>NZ_VOUX01000007.1 GCF_008011855.1 Serratia bockelmannii
TGGTGGGTCGTGCAGGATTCGAACCTGCGACCAATTGATTAAAAGTCAACTGCTCTACCAACTGAGCTAACGACCCAATTTCCCTGCCGCTTTAACATCTTGCAAGATGTCTTGGCAACGGCGGCATATATTACTAATTTATCTTGGCAGCGCAACCTAAATTTTTTACTGATACGTTCAACTGCTTGTTCTTCACGCGAATGAGCCCAGAAATCGGTCAAATCGACTAACTTCTGGGCTCATTTTTCTGACTGTTAACCGCCTACGCGACTTTTCGCCTGTTTGGCCGCCGCACTGGTTGGGTATTGTTTAATCACCTGCTGGAACACGGCTTTGGCTTTATCGGCCTGCCCTTTCTCCTGCATGATGATACCCACCTTGTACATGGCGTCCGGCGCCTTCGGTGATTTAGCGTAATTCTTCACCACCACCGCAAAATAGTAGGCCGCGTCGTCTTTTTTACCCTTGTTGTAGAACAACTGACCCAGCCAATAGTTGGCGTTGGGCTGATAGGTAGACTTCGGGTACTGTTTTACGAAGGACTGAAAGGCAGAAATCGCCTGGTCATACTGTTTTTTTTCCAGCGCCAGAGAAACAGCGGCGTTGTAGTCGCTGTTCTCATCACCGCCGCTCGGCGTTGCAGACGCGGCTGCAGGCGCGCTGCTGCCCGCATCGGAAGATGCGCCTGCGGCTGCCCCACCGGCAGCGCCCGCGGCCGCAGAGGCGCTCTGAGCGCCACCCTGGCTGAGGCTATCCATCTGCTGATAGATTTGCTTCTGGCGTTCAACCACCTGATTCAACTGATACTGACTTTCCTGGATTTGCCCACGGAGAGAATCAATGTCGCGTTGGTTATCAGAGAGTTGTTGCTGGAGTTGGTTTAAAAGCTGGCCTTGAGCATTGCTGATGCGCTCAAGCGAGGTGACGCGGTCTTCGACCGAGCCGGAGCCGACATTACTGATTGGCGCTTGGGCAGTAGCGGCCCAGGGGGCCGCTACGCCAACCAGTAACGACAGACTCAACAGGTGACGTCTGAAGTTACTGTTCATGCGATTCTCTTAGTAAACCAGAACGGCACGACGGTTTTTAGCATAAGCCGCTTCGTCGTGGCCCAGTACTGCTGGTTTTTCTTTACCGTAAGAAACGATAGAGATCTGGTCAGCGGAAACGCCTTTACCCTGCAGGTACATTTTAACGGCGTTAGCACGGCGCTCACCCAGAGCAATGTTGTATTCCGGCGTGCCGCGTTCGTCAGCGTGGCCTTCAACGGTCACTTTGTAAGACGGGTTGTTACGCAGGAATGCAGCGTGCGCGTCCAGCATCTGAGCGAATTCGGAGCTAACGTCATACTTGTCCAGGCCGAAGTAAACGATGTTGTTCTTCTGCAGTTCTTGCATCTGCAGACGAGCTTGTTCTTCGGAAGACAGGTTGCTGCTGCCGTTTTCCATACCAGTGCCAGCGCCCATACCAGATTGGTCGTTGTTCGCGCTTTTGTTAGAACTACAAGCTGCTACAGCCAGAACTGGCAGTGCCAGCAGAAGCCCTTTCAGCACTTTGTTCAGTTGCATTTCTTTGATCCTTTTATAGTTTGCCATACATATTTACACATGCATCACAGATACGGCGACCAGGCAGGGAATTTGACCTGTCCATCAGTTGCCGGAAGACGCGCTTTGAAACGCCCATCAGTTGACACCAACTGCAGCACGGAGCCCATACCTTGCGTGGAGCTATAGATCACCATGGTGCCGTTTGGCGCAATACTAGGCGTTTCATCCAGGAAGGTGCCGGTCAAAACCTGAACGGCGCCCGATCCAAGATCTTGTTTGGCGATGTGTTGTGCACCACTGTTGGTGCTCACCATCACCAGGAATTTACCGTCGGAGCTGACTTCAGAATCCTGGTTCTGAGAGCCTTCCCACGTCAGACGCTGTGCGGCACCGCCGCTGGCGCTGATTTTATAAATCTGCGGACGCCCGCCCTGGTCGGAGGTAAACGCCAGCGACTGGCCATCCGGGAACCAGGTCGGTTCGGTGTTGTTGTTGCGACCATCGGTCAGCTGCGTGATTTGGCCGGAGCCGAGGTTCATCACGTACAGGTTCAGGCTGCCGCTCTTGGACAGCGCGAACGCCAGCCTGCTGCCGTCCGGAGAGAACGCCGGCGCACCGTTGTGGCGCGGGAACGAGGCGATCTGGCGGATAGCGCCGTTAGCCAGGGTCTGTACCACCAGCGCGGAACGGCCGCTCTCGAAGGTCACGTAAGCCAGTTTGCTGCCGTCCGGCGACCAGGCCGGCGACATCAGCGGCTCAGGCGAACGGTGCACCGTGAACTGGTTGTAACCGTCGTAATCCGCTACGCGCAGCTCATACGGGAATTTCCCCCCGTTGGTCTGCACGACGTAGGCGATACGGGTACGGAACGCGCCCTTGATGCCGGTCAGCTTCTCGAACACTTCGTCGCTGGCGGTATGGGCAGAATAACGCAACCACTGTTTGGTCACTTTATACTGGTTCTGCGCCAATACGGTGCCCGGCGAACCCGAGGTGTCCACCAGCTGGTAGGAGATCAGGTAGCTGCCGTCGGCGCCAGGCTGAACCTGGCCGACAACCACGGCGTCGATGCCCAATGCAGTCCAGGCCGCCGGCGTCACTTCAGACGCGGAGGTCGGTTGCTGCGGCATGCGCGCCACGTCGATCGGGTTGAATTTGCCGCTGTTGCGCAGATCCGCGCCGACAATCTTGCCGATATCTTCCGGCGGCGTGCCTGGGCCCGCCCACTTAAACGGCACCACGCCAATCGGGCGAGCGGAGTCGACCCCTTGGGTGATTTCAATGCGAACTTCCGCGTGCAACACGGACGCCCACAGAATTAAAAAACCTAGCGCTACTCGAAATGCCTGCTTCATCTCATCTCCCTTATCCAGGCGGGATGCCTGCGATAAATTAGCAGAATTTTAACAAACCAACTTACGTAAAACTACATAATCCCTGTTGGTTACCTTAGTACATCCCTGTGATCTTACTCAGTCAATCAACCGTTATTGCGGCTTGAATTCAAGGATAGAATTCTTAAAGTGCTGATAAACGGCATCGCTCGGCGGCTTCGGTATATGCGCCAACTTGGCGGCAGACACCGCTGCCTGACACAGAGCAGGATCGCCCCCCGCCGGTTGTACACTTATCAGCAGGCCGTCCGGCGCCAGCTTGATACGCAGGTCGCAGGTTTTGCCGGCGAACGAACTGGCGTCATAGAACTTGCTCTGAATCGCCCCTTGGATCTGCCCCATATAACCGCTGATATCCGCCCCGCTGGCCCCAGCCGCTTTGGCATTGCCCTGCCCGGCCGGTTTACCGTCACCTTTCGATTTAGCACCGCCGCCTTTCGGCGCGTTCTTGCCGTCCGCCAGACCGCCAAAGATATCGTCGACTTCCGCCGATTGCTTCGCAGCCTCGGCGGCGGCCTTCTTCTTGGCGTCCGCAGCGGCTTTCTTGGCAGCGGCTGCTTTCTCGGCAGCAGCTTTCTTCTCCGCTTCAGCGGCGGCCTTCTTCTCGGCTTCCGCTGCGGCTTTCTTCTCGGCTTCAGCGGCCGCTTTCTTCTCCGCGGCCTCAGCGGCTTTTTGCTCTGCGGCGGCAGCCGCGGCTTTCTTCGCCTCTTCCGCCTGTTTCTTGGCGGCGGCAGCGGCGGCCGCTTCTTTCTTGGCTTCCGCTTCGGCTTTCTTCTGCGCGTCCGCCTGTGCCTTGGCGACCTTGTCCGCTTCGGCCTTCGCCTTGGCGGCGGCGACTTCGGCGACCTTCTGTTGCTCTTTGGCCTTGGCTGCGGCGGCTTCCGCCGCTTTTTGCTGCTCGGCGGCCTGTTTCTGCTGCTCCGCTGCCTTCTGCTGTTGCTCAGCCTGCGCCTTGGCGTCCTGCGCAGCTTTCTCCTGCGCCGCCAAACGCTCTTTCTCCAGCTCCTTCAGGCGCTGCTGCTGCTCCGCCTGCTTCTGCTGAAGCTCTTCGGCCTGTTGCTCCGCCTTTTTCTGGCGCTGCTTCTCGGCACGCTGCGCATCGTTGCTCTGCTGCTGCTGGCGGTTGTACTGTTCCACCACCGCGCCAGGATCGACCATCACTGCGCCCACCACGGTGCCATCACCGCCACCGCCGGCGCCCATGTCGACCTTTTCCTGCAGCGATCCCCAAATCAGCAGGGCAATCAATATGAAGTGCAGAACGACCGAAACAATAACGGCGCGGTTCAGCTTATCGTTTTGCTCAGTTGCCTTTACCAAAATAGATTCCCAAAAACTGGTGTTGCTTATACGGGGTTCCTGGGCCACAGCGCAGGAACCGGGTTGCCGTTCGCCTTACGGTCAGATCGGCTGGGTCATCAGCCCCACGGAAGCCACGCCCGCCTGATGGAGAATATTCAATGCCTTGATAATCTCATCGTAAGGGACTTCCTTCGCACCGCCGATCAAAAAGACCGTTTTCGGGTTAGCCGCCAAACGCGACTTGGCTTCGGCCGCGACTTGTTCAGGCGGCAGCAGCTCCATACGGTTGTGATCCACCACCAGGGTGTATTGACCTACGCCGGAAACCTCAAGGATCACCGGCGGATTGTCATCGCTGGACACCGTTTTGGAATCGGTGGCGTCCGGCAGGTCAACCTCCACGCTCTGCGTGATGATTGGCGCGGTTGCCATAAAGATCAGCAGCAGCACCAGCAACACGTCGAGCAGCGGAACGATGTTAATTTCGGACTTCAGCTCGCGCCGACTACGTCCACGTACTCTCGCCATGCTACCTCCTACTTATTTGCTGTCGCTGGAGAAGGCCTGACGATGCAGAATAGCGGTGAACTCTTCCATAAAGTTGTCGTAATTCTGCTCAAGCTTGTTGACGCGCTGGTTGAGACGGTTGTAGGCCATTACCGCCGGGATAGCGGCGAACAGACCGATCGCGGTGGCGATCAGCGCTTCGGCGATACCCGGCGCTACCATCTGCAGCGTGGCTTGTTTCACCGCGCCCAGCGCGATAAAGGCGTGCATGATCCCCCACACGGTGCCGAACAGGCCGATGTACGGGCTGATCGAACCGACGGTGCCGAGGAACGGAATATGGGTTTCCAGCGTTTCCAGCTCGCGGTTCATCGAAATGCGCATCGCGCGCGACGCCCCTTCGATCACCGACTCCGGCGCATGGTTGTTGGCGCGGTGCAGGCGAGCGAACTCTTTGAAGCCGGAATGGAAGATCTGCTCGGAACCGGTCAGGCTATCGCGACGCGCCTGACTTTCCTGGTACAGACGGGAAAGCTCGATACCGGACCAGAATTTGTCTTCAAAGGCTTCGGCGTCACGCGTCGCCGCATTGAGGATGCGGGTGCGCTGAATGATGATCGCCCAAGAGGCTACCGAGAAGCATATCAAAATCAACATGATAAGCTTAACCAGCAGGCTCGCCTTCAAGAATAAATCTAGGATGTTCATGTCAGTCACTGCTTAAACTCCGCGACAATAGACTTAGGAAGCGCTCTTGGCTTCATTTGGTGTGGATCAATACAGGCAATCAGGACATCTGCCTGGCTCAGTAGGGCCCCGTCAGAATTGACAATGCGTTGAGCAAACGTGAGAGAAGCCCCGCGCAGAGAGGTGATTTCACTCTGGACTTCCAGTTGCTCGTCGAGACGAGCCGGAGCCAGATAATCCACCGTCATGCGCCGGACGACAAAAGCGACTTGTTCACTGAGCAGCTGCTGTTGATGAAAGTTGTGCTGACGCAGCATCTCTGTGCGCGCTCTTTCAAAAAAGGCGACGTAGCGGGCGTGATAGACCACACCACTGGCATCGGTATCCTCGTAGTAAACGCGAACCGGCCATCGAAACAACGTATTACTCACTCTACTTCCCAGCAATGCAATTTAACGCTGCTACTATACGCAAGACGGATCGGGTTGGGAATGGGTTACAAGATGGGAATGAAAATAATTATGGGCCGTGAGGGCCCATAACAAGGGGACATCGGGGAGATTATAAAGAAACGTAAAGTAATCCTGCGAACAAGATCACAATGGCGGGAAGCGGTGCGAAAAAAGCGCGCCAGACGCTGCGCTGTGGGCGGAATCCGAAACCGTGGATCACCCCGGCGCACACCGCCCAAATCAGCAACAGCCCTTCCCAAATCTCCAGCGAGCTGGTTTTGGCGGCGAAACGCGTCGGATCCCAGAACACGCACCCCGCCAAAATCAACGCCAGCACCAGGGAAAGGGCCCGGATCGGGCCCTTGTCGGTGACAGCGTACAGCTTGTCAATCACGGACGAGCTCATCACTTACCGTCTTGCTGAGCTTTGGTCGCTTCGCTCTGCTCAAGCGCCAGCGCCGTGATGATGCCGAAGGCGCAGGCAAGAAGCGTTCCGAGAATCCAGGCAAAATACCACATGGTTTAGCTCCTTATCCTTAGTACAGCGAGTGCTTGTTGTTTTCGATGTAGTTCTTGTCGAGGCGACCGAACATTTTGTAGTACGACCAGCTGGTGTACGCCAAAACGATAGGCACGAAGATCGCCGCCACGACGGTCATCACTTTCAGCGTCAACAGGCTCGAGGTCGCGTCCCACATGGTCAGGCTGACGTTAGGCACGGTGCTCGACGGCATCACGAACGGGAACATGGTGACCCCCGCGGTGAGGATGACGCAGGCGATGGTCAACGACGAGGTGACGAACGCCAGCGCGCCCTTCTCCAGACGCGAGAACAGGATGGTGAACAACGGCAGCACCACGCCCAGCGCAGGCAAGGCCCACAGCAGCGGATACTTGTTGAAGTTGATCAGCCAGGCACCGGCCTGATGCGCCACTTCTTTACGCATCGGGTTGGATTCCGCCAGGGTGTCCAGCGCCGACGTCACGACGAAGCCGTCGATGCCTTTCACCAGCCATACGCCCGCCAACAGGAAGCACACCGCCATGATCAGCGTCGCGATCTGTGCCGCAGCGCGTGAACGCAGGTGGATCTCGCCGGTGGTGCGCATTTGCAGGTAGGTCGCGCCCTGGGTGACCAGCATGGTCAGGCTGACCACGCCCGCCAACAGACCGAACGGGTTCAGCAGTTGGAAGAAGTTGCCGGTGTAGAACAGGCGCATGTACTCGTCCATGTGGAACGGCACGCCCTGCAGCAGGTTGCCGAACGCCACGCCGAATACCACTGCAGGCACGAAGGAGCCGATGAAGATGCCCCAGTCCCACATGTTGCGCCAGCGGCTGCTCTCCAGCTTGGAACGGTAGTCGAAACCGACCGGGCGGAAGAACAAGGCGGCCAGCACCAGGATCATGGCGACGTAGAAGCCGGAGAAGGCCGCTGCGTAGACCATCGGCCAGGCGGCGAACAGCGCGCCGCCGGCGGTGATCAGCCACACCTGGTTACCGTCCCAGTGCGGAGCGATGGAGTTGATCATCACCCGGCGCTCGGTGTCGGTTTTGCCGATGATGCGCACCAGAATGCCGACGCCCATGTCGAAACCGTCGGTGACGGCGAAGCCGATCAGCAGAACGCCAACCAGGACCCACCAAATAAATCGCAGTACTTCATAGTCAAACATACGTGGACTCCTGTTTAGCGCGCTTCCTGCACGGCGGCAGTCGGTTGTTCAAAGTGATAGCGGCCGGTTTTCAGGCTGCTTGGACCCAGACGCGCAAACTTGAACATCAGGTACAATTCAGCCACCAGGAACAGGGTGTACAAGCCGCAGATCAGCCCCATTGAGAACAGAATGTCGCCCGCGGTCAGCGAAGAGTTGGCGACCGCCGTCGGCAGCACCTCACCAATCGCCCACGGTTGACGGCCGTATTCCGCCACGAACCAACCCGACTCGATCGCGATCCAAGGCAGCGGCAAACCGTACAGCGCCGCGCGGTGCAGCCATTTTTTCTGGCCGATGCGGCCGCGGATCACGTTCCAGAACGACAGGCCGATGATCAACAGCATGATCACGCCACAGGCCACCATGATGCGGAAGGCGAAGTACAGCGGCGCCACGCGCGGAATGGAGTCCTTGGTCGCCAGCTGGATTTGCGCTTCCGTCGCGTCGGTGACGTTCGGGGTATAGCGCTTCAGCAACATGCCGTAGCCCAGGTCTTGCTTGGTTTTGTTGAATTCGGCACGCACCGCAGGATCGGTATTGCCGCCGCGCAGCTCTTCCAGCAGCTGGTAGGCTTTCATCCCGTTGCGGATACGCACTTCATGCTGCGCCATCAGATCTTTCAGGCCGGTGACCTGAGTGTCCGTGGAGCGGGTGGCGATCAGGCCAAGCGCATACGGGATCTGAATAGAGAAGGAGTTTTCCATCTTGTCCTGATCGGGAATGCCGAACAGGGTGAAGGAGGCCGGCGCCGGCTGAGTGTCCCATTCCGCTTCGATAGCGGCCAGTTTGGTTTTCTGCACGTCGCCCATTTCGTAGCCGGATTCATCACCCAGAACGATAACGGACAGAATGGCAGCCATACCAAAGCTGGCAGCGATGGCGAAGGAGCGCTTGGCAAAGGCGATGTCGCGGCCTTTCAGCAGGTAGTAGGAGCTAATGCCCAGAACGAACATCGCGCCGCAGGTGTAGCCGGAAGCCACGGTGTGAACGAATTTCACCTGCGCAACCGGGTTAAGCACCAGTTCGGAGAAGCTGACCATCTCCATGCGCATGGTTTCGAAGTTGAAATCCGAAGCGATCGGGTTCTGCATCCAGCCGTTGGCGACCAGGATCCACAGCGCGGACAGGTTGGAGCCGAGGGCCACGAACCAGGTTACCGCCATGTGCTGCACCTTGCTCAGACGATCCCAGCCGAAGAAGAACAGGCCGACCAGCGTCGATTCAAGGAAGAACGCCATCAGACCTTCGATAGCCAGAGGGGCCCCGAAGATATCGCCGACGTAGTGAGAGAAATACGACCAGTTAGTCCCGAACTGGAACTCCATGGTCAAACCGGTGGCCACACCCAGAGCAAAGTTAATCGCAAATAACTTTCCCCAGAATTTGGTCATGTCTTTATAGATTTGTTTGCCAGACAGGACATATACCGTTTCCATAATTGCCAGCAAGAACGCCATACCGAGCGTTAATGGGACAAATAAGAAATGGTACATCGCCGTTAAAGCAAACTGTAAGCGCGACAGTTCGACAATATCAAACATCTTGACTCCTTGCTCCTCGCAGGAAGACTCCGACACGCGGTTATCGGCACGCTTCTTTCAAAGCCGCCAGTAACGCCCCGCAGTGAATGCCCTTAAACACAACAAATTTGATCCAGCTTCTCCGCTTTCAACCGCACACTCAGCCAATAGCCCCTCGGGCCTCGACAAGCACGCCACTGAAAACCGACAACGGGTAACAAATGCAACAAGATCAACCATCCATAATCACAACATGGATGATACTCGCCCAATCCCACACAATAAATAGGTTTTTACGTGACGTGGGTTAGACTTTTGGTTACAGGTCAAATCTTAGCCGAAAGAGGTACTTCGGGCTAATTTGATCTGAGACAATTTAAGCCTATCCGCATCTTATTTCCATATTCATCAGCACATTTCGCATAATTTTCTTAGGGTCATGTTGCGCAATGGTTTAATTGTTTTTTAATGATATTTTTGTGTTAAACAAATGTAATTTAAAAGAGCCGCCATTGTATTATTACGCGCTTATTATGCGACATAATTAACCTTTTATTTCCAATAAGCCGTGACAGTGATAGCAGTCACAAAACAACAAATCTCTCTCCAATATTAGTCTATTTCTCGCGACGGGATCGTAAAGGTTGCGATTTTGTAGCAAAATGACCACTAATGTTAAAATTACATTGAGTGACAATAACTTATGAAAAAAATCATCTTTGCCTCTGTCTTGGGACTCTCGGGAAACGTCATGGCCGCCGAAACGGTAAATATCACCCTGCTGGGTACTTCCGATCTGCACGGCACCTTCGTGCCCTGGGACTACGCCAGCGACACGGAAAATCTGGCGGGCAGCCTGAGCCAGATAGCCACTCAGGTCAAACAGGTGCGGGCCGAGCAGCCCAACCTGATCCTGGTGGACGCCGGCGACACCATTCAGGGCAATTTCGTCGAAACCTTCAAGCATGAGGCCGTCAGCCCGATGATGCTGGGCCTCAACGCGCTCAATTATGATGTCTGGGTGATGGGTAACCACGAGTTCGACTTCGGCCTACCGGTGCTGGCTACGCCGCTCAAGCAGTTCAAAGGCGCGGCGCTGGCGGGCAATATCGTCTGGGACAACGGCAAGCCCTACCTGCCGGCCTACACCATCGTCGAACGCCAGGGGGTGAAAATTGGCATTATCGGCATGGACACGCCGATGACCGCCGAATTCGCCAAGGGCACCGATCGCATCAAAGGGTTGAACTTCACCGATCCGGTGCAGGCGGTGAAACAGGTCATCAGGCAAATCGACGGCCAGGTCGACGCCATCGTGCTGGTGGCGCATATGGGCATCGACAACGAGAACCAGCGCCCCGGCACCGGCGTGGCCGACATCGCCAACGCCAACCCGGAGCTGGCGGCGATCGTCGCCGGCCACATGCATGTTAAGATCGACAAAGCGGTGGTTAACGGCGTCATCATCACCGAGCCGGATAAATACGGCCGCGCGCTGTCGCGCATCGACCTGCAGTTTGAACGCCGCGACGGCAAATTCACGCTGATCGACAAAAACAGCTACACCTACCCGATCAAAGGGCTGGCGCCGGACAGCGCCATGCAAGCGCTCTACCAGCCGTACCATGACATTTTGCGCGCCAACGCCAACCGGGTCGTGGCGAAGCTGAGCGGCAGCGATCTGGTGCCCGCCGACGAGTTTCGCGGCATTCCCCAGGTTCACGTGCAGGATACCGGCATCAGCGCGCTGTTCCAGCAGGCCGCCCGCCACTATGCGCCGCTGGCTCAGGTGATCGCCCTGCAGATCGACAACGATCGCGCCAAATTGAATGTCGGCGACATCAAGGCCAAGGACATCGCCTTTAACTACCAATACGCCGGCGGCGAGATCACCGTTTATCAGCTCAACGGCAAAGCGCTTAAACGCTACATGGAGTGGTCCGCCGACTATTTCAATCAGCTGCAGCCGGGCGACGTCACCTACAGCTTTAACCCGGCGCGGCGATCGTCCAAATATTCCACCAACGATTTCTTCGACGGCGTCACTTACACCATCGATCTGCGCCAGCCCGCCGGTTCGCGCATCGTCGATCTGCGCCTGGCGGACGGCACACCGGTCACCGACGACATGCCGATCCGCCTGGGCATGAACAATTACCGCATGGGCCACCTGACGCAAAAGGGCGGCGCGTTGGAGGGGCAATCCTTCCCGGTGCTGTTTGACAGCAAAGCGCAATACGGTGAAGAAGAAGGCACCATTCGCCACCTGGCTCTGCGCTACCTGGCGGAAGTGAAACACGGCCAGTATCAGGGCGTGACGCCGCAGCGCTGGAAGCTGGTCGGCATGGAGGGGTACGAACCGCAGCGGGCGATCGTCAAACGGCTGCTCAATGAAGGCGTTATCCAGGTGCCGACCACCGACGATGGCCGCTACACCAACGTCGCCTCGATCAACGTCAAAGACGCGCTGTTCCGCAACGCCGACGATTACCGCACCGCCCTCACCTCGCTGGAAAAACAGCGGCAAACCGCCGCGGATCCGGTGCAACAGCGCCGCCTGCAGGATCGGATCGCGCTGATCAAAGCACTCAACGATTTCTGATCTTCGCCCATAAAAAAGGCCACCCAATGGGTGGCCAAACATGTCGAGATATTATTATTTCGTACTAAGATCTTAGCGCTTCAGCACCGCTTTTACCGCGTCGCCGATGTCCGCCAGGCTGCGAACGGTTTTCACGCCCGCCGCTTCCAGCGCAGCAAACTTCTCGTCCGCCGTGCCTTTGCCGCCTGCGATGATGGCGCCCGCGTGGCCCATACGCTTGCCTTTCGGCGCGGTTACGCCGGCGATGTAGCCGACAACCGGTTTGGTGACGTGTTCTTTGATGTAAGCTGCCGCTTCTTCTTCAGCGCTGCCGCCGATCTCACCGATCATCACGATCGCTTCGGTCTGCGGATCCTGCTGGAACATCTTCAGGATATCGATGAAGTTGGAGCCCGGGATCGGGTCGCCGCCGATGCCCACGCAGGTGGACTGGCCCAGACCGGCATCGGTGGTTTGTTTCACCGCTTCATAGGTCAGGGTACCGGAGCGGGAAACGATGCCCACTTTGCCCGGCAGGTGGATGTGGCCAGGCATGATGCCGATTTTGCACTCGCCCGGGGTGATCACGCCAGGGCAGTTCGGCCCGATCATGCGCACGCCGGCTTCGTCCAGCTTCACTTTCACGGTCAGCATGTCCAGGGTCGGGATGCCTTCGGTGATGGTGATGATCAGTTTGATGCCGGCATCGATCGCTTCCAGGATGGAGTCTTTGCAGAAAGGCGCTGGAACGTAGATGACCGAGGCAGTCGCGCCGGTCGCTTCAACCGCTTCGCGCACGGTGTTGAACACCGGCAGACCCAGATGCTGAGTGCCGCCTTTGCCCGGGGTTACGCCGCCAACCATTTTGGTGCCGTAAGCGATAGCTTGTTCGGAGTGGAAAGTCCCCTGGCTACCGGTGAAGCCCTGGCAAATTACTTTGGTGTTCTTATCGATTAAAATGGACATTATTTACCCTCCACTGCTGCAACAACTTGCTGAGCCGCATCAGTCAGGCTGGTCGCAGCAATGATATTCAGGCCGCTGTCCGCCAGTTTCTTGGCGCCCAGTTCGGCGTTGTTCCCTTCCAGACGCACCACGACCGGGACGTTAACGCCCACTTCGGCCACTGCGCCGATGATGCCGTCGGCGATCAGATCGCAACGTACGATACCACCGAAGATATTAACCAGAACCGCTTTCACCTTGTCATCGGACAGGATGATTTTGAACGCTTCGGTCACGCGCTCTTTGGTCGCGCCGCCGCCAACGTCCAGGAAGTTGGCCGGTTCGCCGCCGTGCAGTTTAACGATGTCCATGGTGCCCATCGCCAGACCGGCGCCGTTAACCATGCAGCCGATGTTGCCGTCGAGGGCAACGTAGTTCAGCTCCCACTGAGCCGCACGGGATTCGCGCTCGTCTTCCTGAGAAGGGTCACGCATTTCACGCAGTTCCGGCTGGCGGAACAGGGCATTGCCGTCGGCGCCCAGTTTGCCGTCCAGGCACACCAGATCGCCCTGCTTGGTGATCACCAGCGGGTTGATCTCAACCATCGCCAGATCGCGCTCCAGGAACAGCGTCGCCAGGCCCATGAAGATCTTGGCGAACTGGCTGACTTGCTTACCGGTCAGGCCCAGTTTGAAGGCCAGCTCACGGCCCTGATAAGGCTGTGGACCCGCCAGCGGATCGATGGTCATTTTGTGGATCAGTTCTGGGGTTTCTTCCGCCACCTTCTCGATTTCCACGCCGCCTTCGGTAGACGCCATGAACACCACGCGACGGGTAGAACGATCCACTACCGCGCCCAGGTACAGCTCTTTATCGATGTCGGTCGCCGCTTCTACCAGGATCTGGTGAACCGGCTGGCCCAGCGCGTCAGTCTGGTAAGTCACCAGACGCTTGCCCAACCAGGCTTCCGCGAAAGCACGGATATCTTCTTTGCTGTTGACGACTTTAACGCCGCCCGCTTTACCACGGCCGCCAGCATGAACCTGACATTTCACCACCCACGGGCCGGAGCCGATTTTGGATGCGGCTTCTTCTGCTTCACGCGGAGTGGTACAGGCGTAACCGGTTGGTGCCGGCATGCCATACCGAGCAAACAGCTGTTTTGCCTGATATTCGTGTAAATTCATGATGTTCTATCCATTCAGTTCTGAAGGTTTTTAGCCGGACCATTATTATGCGGTAAACCGCATGGTTTTCCGGCCACATAGCACAGAGTGCGGGCGCGGCACGCCGCGCCCGGCAAGGGTTACTAGACGTCCAGCAGCAGACGAGCCGGATCTTCCAGCATCTCTTTGACCGTCACCAGATAGCCGACGGATTCTTTACCGTCGATCAGGCGGTGGTCATAAGACAGCGCCAGATACATCATCGGCTGGATCACCACCTGACCATTGACCGCCATTGGGCGATCTTTGATGGCGTGCATGCCCAGGATGGCGCTCTGCGGCGGGTTGATGATCGGGGTAGACATCAGGGAGCCGAATACGCCGCCGTTGGTAATGGTGAAGTTACCGCCGGTCAGCTCTTCAACGGTCAGTTTGCCGTCGCGGCCCTTAACGGCCAGCTCTTTGATTTTCTTCTCGATGTCAGCCATGCTCATGGCGTCCACATCGCGCAGTACCGGCGTCACCAGGCCGCGCGGGGTAGAAACCGCGATGCTGATGTCGAAGTAGTTGTGGTAAACCACGTCGGAACCGTCGATCGATGCGTTCACTTCCGGGAAGCGCTTCAGCGCTTCAACCACGGCCTTGATGTAGAAGGACATGAAGCCCAGACGCACGCCGTGGCGCTTCTCGAAGGCTTCGCCGTACTGCTTGCGCAGGTCCATGATCGGCTGCATGTTGATTTCGTTGAAGGTGGTCAGCATCGCGGTGCTGTTCTTCGCTTCCAGCAGACGCTCGGCGACGCGTTTGCGCAGGCGGGTCATCGGCACGCGTTTTTCGCTGCGGCCGGCCAGAGCAGGCTGCGGTGCGGCTTCAGCAGCAGCGGCCGGTTTGGCAGCGGCGCCGCCTTTGGCCAGGTGCGCTTCCACGTCTTCACGTGTGATGCGGCCACCCACGCCGGTGCCTTTGATGGCGCCGGCATCGAGGTCGTGTTCGGCGATCAGGCGGCGAATCGCCGGGCTGAGCGCGTCATTGCTTTCTTCTTCCAGGCTCGCGGTAGCGCGCTGTGCAGGCGTGGCTTCTTTCTCCTGGCTCTTCTCAGCGGTCGGCTTGCCGGAGCTATCGCCCGGACGGATGCGGCCAAGCAGCTGGCGAGACAGTACGGTCGCGCCCTCTTCTTCCACGATAGCATCGAGAATGCCCGCTTCACTGGCCGGCACTTCCAACACGACTTTGTCGGTTTCGATTTCAACCAGGACTTCATCACGCTGCACGCTGTCGCCTGGTTTTTTGTGCCAGGTGGCTACGGTCGCATCGGCAACCGATTCAGGAAGGTCAGGAACCAGAATATCTACGCTACTCATTTAGCTTTCCCTTAAGTTTTTTATCATCTGCTTGCCGGCCCTCGGCCGGCAAGCGAGCGAACATTAGTCAATATTCAGCGCGTCGTTCACCAGAGCCTGCTGCTGCTTCTGGTGTACGGACATATAGCCCACCGCCGGAGAGGCGGAGGCCGGACGTCCTGCGTAACGTAAAGAAGCCCCGAACGGCACCACTTCACGGAAGTTGTGTTGGCTGCAGTACCAGGCGCCCTGGTTCAGCGGCTCTTCCTGACACCAGACGAAATCATGCACGTGCGAGTATTGTTCCAGCACGGCCTGCACGGCCTGATGCGGGAACGGATACAGCTGCTCGATACGCACGATGGCCACGTCTTTCTGCTCGTTCTTGCGACGCTGTTCCAGCAGGTCGTAGTAGACCTTGCCGGAGCACAGCACGACGCGCTTGACCGCTTTCGGATCCAAGTTGTCGATCTCGCCGATCGCCGGCAGGAAGGTGCCGTTGGCCAGCTCGTCCAGCGAAGAAATCGCCAGCGGGTGACGCAGCAGCGACTTCGGCGACATCACCACCAGCGGACGGCGCATACCGCGCAGCGCCTGACGACGCAGCATATGGTAAACCTGCGCCGGCGTAGACGGGACGCACACCTGCATGTTCTGCTCTGCGCACAGCTGCAGATAGCGTTCCAGACGCGCGGAAGAGTGCTCAGGGCCCTGGCCTTCATAGCCGTGCGGCAGCAGCATCACCAGGCCGCACATACGGCCCCATTTTTGCTCGCCGGAGCTGATGAACTGGTCGATAACGACCTGTGCGCCGTTGGCGAAGTCACCGAACTGCGCTTCCCAGATGGTCAGCGTGCGCGGTTCCGCCGTGGCGTAGCCGTATTCGAACGCCAGCACCGCCTCTTCAGACAGCACGGAATCCCAGACCTTGAACTCGCCCTGGCCGCTGTGGATATTCGCCAGCGGAACATAGACGGAACCGTTTTTCTGGTTGTGCACCACCGCGTGACGGTGGAAGAAGGTGCCGCGGCCGGCGTCTTCACCGGAGATGCGGATCGGGATGCCTTCATCCGCCATGGTCGCGTAAGCCAACGTTTCGGCAGCGCCCCAGTCGAACGGCTTGTTGCCCGCCGCCATCTCGGCGCGGTCAGCGTAGATTTTCGCCACGCGCGACTGCATTTCAATCGCTTCCGGCACGGTGCTGATGCGACGTGCCAGCTCTTGCAGGCGCTTCATCTCAACCTTGCTCGGGTACTCTTCGTCCCACTCGTGGTTCAGATACGGTGACCAGGTGAAGGAGTGCAGGTTCATCGGACGCCACTCTTCAACCACGCAATCGCCGCGGTCGAGCGCGTCGCGGTACAGGTTGACCATTTCCGTGGCATCTTCCAGGCTGGCCACTTTCTGCTCGGTCAGCACGTCAGCGTAGATTTTGCGCGGCGTAGGGTGTTTCTTGATCTTCTGATACATCACCGGCTGGGTAGCGCTCGGCTCGTCGGCCTCGTTGTGCCCATGGCGACGGTAGCAGACCAGATCGATCATCACGTCACGCTTAAAGGTGTTACGGAAATCCAACGCCAGGCGGGTGACGAAGGCCACGGCCTCCGGATCGTCCGCGTTAACGTGGAAGATCGGCGACTGAACCATTTTGGCGATGTCGGTGCAGTATTCGGTAGAGCGCGCATCCAGCGGGTTGGAGGTGGTGAAGCCAACCTGGTTGTTGATGACGATACGCACGGTGCCGCCCACTTCGTAACCGCGAGCCTGAGACATGTTCAGGGTTTCCTGAACCACGCCCTGGCCGGTGATGGCGGCGTCGCCGTGGATGGTGATCGGCAGCACCATGTTGCTGCGCGCTTCGTCCAGACGATCGCGACGGGCACGTACCGAGCCCATGACCACCGGGCTGACGATCTCCAGGTGCGACGGGTTGAACGCCAGCGCCAGGTGAACCATGCCGCCTTCGGTTTCCACGTCGGAAGAGAAGCCCTGGTGATATTTCACGTCACCGGTGCCGAGGTGTTCTTTATGCTTACCGGCGAATTCGTCGAACAGATCGGCCGGCTTTTTGCCCAGCACGTTGATCAGCACGTTCAGACGGCCGCGGTGGGCCATGCCCAACACCACTTCGCGCGTGCCGTTCTTACCGGCGTGGCGCACCATCTCTTTCAGCATCGGCACCAACGCGTCGCCGCCTTCCAGCGAGAAGCGTTTGGCGCCCGGGAATTTGGCGCCCAGGTAGCGTTCCAGGCCTTCCGCCGCAGTCAGCTCGTTCAGGAAACGGCGTTTTTCGTCGGCGGTAAAGCTGGCGCGCCCCACCACCGATTCGATGCGCTGCTGGATCCAGCGTTTCTCTTCGGTGTTGGTGATATGCATGTACTCAGCACCGATCGACCCGCAATAGGTCTGCTTCAGCGCGGCGTACAGATCGCCCAGCTTCATGGTTTCTTTGCCGATGGCGAAAGAGCCCACGTTGAAGGTTTCCTGGAAATCGGCTTCGGTCAGGTTGTGGTAAGCGGGATCAAGGTCAGGAACTTGCTCGCGCTGCCACAGGCCGAGCGGATCGAGGTTGGCATGCTGATGCCCGCGGAAGCGGAAGGCGTTGATCAGCTGCAGTACCTTGACCTGTTTGGCGTCGGTTTCCGGATCGGTGATGGTGGTATTGTAGCGCGCGGAGTCTTTCGCCAGGCGGCGGAAGTAATCGCGCGTTTGAGAGTGAAGCTGATCGGGTTTGACACCCGCGGTTGGTAGCTGTTGAAAAATGGAACGCCAGCTATCTTCAACGGAACCCGGATCGGTTAAGAAGTCTTCATAGAGCTGTTCTATGTAAGACTGGTTCGCGCCCGCCAGATAGGAGGAATCCAGCCAGGCCTTCATTGCGCCGTTCTGCATCATGATCCCTTAAGCTTTGAAGCTTTAGTTTTCGCCGTGGTTAACATAATTACCGTGATGAATACGGTTTGCCGTAAAACGGTTCACTCGACGTACTTGCGGCCATGACGGCCCGATACGTTCTGTTATGGACCTTGCGGTCCCTTACAAGGAACCTCTAAAAACCGGCGGAAGAACCAGGCTGCATAGCGCCGCAGCCGCGGGTCAGTTTTTAGAGGTTCCCTCCCCTATGGGATGTGCGCCGGAAAAGAGCCCGGCGCAGCATCTCATTCCGTTTATGCGCCGCGTTGCAGCAGCATGGACTTGATATGCCCGATCGCACGCGTCGGGTTCAAGCCTTTAGGACATACACTGACACAATTCATAATGCTATGGCAGCGGAAAACACTAAAAGCGTCGTCCAGATCATCTAAACGTTCTTGCGTTTCCGTGTCACGGCTGTCGATCAGGAAGCGATACGCCGCCAACAGACCGGCTGGGCCAATGAACTTGTCCGGGTTCCACCAGAACGATGGGCAAGAGGTCGAGCAGCAGGCGCACAGGATGCACTCGTACAGACCGTCCAGCTTGGCGCGTTGGTCCGGCGACTGCAGGTGCTCGCGCGCCGGCGGGTTCTTGCCGTCGTTCAGCAGGTATGGCTTGATCTTTTCATACTGGGTATAGAACTGGCCCATATCCACCACCAGATCGCGCACCACCGGCAGGCCCGGCAGCGGACGGATCACGATCTTGCCGTTGCCTTTGCGCAGCGACGAAATCGGGGTGATGCACGCCAGGCCGTTTTTACCGTTCATGTTCAGGCCATCGGAACCGCATACGCCTTCACGGCATGAGCGACGGAACGACAGGGTCGGGTCTTTTTCTTTCAACTGGATCAACGCATCCAGCAGCATCATGTCGCGACCTTCTTCCGCTTCCAGGGTGTAATCCTGCATGTGCGGCGCGTCATCGACATCCGGGTTGTAGCGATAAATGGAAAATTCGAGTTTCATCTGTCGATCTCCGCAATTAGTAAGAACGCACTTTCGGCGGGAATGCCGGGCGCAGCTTCGGTTGCATGTTCACTTCACGACGCGTCATGCTTTCCGATTGCGGCAGATACAGCGAATGGCACAGCCAGTTGGCGTCATCGCGTTCCGGGTAGTCGAAGCGGCTGTGTGCGCCACGGCTCTCGGTACGGAAGTTGGCCGACACAGCGGTGGAATACGCGGTCTCCATCAGGTTATCCAACTCCAGGCACTCGATGCGCTGGGTGTTGAACTCGCTGGAGGTATCGTCCAGGCGTGCGTTCTTCAGACGTTCACGGATCACTTTCAGTTCTTCCAGGCCCTTGGCCATCGCATCGCCTTCACGGAATACCGAGAAGTTGTGCTGCATGCAAGACTGCAGCGCTTTGCGAATTTCGACCGGGTCTTCACCGGAACGGGTGTTGTTCCAACGGTTCAGACGGTCCAACGAGGCTTCCACGTCGGAGTCGCTGGCGTCACGGCTCACGCCCTGCTCTTCCAGCGATTCCTGCAGGTGCATGCCGGCGGAACGGCCGAACACCACCAGGTCGAGCAGCGAGTTGCCGCCCAGGCGGTTGGCGCCGTGCACCGATACGCAGGCGATTTCGCCCACGGCGAACAGCCCCGGGATCACCACGTCTTCGCCCTTCTCGTTCACGGTCAGCGCCTGGCCGGTCACCTTGGTCGGAATCCCGCCCATCATATAGTGACAGGTTGGGATAACCGGGATCGGCTCTTTCACCGGATCGACGTGCGCGAAGGTGCGGGACAGCTCCAGAATGCCCGGCAGACGGGATTCCAGTACCTCTTTGCCCAGGTGATCCAGCTTCAGCTTGGCGTGCGGGCCCCAAGGACCGTCGCAACCGCGGCCTTCGCGGATTTCGATCATGATCGAACGGGCAACCACGTCGCGGCCCGCCAGATCTTTGGCATTCGGCGCATAACGCTCCATGAAGCGCTCGCCGTGTTTGTTCAGCAGGTAACCGCCTTCGCCGCGGCAGCCTTCAGTCACCAGTACGCCCGCGCCAGCGATGCCGGTCGGGTGGAACTGCCACATTTCCATGTCCTGCACCGGCACGCCAGCGCGCAGCGCCATGCCGACACCGTCGCCGGTGTTGATGTGGGCGTTGGTGGTGGACTGATAAATACGGCCTGCGCCGCCGGTCGCCAGCACGGTGGCCTTGGCTTTGAAGTAAACCACTTCACCGGTTTCGATGCAGATAGCCGTGGTGCCGACCACCGCGCCATCCTGGTTTTTCACCAGATCGAGCGCATACCACTCGGAGAAGATGGTGGTGTGGTTTTTCAGGTTCTGTTGGTACAGGGTGTGCAACAGCGCGTGACCGGTACGGTCGGCTGCAGCTGCGGTACGCGCCGCCTGCTCGCCGCCGAAGTTCAGCGACTGACCGCCGAACGGGCGCTGATAAATGCGGCCGTCGTCCAGACGAGAGAACGGCAGGCCCATGTGTTCCAGTTCCAGAATTGCTTCCGGGCCGGTTTTACACATATATTCGATGGCGTCCTGGTCACCGATATAGTCGGACCCTTTCACCGTGTCGTACATATGCCATTCCCAGTTGTCCTCGTGGCTGTTGCCCAGCGCGACGGTAATGCCGCCCTGTGCAGACACGGTATGGGAACGGGTCGGGAAAACTTTGGACAGCAGGGCACAGGTCGAGCCCGCTTGGGAAATTTGCAGCGCGGCACGCATGCCCGCACCGCCGGCGCCGATTACGACGGCATCAAACTCTCTGACTGGCAGTTTCATTTAAGCACCCCACACTACGATTGTTCCGTACAGTAAATAGACCAGCAACGCGACCACGACAGCCAGCTGCAACACCAGGCGAACCGCCAGCGGCTTGACGTAGTCCGTCAGCACCTGCCACAGCCCGATCCAGGCGTGCACCAGAATCGACAGCAAGGTCAGCAGAGTGAACACTTTCGTAATGGAAGTGGCGAAGAAACCGCGCCAAATGTCATAAGTGAGTTCCGGAGCCGTGACGAAAAAGCCCAGGATATACAGGACGTACAGGGTGATGATGATCGCGGAAGCACGCAGCAGCAGCCAATCGTGCACGCCGTTGCGCCCTAATGCAGAAACGTTGTTTACCATACGAGGACTCCAGCCAGAACTGACAGCACGACGGTCAGACCGATCGCCACCTGGGCGGAACGGGTACCGGCGGCCAAACTCTCTTCGATGTAGCCAAAATCCATTAACAAGTGACGGATGCCACCGCAAATGTGATAGGCCAGCGCCGTGAGGATGCCCCAGAATATGAATTTGACGATGAAGCTATTCATGATGGCGGCCGCCTGCAGGAACCCCTCTTGGGAAGAGAGTGACAGGCCCAGCAGCCAGAGGAGGATACCCACGGCAACGAAGGTAATTACGCCAGAGACTCGGTGTAAGATAGACGCTATCGCAGTTACGGGGAACCGGATCGTTTGCAGATCCAAGTTGACAGGTCGTTGTTTTTTCACGTATTTGCCCACACAGCTCTTATTATTTTCCTTCCTCCGGGCCTGGGCGGGGATCAGACAGCGTTAAGAGCCTAAAACCCTTACACGTCACGCGCTCAAACATCAACATCCTCTGTGCTCAAACGGCGCGCATTTATAACGCTGGGTGCTCCTACTTCAGGGTAATCCGGAGACCTGGCGGCAGTATAGGAGGATCACATTCTGATTACAATTCTCATACAACCGCTTTGATAACATTTCCCCCGAACAGTGATTCAGATCACGGATTTCACAATTAGTGCAAAATTAATTATCTGATTTGACAAGAGATCAACATTTCCATTACATATAGGGGCACAAACGGTCCTATGATGCGCTATGGGTCAGCAGATACACTTCCTCCCGGGTTCGAGTTATGCAACAGTGTATTTGGCGAACCTATCCCAATAGACGTTGTTTCCCGCTCGAGTTTGCCGGCGTCAAAAGCAAATAAAGCACATAAAAACAGATTATTGGGATAGGTTCACATCTCTTCGAACAGCTCATAGGTAAGATTAACAGACTATAACGAATTACTCTGAATCGTTAACAACTGGTCACCCGTCTCGTTCGCCTGGTCAGCACTCTGTACCCTACCCGCGCACAGTTGCGCAGTCGCTCACAGAGTTAGCGTCCGCACCATTTTTTGCGGGCAACCTGCAGAGATTTAAGGTATTTCAGTTGTTAGTGGTTTTTTAAAATAAGGCGCTAAGGAGACAGTAAATGACTGATAAGAAAGCGACGCTAACCATTAACGACAGCGAAGCTCCGATCGAACTGGGCGTATTGACACCGACACTGGGCCCTGATGTCCTCGATGTCCGCGCTCTGGGTTCCAAAGGTTATTTCACATTTGATCCCGGCTTTACCTCCACCGCTTCTTGCGAATCCAAGATTACCTTCATCGACGGCGACAAAGGCGTGCTGCTGCACCGCGGCTTCCCTATCGAGCAGCTGGCGAAAGAATCTTCCTACCTGGAAGTGTGCTACATCCTGCTGTACGGCGAGACCCCAACGCCGGAAGAGTTCGAAACCTTCAAGACGACCGTAACCCGTCACACCATGATCCACGACCAGATCACCCATCTGTTCCGTGGCTTCCGTCGCGACTCGCACCCGATGGCGGTGCTGTGCGGCGTGACCGGTGCGCTGGCGGCGTTCTACCACGATGCGCTGGACGTCAACAACGAACGTCACCGCGAAATCACCGCGTTCCGCCTGCTGTCCAAAATGCCGACCGTGGCCGCGATGTGCTACAAATACTCCCTGGGCCAGCCGTTCGTTTACCCGCGCAACGATCTGTCCTATGCCGGCAACTTCCTGCACATGATGTTCGCCACCCCGTGCGAAGAGTACGTGGTGAACCCGGTGCTGGAACGCGCCATGGACCGCATCCTGATCCTACACGCCGACCATGAGCAGAACGCCTCTACCTCGACCGTGCGCACCGCCGGCTCTTCCGGCGCCAACCCGTTCGCCTGCATCGCGGCCGGTATCGCCTCCCTGTGGGGGCCGGCACACGGCGGCGCCAACGAAGCGGCGCTGAAAATGCTGGAAGAGATCAAGACCGTCGAGCACATTCCAGAGTTCATCAAGCGCGCCAAGGACAAGAACGACTCCTTCCGCCTGATGGGCTTCGGCCACCGCGTGTACAAGAACTACGATCCGCGCGCCACCGTGATGCGCGAAACCTGTCACGAAGTGCTGAAAGAGCTGAACAAGAAGGACGACAACCTGCTGCAGGTCGCGATGGAGCTGGAACACATCGCGCTGAACGACCCGTACTTCATCGAGAAGAAACTGTACCCGAACGTCGACTTCTACTCAGGCATCATCCTGAAGGCAATGGGCATTCCTTCTTCCATGTTCACCGTGATCTTCGCCATCGCACGCACCATCGGCTGGATCGCCCACTGGAACGAAATGCACGACGAAGGCATCAAAATTGCCCGTCCGCGTCAGCTGTACACCGGCTATGCCGAGCGTGATTTCAAATCCCAGCTGAAAAACAAGTAAGCCGCTTTCCTGGCTGAAACCGCACAGCGCCGCCCCTTCGGGCGGCGTTTTTTTTGGTTATTTCTGGCAACCCGGGCACCAATAAAACGGCCGCGATGACAGCTCGGTGCGCACAATCATCGCGCCGCAGCGTTCGCAAGGCTCACCGCTGCGATGAAATACCTTGAAGCGAAACAGCGCGCCGTGATGCCGGTTGTCATCCGCCTGCCCGCGCGTCTGGTAGGAAAGGCGCGGCACTGCCAGCAACGCCTCCGCCAGACGGCGCAGCGCCTCTGGCGTCAAATCCTGCGGTTTATGCTGCGGCGCCAGTTCGGCCTGCCACAGGATTTCGGCACGCAGATAATTGCCCAATCCGGCAAGAAATGCCTGGTCGAGCAGCATGCCGCTCAGCTGCCTGCGGCGAAAACGCGGCGTCAGCAACCGCTCCGCCACGGCGTCTACCGTCAGCGACATGTCCAACACGTCAGGGCCGATGCGTTGCAAAAACGGGTGCTGTTCTATTTCCTCGCGCGGCCCGACGGTAATGTCGGAAGCGCTGTAGAGCAATATCGCGCTGCGGGCGGTTTCCAGTCGCACCCGCAGATCGCGTTTGGTCTCCGGCGTCTCTCCTGCCGCCGCCACTTTCCACACGCCATACAGCTGGTTATGGCTGTACATCGTCAGCCCATTGGAGAAATGGGTCAGCAGCGCCTTGCCGCGCGGCTCGATGGCGACGATACGCTCGCCGATCAGACGCTGGCGATAGTGTTTCAACTGAGGAAAAGCGAAATCGACGGCGGTCAACGGCTGATCGATCACCGCCGCCGCCAGTTTGTCCGCCGCCCGGCGAATCTCCGGTCCTTCCGGCATAGACCACTCCTTGCGTAGACCCGGCGCAGCCCGATGCGCCGGGGATTCTCTTGATTAATGCGTCGCGCCGCCCACCACTTTCAGATCGTGTTCCACCTGCAAAGCAATGGAAACGGCCAGCTCCAGCGCAAACAGCACCGTCGAAGCCGCCATGCTCGGCGCACCGGGGTGGGCCGCCGCCTGTTCCGGCAGGTACGGAATATGGATAAAGCCGCCCTTCACCTCACGCTGGCCGCTCAAACGGTGCAGCAGCCCATACATCACATGGTTGCACACGTAGGTGCCGGCAGTCTGCGAAACGGCGGCCGGAATGCCAGCTTCGCGCATCGAACTGACCATCGCTTTGATCGGCAAGGTGCTGAAATAGGCCGCCGGACCGCCGGCGACGATCGGCTCGTCCACCGGCTGCTGCCCCTGATTGTCGGGAATGCGCGCATCGTCGACGTTGATCGCCACCCGTTCAATCGTGATATCGGTGCGGCCGCCGGCCTGGCCGATAGCCAGCACCATCACCGGCTGCACCTCATCGATCGCCGCATTGAGCGCCTCCAGCGCCGCGCCGAACACGCACGGCAGCTGACGCGCCACGATGCGCGTGCCGACCAGCTCCATATCATTGAGCTGCTTCACCACTTCCCAGGAGGGGTTAAGGCGTTCGCCGCCAAACGGCTCAAAGCCGGTAATCAATACTTTTTGCATCCTTACTCCTACAGGAACATCAGGAAATACAGCAGGAACACGTTAACCAACAGCAGCAGCACGCCGGTCGGCACCTGCGCCTTGATCACCGCATTCTTGTCCGGCAACTCCAGCAGCGCCGCCGGCACAATGTTGAAGTTCGCCGCCATCGGCGTCATCAGGGTGCCGCAATAGCCGGAGAACATGCCGATCGCCGCCATCACCGCCGGGTTGCCGCCGTGTTGCAGCACCAGGATCGGAATGCCGATGCCTGCGGTGACGATCGGGAAAGCGGCGAAGGCGTTGCCCATCACCATGGTCAGCACCGCCATACCGATAGCGTAGACCGCCACGGCGATAAAGCGGTTATCGACCGCCAGATACTCCTGGGTCAAATGCGAGATCGCAGTGCCAACGCCGGCGACGGTAAACAGCAGACCCAGCGTGGCGAGGATCTGCGGCAGAATGAACGCCCAGCCGATCGAATCCAGCAGGCGCCGCGCTTCCTGCACCGGCTGCAACGCCTTCTCATGGGTCATTTTCACCGCGATCGCCAGGCCAATCAGGCAGCCGACGGTCATCGAGAACAGCGTGATCAGCGTCGCGTGGTTACCGCTGCCGAACACCGCGCTTTGCAACGCCGGCACGTTGTTGAACAGCAGCACACCGATCACCGTCACCACCGGGATCGCCAACGCGGGGATAAACAGCTTGTTGCCCAAACGCTTGGCGCTGGTCTCGCGCTCCTGCGGCGTTCGCTGATGATAGCTGCCGAGGCGCACACCGCCGAAGCCGGCGATCAGGGCCATCACCACCACCACCCCGCCAACGATGATGTGCAGCATGCGTTTCTCGTTACTGCCCTCGCCCAGTACGTCGCCCAGCAGGCGGTAAGTCCAGTCGCCGACCAGGAATACCAGGCCGTACAACCCCCAAAACAGCCCGGTGGTGATGCGGCGCGGGTTGGCGCGATCGCGGAAGGACATCACCGCCACAATCAGCAGCACCGCGCCGGCTAGCCAGTAGAGATATTGTTGCTGGAAGTTCATCGCGCCTCCCCCTTCGCCTGCAGCGCCGCCTGATTCAGCTGCGCCAGCTCGGTGCTCAGCTGTTTATCCATTCGATACAGCCGGAATGCGTGGATCAGGAAAGCGAAAATGGCGGTCGGAATGCCCCACAGCGCGATATGCAGCGGCTCGGTCTGGATGCCGCCGGACTCCAGCATAAAGTTGTGCATGAAGATGATCGCGCCGAAGGCCACGAAGATATCCTCACCGAAAAACAGCCCGACGTTGTCGGTCGCGGCCGACATGGCGCGCAGGCGGTGGCGCGTACGCTCCGGCAGTTCGCCATAGCGGTTTTCCGTTGCCCCTTCCGCCATCGGCGCCAGCAGCGGCCGCACCATTTGCGGGTGCCCGCCCAGGCTGGTCAGCCCCATCGCCGCGGTGATCTCGCGCACGAACAGGTACACGATCAGCAAACGGCCGGCGGTGGCGCTTTTGATCTTGGCGATCCACGCCTGCGCCCGCTCCTTCAGCCCGTGGCGCTCCAGCAGGCCGATCACCGCCAGCGGCAGCAGCAGGATCAGCGGCAGGTTGCGGGTGTTGAGAAAGCCCTCGCCGAGCTTTTCCAGAATGACGTCCAGCGGCATCAGCGCCGCCAAACCGGTGATGATACCGGCGGCGATCACCACCAGCACCGGGTTGAAACGCAATACAAACCCGACCACGATGGCGGCGATGCCGATCAGTGGCCAGAGATTCACAGCCTGTTCCATAGTCTTCCCTCGATATTTTCTAATAGTTTTTTGCTTGTGATGTTGTGTCTTGCTTTACGGCTTTATTGCTCCGCGCTGACGCGAACACCCTGTTGAACAAAACTGTCCCGCAGCTTGCGCGCATACGCCAGCGCATGCTCGCCGTCCCCGTGCAGGCAGACAGTTTCCGCCTGAACGGCGGCCCAGACGCCATCCACGCTGCGCACCCGGTGATGGCGCACCATCTCCAGCGTTTGCGCCAGCGCCTGTTCGTCATCCTCGATCAATGCCCCCGGCAAACCGCGCGGCACCAGCGTGCCGTCGGCCTGATAACCGCGATCGGCGAACACCTCCTGCCGGGTGGTCAGGCCGAGTTTTTCCCCGGCGCGGATCAGCTCGCTGCCGGCCAGCCCCACCAGCCGCAGCGCCGGATCGACCGCCTGCACCGCCCGGGCGATCGCTTCCGCCAGCGCCGGTTCAACCGCCGCCTGGTTATACAGCATGCCATGCGGCTTAACATGTACCATCACTCCCCCCTCAGCGCGGGCGATCGCCGCCAGCGCCCCGAGCTGATACACCACCTGCGCGTACACCGTTTCCGCCGGCAGCTGCATGCGGGTGCGGCCGAAGTTCTCCCGATCGGGAAAACTCGGATGGGCGCCGATCGCCACGCCGTACTGCAATGCCCAGCGCACCGATTGACGCATGGTCTGCGCATCGCCGGCGTGGAAGCCGCAGGCGATGTTGGCCGAGCTCACCAATTGCAACAGCGCCTGATCGTTGGCGCAGCCTTCGCCGAGATCGGCGTTCAAATCAACGATCATGTAACCCCCAGGCAATCTGTCGAAGGAAGAGATCCTGCTCGGCTTTGGCGCGCTGCGCCTCCGTCAGTGAGCAGAGAACGAAGTGGATCGGTTCGCCGAGACGGATCTGCGCCAAGTGGTAGAGATCGGCTTCGATCACGCAGGCGATACGCGGGTAACCGCCGGTGGTTTGCGCATCGGCCATCAGCACGATCGGCTGGCCGTTATGCGGCACCTGCACCACGCCGGGCATCAGGCCATGCGACAGCATCTCGCGGTCGGTGGTGCGCTCCAGCGGCGTACCGCCGTGCAGGCGGTAGCCCATGCGGTTGCTCTGCGGGCTGAGCTGCCAGGCGGTGCGCCAAAACGTATCCTGCGCCTCTTCGCTGAATTCGGCGTACTCCGGCCCCGGCAGCGCGCGGATGCGGTTGGTGAACAGCAGCTGTTTCACGCCGCAGCGATGTTGCGGTTGAGCGGCTGATTTGCCCAGCGGCAGCCGATCGCCGTCTTTCAGATTACGGCCTTCGTGGCCGCCAAAGGCGGCTTTCATGTCGGTGCTGCACGAGCCCAGCATTTCCGGCACGGCGATACCGCCCGAGATCGCCAGGTAGCTGCGCATGCCGCGTTTCGGCGTGCCTAGCGCCAGCCGCTGCCCCTTTTTCACCGGGTAGCGCCAGCCGGTCCACAGCGGCTTGCCGTCCAGCTGCGCGTCGCAGCCGGCGCCGGTCAGGGCGATCCAGCCAGAGTGGGTAAACTCGGCGCTGAACTGGCCGAGCGTGATCTCCAGCCCGGCGGCCTCCGGCGCGTTGCCCACCAGCAGGTTAGCGATCTTCAGCGCCGGTTGATCCAACGCCCCGCCGGTGCTGATGCCCAGGCGGCGGAATCCCTCGCGGCCCAAATCCTGCACCGTGGTATAGATGCCGGCACGCAGAATAATCAGCATACGCCCTCCTTCTGCGGCACGAAGCGCACGCTATCGCCCGGGCGCAGCAGCGTCGGCGGCATTTCATGCGGATTGAACAACGCCAGCGGCGTGCGGCCAATCAGTTGCCAGCCGCCGGGCGTCACCAGCGGATAGATGCCGGTCTGGCCGCCGCCGATGCCGACGGAGCCGGCCGCCACCGCCAGACGCGGTTCGGCGCGGCGCGGCGTCGCCAATTTTTCCGGCATGCCGCCCAAATAGGAGAAGCCCGGCTGAAAGCCGAGGAAATAGACCACATAGGCCGCCGCCGCGTGGCATTCCACCACCTGCCGCGGGGTCATGCCGGTATGGCGCGCCACGTCATCCAGATCGGGGCCTTGCTCCCCGCCGTAGACCACCGGAATATCCACCTGGCGCGACTCCGGCGTCAGGCGCTCTTTGCTTTCCCAACCCTGCTGCAGCAACGCAAGCATCGCTTCGGCGTCGGCCTGCGGCGTATGCAGCAACAGCGTCAGGTTGTTCATCCCCGGCACCACTTCCCGCACGTCGGGGTGGTGATTCAGCTTTTCCGCCAGCGCCCAGATGCGCTGCTGGCTCGGTAAGGTCACCGGCGGCGACAGTTCAAGCACTACCGCTCTTTCACCCAACAGGTAATAACGTGCTTGTTGCACCCTTATTCTCCTTATTATTATCGCGATGAAAAACACACCAGTTATGCGTGACGCGGCCCCGGCTGTCAATAGAACGCAACCATAAGGAAAATAAGGAAATAGCGCGATAAAAGGATTCAGCCGGCGCACAGGCCGGGCTGGATCCGGGGAAGAAAAAAATCAGGCGGGATTCGGGATATCGATAAAGGTCACATCAAAGCCGTGGTGCTGGGCCAGCCAGTCCCCCAACGCTTTCACGCCACCGCGCTCAGTCGCATGGTGACCGGCGGCGAAGAAATGCACGCCCATTTCGCGCGCGCTATGAATGGTCTGTTCAGACACTTCACCGCTGATGAACGCATCGACGCCGAAGCGCGCCGCGCTGTCGATAAAGCCCTGGCCACCGCCGGTGCACCAGGCCACCCGGCGAATGTGCTCAGGCGCGTTATCGCCGCAGTGCAGCACCGCGCGCCCCAGCCGGCTTTCGATACGCTGCTGCAGCGCCTCGCCGGTCAGCGGCTGTTCAAATTCGCCGTGTGGCACCAGCGGCTCGACGTCGCCAATCACCCGAATGCCCAGCGCCTGCGCCAGCTGCGCGTTGTTACCCAGCACCGGATGCGCGTCCAGCGGCAGGTGGTAGCCGTACAGGTTAATATCGTGAGTCAACAGCGTTTTCAGACGATTGCGCTTCATGCCGCGCACCGCCGGCGCCTCATTTTTCCAGAAATAGCCGTGGTGCACGATAATCGCGTCGGCCTGATGCGCCACCGCGGCATCCAGCAGCGCCTGACAGGCGGTGACGCCGGTCACGATGCGCTGCACGTGCGGGCGGCCTTCTACCTGCAATCCGTTAGGGGCGTAGTCCTGAAACGCCGCGGCGTTCAGTTCCGTATTGATCAGTTGTTCCAGATCGAGGTTACGCATTCTCTTCTCTCTTCATAGTCAAAATGTCTGCCGGTCGCCCTGCGCCATCAGGATGAATTTCACGCCCAGATCGTTGCCCTGCGCCAGCTGCTGCGCAATGGCGGCGCGCGTGTCTTCGCCCTGCTTCAGGCTGGGCTTGATGTGGCTGATCACCACCGGCAGACCGTTCAGCGAACCTTCACCGCCGCTGTACTGCGTCAGGTTCTTCAACTCCTTCAGCAGCCAGGCTGGCGTCAAATGGCCGTACAGATGTTTATCCTCCATCCCATTGGGGTACGAGGTTTCGATAATCATGCCTTTGAGCTTTTTCTGCTCGACAAGCGGCCCCAGCGTGCGCCAGACGGTATCGAGATCGCGTGATTGCTCCACCTTATCCGGCCCGGTATCGCCGAAGTAGGCGAAGAACTCGCTGCCGTTGGAAATCAGCAGCATCGACGACGGGTAGCGATCGTGGCTAAGCGGGTACATCACGCCGGTCAACCCGGTCAGGCCGAGGGTAAAGCGCTGCTGCGGCCGCACCGTTTGCAGCCGGTAGGTGCCCAGCCGCGAACCGTTGCCGGCGTCGGTAAAGTTCGGCCAGGCCTTCCAGTTGAAGTAGTGATTACGCAGGGTCAGCACGGTGTCCGCCTGGGCGTAAACGGTTTTTTTATTGTCCTCGGGCGAGCCGACGATCAGCCCCGCCACGTGGTCCAGATGGCCATGGCTGATAAAGTAACTGCCGATCAACTGCCGGAACACATAGCCCTGCGGCGTGTAAGGCGCGGCCAGCTCTGACGTCACCTGCGGGAAGCTGCCCTTCTCCAGCCCTTTGGCGATGCCCGGTAGCAGCGAGCCGGCGTCCAGCGCCACATACTGCGGCTGATTATCGCTGCGGATCAGATAAGAGGTCAGGTTGCCGTCGCTAACGCCGCCGTCGACGCCCAGCGCCACCACGTCAAAGCCGGCTATCGCCAGCGCCGAATAGCCGCTCAGGCACAGGGCCAGCACCTTTTTCATCATTGCGTCGCTCCTTGCAGTTGCCTCAAGACTCTCCCCGTTTCGCCGCCTCGAACGCCGCCAACGTCTCCATGCGGGCTTGTTTGTGATCGACGATCGGCAGCGGGTAGTTCAGCGTGCATCGCTGCTTTTCCGCCCAGCGATGGGGATGATGGATGTCATTGTCGGGCACATCCGCCAGTTCCGGCAACCATTTACGGATAAAAGTGCCTTGTGGATCAAAACGTTCACCCTGGGTGGTCGGGTTGAAGATGCGGAAATACGGCGCGGCGTCGGTGCCGGTGGAGGCCGCCCACTGCCAGCCGCCGTTGTTGGCCGCCAGATCCCCGTCCAGCAGTTGCGACATGAAATAGCGCTCCCCGGCGCGCCAGTCGATCAGCAGATCTTTCACCAGAAAACTGGCGCTGATCATGCGCAGCCGGTTGTGCATCCAGCCGGTGGCATTCAGTTGGCGCATGGCGGCATCGACGATCGGATAACCGGTTTCGCCCCGCTGCCAGGCCTGCAGCTTCGCCGCGTCATCGCACCAGCGCACCTTGTCCGTCCAGGCGATAAACGGCCGATGGCGACACAGCTCGGGATAGGCCACCAGCAGATGGCGGTAGAACTCGCGCCAAATCAGCTCGTTCAGCCAGGCGAAAGCGCCGCTCTCGCGATCTTCCAGCAGCTGCGGGCATTCGGCGCGCAGGCGGTTGAAGCACTGGCGCGGCGACAGCGCACCGATCGCCAGATAGGGCGACAGGCTGCTGGTGCCGGCGATGGCGGGCAGATCGCGCTGCCGAAGGTAATCCTGCACCTGCTCACGACAAAAGGCGCGCAGCCGCTGCAGCGCGGCCTCCTCGCCGGCGGGATAGTCATCCCCAATTTCCGCCGCGGGATAATCGAACGCCGCCGGCGCCTCAGGCGCAGGCAACGCGCCATCGGCACGGATCTTCGGCGCCGGCAGGCAGCTCACGTCGGACTCGGTCAGGCGCTGAATAAAGGCGTTGCGAAACGGCGTATAAACCTTGTACATCTCGCCGCCGCCGGTGAGCACGCTGCCCGGCGGCAACAGCAGGCTGTCATCAAAACCGTGGCACGTTACCCGTCCATTCAACTGCTGCTCCAGCCGCACATCGCGTCGCCGTTCATTCAGTTCATACTGGCGGTTGTAAAACAGCGCATCTACCTGCTCTCGCTCGCAATAGTCCGCCAGCCAGTCGATCGACGCGGCAAAGTCCGCACAGGCATGGCAATGCAGCGCAATGCCCTTTTGCGCCAGCGCCTGTTGCACCGCCTGCAGGCTGGCGTGGATCAGCGCCGCCTGCCGCGGCGCCATCTCATGTTGCCGCCACTGCTCCGGTGTGGCGATAAACACCGCCAGCACCCGGGCTTTCGGATCGCTGCAGGCGGCGTGCAGGGCTTTGTTGTCGGTGATACGCAGATCGTTACGCAACCAGACCAGATGCGTGGTCATAAAACTCCTTGTCAATCAATGGCCGTAACGCAAACGCAGCGCCTCCGGGTAAGGTTCGAAATAGCGTTGTTCCGCCAGATAGCGATCGGGGTATTCCGCCATGTAATGCTTGAGCAGCGCGATCGGCGCCAGCAGCGGCTGCATGCCCTGCCGGTAGCGATCGATCAGGTGCGCCAGCTCCTGGCGCTGCGCCGCGCTAAGCTGACGACGGAAGTAGCCCTGCACGTGCATTAACACGTTGGTGTGGTTGCGCCGCGTCGCTTTGTGCGCCAACAGCGCCATCAGGCGGCTGCGGTATTCCACGGCGAAGGCCTCCAGCGAGTCCCAGCGGTGAATATCGGCGACGAAGCGCCCCAGCTCGCGGTACGCCGGCTGCGAATGCGCCAGCAGCGACAGCTTGTAGCGGCTGTGAAACGCGATCAGCCCGCCGCGGGTCAGCCCCTGACGCCACAGCATGTTCAACTCATACAGCGCGTACACTCGCTCGATAAAGTTTTCCCGCAGCGCCGCATCCTGCAATCGTCCATCTTCTTCCACCGGCAGCCACGGCATCTGACGCAGCAGCTCGGCGGTAAACAGCCCAACGCCGTTTTTACGCGAGTCCTTGCCGTTCTCGCTGTAGACCCGCACCCGTTCCAGGCCGCAGCTCGGCGACTTGGCGCAGACGATATAGCCGCACAGGTGCTGCAACGCGGCCACGCGCTGCGCGGAGAAACTGCGCATCTCCTCGGTCAGATCCACGCCGGCGTCGTTGCTGTAGCGCATCGCCGGCCACGGCTGCGCCTGTTTCACCAGGCGCAGCGCCGGGCGCGGCGTGGGCAGGCCGATCGCCATTTCCGGGCAAACGGGCTCAAAGCGCACATAGGGCGCCAACTGTTCCACCGCAAAAGCCAGCCGCTTGTGGCCACCGTCGAAACGCACCGCGTCGCCCAGTAAACAGGCGCTGATGCCGATAGGGATCTTGTCGCTCATACCGCTCTCCCATGTTGTTGACCGATGAGGAAAGTGTAGAAGAATGGCTTGCCAAATACGACCTTGCGCTTGATAGGGGTGGCCAGAGGCATAAAAAAACCCCCGCCACAGGGCGAGGGTTTTTTCGTGAATCGGCAGCGACTCAGTAGAAATCGCAGGACGCCAGTTCCGCCTGCTGCAGCCAGACCGGCTTATCGCTGGTTTTTGACCAGACGCGGTGCAGGTAGCTGTAAAAACGCCCGCGATCGCTGCGGAACAGCATCACCGGCAGGGCCAAAATGCCCGCGATAACCACTGCGCTGCGGCGCAGGAGAATCCGATGCAGTGAATAAGCGTGATAGGTCGTAGACATGCGAACCTCCTTAAAAACGCCTGCCGTTGATTTGTCAGGGAAAACGGCGTGAGCGTATCAAATGAACAATCGGTAATTTGGTAACTGAGCAAAATTTTAGCGCACTTGATGAAAGTTTACTACTCATCCGACCACTAAATCGCACAAAAAATCGCTAATCACCGCAGCGATTCGTAATTTTGTTACAGTCAGGTTAATTTTTAACTTATCATGGGTTACATTGTGGTTATTATCCGGTTCCTGCTTCCACGCCTCTGCCCTTGCTTATTCACTCATCAGGCGCAATCTCGCCGCCAACCTGCTGCTTGAAATGCTCAATTTCCGCTGAAATTTCAGCCATTTTTATACTTTTTTTACACCCGCCCGCGCGATTTTTTCATCTTCTTTCTACCCCGCTCCCTACACTGCCTCTATCAAAAACAACACCTCTGGAGGTGTCCCGTGAGTTTCAGCGTTATTGGTGGTGCGCTGTTGGTCCTGCTGCTGTTGGCCTATCTGGTCTACGCCCTGTTTAACGCGGAGGATTTCTGATGGCGGCTTCAGCCTTTTTACTGATCGCCAGTTTCCTGCTGGTGCTTCTGCTGCTGGCCCGGCCGCTGGGCGGCTTTATGGCGCGCCTGATCGAAGGTGAGCCGCTGCCTGCGCTGCGCGGGGTGGAAGCCGGCGTCTGGCGCGCCTGCGGCATCCGCGCCACCGAGATGAACTGGTGGCAGTACGCGCTGGCGATCCTGGCGTTCAACCTGCTCGGCCTGGCGTTGCTGTTCGCCCTGCTGATGACGCAGGGCTCGCTGCCGCTCAACCCGCAAGGCTTCCCGGGCCTCTCCTGGGATCTGGCGCTCAACACCGCCGTCAGCTTCGTCACCAACACCAACTGGCAGGCCTACAGCGGTGAAAGCGCTCTCAGCTATTTCAGCCAGATGGCCGGGCTGGCGGTGCAGAACTTCGTCTCCGCCTCCACCGGCATCGCCGTGGCCTTTGCGCTGATCCGCGCCTTTACCCGCCGCGCCGGCAAGACCGTCGGCAACGCCTGGGCCGATCTGTTCCGCATCACGCTGTATGTGCTGCTGCCGATCGCGCTGCTGATCGCTCTGTTCTTCGTCAGCCAGGGCACGCTGCAAAACTTCCTGCCTTACCTGCACGTCACCACGCTCGAAGGTGCGCAGCAGACGCTGCCGATGGGACCAGTGGCCTCGCAGGAAGCGATCAAGATGCTCGGCACCAACGGCGGCGGCTTCTTCGGCGCCAACTCGGCGCACCCGTTCGAGAACCCAACCGTGCTGACCAACTTCGTGCAGATGCTGGCCATCTTCCTGATCCCCTGCGCGCTGTGCTTCTCCTTCGGCCAGTTGGCCGGTGAAAACCGTCAGGGCCACGCGCTGATCTGGGCGATGGCGCTGATCTTCGTGGTGGCGGTGGTGGTGGTGATGGTCGCCGAGCTGGCGGGCAACCCGCACCTGAGCACGCTGGGCGCCGACAGCAACATCAATATGGAAGGCAAAGAGTCGCGCTTTGGCATTCTCGCCACCAGCCTGTTCTCGGTGGTGACCACCGCCGCGTCCTGCGGGGCGGTCAACGCCATGCACGACTCCTTCACCGCGCTGGGCGGCATGGTACCGATGTGGCTGATGCAGATCGGTGAGGTGGTGTTCGGCGGCGTAGGCTCCGGCCTGTACGGCATGCTGCTGTTCGTACTGCTGACGGTATTTATCGCCGGTCTGATGATCGGCCGCACCCCGGAATACCTGGGCAAAAAGATCGACGTTTACGACATGAAGATGACCGCGCTAGCGATCCTGGTCACGCCGACGCTGGTGTTGCTGGGCAGCGCGCTGGCCATCGGCACCGACGCGGGCCGCGCCGGCATCCTCAACCCGGGCGCTCACGGCTTCAGCGAAGTGCTGTACGCCCTGTCCTCCGCCGCCAACAACAACGGCAGCGCCTTCGCCGGGTTGAGCGTCAATACGCCGTTCTACAACCTGCTGCTGGCCTTCGCCATGTTCGTCGGCCGCTTCGGGGTGATCCTGCCGGTGCTGGCGATCGCCGGTTCGCTGAGCGCTAAACAACGCCAGCCGGCGGGCAACGGCACCCTGCCGACCTATGGGCCGCTGTTTATCGGTCTGCTGATCGGCACCGTATTGCTGGTGGGTGCACTGACCTTCGTGCCGGCGCTGGCGCTAGGCCCGGTGGCCGAGCATTTGCAGCTTTGGTTGGCAAACTAACCGACGTCACAGAGAGAGAATAAGAGATGACTCGCAAACAACGCGCGCTGTTTGAACCGGCCCTGGTGCGCACCGCGCTGATCGATGCGGTGAAAAAACTGGATCCTCGCGTTCAATGGCGCAACCCGGTGATGTTCGTGGTGTATATCGGCAGCCTGCTGACCACCGCCATCTGGCTGGCGATCCTCGCCGGCCAAACCGACGGTGCCGCCGCCTTTACCGGCAGCGTCGCCCTGTGGTTGTGGTTCACCGTGCTGTTCGCCAACTTCGCCGAGGCGCTGGCCGAAGGCCGCAGCAAGGCCCAGGCGGAAAGCCTGAAAGGCACCAAGAAAACCAGCTGGGCGAAAAAGCTGGCCGGCCCGCGCCGCGACGGCGCCACGGAGAAAGTGGCCGCCGAAAGCCTGCGCAAAGGCGATATCGTACTGGTGGAAGCCGGCGATACCGTCCCGTGCGACGGCGAAGTGCTGGAAGGCGGCGCCTCGGTAGATGAAAGCGCCATCACCGGCGAATCCGCCCCGGTGATCCGCGAATCCGGCGGGGACTTCTCCTCGGTCACCGGCGGCACCCGCGTGCTGTCCGACTGGCTGGTGGTACAGTGCAGCGTCAACCCGGGGGAAACCTTCCTCGATCGCATGATCGCCATGGTGGAAGGCGCCAAGCGCCGCAAAACGCCGAACGAGATCGCGCTGACCATCCTGCTGGTGGCGCTGACCATCGTGTTCGTCCTGGCCACCGCCACCCTGTTCCCGTTCTCGCAATACAGCGTGGAAGCGGCCGGCAGCGGCAGCGTGGTCACCATCACCGTGCTGGTCGCCTTGCTGGTTTGCCTGATCCCCACCACCATCGGTGGCCTGCTGTCCGCCATCGGCGTGGCCGGGATGAGCCGCATGCTCGGCGCCAACGTGATCGCCACCAGCGGCCGCGCGGTGGAAGCCGCCGGCGACGTGGACGTGCTTCTGCTGGATAAAACCGGCACCATCACGCTGGGCAACCGCCAGGCTTCAGAGTTCCTGCCGGCGCCGGGCGTGAAAGAGCAAGAGCTGGCGGACGCCGCGCAGCTGGCCTCGCTGGCGGACGAAACGCCGGAAGGCCGCAGCATCGTGGTGTTGGCCAAACAGCGCTTCAACCTGCGCGAACGCGATCTGCAGGCGCTGAACGCCACCTTCGTGCCCTTCTCGGCCCAAACCCGCATGAGCGGCGTCAACGTGCAGGAGCGCATGATCCGCAAAGGCGCAGTGGATGCCATTCGCCGTCACGTCGAATCCAATCAGGGGCACTTCCCGCGGGCGGTGGACGATCTGGTGGAAAGCGTGGCGCGCACCGGCGGCACGCCGTTGGTGGTGGCGGAAGGCGCCCGGGTGCTGGGCGTGGTGGCGCTGAAGGATATCGTCAAGGGCGGCATCAAGGAACGCTTCAATGAGCTGCGCAAGATGGGCATCAAAACGGTGATGATCACCGGCGATAACCCGCTGACCGCGGCGGCGATCGCCGCCGAAGCCGGGGTGGACGACTTCCTGTCGGAAGCCACGCCGGAAGCCAAGCTGGCGCTGATCCGCCAGTATCAGGCGGAAGGCCGTCTGGTGGCGATGACCGGCGACGGCACCAACGACGCCCCGGCGCTGGCGCAGGCCGATGTGGCGGTGGCGATGAACTCCGGCACCCAGGCCGCCAAAGAGGCGGGCAACATGGTCGATCTGGATTCCAACCCGACCAAGCTGATCGAAGTGGTACACATCGGCAAACAGATGCTGATGACGCGCGGCTCGCTGACCACCTTCAGCATCGCCAACGACGTGGCCAAATACTTCGCCATTATTCCGGCGGCGTTCGCGGCCACCTATCCGCAGCTGAACGCGCTGAACGTGATGCACCTGCACTCCCCGGCCTCCGCCATCATGTCGGCGGTGATCTTCAACGCCCTGGTGATCGTGTTCCTGATCCCGCTGGCGTTGAAAGGGGTGAGTTACAAACCGATGAGCGCCGCGGCCCTGCTGCGCCGCAACCTGTGGCTGTACGGGGTCGGCGGCCTGCTGGTGCCGTTCGTCGGCATCAAACTGATCGACCTGATCCTGGTCGCGCTGCACGTCGCCGGTTAACCATTGAGGGAAATGAACATGACGTATTTACGACCTGCGCTGGTGATGCTGATCCTGCTGACGCTGATCACCGGCATCGCCTATCCGCTGCTGACCACCGGGCTGGCGCAGCTGCTGTTTTCGGGCGCGGCCAACGGTTCGCTGCTGTACCAGGGCGACAAGGCGGTCGGCTCCGCACTGATCGGCCAGAACTTCACGCGCGCCGACTATTTCTGGGGCCGCCCATCGGCCACCGGCGATTCGGCCTATAATTCGCTGGCCTCCGCCGGCAGCAACCTGGCGGCCACCAACCCGGCGCTGGATAAGGCTATCGCCGAGCGCGCAGCGCAGCTGCGCCAGGCCAATCCTGCGATGAGCGGCCCGATCCCGGTCGATCTGCTGACCGCCTCCGGCAGTGGGTTGGATCCGCAGATCTCGATCGCTGCGGCGCGGTATCAGCTGGCGCGGGTCGCGGCGGCGCGTCATTTGCCGCCGGAACAGGTCGCCAAACTGATCGAAGACAACACCGATCGGGCCACGCCCAACTTCATGGGCGAATCGGTGGTGAACGTGTTGAAGCTGAACCTGGCGCTGGATGCGTTGAAGTAACGCGCCGTATTCAGCATAGTGATAGGGTTCGGCATGCCGAACCCCTTTTTGCTTGGTAACACAAGGAATTGTCATGGTCGAAGAAGAACAGCAGCGTCCCGATCCCGACAGCCTGCTGGCGCTGGCCAATGAAAAACCGCGCGGCCGGTTGAAGGTATTCTTCGGCGCCTGCGCCGGCGTCGGCAAGACCTACGCCATGCTGCAGGAGGCCCAGCGCTTGCGCGCTCAGGGGCTGGACGTGTTGGTCGGCGTGGTGGAAACCCACGGCCGCAGCGAGACCGCCGCCCTGCTCGACGGCCTGGCGCTGCTGCCGCAAAAGCGCATCCAGCATCGTGGGCGACTGGTGCAGGAATTCGACCTCGACGCCGCGTTGGCGCGCCACCCAGCGCTGATCTTGATGGACGAACTGGCGCACAGCAACGCCCACGGTTCGCGCCACCCCAAACGCTGGCAGGATGTGGAAGAGCTGCTGGACGCCGGCATCGACGTGCTGACGACCGTCAACGTGCAACATTTGGAAAGTCTGAACGACGTGGTGGGCGGCGTGACCGGCGTGCGGGTGCGCGAAACGGTGCCCGACCACGTGTTTGACGAGGCCAGCGAAGTGGTGCTGGTCGATCTGCCGCCGGACGATCTGCGCCGACGGCTGCACGAAGGCAAAGTGTATATTCCCGGCCAAGCCGAGCGCGCCATCGAGCACTTCTTCCGCAAAGGTAACCTGATCGCCCTGCGCGAGCTGGCGCTGCGCCGCACCGCCGATCGGGTCGATGACCAGATGCGCGAATTTCGTGACACTCAGGGGCGCGAGAAAGTGTGGCACACCCGCGACAGCATTCTGCTGTGCGTCGGCCACAATAGCGGCAACGAAAAGCTGGTGCGCATCGCCGCCCGGCTGGCGGCGCGGCTTGGCTGCCACTGGCATGCGGTCTACGTGGAAACCCCCAAGCTGCACCGGCTGCCGGAAAACCAGCGCCGCGCCATTCTGCGCGCGCTGCGGCTGGCGCAGGAACTGGGTGCCGAAACCGCTACCCTAGCCGATCCGTCCGAAGAGCGTGCGGTGCTGCGCTACGCCCGCGAACATAACCTCGGCAAAATCATCATCGGCCGCCGCAGCGAGCAGCGCTGGAAGCTGCGCGGCAGCTTCGCCGATCGCCTCGGCCGGCTGGGCCCGGATCTCGATCTGGTGATCGTCGCGCTGGAGAGCGACGCCGCACAGCCGCCGCCGGGCAAGGAGCACGACGGCCGCAGCTTCAATGAGAAATGGCGCATGCAGCTGCGCGGCTGCGCGGTGGCGGTGGCGCTGTGCGCGCTGATCACCCTGCTCTCGCAGTGGCTGCTGCCGGGCTTCGATCAGGCCAACCTGGTGATGGTCTACCTGCTCGGCGTGGCGATCGTCGCACTGTTCTTCGGCCGCTGGCCATCGGTGCTGGCGGCGGTGATCAACGTCGCCAGTTTCGATCTGTTCTTCGTTCAGCCCGAATGGTCGTTCGCCGTCAGCGATATGCAGTATCTGCTGACCTTCGGCGTGATGCTCGCCGTCGGCATCATCATCGGCAACCTGACCGCCGGGGTGCGTTATCAGGCCCGGGTGGCGCGCTACCGCGAGCAGCGGGCGCGCCATCTGTACGAAATGTCACGCGGGCTGAGCCGCGCGCTGACCGTGGCCGACATCGCCAACACCAGCCGTCATTTCCTCTCCAGCAGCTTCCAGGCGAAAACCGTGCTGCTGCTGCCGCAGGAAGGCGGCCGGCTGCAGCAAATGGTCGGCGAGGAAGGCGGGCTGCTGTCGGTAGACGAAGCCATCGCGCGCTGGAGTTTCGATAAAGGCTTGCCGGCCGGCGCCGGCACCGACACCCTGCCCGGCGTGCCTTACCAACTTCTACCGCTCAATACCCCCAAGCAGACCTTCGGCCTGTTGGCGATCGAGCCCAATAACCTGCGCCAGCTGATGGTGCCGGAACAGCAGCGGTTGCTGCAAACCTTCGCAGTGCTGATCGCCAGCGCGCTGGAACGACTGCACCTGGCGCGCAGCGCCGAAGAAGCCAAGCTGGACGCCGAACGCGAACAGCTGCGCAACTCGCTGCTGGCGGCGCTGTCGCACGATCTGCGCACGCCGCTGACGGTACTGTTCGGCCAGGCGGAAATCCTCACGCTGGACCTGGCGGCCGAAGGCTCCAATCACGCCACCCAGGCCAGCCAGATCCGCCAGCAGGTGCTGAGCACCACCCGGCTGGTGAACAACCTGCTGGATATGGCGCGCATCCAGTCCGGCGGTTTCAGCCTGCGCAAAGAGTGGCAGTCGCTGGAAGAGATCGTCGGCGCTTCGCTGCACATGCTGGAGCCGCTGCTCAGCCAGCATCCGATCGAGGTCGAGCTGCCGCCGGAACAGATCCTGGTCAACTGCGACGGTAGCCTGCTGGAACGGGTGTTCACCAACCTGTTGGAAAACGCCAATAAATACGCCGGCGCCGAGGCCACCATCGGCATTCGCGCCCGCACGCTGCCCGAGTGGCTGGAAGTCGAGGTCTGGGATAACGGCCCCGGCATCCCCGCCGATCAGCTGCAGCTAATTTTCGACAAGTTTTCACGCGGCAATAAAGAGTCGGCGATCCCCGGCGTCGGCTTGGGGTTAGCGATTTGTCGTGCCATTATTGAAGTGCATGACGGCCGCATCTGGGCGGAAAACGGCGCCAACGGCGGCGCCAGCTTCCGCTTCGTGCTGCCGCTGGAAAAACCGCCCGAGATCGACGGCGACGCCTTCGATCTGTAATCAACGCAGGGGAAACGTGAGCATAACGCCAACCAACATTCTGATTGTTGAAGATGAAAAAGAGATCCGCCGCTTCGTGCGCACCGCGCTGGAGAGCGAAGGCCTGCGGGTATTTGAAAGTGAAACGCTGCAGCGCGGGTTGATTGAAGCCGGCACGCGCAAACCGGATCTGATCATCCTGGATTTGGGCTTGCCGGACGGTGACGGGCTGAGCTACATCCGCGATCTGCGGCAGTGGAGCGCCATTCCAGTGATCGTGCTGTCGGCGCGCAACGCCGAAGAGGACAAGATCGCCGCGCTGGATGCCGGCGCCGACGACTACCTCAGCAAACCGTTCGGCATCGGCGAGCTGCTGGCGCGGGTGCGGGTCGCACTGCGCCGCCACTCAGCTAACCAACAGGAAAGCCCGCTGGTGAGCTTTTCGGCGATTACCGTCGATCTGGTGAATCGCCGGGTGCTGCGCAACGACGAAGATCTGCATCTGACGCCGATCGAGTTTCGCCTGCTGGCGGAGCTGCTGGCCAACGCCGGCAAGGTGATCACCCAACGCCAGCTGTTGAGCCACGTCTGGGGGCCGAACTACGTGGAGCACAGCCACTATCTGCGCATCTACATGGGCCATTTGCGGCAGAAGCTCGAAGCCGATCCGGCCCGGCCCAAACACCTGCTGACCGAAACCGGCGTCGGCTATCGCTTCATGCCTTAACCCCGGTGGGCGCGGTTTGCCGCGCCTTTACGCCGCCGGGCCCTTCTTCAATCCGACCATAAATTCCTTAAACGCCTCACGCAGCGGAGCGAACACCGGGTGTTTGCGGTTTTCGATCATCACTTCGGAGAACAGCTTCAACCCCACGGCGAAGGCCGCGCTCTGCTCGGGGCCGAAGTTCAGATCGTCACGCGCCCGAATGCGCTCGACGATCTCGAGAATATCGTCGTGGTTGGTCACCTCAAAACTCAGCGGTGCTTTCTCGACGGGGTTGCCCTGGCGATCGCTCAGGGCTTCAACGGTAATGTTAAAACGGTGGCCGGGCATCAGTTCTTCTCCTGCTGCGTGGGTTGAATATGCATTTCGCTTTCGATCGCCGCCACGGCGGTCAGCAACGCGGCGTTGATGCGCTCCACCTGCTGCGGCGTGAGATCGGCGCGCATCACGTTGCCGCGCAGCAGGCTGCGCAGACGGTTCATGGCGTCGTAGATGCCTTCCGCCAGGTTGCCGTGCCGATGATGCTCGCGGCCGGCACCCGCCAGGCGCGCCAGAATGACGTCAACCACCTGTTGATGCTTTTGCAGTTCGCCCTCGCCCGCCGCAGTGATGCGGTAGCTTTTGCGGCCGTTGCCGGTGGTGAGCGGTTCAAGAAAATCCTGCTCTTCCAGCAGCGTCAGCGTGGGGTAAATCACCCCCGGGCTCGGCACATACAGGCCGGATGAAGCTTCCTCAATCGCCTTGATCAGCTCATAGCCGTGGCTGGGCTTGCGCGCCACCAACGCCAGCAGCACCAGGCGCAAATCGCCGTGCTCGAACAGGCGATGGCGCCCGCCGCGGCCGCCGCGCCCACCCCGGCCGTGCTCCTCGCCTTCGCCGCCGAAGTGATGGCGCCCGCCGCGATGACGGCGACCCTCTTCGCATTCATGATGGTGGTGGTGATGCCGGTGTAAACCTAATCGGTGAAACATAGGGTGATACCTCGCTTTAACAGTGAACATCAATACGAGGTTGTTTAGATATATCTAAACAGCGTCGATAGCGCTAATCTAGATCGATATATCTAAATGCGCAAGCACGTAACGTGAAAAAGATATATCTAAATTACAGGCATAAAAAAAGCGCTGTAAAAACAGCGCCTTTTATCAATCAAGAAAAGCGATTACTTGGCGGAAGCCAGCACTTCGCTGACGATCTCGACCGCTTCGTGCTCAATCTTCTCGCGGTGTTCCGCCCCGAGGAAGCTCTCGCAGTAGATCTTGTAAGCCTCTTCAGTACCGGAAGGACGGGCCGCGAACCAGCCATTGTCAGTCATCACTTTCAAGCCGCCGATCGACGCGCCGTTGCCCGGCGCCGCGGTCAGACGTGCGGTGATCGGATCCCCGCCCAGCGTACTGGCCTTGACCATCTCCGGCGACAGTTTGGACAGCGCCGCTTTCTGCGCATGGGTTGCCGGCGCCTGGATGCGGTTGTAGCTCGGCGCGCCGAAGCGCTTGGCCAGATCGTCATAATGATGCTGCGGGTTCTCACCGGTTACCGCGGTGATTTCAGCCGCCAGCAGGCACATGATGATACCGTCTTTGTCGGTCGACCACGGCTGGCCGTTGAAGCGCAGGAACGAGGCCCCGGCGCTTTCTTCGCCGCCGAAGCCCAGGCTGCCGTCGAACAGGCCGTCCACGAACCACTTGAAGCCGACCGGCACTTCCACCAGCTTGCGCCCCAGGTCAGCCACCACGCGGTCGATCATCGCGCTGGATACCAGCGTTTTACCTACCGCCACATCGGCGCCCCACTGTGGGCGATGTTGGAACAGGTAGTTGATGGCTACCGCCAGGTAGTGGTTCGGGTTCATCAGCCCCTTCGGCGTGACGATGCCATGGCGGTCGTAATCCGGATCGTTGGCGAACGCCAGATCGAATTTGTCGCGCAGCGCCAGCAGGCCGGCCATCGCCGACTCGGACGAGCAGTCCATGCGGATGATGCCGTCATGGTCCAGGTGCATAAAGCGGAAGGTCTGATCGATGGAGTCGTTCACCAGCGTCAGATCCAGCTTGTAGTGTTCCGCCACCCGCTGCCAATAGGCGATGCCGGAGCCGCCGAGCGGATCCACGCCCAGCTTCAGGCCGGCGCGTTGAATGGCCGGCATGTCGACCACGTCAACCAGGCCTTCGACATAAGGCTGCACCAGATCTTTGGCATGCAGGTGGCCGCTGTTCCAGGCCTTATCCAGCGACTGACGCTGAACGCCTTTCAACTGCTGCGCCAGCAGTTCGTTGGCGCGCTTCTCGATCACTGACGTCAGGTTGGTGTCAGCCGGGCCGCCGTTCGGCGGATTGTATTTGATACCGCCATCTTCCGGCGGGTTATGGGACGGCGTAATGACGATGCCGTCGGCCTGAGCGCCGCCGCGGCGGTTGTGGCACAGAATGGCGTGCGATACCGCCGGCGTTGGCGTGAAGCCGTTGTTTTCCTGCACGATCACATCGACGCCGTTGGCGGTCAGCACTTCCAGCACGGAAATGAAGGCCGGCTCGGACAGTGCATGGGTGTCTTTGCCCACGTAGCACGGGCCGGTAGTGCCTTGCTGATGACGAACTTCGGCGATCGCCTGAGCGATGGCGAGGATGTGCGCTTCGTTGAAGCTGTGGCGCTGCGCGCTGCCGCGGTGGCCGGAGGTACCAAACTTCACCGCATGTGCGGCATTGCCGGCTTCCGGTTGCAGCACATAGTACTGCGACGTCAGCTGGGCTACGTTGATCAGATCGCTTTGGCGGGCGGGCTGCCCGGCACGTGGATTATTCGCCATCGACATATCTCCCTCATCCCTGTCGGTGACCGGGCAAATACGTCGCGCACGGCCATCATGACGGGCTGTTCGCTAAATTAGACGGTACCGCAAACTTTCTCGATCAGTTCCGCCGGGAACTGCATCGCCTGCATGATGTGTTCGATCATGCTGCGCTTGCGGCCGGTATTGGTATTGGTGATCACCCAGTAAGGGGTGCCCGGTACATGCTTCGGCTTGGTGTGCGTGCCGTTGGCCAGCAGGGTCTGCTGATCGCCGGCGAAATAGGTGCGGGTACGGCCGGTCAACGCCTCGGTAGCGGCGGCGAAACCGGCGGCATCGAGGGTGTACAGCGTGGACAGCACCAGCATGAAACGGTTGACCGCTTTGTTCTGCTCGGCGTATTCATCCGACAGCAGCAGTTCACGCACGGCGCGTACGCGATCGCGCGGACGCTGAGCCGGCACCGCTTTTTCCAGCTCGACGGACTGTGACGCACTGGCGGCAGGCAACGCGCGCACCGGTTGCCCGGCGGTGAATTTCAACATGCGGCGTAAAATATCGGACGCGCTTTCACCGATGTGTTGCGTGTGGCTGGCAATATAACGGTAAAGCTCTTCGTCGACTTCAATAGTTTTCATCTTTATCCAATACTGTTTTTTCTACTTAGAACCTGAAGCCAGATCCTGCATTCAAGCCATGGGATTATAAGGTTAAAAGCGCTGGGGCGAACACAACAATGTGCCTCCGGACGGCAAATGCAGACTAATACCTATAGCCGGCACTGCCAAGCCCGCGCCGCGAAAATTCCGCATGATTCATCGTGCGATTCAATCATGATACCCTAATCTGAATCTCTCTCAGTATGAACTTCGCCATGAAATTACATTATCAACTGCTGGCCGCCGAGTCAGACGCGCTGCCGGTGCTGCTGATCCACGGGCTATTCGGCAATCTGGACAACCTGGGCGTGCTGGCGCGCGATCTGCATAAACAGCACAGTGTGATCAAGGTCGATCTGCGCAACCACGGCCTCTCCCCGCGCGCCGACGACATGAACTACCCCGCCATGGCGCAGGATCTGCTGGCGCTGCTCGACGAACTGCAGCTGGAAAAAGCGATCGTCATCGGCCACTCGATGGGTGGCAAAGCGGCGATGGCGCTGACCGCCATCGCGCCCGAGCGCATCGCCAGGCTGATCGTCATCGACGTCGCGCCGGTGGATTACCAAACCCGCCGCCACGACGAGATCTTCGCCGCGCTGAAGGCCGTCAGCGCCGCCGGCATTACCCAGCGCCAGGCGGCTGCCCAGCTGATGCGCGACTACCTGCAGGAAGAAGGCGTGATCCAGTTCCTGCTGAAGTCCTTCCATAACGGTGAATGGCGCTTCAACCTGCCGGTACTGATCGAACGCTACGCAGACATTACCGGCTGGCAGGAAGTCCCGGCCTGGCCGCATCCGACTCTGTTCATTCGCGGCGGCCTGTCGCCGTACGTGCAGGACAGCTACCGTGCGGATATCGCCCGCCAGTTCCCGCAGGCCCGCGCACACGTCGTCGCCGGCACCGGCCATTGGGTGCACGCCGAAAAACCGGAAGCGGTGCTGCGCGCCATCCACCGTTTCCTCGGCGAAGCCTGAAAAACGCACTCACCTGGCGAAAAAACGCGCTAAAGATAACGGCTTAGCGCGTTTAGCCCGCAGTTAGGCATTGTCGCCGCTCCATCTGCTGGGGTAATATGGCGCGCTATAATTTTGCCGCCGCGCCAGCGCGTTCGCGAACGCCGGTTCGGAGGTGAATTTGGGTTAGGGTTTATTGGCCCGAAGTGTGTTAACCGATGCCTCCGGAAGCGTGCGAGCGCTTTTTGATGCAAACTCCCTTGCAGTACCGCTACCTATGGCAAAAGAACAAACGGATCGCACGACGCTGGATCTGTTCGCAGATGAACGCCGTCCGGGGCGCCCGAAAACCAACCCGCTTTCCCGCGATGAACAGCTTAGAATCAATAAGCGCAATCAGTTACGGCGCGATAAAGTGCGTGGATTGCGACGCGTAGAGCTGAAAATCAACGCGGACGCGGTGGATGCCCTGAACAAACTGGCGGAACAGCGCAACATCAGCCGCAGCGAACTCATCGAGCAGATGCTGTTGGCGCAACTGGCGGAAGAACAGCCGGAACATTGATCTCTTCGGCCGCACGCGCGGCGCGGCGTTAAGGACAACGCCGGATCGACCCCGCTTTTCTTCATTCTCCGGCATCGCATAAATGCGATAAAACCCCGGCGCCACTTTCTGGCATGATACGCATTTACCGGTAAGAGACTGCGCCTGTCGGCGCCCGCCCCGGAGGCGAAAGGCTCTTGCCATGGCATCATTTTAATCGGCGTCAGCGGCGGCAGTGCTGGCATCGAGTAATGCAATTACTTGAATTTAAAGGTTATACGCGATATGGCTACTGTAGGCATTTTCTTTGGCAGCGACACTGGCAATACCGAAAACATTGCCAAAATGATCCAGAAAATTCTCCAGAAACAGTTTGGCGACGACGTCTCTGAAGTGCATGACATCGCTAAAAGCAGCAAAGAAGACCTGGAAGGGTTCGATATCCTGCTGCTGGGTATCCCGACCTGGTACTACGGTGAAGCGCAGTGTGACTGGGATGATTTCTTCCCGACGCTGGAAGAAGTCGACTTCAACGGCAAACTGGTGGCGCTGTTCGGCTGCGGCGACCAGGAAGACTACGCGGAATACTTCTGTGACGCGATGGGCACCATTCGCGACATCATCGAACCGCGCGGCGCGGCCATCGTGGGCCACTGGCCGACCAAAGGCTACCACTTCGAGGCCTCCAAAGGCCTGGCGGACGACGATCACTTCATCGGTCTGGCGATCGACGAAGACCGTCAGCCGGAGCTGACCAACGAGCGCGTGGACGCTTGGGTGAAACAGATCGTCGAAGAGCTGAGCCTGGCCGATATCGTCGGCTAAGCCCCGGCACTGGCGAAAGGTTGAACAAAGGCCCTGTAAAGTGCATAGTGTGCCCACAGGGCCGTCATCGGCAGCAGGGATTGCTGCGATAGAAGCTACAGATTTGTAACTTCCCACCCCGTCACGGTAGACTGAGATATCGGTTTATCCCATCCATCAAGGCGTTGCATGCAAAACATGCAATAGTGCAATTATATCTTTGTTAACAACCGGCGGTTTCCATTTAGTACAACCGGTTCTATAATGAGACGCATTAACTCTTTGTGCCGACCGATGCCACAGGCGAGTACGCCTCAACTTGATTAGCATAGTAACAGGACTGAATTCGCATGACCGACAACAACATCGCATTGAAGAAGGCCGGCTTAAAAGTCACGCTTCCGCGACTCAAAATCCTGGAAGTACTGCAAAATCCGGAATGCCATCACGTCAGTGCGGAAGATTTGTACAAAAAACTGATTGATATGGGCGAAGAGATCGGGCTGGCAACGGTTTATCGCGTACTGAACCAGTTTGACGATGCGGGCATTGTGACACGTCACAATTTCGAAGGCGGCAAGTCCGTGTTCGAGCTGACCCAACAGCATCACCACGATCACCTGATTTGCCTGGACTGCGGCAAAGTGATCGAATTCAGCGACGAATCCATCGAAGTGCGCCAGCGTGATATCGCCAAGCAGCACGGCATCAAGCTCACCAACCACAGCCTGTACCTGTACGGCCACTGTGAAACCGGTGACTGCCGCGAAGACGAAACGCTGCACGACAAGAAGTAAGCCTGACCGGCTTTGAAAAACCGCCTCACACCGAGGCGGTTTTTTTATGCCCGCCGTACAACGGACAAAAAAATCCCCGGACAAGCCGGGGGAAAATCATGTCATGAAATATCACAATTGCAGCGGCACTGCTACTCCACGTACTACTCTCACTACAACGTCCGCCCTACGCCGACACGCGCGAGCGAACGCATTCCCCCTTCGTTATACGGCCGCCGCCAGGGCAGCAGGCCGTTGCACCGGGCTTAGACCTTCTCGGCGCGGCTGTAGCGCTTGCCGTCCGGGCTGACCGAACGCACCTGCACCTCACCGGAGATCGCCGGTTTGGCCTTGGCGTCATAGCGCTGCCACTGCTTGCCGCCGTCGGTGGAGTACTCGATGCCCAACCCCGGCAGCGCGATATTCGCCTCCAGCTTGCCGCCCGCTACGTGTGCGCCCGGCACCGGCAGACGGTAAGCGACGCCACCCTTGTCCAGCTTGGCCAGTTCCCGCTGGCCCAGGATATTGGCGAAGCGCAGCCAGTCTTTCTCCAGCGTCTTGGTATCGACAAAGTGGGTTTCCCCGCCTTTGTATTCGCGGCCGGCGCGATAGTCCTGCTCCCAACCGGCGCGGTGCCAGGCACGTTCTGCCACCGAGAGCGCGCGTGGGAAGATCATGTATTCCATCTGCGGGTCGGTGCGCTGGGTTTCGCTCCACAGCTGAGCGGACAGCCCGTAGGCGCCCGGCCACGGCTTGTCGCTCTTGGCGTTGAAGTGGTTGCCGTCTCGGTCAACCGAGGTTTCCGCGTTCTGCGGCATGTTGTCCGGCGCGAAGCTGAACACCTTGCGTTCGTCGCTGAAGCGGGTACCCCAGTAGTAACCGCGCTCGTCCGGGTTCACTTCGTAAGGGAAGTCCATATAGACGTAGTCCGGGTTGGAGACCACCACTTCATACCCTTTGTTGGCCCAGTCGTTGACGCTATCGAAACCGCCCCAGTACAACGTGTCCCAGAAGTTGACGCCCACGCGCGAGGTGGCGAACGCCTTCGCGCTCTCGGCGTCTTTCAGGCCGTCTTGCCAGGCCTGCATTCTGTCGATGCCGTGCGCTTTCACCAACTTGCTGACCTCTTGGCCAAAGTAGCTCGGCAGGTGCTCCATGTCGGCCACCTTGCCCTCTTTGATCATCGTCTGGCAAACCTGCGACTTGGCCCACGGCTTATCTTCGTTGCTCTGATCGATGATGCCTTTGCCCGGCTCCGGTTTCGCCTTGTCGGTATAGCCGGCGCCCAGGCGAATGTTTTTCGCTTCGTCGCCGCCGAAGTGCCAGGTCTTGATCGGCTGGCCGGCCTCTTTATGCATCTGGGCGATCTCGCCGATCACCTTGTCGACAAAGCGCTGGGAAGAGTCCAGGCACGGGTTCAGGTAGCTCTGGCGGTTAAAGAACTGCACGGAGGTGGTGTTGGAGGTATCGGTCGGATCCACCAGGCGGAACTCGTTGGCCTCCTGCTCTTTGCCGGCGGCATGCAGTTTCTTGTAGCGCGCTTCCATCGAGACCACCGCCGCGCGGGCGTGTGCCGGCATGTCGATCTCCGGGATCACCTCAATCTGGCGCGCCTGGGCATATTTGATGATGTCGATATAGTCCTGACGGCTGAAGAAGCCGCCGTAGACGTCCGGCCCCTGGCCGTACTGCGGCAATAGGCAGGTGGTTTCGCTCAGATCGTGGCAGCGCTGGCCGCCGACTTCCGTCAGCTCCGGCAAACCGGGGATCTCAATACGCCAACCTTCGTCATCGCTCAGGTGGAAGTGGAATTTGTTGAGCTTGTAAGCCGCCATCTGATCCAGCAGGCGCAGCACCGCGTCCTTCTTATGGAAGTTGCGCGCCACGTCGAGGAAAATGCCGCGATACTGGAAGCGCGGCGCGTCGCTGGCGTCCAGCGTGGCGATCTTGCCGCTGCCGTCGCTCGGTACTAACGACAGGATCGACTGCAGCCCGTAGAACACCCCGGCCTGATCGAAGCCGATCACCCGCGCCTCTTTCTTGCCAATTTTCAGCTCATAGGCGCCCGGCACCGCCATCGCGCCTTTAAATTTGCCCGGCTGGATGTCGGTTTTGATTGGGTAACCGTTGGCCTGAACCGGCACGCCCAGCAGCGCGAAGCGCTGGTTGACGACGTCCGCCGCCGGCTTAACCAGCGTGCTCAGATCCGGCGATACCCCTTTGCGCAGATCGACGTCCTGCGCGTAGACCTTCACCTGCATCGGCGTCGGCACGATCTGGCCGCGCAGCGCGCCGGCAGGCAGCGTCTGCAGATCGGCATTGCTGACAAAGCGCGATGCCGGCGTCATCAGAATGTTTTTGTCGTCCTTGGTGCGCTTCCACTGGTCGCCGGTGAACGGCGCCACAAACTGGTCCAGGTTTTCGGTGTCGGTATTCGCCAGCATTTTCGGCTTGGCGTCGCCGGACGTGGCATACCAGCGCGGCAGGAAGTCGTTTCTGAACAGCTGCCAATATTCGGCGACCACCGGGATTTCCACCGCCTTACCGGCCGGGAAGCCGCTGAATTTGGCGGTCGGCTCCAGCTTGTACAGATCGCCGGTGAGGTGAGCGATCTTGAACTGGTCGTTGTCTACCCGCAGGGTCTGGCGCGGGCTGTGGAAATAGATGACCCAGTCTTTGCCGTCGATCGCCTGGCCGTCGTTGCTGAGGGTGAACAACACCCGGTTGCAAGAGGCCCAGTCAGCGCCCAGCGCCGCGCAATCCACGCCGTTTTCGCCGGCGCGGTTATCCAGCATTTTCACGTTCAGCTTCAGCTGGCTAAGCTGATCCACCAGCTGTTGATCGGCCATGGCGCTCCCCATGCCGCCCAGGAATCCCATCGTTGCCGTCAAGGCGGCAAGCGCGCTCAGTTTGAATGCGTTCATCTTCTTATCCTTCTTAATTATTGTTATCGCGAATTTCTTGCCACAGCTTGCCGCACTTGGCGTCGTAAGCCTGACCGTTACCGCTGTGCACCGCCATAATGCAGTTCTGATAATCCATCACCCGCACCGTTTCCTGCGCGGCGAACTGCTGGTGCTGCTTCTCTTGTTTCAGCACGTTCAGCACCGCCTTACAGGGCTGCAGACGCTCCGGCGAGCCTTCGGCAGTGTTGATGCAGGCGCTGTAAGCCTGCTTCAACTTGGCGTCTTCCGGCGGCGCGGTGGGTTGCGCGCAGGCGCTCAGGGCCGCAGCGGCCGCCAACATCAGCATGATTTTTTTCATCGTTGAATTCCCTTAACTGCCCCGGCGGCGAGGCCGGGGAACGCATCAGAAGATGGTGAATGGCGCGATGACCATGAACTTGACGTCTTTCTCGTCCTGGAAGATGTTGCCGTAACCGCCGCCCCAGCTCGGGATGTTGGTGTGGTTGTCATACTGGGTGTAGTGCAGTTTGATCAGGGTGCCCTTGGCGCGCCCTTCCTGGATGGTATACATCGCGTCCAGGCTCCAGGCGCTCTCTTTCAGGCGCTGGCTCTGATCGTAGATCGGGTTGGTGCTCGGCTTGGCGTCCCAGGCGTAAACGTAGGAGCCGCCGACCGCCATGCCCGGCAGGTTCCAGTTGCTGAGGTCATACATCACGCCGGCGTACACCGCTTTCTCGCCGTTGGCGTTAAAGTCGGAGCGGTTATCCCACCACACGTCCAAACGACCGTTGGACGAAGCATAGGTCGGGGTCATGCGCTGCAGGAAGAAGCCCTGGTTGCCTTCCGCCTTGACCATGGTGCCTTCCAAACGCCAGTTGAACTGCCCGGTGGTGTAACCGAAGGTCAGCGCCTGCAGCCAGGCCAGACCGTCGTAGATGCTGTTCGGATCGTTCTTGTCGCTGATGCGGTCTTCCGCACCGTAGAACTGGTAACTGGTGGTCAGCGGGTTGCCCAGCAGATCGAATTTGTAAGACGCCTTGGTGAAGTATTGATTCACATACCCCTGTGCCTGGCCGAAGGCAGCTTCCAGCACCAAATCGTTTTTGAAATCGTACTTGGCGCCCAGCGAGTGCAGGTAGGAGACGCGGGTTTTCTTATCATTCTGGCGGAAGTCGTCCATCTCGATATGCCACGGCGCCTTGTATTTGTCGGTCCACATGTAGGAGAAGCTCAACGCGCCGGCATCGCCATAGTCGAACTTGGCGCCGGCTTCGGCCCCCTGATAAGTGCCCGGCATAAAGCTCCAGTGCGGTGCCAGCAGGGTTTGGCCGCTCGGCTGAATATAGCCGGCGCGCGCCCAGACCGGGCCGTATTTGAATTTGGCGGCGGCTTTGTACAGGCTCACGCCGCCTTTGTCACCGGAATAGTCTTCGTCGTAGGTACGGTTTTTAGAGGAGAACGCGATCTCGTTCGGGTGGCCGCTGGCGCTGGATTCCGCCAGCTCGATGGCGGTAAAGGCGCCGACGTCCAGACCGAACATGTCCCAGGCGTAGCCCGACGCGAAATCCAGGCTCAGGTTGGCGGTGGAGTGCGACAGGTTGGTAGTGTATTGGTTGTAATCCTTGCTGTCCGGATTGAGATCTTTACGGTCGCGCTCACGTTGCCAGTAATAAATGCCGCCGGTCAGCGTGGAATCATCGATAAACCCTGCGGCTTTCGCCTCAGGCGCCATGGCAAACCCTGTTCCCAACAGCGCGCCCGCGACTGCGAGCGCCAGCGTTTTACGCTGAGCACCGTGCGTACCCATAGTGAAATTCCTCTTTGACTTAACTTAAAAGTTGCAGCCGCCTGTGTTCACCACTGCCCTGCACGACTGCCAATAAAAAACCCGAACGGGTAAAAAATATTGCCGACGAGATGTTATTCCCACAGCACTAATTGCTACAGACAGACTATTTTTCGCGACGCGAATTATCAAATGAAAAATGCGGAAGATTTGTCAAAGTATGACAAGGAGCACATATCAGTGATATTTTGTTACGCCGGCAATCATGGAAGGTGTCGAATAAAAAATTCAATTAAATCAGAATAAATTGAGATACAAGGTCAACCAGAGACGATTAATGGTTTCAGCCTGACTAAATTCGTCAGGCAGACGATAAAAATTGAGAGCGCTCTCTAAATGAAATTAATTCGCATCACGAATATATAAGTGAAGATTAAGATTAATAAGGCCAATATCAGAAAACTTATGGCCTCACGCGCTGCGATTAATTAAACGCAGCCCAGATAAATGTGAGAGGAACAGATTATTCGCTAAATCGCAGGTATAAAAAAGCGCGGCCTAAGCCGCGCTGATTCATTAATTTTCGAGGCGAATAAGATTAGCCTTCGATTTTCGCCCAGGTGTCACGCAGGCCGACGGTGCGGTTAAACACCAGATGCTCGGCCGACGAGTAACGGTTGTCGGCGCAGAAGTAGCCTTCACGCTCGAACTGGTAGGCTTTCTCCGGCTGTGCGGCCGCCAGGCTCGGCTCAACGAAGCCGTGCTTGATCACCAGCGATTCCGGGTTGATGGTGGAGAGGAAGTCCTCCGCCGCGCCCGGGTTAGGCACGCTGAACAGGCGATCGTACAGGCGAATTTCCGCCGGCAGCGCGTGCGCCGCAGACACCCAGTGGATCACGCCCTTCACCTTGCGGCCGTCGGCAGGATCTTTGCTCAGCGTTTCCGCATCGTAGCTGCAGAAGATGGTGGTGATCTCGCCCGCTTCGTCCTTCTCGACGCGCTCGGCCTTGATCACGTACGCATTGCGCAGACGCACTTCTTTGCCCAGCACCAGACGCTTGTACTGTTTGTTGGCTTCCTCGCGGAAGTCGGCGCGATCGATATAGATTTCGCGGCTAAACGGCACATCGCGGCTGCCCATTTCCGGTTTGTTCGGGTGGTTAGGCATGGTGACCATTTCCACCGCATCGCCCATGTTCTCGATGACGATTTTCACCGGATCCAGCACCGCCATGGCGCGCGGGGCGTTCTCGTTCAGATCGTCACGGATGCAGGATTCCAGCGCCACCATCTCGACGTTGTTGTCTTGCTTGGTCACGCCGATGCGCAGGCAAAACTCGCGGATAGAGGCGGCGGTATAACCGCGACGGCGCAGACCGGAAACGGTCGGCATACGCGGATCGTCCCAGCCCTCAACGATCTTCTCGGCCACCAACTGGTGCAGCTTGCGCTTCGACATGATGGCGTATTCGAGGTTGAGGCGCGAAAACTCGTACTGACGCGGGTGGCAAGGAATGGTGATGTTATCCAGCACCCAGTCATACAGACGGCGGTTATCCTGGAATTCCAGAGTACACAGCGAGTGGGTGATCCCTTCCAGCGCATCGGAAATGCAGTGGGTGAAATCGTACATCGGATAGATGCACCATTTATTGCCGGTCTGGTGGTGTTCGGCGAACTTGATGCGGTACAGCACCGGATCGCGCATCACGATAAACGGCGAAGCCATATCGATCTTGGCGCGCAGGCAGGCGGCGCCTTCGGCAAACTCGCCGTTGCGCATCTTCTCGAACAGCGCCAGGTTCTCTTCCACGCTGCGATCGCGGTACGGGCTGTCTTTGCCCGGCGCGGTCAGCGTGCCGCGATATTCACGGATCTGCTCCGGCGACAGCTCATCGACGTAGGCCAGGCCCTTGGAGATCAGCTCAACCGCATACTGATGCAGCTGATCGAAATAGTCTGAGGAGTAACGAACGTTGCCGCTCCACTCAAAGCCCAGCCACTCCACGTCGTGCTTGATTGACTCCACGAACTCGATGTCTTCTTTCACCGGGTTGGTGTCATCGAAACGCAGGTTGCACTGGCCCTGATAGTCCTTGGCGATGCCGAAGTTCAGGCAGATGGACTTGGCGTGGCCGATATGCAGATAGCCGTTAGGCTCCGGCGGGAAGCGGGTATGTACCGACGTGTGTTTCCCCGACGCCAGATCTTCATCGACGATCTGACGGATAAAATTGGTTGGGCGGGCTTCAGCCTCACTCATTTCACTGTTCCTCAATGCAAAGCGCTACACATAACCGCCTATGATCCAACAAGCCACGTCTGGAAACAACCGTTTGTTTCACGAAAAATGCGGCGCGTTGCACCATCGGCGCGCAGCGCACCGCCATGGGGCGAAACGGAATAAAAAAAGCGGGAAGAGATCGCTCTCTTCCCGCCAAGTCGGGGCAAACTCCGCCATGATGCGTGACCGGCCCCGGATACTACTCAGGTAAAAACGGCCTTACTTTTGGATCTCGTACAGCTTGGTCTGACCGGCGACCACCGAGCCGCTGGCCAGCGCCGCCAGGCCGGCGTAGTCGTCAGCGTTGCTGACCACCACCGGGCTTATCATCGAGCGCGCGTTAGCGTTCAGGTAATCCAGATCCAGTTCCAGAATCGGTTGACCGGCTTTCACTTCCGCGCCCTCTTCCACCAGGCGTTTGAAGCCCTGGCCTTCCAGCGCGACGGTGTCGATCCCCATGTGTACCACGACCTCAGCGCCCTTGTCGGTTTCCAGGCAGAACGCGTGGTTGGTATTGAAGATTTTCACCACGGTGCCATCCGCCGGCGCCACCACGATCTTGTCGGTCGGGCGAATCGCCAGGCCGTCACCGACCGCCTTGCTGGCGAAAGCTTCGTCCGGCACCTGATCGAGCGCCACGACTTCACCCGTCACCGGCGCCACCAGCGTTTCAAACGCGACTTTCGGTGCGTTCGGCACCGCCTGCGGTTTGACTTCCGCGGCAGGGGCCGCCGCCGGAGTCACCGCAGCCGCTACCGGGCCGGCCGCAATTACGTTGCGCATTGCGCTGGCAATCAGCTCGGCACGGGTGCCGACGATCACTTGTACGCTCTGCTTGTTCAGACGAATAACGCCCGACGCACCAAGGCGTTTCGCCAATGCGTCGTTCACCAGCGCAGAGTCCTTCACGTTCAAACGCAGGCGGGTGATGCAGGCGTCGATGCCGGTCAGGTTGTCGGAGCCGCCGATCGCGCCGACGTAGCGACGGGCCAGCGTGGTGGTTTCGTTCTCGTCTTTACCGGCGCTGCTGTTGACGTTGACGTCATAACCGTCGGTTTCGTCACCGGCAACCGCCAGCTCGCGGCCCGGGGTCATCAGGTTGAACTTGTTGATGGTGAAGCGGAACACCACATAGTAGATAACGAAGAACACCAGGCCCTGCGGGATCAGCATGTACCAGTGGGTCGCCAGCGGGTTACGCACCCACAGCATCATATCCACCAGGCCGGCGCTGAAACCGAAGCCTGAAATCCAATGCATGTTAGCGGCGATGAACACCGAGATACCGGTCAGTACGGCGTGGATCACGTACAGCACCGGTGCCACGAACATGAAGGAGAACTCCAGCGGTTCGGTGATGCCGGTAAAGAAGGCAGCGAATGCCCCTGCCATCATGATCCCCAGCACCTTCGCCTTATTCTCAGGACGCGCGCAGTGATAGATGGCCAGCGCCGCGCCCGGCAGACCGAACATCATGATCGGGAAGAAGCCCGCCTGATAACGGCCGGTGATGCCAACAACCGCTTTACCCGCGTCAATCGACTGCTGGCCGCCGAGGAAGTTAGGGATATCGTTGATGCCGGCCACGTCGAACCAGAACACCGAGTTCAGCGCGTGGTGCAAGCCGACCGGGATCAGCAGGCGGTTGAAGAAGGCATAGATACCCGCGCCGACGGAGCCCAATTTTTGGATGTGTTCGCCGAAGCTCACCAGAGCGCCGAACACGACCGGCCAGACGAACATCAGGATGTAAGCGACCAGGATCATCAGGAAGGAAATGAGGATCGGCACCAAACGGCGGCCGCTGAAGAACGACAGCGCCTTAGGCAACTCGACACCGCTGAAGCGGTTGTACACTTCGGCGGAGATGATACCCACCAGAATACCAACGAACTGGTTCTCAATCTTGCCGAACGCGGCAGGCACCTGATCGAGCGGGATCTTCTGAATCATCGACACGGCGGCCGGTGAACAGAGGGTCGTCAGCACCAGGAAACCGACGAAACCGGTCAGTGCGGCAGAGCCGTCCTTATCTTTGGACATGCCGTAGGCGACACCAACGGCGAACAACACCGCCATATGATCGATAATCGCAGAGCCAGACTTAATCAATAAGGCAGCGAAAGCGTTGTCGCCGCCCCAACCAACAGGGTCAATCCAGTACCCGACGCCCATCAAGATGGCGGCGGCGGGCAGCGTGGCGACCGGCACCATCAGCGCCCGTCCCACCTTTTGCAAATAACTAAGAATGTTCACCTTTTCCCCCTATGTTGTCCGCGGACGGACCCTATTAGTAGTTTATTTGGAGCTCTCACTACCTTTTTAGAAACAATGCTTGGCACGTATCACTCATGCCGAGTGTAAAAAATTTATTTTGTATCGCAAATTAAAACCTCCTTTTTTGTGATAAATATCACCAAAAAGTAGTCTTTCCCTCCCAGATTGCTGGCCATCACACAAAACTTATTTTATCATTCAAAAAATCAACCGGACGGACGATTCACGCGAGAATCATAAAGCTGGGTTACGCTTAGGACTCCCGCAGGCCCGTACAGTATAGCTTTAGTTTACTTATCCCAAGAGGTGTTAGATGAGACTTATCCCACTGAAAGATACCGCACAAGTCGGCAAATGGGCCGCGCGTCATATCGTTCAACGCATCAACGCATTCAAGCCAACCGCAGAGCGCCCGTTTGTCCTCGGCCTGCCTACCGGCGGCACGCCGCTGGAAGCCTACAAACATCTGATTGCGATGCACAAAGCAGGTGAAGTAAGCTTTAAGCATGTTGTGACTTTCAACATGGACGAGTACGTTGGCCTGCCGCAGGAACACCCGGAAAGCTACCACACCTTCATGTACCGCAACTTCTTTGACCACGTTGATATTCCTCGTGAAAATATCAACCTGCTGAACGGCAACGCCGCGGATGTCGACGCCGAGTGCCGCCAGTACGAAGAGAAGATCAAATCTTACGGCAAAATTAACCTGTTCATGGGCGGCGTGGGTATCGACGGCCATATCGCGTTCAACGAGCCGGCTTCGTCCCTGGCTTCGCGCACCCGCATCAAAACGCTGACCGAAGACACCCGCATCGCCAACTCGCGCTTCTTCGGCGGCGACGTCAGCCTGGTGCCGAAATATGCGTTGACCGTCGGCGTGGGCACGCTGCTGGATGCCGAAGAAGTGATGATCCTGGTGACCGGCCATGCCAAGGCGCAGGCGCTGGAAGCCGCAGTGGAAGGCAACATCAACCACATGTGGACCATCAGCTGCCTGCAGCTGCACGCCAAAGCGGTGGTGGTGTGCGACGAACCGGCCACCATGGAACTGAAAGTCAAAACCGTCAAATATTTCCGCGAGTTAGAAGCGGAAAGCGTGAAAAGTCTTTAATCTTTGCAGGGGGCTACGATGTTCGCTTTAACCCACGGCCGAATCTATACCGGCCACGACGTACTTGATGACCATGCAGTCATTATCGCTGATGGGCTGATCGAGAGAGTCTGCCCGGTGGCTGAATTGCCCGCCGGCATCGAAACGCGCGACCTGGGTGGCGCCATCCTGGCCCCCGGGCTTATTGACGTGCAGCTGAACGGCTGCGGCGGCGTCCAGTTCAACGATTCGCTGGAAGCAATCTCGGAAGAAACGCTGGAGATCATGCAGCGCGCCAACGAGAAATCCGGCTGCACCAGCTATCTGCCGACGCTGATCACCAGCAGCGACGAATTCATGAAGCACAGCGTCGACGTGATGCGCGCTTATCTGAAAAAGCACCAAAACCAGGCGTTGGGCCTGCACCTGGAGGGGCCGTACCTCAGCCCGGTAAAAAAAGGCACTCACAACCCGGCGTTCATTCGCAAGCCAACGCAGGACATGATCGATTACCTGTGCGCCAACGCCGACGTGATCACCAAGGTGACGCTGGCACCGGAAATGGTTGAGCCGCACGTTATTAAACAGCTGACCGAGGCCGGCATCGTGGTCTCCGCCGGCCACTCGAATGCCACCTACGATCAGGCGCGCACCGGCTTCGCCGCCGGCATCAGCTTCGCCACCCACCTGTACAACGCCATGCCGTATATCACCGGCCGCGAACCGGGGCTGATGGGGGCGATCTTCGATACGCCAGAGGTCTATACCGGCATCATCGCCGACGGCCATCACGTAGCCTGGGCGAGTATCCGTAACGCCAAACGCCTGAAAGGTGATAAATTGGTCTTGGTCACCGACGCGACCGCACCGGCGGGTGCAGATATTGACCAATTTATTTTCGCCGGTAAAACAATATACTATCGGGATGGACTGTGCGTGGATGAGAACGGCACCCTGAGCGGTTCCGCGCTGACCATGATCGAAGCGGTGCGAAACAGCGTCGAGCATATCGGCATAGCGCTGGACGAAGCGCTGCGCATGGCGACGCTGTATCCGGCGCGCGCCATCGGCGTCGATCACCGTCTGGGCACCCTCGAAGCCGGCAAGGTGGCTAACCTGACCGCCTTCACCCGTGATTTCAAGATCACCAAAACGCTCGTTAACGGTAACGAGGTTTAATTCAATGAACAGCGAGTAAAATTATTGATGAGCACTGGCGGACAAGCACAAATAGGGAACGTTGACTTAGTCAAACAACTTAACGGCGCGGCAGTTTACCGCCTGATCGACCAGCAGGGCCCGATCTCGCGCATTCAGATTGCCGAGCTCAGCCAGCTCGCCCCCGCCAGCGTCACCAAAATTACTCGCCAGCTGCTGGAGCGCGGGCTGATCAAAGAAGTCGATCAGCAGGCCTCCACCGGCGGCCGCCGCGCGATCTCCATCGTGTCGGAAACCCGTCATTTCCATACCGTCGCGGTGCGTCTCGGCCGCCACGACGCCACCATCACCCTGTATGACATGAGCGGCAAGTCGCTCAGCGAAGAACACTATCCACTGCCGGAACGCACCCAGGAAACGCTGGAGAATGCGCTGTTCGCCGCCATCGCCCAATTCATCGAAGCGAACCAGCGCCGCCTGCGCGAGCTGATCGCCATCGCGGTGATCCTGCCCGGCCTGGTGGATCCGGCGCTGGGCGTGGTGCGCTACATGCCACACATCAGCGTCAGCAATTGGGCGCTGGTGGACAACCTGCAGCAGCGCTTCAACGTCACCAGCTTCGTCGGCCACGACATCCGCAGCCTGGCCCTGGCGGAGCACTACTTCGGCGCCACCCGCGACTGCGAAGACTCGATTCTGGTGCGCCTGCACCGCGGCACCGGCGCCGGCATCATCGTCAACGGGCAGATTTTTCTCGGCAACAACGGCAACGTCGGCGAGATCGGCCATATCCAGATCGATCCGCTGGGGGAACGCTGCCACTGCGGCAACTTCGGCTGCCTGGAAACCGTGGCCGCCAACGCCGCGATCGAACAGCGCGTGCGCCAGCTGCTGAGCCAGGGCTACCCGAGCAAACTGACGCTGGAAGACTGCGGTATCAACGCCATCTGCAAGGCCGCCAACCGCGGCGATCTGCTGGCCAGCGAAGTGATCGAACACGTCGGCCGCTATCTGGGCAAAGCGGTGGCCATCGCCATCAACCTGTTCAATCCGCAGAAGGTGGTGATCGCCGGTGAGATCACCGAAGCGGACAAGGTGCTGCTGCCGGCGATCCAGAGCTGCATCAATACCCAGGTACTGAAGGACTTCCGCAAAAATCTGCCGGTGGTGACCTCCGAACTCAATCATCGCTCGGCGATCGGCGCTTTCGCCCTGGCCAAACGCGCGATGCTCAACGGCGTGCTCTTGCAGCGATTGCTGGAAAGCTGATCCGCCGCTTCTGGCAGGTGTGTTATCGTCACCTCTTGCCTGCCGTAATCATGAGAAACAGCGACAAATGAAAATCAAAAACGTTATATGCGATATCGACGGCGTGCTGCTGCATGACAATACGCCGGTGCCCGGCGCCGATCTGTTCCTGGCGCGCATCCAGGAACAAGGCATGCCGCTGGTGGTGCTGACCAACTACCCGTCACAGACCGCGCAGGATCTGGCGAACCGCTTCGCCGCCGCCGGGCTGGAAGTGCCGGAGAGCGCGTTCTATACCTCGGCGATGGCCACCGCCGATTTCCTGCGCCGCCAGGAAGGCAAAAAGGCCTACGTGGTCGGTGAAGGCGCCCTTATCCATGAGCTGTACAAAGCCGGTTTCACCATCACCGACATCAACCCGGATTTCGTGATCGTCGGTGAAACCCGCTCTTACAACTGGGACATGATGCACAAAGCCGCCTATTTCGTGAGCAATGGGGCGCGCTTTATCGCCACCAACCCGGATAGCCACGGCCACGGCTTCTCGCCGGCCTGCGGCGCACTGTGTGCCCCCATCGAGAAGATCACCGGCCGCAAGCCGTTTTACGTCGGCAAGCCCAGCCCGTGGATCATTCGCGCCGCACTGAACAAAATGCAGGCGCACTCGGAAGAAACGGTGATCGTCGGCGACAACCTGCGTACCGACATCTTGGCGGGCTTCCAGGCCGGCCTGGAAACCGTTCTGGTGCTGTCCGGTGTCTCCACGCTGAGCGACATCGAAACCATGCCGTTCCGCCCGAGCTATGTCTACCCTTCCGTCGCCGATATCACTATCTTCTGATGCGGCCATGGCGGCCGTCCGGCCGCCATTATTTCCTTCTCCCTCAGCGTCAGTTTGAATTTAATTCGTTCATGGCAGCAAAAGGTTTCAGCCTGCCTGCATTAAAAATCCTCATTATAACTTTACGCCCCGCCAATAGCTGATATTGCCGGCGAGCGGAAAACCCTTACCCCTTATCAATGAGGCTACCATGAGCACAAATAACATTATTAATGCCGTCGCCGCCGATGACGCGGCCATTATGCCGTCTATCGCCAATAAAAAGATCCTGATGGGTTTCTGGCACAACTGGGCCGCCGGCGTCAGTGACGGCTATCAGCAAGGCCAGTTCACCAATATGAACCTGACCGACATTCCCGCCGAGTACAACGTGGTGGCCGTCGCCTTTATGAAAGGCCAGGGCATCCCGACCTTCAAACCTTACAACCTGTCCGACGCCGAGTTTCGCCGCCAGGTAGGCGTGCTGAACAGCCAGGGCCGCGCGGTGCTGATCTCCCTCGGCGGCGCAGACGCGCATATCGAGCTGAAAACCGGCGACGAGGACAAGCTGAAAGACGAGATTATTCGCCTGGTGGAAGTCTATGGCTTCGACGGCCTGGATATCGATCTGGAACAGGCGGCGATCGGCGCCGCCAATAATAAAACCGTCTTGCCTGCGGCGCTGAAAAAAGTAAAAGACCATTACGCCGCCCAGGGGAAAAACTTTATTATCAGCATGGCGCCGGAATTCCCGTATTTGCGCACCAACGGCACCTACCTGGATTATATTAACGCCCTCGAAGGCTATTACGACTTTATCGCGCCGCAATATTATAACCAGGGCGGCGACGGTATTTGGGTGGATGAACTCAATGCCTGGATCACGCAGAATAACGACGCCATGAAAGAGGACTTCCTCTACTACCTGACGGAAAGCCTGGTTACCGGCACCCGCGGCTATGCGAAGATCCCGGCGGCGAAATTCGTCATCGGCCTGCCGAGCAACAACGATGCCGCCGCCACCGGCTACGTGGTCAACAAACAGGCGGTGTATAACGCTTTCTCGCGTCTCGACGCCAAAAACCTGTCGATCAAGGGCCTGATGACCTGGTCAATCAACTGGGATAACGGCAAGAGCAAAGCCGGCGTCGCCTACAATTGGGAGTTCAAAACCCGCTATGCGCCGCTGATTCAGGGCGGCGTCACCCCGCCGCCGGGAAAGCCTAATGCGCCGACGGCGCTGACGGTCTCCGAGCTGGGCGCCACCTCGCTGAAACTGAGCTGGGCCGCCGCCACCGGCGCCTCACCGATCGCCAGCTACACCGTCTACCGCAACGGCAACCCGATCGGCCAAACCGCCGGTCTGTCGCTGGCCGACAGCGGTCTGACGCCGGCAACCCAGTACAGCTACTTCGTTACCGCGACCGACACCCTGGGCAATACCTCCCTGCCGAGCAGTGCGCTGGCGGTCAAAACCGCCAACGACGGCACGCCGCCCGATCCGGGCGCGCCCGAATGGCAGAACAACCACAGCTACAAAGCCGGCGACGTCGTGAGTTATAAAGGCAAGAAATACACCTGTATTCAGGCGCACACCTCCAATGCCGGCTGGACGCCGGATGCCGCGTTCACCCTCTGGCAGCTCATCGCCTAATCGCTAATCGATTGCCGGTCAAACTGGCCGGCAATCCCGCCATCACGCTAAAAATTGCATAATCGACAATTTTTTACGCCGATAACTGAAAATCCGTTAAAAACCTCAGCCACGCAAACAACTATTTCTCAGCGCATGGCTAAAACGCTTGCATCCTCCGCAGCTTTTGGCGCATTTTCATAACCACAGCGCAGCAAAACCGCGTTATCGCTGATAAATCGGCAATGCTGCCCATAACAGTAAAAACAACATCACAGTCATAAAAGCCCGTTAGGAGAGTTGTATGTGTTCTATTTTCGGTGTGCTCGATCTGAAGTCCGATCCCGTTGAACTGCGTAAGAAAGCGCTGGAGCTGTCACGTCTGATGCGCCACCGCGGCCCGGATTGGTCCGGCGTTTACGCCAGCGACAAAGCCATTTTGGCCCACGAACGCCTGTCGATCGTCGACGTCAACAACGGCGCTCAACCGCTGTACAACGCTGCGCACACCCACGTTTTGGCGGTCAACGGCGAAATTTACAACCACCAGGCGCTTCGCCAACAGCTGAGCGACCGCTATGCGTTCCAGACCGGCTCCGACTGTGAAGTAATCCTGGCGCTGTATCAGGAGAAAGGACCGGACTTCCTCGACGATCTGCAAGGCATGTTCGCTTTTGCCCTGTATGACACTGAAAAAGACGCCTACCTGATCGGCCGCGATCACCTGGGCATCATCCCGCTGTACATGGGCCATGACGAACACGGCAACCTGTACGTTGCCTCGGAAATGAAAGCGCTGGTGCCGGTGTGCCGCACCATCAAGGAATTCCCGGCCGGCAGCTACCTGTGGAGCCAGGACGGTGAGATCCGCGAATATTATCGCCGCGACTGGTTCGATTACGACAGCGTCAAGGACAACGTGACCGACGCCGCCGCCCTGCGCACCGCGCTGGAAGAGTCGGTGAAAAGCCACCTGATGTCCGACGTGCCTTACGGCGTGCTGCTGTCGGGCGGGCTGGATTCCTCGGTCATCTCGGCGATCACCAAGAAGTACGCTGCGCGCCGCGTGGAGGATCAGGAACGCAGCGAGGCCTGGTGGCCGCAGCTGCACTCCTTCGCCGTCGGGCTGGAAGGCTCGCCGGATCTGCGCGCCGCGCAAGAGGTGGCTAACCACCTGGGCACCGTGCACCATGAGATCCACTTCACCGTGCAGGAAGGGCTGGACGCCATCCGCGACGTGATTTATCACATCGAAACCTACGACGTCACCACCATTCGCGCCTCGACGCCGATGTACCTGATGTCGCGCAAAATCAAGGCGATGGGCATCAAGATGGTGCTTTCCGGCGAAGGCGCGGACGAAGTGTTCGGCGGCTACCTGTACTTCCATAAGGCGCCGGACGCCCGCGAATTCCACGAAGAGACCGTGCGCAAACTGCTGGCGCTGCACATGTTCGACTGCGCGCGCGCCAACAAGGCGATGTCCGCCTGGGGCGTCGAAGCCCGCGTGCCGTTCCTGGACAAGAAATTCCTCGACGTGGCGATGCGCGTCAACCCGAAAGATAAAATGTGCGGCAACGGCAAAATGGAAAAACACATCGTTCGCGAATGTTTCGAGTCCTATTTGCCCGCCAGCGTGGCCTGGCGCCAGAAAGAGCAGTTCTCCGACGGCGTCGGCTATAGCTGGATCGACACGTTAAAAGAGGTGGCTGCGCAGCAAATTAGCGATCAACAGCTCGAAACCGCGCGTTTCCGCTTCCCGTACAACACGCCAACGTCGAAAGAAGGCTACCTGTACCGCGAAATCTTCGAAGAGCTGTTCCCGCTGCCGAGCGCCGCCGAATGCGTACCGGGCGGCCCGTCCGTCGCCTGCTCGTCCGCCAAGGCCATCGAGTGGGATGAATCGTTCAAGAAGATGGACGATCCTTCCGGCCGCGCCGTTGGCGTGCACCAGGCCGCCTATAAATAATTGCGCGGCATTTCCTTCAGGGCGGGCCTTTTGGCCCGCCTTTTTGTTGCCTTTTCCCCCCGCCAACTGCCTGAATTGCCGATTTTATCGCCATAATGTTCACAACCCAGACAAACGGCGCTTCCGGGCGCTTTTTCGGGAAAAAACTTGTTGACGCAAATCGGTCATATACGCATAATGCGCCCCGCAACGCCGATGAAGGCAAAGCAAAAAAAGAGGGCTACGTAGCTCAGCTGGTTAGAGCACATCACTCATAATGATGGGGTCACAGGTTCGAATCCCGTCGTAGCCACCATCTCTTTTTTGTATTTGCGGGAGTGGCGAAATTGGTAGACGCACCAGATTTAGGTTCTGGCGCCGCAAGGTGTGCGAGTTCAAGTCTCGCCTCCCGCACCATTTCTCTTCATCGTCGGCGCAGTATGTTGATGGGGTATCGCCAAGCGGTAAGGCACCGGTTTTTGATACCGGCATTCCCTGGTTCGAATCCAGGTACCCCAGCCATATTCTTTCGGGAATGGGGTTTCAACATAAGATTTGTTTGCAGGTGGGGTATCGCCAAGCGGTAAGGCACCGGTTTTTGATACCGGCATTCCCTGGTTCGAATCCAGGTACCCCAGCCATAACAAACTGCTTGCAAATCAAAGAAGTAAAAAGTAAGATCGGCTACGTAGCTCAGCTGGTTAGAGCACATCACTCATAATGATGGGGTCACAGGTTCAAATCCCGTCGTAGCCACCATAATTGGGGTGTCGCCAAGCGGTAAGGCTCTGGTTTCTGATACCAGCATACCCAGGTTCGAATCCTGGCACCCCAGCCATATTTAGAAAAGCCCGCTTAGGCGGGCTTTTTGCTGTCTGGCGTTCGGCCAATCCTAACGGGCCCAGCCACCGCTGAGCCCTGTCGGTTACAATCCCAAGGCGTACTTCAACGCATGCTCTTTCAGCTTGCCCGCCCGCTGCGCGGCCATCAGCGCCAGATTGCGCGCCACGGTCAGCGGCGCCAGGTTATTGCTGAAGGCGGTATAGAACAGATCCATGCCGCTCTGCATCAACAGATTGTCGGTACGGCGGCGGCGTTGATAGCGCAGCAGCACCGCCTCGCCGCTCCAGTCTTCTCCCTGCTCTCGCGCCTCGCTCAGCACGTTCAGCAAGGCATCCACATCGCGATACCCCAGATTGACGCCCTGCCCGGCCAGCGGGTTGATGGTATGCGCCGCATCGCCCACCAGCGCCAGCCCCGGCAGCACGTAGCGCTGCGCATGACGCCGCGTCAGCGGGAACGATCCGGCAGCGTGCACCTTGACCGGGCCCAGTCGTGCCGGGAAAGCGGTAGCGATTTCGCGCTCCAGCTGCGCCGGCGGCATCGCCTGCAGTTGGCGAATGCGCTGCGGGCTGTCATACCACACCAGCGACGCCCAGCTGTCGTACAGCGGCAGGAAGGCGCGCGGCCCGGACGGGAAGAAGCGCTGCCAGGTCACATCCTGCTGCGGCGCGCCGGTATCGACGGTGATCAACATGCACGCCTGACGATATTGCCAGCCGTTGGTGCCGATCGCCGCCAGCTTGCGCACCTGCGAGTTGGCCCCGTCGGCACCGACAACCAGCCGCGCTTGCAGCGTCTCGCCGCTGTCCAGCGTCAGTTGCCAGGCATTGTCCGCCCGCTGCAGCGATTGCAGCCTGGCGGGGCACAGCAGCGTCAGGTTGGCGCACTGCGCGAACTGTTGCCACAGCCCCAGCTGCAGAATGCGGTTTTCCACCATAAAGCCCAGCTCGGGCAGCCCCAGGGACACCGCGTCGAACGCCACGCGCGACGACGCCCACTCCCAGGTCTCCAGCCGGCGATACGGCGCCGTACGCATCGCCGTCACGGCCTGCCAGGTGCCGAGCTGTTTCAGCAGCCCCACCGAGGTGCAGCCGATCGCGGAAATGCGCAGGTCCGGCGGGCTTTGCGCCTCGAACGCCTGCGGCGCCTGATGTTCCAGCAACGCCACCGACCAGCCCGCCTGCGCCAGCCCCAGGGCCGCCGCCGCGCCGACCATGCCGCCACCCACCACCACCGCGTCATACCGATTTTGAGATGTCTTCATATTGGCTATGTTTTCTATGTGAATGCTCGCCATCCCACCCGACATGGCGTTTTGCGCAGTGTACCGGATTTTCGCTTCGGCTTCAGGTTGCGTGCCATTTTCCCCCGCGCTGGTCACAACGGCGGCAAATGATTACAATACGCGCCCTGCATGTCGCGTAACGCAACTTTCGCTCCGCACTGAGTAATGGCAAGTCAATGACGAAAAAACTACATATCAAAACCTGGGGCTGCCAGATGAATGAGTACGATTCATCAAAAATGGCCGACCTGTTGAACAGCACGCACGGCTTCGAGTGGACCGACAACGCCGAGGAAGCGGACGTGCTGTTGCTGAACACCTGCTCGATCCGTGAAAAAGCGCAGGAGAAAGTTTTCGCCATGCTGGGGCGCTGGCGCTTGCTGAAAGAGAAGAATCCGTCTGTCATCATCGGCGTCGGCGGTTGCGTGGCCTCGCAAGAAGGCGAACTGATCCGCAGCCGCGCGCCTTGCGTCGACGTGGTATTCGGCCCGCAGACCCTGCACCGCCTGCCGGAAATGATCAATCACGTTCAGGGCACCCGCAGCCCGGTGGTCGATATCAGCTTCCCGGAGATCGAAAAATTCGACCGCCTGCCGGAGCCGCGCGCCGAAGGCCCGACCGCCTTCGTGTCGATCATGGAAGGCTGCAACAAATACTGCACTTTCTGCGTGGTGCCTTACACCCGCGGCGAGGAAGTGAGCCGCCCGAGCGACGACGTGCTGTTCGAAATCGCCCAGCTGGCGGCGCAGGGCGTGCGCGAGGTCAACCTGCTCGGCCAAAACGTCAACGCTTACCGCGGCGCGACGCATGACGGCGATATCTGCTCATTCGCCGAACTGCTGCGCCTGGTGGCGGCCATCGACGGCATCGATCGCATTCGCTTCACCACCAGCCACCCGATCGAGTTCACCGACGACATTATCGCGGTGTACGAAGACACGCCGGAGCTGGTCAGCTTCCTGCATCTGCCGGTGCAGAGCGGTTCGGACCGCATCCTGACCATGATGAAACGCGCGCATACCGCGCTGGAGTATAAGGCGATTATCCGCAAGCTGCGCAAGGCGCGGCCGGCCATCCAGCTGAGCTCCGATTTCATCGTCGGTTTCCCGGGCGAAAGCCAGGCCGACTTCGAACAGACCATGAACCTGATCGCCGACGTCAACTTCGACGTCAGCTTCAGCTTCATCTATTCGTCGCGCCCCGGTACGCCGGCGGCGGACATGGTCGACGACGTCAGCGAAGAAGAGAAAAAGCAGCGGCTGTACATTCTGCAGGATCGCATCAACCAGCAGGCGCTGCAGTTCAGCCGTCGCATGCTCGGCACCGTCCAGCGCATTCTGGTGGAGGGCACCTCGCGTAAAAGCGTGATGGAGCTGGCCGGGCGCACGGAGTGCAACCGTGTGGTAAACTTCGAAGGCACGCCCGACATGATCGGCCAATTTGTCGACGTGGAAATTACCGAGGTGCTGACCAACACCCTGCGTGGCGCAGTGGTGCGCACCGAACAGCAGATGGATCTGCGCGTACATGAATCCCCGCAGTCGGTGATCGCCCGTACCCGCAAAGAAAACGCGCTGGGCGTCGGCATTTACCAGCCCTGACGCCGCGGCGGCCGCCTTATCGCCGCCCGTTCGCGCTACTCCTTACCGTTTCTCCGCCGGGCGTCCGCGCCCGGTGATGTTCTTTTTTTATTTTTTTATTGTTGAAGAGGCGACATAACATGCAACTCCCACACTGCCCGAAGTGCAACTCCGAATACACCTACCAGGACAATGCCCTGTTCATCTGCCCTGAGTGCGCCCACGAGTGGAGCGACAGCGCCCCGGCGGAAGATCAGGACGCGCTGATCGTCAAAGACGCCAACGGCAACCTGCTGGCGGACGGCGACGCGGTCACCGTGATCAAGGATCTGAAGGTCAAAGGCAGCTCCTCGATGCTGAAGATTGGCACCAAGGTGAAAAACATTCGCCTGGTGGAAGGCGATCACAACATCGACTGCAAAATCGACGGTTTCGGCCCGATGAAGCTGAAATCCGAGTTCGTGAAAAAGAACTGATTCCCAGCGGCCTTGTTCTGTGATGACGCGGCGGGCTTTGCGCCCCGCCGCGTTTTTTCCTTATCTTCCCTTGAATTCCGCCGACGGCGCACAGATAGATCAGCGGTAAACTTGCGCCGTTGCGGCGCACCATGAATAATTCAAGAAAGAGAGTATTCAGGCTCGCCCTGAACGCGCGCGTCCCGGACGCGCTATGTGACATCAACCAGGCCCGATGTGACCTAGAGGAATAGTTTGAACGTCGCAACACAAGAAATTTTGTTAGAGCCCGCAGACAATAAGCGTTTGCTCAGCCTGTGCGGCCCGTTTGATGACAACATCAAGCAACTCGAGCGCCGATTGGGCATCGAAATCAATCGCCGCGACAACCGTTTCAAGCTGGTTGGCAAAAACCTGTGCGTGGTTGCCGCCGCCGATATCCTGCGCCATCTGTACGTGGATACCGCGCCGATTCGCGGCGTGATCCCGGATATCGATCCGGAGCAAATCCATCTGGCGATCAAAGAGAGTCGGGTGCTGGAACAGGTGGCGGACAGCGTGCCGGATTACGGCAAGGCGGTCACCATCAAAACCAAGCGCGGTATGGTGAAACCGCGCACGCCTAACCAGGCGCAGTACATCGCCAATATTCTCGATCACGACATCACCTTCGGCATCGGCCCGGCGGGCACCGGCAAAACCTACCTGGCGGTCGCCGCTGCGGTGGATGCGCTGGAACGCCAGGAAATTCGCCGCATACTGCTGACCCGCCCTGCGGTCGAAGCCGGCGAAAAGCTGGGCTTCCTGCCCGGCGATCTGAGCCAGAAGGTCGATCCTTATCTGCGCCCGTTGTACGACGCCCTGTTCGAAATGCTGGGCTTCGAGCGCGTGGAGAAGCTCATCGAACGCAATGTGATCGAAGTCGCGCCGCTGGCCTATATGCGCGGCCGCACGCTGAACGACGCCTTTATCATCCTGGATGAGAGCCAGAACACCACCATCGAGCAGATGAAGATGTTCCTGACACGCATCGGCTTCAACTCGAAGGCGGTCATCACCGGCGACGTCACCCAGATCGACCTGCCGCGCAACCAGAAATCCGGCCTGCGCCATGCGGTGGAAGTGCTGTCGGACGTGGAGGAGCTGAGCTTCAACTTCTTCCACAGCGAAGACGTGGTGCGCCACCCGGTGGTGGCCCGCGTGGTCATCGCCTATGAGGCCTGGGAAGCCGCCGAACAGAAACGCAAAGACGCGATTGCCGAGCAACGTAAGCGCGAGGCGCTCGCCGCCTCCGAGCAGGAGACACCATGAGTCAGGTGATTTTGGATCTGCAGATTGCCTGTGAAAGCAGCGACGGCCTGCCGGATGAGGCCACCTTCCAGCGCTGGCTGGAAGGCGTGCTGCCGCAATTTCAGGAAGAGGCCGAGGTGACCGTGCGTCTGGTGGACGAAGCGGAAAGCCACGAGCTGAACCTGACCTACCGCGGCAAAGACAAGCCGACCAACGTGCTCTCTTTCCCGTTCGAAGCCCCGCCGGGCATCGAGCTGCCGCTGCTCGGCGATCTGATCATCTGCCGCCAGGTGGTTGAGCAGGAAGCGATTGAGCAAGGCAAAACGCTGGAGGCCCACTGGGCGCATATGGTTGTCCACGGCAGTCTTCATCTGCTAGGGTATGACCACATCGAAGACGATGAAGCCGAAGAAATGGAGTCTTTGGAAACCGAAATCATGCACGGACTGGGTTATCCTGATCCGTACCTGGCGGAAAAAGACCCCGTCTGACGTCAGCCGTTTACCCCACAGCCCCCATGCGGGGCTGTCGCTGACGCCCCTTAACTCTGACATGAGTGACAGTAACTAAAACGCCATGAGCGACGACCATTCACAAAGCAATGACAGCCCCAGTCCCAAGAAGGGGTTCTTTACTCTTATCCTTAACCAGCTGTTCCACGGCGAGCCCAAAAACCGTGGCGATCTGGTCGAGCTGATCCGTGATTCCGAACAAAACGACCTGATCGATCCCGATACCCGCGACATGCTGGAAGGCGTGATGGATATCGCCGAACAGCGCGTGCGCGACATCATGATCCCCCGCTCCCAGATGGTGACGCTTAAGCGCAACCAGACGCTGGAAGAGTGCCTGGACGTGATTATCGACTCCGCCCACTCGCGCTTCCCGGTGATCAGCGAAGATAAAGATCACATCGAAGGCATCCTGATGGCCAAGGATCTGCTGCCGTTCATGCGCGCAGACTCCGAGCCGTTCAGCATCGACAAAGTGCTGCGTACCGCGGTGGTGGTGCCGGAAAGCAAGCGCGTCGACCGGATGCTGAAAGAGTTTCGCTCCCAGCGCTATCACATGGCGATTGTCATTGACGAATTCGGCGGCGTATCCGGCCTGGTCACCATCGAAGATATCCTGGAGCTGATCGTCGGCGAGATTGAAGACGAATACGACGACGAAGACGATCTGGATATCCGCCAGCTCAGCCGCCACATGTACACCGTGCGCGCGCTGGCGCCGATCGAAGACTTCAACGACGCCTTCGGCACCCATTTCAGCGACGACGAGGTCGATACCATCGGCGGTCTGGTGATGCAGGCCTTCGGCCACCTGCCGGCGCGCGGGGAAACCATTGAAATCGAAGGTTACCTATTTAAAGTTGCCATGGCAGACAGTCGACGTATCATCCAGGTTCATGTAAAAATTCCGGACGACTCTCCACCACCGAAACTGGAAGATTAAATCCAACATGGCTAAAGCCTCATTACTTGAACGCCAGTGGGTTCGCGCCCTGCTGGCGCTGTTGTCAGGTGCCGGCGGGACGCTGGCGTTCTCGCCCTACGATTTCTGGCCCGCGGCCATCGTCTCCCTGTTCGGCCTGCTGGCCGTTACCCTCAATCGCACCACCAAACAGTCTGCCCTGCTCGGCTTTGTCTGGGGCTTCGGGTTGTTCGGCAGCGGCATCAACTGGGTGTATGTCAGCATCGCCGATTTCGGCGGCATGCCCTTCGCCGTCAACATCTTCCTGGTGGCGCTGCTCGCCGCTTACCTGTCGCTGTATACCGGGCTGTTCGCCGGGCTGCTGACGCGCCTGTGGCCGGCCACCCGCTGGTGGCGGCTGGCCATCGCCGCGCCGGTGCTGTGGCAGGTGACCGAATTCCTGCGCGGCTGGGTGCTGACCGGCTTCCCGTGGCTGCAGTTCGGCTATAGCCAGATCAACGGCCCGCTGAAGGGCATCGCGCCGCTGCTGGGCGTCGACGCCATCACCTTTGTGCTGATGGCCATCGCCGGCCTGCTGGTGTACGCCGTCAATCAGCGCCGTCTCTCGGCAGCCGTGATTGCCGCCGCGCTGCTGCTGTTGCCGTGGCCGCTGCGCCAGCTGCAGTGGTTTACCCCGCAGCCGGAGAAAGCGGTGAACGTCGCCATGGTGCAAGGCAACATCGCTCAATCGATGAAATGGGATCCGAAAGCGCTGGTCAGCACGCTGCAAACCTATCTGGACGAAACCCGTCCCTACATGGGCAAGGCGCCGATCGTCATCTGGCCGGAATCCGCCATTCCGGATTATGAAGCCAATCAGAACGGCTTCCTGACGATGATGGACGACCTGATGCGGGCGAAGAACAGCAGCCTGATCACCGGCATCGTCGACGTGCGTGCCACGCCGCAGGGCCAGCAAATCTACAACAGTGCCATCGTGCTCGGTGAACCGACGCCGTACAGTTACCCGGCCAACGATCGCTACAACAAGCACCACCTGGTACCGTTCGGCGAGTTCGTGCCGCTCGAGACGCTGCTGCGGCCCCTGGCGCCGTTCTTCGACCTGCCGATGTCCTCCTTCAGCCGCGGCGACTACGTACAACCGCAGCTCAGCGTACGCGGCTACAACCTGACGGCGGCCATCTGCTACGAAATCGTGTTGGGCCAGCAAGTGCGCGATAACTTCCGCCCGGACACCAACTTCCTGCTGACCATCTCCAACGATGCCTGGTTCGGCCACTCCATCGGCCCGTGGCAGCACTTCCAGATGGCACGCATGCGGGCGCTGGAGCTCGGCCGACCGCTGCTGCGCAGCACCAATAACGGCGTCACCGCCGCGGTGGACGCGAATGGCGAGGTGATCGCCGAGATCCCGCAGTTCACCCGTCAGGTACTCGAAGTGAAAGTCACGCCGACCACCGGCCTCACGCCTTATGCGCACTTCGGCGCCACGCCGCTGTGGGTGATGACCCTGTTGCTGGGCGGCTGGGCGCTGATGTTGGGCCTGCGCCGCAAATAGCCCTCTTCGTCGGGGCGCACCCGCTGCGCCCCGCTTTCCCGTCAAATCTTCCCTCAGTCAGAAAACGCCGTTAAATCAACGCGGCTGGCACACTCCTTGCTTTTATCTATGGCGACATCGCGCGCCGGTTTACTTTTGCTGACGTTTTGTCGCACCTGCGCACATTTTGGGTGCATTGAACGCACCGCACGGGTGCGCAGACGTTTTGTTGCATTGATTTGGTGCGCGCGGCGTCTCAAAAAATGAAACATTTTAGTTTCAAGGTGTTCACAATCGGTTATTTTTTAACAGCGTTCAGTTCATAAGACTATCTTTATAACTTGAGCAATAAACAGTCGATTTAACCTGACGCTCTTTAGTCAGAGCCACAACAACAGTAAAGGAGTTGGACCATGCAAATGCGTAAATTGGCGTTATCGTTACTGCTGCTCGGTGCGGCAGGTAGCGTGGCGCACGCGGAAGACCTGACCGGTACGCTGAAGAAAATCAAAGACAATGGCGTGATCGTTGTCGGCCACCGCGAATCGTCAGTGCCGTTCTCCTACTACGACAACCAACAAAAAGTTGTGGGCTACTCTCAGGACTACTCCAACCAAATCGTTGAAGCCGTTAAGAAAAAGCTGAATGCACCGAATCTGCAGGTGAAAATGCTGCCGATTACCTCGCAGAACCGCATCCCGCTGCTGCAAAACGGCACCTATGATTTCGAGTGCGGCTCCACCACCAATAACCTCGAGCGCCAGAAACAGGCCTCCTTCTCCGACACCATTTTCGTGGTCGGCACCCGCTTGCTGGTGAAAAAAGGCTCCGACATCAAAGACTTTAAAGACCTGGCCGGCAAACCGGTGGTGGTCACCTCCGGCACCACCTCTGAAGTGCTGCTGAACAAGCTGAACGACAGCGGCAAGATGAACATGCGCATCATCAGCGCCAAAGACCACGGCGACTCCTTCCGCACTCTGGAAAGCGGCCGCGCGGTGGCCTTTATGATGGACGACGCCCTGCTGGCGGGCGAGCGCGCCAAGGCCAAGAAGCCGGATCAGTGGGAAATCATCGGCACACCGCAGTCGAAAGAAGCCTACGGCTGCATGCTGCGTAAAGACGATCCTGCGTTCAAGAAACTGGTCGATGACACTATCGCCCAGGCGCAAACCTCCGGCGAAGCGGCCAAGTGGTTTGATAAATGGTTCAAGCAGCCGATTCCACCGAAAAACCTCAACATGAACTTCGAACTGTCGGACGACATGAAGCAGCTGTTCAAAGAACCTAACGACAAGGCATTGAACTAAATAGAATGACAGCCGGGGCGGCCGCCAGGCCAAACCGGCCCAGTTGATGACTGGGACAGACAGGTATGAGGGGGGCCGTTCCCCTCCCTCATTTTCCCCAAGGCGCATCACCGACATCCGCACACAATAAGCCAGCCAGACTGGCCGCGCGGCGATCGGCGCTCATCAAGTCATCAATCTTCGGCGCTCTGCGCCCGTTTACCGGAGTTTGTTATGTCAATAGATTGGAACTGGGGTATCTTCCTGCAGCAGGCCCCGTTTGGGAACACCACTTACCTCGGCTGGATCTGGTCCGGCTTTCAGGTCACGGTGGCCCTCTCCGTCTGTGCATGGATTATCGCTTTCTTCGTCGGTTCGCTGTTCGGTATCTTGCGTACCGTACCCAACCGCTTTCTTTCCGCCCTCGGCACCTGTTACGTCGAACTGTTCCGCAACGTGCCGCTGATCGTGCAATTCTTTACCTGGTATCTGGTGATCCCCGAGCTGCTGCCGGCCAATATCGGCACCTGGTTTAAAAGCGAGCTGGATCCCAACGTGCAGTTCTTCGTCTCTTCCATGCTTTGCCTGGGATTGTTTACCGCCGCCCGCGTTTGCGAACAGGTGCGCGCCGCCATCCAGTCCCTGCCGCGCGGCCAGAAAGCGGCCGGGCTGGCGATGGGCCTGACGCTGCCGCAAACCTACCGCTACGTGTTGCTGCCGAACGCCTACCGGGTGATCGTGCCGCCCATGACCTCGGAGATGCTCAACCTGGTCAAAAACTCCGCCATCGCCTCTACCATCGGGCTGGTGGACATGGCCGCGCAGGCCGGCAAGCTGTTGGATTACTCCGCACACGCCTATGAATCCTTTACCGCCATCACGCTGGCTTATATCGGCATCAACGCCGTTATCATGCTGTTTATGCGTCTGGTCGAAAAGAAAGTGCAGTTGCCTGGCAACCTGGGGAGTAAATAATGTACGAATTTGACTGGGCGTCGATCGTCCCAAGCTTCCCGTTTCTGCTGCAGGGCATGGTAATCACGCTGAAGATCACCGTGACCGCCATCGTGGTCGGCATTCTGTGGGGTACCGTGCTGGCGGTGATGCGCCTGTCGCCGTTCAAACCGATCAGCTGGTTCGCCACCCTGTACGTCAACCTGTTCCGCTCGGTGCCGCTGGTGATGGTGCTGCTGTGGTTCTACCTGGTGGTTCCAAGCTTATTACAACAGGTTCTAGGCTTATCGCCGAAAACCGATATTCGCCTGATCTCGGCTATGGTAGCCTTTTCCCTGTTTGAAGCGGCCTATTACTCGGAAATCATCCGCGCCGGCATCATCAGCATCTCGCGCGGCCAATCCTCCGCCGCGCTGGCGCTGGGCATGACCCATTGGCAATCCATGCGGCTGGTGATCCTGCCGCAGGCGTTCCGCGCCATGGTGCCGCTGCTGCTGACCCAGGGCATCGTCCTGTTCCAGGATACCTCGCTGGTTTACGTACTGAGCCTGGCCGACTTCTTCCGCACCGCGTCGACCATCGGCGAACGCGACGGCACCCAGGTTGAAATGATCCTGTTCGCCGGCTTTGTCTATTTTGTTATCAGCCTCGCCGCCTCGGCGCTGGTAAGCTATTTGAAGAAAAGGACTGTTTGATGATATCCCTGAAAAATGTTTCTAAGTGGTACGGTCACTTTCAGGTGTTGACCGATTGCACCACCGAAGTGAAAAAAGGCGAAGTGGTCGTCGTCTGCGGTCCTTCAGGTTCCGGCAAGTCCACCCTGATCAAAACCGTCAACGGCCTCGAGCCGATCCAGCAGGGCAATATCCTGGTGAACGGCACGCCGGTCAACGACAAGAAAACCAACCTGGCGCAGCTGCGTGCCAAGGTAGGCATGGTGTTCCAACACTTTGAGCTGTTCCCGCACCTGTCTATCATCGACAACCTGACGCTGGCGCAGGTGAAAGTGCTCAAGCGCGACAAATCCGCCTCACGCGAGAAGGGTCTGAAGCTGCTGGAGCGCGTCGGCCTCTCCGCCCATGCCAACAAGTTCCCCGGTCAGCTGTCCGGCGGCCAGCAGCAGCGCGTCGCCATCGCCCGTGCGCTGTGCATGGATCCTATCGCCATGCTGTTCGATGAGCCGACCTCTGCGCTCGATCCGGAAATGATCAACGAAGTGCTGGACGTGATGGTCGAACTGGCGAACGAAGGCATGACCATGATGGTGGTAACCCACGAAATGGGCTTCGCCCGCAAGGTGGCGAATCGAGTGATCTTTATGGACGAAGGCAAAATCGTCGAAGACCGCAACAAAGACGATTTCTTCAACAACCCCGAGTCCGATCGCGCCAAGGATTTTCTGGCCAAGATCCTGCACTAAACGCTCTGCCTATGCGCCCCGCCAGGGGCGCATCTTTTCCCCCGGCACTAAAAGCGCTTGTTTCTCCCCGGTTTTGATCCGATGCTCGCTGGATAACAAACAGAGGAGAAAGAACATGCCCCGCCCTATTATCATCGATTGCGATCCTGGCCTCGACGACGCCATCGCGCTGGCTATGGCGCTGCGTTCGTCAGAACTGGACATCAAAGCCATCACCACCTCCGCCGGCAACCAGACGCCGGAAAAAACCCTGCATAACGCGTTGGGCCTGTTGACCCTGATGCAGCGCGAGGACATCCCGGTCGCCGCCGGCGCCAGCGGCCCGCTGATGCGCGAACTGGTGATCGCCGACTATGTCCACGGCAAAACCGGCATGGGCAACACCCACCTGCCGACGCCGACAATCAAACCCGATCCCCGCGGCGCCGTCGAGCTGATCGCCGACTTGCTGCGCGCCAGCCCGCAGCCGATAACCCTGGTGGTGACCGGCCCGATGACCAATATCGCCCTGCTGCTGGCCCAGCATGCCGAGCTGAAAAGCCATATCGAGCGCATCGTATTCATGGGCGGCGGTATGAACGCCGGCAATACTACGCCTGTCGCGGAGTTCAACATCTTCGTCGATCCCGAAGCCGCCGAAATGGTGCTGAAATCCGGGGTGCCGCTGACCATGGCCGGGCTGAACGTCACCCATCAAGCGCTGGTGTTGCCGCAGGATATCGAGCGCATTCGCCAGATAGACAATCCGGTCGCGCAGGCGGTCGCGGAGATGCTCGATTTTTACCTGCCGCTGTACCTCAGCCATCCGCGCGGCCTGCCCGGCGCTGCGATGCACGATCCCTGCACCATCGCCTGGCTGCTGGCGCCGCAGCTGTTCACCGGCGTAGAACGCTGGGTCGGTGTGGAGACCAAAGGGGAATACACCGTCGGCATGACGGTGGTGGACTATTTCCAGCAAACCGGCAACGCGGCCAACGTGGAAGTGCTGACCAGCATCAACCGCGAGGGTTTTATCGATCTGCTGGCCGAGCGCCTGGCGCGTTATTGATCTCATCGGGGCGCGCTCGCTCCCCTCCTTCAACTTTTTTGATTTAACTCAGCGAATTTTTGCGCTATCACTGTTGATGGCTTGCCTCTACCATGCGTTTACACCGACTGACATCGTCACCGATTAAACTTCGCCTGGAGATAAGCCAATGAGCCGCGTACTGGTCCTGAAATCAAGTATTCTGGGTGAATATTCCCAGTCTGGAAAATTAGTCGATTTTTTTGTTGAACAATGGCGTGAAGCTCACCCAGAAGACACGTTCACCGTGCGCGACTTGGCTAACCCAACGCTGCCGGAGCTGGATGGCGAAGTGATGGCTGGCTTTACCGCCGGCGACAACCCGCTGACGCCGCATCAGCAGAGCACCCTGGCGCTTTCCGATGAGCTGATTGCCGAGCTGAAGTCGCACGACACGCTGATCATCAGCGCCCCGATGTACAACTTCAACATCCCGACGCAGCTGAAAATCTACTTCGATCTGATCGCCCGCGCCGGTCAGACGTTCCGCTACACCTCCGCCGGTGCCGAAGGGCTGGTGACAGGCAAGAAAGCGATCGTCATCTCCAGCCGCGGCGGCATCCACGCCGACACGCCGACGGATCTGATCACGCCGTACGTGAAGCTGTTCCTGGGCTTTATCGGCATCACCGACGTTGAATTCGTGCTGGCGGAGGGCTTCGCCTACGGCCCGGAAGCGGCGGAGAAAGCCGCCCAGGACAGCCGCATCGCGGTCGCGCAGAAAATCCCGGCCGGCGTCGCCGTACCGGCCAGCGCACCGGCGCAGGCGCAAGCCGCCCCGGCAGCCGTCAGCGGCGGTTTCCTGAGCAACTTGCTAAAGAAACTGTTCCGTTAAACGCCGGCCTTAGTGTTCCCCGCCCTGGCGGGGAACGTTATCAAGGCTCAAACGGCCGACGCTGGAACTGGTCGTGACCGCATTTCGGGCAAAGTGGCAGCACCTCCGGCGTGTAGAACGCCAGATGGTAGTGACACTGCTCGCACACCAGATTGCCCAACCCCACCACTTCACCGCTGTGGTAAACGCCGTGGTGGCTGACATCCTTGAACACCTCGCGCCACTCCAGCTGGGTTTTATCGGTGATATCCGCCAGTTCCTGCCACAGGCTCTCTTTGATCACCCGCATAAACACGCTGTCGGTAAACTCGTCCCGGCTTTCCTGATAGCTGCGAGCGAACTCTTCCAGATCGCGCCGCACCGCCTGCGTCACCTGCCGCACCTCGTCGCGGGTCAGATCTTCGGCCTCGTTCAACCGCCGCTCCGCGCTGGCCACCAGTTCGTCGATATCGCGTTCACCGTTTTTCAGGCGTTCGGTCAGTGATGCCACCAATTCGCGGTAATACTGAGCAACCTTGTTCATAGACTCTCCTCGATAAACGCTGCGCCGGGCTTGGCTGTAGGGATACCCCTAAGCTACTTGTTCTTATTTTAGCCGTAAATGACTGATGTCACTTGGCAAGACGCGGGATCCGCAGGTTGTGAGCCGCGTCATGGCGGCGTTTTTTTTAAATGCGCCGAGTCAGGCGCTTGGAGTTGTTGCCGAGAGGTCTTATCAGCTATGCTATGCGGATCTACGAATACTAAATGTTCATTGCGTTGCCTCTGACCGGGGCAACGGTTTACACCTACAGGACCACCGGCCGCCATGCAAGAGCAATACCGTCCAGAAGACATAGAATCGAACGTACAGCTTCACTGGCAAGAGAAGCAGACTTTCAAAGTTACCGAAGACGACAGCAAGGAAAAGTACTACTGCCTATCCATGCTGCCTTACCCGTCCGGCCGACTGCACATGGGCCACGTTCGTAACTACACTATCGGCGACGTGATCTCGCGCTATCAGCGCATGCTGGGTAAAAACGTACTGCAGCCGATCGGCTGGGATGCGTTCGGCCTGCCGGCGGAAGGTGCGGCGGTGAAAAACAACACCGCACCGGCCCCGTGGACCTACGACAACATCGAATACATGAAGAACCAGCTGAAACTGCTGGGCTTCGGCTACGACTGGGATCGCGAAATCGCTACCTGCCAGCCGGAATACTACCGCTGGGAACAGTGGTTCTTCACCAAGCTGTATGAAAAAGGCCTGGTCTACAAGAAGACCTCGGCGGTGAACTGGTGTCCGCACGATCTGACCGTGCTGGCCAACGAACAGGTTATCGACGGCTGCTGCTGGCGCTGCGACACCAAGGTCGAGCGTAAAGAGATCCCGCAGTGGTTCATCAAAATCACCGCTTACGCCGATCAGTTGCTGAACGATCTGGACACGCTGGAAAGCTGGCCGGAGCAGGTGAAAACCATGCAGCGCAACTGGATTGGCCGCTCCGAAGGCGTGGAAATCACCTTCGACGTGGCGGACAGCGAAGAGAAGCTGACGGTTTACACCACCCGTCCCGACACCTTCATGGGCGCCACCTACGTGGCGGTCGCCGCGGGCCACCCGCTGGCGCAACAGGGCGCGCGCAACAATCCGGCGCTGACCGACTTCATCGACGAATGCCGCAACACCAAAGTGGCCGAAGCCGAAATGGCGACGATGGAGAAGAAAGGCATGCCAACCGGCCTGTTCGTTGTCCACCCGCTGAGCGGCGAGAAGCTGCCGGTGTGGGTCGCCAACTTCGTGCTGATGGAATACGGCACCGGCGCCGTGATGGCGGTACCGGCGCACGACCAGCGCGACTGGGAATTCGCCACCAAATACGATTTGCCGATCAAACCGGTGATCCTGAACCTCGACGGCAGCCAACCTGACGTGAGCGCCGAAGCGATGACCGACAAAGGCGCGCTGTTCAACTCCGGCGAGTTTGACGGTCTGGACAACGAAGCCGGCTTTAACGCCATCGCCGACAAACTGGTCGCCAAGGGCGTGGGCCAGCGCAAGGTCAACTACCGTCTGCGCGACTGGGGCGTCTCCCGTCAGCGTTACTGGGGCGCGCCAATCCCGATGGTGACGCTGGAAGACGGCACCGTGATGCCGACGCCGGAAGATCAGCTGCCGGTGATCTTGCCGGAAGACGTGGTCATGGACGGCATCACCAGCCCGATCAAGGCCGACCCTGAGTGGGCGAAGACCACCGTTGACGGCCAGCCGGCGCTGCGTGAAACCGACACCTTCGACACCTTTATGGAGTCTTCCTGGTACTACGCGCGCTATACCTGCCCGCAGTACGACCAGGGCATGCTGGATCCGGCCGCCGCCAACTACTGGCTGCCGGTCGATCAATATATCGGCGGTATCGAACACGCCATCATGCACCTGATGTACTTCCGCTTCTTCCACAAGCTGATGCGCGATGCGGGCCTGGTGGATTCCGACGAGCCGGCCAAGCGCCTGCTGTGTCAGGGCATGGTGCTGGCCGACGCCTTCTACTACACTGGCAACAGCGGCGAGCGCGTCTGGGTATCTCCGGTTGACGCCACGGTCGAGCGCGACGACAAGGGCCGCATCATCAAGGCCACCGATCCGCAAGGCCGTGAACTGGTCTATGCTGGCATGAGCAAAATGTCGAAGTCGAAGAACAACGGCATCGACCCGCAGGAAATGGTGGAAAAATACGGCGCGGACACCGTGCGTCTGTTCATGATGTTCGCTTCACCGGCAGAAATGACGCTGGAGTGGCAGGAATCCGGCGTAGAAGGGGCTAACCGCTTCCTGAAACGCGTATGGAAACTGGCCTACGATCACGTGGCAAAAGGCGCGGTACAGCCGCTGGACGTGGCGGCGCTGAACGAAGATCAGAAAGCGCTGCGCCGCGATCTGCACAAAACCATCGCCAAGGTGACCGACGATATCGGCCGCCGTCAGACCTTCAACACCGCGATCGCCGCCGTGATGGAGCTGATGAACAAGCTGGCCCGCGCGCCGCAGGAGAGCGAGCAGGATCGCGCGCTGCTGCAGGAAGCGCTGCTGGCCGTGGTTCGCATGCTGTATCCGTTCACCCCGCACGTGTGCTTCACCCTGTGGCAGTCGCTGGGCGGCGAAGGCGACGTGGACACCGCGCCATGGCCGGTTGCCGACGAACAGGCGATGGTCGAGGACTCCAAGCTGGTGGTGGTGCAGGTGAACGGCAAGGTTCGCGCTAAAATCACCGTATCTGCCGATGCGACCGAAGAGCAAGTGCGCGCGCGCGCTGCCGAAGAGCATCTGGTGGCTAAATATCTGGACGGCGTCACGATTCGCAAAGTGATCTACGTTCCGGGCAAACTGCTTAACCTGGTTGTGGGTTAACACAAGGAGGAGTTGTGCGACAACGTATTCTGACGCTGTTGCTGGGGTTGGCGGTGCTGGTCACCGCCGGCTGCGGTTTTCACCTGCGTGGCACCACGCAGGTGCCTAATGAAATGAAAACGCTGATCCTGGACAGCGCCGACCCTTATGGTCCGTTGACGCGCGCGGTGCGTGAGCAGCTGCGTCTGAACGCCGTGACCATCGTCAGCGATCCGAAGCGTAAAGACGTGCCTTCCCTGCGCATCCTCGGCGCGACGGAAAGCCAGGATACCGCCTCGATCTTCCAGGACGGTAAAACCGCCGAGTACCAGCTGGTGCTGACCGTGCAGGCGCAGGTGCTGCTCCCGGGCCACGACCTGTATCCGCTGTCGGTGAAAGTGTTCCGTTCGTTCTTCGACAACCCGCTGACCGCGCTGGCCAAAGACTCCGAGCAGGAGATCATTCGCCAGGAAATGCGTGAGCAGGCGGCGCAACAGCTGGTGCGCAAACTGCTGACCGTGCACGCGGCGGAAGAAGAAAACCGGCAGAAAGCCGCTGCCGTCGGCGAACGAGCGGCAAGCCAAACCGCACAATGATCCGCATTTATCCGGAACAACTTGCCGCGCAGCTCCGAGAGGGGCTGCGCGCTTGTTATTTATTGAGCGGCAATGAACCGCTACTGCTGCAGGAAAGCCAGGATCTGCTCCGGCAGGCTGCGCAACAGCAGCAGTTCAGCGAGCACTACAGCATTTCCCTCGACGCCCATACCGACTGGGACGCCATCTTCGGCATCTGCCAGGCGATGAGCCTGTTCGCCAGCCGCCAGACGCTGCTGCTGATCTTCCCGGAAAACGGCCCGACGGTGCCGATCGGCGAACAGCTGACCAAGCTTGCCACGCTGCTGCACGAGGATATTCTGCTGATCCTGCGCGGCCCGCGCCTCACCAAAGCGCAGGAAAACAGCGCCTGGTTCAAGGCGCTCAGCCCGCACGGCGCCCTCGTCAGTTGCCAGACGCCGGAACAGGCACAGCTGCCGCGCTGGGTCGCCACGCGCGCCAAGGCGATGAAGCTGGAATTGGACGACGTCGCCAATCAGCTGTTGTGCTACTGCTACGAAGGCAACCTGCTGGCGCTGTCGCAGGCGCTGGAGCGGCTGTCGCTGCTGCACCCGGACGGCAAACTCACGCTGCCGCGCGTCGAACAGGCGGTGAACGACGCCGCCCACTTCACGCCGTTCCACTGGCTGGATGCCCTGCTGGCCGGCAAAAGCAAGCGCGCCTGGCATATCTTGCAGCAGCTGCAGCAAGAGGACGTGGAGCCGGTGATCCTGCTGCGCACCTTACAGCGCGAACTGCTGCTGTTGCTGACGCTGCAGCGCCGCATGGCGTCCGCGCCGCTGCGCACGCTGTTCGATCAGCACAAGGTTTGGCAGAACCGCCGCCCGCTGGTGACCCAGGCGCTGCAACGCCTGTCCGGTCCCCAGCTGCAGCAAGCGGTACAGCTGCTGACGCAAATCGAGCTGACCCTCAAGCAGGACTATGGCCAGTCGGTCTGGCCGGAACTGGAAACCCTGTCGATGCTGCTGTGCGGCAAACCCCTGGCCACGAGTTTTACCGATGCCCACTAATCCGGAACACCCCACCGTTTTGCACGCGCTGTTCGGCGGCACCTTTGATCCGATCCACTATGGCCACCTGCGGCCGGTGGAGGCGTTGGCCGCCGAAGTGGGCCTGAATCGCGTCACGCTGCTGCCTAACCACGTGCCGCCGCACCGCCCGCAGCCGGAGGCCAATGCGCAGCAACGCCTGAAGATGGTCGAGCTGGCGATCGCCGGCAACCCGCTGTTTGCGGTCGACGATCGCGAACTGCACCGCACCACCCCCTCCTACACCATCGAGACGTTGGAAACGATTCGTAAAGAGCGTGGCGCCGCCCAGCCACTGGCGTTTATTATTGGCCAGGACTCGCTGCTGACATTGCATAAATGGCATCGCTGGCAGGCGCTGTTGGACGTCTGCCACCTGCTGGTGCTGGCGCGCCCGGGCTATAACGATCGCATGGACACACCGGAACTGCAGCAGTGGCTGGAACGTCATCGCACCGCCGATCCGGCGCTGCTCAGCCGCCGCCCGCACGGCCATATCTATCTGGCCGATACGCCAGAGCTGGAAATTTCCGCCACCGAGATCCGCCAGCGCCGCCATCAGGGCCTCAACTGCGACGACCTGCTGCCGCGCCCGGTGCAGCGCTATATCGAGTTGCAGGGTTTATATCGCTAGCGAAAGGTGCGTGATATACTGCGCCGCTATTTTTCAGGTATCCGCTGAAAACCCCGGAAACCTTAGCTGGCCGGGCAGTCACCAGTTAGCTGGCTTTCAGCGGCAGCCTGCCGAAACCATTATCCGGTTACGCCGCAGCGTGCGCATGTTGCCCGCTGCAGTCGACTGAACAGAACACACCCGAGGGGGAACCTTTGCAAGGTAAAGCGCTCCAAGATTTCGTCATCGATAAAATCGATGACCTGAAAGGCCAAGACATTATCGCTCTGGACGTACAGGGCAAATCCAGCATCACCGATTGCATGATCATCTGCACCGGCACGTCGACTCGCCACGTGATGTCGATCGCCAACCACGTGGTACAGGAATCCCGCGCCGTGGGCATGGAGCTGTTTGGCATGAAAGGCCAGGAAGCCTCCGACTGGATCGTGGTCGATCTGGGCGAAGTGATCGTGCACGTGATGCAGGAAGAGAGCCGTCGCCTGTACGAGCTGGAAAAACTCTGGAGCTAAGCGGTGAAACTGCAATTGGTGGCGGTCGGCACCAAAATGCCAGACTGGGTGCAAACCGGCTTTATGGATTACCTGCACCGCTTTCCCAAAGATATGCCGTTTGAGCTGACCGAGATCCCGGCGGGCAAACGCGGCAAAAACGCCGACATCAAACGCATTCTGGACAAGGAAGGCGAACAGATGCTGGCGGCGGTGGGCAAAGGCAACCGCATCGTTACGCTGGATATCCCAGGCACGCCGTGGGAAACGCCGCAGCTGGCGCAGCAGCTTGAGCGCTGGAAGCAGGATGGCCGCAACGTCAGCTTGCTGATCGGCGGCCCGGAAGGGCTGGCGCCCGCCTGCAAAGCCGCTGCCGAGCAGAGCTGGTCGCTTTCTCCGTTGACGCTGCCGCATCCTTTGGTGCGCGTCCTGGTGGCCGAAAGCCTCTACCGCGCCTGGAGTATTACAACAAATCATCCTTACCACCGGGAATAGCCGGTGGTGACCGTGACAGAGTGAAATAAAGCAGCGGGATGAAAATAGAACGTAACCCTTTTCGCGACTATACGGCTGAATCCGCCCTGTTTGTACGCCGCGCCCTGGTGGCGTTCCTGGTCATCCTGGTGCTGTCCGGCATCCTGATCGCCAACCTGTATAATCTGCAAGTGGTCCGCGTCGAGGATTACCGCACCCGCTCCAACGAAAACCGCATCAAGCTGGTGCCCATCGCGCCCAGCCGCGGCATTATCTACGATCGCAACGGCACCCCGCTGGCACTCAACCGCACCATTTATCAGCTGGAGCTGATGCCGGAGAAGGTTGACGATCTCAAAGCCACGCTGCAGGCGCTGCGCACGGTGGTCGATCTGACCGACGACGACATCACCAATTTCGAAAAAGAGCGCAAGCGTTCGCGTCGTTTCGTCTCCATTCCGGTGAAAACCGCGCTAACCGAGGTGCAGGTCGCCCGCTTTGCGGTCAATCAGTTCCGCTTCCCCGGCGTGGAAGTAAAAGGCTACCAGCGCCGCTACTACCCCTATGGTTCCGCCCTCACCCACGTCACCGGCTATGTGTCGAAGATCAACGACCGCGACGTCGAACGCCTGGATAAAGACGGCAAGCTGGCCAACTACGCCGCCACCCACGATATCGGCAAGCTGGGTATCGAACGCTATTACGAAGACACGCTGCACGGCAAAACCGGCTATGAAGAGGTCGAGGTCAACAACCGTGGCCGGGTGATCCGCCAATTGCACGAACAGCCGCCTTCCGCCGGTCAGGACGTTTACCTGACGCTCGATCTTGATTTGCAGCGCTATATCGAGCAGCTGCTGGTCGGCAGCCGCGCCGCGGTGGTGGTGAGCGATCCACGCACCGGCGCCATCCTGGCGATGGTGTCCAACCCGAGTTACGATCCAAACCTGTTCGTCGACGGCATTTCCAGCAAGGACTACCAGGGGCTGTTGAACGATCCGAATCGCCCGCTGATCAACCGCGCCACGCAAGGGGTCTATCCGCCTGCATCAACGGTGAAGCCTTACATCGCGGTGTCGGCGCTGAGCGCCGGAGTGATCACCAAAAACACCGTGGTGTTCGATCCCGGTTGGTGGCAACTGCCCGGCTCGGAAAAACGCTTCCGCGACTGGAAAAAATGGGGCCACGGCCGCCTGAACGTCACCAAGGCGCTGGAAGAGTCCGCAGATACCTATTTCTATCAGGTCGCCTATGACATGGGGATCGATCGGCTGTCGACCTGGCTGACCAAATTCGGTTACGGCCAGTACACCGGCATCGATCTGTCCGAAGAACGATCCGGCCTAATGCCGACGCGCGAGTGGAAGCTGAAACGCTATAAAAAGCCGTGGTATCAGGGCGACACCATTCCGGTGGGTATCGGCCAGGGTTACTGGACCGCCACGCCGATCCAGATGGCCAAAGCGCTGAACACCCTGATCAACGACGGCACCGTCAAAACGCCGCACCTGCTGCAGAGTACCCGCGTCAACGGCGCGCTGGTGCCGTTCAAACAGGAAGAGAGCACGCAGATCGGCGATATTCACTCCGGCTTCTGGGAAATCGCCAAAGACGGCATGTATGGTGTGGCCAACCGTCCGAACGGGACGGCGCGCAAATACTTTGCGGACGCACCTTATAAAGCCGCGGCGAAATCGGGTACCGCACAGGTATTCGGCTATGAAACCTACAACGCCCACAAACTGGCGGAGCACCTGCGCGATCACAAACTGATGACCGCCTTCGCACCGTTCAACAATCCGACGGTGTCGGTCGCCATCATTCTGGAAAACGGCGGCTCCGGTCCGGCGGTGGGAACCATCACCCGCCAGATCCTCGACCACATTCTGCTGGGCGACAACAATACGCAATTGCCAAGCGAGGCCCCGCTGCCGCCTGGCGTAGAAGGTGACTAAGGTAGAACATGACTGAAAGCCAACAAAAAGGCTCGATCTGGACCAAAATCCACATCGACCCGACGTTCCTGCTGCTGATCCTGGCCCTGTTGGTCTACAGCGCCTTCGTGATGTGGAGCGCCAGCGGCCAGGACATCGGCATGATGGAGCGCAAGATCGGGCAGATCGTCATGGGGCTGATCGTGATGGCCGTCATGGCGCAAATCCCGCCGCGCGTGTACGAAAGCTGGGCGCCCTATCTGTATATTTTCTGCGTAATTTTGCTGATCCTGGTGGACGCCTTCGGCCAGATAAGTAAAGGCGCGCAGCGCTGGCTGGATCTCGGCGTAGTGCGCTTCCAGCCGTCGGAAATCGCCAAGATCGCCGTGCCGCTGATGGTGGCGCGCTTTATGAACCGCGATGTCTGCCCGCCTTCGCTGAAAAACACCGCCATCGCGCTGGTGCTGATCTTCCTGCCAACGCTGCTGGTGGCCGCGCAGCCAGATCTGGGCACCTCGATCCTGATCGCCGCCTCCGGCCTGTTCGTGCTGTTCCTGTCGGGCATGAGCTGGAAATTGATCGCCGTCGCCGCCGTCGCACTGGCGGCCTTTATCCCGGTGCTGTGGTTCTTCCTGATGCACGGCTATCAGCGCGACCGCGTCATGATGCTGCTCGATCCGGAGAGCGACCCACTCGGCGCCGGCTATCACATCATTCAATCCAAGATAGCCATCGGCTCCGGCGGCCTGTCCGGCAAGGGCTGGCTGCACGGCACCCAGTCGCAGCTGGAGTTTCTGCCGGAGCGCCATACCGACTTTATCTTCGCCGTGTTGGCCGAAGAGCTGGGGCTGATCGGGGTATTGGTGCTGCTGGCACTCTACCTGCTGGTGATCATTCGCGGGCTGATGATCGCCGCCAAGGCGCAAACCACCTTTGGCCGCGTGATGGTCGGCGGCTTGATGCTGATTTTGTTCGTTTATGTCTTTGTTAACATCGGTATGGTCAGTGGCATTTTGCCGGTAGTTGGCGTACCTTTGCCTCTGGTCAGTTACGGGGGTTCGGCGCTGATAGTATTGATGGCCGGTTTCGGCATCATCATGTCGATCCACACGCATCGGAAAATGCTGTCTAAAAGTTTATAAGAGGTGAGTAATGCGTAAGGAATGGCTTTGGATCGGCGTCGCGGCGGTGTTGCTCTCCGCCTGTACCGCCCCGACCACGGAACAGCAGGCACCACAGCAGCCGTACAACGGCCCGGTGGTGGAGATCGGTGGCGTCGAGCCTCAATATGAACCCTATAACCCTAATAACATGCAGGATTATAAGGTTAATGGCGATACTTACCGCATCGTAAAAGATCCGCAGAACTTCTCGCAGACCGGCCTGGCGGCCTGGTATGGCGAAGAAGCCAACGGCAACACCACGGCGCTGGGCGAGCAGTTCGACCCCAACGGTCTGACTGCGGCGCACCCGACCTTACCGATCCCAAGCTATGTGCGCGTCACTAACCTGGCCAACGGCCGTCAGCTGGTGGTGCGCGTCAACGATCGCGGGCCTTACACCAAGGGCCGTATTATCGATCTGTCGAAAGCCGCCGCCGATCGCCTCAACCTGTCGAACAACACCAAGGTCAAAGTCGATTTCATCAACGTGGCGCCGGACGGCACGCTGAGCGGCCCAGGCACCATCGGTACCATCGTGGCGAAGCAGAGCTATGCCCTGCCGTCGCGCCCGGATCTCGGCGCCAGCGGCATGGGCACCCCCATCCAACAGGACGTGCCGGTCGCCAGCGGCGCGGCGGTACGCCCGATCGATAACAGCACCCTGCGCACCGACGACGACAACGCCCCAGCAACCGGCGGCAACGCCGGTAGCGGCCGCAGCGGTTTCCTCGGCGCGCCAAGCGCATTGCCGGCCGGCGTGCTGGAAGGTTCGGAGCCTGAAGCCGCCGCGGTGGCTGCACCGGTCGCGGCCGGCGCCGCAGCTGCCGGCATGGCTGCCGCTTCGTCCTCCGGCGGTTACGTGGTGCAGGTCGGTGCGCTGAGCAGCGCCGAGCGTGCCCAGAGCTGGCAGCAAAGCCTGAGCCAACAGTTTGGCGTCCCGGGCAAAGTGGCGGCCAACGGCAACGTTTATCGCGTCCAGCTCGGCCCGTTCAGCAGCCGTCAGCAGGCGGCCCAGCTGCAGCAACGCCTGGCGAGCGAAGCGCAACAACAGTCTTTCGTTACTGCTGCACCCTGAGCATTAAGCCCGGTGGGCATTCACGGCCGATAAGCGGTTATTTAGCTGAAACATTTTCTTGCAGCTAAAAGGGCACTAACCGCAATTAGTCAGATGAATGGGTAATGCCTGCCGGGATCGCATCTGCTATAGTGTGGCTCGTTTTTTAACTTTACTTTCACGGATGTTGTAGTCCCGATCATGAAACAAGTAACTTCTTTTCGCTTAATCAAAAGCATCGCCCTCGGCACCGTTATCGCAATGAGCGCAGCCTCCGTTGCGCACGCCGATGACGTTAACATCAAAACCATGATCCCAGGTGTCCCGCAGATCGATGCGGAAGCGTACATCCTGATTGATTACAACTCCGGCAAGGTGCTGGCCGAGATGAACGCCGATGCGCGTCGCGATCCGGCCAGCCTGACCAAAATGATGACCAGCTACGTCATCGGCCAGGCGCTGAAAGCGGGTAAAATCGGCCAGGACGATCTGGTGACCGTCGGCCAGGACGCCTGGGCGACCGGCAACCCGGTGTTCAAAGGCTCCTCGCTGATGTTCCTGAAGCCGGGCGATCGCGTGCCGGTCTCCAAACTGACCCGCGGCATCAACCTGCAGTCCGGTAACGACGCCTGCGTGGCGATGGCCGACTACGTCGCCGGCAGCCAGGACGCGTTCGTTAACCTGATGAACACCTACGTCAGCAAGCTGGGCCTGCAGAACACTCACTTCCAGACGGTACACGGCCTGGATGCCCAGGGCCAGTACAGTTCGGCGCGCGACATGGCGCTGATCGGCCAGGCGCTGATCCGCGACGTGCCGGAAGAGTACGCGATCTACAAAGAAAAAGAGTTCACCTTCAACAATATCCGCCAGATGAACCGCAACGGTCTGCTGTGGGATAACAGCCTGAACGTCGACGGCATCAAAACCGGCCATACCGACGCGGCGGGTTACAACCTGGTGGCTTCGGCGACCGAAGGCCAAATGCGCCTGATCTCCGCCGTGATGGGCGGCCGCACCTACAAAGGCCGTGAAGCCGAAAGCAAGAAACTGCTGACCTGGGGCTTCCGCTTCTTCGAAACCGTGGCGCCGTTGAAAGTCGGTAAAGAGTTCGCCTCCGAGCCTGTCTGGTTCGGCGATGCCGACCGCGTTGAGCTCGGCGTGGACAAAGACGTCTACCTGACCATTCCGCGCGGCCGCATGAAAGATCTGAAGGCCAGCTACGTGCTGAACACGCCGGAAATTCACGCGCCGCTGGCGAAAAACCAGGTGGTGGGCAGCATCAACTTCCAGCTGGACGGCAAAACCATCGATCAGCGCCCGCTGGTGGTGATGAACGAAGTGAAAGAAGGCGGCTTCTTCAGCCGCATCGTGGACTACATCAAACTGATGTTCCACCACTGGTTCGGTTAATGGTTGAAACGGGCGAAATTGCCCCCATATACTGAATAACATTAACTCCCGCCCCGGCGGGAGTTATAATTTATAGATTAGCTAGCACTCTGGAGCGCACGCACATGCAAAAAACTAAACTGAACGAACTGCTCGAATTCCCTTGCTCGTTTACCTACAAGGTGATGGGCCTGGCGCAGCCTGAGCTGGTTGACCAGGTAGTTGAAGTGGTGCAGCGCCATGCGCCGGGCGATTACAACCCGCAGGTCAAGCCAAGCAGCAAAGGCAACTACCACTCCGTCTCCATCACCATCAATGCCACTCACATCGAGCAGGTCGAAACCCTGTACGAAGAGTTAGGCAACATTGAAATTGTTCGCATGGTGCTGTAATTCCAGCATAAACCCCTGCTTATCAACCCGGGATGGCGCAGCGTCTTCCCGGGTTGCGCATTTTTGGTCAGCGAAAGGCTGGCCGCAAGCCGGAGCGCCCGGTATAATGGCTTTACCACTTCTGTAACCTGACGATGACTCTTTTGCAACCAGACAAGATCATTTTGCGTCAGCTGGGGTTGCAGCCCTACGCGCCTGTATCCCAAGCCATGCATAACTTCACCGACAGTCGTACCGAGACTACGCCGGACGAACTGTGGCTGGTACAGCATCACCCGGTGTTCACCCAAGGCCAGGCCGGCAAGGCAGAACACGTGCTGATGCCCGGCGACATCCCGGTTGTCCAGAGCGATCGCGGCGGCCAGGTGACCTACCACGGCCCGGGTCAGCAGGTGATGTACGTGATGGTCGATCTGAAACGCAACAAGGTCGGCGTGCGTCAATTGGTCACGGCGATAGAAGATACGGTTATCAACACCCTCGCCCACTTTCGCCTCGCATCGCGCGCCCGTCCGGATGCGCCTGGCGTGTATGTGGGGGAGCAGAAAATCTGTTCGTTGGGTTTGCGGATCCGCAAAGGCAGCTCATTCCACGGCCTGGCCCTGAATGTGGCGATGGATCTCAGCCCCTTCCAACGCATCAACCCTTGCGGTTACGCCGGCATGCAGATGACGCAGGTCAGCGCGCTGGCGCCCGGCGTTGGCATTGAAGACATACACCCAATCCTGGTACAGGAATTTGTTCATTTACTCGGCTACCAGACGGTCGAGCTTCGTAACTGGAACCTGCACGATTATGAGTAAACCAATTCAGATGGAACGCGGCGTCAAATACCGCGATGCTGACAAAATGGCGCTGATCCCGGTCAAAACGGTGGTCACCGAACGGCAGGAGCTGTTGCGTAAACCCGAGTGGATGAAGATCAAACTGCCTGCCGACTCAACGCGCATTCAGGGCATCAAAGCCGCGATGCGTAAAAACGGCCTGCACTCCGTCTGTGAGGAAGCTTCGTGCCCTAACCTGTCCGAGTGTTTCAACCACGGTACCGCCACCTTTATGATCCTCGGCGCTATCTGCACCCGTCGCTGCCCGTTCTGCGACGTGGCCCACGGCCGCCCGATCGCGCCAGACGCTAACGAGCCGGAAAAGCTGGCGCAAACCATCGCCGACATGGCGCTGCGTTACGTGGTGATCACCTCGGTTGACCGCGACGACCTGCGCGACGGCGGTGCTCAGCACTTTGCCGACTGCATCTCGGCCATCCGCGCCAAGAGTCCGAACATCAAAATTGAAACGCTGGTGCCGGACTTCCGCGGCCGTATGGATCGCGCGCTGGAGATCCTCACCGCCACGCCGCCGGACGTGTTTAACCACAACCTGGAAAACGTGCCGCGCGTCTACCGCCAGGTGCGCCCGGGCGCCAACTATGAGTGGTCGCTGAAGCTGCTGGAGCGCTTTAAAGAAGCTCACCCGGATATCCCGACCAAATCCGGCCTGATGGTCGGCCTGGGCGAAACCAACGCGGAAATCGTTGAAGTGATGCGCGATCTGCGTCGCCACGGCGTGACCATGCTGACGCTGGGCCAGTACCTGCAGCCGAGCCGTCACCACCTGCCGGTGCAGCGCTACGTCAGCCCGGCCGAGTTTGACGAGATGAAAGAAGAAGCGATGGCGATGGGCTTCACCCACGCCGCCTGCGGCCCGTTCGTGCGTTCGTCTTACCACGCCGATCTGCAGGCCAAAGGGATGGAAGTGAAATAACGCGTAATAGTTTGTTACGCTAAAGACGGCGGAAACGCCAAAAAACGGATGTCCGCAAGGCATCCGTTTTTTATTGCGAGCAGTCAGACGGAATTAAACGTCTTTCTTTTCGACGCTCTGCTGAGCGGACTGGCTCTCGGCGGTGCTGTTGCCGGCGGCCGGCGGCGTGCTGTCGTCGCCCACCGCTTTTTTAAAGCCTTTCAGCGCCGCGCCAAGATCGGCGCCGAGCGTGCGCAGTTTGCTGGTGCCGAACAGTAAAATCACCAACACCGCAATCACCAGAAGTTTGGTAATGCTGATACCTTCCATACTCACCTTCTTATCATAGAGCGCTGTGTGAACAGCGAGAAAAACTGACCTTGCCAGCGAATATTTAGCGACTTTCCTTCGGCTCACACAACCGCAACATGTAACAGAGTGAGATCCGTTGCAGGAATGTCACGCAACCTCGCGGCGTGAATCCCAGACTATTCTTAGTTTATCACCCGCATGATACGCTGCCGTGATACTCATCAGGGAGATGCCGGATGTATATTGCCCCATCCATTTTCGATGCCCGAAAATCCGGCCTCAGCTTCGCCAAACGCACCTATCTGCCCCGCGTCGCCGGTCTGGGGCTCGGATTTATCTGCGTTTGCGCCGCGCTCTATCCCTTGGCTCCGCCCGCGGCGGTCTGGCTATTGCTGGCCTTTCACGGCTTTCTCTGGCCGCATCTGGCCTATCGCCTGGCCTACCGCGCCAAAGATCCGTTCAAAGCCGAGATCCGCAACCTCTTGATCGACTCCGCCTTCGGCGGCTTCTGGGCAGCGATGATGGCATTCAATGCCCTGCCGGCGATCGTCATCCTGTCGATGATGAGCATGAACAACATCGCTTCGGCCGGCAAAGCGCTGTTTGTCAAAGGATTGGCGATTCAATTGGCCACGGCGATGCTCACCGGCGCGCTGCTCGGCTTCCCGTTTCATCCATACAGCACGCCGCTGCAAGTCTATCTGTGCCTGCCGATGATCTACCTTTATCCGACGTTGCTGGGGCTGGTGACCTACCGCACCGCCAAACGGCTGGCGGAAAAAAAACAGGAGCTGCAACGCATCAGCACCCGCGATGGGCTGACCGGCTTATATAACCGTCGCCACTGGGAACATCTTCTGCATCGCCAGTTCGATAGCTGCCGCCGCTACCAGGACAACGCCACGCTGATCCTGATGGACATCGACCGCTTCAAAACCATCAACGACACCTTCGGCCATGCGCTGGGGGATGAAGCCCTGGCGGTATTGGCGGAAGAGCTGCTGATCGGCTTGCGCAACGTGGATATCGTCGGGCGCTACGGCGGCGACGAGTTTGGCGCGGTGCTGCCGAACACTAACGCCGAACAGGCGGAAATCGTCCTGCACCGCATCCAGCAGCGGCTGGACGCGGTCAGTTTCAAGGAGGCGCCGCAGCTGCGGCTGCAGATCAGCGCAGGCATCGCTAACTACCACCCCGCGCTGGGCGGCTATCTTGACTGGCTGAAAGCGGCCGACGGTGCGCTCTATCGGGCGAAGCATAATGGCCGCAACCGGTTGGAAACGGCAGTGCCGCCAGGGGAGTAACTTACTGACTTAATAACTTGGCAAAATACTTTGGCGCTTCGACAAAACCTTCGCGCCGATAAAACGCATGGGCCCGCTCGCGGCGGCTGTGGCAATGAACTTCCAACCGATCGCAGCCGCGACGGTGCGCCAGCGCCTCGCCCTCCGCCAACAGCAACCGCCCTACGCCCGCGCCGCGCGCCCGATCGTCGACGCAAAAATAGCTGATGCGGGCAATATCGCCGGCCAACGCCAGCTGAGGCAGAAAATGCAGCGACAACACGCCCAGCACTTGCTCCTCCTCAATCGCCACCAGCAGCGCCTCATCCGGATGCGCCAACAATTGCTGCATTCGCTGCGTCAGAAACGCCTCGGTGCCGGGATAATCCAGCGCCGTCATTAATTCGGCGATAGCGTGCCGGTCGCTCAGACGCGCCGTTCTGATTTCCATCCGTTTTACCTCGCAGAGTGTCGATACTACAAAATAGGCGGCGTTAGGTGTAACATCCATCGGGTACGGCAAAAAAGGCCGTGCGGCACGCTGGAGATGACATTCCTCCCTAACCGCCTTCACAGGCTGATGATGTCTACGTAACCTCTCGGAGAGAGGCGCGTAGCGTTACGTCTGTCCCTTTCCGAGTCCCGTGAATTTCTCTGATTGAAAGGTAGTTGCCCCATGTTGAGTTCTTTACTGGCCGTATTTATCGGCGGCGGCGTCGGCAGCGTTTTACGCTGGGCGGTAAGCATGAAAATGAATCCGCTGAACGCCCACATCCCGCTCGGTACGCTGATGGTCAATCTGATCGGCGGTTTTATCATCGGTCTGGCGATGGCGATTTTCACCCGCATGACGCATCTGGATCCCACCTGGAAATTACTGATCACCACCGGATTCTGCGGCGGCCTGACTACCTTCTCCACCTTTTCGCTGGAGGTGGTGTACCTGATGCAGGATGGCCGCTTCGGTTGGGCACTGGCCAACATGCTGCTCAACCTGGCCGGTTCGCTGGCCATGACGCTGCTGGCCTTTATGCTGGTGATGTGGGTCAACGGACGCTAAGCCCTTAATGTTTCCTTAATCTTGCATGCGCATAATCTCATCCAGTACTCCTGACTGGATGAGAAACCGCTATGTTTAGCCTGCCGAAAACCGCCGCCGAAGCGATTGCCGTTGCGCTGTGCGTGCTGATCGTCGCCGCCTTTATCAAATCCTACCTGTTCGCATAAGCGCCTTTTTCCCCGCAGCACGCATTCATCTTGCGCCTTTCCGGCCGATTACACTACAATTGAGAATGAACGTTCACACCCAAAATGTGAACCCGGCTCACGCGTAGCAAAGGATCGGGCAGATGCTCTCCCCCAACGACAGTAAACAGGCTAAGGTGCAGGCCCGCCGCGATCAGATCGTCGAAGCGGCGAAAATCAGCTTCCGCCGCCACGGCTTCCACGCCGCCAGCATGGCGGAAATCGCCCAGGGCTCACAGCTCAGCGTCGGCCAAATCTATCGCTATTTCGCCAATAAAGACGCGATTATCGAGGAGATCGTCAACCGCATCATCGCCAGCAAGATGCAGCGGCTGGAAAACCTTGGCGATCACATCAATCTGATCGCCGGCGTGCTGGCGGAGCGCACGCTGTTCCAGCAGCCGGGCGAGAGCGAAACCGACCATATGCTGATGCTGGAAGTGACCGCCGAGGCCACGCGCAATCCGGTGGTGGCCAAACTGCTCAGCGACGCGGAAGCGCGGCTGTTTCGCCACGTGTGCCACAACCTGCAGCGGCTGTATCCCCATTTCAGCGCGGAGGAGATCGCCGCCCGGGTGGAATTTATCGCCGTCATGAGCGAAGGCACCGGTTACCGTATCCTTACCACGCAAAAAGCCGATGCGTCCCTGCTGCGCGATCTGTATCAGCAGGCCATTTCTCACCTGTTCAGGAAACTCTAATCTCCCATGACCAAACACTTAGCCAGACAGCGTCTGGTGTACGCCGTCGTGCTTGGCCTGCTGGCCGCGCTGGGGCCGCTGTGCACCGATCTCTACCTGCCCGCCCTGCCGGAAATGGCGGGTGAGCTGAATACCTCCACCGCCGCCGCGCAGCTCAGCCTGACCACCGGGCTGCTCGGTCTGGGCGTCGGCCAGCTGATTTTCGGCCCTTACAGCGACAAATTGGGCCGTATGCGCCCGCTGCTGCTGTCGCTGATCCTGCTGCTGGGCGCTTCGCTGTGGTGTGCGCTGGCGCCCACCATCGACCAACTGCTGATCGCCCGCCTGCTGCAAGGCATCGCCGGTGCCGGCGGCGCGGTGATTTCCCGCGCCATTGCTCGCGATCTGTACGCCGGCCATGAGCTGACCCGTTTCTTCGCCTTGCTGATGCTGGTTAACGGCCTGGCGCCGATCGTCGCACCGGTGCTGGGCGGCGTGATGCTGCAGGTAATGAATTGGCGCGGTATCTTCGGCGTGCTGGCGGCCATCGCCGTGCTGCTGTTCAGCCTGTCGGCGCTGAAGCTGCGCGAATCCCTGCCGGTCGAGCGCCGCAGCCAGGGCGGTATCCTGGCGATGCTGATGTCGCTCGGCGGGTTGCTGACCCAGCGCTATTTCATGGGCCTGTGCCTGACACAGGGCTTCGTGATGGCCGGCATGTTCGCCTATATCGGCGCCTCGCCTTTCGTCTTGCAGCAGATCTACGGCCTCAGCCCGCAGATGTTCAGCCTATGCTTCGCCATTAACGGCGTCGGCTTGATCATTGCGGCACAGCTGGCCAGCCGTCTCAGTTCGCGTTGGGGGGAACGCCGGGTATTGAGGGGCGGGTTAACGCTGGCGGCCGTCGCGTCGCTGTTGCTGCTGTTGGCCGCCGCGCTGCATGCGCCGCTGGTCGTGTTGCTGGTGCCGCTGTTCTTCTCGGTAGCGGTGATCGGCATCGTCGGCCCGACCGCCTCTTCGCTGGCGATGCAAAGCCAGGGAGACAAAGCGGGCAGCGCCTCGGCCTTGATCGGCGTGTGCATGTTCGCCCTCGGCGCCTGCGCCGTGCCGCTCACCGGGCTGGGCGGCACCTCGGGCCTGTCGATGGCGCTGACCATCGTCGGCTGTTACGCCATCGCCATCCTGGTGTTCGGCCTGTTGGCCCGCCGCAACGACGCATAACGCGCCCAATAAAAAACCCGCTCAATGAGCGGGTTTTAAGAAATTCAGCTACGCAGCTTAGATAGCAGTAACGTTAGCGGCAGATGGGCCCTTGGCACCGTTCGTGATTTCAAATTCTACACGCTGGCCTTCAGCAAGCGTTTTGAAACCGTTGCTAACGATGGCAGAGAAGTGGACGAAAACGTCCTTGCTACCATCTTCCGGAGTAATGAAACCGAAGCCTTTGGATTCATTAAACCACTTAACGCTACCTTTAATCTTAGACATCAAACTTACCTTTAACGTGAATGAAAGACACAAAACCTGTGTCGATTACAGTACAGCAAGCAGGCAGGATTTTGTCCACCACCGCGATCACAGAAATCCGATAAAGAGTGAAAAAATCCGTGTTGTCCGGTGTAAATGGATTGCACCGGTTGCGATACGTTACCGTTCCAGGCCAAACCTCTCCCTGCGCCGGTGAACAACGAGCGAACGCCCAAACTCGCCCGCTTCCCCCAGCGTTGACGCCCCCATGCAGACGCAATCGCTATGAAATATAACCAGATGGTCTTTTTGCTTCGGCGGTCCCTGCACTAGGGTTAGGGTTTATTTCCCACTGTGAGCCAAGCCTATGACCAGCCAATTGGCAGACAAAATCATCGCCTATCGGCGTGAGCTGCACCAAAACCCGGAACTTTCCAATCACGAATTCGCCACCACCGCCCGGCTGACCCGCTGGCTGGAAGAGGCAGGCATCCGTCTGCTGCCGCTGGCGCTGAAAACCGGCGTCGTGGCGGAGATCGGCAGCGGCAAGGGGCCGATTATCGCGCTGCGCGGCGACATTGATGCCCTGCCGATCGACGAAATCGCCGACGTGCCCTTCAGCTCGCAAAACAGCGGCGTAATGCACGCCTGCGGCCACGACTTTCACACCTCGGTGATGCTCGGCGCCGCGCACCTGCTCAAAGCGCGTGAGGCCGAGCTGCCCGGCACGGTGCGCATCTTCTTCCAGCCGGCGGAAGAGACCTTCAACGGCGCCCGGCACCTGATCGACGCCGGCGCGCTGGATAACGTTGCGGCGGTATTTGGCCTGCATAACGCGCCGGAGCTGCCCACCGGCACCTTCGCCACCCGCGCCGGGCCGTTCTACGCCAACGTCGATCGTTTCCAGATCCTCATCACCGGCAAAGGCGCCCACGCCGCCAAACCGGAACAGGGCGTCGATACCATCGTCACCGCCAGCCAGATCGTCGGCGCGCTGCAGACGCTGCCCAGCCGCAGCTTCAGCTCGCTGGAATCGCTGGTGGTGAGCGTGACGCGCATCGAAGGCGGCAATACCTGGAACGTGCTGCCGCAAACCGTGGAGCTGGAAGGCACGGTGCGCACCCACAGCGACGCGGTGCGCCGCCAGGTGCCTGATAAAATTCGCCAGGTGATCGACGGCGTTGCCGCCGCGCTCGGCGCGCAGGCCGAACTGCGCTGGCAGCCGGGGCCGCCGGCGGTGATCAACGACGCCCATTGGGCAGCGTTCAGCAAAACCGTCGCCGCCGAGGCCGGCTACCGGGTCGAAGAGGCGGAGCTGCAAATGGGGGGTGAAGATTTCGCGCTGTATCTGCATCACGTGCCGGGCGTCTTCGTCAGTATCGGCTCCGCCAGCGAGTTCGGCCTGCATCATCCGCGTTTCAATCCCGATGAACGCGCCCTGTTCCCCGCGGCACAATATTTTACGCTGCTGGCGGAACGCACGCTGCAACAGCTCACTACCGCGCCAGAAAAAGCCCTCAGCAACGCCTGAATAACGTGAAATAGTATTTCCCCGACGCCGCAGATACCGCGCCGGGGATTATTATTTTCGCTCGCCGTGATATTTGCAGTTTTCAACATTTGAATATGCTGTTTTGTTGTTTTACATCCCGTTGCCGCTCATCAATAGTGGACACATCAGACACCGCGCGCCTTTGCGGCGCATGACAGGATAATCACGATGAGCGACAACGCGAATAATCAACGGCAATTACGGCTGGGCGCCATTCTGCACGGCGCATCGGGAAATATGTCCGCCTGGCGCCACCCGGATGCCACCGCCGACGCCAGCATCAACCTCGAATTTAATATCGCCTCGGCGAAAAAAGCCGAACAGGGGAAATTCGATTTCGTGTTTGTCGCCGATGGGTTATATATCAACGAAAAATCCATTCCGCATTTTCTTAATCGTTTCGAACCGCTCACCCTGCTGGCCGCGCTGGCCGCCGCCACCGATAAAATCGGCCTGGTAGGCACCCTTTCCACCTCTTACAGCGATCCGTTCACCGTCGCCCGCCAGTTCGCCAGCCTCGACCACCTGAGCAACGGCCGCGCCGGCTGGAACGTGGTGACGTCGCCGCTGGAAGGCTCGGCCAAAAACTTCTCGCGCGCCGAACACCCGGAACACAGCCTGCGTTACCGCATCGCCGGCGAATTTCTCGACGTCGCCAAAGGGCTGTGGGATTCCTGGGAAGACGATGCCTTTGTGCGCAACAAGGCTAGCGGCGAATTCTTCCGCACCGGCAAGCTACACACCCTCAATCACCAGGGAGAGTTCTTCTCGGTGCAGGGGCCGCTGAACATCGGCCGCACGCCGCAGGGGCGCCCGATCCTGTTCCAGGCCGGCGCCTCCGAAGACGGCAAACGGCTGGCGGCTCAACACGCCGATGCGATCTTCACCCATCACGACACGCTGGAACAAGCGCAGAATTTTTATCAGGACGTGAAGCGGCAGCTGGTGGAACAGGGGCGCGAGCCGGACGACCTGCGCATCTTCCAGGGCGTCAGCGTGATCGTCGGCGACGACGACGCGGACGTCGAGCGCCAGTACCAGGAGACCGCCCGCCTGGTCAGCATTGAGAACGCCCTCAACTATCTTGGCCGCTACTTCGAGCATTACGACTTTTCCCGCCATCCGCTGGACGCCCCCTTCCCGGACATCGGCGATCTGGGGCAAAACAGCTTCCGCAGCACTACCGACGCCATCAAGCTCAGCGCCCGCGAACGTAACCTCACGCTGCGCCAGGTGGCGCTGGAAGCCGCCTCGCCGCGCCCGGTGTTCAGCGGCACGCCGAAAGCGGTGGCGGACGGTCTGCAACGCTGGTTCGACGGTGAAGCCGCCGACGGTTTCATCATCAGCGGCGGTACGCCCAGCGCCTTCGGCCACTTCGTCGATCGGGTGGTACCCATCCTGCAACAGCGTGGCCTGTTCCGTCAGGCGTACCACGGCGATACGCTGCGCGAGCACCTGGGCCTGAAGCGCCCGTTGAACAGATTCACCCAATAATAAGATCGTTTTCAGGGATATCCGCTATGCAGAAAACCGTTACCGCCGCCCTCGTGGCGGCCTTGCTGAGCCTGACCGGCGCCGCGCAGGCGGGCACCGGCATCGATTTACAGGCCAATGAAATCCCGATCCACGCGCCGAAAAACCCGCAGGCGATCGCCAAACTGCCGGCCGATTTCCACTTCGTGAAGCCGGGCCAATTCACCGTTGCAATCGCCGCGCTCAACACGCCGCCGCTGGCGCTGTTTGCCGCCGATAACCGGCGGCTGATCGGCAGCGAAGTGGATATCGCGCAGCTGGTGGCCGACAGCCTGGGGCTTGAATTAAACGTGGTGCAAACCTCGTGGGAAGACTGGCCGCTGGGGGTGGTTTCCGGCAAATATGACGCAGCCATCACCAACGTCACCGTCACCAAAGAGCGCAAAACCCGCTTCGACTTTGCTACCTACCGCATCGATTCGCTCGGCTTTTACGTCAAAACCGGCGGCAAGATCGCGACGATCAAACAGCCTGCCGATATCGCCGGATTAAAGATCATCGTTGGCTCCGGCACCAATCAGGAAGCAATTTTGCTGGCGTGGGACAAACAGAACCGGCAGCAGGGGCTCAAACCCTTCCAGCCGATCTACGTGACCGACGATGCGGCCGCCACGCTGGCGATCCAGTCCGGCCGCGCCGACGCCTACTTCGGGCCGAACGTGCTGGGCGCCTATAAAGCGGCGCTGAACGGCCGCACCCGGCTGGCGGGCACGGTGGAAGGCGGTTGGCCCAAGGCGGCACACATCGCCGTCACCACCCGTAAAGGCAACGGCCTGGTGCAGGCGGTGAACGAAGCGCTGAACGGCGCGATCCGCGGCGGGCAGTACGATCGGGTGCTCAACCGCTGGGGCGAGAGCGTCGAACGCCTTGCGCAGTCGGAAATCAACCCGCCCGGCCTGGGCGATTAGGAGCGCGCGATGACGCAAGACACTTTCATTCAGACGCTGCCGACCGACCCGCTGATCGCCCCGGTGATCGAGGGGCTGTTCGGCGAATATCGCCAGCGTTACGGCGACTATTTTGGTGACCAGGAACCGGAAGCGCTGGATCTGTACGCGCCGCCGCAAGGGGCCTTCATCGTGCTGCTGCGCGCCGGTGCGCCGATCGCCATGGGCGCCTTCAAACGCTATGACGCACAGACCGCCGAGCTGAAGCGCATCTGGACGCGAGGCGATCTGCGCCGCCAGGGCCTGGCACAGCGGGTGTTGCAGCAGTTGGAAACGCTGGCGTTGGCGCAAGGATATCGCCGGCTCTATCTGACCACCGGCTTTCGCCAGCCCGAAGCGGTGGGCCTGTATCTGAACAACGGGTATCAGCCGCAGTTCGATCCCACCGTCGACAGCGAGGTTTACAGCCGCCCGCCCTACGATGGCCGCCTGCCGTTCCGCAAAAGCCTGATTGCAGAGGATGCGTGTTGTTGCGCGTCGGAAAGGAAAATCGCCTAAGGCCCCTTTATCTGTATCAGGAGACATGACATGTCCAAACAAGAAGTCTTGAAAGTGGTGCCCGCCCGCTATCCGCTGCGGCTGATCGGCGCGCTGTTTTCGCTGTTTATTCTGGCCGCCATCGTACAATCGGTGGCGGGTAACGCGCGCTGGGAATGGGGCGTGTTCGCCGAGTGGTTCTTCGCGCCGGCGGTACTGGCGGGGCTGGGGCAAACCCTGCTGCTGACGCTGCTCGGTACGCTGTTCAGCATCCTGTTCGGCACCCTGTTGGCGCTGGCGCGCCTGTCGCGCTCCTACCTGCTGGCGTCGCTGGCCTGGGGCTATATCTGGCTGTTTCGCTCTCTGCCGCTGATCCTGGTGCTGATCATTCTGTACAACTTCTCCTATCTGTATGACGCCATCTCGCTGGGCATTCCCTTCACCTCCGTGGTGTTCGCCAGCTTTCCCACCATCGACATTCTCGGCCAGTTCGCCGTGGCGGTGCTGGGCCTGACGCTGGTGCAGTCCGCCTACACCGCCGAGATCATCCGCGGCGGCATCCTGGGCGTGGATTACGGCCAGCACGAGGCGGCGGCGGCGCTGGGCCTGCCGGGCTATCGTCGCACCTTCCGTATCATTCTGCCGCAGGCACTGCGCTCCATTATTCCGACCGGCTTCAACGAGATCATCAGCCTGGCGAAAGGCACCTCTATCGTTTACGTGCTGGCGCTGCCGGAGCTGTTTTACACCATTCAGGTTATCTATAACCGCACCCAGCAGGTGATACCGCTGCTGATGGTCGCCACCGTCTGGTATCTGTTCATCACCACCGCGCTGTCGGTGATCCAATACTACATCGAGCGCTATTTTGCCCGGGGCGCGGTGCGCGAACTGCCGCCGACGCCCTGGCAGAAACTGGCCGGCTGGCTAAAACGTTAGGAGACCCGCATGTCTGAAGCCATTGATTATTACGCCTTGCCCGAGCAGCCGGTACGCAATCTCACCCCGGTGCCGGCACGCGGTCTGATCGAAATCAGCAACGTCAGCAAATTCTTCGGCAAACACAAGGCGCTGGACGACGTCAGCCTGACGCTGCAGCCGGGCACCGTGACCGTGATCCTCGGCCCTTCCGGCTCCGGCAAATCGACGCTGCTGCGGGCGATCAACCACCTGGAGCGCGTCGACGAGGGCTTTATCCGCATCGACGGCGACTACGTCGGCTACCGCCGCAAGGGCAACCGGCTGTACGAGCTGAAGGAAAAGGCCATCCTCCGGCAGCGCATCAACGTCGGCTATGTGTTCCAGAATTTCAATCTGTTCCCGCACCTGACGGTGCTGGAAAACATCATCGAAGCGCCGGTGGTGCACAAAATTCACTCCCGTGAGCGGGCTAAGGCGGTCGCCTATGAGCTGCTGGATACCGTCGGACTGCGCCACAAGGCGGATGCCTACCCGCGCCACCTCTCCGGCGGCCAACAGCAGCGCATCGCCATCGCGCGCGCGCTGGCGCTGAACCCGAAGGTAATCCTGTTCGATGAGCCGACCTCCGCGCTCGATCCCGAGCTGGTCGGCGAAGTGCTGGACGTGATTAAAGGGTTGGCGGATCTGGGTGTCACGCTGGTGGTGGTCACGCATGAAATCGGCTTTGCGCGCGAAGCGGCGGATCGGGTGGTGTTTATGGTCGACGGGCAGATCGTCGAACAGGGCGACGCCAGGCAGGTGCTGTCCCAACCGCAGCATCCGCGCACCGTTAACTTCCTCAACAAAGTGCTGTGATCGTCGGGGCGCCGCGGCGCCCCGCACCTGAGCCGCTTATAGGCCGGCGAAACGCCGCTTCTCGGCGGCGAAATCCAGTGGGCGGATCCCCTGCTGGTTTTTATCCTCGTCGGTCAGCAACGCCGGCGGAATAAACCAGGTCACCTCGAACAGCAGCCCGTCCGGATCGTGACCATAAATGCTTTTGTGCACGCCATGATCCTCTTCCAGCCCGAGAATACCGCGTTCGGCCAACTGGTGACGAATGCGCTCCAGCTCTTCCAGACTGTCCACTTCCCAGGCCAGATGGTACAGCCCGGCCGGTGGCTCATGCTCCGCCGGCGGCTCGTTGTTGGCGCGAAACACCCCGGCGCGCTGCTGGCCCAGATTCTTGCTGAACAGCGCCAAATCGTGATCGTTTTCCGAATCGGCGGCCTGGGTAAATACCGCGCGATCGGGGCTGTCGGACGGCTTCAGCTTGAAGCCCAAGACCTGATGATAAAAGTCGGCGCTCTGCCGCACATCGCTGACATACAGCACGGCGTGATTGAGACGTTTGATGCCCATCGATATTCCTTTTTCGCATTGAATGAAGTCAGCATGAACATAGCATGTGGCCAGGAAGCCGCTAAATGCCGTTATCGCATGACTAAATGCCGCCCGCGCAATCTGTCGCTGCAAGGCATTCCGCGCTATCATAAGCGCTGTATTGAACCCTTTTGTGAGAATAGCGATGAACGGCAAGATAACGACTTTTTTTGAAGACAAAGGCTTCGGCTTTATTACCGACGAGAACGGAGAAAATCGTTATTTTCACGTGATTAAAGTGCAGAACCCGGAGCTGATTAAGAAAAACGCGGCGGTCACCTTCGAGCCAACCAACAACACCAAAGGCCCGTCGGCTTATGCGGTAAAAGTGTTGGCGCCCAGCAAATACATCATCATCGCCAATGAAAGAATCAAGATCACCAGCATCAAGTCTTTTAATACCTTCACCAAGGAAGTGCCGGTCAAAGCCGACGTGGATAAAGAGAACACCGTGCTGTCGGTCGGCCTGCTGATGAACCGCATTCGCCCACAGTCCGAAGATCAGGCGCAGACCATGCAAACGCTGCGCATGCTGACCATTACCACCTTCCAGAACACCACCCATACCTTCTCCGAGCACGAGATCGATATGGATGAAACCATCAAGGCGCTGAAAAGCCTGTAAGTATCTGCGTACGGAAAATAACCAACGAAATTTGTCGTTGCCTGTGTTAGCGTGAGTTTTCACCTGACACAGGCCATTGATATGTCCGATTCCAGCAGCGTCAAAGGTTTTATCAACCGCTCCACCCAAATCGTCTGCCCTAAATGCGGCTATGTTACCCGGCAAAAATGCGCAGCAATGCTGCAAGATGTGATACTGATTTGCCCTAATTGCGAAACCCGCTTCGAGCCCAGGCAAGGCTGAAAACGGTTAACGGAACAGGATATGCTCGACGCTGTTGCCGTTGATCACGTTGAACGACTCCACCCGATTACGCCCCTGCGATTTGGCGCGATACAGCGCGATATCCGCCATATTCATCAGCTGTTCCAACGATTTCACCTCATTCATCGCCAGGCTGGCGACGCCGACGCTGATGGTGATTTTCAACGTCTGCTTGCCTTCCGCCTGCAGCTCCGTCTGCTCCACCAGCCGGCGCAAATGTTCCCCCAGCGCCACGCCCTGCGCCGCCAGCGCGCGCGGCAGCATGATAGCAAACTCTTCCCCGCCCAAGCGGCCGAACAGCTGATCGTGACGCAGCTCGCGCCGCACGATGTGCGCGAACGACGCCAAAACCTGATCGCCGGCGCTGTGGCCGTGCGTATCGTTGATCTGCTTGAAATGATCGATGTCGATCAGCAGCAGCGACACCGCCTCTTTGGAACGGTGTTTATGCTCCAGCAACTCGCCCGCTTTGCGGGTCATCGCGCTGCGCGCCAGCACCCCGGTCAGAAAATCGTGGTTGGCACTGTGCTCCAGACGCCGCATCAGCTTGCGGTTGGCGGCGATGGAGCTGGCGAGGATCAGCGGCCCCATCACCAGCATGGCGATGCCCAATCGGGCGGACATCAGGGTATCGAGGAAGGCGTTGTGGTTGTTCGGCGTTTCATAAAGCACCAGGTTGGCAGAAATGCTGCTGATCTCGGTCATGCCGGTCAACAGCGTCAGCAACGTCACGGGGAACAGCGGGTAGCGTACCGCGCACCACAGCAGCGCCGGGATCGGGAAGGCGATGGCGCCCGGCCCGCCGATATAGACGCTGAACGCCAGCGACAGCAGCAACGCCAGCAGCGGCAGGCAGCCTTTCAGGCGCCAACGCACCTGCATGCGCAGCAGTTGCTTCAGCCGCGGCGCCGCCATCAGCACCGGCAACAGCAGCAAGGTCGTCGAGAATTGCTCACTGAACCAAGCCAGCCAGGCGATCACCACCGTGTTGTTATAGAGGCTATCATTACGCAGCACCGACAGCGTCGACGCCACCGCCGCGCCGGCCAAACTGGCGCTGAACATATAGAGTATCGCCTGGGGCTTGCCCATGCGCCGTTGAGATTGTGGCAGCATCAGCATGATGCCGTAACCGACGGCGATCAGCGACATGTTGCAGGCGTTCAGCCACAGCGCCAGAGACCAACCTTCGCCGGTGCTGAGATCGGCGGCGACCATGCCCAGATAGGTGGTAAGCCAGCCGAGCGGCGTGCCGTAAATGGGTTTGCGCAGCAGCAAACCGAGCAGAATCGCATTCACTGGCCAAAATAAGGAAAGCGAGCCAATCGGCCGGCTAAGAATACCCACCAGGGAAAGCAAAAAAGCCAGCATGAAAAGATTGATCAGCTGAACCGTCAGAGGCAGGCCATGCCTGGCGTTTATTCTGACGTTCATCGCCTCGCCCATATTTCGCTAATAACCAGAATAATAATGTGCATACTCTCTCGCCCGGCCAGTGAGGGATAGTCAACTCGAATTTCAACCAAAAAAGCCAGACAAATCAATAATAAAAAACGTTAACATTTAATTAACAGACTTTTCTTAGCCTGATGCGACCGCGGCGGGCTCACCCGCATAGCGTCAGCAAATAATGCCGACTCTGCTGTCAGCATAGCGCATAGCGTAATAGGCCGCCGACGGCGTTAATTACATTAATAAGCTTGTGGTTATTGGTCGTTGAATGATGTTTGAATAACTACGCGATTATTTTCCTGCAACTGGGCCGCCCGTGCAATAACAACCCAAAAAAAGCCCGCATAGCGCGGGCTTGCTTGAACAACAGCAAATCGACAGTTACGACACAGCCATACGTTGCATGCCTGTGCTGCCACGCAGTATAGCGGTGAAAGCTTAAGCAGACCTTAGCAACAAAAAACCCGGCCTAGGAACCGGGAATATTTGTACGAAATGCAGTGTTAGCCCAAGCAGGCTAATAACATTTCGCAGCCTACACGCCAATTGTGCAGAGAAAATGAACGCGGCATCCGTTCAACCGCACCGCCACCCCATCTACACGGTAAGGCCTTACGCCAGTTTGGCGGCAAAGCCCGCTACGCGCTGGCCATAGAGCTTGGCGGTCGCCAGATCGCCCGACAACATCTCATCCACGCCGGCATCCGCCGGGGTCTGCACCAGCAGCCCCACCGAACCGCCCAGGTTATTGACGTCGGTACGCTGCGCCGATTTGGTGTTGGCCGGCAGCAGCCCCAGACTGACCCACAGGCCGCCATGTTGCGAAGCCAGCGTCTGCAGTGCGATCAACGTGACCTGCTTATCGCCGTTCAGGCTGGCGCTGTTGGTAAAGCCGCCGAACACTTTGTCCTGCCACTTGCGGCCGAACCAGGCTTTGGAGCTCGCGTCGGCGAATTTCTTGAACTGCCAGGATGGGCCGCCCATATAGGTCGGCGAGCCAAAGATGATGGCGTCCGCCTCATCCAACGTCTGCCAGGCTTCGTCGCTGATGTCACCGTTCTGATCGATGGCGATCAGTTCCGCCCCCGCACCTTCCGCCACGACTTTCGCCAAACGCTCGGTATGGCCGTAGCCGGAATGAAACACCACTACTGTCTTCGCCATAGAAATTCTCCACTCATTGCACAAAGGCACCGACGGCGCCCCCTCTCGCGTTCAATCTAATCAAGCGCGCAGCGGCTGAATACCGAATAAAACTGACGGTGATATTCAAAAAAATCGCGTTACGCACCGCCGGGTATGCGCAGATAAAAAAAATCCCGCACAAGGCGGGATAAACTTAACAGGGATGGGGTAATACACTACAGGGAATGGATAACACACAACATCATCGGGTAGAGCTACAGTACCAATCCCAATGTATAGAACTGTCATCCCCGCGTAAGTTTGCTCGGCCAGATGTAACGCCGAATGGGAAATATGACATTTTGCTCAACGCACCACGAACAGGCGCGACTCAAAGCCGCCGCTCTTGAAGGTGCCGGTATTGACCCACCCGGGCGGCGAACGGCCGAAGTCCTGATTGAAATCGCCGCCGCTGACCAGCCAGACCCGGCGATGGCCTTTCGCTAACGCGCTGAGATTATCGACGTAAGTCTGCGCCGCCCGATCGTGGAAAAAGGTGCCGAAACCATAGGCATTGGGCTTGCCCGAAATGCCGTTGGGCCTGGCCGGGGTATACAACAGGGCGCGATAGCCCTGCTTGTTGTAATACACATAGCTCAGGTAGTTGAACATGTTGCTGACCACCACTGCATCGTTAGGCTGATAGAGACTGTTGATGTAGTGCACCATCACTTTGAACTCATCTTTCTCGACCGGGTAATCGTTACGCACGCCGCAGCCGAACAGCAAACTGAAGAACAGCAGCAAAGAAATCCCGCGCACCCGGCTTTTCGTGCCGGCGATCAGCACGCCCAACACCAGCGGAATGCCCAGCGCGGCCGAATAGAGGTAGCGATCGACAAACAGCGGCGAGCGCCAGGAAATGGCGAATACCAACGTCACCGGGATCAGAATGCCGCCGAGCAGCAGCAGCGAGAATGTTCTCGGCGTCTCCCGCCGCCACAGTAGCAATGAACATAAGGCGATAAACATCGCCGGCAGCAGCCAGAGAATGACCGTCGGATAATTGCTGCCATCATGCCCAGTGAGAAAACGCCAATACATCGCCGGCAGATCGCCCCAGGAAACCTGAGGGATCCAACCGACGTCGCCGCCGACCCGCAGCTCGGCGATATGCGCCAGCAGATTGAACAGCACCAGCAGCCAGGGAATGTAGGCCACCCCGATCGCCACATTGGCCAGCCACCACGCCGGCTGCTTGATGTAACGTACGCCTTCGCGGCGGCACGACAGCGCCAGCAGCACCAGCCAGTGAGCGATCAGCGTAAAAATCGTGAAGTAGTGGGTATAAAAGCTCAGCGTCATCAATAACGCATACAGCGCCAGGTAACGGTGGTTATCCGGCGTTTTCAGCCACTTCGCCAACGCCATGGCGGCGGCGATCGCCAGCATCCCCATCAGCGCGTACATGCGCGCCTCCTGGCTGTAACGCACCGCCATCGGCATGATTGCCATCAGCCACCCCGCTATCAGCGCCGCCCGCTCATTGGTCAACCAACGGGTAAAACGCATCGCCAACGCCACCGTCATCACGCCGAACACCAGGCTCAGCGAGCGGGCCGCCATGATGCCGTCGCCAAACAGCGCCATCCAGCCATGCAGCAACAGGTAATAAAGCGGCGGGTGAACATCGAAAGAAGCGTGGTACAGCAAAGCGCCCACGTCATAGCGGCTGGTCAGTACGCTGGAGGCTTCATCGCACCAAAAATACCGATCTGATAAGGAAATAAATCGCACGATCGCCGAAAACGCCACGATCGCCAACGCGTAATGTTTGTAACCGATGCCCTTTAAGCCGTTGTTGCTCAAAGAAACATTCGATACCTGCTGCAGTGACATAACGGCATTCCGCCCAAGAGAACCACACCGTGTGGAGACGCAGCGTCATCATTGCCGACGGCGGGTAAATGGCGGGTAAATCAGTGCGAAAAAGTCGACGCAATCACCGCGGCGCCGCGTGGCTCTCAGCGGATTTCAACGGTGATATCCGGGTAGGCTTTCTCGCCATCGCTGAGGTAATGCCCCAGCGCCCGGTAAGCCATGACGTACAGCACGGCGGCGGCGCACAGGCACAGCAAGGTCACGAGCAGGAATCTGGATTTGCGCACGATAGGCTCCATGGGGAAATTTTCGCCTATTGTAGCGCGGCAAAATAAACGAAAGTTCAATTGCCGGCGGGTCAAGCGCCTCGCACTCACTCGGCGAGGCGGCTTCATCTCATTTCTTCAACATGTAGATAAACGAATCGACGGTTTCGCCGCCGGCGGTGGAGACGCTGACCGCCACCCGTTCATACCCCTCACCTTCGAACGCATCGAGAGTCGGCCAGTGGTTGACGAGATTAGCTGAACGGAACAGAAAACCGTTCACCCGATTGCCGCTGTTATCCAACACGATGCCTGGGTAGCCCATCTCGGCGCCCCAGCCTTCGTTAAGCAGCGATCCGCCGACGCTGCCTTCTTCCCAGCTGCCGCCGATGGCTTCCATAATGTGCGCGTTGGGTCTGCCCGGCCCCAGGGTGCCGTAAACGAATAAGCTTTGCATGTTGCTCTCTGCCACTGACTAAAAGTTAGCGAACGAACATAGCATGGCGCTCAATGGCGAGCCAACGAGAGTATGGATTACGCAGTCGAATTTTTGAGGGAACAAGTCGGGAGGAAGAAAATCAAGGAAGTAATGGCACGCCCTATAGGATTCGAACCTATGACCTACGGCTTAGAAGGCCGTTGCTCTATCCAACTGAGCTAAGGGCGCATTGAGATGCGGCAACCTGTGGTTGCGGGTTGCGATTATACGGTCAGAGGTTAGCGAGTCAATGCCTTTTCATGACGTTACGGCGGCGACGGCGCTTTATGGCGTTTTTTCCGCCAGCGCCCGCGCTATGTTACGGTGCGCCAGGCCGACCGCGGTATCGCCTGGTGTGCGCTCAGCCTCTTGCCGCCCACCGCCCCGCCGCCGACAAAGGCGCGTAGACTGTACCACTGCGGCAATATCCCCCCAATCGGCATGCTCAACCACCTGCATATTGCAGGTCGCTTCCCCCCTTTCCCCCAATGCGGAGTCAGGGCGTGCGCTGTTTAAGGATGCCTGGCTCCACGGCGCCCAAGCCAGCAATAGCGCGCAACCTCCCCATGCGCTGCCGTTCATGCGCACAGCTTCCGCCACAGCGCGCTCAGGCGCGCCCGCCACGACGGCGCTGCCTGGTGCTGGCCGAGCTGATGCAGCGCGGTGAGTTGCGCACTGCCCGCCGGATGCCGTGAAGAATCGAACACCGTCTCCCCTACGTGTTTAGGCTCCGCCGGTTGCTGATCAGGTTGATGATGCAACGGGTAAAGCCGGGTTATCGCTCTCATGATCCTGCCCTCTTTCGCCCAGTGAACAGCCCCAGCGTATGCAAATGCAGGTAAAAATGACGTAGAGGATCCTGAGGCCGGCATAAAAAAAGCGTAAATCGGCGTCGGCAACGGCCGCGAGGGTGATTCTGCGCCTGACAGCGCGCTCAGCTTCTGCCAGAATAGCGGCATCCCCGCTTTTCTTAATTGATGGATTTCCACACTGATGTCAGCAAAGATTATTGATGGTAAAACGATTGCGCAGCAGGTTAGAAACGAAGTGGCTGAGCAAGTGAAACAACGTCTGGCGGCCGGCAAGCGCGCCCCAGGGCTGGCGGTTGTGTTGGTCGGCGAGAATCCGGCTTCGCAAATTTACGTCGCCAGCAAGCGCCGCGCCTGCGATGAAGTCGGCTTCCTTTCCCGCTCCTACGACCTGCCCGCTGCCACCAGTGAAGCCGAGCTGCTGGCGTTGATCGACCAGCTGAACGCCGACGCAGAAATCGACGGCATTCTGGTGCAGCTGCCGCTGCCGGCCGGCATCGATAACGTCAAGGTGCTGGAACGCATCCACCCGGACAAAGACGTCGACGGCTTCCACCCGTACAACGTCGGCCGCCTGTGCCAGCGCGCGCCTAAGCTGCGCCCGTGCACGCCGCGCGGCATCGTTACCCTACTGGAGCGTTATAACATCGATACCTACGGCCTGAATGCCGTGGTGGTCGGCGCGTCCAACATCGTCGGTCGCCCGATGAGCATGGAGCTGCTGCTGGCCGGCTGCACCACCACCGTCACCCACCGCTTCACCAAGAATCTGCGTCATCACGTCGAGAACGCCGATCTGCTGGTGGTGGCGGTCGGCAAGCCGGGCTTCATTCCGGGCGACTGGATCAAACCGGGCGCCATCGTGGTGGACGTCGGCATCAACCGCTTGGAAAGCGGTAAAGTGGTGGGCGACGTCGATTTCGACGCCGCCAGCGAGCGCGCCGCCTACATAACCCCGGTGCCGGGTGGCGTTGGCCCGATGACCGTTGCTACACTGATCCAAAATACCTTGCAGGCCTGCGAGGAATATCACGACGTTCAACCTAAATAAGTAAGGCAGTATGGAAATTTTCAATCTGGACAATCATCCCCACGTCGAACTGTGCGATCTGCTGAAGTTCCAGGGCTGGTGTGAAAGCGGCGGCGCCGCCAAAGAAGTGATCGCTGAAGGGCAGGTGAAAGTCGACGGCAAGGTCGAAACCCGCAAGCGCTGCAAGATCGTCGCCGATCAGGTCGTGGAGTTCAACGGCGGCAAGGTCATGGTTAAACCCTAACCCGCAGCCATAGAAAAAGGCGCTGAATTCAGCGCCTTTTTTGTTTTTCCCTGCGGCCGGATTACTTACGGCGCCAGGTGGTGCCCTGCGGGCCGTCTTCCAGCACGATGTTCATCTCGTTCAACCGATCGCGAGCGGCATCCGCCAGCGCCCAGTCTTTGGCGGCACGCGCTTCGTTACGCTGTTTGATCAGCGCTTCAATCTCCGCCACTTCGCCGTCGTCAACCTGAGCGCCCCCTTGCAGGAACTGCTCCGGCTCCTGCTGCAGCAGGCCGAGCACGTTCGCCAGCTTGCGCAGTTCCGCCGCCATGCCGTTGGCCGCCGCCATGTCTTCACCCTTGAGGCGGTTAACCTCGCGCGCCAGATCGAACAGCGCCGAGTAGGCTTCCGGGGTATTGAAGTCGTCGTCCATCGCTTCGCGGAAGCGGGCTTCGAACGCTTCGCCGCCGGCCGGTGCGGCGTCGGCATCGGTGCCGCGCAGCGCGGTATAGAGGCGCTCCAGCGCGGTGCGCGCCTGCTTGAGGTTCTCTTCGCTGTAGTTCAGCTGGCTGCGATAGTGGCCGGACATCAGGAAGTAACGCACCGTTTCCGCATCGTAATGGCCGAGCACGTCGCGGATGGTGAAGAAGTTATCCAGCGATTTGGACATCTTCTCTTTGTCGATCATCACCATGCCGGAGTGCATCCAGTAATTGACGTACGGGCCGTCGTGGGCGCAGCTCGACTGCGCGATCTCGTTCTCGTGGTGCGGGAACATCAGATCGGAACCGCCGCCGTGGATGTCGAAGTGGGTGCCCAGCTGTTTGCAGTTCATGGCGGAGCATTCGATATGCCAGCCCGGACGGCCCGGCCCCCACGGTGACTGCCAGCTCGGCTCGCCTGGCTTGGACATTTTCCACAGCACGAAGTCCATCGGGTTGCGCTTCACGTCGTCGATTTCCACGCGCGCGCCGGCCTGCAGCTGATCCAGATCCTGGCGCGACAGCAGCCCGTACTGCGGATCGCTGTCGATGGAGAACATCACGTCGCCGTTGCTGGCCACATAGGCGTGATCGCGATCGATCAGGCGCTGCGTGATCTCGATGATCTCGGCGATATGCTGGGTCGCGCGCGGCTCTTGATCCGGACGATCGATCAGCAGCGCGTCGAAGTCGGCGTGCATTTCCGCCAGCATGCGTTCGGTCAGCTGGTCGCAGGTCTCATGATTTTCCGCCGCGCGGCGGATGATTTTGTCGTCTACGTCGGTGACGTTGCGCACGTAGTTCAGCGAATAGCCGAGATAGCGCAGGTAACGCGCCACCACGTCGAAAGCGACAAAGGTACGACCGTGGCCGATGTGACACAGGTCATAAATGGTTACCCCGCACACGTACATGCCCACTTTCCCGGCATGAATGGGTTTGAATTCCTCTTTTTGACGACTCAGGGTATTAAAAATCTTTAGCATCGGGAGATTCCGTGGTGTGCGTGATAACAAAAAAGATAACCGGGCTTCAGGTTTCCGCCCGGTAGCGTATTGAAACCTGAAGCCTGATCTATTGCAAGGTTAAGGCCATGCTTTGCTGGCTTCACGCGAAGAAAACGCGCAAAATTCGGCGGTCAGCGCAATTGTTATAATATAACATAAACACAATTACCACAGACAGTGCGCGGTTGAGCCGCTGCTGACTCGCTAGGGCGGATATGTTATAAGGGCGGTCTGAATGTTCACTCGCTTTACGTGACGTCTCACTTCACCTTGTTAGGATTAAAACTATGGTTACTTTCCACACCAATCACGGCGATATCGTTATCAAGACCTTTGCTGACAAAGCGCCGGTTACCGTTGAAAACTTCCTGAACTACTGCCGCGCCGGTTTCTACGACAACACCATCTTCCACCGTGTGATCAACGGCTTCATGATCCAGGGCGGCGGTTTCGAGCCGGGCATGAACCAGAAAGCGACCAACGCGACCATCAAGAACGAAGCCAACAACGGTCTGAAAAACACCATCGGTACCCTGGCAATGGCACGTACCAACGATCCGCACTCCGCCACCGCACAGTTCTTCATCAACGTGGCTGACAACGACTTCCTGAACTTCCGCGGCGAAAACGTGCAGGGCTGGGGCTACTGCGTGTTTGCAGAAGTGGTTGAAGGCATGGACGTGGTCAACAAGATCAAAGGCGTGAAAACCGGCCGCAGCGGCATGCACCAGGACGTACCGGTAGAAGACGTCGTGATCAACAGCGTGACCGTCAGCGAGTAATCGCGGCTGCATGAGTACGCTGTTCATCGCAGATCTGCACTTGTGCGCACAGGAACCGGCAATCACTGCCGGTTTTCTGCGTTTTTTACGGCGCGAAGCGATTCACGCCGACGCGCTGTACATCCTCGGCGACCTGTTTGAAGCCTGGATCGGCGACGACGATCCCGAGCCGCTGCACGCGGAGATCGCCGCGGCGCTGAAAGCGCTGCAACAGGCCGGCGTGCCCTGCTATTTCATCCACGGCAACCGCGATTTTCTGCTCGGCAAACGCTTCGCCCGCGCCAGCGGCATGCAGCTGCTGCCGGAAGAAAAAGTGCTGGAGCTGTACGGCCGCAGGATCCTGATCCTGCACGGCGACACCCTGTGCACTGACGATCAAGCCTATCAGCAATTCCGCCGTAAAGTGCACAACCCGCTGATTCAAAAACTGTTCCTCGCGATGCCGCTGCGCTGGCGACTGAAGATCGCCGCCAAGATGCGCGCCCGCAGCCAGCAATCCAACCAGTACAAGTCGGACGCCATCATGGACGTCAACCCGCAGGCGGTCGAGCAAACCATGCTGCGCCACGACGTGCACTGGATGATCCACGGCCATACCCATCGCCCGGCGGTGCACCGGCTGGCATTGAGCAACGGCGAAGCCCATCGCGCGGTGCTGGGTGCCTGGCACGTCGAAGGATCGATGATCAAAGTCAGCGCCGACGCCGTCGAGCTGATCTCATTCCCATTCTGAATTCCGCACTGGCGCGCGAGTAAAAATTCGCGCTTTCGACGGTGAAAACCGGCGACGCAACCGTTTTCCTCGCCGTGCGCTCATGGTATGCTCTACGCCCTCATTCGGCCCTCAGCCGACGCCAGAAAAATCACAGGAGCCTTACACCCATGGGAGCCAACGCCGCTTCAGCCGCCACTACCGGGGCTAAAATCGCAATTGTAATGGGATCGAAAAGTGACTGGGCCACCATGCAGTTCGCCGCCGAAGTCCTGACCCAGCTCGATGTCCCCTTCCATGTCGAAGTCGTTTCCGCTCACCGCACGCCGGACAAGCTGTTCAGCTTCGCCGAGCAGGCTGCCGCCAACGGCTTTGACGTGATCATCGCCGGCGCCGGCGGTGCGGCGCACCTGCCGGGCATGCTGGCGGCGAAAACCCTGGTGCCGGTGCTGGGTGTGCCGGTGCAAAGCGCCGCGCTGAGCGGCGTAGACAGCCTGTACTCCATCGTACAGATGCCGCGCGGCATTCCGGTGGGCACGCTGGCGATCGGCAAAGCCGGCGCCGCCAACGCCGGGCTGCTGGCGATGCAGATCCTGGCGCTGCACGACGCCGCGCTGGCGCAGCGTTTGGCGGACTGGCGTCAGGCGCAGACCGAAGACGTCTTGAACCACCCCGATCCGCGGGAGGACGCATGAAGCCGGTTTGCGTACTGGGCAACGGCCAACTGGGGCGCATGCTGCGCCAGGCCGGCGAACCGCTGGGCATCGCCGTCTACCCTGTCGGCATCGATGCCGAACCTGAAGCGGTGCCGTATCAGAACAGCGTCATTACCGCCGAGATCGAACGCTGGCCAGAAACCGCGCTGACGCGCGAGCTGGCGACCCACAGCGCCTTCGTCAACCGTGACATCTTCCCGCGTCTGGCGGATCGCCTGACGCAAAAACAGCTGCTCGACCAGCTCGGCCTGGCGACCGCGCCGTGGCAGCTGCTGGCGAGCGCCGCCGAATGGCCGCAGGTGTTCGCTGCGCTGGGCGAGCTGGCGATCGTCAAACGCCGGGTCGGCGGCTATGACGGCCGCGGCCAATGGCGCTTGCGCCCGGGCCAGGAAGCCGAACTGCCGGCCGACGCCTATGGCGAGTGCATCGTCGAGCAAGGCATCCATTTCTCCGGCGAAGTGTCGCTGGTGGGCGCGCGCGGCCACGACGGCCGTTCGGTATTCTACCCGCTGACCCACAACCTGCATGAAGACGGCATCCTGCGCACCAGCGTGGCGCTGCCGCAGCCCAACCCGGCACTGCAGCAACAGGCCGAGCAGATGCTGGCGGCGATCCTGAACGAGCTGAACTACGTCGGCGTGATGGCGATGGAGTGCTTTATCGTCGGCGATCGGCTGCTGATCAACGAACTGGCGCCGCGCGTGCACAACAGCGGCCACTGGACGCAAAACGGCGCGTCCATCAGCCAGTTCGAATTGCACCTGCGCGCGATTCTCGGCCTGCCGCTGCCGCAGCCGGTGGTGAGCACGCCGTCGGTGATGGTCAACCTGATCGGCACCGCCGTCAACGAACAGTGGCTGTCGCTGCCGCTGGTGCATCTGCACTGGTATGAGAAAGAGGTGCGCCCGGGCCGCAAGGTCGGCCACCTCAATCTGAACGACCCGAGCGCCGCCGATCTGCGCCAGGCGCTGCAGGCGCTGGCACCGCTGCTGCCGGGTGAATACCAAAGCGGGCTGGCCTGGGCACAGCAGAAGCTGGCTTAACGGTTTATACCGCCGAAAAGAAGAAGGTTCAGCCCAGGCTGAACCTTTTTTTTGCCGCAAAGATCAACGCGAGCCGATGTTACGCAACGGTTTGCCGGCCATCAGATTGCGTTCAATATGTTCCAGAGAAATATTTTTCGTTTCCGGGATCAGCGCCAGCGTGATGAAAACAAACAGCACGTTAAGCCCCGCATAGACCCAAAAGGTGTGAGCGCTACCCAACGAATTCAGCATGGTCAGGAATGTCGCCCCCACGATCATATTGGCGATCCAGTTAGTGGCGGTGGAACAGGTGATGCCGAAATCGCGGCCTTTCAATGGCTGGATCTCTGAGCACAGCACCCAAATCAGCGGGCCGGCGCTCATGGCAAAGCCGACGATAAACATCAGCAGCATGACGATGGCGAAATATTGCTCCGCCGCCGAGTTCATGCCGATGTTCATCATGGTTCCCAGCGCCCCCATGCCGACGGCCATCACGATAAACCCAAGGATCAAAGTGGGCTTGCGGCCCCAGCGGTCTACCAGCCCAATAGCGATAAAGGTGGCCAGCACGTTGACCAGACCGACGATCACCGTGCCCCACATCTGCTGTTCCGTACTGGCGAAGCCCGCCAGACCGAAAATCTTCGGCGCGTAATACATGGTGACGTTCATCCCGGTGAACTGCTGCATCACCTGAAGAAGAATGCCAAGGAAAACCGCGCGGCGGAAATTTTTATTGCCTTTGAACAACGCCCAACCGCTTTGCTTCAGTTTGAGGCTTTCACGAATTTCATTCAGTTCATACTGCGCCTGGGCACTGCTGTCGCGCAGCTTCTCCAACACCTGACGCGCCTGCTCATGACGATTGCGCGAGGCCAACCACCGCGGGCTGTCAGGTAAAAAGAACACGCCGACCAACAACAGCCCGGCCGGGATGGTGATGACGCCCAACATCCAGCGCCAAGCACCGGTATAGCTGAATGCCGTATCAGACAGGTAAGCGGCCAGAATGCCGATGGTGATCATCAATTGATACATCGAGATCATGCTGCCGCGGATTTTCTCCGGCGCGATTTCAGAAAGATAAATCGGCGCGGTATAAGAAGCGATCCCCACCGCCAATCCCAGCAGAATACGTGAAACGATCAACACCTCCACGTTGGGGGCGAACGCAGAACACAGCGATCCCGCCACGAAGAGGATAGCGCCGATCATCAAACTGTATTTGCGCCCCAGCCGGAAGTTCATCCAGCCGCTGCCGATAGCGCCGACGGCGGCGCCAAACATCATTGAGCTGACCACCCACTCCTGCTGAGAGCTGGTGATCTGAAAAGTCTCGGTAATAAACGGCAGGGCGCCGGCGATCACGCCGATATCAAGACCGAACAGCAGGCCGGCCAAGGCGGCTAAAAAACAGACGAAAAAAGTCATGCCGACATGAGTCGGGCTTTTCTCCGCCGGTGTCACTTTGACGGTATCGCTCATACAGCCTCCAGGAGAAAACGGTCATCAGTGTGCGACATGATAGGAGGCAATGCGTCGAAGATAAGTGAGTGCGATCACATTAGTGAAAACGGTTACATTCCATTAAAAATGGATATGCTGTTTTTCAAGGTGGATAAAGTCGCTTAATTTATGCATAACCCTATAAATTAATGCATAAAATAGGCGAAACCGACCTGATATCCGTTGCACCGATTATCAAAAGCAGTCGTATTGACACAACATAAATGTAATCGATTTCACTCAAGGTAGGCATGAAGAGGAATAGCACCAGTAACGCGCCCAAGAAAAACGGCAGGCCCGGCCACGCTTGGCGGCAACGGACCTGCGACAGCAAGATCAGCCCTCATAACTGCGGAACAGCGCCCGGCCGCGCAGCAGGCGCACACCCAGCCAGCCGCCGCACAGCGACAGCAGCAGCGCGCTGGCCAGCGGCAGCGCCCACCACAGCACCGGCGTCGGCGTCCACGGGAAGTCAAACACCCGGCTCTGCAGCAGCCACAGCGCCGCCTCGGCGCCTACCGCCGCCGCGATGCCCGCCACCAGCCCCAGCAGGGCGAACTCGCACCACAGCGTGCGGCGCAGCAGCCGTTTGCCGGCCCCCAGCGTGCGGTACACCACCAGCTCCTGGCGGCGCTGACGCATGCCGACCTGCACCTGTGCCAGCAGCAGTAGGCCGCCGCACAGCACCACCAGCACCACCATCACCTCCAGCGCGCGGCTGACCTGTTGCAGCACGCCGCCGACCTGTTTCAGGATCGCGCCGATGTCCAGCAGGCTGAGCGTTGGGAACTGGCGGTTGAGCTGGGTCAGCATCTGGCCGTCGCCGTCGTAGCGGAAGCTGGTGAGCCAGGTCTGCGGCTGGCCGTCCAGCGCGCCCGGCGGGAAGATAAAGTAAAAGTTCGGCTTCAGGCTTTCCCAATCCACCTGGCGCAGGCTGGTGACTTTGGCGCTGAACGCCTGGGTATCGCCGCTGAAGGTCAGCGTGTCGCCCAGCGTGATCTTCAGCCGCCCGGCGATACCTTCATCCATCGAGACTTCGCCGCTTTTCGGCGGCCAATTGCCCGCCACCAACGGATTGTGATCCGGCAGTTCGGCCAGCCAGGTCAGGTTCAGCTCACGGTTCACCGCCTCGCCGCCCGGATCGTCTTCATGCACCCGTTCGGTCGCCACCTGCTGGTTTATCTCGGTCAGGCGCACCCGGACGATCGGGTAATAGGTTTCCGGTTTGATCTGGTGCTGCTGCAGGAAGGTTTTCACCTGCGGCACCTGCGCCTCGGTCATGTTGAGCAGGAAATAGTTCGGGCTGTCCGGCGGCAGCTGTTGCTGCCAGCGTTCGAGCAGATCGCCGCGCAGCACCAACAACAGCGCCAGCAGCATGAACGACAGCGAGAACGCCGCCAGCTGGCTGATGGTCACCCACGGCTGATGCAGCAGGCGGTTGACCGCCAGCCGCAGCGCCAGGCTCTTGAGCGTGATGCGGCGCAGCAGCAGCAGGCTGCCCCAGCCGATGCCGCCCAGCAGCAGCGCCAGTACCGCCATACCCGCCAGGATCGCCCACAGCAGCGTGCTGGCCCCCATCAGCGTCACCAACAGCGCCACCACGATCGCCACCGTCACCGGCAGGAAGTAGCGCAGCGGCCAGACGTTGGCCACCACATCGCGGCGCAGCACCCGCAGCGGCTGGGTAGCCAGCAGTTGGCGATACGGCCGCAACCCGACCAGCAGCGAAATCAGCACCAGCGCGCCGAGCGCCCACAGCCACGGCCAGGCGCCGGCGGCGGGCAATGCAGCCGGCAACACCGGTTTCAGCAGGCGAATCAGCAGCGCTTCGAACGCCAGCCCGATCGCCCCGCCGCACACCGCCGCCAGCGCCATTACCGCCAGCCACTGGCCGACGATCAATTTACGCAGCGCGCCGCGCCCGGCACCAAGAGTTTTCAGCACCGCAATCAGATCGTAGCGGCTGCGGCAATAGTGGCTCATCGCCACCGCCACGGCGGCGATCGACAACAGCAGCGTCAGCAGCGCCGACAGCAGCAGGAACTGTTGGGAGCGCTGCAGCGACTTGCCGAGCGCGCTGCCGGACTCCTGTAGCCCGAACCAACGCTGATCCGGCGTCAACTGCGGCGTCAACCGCGCTTCGTAACGCTGAATATCCGGCTCGGCGCCGGCGAACATGTAGCGGTAGGTCAGCCGGCTACCCGGCTGCACTGCGCCGGTCTTATCGACGTCCGCCAGGTTGATCATGATGCGCGGCGCGGTCTGGAACGGGTTGAAGCCGGCGTCCGGCTCCTGAATGATTTCACCGGCGATGCGCAGCGTGGTGTCGCCCACCTCGAGCGAATCCCCCACTTTCACGTTCAGCAGCGCCAGCAAACGCGGCGCCACCAGCACGCTGCCCGGTTCGGGCTGGATGTTGGCCGGGCGCGTTTCCAGCTTGCCGTACAGCGGATAGGCCAGATCGGTGGCTTTCACGTCCGCCAGCTGCGGCCGATCGCCGGCATAGGTCATGGTGGTGAACGACAGCTGACGACTCACCTTCAGCCCCTGTTGCTGCGCGTCCAGCAGCCAGCCTTCCGGCACCGGATGCGCGCTGCGCAACACCCGATCGCCGGCGATAAAGTCACGGCTCTGCTGGCTGAGCCCTTTGTCCATGCGATCGCTGATGCTGCCCAGCGCCAGCACGCAGGCCACGGAGAGCGTCAACGCCAACCAAACGATCAGCAGCGACGGCGAGCGCCATTCGCGCCAGAACCAGCGCCAGATCATGCTTCCTCCCACAGCTTGCCTTCACGCAGCCGCAGCCGCCGCTGGCAGCGCGCCGCCAGGGTTTCGTCATGGGTCACCAGGATCAGGGTAGTGTCAAAATCGCGGTTGAGGGAAAACAGCAGATCGGCGATGCGATCGCCGGTCTGACGATCGAGGTTGCCGGTCGGTTCATCGGCGAACAGCACCCGCGGTCGGCCGCTGAAGGCGCGCGCCAGCGCCACGCGCTGCTGCTCGCCGCCGGACAGCTGCGCCGGCAGGTGATCGAGCCGTTTCCCCAGCCCCAACTGATCGAGCAGTTGCACCGCCTGCTCGCGGCTCTGTCTGTCGCTCTCGCCGCGCAACAGCGCCGGCAGCTGCACGTTCTCCAGCGCGTTCAGCGTCGGCACCAGCATGAACGACTGAAACACGAAGCCGACATTCCTGGCGCGCAGCGCGGCGCGCCCCTCTTCGTCCAGCGCGGTCAGCGACTCGCCGAGCAAGCGCACCTCGCCTTCGCTGCCGTCATCCAGCCCGGCCAAAATGCCCAGCAAGGTCGATTTCCCCGATCCGGATTCGCCGATCAGGGCGATCGTCTGCGCGGGTTTGACAAGCAGCTCGACTCCGGTAAGGATGGTGAGCTGATGCTCACCCTGACCAACGTGTTTACTAAGATGATGAACTTCAAGAACGTTTTCCGCTGGCATCTTCCCTTCCTTTTGCTGTTGGGATTATTCAGTTTACGCGCTGCCGCCGCCGATACCTTGTTGATTTTGGGCGACAGTTTAAGCGCCGGCTACCGCCTGCCGATCGAGCGGGCGTGGCCGACGCTGTTGGCCGAACAGTGGCAGAAAAAGTCGGGCGCGCCGCAGCTGGTCAACGCCAGCATCAGCGGCGACACCGCCGCGCAGGGGCTGGCGCGTCTGCCCGCGCTGCTGAAACAGCATCAGCCGCGCTGGGTGCTGATCGAGCTGGGCGCCAACGACGGCCTGCGCGGCTTCCCGGCGCAGGACGTACAGCGCGATCTCGGCCAAATCATCACGTTGGTGCAGCAAGCAGGCGCGCAGCCGCTGCTGATGCAGATCCGCATCCCGCCGAACTACGGCCGCCGCTATACTGAAGCGTTCAGCGCCGTCTACCCGGCGCTGGCCAAACAGTTCAACATTCCGCTGCTGCCGTTCTATATGGAACAGGTGGTGGTGAAGCCGGAATGGATGCAGGATGACGGATTGCATCCCAATGGGGACGCCCAGCCGTTTATCGCCACCTGGATGGCGGAGCGCCTGGAGCCTCTAGTAAAGCATGAGTCTCACTAAATTAGGGTCGTACACTAGGTAAAGTTATGCAAAAAGCGGTATTGATAACCGGCTGTTCCAGCGGGATAGGCTTGATTGCGGCGCAGGATCTGCGCAACCGCGGCTACCGGGTGCTGGCTGCCTGCCGCAAACCGCAGGACGTGGAAAACATGCGCCAGCTCGGGCTGGAAGGCATCGAGCTGGATCTGGACGACAGCGCCAGCGTCGAGCGCGCCGCCGCCGAGGTGATCGCGCTGACCGACGGCCGCCTGTACGGCCTGTTCAATAACGGCGGTTTCGGCGTTTACGGCCCGCTCAGCCGCATTTCGCGCAGCCAGCTGGAGCGGCAGTTCGCCACCAACCTGTTCGGCACCCACCAACTGACCCAACTGTTGTTGCCCGCGATGTTGCCGCACGGCGAAGGGCGCATTATTCAGACCAGTTCGGTGATGGGCCTGGTTTCCAGCGCCGGGCGCGGCGCCTACGCCGCCAGCAAGTTCGCGCTGGAAGCCTGGTCGGACGCGCTGCGCATGGAGCTGCACGGCAGCGGCATTCAGGTCAGCCTGATCGAACCGGGGCCGATCTCCACCCACTTTAGCCAGAACGTCAACCAGGCGCAGAGCGACAAGCCGGTGCACAATCCCGGCATCGCCAAGCGCCTGACGCTGCCGCCGGAGGCCATTCTGCCCAAATTGCGCCACGCGCTGGAAAGCCCGCGCGCCAAATTGCGCTACCCGGTGACCCTGCTGGCGCACGCGATGAGCGTGCTGCGCCGCATTTTGCCGGGCCGCTGTCTGGATTGGCTGCTGCGCAGCAACGCTTAATTCGCCCGACGGGGTTGAAGAATGGCGGCGCGCCCCCATCTACACCCCATGGCTCCGCACGATCAGAGAGAAAAAAGATGCTAGCTCAAGCTGTTGTTGATATTAACGAAACTAACCTGCACCAGACGCTGGAACAGTCGATGTCCATTCCGGTGCTGTTCTACTTCTGGTCCGAGCGCAGCCAACACTGCCTGCAGCTCACGCCGGTGCTGGACAAGCTGGCGGCGGAATACGCCGGTCAGTTCATTCTGGCCAAGGTGGACTGCGACGCCGAACAGATGATCGCCTCGCAATTCGGGCTGCGTTCGATTCCGACGGTCTACCTGTTCAAAGACGGCCAGCCGGTCGACGGCTTCCAGGGCCCGCAGCCGGAAGAAGCGATCCGCGACTTGCTGCAGCGTTTCCTGCCGAAGGAAGAAGATCTGAAACTGGCGCAGGCGCAAGAATTGCTGGCCGCCGGCAACGCCGCCGAAGCGCTGCCGCTGCTGAAAGACGCCTGGCAGAGCAGCCAGCAGCGCAGCGACATCGGCCTGACGCTGGCCGAAACCCAGATCGCCCTCAGCCGCAGCGAAGACGCTGAAGCGGTGCTGGCGACCATCCCGCTGCAGGATCGCGATACCCGCTATCAGGGCCTGGTGGCGCAGATTGAACTGTTGAAGCAGGCGGCGGACACGCCGGAAATCCAGCAGCTGCAACAACAGGTGCAGCAGCAGCCGGACAACGTCGAACTGGCGGTGCAGCTGGCGCTGCAGCTGCATCAGGTCGGGCGTAACGAAGAAGCGCTGGAACTGCTGATGGGGCATCTGAAGAAAGATCTGGCCGCCGCCAACGGCAGCGCGCGCAAAACCCTGATGGACATTCTGGCCGCGCTCGGCACCGGCGACGCGCTGGCCGCTAAATATCGCCGCCAGCTGTACTCTCTGCTGTACTGATATCCGTCACACTTGAAGCTGCATCCAGGCGGCAAACGTGAGAAACCCTGGGAGCTTAGATAACTAAGTGACCAGGGATTCGAACGTGCAGCCAACAACGATGCGGCGGGGAAGACGAAGGGATATCAACGATAGACCCGCACCCCGCCTTCCACGCCCGCCGGGCTGAACAACACCTGCCACAGCTGAATGTTGCGCGAACGGAACGCGCCGGCGCAGGCGTTCAGGTAATAGGTGAACATGCGTTCGAAGCGCTCGGAATAACCGCCCATCAGATCCGGCCACGCCCGTTTGAAATTCTCCAGCCAGGCCATCAGCGTGCGATCGTAATCGGCGCCAAAGTTGTGCCAATCCTCCATCACGAAACGCCCTTCGCTGGCCTCGGCGATATGCCGCACCGAAGGCAGGCAGCCGTTGGGGAAGATGTATTTGTCTATCCAGGCGTCGACGTTGAGATCGGTTTGATTGGAACCGATAGTGTGCAACAGGAACAGACCGTCGGGCTTCAGGTTGCGCGCCGCGACGCTGAAGTAGGTCTCGTAGTTTTTCGGCCCGACGTGCTCGAACATGCCGACCGACACGATGCGATCAAACTGACGATCCAGATCGCGGTAATCCTGCAGCAAGATCTCGACGTCCAGCCCGGCGCAGCGTTCCTGCGCCAGCTTCTGCTGCTCGGCCGAAATGGTCACGCCGTGCACCGAGACGCCGTAGTTTTGCGCCGCAAACTGCGCCAATCCGCCCCAGCCGCAACCGATATCCAGCAGCGTCATGCCCGGTTTCAACTGCAGTTTTTCGCAGATCATCCTGAGCTTGGCCTGCTGCGCCTGCTCCAGCGTCTGCGCCTCTTTCCAGTAGCCGCAGGAGTATTGCATATAAGGATCGAGCATCGCCCGGAACAGGTCGTTGCCGATGTCGTAGTGCTCTTTGCCCACCTGCCAGGCACGCTTGCGCGATTGGCGATTGAACAGCCGGGCATAGGCGATGCGCGCGATGTCGCTCAGGCTTTTCGGCAACCGTTCATCGACGCCGGCCTGCAGAATGCGGGTGAACAGCATGTCCAGCCGTTCGCACTCCCACCAGCCGTCCATATAGCTTTCGCCGAAGCCGAGCGAGCCTTCCTGCAAAATGCGTTTGAACAGCGCCGGGTTATGCACCCGGATATCCCAGGCGCGCGGGCCGTTGATGGCGACGCCGGCTTCCGCCAACATCTCCTCCACAATGCGATACCAACGATCCTTCTTCTGGGCGAGTTCATCAACACTGAGCGAATCCATAACAATCCTTGGCCGAAATGTCATTTCAAAAAGCATAGTCGCAAATAAAAATGACAACTTTTTGACGGTAAATACAGGGGGTGTTTTTACTCTAGCCAAGGCGAGCAACAGCATGAAATGAATAAAAATTATTGAAATCATGCCATTTAGGCATACTTATTTTTCAGCTGTGCCACACTTGTCGTGACAACACTCTGTTCCAGACGCGGGATCCACCGCTCGCGGGTTGCGTCAGCGCCCTGGATTAAGTCGCGGTATCAGTAGGCATTTTTCCGGCGCTGACGTAATATCTGTTTACATATGTCTGACAGGAGGTTTGCATGCTTACTTTTATTCCCATCGTGATCGTCGTCGCGCTGATTGTGGTGTTCGCCGGCGTCAAAATTGTGCCGCAGGGGTTCCAATGGACGGTAGAACGCTTCGGCCGCTACACCAAAACGCTGATGCCGGGGCTGAACCTGGTGGTGCCGTTCATGGACCGCATCGGCCGCAAAATCAACATGATGGAGCAGGTGCTAGATATCCCTTCCCAAGAGGTGATTTCCCGCGATAACGCCAACGTCGCCATCGATGCGGTCTGCTTCATCCAGGTGGTCGATCCGGCGCGCGCCGCCTACGAGGTCAGCAACCTCGAACAGGCGATCGTCAACCTGACCATGACCAACTTCCGCACCGTGCTCGGCTCAATGGAGCTCGACGAAATGCTGTCGCAGCGCGACAGCATCAACAGCCGCCTGCTGCACATCGTCGATGAAGCGACCAATCCTTGGGGGGTGAAAATCACCCGTATCGAGATCCGCGACGTGCGGCCGCCGGCGGAACTGATAGCCTCGATGAACGCCCAGATGAAGGCCGAGCGCACCAAGCGCGCCGACATCCTGGAGGCAGAGGGGGTGCGTCAGGCGGCCATTCTGCGCGCCGAGGGGGAGAAACAATCGCAGATCCTGAAGGCCGAGGGCGAACGCCAGTCGGCGTTCCTGCAGGCGGAAGCGCGTGAACGCGCCGCCGAGGCCGAGGCGCGCGCCACCCAGCTGGTATCCGACGCCATCGCCAGCGGCAACATTCAGGCGGTGAACTACTTCGTGGCGCAGAAATACACCGACGCGCTGCAGAAGATCGGTTCCTCCAACAACAGCAAAGTGGTGATGATGCCGCTGGACGCCAGCAGCCTGCTCGGCTCGATCGGCGGCATTACCGAACTGCTGAAAGAAAGCAAAGGCAAATAATCATGCTCGAACTGATCGCGGCGAATCCGCTGTGGTTCTGGCTCTCTCTCGGGGGCGTGTTGCTGGCGGCGGAAATGCTCGGCGCCGGCGGCTACCTGCTGTGGAGCGGTGTGGCGGCGCTGTTGGTCGGCGCCCTGATCTGGCTACTGCCGCCGCTTTCCTGGGCATGGCAAGGCATGATCTTCGCCGTCCTGACCGTCGTCGTCGCTTACCTGTGGTGGTACTGGCTGCGTCGGCGCCCGGCAGCCGCATCCGGCGGGTCGCCGGTGCTCAACCAGCGCAACCGCCAGCTGATCGGCACCCGCGCCACGCTGACGGAGCCGATGCACAACGGTATGGGGCGCATTAATATCGGCGACAGCAGCTGGCGCGCGCAGGCGGCGGAAGATCTGCCCGCCGGCACCGAGGTGGAAGTGGTGGCGGTGGAAGGGGTCACGCTGGTGATCCGCGCCATCAGCCGTTAATTAGAACGACAACACCCCGCCAGGTTATTGATGATGGGGCACTCCGCCCCCTCATCGCCCGGGCATTGTTCCGCCAGCGTCAGCAGGCGCTGGCGCATGTTCCCCAGCTCGCTGATGTGCTTTTCGATCTCCGCCACCTTCTGCAGCGTGCGTGCCTTCACGTCGGCGCTGTGGCGGGCCGGATCGTTGAACAACGCCACCAGTTCGCGGCACTCGTCCAGGTTGAAGCCCACCTGCCGCGCCTGACGCAGCAGCGTCAGCTCTTCGACATGCTTGGCGGAATAGTGGCGGTAACCGTTGTCGCTGCGGATCGGGGCGGTAATCAGCGCTTTCTCTTCGTAAAAACGAATCGTCTTGCTGGTTAACCCGGTTTTTTTCGCGACGTCGCTAATATTCATTTTCCCTCCTTGACCTTACCCTTGCTGGAAGGTTTAAGCTCCATTCTTAGTGAAAACAGGTCAGGCGGTCAACCTTTAAACACCGCCTCTACGCAAGGAGTTCAATCATGTCACACACCACTATGCTGGCATTGCAGGGGTTGTCCTGCATGAACTGCGCGCAGCGGGTGAAAAAAGCCCTGGAAAGCCGCAGCGATGTCGAACAGGCGGAGGTTAACGTTCATTACGCCAAAGTGACCGGCGACGCACCGGACAACGCGCTGATCGACAGCGTGATCGCCGCCGGCTATCAGGCCGAAGTCGCGCCGCACGCCGACACCGAGCTGCAGCTGAGCGGCCTGAGCTGCATGCACTGCGTCGGCACCACCCGCAAGGCACTGGAAGCCGTGCCGGGCGTGTTCGCCACCGACGTCGAGATCGACAGCGCGAAAGTGTACGGCGATGCCGATCCGCAGGCGCTGATCGCCGCGGTGGAAGATGCCGGTTATCACGCCAGCGTGGCGGGTGCCGTCGTCCCAAAAACTGAGCCGTTGACTGACGCAACACCTTCGTTGCCGGACGTTCAGCCAGCGGCGCAGCCTCCCCTTCCGGCAACCGACAACGCGGACGACAGCGTACAGCTGCTGCTCAGCGGCATGACCTGCGCCAGCTGTGTCAATAAAGTGCAGCATGCGCTGCAAAGCGTCCCCGGCGTTGAACACGCGCGCGTCAACCTGGCGGAGCGCAGTGCGCTGGTCACCGGCGCCGCCGATGCGCAGGCACTGGTAGCGGCGGTGGAAAAAGCCGGCTACGGTGCCGAGATGATTCAGGACGAGACAGAACGTCGCGAACGCCAACAGCAGACCGCACGCGCCAACATGAAGCGCTTTAGCTGGCAGGCGGCGCTGGGGCTGGCGTTGGGTATCCCGCTGATGGCCTGGGGGCTGTTCGGCGGCAGCATGACGCTGACGCCGGAAACCCAGCGCCCCTGGCTGCTGGTCGGCGTCATCACCCTGGCGGTGATGGTGTTTGCCGGCGGGCACTTCTACCGCAACGCCTGGCGCGCGCTGATGAACGGCAGCGCCACCATGGATACCCTGGTGGCACTCGGCACCGGCGCCGCCTGGCTTTACTCGATCGCCGTCAACATTTGGCCCGATTTCTTCCCGATGGAAGCGCGCCACCTCTATTACGAGGCCAGCGCGATGATCATCGGTTTGATCAACCTCGGCCATGCGCTGGAGCAGCGCGCTCGTCAGCGTTCTTCACAGGCGCTGGAGCGGTTACTGGATCTGACACCGCCCACCGCGCGGCTGGTGACCGACGACGGCGAACGCGATATCCCGCTGGCGGAGGTGCAGCTCGGCATGACGCTGCGGCTGACCACCGGCGATCGCGTGCCGGTCGACGGTGAAATCGTGCAGGGCGAAGTCTGGCTCGATGAAGCGATGCTGACCGGCGAAGCGGTGCCACAGCAGAAAGGCCCCGGCGATACGGTGCATGCCGGGACGGTGGTCGACGACGGCAGCGTGCTGTTCCGCGCCGCCGCCATCGGTAGCCAAACCACGCTGGCGCGCATCATCAAACTGGTGCGTCAGGCGCAGAGCAGTAAACCGGCGATTGGCCAGTTGGCTGACCGCGTCTCGGCGGTGTTCGTGCCGGCGGTGGTGGCGATCGCCCTGTTCAGCGCAGCGATGTGGTACTTCTTCGGCCCGCAGCCGCAGCTGGTCTATACGCTGGTGATCGCCACCACGGTGCTGATCATCGCCTGCCCATGCGCATTGGGCCTGGCAACGCCGATGTCGATCATCTCCGGCGTGGGCCGCGCGGCGGAATTCGGCGTGCTGGTGCGCGACGCCGACGCCCTGCAACAGGCCAGCCAGTTGGACACCCTGGTGTTCGACAAAACCGGCACCCTGACCGAAGGGAAACCGCAGGTGGTGGAGATCCTGACCTTCAATCAGGTCAGCGAGCAGCAGGCGATCGGCTGGGCCGCCGCGCTGGAACAAGGCTCCAACCACCCGCTGGCGCGCGCCATCATGGAACGCGCCGCCGGGCAAACGCTGCCGCAGGTGGCGCAGTTCCGCACCCTGCGCGGCGCCGGGGTCAGCGGGGAGATCGACGGCGCGCAGTTGCTGCTGGGTAACGCCGCGCTGCTGGAACAGCATCAGGTCGCGACCGCCGAACTGGATGCGCCGATGCGCGCCCAGGCCGAACGCGGCGTGACGCCGGTGCTGCTGGCCGTTGACGGTAAACCGGCCGCGCTGTTCGCCATTCGCGATCCGCTACGCGAGGACAGCGTCGCGGCGCTGCAGCGCCTGCACCAGCAGGGATATCAGCTGGTGATGCTGACCGGCGACAACCCGGTGACCGCCAACGCCATCGCCAAAGAGGCCGGTATCGATCGGGTGATTGCCGGCGTGCTGCCGGACGGCAAAGCGGCGGCGATCAAACAGCTGCAGGCGCAGGGCCAACGCGTGGCGATGGTCGGCGACGGCATCAACGACGCCCCGGCGCTGGCGCAGGCCGACGTGGGCATCGCGATGGGCGGCGGCAGCGACATCGCCATCGAGACCGCTGCCATCACCTTGATGCGCCACAGCCTGAATGGCGTAGCGGATGCAGTGGAGCTGTCGAAGGCCACGCTGCGCAACATGAAGCAGAACCTGTTCGGCGCCTTTATCTATAATACGCTGGGCATTCCAATCGCCGCCGGCGTGCTCTACCCGCTGACCGGCACACTGCTCAGCCCGGTGGTGGCGGGTGCCGCAATGGCGCTGTCGTCGATTACCGTAGTCAGCAACGCCAACCGGCTGCTGCGTTTTAAACCCAGGAAGTAAGCTCCGGGGCGCCGTCAAGGCGCCCCGCTGTTTTCCGGGCTTCCCTGCGCGGCTGATAGCGTTTAGCATGAATGACGATTTTCCCTCGCCTTGCACGCGAAAACGCGCACCCGTTATTCAGGAGCCACGCCGTATGGGTCAACTGTTACGCCGCCTCGCCGCCTTTCTCGGCCTGATCTCGCCCAAAAGTTACGCTTATCCGGCGCTGGACATCACCCTGCCGGGCGAACGTCGGCTGCATCTGGTAGGCAGCATCCATATGGGCACCGTCGATATGTCGCCGCTGCCGCCCCGGCTGGCCGCCCGGCTGCAACAGGCCGACGCGCTGATCGTCGAAGCCGATATCACCGGCGCCGCCTCCCCTTTCGACCACGCCGAACAGCAGCCGGAGCTGGAACAGCGCCTGTCCGCCGAAGAGTATCAACAGCTGCTGGCGCTGTGCCACGAACTGGGCGCCGATCCGCACGCCTTCGCCACCCTGCCCGGCTGGCAGGTGGCGCTGATGATGCAGGCGCGGCAGGCTCAGCGTCTGGGGCTGCGCGCAGAGTACGGCGTAGATTATCAGCTGCTGCAGGCCGCCCGGGCGCAGGACAAACCGGTGATCGAACTTGAAGGGGCGCAGCAGCAGTTGGCAATGCTGGAACAGCTGCCGGAAGGCGGCATCGCACTGCTGCGCGATACGCTGGAACACTGGCATACCAACGCGCGGCTGCTGCAAACCATGGTGAGCTGGTGGCTGGACGCCAAACCGCGCGGCACGCTGGACACGCTGCCGGCCACCTTCAGCGCTGGGCTTTACGACGTGCTGATGCATCAGCGCAATCGCGACTGGCGGCGTCAGCTGGAGGCGCTGCCGGCCGGGGACTATGTGGTGGCGGTTGGCGCATTGCACCTGTATGGCGAGGATAACCTGCCGGCGATGCTGCAGCCACAGGGGTAAAAAAGTGGCCAATATCACTATTGGCCAGTCAAAGAGGAATTTCTTGTATTCTAGTTATACGCATAGCAACCGTGTTAACGGTTACAGTAAACAGGGTAGCAACCCGGTGAATATCTTGGCAACCCGCTTTATGTAACAGCCGCTCAGGTTGCCGTGCAGGTTGGATTTTTGTATTTTTAAGACTGGTTATCACCCCTTCCCCGCTGGGGACATTTTGGACAACACATCATGACGCCCGCAGTCGTTCTGCTTGAAAAACAAAAGGTCACCTTTACCCTTCATCCTTATCACCACGACAGCGACGAAACTAATTTCGGCGACGAGGCAGTGAGAAAGCTGGGGCTGGATGCCGATCGGGTTTACAAAACCTTGCTGGTGGCGCTGAACGGCGACGCCAAACACCTGGCGGTGGCGGTCACGCCGGTCGCCACCCAGCTGGATCTGAAAAAAGTTGCCCGCGCCCTCGGCGCCAAAAAGGCCGAGATGGCCGATCCGCAGCTGGCGCAGCGCGTCACCGGGTATCTGGTGGGCGGCATCAGCCCGTTGGGGCAGAAAAAACGGCTGCCGACGGTGATCGACAGCCCGGCGCAAGCGTTCGCCACCATCTACGTTTCCGGCGGCAAACGCGGGCTGGACATCGAGCTGGCCGCCGCCGATCTGTGCCGCCTGCTGGCCGGCAGCTTCGCCGACATCGCCAAACGCGACTGACGACGCGTACTCAGCGGCACACCACCGTGGCGTCACAGGCTGCCAGCGTCTCCACCAGGCGGTCCTCCAGCGCCTTCACCTCCGCGCCGGGCACCAGATAGTTGTTGCTGATAATGGCGAACGCCAGCGGCCGTCCGGTCGCCGAATCGACATAGCCGCTGAGCGATGAGACCCCGGTCATGGAGCCGCTCTTGGCGTGGGCGCGCCCCGCCGCCGCGCTTTTTACCATACGGTGCTGCAGCGTGCCGCCCACCAGCAACCCCGGCTGGCCCGCGACGGGCAAAGCGCGATACCAGTCGGCGAACCACGGCTGTTTTCTGGCCGCCAACAGCAGCGTCGTCAGCTGTTGCGGCGTGATCTGGTTCATGCGCGACAGCCCTGAACCGTCCACCTGACGGTACGCGCCGGCCGCGATGCCCTGGCTTTGCACAAACTGGCCGATCGACTGCAGGCCGGCGGCCCAATCCCCCTTACCCTGCGTTTTGCGGCCCATCGCTTTGGTCAGTACCTCACCGTAACCGTTATTGGACACTTTCAGGAAGGTGACGATCAGGCGGGAGAGCGGCGGCGAGGTTTTTTGCGCCAGCAGCTGTGCGCCGGCCGGCGTCACGCCCTCTTCAGCATTACCGCGCAGGGTAATGCCGTGCGCGCGCAGGGCATTTTGCAGTAAGGCGCCAACCACGCGGGTGGGTTGATCGACAGTGATCAATCGCGAACGGGCCTCCGCCTGCGCGGCGATGGTGCCGCTGACCACAACCCGATTACTGCCCGGCTGGCGCTCGAACGTCAGTGCGGTGTCGCCGCCGGTGCTGGTACGGTTGACCAGCGTCACCGCGTCATTGGCGGGATAGAAGCTCACCCGCCCCGGCGCACCGGCGCGGGCGCCCGGTTGCACATCCACCCGCACCACGTTGATATCGCCGCCGGGGGTAAAGGCGTAGTTTAGCGCCGAGATCGGTGCAGCGAAGGCAAAGGGTTCATCGTCCCAGCTCCAGCCGGCGCCGAATGGCGTTTGATCGAACGCGCTGGCGTCCAGGATCAGCCGCCCATGAATCTGGCGAACGCCGCGCTGCGCCAGCGTGGCGGCGAAGGTGTCGAGATCGTCAGGATGCAACGTCGGATCGCCGCTGCCCTGCAGATAGAGATCCCCCTGCAAGGTGTTGCCGCGCTGTTCACCGGTGGTCAGCAGCCGGGTTTCAAACCGGTAATCCGCCCCCAGCACGCCGAACGCCGCCAGAGAAGTGAACATCTTCATGTTGGAAGCCGGCGCCAAACGCTGCTCCGCGTGCGCCTGATAAAGCACGGTGCCGCTCTCGGCATCGCGCACCATCACGCCGCTCGACGCCCCAACCAGCGCCTTGTCCTGGCCGAGGGCCGCCAGCGCCTGGCTAAGCGTTTGCTCATGACCTTGGCCGGATGACGAACACCCCGCCAGCGCCAGGATGGCGGGCAGCAGCCAGCCTGCGGTTTTCAACATGTCATCTTCCTGTTTGCGTTATCAAAACCAAATTGTCGCTCAGGCTATCATTGGAAGGCAGCGGTGGCGAGAATGTCCGCCCCGTTTATCATTCAGCTACGCGCAGGCAACGCCAAACGACGCTCGTTGTGCGCCACCCGCCACGCCAACAGCAGCACGCAGAGACTGCAGAGCGACAGCACGGCACCCAGGTGCAGCGACAGCCCCGCCAGCACCAGGCCACCGCCGAGCATCAGGTAATACATCAGGCCAAGGATGGCGCCGGCAGTGCCCATGCAGTCTTTATAATGGCGCAGCGCGCGCGCCAGAATATTGGGAATGGCGATGCCGTACGCCATCACCACCAGCATCATCGGCAGAACAAACCACAAGGTCCCTTCCAGCAGCAATACCAGCAGGCCGCCGGTCAGCGACAGCGCGCAGGCCAGCATCAACAGTGCGGGGAACAGCCAGCGTTTGCCGATCAAAAACTTGTTGATCGCCGCGCCGATACCCACTCCGACCGCCAATACCAAACCGGTATAACCGAACCACTGCGTCGGCAATCCCAACGCTGAGAAGTGGAATGGCGCCAGTTGGTAATAGCTGAACATGCAAATATTGAACAACGCCACCAACAGCGCACTGAGCCAAATATCCCCGTCCTTGATCATCCGCCCCAGCGTGCCGAAAAATGAACTCTTCACCACCTGTTGCGGACGCGTCTCCGGCAGTTGCCAACCGGCATAGCCCAACAACAGCGCCGCCAACAGCGCCAAACCGCCGAACACCCCCTGATAGCCCCAATAGTAAGTCAGCACTGCGCCGCTCAACACGCCAACCGCCGGACTGATCGCCATGGCGATCCCCATCACCGAGAACACCCGCGCCAACTCATAACCGTCGAAGCGATCGCGAATCGCCGTTTGCGTCCCGACCGAACCGACCGCCGCGCCAAAGGCGGCCAGCACACGCGCCGCCAGCAGCACGCTGAAGCTGCCGCTGAACAGCGCGATGATAGAAGCCAGCAGATAGAGCGTCAGCCCGGCCAAAATGGTAGGACGCCGCCCGATGACGTCGCACATCCGCCCCCATACCACCACGCCGAGCGCAAAAGCGAAAAAGTAACAAGAGAGCGTTTGCGCCGCCATCTCCGCACTGACCCGGAAACCGTGCGCAATGTGCGTCAATGCCGGGCTGTAGATGGTCTCCACCACCTGGGGAAACATCATCATCGACGTCGCCAACGTCAGCGTCAGTTTACGTTGCATAACAGATCCTGTAGCCAAGAATAGGCTGCACAAGGTAGCATCAGCTCCCCGGTACCGATTACAATATAAAAGACAATAAATTTACAAAATCGGACATACTATGGCGTGGCTTCAGGCGCAGGACAGTTTTAATCCGGATACGCTCGACAACGGGGTACTCGGGATCGCCGCCGAACTGGCGCAGCACGACTCGGGCACGCATTGGCATGACAGGGGGCAGTTGCTGTTCTGTCAGCAAGGCAGCATGCGCATCACGCTCAACCAAAGCATCTGTATGCTGCCGCCGGGCAGAGTCGCCTGGATCCCGCCGCAGGTGGCTCACCGCGTTCAGGTCAACGGCGTCGTCGGTTACCGTTCGCTTTATCTCGACGCCGATCGCTATGCCTGTCTGCCTGCGCAGCTTGCCGTACTGACAGCCTCGCCGCTGCTGCGCGAGGTGTTGGAACGCATCGCGTTCGCCGCTTTCGACACCGACTGGCAGCACGGGCCTCACGCCAATATTCTGGCGGTCTGCCTCGACGAGATCGCCGCCGCACCGCGCGAACTGACGTTGCTGCCGCTGCCCAGCGACCGGCGCCTGCGCCATCTGACCAATCTGGACATGCTTCCGCCGCTGCACGAGCTATCGCGCTATAGCGGCGCTTCCGAGAAAACCATCAGCCGGATTTTCCGCCGTGAAACCGGTCTCAGTTATCAACAGTGGCGTCAGCAATGGCGCCTGATCAAAGCGATAGAGATGTTGGCCGCAGGGCTGAGCCAATCCGAGGTCGCCGGCCAGCTGGCGTTTTCCAGCGACAGCGCCTTCGCCACTTTTTTCAAGAATATGATGGGTTGCCCAGCGAGGGCGTATATGGAGAGACGAAAGTAAGACGCCGTCTAAAACGGCAACGCAGACAGAAGGCGTTGATGGAGAGGAGGCTCGCGAAGGCGGGAACGGCGCCCCCGCGACACGCGAGAACGCCGTTCCGCTACACCTCTATCGATAGACGATCTCGCCCTTTGGCTCGTAGGCCGCCGCATCCAGCGGCGAGTGTTTCTCGATGTACTGCTTCAGCACTTCGGCATCGATAAAGCCGGTGTTGACGTAGCTCGGCAGCCCGTCCAGCTTCGGATAGCCGTCGCCGCCCAGCGCATTGAAGTTCAGTGTCGCCATGCGGTAGGTTTTATCCGCCTGCAGCGGCTGGCCGTTGATCTTCACCTCGCTGACGCCCTTGCCGTCCGCCACTAGGCTGACGTTGGCGAACTGGGCGTAGGCGCCGGAGTCCGGCTTCATGTTGGCCACCACCGCCAGATACTGTTCAACCTCACGGCCTTTCATATCGACATGCACCAACGTGTTGCCAAACGGCTGCACCTTGAGCACGTTCTTGTAGGTGATATCGCCGCTTTCAATCGAATCGCGCACCCCGCCGCCGCTCATCACGGCGAAGTCGGCGTCGGCGCGCTCCCTCTGCGCCGCCAGCATCACCCGAGCCAGGTTGGTCTGCACGAAGCGCACCTTGCTGCGATCGCCTTCAAGCTTGCCGTTGACGCTGCCGATCTTCACGCCCAGCTGCGCCTTGCCCTTATCCTGGAACGGCGTCAGCAGCTTCATCATGGTCGGATCTTCCGCAATCTGCTGGGTGTAGTACACCCGCTCGCTGGTGCCGTCCGCCTTCTCCACCTTCTTCTTCAGGTTTACCGGGATCAGCTGATAATGCACCAGCTTCAGCTCGCCGTTGCGGAATTCGAAGTCGGCGCGACCCACGTATTTCCCCCACTCATGCGCTTGCACGATCCAGGTGCCGTTCTGGCGATCCGGCGAGCACGGCGTGCCCGGCACATAATCCACCTGTTTGCGGTTGTCGCCGGCCATACACACCGGATCCTGTGAGTGGCCGCCGACGATCATGTCGAGATATCCGGCCGGCAGGCTGCGCGCCATCTCCACGTCGCCCGGCGCGTTCGAGCCGTGTTCGCCGTTATCGTAGTGCCCCATGTGGGTGGCGGCGATAATCACGTCCGGCTTCTCGTCCTTGCGAAGTTGCTCCACCACCTGCTTCGCTTCCTGCGCCGGCACGCGGAACTCCATGTCGGTGAAGTACTCCGGGTTGCCAATCTTAGCAGTGTCGTCGGTCGTCAGGCCGATAACGGCAATCTTGATGCCCTGCTTGTCGAACAAGGCGTAAGGCTTGAACAGGCGTTGGCCGGTGCTTTTCTGATAGATATTGGCGGACAGAAGCGGGAAAGTTGCCCATTTCTCCTGCTGGCGCAGTACGCTCAGCGGGTTGTCGAATTCGTGGTTGCCGATCGCCATCGCGTCATAGCCCACCAGGTTCATGCCGCGGAAGTCCGGCTCGGCGTCCTGCAAATCCGATTCCGGCACGCCGGTGTTGATATCGCCGCCGGACAGCAACAGCAGGCTGCCGCCCTGCGCCGCCACTTCCTGACGAATGCCGTCCACCAGCGTTTTCTGCGCGCCCAGACCGTATTCGCCGTGATCGTTCTGCCAGAAGTGACCGTGATGATCGTTGGTATGCAGAATGGTGATGGCGTAGGTCTTATCCTTTTCCCAGGCACTGGCGGCCCCCGACAGCAACGTCAGGGAAACGGCCAGCGCGCATGCGGTGGTTTTCAGCGAAAAACGCATGGCGGATCTCCGTGTATTCAATAGCTTTTATGATGAGGGCGGAATTGTAGCGCGAATTAATGACAGCTGATTTCAAATTTTTGCGATGTGAGTCTGATTATTTCAGATATGGTAAAAATTGGGCGCCCTGCCTAAGATGTCATCTCTGTGCTCAACAACTTCTCAGGCTAATAATAATATGACCGACAGTAGCCAAAGCGCGATGCCGCCCGCCAAGGGCAGTGCGGTGAAGGGAACCGCCTTCTCCATCCTTGGCGCCATCAGCGTGTCTCACCTGCTCAACGATATGATCCAGTCGCTGATCCTGGCGATCTACCCGATCCTGCAAGCCGATTTTCACCTCAGCTTCGTGCAGATCGGCATGATCACCCTGACCTATCAGCTAACCGCCTCGCTGCTGCAGCCGCTGATCGGGTATTACACCGATAAACACCCGCAGCCTTACTCGTTGCCGATCGGCATGGGCTTTACCCTGTCCGGCCTGCTGCTGCTGTCGGTGGCGAGCACCTTCCCGCTGGTGCTGCTGGCGGCGGCGCTGGTGGGCACCGGCTCATCGGTCTTCCACCCGGAATCCTCGCGCGTGGCGCGCATGGCCTCCGGCGGACGACACGGCCTGGCGCAGTCGCTGTTCCAGGTCGGCGGCAACTTCGGCAGCTCGCTCGGCCCGCTGCTGGCCGCGCTGATCATCGCGCCTTACGGCAAAGGCAACGTCGCCTGGTTCACGCTGGCGGCACTGCTGGCGATCGTGGTATTGCTGCAGGTCAGCAAATGGTATCAACATCAGCATCGGGCAACTAAAGGGCTGCCGAAAAGCCCTTCGGTGTTGAAACCGCTGCCAAAACGTACCGTTGCCTACTCACTGGGCATTCTGCTGGTGCTGATTTTCTCCAAATACTTCTACTTGGCCAGCATTAGCAGCTATTACACCTTTTATCTGATACATAAGTTCGGCGTTTCAGTGCAGAATGCGCAAATTCATCTGTTCGCCTTCCTGTTCGCAGTAGCGGCTGGCACCATTATCGGCGGGCCTCTTGGCGATAAGATAGGGCGTAAATACGTTATTTGGGGCTCTATTCTCGGCGCTGCACCATTTACCCTTGTTTTACCCTATGCATCACTCTATTGGACCGGCATTTTAACGGTGATCATCGGGGTTATTCTCGCCTCGGCGTTCTCCGCCATTCTGGTCTACGCTCAGGAGCTTATCCCCGGTAAAGTCGGCATGGTTTCCGGCTTATTCTTCGGTTTTGCTTTCGGTATGGGCGGGTTAGGCGCGGCAGTTCTTGGTTATGTCGCCGATTTAACCAGTATCGAACTGGTCTACCAAATCTGTGCTTTCCTACCGCTGATCGGCATTATCACCGCGCTACTGCCCAATATGGAGCATAAACCGCAATAACCCCGCGAACCGCCCGGATGAAATTATTTATTCATCCGGGTTATCCTACGGATAAATCAATGTTATTTGGCTTATCTGACACAAAACTCCCTTATTGCCCCGCCTTAAGTGAAATCCTCTGCTTTTTTACAAAAAAGGCCAAATTAGCCAAGCAAGCCGCGAACAAATGCAATAAACTAAATGTATCTTTTCGTAACTTTGTTGCGTTTCTCCCGTGCCGCGATGCATAGCCAGAAGGAGTATGGATGCATAATTCAACACCGCTCATTACCACCATCGTCGGAGGGTTAGTACTCGCCTTCCTCCTCGGCATGCTGGCGAACCGCCTGCGCATCTCCCCTCTGGTGGGGTATCTGGCCGCAGGGGTACTCGCCGGCCCGTTCACCCCCGGTTTCGTTGCTGATACCTCACTGGCGCCGGAACTGGCGGAAATCGGCGTTATCCTGTTGATGTTCGGTGTTGGCCTGCACTTCTCTTTGAAAGACCTCCTCGCAGTAAAATCTATCGCCATACCCGGCGCCGTGGCGCAGATAGCCGTCGCTACCCTGCTCGGCATGGGGCTGTCCAAGCTGCTCGGCTGGGATCTGATCTCCGGGCTGGTGTTCGGCCTCTGTCTCTCCACCGCCAGCACCGTGGTGCTGCTGCGCGCGCTGGAGGAACGGCAGCTGATCGACAGCCAGCGCGGGCAAATCGCCATCGGCTGGCTGATCGTCGAAGATTTGGCGATGGTGCTGACGCTGGTGTTACTACCGGCCTTCGGCAACATGCTGGGCAACAACAACGCCAGCAGCGGCCAACTGCTGATGGAGCTGGCGCTGACCATCGGCAAGGTCATCGCCTTCATCGCGCTGATGATCGTGGTCGGCCGCCGTCTGGTACCGTGGATCCTGTCGAAAACCGCCAGCACCGGCTCGCGCGAACTGTTCACCCTGGCGGTATTGGCGCTGGCGCTCGGCATCGCCTACGGCGCGGTGAAACTGTTCGACGTCTCCTTCGCCCTGGGCGCCTTCTTCGCCGGCATGGTGCTGAACGAGTCCGAACTGAGCCACCGCGCGGCGCACGATACCCTGCCGCTGCGCGACGCGTTCGCGGTGCTGTTCTTCGTCTCGGTCGGCATGCTGTTCGATCCGATGATCGTGATTAACGAACCGCTGGCGGTGCTGGCGACGCTGGCGATCATCGTGTTCGGCAAATCCGCCGCTGCGTTCCTGCTGGTGAAAATGTTCGGCCACTCCAAGCGTACCGCGCTGACCATCTCCGCCAGCCTGGCGCAGATCGGCGAATTCGCCTTTATTCTGGCGGGCCTCGGCATCACGCTCGGCATGATGTCGGAACACGGTCGCAATCTGGTGCTGGCAGGCGCGATCCTGTCGATCATGCTCAACCCGCTGTTGTTCACCCTGCTGGAGCGCTATCTGGCCAAGACCGAAACCATCGAAGAGCAAATCCTCGAAGAGGCGGTGGAAGAAGAAAAGCAGATCCCGGTAGAAATGTGCAACCATGCGCTGGTGGTCGGCTATGGCCGCGTCGGCAGCCTGCTGGGCGGCAAACTGGCCGAGGCGGGCATCCCGCTGGTGGTGATCGAAAACTCCCGCCCGCGGGTGGAAGCGCTGCGCGAGCAAGGCATCAAGACGGTGCTGGGCAACGCCGCCAATCCGGAAGTGATGGATCTGGCGCGGCTCGACTGCGCGCGCTGGCTGCTGCTGACTATCCCCAACGGCTATGAGGCCGGCGAGATCGTCGCCTCGGCGCGCGCCAAGCGCCCGAACATCGAGATCATCGCCCGCGCCCACTACGACGACGAAGTGGCCTACATCACCGATCGCGGCGCCAATCAGGTGGTGATGGGCGAACGGGAGATCGCCAACAGCATGCTGAACATCCTGCAGCTGGACACCCTGAGCGAAGAAGAAAAAATGGGCGGCTGCCCGATCTGAAACGCCACGCGCGTGACTAGTCCTGATATAGGTTGACACTTTTCAACCGGATAACGCCCGATGAACCTCATCGGGCGTTTTGTATTTCAGCGACAAGTGCGGCCGCCGCGTGTTGTAGAGGTTCACCGACT
>NZ_VOUX01000008.1 GCF_008011855.1 Serratia bockelmannii
GTTCCCGGTCAGTGGAGGCGCATTATAGGGAGTTCTCGGCGGGCCGCAACCCCTAAATGCAAAAAACTTTTCAAGCGCGGATTTTTTCGGCAAAACGCTGGCCAAACCCGCGTTTTTGTCACTTTTCGTACTGGATCTGGCTAAATTCCTGGGCAAAGCGGTCGACCTGTTGCCAATCTGTGTACTCCACTTCCTTACTGGTATCCGTTTCACCGCCCGTCATACGCATAATGAATTGAATCATGATGCGATCGAACCAGCGATAGCGCGGATAACGCAATGCGCCGGCAAACACCGCGCACTGTTTTGGCTGCCACGGCGAAGCCAACAGGAACTTGCGGGTATAGGCGTTGGTTTGTGGCGAACGCTTTTCCGGTTTGCGCGCGGTCAGGTTGACGGCAAAGAATGCGCTCGGCATCCGATTCAACTGCTCAGCATGACGCTTGACAAATTTATCCAGCGCCGGGTTAAAGTGCCCGTAACGGATAGAAGCGCCGATCATCACCTGCTGATACTGGTTAAGATCGACCTGTTCTGCCTGCAGCAGATCGATCACCTCACAACGCAGCGTGTCCTGCAACTTGCTTGCTATATAAGAAGCGATAGCACGTGTTTGCCCGTCACGGCTCGAATAAAGTATCAATGCCTTCATGGCCTACTCCTTATATCAGGCTTACTCACGCCAGAAGGTTGGCGTGAACAGCACCAGCAATGTAAACACTTCCAGGCGCCCGAACAGCATCGTCACCACCAGGACCCACTTGGCCGCCGCCGGCATCGTGGTGAAGTTATCCGCCACTACGCCCAGACCGGGGCCGAGGTTATTGAGCGTTGCCGTCACTGCGGCGAACGCGGAAAAGTCGTCAACGCCGGTGGCAATGATCGCCAGCATGCTGACGATAAACACCAGCGCATAAGCAGAGAAGAATCCCCACACCGCCTCCAGAATGCGTTCCGGCAGCGCACGGTTGCCCAATTTGATGGTATAGACCGCGTTGGGGTGCACCAGCCTTTTCAACTCGCGCGAACCTTGCAGGTACAGAAGCAGGATACGGATCACCTTCAGGCCGCCGCCGGTCGAGCCGGCGCAACCGCCGATGAACGCCGAGCACAGCAACAACATCGGCAGGAACAGCGGCCACTTGGCGATGCTGTCGGTCGTGAAACCGGCCGTAGTCGCCATCGATACCACCTGGAAGAACGCCTGATTGAGCGTTTCCATACCGCTCTTATAGACGCCATGTCCCCAGAGCACCAACGTACACACCACCACCAGCGTCAACTGAACGAAGATAAACATGCGGAATTCAGGATCGCGCCCATACACCTTCAGGCTGCGGCCGCTCAGCAAAGCGAAGTGCAGGCCGTAGTTACAGCCGGAAATCAGCAGGAACACGGCGATGATGGTGTTGATGGTCGGGCTGGCGTAATAACCGATACTGGCGTCGTGGGTAGAAAAACCGCCGATGGCGATGGTCGAGAAACTGTGGCCGATGGCATCGAACACCGACATCCCAGCCCCCCAGAGCGCCAGCGCACAGGCGACGGTCAGCAACACATAGATTAGCCACAGGGTTTTGGCGGTTTCGGCGATGCGTGGACGCATCTTGTTATCTTTCAGCGGCCCGGGCATTTCCGCCCGATACAGCTGCATGCCGCCGACGCCGAGTATCGGCAGTATCGCCACCGCCAACACGATGATCCCCATGCCGCCCATCCATTGCAGCATTTGGCGATAGAAGAGAATAGCCTTCGGCAGCGAGTCCAACCCCACCAGCGTCGTCGCACCGGTGGTCGTCAATCCCGAGAAGGATTCAAAGAAGGCGTCGGTCAGCGACAAATTGGGCCGTTCCGAAAACAGGAACGGCAATGCCCCCACGCTGCCCAGCACGGTCCAGAACAGCACGACGATCAGGAAGCCTTCACGCGGCTTCAGCTCGTGTTTTTGCTTGCGGTTCGGCCACCACAGCATCAGCCCGATGGTCAGCGCCACGAAGAACGTTTGGCTGAACGCGCGCCCCGCCCCATCGCGATAAATCAATGCCACCAGGCCGGGAATAAACATCGTCCCGGAGAACAGGATGACCAGCAGACCAACGATACGGGTTATGGCGCGAAAATGCATTTCAGCACGATCCTTAGCAATTCAATTGGGAGGAATTATTGCGAAATGGGGGTTAATTGCAAATTACCGCGACTGAGATCACGCAATTTATTCCCAAACAGCTCGACCTCGGTGGCCGGCAACGCCAGATGCAGCACGACGGCGGCACCGTATTCGCCCTGCAGGATCCGACCTGCGGTTTGCTGCAGCAAGTTCTCCACCATCGCCAACTGCGCATAGTCGCACTGCAAGATATATTCGGCTTCCGGCACCTTTTCTACCAACACCAGCTGCTTCAACGCCTGTTGAACACCGTTGCCATAAGCTTTCACCAGCCCGCCGGTGCCCAACTTGACGCCGCCATAGTAACGAACGACCACGGCGGTCACTTCGCCGATACCGCTGCCCATCAGCTGCGCGAGGATCGGTTTGCCAGCGGTGCCCGACGGTTCTCCATCGTCGGAGAACCCCAGCTGCTGTGAGTCATCGGGGCTACCGGCGACGAAGGCCCAACAATGGTGCCGCGCCGCCGGGTGCTCATCCCGCACTTGCTGAATAAACGCCTTTGCCGCTTCTACCCCGCTGGTTGGCGCCAGCAGGGTGATAAAACGGCTCTTCTTTATTTCTTCGGTAAAGCGGGTTGCTTCCGCCGGTATCGGGTACGGCCGCATCAGGCCAGGTTCAGATCGCGCGTCATGTTCTCGATACGCTTTTCATGGATCACGATGTTGTCTTCGATGCGAATACCGCCATACGGTTTCAGCGCATCGATGCGATCCCAGGCGAAGTGCTGCTTGAACTCACCGCTGCGCCACGGCGCCAACAGAGATTCGATGAAGTACAGACCCGGCTCGATGGTCAACACCATGCCCGGCTGCAACACGCGGGTACAACGCAGGAACGGATACTTGGACGGCGCCGCCAGATGGGTGCCTTGCTCGTCCTGCATAAAGCCTGCGGCGTCGTGCACCTGCAGGCCCAGCGGGTGCCCCAGCCCGTGCGGCAGGAACGGCGTGGTGATGCCCGTTTCAACCATCGCCTCTTCGCTGAGGCCATTCACCAGTTTGTGATTCTTGAGCAACTTGGCGATGCGCTGGTGCATCTGCACATGGTAGTCGGTATAGCGCACGCCGGTTTTAATGGTGTCGATCAGCGCCAGCTGTTCACTATTGAGATCTTTCACCAGATGAGCGAACTCGCTGCCGCTTTGCGCCGCATAGGTACGCGTCAGATCGGCGGCGTAGCCGTTATATTCCGCCCCGGCGTCGATCAGAAAACTCAGGGACTCGGCCGGCGGCTGATGATCCAGCTTGGTGTAGTGCAGTACCGAAGCGTGCTCGTTCAACGCCACGATGTTGTCGTAAGGCACATCGGTATCGCGGTGGCCGGTCGCCGTCAGGTAGGCCAGATTGATGTCGAATTCGCTCATGCCGGAGAGGAAGGCCTCATGCGCGGCACGATGGCCGGTTACCGCCGTCTTCTGCGCTTCGCGCATGCAGGCCAGCTCGTAGCCGGTTTTGATCGAACGGTGGAAATCCAGGTAGTTCAGCACCGCTTTCGGGTTGATGTTCTCAGAAGGGATGCCGAGATCGCGGGCGCGCTGTTGGGCATAACCGATATAGCCGACGCGCTCGCGCTGCGGCGGAAGCTGCTGGGCGATGGCGTCGGCGTTGGCCAGCGGCATCAATTCAAGGGATTTGGTCCAGAAACTGTCCGGCAGCGGCTCTACGCTGTGCCAGTAGTCAACCGGGGAGTAGAACCACAGCTTCGGCTTGTTGACACCGTCGATCCACAACCAGCAGTTCGGCACCGACGTCACCGGCACCCAGGCTTTGAAATGCGCGTTCACTTTGAACGGATAGCTATGGTCGTCCAAAAATACCTTTTGCAGTTCCCCGGAGTGAATCAGCAGCGCATCCAACTTGTTGCGCTCCAGCACTTCGCGCGCGCGTTTTTGCAGCTCTGCTAGGTGGTCGTTATACAAAGAAGCCAGCGTTTCCATCACAGTACCCTTATGCCTTAGCACGAAAGAAGTCATCTTAACACAGCGCTCCGACGCTCCAACCTCATCGCGTTGGGCATGCGGAGCAGCTCGCAATTCCCTGCAAATGCCGTTACATCCGCAGCTTAACCATTAACCAGCCGCCCAAACCGAGCAGCGCTATCGCCAGCGCCCACAGGCCATGGTGTTCCAACAACACCGCACCGGCCGCGGCGACGCCCGCCAGACACTGCTGCAGAAAGCCGCACAGCGCCATCGCATAGGCACCATACTCTTTGGCATCGCTGACCGCCATCGCCATGCTGTTGGGAAACAGCACCGCCTGGCCAAAAATGGTCAGGCAATACAGCGCAATGAACAGCGCCATACCGGAAAGGCCGGCCAGGACGCCGCTCCACCACAGCAGCAGGATCGCCGCCGTCGCCAGCGCCACGATGCCGCTGCCGGCCTGCATCAGTTTTTTCCCGCCGAGACGCGCCACCGTACGGTTCACCGTCAGCGCCCCGCTGAAGTAGGCGACGCCGATCACCAGCCCCAGGGCGCCGAACGCCGTGACGTTGAGACCAAACCCCTGCTGCATGACGAACGGACTCACTTCCTGCAGTGTCACCGTGGTGGCAAAACCCAGCCCACCGACGCAGGCCGGCCAAAAAAATCCCGGCCGCCGCAGGATGGCGAAGTAGGTGGCCGCCATCGCCGGACGTGGCCCACGAGCGCGCCCTGCCTCCAGCGGCAGCGTCGCCATCAGCGCCAGAATGGCCAAACCGGTGGCGCCCATCAAGACGAAGCCCATCTGCCAGTGTGAATATTGGCTGAGCAGGCCGCCGACGAACTGGCCGCCGCCCAGCGCGGTGATAAAAGCGATGGAGAGCACCGACAGCCGTCGCGCCAGCTCGTCACCGCTCCAGTTATCCCGCACGATGATACGCGCGATGATCGCCGCACCGCCGGCACCCACGCCCTGCAGCGCACGCAGCGTCAGCAATTGGGCGCCGTTGCTGCACAGCGCCAACAGCCCGCTGCAGCCAATGAAAAGAAACAAAGACAGCGTCAGGGGCGCGCGGCGGCCAAAGCGATCGGCGGCCGCGCCCCAAAACAGCACCGGCAAGGCGGCGCCGATGACGAAGATTGAAATGGACAGCTCGGTGGCACGCCGGCTCATCGCCAGCTCCCGCATCACCGTTGGCAGCGAAGGCAAATACACGGTCGTCGCCATTTGCGCCATAAACACCAACAGACACGCCAGCGCCATGGTTCTGGCGGGAATGCTCCACAAGCCGCTGCGTTTAACACAAGCCGCCTTAGTCATGCGTAACCTCGTCTGAATGTTCATTCGCTGCGAGCAAGTGTATGAGTGCCGACACACTCCAGCAAATGCCGATAGCACATAAAATATAACTTCGTTTCAAATCAAAAAACTAACTTGGCGACTTGTGATCCGACCAGCAAATATGCAATCTCTCATTTGCATATTTTTAACATAAAAACCACAATCCTCTTCATCTGGTCATACCAGATCATACGCTGATTCAGGAGATAGACATGCTCTACCAAGGCGAAACATTACAACTGCACTGGCTCGATAACGGCATCGCCGAGCTGGTGTTCAACGCATCAGGCTCGGTCAACAAGCTGGACACCCGTACCGTCGCCAGCCTGGGTGAAGCGCTCACCGTGCTGGAAAACCAGCCTGAGCTCAAGGGGTTGCTGCTGCGCTCCTCCAAAGCCGCGTTTATCGTCGGCGCCGATATCACCGAATTCCTTTCTCTGTTCGCCGCACCGGCTGAAAAGCTGCACGAGTGGCTGGTATTCGCCAACAACGTCTTTAACCGGCTGGAAGATTTGCCGGTACCGACCATTTCGGCCATTAACGGCTATGCACTCGGCGGCGGTTGCGAATGCATTCTGGCGACCGATTTCCGCGTCGCCTCACCGGACGCGCGCATCGGCCTGCCGGAAACCAAATTGGGCATCATGCCGGGCTTCGGCGGTTCTGTCCGCCTGCCACGCCTGCTGGGTAACGACAGCGCGCTGGAAATCATCGCCGCCGGCAAAGACGTCAGCGCCAAAGACGCGTTGAAAGTCGGCCTGGTGGATGCGGTGGTAGCACCGGAAAAACTGGCCGAAGCGGCGCTGAAAATGCTGCAACAGGCGATCGACGGCAAGCTGGACTGGCGCGCCGCACGTCAACCTAAGCTGGAGCCGCTGAAGCTCAGCCCGATCGAAGCGGCAATGAGCTTCACCACCGCCAAAGGCATGGTGCTGCAGACCGCCGGTAAACATTACCCGGCACCGATGACCGCGGTGAAAACCATTGAAGCCGCCGCCAAGCTGGGCCGCGATGAGGCACTGAAACTGGAAACCGCCAGCTTCGTGCCGTTGGCACGATCCAACGAAGCGCGTGCGCTGGTCGGCATCTTCCTTAACGATCAGTTCGTGAAAGGCCAGGCGAAAAAGCTGGCCAAGAATGTGGACGCGCCGAAACAGGCGGCGGTGCTGGGCGCCGGCATCATGGGCGGTGGCATCGCCTACCAATCGGCGCTGAAAGGCGTGCCGGTGATCATGAAGGACATCAGCGACAAATCGCTGACGCTGGGCATGAACGAAGCGGCCAAGCTGCTCAATAAGCAGCTGGAACGCGGCAAACTGGATGGCCTGAAAATGGCGCAGGTGCTGTCGACCATTCAACCAACGTTGGACTACGCCGGCATCGAGCGCGCGCAGGTGATCGTCGAAGCGGTCGTGGAGAACCCGAAGGTCAAAGCCGCCGTACTGTCGGAAGTGGAAAACCTGATCGGCGAAGAGACCGTTCTGGCGTCGAACACCTCGACCATTCCGATTAATCACCTGGCAAAATCGTTGAAGCGCCCGCAAAACTTCTGCGGCATGCACTTCTTTAACCCGGTACACCGCATGCCGCTGGTTGAAATCATCCGCGGCGAACAAACCAGCGACGAGACCATTGCCAAAGTGGTGGCCTACGCCAGCCGCATGGGCAAAACGCCGATCGTGGTGAACGACTGCCCGGGCTTCTTCGTCAACCGCGTGCTGTTCCCGTATTTCGCCGGTTTCAGCCTGCTGCTGCGCGACGGCGCCGACTTCCGTCAGATCGATAAAGTGATGGAAAAACAGTTCGGTTGGCCGATGGGCCCGGCCTACCTGCTCGACGTGGTGGGCATCGACACCGCACACCACGCGCAAGCGGTAATGGCGGCCGGCTTCCCGGAGCGCATGAGCAAAGACTATCGCGATGCCATTGACGTGATGTTCGACAACCAGCGCTTCGGTCAGAAAAACCAGCTGGGCTTCTACCGCTACAGCCAGGACAACAAAGGTAAGCCGCGCAAGGACAACGACGAGCAGACCGATGCGCTGCTGGCCGAAGTGAGCCAACCGCGCCAGACCATCAGCGACGAAGAGGTCGTTGCGCGCATGATGATCCCGATGATCAACGAAGTGGTGCGTTGCCTGGAAGAGAAGATCGTCGCCAGCCCGGCGGAAGCCGATATGGCACTGGTGTACGGCATCGGCTTCCCTCCGTTCCATGGCGGCGCATTCCGCTACCTGGATACGCTCGGCACCGCCAACTACGTTGAGCTGGCCCAGCGTTACGCACACCTCGGCGCCCTGTATCAGGTGCCGGCCGGTCTGCGCGCCAAGGCCGAGCGCAATGAAAGCTACTACCCGGTGGCGACACCGCTGTCCGACGTCGCTACCCGCCAACCGGCATGAGGTCATAAAGATGGAAAACGTAGTTATTGTTGATGCCGTACGCACGCCGATGGGCCGCTCCAAGGGCGGCGCCTTCCGCCAGGTGCGCGCCGAAGATCTCTCCGCTCACCTGATGCGTGAAGTGTTGAGCCGCAACCCGGCGCTGGACGCCGCCGAGATCGATGACATTTACTGGGGCTGCGTGCAGCAGACGCTGGAGCAAGGCTTCAACATCGCCCGCAACGCCGCACTGCTGGCCGAGATCCCGCACCGCGTGCCGGCGGTGACCGTCAACCGCCTGTGCGGCTCTTCGATGCAGGCATTGCACGACGCGGCGCGCGCCATCATGGTTGGCGACGCACACGTCAGCCTGATCGGCGGCGTGGAACACATGGGCCATGTGCCGATGAACCACGGCGTGGATTTCCATCCGGGGCTGAGCCGCAGCGTGGCAAAAGCCGCCGGGATGATGGGGCTGACCGCCGAAATGCTGGCCAAGATGCACAACATCAGCCGCCAGATGCAGGATGAGTTTGCTGCCCGCTCCCACCAGCGCGCACATGCAGCGACGCTGGCGGGTTACTTCAAAAACGAGATCATTCCGACCAACGGCCACGACGCCGACGGCGTGCTGACCCGTTACGATTTCGATGAAGTCATTCGCCCGGAAACCACCGTCGAAAGCCTGTCGGCCCTGCGGCCGGCGTTCGATCCGGTCAACGGCACCGTCACCGCTGGCAGTTCTTCCGCCCTGTCGGACGGCGCTTCCGCCATGCTGCTGATGAGCGAGTCGCGCGCCAAAGCGCTCGGTTTGAAGGCCCGCGCCCGCATTCGCTCGATGGCGGTCGTCGGCTGCGATCCTTCCATCATGGGCTACGGCCCGGTGCCGGCCAGCAAGCTGGCGCTGAAACGCGCCGGTCTGAGCGTGCAGGACATCGATCTGTTCGAACTGAACGAAGCGTTCGCCGCCCAGTCGCTGCCGTGCATCAAAGATCTGGGGCTGATGGACAGTATCGACGACAAGATTAACCTGAACGGCGGCGCCATCGCGCTCGGCCACCCGCTGGGCTGTTCAGGCTCCCGCATCTCGACCACCCTGTTGAACAACATGGAACGTCGCGACGCACAGTTCGGCCTGGCGACCATGTGCATCGGCCTGGGCCAGGGCATCGCCACCGTGTTTGAACGCGTTTAGCTGTGTCTATCTTGGGATGACCGCGTCACCACTTCAAATCGCGGCATCCCGCCAAGTTTAGTTGCCGTTCTTCCCGCCTGTCAGGGGCGGGTTTTTTATACCTGAAATTTGCCGACGCCCAAATAAAAACGGGGCGACCCTCGGCCACCCCATTCACTGCGCATCGCCTCGGTCAGATAAACGAAAACGCGTCGCCAAACATATGCGCTTCCAGCGCGCCGCGCTCGGCGCAGAAACGCTCACGGGCAATTTTCGCCATCTCGAAACGCCCGGCGATGTAGATGTCGTGCTCCGCCAGCGTACCGAAATCCTGCAGCACCGCGCTGAGCACGGTGCCGCTGCGGCCGCGCCATTCGGCTTCCGGCTGCTCGACCACCGGGATCACCTTCAGATTCGGATGCTGCAACGACAGCGCTTCCAGCTCGCTCAAATCGTACAGGTGCTTCAGCTCACGCCCGCCCCAGTAGATTGAAATGTCGCGATCGGGCTGCTGCTCCAGCGCGGTCAACAAGATTGAACGCGCGTAAGAGAAACCGGTGCCGCCGGCGATCAGCACCAGCGGACGGCTGCCCTCTTCCCGCAGCCAGGCGTCGCCATGCGGCACGTCAACGGTGATCGCCTGCTCTTTCAGGATGCGATCCATCACCGCCATGGCGTACAGATTCAGCTCCGAAGCACCGATATGCAGCTCGATGTACTCTTGCTGCGTCGGGGTTGATGCCAGCGAGAACGGGCGCTTGTCGCGCTCGTCCATCACCACCATCAGATATTGCCCTGCCTTGAAAGAAAACGGCTGCTCGGGCACCAGACGTACCCGATAAACCGTATCGGTAATGGCCTCTACCGAGGTCACTTTACAGCTCAATATTGTCATGCGTTCCCTCTGTCGGGTCATCAATGCAAAGCTGAGAACAGGGCCTGACGCTACAGCGTCGGTTCCCTGTCACTGAAGATTGCGAGCTCATCCCAGATTTCGTCGACGCGCGCACGTACCTTTTCATCCATCTGAATCGGACGGCCCCATTCGCGATCGGTTTCACCCGGCCATTTATTGGTGGCGTCCAGCCCCATCTTCGAACCCAGACCGGAAACCGGCGAGGCGAAGTCCAGATAGTCGATCGGCGTATTCTCCACCAGAACGGTATCCCTTGCCGGATCCATTCGTGTGGTGATCGCCCAAATTACGTCGTTCCAGTCGCGCGCATTGACGTCGTCATCGCAGACGATAACAAATTTGGTGTACATAAACTGCCGCAGGAACGACCAGACGCCCATCATCACGCGTTTCGCATGGCCGGCGTACTGTTTTTTCATGGTCACTACCGCCAGGCGGTACGAGCACCCTTCCGGTGGCAGATAGAAATCGACGATTTCCGGGAACTGTTTTTGCAGGATCGGCACGAACACTTCATTCAGCGCCACGCCCAGGATCGCCGGCTCATCCGGCGGGCGGCCGGTATAGGTCGAGTGGTAGATCGCGTTGCGACGCTGGGTGATGTGCGTGATGGTAAATACCGGGAACTGGTCGATTTCATTGTAGTAACCGGTGTGGTCGCCGTAGGGGCCTTCCGGCGCCATTTCACCCGGCTCGATATAGCCTTCCAGCACGATTTCGGCGCTGGCTGGCACTTCCAGATCGTTGGAAAGACACTTGACCACTTCGGTTTTATTGCCGCGCAGCAGCCCGGCAAAGGCATATTCAGACAGGGTATCCGGCACCGGCGTGACCGCACCGAGGATAGTGGCGGGATCGGCACCCAGCGCCACCGCAACCGGGAAACGCTCGCCGGGGTGCGCCTGGCACCACTCCTGATAATCCAGCGCGCCGCCGCGATGCGACAGCCAGCGCATGATCACTTTATTCTTGCCCAGCACCTGCTGACGATAGATGCCGAGGTTTTGCCGTTCCTTATGCGGGCCACGGGTCACCGTCAGCCCCCAGGTGATCAGCGGCGCGGCGTCTTCCGGCCAGCAGTGCATCACCGGAATACGGCCCAGATCGACATCCTCACCCTGCCATACCTGCTCCTGACAAGGCGCGGACCCCAGCACCTTGGTCGGCATGTTCAGCACTTGCTTGAACTTCGGCATTTTGTCGAACAGATCGCGGAAGCCTTTCGGTGGCTCCGGTTCTTTGAGAAACGCCAGCAGTTTGCCGACTTCGCGCAGCGCGCTGATGTCTTCCTGCCCCATGCCCATCGCCACGCGATTGGCGGTGCCGAACAGGTTGCACAGCACCGGCATGTCGTACCCTTTCGGGTTTTCAAACAGCAATGCCGGGCCGCCTGCCCGCAGGGTGCGATCGGCAATCTCCGTCATTTCCAGGTAAGGATCGATCGGCTGGCTGATGCGTTTTAGTTCCCCTCTCTTCTCCAGCAACGAGAGGAAATCGCGTAAGTCACGGTATTTCATGCTGATCATTATAACGGCCTGTGGGGAGGGCATTATAAGCCCTCTTCACGGTTGTTGCTGCAATTTTGTTAACGCCGCCCGCTGCCGGGTGGCTCTCAGCCGCAGTTGAACGGCACCAGCGCAGCCAGCGCGCGCGTATCCTGATATTCGCGCGTCTCCTCGCCATGGCGGAACACCTTGAAGCCCTGCCCATTAGCGCTGAAGTAACGCAGCGCATTGCCTTCAACATGCAGCAGGCTGCCTTCCCGCAGCGCCACCACCGATTCGCTCGGGTTGATCGCGCAGAACTCCGCCAGGCGCTCGTCACGGGTTTCGCCCATGTGGCCGCTGATGTGCGCGTCGATGTAATGCGGGTTGATCTGTACCGGGAACAGCCCCAGCGCCGACAGCACCACGCTGCAGCGCACCGGCATGTCATTGGTGGTGCGAATGCTCGGCGTGGCCACATTGCAACCGGCGCTCCAGCCGACGTAAGGCACTTCACGCTCGCGCACCGCGCGCTGGATAGGCACGATCAGGCCTTGCTCATGCAGCATTTGGTTCAGCAACCAGGTATTGCCGCCGCTGACCAAAATGCATTCCGCCTGCGCGATCGCCGCCGCCGGTGAAGCGGCGTGGTGGATGCTGGTGACTTCGATGCCCAGCGTTTGCGCCAGTTCCTGCGCACGCTGGTCGTAGTCGTAACGGATCAGGGCGTAAGGGATAAAGACGGCGGATTTGATGCCACGACGCGCAATCATCGCCAGCAGTTGGCTTTTAGCGTACCCCAGCAGCTCGGCTTCACCAGACAGCTTGCCGTTGCTCAACAGAAACAGCTCCATTTATTTCTCCCTCGGTCGAAAACGATGAATAGCGTCACAGCCGGTAGCGCAACGCCTTGCCATACTGTGACGGTAACAAATTTTTAGCCCTCTGTTATACCAGCGCCGTATCGATAAGTGTGTGACCCCTCGCTAATAGCCGCAGATTCATAGAGATAGGTGATGTTACACGCTGAAACTTGCATCACTATGTATCCGGAATAGCTTTTGATATGCTTACCGGCTGGCAGAAAGGCATGTGAAACTATGGAATCCTGGTATCTACTTTATTGCAAACGCGGTCAGCTGTTGCGAGCGCAGGAACATCTGGAGCGGCAGCAGGTAAACTGCCTCAGCCCGATCATCACGCTGGAAAAGATCGTGCGTGGTAAGCGCATCGCGGTCAGCGAACCCCTGTTTCCCAACTATCTGTTTGTGGAGTTCGACCCGGAGCGCATTCACACCACCACCATCAGCGCTACCCGTGGCGTCAGCCACTTCGTGCGTTTCGGCACGTTGCCGAGCGTCATCCCGAGCAAGGTGATCGATGAACTGCGCACGCACGCCTGCGAAACCTATGTCGATCCGGAAACCCCACAGCCGGGGGATACTGTTCTGATCGTCGACGGCGTGTTCGAAGGGCTGCAGGCGATCTACACCGAGCCGGACGGCGAGGCGCGTTCCATGTTGTTGCTGAACCTGATCAACAAGCAGGTCAGTCAAAGCATCGACAACCGACAGTTCCAGAAGATGTAATGCAAAAGGCGCCCTCAGGCGCCTTTTTGTTGGCTCACTTTGCGCTTAACGACGCATCGCGTCGTCGTGCAGCCACTGGGCGACACGCTTGGCGAAGTAGGTCAGCACACCGTCGGCGCCGGCGCGTTTGAAGCACATCAACGACTCCATCACCGCAGGTTGCTCCTGCAGCCAGCCGTTCTGAATCGCCGCCATATGCATGGCGTACTCGCCGGACACCTGATAAGCGAAAGTTGGCACGCCGAAGGTATCCTTCACGCGGCGCACCACGTCCAGGTACGGCATGCCCGGTTTCACCATCACCATGTCCGCGCCTTCCTGCAGATCCTGTGCAATCTCCTGCAGCGCTTCGTCACTGTTGGCCGGATCCATCTGATAGGTCTTCTTGTTGCCGCCCTTCAGGTTGCCGCTGGAGCCCAGCGCATCGCGGAACGGGCCGTAGTAGCAGGAAGCATACTTGGCGGAATAGGCCATAATCTGGGTATTCACCAGGCCCTGCAATTCCAGACGATCGCGGATCGCCCCGATGCGGCCGTCCATCATGTCGCTCGGCGCCACGATTTCCGCACCCGCTTCGGCATGGGACAGCGCCTGACGCACCAGAATGTCTTTGGTCACATCGTTAATCACATAGCCCTGCTCATCGATGATCCCGTCCTGCCCGTGGGTGGTATAGGGATCGAGCGCTACGTCGGTCAGAATGCCCAGCTCAGGCACCGCGTCTTTCAGCGCACGCACCGTGCGCTGTACCAGCCCTTCCGGGTTATAGGCTTCTTCCGCATGCAGCGATTTCAGGCCCGGTTCGATCACCGGGAACAGGGAGATCACCGGCACGCCGAGTTTGGCGATGGTTTCCGCTTCCTTGACCAGCAGATCGATCGTCATGCGCGATACACCCGGCATCGAGGCCACTTCTTCCTGGCGATTGCTGCCTTCCATGACAAACACCGGATAAATCAGGTCGTTGACCGTCAGTTGATTCTCGGCGACCAGGCGGCGGCTGAAGTCATGACGGCGCACGCGGCGCATACGGCGACCAGGGAAGGTACCCGGAAATGCATAGCTCATAGTTTTCTCCTAGCTCAAACCAGCCGGAATAGCCGGCGGGCGTTCTCATCGGTTTTTTGCCCCAGCCATTGCGGCTCTTCCTGTCGCCAGACGGCGACCTGATGCACGATATGGGGCAGGAAACAGGGTTCGTTGCGGCGAGATGCGGGTTTAGGCTGTAAATCCCGGGGCAACAGATAAGGGGCGTCAGTTTCCAGCAGCAGACGCTCGGCCGGGATCTGCGGCAACAGGGCACGCAATTCCAGGCCGCGCCGCTCGTCGCAGACCCAACCGGTAATCCCGATCGACAGGCCCAGCGACAGGCAGCTTGTTAATTCTTCGGCGGTGCCGGTGAAGCAGTGCACCACGGCCGCGGGCAGTTTATCCAACCACGGCGTCAGTAGCTCGGCAAAACGTGCGTGTGCGTCGCGGCAATGAAGAAACACCGGCAATGCCAACTCCGCCGCCAGCGCCAGTTGCGCAATGAACGCCGCTTCCTGCTGCTCCGGCGTCGAGAAGTTGCGGTTGAAATCCAGACCGCATTCACCGATCGCCACCACTTCTGGGCCGGCGGCCAGGGCATAAATCTGCTCGGCGCTGTGTTCATCCCAGCTGCTGGCGTTATGCGGATGCACACCGGCGGTGGACCAGCAATAGCCCGCATGCTGCTGCGCCAGTTTGGCGGCCTCGCGGCTCTCAGGCAGATCGGTGCCGGTAATCAACATCCCGGTAACACCCGCCGTGCGAGCGCGCTCCACCACGGTCTCGCGGTCTTTGGCGAATTGGCTGCTGGTGAGGTTAACGCCGATATCAAACATGGTTTTTTCCAAAGCAAAAGCCGCCCAATGGGCGGCTTCGCAATCAAGATGGATCAGGGGGCTGGGGGTTCGTCACCCTCGTCTTCTTCTTCCGCCTGTGGACGACGTTTTCCAGTATAGAAGCGAGCGAAGAACACCCCCACTTCAAACAGCAGATACATCGGTATCGCCAACAGGGTTTGCGAGAACACGTCCGGTGGCGTGAGCAGCATGCCGACCACAAACGCGCCGACCAACACATACGGCCGTTTCTTCTTCAGATCTTCCGGCGAGGTGACGCCACTCCAGCACAGCAGAATGATGGCGACCGGCACTTCGAAGGCGACGCCAAACGCCATAAACAGCGCCATGACGAAATCGAGGTAGTTTTTAATGTCGGTCGCAATGGTCACCCCCATCGGCGCGGTCTTGGCAAAGAAGCCGAAGGCCAGCGGGAACACGATGAAGTAGGCGAAAGCCATGCCGAGGTAGAACAGCAGGCTGCTGGACACCAGCAGCGGCATCATCAGGCGGCGTTCATGCTTATACAGCGCCGGCGCGATGAATGCCCACACCTGATACAGAATCATCGGCGCGGAGACGAACACCGAGACGATCATGGTCAGCTTGATCGGCGTAAAGAACGGTGACGCCACGTCGGTGGCGATCATGCTCGCCCCGGCCGGCAGCTGCTTGAGCAGCGGCGCAGAGACCAGCTGGTAGATGTCGTTGGCGAAAAACACCAGCACCACGAACACCGCCAGCACGCAAATAATCGAGTTCAACAGCCGCTTGCGCAGCTCTATCAGGTGACTGATAAGGGGTTGGGTATCTTCAACAGCCATGTATTAACGATCGCCACTAGGTTGGTGAGACGCTGGGGTTTTATCCGCAACAGGTTCGACAGGAGCAGGCGCGGTTTCCACCGGCGCTTTAGCCGGTTGCGCCGCCACGACGGCTTCAGGTTCCACTGCCGGTTTTGGCACCGCGGCGGGCGCGCTGGCACTGGTTGCCGCTTCCGCCGGCGTCACGCCGTCGTGCAAGGCTTCCGGATCGATGGCCTGCGGGTTATGAATGGTGTTCGCCAGCTCTTCTTTCTCGCCCCGGTAGGTGCGTTTCAATGATTCCGCCGCGTCTTTCAGCTCATCCATCGACGCCTTCAGCTCCGGCGTCAGGTTCTGCAGGCCGGCCTGTTCCGCTTTTTTCAAGCTGTCCTGCAGCTCCTGCAGCTTCAGTTCCTGAGACAGTTCGTGCTGCACCGAGGCCGCCAGCGAGCGCAGCGCGCGGATCCAGCCCGACACCGTTCTGACCGCGACCGGCAAGCGTTCCGGCCCCAGGACAACCAGGCCGATCACCAGCACCAGCAGCAGCTCACTAAACCCAATGTCAAACACGGTTTATACCTGCTCTTTGTTCTTCGACTCTTCCGGTTTCACTTCCGGCTGCTTATCGGTAATAGGCTTGGCCGAGAAGTCAGCGTCATCCAGGCTGCTTTTCTCAGCCGTGTTGGGGGTCGACGGCGTGTCGTCGCCGATCGCCTTCTTGAAGCCCTTGATCGAGGCACCGAGATCGGAGCCCAGCGTGCGCAGTTTTTTGGTACCGAACAGCAGCACCACGATCACTGCGATGATCAACAATTGCGTAATACTAATACCGCCCATTTTAATTACCTCTAATTTTAAAGGGTCTTTTAAAGCCAGCCCGCATTATAGAGCCGACTTTACCAGAGTAACGAATTAAATCAGGTGGTTCGCTTCCAGCCAATCACCCAGCATACGATGCCGGCGGCCATCATCCAGGCGGGAAACACCTCGATTTGCCCCAGCAGCAACAGCGTGCCGCTTACCAACAGTGTAGCGCCAACGCCGAACAAATAACGTGACTGTCCCTGACGAACCCGCTGAGCCTGCATCTGGTTGGTCAGCTTATCAACGCTTTGTTGCAACAGTTTATGCTGCTGCAGGCTATCGTAAAACAGCTCGGGCAGTTCGGGCAGTTTCTCCGCCCAGAACGGCGCTTTCTCTTTCAACGCACGCACCACGGCGGGAATGCCGACCTGATCGCGCAGCCAGCTCTCGAGGAACGGCTTGGCGGTGGTCCACAGATCCAGCTGCGGGTAGAGCTGACGCCCCAGCCCTTCAACATACAGCAAGGTCTTCTGCAATAACACCAGCTGTGGCTGCACTTCCATATTGAAGCGGCGCGCGGTGTTGAACAGGTTCAGCAGCACGTTGCCGAAGGAAATCTCCGCCAGCGGCTTCTCGAAAATCGGTTCGCACACGGTGCGGATAGCAAATTCGAAATCTTCCACGTTGGTGTCACGCGGCACCCAACCGGAGTCGACGTGCAGTTCCGCCACCTTGCGGTAATCGCGGTTGAAGAAGGCGATGAAGTTTTCCGCCAGATAGCGTTTGTCATCCTTGTTCAACGAACCCACGATGCCGCAGTCGATGCCGATGTAGCAGGGATCTTCCGGATGTTCGTAGCTGACGAAAATATTACCGGGATGCATGTCCGCATGGAAGAAGCTGTCGCGGAAGACCTGGGTAAAGAACACCTGAACGCCACGTTCCGCCAACAGTTTCATGTTGGTGCCCTGCTGCTCCAGCGTGGCGATGTCCGAGACCGGAATGCCGTAGATACGCTCCATCACCAACACGCTTTCGCGGCAGTAGTCGGAGTAGACTTCAGGCACGTACAGCATCGGGCTGCCGTCGAAATTGCGACGCAGCTGAATGGCGTTGGCCGCTTCACGCAGCAGATTCAATTCGTCCAGCAGGGTTTTCTCGTACTCGCGTACCACTTCGCGCGGACGCAGGCGGCGGCCGTCCGGCAACAGCTTCGGCACCCAACCGGCCAGCCGGTACATCAAGCGCACATCGGCTTTGATAATCGGCCCGATATCCGGTCGGATCACCTTCAGCACCACTTCCTGGCCGGTGGTTTTCAACCGCGCGGTATGCACCTGCGCGATCGAGGCAGAGGCCAGCGGTTGCTGATCGAAGTCGTCGAACCAGGCTTCCAGCGGGCCGCCCATCGCCAGCTCGATATGCTTGCGCGCCAGCGCACCGTCGAAAGGCGCCACCCGATCCTGCAGCAGCGTCAGCTGATCGGCAATGTGCGGCGGGAACAGATCGCGGCGGGTCGACATCATCTGGCCGAATTTGATCCAGACCGGCCCCAATTCCTGCAGCGCCAGCCGCAGACGTTCGCCCAGCGGTTTGTCCTTGTGCCGATTAGGCATCCAGAACAGCAGCCGGCGGCCGAAGCGCAGCGGCAGCGTCAAACGCATTGTCGGGATCAGCTCGTCCAGCCCATAGCTGAGAAAAACGCGGACGATAAAATACAAACGACGCAGTTCGCCTGGGGTCATCGCTTGCCCTCCAACTTATCCATGCGGGCAATCAGCGCTTCCGCGCCGCGGGCGAGCGCATCCACTTCTTCATTGAACCACACCACTTCCAGCGGCCCCGGCGCCAGACGCCACTCTTCAGTCAGCGCCTCAGCCATGTCTTGCTGCCGACGCATCAATCCGGCCTTGAGTAACGAAGCGCCTTTGCCCAGCGCCTGCGTAATGCCCTGAGCGGCGATATCGCCGATATAAGGTGCCAGCCATTCCGCCGGATCCCACTCCGCCAGATCGAGCAGGCCAACCAGCTGTTGCACCACCTGAATATCGCCTTCCACCGTCAATTCGCCGCTGCGCATCAGCACTGGCAACTGCTGGCGATCGCGCAGCTTCAGTAAGGCGGGAATGCGGCTGCGCACGGTGCAATCGGCACTGTCTTCAGACTGCCCCAGCACGTCCACACGCAGTTCGCTGAACACCAGCACCAGCGGTGAAGCCAACTCTTCCAGTTCGATGCGCAGCACCTTGCCCGCCAGGCGTTGGCGAGCGGCTTTCATGCTGCGATCGCGAAACAGCAGGTTATTCAGCGAGGTTTCCAGCGCACCGGTCAGCAGAGGGGTAAACAGCATCGGCATCTCCCTCTCAGAACTTGAAGCCGCGATGCAGGGCGACAATCCCACCGGTCAGGTTGAAATAGGTGACGTTTTCAAAACCGGCGTTGCCCATCATGCCTTTCAGGGTTTCCTGATCGGGGTGCATACGGATCGATTCCGCCAGGTAACGGTAACTGTCCGGATCTTTCACCACCAGCTCGCCGATCTTCGGCAACACATGGAAGGAGTAGGCATCATAAGCCTTGCTCAGCGGAGCCAGCAGCGGCTTGGAGAATTCCAGCACCAACAGGCGCCCGCCCGGCTTCAGCACGCGGAACATCGAGCGCAGCGCTTTGTCTTTGTCGGTGACGTTGCGCAGGCCAAAGGAGATGGTGATGCAATCGAAGTAGTTATCCGGGAACGGCAGCGCTTCAGCGTTGGCCTGCACGTAATTGATGTTGCCGACGATGCCGCGATCGCGCAGCTTCTCGCGCCCCATCTTCAGCATCGAATCGTTGATGTCCGCCAGCACCACCTGCCCCTGCTCGCCAACCATGCGGGAGAACTTGGCCGCCAGGTCGCCGGTGCCGCCGGCCAGATCCAGCACGCGCTGCCCACGGCGCACGCCGCTGCAGTCAATGGTGAAACGCTTCCAGATACGGTGGATGCCGAACGACATCAGGTCGTTCATCACGTCATACTTTGCCGCTACCGAATGAAAAACGTCCGCCACCATGGCCTGTTTTTCGTCTCTAGCGACGGTGCGAAAACCGAAATCGGTGGTTTCCTGCGGTTGATCTGCCATTGTCCTGCCTGCTATTCAGTCAATTTTGTGTGGATGAGTGTACCAGAAGCCTGGGGAATACCCCACCTCGCCACGGCCTCAGCCGTGCGAAACGAAGCCCGGTTCCCCGGCGGTATCGTCATCGTCTTTCGTCTGCGGCAGCGCGGCGACATCATCGTCGTTCGCCTCTTCCGCGTCATCGTGTTGCGCGCCGGCTTGCTGCGCCAGCAGCGGGTTGATCGGCCGTTTGACCTCAACCCCCAGCGCGCGGAAACCTTCAATTTGGCCGATAAGATTACCACGGCCTTCGCTCAGTTTGTTCATCGCCTGACGATAACTGCCCTGCGCCTTGTCCAGGCTCTGCCCCAGCGCGGACATATCGTCCACGAACAGCCGCATCTTGTCATACAGTTTCGCCGCGCGATCGGCGATGCGCTGGGCATTTTGGCTCTGATGCTCATAGCGCCACAGGTTGGTGATGGTACGCAGTGCCACCAGCAACGTGGTCGGGCTGACCAGCATGATGTTGTGCTTAAGCGCTTCGCTGATCAGCTCCGGCTCGCGATCGATAGCCAGCAGGAAGGCAGGCTCGACCGGAATGAACATCAGCACATAGTCCAGCGAGCGCAGCCCCGGCAGCTGCTGGTAGTCCTTACGGCCCAGCATGCGAATGTGGCCACGCAGCGAAGCGATATGTTCGCTCAGCGCCGCTTCGCGCTCCGCCTCGTCTTCACCGTTGAAATAGCGCTCGTAGGCGATCAGCGACATCTTGGCGTCGATCACGACATCCTTGCCCTGCGGCAGGCGCACGATCACATCGGGCTGCATGCGACTCTGATGATCTACCCGCACGTTGACCTGCGTTTCATACTCGTGCCCTTCGCGCAGGCCGGAGGCCTCCAGCACCCGGCTCAGCACCACTTCACCCCAGTTGCCCTGGGTCTTGTTGTCGCCTTTCAGCGCCTTGGTGAGGTTGATGGCCTCGCGCGCCATTTGCGCATTCAACTGCTGCAGATTGCGTATCTCGTGCGTCAGCGTGTGGCGCTCACGCGCCTCCTGGCCAAAGCTGTCCTGCACCTGCCGGCGGAAACCGTCCAGCTGTTCGCGCAGCGGCAGCAGTAACCGATCCAAACTTTGCTTATTTTGCTCGTCCACCTTGCGGCCGCTGTGTTCAAAAATGCGGTTGGCGAGGTTTTCAAACTGGGTGGTGAGGCGCTGTTCGCTGTTGATCAGCAGACGCTGCTTCTCCTCCGCCGCCATGCGCGTCTCTTCCAGACGGATGGTGACTTCGCGCAGCTCGGCCTCCTGCGCGCTGTTAACCTCGCGCTGGGCGCGCAGCTCCTGATTGAGCAGTTCGCATTCGTTGCGCCAATGATTGAGCTGTTGCAGCTTTTCATGCCCGGCCGCCAGCTGGCTGTGCAGGTTGCGCAGCTCCAGCTCGCTCTGGCGCAACTGCTGCTCGTGACGCTGCAGGGTATCCTGCCGCACGGCCGTTTCCTGCTGCGCCTGCTGCAATGCTTGCTCCAGCAACCGCAGTTCGGTTTCATGTTGCGCATTCGTCTGCTGCACCCGCAGACTGGCGATCAGCCACCCCAACAGCATGCCGATCGCGACGCCGCCAATCCCATAAATCAGACTGGTATCCACCCTGCCTCCTGTTGCACCTTGCCGTTCCGGCGTTTCGCACGCCCATTGCCCGTCACGTTAAGGGGAGGCTGTATGGATGTCCAGCCTGATTTTGCCCGCCGCGCACAATATTGCGCGGCGCTACGCAATTTAGCGAGAAATCAGCCCAGCCACTGGCTGAGCCACTTGATGCCGAACGCCCCCGGCGCCAGAATGCCGAACGCCCAGATCATCGCCGACGTGACGTTGGCCAGTTGGAAATAGCGCTGCGGCATGCCGCAAATGCCGCCCACCAGCGGCACCACGGCGCGCAGCGGGCCGAAAAAGCGGCCGATGAAAATGCCCAGCACGCCCCAGCGCTCAAAGAAGGCATGGCCGCGCGCCAGCAGCTGCGGATTGCGCGACAGCGGCCACATATGGGCCACGCGATCCTGATAGTGATAGCCGATCCAGTAAGAGAGCCAGTCGCCGAAAAACGCCCCGGCGGCGGCGGCGGCCCAAATCGGCCAAAAGGCGATGCCGCTTTCGCCGATCAGCGCGCCCAGCGCCAGCAGGATCACCGTGGCCGGCAGCAGCAGCGACAAAAACGCCAGCGACTCACCGAACGCCAGGAAGAAGATGATGGGAATGGCCCAGCCTTCGTGCTGACGCACGACGTCGCTGACCCAGTTGATAACGTCATTGAGGCTCAATGCAGGGCTCCTGATACGCGATGATTCGCCGCCTAGGATAAGCCGGGGCGAGTTAAACCCCGGCTAAACACGCGGTAATTTACTCGAGGTAAAACGCCTGCAGCGCTTCGCGCTGGGCCGCGCCCAGGCCGTATTCCGCTTCCAGCCAGCGGTCAGTGGAGCCGTATTGCTGGCGGATGCAGCCCAGCGCCGTCATCAGGAACTCCTCGCGCGCGCTGAGCACGTAGGCGAATTGCTCCAGCGCCGCCGCATTCAGCTTGATAGACAGCTGATCCAGCATCTGCTCGCGGAAAGTGGCCAGCGTGGTTTCAGTCAGCAGATAGTCTTCCAGCACCGTCGCTTCGTCGGCGCCCAGCGCGAACAGCACCAGCGCCGAACCGACGCCAGTGCGATCCTTGCCGACCGCGCAGTGCTGCACGATCGCGCCGCCGCCAGGGTTGCTCAACAGCTGCGCCAGCCGCTGATAGGCCGCATTGCCGAACGGCAGGCGGCGATACAGCTCCAGCATGAACGCCCGGGCGTCGAAAGCGGCCAGCGTTTCGTTGGTGAGCTTTTCCAGGTTGGCGTTAACTTCGCTGCTCAGCGGGTTAGCCGGCACGTGGTGATAGTCGGCGCCATTCCACAGAATATCCGGTTTGGCCTGCACTTCGTCGGCATCGCGGTAGTCCAGCACGGAACGTACCGGCACTCCAGCGAGGAAAGTGCAGTCGCTTTCCGTCAGCCGTTCGAGAGAACCGGAGCGGAACAGCAGGCCGCGTTTGATGCGGCGCCCGTCGGCCACGCCGTTGCCACCGAAGTCGCGGAAATTGATGCCACCGTCGAGCGGCGCAAGCGAAGGATGAAGCAGGATCTGGGCGGTCATAAACGTCCTCGTTGTTTTTGTTATGACAACGCGCGGCAGCCATCGGCGCAGCGCTGAGGAGTATCACCGTAACAGATTCGCCGCGAATGGAAAAACGGGCCGCGTCAGCGGCCCGTTCAGTTCGTTGACAAAGGAGGAAAAAACGCGGTTTTTCCTCCTTTGTGGTCATCAGCCGAAAATCAATGAATTGATTTTCCCTGTTTGTTATCCGCAGCTCTTTGCAAACCCGGCAATGGCATGAGGTTGATGACAAACCTCAACGGGCCGCGTCAGCGGCCCGTTGAGGGAAGGTGATTACAGCAGACGGCGGGCGGCATCCACCACGATCTGCACCGCTTTGCTTTCCGTGTTTTTCATGGTTTCGGCGTTCGGGATCTCTTGCTGGGTGCGGTTAACGATCACCCCAGCCACCATGCCGGCGCGCAGGCCCTGGCTGGCGCACATGGTCAGCAGCGTGGCGGATTCCATTTCATAGTTCATCACGCCCATCGCCTGCCACTCTTCCATCGAGCCTTTAAAACGGCTGACCACGCGGCCGGAGTAGGTGTCGTAACGTTCCTGGCCCGGGTAGAAAGTATCGGAAGAGGCGGTCACGCCAATGTGGGTGGTCGCGCCGCTGGCCTTGGCCGCTTCCACCAGCGCGGTGGTGCAGGCGAAGTCCGCGACCGCCGGAAACTCCATCGGCGCAAAGTGCAGGCTGGCACCGTCGAGGCGTACCGCCGCCGTAGTCACCAGCACGTCACCGACGTTGATATTGGCCTGAATGGCGCCGGTGGTGCCGATGCGCAGGAAGGTGCGAATGCCCAGCTGCGCCAGCTCTTCCACCGCGATAGAGGTAGACGGGCCGCCGATACCGGTGGAGCAGACGATCACCGCCTTGCCGTCCAGCTCTGCGCGCCAGGTGGTGAATTCACGATGGGAGGCCAGATGCACCGGATTTTCCATCAGCTTGGCAATCTTCTCTACGCGCTGCGGATCGCCCGGCACGATGGCAAGCTGGGCCCCTTGTAAATCGTTCTTGGTGAGGCCGAGATGAAAAACATCAGACTGAGACATACGAGACTCCTCATGGATCATGTTTATTGGGAGGAACAAAAAAGCACTCTACTGAAAATCGCCGCTTAATTTCGTGACGATAGTCACTATGAAAAGAGAAACAAATCACATGCTACATATTTTTTGTGATTTTTATCACGAAAAAAATCACTATGACGCATCCAGAACGCACCGCTAAATCTCAGTCTAGCCGACAAACCTTGCCGCTCCCTGCCCGTTGGTTGCCGACTGAAACTATTTAGCTCATCAATTCGAAATACCCCCATCTTATCGGTTGCTTAGGGACAAAAAAGCCCTCTAACGCACCTTATGGCACTTACGTGGGCCAAAACGCGTAATAACATGATAAAAAGCGCTTAAAAATGCCGCAAAGCCAGATAATTAGCCGTTTTTTATCGACTTGTCCGAAAGTGCGCCACGCAGCGCCAATAATGGGTAATCTTTCCTATAGTTAATCTCAGCGCTTTTTTCTATTGCACGGAGACCGCAATGAAAACCGAACATGTGATGACATTAGAACAGGCTCAGGGGGGATTCGCCCCGGCCGCCGCGCCGTTGGCCGCCTCCGCGATTATCACCGACGAACAGGGCATTCACGCCGGGCAAACGACCATCCCTTCTCAGGGCGACGCGCTGCCGGCCTATGTCGCCAAACCCGCCGACCATAACGGCCCCTTCCCCATCGTGCTGGTGGTACAGGAAATCTTCGGCGTCCATGAGCACATTCAGGATCTGTGCCGTCGCCTGGCCAAGCAGGGCTATCTGGCAATCGCGCCCGAGCTCTATTTCCGTCAGGGCGACGCCAACGACTACACCGATATCGGCGAACTGTTCCAGCAGTTGGTGACCAAGGTGCCGGATCGTCAGGTGCTGTCGGATCTGGATCACGCCGCGCACTGGGCTATCCGCCACGGCGGCGACGCCGGCAAGCTGGCGATCACCGGTTTCTGCTGGGGCGGCCGCATTACCTGGCTGTACGCGGCGCACAACCCGCAGTTGAAGGCGGCGGTCGCCTGGTACGGCAAACTGGTCGGCGAGAAAACGCTGAATTCACCGAAGCATCCGGTCGATGTCGCCACGCACCTGTCGACGCCGGTTCTGGGGCTGTATGGCGGGCAGGACAGCGGCATTCCGCTGGAGACGGTGGAAACCATGCGTCAGGCGATCCGCGCCGCCAACGCCGAGGCCGAAATCGTGGTGTACCCCGAGGTCGGGCATGCGTTCAACGCCGACTATCGCCCCAGCTACAACGCCGAAGCGGCGGAGGACGGCTGGCAGCGCATGCTGGCGTGGTTCGCTCAGCACGGCGTCAAATAATTTCCCTCGCATAAAAAAGGGCGCCGAAGCGCCCAATCATCACACCAGTAAATCTACAAGCGGCGGTTTATCCGCCGCACGGCATCACGCGTGCTCGCGCAGGCGCTGCGCCGCCAATACCATGTTGGCCAGCGACTGTCGGGTTTCCGGCCAGCCGCGGGTTTTCAGGCCGCAATCCGGGTTAACCCACAGGCGTTCCGCCGGGATGTTCTGCGCCGCTTTACGCAGCAGCGCTTCAATCCATTCCACGCTCGGCACGTTCGGCGAGTGGATATCGTAGACGCCCGGCCCGATTTCGTTCGGGTATTCGAACTCTTTGAAGGCTTCCAGCAGATCCATATCGGAACGCGAGGTCTCGATGGTGATCACGTCGGCGTCCAGCGCGGCGATGGAGTCCATGATGTCGTTGAACTCGCAGTAACACATGTGGGTGTGGATCTGGGTGTCGTCCCGCGCCACGGCGGCGTTCAATTTGAAGGCGTCCACCGCCCAATTCAGGTAGGCGGCCCAGTCGGATTGGCGCAGCGGCAGCCCCTCGCGCAGCGCAGGCTCGTCGATCTGGATGATGCCGATACCGGCTTTTTCCAGATCTTCCACCTCGTCGCGCAGCGCCAGCGCAATCTGCTTGGCGATCACTTCGCGGGTCACGTCTTCACGCGGGAACGACCAGCACAGGATGGTCACCGGTCCGGTCAACATGCCTTTTACCGGCTTGTCGGTCAGCGACTGGGCGAATTTGGCCCATTCGACGGTGATGGCTTCCGGGCGGCTGACGTCACCGATGATGACCGGCGGCTTCACGCAGCGGGAGCCGTAGCTCTGCACCCAGCCATTCTGGGTAAACACGAAGCCGTCCAGGTTCTCGCCGAAATATTCCACCATGTCATTGCGCTCGGCTTCACCGTGCACCAGTACGTCAAGCCCGAGGCGCTCCTGCTCGACGATCGCCTGTTTGATGTGCTCACCGATGCTGGTGCGGTAGTTGTTGCCGTCCAAACGGCCCTGTTTGAAGTCCAGACGCAGGCCGCGGATCTCGGTGGTCTGCGGGAACGAACCGATGGTGGTGGTCGGCCAGGCCGGCAGGTTGAAACGCTCGCGCTGCGCCCTGGCGCGCTCGGCGTAAGCGCTGTGGCGTTCGCTGTCCTGCGAGGTGATCGCGGCCAGCCGGCGCTCAACCTGTGGGTTATGCACGCGGCTCGACTGACGGCGGGCGCGGATCGGCGCGCTGTAGGCGTCCAGTTCAGCCTGTTTCGTCGTGTCAGGCGCGTTCAGCGCCGAGCTTAATAGCGCCAGCTCGGCGCATTTTTGCAGCGCGAAGGCGAACCAGCTTTTCACTTCTTCGTCCAGACGGCTTTCCACGCTCAGGTCGATCGGACTGTGCAGCAGTGAACAGGAGGAGCCAATCCACAGCGGGCGGGTGCCCACCAGCGGCTGCAGACGTTCAAACCAGCGGCTCAGATCGGCGCGCCAAACGTTGCGGCCGTTGATCACCCCCAGCGACAGCAGCCAGTCTTGCGGCAATGCGGCGCTCAGCGTGGCGATATCGTCATGACCGGCGACCAGATCGACATGCAGCCCCTGCACCGGCAGCGTGCGAATGGTGTCGAGGTTGTGGCCTACGCTGTCGAAATACGTGGTCAACAGCAGCTTCACCTGCCCCTGCAGCGCGTCGTAAGCCGGTTTGAACGCGTCCAGCCAGGCTTGCGGCAGCTCCAGCACCAGCGCAGGCTCGTCAATTTGCACCCACTCGACGCCGCGCTTCGCCAGCTCGGCCAGCACCTGCTGGTAAACCGGCAGGATCTCTTTCAGCAGCGACAGGCGGTCGAACGGCTCGCCCTTCGCTTTCCCTAACCACAGGTAAGTCACCGGGCCAAGCAGCACCGGCTTGATGCGATGGCCGAGCGCCAGCGCTTCATCCACTTCGTCCAACAGCTGAGTCCAGCCCAGTTTGAACTGCTGGCCTTGCTGGAATTCGGGCACCATGTAGTGATAGTTGGTGTTAAACCATTTGGTCATTTCCGCCGCGGCCGCCGGCTCGCCGGTCGGTGCGCGGCCACGGCCGATGCGGAACAGCGTGTCCAGATCGATCGAGCCATCCGCATTCTGATGGCGCGCCGGCACGTTGCCCAGCAGCAGGCTGGTGGTCAACACATGATCGTACCAGGCGAAATCGCCGACCGGCACCAAATCCACCCCGGCCTGCTGTTGCTGTTGCCAATGACGAGCGCGCAGCTCGCGGCCAACCGCCAACAGCTCTTCCTGCGTTGAGTTGCCGGCCCAGTAGCTTTCCTGAGCTTTTTTCAGCTCACGTCGTAGCCCAACGCGAGGAAAACCCAGTGTGTGATTCAAAATTGCCATCGTCATATCCCCCATTTAGCCGTCCAGATGTTTACACATCCATAATCAGCAGGTACTGTATTAACCACAAGCGCAATTTATTCACTGTCAATGTGAAGGACTCTCATGATCGAACTGAAACATTTACGGACGCTGCAGGCCCTGCGCAACAGCGGTTCGCTGGCGGGGGCGGCGGCCCAACTTCACCAGACGCAGTCTGCCCTGTCGCACCAGTTCAGCGATCTTGAACAACGTCTGGGCTTCAAGCTGTTCGTGCGCAAGAGCCAGCCCTTGCGCTTCACCGCCCAGGGCGAGATCCTGCTGCAGCTGGCGGAGCAGGTCCTCCCGCAGATCCAACAGGCGCTGCAGGCCTGCCACGAGCCGCATCAGACCACGCTGCGCATCGCCATCGAATGCCACAGCTGCATTCAGTGGCTGACGCCGGCGCTGGACAACTTCCGCCAGCGTTTCCCGCAGGTGGTGATGGACTTCACCTCCGGCGTCACTTTCGATCCGCAGCCGGCCCTGCAACAGGGCGAGCTGGATCTGGTGATGACGTCGGATATTCTGCCGCGCAGCGGCCTGCACTATTCGCCGATGTTCGATTTCGAGGTGCGTCTGGTGCTGGCGCCGGATCATCCGCTCGCCGGCAAGCCGCACATCGAGCCGGAAGACTTGAGCGATGAAACACTATTGATTTACCCGGTGCAGCGCCAACGGCTGGATATCTGGCGACATTTCCTGCAGCCGGCGGGCGTCAACCCGGCATTGAAGAACGTCGATAACACGCTGCTGCTGATCCAGATGGTATCGGCGCGGATGGGGATTGCGGCGCTGCCGCACTGGGTGGTGGAGAGTTTCGAACGGCAGGGGCTGGTGGTGACCAAAACCCTGGGTGACGGCCTGTGGAGCCGCCTGTACGCCGCCGTGCGCGATGGTGAACAGCGCCAGGCGGTGACCGAAGCCTTTATCCGCTCGGCCCGCCAGCACGCCTGCGATCATCTGCCGTTCGTGCGCGACGCCGCACGCCCTGGCGCGACCGGCGCCAAAGCGTTGGCGGCCGGCGTATAAACTGCCGGCCCCCGTTTAGCCGAGCTGCTTCGGCGCCACCCAGCGTCGATGCACCCACAGTGAAGCGACGATCACCGCCCCGCCGATGATAAAGCTCGGCCAGTGCGGCTGCTGCTGCCAGATGGCCAGATTGACCAGCAGCCCGGCCGGCACATGCATGTTGTTCATGATGCCGAGCGTGCCGGCATCGACCTGCGTCGCGCCATAGTTCCACATGAAGTAACCCAGTCCCGACGCCACCACGCCCAGCCAGATCAGCACGCCCCACTGCAGGTTGGTGGTTGGCAGCTGCTGCGGGTTACCCCACAGGAACCAGGCCACCACCGCCACCACCGCCGCCCCCAGGTAGAACCAGGAAAAGGCGGTGTGCTGCGGCAAGGGGTGCACTTCCATCAGGCGCTTATAGCCGACCATGCCGATGGCGAAGCTGATATTCGCCGCCTGCACCAACAGCAGCCCCCACCAGAAGTGTTCACTCAGTTGGTGATAGCGAATGATCGCCGCGCCCAGCACCGCCAGCAGCGCGCTGAAGACGTAGCCCCAACGCAGGCGTCGGCCGCTCAGCAAGTCGTAGATCAGCGTGATGTACAGCGGCGTCAGCACGGTGAACAGCAGGAATTCCGGCACCGTCAGGTAGAGATAGGCGCGGAAGCTGAACAGGTACATGATGCCCAGTTGGAAGGCCCCCACCAGCATATACAGCAGGATCACCTTGAGTTTGATGTTGCGCCAACGCAGAAACGGCAGAAACACCAGCGCCGCCAGCCCGATGCGCACCAGCGCCGAGAATCCGCTGTCGACGTGGCCCGCCAGGTACTCGCCAATCAGGCTGAAAGAAAATGCCCACAGAATGGTGGTTATAACCAAAAGCAGCACGATGGGTTCACCCTAAAAAGACCGAAAGGGCGATTGTAACGGAAGATGGACGCCTAAGGGGATGAAAGGCAGTTTACATCTGAACAAAAGACAAACTACCGGCAAAATTTCACCGTTGGGTTAGGCTTAATAAAAAGGCGAGGTAACCATCATGAAAACGTCTCACATTCTGTTCGCTCTGCTGTTGCTGCCTGGGTTGGCGGCGGCGGCCAACGGCGTAACCGACCTGCGCTCACAGCAGCAGTTACTCAACCAAAACAACCAGCAAGCGCAGCAACAGCGCCTGTTGAACAACCGGCAGATGGATCAACGCCGCCTGCAGCAGCAGCGACAGTTCGACAATCAGCGGCAACAGCTGATGCAAACCACGCCGAACGGCGGGCAGTTGCTGCCTAACGGCAACCAGCCGCGCGATCCGTTCAACCGCACCGCACCGGCGGTGCCGCAGGCGCCGATGCCGGCTATGCCCGCACGCCCATAACGGTGAGGATCAGCGGCGTGGTGATCGCCGCCAGCACGGTAGACATCACCAGGCTGGTGGCGGCCGGGCCGGTGAGCGTATTGAACTGGCGCGACATCAGGTAGACGTTCACCCCCACCGCCATCGATCCAAGTAGCACAACAACGCGGGTTTCCATCGGCGGCAGATCCATCATCCAGGCCAGCAGCCAAATCACTAGCGGCTGCACCAGCAACTTCAGCACGCAGATGGCGCTGCTCAGCTGCCAGCCTTCGCTGATGCGGTACTCGGCAAGCCCCATGCCAAGCACCACCAACGACAGCGGCGCCGCCACCTGGCCGAGCATGCTGACCGGTCGATCGACGAAGTCCGGCAGCGGCAAGCCGGTCAGGCTAAACAGCGTGCCGGACAAAATGCCGACGATCAGCGGGTTGGTCAGCACGCTGCGCGCGGTTTTAGCGAAACCGCTCAACGTCGGCGAGCCGTTGCGCGCCCATTCGATCGACACCGTCACCAGCGTCCACAGGATCAGGCCGTTGAACACCAGCACCAGCGCCACCGACGGGATCGCCGCCTGCCCCAGCATTACGCTGGCGATAGGTAAACCGAGCATCACGTTATTGGAGAAAATACCGCCTAACGCAAACACCGATCCGGCGACGCCATCCAACCGGAAGAGGTGCCGGGCGACCAGGCGGCCAAGCACAAATACGATCAGGCAGCTGCCAAAGAACGCGATCAGCAGCCGGGCGTCGACCGCCGGGCGCTGCGAGAAGTCGCACATCATGCGAAACAGCATGGCGGGCAAGGCGAGGGAAAACACGAAGCGCGTCAGGCCATCGGTGATGCTGGAGGGCCATTTCCCCCAGCGAATCAGCCCATAACCCAATGCGATCAGGACGAACAGCGGTAAAGACAGCACGATCTGGTGCCACAGTGACAGGATAAAGCCAGGCATCGCATTCCTTCCGGTGGTGCGGCGGCAAGGCTTGTCGTCGCGGGATTCATCGGCGCCGGATTAAAAAGCCGGGCCAATCAAATCTATCCGGTCGGTGCAAATGCAGTCAACGCCCCAGTCGAGCAGCAGGCGCGCGCGATCCGGTTGGTTGACGGTATACACCAAAATACGCAGCCCGGCGTCTTTCAACGCTTTCACCCGCTCGGCGGTCAGCGCTTTGTGGTCGATATGCAGCGAGACGCAGTCCAAGCGTTCGGTCAGCTCGCGCCAGTTGTCGTCCCAGGCCTCCAGCAGCAAGCCGCGCGGCAAATCCGGCACGGTGCGCTGCGCCGCCGCCAGCGCTTCTACCGAGAAGGAAGAAAGCAGCGGATCGGTCTGCCCTTGCCACAGCAACCGCGCCGCCAGCGCCACCACCCGGCCGGTTTCATCGTCGCTGCCGGTGGTCGGTTTGATCTCGATATTGGCCATCAGGCCGTGTTCCCGGCAGCGTTCCGCCACCTCCGACAGCAGCGGCAACCGCTCGCCCTTGAAGGCCGAGCTGTACCAGTTGCCGGCGTCCAGCTGCACCAGTTTGTCCCACGGCAGCTCGCCCGCCACGCCCCAACCGTTGCTGGTGCGATCCAGCGTGTCGTCGTGCAGCAGGAAAATTTGCCCGTCCTGCGCCAGCTTGGCGTCGAACTCGATCATCTTGTGGCCGTGGCGCGCGCCGACGTCGATCGCCGCCAGGGTATTTTCCGGCGCCAGAGAACCGCCGCCGCGGTGGGCGACAATATGAGGGTAAGGCCAGGGTCTTGTCATCAATCCATCCGTAATCCGCTGTGGGTGTCAAAGAAGTGCAGCGCCTGAGCAGGCAGCTGCAAATATAGCGTACTGCCCGCCGTCGGCAAGGTTTCATGCGACAGCCGCGCGATCACCCCGTGACCGCCCCACTGGCCGTGCGCCAGATTGTCGGCTCCCAGCAGTTCCAGCGTCTGCAGCTGCAGCGGCACGCCCTGGCCTTGCGCCACCAATTGAATATGCTCCGGCCGAATACCCAGCGTCAACGGCCGCCCCGCCCACTGCGGCTTGGCCGCCGGCAACGGCAGCGTCATGCCGTCCGCCAGCAGCAGCTGGCCGCCGTCGGCACTGAGGGTGCCGGGCAGCAGGTTCATCGCCGGCGAGCCGATAAAGCCGGCGACGAACAGCGAAGCCGGCCGTTGGTACACTTCACTCGGGGTGCCGATCTGCTCTGCCACGCCCTTATTCATCACGATCACCCGCTGCGCCAGCGTCATCGCCTCCACCTGGTCGTGAGTCACGTACAGGCTGGTGGTTTTCAGACGGCGGTGCAGCTGTTGCAGCTCCAGGCGCATCTGCACCCGCAGCTTGGCGTCCAGGTTGGACAGCGGCTCATCGAACAGGAATACCGCCGGTTCGCGCACGATGGCGCGCCCCATCGCCACCCGCTGGCGCTGGCCGCCGGAAAGTTCGCGCGGTTTGCGCTTGAGCAGCGGCTCCAGCTCCAGGATGCGCGCCGCTTCCTCCACCCGCTGGCGGATATGATCTTTGCCGAAACCGCGGATCTTGAGGCCGTAAGCCATGTTGTCGTACACGCTCATGTGCGGATAGAGCGCGTAGTTCTGGAACACCATCGCGATGCCGCGATCCTTGGGCTCCAGATCGGTCACGCGCCGGGTATCGATATAGATATCGCCGCTGGTAGTGCGCTCCAGCCCGGCCACCATACGCAGCAGCGTAGATTTGCCGCAGCCGGACGGGCCGACCATCACAATAAATTCACCGTCCGCCACGTCGAGGTCGATCTGTTTGATCACCGGCGTTTTACCGTCGTAAGACTTGGTGACCGCCTGTAGTTTTAATCCTGCCATCGTCGTTATTTCTCGCTATCAACCAGACCGCGCACAAACCAGCGCTGCATCAGAAGCACCACCGCCAGCGGTGGCAATAAAGTTAGAATCATCGCCGCCATCACCTGGTTCCACTGGGTCGGCGCGCCGGAGGTGGAGATCATGCTCTTGATGCCCGCCACCGCGGTGCCCATCGAAGCGTCGCTGGTGATCAGGATCGGCCACAGATATTGGTTCCAGCCGTAGATAAAGGTGATGACAAACAGCGCCGCCAGATTGGTTTTCGACAGCGGCAGCACGATGTCCCAGAAGAAACGCATCGGCCCGGCGCCGTCGATGCGCGCCGCCTCCAGCAGCTCATCCGGCAGCGTCATGAAGAACTGGCGCAGCAGGAAGGTAGCGGTGGCCGAGGCCATCAGCGGCAGCGTCAGGCCGGTATAGCTGTCCAGCAGGTTGAGGTTGGAGATCACCTCCACCGTCGGGAAAATGCGCACTTCCACCGGCAACATCAGGGTGAGGAAAATCAGCCAGAAAAACAGGCTGCGCAGCGGGAAACGGAAATACACGATGGCGTAAGCCGACAGTACCGACACCGCGATTTTGCCGCAGGTGATCGCCAACGCCATGATTACGCTGTTGAGCAGCAGCAGCGAGAACGGCACCTTGAGGTTGCCCACGCCGCCCTGCCAGATATTGCGAATGTTCTCCCACAGGTGGCCGCCGGGCACCAGCGTCATCGGCACCTGAAACACCTGTTTGTCATCCAGCGTGGCGGCGACAAAGGCCACGTACAGCGGGAACAGCACCACCAGCACGCCGATAACCAGCATCACATGGCTGAAGATGTCCAGCCCGCGTCGATTCTCAATCATTGATAGCGCACCTTACGTTCAACGAAGCGGAACTGGATCACCGTCAGGCCGATCACCAACAGCATCAGGATCACCGACTGTGCGGCGGAGCTGGAGAGATCCAGCCCGGCGAAGCCTTCGCGGTAGATCTTGTAGATCAACGTGGTGGTGGACTGCACCGGCCCGCCGCCGGTGGCGGCGTCGATCACCGGGAAGGTATCGAAGAAGGCGTACACCAGATTGACCACCAGCAGGAAGAAGCTCACCGGCGCGATCAGCGGCAGCACCAGATGGAAGAAGCGCCGCACCGGGCCGGCGCCATCGATGGCTGCCGCTTCCACCAGCGAACGCGGGATAGACTGCAGCGCCGCGAGGAAAAACAGGAAGTTATAGCTTATCTGCTGCCATACCGAGGCCAGCACCACCAGGAACATCGCCTGGCCGCTGTTTTGCGCATGGTTCCAGTTATAGCCCAGCCCGTTGAGGAAATGGGTGATCAGCCCCAGGCCGGGGTTGAACAGAAAGATCCACAATACCGCCGCCACCGCCGGCGCCACCGCGTAGGGCAGGATCATCAGCGTGCGATAGAGGCGGCTGCCGCGCAGCACGTAGTCCACCAGCGCGGCGAAGAACAGCGAAACCGCCAGCCCGATGCCCGCCACCAGGAAGCTGAAGATCAGCGTGGTGTAGAACGAGTCGAGGTAGTAAGGATCCTGGAACAGCTGTTTAAAGTTATCCAGCCCGACAAACTGGCTGGAGAGGCCGAACGGATCGAGGCTCTGCACCGAATACCACAGCGCTTCGCCGGCGGGCCATAAAAAGAAGACGGCGGTAATCAGCAGCTGCGGCAGCACCAACGCATAGGGCAACCAGCTGCAGCCGAAACCGGGACGGGAAGATGACATAGCAGTTAAACCATTGATCGGGTAAGGAAGGATCGGCGTGAAGATGCGAGCCCGGTCTGTCGGGCTCGCGACGCAGGGTTACTTGGTCGATGCTTCGAAGCGGCGCAGCAGCACGTCACCGCGCTGTACGGCGGCGTCCAACGCCTGCTGTGGCGTTTTCTTGCCGGTCCACACGCCTTCCAGCTCCTCATCCACCACGCTGCGGATCTGCGGCATGTTGCCCAGGCGCAGGCCCTTGGTGAACGGCAACGGCGGCTTGTTCAGCATCTGGCGAGTGGCGACGTCGGCACCCGGGTTCTTGTCGTAGAAGCCCTGCTGCTTGGTCAGATCGTAAGCCGCGGTGGTGATCGGCAGATAGCCGGTCTTCTGGTGCCATTCGGCCGCGATTTCCGGCTGCGCCAGGTACTGCAGGAACTCGGCCACGCCCTTGTAGGTGACGGCGTCTTTGCCGTTCATCACCCACAGACTGGCCCCGCCGATGATGGCGTTCTGCGGCGCATTTTTCGCGTCGGCGTCGTACGGCATCATGCCGACGCCGTAGTTGAATTTGGCGTAGTGCTTGATGTCCGCCAGCGAACCGGAAGAGGCGGTGGTGATGGCGCAGTCGCCGTTATAGAACTTCTCGGTGGATTCGTCTTTGCGGCCAAAGTAGGTAAAGTCGCCCTTCTTGTTCATCGCCTCCAGCAGCGCGATGTGCTTGACCTGCAGCGGTTGGTTGAACTCCAGCTTGGCGTTGGTGCCGCCGAAACCGTTGTTTTCACTGGCGAACGGCACGCCGTGCCAAGCGCTGAAGTTCTCCAGCTGGATCCAACCCTGCCAGCCGCTGGCGTAGCCGCACTTCATGCCGGCCTCACGCAGCTTGGCGGTATCCGCCGCCAGCTCCTGCCAGGTTTTCGGCGGCTGGTCCGGGTTTAGGCCGGCCTTTTTGAAGGCATCTTTGTTGTAGTACAGCACCGGCGTGGAGCTGTTGAACGGCTGCGACAGCAGATGTCCGCTCTTGTTGTCGGTGTAATAGCCGGCCACCGTCGGCACGAACACCGACTCGTCGAAGTTGATGCCGGCCTCTTTAAACACTTCATAGACCGGTTTGATGGCTTTGCTGGCCATCATGGTGGCGGTGCCCACCTCGTAAACCTGCAGGATCGCCGGCGCCTTGCCGGAGCGGTAAGCAGCGATGCCCGCCGCCAGGCTCTGTTCGTAGTTGCCTTTATAAACCGGCACAATCTTGACGTCGCTGTGCGACTGATTGAAGCGATCCGCCAGGGAATCCACTTCCTTACCCAGTTCACCTTCCATTGAATGCCAGAACGGGATTTCTGTCGCCGCCAGCGCCTGAGTGCTGACCGCCAGGGTCAACGCGACGCACAGCGTGGTTTTGCGAATAGCGTAGGTGAGCATGCCTAACTCCTGAAAAAGCTGGTGTAAAAGCGCGTGAGCGAAAAGAATCAGTTTTTTGTTCGGAAGCTAACATGCCATGCGCGGATGACAGAAAAATAACCGTTATATGACAGCCACATGACGGCAAGGTGAAGTGAAGATGGCGGTTTGATGTCGGCGGCGGGCATGGCCTCCGCCGCCGCGAGGATTACAGCGAACGGCGCAGGCGCGCCACCGCTTCTTGCATCTGCTGCTCGGTGGCGGTGGCGAACGACAGGCGGAAGGTCGAACGATCCGGGTTGTCGGAGAAGAAGTATTCCCCCGGCACGAACACCACACCCTGCTGCAAGGTCGTGTTCAGCCATTCGGTGGCGTTGAACGGCTGGCGGAAGCGCGCCCACAGGAACATGCCGCCCTTCGGCTTATCGAAGGTGATGTAGTCGCCCAGCTCCTGCTCCACCAAACCGGCCAGGATCTCGCCCTTTTGCTTGTAGGCGGCGCGGATCTTGTCGATCTGCGCCGGCAGGCGATCCAGGCCGAGATAGCATTCGACGATGCTCTGCGACAGCGCGCTGGCGTGCAGATCCGCCGCCTGCTTGATGATCGCCACTTTATGCAGCAGGAACGGCGGCAGGATCGCCCAGCCCAAGCGCAGGCCCGGCGCCAGGATCTTGGAGAAGGTCGAGGTATAGATGATGTGGTCGGTGTTGCCCAGCACCTGCCGCGACACCTGATGCAGCGTCGGGTGGCGCTCTTCGGTAAAACGCAGCTCGCCGTACGGATCGTCTTCGATGATCAGGAAGTTATGTTCGGCGGCCAGCTTCACCAGCAGTTCGCGGCGCGCGGCGCTGAGGGTGATGCCGCTGGGGTTGCCGAAGTTCGGCACCACGTACACGCCCTTGATGCGCTGGGTTTTCAGCAGCTCGGCCAGCTCTTCCACTACCATGCCGTCGCTGTCGGACGAGACCGACATGATGTTGGCTTCCGCCAGCTCCAGCGTTTGCAGCGCCGCCAGGTAGGTCGGGCGCTCCACCACGAACACGTCGCCGGGGTTGACGATGGCGCGCATCACCAAATCCAGTGCCTGCTGCGAACCGGCGGTGACCATTACCTCTTCCGCGCCAGCGGTGACGCCGCGCTCGGCGCACAGCGCGCAAATGCGCTCACGCAGCAGCGGGCTGCCCTCGGTCAGGCCATACTGGAACGCGCTTTTCGGCTGTTCGGTGATCGCCTGCTGGGTGGCGATGCTCAATCCTTCGAAATCGAACAGCGCATCAGAGGGGATGCCGCCCGCCAGCGAAATGACGTGTTCCATCTTGCTGTGCTTAAGCAATTCACGGATGGCCGAACTTTTTACGTTAACGATGCGCTGCGCGAGTAACCCTTCTGTCTTCATTTCTTCTTCTCGTACCTGATTATTTTAATTCGTAGGGGGGCGGATTAACCGCCCAGATACGCCGACCTCACTGCTTCGTTGGCTAACAATGCAGCCCCCGTATCTTCCAACACCACGCGGCCGTTTTCCAGCACATAACCGCGGTCCGCCAATTTCAGCGCCTGATTGGCGTTTTGCTCCACCAGGAAGATGGTCATGCCCTCTTCCCGCAGTTGCTGAATGATGTCGAAAATCTGCTGGATAATGATCGGCGCCAGCCCCAGCGAGGGCTCGTCGAGCAGCAGCAGCTTCGGCTGACTCATCAGCGCGCGGCCGATGGCCAACATCTGCTGTTCGCCGCCAGACATGGTGCCGGCGCGCTGGCTTCGACGCTCCAGCAGGCGCGGGAACAGCGTGAACACCCGTTCAATGCGCTGTTGATACTGTTGGCGATCGGCGAAGAAGCCGCCCATTGCCAGGTTTTCTTCCACCGTCATCCGCGAGAAGACGCGCCGCCCTTCCGGCACGATCGCCACCGCTTCGCGCATGATGCGCGAGGTTTGCCACTGGGTGATGTCCTGGTCCTGAAAGACGATGCTGCCTTCGCTGGCGCGCGGTTCGCCGCACAGGGTGCCGAGCAGCGTGGTTTTACCGGCGCCGTTGGCGCCGATTAACGTCACAATTTCGCCCTGACTTATCGTGAGACTGACCTGATGCAGCGCCTGAATTTTGCCGTAATGGGCGGATACCTGATTGAATGACAACATATTATTCTTCGCCCAAATAAGCCCGGATCACGTCCGGGTTGTTGCGGATCTCCGCCGGTGTGCCCTGCGCCAGCGGCGTGCCCTGATTCACCACGTAAATGCGGTCGGAAATGCCCATCACCAGCTTCATGTCGTGCTCGATCAGCAACACCGAGACCTTATGCCGATCGCGCAGCTCGACGATCAGGTGATCCAGCTCGTCGGTCTCTTTCGGGTTGAGGCCGGCGGCCGGTTCGTCCAGCATCAGCAGCTCCGGCCGGGTCACCATGCAGCGGGCGATCTCCAGCCGCCGCTGCTGCCCGTAGGCCAGGTTGCCCGCCGAACGGTTGGCCATCTCCAGCAGGCCGACGCGCTCCAGCCACTCCGCCGCACGCGCCAGCGCCTCAGCTTCGGCGCGGCGGAAGGCCGGAGTTTTCAGCAGCCCGGCGAACACGCCGCTTTTCAGGTGCTGATGCTGCGCCACCAGCAGGTTCTCAATCACCGTCATTTCACGGAACAGCCGCACATGCTGGAAGGTGCGCACCACGCCCATGCGGGCGATGGCCTGCCCCGCCAACCCTTCCAGGTGGCGATCGCGCAATTTGATGGTGCCGCCGGTCGGGCGGTAAAAACCGGTCAGGCAGTTGAACACCGTGGTCTTACCGGCGCCGTTGGGGCCGATCAGCGACACGATTTCGCCTTCGTTCAGCGTCAGCGCCACATTGTTGACCGCCAGTAGCCCGCCGAAACGCATCGACAGGCCCTCTACCTGCAGTAAAGGTTGAACGCTCATGCCTGTTCCCCCTTGCCCGCGTGAATGTCCGCCGCCTGCAGCTTCAACTGCGGCCGTTTCATCGGCAACAGCCCCTGCGGCCGCCAAATCATCATCAGCACCATCAGCGCACCCAGCAGCAACATGCTGTACTCATTCAGATCGCGCATCAGCTCGCGCGACACCACCAGCAGGATTGCCGCCAGAATGACCGCGAACTGCGAGCCCATACCCCCCAGTACGACGATCGCCAACACGAAGGCCGACTCGACGAAGGTGAAGGATTCCGGGCTGACGAACCCCTGGCGCGCGGCAAACAGCGTGCCGGCAAACCCGGCGAAAGCGGCGCTGATGGTAAAGGCGGTCAGCTTGATGCGCGTCGGGCTGAGGCCCAGCGAGCGGCAGGCGATCTCGTCTTCGCGCAGCGCTTCCCAGGCGCGCCCGAGCGGCATGCGCAGCAGGCGGTTGATGACGAACAGCGTCAGCACCACCAGCAGCAGCGCCACCAGGTACAGGAATACGATGCGATCGCTCGGATCGTATTTCAGGCCGAAGAAGTTATGGAAGGTATCCCAGCCGCCGTCGCGCAGGCTGCGGTTGAACTCCAGGCCGAAGAAGGTCGGTTTCGGGATCTGGCTGATGCCGTTCGGCCCGCCGGTGATCTCGGTATTGTTCAGCAGCAGGATGCGCACGATTTCGCCGAAGCCGAGCGTCACGATCGCCAGATAGTCGCCGCGCAGCCGCAGCACCGGGAAACCGAGCAGGAAGCCGAAAGCGGCGGTGACGATACCCGCCAGCGGCAGGCTCTCCCAAAAGCCGAGGCCGTAATAGTGATTCAGCAGCGCATAGGTGTAGGCGCCGATGGCGTAGAAACCGCCGTAGCCGAGCACCAGCAGACCGGACAAGCCCACCACCACGTTGAGGCCGAGGCCCAGCATCACGTAGATCAGCGTCAGGGTGGCGATATCCACCGTGCCGCGCGAGACCAGGAACGGCCAGGCGACCGCCGCGACGATGAGCAAAGCCGCCAGCAGCTTTTGCCGCGGCGTGGTGCCGTCGAAGCTCGGCAGCACGAACGCCGGGCCGGAGACTTTTTTCAATCCCTGCTGCAGCAGCGGGCGCAACAGCTGGAAGAAAAAGACGATGACGCAGCCGATGCCGATCCACATCCAGCGCACTTCCGCCGCGCCGTGCACCACCAGCTTGGTGCCGTCCAGGCTGAGCTGCATGCCCATCAGGAACGACGCCATCACGAACAGCACCGCCGTGGCGATCAGCGCATTGAGCAGATTGAGTTTCATACTTTCTCAACCTCCGGACGCCCGAGGATGCCGGTCGGCATGATCAGCAGCACCACGATCAGCAGCGCGAACGACACCACGTCTTTGTATTCGGTGCTCAGGTAGGCAGAGGTCAGCGCTTCCGCCACGCCCAGTACCAGGCCGCCAATCATCGCACCGGGAATGCTGCCGATGCCGCCCAGAACCGCGGCGGTGAAGGCTTTCATACCGGCCATAAACCCGATGTAAGGGTTGATGACGCCGTAGAACTGGCCGAGCAACACCCCGGCCACCGCCGCCATCACCGCACCGATAACGAAGGTCAGCGAGATCACCCGGTCGGTGTTGATGCCCAGCAGGCTGGCCATCTTCAGATCTTCCGCACAGGCGCGGCAGGCGCGGCCCATGCGTGAATAGCGGATAAACAGCGTCAGCGCCAGCATCGCCAGGAAGGTCACGAGCCAGATGGTCAGCTGCATGGTGCTGATGGTGGCGGCGAAGCCGTTGCTTTCTCCCAGCACCCACTGGCCGGTCACTAGGCTAGGCAGCGCCAGATCGCGTGAGCCCTGCGTCAGGCTGACGTAGTTTTGCAGGAATATCGACATGCCGATGGCCGAGATCAGCGCAATCAGGCGCTTGGAGTTGCGCACCGGCTTGTAGGCCACCCGTTCGATGCTCCAGCCGTAGGCGCTGGCGATAACGATCGAGACCAGGAACGCGGCGCCGATCAGCAGCCAACCGACGTCGATGCCGAGCATCATCAGGGCGGCGATAACGATAAAGGAGACATAGCTGCCGATCATGTACACCTCGCCGTGGGCGAAGTTGATCATGCCGATGATGCCGTAAACCATGGTGTAACCGATGGCGATCAATGCATAGGTGCTGCCCAACGTTAAGCCGTTGAACATCTGCTGCAGAAAATAGAGGAGTTGCTCTGACATACTCTGAACCCTTGGCTGCGAAACCCGCCGGCGGAGAACCGGCGGGTAAAGGGAGACGGGGCCGGCAAGCCGACCCGCCGGGCGCAGCGGGCTGCGCCCCACCCTAATCATTATGGCTTATTTGATCGGTGTGGACGTGCCGTTGGCATGCCATTCGAACACGCCGAACTCGAAGCCTTTCAGATCGCCCTTGTCATCCCAGGTCAGCGGCCCCATCACGGTCTCCACCGGCTTGCCGGTTTTCAGATCCTTGACGATGTCCGCCGGCTCCTGGCTGCCGCTGCGCTCCATGCCGGTGGTCAGCGACTGCAGCGCAGCATAGGTGGTCCAGACGAACGGGCCAGTCGGATCCAGCTTCTTGGCTTTCAGCGCATCGACGATCGGCTGGTTGGCAGGCACCTGATCGTAGCGTTTCGGCAGCGTCACCAGCATGCCTTCCGAGGCGGCGCCGGCGATGTTGGACAGCGAGGAGTTGCCCACGCCTTCCGGCCCCATGAAGCGAGTGGTCAACCCGGCCTGCTTGGCCTGACGCAGGATCTGCCCCATTTCCGGGTAGTAACCGCCGAAGTACACGAAGTCGATATTTTCTTTCTTCAGGCGCGCCACCAGGGTGGAGAAGTCTTTGTCGCCGGCGGTGATGCCTTCGAACATCGCCACTTCGGTGCCCTGTTTTTTCAGGCTGTCGCGCACCGAGCGCGCCAGGCCTTCGCCGTATTGCTGCTTGTCGTGCACCACGGCGATGCGCTTCGGCTTGATGTCGCTGAGGATGTATTTGGCGGCGGTCGGGCCCTGATCCGAATCCAGGCCGGTGGTGCGCAGGATCATCTTGTAGCCACGGGTAGTCAGATCCGCGTTGGTGGCCGCCGGGGTAATCATGATCACGCCTTCGTCTTCATAGATATCGGACGCCGGCTGGGTGGATGAGGAGCACAGGTGGCCGATCACGTAGCGAATGCCGTCGTTGATCACCTTGTTGGCGACCGCAACTGCCTGTTTCGGGTCGCAGGCGTCGTCGTATTCCACGCCGACCAGCTTGTCGCCCTTGATGCCGCCCTTGGCGTTAATGTCGGCAATCGCCTGGCGCGCGCCGGTAAACTCCATGTCGCCATACTGCGCGACCGGGCCGGACATTGCCCCGACGATCGCCACCTTGATGTCTTTCGCCATGGCCGCCTGGCTCATGGCCATCGCAATACAACCCGCCAGCAGTGCCTTACCTGTTGTTAATTTCATCCGCAAATCCCCATCTGTCGTTGTGAACGTACCTGTTGTGTTTGCCTGCGCCCGATCGTTATTGACCGCTTTTGTTATAAGTAATAATGATTTAGGCGTTTTGTCGGCATTATTTTCTAATAAGACTTTATTTTTCATGCCATTAAACAGGAATTTTCTTCTGCAAATCAACTTCATCTGGCAGAAACAAGCGGTGTAAACAGGATAAAATTCGAATTAAATCTGCGCTCTTTACCTTTAGGCGTAGTGCGTTGTGCTGGTTAACAATCCGTTTACTAACTATTTACTCGGAAAATGCCCCGTGCAAAAAACATATTGCACAGTAATCGTACAGAAAAACTTACACAACGCTCTGCACAAGATCTATTACACTGTCGACATCATTTAGCTGCGCGGAAATTCTGCATGAAACTGACCATCGAGCGCCTAACCGCGCTGTCCCCGCAAGACCTTATCGACCTCGGTAAAATTTGGCCGCACCAGCAGCCGGAACAGTGGCAAGGCTGGCTGAGCGACGGCAAGGCGCTGTTTGCCGCCCGCTTCAACGAGCGTCTGCTGGGTGCGGTGAAAATTGCGCTGCAGGACGACCGCGCCGAGCTGCAGGATCTGCTGGTACGAGAAGTGACGCGCCGCCGCGGCGTCGGTCTTTATCTGGTGCAGGATGCACAGCGTCAGCTGCCGCAGGTCGCCCAGTGGCAGCTGTCGACCGCCGGCCTGGCGCCGCGTGAACGTGGGGAAGTCGATAACTTCATGCGCGCCTGCGGCTTCGCACCGCAAGGCGATCTCTGGCAAAAATGAAGCGCCGGCTGGCGGCGCTGGTTTTGATTGCGCTGGGGTTGGCGGCCTGGTTCGCCGGGCGCCAGCAGGCGCTGCGCCAGGCCTCAGGCTGGGATCAGCAGGTTTATGTCTGGCAGCGGGTTTGGACGCCGCAGCACGCCGATGCGCTGGCGAGCAGCCGCGATCTGTTCGCCAAGCTGCGGGTGCTGGCGTTGCAGGTGCATCCGCGTGAAGGCTGGCGGGAAATCCCGGCCGATCTCAGCCTGCTGAAGCAGGACGGCCGCCCACTCTGGCTGGTAGCCCGCCTCGACGGCCAACTGCCGCAGCTGGATCAAGAGGCCATTATCCAGCGCCTGCTGGCGCTCACCCAGCGCTGGCAGGCGGCCGGGCTGCCCGTCACCGGCATCGAGATCGATCATGATGCCGCCACCGCCCGCCTGCCGGACTACCAACGCTTTCTGCAGCGGCTGCGCCAACGGCTGCCCGCCGCTTTGCAACTCGGCATCACCGCCCTGCCGGCCTGGATCGGCTCATCCAACCTGCCCGGCGTACTGCAACAGGCCGACAGTTCCGTCCTGCAGGTGCACGCGGTGCTCTCGCCGCAGCAGGGGCTGTTTGACGGCCCGCTGGCGCTGCGCTGGGTGCGGCAGTACGCTGCCGTCACACCGAAGCCGTTTCGCGTCGCGCTGCCGGCTTATGGCATGGCGCTGCTGGGGTTTGATGCGCAGGGCGCGCAGGTGGAGAGCGAATCCTCGCTGCGCGTGGCGGGCAACGGCCGTGAGCTGACGGTCGCGCCGCAGCAGATCGCCGATTTTCTGCAAACGCTGGCGCAGCAAACGCCGCCCCGGCTGCGCGGCATTATCTGGTTCCGCTTGCCGCTGGCGGACGATCGGCGCGCCTGGTCGCTCGCCACGCTGCGAGCGGTGATCGAGCGCCGGCCGCTGAACGTCGACTGGCAGGTAAAATTTAGGCCTCAGCCACAGCAAAACGGGCTGTATGACCTGATAATTCATAACAACGGGCCGGTAGATGCCCCGCTGCCGCAAGAGGTGGTCATCCGCGCCGACGACTGCCTGGCGGCGGACGCGGTCGGCCACTACCGGCTGGAATCCGCACCGCAACAGCAACGCTTTATTCGCATCAGCAGCGACCAACTGCGCGCCGGGCAATCCCGGCCGTTGGGCTGGCTGCGCTGCCAACAACTGACGCCAGGAGGCACCCTTGTCACACCTTGATTCGCGCGCGGCACGGAACACCCGCCGCCTTCTTCCGCTGGCCATGCTGATCGGCGCCGCGCTGGCGCTGCCGCTGAACGGCTATGCCTGCGGCCCGGATTTTCCTAACCGGCTGCTGATCGACCGCAACGGCACCCTGCTGTATATGCCGGAGGGCAATTTCGCCTTCGAAGCCGGCCGGCTGGTGCCGATGGATAAACAGTTGCCGCACTGGCAAGCCCCGCCGCCGCCGATGCCGCCGAAACCGATGCCGCAATCGCCGGAAACGATCGCGATCGGTAAAATGCGCGCAGCCAAAACGGTGGAAGAGGCTGACGCCGTCAATGCGCAGGGGTTGTCCAACGCCGCGCGTCTCTATCAACTGGGCGCCGTCGCTTTCGCCAGCCACGATCCGCGCGCCACAGACTATTTCCAGCAGGTGCTGAAGCTACCGGCCGCCGAGCAGGGCGACTGGGGACTGCGGGCGCAGTATTCGCTTGGCCGCGTCCTGATGGCTGACCACGGTACACCGGTGAATGAATCCGGTGAAGCGGTTCCCGCCGCCGAGCATCCGCCTAAAGCCGAACTTGAACAGGCGCTGACGGCATTCCAGCAGGTGATCGACCGGGTGAAAAGCGGCGCCGCCGATCCCGAACAGTTGGCATTGAGCAGCCTTGGTCAGCAGGCGCGCATCCACCTGTGGCTGGGTGACGTCGCCCCCGCCGCCCACCTCTATGCGCAACAGGCGGCGCAGGGCGATCCGAGCGGCGGGCAGTCGCTGCAGTACGTCTCCAGCCTCCTGGTCAACCCCGACCATTTGGACACGCTGAAACAGATTATCGGCGATCCGTTGATCCAGCAGTTGGTGACCATTGAGCTGTTCGCGCGCAGCGGCAACCTGCAAATGGCGGATACCGACGGCAACGGCCGCTCCGCCCAGATCATCAGCCAGATCCTGACGCTGCTGGACGGCTCAGTGAAAAGCGGCTTCGCCGGCAGCGATCGGCTGGCGGCGTTGGCTTACCGTTCGGGGCAGTACCCGATGGCGGCGAGCCTGCTGAAAAACGCCGGCGACAGCGGCCTGGCGTGGTGGCTGCGCGCCAAAATGGCGCTGCGCGACGGCGACGTGAAAGCCGCCACTGCCGCCTACGCCAAGGCGGCAAGCGCGTTCCCCGCCGACGAAAGCTGGGGTGAACAACGCAACGCCGACTTCGTCGCAGAAACCATCGTGCCCGAGTGCCGGGTGGCCGGCGAACAGGCCATCCTGGCGCTGAACCGCGGCGACTATCTGCAGGCGATGGACCTGCTGTATCGCGGCAAAGCGCTCTACTGGGCCGACGTGGCCGACGTGGCGGAACGGGTGCTGACCGTCGATGAGTTGAAAGGTTTTGTCGATAAGCACGCCCCGGCGCCGACGACGCCGCTCAAGCCGGTTAATCCGGACGACTACGGCGGCCAGCAGATCACGCCGGAAGTGCAGCTGCGCGAACTGCTGGCGCGGCGGCTGATGCGCGTCGGACGAGCGCCGGAAGCGCTGGCCTACTTCGATATCCCCAACTACCGGCAAGCGGCGCAGCAGTTCGCCGACGAACTGAAGGCCGCCAAGGACAAATCCGCCGCGCCGCTGACGCGCGCGCAGGCTTACTATCGCGCCGCCAACCTGCTGCGCGCCCAGGGGCTGGAGTTTACCGGGTATGAGATGACGCCGGATTACGCCATCTATGGCGCCGGCTATTCCTATCTGGGGGATGCGTTCGATACTCGCGAGCTAAAGCATAAAAGCTGGATCGACAGCGCAGAAGCGGCGCGCGCCAAGGCGGCGCTACCGGAGGAAGACAACCGTTTCCTGCACTATCGCTGGCAGGCGGTGGGGCTGGCGCAACAGGCGGCCGATCTGCTGCCGCCGAAGAGCCAGGCCTATGCCGCCGTGTTGTGTAACGCTGCCAGCTGGGTTATCAAGCGTGATGCCAAAACCGGCCGTGCGCTTTATCAGCGCTATATCAACACCGGCACCCGTTATCCGTGGGCGGCGAAATTCGGCTACGACTGCCCGGCGCCGGACTTCACCGCCGTGGCGCCATAACGCCGAATTTCAGGCACTAAAAAGCCCGGCAAGCCGGGCTTTTTTTATCGAATCTCGCATCGACTCAGGCTTCGATCGCCATTTTGAGTTTCTTCATGGCGTTCTTTTCCAGCTGACGCACGCGTTCGGCGGAAACGCCGTACTGATCGGCCAGCTCCTGCAGCGTCGATTTGTTGTCATCATCCAGCCAACGGGCGCGGATGATATGCTGGCTGCGCTCGTCCAGACCTTCCAGCGCATAAGCCAGTTTGTCTGCGGCGTTGCTTTCCCAGTTATCTTCCTCGATGCCTTCGGCGAAGTCCGAGCTTTTGTCCTGCAGGTACAGCACCGGCGCCATCGACTGGCCATCGCGGGCCTCGTCGTCCGGAGTCGGATCGAACGTCATGTCCTGCGCCGCCATGCGAGATTCCATCTCGCGCACGTCTTTGCTGGTTACGCCCAGCTCGCGGGCCACCAGTTCCACTTCGTCCTGGTTGAACCAGCCCAAACGCTGTTTGGTTTTGCGCAGGTTAAAGAACAGCTTGCGCTGCGCTTTGGTGGTCGCCACTTTCACGATGCGCCAGTTGCGCAATACGTACTCGTGGATTTCCGCCTTAATCCAATGCACCGCAAAGGAAACCAGACGCACGCCGACTTCAGGGTTGAAGCGGCGAACGGCTTTCATCAGGCCGATATTGCCTTCCTGAATCAGATCCGCCTGCGGCAGACCATAGCCTGAATAGTTGCGGGCAATATGAGCGACAAAGCGCAGGTGAGACAGGATGAGCTGCTTAGCGGCATCCAGATCGCCCTGATAATGCAGCCGTTCAGCCAGCTCCCGCTCTTCCTCTGCCGTCAGCATCGGATAGGCGTTGGCTGCCCGGATATAGGCTTCCAAGCTACCTTGGGGTACTAAGGCTAAAGTTTGCATTTCTTTGGTCATTCAAACCCTCTCTATGAGAATACAAAATCATGCAGGTGATTATTACAGCGGGGAAATGATTGATTCTACGGCAGTTGCTGAAGCAAAAGCGGTTCCACACGCCGGGCACCTTAACATTTGCTGCAATTTTTGACCGTATTCCGCCCCAGAAGTTCACCCCTTTTTTGCAAGCATTGTCGCTGACAATACGTGACGAAGGTGCAGGCCGATAGGGAATTTGTGCGCTAAGAAGAGAGGGATGGTGCTGACTTCGCTTGAGGTCACTCTTCTCCCGCAACGCGATCAAAAGCAGCAGGAGAAGAGTATACCAAAAAAATCTTACTGTGGTGTAAATCGGCGTAAATGTTGCACCGTCGCCAGCCAGGCGGCGATCCAGCCGATCATCGCGGAGATGATCAGCAGCAGCAGCGCCTCATCCCAGCCCAGCCCGTGCAGGGTGAAGGTGGTGCCGAATACCTTGGCTACCCCGGCGACCACCGACTCCAGCTGCCACACCAGCGCGCCGGACAGCACCAGCGACAGCAGCGCGCCGGCAAAGCCCAGCATCGCCCCGCCGTTGAGGAACGGCCGCAGGATAAAACCGTCGGTGGCGCCGATCAGCTTCATCACGTTGATGGTGTCGCGGCGGCTGAAGATGCTCAGACGCACGCTGTTGCCGATCACCAGGAACACCGCCACGATCATCAGCACGCCGATGATCGCCGCAATCTGACCCGCCAGCCCGGTCAGCGCCGCCAGGCGGGCAAACCAGCTGTCATCCATACGCACTTCTTCCACGCCCTGCACCGCCGCTACGCGATCGCGCAGGGTGTTGAGGGTATCCGAACTCTGGAAGCTCAGCTTCGGCGTGACGATCGCCACCGCCGGCAGCGGGTTCTCTTCCAGCATGTCCAGCGCGCCGCCAAAGCCCGACCAGTTGCGGAACTCGCCGCGCGCTTCTTCACGCGACAGGTAGTTCACCTTCTCCACGCCGGCTTCCGCCTTGATGGCGTCGAGCACTTTCAGCGCCGCGTCGTCATCGAGCGATTTATCCAGATAGACGGTCAGCTGCGGCGTCGGATACCACTGGCTGGCCGCGGTGCTGACGTTTTTCCACACGATGTAGCACACGCTCGGCAGCGTCAGGGAAATGGCGATCACCATCACCGTCAGCAGCGTCGCCAACGGCTGACGCAGCATGTCTTTGATGGCGTTCATCCAGGCGTAACGCCACTGTTCGCGCCAGCCGCCGCGCAGCGCCTTGCTCTTGGCGGTTTTTGCGTTATTGGCCATGGTGAGCGCCCCCTTGCATGCGGCCCTGGCTCAGCGTCAGGATGCGGTAATTGCGGCGGGCGATAAGCCCGGTGTCGTGCGTCGCCATCAGTACGGTCACGCCGACGCGGTTGAATTCTTCAAACAGGCGCAAAATGCCTTCCGACAGCGCGTCATCCAGGTTACCGGTCGGTTCATCCGCCAGCAGCACCGCCGGCTTGTTCACCACCGCACGGGCGATGCCCACACGCTGCTGCTCACCGCCGGACAGCTGAATCGGGAAGTTTTTCGCTTTATCCAGCAAACCGACCTTGTCCAGCGCGGCGGAAACGCGGCGGCGGATATCTTCGGTGCTGGCGCCGGCGATGATCAGCGGCATCGCCACGTTGTCATACACCGTGCGATCCAGCAGCAGGTGGTGATCCTGGAAGATCATGCCGATCTGCCGGCGCAGGAACGGCACCTCGCGGTTTTTCAAACGGCTGATGTCGTGGCCGCCAAACCAGATGTGGCCGGCGCTGGGCCGTTCGATACCGCAAATCAGTTTCAGCAGGGTACTTTTCCCCGCGCCGGAATGGCCGGTCAGAAACGCCATCTCCGCCGGGCGCAGATGGAAATCAACCCCCTGCAGCGCTTGCCGTCCGCCCAGATAAGCTTTACTGACCTGTTCAAAGCGAATCATCCGTATTAATCCTCTCGGGCAAAAAGTGCCTCAATAAAATCGTCAGCCTTAAACGGCCGCAAATCTTCGATGCCTTCCCCGACGCCGATATAGCGGATCGGGATACCGAACTGATCGGCGATGGCGAAGATCACCCCGCCCTTGGCGGTACCGTCCAGTTTAGTCAGCGTGATGCCGGTTAAGCCCACGGCCTCATTAAATAATTTCGCCTGACTGACGGCATTCTGGCCGGTGCTGGCATCGAGCGTCAGCATAACCTCATGGGGGGCCTGGTCGTCCAGTTTTTTCATGACGCGGACGATCTTCTTCAGCTCTTCCATCAGGTGCGATTTGTTCTGCAGACGGCCGGCGGTATCGGCGATCAACACATCGATACCGCGCGCCTTGGCGGCCTGCACCGCATCGAAGATCACCGAAGCGGAATCCGCGCCGGTATGCTGCGCCACCACCGGAATGCGGTTGCGTTCGCCCCACACCTGCAGCTGTTCCACCGCCGCGGCGCGGAAGGTGTCCCCCGCCGCCAGCATCACCGACTTGCCTTCCGCCTGGAACTGACGCGCCAGCTTGCCGATGGTGGTGGTTTTACCCACGCCGTTCACGCCGACCATCAGGATGACATACGGGGTTTTCCCGCTCACATCCAGCGGCTGATCGACCTTGGCCAGAATTTCGGACATTTCCTCCTTCAGCTTGCCGTACAGCGCTTCAGCGTCTTTCAGCTGCTTGCGGCTGGCGTGCTGAGTCAGGGAGGTGATGATCTTGCGCGTGGTCTCCACGCCGACGTCGGCGATCAGTAGCTGTTCTTCCAGCTCGTCGAACAGGTCGTCGTCGATCTTTTTACCGCGGAACAGCCCCATAAAGCCGGAACCGAGGTTTTGCTTGGTCTTCAGCAGGCTGCGTTTCAGGCGAGCGAAGAAGCCTTCTTTGGTCGGGCGTTCCTGCTCTTGCGCAGCGGCCGGCACCACAGGTTCAAGCGGCGCTTCTTCCGGCTCCGGTTCAGGTTCGACGATTGGCTCGGGTTCAACGACCGGCTCAGGTTCGACGATTGGCTCGGGTTCAACCACCGGCTCGGGCTCAACCACTGGCTCGGGTTCAACGACCGGCTCAGGTTCGACCACCGGCTCGGGTTCAACCACCGGCTCAGGCTCGACCACCGGCTCAGGTTCGACGACCGGCTCGGACTCAACCACCGGCTCAGGCTCAACCACCGGCTCAGGTTCGACGACCGGCTCAGGCTCGACGACCGGCTCAGGTTCGACGACCGGCTCAGGTTCAACCACCGGTTGCTGCTGCGCCACCACTTGCTCGGTGACGCTGACGATCTCTTCAGCCAACGCTTGCGGCGCCGCCGGATGTTCAGCCGCCGCCGGCAGGTTTTCCGCGATTTGCTCGCCGGCCTGACCGTTATCCCACTCCCCCGGGGTGTCGACGGAGGCGGCAGGTTCAGATTCCTGGGCGGGGAGCTTGTCATCCAGCTTGACGGCGGCCGATTCAGCCGGCGTCTCCGCGGCCTGAGGTTCCGCCTGCTCTACCGGCTGCTCAGGTTGCTGTTGCTCTTCTTCCTTTTCCTTCTGGCCAAAGCCCAGCCAGGAGAAAAACCCACGTTTCTTATCTTTTGCCATGTTATGACTCTACTCCGTACCGAAGGCTCGCTTACCCTACATACCTGAAGGATATATGCTGACAATAATCCGCCGAGTCTATCACTTTCCCTCGCGCAGCAACACGCATCCGGCATGCTTTCCGGTGTGAAATCAGACAACAAAGTTTTACCGTTCCCCCCGACGCCCGTCACCGGTAGAATAGGGACAACTTTTCGTTAACCTCTGCGGCCCCGCGCCGCAAAAGAAATCAAACAACGCTTATGACAAGACTCTCGCCACGGGCGGCGGCCAAAAAACCGCCCCAGGCCGCAGCCGGACAGATCCGCATCATCGGCGGCCAATGGCGCGGCCGCAAACTCCCGGTGCCAAACAGCCCGGGGCTGCGCCCCACCACCGATCGGGTGCGTGAAACCCTGTTCAACTGGCTGGCGCCGGTGATTCAGGGCGCGCGCTGCCTGGACTGCTTCGCCGGCAGTGGCGCATTAGGGCTGGAAGCGCTGTCGCGCTATGCCGGCAGCGCCACGCTGCTGGAATTCGAACGGCCGGTGGCTCAGCAACTGGAAAAAAATCTGGCGCTGCTGCAGGGCAAAGGGGTGGTTATCAACACCAACGCGTTGAGCTGGCTGGCGGGCGACGGTCAACCGTTTGACGTGGTGTTCCTCGATCCGCCGTTTCGCAAAGGCCTGCTGGCGGAGACCGTCTTGTTGCTGGAGCAGCGTGGCTGGCTGGCCGACGAGGCGTGGATCTATGTAGAAGCCGAGGCGGAAAGCGCCGCGGCGGACGTGCCTGCCAGCTGGCAGTTGCACCGGGAGAAGGTCGCCGGTCAGGTGGCTTATCGCCTTTATCTTCGTTCGAAAGAGAAAACCGACCATGCTGATTAATCTGGGCCGCTTGCTGATGCTGTGCGTATGGGGCTTCCTGCTCTCTAACCTGTTCCATCCGTTTCCCAAGCCGCTGAAGTATTTCATCGACGTGGCGCTGTTTTTTATGGTGGTGATGCATGGCCTGCAGCTGGTGCTGTTGAAATCCACCCAGCCGAAGGATCAGCCGATCAGCTACTGGCAAGAGGCCAAGATCTTTATCTTTGGCGTGTTTGAGCTGCTGGCCTGGCAAAAGAAACAGCCGCCCATCAAGAAAAAGTGACCGCTACGGCTGAACGGTGAACGAGACGAACCGCGTGCCCTGCATGTTTAACGTGCCGTGCGCGCCTTTTTCTATCGGGTTGTACTGCCATTGCTTCAGCCGCAGCGTAATGTCTTCACCGCCCTGGTTCGGGCTGAACACCACCTCGTAATACATCGGCTCGTTGACCAACGGCTCGCGCTGCGGCGCACGGGTCTTGGCGACCGGGAAGCTCCGCTTGTCGCTCACCGTCACCTGCAGACTGCGCATCGGCGCACGATCGTTTTCCGTCTCCTGCTGGCGCTGTTTGAAGTAGCGTTGCGTGGCCAGCACGGCGATCAACGCAATGACGGCGACAAAAAATAACGGTGGCTTACTCATCGGTTTCCCATTTCCTTCACGGCCAAATCGGCGTAAACATAGCATTCTCAAGAAAGCATTGTCGATCGTCGGCAGGCTACCTACACTGAAATAAGAAGTGACATGGGTGACAGTTTGGAGCCGGTGGTTGCGGCTCCCTCCTACATAAGGATGACATCAATGAGTTGGCCGTTCCTTGCCGTATTCTTTTCCGGTTGGCTGTTCGTCGACGCCTCTTACCGCGGGCCGCGCTGGCAGCGTTGGGTGTTCAAACCCGTCACGCTGTTGCTGCTGTTGCTGCTTGCCTGGCAGGCGCCGGTGCTCAGCGCGGCGGGTTATCTGATCGTACTCGGCCTGCTGGCAACGCTGATCGGCGATGCGCTGCTTCTGTTGCCGCGCGAGCGGGTGCTGTACGCCATCGGCGCCTTTTTCCTGTCCCACTTGCTGTACACCCTGAGTTTCGCCAGCCAGATGACGTTCAGTCTGTTCTGGCCGCTGCCGCTGGCGCTGCTGGCGATCGGTGCATTGCTGCTAGCCACCCTTTGGACCCGGCTGGAAGAGATGCGCTGGCCAATCGTCACCTACGTGGCGATGACGCTGCTGATGGTCTGGCTGGCAGGCGAGCAATATTTCCTGCGCAGCACCGATTTCGGCTTCTCGCTGCTGGCCGGCACCTCGCTGCTGCTGCTGGCCAACGTGGTTTGGCTGCTCAACCGTTACCGCTTCACCTTCCGCGCGGCGGACGCCATCGTGGCTTTCTGTTACTTTTCCGGCCACTTCCTGATCGTGCGTTCGCTCTACCTGTAGAGACCTGCCGCGGGTTCGGCGCGCCGAACCAGTTTCTTCATCAAGCCAGCGCTTTCAACGTCAGGGCATCACCCGCACCCAGCTGATTGCGGTACAGATCGCCGTCGCGCGAGAAGAACGCCAGCGTGCTGCCATCCGCCTGCAGCAGGGCGATGCCGTCCGGCGCCGGGCGCCAGCCCACCACCTCGGCCGCAAATACGCTTTGCAGACAACGCTGCCGATCCACCAGCTGGTAGCCGTTGGTCTCGCTTTGTTCATTGGCCAGAAACTCGATTTGGCATTGCCTTTCGCTGTCGGCTACCTGCCATTGCCCCGCCAGCGACTGCGCGGTCGGCAGCGCCAGACTGCCGGCCATCACCGCACTCGTCACCATCATGCCTCCCGCCGCCAGGGCGGCGCGCGTTAAAGTACCTTTCATACCGGCTCCCACATCACGCCCGGCCGAGACTGCGCCGGGCGCTCCGTTGCTGCGTTACACGATAAAGTCAGTGGCGACGTCTACCTGACCGACGATTTTCACCAGGAAGTCCGGCGCCTGATGACCCCCGATGTTCACCGACAAATCGGTCACGTTGTTGGAAGCGTTATAGCTGAGCAGCGCTTCACCGGCCGCGCCGCTGAAGTGATCGACGAAGTGAATGAAGTCGCTGCTCTGCGCCTCTTTGTTGAAGAACGACAGATCAATCTTGTCGATCCCTTTCTGGAAGTCGCGGATCCAGTCTGAAGCGCCCGGTGCGGAATCGCTGGCGGCAGAGAACACGAAGATGTCTTTACCGGCACCGCCCCACAGCTCATCCGCCCCGCCGCCGCCGAACAGTACGTCGTTACCCGCGCCGCCTTTCAGCACGTTATTGGCCGCGTTGCCGACGATCACGTCGTTGCCGGAACCGCCAATGGCGTTCTCAATGGTCACACCGGCGGCGATCGACACGTTGCCCTTCAGGCCGCCCACGTCGGAGAACGACTTCTCGTTCAGGTTGATGCGTTGGTTAGCGGTGTAACCGGAGAAGTCGAAGGTATCGTTGCCGCCCGCATCCCAGGCCGCAAAGATCACTTTTTGCGAGTTGCTGGTGGTGCTGAGGAAGTCACGACCAGTGTTGGAGTTAAAGCCGTACACGGTGTCGCCGGTGCGGGTCGACAGGTTGGCGCCATACAGGTGCTGAATGGCGGCAATGTCATCCAGCAGCGGAGCCGCGGCGTAATGACCGCCGTTGTCGCCACCGGTATTGGTTTCACTCCAGTAGCTCATCAGGCTGAACTGACGAGTATCTTCCGCGTAAGTGACGTCGCGGTAGGTCGGGTTGCCTTCACCGGCGTTGTAATCGCCCGGATGGCTCAGACCCAGTGCATGGCCAATTTCATGGGTGAACGTCTGGCGGCCGTAGTCTTCGGTCGCCGGATGCTTGACGTTGGACTGATTGACGTTGTACCAGGTCTGGCCCCCCAGATCCTGGCCCTGCCAAATGGTGTTCGGCAGGAAGGCGTAGGCCTGGGTGCCGTAATCATAGTGGCCGGGGCGATCCTGGCTGTAGTTGCCGAAGGTGATATTGGCCTTTTGTCCGGCCGCCACTTCGGTGAAGGTGATATTGGCGACGTCGGCCCAGGACTGCAGCGACAGCTTAGCCTGCTGCTGCTGTTCCGCGCTGAACTTGCTCAGCCCGGTGTCGCCGGCGACGTTAGTGGAAGAGAACTTATAATCCGGGAAGGAGAAGGTTAATTTGATCGGCTGGCCAAATACCTTGTAACCGTTCCAGGTTTGGTTCTCGCGGGTAATAAACAGCCCAGCTTGCTCGTTAGAAAATGAATCCTTGCCATTAATCTGAATCCCGTTACCCCGCTCATGATAATGCAGCAGGTCGTCTACAGCATCGTAACCGGTTGTCGCGGCCGCGAGGCTGGATTCAGTAATTTCAATTGCCTTTTTAGTAGATTGCATTGGTTCGATTCCACTCATTACCTGATTGATATCAATCAGACAGATAGACATAACCTCCCCGTAAGCCACGGTTAATGAACCTCAAGCTTGCTGGAAGGGGCTTATGCGCCGTTACCGGCAGTGTGTTAGGTAGAATTAATGCATATATATCAGCAAATAAGATCACCATTAAAAATGGTAATCGATTCCAATTATAGGCAGGACCGTAAAACTGCACATAAAATAATCAACCATTTATTATCGCAACGAAAGTTTGTTATGCTGCTTTTTAGGCTTCTTTACAAAGCAAACGAAACTTGATGAGGATAAGTTGGCACCAAACTTCAATAGCAACGCGGCCTGCAGACTCAAGCGAATCATGCTGGCTTTACTTAGGGGAAAAGGTAAATTTTGCTAAAGCGTTATAGATTAATAACTCTTTATTATTAGGTCGGGCGATTTTTTAGTTTCTATAGGAATATTATTTTCTTATTTAAACTAACGGTAGCGAGCCTTTTCGCCCAAATAGGGGATAAGAAAAGCCGATATATTTAAATTCGCATTATTCATTATTGAATGAATCCCCCCTTTTCTACGCCCGAACGCCGTTAGCAATAATTCTCATCCGGCGCTTGACTCTGGAGTGGACTCCAGGGTGTAGAGTCAGCTGAGCAAACCCGTTTAACAGCCCGAAGGGGGACGTTATGCACAATCAGCAAAACCATAATCATCAGGAACATCACCACGCCGAAGGCGGGTGCGGCTGCAACCACAGCCACAGCAAAACGCAGCATGGCTGCAGCAGTGAGCCGAAAAGCGCAGCCGTACAGGCCGAACACGCCCACCATCATCACGATCATGGCGATAGCGGCTGCTGCGCCACCGCGCCCGACGATCCGGACGAGGAAAGCGACAGGCTGGCCGCCGCTCCCCCTTCCGGCAGCCAACGTTTCAGCTGGAAAGTCACCGGTATGGACTGCCCCAGCTGCGCCAAGAAAATCGAAAATGCCGTCACCGCGCTCCCCGGCGTTGACAGCGCACGCGTATTGTTCGCCACTGAAAAACTGGTGGTCGACGCGCAGTCCGACATCAGCCTGCGGATCCAGGACGCGGTCGCCCAGGCCGGCTTTACCCTGCTCGGCACTCAGACCGCCAAAGCCGCCGCGCCGAAAACCTCACGCTTCGGCGAATTCGCACCGCTGCTGCTGTTGACCACCCTGATGGTCGTCAGTTGGGTGCTGGATCGGGTTAACCCGGAGCTGGGCCGCATCGCCTTTATCGCCACCACGCTGGTCGGATTGGCGCCAGTCGCCGCCAAGGCGCTGCGTCTGATTCGTTCCGGCACGCCGTTCGCCATCGAAACGCTGATGAGCGTGGCGGCCATCGGCGCGCTGTTTATTGGCGCCACCGCCGAGGCGGCGATGGTGCTGCTGCTGTTTATGGTCGGCGAGCTGCTGGAATCCTACGCCGCCAACCGTGCGCGGCGCGGGGTGAAGGCGCTGATGGAGCTGGTGCCGGAAGATGCGCTGCTGCTGCAAGGCACGGAACGCAAACGCGTGCCGGTCGCCAGCCTGCGCCCTGGCGATGTGATTGAAATCGCGCCCGGCGGGCGCCTGCCGGCCGACGCCGAGCTGCTCAATCCGTTCGCCAGCTTTGACGAAAGCGCCCTGACCGGCGAATCGGTGCCGGTCGAGCGTCAACAAGGGGAAAAAGTGGCCGCCGGCAGCCTGTCCGTCGATCAGGCGGCACAGATGAAGGTGATTTCCGAGCCCGGCAAAAATGCCATCGACCGCATTTTGCAGCTTATTGAAGAGGCCGAAGAACGCCGCGCGCCGATCGAACGCTTCCTCGATCGCTTCAGCCGCTATTACACCCCGGCCATTATGCTGCTGGCCGTCGCGGTGATCCTGGTACCGCCACTGCTGTTCTCGCAGCCGTGGGAGACCTGGATCTATCGCGGCCTGACGCTGCTGCTGATCGGCTGTCCATGCGCGCTGGTGATCTCGACGCCGGCGGCCATCACATCCGGGCTGGCGGCCGCCACGCGGCGCGGCGCGCTGATTAAAGGCGGCGCGGCGCTGGAGCAACTGGGCCAGATTCAAACCATCGCCTTCGATAAAACCGGCACCCTGACCGAAGGCAAGCCGACGGTCACCGACGTGCTGCCCATCGGCGCGCTGACCGAACAACGGCTGTTGCAGCTTGCCGCCGCGGTAGAGGCCGGTTCACATCACCCGCTGGCGCAAGCGATCATCAACCGCGCCGCCGCAAGCGGGGCTGAGCTGCCGCTGGCGCAGGCGCGCCGCGCGCTGGCCGGCGTCGGTGTGGAAGGGATCGTGGACGGCAAGACCGTGCTGATCAGTGCGCCGGGCAAGCTGGCGCCGGGCCTGCTCGCCACACAATGGCAGAGCCAGGTAGACAAGCTGGAAAACGCCGGTAAAACGGCGGTGGTGGTGCTGGAAGACGGCGCGCCCATCGGCTTGCTGGCGCTGCGTGATACGCTACGCAGCGACGCCAAACAGGCGATAGCCGAACTGAACGCGCTGGGTATTCGCGGCGTGATGCTGACCGGGGATAACCCGCGCGCCGCCGCGGCGATCGCCGGCGAGCTGGGCCTCGACTATCGTGCCGGTCTGTTGCCGGAAGATAAGGTCAGCGCGGTCACCGAACTGAGCGAACTGCGCCCGACGGCGATGATCGGCGACGGCATCAACGACGCCCCGGCGATGAAGGCCTCCAACATCGGCATCGCCATGGGCAGCGGCACCGACGTGGCGCTGGAGACCGCCGACGCCGCCCTGACCCACAACCGACTGGTGGGCGTCGCGGAAATGATCCGCATCTCGCGCGCCACCCACGCCAATATCCGGCAAAACATCACCATCGCGCTGGGGTTGAAAGGGGTCTTCCTGATCACCAGCCTGCTGGGGTTAACCGGGCTGTGGCTGGCGGTGCTGGCCGACTCCGGCGCCACCGCGCTGGTCACTGCCAACGCGCTGCGGCTGTTGAGAAAACGCAGCTAAGTTCGGAAACAAACACGGGCGCGGCATACCGCGCCCGTTGTCATTTGGGGGAAGGAACTTTTAACTCGGCCGCGCCGCCGTTATACGCCTTTACGCAGCAGATAACGGTATGGCGCCTGCTCGGTCTCCTGCGCCACCAGCGTATGCTCCATAAAGCGGCAGAACCCCGGGATATCGCGGGTGGTAGCCGGATCGTCGGCAATAATCAGCAGCGTTTCGCCGTTGTCCATATGGCGCACGGTTTTACGCACCATCATCACCGGTTCTGGGCAACGCAGCCCCAGCGCGTCGAGCGTCTGGTCTGCCTGGGCAAATAAGTCAGTCATGCAATTTTTCTCGTTCAAAACGATCGGCGAACGCTCGCCGCATCTCATTAGCGCCTAGTTTACGCCGGTAGTTTTTCTGCGCAAGATGCGTTAACGTTTGCGTTAAATTTAACCATTGCATTGGTTGCGCAAACGCGTATCATGCCGCCGCGCAGCGTTTTTTGCTGTTTTGACAAGACACACTGGGTTCCCTCACCCCACTGCTAAAAAGGCTACAACATGTATTCGTTTACCGCACAGCAGCGCTTCACGGCGTTGGTCTGGCTTTCGCTGTTTCATATCGCCATCATTACCTCCAGCAACTACCTGGTGCAGCTGCCGATCACCGTTTTAGGCTTCCATACCACCTGGGGCGCCTTTACCTTCCCGTTTATCTTCCTGGCGACCGATCTGACCGTGCGCATCTTCGGCGCGCCGCTGGCGCGACGTATTATCCTGGCGGTGATGGTGCCGGCGCTGTTCATCTCTTATGTGATCTCCACCGTCACCTATCAGGGAGAATGGCAGGGCTTCGCGGCGCTGAGCAGTTTTAACCTGTTCGTGGCGCGCATCGCCGTGGCCAGCTTTATGGCCTATGTGCTCGGCCAGATCCTCGACGTACACGTCTTTAACCGTCTGCGCCAACGCAGCGCCTGGTGGGTGGCGCCGGCGGCGGCGATGTTCCTCGGCAACATCAGCGATACGCTGGCGTTCTTCTTCATCGCCTTCTACAAGAGCAGCGATCCCTTCATGGCCAACAACTGGGTGGAGATTGCGCTGGTGGATTACAGCTTCAAGGTGATGATCTGCCTGCTGTTCTTCTTGCCGATGTACGGCGTGTTGCTGAACATGCTGCTCAAACGCATCGCGGCGCGCAGCGGCAGCCTGCAGCCGAGCTGAGCCATGCTATTCTGGGCGGCCTTATCCTTGGAGGCCGCTCATGACCCCAATCGTCCGCACCGCCACGCTCGAAGAAATCCACCGCCTTTATCAACGCATCCCCGAATTCGGCGGCCTGCATAGCCTGGCCGATCTGCAGCAGCGCATCGGCACCGCCCCCGCCAGCCTGTTGATCGCCGAGATAGACGGGCAGCCGGCCGGTTTCAAACTCGGTTATCAACGGCAGGAAACGGTGTTTTACAGCTGGCTGGGTGGCGTGCTGCCGGCATTCCGTCGCCACGGCGTGGCGCAGGCCTTGTTGGCCGAACAGGAACGCTGGGCTCGGGCGCAGGGCTATCGCCAACTGACGGTCAAAACCCGTAACCGGTTCCGCGCCATGCTGACGATGCTGCTCACCCACCACTATCAGATTGTTCAACTGGAAAAGAAAGGCGAAGTGGCTGATTATCGGCTATTACTGGAAAAAAACTTGTGACAACATCTGCCTTGCATTTCAACCTGGAATAGGTTGCGATACGACAGTGAATCCCTACCGGAAAGGAAGAAGGAAGCCCGATGCGTAAAGTAGCGAAATTGATGGGTATCAGCCTGCTGGCGCTTGGCCTCGCGGCCTGCGACGGCAACACCAAAGACACCAAGGCAGCGCCAGACGGCGCGGCGGCCAGCGCGCCGGCCGGGCAGCAGGTAAGCCTGCTGGACGGTAAACTGGCGTTCACCCTGCCGGTCGGCATGGCGGATCAGAGCGGCAAGCTGGGCAACCAGGCCAACAACATGCATGTTTACGCAGACAGCACCGGCCAGCGCGCGGTGATCGTCATCTTGGGCGACAAGACCGCCGACAGCCTGGAGACTCTGGCCAAACGCCTGGAGAATACCCAGCGCGCGCGTGACGCCAACCTGCAGGTGATCACCAACAAGGCGCTCGACGTCAACGGCGTGCCGCTGCGTCAGTTGGACAGTATCATCACCAGCGGCGGTGAAAAGGCTTATTCTTCCGTCCTGATCGGCTCGCTGAACAACAACATGCTGACCATTCAGGTGACGCTGCCGGCGGACAATCAGCAGCAGGCGCAGACCGAAGCCGAAGGCATCATCTCCACCCTGAAGCTGAAGCAGTAATCCCACAGAGGGCCGGTTTGCCGGCCCTTTCGTTTTTATACCAGCGCCTGCGCCAGCAGGGTGATCGGATGTTCGCAGCGCTTGCTGGTGGACATTTCTATCTGCCATTTGCAGGTTTCGCAGTCGGTCACCACCAGATCCACCCCGCTCTCTTCTATCTGCCGGAACAGCGGCGCGCCGATGCCTTGCGACGTGGCGTAGTTCTCCGATTTGAACCCGTAGGTGCCGGCGATGCCGCAGCACTGCGAATCCAGCACCACCAGCTCCAGCCCCGGTATCTGCCGCAGCAGCTCAAGGGTGTAGGCGGTCCAGCCCATCTTCTCCATATGGCAAGGCGTGTGATAAGCCACCCGCAGCGGCGTGCGCTTGAGCGGTAGGCTGCGCCCCTGATTGATCAGGCGATAGAGATAGCGCGTCGCCAGCTCCACCCGATCGCGCACCGCAGTGGTGTCTACGTCCAGCAGATGAGGGTATTCGTCACGCAGGGTGAAGGTGCAGCTCGATGAGGTCGCCACCACCGGAATGCCGCGCTCCAGCACCGTTTCATGCAGCGATTCGGCATTGACCCTGGCCTGCTTTTTAGCCTGCTCGATAAACCCGTTGGCGATCAGCGGCACGCCGCAGCATTTCTCGCGTTTCAGCAGCTGCACGCCGATATCCAGCGCGTTGAACACCCGGACCAAATCCTTGCCCAGCTGCGGGTGGTTATAGTTGACGAAGCAACCGTGGAAGAATGCCACCTGCTCGGCGTAACGCTGCTGCGCCTGCGCCTGTTGCCGGTACCAGCGGCGGAAGGTGCCGAAGGAATATTTCGGCAGCTCACGACGGTGATCGATCTTCAGCGCCTTGTCCAGCAGCTTGCGCACCGGTTTCAACCCGGTGGCGGCGTTGACGATCGGCGCGAACGGCGTCGACAGCGAGCCCATGATGTCGGTGTGGCTGAGGATGGCATCGCGCAGCGTCGGCTTGCTCTGGGCGAAGTCGGCGCGGGCGCGCTGAATGATGTCGCCGATTTTGACGTCGGACGGGCAGGCCACTTCACAACGCTTGCAGTTGGTGCAGTATTTCAGCGCTTCGTCGTACAGCGCCGGGTCTTTCAACCGCAGCCGCTCGCCGTCCGGCCCCGCCTGTTTCGGCCCCGGATAGAGCGGGTTCACTTTGGCGACCGGGCAGTAGGTGGTACAGACGGTACATTTGATGCAGCTTTCAAAGCTGTGGTCCTGATGCAGGCTCATACGCACTCCTCCGCGGCGATCTGCTGCGCGACGTGCAGCGCACCGATCAATGACACGCCGGCGCCGCAGCCCTGCTGCAGCGGATCGTAGCCGCCGGCGACCGCGCCGATGGCATACAGATTGTCGAACGGCATTCCCTGTTTCATCGCCCGCAGCCTGCCGTCGGTGCGCACGCCAAACTGCAGATAAGGCTGCGGTGCAAACAGCTCGCGCTGGCTCCAGTCGGCGCGATCGGCGCGGCTGTGCACGTCCAGCCCGAAGATCGGCTCGCGTACCCCGTCAAAATCCGCCACCAGCCCATTGCTGAAGAAGCTGCCGCTGGCCAGCACCACCTGCTGCGCCCGCAGCGGAATATCGCCGTGGTTGCGGGTATATAGGCCGGTGACGCGGCCGGCTTCGCACTCGGCGCGCAGCACGCTGTCGCCAGGCATGAAAACGCCGCCCAGCTTTTGAAAACGCCGCCGCAGCGCCTGATGCAAACGCATGCCGGGCACCGAAGGCGGCAGCGTCGGCAGCAGCCGGATCGGTTTGCCGACCGCATCCTGCAGCACCGCCAGCGACGTATCGTCCTCCAGGCCCAGACAGGCTGGCAGGAAGAGCGCGTCGGCCTCGCCCGCCAGCCGCCGCAGCTCCTCGGCCATCGGCGGCAGGCTTTCCATCAAATCCAGCACCCGGGCGATGTTCACCGCGCGGAACTCGCTGGGGTTATTGCGCAATCTGTCCAACGCCGGCATGTGCAGATAGGCCACGTCCGTCTGCATACCGAGCTCCCGGCTCAGAGAGTCGGCGGCCATCTGCGGCTGGAAGTCGAGGAACCCCTCGATGCCGATCACCGCGATGCGCCGCCACGGCAGTTGGCCGGTCAGCGGCAGCGTCGGGATCGCCTGCGGGCTGAGCCAGGTGGCGCGGCGCGTGCCCAGCGGCGTAATGCGCAGATGGTTATTGGTACCCTCGCCCTGCAGGTTCAACCCGCAGCGCGCCAGCAGCCGCTGTGCGGCGGCGGACAGCGCCGCCACCCGACCGGGCCCGATCAGGGCATACGGATGCTGCGGCGCCTGCTGCGCCAGCTGCGGTAACGCCGCCAGCGGCATCTCGACCGGCGTGCCGTCCGGCAATCTCGCCAACAGATCGAGCGAGCCGGAGGAGAAGTAGAGCGCGCTCTGGCCGGAACTGACCACCGCGCAGCGTTTGCCCTGTTCGGCCACGGCAATGGCGCAGCTCAGGCCCGCCAGGCCACCGCCAATCACCACTACGTCAAATCGCATCATCCGCCTCCTGCTCCTTGTCGGCCTGGGCCTCAAGCCCGCATAACCCCTGGTAAACCCAACTGGTAAATTCGCTCTCGCGCAACGCATCGCCCCAGGCGATCGGCCGTACGCCTTTCCACCGTTCGTTGAGGAACTGCGACAGCTGCGCGATAGATTGCTGCGGCGTGCTGACGTTAAAGCGCGTCAGCAGCCCGGCGGCGCGGCAGGCGCAGAGTTCGCCTTGGCAGGTACCCATGCCGACGCGGGTGCGGCGGCGCAGATCCACCAGGTTATTGACGGTCAGCGAATTGACCGCATAGCGCACTTCCCCGGCGGTCACCGCCTCGCATTCGCACACCAGGCTGGTGTCGAGCCGATCGGCCGCCGGCACCTGGCTGGCGCGATCGCCGTGGCGGTAAATTGCTGAGCCGCGAATACTGGCGGGCAGTGAAACCACGCTGCGCACCGTTTCCTCCGCCGACTGGCGAGATCCGGGCAACGCGTCCTGCGCGGTGGTGCACGGACGGTTTACGCCAAGCTTTTCGCACACCTTGTCGGTGGCCCACTCCGCCATCAGGCGGTAGGTCATCAGCTTGCCGCCGGTGATGGTGATAAACCCTTCCAGCCCGTCGCGGGCGGCGTGATCGAGCAGCACGATGCCGCGGCTGACGTTGCGCCCGCTGGGATCGTCGTCGCTGGCGACCAGCGGCCGCACCCCGGCATAGGCGCGCAGAATGCGGGTCTGCGCCAGGGTGGGCGCCAACAGCGCCCCCTCGCGGATCAGAATGTCCACCTCCTGCGGGGTCACCAGCATGTTGTCAATTTGGTCGTAGTCGATATGAGTCGAGGTGGTGCCGATCAGCGAGATGGTGTCGCCCGGCACCAGGATATCGGCGTCCGCCGGTTTGCGGCAGCGGTTGATCACCATGTTGTTGATGCGATGGCCGAGGATCAGCAGCGCTCCCTTGGCCGGGAACATGCGAATGCGTAAATCGGCATATTCGGCAATCTGCTGGCCCCAGATACCGGCGGCGTTGACCACCACAGACGCGTGCAGTTCATAGCGCCGCTGATTCTGATGGTCGTAAACGCGCACGCCCGTTACCCGATCGCCGCTGCGCAACAATCCCACCACCTGGTGGTAGGTCAGGATCTGCGCACCGTGCTCGCGCGCGTCCAACATGTTGGCGGCGGTCAGCCGGAAGGGATCGACGGTGCCGTCCGGTACGCGCACCGCGCCGATCAGCGCCGGGTTAGCCGCCGGCTCCAACCGCAGCGCCAGCTGCGGGTCGATCGCTTCGGCGTCGATGTCGGCCTGGCGACAGGCCGCGATAAACTGCTGCTGATAGTCCAGCGAGTCTTGCGGCAAGGTGATGAACAGCCCGTCGGTGCGCTCGATACAGTGATGCGCGATGCGTTTCAGGATGCGGTTTTCTTCGATGCACTCGCGCGCCGACTCGCCGTCGGTCACCGCATAGCGCGCGCCGCTGTGCAATAAACCGTGGTTGCGGCCGGTGGCGCCGGTAGCGATGTCGTGGCGCTCCAGCAAAATGCATCGCAGGCCGCGCCGCGCACAGTCGCGGGCAATGCCTGCGCCGGTGGCGCCGCCGCCGATGATGATCACATCCGTTTCGCCGCCGTCAAAATAGCTGCTCATGTCGCTCCCTCAGGATCGGTAGTTATGAGCCTATTGAGCCACGGTTATTGGGGTCTTTGTTTGATAAGGAACAATAACGAACATAAAACGAAATAAAAATGACCACAAAAAACCATCAATGTGATCATAATCACGATTTTTGGACGTTTTTCTATTTCATAACGTTAACGAATCGCTCAAAATCCGCCGTGGTTTCATGAAAGTGTAACAATTGCGCCATTCGTCACAGCGACACCAGGCGTATTTGATGACAATGGCGCTCGTTATGGAACACAAAAACACCACATTCGATATCCGCTCAATCATCAAATGAACGTAAAAGGTCATATTGATGTGATAACAGATAAAGCCATCGGAGGCGCTCATGTTGAGTATTTTTAAGCCAGCCGCACACATCGCCCGTGTGCCGAGCGATAAGGTAGATCCGCTCTACCGTAAGCTGCGCTGGCAAATTTTCCTGGGGATCTTCTTCGGTTACGCCGCCTACTATCTGGTGCGTAAGAACTTCACCCTGGCCATGCCTTACCTGATCGAACAAGGCTTCAGCCGCGGCGACCTCGGCTTCGCGCTGTCGGGCATCTCTATCGCCTACGGCTTCTCCAAATTCATCATGGGTTCGGTTTCCGACCGTTCCAACCCGCGAGTATTCCTGCCTGCCGGCCTGATCCTGGCGGCGGCGGTGATGTTGTTCATGGGCTTCGTACCGTGGGCAACTTCCAGCATCGCGGTGATGTTCGTTCTGCTGTTCCTGTGCGGCTGGTTCCAGGGCATGGGTTGGCCGCCGTGCGGCCGCACCATGGTGCACTGGTGGTCGCAGAAAGAACGCGGCGGCATCGTCTCCATCTGGAACTGCGCCCACAACGTGGGTGGCGGCCTGCCGCCGCTGCTGTTCCTGCTGGGCATGGCCTGGTTCAACGACTGGCACGCGGCGCTGTACATGCCGGCCTTCGGCGCCATCCTGGTGGCCCTGATCGCCTTCGCCCTGATGCGCGATACCCCGCAATCCTGCGGCCTGCCGCCGATTGAAGAGTACAAAAACGACTACCCGGACGACTACAGCGAAAAAGACGAAGAAGAGCTGACCGCCAAGCAGATCTTCATGCAGTACATCCTGCCGAACAAGCTGTTGTGGTACATCGCGGTCGCCAACGTGTTCGTCTACCTGCTGCGTTACGGCATTCTGGACTGGTCACCGACCTACCTGAAAGAAGTGAAGCACTTCGCGCTGGACAAGTCTTCCTGGGCCTACTTCCTGTATGAATACGCCGGTATCCCGGGCACCCTGCTGTGCGGCTGGATGTCGGACAAAGTGTTCAAAGGCAACCGCGGCGCCACCGGCGTGTTCTTCATGACGCTGGTGACCATCGCCACCGTGGTGTTCTGGATGAACCCGGCCGGTAACCCGACCGTGGACATGATCTGTATGCTGGTCATCGGCTTCCTGATCTACGGCCCGGTGATGCTGATCGGCCTGCACGCGCTGGAGCTGGCGCCGAAGAAAGCCGCCGGCACCGCCGCGGGCTTCACCGGCCTGTTCGGCTACCTGGGCGGCTCGGTTGCGGCCAGCGCCATCGTCGGTTACACCGTAGACTTCTTCGGTTGGGACGGCGGCTTCATGGTGATGATCGGCGGCGGCGTGCTGGCGGTTATCCTGCTGCTGCTGACCATGCTGAACGAGAAGAAACACCACGCGGAAATCGCTGCCGGCAAGCGCGGCTAACCGTCATACGACTTTTGCATGATTTAAAGGCCGCCCTGCGGCCTTTTTACTACCCTGCCCCCAACAACACGGAGAAAACGGAATGCGGACTCAAGTCAAAGCCCTGCTGACAGGGATCATTCTCGCCACCTCAATGGTCAGCGCCGCCCAGGCGGCGGACAAAGTGGTGATCGCCCACCGCGGCGCCAGCGGCTACCTGCCGGAACACACTCTGCCGGCGAAGGCAATGGCCTACGCGCAGGGCGCCGATTACCTCGAACAAGATCTGGTGATGACCAAGGACAACGAGCTGGTGGTGCTGCACGACCATTACCTCGATCGCGTCACCGACGTCGCCGAACGTTTCCCGAACCGCGCACGCAAAGACGGCCGTTATTACGCCATCGACTTTACGCTGGCGGAGATCAAATCGCTGAAGTTCACCGAAGGCTTTGACATCGAAAACGGCAAGAAGGTACAGGGCTACCCTGGCCGCTTCCCGATGGGCAAATCCGACTTCCGCGTCCACACCTTCCAGGAAGAGATCGAGTTCGTACAGGGTCTGAACCATTCGACCGGCAAAAACATCGGCATCTATCCTGAAATCAAAGCGCCTTGGTTCCACAAGCAGGAAGGCAAAGACATCTCCAGCAAAGTGCTGGCAGTGCTCAAGCAGTACGGTTACACCGGCAAGAACGACAACGTCTACCTGCAGTGCTTCGACGCCAACGAACTCAAACGCATCAAGAACGAGCTGGAGCCGAAGCTGGGCATGGATCTGAAGCTGGTTCAGCTGATCGCCTACAACGACTGGCAGGAAACCTACGAGCAGAAAGCCGACGGCAAGTGGGTGGAATACGACTATGACTGGATGTTCAAACCGGGCGCGATGAAGAAAATCGCTCAGTATGCCGACGGCATCGGGCCGGACTACCACATGCTGGTGGTGGCGGATAAATCCAAGCCGGGCCACATCGTGCTGACCGACATGGTGAAAGAAGCGCACGCCAGCAAGCTGGCGGTGCATCCGTTCACCATCCGCGCCGATGCGCTGCCGAAGTACGTGACCGACGTGAACCAACTGTATGACGTGATTTACAACCAGGCCGGCGTCGACGGCGTGTTCACCGACTTCCCGGACAAGGGCGTGCAGTTCCTGCAGAAGCAGGGCCAGCACAAGTAATGCCAAGGGCGCCGCAAGGCGCCCTTGTTATTTCAGAGAAACGGCCTGGTTATTTCAGAGGAACATCTTGCGCAGGTAGTGCGGCACCGCGTTATCGACATTGGAGCCGATCACTTCCAGCTCCGGCAGCATATCCTTCAGGCGCTGATGCGCGTCGCGCATGATGCAGCCCTTGCCGGCCATCGACAGCATCTCCAGATCGTTCATACCGTCGCCGAAGGCGATGCACTCTTGCAGCGTATAGCCGATGATCTTGGCCACTTCTTCCAGCGCATGCCCTTTCGACACGCCGCCCGCCATCACTTCCAGACAGGTCGGGAACGAGAAGCTGACGTTGACCCGATCGCCCCAGCGCGCGTTGATGGCGTCTTCCACCTGCAGCAACCGCTCATGATCTTCACAGGTAAAGTAAACCTTGCAGACGCCGTCGGTTTCCAGCAGGCCCGGCTCAAACAGCTGATATTTGAATACCGACTCCTGGAAGAACTCTTCCTGCTCCGGGCTTTCGCGGTTGATGAACCAGTCATCGTTACGGTAGACGTTGGTGGTTATCTCCGGATCGTCGTGCAGCATGCCGTACAGATCGCGGGCGATATCCTCGTCCAGGTTGTGGCTGAAGATCAGCTCGCCGGCCGTGTTGTGCACCCGCGCGCCGTTGGAGGTGATCATAAAGGCGCTGATCTCCAGACTGTCGCGGATCTGCGCCACGTCGATGTGGTGGCGGCCGGTGGCGAACACGAAATGCACGCCGCGCTGGGTCAGCAACTTCAGCGTTTCTTTGGCGTACGGCGACAGGGTATGGTCGGGAGACAGCAGCGTGCCATCTAAATCGGAAGCGACGACGTGATACATAGCGTTATGTTCTAACCTCTGATGGAGTTGTCGGCGGCAGCGCGCCACCTAAGTGTTGAGCAAAGAAGCGCAGGATTGCGTTCAGTGCTTCGGCGCGCATCGCGTCCCGCTCGAACAGGATCTCATGGCGTGCGCCGTTGATAACCCACGGAAGCCCCCCTTCGCAAGGGCGCCCCGCGTCTGACAGAGCCTGACAAAAAGCCTGGTGCGAACGGTTGTCAACCACCCGTTCCTCACCGGCTTGCAAAAGCAACAGCGGCGTTGTTATCTCCCCGGCCTGCGCGATAATCTGCCGGCCGGCGCGGATGCTCTCCCGCACCCAATGGTAGGTCGGTCCGCCCACCTGCAGCTCGGGGTAATCGGCGTAATAGCGCAGGCTACGCCGGTAGCGTTCGCGGCTGTGGGTCAACACGTTGACCACATAAGGCAGCGGCCGCCACTGGCCGGTGCCCACCGCGTAGTAGTCGCGGATCGCCGGACGGGTCTCCGCCCAGTCGAGGATGCGGTCGGCCAGCCAGCCCGGCATCGGCAACTGGATGCCGAACATCGGCGCGCAAAACGCCGCCGCATCGAACGCCTGCGGCCGGCGTTGCAGGAACTGCGCCAGGATCGCGCCGCCCATCGAATGCGCCAGCGCGAAGCGCTGCCGGTAACCGCGCGACTCGACTTCGCGCTGCCAAAGCTGCTCGAAATCGTCCACGTAGTCGGCGAAGTTTACCACATGACCACGGTGCGTATCCGCCAGTAAACGCCCGGAACGCCCTTGGCCGCGATGATCGACGATCACCACGTCGTAACCGCAGTGGAACAGATCGTAGGCCACCTCGGGGTATTTCACGTAGCTTTCGATGCGGCCGGGGCTGACCACCACCACGCGCTGATGCCGCGCGGAACTGAAACGCACAAAGCGGATCGGCACGCCGTCCACGCCGCTGAACTCGCCTTCTTCGCGCTGCCGCCAGAAATCCAGCAGCGGCCCGGTGGCGAAGGCAGCGAACTGCGTTTCACGCGTTAACCAGTCATCGGAGCTGAGAGTGAACGAGGTCATCGAGAGCGTTTTCCCTGTGGGGCCGGCGGAAAAATGTGACCGCTGGCACAAGAAATCATACTAGCGTATTGTGATTCAATTCTGACAAAAAACGGCGCCGCCTCGGCGCATTGTGGCACAAAACGACACTTTCAGGGAGCCGAGAACCATGACCTTGGACTGGTGGTTAACCTACCTGCTGACCACGCTTATCCTTAGCCTGTCCCCTGGATCCGGCGCCATCAACACCATGAGCACCGGCATCAGCCACGGCTATCGCGGCGCCGCCGCGTCAATCGCCGGCCTGCAGGTCGGGTTGAGCGCGCACATCGTGCTGGTGGGCATCGGTCTCGGCGCGCTGATATCGCAATCGCTGCTGGCGTTCGAGCTGCTGAAATGGTTGGGCGCCGCCTACCTGGTGTGGCTCGGCATCCAGCAATGGCGCGCCGCCGGCGCGCTGGATCTGCATGCGCTGGCGGGCAGCATGCCGCGCCGCCGTCTGTTCCGCCGCGCGGTGCTGGTCAATCTGACCAACCCGAAAAGCATCGTGTTCCTCGCCGCGCTGTTCCCGCAGTTCATCTTGCCCAATCAACCGCAGGCCGAGCAGTACCTGGTGCTCGGCGTCACCACCGTGGTGGTGGATATTCTGGTGATGATCGGTTACGCCACCCTGGCGACGCGCATCGCCGGCTGGCTGAAAACGCCGCGCCAGATGCAGCTGCTTAACCGGGTGTTCGGTTCACTGTTCATTTTGGTGGCGGGGCTGCTGGCGACCGCCCGCAAAGCCTGACAAAAAAGGCCGGGCATCGCTGCTCGGCCTTGGGCATCTCACCGCCGGTCAGCGGGTAAAGATCAGGTGTAACCCGAAGCCGGTGAACAGCACGCCCGCCACCCCGTCGATCCACTTGGCCAACCGCTGATAGCCGCGGCGCATCGCCGGCAGCGCGAACACCACCGCCACCAAGCTGAACCAGACGAAGGTCTCGGCAACGATCAGCAAGAACAGCCCCCAGCGCGCGCCGGCGCCGACGCTGTCGCCGACGAACAGCGAGAACACGCTGCCGAAATAGATCACCGCTTTCGGGTTGGACAGATTGGTCAGGAAGCCGCGAATAAAGCTGCGCCCGGCCTTCGGCAACGCCACCTGGGCCTCCGCCGCCGGAGCAGCTTGCTGCGCCCGCGCGGAACGCAGCAGTTGCCACCCCATCCAGCACAGGTAAATGCCGCCGCCGACCATGATGACCTGATGCAGCCAGGCCATCTTCTGCAGGATCAGATGCAGCCCCATCAACGCCACGCCGGCCCAAACCACGATGCCGAGCGAAATGCCGACCACGCCCATCATCGCCTCACGGCGCGAACGGCTGGCGGCGGTTTGCGACACGAAAAAGAAGTCCGGCCCCGGGCTCATCAGCGCAATCAGATGCACCAGCGCCACGGTGAGAAACAGCATCAGCATGATTTATCGCCCTCAGTCTTCATCATTGTCGAGATGGTCGCGGATCATCGCCATAAAGGGCGCGCCGAAACGCTCCAGTTTGCGCTGGCCGACGCCGTTGACGCTCAGCAGATCGCCGGCCTTGATCGGCATCTGCTCGGCCATTTCCAGCAGCGTGGCGTCGTTGAACACCACGTAGGGCGGAATGTTTTCTTCGTCGGCGATCGATTTGCGCAGTTTGCGCAGCTTGGCGAACAGCTTGCGATCGTAATTGCCGCCGTAGGATTTCTGGTTGGCGCTGCTGCTGCGCGACTTCAGGCTCTGAATACGCGGCACCGCCAGCTGCAGCGCCACCTCGCCACGCAACACCGGACGCGCCGCCTCGGTCAATTGCAGCGCCGAGTGCATGGCGATGTTCTGGGTGATAAAGCCCAGGTGGATCAGCTGACGCAGCACGCTGGTCCAGTGTTCGGTGGTTTGATCGCGGCCGATGCCGTACACCGGCAGCTTGTCGTGACCGTATTCACGAATGCGTTGGTTGTTGGAGCCGCGCAGCACTTCCACGATGTACCCGAGGCCAAAGCGCTGGCCGACGCGGTACACGCAGGACAGCGCCTTGCGCGCGTCCTCCAGCCCGTCGTAGCGCTTGGGCGGATCGAGGCAGATGTCGCAGTTGCCGCAGTTCTCGTGCTTGCCTTCGCCGAAGTAGTTGAGCAGCACCAGGCGGCGGCAGGTTTGCGCCTCGGCGAACGCGCCCATGGCGTTCAGCTTGTGGCGTTCGATGTCCAGCTGCTGCCCGGCGGGTTTTTCCTCCAGGCAGCGGCGCAGCCAGGCCATGTCGGCCGGATCGTACAGCAGGATGGCTTCGGCCGGCAGGCCGTCGCGCCCGGCGCGGCCGGTCTCCTGATAATAGGATTCGATATTGCGCGGGATGTCGAAATGCACCACGAAGCGCACGTTGGGTTTATTGATGCCCATGCCGAAGGCGACGGTAGCCACCACCACCTGCAGATCGTCACGCTGGAACGCTTCCTGCACCTGCGCGCGGCGATCGTTGTCCAGCCCGGCGTGGTAGGCGCCGACGCTCAGCCCGCGGCTTTGCAGACGCGCGGCGGTGTCTTCCACCTTGGCGCGGCTGTTGCAATAGATAATGCCGCTCTTGCCGCGCTGATCCTGCACGAAGCGCCACAGCTGATCGAGCGGCTTGAACTTTTCCACCAGCGTGTAGCGGATGTTCGGCCGGTCGAAGCTGCTGACCTGCACCAGCGGATCCTGCAGCGACAGCAGGCGCACGATATCGCCGCGGGTGGACTCGTCGGCGGTGGCGGTCAGCGCGATCACCGGCATCGACGGGAAGCGCTGTTTCAGCTGACCCAGCGCGCGATATTCCGGCCGGAAGTCATGGCCCCACTGCGAGATGCAGTGCGCCTCATCCACCGCCAGCATTGCCGGCGGGCAGTGGTCGAGCAGGCTGAGGAAGCTTTCCATCATCAGCCGTTCCGGCGCGATGTACAGCATCTTGATGTTACCGTTGCGGCAACCGGCCATGACGTCCAGCTGCTCCTCGCGGGTTTGCGTCGAGTTATAGCAGGCGGCGGAAACGCCGTAGGCCAACAGTTGGTCGACCTGGTCCTTCATCAGCGAGATCAGAGGGGAAACGACCAGCGTCAGGCCGTCCATCACCAGCGCCGGGATTTGGTAGCACAACGACTTGCCGCCGCCGGTCGGCATCACCACCAGGCAATCCTGCCCGCCGATCGCGGCGTTGATAATCGTTTGCTGCCCCGGACGGAATTGCTGATAGCCAAAGGTATCGCGCAATACCTGCTCGGCCAGCAACTCTCTGTTAATCACTGCTGCGGTTGACACACACTTCCCCATTTTTTCATCGGTACACACCCAGCGGGTATGATTACATAATATCGTTCAGCATGACACCAACGCCCACCCGTGTCTGCCGGAAGTTATAGTCGATCAGCGATTCGCCGTAGCCGCTGAATACCTGGGTATAGAAACGCACGTTGCGGGTGATCGGATAGCTCCAGCCCAGCTCCGCGCCGCCGTAGCCGCTGTTCCAGTTATAGTGGCTGTCGACGCTGAACACGCTGTCGCCCCAGGCGTAACCGACCTTCAACCGGTAGTATCCCATGTATTTGGTGATGTCCGGGTTGTCGTCGTTGCTCGAGCTCTCCGAGAAGCGGAACCAGGGCTTGAGATCCACCTGCCAGTTGCCGTTTTGCGCCATCAGCCGCGCATAGCCGCGATTCCAGCTGCGCGACGTCGGATCCGAGCGGCCGTTAGATTGATGGTTCACGCCGATTTCAATATCGCGCAGCGTCCAACCGGCAAAGCGGTAATCGGTCGCCCACCCCACGAACAGCTGCGGCTCGTAGTTGGTCTCGCGGAACGGCGAAGACTCGCCGCGGTTGGACAATTGCCACCAGGAGCGCTGAGTATAAGACGCGCCGAGCACCGAGTTGTCGCCGGCAATGCCCCGCCACAGCGGAAACGCCAGGCTAAGCTGGTATTTCACCTCGTCCTTGCGCGCCTTGTCGGCCCAGTTGTACGTCTTGATGGCTTCTTTGTTGATATCGCTGGTGTCGGTGTACAGCAGGTAATTGGGATCGTAAGGATACAGCGTGAACGGATTATCGTGCTCCTGCAGCAGGTTGGCGATAATGCTGCCCCGCACCGCCGGCTTATCGTGAATCTGCTGCTCTTTGGCTTCCTCAGCCAATGCCAGCGCCGGCATCAGCAGCGTGGCGGAAACGATCCCTGACAAAATGCGCATAACCTCTCCTCACTCCAACGAAAAAGGGCAAGCCCGGAAAAAATCAGGCCATTTTACACACAAAGGGCGTTTTACCGCAGCGCAGGCCGGTTTTATTGGAATAGTCTGGAAAGCAACAAAGGTTAAGCATAAAATCAACATTCCATTAACCTGGACTGACCAGTTATCTCCCTTAAAACGCAAAAGAAAAACGGAAACCCGCTATGTCGACCACACCATTGACCCTGGAAGCCGCCCGCCGCAAGATCGGCGAAATCTTTGTCTACCACATGCCGTTCAACCGCGAGCTTGGCCTGGAGCTGCGCCGCTTCGACGATGATTACGTTGAGCTGAGCTTCACCAACCAGCGCAAGCTGGTGGGCAACGCCGCACAGGAAATTCTGCACGGCGGCGTGATCGCCGCCGTGCTTGACGTCGCCGCCGGGCTGGCCTGCGCCGGCGGCGTGCTGACGCGCATGGAGCCGCTGATCGAAGAAGAGATCGCCGCCAAACTGTCGCGCATGGGCACCATCGATCTGCGCGTCGACTATCTGCGCCCCGGTCGCGGCGAACACTTCGTCGCCTCCGCCAGCGTGCTGCGCAGCGGCAACAAGGTCGCCGTGGCGCGCGTAGAACTGCATAACCACGACGGCCTGCATATCGCGACCGCCACCGCCACCTATCTGGTCGGCTGATGATTGTGTGCGGTGAGCGTCTTCAGTACACTCACCGCATCTTACGTTCCCCACCAGAGTGACGTCATGGACGCAAAGCAAACGCGTCAGGGCATTTTCTTTGCCCTGGCCGCCTATTTTATGTGGGGCATCGCCCCGGCCTATTTCAAACTGATCCAGCAAGTGTCCGCGGACGAGATCCTCACCCACCGGATCATCTGGTCGTTTTTCTTCATGCTGGCGCTGATCACGCTGGGCCGCAACTGGCCTAAAGTGCGCGCCGCCTGCCAAAACCGCAAACGACTGCTGCTGCTGGCGGTCACCGCGCTGTTGATCGGCGGCAACTGGCTGCTGTTCATCTGGGCGGTGAACAATCACCATATGCTGGAAGCCAGCCTGGGCTACTTCATCAACCCGCTGGTTAACGTGCTGCTGGGGATGCTGTTTCTCGGCGAGCGCTTTCGTCGCATGCAGTGGGTGGCGGTGGCGCTAGCATTCACCGGGGTACTGGTGCAGCTCTGGCAGTTCGGCTCGTTGCCGATCATCGGTCTGGGGCTGGCGTTCAGCTTCGCTTTCTACGGCCTGCTGCGCAAGAAAATCGCCATCGACGCCCAGACCGGCATGCTGATTGAGACGCTATGGCTGCTGCCGGTGGCGGCCGCCTATCTGTTCCTGTTCGCCGACAGCCCCACCAGCCACCTGAGCGCCAACCCGTGGTCGCTGAACCTGCTGCTGGTCGCCGCCGGCATCGTCACCACCGTACCGCTGCTGTGCTTCACCGCGGCGGCTACCCGGCTGCGCCTGTCGACGCTCGGTTTCTTCCAGTATCTCGGCCCGACGCTGATGTTCCTGCTGGCGGTCACCTTCTACGGTGAGACCATCGGCCAGGACAAGCTGGTGACCTTCGGCTTTATCTGGGCGGCGCTGATCCTGTTCACCCTCGACGCGCTCTACACCCAACGCAAGCTGCGCTAAGCCCGGCGCCGCCGGGTTACAGCCAGTTTTTGCGCTTGAAGTACAGGTAAGGGGCCAGGCCGGCCAGGATCATCAGCGTGATGGCGCCCGGGTAGCCGAACGACCATTTCAGTTCCGGCATGAATTCGAAGTTCATGCCGTAGCTGGAGGCCACCAGCGTAGGCGGCAGGAATACCACCGACACCACCGAGAAGATCTTGATGATGCGGTTCTGTTCGATATTGATGAAGCCCATCGCCGCCTGCATCAGGAAGTTCACCTTCTGGAACAGCGATTCGTTGTGCGGCAGCAGGGATTCGATGTCGCGCAGCACTTCACGCGCCTGCTCCAGCTGGCCGGTCGGCAAACGCGCCTTGCGCACCAGGAAGTTGAGCGCGCGCTGGGTATCCATCAGACACAAACGCACCTTCCAGCCGATATCTTCCAGCTCCGCCAGCGTCGACAGCGCGGCGTCGTATTCGTCGCCCTGATGCCCTTCCATGATCACCCGGCTGAGCTGTTCCAGATCGCTGTAGATGTTCTCTATCTCGTCCGCCAGCTGTTCAATCTTGGTTTCGAACAGATCCAGCAGCAGTTCGTAGGCGTTGCCTTCAAGCATGGTCTGGTTGCGGGCGCGCATGCGGTACAGGCGGAACGCCGGCAGTTCACGCTCGCGCAGGGTATACAGGCGGCCGTCGCGAATGGTGAACGCCACCGTGGAGTTGCCGGCGTGATCTTCCGCATCTTCAAAGTAGAAGAAGGAGTGGATATGCAGACCGTCTTCGTCTTCGAAGAAACGGGCGGAGGCTTCGATGTCGTCCAGTTCGGGACGCGTCGCCAAGCTTTGTCCCAGCTCATTCTGCACGCGCTCACGCTCGCCCTCTTCCGGCTCGACCAGATCAACCCACAGCGATGACGTGAGATCATCCGAGTCGTCCAGTTCCAGACGGGACAAGCGGCGGTTATCTAATTTAAAAGCGCTCAGCATGTGCCAAAACTCCGTGAAGGTAACGGGTGCGGACAACGCGTTGAAGCACAGAAACAGAGGGGATGCGTATCACCGATTGTTTCAGACCATGAAGAGATCTGACTCATAGCGACACTTTGCGGGGTCGCCGACAACCACGAAGGCTATCAGCAAAAACGGAGAGCCTTAGAAGTTATACCTGCGGCGCAGGTCAGTGAGCCAGTATCTACTGGGTGTGTCCAAGGCGTCTGTCCTCAATGATAATAGTGCGCGCATGTTACGCCGAGAAGAAAAAGCCTGTCAACACGTTAGGCGGGATAATTGCGCAACAAATCATCACGATGATCAATGGCAGAAATGACGCTTAAACCGTACTGAAAAAGTCGCGACGATCGCTTACCGCCACCAAGAATGTTGCTAAGATGACATCACCCTAATGGTACGACAAGCATGCGGATTTAAACGATGAAACAGATTACCGCCCATGAACTGACCGCGATGAGCGAACAGGCCGCCAGCGTGCCCCGCCTGCGCGCGCACCGCACCTTACACGAAGAGCTGAGCGACCCGGTGCAACGCCTGGCGATCGCCATGGAGCCCGGCACCTATATCCGCCCGCACCGCCACCCGCAAACCTGGGAGCTGCTGACGCCGCTGCGCGGTCGTTTTGTCGTGTTGCAGTTCAACGATGACGGCGTCGTCATGCAGCGCACCCTGCTCGGCGAAGAAACCAAAGTGCTGGAGATGCCGGCATTTACCTGGCATGCGGTGCTGTCGGTCGATGCCGGCGGCGTGGTGTTCGAAGTGAAGCAGGGCCCGTATCAGGCGCTGACCGAAGAGGACTGCATGCAATGGGCACCGCAGGAAGGCGGCGAAGGCACCGAAGCGGTGATGCGCTGGTATGCCACTGCGCAGGTCGGCGATCGCTACCCTCACTGATAATGAACGATTGCAGGGGCCTGCCCCTGCAACTCTCCCCGCTCTTTATACCGTTTCCAGGCGAGCGTAGGCCGCCACCAGCCACTTGATGCCCTCGCCCGGGAAAGCGATCTGCAACCGGCTGTGCTCGCCGCTGCCTTCCAGATTGACGATGGTGCCTTCGCCAAACTTGGGATGGCGCACGCGCTGGCCCAGCTTGTAGCCGGTATCGTTCTCGCTGATCGGCGTGCCCATGCGGCGGTGATTGACCGGGCGCGATACGCTGGCGCGCAGGCGCACTTCTTCCACGCACTCTTCCGGCAGCTCGCCGATAAAGCGCGACGGCCGATGGTAAACCTCTTTGCCGTACAGACGGCGCGTTTCGGCGTAGGTCAGCGTCAGCTTCTGCATGGCGCGCGTTACGCCCACATAGGCCAGACGGCGCTCCTCCTCCAGACGGCCGCCTTCATCCAGCGACATCTGGCTCGGGAACATGCCTTCTTCCATGCCGACGATAAACACCAGCGGGAACTCCAGGCCCTTGGCCGAGTGCAGGGTCATCAGCTGCACCGCATCCTGGTAAGCGTCGGCCTGGCCTTCGCCCGCTTCCAGTGCCGCATGAGACAGGAATGCCTGCAGCGGCATCAGATCCTGATCTTCTTCCTGATAACTGAACTGGCGCGTCGCCGTCACCAGCTCCTCAAGGTTTTCGATACGCGCCTGCCCCTTCTCGCCCTTTTCCTGCTCATACATGATGAACAGTCCAGAATCGCGGATCACGCGGTCGGTCTGCACGTGCAGCGGCATGTCGGCGGTTTCATGCGCCAGCGACTCCACCAGTTCGATGAAGCGCTGCAGCGCCGACGCGGCGCGGCCGGCCAACACTTTGTCCTGCATCAGCTCGCGCGTCGCCTGCCACAGCGTCAGCTGGCGATCGCGCGCCGCCTGGCGCACCACGTCGAGGGTGCGATCGCCGATGCCGCGCGTCGGGGTGTTGACCACGCGCTCGAAGGCCGCATCGTCGTTGCGGTTGGAGATAAGGCGCAGGTAAGCCAGCGCATCCTTGATTTCCTGGCGTTCGAAGAAGCGCTGGCCACCGTAGATGCGGTACGGCATCGCCGTCTGCAACAGCGCCTCTTCCAGCACGCGCGACTGGGCGTTGCTGCGGTACAGGATAGCGCAGTCGTTCAGCGCGCCGCCGTTGTCTTGCCAGGTCTTGATGCGGTTAACCACGAAGCGCGCTTCGTCGAGTTCGTTGAAGGCGCAGTAGAGGGAAATCGGTTCACCTTCGCCGCCTTCGGTCCACAGGTTTTTGCCCATGCGCCCGTCGTTGTTGGCGATCAGGGTGTTGGCCGCTTTCAGGATGTTGCTGGTGGAACGGTAGTTCTGCTCCAGGCGGATGGTTTCCGCGCCGGGGAAATCTTTCAGGAAGCGCTGAATGTTTTCCACCTGCGCGCCGCGCCAGCCGTAGATCGACTGGTCATCGTCGCCGACGATCATCACGTTGCTGTTGCCGCCCGCCAGCAGACGGATCCAGGCGTACTGGATGCTGTTGGTATCCTGGAATTCGTCCACCAGCACGTTGGTGAAACGTTCGCGGTAGTGGTTGAGGATATGCGGCTTGTTCAGCCACAGCTCGTGCGCGCGCAGCAGCAGCTCGGCGAAATCCACCAGCCCGGCGCGATCGCAGGCTTCCTGATAGGCCTGATAGATGCGCAGCCAGGTGGCCTCTACCGGGTTGTTGTAGGTCTCGACGTGCTGCGGGCGCAGGCCCTCGTCTTTCTTGCCGTTGATGTACCACATCGCCTGACGCGGCGGCCACTGCTTCTCGTCGACGTTCAGCGCCTTGATGATGCGCTTGAGCAGCCGCAGCTGGTCGTCGCTGTCGAGGATCTGGAAATCCTGCGGCAGGTTGGCTTCCAGGTGGTGGGCGCGCAGCAGACGATGCGCCAGGCCGTGGAAGGTGCCGATCCACATGCCGCCCTGGCTGGTGCCGATCAGATGTTCGATACGGTGGCGCATTTCCGCCGCCGCCTTGTTGGTGAAGGTCACCGCCATGATCGAATACGGTGAGCAGTTCTCCACCGACAGCAGCCAGGCGATGCGATGCACCAGTACCCGCGTCTTGCCGCTGCCCGCCCCGGCCAGAACCAACAGGTTGCTGCGCGGCGCCGCCACGGCTTCACGTTGTTTTTCATTCAGGCTGTCGAGCAGATCGGAGACGTCCATAGGCACCACTAATGGTTAAGGGAAAACCCGCCGGTGACGGGTTTTTCACTGGAAATTTATACAGAGTTCTGGCAGGGATTATAACAATGCTGTCAGCGATGCCAACTGCGAAATCTCAATATGCGGCAGCAAGCGGCTGTCGGCAGCCTGCATCAGGCAGCGTTGCCGATCGTTGATCCAACAGGCCTGCAGCCCCGCGCGCAGCGCGCCGGCGACGTCGGTAGTCAGATCGTCGCCCACGTGCAGGATCTGCTCGGGCGCCACGCCCAGCCGCTCAACGGCCAGGTGGTACATGTCCTGGTACGGCTTGGCGCGCCCGTCCGGCCCGGAGCGCAACACGAACTGGAAATAACCGTCCAGGCCGCATAGCGACGGATCGACGTTGCCGTTGGTGATCGCCACCAGCGGGTAGCGCGCGGCCAACGCCTTCAGCGTGGCGTGGGTCGCTTCCGGCACCTCGATGCGGCTGCGCCACAGCGCGAAGTTCTGCATCGCCGCATCGGCCCCGATCGCCGCTTCGGCGTCGCGCAGCCCCTGCCGGCTCAGCGCCAGATGAATGGCGCGCCAGCGCCACTGGGTGACGTCATGGTAGATCTCCGGCTCCTGCTCGCGCAGCTCCTGACGCAGGCGATGAAAATCCGCCGACTGAAAGCTGCTCAGGCCGGGATGATAACTCTGCAGGAAGGCCACCGACTGTTGTTCGGTTTGCCGGATCACCGGACGGTTATCATACAGCGTGTCGTCCAGATCGAAAGTCAGCGCCGCCAGCGGGCGCAGCGGGCGATAAAAATGCATCAGGATTTCCCCCGTTTGGCACGCGGATGCGCGGCATCGTACACGTTCGCCAGATGTTGAAAGTCGAGGTGGGTATAAATTTGCGTGGTGGTCAGGTTGGCGTGGCCGAGCAGTTCCTGCACCGCGCGCAGATCGCCGCTGGACTCCAGCATGTGGGTGGCGAAGGAGTGGCGCAGCTTGTGCGGGTGAATATGGCTGTTGACGCCCTGTTTCACGCCCCACTCGGCGAAGCGCTTTTGCACGTTGCGCGTCGAGATGCGTCGCCCCTGATTGGACAGGAACATCGCGTCATCTTCCGGCCCGAACAGATCGCGCATCGCCAGCCAGTGTTCCAGCCAGGTGACGGCGGTGCGCCCGATCGGCAATTTGCGCTCTTTGCTGCCTTTCCCCATCACCCACACCTCGCCGGCGGCCATATCGACATGACGGCAATCCAGCCCCACCAGCTCGGAGAGGCGCAGGCCGGCGCCGTACATCACCTCCAGCATGGCGCGATCGCGCACCGCCAGCGGATCGTTGAGATCGATCTCCAGCAGCTGGTTCATTTCATCGACGTCGATGTTTTTCGGCAGATGGCGGCCGCTGCGCGGCGTGCGGATGCCCTTGGCGGGATTGGCGTGCAATACGCTCTGGCTGACCAGCCAGTCGAGGAAACTGCGCAGCGAAGAAAGCCGCAGCGCCAGGCTGGCGGACTGCAGGCCGGCGCGTTTGCTGCGCGCCGCCAGCATGCGCACCCGGGCGGCATCCAGCGCCACCCAGTCGGTGACGCCGATCTCCTGCGCCAGGCGCATCAGCGCCGCCAGCTGGCGTGAATAGCTGAGCTGCGTCAGCGGGCTGAGTTGGCGTTCTACCTTGAGATAACGCAGAAACGCGTCCACCGGCTGCTGCAGGCTGGGCGCAATCGGCGTCATGCGCGTTCGACCCAGCGTTCCAGCAGTTCCGGCAGCATGCGCGCCAGTTGATTGAGCATCACCGTGCCCATGCCCTGCTGATAGTGTTGCGTATCGCGGCTGCTGAAGATCACCATGCCCAGTTCGCCGTCGTCGCCCAGCATCGACAGCGCCACCGAGCCAATCTGGCCAATCTGTTTGGCCTGCGGCAACAGCAGCAGCAGTTCGGGGCCGTTCAGACCACCGAGGTAGTGTTGTTCGCTGCCCAGCCGCTGAATGCGGAACGGCTCGAACGCCGAACGCGTCAGCGCCAGGTGGGTGAAGTCGGAAGGTGCGCCGATCTTCCAGCGTTCGGCGAACAGGCGCACCGTGGCGCCGGCCAAACCGAAGCCGCGCGCCCAGCGCTGCAGCCGATTGAGCATGTCCTGCAGGCTGTCGGCGGTGGCCAAATCGGCCTGCAGGTGCAGCAACCGGGCGAACAGCCCTTCGTTGGCGCTGGCCTGCTCCATCAACAGCGTGATCTCTTCTTCCAACCGTTCGATGTGATTGCGCTGGCGGGCCAGGTGCCATTCCACCAGCGAAACGGTGCCGCGCACCGGGTGCGGCACGCGCATCTGCTCAACCTGGCGCGCGTTGCGAATAAAGAAATCCGGGTTCTGCAGCAGGTACTGCATCACGGTGTCGTCATCCAGCGCCAGGCCGGCGACGCTCTGTTCTTCTACGCTTTTCATAGATGAATAAATCCGTCATAGACATGGGTTGCCGGACCGGTCATAAACAGCGGATTGCCCGGCCCTTTCCAGCGAATATGCAGGCTGCCGCCCGGCAGTTCTACATGCACCTCTTCTGACAGCAATTCCTGTTGGATCCCCACCGCCACCGCCGCACAGGCGCCGCTGCCGCAGGCCTGCGTTTCACCAGCGCCGCGTTCATAAACGCGCAGCTTGATGTGATCGCGGCTCACCACCTGCATAAAGCCGATGTTGGCCCGTTCCGGGAAGCGTTCATGCCCTTCCAGCACCGGCCCAAGCAGCTCCACCTTGGCAGTTGTTACATCGTCCACCTGCAAAACACAATGCGGGTTACCCATCGACACCACGCCGCACAGCACGGTCTGTTCCGCCGCGCGCATGATGTAGGTCTTTTCAGCCTTAGTGGCGCGGAACGGCACCGCCTGCGGGTCGAAATTCGGTTCGCCCATGTTGACGCACACCAGATCGTCGTCGGTGACGCTGAGCACCATGCGCCCGGTTTGGGTGCTGACACGGATGTCGCGTTTGTTGGTCAGCCCTTTCAGCCGCACGAAACGCGCGAAGCAACGCGCGCCGTTGCCGCACTGCGCCACTTCGCTGCCGTCGGCGTTAAAAATTCGGTAGTGAAAATCCAGTTCGGGATCGTAAGGCGGTTCTACCACCAGCATCTGGTCAAAGCCGACGCCCAGGTGCCGATCGGCCAACCGGCGGATCAGCTCAGGTGAAAAATAGACATTCTGTGTAACGGCATCGACCACCATAAAGTCGTTGCCCAGACCGTGCATTTTGGAGAACTGCATATCATACTCCGCTATCTGGACGCGCTATCCGTCTTGATGTTGCGGTGGCGCTCGCTACCGCAAACCGGGGTTTACTGGTCAACCATCGACGGTTTTTGCTGAGAGCCAGACTGCTCCTGCTGGTTCTTTTGCACCTGATCGCCCGTTTGCACCGGCGGCTTGGCCGGTTTCTGGCTGGCGGGATCGGCAGGCGGGAAGTAAAGCGGGCCTTTCAGACCGCAGCCGGCGAGGCCGGTAACCAGAACTGCCATCAGCGCATAGCGTAGTTGTTTTTTCATTTGCATTAATGCCTGTAATTCATGCGTCCAAGGTCTCTATAATCGCAGGTGGATCATGAAAAGCAATAGGAATTGAATATGAACGACAGTGAGTTTCACCAGTTGGCCGACCAGCTGATGCTGAATATTGAAGAGACACTGGACGATTTTGACGGCGATGCGGATATCGATTACGAAACCAATGGCGGCGTAATGACGCTGAGCTTCGAAAACGGCACCAAAATCGTCATCAACCGCCAGGAGCCGCTGCACCAGGTGTGGCTCGCCACCAAGGCCGGCGGTTATCACTTCAACTACCGCGACGGCGTTTGGCTATGCGATCGCAGCGGGCAGCCGTTTTATCAGCTGCTCAGCGAAGCGGCCAGCGCGCAGGCCGGCGAGGAACTGCATTTTTCCTGAGGCTAAGCAGGGCTCGGCAACCGAGCCCTTGCGGCGTCAATGCAGCTGGAACTGCTGTTTCAGCGGCTGAGCGGCGCCGTCGGCCACCGTCACGCACAGGCTGGACAGCACGTTGCTGCGGAACGGGATCACCTGCGTGCGCCCGTCGAGTTGCACGATCTGATAGAACTGCGGCAGATTGAAGTTGATGAAGCTGGAGCCGTAGGTGAAGCGATCGTGCGACGAGGAGTAGAAGCGGCTGACGTCGCGCACCAGCTCCTCTTTACTGCCCTCGCAGTGGTGATACACCTCCACCCGATTCGACTCATCCAGAATATAGATGTTGAAGCCCTTGTCGTCTGAGGTGTCTTCGAAGAAGAACTGGATGATCCCCTCGCTGGCGAAGCCGTCCACCACCGGCGGCAGATGCACCTGATCGGTTTCCACCTTGATAGACAGGCCGTGCAGCTTGTTGTTGGAGATGGCGCCGTAAAACTCCACCGCATTCTCCAGCTTTTGCACCGACACGCTCAGGCGCTCGAAGAACAGCCCCCAAGTCTGCCCGGCAACGCGCACCGCCTTGAAGCGGCCGGGTTCCAGCCGGGTACTGGACAGGCGCAGCTCGATGCACTCCGACACCAGCTGCTGGATACGGGTGCGGATCAGGCCGCGCAGGTGCTGGCTGTAGCAGAACACTTCCACCGACTCCGGCGGCGCGGCGTCCTGGTGCATTTTGCCGAGAATGGTCTTCAGCGCTTCCAGCACCGACTGCTCGCCGCTGAAATGCAGGGTACGCACTTCGTTCCAGGAGTTGCGATACAGCAGATCGATACTGCCCACCAAACACTGCTGCTGCTGGCCGAAGCTGAACACGTCCAGCTTGCGGAAATCGAAGTGCACCACCTGATTGCGGAAGGCGGCGGTCGGATCGTTTTCCAGATTGACGATGATGGCCAGATGGCGAATTTCGCACGGGCTGTACAGCGCTTTCGGCGTCGGCGCCGGCAGGCGCAGCGGGAAGTGATGAGAAACGTCGGCCACCAGCTCCTGCAGCTTGGCGGTGTCGCACAGGTTGCCGCTCTTGATGTGCAGGCGGGTCTGCGGCGTTAGCAGGCCGTTGAAATAGGCCCAGGCCACCAGCTTGTTCAGGTAGCGGTTATATTCCAGCGGCTGATGGCTGACGATCGAATCCATGGCCGGTGCCTGATTATACAGGTACCAGCCGGTGCGGTTGGCGCGGCCAACCGGCACGTGAATAAAGGTTAAATCGTTTTCCGACAGGTCCGGTGAGATCTGCGGGTTCACCAGCGTCACCTTGCCGGGCAGCGCTTCGAACGCCGCGTACAGTTTGCGGGTCAGCACGCCGATATCCTGCGGGCTGGCGCTGACGCTGAGGTTGTTGCGGCGGGCGAAACGGATCAGGTTGCGGTAGCTTTGCATCATCGCATCGAGCAGTTCGTTATGCGCTTCGCGCACCCGCTCGATTTTCCAGTTGGCGCGGTTATCCAGCATCGCCAGACGCTCTTCGCTCCAGCCCCACTCGCTGACCAATTGGCTGAGGATCTCGCGTCGCCAGCCGACACAGGCCTTGGCCAGCGACAGCTTTTCACATACTTTCAGGTAAAAACAGCGGCGGGCCAGATCGAGGCGGGTGGTGTCGTTGATGTCGGTCAGGTAGCGGGTCACGCGCTCAAGCATCATGCAGTAGGCATCAAGCCCGAAGCTGACGATCTCACCCTGATGCAGCCGGTGTTTGATGTCCGTCGCCAGCAGTTGGGTATTGGGGTATTCCCAGGAATAGGCTTCCAGCAGCAGGGTCTTCAGCACCGCCTTGTAAGGCGAATCGATGCTCTTGTACAGCTGCCACAGGCTGGCGCCGAAGTACTCTTCCGCCGACAGCGAACTCAGGCCACCGAGATCCAGCCACTCGTTCGGCGTCAGCGCACCCTGCGCGTACAGCGACAGCACGTATTCATCGTAGTGCGCTTCTTCTTCGCCCGGTACCATGTTCCACAGGATGCGTTTGCCAGCCAGGCGCACAGCGGTGCGATAGAATTCATCGAGCAACAGGATGTGCTGCGTCGAGCCGCAGTCTTCGCCACCCAGGCTGCCGCTTTCATTATGGCGGAAGCGGTTTTCGTCGATCAGGAAGAAGCTGACCTCCACCCCCATCGAGGCGGCCCACTTCTCAAGCAGGCTGCATTTTTGCTGCAAACGGGTGCGTTCTTCGTTGTCCAGCCAGGACTGGTGGCAGACCCAGATGTCGAGATCCGAGCTGCAGCTTTGGCCGATAGACGAGGTGCTGCCCATCGAGTAGACGCCGGTGATCGGCAGCTCGCCGCTGGCCGGCTTGTCAAACGGGCTGCCCCATTTGTCTTCTAAATCGTTCAGGTAATCTTGTTGAGTTTCATCAGGCGTGTAGAGGCAAATGCCATGGGGAACGTTACCGTTCAGGTAACCCGGCATCAGCGGGTGGTGGTGGTGCAGTAAGGTGGGCAGCAGACTGTATACCCGTTGAAACGCGGGCTTCATAGCCGCTAGGGCGCGATCGACGCGTAGCTGATTGATCGCATCCAGTCTCTGCTTCAATGTCTCGATGTAGAGGTACAAGACGTCTCGCCTGATTATCCCGGTGTTTAGAAAAAAACCCGTATTCCATAAGCGCCGTTAGTGTAAGAAGAATATTTGGCGACTTATTGCTGGAAACGTGATCAATTTAACACCTTGCTGATTGACCGTAAAGGAGGTAACGCTTCACAATTATTGTAGCGCTTCCCTAAACGATTTACCCGCAGTGTTAACTGCCCCAAAGCACATCACACGTCCCTTTGATTCCGTTGTCCTTTTTCCGCCTCCGGCTTCTTGCACTGACAGTATTGGCTCTCAGTGGTAGGATGGATGGCGAAATATAAAAACGGTAACAAGCATGTTAGACAAAATTATTCGAATTGCCACCCGACAAAGCCCGCTTGCACTCTGGCAAGCACATTATGTGCAGCAACGTCTGATGGCCAGCCATCCCGGCCTGCAGGTCGAGTTGGTGCCGATGGTGACGCGCGGCGACGTTATTCTGGATACGCCGCTGGCGAAAGTCGGCGGTAAAGGCCTGTTTGTTAAAGAACTCGAGCTCGCGCTGCTGGAAGGCCGCGCCGACATCGCCGTGCACTCGATGAAAGACGTGCCGGTCGATTTCCCTGCCGGCCTCGGTTTGACCACCATTTGCGAACGCGAAGATCCGCGCGACGCTTTTGTTTCCAATCGTTTCGCCTCGCTCGATCAGCTGCCGCAGGGCAGCGTGGTCGGCACCTCCAGCCTGCGCCGCCAGTGCCAACTGCGCGAACGCCGCCCGGACCTGATCGTACGCGACCTGCGCGGCAACGTCGGCACTCGCCTGGCCAAGCTGGACAACGGCGACTACGACGCGATTATTCTGGCGGTGGCCGGCCTGAAACGCCTGGGGCTGGAGCAACGCATCCGCAGCCCGCTGAGTGCCGAAGAGTGCCTGCCGGCGGTCGGCCAGGGTGCAGTCGGCATTGAATGCCGTCTCGACGACAGCGTCACCCGCGCGCTGCTGGCGCCGCTGAACCATGCGGCTACCGAAACCCGCGTGCGCGCCGAACGGGCGATGAACACCCGTCTGGAAGGCGGCTGCCAGGTGCCGATCGGCAGCTATGCCGAACTGGATGGCGACAGCCTATGGCTGCGCGCCCTGGTCGGCGCGCCGGACGGCAGCCAGATGGTGCGCGGCGAACGCCGCGGCCCGGCCGCCGAGGCTGAACGGATGGGCGTTGAGCTGGCGGAAGAGTTGCTGGCGCGCGGCGCGCGCGAGATCCTGCGCGAGGTTTATCAGGGAAATCCGCCGGCATGACGATCCTGGTAACCCGCCCATCGCCTTCGGGAGAGCGGTTAGTGAGCCGGCTGCGCGCACTCGGCCGGGTTGCCTATCATGCACCGCTGATCGACTTCGCCCCCGGCAGCGATCTGCCGCAGCTGCCGCAGGCGTTGCAGCAGTTGAACGCCGGCGATCTGGTATTCGTGCTGTCGCAGCATTCGGTGAACTATGCCGATTCGGTCATCGGCCGCGCCGGACTGAGCTGGCCCGCTCACCTGGCCTATTACGCCATTGGCCGTACCACCGGACTGGCGCTGCACCGCATCAGCAGTTTGCCGGTGGAATACCCGCGCGAGCGCGAGATCAGCGAAACGCTGCTGCTGCTGCCGGCGCTGCAAAAGCTGGCGGGCAAACGCGCGCTGATTTTACGCGGCAACGGCGGCCGCGAGTTGCTGGGCACAACGCTGAGCGAGCGCGGCGCCGACGTCAGCTATTATGAATGCTATCAACGCAGCCCGGTGCACTACGACGGCAGCGAGCAAAGCGCCCACTGGCAGCGTGCCGGTGTGGATACGCTGGTGGTGACCAGCGGTGAAATGTTACAACAGCTCTATACTTTAGTTCCTGATTACTATCGTTCTTCATGGCTGCTGCGTTGCCGCCTGGTAGTAGTGAGCGAACGCCTGGCTACCCTCGCCCGGGATTTGGGCTGGCGTACGATTCGGGTAGCTGACAACGCCGATAATGACGCGCTGATCCGCGCGCTACAATAATCTGACTATGGGATGTGCCACTATGACGGAACAAAATACCCCAGCCGCCCCGGTTGAAGAGCCAACCACCGCGGTTGAGAGCTCCCAGCAGCCAGCCGCTGCCAGCCGCAAAGGCAAGAACACCGGCCCGGTGCTCGGCGCGATCGCTATCGTGCTGGTCATCGCCCTCGGCGCGGGCGGCTATTACCACACGCACAAGCAGGCGCAACAGCTGATCGCCGCCAATCAGGCGCTGCAGCAGCAGCTTGAAGGCGTGAAGCAGAGCCAACAGCAGGAAAGAAATGCGCTGGAAGGCCTGCTGCAGCAGCAGGGTAAAACCCTGGACGCCGCCGATCGCGAGCAGGCGAATTTGGCGCGTCAACTGAGCGAGCTGCAGGAAAAAGTGGCGACCATCTCCGGCAGCGACGCCAAAACCTGGCTGCTGGCGCAGGCCGATTTCCTGGTGAAAATGGCCGGCCGCAAGCTGTGGAGCGATCAAGACGTGACCAGCGCCGCCGCGTTGCTGAAAAGCGCCGACGCCAGCCTGGCGGACATGAACGATCCTAGCCTGCTCGACGTGCGCCGCGCCATTACCGAAGACATCAGCACGCTTTCTACGCTGACCCAGGTCGATTACGACGGCATCATCCTCAAGGTCAATCAGCTGTCCAACCAGGTGGATAACCTGCGCCTGGCCGATAACGACACCGACGAAGCGCCGATGGATCAAAACAGCAGCGAGCTCTCCGGCTCGATCGGCGAATGGCGGCAGAACCTGGCCAAGAGCTGGCGCAATTTCATGGCCGACTTCATCACCATCCGCCGTCGCGATACCAGCGCCGAACCGCTGCTGGCGCCGAACCAGGACATCTACCTGCGCGAAAATATCCGTTCGCGCCTGCTGGTGGCCGCACAGGCCATCCCACGCCACCAGAACGAGACCTACAAGCAATCGCTGGAAACCGTCTCCACCTGGGTGCGCGCCTATTTCGACACCACCGATCCGGCGACCAAGGCTTTCCTGGAAGAGCTGGATAACCTGAGCCAACAGTCGATCTCGATGGACGTGCCGGATCAGCTGAAAAGCCAGCCGCTGCTCGAAAAAGTGATGCAGACCCGGGTGCGCAACCTGATGACCCAGTCCCCTGCCGCTCACCAGGAGGGTTAAGCCATGTTACGCGTGCTATTTCTGTTCCTGGTGGTGATCGCCAGCGTGGTGCTCGGGCCGATGTTGGCCGGGCATCAGGGCTACGTGCTGATCCAGACCGATAACTACAATATCGAAACCAGCGTCACCGGCCTGGTGATCATGTTGGTGCTGCTGTTCGTGGTGCTGCTGGCGATCGAGTGGATCCTGCGCCGCATCTTCCGTACCGGCGCCCGCACGCGCGGTTGGTTTATCGGCCGCAAGCGCACCCGCGCGCGCCAGCAAACCAAAGCCGCGCTGATCAAACTGGCGGAAGGCGACTATAAGCAGGTTGAGAAGCTGATGACGCGCAACGCCGATCACGCTGAACAGCCGGTGGTGAACTACCTGCTGGCCGCCGAGGCCGCGCAGCAACGCGGCGATGACTTCCGTACCAATCAATATCTGGAACGCGCCGCCGAAGCCGCCGACACCGATCAGCTGCCGGTGGATATCACCCGGGTTCGCATCCAGCTGGCGCAGGGCGAGAACCACGCCGCGCGCCACGGCGTCGATCGCCTGCTGAACCAGGCGCCGCGCCATCCGGAAGTGCTGCGCCTGGCGGAACAAGCCTATCTGCGCACCGGCGCCTACGCGTCGCTGCTGGAAGTGCTGCCGTCGATGCGTAAAATCGAACTCCACAGTGAAGAGCAGTTGCAGGCATTGCAGCAACAGGCTTATATCGGGCTGATGAATCAGGCGATGGCGGACGAAGGCAGCGAAGGCCTGAAGCGCTGGTGGAAAGATCAGAGTCGCAAGACGCGTCACGAGGTGCCGCTGCAAATCGCGATGGTGGAACACCTGATCGAATGCAACGACCACGAACTGGCGCAGGAGATTGTGCTCGACAGCCTGAAGCGCCAATACGACGAGCGCCTGGTGCTGTTGCTGCCGCGGCTGAAGTCCGGCAACCCCGAGCAGTTGGAGAAAGCGCTGCGTCAGCAGATGAAACAACACGGCGCGACGCCGCTGTTAAACAGCACGCTGGGGCAACTGCTGATGAAGCACGGCGAGTGGCAGCAAGCGGCCGACGCCTTCCGCGAAGCGCTGAAACAGCGTCCGGACGCCTACGATTACGCCTGGCTGGCCGATACGCTGGAGAAACTGCATCGTTCGGATGAAGCGGCGCAGATGCGGCGTGAGGGGCTGATGTTGACGCTGAAACAGAACGGCGGCGAATAACGCCCTGCCCGAGAGAGAAGAGCGCGGCCCCGATGCCGCGCTTTTTTTTGCTCAGGGTTTTTCTGTGGCGCAAAAAAAAACACTTGCCGTATGGCAAGTGTATAAAGAAGCAATCAGGTCTAGGACAACAGGGGCGGTGCCTCACTCAACGTTCTGCCCTGAGCGTGATGACGGGTTAGTCATCGTTCTCGTGGGCGATAGGCACCTTAAATCGGCTCTGCGTCATTCCCAGGGTTTATGAAGCCTAAGGCGAACATAAGAGGTGGAATGAGCATCTACGCTATAGATATAGCATTTGGCGTGCCAACTTTTATATTGAGTCCATCCCCATAAGAAAATAGAATTCAAGATATTGAAAATATTGATTTTTATTTAATTCCATCCTTTGCGTTGCAAATCACTTCCTGGCATTCCTTGCCAGCGGCCGTTATCAGGATGTCGCCTCAAAACGACGACTTAAGCCAAAGCCAACTTTATCTTTTTAAATCAATGAATTATTTGTCTCAACCTGACGACAGCGCTGGATGGCGTTGTCGCTGAAAACCAACACGCTTGCCAGCAGAGACAAAATGCCCATCCTTCGATACGCAAAAAACCCGCGCATTGCTGCACGGGCTTGTCGGTATTAGCTTCGTCATGCTGAGAAAACTTGCTCTCATAAACGGCAGATGTAAAAAAACCGACTTGCGTCGGTTTCTTTGAAAGTGGTCGGCGAGAGAGGATTACGCGCATCGTTGATACGCGCCCTGCGGGCCGTTGCTAAAGCAACGTTGTCTCGCTTCGCGAGGCTCGAACCTCCTGCGGAGGTACCCATCCTCATAAACTGCAGGCGTAAAAAAACCGACTTGCGTCGGTTTCTTTGAATGTGGTCGGCGAGAGAGGATTCGAACCTCCGACCCACTGGTCCCAAACCAGTTGCGCTACCAAGCTGCGCTACTCGCCGATTTGTGTTGCTCATACTACCCGATTTATCAGACCGTTGTCCATATAAATCTTATATTTATCAGATATTTTGCGTGGTGCGAAGAGAGGGACTTGAACCCTCACGTCCGTAAGAACACTAACACCTGAAGCTAGCGCGTCTACCAATTCCGCCACCTTCGCACTGTCACAAAATACTGCTAAATCTTCACTTCGTTAGGAAGTGGGGTGGCTAATGGGACTCGAACCCACGACAACTGGAATCACAATCCAGGGCTCTACCAACTGAGCTATAGCCACCATTACTACTTCTTCTTACTCACGCGGTAATATTACCACCGCAGCTCCTGCGCACAAACTTAATGGCGCGCCCGACAGGATTCGAACCTGAGACCTCTGCCTCCGGAGGGCAGCGCTCTATCCAGCTGAGCTACGGGCGCGTAGCGCCGTTGCGGGAGGGGATACTACGGATTTACGCCAATCCTGTCTAGTGCTTTTTCGCAGAAATGTTGCGTTTGATTACGCTTTGCTCACTCCTGCGCAGGAAAGCGCACTCCGTAGCCCCTTTTCACCGTTTATTGCCGCGTTTCTACCCGATTTTCAGCCGGATGATGTTTCTTATGCATACCGAAAGCGAAGTAGCACAGGCTGACGCCGGCTAAGAAAATCGCCCCGACCAGCAGGGAAATTCGCGTATCTGGGTTGATTCCCATGCCGACCAACACGCAAACCAGAAAAGCGATGGTCAGATAGTTCACATACGGGAACATGATCGACTTAAAGCTGTGGGTTTTGATCGCTTCCTTATGGGCACGGCGGAAATAGAGCTGGCTTATCAGCACCACGAACCACGGCACCATGCCCGGCAGCACGCTGGCGCTGTAGACATACACGAACACCTGCTCCGGATTCGGGATGATGTAGTTCAGCGCGGACCCCACCAACAGACAGGCGATGGTGACGGCGATGCAGTTCACCGGCACACCGCTGGCGGAAAGCTTGGTCAACGCCGCCGGCAGTTGGCGGTTCTTGGCCAGGGCGTACAGCATGCGGCCGCCGCTGTACATGCCGCTGTTGCAACCGGAGAGCGCGGCGGTCAGCACCACAAAGTTGATAATGCCGGCGGCGGCGACGATGCCGATCTTGGCGAAGGTCAGCACAAACGGGCTGCCGGTGGTGCCGATGCCGTTCCACGGGAAGATGGTCACGATGACGAAGATTGCGCCGACATAGAAGATCAGGATGCGCCACAGGATATTGTTGATCGCGCGTTTCAGCGTCACCTGCGGGTTCTTGGCTTCCCCGGCGGTGATGCCTACCAGCTCAACCCCCTGATAGGACGCCACCACGATGCACAGCGCAAACAGGAAGCCTTTCCAGCCACCGGCAAAGAAACCGCCGTGCGCCGTCAGATTGGCGAAACCGATAGGCTCACCGCCGTTGCCGAAGCCGAAGAAGATCACCCCCAGCCCCACCAGAATCATCACGATGATGGTGGTGACCTTGATCATGGCGAACCAGAACTCCAGCTCACCGTACAGGCGCACCGCCGCCAGGTTGGCCAGCGCCACCATCGCCACGGCGATCAGCGCCGGCACCCACTGCGGTATTTCCGGGAACCAGAACTGCACATACACCCCGATGGCGGTGATCTCAGAAATGCCGACGGCAATCCACATAAACCAGTAGCCCCAGGCGGTCAGGTAGCCGAAATAGGGATTCATGTATTTATGCGCGTAAACGGCAAACGACCCGGCGACCGGCTCGAGGAACAGCATCTCCCCCATCGAACGCATAATAAAGAACACGAACAGCCCGGCGATGATGTAGGCCAGCAGTACCGACGGCCCCGCCCATTTCAGCGTACTGGCCGACCCCATAAACAGGCCGACACCGATGGTGCCTCCCAGAGCGATAAGCTCGATGTGCCGGGCCTCAAGGCCCCGGTGTAGCCCTTGCGGTTTCTCTTTGTGTGCCATAAATCCTCAATAATTTTTCTCGGGTTGTGTTTGCCTGCCGGCCGCTGCCGGTCGTTATTGTCATTATTAAAAGAATAAATCATCCCCTGCCGTTCGGGTTGGCATCAACGGGTAGTCGGAGCGAAGTTACCGTGAGAAGAACATCGTTCAGCGCTGTCGCATCAGGCTTCAGCGGCCGGGGATAATTTCCGGGCGGTATCGTTTCGCATTTCGCCGCTATAAGCAAACCGCAATTTAAAACTTTATGGAATAAATGCGGCTGCGTTTAGGGCTGGGGGTTATAGATATGCGGGAGAAACGTGCAAAAGCAGATTATTGGTACAGCAGACCGGAGCGGAACAGCACTTTCCGCCCCGGATGTAGAGGTTACATCTTGCCGCTGTAGTAGTAGCCGACAAACTTCAACAGCTTCAACTGCCGGCCGATGCGGCTGGGCTGGCTGAGCAGGCGGTAGAGCCATTCCAGACCGAGGTTCTGCCACACCTTGGGCGCACGCTTCACGTGGCCGGTAAAGACGTCGTAGGTGCCGCCCACGCCCATGTACAGCGCCTGCGGATGCACCTTGCGGCAGTCGCGCATCAGGATCTCCTGCTTCGGCGATCCCATCGCCACCGTCACGATAGCGGCACCGCTGGCGCGAATACGCTCGAACAGCGCCTCACGTTGCTCCGGTTTGAAATAGCCATCCTGGCTACCCACCAGGTTGACATTCCACTGGCTGCGCAGCTTTTGCTCGGTTTCCGCCAAGACCTCCGGCTTGCCGCCGACCAGGAAGACCGGCGTGCCTTCACGACCGGCGCGCTGCATCAAGGCTTCCCACAGATCGGCGCCCGCAACGCGCGAAACGTCCGCCGCCGGGTATTTGCGGCGAATCGAGCGCACCATGCTGATGCCGTCGGCGTACTTGTACTCCGCCTCATCCAGCAACGCATGCAGCGCCGGGTCCTCTTCCGCCTTCAGGATCTTTTCCGCGTTCATGGCCACCAGCGTGCCCTGTTTGACCCGGCCGCCGTCGAACAGAAAGTCCATGCAGTGCGCCATATCGCGAAAGCCCCACAGGCTGAAACCGCGCAGCTCATACTGCGGCACCGAAATCTTTGTTTCCATCGTCGTCATTACCCTTACAAAAGACCGTCCACCCGTGGGGGAGAGGCCAGCGCGCGGGCGCGCGTCACTCTGGCCTTGATCAGCCCGGCGGTATCGAACAGCCAATACAGCAACTTCGCCAGCACCAGACAGGCGCCGAAAATAATGCAGAAGAACACCACGCGCGACACAAATGAGTCCACCCCTTCACGCGCCAATACGATTATGTTGAACACCGCACCGAAGCAGAAGCCTTGCAGAATGGCCGCCTTATAGCGGTTCGGTTCGGTTTTACCCAACTCATACAGCCAGTCGAACCACTTGATGATCATGCCCACCAGAATCGCGCCGAGCGGGATAAACAGCGCGCCGCCCATCACCACCAGTGAACCGATCAGCGTCGGGGAAATCGCCAGCCCGGAGTGATTGTTCAGCACTTCCCAGGTGAAATAGTTGGCTGAGTTCAGCACCACGTCCGGCCGGCCTGGCCATAGCCAGGTTGGAATAAAGACGTAGAAATCACGCAGGATCGGCGCCAGGCCCTGGAAATCGATCTTGTCGTAATTTTGCAGCAGCAGCGCCAGATTTTCCCACGGCGAGAAAGTATCGCGGGTCAGATAAAGGAAGGTATAAAACGCTTCCGCGCCGCTGACGTCCAGGCTGTAGCGCTTCAACGCCAGCCAGAACATGCCGACCACACCGAATATGCCCGCCGCCGCCAACATCCACAGCGTGATCCAGCCGCGCACGATACCGATAAACAGGAACAGCGCGAAGGCGATGATGATATTGGCGCGGGTGCCGCCGACGATGACGTAGGTCAGAATGCCGAACGCCACCGTCGCCACCAGGAACAAGAACCAGGCGCGCAGATCCTGCCGCAGGAAATAGACCACCAGCATCGCCGGAATGAAGAAGTAGAAGAACCGTTTGAGCGCCACGCCGGACACGTCGCTGGAGAAGATCTGGCTGTAGGAATTGAGCTTGAACAGCAGGAAGCCGTTCTGCATGAAGAAGATACCCACGGTCCCGATCGCCACCAAGGCCAGCAGCACCCAGGTCATATGGGTTTCCACCCGGTTCATGGTGAATAGCGCCGCACGCGGCTGAGAGCGGCGCTTGCGCAGCCGGGTCTTGTAGGTGACGTAATAGATGGCGTAAAACGCCGTCGCCGACAGCAAGGCGTACAGCAGAAACTCCACCGGCACCACCTCGACGTCAAACTGAAACACCAGCAGACAGGTCAGCGGGAAGCCGAAATAAAACGTCAGCAAATACAGCAGCGAGAAGAAGACGTTGAAGTTAAAGCGCACGCGCCGAAACTCCTGGTAGGTCAGCGTCAGAATAAACGTCAGGCTGACCAGGTAGACGACGAACAGGCCGCCGAATTGCGCCAACGTCATGAGTGCTCTCCCGCCGCCAGCGCCAGGGCTTGCTGCCAGCCGTCGACATAGTTCGGATTGAAGAAAGCGATCGCCTGTTTATCTACCGCCGCCAGCTGACGCTGCGCTTCGCGCACCACCGCCTCGTCGAGCGAGTCGCCGTAGAACAGCACCGGCAGGTGCTGTTCCGCCAAATCCTGCCAAAACGGGTTTTGCCGGCTGAGCACGAAAGGCACGCCAAACTGAATCAGCAGGCACAGGGTGCCTATCCCCTGCTGGCGATTGAAAATGAAATAGCCGAGATCGCAGGCGCGCAGAATATTGAGGTAGTCTTCAAATGCCACCTGCTGCGTGAGCAGCTGCAGATTTTTCTCGCCGAACAGCGGCAATCCGGCGGCACGCACCTGCTCGATGTAAGCGTCGTTATTGGCCGGATAGCCCATCGGCAGGATCACGCGCACGTCGGTGCCGAACTGCTGATGGATCGCCTGCAGTGCTTCGATATGCCGATTGCTGCGATCGCCGGAGTTGCCCACCAGAATCGTCATCGGCCCGGCCAGATTTTTCTCGACGTGAACGTCGGTCAGCGCCGGATCCATGCGGGTCGGGAAGTACAGCAGCGAAGCCGGTACCCGCGCATGGCGCTGCTGGTAGTGAATCACGTCGCCGCGGGTAGCAAATACATTCCCCACCCGCCCCTGGGCAATGCGGCGCAGCAGATAAAACAGCCTGAATTTCCAGCTGGTGGCGTCTTCGTACAGATCGGCGCCCCAAATATGCCAACTGACCTGACGCGCCTTGATCTTGCCGCTCAGCAGCGCCAGCCACAGCCCCGGATTGAACTGGCCGTGCAGGAAGAAGCGCGCAGCGCGATCGGCCTGGGCGCGGGCGATCACCGCCGCCGCCAGGCTTTTCTTATCGGCGTAAGGCTCAATATTCAGGGCGGGGAAATCCCCCAGTGCCGCCACATCCTTGGCCGCCACCATAAAATGCCGCGTCTGCTCAGCCGGCAGACGCGGCGCCAGCACGTCGTTGAAGAAGCGCAGCACCGTCTGGTTATGATGCGGGATATCGGATCCCAGAACGTGAATCAGTGTGGTCATACTCGTCTACGATAAATAAGAAACACGCAGCTACAGAGCGCGAAATACACGATGTAGGTTGCCATATAGGCCTGAGCCGCACCCAGCGCGCCGTGCTGCGGGATCAGCCAGTGCGAGAACAGCGTCAGCAGCAGAAACTGGCTGACTTCCGTCAGGATATAAAAGCGCAGCGACGCTTTAGCGATCACCAGATAGCCGAACACATAAGCCCCGACTTTCAGCACGTCGCCCACCAGTTGCCAGGCAAACAGATCGCGCATGGCGACGAATTTATCCGAGAACAGCAACCAGATAGCGAAATCGCGCAGCACCCAGACCGTAAAGCTCGCTGCCGCTACCGCCGGCAGCACGAATTTCAGCGAGCGCACGATCTCCCGCGAGATGGCGCCCTTGTCCGTCAGCCGCGACAGCGTCGGCAGCAGATAGACGGTAAACGAGGCGGTGATAAACTGCAGATAGGCATCGGAAATGCTGCTGACGCCTTGCCAGATCCCCACCTCATCCCAGCCGTAATGCGCGGCCAGCAGGTTTCGCATCATGACGTAGGCCACCGGCAGCGTCACCGAGGTGATCAACGCCATGACGGTGAATTTGCCGAGGTTACCGGCCACCCGTTTGTCCCAGCGCAGCGCCAAATAGCGCAGCGGCAGCGTTTTGCGCCGCCACAACATCAGCCCGGCCGGCAGCACCACCAACGCCGGCACCAGCGCCAGCCCCGCCAGCGCGCCTTCATAGCCACCCAGCTTGAAGCACAGGTAATATGCCACCACGCCGATCAGGCTGCCGCCGATCACCGCCAGCGCATTGCCCATCGCGTCGCGATAGCCTTTCAGCACCGCCATGAACAGGTTGGCGTAGGCGATGCCCATCTGAATGAAAGCGACGGCGCGCACCACGCCGACGTAATCGGCATGCCCGAACAGCCCGATGCTGATCGGTTCGACGGCGAACAGAAACACCAGCGCCAGCAAGGTCGAAAAGCCCAGCACGATGCTCGACGCGGTACCGACCGCCAGGCGCAAACGCTGCGGATCCTGATGGTACTCCGCAACGTATTTGGTTATACCGTTAAAAATACCCGCGCCGGACAGCACGCCCAGCACGGTGATCAACTGGCGAAAGTTACCCGCCTGCCCCACGCCGCTGGGGCCAAACGCTACCGCCAGCAGTTTCACCACCAAGAGCCCCACGCCAATTTTGATCAGCGTGGAGCCGGCGGTCCATATCGATGCTTTTGCCAACGACATATCAGGCAAAGAAGCTCAGGATGGTATTGATTACCGTACGCTGATTGACATCAGACATATTGTAGAACAGCGGCAAGCGCACCAGACGCGCACTTTCCTGCGTGGTGTAACGATCTTCGCCGGCAAAGCGGCCAAAGCGTTCACCGGCCGGGCAGTCATGCAGCGGGATATAGTGGAACACGGCCATGATTTCGGCTTCCTTCAGGTAGTCGATAAAGGCCGTGCGCTCTTCGATATCACGCAGCTTGATATAGAACATGTGCGCGTTATGCACGCAGTCGGCTGGGATGCTCGGCAGTTCGATGCGGCCGGCCTTCGCCAACGGCAGGAAGCTGTCGTAGTACTTCTGCCACAGTGCCAAACGGCGCTGGTTGATGCGTTCCGCCACTTCCAGCTGGCCCCACAGGTAAGCGGCCTGCAGGTCAGACATCAAATAGCTGGAACCGATGTCGCGCCAGGTATATTTATCGACCTGGCCACGGAAGAACTGGCTGCGGTTGGTGCCTTTCTCGCGGATGACTTCCGCCCGATCGATCAGGGCCGGATCGTTCACCAGCGTCGCGCCGCCTTCGCCGCCGGCGGTGTAGTTTTTGGTTTCATGGAAGCTGAAGCAGCCGATATGGCCAATGGTGCCCAATGCCTTGCCTTTGTAGGTCGACATCACACCCTGCGCGGCGTCTTCCACCACGAACAGGTTATATTTCTTCGCCAGCGCCATGATGGTATCCATCTCGCAGGCAACGCCGGCATAGTGCACTGGCACAATCGCGCGGGTTTTATCGGTGATCGCCGCTTCGATTTTGGTTTCGTCGATGTTCATGGTGTCCGGACGCAGGTCGACGAACACCACTTTGGCACCGCGCAGCACAAAGGCGTTGGCGGTTGAAACGAAGGTAAAGCTCGGCATGATCACTTCGTCACCCGGCTGAATATCCAGCAGGATGGCGGCCATTTCCAACGACGCGGTGCAGGAAGGCGTCAACAACACTTTCGCGCTGCCGAAACGCTGTTCCATCCACTGCTGGCAGCGACGGGTAAAGCCGCCGTCGCCGCACAATTTGCCGCTGCCCATGGCAGCCTGCATATATTCCAGTTCAGTGCCAACAACCGGTGGAGCGTTAAATGGAATCATGTCTACCTCTGTATAACCAGTACGCGGTGCTTTCAATCACGGCACCCTGTCGTTGATAGAGTCGTAATGCGGCGATATTGCCTGTCTGGGTCGCGACCCGCAGGCGCTGCATTCCTTGCCGCCGACATTCGGCCAGCGCCGCAGTCATCAGCCGAGTGCCAATGCCCCGGCCTGATACGCCGGGGAAAGCCGCCAGCAGGCCGATACGCATTTCCTGGCCGCCAATGTCACGCAGGCTGACAAATCCCTCTGGCCGCCCCTGTTCGTCCAGCGCCAACAGGCACTGATGATCGAAGGTGCCCAGAACGGCCTTTTCGATCCACAAAGCATAAAACCGGCCGCTGTCATCAGGTTGATACCAGGGGGTACGAAAGCGGCTGACGGTGAACGCCTGAGCCGCCGCGGTGCGCAATGCCGGGATATCGGCTTCTGCCGCCAGGCGGGACGTCTGGGCGACGAAACCCGGTTCAACCACGTGATCATGCTCAAGAGCCAGAACCAGATCGACCTCGCCCTCAACCAGGCGAAATCCCAAATCAGCCAGACCGTCCGCCAACGCAAGGTGCTGAGCGGGGACTTTGGCCTGCACCAAGGCATAAGCCGCCAGATCGGCTTCGGCAAGCGCCGGAGCCGAGGAGGAGAAGCTGAGTTTCGCGCTGTCTAGCGCGAAAAACTCGCTTTCCCACGCCAAAGGCTCAATAGTGGCGTGGACGCACATGCAGCAGATCCAACAGGTACTTACCGTAACCGGTTTTCGACAAGGCGTTGGCGGCACGTTTGAGTCCCTTGTCATCCAGCCAACCGTTGCGCCAGGCAATTTCCTCTAGACAGGCGATTTTAAAGCCCTGGCGTTTTTCTACCGTCTGCACGAAGCTGCTGGCTTCCAGCAGACTGTCGTGAGTCCCGGTGTCCAACCAGGCGAAACCGCGTCCCAACAGCTCGACGGTCAGTTCACCGCGCTCCAGATACATCTGGTTGATGCTGGTGATTTCCAGCTCGCCGCGCTCAGAAGGCTTCACCTGCTTGGCAAACTCCACCACTTGGCTATCGTAGAAGTACAGACCGGTCACCGCCCAATCGGATTTCGGTTTCTTCGGTTTCTCTTCGATCGACAGCGCACGGAAGTTGCCGTCAAACTCCACGACGCCAAAGCGTTCAGGATCCATGACCTGATAACCGAACACGGTGGCCCCTTCGGTGCGGGCCGCGACGGTTTTTAATTTCGGGCTGAAAGATTGGCCGAAGAAGATGTTATCGCCCAACACCAGGCAGCAAGAATCGCCGTTGATAAACTCCTCGCCGATCAGAAACGCCTGCGCCAGACCTTCAGGCTTAGGCTGCGCAGCGTAGCTGAGATTGACGCCGAACTGTTCGCCGTTACCCAACAAACGTTCGAAGGACGGCAGATCTTCCGGGGTCGAGATGATCAAAATATCGCGGATCCCCGCCAGCATCAGTACCGACATCGGGTAATAGATCATCGGCTTGTCATAAATCGGCAGCAGTTGCTTGGACACGCCACGAGTGATCGGATGCAGACGCGTACCGGAACCGCCAGCCAGAATAATACCTTTCATACTTACTCCAAAAACCGCCGCGCCGCCGCAGAGCGATGCGGCGTTAAATTAATCTGACAACCCTAAACGCTCGCCGGCATAAGAGCCGTCTTGCACCCGGCGCCACCAGGTTTCGTTAGCCAGGTACCAGGCTACCGTCTTGCGAATGCCGCTTTCGAAGGTTTCCTGCGGCCGCCAGCCCAACTCACGATCGATTTTGCCAGCGTCGATGGCATAACGCATGTCGTGGCCCGGGCGATCCTTCACGTAAATGATGAGATCGCGGTAGTTCGCCACGCCTTCTGGTTTGTTTGGCGCCAGTTCCTCCAGCAGATCGCAAATGGTCTGTACCACTTCGATATTCTTGCGCTCGTTGTGGCCACCAATATTGTAAGTTTCGCCCACCACGCCTTCGGTCACGACCTGATAGAGCGCACGCGCGTGATCCTCGACATACAACCAGTCACGCACCTGCGCGCCGTTGCCGTATACCGGCAGCGGTTTGCCGGCTACCGCATTCAGGATCACCAACGGAATTAACTTCTCCGGGAAGTGATAAGGACCGTAGTTATTCGAACAGTTAGTCACGAGGGTCGGCAAACCGTAGGTGCGTAACCAGGCACGCACCAGATGATCGCTCGACGCCTTGGAGGCGGAATACGGACTGCTCGGCGCATAGGGCGTGGTTTCGGTGAACAGATCGTCGGTGCCGTGCAGGTCGCCGTACACTTCGTCGGTGGAGATATGATGGAAACGGAAAGCCAGCTTCTTCTCCGCCGCCAACGGCTGCCAGTAATGGCGCGCCGCTTCCAGCATCGTGTAAGTGCCAACCACGTTAGTCTCGATAAAGGCCGCCGGGCCGTCGATAGAACGATCGACGTGGCTTTCCGCCGCCAGGTGCATCACTACATCCGGTTGATACTGGGCAAATACCCGATCCAACCCGGCGCGATCGCAGATGTCGACCTGCTCAAAAGCATAGCGCTCGCTCTCGGCCACCACCGCCAGCGACTCGAGGTTACCGGCATAGGTCAGCTTATCCACCACCACCACGCTGTCGCCGGTGGCCTCGATGATGTGCCGCACAACTGCGGAGCCAATGAAACCGGCACCACCGGTAACTAAAATACGTTTCAACGCCATACTCCTTTGGTATCAACAACCCATGTTTGTTTTACATCTTCCGGCCGGATGGCCCTGAACTGTTGGTGATCGACCAACATCACGATCACATCGGCCTGCTGCAACGCCTCGGCAATCGGCGTCAACGTCACATGGCCCGCCAGCGACTTCGGCAACTGTTCGACGTTCGGTTCCACCGCCAGCGTTTCGCCGACGTGCCATTCGGCGATCAGGTGCGCCACCTCTACCGCCGGGCTTTCACGCAGATCGTCGATATTCGGCTTGAAGGCCAGGCCGAAACAGGCAATTTTCACCTCGGACGCGCGCTTGTCGGTGGCGGCCAGGCAATCGGCCACCGCCGCTTTCACACGGTCGACCACCCACAGCGGTTTGCCGTCGTTCACCAGGCGTGCGGTGTGGATCAGGCGCGCCTGCTGCGGATTCTGCGCCACGATAAACCACGGATCGACGGCAATGCAGTGACCGCCGACGCCCGGCCCCGGCTGCAGAATATTCACCCGTGGATGGCGGTTTGCCAGGCGGATAAGCTCCCAGACGTTGATCCCCTGCTCGGCGCAAATCAGCGACAGTTCGTTGGCAAAGGCGATATTCACGTCGCGGAAGCTGTTTTCCGTCAGCTTGCACATCTCGGCGGTGCGCGAATTGGTGATCACGCATTCGCCCTCGAGGAAAATCTTGTACAGCGCGCTGGCGCGCTCCGAGCACTTCGGCGTCATGCCGCCGATCACGCGGTCGTTTTGAATCAGCTCCACCATCACCTGCCCCGGCAACACGCGCTCCGGGCAGTAGGCGATATTCACGTCCGCCGCTTCACCCGCGTGCTGCGGGAAGCTGAGATCGCTGCGCGCCTGCGCCAACCATTCCGCCATCTGTTCAGTGGCGCCCACCGGCGAAGTGGACTCAAGGATCACCAAATCACCTTTTTTCAGCACCGGCGCCAGCGATTTCGCCGCCGCCTCGACATAGGCCAGATCCGGCTCATGGTCGCCCTTGAAAGGCGTAGGCACCGCGATCAGGAACGCATCGGCCGCCAGCGGTTTGGTCACCGCCTGCAGGAACCCGCCGTCGACGGCGTCCTTGACCACTTTATCCAGATCCGGCTCAACGATGTGGATCGCGCCGCGGTTAATGGTATCTACCGCATGTTGGTTAACATCTACACCCACCACTTTTTTCTTGCGGGAGGCAAACGCCGCCGCCGTTGGCAAGCCGATATAACCCAGGCCGATAACCGAAATAGTGTCAAAACTCATAGTTTCACCTGATGATTCTTTAAAGCTTCGAGGATACGCTGACAGGCATGCCCGTCACCGTACGGGTTGTGCGCCCGACTCATCGCGTGATATTCGCTTTCGTCCGTCAACAGCCGGGTCACCGCTTCAACAATTTTGGCCACGTCGGTGCCGACCAGACGCACCGTGCCCGCATCTACCGCCTCCGGGCGTTCGGTGGTGTCGCGCATCACCAGCACCGGTTTGCCTAACGAGGGCGCCTCTTCCTGAATGCCGCCGGAATCGGTCAGGATCATGTAAGCCTGGGTCATCAAATAGACAAACGGCAGATAATCCTGCGGTTCGATCAGCATGACGTTGTCGATGCCTTTCAAAATGCGATTCACCGGCTCACTGACGTTTGGATTGAGATGCACCGGATACACCACCTGCACTTCCGGGTGATTGCTGGCGATCTCCGCCAGCGCGCTGCAAATCCGCTCAAAGCCGCCGCCAAAGCTTTCGCGGCGATGGCCGGTGACCAAGATCAGTTTCTTGTCGGCGTCGAGGAACGGGTAACGCTGTGCCAGGCCCGCGCGCAGCGCAGCATCACTCATCACGCGGTCGCGCACCCAGAACAGCGCGTCGATTACCGTATTGCCGGTCACGAAAATGCGGTTGTCCGGCAGCAGCTCGCGCAACAGGTTTTGGCGCGAGTTCTCGGTTGGCGCGAAATGGTACATCGCCAGATGGCCGGTCAGTTTGCGGTTGGCCTCTTCCGGCCAGGGAGAATACAGATTGCCGGTACGCAGCCCGGCCTCGACATGCCCAACGGGGATGCGTTGATAGAACGCCGCCAGGCTGGTCGCCAGCGTGGTGGTGGTATCGCCGTGCACCAGCACCACGTCCGGTTTGAAGTCTTCCAGCACCCCTTTCAACCCTTCCAGGATGCGACAGGTGATTTCCGTTAGCCCCTGGCCGGGTTTCATGATGTTCAGGTCGTAATCCGGCGTGATCTCAAACAACCGCAATACCTGATCCAACATCTCACGATGCTGTGCCGTTACGCAGACTCTTGCGTCAAAGGCCTCATCCTGGGCCAGTGCATGTACCAGCGGCGCCATTTTAATGGCTTCAGGTCTGGTGCCGAAAACAGTCAACACTTTCACAGCGAATCTCTTTTGGTCGGTTAATCGCAGGCACCGCCTGCGAATGGGGAGCTCACGCGCCCTGCATCAGATTATTATATTATTTTTTAACTACGCGGCCGACGCGCCAAGGCAACACCCGCGCCAACCAAAGCGCCCATCGCGCCCCACAGAATCAGCCAGAATACCCGGCGTGGGCTGTCACGTTTTACCGGCTCTTCCGGCGTGCGCAAATAACGATAGGTCTGGAACTTCTCATCCAACGTCGGGCCAACGTTCAGCGTCGCCAGCATCGCGCGGTTCTGATCGTAATCCAGATCGTAGGTCGGGCCGGAGGCCTGCAGGCCTTCCAGACGTGCCTGCAGCATTGGCCGGCCCAGCAGGAACAGATCCGAATCCGGCAGTTGCTCGGCCGGAGTGTCGGTTTGCGTGCGGCTAATCCCCTGGCTTTCAGCGATTTTCAGCGCCTGCTGCGTGGTATTCAGCTCGCGCTTGTAAACCGACTCTGCCACCGCTTCCTGACGCTTGACCTGCGCCTTCATCGAGGTGGTGCGAGCGGCCCATGCCCCTTGGATCTCTTCGTTCAGGTGCAGAGCAGCACGGTGGCTGGCGAAAGCCACGTATTGACGCAGCAGGCGGTTGGCGTCCGCGGCGGTTTCCGCCGTCAGCTTCACGCCGTCGTTCGGGACTTTTTTGTCGTCACGCGGCGTGAACAGGATGTTGTTGATCAGCTCGTCGAGCAGCGCCGCATCGGCGCGGGCATCCCCTTCCTGACGTTGCTTGTAATAATCACTCTGCAGCCAGAAATCGCGACGCGTATCGTAAGCCGCCAGTTGCATGATGAACTCATTGTACGCTTCATCCGCGATGCTCGGCTGATCGCCCGCCGTCGCCGGCAACGTGCGCACATCCAGATTGCGCAGGAACTGTTGCTGGGAGTAGTAACCGCCCAGCGCATTCACCGTGGGTTTGTCGGTGATTGCGGTCGCGCTCCATTCTTGCTTAACCAGATAAGAGACGATCAGCGCGACCGCCGCGAACAGCACCGCAATGCCGATTATCCACGGTTTGCCGCGCCACAGGGTGCAGCACAGGCCGCGGATATCGAGTTCGTTATCCACCGCCGGGGTATGCTTGTCAGACGTTGTTTCTGGATTCATCACAGCCAAAAAGCCTCTGGTCTCTGGTTAAGGTACTTGCTTGTTATCGCCCGAACGCCGCAGCCGGCGCTTGATACGCTTAATGTACCGCGCAACCCGCCAGGCGCGCTTGATGCAGTAACCGTACAGGAAGAATGCAAGCAAGAATAATGCCAACATAACCCACTCAGGGATAAAAGTCAGGCGTTCGCCGATCACGCCCACCGCCGCCAGCAATGCGGCCGCCAGGGTGATCAATACGAAAGCCTGCCGTGGCGTAAAGCCGGCGCGCATGATCAGGTGGTGAATATGTTGACGATCGGGAGAGAAGGGGCTCATCCCCTTGCGTAAACGACGATACATGATTGCTATCATGTCCATCAGCGGAATAGCGATGATCCACAGCGCAGTCACCGGGTTAATCGAGTGTGCCTTGCCCTGCGAGCTTTGCAACAGCAGCCAAATGGCGGTAAAGCCGATCAGGGTACTGCCGGCATCCCCCATGAACACCTTATAACGGCGGCCGAGGATGCCGAGGTTGAGCAAAATATAGGGAACGATGGTGGCGATCATCGCAAAGCACCAGAACGCCATCTCATGGTGACCGCTCAGGTACAGCAACAGACCCAGCGCGCCGAAGGAAACGCATGACAGCCCACCCAGCAGGCCATCAATGCCATCGACCATGTTGAAGGCGTTGATCGCCGCCCATACCGCGAACAACGTCACCAAATAGCCGAACGGCCCCAGCAACATCTCCCAGTCGCCCAGCACATGGCCGAAGCTGCGCAGATACAGACCGGCGAACACCATCATGGCGATGCCGACCAACGCCTGCACCAGGGCGCGGATCTTAACGCTGATGTCAAAACGATCGTCGAGCGCGCCCACAAACACCAGAATGCCGGCGCAGGTGAGGTAAAGCTTGGCGTGCGCGATAGGCTGTTCGGAGATCCAAAATGCGAAGCACAATCCGGCATAAACGGAAATACCGCCGACCAGAGGAATCAGCCCCTGATGGCGTTTGCGATAATTGGGTTTATCTACCAGACCAATACGTTTTGCCGCCTTGCGGGCAACAAAGAGAAAAGCCAAAGAAAACAGGAAAACAAATAGAATTTCAGTACTCATAGTGAGTAAGTTCACAGTTAACAGATCTCTGTAGAAGATAAGGCAGCTTACCACGGGCAATAGCTTGTGCCATCGGCCCCCGCCACCTTTCGGTCATTTCCTATGACAACGGTGATTCATGCCTATTTTCTTCGCATCGGCTGACAAAACGACAGCAGCAAAGCCGACCGACGCAACGCCGACCGACAAACAAGATGAATTCTCAATAAGTCGAGGAAACAACTTACTTTTCCATTACTGCTACTTATCGTATCCGCCAAAAGCGAAAAACGCCACGACTAGGCGTGGCGTTCAGCGAATTTTTTAACGAATTATGAGCGTTTCATCATATCGAAGAATTCATCGTTGGTTTTAGTCATCGCCAACTTATTAATGAGGAACTCCATCGCGTCAATCTCACCCATCGGGTGAATGATTTTGCGCAGGATCCACATTTTTTGCAGCTCTTCGGAGGTGGTGAGCAGCTCTTCTTTACGGGTACCGGAGCGGTTGTAATCGATCGCCGGGAATACGCGTTTCTCGGCGATTTTACGCGCCAAGTGCAATTCCATGTTGCCGGTACCTTTAAATTCTTCGTAGATCACTTCGTCCATCTTCGAACCGGTATCAACCAGCGCGGTCGCGATGATGGTCAGGCTGCCGCCCTCTTCCACGTTACGTGCCGCACCGAAGAAACGCTTCGGACGATGCAGGGCGTTGGCGTCCACACCACCGGTCAGCACCTTACCGGAAGCCGGTACCACGGTGTTGTAGGCACGCGCCAGACGGGTGATAGAGTCAAGCAGAATGATCACGTCTTTCTTGTGCTCAACCAGGCGTTTGGCCTTCTCGATTACCATTTCGGCCACTTGCACGTGGCGCGAAGCCGGTTCGTCGAAGGTCGATGCGATCACTTCACCTTTCACCAGGCGCTGCATCTCGGTCACTTCTTCCGGACGTTCGTCGATCAGCAGCACCATCAGCACGCAGTCTGGGTGGTTGTAAGCGATACTCTGCGCAATGTTCTGCAGCAGCATGGTTTTACCGGCTTTCGGCGGTGCCACGATCAGGCCACGCTGGCCGCGGCCAATCGGTGCCGCCAGGTCCAGTACGCGCGCCGTCAGGTCTTCGGTCGAGCCGTTGCCGCGCTCCATCCGCAGACGGGAATTGGCGTGCAGCGGCGTCAAGTTCTCGAACAGGATCTTGCTGCGGGCGTTTTCCGGCTTGTCGTAGTTGACTTCGTTGACTTTCAACAGGGCAAAATAGCGCTCGCCTTCTTTTGGCGGACGAATCTTACCGGAAATGGTGTCACCTGTGCGGAGGTTGAAGCGGCGGATTTGGCTAGGGGATACATAGATGTCGTCGGGACCGGCGAGGTAGGAACTGTCTCCAGAGCGGAGGAAACCGAATCCATCCTGCAATATCTCGAGCACGCCGTCGCCGAAGATATCTTCTCCGCTTTTCGCATGTTGCTTCAGAATGGAGAAGATAATGTCCTGCTTGCGCATGCGGGCAAGGTTTTCCAGCCCCATATTTTCGCCGAGAGTAATCAGCTCAGAAACCGGCGTATTCTTTAATTCGGTAAGATTCATAGTGGTGGGTTCTTAAACTCGGGGTATGTCTCGAACTTGTATCGTGAATGGTATGGCAGCGAGATGCGTGCCTGTTTACTGGACGTTCGATCACCGGGCGCAGAGCCGTCGCGGTAAGAAATGGCTTACATCGGGCGCACGCATTGACGGTTGAAGATCGAAGGTACCTTAAAAATGATTTTTGCAAAACCGTTTGATTGCCAAAACACGGGCTGAGTTCAGTTTACTTTCAACGCCAGTGGTTCGACACAGAGTATAGCTTTAGATTCAAACTCTTTAGATTTAAAACTTCGGGCAAGTTCTATATGCAGTGTGGTTAAACTTAACACGCTTCTTGGCAGGCGTCTAGCGGTGAATTGAACATCACCGCCAGGCACCTGATACTGGGCTTCCCGCCCGATTACAGATTCGCGTTCAGGAAATCTTTGAGCTGACCTTTAGACAACGCGCCAACCTTGGTCGCGGCCACTTCACCGTTCTTGAACAGCAACAGCGTAGGGATGCCACGGATACCGTACTTAGGCGCGGTAGCCGGGTTCTGATCGATATTCAGCTTGGTGATGGTCAGTTTGCCTTCGAACTCTTCGGCAATCTCATCCAGAATCGGAGCAATCATCTTGCACGGCCCACACCATTCAGCCCAGAAATCGACCAGGATCGGCCCTTCCGCATTCAGCACATCGGCTTCGAAGCTGCTGTCAGTCAGGTGAATAATTTTATCGCTCATGTTCTACTCCACAGGATTATGTCTACCTTGTTGGTGTAGCATTAACCAACTCAAGGTGATTTTATTGCACCGCGTTTATTTCAACGGATGTGCTTTCGTAAAGCAATAGTTAGCTGATATTCTACCACACTATGAGCAAAACACACTTGACCGAACAGAAGTTTTCCGACTTCGCCCTGCACCCGTTAGTCCTTGAAGCCCTTGAGAAAAAAGGGTTTCACAATTGCACGCCTATCCAGGCGTTAGCATTGCCGCTCACGCTCTCCGGGCGTGACGTTGCAGGTCAGGCGCAAACCGGTACCGGAAAGACGCTGGCGTTTTTGGCGTCTACTTTTCACTATTTGCTGACTCACCCGGCGAAACAGGATCGCCAGACCAATCAGCCGCGCGCCTTGATCATGGCGCCTACGCGTGAACTGGCGGTGCAAATCCACTCCGATGCTGAAGCGCTCTCCCAGAGCACCGGCCTCAAACTGGGCCTGGCCTACGGCGGCGACGGCTACGACAAACAGCTGAAAGTGCTGGAAAGCGGCGTGGACATTCTGATTGGCACCACCGGCCGTTTAATCGATTACACCAAGCAGAACTATGTCGATCTCGGCGCGATGCAGGTTGTCGTGCTGGATGAAGCCGATCGCATGTACGATCTTGGCTTTATCAAAGACATCCGTTGGCTGTTCCGCCGTATGCCTACGGCCGATCAACGCCTGAACATGCTGTTCTCCGCTACCCTGTCCTATCGCGTACGCGAATTGGCCTTTGAGCAGATGAACAACGCCGAATATGTTGAAGTGGAACCGGAACAGAAAACCGGCCACCGCATTAAAGAAGAGCTGTTCTACCCGTCCAACGAAGAAAAAATGCGTCTGCTGCAGACGCTGATCGAAGAAGAGTGGCCGGATCGCGCCATCATCTTCGCCAACACCAAGCACCGCTGCGAAGACATCTGGGGCCATCTGGCCGCCGACGGTCACCGCGTCGGCCTGCTGACCGGTGACGTGGCGCAGAAAAAACGCCTGCGCATCCTCGACGATTTCACCAAGGGCAACCTGGATATCCTGGTCGCCACCGACGTCGCCGCGCGCGGTCTGCACATTCCCGCCGTCACGCACGTCTTCAACTACGATCTGCCTGACGACTGCGAAGACTACGTGCACCGCATCGGCCGTACCGGCCGAGCAGGCGCCAGCGGCCACTCCATCAGCCTGGCGTGTGAAGAGTACGCGCTCAACCTGCCGGCGATCGAGACCTATATCGACCACAGCATTCCGGTGAGCAAGTACAACAGCGATGCGCTGCTGACCGATCTGCCGGCGCCGAAGCGCCTGTCGCGTCCGCGCGGCGGCAACGGCCCACGTCGCAACTCCGCGCCTCGTCGCGGCGGCGCGCCGCGCAGCAACCGTAAACGCCCGAGCTGATCGCCATGCTCAGCTCCAGCACGCTTTATGCTGCCATCGACCTCGGCTCCAACAGCTTCCACATGTTGGTGGTGCGCGAGGTAGCCGGCAGCATTCAGACTCTGGCGCGGATCAAGCGCAAGGTGCGCCTGGCGGCCGGGCTGGATCAGCACAATCACCTGTCGCATGAGGCCATGCAGCGCGGCTGGCAGTGTCTGCGGCTGTTCTCTGAACGCCTGCAGGACATTCCGCGCGAGCAGATCCGCGTCGTCGCCACCGCCACGCTGCGCCTGGCGTCCAACGCCGATGAATTCCTGCAGGTCGCCGAGCAAATCCTCGGCTGCCCGGTGCAGGTGATCAGCGGCGAAGAAGAGGCACGGCTGATTTATCACGGCGTCGCGCACACCACCGGCGGGCCGGATCAGCGGCTGGTCGTCGACATCGGCGGCGGCAGCACCGAACTGGTCACCGGCACCGGCGCACAGGCATCGCAGCTGTATAGCCTGTCGATGGGCTGCGTTACCTGGCTGGAGCGCTACTTCAGCGACCGCAACCTCGGGCAAGAAAACTTCGAGCGCGCCGAACAGGCCGCGCGCGAAATGGTGCGGCCGATCGCACCGCAGCTGCGCCAGCAAGGTTGGCAGATCTGCGTCGGCGCTTCCGGCACCGTGCAAGCGCTGCAGGAGATCATGGTGGCGCAAGGCATGGATGAACGCATCACCCTGCCCAAGCTGCGCCAGTTGAAACAGCGTGCCATTCAGTGCGGCAAGCTGGAAGAGCTGGAGATCGAAGGGTTGACGCTGGAGCGCGCGCTGGTCTTCCCGAGCGGCCTGTCCATTCTGCTGGCCATTTTCCAGGAGCTCGGCATCGAGAGCATGATGCTGGCCGGCGGAGCGCTGCGTGAAGGCCTGGTTTACGGCATGCTGCATCTGCCGGTGGAGCAGGATATTCGCATCCGCACCATCCGCAACCTGCAGCGCCGTTACCTGATCGATACCGAGCAGGCCGAACGCGTGAGCCAGCTCGCCGCCAATTTCTCGCAGCAGGTCGCCAACGAATGGCAGTTGGACGCACGATGTCGCGAGCTATTGCACAGCGCCAGCCTGATCCACGAACTCGGCCTCAGCGTCGATTTCAAGCAGGCGCCGCAACACGCCGCCTACCTGATCCGCCATCTGGACTTACCCGGCTTTACCCCGGCGCAGAAAAAACTGCTGGCCACCCTGCTGCAAAACCAGAGCAACCCTCTCGACCTGTCGCTGTTGAACCAGCAAAACGCCCTGCCGCCGCGCACCGCGCAGCGTCTGTGCCGCATTTTGCGCCTGGCGATCATCTTCGCCAGCCGCCGCCGCGACGACACGCTGCCGGCGGTGCGTTTACGCGCCAATCAGGACGATGAACTGACGGTGATTTTGCCGCCGGGGTGGCTGGAACAGCATCCGCTGCGTGCCGAGGCGCTGGAGCAGGAAAGCCACTGGCAGAGCTACGTCCACTGGACGCTGCGGTTGGAAGAACAACGTTGAAATGACCAGGGCGCGATGAGCGCCCTGTCTTTTTAATTCCCGCCTTTGGCCTTGGCCAGCTGGGCGCGGATATTGGCCAGATGGCTCTGCCCTTTCTGCATTCGCTCCTGCGGGCTCACCACTTTGCGCTCGGTTTCCCACGCCAAATCGTCCTGCGGCAACTCCAGCAGGAAGCGGCTCGGCTCCGGCCGCACCAGCTCACCGTACTGACGGCGCTCGCGGCACAGGGTGAAGATCAGCTCTTTTTGCGCGCGGGTGATCCCCACATAGGCCAGACGCCGCTCTTCGTCGACATTGTCTTCGTCAATGCTGCTCTGGTGCGGCAGCAGGCCCTCTTCCATGCCCACCAGGAACACGTAAGGGAACTCCAGCCCCTTGGAGGCGTGCAGCGTCATCAGCTGTACCTGATCCAGTTCTTCTTCGCTTTCGCCGCGCTCCATCATGTCGCGCAGGGTGAAGCGCGTCACCACCTGGGTCAGCGTCATCGGCTCGTCCAAATCGTTGCCTTCCAGCATCTCCGTCATCCAACCGAACAGCGTGTTGACGTTCTTCATCCGCATTTCGGCGGCCTTCGGGCTGGTCGAGGTTTCAAACAGCCAGCTTTCATAATCCACGCCGCGGATCAGATCGCGCACCGCCGCCACCGGCTCACGCTCCGCCTGTTGAGCGATGCCGCCCAGCCAATGGGTGAAGCGCTGCAACGATTCCAGCCCGCGCCCGGTCAAGTGCTGGCTCAGCCCCAGATCGAAACTGGCGTGGAATAAACTCTTGTTGCGCTGGTTGGCCCATTCGCCGAGCTTCTGCAGCGTCGCCGGGCCGATCTCGCGCTTGGGGGTATTGACGATGCGCAGGAAGGCGCTGTCGTCCTCCGGGTTGGTCAGCACGCGCAGGTAGGCCAGCAGATCCTTGATCTCGGGGCGCGAGAAGAACGAGGTGCCGCCGGAAATCTTGTACGGAATGCGGTTCTGCATCAGCATCTTTTCAAACACCCGCGACTGGTGGTTGCCGCGGTACAGGATCGCATAGTCGCCGTAGTTGGTCTTTTTCACGAAGTGGTGGGCGATCAGCTCCCCCACCACCCGCTCGGCTTCGTGCTCCTCGTTGTTGGCGGTCACCACTTTCAGCTCTTCGCCATACCCCAGCTCGGAAAACAGCCGTTTTTCAAACACGTGCGGGTTATTGGCGATCAGGATATTGGCCGCCTTCAGAATGCGCTCGCTGGAACGGTAGTTTTGCTCCAGTTTGATCACCTGCAGCGCCGGGAAATCCTCCTTCAGCAGCACCAGGTTCTGCGGCCGCGCGCCGCGCCAGGAGTAGATCGACTGGTCATCATCACCCACCACGGTAAAGCGCGCGCGGTTGCCCACTAACAGCTTCACCAGCTCGTACTGGCTGGTGTTGGTATCCTGGTATTCATCCACCAGCAGGTAGCGGATGCGCTGCTGCCAGCGTTCGCGCACCTCTTCGTTGCGTTGCAACAGCAGCGTTGGCAACAGGATCAGGTCGTCGAAGTCCAGCACGTTGCACGCCCGCATATGGGCGTGGTACAGGCCGTAGCAGTGGGCGAACAGCTTGTCGCGCTCCGAGCGCGCCAGCTCCGCCGCCCGCTGGGGATCGATCAGGTCGTTTTTCCAGTTGGAGATGGTCGAAATCAGCTGCGCCACCAGCGTTTTATCGCTTTCCAGCCACTTTTCGGTCAGCTCTTTCAACAGCGCCAGCTGATCTTGGTCGTCGAACAGCGAGAAGTTGGATTTCATCCCCAACGCCACGTATTCCCGCTTGATGATCTCCAGCCCCAGGGTATGGAAGGTGGAAATCATCAGCCCGCGCGCCTCTTTGCGCCCCAGGGTTTGCGACACGCGCTCTTTCATCTCGCGCGCGGCCTTGTTGGTAAAGGTCACGGCGGCGATGTGCCGCGCCTGGTAGCCGCAGTGGTGGATCAGGTGGGCTATCTTGTTGGTGATAACGCGCGTCTTGCCGGAACCGGCACCGGCCAACACCAGGCAGGGCCCGGTAACGAATTCGACGGCTTGTTGTTGGCTGGGGTTTAATCGCATGGTGCTGGCTTGCTCGGCTGTAAAACGTGGAAGGGAATTGTAGCAGAAAGCGCCGACGAGATTTAGCGGGTATAATCAGCGCAATTTTCGCATCGACAAAGGCAATACCATGGCAAAAACGGCGTGCGCCCTGCACATTCTGGTAGACAATGAAAAGCTGGCCAACGAGCTGCTGGCCAAGCTGAAGCGCGGCGTCAGCTTCGACACGCTGGCGCGCAAATACTCGAGCTGCCCGTCAAAACGCAACGGCGGCTCGCTGGGCGAGTTCAACAAAGGCGCGATGGTGCCGGCGTTCGATAAAGCGGTGTTCAGCATCCCGCTGCTCAAACCTTACGGCCCGGTCAAAACCCAGTTCGGTTACCACATCATCAAGGTGCTGTACCGCAACTGAGGGGGCCTGAGCCCCCCTGCGGCGAATTACTGCGCGCTGGCGTCCGTCGCCGGCGCTGCCACCGCGGCGTCGGCCGGCTTGGCTTCTTCCGTCACCACCGCCGGCGCCGGCATCATGATGCCGTCATAGGTTTCCTGCAGCTGCTTCATGCTCATTTCCGGCTCGCCCTTCGGCTGCATCAGCACTAGCGTCGCCTCCTGAGAAAGCTGCAGCTTCAGCGCCTGATTCAGCGTCTCCAGCGTCAGGCTGGACAGGAACTCCTGGCGCAGCTTCTGATACAGCTCCGGCGCGATATCCACCACCCCGCTCTGTTGCGAGCGCAGACGCTGGCTCATCAGCACATCGGTGTCGGTACGGGCGTAGGTCGCGAACAGCTTGCTCAGCTGATCGTTTTTCTGCGCCAGCAGCGCATCGAATTCTTCTTTCGACAGGCCGTTGTCACGCACGTTGGCCAGCTCGCGGGCAATAAAGCCCAGGCTGCCGTTCAGATTGTTGTTCGGCGTATCCAGATGAATGGCGCACTGCCCTCGTTGATACTGCACGCGGCAGTCAAAGCCCAGATGCAGGCTCTTCTGTTCGCTTTTTTCCAGCGTCTGCTGGAGATGCCAGAACAGCGCCTCGCGGGCGAGATCGCCACGCCAGTAACGAAGCAGGCTCTGCGAATCGCGAATCGGGTGCCACGGCGAATCCCACATGATCGACAGCGTATCCTGTTTCACCTGCTCGCTGATCAGGCTCACCGGCTGCTGCGGCAGCGGTGTCAGCGTCGGCATCGGAGCCGGGGTTTCACGTTTGCCTTGCAGCGGCGAGAACGCCTTGTTGATCTGCTCGCCCAGGCTGCGGCTGTCAACCTTGCCGACCACGAACAGCGTCATGGCATCCGGGGTATACCACTGTTGGTAGAATTTCTTCAGCTGCTCGAGGTTGACCGGCCGTTTTGCCGGCTGCGCCGGATCGTGCGCCAGCAGCGTCGAGCCTTTCAGGCGGTAACGCCACCAGACGTCTTGGGTATTAGGCGGGAAAGTGCCGACCGGATTGATGCTGGAATTCATCACCGCATGCACCGTATGCTCGTCGATCGCCAATTTGCCGGTGGTATCCGCCAGCCAGGCCAGCGCTTCTTTCAGCAGGTCGGGCCGGTTGTTCGGCAGGCTGAGGTTATACATGGTGAAATCATACGAGATGATAGCCGGCGGCAGCGGCCGCTCGTTGTCCACGCTCTGCTGCCACAGGGCGCGCAGCTGCGGGGCCGTGAAGCTTTCGCTACGCGCCAACGCCAGCCGCGGCAGCAGATGAGCAAAGCCGGTCTGCTGCGAAGACTCCACCAAAGAGCCGGTATTGACGATCAACCGCAGTTCAACGCGGTCACTCGGCCGCTGCGGCGTATCGAGAATCTGCCATGAAAACCCGTTGGCCAACGCCCCCTGCTGCCAGGCAGGGTCGGGTTGTAGTGCTTCAGCCTGCACGCTGCTACTGGCTGCAGCCAATAGCAACCCACCAACTATAAGATGAATTCTGGTGCCCTGCATGTGAACCCCTACTTAATGACTATCCAATTTCTTATGCAAATGCGTGTATTCCATTCAATGGAATCATAAAAATACGCCCTGAGTTTCACGGTGGGGCGGAAAGCAGAAAGTGTACCACCGTGTTAGACCGCGCGCCTTTGCGGATGTCACTCATTAGAGTGAAAAATAATGGATTGCGGGGTTTTTAATGCAAAAAATCGTTACGAGGCAGGGGGAAGAACCTCACCGGCCGCGGATGCGGCCGGTGATTTACCGCCGATATCAGGCGGAAGGCAGCGTTTTGTCCGCGCCGGTGTTTTTGTTGTTCAGCGTGTCTTTCAGCTGTTTTTCATCCAGCTGGTTACACCATTTTGCCACCACCACGGTCGCCACGCCGTTGCCCACCAAGTTGGTCAACGCACGGGCTTCCGACATGAAGCGGTCGATGCCGAGGATCAGCGCCAGGCCGGCCAGCGGCAGGTGGCCGACGGCGGAGATGGTGGCGGCCAACACGATAAAGCCGCTGCCGGTGACACCCGCCGCCCCTTTGGAGGAGAGCAGCAGCACCACCAGCAGGGTAATCTGATGCATGATGTCCATGTGGGTATTGGTCGCCTGCGCGATAAACACCGCGGCCATGGTCAGGTAGATAGAGGTGCCGTCCAGGTTGAAGGAGTACCCGGTCGGAATAACCAGACCCACCACTGATTTCTTGCAGCCCAGCTTCTCCATTTTATCCAGCATGCGCGGCAGCGCGGATTCGGACGACGAGGTCCCCAGCACGATCAGCAGCTCTTCTTTGATGTAGTTGACGAATTTGAAGATGCTGAAGCCGTTGGCGCGGGCGATGCTGCCCAACACCACCACCACGAACAGGATGCAGGTGATATAGAAGCACACGATCAGCTGGCCGAGTTGCACCAGGGTGCCGACACCGTATTTACCGATGGTAAACGCCATAGCGCCGAAGGCCCCCAGCGGCGCCAGGCGCATGATCATGTTGATGATGCCGAAAATCACCCGCGAGAAGCTGTCGATCACGTTGTAGATCAGCTGCCCTTTGTCGCCCAGACGATGCAGGGCGAAGCCGAACAGTACCGCGAACAGCAGCACCTGAAGAATGTTGCCACTGGCGAACGCGCCGATCACGCTGCCGGGGATGATGTCCAGCAGGAACGGAATGATGCCCTGCTGCTGTGCCTGCTCGGCGTAGACCGCCACCGCCTTGGCGTCCAGCGTGCCGGGATCGACGTTCATGCCGGCGCCCGGTTGCACCAGGTTGACGATCACCAGACCGATAATCAGCGCGATGGTGCTGACGATTTCAAAATACAGCAGCGCGATGGCGCCGGTGCGCCCCACCGCCTTCATGCTTTCCATGCCGGCGATGCCGGTCACCACGGTGCAGAAGATCACCGGTGCGATGATCATCTTGATCAGTTTGACGAAGCCATCGCCCAGAGGTTTCATCTCGGCGCCGAGGTCAGGGTAGAAATGGCCAAGCAGGATACCCAGCGTGATCGCCGTCAGTACCTGAAAATAGAGGCTCTTAAAGATCGTTGTTTTCATATGAACATCCTATGGGGGGAAGACACGCACCAGGCAGCAGTCTAAAAATCCAGCCTGTTCATTGCTTGCGCGGAAAATAACACCCACTTAACAACATGGAAATAATTTGTTGCACCCGCCCCTGCGGGTTGATGTGAATTTAAGAGCTGAAACGCGTCAGTCGAGGTGCAAAGCTGAAAATTGCGTAAGCCTTTGTTTGCACTAACGCAAAAGAGGTAGATGAAGAATGGCGATTTTCGGACGGGGAAAAGTACCTGAAAGGTCACGCGGCGCTCACGGCGCCGCGCGGCAAAACTCGGCTTCGAACGCTTCGCGCGGCAGCGGCCGGGCGAACAGGAATCCTTGCCCGCTGCGAATGCCGTGCTGCAGCAGCCAGTCGCGCTGCCCGGCGTTTTCCACGCCTTCGGCCATCACCGGTAACGCCAGCACTTCGGAGATCGAACTGACGATACGCGCCATCGCATCGTCGGCCGGCAGCCCCTGAATGAAGCTGCGGTCGATTTTGATCAAATCTATCGGCAGGGATTTCAACCGGTTCAGGTACTCCAGGCTGGAGTAGCCCATGCCGAAGTCATCTAGCGCGATAGACAATCCCAGATCGTGCAGCTCACGCAGCAGCGCCAGCGCGTGGTCGAGATCGTCGATGCGTACCGTCTCGGTGATCTCCAGCAGCAGCTTGCGCGGATCGATCCGATACTGCGCCAGCAGGTTTTTCAGATGCGGAACAAACGCCTCATGTTGCATCTGAATCCCGGAAACGTTGACCGCCAGCGGCAGCGCAATGCCGCGTTGCTGCCAGTCTGCCAGGATGCGGCAGGACTCTTCCAACACCCAGTTGCCGAGAGGCACGATCACACCCAGCTCTTCCGCCAGCGGGATAACGTCGGCCGGCAGGGTATAGCTGCCGTCATACTGCTGCCAACGCAGCAGCGCTTCGGCGCCGATCACCTCGTTGGACTGCATGTCGATCTGCGGCTGCAGGAACAGCGTGAAATGCCGCTGCTCGATGCCGTGCAAGATCTCGCTCTCCTGGGTCAACCGCTTCTGCGTGCGTTCCGTCAGGCTGGGCTCGAAGAACAGGATCTGATTTTTTCCTTCGCGGTGCGCGGACATCATCGCCGAGGTGGCGCTGCGCAGCAGCTGTTCCGCACTCTCCCCCTGATTGAGGTAGTGCGCGATGCCGATACTGGCGTTGGGCCGCAGCGCCAAACCTTCCAGCGTCAACGGCGCGTTGATCTCCGCCATGATACGCCGCGCCAGCTGCATGGCGTGGAACGGCCGCTCGATGCCCTTGGCCAGAATGGCGAATTCGGTATTGCTCAGCTGTGCCAGCACGCCGTTTTCGTCGATGCAGCCGCGCAGCTTCTTCGCCAACGCCAGCAGCAACGCTTCACGCATCGCCGGGCTCATCACGCCAGACGCTTCATGCAGCGTCTCGATGCCGATCACCAACAGGTTAAAACGCTCGGGGCGCAGGCTGGAGGCGATATGCTGTTCCAGCAACGCGTTCAGCAACGCCGGATTTGGCAATTCGGTCACCGGGTGGCGGGTGCTCAGGCGGCTCATGTCGGCATGCGCCTTGGCCAACGTCTGTTGATTGCGGTTGTAGTTGCGCACCAGCAGGCCGAGCTCGTCGTCCTGGTGCAGCGCCGGCAGCATCAGTTGGTGATAGGGCGCTTCGTCCTGCGAGATGTTCTCCAGCTCTTTGGCCATCGCGCGCAGCGGGTGCACCATCAACCGGTTCATGCACCAGGTGATGGCCACCGACAGGATCAGCGCCAGCAGCAGGTAGGTCGACAGCATGGTCGACAAAATGCTGAGGATAAACTGGTACATGCGGAACGAATCGGCCTGCAGCACCAGATAGGCCAGCGGCTGCTGGTTGGCCGGCACCCGTTCCAGCGAATAGAGCGGCACGGAAATTTGGATAGGCAGTTCAAACAGCCGGGCGATCAGCGTCGGCACCGGCCGCTCCGGCGGGAAATTGGCGTGCAGCGCCTGAAACTCGTTCGGCAAGACGATATCCGCCCGGCTGAGAATGCCGACCGGCAACAGGGTGTTCAGCACCCTTTTGGCTTCCGGCACGTCCATCCGCAGCACCGCTTCCGCCAGCGGCTGGCGCACGGAGTGAGCGATATTCTCCAGTTGCTGGGCGTAGTCATCCCTGCGCTGCTGCACAAAGTGGAATAACTGGATCACGATAAAGATGCAGATCGTGACCAGCGCCACGCCGGACACTGTCGCCATCTGCTTAATCGTTAACGAACGCCTGACCCGCAAACCTGCTCTCCGTGAAATCGGGCTAAAACAAAAAGGGGGCTGACTCTCACCCGCCCCCTCGAACCGGGCTGAGTATACTCGATCATCGGCTGTTTTTATCTGGCTATGCCGCAGGCAAAACCAAGAAAATCGCGGGTTTCAGTCTTTTCCTAAAGCGAACAAACACGACCCGGACACAGGGTAACAAAACTCCCCGGCGTCCGACACTCCGAATCTTTCCTCTTCCGACTACTTAAAGTCGGCGTAAGGCGTCAGCGGCTGCGGCGGCAAATCGAGATCCCCCTGCCAGCCGGCCAGGGAATAGCGCAGATAAATCAACGCGTGGCTCGGCGTATAGTCCTTCGCCTGTTGAATGTCGATGCCGGCGCCGAGCGTCCAGTGCGAACTGAGACGGCGTTCGACGATTGCCCGCAGGGTATAACCGACGCCGCTTGAGGAGCTGCCGTCCTCGATGGCGAACTTATCGGGCAACGAATCCGGGATCAGCCCCTGCAGTGGATAACGGCGCTGGCTGTCGGTTTTGGAATGGGACAGCGAAACCGAACCGCCCAGCTCCCACGACCAGTTCTCGGTGCGCTGACGGTAGTTGACCGGCAGCGACAGAGACAGATATTGCTGCGGGCTGTAATAGCCGCCCTGCCCCAGCGAATAACCACTCAAATCCTTCTGGTAATGCCACAGCATGGTATTGAGCCCGACGCTCAGGCGGCGATTGTCTTCGTTGATCAGCTTGTAGTAGTAACCGGCCATCAACCGCTGCCGCTGGTTGTCCGCCACATTCTTGCCGGTAATCTGGTGCGCGCTGAGATCTGCCCACACGCCGTTCGCCTCGCCGCGATCGTAGCTGGCGCTCAGGCTGACGCCGGTGGCGCGCACGCCGCCCCAGGTGGTACCGGTGTTCGGATCTTTGGCACCGCCGAACGCCAGCAGCGAGCTGGAGATCGGCCGCCGCGAGGCCGCCAGCGTCCAACCGATGTGGTTCCAGTCGCCGCTGTAGGCCAGGCCGCCGGTCCAGTCGACCACCTCAAAGCCCATCGGCGTCGTGCCGATATCGGCGGCCCAGCGATCGTTTTTCCAGCCGGCCGCCACGCTGGTGCCGGTGGTTTTCTGGTGTTCATCGCCGCGGCACCCTTGCGTGTTGCAGGTGCCGAAGGTTTCGTAGTATTTGCCGCTGCCGTCGGTCGAGAAGCGGCCGGCATCCAGCTGCACGGTGTCAGTGCGCAAGAAGGCGCGCCCGTCATACAGCGGCATGTCCACCTGCAGCATGGTGTCGTGCGCGTTGAAATCGGAAATGCCGCCGGTGCCGCTCGAGCGCCAGTAATCGTGATCGAGCGTGACGTTCACGTCTTGCTGTCGATACAGATCCGCGGCGTCGGAGCGGATGCCGCGTTTCAGCCAGTCGTCGCCCGCGTTATTGCGCGTCAAATAAGTGTAGCTGTCATTATCCTGCGGCAGCGTCGGCGTGATGCCGCCGGCCACCATCGCCTGCCGGAAATCCTGCTGCGCCCGCTCAGGCTGTTGCTGAGCCCGCTCCAGACGGGCGGCGTCACGGTAGATCAGCGCCTTGGTCTGCCCGACGGGTTCTGAAGCCGCCGCCGTTTTCAGCCGGCCGAAGAGCGCGTCGGCCTGCTGCGCATCGCCGACCGCACTCCAGGCGTTGGCAACCCGCCGTTGGCTGTTGAGCGAAGCGTCTTGCGGCTGCGGTTCGGTTTTCAGCCGCTGGCGCGCCGCGTCAAGATCTCCCTGCGCCACATAGGCTTCGATCTCGCCCAGCTGCGCATCCGGATTGTTCGGTTCACGGCGTTTCACCCGCTGATAGTCGTCCAGCGCCGCCGCATACTCCCCGCGCGCCAGCGCCCAGTCGGCGAGCAGCAAATCGATGCGGGTGTCCGCCGGCTGCCGGCGCAGATAGGCTTCCGCCGCCGGTTCGTCACCGGCCGCCCGCAGCCGTTCGGCCTGTTCGATTATCGCCTGCATTTTCAGCCGCTGCGCCAGTTCGCGCATATCGTCGTTCCACTGCGCCGCCGGCAGCGTATTGAGCTGCGCCAGCGCCTGCCTGTCGCGATCGCTGCCGGAAAGATAGAGCGCATAGGCGTAGGTCAGCTGCGGATTGGCGTGCTGGCGCTGCGCCAGCTGCCGGAACAGAGCGTCCGCCTGCTGCGGCTGCCCAGCCTGACGCAGCGCCTGCGCGTAGCGATAGGTCAGCCAGACATCGTCGGGATCCATCGCCTGGGCGCGGCGATAAATTTCCACCGCCTGTTGCCACTGTTGCTGCTGCGCCAGCGTCTCCGCCTGCTGTTTCAACATGTCGAGCCGCAGCCCGTCGAAGGTGCTGCGCAGCTTGGCCTGTTGGCTGCGCGGCAGGCCGCTGAGGTAGGCCAGCGCGTTTTCCGGCGACTGCCGTTGATAGATATTCACCAGGCCGCGCAGCGCGCTGCCGTTGCCGGGATCGCGTCGCAGCGCCTGCTGATAAAACCCTTCCGCCGCGGCGTCATCCTTGCTCGCCACCGCCACATCGCCCAGGCCGATAAACGCATCGCCGTCGCTGTCGTCGAGCTGGCGCGCCTGCTGATATTTCTGCCGGGCCAGCGCGAGATTGCCTGCCTTGAGCGCTTTGTCGCCCTCGTCGATCGCCAGCCAGTAGCCGGTGCTCTTGATCAGGCTTTGCCATTTGCCGCTGCCGTAGCCATTCTTGTCGGCGGCCAGCGCCTGGCGAAACAGCTTCAGCGCCTGCGGGCGGTTACCGGCGCGCGAATAGGCCTGGCCGAGCGCGCCCAGCACCTCGGCGTCGTTCGGCGCTGCCGTCAGCGCCTTTTGCAACGCCGGAATGGCCGCCCGGCTGCCACCTTTATCCACCTGCGCCAGGCCGCGCACCCGCGCCTGATAAGCCGGATCGGCCAACAGTTTCTGTTGTCTGGCCAGCTCTTCACGGGCGCTGGTCGCCTGATCGCCGGTATCGAACACGCCGAGGAAGCGGTTGAGCGCCGCCACGCTTTGCGCGTTGACCGGCATCGCTTTGACCTTGTCCAGCCACAGATCGGCGGCATCGCCGCGCCCGGCCGGATCGGCGGCGATCTTCTGCAGCAGTTCATAGGCCTGCGCGTCCTGATTCTGACTGAACAGCATGCGCGCCAGCGACATGCGCAGCGCCACGTTGCCGGAATATTGCTGGTCCAGCGCCTGCAACTGCTTTAACGCCTTCGCCTCCTGCCCCGGCAAACGCGCCACCAGCCGCCAATACTCCACCGCCAGATCGAGCGTCGGCGGCTCGCCGTGGAACAGCGCATCGTACTGCGCCTTGGCCTCCGGCAGCCGGCCGGCGGTCGCCATCAGGCGGGCCTGCTGCAGCTTTTGCCGGGTTTCCGGCTGGGTCAGCAGCATGTTCATTTGCGCCTGGCGATAGGCGCTGGACTGCGGCGCGAGAGTTTTCAGCTTGTCCAACTGCCGTTGCGCCAGCGCCATGTTGCCCTGCCGCAGCGCCAAACGCATACGCGCGGCGATCACGTCCGGGTTATTCGGATCCATCAGCTCGAGCCGGTACAGCGACTGGCGCACCAGATCGTCCTTGTTGCCGGCCTCGCCAATGCGCACCTGCTCCAGCAGCCACTGCTCCGGGGCCACGGCCTCCGCGGCGCGCGCCTGCGGCAGCATCGCCAGGCTCAGCGGAATCAAATTCAGCCAGTTTATTTTGAAGTTGTGCATTGGCCGTCCCACGAGGGTTGCAATTCACCCTGACGATTAAAGCGATAACGTTGTTGATCCCACCCCTGACCGAACAGCGTCAGCGAGGCGCTGAAATAAGCGTCGTCACCCGGCGGATGTTCGCTGATGCGTTGCCGCTGTGTCGCCAGCGCCTCGGCCTGCGTCGCCAACATCGGCAGCATTGAGGCGGAAAAGCCGACCGGGCCGTCACCGGTGGTTTTGCCGCTGGCGGTATCGGTTTTCTCCGGCGGCACACCCTGTTTGGCGGTGAGCTGCGCCATCGGCTGGAAGCGTGCGAGCAGCGCCGCCTTATGCTCATCGTCGTCCGCCAGCATGCCGGCCCACAGATAGACCCGAATCGCGTCGTAGCTGCCGACGTTCGGCTTGACGGTATCCGGCTGCCAGCCGGTGCCGACTCGCCACACCACCCAGTCCGGTGAGAAGCCGTGCGGCGCGGTGTCCAGCCACAGCCGCTGATTGACCTGGCGCATCGCGCGCCACGGGCCGTTCAGCGCCGCAAAACGCGCCAGCAGCTGCGGCGGCAGGTAGCTGGGGTTCAGCCGCCAGCGATCTTCCGCCACAAACCCGACTTTGCCCGGCAGCAACATCAGGCCCAGGCCGGGGATGTCGGCCACTTCCTCGCGGCCGATGCGTTGCAGCAGCAGCGTTCCCAGGGTTTGATAACGCCGGCTTTTCCACAGGCGGCCGGCTTCGAGCAGGTTATAAGCGATCCACAGATCGGCATCTGACGCCGAGTTGGCGTCCAGCACCTTCCACTGCTTGTCGTCGCTCTCGCCCCACAGCCAGGCGGGCAAACGGGCGCTGAGATCGCCCGCCGCCAGGTTGTTCTCCGTCCAGGCCAACAGCCGATCGAAGGTCGGCCGGTCGTTGGCCACTAGAGCGAAGAACAGGCCGTAACTCTGTCCCTCGGAGGTGGTGATCTTGTTCGGACTGCTCGGATCGATCACCCGCCCCTGCGGGCTGATGTAGAACTGCTTGTACTGTTGCCAGCCCGGCCACTCGCAGGCCGCCGCCGCGCTGAACGCGCACAGCAGCAGCATGCCGAGCGACAGGCGTTGCAGCATCGCGCTCACCGCCGTCAATCCCGATCTTCAGGCGCCAGACGACGCCGGCTGAAGGCCTTCAGGCCGCGCCACAGCATCAGCCCCAGGATCACCACCAGCACCACCGCGATCACCGCCAGCAGTACCGGATGGGTGGAGAGGGCATACCACAGCCGCTCCCACCACGGCAGGTGGCCGACATAGTAAATATCGCCGACGCGCAGGCTGTTAACCCCCGATTCGCGGATCACCGCCACCGAACCAAACACCGCGGCGCGCTTGCCGCTGTCCAGCAGGGCATTGTTGAGCAGCTCATAGCCGCGCGGGCTGTCCGCCAACAGCGCCACGATGCTGCGTTGGTCGTTGAACGGCGACTGTACGCCGATGATCGCCGACATTGCGCCCTCGGAGCTGACGGTGGTCTTGCTGTCCGGCTTGGTGTCCTCTGCCAGCACTTCCGCACTCGGCAGCGGCGGCTGCCGCGTCGGCTGTTTCACCCAGCTTTGGGTCGCGTCCACCAGCAGACTGATTTTCTTGTCGTCGCGCAGCTCCGGCGGAATGGTGCCGACCATCAGGATGTCGTCGTCGCGATCCTTGGCCTGCGACCAGTCGTCGCTCAGCGTGAAGGCCAGCGCCGGATAACCGGTTTGCGCGCCGATCACGCCCAGCGCGTTCAGCAGCGCGCTGACCTGCGCCGGCTGCGGTTTCTGGTTCACCAACACCAGCGTTTGCGACAGATCCGCCAGGCGGCTGAACGGGAAACCGGCGTTGGCGAAAGCGCGCAGGTCCGGCATCGCCATAAAGTGGCGGTAGCCGGAGAAATCGATGGTGGACGCACCGTCGATCACCGCGTGGTTTTGCGTGAAGGAGTAGGTTTCGCAGCGCCCTTCCGCGCCGCTGGCCAGCAGCGTGGTGTAATCGAAGTCAAAGCGCAGCTGGTTGGTGGCCCCGAGCCGCAGCGCCGGAATGCTGACGTTTTTGTCGGAATCGAGCAGCCCCTGCGTCAACGGCAAGCGCAGCAGCTGTGCGCCCTGTTCGTGTTCCGGCACCAGCGAGTAAGCCTGCACGAACTGGTTGTTCAGGCTGACGCTCAGCCGCGAACCGTCCTGAATGCGCGGCGCGGTATAACGGTATTTCAGGTGCATGTCGATGCCGGTGCTGCGGATCAGGAACAGATCCGGCGGCAGGTTCATGGTCAGCGAGATCGGGCCGGGCTCGATGCCGCTGGTTTGCAGCTGTTCGGCGTATTGCTGCAGCTCAGCGAAGGTCATCGGCCGATCGGTGCGCACCCAGTTCGGCGCGTCGTAAGGCTGGCGCGGCGCGAGCTGTTCCACCTTGTCCACCGTCACGTTCTGGCCGCGGAACAGGATGTTGCCCTGCGCGATGCCCTTCACCGCGGTGATCAAATCGTTGTCGTCACGCCCCTGAATCAACAGCAGTTTGACGTACGGATTGTCGGGGTGGCTGATCATCTCCACCGTCGGGCCGTTGACCGCCGGATAATCGCGTAGGAAATCCGGGCGCTGCGAGTTGGTGGCGAACACCACCGCGTGCTGCGTCGGCAGCGCGTTGTACAGCGTCGGGAAGGATTGCCCGCGCCACTGCGCCTTGCTGCCGAACCAGGAGGCCAGAATACCCGCCGCGCGCTGCTGGGTGAGGTCAGGCTGGCCGGCGAACACCATCGGCAGCGTCAGCGGCCGATTGTCACGGCTGTCGAAGAACGGCTCAGGGAAGTGCGACAGCTCGTTTTTCACCGGCAGCGTCTGGAAACGCAGCTTCAGCGCGCTGGACTTGCTGACGTCGAGCCACAGCGAGGTGCTGGCCGGGTTTTCGCAGATGTTCTGATAATGGCCGACGAACACCAGCCTTACGCGGTTAAAATCGGTGATATAGCGCGGATCGATCACCATCTGGATGCGATTGGGCTTGCCCAGTTGCTCTTTGGCGAGGGTGGTTACGCCCATCAGTTCGTCGTTCAGATAGACCTTGACGTGCGACTCCACCGGGATCAGCGCCGGTGACGGCGTAAACTCCATATCGAGCATCGCCTGCGAGACCACCTCATCGCTGCGCACGCCGAATTCGATCTGTCCGTCCGGCCGGGTGCCGCGCAGAACAAAGGTGCCCGGCGGCGGCGCTATCTGCGCAAACGACAGCGATACGTCGCGCACCGGCGCATTCGGATCCTGCGGTGCGGTGGCCAGCGGTGGCGCGGTCGCCGTATCGGCCGCCGCGGCGATCGGCGGCTGGGCCGCCACGGTCGGCGCGGTGGCGGTTTCGGCCTGCGACAGGGTACTGATGCCTAAGGCCAGAGCAGTTAACCAGGTTATTTTTCGCGTCATCGTATCATCATCAATGTTGGAGCCTGTTCACCGGGCGAGTGAGCGGGCGGTTGAACTCGCAGCTAACCCACTGTTTCTTGTTGACCCAAGGTCGGATCCCTGCCGACGCCGCGCGGAATAAACGACACGACCCAGGCGGTCAGCGACGTGACCCCGACCAGCAAACCGCGCACCAGCGGCGGCGCGTAGTCCGCCATGCGCACATAGCCCCGGAAGCCCAGCGCCAGCACGTCGCGCAGGCTTTCGATCGGCCGGTCTTCAGGGAACCCGTCCTGCCACAGCGCCCAGGTATCGGCGCGGGCGAAGGTGCACTGAATGAAATCGATGTGTTCACGGGTAGAGAGACTGACCAGACGCACCCCCACCTTGTTGCCGAAGGCGCGCGTCACCACGCAGGGGAAGCTGTACTCCTGCTGGCCACGCTTGAGCAGCAGCGAGGCTTTGTCGCCGTCTTTCAACGCGTTTTCCACTCGCATCTCAATGCCCACGCCGCCGTCGGAGTAATCGCGCAGCGTGCAGGGGTAGAGGTGGCCGTCGGCACGCGCGATCGCCGCCGGCATGGCGATCTCCACGCGGTGCGCCTGACGCACCTGCTTGGCCTCTACCGCCACCGCCACCGCGCCGCCGAGAATGGTCATGTTGTACAGCACCCACACCAGGCTGATGATCACCGTCATCACCTCGTCCGTCGGGCCATAGGCCAGCCGCCAGGCGCCGAACGCCAGCCCGGCCAGGTTAAGGATCACCAGGAACATATAAGGTCGGGTGATCACCCAGTCTACGTGCTCCTCCTCCACCAGCCCGCCCTTGGCAGTGACGTTGAATTTGCCCTTGTGCGGATTGAACAGCGCCACCGTGGTCGGCCGCGCGATATACCAGGCCAGCACCGTTTCATAGATTTCGCTCCAGAACGAATGGCGGTATTTCCCCTGGATACGCGAGTTGGTCAGGCTGGCGTGGATCATGTGTGGCAGCACATAAAGCGCGATCGCCAGCGCCGGCGCGAAGATGATGTAGGCATGCAGCAGCAAAAACGCCAGCGGTGCGGTGAGGAAGATCAGCCGCGGAATGCCCGACAGGAAGTGCAGCATGGCGTTGGCGTAGCACAGGCGCTGCGCCAGTTTCAGCCCCTTGCCCAGCAGCGGGTTGTCGAGCCGGAAGATCTGCACCATGCCGCGCGCCCAGCGAATGCGCTGGCCGATGTGCGCCGACAGGCTTTCGGTCGCCAGCCCGGCAGCCTGCGGAATGCGGATATAAGCCGAGGTATGCCCGCGCCGGTGCAAACGCAGCGAGGTGTGGGCGTCTTCGGTGACGGTTTCCACCGCGATGCCGCCGATCTCGTCCAGCGCGCTGCGGCGCAAGATGGCACAAGAGCCGCAGAAGAAGGTGGCGTCCCACATGTCGTTGCCGTCCTGCACCAGCCCGTAGAACAAGGTGCCCTCGTTGGGCGTCTGGCGGAAACGCCCCAGGTTGCGCTCGAACGGATCCGGCGAGAAGAAGTGGTGCGGGGTCTGCAGCATCGCCAGCTTTTTGTCTTTGAAGAACCAGCCCATGGTCAGCTGCAGGAAAGAGCGCGTCGGCACGTGGTCGCAGTCGAAAATCGCCACGAACTCGCCGGTGGCCTGCTTCAACGCGTTGTTGATGTTGCCGGCCTTGGCATGTTCGTGGGTCGGCCTGGCGATGTATTTCACCCCCACTTCGGCGGCGAACGCACGGAATTCGGGGCGATTACCGTCATCAAGGATATAGATATTCACCTTTTCCTTCGGCCAGTCGATGCCCAGCGCCGCATAGACGGTCGGCTTCACCACCCCGAGGTCCTCATTGTAAGTCGGCACCATCAAATCGATGGTTGGCCAGGTCGCGCTGTCAGCGGGCAACGGCACCGGCTGGCGATTAAGCGGCCAGATAGTCTGGAAATAGCCCAGCACCAGCACCACCCAGGCGTAGGTTTCCGCCACCAACAGCAACAGGCCGCACACCAGGCTAAGTGGATCGTCCCAGTTCAGCGTGGCGGTATAGCGCCACCACAGGTAACGGCAGGAGACGGTCAGCGACAGCACGATCAGCATCAGCGCAGGCAAGCGCCCCGGCACCCGGCGCACCACCATCGCGATCCCCCACAGCAGCACGACGAACACGAATTGCGCTGACAGATCGAACGGTTGCGAGATGCACAGCATGGCGAGGATCGCCGCCAGCACGCCGACCAGAATAAACAGCGCGCGTCGCATGCCGCGGTTCATGCGGCCGAGGCGCTCTACCGAACGCTGTTCCACGCCGGCGTTTTTCAGCCGCTGCGGCAGGCCCTGCAGCCAATCGGCGTAGCGCTGCTGCAGCCGACGCCACCCAGCGAAATAGTCACGCTGCACTGGCGCGCGGCCGCTGCGGAACAGCAGTAGCCACAGGCCCTGCAGCAGATAGCGCAGCGCATCCGCCGGGCGTGGGCGTTCGGCGGACAGATGCGGGAACCAGTAAGCGCGGCCGGTACGCACACGCTGCCAGGCCGGTGATTCAAAGCGCAGCAGCATCCACCCCAGCGCCACCAGCAACGTGGCAAAAAACGCGGTCAGCGCCGACGCGCCGTTGCGGCGATAGCCGCGGTAGCGCGCCTGCACCGCCTGACGCACCGGCGGCACCAGCAGCAGGCTCAGCACCCGGCTCATGGCGCAACACCCCGTTTGAGGTTGATCAGGCACCAGTTGGCCAGCGTCAGCACTTCATCCGCCGCCAGACTCTCGGGGCGGTACTCGCCCAGCGGCTGTTTGACCGCCAGCGCTTCCGCCAGCGCTTCATCGCGGTGGATCACCACCGGCAACAGACCGCTCAGGGTTTGCAGCCACAGCTGATGCAAATCCTGCTGCAGCTGGCTGGCGGAGGAGTAGTGATTGACCAGGAACCGGCAGTCGTTCGGCAGCGTCTGCTGATGGAGCCGTACCTGACAGTTGGCGTCGGGGTTCAACAGCATGAACACGCTGTCGGCTAGCTGCAGCGCTTGCTGCGCCAGAGCGCCGTCCCCGATCGGAACATCCAATAGGATCCAGCGCTGCGGATCGCCGGCGCTCAGTTGGCGCAGGTTGTCGCGCCAGCGTTCGGGCAGCTGCTGACACTGACGCTGCACTTCCAGCCGTTCCGCCGCATTCAGGCGGCCAAACGGCAGAAAATCGAGGTTTTCACAATAACGCAGCGCGCCTTCCTGCCAACCGCCGCCGTCCTGCTCCGCGCGGGCCCAGCCGCGTGCCAGTTCGAACGGCGTGTTGAAATGCAAGCGCAGCAGATTATCCGGCGTGAAATCGATCGCCAACACCGACTCACCCAGCTGCTGCAACGCCCAGGCGAGCGCCGCCGTGACCGACGTCGTCCCCATCCCACCCCGCAGCCCTTGCAGCGCGATCACCGGCATAGATCAATGGCTCCCCACAGTCTGCGCCAATTCGGCCAACAGTGACCAGCGCGTCATCATGTGCGTTAGCCGCTCCTGCCGCGAAATATCGACATAGCTTAATTTCGGCAATGAAAAAGCCTGGCTGAGCGCCTGCAGGTCATCCTGGCTCTCCCCAGGCGCCGCTGCACGAAAATGGGTAGGTGCGTTATTCATTCTTCCGCCTTGGCGAAAATAGGCTATGTTAATTAACTATAGCAACGATACAAAAAGAGACAGGCAATAAGATGATTCTCAACAAATATTGCCGAATAGCGTCGGATATTTGTTATTGCCAGAGTAAAAATGGCTATCTTTAAATATAAACGCCTTTAGTCGGCTTTCAACGAAAGTAGAACACATCCTATGGCGCACTCTTTTTCTCTAGGCATTCGGCAGATTTGGGAAGAGCTCTCGGTGATGCAGGCTCCGGGGCTCTATTGGATCAATATCGACAGGCAAAGCGACGCCGCGTTGCTGTGTCGCCAGGTGATCGCCGCCCAGCCGGCCACCCACAAAGTCGCCCTGATCTGCAGCGGCGACAAACCCGAAAGCCTGCTGGCCGAGCTGGCTTCGCCCGCTTTGCAAAAGCTGCCGCTGTATCAATTACCGGAGAAAAAAGCCGCGCTGACGCAGCTGAGCGACGATCTGATGCGCGCCCTGCGGCCGCAGAATCGCTTGCTTATCCTGCTGGCCCACGCCAGCCTGTGGCAAACCTTCACCACCGAAGAGCTGCGCGAGTGGACACGTACCCTCGCCGCCTGGCTGCGGCGGCAGGGCTGCACGCTGTTGATCCTCAGCCACGGCGGCGGCATCAATAAGCTTAAAGGGCAGCTCAGCGCACAGCATCGTATCCTGAACGGCCTATCCAGCCTGCAATGGCAGCAGGACAGCGCGCAATATCTGGTGAACTGGTGGAGCACCGAAAACGGCATCAACGCCAATCAACTGCTGACGTTGTACGCCGCGCAAGGCGGCTGGCAGGGCGAGGATGAAAATAGTCAACCCTCCCCCACCGCCTTGCGCAGCGACGAAGGTCAGTATCTGGCCGAACGCAGCATTCTGGAGGGCGCGCCACCGCTGTCCGCCAACTGGCAGCTGTTGGAGAGCAACGACGAACTGGCGCAGCACGGCATGCTGAGACTCTCGGCAACGTTGATTTTCGCGTTGTATCAAAGCGACCAAATCGATCACCTGGCGCACCAGATCCACACCCTGCGACGCAGCCGCGGCAGCGGCCTGAAAATCGCGGTGCGCGAGATGAGCGCCAGCCTGCGCTACAGTGACGAACGGCTGCTGCTGGCCTGCGGCGCCAATCTGATCGTGCCGCACGTCGCGCCGCTGTCGCGTTTTCTCACCATGCTCGAGGGCATCCAGGGGCAGCGTTTCTCACGCCATGTGCCCGCCGACATCGATGCGTTGCTGGCCGGTTTGCGCCCGCTGCAGCTCAAAGGCTATATGCGGCCGGAAGCGTTCAGCCAGGCGGTGCTTTCGCTGATGGGTAACACGCTGCTGCCTGAGGATGGCAAAGGCGTAATGGTGGCGCTGCGCCCGGCCATCGGTCTGCGCGCGGAACAGGCGATGACCCTGTGCCACCTGCGGCGGTTCGGCGACGTGATGACCGTGGTGCAGGGGCGGCTGGTGCTGTTCCTGTCCACCTGCCGCATCAACGATCTGGATACCGCGCTGAAGTTCATCTTCCGGCTGCCGGTGGATGAAGCCTTCAGCAACCGGGTGGTGTGGCACCAGGACGTCGATATCGTTTCGGAAATCAAACGCATGGCCCAGGGGCACTGGCAGATTTCGGCTACCGGTACCGCCGGCGCCGCGCCGCGCCCCAGCGTGGCGGTGGCCGAGGAACCTGTGGAACGGCGGCAGCCGGTCGCCTTCACGCTGTCGCTTGACCCGCAGGAGGAACCGCATGCTGAACCTTAACGATATCGTGCAACTGATCCTGCTGTGCGCGCTGATCTTCATTCCGCTGGGTTACGCCTTTCACCGGCGTTTTCCGCATTTGCGTCAATACTGGCAAAACCTGTTGTTATCGCCGCGCTATTTGAAATCCGCCGGTTTGTGGGTGCGCACTGGCTCCTCATCTCAGATTAAACGTAAGAAGCAGCCATGAATCGAAACTCGAATACGCAATCCGATAACGCTCTGTGGCGCTACTGGCGTGGGCTGGGTGGCTGGAACCTTTATTTTCTGGCTAAATTCGCCCTGCTGTGGTTCGGCTACCTGAATTTCCACGCGCTGCCGAACCTGGTGTTCATGGCGTTTCTGCTGATGCCGATCCCTTCGCAACGCCTGCATCGCTGGCGCCACTACCTCGCCATCCCGATCGGCATCGCCTTGTTCTACCACGACACCTGGCTGCCGGGCATCAACAGCATTCTCAGCCAGGGGTCGCAGCTGGCCGGCTTCAGCGCCCAGTATCTGCTGGAACTGGTCAACCGCTTTATCAACTGGCAGATGATCGGCGCGGCCTTCGTACTGTTTATCGCCTACCTGTTCGTCGCGCAATGGGTGCGCGTCACCGTATTCACCGTGGCGGCGCTGGTGTGGCTCAATATCGTCAACATTGCCGGGCCGGCGGTCTCACTGCTGCCCGCGACCTCCACAGCCTCGGCCGGCAGCGCCAATACGCCGGCCACGGCCGCGCCGGTGGCGGGGAACGCTGCGCCGGCGGACAGCCTGCCGCCGACCAGCGCCAACCTGACGGCCTACCTGAACCAGTTCTACGACCGGGAAAAAGGCCGCGCCACCGCGTTCCCGACCACCTTGCCCGCCGACGCCCAGCCGTTCGATCTGCTGGTGATCAACATCTGTTCGCTGGCCTGGGCCGATATGGCCGCGGTCAACCTACAGAATCATCCGCTGTGGTCGAAGATGGATATCATGTTCGACAGCTTCAATTCGGCCACCGCCTACAGCGGCCCGGCCTCGATACGGTTGCTGCGCGCCAGCTGCGGCCAGCTTTCGCATCATGATTTGTACCAGCCGGTGAACCAGCAGTGTTACCTGTTCGACAACCTGACAAAACTCGGCTTCAAGGAACAGCTGATGCTCGATCACTCCGGGGTATTCGGCAACTACCTGAAAGAGCTGCGTGAACAGGGCGACATGCAGGCGCCGTTAATGTCGCAGGCCGGCATCGGCAACGAGCTGACGTCGTTCGACGGAGAGCCGATTTATAACGATCTCGAATTGCTGACCCGCTGGCTGGATCAGCAGCAAAAAGGCGGCGACGGCCGCACCGCTACCTTCTTCAACGTCATCCCGCTGCACGACGGCAACCGCTTCGTCGGCGCCAACAAGAGCGCCGACTATCAGCCACGCGCGCAGAAGCTGTTCGATCAGCTGAACACCTTCCTCGATCAGCTGGAAAAATCCGGCCGCAAAGTGGTGGTGGTGATCGTGCCGGAACACGGGGCGGCGTTAGTGGGTGACAAGATGCAGATGTCCGGCCTGCGCGATATCCCCAGCCCGAACATCACCCATACGCCGGTCGGCATCAAACTGGTGGGCATGAAGGCGCCGCATCAGGGCAGTCCGCTGCAGATCAAAACGCCGAGCAGCTATCTGGCGCTGTCTGAACTGGTGTCGCGCCTGGTGGACGGCAAGGTCTTCAGCGAATCCAGCGTCGATTGGCAGACACTGACGCAGGGGCTGCCGCAGACCCCGGTCATCTCCGAAAACGACAACGCTATCGTGATGCAATATCAGGGCAAGCCTTACATTCGCCTGAACGGCGGCGACTGGGTGCCTTATCCGCAATAAGCGCGATCTCATCAACCTAAAGCACGCCGCCGGCGTGCTTTTTTATTAGGGTTTTATAATAGAAATGGCGAAACAGCTCGACCGACAGAATGTTATTAACAACAAACCGTTGAATTCTATTATTCGATTATTATTTTCATGCGAAGATTCTTAAAAAAATAACGATTTGTCAGAATGACGTTAAGGGAATAATTTAAAAAATGGGTTGTCGCGATCGTTTACTGACTAACCCTTTGATTGAGTAATAAAAAACGCCGGCGTGATGCCGGCGTGAATTTAAGCGATGACGTTCGACGCCTTACGCCCCCGGATGTTCGTCCTGATCGACCGCAAAGCAGGCCACCATCTGCTCACCGTACTGTTTGAGCTGCGGCTGCAGCTGTACGCAGGTGCCAAAAGCGCGGCGGCAGCGGGCATTGAACGCACAGCCCGGCGGCGGATTCATCGGGCTGGGCAGCTCGCCGGTCAATTTGATGCGCTCGCGGCGCATATCCGGGTTTAACCGCGGCGTCGCCGACAGCAGCGCCTGAGTGTACGGATGACGCGGGTTGTTGAAGATCGCCTCTTTGCTGCCCTTTTCCACGCAGCGACCGAGGTACATCACCATCACCTCGTCGGCGATGTGTTCCACCACCGACAGATCGTGCGAGATAAACACATAGGACAGCCCCAGCTCCTGCTGCAGATCCATCATCAGGTTCAGCACCTGCGCGCGCACCGACACGTCCAATGCCGACACCGGTTCATCGGCGATCACCACGTCCGGATTCAGCATCAGCCCGCGGGCAATGGCGATACGCTGGCGCTGGCCGCCGGAGAACATGTGCGGGTAGCGGTCATAATGTTCGGTCTTCAGGCCGACCTTCGCCATCATCTCCAGCGCTTTTTCCCGCCGTTCGGCGGCGCTGAGCGACGTGTTGATCAACAGCGGCTCCTCGAGGATCTGCCCGACCTTCTTGCGCGGGTTGAGCGATCCGTAAGGATTCTGGAACACGATTTGGATCTTCTGGCGTCGCAGTTTCTCGGCCGAGACGTCCGGCTTCAGCAGATCCTGCCCCTGGTAGTACAGCTCGCCGCCGGTCGGCACTTCGATCATCGTCAGCAGGCGGCCGAGCGTCGATTTGCCGCAGCCCGATTCGCCGACCACCGCCAGCGTTTTGCCGCGCTCCAGGGTGAAGGACACACCGTCGAGCGCCTTGACCAGCCGCTCCGGCGCGAACAGGCCCTTTTTCACCGGGTAATGCTTCTTCAGGTCAATCGCCTGCAGTAAAGGTTGATTCTGGCTCATACGGTCGGCCTCCCCGCATCATCCAGCGGTGTGTGACATTTAACCTGACGGCCGGGAATGCTGCGCAGTTCCGGCTCCTCGTTACGGCAGCGCTCGTTGGCGTACGGACAACGCGGATTGAGCAGGCAGCCGGTCGGGCGATCGTATTTGCCCGGCACCACGCCCGGCAGCGAAGCCAACCGCGCCTTGTCGGCGGCAAACTCCGGCAGCGCGCGCAGCAGTGCCTGGGTGTACGGGTGGCGCGGCGCGCGGAAAATCTCCGCCGCCTTGCCGGATTCCACCACCTGGCCGGCGTACATCACGATGATGTGATGCGCGGCTTCCGCCACCAGCGCCAGATCGTGGGTGATCAGCAGCAGCGCCATGTTTTCGCGCTGCTGCAGGTCCAGCAACAGCTCGATGATCTGCGCCTGGATGGTCACGTCGAGCGCGGTCGTCGGCTCATCGGCGATCAGCAGCTTCGGCCGACAGGCGATGGCCATGGCGATCATTACGCGCTGGCTCATGCCGCCGGAAAGCTGGTGCGGGTATACGTCCAGCCGCGAAGCCGGATCCGGAATGCCCACCTGGGTCAGCAGGTCGATAGCACGCTGGCGGCGAGTGCGGCGATTGCCGCCCTGATGCACCTTCAGCGCCTCCATGATCTGATAACCGACGGTATAGCACGGGTTCAGGCTGGTCATCGGATCCTGGAAGATCATCGCCACTTCGGAGCCCACCAGCTGGCGGCGCTCTTTTTCGGAGATCTTGCGCAGATCCTGGCCGTTGAACTCCAGCTTGTCGGCCATCACCTTGCCAGGGAAATCGATCAGGCCCATGATCGCCAGCGAACTGACGGATTTGCCGGAGCCGGATTCACCGACGATGCCGACCACCTGACCTTGCTCCACGCTGTAACTGATGCGGTCTACCGCACGGAACGGGGTGCCTTCGTCACCGAAGTGCACCGAAAGCTTGTCTACATTCAATAACGCCATCTCTCTCGTCCTCTGTTACTGCTTGAGTTTGGGGTCGAGAGCGTCACGCAAACCGTCCCCCATCAGGTTGAATGCCAGCACCGTCAGCAGGATCGCCACGCCGGGGAAGGTCACCACCCACCAGGCACTTTGCGCGAACTGCAGCACGTCGGAGAGCATGGTGCCCCACTCCGGCGTCGGCGGCTGCGCGCCCATGCCCAGAAAGCCGAGCGCGGCCATGTCCAGAATGGCGTTCGAGAAACCGAGAGAAGCCTGCACGATCAAAGGCGCCAGGCAGTTAGGCAGAATATTGACGAACATCTGGCGCAGTGCGCCGGCGCCCGCCACCCGCGATGCGGTGACGTAGTCGCGGTTGACCTCCACCAGCACCGCCGCGCGCGTCAAACGCACATAGTGCGGCAGGGCGACGAAGGTCAGCGCCAGCGAAGCGTTAACGATCGACGGCCCGAATACCGCCACCAGTACCAGTGCCAGCAGCAGGCTCGGCAGAGCCAGCATGATGTCGACGACGCGCATGATAATCGCGTCCACCACGCCGCCGAAGTAACCGGCCAGCAGGCCGAATATCACGCCCATGATCAGCGACAGCACTACCACCAGGCAGCCGACCAACAGCGACAGCCGTGCACCGTACATCAGGCGCGACAGGACGTCGCGGCCCACGTCGTCGGTGCCGAGGATATATTGCCAGCTACCGCCCTCTTGCCACACCGGCGGCTTGAGCAGAGCATCGCGGAACTGGTCCGCCGGCGCATGCGGCGCCAGCACGCCGGCGCCGAGCGCGATCACCAGCATCAGAACGATATACACCAGGCCGACCACGGCCCCTTTATTGCGCTTGAAATAGTGCCAGAACTCCTGAAACGGGGTCATTGGCTTCGGCGCACCTTTAACTGCAGACTCAGTGATTTGAGACATGAGAGCGCCCCTTATTTCTTGTGGCGAATACGCGGGTTGACCACGCCGTAGAGCACGTCTACCAGCAGGTTAACCAGAATGATCATACAGGCGACCAGCAACACCCCGCCCTGCACCACCGGGTAATCGCGGCGCTGCAGCGCGTCGATCAGCCAGCGGCCCAGCCCCGGCCAGGAGAAGATGGTTTCGGTCAGAATGGCGCCGGCCAGCATGGTGCCGACCTGCAGCCCGATCACCGTCACCACCGGCAGCAGCGCGTTGCGCAGCGCGTGGACGACGATCACCCGCATACGGCTCACGCCCTTGGCGCGGGCGGTGCGAATGTAGTCTTCACCCAACACCTCCAGCATCGAGGAACGGGTCATGCGCACGATCACCGCCAGCGGGATGGTGCCCAGCACGATGGCCGGCAGGATCATGTGCATCACCGCGTCGATAAAGTCGCCCGGCTCGCCCCAGATCAGGGTGTCTATCAGCATAAAGCCGGTCAGCGGCTGGCTGTCGTCAAGGAATACCGTGTCGCTGATGCGCCCCGACACCGGCGTCAGGTTAAGCTGCACCGACACCAGCATGATCAGCATCATGCCCCACCAGAAAATCGGCATCGAATAGCCGGTCAGCGAGATGCCCACCGCAGTATGATCGAAGACCGAGCCACGTTTGACCGCCGCCAGCACCCCGACCGGGATGCCTACCAGCACCGCGAAAAGCATCGCGCAGAAGCCCAGCTCCAGCGTGGCCTGAAAGCGCGGAACGAACTCGCTCCAGACGGAGATGCGGCTTTTGAGTGAGGTGCCCAGATCGCCGTGCAGCACGTTGGACACGTAGGAGAAATATTGTTGATAAAGCGGCTTGTCCAGCCCCATTTCCGCCATCAGCTGCGCGTGGCGCTCGGCGGAGATACCGCGTTCCCCGGCCATGATGGTCACCGGGTCGCCGGGGATCATATGGACGAATGCAAAAGTCAGCAATGTAATGCCGATAAACGTTGGGATAACTAACCCCAAACGTCGGAGTATGAACTGCAACATATCCCGAACTCTCTGTATCAATGCCCGGCAGCTCATCGTCCGCCAGGCTTATTAACGCTCACATGCCTTTGAACGATTCGACGGCCATACGCCGGAGACTGGTCAGCAGGGGCGCAAACCTGTTGCGCCCCTGCAAGTCCATTCGTGCGTCTCCGGTAAAGCGGTCGAAATCAGTCTACAGAGACATTCTCGAAGTGATGCTTACCGAGCGGATCCACGACGTAGCCTTTCACTTCCTTACGCACAGGCTCGTACACGGTGGAGTGTGCGACAATCAGCGCCGGAGCCTGATCGTGCATCACCACCTGCGCCTGTTTGTACAGTTCGATGCGCTTGTCGTGGTTGGATTCGGCGCGCGCCGGTTGAATCAGATCTTCAAACGGCTTGTAGCACCAGCGGGAGTAGTTGGAGCCGTCTTTCGCCGCCGCGCAGCTGAACAGCGTGGCGAAGAAGTTATCCGGATCCCCGTTGTCGCCGGTCCAGCCCATCATCACCGTCTGGTGCTCGCCCGCTTTGGCGCGCTTGAGGTATTCACCCCACTCATAGGTCACGATTTTGGCTTTCACGCCGATCTTGGCCCAGTCGGCCTGGATCATTTCCGCCATGCGGCGTGCGTTCGGGTTGTAAGGACGCTGTACCGGCATCGCCCACAGGTCGATGCTGAAACCGTCGGCCATGCCCGCTTCTTTCAGCAACTCTTTCGCCTTGGCCGGATCGTAAGCGTAATCCTGCACCGCGTCGTTATAGCCCCACATGGTTGGCGGGATCAGGTTCTTGGCCGCCTGGCCCGCGCCCTGATAAACCGCGTCGATGATCGCCTGCTTGTTGACCGCCATGGTCAACGCCTGGCGCACCTTCAGGTTATCCAGCGGCTTTTTCTCGACGTTGAACGACAGGTAACCCACGTTCAGGCCCGGCTGTTCCATCAGGTTGATGGACTTGTCTTGCTTCATGCGGGCGATATCGGCCGGGTTCGGGTACGGCATCACCTGACATTCGTTTTTCTGCAGTTTGGCGTAGCGCACGGAGGCGTCAGGCGTGATGGAGAACACCAGGCGATCGATCTTCGGCTTGGTGCCCCAGAAACCGTCGAATGCCTTGTACAGGATCTTGGAGTCTTTCTGGTATTGCAGCAGTTGGAACGGACCGGTGCCGATCGGATTCAGGTCGACTTTCTCCGGCGTGCCGGCTTTCATCATCACGTCGGCGTATTCGGCGGACAGGATGGACGCGAAGTCCATGCCCAGGTCAGCCAGGAACGGCGCCTCCGGGCGGTTCAGCACGAAGCGCACGGTGTTGTCGTCCACTTTTTCAATCTTGGCGATCAGCTTAGGCATGTCCATGCCTTCAAAGTATTCGTAGCTGCCGCCGGACACTTTGTGGTAGGCGTTGTTCGCATCCAACTGGCGCTCAAAGGAGAACACCACGTCGTCGGCGTTGAAATCGCGCGTCGGTTTGAAGTCTTTGTTGCTCTGCCACTTCACGCCTTTGCGCAGGTGGAAGGTGTAGGTTTTGCCGTCTTCGCTGACGTCCCACTTCTCAGCCAGGCCCGGCTGCAGTTCGGTGGTGCCGATTTTGAATTCGACCAGGCGGTTGTAGATCGGTACCGAGCTGGCGTCGTAGGTGGTGCCGGAGGTAAACAGCTGCGGGTTGAACCCTTCCGGGGAACCTTCAGAACAGTAAACCAACGTCTTGGCCTGTACGCTGGCCGCCACGGTCAGCGCGATCAGCCCAATACCGAATTTCAGAATCCCCGATTTACCCAAGGAACGTGTCATCGTTAGTGCTCCATTGTGTGATGTGATGTGTGTAATTGCCGCCAGACCTGTATTTTTTATTGCGTGGCCTGTGCGATCGGCGCCCGAAGGCAGAAGGCGTACGAGGAGAGAATGCCGGATGGAACGCATCGCGGCGGGGACGTCTGAGCGCGTGGAATTCACTCAAACAACTCTCGCTCTTACCCCTGAGGCTATCAAGTTGCCAACTGTTTGGGGTGTCGTCAATATAACCAGTGGGGATTTACGCAGACTGTGAGAAACAGCAAACAAACATAAAAAAAACCTTTTGTTAACAGTTCCAGCATGAAAATTTATGCTAAGCGGCCATTTTTAGCGCATTGGTCTGACCCTAACAAAGTTACTGGTTTTTAACTCCGTTAAAAAACGCCAAAACTTTGTTGCTGAATGATGAATATCTGAACGGTTATTTTTGTGATCGCCGTTAAAGACAGGAGGAAATGCTGAAGGATTACCCAAAAGGGTGAGTCCGATGAGCGCGTTTTGCACCGGGCAGGCCCACAATCTGTGCGGCGTAAAAAAACTTTCGGCTGCGAAAAAGCCGGGGGCGAAAGGATATCCCCCGGCAACGCACTGCAACCGATTATTGAACGCCGGCGCTATTGCCCAGGCTGGCGTTCATGCTGTTAAGAATATCGCCATTGTCCGCGTCGATCTCCCAGGAGAACAGGCCACCTAACTGCTTATCCAACACGTACTTGCCTTTGGCCTGCACCGAGCGGGCATCGTCGAAGGTGATCAGATCGCCGGTGGAAGGTTTGAACACGTAAGGCGCTTCCGCCGTGGCGTCGTAGGTATACTGCCACTCGCCGCTCATGAACTGGCTGGCGATTTGGCGGTAGTCCACGATGCCATTCTCCCAGGTGCCTTTAACCGGCCCGGTGGCGGTACCAGTGAACGGAATGTTGTTCTGGTAGCCGTTCACCCCGGTCCAGCCGCGGCCATACATGGCGGTGCCGACGACGATCTTGCCCGGCTTGACGCCCTGCGTCAGCAGCGCATTCACGCCGTTCACCGTGGTGTAGGCGGTATCCGGTTTCCAGGCCGGCGCATTCAGCGCGGTCTGATGCCCCAGGTTCTTCAGATCGAAGGCGCCATAGAAGTCGTAGCTCATCAGGAAGATGTGATCCATCGAGTTCTGCGCAACGTTGTAAGCCACCTTGTCGATCTTGTCCTTGCCAGCGCTGATGGCGGAGGTCAGCTCATACTTGCGGCCGGTTTCCGCCGACAGCTGATCCAGCATCGCCCGCAGCTCCTTCATCAGCAGCACATAGGTTTCCCCGTCTTGCGGGCTGCCCAGGTTAGGGTTGGCGCCTTTGCCGCCCGGGAACTCCCAGTCGATATCCACGCCGTCGAAGAACTTCCAGGTCTGCAGGAACTCTTTTACCGAACCGACGAAGCGATCGCGCTTCACCTTGTCGCCCATGAAGAAGAACGGGTCGGACAGCGTCCAGCCGCCGATCGACGGCAGAATTTTCAGGTCAGGATGCGCCTGCTTCAGCGCCATCAGCTGGCCGAAGTTGCCCTTGTAGGGGTCATCCCAGGCGGTCACGCCCTTCTGCGCTTTTTGCAGCGCGGCGAACGGATCGTGGATCGAGACTTTGAAGTCCTCGCGGCCCTGACAGGAGCGCTGCAAGGCCTGGAAACTGCCTTCGATCTCTTTCAGGCTGTCGTTGATGCCATTGCCGCCGCAGATCGGGATAAAGCCGTACAGCAGGTGGGTCAGGTTTTGCGCCGGGATCTTGTCGACGGTGAAATTGCGCCCGTAAACGCCCCACTCGACGAAATAAGAACCGACCACTTTGCCGGAGTTCTGTTTATACGGTTTATTCTTTTCCAGCAGCGGCTCTTTCAACGGCGCCAAATGGCTGCCGTCGGTGTCGGCCACCACAATTTCGGTGGCGTCGCTGGCGGTGCAGCCGTCGGCATTGCACAATGCCACCTGCATTTGATAACGGCCGCCTTTATTCACTTTAAAATTCGCCGTACCGGAAGAACCGGTTGAAGGGCCGCTCCACGCCTCTTTGCCATTTAATAAAATTTTTGCCGTCGTGCCGGTGTCGCCATTCCATAAATTCCAGGAGACAGAAACGTCGGCGGCATTTTTTACCTTCACCAGATTATTATAAGCGGTGGCCGCCTGATCGACTTCGACGATAGCGAACTTGGTGTTGCCCCAGGCAATGGTCGGCTTGCCCGGCGCGGCGGCCTGCGCCGCGGAACACAACGTGCTGCCGATCAACAGCGCCAACAGCGGTTTATTAAATTTGCGCATAACTGATTCCTTTATTCCGAGAGGATAAACATAAAAGAGTTAATCGTCGCTACGCATTGCCGAAGCGAAAAATTCCGCAATAATCCACGAAGATTAACGTTAATAAATAATCACGGTATTTCCCACGCGACGGGAATAAGAGTTCCCGCGTTGTCCATTTAGACTATAGGTAAAAAAAACGTGAAAACAAGAGCGCTATCAATCGGGTTTTATTTGGCAAGCATGAATTTATTTAAACATGAAAATAAGAATCTAATGGGAGTAAGGAATGTGAATTAATTAAGCGTAAAGGATAAATATATTTCACGAGGACGGCAGATTGAGGCACGCCATAAAGCGAAGCCGGTCGTAGCGAGGAGGTACTCAGCCTCATAAACGACAGGCGAAAAAAAACCTGCTTTAAAAAGCAGGTTTTTCGAATGGTGGTCGGCGAGAGAGGATTACGCGCATCTTTGATACGCGCCCTGCGGGCCGTTGCTGAAGCAACGTTGTCTCGCTTCGCGAGGCTCGAACCTCCTGCGGAGGTACTCATCCTCATAAACTACGGGCGAAAAAAA
>NZ_VOUX01000024.1 GCF_008011855.1 Serratia bockelmannii
CCCGTCTCGGTCTTGTTGTCACGGCGCCAGGCTCCCCGCGCCGGCGAAAGCCAAAAGGGGAATACACCAGAAAGAAGCCGTTGCGGCTTCTGAGTTACTGACTAACGGGAGTGGTTATGTCAACGATCGAGCAACAGCAGCAACAACAAATGGTTTTTTATATTCCGGGAACAACGTGGCCACTGGATGTCGCAATCTGGCTGGAAGATCGCTTTGTCACGTCGTCAGGCAAAACGCTTGAACAGCTACAGCAGCGTAATCCTGCATGTGTTCTGGTGTCGTATGAAGAAGCGAAGCGCGGGATGTATGAGGCCGCAAGTCTGCCTGTCCGTCGTATCAGCAAAGATGAGTACATGGACAAGTTGGAGATGTTGCCGCCGCTCGATTGGAAGTATTTTGATGGCCAAGAATCTTTCAAGATGATGGAAATGTATTGCGGGAATATTACCGATATTTTCGCCCAGCTTGGCAATAGCTATTTTGCGATGCGCGATCATGTTTCGTTACCACATGCTGAGATCATGCAGCGTGTGCGTACATTTATAGATGCCGAGTCTGCGGCCGTAGCAGCCTGAATAGTTTCCCTCGGTGTTAGCAACACCGGGGGATCCTCGATAAGAAGGAAATCGACAATGATTATTGATGACTATATCGCGGCAATCGGTCGTAAAATTTGGGAACAATGGCAAGAAAATAAACCGGTAATTATTCCAGCTCTTAAAGGTTTTGAGTGGGCACAGTTGCTCCGCTACTTAGAACTAAAACGGGGCTATGCGTGTTGACTCATGATATGAACTGAGCCACCCAATTGGGTGGCTTTTTATTTCGGCTGTCGCCTGTCTGCGGCGTCGAGCCGCTGACAGGCGAACAAAGCGCTTGCAGCGGGCTGAGCCCGCGCCGCTTTTGCAGTTTCCATCAAGATGAAAACTGTAAGGCTATCATGCTCCGCCTGATGTTACGTTTTGGTGTTTCCATTTCCTCTGCGGTGCTTAGCGGCATGTCTTTTGCTGTGACAGACCTTGTGCCGGGGCACCTACATCGCAAGGGTTCGCTACCGCCGTCCATCCTCGCCCGTTCGCACTCACTCAACGCAGTTTCGTTCGCTTGCGCATGCGGCCTGCGGTGTCGCCCATGCGTTGCAGGTTTATACCCCGTCACGGTCATTGCGTCACAGCACAAGACGCGCCGCTCCGGCAAAACCGGAATAAATGGCAACACCGAAAACAGACTGAAGGGGATGAATATGAAGCGACTGTATAGCGGATTTCGCCAGGCAAATGTGATCCGCCAAACTCGACCATTGACAAATGATGAGTTATTCCGTCACGTACCAAGTGTTTTCTCTGAAGAGAAACATGCATCACGTAGTGAGCGTTATACCTACATACCAACGATTAATTTGTTGGATAGACTCCGCGAAGAAGGTTTCCATCCATTTTATGCTTGCCAAACAAAAGTTCGCGATGATGATAAACGTGGTCACACGCGGCACATGCTAAGGCTTCGTAGAAATGGTTTCGGTCAAAATGATGAGGTTCCTGAGATTATTTTACTTAATAGTCACGATGGGAGTAGCAGCTATCAAATGATTCCGGGCATATTTAGATTTGTTTGTAACAACGGTTTAGTGTGCGGCGACACGTTCGGGGAAGTCCGTGTTCCACACAAAGGGGATGTTGTTGGAAGAGTGATTGATGGTGCTTATGAAGTGCTAAGTTTTTTTGAAAAAGTAACGGATTCTCGTGATGAAATGAAGGCGGTTATTCTTGATAAGGACGAGCAACATGTGTTTGCTGATGCCGCATTAGGGTACAAATATTTTGGAGAGCATCAACCAATAACAGCAGAACAGGTGCTGAGTCCACGACGCTGGCAGGATAAGAAAGATGATTTGTGGACAACGTTTCAAAGGGTGCAAGAAAACATAATAAAAGGTGAAATACCTGGAATCAGCGCCAACGGAAAGCGAAACAGAACTCGTGCAGTCAATAGCATAACTGGCGATGTAAAGCTCAATAATGCGTTGTGGAAAATGGCAGAAACCATGAAAAACCTGAAGTCGTAATGATAGGGTTCTGGCGGTTTAAATGCCGCCAGAAATTAAAAATATGAAAAGACAAATTGAATTTAAACGATGCCTTGTTTGCAGTACAGAACACTTGACTTATGAAGATAACTTGCTTTTAAGTAAAGCAACAAGTGAAAACTGGGTTTTTGGTTATGACTACGGGTTTGTTATTGATTTATGGAAAAGACATCATTTTGTTTTGCATGCAAAACGATTCGGATTATCTAAAGATTTCAGAAAATTGATTTTTACTCTTATAAAAAAGTATGAAATAGAAATGATACAGTTCGATTGTGATGCTGATATTATAGAAGGAGTTAAGTTGCATAAATCTGACTACTGGTGACCCGTTTTATCCGGTATCGGCATTGAACCGATACCGGATAATCTGTCGTCATTGTGCATTAAAAAAGAAATTCATACCTGTGATGATTCTGTTTTGTTTTTATCTTTGATATGACTATTTCTCTTCTTTCCTGATTTGATTGTGCTTGTGTTTTTTATAATTTCATTTATGGCTCTCTCACTGACAACGATTTCACAGCTTTCAAGTGCAGATTTGATATCTTTTGCTGTGTAACCTTTTTGCGTTGCTAGCGATATGATCTGTCCCTTAAGTTCATCCAAAACTTCCTTGGAACTTAATCTCTCTTTGCTCAAGTCCGGCAACTCTGTTAGAGCTACTTTTGCCAACTCAACTTGTTCTTGACTGTATTGGTTCTTAGCCGCCATTTCTCTTTCCTGTGTTAGTCATCAATCAACATTGTGTATCAATGATATACGTCAGCGTCATCATGACACAACAGGCAAATTTGTTCTCCCATGGTGTAATGACAATCCAGGCAAAGTAGGCCATAATACGCTAGTCCGGTCTCAAACACGGGACAGGATATGTTTTGTAGCACCGCCTGCACGCAGTCGGCTCTACAAAACGTCCTGGTCAGGGCAGAGCCCCGACACCCCACGAGACTGTAAACTGACGAGACTGATAGGGATAACATCACCATGAGTAAAAGCGAGCGCCGGAACAGAACAGCCCTGCTGCCCAGCATTCGTTGCTTCCCAGAGGAAAAGTCAGTGATCCAGGAAAAGGCGACCGCGGCCGGTTTAAGTATCGGGGCGTACATGCTTAAGTGTGGCCTCGGTCGCCGAATCGATGCTCGTTGTGACGTTGAGCTCATCAATGAACTACGCCGTTTAGGTGGCCTTCAAAAACACCTCTTCAACGAGGGGAAGGGAAATGTAAGTGATGCTTTCAGCAAGCAGTATTCGGATGTGCTTGTTGCGATAAAAAAAGCCATCATCGCAATCGATATGGGCATGACCAATGAAGGTGATAAGGCATGATTCCTATCGTTCCTGAGAAGCGAAGAGATGGCCGCTCCAGCTTCATTCAGTTGGTCAGTTATCTGACTCTGCGCGATGAGGATAAGCCTGATTTGCCTATCTCTCCTGAGAATCCCTATGTTCGTCCATCGCGTTCAAAGGCTGCAATCTTTGACCGCCTGGTAGGGTATCTTGATCGTAATGCTGGGGGGGGGCAGCAGACCCTTTTGGCTATGTTTGCAGACGGTACGCAGCAGGTTAAATCAGGCGAAGTGGTGTGTGAAACGAACTGCTTCAGTCTGGAAACTGCATCGGCGGAGATGAACGCCGTGGCTATGCAGAACACTCGCTGCGTCGACCCGGTTTATCACTGTATTCTTTCGTGGCGTGAAGAGGACACTCCGACCGATCAGCAAATTTTCGAGAGTGCGCGTTATTGCATTAATCAGCTGGGAATGGCTGATCATCAGTACGTGTTTGCTGTCCATCGAGACACCGATAACGTCCATTGCCATATCGCGGTTAATCGTATCCATCCCGAGTCCTATCGTGCGGCTAACATGTATAAAGATGTCGACACACTTCACAAAGCCTGTCGTCATCTTGAGTTGAAGCATGGGTTTACACCTGATAATGGTGCATGGAAAGTAAATGAACATCAGCAGGTTGTTCGTAGCCAAAATGAATTCAAATGTATCCCACGTAAGGCTCGGCAGCTGGAGTATTATGCCGACTCAGAAAGCCTCTTTAGTTATGCTGTAGGTGAATGCCGTCAAGCGATTGGCGACATCATGGCAGATCCTGAACGCCTATCCTGGCAGAACCTCCATAATGAATTGAATCGTGCAGGCCTTGTATTGAAACAAAAGGGGGAAGGGTTAGCCATCTACTCGATTCAGGATTCGAGCTTGCCTCCTATTAAGGCAAGCGGCTTGCATCCTGATCTTACACGTTCCTGCATGGAACCGTATTTGGGGGAGTTCACTTCCGCGCTTGATGTTGACGCTGTGGCATCTCCTAAGCATCCAGAATACGTATATGACCCGCGTTTCCACGCACGCGATCTGATGGCTCGGGTTGAACGTCGCCAGGCTAGGGCTGAAGCAAGAGCAGATCTTAAAGCCCGTTATCAGGCGTACAAATCGGCATGGGTTCGTCCAAAATTGGATGCTGATGAAATCAAAGCCAGGTATAAAAACATGTCCAAACGTTTTGCCTGGCGTAAGGCTAAAGCACGCGTTGAATTACGCGATCCGCTTTTGAGAAAACTGACTTATCACATTATTGAAGTTGAGCGGATGAAGGCTATGGCCGCATTGCGATTGGCCATCAAGGAAGAACGACAGGCGTTCAAAGCTGCTCCGGAAAACCGACGTCTGTCATATAGAGGTTGGGTTGAACAACAGGCGTTGATGCACGATCAGGCCGCAATTGCTCAGTTGCGTGGATGGTCCTATAGATTGAAACGCTCATCCCTGACTCCTAGCGTTTCTTTGAACGGGATCCGTTTCGCGGTATCGGATGACAGCAAACCATTAGCCATAGACGGTTACCAGACCCGAATCATGCGAGACGGTGTTGTTCAGTATGTTCAGAATGGGGTTGTTCAATTGCAGGATCGTGGTGAGCGCATTGAGGTTGCCGATTCACAGGTTATGGATGGGCAGCACATTATTACCGGGCTGGTGATAGCGCAGAGTAAATCGGGTGAGGAGATGGTACTGGAGGGCGATCGTCAATATGTCCAACAATCTTGCGAACTTGTCTCTTGGTTTAATGAAGAGTCAGGAACCTCCCTGCCATTAACAGAAACCAGTCAAAGAACGCTTGCAGGGTATGGATCATTGCCAACCGAAAATTCTCACGGAGCAACTGATTCTAGTGTTAACGAGCAGCGTGAACTGGATGGTTATATCCAGCGGCCAAATGGTCCTCGTCCACACTAATTTTTTGAAAAAAAAACCGACTGCAGGCCTGATAACCTGAGTCGGCTTTTCATTAATGGAGGCGTGAGTATAACGTCTTCAGCATGGGTTGATAGGCTTGCCAACCCTCGTCATCGTTCCCTTCCAGCTCTGTGAACATATCAATAAGACGGTGAAAAACATTGTCATGCTTTTCTTCAGTAAGTACATCGGGAGCTGGAAAATGGTTGAGTAGCCTGGCAGCTTCGTCATGCAACGTTTCGATGTGAGTTTGTGATTTTTGATCTTCCGTATTCTTTAATTTTTTCTCTGCCAGGACTATCAACAGGGTGGCGCATAGTCGAACCATCTCAATGTACCCGCGTTGATAGTCCATGGTGTCTTCACTCATTTTTGTGCCTCAATATCCTGGGGGTTACGGTTGGCTTTCACGCCAAAGCCGTTCGAATTCTTTCTGGTATATGGCAACCAGATTAGGTTGATTGTGAATGACCAAGACGTACTCAGCATTTTTACGGCGGCAGCTGAATAGTTATAGCTTCCCAGCTGCACAGTATTATCAACGTTCAACATCAGCTTATTGTGCATGATGACGTATTGGCCATTGCTACGTACAAAGATACCTTTGTTGGTAAGGCAAGTGGCAACGATATATTTTGCGTTAGCCTTGGCTTCTACCACAATGCGGAATTTTACTCCTCGGCGTTTTGCTGCAACAAGGCGCAGCTATTGCGGCAGCCGTTTGGCATTTACCCATATCGCTCCTCTCGATGGTGTTCGGACGTAGCGAGAGCCTTCGCTATGTCCTTTGACACTCTTATTGGTTTTGGCGCCGTAGGTTGTTGTTTCCAACGTCGCTTGTGCAGCTTCAATGCCACCCTGGCGGCTTCAAACAGTAAAATACCGCGTTGTGCTGGCGTATAACTGACGTCTGCCCGGTGATTAAGATCCAGAGATAGCGCCACTACGCTTTGCAATACAGGGTCCATCAGGCCGTTGCAGGTTGTTTGAGATGGTGGCGATTCCAGGCGTGTAAGGATGGTTTCGACTTCTTGTGCGGACGGCGGCAGCTTTTTCTTGAGTGTGGGGTTTGCATCCAACAGTTCAGCCTCTGTTGGCATATCTAGGTTCACAAACCGGTTGATACGCATTGGCAGTGCTGAAGTCATCTTATCGTCATCTTGGATATAGATGGCATTACTTGGGATCAGTGCGCTTTTGAAAGAGATCATACCTTCGCCAGGGTTCATATCTTTCAAATCCCCCAAATCGAGACGGTCCTTTTCCCTAATGACGTTACTGCCAGCATCCTCGAAGTGTGGGGTGATCAGCCCGCCCTGTTGCTCTACGGCTCCGAGCTCAGAATAGTACCCTTTACCGCCGGTAATCCGTGCAAGTTCGAAGGTATCCTTCTCGTCCTGCAACGTCATGAACCACTTTGTCAGTAGGTTGGCGTTTACGGTCATGTACTCGCCCTTGTGCTCGGCGATGAAACGTTGAATGTCCTGTGCAGATACGATGAGCATATAGCCCAGACTGCGCATCTGGCTTGCCAGATTATCCATGCCAGGACCGAAATAGGCGCCCAGCTCGTCCATGGCGATCGGGAACGGGAAATTTCCTTTGTATTTTTTGACGATCAACACATCGTTCATCATGCCCTCAAGCTCAAACCCCAAATCTCTGGCCATGGTCATGCGTATCGCCGAAATGTAGAGTTTGCCAATATTGGCAGCTTCGCCTTTAGATAACTCCAACGCAGGAATTGTGGTGCAGAGGATGCGGTCGTTATGCAGAACGTCCTCAATATCGACGTCGCCGGCGTCAGTAGAGAAAATATGGCCGTAGAGATCGTTAAACATGGTCAGCATGCGGTTGAATTGCTGAATGAGGTAGCCATGCTGGTCGTAAACCCCTTGTTCCCACTCAGAGGGGCGGCTGATCAGTTCGATTCTAAAGCCTGCCAGAGTGTTGAAGTAGTTCTCCAGCGGGTTATAAGCCTCCTGATGCCAACCATCTCTTTTAGCTTCCAGATAAAGCTCCGCCAGTTTTCTCAGCGGTAAGTATTCCTGAATGACCCTTTGCGAGATCCGCCGCTTTTCGCGTTTGCACTTGTAGTAAACGGCATATACCAAAGCGGCAAGCATTGATTTGGCCTTGTCTTGCCAGCCTTGGTCGCCGCTGCCGGCAGGCGGCAACATGGATTCCATCAACTGAATGATGAACGTTGTGTTGGCAGTACCGAATAGATTTATGGTGTTCGAGGGCTGTCGCTTTTTGTCATTGAGCAGCAGCTGCAGCAGCTTGTCGGAACCGCCTGTCATGAAGTTGAGGACGTAGAAATCATCCTCACGCCCAAAACGGCGTGCGAGTGACCACATGGCAAATGCCAAGGTATTCTGCCCCTTACCATCGGAATAACAGATCCCCCGTCCCCAACAGATGGCATTGAGGAAGACAGATAACAGCGCTTCTGTTTTTCCGGAACCTGTTGTTGCCAATAGCAACATGTGCCTCAGTGCATCATCGAGTGTCAACCACAGCTCGCGTGCAAGGGCTTTGCCCCTGGCAAATCCCAGGCACATCACACCGGCCGCGCGCTGGTATTTACGGGTTCGCACCACATAACGGAAAAATCCGCCAATGCCGTTACGATATTTTGGCATTTCACGTTCTGTAGTCAGATCCATGCCACCTATATCAGTAGGTAAACGGAGCGGCATGCGAAAAGGCTGATCGCCGAATAGCATCAACTGAAGTAACGCCGCCGGCGTTGTGAGCAGCAATGAAGCAGGTGAATGTATAGCGAGTCCAATGGCGCCGGCGAGAGAAAGCTGAACGCCTATCGGTGAAAGTAATGCATCTTGAATGATGGTTTGGCCAAGGGGGCGTCGAACTCGACGGACATCGACTTCTACAGGCTGAGACATAGGTGTTCCTGGTGATCTAACGGGGATTGGGCCCGGAGCTGAGTCCAGGCGAACAATTATGGAGTGACGATGGTTTGGCTGAGGAATGCATCTAGAGCTTCATCGCTTTTCAGGGATGACAGCGGGATATAGCGCCCATCATCAGCGATCAGTGAGGGGGTGCCCGGCAAATTGTAGATGTCGAAGGCCTGATCGTTTTTGGCGATCGCCTGGTTACCGGCATCACAGATTTTATTTGATACAGTGTTCTCACCAGGTGAAATGCCTGCGTCGGCCTGGAAAAGTTGTTTCCATAATTGGCGCCGATATTGCGGTGCCTGGCAAAGCACAGGGCTCACTTGGTCGACGGTTTGCTGTTTTCCGACGAGAGTGACCGGGAAGATCTCAATATTAAATCTTTCGGAGAGCGCTTCCAGGGCCGGCTCAATAATTTGGCAGTTGTGACATAACGGATCGGCAAAAACGTAGAGGGTACGCTGATGCCCACTGGATAGGGGAATGGTGTACTGCCCTGTTTTTGCCGCATTACGTAGTGCCTTGGCAACGGCCTGGTACTGATCTGCTGTTACTTTCAATTCAGGCTGTGAGGTTGCGGCAACGGTGTTCGAAAGCGTGTTTGGCGTAACTTGCTGCGTTAGTGTTGCTGACATATCCTCCGGTTGATTTGAATACCAGAAGCCTGCTATAGCCAAGCTGAGGGCTATGGCGCTCATCATGTAACCTAATCGTTTCCAACAGCGGCGATATGCTTGGCGTCGGTGTAGTAACGCTGCATTAATCGCGTGAAGCATCTCAGCAGCATCCTTCGTTCCAGAGCCCTGTACGATTGCCGCTGGGCCAAGATCACGATTATCGTGCCAAATGGCGTCATCTTTTAGGTAGAAACGAGGATACGGGCCGGGATCGAGTATGGCGACCACCTGGTCGTTTTCTTGTTTGTGATTAAATACGGACAAGGTTCTGCCCTGCAGTGAAGCAGTATAGTTCGATTTCATTGTCATTGACTCTATGGTGTGGGCTTATCTCGCCCGAGGGATGAAGTGGGCGCGGCCAGGTTTTTGGGGGGAGGTATTCGCTCCAGGGATGGTGGCTTTCGTCTGCAGCGGTGCTGTTTCGCTGGTAGTCTTCTCCGTAGTGTCCATTAGAGGCTGCAATATCACGATTGGAGCATCTTCATCCTCATCGAAGACTGGTTCACTGAGGACAGAGGTATTCGTTGTGCGATTATCGATGATCAACCCGACGCTACGGAGTTCGTCCTCGAGGCCTTTAATGGCTTTATCCATCCTGTTTTCCGGCACGGGGATTGATGTGTGAAGGCGTTCCTCCATCTGAGCTACAACGGTTTCCCAATTAGCGACAGCAATGACTCCTGCACCTTCAATAAAAGCCTTCGGGCGTCCCGTTGATGCCAGGGTGTACCAAAGTGGCCGATCGAGACCTTTGAGCCAACGGAATCGAGCGCATGGCAGGCGCATATCCAGGTTATGTAAGGCATAAAGCGCTGTACGTGTTGTTGAATGGTGTTTAAGCCAATCTTGAGCAGCTGGTGTCTGCGTTACTTTTTCGAATGCCTTGCTGGCGAGCTGAAGTACGGGATATCCCATTTGTCCTTTGTCCCGCCTGCTTTTGATAAGGCATGAACGGTTCAGGCTATCGAGCAGAGCTTCAGCGGCTTTACGATCGTTTAGAAATGCGACTAGGCCAAATATGGCAACCAGAGCTCGCTCATGGGCGCTAAAACTTGAAAAGCTTTCTAACGGAGTGCCAAGTTGGCATTCGAACGCAGTTTGGGTTCTATGGGTATCAAGGCGATCACCAATAATCAGCTTGTGTTCAACTGCAAATTCTTCCGGCCACTGGGCGCTGCGATGTTCAGGCGGGTCAACGTTCAGCAACTGTGTCTTTTTATCGCCATAGCAGAGTGCCGGTATTATGCTTGGAGAAAAGCGCGCCATGATATGGGGTAGGGTATAGACATCAATATGGCGCCGGGTCTGGTTCCGCGGATGGTTGCGCACCATGAGCAGCCCACCCATAACAATCAGGACCATCGGCGCCAATAAGATCCCCGCAGTATGATTCATAACGTCGATAAACTGACCCCATGACAGTTGATTAACTTGACTGCCTGCCCAGGCAAGGAGGTTGAGCTTTTCTGCGACCTGGTTATGGACACGGGGAAAGTCGCATAATGACCACAGTTGGTAAAGTAGCCAACAGCATCCGTACATTACAGGGGGTTGATAGATCCAAAGCAGAAATGCTGCCAAAGCGGCAACGAGTAGCAACATAAGACCTTGCTCGTTACCGGCTCTGGGCTGCAGGTGACTTTTGGCATTCATGAATTACTCCAATATGTTTAAACCCAGTCATAAGGAAAATGACTGGGTTTAAACAAGAGGTTGCACCAAATAGGGATGTTGGAAAAGAAAGAGCGCCTAGAAAGGCGCTCGATAATATGAACTGAGTTGAAAAAATTAAAAATGAGTTAATAAGCCAAAGATTTTTGTTTCACGAACTTGTTGAAAGTGTTGCCTGAGTCTTTTTCTGGTCGATAAGATGATGACAGTAAAGCATCCAACTTGCGACCAAAGTTCATGCATTTACTTTCCGTTCCTGCACTGATACGGAAGTAGGGGAAATAAACGTCATTAAACTTCAGTGTTAGCATATTTCCATTGCACTCATACCCTGAAAGTTCGAGTGTCGTCTTTCCTTGGTAAATGGACTCAGTAGTTGACACCAACAACATGGTTCCACTTCTAACGTCAATGCCTAAATATTTACCTGCATCCAAGGTTTTGAGTTCATACTCATCGGTTGGAGAAAACTCATTGCACTTGAATACCTCGATTACGTTACGTGTTTTTGATTTTGATTTTTCTTGCACTTTCGAAAATGCATAAATGAACGTTGCGCCAATTACCAGGAAGATGTAAGGCCACGATGGGTTGCTTCTTGCGTCTGATACGTAAAAAAGAACCATTGAAAAGAGTAGGCAGCCTACACCAGAGGTTAATGCAAAAAGTAAAAAGAGAGTCCTTAAGTGATTTTGGTATTTCGTCATTTTATACCATCTCCATTTCCATTGTTGTTACTTCTCATATTAGATCTTACACCAGGAGATCTTTGTAGTCCATTTGAAAAGCCGGCAAAGATACTTTTTGTTGATTCAACCATACCACCAAGAATGCTTGCAGCTTCACGACCGCCGAGCCATGAGATGATGTAGTCAGGCATGGTCACTTGCAACCCGAATACACGGGTAACTGTAGTAGTGCATATGCGGGCATAAAGAGTAAGAATGCCAATTAAAGAGAATATTCCGGTAATAGAGTTTGCTTGAACGTTCGCAATGGCAGGCCCTAGCATGAGGTTGAGTAGTGTACCCATTACGATCAACGTTATGCTTGCGAAGATAAATCCGAAAACCATTAACATTGGCCTAATCATAACGTCAATGAGAAAGATATATCCATATGCAGAACGATGGCCTCTATCTCCTTCTGTTCCGATATGAGTTGCCGCCCATAAGGTACCACCAGTGACGCCAACAAACACACTGACTATCCAGTTCGCAGCCGCTGTTAACCAATAGATAAATGGTATAAATGGTAGATAGATTGACAGGCTAAAACCAATACCAAACAACATGAAAAGAATAAAGTAAACAATCGGAGAGAGGGCATCCAATCCAGCCGCGATACCTTGAGTAGCATTACCAGAAAAGGCGCTGGCTACTTGCCCCCAAAAACCTTCAGTGGAAACCGCAGAAAGAATTTTCGCACCAGTGAATATGCCTAGCGCAGCTTCTGCACCACCTAACGTAATATCACCGACATATTTCATTTTCAGCATTGGATTCATTTGGTTTCCAGTTCCAAAGTCACTGCCTAACTCTGATGTCGCGATAGCGTTCGCTAATTTCTGCATGGGGGAGTTCAAGAAACCGACAAATACTGCACTGGCCTCAGATGCATCTAAGGATTGCTGGGTATCTTTAGCGCTTTCGGTCCCGAGTGGAGGTACAAAAGAAGTATTTTGCTTTTGGGATCGATATACGGTGAATACATTATTAAATAGATCGCTTACGCCAACTTCACCAATTCCAGAGCGACCAGTAATCACGGGTTTTAGCTGTACGGCATCGTTAATTTTATTATTTGCAGTGGCAAATGTTTGATACCACGATCCGAGGGCAAGCCACCCGCTTCTCTTCAACTGAGCGGCCAATACCTCAGCCAGTTCGCTGGTTTGGCCTTGAGCGTTTAGGGTTTGATCGATGCGATTTTCGTAGGCCTGTGCGGCCCTTTGGATGTCAGTTTCGGCGTCCGGAAGCGCGCCAGCCCCACTGTTCTGCTTGTTGACTAATGCCGTTACAAACTGAGCGGCGGCTGTCGACAGGTTATTTTGCATTTCATTCATGGCGCTCCGTTGCGCGCTGATAATGCTTTCCGTGTTTACAGGGGCAGGGAACAACCAGCCTGTGGTTTTGTCGGCGAGGCTTTCCGGCAGTCGAGCTGCGCCGCACAAAGCGCTTCCGTTGCCGATTTCAAAACCATCGCTCAGGGCCTTGATGCCCATTAGTGGTGTGCCGGCCTGGCCGTATTGCTGATACATGTCACGCAGTTCGGTGTTGGTACTGTACATGCACAGGTTCATTTCATAGATGGCTCTCGCGGCACTGACCGTTTGTGGTGCCACGGGTTGTACGACCAGGCTGTAGCCGTCCTTGAGCAGATCGACCGTGCGGTCGGTGACAACGTTCGCGCTGCCAATGCCCATAACGGATGCCGCCCACAAAAATATCAGTTGAGCGATAGACCAGCCTGACACAGTTGGCACCAAGGTCATGAACCCAGCGGCTGTGCTGACGGGACCGACCATTGAGCTCCCTTGGCTGAATACTTTGCCGCGCTGTCCGGCCTTGACCAGGTGCGTGAGGGTTACCACCAAGAACCACACCACGGCGATCGCCATGACGATGCCGTTAAAAACGAAGAAAAGTTCACCGACCATGCTGGTTTCGGTAGATAACGGATTGGTGACAACGTCACCAAATATCATAACCAATGCCTGACGAGACAGATCATCGGTGCGTTTAGCTGCCTGCTCGATCGTGCTGAAGCTGACTGCGGAATCCGCGTGCGCGCAAAGGCAGAACAGGCCCAACAACAGGCCTGTGGCGAGTTTTCGAAAGGCATTCATAAGATTTCACCAGTCGGAGTGCCTGACGTAAACAGGCAAGAGGGAGTTATTGAGTTGGGCGTTCGTACCGTAGAAGAACTTTCCACCAGGTGTTTTCCCGAAGAAAGTCGGGCAGGCTACCGGCCTCCTCCTGGGAAAGGCGTTGATTGCGTAATTGCCATAGCCGCCAGGTGGAAATAAACGCTTGTAGTAATGGTATCGCTGCCATAGCGAACAGTGTCAAACACAGTGTTGCGGTCCGGATCAGCAGAGCCGGGGTAAATACCTCGCCGGCCAGAACCAGCAGAATGATCGACAGAGCGATCAGTATTGGTACTGCCCCCAAAACGAGACACAGATGCTTGCGCCGCCGGAATCTGTCTATCAAGGTGCTCACAGACTCGCCGCTTGCGATCACTGCTTCCTCAAACTGTAGCGTGGGGAGTGTTTGTTGATGTTCAATCCGGTAGCCGTAAGCAAGCATCAGACTGCGCTTCAAGTTGTTGGCGAGTGAAGGGCCAATTTTTGTCGCTGCGTAACGCAGTTCCGATAACGGTAGGAACAGATTTGCAGTGAAATACAGTCCCTTGCTGGCGCGCTTCCAAGACGTTTTAGATTTCGGGGATTGGTCAGTCATTACGAGCCCCTCCGGCGCTGAGTTCGTGCAGCTTGGCCTGCAGTTGTGGACGATAAACCTCGTTGGCATTTAGGCCCAGTTGTTGGCCTTGCAGGACGTTGCCTTTTTGCAGCTGCTGCTTTATCCCCAACAGCAACCAGTTTTGTTGCGCTTGCACACGGATAGATTCACGCGCCAGGTTGTCTCCGTCCATCGCCTGCAGGTCGGTTTGATAGTCGGTGTTGGCATAGCGCCGACCGACGTCGAACTGCTCAAATTCCCGCTCCGACATCATCCCGGTACGCCGGGCTTCATCAGATGCTGTCTGGTTGAAGTAGGCGGCAGCTGATGGGATCTGCATCACTTCTTTCAGTACATCGCGTGTTGCTTCACTGGGTTGACTGGAGGCCACCATGGCCAACATGGGTTCGCGTGCCGCTGTGTTCACTGCTTCGTACTGCGTCATCAGGCCGATATATTGGCGGCCGGAGGCGCTTTTTACTTCGCCTTTACTGAGCTGTTTCCCGGCCGAGGCTGGAGCACTGTTAAGTGCGTAAGCCATTGCTGCGTCGGTCTGTTTCTGATCGAAGGTTAAATCAGGCGCTTTGCCTTCAGCGCCGGCGCCATCGAGTAGGGACGTAAACCGCTTATCACCCCCCGGCAATTCAGAGAGGCGGGTGCATACCCCCGTGCCGCCGTAAGCAGCCATATCGGTGGCATCGCAGTAATCGGCATGCACGCCTGCGGCCCGAAAGGCTGTCTGTTCAGGTGCTGGAGCCGGGGCGGTCCATCCTTGGCGGATCATGGCATTGCTGATTCCCTGGCCCCGCGACAGCGCACTTTGTCGCGCGCGAGCGCGACTTTGAACTTGTGTAGCCATACCCGAACCAGATTCAGTACACAGGCTATCCGGTATGGTATAGGTTCGGCGCGATCGCTCGAGGCGTTCGGTTTGACGAGCAAAAATATCTTGATCGCGTTGTGCTTGTGCTGCTTGTTCGATTTGCGTGGCGATCTTGCCGCCGTTTTGGTTAATGGCGGCGCCGATCTGCTGCTGTGTAGCGGCCATCCCTGTCAATGTACCGCTCATCTGCCCAAGGACCGGAGCGACCTGTGTCTCAATGGGAACGCTAGAGGTTACGACAACGGAGACAGCGTGCACTGGAGAAGCTAATGCGGAGAGTACCAGCACGACCAGAGGGGAGAGCCTCATGGTAGGAGGGTATGATTTCATTTCAAAGCGTCCTCAAGAAAATACCGGCAAATAGCGCGGCCCAAAAAATAGTGTTGTAAGCGAGGATGTGGAGGTTAGGTCTGCGGAGGAAAGCACGGATATACCAGTGATAAAGGCGCATGGTTGCTCCTTATGCTGCATCCCCCTGCACATAGCCGAGGCTTGCCAGCATGTCGTTGGCCAGTTGACGAATGGCGCCGCTTTCATCGTCATTGCCGGCGCGCTTTTTCATCATCGCAATATGTTTTTCTGCTGAACCGCCTGGGAAGGTTTTGGCCAATAAACGTCGGGCCGTTTGGCCATCCAACGCGTCATACAGCATGTTGCGTAGAGCGCGGTTTACCGGGGTCGAGTTTAATGCCCAGAGCCGCAGTGGCCCTGCGGTGTTTTTGAGCAGCTGAGCCACGTTGCCATTGGTGGTTTGGAAAACGGCCAGAAACGTGACGCCACTTCCATCCGGCGCGGCGCCGCGGGTTGTGTTGAGCAACCTATTTAGTGTGGTACGCGGCACCTTGAAAGTTTCCTGCAGAATAGGGAAGTCCTTAGTCCTTACCCGCATCAGATACAGGGAGTTGGCGGACTCCAGGATTGTCTGCGGGTAATCATCCAAATATTGCGAAGCGAACACCGTGCGGATACCGAATTTTCGTTTCTCGCGATCTTCGGTTTCGAGTGCATCCCATAAAATGTCGATACCTCTGATGTTATGCAGCTCATCGATAAAGATGAGTTTGACCTCCTGATCCAGTTGTTCGATGCGTTTTCGATGCAGTGGTACATAACGTGGATCCAGATGATTGTAGAGTTCATCCTGGTACTGTGGCAGATAGAAGTCGTTAGCGCCGGCCAGATGGCGGGCGAACTGATACATGATACCTGTCTTGATTTTACCTTCCGGAGTTTGATTGCCGGCTACGTTGTTAACGTCGACGATACGAATGCGCGTATTTGGGTTGATGGAGTACCGCGTGCGCCCCGATATCAACGGGTAATCGAACAGCGCCTGTGTCAGACAGCGTGACACATAATGCAGTAATGACTCATCCGATCCGGGACGGTTGACGTTAGCGAAGACATTGCGCATTTCCTCGCTGTTTAGCGCCCCCTGCAGGTCGTTGAGCTCAGGTACAGCTTGAGCCTGTGCTAACGCAGCCTCGGCAACGCAGCCGGCAGTGAACAGCATATCGCGGACTTCGTACCAGGTAGCGATCTCCCACCAAGCGGCATCATAGCGACTCAGACAGCCGCTTGTTTCCAGCGCGGCATCAACCTCCGGAACCAATGACGCTCCATAACGCACCGGTTCAATGTCGCTGTTCTTGCGGTACACCATCTCAATAGCGCGTGTCAGGATCTGCCTGCATGATGGGGCATCAGGTGCAGTGCCCAGCTGTGGATCGATACACAGGCTGGTCAACAGGCCGAGCAAGTAGTCACGTTCAGTGCTGATGGGCGCTTTAAGCCCAAGTTGGATATCGAACGGATTGCGGCAGAAATCTGCTGTATTACGCAGAATAATACTGGCAATTTTGTCCTTTTGTCCGTGGGGTAGGCTGTCATAGACCAGATCGTAAAAGCCCTGAGCGGTAAAGCCTTTGTCAATGAAAGCCATAAACGGCAGATCAGTATTACCGTTAGTGAGAGCATCGAGGTGAAGGCTGTTCGCTAACAGGGATTTTCCCGATCCTGGAGGACCTGCGAGCAGCTCGGTGTGCTTTTCCTGCAACGAACTGCCCAAGCCGATCGGATAAGGTTTGCCGTCGACGGTCTGGAAAATTGCGTTACCTTCGTTGCCCCAGGGGCTCGCTGGCCGTTGCAGCGGCATCAGTTTTAACGCTTCAGACAAAGGGGGGTACATCAGCGTTGGCGCGCTGAAACTAGACACCATAGGTAGAGTGTTGACCCAGGCACGAATGGGATCGCCGAAAGTACGGGTCACTGTTGTAACACCCCAGCTCTGGATTGCTTTTTGCAGTAACGTCAGATTGCGTTTCAAACGGCTTTTGTCTGCGTCCCAGGTACTGGCGGTGATACTCATCATACAAACAGGCTCTTTCTTGTGCTGCGCCATCAACCATGAAATGGAGTCGTAAATATCTCGTAGTTTAGGGACGAAGGCGGCAAACGACAGTAGCTGCTGCTTTTTTTCCAAAGCCTCACCGCCGCCGGGCATCAAGTCCAGACGTAAGCGCCAGGGTAACTGCCGTGGTACTTTGGTGAACAGCTGGGCAAAGGATTCGGGGCGCTGAGGTGCCAGCGTCATGGCCAACTGACCGTGATAGAGTCCGTCGACCTCGATCAGACTGCCGTGGGTGTCGACCTCGGTGTCGCAGAACTGGAAATTCAAGTGCGGCGCCAGGGCTGCGCTGATATCGTCGCCGCGCAATTTTCCTTGAGGGATCACGCGATCGCCTGGCAGCAGGGGGCGCCACTCTTCATGGGTACTTAGCCGCTCTATTTCATCGCGGATCACATGGCCAGCTTCATGCGCGTCAAGCAATCGAACCATCACGCCGTCGTTGCCGTCGGCCAAATCAGTGGCCAGCTTATCGATAAATGCGTCGTGGCGCAGCTTAAGGCCTTCAAACTCGGCGTAAATCGGGTTTTGCCCGAAACGGGCTTCAGGCAGATCTTTGAATTGAGTATTCTGCCGCTGTATTTCTTCTCTTCGTTCACTGAGCGGCAGGGCGCCAATGGCGGAATACACGGTAAGCCAGACTCGTTCGCGGGCGACATACGGCGTGAGTTTGACGATTTGCTCATCGACCAGGTCATCGAGAGCCAGACCAAGCTTGCGGTAGGCGCGGCGTTGCGGTTCGACGAGACGAGTGATTTCTTCGGCGCTGCGCGTTGGATCGCGTTCAAACACGATGCTGATTTTATGACCCAGGCTTTTGAAATCGCCGGTCAATGCATCGCGTAATTTCAGAACGAAGCGCAGGAAGCTGTCCGGCGTCGGTGTTTCATTTTCGTGCTGGGGAACTGCCTCACTGAACTCGCGAAAAGCGCCTAGGATCTCAAAAGTGCTGGCATAGTCGTTAGTTTTAGTGACGTGTATGTAGGGAGCATCAAGTGAGGGGTGTCGGATTTTGTCGTCTGGTGTCAGGCCTATGACGGTACGCAGGTCACAATACTGAGCGAAATCGCGGCCTAGGACATAACGGGAAAAATAGGCAAAGAGATCTTCGATTTTATCGATAATCACAGTTAACTCCGGGACAGATAGTCGTGATAGAAAGCGCGCCACCAGGTTGTTCCAGCTTCAAGACCGTCAGTGGCCAGCTGGCCTTTTATACGTGCGGGATGTAACACCAACGCGAGATGTTGCCAGCGCTCCGCTGCAGTTTGTCGACCTTCCTCATCCAGTTTGCTCAGAGCCTGGGCGAACGCTTGCGGGTGTGTGGTGCCCCAAGCTTGTTTGACGGGACTGTCGTGGGTTGTCAGCCAGTCCAGTAACGCTTGTGCGTCGCTGCGATATTCATCGTCGGTGGAAGATAACGCCTGCACGATAGCTCGCTGCAGATGATTTGCATCTTCCGGAGCCAAAGCAGGCAGATAAACCATCACACCCGCTTCGGCAGAAACAGAGTCGAGTTTTTGCCAGGCTTCGCAAATTGGATCTGCGACCCCCAGGTTGTCTTGGGCAGTATTCAATGGATTGGTGTCCCTAAACACGACCCTGTTATGTGGGGATGAATAACCGCAATAGTCACAACTATGACCGCCACGGCGAGCCTGATCATCCAATATGCCGCGCTGCGCAGGCGTGAGAGCATGCCCGGTAACTCGCCGGGAGATGGAGAAAATAAGCATGAATTTTTCCAGAGATCCTGGTAGCAGGAAGGCCATCCCGAATGGGATGGCCTGGTACAATTAACCAGCAGTTACTGGCTGCATTCCCAACTGTTTCTGACTGCGGTTTGCGACCTGGTCAAGTGCCAATAATGCAGCGCCGGCTATAATTGCAATCATGATGTGAGAAACTTTAATCTGAGGGTTATTCTTCTTAGATATCATCATGATAATTCCGGAAGCTATTAAAATAAGGCCGATCACACCGCTAGATTTAACAAAGGGGTCTTTCAGTGAAATTATCCCGTTAAGGACGTTTGTGATTGAGTCGGCAATATCATCGTCTGCATGAGCCAGCGGGGCAACGACCATGCTAACCACAGCGGCCAGAATACTGGCGATATGTCGACGAATGGCATCGGCCACCATATAGATTTTGACTGCCGCGTGCAGGGGAGCATTTTTCAGGGTTTTCAGAACGTTCATTTCTACCTCGTAGTTTTACCAATGGATATTAAGAGTGTTTTGCAGTGCATCGAGTACACGCGGATTGGCGGCGAGCATAGTGCCGATGATCAGGCGCTTTGCGCCGCTAACAACGTCATCACCGGCACTGAGCCCGGTGTGGCCGTCTTTCTGTGAACGCCGCAGGCGCAAAAGCCCCTGAAGCGCGTAAATCACGCCGACCAGTTGTAACAAGGTCAGGGTTGCGTTGATGGCCGTGGCGGCCGGGCCGTATTTTCCTTCGGAGACATAGGCGATGGCGCCAAAGGTCACGCTACCGAGTGCCATCTGGTTCGATGTAGCGTTCATCACCTGGTGAAGGGCGATAGTGGCTCCGCACATCACGACAACGGTGACAATTTTGCCGGCGCCGTCCTGTACCTGCCCGCGTCGGGCTTTGCCGGCGATGCTGCTCAAGTGCATGGCCATCATGACCAACCCACCAACTAAACCGATCGCCAGCACCAGGCGAATACCGACGTCTGTCACATTGTTGACTGCGTTGGCCAGCATCTGGACCAAATCCATAGCGTTCCTTACCGAATGGTTCCGGCGGAGGTGATCACCTCACGTTTTTCAGTATCGATACGCAGTACTGTTGCGCGCCCCAGGGCATCGCCTGGTCGTAATGCCCAACTACTCCCCTGATAAGTCACCCAAGCCAGGTCCGGATACAGACTGGTTATCGAGGCTCCTTTGAGGCTGTGGTTCGCGTTTGAGCGACGTGAGGCAGTATTTCCGGTTGGCTTAGCGGTAGGCATAACCGCAGCAGGTTGGGGCTGTCTTACAGCTTGTGCAGCAACTTGCTGCTCAAGAGCACGCAAGCGCTGATCCAGTGATTTGAGACCTTCTCGATTATCGCGAGCGTATACCCACACGTTGTCTAAAGCTTGTGCCGTTGCCTGCTGCGCATTGTCCTCGACGTTAGTTAGCGATGAGGTTTCACCGACAGGTTCAAGTTCGCGATCTGCTGATTCGATATGCACTCCTGCTTGGGGGGACCGGGGTGCTGCTGGCGCTGGAGTTGGAGCTGGCGTGGGCTGTATTGGTGTCTCTTGAGTCACGAATTGGGTGCTGCCGCTACTACCACTGGACTGTGGTGTGTTGCGTAGCACACCATAGGTGATGATGGCTAACAGCGTGATTATTAGGGCGATCATCTGAAGACGTGTAACTTTTAAGCCTAAGGGCAATGTGATCAGCCGTGGTTCTGATGGCTTACGAACGATCGAAGTCTCTGCCTCGATTGGTTCATCCAGTTGCTCGTCCGGGGGGGGGTTATTCAGGTCGAAATGAGACTTAGACATTAACGCTCTCCTGCGAGGGATGTGGTAATAGCATCCCGATTGATGCGATCGCTGGCGTATACGCCTTTCATGAAATGAATCGCGATGGTTTGGTTTTTGAAGACTTTCACCTGTTTGACCGGTAGCCGTGCCGCGTCGGCCGCCATCACCTGCCCGGCTTGAGTACCGATACCGCCGGCGACGGTGCCCGCGAGGGCTGAACCTTTCACCTGTCCTGTACCGCCGCTGATGGTGCCGGCATTGGTGGCAAGGATTTGGGTATTTTGCTGTTCGTACAGCTGACCGGCTTTCCCTATGCCCATGGCCAATGCAGGCAGCAAGATGCGACTGACGTACCGATTATTGACGTCGCTGGCGACGGTAGATTGCAGGGTGTCGTCCTGCAGCGCGTAGGCATCAACCTGGTAGTCGACGCCATTAAGCGTCATACGAGTGAAGTGGATCACGACACCATCGCCAGCCAACTGTATGCCCTTAGCGGTGAATTCTGCGCCGGCAAACTGACCGGCGGGTATGTGGGCCAGCACCAGTGAGTTGAGGTTGTCAGAATCGATGGCATTGTCGACCACCGCCGGGCGGCGAGTGTTTGGCGGCACAATGACGGCATCACCAGATGTACGAGCTGAGGAAGGGATTTCCGCGGATACAGTTGCCTCTCTTCCTGGCAGGCTCTGTGACCACTGACTGAAAGCGTTATTGCCGTTCCCTGGTTCGTGTTCCCCTGCAGCTGGTGCCTGCCCAAAGGTGCCAGCTAACTGCATGTTTCCCGGTCGCCAGCGATCATTGAGTAGCTTCAGATAGCTTTTTAACGCTGCTTTTTGATCCTCTTGGATGGCTCCGCCAGACTGCGGAACTGAGGTAGTGTCGGTTTCCGCGGTTGTTTTAAGGGCTACCGGCGGAGGCGGCTCATTTGGTGTTTCGATTTGCACATCACTCATGCGTAATGAAGCGATAAAACTACCATCGCTGGCAGCTGCCGCTTCTGAACCAATACGGTTACCCGTTTTGATCAACTGCTGATATTGCGCAGTTTCCTGAGAGGTAACCGGCGCGCTATTGGCCAGGTTGTTAATAGCGTATTGCGATGGGGTCGGCGCCGGTTGGTGCAAATAGCCCCAGCCCACAAATAACAGCGCGAGCAGGCCGATACCTCCGGATAACAGCAGGAGCAGGCTTTTTTTGCCGTCACTCGCCGCATCTTTTTCGATGGCCATAGGGTTACTCCAGATTGATGGTCAGTGGTGTATTGCGGCCCTGCACAGAGAACACCACCTCCGGAGTGAGCGGCAGTTTCCACACATGGGTGCCGTCAGCCGCGGAAGAGGTTTCAACAAATGCATCGCGTAATTCGCTTCGTGAGCGGATATAGAGGTCGTCTCCCATCTGCCAAACGGCAGTCAACGGAACTCCACCGCCAGTTTTGAGATGACGGGCGCCATCGGGCGGGACGCCGTCCAGAAACGCCTGCAGCGTAGGATTATCGAGGCTGATTTTCTCGCGTGCGATCGGCAGGGCTTTTGCCGATGGTCCGCGAAGAGGGATCCTCAGGTTTAGACTGCTGTCGGTGATCTGGGCCCTGCCGGCGTTGTCCGGTTCGCCACTGGTCAGTGCTATGACGACGGGAACCGGTAATCCCTTCAGGTAGACCGTTACGCTGCCGGTGTCGTAAGCGCGCCGGGCCTGAACGGACATAGCTGGGCTGTCGGGAATGTAATTCACTTCAAAACCAGCGTTGTTGCCATTAAGAGGTGGTGCTGCAATCGGCCACGGCGCCCCGGTTTCGTCTGTAAACGAAACAGAGCTCGGGAAATTCGGTAGGGCGCGGAGCATCGGCAATGAGGCACCTGGCGACAGGTTGACTGTCAGAGAGCTAACCCGTGGTACCGCTGTTACCGGTGAACGGCTTTCACTGCGTTGAAGTTGGTCAAAAGTATTACGTAGGCTGTCCACCTCGCGTGGTGAGAGCGGCGCCATTTGCTTTTGGGCATAATCCAGCGCCGGCAAAGGCAGCGGTGGCGAGCCATCCTCCGGTAAGGACGTTGTTGGCTCAGGTGTTGTTGTTACGGGGACATGTTGCGGGGCATTGACAGGTGCCTCGCTCAACGTTTGTGCCGGTTTCCAGGCGGGGGCAGGCGCAACTTCGGTTGTAGCCGCGCCTGCTGCTTGCGCCAGGGTCAGCAGAAGCAAACCGGTCAGAGGGGTTTTCATGTTATTTAGCCTCGAAAGTAATGAGCTGGGACACTTCCATGCCGGTGTGTTTAAGACGGGGGTCGGTACGCTGGATAAGCAGTGACATCACAAATGACTGTTCGGGCAACGATGTCACTTGGCCGGTGAGCTTGAGTTTTATCGGATATTGGATCTTCCAGGCATAAATGCCGTTCTCGAGCGTTCCTTTGCTAACCATTACGCCGGGGGAGGTCATAATCGACATGTTCATCTTTTTGTCTTTCACTGCAGTCAAAACGTTGGAGGTGGTCAGGGCGGTGTAATAACTGCGGAATCCATCGTCTGAGAAACGTGCCTGTAGCGCATTCATCTGGCTGCGATAATGCACAAAATCGAGCGTAAATGCCTCACGCAATACCTGTGCGCCAAAGTCGGTCACGTTGATATCGCTATAGGCCGGTTGATCAGTGGGATAAAGCGGCGTGATCTGCCCATCCTGTGTGGCGAAATACTTCACTGGAGGGTGTAAGGCGACATACGCCAGTATGGCGATAATAAACGCACATACGACGAGAGTGACGCTTTGCCACAAGTTAACCGCCAGAGAACGACGGGCAAAATCGGCGTTGAGCTGACTGGCAATATGCTGCGCCACGGCAGCTGCGTAGGGCGCTTCACCTGCAGAAGCAGGCGGGGTAACTGGCTTTTTCATGGTGACTGTCCACGGGTGAACCCCGTCGCAGGTGAACTGGACGGGGGATCGCGTTTATGGCTGAACATCGCGCGAATGCGCGGTGGATTATCGGGAGAAAATATACCCATCGGAATTGCCGCTGTTGCCGGCCGATGTTGGCGCGACAGTAGCAGACTGGCTGTAGGTGGTTGGCGTGTAGGTTGGCGCCGCGTTCATCGAACGGGTTGTCACCAAACCGCCAGTTTGGGACGACAGGTCACCCCATGGGTCTATTTTACTGGGTATATAAGATTGGATCTTGTCACGTACCGCGCGGCAAACTTTGTCCTTGATGCCATTGAGGATCCCACTGAGATCACCAAATGTCGGTACTGTTATGGCCGTGCTGATACTACCCAGGCATTGCTGCAAGCCACCGGATACCTGGTTTTCACGCTGCGACCAGGCCTCGGCAGCTTTACGATCTCTTTCATAGCCCGCTTGCGCACCCACCTGCGCGGCAGATACCGCCCGACAGTTGGCGGCGTGCGCCGATAGAGAAACATTGCCAATTAATAATGCGACCAGGAAAAGTTGACGGATCATGAGAGCTCCTATGCCCCTGGGCGAGGGAATGCGGTTGCGGGTTTGACTGTATTCTCCGGCACGTCGTCCCGGCGCTGCGGGGTGTGCGCCGGAGGCGTGTACTCGCGCGTGAACCCCAATTGTTTATGCAGCGCCGGCGGGCACTTTGCCGGCTCAACGAGAGGGGCATACAACCGCTCTTTTTCGCCTTTGAGATTGAACACAAAAGCGTTGCTAGCACCTTCCTCATTGTTGATGGCATTACCATGACCGATCGGTGTTAGGCCTTCAGGAGTGATAATGTTGAGCGTCAAATAGCGATGACCATTGGTATGAGTACAAAGTTTGCCGAGTACTGGGTGATATGCATCCTGATATTTCACCATTCCCTGTACATAGTCGCCGAGCCCTTTGATCAGAAGCAATTTGAGTTGTTTCTCCGCATCCAGTGTTTTAATTAGCGCGGTGCCTGCATCCTGGGTGTGGGCCGGTAGAGGTGTAACTGCAGGACGTGTTGACGGAGGTTCGGTACCTTCCCCATTAGGTTTTAACCAGACCAGTCCGTGCTGCAGTGTTGGCATTGGAGGAATAGGCAGTTTTGCCTCGGTTGCCAGCTGGATCACCTGTTGCTGCAGTGCGTGATAATGCGTCATATCATAAGCATGCAGCGCCGCCGGCGGCGCCAACTGCTGTTCGTTCCGAACTAATAATGAGGGGTCGATAGCCGGCTTTATTTCCCAATGGTTGCGGTGCGTGGTGATCTGCTCCGTTTGTTCTACGCCGTGTTTGTCTACCACTACCTTCCCTTGTGGGTCTCGCATTTTTGCCTCTACGGTGACCTCTTTGCGGCCGAGCCAGGTTAGCGTGACGATATCGCCTTTGGTCAAGCCACTCTCCGGTACTACCCGAGACAGTTCTTTGCCCCAGACAAACTTCTCTCCGTCTGCTGTACGCAGTTTGATGTAGTAACTATTACTCTCAGAGTTATCGAAGTTGTACTTGGCCTGTCCATGATCGAGTAATGTGCCGGTCAATCCCGCTTCGCCTTCAGCACGACTGGCATTTTGCGCCGCCTCTTGTGGCAGCGATACCGGTTGAAGCTCTGGCGGCAAGGCGTTTGCTGATTGCATCGAAACGGAGGATTTATTGGGTTCCGCTGCTTCAGGGACAATCGCGGATATCGGTGATCCCGCCGGTGACGGTTTGTCAGCGGGGGCGGGTTCGTCGGTGAGGCGCTGCCTTGCTTCCTCAAGCATCACCTGCTGCTGGGCGTTCTTCATTTTGAGGTCGAGGTTGTATTCCGCAATCAATGTGATGGCACGTTGTTTGAATTCGTCGCTGCCGGTGAGTTCAATACGACCACGGTACTGCTCTCGCGCAACCAACAGAGCACTCAGGATCATGGCGTCGTTCTGGCTGGCTTGGGCAGTCGCCATCAACAAGCGATCACCGTGGTCAACAAACGCCGCTTCGCCGGCAAAAAGATATTTCACTGAACGACCGTCTGCTGCCATTTCATGAGTGATCTGTTGCATTAAGGCATCCAGATCTAATGGTTTCGCCGCGCGCGTCTGGCTACCAATAGGCGTCTCAATGTGGATACCGTCGACTTCTGCAGAAGATGAAGTTGGATCAGCCTGTTCTTTTTCTACTGCAGGTCGCGGCGCCAGCCGACTGGCAAAAGAAACGGGTTTCTCCGGTACGGAGTCTTCTGCCTCCGAGCTGGAAATAGGTGCAAAAGCTGTCGGATTTACAGGTTCTTTGTGATCTCTAGATGCGGGCTGCTCATCTACAGAAGGAGGAGATGGAATAACGATAGGGGCAATTTCTGCCGTTTTTGATTTTTCTATAAGAGCCTCATTCTCCATGACGGCGTCTGCTATATGGCTGTAGTCGGTGAACTCGTTTGGCACATTGGCAGTGACGTGATCGGGCAATACCTGATCTGATGCTGATTCAACGACGTTAGGTGTAGGTTCAGAAGGTTCATCGGTAAGCACTGGCGGAATAGCTACGATTTCTGTGTCGTTAGCCACATGATCTGGTTCCGGGTTGGTCATCTCTGGTACGACCGGAGTATTTGGCATGGTTGCCTCTTGTTGATGAGTTGGTTTTAGCATTGCCTGCACCGGGGATAGCTGTTCGCTCAGTGCCGCCAGTCCGTGAGTAATATGTAGATCATTGAAGTCCGTTAGCTCCTGCCGGCGTTCCTCCGGGCTGAACGTTGGTAATAGAACCATGCCACCGGTTAGTGCCGCGGCTTCTTCTGCTTTTTCTTTTCCTGGATTTCCCGGACGTTTCGGCTTAGGCAAGTCGTCATCTGCTAAAAAAATCATGGGACTATCGGGGTATTTATTTTTCAGCGCGCCAGCGACTTTAACCAAGTTGCCGGAGTCGACGGTCATTACCACTGGGTGATGCAGTGCCATTGCGCCGCTGGCTGCGGTGGCGTATCCCTCTGCCATAACAATGGGGGAGCCATTCTTAAGCGTACCGCCGACGACGAAGAAACATTCCTCTTTCTGACCGTTTTTGGTCAACATCTTGGCGCCGTCCGGCTTTATGGTTTGAAGAGAACGAATCTCACCGTCGACGTTGCACAGGGGAATTTTCAGGTTACCTTGGCGATCGAGGCGCACTCCCGAAGATGCTTTGACCATTTTTCGTTGAAGATAAGGGTGATCATGGCTGGCCTGTGAGAGTTGTGCGTAAATGCGACTCTGGGTTTTAGCGACAACATTTTGTTCGTTTTTTATTTCTTCGTTACGCTTGTAGCGTTCTTGTGCTGCCAGCGCTTTTTGATGCGCCAGAACGGCCGGATCGGGTTTTTCCGTAGCCAATGACCAAGTGTGCCTCATTCCTCCGTCTCTGTGGTCGGCGAACCATCCGTTAATAAAACCGTTGAGGTGACCAACGTACACACCGGATTTTTTTCCCGGCTTGTCGTCCTGCATAGCAATTCGGTGTGTCTTGCCATCCATTTCCAGCATGTTTCGTCTATCAAAGACGCCGCCTAGAGACTCAATAAAATCTTGGAACTCCCTTTTTGCATCACCTTGCTTTTCAGGTTTGGCCAGTGTGGGATCGATGCGCCACTTAGCGAGTTTGCTGAGGTCAGCCCCAGGGTTGGCATACCAGGATTTAGCTTCGTTATCGAAGGTGAGGGCGTTGCCCCCATCCGGAAGTTTTCCCGCTGCGCGAAACGCTTCTTTGCGTTGTTCAACGGGGATCACCAAATAGGTGGGTTCGGTAGCTATCATGAGGTTTCCTTACTTATTCGAAAAACTTGCGATACCACCAGGGACGGCCGGTAACTGAGGTTCCGCGGAGTAGGTGGTGGAGACGCTGAAACAACACCGTTGGGGTTAATCCGAACAGGGACAAAATTTTGTAAATGCCGAGTGCGAGCAGGCAGAACATGAAAGTCATCATGGATGGCCAAATGGCGCAAAGCAGGAACAACAGGTACACCAGAACGGGAATACCGAGGATCGTTGCCGGCCGACCGCTGTCGAGCCAGGGTGAGTAGTCTTTCCCACCGCTGTCGATCCAGGGGGAATTGTTTTTGCTCATGAACCCTCCTTGTTTCTCGCAGTAAACAGCGGATAGCCCATGACCTGTTTCGCGGTCTCTTCATCAACACGCCCGGCGGTAAACAGTCGCCATGTGTGGTCAACAATGCGATGTTCCCGCGCAGCAAGTTCACCGTTAATCATTTCTGGCCAGCGCGAGTAGTGAACTTCACCCAATTTTCGGCGCCATGCTTCATCAAGCAGAACGTATTCCCGAACCGCTTGGCGTTTACCGTCGGTGGTCGGCAGCAAACGCTGAACGATCAGGAAACGTAATGCATCGAGAAGGTCGAAGGCGACTTGCTCGCGAGCATCGGCCGGCGCCATTAGGATGCATCGAGAAAATGCATGGCCAGGAGAAAATGCGTGCAAAGTGCTGAGTGTCAGGTGACCGGACTGGGCGCACGCTACTGCTGCTTGCAAAGTCTCCAGGTCACGAATTTCACCAACCCCGATAAGGGTCGGTGCCTGGCGTAATGAGAGACGGAGCCCGTGGGCAAAACTTGGAACGTCCCGGCCGATTTCCGACTGCTGGGGTCGTAGCTGCCAGGTAGGCCCACCGAAAAGGTATTCGACCGGATCTTCGTAGGTCACCAATTTCCCGTGCGGGTGAGTTTCTCCGTAGTGCTGATATATCGACGCCAACAGGGTTGATTTACCTGAGCCGGTCACGCCACAAACCAAACCGAGGCCATCGAGGGGCAACAGGTTTTGGCGCAGGTCGTCTTCCAATCCCAGGCTGTCCAATGGGGGGATGGCGGTTGGAATGACACGCAGCGTCACTGCCATAGCGGTATTAAGCGCGCCAATCGTAGCCTGAATGAAGTTGCTGCGAAAACGGACGCGCTCCCCGCGCGCCAGCCCGTACCGGCCAGTATTGTCACCTTCGAGCTGTAATGGCCGATCTGCGCCTTGGCCGCTTTGCACCATGGCCTTGATATCAGGTGTATAGATACTGTCGATCAGGTGTAACAGTTTGGCGTGATCCAGCGGGAACTGACTGGCGGTAACCTTACGGCCATGATGATCCACGACGATTTTGCTGCCGCTTTGCAGATGGATATCGGAAACTTTATGGCGGTAACAATGGATGAAAAATTCACGGAGTCTGTCGGGGGTAAGCCCCCCGCTGAAGTCAAAATCGGTGAGGGCTATCATCAATGCTCCTGTTTTATTGTCGGGTGTTAACCGTTGGCTTCCAGCGCTTTTTATCCAGCTCGAATCCAGCGTGCTGTTTGAGCTCACGGGTACGATCACCGATCGTCACCTTGTCGCGGGAACCCGTGACTGTCTGCAGCTGTTCACTGACGACCGGCGGGGTAATGATCCCTTGCTGTAGCAGCGTGGTGTAACGCAACATGCCGGTGTAATCGCGCGTCAGGCGGTTGAAATTGCTCTCGAGCGTGCGATCAGCGCTCTCGCGCCCGTCCTGCCAACCTTTTTCTACCGCCGCGCGCCACACCGCTTCTTCATTTCCGTTCTTTGGGCGGATGTCAGTGGGAATATCAGTATTGATAGTCAACCCAGCCAGCAAATACTGTCGCCAGGTGGGCGGATTACTGACGAACCTTTCAGGGAGCAGGATGCTGTAAGTCTTATTTGCTGTGCGAATCTGCCTGTCAGTAATGTGTGCCAACGATTCTGAAGCAACTATGACCGGCGGTAACCAACCCTGACGGCTAATCAGTGGTGCGAAGGTGTACATTCTGTTCAGTGCGTCGTTTTGGGCGTTTAAAGCTTGCTGCAGCTCCCAGGCGCGCTGCGCTTTGCCGCCGCGGAACCCCACGGTCTGCCCAGCTTCGTTCATCAGCTGCCAGAGAGTGTCGTTCAATCCATGTTTATCCGGTGCCTTTGGCGACAAGTAAGCCCCGATATCTGGGGGCGGGCCCCCTTCCAGAACGGCCGCACCGGCCGCCGTGCTGAGCAACCCCAGCCCGAGGGCAAGAGCGAGTTTTTTCATGCTGGCATTCCTTTTTTAAGGGGCAACATAAAGAACAGACGCAGCTCATGCGATTGCTGTTCAAGCTGTGCCCGCCAGTCTATTTGCGTTCGCACAAGGCGGAGTACTTGTTCGAAGGTGACGTCGCTGGCATGCAATGTGAGTGGCAACGGAAGTCGCACGCCGGTATAGGCGAATGACAAGCCGCGCATGTGAGCCAGTTGGCTGAGCAGTTCGATGGCATCACCATCCCAATCGACAGTAATGCGTTGTGAATTGGCGGTGATCTTGGGTGTGAATAAAACTGGGCGCACTTGGTTCAGCGCCTCAGATTGATAGAGCGTCGCTGTGATGTTCTGGATTGACTGCGCCGCGGGAGTGACGGCCGCTGTTGGAGTGACAATAGAGTGCGGCGCTGGCGTACAGACGCAGTCGCTTAAACCGAACAGGGCGGCGATCATAGGTAAACGTTTCATGAGAGGATGTCCTGCGAGATATGAATTATTGATAGCTGAGAACGTTAAACTGGCCCGGCCCGCAGCTATGAGCTGGTAAAGGGTTGGAGATCACGTTGTAGCTTGCACCCGCCGGAACGGCGAAGGTAATGGAAGTTTGTTTCGCCCATTGGACGTTATTGTTAATGCTGCTGGCAACATTCATGCCGTTTACGGTTGCCTCTAAAGCATAAGTGTTAATGCAACTGCCATCCTCAACATCCCATCGTTTGGGCGATTGGCCCCCGCTCGCGATGATCCAAAGCGTCGATGCCCCTTGGTTCGAGCCAGAGAAAATACCTTCGTGATAGCCCAGACTTTGATAAGCACCGTTGCTTTTCCCTGTGCCGCGCCAGACACCGTTTTGACAGACAAGCAGACCTCCGTCAGGCATGCGGCCAACCAAGCCATTTGGCCAACAACCGGTGTTCTCTTGTGCTTGGCCATCAAGCTGTAGATATTCGCCTACTGAGGCTCGTCCATCGGCTCGAACCGTTCCGCCTTTGAGCTGGCCACCGGTGTAGATCCCTTTATTGTTGACTGATCTGATCCAGTCGTTGTCGTCCATATAAAGGCCACCGCCGTGGTCTTCGTTGAGCCAACCTTTTCCGTGTTTTGTGATAAGCCAGCCCCCGTTAGAGCGGACATCCCCGTTGGCGCCAATCCAGCCGTCTGACCAGACGTTTTCCCGTGCTATCAGGCTTTTCCCGTTAACGTTATTGGCACTGTTTAGATCGTTCCCCCCCATATCTATAGCGGTGTGCATTTTATTTAGGTCTGGTCGCCCGTTGACTTGATAGCGGTATAGACGGTCACTCTCTTCAGTGCCTCCGTCTAATATATCCGACGTCAGATACGCAACCAGATGGCCACTTTGGCCATTCAGTCCCATATTAGACAGGTTGACCTGCCAGCCTCCGCCGGCGCCGTTGGCAACATTGACGGGTTCGATATACCCCCCCAAGCCAGACGTGTTCTGAGCGATATAGCGTTGGCCCTTGAACGTAATATTTTGACCGCCGGCAGTCAGTACAAAGGCGACCAGTTTGTCGGTTTGCGAAGGATTGCGTGTCACGGCAAGAATATAGGTTTGGGCGTTGTTGTTGGTCAGAGAAAACCCTGCCGGCAAATATCCTTTGTCGCGTAGGGTTTGACCGGTTAGCGTGACGTTGCCGCCCCCTTTGACCTGATTCAGCAAGGTGTCGTAGTTATCTTTCACGTATCGACGAGCTCCTTGGCTCACTGTGCTCAGGTGCGTCGCGGTGACGACCCATGTTTGTTCTTCTATATAGTTCGAATATCTTTCCAGCCCAATAGGAGCGGCAATCAACACGATCGCCAGAACGATGGCCATAGAAACCAGCGCACCCCCACGGTTGATACGATGAGTGGCAATTTCAGCAGTCATAGGGCACCTGAAGAGAGCAATTGAGGGGAGCTACTGGCTACAACCGCCAGTAACATGAATAGCCAGGGAGCATAAGGTTGAGTCTTTTTGTTCATCAGTAATGCCCCTGCGATAAACAGCAATAATGCACATCCGCTCAGCACGCTGGCGAGCTGCCAGGGAAACCAGGCGCTCAGCGCGGCGATCAAATGCACATCGCCCATGCCGAACCCTTCTTCACCCCGCAGATGCTTGGCGCCGTAGTGAAAGGCATAGAGGAACAAAAACATGCCGATACTGCCTGTAAGTGCCTCAGTCAGGGTAAGTGCACTTCCTGGCATCACGGTAAACAGCAGACCTGTCAGCCAAAAACCCGAGGTATATCGCAGCGGTAGCCAGTAATTGCGTAAATCGAGCAGTACCATGGGAATGCCCCAGGCCAGCAGCCCCAGAATTTTGACGGTACCTAACCAGGGATGGCCCACAAGGGCCGTTGTTGCGATCAGTGCAGTACCGGTGCCGACGAAAACTATTGTGACGCCTCTGATCTGCAGCCGAGTGAGGGGCGGACCATCATGTTCAAGCAAGAATTTTTTCGCTCGATGAACCAACGGCAGGGTGCCAATAAACAGAGTGGCGCTGGCGCATACCATCAGCAAAGAGAACTTCAGGAGATACAAAGCCATCAGGCAGCACCTCCTTTCAGTTTCATGTACATCGCATACACTTTCCGCGCGTAAATCATACGCCTCGGACCGTTGTTATCTGCGAATCCGGCGTTATAGGAGCCGAGGCATTGCCAATTTACCCCGCATTGTTTGAGGTGCTTTGCCAATATCCAGGCCCCGATCTGCACGTTGAGACAGCTGTTGGTCAGCAAATCCTGCTCACTGCGGATGAGGCCCAGCGCACGCAGCTGGGGAATATGTCGGTCATTGATTTGCATCAGCCCGAAGTCACGGCTGGTAACTCGTCCTGCTTTATCGCGATTTTTTCCAATGGCTTGAGGATTTAGGCTGCTTTCGACAGTCGCCATTGAGCGAAGTAATAAAGGATCAACTTTATAGCGCGCACCCGCCTCGTTAAAACAGAACGCCTGTGCCGGCAACGAGAAAAATAGTGCCCAGCCCAGCGCCAGACAGGCCAGGGCTCGTTGAAAGGAAGACAACATGAGAATGCACTCCAGATGGAGGCCGGCAACAGAACGTTGCCGGCAGGATGGGCATCAGGTGTTGCTGGTAAAGGTAAGGGTGTTCTGACCAACAGATCCTTTATCGGCAGTACACTGCGCCCCCACGGCGCTGGCAGCGATCGCGCCATTCGTCGATGTGCCGTTTACCATGGTGGTAACAACACTCGGCGCTGCACTCAGTTTGGTGGCCAGAGTAATGCACGCCTCTTGAGGAACGGCCGCGTAAGTCAGAGAGAAGGAGGATTTCTGCCCACCGGCCGTTGCCACGGGTTGCACGGTGACAGCGCCCCCCCACAGGTTTTGCAACTTGGCGCTACCCGAGGATTTGGTACCGACAACCGACATGTTGGCCGGCGCCCCCCCGAACTGGATCAGCGCACCGGTCATGGCGTCAGCGGCGGCAAAATTATAGATGCCGGATGTTTTCAACATGGCGCGGGTATTGGTCATGAGCTCCGCAGCATTACTGTACTCTGTGTTGCCATCGTTACGATTAAACAGACCGCCACCTTGTGTGATAGCGACAGCCAATACAGCAAGGACAATAACAAACCAGATCATTGCTTCAATCATAGTTATTGCACCACGGTTGACAGCCGAGCGAGTGTTTTGCGTGAGTTCCATTACTATTTCCTTTAGGTATCGTAGAGAGTGGACGGTCTAGCGTGTGCCCACGAGGTCGTTGAGGTTTTGTGTGGCCAGAAGGATCAGGATCATGTAGCCAGCGTTGGTGCCCAATGCGATGTAAGAAAGCAAAGACGCCGTCCGCTTGATCCGGGCTACAGTTTGCACAAGCCAGGCACGTGCAAAATTTTCAATAATGATTTCAGCGTTATCGCCGTCGGTCAGCAGGACCAGTTTGTCGATAGCACGCGGGGAGGGGAATCCGTAGCCGGCATTGCGCAACGCCAACCCGAGGTGGTCACCTTGCCTAACCTGACGCTGGGTAGCGGCCAATCGCTCATACAACCAGGGCGGTGCATAACGGCTCAGCATGTCGATGGCATCCTCCGTCTTCACCTGAGCACGCATCAACGCACTGAAATTAAGTAAAAAACCCACTCCCAGCACGTCGCGATACACGCTCCACGGCAATAGACGATCTAAAACATGCTGCCGCATCGTTCCAGTCAAGTTCGGCATTGACCAAACGACGAAGCCAATCAGCAGGAGTATCAACCCACCAAGAATAATTGCATGATTGGCAAAGAATTCTGAGATGGTGCTGAGCCACCACAACGCCCCAGTCCAATTATCTCGGCCAGACAATGACTCCAGGCGGGGAAGGAAATAGACTGTGACCATCTTCATCATGGCAAACGAGATTGCCAGCAACAGCATCGGGTAGGCCAACGTGGACACCAATGCTGATTTCATATTCGCCATGCCCTGCACCACGGTGATCGCCCGGTATAAGGCAGCAGCCAGGTTGCCGTCCTGAACGCCGGAACTGAGGATGGCGGCCTCCTGCCTGGGTATCCAGGACGCCAATCCCTGGTCGACTGACCGACCCTGACGCAGGGCACTGAGCATATCCTCCAGACAATAGACCACCGGCGGGCGTTTCTTGCCGAAGCTCCCTATCATTGAATTGATGGCTTTCTCAACTTTGAGGTTGTTGTCGAGCAGGAAAGCCAGATCCTCGTAGAGCGTCAGGCGGTCAGCGGTTGAGAACGTCTTTTGCGCCAACCAGCGCCCTACCGCTTCATTCATTGTTTCCGATGACGGCATCCTGTCCCGTAGCGCCGTCAACCGTTCGCGCAAACGGGAAATCATGATGCAGCCTCCGGGGGTAATAATGTCAGGCTGTCCTCGTCCAGCGGGCTGATATAGTCCGCATCAATCGGGTCGACCAATCCTTCATTGAGATAACGCATCAGGTGCTGACCGCGCGTGATACCGCCCAGCTTGTTCACCCAATAACTGCGCGCAGCCAGTTTGCCCTCATGGCGAAACAGCTCCATGAATCTGGCATCGGGACGAATGACTTCAGCAATGACCCGCCGGCCGATTACGCCTTTGTAACAGTGCTCACATCCCGCAGGATGGCGAAAAGCCAGCTTTTCGACCTGACAAAAGCGTTCAAGCAGCGCTCTTTTCTCCTCTCCCAGACTTGCTCTGACCGCCTCCCAGCGTTTCTTGCAGTGAGGGCACAACAGCTGCACCAGCCGCTGCGCGATTAAGCCAATCATGACTTGAGGGTCGGCCACCTGGCCCATGGGGATACCCAGAGTATCGGTCAGGCGATCAAGAATGCCGACCGCATCATTCGCATGCAGCGTGGTTTCCACCAGGTGTCCTGACTTGGCCGCCGTCAACGCAGACTTAACCGAGTTGGCATCACGAATTTCGCCGACAACCATGGCATCAGGATCTAGCCGTAATGCGGCAGAAATAGACCTGACCCAGGCACGGCTAACAGCATCCGGATCGTTTTTATCGGCAATGATGGGGGTTTGTACCGCCCCGATAATCAACCCTTCCGGAGGATCTTCCAGTGTCATCAGTCGTTTTCGATGCCCGGTAAACGACAGGTACATTTCGCTGAATGTACGTAGGGAGGTACTTTTCCCGGAACCGGTTGGGCCGGACAGGGTGATGACGCCTTCAGGGCGCGCCAGCATACGGCGAATAAGGGTTTGCTGTTCCGGTAGAAAACCCAGTTCGTCCAGCGTAGGCGGCGTTTTACCCTCATCGGGTAAAATGCGCATGACCACATACAGACCGAATTCTGCCGGCGTATGTGCATAACGCGCGCCGAAGAGCTGAAGCCCTTGCAGAAACTCTTTACGCACCCGCCCATCCTGAGCGCGATTGGGGTTAAAACTCTTCTCGGCCACATCGCACATCGACATCACAATCGTTGACGCCAGCGTCATCCCTTCCGCGCAATCCAGCGTTGTCACCGTTTCAAGATCGCCATGAACACGAAACTGCACCACCGTCACATCATTCATCCCGATCAGCAGATGAATATCACTGGCGCCTTTCATCTTGGCATCCTTGAAGAAGCTAATAATCTTCGCCTGTTGAACGGAATATTCGCTAGCGTTGGGGTTCTCAGTGAGCTGGCTTTGCTGCAACTCTTTCAGCTTGTCGAGCTGAACCCGCTTAACCTGCAGTCTGGGGTATTTTTTAAACGCGCCGGCAATCTCTGACGTGACGGCCAGACTATTATTGTGTGCGTCAGATACATACAGCGTTGGGGCATCGGTATTGGCCAGATCTAAATGGATATAGGTTGAACCACGTTTCTCATACATATGGGTTACCCCGCAAAGGAAAGAGAGACCAGTGTTTGGTTCTTCCCGGAGACCACGACTTCATTGATGTTGATCCGTTTAACAACGAACTCCGTACCCGGGATACGATTCCCCACCTGCACCGTAACCTGATTGCCGTTGCTGAGTGCCAGCACGGCCGTGAATCCTTTACCCGCTCCGGTGATCTCCACAATCTGCGGTGGAGCAGCATCTTGCACCGCGCCCTTGACCTCGGATTTGTTGTCCTGAGAAGGTGGCGCCGGGTTGAAAGGCTGATCCAGTGCACGGTCATACCCGTTCTTTTGCAGTTCATTCAGCGCCTTGGCCCTGGCCAGCTGGAGCTCGTACAGCACTGTCTCTGCCTGGATGACCTCCAGTTGCCCAAGATTTAACGCAAGCCCAGCCTCCGCGCGCGCGAACGTGGTCGGCAGAGGAAGATCCGCTGTCGTGGGTGGCTTCACCGTCGGTGAAGCGGGCGGGGCCGCCGGTATGTCAGCGACCGGTGCGGCGAAGACACTAGGTGCAATCAGCACTAGGCACAACGCCCAGGGCGTTACTCTGGATTTAGCGGTTGGCATACAGAAGTCCCTCAATGGTGTATTCCAGACGGTTGTTTTTTAGCGTGGTCGTGATGCTGGACGCCCTTATTCCACTGCTGTTGAAGCGCGTTGGTGCAAACAACCGATCGGGCGGAATATCAGTAATGAACGTGAAGCTGTAGGTACGCCACGGCAGATTTTGTACGTCGCCCTGTGTTAACTGCGTGCTTACGTCTACTTCGCTTAGGCGCAAGCGCGCATTGATACGCTGGGCATAACTGGTTAAGTGCTGAATTTGTTGGCTACCCGGGAGAAGATCTTCGGGATGTTCAGGAGGAGAAAGTGGCACCGGTAATGCAAAAGAGGCGTCGTCTGCGCTACCGGGAATATTAAAAACGGGTTGAATATCTGAACCATAGAGCACGGGTAACCGCAAGGCAAAATCCCCTACGGTTCCACCGTTCGGCAAGGTGTAGTGCAGTATGATTTTTCCCTGCGCATCACACGTTGCTGTATTGAAAACCCAGCCTGCAATAGAGATCTGTGCGTCTTTCCATACGCGACTGCAGGCACTGAGCATCGGTGGAAACCGCGGTTGTGTAGCCCAGGGTTTCAGGTTGTCGGCCGGGGCCTGTTGTGCCATCTGTTGCCTGGCCATCAGCGCGGCCTGAGCTGCTGCTATGCGCGCCTCTTCCTGGTGTTTCTCCCAGGCTGAATAACCCACATATCCGGCGCCCAGGGCCACTACTGCTATGCCCCAAAGCCACAGCACCTTCGGGTCATGAGTCTGACTCAGCCGGGCCCGGCGCAAACCGACCTTGCTATCGACCAAGTCGGTGAGCGATTTATCTTCCGTGTCTTCCCCAGGAAAGAAGCCGCCAGGAGCATATATCATCCACCCCGCAGCAGGCGCCGAGGTGATCGCCAAAAAATTGGACACCGCAGTGCGTATAGCCGTTTCATCCCCCACGATGTCACCGAACGGGGAAAGCATGCCGTCACTGACAGCGACGAACCAGTATTGCCCGTTGGATAACGGGAAAACGCCATAACACGCCTCTGGCAATGCCGGCAGAACCGCCAATGCCATCGATGCCATCCCGCCTCTTTTTAGTGCAGCCTGGTCGGCGAGGTTAACAGTGCCCAGCAAGGTGCCTTGTGCCTGGCCGTCACCAGTTGGCAATGCTGCCCAATGCGTAGCCTTGGCCTCCTTAGCACGCAAACGCATGCTGCGGCGTCCGCGCAGCGGCAAATACTGCCAGTGCAACCCGGCCACAAGCCAGGCGCTCCCATTCTGCAGCGTATAGGTCGTCTGTTGTTTCATGGCTTATCCCAAAATGACAGGGGTGATAAGAATGACCAGCATGGTTTTGTTATTTTCACCGTTGGCGCCGCCGCCAAGTCCAAAGAAACGGAAACTGCCGACGCCCTGGCGATTTGCGGTGTTGTTGAGAGATTGGTAACCACTGAGCACCAATGTTTGGCCGGATTGCATAATGACGCGCTGGGTAAAGGTTTTGAGGCGTGTTTTCATCAACTCTACCGACGTTTTTTCGCTGGTGAACGTGCGCATGGTCGGGTCATCTGACATATTGATCGCAAACTGCAGCTGCATTTTTGGCGACTGGGGCATCAGGAACGGCAGCACGGTCATGTTGAAACCGGTGGTGATCGTGGATTTGGTGATACTGCTCGATGAACCGACGTTGGCCGTGTTCTCCGTAGTGACGTTGGACGCATAGTCCTGCTGCAGTGCAACCTGGATCGGCACAGCTGACAGGTTAGTGGTCATGCTCGAGGCCTCTGTCATCACGCTGACGTTCGCCTGTTCCGACAGGGCTTTGATAAAGGCTTTTGTGCCCGCCCCTTTGCCATCAAGAATTGACACCCCGCCATTCAACGCATCGGAAGCCGCACCGGTAAATCCATTGGTCAGAGACAAGCCGACACTGCCACTGTTGAATACGGCGTTCCAATTAATGCCGTATTGATCCTGAGTGCGTTTTTCGACGCTGTAGACTTGCACGTTGAGCACGACCTGTCGGTTGAGCTCTTTATTGCGGTCTTCCAGATAACGGCCTATCTGCTCAAGAACGCGCGGTGTATCCGTCACCGTCAGGACGCCGGCGGACAAATTCATGCGGCCGGTGCCGGGCGTTAACATCGACTTAATGGTATTGGTGACGTCCTCGTAAAGGCTGGATTTGATTTCCATTTCAGTGGCCTGAGAGGTATTAGAGTCACCACTGAGCCCACCGCCGCTGCTGTCGCCCGTCGCCCCCATCGATGAAGTGGTGCCGCTCACGGTTTTGGAGCCAAAACTCGCCTTGCTGTCCATGAACATGACCGGGAACGTCCGGGTATCGAGATAGAAAATGGCGATCCGGCCCTGCTCATAACGCCATGACAACCCCAGGCGTGTGGTGACATTATCAAGCAATCCTCCTAACTCCCCCTGCCAGAACACGCCCCTGAGCGCAGTGCCACCACTGACGACCGGCGCCGCGCGGGCAGATGAACCGCCCAACGTGGCTAATGGCACCAGCCCATTTGGGTCAGGCGCCGGGATGGGGCCACTTATCTGCTCAGTTTTGCCACCAGTCGGCGCCAATATAGCCTGCGCATCAGGCGTCACCACCACCGGCAAGCGACAACGCTTACTGATGAAAGCACTGACTTCCGCCAGCGTGATGCTCCCTGGGCGATTGATGGCCACAGCGCAAGGAGGAAGCAAACTATTGCTACCAGGCTGAGCATTTAACGGGTAAGGGTTGATCCACTGAGAGGTTAAATCCCGCACCACAGAGCCTTGTTTAAGGGCATGCAGATGCTTATCTGCCTGAGTTTCGTCCCGTGATACTCGATTATCGATCTTATCGATGCGCTCAAGCGGCGCACAGCCGGAAAGCAGCAAACACAACGTCGCCGCCACCCCGGTCAAGGGGAGGTGTTTTTTCATTGTTAACCTTATGAGGAGAGATTAGTTGAGGTACACCAGGCTGCCGTCAATAATGCTCGCCGGCACATTGACCTGCATGTCATTACCAAAGCTGTCGATAAGTCGTCTTTCGACGACTTTTCCAACCAGCGCGGAATGTCGGCTCTGCGCCAACAATGCGGCCATCAACCCAGGTTGATCTGGCTGATAGACATACACACGGTCAGCCTGCAGAACATTGCGCACCCCAGCAACGGATGACCAGCCAAAGGCGCTATCGGGGATCACGCCGTCTTTTTGTTCAGGATGGATATAGCGCCAGTCGTTTATCGCATTAAGATATTGCACCGTGTTGCGCGCCTGCAGGGAAAGTGTCTGATCCTCTAGGGATACCGGGGGTTCTTGCTGTGGCGGATCCAGCCAGACAATCATTCCTATGAATATGGCAAAGAGCCAATAAATCATCAGTGCACCTCTTTATCATCAACGGAGATAACACACTGAAGAGGACGGATGCCTGCATACAGTGGCACTTGAGCCGTTCCATAAAGAGTAAACAGACTGTTTAGCGCATCGCGGAAGGAACCTTCGAATTGCAATGGCGCATCAATCCGATAGTTAACTGGCGTCGACCAGGCAACCGTCCAGTGTGAGATCCCCGGTTGGTTACATGCTTCGCTGGCTGCCCAGTTGAACAGGGTATCTTTGAGCGTGTTGCCAGCATCTATTCGCCAATGTTGCTTTTGAGGGACGACAATCACTTTCTTGGATGTATTGGCTGTTGGTGCTGGTGTCACCGCTTGCTTTGAATCTGCCGATTTACCGCCACTGAAGGGGTTGCGGCCGCGAGTTACTGATTGAGGTGATGCGCTTGGGGTTACTGCCTTTGACTTGATCGTAGTTGCAACTTTAAATGCTTCTGTTTTGTTCGCAATGGATACTCGGTGCAGAGAAGTATCAATCAGTGCCACTTTTCCTTGTCTTTCCAACAGCTGATTCAATGCATCAACCCAGGTGACGCCGCCACGCCATTCCTGAGGTGTTTGCTCATCAGGGTGAAGGTCCTGGGAAAAGCTCAGCGTCCAACCAGTCGGCACAATTTTACGTAATGCATCGCGCAATGACGACGCACTTCCGGCCCCCGCCAGGGTCGAAGGTGGTGGTGCATTGCCTACGAAACGTAGTGCTGTCATCGACGCGCTCAACTTCTGACCCGCCAGTGCAGAAGGGCTCGTTGATATGATTTGTTTACCAGGTGCTTTTGTTTGTTTTACGCGAGTCACCGCAGCCAGCTCATTTTGGGCCTGTTGTAGAGGCGACACTTGCGCTTCGATTAGCGTTGTTACTAACTGCTGGGCAGTGATCGCAGACCTTTCTGAATGGTTGTTAATAGAGCATCCGCCCAATACAGCGGGTGCTAAAACGACGGGTAGCCATTTTTTCACGTTTATACCTCGCTATGAATCGCTTCCACGCTTGTTAACCGGTTGTGGACGGCGCCCCCGACGAGGTTGCTTAACCTTGTCGAGTACGCACTGAGCCAGCCGTTGACTATCGATTTGATGGGCTAACTCAAGAATGGCGTGAAGAACGTCTCTGCAGGCTACCGGGCGTTCAAGGATCGCGGTGAGGTTTACAGCCTGCTCGTTCAACATGTTGTTATGTTTTGGCGCGATGGAATAGGTCTGGCGCGTAGCCATGGCGCGTTGTGTCATCAGAGACCTCAGCTTGAGATGCAATCAGCATAAAAAAAGCCCCTTCAGATACCTGAAGGGGCAAGGAGCTATCTATGGAGTTGTAACAGAGGGACTATTTTAGAGCGTCTATAAATGCATGGAGCATTGCGCTACGCGTCTCACCATCATGCTCATTCGCGAGCGCTTGAATTTGTTGGCGCTGACGATGCGATAGATGCGCACGTGCAACGTGTTTCTTCCTTTGCCTGCGTTCTGATGAAAAAGCTTGGACGCAGACTGGGAGCTCCATTACTTCTTCAATCGCAGCTTCTCGAATCGGAGTGATGGTTCCGGCAAACCGTACAAGGTGGCTGATACCGGGGCAAGACTCGACTTTAGACGAGTGGAAAATTTCTGGGTCAAAGCAGACAAACATATAGCCAGGAAAAAGAGGCTCGATCACCTTTTTCTGCTGGCCAGGGCGGTCAGCTCGAGGGCGAAAAGAAAACATCAACGGGCTGAAAGCCATAATGTTGCGGCGTTCAAGCATCATCTGTGCTTTGAATATATTGTCTTTGCCTGGTTTTAGCGCGGCGAGATACCAGCCTTCCATGAAAGTCTCCCGTAGTACACGGTTAAGCTACAGATGATGAATTGAATGTTAGGTGTTTGGCAGGCTCCGCCAAAATCGATCCCAAGCGGGTTCAATTGGCAGTCGCTTTTTTAGAGGGATTGAGCTTTTGCTGTATTCCCTTATGGCTCTTTAGCCTGGACTGCACCCGACACCAATGGCAGGGAGGTGCCGATAAGATGCTATCAGATGCAGTCCAGGCTGAAGAAAACTTGTACGAGGAACCGAAAAGCTAGTTGGCGGACTGGCTGTTCTACATGAACCGTACTAAAGTATGCGAAGAAGTGTATTGGCAAATTTTAATTGTGTAAATACTTTTATATGCGATCTGAAATGCTGTAAAAGCGTGTGCAAACAGAGCAAAAACTCTGTTTAACTCAACTTTTTGAACCATTGATCTGGAAATGATCCTTTTTTCAGATCATTAGATCGATATGGCATTTAAAACAGAATAATTAACTATCCTAACTATTTTAACGAGTGGTGGTTTTTTGCTCTGATTTTGGGTGGTTTTCATCTTATGCCGCCTGTATTTGGGTGTAATCCTATTGACTATGCTTTTTGCTTCATTTTTTTGGTGGTTGTTTGCACAACTTTGGGCAAGGGATCTGTCTGCCAGGTATACTTAGCCATCAAAATTTGAGCTGTGGGCCCAAAAAATGATCTTCAGAGATCCTTTTGTTGCACCAGAGAAAAAATAGAGTAGTATTTGCGGATGTTTATGCTGTTTTCAGGGGCATAATTGCCTGAACAGACAAGCTTATATATCCAATGTGTAGCTGAGGCTTCAGGTTGGGAAGGATCGAGCATATCCGAAATGCTCAGGGAAGAGGGTTTATCGAAACCCTGAATGCAAAAACCCCCCGAAATCTGTCATCAACTTGGCGGAAGAGTCAGATATCAGGGGGTCAAAAGCAGGCGCTGGCCTGTGAGAGATTATAACTCATGCAATTTAGAAAACAACACCTGTCCGCCATAAGTTCGGGACAGGGTGGCTGAACAGTCGAACAACCAATTTACTCATTATCGGCAGGTCAAGAACCCGAATCCGGAATTTACACCGCGTGAAGGGAAGAATACGCTGCCGTTCTGTCGCAAGCTGATGGCTAAAGCCGAAGGCTTCACATCCCGTTTTGATTTCTCTATGCACGTTGCCTTTGCGCGATCGCTTGGTAAGCGCCGCCGTATGCCTCCGCTTCTTCGCCGGCGGGCGATTGATGCGCTGTTGCAGGGGATGTGTTTCCACTATGATCCATTAGCTAATCGTGTACAGCGATCTATCACAAATTTGGCCATCGAATGTGGATTAGCCACGGAGTCCCATAAGGGCAACTTGTCTATCACTCGGGCGACACGAGCCTTGTTCTTCATGTCCGAACTCGGGCTGATTACATATCATACGGAATATGATCCGCAGATAGGTTGTAACATCCCGACCGATATTACTTTCACACCGGCGCTGTTTTCTGCTCTAGACGTTTCCGACGTAGCTGTTGTAGCTGCACGGCGTAGTCGTGTGGAATGGGAAAATAAGCAGCGTGAAAAACAGCACCTGTCACGCCTTGGAATGGACGAATTGATCGCAAAAGCCTGGCGGTTCGTGCGCGAACGCTTCCGCAGCTATCAGTCCGAACGTAAGGCACACGGACTCCGTCGCGCTCGAGCTCGCCGCGATGCCGAGCGCACTCGCCGCGATATTGAAACCATAGTGAAGCGACAGCTGACGCGTGAGATCGCTGAAGGGCGTTTCATTGGCAACCAGGCTGCAGTCTTCACTGAGGTGAAGCGACGAGTTAAAGAGCGCATGCTCATGTCTAGGGGAAACTACACCCGCCTGGTACCTGATCCCACCTGAACCACCTTTTTATGATCCGGTTGACGCCGGAGGACCCGTCACGCCTATCATACACAGCTGTTGAAAATTTGCACAAAACGACTTCTCGTGGTCGTGTTATTCACCGCTAGGTAGGCGTGAAAATATAGAAAAACCTATCACCGACAATCAACTGATGTAATCAGAACAGTTATACACATATAACTGCAAGGGAAAGTTCCACAAAGCTACAATCGATAGATCCATAGAGTGCGAAACGTGTATGTTTTAAGGTGCGTGGTTCCTTTTAAAGAACTAATGAATTCTTCTTTTAAAGACCTTTCTTTTCTTCATATAAAAATAAAACCTATTCATCGTCTGCCCTGTGGACAGACTCAAAAAATGTCCGCCCTTGCAGCGGGCATAGCCCGCGCCGGTTCGGTATCGAGTACCTCCCATTGCTACGCAACGGGCCCCATTAAGAAACATAAGTTAAAGCCGCTACGTAGCTGTTATAGCGATAAGAACAAGATACACGCCCGTAACCAGCCCTAACGGGCTGCTAACGCGGAGATACGCTCCAGCTGCGGCATAGCCTTGCTGGACCCACTCCGACGGCGTACAGAAGCTCCTGAAGCGCTGTAAGCTCGCTCGGTCTAGCAGGGCGAGGGGAGGATTGAGGCTCTATGAAAATATCGAACCGGCTTCGCCGGGCTACCGGCGACCCTAACCTGTCGCTGATATCTGTTTAGCCCATCTGTCGCCTACCTGTTACCCTCTTAATCTGATCGATAAGTGATCAATCAAATTTAGAGCTTGCTCAAAGTCAGGGTATGTTGGCGATTGATTCAAGGGGTTTGGGGTGCTATCAGGATAAATCTTAAGTATATTAGGAATTTAGCAACTAACTTAACCAGACAGGCATTTATGGCGACGTTGTTCATCGATCTACTTATCAAACCGCGCAAAAGATTTCGAGTTAAAACAACGTCTCAGGATGAGTTGACGCAGCAACTGGTGTTGTATGTGCAACGTCATTATCTGCGAGTGCCTGGCTGGGAGCTCTATAAGTATGGGCGTAGCTGGGGGTGTTTATGCCAGGTCGTGCCGCTTCCGTTCTTAGACTGGTTATCTTCGAACGAGAACTGCGCAAAGGCTAAAGAGATCGCTGAGACTTGCCGGCCGTTCGTAGAAGGTGCACGCAATACTGCCGTTCCGCCGATCGCTGTATATATTCCTTTAAGCTGGTTATGCATCATAATTCCGCCCCTGGAGCTCATGCTTCGAGAACATTGGCAAACTCAACTCAGAACAACGCGGACGGCGCCAGATGTTGATAGCGATACATCCTTCAAACCGTCTGATTACTACCTGTTATGCGAAGGACGGGCAATTCCTGACGTTTGGCAGCGGCATTTTGAATTATGTATGAAAAGAGGTATGCCGTTCATCGTTTTATGGCATTTTCCTCCTAAGCAGGCCAGATTTGCCTCACGCTACGACATTCTTTTTTCTTGGGAAACCTTAGTTAAAAACCATGGCCATGTATTTGATAACCCCGATTTTCCTGATATCACTACGATCGTGACTAAACGTATTATGCAGTTATTGAGGGAGCGACGACATGAAGAAGGCTTTGGCCGGGTATCTTTGCAGAATGTACTTGGAGAAGGGCAAATAAACATTTTAAAGTTAAGTTTTGAAGCTGCTGAACAGCTCACTCTTGAGCTGGTGAGATTGATCCAAGTGTTGATTAACGAAGCAGAAGTAAGTTTGCAGAATAACTTGTTAGGTTAACAAAATAGATATCAATCAGTATGTTGGTTTTCCTTTCTAAGGAAAAGCCGCTTATGCGGATTTTTTATTTGGTCGTCAAATAAGATCTTAGCATGAAGGCAGACCAGACAGATTCAGGTATGGGAAACACCTAAAGTAGGTTCTTGAAGTAGTGCTATCAGGGTATGGGAAATAGCACATGTTCTTAAAGGCCATAGTATGTGGGAAACGGCTAAAGTAGATGGGCTGGTTCAGGGGTTTTGGTTACGATCGTGAAAATAAGTTTGCCATCACCAGATTCAGACATCGTGGCCATCAAAGGGGTTTCTTTGCTGATCTTTTCCAGTGCAGGCTTGATAAATGTGCGTTTCATCTCGGCGAAGTTATCGCGCTGTGACTGTGGGAGCTGATAACGTTCGGCTAGCCAATCCGCGGTGGTGATCCAGATCCCGGACTTTCGATACTGGCATAGGCTTTCGTACAAGCGGATTGCCCTCACACTGTTGATTCGGCCGCAATCATAAAGGTTGTAGGTCGTGAATTGACTGCTTAGGTCCAGCAAATACGGCATTACCTTGTTGTTAAATTCTATGTTCCATGAACCCCTTCCTCGCTTCAAGCCTGCCTCAGCAAGCCAGGGGCGTTTACGTTCTTCATATTCACCATCCGATGGGAAAAAGGTAACAGAGCTATTGGAAAGCGCGTCAATACCTTTCCTAACATCAGTGCTTGCAGTCGCCTGGCTAACCTTAAACAGGCGCTGATAATCAGCGACCCTGACAGTGAACGTGCCTGGATGCTCGTCTTGTCTGTAAGTTTCCATGAGGCACAACCACAGGACTCGCTTAGCCTGTAATGACAGATAATAGGCAGCTTCCGTTAGCTCGTTTGATTGAGCAATGGCAGGTCTGTTGGTTTTCACAATCCCTTTATTTTCAGTCATATGTTGTTCTATGGGTGGTTTGGATTTACCCCATAGTTACATTCGTTTTATAGCATGGTCAAGGCAAACTTTTGGTGATTCCCATACCTGAATTAACTTTAGCTATCCCCCATAGAAACTTTAGCTGTTTCCCATTCCAACTTAAGCTTTTACCCACAATAACTTTGGCTGTTTCCCATACCTGCTTTATCCGTTTCCCATATTGACAGCCCTGAGAGGCAGGCGTGACAAGGCTTTAGAGCATGTCTAAAAAGCATTTAAAATCTTTAAAAATCAAAAAAATCTTTAAAAAACATTACTGTGGATATGTTGATATCTAAACTATGGGAAATACCAAAAGTTTCCTTCATGGAACTGCAGTAGCACCCACCGGGTAACCGGTGGGCCCCAAATCACTGCCTCAACAGCTCAGATCCTGCCTCAGAAACCCATGGTAGCTCTTTGTCTGTAAGCCAAGTGTCGCAACGGCTCGTTGCGATCTAGGCTCCTGTGGTGCGTCCAGCTTCGAAAAAAGACTGGTCTTAGCAGGATCGGGGGGGGGAGGATCCTTTAAGATCCTCTATGGTTGCTATTTGATGAAAGGATTTCCTTTCGATTGGAGATACATCTGACCAAAAACATGTGATGCATAATCGTTGAGATGGCCAACATCCCTATACACGCTCACTCCATTAACTTCTGTAGCACATCCAGTCTCTGAACATTGAACGTCTTTTATGTCAATAATCACTAGAGATGGATGTGATTTTTTTAATTCTTCAAATTTTTCATCAAACCATGAAGGAGAAGGCTTAGTATTGCGAAGTGAGTTGCATTCACCATTTTCAAAATCATTTCTTCCTATCAGTTTCCTTTTCAAACAAAACTCATAGCCGTCTGGTCTATTAAATATTTCTTTCATTATCACCGGAGTGGAGCCTGCTTTTTCGATGATTGTAAGCGCTTCATTAATAGCAGAGCTTAATCTCTCTTTTGAAAGTTCTAAGGTACGGGTATCTCCTTGATTATTTATAATCTTATCGCTGACATACATTGGCCATAGCTCACCAATAATAACATAGTCATATTTATTATTTTCTATTTGTTCATAATATTGCTTAGTGTTTTCATGACAAGTTTCATAAACTGTATTAGAAAAGTGCCACCAATCAAACTGATAGAGACCTGGCAACGTTAAACAACTTGCTGTGCTTTTTGCAGTAATTGCTAAATTAGCATCTTTTGCTAAAGTCTCTAAGAACATCCAGTAGTGATTAGAGTTTGAATCTCCAATGAAGAATGCAGTCTTTTTTGGGGATTCAACTCCGAACGTACAGTGTTCGTTTGAATATTTTCCTTCGATTTCATCTGTAAGACAATCTGAACGATGTCCCGACATTTTTTTGTACTTTAATTCAAGGTTTGTTGCTGTGTTAAATGAACTTCCAAATCGCCATGGGAAGTAATTTTGATTTTTTGCAACAGAATATAGAACAATGCTTAATAATAATGGCGTTACAATTAATAAAAGTATTGATGCTTTTAGGTTTTTATTGCATTTCCGCAGGGGCATCTCTATATAACTATAAGAAACACACGCAAGGAGTAATGATGATGTAAGTAATGAAATAAGCAGAAGTGAGTCGTTAAACACATCCATATAATGCAACAATGCCAGGCAAGGCCAGTGCCATAGGTAAAGAGAATATGAGCGTTTACCAATGGCTACGAGAGAATTTGATGCAAGCAACCTCGATGCATAGGATCTGGATGATTCACCAGAGAGGATTATAGCGCCAGTTGCTAATGCAACCACAAGGGTATACCCATTTGGGTAGCCAGATATTAATTCTGGAGACATTGAAAGAGTAATAATTAGAGATAGTGATACGATACCAACAATATTGGATAGCTTATGTTCTATCCTAAATGAGGTAAATGCGATGCAACTGCCAATTTGCAATTCGAAGCAACGCGAGAAAAAATCATAGTATCTCACTTTACTAGTTGTATAGGATAGGTATAAAGAAACAATAAGAAAAACGGCTGTAATCACATAGTTTGCTAAAGCGACTTTGTCTTTTTGATAAGACTTTAGTGTAAAATACAGAATTACAGGGAATGTCAAATACCATTGCCACTCAATAGAGAGAGACCATGTATGAAGCAACAATAAGTAGCTGGAGTCTTCTGAAGCATAACTAGTTGTTACACCAGAAAAATACTGGTTTGATGTGAAGTACAGAACATTTTTTACGCTGTGCAGGAACGTGTTGTAATCGGCTGGAAGGTAAAAAATGCTACCGATAATTATAGAAATGAAAACGATGAGTAGCAGCGATGGTTGTAGTCGCCAAATTCTACGAGTATAAAAATCACTTAAATTAAATTTTTGGTCATTAGTTCCGTCTAAAATTATTTTGGATATCAAATATCCCGATATGACGAAAAATACATCAACACCGATGAATCCTGCAGGGAATTGGCTTAGTCCCGCATGAAAAAAAATGACTAAAGCGACAGCTATAGCTCGTAAGCCGTCAATATCACTACGGTACTTCATTTTTAACCTCAAAGTTGTTTTTTTCGTTTATATTATAATTTAATTCCGAGGTCAGATAAATATACAAGTTTACATTTTAAATTATTTTGGCAATCGGTATATCGCTTAATCGTGTGGTGTAGGAGGGAGAGAGTAATTCGCGGCGCATCTTCCAGGTTTTACTTATCCCTTGGCCGGCAAACCAGACTTTCCCCAGCCCGGAGTGATTTATGCCATCGACGGCTTTCATCAATTGTTCGCTACCGGCGCGCGGTGGATGTTCGTCGAAGAGATCGATCTGGCCGGGTTTGTCACAGAAATCGTTAAGCATGATGCCCGCTTTTTGATAGCGAAAACCGTCACGCCAGATCGCATCGAGGGCTTTCACAGCCGCCGCAACAATGTCGCGGGTGTCTTGCGTGGCCAACATGAGCTGGACGCTGTGGCTGTTGGCATAATAAGGCTCATGAGGTGCAAATGGGCTGGTTCGTGCAAACACTGAAATGTGCCGGCAGTATTGCCTCTCTCGGCGGAGTTTCTCGGCGGCCCGCTCGGCGTATTGGCACACCGCCTGGCGCATGTCCTGCAGCTGCGTGACGCGCTGGCCAAATGACCGGCTGACGATGATCTGCTGCTTTGCCGGCAGCGCATCGATCGAGATACACGGCACACCGTTTAGTTCACGCACGGTGCGCTCGAGCACAACCCCGAACGTCCTGCGTATCAACGCCTGGTTGCTGTCGGCAAGCTGCAGTGCAGTCGTGATCCCCATCGCAGCCAGCTTTTTGGTCAACTGGCGCCCACATCCCCACACTTCGCTGACCGGCACCAGCGCCATCAACCGTCGTTGCCGATCGCGGTTTGTCAGATCAACCACACCGCCGGTAGCCGGCCAGGTTTTTGCGGCGTGATTAGCCAGCTTTGCAAGGGTCATCGACTGCGCAATTCCAATGCCACAGCTGAGGCCTGTCTGCTGTAGAACGGTATTACGCACACGGTGGCCGTAGTCTTCGAATGACTCTGTGGCATCGATGCCGGCAACGTGAAGAAATGCCTCGTCGATGCTATAGATCGTCATCGCCGGCGCGAGGGATTCTAAAATCGTCATGCAGCGTGCCGACATGTCGCCGTACAAGGCATAATTGCTTGAAAAGACAGTTACGTTTTGATTTTTAATGATTTCTCTGGCCTGAAAAAACGGCATGCCACGTTTCAGGCCGAGCTTTTTTCCCTCGCGGTTGATTGCCACCAGGGCGCCGTCGTTGTTCGAAAGAACAGCCACTGGACGCCCTTTAAGATCCGGACGGAAAACCTGTTCGCAGGCGCAGTACATCGAATTGACGTCAGCCAAGAGAAACATGGTCACCTCACGAACGAGTGCAGGGCATGGATCACTACCCCGAAAATTTCCAGCGTTTCGGGATAAATAGGACTGTAGGCGGGATTCATCGGCGCCAGGCAAACCTTGGGCGTAAGCAGCAGCCGCTTGACGGTAAACTCACCGTCGACCGCGGCGATCACGATGCTGCCATGCACGGGTTTTTCAGCCCGATCTACGATCAGCAAATCTCCTGACAGTATGCCGCCATCGCTCATTGACTCACCCGTTGCGCGGATGAAATACGTGGCGGCCGGGTGTCTAATAAAATCATTTAAATCAATGGATTGCTCTATGTAATCGTCGGCAGGGCTGGGGAAACCTGCCGGGCATGGTGTCCCGTATAGCGGGAGTTTGACCGGTTGACCTGGTGAAAAAAAGTACAATTCTCTGGCATTCATAATAGTAATAATTTATCTGTATATATATACAGTAAATCATAAACGAAACGTGCGCACACGCAAGCCTGAAACCGGGTCTCGTAGCGCGATCCGACGTAATATAATAATTTTCTGAGTGATTTTTTTCTGCAGCTTTTGGCGTTCCTCATGTGTGCTTGCACACATGATATCCACCAAAACTGTGGATAACGCGCAGTTCAGACCGTTGGTGTATCAATGGCCAGGATGAGTGAGGGATTGTCATTGCGAACGGCGCCCACAGCCGGCGAGACCGGTTGCCAGCTGAAATCCTCCGCTTGCAGGCTGTACACGTCAGCATGCATATGGCCAGAGGGCGGAACTAAGCTGGTATCGAGCCAGTCGCGCGCGGCAGCGGGTGGCAGCACCAGAGGACGTCGATCATGAATATCCGCCAGGCCGGCATGACTGGCGGCCGTGATAATGATAAAGCTGCCGCTGCCGTCGCTGGCTGCTACGTACAGCGCCGCAAAGAACAACGGCTGGCAAACGGCGCCACGGATAAAATAGGGCTGCTTCAGCCGTGGATTCTCCGTCGACTTTTTCCATTCGTACCAGCCCGATGCCGGCACCAGCGCGCGGCCATGCTTCCAGAGCGGGGCGAACATCCGGCTGTGCTCCGCGGTTTCAACGCGGGCATTGATGAGCGGTGGTTTTCCCTGTTCACGCCACCATTCCGGTGCATAGCCCCAGTTGACCAGCGTCAGCTGCAGCTGGTCATCGTGGTGATGAAACACCGACACTGGCGTGCCGGGGGCGACGTTATACCGTGCATGCCAGTCGCCGGCGGTGCTAACCGGCGTATCAAGCGCCAGGGCGGTGAGAAATTCGTCTCGGCAATGGAATTGTGCAAAACGGCCGCACATTGCGCCTCCTGACTTAAATAAACTAAGTGTAGAAAATTATTATAAACCTTGCACAATATATATAAATTCAACTCGATTATTATGATAGTATTATAAATACTGTATTTTATGGGTTTGGTTTTTATTCCATGATTAGAAATTTATTTTTCATCTCTATTTTCTTTGTCTTTGTGGCGTTCCTTGCGTCCATTGGTGGCTATTGGATGGTTTCGGGACTGGCTTTTATTAATTTATTTATTTGCTTGATTTTTATATTTATATTCTATGTGGTAAGGTTTTATAGATATAGAGGGGTGAGATGAAGAAACTATGAGTGATGATCCGGGAAGAAGTAAATTTGTCGATCTGCCGGCAGATGCCAGACCTTCTTTCTGGCGCAGCATAGCTGGCAGGGTATACGAAGGGATTATGCATTCTCTGGGACGGCCTGCCCGCCTGGAGAATGCGATTGCTTCCGGGCAGCTTATTCCCTGTCCGCTCATCGCCCCTGTCGACACGTTCTGGACACGGTCTGTGGTTTACTGGCAGGACTGGATGTCTTCACCTTTGCCATCATTCCATTCTAGCCCTTGGACGATCGACTACCGCAAACTGGGCTACCAGCGCGAACTCGAAAGTCATTCACTTGCTGTTCCCGAGCTTCAGCAGCTGATTAGCAAAGAAGATGTCCCTCATTTTACATGCGACATCACGGATATCCGGGGAATGTCGGCATCGAAATCTATGGAGCATGATATCCGGGACATTGATGAATTTCCCATCCTAAGATGCCGTGAACTGGCTGAACCCGTGACTAAAGAGTACTTGTGGAAAAATATGAGTCACAGGGAATTACGGCTCGACCGGATGCGATTTGCTGAATATCTGTGGGCAGAGCGGAGGCTCTACTGGCTGAACGAAGGTGGCTCACACCATTTTGGCGCTGCACGCTATCAGGCATGCCGCCTGGGCATTGCGGTTCCACTTACCGGCAGACTCTGTCGCTACAGTGTTAACGCGAGGATGGCCTCCGCTTTACGTCAGCAATGGCACCTGTTTGCTATTCCGGCAGACGAACTCTTCTGCAGCTTTTTAGATGCCATGAATGCTTTTGAATGCCCATTTGGTAATTCAGATTTGCCGCGTCACATGCATGATGCGGACAAATCAGGTATAGCTCTCAAACTCGTCTGGCTTGATCGTAGCCACCCCAGAGCCAATGCTGTTGCTGATGTACTTTCCGCCGCGGGTTTCCCTGATTTCGGTAAACAGTTGAAGCTGCTGGCGACCCAGACGGCTGAAACAATATCCCGAGAAGTAAATTAAACCTGTTCCTGGTCTTACCTCCCTGTTCATCCTTTGAACATTGATAACTTTTCTACCATTGGCTATGTTACGAACATATTTAGCCAAGGAAACGGGTATGGATACTGTTGAAGAGTTAGGTGGCACCTATTTTTACGCTGGAATGGAGCGCCTTGGCGCTGGTGAGCTGTTCTTCTGGGTTTTTGTGGATAAAACCATGCAGCAGCTGGGCGTCGGTGATGTGGGGGCTGTAGCGGCCATCGTCTCAGGCATGGCTATTTTACCGACCAGGCAGAAACCTGCCGGAGCCAAAAAGGGAACATCACTCGCCAGTGTGGCTTCACGAAAGGTCTTTGGGAACGCTAAATTCCCGTATGGAATTCAGCTACCAACATTTATCGGTAATCCCGTGGAAGGCATTAGGCGAAAGATGATCTCGAACATCGGCACCTTCGTTGGCCGGACAGTACCGGTCGTCGGCTGGCTCATTCTCGCCTATGATGTCTCACGGATCGGCGTCGAAAGCGTTGTAGCCTATAACAAAATCGCCCGTGCTGAGGATCGCTTATGGTAATCGAGACGCTTGAAGAGCAGGTAATCGCCCTCGTCAGAAAGCATTATGGTACGGTCATCACTGGCTGTTCACCCGAGATAACACCAGGTTCTGATATTGATGCTGACATTGGCATGGATTGGGCTGACGCAGAAGGGCTGATGGAGGATTTTTTTGAAAAGTTCTCAGTCGATAAGGCCAGCTTCAATATCAAAACCTATTACCCCGATCCGCCGATGGGGACATTACTCAAAAATTTGTTTAGGCGTGAAAAGGAGCTCCCCGAAGTACCCCAATTTACCGTCAATATGCTTATCGAGTCCGCCAAGGCTGGGCGTTGGTTGTACTGACGCCAGCTATGCAGTGTTCAGTCAGGGATATACCAGGCGTATCAATCGTCGGCATGTCGGACACTGAGCAGCAAGAAATTTATTATGCCGTATTTCATTTGTGGGCATACGACCTGCTGGGCACCATCCAGTGGCGTGGCGTGGCCTACCACTCGCGTGTCGCAGCTGCAGGCAGGTGACCTCAACTGGTTAAATAATGCTCTTAACGTACAAAATTTTCCGATCTCCAAACTGACCCCTATGTTGAAAAGGCCGCTGAGAAAAATTCTCCCGCAGCGGCCTCTTTAGCATAACGTCATTATGCGAACCATATTATATTATTTTTATTTTTGGAAGAACTTCCTCCATGACTTTGACGGCTTTTCCATCCTTGATTACATGGCTATTCCAACTACTTGATTGTGCCATCGCATCATCGTATATTCCTTGTGATATAGCTAGTAAGTCCGTATTTACCCATGAGAATAGACCTTCATCAACAAACTTTTTTGATATTAACTCATAGTGGCTGTTCTTTTTTAATGCAACATATAATGGGTATTTTTTTTCAATATTTTCAGCCAAACTGTCAAATGAAATTATTGAGAAGTCGCTTCGTTGCTGGCCTCTTATTAATGCTGTTTTCTGTGTGTTATTCTCATATTCTGATCTACGTCCATGCACTAAAACATACTTGAAGTTAAAAGGATTTTTACCCATGTGAGCAGGTTCAATGAAGCCTTGTAATATATTATTTTTGAAGTGACTTCTATTGGATTCTTCATCAAACCAAGCCCTCCATGTATTCATTTGCTGCAAGGCAAGATTAAAGTCAGCATGGAAAGTTGTGGAGTTATTCTTGAAATATTTTGAAGATGGCTTTTCTATCTCAACTAAAATTACATTCCAGTTGTCAGAGCTTTTAGAAAGATACACAAAGTCTGGTTTATAATCACTCGATAACGGTAATTTTCTGAATACCGTACAGAAATGAATTCCATGATTCTGTTCAAACTCTCTAGGAATAAACATTGTATTTTCTTCAAGATAGGTTTGATAAACTTGTTCTTTTTCATTTTTATTTAGCAAGTCAATATACTCTTGCTTTTTTTTGTTTATTTCTTGACCTGTAATGTACATGAGATTTCCGTTTTTTAAATTTAGGATTGTGTATAGTAACTATTTTTAACTCATTCTAATCTATAAAAACTCAATGTTACTTGTAATCTAGCTGTTACGAGTATGCCGCGAAGCGGTTCGATGGCCTACATCAGTTAGTATTATTCTTGATGCCTCCTATTAGGTGAGCGAGGTTATCCGATATCTCTTTAGTCATGACTGTAATTCCAGTTTTAACCTCGTTGAAGCTGTTTGTTTTTTATAAGTATTTCGCGATGAATCTGTGCTTTTTTGCGCTCGATTTGTAACGATAGCTGATGAATAGTATTTGGTAGTTCTTTTGTTAGGAATGCATGATTATTTTCTTCAAATTCTCCTGATTCGGATAATTCAGAGTGTATGAGTTCAAGCATCTTGATGATATCAATTTGATGTTCTACTATAAATCTACGATAAGCTGTTTTCCCTACTTCTCTAACGAACAGATCTAGAAACTTACGGCCGTTACGAAATTCTTCAATGAAAAACTTTTCAATGATAAATGCAACCACAGGAACCATCAATGCCTTTATACGGGCAACTTCTTGCACTACATTTCTTTTAACCCCTTGAGTGACGTTGTGAAACCTTGATGCCATACAAGTAATGGGATTCAAAACCCTGACTTTATCATGAGCTGTATATTGAAATTTCTCCATGGGTAAATGAAAAACTTCTGTATTGATAATAAGTTTTCTGCCGTTAAAATCAGAGGGAGTAAGATATGAAGCGCTCGACAGGACATCCACAATGTTGGGTTCTTCAATGTGACGGTCATCGAAAATTTCTTTATTGACAAACTTTTTATGAAAATATGTTTTAATTTTCCCGTCTTTTATGTTTTTTAACGGCAGGATTGCCAGTGAAGGTGGTGAGCCATCATTATAATTTACGGGTACATCTAATACTGATGATATTACTGAAATGTCGATATTCCGTGCTGTCACATCAATATCATTGGAAGTAATATAATCAATAGGGGGATGTTCGGAGTAAATATCCTTGTACCATACCACCCAGTAGTGCACAGCCTGACCGCCTACGGTCACGATTGGCGACGTGAATTTATCACCATGCTTCATTAGTTCAGCGTTAAGGATATAGAGTTGGTCCAACGGACTCATATGTTCTGACATAAAAAAACCACCTTAAAAAAGATGGCTTATTATCACGTAATCATATGATTAGGCAAACGAGAATTTTTTCTGCAGCTTTGCAGTAGACTTCAGCTGACCAAAGTCAGATTTTGGTGAAAATGGTTGAGGCTCACGTTCACCTGCTTCGATCATGTGAAGCCTTTTTTCATAGAGCTCATGCTGTAACTGTTTAATGCTTCTCGCTGAAAGGTTTGCCATCGCAATCACCTGAAGTTAGTCTTTCAAAACCTACTTAATGTACGAATTATGCGCGTTTTTACGAAGGTCGTCAAACTTTCCTAAAGGAGAGCCTATCTGCAAAGCGGTGGCTTCATGCTATTGCTTTGCATAGAGTGTTTCTGCCAAGGGCTCGATACCAAGCTGATAAGACTATCGGGTGGTAGGGTTCAGAAGTTACATGAACTTATCAAATTTTTTAACCTCCCTGTCGCCGCGCCGCTGAGGTGCAGGGACAGGAACGGCGGCAGGCCGTCGTTGGCGCCCTGCCCCGCGATGAACCACAATGAATTCCACGGTGATTAACGGCTTCTACTGATCGACTGTTCGACCTGTTTAACCTGTTCCGCGAACTTGCCGGCCTGCTTGATGTGTTCAATACGCGCTAGCACTTTCTGAGTCTCGCCCAGATATTCAGTCATATTAGTCAGTGGCAGCGCTTGATAATACCCATGCGCGCTACTGAAGCCATGATACCGGAGCTGCAGCAGCAGGCTCAGAAAAGCCTCATCCTTCTTGACTTGGCGATCGACCCATTTCCGTACTGCCTGGATCCCGCTAATATCACGCCATGCCCAGATATATCTATTCAGCAGGGGAAAGGCCGCCAACTGTTTGGTGATGGCCGGGCTGTTCAGTCTCTTCCCCATGGTTTTCTGTAAGATGACGACGTTACTCCGCTCCATCCACTCTTCCAGCTGATGGCCCGTTCTGTCTCCGACTATCCCATGTTGCCACAGCAGGTGACGGACATACTCAGCGCCCCAGTACCAGGCTTTCCCAAGCTGGAGTTGCGCAGTCAGGAACTTATTGGTAGATGTGACATCCTCACGTAGCATTCGTTGGATTAGCCGATCGGCCACGCTGTAGGTATCCAGGTCCTGCAGCTCAAACCACTCGTTGTCTTGCCGATAGCGTTTCACCATGTCATCCCCGTTGTCGAAGAAGAACTGCAGCAGACCCTGGCACTCGGCCAGCGTTCTGGAATCAATCTGGGGGGATGTTAGCTCGGCCAGCATGTGCTCAAACCAGGTGCGGGAAGATAAGTTCTTTTTTCTCTGGATATGACCGAGCAGGCGTTGTGCCAGTTCCTGCTGCTTTTCAGGCTGGTCATGCTGGCCGGCGAGCGCGAAGATTTGGTCAAAATCTTCCGGTAACAGGATATTTTGTGGCGCGCAGAAGGCGAAGTAGTAACGCCAGTATGCCTGGCTGCCAAGCCGCTTCCCTGCTGTGAGCCAAGCACTTTCCTGCGGACCGGTGCTTACAAAGAGTTTATCGGGATGCACTGTCAGTCCATCTAAGATCCCCGGGACCCATTCACTCAGCTCCGTGATGGAATGCGCTTTGGCCGGGAAATACCGCATCAGGTGTTGCTTAAGGTTGTCTGTCAGGACTTTCTGCTCCTCTTTACTGACATGGCCATCTCCGGTCTGCACCACGTTCCGTTCCGACAGGTATTCTTCCACCCAGTCATACAGACCCGAATTTGTCGTGCGGAGCAGCTGCAGGAAGCACAGATCGGGGAAATACACATAGTCCCGTATGCCCGCATAACGGAACCGTAGTGCATTTAGAACGGTCTGGACTTCCCGGGGCGATTTCAGCATGGCGCCATAAATATTCGCGACTGCCGTCAGGTCATCCAGTATGCCCTTCTCCGGGGGAGATTTATTCACCGTTTGGTATAACTCAATGGCATCATCACGAAATTGCTGGCGCAGCGCAAAGGATTCCGGGCGCGGCAGTCCGAATGAGATCTGGACAATTTTCTGCAGGTACAGGCTCCCGTCGGTGACGCCCAGCCCCTGGCTGATGGCCTGTGACAGCACCGCCTTGTCATAACAGAGCAGGTAGCGGAAGCGGGGAAAATCCGCGACCGACTTCACCAGTCGGATCACCTCCACGGCCTGGGCCGGTTCGAGGCGATCGAGATCGTCGAGCAGGATAATGAAGCTCAGATCCAGCTCTTCGATTTTCTGAGCAATCTCGGCGCGCATGTCGGCCGTGGTTTTTTCCTTTTCTTTCAGCCAGTGCGAGTCTGCCACGGCGTTCAGTGCGCCGCTGGCATCGGGGACACCGGGAATGACCGCGGCGATCTGAGCGACAGGCGACAGATTCCGGGCGGTGGCCCGGGTGTAGTCCATCAGCGTCTTGGCGGTACCGGTCAGCGCTTTTTTCTTTTTGAGGGCTGCCCGTTCCTTCGCTGAAAGCCGACGTTCTTCTTCCTCGGCAATGATGCCAGCTACCGGAAGCAGTAAGGACGCCACCAGAGGCGTATCACTGCCATCGAGCCAGGGGGAAATATTCAGCACGAAGGTTCGCGCTTCCTGTTGTTTATCCAGCGCCGTGCGCAGCAGATTAAGGAGGCTGGTTTTCCCCGTCCCCCAGGCGCCTTCGATACCGATCACGGCACTGCCCTCCCGGCCGATCTCCTTAATGGCGCGGGCCAACTCGGTGGCAATGTGGGTGAAACCATAGCGGTCTTCGTCGTTATTGCGGATGGCGCGATCGGGATGTTGCCCCTGGCGGTTTTCTTGCGGTGAATGCGTCATGGTTACAGATCCCCGTACAGTGCGGCGAGCTCGGCCAGCGCCGCGGCTGTGGACGGGTGCTCCAGCTGCGCCAGCAGCTCGGCCTCGAGCGCGGTGAAGGTGTCCGGCGCCAGCCGCAGCCGCAAATTCGGCAGCACCAGACCGATGTCGCCGCTCTCCGGCACATGCAGCGAGACATGCCGCCCCTGATAGCTGCGGGTGCGATCGCCGTCCTGACGCGCGCGCAGCAGGCGGCGCAGTTCGGCGAACACCGGCCAGCCGAAGGTCGACTGGAAGACCGCGCCGCTGATGTGCAGGGACAGGAACGGCGGCAGTCCGTCGTCGGCGCCCGGATAGGCGCCCTGACCGGCGACGATCTCCACCGTGGCGCTGAGCTCGCCGGCGGCGGCGATCAGCTGCTGGCGCTCCACGAAGGGCACGGTCAGCGCCAGGTACTCGGCCAGCGCCGGATCGTCGGCGCGCTGCGCGGCGACCGCCAGCGGGAAGATCGCCCGCAGCCGCACCGGGGTGCAGGCGCGGGCCAGCGCCTCGTCGCTGAAGTCATCGAGGTTCAGCACGCCGCTGGCCAGCGGTCGGGCGAAGAACTCGGCGCTGCCGGCCGGCGGGGTGCATGTGGCCGTAAAGCGGTCACGCAGCGCCTGCAGCCAGTCCTCGCCGCGCAGGCCGAAGGTGCGCCGGTAATAGTGGGGATCGACATCGAGCCCGCCGCCCACCGCCGTCTCCAGCAGCGCATCGGTGATCAGCAGCAGCGCGGACAGCGGCGCCCGGTTGACCGGCCCGCGGCCATCGCGATAGGCGATCTGCGCCTGGCTGAACAGCCAGCGCAGTTCGGCGCGGCTCAGCGCCTGGCCGTCGACGGTTTCCGCGCGCACGACCTTGCGGTACAGCTGGCCCAGGGTGGTGTACGGCGCCGCGCAGAGCGCGCGATATTCGTCGCCGGCGACCGAAGTGGCCAGCGTTTGCTGCAGCAGACGTTCTGCCAGGGTGTTGACCGGCACGGCTTCGGCGGCGGCGCGGTTTTTCAGGGCGGCGATCAGGGATTTCGGAAAGCGGAGGTTCAGCTGGCTGAGCATGGCGGTGTCCTGCTGTCATAGGAATTTATTGTGATGATAGCAACATCCTATAAAGCAGAAATGGAAATTACAATGCTTTACCCAATGCAGCTAGCTTCCTTTTACTATGGTTGCAACAATGAACCATTGCTAACCATTTGGCTAGTCTGCTAGTGAAGCTGAGTGCGGCGGTCGGCGTTTTTGCGTCGCAGATCCGAAAACCCCCAGTTCCGGATCTTCCTGGGACTGATTCGGTTGTACTCGATCACAACGCCTGTTGTACCCGCCTTAGTACAAACGAAACTGTCCTCCATGGGGTTGTCCCCAGCAGACACGGTCTATACAGTCGATTTAACTGTGCATTTGTACAGTATTTATCAACGGAGATAGCCCATGCTTTTTAATGCAAATACCAAATTTACTTATCATTCACCGGATGATGGCGACAGCATGACGGTGACCGGCGACCGTCCCAGCCAACCTGGCCCTACTGGCCCCACAGGTAACGGGGGCGACAGCGGCGGTGGCAATACCGGCACGACCAATAAGTTGATCATGAAGCCCGGTGATGTGCATACCTCCCGCTATGGCAAGGTCATTATCAATGCCCAGGGTCAGCCAACGATGAACGGGGTCGTCATGAACTATGATAATTCATCGGTTGTGGATGATGGTGCGGGCGGTGCAACCCGCGTACTGAATTCCATCATCGATGCTGCCAAACCGCCGGCCAGCCAGAATTTTGGCAATAACGCCAGCATTTCGGATGGGCGCTATGCCGGCAAAAACCCGGCGGCGGACTATACCCTTCCGCTGGCTATCTTTACGGCGGTCCGTCGCGGCCAAATTCCACCTGGCTTTTGGCTTGACAACAACAAGGTCATGACCGAGATCACGCAAAAATACGAGATCAACGGCGGCGGCAAAGGGAATGATCGCACCGGGTACAGAAAATCCAATGTGGCAGTGCCTGGCCTGACTAATGCTTATCAGCAGTGGCAAAAAGAACAGCAAGACGCCGCCAAGCGTAATGCCGAAGAAGAAGCCCGACGTAAGGCGGCCGAAGAGGCAAAACGTAAGGCGGAAGAAGAAGCCAAACGTAAAGCGGCAGAAGCGGAAGCCAAACGGCGCGCCGAGGAGGAAGCGAAACGCAAACAGGCTGAATGGGAAGCGACGCATAACATCGATGCGGCGAAAAAGAATGTTCAGCAGGCAGAAAGCCGGTTAAACACTGCGAAGCAAAAACGCGACGATCTTCAACGCAGGACCTACCGTACTCAGACCAGCCTCAGTTCCGCAATCATAATGCGAGACCGTACGAAAGAGGTGATCGATAAACATCTCCCAGGCCCTTCAATCATCCCTTCGGATCAAGAAAACAGACAACAACTCCTGGATGCGCTGAAACAGAGTGAGGAGGAGGTGAACAAACTGCGGGCCCAGGTCGATGCGGCAAACCGCGATCTCAACCTCGCCAATCAGGAGTTTGACAATGCCTCGAAAAACCTGAATGCCGCCCGTGATAACCTGCAGCGGCTGGAGAAAGCGGAAGCGGATCGTAAGGCCGAAGAGGCCAGGAAGAAGGAAGAGGAGGCGATGAAAGACGCCATCAAGACGACGGCGGATTTTTACAAGGAACTGACGGAGAAATTTGGCGAGCAGTCCGCCAAGGTGGCCAAAGAGCTGGCCGATGCGGCCAAGGGGAAAACGCTCAAAAATGCGGAGGAGGCGCTGAAGGCGTTTGAGAAGTACAAGGACGTGCTGAACAAGAAATTCAGCGTCGCCGATCGCGAAGCGGTGGCTAAAGCGCTGGAGTCGGTGCGCCGAGAGCATATCGCCCAGAATCTTGTCAAGTTTAGCAAGGCGTTCAACTACACGAGCAGAGCCATTGATTTCTACGATGTCGTCATCGTCGAGCTGCCCAAAGCGATACGAACGCAGAACTTCAGACCTGTTTTCGTTAAAGTGGAGACACTTGCGGCAGGCGCGGCCGCCACGACGCTGACGGCGTTTGCCTTCAGCGTGATGTTGGGCACGCCACTGGGTCTTTTCGGTTTTGCCATTATCATGACTTTGGTCAGCGTGCTGGTTAATGAAAAGCTCATGGAGAAGGTCAACAAAGCCGTCGGTATTTAACGTCAGCAAGGCCGCTTACGCGGCCTTTTTATTTCTGAGGAACAGGGCAAGCAGATACAGGATGCCCAGCGGCAGGGCCATGATAAAACAGAACACATAATACAGAACCAGTAGCCCATTTTTGCCAATGGTATCGGCGAACAACCCGCGGTGCCAGAATGCTTCATTGGTGAAGCGCAGGGCGGCCGTTTCAATGCCCTTTTTGGCACAGGGATAGAGCAAAAAGCTCAGAAAGGCAATGACCAGCGCGAGAGGGATGTTCACCCTGTCCTGGAAGGAATGGATGTAATAGAGCGCGCTAAAAAAGCAGGCTACTCCCCAAACCTGACTTTTCCAATAATACGCTTTGGTCATTCGCGCCTCCCTGGACATCGGCCTTTTTCATCTTTCGAACTTGCCATCATATCGGCTTTGCGGGTGATCAGCGAAACGGAACCCCGTTGCCATAGACCGAGTTGGTTGGTTTGGTGTTGAAGTTAAAGGTAAATTCGCGATCCTTCACCGGTTGATCGCGTTCAAAGCGCCAGCTTTTCATGGCGGTCAACACCGCCTCGTCAAAGACACCGGCAGGCCTCGCCTGCACAATACGCACATGCCTGACCGTGCCGTCGTGTTCGATATCGTATTTCACCTTGACGACGCCACTGGTGCTTTTCGACAGGGCCTGTTCAGGATAAACAGGGGCGGTTTTGATGATGGCGTGGGGTGCCGGTGTGGCACCGAGCGCCAGCGCCGGCGTTAGGCACAGTAACAGCAGAGCAGAAAATGTAGATTTTCTCATGTCGTGATCCATTGGTTAAAAATAAGCGGTTACTACAAGATCGCGCCTCGGCGATCGCTCCTAACTATAGGGTAAATCTGACAATATTGCGTTATTGCGGCGATCACAGATCGCCGTACAGCGCGGCGAGATCGGCCAGCAGCGCCGCCGCCGGGTGCTCCAGCTGCGTCAGCAGATAGGCCTCGAGCGGGGGTGAAAGTGTCCGGCGCCAGCCGCAGCCGCAAATTCGGCAACACCAGACCGAGGTCGCTGCTCTCCGGCACATATAGCGAGACGTGCCGTCCCTGATAGCTGCGGGTGAGATCGCCGTGCTGATGCGCGCGCAGCAGGCGGCGAAGCTCGGCGAACACCGGCCAGCTGAAGGTCGACTGGAAGACAGCGCCGCGGATATGCAGGGACAGGAACGGCGGCAGGCCGTCGTCGGTGCCCGGATAGGCGCCCTGCCCGGAGAGGATCTCCACCGCGGCACTGAGCTCGCCGGCGGCGGCGATCAGCTGCAGGCTTTCCACGAAGGGTGCGGTCAGCACCAGGTAATCGGCCATCGCCGGATCGTCGGCGCGCTGCGCAGCGACCGCCCGCGGGAAGGTCGCCCGCAGCCGCACCGGGGTGCAGGCTCGGGCCAGCGCCTCGTCGCTGAAGTCATCGAGGTTCAGCACGCCGCTGGCCAGCGGCCGGGCGAAGAGGGGGCCGCTTGGAAAACGGAAAATATCCTACGTTAAGCCTTTTTTTGAGCGGTTATGACAGGCTGCTGCGAGCGAGGAACGGACATTGCTAACAGCATTCTGTGTGAATCAACAGGGAGCAGGTCAGTATAATTATATAAGTCTTTTCCCTTAGATCTTGGGTTGATTTGTTGAAGTTTCACGAAAATAATGATAAACAAAAAAAGTAGCAATAATAATGGATTTAATTATGGAATGGAGATTTTTAGGTTCTATATCAGAGGCTAGGAAATCTGGCTGTAGTGGAGTTTATCTTATTGTCCATAAAGGACTTTTCAATCGTGTGGTTTACGTTGGGGTAAGTTGTAATGTAGGTAGAAGGATAAACGAACATTACGACGGTTACCTGAGAGGAAACCGAACAATTTACGCCGCGGGTCACGATGATGATGTGTATCGCTTCATGTCAGCTTATAAAATTCATAACCACACTAAGCACTATCAAGCCTTGGCGAAGGATTATAAGATATGGGCATCTACAACATTATATTCTGATTTGCCGAAAAACATGCTAGCAAAAAACCAAACCTTTGATACTGACTGGCAGAGCATTGCATTAGAAAAATATATTCCTCAACTGGTAGTATGGGCCCTTCCAATGGCTGGTTACTGTTATTCAAATGCAAGCAGAATTGAAAGTGTAATTCAATCAAAGCTCATTAAATCTTTTTATTTGAGAGGGTTTTTTAATATAAAGCAACTAAGCATATTGGGTAAAATTGAATTCCCGCATATGGAAAAGGTCAAGGTTTTTATTATTGATGCACCTGATTTAGATCCGGCATCCCAACTTATTTTTAGTAACCTGTATAACAAGGAAACGGATGGAAATTTCTGTAAAGAGTTCCGTTCACAGTTTAAAAACGAGATTTTTCAGAGGGAAAGCGAAATTCAGAGAAAGCGAACTATCAGGGAGCATAAGGTATCTCTTTATGAAAATTTTGGCAAACCCTGGACTTTAAAGGAAATGGAAAAACTTAGAGTCATGCTTGTCGATTTTGATTTGTCCCCGACAGAAATATCTGAATACCTAGGAAGAGAACCTCGCTCTATCTCTAAAAAAATAAGCGAAAATGATAAAGTTACTAATTATAAATGGAGAGAGAGCGTCGGCTGGTTGTGACGTTACGTTTTGATTGAAAAAGCCGCATTTGCGGCTTTTTCTGTATGCTCAGTAAACATGATGGCATCAGGTTTTACTGAGCCATGAGCCGTAAACTTCCCTACGCCGTTCGAAAGCTTCCCGTCCGCCCTCCATCACCGAAATAATGTGCTGTTGTACATGAGGAGCATCCACACCTCCACCGGCAGCCTGGATCCTGCCGCTGGCATATTCACAGGCACAGACATTCTCAGCGTCACCCAGAACCGGGATGTTGGCATTGTGAGTAGCAAAGATAAACTGGGTGCGGGGTTTCATCGTTCGGATGATTTTAATCACGTCGTCATAAATCGTCTGATTGTCCAAGTCATCTTCGGGCTGATCGATGATCACCACATCATTATCCTGCTGGTTCAGGACAAACAGCATTAATGCGGAGGCGCGCTGACCCAGCGAGTGTTGTTCCAGTGGTTTGCCACGGAATTCAATGGTGTAGATATTCGGGATCTGCCAGACGATCAGCGATTCTATCTGCTGTTCCAGATACACTCCGAACGTCTCTGCAGAGCCGTTGATAATCCCCTGGAGTTTATCCCTGTTCAGCCAGAGTTCGCCAAAATCGCTGAAGCTGTCAGCTACGGTCTGGTAGGTACTTTCCCGCAACCGGCTGCCAGTAAACGTTTCTTTCAGAACTGATTGCATGGCTTTTTTGTCGCTTGCAAAGGCCGGCACGATCTTCAGGGGCGAATCTGCCCGGTTGATTGTGGCCAGCACGGCTTCAATTTCGTTATACTCTTCCCTCCAGAGTTCAGCCAACCGGCTCAGCGCTTCTGTCAGGCTCTTCTCCTGTAACGCTTGACTGGTTTCAGCCCGGGTTAACTCATCTATTTTCTGTTCCGCAGTTTCCAGCTCAGTCTTCAGCTTCAGAAAGTCGGCCGGATCGGCTTTTTCCACCCCGACCCGCCGCAACTCTTCTGCAAGGCCCCGCTCTATTTCGGCAAATTCCTCCGTCAGCGCCTGCTTTTTCTGCTGGAAGGCCTGCTGCTTAGTATCGAGTTCTGTGAGGAGCTGGCGGGCGCCGTCGACGATGGTGTTCAGGGAGTTGAGATGGGTCGTGAAGCGATCATATCCCTCACGATAGTCATCGATCTCGGCCTGGTTATGCGCTGATTCATGTTTCTGCTCCTGCTTCAGCTCGTCCAGTGTCTCCCTGATATCGTCCTGCAGACTGTCCAGCGCTTGGGTTGCCTGGGCAGAGGTATTGCTGAGATAGCGCTCATCCCTCCCGAAGGTGGTCTGCAGTTCCAGTTTTTCTTCCATGCCATGCTGGGCATAAAAGCGCAGGCGGAAATGCGCATCCGCCTTTTTTGCCTGCCATTCTGAGAGTGCTTCTCCCGATTTTTTCAGGCGACGAAGCAGGCGTAACCTGTCGAGCACGACTGTATTCTGCTGCCGGATTTTTTCTCGCACGGGAACCAGACGCTCACCGACCAGCTTTTCAATCAGATCGTGTTCAAACCCTGCGCCGGTATTGGACAGATCTTTCTGGCCAAAATACACTGGCTTGTGCAGAACCGTTTCCCGGAGCGCGACCCCGCGTCTGGCCTGGCCGTCAAAAATGACCTGCGGTTCCTGGCCGAAAATGCGGGTTATCTGATATGCCCGCCCGAGACGGCACACGGCGTCGACGGTAATTTTCCCCCCGCTTTTGAGTAAATTACTTATCAGATTTTCTTTGTAGTCGCGGTCAGAGGCCTTCTCGCCAAACGGAATGTCCAGGGCATAGCGGATCCCTTCAAGTATGGAGGATTTTCCGCTGCCACGGATCCCAATCAGGGTGTTCAGCTCCGGAGATAATTTCACCACGGTTCCGCCGAGCGAACCGGCTCCCTCGAATGCTATCTGACGGATATGGCTGTGCATAAGGGCCGGTTTTTCCCCGCTGACGCGGTGCGGGAAATCTTGCAGAGCAAATCGGACAGCTTCAAAATTGTAATCACCCAGCTTCAGATAGCTGGCGACTTTTCTGGCGCCGATGTCATCCAGCGTTTTGGCATCGCATCCCTGAACTTCTGCAGGATAGCGCCTACCGAGAACGCCGTGAATTTTGACCCGCAGGTCGTGGGTCATCACCTTCTGAAATCCCATCACGCGCCGGCGGACAAGCTCATTATCAAAAAGCTCCACGATCCGACCAGGGCTCAGTCCGCCCCATAATCCGTTAGGAGCTTCCACGTGGGCAAACACAATGAAGTAATCCCGTTCATACCGGTCAAGGCGCTGGATGGTCTGAGTGATATTTTCTGTTGAACGGGCATTTTCGTTCTCAAAATTATCAACGCCCGCAAACGTGGCCGTCAGGAAACTTTCAATATGATTCGTCTGCTGCGGGTTGATAAACCAGTCATCGGCAAACACCACAAGCGTGTGCACGCCGGCCTGACCATCATTAACAGACAGTTCCACGCCGGGAAGCAGTTCAGTGCCTTCGCGGCGCGCGGCTTTGCGTAATGCCTTAAACTCTCCGGGATCGAATTTATTGTGGTTGGTGATCACGCCTACTCCCACTCCAGCCGCTTTTAGGGCACAGACGTAGTCGCGAATATATCTGTCGGGTTCCCCGGCATAGCGAAATTCTTTATCTGCACGGGTATGAAGATGAAAATCCACCTTGACCCAGCAGGATCCATTCTCAAATACGGGATACATTCCTTGATACCTTTATTCAGTCGCTGATGAATGCCCGGAGGCTCCGCATAATTTCATTTATATTAGGGCGATCCCGTTCCGACTTCATTTTATTTCCGTCACCAGTTAATAAATATTTGATCTGAACCAGAACCGCATTCAGATTGCGGATGAGAGCGCGCGGCAACATCTTCAGATGTTTCTTTTTTGGCATTAGCGTCTGGTTATTATTGCATTTATAACAATAGTGCTGAAATGGCAATAATAATTATAAATTATTGCATTATTAGCATTGGCTCCTTTCTTTTCTCACACAGATCCGAAAACCCCTAAAGCCGGATGCTAACTATCTGAGGTGAAGATGACTATGTGTTTACGCTGGCTGCCAAGCAACCTGAATGGTTTATCGTGATGTGCTCCGGCATACGTAAATCCTACACCGGAGCTAAGGAGGGATTACTCCTGAAGGTGCAGCCCCTTCAGATTCGTTTCAAAGTAATCAACATAAATTCGCTCATTTTTGGGCTTCATTATCAGCTGAATACCGTTGGGAACGGGCGGACATGAGGCCCGGTAGGCGAACATCTCATCCTGGATATTCCGGAGCGTATAACCCAGTTGCTCTTCTTCTGCCCTTCCGGACACCCTGATGCCGGATAATTCCTTCTCAACGTACTTTTTCAGCTTCTCGCTTCTTTTCATACTGCTGCGATTATCCAGAAACTGAAGCAAGAAATAGCGGATGACCGGCAGTGTGAACACCACATAGAATAGGATCTCATTCAGCCCGGATTTCATGGCGATGCCGTAAACAAGCATCGCGACAGGCGAGACAATAAAAGCTGAAAGATAAAATACGTGCAGCACCTCCCTGAGCGATTTGTCCCAGCCGAGGTTTTTTCCGTGGCACAGGAGCGCCATTACGGCCAGCGGCGCGTCATACACTTTACTGACGTACCACCCCTCTTCGCCAAATCGCTTTCGTGCTTTTTCCGGACTGTCCCTGAAATAGGCAGCTGCCCGGATGATGTCATCCCGTGGGATCTCCTCCACCTTCAGGTCATTGCGCCGGATGCCCAGTACCCGGCAGTCGTACATTTCCTGGATTGAGGCTGCCTTCCTGCGCAGTGCCGCGATGTGTCCGCTGATGATAATGTTAAAAGTAAGCACCAGGAGTCCATACAACCCCAGCAGTGAAGACAGCAGCTCTGAATCGACAAAGCCCCGGCTCCGGTTGTATACGGTAACGAGCGAAAGCAGGAACGGCACGATGATGCTGAAGATAAAATTCAGCCTGTTCCAGTTTTTTACCCTGTCGTAAACACGGGCCTGCGCATACAGTAAATCCAGGTTTTCTCTGGTCGACTGGTTAGTGTAAATGGCATTCATGGTTCACCCGTAAACAGGAAAGAACGGCCCGAACACATCGCGCCATTTATTGATGGATTTTTCATACTCTTTGTTCTCCTCAAACCATCTCGCCTCCGATACCTTCTGCGCATCGAGATAACATCTGTCCGAAATCGCCTTACGCGCCTCGGCTGAAAGAGAGTTGATATCTCCCTGTATGCCTTTGGGATCGTTGACGGAGAACTGTACGTACAGACCGAGATGGCGGAAAAGCGCTTCCAGCTCCATATCGACAAACGATGAGCAGGCTGCCCTGCCGGCGTAATAGTCCAGAATCAGCGTCTCCAGCAGGTAGGAACTCATGGAGGGCATCGTCGGACGCCGCTGCCAGTACTTGACTGCCCTGATGACATTCAGCACATTGCCGTCATTCTGCACATTGACAGTTGTGACTCTGTCCCTGTCTTTGCGGGGGTCGGTAAACTTCCAGTGGCCTTTGCCGTCGGGGATCAGATAGTAAGTCCGTCCAAAGGCATCTTCGCTGGTAATAAAGCAGGGTACGATGTCAAAATTCCAGTCCTTGCTGACCAGTTTCAGCGTGACGGCTTCCTGGTTACGCCTGATATCAGCCTGGGCGTACTGGGCAATGTCCTGCAGGCGGTTTTTAAAGGCATTCAGAATTCTGACGGAGCAGATAGTGTCAGCTCCGGAATGCCGATACCCGTGCAGGCGCGACCCCTCGCCGGAAGAGGTCAGAGTGATCCGGTCACTCAGAACGTTATAGGTGGCACTCTGCGCGGATAAGCCGAACATCAGATCGATATCGTCCAGAGGACGGATTTTGGTTCTTCTGGCAAAGGAACCAAAGGCAATATGGATCGCTGGATAACTCACCGGAAATTTATCGTCCTTCTCAAAATCATTCATCTTACCGATAAGCCAGTCGCGACTTGCACGCGCGTCATCGGTATCTGCCTTTTTGAGATTCACGGAATCTTTCATAAATTCGTTAAAGGCAGCTATTACTGTGGTCGCCATGTTCAGTCCTTTAATTATTTATTGCAAAAGGCGCAGGGCTCTGACGTACATCTGCACACTCCAGTGCCCTGAAAGGGTCGAGACAGTTTATTCTTAGTTCCGCAAGTTCACTACCGTCTCGCTTTCTACAAGGCCTTAAAATTTACATGGGGAAATAAGAGCCTCGCTCTTTTATTGAATGTAATGCAAATATTTTCAATTTTTAATGCTAAATAAGCAATAATGCGATTATGTTTAAAACCAATAATTAGTATTGCATTATAAGCACAAATCCTTCTGCATTCCTCCTGAGATCCGAAAACCCCAATAATCGGAAATGCCGTACCTGAGCCGTCAGGCTGACCGGATGATATAGTGGATTCTCGAACCGGAACGGGAGGGTTAAATGGGAAATTATTCAGATTTTGAGACCGATTTTGTTCAGCGAACACTGGCGCTTATTGATCAATATAACGAAATGATTGAGGTGCAGGGCAAGCCATTCAGGGAGCAGTACAACTACACATTGACCCTGAATTGCCTTCTGGGTCTTATCGTGTTACCGAAAGAGAGGGCGCTCTCTTTCCTGCCTGCCGAACGTTTAACGCTGCAGCTTAAAGCTGAAATGGGATTACATGAGTCACAGCTGCCCGGACCCGAAATGAACCTGCGGGAGTTGATCCATAAGATGCGGAATTCAGTGGCTCATTTCTGTGTCCAGGTAGAGTCAGTCAACGATGCACACCTTGTAGACTGGATTGTTTTCAGGGAATCCCAGGGAGATGGGGACGTCTACGCCAGGTTCAGCGCTCCGGAGCTTTTACCCTTTTTGAAATATTATGCGACCCTGCTGCTCGACAATATGGCCCGCCGTCGAGCCAGAGCTGTTAACGTATTGGATTTGTAAGGGATTTACACAATGTTGATTCTCGATTGTTCCTCACGACCTCAGGCGTTGCATACATTATCTGCCGGGTTTGGCTGTAGCCCAGAAAAGCTGAAAAAATTACTGCTTTCGCTCGATCTTGAAAGTATCTACGAGCTTAATCCTCGCTTGTTGGTTGATGCACCCCATTACCTGAGAGAGTACGTCTGTGCGGAACTGGGCGAACCTGGTCCATTCACCCGAGCTCTGTGGTTTCATGGTACCCGGACTTTCGCCGGTAATACTTTTCCGGCGGGGTTACTGGCGCTAAATCAGTCAGAGCCACTCGCCATGAAAATGCTGCTCGAGCTGGCCCCGAGTGAGATGGTCCGTAAAAACCTGCGGGAATGGGATGTTCCGGGGGGCGTCCCGGACGAGATGTTTCAGCTCAGAACCGGCGATAAAATGCACTGGGGACCTTATGGTCATCTAGTCCGGGAATTACATTTTAACGCCAGTGAAAATGGACAGCATGATTACCTCTGGCTGCCGGAGCTGGTCGAGGATGTCTGTAATGCCTACCAGGAGAAATATGGTCACGATCTTAAACCGCATTATCTCAGAGTGCTTCATCCCTGTATTGTCTGGTTCGAGGGGGAGATTGTTTATGAAAAAGGAGTTCTTGAAACAGCTCTGGCATATGCCTATACATCAGTCCGTGACCTCCCGCCGGACGGGAACGCAACTTTCGGCATAGACTGTGAGGGAAAATCTGTGTCCAGATCGGCCATTGCCAGAATTGAGTTTCTGCAGCACCGGGTTCCTGGCCTCAGTGGCTCCTGACAGGTGGATGGCACGATGAGCAATCAAGCACACTTGGCGCACATCCACTTGCTGGTCAAAACCAATGCGTTTAACGTTTACACACTGGCCAGCACAGAGACCTGGCAGATGCCTTCGGTCCGGGACATCGCCGTGGTCCGGGGGCTGATCCCCCTGACCGACATGCAGCTGGCCCACCGGCTGGCGGTGGACGAGCGTACCATCCGCAAATGGAAATCCGGTCAGACCCGGATGGTGTACACCACCTGGTGCTGTCTGTGCTGGATGGCTGGACTGGGGATGCCGCTCGATAACATTATCAGTGACTAAAGATACGCTTCCAGATGCGTCTGAGTATGAAACGTCTCTGGAATCGCCAGTTTCGTTTCCAGATATGAAGAAGGTCGTCAAAATTGGTCAAAAACCACGTTAGACCACGGTAAGCGACCACGATTGCCCAGATGAACTGGCCGATGGCGATTAGGGTATAGATGACAGCTAATACTGCAGTTATTAATGTAGACATATTGTTCTCCTTAATGTCTGTGTTTATCTGCAAATATTTACTGCCAGGGGGGCGGCCTTTAAGGCCGGTTAGAAAAAAAAACTGAAAAAAAGTTTTCCTTTCCTCTTTGTTGCTATTTAAGGCTTAGTCATTAAAGAATTTTGCACATCAGGCAATAATCCCCAATTCGCAACAATGTGCAGGTTTTTGTGACTTTTTAGCAATAATTCTTCTTTCCCTCTCTGCAGATCCGAAAACTCATTGTTTCGGATCAGCGGATCGTCACCCTGCCCCGCCATCCCGGCAACCACAACATGTGGCACCGCTTCAGCTGCGTTTTCTTCTATATATTGTGTTTTGCCGGGGTGATCGTTAACGGCGGTTTTCGGCCGACAACCGCGCTGTGATTATTTTCCCGCCGTGGTACACTTCCGGAAAGTTGCCATAATCCAGAAAGTCGGATCACCTGAAAACCGTCGTCCGGTAATTTAATGACGTGGCTATATGGCTGCTTATTATAATGTGAGTGATGTTTACGGCAGGAAACTGCGAGGGCGATCATCGTCACTGAGGGGAAGGGGTAAGGTGATTGCGGGAAGTGATAATTTTATTAGAGGGTAAAGCTAGGATGGTTTATAAGGACGTGATTGATGAACTGATTGCTGACGGTCATAAAACAGTCACCCTCTATGAGAATAGGCTGAGCACCGATGACGACGATGTACCTATTACCCAATATCTGATTATTACAGTAAACGGTGACGTTGTTGCCCGACGGATCGTTTCCTTCGGCTGCAACTGGTCAATGATCTTTTGGCCGCTTCCTTCCTCAATGTGCTCATCCCTACGGGAGATTTGGGAAATCGATTTATCCAACAGAGAGGAAGCGTACTCACTATTGAGCATATTTCCGTAATGCTGTCCGGGGAGATTAAAGAGCTGTGAGGCAGACAGGATTTTACACTCAATAAGGAACACACATGGGTGACTGGTTTATTGCCACCGAGGGCGTGAAGATCGTCAAAGACAGCCCCGGCCTGTGGCCGCAGATCATCACGGCGGTGGCGTCCATCGGGGCGGCGCTGGGTGGTGTGGGGCTGACGCACCGCTTTACCCGCAAACGGGAGCAGGCGGCCGCTGAGCAGAAACTCGCGGGGGAGCGTTATTTCATCGCCACGGAGCTGGTATTCAAGCTGGAAGACTTTGCGGAAATGTGTGCGGAAGTCTCGCAAGATGATGGCAGGCGGGATGAAGGAGATGAATTCCGGCCTACTGTCAGTGTGTACTCCCTTGAATTTGATGACGTGACCGGTGACTGGCGTGCCCTGCCTCCCCCGATCATGTACCGGGTGCGGGAAATGAGCGTTCTGCAAGCTGAAGCGCGCGGTTCGATTAACTTCCGCGATGAAGTCGACACTTCCTCAAGGCATGACAGCTATTATCGAGAGAGGCAGTATCAGTATGCACGCCTCGGCCTGCGGGCTCTCTTGCTGGCCAAACGTCTGCGCAAACTCACCGGCATGCCCTCTTCTCGCCTCGACAAGTACGACTGGTCGCCGCAGAAAATCCTGTGGCAAAGCTGGCGTGAAGGGCGAAAGTTTAGAAATGAGGAACGACTGGATGAGGAATAATACATGAGCGGTTTAGTGGTGCCGGCATTCTACCCGGCGATGCCGGCGCAACCGTCGGTGGCTGGCGTTTCGTTGCCGGTCGCCATCGACTACCCGGCCGCGCTGGCGCTGCGCCAGATGGCTCTCGTCCATGACGAACTCCCGAAATACCTGCTGGCGCCGGAGATCAGCGCCCTGCTCCACTACGTGCCGGATCTGCACCGCAAACTGCTGCTGGCCACGCTGTGGAACAGCGGCGCCCGGATCAACGAGGCGCTGGCGCTGACGCGCGAGAATTTCGCGCTGGCGCCGCCCTACCCGTTCGTGCAGCTGGCCACCCTCAAGCAGCGCACGGAAAAGGCCACGCGCGGCGCCGGCCGGTTGCCGGCGGCCAGCACGCCGCCGCGCGTGGTGCCGCTGTCCGATCCGCAGTACGTCGCGCAGCTGCAGACGATGGTGGCCACGCTGAAAATTCCGCTCGAGCGCCGCAACGCGCGCACCGGCCGGATGGAAAAGGCGCGGCTGTGGACGATCACCGATCGGACGGTGCGCAGCTGGCTGGCGGAGGCGGTTGACGCCGCGGCGCGCGACGGCGTGACGTTCTCGGTGCCCGTCACCCCGCACACCTTCCGCCACAGCTACGCGATGCACATGCTGTATGCCGGCATTCCGCTCAAGGTGCTGCAGGCGCTGATGGGGCACAAGTCGGTAAGCTCGACCGAGGTGTATACGAAGGTGTTTGCGCTGGATGTGGCGGCGCGGCACCGGGTGCAGTTTCAGATGCCTGAGGCCGAAGCGGTCAGCATGCTGAAGGCCCTGAGTCCGGGGCAGTAAACCCCTTCTGCATAAAGGCATCCTGTACTGTTCCGGATTGTCGTTCTACCTCAACGAAAAAATACGATCAGCAAAAATTTTTGATGGACAATTTTTCCGAAAGTGCCGGAATGTCCAGGCTGGATAGCATTTTTTGTGCGTCCCCGGGGGGCGTCAGTGGAAGGTTTATCATTGAGGAACGCGAGCTGGACAGAATACCTGAATGTCTAACGGCGCGGGTAATTAAACGAGAGCCGTAAAAAAGGCCGCTGGCGCGGCCTAAATGTATGACTGTTTACTCTAAAACCCACGTTATGCCACCATCGCGGCTTCTGTGGACAGTGTTAAATGCTGGTATATTTTCGTGATATTGCTTTATGACAATTTCACTGTCCGAAATTATCTCAACATCAGCGGTCATCGTGCCGTAGTTGATTCTGCACTGGCCGATGCAATAAATGTGATAAAGCCCTGTTAATACATCACTTCTAAGCGGCTTATGCATACTCTCTCCTGTTTCCTTACTGAATGATTTTGGTACATAGATTTTCACGGGTTAATGCGTTTTTCGGTGTCATCCAGTAATCCCGGATTGTTGAACCAATTCCGCGCTTCTGCATAGTTACCAACATCGATTGCAGCCATGACGTGAGCCAGCGAATTCATAGCGCTGTCACGCGACAAGGTTCCGTTCTTATAACCATCAAGAGCAGCATTGATCAGGTTTTCCATACCTTTATGGTCGGCGGTAGTTAAAGTTTTTTTAGTCATATAAAAGCCCAGAGCTATTGGTTAGTGGAATTGAGAATATGGGGATAAATCCGTGGGTTTCAAGGTGTTAGCCGCGTCAAAAAGTGCTAGATGCAACTGAGGGAACTGGACAGAATGACCTGTATGTCTAACTGCGCGGGGATTAACGAAGCGCTGGCCCTGACCAGGGGTGATTTTTCACTGGCACCACCCTATCCGTTTGTGCAGCTGGCGACACTCAAACAGCGTGCGGAGAAAGCGGGGAAACGGCCGGGAGGACTCCCGCCGGCAGTCAGGCGTACCGGCAGAACCGAGAAAGCGTGCATCTGGGAGATTACTGACCGCACCGCCCGCACCCGGCACACCTGCAGCAGACGGGGTGACCTTCTCTGTGCCGGTGACGCCGCACTCGTTTCGTCATTCCTACTCCATGCACATGCTGTATAACGGGATTCCGCTGAAAGTGCTGCAAAGCCTGATGGGACACAAGTCGAATCAGTTCGACGGAGGTGTATACCAAGGTGTTCGCCATGGATGTGGCGGCGCAGCAGCGCGTGCAATTCTCGATGCCGGGGGCAGAGGCGGTGGCGATCCTTAAAGGTCGGCGCTGAATGGCCGATAGGTGAAACAGGCAGGCCGGTCAAATGACCGGCCTATTTTTTTCCCTGGTGTTTTCTGGCGTACTGCATGGTTGGTGTCTCAGATGTTTAGTAACTCTAAACAAGTTTGATGTTAAGTGATGCTAAACATGTCGTCAATCCCTTATCTGACGACAGCCTATGGTTCCTCAACGACTGAAAGCCGCGCGCCGGCGAGCCGGACTCACCCAGGAAAAACTCGGTGTGCTGGCCGGTATCGATGAGTCCACCGCCCGCTCGCGGATCTCCCAGTACGAGAACGGTACTTACACGCCGGCGTTCACGACGATGTGCGCCCTGGCACGCGTGCTCAACGTGCCGGAGTGCTATTTCTATATACTGGATGAGGGGTTTGCGGAGAAAGTTCTGGGATTATATGAGTCTGAGATTACATCATTACACGATGACAGGATTGTATAATCCTATAATTAAATAATTATAGGATTACATGATTATTCATTATCTTTCAGCCAATTACCAATCAACTCTATAGTGATCTCGGTCATTTCCTTATCTTGTTTCAGACAAGCTAGCTTAAATCTCTTATGCAGGTCTTCGTCGATATTCATCTGCAGTTTCTTCGTCAGCCCCTTAGGGGCCTGAATAGCCTGCAGAGCCGGGTTCAGCTGTTTATGTTGTCCCAGTTTCATCTTCATTGGATCAGCTCCAGGATTTCTTTGGTCATTACATCAATTTCTCCTTTCGCTTGGCTGTCTGTCGTATCATAGACGGTGCCGCCATCCAGCATGGTTCTGATGTATGCCTGCCGCTGGCCTGTCCCGGTTTTTAATGCTGGGATGCCAGTATCGGCAATGGATTCTTTGAGGACTTCCAGCATTTTTGCAGACGACACTTTTTTGGTTATCAGGAACCTGGCTGTTATAGGTTGTAGATTTTGCCTCGCCTCTATAACTGCAATAATTGCGCTGCATGCTGCGAAATCTAGCGGGGAAGGTGTTACCGGGATTAAAACGAGATCGCTAACCATAACTGCAGCCGATGAGATTGCCGAGATTGCCGCGGCGCCATCGATGATGATGAAGTCATAACCTGTGAGCTGTTTCCGAACGGTGTAAACCTCCTTCTCAGAAGACGCTTCCGCCAGGTCGAACTTGCATTTATCTTCCTCATACCAGTTGCCAATACTTGCCTGTGGATCTGTATCGACAACAACTACGCGGAAACCTTGTCTCGCCAGACAGGTTGCAACGTTGATAGACGTCGTTGTCTTCCCGACCCCCCCTTTACCATTCAAAAATGAAATAACGTTAGTTTTCATACATAACCTCACTGTAGAGTAATCCTGTAATCCTGTAATCCTGTAATCCTGTAATCCTGTAATCCTGTAATCCTTGGCGGATCTCCGATTAGAATCACATAGTTATTTGATTATGTAAATATGTAATCACATGATTTTGTAATCCTGTAATCCTGTAATCCTGTAATTATGAAATCCTATGATTTTATGATTCTGTAATCTTTTAAGGCTATGGCCAAGAAACTCTGTGTTGCCGTTGTTTCCATTGCAGCGTCACCCATTAACTCGCCGCGCCTAACATAGCCTCGCCTTGGTCTGCGGCAAGTATTCGCTACCGCCGGCTGCTTTACCCGTTCGCACTCCCTCCACGTTGTTCCAGTCGCTTGCGCATGCGGCTTCAGCAGCCGTACCTGCCTCATCCCTTGCCGGCGTGGCTAGTTCTTGCGCTATGGCGAGAAATGGGTTCTCGCCTCCATAGGGAGACAACACCGTGAACAACCAACTTTCCTTCGATGCTTTGCTGACAACTGAAGCGCCAGTGAAAAATGAATCAAGAACCACGCCCAGTGAAGCCAGGAAACTATTTATCAAAACGTTCTCGTGCGTTGCTACTTACCATCGGCGCCTCGATGTTTTCCGTGACTTTATTCGGCTGGCTTCTAATGAACTTGACCTGGCACGCGTGCGATCGGAGGAGGGGAGGGAAGAGGCAATGCAGATTTGTAAACGGTATGAGGCTGCCGATTTAGAAAAGATGCACCATTTGTTCTGTTTCCTGGTTGATGCGTTGGAAGCTGGAATGCATGACCTGTTGGGGGGGGTATTCATGGAACTGGAATTCGGCGCCGCATCAATGGGGCAGTTTTTCACGCCGCTTGAACTTTCGCGCTTGATGGCAAGGCTGACAATCGGAGAACACGTTAACGAGCTGAAACAGCGACCGTTTATTACGTTGGATGAGCCGGCCAGCGGATCGGGAGGGATGGTGATCGCTGTGGCCGAGCACTTGTTAACGCAAGGCTATAACCCGCAGCAGCAGTTGTATATTCGTTGTACTGATATCGATCCGATGGCCGCCGATATGTGTTTTGTACAGCTCGCATTATTGGGGTTGCCTGCAACAGTTTATACCGGCAATACCTTATCCATGAGTATGTCGAAGGTTCGCCATACGCCGATTTATTACATTAATGGATGGGGTGAGAAACTTCGCTTGCTTGATATCGCAACTCGATTCCAAAAAGTGCTGCAAGCGGTTTAGTTTTAGGGAAGGGGAGACAATTCTCCCCTTTTTGCTATTGGTTTCCGGCGACGTTGAGTCGCCAAAAACCAACGATCGGTCGCTTGCAGCCGGCGATGCCGGCGCCGCTTTCACTGCCCGGCCGCTTGTGCGGCCGTTCGCTAAGGCAGCCAGGCTAAAGGCCTGGCACTTTCTGGTGCATCCCCTCAGGCCCGGCATCCGCGCAGAGAGACTGTCCCCGTGACAGACGCTGAGCCGGGGCGCCGCCGGCACAAGGGTACGCGTTGCCGGCGTCCTCACCCGTTCGCACTCCCTTCCTCCCTGCGGTCGTTTGGTCGCTTGCGCTGCGGCCTGCGGCGCCGCCCTTGTACCGTCAGCTGATACCCCGTCTCGGTCTTGTTGTCACGGCGCCAGGCTCCCCGCGCCGGCGAAAGCCAAAAGGGGAATACACCAGAAAGAAGTCGTAACGGGAGGGTTTATGACGAAATCACTGAAAGAGATGTTGGCCGAGCTGGCTGTTAGCAAACAGGGCAATCCGCTGCAGGACGAGCGCACGGAGGACAATTTGGCCCGCATTTCATTGGCAGCGGAGGCTGTGTTGGCTTTCTTGGCTAGATGTCCGGGTGATGAACGCGACGTCACGTCGATTTTCGCTGATTTAATGGCCGATTTATTCCACTTGGGGCACCGCCTGCACATGGCTGGATTTTATGCCGATTTTCCATTATGGCGGCAGTCTGTATTACTCACCGCCATGGGCCATTTTGACGCTGAAATTACCGAGTTTTCAGAGGAGGTGATTTGTCATCCTCATGCGGCCTTCGCACTGCTGTCGTTCCTAAACAGCCGTAAGCAACCTGATCAACACATCAGCGTATCGGCACGCTTACTTGCGACTGAACTGGTCATGATGAATACCCGTCTTGAATCGTTACCGAAAGCTAATGCACTGGCCGCCGTCATCGCCGAAATCTACAAGTAATCATTAGGGCGGTGCGCCTGCCGCCCTATCTAATTATGGTATCAATATGAATAATAAGATTTATTTTAAGGGTAAAAAGACAATTGAGGTGATCACACATGCGCGTCAACAGGGGAGTGATGTGCTGTTGGTCAAGGATGAGGGGGTGTATTTGATGGCGGCATCGCATGCCAAAGGAAAGCGGTTATTGGCCTATGCGGAAGGGTTGGATCCGACGACCCGTGACAGTAGAGACGTATTTGATGAAGCCTGCCGATTATGTGGCGGTGACGACTTTATGGAGCGTCTCCCGTCGGACGACCCGACCTTTGATCATCTGCTGGAGAAACAAGGTTATCTTGAGTTTCTCATTACACAAACCGAGTTCTGTATGACGTCTGTGGGTTAAAAGCGACGCCCGGTTCGCATTGGTGATAGTTCCGCGGTGTGGCAAAGCCCCCTTGATACTCATATTGAGCATCAAGGGGGCCTGTGGCGGGAACTCTTCAATAATAAAGTGACTCAGTTTGATGCGTAACAACGAAAGTTAGCAACCAATAAACTCATATTGAGTTATTTAAATTACTCATTTTGAGAAACTATAGCTTGATGCGCTCTCTGATTTACTTATAATGATACTCAAATTGAGTAACTAAAGGGTTGTGAAATGCATATTTGCTGTGATGATGGTTCTACCAATGTGAAGCTGGCCTGGTATATGGCGGGGAATTTACATACGACCCTATCGCCTAATTCTTTCCGTCCAGGATGGAAAATCGACGGCATCGGCAGCCGTCGGACGTACAACTATTCCGTTGATGGCCTGAAGTACACCTTTGACGATGTTAGCCAGCAGGCGATCAGCACGACCAATATTGAGTATCAGTACGGTGATACCAATCTGCTCGCGGTTCACCATGCCTTGCTAAACAGTGGCATTGAGCCACAATCGGTTAAGCTGACTGTCACATTGCCAATCAGCGAGTTCTATACCGATGACTGTCAGAAAAACACAGTCAATATTCAGCGAAAAATCGACAACCTGCTTCGACCTGTGACGTTGAATAAAGGAGACGCTTTTACGGTGACAGCAGTTGAAGTGATGCCTGAATCCCTACCGGCGGTGTTTTCTCACTTGGTCCAGGAGAATGTTGGGCCGCTGGAAACGTCCCTGGTTATCGATTTGGGTGGCACAACGCTTGATGCCGGGGTGATCGTCGGGCAATTCGACGATGTGACGGCGATCCACGGTAATCCTACCCTGGGTGTTTCTATGGTGACGCAGGCCGCGCTGACGGCGCTGCGTATGGCGGACAGCGATACGAGCGCCTATGTGGCGGATACGGTGATCCAGCGTCGTCACGATCGGGCCTTTTTGTCACAGCTGATAAATGATGCTTCCCGTGTTGATGACGTTATCGCCGCGATAGAGCACGGTATCACCCGGCTTGGCGATCGTGTAGTGAACGAACTGGCGCGATTCCGCCACGTTAACCGGGTTTGGCTGGTCGGTGGGGGCGCTCCGCTGATAGAATCCGCCGTAAGAAAAGCCTGGAAACTGTCGGCGGAACGTATAACGTTGGTCGAAAACCCGCAAATGGCGCTGGCGAGTGAAATGGCATTGTATAAACAAGAGGGATAACCGTGAGCGAAAACAGCAGTGATACCCGCCGAAAATTTACCAGCTATTTGCAGCTGGACTGCGAGGCAGATCGCCAAGCTCTGAATGTGGTTGAATCCATTTCGCAGCGAGTGCGCGGGGATTTTCTGCGTAATGCCATCATCACAACGGCGGCATTACATCAGCTCGATTCACGATTACCAGTATTGTTGGCCACGATGTATAACGGCCAGTTGACCAGCGAGCAGCTGGTCAACCTGGTCAGTCAAACAACAGGCTGGAGACCCGAAATGGCCGCGATCCGCGACGTGGTTATGGCGTTGTCTGGTGATAATTGTCGATTGGTGGATCCGGTTGAACCTGTACAGCAGCGTAGCGAATTGGGGCCCCTGGATGAGGCTCGCAAGAAATTGGATAAATTGCTCTAAGGGGCAATTATTGCCGGTTTGTCTGCATTTTTGTCTCGTTTAGGGTGCAAAAATTGCCTGTTTTTTAAGGGGGCAATGCATGGATGTTTTTGAGTTGAGATTATGGCGCGCCGGCCAATACTTTTCGCTGTCTGAGGCGCGTTCGCTGCGCCTGGGGAGCCATTGGCGGCAAGAGGATGCCGCCAATGCTCTGGGGGTGTCAGAACGGACTTATCGGACCTATGAAAATAGTGGCGTGTCCCGAACAGCTCGCCTGGGGATCCAGACACTGATGCTGGTCCGCTTGTTACCCGATTTGCGTCGAATGGAGCAACCGCAAATCGTTTTGCAACTGCAGGCGCTAACGCGCCACGATCAGACTACACCTCAGTCCAGGGGCGTGGTATCGCTTATTATGCCTTCAGCAGGTATGAAGGCATGGCGAGGGGCGCTGGGTTGGACGCAAAAGCAGACCGCGGATTATCTTGGGGTTTCGCTTCGGACCGTCAAGAACTATGAGCAAGGGGTTTTGCCGCGTCGACTGATGTTGGCCGCACAGGCTGTTACGCTGATAACGTTGTTGCCGGTCTGGGCAACCTATCCGTCAGCCAGGTTACTGCAGGTTCTGGAGCAACTGGTTAATATTGAAGTGAAATAACACACTGTTTATGGTGGCCAATTCTGGCCACTCAAAGGATCCCCGGCCTTGCCGGGGCCCCATCTCTGACTTCAACTTCTGCGATTTGCATTTTTTCCGCCCTGCGGGCGGGGATCTAAATGGTATGTCGTCGCCTGGGCTTACGCCGTAGCCCGAACGTAGCCGTGCCGCTGCGCCTGCAAGGGTACGCGTTGCCCATATCCTCACCCGTTCGCACTCACTCTCTCCCTGCTGTCGTTCGCTCGCTTGCGCATGCGGCTTGCGGTATGGCCCCTGCATTCTCCGCTTTCCGCACGTCTGTGTTTTGGCTACGGCGCAAGCCGATATCCGACAACCTGACTGGAGAAGAATTATGCCGAATTGGTGTGCAAACCGCCTTATCGTGACTGGGACGCCTGATCAACTTACCGCTTTGGCCGAATTTTCACATTGCGAAGGAAGTGACAGTTTTTTCAGCGATGTTGATGTTGCATTAGTGGAGTTCGACGGTGAAATACAGCTGGATTTTCATACCCGGTGGGCTCCCCCTGAAGGTTCCGAGATCCGCAGTCTGAGTAAGCGTTTCTCCTGCCATATTTGCCACACGTTTTGCGAGGAGGGGGAGGGTTTTTGCGGGTATCACGTCTATTCAAGTGGCGAATATATAGATAGTGCCAGTGACGATATTGAATGGTCAGACGATCTGGACGAATACGGATATGCCGAGGTTGTAGGCCCGGAGTATGTCTTGGGGAATGTACCAGATTACGGTGGTTAACGATTTTCTCGCGCTCCTGACAGGGCGCTTAACTGAATAATACGGAATATTAGGATGCTTGCAAAAATGACTATCGCAGGGCTTATTGCCCGGCTAAACCGTTATCCCAATGACGCGCTGTGCGTGGCCAGTTTTTGGCTGGATGATGATTTTCTCGCGTTGGATGCAACGTTGACGGCTGACGATATTGAGCTGGCGATGGAGGTTGTCCATGACAATCATGATGCCAATATTGGCATCAACTGGGACGTGCTGCAGAACGCGATTGATATTGTAAAAGTTCAAGAGTGATAGCTTGCAGCCGGTCTATGACCGGCGCCGCATCCACTGGCCGCCATGGGCGGCCGTTAAGGAAAACCGTTACAACGGCTTCATGGCGCACTTTTCCTGGCATCTTGTGCCGCGGCGTTCACTTATGCTGTGACGGACGCTGCCCCGTTCCGGTACGACAACAAGGGAAAGCTGGCGCCCGCTGTCCTCACCCGTTCGCACTCCCTGCGGTCGTTTGCGCTGCGGCTTCCGACATCGCCCTTGCTGTCGTCCCCAATGGAACGTGGCGGTCTGGTGTCACAGCAACGTGCTCCCCGCTCTGTGCAAGAGCGAGAAAAAGTGCACCATAAGTGAAGCCGGAGAATGAAGTATGAATACTGCAGTAAACGCCACCCAGCCAGCAACAGAAGTGAGCAGAATTGAAATTACCGATCCGCGTCGCCGTTTAGCTTTTGTACCTCAATTATTCGCCACGCCGGTAGGTGAACGCTTGGCCATCAACTTTTTAAGCAGACACAGCAATTACGATGGGGGAATGTGGAATTTTTATGAGGTTCCAGTAGGGCTCACCGGCCGAGTCGGGCCATGGGCTGACATGATTATTAACCACCCAACCGGTTACATCGCGCCAGCGGATGGGGTTTATCGTTTAACTATTCCGGGTAATTACTTCGATGCTGATGTTTCGGCGGATGCTGCAGGGATCATCGCAACGCTTTTTGTTTTGAATCACCTTTCCTGGAAAGCTTCAGAACTGGGGAAAGATTATGCGCTGACCTGTCAACGATTAATCGAGCGCCAAGATGCGCTTAAAGATTACATCAGTATCATTCAACACCCTGAAAAGTCGCTGATATTCCAAGCCATCGATTAATAATTTATCCGGGCGAGTAGCCCGGATATCTCCTCCACGTGTGATGTATCGACGTTGCGCGCGTTTGGTTTTTAGCGACGTTGAGTCGCTAAAAACCAACGATCGGTCGCTTGCAGCCGGCTTCGCCGGCGCCGCTTTCACTGCCCGCCCGCTAATGCGGCCGTTCGCTAAGGCAGCCAGGCTAAAGGCCTGGCACTTTCTGGTGTATCCCCTCAGGCCCGGCATCCGCGCAGAGAGACTGTCCCCGTGACAGACGCTGAGCCGGGGCGCCGCCGGCACAAGGGTACGCGTTGCCGGCGTCCTCACCCGTTCGCACTCCCTTCCTCCCTGCGGTCGTCCGTTCGCTTGCGCTGCGGCCTGCGGCGCCGCCCTTGTACCGTCAGCTGGTACCCCGTCTCGGTCTTGTTGTCACGGCGCCAGGCTCCCCACGCCGGTGAAAGCCAAAAGGGGAATACACCAGAAAGAAGCCGGATTGGCCTACCGCTGGATGAAATTCATTACTGATGGAGGAGTTAACCATGCCAAAGACCATAACTAAACCAAAAGCTAACAAAGCAGAGCCGAAGAAAAACGCGGCGGCGAAGTTTGTCGAAGCCGCGCTGGCCAAGGCCGAGCGTAAAAATCTCATGCTCAAAGAGCTGACTTTTTCGGATCAGAATGCGCGTATTACCCCTCGCTCTGAGGAAGATATTGAGGAGATGGCAACCAGCATCGAGGCCACGGGTCTGTTGCAGAATCTCGTCGTTCACCGCATGGCGGATGGCCGATACGGTGTGGACGCCGGTGAGACCCGCCGTCTTGGGATGGATTTGTTGATGGTGCAAGGGCGTTCAGCTGCTGGCGTCCCGGTAACGCCGGAGTTTATCGTTCCTGTTTTAGTCGTCGATCAACAGGACGCCTATGCGATTTCTGTCGCGGAGAACGTGCGCCGCACCAACCTGCAACCTGCCGATCAGCTCGAAAATATCCGTTTGTTGGCGATGAAAGGAACGCCCCCTGAGCAAATCGGCGCCATCCTCGGCTTCAGTACCCTGCATGTTAAAAAATGCCTTAAGTTGACAACCGTAGCCCCTGCGCTGCTGGAGCTGCTGAAAAAGAATCAAATCAATTTTGACCAGCTGGCGGCGTTGGGCGCGACGGATGATCACCAGCGCCAGCTTCAGGCATGGGAAAAGAGCAGCTATTACGCGAACCTCCGCAAACCGAAGGCGTTACGCGAAGCTGTGTTGAACGATGAAGTGTCGGCGGCAGACAGCCATATCGTTGAATTTGTCGGACTGGAAGCCTATCAGGCTGCAGGGGGGGAAACTCGAGAAGATCTGTTTGCTGAAAGCGTCATCCTGACAAATCCGCTGATGCTGGAGACGTTGGCTATGGCCAAGCTGCAGGCTGCGGCAGATGAAGTGGCGAAAAATGAAGGGTGGGCATGGGCGGTTGGCCGCAGTCGAGAGGTGCGGAGTTATAACGGAGACGAAAAGACCTTCGAGATCCTTTTTGTTCAGGCGAAATTGAGCGACGAATTGCAGACAGAGATGGATCAGCTGCTCACCGAGCAAGAACTGCTGGATGACATGTTTGATACTGCTGGACTCGATGCAGACGAAGAATGGGAACATGCGCCGCGCGTTGAGCAAATTGAGGCGCGCATCAACGAGATCAACGACGCCGCCGAGATCAATAAGTGGTCGCCGGAAGTTCGTGCGACGGCGGGCGTAGTCGCTTACCTGAAAGATGGCCAGATCCAAATCCAACGCGGCTTGATGAAAGTGGAAGACATCAAGCAACAAGAAAAAGCCAACCGCGAAGAAATCAAGAAGAACACCCCACCGTCAGAAAAAGGGCTTTCCCAAGTATTGGTGGCAAGTTTGTCCGCCGAACGTACTTTGGCAGTATCTGCGGCGCTGGCGCAGAACACCAACGTCGCGATTGCACTCCATACGTTCACGCTGGCACGGCGGGTGTTCGACGCGGGATATTTCTATGTGTTGCACACCTCTGTAGAAAGCATGCGCAGCGGCTGCTTATCCCAGTCAGAAGAGGCTGGCAGCGTGAATGGTATCGCTAACCTGAAACTTAACGAGATGCATGAGAGCTGGTTGAACCAATTTCCTGAAAATTGGAGCGAAAGCTTTGAGTGGCTGCTGGCGTGGCCACAGGGTGATGTTCTCCGGTTGTTGGCATACTGCGTTTCCCACGGCCTCGATGGCCGAGACAGTTATCTCAAGGATAAGCGGGTTGGCACCAAGCTGGATTCGGTAGAAAAAGCCCTCGATTTCCAGATCGGGGAATGGTGGAAGCCGACGAGTGACAACTATTTTTCGCGGATTGGCAAAGACCAGATCGTTGATGCTCTCAATAGCGCCGGTGAAACCGGGAAGGCCAAAGATGCCGAGGGCATGAAACGTAAAGATGCCGCTGAGTTCGCCGCGGCGGTGCTGAGCGAAACCGGTTGGTTGCCGAGCTGCATGGCACCGCAGCCGCAGGCCGATACGGAAAACCGGGCTAATGCTACGGCCAGTTCTACAAACGCCAATGATACTGACGCTGACGACAGCGCTGCCGCCTAACTGACAAAGGAGCTGCCGCCCTCGGGCGGCAGAACAAACATTATGAAAAACCAAAAATTAAGCCTTGCGCAGTTAGCCGTAATGAGTGCCTTTGAGCTGGAGCAGTATCGTGACCGGGGCAGGGAGGCGCGTCGTCAGTTGAACAACGTTGTTCTCGGCCAACTGGCGCTGCCGGATGGGTGGAACGCCATTGCGGAAGAGGCCAGCGAGTTTTGCGGGCAGGTGCCTGTTGTTTGTCGTATCAGTCCAACAGGGGATGACAATCTGGCCATTTACCTGTGCAGTGCTGGGAGTGAAGTGCCGGAATGGTCAGCCTTTCTACCATTCCAGGAATCAACAAATCAGGCTGACCAGGGAAATCGTGTCGCCTGGTTACATACTGCGGAGAATTTTGACCCGGAGACGGTCAACAAGGTGTTGGAGACTGTCGGTGATTACTACCGGCACGGGTTTAACCAGTCAGCGCAGCTGGCCGCCGCTCTACGGATGGGAGGGCTGTGCGTATGATCCCGAACAGCCGCGCACTGGTGCCGATAAACGAATATCAGCATGCCGCCGTCCATGCCGTGGCATTGGTCGAGCGCAAGAAGGAGCAGGGCAAGCGGCTCGCTGAATTCCCGTATGCCAAAGCCTTTTTTAAAGTGTTGAACAATGGGCGGGTGCAGGTTTTAGCAAACGACATTCGCCTGATTTCATCCAATTATTTTCCTAATGAACGGGGCGGTGCAAACATCGCGCATTATGTAGCGGCATTGGACAGACTGATCGAAAGCGGTGGACAGTACAGCCCGCTGCCGCTTGCTGGGGATGTCGCTGGCAAGCTGTTCCCGGCTTACGATGTCCTTTGCCGTGAGCGCCGCGAACGGCAGTGGGATATGCAGTATGAGCGACAGGAACGGCGGCGTTCTCGTGAAGAACAGCAAAAGCGCCGACGCTACCAAAACCAGTTAGCGCAGGCAGAAGTCGAGCTGGCGTTTTCAACGCCGAGCACCCTTGGGACATGGTATGCACGTTGGAGCAAGCAGGACATATTTGAAGACGATCTGGTTGAAAGCGTTCTGACATGGGTAGAAAGATTCCCCAGTATGGCAGGCAGGGGGTTGCAGCATTACAAGAGCGACGCATTGTGGAGCGTGATGGAACGATTGACGCGAGCAGATGCTGATATTTCTGAGACAGAACGACTATTTAATGCACTGCTCATTCCAAATAAGTTAAGGCTTGCTGCAGGGGAAGCTGCAATAGATTCTGAGTTAAATTTGTCCTAAGAAACAATAAACTGAGAAGGCGCCAAGTGGCGCCTTTTTGTTATTGGTATGTCAGGCAGACCACGGATGCTGGAGCTTCCTCCGGTGGCAGGCCGCTCGCGACCCGCCATCAGCCCTACTCGACTAGCAATCCGCACGCGGTCAGCAAGTCTCGCCGAACCCGCGTTGCGGTTTCGGGCCAGTAGGCTAAGGTCTGAAAGCCAAAATCAAGATCGACAACCTACGCTTGCAGCCGGCTATGCCGGCGCCGCTCCCACTGATCGCCCCTAGGGCGGCGATCGCTAAGGGCGACCCGTCGTTCCGCCGTGCCGAGGGTGTTCATCCTCATCAATTCCCTGTGGCCATCTCTCTGAGAGTTTTTGCGGAGGGCTATTCGTAGCGCCATTCCGTTCAAAAAACAAGGTTCTGGCAAGCCACGCCGCAAGCGGCGCCCTTGTTTTTCTCCGGGCCTGTCGCAACTCGGCCCTATGCCGCAAAGAACTCGCTGAGATATGGAATCACAAGAGGAATAGAGCAGAATGAACCCCGATAACGTCAACGTCAAAACCGCCGCTGCAGAATCTGCCGAGATATGTGAAAAGGCAGGAATGTGCGAACCAGAGGCCCCAGATCCGTGGGAAAAGCCCGGCGTGCAATATCCCGCCGCCGTTCGAGCATTGGAAATGGAGTTTTGCTATTTAGATGACCTGAATGACCTGTATGCGCAAAGCAGCACGTCACCCGACGAGCTGGAGCAGGCGCTCTATGTGATTTTCGGCAGGATGACTGAGCTTGTCCAAAGCTGCGGGGCTGATTATAAGCAGCCGGACAAACCGCGAGTTGCCTACGAAATGATCCAATACTGGGTCAGAGGGCAACGGGTTGCACAGCGTGACTTCGGGGAAATCGGTCAGCGCGCCTGGGAGCATGCACGTTACAGACTGGCGCAAGAGATGGCGGTGGAGCACTCGTACAACTGACCAGCTGGATGATATTTTATCAAAAAGACCTGTTAACAGGTCTTTTTGATGGTATGATAAGACCTGTTAAGCGGTCATATTAAGTCGAGGATACCATGCCAAATATCATTCTGAGTGACACAAGTGCGAGCATCAGCGAGCTGAAGAAAAACCCAATGGAAACCGTTAGCGCCGGTGCCGGTTTTCCGGTGGCCATACTGAACCGCAATCAGCCGGCATTTTATTGTGTGCCGGCGGTGCTCTATGAGCAAATGCTCGATGCCCTCGATGATCAGGAGCTGCTGAGATTGGTCAATGAGCGCCGTAGCGAAGCGCTGGTTGATATCGATCTGGATCAGTTCGCATGACGTATACGGTCAAATTTCGTGAGTCGGCTCTGAAAGAGTGGGGCAAGCTGGACAAAGCGCTGCAGCAGCAGTTCGCCAAAAAACTGAAAAAATGCTGCGAGAACCCGCATATTCCTTCAGCAAAACTGCGGGGGATGCCGGGGTGTTACAAAATCAAGCTGCGCGCCTCGGGGTTTCGTCTGGTTTACGAAGTGATCGACGATTGCCTGATTATCGCGGTGGTTGCCGTCGGCAAACGTGAGCGCGGCGATGTGTACCAGCTGGCCAGTGAACGTCTTAAATAAAAAACCATGCAGGCATTTGGCCTGCATTAATCTCACTGCGGATAGAAAAGGAACGGAAATGAAGACGATCAGAGCCGAGATTTTCGAGCTGCTCCCTGGCAAGTTGCCCGCGGCGAAATACCTGCAGCCCGGCAAATGTGCCTTCCATGCCACAACAGGCTCTCGCCGGCTTTTCATTGGTGAGACAACTCGCCAGTACTGGACGCGCGAAAAGTATGAAAGTCCCGAGGTTGGGAACACGGAAGCCTATGTTAACTACACATTCGCCCAGGCATCCGGGGAGCTTGCTCTGGAGGAAAGAGAGGTTCCCGTTTGCCTGAAGGGCGAAGAAGGGGATGAGCATACGGCGGTGCTTTGCTATATGACGTTGCCAGTGAAAAAAGAGGGGGCTACCGCTGAGGAATTCCTGGCTGAAGTTGAAGATAAGCTGACGCTCACGTTGGCGGTACAGTATGTCTATGATTGTCTGGAGGCGGAGCGCAGAGAGAGTGCCTCCGGCGGGTCTGGAGAGATTTTCATCAATGACTTCTGATAGGGAGGTAAAGAGTGGGAAATAATGTCTTTACCATTAAACATGAATACTCAAATATCGACTTTTCCGCGCTGAGTGATTCTGAGCTGACAGAGCTGATAACGCGCGCCATGACCGAATTTCAAAACAGATTGGATAAGCCTGTATTTGAAACTAGAAGAGAAGAAAGGAAGGTTGTTTATTCACCTTCTTCGCGACAATTGACATTTATAGAAAAGTGTCTTTCAGGTGGATATGTTCACGCATCAATGAAAGACGAATATAAAGCGCTTGCTAAGGAGTTTTCGGAGTGGTTCAGGAGTAAGGGATACCCAACAGATTTGCGGGGTTCTGACTTTGAACGCTGGAAACGCTATTACCAAAAGTGAATATATAACATTTACACTGCCGAACAGGCAGCTTAGAAACTCTGGGTTAATAACGAGAATTTACTGTCGTACAGGCAGATGCATTAAAATTAAGCTATGAGCTTCCTCCGGTGTCTGGCCGCACGCGTCCAGCCATCAGCCCAACTCGACTAGCCGCCCGCCTGCGGTCGCCAAGTCTCGCCGAACCCGCGTTGCGGTTTCGGGCCAGTCGGCTATGGTCTGAAAGCCAACTGCAACATCAAAGACTAGCGCTTGCAGCCGGCGATGCCGGCGCCGCTCTCACTGCCCGGCCGCTAATGCGGCCGTTCGCTAAGGCAGCCAGGCTAAAGGCCTGGCACTTTCTGGTGTATCCCCTCAGGCCCGGCATCCGCGCAGAGAGACTGTCCCCGTGACAGACGCTGAGCCGGGGCGCCGCCGGCACAAGGGTACGCGTTGCCGGCGTCCTCACCCGTTCGCACTCCCTTCCTCCCTGCGGTCGTTTGGTCGCTTGCGCTGCGGCCTGCGGCGCCGCCCTTGTACCGTCAGCTGATACCCCGTCTCGGTCTTGTTGTCACGGCGCCAGGCTCCCCGCGCCGGCGAAAGCCAAAAGGGGAATACACCAGAAAGAAG
>NZ_VOUX01000025.1 GCF_008011855.1 Serratia bockelmannii
AAGTGAAACGCCGTAGCGCCGATGGTAGTGTGGGGTCTCCCCATGCGAGAGTAGGACACTGCCAAGCATCAAATAAAACAACAAGCCTCATGCGAAAGCATGGGGCTTTTTGTTTTGTCTGTTATTTGGTGTTCTGCTCGAGCATGGGCATGCGAAAGGCCCGTCGGGAACGGGCCTTAACGCCGCTTGCGGCGGCCCCGCAGGGGAGAGTCTCAGGATGAGACGAATACTGTAGGACACTGCCAAGCACCAAATAAGCCAAGAGGCCATCCGAAAGGATGGCCTTTTTGCTTTCAGTACCTCTCATCCTCCCTGCCAAAGATCCTGACGCAGTTCGCGCAATGAAACATTTTCACCTTTCCGCTGAATGCTCGACAGCGACGGAAAAAAACGCTATCTTCGGGCATCTAGAAGTCTAAACGTATAAATGGATGTGTGAGGGTTAAGCAATGCCGATTCGTGTTCCTGATGAGTTACCTGCGGTCAATTTCTTGCGCGGTGAGAATGTCTTCGTGATGACATCCTCGCGGGCAAAAACACAGGAAATCAGGCCGCTGAAAGTGCTGATCCTTAACCTGATGCCAAAGAAGATCGAAACGGAAAACCAGTTTCTGCGCCTGCTTTCCAACTCGCCGCTGCAGATTGATATCCAGCTGCTGCGCATCGACAGCCGCGAATCGAAGAACACGCCGGCCGAGCATCTGAACAACTTCTACTGCGACTTCGAGGATATCCAGAATGAGAACTTCGATGGCCTGATCGTCACCGGCGCGCCGCTGGGGCTGGTTGATTTTTGCGATGTTGCCTACTGGCCGCAGATCGAACGGGTGATCGACTGGGCTAAGAACCACGTTACCTCCACGCTGTTCGTGTGCTGGGCGGTACAGGCGGCGTTGAATATTCTGTACGGCATTCCCAAGATGACGCGTGAAGTGAAGCTCTCCGGGGTTTATCCGCACCAAACGCTGCAGCAGCATGCGTTGCTGACGCGCGGCTTCGACGAAAGCTTCCTGGCGCCGCATTCGCGCTATGCCGATTTCCCGACCGAGGTGATTCGCCAATATACCGACCTGGACATCTTGGCCGAATCCGAACAGGCCGGAGCCTACCTGTTCGCCAGCAGGGATAAGCGCCTGGCGTTCGTCACCGGCCATCCGGAATACGATACGTTGACCCTGGCAGGAGAGTATTGTCGCGACAACGAAGCTGGCCTCGATCCTGCCGTACCGCTCAACTATTTCCCCGATGACAACCCCGCACTGACACCGAAAGCCACCTGGCGCAGCCATGGCCACCTGCTGTTTTCCAATTGGCTCAACTATTACGTCTACCAGATCACGCCTTACGATCTGCGCCATATGAATCCGACGCTCGACTGATCTTTTCTGCCTGCCGGCGGCTGAATCGAGGCCGCCGCACTGCTCATCCTCTGCCCGATCCTCTTTTTACCCGTCAATTTTCCTAAAAAACCATTGCCTAACAAAGCGTTAGTCCGTCTTTGCAATTCTATTGGAACCGATTTCCTTACCTGTTTATCGTGTTATTTATCCTAACCAATTGATAATAAAGTGTTAATAAAATATTTAATAATAAAATGGAAATGGTTTTTGATTTTTATTTTTTGTTGAGTATTCTTAGAGCTATCGGGATGAGATCTGACCAGTTGAGGATCGTTTCATCCGCCCTGATCCACAGTGATTTCTGATGAAAATGCGCCGGTCGCGCGGGCGCAACGATGGGAAGGAGCAAGGTCATGACGCAACAGATAGCAGGCACGGAATTAAGGTTTACTCAGGGTTTCGCCGCAGCGGAGCGCCAGGTGTTAACGGATGAAGCGGTTGAATTCCTGGCGGACCTGGTGGGGAAATTCACGCCGCGGCGCAACGAGTTGCTGGCGGCGCGTGTCCGCTGGCAACAAAATATCGATCGCGGTGAACTGCCGGGGTTTATTTCGGAAACCGCTTCCATTCGTGAAGGTGACTGGCAAATCCGCGGCATTCCGCAAGACCTGCGCGATCGCCGGGTAGAGATCACCGGGCCGGTCGAGCGCAAGATGGTGATCAATGCGCTGAACGCCAACGTAAAAGTGTTTATGGCGGACTTCGAAGACTCGCTGGCGCCAAGCTGGGACAAAGTCATCGACGGTCAAATCAATCTGCACGATGCGGTTAACGGCACCATCTCCTACACCAATGAAGCCGGCAAGATCTACCAGCTGAAACCGAATCCGGCGGTGTTGATCGCTCGCGTGCGCGGCTTGCACCTGCCGGAGAAACACGTCTTGTGGCGTGATGAAGCCATCCCCGGCGGCCTGTTCGATTTCGCGCTGTACTTCTACCACAACTATCGCCAGCTGTTGGCCAAGGGTAGCGGCCCGTATTTCTACCTGCCGAAAACCCAGTCCTGGGAGGAAGCGGCCTGGTGGAGCGATGTCTTCAGCTTTACCGAGGATCGTTTCGATCTGCCGCGCGGCACCATTAAGGCGACCGTGCTGATCGAAACCTTGCCGGCGGTGTTCCAGATGGACGAGATCCTCTACCACCTGCGCGATCACATCGTCGGTCTGAACTGCGGCCGTTGGGATTACATCTTCAGCTACATCAAAACGCTGAAGAACCACGGCGATCGCGTGCTGCCGGATCGTCAGTCGGTGACCATGGAAAAACCTTTCCTCAGCGCCTATTCGCGCCTGTTGATCAAAACCTGTCATAAGCGCGGCGCGTTCGCCATGGGCGGCATGGCGGCGTTTATCCCGAGCAAAGACGCCGAAAAAAACGCCTGGGTGCTGAACAAGGTACGGGCGGACAAAGAGCTGGAGGCCAACAATGGCCACGACGGCACCTGGGTGGCGCACCCGGGCTTGGCGGACACGGTGATGGAGGTGTTCGGCAACGCATTGGGCGATCGTCAAAACCAGCTGGACGTGCTGCGTGAGCAGGATGCGCCGATCAGCGCCGCACAGCTGCTGGAACCGTGCGACGGCGAACGCACCGAAGCAGGGATGCGCGCCAATATCCGCGTGGCGGTGCAGTACATTGAAGCCTGGATCTCCGGCAACGGCTGCGTGCCGATTTACGGTTTGATGGAGGATGCGGCGACGGCGGAGATCTCCCGCACGTCTATCTGGCAGTGGATCCACCACGAGAAGAGCCTGAACGACGGGCGCCCGGTCACCAAGGCGCTGTTCCGCCAGATGCTGCAAGAAGAGATGTTGGTGGTGCGTGAAGAAGTAGGGGAAGCGCGCTTTAACGCCGGCCGGTTCGAAGAGGCGGCGAGCCTGATGGAGCGCATCACCACGCAAGATGAATTAATCGATTTCCTGACGCTGCCCGGCTATGAGCTGCTGGCCTGAATTTTCCCAATCAACCCTACATGACTGAAAGGATAAAAATTATGTCTACCTCTCGCTCTCAACAGATCCAGCAGTTGGAACAGGAATGGAAATCGGCCCGTTGGGAAGGCATTACCCGCCCCTATAGCGCCGAAGACGTGATCAACCTGCGCGGTTCGGTCAACCCGGAATGCACCCTGGCGCAAAACGGCGCCGCCAAACTGTGGGCATTGTTGAACGGCAAGGCGCGCAAAGGCTACGTGAACTGCCTGGGCGCGCTGACCGGCGGCCAGGCGCTGCAGCAGGCCAAAGCCGGCGTCGAGGCCATCTACTTGTCCGGTTGGCAGGTGGCGGCCGACGCCAACAGCGCGGCGGCCATGTACCCTGACCAATCGCTGTATCCGGTGGACTCGGTGCCGAAGGTGGTCGAGCGCATCAACAACACCTTCCGCCGTGCCGATCAGATCCAATGGGCGAACCAGATTGAGCCGGGCAGCAAAGGGTACACCGATTATTTCCTGCCGATCGTCGCCGATGCGGAAGCCGGCTTCGGCGGCGTGTTGAACGCCTTTGAGCTGATGAAAGCGATGATTACCGCCGGGGCCGCCGGGGTGCACTTCGAAGATCAGCTGGCGGCGGTGAAGAAATGCGGCCATATGGGCGGCAAAGTGCTGGTGCCGACGCAAGAAGCGATCCAGAAACTGGTCGCCGCGCGCCTGGCGGCCGACGTGCTCGGCGTGCCGACGCTGGTGATCGCCCGTACCGACGCCGATGCGGCCGACCTGCTGACCTCTGACTGCGATCCGTATGACAGCGCCTTCGTCACTGGCGAGCGTACGGCGGAAGGCTTCTTCCGCACCCATGCCGGCGTCGAACAGGCGATCAGCCGCGGCCTGGCCTATGCCCCTTACGCCGATATGGTGTGGTGCGAAACCTCAACGCCGGATCTGGATGCCGCCCAGCGCTTCGCCGACGCCATCCACGCCAAATATCCAGGCAAGCTGTTGGCCTACAACTGCTCGCCATCGTTCAACTGGAAGAAGAACCTCGACGACCAGACCATCGCCCGCTTCCAGCAGGCGCTGTCGGACATGGGCTACAAGTATCAGTTCATCACGCTGGCGGGCATCCACAGCATGTGGTTCAACATGTTCGACCTGGCGCACGCCTATGCGCAGGGCGAGGGGATGAAACACTACGTCGAGAAGGTGCAGCAGGCGGAGTTCGCCGCGGTGGATCGCGGTTACACCTTCGCGTCGCACCAGCAGGAGGTGGGTACCGGCTACTTCGACAAGGTCACCACCGTCATTCAGGGCGGCGCCTCTTCGGTCACCGCGCTGACCGGTTCGACGGAAGAACAGCAGTTCTGATGCGGCAAGCTTGAAGACGTTTCACCCGGAGCCTGCATGCGCAGGCTTCTTTTTCTGGCGGGGGTAAGGATGGCGGCAAAACTGGAGTTGTTGATCGCACAGACGATCCTGCAGGGCTTCGATGCGCAGTACGGCCGCTTTCTGGAAGTGACCGCCGGCGCGCAGCAGCGCTTCGAGCAGGCGGACTGGCCGGCGGTGCAGCAGGCGATGAAAAAGCGCATCCATCTGTATGACCATCACGTCGGCCTGGTGGTGGAGCAGCTCAAATGCATCACCGGGCAGAAATACTTCGATGCCGACTTCCCCAGCCGGGTTAAAGCGGTTTATATCGACCTGCTGCCGGACTATCCGCGTTTCGAGATCGCCGAAAGCTTCTTTAACTCGGTCTATTGCCGGCTGTTCAAGCACCGCGATCTGACGCCGGACAAGCTGTTCGTCTTCAGTTCGCAGCCGGAACGGCGCTTTCGCGACATACCGCGTCCGCTGGCGCGCGATTTTACCCCCAATGGCGATCTGCCGGCGATGCTGCGCAGTGTGCTGAGCGATCTGCCGCTGCGGCTGCCGTGGGAGGACTTGGCGCGCGATATTCGCGACATCACTCAGGCGCTGCAACGCGCCTTCAGCGCACCGCAGCTGGCGGGCGCAACCTTCCAGATAGCCAACGAACTGTTCTATCGCAACAAGGCCGCCTGGCTGGTCGGCAAGCTGCGCCTGGCCGACGGTGTTTATCCGTTCTTGCTCCCGATCCACCACAGCGAGTCGGGCGCGCTGTTTATCGATGCCTGCCTGACCGGCAAGGCCGAGGCCAGCATTGTCTTCGGCTTCGCCCGCTCTTATTTCATGGTCTACGCGCCGCTGCCGGCGGCGATGGTGGAGTGGCTGCGCGAGATCCTGCCGGGCAAAACCACCGCCGAGCTGTACATGGCGATCGGCTGCCAGAAGCACGGTAAAACCGAATGCTATCGCGAATACCTGACCTTTATGGCGCAGTCGCAGGAGCAATTTATCATCGCGCCGGGGGTGAAGGGCATGGTGATGCTGGTGTTCACCCTGCCGTCCTTCGATCGGGTGTTTAAAGTGATCAAAGACGAATTCGCCCCGCAAAAAGAGGTGACGCAGGCGCAGGTGATGGCTTGCTATCAGCTGGTGAAAGAGCACGATCGCGTCGGGCGCATGGCGGATACCCAGGAGTACGAGAATTTCGTCGTCGACAAGGCGCGTCTCAGCCCTGAGCTGTTGGCGGAGCTTCGGCGCGAAGTGCCGGACAAGCTGGAAGATCTCGGCGATCGCATCGTGATCAAACACCTGTATATGGAACGGCGCATGACGCCGCTGAACCTGTATCTGGAGCAGGCCAACGACCAGCAAATGCGCGATGCGATTGAAGAGTACGGCAACGCGATCAAGCAGTTGGCCGCCGCCAATATTTTCCCCGGCGATATGCTGTTCAAGAACTTCGGCGTGACGCGCCACGGGCGGGTGGTGTTCTACGACTACGACGAAATTTGCTACATGACCGAGGTCAACTTCCGCGACATTCCGCCGCCGCGTTATCCGGAGGACGAGCTGGCCAGCGAGCCGTGGTACAGCATCGCGCCCAACGATGTGTTCCCGGAAGAGTTCCGCCACTTCCTGTGCGGCGATCGGCGCATTCGGCTGGTGTTTGAAGAGTTGCACAGCGATCTGTTTACCGCGGAGTATTGGCGCGGGTTGCAGCAGCGCATCCGCGAAGGGCATGTGGAAGACGTATTTGCTTATCGCAAGAAGCAGCGGTTCAGCCAGCGCAGCGGGGCGGCGCTGCCGGCCGCCACCGCTGCGATGTAAATCAGGCCTGGGCGCCCGCGACGGCGGCGCGCGCCAGTTCGGTAATGCGCGCGTAGTCGCCGCTTTCGAGTGCGTCCGCCGGCACCAGCCAGGAGCCGCCGATGCACAGCACGCTTTTCAGCGCCAGATAGCTGCGGTAATTGTCCGGCGAGATGCCGCCGGTCGGGCAGAAACGCACCTGCGGGAACGGGCCGCCGATCGCCTGCAGCGCTTTTACGCCGCCGTTGGCTTCCGCCGGGAAGAATTTAAACTCGCGCAGGCCGTAATCCATGCCCAGCATCAGCTCGGAAACGGTGCTGATGCCCGGAATCAGCGGAATGGACCCGGCGGTGGCCGCCTTGAGCAGTTCGTCGGTCAATCCTGGGCTGATGGCGAACTGCGCGCCGGCTTCGGTCACTTCACGCAGCTGCTGCGGATTGATCACCGTACCGGCGCCGATGATCGCTTCCGGCACCTCTTGGGCGATGGCGCGAATGGCGTCCATGGCGCAGGCGGTACGCAGCGTCACCTCCAGCACCCGCACGCCGCCGGCGACCAGCGCTTTCGCCAGCGGCACCGCATGTTCCAGCTTGTTGACAACGATGACCGGCACCACCGGCCCCGCCGTCAGGATCTGCTCGGCGCTTGTTTTCCACTTGTTCATGATGACGTTCTCCTCTGTGGCCGCCGCCAGGCGGCGATGCGGCCAGGCTATCGATTAAAATTTGATGCAGCAGGCGCCCTGCTCGGCGCCGGACAGCTGGCTGCGCAGCGCGCCGAATAGCTCGCGGCCGCAACCGATGTGTTCGGCGCTCAGATCGGGTTGGCAAGGCGTGCGCCGCGCCAGCTCGTCGGCGTCGACCAGCACCTGCAGCTCGCCGCTGCGGCCGTTGACGCGGATCGGATCGCCGTCGCGCACTTTCGCCAGCAGGCCGCCGCTATAGGCTTCCGGGGTGACGTGGATGGCGGAAGGCACCTTGCCGGAGGCGCCTGACAGGCGGCCGTCGGTCACCAGCGCCACTTTGAAGCCGCGATCCATCAGCACGCCCAGCGGCGGCATCAGCTTGTGCAGCTCCGGCATGCCGTTGGCCTGCGGCCCCTGGAAGCGCACCACCACCACGCAATCGCGATCCAGCTTGCCGGCTTCGAACGCCGGCACGATGTCGTGCTGGCTGTCGAACACCACCGCCGGCGCTTCGATGATCTGGTTGTCGGCGGGCACCGCCGAGGTTTTCATCACCGCACGGCCCAGATTGCCGGCCATCACTTTGGTGCCGCCGTGATGCTCAAACGGCTGAGCGACGCTGGCGATCACGCTGGCGTCGAGCGAGCCGGCCACGCCTTCGCGCCACACCAGCTGGCCATTATCCAGCCACGGTTCCTGGGTGTAGCGGTGCAGGCCGAAACCGGCCACGGTATGCACGTCTTCGTGCAGCAGCCCGTGTTGCAGCAGCTCGCGCACCACCAGCGGCACGCCGCCGGCGGCCTGGAACTGGTTGATGTCGGCTGGGCCGTTCGGATAGATGCGGCACAGCAGCGGCACCGCCTCCGACAGCTCCGAGAAATCGTCCCAGGTAATGATGATGCCTGCTGCGCGCGCCATCGCCACCAGATGCATGGTCAGGTTGGTGGAGCCGCCGGTGGCCAGCAGCGAGACGATGCCGTTCACCACCACTTTCTCGTCCACCAGACGGCCGATCGGCAGGTAGTTGCCGGCGGTGTCGGTCAGCCGGGTCACCTGGCGCGCGGCGGCGTCGTTCAGCGCGTCGCGCAGCGGCGTGTCCGGATGCACGAAAGAGGCGCCCGGCAGGTGCAGGCCCATCACTTCCATCACCATCTGGTTGGTGTTGGCGGTGCCGTAGAAGGTACAGGTGCCGATACCGTGATAGGACGCGGCCTCGGCTTCCAGCAGCGCCAGACGGTCGGCCTTGCCCTCGGCGTACAGTTGGCGCACGCGCACCTTTTCCTTGTTCGGCAGGCCGCTGCTCATCGGGCCGGCCGGCACGAACAGCGCGGGCAGGTGGCCGAAGGAGAGGGCGGCCATCACCAGTCCGGGCACGATCTTGTCGCAGATGCCGAGGAACAGCGCGCCGTCGAACATATTGTGCGACAGGCCGACGGCGGCCGACATGGCGATCACGTCGCGGCTCATCAGCGACAGCTCCATGCCGTCCTGTCCCTGCGTCACGCCGTCGCACATCGCCGGCACGCCGCCGGCCACCTGGCCCACGGCACCGACCGCTTTCAGCGCCTGCTTCAGCCGCTGCGGGTAGTGCTCATACGGCTGGTGGGCCGACAGCATGTCGTTATAAGCGGTGATGATGGCGATATCGCTGCGCACCATGTTTTTCAGCGACGTCTTGTCATCGGGCTGACAGGCGGCGAAGCCGTGGGCCAGGTTGCCGCAGGCCAGCTGCGCGCGGTGGACGGTTTGGGCGCGGGCCGCTTCGATGCGCGCCAGATAGGCGGCGCGGCTGGCTTGGGAACGGTGGATGATGCGCTGTGTGACACGGGACAAGGTTGGGTTAATCATGCCTTCCTCACATTGCTGTTGTTATAGTCGCCGCCTGTGGCGGTGCCCCCGGGGGTGATTTGCAGCCCTGGTGTGCAAGGCCGGGGGCGATTCAGGATTTAAAACATCGTGAATGCAATCATGCCGATGGCGCCGCCGACGCTGCCCAGAATGGTTTCCATCACCGTCCAGGTTTTCAGCGTTTGCAGTTCGTTGGCGCCGGTGAATTTGCCGAACAGCCAGAAACCGGCGTCGTTGACGTGGCTCAGCACGATGGAGCCACCGGCGATGCAGATGGCCAGCGCGGCCAACTGCCCGCCGTTCAGCCCGAGCTGGCTGGTGACCGGCAGCACCAGGCCGACGGTGGTCAGGCAGGCGACGGTGGCCGAGCCCTGGATCACCCGCACCATGGCGGACAACGCGAACGCTGCCACAGCGATCGGCAGGCCGGCGCCGATCATGGCGTCACCCAGCGCTGGCCCTACACCGGAATCCACCAGGATCTGCTTGAACACCCCGCCGGCGCCGGTCATCAGCAGGATGATTCCGGCCGGCTGCACGGCGGCGGAGCAGATGGCCAGGGTCTGTTCGTTGCTCATGCCGCGCGGTTTCGCCAGACCGTAAATCACGATCAGGCAGGCCAGCAGAATGGCGGTGAACGGGTGGCCGATAAACTCCAGCCACTGCTGCAGCTGCGAGCCGGGAGTGACCAGCCGCGCGCCGATAGTCTTCATGCCGACCAGTACCAGCGGGCACAGCACCAGCGCCAGGCTGAAGCCGAACGACGGCAGATTGCCCTTGGTCAGCGTCGGCTCGTTCTCTTCCGGCGGCATTGGCCAGTTGACGAAGCGGCTGATAAAGCTGCCGTACAGCGGGCCGGCGATCAGCATGCCGATCACGGCCGCCACCAGGCCGATGGCGATCATCCAGCCGAAATCGGCCTTCATCTGCGATGCCAGCAGCATTGGCACCGGCCCCGGCAGAAGGAAGGAGGCGGCAGCGGCCACACCGGCGAACAGCGGGATGGCCAGCTTGACGATATTGCCGTCGGTGCGGCGCGCCACGGCGAACACGATGCCGATCAGCAGCACCACCGCCACGTCGAAGAACAGCGGCAGCGCGCAGATCAGGCCGGCGATGCCGAGCGCGTAGTGCGCCTTGCTTTGTCCGAATCGTTTCAGCAATTGCGCCGCAATTTGATCGAGCGCGCCGACCTCATGCAGGATCTTGCCGAACATCGCCCCGAGCGCCACCACGATCGCCAGGAAGCCCAGCGTGTCGCCCATGCCTTTTTGCATGGTGTCGGCGATGTGTTCCAGCGGCATGCCGGAGAAAATGCCGGCGGCGATGGACACCAGCATCAGCGCGACGAAGGCGTGCATGCGCGCCTTCATCACCAGGAATAACAGCAGTAAAACCGAGCCGACTGCGGTACCGACCAGCGTTACGGTACTCACGCGCACACGTCCTGCGGCAGGAAGCTCTGGATATGGCGCACGGTATCGGCGATCACCGCGTCCAGCGGCTGATTGATATCGATCGCCATCACGTCGTTCTCGTCGGCGCCCGGTTGCTCCAGCGCGGCGAACTGGGTGACCAGCATCTGCGGCTTGAAGAAGTGGCCGTTGCGCGCCGCCAGGCGGGATTCGATCACCGGGAACTCACCGTGCAGATAGATGAATGACAGGTTGCCGTTGCCGGCGCGCAGGCGGTCGCGATACTGCTTTTTCAACGCCGAACAGACGATGATCGACACGTTGTTGGTGCGCTGCATGGCGAAGGCGGCGTCGTTGAGCGCGGCCAGCCACGGCGCGCGATCGTCGTCGTTCAACGCTTCGCCGGCGGCCATCTTCAGGATATTGCTGCGCGGGTGCAGGAAGTCGCCGTCGAGGAAGCCGGCGGAGAGTTGGCGGGCCGCGGCGGCGGCGACGGCGGACTTGCCGCTGCCGGAAACGCCCATAACGACGTAAATACGATTTTGATTGTTGGTCATGGCTTGGCTCCAAAACACCGGGTGACGTTACCTTCGTTCAGTCTGATTGTTACCGGTAACATGTTATCGGTAACATTGTCGAAGGAAGTTTGAGCGGTTGCAATGGGCTTTCGCCGTGAGGATCGTTAACTGTGATCGGCTTCAAGCTTTTTGCCTGTGTGCTAAACAGGATGCCGACAGCCTGTTACATGCTGACAACAGAGCATGGCAGGGGAGCAGGGGCGCGCTGGGGCGCCCCTCGGATGGGCTGGATCAGCGCACGCCGCCGTAGGCCAGGCTGATCTCTTTCGCCGCGTGGATCACCAGCGCGCCCAGCTCGATCACGCGATCGTCGGTGATGCGCGACACCGGGCCGGAGATGGAAATGGCGGCGAAGGCTTCGCGGTGCTCGTCGAAGATGCAGGCCGCCACGCAGCGCAGGCCGAGCGCGTGCTCTTCGTCGTCAAAGGAGAAGCCCTGTTTGCGGATCTGCGCCAGCCCCTCTTTCAGGTTGTGTGGCGTCAGGGTATGCGGCGTGTAGGTGTGCATGCCTTTCTTGTGCAGCAGTTTGGTCACCTGATCGTCCGGCAGGGTGGCGAGGAACGCTTTGCCGGCGCCGGAGGCGTGCATCGGCAGTTTGCCGCCGATCGGCGCCGACATGCGCATCAGCGCCGTGCACTGCACCTGATCGATGATGATCGCCTGGTACTCGCTGGTATCCAGCACCGCCAGGTTGACGGTTTCGCCGGACTCCTCCATCAGGCGGCGCAGCGTCGGATGCACCATCGCCAGCAGGTTGCGGCTTTGCAGGAAGCTGCTGCCGACCACAAAGGCGTGCGAGCCGATGGTCCACAGGCCGAGATCGCCGACCTGGCGCACGAATCCCTGCTGCTGCATGGTGGTGAGCAGGCGGTGAGTAGTGGAATTCGGCAGGCCGGCCTGCTGGGCCAGATCGGTCAGCGCCACGTTGCCCTGGGCTTCCGAAATGTATTCCAACAGTTTCAGGCCACGGGTCAACGATTGTACCTGACCGGTCGCCGCACTGGCGGCGGGGGCTGCTGCGCGGGGCTTCTTGCCGCGCTTGGCGGGAGCAGGGGTGGCCATGGGTGAGATTCCTTTTTCCGTATGATGGAATTCATTTTCGTTTTTTGTCGATGAATTGCAAGCCGCCGTCAGCTCATCGGAGGTGTTGACGCACAACCTGAAAAACTCTCAATTGTCGCCTGGCCCTTTGTCCTTACAAGCTGTGCTAGGATGACTCGTTGGTTTTTGCGGCAGTTGAGCAATGGGCTGGATGGCAATGGAAGGGGTTACAGTGACGAATCGAGTAGAACAACTGCGCCGCCAGTTAGCGCAGCGCATTTTAGTGTTGGACGGCGGCATGGGCACCATGATCCAGAGCTATCGCCTGGACGAGCGCGATTTTCGCGGTGAGCGTTTCGCCGACTGGCGCAGCGATCTGAAAGGCAATAACGATCTGCTGGTGCTGACCAAGCCGGAAGTGATCACCGCCATTCATTACGCCTATCTTGAGGCGGGCGCCGATATCCTTGAGACCAATACCTTCAACTCCACCTCCATCGCCATGGCCGACTACCACATGGAGTCGCTGTCCGCCGAGATTAACTATCAGGCCGCCTGTCTGGCGCGCGCCTGCGCCGACGAATGGACGGCGCGCACGCCGGAAAAACCGCGCTACGTCGCCGGGGTGTTGGGGCCGACCAACCGCACTGCGTCCATCTCGCCGAACGTCAACGATCCGGCGTTCCGCAACATCTCGTTCGATGAACTGGTGGCGGCTTACCGCGAATCGACTCGCGCGCTGGTGGAAGGCGGCGTCGATCTGATCATGATCGAAACCATCTTCGACACCCTGAACGCCAAGGCCGCCGCTTTTGCGGTGGAAACCGAATTCGAAGCGCTGGGGGTGGAACTGCCGATCATGATTTCCGGCACCATCACCGACGCCTCCGGCCGCACCCTGTCCGGCCAGACCACCGAAGCGTTTTACAATTCGCTGCGCCACGTCAAGCCGCTGACCTTCGGCCTGAACTGCGCCCTGGGCCCGGACGAGCTGCGCCAGTACGTCGCCGAGCTGGCGCGCATCTCGGAGACCTACGTCACCGCGCACCCGAACGCCGGTTTGCCGAATGCCTTCGGCGAATACGATCTGGATGCGGCCGAGATGGCGCGCCAGGTCGGGGAGTGGGCGCAGGCCGGCTTTCTCAATATCATCGGCGGATGCTGCGGTACCACGCCGGAACATATCGCCGCGATGGCCAAGGCGGTCGAGGGCGTGCCGCCGCGCCGGCTGCCGGAGCTCCCGGTCGCCTGCCGCCTGGCCGGTCTGGAGCCGCTGACCATCGACGCCAACACTCTGTTCGTCAACGTCGGCGAGCGCACCAACGTCACCGGTTCGGCGCGCTTCAAGCGCCTGATCAAAGAAGAGAAATACAACGAGGCGCTCGACGTGGCGCGTCAGCAGGTCGAGAGCGGCGCGCAGATCATCGACATCAACATGGACGAGGGGATGCTCGACGCCGAAGCGGCGATGGTGCGCTTCCTCAACCTGATCGCCGGCGAGCCGGATATCGCCCGGGTGCCGATCATGATCGACTCCTCCAAGTGGTCCGTTATCGAGAAAGGCCTGAAGTGCATTCAGGGCAAGGGCATCGTCAACTCGATCTCGATGAAGGAGGGCGAAGAGGCCTTTATCCACCACGCCAGGCTGGTGCGCCGCTACGGCGCCGCGGTGGTGGTGATGGCGTTCGACGAAGTGGGCCAGGCGGACACCCGCGAGCGCAAGTTCGAGATCTGTCGCCGCGCCTATAAAATTTTGACCGAACGCGTCGGTTTCCCGCCGGAAGACATCATTTTCGACCCGAACATCTTCGCCGTCGCCACCGGCATCGACGAGCACAACAACTACGCCGTCGACTTTATCGAAGCCTGCGCCGACATCAAAATCCACCTGCCGCACGCGATGATCTCCGGCGGGGTGTCCAACGTATCGTTCTCGTTCCGCGGCAACGATCCGGTGCGTGAAGCGATCCACGCGGTATTCCTGTATCACGCCATTCGCAACGGCATGGACATGGGCATCGTCAACGCCGGGCAGCTGGCGATTTACGACGATCTGCCTGGCGAGCTGCGCGAGGCGGTAGAAGACGTGATCCTCAACCGTCGCGAGGATGGCACCGAACGCCTGCTGGAACTGGCGGAAAAGTACCGCGGCAGCAAAGACGGCGAAGCGGCGGTGCAGCAGGCGGAATGGCGCGGCTGGCCGGTGGAGAAGCGGCTGGAATACTCGCTGGTGAAGGGCATCACCGAGTTTATCGAATTGGACACCGAAGAAGCGCGGCAGCAGGCCGAACGCCCGATCGAAGTGATCGAAGGGCCGCTGATGGCCGGGATGAACGTGGTCGGCGATCTGTTCGGCGAGGGCAAGATGTTCCTGCCGCAGGTGGTGAAATCCGCCCGCGTGATGAAGCAGGCGGTGGCCTACCTGGAACCGTACATCGAGGCCAGCAAGCAGCAGGGCACCTCCGCGGGGAAAATCCTGTTGGCGACGGTGAAAGGCGACGTGCACGACATCGGCAAGAACATCGTCGGCGTGGTGCTGCAGTGCAACAACTATGAAATCGTCGATCTTGGCGTGATGGTGCCGACGGAGAAAATCCTGCGCACCGCGCGCGAGGAAAACGTGGACATCATCGGCCTGTCGGGGCTGATCACGCCGTCGCTCGACGAGATGGTCAACGTGGCCAAAGAGATGGAGCGCCAGGGCTTTACGCTGCCGCTGCTGATCGGCGGCGCCACCACCTCCAAGGCGCACACCGCGGTGAAAATCGAGCAGAACTACAGCGGCCCGACCACCTACGTGCAGAACGCTTCGCGCACCGTGGGCGTGGTGTCGGCGCTGCTGTCCGCCACCCAGCGCGACGAGTTTGTGGCGCGCACCCGCAAAGAGTATGAAACGGTGCGCATTCAGCACGCGCGCAAAAAACCGCGCACGCCGCCGGTCGATTTGCAGAAGGCGCGCGCCAACGCCATGGCGCTGGACTGGGCCGATTATCAGCCGCCGGCGCCGCGGCAGCTCGGCGTGTTTCCGGTGGCGGCCGGCATCGAGACGCTGCGCCACTATATCGACTGGACGCCGTTCTTCATGACCTGGTCGCTGGCGGGCAAATACCCGCGCATCCTGGAGGATGAGGTGGTGGGGGAAGAGGCCAAGCGCCTGTTCCACGACGCCAATCAGATGCTGGATCGGCTGGCCGCCGAGCGCAGCCTCAACCCGCGTGGCGTTTACGGCCTGTTCCCGGCCAACCGCGTCGGCGACGACGTGGAAGTGTACCGCGACGAACGGCGCGGCGAGGTGCTGGCGGTGAGCCGCCATCTGCGTCAGCAGACGGAAAAAACCGACTTCCCGAACTACTGCCTGGCGGACTTCGTGGCGCCGAAAAGCAGCGGCAAGGCCGACTACTTCGGCGCCTTCGCGGTGACCGGCGGGCTGGAGGAAGACGCGCTGGCGGCGGCGTACGACGCGCAGCATGACGATTACAACAAAATCATGGTCAAGGCGTTGGCGGATCGTTTGGCGGAGGCCTTCGCCGAATACCTGCATGAGCAGGTGCGCAAGTTGCACTGGGGCTATGCCGCCGACGAGAGCCTGAGCAACGAGGAACTGATCCGCGAGAACTATCAGGGCATCCGGCCGGCGCCGGGCTACCCGGCCTGCCCGGAGCACACCGAAAAAGCGACCATCTGGCAGCTGCTGGACGTCAACCGCCACACCGGCATGGAACTGACGGAGTCCTTCGCTATGTGGCCGGGAGCGGCGGTATCCGGCTGGTACTTCAGCCATCCTGAGAGCAAGTACTTCGCGGTGGCGCAGATCCAGCGCGATCAGGTGGAAGACTACGCGGCGCGTAAAGGGATGAGCGTGAGCGAGGTCGAGCGCTGGCTGGCGCCAAACCTCGGCTACGACGCCGACTGACTTTCCTCTTTAAGGGCGCAGCGATGCGCCCTTGTCATTTACAGCGCTTCCACATCGATGTGCAGCGCGTCGTACCGCCAATACTCCAGGTCACAATCGATCACCCTGTCGTGCTGATCGCGATTCACCCGCGTAATGAACAGCGCCGGGCTGCCGTAGGTCACCTTCAGCATGGCGGCGGCCTGCTGCGGCAGCAGGGTGGGCAGCATGTCGAAACGCACCCGGCCGTAGTGAATGCCGTAGCGCGCGGCGTACAGCGCGGTCAGCGACTGGGTCAGATCTTCGTCCAGAATGCCGGGGAAATAGGACGGATTGAGGTAGTGCTCGCAGTACAGCACCGCGCGCCCGTCGATGTAGCGCAGTCGGCGAATGCGATAGGCCTGCGCGCCGGGAGGCAGCGCCAGACGGCCGGCCAGCGGCGCGTCGAGCGTGACGACCGCGCTGTCGATCGCTTCGGTATGCGCGGCGCGCCCCTGCTGCTGCGCCATGGCGTGAAAATGGCTGCGCTGCAGCGGGTTGTAGATCAAACGTGGCGGCGAGATGAACCAGCCGCGCCGCACCTGGCGGTAGATGACGCCCTGCGCCTCCAACTGGCCGAGCGCCTCCTGCAAGGTAATGCGGGTGGTGGCGAATTGCTCGCTCAGGGCGCGTTCGGAGGGCAGCTTGCCGTCCACGGCGAACTCGCCGGCGGTGATGCGGGCGCTCAGCGTTTGGCAGATGGTGGCGACGGTCGTCGGTGCTTCACTCATACAGCGGGTGTCCCGTTTCAGTGCGTTTGGCCTTCCTTAAGGTAGACCAGCGTCGCGTTTTCGCCGTTGCAATGGGTGATAAAACTGTCGCTTTTTTAAGCTGACATATAATTATCACATTCGTCCGTTAGATTGGTTTGGTCCTTGCTGGACTAGTCCAGCCATCCCCACACTACCACCTGGAGCATCAGTTATGAAACGTTTGTGCGCTTCTGTGTTAACCAGTGCCATCGTGTTATCCAGCCAGATGAGCTGGGCCGCGGATACCGATCTGGCGGCGCTGGAGCAGGCCGCGAAGAAAGAAGGCGAAGTCAACAGCGTCGGCATGCCGGACAGCTGGGCCAACTGGAAAGGCACCTGGCAAGATCTGTTGAGCAAGTACGGCCTGAAGCATGTCGATACCGACATGAGCTCCGCGCAGGAGATCGCCAAATTCGATGCGGAAAAGAACAACGCTACGGCGGACATCGGTGACGTCGGCGCGGCCTTTGGCCCGGTGGCGGTGCAGAAGGGCGTAACGCAGCCCTACAAACCCTCTACCTGGGATCAGGTGCCGGACTGGGCGAAAGACAAAGACGGGCACTGGGCGCTGGCTTACACCGGCACCATCGCCTTTATCATCAATAAACAGCAGGTGAAAGACATCCCGCACAGCTGGGCCGATCTGCTCAAGGGCAGCTATCAGGTCACCATCGGCGACGTCGGCACCGCGTCGCAGGCGGCCAGCGGCGTGCTGGCCGCCACCTACGCCATGGGCGGCAACGAGAAAAACCTCAAGCCGGGCCTGGAATTCTTCGGCAAGCTGGCCAAGGCCGGCCGCCTGAGCCTGAGTAACCCGGTGATCGCATCGCTGGAGAAAGGGGAAGTGCAGGTTGGCGTGGTGTGGGACTTCAACGGCCTGAACTACCGCGATCAGATCGACAAAACCCGTTTTGAAGTGCTGATCCCGTCGGACGGCTCGATCACCTCCGGCTACACCACCATCATCAATAAATACGCCAAGCACCCGAACGCCGCCAAGCTGGCGCGCGAATACATCTTCTCCGACGCCGGCCAGATCAACCTGGCGCGCGGCTATGCCCGCCCGATCCGCGCCGAACATCTGACGCTGCCGGACGACGTCAAGGCCAAGCTGCTGCCGGCCGAGCAGTACAAGAATGCGCACCCGATCGCCGATCCGGCGGCCTGGGAACAGAGCGCCAAAGCGCTGCCGCGCCTGTGGCAGGAAAACGTCATTATGTTTATGCAGCAGTGAGTTAACGCACCATGAAAACGATCCTCGTGCTGCTGGACGGCCTCAACTACCGGGTGGCGCACGACGCCATGGGGTATCTGCAGGCCGAATGTGCGGCGGGACGCGGGCGGTTGTACCTGCTGGAGAGCGAGTTGCCCTCGCTCTCCCGGCCGCTGTATGAATGCATCCTCACCGGCGTCACGCCGGTGGAGAGCGGCGTGGTGCACAACCACGTCTCGCGCCTTTCTCATCAACAAAGCGTGTTTCATTACGCGCGCGCCGCCGGGCTGACCACCGCCGCCGCCGCGTATCATTGGTTCAGCGAATTGTATAACCGCACGCCGTTCGACGCCGCGCGCGACCGCCACACCGACGCTCCCGAGCTGCCGATTCAGCACGGCCATTTCTATTACGACGACGGCTATCCCGACAGCCATCTGTTCGACGACGCCGAAAGCCTGCGCCAGCGTCATCAGCCGGATTTCCTGCTGATCCACCCGATGAACATCGACGACGCCGGGCACCGCTTCGGCCTCTCTTCGCCGCAGTACCGCAACGCGGCGCGGCGCGCCGACGGCTCGCTGTCGCGCTACCTGCCCGAGTGGCTGGCGGCCGGTTATCAGGTGCTGGTCACTGCCGACCACGGCATGAACGACGATCGCAGCCACGGCGGGGTGTTGCCGGAAGAGCGCCAGGTGCCGCTGTTCGTGTTCGGCGCGGGCTTCAGCCTGGACGACGCCGATCCGCAGCAAACCGAGCTGTGCGGCACGATCTGCGATCTGCTGCAGGCGGCGCATGACAAGCCGCGCTGCCGGGCGCTGCTGGCGCAGGATGCGCGATGAACAGCAAAACCAAATGGATCGCCGCACTGTGCCTGCTGCCGTTTATCGTGCTGTTCGGCGCGTTTCAGATCGCCCCGCTGGTGTGGATCGCGGTTCACAGCTTTTTCAGCGAGACCAGCAGCTGGGGATGGGGCAACTATGTCGATATCCTCACGTCGCCGTTCTACCTGCAGGCCTTTCAGTTCTCACTGGAGATCTCGCTGTGGTCGAGCGTCTACGGCTTGCTGATTGCATTAGTGGGCAGTTACTCACTTCGCCAGCTCGGCCAGACCCGCTTTCATGACTTCGTGATGTCGTTCACCAACATGACCAGCAACTTCGCCGGGGTGCCGCTGGCGTTCGCCTTCGTCATTCTGTTGGGGTTGAACGGCTGCCTGACGCTGCTGCTGCGCAAATACGGTTTGATGGAGAGCTTCAACCTCTATTCGAAGAGCGGCTTGATCGTGCTGTATACCTACTTCCAGATCCCGTTGGGCGTGCTGTTGCTGTATCCGGCGTTCGATGCGCTGCGCGCCGATTGGCGTGAGTCGGCGGCGCTGCTCGGCGCCGGCCCCTGGCGCTACTGGCGGCATATCGGCCTGCCGGTGCTGGCGCCGGCGCTGATGGGCACCTTCGTCATCCTGCTGGCCAACGCGCTGGGCGCCTACGCCACGGTGTACGCGCTGACCACCGGCAACTTCAACGTGATCCCGATCCGCATCTCGGCGTTGGTGGCGGGGGACATCTCCCTCGATCCGAACCTGGCCAGCGCGCTGGCGATGCTGCTGGTGGTGATGATGGCGTTTATCACGGTAATCCACCAATGGATGCTGCGCAGGAGCTACCTCAATGCGCGCTCATAATCGGATGGAGAATGCTCATGTCGCGTGCTGAACGCCTCTATCATCGCACGGTGACCGGCCTGCTGCTGCTGATCCTGCTGCTGCCGCTGGCGGCGACGCTGATTTATGCGCTGGCCACCCAGTGGGGCGCCACCATTTTACCGGACGGTTTTACCCTGAAGTGGCTGACGGCGCTGTGGAGCGACCCGCGCTTTTTGCAGGCGCTGTGGCATTCGCTGCTGATCTGCTTCGGCACGCTGCTGCTGTCGGTGGTGGTGATCCTGCCGGCGATGTTTGTGATTGCTTACTATTTTCCCAAGCTGGACGCGGTGATGAACGTGCTGATCCTGCTGCCGTTCGCCGTGCCGCCGGTGGTGTCGGCGGTGGGGCTGATGCAGCTGTTCGCCGCCGATCCGCTGCCGCTGCTCGGCACCCCCTGGATTTTAGTCGGCTGCTATTTCACCATCGCGCTGCCGTTTATCTACCGCGCCATCAGCAACAACATGCAGGCGATCAACCTGCGCGATCTGATGGACGCCGCCCACCTGCTCGGCGCCAGTACCTGGCAGGCGGCGCTGTGGGTGGTGCTGCCGAACCTGCGCAAGGGCGGAACGATCGCCGTGTTACTGTCATTCTCGTTCCTGATCGGTGAGTTCGTGTTCGCCAACCTGCTGGTGGGCAGCCAGTATGAAACGCTGCAGGTCTACCTGTTCAACATGCGCAACGGCAGCGGGCATTTCACCAGCGCGCTGGTCATCTCCTATTTCGCCGTGGTGCTGCTCGTCACCTGGCTGGCGAACCTGCTGAATAAAAACAAGGGTTAACCCGATGGCTTATCTCAACGTCACCCGCCTGAACAAACACTATGGCCAGACCCAGGTGTTTCAGGATATCGATTTCACCGCCGAAGAGGGGGAGTTCGTCACCCTGCTGGGGCCGAGCGGCTGCGGCAAATCGACGCTGCTGCGCTGCCTGGCCGGCCTGACCCCGGTCGACAGCGGGCAAATTTTATTGCAGGGCCAGGATCTGGTACCGCTGGCGCCGCAAAAGCGCGGCATCGGCATGGTGTTCCAAAGTTATGCGCTGTTCCCCAATATGACGGTGGAAGGCAACGTGGCATTCGGCCTGAAAATGCAGAAGCTGGCGGCCGGGCAGATCGGCCAGCGGGTGCAGGAGGTGCTGGCGCTGGTGGAGCTGAGCGATCTGGCGAAGCGCTATCCGCATCAGCTGTCGGGCGGCCAGTGTCAGCGCGTGGCGCTGGCGCGATCGCTGGTCACTCGCCCGCGTCTGCTGCTGCTCGACGAACCGCTGTCGGCGCTGGATGCGCGTATTCGCAAACACCTGCGCGAGCAGATCCGGCGCATTCAGCGCGAGCTGAACCTGACGGCGATCTTCGTCACCCACGATCAGGAAGAGGCGCTAACCTTGTCGGATCGCATCGTGCTGATGAACAAGGGGCAGATCGTGCAGAGCGGCGATGCGGAAACCCTGTATACCCAGCCGGCGGATGCCTTCGCCGCCGGTTTTATCGGCAACTACAACCTGCTGAGCGCCGAACAGGCCGGCCGCTTGACCGGGCGCAGCTATGTCGGCAAGGTGGCGATCCGCCCCGAGTCGATCGGCCTGTTGCCGGCCGGACAGGGGATCGGCGGGGTGATCCTGGGTCACAGTTTGCTCGGGAATGTGGTACGGTATCGGATTCAGGTTTGCGAGGTAGAATTGCTGGTTGACGTGCTCAACCGTTCGGTGGCCGACCTGCGGCCCGACGGCGCGGAAATTGGGCTACACTTGGAACCTGTTGTATTGCGGGAAGTTGCATGACTTCGCAGCGCGGCGCCGGGGCCTTCCCGCCGCCGCATTAACCCTTCTCTTCTGCGGTCTGCCGCCCGCCCGCTGTCCTGCCAGACCCACGCCCGGCAGGCGGGACCGCGCACTGTACCCGTCATCCTTTGGCTCGCCTCTCTGCGTCGCGTGACAAGCATCGGGTATCAGCCTCCTTTGGCCGGGCGTTAATGGAGCGTATCTTCCGTGCTGACCCTTCTTCACCTGCTTTCGTCCGTGGCGCTGTTGGTGTGGGGCACCCACATCGTGCGCACCGGGATCATGCGGGTTTACGGCGCCAATCTGCGGCGCGTGTTGAGCGACAGCGTTGAGAAAAAACCGCTGGCGTTCGTTTCCGGCATCGGCGTGACCGCGCTGGTGCAAAGCAGCAACGCCACCGCGCTGCTGGTGACCTCTTTCGTCGCGCAGGGGCTGGTGGGGCTGGCGCCTGCGCTGGTGATCATGCTGGGCGCCGACGTCGGCACCGCGCTGATGGCGCGCGTGCTGACCTTCGATCTTTCCTGGTTGTCGCCGCTGCTGATCCTGGTCGGCGTCTTCCTGTTCCTCAGCCGCAAGCAAATGCGGATCGGCCAGATCGGACGCGTCCTGATCGGCCTTGGGCTGATCGTGCTGGCGCTGGAGCTGATCGTCGCCGCCGCCACGCCGATCACCCAGGCGGCCGGGGTGAAAGTGCTGTTCTCGTCGCTGACCGGCGACGTGATGCTGGACGCCCTGACCGGCGCGCTGTTCGCCATCGTCAGCTATTCCAGCCTGGCGGCGGTGCTGCTGACCGCCACCCTGACCGCCACCGGCGTGATTTCGCTGAAGGTGGCGCTCTGTCTGGTGATCGGCGCCAACCTCGGCAGCGGCCTGCTGGCGATGATCAACGCCAGCGGGCAGAACGCCGCCGGGCGGCGCGTAGCGCTCGGCAGCCTGCTGTTCAAGCTGGTGGGCTGCATACTGGTGCTGCCGTTCGTCTCCTATCTGGCGGATTTGATGGCTCAGCTGCCGGGCGGCAGCGAAGAGCTGGTGATCTATTTCCACGTGTTCTACAACCTGATCCGCTGCCTGGTGATGATCCCACTGGCCGGGCCGATGGCGACGCTGTGCGAGCGGTTGATTGTCGACGAAGCGGCCGACGATCCGCGCATGCGACCGCGCCATCTGGACGCCAGCGCGCTGGACACGCCGACGCTGGCGCTGGCCAATGCGGCGCGTGAAACGCTGCGCATGGGCGACGTGGTGGAACACATGATGATCCTGCAACGTGAAGTGCTGCACGGTAAGCAGGGGGTCGATAAAGAGGTGCGGCGCCTCGACGATGACGTCGACGTGCTGTACACCGCCATCAAGCTGTATCTGGCGCAGATCCAGAAGGAAGATCTGGGCGAGGAAGACTCGCGCCGCTGGGCGGAGATCATCGAAATGGCGCTCAACCTGGAACAGGCGGGCGACATCATCGAGCGCATGGCCGGCGACGTGGGCGCCAAGTCGCACGCCGCGCGCCGCGCCTTCTCGGCGGAAGGGTTGGCGGAGCTGGACGGGCTGCACGAACGGCTGATCGGCAACCTGCGCCTGGGGCTGTCGGTGTTCCTGTCCGGCGACGTTACCAGCGCCAAGCGCCTGCGCCGTTCCAAGCACCGCTTCCGCATTCTGGATCGCCGCTACGCGCACGCGCACGTCGATCGTTTGCACCAGCAAAACGTGCAGAGCATCGAGACCAGTTCGTTGCATTTGGGATTGTTGGGGGACATGAAGCGCCTGAACTCGCTGTTCTGCGCGGTGGCTTACAACGTGTTGGACCAGGATGCCAAGGACGACGATCGCGACTGGGAAGACACCCCGAGCACGCTGTAAAAAAACGTCCCCGGTTTTAACCGGGGGCGTTGTGCAGGAAAGGCGCGTTATTTGCCGCTGAACACGCCGGCTTTGGCATCCGCCTGTTTTGTTGAGGCATGGCCGCTGACGAACGGCACGTTGCCGTCAACGCCCTGTTTCGCCGCACCGGCGGCCAGGCCGCCAACCGTGGCCGCCGCATCGACGCGGCCGCCGCCCTGATAGCGTTGGCCGTTGACGTCCTGCTGGCTGACCTGGCTACCGCCCAGTTCCACCTTGCCTTGCTGGCTGCGGATCTCGCCGCCGGTCAGTTGGGTTTGGCCGCCGACCTGCAGCGCCACACCGTTCTTACCGGTGATCGCCGATTGCTCGCCGACCGCGTTGTTGTTCACCACGTCGGCATTGACCTTGAGGTGCCCCTGGCGACCGGCCGGCCCGGTGATGCTGTCTTTCACCGCGCCGCCGACGGTGCGTGCGCCGCGATCCCACAGCGGGCCTTGCGGTTTTTCGCCGGTCGGCGTTGCCGGCAGCGTGACTTTGCCGTCGGCCTTGCTGAAGCTGACCGCGCCGGTGGTGTCCTGCTGCGGATCGAGGCGACGCGCCACGCTGTTGTACTTGTCGGTGGTGGCGTCGGCCACTTTGTTCACTCCGGCCTCCAGTTTCTCTTTCACCTTACCGGCGTAACGCGGTGTGCCGACCTTCGACAGCTTGGAGGTGATGCTGCTGCCCGGATCGTTGCTGTGGCTCAGACCGGCATCCACATCGACCTTCACCGCGTTCTCAACGTCTTTGCGGCTTTCAACGTGCAGATTGCCGCCCACCTTGCCTTGTACGCTGTCGGCATCGACACGCGCGCCGGCGAGACGGGTGTCTTTGCCGCTGTTGATCGCCACGTCGCCCGCGGTGATGCCGGTGTTGGCGTGGGTGGTTTTATCCTGTTGTTCCACGCCGACCTTCAGACCGGCGCCCAGCGTGTGGGTATCTTTGCCAGTGTTCGGGTCGACCTTGCCGCCGGCGTCCTTGTTGAAGGTTTGGCCGCCTTTGGCGTTGGCTTTGATGCCCAGGCTCCAGTTGTCCTTATGCTGCTCGTTTTTGGCGGACTCCAGCAGGATGCCGCCGTTTTTCGCCTCGAGCGCGGCGCTGCCGCCGCTGACTTTGGCCCCCTGCAGATGCAGTGCGTCATCGCCTTTGCCGTTGGCGGACAGGGTGACCTTGCCGTCTGAGGCGATAGTGGCGCGCTGACGCTCGGTCGTGGACTCATTCACCTTGGCGATGTCGAAGGCGCCGCCGGCGGAGAGGTTGCCGCCGGTTTTTTCCTTGCTGTCGCTGCTGCCGGCGCCCAGATCGATATTGCCGGACAGCTTGCTTTCCTTACGCGTTTGGGTCGATTCCGCCGCCTGCAGTGCGACCTTGTTACCCGCGCTCAGGCTGACGTCGCCCTGGCTCTTGACGTTGGTGCCCTGCAGCGTCAGATCGCGGCCCGCCTTCAGCTCAACGCCCTGTTGGCCACTGACGTTGCCGACCTGCGCGGTGCTGCTGCTGCTTTCGCCGTTGTGGGTGCCGCCGCCGAACCCGGCGCCGAAGTTTTTACTGTCGGCGGTGAAACCGCCCTTGGCGGAGGCTTTGACGTTAAAGCCGCTGTGGCTTTCGCTCTGCTTGTCGCTGGCCTGATCAAGGCGGATATCGCCGCCGGCGTTGACGGCGGTTTTACCGCTGCCGCCGTTCAGCGCGGTGCCCTGATAGACCGCGTCTTTTTTCACGTTGACGTTGATGCCGTTGGCCGCGTCGATCGAGCCGGTCACCGCCTGGCTGGCGCTGCTGTTGCTGCGCTGGGTGCCGCCTTCGCCCTTGGCGTCCACGGTCAGATCGCTGCCGGTGGAGGTGTAGACGCGCACGCCGGCGCTGCCGCGGGTATCGCGGCTCTGCTCTTCCTGACGATTTGTCGCAGCTTCGCTGCGGTGGCTGTCCGCCGTCAGCGTGACCGCGCCTTTGTTGGCTTGATATTGCGTGCCCTGATCGCGCACTTTGCCTTTGGCGTTGATGTCGATGCTGCCGGCTTTCACCGAGCTGACGACCGCCTGCGAGCTGCTGCTGCGTTTTTCGCTACTGCCGCCCTGTGCGCCGATATCCAGGCCGACGTTAGGCGCGCCGATGCCGCCGATGTCGTTGATGACGCCGGTGGCGTCCAGCTTGGCCGCCTTGCCGACCGCACGCTCGACCGGACGGGTCACGGCGCTGTAATCGACGTTGGCACCGATGTTCACGCCGACGTCGGTTTTGGTGGTGTTGCTGCTGGTGGTGTCGGCAGCGGCCAGGTGATCGACGTCCGCGGCGTTTTCTTGATAGGTGCCGCCGACGCTGTGCTGCGCACCTTGCTGGGTCAGCTTGTCACGGGCGTTGACAGTCAGGTTGCCTTTGACGTCGCTGCCGGAGGTGACGGCCTTGCTGCTCTGCGCCTGTGTTTTGCTGTTCTCGTAGCCGGCCTCCACACCGCTGCCGAGCTTGTCGATGCCGCCGGTGTAGTAGAAACCACCGCCTACCTTGGTCTGCTCGGTATTCGAGGTGGTTTTGTCGTCCGCCGCCAGGAACGAAACCTTATTGCCGCTGATGCTGGCGTCGCCTTTGTCGGCGACCAATTTGGATCCGCTGAAGGTGACGTCCTTATCCGCGTCGAGTTTCACGCTGCCGCCGCTGAGGGTGGCGCCGCGGTTCTCGGTGCGGGTGGTTTTCTCGCTGTCGCGGGTGTGTTCGATGCGTAAACCGGCGCGGTATTGCTTGTCGCCGGCTTCTTTGGCGTAGCCGTTGACGGTGAGCGCAGTTTTCTGCTCGTCGATGTTCTGCTGCTGCTCGGCGGCCTTGACGTTGATGTTGCCGGTCTGCGAGGTGACGCTCAGCTCGCCGCCGCTGGCGACCTGGCTGCCGATCACGTCGGTGTCCTTACGGCTGACCAGCTTCAGGTTGGTGTCGGACTTCAGCTCGCTGGCGGTGCTGCTCTGATAACTGTTATCGGCCTTGTGCGAACTGCTGGTGATGTTGAAGGCGGTGCCGGTACGCGCGTCGATTTTGTCCACGGTGGTGCTCAGCGCGTTGTCGATGCGCAGGCCGCCGTGGGTGGCGGTGACTTCGCCGCCTTTCTGGCCGCGCGCCTTGCTGCCGGTAATGGTGACGCCTTGCTGACCGTTCAGGCGCAGGGTGCCGCCGCTGGTCAATTCGGAAGCATGGCTGATTTCGCGGCGATTGCTGTTGTTCTTGTTGTCGCCGCCGCCGATGCCGCCCCAGGAGGTTTTGTCATCGCGCACCGCTTTGGCGTTGGCGGTTTTCTGCACCCCGACCTGGATTTGGTTATCTGCGTCGATCGTCAGATCGCGCTGGGCGTGGACCTTGGCACCCTGAGTCGAGACATTGCGGCCAGCTTTCACCGTCAGTTCGCCCTGGCTGCGCAGTTCACTGGCCTTCAGGCTTTCGCTTTCGTCGCTGCTGCTCCAACTGCCGGTGCGCAGGCTGGAGGTGTGGTTGCGCTGATAGCCGCGTTCGCTGGACTTATCTTTCTCCACCAGCCCGGCGAGGTGCACATCGCGAGCCGCTTTGACGCTCAACGCCCGGTCGGCGCTGACGCTGGCGCCCAACAGGTTCACGTCTTCCCGAGTACTGACGAGTTTGGCGTTGCCGCTGGCGGCGACGGTGCTGCCCGCCTGCTGCAGTTGCTCGCGTTCGCGGGTGACGTCGTATTGCCAGGAATAGAACCAGCGGTCGTCGGTGTGACCTTGAGTTTGCTTCAACTGCTGGCCGTCGAGCGTCAGCTTGCCGCCCTGCAGGGTGATGTCTTCGCCGCGAATATCGGTGGCGGTGAGGTGCGCGTGGTTATCCGCCACCAGGCTGATGTTCTTGCCTTTCAGCTCGGTGCGGGTCAGCTTCTGGCTGCTGCTGCGATCGTTGACGTAGATGCCGCCACGGTAATTTTGATAGTTATCGCCGCCGTTTTTGTTGCTGCTGGCATCTTCAATGCGGCTTTCGCTGCGAATATCGTAGGCTTTCACCTTGAGTTCGTCGCCGGCAGCCAGCGTGCCGGCCAGCTTCACGCCGCTGCCTTGCGCGGTGTTGATGATGTTGATGCGCCCGGCCTGCATGCTGCCGAGGTAGTAGCTGTCCAGCGCGGTCGTCGGCTGTTCGCTGGCCAGCACCTTGCCGTCGCGCGCCACGCGGTTAAGGCCGCTGATGGCGTTGATCGCCGCCGGCGTCACTTTGCCGTTGCGGTGGGTGAAGTCTTGTACGATCACGTCGCCGCGGCTGTCTATCTTCGGTGCGATCAGATCCAGCACGCCGCTGGCGTTCAGGATGCCGCTGAGGCTCAGGGTATTGCGGTTGCCCAGGGTGCTGTAGCCCTGCAACAGGCCGTTTTCCACCAGCGGGTTGCCGACCACCAGCGAGGAGCGGCTGGTGTTGATGAACCCGCAGCCCTGGCAGCTGATGCCGTTCGGGTTGGCCAGCACGTAGTCGGCCGCCATGCCGAAGATCTCTTGCTGGCCGTGCAGCAGCGACGGGTTGCGGCCGATCACTTCATTGAGGATCACACTGGCTTCGCGTCCGCCCAGATTCGGGTTGGCACCCAGTTGCCCGGCCAGCTGCGACAGCCCCGCCTCGCGGGAGTTGTTCAGCACCGCGCCGGGTTGGTTGACGTTGAAGTCCTGGTATTGGTTATGCGACAGCCCGCTGCCATTCGGTGCGACGATGTCGACCACCTGGGCGCCGGTCGCGGCGGTGGAAACGCCGGGGCCGTTGGCGCCGTTGGCCGCGACGATCTCTCCGGCGTAGGCGCCGGCGGAAGCGGCGAGAATTATCGCCAGCGCGGCGGCCAGTTTGCCTGCCGCCGAAAGTCTGAAGTTATTATTTTTCATCCATGTCTCTCCGTATATTGCCGTGGGGTCCTGCAAAACTGCTGATTAAAAGGTGTAAGAAAAGCGCGCCAGCACCTGAACGGGATCCTCGGGCGTGGCGTGGTTCGACAAGATCCAGCCGCGGCTGACCTCCAGATCGACCAGCGCCTGGCGATAGCGTAACGTGGCGCCGCTGCTCAGCCCGGCGCTGCTGCGCCAGCCCGAGTTATCCTGACGCGGCAAAATGCGGCCGACGTCGGCGCCAAGGCGCGGCGTCAGCGTGGCGGCGCCTAAATTGAAGCTGCGCGACAGCGTATTCTGCAGATACCAGCCGTTGTCGCCGGACTGGGTACTGCGGCTGAAGCCGCGTACGGCGCTGCGATCGGTGAGGCTCAGCCACTCCACGCCGGGCAGCGGGTCGCGGCTGTACTGGCCATAGAACAGGTTGTTGAGCTGATAGGTGGCGTCACCCAGCTTGAGACGCTGGCTGAGGTTGGCGAACAGCTTGCCTTTGGTGAACTGGCTGTCGAGGTGCACCGAGCTCGGGTGGCGATCGGCGCCCAGCCATGGCAGGCCCTGTTCGACGCTGAGGTTGGCGCTGAACACCCCGTTGGGCAGAATCTGCAGGTGGCTGGCGCTCAGCTCGGCCAGGGTCAGCGTGGGGCTGCTGACCTCGAGGCGCACGCTTTCGAAGTAGTTATCGATGCGCTTGTAGGTCAGCTGTCCGCTCAGGCTGTCTATCTGATCGTGATCGCGGTAAAACACGTAGTCGCTGCGCAGACCGTACTGTTGGGTCTGGCCGTGCAGTTTGACCACGTTGTGCGGCAGCTGCTGGTGGTTCTCATAGGACGAGAAGCTGGCGAATCCGCTGAAGGTGAACGCGCCGTACGGCAGCGAATAGAGCAGGGTATAGGCGCGATTATAGCGGTGAGCCGGGTTTTCCAGCGTGCTGTTGGCGTTCAGGCTGACGAAGTCCGACAGGCCGAACGGGCTGTCCAGCGTGGCGGTGGCACGTGCCAGCCACTGGCCGGTGCTTTTTTGGCCGTAATTATCCGTGCCGGCGGTAATCAGCCAGGGCTTGGCATGCTGATTGCGCAAACGAATGACCGAACCGCCAACCTGATGGCCGGGCAATATATCCAGCTTGGTGGTATTCGATTGCAAACGGTTAGCCTGATCCAATCCCTGGTCGAGATCGGTTAATTTCAACGGCTTGCCTTCCAGCCCCGGAAATAATAAACGGCTGTTGACCCAGCGATCGCCGCCTTCTATTTTCTCGATAAATCCTTCGGTGACGCTTAACCCCAATTCTCCTTGTGAATTAGGGCGAACAATTTGCACGCGCGCGGTGATATAGCCCTTTTTCACATAAAGACGCGTTAATTCACGGGTCAGGCGATTGATATCGTTGCTGCTGATGCACTGTTCCGGCAACGCGCTCAGGGCGGATAAATCGCTCGGCGAGAGCAGGGTGATGCCCTGTAGATAAACGCCGGCGATCGGCAGGCACTGCGCGGACTGCGGCAGGGCGGGCGCGGTCGGCTCCGGCTCCGCCAGCAGGCGTTGCTGCTTCAGCTGCTGGTAACGGCGTTGCTCAATCAACTGGTTGACTTCACGCGTGCTGTCTTGCAGCGCGCGGCGCGACTCGCCCATCGACATATCCCGCATCATGTGGGCATCCGGCAGGGTTTCGGCGGAAAGGGCCGTGCTGACCAACAGCGTCAAGGCGGTGATTTTTTTTATCATTGTAATCCATTATGAGAGGCCGCCGGGGCAGCCAGCCCAATCCATGAGGTTAACCACGGGCGGCCGAGGGCCGGCCCGAAATAATGAGCGACATGCACATTGCGAGGTATCTTGATTTGCCGCAGCAAATAAGACGGTGGGTATATATCTAAATAATAATTAGGCTGCTTCTTTTTTGGCGGGCAACCCTGGCGACTTAATTAATTAAAAAAAGTAGAACGTCTCTTCCTCTTGCCAACATTATCGGCATGGATAGGAAGAATCTGAATTTTTATTTTTCACGGATGATAGGGGATGGGGGGAATTATGACAATCCGACCAGTGGGAAATACGAAATTTCGCAGGGAAGAAACGGGACGCAATTGTTTGCGTCCCGACAGGCGGTTTATTTTTTCTTGATAGGGCGGCCGGACCAATACCCTGCCAGCAGTGAACCGGAGAGGTTGTGCCAGACCGAGAACAGTGCGCCCGGCAGCGCGGCCAGCGGCGAGAAGTAGATTTTGCTCAACGTGGCTGCCAGCCCGGAGTTCTGCATCCCGACTTCGATCGCCAGCGTGCGGCAGGTGGACTCGTCGAAGCCGAACAGTTTGCCGCCCCAGTAGCCGCTCAGCAGACCGATGCCGTTGTGCAGGATCACCGCGACGATCACCACCAGACCGACCGAGGCGATATGGCTTTGGCTGCCCGCCACCACCGCGCTGATGATCGCCAGAATGCACACCATCGACAGCGCCGGCAGCAGCGGCTCGATGCGCTTCACCGTTTTGGTCAGGGTATGGTGGACGATCAGACCCAGGCCGATCGGGATCACCACGATCTGCAGAATGCTCAACAGCATGCCCATGATATCGACGCTGATTTCGGCGTCGACGTACAGACGGGTCAGCAGCGGCGTGGCGAACACCCCCACCAGCGTTGAGACCGCCGAGATGGTTACCGACAGCGCCACGTCGCCCTTGGCCAGATAGATCATCACGTTGGAGGCGGTGCCGCTGGCCACGCTGCCCACCAGCACCATGCCGGCGGACAGATCCGGCGGCATGCGGAACAGCATCGCCAGGATCCAGGCCGCCAGCGGCATGATCAGATAGTGCAGGAAGATGCCTGCCGCCACCGGGCCGGGGCGCGCCAGCACGCGTTTGAAGTCGTCCAGTCGCAGCGTGACGCCCATGGCGAACATGATCAGCATCAGCAGCGGGCTGACGTAGGGGCCGATGCCGGTAAAGGTGGTCGGCGTGTAATAGGCGGCGACGGACAGCAGTATCGCCCACAGGGGGAATAAACGCGTGAGTAGAGCCAACATGCAGGTTTTCCTTAGCCAGATTGAGAACGATGGGTGTGGTTGTGTTTTTTGCGGGTTCAACAGGCTGAACCCCTGCAGGTTTTGAACGGATTTTTTAGACGCAGGGGCGCAGCATGCTGCGCCCGCAATCAGGGATAATGACTTATTCGAACAGGTTGTGATGCAGGGTACGCACCACCTGTTCGGCTTCTTCGCCCGGCACCAGGAAGCACAGGTTATAGCTGCTGGCACCGTAGCAGATCAGGCGGATATTGAACGGATCGAGCACGCCGAACACCTCTTTGCCCACGCCGCAGGCGCGCGACAGCTGGTTACCGATGATCGCCACCAGCGCCAGGTTTTCTTCCACTTCCACCCGGCACAGCGACGACAGTTCGGTCAGCAGTGAGGTGGTCAGCAGGCTGCCGCCGACGGAGGTGGCGCCGGTGGTGTCCATGGTCAGCGCGATGCTGACTTCCGAAGTGGTGATCAGATCGACGGAGATGTTGTGGCGCGCCAGAATGTTGAACACCTCGGCCAGGAAGCCGCGCGCGTGCAACATGTTCAGGCTGTGCAGCGTCAGCAGCGTTTGCTTGCGGCGCAGCGCCAGTGCGCGGAACAGCGGCGGATTCTCGGTGGTGTTGCACACCAGCGTGCCGCCGGCCGCCGGATCCTTGCTGGAGCCGACGAACACCGGAATGTCGCTGCGCACCGCCGGCAGCAGGGTGGCCGGATGCAGCACTTTGGCGCCGAAGGTGGCCATTTCCGCCGCCTCTTCGAAACCGATTTTGTCGATGCGCTTGGCCGCCGGTACCACCCGCGGATCGGTGGTGTAGATGCCCGGCACGTCGGTCCAGATATCTACCCGGCCAGCGCCGAGCGCCTCGCCGAGCAGCGCGGCGGTATAGTCGCTGCCGCCGCGGCCGAGCGTGGTAGTGCGGCCTTTCGGCTCGCTGCCGATAAAGCCCTGGGTGACCACCAGCGCTTCCTGCAGGCGTGGCTGCAACTGCGATCGGGCCAGTTCGCTGAGCGCGGCGCTGTCCGGCACGGCGCGGCCAAAGTGATCGTCGGTGCGCATCACTTTACGCACGTCGAACCATTCGGCCTGCACGTTGCGGGCGCGCAGGATTTCCACGAACAGCAGGGTGGACATCAGCTCCCCATGGCTGACCAGCTCGTCGGTCAACGCCGTCGAGGTGGCCAGCGACGCGGCCTCCGACAGCATGGCGATGTTTTCCAGCAGGCGGTCTATCTCGTCGCGGATCACCGCAGGCGCCGCGAGGCGATCGAGGATGGCGCACTGGATGCGACGAATTTCATCAAGCTGGTAGTTGCGCTTGTCGGCCTCGCAGCCTTCGGCCAGGGCGACCAACAGGTTGGTGACGCCCGCCGAGGCGGACAACACCACCAGGCGGACCTGCGGGTTGGCCAGCACGACGTCGGCGCTGCGGTTCATGGCTTCAAAGTCGGCGACGCTGGTGCCGCCGAACTTGGCTACCACGGTGGAATTCTGGGGTACTGCTTGGTTCATGTAGAAACCTCGTGTCAGGGATGCCCGTTTGGGGGCACTGTAATTCCATAGCCTTGGCACAAGGGGAGAGCGGTAAACAGGGGGCAGGCGTAGAGGTCAGGCTACGATACACCCAGAAGCGCCCCACCTTGTCGATCGCCCTGTGGCGATCCCCTGGTGACAACCCAGGGGATTCAGCCCCTGTAGTCGATACGATAATGGCCGGCCATTATCGTACCTCGGCGTCGCTCCCCCTCGGGTGCCGTCAACGGAGAAACGGCTCCTCTGACACTCTACCTGGGCGACGCGCCTCTTCTGGCTTGCGCACCGGGTGCGCAAGTAGGCTGTTAGGAATAGCCGGTTATCGCCATTCTGTCAACGTACAGACGGTGAGGGATTTTCATCTTGTACCAGCGCGATAAGCGTACAGGGCATCGTGGGCGTGGAACCGGCGCCAATCGGGTGCAGAGAACCGTCCTCCTTTTGGCTGAATAACGGGATAACGCCCTGATGTTTCTCCAAATACTCCAGCCAACCGAAATTTTCATTCAATTTGGTTGCTTTGATGGTGGCTCCCCTGGCGAGCAGGCTGCTCAGGCGGCCGTAGGTGGCTTCCTGATTAAATAAAATTTCATGCCGGCGGAAACGCGAACTTTCCGCGCTGGCACCGCGCCCTTTCAGCGGCGCCCCCGAACGGATGGCAAACACGTGATCCTCGCCGAAGAGATGGCCGAAGTGGTAGACCGCCAGCGCGTTCTGGTGGCGATTGGGCGACAGCGCCAACACCTGGGCGATATTGCTCAGATCGAGGTAGTTCTCGGCGTGTTCGGAGTAGGCGTGGCCATAGTAGGCCGGAATGCCGTCCATACGCGCCTGACGGTAGTATTCCCAGCTGCTGTCGGTGACGATCACCGGCACGTTCAGCTTGATCAGCGCCTGCGCCAGCATGCGCGCCACGCTGTTGGCGCCGACGATCAGCACGCCGCGCGGCTTTTGCTGCTGCACCCGCAGCCAGCGCGCCATCATGCCGCTGGTCAGGCTTTGCAGCACCACGGTGCCGATGATGATGGCGAACACCACGGTCACCAGCCGGTCGGCGCCCTGATAGCCGCTGCGCTGCAGCGTCAGCGCGAACAGCGAGCTGACCGCCGCGGCGACGATGCCGCGAGGGGCGATCCAGCACAGCAGCAGCCGATCGCGCCAGTGCAGGGAAGAGCGCCAGGTCGATACCGCGATGCACAGCGGCCGGGCGATAAACTGCACCGCCAGCAGCAGCAGGAGTAGCGGCCAGCCCATGTTCCACAGCGCCTGGATGTCGAGCCGCGCCGCCAGAATGATGAACAGCGCCGAGATCAGGATCGCCGACAGTTCTTCTTTGAACGCCAGAATATCGCTGGTATCGACGTCGCGCATGTTGGCCAGCCAGATGCCCATCACCGTGACGGTCAACAGGCCGGATTCGTCGGCGATGGCGTTGGAAACGCCGAAGGCGGTCAGCATGATCGCCAGCACCGCCAGGTTCTGCAGGTAGCGTGGCAGCCAGACGCGGCGCAGCGCCAGGCCGAGCAGGTAGCCGAACAGCGCGCCGGCGATAAGGCCGACGGCGGCAGTCACGCCTAGCGTCCAAAACAGGTGGGTATAGGACTCCGCATTCTGCTTCAGTACGATGAACTCGAACACCAGCAGGGTGAAGATGGCGCCAACCGGATCGATGACGATCCCTTCCCAGCGCAACACCTGGTTAATGTTGGCGTTCGGTCGCACCACGCGCATCAGCGGAGCGATCACCGTCGGCCCGGTCACCACCGTCACCGCGCCGATCAGCGCCGCAAGCTCCGGCGGGAAATCCAGCAACCACCAGCTGGCGAGGCTGATGACCAGAAAGGTGACCAGCATGCCGACGGTGACCAGATTACGCACCACGCCGCCGAGGCCGCGTATCTCCTCGAAGCGCAGCGTCAGCGCCCCCTCGAACAGGATGATCGCCACCGACAGCGACACCAGTGGAAACAGCAGATCGCCGAACAGCAGATCCGGCTGCACCAGATGCACCGTCGGGCCGAGCACGATGCCGAACAGCAGCAGCGGCAAAATTGCCGGCAGACGCAGCAGCCAGGCCAGCCACTGCGCCAGCAGCGACGCCAGGCCGATAAGCACCAACATAAGCGGGGCGGATAATTCCATAAGCGAGATCCCTTTCAAATGACGAAATAAGTAACGATGACACAGCCTGATGACAATTCGGCAACCCCGATAACAGGCCGTTAGCCAAAAGTATAGAGTGAAAGCTGAAACGAGGCGGCAATGCGTTGACAGTTAGCGCCTATCGCAAGAAAAGCGATCATAATCACAGTCGAACAGGCTACAATCGGACAAACGCGTCATTTTTATTCTCAAGCCTAAGAGTGTTGCTATGAAAAATATCAATCCTAGTCAAACCGCTGCTTGGCAAGCCCTGCAGCAACATTATGCACAGATGAAAGACGTACGGATCGCCGACCTGTTCGCCGAGGACAGCGATCGTTTCTCCCGGTTCTCCGCGACCTTCAACGATCAAATGTTGGTGGACTATTCCAAGAATCGCATCACGCAGGAAACCCTGGAGAAGCTGCAGGCGCTGGCGAAAGAAACCGATCTGCAAGGCGCCATCAAATCGATGTTCGCCGGTGAAAAGATCAACCGCACCGAAGATCGCGCGGTGCTGCATATTGCCCTGCGCAACCGCAGCAACAGCCCGATCCTGGTCGACGGCAAAGACGTGATGCCGGAAGTGAACGCGGTGCTGGCCAAGATCAAACAGTTCTGCGCGCGCGTCATCGGCGGCGAGTGGAAAGGCTACACCGGCAAGCCGATTACCGACGTGGTGAACATCGGCATCGGCGGTTCGGATCTCGGCCCTTACATGGTGACCGAAGCGCTGCGCCCGTATAAAAACCACCTGAACATGCACTTCGTCTCCAACGTTGACGGTACCCACATCGCCGAAACGCTGCAGCCGCTGAATCCGGAAACTACGCTGTTCCTGGTGGCGTCCAAAACCTTCACTACTCAGGAAACCATGACCAACGCCCACAGCGCGCGCGACTGGTTCCTGAGCAGCGCCGCCGATCAACAGCACGTGGCCAAGCACTTCGCTGCGTTGTCCACCAACGGCAAAGCGGTGGCCGAGTTCGGCATCGATACCGACAACATGTTCGAGTTCTGGGACTGGGTAGGGGGCCGTTACTCCCTGTGGTCGGCGATCGGTCTGTCGATTGCGCTGTCCATCGGTTACGACAACTTCGAGCAGCTGCTGAGCGGCGCGCACGCCATGGATAAGCACTTCGCCGAAACGCCGGCGGAGAAAAACCTGCCGGTGCTGCTGGCGCTGATCGGTATTTGGTACAACAACTTCTTCGGCGCCGAAACCGAAGCCATTCTGCCGTACGATCAGTACATGCACCGTTTTGCCGCTTACTTCCAGCAGGGCAACATGGAATCCAACGGCAAGTACGTCGACCGCAACGGCAATCCGGTGGATTACCAGACCGGCCCTATCATCTGGGGCGAGCCGGGCACCAACGGCCAGCATGCGTTCTACCAGTTGATCCACCAGGGCACCAAGCTGGTGCCGTGCGATTTCATCGCGCCGGCCATCAGCCATAACCCGCTGGGCGATCACCACGCCAAACTGCTGTCCAACTTCTTCGCGCAGACCGAGGCCCTGGCGTTCGGCAAGTCGCTGGAAGTGGTGGAGGCGGAGTTCGCGGCGCAGGGTAAAACCCCTGAGCAGGTTAAACACGTGGCGCCGTTCAAAGTGTTTGAAGGCAACCGTCCGACCAACTCGATCCTGCTGCGTGAAATCACCCCGTTCAGCCTGGGCAGCCTGATCGCGCTGTACGAGCACAAGATCTTTACTCAGGGCGCGATCCTGAACATCTTCACCTTCGATCAGTGGGGCGTGGAGCTGGGCAAACAGCTGGCTAACCGCATCCTGCCGGAGCTGGCGGGCAGCGAGAAAATCAGCAGTCACGACAGCTCGACCAATGCGCTGATCAACCGCTTCAAGGAATGGCGCTAAGCGCCTGAGCTGAAGCCAATAAAAAACCCGCCGCGGCGGGTTTTTTTACGTCTGCGAAAGTTACAGATTGATTGGCACTTCGAAGCTGACGCCCGCGCCCACGTCATCGGCGGTGCTGTGATCGTTGTCGGTGTACCACAGGCTGGTATCAAACTTAACCTGAGACGGGAAGGTGTAACCCCAGCCGACCTGAATGCCCTTCAGCGTATCGGATTTCGGGAAGGCCTGGTTAATGCTTTGGCTCAGCGGGTTCACCTTGGCGTAAACTACGCGGGTGCTCCAACGCTGGCTGTCGTCCAGCACTAGCTCGACGCGGCCGGACAACATCTGGCCGTCGCCGCCCATCGCATGCCCCAGCGGGTAACCCTGTTGGTAGTAGCCGCCTTTGTAAGTGTAGTGAGTGTAGACATAGTTTTTACGGCTCATATCCGAACGGGTGTCTGACCCTTCGATATACCAGTTGATGGTGGTCGGGCCCCATTCCGGGTGGCCTTCCAGACCGAGCAGATAGGTATTTTGCGACGGCAGATAGCCCGCCTCATCTTCACCCACCAACTGACCGTACAGGCTAACCGGCAGGCCGATCAGCGGCTGCATTTTCAGCTTGAAGTCGAAACCGGCGAGCTGGTTGCCCGGATCGTTGCCTTTACCTGAATCATCGTTATCTTTGCCGGTAAATCCATCCCAGAACGAGCTCCATGACTGCGGACGACCTTCACCACCCCACATCATGATGCGTGAAGCACCCAACTCCAGAAAGTCGGTCGGCATCATGGTGAAACGGCCGCCGATCAGTTTGGTGTGCGGTACAGAACTGTACTGCGACAGCTGGCCGGCGGACAATTGATATTGCCAGCGGCCGATCCACGACAGCCACGGGGTTTCAAACGGTGATTGGTCGGCGCGCTGCAGCATAAAGCCGGCCACCGGGCGCGCGGCGTCGGAGCGGATCAGGCTGCCGTCGTAGCCCGGTCCCCACCACTGGGAAACCTCGCCGAAGGAGAGCCACTGATTCCAGATTTTCACCGCGCCGTAGGAGCCGTTCATATTGAATTTGGAACCGTCGCTGACGCGCTGATCGCCTTCCACCGAGCCCTGCAGACGCACGTCCCAGAACTCGCCGTTGGCGCCGGCGCCGATGGTCAGGCGATCGTCGGCGTACTCGTTTTGGCCGAAGCCCTGCGGGGTGCCGGGTTTATCGGTCGACGCGTAACCGCTGACGCGGATGTTGGCTTTCAGGGCATCGACACGACGTTGTACGCGGTCAATGACGTTTTTCTCGGTGTTGGTCACCGGCTTGGCCTGCGCGATAACGGAACTGATCTCTTCTTGACTCAGCGGCCAGGTGGACAGGCTGACGTTGATAACGCCGCGGTCAGACAACCAGGCGAGATCGTTACGCAGATCGTTGTCAGGGGCTACCAGGCCGGCGGCGTGGCCGGACAATGCACAGGTAAACAGGCCCGCAGCGACCAGTCCGTTAAGTTTAGCGCGCATAAAGAATTCCCTTGTTAATTCGAGGTTATTGGTTTTATGTAAAGATCTCTGTGACCCATGATAGTTGACATTTCGATTTGCTACAAATCTATAAGCCAGAAACATCTTATTATAACTTTATGAATTAAATGGGGTTTAAAGTGCTTTCGCGCGGGGCATAATTTTTAAGACAATGCCTATATTGGCACGGTTGAATCATATAAGCGGTATTCAGAGAGAGGTTTTATGGCAAAAACGTCGCGTTCGATAATGATAGCGAAAGGACTGCAGCGAGTGCTGAACGTGGGCTTGTTGCTGCTGGCGGCAATTCTGGTGGTGTTTCTGGTCAAGGAAACCATCCATCTGGCGAAGGTGTTATTTATCAACAGCGAAGAGTCGTCTTCTTACCTGTTGATTGAAGGTATCGTGATTTATTTCCTGTACTTTGAATTTATCGCCTTGATCGTCAAGTATTTTGAGTCGGGTTATCATTTCCCGTTGCGCTATTTTATTTACATTGGCATTACCGCGATTATTCGTTTGATTATCGTGGACCACAAAAACCCCATCGATACCCTGATCTACGCCGCGGCGATATTGGTGCTGGTGGTGACGCTCTATCTGGCCAATACCGACCGGCTGAAACGGGAGTAGCGATAAAAATGGCGGCCAAAGGCCGCCAAAGACACAGGATATAATTACCCGTCGTCTTTCAAGCGACAGCGTTGTTGACTGCACTCGCTAACCCCAGTTACTTACTGAAGTAAGCGCCTGGGCTTAGCGAGCTGGTCGCCTAGCTGTAACTTGAAATCCATAGGGTAAAAGATAAGGAAAAACATCAAACGCACTGCAGTGGCACAAATTACCCCTTCACGCCGCCGGCCGTCAGGCCGCCCACCAGCCAACGCTGCGCCAGCAGGAACACGGCGGTAATCGGTATCGCCGACAGCACCGCGGCGGCGGCGAAGTCGCCCCACAGATAGTTCTGCGGGTTGAGATATTGCTGCATCCCCACCGCCAGCGTGTAGCTGTTCACATCGCGCAGCAGCAGCGACGCGACCGGCACTTCGGTGATGGCGGCGATAAACGACAGAATGAACACCACCGCCAGAATCGGTACCGACAGCGGCAGCAGCACCAGACGGAAGGCCTGCCACGGCGTGGCGCCGTCCAGCGCTGCCGCTTCTTCCAGCGAGTTGTCGATGGTTTCGAAATAGCCCTTGATGGTCCAGACGTGCAGCGCGATGCCGCCCATGTAGGCGAAGATCACGCCACCGTGGGTGTTCAGGCCGATAAACGGAATGTACTGGCCCAGGCGATCGAACAGGGCGTACAGCGCCACCAGCGACAACACTGCCGGGAACATCTGGAAGATCAGCATGCTTTTCAGCAACGTGCTCTTGCCGCGAAAACGCATGCGGGCGAAGGCGTAGGCACAGGTGGTGGACAGCGTCACGATGCCGATGGCGGTGATCGCCGCGATCTTGATGGAGTTCCACAGCCACAGCAGCACCGGGAACGGCGGCGGCGTCACGCTGCCGTCGGCGTGGGTGACGCTGAAGCCGAGCGCCAGCCGCCAGTGATCCCAGGAGAGGGTTTCCGGTATCAGGCTGCCGGTGGCGAAGTTGCCGGCGCGCAGCGAGATGGCGACCACCATCAGCAGCGGGAACATGATCAGGGCGATAAAGCACAGCATCAAAATATGGGTGATCCACAGGCGCAGGCGCTGGGACTTGGGTTGAACCATGGCCATCGTTATTCTCCCTAATCGAAGTTCATCTTGCTGGCTTTCAAATTCAGGATCGCCAGCGCGCCCACCAACAGGAAGATCAGCGTGGCGATGGCGGCCGCCAGCCCGAAGTCTTGCCCGCCGCCGCCTTCGAAGGCGATGCGGTAGGTGTAGCTGACCAGCAGATCGGTATAGCCGGCCGGCGTGGTGGTGCCGATCATGTCCGGGCCGCCGTTGGTCAGCAGCTGGATCAGCACGAAGTTGTTAAAGTTGAAGGCGAAGCTGGCGATCATCAGCGGCGTCAGCGGCTTGATCAGCAGCGGTAAGGTGATGCGGAAGAAGTTTTGCCACGGGTTGGCGCCGTCCATCGCCGAGGCTTCGTACAGATCGTCCGGGATCGCCTTCAGCAGCCCCATGCACAGGATCATCATGTAGGGGTAGCCGAGCCAGGTGTTGACGATCAGGATCATGCTCTTGGCGGTGAGCGGATCGCTGAACCAGGCCGGTTTGATGCCGAATAGATGGCTGAGCATCATGTTGATCTCGCCGAAGCTTTGGTTGAACAAGCCTTTGAAGATCAGGATCGAGATGAATGACGGCACCGCATAGGGCAGGATCAGCAGCACGCGGTAGATCGCCTTGCCTTTCAGCGCCTCCCACTGCACCACGCAGGCCAGCACCATGCCGACCGCCACGGTGAGGATCACCGTCATCACCGAGAACACGATGGTCCAGATGAAGATCGACACGAACGGTTTCTTAATGCCCTCGTCCTGCAGCACCCGCAGGAAGTTTTTCCAGCCGGTGGTGACGGTATAACCCGGGCTCAGGGTTTCCTGCGCCCAGCCGCCGTCGGCGTTGATCGCCTGATAGAAGCCGGTGTCGCCGTTTGGCCGGTAGCGTACCTGGGTCTGGTTGTTGGTCAGCGTGCTGCCGTCTTTGTCCAGCGCATACAGCGGGCGGGTGCCGGAGAACTGGCGCAGGGAGCTCATGCGCAATTCCCCGCCGTCGGGCAGTTGCGCCACCAGCTGGCTCAGCGCCTGCCGGTTCTGGGTAATCACCCGCAGCGTGGCGCGTTCGCCCTGCGGCGCGGCGTTCTGCGCCGTCAGTTTCAGGGTTTGCGGCGCGGCGGCGTCGAGGCGGAAAGGCTCGGAGATCAGCGGCTGTTCACTGTCCGGTGGCGTCAGCTGCAGGCGCCACTGCTGGTTTTCCGCCGGGTAGAGGCCAAAGGTAAAGGTTTGGCCGCTCTGGAACTGGCGCTGCATCAGCACCGATTGCGCGCGTTCAAAAGTCAGCTGGTTGGTGCTGCTGTAGTTGGTGAAAGCGATGGCGATGGTGCAAATCAGCGGGAACAGGACGAACAGCCCCATGCCGGCGACGCCGGGATACACATAGCGCCAGGCGTAGGCGCGGCGGTTGGCGAAGACGTAAAGCCCGGCGCTGACCAGGATCAGCGTCAGGATGGCGAACAGGTATTCACCCTGTGCATACATCAACACAATCAGGTAGCAGGTCACCAGGCTGAACAGGCCGACCACCAGCCATTTCAGCGCGTCGCTTTGCCACCACTTCGATTTTTTACGCGCGGGCGTCCCGGCGTGAGCGAATTGCATAGGGCGTTCCTTTCTGTGAAGCAACGGCGGGGCACCGTGGCACCCCGCACGACGTCGTTACTTGGTGATACGGGTCTGCACGTCGTCCAGCGCGGCTTTCACCGTCTGACGGCCGCTGACGGCGTTGATCACCGCGCTGCGTTCGGCGTACCAGAAGGCGCTCATCTGCGGGATGTTCGGCATGATTTCCCCGTTTTGCGAGTTCTGCATGGTGGCGGCGATCTTCGGATCTTTGGCCAGCGCTTCCTGGTAGGACTTCAGCGCCACCGCGCCCAGCGGCTTGTCTTTGTTGACGTCCGCCAGCCCTTCGTTGGTCAACAGGTAGTTCTCGAGGAACTCGGTCGCCAGCTCTTTATTCGGGCTGGCGGCGTTGATGCCGGCAGTCAGCACGCCGACGAACGGCTTGGACGGCTTGCCTTTGAAGGTCGGCAACAGCGTCACGCCGTAGTTGATTTTGCTCTGCTCGATGTTGTTCCAGGCCCACGGCCCGTTGATGGTCATCGCGGTCTGGCCTTTGTTGAACGCGGCTTCGGCGATCGAGTAGTCGGTATCGGCGTTGATGTGTTTGTTTTTCACCAGATCGACGATGAACTGCAGACCGGCCTGCGAACCGGCATTGGCGACGCCGACATCCTTGATGTTGTATTTGCCGTTTTCATACTTGAAGGCATAACCGCCGTCGGCGGCGATGATAGGCCAGGTGAAGTAGGGTTCCTGCAGGTTCCACATGATGGCGCTCTTGCCGTTGGCGCGCAGCTGTTTGTCCAGCGCCGGGATTTCTTCCCAGGTCTTCGGCGGCTGTTTGACCAGGTCTTTGTTATAAATCAGCGACAGCGCCTCGACGGCGATCGGGTAGCCGATCAGCTTGCCGTCATAGCGCACGGCGTCCCAGGTGAACGGGAACAGCTTGTCCTGGAAGGCTTTGGACGGGTGGATTTCGGCCAACAGGCCGGACTGCGCATAGCCGCCGAAGCGGTCGTGGGCCCAGAAGATGATGTCAGGGCCGTCACCGGTGGCGGCCACCTGCGGGTATTTCTCTTCCAGCTTGTCCGGGTGCTCGACGGTGACTTTGATGCCGGTGTCTTTTTCGAATTTCTTGCCGACTTCGGCCAGGCCGTTATAGCCCTTGTCGCCGTTGATCCAGATAACCAGTTTGCCTTCCTCGATCTTGGCGAAGGCGGAAGAAGAGAGCACCAGGGTGGCCAGTGCCGAGAGCGCCAGCGTGCGGGCGAGGGTAATGCTGCGAGTCATAATCCAGTCCTTCTTTTTGTGGGCACATAAATCAAGGAGAGACGTTTCGCGGTAATAGTGGGTCACAACGCGACATATTCTCATCCTCCCCCCCTCTACGCCCCTGAGATGAGGAGTGTGATCCAGTTAACGTTGCGCTCTATTCTGTGGCGTCAGGCACAAAATAGGGGGGCGATTTTTGCCAGCCGGATCACAGAATTGCCTTAAGCGCGGAACTTCTCATCGCCGCGATCGTTCTCTCATCCTCCCGCCTCCTCCCCCATGAAAAATCTTGTTACGGATGATTACCCTTTCCGGCGACTCCCGCACTATCGGCCCATTGATTTTCAACGCTACGCGCAGCAGGGATACCGGATTTATGTCGTCAACGCCTATCGCTACTCAGCCCACCCTGTACCGGATCCATCCGGCCAGTTTCCGTGACGGAAACGGGGACGGCGTGGGCGACGCGCACGGCATGCTGGCGGCGCTGCCGTATCTGAAAGCGCTGTCGATCGACGGCCTGTTGCTGCCGCAGACGCTGGCGCCGGGGGCCGAGGCGACGGTGACGGGCGAAGGGCTGACGCTGTGGTACGGCGATGAAGCCAATCGCGTTCGCAATGCCGTCGCGCCGCGGCGGTTCGCCCACGGTGCGCTGGCGCTGGACGTGATGCCGTTCAGCGCGGAGAAGCTGGTGGCGGTGCTGCACGCCCGTCGTACCACGTTGGCGGACAGCCTGTGGAGCACCGGGGACGCCGATCAGCCCCGGGTGGTCAGCCGCTGGGGGCAGGGCGACCTGCGTTCCGCCGCCGCCTTTCTGACGCTGCTGGCGATGCTACCGGCGCCAATCTGCCTGTATCAGGGCGAGGAGCTGGGGCTGCCGCATGCCGCCGGCCTGCAAGATCCGCGCGGCGCGCAAACGCCGATGCCGTGGCACGAAGCCCCCGAACAGGTCACCGCCGGCGAAATCAGCTGGTATCAACAGGTGGCGATCGAACACCGCGCATTGGCCATCAGCCGCCAACAGCACGACAGCCACTCCACCTTACGTTACTGCCAGGCGCTGTTGGCCCTGCGTCGTTCGCCGCTCATCCAGCACGGCGAACTGAACGAAGTCAGCCAGCGCGATGGCGTGGTGCGCTTACTTATTACCCATCAGGATCAATGCCTTGAAGCGCTGATAAACCTGCAGCCTTATACTCAGGCGGCCGCGCCGTCTGAGGCGACCTTGCCGTTGGCATGGCAGCACGGCGCGCAGCAAGAGGGTCATCAATGGTTTTTGGCGGGCTTTGCCTCCGCCATTTTCACACGACATGTTAACTGCGAAAGCAGGGGAGTAACGCATGGCTAGCGTGACACTGCGCAGCGTTTATAAGGCCTTCGGTGAGGCCGTGATTTCCAAAGACGTCAATCTGACCATCGAAGACGGCGAGTTTGTGGTGTTTGTCGGGCCTTCGGGCTGCGGTAAATCGACGCTGCTGCGCATGATCGCCGGGCTGGAGGACATCACCTCCGGCGAGCTGCTGATCGGCGAGAAACGTATGAATGAGGTGCCGCCTTCCGAGCGCGGCATCGGCATGGTGTTCCAATCCTATGCGCTGTATCCGCACCTGTCGGTGGCGGACAACATGTCGTTCGGCCTGAAGCTGGCCGGCGCCAAGAAAGCGGAAATCAATCAACGGGTGAACCAGGTCTCCGAGGTGCTGCAACTGGCGCACCTGCTCGACCGGCGGCCGAAGGCGCTGTCCGGCGGGCAGCGTCAGCGCGTGGCGATCGGCCGCACGCTGGTGGCCGAGCCGGACGTATTCCTGCTTGACGAACCGCTGTCCAACCTCGACGCCGCGCTGCGGGTGCAGATGCGCATCGAGATCTCCCGTCTGCACAAGCGCCTGCAGCGCACCATGATTTACGTCACCCACGATCAGGTCGAAGCGATGACGCTGGCCGACAAGATCGTGGTGCTCGACGCCGGTCGCGTGGCGCAGGTCGGCAAGCCGCTGGAACTGTATCACTACCCGGCCAACCGCTTCGTCGCCGGGTTTATCGGCTCGCCGAAGATGAACTTCCTGCCGGTCAAGGTGACCGCGGCGGAGCCGCAACAGGTGCAGGTCGAACTGCCCAACCGCCAGCTGGTTTGGCTGCCGGTGGAAGGCGCGGGCGTTCAACCCGGCGCCAACCTGTCACTGGGCATTCGCCCTGAACATCTGCTGCCCGGCGAAGCCTCAGAAGTGCGGCTTACCGGCGACGTACAGGTGGTGGAGCAGCTCGGCAACGAGACGCAAATCCACATCCAAATCCCGGCCATCCGTCAAAACCTGGTGTACCGCCAGAATGACGTGGTGCTGGTAGAAGAAGGTGCCACATTCGCCATCGGCCTGCCGCCTCACCGCTGCCACCTGTTCCGTGAAGACGGTACGGCATGTAAACGGCTGCACCAGGAGCCGGGCGTTTAAAGCATCAAAGTCGGTATAACAGGAGAATAATGATGACTACTCTGCGCAAACTTCCTCTGGCACTGGCTGTCGCCGCCGGTGTTCTCTCTACTCAGGCGCTGGCCGTGGATTTCCACGGTTATGCCCGTTCCGGCATCGGCTGGACCGGCAGCGGCGGTGAGCAACAGTGCTTCAAGGCCACCGGCGCCGCGAGTAAATACCGTCTCGGCAACGAATGCGAAACCTACGCCGAACTGAAACTGGGGCAGGAAGTGTGGAAAGAAGGCGACAAGAGCTTCTATTTCGACACTAACCTGGCCTATTCGGTCTCGCAGCGTTCCGACTGGGAAGATGTGACCCCGGGCTTCCGCGAAGTCAACGTGCAGGGTAAAAACCTGATCGAGTGGCTGCCGGGCTCCACGCTGTGGGCCGGTAAGCGCTTCTATCAGCGTCATGACGTTCACATGATCGACTTCTACTACTGGGATATCTCCGGCCCGGGCGCCGGTCTGGAAAACATCGATCTGGGCTTCGGCAAGCTGTCCGCTGCCGTGACCCGCAACTCGGAGTCCGGCGGCTCTTACGGCTACCTGGATAACGAATGGAAACAGCGTCCAACCGTCAACGACACCTTCGACGTGCGCTTGGCCGGGCTGGAGCTGAACCCGGGCGGCACCCTGGAGCTGGGCGTGGACTACGGCCGCGCCAATGCGCAGGATAACTACCGCCTGGCCGACGGCGCCAGCAAAGACGGCTGGATGTTCACCGCCGAACACACGCAGAGTATCCTGAACGGTTACAACAAGTTCGTGCTGCAGTACGCCACCGACTCGATGACCTCGCAGAACAACGGCCGCAACGAAGGCGCCACCATTGATAACAACGGCAAGATGATCCGCGTGTTGGATCACGGTGCCATCGACTTCAACGATCAGTGGGCACTGATGTACGTCGCCATGTTCCAGGACATCGACCGCGACAACAACAACGGCACCACCTGGTACACCGTGGGCGTACGCCCGATGTACAAATGGACGCCGATCATGAGCACCTTGCTGGAGGCGGGCTATGACAACGTCAAATCTCAGCGCACCGGCGATCGCAACGGCCAGTATAAAGTGACCCTGGCGCAGCAATGGCAGGCGGGCAACAGCATTTGGTCGCGTCCGGCCATCCGCCTGTTCGCCACCTACGCCAAGTGGGATGAGAAGTGGGGCTACGCCACCGGCGATGACACCGGGTATAACGCTGGCACCGCTTACAACGACACCAGCATGCATACCTTCAGCCGCGGCAAGGATGACGAAGTCACCTTCGGCGCCCAGATGGAAATTTGGTGGTAACGACGACAGGACGGGGAGGGCCGCCGGCTCTCCCCCAACCGCATTCGCCGCGGCCGGATCTCTTGCCTGATCCGCCGCGGCGCTGAAAGAGGATATAACGATGAAAAAGAATCTGCTGTCACTCTGCCTGTCGCTGGCGCTGACCGTCGGCGCGCCTCTGGCGGCCAACGCCGAGACGCCGGCTAACGTTTCCGTCGCCCCGGCCATCAGCGCCGCCACGCTGCAAAGCCTGCCGTGGCAGCCGCTGCAACCGCCGGTGTCGCAAGAGGTGAAGCTCGACGCCGTCAGTCCGCAACTCAATCAGGGCGAGATTCAGGGGGCGATCGCCGCCTATACGCTGCCGGCCGATCGCGGCTCGCTGGAGGTGACGCTGAGCAGCCTCGCTAAAAACAATTCGCTGTACGCGCCGAGTGTGCTGGTGCTGGACGAGCATCTGCGCCCGGCGGCGTATTACCCGAGCAGCTATTTCCCTTACCAGCCGCCGGGAGCAATGTCCTCCGATCGCCTCGAAGGCACGTTGAAACTGACGCCGGCGCTTGGTCAAAAACAGATTTACCTGCTGGTGTACACCACTCGGCAGGACTTGGCGAAAACCACGCAGTTGACTAACCCGGCCAAGGCCTATGCGCAGGGCGTGGGCAACGCGGTGCCGGATATCCCGGATCCAATCGCCGGCCACGCGACGAGCGGCACGCTGAAGCTCAAGGTGACCGCGGAACAGGGCACCGGCAACGTGATGATCGGTATGCTGCAGCCTGCGCCGACCGTGGCGCCGGTGGTGGTGGGATCAACCGCACCGGCCGCCGTGGCGGCGCCGGCACCGACGCCGGAGAAACCGGCGGAGCCGATGCTCAACGATACCGAAAGCTACTTCAATAATGGCATCAAGCAGGCGGTGAAGGCGGGCGATATCGACAAGGCGCTGAAACTGATGAATGAGGCCGAGAAACTGGGCTCGACCACCGCGCGTAAAACGTTTATCAGCAGCGTTAAAGGCAAGGGGTAACACCCGGCGCTGCCGATGCTGGCTCGATGATTGGTGCGCCTTGGCGCACCTTTTTTCATCCGCGGGCCAGCGTTGCGCCGATCAACGCCAACAGACGGGCGTTGTCTACCTGCTGCATGACGCGCACCGGCTTGCCCTGCGGCGCCTGCATGCCGACCGTCAGGCGCAGGCTGTCCGGCCGCCAACGGCGTGAGCTGCCGCGCGTCAACGCCCCTTCCAGCGCCACATCCACATGGAACATTTCGGTCGTGACCAGCTGCGGTTCCAGCAGCCAGGCGATCACCAGCGCATCATGGATCCAGCAGCCCGGCAGGCGCCGCGTATGGCGCGAATAGTCGATCCACGGCTGCGTGGTGGCGCGCAAATAGCGGCACAGCGGCGTATCCGGCTGCGTCAGTGCGGCCAGATCCGCCTGGGTCAGCATGGTCTGGGTGGTGACATCCAGCGGCGCCAGCGTGATAGCGGCGCCGCTGTTCAGCACCAGCCGTGCCGCTTCCGGATCCAGGCCGAAATTGGTGTCCTTGATGTACCCGTCGACGTTGAATACGCCACCCATGATTACGATCTCTTTCACCGCCTGCGCCATCTGCGGGTAAAGCTGCATGGCGTGCGCAACGTTGGTCAGCGGGCCGATCGCCGCCAGCGTGATCTCGCCGGGATGGCGGCAGATCAGCTCGCCGATGGCGATGGCGGCGTCCGGTGCGGGCGCGTTGGCGAGTGAGGGCGCGGGCAAGTCGCGCCACAGCGCTGCCAGCTTGGGATCGGCGATCGGGCGGTCCAGATGCGCGCGCCACGGCTCCGGCGGCTCACTCAGGGCGCGCGCCGCGCCGAGGGCGACAGGAACCTGATAGCCGCTCTGCGCCAGCAGATCGGTGGCGACGGCGAAGCCCACTTCGCGCGGGGTGTTGCCGGCCACGATGCTGATCAGCTCCAGCTGCAGCTGCGGTTTGGCCGCCAGCGCCAGGGCCAGCGCCAGCCCGTCGTCGACGTTGGCGCCGGGGACGCCATTGCCGGGATCGCAATCAATGATTAAACGCATATAAGGTGTCCTGAAAACCCGCTAACAGCCGCATGAATGGCGGATGCGCAGTTGAAAAGCGAATTCATGCAGCTCGGCGGGCGCGGCACCGGCGGCCAGCATGGCGATGGCCCGCTTGGCCATGGCGTCGATCGGCTGCTCGACCGCGCTGAGCGGCGGCACGCTGAATTCGGATTGCTGCGTGCCGTTAAAACAAATCAGCGCCAGATCGTCCGGTGCGCGCAACCCATGCTCTGCCAGCGCCGACAGGCAGCCGAGCGCCTGCTGTTCGTTAGAGGTGAAAACGGCGCGTGGGCGTGGGCCTTGCACCAGGCACTGGGTGGCCTGGTAGCCGCCTTGGCGGGTGTAGGGCACCTCGAAAATCCACTCGTCGCGCGGCACAATGCCCGCCTCCAGCAGCGCATCGCGCCAGCCGTTCAGGCGATCCTGCGCGTTGAGCATGGTCAGCGGGCCGATAAAAATGCCGATGTCGCGATAGCCGTGCTGCAGCAGATGGCGGGTCGCCTGGCAGGCGGCGTCGCGCTCGTCGACGCGGATGGCGCAGACGCCGGCCTGGCTGTCGATGGTGTCTATCATCACGCAGGGCGTGCCGGAGGCGCGGATCAGCTCGAACCACGGATGGCGATCGACGCTGGTGTACAGCAGGCCGTCGACCTGGCGGCGCAGCAGGTTGTTGATCAGCTCATACTCACGCTGCCGGTCATCGCCGGCGTCACCCAGCAGCAGCACGCGGCCGCGGCTGAAGGCCTCTTGCTGCAGCGCCCGCGCCAGCGTGGCGAAGAAAGGGTTGGAAATATCCGGCACCACCAGCCCGTAGGTTTGCGTGCTGCCGGAGGCCAATGCCCGCGCGATGTCGTTAGGCCGGTAGCCGGTCTGCTCGATCGCCGCCAGCACGCGCAGCCGGGTGGCTTCCGCCACCGGGCGCGGGCCGTTGTTGATCACATAGCTGACCACGGCGACGGAGGTGCCCGCTACGCGGGCCACGTCGGCGCGGGTAACGCGTCGCGCGGAGTGATTATCCAAATTGGGATCCTGTTCGCCTTCTCGTTACGCGGCATCCTGCGGCAGGTTGAGATCGCGGCCGCGGGTTTCGGGAGCAAAGAAGGTGGTGATTAAGCCGATGGCCGCCATTACAACAAAATAGCAGGCGACAGGCCACCAGTGACCGAAACCGGACAGCAGCGCGGTGGCGATCAGCGGCGCGGTGCCGCCGGAGAGGATCGAGCCGAGCTCCTTGGCGAACGCCATTTTGGAGTAGCGGTTCTTCACGCCGAACAATTCGACGCCGTAGGCCGCCTGCACGCCGAAGATCCCCAGCGATGCGATGCACATGCCGACCACGATCACCGAGATGACGATCGCCGGTTCACGGCTGTCGAGCAACCAGAACGCTGGGAAGGCGTACAGCACCAGCAGCAGGCAGAACCACCGGTAGGTGATGCGGCGGCCGAAGCGATCGGACAGCCAGCCGGCCAGCGGGATCACCAGAAAACCGCACAGCGAGGCGATCAACACCGCCAGCGCCGGCACCGATTTATCGACCATCAGCACCTTGGCGACATAGCCGACGATAAAGCCCTGGCACAGGTAGGAAGGGCCGTTTTCGCCGATGCGCAGGCCGAGCATCACCCAGAACGCCTTGGTGCGCTGCAGGTAGCTGCGCGTATCCGGCGCGGCCTGGGCGGCGTCCAGCATGCGCTGGTGGTTTTGCTGTAGCTCGCGTTCGAAGACCGGCGTTTCCCGCACGTGGCGACGCAGGTACAGCGCCGCACCGGCGATCAGAATGCTAGCGAGGAACGGAATGCGCCAGCCCCAGCTCATCAGATCTTCCTTGTCCAGCTGCAGCACCAGCAGCCATACCAGCGACGCCAGCAGGGTGCCGCTGTTCGAGCCGATGGCGATGATCGACGCCACCAGCCCGCGCCGTTTGGCCGGCGCGTATTCCGCCAGCATCACCGCGCCGCCGGACAGTTCCGCACCGGCACCGAACCCCTGCGCGAAGCGCAGGATCACTAGGCAGGTGGGCGCCCAGACGCCGATTTGCGCATAGGACGGGATCAGACCGATCAATGTGGTGGAGAGGCCCATCAGCGCCACGGTGGTGATCAGCACCACGCGGCGGCCTTTGCGGTCGCCGATCCAGCCGAACACCAGCGCGCCGATCGGCCGCGCGACGAAGCCGACGGAGTAGGTGGCGAAACTGGCCAGCAGCGCCACCAGCGGCGTGGCTTCCGGGAAGAACACGTCGCCGAACACCATGCCGGCCGCCAGGCCGTACAGCGCGAAGTCGACGTATTCCATGGCGGTGCCGAGCCAGCAGGAGAAGGTGGCGCGCCAAAATTGGCTGCGCCCCTCTTTGGTTGCCAGGCGTTCATCGGCCGCCAGCGCGGCGTCGGCGGTCTGTGAAGGGGCAAGCGTTGTTTCGCTCATGGCAGTGCTATCCTCTTTTGTTCTGCGCCTGGAGGGGCGCGGTTAAAGATGGTTTCCCTGGTGCCGGCAACAAAGGTGTGCCGACAAATCATGTCGGACGCATGGCGATTCAACGCTGCTGTATCAGGGTATCTACGCGCGTAGATAACACAACGCGAGGAAGCTGAAACTTTGCGGGCGATCACAGAATCGTCAGCGCGCCGGGAAATGAAGATAGAGAAGGCGGATGGCAAAAAGATGACAGAACCCCGGTTTTTCCGGCCGATAGGCCTGCCGTTTTCGCCACGAATCAGCCTGCCGCTTTCGCATTTCTGCGCTACAATGGGGGCCTGTTAACAGTTTGTATCGCCTGGCGCGCCACACCGGCCGCGGTTCAGGCGAGGAGTAAAACAATGTCTGGCATCAGGGATTCCATCCTGCCGCCGCTGGAGTGGTTGTCCGAACAGGATCCTCCGGCGCCCGCCGCCGTCAGCGACTGGCTGATGGAGTTAGGCTCCATGACCCGCCGATTTGAACGCCATTGCGCCCAGGTGCGCGTTGAACCGCAGCGCGAATGCTTCGTCACGCGCGAGGCGCTGGGCGACGAGGCGAACCACCTGCCCGACAGCCCGCGCTACTGGCTGCGCGAAGTGGTGCTGCTGGGCGACGACCAGCCCTGGCTGCTGGGGCGCACGGTGATCCCGGAACATACGCTGACCGGCCCCGACCAGGCGCTGGTGGATCTGGGGACGCTGCCGCTGGGGCGCTACCTGTTCAGCAGCGGCGAGCTGACGCGCGACTATATCCATATCGGCCGGCAGGATGCGCTGTGGGCGCGTCGTTCACGGCTGCGGTTGGCGGGCAAGCCGCTGCTGCTGACCGAACTGTTTTTACCGGCTTCACCGCTGTATTCAGCGGTCCCCGCATAAGAGAGGAGAGCAAGACGTTGGAGGGAAGCGTGACTCAAAGTAAATGGCGGGCTTACAGCCATTTGATGCGCATTGATAAACCGATCGGCACGCTGTTGCTGTTGTGGCCGACGCTGTGGGCGCTGTGGCTGGCCGGGAAAGGCGTGCCGCCGCTGTCGATTCTGGTGGTGTTCGTGCTCGGCGTGTTCCTGATGCGCGCCGCCGGCTGCGTAGTGAATGACTACGCCGATCGCGCGGTGGACGGCTACGTAAAGCGCACCGCCGGGCGGCCGATGCCGAGCGGCCGGGTGAGCGCGAAAGAGGCCAAGGTGCTGTTCGTGGTGCTGGTGCTGATTTCGTTCTGCCTGGTGTTGACGCTGAATGCGATGACCATCTGGCTGTCGCTGGCGGCGCTGGCGCTGGCCTGGGTGTATCCGTTTATGAAGCGGGTGACCAACCTGCCGCAGTTCGTGCTGGGCGCCGCGTTCGGCTGGGGCATTCCGATGGGCTATGCGGCGGTCAGCGAATCGCTGCCGCTCAGCTGCTGGCTGCTGCTGCTGGCGAACATCTGCTGGACGGTGGCCTATGACACGCTGTATGCGATGGTCGATCGCGACGATGATCTGAAAATAGGCATCAAGTCCACCGCTATCCTGTTCGGGCGTTATGACAAGCTGATCGTCGGGCTGTTGCAGTTCGCGACGCTGTTGCTGCTGGTGTGGGTCGGTTATCTGGCGCAGCTCGGCGGCGCGTTTTACTGGTCGCTGTTGCTGGCGGGCGCGCTGTTCATTCACCAGCAGAAGCAGATTGCCGGGCGCGAGCGCGAAGCCTGCTTCAAGGCCTTCCTGCAGAACAATTATGTCGGGCTGGTGGTATTTATCGGCATCGCGCTGAGCTATCTGCCGGCGTAACGGTTTCCTGCAGCAAGAAAAAAGGCACCTCTCGGGGTGCCTTTTGTGTTTCTGCGCCGGGCGAAATCACTCGTCTTGCTCTTCTCCCGCATCGGTTTGCGGCAGGATGGTGGTCTCTTCCGGCATGTTGACGCTTTCGATGGTCAGCTTGATTTCCGGCGTGATCAGATCGCTCAGCATGTTGTACACCTCGAGGGTGTGCTCGCGGATCGCATCGCCGCTGTCGTTGATATAGCCTTCTTCGCGCAGCGTCGCCACCAGGGTGGAGAATACCGCCTTGTCGAAGAACTCCGGCGCGTTGATGCCGTGCAGCACCGACAGACGCTGCGCCATGATGCGGCTCTCTTTCTCCAGCGCGCCGCGGTTGATGCTCGGGTTGGCGCTGAGGATCGACATGGTGATGGCGTAGCGTTGCAGGGTTTCGCGCACCCCGGCGGCCAGCAGCTGCAGCGGGCGAATGCGCGCCGGGTTCAGCACCAGCTCGTCGCCTTTGTCGCAGATAAGCTGTTGACGGATCAGCTCGTCGATCATCGGCCGCAGCACGTCCGGCAGCTGCTCCTTGTCGTTATGCAGGAACAGCTCGGCTTTCAGCATCGGGTAAATCATGCCAATCTGGCGCAGCAGTTCGGCGCGCGATACCCGGCGATGATGCATGACGATGCTGGCGATCAGCGACGGCAACACCAGCAGGTGGTGGATGTTGTTGCGGTAATAGGTCATCAGCACCGCCTGCTCGCGCGGCAGGATGATGATGTCGCCGATGTTGTCCTTTTCCACCTCGAACTTGTTCATGTTCAGCGCGTGATCCAGCAGCTCGTCCGGCGTCTGCGATGGTACGGTGACGTCATGGGCGTAAGGCGCGTTGCGCATCAGCTGCAGGTAGCACTCGAGCTGCTCGAGCAATTGTTCGCGGGTCAGCGAACGCTGGCGCGAGGCCAGCAGCGCGGTGGAACACAGGTTCATGGCGTTGGCCGCGGCGGCGTTGTTGATGCGCACCATGATCTGGCCGGCGAGATCGTTGACCGTCGGCGTCAACCAGCTTGGGCGCTGAGCTTCGATCGGATCGATCGACTCGCGCCACTGCGGCACGTGCTGGTTGAGGTAAGCTGTCAACGGCAGCGGTTCGCCGAAGTTGACGTAACCCTGGCCCAGATTGCGCAGCTTGCGCAGGCCGCGCAGCATCTGCAGCAGGCTCTCTTTTTCCTTGGTGGCGCCGCGCAGCTCTTTGGCGTAGGTACCCACTTCCATCACGTGCTCGTAGCCGATGTAGATCGGCACCAGCGTGATCGGACGGGTGCCGCCGCGCAGCATCGCCTGGATGGTCATCGACAGGGTGCCGGTCTTCGGCTCCAGCAAGCGCCCGGTGCGGGAGCGGCCGCCTTCCACGAAGTATTCCACCGAGTAACCGCGAGTGAACAGCTCGCCGAGGTATTCGCGGAACACCGTCGAGTACAGCTTGTTGCCTTTAAAGGTGCGGCGGATGAAGAACGCGCCCAGGCGACGGAAGATCGGGCCGGCCGGCCAGAAGTTGAGGTTGATGCCCGCAGCGATGTGCGGCGGCACCAGGCCCTGGTGATACAGCACGTAGGACAGCAGCAGATAGTCCATGTGACTGCGGTGGCAGGGCACGTAGACGATCTCGTGGCCGTCCTGCGCCAGCTGGCGCACACGCTCGGCGTTGGTGACGTTGATTCCCTGATACAGCCGGTTCCAGGTCCAGCTCAGCACGCGGTCGGACAGACGCACGGTTTCGTAGGAGAAATCGGCGGCGATCTCTTCCATCAGCGCGATGGCGTTCTGCTGGGCCTTCTCGTGCGAGATCTTCTTGCTGCGCGCTTCGTCCTCGACCGCTTTTTCGATCGCTTTGGACGCCAACAGCTTGTTGAACAGGTCCTGACGGGCCGGCAGGCTCGGGCCTACCGCGGCCAGGCGCTGACGCGAGAAGTGCATGCGCGCCACGCGCGCCAGTTTCTGCGCGATGGTTTTATCCGTGCCGTGCTCGGTGGCCATGCGGCGCAGCGAAACGGTGTTGGAGAAACGCACGAAGCTGTCGCGGCCGAGCCACAGTACGGCGAAGAATTTCTGCACGCCGTTCAACAGACGCAGGTGTGGCGTGCCGTGACCTTCGCGGCCCGGCGAACGGCCGAACATGACCGAAACCGGCAGCATCTGAATGTCGAGATCCGGATTGCTGCGATGCAGATCCAGATAGTCGTGGAACAGCTTTACCGACTCTTCTTTCGGGGTGTAGTAGCGGAACACGCGCGGGCCGTCGTGAATGAACACGTAGCTCGGCAGCACGGTGCCGTCGATCTCCAGCGCGTTGAGCGGATCGGGCAGATCCTGCGCCAGGCACTGGGTGCGCAGCGTCAGCAAATCCGCCTTGGAATTGTAAGGTAAAACATACAAAATCGGCCGTGAGGGATCCAACCCTAGCTCGGTAACCGGATCTGAAGGGATGACCTTACTTCTTACCAACAATTTAAGTGGTAAATTCAATATTTTATAATAAATTTTACGCCAACCTGACATAACAACGTGAAGCCTCTTGTTAGCAATGCGCCGCAAGCATACCAGAAACCGGGTAGCAGATCTGTGGTGTTCGAAAACCGAGAGCCGTCAGCGCGGACTGTTCTAGACTCTTTTTATTATGACCGACCTCTGAGAAAGGCACGAAAACATGGCAAACCAAGCAACCGGATTGACCCGCATCATCAAGGCCGCCGGCTATTCTTATAAAGGGCTTTCCGCCGCCTGGCAACACGAGGCGGCGTTCCGCCAGGAACTGGTGGTGACCCTCCTGGCTATCATACTGGCTGTCTGGCTGGACGTGGGTGCGATAGCGCGCATTTTATTGATCGGATCGGTGGCGCTGGTGATGATCGTCGAGATCCTGAACAGCGCGATCGAGGCGGTGGTGGATCGCATCGGCAGCGAACACCATGAGCTGTCCGGGCGGGCCAAGGACATGGGATCGGCGGCGGTGTCGCTGGCGATCGTGCTGGCGCTGTTCGTTTGGGGTACGGTCTTGTGGCAGCATTTTGGCTGACGAAAGTCGCCTACTGACTGATTTTTATTTATTCTTCGGTTCCCAATCCGCGCTTACCTGTATATACTCACAGCAAGACTGTATAAACAAACAGGGGGCGGAATGAAAGCACTAACTACCAGACAGCAAGAGGTCTACGATCTGATTCGCGATCATATTTCGCAAACGGGCATGCCGCCAACGCGTGCCGAGATCGCGATGCGTCTGGGGTTCCGTTCGCCTAACGCCGCCGAAGAGCACCTGAAGGCGCTGGCACGCAAAGGCGTGATCGAAATCGTCTCCGGTGCGTCGCGCGGTATCCGCCTGTTGATGGAAGAAGAAGAAGGGTTGCCGCTGATCGGTCGCGTCGCCGCCGGCGAACCGCTGCTGGCGCAGCAGCACATCGAAGGGCACTACCAGGTGGATCCTTCCCTGTTTAAACCGAGCGCCGATTTCCTGTTGCGGGTGAACGGCATGTCGATGCGCGACATCGGCATTCTGGACGGCGATCTGCTGGCGGTGCACAAAACGCAAGACGTGCGCAACGGCCAGGTCGTGGTCGCGCGCATCGAAGACGAAGTGACGGTCAAGCGCTTGAAAAAGCACGGTAACGTGGTTGAGCTGCTGCCGGAGAACAATGAATTCCAACCGATCGTGGTCGATCTGCGCCAGCAGAATTTCACGATCGAAGGGCTGGCGGTCGGCGTGATCCGCAACGGCGACTGGATTTAATCGCCGCGCCATCACCGCCGCTCCCTGTATCAATCGCCCCTGTTTTGGGGCGTTTTTGTTTCTGACTTCGCCCTTTGTCACTCTGTCACAGGAACATCCCATCATGCGCCTGATTTCCGCCTTCACCAGCGACACCGATAAAGCCCTGTGGCGCCTCGCCCTGCCGATGATTTTCTCCAATATCACCGTGCCGCTGCTCGGGCTGGTGGACACCGCGGTGATCGGCCACCTCGACAGCCCGATCTATTTGGGAGGCGTGGCGATCGGCGCGGTGGCGACCAGCTTCCTGTTCATGCTGCTGCTGTTCCTGCGCATGAGCACCACCGGCCTCGCGGCGCAGGCGCTGGGAGCGAAGAACCCGCAGGCGCTGGCGCGCGCCTTTATGCAACCGCTGCTGCTGGCGTTGTTGGCCGGGGGGGCGATCGTCCTGTTGCGCTACCCGCTGATTGAACTGGCGCTGCGGATCGTCGGCGGCGATGGCGAGGTGCTGGAGCAGGCGCGGCGTTTTCTTGAGATCCGCTGGTTGAGCGCACCGGCGGCGCTGGCCAACCTGGTGCTGCTGGGCTGGCTGCTCGGCGTGCAGTACGTGCGTGCGCCGGTGATCCTGCTGATCGTCGGCAACCTGCTGAACATCGTGCTGGATATCTGGCTGGTGATGGGCCTGGGCTGGAACGTACGAGGGGCGGCGGCGGCCACCGCCATCGCCGAATATGCCACGCTATTGCTCGGCCTGTGGCTGGCGTGGCGAGTGATGCGTCTGCGCGGTATTACCCTGGCGATGCTGCGTCAGGCCTGGCGTGGCGATCTGCGCCGCCTGCTGGCGCTCAATCGCGACATCATGTTGCGCTCATTGCTGCTGCAGCTGTGTTTTGCGTCGCTGACCATTTTCGGCGCTCGCCTGGGGAGCGATGTGGTGGCGGTTAACGCGGTGTTGATGAACCTGCTGACGTTTACCGCCTATGCGCTCGACGGCTTCGCTTATGCGGTGGAGGCCCATTCCGGCCACGCCTACGGTGCCCGGGACGGCAGCCAACTGCGTAAGGTGTGGCACGCGGCCTGCAGGCAGGCTGGGCTGGTCGCGTTGGCTTTCGGCCTGGCGTATGCCGTTACCGGCCAGCAGATCGTGGCGGCGTTGACCTCCTTGCCGGAGCTGCGTGCGTTGGCCGTCCACTATTTACCGTGGCAGGTCATTCTGCCGCTGGTCGGGGTGTGGTGCTATTTGCTGGACGGCATGTTTATCGGTGCCACGCGCGGCGCCGAGATGCGTAACAGTATGGCGGTGGCCGCGGCAGGATATGGTCTGACGCTGTTCAGCGTGCCGCTGCTAGGCAACCACGGGCTCTGGCTGGCGCTGGCGGTGTTTCTGACGTTGCGTGGCGTGGCGCTGGGTTGGATTTGGCACCGTCATCAGGTGCGCGGCAGCTGGTTTGCTGCACGTTAGACCGGACGCTTTGTTGGGTTAATTATTAATTTATCTTATGTTTTTATTCATGTTTGCTTACATGTTTCCAGCCTGAATATTTCCGGTTTAGTTCGTTGTTTGTTAGCGTTTTTTGTGTTTATTTTTCTTTTTAATGGTTTTTTATTCTGATGTTTGGCTTTTTTATTTCCATGTTTAACTAGAATGAATCATGTGGCTGGTGAATGAAGGGGAGCGGTGCTTCTTAAGGTGAAGGGAGTATCAACCAGAAAAATTTCTGTTTAACCCCGGCCGGCGACAGGGATCACTGATTCACCACAGGTTAACGGAGAGACTATGAATAAAGATCAAGCCGACGGTAACTGGAAGCAGCTGAAAGGCAAAGTGAAGGAAAAATGGGGCAAGCTGACCGATGACGATCTGACGGTCATCGAAGGGAAACGCGAACAGCTAGTCGGTAAAATCCAGGAGCGCTACGGTTACCAGAAAGAGGCGGCCGAGAAAGAGGTGAAAGCCTGGGAAGATCACACCAAACATCGCTGGTAACACGCAGGGCCGCCACTGACGGCGGCCGGCAACAGCGCAGGCCGGCGTCGCTCCATCCTCTGGCGCCCCGGCTGCAGGTACAGGGAAGTACCTGACTTCGTCTTACTTCTTCTTGATGGCGATGCTGTGATCGTGTTCGGCGCAGTCATGCTTGCTGTCACAAGCCTCAACTTCAACGCAACCGGCGCACAGACCGTGCGCTTCCACCACGCTGTGCCGCAGTGCAAATCCGGCTTCCTGCGCCAGCTTCTGCAGCGTTTCCTCCACGCCTTCGGTGGTGCGTTCGGTCACCTGGCCGCAGCGGTCGCAGATAAACAGCGCGGATGTATGCATCGGCTGTTCGAAATGGTGGCACAGCACGTAGCTGTTGGCCGATTCCACTCTATGGATAAACCCTTGCTCCAGCAGAAAATCCAGCGCGCGGTAGACCGTCGGCGGCTTGGCCTGCGGTTCGGCGACGCGCAGCAGATCGAGCAGGTCATATGCGCTGATTGCACCGGGTTGCTGAGTCATCAGACGCAGCACTTCCAGCCGTTGCGGCGTCAATCGCACATTGCGTTGCTGGCAGAGGCGTTCAGCCTGCGCCAGCAGCTTTTCCTGGGTGGTTGAGTTCATCGCAAATATCCCGGTACGTAAAAAAGCCGATTTTACCATGATTACGGCGAATCGCCGAGAGTTGCCCCCTTTTCCCCTGAGGATAGCGCAGGGAAAGGCGCGTCGATCGCGCGAAAAGAGAGTTGCATCACAACTTTTCCCCGCCGTCGGGCGGCAAATCAACGTTGCCGGTTTTAGCGCTGGAGAGCGGGGGACGAGAGCGGTATAACGCCTTTCACCCGCGTGATGAGCAGGAGCCCTGTGTGATGACGGAAAGAGAGAAGCTGTTAAGCGGCCTGGAGTACAACAGCCGCGATGAAGAACTGATCGCCCTGTACCATCGGGCGAGGGCGTTGACCAAAAGCTTGGGGGCGCTGGACTCGCATCAGGCGGACGAGAAAAACCGCCTGCTCGGCGAGCTGTTTGGCGCCTGGGGGAAGGCGAGTTGGATTGAAACACCATTCTGGTGCGACTACGGGCAGCATGTCCGCATCGGTAAAAACTGTTTTATCAACGTCAATGCGGTGTTCCTCGATTGTAATACCATCACCATCGGCGACAACACGCTGATCGGCCCCAACGTGCAAATCTATACGCCGAGCCACCCGCTGAAGGCCGCAGAGCGCTTCACCGGCGATCCGGATTTCCCTTTCCGCACCTCGGCGCAGCCGGTGTCCATTGGCAACAACGTCTGGATCGGCGGCAACGTAGTGATCCTGCCGGGAGTGACCATCGGCGACGGCACGACCATCGGCGCGGGCAGCATCGTCACCGGCGACATCCCGGCCAACGTGCTGGCGCTGGGGCAGCCATGCCGGGTTATCCGATCGTTGGAATAGGGCGTTATCGACGAGCAGGAGGCAAGGGGGCGGGATGGCTCTCTTTGCGGTGCGGGCCGTCGTTTGCCAACGGGCGGTCATCGGCCAACGCCAAGCGTGCGGCCGCCAGGCGGCTCATGACGGTGCCGATTGGCACCGCCAGCACTTTCGCGGCCTCCCGATAGGATAGCCCTTCGATATACACCAGAAACAGCGCGTTGCGCTGAGCCGCCGGCAGCCGGCTGACGCGTCGCATCACTTCATGGAGCCAGACCGGCTGTTCACCGTTGTCCGCATCGCCCAGCTCTTCCGCCGCCATGCAGCCTTGCCCCTGGCGAAGATGTTGGGCGCGAACTTCATTGAGCCAGATGGAGTGCAGGATGGAAAACAGCCAGCGATCCAGGTGCGAACCGGGGGTGAATTGCGCGGCGCGCTCCAGCGCACGCAGGCAGGTGGCCTGCACCAGATCGTCGGCGACATCCCGCCGGTGCGAAAGCACCAGCGCATAGCGCCACAGGCGGGAGAGATAGTGGCCGAGTTCATCGCGTATCGCATCGCCGCTGATAGTCACCTCCGCAGGCGCGTCGGATCAAGATTCCGGGTGGCGGTCGATGGCCGCCGCCAAATCGCGGTACTCCTCGCATTTGGTGCCGCACAGCGACTGGATCACCTGCAGCTGCTGGCGCGCCAGATCGGGTCGTCCTTTCAGCATGTAGGCTTCCCCCAGGTACTCGCGCACTTTAGGGTATTTCGGATCGAGGGCTACTGATTTTAAATAATAGCCGATACCCTCATCGGTGCGGCCAAGTTTGCGCGTGGCGTAGCCGCGATAGTTCAGCGCAACGGCGGTGTTGGGATCTTTCAGCGTGTTGAGCATATCGAGCGCTTCCTGATAGCGGCCGCTTTTCGCCAGCGCATAGGCGTAGTTAGTGCGGTCGACGTCGTCGACCTTGCCGCTTTTATCCACCATGCAGGTCTGAGTTTTGCTGTCGTAGACCTGGCCTTTCGGGCAGGTCGGCGGGGTTTGGCTGCTGCCGTCGCCGCCCATCGCCAGCGCCGCGCCGGAAAACAGCAGGCAGCCGGCAATGGCCGATGCCAGCAGGCGTTTAATGGAGCTGTTCATGGTTGTGTCCTCAAGGCAGAGGCGCCGTGCGCGCCCGTAATGAGATAACACCTGAACGAGTGGGTTTATTCGCCTTGTCTCCGCTTATTTTTGCCGGCGGCAAGCGGGTTTTCCCAACGGCGCCGATTGTCGTTATAATAGCCGTTTGCGGCCGCGCGCCGTTCGTTGAACCCAGACAGACTCAGGTAGCCAGTAACTCAGCATGACGAAAGACAACCACGCCCCAACCTACGCCGCCAATCGTTTCTCCATCGCGCCGATGCTCGACTGGACCGATCGTCATTGCCGTTACTTCCACCGCCTGCTGACCAAGGAAACGCTGCTGTACACCGAAATGGTGACCACCGGCGCGATCATCCACGGCAAGGGCGACTATCTGGCCTACAGCGAAGAAGAGCATCCGGTGGCGCTGCAGCTGGGCGGCAGCGATCCGGCCGCGCTGGCGCATTGCGCCAAGCTGGCGGAGCAGCGCGGTTACGATGAGATTAACCTCAACGTCGGCTGCCCGTCCGATCGCGTGCAAAACGGCATGTTCGGCGCCTGTCTGATGGGCCAGGCGGCGCTGGTCGCCGATTGCATCAAGGCGATGCGCGACGTGGTGTCGATACCGGTGACGGTGAAGACCCGCATCGGCATCGACGATCAGGACAGCTACGCCTTCCTGTGCGATTTTATTCAAACCGTCGCCGGGCGCGGCGAGTGCGACATGTTCACTATCCACGCTCGCAAAGCCTGGCTCTCTGGCCTCAGCCCGAAAGAGAACCGCGAAGTGCCGCCGCTGGACTACCCGCGCGTTTATCAGCTGAAGCGGGATTTCCCGGCGCTGACCATCGCCATTAACGGCGGGGTGAAAACGCTGGAAGAGGCGCAGCAGCATCTGCAGCATCTGGACGGTGTGATGATGGGGCGCGAGGCGTATCAGAATCCGGGTATCCTGGCGCGGGTCGACAGCGAACTGTTCGGCGCGCAGACCGCGGTGTCGGACAGCGTGGCGATCGTCGAAGCGCTGTATCCGTATATTGAGCGCGAGTTGTCCAACGGCACCTATCTCGGCCACATCACCCGCCACATCCTCGGTTTGTTCCAGGGCGTGCCGGGCGCGCGCCAGTGGCGTCGCCACCTGAGCGAGAACGCCCACAAGCCGGGCGCCGATGCGCGGGTGGTGGAGCAGGCGCTGGCGCTGGTGCGTCAGCCGCGTGTCGAAATGGCGTAACCCGCAAAAAATTTGACCAACAGTTAGTCTTTTTCGCCAGGCATTCGGCCCATTGCCGGATGCCTGCCCCTTTTTTTCAATAGGTTAGCCCTTTCGCCGTTCTGGCACGCTTCTTGTAATCCACTCTGCAGATACGTTGAGTTGCAAAGGAGCAATCATGTTGGAAATCTTCTTTCTCATTGGCTTTGTGGTGATGCTGATGGTGACCGGCATCTCGCTGCTGGGGATCTTCGCTGCGCTGTTGGTGGCGGCGGCGTTCATGCTGTTGGGCGGGTTGTTCGCGGTGGTCATCAAGCTGCTGCCGTGGCTGATTTTGGCGGTCGTCGGGGTATGGATTTACCGGTCGATGCAGAAACCGCAGGCCAGGCGTTACTGATTTTTTGCTGAATAATCAGTCAGTCGCGATGAAACTTGCACAACTTGCCGCCCCGCTAATGCGGCAGCGATCACAGCTTGGCAGTTTTACCGCGCGATGTGGCACATAAAGCGTGTTTTTTGCCGGACGGGGCTGTTAGGATGTGGGTCGATGCAGTGATGCGATCGATTTCATCACCGTGAGAGACAATCAAAATTCGTGTTGCTGAAGCAACCCCCTGTCTCTGGCGGACTCTGCTCTACCCCTACAAAACGCAGTAACAGAAAGGGCTCCGTAAGGAGCCCTTTTCTTTTGCCGTGACCCGTCCTGAATAGCGTTGACACATTTTACTCACGCACAGAGGAAAATGTGATGAACCAGTATATTAAACGCAC
>NZ_VOUX01000026.1 GCF_008011855.1 Serratia bockelmannii
TGCGTTTAATATACTGGTTCATCACATTTTCCTCTGTGCGTGAGTAAAATGTGTCAACGCTATTCAGGACGGGTCACAGACGTGAAAAAGGCCGGAATTCCGGCCTTTTTTATGCTTGCGGTTTGGCTTGCGTCCAGTGTTGCCAATGACGCTTGATGAAGGTCACCGGCGGCGAGGTGGCTATGCTGTCGGCGATGACGCCCAGCGCGGTGCCGGCGTTGGCTTTTTCCTTCGGCGGTTTGACCTTGCACTGTTTGATGCCACCGCTGAACGGATTTTTCGGCTGCGGTTTTTGCGGTTTGACCGGCGGCGGGACGTAGCTGCCGCCGCCGTTGCCCTGCGGTTCGTTCAGCAGCGCGCTCGGTTTGACCAGCACGATATCGGCGGGCAGCGACGGCAGCATCTGCTGCAGCACCTTCACCGTCGCCGGACGTGGATGCCCGATGGCGATGGCGGAACCGTTGCGCCGCGCCAATTCAACCGCGCGATTGAACTGGCGGCGGATGTCGGCTTCGTTCGCGGTATCGTCGAGGAACACCTTGCGTTTGATCACTTTCACGCCGGTGCCGGCCGCGGCGCGGGTCGCCTGGCTGTTGCCGATGGTCATGCTGTCGAGGAAGTACAGGCGGTAGCTTTCGAGCGCCTGCATCACTTTCTGCATGCCCGGCAGGCTGGAGGTCATGGCGCTGCCCATGTGGTTGTTCATGCCGACCGCGTAAGGCACATTGTTCACCGCGTTGCGGATGATGCGCTGGATCTCGTCGCCGCTCATGGCAGGCTGCAGGGTATCGCGCTCCAGCGGCTGCTTGCTGAGCGGCGCCATTGGCATGTGGATCAAGACTTCGCGGCCCTGGCTGTGGGCGCGAGTGGCCATCAGGCGGGCATGCGGCGCGTTGGGCAATACCGCAACCGAGATCGCCGTCGGCATTTGCAGCACTGCGTTTTCTTCGTGAGGGCGGTAGCCCACGTCATCGATGACGATGGAGAGTTTTCCTGCCTGCGCAGCGTAAACCTGCAGCAGACAGCCTATTAACAGAGCTGTACGGGTTTTGACATAGTGCAAATCTATCTTCCCAACCACGGCAGTGGGTTAACCGCCTGTCCCTGACGACGGATTTCGAAATAGAGCGACGGCGTTCCCTGGCCGCCGCTGGTGCCGACCAGAGCGATCGGCTGGCCGGCGCGCACTTGCGCCCCGACGTTGACCAACGCGCTTTGGTTGTAGCCGTACACGCTCATGTCGCCTTTACCGTGTTCGACCACCACCATCAGGCCATAGCCTTGCAGCCAGTCGGCCAGCAGCACGCGGCCATCGGCGACGGCTTTCACTTCGCTACCTTCGCGGGCCTCAATCACCATGCCTTTCCAGCGTAGTTCGCCCTGCTGCTGTTCGCCAAAGCCGTGCAGCGTGCGGCCGCGTACCGGCCACATCAGCTGGCCGGCCGGACGACCGAGACCGCCGGTGCGCGCCATCAGCGAGCGATCGGCTTCGCTAGGTTTGTAGGTGGTGCCGGTTTTCTTCGCCTGCTGTTCCTTGATGCGCACCTGTTCGCGCACTTTGGCCGCTTCACGCGCTTCGCGTTCGGCGCGCGCACGGGCTTCGCGCTCCGCCCGGGCGATCTTGTCGCGCATGCGGGCTTCGTTTTGGCGCAGTTCCACCAGGCGTTGTTGGTCTTTTTCCAGCGAGGCTTCCAGCGCGGTCAGCGTTTTCTTGCGGGCGCCGCGCGCCTGCTCCAGCTTCTGCTGCTGTGTTTGTTGTTCGCTCAGTAAGGATTTTTGCTGGCCCTGTTTGGCCACCAGCGTGGTTTTTTGCTTCGCCAGCTCGGCGCGGGTCTGTTTCAGCTCTTCGATGGTTTTCTGGCGCGCTTCGTTCAGATAGCCGAAATAGGCCAGAATACGTTCGCTGCGCTGGCTTTCTTCACCGCTGAGGATCAGCTGCACGGCGCTGTGCTGCCCTTGCCGGAAGGCGGCGTCGAGCTGTTTGGCGAGGAGGTTTTGTTGGGTCGATTGCTGCTTTTGCAGTTTGGTTATCGAGGCGTTCAGGCCGGAAATATCCTTGCTCAACTGGGTGAGCGTGCCCTGGGTGTCGCGCAACTGGCGGCTGGCCTGGGCGATGGTTTTTTCCTGCTGACGCAGCTGATCCTGCAGCGAGCTGCGCTGCTGCTGCTGCTGCTTCACCGCTTTTTCTTTCTCGGCGATGCTCTGCTGGATGTCTTTCAGCTGGGATTTATTGTCTTCCGCCGCCTGGCCGGCGAGCGGCAACAGCAAGACGCCAGCGCAAAATACGCTGGCGCACATGGCGGTGAACGTCCTTGGCGCGGTGCGTTCAGGCAGCGGCCGGCTGCCTGCGTTTGCGCTTCGGGTTACCCTTGATAGTGCAAAAAACGCCTTCTCCCTCATGGAGAAGGATTATTCCACGATGAACAGCGGCTTACCAGTCATCTCTTGCGGGATTTCCATTCCCATCAGCGTTAACAGGGTTGGCGCGATGTCCGAAAGCTTGCCGCCTTCGACCGCCCGTGCCGGTTTGCCGACGTAAATCAGCGGTACCGGCAGGCTGGTGTGGGCGGTATGCGCTTGGCCGGTGGCCGGATCGCGCATCTGCTCGGCGTTGCCGTGATCGGCGGTGATCAGCAGTTGGCCGTCGACGTCGCGCACCGCGTCAACCACCTGGGCGATGCAGGCATCCAGCGTCTCCACCGCTTTGACCGCTGCTTCATACACGCCGGTATGCCCCACCATGTCGCCGTTCGGGTAGTTGCAGATAATGGCGTCGTATTTGCCGCTGCGGATGGCGCTCAGCAGTTTGTCGGTCAGCTCGGCGGCGCTCATCTCCGGCTGCAGATCGTAGGTGGCGACCTTCGGCGAATTGACCAGCACGCGGTCTTCCCCTTTGAACGGCGCTTCCACGCCGCCGTTATAGAAGAAGGTGACGTGGGCGTATTTTTCGGTTTCCGAGATGCGCAGCTGGGTTTTGTCGTGCTTCATCAGCCATTCGCCGAAGGTGTTGGCCAGCGACGCCGGCGGGTAGGCGCAGGCGGTCGCGATGTCGGCGGCGTACTCGGTCAGCATCACGAAATCGCCGAACTGCACCCGCTTGGCGCGCGGGAAACCGTCGAAATCCGCGTTCACGAAAGCGCGGGTGATCTGGCGCGCGCGGTCAGCGCGGAAGTTCATGAAGATCAACGCATCGCCGTCCTGCATCGCGGCATCGGCCTCACCGGCGGCGCGAATGACGGTCGGTTTGACGAACTCGTCGTTTTCACCGCGCTGGTAGGCGGCCTGCAGGCCGGCGATCGCATCGTCGGCCACGTAGTCGCCCTTGGCCGCGGTCAGCAGGTCATAGGCCAGCTGCACGCGATCCCAGCGGTTGTCGCGGTCCATCGCGTAGTAGCGGCCGATCAGCGAGGCGATGCGCCCGACGCCCAGCGCGGCGAAGGCGTCGCGGCAGCGTTGCAGCGGGGCTTCGGCGCTGCGCGGCGGCGTGTCGCGCCCGTCGAGGAAGGCATGCAGATAAACGGCTTTGGCGCCGCGTTGGGCGGCCAGCTTGATCATGGCCAGAATGTGCTCTTCGTGGCTGTGCACGCCGCCCGGCGACAGCAGGCCCATGATATGCACCGCCTTGCCGGCCGCTACGGCTTTATCGACCGCGGCGGTCAGCACCGGGTTGGCGAAGAATTCGCCGTCGGCGATCGCTTTGTCCAGCCGGGTCAGATCCTGGTAGACGATGCGCCCGGCGCCCAGGTTGACGTGGCCGACTTCGGAGTTGCCCATTTGGCCGTCGGGCAGGCCGACATCCAGCCCGGAGGCGGCGATCAGCGTATGCGGCTGCTCCCGCCACAGACGGTCCATCACCGGGGTGCCGGCGTTCAGGATCGCGTTGTCCTGCCGCTCCTCACGGTGGCCGTAACCGTCCAGGATCACCAGTACCATCGGTTTTTTGTTGCTCGACATTGCATTGACCTCTTATGAACTTTTTAAGCTGCGAATAGCCATGCGCCCGCCGCAAGCATGGCTGTTCGCCCTCGAAAAACCGGCTGATTTTACATCGCCGCCGGCGAGAAATAGCCCAAAGAGATCAAGGTTGCGGCGAATCGCGCGGGCTTTTATGCTCTGACCTCGGGAATTTCTCAGCGCAGCCCGCAGTTTCTACAATCGCGCTTGCTTATTGGCTGTATTTGCCGCACTCGGCAGGTATACTCTGGAACCTTGACTTATTTATCCCTTAACTGACGGGAGTTGTTACACCCCATGCTGCAAGAAATTATGCCATTCGTAAGCAGACACCCGATTCTGAGCCTGGCTTGGATCGCTCTGCTGGTCGCCGTGATCGTCATGACCTTCAAAAGCCGTTTCTCCAAGGTCAAAGAGATCGCTCGCGGTGAAGCTATCCGCCTGATCAACAAAGAAGAAGCCGTGGTGGTCGACACCCGCAGCCGCGACGATTTCCGCCGTGGTCACCTGGCCAGCGCCATCAACCTGACCGCCAGCGAAATCAAAAGCGGCAGCCTGGGCGAGCTGGAAAAACACAAAGCGCAGCCGATCATCGTCGTGTGCGCCAACGGCACCGCCTCCCGCGAGCCGGCGGAGAACCTGAGCAAGGCCGGTTTTGAAAAGGTGACGATGCTGAAAGACGGCATCGCCGGCTGGAGCGGAGAAAACCTGCCGCTGGTGCGCGGTAAGTAACCGTTTAACCTATTTGAGGTGGCAATCCATGGCTAACATTGATATCTACACCAAAGCGACCTGTCCGTTCTGCCATCGCGCCAAGGCGCTGTTGAACAGCAAGGGCGCGGCGTTTAACGAGATCGCCATCGACGGCGATAGCGCCAAGCGCGAAGTGATGATCGAGCGCAGTGGGCGCACCACCGTGCCGCAGATTTTCATCGATGGCCGGCATATCGGCGGCTGTGATGATTTATATGAACTCGATGCTCGCGGCGGCCTGGATCCGCTGCTTTAAGCAGCTTGCCGGCTCACCGAGTGTCAATAAGGACGTTTAACCAAGGGTATTACTCACATGTCAGAACAAAACAGCACCGAAATGGCTTTCCAGATCCAACGTATCTATACCAAGGATATCTCCTTCGAAGCGCCGAACGCGCCGCAGGTTTTCCAGCAGGAATGGCAGCCGGAAGTTAAACTTGATCTGGATACCGCGTCCAGCCAGCTGGCTGACGAAGTGTATGAAGTGGTACTGCGCGTAACCGTGACGGCGAGCCTGGGCGAAGAGACCGCGTTCCTGTGCGAAGTGCAACAGGCGGGCATCTTCTCGGTAGCAGGTATCGAAGGCACGCAGCTGGCGCATTGCCTGGGTGCATACTGCCCGAACATCCTGTTCCCGTATGCGCGCGAGTGCATCACCAGCCTGGTTTCCCGCGGTACATTCCCGCAGCTGAACCTGGCACCGGTCAACTTTGACGCGCTGTTCATGAACTATCTGCAGCAGCAGGCGGAAGGCGAAGGTGCCGCACCACATCAGGATGCCTGATGAACACCGTCAATGCTTCAATGACTGTTATCGGTGCCGGCTCGTACGGCACCGCATTGGCCATTACGCTGGCGCGTAACGGCCATGCCGTGGTGCTGTGGGGGCACAACCCCGCGCAAATTCAAACGTTGCAGCAAGATCGCTGCAATCAGGCGTTTCTGCCCGACGTTCCTTTCCCCGATACCCTGCTGCTTGAGGCCGATTTGGCGCGTGCGCTGGCGGCCAGCCGCGACGTGCTGGTGGTGGTGCCAAGCCACGTGTTTGGCGACGTGCTGCGTCAACTGAAGCCGCATCTGCGCCCGGACGCCCGCATCGTGTGGGCCACCAAGGGGTTGGAAGCGGAAACCGGGCGATTGCTGCAGGACGTGGCGCGTGAGGCGTTGGGCGAGGCGATCCCGCTGGCGGTGCTCTCCGGGCCGACGTTCGCCAAAGAGCTGGCCGCCGGTCTGCCGACGGCGATCGCGCTGGCGGCGACCGATGCGCAGTTCGCCGACGATCTGCAACAGCTGTTGCACTGCGGCAAGAGCTTCCGCGTCTACAGCAATCCCGACTTTATCGGCGTGCAGCTTGGCGGCGCGGTGAAGAATGTGATCGCCATCGGCGCTGGCATGTCCGACGGCATCGGTTTCGGCGCCAACGCCCGCACCGCGTTGATTACGCGCGGGCTGGCGGAAATGAGCCGTCTGGGTTCTGCGCTGGGCGCCGATCCTTCGACGTTCATGGGCATGGCGGGGCTGGGGGATCTGGTGCTAACCTGCACGGACAACCAATCGCGCAACCGCCGCTTCGGCATTATGCTGGGGCAAGGTAAAGGCGTGCAGGAAGCGCAGGACAGCATCGGTCAGGTGGTCGAGGGCTATCGCAATACCAAAGAGGTGTTGGCGCTGGCGCAGCGGCACGGCGTGGAAATGCCGATCACCGAACAGATTTATCAGGTGCTTTACTGCCATAAAGACGCCCGCGAAGCGGCGCTGAGCCTGCTGGGGCGAGCCCGAAAGGACGAAAAACCCAGCGCGTGACATAAAACGATATGTCGGGGCAGCGGAATGCTGACCCCGCAAATGACCTGGGCCGCTCCGCGCTACCGTGTGAAACGGCCCGTTTGGCAAGGCAAAGGGGTATGTGATGTCGTCAGAAGAGTTGGAACAGGTCTGGAACAGCATTAAATCAGAAGCGCGAGCACTGGCTGATTGTGAACCGATGCTGGCCAGCTTTTTCCATGCGACGTTGCTCAAGCACGAGAATCTGGGCAGCGCGCTCAGCTATATGCTGGCCAACAAGCTGGCGACGCCGATCATGCCCGCCATCGCGGTGCGCGAGGTGGTGGAAGAGGCCTACAAGTCCGACAATCAGATGATCGTTTCGGCGGCGCGCGATATCCTCGCGGTGCGGCTGCGCGACCCGGCGGTCGATAAATACTCCACGCCGCTGCTTTACCTCAAAGGGTTCCATGCGCTGCAGGCTTACCGCATCGGCCATTGGCTGTGGCAGCAAGGGCGGCAAGCGCTGGCTATCTACCTGCAAAATCAAATTTCCGTCGCCTTCGGCGTGGACATCCACCCGGCGGCGACCATCGGCTGCGGCATCATGCTTGACCACGCTACCGGCATCGTGATCGGTGAAACGGCGGTGGTGGAGAACAACGTTTCTATCCTGCAGTCGGTCACGCTCGGCGGTACCGGTAAAACCAGCGGCGACCGTCACCCGAAAATCCGCGAAGGGGTGATGATTGGCGCCGGCGCCAAAATTCTCGGCAATATCGAAGTGGGCAAGGGCGCGAAGATCGGCGCGGGTTCGGTGGTTTTGCAGGCGGTGCCGCCGCATACCACCGCCGCCGGGGTGCCGGCGCGCATCGTCGGGCGGCCGGAGAGCGATACGCCGTCGATGGATATGGACCAATACTTCAACGGTACCAACCACGGTTTCGAGTACGGCGACGGCATTTGAACGCCGTTTGCGTATCCATTCAGGGGGAGCTTTGGCTCCCCCTGTGTTTTTCAGGCGGCGGTCAGCCCTGTTTCGGGAACTGGGTGATATCGGTAACGATGTCGTCGATCGCCGCCTTGACGTCATCCGCCGTGACCGGCGTGCTGTCGTTGTTGACGGTTTTACCGTAGGCCTTGCGTACCACTTCCATCACCGTTTTACCGGTATCCTGGTCGATCAACTCGCCTTCAATATACAGCGCGGTATTTTGCGTCCGGTGCCCGGTAGCCGCCATGGTGCTGGCAACCACTGCAGCGACCGGCACCACTTCATAGAACTTCATGTCTTCGTTTTCGGCCGAAACGGCGGTGATGGCGAGTTTGGCCACCAGAACGCGCGAGCCCGTCGGGCTTGGCAGAATGGTAAAGCGGTTCTGCAGCGCGGTTTTGATTCGCTGGGTCGCGTAGGCCTTAATCTTGTTCAGCGTGTCCTGGCTGACGCGCGCCGTGGGTTTCTCCGCCGGGAAATAGACCACCGGTTGGAAATAGATACCGCGATAGTTGGATTCCTTGTAGCTCGGATCTACCCAGCGCAGCGTTTTATGACCGCTTGGCGAGGTGGTTTCCTGCAGTTTGCTGTAATCGGACAAGAAGCCCGAATATTGCGACGTTTGGGTGACTTTGGACGAACAGCCCGCCAGCAACAGGCCCGCTGCCAGAACGGCCATGGCAACGCTCAAGCGTTGTTTTTTCATGTGGTTTCCTATGATGAGTGGTGATTACCCTTACAAAACATAGCGCATTATCTGCGCCTCATCGGGCATTTTCGGGGCCGGGCGTGCCCTGCTGCGGCCTTTTTTCAGGATCGTGATGCGCCGCCGGTTTTCACCACCAGTGCGGGTGATAAGGCAACGAGCAAGATGCCCGCTCTGGCCAGCGCCTGGTGTTGCTCTGCTTGCCATCGGGGCAACAAGGGCCAGAGATCCGCCTGATGTTCTGCCTGCAGGCACCAGACCTCCCGGTCGTGCCAATCGCCGAGGGCGTTTTGCACCGCTTTCAGGCCCGCCATTGCGGCGGGAGAGAGGGGGAGGCGTTGCGGGTAGGCTTCGGCCGCGTAGCGCAGGCGTTTGACCAGCAGCCGCAGACGGTGGCGATCGTAGCCGGTATCAGCCAACGCCCTGCGCAATTGCCGCTGCTGGCGCTGCAGGCGTCGGTTCACACGGTGTTTGGCGGGGCGCTGCGCGATGCGGCGAAAGCGGTGCGGCCAGGCGTGCAATAGCGAAGGGAAGCTGATGAGCAGCGGGTTGGCGAGCAGTTGGCGGCAGCGGGCCTGAAAATCGCTTTGGCGCACGTTGGCCTGCCAATCGAGGCGATGGTGCGCCAATTCGACGATCAGCACCTCGAGATCGCGCAGAGGCGTCGTGAGCTTGCCCAACTCGGCGGCGGCCCGATCGAGCCGCGTTGCGCCGGGGCAGCCGCGCAACGGACGCAGCAGGCTGCGAATGCGGCGCAGGCAGACGCGCAAGTCGTGTAGCGCCTCGGTGTCTTGCGCCTGTTGCAGCCGCAACAGCGCCTCGTTCAGCGCCGATTCGAGCCGGCGAAGCTGGGTAACAATATCTGCGATGAAAGCCATGTGCCGTATCTGGAGAGGTTAACCCTTCCAGTATGGCGCGTCGTCGCGGATTACGCTTTGATCAGCGCGCCGGCATAGTCCAACTGCCGCCAGGCTTCATACACCACCACCGATACGGCATTCGACAGGTTCATGCTGCGGCTTTGCGCCTGCATTGGGATGCGGATTTTTTGCTGCGCGGGCAGCGCATCGAGGATGTCGGCAGGCAATCCACGCGTTTCCGGACCGAACAGCAGGTAGTCGCCGGCCTGGTAGCTGACGGCGCTGTGCGCCGGCGTGCCCTTGGTGGTGAGGGCAAACAGCCGCTGCGGATTTTCGGCGGCGAGAAAAGCGGCGTAGTCGGCATGACGGTGGACGCGGGTGAACTCATGGTAATCCAGCCCGGCGCGGCGCAGGCGTTTGTCGTCCCACGGAAAACCCAGCGGTTCGATCAGATGCAGATTAAAGCCGGTATTGGCGCACAGGCGGATGATATTGCCGGTATTGGGTGGAATTTCGGGTTCAAATAAAACGATGTTCAGCATGTTGCAGGCCCCTCGTGAACGAGGGGCGCAGGATAGCAAACTCTTACTGTTCTGTCTTAGACGATAGGCGTTGATGATGCAGCGGCAGCCACAGCACCAGCCGCAGGCCGCCAAGCGGGCTGTCTTCGGCCTTCACCCAGCCGCGATGCTGGTTGACCGCCGCCTCGACGATCGCCAGGCCGAGGCCGGTGCCGCCGGACTCACGGTCGCGCGCTTCATCGGTGCGGTAGAACGGACGGAAGATCTGCTCGCGGTCTTCGGCGCTGACGCCGGGGCCGTCGTCGTCAACCTGGATGGTCACGCCCTGATTGTCGGCGCTGAACGCCACGGCAATGCGGGTGTGTGAATACCGCAGGGCGTTGCGCACGATGTTTTCCAACGCGCTGTCCAGCGCGCTCGCGTTGCCGAACAGCGTCCACGGACCTGGCGGCGCAGCGATCTCCAGCTGTTTGCCCATCTGTTCCGCTTCGAAACGGGCGTTGTCCAGCACGTCGGCCCACAGTTCGTTGGCCTTCAACTGCTCGCGCGCCAGCTCGCCCTTTTGCTGCCCGCGCGACAGCGCCAGCAGATCGTTGATCATCGAATCCAGCCGCTGCGCTTCGGTTTCGATGCGCGCCAGTTCGTGCCCTTCGCCGTGGCGGCGGCGCATCAGCGCGGTGGCCAACTGCAGGCGCGTCAGCGGCGTGCGCAGCTCGTGCGAGATGTCCGAGATCAGCCGTTGCTGGGCGTTCATCATGCGTTCCAGCGCGCTGACCATCTGGTTGAAGCTGGCGCCGGTGGCCAGGAACTCCTGCGGGCCGGCCTCCAGTTCCGGATGCTGCTTCAGGTTGCCGCGCGCCACGTCATCGGCGGCGTTCTTCAGCTTGCGTGCCGGTTTCGCCAGGCTCCAGGCCAGCCACAGCAGCAGCGGGGCGCTGATTAGCATGGTGACGATCAGCAGCAGCAGCGGCCGGTCGAACATCAGGTTGATGAAATCGGATTGCGGGCTGTTGGCGGGACGGATCAGGTACAGCTGGTAGTTGTCTTCGCCGTCGCGCACCGCGAACGGCCCGACCAGCTCGACGCGGCCGTACTTTTTCTTCTTGGGATGATCCGAATTATCGGATTGGCCGATGAAGTTGCGGACGATCTGCATTTCGTTGCGCTGCGCGCCGATCACCCGGCCTTCGCTGGTGACCAGCAACAGGCGTTGGCCCGGCGGCGCCCATTTGTCGATGGCGCGGAACAGGCGGCGCCACCACATCAGATCGTTGGCCGGATCGTTTTGCAACTCGGCCTCGACGTGCTGTTCCAGCATCAACCCCTGCCGCTGCTCGCTGTCGAGCAGCGAGGTCATTTGGCGGGAGTCGAGCTTGGGCACCATCAGCACCAGCATTAGCACCAGGGCTAACGTAAACCAGAAAATGGCGAAGATGCGTGCCGTCAAACTGTTGATCATGTTGCAGATACCATCAAATAACCACGCCCGCGCAGGGTTTTGAACCACGGATGCCCGTCTTTGCGATCCGGCAGCTTACGCCGCAGGTTGGAGATGTGCATGTCGATAGCGCGATCGAACGGAGTCAGGCGTTTGCCCAGCACTTCCTGGCTCAGCAGTTCGCGCGATACCACCTGCCCGAGGTGCTGCGCCAGCAGGTAAAGCAGGGTGAACTCGGTGCCGGTCAGATCCAGCACCTGGCCGTCGAAGCTGGCCTCCTGGCGGCCGGGATTCAGCTGCAGGCCATCGACATCCAGCGTCGGGGCGCCGCTGTCGACCTGCTGCTGCTGTTCGCTCCAGTTGGAACGGCGCAGAATGGCGCGAATACGCGCGACTAGCTCGCGATCGTTGAAGGGTTTCGGCAGGTAATCATCGGCGCCCAGCTCCAGGCCCAGCACGCGGTCCAGTTCGCTGCCGCGCGCGGTCAGCATGATGACCGGTGTCTGGTGATGTTGGCGCAGTTCTTTCAGCGTATCGATGCCGTTTTTCTTCGGCATCATGATGTCGAGCAGCAGCAGATCGATGGAGCTGTCCAGCAGCGACAACGCCTGCTCGCCATCGTGCGCGACGACGATATTAAAACCTTCCATTTCAAGCAGTTCTTTTAACAGCGAGGTCAACTCGCGGTCGTCGTCAACTAACAGAATCTTGTTCATTATGATTTACCTCCAGACGCAAAATACGTCATCAACTGTTGCCATTCCATGACTTTACGTAGTTTTACATGCACTGACGCAGGTTTTCAGGTGTAGCGGTACACTGCTCCTCGTTGATTCGCAAAGTGAGAAAGCTTGAGGAGTTGAAATGCGTAAGGTGACCGCATTAGTTATGGCATCACTGCTGGCAATTGGTTCGACCGCTGCCTTCGCTGCCGACACTATACCGGACACAGCCCAACCTCCCGGCAACGACGCGATGACCCGAATACCCGGCCAGCACCATATGTTCGACGGTGTCAGCCTCAGCGAACAGCAGCGCCAGCAAATGCGCGATTTGATGCGCCAGGCCCGGCACGATCTGCCTGGTGTCAATGTAGCTGAAATGGAAGCCATGCATAAACTGGTGACCGCAGAGAAATTTGACGAAGCCGCCGTGTACGCCCAGGCGGAGAAGATGGCCCAACAGCAGGTCAAGCGCCAGGTCGAAATGGCCCGGGTGCGCAACCAAATGTATAACCTGCTGACGCCAGAGCAAAAAAGTGTTTTAGACCAGAAACATCAGCAGCGTATGCAGCAGATGGAGCAACAAATTTCTGGTTTGCAGCAAGCTTCTGCCCAGAAGTGAAGTACGACTGAGTAGTCCCCTGTTTTTCCTTGCCATAGACACCATCCCTGTCTTCCCCGCCATGATGGCGGGGTTTTTTTTATCCGACATTTCGCTATATTGAGCGCCACACCTTTTGACCGGGATCCCTTAATGGAACAGCGTTATGCTCGCCTGGTAAAGTCCGCTGCGTTGGCCGCAACTGCGTTGGCGTCGTCGCTGCTGTTGATCAAAATCGTCGCCTGGTACCACACCGGTTCGGTCAGCCTGTTGGCGGCGCTGGTGGATTCGTTGGTCGATATCGCCGCCTCGCTGACCAACCTTCTGGTGGTGCGCTATTCGCTGCAGCCGGCCGATGCCGAGCACACCTTCGGCCACGGCAAAGCGGAGTCGCTGGCGGCGCTGGCGCAAAGCATGTTTATTTCCGGCTCCGCCCTGTTTCTGTTCCTCACCGGCTTCCAGCATCTGTATGCGCCGCAAACGCTGCGCGATCCCGGCGTTGGGGTCGTCGTGACGGTGATCGCGTTAATCAGTACCCTGATTCTGGTCACCTATCAACGTTGGGTGGTCAGAAAAACCCGTAGCCAGGCGGTGCGCGCAGATATGCTGCATTATCAGTCAGATGTCATGATGAATGGTGCTATTCTTATCGCTCTTGGGCTAAGCTGGTACGGCTTCCACCGGGCAGATGCGCTGTTCGCGCTGGGCATCGGCGTATACATCCTCTATAGCGCGCTGCGCATGGGCTACGAAGCGGTGCAGTCGCTACTGGATCGGGCGTTGCCGGATGACGAACGCCAGGCGATTATCGAGGTGGTTTCCTCCTGGCCCGGGGTGAAAGGCGCGCACGATCTGCGCACGCGTCAGTCGGGGCCGACGCGTTTCATCCAGCTGCATCTGGAGATGGAAGATACGCTGCCGCTGCGTGAGGCGCATCGGTTGGCCGATCAGGTGGAACAGGCGTTGCGACACCGTTTTGCGGGGGCGGACGTCATCATTCACCTGGATCCGTGCTCCGTGGTGCCGCCGGGTAGGCAGGGGCATTGGGAGCTATAATCAGATAGAGGCATAGCGCGAAGTATTATCATGAATATCTGAGTTAGCTCAGCGTGCCATGCGGTGTTTTTACCGTTATATTGCGTGACTTGAATCAATTCAGCTGGGTGTTTTTGATATAATATCCAGCAATAAGCCGTAAAGCTGGTTTTCTGCAGCCGGAGAGGTTTCAAGACGATCGGCGGAGACAGAATTCTTAAGAAATTGCATCTACACAGTTCAGAGGTAGTCATGATCAAGAAAATCGGTGTACTGACGAGCGGCGGTGATTCGCCGGGTATGAACGCTGCAATCCGCGGCGTTGTGCGTTCTGCGCTTTCAGAAGGTCTGGAAGTTTTTGGTATTTACGATGGCTACCTTGGCTTGTACGAAGATCGCATGGAGCAGCTGGACCGCTATAGCGTGTCCGACATGATCAACCGCGGCGGCACCTTCCTCGGCTCGGCCCGCTTCCCGGAGTTCAGGGATGAAAACGTGCGCGCCAAGGCGATTGAAAACCTGAAGAATCGCGGTATCGACGCGCTGGTGGTGATCGGCGGCGACGGTTCCTACATGGGCGCCAAACGCCTGACGGAAGAAGGCTTCCCGTGCATCGGTCTGCCGGGCACCATCGATAACGATGTCGCCGGTACCGACTACACTATCGGTTACTTCACCGCGCTGGAAACCGTGGTGGAAGCGATCGACCGCCTGCGCGATACCTCCTCGTCGCACCAGCGTATCTCCATCGTGGAAGTGATGGGCCGTTACTGCGGCGATCTGACGCTGGCGGCGGCGATTGCCGGCGGTTGCGAATTCATCGTGTTGCCTGAAATCGAATTCAATCGCGAAGATCTGGTGTGCGAAATCAAAGCCGGTATCGCCAAGGGTAAAAAACACGCCATCGTGGCGATCACCGAGCACATCTGCGACATCGATGAGCTGGCGCGCCACATTGAGCAGGAAACCAAGCGTGAAACCCGCGCCACCGTGCTGGGCCACATTCAACGCGGTGGTTCACCGGTCGCCTACGACCGCATCCTGGCCTCGCGCATGGGCGCCTACGCCATCGAACTGCTGCTGCAGGGTTACGGCGGCCGCTGCGTCGGTATCCAGAACGAAAAAATGGTGCATCACGACATCATCGACGCGATCGAAAACATGAAGCGTCCGTTCAAGGGCGACTGGCTGGAAACGGCGAAAAAGCTGTACTGATTCGCCGCTCTCCGCGCGCCGAAAGCCTCCGCTTGCGGGGGCTTTTTTATGCTTGTCGGCGACATATTCCAGAATCATCTATCCCAAAATTTTTTATTCTTTAATTGCCGGGAAAGTTTCTGGCAGGCTCTGATGCTAAATCAACCGATTGAGGTTGCGTTAATTTTCTGGGAGAGCTTGTCGATGCGTAAATGGGGTGTAGGTCTGACATTGGTGCTGTTGGCGTCCGGCGCCATGGCGAAGGATATTCAGTTGCTGAACGTGTCATACGATCCGACGCGTGAGTTCTATCAGGCTTACAACACGGCATTCAGCAAGCACTATCAGGCGGAAACCGGCGACAAGGTGACGGTGCGACAGTCGCACGGCGGTTCCGGCAAACAGGCGACCTCGGTGATCAACGGCATCGAGGCCGACGTGGTGACGCTGGCGCTGGCCTATGACGTTGACGCCATCGCCGAACGCGGGCGCATTGAGAAAGACTGGATAAAACGCTTGCCGGACAACTCGGCGCCTTACACGTCGACCATCGTCTTCCTGGTGCGCAAAGGCAACCCGAAGCAAATTCATGACTGGCCTGACTTGATTAAGCCGGGCGTGTCGGTGATCACCCCGAATCCGAAAACCTCCGGTGGCGCCCGCTGGAACTACCTGGCCGCCTGGGGCTACGCGTTGCACCACAACAACAACGATAAGGCCAAGGCGCAGGACTTCGTCAAAAACCTGTACAAGAACGTCGAAGTGCTGGATTCCGGCGCGCGCGGCTCGACCAACACCTTCGTTGAGCGCGGCATCGGCGACGTGCTGATCGCTTGGGAAAACGAAGCGTTGCTGGCGGAGAAAGAGCTGGGCAAAGACAAGTTCGAGATTATTACGCCGAGCGAATCGATCCTGGCCGAACCGACGGTGTCGGTGGTGGATAAGGTCGTCGATAAACGTGGTACCCGCGACGTGGCGACCGCCTACCTGAAGTATCTGTATTCACCGGAAGGGCAGACTATTGCGGCGCAGAACTATTATCGCCCGCGCGATGCGGCGGTGGCGGCCAAGTTCGCCGGGCAGTTCCCGCAGCTGAAGTTGTTCACCGTGGATGACACTTTCGGCGGCTGGACCGAAGCGCAGAAGGTGCACTTCGCTACCGGCGGCGTGTTCGACGAAATAAGCAAACGCTGAGGCCGTTTGAGCGGCAATAAAAAACCCCGGCAAGCCGGGGTTTTTTTATGGCAAGCCTAGGGCAATCAGGCTTTTTTTGCTGCGGCAGCGGCTTTGACGATCACGGCGAAAGCGTCGGCTTTCAGCGAGGCGCCGCCCACCAGCGCACCGTCGATGTCCGGCTGGGAGAACAGCTCTGCGGCGTTCTTGTCGTTCACCGAACCGCCGTACTGGATGATGATTTCAGCGGCAACCGCGGCATCGTGTTTGGCGATGTGATCGCGGATAAATTTGTGCACGGCCTGTGCCTGTGCAGGGGTCGCGGATTTGCCGGTACCGATGGCCCAGACCGGCTCATAGGCGATCACGGTGCCTTTCATCGCCGGTGCGCCCAGGGTTTTCAGCACGGCGTCGATCTGGCGCGCGCACACTTCTTCAGTTTTGCCCGCGGCGTTTTCCGCTTCGGTTTCACCGATGCACAGTACCGGGATCAGGCCGGCTTCTTTCAGCACGGCGAATTTCTCGGCGATCACTTCGTCGCTTTCTTTGTGGTAGGTGCGACGCTCGGAGTGGCCGATGATGATGTACTGGGCGCCGACGTCTTTCAGCATGTTGGCGGAAACTTCACCGGTGAAGGCGCCGGACAGGTTAACGTCCACGTTCTGCGCGCCCAGCGCGATGCGGCTGCCGGCCAGCGCGTGCTTGGCCTGATCCAGATACATCACCGGCGGGGCGATGGCGACGCCACAGCCGTCAACGCTGCTCAGCTCATTGCGCAGACCGGCGATCAGTTCGTTGACCATGTGAGTGCTGCCGTTAAGCTTCCAGTTACCCATAACTAATGGATGACGCATGTTTTTTCCTCCAACTAGGGAACGCGAGAGTCGAAATGACAACTGCCGGACCGGCAGTTTACCTGCCCAACAGTATAGAGATCATTAAGCGCGAAGGCTTTGCTTTTCGTCATTAAATGCCGCGCCGTTACGGCTCGGAAAGCGCTAGCTTAATCGGTTCAACCGCGAAGGTTACGCCTTTATCGCCGTTGTCCGAGACGACATAGCGAATGGCGCCGACCTGCTGTTGGTAAAAGCGCGATCCTTTGCCTTTTTCCAGCAGGCTGTTCACCTTGTTCTGGCTCTGCTCCACCGTCAACGCCGGTTCGAACTGGCGCATCAGCGCCGCCATGTAGCTGATGGCGATGGCGCGCGCGGCTTTTTCTTCATTGGCCTGCTGCAGCGGCAGGTGAGTGATCTGCAACGTTTTGATTTTACCGGTGCCTTTCTCCAGCGCGGTGGAGGCATACAGGTTTTCGTTGAGTTTGCTGGCGGCGCGCGTCAGCAGCGGCGAATCGTCTTCGGTGGCGGGAATGGCGCGGAATTCGCCAATCGGCAGCTTCGGGTTGTCGCGATTGTATTTTTCGCGGAATTTGACCACCGTCAGATCGAACGTCGGCGCCCCGGCCAGCAGGTAAGGTGCGGCAGGCGTCGCATCGGCGGCCGGTGGATCGGCCCAGGCGCTGGCGGCCACCTGCAGCAGGCAGGCGATAACGAGGGTTTTTCTCAGCATGGCGTATGGCATCAAGGACAAAGATGGCTCCGATTAAAGCGATAACCCGCGGGGCTTGTCAAAGATCCCACGCCATTATCGGTTCGCTGACGAGAAAGCTGTGCGGCGCACCGCGTTATGCGAGGCGGAAAACTCGGCCCGGCAGCGCCTATGTTACACTGCGGCGCAGAATATGGGCAGGCTTAGAGCGCAGGAATCGATGACGTTACAACAGTGGTGTTTTTCTTTTAAGGGTCGCATTGGGCGGCGCGACTTCTGGATCTGGATGGGGCTGTGGTTGGTGCTGATGGCGGCGGCGTTTACGCTGGCCAATTATCAGCTGATCGCCATCCAATCCATCGCCTTCTTTATCGTGGCGCTGCTGTGGCCGACGGCGGCGGTGCTGGTCAAACGCCTGCACGATCGCAACAAGGCCGGCTGGTGGGCGCTGCTGCTGATCCTGGCGTGGATGCTGGCGGCAGGGAACTGGCAGATGCTGGCGCCGATCTGGCAATGGGGCGTCGGGCGTTTCATCCCGACGCTGATTATCGTGATGATGATGATCGATCTGGGCGCCTTCGTCGGCACGCCGGGAGACAATCGGTTCGGCCCGGAAGCCGAACCGGTGAAGTTTCGCTGATCCCCTTTGGGTTACCAGTAGTGTTCGCTGGTGATGTGGCCCGGTTTACGGCGCAGGTGTTTGCGCATCTGGCGGTGGTCTTTCAGCGTTTGCTGGGTGTCCCGCACCATCTGCGGGTTGCCGCACAGCATCACGTGGCTGGTTTCGGCGTCGATGGTCAAGCCGATCGCCGCTTCCAGCCGGCCGTCCTCGATCAGCGCCGGCACGCGGCCGGTCAGTGAACCGGGTGTTTCTTCGCGGCTGACGACGGTCTGGATACGCAGCTTGCCGTTGTAGCGTTGCTGCAGTTGTTGCATCAGCGGCAGGTAGCTCAGATCGCGCGCGAAACGCGCGGCGTGCACCAGCACCAGGTTGTTAAAGCGTTCCAGGCCGACGCCCTGCTGCAGAATCGATAAATAGGGGCCGATGGCGGTGCCGGTCGCCAGCATCCACAGCGTGTCGCAGTCGGGCACCTCGTCCAGCACGAAGAAGCCGGCCGCTTCTTTGGTCACCATCACGTCCGAGCCTGGCCGCAGCTGATTGAGGCGCGGGCTCAGTTTGCCTTCCGGCACGGTGACCAGATAGAACTCCAGGTTGGCGTCATCGGGAGCATTGACGTAGGAGTAGGCGCGCTGCACCCGTTCGCCGTCGATCTCCAGCGCCAGTTTGGCGAATTGCCCGGCGGTGAAAGGATCGATAGGGGCATTGACCACCAGGCTGAACAGCCCGTCGGTCCATTGTTTTACCTGCGTAACTTTGCCGTTTACCCATTCAGCCATACTCTAAAGCTCCCGTGGTCGAATCAAATAAGCACAATGTCGTGAGCCGGAAATGGCGTGCGCGGTGCGCTCTACCCGGTAGTCGTTGCCGAACAGGCGATGAAACAGCTGCAGTTCGGAATTGCACAGGCTGCTGCAGTTGGAACCGGCCACGCCGATCGGACAGTGGTTTTCCACCAGTAGCGCACCGTGCGGATGGTCGAGCAATTCTGCCATGTAACCGTCGTGTTGCCGCAGACGCACCAGGCGGGTTAACCGGTCCTGATGGCTGCGTTCGGCGGACAGCTCTTCGGTGTAACGCAGATAAAGCTGCTCTTCGCGCGCGCTGAGCAACGGTTCCACGCCGGCGCCGCCAAACAGCTGCAGCGCGGATGCCCGCAGCCGCTCCTGATCGGCGGCCACATAGGCGTGCCCCCGTTCGGTCAGCGACCAGTAGCGCGTCGGGCGGCCGACCTTGCTGCGCGCTTCTTCGTAACAAACCAACTCACGTTTTTCCAGGGATTGCAGATGTTGTCGGATGCCCATCGGCGTGATGTCCAGACGCTCCGCCAGCATTTTGGCCGAGTGCGGGCCGAGAGCCTTTAACTGCAATAAAATCAGCTCAGGTGTTTTCATGAACCAAATCCCTATGGTGTTATTTTATTTCAAGTTGATGAAAATAATTATCGATTAAATGCTAAAGCCCGGCTACTGCAAGGGCGCTATTTTTAACTCCAAAGCGTTAGACGTACAGTTTAATTTACGAGCCTGGTCGGGTTTGCTGCCAGTGTGACCTGGATCAATATCTGCCTGAAACTCGCTAAAAAAATCAGATTTGATTAGTTTATGCCGCCATAGAGGGCTGCTCGCCGTTCTGGCTGCTGCAACGGCCATACCGGGACGCTGTGACGAGTTGAAACGTTAACGAAGATAATGAGAAAACTAGAGAATTTTCACCTGCTGGTGATGCTTATCCTGTTGGTTGCCGTCGGCCAGATGGCGCAAACCATTTATGTTCCCGTGATTGCTGATATCGCCCACGATCTGTCGGTTCGTACCGGCGCCGTGCAACGGGTGATGGCGGCGTATCTGCTAACCTACGGTTTCTCCCAGCTGATTTACGGGCCAATATCGGATCGTATTGGGCGTCGTCCGGTGATCCTGACGGGTATGATGATCTTCCTGGTTGGCGCGCTGGGCGCGTTGCTGTCCACCAACCTGACGATGCTGGTCGCCGCCAGCGCCATCCAGGGGATGGGCACCGGTGTGGCGGGCGTGATGGCGCGCACCATGCCGCGCGATCTGTATGCCGGCACCGCGCTGCGCTATGCCAACAGCCTGCTGAACATGGGGATTTTGGTCAGCCCGCTGCTGGCGCCGGTGATCGGCGGCGCGCTGGCGATGGTGTTCGGCTGGCGCGCCTGTTACGCCTTCCTGCTGGCGCTGTGCGCCTGCGTCGCCTTCGCGATGTTCCGTTGGTTGCCGGAAACCCGCCCGGTGCAAACTGAAAAACGCCGCATGCTGGCCAGTTTCCGCCAGCTGCTGAGCGACAGCACCTTCAGTTGCTATCTGGTGATGCTGATCGGCGCGCTGGCGGGGATTGCGGTATTTGAAGCCAGCTGCGGCGTGTTGATGGGTGGCGTGTTGGGGCTGAGCGGCCTGACCGTCAGCATCCTGTTCATTCTGCCGATCCCGGCGGCGTTTTTCGGCGCCTGGTACGCCGGGCGTGACGGCAAGACCTTCCACACGCTGATGTGGCATTCGGTGATTAGCTGCCTGCTGGCGGGGGCGATGATGTGGATCCCGGGCTGGTTCGGCGTGATGAACATCTGGACGCTGATCGTGCCGGCCGCGCTGTTCTTCTTCGGCGCCGGCATGCTGTTCCCGCTGGCGACCACCGGGGCGATGGAGCCGTTCCCTTACCTGGCCGGCGCAGCGGGCGCGCTGGTGGGCGGCATGCAGAATATGGGATCGGGGCTCGCGACCTGGCTTTCCGCCATGCTGCCGCAAACCGGGCAGTTTAGCCTAGGATTGCTGATGTTCGCGATGGCGCTGCTGATCCTGCTGTGCTGGTGGCCGCTGTCCAACCGGATGCAACATCAGGGGCATACCGCATAACGCCCTTCCCGAGCCGGCGCTGACCTTAGTCCTGCAAGACGGCTAAGGTCATGCCGCCGGTTTTGACCCAGGTTATTACTGCGCTGTGGCGATCGGTATACACTTTACCGACAGTGTTTTTCCGGGTTATTCGCTATGTCATCACTGCAGTTCATTCAACGTGTTCCCGTCGGCTTCTTTGGGATGGTTCTGGGGGTTTTCGGCCTCGGCAGCGCCTGGCGATACGCCGCCACGCTCGGCTATGGCCCCGGCTGGCTGGGCGAGTCGCTCATCTTTCTCGGCAGCGCCATCTGGCTGACGCTGGCGCTGATCTATCTCTGCCGTTGCCTGATAGACTCACGCGCGGTGCGTGACGAGTTTCGCAGCAATACTCAGTTCAGCTTTATCAGCCTGCTTCCGGCGGGCGGCGTGCTGGTGTCCATCGGCCTGCATCCCTACAGCCTGCCGCTGGCGAATGGGCTGATGGTCGCGGGCTCCGTCGGCCAGCTCATCTTCTCGGCTTGGCGCTGCGCGCCATTGTGGCGCGGCGAGTTCGCGTCGGAGGCCACGACGCCGGGATTTTACTTGCCGACGGTGGCCGCTAACTTTATCTGCGCGATGGCGTTTGGCACCTCCGGCCACCCTGATATCGGCATGATGTTTCTTGGCGCCGGTTTGATTTCATGGCTGACCCTCGAACCCGCCATCATCCACCGTCTACGCACAAAGGCCGCGCTGCCGGCCGCCGGCCGCGGCGTTATCGGCATCCAGCTGGCTCCGGCCTTTGTCGCCTGCTACGCGTGGTTATGCGTCAATGGCAACGACTTCGATACGTTCGCCTTAATCCTGTTGGGCTACGGCCTGCTGCAGCTGTTTTTTATGTCCCGGTTGGTGCGTTGGTTTTTTGCCGGTGGCTTCAGCCCGGGCATGTGGGCTTTCTCGTTCGGCTTATCGGCGATGGCAAACGCGTCGCTGCGGTTGCTGCAGAGCCAGCGCGGGGAGGAGATGCAAGTGCTGGCCTGGGGGCTGTTCGCGTTGGCCAACCTGCTGCTCATCGGTCTGATGGCGAAGACGCTGTGGCTGTTGTTGCGCGGAAAACTGCTGCCCGCCAAAACGCCGGTGGCGGGATGAACCCGCCCTCAGCGGCGGCTGGGGGCGGTCTCTTACCGGCTTACAGCAAAAACTCGTGCAGCGCCGGGTCTTTGCGATCCAGATAGTGGGTTGAACGGATGCGGCGGATGGTGCGCGACTTGCCGCGGATCAGCAGGGTTTCGGTTGTGGCCATGTTGCCCTGGCGGCTGATGCCCTCCAGCAGATCGCCCTTGGTGATGCCGGTGGCGGAGAAGATCACGTTGTCGTTGCGCGCCATCTGATCCAGACGCAGCGCCTGACCGGCTTCGATACCCATTTCCCGGCAGCGCGCCAGCTCCTGTTCGCCGATGCGGCGGTTTTCGGCGCTGTCGCCTTTCACCTTATGGCGCGGCAGCAAACGCGCCTGCATGTCGCCGTCCAGCGCGCGGATCACTGCGGCTGAGATCACCCCTTCCGGCGCGCCGCCGATGCCGTACATCACATCGACCTCGCTTTCCGGCATGCAGGTGAGAATGGAGGCCGCCACGTCGCCGTCAGGAATGGCGAATACCCGCACGCCCAGCTGCTGCATCTGCGCGATGACGCCGTCGTGGCGCGGTTTGGCCAACACGATGACCGTCAGCTGTGACAGCGGTTTGCTCAGCCGCGCGGCGACGTTCCGCAGGTTCTCCGCCAGCGGCAGATTGAGATCGATGGCGCCGCGCGCCGCCGGGCCGACCACCAGCTTCTCCATGTACATGTCCGGCGCGTGCAGGAAGGTGCCGCGATCGCCCACCGCCAAGACCGCCAGCGCATTGGACTGGCCCATGGCGGTCATGCGGGTGCCTTCGATCGGATCAACAGCGATGTCGACCGCGTCGCCCTGGCCGCTGCCGACCTGTTCGCCGATATACAGCATCGGCGCTTCGTCGATCTCGCCTTCGCCGATCACGATGCGCCCATCGATGTCCACTTTGTTGAGCATGATGCGCATGGCGTGGACCGCCGCACCGTCGGCGGCGTTCTTGTCGCCGCGTCCCAGCCATTTGTAGCCCGCCAGCGCAGCGGCTTCGGTAACGCGGGAAAATTCGATGGCTAATTCACGTTTCATGGCAAACCTGTCTGTGAGAAAGGGAAGAAAATATCGGCAAAGTCTATCACAGCGCGGCGCCGGCGGGGCGGGGCAAAAAAAAGCGCCGCCCGCAGGCAGCGCAATTTGGGGGGTAACGGCAAGGCTGGGTTTAGTCGTGATCTTCCCACGCCTGCGCGCGTGCCACCGCTTTTTTCCAGCCGCTGTAGCGGTAGTTGCGTTCGGTGGTTTCGATGCTTGGGCGGAATTCACGCTCAATCACCGCTTTGCTCTTCACCTCATCCAGATCGTTCCAGTAGCCGATGGCCAGGCCCGCCAGGAACGCGGCGCCCAACGCCGTCGATTCACGCACTTCAGGGCGCTCTACGCGGGTGCCGAGGATATCGGACTGGAACTGCATCAGGAAGTTGTTGGCGACCGCGCCGCCGTCCACGCGCAGCGATTGCAGGCGGGTGTTGGCGTCGGCCTGCATGGCGTCCAGCACGTCGCGAGTCTGGAAGGCGATGGATTCCAGCGTGGCGCGGATGATGTGGTTGCTGTTGGCGCCGCGGGTCAGGCCAAAGATGGCGCCGCGGGCATACGGATCCCAGTAGGGCGCGCCCAGGCCGGTGAAGGCCGGCACCACGTAGACGCCGTTGCTGTCTTTCACTTTGGTGGCGAAATATTCGGAGTCGGCGGCGTCGCTGATCAGTTTCAGCTCGTCGCGCAGCCACTGGATAGACGCACCGCCGATGAACACCGCGCCTTCCAGCGCATAGTTCACTTCGCCGCGTGGGCCGCAGGCGATGGTGGTCAGCAGGCCGTTTTTCGAACGCACCGCTTCTTTGCCGGTGTTCATCAGCAGGAAGCAGCCGGTGCCGTAGGTGTTCTTCGCCATGCCCGGTTGAACGCACAGCTGGCCGTACAATGCCGCTTGCTGGTCACCGGCGATACCGGCGATAGGAATACGCGTGCCGCCCTTACCGCCGATGTTGGTCTGGCCGTACACCTCGGAGGAAGGACGGACTTTCGGCAGCATGGCGCGCGGGATATCCAGCACTTCCAGCATGCGCTCGTCCCAGTCCAGCTCGTGGATGTTGAACATCATGGTACGTGAGGCGTTGGTGTAATCGGTGACGTGTACGCGCCCCTGGGTCATCTTCCACACCAGCCAGGTATCGACGGTGCCGAACAGCAGTTCGCCGCGTTTGGCGCGCTCGCGGGCGCCTTCGACGTTGTCCAGGATCCACTTCACCTTGGTGCCGGAGAAGTACGGGTCAACCACCAGGCCGGTGTTGTGACGGATGTACTCTTCCAGGCCGTCGCGTTTGAGCTTCTCACAGATGTCGGCGGTGCGGCGGCACTGCCAGACGATGGCGTTGTAGACCGGCTTGCCGGTCTCTTTTTCCCAGACGATGGTGGTTTCGCGCTGGTTGGTGATGCCGATGCCGGCGATCTGATCGGAATTGATGTCGGCTTTCGCCAGCACTTCTACCAGCGTCGAGCTTTGCGACGCCCAGATTTCCATCGGGTCGTGCTCAACCCAGCCGGCCTTTGGATAGATCTGCGGGAATTCGCGCTGCGATACCGCAACGATGTTGGCGTCGTGATCGAGCACGACGGCGCGTGAGCTGGTGGTCCCTTGGTCGAGTGCGACAATGTATTTTTTTTCTACAGTCATGGTAATTATCCTGCTGTTGTTAACCGTGTAAAACTGCACCCATCACGCTTTGCGCTGCTGGGTCTTGGCGTCGGGCTCTTCTTCCGTCACGCAGACGTCGCACGGCAGGTGGCGGCCAATCAGCGCGCGGTAACCGAAAGCGCCCAGGCCACAGCCGACGATAGGAGCGAAGATCGGCACCAGGAAGTATGGGATGTCGCGTGCGCCGGTGAAGGCGACTTTGCCCCAGCCGGCCAGGTAGGCGAACAGTTTCGGGCCGAAGTCACGCGCCGGGTTCAACGCAAAGCCGGTCAATGGTCCCATGGAGGCGCCGATCACGGCAATCAGAATACCGATCAGCAGCGGTGCCAGCGGGCCGCGCGGGATGCCGTTGCCGTCGTCGGTCAGCGCCAGGATCAGGCACATCAGGATTGCCGCGATCACCATTTCTACCAGGAAGGCCTGGCCGACGGAGATGTGCGCGTTAGGGTAAGTCGAGAAGATGCTGGCCAGTTCGAGGCTTTCGTTGCTGCCGCGCACCATGTGGTGAGCCGCTTCGAAGTCGAAGAACAGGTTGTAGTACAGCCCATAGACCAGGGCAGCGGCGCAGAAGGCGCCGGCGATCTGCGCAATGATGTAAGGCACCACTTTGCGCCCGTCGAAGCAGGCGAACAGCCACAGGGCGAGGGTGACCGCCGGGTTGAGATGCGCGCCGGAAATGGCGGCGGTCAGATAGATGGCCATGGCGACGCCGAGGCCCCAAATGATGCTGATTTCCCACTGGCCGAAGCTGGCGCCCGCCAGTTTCAGTGCGGCAACGCAGCCTACGCCAAAGAAGATCAGCAGCGCCGTGCCGAGGAACTCGGCGATGCACTGGCCTTTTAATGTCGGACTGGTGGTTTGGCTCATAATGTTGGTGTCCTGCAAAACGGCGGTTGTTGGTTTATAGGCTCAGTTGGGTAGAGATCCGGCCTATGGGCACAGTTTTTTTCATCTCGTCCAATTATTGAATGAGGACGTGATGTAAATTTATCGTTAACGAACATAAACGAGAAATAGCGAAATCAAAATGTGTGTGGCGCGTCATAAAATTGAGCGATTTCGCGTCGTTTAGTGTTCTTTCTGAGCCATAAAAGTGTGATCTGACCAGTGGTTTGGTGAGGGCTGTTAACAACTCGCGGCGATGATGGTGGGGATTTTCAGTTTTTACTGATGGTGAGGGCAGGAAAATTGCAACAGACTGCGCGATGATCCGGTATGTTGCTAGACAGGCGGAGACTGGCTACTTACAATCGTTTTTAACGAATCGAGACTGGCGCGCCTTCCGTAACGGCGCGCGTCACTGAGCGCGATGCAATATTCGCAGTAGCTGCAGCCGACGTTGCGGCCGCTACCTATAGATGTACGCCTTGCTATCATGAGGGGACTGAAGCATGTCATTTGAAGTATTTGAGAAACTGGAAGCAAAAGTACAGCAGGCGATTGATACCATCACCTTGTTGCAGATGGAAATTGAAGAGCTGAAAGACAAAAACAACTCTCTGTCGCAGGAAGTTCAGGCTGCCTCCGGCAACCACGAAGCGCTGGTGCGCGAAAACCAACAGCTGAAAGAAGAACAGCACGTATGGCAAGATCGCCTGCGCGCGCTGCTGGGCAAAATGGAAGAGGTCTGATTCCTCACGCCATGCAGCAACGAAAAGGGCGCCTCAGGCGCCCTTTTTCATGTCCGAAAATCACTCGATGTCGAGCGGGTCTTCGGAGAGGATGATGCCGGTGTTGTCGGCATACAGGTGATCGCCGGAGAAGAAGGTGACGCCACCGAAGTTGACGCGGATATCGCTTTCGCCCACGCCTTCGCTTACGGCACCCGCCGGGATCGCCGCCATCGCCTGAATGCCGATGTCGAGCTCTTCCAGATCGTCCACCTGGCGCACCGCGCCGTACACCACGATGCCTTCCCATTCGTTCTGGGCGGCCAGGCGCGCCAGTTCGGCGTTGATCAGCGCCCGGCGAACCGAACCGCCGCCGTCGACCAACAGCACGCGGCCGCGGCCGTTTTCTTCAAGCAGATCGAATAACAGGCCGTTATCCTCAAAGCATTTCACCGTGGTGATCTGCCCGCCAAATGAAGTACGCCCGCCAAAATTGGAGAACAGAGGTTCAACAACGTTCACCTCTTCATGATAGATGTCGCAAAGTTCGGAAGTATCGTATTTCATAGGATTTTACGTCTGTTTGCCGCAGGAATGTTCAGTATATCCCTTTATTCGCCCTGTTGGCAAAATCATCAGTTTTTAACTGAGCGCCACGCCGATGGCGAACAGCAGGTTGGCCAGCAACGCCGCCTTGACCATGTGCTCCAGCATCGGCCGCATGCCGACCGGCGTCGGATCGCGCAGCACGCGCAGGCCGTGGCGCACCAGCAGCGGGATCGCCAGCACGAACAGCCAACCCCACGGACTGTGGAGGTTGAACAGCGTAAACAGCGCGAAACACAGCACCGCGCCGCCGAGCAGCAGGGCATGGTAAATGCGCGCCTTGTGCGGGCCGAGACGCACCGCCAGCGTATTCTTGCCGTTTTCGCGATCGCTCTCGATATCGCGCAGATTGTTGATGTTAAGCACCGCCGTCGCCAGCAGGCCGCAGGCGGTGGCCGGCAGCATCACGACGCTGTCGAAGGTGTGCGTTTGCAAATAGTAGGTGCCGGCCACGCTCAGCCAGCCGAAGAACACCAGCACCGAGATGTCGCCCAGCCCCAAATACCCGTAGGGTTTGTTGCCGACGGTGTAAGTGATCGCCGCCACGATAGACAGCCCGCCCAGCACCAGGAAGCCCACCACGTCGCTGGGTTGCTCGCAGGCGACGGCGATCAGCGAACAGCCGGCGAGGGCGATCAGCACCACCGTCACCACCAGCGCCCGCTTCATCTGCGCCTGGGTGATCATGCCTTTTTGCATGCCGCGCAATGGCCCGATGCGATCTTCTTTGTCGCTGCCTTTGACCGCATCGCCGTAGTCGTTCGCCAGGTTGGAGAGGATCTGCAGCAGACCGGCGGTCAACAGCGCCAGCAGCGCCACTTCAGGTTTCAGGCTGCCGTGCCAGGCGGCGATCGCCGAGCCGACCACGATGGAGGCAAAGGCCAACGGCAGGGTGCGGGGGCGTAGACTTTCCAGCCAGGCGGAAATCGGGGTGGTGGAGGTTGATGAGCTCATGTTTCGCTTCTGTCAGTAAGTTGCGGTGTCCGTTAGAAATAATTGTGGGAGGCAATGCCTCCCACACAGATGACTGACAAGACAATGATTGAGCGATTATAGGATAAAACGACTCAAATCTTCATCCGCCACCAGTTCATCCAGATGACTGCGCACGTAATCCGCATCAATTGTAATGGATTGGCCATTAATTTCACTCGCATCGTAGGAAATATCTTCCATCAGACGCTCCAGCACGGTGTGCAGACGACGCGCGCCGATGTTCTCGGTGCTTTCGTTGACCTGCCACGCGGCTTCGGCGATGCGGCGGATGCCGTCGGCGGTGAACTCGATATTGACGCCTTCGGTGCCCATCAGCGCTTTGTACTGTTCGGTCAGCGATGCGCTCGGCTCGGTCAGGATGCGCTCGAAGTCTTCGGTAGTCAGCGCCTGCAGCTCAACGCGGATCGGCAGACGGCCCTGTAGTTCTGGGATCAGATCCGACGGGTTGGCGGTCTGGAACGCACCGGAAGCGATGAACAGGATGTGGTCGGTCTTCACCATACCGTGCTTGGTGGATACGGTGCAGCCTTCCACCAGCGGCAGCAGATCGCGTTGCACGCCTTCGCGCGAGACGTCCGGGCCGGAGCTCTGGCCGCCGCGCTTACAGATTTTGTCGATCTCATCGATAAATACGATGCCGTGCTGTTCAACCGCTTCGATCGCCTGCTCTTTCAGCTCTTCCGGGTTCACCAGCTTGGCGGCTTCTTCTTCCACCAGCAGCTTGAAGGCTTCTTTGATCTTCACCTTGCGCGGTTTTTGCTTCTGGCCGCCGAGGTTCTGGAACATCGACTGCAGCTGGTTGGTCATCTCTTCCATGCCCGGAGGCGCCATGATTTCCACGCCCATTGGCGCGGCGGCCAGATCGATTTCGATCTCTTTGTCATCCAGCTGGCCTTCGCGCAGCTTCTTGCGGAATGCCTGGCGGGCGGCGGACGGCTCCTGATGCTCTTCCGGCTGGCCCCAGTTGTTCTTGGCCGGCGGGATCAGCACGTCGAGAATGCGCTCTTCGGCCAACTCTTCGGCACGGGTACGGTTTTTCTCGATCGACTGCATACGCACCATTTTGATGGCAGCATCGGTCAGATCGCGGATGATGGAATCCACTTCTTTGCCCACATAGCCCACTTCGGTGAACTTGGTGGCTTCAACCTTGATGAACGGCGCGTTGGCCAGCTTCGCCAGACGACGGGCGATTTCGGTTTTACCGACGCCGGTCGGGCCGATCATCAGAATGTTTTTCGGGGTCACTTCGTGGCGCAGCATCTCGTTGAGCTGCATCCGGCGCCAGCGGTTGCGCAGGGCAATGGCGACAGCGCGTTTGGCCTTGTTTTGGCCAATGATATAGCTGTCCAGTTCGCTGACGATCTCGCGCGGGGTCATTTCAGACATGGTATTCGATCCTTACGCTTTGGAAGGCAATTCTTCAATGGTGTGGAAATGGTTGGTATAAATACAGATGTCACCGGCGATGTTGAGGGATTTCTCAACGATATCGCGGGCGCTCAGCTCGGTATTTTCCAACATGGCGCGGGCGGCGGCCTGAGCGTACGGGCCGCCGGAACCGATGGCGATCAGATCGTTTTCCGGCTGCACCACATCGCCGTTGCCGGTGATGATCAGCGAAGCGGTTTCATCAGCGACTGCCAGCAGCGCTTCGAGCTTGCGCAACATGCGGTCGGTGCGCCAATCTTTCGCCAGCTCCACGGCGGCTTTCACCAGGTGGCCCTGATGCATTTCCAGTTTGCGTTCAAACAGTTCAAACAGCGTGAAGGCGTCAGCGGTGCCACCGGCGAAACCGGCGATCACTTTGTCGTTATACAGGCGACGCACTTTCTTGACGTTACCCTTCATCACCGTATTACCCAGGGTTGCCTGGCCATCACCACCGATGACGACCTGGCCGTTGCGGCGTACGCTTACAATTGTTGTCACGAGCAGACCCTCGTTAAAGACGGAAAGAAGTCCCCGCAGCGCCTGCTTTCGCAGACGCTACGAGGCATATTGAGAGTATAGATGGGGGGGGATTGACGCTTTTCAACCCCCAACGGAGAGGGGAATGCAACTCGACATGCCGACGCCCTTCAGGCGTGAAAGGGTTTTATCCGCTGCTGCGCGGCTGCTGTAGGGGCCGAGCACCACGCGATTCCAACCGCCACCGGCGGTGATGCGGCTCTCGATGCCTTCGAACGCCAGGCGCGCACGCACGGATTCAGCCTGATCGGTGGCGCGGAACGAACCGCATTGCACCATCCACTTCTGTTTCGATTCCGGCTTGGTTTCCTGCTTGGCCGTTTCCTGTTTCACTTCCGGTTTGGGCTCCGGCTTCGGTTGCGGCTTCGGCTCAGGCTGTTTCACCTGCACCGGCGGTGGGGTGACCGGCTTCGGCTGCTGGTGCTGCTGCACCGGCGCGGTGGTGGCCCCGTTGTTGAATGGGTTGCGCGGCGCCTGGGTAACCGGCTGCTGTTGCATTTGCTGTTGTTGCATTTGCTGTTGTTGCATCTGCTGCTGGCGGTTACTGCGCGCGTTGACCTGGCCCGGATCGTTATACGGCACTTCGTTCAGCTGCGTCGGGCGCTGCTGCATGTCGGCCTGCATCTGCTCCAGCAACTGCCGCTGTTCGGCGGTCAGCTGAGTTTTGGAATTGAGCTCGCCGCCGGCCGTCGGTTCGGTCGGTGTTTGCACGCCGATCTGCCGGTTTTCCAGCTCTTTGATGTAGCGCCAGCGCTCTTCCGGCTTCGGCGGCAGGCCGTTGCCGGGGCGCGTGGTGTGCGCAGGCAACAACGGCGCGTCTTCCGGCTTGTTGTGGGTAATGAAATAGAGGCCACCGACAAAGATAACCAGCAACGCGGCGGCTAACGCCAGCACGGTTTTGGAAACCTTCGGAGAACTGCGTTTTTTACGGCTGGGGGTTTTACGCTTAGCTCCTGCTGCGCGCCCACGGCTTACATAGTCTTTTTGTGCCACTATTATTCCGCTGTGTCCTGATGAGAGGATAAGTCCGTCATGTTACTGAACCCTAAAATATTTGACTAGCGTTTCGGGGCAGCGGTGCTGCCTCTGATAATCAATTCACTGTCCAACAGCCGGGAGCCGCTGGCCACCGTCTGGCCGTTCAACTGCTCCAACAGCAATAACATCGCCTGTTGGCCTATCTGGAAACGCGGCTGCGCCACCGTGGTCAGCGGCGGATCGCAATACTGCGCCAGCTTGAGGTCGTCAAAGCCGACGATCGACAGATCCTGCGGTACCCGCAGCCCCATTTTCTTCGCCTGGGACAGCACGCCGATCGCCATGACATCGCTGTGGCAGAACACCGCCGTCGGCGGTTTCGGCTGCGCCATCAGCGCCGTCAGCGCTTGCGCGCCGGCTTCGTAGGTAAAATCACCCCGGGTAATATAGCTGCTTTCGACGGTAATGCCATTACGACGTAGCGCTTGAACGTAACCCTGTAGCCGATAATGGCTCAGCGGCATCTGTTCCGGCCCGGCGACGCAGGCGATCTGCCGGTGGCCCAGTTGATGCAAATAATGCACGGCTTCAAAGGCGGCGGTCAGGTTGTCGATATGCACCGTCGGCAGTTCCAGCTCGGGCGCGAACTCGTTGGCCATCACCATCGGCGGCAGGTTGCGCTGCTCTTCCTTGCTGGCGTCGAACGGCAGGTTAGAGCCCAGCAGCAGCATGCCATCGATCTGTTTGGTGATGATCAGATTGACGAAGGTGCGTTCTTGCTGGTTTTGCTGCGCGCAGTCGCCGATCAGCACCAGATAGCCTTGTTGGGCGGCGGTCTGTTCGATCCCCTGGATCACATCGGCGAAAAACGGATCGCAGATGTCGGGCACGATCACCAGGATAGTGCGAGATTCGTTGCGTTTGATATTGCGTGACAGAGCATGAGGAGAATAACCCACGGCCAGCACGGCCTGTTCTACTTTCTGGCGCGTTGGCGTCGACACCTTTTCCGGGTTCATCAGCGCACGCGATACGGTAGCCGTTGAAACGCCCGCCATTTCGGCGACGTCTTTCATGGTCGCCATGGATAACTCTTTCTTGTGTTCCAACGCCTTTCTCCTTGCGTCAGCCCCATGCCGACGCCACTACTGCTGTTTGCTCACAATGTCCGGCATGCGGTGGCGGGATTGTTGTCATTGAGCGCCACTCGCGTTCGGGCACTCCGTCGCGCTGCGATGTGGCGACAAAATTTGCCCTCGCAGACATTCTAAACAGAATACGCCCCGCCTTTGTTACCTAATTTGCATAAAAAATGTGACCTGAGAAGGTTTTTTAGCGTTCGCTCGCAATTTCAAGGGTAAACGTTTGCACTGCCGCAGCTAAATCGGACTTTTCCGGGATCAGCTGTCGATCGGATCGACATCCAGCGTCCATTTCACCTTGCGCGTTTGCGGCAGAGTGCCGATCAGCGGCAGCGAGCTTTTCATCAGCTGTTGCAGGACGCGCCGCGTCGGATGTTGCAGCAACAGCTGCCAGCGGAAACGGCCGCCGCGTTTCGACTGCAGCGCCGGCACCGGGCCCATCACCCACAGCGAGTCGTCCTTCAGCGGGCTGGCTTCCAACAGATTGCGCAGCTGCTGCAAGAACAACGGGGCCTGCTGGTTGTCGTGATCTTCGGCGCGCACGATGATGTGGCTGGTGTAAGGCGGCAGAAACACGCTGTTGCGCTCCGCCAGCGTCTGTTTGGCGAAGGCGTCGTAACCCTGTTGCAGCAGCACCTGCAGCAGCGGGTGCTCCGGATGGTGGGTTTGCAGCAGCACTTCACCCTGTTTGCCCGCGCGGCCGGCACGCCCGGAGACCTGGGTATACAGCTGAGCGAAACGCTCGGCGGAGCGGAAGTCGGCGGAGAACAGCGCGCCGTCCACGTCCAGCAACGCCACCAGCGTGACGTCGGGAAAATGGTGGCCTTTGGCGAGCATCTGTGTGCCGATCAGAATGCGCGCTTCGCCGCGATGAATATCCGCCAGGTGTTGCTCCAGCGATCCTTTGCGGCTGGTGGTGTCACGATCGATGCGGGTGATCGGCGTGTCGGGGAACAGCGGCGCCAGCTCATGCTCCAGCTGTTCGGTGCCGACGCCGACCGACACCAGATGGGTGGATCCGCACTGTGGGCACTGGTGCGGCACCGGTCGCTGGCTGTCGCAGTGGTGGCAGCGCAGCTGACGCTGATGCTGGTGGAAGGTGTAGTAGTGATCGCAGCGCTGGCACTCGGCGATCCAACCGCACTCGTGGCACAGCAGCGCCGGGGCGTAACCGCGGCGGTTGAGGAACAGCATCACCTGGTTGCCGGCTTTTAAATGGTGCTGCATGCTTTTCAAAAGCGGTTGCGACAGGCCGACCTTCAGCGGCAGCCCTTTCAGATCGATCAGGTGCTGCGCCGCCGGTTTGGCGTTGCCCGCGCGCTGGGTGAGCTTCAACTGGCGATATTTGCCCAGTTGCACGTTGTGCAGCGTTTCCAGTGCCGGCGTGGCGGAGCCCATCACCATCGGGATGTCTTCTTCCCGGGCGCGGAACACCGCCAGATCGCGGGCGTGGTAGCGCCAGCCTTCCTGCTGTTTATAAGAGCTGTCGTGCTCTTCGTCGATGATGATCACGCCCAGCTGCCGGAATGGCGTGAACAGCGCCGAACGGGTGCCGATGACGATGGCGGCTTCGCCGCTGCGCGCGCGCAGCCAAACCGCCAGCCGCTCGCTGTCGTTCAGTCCGGAGTGCAGCACGTCCACCGGCGCGTTGAAGCGCTCGCGAAAGCGGGCGATGGTTTGCGGCGTCAGGCCGATTTCCGGCACCAGCACCAGCGCCTGTCGGCCTTTGGCCAGCACGTTTTCCAGCACGCTGAGGTACACCTCGGTCTTGCCGGAGCCGGTCACCCCGGCCAGCAGCCAGGCGGCGAACTGCTCATCCTCGCTTCTGATCGCCCCGACGGCGGTAGCCTGTTCGGTGTTCAGCCGCAGCCGCTCGCCGAGCACCGCGAAGTTGGGGCGCCAGTCGTGCGTATCCGCGACCTGAGCGCGCAGATCGATCAGCCCTTTGGCGCGCAGCGCCTGCAGGGCGCTTTCCGTCAGCTCCAGCTGGCTTACCTGATGGCGATAGACCGGGCGTTGCAGCAGCGCCGCCAGCGCCTGCTGCTGTTTCGGCGCGCGTTTCAGGCTTTCGGGCGGGGTGGCGCGCCCCTCTTCGGTGGCGAACCACTGCCACAGCGGCGCGGCTTCGGCCGGTTTGCCTTGCCGCAGCAGGATCGGCAGCGCGTGAAACAGCACTTCGCCGATGGGGTAGTGATAGTAATCGCTGGCCCAGCGCAGGATGCGCCACAGGCTGGGGGAGAACAGCGACTCGGCGTCTATCACGCTGTCGATCGGTTTGAGCTTGTCCAGCGGCAGTTCGCTGGTGTCGCTGCAGCCGGTGACGATGCCGATCGCATGCTGCCTGCCCCAGGGCACGCCCACGCGCGCGCCGGCCACCGGCTGCATGCCGGGCGGCAGCAGATAGTCGAAGGTGCGGGCGAGGGGGACCGGCAAGGCAACGTGTACGACGGGCATGATCTCATCCAAATTGAAAAAAAGTGGGCATCAGTTTACACGGCGCATCGGCAAATGTACGGTTCCGATTGCGCGCCTCGGCTAATGCTGTATAATTTGCCGCCTTTGGTATAATTCGATACCAAAATTCTATTATCAACCACGTGTGGTGTCTGGCGAAACAGGGCTGGATAGCGACACGGCCTTAACTGAGGTTTCCCATGAAACAAGGTATCCACCCAAAATACGAAGAAGTTACTGCTAACTGCTCTTGCGGTAACGTGATGAAGATCCGCTCCACCGTGGGCCACGATCTGAACCTGGACGTTTGTGGCGCATGCCACCCGTTCTACACTGGCAAGCAGCGTGACGTTGCTACCGGTGGCCGCGTTGACCGCTTCAACAAGCGTTTCAGCGTACCAGGCGCTAAGAAATAAGATTTCTTATCGTCCGATGAAAAAGGCGCCTTGGGCGCCTTTTTTCGTTTCTGCCGCCGGCGTTCGCCGGGCGGTTCTCAATATTCCCAGGTATCGGGATCGACACCCAGTTCGCGCATCAACACTTTTGCGGCTTCCGGGATTTCATCGCTGCGCTCTTTGCGCAGGTCTTCATCGTTCGGCAGCGGCTGGCCGGTAAAGGCATGCAGAAACGCTTCGCACAGCAGTTCGCTGTTGGTGGCGTGGCGCAGGTTGTTCACCTGGCGACGGGTCCGTTCGTCGGTGAGGATTTTCAGGACCTTCAGCGGAATGGATACCGTGATCTTTTTGACTTGCTCGCTTTTTTTACCGTGTTCAGCGTAAGGGCTGACATACTCGCCGTTCCACTCAGCCATGGGACACCTTAACTTTGTCAGAAAAATTACAAAATTCTAAAAACCGGCCAATTATGCCCGATCTTCACTGTTCTCACTAAATAAATGTCAATTTTACGCGACCAGGGTCACTGAATGCCCCGCTTCGGTCAGGCATTGCCGCTTAACATCTTATCGTCATGTCATATCGGCATAATTTTAGCGGGTATTGTGTCATTGCTCAATCTATACGCAAAGAAGTTTAGATGTCCAGATGTATTGACGTCTATCAATCCTGCGATTACTCTTTAGGCCTCATTCACCGAACCGAGAGCCGAGCGAGACCATGACGCGTAAACCAGCCACGATTGCCGTACGCAGCGGCCTGAACGATGACGAACAGTACGGCTGCGTCGTCCCGCCGATTCATCTGTCCAGCACCTATAACTTTACCGACTTCAACCAACCCCGAGCCCATGACTACTCGCGCCGCGGCAACCCGACGCGCGACGTGGTGCAACGTGCGTTGGCGGAGCTGGAAGGCGGTGCCGGCGCGGTGATGACCGGCAGCGGGATGTCGGCGATCCATCTGGTGACCACTGTGCTGCTGAAGCCCGGCGATCTGCTGGTGGCGCCGCACGACTGCTACGGCGGCAGCTATCGGTTGTTCGACAGCCTGAGCAAGCGCGGCGCCTATCGCGTGCTGTTCGTCGATCAGGGTAATGAAGCCGCCCTGCAGCAGGCGCTGGCGCAAAAGCCGAAGCTGGTGCTGATTGAAAGCCCCAGCAATCCGCTGCTGCGGGTGGTGGATATCGCGGCGATCTGCGCCGCCGCGCACGCGGCGGGCGCGTTGACGGTGGTGGACAACACCTTCCTCAGCCCGGCCCTGCAACAGCCGATCGAACTCGGTGCCGATCTGGTGGTCCATTCTTGCACCAAATACCTGAATGGGCATTCGGACGTGGTGGCCGGCGCGGTGATTGCCAAAGATCCCGAGCTGGCGGTCGAATTGGCTTGGTGGGCGAACAATATCGGTGTAACCGGCGGTGCGTTCGACAGCTATCTGCTGCTGCGCGGCATGCGCACGCTGTCGCCGCGCATCAAGGCGGCGCAGCAAAACGCCGAAGCGATTGTCGGTTATTTACAGCAGCAACCGCTGGTGAAAAAGCTGTATCATCCCTCCCTGCCGGAAAATCCGGGGCATGAGATCGCCCGCCGGCAGCAGCGTGGTTTCGGCGCGATGCTGAGTTTTGAACTGGACGGCGATGAAGCGGTGCTGCGCCGTTTTCTCTCTGCCCTTGAGCTGTTTACTCTGGCAGAATCGCTGGGCGGCGTAGAAAGCCTGATCTCGCATGCAGCGACCATGACCCACGCCGGCATGGCGGCGGAGGCGCGGGCAGCGGCCGGCATCTCCGAGAGCTTGCTGCGCATTTCCGTGGGTATTGAAGACAGTGAAGATTTGATTGCCGATCTGGAACGCGCTTTCCAGGCGGCGGCAACGAGGTAAGCATGAATGCAATTGCTGTAGCAGGGCCGGTGAGCGGGCGTCAACTGCACAAGTTTGGCGGCAGCAGTCTGGCGGATGTGAAGTGTTATCTGCGTGTGGCCGGGATTATGGCGGAATACAGCCAGCCGGGCGACATGATGGTGGTATCGGCCGCCGGCAGTACCACCAACCAGTTGATCAACTGGCTGAAGCTCAGCCAGAGCGATCGCCTGTCTGCGCACCAGGTGCAGCAGACGTTGCGTCGTTATCACAGCGATCTTATCAGCGGCCTGTTGCCGCCGGAAAGCGCCGAGCCGCTGATCGCCGAGTTCATTCAGGATCTGGAACGTCTGGCGGTGCTGCTGGACGGTAAAGCTGACGAGGTGTGCTATGCCGAAGTGGTCGGGCACGGCGAGATCTGGTCGGCGCGCCTGATGGCGGCGGTGCTCAACCACCTGGATATGCAGGCGGCCTGGCTGGATGCGCGTGATTTCCTGCGCGCCGAACGCGCCGCGCAGCCGCAGGTGGATGAAGGCCGTTCTTATCCGCTGCTGCAGCAATTGTTGGCTCAACATCCGGGCAAGCGCCTGGTGGTGACCGGCTTCATTTCGCGCAACGACGCCGGGGAAACCGTGCTGTTGGGGCGCAACGGCAGTGATTACTCTGCCACTCAGGTCGGCGCGTTGGCCGGCGCTGCGCGTGTCACCATCTGGAGCGACGTGGCCGGGGTATACAGCGCCGACCCGCGCAAGGTGAAAGACGCCTGCCTGCTGCCGCTGCTGCGCCTGGACGAAGCCAGCGAGCTGGCACGCCTGGCGGCACCGGTGTTGCATACCCGCACCCTGCAGCCGGTCTCCGGCAGCGATATCGATCTTCAGCTGCGCTGCAGCTACCAGCCGGAGCAGGGCTCGACGCGCATCGAGCGCGTATTGGCGTCCGGCACCGGCGCCAAGATTGTCACCAGCCACGATGACGTGTGCCTGATTGAGCTGCACGTCGCCGCTCAGCATGACTTCAAACTGGCGCAGAAAGAGTTGGATCTGGTGCTCAAACGCGCGCAGATCAAACCGCTGGCGGTGGGCATCCATCCTGACCGCAATCGGGTGCAGCTGTGCTACACCTCCGAGGTGGTCAACAGCGCACTGGCGATCCTGCAGGCCTCGGCGCTGCCAGGCGAGCTGCACCTGCGCGAAGGGTTGGCGCTGGTGGCGATGGTCGGCGCCGGGGTGTGCAAGAACCCGCTGCACAGCCACCGTTTCTATCAGCAGCTGAAAGATCAGCCGGTCGAGTTTATCTGGCAGGCGGAAGATGGCATCAGCCTGGTGGCGGTATTGCGCCAGGGGCCGACCGCGCTGCTGATTCAGGGGCTGCACCAAAGCCTGTTCCGCGCCGAGAAGCGCATCGGTCTGGTGCTGTTCGGCAAGGGCAACATCGGGTCGCGCTGGCTGGAGCTGTTCGCCCGTGAACAGACCAATATCTCCGCGCGCAGCGGCTTCGAATTTATCCTGGCGGGGGTGGTGGACAGCCGCCGCAGCCTGCTGAACTATGACGGGCTGGACGCCAGCCGCGCGCTGGCATTCTTTGAGGACGAAGCGCAGGAGCTGGATGAAGAATCGCTGTTCCTGTGGATGCGCGCGCACCCGTTCGACGATCTGGTGGTGCTCGACGTGACCGCCAGCGAAGAGCTGGCCGGGCAGTATCTGGATTTCGCCAGCTACGGTTTTCACGTGATCAGCGCCAACAAGTTGGCGGGGGCCTCGTGCAGCGACAGCTATCGCCAAATACGCGACGCCTTCGCCAAAACCGGCCGCCACTGGCTGTATAACGCTACCGTCGGTGCCGGCCTGCCGGTCAACCACACGGTGCGCGATCTGCGCGACAGCGGCGACAGCATTCTGGCGATCAGCGGCATCTTCTCCGGCACGCTTTCCTGGCTGTTCCTGCAGTATGACGGCACGGTGCCGTTCACCGAGCTGGTGGATCAGGCCTGGCAGCAGGGGCTGACCGAACCGGATCCGCGGGTCGATCTCTCCGGCCAGGACGTGATGCGCAAGCTGGTGATCCTGGCGCGCGAGGCGGGCTACGACATCGAGCCGAACCAGGTGCGGGTCGAGTCGCTGGTGCCGGCGGGCTGCGAGCTGGGCTCCGTCGATCAGTTCTTCGAGAACGGTGAGGCGCTGAATCAGCAGATGCAGCAGCGCTTTGAGGCCGCCAGCGAAATGGGCCTGGTGCTGCGTCACGTGGCGCGTTTCGACGCCAACGGCAAGGCGCGGGTCGGTGTGGAGGCGGTGCGCCCTGAGCACCCGCTGGCCTCGCTGCTGCCGTGCGACAACATGTTTGCCATCGAAAGCCGCTGGTATCGCGATAATCCGCTGGTGATCCGCGGGCCGGGCGCCGGCCGCGATGTGACCGCCGGCGCTATCCAGTCAGACCTTAACCGTTTGGCGCAGCTGCTTTAATCCTCTGCGGGCGCGGGCTCACCGCGCCCCTTTGCTTTTCCTGCCATACTTATCTTTGCCGCTGTCATGAAATTCCCTCGTTGAGCGGGTGAGGATTAATCATCTTATTCCCCTCATTTTCCTGTTGACTCTTTAGCCAACATGCGGCATTTTCTATCTAGACGTCTAAACGTATAGACGCTCATCAAGATGAAATAAAAACAGTGATCGATAAAGAGGTGAGCAGGGTATGAGTTTTTTCCACGCAAACCAGCGGGAAGCGCTGAATCAGAGTCTGGCGGAGTTGAACGGCCAGATTAACGTATCATTCGAGTTCTTCCCGCCACGCACCAGCGAGATGGAAGAGACCCTGTGGCAGTCGATCGATCGTCTGAGCATCCTCAAACCTAAATTCGTTTCCGTCACCTACGGCGCCAATTCCGGCGAGCGCGATCGCACCCACAGCATCATCAAGGGGATCAAGGAGCGCACCGGCCTGGAGGCGGCGCCGCACCTGACCTGCATCGACGCCAGCCCGGCGCAGCTGCGCGACATTGCGACCGATTACTGGAACAGCGGCATCCGCCATATCGTGGCGCTGCGCGGCGATCTGCCGCCGGGCGGCGGCAAGCCGGACATGTACGCGACCGATCTGGTGGCGTTGCTGAAAGACGTGGGTGACTTCGACATTTCCGTCGCCGCCTACCCGGAAGTGCACCCGGAGGCGAAAAGCGCCCAGGCCGATTTGATTAACCTGAAACGCAAGATCGATGCCGGCGCCAGTCGCGCAATTACCCAGTTCTTCTTCGACGTTGAGAGCTATCTGCGCTTTCGCGACCGCTGCGTTGCCGCCGGTATCGATGTGGAAATCGTGCCGGGCATTCTGCCGGTGTCCAACTTCAAGCAGCTACAGCGCTTTGCCACCATGACCAACGTGCGGGTGCCAAGCTGGATGACCAGCATGTTCGAAGGGCTGGACGACGATGCGGAGACCCGCAAAATGGTCGGCGCCAACATCGCCATGGACATGGTGAAGATCCTGAGCCGCGAAGGGGTGAAAGATTTCCACTTCTATACGCTGAACCGTGCAGAGATGAGCTACGCGATCTGCCACACGCTGGGCGTGCGCCCGGTGGCCGCCGCCTGACAGGCTTGTTCCATTGAAAAAGGGCGTCGCTTTACCGCGGCGCCCTTTTTTTGTGGGGGAAAGGCATAAAAAAACGGCCCCGATAAACGGGGCCGCGATGAGGCTCACTAGCCGGTGTTGCGCATCCCGGCGGCGACGCCGGCGATGGTGACCATCAGCGCCTGCTCGACGCGGGCGTCCGGTTGCTCCTGCTGACGAGAACGGTGCAGCAGTTCAGCCTGCAAGACGTTCAGCGGGTCGGTGTAAACGTTGCGCAGCGCGATGGATTCAGCGATCCACGGCAGGTCTTCCATCAGGTGCGCATCGTTGGCGATGGTCAGCACCACCTTGATGTCGCTTTCCAGCTGATCGCGCAGCTGTTGACCCAGCGGCCACAGTGCTTTATCCACCAGGCGCTGATCGTAGTATTCCGCCAGCCACAGGTCGGCTTTGGCGAACACCATTTCCAGCATGGCGATACGGGTGGAGAAGAACGGCCAGTCGCGACACATCGCTTCCAGCTCCGCCTGTTTGCCGGCTTTCACCGCTTCCTGCAATCCGGCGCCGGCGCCGAGCCAGGCCGGCAGCATCAGGCGGTTCTGCGTCCAGGCGAAGATCCACGGAATGGCGCGCAGGCTCTCTACGCCGCCGTTCGGCTTGCGCTTGGCCGGGCGTGAACCCAGCGGCAGTTTGCCCAGCTCCAGCTCCGGCGTGGCCGCGCGGAAGTAAGGCACAAAGTCCGGGTTTTCACGCACGTAGCCGCGATACATCCGGCAGGAGGTCTCGGACAGGTCGTCCATCAGCGCCCGCCATTCTTTCTTCGGTTCCGGCGGCGGCAGCAGGTTGGCCTCGAGGATCGCGCCTGCATACAGCGCCAGGCTGCTGATGGTGACTTCCGGCAGGCCGAACTTGAAGCGGATCATCTCGCCCTGTTCGGTGACGCGCAGGCCGCCCTTCAAGCTGCCCGGCGGCTGAGACAGCAGCGCCGCATGCGCCGGTGCGCCGCCGCGGCCGATGGAGCCGCCGCGGCCGTGGAACAGCGTCAGCGCTACGCCGGCCTTTTCACAGGTTTTGATCAGCGCGTCCTGCGCGCGGTACTGCGCCCAGGAAGCGGCCATCACGCCGGCGTCTTTCGCCGAGTCGGAATAGCCGATCATCACCATCTGTTTGCCCTGGATGAAGCCGCGATACCAGTCGATGTTCAGCAACTGGGTCATCACGTCGTCGGCGTTGTTCAGGTCGTCGAGGGTTTCGAACAGCGGGGCGACCGGCAGCGCGAACGGGCAGCCGGCCTCCTTCAGCAGCAGGTGCACCGCCAACACGTCGGAAGGCGTGCGCGCCATCGAAATCACGTAGGCGGCGATCGAACCCTGCGGCGCTTCGGCGATCACCCGGCAGGTTTCCAGCACTTCCTGCGTATCGGCGCTCGGTTGCCATTTCAGCGGCACCAGCGGGCGTTTGGAGTTCAGTTCGCGGATCAGGAACGCCTGCTTATCGGCTTCCGACCAGCTTTCATAATCGCCCAGCCCCAGATAGCGGGTCAGCTCGGCGATGGCTTCGGTATGGCGGGTGCTTTCCTGGCGCACGTCGATACGCACCAGCGGCACGCCGAAGCAGCGCACGCGGCGCAGGGTATCCAGCAGTTGACCATTGGCGATGATGCCCATGCCGCAGGCCTGCAGCGACTGGTAGCAGGCATACAGCGGCTCCCACAGCTGCTCGTTGTTCACCAGCAGGTCGTGCGGTTTCAGCACGCGCTCGCCCTTCAGGCGACCTTCCAGATAGGCCTGGGAGCTCATCAGCTGGCTGCGCAGCTGCTTCATGATTTCGCGGTACGGTTCCTGCACTTCGTCACCGCCGGCGCGGGCGCGCAGCTCCGGGGTGCACTCGGTCATCGACAGCTCGGAGACCAGTACCTGAATATCGCGGGTAAACAGGTCGCAGGCTTTCCAGCGGCTGAGCAGCAGCACATGGCGGGTAATTTCGGCGGTGACGTTCGGGTTGCCGTCGCGATCGCCGCCCATCCAGGAAGTGAAGCGCACCGGCACCGCTTCTACCGGCAGGCTGTAATCGATGGAGTTTTCCAGCTGTTCGTTGAATTCGCGCAGGAACGCCGGCACGCCTTCCCACAGGCTGTTTTCCACGACGGCAAAACCCCATTTGGCTTCGTCGATCGGAGAAGGGCGGTGTTTGCGAATTTCATCGGTGTGCCACGACTGGGCTACCAGCTGACGCAGGCGGCGCATGATCTTGTTGCGCTCGTAGTCGGCCAGATCGTTGTGATCGAGCTGGCTGAGGCAGGTGTTGACCTCCACCAGCTTGTGGATCAGGGTGCGGCGGGTGATCTCCGTCGGGTGCGCCGTCAGCACCAGCTCGATGGAGAGTTGCGACACGGCGTGCTGCAGCTCTTTATCGCTGAGCTTTCTGTCTTTGAGGCGGCTGAACAATTGAGCCAGCGCTTCCGGATTGCTGGCGGCTTCGCCGTTGGGCGAAATGCTGTGGTACTGCTCGGCGACGTTGGTCAGGTTGAGGAACTGGCTGAAGGCGCGCGCCACCGGCAGCAGCTCGTCGTTGGACAGGTTCTGCAGGGTGGAGAGCAGCTCCTGGCGATGCGCTTCGTTGCCGGCGCGTGAGGATTTGGAAAGCTTACGGATGGTCTCAACGCGATCGAGAATATGCTCGCCCAGCGCTTCTTTGATGGTATCGCCGAGCAATTTGCCGAGCATACTGACATTACTGCGCATTGCCGAATATTGTTCGTTCATATAACCCCTGACCCAGTTCTGTATGATTTTTATCTTGTAAATAAATTTCACGCGTCAGGCGCAGACCGCCTGCCTGATCACATCGCGTTCCTGTCCAATCGTCAATTGACACTATTTTTAGCAAAAAAACATCAAAATCGGCGCATTTTCTGAAATTTAATTACGCCGCGTGGGTTATCAGCGTGGCTTATTTCGCTGCCTTCTACTTATTTTGAGTTAGGGGAAGCATAAAGCATTTCCCCTGCTAAATGTCGGGTTTATTGCTGGCAAAAGTGATTGATCAGCTGGCCCAACAGTTTGCGCGTCGGTTCGATAAACGCGGTGTCGATGTATTCGTCCGGCTGGTGGGCCTGATCGATGGAACCGGGGCCGAGCACCAACGTCGGGCAGACCTGCTGAACGAACGGCGCTTCGGTGCAGTAGTTGACCACCTGCGTGCGGGTGCCCAGCAGTTCCTCGATCACTGCCACCATGCGGTGGTCGGTCGGGCATTCGTAGCCCGGTACCGACGCGTGCAGCTCTTCGATGGTCAGGCGGCCCGGCCAGCGTTGGCTCACCGGCTCCAATGCCTGATGCATCAGTTCGTTGATGTTGTCGAGCGTCATGCCGGGCAGCGGGCGGATATCCAGGTGCAGCTCGCAGCAGGCGCAGATGCGGTTGGCCGCGTCGCCGCCGCTGATATGGCCGAAGTTCATGGTGGGATAAGGCACGGCGAACGCCGGGTTGTTGTAGCGCTCCTGCAGGGTTTTGCGCAGCTCCATCAGGCGGACGATGGATTCGTGCATCAGATCGATGGCGTTGACGCCGCGTGCCGGATCGCTGGAGTGGCCGGACTGGCCGACGATGCGAATGGCGTTGGCCATGTGGCCCTTGTGTGCGCGCACCGGCTGCAGCGAGGTCGGCTCACCGATGATGGCGAAATCTGGACGAATGGCGGTAGAGGCGGCGAAGTAACGCGCGCCGGCCATCGTCGTTTCTTCATCTGCGGTGGCTAAAATGTACAGCGGCTTGGTCAATTTGCTCGCGTCGATATCGCGCACCGCATCCAGAATAAAGGCGAAGAAGCCTTTCATGTCGGCGGTGCCTAGCCCGTAGAGCTTGTTGTCGTGCTCGGTCAGGGTGAAGGGATCGCGCGTCCAGCGGCCTTCGTCGTAAGGCACCGTATCGGTGTGGCCGGCCAGCAGCAGGCCGCCGCTGCCTTCGCCGATGCTGGCCAGCAGGTTGAATTTGTGGCGCGACTCCGGCACCGGCTGTACGTCGACGCGAAAGCCCAGGTCGGCAAACCATCCGGCCAGCAAGTTGATTAACGCCTCATTGCTCTGATCGAGGCCGGCATCGGTGGCGCTGATTGACGGAGTGGCGATCAACGCCCGGTACAGCTCAATAAATGGAGGTAATTTCATCTTCACTGTTGACAGCCTTTGGTTAGGATAGTATCAATATTCATGCATTTATTTTGAATAAAAATACAGTAAGCCGAAGCGTAAGGGAACCCGATACCCGGATGTTTATAAAAGCATCAACGCCTGGCTCCGTGGGTGAACGGCGCAACAACGCTGGCTAGCCCTGTTACCTGGGTCGCAAGCGACCGCACGTCAGTTTAGAAGGTGAAAGGCCACATGTTGAATACGCTGATCGTTGGTGCCAGCGGTTACGCCGGAGCGGAGCTCACGGCTTACCTGAATCGCCACCCACACATGAACATAACCGCTTTAGCGGTTTCAGCGCAAAGTGCAGATGCAGGAAAGTTGCTTTCCGATCTCCATCCCCAGTTGAAAGGCATCGTTGATCTGCCGCTGCAACCGTTGACCGACGTTGCCAAGGCGGCGCAGGGCATCGACGTGGTGTTCCTCGCCACCGCCCATGAAGTCAGCCACGATATCGCACCGGCCTTCCTGGCGGCGGGCTGCGTGGTGTTCGATCTGTCCGGCGCCTTTCGCGTGCAGGACGCCGGTTTTTATAGCCAGTACTACGGTTTCGAGCATCAGCATGGCGCCCTGCTGGAGCAGGCGGTGTACGGCCTGGCGGAGTGGCAGAGCGACAAGATCAAACAGGCGCAGCTGATTGCCGTGCCGGGCTGTTACCCGACGGCGGCGCAGCTGGCGCTGAAACCGTTAATCGAAAAACAGCTGCTGAACCTCGACCAGTGGCCGGTGATCAACGCCACCAGCGGCGTTAGCGGCGCCGGTCGCAAGGCCAGCATGACCACCAGCTTCTGCGAAGTGAGCCTGCAGCCGTACGGTATTTTCACTCACCGGCACCAGCCGGAGATCGCCGCGCACCTGGGCGTGCCGGTTATCTTTACGCCGCACCTGGGCAACTTCCCGCGCGGCATCCTTGAAACCATCACCTGCCGCCTGAAAGCCGGCGTGACCGCGCAGGACGTCGCGGCCGCCTATCATGCCGCCTATGACGACAAGCCGCTGGTGCGGTTGTACGACCAGGGCGTGCCGGCGCTGAAAGCGGTGGTGGGGTTGCCGTTCTGCGATATCGGTTTTGCGGTGCAGGGCGAGCATCTGATCGCCGTCGCGGTGGAAGACAACCTGCTGAAAGGCGCGGCGGCGCAGGCGGTGCAATGCCTGAATATCCGTTTCGGCTTCCCGGAAACCCAGTCACTCCTTTAAACCAGCGTGAGTAAACAGCAATGAACCCGTTAATTATCAAGTTAGGTGGCGTGTTATTAGACAGTGAAGAAGCGCTGGAGCGTCTGTTTACCGCGCTGGACAGCTACCGCCAGCAGCATCAGCGTCCGCTGGTGATCGTGCACGGCGGCGGCTGCGTGGTGGACGAACTGATGAAGCAGCTCGCTTTGCCGGTGGTGAAAAAGAACGGCCTGCGGGTCACGCCGGCCGATCAGATCGACATCATCACCGGCGCGCTGGCCGGCACCGCCAACAAAACGCTGCTGGCGTGGGCGATTAAACATCAAATCAACGCCGTCGGCCTGAGCCTGGCGGACGGCGGCAGCGCGGTCGTGACCCCGCTCGATCCGGCATTGGGCCACGTCGGCAACGCGCAGCCCGGTTCGCCCGCGCTGCTCAATACCCTGCTGGGCGCCGGCTACCTGCCGGTTATCAGCTCCATCGGCATCACCGCCGAAGGGCAGTTAATGAACGTGAACGCCGATCAGGCGGCGACGGCGCTGGCGGCGACGCTGGGGGCGGACCTGATCCTGCTGTCGGACGTCAGCGGCATCCTCGACGGCAAGGGGCAACGCATTGCGGAAATGACGGCGCAAAAAGCGGAACAACTGATCGCGCAAGGCATCATCACCGATGGTATGGTGGTGAAGGTGAATGCGGCGCTCGACGCCGCCCGCACCCTCGGCCGCCCGGTGGATATCGCCAGCTGGCGCCATGCCGATCAGCTTCCTGCTTTGTTTAACGGCGTGTCGATTGGCACCCGGATCCTCGCTTAATTTTAGAATTAGAAAGGAATAGATCATGCAAAACCAAGGCATCAAAAAAATCGTTCTGGCGTACTCCGGCGGCCTGGATACCTCGGCCATCATTCCATGGCTGAAAGAGAACTACGGCGGCTGTGAAGTGGTGGCGTTCGTGGCGGACATCGGCCAGGAGCGCAGCGATCTGGAAGGCGTGGAGCAAAAAGCCCTGCAGTCCGGTGCCTCTGAATGTCACGTGGTCGATCTGCGTGAAGAATTTATCCGCGATTACGTTTATCCGGTGCTACAGACCGGCGCCCTGTACGAGGGCAGCTACCTGCTGGGTACCTCGATGGCGCGGCCGATCATCGCCAAGGCGCAGGTCGAGCTGGCGTTGAAAGTGGGCGCCGATGCGCTGTGCCACGGCGCGACCGGCAAAGGCAACGACCAGGTGCGTTTCGAGACCACCTACACCGCGCTGGCGCCGCAGCTGAAAGTGGTGGCGCCGTGGCGCGAGTGGAACCTGCGTTCCCGTGAAGCGCTGCTGGATTACCTGAAAGAGCGCAACATCCCGACCACCGCGTCGCTGGAAAAAATCTATAGCCGCGATGAGAACGCCTGGCACATCTCCACCGAAGGCGGCGTGCTGGAAAGCCCGTGGAATGCGCCGAACAAAGATTGTTGGGTATGGACCGTCGATCCGCAGGAAGCGCCGGATCAGCCTGAGCAGGTGACCGTCACCGTTGAGAAAGGCCGCGTCGTGGCGGTTAACGGGAAAGCGCTGTCGCCGTACCAGTGCCTGGAAACCTTGAACGCGCTAGGCGCCAAACACGGCGTCGGCCGGATCGACATCGTGGAAAACCGCCTGGTGGGCATCAAATCCCGCGGCTGTTATGAAACCCCAGGGGGCACCATCATGGTGGCGGCGCTGCGTGCCGTCGAGCAGCTGGTGCTGGATCGCGACAGCTTCAAATGGCGCGAGCAGCTGGGCCTGGAGATGTCCTATGTGGTGTACGACGGCCGTTGGTTCGCGCCGCTGCGCCGCTCGCTGCAGGCCTCTGCCGAAGCATTGGCTGAAGAGGTGAACGGCGAAGTCGTGCTGCAGCTGTACAAAGGTCAGGTGACGGCGATTCAGAAGAAATCCGCCAACAGCCTGTACTCCGAAGAGTTCGCCACCTTCGGCGAAGACGAAGTTTACGATCACAGCCACGCGGGCGGCTTTATCCGCCTGTTCTCTCTGTCTTCACGCATCCGCGCGTTGAACGAGAAAAAGAATAAATAACCGATTGGCGTGACTCTGCAAGGGCGCAGCATGCTGCGCCCTTTCGCATAAAAATTCAGGAGTAAAGGTATGGCACTTTGGGGCGGACGGTTCACTCAGGCGGCGGATCAGCGGTTCAAGCAACTCAATGATTCGCTGCGGTTCGATTATCGCCTGGCGGAGCAGGATATCGTGGGCTCGGTGGCCTGGTCGAAGGCGCTGGTGACCGTTAACGTGTTGACGGCAACGGAGCAACAGCTGCTGGAGCAGGCGCTGAATGCACTACTGACGGAAGTCCAGGCCGATCCTTTGGCGATAGTCCAAAGCGATGCCGAAGACATCCACAGCTGGGTGGAGCAGAAGCTGATCGAGAAGGTCGGCGATTTGGGCAAGAAGCTGCACACTGGCCGCAGCCGCAACGATCAGGTCGCGACCGATCTGAAGCTGTGGTGCAAACAGCAGATCGGCGATCTGCATCAGGCGATCGTCCAGCTGCAGCAGGCGCTGGTGGAGACCGCCGAAGCCAATCAGGATGCGGTGATGCCGGGGTATACCCACCTGCAACGCGCGCAGCCGGTGACTTTCGCGCACTGGTGCCTGGCCTATGTCGAGATGCTGGCGCGCGATGAGAGCCGACTGCAGGATACCCTGAAACGGCTGGACGTCAGCCCGCTGGGCAGCGGCGCGCTGGCCGGCACTGCGTATCCTATCGATCGCGAGCAACTGGCCGGCTGGCTGGGCTTCGCCTCGGCGACCCGCAACAGCCTGGACAGCGTATCCGATCGCGATCACGTGCTGGAGTTGCTGTCCAACGCCGCCATCAGCATGGTGCACCTGTCTCGCTTCGCCGAAGATCTGATCTTCTTCAACAGCGGCGAAGCGGCGTTTGTCGAGCTGTCTGACCGCGTGACCTCCGGCTCTTCGCTGATGCCGCAGAAGAAAAACCCGGACGCGCTGGAGCTGATCCGCGGCAAGTGCGGCCGCGTACAGGGCGCGCTGACCGGCATGATGATGACGCTGAAAGGCCTGCCGCTGGCGTACAACAAAGACATGCAGGAAGACAAAGAAGGGCTGTTCGACGCGCTCGACACCTGGATGGACTGCCTGCAGATGGCGGCGCTGGTGCTGGACGGCATTCAGGTGAAGCGCCCGCGCTGTCAGGAAGCGGCGGAGCAGGGCTATGCCAACGCCACCGAGCTGGCGGATTACCTGGTCGCCAAGGGCGTGCCGTTCCGCGAAGCGCACCATATCGTCGGTGAGGCGGTGGTAGAGGCGATTCGCCAGGGCAAACCGCTGGAAGCGCTGCCGTTGGCGGATTTGCAGCAGTTCAGCGCGACGATTGGCGACGACGTCTATCCGATCCTGGCGTTGCAATCCTGCCTGGACAAACGTGCGGCCAAAGGCGGCGTCGCGCCGCAGCAGGTGGCCGCGGCAATCGCCGCAGCGAAACAGCGTTTAGCTTGAGGACGATAAGGGCGGCCTGGTGCCGCCCTTGCACCTCTACCCCGCGAGGCGTGCGCACAGATAACGGTTCAGGCTCACGCCTTCCTCCATCGCGCCGATCGCCAGCCGGCGATGCTGTTCCGGCGTCATGCGTAACACCAGTTTTCCGCTGAAGTTCTTTTCCGCCAGCGCCTGCGGCGGCGTTTCACCTTGCGCCAGCATGTCGGCGATCGTTTCGCTCACGACTTTTTCGATACCCTCCAGTGCGCCGGTACGCGTGGCGGCCAGCCAGGACAGCGAGGGGAATTCGGCGCACAGCCCGACATATTCACGATCTTCCGCTGACCAGGTGATGCGATAGGTATAGTGTTCATGCTTTTCCATGTTCTTCCTCCATTCTGGCCAGTGCGGCGATGACCTGCTTAACCTGATATGCCTTGGCCGCGCCGTTGTTGCCGCGTTGGATATTGATGCGCGGATCGCCTGGCCAGGGCATGCGATAAACGTGATGGCTGCTACCGTTTATGCGCGGCGGCCCAAACCATCGCACGCAGACTTTCGCTAACTCGGCGAATTTGATGCTGTTCTGCCGCTGTTGCAAATCAGCGATGTCATCCCTGATCTCGTTCATGCCGCCTCCATTTTAGTATCGTTATTGGTATCACTTCAATGCCAAAGCATAAAAAATGAGCGCGGGCGGGCCGTGAGGCAAGCGGAGGGAGGAAATTGTGGAAAGTGCTGCGCAAAAAAACCGGGCCTGAAGGCCCGGTGGATATAAACGGAGAATAAGAGGTTACTCACCCGGACAGCGCTGGCAGCGCTCGATTTCGGCCGTGCCGAGTTTGAGCTTCGCCTGCAGATCGCGCAGCGCGGTGCGCAAGCCTTCTTCGATCACCGGATGATAGAACGGCATGTCCAGCATCTGATCGACGGTCATCTGCTGTTGGTGCGCCCAGGCTAACAGGTGCGCAATGTGTTCGGCGTCGGGGCCGATCATTTCCGCGCCGAGGAAACGGCCGGTGCCTTGCTCGCCGTAGACGTGCAAAATGCCCTTATTGCGCAGCATCACCCGCGAGCGGCCCTGATTCTCAAACGAGACTTTGCCCACTTCAAAGCAGCCGCAGGCGCTGAACTTCTCGCTCAGCTCGCGGAAAGTCGAGCCGACCATGGCGATCTGCGGATCGGAGAACACCACCGAAATCGCGCTGCGGCGCAGACCTGGATTGATCTCAGGGAAGCTGCCGGCGTTGGCGCCGGCGATGCGCGCCTGATCGCTGGCCTCGTGCAACAGCGGCAGCTGGTTGCTGGCGTCGCCGGCGATAAAGATATGCGGCACGCTGGTTTGCATCGTCAGGCGGTCGGCCAGCGGCACGCCTCGAGCGTCGAGCTGCAGGTCGGTGTTTTCGAGACCCAGCCGATCGACGTTGGGGCGGCGGCCGGTGGCGGCCAGCACGTAGTCCACCAGGATCTCCTGCGACTGGCCCTGCAGATCCTGATAGCGGATAAATACGCGGTCGCCTTCGCGCTGCATCATCTCCACTTTCACGTCGGCGTCGAGGTAGAACTCTTCTCCCAACGCCTTCGCAGCGTAATCGCGCACGGCGCTGTCGGTCAGCGGCCCGACGGCGCCGCCGATGCCGAAGACCTTGGTGTCGACGCCGAGGCGGTGCAGCGCTTGCCCCAGCTCCAGCCCGATGACGCCGGGGCCGAATACCGCCACGGACTGCGGCAAGTCATCCCAGTTGAACAGATCGTCGTTGACGATCAGGCGATCGCCCAGTTCGTTCCACAGCGCTGGCCAGCTGGGGCGAGAGCCGGTGGCGATCACGATGCGCTGCGCCACGATGCGCGTATGGTCATCGACCTGCAGCGTGTTGTCGTCGATAAAGCGGGCATAGCCCTGAATTTTGTCGGCGGCCGGGATCTCGTCCACGCCTTCCAGCACGAAGCCGACGAAACGATCGCGTTCGCGTTTGACGCGCGCCATCACCTCGCGTCCGTCGATGCGGGTTTTACCGGCTGGGTGCACGCCAAAGCCCGGCGCGCGTTCGATTTGATGCACCGCTTCGGCGGCGGCGATCAATAATTTGGATGGCATGCAGCCAACGCGCGCACAGGTGGTGCCGTAAGGCCCGCCTTCAATCATCACCACGCTGGGGGTAGACAGTTTGGCCGCGCGATAGGCGCCGAGCCCTGCGGTGCCGCCGCCGATGACCGCAACATCAACGTTCAACAGTTTCATATCCGCTCCTGAAAGGTAAAAAAAGGGCGGGCCGTAGCCCGCCAAAGTTCACGTTGGCTTTGTTATTACTTATTAAGCTGACAGGAAAGTTTCCAGATCGTCGCTGCCGCCAATGTGACGGCCGCCGATGAACACCTGCGGCACCGTGGCGCGGCCGCTGACGGCGCGCAGGCTAACGGTGGTGGCGTCTTTGCCCAGGACGATCTCTTCATACTGAATGCCGCGCTCTTGCAGCATCTGTTTGGCTTTGGCGCAGAATGGGCAACCCGGTTTGGTGAACAGGGAGACCGATTCCTGCACTTTGAATTCCGGCGCCAGGTATTTCAGCATGGTGTCGGCGTCGGACACTTCAAACGGGTCGCCCGGCTTGTTCGGCTCGACGAACATTTTCTCGACCACGCCGTTGCGCACCAGCATCGAGTAGCGCCATGAACGAGGGCCAAAGCCCAGGTCCGCTTTCTCGACCAGCATGTTCATGCCTTTGGTGAATTCACCGTTGCCGTCCGGCACGAAGGTGATGTTTTCCGCATGTTGGTCGGCTTTCCAGGCGTTCATCACGAAGGTGTCGTTCACGGAGACGCAAAGAATGCTGTCGACGCCGTGCTGCTTGAATACGCTGGACAGTTCGTTGTAGCGCGGCAGGTGGCTCGAAGAACAGGTCGGCGTGAACGCGCCCGGCAGCGAGAAAACAATGACGGTTTTGTTTTTGAATAGGTCATCAGTGGTCACATCAATCCATTGGTCGCCCTGACGGGTGTGGAAAGTAACCTGAGGAACTTTCTTGCCTTCTTGACTGGTAAACATTGATTAACCCCTTAATTAGGAAAAGTAATTTTTAGCATTTAGCGCGATATCGCTTCGTTGGGACACATTATTGTCGCTGGGGCTTGATAGATCTAATCGCTCATTGCTATCTTATCTATCGCCATGAGCTATCATGGAATGGAGGGAAACAATGAATATTCGTGATTTAGAGTATCTGGTCGCCTTGGCCGAGCACCGGCACTTCCGCCGCGCGGCCGATTCATGCCATGTAAGCCAACCCACGCTGAGCGGGCAGATCCGCAAGCTGGAAGACGAGTTGGGCGTCATGCTGCTCGAACGCACCAGCCGCAAGGTACTGTTCACCCAGGCGGGCCTGTTGCTGGTGGAGCAGGCGCGCACCGTGCTGCGAGAAGTGAAAGTATTGAAGGAGATGGCCAGCCAGCAGGGCGAGGCCATGTCCGGGCCGCTGCACATCGGTCTGATCCCGACCGTGGGGCCTTATCTGCTGCCGCAGATCATCCCGACGCTGCACAAAACCTTCCCGAAACTGGAAATGTACCTGCACGAAGCGCAAACCCACCAACTGCTGGCGCAACTCGACAGCGGCAAGCTGGACTGCGCCATTCTGGCGCTGGTGAAGGAAACCGAGGCGTTTATCGAAGTGCCTCTGTTCGATGAACCGATGAAGCTGGCGGTGTATTCCGATCACCCGTGGGCGCAGCGCGAGCGCGTGGCGATGCCGGATTTGGCGGGAGAAAAGCTGCTGATGCTGGAAGATGGCCACTGCCTGCGCGATCAGGCGATGGGCTTCTGCTTCCAGGCGGGCGCGGACGAGGATACCCACTTCCGCGCCACCAGTCTGGAAACGCTGCGCAATATGGTCGCGGCCGGCAGCGGCATTACCCTGCTGCCGTCCCTGGCGGTGCCGCCGCAGCGCGAGCGCGATGGCGTCTGCTATCTGGATTGCTACAAGCCGGAGCCGAAGCGCACCATCGCGTTGGTGTATCGCCCCGGTTCCCCACTGCGCAGCCGTTATGAGCAGTTGGCCGAAGCGATCCGCGAGCACATGCAGGGCTACATCGACAACGCGTTAAAACAGGCGGTTTAAGCCGTTAAGCGCTGCCACCCGGTAGGCTTCGGCCATGGTCGGATAGTTGAAGGTCGTATTAACGAAATACTCGATAGTATTGCCTTCACCTTTCTGTTCCATGATCGCCTGACCGATGTGGATGATCTCCGCCGCACGTTCGCCGAAGCAGTGGATCCCGAGGATCTGCAGGGTGTCGCGATGGAACAGGATCTTCAGGCTGCCGACGTTCATCCCGGCGATCTGCGCGCGCGCCAGATGCTTGAACTGGGCGCGGCCCACTTCATACGGCACCTTCATCGCCGTCAGTTCCTGCTCGGTTTTGCCGACGGAGCTGATTTCCGGAATGGTGTAGATGCCGGTCGGGATATCTTCGATTAAGTGACCGCTGGCTTCACCGGAAGCGATCGCCTGCGCGGCGATGCGGCCCTGATCGTAGGCGGCGGAAGCCAGGCTCGGATAGCCGATCACGTCACCGACCGCATAGATGTGCGACAGCGCGGTTTGATACATGCTGTTCACCTTCAGCAACCCGCGGCTGTCCGACTCCAGGCCGACGTTTTCCAACCCCAGCGAATCGGTGTTGCCGGTACGGCCGTTGGCGTACAGCAAGCAGTCCGCTTTCACCTTCTTGCCGGACTTCAGGTGCACGATTACGCCGTCTTCGGTGCCCTCAATCTTCTCGAACTCTTCGTTATGGCGGATCACCACGCCGTTGTTCCAGAAGTGGTAAGAGAGCGAATCCGACATTTCCTGATCGAGGAACGCCAGCAGGCGATCGCGGGTGTTGATCAGATCGACCTTGACGTTCAGACCGCGGAAGATAGACGCATACTCGCAGCCGATCACCCCGGCGCCGTAAATGATGACGTGGCGCGGCTCATGGCTCAGTTCGAGAATGGAGTCGCTGTCGTAGATGCGTGGGTGATTGAAATCGACGCTGGCCGGATGGTAAGGACGCGAGCCGCAGGCGATCACGATGTGGTCGGCGCGGATGGTGTCCTGGGTACCGTCCATATAGCTGACGCTGACGGTGTTGGCGTCGATGAAGCGCGCGTCACCGGCGAACAGTTTGCACTGATTCCGCTCATAGAACCCTTGGCGCATGCGGGTCTGCTGGCTGATGACGTTATCGGCGTGGCGTAAAATGTCAGGGAAGGTCGCGCTGAGCGTGCGCGAGTTGTTGTAAAGCGGGTTCTGATTGAATTCGATAATGCGGCTGACGGCGTGGCGGAGGGCTTTGGAAGGGATGGTGCCCCAGTGGGTACATCCGCCGCCTACGTTATTGTACCGTTCGATAACGGCCACGCGGGCGCCCTGTTTCACCAGCCCCATGGCGGCACCTTCACCACCAGGGCCCGAGCCAATCACAATGGCATCAAATTGATAGTGCTGTTGCATGTAGGAGAGACCTGTTTTTTTATACAAGATTACAACGGTATCTTAACATCATAGCGCTGCTCACCCAATCACCATTAGGCTTTTTGAGTCAAAGCACAATCGGCTCAGGGCGGAAGTGTGATAGAACGCGTTAGTATAAATGCTGTTGCAATAAAATTTGCTATATTGCCGAGTCTAGGGCGTTAGACTGAGAGAATGGAACCTATCCGGATATGCATATGGGCGTCAGAGCACAACAAAAAGAACGGACTCGTCGTTCCCTGATCGAAGCTGCTTTCAGCCAGCTGAGCGCCGAACGCAGCTTCGCCAGCCTGAGTCTGCGGGAAGTTTCACGCGAGGCAGGCATCGCGCCCACGTCGTTTTATCGCCATTTCCGCGATGTGGATGAGCTGGGGCTGACCATGGTGGACGAAAGCGGCCTGATGCTGCGTCAGTTGATGCGCCAGGCGCGCCAACGCATCGCCAAAGGCGGCAGCGTGATCCGCACCTCGGTGTCCACCTTTATGGAATTTATCGGCAACAACCCGAACGCCTTCCGCCTGCTGCTGCGCGAGCGCTCCGGCACATCGGCGGCATTCCGTGCGGCGGTGGCGCGCGAGATCCAGCATTTCATCGCCGAATTGGCGGACTACCTCGAGTTGGAAAACCACATGCCGCGCAGCTTTACCGAAGCGCAGGCGGAAGCGATGGTCACCATTGTGTTCAGCGCCGGCGCGGAAGCGCTGGATATCGACGTCGAGCAGCGGCAGCAGCTGGAAGAACGGCTGGTGCTGCAGCTGCGGATGATCTCCAAAGGGGCGTATTACTGGTATCGTCGCGAACAAGAAAAAGCTTCTGTGTCCCACGTATAAAAAAGGTAAAAAAATGATGGAAAAACCAGGCCGTGAAAATGGCACCTTACTGCTGGCGTTGATTGCCGGCCTTTCGATCAACGGTTCGTTTGCCGCGTTGTTCAGCTCGGTAGTGCCGTTTTCGATCTTCCCGCTGATCGCGTTGGTGCTGGCGGTGTACTGCCTGCATCAACGTTACCTGAACCGCGCCATGCCGGACGGCATGCCGAAGCTGGCGGCGGCCTGCTTCCTGCTGGGGCTGCTAATGTACAGCGCCATCGTGCGCGCCGAGTATCCGCAGATCGGCTCCAACTTCCTGCCGTCGGTGATCTGCGTGGCGCTGGTGCTGTGGATCGGCATGAAACTGAAGGCGCGTAAGGCGCCGGATGCGCCGACTCAAGAATCGTAATGAAACGGGGCGCCATCATGGCGCCCCTGTCATATCAGCGGTGCTTTTCCAGCAACACGCCGCATTCCATGTGATGGGTATAAGGGAACTGATCGAACAGCGCCAGACGGCTGACCCGGTGGGTGGCCTGCAGCGTTTCCAGGTTGGCGCACAGCGTTTCCGGATTGCATGAAATATACAGAATGCGCGGGTAAGCCTGCACCATCTTCACCGTTTCATCGTCCAGCCCGCTGCGCGGCGGATCGACGAAAATCGTCTCGCAGTTGTAGCCGCTCAGATCGATGCCTTTCAACCGGTTGAATTCGCGTACTCCATTCATCGCCTGAGTGAAGTCTTCCGCCGCCATGCGGATGATCTGCACGTTGTCGATATGGTTGGCGGCGATGTTGTACTGCGCCGCCGCCACCGACGGTTTGGCGATCTCGGTCGCCAGCACGCGCTCGAAATTGCGCGCCAGCGCCAGCGAGAAGTTGCCATTGCCGCAGTACAGCTCCAGCAAATCGCCTTTGGAACCGGCGGTAACCGCCAACGCCCACTCCAGCATCTGCACGTTCATGGCCGCGTTGGGCTGCGTGAAGCTGTTTTCCACCTGACGATAGATCATGTCGCGGCCGGCGACCGGCAGCACTTCGTCAACATAATCCTGGTCGAGCATGATCTTGGTCTTCGACGCCCGGCCGATCAGCTGCAGGTCGAAACCCTGAGCGCGCAGCTCGTCGCGCAGCTGCTCGGCTCGCTGTTGCCAAACGTCATCCAGCTTGCGGTGATACAGCAGCGAAGCGATGATTTTGCCGCTTCGCGTCGACAGATAATCGATCTGGAACAGCTTGTGGCGCAGGATCGGCTCCGGTTTCAGCGCGGCGATCAGGGCGGTCATCAGGCGGTTGATCAGCTCGCTGGCCGCCGGGAACTGGTCGACGCGAATACGCTGCTTGGTCTGTTGATCGAACATGATGTGATACATGTCATCCGCGTCGTGCCAGATGCGGAATTCGGCGCGCATGCGGTAATGGTCGACTGGCGAGCGGAACACTTCCGGCTCGGGCGCCGCGAACGGTGACATCAACATCTTCAGGCGGGCGACTTTCTCCGCCAGTTGGTCATCGTAACGTTCAATAGGCAAATTCTCGGGCGTCATGTGTGTCTTCTCGTCAGGCAAATTTGATCAGCGGGGATTGTAGGGAATCAGCCCGTGAAGTCCAGTTTTGTCGCGTTTATTATTTGTAACATTAGTAGCAGTCTAGACATCTATTTTCATTGATCGTAGCATTGCCGTCCGGCCTCAAGCAGCGAGTGAAAAGGGAATCCGGTGTGAATCCGGAGCTGACGCGCAGCGGTAAGGGGAAGTCACGGCGATAGCGTTTCGACGCAGACACTGTCCACTGCAGGATGGGAAGTCATCGCCCGTTGCTGGTCGCGCCCCGCGGCCCGCAAATCCCAAGCCCGAAGACCTGCCGGTGTTACGTCGCAATGTCCGTGGCCGTCGCGAACTACCGGCCATGATCCTGCGGCATCCGCCAATTAAGTTTGGATGCTTTTCTCATGACAATTACAAAAAATACGCTGCTGGCGGTGGTCTCCTCCGTCACGGCTTTTTCTGGATGGGCGCAAGACAACACCACAGCCACGAATGGCGATAACCTGGTGGTGACCGCCAACCGTTTCCCGCAGCCGGTTTCTTCCGTGCTGGCGCCGACCTCCGTCGTCACCCGCAACGATATCGATCGCTGGCAGGCCAAGAGCCTGACCGACGTGATGCGCCGTTTGCCAGGCGTGGACGTTGGCCAAAACGGTGGATTGGGACAAAAGAGCTCGCTGTTTATTCGCGGCACCAACTCCAGCCATGTGCTGGTGCTAATTGACGGCATTCGCCTTAATCAGGCGGGCGTCAGTGGTTCTTCCGATCTCAGCCAAATCCCGATTTCGCTGGTGCAGAAAGTCGAATACATTCGCGGCCCGCGCTCGGCGGTGTACGGCTCCGATGCCATCGGCGGCGTGGTCAACATTATTACCACCCGCGAAAAGAACGGCACGACGCTCTCAGCCGGCGTCGGCTCCAACGGCTATCAATCCTATGACGCGTCGACCCAACAACAACTGGGTGACAGCACCGTGGCGACGGTGGCGGGGAATTACACCTATACCAAAGGGTATGACGTGGTGGCTGAAGGTAATACCAGTATTCCTCAGCCCGATCGCGACGGCTTTATGAGCAAATTGCTCTACGGCGCATTGCAGCACCAATTTAACGAGCAAATCAGCGGTTTTGTGCGTGGTTATGGTTACGATAATCGTACAGGCTACGATGGATTCTATTCTTACGATAAAGACTTCAATATTACCGGTCTGCCCGATACCCGTAAGCTGTACAGCCAAACATGGGACACGGGGTTGCGCTATCAGGAAGGGATTTACGCCACGCAGCTCGTGGGGAGTTACAGCCACAGCAAAGACTACAATTATGATCCGCGCAAAGGCCAGTATGCGATCTCCTCCAGTTTGGATGATTCGGAACAGTACAATCTGCAGTGGGGCAACACGTTCAAGGTTGCCCAAGGCACCATTAGTGCGGGCGCAGATTGGCAGGATCAACAAATCAAACCGGGTACCGCGTCCGTCAGCAGCGAGAGAAGCCAGCGCAATACTGGCATCTATCTGACTGGGCAACAGTTGGTGGGACCGGTGACGCTGGAGGCTGCTGCGCGTGGCGACGACAACTCGGAGTTCGGTTGGCACGGCACCTGGCAAACCAGTGCAGCCTGGGAATTCATCGAGGGGTATCGTTTCATTGCCTCTTACGGTACCGCGTTCAAAGCGCCAAACATGAACCAGTTGTTTAGTACCACTTACGGCAACAATAATTTGAAACCGGAAGAAAGCAAGCAATGGGAAGGCGGTTTTGAAGGCTTGACCGGGCCTGTGACCTGGCGTATTTCCGGTTATCGCAATGACATTGATAATCTTATCGACAGCGATCCGGTGAGTTACCGCTATTATAATATCGGTAAGGCGACCATTAAAGGTGTAGAGGCCACGGCTTCTTTTGAAACCGGCCCGCTGACGCATCAGATTGGTTACGATTATGTCGACCCGCGCAATGCTAAAACCAACGAAGTGCTGCTGCGCCGCGCTAAACAGCAGGTGAAATACGAGCTGGATTGGCAACTGTACGACTTTGATTGGGCAGTGACCTATCAATACCTGGGTGAGCGCTACGACAAGGATTATGGCGTTTATCCTAGCCCGACGGTTAAACTCGGCGGCGTGAGCCTGTGGGATCTCGCAGTTTCGTATCCGGTCACATCTCATCTGACAGTTCGTGGTAGAATTGCCAACCTGTTTGATAAAGATTATGAGACGGCCTATGGCTACGCTACTCCAGGAAGAGAATACTACCTCACTGGAAGCTATACCTTCTAACAGCACCGCCACACCTCGCCCGACGGTGCTGGTTTTTGATTCCGGCGTCGGCGGGTTGTCGGTGTATCAGGAGGTTCGGCAGTTGCTGCCGGATCTCCACTATATATACGCTTTCGACAACGTGGCGTTCCCCTACGGCGAGAAGTCCGAAGAGTTTATCGTTGAGCGCGTGCTGGAAATTGTCGGCGCGGTACAGCAACGTCATCCTCTGGCGATTGTCGTCATCGCCTGCAACACCGCCAGCACGGTCTCCTTGCCGGCTCTGCGCGAGCGTTTCAGTTTCCCTGTCGTGGGCGTGGTGCCCGCCATCAAACCGGCGGCCCGCCTTACCGTTAACGGCATTGTCGGCCTGTTGGCGACCCGCGGCACCGTACAGCGCAGCTATACCCATGAGCTGATTTCCCGTTTCGCCACCGACTGCAAGATTGAACTGCTGGGCTCTTCAGAACTGGTGGAGCTGGCGGAAGCCAAGCTGCATGGCGAAGCCGTGCCGCTACCGGTGCTGAAGAAGATCCTGCATCCGTGGCTGAGCATGCGCGAGCCGCCGGATACCGTCGTGCTGGGCTGCACCCATTTCCCTCTATTAGCTGAAGAGCTGATGCAAGTGTTGCCGGAAGGCACCCGATTGGTGGATTCCGGCGCGGCGATTGCCCGTCGCACCGCCTGGCTCATCTCTACGCAGGAAAACCTGGTCTCGAGCCAGGAAGAGAATCTGGCGTATTGCATGGCGTTAAATGAAGATACTGACGCTTTATTGCCCGTTTTGCAGGGCTATGGCTTTAAATCGTTGAAAATACTGCCGCTTTAACGGTGTTTTGGTTAAACATTCAACGGTCGGAAAAAATATTGAAAATAGGGGTTGCGGCCTGCCGAGAACTCCCTATAATGCGCCTCCACTGACCGGGAACAACGACTGACAAGCCGCCGGGT
>NZ_VOUX01000027.1 GCF_008011855.1 Serratia bockelmannii
GCGTCCGAGTGGACTCGAACCACCGACCCCCACCATGTCAAGGTGGTGCTCTAACCAACTGAGCTACGGACGCACTGCACTGCTTCTGGAATTTGGTGCGTCCGAGTGGACTCGAACCACCGACCCCCACCATGTCAAGGTGGTGCTCTAACCAACTGAGCTACGGACGCACTGTACTGCTTCTGGAATTTGGTGCGTCCGAGTGGACTCGAACCACCGACCCCCACCATGTCAAGGTGGTGCTCTAACCAACTGAGCTACGGACGCATCTTTTCCTGTCTGTCATGGCTGACAGCGGGGACGAATATTAACGAGCTACCTGCGCGCTGGCAAGGGGAAAAGCGCAATTTTATTCGGTATTTCACGCGATTGCTGAGGTTGTGCGCAGTCCGGCGTTTTTTTCCGCAAACCGCAGCCCGGCCGGGGATGAAACCGGCCGGGAGCGAATTCAGCGCGTGGATCGCTGCAGGATGACGGCGGTCGGCTGTTTCTGCAGCCAGCGCATACGCAGCGCCATCATGATGGCGGCGAAGGTCAGGCCAATGATAAAGCCGATCCAGAAGCCGCTTGGCCCCATTGCCGGCACCACCACGTCGGTTAACGCCAGCAGATAGCCGCTCGGCAGGCCCAATACCCAATAAGCGATAAAGGTGATGAAGAAGATCGCTCGGGTGTCTTTATAACCACGTAGCACGCCGCTGCCGATCACCTGGATCGAGTCCGAAATTTGGTACAGCGCCGCCAACAGCATCAGCTGCGAGGCCATAGCCACCACCGCCGGGCTGTCGTTGTACAGCAGGGCGATCGGTTCGCGCAAGGTGGCGGTAAACAGCGCGGTGCAGACGGCCATGGTGATGCCGACGCCGATGGCGGAATAGGCGGCGACGCGCGCGCCTTCGACCGAGCCTTCCCCCAGACGATAACCGACGCGGATGGTGGCGCCGACGCCCAGCGACAGCGGCAGCACGAACATCAGCGCGCTGAAGTTAAGCGCGATCTGGTGGCCGGCGACCGCGACGATCCCGAGCGGCGAAACCAGCAACGCCACCACGGCGAACAGCGTGACTTCGAAGAACAGCGCCAGCGCCACCGGCATGCCGATGCCGATCAGGCGCTTCAGCGCTGCCCAGTCCGGGCCGCCGAGATCGCCGGCCTGGCGTTTGATGTCGCGCTGCGACGGCGCGCGCTTCACGTACCAGCGCATCATCAGGAACATGATCCAGTAGACGCTGCCGGTGGCGACGCCGCAGCCGACGCCGCCGAGTTCCGGCATGCCGAACTTGCCGTAGATGAAGATGTAGTTGATCGGGATATTCACCAGCAGGCCGAGGAAGCCGATCACCATGCCGGGCTTGGTTTTAGACAACCCCTCGCACTGGTTGCGCATCACCTGGAAGAACAGGTAGCCCGGCGCCCCCCACATGATGGCGTGCAGGTAGCCGACGGCTTTATCCGCCAGCTGCGGATCGATGTTGTGCATCATGTCGATGACGAACTTGCAGTTATACAGCACGACGATCAGCAGTACGGAGACGCCGGAGGCCAGCCAAAAACCCTGGCGCACCTGATGGCCGATACGATCGCGGCGGCCGGCACCGTTGAGCTGAGCGATAACCGGGGTCAACGCCAGCAGCAGACCGTGGCCGAACAGGATGGCCGGCAGCCAGATTGAGGTGCCGACCGCCACCGCCGCCATGTCGGTGGCGCTGTAAGCGCCGGCCATGATGGTATCCACCACGCCCATAGCGGTTTGCGATATTTGCGCGATAATGACCGGGATAGCGAGAGCCAATAAACTACGCGCTTCAATTAAGTACTTCTGCACGCATACACCTTTTCTATTTATATATGTGGGAGGGAGGGCTGCCGCGAGAGGACAACAATTAAAATAGCGGAATTTTGTCAAAAAGATTGTACCTGCTCGGCGTCGTTAAGCAAACGCCGCAGATAAATAGTTATTAAATGCGCAGCCATTCCTTTTTTACCGTCGCGGATTTGGTTTTCAGCGCCAACTGGGGCAAACTGCCGGTAGCGTTTTAACCTATTTAGCAAGAAGAGGCACATATGTTCACCGGTATCGTACAAGGCACCGCGCCGCTGGTCGCCATTGATGAGAAACCCAATTTCCGCACCCACGTGATCGAAATGCCTACCGAGCTGCTGCCGGGGCTGGAGCTGGGCGCGTCGGTGGCCCATAACGGCTGCTGCCTGACCGTCACCGCGGTGGAAGGCAACCGCGTCAGCTTCGATTTGATCAAAGAAACGTTGCGCCTGACCAACCTCGGCGATCTGGCGCTGGGCGACATCGTCAATATCGAGCGCGCGGCGAAGTTCAATGATGAAATTGGCGGCCATTTGATGTCCGGCCATATTATCTGCACGGCGGAGGTGGCCAAGATTTATACCTCGGAAAATAACCGCCAGGTATGGCTGCGCATGCCGGATGCGGAATTGATGAAATATGTGCTGCACAAAGGTTTCATCGGCATCGACGGCATTAGCCTGACCATCGGCGAAGTGGTGAATAACCGTTTCTGCGTGCACCTGATCCCGGAAACGCTGGATCGCACCACGCTGGGTAAAAAACGCCTCGGTGACAAGGTGAACATCGAGATCGATCCGCAAACGCAGGCGGTGGTGGACACCGTCGAGCGCGTGCTGGCCAACCGGGAAGCGACGCTGGCGGCGGCGGTGGCGCCGGCGCACAAAGACTGACAGCGATTCGGGCGTTGCCGCCGGAATCGAATCATAAGCAGAGAGGAGAAACGCGTGAAGTTTTATGGGAAAACGTTGTTGTTAACCGCGTTGCTGGCGCTGAGCGCCTGCAGCAGTTCGCCTGAGCAGGGCGCGGGCGCGCAAATGGCCGATGCGGACGATACCTGTGGCGCATCACAGTATCAAAACTTCGTCGGCAAACCGATGAGCTCGCTGGAAGGCGTACGGATCGACGCCAAGGTGCGAGCCATTCCGTACAACTCTGCCGTCACCATGGATTTCAACCTGCGCCGCCTGAACTTCCTTGGCGACAGCGACGATAAAATCATCCGCGTTTACTGCGGCTAAGCCGTACGCTTCGAACGAGCAAAAAAGGCCCCGGCGATGTGACTACCGGGGCCTTTTTTGTCGGGCAAGTGGCTTAGCGGGCGACGCGGATGCCGCCTTCAACACCTTTCGGGCTGAATACCACCTGCCACAGTTGCAGATCGCGCGCCCGGAACGCGCCGGCGCAGGCGTTCAGGTAATAGCTGAACATCCGCTCGAAGCGTTCGGAGTAGCGCGGGGCAAGCTGCGGCCACGCCTGTTTGAAGCGCTCGAACCAGGCCATCAGCGTGCGATCGTAGTCGGCGCCGATGTTGTGCCAGTCTTCCATCACGAAATGGCCTTCGCTGGCTTCGGCGATATGGCTCACTGAAGGCAGGCAGCCGTTCGGGAAGATATATTTGTTGATCCACGGATCGACGTTCATGTCGGTTTTGTTGGAACCGATGGTGTGCAGCAGGAACAGGCCGTGCGGCGCTAAATTGCGTTCTACCACATTGAAATAGGTGCGGTAGTTTTTCGGCCCGACGTGCTCGAACATGCCGACCGAGACAATGCGATCAAACTGCTGATGAAGATCGCGATAATCCTGCAGCAGGATCTGCACATCCAGCCCGGCGCAGCGAGCCTGGGCCAGCTTCTGTTGTTCGGCGGAAATGGTCACGCCGACCACCGACACGCCGTAATTCTTCGCCGCATAGGCAGAGAGGCCGCCCCAGCCGCAGCCGATGTCCAGTAAGCGCATGCCCGGCTGCAGCTGCAGTTTTTCGCAGATCATCCGCAGCTTCGCTTCCTGCGCTTCCTCCAGCGTGGTGGCGTCTTTCCAATAGCCACAGGAATACTGCATGTAAGGATCGAGCATCAGGGTAAACAGATCGTTGCCGAGATCGTAATGTTCTTTGCCGACGATCCAGGCGCGCTTTTTCGATTGCAGGTTGGTCAGGCGCGCGGCGGCGATCCGCAGGGTATCTTTCAGGTGGTGGGGAAGTTTCTTCTCCAGCCCGGCGCTGACCACGCGCTGGAAGAATATATCCAGCCGTTCGCACTCCCACCAACCGTCCATATAACTTTCGCCGAGGCCCAGTGACCCTTGTTGCAAAACGCGTTTAAAGAATTCGGGATTTTTAACCTGAATATCGAAAGGGCGCGATCCATTGATTTCGATACCGGCCAGACCGAGCATTTCGTGCGCGATGCGATACCACTGGTTATCCTGGATGCTCAGATCTTCTATACACGATGAACTCATAGCTTCTCCATCACCTTCTTCTGACTGATGACCCGTTAGGAAACAGCTTAGACAATTTCTGCGGGTGCATACGTATACCGACGGGAAATAAGCCCGCGGCGTCTGATATCCGACTATGAACAGAGGAAATTTAAAGAAACGACCCGACGCAAATGGCGCAGGATAAACGCCTCTTTAAAAAAGAGTGTGACGCAAGACGCGTACACAAGAGCTAATTGAGATATAGAGATTATAAGGTGTTACTTTATAAAGTTGTTTTTGAGTATAGGCGTGCCGAGGCGTTGACTCAACTGTAAATCGCACTCGGCGCGCATATTCTTTAAGTGATTATTAAGCTTGGCAATTATGACGCTGAGTTAGCATGTTTCCGCTGCGCCTTTTGCTGTGCATCGCCCGCTTTTCCCCGCTGGAGGAAATAGCCCAGCGCGGCGAGGATCACCGTAGACACCATCACCGTCACCGTCGCCAGCAGCGGCTGGGCAATAAACGCCGACACCAGCATGCTCGCCACAAAACACAGCCCCAACTGCAGCGTATTTTGCAGCGCGGCGGCTTTGCCGCTGCTTTCCGGGAACGGCATCAGCGCATTCGCCACCATGATCGGGTAGCCCGCGCCGTTGACCAGCGCCATCACGCAGAACGGGATCAGCAGCGTGGTGAGCGTCGGAGTGGTTACGGTCGCCACCAGATACAGCGCCACCATGCTGACACCATAAGCTACCAGCAGCCACGGCAGCAGGGTTTTGCCATTGATGCGTTTGAGAGCGGCGCGGCAGCCATAGCCCCCCAGCAGGAAAGCCAGCGTCTGCGGCACATAGCTCAGACCAATGTCGCTCGGGCCATAGCCCATATCACCGAGGATGAACGGCGAGCCGGTCAACCAGGCAAAGAAGCCGGCCGAGCAGGCGGCGTACATGGCGACGTTGCCGCTGAACACCGGGGATTTCAATAATTGCCAAAAACTGACGCTGCTTTTTGGCGCATCGGCAGCGGGTTGAGTTTTGGCGCGATCTTTGAGCAGCAACGTCGGCAGCAGCAGCAGGGCGGTGATGGCCAGCAACACGGCGAAGATCGCACGCCAGCTGGCGTGGTTAAGCAGCCAGGCGCCAAGCAGCGGCGCCAGCGCCGGCGACAGCGCGACCAGCGGCATGATGGTGGCGAATACGCGATTGGCCTGGCCTTCGCGATAGCGGTCGACCACCAGCGCTTGCCAGATGGCGGCGGCGGAACAGACGCCGACGGCCTGAATAAAGCGCAGTATCCAGAGTTGCACGGCATTTTCCACCCACAGCATGCCCAGGCAGCCGAACGCGAACAGCGTCAGGCCAATCAATAATACCGGTTTGCGGCCCAGCCGGTCGGAGAGCGGCCCCCACAGCAGCTGCGCGAAGGCGAAGCCGGCCAGAAATATGCTCAGGCTGGCGCTGACCGCGCCGGCGGAAATTTGCAGTTCCTCCCGCATGGCGCCAAAGGCGGGCAGGTACATATCGGTCGCCAGATAACCCAGCATGCTCAGGCCGGCGAGATAGAACATAAAACCAAAGGAGTTTCGCATGGTATTTCTCGTTAATATTTTAGTGTCGCAGGTTTTTAGCGCCGGCCAGTGTATCCGGCTGGATCTCTGCTTGTGAAACGGTAATATTTGCAAAGTGCTGTTAAAAAAATTGAAGGCAAAGCGATGTGGTCTGAATATTCTCTTGAAGTGGTTGACGCGGTGGCGCGCACCGGCAGTTTCAGCGCGGCGGCGCAGGAGCTGCACCGGGTGCCGTCGGCGGTGAGCTACACCGTGCGGCAGTTGGAACAATGGCTGGCGGTGCCGCTGTTTGAGCGGCGTCACCGTGATGTGGAGCTGACGCCGGCCGGCGCGTTATTTATCAAGGATGCGCGAGCTGTTATCAAAAAAATGCTCGACACACGCCGCCATTGTCAGCAGGTGGCTAACGGGTGGCGCGGTCAGCTGAATATCGCCGTGGACATCATCGTCAAACCGCAGCGCAGCCGCCAACTGGTGCTGGATTTCTACCGCCATTTCCCCGACGTTGAACTGATGTTGCAACCCGAGGTGTTTAACGGCGTGTGGGATGCGTTGGTGGACGGCAGGGCGGATATGGCGATTGGCGCCACCCGCGCGGTGCCGGTCGGCGGCGGCTTCGCCTTTCGCGACATGGGGTATATGAACTGGCTGTGCGTGGTCAGCCCGCAGCACCCGCTGGCGCAATTGGCAGGGGCGTTGAATGACGATCGGCTTAGGCCGTACCCTGCGCTTTGTCTGGAGGACACTTCGCGCAATCTGCCCAAGCGCGTCACCTGGACGCTGGATAACCAGCGGCGGCTGGTGGTTCCGGACTGGACCTCGGCGTTCGACTGTCTGTGCGCCGGGCTGTGCGTCGGTATGATGCCGGCGCATCTGGCGCTGCCGCGGGTGCAGCGCGGTGAGTTGAAGGCGTTGCAGCTGCAGCAGCCGTTTCCCGCCAGCCCGTGCTGCCTGACCTGGCAGCAGGATAAACCGTCACCGGCGATGAGCTGGCTGCTGGCGTATCTGGGTGATGGAGAGACGTTGAATCAGGAGTGGCTGAGTGAGGTGGAGCCGGAAGCTGCGCAGGCTTCCGGCGCGGGGGATTAGCGGCGGTAGTCGATGAACGGGCCGTCGGCGACCGAGCGGCGTTCGATCAGCTTCGGATGCACTTCGATCACCTGCGACTCTTCGCGCTTGCTGATGATGCGATCTAGCAGCATGGTGAAGGCCATTTCGCCCAGGCGCTCTTTCGGCTGGTGAATGGTGGTCAGCGCCGGGGTGAAGTAGCGGGCGTTGCGCACATTGTCGTAGCCGATCACGGAAATATCCTGCGGCACGCGCAGGCCCAGCTCGTCGGCGGCGCAGATGGCCCCCATCGCCATGATATCGCCGCCGCAGAATACCGCGGTCGGCCGCTGTTTTTGCGACAGGATTTGGTGCATCGCCTTATAGCCGGACTCCGGCTCGAAGTCACCCTGGACGATCCACTCTTCGCGAATGTCGATATTCGCTTCCTGCAGCGCCTTCATAAAGCCCTGGTGACGGCCACCGCCGGTGTTGCGTGACAGTTGGCCGGGAATGGCGCCGATATCGCGGTGGCCGCGCTCGATCAGGTAACGGCCGGCCAGATAGCCGCCTTCGAACGCGTTATCGATGATGGTATCGGTGAAGTCGCCGCGCGCGGCGCCCCAGTCCATCACCACCATCGGGATGTTACGGTAGTCTTCCAGCATGCCCAGCAGCTGATCCGGATACTCGGAGCACATGACCAGCAGGCCGTCGACGCGCTTTTGCGCCAGCATCGCCAGGTAGGCGCGCTGCTTGTCGAGATTATTGTGCGAGTTGCACAGGATCAGGGTGTAGCCTTTGCTGTAGCAGCTGTTTTCCACCGCCTCGATCACTTCGGCAAAGTAGGGGGCTTCGCTCGAGGTGGCCAGCAGGCCGATCGACTTGGTGTGATTGACTTTCAGGCTGCGCGCTACGGCGCTCGGCGAGTAGTGCAGCTCTTTAATGGCGGCCCACACGGCCGCTTTGGTCTCTTCGGCGACGAAACGAGTCTTATTGATGACGTGCGAAACGGTGGTGGTGGAAACGCCCGCGCGTTTGGCCACATCTTTAATCGTTGCCATGTAAGGAATGACTCCTGAACTCACATGTTTACAGCATGTAAGTGTGATGTTAATCGTTTGCCTACGTAGATCCTTCTCCAGAGAAGCGAAAACTGAGTTTTTAGTGTGTTGAAGTCTTCAGCGCTTAATCAGGAGGGGCATGAATGCCGGTACGCAGTTGTGAACTGCGAATTTTGTCGCATATTGAACAAAAGTGGAAGAGGTAATCGAGATTATAAACCGGGAAATGATAACAAGATTTTATCGGCGAACTGTGGGAAAATGATTTGACGTACTAATTGTGCGCCTTTTATCCTTAGGAAAGCCCATTTTAAAGGAGTTGTCATGGATACCGAATTGAAGATGTCGCTGTTCACTACCGTCTGCGCGCTGGCGGTCATTATCGCTTTCAGCTTCGTTGCCGCGTTGAACTGATTTACCCCCGGTTATAAAAAAGGCGCAGCCAGGCTGCGCCTCATCACCTCAGAACCTGCGCTTACGCCAGGTTTTCCGCTGCGAAGGTCCAGTTGACCAACGCCCAGAAGTTTTCCAGGTATTTTGGACGCGCATTGCGGTAATCGATGTAATACGCGTGTTCCCACACGTCAACGGTCAGCAGCGGTTTGTCTTCACCGGTCAGCGGGGTGGCCGCGTTGGAGGTGTTGACGATCGCCAGCGCACCGTCCGGTTTTTTCACTAGCCAGGTCCAGCCGGCACCGAAGTTTTTCACTGCGGCATCGGTGAACTGCTCTTTGAACGCAGCGAAAGAGCCGAAGGATTTGACGATCGCTGCCGCCAGTTCGCCCTGCGGTTCACCACCGCCCTGTGGTGACAGGCAGTGCCAGTAGAAGGTGTGGTTCCACACCTGCGCGGCGTTGTTGAAGACGCCGCCGTTAGAGGTCTTGATGATCTCTTCGAGCGATTTGCCCTCGAACTCGCTGCCTTTCACCAGGTTGTTCAGGTTAACCACGTAGGTGTTGTGGTGCTTGCCGTAGTGGTATTCCAGGGTCTCGGCGGAGATGTGCGGCTCGAGCGCGTTTTTCTCATACGGTAATGCAGGTAATTCAAACGACATTGCTTCCTCCTTTACAGCGCCATTCGCCTCTCGCCGGGCGAGAGTCATATGGGCCGTTTTTTATTGTGGTCATTCAATCTTAACAATTTTCATCATAAAAAACAGGAAGAAAAGCGAGAAATGCGCGTGGGGAGGTGCGATGGGCGATAGCTTGAGCAGGCGGTTGCGACCGGGGCCGCAACCGCACAGAGCAGGGAATTAACGGATAGTTTTCGGCGTTACTACGCGGCGTGCGCCGATGTAGTGGTTCTGCCAATAGTCGTTGTCGAGCTGGCTGATGCGGATCTCTTCACCGGTGCGCGGTGACTGGATGAATTTGCCGTTGCCGAGGTAGACGCCAACATGGTCCGCCACGCCGCGGTTGTTGATGCGGAAGAACACCAGATCGCCGCTTTCCAGTTCGCTTTTCTTGATCGGCGCCGCGTCGCGCAGGTGATACATCTCGTTGGCGGTGCGCGGCATTTTGATTTTCACCACGTCTTTATAGGCGTAATAGATAAGGCCGCTGCAGTCGAAGCCGGTGCGCGGCGAACTGCCGCCCCAGCGATAAGGCTTGCCCATCTGATCCATCAGCTTGGCCATCGCGGTCTGCTTGGCGTGTTGGTAGCGTTTTTTGTGCGCCGGGCTAAGTTTTAACGGCTTCTCGTCACGCACCAGTTTAGCGGTGGCCATACCGGCTTCGCGGTGGCGACCATAGCCTTTTTTATAGCCCTTCTTCGGCGGGGTGACTTTAATCTTGGCAGTTTTCTGCGCTTTGGCCTTGGGTTTTGCGCTGGCGATCTTTTTCGCGCTTTTCTCGCTTTTCGCCTTGGCGGTCTTGGTTTTTTTCGCGGGGGCCGTCACTTTGGCTTTTTTAGCGGCTTTGTCCGCTTTCTTTTTTCTGCGGTCATCGGGCCGCGCTTCATTAGCATGGCTTTTACGCTGCTCGGCGGCAACACGCGCCTGTGGCGCAGCGTGCGCCAAATTGAAGAAGAGCTGCGTAAACAGCAGCGCAAAGAGCGTAAGAATTAAACGCATGTCGACGTCACCAACCTTGGCCCCGAAGCGGATATCGAAAGAGTTACAGTATTCCCGAATTTCGCCATATAAAACAGCGAAGAACTCATAAATAATAATCCATATTGTGAGAAAACGTTAATGACATTTTTTTTGTTTCAAAATCAGCCTGTTGGTGTATAAAAAAGCGCCAGTCGGCGGTGGCGGATATAATTAAGTCGCGCCGTCATCGCGGCGCAATATATTAGTGAAATGGTCGGATTAAAAATGTTATTCTCAACGTATGTTTTGACCGGAATGACGTGGCCGGTGAAACGCGATCGGCGGCGGGCGAATATCCTTGCAAAAGATGGCGTTTTCTTGCGACTGTTCCAGCCGCTACAATAGCCCGCGTGATGCATGTTGTAGCCATGAAATGTGGCTTGAGGAAGCAATAAATGACGACGACACTTGAAAAAATTCAGCACCAGATCGCTGAAAACCCGATTCTGCTGTACATGAAAGGTTCGCCAAAGCTGCCGAGCTGTGGCTTCTCCGCGCAGGCAGTGCAAGCGCTGTCCGCCTGCGGCGAGCGTTTCGCCTACGTGGATATTCTGCAAAACCCGGACATCCGCGCCGAATTGCCAAAATACGCCAACTGGCCGACGTTCCCGCAGCTGTGGGTAGACGGTGAGCTGGTCGGCGGTTGCGATATCATCATCGAAATGTATCAGCGCGGCGAACTGCAGCAGCTGATCAAAGAAACGGCAGAAAAGTATAAAGCGCAGGAAGACCAGCAGTCTTAATCGACAGGCTTGTGGTTATCGCGTAACGGGCGGCGCCAGTGCAAACTGGGCCGCCTTTTTTGTTGGGCTTATTCGGCGAGATCGCCGGCGGGCAGCGGCCAGCCGCCGAGACGTTTCCAGCGGTTAACCAGCTCGCAAAACAGCAGGGCGGTTTGCTCGGTGTCGTACAGCGCAGAGTGCGCCTGGCTGCTGTCGAACGGCATACCGGCGGCGATGCAGGCTTTCGCCAACACCGTTTGGCCCAGCACCAGGCCGCTCAGCGCAGCGGTGTCGAAGGTGGCGAACGGATGGAACGGATTGCGCTTCAGGCCGGCACGTTCGGCCGCGGCCATCAGGAAGCTGTGATCGAAGTTGGCGTTGTGCGCCACGATAATGGCCCGGTTGCACCCGCGCTCCTTGAGCCCTTTGCGCACCGCTTTGAAAATGGCGTGCAGCGCGTCGTATTCGCTGACCGCGCCGCGCAACGGGTTGTGCGGATCGATGCCGTTAAACGCCAGCGCTTCCGGCTGCAGGTTGGCGCCCTCGAAAGGCTCCACGTGGAAGTGCAGAGTCTCGTCCTGCTGCAGCCAGCCATCTTCATCCATTTTCAGCGTCACGGCGGCGATCTCCAGCAACGCATCGGTATTGGCGTTGAAGCCGGCGGTTTCAACATCTATTACTACGGGATAAAACCCACGAAAACGACCACTCAGGGCGTTAAGATCACTTTTTTCGGCCATCAGTTTCTTATCTTCATCGAATGCAGCGCGCATTATGGCAAATTTTGCGCCCGGTTGCAGGCGCTATCGCGCGGAGAATCAGCAGGGCGCCAGCGCGCCCTGAAGGGGTGGCTTAATGGCCGAGGCCCTGACCGGCGTGTTTGTTTTCGATCAGCTCAATTTTGTAGCCGTCCGGATCTTCGACGAAGGCGATCACCGTGGTGCCGCCTTTCACCGGGCCGGCTTCGCGGGTGACCTTGCCGCCTGCGCGACGGATGCTGTCGCAGGTGGCGGCAACGTCGTCTACGCCCAATGCCAGGTGGCCGAAGGCGGTGCCCATGTCGTAGCTGTCGGTGCCCCAGTTATAGGTCAGTTCGATAACCGCGCCTTCGCTCTCTTCCGTATAGCCGACGAAAGCCAGGGAGTATTTGTACTCCGGGTTTTCGCTGGTGCGCAGCAGACGCATGCCTAATACCTTGGTGTAAAAGTCGATGGCACGTTGCAGGTCACCGACGCGGATCATGGTATGGAGTAAGCGCATAATTCCTCTGAATTGACTGTGCCGTGGCAGACGGCGGGTGGATTGAAGCACAAGCGAGTATAGCCTTGTCCTACAAGGGAATTCAATGTGACGAATGAGTGACAATGTCACCTGTCGGGTTTGGAGCGGTGGTGTTTAAATATTGATCGAGCGTACCGATCGATACGAAGTAATTGATCTGCACAATCAATTATCAATTCCCCACATAACCGTGTAGAAATTGAACTGCAGCATAAACAACACCAGGGAACCCCGGCCCGCCTTGTGCGGGCCTTTTTGCGCGCGGCGCATAAAAAACGGCCATGCGATTGCGTGGCCGTTGGGATCAGGACGGGTTACTTCGCCAGAAACGGATAGTCGGTATAGCCTTCGGCACCGCCGCCGTAGAAGGTTTCTGGCTTAGGTTCGTTCAGCGGGGCGTGCTGACGGAAACGCTCGACCAGATCCGGGTTGGCGATATAGCTGCGGCCGAAGGCCACCGCGTCGATGAAGCCTTTTTCGATCAACGCTTCGGCTTTTTCAGCGGTGTAGGCGCCGGCACCGACAATCACCCCTTTAAAGTGGGCGCGCACCGAGTCGCGGAAGGCGTCGGAATACGGTTTGCCGCCGGCCCAGTCCGGTTCGGAGATGTGCAGGTAAGCGATGTTGCGCTTATTCAGCTCTTCCACCAAATACAGCGCCGCTTCTTCCTGATCTTCACCGTTGTCCAGCCCATTGAACGGCCCAAGCGGCGAGATACGAATACCGATGTGCTCGGAACCCCATTCGGCAATGGTGGCATCGACCACTTCCAGCGTCAGGCGGGTGCGGTTCTCAATGCTGCCACCGTATTGATCGGTACGTTGGTTGGAAGCCGGTGACATGAACTGGTGCAGCAGATAGCCGTGGGCCGCATGCAGTTCGATGAAGTCGAAGCCGGCGTCACGCGCGTTGGCGGTCGCCTGGCGGAAATCGTTAACGATGCCCGGGATCTCGCTGGTTTCCAGCGCGCGCGGCGTAGAGGTCGGTACGCGTACCCAGGCGCCGGTTTCATCACGCACGGTGGTGCGGGTGTCGGCGTTGATTGCCGAAGGCGCGACCGGCGCTTGCCCGCCCGGCTGCAGGCTGGCGTGGGAGATGCGGCCTACATGCCACAGCTGTACGGCGATGTGGCCGTTTTTGTCGTGTACCGCCTGCGTGATGTATTTCCACGCGGCGATCTGTTCCGGGGTATGCAGGCCTGGCGCACCGGCGTAGCCTTTCGCCTGGAAGGAGATCTGCGTCGCTTCGGTCACGATCAGGCCGGCGCTGGCGCGCTGCGCATAATATTCCGCCATCAGTGGCGTAGGAATATCGCCCGGTTCGATGCTGCGCAGACGCGTCAGCGGAGCCATAAACACGCGGTTGGGCAGGGTGACGGCGCCAACCTTCAGCGGAGAGAGCAATTTTTCAGTCTTCATAGTGCATCCTGTATTTAATAGACCGGTCGTCTAGTGGTGGGCGATAAAAAAACACGAACTGCATTTTCACGAAAAAAGACGGTGGTGTTACGGCTGCGGCGGGCGCAGCAGCAACTCGATGCTTTCCAGCGCGCTGGTTAACGGCGCCAGCGAGTGACGGATCTTGGCGCGCAACGAGGCGCCGAGCCACAGTGAATACAGCGTTTCTGCGGTCGCCGCGGGGCTCATGGCCACCGACAGCGAGCCCTCGGCGATACCGCGCTCGATGGCCTCCTGCAGATGGCCGATCACGCGAGCGGTGCCCGTTTCCAGCGCATGGCGCATCGGTTCCGACAGATCGCTCACCTCGGCGGAAAGCTTCACCGCCAGGCAGGCGTTATGGCATTCGCTGCGGCAGTGATAGCTGATAGCCTGGGCGTAATAGCCGAGCAGCTGGTGGCGGGCATCGCCGCGTCTGTCGGCAAACAGCGCCTGCATCTGTGCGTCATAATGCGTGAAATAGCGTTGCAGCATCGCTTCGCCGAAGGCTTCCTTCGAGCGAAAATAGTGGTAGAACGAGCCTTTCGGCACGCCCGCGGTAGCCAGCAGTTCGCTCAGCCCCATGCCGGTAAAGCCCAGGCGCAGGCTGAGGGTTTCGCCGGTGGCGAGCAGATGTTCACGTGTATCCACGTTGCAATGCGTTGATTTGGTCATCATGGCGCCGAGCATAATAGACCGATTGGTCTAGGTCAATGGGAATAAAAAAACCGGCGCACAAAACGCCGGTTGTCTGCAAACTATTGTGCCCCAGTGGCACACGGAAGTTAAGCGCTACGCCGCGTTGCGGCAACGCTGCAGGATATCCAACTGGGATTGATATTCGCGGGTCTGTACGTTCAGCATGCCCAACAGGGTGTGGAACAGGTTGTCCTGCGACACGTCGTCCTTTTCCGCCAGCGTGTTCAGGCACTGGCGATCAATGCCGAAATTGCGCTGATAGTCGGCAGACATCCACATCAGGAAAGGCACGTGCGTTTGCTGACTCGGCGCGAAGACATAAGGCGTGCCGTGCAGATACATGCCGTTTTCCCCCAGCGATTCGCCGTGATCGGACAGGTAGACCAGCGCGGTATTGAACCGGTCGTCATACTGCCGCAGCAGCTTGATGGTGGCATCGAGCATTGCGTCGGTATACAGGATTGAGTTGTCGTAGGTGTTCACCAGCTGTTCATGACTGCAATCCTGGATCTGGTTGCTGTTGCAGGTTGGCGAAAACGTCTGGAATTCTGGTGCGCTGCGGCGGTAGTAAGCCGGGCCGTGGCTGCCCATCTGGTGCAGCACGATCACGCCGTCGTCTTTCAGGCTATTGATGTAGTCGTTCAGCTTGTACAGCAGCACGTTGTCCATGCAAACCTCACCGTCACAGTCCTGCGGCAGTTTCAGCTTGGTCATGTCCACGTGCGGCACCCGGTCACAGGCACCTTTGCAGCCGCCGTCATTATCGCGCCACAGCACATTGACGCCGGCATGCGCCAGCACGTCGAGCATGCCTTCTTGATACGTTGCCTGAGTCGCGTCGTACTCCTTGCGGGGCATGTTGGAGAACATGCAGGGGACGGAGATCGCCGTTTCGGTGCCGCAGGAACTGGCGTTCTTGAAGTAGACCACGTCGTCCTGCTTCAGGCGCGGGTTGGTTTCGCGCCCGTAACCTCCGAGGGAGAAGTTTTCGGCGCGGGCGGTTTCGCCCACCACCAGGATCACCAGCGTTTTCTTGGTCTGCTTGGCGATCAGCGGCCCTTTACGCGCGTCTTCACCGATCTTGACCAGCGGCAGATTGCGGGTGAAGTAACGTTGTTCGGTAAACTTGATGGTGCCGGCCACGAAGTTGGAAGGCGTCAACATCTTCACCACGCTTTTATTGTTGCGGATCAGCGAAGCGTAGTCTTTGTAGAACAGCGCGGCGACGATCAGGATCACCACCAACGACAGCATGACATTAGCGGCGCGCAGCCCGACCATGTACCACCAGGGGCGAGTCTGGCGAATTTGGGTGAAGCAGACCGCTACCGCCGGCAGAATGCCGAGCAGCGCCAGCCACAATCCCATGCGCGGCGTCAGCAGCGCGGTCGCCTCCTGCGGGTTGGTTTCGAAGGCGTTTTGCATCATGTTGCCGTCGATCACCACACCATAGCTGAACATGAAATAGTTGGCTGCGGCGCTGCCGAGCAAGAAAAAGATGATCAACGGCTTACGCAGGTAGGGCACGGTCAACACGCTGAAGATAATATTCAGCGCACAGAAGATCACCACCGGCATGCTCGCCGCGAAAATCACGCTGTGGACGCTATCGAAGGTGATATACGACCAGGCGCGATGCAGGAATAACGCGTTTTGAAATAGAGTGAAGAACAGGGCGGTGGCGAGGGTAAAACCGAGGCTGTTGCACTGTAAGCGTTGACGTAACCACATTGCCAATGTCGGGATCCTGAAAGTAGATAATGTCGTGAAATCTACCGGATGAAACTTAAGAAAACCTTAGAAATTCAGAATACTGGCGACGGAGAATACGTGAAAACCGCCAGGCCTTATGGCCTGGCGGTGGGGCAGTTTAGTAGGCGGCGGTGAATTGCGCGCGAATAAACTGAGGTTTTTCAATCTCATCAACGATAGCGACCGCCAGATCTTCCACCGAAATGCTGGCCGGCGCGTCGCCGTTCATCAGCAGTTGCGTGGTGCCGAGGCGGAACTGGCCGGTGCGTTTGCCCGGCTCCAGCAGGGCGGCCGGCGAGAGATAGGTCCAGTCGAGTGCTGATTCGTTGCGCAGTTTATTGCGCAGATCGCGCACCGCCTGCGCGCCGGGGCGGATATTTTCCGGGAACTGCGGCGTATCCACCAGTTCAACGCCCGGCGCCACTTCCAGGCTGCCTGCGCCGCCCACCACCAACAGGCGCTTGACGCCTGCCTGCCCGACAGCGGTAAGGATCTGCTGGGCGCCGCGCGTAGTCTTCTCATACAGGTTGTCTTCGCCCCAGCCGGGATTGTAGGCGCTGATCACCGCATCCTGACCGTGCAACTGCCCCGCCAGCCAGGCGGTGTCGGCGACGTCGCCCAGTGCGATGGTCAGATTGGCGTGCTCCGGCAAATCTTTTTTCTGGCGGGCGATTGCCGTTACCTGAATACCGCGAGCCAGCGCTTCATCTACCACGCGGCGGCCAACAAAACCGGTTGCTCCAATAATGGCTACTTTCATCTGTATGCTCCTTCGGGGATAGGTTCAGTATCGTAAGGCAGGCCGATGTGCCTGCTGCGTGGTGTCTACTCTAGTCCTTAACAATAGCCGTGATTAGTGCCATATTCATGCTTTCTTGATTAAGTAAAACTTCATAATCGTGGATAAACTCAATCGAATGGCGGTATTCGCCACCGTGGTGGCGGAGGGATCGCTGGCCGGCGCGGCGCGGCGTCTGGGCATGACGCCGTCGGCGGTCAGTCAGCATATGCGCTCGCTGGAGAAGGCGCTCGGGGTGCCATTGCTGCATCGTTCCACCCGCCGTCTGGCGCTGACCGAGGCGGGAGCCGCGTTCTATCCCGGCTGCGAGGCGATGCTGCAACAGGCGAAGCAGGCGGAGCAGCGGCTGGCGGAGCTGCGGGATACGCTGGTGGGCGAGCTGCGCATCGCCACCCCGGTCGGCATCGGCGGCCGTTCGTTGGCGGAGGCATTGTCGCCGCTGCTGCAGGCGCACCCCAAGCTGACGCTGCGGGTGCTGGCGGACGATCGCATCGTCGACATGATAGAACAGCGGGTCGACATCGCGCTGCGGGCCAACCGTCAACTGGCGGACGCCAATATGATCGCGCATCCGCTGACGGCGTGGCCGATGGTGCTGTGCGCCGCGCCGCGTTATCTCAGCCAGCATGGGGTGCCGGAAAAACCGCAGGATTTGGTGCAGCACCGCTGGATCTCCAGCGGCTACAGCGGGGCCCATCTGGACTTGCTGCATCAGTCCGGCCAGCAGGTTAAGCTGCGGCTGGCGGAAGGGCAGATCGTCAGTGAGAGCATGAACGTAATGCGCGCCTTTACCCGTGCCGGGCTGGGCATTTCCGTTCAGCCGCTGTATGAAATTGGCGATGAGCTGCAGCGCGGCGAGCTGTTGCTGTTGTTGCCGGAGTGGCGGCCGGCGCCGCTGCGGCTGAACGCGCTGACGCTCGAACGCACTATGCCGGAGAAAAGCCGCCAGGCGCTGCGCTATTTGCGCGACTATTTTCGCCGCAATGGCGAAAAGGGACTTGCCAGCGGCGGCGATGGCGTCTTCAATTAGCAAGAGAACGCAGGAGGAGCCCCGTGGCGCAGCAGCTTGAGTTTTTCGACATTCCCAGCCCGTGTCGCGGCATTTGCCAGGCTGACGATCGCGGATTCTGCCGTGGCTGCCTACGCAGCCGCGAGGAGCGTTTCGGCTGGATGAACATGAGCGACGCGCAAAAGCGCGAGGTGCTGCGCCTGTGCCGTCAACGCTTCCTGCGGCTGCAGCGTGCCAATAAAGCGCCTGACGAGCCGCTGCCTGAGCAGCCGTCGCTGTTTTAACCTTTCCTGATCTGCCGCACGTTCGTGTGGCTTACCGCTTCCCTGTGCCTCACCGGCTTGTGTATGCTGACTGACAACTAATGTCATGAGGTTTTCGCAATGGTAGAACGTATTCGTCTCGCGCCGCAGGGGCCTGAATTTTCCCGCATGATTTGCGGTTACTGGCGGTTGATGGAGTGGGGCATGTCGCCGCAGCAGCTGCTGACGTTCATCGAACAGCATGTCGAACTGGGCGTCACCACCGCCGATCACGCCGATATCTACGGTGGCTATGCCTGCGAACAGGCGTTCGGCGATGCGCTGCGCCTGAAGCCGGCGCTGCGCCAGTCGCTGGAATTGGTGACCAAGTGCGGCATCGCCACCACCGCCAAGCCCGGCAACCCGATCGGCCACTACATCACCGATCGCGATCATATCGTACAGAGCGCGGAACAGTCGCTGCGCCATCTGCATACCGACTACCTGGACCTGTTGCTGATCCACCGCCCGGATCCGTTGATGGACGCTGACGACGTGGCCGAAGCCTTTGTCGCGCTGCACAAAAGCGGCAAGGTGCGCCATTTTGGCGTCTCCAACTTTACGCCTGCGCAGTTCCAACTGCTGCAGTCGCGCCTGCCGTTCTCGCTGGTCACCAATCAGGTGGAGATCTCGCCGATTCACCAACCGGCGATCCTGGACGGCACGCTCGACCAGTGCCAGCAGCTGCGCATCAAGCCGATGGCCTGGTCCTGCCTGGGCGGCGGCCGCTTGTTCAACGATGCTGAGTTCCAGCCGCTGCGCGACGAGCTGCAGCGGGTGGCGCAAGAGATCGGCGCCGAGACCATCGAGCAGGTGGTGTACGCCTGGGTGATGCGCCTGCCGTCTTCGCCGCTGCCGATTATCGGCTCCGGCAAGATTGAGCGGGTGCGCTCGGCGCTGAAGGCGCAGAAACTGGTGTTGAACCGCCAGCAGTGGTTCCGCATTCGCAAGGCGGCGCTGGGGTATGACGTGCCCTAAGGCGGAGCAGAAAGAGGAAAGCCGGGCGGCGAAAGCGCCCGGCTTTTTTTTATGCTGATCCTTAGGCCAACACCACCTGATCGGTATTGAAGTGATCGAGCGAGACGCCGATCAGCGTGACCTGGCTGTGCCCGAAGGCCAGCACCAGATCGTCGTTTTGCTGCGTGGCGTAGTCGCGAATATTCCCGCTGGCGCCTTCGGTACCGATAAACACCAGTTTATCGGTGGCGTTGAAGCCATACAGCTGGTCGCGGCCAAAATCCCCGCTGAACAGGAAGGTATTGCCGTTGCCGACGCCCTTCAGGATGTCATCGCCGCTGCCGCCGACGAAGGTCAGGTTGCCGCCGGCGTGGCCGATCAGCGTGTCGTTGCCGGCGTTGCCGAACAGCCAGGCGTCGTGGCCGCGAGCCTGCAGGAGATCATCGCCGTCGCCGCCGGTGGTAGTGGCGGCATAGGCTTTGAGGCCCGCATCCGATTTCAATCCGGTTGCTGTCACCTGGTGATCCACCTCTTTGCTGAAAATCAGCCAGGAGGTTTCTTTGCTGCGCAGGGTGCTGATGTCGTCCGCCAGCGTAATGCCGCCCTTGGCATCGCGCAGGTAAAGCGTGTTGCCGTCGTAGGCGACCTCGGTGTTTTTCAACGCCTGCTGGGTATCGAAGATATTGTGGCCTTTGCCGCCGGCGATCAGGTTATAGCCGCCGGCGTCGCGGAAGATATCGTCGCCGTCGCGGCCCTCGAGATAGTCGTTGCCTTTGCCGCCCTTGATCAAATCATTGCCGTCGCTGCCGATGATAAACGTCGGTCCGCTGTGCGTTTCCGCGTTGCGGTTCAGGTCTTCCACCCAGGTATTGCCGCGCGTCACGTTCGACAGGTTGGAGACGATGATGGTCGAGTCCTTGTCGGTCAGTGAATAAAACTCGGAGTTCAGCACCCGCATCAGGCCGTCCTGATAAAAGAACGGCAGGTGCGACAGCCAGGTCGGAATGTTGAGAATGGAAAACGGCAGCAGGTTCCAGGCGTCCGACGCGTAGTGGTCGTTGAAGTTGACGATATTGTTGGTGGCGGAGGCGTGCGGCGCATCGTGTACGCCCAGTGACGGCAGGGTCAGTGAGGTGCCGTCGAGCGCGCGGAACACCGGGTCGTTCTCGTAGCCGATGTTGATCACCTTACCGCCGGCTTCGTACTGGGTCGGCGAGGCGAAGGCGACATAGTTGGACTGCGCGTAGAAGCCGCCCCAGTTGGCGTCGCTCTGCGCTGCCATGCTATTGACCGCCAGCCCGCCGAGGCTGTGGCCGCTGACCACCACGTCTTCACCGCTCAGCCCGTGGGCCTTAGCGAATTTCGCCACGTCGCCCAGCAAATTGCCGAAGGCCTTCAGCGTATAGCCGTCGGCATAGCCTTTCGGCCCGAACCCGGCCAGCAGATCGTTAATCACATCGCCGATGGTATCGCCGATCAACGACTCGCGCGGGCCGCTGGTGCCGCGAAATGAGATGCCAATGGCGGTGAGATTGCCTTCGCTGTCATATTTGCCCAGTACTTCGGCCTGCGCGGTGGTGTAACCGGCTGTCTCGCCGTAGTAGGTGCCGCGCGCATCGGTTTTGCCGGCGTAACCGAGCTTCGCGGCGCTGATCACCGACCAGCCGGCATTGTTTACCGCCTCCTGCGCGGCCTGTTCGGAGTCGGGGTTCCAAGGGAGGCCAGGCAGGCCACCCTGCGACTGGGTACTGCCGATCAGCGCAGTGACCAGCGTCAGCGGCAGACCGAGGCCGAAACCGGTCTGGTGATAGCCTTCATCGAAGCCGTTATCGATATTATGGTAAGCGTAGGTAGAGATGGCCAAGGCGTCGGAAAACAGCGCCTTCGACGCATTTTCGTCCAGATCCTTATAGCTAAAGATGCCCATATCAGTTCCTTATGAAGTATGCCGCCTGGCCGGGGAGTGAACTCTCATGCGTCGGCGGTGGAAACAGGGAAACAACGTTAGCCGAACGACAGCTGGTCAGAGGACCAACATCGGTAGAAATAGTATTAGCCCTAAATATTAGGCCTGCGAATCAAATTAGCGAGATTGTGCGTTGGTTAACAGTGCCGGCGCAGGCTCTCCTATACTGATAGCTCGATGTAGTCATTAAGGAGACTGATTGATGAAACGTTATTGGTATGCGGCGCTCGGCTTGATGGCGTGTGGCGCGGCTCAGGCGGCGACAGCTGACGTTGAGATGCATCTGGTGACCGGGCAGGGTATCGGTCAGGATATCGGCAAGGTAGTCATCAGCGAAACGCCGTATGGCTTACTGTTCACGCCGAGCCTGAAAGCGTTGCCGGCCGGAGTACACGGTTTCCACGTGCATGAAAAAGGCAGCTGCGAGCCGGGCATGAAGGAAGGTAAAGCGGTGGCGGCGCTGGCGGCCGGCGGACATTTCGACCCGCAAAAGACCGGGAAACACCTCGGGCCGTACGCCGACGGGCACCTGGGGGATTTGCCGGCCATCTATGTGACCGCCGACGGCATGGCAAACTACCCGGTGCTGGCACCGCGGCTGAAAAAAATCAGCGAAATAGAGGGTAAGGCGCTGATGGTGCACGCCGGCGGCGATAACCATTCGGATCATCCACAGCCGCTCGGCGGTGGCGGCGAACGCTTCGCCTGCGGCGTGGTCAAGTGATCATCCGCCGCTAACGGCCGGTGCGGCGGCGGGCTGCCCCATCGCCTGTTGCAATTGCTGCAGTGAGCAGTAGAGCCGCCAGATCAGGCCGGCCAGATCGCGCGCCGCCTGTTCCGGGTGGTGCGCCAACGCGTTGCTCATGCGCAGCAGCTCCTGCAGCGTGGCGTCCAGCGAACTGTGCTGCACGCCTTTCTCCGTCATAATGCCGCGCAGGCAGTGGATACAGACGTTGCGCACCGCCGACAGCGGATCGGAACGGGTCTGCCAGTCGCGCAGCTGCCAGACGATATGGCTGCAGTTGAGCAGCACCACGCCCCAGCGCAGCAGCCAGGTGCGGGCCTCCTGATCCTGACTCTGATTGAGTTGGCTGATGCGATGGTAGATCAGCGATTCGAACTGGCTTTCGCTCTGCTGCGGCTTTTTGCTCAACTGATCGATAAAATCGCGCCGCAGCGCGCGGATAATGCGGCGGCTTTTTCGCTTGTCCGAACTGGGGCGTAGGATCTGAAACGCCAACCCGGCCAGCAATACACCGACGATTTTACCGATGTTGTCATTGATAAAGGACTGGTAGTCATAGCTCGGCGGGTTGCTGACGGTCAGAAACGAGCCCATGAAGACGATCAGCTGCCCCCAGAGCGCGGCATAAGGCGGATTCTGCAGCTTGAGCATTTGCATGGTCACCAGAATAGGGAACAGGAAGGCGCAGAACACCCAGAAGTCGTCAATCTGGATCATCAAACCGAATTTCACCACAAAGCAGGCGACCGAGAGCAGCAGCACCGCCTTGAGCAAGGTGCTGACGCTGTTGATCGGCGAAGGCGTGGAGGAGTAGAGCACGCAGCTGATGGCGGTGAGCGTTAGCGCCGCGCTGCCGGCGTCCCACTGCGTGTTGATCCAGTAGGCGCAGCCGATCACGATGCATAAAAAGGTGCGCAGGCCGTTATAGGCGGCTTCGTAGCTGTCGGTGTGGCGCGCCAGTGAGGTGACGTGCGGCGGCTGGAGATCGCTGACCGCCGTGGCGCTTTCCAACCGCAGCAGCCAGCGGTTGCAGCGCAGGTAAAGCCAACAGAAATCGCGCAACCGCAGCCAGAAGGCGCGATGGCGGTAGTCCGTCGCATCTTGCGGGGCGATCTGCTGGAGCAGACGCGCCAAGCGATATTTATCGGTGGCGGGATCGCGCAGCTCGTCCAGCAGCTGTGTCAGCACCGGCATCAGATTAGCAGGGCGATCCGGCCAGTTCAGCAGCATGCGGCGCAGGCTGGAAATGACGCTGGTAATGCGCAGCTGCTGGTGCAGCAGATAGTTGAGCAGGTTATTTTGCCGCCGCAGCCGGTAGTGGCTCCAGAATGCCTGAATGCGCAGCAGGTTCATGGTCAGGATCTGGCCGATGACCCCCTCGTGCGAGGTGCGCATCTGCGCGGTGACCTCCGGCTGCCACAGCATGGCGGCGTGCTCCAGCAGGCGTAGCTGCATGCGCCGCAGCGAGGTCAGCAAGGCTTCGCCGTCAGAGGTGCTGGGCAGGATCATCATCATCAACCCGCCGCACAGAATACCGGTGATCACTTCGCAAACCCGCGCCTGAGCGATATCGAATATCTGCTGGGTATCGGTGACGTTGACCGTACCGAAGGCGATGATGGCGGCGGTATAGCCCGCCAGCGCGAAGGCGTAAGAGACGTTGTTTTGGTAATGATTCGAGACGTAGGTGCACAGCCCGATCCAGGCGGCGATGAACAGCGTAAACAGCCAGGGATCGTTCAGACAGTGGCCGGCGATCGCTACCGAGGCGGCGGCGCCCACCAGGCTGCCGAAGATGCGGCCGATGCTTTTGCTGATCACGCCGCCGATGGTGGGGAAACTCACCACCGCGGCGGAGGTGAGCGCCCAATAGGGTTCGTCGAGCTCGAGCACGAACGCCACCCACAACGCCAGACACATCGCCAGCGAGTTGCGCAGCGCATAGCGCCATTGGCCGCCGGTCGCCTTACCCCAGGGGGTACGGCTCCACTCCAGAAAAGGCAGGTTCACACTTTAGTTCCGCTGATGAATCGAAATGGTGCAGGTGGTACCGGCGACCAGCGTCAAATCGGCGGGCACGTTGAGCAATTTTATCCGCACCGGCACACGCTGGGCCAAACGTACCCAAGGAACATTGGGCTTAACGTCCATTAATAGATCGTTGCTGCTGTCGACGCTCTGATCGTAAATGGCGCGTCCGATGCTCTCTACTTCCCCCTGCAGCGGCGTGTTGCCGTTATATAAAACGATGTCCGCTTTATTGCCTTCTTTTATATGCTTCAGCTTGGTTTCTTCGAAATATCCGAGCACATAAAACGAATGCACATCCACCAACGCCACCAGGGGCGTGCCGGCGTTGGCGTAGTTTCCGACGCGTGCCTGCAGGTTGGTGATATAACCGTCGGTTGGCGCATAAATTTTGGTTTTGCTCAAATTCCATTTGGCCTGTTCCAGGTTGGCCAGGGCGGCTTTATAGGCGGCCTTCATTGCCTGAGCGGCTAAATTGGACTCGTCCAAGTCTTCAGCGGAAATAACGTTACGCGGTAAACCGCGGCGGCGGGCAGCCTCATGGTCCGCTTTGGCCAGATCGGATTGCGCTTTTGCCACCGCGGCCTCGGCATTGTCCAGCGCAATCTGGTAGGGCACCGGGTCGAGGGTAAAAATCAGACTTCCCGCAGGTACGAACTGATTGTCATTCGCGCTTATTTTCTCTAATCTTCCAGAGACTTCAGGGGTGATATTGACGAGTTCTGCGCGCACTTTTCCGTCACGGGTCCATGGGGATTGCATATAATAATTCCATAGCCACCAACCGGCGCAGACGGCAATGGCGCAGACGATCACCGTAGAGAAGTATTTTAATGTTTTATGCTGCATGGGTTACCAACTCGCTAAAATCCATAAGGAACCGCTGACGGTCAGAACGAAAATGGACAGGTCCATCAACATGGGATGCCAGATTTCACCGGAATACATCCAGTCTCTCAGCAGCTGATGAATCAGCAGCCATAAGACCAGTCCTAGTAAAAAAGCTTTAAATATAGGTGGAAAATAAAGCGATGCCCCCAGGACCAAATCGGGTAAGGGGGATGAGGTGTGTAACCATGATGTATTCACATTAACAATCCCTAAGGGTGAATATGTTGAATATTTGCATAACGATTAAACAATAGCGGCTAAAAATAGTGGTTATTTCCACAATATACATTATATACATTTGTGTTTTTAATGTGAGTTACCCAAAATAGTCTAAGCTCTGGGAGGTAATGTTAGCATGCTAATTATAAGGAGGGGTAAGTGGAGTCAACATTAGGTTCAGATTTAGCACGATTGGTTCGTGTTTGGCGAGCGCTCATCGATCACCGGCTCAAGCCGTTGGAGCTGACCCAAACGCATTGGGTTACGTTGCACAATATCAATCGCTTGCCGCCGGAGCAGTCGCAAATCCAGCTGGCCAAGGCGATCGGTATCGAGCAACCGTCACTGGTTCGCACGCTGGACCAACTGGAGGAGAAAGGGCTGATCACGCGTCACACCTGTGCCAACGATCGCCGCGCGAAGCGCATCAAGTTGACCGAAGCGGCCGATCCGATCATCAGAGAAGTCGATAGTGTGATCACGTCTACGCGCAGTGAGATTTTAAGCGGCATTACCGCCGACGAAGTGCATCTGTTGGTAGGGCTGATTGGCAAGTTAGAACAAAATATCACCGAACTGCAGAACAAATAATAATATTCTTATTTTCTACGATTACAGTTTCACAGCATCAGAAATAAAACCGGAGGCGATTGCCTCCGGTTTGCCGTGTGCCGCCGGCTGACTTACAGCGGAGAGACGGTAATGGTGTCGCCCATGCGCGCCATGCGCACGCGCTGGCCCGGGCTGAACTTGGTGTCGCCCGCTTTCTGCACCACGACGATGTTCTCTTTCTGGTCGGTTTTGATTTCCAGCTCGTAGCCTGAGGTACGACCGGCCACTTCACCGATGCTGTTGCCCGCTGCGCCGCCGGCGATAGCGCCCGCCGCGGTAGCCAGCGTACGACCGGTGCCGCCGCCAACGGTGTTACCCAACAGCCCGCCAATCACTGCGCCGCCGATCATCCCCAAGGCGTTGGAACCTTCCCCGCCCTGAATTTTCACCGGACGCACGGAAACCAGCGTCCCGTAGGTGACGTTCTGCACCTGTTTGGCCTGCGAGGACGAGTAGACATCGCCGGACATGGATTCATTGGCACACCCAGCCAACGTAACGGCGGCGACGGCAACGACGAGAAGACGCTTGATCATATAAAACTCCTGGTGGTAGTAGTCCATAACCTGGCAATGCTCACCAGGCAAGATTCAGTGAAAATGATAGACAAAGTATGGCTGAAAGTTGATACAGCGCCATGCCTCATCGCTGCACGCAGCTTAACTTTTCTCTGTTCAACCAATAATAAACCGCGGTTTACCTTTATGACAGCCTCACCGACATTCCGTTGCCGGTTAACGCACGGTTTAACACATGAAATGTGCCACCGCGGCGCACCTGGCTCACGGCCTGTAAAAAAAGCATCATAATTCATGGCGTTAATCCGGCAATTCTGGTTTATTTGTCAGGATGAAATTTGCTTACCGCGCGGGTTAGAGGATGTTGCTATGAAGTCAGGCCGCTATATAGGCGTCATGTCCGGCACCAGTCTGGACGGAATCGATGTGGTATTGGCCGCGATCGACGATCGCATGGTGGCGCAGCAGGCCAGCTATAGCCATCCGATGCCGATCGCGCTGAAAAAAGAGATCCTGGGGATGTGCCAGGGGCAGCAGACCACGCTGGCCGCCGTCGGCCGATTGGACGCACAGCTGGGCACGCTGTTTGGCGAGGCGGTGCTTGGCCTGCTGAAGCAAACCGGCATCGACGCCGAGCAGATCACCGCCATCGGTTGCCACGGCCAGACGGTGTGGCACGAACCGGAAGGCGACGCGCGTTTCTCGATGCAGCTCGGCGACAACAACCGCATCGCCGCGCTGACCAATATCACCACCGTCGGCGATTTCCGCCGGCGCGATATGGCCTACGGCGGGCAGGGCGCGCCGCTGGTGCCTGCGTTTCATCAGGCGCTGCTGGGGCATCCCGTCGAGCGGCGTATGGTGCTGAACGTCGGCGGCATTGCCAACCTTTCTCTGCTGTTGCCCGGTGCGCCGGTGCGCGGTTTCGATACCGGGCCGGGCAATATGCTGATGGATGCCTGGGTCTGGCGTCACCGTGCGCAACCTTACGATCAGGACGGCGGCTGGGCGATGCAGGGGCGAGTCTGCTTGCCGCTGTTGCAGCAAATGCTGGCGGACCCTTACTTTGCGCTACCGGCGCCGAAAAGCACCGGCCGAGAGTATTTCAATATCGCCTGGTTGGAGCGGCAGCTGGCCGGATTGCCGGCGATTGCGCCGGTCGACGTGCAGGCCACGCTGACAGAGCTGACCGCCGTCAGCATCAGCGAACAGGTACAACTGGCCGGCGGGTGCGAGCGCCTGCTGGTCTGCGGTGGCGGAGCGCGCAACACGCTGCTGATGGCGCGCCTGTCGGCGCTGTTGCCGGGCACGGAGGTCGGGCTGACCGACGATTGCGGCGTCAGCGGAGACGACATGGAGGCGCTGGCCTTTGCCTGGCTGGCGTTTCGCACGCTGTCCGGCCAGGCCGGCAACCTGCCTTCGGTCACCGGCGCCAGCCGTGAAACGGTGCTGGGTGGGATTTATCCGGTTTTGCCGTTGAGGGGCCGTTAGCTCTGTTAGGATAACCTGTGAAGGATTTCTCTAAGGAGCAACAGCATGAAAAAAGTCATTTTCGTCGCCGGCGCGCTGGCGTTGTCCGGCTGCAGCTACATCCTGCCGCAGAGCAGCCAGACGATGCACTACCAGTGCGGCACTACGCCGCTGACGGTGGCGCTCGACGGCAAGGCGAGCGAAGTCAGCCTGCTGATGGACGGCGAGCAGCTGCATCTTAAGCAGGTGCTGGCGCTGACCGGTGCCAAATACAGCGACGGTAAATACACTTTTTGGTCGAAAGATCGTAACGCCTATCTTGAGCGCAACGGTAAGGTAGTCATGAGCGACTGCGTGTTGACGGAGTGACGGTCACGGCGGCGTCGGAGCGATTGAGTTCCTGACGCCGCAGGCGCAGAATGTAACGACGGATTTTTTCAGTTGGTCGATAAACCAGATGATTGAAAAGAATGAGTTTGATGTTGCGGACCTGCGCCGTGAATATACCCGAGGCGGCCTGCGCCGCAACGATCTGACCGCCAACCCGCTCGAACTGTTCGAACGCTGGTTGAAACAGGCCTGCGACGCGTGCCTGGCCGATCCTACCGCCATGTGCGTCGCTACCGTCGACGAACACGGCCAGCCGTATCAGCGCATCGTGCTGCTCAAGCATTTCGATGAGCAGGGGCTGGTGTTCTACACCAACCTCGGCAGCCGCAAGGCACAGCAGCTGGCGCAAAACCCGCATATCAGCCTGCTGTTTCCCTGGCACATGCTCGACCGTCAGGTGATTTTCCTGGGGCAGGTGGAGCGCCTGTCGACCCTCGACGTGCTGAAGTACTTCAACAGCCGGCCGAAGGACAGCCAGATCGGCGCCTGGGTGTCGCAGCAGTCGTCGCGCATTTCCGCGCGCGGCGTGCTAGAAAGCAAATTCCTCGAGTTGAAGCAAAAGTTCCAGCAGGGCGAAGTGCCGTTGCCGAGTTTCTGGGGCGGATTCCGCGTGAAATTTGACTCCGTCGAGTTCTGGCAAGGCGGCGCCCATCGCCTGCATGACCGTTTCCTGTATCAGCGGGACGGGAATGACTGGAAAATTGACCGACTGGCACCTTGAAGACGTAAAATCCCCTCTAAGCGCTGGTGCTGACGCCGCCGGCGCTTTATTCTATGCGCTACCCTGAATTTTTATTTCGCCACTGGGCGAAAGGCCGTGTACCGGCAAAGGTGCATTCGTTTATACATGGAGTCATTGATGGCAAGCAGCAACTTGATTAAACAACTGCAAGAGCGGGGCCTCGTTGCCCAGGTTACGGATGAGGAAGCGTTAGCGGAGCGACTGGCGCAAGGGCCAATTGCACTGTATTGCGGTTTCGATCCGACCGCTGACAGCTTGCATTTGGGCCATCTGGTTCCTCTGTTGTGCCTGAAGCGCTTCCAGCTGGCCGGCCACAAGCCGGTAGCGCTGGTGGGCGGCGCCACTGGCCTCATCGGCGATCCGAGCTTCAAAGCGGCGGAGCGCAAGCTGAACACTACCGATACGGTGAACGAGTGGGTCGAGAAGATCCGCAAGCAGGTTTCTCCGTTCCTCGATTTCGACTGCGGCAGCAACAGCGCTATCGCGGCCAACAACTACGACTGGTTCGGCGGCATGAACGTGCTGACCTTCCTGCGTGACATCGGCAAGCACTTCTCCGTCAACCAGATGATCAACAAGGAAGCGGTCAAGCAGCGCCTGAATCGCGATGACTCCGGTATCTCCTTTACCGAGTTCTCCTATAACCTGCTGCAGGGCTTCGATTTCTCCGAGCTGTACAACCGCCACCAGGTGGAGCTGCAGATCGGCGGTTCCGATCAGTGGGGCAACATCACCTCGGGTATCGATCTGACCCGTCGCCAGCACCAGAAGCAGGTGTTCGGTCTGACCGTGCCGTTGATCACCAAAGCAGACGGCACCAAGTTCGGTAAAACCGAAGGCGGCGCGGTCTGGCTGGCGCCGGAAAAAACCAGCCCGTACAAGTTCTACCAGTTCTGGATCAACACCGCCGATGCCGACGTCTACCGCTTCCTGAAGTTCTTCACCTTCATGAGCCTGGAAGACATCAACGCGCTGGAAGAAGAAGACAAGAACAGCGGCAAGGCGCCGCGCGCCCAGTACGTGCTGGCGGAAGAAGTGACCGGCATGGTGCACGGTGCGGAAGGCCTGGCGGCCGCCAAGCGTATCACCCAGAGCCTGTTCTCCGGCGCGCTGCATGACATGACCGAAGCGGACTTCGCCCAGTTGGCGCAGGACGGTATGCCGACCATCAAACTTGATGGCGACGCCGATCTGCAGCAGGCGTTGGTGAATGCCGAACTGGTGCCGTCACGCGGCCAGGCGCGCACCATGATCGGTTCCAACGCGGTGACCATCAACGGTGAGAAACAGTCCGATGCCGAATACCGCTTCAGCGATTCAGATCGTCTGTTCGGCCGCTACACGCTGCTGCGTCGCGGCAAGAAACACTACTGCCTGGTGGATTGGCAGTAAGCGAATAATGACGGTAAGGGGCCCTGGCGGCCCCTTTATTTTTGCGCAGCCGCCCGGCTGCCGTATTCAGAACGAGTCTGTCGATGAAAAACATTCTTTCTATCCAGTCGCACGTGGTGTTTGGTCACGCCGGCAACAGTGCGGCTGAGTTTCCGATGCGCCGCATGGGCGTCAACGTCTGGCCGCTGAACACGGTGCAGTTCTCCAACCATACGCAATACGGTCAGTGGACCGGCTGCGTCATGCCGGCCAGCCATCTGACCGAAATCGCGCAGGGCATCGCCAATATCGATCAGCTGAAGCGCTGTGATGCGGTGTTGAGTGGCTATATCGGTTCGCCGGAGCAGGGCGACCATATTCTGGAGATCGTGCGTCAGGTTAAGCAGGCGAACCCGAATGCCTGGTATTTCTGCGATCCGGTGATGGGGCATCCGGAAAAGGGCTGCATCGTGGCGCCGGGCGTGGCCGAGTTTCACTGCCGCCAGGCGTTGCCGTGCAGCGACATGGTGGCGCCGAACCTGCTGGAGCTGGAAATGCTGAGCCAGATGGCCGTCGCCGACGTGGCTGATGCGGTGCAGGCCGCCCGCGTGCTGATTGCCAAAGGGCCGCGGCTGGTGCTGGTCAAGCACCTGGCCCGCGCCGGCTATCACGCCGACTGTTTCGAAATGCTGCTGGTGACAGCGGACGAGGCCTGGCACATCAGCCGGCCGCTGGTGGACTTCGGCGCGCGTCAGCCGGTCGGCGTCGGCGATTTGACCAGCGGTCTGCTGCTGGTGGATCTGCTGAAGGGCGAGGCGCTGGATAAAGCGCTGGAGCACGTGACCGCCGCCGTGTATGAGGTGATGCTGACGACTCAAGAGATGGGCGAATACGAGCTGCAGGTGGTGGCGGCGCAGGATCGGATCGTGCAGCCGCGTAGCGAATTCAAAGCGGTAAAACTGTAAGTGCAACGGGCCCCGGCGATAGCCACCGGGGCCGAGTGTTTACTTCAATCCTTCGGCGTTCAGCGCCGCGTCTACCGCCGGGCGCGCCGCAACGCGATCGAACCAGGCCGCCAGATGGGCGTGCTTGCGCACGTCAAACTGAAGGGCGAATGCCCAGCGCAGCACGGTGAACAGGTAGGCGTCAGCCACGCTGAAACGGCTCCCCAACAGGAAGTGCTGCTTCGCCAGCACCGAATCCAGATAGCTGAACTGCTGCTCCAGCCTGGCGCGCGCGATGGTTTTGTATTCCTCGGGCGTCTTCGGGTTGAACAGCGGGCTGAACCCTTTGTGCAGTTCGGTGGCGATGTAGTTCAGCCATTCGATCGCGTGGTAGCGCGACAGGGTGCCCGCCGCCGGGATCAGGTTGCGGTCCGGCACGCGGTCCGCCAGGTATTGTACGATCGCCACGCCTTCGGTCAGCAGGCTGCCATCGTCCAGCAGCAGCGCCGGGACCTGTCCCTTGGGATTGATGGCAAGGTAATCGGCGCCGCTCTCGGTTTTCTTCTGCGCCAGATCGACCTTCTCCGCCGTGAAATCCAGCCCTGCCTCGCGCAGCACGATATGCGGGGACAGCGAACAGGCGCCGGCTTTATAGAACAGTTTCATCGGAAGCTCCTTGTTGATGACGAATGACGGGCATGCTTAACCTCTCATCGTAGTCCCATAGCGCCAAAATTACAGCGGCTTAGCTTACAAATTTAACCGATGAGCGCCTCGGCTGTCTGCAGCTGCGCCAGCGTTGCGGCGATCTGCTGTTGCAGCGCCTGCGGCGCCACCTGCATGGGTGAACGTAACTCATTGGCGATCAGCCCCTGTTGGGCCAGTACCGTCTTGACCGGCGCCGGATTCGGGAAGCTGAACATCTGGTGGATCATCGGCAGCAGCTCATAGAAGTTGCTGCGCGCAGCGGCCAGATCGCCGGTGGCGACTTGCTGTACCAGCTGGACGAAACGCTCCGGGTGAACATGCGCGGCGGCGGAAATGGCACCGGTGCCGCCGAGGCACAGCGTGGTGAGGATCAGATTGTCTTCCCCGGTCATCACATCGATTTCGCCGTCGGCGATCAGCGCCATGGTAGCGTCAGGGTTGCCGCCGCAGTCCTTGATGGCGGTGATGCGCGGGTGACGTGCGAGCCGGCGCAGCGTGGCCAGCTCCATGGCGATGCCGGTGCGCTGCGGAATGTTGTACAGGATCACCGGCACGGTGGAGGCGTCGGCCAACTGGGTGAAATAGTCGATCAGGCCGCATTGCGAAGGGCGGATGTAGTAAGGCGCCGGGATCAGCACGCCGGCGATGTCGCGCAGCTGAATGGCTTGCTGCATCTGCAGCGTGGCGGCCATGTTATTGCCGGAAAGGCCCATCACCACCTGATGGGCGGGCGCCACCTCCAGCACGGCGTCGAGCACCACCAGCTGTTCTTCCTTGCTCAGCGCGGCGGCTTCACCGGTAGAGCCGCAGACCACCAGGCCGTCGATGCCGGCGTCGAGCAGGTGCCGCGCTAGGCGTTTAACCGCCGGCAGATCGACGGCATCTTGATTGAAAGGGGTAACCATCGCCACCCAAATACCCGAAAATGAGGCCATAAAATATTCCTTCTGTGTGACCGACAGAGAAGCCAGATGAGAAAATTGAAGGCGGGGCGTTGCAGGCCATCCAGTCAGCTCATCTGACGGGACAGCGCGCCCCGGTCAAATGAGCGTCTGTTTCTTCGATTTAACCGCCGCCAAACCGCCAACGGACAACGCAGGTGTCATCAGAATATCAGCGTTGCGTGGGTAGGCCATGGCAGTCTCGTGAAAAGGGGAAGTGGGGTGATAATGAATATTCTTCATCAGGCTGTCAATTTACAACAGATTGATAACATTGTTATTCATGATTCATCAGCAGGGATGAGTTTGGCTAATAAATAAAATCCCCGCCTCGGCGGGGAGGGTTTGACTGGCTCAGCGCGGCGGGCGGGAGCCGATAGTGGCGGACCAACTGAAGGTGTCGCCGCTTGGCCGGTAGCGGTTGGCTTTGCGTTCTGCACGCTCTGCCTTGGCGAGCTTTGCTCTGGCGGCCATGATGCGCGCCACCACTTCATCCTTGACCTTGTGCTGTTCGGCGTTGGTCAGCGGCCGGCCGTGGCTTTTACGCGCTTTGTCCAGCTCGGTTTTGACTTCCCGTTGCTCGCTTTCCGTCATCTCTTTCAACGTCAACTTTTTCATCTGTGCCGCCCGTTCGGTGAAGTTGGCTTTCAGTTTAACGGTGTTATGTGACCGAAAATGTTATGGGCATAACGAAAATGCCCCGTAGGCCGGCATTACACCTCCTCCAGCAGATCATCGACAAAACGCCGCATGCGTTCGGTGCGAAGCTCGGCCATGTGCCGCCCGGCGGCAGTCTGGAAGCCGTCTTGCAGTTTGAACAGCTTGGTTTCGAAGTGATCCAGGCTGAAACGTTTGTCGTCGTATTGGCGATGTTCGGCCCGCGGGTCGGCGGCGTCGTACAGCGCACTGCGCATGCGGCCGCCGATATAGAAGCAGCGCGCCACGCCAATCAGGCCAATGGCGTCGAGACGATCGGCGTCCTGCAGGATCTTTGCCTCCAGCGTTTGCGGGGGGATGCCAGCGGAAAAACTGTGCGCTTCAATGGCGTGGGCTACCGCCGCGATGTCCGCCGGCGCCCATTCCAGCCGGGTCAGCGTCAGCGTGGCTTGCTCCGCCGCCATGCGCGAGGCCAGATGGCGCTGCGGCGAGTTTTTTTCCACCGCCACGGCGTCATGCAGCAGCACCGCCGCGCAGAGAATGCGCCGGTCGCCGCCTTCCAGCTTGCTGATGTGGCGGCAGTTCTTCCAGACTCGATGCAGGTGCGCCACGTCATGCGAACCGTCGTCCGACTCGAGGGTGAGCGGCAACAGCGTTTGCGCCAGCGTTTGGTAGGGGGAAAACGGTTGTAACAACTCTTGCGTCAGCGAGGGTAAAGACACGTTCAGCTCCTGTTGGGGAAAATCGGTCAATCAGCATAGCCGTGTCGGATGCCGGGAAAATGACAGAAAAATGGTTATTGTTTACTAAAGTGCAACCCACTATTGTCATAACTGCGGTTTTTGCAGCGAAACTAGCAACCTAGAATAGCCGCATTCCGCCGTCTCCGCTTGGTGAGAGCCTGTGTCCGCGGGGATGGCCGGAATATCCTCATCAGCCATTTGGAGAAGAGACATGCCAACCCCTCTTGAAATAGTGCGCGCAACCTATGAAGGCAGCTCCGAAGAAAACGGCCGCAATCTGCTGGCGGCGCTGGCCCCCGATGCAGAGTGGACCGAAGCCGCGGGTTTCCCTTACGCCGGTACCTATATCGGCCCGGAGAACATCATCAAGAACGTGCATCAGCGCCTGGGCAGCGAATGGCAAGGTTACCGCGCCGACGTCGATCACTTTTACGATGCCGGCGACAACGTGATCGCTCAGGGTTTTTATCACGGCACTTACCGGGCCACCGGCAAATCCTTCAGCGCCTCCTTTGCGCATATTTATACGCTTCGCGCCGGAAAAATCGTGAAGTTCGTGCAGATCGTCGACAGCGCTAAAGTGCTGGAAGCAATGCAGCCTTAATCGCCGCTGCGCTTGCCGAATTTGCGGTCGAACTCGCGCCGGTAACCCCGGGCCTTGTTGCGATCGCGGATCCACAAATAGCCGCACACCAGCGCAACCGCTCCCGAGAAGGTGACGTTGCGCATATCCCGGTCATACCAAAACACCAACAGCGCATCTAGCGCCGCAATCAGCGCGATCCATTTGTACATATGGGATTGGCGCCGCGTGGCGGCGTTGAGTCGTTTTAACTGTCTGGCTTCGTCCAACACCGGTTTTTGCTGCATAGCGTTTCGTTATCATCAGGCTGTTCACGCTAAATTAGCAGAATTTCCCTAACCGCCGCAAAGATTAACGCGTGGCGTTATGCGGTTTTCATCGCCCCTGGCGCGGCGCAGAAAATTTATGCGCGGGCGCTTGAATTAACCATCGGGCGTGATAGGTTATTTATTCGCTATTTTTGGTTTTTTATTCAAAACTCGCCGTGTCATCAAGCTGCAGCACTGGGCGGTTAACGTGATGGGTTCGACGTATGCGGCGGTTAACTTCGGCAGGAGGATGTGATGAACGATAAAACGGCACGCCCGCAGGATGTGGTTCAACAACAGCTTGACGCCTATAACGCCCGCGACATCGAGGCCTTTATGGCCTGCTGGGCGGACGACGCGCAGTATTACGAGCATCCCGACACGCTGCTGGCCAGCGGCAAGGCGGCGATCCGTGAACGACATCTTGTGCGTTTCCAGGAGCCGAGTCTGTATGGCGAACGGATAAAACGCATGGCGGTGGGGAATATGGTGGTCGATCAGGAAGTGGTGACGCGCAACTTCCCGCAGGGGCGCGGCAAAATGGATGTCATCGCCATTTACGAAGTGGAACAGGGGCAGATCGCCAAAGCCTGGTTCAAGATCGGCCCCTGCATGCCGGATGAAGGTGCGCTCTAGCCGCAATGCCGCTCACTTAAGCCTGAGTGGCATTTTTCTTATCCAGCCTCTGGGCGTTCTGTGCAGGGGAATTGCCGTCAATGTTCCGCATTTCTTTGTGGCCAACATGAACGGCAATTGTAGGGGCCGATGGCGCGGCCCCTACACCCGCGCCTTTGCTTAACACCGCCTGTCCGCTGCGCGGATACCCTCGCCGTGTCTGCATTGTCGGGCGGGTCGGCTGCGACAAACGTCCCTGTTAGTCTCGCCTCAACCGGCCTTCCCTGGCCGGTTGCCCCTGACAACGCCGCCTTGCTCGGCAGCCGGTGATGCGCGTTAAAGGTCAACACCCGAGCTGGCAGCTACCGGGAAATCTGCCGCTGATGAGGTTATGGCAGAGAAGTTGGAGATGAGCGCGGTGTTGGGCGCCCTTGAAGACGCCGAACGCAGGCATAGCGCATTAGGAGAAACCGCCATGGACGGCGGTTTCAGGTGAGACAGGCAGGGACGCCTGTCGCAACCGGCCTCAATGTGCTATGGCGGAGAGAGGGCAGTTGGCAAAGCCAACCGTCTGATAGGGCAAAGGCGCGGGTTGCCAGGGGCCGCGCCTTCGGCCCCTGGCTCGGTCGAGGTGCGTGAGCCACATGAGGCATCTCACTTTTATCGACCGAAAATGTCACGAACGCCTGTAGAAAAACGCTTAACTGAATCAGCATTGTGCTCTAGCCGCGCCTTATTGCAACGCCATCACCGCCTCAATTTCCACACACACTGCGGGTGAGAACAACGCGCTGACCGCCATCAGTGAACAGGCCGGCAGCGCGCCGTCGAAATAGTCAAACAGCACCGGGCGCACGCCCGCCAGATCGGCGATGTCGGTCAGGAACACGCTGATTTTAATCAAGGCCTTGAGATTCACGCCTTCGCTGGCGGCGATGGTCGCCAATTGCTCGAGGATCTCCTGCGTCTGTTCCGGCGCGCTTAAGCCTTGCGCGTCGGTGGCGAAGGCCGTCAAGCCCGACACATACAGGCGATCGCTGTGGCGCACCGCATGCACATAGGGGCCGCCCGGCGTAGGCAACTGCGGATAATTCGTGCGTTTTAATGATGTCATGATCAAACCCCGCGCAAGACCGGTTAATAAAAGCGACAAACTTGGTTAGGATACTGAGGAAACGGCGGCCAGACGCCGCACACCGATGATATATGAGCGTATCATCCCTCTTTATTTTATACGTCGTCTCTCACCCGAATGTGACAGTGCGGCGCAGATCGGCCACAAGGACGCATGAGACGATGAACCCGCTTTTTACTCCCTACCTGCAACGCTGGCAACTGGAACAGGACGGTAAAGCCTTCGAAACCCACAGCAGCCTGCTGATGCCGGTGCGTTACCGGGGCGAGGCCGCCATGCTGAAGATCGCCCGCGAGCAGGAGGAGCGCTTCGGCGGCCAGCTGATGTGCTGGTGGCGCGGGGAAGGCGCCGCGCAGGTGTTGGCGTGGCACGAAGACGGCATTCTGCTGGAGCGCGCACAGGGCGAAAGCTCGTTGGCGCAGCTGGTGCGTGACGGCGACGATGAGCAGGCCACGGCGATCCTGTGCCGGGCGATCGCCGCCTTGCATGCGCCGCGCGCGGCACCGCTGCCCGAATTGATCCCGTTGCAAGAGTGGTTTAGCTCGCTGTGGCCGGCGGCGCAGGCGCACGGCGGCATGCTGCGTCTCAGCGCCACGACGGCGGCGGAATTGCTGAGTAGCCCGCGAGATGAAAGCGTGCTGCACGGTGATATCCACCATGACAACGTGCTGGACTTCGGCGAACGCGGCTGGCTGGCGATCGATCCCAAGCGTTTGTACGGCGAACGGGGCTTCGATTACGCCAATATCTTCTGTAATCCCAACTACGGCATCGCCACCGATCCGGCCATTTTCCAGCGGCGCGTGGAACAGGTCTGTCGCTTGGCCGGGCTGGAACGCCGGCGCTTGCTGCAATGGATCCTGGCCTGGGCGGGGCTCTCCGCCGCCTGGTTTATGGAAGACGGGCAGGCGGCGGATATCGACTTCCGCGTGGCCGAGCTGGCGGCGCGCGCGTTGGATCTCCCGCTGCCCGACGGCGATTCAGGGTTCATCCTGCCAGTAATCGAGCGAGGCTGAAGGGCGTTGCAGATAACGCACCTGTTCGCCGTCATTGCCGCGCGCCATCGCCTGGTATTTGCCTGAGTCCGGATACATCACCACTTCCGGCTGTTCGCGCGTGCTGACGGACAGGTACTTCAGCGGCGCATCGGAGGTGTTGATGATCTGGTGCGGGTATTCCGGGCCAGGCGGAATGAAAATGACATCCCCGCTGACGATCGGCAGCATTTCTCCGGCCACGCGCAGCGTACCGCTGCCTTCCAAAATGATGAACATTTCCTCCTGAGCATAGTGAAAATGGTAGGGGCAGGAGCGCATGCCCGGCGCCACACAATCGAAAGAAGCGCCCAGCTTGTCGGCGGCGGTGCCGGTGCCGAGGCGAGCGCCGACGCTGTCATACAGCGGCGGCCGTCGGTCATGCTTCATCTCTACCTGTTCGACATTGCGTATCAGACGCTGGGCCAACAGCGCGGCTTTCTCGGTCATAAGCTTCCTTGGTGACGGCGTCACTTATTAGGTGGATTGACATTCAGACGACAGAGAAAGTGAAGGCGCCACGGCGCCGCTTGTCAATGTAGACCGCCCGTTACGCCTCGGAGGCTCGCCGCGGCAGCGACAGCAGCAGATGGGCGATAGCGCCGCCGACAATGCCCCAGAAGGCCGAACCGATGCCGAGCAGCGTGACGCCGGAGGCGGTGATGAGGAAGGCGATCAGCGCCGCGTCGCGCTGTTTTTCATCATGCAGCGCACGTTGCAGGCTGCCGCCGATGGTGCCGAGCAACGCCAGCCCGGCAATGGTGTGGATCAAGGCGACCGGCAACGCGCTGAACAACAGGCCGATGGCACCGCCGAACAGACCGGCCAGCAGATAGAAGCCGCCGGCGGCCACCGCGCCCATATAGCGCCGCTGCGGATCGGGATGCACGTCCGGCCCCATGCAGATGGCGGCGGTAATGGCGGCGATGCACACCGAGAAGCCGCCGAACGGCGCCAGCAGCAGTGCGGTCAGCGCCGTCCAGGCGATCAGCGGTGAGGTGGGGACGCGGTAGCCCGCCGCCTGCAGCGTGGCGATGCCGGGGGCGTTTTGCGAAGCCATGGTGACCACGAAGAAGGGCACGCCGATGCCGAGCAGCGTCGGCCAATTGAAATGCGGCGCGATAAATTCCGGCATGGCGAACGCCGGCGCTTGCTGCGTTAGCTGGATATTGCCCTGCAGCGCGGCGATCGCCAGCCCAACCGCCAGCGTCAGCATGATGGCGTAGCGCGGTTGATAACGGCGGCTGAGCAGATAGGCCAGCCCCATGCCGGCGCTGAGGGGGAAATTGAGCTGCAGCGAAGCGAAGGCGTCCAGCCCGAAACGCAGCAAGATCCCCGCCAGCATCGCCGCAGAAATCGCCTGCGGGATGTAGTCCATCAGGCGGGCGAACAGCCCGGTGACGCCGCACAGCAGGATCAGACCGGAAGCGAAGATAAACACGCCGATCGCCTCGTTGATCGGCGTGCCGGGCAGGCTGGTGACCAGCAGCGCCGCGCCGGGCGTCGACCAGGCGGTGAGGATCGGGGTGCGGTAGTAAAGCGAGAGCCCGAGCGAGGTGACACCCATCGCGATCCCCAGTGCGCTCAGCCAGCCGCCGATCTGCGCCGGCGTGGCGCCTGCGGCGGCGGCGGCCTGGAAAATGATCGCGGCAGAGCTGGTGTAACCCACCAGAACGGCGACAAAGCCGGCCATGATGGCGGGCAGGGTCAGATGGCGCAGGGAGAGGGCTGGGCGCATGAGGAGCTCCAATCGGTAATTGTGCGTTATAACGCACGACAAGAAATCAGCATAGCACCGTGCGCTATAGCGCACAAGCGGGTATAATCGGGCACGATACGCAGAGGAGAACAGGATGCAGGAACTTGCCGGCCATTTGGCGCACACCCTTCGCACGCTGCGCACACAGCGCGGCTGGAGCCTGACGCAGGCGGCTGAATACACCGGCGTCAGCAAAGCGATGCTCGGGCAGATTGAACGCGGTGAATCCAGCCCGACGGTGGCGACGCTGTGGAAGATCGCCACCGGCTTCAACGTGGCGTTCTCCGCCTTTCTTGAGGCGTCGCCCGCTCAGCAACAGGCGACGCTGCACCGCTACGGTGAACTGCCGGTGTACGATCAGGACAATGCTGATATGCGCGTGGTGCCGCTGTTTCCCTACGACCGCCAGCTGGGTTTCGATATGTTCGTCATCGATCTCGCACCGGGCGCGCTCAGCGAATCGTCGCCCCATGAGCCGGGCGTGATCGAGCATGTGATCGTGATCAGCGGCCGACTAGAATTGGCGATCGACGGCGAATGGCACAGCCTGGCGGCCGGCGAAGCGATGCGCTTTCAGGCCGATCGGCCGCACGCCTACCGCAACGCCAGTTCACAAACGGTGCGCATCCACGATCTGATCCACTATCCTCAATCCTGACTCAACGCGGTGCCCGCGGGCTTTGACTCCGCGCCGCCAAACGCCTACCTTGTTGAAAATGACTCTTATTTCACAGGCTGTCGCCCATGACGGGGCGGCGTTGTAGCCGACTCAAAAGGAGCTTGATTTTGCCGGTCACCAATCGACGTCAGTTCATTAAACTCAGTGCGCAAACCGCAGGAGCCGTATTCGCGATGACTTCATTACCTAACAGTATCCGCCTGGCGATGGCGGCGGAGGGCGGCGCGGCCGCCGGCGATGACTTCCTGTGGCTGGAGGAGCTGCAGGGTAAAAAAGCGCTGCAATGGGTGCAGCAGGAAAATCAGCGCACCGTGGCGCGTTTCGGCCAGGGCGAAGACTTTCAGCGCATTGAGCGCGAGGTGCTGGATATCCTCAATAAAGACACCCAAATCCCGTGGGTGAGCAAGCGCGGCGAGTACTATTACAACTTCTGGCAGGATCGGGCCAACCCGCGCGGCCTGCTGCGGCGCACCACGCTGGACGAGTACCGCAAGGCCAAACCGGCCTGGGAGACGGTGCTGGATATCGATGCGTTGGGCAAGGCGGAGGGCAAGGATTGGGTCTATCAGGGCTCGCAACCGCTGGCGCCGGAATACCGTTATTGCCTGATGCAGCTGTCGCCGGACGGCGGTGACGCCACCGAGATCCGCGAATTCGATCTGGTGGCCAAACGCTTCGTCAAAGACGGTTTTAATGTACCGGTGGCGAAAAGTCGGGTCTCCTGGGTCGATCGGGATACGCTGTTCATCGCCACCGATTTCGGCCCCGGCTCGATGACCCAGTCCGGCTACGCGCGCATCGCCAAGCGCTGGCGGCGCGGCACGCCGCTGAGCGCCGCCGAAACGCTGTACGAAGCGCAGCCCGAGGACATGGCGGTCTTCGCCTATCACGACCGCACACCGGGTTTTGAGCGCGATTTCGTCGGCCGCAGCCTGGACTTCTACCGCCGCGACTATTTCTTGCTGATGCAGGACGGCCGGCAGAAAAAAATCGATATCCCGGCCGACGCCGAGCTGGATACGCATCGGGAATGGCTGCTGATCAAACCGAGCAGCGACTGGGAGGTGGGCGGCAAGCGCTATCCGTCCGGCGCGCTGCTGGCGGCCAACTTCGATGACTATCTGGCGGGTAAGCGCGAGCTGCAACTGCTGTTTACCCCAACGGCGGAGCAGGCGCTGAGCGGCTACAGCGGTACCCGCGATCATCTGATCCTCAGTATCATGGATAACGTGGTCAACCGTCTGGAAGTGCTGACGCCGCAGGGCGGCAGCTGGCAACGTCGTCCGCTGGGCAACCCCGGCGCCATCAGCACCATCTCCGCCGGCGGCATCGACGAAGAGAGCAACGCCTATTTCCTGACCATCAGCGGATTCCTGCAGCCGACCTCGCTGTATATGGGCAACCTCGACGGCGGTGAGGCGACGCTGCTGAAACAGGCGCCGCAGGATTTTGACGCGTCAGGCTACCAAGTGAGCCAGCATTTTGCGCGCTCCAAGGACGGCACCCGCGTGCCGTATTTCCAGATTGCCGCCAAAGATCTCAAACCGGACGGCAGCACGCCGACGCTGCTGTATGGCTACGGCGGGTTTGAAGTGCCGCTGTTGCCGGGCTATCTCGGCGGCAAGGCGCCGGCCTGGCTGGAACGCGGTGGGGTATACGTGGTGGCCAACATCCGCGGCGGCGGCGAATACGGCCCGGCCTGGCACCAGGCCGCGCTCAAGCAGAACCGCCATCGCGCCTACGAGGATTTCGCCGCCGTGGCCGAAGATCTCATCGCACGCCAGGTGACCTCGGCGCCGCATCTCGGTGCGCGCGGCGGCAGCAACGGCGGCCTGCTGGTGGGCAATATGCTGACGCTGTATCCGCAGCTGTTCGGCTGCATCGTCTGCGAAGTGCCGCTGCTGGACATGCAGCGCTATACGCAGCTTTCCGCCGGCGCGTCGTGGATCGCCGAATACGGTGACCCGAGCAAGCCGGAGGAGTGGGCCTACATCAAGACCTTCTCGCCGTACCACAACATTCAGACGCAGACGGCCTATCCGCCGGTGTTGTTCTATACCGCGACCAGCGACGATCGGGTCAACCCGGCCCACGCGCGCAAAATGGCGGCGCGCATGCAGGCGATGGGGTATCAGCAGGCTTATTTCTATGAAAATACCGAAGGCGGGCACAGCGCCGCCGCCGACAAGCAACAGGCGGCATTCCACAGCGCACTGGTAAGCGAATTCATGTGGGCCAACCTGAGCGATAAACCCAAATCAGCGTAAACCCGTTTATTGCGGGCATAAAAAAACACCGGGGCGTTAACCTCGGTGTTTTTATTTACGCCCAATCTGCCGACGATCAGTGAGCCGCGGTGGCTTCCTGCGCTTTCTGATTGGCGTCTTCGGTGGTATCCAGCGTCATGCGGTACAGTTTCGGCGCGGTCAGCATCATCAGGATAGCAATGACGGCGGTGACGATGCCGATTTGCATAAACACATGGCTGTAGATGGCCAGCGAAGCGTGCGCGTCGTTGATGTCGCTTGGGACGGCGGTCAGACCGGCAACCTTACCGGCGATCAGCGCGGCGGCGGCGGTGGTCAGGAACCAGGAACCCATGATGAAGCCCATCAGACGCTGCGGCACCAGCTGTGCCACCATCGCCAGACCCAGGCCGGAAATCATCAGCTCACCGATGCTCTGCAGCGCGTAGCTCAGGATCAGCCAGTTGACCGACACAATGCCCTGTTCGTTGGCGAAGCTGGCGCCCCATGGCAGCACCAGGAAGGCGCAGGAGCACAGGATCATACCGAAAGCGAACTTGTGCGGCATCGGCAGGCGATCGCCCATTTTGTTATACAGCGCGGCCAGAATCGGGCTGGCGAGCATGATCCAGAATGGGTTCAGCGCCTGATACTGCTCAGGCTCGAAGGCGATGCCGAAGATGCTGTGTTCCACGTTGTGGATGGCGAAGAAGTTCAGTGAGGTTGGCATTTGGCTGTACAGCACGAAGAACACCACCGCTTCCAGCATCAACAGGAAGGCGACGATCATCTTGCGGCGTGCGGCGCCGTGCAGGGCGAAGGTTTCCTTGGCGAACACCAGCACGATGCCGGCGGAAACGAGGGCCAGCGCCCAGCGCGCGATCACCTGGTTGTGCAGCAGCCAGCTGGACACGGCGATCAACGCCACGATGCCGACCAGCACCATCAGCAGTTTCGGCAGATGCAGCGGCTTGAAGTCAGGCTTGGAGCCGTTTTCCTTCACCCACTTGTGGCACATCATAAAGTTGACCAGGGTGATCAGCATGCCGACCACGCTCAGGGAGAACGCCACGCTCCAGCCGTATTTCGCTGCCAGCCACGGGGTGGCCAGCATGGAGAAGAAGGAACCGATGTTCACCGACATGTAGTACATGGTGAAGGCGCCGTCGAGACGCGGATCGTCTTTCTCATAGCAGGTGGACAGCAGGGAGGACGGGTTAGCCTTGAACAGGCCGCTGCCCACGGCGATGGTCGCCATACCCATGTAGACCCAGAAGATGTCGTGGCCGGAGTAGGCCACCATGGCGTAACCGGCGGCCAGCACCAGTGCGCCGAGCACGATCACGCGTTTGGCACCCAGCACCTTGTCGCCCAGCCAGCCGCCGATGGCGACGAAGCCGTATACCAGGGCGCTGAAGGAAGAGAACAGGGTGATGGAGTCGGCTTCGCTCATGCCGAGCATCTTGACCAGATAAACCGCCATGATGCCCTGCAGGCCGTAATAGCCGAAACGCTCCCACAGTTCGATCGAGAAGATCAGATAGAACGCTTTCGGTTGTTTGAACGCGTTAAGGCTAACGCTCTCCGGGTGTTGGTTGTTTGCTGTTGACACTGGTACCTCTGTTTTTTCGCAGCCCGTCTTTGGAGGACGGGAAAGTACAAAAGTTGATGCGGAACGGCATCCTTTTGCGTTGTTATAGGATGGGGACGGCGGTTAATGTTCACTATCTTTGTCAACGTGGCAAGCAGTTTGTCATATTCGGTTACATTTAACGCTAGCAGGATTATGCTGCGATGTTGCAAATGTTATGCAGTATTAACTTTCGGGTTTTAATGATTTGCCGATTTTTTGTTTTGATTAAAAGCTATACGGATTTTAAATAGGGATATATTCTGCTGAATTGCTATTTTTTAGCGTATCAGTGTATGTGTGGTTATTAATCCATTGGAATGTTGTGCATATGACGCATTTTGTAAAATTATAGAAATTTAAGAAAACGGGACTGGCATTTGTGAACGCCTTGTGATCCTGAAAGCGTGACGTTCACCGCAATTTTCGACTAATTTTTCGCTTGAAAATAACACGGCACTGAGTTTTTCACTGAAAACCGCGATAACACCGGGGTTACTGCTGCGCGATATCACATTTCCGATAAAAAAGAGGCGCTGGCGGGGAGAGATGAAGCGACGGGTGCGGTTTGCCGCACCCAACAGGCTCAGGATTCCGGATAAACCTTTTCTTTATACTCGCACAGGTCTTCGATAATGCAGGAACCGCAGCGCGGTTTACGCGCGATGCAGGTGTAGCGCCCATGCAGGATCAGCCAGTGGTGGCAATCGACCTTGAATTCGGCGGGCACGACCTTCAACAGCTTCTCTTCCACCTGATCGACGTTCTTGCCCGGCGCGAAGTGGGTGCGGTTGCACACCCGGAAGATGTGGGTGTCGACGGCGATGGTCGCCCAGCCGAAAGCGGTATTGAGCACCACGTTGGCGGTCTTGCGTCCGACGCCCGGCAGCGCTTCCAGCGCGGCGCGATCCTCCGGTACTTCGCCGCCGTGCAGTTCCAGCAGCATGCGGCAGGTTTTGATCACGTTTTCGGCCTTGCTGTTGAACAGGCCGATGGTCTTGATGTACTCCTTGACGCCATCAACCCCCAGCGCCAGCATGGCGGCAGGGGTGTTGGCGACTGGATAAAGCTTGGCGGTCGCCTTGTTGACGCTCACGTCGGTGGCCTGTGCAGACAGCAGCACCGCAATCAGCAGCTCAAACGGCGTGGTGTACACCAGCTCGGTGGTCGGATGCGGGTTGTTGTCGCGCAGCCGGGTCAGAATTTCCAGTCGCTTCTGCTTGTTCATCAGGCCTTCTCAGCACGTCCTTGTCCCAGCAGCGGTTCCACCGCCACGGCGCGGGCTTTGCGCGCCTTCATTTTTTCGTCGATCAGATATTTGACCGCCAGCAGCAGCCCCAGGCCGATAAAGGCACCCGGCGGCAGCATCGCCAGCAGGAACGGGCTGTCGAAATGCACCACTTCGATGCGCAGCGACTTGGCCCAGCCGCCCAGCAGCTGATCGGCGCCGTCGAACAGCGTGCCGTTGCCCAACAGTTCGCGCATCGAGCCCAGCGTCACCATCACGCCGGTGGCACCGAGGCCGATGGCCATGCCGTCCAGCGCCGAGAGGCCGACCGGCTTCTTGGCGGCCACCGCTTCGGCGCGGCCCACCACGATGCAGTTGGTCACGATCAATGGAATAAAGATGCCGAGCGACTGATACAGGCCGAAGGCATAGGCGTTGATCAGCATCTGCACGATGCTCACCACCGCGGCGATGATCATCACGTAGATAGGAATACGCACCTCGCTCGGCACCCAGCGGCGCACCGCGGAGATGGAGGCGTTGGTCAGCGTCAGCACCAGCGTGGTGGCCAGCCCCAGGCCCAGCGCGTTGGTGACGGTGGAGGTCACCGCCAGCAACGGACACATGCCCAGCAACTGCACCAGGGCGGAGTTGTTTTTCCACAACCCCTGGACGATCAATTCTTTGGCTTCACTCATTCGCTGGCTCCACACGCAGGTAAGCTTTCAAGTTTAGGCGGCAGCGTTTCCATATACAACGCCGTGCGGCGCACCGCATTGACCACCGCACGCGGGGTGATGGTCGCGCCGGTGAACTGGTCGAACATACCGCCGTCTTTCTTCACCGCCCAGCGCTTATCGTCCGGGCCTTCGATTTTCTTGCCGCTGAAGAAAGAAATCCAGTCGGAAATGCGCAGTTCAATTTTGTCACCCAGCCCCGGGGTTTCGTGGTGTTCAATCACCCGGGTGCCGAGCACCGTGCCGTTGAAATCGGCGCCGACCAGCAGTTTGATAGCGCCGGAGTAGCCGTCCGGCGCGGTGGTTTCCAGCGCGGCGGCGGTCGGCTGCCCGTTTTTGCGCGCCAGGTACAAACGGTGCGGCGCGCCGTCGCCCAGCGCCGGATCGCTGACCAGGAAGCATTCGTTCTGCATGATGTTGTCGTAGTTTTCCGGTGGCACCACCTGATCGAGCAGCGCTTTTTGCTGCAGCGCCGCCTGATGGGCGATGGTGGTTTTCGTCAGGGCGTAGACCACGGCGGTCAGGCCGGTGGTGACCGCCGCAAACACCGCCAGCGTGGTGCCGTGCTTTCTCATGGAATTCAGCATGGCGGCTCCTTAGCGATGGCCGTACACGCGCGGCTGCGTGTAGTGGTCGATTAACGGGACGGTGATGTTGGCGAGCAGCACGGCGAAGGCCACGCCGTCAGGGTATCCGCCATAGACGCGGATCAGCCACACCAGCACGCCGATCAGCGCGCCGTAGATCAAACGGCCCTTCGGCGTGGTCGAGGCGCTGACCGGATCGGTGGCGATAAAGAACGCGCCCAGCATGCTGGCGCCGGAGAACAGGTGGATCAGCGGCGAAGCCTGATGCGCCGGATCGATCCACCAGGCCAGGCCGGAACAGAAGGCGATGGCGGCCAACATGCTGAACGGGATCTGCCAGTGGATCAGGCGGCGCGCCAGCATAAACAGGCCGCCGGCCAGGAAGCCGAGGTTGACCCACTGCCAGCCGATGCCGGCCAGGGCGCCGCCGAACAGCGGCTGCTGCAACACCTGTTCCACGCTGTGGCCGCTGCGCAGGCCGGTTTTGAAGCCGTCGAGCGGCGTGGCCTGGCTGATGCCGTCCACGCCCATCTGCAGTTCGTGCAGCGTCGCGCCTTGCGAGGTATGGCCGCTGAAAATGGCCAGCAGTGTGTCGTGGAACGGTAGCGCGGTGGCGCGCAGCTCATCCGGCGGCAGCCAACTGGTCATCTGCACCGGGAAGGAGATCAGCAGCACCACGTAACCGACCATCGCCGGGTTGAACGGGTTCTGCCCAAGGCCGCCGTACAGCTGCTTGGCGATGACGATGGCGAAGAACGTACCGATGACGATCATCCACCAGGGTGCCAGCGGCGGCAGGCTGATGCCGAGCAGCAGCGCGGTCAGCAGGGCGGAGTTATCCGCCAGCCGGCTGCGCACCGGCAGCTTGCGCAGTTTTAGGATCGCGCCTTCCGCCGCCAGCGCGACGATCGCCGCCAGCGCCACCTGGATCAACACGCCGTAGCCGAAAAACCAAATCTGCGCCGCGATGCCGGGAATGCACGCCAACATCACCCACAGCATAATGCGGCTGGTGCTTTGCTGGTTGTGGGTGAACGGCGAGCTGGCGATGTGTAAGCCTTTGGCGGCTGTGGGTGATACCGGCCTGAACTTCATAGAGTAACGATACCTTCTGCGCCGCGCCTGCGGCAGTTTCGATGCGCCGAATTGCGGGCGCGGCAAAAAATAATAGCCGAGTATTCTACCTGATTCGATGCGAGGGTAATACGCCTTAATGGTAGGGGTATTCGGCTTTCCGCACATCTGGCGATCGGGACGGCGCGATTTGATTTTTTTTTGGCCGGTAAATGGGCTAACGTGAGGAATTGTCAGTGGAACTTGTGCCGCCATCGACCGCGGAAAATGGGTTAAGCGTCTGAATGAGATATCATTTTTCTCCAGATTTCCGCACAAAATAACAACTTTCACATAATCCGTGTAGGTTACTATCGCGAACATTATTGAGTCAGTGAATCCATAATAATGACAAATGAAGACATTTTTTTTATTGAAGAGCTAATTGAGTGGGTGGAGATACATCTGGAGAAACGGCCAAACCTGGATGAAGTCGCGCGTATTTCGGGCTATTCCAAGTGGCATCTGCAGCGTAAATTCAAGCGTATTACCGGCATTCAACTCGCCACCTATATCCGTTCGCGCATCCTGACGCGCGCCGCGGTGGCGCTGCGCATTACTCGCCGCTCCATCATCGACATTTCCGATGAGCTGGGCTTCGATTCACAGCAGACCTTCACCCGCATGTTCAAGCAGCGCTTCGGCACCACGCCCAATCGCTACCGCTCGATGGCGCACTGGGACGTGAAAAACCTGATGCCGCGCTTTAACTTCGAAGCCAGCTACGGTGCCGGTTATTATCCGGAAGTGAAGCGGTTGACGCTGCCCGACATGCAGTTGGTCGGTTTCACGCGTCGGTTGGATTTCGCCTCCGAACAGGAGCTGGAATATTCTTCCTGCATGGCGATGAAGGACGAGATTTTCAACGACTTCTTCAAGGGGTTGCACGTTGACTGTCGGCGAATTTACAGCATTTATTCTCCTCATGCCGGGGAGGGCGACGAGCTCTCGTCCACGTTGGTGATGGCGGTCGATCCTGAACACAAAAAGGATATTCTTTCCAACCATCAGATCGACACCTTCCATCTGCCGAGCCGCGAGTTTATCTCCATCAACCATAAGGGCACGGCGAAAGAGTGTCTGCAGTTTTTCGGCTACCTGATGTCGCATGTGATGCCGGGGCTGAAGGATGAAGTGCGCGGCAGTATGGAAATGGAGATCATTCAAACCAAAGAGTGGAATCCGGAATCCAAACTGCGCCAGATTGAAGTGGATTACACCTACCTGATTTCTATCGATTAAACGGCGCCGGGCTGTGGCCAGGCGCCGCTGTCATCATTTGTCTTCCGTTTCCGCCGTCAGCGATTCCCTGGCGGCTTTTTTGGCTTTGGCGCGGGCGATAGCCGCTGCCACCGCCGCCTTGCGCGGGTCTTCCTCGGCGGCAGCCGGAGCCGGTTCCGCCGCTGCAGGAGCATCCGCCTGCTGCGCGGCTTTCTTGGCTTTTACACGTGCCAGTGCCGCGGCAACCGCTGCTTTGCGCGGGTCTTCCTCGACGGCAGCCGGAGCCGGTTCCGCCGCTGCAGGGGCATCGGCCTGCTGCGCGGCTTTTTTGGCTTTGGCGCGGGCGATA
>NZ_VOUX01000028.1 GCF_008011855.1 Serratia bockelmannii
GGTGTTCTGCTGCGTGGTATCAAACGTGAAGAAATCGAACGTGGTCAGGTACTGGCTAAACCAGGCTCCATCAAGCCACACACCCAGTTCGAATCTGAAGTGTACATCCTGAGCAAAGATGAAGGTGGTCGTCACACGCCATTCTTCAAAGGCTACCGTCCACAGTTCTACTTCCGTACCACTGACGTGACCGGTACCATCGAACTGCCAGAAGGCGTAGAGATGGTAATGCCAGGCGACAACGTGAACATGGTTGTAACCCTGATTCACCCAATCGCGATGGACGACGGTCTGCGTTTCGCAATCCGTGAAGGCGGCCGTACCGTTGGCGCAGGCGTTGTTGCTAAAGTTATCGCTTAATCGCTGATAAAGTTTGACGCGACACGCGGTAAAAGGGCATCATTTGATGCCCTTTTTCTACGCTGTGAACTAGAACCTATCTCATCAGCGATTTTGCAGTCATAATCATTGGTGAGATGGGCTCTTAAACCGTATTGACTGAATACGTCATGGCGTAAAACACCGGGATATTGCTATTGCGGTATCCGATCGGTTTGGTTTGCCTCGCAATGCGAGGCAAAGTTGTTTGTTCTGAATCATCATTGTGACAGGTTGGTTTATGAGTGCGAATACCGAGGCTCAAGGGAGCGGACGCGGCCTGGAAGCGGCAAAGTGGCTGATCGTCGCCGTTCTGTTGGTTGTGGCTATTGTCGGTAACTATTACTACCGTGATTTAAGCCTGCCATTGCGCGCGCTGGCAGTTGTGCTGATCATCGCCGTTGCAGGTGCAGTGGCTCTGATGACCACCAAAGGCAAAGCCACCGTTGCGTTTGCCCGCGAAGCGCGTACCGAAGTACGTAAAGTGATTTGGCCAACTCGTCAGGAAACGCTACACACCACGTTGATCGTTGCCGCGGTAACCGCCGTGATGTCACTGATTCTGTGGGGACTGGATGGTATTCTGGTCCGTCTGGTGTCGTTTATTACTGGCCTGAGGTTCTAAAATGTCTGAAGCTCCAAAAAAACGTTGGTACGTCGTTCAGGCGTTTTCCGGTTTTGAAGGTCGCGTAGCGCAATCGCTGCGTGAACACATCAAACTGCACGATATGGAAGAGCTGTTCGGCGAAGTGATGGTGCCTACGGAAGAAGTGGTTGAAATCCGTGGTGGCCAGCGTCGCAAGAGCGAGCGTAAATTCTTCCCTGGCTACGTGCTGGTGCAGATGGTGATGAATGACGCCAGCTGGCACCTGGTGCGCAGCGTACCGCGTGTCATGGGGTTCATCGGCGGCACGTCTGACCGTCCTGCGCCTATCAGCGATAAAGAAGTTGATGCGATCATGAACCGCCTGCAGCAGGTTGGTGACAAACCGCGTCCGAAGACGCTGTTCGAGCCGGGCGAGCTGGTGCGCGTCAACGATGGCCCGTTTGCCGATTTCAACGGCGTGGTCGAAGAAGTCGATTACGAAAAGAGCCGCCTGAAAGTTTCCGTTTCCATCTTCGGCCGTGCAACGCCGGTGGAACTGGACTTCAGCCAGGTTGAAAAAGGCTGATCGAATAATCAGCAATAAGCGGTCCGTTGCCGCTTGTCAAAGGCGCGAAATTGAACTACAATTTCGCGCCTTTTGTTTTTAGATGCCTTGCCTGATGCCTGTCTGGCGAGGTTAAACACGGGGAGCCTCTCACGAGGCGATACTACCCAAACCGAGGAAATTTAAATGGCTAAGAAAGTACAAGCCTACGTCAAGCTGCAAGTTGCAGCTGGTATGGCGAACCCGAGCCCACCAGTGGGTCCAGCTCTGGGTCAGCAGGGCGTTAACATCATGGAATTCTGTAAGGCATTCAACGCTAAGACTGACAGCGTTGAAAAAGGTCTGCCGATTCCGGTTGTTATCACCGTTTATTCTGATCGCTCCTTCACTTTCGTTACCAAAACCCCGCCAGCAGCAGTTCTGCTGAAAAAAGCGGCTGGTATCAAGTCTGGTTCCGGTAAGCCGAACAAAGACAAAGTAGGTAAAGTGACTCGTGCTCAGGTACGTGAAATCGCAGAAACCAAAGCTGCGGACATGACTGGTTCTGACGTTGAAGCGATGACTCGCTCCATCGAAGGTACCGCTCGTTCCATGGGCCTGGTAGTGGAGGATTAAGAGATGGCTAAGCTGACCAAGCGCATGCGCGTGATCCGTGACAAAGTTGATGCTACTAAACAGTATGACATCACCGAAGCTGTTGCTCTGCTGAAAGAGCTGGCCACCGCTAAATTCGTAGAAAGCGTTGACGTTGCCGTTAACCTCGGCATCGACGCTCGTAAATCTGACCAAAACGTTCGTGGCGCTACCGTTCTGCCACACGGCACCGGTCGTTCCGTTCGCGTTGCCGTATTTGCCCAAGGCGCTAACGCTGAAGCAGCGAAAGCTGCCGGCGCAGAGCTGGTAGGTATGGACGATCTGGCTGACCAGATCAAGAAAGGCGAAATGAACTTCGACGTTGTTATTGCTTCCCCGGATGCAATGCGCGTTGTAGGTCAACTGGGCCAGATCCTGGGTCCACGCGGCCTGATGCCAAACCCGAAAGTGGGTACCGTTACTCCGAACGTTGCTGAAGCAGTGAAAAACGCTAAAGCTGGTCAGGTTCGCTACCGTAACGACAAAAACGGCATCATCCATACCACTATCGGTAAGGTTGATTTCGACGCAGACAAGCTGAAAGAAAACCTGGAAGCCCTGCTGGTTGCGCTGAAAAAAGCAAAACCTTCTCAGGCGAAAGGCATGTACATCAAGAAAGTTAGCCTCTCCACCACCATGGGTGCTGGCGTTGCTATCGATCAGAGCGGTCTGTCTGCTGCAGCGAACTAATCGCACTTGCGATTATCGCTTTGACTTGGGGCCGAGATTTGTCTAGAATCTTATGCCCCAAGGTTTTGCTACTGGCTATGCCGTAGGCAAAACAAAGATTTTTCGGTTGGAGCCTGGCCTATCCAGGCCTCCGTCCAAGACCGCAGGTGTATCGCAAGATACTTAATCCTTCCTGCGTAGACGGTGACAGAGCCTAAGAAAATTTTTCTTTTTTATAAAAGAATGTCTTTGCTGGATTCTGCTCACCGTGTTAAGCCGCTCGGCGTGGCGTTTTACAAAGCGCCGAGTGAAGTGAGTTCCGGGGGATTTTCCCCGGCTAATCCAGGAGCAAAAAGCTAATGGCATTAAATCTTCAAGACAAACAAGCGATTGTTGCTGAAGTCAGCGAAGTAGCCAAAGGCGCGCTGTCTGCGGTTGTTGCGGATTCCCGCGGCGTTACCGTAGATAAAATGACTGAACTGCGTAAAGCAGGTCGTGAAGCTGGCGTTTACATGCGTGTTGTTCGCAACACCCTGATGCGTCGCGTAGTTGAAGGCACTCCATTCGAATGCCTGAAAGACACGTTTGTCGGTCCAACCTTGATTGCATTCTCTCACGAACACCCGGGCGCTGCTGCTCGTCTGTTCAAAGAGTTCGCGAAAGCGAATGCAAAATTCGAGGTTAAAGCTGCGGCCTTTGAAGGTGAGCTGATCCCAGCGGCGCAAATCGACCGCCTGGCGACGCTGCCAACTTACGAAGAAGCGATCGCACGCCTGATGGCAACCATGAAAGAAGCCGCTGCCGGCAAACTGGTTCGCACTCTGGCTGCAGTACGCGATCAGAAAGAAGCGGCGTAAGCCACTCTTTCTTAGCCTTTGCTAACGTATTTAAACTATTTCTGAATTTTAGGAACAATTGTTATGTCTATCACTAAAGACCAAATCCTGGAAGCAGTTGCCGCTATGTCCGTAATGGACGTTGTTGAACTGGTTTCCGCTATGGAAGAAAAATTCGGCGTTTCTGCTGCTGCTGCTGTAGCTGTAGCTGCTGGCCCAGCTGAAGCTGCTGAAGAGAAAACTGAATTCGACGTTATCCTGAAAGCTGCAGGCGCTAACAAAGTTGCTGTTATCAAAGCAGTACGTGGCGCTACCGGCCTGGGTCTGAAAGAAGCTAAAGACCTGGTTGAATCTGCTCCAGCCGCTCTGAAAGAAGGCGTGAGCAAAGATGACGCAGAAGCTCTGAAAAAATCTCTGGAAGAAGCTGGCGCAGAAGTTGAAGTTAAATAAGCCAACCTTTCCGGTTGCAGCCTAGTCTTTTAGGCTGATGGCTGGTGACTTTTTAGTCACCAGCCTTTTTGCGCTGTAGGGCGCCAGTAGCGTTTCACACTGTTTGGCTGCTGGTTTCGCCTCCCAATGTTTGTTTCTGTTGACGACTTAATATACCGCGGTCTTTGCACTACCAGGAGTTCTGGGGGAAGACGCGATGAAATGGTTTAAGCGTGATAGCAAGAGACATTGCGGAAAGTGTTCCCGCTTTCCGGTCGACAAAACGGTGTTGCATGAACTGTCCCTAATCGGACGGACAGATTGGGTCACTGATCAGCGAGCTGAGGAACCCTATGGTTTACTCCTATACCGAGAAAAAACGTATTCGTAAGGATTTTGGTAAACGTCCACAAGTGCTGGACATACCATATCTCCTTTCTATCCAGCTTGACTCGTTCCAGAAGTTTATCGAGCAAGATCCAGAAGGGCAGTACGGCCTTGAAGCCGCATTCCGTTCTGTTTTCCCTATCCAGAGCTACAGTGGCAATTCGGAGCTGCAATACGTTAGCTACCGTCTTGGTGAGCCGGTCTTCGACGTCAAAGAGTGCCAGATCCGTGGTGTGACGTTCTCTGCACCGCTGCGCGTAAAACTGCGCCTGGTTATCTATGAGCGCGAAGCGCCTGAAGGTACGGTCAAAGACATCAAGGAACAAGAAGTCTACATGGGCGAAATTCCGCTCATGACCGAAAACGGCACCTTTGTGATCAACGGTACTGAGAGGGTTATCGTATCTCAGTTGCACCGTAGTCCTGGCGTATTCTTCGACAGCGATAAGGGTAAAACCCACTCTTCGGGTAAAGTGCTGTACAACGCACGCATCATCCCTTACCGCGGTTCATGGTTGGACTTCGAGTTCGATCCGAAAGACAACCTGTTCGTGCGTATTGACCGTCGCCGCAAACTGCCTGCGACCATCATTCTGCGCGCGCTGAACTACACCACTGAACAGATCCTCGACCTGTTCTTTGACAAGATCGTCTTCGAAATCCGCGACAACAAGCTGCAGATGGAGCTGGTGCCAGAGCGCCTGCGTGGTGAGACCGCTTCGTTCGATATCGAAGCCAACGGCAAGATCTACGTAGAGAAAGGCCGTCGTATCACCGCCCGTCATATCCGTCAGCTGGAAAAAGACGACATTCAGAGCATTGAAGTACCGGTAGAGTACATCGCGGGCAAAGTGGTCGCGAAAGACTATATCGATACCAATACCGGCGAACTGATCTGCGCAGCCAACATGGAGCTGTCGCTGGATCTGCTGGCCAAACTGAGCCAGTCTGGCCACAAGCGCATCGAAACGCTGTTCACCAACGATCTGGATCACGGCGCGTACATCTCTGAAACGCTGCGTGTCGATCCGACCAACGATCGTCTGAGCTCGCTGGTAGAAATCTACCGCATGATGCGCCCTGGTGAGCCGCCAACGCGCGAAGCTGCCGAAAGCCTGTTCGAGAATCTGTTCTTCTCCGAAGACCGCTACGATCTGTCCGCGGTTGGTCGCATGAAGTTCAACCGTTCTCTGCTGCGCGACGAGATCGAAGGTTCGGGCATCCTGAGCAAAGACGACATCATCGAAGTGATGAAGAAGCTCATCGATATCCGTAACGGCAAGGGCGAAGTGGACGACATCGACCACTTGGGCAACCGTCGTATCCGCTCTGTCGGCGAAATGGCCGAGAACCAGTTCCGCGTAGGTCTGGTGCGTGTTGAGCGTGCGGTGAAAGAGCGTCTGTCTCTGGGCGATCTGGATACCCTGATGCCTCAGGACATGATCAACGCCAAGCCGATTTCGGCGGCGGTGAAAGAGTTCTTCGGTTCCAGCCAGCTGTCCCAGTTCATGGACCAGAACAACCCGCTGTCCGAGATCACGCACAAGCGTCGTATCTCCGCACTGGGCCCGGGCGGTCTGACCCGTGAGCGCGCCGGCTTTGAAGTTCGAGACGTACACCCGACCCACTACGGCCGCGTGTGCCCAATCGAAACGCCGGAAGGTCCAAACATCGGTCTGATCAACTCCCTGTCCGTGTACGCACAGACTAACGAGTATGGCTTCCTGGAAACCCCGTACCGCCGCGTGCGTGACGGCGTGGTGACCGATGAAATCAACTACCTGTCTGCTATTGAAGAAGGCAACTTCGTTATCGCCCAGGCGAACTCCAACCTGGATGAAGAAGGCCGCTTCGTAGAAGACCTGGTCACCTGCCGCAGCAAAGGCGAATCAAGCCTGTTCAGCCGCGATCAGGTTGACTACATGGACGTATCCACCCAGCAGGTTGTTTCTGTTGGTGCCTCACTGATTCCATTCCTGGAACACGATGACGCCAACCGTGCATTGATGGGTGCGAACATGCAACGTCAGGCCGTACCAACCCTGCGCGCTGACAAGCCGCTGGTCGGTACCGGTATGGAACGTGCTGTAGCGGTTGACTCCGGCGTAACCGCCGTTGCCAAACGCGGCGGTGTGATCCAGTACGTGGATGCTTCCCGTATCGTTATCAAAGTTAACGAAGACGAGATGTACCCGGGCGAAGCAGGTATCGATATTTACAACCTGACCAAGTACACCCGTTCTAACCAGAACACCTGCATCAACCAGATGCCGTGTGTGAGTCTGGGTGAGCCAATCGAGCGCGGTGACGTGCTGGCGGATGGCCCATCGACAGACCTGGGCGAACTGGCACTGGGCCAGAACATGCGCGTAGCGTTCATGCCTTGGAACGGCTACAACTTCGAAGACTCCATCTTGGTCTCCGAGCGCGTGGTGCAGGAAGATCGCTTCACCACCATCCACATCCAGGAACTGGCGTGCGTGTCTCGCGACACCAAGCTGGGGCCTGAAGAGATCACCGCCGACATCCCTAACGTGGGTGAAGCTGCGCTCTCCAAGCTGGATGAATCCGGTATCGTGTATATCGGTGCTGAAGTGACCGGCGGTGACATCCTGGTCGGTAAGGTAACGCCTAAAGGCGAAACCCAGCTGACGCCGGAAGAGAAACTGCTGCGTGCGATCTTCGGTGAGAAAGCGTCTGACGTTAAAGACTCTTCTCTGCGTGTGCCGAACGGCGTTTCCGGTACGGTTATCGACGTGCAGGTCTTCACCCGTGATGGCGTGGAAAAAGACAAGCGCGCGTTGGAAATCGAAGAGATGCAGCTGAAGCAGGCGAAGAAAGACCTGACGGAAGAACTGCAGATCCTGGAAGCCGGCCTGTTTGCACGTATCCACGCGGTGCTGGTTGCCGGTGGCATCGAAGCCGACAAGCTGAGCAAGCTGCCGCGCGATCGCTGGCTGGAACTGGGCCTGACCGACGAAGAGAAGCAAAACCAGCTGGAACAGCTGGCCGAGCAGTACGACGAACTGAAATCCGACTTCGAGAAGAAGCTGGAAGCCAAGCGTCGTAAGATCACTCAGGGCGACGATCTGGCGCCGGGCGTGCTGAAAATCGTCAAGGTTTATCTGGCCGTTAAACGTCAGATCCAACCGGGTGACAAGATGGCGGGCCGCCACGGTAACAAGGGTGTTATCTCCAAGATCAACCCGATCGAAGATATGCCTTACGATGAAAACGGCACGCCGGTAGACATCGTACTGAACCCGCTGGGCGTACCATCACGTATGAACATCGGTCAGATCCTGGAAACCCACCTGGGTATGGCTGCGAAAGGCATCGGTGAGAAAATCAACCAGATGCTGAAGCAGCAGCAGGAAGTGGCCAAGCTGCGTGAGTTCATCCAGAAGGCCTACGATCTGGGCGACGACGTTTGCCAGAAAGTTGACCTGAACACCTTCAGCGACGACGAAGTGCTGCGTCTGGCAGAGAACCTGAAAAAAGGTATGCCGATCGCAACGCCGGTGTTTGACGGTGCGAAAGAGACTGAAATCAAGAAGCTGCTGGAAATGGGTGGTATCCCGACCTCCGGTCAGATCACGCTGTTCGATGGCCGTACCGGTGAGCAATTCGAGCGCCAGGTTACTGTTGGCTATATGTACATGCTGAAACTGAACCACTTGGTTGACGATAAAATGCACGCCCGTTCAACCGGTTCTTACAGCTTGGTTACTCAGCAACCTCTGGGTGGTAAAGCGCAGTTCGGTGGTCAACGCTTCGGTGAGATGGAAGTGTGGGCACTGGAAGCATACGGCGCGGCTTATACCCTGCAGGAAATGCTCACCGTTAAGTCGGATGACGTTAACGGCCGTACCAAGATGTACAAAAACATCGTGGATGGCGACCACCGGATGGAGCCAGGCATGCCGGAATCCTTCAACGTACTGTTGAAAGAAATCCGCTCGCTCGGCATCAACATCGAACTGGAAGACGAGTAATCGTCATTCCGGCTCAGGCTCCCCGCCTAAGGGAGCCTGAGGGTGGTTGTTCAGGTCACACGGGTACCTACTGCGGTTGTGGGTACCCAACAGGTTTAACTCCGACAGGAGCCAATCCGTGAAAGACTTATTGAAGTTTCTGAAAGCGCAAACTAAGACCGAAGAGTTTGATGCGATCAAGATTGCTCTGGCCTCGCCAGACATGATCCGTTCGTGGTCGTTCGGTGAAGTTAAGAAGCCGGAAACCATTAACTACCGTACGTTCAAACCAGAACGTGACGGCCTTTTCTGCGCCCGTATCTTCGGGCCGGTAAAAGATTACGAGTGCCTGTGCGGTAAGTACAAGCGCTTGAAACACCGCGGCGTGATCTGTGAGAAGTGCGGCGTTGAAGTGACCCAGACCAAAGTGCGTCGTGAGCGCATGGGCCACATCGAGCTGGCTTCGCCGACCGCGCACATCTGGTTCCTGAAATCGCTGCCATCCCGCATCGGTTTGCTGCTGGATATGCCGCTGCGTGACATCGAACGCGTACTGTACTTCGAATCCTATGTGGTGGTCGAAGGCGGTATGACCAACCTCGAGCGTCGTCAGATCCTGACCGAAGAGCAGTATCTGGACGCGCTGGAAGAGTTCGGTGACGAATTCGACGCCAAGATGGGTGCGGAAGCTATTCAGGCCCTGTTGAAAAACATGGATCTGGAAGCCGAGTGCGAGCAGCTGCGTGAAGAGCTGAACGAAACCAACTCCGAAACCAAGCGCAAGAAGTTGACCAAGCGTATCAAGCTGCTGGAAGCGTTCGTACAGTCCGGTAACAAGCCGGAGTGGATGATCCTGACCGTGCTGCCGGTACTGCCGCCGGATCTGCGCCCGCTGGTTCCGCTGGATGGCGGTCGTTTCGCGACCTCGGATCTGAACGATCTGTATCGCCGCGTGATCAACCGTAACAACCGTCTGAAACGCCTGCTGGATCTGGCTGCGCCTGACATCATCGTGCGCAACGAAAAGCGTATGCTGCAAGAAGCGGTAGACGCCCTGCTGGATAACGGCCGTCGCGGTCGTGCCATCACCGGTTCCAACAAACGTCCTCTGAAATCTTTGGCCGACATGATCAAAGGTAAGCAGGGTCGTTTCCGTCAGAACCTGCTCGGTAAACGCGTTGACTACTCCGGCCGTTCCGTAATCACCGTAGGTCCATACCTGCGTCTGCATCAGTGCGGTCTGCCTAAAAAGATGGCGCTGGAGCTGTTCAAACCGTTCATCTACGGCAAGTTGGAGCTGCGTGGCCTGGCCACCACCATCAAAGCCGCCAAGAAAATGGTTGAGCGTGAAGAAGCCGTCGTTTGGGATATCCTGGACGAAGTGATCCGCGAACACCCGGTACTGCTGAACCGTGCACCAACCCTGCACCGTTTGGGTATCCAGGCGTTTGAACCGGTTCTGATCGAAGGTAAAGCGATCCAGCTGCACCCACTGGTTTGTGCGGCCTATAACGCCGACTTCGATGGTGACCAGATGGCTGTTCACGTACCGCTGACGCTGGAAGCCCAGCTGGAAGCGCGTGCGCTGATGATGTCTACCAACAACATCCTGTCCCCAGCGAACGGCGAGCCAATCATCGTTCCTTCTCAGGACGTTGTACTGGGTCTGTACTACATGACCCGCGACTGTGTTAACGCCAAGGGCGAAGGCATGGTGCTGAACGGTTCCAAAGAAGCTGAGCGTGTTTACCGCGCCGGCCTGGCGTCTCTGCATGCGCGTGTTAAAGTGCGTATCACCGAAGACGTCAAAAACGCCGAAGGCGAATGGACTTCTCAGACCAGCATCATCGACACCACCATCGGCCGCGCCATCCTGTGGATGATCGTACCGAAAGGTCTGCCGTACTCGATCGTTAACCAGCCTTTGGGCAAGAAAGCGATCTCCAAGATGCTGAACACCTGTTACCGCATCCTGGGCCTGAAGCCGACCGTTATCTTTGCTGACCAGATCATGTACACCGGTTTTGCTTACGCAGCCCGTTCAGGCGCTTCCGTAGGTATCGACGACATGGTTATCCCGGCCAAGAAAGCGGAGATCATCGAAGAAGCGGAAACCGAAGTTGCCGAGATCCAGGAGCAGTTCCAGTCTGGTCTGGTTACCGCCGGCGAACGCTACAACAAAGTGATCGATATCTGGGCTGCAGCGAACGAACGCGTTGCGAAAGCGATGATGGAAAACCTGTCGGTAGAAGACGTGGTTAACCGTGACGGCGAAGTGGAACAGCAAGTTTCCTTCAACAGCATCTTTATGATGGCCGACTCCGGTGCGCGTGGTTCCGCCGCTCAGATTCGTCAGCTGGCCGGTATGCGTGGCCTGATGGCGAAGCCGGACGGCTCCATCATCGAAACGCCAATCACCGCGAACTTCCGTGAAGGTCTGAACGTACTCCAGTACTTCATCTCCACCCACGGTGCTCGTAAAGGTCTGGCGGATACCGCACTGAAAACCGCGAACTCCGGTTATCTGACCCGTCGTCTGGTTGACGTGGCGCAGGATCTGGTTGTGACCGAAGACGACTGTGGCACCCACGACGGCATCCTGATGACTCCGGTTATCGAAGGTGGCGACGTGAAAGAGCCGCTGCGTGAACGCGTTCTGGGCCGTGTGACGGCAGAAGACGTCCTCAAGCCGGGTACGGCGGACATTCTGGTGCCACGCAACACCCTGCTGAACGAGAAGGCGTGTGACCTGTTGGAAGAGAATTCTGTCGACAGCGTTAAAGTCCGTTCCGTAGTGAGCTGTGAAACCGACTTTGGTGTGTGTGCAAACTGCTACGGTCGCGACCTGGCACGTGGCCACATCATCAACAAAGGTGAAGCCATCGGCGTTATCGCGGCACAGTCCATCGGTGAGCCGGGTACACAGCTGACGATGCGTACGTTCCACATCGGTGGTGCGGCATCTCGTGCGGCTGCTGAATCCAGCATCCAGGTGAAAAACAAGGGTAGCCTCAAGCTGAGCAACGTGAAGTTCGTTATGAACGCCGCGGGCAAGCTGGTGATCACCTCGCGTAACACCGAACTGAAACTGATCGACGAATTCGGCCGTACCAAAGAAAGCTACAAGGTGCCTTACGGTGCCGTGATGGGCAAAGGCGACGGTGAAGAAGTTAACGGCGGCGAAACCGTTGCTAACTGGGATCCGCACACCATGCCGGTCATCAGTGAAGTCAGCGGCTTCATTCGCTTCGCGGATATGGTTGACGGCCAGACCATTACTCGCCAGACCGACGAACTGACCGGTTTGTCTTCTCTGGTCGTACTGGACAGCGCAGAGCGTACCGGTAGCGGTAAAGACCTGCGTCCGGCACTGAAAATCGTTGACGCTCAGGGCGAAGACGTATTGATCCCAGGTACTGATATGCCTGCTCAATACTTCCTGCCGGGCAAAGCGATCGTTCAGCTGGAAGACGGCATTCAGATCGGTGCGGGTGATACCCTGGCGCGTATTCCTCAGGAATCCGGCGGTACCAAGGATATTACCGGTGGTCTGCCGCGCGTTGCCGACCTGTTCGAAGCACGTCGTCCGAAAGAGCCGGCAATCCTGGCTGAAATCAGCGGGATTATCTCGTTCGGTAAAGAGACCAAAGGCAAACGTCGCCTGGTGATCTCTCCGCTGGACGGCAGCGACGCTTACGAAGAGATGATCCCGAAATGGCGTCAGCTCAACGTGTTCGAAGGCGAAGTGGTGGAACGTGGTGACGTCGTTTCCGACGGCCCAGAGTCTCCGCACGACATTCTGCGTCTGCGTGGCGTGCATGCGGTTACCCGCTACATCACCAACGAAGTGCAGGAAGTTTACCGTCTGCAAGGCGTTAAGATTAACGATAAGCACATCGAAGTTATCGTTCGTCAGATGCTGCGTAAAGGCACCATCGTTAGCGCTGGTGGCTCCGAGTTCCTGGAAGGCGAGCAGGCTGAAGTGTCTCGCGTCAAGATTGCCAACCGTCAGCTGGAAGCTGAAGGTAAAATCGCGGCAACCTTCTCGCGCGATCTGCTGGGTATCACCAAGGCTTCCTTGGCGACCGAGTCCTTCATCTCCGCTGCATCGTTCCAGGAAACGACGCGCGTTCTGACCGAAGCTGCCGTAGCCGGCAAGCGTGATGAACTGCGTGGCCTGAAAGAGAACGTTATCGTGGGCCGTCTGATCCCAGCCGGTACCGGTTACGCTTATCATCAGGATCGTATGCGTCGCCGTGCTCAGGGTGAAGCGCCGGTTGTTCCGCAAGTCAGCGCGGAAGAAGCGACGGCTAACCTGGCCGAGCTGCTCAACGCAGGCCTGGGCGGCAGCGACGACGAGTAATCGTCATCCGCGCCGCGGGCCCGGTACGCCGGGCCCATCGCCAGATAAACCGCCCCTTCGGGGGCGGTTTTTTTTCGCCTCGTGCCGGGTTAAGACAAACTTTGCTACTATGGTTCCAGCAGAAATTGACCGGCGCTTTTTATCTGACAATTAAGGACAGTGCGAAACATGGACAGCCTCATTACCTTCGAAAAATTGACGGCGCAACACCTGCCATACCTGTATGAGATCCGCTTTTCCGTTGAAGAAAACCTGCTGCATCCGCATCAGGTCCAGTATCTGCAGCGCAAACAGGCGCTGGAGGACATCAACCAGGGCGGCGGTTGGATCTGCAAGTATGGCGACGACTATGCCGGCGTTGGCTTCGGGTTATTCATCCCTGAACCGCTGATCGGCGGCCTGTTCGTGAAGCCGGAATACCAGTCTAAGGGGATCGGCTCTGCCTTACTGGCACGGGTCACTCACTGGATGTTTGAGCACGGCGCCGAAGCGATCCACTTAACCACCGATCTCGGCTCCAAGGCCGAAGGCTTTTATCAACGTCACGGCTGGGTCGTGGTCGGGCAGGATGAATTTGGCCAGGCCGAATTGGTGAAACGCAAAGAGGGTGAATGATGAAAATCAAAGGATTGATGACGTTACTGCTGCTTTCGCTGTTTAGCGCGCCGCTGTATGCGGCCGTTGACTATTTTTATCTGAAACCGCTCGACGGCGAGAAGATCAAAATCACCCGGCAGATGCTGGAGGCGATGCCGCCGCACACGATTAAAACCTCGACCAATTTCACCCCGGAAGATACGTTTACCGGCGTTGAGTTTGCCGAGCTGGTGAAAGCCTATCATCTGAAAGGCCAGTCGGTGCGCGCTTTCGCCTGGGACGATTACTCCTACTCGATGCCGATTGACGAGATGATTAAATACCGCGTGATTGTCGCCTATCTGCGCGGCGGTAAGCCGATCGACGTGGGGGAGCTGGGGCCATTCGCCATTATTTATCCGCGCGATGGCTACGCTGAGCTGAATAACCTGGATGTGAACGCGAAAACCGTCTGGCAAGTTAAACGGTTGGAGATGAAATAAGATGAGCAAAAAACTGATCGGTACTCTTATCGCGTTGGTTGCCATCTTCTCTTTATTGATTTTGTTGATTGCTATTAACTTCGGTGGCGTAAAAGAGCGCTATAAGCAGATCGAGCCCAATCTGGACAACTACTCGGTGGCCGAGATCCTCTTTCTGGCGTTTGAAAGGACCAAAACCGCGCTGCTGCTCAGTGAAAATAACGACTACGATGCTTTCCTGATCAAGAAGAAAATCTTTTACTCGAAGATTCAGATCCTGGAGAGCCGTTCGACCTTCAGCGACTCTTTTTATTACGACGACGAGTTCATCAAGAATGTTGCGCTGCTGAAGCAGCAGTACCGCACGTTGGACGATCTCTCCACCGGCTTGCTGGTGGGGCAGAAAAACAAGACGGATATTCTCTCTTATATGGATGATATCGAGGGCACGCTGGTCGATATCCAGGAAATTATTTATCGGATACAGATTAAAAACTTTACCGAAGTGAAAGGCATCATCCAGGACAACTCGAGTAAAGCCGAGATGTTTGCCCTCTTTTCGCTGATTTTGGTGTTCCTGATGATGTTCCTGGTGCTGAGAAATGCCTTCTCGTTAAAAGAGATCATCAAGAATAAGAACATCTTTATCTCTTCCATCTACCACGAGATCGCCGGCTCGACTCAGGCCATCGTCATTGCTGCGGATATCATGGAGCACGAGCTGGCGCAGGAAGAGTTGAAAAAAGAAGCTCGCCTGATCTCCTATCACGGCAATAAGATCACCGAACAAACGCGCGAGGTGATGGATTATTCGCGGCTAGAGATGGGGGAGGTCAAAGTGAATATATCCACCTTCCGTCTGAATGAGGTGGTGGACGATGCCATGACCAGTATCAGCGCCGGGCGCGGTAATCGCATCGTGGTGCGTCGTTCATCCTATGTTGGTTTGATTTGCTCCGACAAATATAAGCTCTACCGAATATTGGCCAATCTGCTCAGCAACGCGGACAAATTTACTCACCACGGTGCGATTATCCTCAATGTGAAGGTGTGCCACGGCAATCTGTATTTATGGGTAAAAGACACCGGCATCGGGTTTAACGTCGATAATCTGGAACGATTATATAAGGCGTTCAATCAGGGGGTGGAAAGGGAAACGCGACAGGGATTGGGGCTGGGGCTGACCATTATCAAAAATTACGTCACGACGATGAAAGGCGCCATCAAGGTCAAATCCGTCGAAGGGGTTGGCTCGTCGTTTTTGATCCGCATCCCGGTCAAACTAATTAAAGAATAAGTTCGACAGCAGCAGCGAAGAGATAATCAGCGGTTTGGTCGGTTTTTCCACCAGATGCACGTCATAGTGCAGGATCATATCGCCGATGTTTTTCTCGTAGTGATTCAGCTGGCCGGTCAAAATGATGATGCGGGCATGCGGATCGAGGGTGTCCTTTATTTTCTTCACGACGCGTTCGGAAGTCTCGCCGAAGTCCAACAGCCAGTCCAAAATAAACGCCTCAAAAGACTGGTGCTCCAGCGCGGCCAGCATGGCGTCCGCCGTTTGAAAGGTCTCGGTCTCGATGCCGTAGCGGCAGGCGATCTTCTTCAACAATTCGAGAATATCACTGTCATTGTCCAGGATCGCGATACGCGGAGCCGGCAGAAAGTCTATCTTGTTGACTTTGTACAGCGGGGCATCGGCGGCATGTTCCCGGTTGGTGTTGATGATGAAAAGATCGTCTTTTTTGTAGGCGTAGGTTTCGTCGCTGTCTGCTTGCGTGGCCGGGCGCTCGTCGACCTCAATGTTGCAGCGCTTGTGAATGCTGTTCATGATAAAGACGCCGTTATGCGTCCTTTGGCCGGCAAACGGTTCGTTGAAATACTGAAAAACCTTTTTGATTTCATCGAGGGTGATGCCCCTTTTGCCATCCAGTTTTTGTTTGGCGCTGTTGTACTGAAGGTTCAGTATGTTGGCCATCGTGGAGGCATGTTTTCTGTCGCCAACTCCTTTCAGAGTGAGCAACGCGCTGATTGCATCGATATAATTTGGCGTTTTCTTCATGACAACCTTGGCTTTTTTGATGTTGACCGCGAGCGCTGAAAAACCTGCGCGAGAACCCGTGCTGGATTATAGATGATGCTCCGGTGGTTGCGGTGATATCAGTTTGATTTCCTTTGGCAAACTCAAAACATACTCGATACTAAATAAAAAAACACTCAAAAGACATTCACATTTAATCGTTTATGTGGTTAATTAGCGCACATACTGTGTGATTCGCGTCCTGGGGGGGTGCCTGTCTCACAAAATAAACCGCCTGCTCTTGTCCGTAAGCAGGGAGCAGGCGGCAAAAAAGATCTGCGGTCAACACCAGGGCTATTGGCTGCACCGGGGATGACCATTCGAACCTCTCTTCGTCGCTGTATCTTCTTTTTTCCTCGTTCCTCACTGTGCTGCCGCAATAGCGCCCTATGAATATCACTCCTAAGTGAATACCGAACGCAGATATCGTATCTTTCTGACAGCCCATTAACCGACAAGACAACCTATCCGTACGCCCTTACAGGCCGCGATACGGCATATGCGCGTTGCCGCGGACGAGGGCCGGAGTCGCGCAAGAGGATCTCCGGCGCGATCCGGGATGGGATAAGGCGGGGCCATCGAGAGGGTGACGGCCCCGGCCGACGCCGGGTTTGGCGGTCGGCAAGGCCACTATAGTCGGCGCGTTTGCCGGCGCCAGCGCTGCCGTTCGGCATTGCGCGGCCGCTCCAGCGTTTTCTTCACACGGCGGCAAACGTTGCTGTTTATTGCGCGCCGCGTCCCAGATAACCGTCCCAGTCTTTCCACACCGGCTGCAGCCCGGCGTGGCTGATGGCCTCGGCGACCTGCTGCGGCGTGCGGCCGTCGTGCGGTTCGAACTGTTCCAGCTCCGGCGGTACGTCATCGGCATAGCCGCCGGGCTGCGTCTTGGATCCGGCGCTGACGCTGTTGATCGCCACCGGGATCATATGATCGCGGAAGTAAGGCGACTCCCGGGTAGACAGCGACAGCTCAACGTCTGGCGCGAACAGCCGGAAGGCGCAGATCAGCTGCACCAGTTGAGGCTCGCTCATGATCGACGCCGGTTCAATGCCACCGGCGCAGGGGCGCAGACGCGGGAACGAGATCGAGTAGCGGCTCTGCCAGTAGGTTTGCTGCAGGTAGAACAGATGTTCCGCCAGCAGGTAGCAGTCGGTGCGCCAACTGTTGGACAGACCGATCAATGCGCCGAGGCCGATCTTGTCGATCCCGGCGCGCCCCAGGCGATCCGGCGTGGCCAGGCGCCAATGGAAATCCTGCTTCTGGCCGCGCAGGTGGTGCTGCAGATAGGTGGCCGGATGGTAGGTTTCCTGGTACACCAGCACGCCGTCCAGGCCCAGCGTTTTCAGTTCGGCGTATTCCTCCTGCGCCAGCGGCTGCACTTCCATCATCAGCGAGCTGAAGTGCCGGCGGATCGCCGGGATGTGCTGGCGGAAATAGTCCATGCCAACCTTGGTCTGATGTTCGCCGGTGACCAGCAACAGATGTTCGAACCCCAGCGCCTTGATGGCTTCGCACTCGCGTGCGATCTCCGCCGCATCCAGCGTTTTGCGCTTGATGCGGTTGCTCATCGAAAAGCCGCAGTAGGTGCAGTCGTTGGCGCACAGGTTAGAGAGATACAGCGGCACATAGAAGCCGACGACGTTGCCGAACCGCTGGCGGGTCAGCTGCTGCGCGCGTTGCGCCAACGGTTCCAGATACGGCGCGGCGGCGGGGGAGATCAGCGCCATAAAGTCGTCGCGCGTCAGCTTGTCGGCGTTCAACGCGTGCTCCACGTCGCGCGTAGTTTTGCCGTTGATGCGCAGCGTAATGTCGTCCCAGTCCAGCTGTTGCCAGCGGCTACTGAAATCGTCGGCCATCATTGCGCCTCCTCTGGCTGGCTGAGAAAAGCGGTCAGCGGGCTGGACGCGACCGCGCCGCGCTGGCTGGAGCCTAATCCGGCGCTGCGTGCCAGCTCGCCGGCCTCCAGCGCCAGGCGAAACGCCCGCGCCATCTGCACCGGATCGCGCGCCACGGCAATGGCGGTATTCACCAGCACCGCGTCGGCACCCAGCTCCATCGCCTCCAGCGCGTGGCTTGGCGCGCCGATGCCGGCGTCTACCACCACCGGCACCTTGGCTTGCTCGATGATGATTTCGAGGAAGTCACGGGTGCGCAGACCGCGGTTGGAGCCGATAGGCGCACCAAGCGGCATCACCGCCGCACAGCCCACCTCTTCCAGCCGTTTGCACAGCACCGGATCGGCGCCGCAGTAGGGCAGCACCACAAAACCGTCTTTCACCAGCGTTTCCGCCGCTTTCAGCGTTTCTATCGGATCAGGCAGCAGGTATTTCACATCGGGATGGATCTCCAGTTTCACCCAGTGGGTGCCGAGCGCTTCACGCGCCAGCCGGGCGGCGAACACCGCCTCGGCGGCGGTTTTGGCGCCGGAGGTGTTGGGCAGCAGCCTGACGCCCAACTGCTGCAGCGGCGCCAAAATGGCGTCGTTGCCGCCGCGCAGATCGACGCGCTTCATGGCCATGGTCACCAGCTGTGAGCCGGAGGCCGCCAGTGCCTCCAGCATCAACGCCGGGGTGGCGAACTTGCCGGTGCCGGTGAACAGGCGCGAGGTAAAAGTGGTATCGGCGATTTTCAGCATGTCAGCCTCCGGCGATCGCTTGAAACAGCAAAATGTCGTCACCGTCCTGCACCTGATGATCGGCCCAGTCGGCGCGTGGGATGATGGTTTGGTTGATCGCCAGCGCGGTGCCCGGCTGGTGGCGTTCCAACTGGGTCAGCAGGGCGGCGACGCTGAGCGGCTGCGCCAGCTCAAGCGGTTGGTCGTTCAGCCGGATTTTCATGCCGCGCCTCCGCATACCGGGCAGGCGCGGGCCTGGCTCAGTTGCAGCGTGCTCCAGCTCTGCTGCTTACCGTCGAACAGCCGCAGTTTCCCGCTGAGGGAGGAAGGCATGCCGGCCAGCATCTTGATGGCCTCCAGCGCTTGCAGGGTGCCGATTACGCCGACCACCGGGCCGAGTACCCCGGCGGTGCGGCAGTTGCGCTGCGGCTCTTCCTGCTCCGGATACAGGCAGGCGTAGCAGCCGTGTGCATAGGGCGGCTCGAGCACCAGCAGCTGGCCGCTGAAACCGACCGCGCTGCCGCTGATCAGCGGCTTGGCGGCGGCGATGCAGGCGGCATTGACCTCATGACGGGTCGCCATATTGTCGCAGCAGTCCAGCACCAGATCGGCGCGGGCGACCGCGTCGCGCAGCGCTTGCCCCTGTAGCCGTTGCGCCAGCGGGATGGATTCCACCAACGGGTTCAGCGCCTGCAGGTGGCGTTGCGCCAGCGCCGCCTTACCGGTGGCGGTATCGGCGCTGCGGTAGAGGATTTGCCGCTGCAGGTTGGTAACGTGCAGCTGGTCGTCGTCGGCCAGCAGCAGCGTGCCGACGCCGGCGGCGGCCAGGTACAACGAAGCCGGGGAACCGAGCCCGCCCAAACCGACGATCAACACTGTGGCGCGCTTGAGTTTCTCTTGGCCTTCCGGGCCGACGTCCTCCAGCAGCAGCTGGCGGCTGTAGCGCAGGAATTCCTGATCGTTAAGCATCGCTCGACCCCTCGCCTTCGATCAGCCGCAGCAGCTCGGCCGTCGCCGCGCGCCAATCCGGCGCCTGGGTGATGGCGCTGACCACCGCCACGCTGCCGACGCCGCACGCCAGCACTGCCGGTACGCGATCGATACTGATCCCGCCGATCGCCACCGTCGGGTAATCCGCCAAACCGGCGATGTGGCGTTTCAACTCCGTCAGCCCCTGCGGCGCCGAAGGCATGTCTTTGGTTTGGGTGGGGAAGATGTGCCCCAGCGCGATGTAGGACGGTTTCACCGCCAGCGCGCGCGCCAGCTCGGCGTCGTCATGGGTGGACACGCCCAGCCGCAGCCCGGCGCGGTGAATGGCAGCCAGATCGGTGGTATCGAGATCTTCCTGGCCCAGATGCACGCCGTAGGCGCCATGCTTGATCGCCAGCCGCCAGTAGTCGTTGATGAACAGGCGCGCCTGATAGCGCTGGCCCAGCGCGATGGCGGCGGCGATATCCTCTTCGACCTGCTCGTCAGGCAAATCCTTGATGCGCAGCTGGATCGTGGTGACGCCGGCTTCCAGCAGGCGAGCGATCCATTCCACGCTGTCGACGACCGGGTAGAGTCCCAGCTTGTGGGGCGTTGCCGGGAAGGGGGTCGTGATATCAGTCATTGTTTGTCTCCTCTTGCAGGGTGCCGGCGCTGTGATACAGCTCGCTGCCGCGGGCACGGAATTCGGCGGACATTTTCTCCATGCCGGTCAGCTGCACCTCGATCGGCTTGGCGGCCTCCTGGGCGGCGGCGTAGTCGCGTACCTCCTGCGAAATCTTCATCGAGCAGAATTTCGGCCCGCACATTGAGCAGAAGTGGGCGACCTTGCCGGATTCCTGCGGCAGGGTTTCGTCGTGATAGGCGCGCGCGGTGGCCGGATCGAGCGCCAGATTGAACTGATCTTCCCAGCGAAATTCGAAACGCGCCTTGGACATGGCGTTATCGCGGATCTGCGCGCCCGGATGGCCCTTGGCCAGATCGGCGGCGTGGGCGGCGATCTTGTAGGTGATCAGGCCCTGTTTGACGTCTTCTTTGTTCGGCAGGCCGAGGTGCTCTTTCGGCGTGACGTAACACAGCATGGCGCAGCCGAACCAGCCGATCATCGCCGCGCCGATGCCGGAGGTGAAATGGTCATAGCCCGGGGCGATATCGGTGGTCAGCGGGCCGAGGGTGTAGAACGGCGCTTCGTGGCAGTGTTCCAGCTCTTCGGTCATATTGCGGCGGATCATCTGCATCGGCACATGGCCCGGGCCTTCGATCATCACCTGCACGTCGTATTCCCAGGCGATTTTGGTCAGCTCGCCCAGCGTATGCAGCTCGGCGAACTGGGCTTCGTCGTTGGCGTCCTGAATCGAGCCGGGGCGCAGGCCGTCACCGAGCGACAGCGAAACGTCGTAGGCGGCGCAGATCTCGCAGATTTCACGGAAGTGCTGATAGAGGAAGTTTTCCTGATGGTGCGACAGGCACCATTTGGCCATGATCGAGCCACCGCGCGACACGATGCCGGTCAGGCGTTTGGCGGTCATCGGCACATAGCGCAGCAGCACGCCGGCGTGGATGGTGAAGTAATCGACCCCTTGTTCCGCCTGTTCCAGCAGCGTATCGCGGAACATCGCCCAGGTGAGGTTTTCCGCCACGCCGTTGACCTTCTCCAGCGCCTGGTAGATAGGCACGGTGCCGATGGGCACCGGGCTGTTGCGCAGGATCCACTCGCGGGTTTCGTGAATATAGCGGCCGGTGGAGAGATCCATCACGGTGTCTGCGCCCCAGCGGGTGGCCCACACCAGCTTCTCCACCTCTTCTTCGATCGACGACGTGACCGCCGAGTTGCCGATATTGGCGTTCACCTTCACCAGGAAATTGCGGCCGATGATCATCGGCTCCGCCTCCGGGTGATTGATGTTGGCAGGAATGATGGCGCGGCCGGCGGCCACTTCCTGGCGCACGAACTCCGGCGTGATGTTGTCCGGCAGGTTGGCGCCCCAGCCCTGGCCCGGATGCTGGTGGCGTAGCACCTCGCCGCGAATGCGTTCGCGCCCCATGTTTTCACGGATGGCGATAAACTCCATCTCCGGGGTGACGATGCCGGCGCGGGCATAGTGCAGCTGGGTAACGCACTTGCCCGGCAGCGCTTTGCGCGGCAGCGGCAGATGTTCGAAGCGCAGGTGATCCAGCCCCTCGTCCGCCAGACGCTGTTGGGTGAAGCCGGAACTGGCGCCGCTCAGGGTCGCAGTATCGCCGCGCGCGTCGATCCAGCCGGCGCGCAGCTTGGCCAGGCCGGCGTGCACATCGAGCTCGGCCTGCGGATCGCCGTAGGGGCCCGCGGTGTCATATACCGGGATCGCCTCGTTCTGTTCATACTGCGGGCTATCTTTGCTGCCGCCGACCAGGGTCGGACTGAGCTCAATTTCGCGCATCGGCACCTGGATATCGCGGCGCGAGCCCTGCAGGTAGATGCGGCGTGAGTTTGGGAAAGCCATGCCTTGCAGCGTGTCGATAAACTGCTGGGCGGCTTCGCGTTGCGCTTTACGGGCGCGCGGTGGATTAATGTTAGACATAGCAAGTTCCTACCAGTGTGTTGGGTTGGGAAAGTTGCTTGTCTGGAGCTCGGAGGGAGTAATGATGGTGGCCGATAAGGCAGGGCGCCCGCAAGGGGGAGGCCGTGCCTGTGGCGATAGATTACTCTTGTTCCCTTCGCGGGTATTAACCCGATCAGGTTCCGCGGATCCCGAATTAACGGTCTCAGCCTGGCTGATTCGATGAACAAATCAGGCGCTAGGCACTCCGACAAGATGCCCCCCAGTATAGGAGGGATATGAAAAAAAACTATAAAATTTTAACGCGCCGGATCCAGCGTCTGGTCCGGCAGCGGTTGCTGCGCGGCTTCTGCTTCCAACTGGATCAGCTTATCTTCCAGCGCAAAGCGCGCCGCCAGCGTTTCGCCGATATCCGACAAGGCCTGGTGGAATTCCAGACAAACCTCCTGATCGATATCCACTTCGGTATAGCGATCGTGGAACGCCATGATCTGTTCAGTATTGGCCCACAGCTTGGGATAGATGTTCACCGCCAGCGACATTTTCGGACTGGCTGCGCCTTCCACTTGTTTGATAATTCTGTCATAGATATGAAAATGCCCTGCGGAGAGATAATCCACCAGGTTGTGGCAAAAGTTCTCCAGCGCTTTTTCATTCAGCGGCGTATGCTTTTCTTTATTCGGTTTGAGGCCTACCAGCGTGCAGTAGGCGACCAGCAACTGTTTGCGGGCCTGAAGCCATTGATCAACTAATTCATTACTACCGCCAACGCGCTGAGTCAGCCTTTCCAAACGGTTGAGCATGTTTGACTCCGTGTAAGTAACAAAAGTAACCGGTAAGTTATTAAAATGTAACAAAGCCGATTTGTAGAGTGCCAGTGAAGCTGAGGTTGTGCAACAACGATATGGAACTTGCATTAACGGGCAATGAAAACGGCTGGTGGATTGTCAGCCATGAAAGCAAACTTTGGTTACCGAACGGTGAATTGCCGTCGGGGACGGCCGCCGCCCTCGGGCTGCAGGGTCACATGGCGCGCACCATCGGTGAATGGGAGGGCGCGCCGGTTTGGCTGGTGCGCCAGGCGATGCCGCGGGAGATGGGATCGGTGCGTCAGCTGTTGGATCAGGATCGCGGTCTGTTCCAGCTTGCCGGGCGCGGCGTTCAGTTGGCGGATTTCTACCGCTCTCATCGCTATTGCGGCTACTGCGGCCATGAGATGCACCTCAGCCGCTCCGAAAGCGCCTGCCTGTGCGGCCACTGCAAAGAGCGGTACTACCCGCAGATTGCGCCCTGCGTGATCGTCGCCATTCGGCGCGACGATCAGATCCTGCTGGCGCAACACGTGCGCCATCGCGGCGGCATCCACACGGTGCTGGCCGGCTTCGTCGAGGTGGGCGAAACGCTGGAACAGGCGGTAGCGCGCGAAGTGATGGAAGAGAGCAATATCGAAATCAAGAACCTGCGCTACGTCACCTCACAACCCTGGCCGTTCCCGAACTCGCTGATGATGGCCTTTATGGCCGATTACCATCAGGGCGACCTTCGTCACGATCCCAAGGAGCTGCTCAACGCCGGCTGGTATCGCTACGACCAACTGCCGCTGTTGCCGCCGCCCGGCACCGTGGCGCGCCGGTTGATTGAGGACACCGTGGCGCTGTGCCGGGCAGAATAATGTACAATGGCCGGCAGATTATTAAGGGAGCCCCATAAATGACTGAGTTGAAGAACGATCGCTACCTGCGCGCGCTGTTGCGCCAGCCGGTGGATGTGACCCCCGTATGGATGATGCGCCAGGCCGGTCGTTATTTACCGGAGTACAAGGCGACCCGCGCCCAGGCCGGTGATTTCATGTCGCTGTGCAAGAACGCGGAGCTGGCCTGCGAGGTTACGCTGCAGCCGCTGCGCCGCTATGCGCTAGACGCCGCCATCCTGTTCTCCGACATTCTCACCATTCCCGACGCCATGGGGCTCGGCCTGTACTTTGAAGCCGGCGAAGGCCCGCGTTTCAGCTCACCCATCACCTGCCGTGCTGACGTCGACAAACTGCCGGTGTTCGATCCGGAAGTGGAGTTGGGCTATGTGATGAACGCGGTGCGTACCATCCGCCGCGAGCTGAAGGGCGAAGTGCCGCTGATCGGCTTCTCCGGCAGCCCGTGGACGTTGGCTACCTATATGGTTGAAGGCGGCAGCAGCAAGGCCTTCACCAAGCTGAAAAAGATGATGTATGCCGAACCGGCCACGCTGCACCTGTTGCTGGACAAGCTGGCGGACAGCGTGATCCTGTACCTCAACGCCCAGATCAAAGCCGGCGCGCAGTCGGTGATGGTGTTCGACACCTGGGGCGGCGTGTTGACCGGGCGCGATTACCGCGAGTTCTCGTTGCACTACATGCACAAGATCGTCGACGGGCTGCTGCGTGAAAATGACGGCCGCCGCGTGCCGGTGACGCTGTTCACCAAAGGCGGTGGGCAGTGGCTGGAGGCGATGGCCGCCACCGGCTGCGATGCGCTGGGGCTGGATTGGACCACCGACATCGCCGACGCGCGTCGGCGCGTGGGCGATAAAGTGGCGCTGCAGGGCAACATGGATCCGTCGATGCTTTATGCTTCCCCGGCGCGCATCGCGGAAGAAGTGGAGACCATTCTGGCCGGTTTCGGCCACGGCAACGGCCATGTGTTCAACCTGGGCCACGGCATCCATCAGGATGTGCCGCCTGAGCACGCCGGCGCCTTCGTCGAGGCGGTGCACGCGCAGTCGGCGAAATACCACCGTTAAGGATTCGATGTGACCGATATGCAGGCTCTGCGCGCCGAACAGCTGCGGCGCGCGGCTGAAGTCATTCGCTACGACGATCTGCCGGCCGAACCGCCGGCCTTCATCGCCGGCGCCGACGTGGGCTTCGAGCAGGAGGGAGCGGTGACGCGCGCCGCCATCGCCATCCTGCGCTATCCGTCGCTGGAGCTGGTGGAGTATCAGGTGGCGCGTATCGCCACCGTCATGCCTTATATCCCGGGTTTCCTGTCGTTTCGCGAATACCCGGCGCTGTTGGCCGCCTGGGCTCAGCTGCGGCAAAAGCCGGGGTTGATCTTCGTCGATGGACATGGCATTTCGCATCCGCGGCGTCTCGGCGTCGCCAGCCATTTCGGCCTGCTGGTCGATGTGCCGACTATCGGCGTGGCCAAGAAGCGCCTGTGCGGCAAATTCGCACCGCTGGAGGCCGCCGTCGGTGCGCTGGCGCCGTTGGAAGATAAGGGTGAACAGCTGGGCTGGGTATGGCGCAGCAAGGCGCGCTGCAACCCGCTGTTCATCTCTACCGGTCACCGCGTGGGCGCCGACAGCGCGCTGGCGTGGGTGCAGCGCTGTATGGCGGGCTACCGTTTGCCGGAGCCGACCCGTTGGGCTGATGCCATCGCATCGCGGCGCCCGGCGTTTCAGCGTTGGTTGCAGCAGCATCCGGAGGTGTCGCCATGAGCGATTTCGGGTACACTGCGCCGCAGATAACGCGTAAGAGAGTAAAGCATGCTACGTAACCCGATTCATTTACGTCTGGAACGGCACGAGGCTTGGCAACATTTGACCTTTATGGCCAGTTTGTGCGAGCGTATGTACCCGAATTACCAGATGTTCTGCAAACAGACCGAGTTCGGCGATCCGGCGGTTTATCGCCGCATTCTGGATTTGGTGTGGGAAACGCTGGTGGTGAAGGACGCCAAGGTCAACTTCGACAGCCAGCTCGAGAAGTTGGAAGAGGCGATTCCGTCGGCGGAAGATTACGATCTTTACGGCGTTTACCCGGCAATTGATGCCTGTATCGCATTAGGGGAACTGATCCATTCGCGGCTCGGCGGGGAGACGCTGGAGCACGCCATCGCCATCAGCGAAACATCGATTCGCACCGTGGCGATGTTGGAAATGACTCAAGCCGGTAAGGAAATGACCGACGAAGAGTTGGGCAGTTTGCCTGCGGTAGAGGAAGAATGGGACATTCAATGGGAAATTTTCCGCCTGTTGGACGCCTGTGAAGAGCGCGATATAGACCTGATCAAGGGGCTGCGATCCGACCTGCGAGAGGCCGGTGTCAGCAACATCGGGATAAATTTAGCGCAATAAGGCAGCAAAACGTGATTTAACGCCTGATTTGTCATGCCTTAAGGCTTCACATCCGCACCCTGTCTGGTCTACATTTGGGGGGCGTAAAAAAAGTGGCTATCGGTGCGTGTATGCAGGAGAGTGCTGTCAATCGGCATATCCGTCGCACTCGATGCTTTGCAAACGATAAACACACTGTAAGGATAACTTATGAACAAGACTCAACTGATTGATGTAATCGCGGACAAGGCTGACCTTTCCAAAGCACAAGCTAAACTGGCTCTGGAATCCACCCTGGCTGCTATTACTGAGTCTCTGAAAGAAGGTGATGCAGTACAATTGGTTGGCTTCGGTACTTTCAAAGTAAACCATCGTAGCGAGCGCACTGGCCGCAACCCACAGACTGGCAAAGAAATCAAAATCGCAGCAGCCAACGTGCCTGCGTTCGTTTCTGGCAAAGCACTGAAAGACGCTGTTAAATAAGACCGCGCCTCGGTGAAAAGATTAAACAGAGGGGCGATGGCGCCCCTTTTGTTTACTCGTCGGGTGCTCATGGCCGCCGGCATCGCCCTCGGTCTGAGCGCCTGCAGTTTCCATTCCGATATTCCCAGCTTTACCGCCAGCGGCTTTGTGGCCGATCAGGGCGTGATACGCCTGTGGCGTAAAGACGATGAGCAACATCGCCCGCAGGTGCTGGTCAGCGTCTATAGTCCCTACCGGGGGCCGGGTACCATCACCACGCTGTATACCTATCAGGGCGACGTGCTGCGCCAAATCAAACGCAACGACGCCGACGGCGATCGAGACTCCATTCAACTGCGCTTTGCCGACGACGGCACGGTGAGCTTTATGCAGCGCCAGCTGGCGACACGCCGCGAACCGCTGACCAGCGATGAAATCGCCCTGTATCAATATCAGGCGCGACGTATCCTCGAGGTCAGCAATGCGCTGCGCGCCGGCAAGGTCAAATTACTGCAGGGGCGTTGGATGCAGGGCGAGGTGCAAACCTGCGACGGCCAGCGCTTAAAACCTGGGTTGGATGCCACCGCCATCGGCTGGATCGAAAAGCGCGCCCGCAGCAGCAGCCGGCCGGTGAGTGTCGCCTGGTTGGAAGCGCCGGAAGGCAGTGAACTGTTGCTGGTGGCGAACGACGACTTCTGCAGCTGGGAACCGAAAGAAGACCAGCTATAAAAAAGGCCCCGCGCTGCGGAGCCTCTTGCCATGACCTTATAAGGTCAAATCACTTGCCGCGCGCAATCGCGCGATAACCGATATCTTTGCGGCAGAAGCTGCCCGGCCACTGAATGCCTTCCGCCAGCTGATAGGCGCGTTGCTGCGCCTGCGCCACGGTGTCGCCCAGTGCCGTCACGCACAGCACGCGGCCGCCGCTGGTGACGACGTCATCGCCCTGCAGGCGCGTACCGGCGTGGAAGACCTTACCGTCGGCGCTTTCCTGCTGCGGTAACCCCTGGATCACCTCGCCATTGCGATAATCACCCGGATAACCGCCGGCCGCCAGCACCACGCCAAGCGCAGGGCGTTCGTCCCAGTCAGAGCTTTTCTCGTTCAGGCGGCCTTCGGCACCCGCCAGGCACAGTTCCACCAGATCGGAGCGCAGGCGCAGCATGATCGGCTGAGTTTCCGGATCGCCAAAACGGCAGTTGAATTCGATCACCTTCGGCTGGCCGTCGGCGGAGATCATCAGGCCGGCATACAGGAAGCCGACGTAGGTATTGCCTTCCGCCGCCATGCCGCGCACCGTCGGCCAGATCACCTGGTCCATGGCGCGCTGGTGGATTTCGTCGGTCACAACTGGCGCCGGAGAGTAGGCGCCCATACCGCCGGTGTTCGGGCCGGTGTCGCCGTCGCCGACGCGTTTGTGGTCCTGGCTGGTGGCCATCGGCACCACGTTCTCGCCATCGACCATCACGATGAAGCTGGCTTCTTCGCCGTCGAGGAACTCTTCCACTACGATGCGATGACCGGCGTCGCCGAAGGCGTTGCCGGCCAGCATGTCACGCACGGCTTCTTCCGCCTCCTGCAGCGTCATCGCGACGATCACGCCTTTACCGGCGGCCAGGCCATCGGCTTTGATGACGATCGGTGCGCCTTTGCGGCGCACATAGGCGAGTGCCGGCTCCACCTCGGTAAAGTTTTCATATTCGGCGGTCGGGATGCGGTGGCGCGCCAGGAAATCCTTGGTGAAGGCTTTAGAGCCTTCGAGCTGCGCGGCGGCCTGCGACGGGCCGAAGATTTTCAGACCGGCGGCCTGGAAGGCGTCGACTACGCCGATCACCAGCGGCGCTTCCGGCCCGACGATGGTCAGACCGATGTCATGGCTCTGGGCGAACGCGACCAGGGCAGGGATATCTGTGGCGGCGATCGCCACGTTCTCCAGATTGGCTTCCAGCGCGGTGCCGGCGTTGCCCGGCGCAACGTAGACTTTGTCCGCCAGCGGAGACTGGGCGGCTTTCCAGGCCAGCGCGTGCTCGCGCCCGCCGTTGCCGATAATCAAAATGTTCATCAGGGGCTCCACGAATGGCGTGCGCCGGAGCGCACGCGGCAAAAGGAATTAATGGCGGAAGTGACGCATGTCGGTGAAGATCATCGCGATGCCGTGTTCATTGGCGGCGGCGATCACTTCGTCGTCGCGGATTGAGCCGCCAGGCTGGATCACGCAGGTGATGCCGACCGCCGCGGCGGCATCGATGCCGTCACGGAATGGGAAGAAGGCGTCGGAGGCCATGGCGGATCCTTTCACTTCCAGCCCTTCGTCGCTCGCTTTGATGCCGGCGATCTTGGCGGAATAAACGCGGCTCATCTGGCCGGCGCCTATGCCGATGGTCATATTGTCACGTGCATAAACGATGGCGTTGGATTTCACGAACTTGGCCACTTTCCAGCAGAACAGCGCGTCACGCAGTTCCTGCTCGGTCGGCTGGCGCTCGGATACCACGCGCAGATCGGCGGCGGTCACCATGCCGAGATCGCGATCCTGCACCAGCAGCCCGCCGTTGACGCGCTTGAAGTCCAGCCCCGCCACGCGTTGCTGCCACTGGCCGCAGGCCAGCACGCGCACGTTCTGTTTGGCGGCCAGCAGGGAGCGCGCTTCCTGGGTGACGTTTGGCGCGATGATCACTTCCACGAACTGGCGGCTGATGATCGCCTGCGCGGTGGCGGCGTCCAGCTCGCGGTTAAAGGCGATGATGCCGCCGAAGGCGGAAGTCGGGTCGGTTTGGTAAGCGCGCTCATACGCGGCGAGGATGTCGTCACCGATCGCCACGCCGCAAGGGTTGGCGTGTTTGACGATCACGCAGGCCGGTTCGGCGAACTCTTTCACGCATTCCAGCGCGGCGTCGGTATCGGCGATGTTGTTATAGGACAGCGCTTTGCCCTGCAGCTGCTCGGCGGTCGCGACGGACGCTTCCTTTACCTCTTCTTCTATATAGAAGGCGGCCTGCTGGTGGCTGTTCTCACCGTAACGCATATCCTGCTTCTTGATGTAGTTGAGGTTCAGGGTTCGCGGGAAGCGGCCGGACGGCTGTTCGGTCTCGCCGTGGTACGCCGGCACCAGCGCGCCGAAGTAGTTGGCGATCATGCTGTCGTAGGCGGCGGTGTGTTCGAAGGCTTTGATGGCGAGATCGAAGCGGGTGGCATAGCGCAGCGAGCCGTCGTTGTTGTCCATCTCGGTAATGATGGCGGCGTAGTCGCTGCTCTTCACGACGATGGCGACGTCTTTATGGTTCTTGGCGGCGGAGCGCACCATGGTCGGGCCGCCGATATCGATATTTTCGACCGCGTCTTCCAGCGAGCAATCTGGGCGCGCCACGGTTTGGGCGAACGGGTACAGATTGACGACCACCATGTCGATAGGCTGGATGTCATGCTGATTCATGACCGCGTCGTCCTGGCCGCGGCGGCCGAGGATACCGCCGTGAACTTTCGGGTGCAGGGTCTTAACTCGTCCGTCCATCATCTCCGGGAAGCCGGTGTAGTCGGAAACTTCGGTAACGGGCAGACCGGCGTCTGCCAGCAGGCGGGCGGTGCCGCCGGTGGAGAGCAGTTCAACGCCGCGCTGGGAAAGCGCTTCGGCAAATTCAACGATACCGGCTTTGTCAGACACGCTGAGCAGGGCCCGGCGGATTGGACGAGGTTGTTGCATGGTTTTATCCCTTGGCTTTGAGTCGCAATTAAAGAGCGTTACGTGAATGTCCACCTCGTTCTCTCTATAAGGAAGGTTTTTTTGCCTTATAAGGGAGGGTCAGGCACATATTCAGGTAGCGCCCCCATAAAAAGGGGGATCGTTTCGTCGCGGGGAATTGTAGCGAAAACGTTTGCGTGGCGCTCGTAAATTTTCCGTGCAAATCGCATCTGTGGATAACACTGTGTGCAAGTGGGTATAAGGCGGGGTTTTGCTGTGGAATGCAGCGAACGATCGTTTTTGCTGAAAATACCTGTTGCGGCCTGCGAGGAACTCCCTATAATGCGCCTCCATCGACACGGAACATGTGAACAACTTCACAGAGTATCCGGGGGTCGCAGAGAAAAAAT
>NZ_VOUX01000029.1 GCF_008011855.1 Serratia bockelmannii
CCTCACCCTGCGGGCCAGCGCTGAAGCGCTGTTCAACGCGGCGCCAGCGCCGGTTGTCCGAGTCCGGTCGCCCTATTTAGAAGAACCCGCCTATGGCGGGTTTTTGCTTTTCAGGGACTGGACTCTTCATCGAACTGCGTTCGATTATTCGGCCAAAGGCCTCCCCCTACGGGCCAGCGCTGAAGCGCTGTTCAACACGGCGCCAGCGGCGGTTGTCCGAGTCCGGGCACCCTATTTAGAGAACCCACCTATGGCTGGATTTTTGCTTTTCAGGGACAGGACTCTCCATCGAACTGCGTTCGATTATTCGGCCTCAAGGCCTCACCCTACGGGCCAGCGCTGAAGCGCTGTTCAACGCGGCGCCAGCGCCGGTTGTCCGAGTCCGGGCACCCTATTCGTTGAAGCGGATACTTACTCTCTGGTAAAAAACGCTACGTCATACAATGCGTAGCAGCGTCAATGATGACGTCGCAATGCCAACCAGCGGGAAGAATAGCCGAGATCTTGAATAGATAACTGCCTTTTCTTCATCCGCTGCGCATGTTTGTAGAATGAATAGATGCTTAAACAGAACAAGAATATCGCGAAATAAAACAAATCCACTTCACCTTTCCCTTGGTGTAGATAATACCCCACGTAAATTACGTACAGCTACCATCACTGCCAACGATAATAATTCACCGAACTTATATTTTGAGTCGGAACAACAGGCTATTTAATCAATAGCCACAAAAAAAGCAGGGAGGATAGCCCTGCTTGTCATTTAAAAATAAATATTACTGGCATAGCGGCGAGTATTTTTTCATAAACGGCGATTCACAGATCGCATTCATGACTTCGCCTTTATCTTTTTCTTTAGGCTTGGCGCCTGTGTTGGTGTTGCCCGCACATTGCCCACCATTTTTCCCCTGACCATTGATGCATTGGCCAAAATCGCTATTGCCGGCGCCGCTGGCGTTGCCATTATTGCCCTGCACGCTCTGATTGCCATTAAAACCGGCATGAGCATAAGACGCCATCATGATGCAGGCGCCGAGAAGCAAAGCTGTCGTCTTTTTCATAACTTTCCCTTTTTGTTATTTAATAAATGAATAAAACAAGAATTAATATTCCCCTGATAAATTTTAATCATAATTCACTATCCTTTAGCGCTCTAAAGATAACAGATGGGAATAATTAAAATTATCCCCCATCACGGTTAGGAATACTCTGCCTCTGGCGATAGTAACCAATACATAAAATCATGGCTGCGGTTTAACATCAGCTTACCCATTACCGAACGTTTATGGCTGTGCACCGTTTTAACGCTCACACCCATTATTCTGGCGGTTTGCGATTGATCCAACCCACGCCGCATATAGCCGATAACCTGCCGCTCACGGCGGGTCAGCGCCTGACCGGAAAAATGGCATACCGGGCCGGGATTGGCCAGGGCATCGGTCAGCAGCGTAAACAGGTATTGCTGATCGTCAGTGCGGTACAACACCCGGCTTGTACGCCTGGCGACAAGGGTCTGCCTTTCTTTAATGGTGACGACGTGTGCCCTTGAATAGGCAGCCCAGCATCGGGTGCACCGGATCTGCGAGGTCAACACGATGTCAGGCCGCTCATCGCTGCCTGGCGGCAGGAAATGCGCGACTTTGTTATACTGCTGCGCATATTTCGCAATGCTTAACCGCAAGCCGGCGGCAAAATAGCGGTTTTCGTCATCAATCACAATATTGATTGGTTTCATTGTCTGAGCCTCCTGTAGGCCTATTTTCCCTTGTTTGCCAAACGAGAAACTATTCCTGAGAAACAGCCCGGTAGATTCTGCCCCCACCGTTATTCATTTTACGCAGCCTTCCGCTGAAAATATTTTCAGCGGAAGGGCCAAGAGTAACAGCGCTTAATGAAACGTATCGCTGAGAATCACGTTCCTAACGGGGTAATACATTCATAACGCCAGCACCCCATTAAAAAGAGGGGGCAGGCCGTTTAGTCACTGTTATATGATTTCTATTATCGCTACCACAGGCACAGAAAACGGGCCGGTATGCGACGTATTATTATTCCTGAGATCACCGTCGATAAAGATTTCTCTATTGCCGCCAGGCACTTTGACATAATCCTCGCCCACGCCGGTGATCAGGTCTCTAAACTTCAGGCTGGCGGTCATCCGCCCGTCCTGGCTTAACGACATGTTGGTGACATTGGAATTAAACTTAACGCGTAAGTAAGCCTCGCTGGCACAATTTACCTTAATGCTTCCCGTGGCCTGCCGGGCCGTAACGTCGCTGCTGAATGAGCCAAAGTCAACGATGGCATTCGTGTCAAGAATATCGCAGCTGTTCGTCCTGGGTATCTCTGGGGAACAGCCGAAAGGGCCACTCCATTTACCGTTAATTGACACACCGAAGCAGAGTCTAAGAGGCCAGTTGTTAATCTGATTTATATCTCTGGCCGAGTTCGTTCCATTGCGCCCTAAATACCTGACTAACGGCGCGAGCTCCCCCATGGTTTTGGCCGTTTTCGTGCTGGTCTTGCAATCCGCCGTGTTGCAGCTGCTGTTGGTCTCAACCAATGCCACACCTACACGTGGGGAGTTCGATAAGGTCATCACCACAGATAAATTGCATTCTCTTTGCCCATAACATGGGTTGGGTTCCTGCGACTCCGGTAAAATACGGAGAAACGTAAAAGAGAGAAAAGCATAGGATCCACTTGTAGGCTCTATACGAGGAATAGCCTCGAAATTAGCGGAGCTGGCCGCATTTATGCCGCCAAAAAATACGATTAACACTAAAAAAATCTTTTTCATCTGGTTACCCTGCCGGCAAAATAGATTATCCGACCTCGCCAATGGCGAAAATATTCCGCCGGTTAAGTGCCGTCGGTGCGCCTCTTTCCGCCGCGTTTAAAACGCGGCGGCTTTAATTGATGCCGCAGCCCGCTACCGGAGCAGTACGGCTCCGGTGCCGAGATAATGCTTTACTCATACATAGCGGTCATGGTCGCCGTGGCGTTGAAACTCCCCTCGGGTAAACCCGCGCTAGGTTTGCCGATCGGTACAGCGTAAAGCTTGGTCGGGTTATTTATATCGGCGATTGTCAGCTTGCTCTTAGGCACATAGGTGGTATCTCCGGTGCCCTGAACAATACGTAACCCAAAATTATTAAACTGCGGAGTAGGTTGGGCCTGGATCGCGTTGTAGTCGCCCCATGGTACGGTCGTATATTCCAGCATTACCTTAAGCTGGCCACTATTTGGCGAACCGCCGGAGCAGGAAATGGTGTAGGGAATCTCCATTTTTTTGTAGCCGACGCCATCCACTTTATTGCTCACCACTTCCTGAAAATCAACGCTGATATCTTTACCCGTGTTGAGGACGCAGTCGGGCGCCGTCACCAGCTTACCGGTAAAATTCACACTTATCGCCTGCGCCGCGCCGCTGGCCAGCAATCCCATGCAGGCCAAGGCAGCCAACCCTGGTATATTTTTCATCTTCATCTCCTTATTGAACCTCTACTAATAATGTGGCGGAACTGGAAAAGTCCCCCCCGCGCAACGTGGCGCCGCTGCGTTTAACCGGCACGGCGTAGAGCTCGGGGTAATTGGGATAAAAAAAGTTCTGCCACTCGTTCAGCTTCAGCTGCTGGCCATTTTGGAGCAACAGCTTGATCGCCAAATCTTCCTTCTCGCGGGTCCGCAGCAAACCGGCGCCAAAATTCGGGCTATCGCCCTGCAATGTCACTTTCATCAAGCCATTCATACCGGAGGTATCGCCGCTGCAGCTCACGCTATAGGGGATCTTTTTCTTGCCGTAGTTGACGCCGTCAATGTCTGCGATATTCAGTTCGCCGAAGGGCACATCGATGTCATTGCCGCCGTTGATTTCACACTTTGGTTTCGCGAGCACTTCGCCTTTCACCGTGACATTCACCGTGGCGGCCTGCGCCAGCTGGCCAAAACTCAGCACCGCCAGCAGCGTGAGCGCCGAAGCGGCAGCGGTGCTGGCCGCCAGCGCGCAGCCCAGAATGAGATATTCGCCGCCGATAGCCAGCGTGCGTCGCCTTGTATCGCCCATACCGTCCACCTCAGTCATAGTTCAGCCGGAAATCGATCGCCGCGCGGTAGGCGCCCGCCAATAGCGGCGCACGCGTGCGCTCCGCCATCACATAAAACTGCAGCCCGTTATCGCCCAACGCCAGCAGCTGCGGCCGGCTGCGGCTGCCCAGCCGCACATCGCGGTTATCCGCATCCAACAGCCGCAGCCCCAGGCCTGCGGCACCCTGCACCTGCACCAGCTGCGGGTTATCCGCATCGGCCGTGGCGGTGAAGCTCACTGTGACCGCCGGCTGGTAGGCATCCCACAGCCGGTAACCCAGGCGAGTGTCTCTGATGGCCGCCCCCATGCGCGTGCAGTCACGCAACCGCAGTTGGAAGGCCACCGGCTGCGTGCGATTGCCGGGCACTGCCAGGCTGCTCGTGGTGGTTTCACCCAGCCAGATATCCTGGTGGGCCGAAGACATCTCCAGCCGGCAGGCGCCTTCGGTCAGCGCGCCATGCACAAACAGCATGCCGTGGTTACCAGGCTCTGCCCGGCTCCCCTGGCTCGTCAGCAAAACCAGCGCCAATAACGCCGCCTGGCCTGCCCGTCGCGTTAAAGCGTCTCTTCCCTGGCTGTTGCAGCCGTTATCGATTCTTTGCATGAGTTTCCCTGCCGCTTCAACTGATGGAGCGCCGCTGCCGGCGCCGATTATCCTTGCTTTTCAGGCACCACCTGACAATCGCCGGCGCCACACTTGAAGGTCAGATCCGGGCGGCCGCCGTAGTCATTGATATAAGTCAGCACCGGTGCATTGCCCAGGCCAGTGGCGCCTAACATGACGCTACCTTTCGGCGGCACCATCAGCGGTTCAAAACCGGCGGCAGTTTTACCGCTCTTGCTGCTGCGGGCATCAACCAGCGTGATGTAATACGGGGTCGGGTTATTGGCCTTAAAGCCCGCACCCTGGCGGGTCAGCGTCAGCTGTTCTTGCCACGGGCTGTACGCGGCGTTTTTGTTCGGCACGATCGCCGCCGGGCGGTAAAACAGCTTGATGCGGGTCTGCAGCGCGATCTGCAGCGTGTTGGCCTTGGTGCTCTTCGGCGGGATCTCGCGCAGGTTGAAGTAGAACAGGCTCTCGCGATCCTGCGGCAGTGCCTTGGTGGCCGGCAGCGCCTGCACCTTGACCTGGCTTTGTGCGCCCGGCTCCACCCGCTGCACCGGCGGCAACACGATCAGCGGGCTGTTGATTTTTTCACCCTGCTCATTCTCCAGCCAGCCCTGGGCCAGATAAGGCAGCTGGGTGTTTTTATTGGTGATGTTCATGCTGGCCGAGTTATCGCCGCCGTTTAAAATCACGCGGGTGCGATCCAGCGCGATGGCGGCCTGCGCCTGGCCGCTCAGCAAGGTGGTGGTCAGCAGGCCGGCTACCGACAGCGTTTTTACAGTGTTGTTTCGCATAATAAGCTTCCATTTGGTCAAAAATTGCATTTACGGGTTTTCCGGGGCATCTGCCTGGCCTTCACTGCCTGCGGCCACGCGCCGGCACGGCAGCAGCAGATCGCTCAGAGCGACATCCGTGCGCAACGCCGGCAGATCGATTTCACATTGCGCCTTCCCTTCCCAATGCACCGTCATTTGTTCACCGGCGCGGATACCGCTGAGGTAAACGCTGCCGCCGTCATTCACAATCCCGGTTTGCTGCCTGCGGCGGTTGAACACCTCGGCGCCAAACGGCGGCGTGCTGCCGTCCGCCAGGCGGATCACCGCCATGGCTTTCTGGCCGGAAATCACGTTGAAGCGCCGGTAGCCAATCGCCCCTTCGGTGAGCGTCGCCTGCACCACCGACTGCGTCGCTTCAGCCTCGTCCGATAAGTTGGTCAGATCGATGCTCGCCCGGCTGCGGTAAAAGTTGCCGACGTCCGTCACCACCGCTTTGCCAAACATGTTGGTGCGGCTCGTGGCGCCATAGCCGCGTACCGGTACCCCGGCCACGCCATCGGTGTCCAACAGCAGACGGGTGCCACCAAAGTTCCCACTGCGGTGCAGCGCCGCCCCCTGGGCGGTCAGCGTGGCGCCCCCTTGCAGACTCATGCCTAACGAGGAATACTGGCCGCTCTGATAACTCACGTTGGTATCGATACGCGCCGCGTCGCCGTCGTGGCTGTAAAACGCGCTGGCGGATTCACCGCTGCGCGAGGTGCCGGCGGTCAACTGGTAGTTGTTGTGTTCATCCAGCCGTTGGTAGTAACCCACCCGCTGGTTGTTATTGTTACGGTTCCACGAGCTGCTGTAGCTGAGGTTGGCATCCCCTCCCCATGGCACCGTCAGGCTCAGATACATACCGTCGTCGTTGGTCCCTCTGGACTTATTGCGATAGGCCGAGAGTGAGGCGCTCAGATTTTTCCACGCTCCCAGGTTGAAATAGCGCGACAGCGCCAGGCTGTAGCGTTCGTCGGTCGGCTTATCCCAGTAAGTCTGGTGGTCGTAGTTGAGATAGGTACTGATCCCCAGATCGCGGAACTGTTTGTTGAACGTAATGGTGTACATTTCCCGGCTTTTGCCGTTCCGCAGGCCGTGATAGCGCGCGTCCAGGTATTCGCTCATGGTCATAAAATTTTCTTCCGAGAAGCGATAACCGGCGAAGGTGATTTGGCTGTCGTATTCATCAAAGCTTTTCGAATAGCTCAAGCGGTACGAGCCGCCTTTTTTGGTGCCGTCGTCGATCGGCAATCTGGCCCGCGAATACGTGGTATCAAACGACAGCGCGCCGAGCACCAACAGATCGCGCCCCAGCCCCAGCGACAGCGCGTTATAATCGCCACCGGCGATGGCCCCGCCGAACAGCGACCAACCATTGCTGATCCCCCAGGAGAATTCACTAGCGGCGAAGGTTGGCCCTTGCACCTGGTGCTCCCAGTTCGACGGTCGGCCGCCGGCAAACTTGAAGCGCACCATGCCGGGGCGCGTCAGGTAAGGAATGCTGGCGGTGTCCACCTGAAACTGCTGCACGCTGCCGTCTTGTTCCTCAACCTTGACGTCCAGCTTGCCCATCACCGAATCGCTCAGATCCTGGATGCGGAACGGCCCGGCGGCGACCTGCGCCTCATACAGCACGCGGCCCTGCTGACTGATGGTGACTTTGGCGTTGGTTTTGGCGATGCCGGTCACCTCTGGCGCATAGCCGCGCAGGTTAGGCGGCAGCATGTTGTCGTCCGACATCAGGCTGAAGCCGGTAAAGCGGAAGCTGTCGAACAGGTTGCTCTGCAGCGAATCCTCCCCCAGCGCCAGGCGCGCGCCCCACTGCGGCAACGCGCGGAAAGCGTAATAGCGGCTCCAGTCAAACGTTCTCTGGCTCGATTCCCCTGAGCCGGTCTGGTGATTGAGGCTGGTCTGCCAGTCGGCCCGCAGCCGCCAGGCGCCCAGGTTGGCACCCACCGCACCGTTGCCGCCCAGGCGCTGCGTCTGGCCGCCACCGTTGCGGTTCTTCTGCACCTGGCCGTTCAGGTTATAGTCCAGCAGCAGGCCGGGAATGCCGTTATCCCAGCGCGCCGGCGGATCCCAATCCGGTGTGGAGTACTCTAAATAGGCCTGGGGAATGTTCAGATACAACGCCGACACCGCCAGATCGCCCCTGGCCTCAATGCCCTTGAGGCTGGTCAGATCCAGGCACTGCTCGTTATGCCACCAGCGCAGCTGCTTGAGAAACTCGGTTTTAAGGCCCAGTTTTTCAACCAGCTGCGGCGAGACGCAGGCCGTACTGTCATCGGGATCGTTTTCCGGCGGATAAAAAGCCACCGGCTGCTCATCCAATGACTGCTTGTTCACCAATACCGTCATGCTGTACTTGCCCGGCATAATGTAGGCGCCTTTGGAAAAGCGGCCGAGATCGATATTTTTACGATCGTTGATATCCAGGATGTCGGTGTTGAACTGAATTGCATCATCCGCCCGCCCCTGAAAGGCCAGGCTGCAGAGAGCCAGAGAAATACATATCCCTAATAAACTTAACGGGAGTGCCCCCGATTTAAATTTTCTCGCATCCATGATCCCGCCAACCTTTAACTTATTTATAATCAGTAGTAATCCAATTTAAAACGAATGGCGGAGCGGTAATCCCCTGCGCGCAATACCTGGCTGTTAGCTACCAGCTGCATTGAATAATTCAAGCGATAATCTTTTGTCAGGGTATTTTCTATTGACATCGGCACCCCAGGGTAAATATCTGTGCCGATACTGTCGGCAATGCGTAACGCCACGCCACGGGCATCGCCGATGACGCCGAAGTTTTTTCCTTCCGCATTACCGTCAAATATCATCCGGAAATGCTGGCGCCCAGAATTAGCGGAATTATCACCCGACAACCCACAGTTCACTAATTTCAGCGTAAAGGAACGGGTTAGCCCGTGCCCATCGCGGGTAATTTGTTCCACCGGCAAAGTTTTCATGTCGATGGTTTGATCACGGCTGGCCGACTCAATGGCGCAGGCCGCGTTGACAATAGCGCCTTCCATATTGACTCTTCCCCAGCCAATAACCGAAGCCGTTGCCGGCATCGCCTGGGCCGTAAAAATCGCGACCAATAGGGAAGGCGCCACTACATTTTTGCCAATCAGGGCCATAGAGATTATCCCTTGCAAACAGGAATCCATTCTGGGGAAAAGCATGCGGGCTACCCCGCATGCTGGCATTATTCAGATAAAGCGCTTATTGATAGTTCAGCGCGAAGTTAACCACGCTGGTGAATGCACCCGGAACGATAGTATCCAAAGCGCCACCATTACCTTTCAGGAAGGCGGTGAATTTCAGATCTGCTGTTTCCTGGCCCGCTTTAATACCCTGACCTGCGGTCGCCTTGCCCAACTCAATCACGGCATTACCGTTTTCGTCATCGGTCATAACGATACTCGCCCCTTTAGCAGTGCTGCCGCTGCCAAACCCGATCATTTTATTATCGTTACCGGCCGCGCCACCAGGCTGACCGGTGAAGGTGGTCTGCACTGTCTTCTGTGTGGCGCTGGTGCAGTCTTGCAGCTTAATGGTAACCGGCTGTTTTAATTGAGACTCACGGCCGTCCTTCAGGCTCAGGTTGGAGATTTGCCCCATTTCAACAGTTTGATCGATATCGCCCGGAGCGATAGAGCATGGTGCATCGATGATTTCACCGTTGAAAGTGACGGTACCGCTACCCTGATTCGCAGCCTGGGCCATCATAGAAGAAGCGCCGAAGGCCAATACCGCTGCAATCATAATTTTGTTCAGTTTCATAGAGATTCCTTACATTCCTTAGTAAGTAGTGGAGAAGAATTAAATCCTTAAGTCACGCATGCAATGCAGCAGTTTTATTCCTGAGATTTCTGAGCATTGTCTCCGTGGCTAATACGCTGCGTTTCCGCGCCCCGTATCAGTGGAAACAAATTTACACTTAGCGCCTTCCATTTGAAACGTTATGTCGCAAAAATACAAAAACACAGGATTATTATCGATAAAATAATAATTAAATAGATTAAAATCACGATAAATAGGATTTAATTATCAGTATTTATATTAAAAAACTTGTAAGCAGATAAACATTTCATTTCAATTACACGAATAAAGAGAAAAATCCTATTGCCCTGCAACTCAAGGGATTGAAAAAAGTACACAGAGGTCTCAGAATAATCTCTCGACAGGAAAGTTGACGGGTAAATAAAATGATTTTCATTATAAATGAGAGCATCCTCTATAACGAGGAGGAAGGCACATTGATGCATGTCGATAATGCCAGCAATAAAATAGCTTTACTGAAGCCGACCAGCAGACTGCTTTCGTTGTTCATCAAGAATAATAATAAGCTGTTGTTGCGAGAGAGGTTGCTTAATGATGTTTGGGTCGATTATGGGCTGAAAGCCTCCAACAATAACTTAAACAATTACGTTTCCGGGTTACGTAAATCACTGGCGCAGTTTGGCGCCGAGGAGATTATCGTCACCTATCCACGTCAGGGGTTTAAATTTATTGCTCGAAACATTCATGAAGCGAATGAAAATAAGGTGGAAATATATAGAGAAGAAAAGCACCGTGAAACGGAAATAGCGTCTACGCCGCCCCCCGGGACTTCTCCCCCCGGCATCCGACGAGCATTACAACGCTTAATAATGATTGCCGCTGCCTGTCTGGTGCCTTTTGCCATCATTGTGCTGTATCAAAACAGCACGCGTATCAGCGTTTATCCACTTGGGAATTACCAAAGCTGCCAGGTGTACAGTATGACTTTAGGTGGAGGAAGCCTGGAGAACATCAAGCAGGTGATACAACAGGCGGGCTTCAATTGCCGTACGCGGGCCGACGTCTATTATTACGCTAACATTCTTAATGAGAGCACTAACCAGGATGAACAGCAGGTCACCTACTGCCCGCGTACCGGTAACAGCCCTTGCATCAATAATTATATAGCCGGCAATCAACCTTAATCTTTTCGCTCTTGATACCCAGGGTCAGAGACAACATCGGCCCCCCGGTAATTCTGGGGGGGACCGTTATGCGCCAGTCACGCAGACAAAAAGCGGCGAATGGTTATCAGTAAACAGATAGTGATGCCGATCGATACGCTCGATGCGCATATGCAACTGCTGCCCGGCGATAGGCAACCGGCGATTCATATCCTCGCGAACGACAGAGTCCTGCGGCTTGCGGGTATTTTTCGTTACCCACATGGTGTAGTTGCTGCCGCGACGCTGGTAACTCATTTCCACGGAGCGATCGACCACATAACGTGTATCACCATCAAAAAAACTGCCGCTCATCAACATAGTGAGCTGTCGCGCGCCCTCAGGCACGATGCTCACCAGCAGCACACGCTCCATCGCCGCATCTTTATCCTGATTATGCACCCGCATCGACGCCCGGCATTCCGGCACCTGCGGCATAGCGAACAGCACATAAGCGGCGGCGCAACAGCAGGCCAGCGCCGCAAAGACTAACAGCGCGTAACGGTAATGCCATATCCGGTTATTTTTCCAGACTTTCATAGTAGTTCTCGCATTGCGCTTTGCCCGCCGCCATCGCCGTCTGCGGACAATAAAAGAAGTAAGAAGATCGCACGCGTTCTGCGCTGCCTGGTACCACCGACTGGCTGTCGTAATAAAGCAGCGTCGCCGGTTCACTACAGTGAATATGATTTCGTTTATCCAGCAACGTTTGCAAGTGCGCCAAATCCGCCTTGCCGGAACCGGTCTTATGATAAGAAGCGATGAACTTCACCTCACAGCTGCCGATGTTGCCTACGCTTACCGTGCTGATCGGCGCATAGCCGGCGTCCTGCCAGGCCCACAGACCGCTCCCCGCCGCCAACAGCAGCAACGCGGCCAACCCGAGGCGCTTAAATCGCTGCGCTCGCAGCGGCTTGGTCGGCAAGACGCTTTCTGCAGCCGCCGGGATCGGCATCTCCGACGAACTCTCCGACAGGCTGTCCGTCGTCTTCAACGAAGTGGCGGTAAACATAAATCCCTGGCGCGGCAGCGTGACGATAATCTCGTCCTCGCCCAGGGCGGCGAACATCTTGCGCAGGATGGAAATGGTGTTATTGAGGTTATTGCCGGAGGCCACCTGGCCGTGCGCTTCCCATACCTGCGTCAGCAGGGTATCGCGGGAGAGCACCAGGTTATTGTTTCTGACCAATGTGGACAGCAGGCGGTTCAGGGTGGCGGTGAGCGGTTGAGGCGGTAGCTCAGCATTGATATCCACCAACTCTGATCTATCTTCATGATATTTAATCTTATTATTAATTATGTATCTCATTATTCCCCGCTCAAAAAACTAATTAATAATAATTAGCCCTTGTTAAACATGAGAATAGTAGCACACGGCGCGAGTTAAGAAAATTCCTAGAGAAACGCATAAAAAGCTAAATAATCATAAATATAAGAAATAACATTGTGCTGTCTCACAGGGTGCCAAACATTTAACTGATGATTATCTATTTCTTATCATGTCGACATTAAAATGCCGCCCGGAAAATACTGGGCGGCACGAGAAGTCGCTATTTTCACTAGGCTTAACGCAACAAGGCTTACTCTTTTAAACGCCGCAGTTGCCTACCCTGCCAGCCACCGAACAGCCACTGGCCGGCTATCGCGCCGAGCAACGCGCAGAACATATCGGACTGCGTGTCCCACGGGTCGCCCTGGGTGCCGAGAAACTCGTCGGCGCCCTGGCCCAGCGCCAGTGCCGCCCACCACTCGATCAACTCATACACCGCGCTGATCGCCAGCGCGATGCAGCACACCACGAAGCCCAGCATCTTGCGGCCCTGCACATAACCGCCGCGCAGCAGGATCTCGCGCGCCGCCAGCGCCGGCACCAATCCCTGAAAGAAATGCCCCAGTTTGTCGTACGGGTTGCGGCCAAGATCCAGCCACTGCTGCACCTCAAAGCCCAGCGGCACGCGAGCATAGCTGTACATGCCGCCGAAAATCAGGATCAGCGCATGGAAGAAAATCAGCGTGTAGAGCAGCGGCGTCAGCGGATAACGGCGATGGGTCAGCCACAGCAACGGCAAAACAATCAATACCGGCGCCACCTCCATCAACCAGGTGGTGCGATCGTAGGGGCTGATGCCGCTGTGGATCAGCGCGGCCAGCAGCAGCAGGGTAATAACGGACAACAACAGCGGTGTGCGTGAGGCAGGCATAACCCACGTTCCTTCGGATCAATAAGGCAATCCACACTTTATACCGCAGATCGCACGGCGAAAAAAAAACAGGCGGAGCGTCGCCGCTTCGCCTGTTCGAGGGGGTTTACCCTGCGCGGGATTATTTCAGCGCTACGCGGATCACGTCGTCCGGCGCGGTCGCTTCTTTCTCGCGGCTGGAAGCCTGCTTGACGCTAACGTACAGCGTCTGGCCGTCCGGCGACAGCGCCAGGCTGTTCGGGTGGGTCGGCGTCTTGATGGTGTTCAGCACCTTGTAGCTCTTGGCGTCGATCACGCTCACTTCACCCGCCTGGCGATGGGTCACGTAAACTTCATTGCGCGCCGGGTTGAACAGCACCGCCAGCGATTCCGGCACGTCGATCTTGCTCAGGATGTTGCCGCTGCGGGTATCCACCACCAGCACCTGCGGCTGCTTGGAATCGGTGATGAACGCGCGATGGGTAGCGGTATCCAGGCTGATGTTCAGGAAGAAGTGCTCTTTGGACTCATCCAGCTTCTTGCGCGACAGCACCTTGTTGCTCTGGGTATCGATGGTCACCAGTTCGCCGTCGGCGTTAGTGACGTACAGGCGTTTGGCGGCGGCATCCAGCGCCAGGCCGGTGCCATACTTACCGGTATCCGTCACGGTGGCACGCAGGGTCAGATCCTTGCCGTCCACCACCCACACCACGCTGGATTCACCCAGCCCGGTGATGTACAGCGTATCGCTGTCGGCATCCGCCACCAGTTCGCGCGGCGCCAGCGGCTTGACGGTCTCGGAACGCTGGCGCGCGTCCAGCACCAGGCGGCCTTTCACGTCGCCGGTCTTGGCGTCGATGGCGGTCACCGAGTTATTGACCGTGTTACCGAAGAACAGCGTGCCGGTTTTAGCGTTGACGGCGGCGCCAAACGGCTTGATGTCGTTATGAATAATCTGGGTCACGTCCAGCGTGGTCGGGTCCAGGCGGTAAACGATGCCACCCTTGTCCAGCTTGCGGCTCTGCGACGTCGCCAGGTAGAGCGCGTTCTCGCTCGGGCTGTAGGCCATTTCATAGGCGCCCTTGCCGACCGGTTTGCGCAGCACTTCCGGCGCGGTCTGCGCCAGCAACGAGTTGGAGAACAGCAGTGTGGACAGCAGCATCAGCGGAAATGCCGCACGTTTTCCCTTGGTGATCAAAGCATTCATCGAAATCTCCTTATAGAGCCAACGGGGCAGCCGAGCGGCCGCCCTCTCATCGTTATTAAAATCAGGCTTTCTCTTCGGAAAGCAGCGCCCACCAGCTGTCGATGGTCGGGTTGCGCGCCAGCGCGATAAAGTCGATGTCGCCGCGGATCTTGCGCCAGCGGGTCGCCAGCTCCATGATGCGCACCGAATCCAGACCGTAATCGATCAGGTTCTCATCGTTGCCCATGTCTTCGCTGTCTTCGTCCAGCAGCGGCAGGATCTGCTGACGCAGCGCGTCGATGCTGGCGATGCCGGCCGCCGGCAGCAGAGACGCGGTGGTCACCACCCGGCCGCAGCGGCCGGCGGTATAGCGCAGCGCCATCAGGTGTTCGTCGCGCGAGAAGTCCGCCAGGCCGTCGGCCACCATGAACGGCTGGATGTTGCGCATGAAGGCGTCGATGGCGGTGGTCAGGCAGCCGATGTGCGCATACACGCCGCAGATGATCAGCTGATCGCGGCCGGACTCCTGCAGGATCTCCTGCAGCGGCGAGCGGTGGAAGGCGCTGTAGCGCCATTTCACCAGCACCGTGTCGTCTTCGTCCGGCGCCAGCGCGGCGGTCACCGCCTGCTGCTCGGGGTGTTTGTTCAGGCCCGGCCCCCACATGTCGTTCAACAGCGCACGGTCTTCATCGCTCTGCTGGTTCGGCTGCGCGGTATAGAACACCGGAATGCCCTGCTGTTTGCAGTAGCGGCGCAGGTTGGCGATGTTCTCCACCACCTGTTTGATCAGCGCGCTGTCTTCGCCCCAGAAATTGAGGAAATACTGCTGCATATCGTGGATCAGCAGCGCGGCGCGCTGCGGTTCTACCTGCCAGGTGACTTTATTTTGCGGCAGTTCGTCCGCCGTCGGCAGCGCGTAGTCATTAAGTTTTGGAATGGCCATCGATTAATCTCCCTGAGCCTGAGTCTGTAGTTGCTCGTCGAGCTGCTGACGCAGCCGTTTTTTGTCCACTTTGCCGACCGGGGTCAGCGGCAGGCTGTCCACCTGAATAAAGCGATCCGGCAGTTTGAAGTCCGCCACGCCCTGCTCCCGTAGGTGGCGGCGCAGCACCACCGGCTTCAGCGGCGCGTTGGCGATGATATAAGCGCAGCTCTTCTCCCCCATCAGCGCGTCCGGCATCGACACCAGCGCAGCGTTGATCACGTCCGGATGACGCAGCAGCAGGTTCTCGATTTCCTCGGCGGCGATCTTCTCCCCGCCGCGGTTGATCTGGTCTTTCTGCCGCCCCTGCACGGTGATGTAGCCGTCTTCGCTGATGCTGATCAGATCGCCGGAGCAGTAGAAACCGTCGGCGTCGAAGGCATCGGCGTTGTGCGCCGGGCTCTGGTAGTAACCGCGGAAGGTATAAGGCCCGCGCGTCATCAACCGACCGACCTCGCCCGCCGGCAATGAATTGCCGTCGTCGTCCGCCACCCACACTTCGTCATCCGGCGACATCGGCCGCCCTTGCGTCGTCAGGATGTGGCGCTCGTCGTCGTCCAGCCGGGTGTAGTTCACCAGCCCTTCCGCCATGCCGAACACCTGCTGCAGTTGGCAGCCGATTTCGTTCTGAATACGCGCCGCCAGCGTTTCGCCCAGCTTGGCGCCGCCCACCTGCAGCAGTTTCAGGCTGGCGAGCTGGGCATTGCCGCCCCACTCTTCGATCGCCTGCAGCCACAGCGTGACCGCCGGCGGCACCAGCGCCGTCACGTTGATTTGGTGCTGTTCGATCAGGCGGAAGCACTGCCCGGCGTCCGGATCGGCGGCGAACACCACCAGCCCCGCGCCATAAAACACGCCCAACACGCCTGGCGAGCTCATCGGGTAGTTGTGCGCCACCGGCAGCGCGCACAGATAGCGGGTCTGCGCGTCGAAACGGCAGATCTCCACGCTGCGGCGAATGCTGTAGTAGTAGTCATTGTGGGTACGCGGGATCAGCTTCGGCGTACCGGTGCTGCCGCCGGAAAGCTGGAAGAACGCCACCTGATCGGCCGCAGAAGGCTGCGCGACGAAACCGTCGCTGGCTTCGTCCAGCCAGGCGGCCAGCGCCAGCTCACCCTCAGGCTGGCTGCGCAGTGCCACAACCCGCAGCGAAGGATGCGCATCGCGGAAGGCGTTCAGGAATTGATCGTCGGCAAACAGCCCGTGCTGGCGATCGGCGATCAGCAGCGCCGGTTTGATCTGCTCGGCATAGGCATTCAGCTCGCTGCGCTGATGGCTGAACAGCGCGTTGACCGGCGCCACGCCAATTTTCAGCAGCGCGAAGAACACGATATAGAACTCCGCCACGTTGCCCAGTTGGACCAACGCGGTGTCGCCGGATTTCACGCCGCGGCGCAGCAGAGCGGCCGCCAGACGATCGGAACGCAGCTGCAGCTCGCGGTAGGTCAGGCTGCCCTGGGCGTCGATAATCGCCGGGGCGTCGTTGTTGGCCTGGCGGTCGAGGATCTCGGTCAGCGGCTTGTCAGTCCAGTAGCCGCGTTCGCGATAGCGGCTGGCGAACTCCGCCGGCCAGGGGGTAAAGGCAATGCTCATCTTGTCGTTATCCTTGATTCATACCAAAGGCACGCAGAATGGTGCTGAGTTTGGTGCCTGTTTCATGCCATTCAGATTCGGGTGAAGAGTCTTCCACGATGCCGGCGCCGGCAAACAGCCGCACCCGGTTGCCGTCAACGGTGCCGCAGCGGATAGTCACTACCCACTCGCCGTTGCCTTCGTCGTCGCACCAACCGACGATGCCGCCGAACAGGCCGCGATCGAACGGCTCCAGCTTGCCGATCAGGGCGTGCGCCTCGGCCGTCGGCATGCCGCACAGCGCCGGCGTCGGGTGCAGCAGGCAGGCCAGCGACAGGGCATTTTCGTCTGGAGACGCTGCCTCGCCGTCGATCGGCGTGGAGAGATGCCACAGCGTCGTGGTGGTCAGCAGTTCAGGGGTTTGCGGCACGTTCAGGTAGCGGCAGCGGCCGGCCAGCACGTCACGCATGCTTTCGGTGACGATGCGATGCTCATAGCGATCTTTCGCCGAGGCCATCAGCCGCTCCCCCACTTCGCGATCGCGCTGCGGGTCGGCCTCGCGCCGGGCGGAACCGGCCAGCGGGTTAGAATAGAAACGGCCGTTGTCCTGGCGCAGCAGCAGCTCCGGGCTGGCGCCCAACAGCGCACCCTGCTCCAGCGGCACATGGAAATGGAAACCGTGCGGGTTCTGGGCAATCACGCGCGCCATCAGCGCATGGCGATCCACCGGCTGGCGCGTTTCGATCTCCAGCAGGCGCGACAAGACCACTTTATCCAGCTCACCGGCCTTCATCGCGTCGACGGCGTCGCTGACCATGTTCATAAACGGCTGCTGCGGCGGCAGCTCCGTCACGCCGGCCAGTTCAGGGCCGTTCGCCGGCGGCCGAACGCCGGCCATAAAGGCGGCGCGATCGAACCAGCGGCTCTGCTGCGGAATAAACAGCGCCGAAGGCTGCCGGGTATCGAACGGGATGGCACCGCACAGCAGCGGTTTTTTGATACCGGCCTGACGGGCCTCGGCAAACGCCTGCCGCACGCTGCGCTGGAACTCGCCGTTCAGGTCGGCGCCGTCTGCGGCCGGCAGGCGAATGCGGCTGAAACAACCGGTAGTGGTCAAGCTGCGGAAAGGAGAGGTAAAGAAGAAGCCCGACGCCGGAGAAAAATCAGCGGCGAACCGGTGTTCTTCGCACTCCTGCATTTCCTTTCGATTGATGTCGTTCACGGCAGTATCCATCGCTTCGCCCTCAAGGATTTGAAGTGATAACCAATATAATAATGATTATCATTTGAGTTAATTCCGCGCTAAATTACTCGCCGATATTTGCTATGTCAATAAACGTAAGCACTTCTTTCATTTCGAAATCATGACATAAACGCTGTGGGTTTTACGCATGCCGATGATAAGCATTGCTATTTGATCCCACAGCGTTGTCTTAACGCGTTCGACTACTTTTCTGTGGCGGGCTGCGGCTCCGGTTTGTGCAACGTCACCTGGCGCAAACCGGTCATGGCGAACAGCAACAGGATGCCGAGCAGCGCGGCGCCGAAGCCGAAACCGCTGGCGCTCATCGCCGGCAGCATGAAGGCGCCCATCGCCCCCAACAGCAACGCGCCCAGCGCATCGCCCACCACGTTTTGCGCCGTCCACAGGCCGTTGATGCGGCCGAGGAAGTTGTCCGGCGTCAGGCTCTGGATCAGGCCGTATTGCAGCAGCGAGTTCAGCGCGCTCAGGTAGCCGAACGCCACCAGGCACAGCAACGCCAGGCTGTACCACGGCATCAGGCCGAACAGGCCAATGGCGGCGAATGCTGCGATCGCCGTCAGCAGCATCACCCAGCCGGGGCGCGCCACGTGCGCCACGCGCCCGCTGGTAAACGCGCCGATGGCCGCGCCGAGCGGCACGGCGGCGTACATATAGCCGAGGTGGGCAGCGTCGATGTGCCAGCTCTCCGCCATCGCCGGGTACAGCACGCGCACCGCGCTGGCCATGGTCAGCAGCGCGCCGATCAGCGCCACCATGCCGATCACCTTGTTCTGGAACAGGAAGGCGAAGCCGCCCGCCAGCGCGCGCAGCGGGTGTTCACGCGGCTGCGGCGGCGGCATCAGCTGCGGCAGGCTCAGCAGCGGCAGCAGCGTCAGCAGCGTGCCAAACGCCGCCAGGCCGTAGTTCCAGGCAATGCCCATGTGGGCGATCACCAGGCCGCCAATCGCCGGGGAAAGAATCGAGCCGAAGCGCACCGTCAGCATGCTGATGGCGCCCGCCTGCACGATGTTTTCGCGGCCCACCAGCGCCGGCGTGGCCGCCAGCAGCGCCGTCACCCCCACCGCACCGAAGAAACCGTCCCACACCGCCAACAGATAAATGGCCGCCAGCGAAGGCGATGGCAACAGGGCATTGAGACACAGGCCGACGAAGCCGATGCCGCAGGTGGAGCGCGCGAACAGGATCAGCCGGCGCCGCTCATAGCGATCGGCCAATACGCCCCCCATCAGCAGCCCGGCGAACATGCCGCCGCCGGCCAGCGTCACCGCCAGCCCGACCTGCAGGGTGGAACCGGTCAGCGCCTGGATTTGCACCGGGATGGCGATCGCCATCAGCCCCAGCGCCACAATGGAGATAAAGCGCGCGCAGAATACCGCGCGGAAAGCCCGGTTGGTTTTCAGCAGGCTAAAATCAAGCAGGATGGAGGGTTTGCTACTCATCGGTTGTTCACCACATCTTTAAACGGGGATTCTGCAGTTGCGGGGCGCTATGCTAGCACAGATGACAAAATCAATAATGATAATAAAAATCATTGATATTCAATTGTGAGCAACCGCAAGAAACGCCGCCACACGCGGGGTAATCCCCGAGCCTGGCGGCGAGATGACGAGCGCGATTACAGCGTGCGCAAGATCCGGTTCAGCAGCGGCCCCAGCACTTTGAACGACGCCGGCGAAACGATATCGACATGCGCGCAGTCCAGCTCGTGCGCCTGCAGCGCATCGACGTACTGCGACCAGGTCTGCTGCACGTCCATCCCTTCCTGCAGCGTACGTTTGGCGACGAACAGCGTCGCCTGGCCATGGAAACGGGCGGTACGCGTGTGCGACAGCAACCGCACCGAATCGGCGTAGTTGGCTTCGATGTTGTCGAACATCGCCGTGCGCGTCTCGCCCAGCGCCGGATCGAGCGTATCCTGCGACACCGCCAGGAACTGCTCGCGCTCGCGCTGCACTTCCTTCAACACGTTGTCGTCCAGCATCACGTCCCAGTTTTGGGTCTCCGGCGGATAGGTATCCAGCAGACCGAGGAACGCCACCTGCTCACCGCGCGCCTGCAGCCGGGCGGCGATGCCCTGGGCCAGCGTGCCGCCCAGCGAGTAGCCGATGAAGTGGTACGGCCCGTGCGGCTGGACCTGCAACACCGTCTGCAGGTGGGCATCCACCACCTGATCCATATCTTCGCTCAGCGCCAGCGGGCCGTCCGGCCGCGGTGACTGAATACCGACCAGCGACCAGTGCTGATCGAGATAGCGTGGCAATACGCTGAACTGCCAGGAGAAACCGGACGCCGGGTGCAGACAGAACAGCGTCGGCCCCTCGGTGACGCGCAGCGGCAATACGCTGTCGAAGCCGCTGCGATCGGCCTCTTCCTGCGTGCGATCTTCCGCCAGCAAGGCAGCCAGTTGCTCGACGCGCGACGCCACCATCACCTGGCCGACGGACACCGCCTTGCCCAGATCGCGGCGCAACTCCGCCGCCAGCCGCATCGCCAGCAGCGAATGGCCACCGAGCGCGAAGAAGTCGTCATCGGCGAACACCTGCTCGCGCTGCAGCAAACGGGCGAACACCGCCGCGATCTCGCTTTCCAGCCCGGCCTGCGGCGGCCGTCCTGCCTTGCGCTCACCGCCCTGCGGCTGCGGCAAGGCCTTGCGATCCAGCTTGCCGTTGGCACTCAGCGGCAAATCACTCATTTCCACCAGCGCCACCGGCACCATGTGCGGTGGCAGACGGTCGGCCAGCGCCGCACGCAGGGCTTCCGCATCCCAGCTCGCGCCGGGCTGCATCACCAGATAACCCACCAGTTGGCGCGCATCGCCGCCGGCATCCACCGGCGTGCCCTGCAGCACCAGCGCGTGCGTCACCGCCTGGCGCACGCCCGGCAGCGACAGCAAGGCGTGGTCGATTTCGCTCAGCTCGATACGCTGCCCGCGGATCTTCAGCTGGTCATCACTGCGGCCCAAATATTCCACCGTGCCGTCCGGCAGCCAGCGCGCCACGTCGCCGGTGCGGTACATGCGCCCGCCCTCGCCGAACGGATCGGCGACAAAGCGGCTGGCGGTCAGATCCGGCCGGCCAAGGTAGCCGTGCGCCAGCTGCACGCCGGTCAGATACAGATCGCCCGCCACGCCCGGCGGCACCGGCCGCAGGCGCGCGTCAAGAATACGCAGCCCGGTGTTCCATACCGGCAGACCGATCGGCACGTTGGCGCCGGTCACTTTCGCCAGTGTGTCGCCGTAAGCCGGATGCCAGGTCACGTCCACCGCCGCTTCGGTCGGGCCGTAGAGGTTATGCAACGGCACCGCCGTGCGGCTTTGCCACAGGCGGCACAGCTCCGCCGGCAGCGCTTCGCCGCTGCAGAACACCTGGCGCAGCGCGGCGCAGTTCGCCACCGCCGCGTCGTCGTCCAGTGCGGCCACGAAAGCCGCCAGCATCGACGGCACGAAGTGCATCGTGGTAATGCGGTGTTGTGCGATCAGCTGTTGCAGCTGCTGCGGATCGCGATGCGCCTCCGGCGGCGCCATCACCAGCCGGGCGCCGACCATCAGCGGCCAGAAGAATTCCCACACCGAGACGTCGAAACTGCACGGCGTTTTCTGCAGCACCGCGTCGTCCGCCCCCAGCGGATACTGGTGTTGCATCCACAGTAGGCGGTTGACGATCGCCTGATGGCCGACCAGCACGCCTTTCGGGCGCCCGGTGGAGCCGGAGGTAAAGATGATATAGGCCGCATGGTCCGGCGTCGGGCCCGCGATCGCCACCCCGGCGGCGTGATCGGCCGCCAGCGGCGCGTCATACAGCAAGATTTCGCCCTTGTCGGCGAAACGCGCCTGCTGCGCCGGGTTAGTGATGACCAGCCGGGGCGCGGCGTCTTCCAGCATCATCGCCAGCCGCTCGTCCGGATAACCGGTGTCCAGCGGCAGATAGGCGGCGCCCGCTTCCACGATCGCCATCAACGCCAGCGACAGGAACACCGAACGCGGCAGCGCCACCGCCACGATGTCGCCCGGCCGCACGCCCTGCGCCACCAGCTCGCGCGCCAGCGCCATAACCTGCTCCCGCGTTTCGCGGTAGGTAAAGCTGAAATGCGCATCCGCCAGCGCCGGTGCGTCCGGCGTGGTTTGCGCCTGCTGCGCCAGCAACTGGCTCAGCGTGGTCGCCGGCACCGGGTACGCCGTGTCGTTGACCCGCGCCAGCAGCGCGTGATCGTCGGCGGTCAGCATATCGGCTTCGCCGATCGGCAACGTTGCCTGCGCGGCGAACTGCGCCAGCAGCAGCGGCAACCGCTGCAGGTGCGCCTGCAGTTCCTGGCGGCTGTAACGCTCGGCGTTGGCCAGCAGCTCCACCTTCAGCTGATGGTGTTCGTCGATAAACAGCGCAATCTCCAGATCGCGCACCGGCCCGGAGGCCAGATCGTGGGTAATGCCTTCGATACCGGCGAAATCCAGCTGGTAATCGAACATTTTGAAGTTGAAGACCGTGCCGTACAGCGGTTCGCCGTCGCCGATGCGGCCCAGATCGCGCTGCACCTGTTCGGCGTCGTAGCGCTGATGGCGGCGCACCGTTTTCAGCTCGCGGCTGATGCGGGTGGCAGCCTCATACAGCGTGGCCTGCGGCTCGAGGTGCATCTCCATCGGCAACACGTTGATCACCGGGCCGGCAGCGCACAGGGCGGCCGATCCGGTGCGGCGCATAAAGATAAAACCGGCGCTGAAGCTCGGTTGGCCGCTCAGGCGCGATACCCACAGCGCCACCAGCGCCACCGCCATATCGGCGGCGTTCAGCTTCTGCTGTGCGCCACACTGCACCAGTTCGGCGAAGGCCTGCGGATCGCAGCGCTGTTCCAATCGATGGATGCGCGGCGTGGGCGTTTGCCCAGCCAGCGGCTGCGGGCAGAGCGTGGCCGGCGGCGGCAACTGCCGCGCTTTTTCGAGCCAGAAATCGGCGTCGCGTTGCCAGGCCGGCGCCTGCCGGTAAGCCTGGTATTCCGCCACCACGTCGCTGAACGCCGTAAATGGCGTCGGCTCTAGCGCGTCGCCGCGGCAAAGGTGGGTATAAATCGCCGCCACACGGCGAGCGATGGCGGTGAAGCTGAAACCGTCCACCAGCAGATGGTGATAGCGCTGATACCAGAACCAGCGATCGTCCGCCAGGCGCATCACCACATGGCGATACAGCGGTGCGCCGCTGCCGGCGCGCAGATCGCTCGCCAGATCGATGTCCATCAGCGCACGCGCGGCGGCTTCAGGGTCCGGCGACGTCGTCAGATCGACAAGTTCCGGCTCGTGCACCGCCAGCGCGTCGTCTAGCCATTGCACCGGCACGCCGTCGCGTTCCGCAAAACGCAGGCGCAGCATGTCCACCTCGTTCAGGCCCTGGATGATGGCCTGCAGCAGAGGCTCCACGGCAACAGGGCCGTTGAGTTCGATGGCATGTGCGACCGCGTAGGCATTGCGATGCGGGGAGATTTGATCGGCGACCCAAATGCCGGGTTGCGCCGCGACCAACGGCCATTCGCCCGCAAGCGCCGGGCCGCTGAGAGAGTTAGGGGTGTGTGACACTGCTTATTGCTCCCGTGATTACCTGGCGCCGGTCACGCCTCGCGTGCTGCGACCGGCAGAATGTCTTGCCAATGCTGTTCCAGCCATTCGGCGCACGCGGTGTGCGCCGCCGGGCCAAAGACGATCGTCCACTCGGACGGAATGGCGCGGAAATCCGGCCACAAACTGTATTGTTGTTGTACGTTGCGCAGCACCAGGCTGCGCTGCTGTTGATCATCGAACGGATTCAGGCTTTCCATCATGTGTTCCTCGTGCCGTCGCCGATGCCGGGTAAGCGGTGGCGAAAGCGGAAGCCCAGACCGCCTGCAGCCCATCGGTCAGGCCGCTGCGCCAACACAGCGCGTCGTGCCCGCCTTCCACCACCCGGTAGTGCACCCGATGGCCGGCGTCGCTCAGGCGTGCCGCCATTTCACCGCTGACCCGATGCACCAGTTTTTCCTGCGAACCGGCTTCCATAAATACCTTCAGCGCGCCGTGATTGCCCAAGCCGTGCCGTTCTACCTGTTGCAGCAACCAGCAGGCGTCGTCGGGAATGCTCGGCAGCTGCAGCATGTCGCGCCGCGGCCACCAGTAGGAACCGGACTGGGTGATCACCGCGCCGAAGCGCTGCGGCCAGCGCAGCCCGGCATACAGGGAGGCCAGGCCGCCAAAGCTTTGCCCCGCCACCACCGTGTCAGCCGGTTTGTCGCTGTGCGGCGCCCAGTCGGCCAGCTGTGGCATCAGTTCTTCCTGCACCGCCAGCCAGAAGTCGTCCTTGCAGGTCAGTTCGCGCGACCGATGCGGCAGATCGATGATGTCGATCAGCACATACACCGCTTCCGGCAATGCCCCTTCGCGGGTCAGCTGCATCAGCGGCTCCCAAACCGGCATCTGCTTCGCCCAGAACTGGCCGTCGAGCAGGATCGCGAGCGGGCGCTCGGCCGGCTTGCTGTCGCCGGTGGTGTAGATCCAGACGTCGCGGCTGTTGCCCAGGCGCTCGCTCTGCCAGGTATGGCGCTGCAAACGCGCCGGCAGCGGCGGCGTGCAGCGCCCGCTGGCGATCTCATATTCGTCGAACGAGCGCCATACCGGCTGCGGCGGCGCATCCGGCATGTGCAGGCCGGAGACGCTGTGGCCGCTGGCGCTTTGCCAGGAGCGATAAGGGTTGAGCAGATCGGGGGTGGCGCTGGCAAACACCTGGTGCCACCAGTGGCGCAGGTTGTGCATGTTGGCGTGCGCATCGTCGCCGCTGAACGCCGGCGGCCGCTCGTCAAAACAGGGGATAAAGCAGTAGCTGCCGCGCCAGGCGCCGCTCAGCTCGGTCTGCCAGTACCACACGTCGGTACCGGCCAAACGCTGCAGGCTTTGCGGCGGATTCGGCTGGTGATGGTCGGTCAAGCAGTTAATGTTAATCCACACGCGACGGTAGGCGGAGGTCAATTCGCATCCCTGAGGATCGCGCCAGAAAAAGGTGGTTCGCCAGCGGCCGTTACCCGCCGGTTCTACCCATGGCGTACCGCGCCGTGCCACCGTCAACCACCACCCTGGACTGCCCGCATTGCTGCTGGCCAATAATCTGCTGCTTTCTGACTGTAGTTCTGTATTCACAACGCCTACCCATTTTGTAGTTGGCGGCACCGGGAACGTCGACTTTTCCCTATCGCCGGCCACCGCCCGAACGCACTGTACGCCAAATACTATTGATAATAATTTGCATTTGCAATAGTGTGTAAGGCTTGGAGATCGTGCTGGTATTGCGCGCAACGGACAGGGATCGGGGATACATCAATGGCATCCCTTGCCGCAGCCGATTTTCTATTTCCGACTACACAAAAACTACAACCGCCCTTCCCCCCCGTTCGGCGAGGGATGGCAGCAAGGTAGGACACTCAAATGAAAAGCAAGCTATCACGTTATTCTTTAGCCACTCTTATCGGCTTGGGATTGGGCGCGTCCGCGTTCGCCAACGCCGCGCAGCAGACCGACACCCCCACCACGGAAGAAAACAGCGGCGCAGCGGATAAAAAGCCGCGCGGCGAAGACACCATCGTCGTGACCGCCGCCCGGCAGAACCTGCAGGCGCCGGGGGTGTCCACCATCACCGCCGACGAGATCAAAAAACGCCCGCCGGCGCGCGACATCAGCGAACTGATCCGCACCATGCCCGGGGTTAACCTGACCGGCAACTCCACCAGCGGCCAGCGCGGCAACAATCGCCAGATCGATATCCGCGGCATGGGCCCGGAAAACACCCTGATTCTGATCGACGGCAAACCGGCCTCCAGCCGCAACTCGGTGCGTCAGGGCTGGCGCGGCGAGCGCGACTCGCGCGGCGATACCGCCTGGGTGCCGCCAGAAATGATCGAGCGCATCGAAGTACTGCGCGGCCCTGCCGCAGCGCGCTACGGCAACGGCGCCGCGGGCGGCGTGGTCAACATCATCACCAAGAAGGCCGGTGATGCGCTGCACGGCTCGCTGAACGGCTACTTCAACGTGCCGCAGCACAAGCAGGAAGGCGCCACCAAGCGCACCGACTTCAGCCTGTCCGGCCCGCTGAGCGACTCCCTGAGCTTCCGCCTGTTCGGCGGCTACAGCAAAACGCAGGCCGACGCCTGGGACATTAACGAATCACACAAGTCCGAACGCGTAGGCGCCTACGCCAACAGCCTGCCCGCCGGGCGTGAAGGGGTGGTCGATAAAAACATCGACGCCTTGCTGCACTGGGACTTCGCCCATCTGCAGTCGTTGGAGTTCGAGTACGCCTACGGCCGCCAGGGCAACCTGTATTCTGGCGATACCCAGAACACCAACACCAATGCCCTGGTGCAGAGCAACTACGGCAAAGAGACCAACCGCATCTACCGTGAAACCTTCGGCCTGACCCACCGCGGCGCCTGGGACAACGGCGTGAGCACCAACAACTACGTGCAGTTCGAGCGCACCCGCAACACCCGCCTGAACGAGGGCTTGGCCGGCGGCACCGAAGGCATCTTCGACACCAAAAATACCGGTTTCGGCACCACCAAGCTGGACGACTTCCTGGCGCACAGCGAAGTCAGCGTGCCGTTTGAGCTGGGCGTTTCACAGACCGCCACGCTGGGTACCGAGTGGACCCAACAGCGGATGAAAGACGGCACGTCCACCAGCCAAACGCTGATGGGCGGCACTATTCCCGGCATGGGCAACGGCACGCGCAGCCCTTACGCTTCCGCGCATATCTTCTCGCTGTTCGCCGAAGACAACATCGAGCTGACCGACACCACCATGCTGACGCCGGGTCTGCGTTACGATCTGCATTCAGAATCCGGCAACAACTGGAGCCCGGCGCTGAACCTGTCGCAGGAACTGGGCGACTACTTCACGCTGAAAATGGGCATCGCCCGTTCTTACAAGGCGCCGACCCTGTACCAGACCAACGGCAACTACCTGCTGTACAGCAAAGGCCAAGGGTGTGCGGGCAGCGATGTCAGAAACGGCTGCTACCTGCTCGGTAACGACGATCTGAAGGCGGAAACCAGCGTCAACAAAGAGATCGGGCTGGAGTTCCATAACGAAGGCTGGCTGGCCGGCGTGACCTACTTCCGCAACGATTACCACAACAAGATTGAAGCGGGTAACTCGCGCATCGCCACCAGCAGTACCGGCACGGCGGTCTATCAGTGGGAGAACGTACCGAAAGCGGTCGTACAAGGGCTGGAAGGCTCGTTGAACGTGCCGGTCAGCGAGACCGTCACCTGGAGCAACAACGCCACCTACATGATCGAGAACAAGAACAAGACCACCGGCGATTACCTGTCGGTGATCCCGAAGTTCACCGTCAACTCGACCCTCAGCTGGCAGGCTACGCAGGATCTGTCGATGCAGTCCACCCTGACCTGGTACGGCCGTCAGAAGCCGAAGAAGTACAACTACCAGGGTAAACCGGCCACCGGCGGCGAAACCCGCGAGGTCAGCCCTTATGCCGTCGTCGGCGCCAGCGCGACCTATGACCTGACCAAAAACGTCAGCGTCACCGCCGGCATCGACAACCTGTTCGACAAACGCCAGTTCCGCGCCGGCAACGCGCAGAACGTGGGCGACCCGATTACCGGCGCGATCAACATCGCCGGCGCGGGCGCGGCCACCTACAACGAACCGGGCCGTACCTACTACATGAGCATCAACACCCACTTCTGATGACATGACTGACTAGTCCTGATATAGGTTGACACTTTTCAGCCTGATAGCGCCCGATGAACCTCATCGGGCGTTTTGTATTTCAG
>NZ_VOUX01000030.1 GCF_008011855.1 Serratia bockelmannii
CTGAAATACAAAACGCCCGATGAGGTTCATCGGGCGTTATCCGGTTGAAAAGTGTCAACCTATATCAGGACTAGTCAAATTTGCTCAAATCTTAATTGAAATAAAAACCATTCCTATTTAGACTCAATGCATTGGTTAAGAAGTGAGTCTCTCTATGTATGTATGTCTGTGTAATGCGGTGACTGACAAAGCGATCCGTAATGCGGTGCGTCAGCACAATCCCCATACCATGAAGCAGCTGCGTGAACTTGTGCCGATTGGTACCGATTGTGGAAAGTGCATTCGTCAGGCAAGACAGATTATGGTGGAGGAACGCGGAACTATCATCCCAATGCATGAAGTTGCCTAACAAAGGGTGAGGTTATTTTTGACTCTTGGCTTACAGGTTCTACACTTTTAGAACTGGCCAGGAGGAGTTATCTATGAAAGGCGATAAAAAGATCATTGCTCACCTCAACAAGCTGCTCGGCAACGAGCTGGTTGCCATCAATCAATATTTCCTGCACGCCCGCATGTTCAAGAATTGGGGCTTAATGCGCCTCAACGACAAGGAATACCACGAGTCGATCGACGAAATGAAACATGCCGATCGCTACATCGAGCGTATCCTGTTCCTGGAAGGGCTTCCTAACCTGCAAGATCTCGGCAAGCTGAACATCGGCGAAGATATTGAAGAGATGCTGCGTTCCGATCTGGCTCTGGAGCTGGCTGGTGCCAAGAACCTGCGTGAAGGTATCGCCTATGCCGATTCTATTCACGATTATGTCAGCCGCGATTTGATGATCGATATCCTGGCCGATGAAGAAGAGCATATCGACTGGCTGGAAACCGAGCTGGACCTCATCGCTCGCCTCGGTATTCAAAACTATGCCCAGGCCCAGATTTTGGAGCGCAAAGAGTAAAGCCTTCAGCCTATTCGCCATTGCCTCTCCTGCCGGCGGCCGTTTTCACGGCGGGGCAGGGGAGAGCTCAACCCACCCTAAGCATAATTCATTCCCTGCTCACCGTGCTAACCCGCAAACTGACACTGAACGCGCAAAAATGACGATTTCCTGAGCATATTTCCAACTGCGGCTTGCTTCCTGGGCCATTTTGCGTATAATGCGCGGGCTTACCTAATCTTGGTAAGCCTGATTTTAGCGAATCAGTCGATTGGCAGGCCTTTTTTGCCTTTCGAACAATACTCCCGATATGGGGGTTATATGTTGACGATTACACTCCCCCATCAATCGAAATGGGTGTGAGGAGTAATTATTTACGTTTATAAATAATTGGAGCTCTGGTCTCATGCAGAACCAAAGAATCCGTATCCGCCTGAAAGCGTTTGATCATCGTCTGATCGATCAATCAACCGCGGAAATCGTCGAGACTGCAAAGCGCACTGGTGCGCAAGTCCGTGGTCCGATCCCGCTGCCAACTCGCAAAGAGCGCTTTACCGTTCTGATCTCTCCGCACGTCAACAAAGACGCGCGCGATCAGTACGAGATTCGCACTCACAAGCGTCTGGTTGACATCGTTGAGCCAACCGAGAAAACCGTTGATGCTCTGATGCGTCTGGATCTGGCTGCCGGTGTAGACGTGCAGATCAGCCTGGGTTAATCAGGTCATTGAGCGATTGAGAGGTTGAAACAATGATTGGTTTAGTCGGTAAAAAAGTGGGTATGACCCGTATCTTCACTGAAGATGGCGTTTCTATCCCAGTAACCGTAATTGAAATTGAAGCGAACCGCGTGACTCAGGTTAAAAGCCTGGACACCGACGGTTACCGTGCCGTTCAGGTTACCACTGGTAGCAAAAAAGCTAACCGTGTAACCAAGCCGGAAGCGGGCCATTTCGCTAAAGCTGGCGTTGAAGCTGGCCGTGGTCTGTGGGAATTCCGCCTTGAAGAAGGTCAAGAGTTCGCTGCAGGTCAGGAAATTAGCGTAGAAATCTTCGCTGACGTTAAAAAAGTCGATGTTACCGGTACTTCTAAAGGTAAAGGTTTTGCTGGCACTGTTAAGCGCTGGAACTTCCGTACCCAAGACGCTACCCACGGTAACTCCTTGTCTCACCGCGTTCCGGGTTCTATCGGTCAGAACCAGACTCCGGGCAAAGTGTTCAAAGGCAAGAAAATGGCTGGCCACCTGGGTGATGAGCGCGTAACCGTTCAGAGCCTGGACGTAGTACGTGTTGACGCTGAGCGCAACCTGCTGCTGGTTAAGGGTGCTGTACCGGGCGCAACCGGTGGCAACCTGATCGTTAAACCAGCTGTGAAGGCGTAAGGGGATAGCAATGGAATTAGTATTGAAAGACGCGCAAAGCGCGCTGACTGTTTCCGAAACTACCTTCGGTCGTGATTTCAACGAAGCGCTGGTACACCAGGTTGTTGTTGCTTATGCAGCAGGTGCCCGTCAAGGTACCCGTGCTCAGAAGACCCGTGCTGAAGTAACTGGTTCCGGCAAAAAGCCATGGCGTCAGAAAGGCACCGGCCGTGCGCGTTCAGGTTCTGTAAAGAGCCCGATCTGGCGTTCAGGCGGCGTGACCTTTGCTGCTAAGCCACAGGACCACAGTCAGAAAGTAAACAAAAAGATGTACCGCGGCGCGCTGAAAAGCATCCTGTCCGAGCTGGTACGTCAAGATCGTCTGATCGTTGTCGAGAAGTTCTCTGTAGAAGCGCCTAAAACTAAGCTGCTGGCACAGAAACTGAAAGATATGGCTCTGGAAGACGTGCTGATCGTGACCGGTGAACTGGATGAGAATCTGTTCCTGGCAGCTCGCAACCTGTACAAGGTTGACGTGCGCGATGTAGCAGGTATCGATCCGGTTAGCCTGATCGCCTTCGACAAAGTGGTTATGACTGCTGATGCTGTGAAGCAAGTTGAGGAGATGCTGGCATGATCCGTGAAGAACGTTTGCTGAAAGTGCTGCGTGCACCGCACGTATCTGAAAAAGCATCCGCTGCGATGGAAAAAAGCAACACCATCGTTCTCAAAGTTGCCAAAGACGCGACCAAAGCAGAAATCAAAGCTGCAGTGCAGAAACTGTTTGAAGTCGAAGTCGAAGACGTGAACACCCTGGTAGTTAAAGGGAAAGTGAAGCGTCACGGTCAGCGTGTTGGTCGTCGTAGCGACTGGAAAAAAGCTTACGTCACCCTGAAAGAAGGCCAGAATCTGGACTTCATCGGCGGCGCAGAGTAAGTCGGAGGAGTAAGAACAATGGCAATTGTTAAATGTAAACCTACATCTCCGGGTCGTCGCCACGTTGTTAAAGTGGTTAACCCTGAGCTGCACAAGGGTAAACCTTATGCCCCGCTGCTGGAAAAACTGAGCAAAAGCGGTGGTCGTAACAACAATGGCCGTATCACCACCCGTCATATCGGTGGTGGCCACAAGCAACATTATCGTCTGGTTGACTTCAAGCGCAACAAAGACGGTATCCCTGCTGTGGTTGAGCGTCTGGAGTACGATCCGAACCGTTCCGCGAACATCGCGCTGGTTCTGTACAAAGACGGCGAACGCCGTTACATCCTGGCGCCGAAAGGCCTGAAAGCTGGTGACCAGATTCAATCTGGCGTTGATGCTGCAATCAAAGCGGGCAACACCCTGCCGATGCGCAACATTCCAGTTGGTTCAACGGTTCACAACGTAGAAATGAAACCAGGTAAAGGCGGCCAGATGGCTCGCTCCGCTGGTGCCTACGTTCAGATCGTTGCTCGTGATGGTTCCTACGTAACTCTGCGTCTGCGCTCTGGCGAAATGCGTAAAGTTCCAGCTGATTGCCGCGCCACCCTGGGTGAAGTCGGTAACGCTGAACACATGCTTCGCGTTCTGGGTAAAGCAGGTGCTGCACGTTGGCGTGGTGTTCGTCCTACCGTTCGCGGTACGGCGATGAACCCGGTAGATCACCCGCACGGTGGTGGTGAAGGTCGTAACTTTGGTAAGCACCCGGTAACTCCGTGGGGCGTTCAGACCAAAGGTAAGAAGACCCGTAGCAACAAGCGTACTGATAAGTTCATCGTACGTCGCCGTAGCAAAAAATAATTAGAGGATAAGCCATGCCACGTTCTCTCAAGAAAGGTCCTTTTATTGACCTGCACTTGCTGAAGAAGGTAGAGAAAGCGGTGGAAAGCGGTGACAAGAAGCCTTTGCGCACTTGGTCCCGTCGTTCAACGATCTTTCCTAACATGATCGGTTTGACCATCGCTGTCCATAATGGTCGTCAGCACGTACCAGTGTTCGTTTCCGATGAAATGGTCGGTCACAAACTGGGTGAATTCGCGCCGACTCGTACTTATCGCGGCCATGCGGCTGATAAAAAAGCTAAAAAGCGCTAAGGTAGGAGGAAGAGATGGAAACTATCGCTAAACATCGCCACGCTCGTTCTTCTGCTCAGAAGGTTCGCCTTGTTGCTGACCTGATTCGCGGTAAGAAAGTGTCGCAAGCTCTGGAAACTCTGACCTACACCAACAAGAAAGCTGCTGGTCTGGTTAAGAAAGTGCTGGAGTCTGCCATTGCTAACGCAGAACACAACGATGGCGCTGACATCGATGATCTGAAAGTTACGAAAATCTTCGTAGACGAAGGCCCAAGCATGAAGCGCATTATGCCGCGTGCGAAAGGTCGTGCAGATCGCATCCTGAAGCGCACCAGCCACATTACTGTGGTTGTGTCCGATCGCTGAGACTCTGGAGACTAGCAATGGGTCAGAAAGTACATCCTAATGGTATTCGCCTGGGTATTGTCAAACCTTGGAACTCTACTTGGTATGCGAATACCAAAGAATTCGCTGACAACCTGGACAGCGACTTTAAAGTTCGTCAATTCCTGACTAAGGAACTGTCGAAAGCTTCCGTTTCTCGCATCGTTATCGAGCGTCCTGCGAAGAGCATCCGTGTGACCATTCACACTGCTCGCCCAGGCATCGTTATCGGCAAGAAAGGTGAAGACGTCGAAAAACTGCGCAAGGTCGTAGCGGACATCGCTGGCGTTCCTGCACAGATCAACATCGCCGAAGTCCGTAAACCGGAACTCGACGCTAAATTGGTTGCTGACAGCATCACTTCTCAGCTGGAACGTCGCGTTATGTTCCGTCGTGCTATGAAGCGTGCAGTACAGAACGCAATGCGTCTTGGCGCTAAAGGTATCAAAGTTGAAGTAAGCGGCCGTCTTGGCGGCGCTGAAATCGCACGTACCGAATGGTACCGCGAAGGTCGTGTTCCATTGCACACTCTGCGTGCGGACATCGACTACAACACATCTGAAGCGCACACCACTTATGGTGTAATCGGCGTTAAGGTATGGATCTTCAAAGGTGAGATCCTGGGTGGTATGGCTGCAGTTGAACAACCGGAACCGGCTGCTCAACCTAAAAAGCAGCAGCGTAAAGGCCGCAAGTAAGGAGAGTCGCTGATGTTACAACCAAAGCGTACAAAATTCCGTAAGGTGCACAAGGGCCGCAACCGTGGTCTGGCGCAAGGTACGGATGTTAGCTTCGGCACTTTCGGTCTGAAAGCTGTTGGCCGTGGCCGTCTGACTGCTCGTCAAATCGAAGCAGCTCGTCGTGCAATGACTCGTGCAGTTAAGCGTCAAGGCAAGATCTGGATCCGTGTATTCCCGGACAAACCGATCACCGAGAAGCCGCTGGAAGTGCGTATGGGTAAAGGTAAGGGTAACGTGGAGTATTGGGTTGCCCTGATCCAGCCTGGTAAGGTCCTGTACGAAATGGACGGCGTGCCAGAAGAGGTTGCCCGCGAGGCATTCAAACTGGCAGCAGCGAAACTGCCGATCAAAACCACCTTTGTAACTAAGACGGTGATGTAATGAAAGCACAAGAGCTGCGTGAAAAAAGCGTTGAAGAGCTGAATGCCGAGCTGCTCAACCTGCTGCGTGAGCAATTCAACTTGCGCATGCAGGCGGCCAGTGGCCAGCTGCAACAAACTCACCTGTTGAAACAAGTGCGTCGTGACGTCGCACGCGTTAAGACTTTACTGACTCAAAAGGCGGGTGTGTAAATGACTGAAGTTATCCGTACCCTGCAGGGTCGTGTTGTTAGCGATAAAATGGAGAAATCCATCGTTGTTGCTATCGAACGTACTGTGAAGCACCCGATCTACGGGAAATTCATCAAACGTACGACCAAGCTGCACGTACATGACGAGAACAACGAATGTGGTACCGGCGACGTGGTGGAAATCCGCGAATGCCGCCCACTGTCCAAGACTAAGTCCTGGACGTTGGTTCGCGTTGTAGAGAAAGCGATTCTGTAATAGAGTAGCTGGCTCTCACTTAATAAACGGCTCAGAAAATGAGCCGTTTATTTTTTCTACCCATACCAAGTAAGCGGTGTTATAATGCTGCGCCCTCGGTTATGGGGCTTTTCAACGGCCTAATTTTTACTTGGGTCTTTAAAGTAGTAGTTGACATTAGCGGAGCACTAAAATGATCCAAGAACAGACTATGCTGAACGTCGCCGACAACTCCGGTGCACGTCGCGTAATGTGTATCAAGGTTCTAGGTGGCTCGCACCGTCGCTACGCAGGCGTCGGCGACATCATCAAAATTACCATCAAGGAAGCAATTCCTCGCGGTAAGGTGAAGAAAGGCGATGTTCTGAAGGCGGTAGTGGTGCGCACCAAGAAGGGTGTACGTCGCCCGGACGGTTCTGTCATTCGCTTCGATGGCAATGCATGCGTTATTTTGAACAATAACAGCGAGCAGCCTATCGGTACGCGTATTTTTGGGCCGGTAACTCGTGAACTGCGTAATGAGAAGTTCATGAAAATTATCTCTCTGGCACCAGAAGTACTCTAAGGAGCGAACATGGCAGCGAAGATCCGTCGTGATGACGAAGTTATCGTGATTACCGGGAAAGACAAAGGTAAGCGCGGTAAAGTAAAAAATGTCCTGTCTGCTGGCAAGGTCATTGTTGAAGGCATCAACCTGGTTAAGAAACACCAGAAGCCGGTTCCGGCTCTGAACCAACCAGGCGGCATTGTTGAAAAAGAAGCTGCAATTCAGGTTTCTAACATTGCTATCTTCAACGCGGCTACCGGCAAGGCTGACCGTGTAGGCTTTAGATTCGAAGACGGCAAAAAAGTCCGTTTCTTCAAGTCTAACAGCGAAACTATCAAGTAATTTGGAGTAATACGATGGCGAAACTGCATGATTACTACAAAGACGAGGTAGTCAAACAACTGATGTCTCAGTTTGATTACAACTCTGTCATGCAAGTCCCTCGGGTCGAGAAGATCACCCTGAACATGGGTGTTGGTGAAGCGATTGCTGACAAGAAACTGCTGGATAACGCCGCAGCGGACCTGGCAGCTATCTCCGGTCAAAAACCGTTGATCACCAAAGCCCGCAAATCTGTTGCAGGCTTCAAAATCCGTCAGGGCTATCCGATCGGCTGTAAAGTAACTCTGCGTGGCGAACGCATGTGGGAGTTCTTTGAGCGTCTGATCTCCATTGCTGTTCCACGTATCCGTGACTTCCGTGGCCTGTCCGCCAAGTCATTCGATGGCCGTGGCAACTACAGCATGGGCGTGCGTGAGCAAATCATCTTCCCAGAAATCGACTACGACAAAGTCGATCGCGTTCGTGGTTTGGATATTACCATTACCACTACTGCGAAATCTGATGATGAAGGCCGCGCGCTGCTGGCTGCTTTTAACTTCCCGTTCCGCAAGTAAGGCAGGGTTACTGATGGCTAAGCAATCAATGAAAGCACGCGAAGTCAAGCGCGTGAAATTAGCTGACAAGTTCTTTGCAAAACGCGCTGAACTGAAAGCTATTATCTCTGATGTGAACGCATCCGATGAAGATCGTTGGAATGCCGTTCTCAAGCTGCAAACTCTGCCGCGTGATTCCAGCCCGTCTCGTCAGCGTAAACGCTGCCGCCAAACTGGCCGTCCACATGGTTATGTGGGCAAATTCGGGTTGAGCCGTATTAAGCTTCGTGAAGCCGCTATGCGCGGTGAAGTACCAGGCTTGAAAAAGGCTAGCTGGTAATTACCAATTGAATCACGGGAGTAAAGACAGATGAGCATGCAAGATCCGATCGCGGATATGCTGACCCGTATCCGTAACGGTCAAGCCGCGAACAAAGTTGCGGTCACCATGCCTTCCTCCAAGCTGAAAGTGGCAATTGCCAACGTGCTGAAGGAAGAAGGTTTTATTGAAGATTTCAAAATCGAAGGCGACGCCAAGCCTGTTCTGGAACTGGTACTGAAGTACTTCCAGGGCAAAGCTGTGGTAGAAAGCATTCAACGTATCAGCCGTCCAGGTCTGCGCATCTACAAGAAAAAAGATGAGCTGCCAAAAGTTATGGCCGGTTTGGGTATCGCTGTTGTTTCTACCTCTAAAGGTGTTATGACCGATCGTGCAGCTCGCCAGGCTGGTCTTGGTGGCGAGATTATCTGCTACGTAGCTTAATTCGGGAGGAAAGAATGTCTCGTGTTGCAAAAGCACCCGTCGTCATTCCTGCCGGCGTAGAGGTAAAACTCAACGGTCAGGTTATTTCGATTAAGGGTAAAAACGGCGAGTTGACTCGTACTATCCACGACGCCGTTGAAGTGAAGCAAGAAGCTAACGCACTGACTTTCGCTCCGCGCGAAGGTTTTGCTAACGCATGGGCTCAAGCGGGTACCACGCGCGCTCTGCTGAACGCAATGGTTGTTGGTGTTACCGAAGGCTTCACCAAAAAGCTTCAACTGGTAGGTGTTGGTTATCGTGCTGCCGTTAAAGGCAACGTGGTGAATTTGGCCCTGGGCTTCTCTCACCCTATCGATCACCAGCTGCCGGCAGGTATCACTGCTGAATGCCCAAGCCAAACTGAAATCGTGCTGAAAGGCGCTGATAAGCAGGTTATTGGCCAGGTAGCAGCAGATCTGCGCGCTTACCGTCGTCCTGAGCCTTACAAAGGCAAAGGTGTTCGTTACGCCGACGAAGTCGTGCGTACCAAAGAGGCTAAGAAGAAGTAAGGTAACACTATGGATAAGAAATCTGCTCGTATCCGTCGTGCGACCCGCGCACGCCGCAAGCTCCAAGAGCTGGGTGCAACCCGCCTGGTGGTACATCGTACCCCGCGTCATATTTACGCACAGGTGATTGCTCCAAACGGTTCTGAAGTACTGGTAGCCGCTTCTACTTTAGAAAAAGCTATCGCGGAGCAACTGAAGTATTCCGGTAACAAAGACGCAGCAGCAGCCGTAGGTAAAGCTCTGGCTGAGCGCGCGTTGGAAAAAGGGATTGCGAAAGTATCCTTTGACCGTTCCGGTTTCCAATATCATGGTCGAGTCCAGGCACTGGCAGATGCTGCCCGTGAAGCTGGCCTTCAGTTCTAAGGAAGAGGTTTAAGATGGCTCACATCGAAAAACAAGCTGGCGAACTGCAGGAAAAGCTGATCGCGGTAAACCGCGTATCTAAAACCGTAAAAGGTGGCCGTATTTTCAGCTTTACCGCACTGACTGTAGTTGGTGATGGTAACGGTCGCGTTGGTTTTGGCTACGGCAAAGCACGCGAAGTTCCAGCAGCGATCCAGAAAGCGATGGAAAAAGCCCGTCGCAACATGATGAACGTCGCGCTGAACAGCGGCACCCTGCAGCACCCTGTTAAGGGCGCTCACACGGGTTCTCGCGTGTTCATGCAGCCTGCTCATGAAGGTACCGGTATCATCGCGGGTGGTGCAATGCGCGCCGTTCTCGAAGTTGCTGGGGTGCACAACGTATTGGCTAAAGCTTATGGTTCCACCAACCCGATCAACGTGGTTCGTGCAACTATCGACGCTCTGGCGAATATGAAGTCTCCTGAAATGGTCGCTGCTAAGCGTGGTAAATCCGTTGCCGACATTCTGGGGTAATTGACCATGGCTAAGACTATTAAAGTTACACAAACTCGCAGCTCAATTGGCCGTCTGCCGAAGCATAAAGCTACTCTGCTCGGTCTGGGTCTGCGTCGTATTGGTCACACCGTAGAGCGCGAGGATACTCCTGCTGTTCGCGGTATGGTCAACCTGGTTTCCTACATGGTTAAAGTTGAGGAGTAACAGATGCGTTTAAATACTCTGTCTCCGGCTGAAGGTGCCAAGCATGCGCCTAAGCGTGTAGGTCGTGGTATTGGTTCTGGCCTGGGTAAAACCGGCGGCCGTGGTCACAAAGGTCAGAAGTCTCGTTCTGGCGGTGGCGTACGTCGTGGTTTTGAAGGTGGTCAGATGCCTCTGTACCGTCGTCTGCCGAAATTCGGCTTCACTTCACGCAAAGCGATGATCACGGCAGAAGTTCGTCTGTCTGAACTGGCTCTGGTTGAAGGCGATGTTATCGACCTGAACGCGCTGAAAGCCGCTAACGTAGTTGGTGTCCAGATCGAATTCGCGAAAGTTGTACTTTCTGGCGAAGTCGCTCGTCCGGTAACCCTGCGTGGTCTGCGTGTCACCAAAGGCGCTCGTGCTGCTATCGAGGCTGCTGGCGGTAAAATTGAGGAATAAGTAGCAGATGGCTAAGCAACCAGGATTAGATTTTCAAAGTGCTAAAGGCGGGCTCGGCGAGCTGAAGCGCAGACTTTTGTTTGTCATCGGCGCGCTGATTGTCTTCCGCATCGGCTCTTTCATTCCGATTCCTGGTATCGATGCCACTGTGCTTGCCAAATTGCTTGAGCAGCAGAGAGGCACTATCATTGAAATGTTTAACATGTTCTCTGGTGGTGCCCTCAGCCGTGCTTCTATCTTTGCTCTGGGGATCATGCCGTATATCTCGGCATCGATCATTATCCAGCTGCTGACGGTGGTTCATCCAGCGTTGGCGGAAATCAAGAAAGAAGGGGAGGCTGGTCGTCGTAAGATTAGCCAGTACACCCGTTACGGTACGCTGGTATTGGCCATATTCCAGTCGATTGGTATTGCTACCGGTCTGCCGAATATGCCTGGTATGCAGGGCCTGGTGTTAAATCCAGGCTTTGCATTCTACTTTACTGCGGTTGTGAGCCTGGTAACCGGGACAATGTTCCTGATGTGGCTGGGTGAGCAGATTACTGAGCGCGGTATCGGCAACGGTATCTCGATCATTATCTTCGCGGGTATTGTAGCGGGGCTCCCGCCGGCAGTGGCCCATACTATCGAGCAAGCGCGGCAAGGCGACCTGCACTTCCTCCTGCTGCTGTTGGTTGCAGTATTGGTGTTTGCAGTAACCTTCTTCGTTGTTTTCATCGAGCGTGGTCAACGTCGTATCGTCGTTAACTATGCGAAGCGTCAACAAGGTCGTCGTGTTTATGCAGCACAGAGTACACATTTACCGTTGAAAGTGAACATGGCGGGTGTTATCCCGGCGATTTTCGCTTCCAGCATTATTCTGTTCCCGGCCACGATTGCATCATGGTTTGGGGGCGGTACCGGTTGGAACTGGCTGACTACGATTTCGCTGTATTTGCAGCCAGGGCAACCGCTTTATGTGTTACTCTATGCGTCTGCAATCATCTTCTTCTGTTTCTTCTACACGGCGTTGGTTTTCAACCCGCGTGAGACAGCAGATAACCTGAAGAAGTCCGGTGCCTTCGTACCAGGAATTCGTCCGGGAGAGCAAACGGCGAAGTATATCGATAAAGTAATGACGCGTTTAACCCTGGTGGGCGCGATGTACATTACTTTCATCTGCCTGATCCCGGAGTTCATGCGTGATGCAATGAAAGTACCATTCTACTTTGGTGGTACCTCGCTACTGATCGTGGTTGTCGTCATCATGGACTTTATGGCTCAAGTGCAAACTCTGATGATGTCAAGTCAGTACGAGTCTGCATTGAAGAAAGCAAATCTGAAAGGCTATAACCGCTAGTCAGATTCGTTTGAGAAGTTACGGAGAGTAAAAATGAAAGTTCGTGCTTCCGTCAAGAAATTATGTCGTAACTGCAAAATCGTTAAGCGTAACGGTGTCGTTCGTGTGATTTGCAGCGCCGAGCCGAAGCATAAACAGCGTCAAGGCTGATTATCTCGCATATTTTTCTTGCAAAGTTGGGTTGAGCTGGCTAGATTAGCCAGCCAATCTTTTGTATGTCGCACTGCAACATTATTTGAGTATCCTGAAAACGGGCTTTTCAGAATGGTGTTGCTGTATAAAATAGTAGGAGTGCATAGTGGCCCGTATAGCAGGCATTAACATTCCTGATCATAAACATACCGTTATCGCCTTAACGTCGATCTTCGGTATCGGTAAAACCCGTTCACAGGCTATCTGTGCATCCACGGGTATTGCTGAAAATGTTAAGATCAGTGAGCTGTCTGAAGAGCAAATCGAAAAGCTTCGTGATGCAGTTGCCAAATACACCGTTGAGGGTGATTTGCGTCGTGAAATTACCCTGAGCATCAAGCGTCTTATGGACCTTGGTTGCTATCGTGGTTTGCGTCATCGTCGTGGTCTGCCGGTACGCGGTCAGCGCACCAAGACCAACGCTCGTACCCGTAAGGGTCCGCGCAAGCCGATCAAGAAATAATCGGGGTTATTGAATAATGGCAAAGGCACCTGTTCGTACACGTAAGCGTGTAAGAAAGCAAGTCTCTGACGGCGTGGCTCATATCCATGCTTCTTTCAACAACACCATCGTTACCATCACTGATCGTCAGGGTAATGCTTTGGGTTGGGCAACAGCCGGTGGTTCCGGTTTCCGTGGTTCTCGTAAGTCCACTCCGTTCGCAGCACAGGTTGCAGCAGAACGTTGTGCCGACGCAGTAAAAGAATACGGTATCAAGAACCTGGAAGTTATGGTTAAAGGACCTGGTCCTGGTCGTGAGTCTACTATCCGCGCTCTGAACGCGGCTGGTTTCCGCATCACTAATATTACTGATGTGACTCCGATCCCTCATAACGGTTGTCGTCCGCCGAAAAAGCGCCGCGTGTAACGCAGCTTTTAGGATTGTTGGAGAAAGAAAATGGCAAGATATTTGGGTCCTAAGCTCAAGCTGAGCCGTCGTGAGGGCACAGACCTGTTCCTTAAGTCTGGCGTTCGCGCGATCGATTCCAAGTGTAAAATTGAACAAGCACCTGGTCAGCACGGTGCGCGTAAACCGCGTCTGTCTGATTACGGTGTTCAGTTGCGTGAGAAGCAGAAAGTTCGCCGTATGTACGGCATTCTGGAGCGTCAATTCCGTAACTATTACAAAGAAGCAACCCGCCTGAAGGGCAACACCGGTGAAAACCTGTTGCAGCTGCTGGAAGGTCGTCTGGACAACGTTGTTTACCGTATGGGCTTCGGCGCTACTCGTGCAGAGTCACGTCAGCTGGTTAGCCACAAAGCAGTTATGGTAAACGGTCACGTTGTTAACATCGCTTCTTATCAGGTATCTCCGAATGACGTAGTCAGCATCCGCGAGAAAGCTAAAAAGCAGTCTCGTGTTAAAGCTTCTCTGGAGCTGGCTGAGCAGCGTGAAAAGCCGACTTGGCTGGAAGTTGATGCTGCTAAGATGGAAGGCGTGTTCAAGCGTATGCCTGAACGTACCGATCTGTCTGCGGACATTAACGAACACCTGATCGTCGAGCTTTACTCCAAGTAAAGCTTAGTACCAAAGAGAGGACACAATGCAGGGTTCTGTGACAGAGTTTCTAAAACCGCGCCTGGTAGATATCGAGCAAGTCAGTTCGACGCACGCCAAGGTGACCCTTGAGCCTTTAGAGCGTGGCTTTGGCCATACTCTTGGCAACGCACTGCGCCGTATTCTGCTTTCATCTATGCCGGGTTGCGCGGTGACCGAGGTTGAGATTGATGGTGTACTGCATGAGTACAGCACCAAAGAAGGCGTACAGGAAGATATCCTGGAGATCCTGCTCAACCTGAAAGGGCTGGCGGTGAGAGTTCAAGGCAAAGACGAAGTTATTCTTACCCTGAATAAATCTGGCATTGGCCCTGTGACCGCTGCCGACATCACCCATGATGGTGATGTCGAAATCGTCAAGCCTCAGCACGTGATTTGCCACCTGACTGATGAGAACGCGGCTATCAGCATGCGTATCAAAGTTCAGCGCGGTCGCGGTTATGTGCCGGCTTCTGCCCGAATTCATTCGGAAGAAGATGAGCGCCCAATCGGTCGTCTGTTGGTTGACGCCTGCTACAGCCCTGTAGAGCGTATCGCCTACAATGTTGAAGCTGCGCGTGTAGAACAGCGTACTGACTTGGATAAGCTGGTCATCGAGATGGAGACCAATGGCACGATCGATCCTGAAGAGGCGATCCGCCGTGCGGCCACCATTCTGGCTGAACAACTTGAAGCTTTCGTTGACCTGCGTGATGTACGTCAGCCGGAAGTTAAAGAAGAGAAACCAGAGTTCGATCCGATCTTGCTGCGCCCTGTTGACGATCTGGAATTGACTGTCCGCTCTGCTAACTGCCTCAAGGCAGAAGCTATCCACTACATCGGTGATCTGGTACAGCGTACCGAGGTTGAGTTGCTGAAAACGCCAAACCTGGGTAAAAAATCTCTTACCGAGATTAAAGACGTGCTGGCCTCACGTGGTCTGTCTCTGGGCATGCGCCTGGAAAACTGGCCGCCGGCAAGCATTGCTGACGAGTAACCGGATCACAGGTTAAGGTTTTACTGAGAAGGATAAGGTCATGCGCCATCGTAAGAGTGGTCGTCAACTGAACCGTAACAGCAGCCATCGCCAGGCTATGTTCCGTAACATGGCCGGCTCTTTGGTTCGTCATGAGATCATCAAGACGACCCTGCCAAAAGCAAAAGAGCTGCGTCGCGTTGTTGAGCCGCTGATTACTCTTGCCAAGACCGACAGCGTAGCTAATCGTCGTCTGGCATTCGCCCGTACTCGTGATAACGAGATCGTGGCAAAACTGTTTAACGAGCTGGGCCCGCGTTTCGCGAGCCGTGCCGGTGGTTACACTCGCATTCTGAAGTGTGGCTTCCGCGCAGGCGACAACGCGCCGATGGCATACATCGAGCTGGTTGATCGTGCTGAGTCTCAAGCAGAAGTGGCAACTGCAGAGTAATCTGTAGACGCGTAAAAAAACCGGGCTTGCCCGGTTTTTTTACGTCCAAATCCAGCCAAATGTGCGCAATTCCCCCGCTGTGCTTAAGATCCTCGCCCCTATCCGCTATGCTAAGGCTTAATCATTAGGCTAACCGAGGCTGTTTGCCATGGGGTTGCTCGATCAATGGGCGGAACGTCATATCCTTGATGCCCAAGATAAAGGCGAGTTCGACAATTTGCCCGGCCAGGGACAACCATTAGCGCTGGAAGACGATAGCGCGGTGCCGGCTGAACTGCGCGCCGGTTACCGTCTGCTGAAAAATGCCGGTTACTTGCCACCGGAACTGGAAGATCGCAAAGAGGCGCTAACTGTTGCTCGCTTACTGCAAGGGATCAACAGTGAGCATCCAGACTATGTCGATCTCAGCAAGCGCATGTTGCTGTTGGAACATCGATTGCGTCAGGCTGGGATAAGCACGGATTTCTTGCATGGTGAATATCAATGCGCACTGGATGGCAAGTTCACCCGAGAGGAGCAGTAATGTTCAAGATAGGTCAGTTGGCCAAGCTTGCCGAAGTAACGCCTGATACCGTGCGTTACTATGAAAAGCAGGGCATGATGGATCACAATGTCCGCACCGAGGGCGGTTATCGACTCTACACCGAGCAGGATCTTCAACGGCTGCGCTTTATTCGCTATGCTAAGCAGTTGGGATTTACTCTGGAAACGATCGCTGAGCTGCTGTCGATCCGCGTCGATCCTGAGCATCATACCTGCCAGGAGTCAAAGTCGATCGTTGATGCGCGCCTGAGCGAAGTGGAAAGTAAGTTGGCTGAGCTGACGCGTATGCGTGAATCGTTGAAGCGGCTGAGCGACGCCTGCTGTGGCACTGCCCATACCAGCAATTATTGTTCGATCCTGGAAGCTTTGGAACAGGGCGCCAGCGATGACAAAGGCAAAAAAGGTTGCTGACGGCACTTTAATTTTTATATCGCCGGCAGTATTATCGCCCCGTTTTATCCCTCATATTTTACAGGAGCATTATCATGACGAAATATCGTCACACCAAAGGCCAGATTCAAGATAACGCCATTGAGGCGCTGCTGCATGATCCTCTATTCCGTCAGCGGGTAGAAAAGAATGTGAAAGGTAAAGGCAGCTATCGGCGTAAAGAAAAACACAACAAAGGCGGTAACTGGGAGGCCAGTGGTAAAGTATCAAGCGATAATTTACCACTGGCCTTCTGGTTTTAAGTATTAAAAAAGCCACCTTCATCAGGTGGCTTTTTATTGGCATAACCAAACGCTGTCTTACAGTTTTGGCTGCTGTTGCTGGCTCAGCAAATCACGGATTTCCGTCAGCAGTTTCTCTTCTGCGGTAGGTGCCGGCGGCGCTGCGGGCACTTCTTCTTGTTTGCGGCGCATTTTGTTCATCAATTTAATCGCCAGGAAGATGGCGAAGGCGACAATCACGAAGTCGAATACGGTTTGGATGAATGAACCGTAGTTCATTACCACCGCCGGTACGGCGCCCTGAGCTTCACGTAATACCAGATGGAACTGTTTAAAGTCGACGCCGCCGATCAGTAAGCCCAGCGGTGGCATGATGATATCAGCCACGAAGGACGAAACGATCTTGCCGAATGCGGCACCGATAATCACACCGACGGCCAGATCGACCACGTTGCCACGCATGGCAAATTCGCGAAACTCTTTCAACATACTCATAGAACGCACCCCTTGCAGAATTAATAACTCAAGTTTAACAAAGCAATTTCCCTTTGCCACAAAAGGAGAGAAGTTTTATCTCCTCCCAAGGCAGAGAACAACCACGCGATTATAGACCATAGCCAAATAAATTCGTTCTACAAGAAGAACGGGCTCGGTTGGAACAAGCGTTCAACGTCAGGCACGAATTTCTTGTCGGTAATAAACATGATGACGTGATCGCCCTGTTCGATTTTGCTGTTGCCGTTGGCAATGATCACGTCGTCGCCACGCACGATCGCACCGATGGTCGTCCCCGGTGGCAACTTGATATCTTCGACGATGCGGCCGACCACTTTGGACGTGCTTTCATCGCCGTGGGCAATCGCCTCGATCGCTTCCGCCACGCCGCGGCGCAGCGACGAAACGCTGACGATATCCGCTTTGCGCACGTGCCCCAACAGGGCGGAGATGGTCGCCTGCTGCGGCGAAATGGCGATATCAATCACGCTGCCCTGCACCAGATCGACATAGGCGCGGCGCTGGATCAATACCATTACCTTCTTGGCGCCCATGCGCTTAGCCAGCATGGCGGACATGATGTTGGCCTCATCGTCGTTGGTGATGGCGATGAAAACATCCACCTGCTCGACGTGCTCTTCGGCCAGCAGTTCCTGATCGGAGGCATCGCCGTAGAACACGATGGTATCGTGCAGCTGTTCGGCGAGTTCGGCGGCGCGTTGCTGATTCCGCTCGATCAGTTTGACGTTGTAGTCTTTTTCTAGTTTGGCGGCCAGGCCGGCGCCGACGTTGCCGCCGCCGACGATCATGATGCGCTTATACGGTTTTTCCAGCCGCTGCAGTTCGCTCATCACCGCGCGGATGTGCTGTGAGGCGGCGACGAAGAACACTTCATCACCGGCTTCGATAATGGTCGAGCCTTGCGGACGGATCGGCCGATCCTGGCGGAAAATAGCGGCGACGCGGGTGTCAATATGCGGCATGTGTTCGCGCATTGAAGAGAGCGCATTGCCGACCAGCGGGCCGCCGTAATAGGCTTTAACCGCGGCGATGCTGACCTTGCCTTCTGCGAAGTTGACCACCTGCAGGGCCCCGGGGTACTCAATCAGCTTGTAGATATAGTCAATGACCAGCTGCTCCGGCGAAATCAGATGGTCGATTGGCACCGCTTCCGGCAGGAACAGTTTCTCCGACTCGCGGATGTATTCCGGCGCGCGGATGCGGGCGATACGGTTGGGAGTATTAAACAGAGAATAGGCGATCTGGCAGGCGATCATGTTGGTTTCGTCAGAGTTGGTGACGGCAACCAGCATGTCGGCGTCTTCTGCGCCGGCTTCGCGCAGCACTCGAGGGTGGGAACCATGCCCCTGAACCACCCGAAGATCGAATTTATCCTGCAGCTGACGTAACCGGCCGGAATCGGTATCGACGACGGTGATGTCGTTGTTTTCACCCACCAGGTTTTCCGCCAGCGTCCCGCCAACCTGACCGGCACCAAGAATAATTATTTTCATCGTGTTCTCTGCTTCACACTGAAAGACTCAGGGCGCGCGAGCACGCCCTGAAGAATTACATTTTAATCAGCTTAGCGTAAAAGAAGCCATCGCCGTCCTCGGGATGCGGAATATTCTGCCGTCCTGGCCGCTGCGCATCGCCGGTTTCAACCAGCTTGGCATCGGCGTGGCGCTGCAAGAACGCGGCGATCTGGCTGCTGTTTTCATCCGGCAGGATAGAGCAGGTGGCGTAAACCATCACGCCGCCCGATTTCAGATGCGGCCAGACGGCTTCCAGGATCTCGGCCTGAAGCGCGGCGAGTTCGGCGATGTCGCGATCGCGGCGCAGCCATTTGATGTCGGGGTGACGGCGGATCACGCCGGTAGCGGAACAAGGCGCGTCCAACAGGATACGGTCGAACTGTTTGTCACCGCACCATTGTTGCGGAGTGCGGCCATCGCCCAGCTTAACTTCTGCGTGCAAACGCAGGCGCTGCAGGTTTTCCTTCACCCGTGCCAGACGCTGTTCGTCGATATCGACGGCCATGACGTGCGCTTTCGGCGCCGCTTCCAGAATATGCGTGGTTTTGCCGCCAGGAGCGGCGCACAAATCGAGGATCTGTTCGCCGTCTTGCGGATCCAACAGATCGACACAGCCCTGGGCTGAGGCATCTTGCACGGTGACCCAGCCGTCGGCGAACCCAGGCAGATCGGCCACGGCGCAAGGCGCCAGCAACCGCACTGCGTCGGCATAGTCTGCATGAGGCTCCGCGGCGATGCCGGTGTCGGTCAACAGCTGCAGGTAAGCTTCGCGGCTGTGATGCAGGCGGTTGACGCGCAGCCACATTGGTGGCTTCTGGTTATTGGCGTCGACGATCTGTTCCCAGTTGGCGGGATAAGCTTGTTGAATGCGTTTCAGCAACCAGCTCGGGTGCAGATAGCGGCTGTCGTTGTTGACAGCGCGCTGTAGCAGCTCTTCCTGCTGGCGCTGGAACTGCCGCAAGACACCGTTAATCAGGCCTTTCAACTGCGGGCGTTTCAGCGCTACCGCGCCTTCCACGGTTTCTGCCAGCACGGCGTGCGCCGGGATACGGGTATACAACAGCTGATACAAGCCGACCATCAGCAAATAGTGCAGCGTACGCTGCTTGCCGGTCAGCGGCTTGGCCATCAATTGTTGAATACACCATTCAAGCTGCGGCAGTACACGTAACGTGCCGAAGCACAGTTCCTGCAGCAACCCGCGGTCTTTATCGCTGATGGAGGTTTGCAGTGCCGGCAGGACAGTGCTTAGCGACTGCCCTTGATCCAGTACCTGGCCGATGGCTTTGGCAGCGATGCTGCGGAGATTGTAATTATTTTTCATAGGCTGAAGCTGATAACGATCGGCATTAAGAAAATAACGGCCCGACGATGAACGGCCGGGCTGTGGGGTGACTTACAGCCGGTTACCCGGGGTAAACCATTCACGACGTGAATTTAATAGGTCTTGCGCCAACATCGGTTTCTTGCCGGCGGGCTGCAGTTGGATCAGGTTGAGGATACCGTCGGCAGTCGCCACCTGAATACCGTGCTTGTCGGCATGGACAACGGTGCCTGGCTCCGCGTTGGCGCTTTGCGCCAGTACGCTGGCCTGCCACACTTTCACCGGTTGATCGTCGATGGTGAAATAGCTGACCGGCCAAGGGTTGAAGGCGCGGATGCAGCGCTCCAGCTGTGCGGCGGACAGTGTCCAGTCCAGACGAGCTTCTTCTTTGCTCAGTTTCTCGGCGTAGGTGACCAGCGCTTCATCCTGAACTTCGCGGGTGGCGCTGCCGTCTGCCATTTGGTGCAGCGTAGTCAACATGCCCTGCGGGCCGAGCTGTGCCAGCTTGTCGTAGAGACTGGCGCTGGTATCGCTGCTCTCAATCGGGCAAGCAATCTTGTGCATCATGTCACCGGTATCGAGACCGACGTCCATCTGCATGATGGTCACGCCGGTTTCGCTGTCACCGGCCCAGAGCGAACGCTGGATCGGCGCCGCGCCGCGCCAGCGAGGCAGCAGCGAGCCATGTACGTTGATGCAACCGAGACGCGGCATATCCAGCACCGCCTGCGGCAGGATCAGCCCGTAGGCCACTACCACCATCACGTCGGCGTTGAGATCGGCCACCAGGCGCTGGTTCTCTTCGGGACGCAGCGATTTGGGCTGAAATACCGGCAGTTGGTGCTGCTCGGCCAGCACTTTGACCGGGCTGGGCGTCAGCTTGTTGCCGCGGCCTGCCGGGCGGTCGGGCTGGGTAAAAACGCCGACAATCTGGTGCTCAGATGACAACAGCGCGTCAAGATGACGCGCTGCGAAGTCTGGTGTTCCGGCGAAAATAATCCGTAAAGAGTCAGACACGTTGATTTCCTGATCGGTTAGGCGCGGGCTTGAAGCTTGGCCATTTTTTCCAGTTTCTGACGAATGCGCTGACGCTTGAGCGGCGACAGGTAATCGACGAACAGTTTGCCCATCAGGTGATCCATCTCGTGCTGGATGCAGATCGCCAACAGGTCGTCCGCTTCCAGTTCGAAAGGTTTGCCTTCACGATCCAGTGCGCGGATCTTCACCTGCGCGGCGCGCGGCACTAACGCACGCTGCTCGGGAATGGAAAGACAGCCTTCCTCGATGCCGGTTTCGCCGCTTTTTTCCAGCAGCTCCGGGTTGATCAGCACCAGGCGCTGATCGCGATTCTCGGAGACGTCGATCACGATAATGCGCTGATGGATATCCACCTGAGTCGCAGCCAAGCCAATGCCTTCCTCTGCGTACATGGTTTCAAACATATCATCCACGATGCGCTGGATATCTGCATTGACTTCTTTTACCGGCGCTGCGACTTTGCGCAGACGCTCGTCTGGGAAATGTAATACCTGCAAGACTGACATATATCTTTAGATCTGTATCCGAGTAATGAACGAGGTTTAACCTCTATTCTAGACATTTCCCGACCTGATTGACAGCATTGTGCACCAATTGCTCAGATTGGTAATACCACCGTTTTTGCTGAGGGAACAGACGATGCGGCCGGAAGAGATCGCTTTACGGATGCGAGGGGTAACGGGGCTACAGACCGTCGTGGCCAGCCGGATCGTGCAGCAGCTATCGCAAATGGGTTGCGAGCCTCGCCGCGTGCTGCATGAGCTGGGATTGAACGAACGGCAGCAGACGCAGTTCAACCAGTTGGATCCCGGTTATCTGTCGGCCAGCCTGCGTTGGTTGGAGCTGCCGGCGCACCGTATGCTGAACTATGGGGCGGCCGGCTATCCCGAACGCCTGGCCCAGATCGACGATGCGCCGCTATTTTTGCTGATCGAGGGCGATCCTCAGGCGTTGTTGCACCCGCAGCTCGCCATGGTTGGCAGCCGGCAGTTCAGCCACTACGGCGAACGTTGGGCTAACCATTTTGCCGAGGAATTGGCGCGTTGCGGCTTCACCATCACCAGCGGTCTGGCTATCGGCATCGACGGTATTTGCCATCGTGCGGCGCTGGCGGCCGGTGGCTGCACGATTGCGGTGTTGGGTAGCGGGCTGGGCAATATCTATCCGCGCCGGCACCGCCGGCTCGCGGAGCAGATAGTCGAGCAGGGCGGCGCTGTGATTTCAGATCATTTAGTCACCGACTTGCCTCTGGCCGACCATTTTCCTCGCCGTAACCGTATTATCAGCGGGCTCAGCCTGGGCGTTCTGGTCATAGAGGCTTCGCTGCGCAGCGGTACCTTGGTGACGGCTCGCTATGCGTTGGAGCAGGGGCGTGAGGTGTTCGCCTTGCCTGGGCCATTGGGAAACCCGATGAGTGAGGGGACGCATTGGTTAATCCAGCAGGGTGCGCATCTGGTCACCGGGCCGAAAGATATCGCCGAATTGCTGGGAAGCGGCCTTCAATGGCTGTCACTGAACGAAAATACAACTATTTGTGCGTCGCAGGCTGAAGTTGAATTGCCATTTGCCGATGTGTTGGCTAACGTAGGAGATGAGGTGACACCTGTTGACGTCGTCGCTGAACGTGCCGGCCAACCTGTGCCAGTGGTGGTAATCAAGTTACTCGAACTGGAGTTAGCAGGGTGGATCGCAGCTGTACCCGGCGGCTATGTCCGAATAAGGAGGGCAAGCCATGTTCGACGTACTCATGTACTTGTTTGAAACTTATATCCACAATGAACCAGAGATGCGCGTCGATCAGGATCAACTGACCGATGATCTCGCTCAGGCGGGGTTTCATCGGGATGATATCTATAACGCGTTGAATTGGCTTGAGAAGTTGGCTGACCTGCAAGAAGGTCAAAATGCCCCTTACTTTATGGATGCCGATCCGCTGGCAATGCGGATCTATACCGAAGAGGAAGGTGCGCGTTTGGACGCCGGCTGCCGTGGTTTTCTCCTGTTCCTGGAACAGATTCAGGTATTGAACCTCGAAACCCGTGAAATGGTTATCGATCGCGTTATGGCTTTGGATAATGCGGAATTCGATCTCGAAGATCTGAAATGGGTCGTGTTGATGGTGCTGTTTAATATCCCCGGATATGAAAGCGCCTATCAGCAAATGGAAGAACTGTTGTTTGAAGTGAACGAAGGTTATCTGCATTGAGCCGATAACGCGCATAGAAGACGTTATGACAAAAAACGCGATTTTTGCCGCCAGGCAAAATGAACCCTGCCCGGAATGCGGGGCCGAGCTGGTGATCCGTAGCGGTCGCCACGGCCCCTTCCTCGGCTGTTCCCAGTATCCTGAATGCCAATATATTCGCCCGCTGAAAGCGCAGGCCGATGGGCATATCGTCAAAGTGTTGGATGGGCAACCGTGCCCGAAGTGTCAGGCGACGTTGGTGCTGCGCCAGGGGCGCTATGGCATGTTTATCGGATGCAGCGATTATCCGCAATGCGATCACACTGAAGTGATCGATAAGCCTGATGAAACCGCCATTACCTGTCCGCAGTGCGGCCAAGGCAAACTGCTGCAGCGCAAGTCGCGTTACGGCAAGGTTTTTCATTCCTGCGATCGTTACCCGGAATGCCAGTTCGCCCTCAATGTTAAACCTGTCGCCGGTGAATGCGCCTATTGCCATTATCCGCTGCTGATGGAAAAGCGCACGGCAAAAGGGCCCGTCCTGTGCTGCGCCAGCAAGCTGTGCGGAAAACCCGTCGCGACTACAGAATAATCACATCATGAACTCAGAATTAAGCCCGAACCTTTTATCTATCATCGATGCTTTGCATCAACAGCAGGTGATTGCCTATCCTACCGAAGCCGTATTCGGCCTGGGTTGCGATCCCGACAGCGAACAGGCGGTCAATGCATTGCTGGCGCTGAAACAGCGGCCGTGGGAAAAGGGGCTGATTCTGATCGCCGCCGACTATGCGCAGCTTAAACCTTATATCGACGACAGTGCGCTCAGCGAACAGCAGCGCACGACGATGTTTGCCAGCTGGCCTGGGCCGGTAACCTGGGTGTTGCCTGCTCGCCCGGAGACGCCGCGTTTGTTGACCGGGCGCTTCAGCTCGCTGGCGGTGCGCGTCAGCGATCATCCGTTGGTGCAGCTGCTGTGCCGGCAGTACGGCAAGCCGCTGGTGTCGACCAGCGCCAATCTCAGCGGGCTGGAGCCGTGCCGCAGTGCCGATGAGGTTACACGGCAATTCGGCGAAGCTTTCCCGGTATTGGCCGGCGAGGTGGGCGGCCGTCTTAATCCTTCCGAAATCAGAGATGTTCTGACCGGCGAACAGATCCGTCAGGGCTAGAGGTAATAGGCATGGAGAAGTTTGCGGTATTTGGCAACCCTATCGGCCACAGCAAGTCGCCGCGAATTCATGCGCTGTTTGCTGCCCAGACCGGCATTGAGCATCCTTATGGAACAGTGCTGGCGCCGCTGGACGGTTTTGAAACCAGCCTGCAGGCGTTTATCCATGCCGGAGGGCTGGGGGCGAACGTCACGGTGCCTTTCAAGGAGCGAGCTTATTCGGCCGCTTCTGAGCTGAGCGAGCGCGCAGCGATGGCTGGTGCGGTCAATACTCTGAAGGTGTTGCCGAATGGCGATCTATTGGGGGATAACACCGACGGCATCGGTTTGCTGACCGATCTGCAGCGTCAGCAATTGATCCGGCCGCAGGATCGCATTCTGCTGGTGGGCGCCGGCGGTGCGGCGCGCGGTGTGATCCTGCCGCTGCTGTCTTTCGGCTGCCGGTTAACAATCACCAACCGTACCTTCAGCCGAGCTCGGGAGCTGGCCGACGTTTTCCGGCATCTGGGTGAGATCTCGGCGGCGCCGATGGATCAATGTGATCAGCAAGCGTTCGATCTGGTGATCAATGCGACGGCGTCCGGCATCAGCGGGGAGATCCCGGCGTTGCCTGCGGGCGTAGTTAACGCGCAAACCCGTTGCTATGACATGTTTTATCAGCAGGGCGTCACGCCGTTTCTAGCCTGGGCGCAGAAGCAGGGGGCAACGGAATATGCCGATGGGCTGGGTATGCTGGTGGGGCAGGCGGCGCATGCCTTCCTGCTTTGGCACGGCGTAATGCCAGAGATCGAGCCGGTATTGCGCCAGCTGCGCAGCGAACTGGCGGCATAAATCCCGCCCCGTTCTCTTTATAGGGAACGGGGGGCTGTCAGATGTCTTCCGACAGGTATTCATCTTTCCAGCGTACATAGTTGTTCGAAGAATAAAGCAACCCTTCCAACTCGGCGGCGGTTAACGGCCGAATCTGGCGTGCCGGGCTACCCATATAGAGATAGCCGCTGGCCAGACGTTTGCCTGGCGCCACTAAACTGCCGGCGCCAATCATCACGTCGTCTTCTATTACTGCACCGTCCAACAGGATCGATCCCATACCGACCAGCACTCGGTTGCCGATGGCGCAGCCGTGCAGCATCGCTTTATGGCCCACGGTCACGTCTTCTCCAATCAGCAGGGGATAACCGTCAGGGTTATGTTCGGAGCGATGAGTCACGTGCAGTACGCTGCCGTCCTGAATATTGCTGCGTGCGCCGATCTTTACCGCATTGACGTCGCCGCGGATGGCGACCAGCGGCCAGATACTGACGTCATCCGCCAGATCGACGTCGCCGATGACGACGCTGGAAGGATCGATCAGGACGCGCTGACCGAGTTTAGGGGTGTATTGAAGATAAGAACGTACTGCATCGGACATAGTGCTGCCTCACCTCGGGATCATATTTACCGGCAATACTAGACTCTGACGATGGAATTACAACCAATCTCAGCGCCGGATCCTGCGGAAAATGGCCCTGATCGCACAAGATCCACCCGGAAGGGCTGAAAAGTGTGCAAACAGAAAGAAAAGATCAAAAAAGGGGTTGTGCAAAAAACTCGGATCCCTATAATGCGCCTCCATCGACACGGCGCAAGTGATTCACTTCACACAGCGGCCGGGAAGAAAGAGAAAAAATCCTGAAAATTAGGGTTGACTCTGAAAGAGGAAAGCGTAATATACGCCACCTCGAGTTAGCAAGCGA
>NZ_VOUX01000033.1 GCF_008011855.1 Serratia bockelmannii
CCTGCTGCGCGGCTTTTTTGGCTTTGGCGCGGGCGATAGCCGCTGCCACCGCGGCCTTGCGCGGATCTTCCTCGGCGATTGCCGGAGCCGGTTCCGCCGCTGCAGGAGCATCCGCCTGTTGCGCGGCTTTCTTGGCTTTTACACGTGCCAGTGCCGCGGCAACCGCGGCTTTGCGCGGGTCTTCCTCGGCGGCAGCCGGAGCCGGTTCCGCCGCTGCAGGGGCATCGGCCTGCTGCGCGGCTTTTTTGGCTTTGGCGCGGGCGATAGCCGCTGCCACCGCGGCCTTGCGCGGATCTTCCTCGGCGGTTGCCGGAGCCGGTTCCGCCGCTGCATGGGCGTCAGATTGTTGCTCCGCTTTTTTGGCCTTCACGCGCGCCAAGGCGGCAGCAACGGCCGCTTTCCGAGGATCGTCCTCTGTTGCGGCCGGGGCGGTATTGTCTGCGGCCGGCGCTTCTTTACGCGCTTTCACGCGGGCCAGCGCCGCGGCCACGGCGGCTTTACGCGCGTCGTCGCCGGAGGCCGCCGGCGGTGCTTTCGTTTCCACCTCGGCAGCCAGCTGGGCACGCCGTTCGCGCGCCTGCGCTTTACGTGCTTCGCGGGCAGCGATCATCTCGCTGTTGTCCGGCTGCTGGCCGTCGACCGGCGTAACCGCCGCTTCGGCATTCTTGCTGCGTACGCGCGCCAGCGCGGCCTGCACCGCGCCCTGATCGTCGTCGGTCAGTTTCACGGCGGCCTTTTTATGTCGCTCTTCGCGCGCCAGTTTCTCGCGCTCCAGACGGGCCTGTTTGGCTTCGAAACGGGCCTTGGCCTCGGCGGTGCGCGCCGCCTCCAGATCGATAGCCTTGATTTCGGCCTTTTCCTGCCGGTAGTACTGCACCAGCGGAATGTTGCTGGGGCAGACGAACGCGCAGGCGCCGCATTCGATGCAATCGAACAGGTTGTGGTTACGTGCCTTGTCGTGCTCCTGCCCGCGGCTGAACCAGTACAGCTGTTGCGGCAGCAGCCCGGCGGGGCAAGCGTCCACGCACAGGCCGCAGCGGATGCAGGATTGCTCGGGTTCCTGCGGCGTCATTTCATCGACCGTCGGCGCCAGAATGCAGTTGCTAATCTTGACGATTGGCACGTTCAGCGCGGGCAGGGTGAAGCCCATCAGCGGGCCGCCCATGACCACCATCTGCTGCGCCTGCGGGCGGAAACCGGTGAAGTCAAGCAGGTGCTGCACAGGCGTGCCGATGCGCGCCCACAGGTTACCGGGGCGCTCGATCGCCTCGCCGGTCAGGGTCACTACGCGCTCAATCAGCGGTTCGCCGTTGACGATCGCTCGCTTGATGGCGAAGGCGGTGCCGACGTTTTGCATCAATACGCCGATAGCGGAGGAGTGTTTGCCGTGCGGCACTTCCTTGCCGGTCAAAATTTTGGTCAGCTGCTTGGCGCCACCGGACGGGTATTTGGTCGGGATGACGCGCAGCGCAATGCTGGACTGGCCGCGTAACGCCTGTTTCAGCGCCGCGATTGCCTCCGGTTTGTTGTCTTCGATGCCGATCAGCGTGAGCTTGGGCTGCAGAATGTGTTGCAGGATCTGCGTGCCTTCAATGATCTGATCGGCATTTTCCTGCATTAGGCGGTCGTCGGCGGTGATGTAAGGCTCGCACTCGGCGGCGTTGAGGATCAGCGTTTCCACGCCGCTCATGCCGCCTTGCAGCTTGCTGGCGGTCGGGAAACCGGCGCCGCCCAAACCGGCGATGCCGGCCTGATGAATACGTTGAATCAGTTCCGCGACAGGGGATTGACGATAGTCCGCCACCGGATCGCGCTCGCACCAGCGGTCTTCCCCGTCTGCCTCGATTATCACGCACAGCTCCGTCAGCCCGGACGGATGGGCGGTGATGTGCGGCGTAATGGCGCTGACGGTGCCCGAGGTCGGGGCATGCACCGGCACGGTGCGGCCGCGGCCGACGGTCAGCGGTTGGCCTTTCAACACCCGATCGCCGGCGTTGACGCACAGTTCGCCTTCCGGCCCCAGGTGCTGCTGCAGCGGAATGATAAAGGTCTTGGGCAGGGGAGCGACACGCAGCGGCGTACCGCTGGACTGCGTTTTCATTTCCGGTGGATGGATCCCGCCGTCGAAATCCCAGATCCGGTCTTTTTTAAAGGCGGCGAACAGATTAAGCATGTTGCTCCACGTGGATCACTTGCACCGGGATCGTCTTCATGTCCCACTTCCAGTTGGCGGTGGTGGTAGCGACCGGTCTCATTTCAATACAGTCGGTAGGGCAAGGGGCGACGCACAGATCGCAGCCGGTACAGAGGTCGGTAATGACGGTATGCATGGCGCGGGTGGCGCCGACGATGGCGTCCACCGGGCAGGCCTGAATGCACTTGGTGCAACCGATGCAGTTGGCCTCGTCGATATAGGCCACCTTACGCTCCGGCTCGGCGGCGGCTTCGCTACCCAGCGGCTGCGGCTCTACGTTGAGCAGCTCCGCCAGTTTCAGCATCACCTGTTCGCCGCCTGGCGCGCATTTGTTGATCATCTCGCCGTTGGCCACTGCCTCGGCATAGGGGCGACAGCCGGGGTAGCCGCACTGGCCGCACTGGCTCTGCGGCAGGATTGCGTCGACCTGCTCGGCGACCGGATCCTCTTCCACCTCAAAACGGCGCGCGGCGTAACCCAGCACCAGTCCGAACAGCAGCCCGAGCGCGCTTAAAGCCGCGATAGCTATCCACAACGCAGTCATTAGAATTTCACCAGCCCGGTAAAGCCCATAAAGGCCAGCGACATCAGCCCGGCGGTGATCAGCGCGATCGAGGAGCCGCGGAACGGCGCTGGGACGTCGGCGACCGCCAGACGTTCGCGAATGGCGGCGAACAGCACCATAACCAGCGAGAAACCGGCGGCGGCGCTGAAGCCGTAAACGGCGGACTGCAGGAAGTTATAGCCGAGGTTGACGTTAAGCAACGCTACGCCCAGCACCGCACAGTTGGTGGTGATCAGCGGCAGGAAGATGCCCAGCAGGCGGTAGAGTGCCGGGCTGGTCTTGCGCACCACCATCTCGGTGAACTGAACGACGACGGCGATCACCAGAATGAAGGAGAGCGTGCGCAGATACACCAGATCCAGCGGAACCAGAATAAAGGTGTTGATCACCCAGGCGCTGACGGAGGCCAGCGTCATAACGAAGGTGGTGGCCATTCCCATGCCGATGGCGCTTTCCAGCTTCTTGGAAACGCCGAGGAACGGGCACAGGCCAAGAAACTTCACCAGAACGAAGTTGTTCACCAGTACGGTGCCGACAAACAGGAGCAGGTATTCGGTCATTGCGATGCCTAAAAAAATAAAAGCCGCCTATTATCGGGAATCGGCGGCCGGACGACAACATATGAATCGCAGGGGTATTGCCTTTTTTGGTGAAAATTTACACAAATCACCCAATAAAACGTGCTGCAACTCCCTTTAACGTTCGGTAAAGGTCCCTTTGACCCGCTGCGAACGCTTGATGTAAGGCACCAGCAGCGCCGCCATCAGCAGCGGCCAGCCGAGGCTGCGCACCGCCACTTCATCCGGCACCGGCGCGAAGGCGAAGGCTTTCACCGCCAGAATTACCGTGATCAGCAGCCATAACAAGAACAGCTTGGGGAAGCGCTGCGAGCGCTGGCAAAACAGAAACACCAGCCACAGGGTGAAGCCCCACATCAAAAGCGTGGTCAGCACCGAAAAGTACCATTGCAGGGTAAATGCCTGGGCGTTGGTCAACAGATAGTCGCGCGACTCGGGCATGAAGATCGCCATGGCGTACAGGAGCAGCATCAGGCTGGCGCTGAGCAGGGTGACGATCAGATAGGCCAGCGGGGCCAGCAACCAACCGCCGATACGAGTGTATTCAGCTTGAGACATAAAGGCTTCCTGATTGAAACGGGGATCACAGGCGGCATAGCTTAGCGGGTAATATAGGCTTCGTCATCTCTATCAACCGGATAGCTCGGCATCGCGACGCCGGGCCGCACGTTTGGCTACGCCGGCCTCGCTTCGAATTAACATCTCATTTACTTCTTGTTCCATCCGGCCGCATGGTGTCAAATCGAAAGGGTCTGTCGTGAGCCAGCAAGAGGAAATCCCATGGCTGAGAAAATTCGTGTCGGGCTGGTCGGTTACGGCTACGCCGGCAAAACCTTTCATGCGCCGCTGATTGCCGGTACACCGGGGCTGGAGCTGGCCGCCGTCTCCAGCAGCGATGCCGGCAAAGTGCACGCCGACTGGCCGTCGATGACGGTGGTGGGTGGTGCGCAGGCGCTGTTCGCCGATCCGGCCCTCGATCTGATCGTCATTCCTACCCCCAACGATACCCATTTCCCGCTGGCGCAGCAGGCGTTGGCCGCCGGCAAGCACGTGGTGGTGGATAAACCGTTTACCGTGACATTGTCACAAGCGCAGGCACTGCAACAGCAGGCGCAGCAGAGTGGTTTATTGCTGTCGGTGTTCCACAACCGCCGCTGGGACAGCGATTTCCTCACCCTTAAAGCGCTGTTAAACGACGGTTCGCTGGGCGAGGTGGTGTATTTCGAGTCACATTTCGATCGCTATCGGCCGCAGGTGCGCCAGCGCTGGCGCGAACAGGGCGGCGTCGGCAGCGGTATCTGGTTCGATTTGGGGCCGCATCTGCTCGATCAGGCGCTGCAACTCTTCGGCAAACCCGAACGGCTGTTTGTCGATCTGGGTGAGCTGCGGCCGGGGGCGCAGGCGGTGGACTATTTCCACGCGCTGCTGAGCTATGGCGATCGCCGTGTGGTGCTGCACGCCAGCATGCTGGCTGCGGCAGAGAGCCCGCGCTACGTGGTGCACGGCACCCGTGGCAGCTATGTCAAATACGGTCTGGATCCGCAGGAAGACCGACTGAAGGCCGGTGAGCGCCTGCCACAGGCCGATTGGGGCTATGACATGCGCGATGGTGTAGTGACGCTGTCACGTGACGATCTGCTGGCTGAGAAACCGCTGCTCAATATTCCCGGCAATTACCCGGCTTATTACGCGGCGGTGCGCGACGCGATTGCCGGCATAGGTGAAAATCCGGTGCCGGCCGCCGACGCCATCGCGGTAATGGCATTGATCGAACTGGGGTTGGAATCGGCCCGGCTGCAGCAGGCGCTGCTGGTGGTCTGATCCCGTTCATTCCTCTGTGCCCGGCGCAACGTCGGGCCTTTTTACGACTTTACGTGCAAGGAAATCCGTTTCATGTCCTGGTTGCAGCGTTTGCGCATTGATAAATTTTTGCTGGTTCTGATTTTTGTGGTGATCGTCGCCTCGCTGTTCCCCTGCGAAGGCATCTGGAAAACCTTCTTTGAACACCTGACCACCGCCGCCATCGCGCTGCTGTTCTTTATGCACGGCGCCAAGCTGTCGCGTGAGGCGATCATCGCCGGCATGAGTCACTGGAAGCTGCACCTGCTGGTGTTCCTCAGCACCTTTGCGCTGTTCCCGCTGCTCGGGCTGGCGATGAACCTGCTGGTGCCGGGCATCATGACGCCGACGGTCTATCTCGGCTTCCTCTACCTGTGCGCGCTGCCGGCCACGGTGCAATCGGCCATCGCCTTTACGTCGGCGGCGGGCGGTAACGTGGCGGCGGCGATTTGCAGCGCCTCGGCGTCGAGCATTCTCGGCGTGTTCCTGTCGCCGCTGCTGGTGGGGGCGCTGATGCATACTCAGGGCGGCAATACCGACGTGCTGCACGCCATCGGTTCGATCATTTTGCAATTGATGGTGCCGTTCGTGATCGGCCACCTGGCGCGGCCATTGATCGGCAAGTGGGTCGATCGCCATCGCAAGTTGATCAACTTGACCGACCGTTCATCGATCCTGCTGGTGGTGTATACCGCATTCAGCGCGGCGGTGGTGGAAGGGATTTGGCACCGTATCGACGGTTGGTCGCTGCTGACTATCCTGGTGATGTCGCTGGTGCTGCTGACGGTGGTGCTGGTGATCAACACCTACGCGGCGCGCTGGCTGGGCTTCAACACCGCCGATGAGATCACCATCGTCTTCTGCGGCTCGAAAAAGAGCCTGGCGAACGGCATCCCGATGGCCAACGTGCTGTTCCCGGCCGCGGCGGTGGGCGCCATGGTGCTGCCGCTGATGATTTTCCACCAGGTTCAACTGATGGTGTGCGCGGTGCTGGCGCAGCGCTATGCGCGTAAAACCGCTAAACAGCGGTCCGAGGCGGAGGCGCTGGTGGCCAAATAGGCCGCAGGCCGCTAACGGTGGCTCAGCGCGTCGAGCAGAAAGTCGGCGCGCTCATCGGGTGAAACGCGCGGCAGCTCTTGCAGCCGATAGCCATAGCGGCGATAGATGGCCACCATCGCCCGATAGGTCTGCTCGGCTTCGGCGAAAGACTGTTTCCTCTCGCTGTCCTGCGCATAGATCGCTTGCCACGGCGGGGTGATGAACACCGTATCGGCATAGCGAAAGGCGTCGATCGCCGCTGTTAAGGGGGCGGGGATCGATAATCCGCACAGCGTCAGGTAACCGGCGATATCCGGCAGGCCGCGATCGAAGAACCAACATGTTGCACCCGTCGCTTCGCGCCATGAATGCAGTTCCCAATCGAGCATCCGCTCGGCGAAGGCCTGACGATCGCCCCACGGTAGCGCATTACCCCCAATATTCACCTGATGCTGAATAATCGCCCGGCCCGCCTCCAAGGAGTGCGGGTAACCACGGCGATGAAGAACGTCGATGAGCGTGCTTTTGCCCGAACCCGGGCCGCCGGTCAGCACGATGCGGCGTAGTTTGTCAGACATACGGAATTCCTCTCTTGCCACAGAGTGATGGGGTGAAAACAGCGATAAAGACGAGCAGGCGGAAGAAAACGGGGGATGAGAAGAAGGCGCCGTTTGGCGCCTTGGGAGATTTAGCCCTGCACTTTGGCGCGCAGTGCCTGTTTTTCCTGTTCGCTGAGGAAAGCCAGCTTCAGGCCATTTTCCTGAGCGGTGCGGATTTCTTCCGGCGTCAGCCCGGCCTGCGGCGCGGCGACGCGGTATTCATGCTCGATCTCGATGCCCTGAACCGCCGGATCGTCGGTGTTGATCGACGCCAGCACGCCGTGGCGCAGGAAAGTGGCCAGCGGATGCTGCGCCAGCGACGGCACGGTGCTGGTCTGGATGTTGGAGGTCAGGCAGGACTCGATGCCGATGCCGTGTTCCGCCAGGAAGTCCATCAGCGCTGGATCTTCGACCGCTTTCACCCCGTGGCCGATACGTTCGGCACCCAGCTCGCGGATCGCCTGCCAGATGCTTTCCGGGCCGGCGGCTTCGCCCGCGTGCACGGTGATGCGCAGGCCGGCGTCGCGCGCGCGGTTGAAGTGGCTGAGGAACAGGCTACCGGGGAAGCCCAGCTCATCGCCCGCCAAGTCCAGCGCGGTAATGCCGTCGCGGTGCGCCAGCAATCCTTCCAGCTCTTGCAGACAGGCAGCCTCGCCAAAGGTGCGGCTCATGATGCCGATCAGGCGAATGTCGATGTCGCGATCGCGGCAGCCCGAGCGGATCCCGTCGATCACCGCTTCCACCACGCCGGCGACCGGCAACTGATGCTTCATCGCCATGTAGTAAGGGGAAAAACGCAGCTCGGCGTAGTGCAGGCCGGCGTTGGCGGCGTCCTCGACGTTTTCGTAAGCCACCCGGCGGCAGGCGTCCAGATCGCCCAGCACCGCCACGCCCCAGTCCAGTTTCTGCAGGAAGCTGACCAGATCCGGTTCGGCATGGGTGATCTGCACGTGCGGGCGCAGGCTCTCCAAATCATTGGCCGGCAGGGCGAGATTGAACTGGCGACCGAGGTCGAGAATGGTCTGCGCGCGGATGTTGCCGTCGAGATGGCGGTGAATGTCGGTAAGCGGTAGGCGGGGATCGATCATGCTGGGCACTCGCTAATTATCGTAGGTAAAGTGCAGAACAGTATAAAAACAAATGGATGAAACTTGCCATCGCGTTGCATAAAAAAGTGACGTGAATCACAAATAATGCGAGATATATCGCATTATCGTCGTGAATCAGGCTTTCAACACGCTGACGCCCGCCTGCTGCAACGGCGCGATCAGCGCGTCATCGGTAGCCCGCTCAACGATGATGGTGTGCGCCAGCGTAATGTCACCGATCGCATACTGCGAGGCGGCGTTAAGCTTGGCGGCGGAAGCCAGCACCACGGTTTCCGCCGCGCGGGCCGCCAGCGCGCGTTTGATGTAAGCCTCCTCCAGATCGCCGGTGCTCAGCCCCGCAGTGGGGTGCACGCCGGTCACGCCCATAAAATAGAGATCGGCGCGAATATGCGACATCGCTTCCACCGCGGCGGCGCCGACGCTGACGATCGAATGCTTGTACAGCCGGCCACCGATCAGAATCACCTCGACCGTGGGGTGATCGACCAGGCCCACGGCGACGCTGGGGCTGTGGGTGACGATGGTGGCGTTCAGGTTGAGCGGCAACTGCCTGACCAGCTCTGCAGAGGTGGTGCCACCGTCGATAATCACTACCTGGCCGGGGGCGATCAGCGCAGCTGCTGCTTTGGCGATCGCGCGTTTGGCGCCGGATTCCAACTGATTGCGTTCGGCAAAGCTGGCAATGGCGGAAGAAACCGGCAGGGCGCCGCCATGCACCCGCTGCAGCAACCCCTCGGCGTCCAGTTCGCGCAAATCGCGCCGGACAGTATCTTCCGACAGCCCGAACATTTCGCTGAGCTGCTTGGCCAATACCTGGCCGTCCTGAGCCAGTTTTTCCAGAATGATTTTCTTGCGCTGGCTGGTCAACATGGCCATGTTCCTCTCAAATTTGGTTTGCACGAAATATCTTGATAATACACGAAACTGCACGATAGTATCAATTTCCTTCCTCTGGCGGAGTAAACCGATGATAGCCACCAAAGACAGGGTTCGCATTGTCGAAACCCGGGTGTTGTCCGATGACTGGTACCTGCTGAAAAAACCACCTTTGATTTTCTGCGGCGCGACGGCGTCTGGCAGCGGCAAAGTCGCGAGACCTACGATCGCGGTGATGGCGCGGTCATTTTGCTGTTCAACCGGCAGGCGCAAACGGTGATTCTGACGCGCCAGTTCCGTTTTCCGGTCTTCGTCAACGGCCATGACGGCATGTTGATTGAGGCTGCCGCCGGGTTGCTGGACAACGCGTCGCCGGAGGCGCGCATTCGCGCCGAAGCGGAAGAAGAAACCGGCTATTTCGTGCAGAGCGTGGAAAAGGTGTTCGAAGCCTACATGAGCCCAGGCTCGGTCACCGAGAAGCTGCACTTTTTCGTCGGCGAATATCAGGCGGGCGATCGCATCAACGAGGGCGGCGGGGTGGCGGCTGAGGGGGAGGATCTGGAGGTGCTCGAGCTGCCGCTGGCGCAAGCCCTGCAGGCGATTCGCCAGGGCACGATCGTTGATGCCAAGACCATCATGCTGCTGCAGTTTGTCGCCTTGAACCGGACGTTGGAGGAAGAACGATGAAAGCACAACAAATCTTGATTGCCGGCCCTTATCGCAGCGGCACCGATGGCGATCCGCAGCGTATCGCCGCCAATCTGGCGCGCCTGGAACAGGCCGCGCTGGCGGTTTACCAGCGGGGGCACGTGCCGGTGATCGGCGAGTGGCTGGCGCTGCCTTTGGCGGCGGCGGCAGGTTCCACTCAGGTTGGCGATGCGGTGAGCGAGGCGTTTCTTTACCCGGTGGCGCATCGGCTGATTGCACAGTGTCAGGCGGTGTATCGCATCGAAGGGGCGTCTGCGGGGGCCGATAACGACGTGCGGCTGGCCAACGAGTGGGGATTGACGGTTTATCATCATCTGGAGGAGATCCCGTCTGTTCAGGCGTAACGCCGGGGCGGGCAGAGGCTCGCCCCCTCGCGTTATTGCTCGTCCAGCACCAACCTCAATCCGGCGATCAGCTTGTCCATGCCGGCCTCCAGCTTGCTGCGCGGGCAGCCGACGTTGAGACGCAGGAACCCGCGGCCTTCCTCGCCGTAGGTAAAGCCCGGCATGATCGCCACCTTTTCACGCTCGATCAGCACCTGCTGCAGCGCCCGATCGTCCACGGCCAGCGGCCGCAGATCGATCCAGGCCAGGTAGGTGGCCTGCGGCGGGCGCCAGCCCAGCGCGGGAAACGCCTGCTCCAGCCGCTCGGCGACGTAGGTCAGATTATCCTGCAGGTAGTCGCGCAGGGCGTCCAGCCAGGGTTCGCCGTGGCGGTAGGCGGCCACGTGCGCCGCCACCGCCAGCACCGCCGGCGAGGAGAGGCCATCGCGGGCTTTGAGCTGCTGGAAATAGGCTTCGCGGCTGGCGTCGTCACTGATAAAGCCGTAGGCGCCGGTCAGTGCCGGAATGTTGAAACTCTTGGAGCCGGAGGTCAGCAAGGCCCAGGCGCCGCTCGCCACCTGGCTCCACGGCGTATGGCGGTGTTCACCCCAGACCATGTCCATGTGGATTTCATCGCTGATCACGCGCACGTCATGGCGCTCGCACAGTTCGGCCATCTGCTGCAGCTCGTCGCGGCGCCACACTTTGCCGGTGGGGTTATGCGGGCTGCACAGCAGCAGGATCTTGGTTTGCGGCCGCGCCAGCAACGCTTCGAGATGCGCCATGTCGCAGCGCCAGTCGTCGCCGGCCTTGTGCAGCGGGCAGGCCAGCAGCTGGCGCTGGTTGGCGAGGATCACCTTGTAGAAGGCGTCATAGGCCGGGGTATGGGTCACCACATAGTCGCCCGGTATGGACCATTGGCGGATCAGCTGCGCCGCCATGTAGATAACGGAAGGGCCGTACACCGCCGTTGCGGTGTCGATAGCGGTGTTGAAGCGTTGCTGATACCAGTGGCGCAGCGCGCCGAGAAAATCCTCATGCTGCCAGCGGCTGTAGCCCAGCACGCCGTGCTGCAGGCGTTGCTGCAACGCCTCGAGAATGCACGGCGCGGTGGCGAAATCCATATCGGAGATGGTGAACGGCAGCAGGTCGTCGCTGCCGAAACGATCGGCGATATAGTCCCACTGGGTGCACCAGGTGCCGTGGCGGTCGATCGGGGTGGAGAAATCAAACATGGGTGGCTCCCTGCAGCGCCGCGGCAGGTTGCGCCGTGGCTATCAGTGAGTCTAATTCATCCTTCACCGATTGTACCTGCGGACCGATCACCACCTGCAGATTATGGTCGTTGAGATGCACCACGCCGATGGCGCGGTGGGCCTTCAGCGCCGCGTCGTCCACCTGACTCATGTCGTTGACCGACAGGCGCAGGCGGGTGATGCAGTTGTCCAGCGTGATAATGTTGCCCGGGCCGCCGAGCGCCGCCAGAATCGCCGGCACGTTGTAGCCGGATTTGCCCACCGCGCCGCTCGGCGCGCTTTGGCTGACGGCGCTGTCGCTCTCACGGCCCGGCGTTTTGATGTTAAAACGCTGGATGGCGAAGCGGAAAATGGCGTAATAGCCGACGAACCAGACGGCGGCCACCACCGGCACCAGATACCACTTGGTGGCGGTGCCGTGCAGAATGCCGAACACCACGAAGTCGATGATGTTGCCGTCGGTGTTGCCGATGGTCACGCCCAGCAGCGCCATCACGGTAAAGCCCAACCCGGTGAGCAGCGCGTGGATCAGATACAGGAACGGCGCGACGAACAGGAACAGGAACTCGATCGGTTCGGTGGTGCCACCAACCACGCAGGCCACCACGCCGGAAATCAACAGCCCTTTGATTTTATGACGGTTCTCCGGCTTGGCGCAGTGGTACATCGCCAGCGCCGCGCCCGGCAGGCCGCCGAGAAACGCCGGCATTTTACCCTGCGACAGGAAGCGGGTGGCGCTCTCGGCGAAGCCGGTGGTGGTTGGGCAGGAGAGCTGCGCCTGGAAGATGGTCAGGGCACCGCTGACGCTGTGGCCGCACACCTCCATGGTACCGCCCGCCTCGGTAAAGCGGATTAGCGCCACCAGAATGTGCTGCAGGCCGAACGGCAGCAGCAAGCGTTCGCCGGTGCCGAACAGCATCGGGCCAAAGGCGCCGGCGCTGTTGATCACCCAGCCCAGCCCGGTGATGCCGGCGGCGAACCACGGCCAGATCAGCGGGATCACCAGGCCGCACAGGCCCAGCACCACGGTGGTGACGATCGGTACGAAGCGCGTGCCGCCGAAGAACGCCAGTGCGTCCGGCAGGCGGATGGTGTGGAAGCGTTCATGCAGGCGATAGACGATGATGCCGACGATCACCGCGCCGAGGATACCGGTATCGATCGACTGAATGCCGAGAATGTTCTGGATATTGTTGGCTTTCAGCACCAGCGGATCGCTGGTGGGCAGCACGCCGGCGGCGGTCAGGTAGAAGTTGGTGCCCAGATTCAGCACGGCGAAGCCGACGAAGCCGGAGAAAGCGGCGACGCCTTTGTTCTCACGCGCCATGCCCAGTGGAATGGCGATGGCGAACATCACCGGCAGGAAGCTGAAGGCGAAGGAGCCTACCTTGCTCATCCAGGTAAAGATCAGCTGGAAGATCGGGTGGCCGATAAACGGCATCAGGGTGATCACGTCGCGGCTGCTCAGCGAGCTGCCGATCCCCAGCATGATGCCGCAGAAAGAGAGCAAGGCGACTGGCAACATGAAGGTTTTGCCCAGGCTCTGGAAGAACTCCCAGAGGGTGATTTTGGGTTTGTTGGCTGCTGACATAACCGACTTCTCCTGGCGAAAAGACGAGCAAAAAGGGGACTTCTGATTAGGTAAAAAGAAGATAAAACGTTTTACCTAGAAAAAATGCGCCGCCAATCACAAATCTGTCGCCCGGTTTTTGGCGACAATGCGGCAGGCAGTAAAACGTTTTACTGAGCTAACGGATTCGGTATACCCTTGATCATTACGGCGCGGGTTGCCCAGGAACGGGTTCGCAGAGACTATGAGCATCAAAAAAATCACCATCACCGATGTGGCGCAGCAGGCGGGCGTGTCGGTCACCACGGTTTCCCTGGTGTTGAGCGGCAAGGGGCGCATTTCGCCGACCACCGTCGAGAAGGTCAATCAGGCGATAGAGCAGCTGGGTTATGTGCGCAATCGCCAGGCGGCGACGCTGCGCGGCGCGGAGTCCGGAGTGATTGGCCTTATTCTGCGCGACATCTGCGAACCCTTCTATGCCGAAATGACCGCCGGGCTGAGCGAGGCGCTGGAGGCGCACGACAAGCTGCTGTTTTTAACCCAGAGCGGGCGCGATGGCCAAGGCTTGCAGCGGGCGTTTGACGCGCTGCTGGCGCAGGGCGTTGACGGCATCGTGCTGGCGGGCGGCATCCGCGCGGCGGCGGGCCTGAAGGAAAAGGCGGCCGAGCAGAGCGTGCCGCTGGTGTGCGTGGCGCGCTCCAGCGGTCTCGAGGGCGTGGACGTGGTGCGGCCGGACAATATGCAGGCCGCCAAGCTGGCCACCGAATTTTTGATCAAACGCGGCCACAGCCAAATTGCTTACCTCGGCGGCCAGAGCGACTCATTGACGCGCGCCGAGCGGCTGGGCGGATTTTGCGCCACGCTGGTACAGTACGGCCTGCCGTTTCGCAGCGAATGGATCGTCGAGTGTGATTGCCGGCAGCGTGAGGCGGCGGAAGCGGCGGAACAGCTGCTGCGCCACTACCCGAACATTACCGCCATCGTTTGCCACAAGGCGTCGGTCGCGCTCGGCGCCTATTTTGGCCTGACGCGCAGCGGCCGCAGCATCGGCTCGGACGGGGTCGACGCCTACTACGGCCGGCAGGTAGCGCTGATCGGTTTCGGCGACGTGCCGGAGGCCGAGCTGACCGAACCGCCGCTGACCTTCGTCTCCAGCTCGGCGCGGGAAGTGGGGCGCAGCGCCGCTGCGCGCCTGCTGCAGCGTATCGGTGACGCCGACCTGCCGGCGCAGAACGTCATTCTGCCGCCGACGCTGATCCGGCGCGGCTCCGCCTAGTCCCGCCGCTGCTCCTCTTCCGCCTCCCGGCGGATCCAACCGATAAAGGTTTTCATCGCCGGCGTCAGATCCCGCGACTTCAAATGGGTCAGCCAATAGGCGCCGAGCGCGGCCTCGGTGGCAAACGGCCTTTGCAGCGCGCCGGCGGCCAGTTCGCGGCGGAACATGCTGACCGGCGCCAGCGCCACGCCATCGCACTGGATCGCGCCTTCCACCATCAGCCTTGACGAGTCGAACACCGGGCCGTTGATCCGCCACGGCGTCACCTGCGCCGCCGTGAACCAGCGCTCCCATTCATCCTTGCGGTAGGTGCGCATCAGCTGCTCGTGCTGCAGATCCTGCGGCGTGCTCAGGCGCGCGGCGACCGTCGGCGGGCAGAGCACCGTCAGCGGCGCGTCGAACAGCTTAATATTGCAGGTGGCGGGCCAGAGGCCTTCGCCGAAGCGGATGGCGAAATCCATACCGTCGGCCGACAGATTGACCAGATTGTTGTGGGTTAGCACCCGCAGATCGATAAACGGGTGCGCCGTGCGGAACGCCGCCAGCCTCGGCATCAGCCAGCCGACGGCGAAGGTGCCGACCACCGCCACCGTCAGCACCTCGTGGAAATGCCCGCCTTCGAACTGCTGCAGCACCGCCTCAATGCTGTCGAAGGCGTCGCTCAACACCGGCAGCAGCGCCTGACCCTCTTCGGTCAAATCGAGCCCGCGCGGCAGGCGGCGGAACAGCTGGATGCCCAGCTGTTCTTCCAGCATGCGTACCTGCTGGCTGATGGCGGCCTGGGTCACCCGCAGCTCCAGGCCGGCGCGGGTGAAGTTCAGGTGGCGGGCGGAGGATTCGAACGCCCGCAGGGCGTTGAGGGGAAGTCGATTGCGCATTGTTGATAGCCATAAGTTTTTCTTTATGCTGGCTGAAATTATTATCGCTTGTCAACCCGGCGGCAAAATCCGATATTTGGCGCGGCTGCTGAGAACGTCGCGGCAGCCGTAAAGGAATGACATCATCAATCAGGGAAAGCGCCGTGTATAACGCCAACAAAAACTTTTGGCCGCGGCCGATGCCCTGCAACCTAAGAGCTTCTATCATGACGAAAATGAACCGCCTGGCGGCCGCGCTGATCGCCGCACTGATCCTGCCGACCGCGCACGCCGCGCAGCAGCAGGATATCGACGCCGTTATTCAGCCGCTGATGAAAAAATATGGCGTGCCGGGCATGGCGATCGCCGTGTCGGTCGACGGCAAACAGCAGATTTACCCGTATGGCGTTGCCTCGAAGCAGACCGGCAAACCGATCACCGAGCAGACGCTGTTCGAAGTGGGCTCGCTGAGCAAAACCTTCACCGCGACGCTGGCGGTCTATGCGCAGCAGCAGGGCAAACTGTCGTTTAAAGACCCGGCCAGCCGCTACCTGCCCGAGCTGCGCGGCAGCGCCTTCGACGGCGTCAGCCTGCTGAATCTGGCGACGCATACCTCCGGTTTGCCGCTGTTCGTGCCGGACGACGTAACCGACAACGCCCAACTGATGGCGTACTACCGGGCCTGGCAGCCGAAACACCCGGCGGGCAGCTACCGCGTCTATTCCAACCTCGGCATCGGCATGCTGGGCATGATCGCCGCCAAGAGCCTCGACCAGCCGTTTATCCAGGCGATGGAACAGGGGATGCTGCCGGCGTTGGGCATGAGCCACACCTACGTTCAGGTGCCGGCTGCGCAGATGGCCAACTATGCGCAGGGCTACAGCAAGGACGATAAACCGGTGCGGGTCAATCCCGGCCCGCTGGACGCCGAGTCTTACGGCATCAAGTCCAACGCCCGCGATCTGATTCGCTATCTGGACGCCAACCTGCAGCAGGTGAAGGTGGCGCAGCCGTGGCGCGAGGCGCTGGCCGCCACGCACGTCGGTTATTACAAGGCGGGTGCGTTCACGCAGGATCTGATGTGGGAGAACTACCCGTATCCGGTGAAGCTGTCGCGTTTGGTTGAAGGCAACAACGCCGGGATGATCATGAACGGCACGCCGGCCACCGCCATCACGCCGCCGCAGCCGGAATTGCGCGCCGGCTGGTATAACAAAACCGGCTCTACCGGCGGTTTCTCCACCTACGCGGTGTTTATCCCGGCGAAGAATATCGCCGTGGTGATGTTGGCCAACAAGTGGTTCCCGAATGACGATCGCGTCGAGGCGGCTTACCACATCATCCAGGCGCTGGAGAAGCACTGACGCTCAGGGGCGACGGCGAGGCGCCCCTACCACCGATGCTGCCGTTCACGCCGCTCGCGCATGAAATCGATAAAGGCGCGCAGCTTGAGCGGCAGATGCCTGCCGGCGGGAAAGTAGATGAAAAATCCCGATGCCTCGCTGGCATACTCCGGCAGCACTTCCACCAGTTGCCCCTGCGCCAGTTCTTGCACCACCGTGCCCTGAAAACGCTGTGCGATACCCAGGCCCGCCAATGCCGCATCCTTGATCAACCGATCCTCGTTAAAGATCAAACTGCCGCTGACGTCCAGCGCGCGTTCATCGTCGCCCAGGCTGAAATACCAGGGCTCCATTTTTCCGCTGCCGGGAAAGCGGTAGCGCAGGCAGTGGTGAGCTGGCAGATCGTCCGGCGTGGCCGGTACGCCGCAGCGCGTCAGATAGTCGGGCGAGGCGACCAGCACCCGGCGCTGGCCGTTGTCGATTGGCACGGCGATCATGTCCTTTTGCAGCATCGCGTGCATGCGAATGCCGGCATCGAAACTGCCCAGTACCAGATCGGAAAAGCGGTCTTCGGTAAACAGCTCAAGCTGTACTTCGGGATAGCGCCGTTGAAATTCCGCCAGGTGCGGCATCACCAGCAGCGAAGCGGCCAGTTGCGGCAGCGTGATGCGCAGCAGGCCCGCCGGCTGTGCGCCCAGGGTGCGCACGTCGTCTGCCGCCACGTCGATCTGGCTCATGGCCGGCGAGACCTTCTGATAGAACAACCGGCCCTCGTCGCTGAGGCGCACCGAGCGGCTGGTGCGGTGAAATAAGCGCACCCCCAGCTGATTCTCCAGCGCCTGAATGTTTTGTGACACCGCCGGCGGCGTGACGCCCAGTTGGTTGGCTGCGCGGGTAAAGTTGCCCAGGCGTGCGACGGCTTCGAAATAGGGCAGCAGTTGCAGGAGTGAACTCATCTATTAATAACCTGTGCTTAATGATTCATTAAATTATGCCTTATTTTAATTTATGAAGAACGTTTTAGACTGGTTTTACTTTCCCTCAGCGAGATAAAAATCATGTCGGCAACACAACGGGCGTTAACAGAACGGATCGCGGCGATCGATCAACAGGCGATGGCCGAAGGGCGCATCGTGGGCAGCGTGGTGCTGGTGGCGCGGCAGGGCGAGATTTGTTACGCCGGCGCGGCCGGTTATGCCGATCGCGAAGCGCGGCGGCCGATGCGGCGAGAAACGCAGTTTCGGCTGTCGTCGGTTTCCAAACCCTATACCACGCTGGCGGCGCTGCGCCTGATTGAACGGGGCAAGCTGAGCCTGGACGATGCGGTCAGCGACTGGCTGCCGTGGTTTACCCCGGCGCTGGCGGATGGCCGGCGCCCGACGATCAAGATCCGTCATTTGCTGAGTCATACCGCCGGGCTGGACTATCGGCTGAACCAACCGCCGGCAGGCGTTTACCATCAGTTGGGGATCCAGGACGGCGTGGAGCTGTCGACGCTGACGCTGGAGCAAAACCTGCGGCTGTTGGCGCAGGCACCGTTGCTGTCGCAACCGGGAGAGCGCTTCAATTATTCGCTGGCTATCGACGTGCTTGGCGCGGTGTTGGAGCGGGTGACGGGCATGCCGCTGCCGCAGCTGTTTGTCGAATGGGTGGCGCGGCCGCTGGGGCTCGGCAATACCGCGTTTTATACGACGGACGCCGCGAATCTGGCGACGCCGTATTACAACACGCCGCAAGGGCCGCAGCGCATGCATGAAGGCCTGCGGGTGGCGCTGCCGGAGGAGATGGCGGGGGGCGAGGTGCTGTTTTCACCCGCGCGGGCGCTTAACGCGGAGGCTTATCCTTCCGGCGGCGCGGGCATGGTCGGCGATGCCGACGATGTGCTGCAGCTGGTGGAAGCGTTGCGCAGCGGCGGGCAGGGCATCTTGCAGCCGGACACGGTGGCGTTGCTGCGCAGTCCGCATGTGGGGGCGCAGGCGCAAACGCAAGGGCCGGGCTGGGGATTTGGTTTCGGCGGCGCGCTGCTGGTGGACGCAGAAGCGGCGCAGACGCCGCAGCATGTCGGCACGCTGACCTGGGGCGGCGTTTATGGCCACAGCTGGTTCTTTGATCCACAGGCGCAGCTGAGCGTGGTGATACTGACCAACACCGCGTTTGAGGGCATGTGCGGCCGCTATCCGCAGCAGATCCGCGATGCGGTGTATGCGGCGCTGCAGGGGTAAATAAAAAGGGCCCCGCAGGGGGCCCTTGTCAGGCTTTCAGGCGATTACTGCGCCGGTGCCGGAGCGGGTTCCGCTTCCTGCGCCGGTTCAGCGTCTTCCGCCGGGGCGCCCAGCATGGCGAACTGGCCGATGAACTCCTGCAGCGACATCTTGTTGCCGTTCAGGTCAACCTGATTGTCAGCGTAGTGGAACTTGCTCGCGATCACGCCGTCTTTCTGGGTGGTCAGCTTGAACATCTGGCCCATGGCCGCCAGGCCCTGCACTTGCTGCTGCGCCAGTTTCTGCGCGTCTTCCTCATTGTAACCCTGCAACAGAGCGGTCTTCGCGGTCACTTCGGTGGCCATCGCTTCTGGAATGGTCAGGCTGAGATCCAGCTTTTTGACCGCCTGAGCGATCACTTGATCCGGCGACTGTGCCGGGGAGGCGGCCTTGCTCGGATCGGTCATCGCCAGATCCAGCGTGAAGAGGCTCTCACCCTTGCTGTTTTTCCAGCTCAGCGGGGCGATGCTGAGGCTTGGGTTGCCTTTCAGCAGCATCGGCAGGTTCTTTTGCAGCATCTCGGAGGTCTGCTGTTCGTAGACGTCCGGATCCAGGTTCTCGCCCTGCTGCAGCAGCGCCATGGTTTGGCGGTTGTAGCTGTCGGAGAAGTCTTTCAGCGCCTTGCCGTCGACGTTGTCGATTTTCAGCGTCAGTTTACCGGCGCCGAAGTCGTTGCCCTGCACCTTGAGCGCGTCCATGGTGTAATCGATCTGGCCGCCGATGTTGCTGCTGCCTTGCTCGCCGAACTTGCTCACCAGATTGAAACCGTCCAACGCCACGGTGTCTTTACCGTCGATCGTCAGTTTGAACTGTTTCAGGGTCATCGTCTGATCGCCGAGCTTCACGCCGAACTTGCTTTCGTTGCTGTTGCCTTTCAGGTTGAAGCCCTGGAAGGTGATCTGCTCGTTTTGGCCGAATTCGTTCGGGCTGGCGAACACGATAGTGTCGCTATTGGCGTCCAGCGCGAATTTTTTCAGATCGCGGGACACGTCGGCGTCAATGGTGGCGCCGCTGAATTTCAACGAAGATTTATCCTTCTGGTAGTCCAGTGGGATAAAGTCGATGGTGGACGCGGTATCGCCGCTGTACGAGATGCGCGAATCGGCGGTAAACAGCGATTTGCCTTTGGTGGTTTCAAACAGGCCTTTCACCGCCGGGGTGTTTTCCAGCTCGGTATGCACCGACGCCATGCTCGGCAGCAGGTTGAATTTTTTCAGCTGCGCGAACGGGAACGGACCGTGATCGATGGTTTCCAGGAACGCCACTTCTTCACCGGCTTTCAGCGCCGCGTTTTCACTGGTATCCGTGCCGTCGGAACGCAGCACATAACGCACTTTACTGCTGAACAGGCCGCGCTGGTAATTTTCATAGCTCAGCTTGACGCCGGCTTTCGGCAGGTAGGCTTTCAGTTGGCCGTTGGCGTTGTCGACGACTTCGCCCATGTGCTGCTCGATCTGTTTCCCGGTGTACCAGGATGCCCCGGTCCATGCTGCGCCAAGAACGACAATGACGCTGACAGCGACTAACGATTTTTTCATAGCTCTGTTTCATCCTTTTTTCTTATCACCCTCCGTTGCGTGGGAGGGGCAAATAGGGGCCGCCAAAAAACGCCCGCAGGCGTTTAATTGTGGGGGCAGCTCTCGCTTTCAGCAAGCAATTTGCTGAAATTTATCAACGGTTAGGCCAGTTGGTTATAAACCCGGGCGATGCGGCCGCTGCCGCTGACGTTGACCGGGGATTCGAAGGCGCCGATAAAGCAGGATTCACCCGGTTTGAGCGTCAGGCGCTGCCCGGATTTTTCCAGCGTTGCTTCGCCGCTGACGCAGAACACGATAGCCGCGCTCCGCTGTGCCAGCGCCTGCGGCGCGGCGGTCAAATCGTGCAGTGAGAAGGCGAAATCTTCCACCGGGATCGGGAAGAACAGCTCGTTGCCGCGCCGCTCCGGTTGGGTCAGCAGGCCGGAAGCCGGCTGCGGGCGAAACTGCAGGTTGGCCAGCAGCTCGGGCACGTCGATAAATTTCGGCGTCAGGCCGGCACGCAGCACGTTATCCGAGTTGGCCATCACTTCCAGCGCCACGCCTTTCAGGTAGGCGTGCGGCGTTTCGGCATACAGGAACATCGCTTCGCCCGGCGCGAGCTGCACCACGTTCAGCAGCAGCGGTGAGAACAGGCCGCTGTCGTCCGGATAGAAACCGGCGATGAACCGCACGGTATCCCAGGGTTCACCCTGCTGGTTGTTGAGCGCGGCTTTCAGCACGCCGAGTGCCAGCGACTTCTGCTCGCCGCTCATCGTCAACAGGCTGGCGAACAGGGTAGACAGATGGGCGGTGTCCGGCTGCTGCAGGAAGGCGGCGATATCGTGGTGCGCGCCGGCGATAGGTTGCAGCAGGGAAACGATATCGGCCAATTCACGAAAACCGTTCATCGCCAGGAACGGCGTCAGCGCGAACACCAGCTCGGGCTTGTGATTGGGATCTTTGTAGTTGCGTTCGGCGGCGCTCAGCGGGATGCCGGCGGCGTTCTCTTTCGCGAATCCGACCTCGGCCGCCGCTTTGCTCGGGTGGACCTGGATCGACAGCGGCTGATCGGCGCACAGCACTTTAAACAGGAACGGCAACTCGCCAAAACGGCTGGCGACGTTGGCGCCCAGCTGTTTTGGCTGGTCTTCGTCGATCAGATCGCGCAGCGAACGCAGTTCACCGTCGGCGCCCGGCACGCGGGAAGGGCTCTTGGGATGGGCGCCCATCCACAGTTCGGCCATCGGCTGATTATCCGGGTTGGCGATGCCGTAAAGACGGGTCAGCGCGTCGTGGCTGCCCCAAGCGTAATTCTGTACCGCGTTGGTCATTTTTTGCATGTCGATAAACGTCCTTCTGCGTCATTGCCGCACTATTGGCAATTAACCTTATGATTTTATACGGTTAACTCAATCTATGCCGACGACCATCATACCCTCGCGTCGGCAGGAAAAATCATGGGCGCGATCAAAACATCGCCGGATAACGTCGCGCCCGGCAACGGGGCCAAAGTATAGCGTGATAACGATCGGCGTCTCAATTGGTGCGCAAGTCTCAACGCGGCCCAGAAAATCCGTCGCAAGATTATTCTTTGGGAGAATGGGTTATTGCCGATAGCCCGCTTATCCTGCGTCATTATTTATTCTTCAACATGTCAAACTATGTCGGCTGAATTTATTTTTTACCGTCTGAGCCATTCCCTTATTATTATTTTCGCGCTGCGCCGGGCGATCACACGCCGAGCTTAAACCGGCGCGTCAGACCCCTTTACCGTAACGGCCAACGAGTCGATTTAACGAAACAAGAGGTCTGTTGCATGAAAAAACTGTTGTTGTTGTTGGGCTTTTGCACCGGCGCAGCTCAGGCGGCGGTGATTGTCGCCTATCCCTACGCGGCTCCGCGCGCCGTGGTGATCGCGCCGGCACCGATCGTCGTTGCACCCGCGCCGGTAGCAGTTCCCACCGCGATCGCACCCGTGGCGCACCCGCTGGCACTTACCGCCGGCGCGGTGGCGACCGGGGCGTATCGGCATAATGAACGGCAGGACGCCTATGACGAGATCAATCATCTGCAGCAACAACGTATCGATGAGCTCAATCATTTACAGGCGCAACGCATCAATAATTTTAATTCGCGTCATCCGCGTTAATGGCTACCCACATTTTTATTCTCCGGACTCATTTCCGGCCGTTTATTTCGGCGCGGGTTAACCGGCGGAAAATAACCGCGTCATTGATGGGTAAAAGAGATGAAACGTGCTGTGAGATAACTCTCTTAATGCGAATAGTTATTATGTCACTATACTGGGAGTGCATGCCGACGGGGGGGTAGCGCGTCGGCCTAACCCTACAATTTTAGGAATTATGCTAAGGAGATCATGATGGCAGGCGTTCGTATCGAAAAAGACTCTATGGGCCCCATCGAAGTCGCGGCCGACAAGCTGTGGGGCGCGCAAACCCAGCGTTCGTTGGCGCATTTCCGTATTTCCTCCGAAAAGATGCCGACCGCGCTGATCCACGCGCTGGCGTTGACCAAGCGCGCCGCCGCGCAGGTGAACGTGGATCTGGGGCTGCTGCCGGCCGAGCGGGGTGCCGCCATCATCAACGCCGCCGACGAAGTGCTGGCGGATCGTCATGCTGACCAGTTCCCGCTGTCCATCTGGCAAACCGGCTCCGGTACCCAGACCAACATGAACATGAACGAAGTGTTGGCCAATCGCGCCAGCGAGCTACTGGGCGGCGTGCGCGGTGAAGAGCGCAAGGTGCATCCGAACGACGACGTCAATAAAAGCCAGAGCTCCAACGACGTGTTTCCCACCGCGATGCACGTGGCGGCGGTGATTGCGCTGCGCGAGCACCTGATCCCCGAGCTGAAAGTGCTGCACAAGACGCTGAGCGACAAGGCCGAAGCCTACCGCGACATCGTTAAAATCGGCCGCACCCACCTGCAGGACGCCACGCCGCTGACCCTGGGGCAGGAAATCTCTGGCTGGGCGGCGATGCTGGCGCACAATCTGAAACACATCGAGGACAGTATTCCGCACATCGCCGAGCTGGCGCTGGGCGGCACGGCGGTCGGCACCGGCCTGAATACCCATCCGGAGTACGCGGTGCGCGTCGCTAAAGCGCTGGCGGAATTGACCCATCAGCCGTTCGTCACCGCGCCGAACAAGTTCGAAGCGCTGGCGACCTGCGATGCGTTGGTGCAAGGGCATGGCGCGCTGAAAGGGCTGGCGGCTTCGCTGATGAAGATCGCCAACGACGTGCGCTGGCTGGCGTCTGGCCCGCGCTGCGGCATCGGCGAGATCTCGATCCCGGAGAACGAGCCGGGCAGCTCCATCATGCCGGGCAAGGTCAACCCGACCCAGTGCGAAGCGATGACCATGCTGTGCGCGCAGGTGCTGGGCAACGACGTGGCGGTGAACATCGGCGGGGCTTCCGGCAACTTCGAGCTGAACGTGTTTCGCCCGATGGTGATCCACAACTACCTGCAGTCGATTCGCCTGCTGGCCGACGGCATGCAGGGCTTTAACGAGCACTGCGCGGTGGGCATCGAACCGAACCGCGATCGCATCACCCAGTTGCTGAATGAATCGCTGATGTTGGTGACGGCGCTCAACACCCATATCGGTTATGACAAAGCGGCGGAAATCGCCAAGAAAGCGCACAAGGAAGGGCTGACGCTGAAAGCCGCGGCGCTGAAGCTCGGCTATCTGACCGAAGCGCAGTTCGATGAATGGGTACGCCCGGAGGCGATGGTCGGCAGCATGCAGAAGTAACCGCGTTCATCACCATCTCTTAACGGGGCGCGGTTGCGCCCCGTCTTTTCATGCTAATCCTTCCAGCACCGACAACAGCGCCTGCGGCTCCGGCCGCCGGGTGTAATCGGCGTGCGCTTCGGCGTAGACAATACGGCCATCGGGAGTAATGACGAACCGCGCCGGCAGCGGCAGCGTCCAGCTGTCATCCTGGTTGAACTGCGCCAGATCGAGGCCGAGCCGCTGTTGATACAGGGCGATCAGCGCGTCCGGCAGGCGGTAACGCAGGCCGAATTGAGCCGCCAGGCGATTGCCTGCATCGCTGAGCAGCGGAAAGGTGAGATCGTGATCGCGCGCGGCCTGGCGGTTATGCACCGCGCTCTGCGGTGAAATGGCCACGAGCTGCGCGCCGTGATGCGTGATGGCGGGGAGTGCGGCCTGCAGCGCCTGCAGATCGAGCGTACAGTAAGGGCACCAGACCCCGCGATAGAAACTGATGACCAGTGGGCCCTTCGCCAACAGCGCCGCGGAAGAGCATGGCCGGTTTTCGCTGTCCGGTAGGATAAAGCCGGGCGCGGCGTCGCCGACCGTCAGCGCGCATTCGGTAATGCCCGACGCGATCTGCGCCTGGGTCGCCTCACGCATCAGCGCGTGATCTTGCGCCGCGAGTTTGAACGGCAGTTGGTCGGTTTCGAATGCCACTTTGAAGGCATCGAGTTTGTCTTGCAGTGTCATGCGTTCTCCTGATGGGAATGAGGGGGAGCGCTCATCTTGCCCATTCCTAAATGGCGCGTGTAGACTGCAATAAATGCTAACCGTTATTCCATCAAGGAATGTCATGGGTAAATTTGCCGATTACGAAACCTATGCCTGCGTTTACGAGAGCGGTTCCTTTACCGCGGCAGCGCGGCGGCTGCATGTGGGGCAGCCGGCGGTCTCAAAAGCGGTGGCGCGGCTGGAACAGCAGCTCGGCACGCGCCTGATGCTGCGCTCGACCCACGGCCTGCAGCCGACGGATGCGGGACAGCAGCTGTATCAACGCACCCGACGTATCCTTAACGAGCTGGCGGAGACCGAAGCGCTGGTGCAGAGCGCTGGCGAGACCCTGAGCGGCCGGCTTCGGGTCGCTTCGGCGGCGGTGTTCGCCCGCATCGTTCCCTTGCCTGATTTGACGGCGTTTATGCGCGCCAATCCGCGGTTGAACGTCGATCTGCTGCTGGATGACGGCAATTTGTCGCTGATTGAAGAGGGCATCGATATTGCCCTGTGTATTGGCGAATTGGAGGATTCCGGCTTTACCGCCCGCAAGCTGGGTGAGGTAAAGCAATGCGTGATCGGCACGCCCGGCTATTTTGCCGCTGCCGGTATGCCGCAGCGGCCGGAAGATCTGTTGCAGCATGAGATGGTGATTTACCATCACCGTGGCGGCGGCGAGCAGTGGCGCTTCAGCCGTGGAGAGGAACAGCGCACGCTGCGGCTGCCAGGGCGCATGCGGGTCAACGCGGCGGAGTGCGTGCGCGAGCTGGTGATGGCGGACTTCGGTGCTACCGTCGCCAGCGAAGGCATGTTTCGCAACGAGCTGCAAAGCGGGGCGGCGATTGCGGCCTTAGCGGACTGGCAACTGCCGCCGCTGGCGCTGTGGGCGGTGTTCCCCGGCGGCCATTTCGTTTCGGCCAAGGCGCGGGCCTTTGCCGATTTTGTCCAAACCGCGTTATGCAGGGAGCCGTGATATGTCGCGCGCACAACGTTTACTCGATCTGATGCAGCTGTTGCGTAGCCACCGTTATCCTGTAGCGGGCCATGCGCTGGCGCAGACGCTGGGCATCAGCATGCGCACGCTGTACCGCGATATCGCCACGCTGCAGCAGCAGGGGGCGGAGATCGCCGGCGAGGCGGGCGTCGGTTATGTGCTGCGCCCCGGCTTCATGCTACCGCCGCTGATGTTCTCGCAGGCGGAGACAGAAGCACTGGTGCTGGGGATGCGCTGGGTCAGCCGCCACGGCGACAGTCAGCTGGCGAGTGCGGCGGGCCAGGCGCTGGCCAAGATCGCCGACGTGCTGCCGCCGGCACTGCGGGAGGAGCTTGAGGCCAACACGCTGTTGATAGCGCCGGTTCAGGCGCCGCCGGTGGCGGATGAGCTGCGGGTGCTGATCCGTGACACCATCCGCCGCGAGCGCAAGCTGCATATCGACTATCTTGACCTGGCGGGGCAGCGCAGCGAACGCCTGCTGTGGCCCTTTGCACTGGGCTTTTTCGACCAGTTCCAGATGTTGGTCGCCTGGTGCGAGCTACGCCAGGCCTTTCGTCATTTTCGCCTCGACCGCATCCAGGCCGCCACGCCGTTGGAACCGCGCTATCCGCGCGGACGGCGGCGGCTGCTGAAAGAGTGGCGCCTCAGCGAGGGCATTGCGGAGCAATAGCGGCACGCTGCTGCCATAAACTGTCAGTCGCGCGCCTTAGTCTGTGCCTATCGGGAACCGGCCGGTTCCCATCATCCAGAGGACAGACCGATGACCCTTCCCAGCATGACCCTGCTTTACGTCGACAATCCGCTGAACAGTGCCGCCTTTTATCAACGTTTACTGGGACAGGCGCCGGTAGAGCTTTCTCCCGGCTTCGCCCTGTTTGTGCTCAACAACGGCTTCAAGCTGGGGATGTGGGCCAAACAGGGGGTAAAACCCGCTGCCACGTTGACCGGCGGCGGCGGTGAGCTGGGCTTCTTGTGCCAGGATCCGCAAGAGGTCGAGGCGCGCTATAACCAGTGGCGCGAACTCGGGCTGCCTATCGAGCAAACGCCGACCGAGATGGAATTCGGTTACACCTTCGTCGCACGGGATCCGGACGGCCATCGCCTGCGAGTATATGCCCTCAACGAGTAGCGTCATCGGCATACAGGTGCAAGCGCGGCACCAGCAGCCGCAGCGGCCGGGCGTCGGGTTTGTAACGGTGTTTCACCGCGTCGACGTCGTAGTTGAGCAGCTCGCCAATCTTTGGCACTGCGGCGCCGCTCTCTACCTGACACAGGGCGATCAGCGGCAGCGGGCAGGGGTGCTGCACCTGCTTTTGCTGCTGCTGATACCACACGCGGGCGATAGGTTGTACTTTGACCGGCCGCTTGATTTTCAGCGTCGCGTGCTGCGGCAGACGGCTGACATCGTCTATTTCGCGGCTGACCAGGGCGGCCCACTGTTCACGGCTGTGCGGCGGCACCGCGCGGCCGGCTTTCAGGCTTTTCTCCAGCTGCGCCAGGATGTCGTCCCGCTTGACGTTTTTGATGATGTGCTTGTTGGCCCAGCCGAAGCGCACCGAGTCGGGGTTGGTCAGGGCGGTGAGGGTGCGGTAGGCGCTGAGGGTAATCAGCCCGTGCAAATGGGTGTGTACGAACTCGAAACGCTGCTCCGGCGCCAGACCGGAATCGACGGTGATAATCTGCTCCAGTTCGCCCTTCAGGCGGTTGATCAGCGCCAGCTGCGCCTGCAGCGTCAGATATTCCGGTTGCTCCACCGCCAGACAGATAACGCCGGGCAGGCGCACGGCGGCCTTGCTGCTGACATTCTCCCGGTTATGGTGGATGAACAGCCGCTGATAATGCTCCAGCGCCAGATCGCGCGCCGCTTGTCCCACATGCTGTTCGACCGCGATATGCGAGATAGCCTGATGTTCCTGGCCTTTTTCAACCTCAGGCAGGCTGAACACCCGCGCTGCCAGCAAGCGCAGCGGGGTGATCTGCTGCTGCAATGCGCCCAGCGCCTGCTCTAGCTCGACAAAGCAGGCATTCATTCGGCCAATCACATCGTATCTGCTCATCGTACGCTCCTATTTTAGTTACAACATACTATAGGAGAGTAGCAGGCTGGGGGCAACATCGGCGATGGGGAAATACTCGGCTTAACTGCCCGCCCGGCTTACCAGGGGGAAATAGGGCGGGTAGCAGGGGGAATTCTCTCGCTCGTCTGCCACACATGCGGGTAAGCGTGATTGTCGAAAATAAACCTGGTCTTCTTATGGTTTTGATTCATGGATGAATTTTTTCCCGCTCGTTTATTTTTTGTTTAGTCCATTTCTCGTTTGCCGTTGTCCAATCGCTGGAACAAACAGAATGGCAGGACGCTATGAGCCCTTGGGGTTATCTTTTCTTCTGTCATTAACGGGTGCTTTAACAGGAGGTTTACTGTGGATATTAAACAGAAAGTCAAAAACATGACGCTGGAAGAGAAGATCGGGCAAAAAATCATGCTGGATTTTCGCTACTGGGATCGGAACGGTAGCAGCAATCAGGATATGACCGTTCCCGATGAAGCCATTGGCAAGCTGATCGCCGATAACCACGTGGGCGGGGTGATCCTGTTCGCCAATAATCTTAAAGACAAGCAGCAGATCAAAACGTTGACGGCCTGGTATGCCGCGATGAAAACGCACGCCGGCATTCGCCTGTTTATCGGCACGGATAATGAGGGCGGTAACGTTTTCCGGCTGCCGCGCGGCGACTATGCCTCATTCCCCGGCAATATGGCGCTGGCGGCGGCGATTGAGGACGGTGCGGATAAACAGCTCGCCGTTGAACAGGGCAAGCTGATGGCCCAGGATATGCGCGCGTTGCATATCAATACCAACTTTGCCCCGGTCGTGGACGTCAACACCAACCCGTTCAACCCGGTGATTAACGTTCGCGCCTTCAGCGATGATAAGAACACAGTGTCCCGCCTGGCCGAGAAAATAGTGGCGGGGATGAAGAAGCAAGGGCTGATCACCGCTTACAAACACTTCCCTGGCCATGGCAGCACCTCCACCGACTCGCATACCGGTTTGCCGCGCGTCGATCGCACGCGGGAAGAGGCTTTCGCCATCGATATCGCCCCTTATAAGCAAGCTATCGATCGCTGCGCGGCGCCGGACATGGTCATGACCGCGCATATTCAGTATCCGGCTCTGGACAACCGCCAGATCGACACCCGCAACGGTGATAAAATCACGGTGCCGGCCACCATGTCGCATGAAATTCAGACACAGATTCTGCGCAATGAGTTGGGGTATGCCGGCGTAACGATTTCAGACGCGCTGGATATGGGCGCGATTGCTGAGCACTTCACCCAACAGGGGGCGGCTGAAAACGTCTTTGCCGCCGGGGTGGATATCGCCCTGATGCCTGTCAGCATCGCTTCGCCGGCCCAGGCTAACCTGCTGCCGGACCTGATTCGTTATCTTGCGGAAAGGGTGAAAACGGGGCATCTCAGCGAGGCTGATATCGATGCCTCGGTCGAGCGCATTTTGCGCCTGAAATTACGCCATGGCCTGATGGGGCATAGCGATAAACCTTGTTCCAACGACGCCGCGTTGTCAGCACACAAGCTGGAAAAGCGCATTGCCGATCGCTCCATTACCGTGGTTATCAACCGTCACAGCCTGCTGCCGTTGAAAGACAAAGCGCTGCGCTATTTTATCCTGACCCCGTGGGGTGAGCAGGCCAAAGGCATCGCTAACGTGATGGCACAGGAAGGCTACCAGAACGTCGTTGCCGCGAAGGAAACGGAACTGAGCGATGCTCAGGTCAGGGCGCATATTGCCGATTGCGACGTGTTCCTGCTCGGCACGCTTTCGACCCGCTTTACGCCTGCTGAACAGGATGGGGTCATTACCTCCGCAACCGGAGCGAGTAATGACAGCAGCCCTTATCTGGGCTGGTTGAAATACGCCGCCGAACAGGGGAAAAAGCGCGTTCACCTCTCACTGCGCGCACCTTACGATATCGTGAACTATGCCGCAGACGTGGAGGCGGCCGTCGCCACCTATTCTTACTACGGGTATGACAGCGGCGTGTGGCGCGGTCCCTCGATGATATCTCTGGCACAGGTGCTGACGGGAAAAATCACACCGCACGGAAAACTGCCGGTCAACACCTGGCATGACTACGATGTGGAGACCAACACGGGCAAGATCGCATTCCCTCGCGGGACCGGGCTGAGCTGGTAATGGGACAAGTACCGGCGTCGTCAGAAAGGGCGACGCCGGCAGCTTGCTCGCGTTGAGAAAGCGGGCGGTTTCTTGCTCTGCACGAAACGACATGGGATAACCGTCACTCACGGAAGGAGAATATTTATGCCGACAGGCGCAACAAAACTAGGCGGATGGCTGTTGATGGCCGCCATGCTGGGCGTGAGCGGATGCGCCAAGCCCCCCGAACCGGAGAAACCTGCACAGCCGACACCGCCGGTTACACCGATGCGGGGCATCTGGCTGGCCACGGTCATTGGCTTGGACTGGCCGCCGGCGGCCTCCCTGAAAGCGGAAACGGCGCAAGAGCGGGTGCGCCTGCAGCAGCAGGGGCTGACGGACGCACTGGACGACATGGTGAAAACCGGGATTAACACGGTGTATTTTCAGGTTAAACCGGACGGAACGGCCCTGTGGCGTTCTGACATCTTGCCTTGGTCTGAGGTCTTGACCGGCACCGTGGGCCAGGATCCGGGTTATGATCCGCTGGCCTTTATGCTGCAAGAAGCGCACCGGCGCGGTATCAAGGTCCACGCCTGGCTGAACCCTTATCGGGTTTCCATGAATACCCGACAGCAAACGATTGATGCACTTAATCAGACGTTGCAGTCCCCACCGGCCAGCGTCTATGCGCTGCATCCTGACTGGATCCGCACGGCCAACGACCGCTTCGTGCTCGATCCTGGCTTACCCGACGTGCGCAACTGGATCACCGGCGTGGTGGCTGAAATAGTCAAAAACTATGATGTCGATGGCATTCAATTTGACGATTATTTCTATTACGAAACGCCGCAATCGCCGCTGGATGATGGGAAGACGTATCGCGCCTACGGCAAAGGGTTTGCAGACAAAGCCGCCTGGCGCAGGGACAACACGCTGCAATTGATAAAACAGGTTTCAGCCACCGTCAAAGCGTTGAAACCCGCGGTTGCGTTTGGCGTCAGCCCGGCGGGCGTATGGCGAAACCAAGCGGACGATCCTGCCGGCTCGGCGACGCGGGCAGGGGCGCCATCGTACGATACGGCCTATGCCGATACGCGCCAGTGGGTAAAACTGGGGCTGCTCGACTATATCGCACCACAGCTGTATTGGCCTTTTGATCGTGAAATTGTCCGCTACGACGTGCTGGCCAACTGGTGGGCCGAGGTGGTGAAAGGCACGCCGGTTCGGCTCTATGCCGGGGTGGCGCTGTATAAAGTGGGCACGCCATCGGCCAGCGAGCCGGCCTGGACCGTCGATGGCGGCGTTCCCGAGCTGAAAAGGCAGTTGGATCTCAACGAGAGCCTGCCGGGGATGGGGGGAACCATCCTGTTCCGGCAACGCTATCTGACCGAGCCGCAAACGGATAAGGCCGTGGAGTACCTGCGCACCCGCTGGAAAACCGGTCAATAATCACAGGCACTGGCAGGACGAGCCGCGGCAAATCGCCGCGGCTTTTTCTTTTCAAAGACGAGCGGCTTCCGGCAGGCGTTTCAGGTAATGCACCACCAGCAGCGCCAGCAACAGCATCAGGCTGATAAACGCCGCTACGCCATTCCAGCCGAAGCTGTGCCAGAACACGCCGCCGAGGGTGCCGGCCACGCTGGAGCCGACGTAATAGCAGAACAGATACAGCGACGACGCCTGGCCTTTGGCGCGGCGCGCACGGCGGCCAATCCAGCTGCTGGCCACCGAGTGGGCGGCGAAGAAACCGGCGGTGAACAGCATCATGCCGATAAAGATCGCCGGCACCTGCGGCAGCGCGGTAATCAGGATCCCGATCAGCATAATCACGATTGACGCCAGCAGCACCGGGCCACGTCCGAAGCGCGAGGTGAGCGCGCCGGCCTTGGGCGAGCTGTAGGAACCGGTGAGGTACACCACCGACAGCAGGCCGACAATCGCCTGGCTCAGGTGGTAAGGATCCGCCAGCAGGCGATAGCCGATATAGTTGAACAGGGTGACGAAGCTGCCCATCAGCAGGAAACCTTCCGCGAACAGCAGCGGCAGGCCCTTATCGTGCCAATGCAGCTTGAAGTTGATCAGCAGGGTGCGCGGGCGCAGCGAGCTGGCGCGAAAATGCCGCGAGGCAGGCAGGATACGCCAGAACATGCAGGCGGCGGCGAGGGCGAACAGGCCGATGACCCCGAGCGATACGCGCCAGGAGAAGAAGTCGGTCAATACCCCGGTCACCAGGCGACCGCTCATGCCGCCGATCGAGTTGCCGCTGATGTACAGCCCCATCGAGAAGGCGACGAAGCTGGGATGGATCTCTTCGCTGAGATAGGTCATGCCGACCGCCGCCACGCCGCTCAGCGACAGGCCGATCAGCGCGCGCATCAGCAAAATGCCGTGCCAACTGGTCATAAAGGCGCAGATCAGCGTGCAGACCGCCGCCAGCAGCAGCGCTACCACCATCACCGATTTACGGCCGATGGCGTCTGACAGCGGCCCGGTGAACATCAGGCCGATCGCCAGCAGGCCGGTAGAGACCGAAAGCGACAGGCTGCTTTCCGCCGGCGATACGCCGAAGTCTTGCGACAGCACCGGCAGGATCGGCTGCACGCAGTAGAGTAGCGCGAAGGTCGCCAGCCCGGCGGAAAACAGCGCCAGCGTTACGCGCATAAACTGCGGCGTGCCGCGTTCGATATAGGGGAGTTTGTTGTTGAGGGTGGAGCGTTTTACTTTTGGCGCAGCGGCCGCGTCATCGTTGGCGGCCAGCGTCGACGGCATCACGGCCGCAGAACGCACAGGGGTTGTCACAGCGTTTCCTTACCGAACTTCGGGGAGATAAACAGACACTTTGCAGATAACAAAATGATAGGGAGTGGCGATTTTTTTGTCTAATATATTAATAATTAAAATTAAGACGTTTTAAATATGAATATCGAGCTGAGACACCTGCGTTACTTTATTGCCGTGGCGGAAGAGCTGCATTTTGGCCGTGCCGCCGAGCGGTTGCGGATCTCCCAGCCACCGCTCAGCCAGCAAATCCAGGCGCTGGAAGAGATGGTCGGCGCGCGGCTGCTGGCGCGCAACAACCGCAACGTCAGTTTGACCCAGGCCGGGGAAATGTTCCTCAAAGAAGCCTACCAGGTGCTCGATCAGGTCGGGCGCGCGGCGGAAAAGGCGGCGCGTCTGGATCGTGGCGAACTGGGGGAAATGACCATCGGCTTTACCTCTTCCGCGCCCTTTATCGGCGTGGTGGCGCGCAGCCTGCGCACCTTTCGTCAGCAGTCCCCGCAGGTGCATATCAAAATGCGCGAAATCAACACCAAACAGCAGATCGAACCGCTGCTGAACGGTGAGCTGGATCTGGGGGTGATGCGCAACACGCGGCTGCCGGAAGCGCTGCACTATCAGCTGTTGCTGCGCGAACCGCTGGTGGCGGTGGTGCCGGAGGGGCATCCGCTGGCGGAAACGCCCGGCGGCGCGCTGCGTTTTCAACACCTGGCGCAGGAGCCGTTCGTGTTCTTCTCGCGCGAAGTGGGCACCGCGCTGTATGACGAAATCCTGCTGCTGCTCAGCAAGGCCGGCATTACTCCCTATATCACCCAGGAAGTGGGGGAAGCGATGACCATCATCGGGCTGGTCTCCGCCGGGTTGGGGGTGTCGATTTTGCCAGCGTCATTCGCCCGAGTGCGGGTGGACGGCGTGCGCTATTTGCCGCTGGCGGAGCCGGACGCCACCACCGAAGTTTGGCTGGTTCATCACCGCCGCCGGCCGCTGACCGCCGCGGCGCAGGCGCTGATGGCGTTGATGCTGAAATGACGTTGAGGTTGGGCAAATAAAAATCAATTCACGCTGAAATTGCGAGGAATTTGTGCAGCAAATCACATAACGAATCAAATAGTTGACGCTGTATGACAAAAGCCCCACCATAACCCCTAGTCTTTATTTAGAAGCGCGAAAAATAGTAGGAGCCGGTTTGTGATTGCGGTTGGGCAGCCTGGGCATATCGATCAAATCAAGCAGACCAATGCGGGGGCGGTTTATCGGCTAATCGATCAGCTGGGCCCGATTTCGCGTATCGAACTGTCAAAACGCGCACAGCTGGCGCCCGCCAGCATCACCAAGATCGTGCGCGAACTGCTGGAAGCCCATCTGGTCAAGGAAACCGAGTACCAGGAAATCGGCAGCCGGGGCCGCCCGGCGGTGGGGCTGGTGCTGGACACCGAGGCTTGGCATTACCTTTCCGCCCGTATCAGCCGCGGCAGCATCACGCTGGCGCTGCGCGATCTCAGCAGCAAACTGGTGGTGGAAGAGTTGCTGCCGCTGGCGGCCGAACACCCTGAACCGCTGCTGAAACGCATCCTGACCGAAGTCGACCAATTCTTTATCCGCCACCAAAGCAAGCTGGAGCGGCTGACGGCGATCGCCATCACGCTGCCGGGCATGATCGACGTGCAGTCCGGCGTGGTGCACCGCATGCCGTTTTACGACGTGCTGGAGATGCCGCTCGGCCCGGCGCTGGAAACCCGCACCGGCCTGCCGGTTTACCTGCAGCATGACATCAGCGCCTGGACCATGGCCGAGGCGCTGTATGGCGCCTCGCGCGGCAGCCAGAACGTGATTCAGGTGGTGATCGACCACAACGTCGGCGCCGGGGTGATCACCGGCGGCCACGTGCTGCATGCCGGCAGCCACAGCGTGGTGGAGATCGGCCACACCCAGGTCGATCCGTACGGCAAACGCTGCTATTGCGGCAACCACGGCTGCCTTGAAACCGTAGCCAGCATCGAGAACATCCTGGAGATCGCCCAGCAGCGGCTGAGCGGTTCGATGAGCTCCAGCCTGCACGGCGCGCCGCTGACCGTTGAATCGTTGTGCGACGCCGCGCTGGCGGGCGATCAGCTGGCGCGGGACATCATTCTCGGCGTCGGCCACAGCGTGGGGCGCATTCTGGCGATCATGGTCAACCTGTTCAATCCGGAGAAGATCCTGGTGGGCTCGCCGCTCAACCGCGCGGCGGAGATCCTGCACCCGGCCATCGCGTCCTGCATTCGCCAGCAGGCGCTGCCGGCCTACAGCGAGCAGGTCAAGGTCGAATCCACGCAGTTCTTCAATAAGGGCACCATGCCCGGCGCCGCGCTGGTGAAAGAGGCGCTGTACAACGGTTCGCTGCTGGTGCAATTGCTGCAAGGCTAACATCAGAACTTCTTATTAATCCCGCAAAAGATTGAGCTACCTCAAGCCCCTACGTGGCAGCATCCCCTAGAATTTTTCCGAAAGACTTCTTCGCCGCCGATGCGGCGACACATTGTTAACGGGGCATTCTGGGGCATTTTATTCATGTTGAAGCGTTTATTTGTGACAGGCACGGATACCGACGTCGGTAAAACCGTGGTTTCCCGCGGGTTGATGCAGGCGCTGGCCGCCGAAGGCCGTTCAGTGGCCGGCTACAAGCCGATCGCCGCGCGCTGCCAGGAAACCAGCGAGGGCATCCGCAATAAAGACGCTTTGGTGTTGCAGGCATCTTCAACCTTGCCGCTGCCCTACGAGGAGATCAACCCCATCACTTGTCTGGATGAGGTGTTTCACGCGCATGCGACCGAGGATATCAACTATGGCCTGATGAGCAGCGGCCTGCGGGATCTGTCCGCCAAAGCTGATACGGTGGTGGTGGAGGGCAGCGGCGGCTGGCGCGTGCTGATGAACGATCTGCGGCCGTACGCCGAATGGGTGGTGCAGGAGCAACTGCCGGTGGTGCTGGTGGTGGGCATCAAGCTGGGCTGCGTCAGCCACGCGCTGCTGACCGCGCAGTCGATCATCAACGACGGCCTGCCGCTGCTGGGCTGGGTGGCCAACCGCATCAATCCGGGGTTGGCGCACTACGCCGAAACCATCACGGCGCTGCAGCAGCGCATTTCCGCGCCGCTGCTGGGTGAAATTCCGTATCTGCCGCGCGCGGAGCAGCGCGAACTGGCGCACTACCTCGATATTTCCACGTTGCTGTAGCCCATTCAGGCACAGAACGTCGCCAACAATCGGGCGGCGATCAGCAGGCCCAGCCCATACACCGTGTGGGTGAGCAGGCTGAGGAGCCGCGCTCTGCGCGGATTGGCGGTTTTCGCCGCCGCCACGCCAAAGCCCAGCGCGGGCTGCATCACCAGAAACGGCGCCGCCAGGCTCAGCCAGCCGCTCAACAGCGCGATGCGCGGTTCCGGCGCCGCATACCACTCGATGCCCGCCAAACCGAGCGGGATAAAGGCGAACGCCAAGCCGATGGCGTAGTGCAGTATCCAGCCGATTTTTCTCTCACCCCGGCGCGGCGGCGCCGTGACGATGGTGGCGTGAAACCAGCGGCCGTCGAACATGCCGAGAAACCAGCGGCCCACCAGCGCGTAATCGAGGGAAGGGATGCCAAAGCGCCGCTTCAGCAGCAACGCCCACAAATCCATGCAGAGGGTGGCGCCGGCGCCGGTTAACAGGATGCGCACTAACATATCGGGGGTCATACGGGTGTCCTTAACTCAGTGACGTGATAATGTGCGCACAGTGTGCAACTTAAAGTCGGCTTCAAGTCAATGGCAAAAGAACTGGATATCGGCGCGGTGGCGCGCCTGAGCGGAGTCGCGCCTTCTGCGCTGCGGCATTACGAGAAAAAGGGGCTGATCGCGTCGATAGGTCGCCACGGTTTGCGCCGTCAATACGCCGCCGGGGTGCTCGATCAACTGCGGCTGATTGCGCTCGCGCGCCTGGCCGGCTTTACGTTGGATGAGATGAGTGCCTTGTTTGACGAACGGGGCCAAATCGCGATCGATCGCGGGCTGCTGGCGGCGCGGGCGGATGAGCTGGATCGCCATATCCAGCGCCTGATGCAGGTGCGCGACGGGCTGCGGCACATGGTCGATTGTCCTGAACCCGAGCACCTTCAGTGCCCGCAGTTCAGGAAAATATTGCAGCAGGGTGAGTTCTAAGCCTCGCGTTTGGGCGGCGGCGCCGTGTGGTACACCGACACCGGTCGCAGGCCGCGCGACACGGTGGTGGCGATCACGCAGGCGAGCAGAATGCCGGGCAGCAGCGCGTATTCGCCGGTCATTTCAAACACCATCAGCGCCGCCATGATCGGCGCATGGGTGGTAGCGGCCAGCAGGGTAGCCATGCCGGTCAGTGCCAGCAGCAGCGGCACCGCCGCATCCATGCCCGGCCACAGGCCAAACAGCTGACCGATGATCGAGCCGAGCGCGGCGCCGACGAACAGCGTCGGGGTGAAGACCCCGCCGGGTGCTCCCGACCCGCTGCTGGCAAGGATTGCCAACAGTTTACATACCAGGATCGCCCCCAGCAGCAACACCCCCGGTGGCGCAATCAGCAGCGCCTGTACCACGCTGTAACCGTTGCCCCACACCTGTGGGAACAGCAGCGAAAGCAGCCCGACGATCAGGCCGCCCAACGCCAGCTGCAACGGCGGCTTCAAACGCAGCGATCGGAACGCGCGGCCGGTGGCGGTCATCAGCCATAAAAACAGCGGCCCGCCGGCGCCGGCCACCACGCCGACCAGCGCCATCAGCAGGTATTGTGTCGGCAGAGGGGCGGATAGCGGCGTCACCAGGTAGAGCGGCGCCTGGCCGCCGTTGAGCAGGTTGGTCATCAGCAGGGCGCTCACTGCGGCGATCACCACCGGGCCGAGCGAGGCCAGCATCAGGGTGCCGAACAGGATCTCGGCGATAAACAGGCTGCCCGCCAGCGGCGCATGATAGGCGCTGGCCATCCCGGCGGCGGCAGCGCAGGCCACCCACAGTTTCCATTCTTTCTCGTGCGTAAAGCGCTGGGCAAACAACGAGCCCACCAGCGCCGCCAGCAGGATCATCGCGCCTTCGCGGCCGATGGCGCTGCCGCTCGACACCACCAGCAGCGACGCCAGACACTTCACCAGACTGGCGCCGGTATCCAGCTTGCCGTTGCCGGTCTCAATCGCTTCCATATAGTCGGTGGGCGCAGCCGGACGCTGGTGGCGGTAGCGCTGGTGAATATACAGCAGCAGGCCCGCCGCCAGACCGCCCAGCGCGGGCGTCAGCGCGCGTCGCCAGCCGGGCAGCGCGGCGGCGGCGGCCACCAGGCTGCCGTCGGCATTGCCGAGCAGCAGCCACTCAAGGCCAATCATCGAACGGTGGAACAGCCACACCGCCAGGGCGGCGGCGACGCCGATAAACACGGCGATAAGCAGGCTGCGCAGCAGGGCGCGATAGTGGTGCAGGTGGACCAATCTTTTCATGCGTGGGCGGCGTCGTGAGAAAAATCAAAGGGTCATCAGCGCATTGTGCTTGGCGCTCCGGCCGATGACCAGTGAATCTTTAGCAAACTGCGGCATAGGCGGGGCGGCGAGCGCCCCGGCGGGGGTTATTGCGGCGTCAACACCCGGCGCGTGCGGCCGGAGCTGAGGTAGTCGGCGATATAATCCTGCGAGATTTCGCCGCTGTAGCGGCCGTCTTCATCGACGATCGGCATCCAGGAGGTGTTGTGCTCGTACAGTTTCGACAGCACCACGCGCAGGTTCTCCTCCGCACGGGCGGTGACGCGGAAACGGTGCAGGCTGTCGGCGCAGACCCCGGGCGCGCCGCGCGCCTCACGGCGTTTGACGTAGCCCAACGGTTTGCCGTCGGCATCCACCACCGTCACCGAGCGGGCGTCGATATCGTCCATCAGACCGAACGCCTCCACTAGCGGCGTCTCCCGGCGCACCGTCACCGTTTCCTGTTGATCGGCCACGTCGCCGGCCTGCACCAACAGCAGGCGCTTCAGCGTGCGATCCTGGCCGACAAAGGACGCGACGAAGTCGTTCGCCGGGCGCGCCAGCAGCTCATCGGCGCTGGCGTTCTGCACGATTTTGCCCTGGCGGAACACCGCGATGCGATCGCCGAGCTTCAGCGCTTCGTCGATGTCGTGGCTGACCAGCATCACGGTCTTTTTCAGCTGGCGCTGCATGTCGAGAAACTCGTTCTGGATGGTTTCGCGGTTGATCGGGTCTACCGCGCCGAAGGGCTCATCCATCAGCAGCACCGGCGGATCGGCGGCCAGCGCGCGGATCACGCCGATGCGCTGTTGCTGCCCGCCGGACATCTCTTTCGGGTAGCGGTGCAAAAAGCGCTTGGGATCCAGCGCCACCATGCTCATCAGCTCCTCGGCGCGATCGTGGCAGCGTTTTTTGTCCCAACCCAGCATGCGCGGCACTACGGTGATGTTCTCCTCGATGGTCATGTTGGGGAACAGACCGATCTGCTGGATGACGTAGCCGATTTTGCGGCGCAGGCTGACGGTATCCAGCGCGCTGGTGTCCTCGCCGTTGATCAGAATGGTGCCGCCGGTGGGTTCGATCAGGCGGTTGATCATCTTCAGCGTGGTGGTTTTGCCGCAGCCGGAAGGGCCGAGCAGCACGCAGATTTCACCTTCCGGCACGTCCAGATTGATGTTGTCGACGGCGTTGAACGGTGTGCCGTTCTTCTGCATGAACTGTTTGGTCAGATTTTCCAATTTAATCATGAGCGGATCCCCTTGGGCGTTAGCGCAATTTGCAAGCGGTGCAATAACCAATCGAGGACGATCGCCAGCAGGCTGATCATCACGGCGCCGGTAATCAACTGGCGGATGTCGCTGCTGCTGATGCCGTTGAGCAGCAGCAGGCCAAGGCCGCCGGCGCCGATCACTGCGGCTATCGCCATCACGCCGATATTCATCACCACGGCGGTGCGAATGCCGCCGAAAATCACCGGCAGTGCCACCGGGATCTCTACCCAGCGCAGGCGTTGCCAGAACGTCATGCCGATGCCGCGGCCGGCTTCGCGCAGCCCGCCGGGCAGGTTGTCGAGCGCGGTGTGGGTATTGCGCACGATCGGCAGCAGCGAGTAGAGGAACACCGCGGTGATCGCCGGTATGTAGCCAATGCCGTGGCCGATTAAGGAAAACAGCGGGATCATCAGCCCGAACAGGGCGATGGAGGGCACGGTGAGCACCAGCGTGGCTAGGCTCAGCACCGGCGTCGCCAGCCATTTGTGGCGGACGATCAGCACGCCGAGCGGCACGCCGATCAGTATCGCCAGGCCGACGGCGACGCCGACCAGCAGCAGGTGCTCCAGCGTCAAGCCGGCGATATAGGCCCAGTTTTGCCAGGCGTAAAGTACAGTATTCATCACATGCCTCCCTAAATCAGGCCGCGCTGCTTGAGGAACGCATCGGCGACCTGTTGCGGCGTCTGGTAGTCGATATCCACCTTAGCGTTCAGCTCGGTGATCACCTGATTGTTGAACTGTTTCGACAGCGTGTTCAGCGCCGCTTCCAGCCCCGGCGTGTTTTGCAACACCTCGGCGCGCACCACCGGCGTGACCGCATAGCTCGGGAAATAGCCCTTGTCGTCTTCGAGCACCTGCAGATCGAAGCCTTTCACCCGGCCGTCGGTGGTGTACACCAGCCCGGCATCGACGAAGCCGTCGCGGATGGCGTTGTAGACCAGGCCGGGGTCCATTTGGCGGATTTGCGGGCGGTCCAGCGGCATGTCGTACAGCGCCTGCATCGGCTTCAGGCCGTCCGAGCGGCCGGCAAACTCCAGGTCCAGCCCCAGCAGCCAGTTGTGTTTCGGGTCGGTTTTACGCACCTGTTCCACTTTGGCCACCAGCTGCGACATCGTGCGAATCTGCTCTTTTTCCGCGCGCTGGCGCTGCATGGCGAAGGCGTAAGTGTTGTTCATGTCCGCCGGCTGCAGCCACACCAGGCCTAGCTTGGCGTCGAGTTTTTTCACCGTGTCGTAAGTTTCCTGCGGCGTCATGCGCTTATTGATGTGGTTAAAGATGATCAGCGAGGTGCCGGTGTATTCCCAGGTCATGTCGATCTGTTTGTTGATCATCGCGTTGCGGGTGATCACCGTGGCCAGATTGGTCTTGGGTTCGACCTGAAAACCTTTGGCCCGCAGGTATTGCACGGTGATTGCCGACAGAATGCGCTGTTCGGTAAAGTTCTTGCTCGCCAGCGTCAGTGGGGCGGCCCAGGCGGCCGCGCCGGTCATCAGCAAGGAGAGCAGCAGAGCGTGGCGGAGTCGTTGTAACCATCGAGTCATCGCGTTTCTCCCGTCAAGATGCGGTATGAGGGCTGAGCCGGCGGCCGAGACCGGCCAGCGCCAGATCGAGCAACAGGGCGATCAGCGCGGTGGCGGCGGCGCCGAGGATCAGCGTCGGGAAGTCGTTCAGGTAGATGCCGGGGAAGATCAGCTCGCCGTAGCTGCTGGCACCGATTAAAAACGCCAGCGGCGCGGTGCCGACGTTAATCGCCATCGCGATGCGCACCCCGGCGAAGATCACCGGTAGCGCGTTAGGGAGTTCAACCTGCCGCAGTCGCTGCCCGGCGGTCATGCCAATACCGTTGGCGGCCTCGACCAGCGCCGGTGGCACCGAACGCAGGCCGGCATAGGTATTGCGCACGATGGGCAGCAGCGAGGCGAGGAACAGTGCCACCACCGCCGGCCGATCGCCGATGCCGATGATTACCATCGCCAGCGCCAGCACCGCCAGCGGCGGCAGGGTGTTGCCGACGTTGAAGATCTGCATCACGTGTTCCGCCCAGCGGCGGGCAAAGGGGCGGCTCAGCAGGATGCCGCTGGGAATGCCGACCAGCAGCGACAGCAGCATGGAGCAGGCCACCAGGAACATGTGTTGCTGGCCGAGATAGATCAAATCTTCCCGGCGCGACTTGAGGGTGTCCCAACCGATGCCGTAAACCAGCAGCGCGATGACGGCGATAAACAGCAGGCTCCCGAGGAGCAGGCGCCGGTATGGCGCTGACTTGTGCATGATGTTGCGTCCTCCGTTGCGCGGAGCGGCCGACGAGACGGCGCATTCCGCTCTGATTGTTACCCACGGCCCGGCGGGCGTGGCGGTACAAAACGGGCGTTTCGCATGAGGTTAGCGACATTGAGCGAAGGGTGCGTTCGGCACAGCGTGCTGAACGTAGGCTCAATACGTGAGTTAATCAGCATAAGATACTGATATTTAAACCCAAGAAAGCACGAAGCCCAAAGGCGTCGGCTAGGGAAGGTATAGCACCCTGTCGTTGGTCGTGCCAAGTTTTATGAACAAAATCAGGTGATTGAGTTTACGCCGATCTGCGCCTCAGCCCGCGTCAGCGCTGGGATGCATGGAAAGTGAAAAAAATCCGCCGCATAACGTTACGCCGTAACAATGAGTCGCAAATGGTGCGATTCGCCGCCGGCAAAGACAGGATGTGAGGGCGGATAGACTCGGCGCAGGCGCTTGCTGATATACTCAGAGAAAATAAAAACGCCAGGAAAGCTGCATAACGCCATGACAAATAACGTTTCACCCGCACCCATCGCCCACCGGCCGCTGATTCTGATCGCCTGTATGCTGGCGATGTTCATGTCGGCAATCGAAGCCACCATCGTCGCCACCGCCATGCCCACCATTATCGGCGATCTCGGCGGCTTCTCGCTGCTGGGGTGGGTATTCGCGGTCTATTTGCTGGCGCAGGCGATCACCATCCCCATCTACGGGCGGCTGGCGGATCTCTACGGCCGCAAGCGGGTGTTCTTCTTCGGCGCCACGCTGTTCCTGCTGGGATCGGTGCTGTGCGGCTTCGCCCCCGACATGTATTGGCTGATCGGCTTTCGTCTGCTGCAGGGGTTGGGCGCCGGCGCCATCATGCCGATCGCGTCCACCATCATCGGCGACATCTACAGCGCCACCGAGCGGCCGAAGGTGATGGGCTACCTGTCGAGCGTATGGGGCGTGTCGGCGATCATCGGCCCGCTGTTGGGGGCGTTTATCGTCCAGCATCTGCCGTGGGCGCTGGTGTTCTGGGTTAACCTGCCGATCGGCCTGCTGGCGATGTTCTTCCTCTGGCGCTATCTGCCGGCGCATCAGCAGCTGCGGCGGCACGCGCTGGATCTGGCGGGCACCGCCTGGCTGACGCTGTTCGTTTCGGCGCTGCTGCTGGCGCTGTTGCAGATGGAAAGTCTGGGATGGTGGGTGGCGCCGTTGCTGGCGCTGCTTGTCCGCCAGGAGCGGCGCGCGGTCGAACCGCTGTTCCCGCTGGCGCTGTGGCAAAGCCGGGTGATTGTCGCCGGTAACATCGGCGGGCTGGTGATCGGCGCGGCGATGATGGGCATCAGCGCCTTCCTGCCCACCTTCATTCAGGGCGTGATGGGCGGCTCGCCGCTGGAGGCGGGCACCACGCTGGCGCTGATGTCGATCGGTTGGCCGCTGGCCAGCACGCTGAGCGGCCGTTTGATGCTGATGACCTCGTATCGCGCCACGGCGCTGCTGGGGGCGCTGCTGTTGGTGGCGGGCGGCCTGATCCTGCTGATGCTGCAGCCGAACGGCGGCCTGCTGTGGGGCCGGGTGGCGGCGTTTATGGTCGGTGCCGGCATGGGGCTGTGCAACACCACATTTTTAGTGTCGGTGCAGAACGCGGCCCATTACAGCATTCGCGGCATCGCCACCGCCTGTACCGTGTTTACCCGCATGGTGGGGTCGGCCATCGGCACCGCGATTCTGGGCGCCACGCTGAACCTCAACCTGCAATGGCGTCTGCCGGAAATCGACGATCCGGTGCAGCGTCTGATGGAACCGGCGGTGCGGCAGAGCATGGGGAGCGAGGCGTTGGCGCAGTTGACCCAGCAGGTGGCGGCTTCGCTGCATTGGGTATTTCTGGTGTCGGCGTTGGTGTCCTTGCTGGCGCTGGCGGCAGCCATGCTGATCCCGGCGCGTTGTCGGCCGCAGGGCGAAGAAGAAGAGGCGGAGCAGGCGTAAGGGAGAAGGAAAGGGCGCTGCTGCAGAGCGCCCGGGATAGCCGGTGTGGCTTACTGCGTGTTGGAGGTATCCTGGCTGGTGCCGGTCTGCGCCGCGTCACCGCGATCGTCGCCGTTGTTCAGGCGGGTATAGACGATCTTCTGGGTGTCGTTTTCGCAGTGGCCGACCACTTGGCCGCCCGCTTGATCGGCCTGATCGTTGGGCACGATCTCCAGTTTGAAGCCGGACTCCGGTACGCCGTTATTGACGATTTTTTGCGAAATGTCCGCTTTCACGCTTTCGCAGGAGGCCAGTGCCGCCAGCGGGGCGCCGGCCAGCAACACAGCGGTTAATATCAGCGTTTTTTTCATCACGTCATCCTTTTAGACAATGGACTTCCTGTAACAGGATAGCAGCAACGGCGACCGGGTTTCACGCTTGCCCGCCCGCCGCAGGCGGATTAAGGATTAATCCGACGGCCGGTCTGGCGATCCAGGCATTTACGGGTGTCCGGTTCCCAGTAGGCGTTGACGTTGTTGCTGTCGTTGCAACGGTCTTCGTCATCCGCGGCGCGATCGGCCTTGTCGAACTCTTTCTCGACGCGAGTGTTAACCTTGTGGCGCAGGGTTTTGGTATCATTCCACTGCTCTTTGCTCTGGCGCGCTTCTTCGGTGCTCATCGCGCCGCTGCCTTTGCCATCGACGGTGACGCAGGTGCTGCCCTGAGTGCAGGTGGCGGCCAGCGCCGGCGCCTGCCAGGCGCCCATAACGGCCAGCATGGCGACCGGCAGCATCCCGCGCAGCAGTCGTTGGGTCGAAAATGTTTTCATCGTTTCATCCTTATGAGTGAGTGCGCCTGATGATGGCGGCACTGGCGTTACCTCGCCCGCAGGCGTGGTGACAAATATACCACTGCGTTCCTGGAATTCACCAGCCAAGCGCCGATTCGTTTACTTTATCGAGAGAAAACTGCGACCGATGTTAAAAACCACGCTGTTGTTTTTCGCCACTGCACTCGCCGAAATTATCGGCTGTTTCCTGCCTTACCTGTGGCTCAAGAAGCAGGGCAGCGCCTGGCTGCTGCTGCCGGCGGCATTAAGCCTGATGCTGTTTGTCTGGCTGTTGACACTGCATCCGGCGGCCAGCGGGCGAGTCTACGCGGCCTATGGCGGCGTGTATGTGGCGACGGCGCTGCTGTGGCTGCGGGTGGTGGATGGGGTGAAGCTGTCTGCGCTGGACTGGGTGGGCGCCGGGGTGGCGCTGGTGGGCATGCTGATCATCGTTTCCGGCTGGCGCGCGGCCTGAGGAAACAGGGCGGGAGTCGCCTCCCGCCGCCAGGGATCAGGCGCCGCGGTGGATGTTCAGCCCGGCGAAGGACTGGCTGACCGGCATCATTTCCAGCGTGTTGATGTTGACGCGCGCCGGCAACGTGGCGACCCAGAACACCGACTCGGCGATGTCTTCCGGCGTCAGCGCATCGGCGCCTTCGTAGGTTTTATTGACCTTGCCGTCATCGCCCTTGAAGCGCACGTTGGAAAACTCGGTGCCGCCCACCAGGCCCGGCTCGATATCGGTCACGCGGATGCGCGTGCCGTGCAGATCGGCACGCAGGCCCAGGCTGAACTGTTTGACGAACGCCTTGGTGGCGCCGTACACGTTGCCGCCGGCGTAAGGCCAGTTGGCGGCGGTGGAGCCGATGTTGATCACGTGGCCGACGTTGCGTTCGACCATGGCCGGCAGCAGCGCGCGCGTCATGTTTACCAGCCCTTTGGCGTTGGTGTCAATCATGGTTTCCCAGTCATCGGCGTTGGCCTTGTGCGCCGGCTCCAGCCCCAGCGCCAGCCCGGCGTTGTTCACCAGCACGTCGATCTGACGCAGCTCGGCCGGCAGTGCCTCGATCGCCTGTTGAATGGCGGCGCGGTTGCGCACGTCGAGCCGCACGATGTGCAGCGCTTGCCCTAATTCGTCCTGCAGCTCTTCGAGACGCTCAAGGCGGCGCCCGGCGGCGATCACCTGGTGGCCTTCACGGACAAAACGGCGCGCAATGGCTTCGCCGAAACCGGAGGTGGCGCCGGTAACAAAAATAATCATGTTGCTGTTCCTCAACTGTTTTTACCCTACATGCCTCTATCATTAGCACAAACCCGCAGGCAGTGGCAGCGGTTATCACGGCGGAAAGCAAAAAAGGTCACACCGGGCCGGCGGCCCGATGCAGATTAGCGCTGAGGCGGTAAGTGGTACACTACGGCGTCATACTTGACGCGTTCGCAACGGCCGGCCAGCACGCCGCCCAGCGACTCGACGAGGCGGCGGCTGGCGGTATTCTGTTCGGCCACCGGGTAGATAAGGTGCTGCGGCTGAAAGCGTTCGCTGACCCAGCGCGCGATGCTCTCAACGATTTCGCGGCCGTAACCCTGGCCATGCAGGCTCTCTTTGACCCAGATGCCCAGCTCCGGGGTGTGGCTGCGCAGGTTGTGTGCGCCGCCGACGCCGACGAACTCTCGGTCTTCGCGCCGGCGGGCGACGAAGATCACTTCTTCGCCTTCGCGCATCAGCGGCAGCCAGCCTTGCCAGACGTTGGCGAAATCTTCCGGTGACGCTTCCGGCTCAAAGGTCATAAAGCGCGTCAGAGTGGGGGTGATCGCCTGGTAAACATCGTCGGCGTCTGCTGCGGTAAAGGGGGCAATCAACAAACGGTCGGTGTCCACGCGGCACTGAGAAAGGTCATTATGATTCATCTTATTCCCTCGCTTTTCAGGCCAGAACGGCAAAAAATCCGCGCCCATAAATCGGGGCGGATCGTCGATACTACGCGTATTGGCGTCAGAAGCGACTTATTTTTCGCCGTTGCGGCGGCGCGGAGGAGCGGTTTTATGTGACATCGTCACGTTGATGGGAAAGGCGGCGGGCACGGTTAACCGCACCCGCCGCTGAAGATCAGAACTTCACTGAACCTTGCAGATAGATCGTGCGCGGCTGGCCGATGTACAGACCTTTGTTGTTGTCGTCATAGGCGCGGGTGAAATACTCGTGGTTGAACAGGTTTTTCACCCCGACGCCCAGATTCAGACCGGCCATTTCCGGGCCGAAATCATAGGCGGCGCGCACGCCCCACAGCATATAGCCGGGAATGCGGCCGGTGCTGCCGTCGGCGCTTTCCGCCACGGTGTTGGCGTTGTCGGCGAACTGGCTGGACTGGAACTCGCCGTTAAGATTAAACGCCCAGTTGCCCGGCGTGTAGTCCAGCCCCAGCGTGCCTTTATGCTTAGGCGAGAACGGCACCTGGTTGCCCTTGTAGCCGCCGTCTTCGCGGATGGTGGCGTTGACGTAGGCGTAGCTGGCGTAGGCGGTCAGGTCGTCCAGTTTCGGCGTCAGCTGCGACAGATCGTAACGCAGGCTGCCTTCCAGCCCGGCGTGGCGGGTTTTGCCGCGCGCGGTCACGCTGTCGGTCACCTGGTTGGAGTCGTACTGGTTGTTGAAGTTGATCAGGAATAGCCCGATCTCGCCGGTCAGCGCATCGCCGGCGTAGCGGGTGCCCAGCTCCCAGGTGCGCGCCTTCTCCGGTTCAATCTTGCCGCTGTCGACCGCTTTGCCCATCTGGCTGTATTGCACGGTGCCGAAGGAGCCTTCGGTGTTGGCGTACAGGTTCCAGTATTCGTTCAGGTGATACATCACGTTCAACGCCGGCAGCGGTGCGTTATAGCTAACGTCGAGGCGGTTGTTCTTGATGTAGTTGTTCTGATACGACTTGATGTACTCGTAGCGCATGCCCGGCGTGATAGTCCAGTCGCCGATGTCGATGCGATCGTCGATATAGAAGGCGTGCGCCTCGGTGCCGGACTGGGTGTCGCGATCGTACGGGCTGGCGGTGGACGGCAGCCTGCCGGTGCTGGCCTTGCTGGTGTAGCGTAGCTCGTGGGTGGATTCGCTGACGTAGCGGTAGCCGACGCCGACCTCATGCGCCGAATCGCCCCAGCGGAAACTCTGGCTGTAGCGCGGTTCCACGCCGCGTACCCAGTATTCGCGCGGCGACAGCGTCAGGTTTTTACCCTGATCCAGATAGCCGCTGCGCAGGGTGTAGGTGTAGAAGCTCTGCACGTCGAACTTATGCTGTTGATCCGGCTGATACTGATAGCCGAAGTTGGCCAACTGGCGGCGGCCCCAGAACTTGTCGTACGGGCGCGTCGACTGGAATGGGTTGGCGTTGTAGTCCGCCCGGCTCAGGCCGCCCGGCATGTCCGCTTCGCCTTCGTAGTATTGCAGCAGGCTGTTGAAGATGTGCACCTCGTTCGGGGCGTAGCGGCTTTTCAGCATCACGTCGTCAATCTTGGTCGCGCTGTGCTCGCGCCAATCGCTGCCGCGGGTGCCGGAGTAGAGCAGCGCCGCGCCGAAGCCGTTGTCGGCGGTGCCGCCGATCATCAGGTTGCCGGTGCCTTTCGGGTGATCCTGGCGCGAGGTCGGGCTGAGCTGCCCCTGCATGCCGGCCTCCATGCCGAAGGTTTTCGGGATGGCGCGGGTGACGAAGTTAACCACGCCGCCGACGCTCTGCGGCCCGTAGCGCACCGCACCGCCGCCGCGCACCACGTCAATCGCGTCCATATTGCCGAGCGAGATCGGCGCCAGCGACAGCTGCGGCTGGCCGTAAGGGGCGAAGGGCACTGGGATGCCGTCCATCAGCACGGTGGAGCGGCTGGCGAGGCGCGGATTGAGGCCGCGAATGCCGAAGTTCAGCGCCATGTCATGGCTGCCGGTGCCGTTGTTCTCCGGCGCCACTACGCCCGGCACTCGGTTCAACGCTTCGCGCACGGTGGTGGTGCCGGTTTTGACGAAGTCTTCGCGGCGCACTACGTCGCGTGCACCGGGATGTTCGAACACGTCGATCTGGCGGCCTTCCGCCAACCAGTCGCCGACCACGGTGATGTCCTCTTCCTTCTGTGGCTGTGGCAGTTTGGCCAGCGTGTAACCGTTGTTGCCGAGCGCTTTAGCCTGCAGGCCGCTGCCGGCCAGCAGGGCGTTCAGGCCGTCATCGACGCCGTAGCTGCCGCTCAGGCCCAGCGAACGTTTACCGGCGGTCAGCGTGCCGTCCACCGAGAGCGCGATACCGGCGCGCGCAGCGAACGCGTTCAGCGCGCCATCCAGCTCACCGGCCGGAATGTGATAGGTGGCTGCACCGCTGGCGGCGCTCGCCGCCAGCGGTGCAGCGAAGACCAGGCCAATGGCCACGGCCAGCGGCGTGGCCCGTTTTCCCCAAAGCGAAGCCGGAGCGACCTTTCCCCAAGCGTTGTTCATACCTTCTCCTGAATCATTTTTTATTTATTGCTGCAGTGTTTTCCTGGGAGTCGGATGAGCGAAGCAAAAGGGACAATCAAGAATACGATTTTTTATCATTTTTATTTAAAAAGATTCAGGCGGGGACGATTTGCAGCCAATAGCGGGTAAAGCTCTGCAGGCGCACCGGCAGGGTCTGGCTGAGCAGGGCGAGGGCGCGATCGGTATCGTTGAGCGGGAAACTGCCGCTGACGCGCAGGCCGGCGACGGCCGGATCGCAGCTCAGGTGGCCGCGCCGGTAGCGCGCCAGTTCGGCGATCACCCGGTCCAGCCGCCACTGGCTGACGCTCAACACGCCGCGCAGCCAGCCGTCCTCCGTCGTGGCCGGTTGTTTGTCGCTGAAGGCCGTGGTGCTGAAGCTGATCTGTTCTCCGGCGTTCACCCGGCGCTTTTGTTGCGCGTCTTGCGCCAGCTGCGCCTCGACCGCGTGTTCCAGCACCGCCAGGCGCGTCTCGCCGTCGCTCTCGCGCACCAAAAAACGGGTGCCGAGCGCGCGCATCGCCCCCTGCGGGCTTTGTACCCACAGCGGCCGGGGATCGCGTCCGGTCACCAGGCTGATTTCTCCGGCGTGCAAGCGGATCAACCGTTGGCGATCGTCGTAATGCACGTCTACCGCGCTGGCGGTGTTCAACACCAGCTGGGTGCCGTCGCTTAACACAATGGGTTTGATTTCGCCGGTGGCGGTGCGGTAGTCGGCGCGCAGCTCCCGGCCGAGCGGCGACTGGTAGAAGAATCCGCCGCCGCCCACGCCGAGCAGCAACAGCAGACTCTTCAGCAGGATGCGGCGATCGATCGCCGACTGGCGGTCGGCGCGATCGAGCGCACGGTAGCTGAACTTGCCCGGCACGCCCTGCAACTGACTCTGCAGCGCTTCGACGCGCTGCCAGGCCCAGCGGTGATCGTCATGCTGCTGGTGCCAGGCTTGCCATTGTTGGCGCTGGCGTTCGGTGACGTGCTCATCGCACAGCAGGGCATACCAGTGTGCGGCCATTTTCAGCGCCTGGCGCTGCTCGGGGGTGATGGCGTTGCTCATGAATAAACGTCGTTTTCGAGGCTGAACAGCAGGCAATGCTCGGTGGCTTTGGCCATGTATTTTTTAACCGAACTGACCGACACGCCGAGGCGCGCGGCGATGTCCGCATAGCCCAGACCTTCGAGCTGCGACAACAGAAAGGCCTGTTTTACCTTCGGCCCCAGGCCATCGAGCATGGCGTCGATCTGCTGCAGGCTTTCCAGCAGGCTCTGGCGCTGCTCCGGCGACGGGGCGTAGCCTTCCGGGATCAGCGCCAGCATCTCCAGATAGGCGCGTTCCAGCGTTCTGCGGCGGAACAGATCGACCATCACCCGCTTGGCGACGGTGACCAGAAAATCTTTCGGCTCGCGCAGGGTCGCCGCGGCGTCGCTTTTCAGCAGGCGCATGAAGGTGTCCTGCGCCACATCGTCCGCGTCGAACGCGCAGCCCAGCCGCCTGCGCAACCATCCCTGCAACCAGGCATGATGGGTGGCGTAAAGGCGCGACAGCGCGGTGTGCGGGGCGGAAGCGGTGGCGGACATGGTTTTCGCATTGCTGGTCAAAAAGATGCGCGGATGATAATTGAGAATGGTTATCGTTTCAAGTTTGTCGGGTGGCCTGCGGAATGGGCCAGACCGCTTTGCATCGTGTTGGAATAAACGTCACGGCCGCGAAATTATCCGCTTGCCCAATAAAGGTGCAGCGGCGCGGTGTTATTTCGGCAAGCAAACGGTTGCTATTCGTCTGCCGTTGAAGACCGCCACGCGTTTTATTCTTTTTTATCGGTTGGTTTTCTTTGGTTGAATTATTATCACTCTGTTTTTGAATAAAAATATATTTTATGACCGCCTATTGGCACACGGCTTGCTATGCTTAATCCGGTCTTTATGTTTGGGTAAAAAAGGCCTTGTTTCATCATCGCAAGTTATTACGCGGGTGAGCTTGGCCGGTCGTCACAAGGAAGAAAATAATGGCACTGCAATTCACCACGGCTATTCGTGGCAATTTTTTTGATATCGCCGCCTGTGTGGAGGCGCCGCAACAGCTTGAGGAACGCCTGCGGCACATTCCCGACGGTTTGCTGCTGCTCAACGAGGGCACCATCGTCTGGTTCGGCAGCTGGCAGCAGGGCGAGGCGCTGCTGCCACCGGGCTTTGCGGTCACGGAGTATCGCGACAAACCGATCGTACCGGGGTTTATTGACACCCATATCCACTACCCGCAAACCGAAATGATTGGTGCCTATGGCGACCAGTTGCTGGGCTGGTTAAACAATTACACCTTCCCGACCGAAAGCCGTTATGGCTGCGATCAGCACGCCGACGAGATGTCGGCCTTCTTTCTGCGGGAGTTGCTGAGCAACGGTACCACCACCGCGCTGGTGTTCGGCAGCGTGCATCCGCAGTCGGTCGATGCGCTGTTCACCCAGGCGCAAACGCTGAATATGCGCCTGATCGCCGGTAAGGTGATGATGGATCGCCATGCGCCGGAGGCGCTGCTGGAAACGCCGGAGCAAAGTTATCGCCAGACGCGTGAGCTGATCGAACGCTGGCACGGCAAAGGCCGCCTCGGTTACGCCATTACGCCGCGCTTTGCGCCTACCAGTACGCCGGCGCTGCTGGCGCAGGTGCAGCGGCTGCGCGAAGAATTCCCCGACGTTTGGCTGCAGACGCACCTGAGCGAGAATCCGCAGGAAGTGGCCTGGGTAAAAGCGCTGTTCCCGCAGAGCCAAAGCTATCTGGACGTTTACCACCGCTACGGCATGACCGGCGGCAAAAGCGTGTTCGCCCACTGCCTGCACCTGGAGGAGCAGGAGTGGGACTGCCTGTGCGAGACCCGCTCGGCAATCGCCTTTTGCCCCACCTCCAACCTGTTTCTCGGCAGCGGGCTGTTTGACCTGCAGCAGGCCTGGCGCAAGCGGGTGAAGCTCGGTATCGGCACCGATGTGGGGGCCGGCACCACCTTCAATATGCTACGCACGCTGGGTGAGGCGTACAAGGTCGGCCAACTGCAGCATTACCGGCTCGCCGCCGTAGAAGCGTTCTATCATGCCACCCTAGGCGGTGCCCGCGCGCTGTCGCTGGACGACAAAATCGGCAACTTCAACGTCGGCAAAGAGGCGGATTTCGTGGTGCTCGATCCGGCGGTCACGCCGCTGCAGCAGTTGCGCTACGCCAACAGCGCCACGTCGGCGGAGCAAGGGTTCGTACTGATGACCCTGGGAGACGATCGCAACATTTATCGCACCTATGTGAATGGTAAGGTGGTTTATGAGGCGTCGCGCTGACGCAGCCGCGCCTGCAGCCAAACGCTGAGCGGTGCGACGGCGACGGCACTCAGCGCGCCCAGCCATAACAGACGTTGCAAACTGAGCGGGGTGAGGCCGCCGCTCAGCAGCGTGGAGGAGAGCAAGAAGGCCACCGTGGCGCTCAGGTGTATCAGGGCGGTTTGCAGTACGCCGAAGGCGGCGCGTTGCCGATTGTCCGGCCAGCGCATGCTCAGGGAAGAGATCGCCACCAGCCGCGCATAGGCCGCCGCGAGAAACGCGACCATGAACAGCTCACCGCGATCGCCACCGCGTGCCGCCAGCCACAGGCTACCCAGCAGCAACAGCGTGGCGCCCACCGTCAGCGTCACGGCACCAAAGCGTTGCAGCCAGCGGCCTGCCAGCACTGTCGCCAGATAACCCGCCACGCCGCCGATGAAAAATAGCCAGGACAAATGCGCGTCTACCACCTGTAACCGCTGGGTGAGCAGCGGCGCCAGCACCGGGATCAGCAGCATTGGGCTGAACTGCGTCAGGCCGGCGGCGGCGGCGAACAGCAACAACCGGCGATCGAGCGTGACGGGCGCGGCAGCCTGTGGCTGCGGCGCATCCCTGGGAACGAACAGCGCCACCAACACCGCCGCCAGCAGACACAGCCCGCCGATAGCCGCCAGCGCAACGCGCCAGCTTGCCACTTCGCACAGGTACAGCATGCCCGGCATGCCGACAATGCTCACCAGCGAAAAAGACGCGATCACCGTCGCCAGCATTCTGCCGTGCAGCGCGGCCGGCGCGGCGTTGAGCAGCAAGCCGATCCCGACGCCCATCGTGGTGCCGCCCAACAGCCCGGCCAGCAGCCGCAGCGCTAACAGCCAGTAAAACTGCTGGGTTGTGGCGATCAATAAGGTGGTTACGGCCAGTAGCGTGACATTGAGCATCAGAAAGCGCTGCTTCTCAACGCCGCCGATCCAGAAAAATGCGCCGATGCCGGAAATCACGGCCGCCAGCGTATAGGCCGCGCTGACATAGCCGGCGAAGCTGACGGGTACGGAAAAATCGGCGGCCATATAGAGGAATATCGGGTTGAATACCATGTATTCCAGTGCGTTGGTGAACTGAATAAAGGCGATGACCAGCGCTATCGCCGTCAGCTTTCTCGTGGGTGTCATAAGCATCTATCGGTTGCAGAGTCAGGCCGGCAGTGTAGCGCTTGGCGTTGATCGGGATTAGATGGTAGAAATGGCATGGTTTGTTATCAAATCAGGGATAATCATGCGCGATAAATTGGATTTAAACCTGTTACGCATCTTCGTGGCGGTGGTGGAGCAAGGCAGCTTCGTCGGGGCGGCGCGGGCGCTGGCGATGCCGACCTCCAACGTCAGCCGCTATATCTCTCAGCTGGAGCGCCAGCTCGAGCAGCGATTGCTCGAACGCAGCACTCGCTCGATGCGGCTGACGCCGAACGGCCAGCTGTTGCATGAACGCACCCAGCCGCTGCTGGCGTCGCTGGAACACACCGCGCAAACCCTCAGCGAACGGCAGCAACAGCTGCGTGGGCCGCTGCGCCTGTGCGTGCCCAATGAAGTGGGGCCATACCTGTTGGGCGAGCCGCTGGCGGCGTTCGCCCTGCAGTATCCGCAGATCGAAATCAGCTGCGTGACCAACCTGGCGGGTATGACGTCGCTGCTCGACGATGTCGATCTGGCGGTGATGATCAGCCGGGGCATGCTGGACGACAGCGACTATGTCGCGCAGCCGCTGGCGTCTTTCCCCTGCATCGTGGTGGCCGCTCCGGCGTTGCTGGCGCAGTGGTCGCCGTCGTCGGAGATTGAACAATTCACGCAATTGCCCTGCATCAGCACGGTGGATGCGCTGAAGGGCATGCCGTGGCAGTTCGTCCGCCCGGACGGAACCTTCGTTACCGTCCCGGTCAATGCGCGCTATCGCGTCAATAGCGGGGAGATGGCGCTGAAGGCGGCCTTGGCCGGCGTGGGGTTCGCCATGCTCTCTGAGCTCGGCTGCCGGCCGTTTCTGGCCGATGGCCGTTTGGTTGAGGTGCCGCTGGCACTGCCGCCGGCGCCGCTGCAGCTGTATGCCGTTTACCCCGGTCGCCGCTATCTGCCGGCCAAAACGCGCGCGCTGCTGACCTTTCTGATACAGCAGGTCGGCGAGGCGGCTCACGTCTAATCACTTGTTTTTGCTCAAACTGCCCTAAGCTAGGAGGTGACTCAGAGGGAGCCATTCCCCGAGACCTTATTCCGTGAACATGGAGGCGTTTCGATTTGATACGTTTATCCACATTGCTGCTCGATCCGGCGGTCACGCCGCTGCCTATTACATATGGCGAGAGATAGAATGAATAGAGTTATTTGATTAGGAGGCTCTTTATTGGTTTTTTATCGATATGCATAGTGATATACGGCTATGTGGCTGGGTAAGTGCGTAAAAAAAATTGCATTTCTTCGGAACGCCCGATATCATAATGAGAATAATTATCTTTACGATATCGCTAATTAAAAACAACAGATCTGTTTTAATCTCTGCTGCTGTTTTTCGATATGCTTCCGCATTTTACGAGCCAAGGCTGGCTTGAATTTTATTTCTGGAAAGGGATGTCATGCGTGATTTGTTTCGACAGGAAGCCACGGATCATCAGCGGGCGAAATGGGCGGGTAAGGCTTTATTGATAAACGGCTTGCCTGCCTGGTGCTTTGGTCTTTTATCGTTTTTATTTATTCTTGTTTTCCTCTCTTTTCTTATATTCAGTCATTATACACGCCGCATTAATGTTTATGGTGAAATCACCACCTTCCCCCGCTCAGTCAACGTGTTTGCGCCCCAACAGGGTTTTATCTCGGAACGCTTCGTCGAAGTGGGGGATGTGGTTAAAAAAGGCCAGCGTCTTTATCAGATTGATGTCAGCCGAGTGACGGATAACGGGAAAGTGAGCGCCAATACGCGCCTGGCGCTTGAAAACCAGTTAAAACATGTCGACAGCATCATTCTTAAGTTGCAAGACAACAAGCGTATGACGCTGGAAAATCTACGCGCGCAAAAAAAACAGTATGAATTGGCGCATATGCAGTCCAAACAGCTGTTGGATAATGCACGAGAGGGGGTGGCATTTGCTCAGGACAACATGCGTTCCTATAAGGAATATCAGCAACGCGGTCTGATTACCAAGGATCAGCTTAGCGGGCAAACCTATTCATTTTATCAACAACAAAGTCTGTTCCAAAACCTGCATAGTCAACACATTCAAGAGTCGTTGCAAATTACGAATTTGGAAAGTGACATCGTTACGCGCGCGGCAGATTTCGATAACCAAATTTCGCAGTACCAGTTTCAGCGTAATGATTTGCAACGGCAGTTAGCGGAAGCCGATGCCAGCGGCGCATTGATCGTGAACGCCCCAAGCGATGGCCGCATTGAGTCTCTCAGCGTTACGCCGGGTCAGATGGTCAATAGCGGTGACAGCTTGGTACAGATTATTCCACGTAATGGCGCGATTTATCAGCTAGTCTTATGGTTGCCGAACACCAGTGTGCCTTATGTTTCAGCGGGGGACGGCATTAACATTCGCTATGACGCTTTCCCTTATGAGAAGTTCGGTCAGTTTCCCGGCAGAATAGAAAGCATCGCTTATGTACCGGCCTCCATTCAAGAAATGTCAACTTACAGCAGTTCTCCCGTGCATCAACCCAGCGCGCAAACGGCATCTTTTTACAAGGTGACCGTTTCCCTGGATAAAACGCATGTCAGTTACCAGGGCAAAGCGTTGCAGCTCACTAACGGCATGCGGGCTCAATCCACGCTGTTTCTGGAAGAAAGGCCTCTATATCAATGGATGTTCTCACCTTTCTACGATATGAAAAACAGCCTGATGGGGCCAATCAATGACTGAATCTTATTTAGACGCGCTAAAGGGCAAACTCAATTTGTCGCTGCGCCGCAAAGTGCCGCAGATCCTGCAAACTGAAGCCTCGGAATGCGGGCTGGCCAGTTTAGCGATGGTATGCCATTACCATGGTTTGCAAATCGATCTGTTTAATCTGCGCAGCCGCTACGGCTTTTCTTCACGCGGGGCGACGCTCTCCGCGTTGATTGACATCGCGAGCGCACTCAAGCTGCAATCCAGAGCGTTATCGCTGAATATCGATGAGCTTAAAGCGTTGAAAATGCCCTGTATTCTGCATTGGGACATGAAGCATTTCGTGGTGCTTGTCAGTGTCAGCCGAGGGCGGGCGGTGATCCATGATCCTGCCTTTGGCCGTAAAGTGCTGGAGTTGCATGAACTGTCGCGGCATTTTACCGGCGTAGCGCTTGAGCTATGGCCAGACAGTGAATTTCAGCCGATCAAACAGCAAAGCAGATTGCGCTTTCGTAAGCTGATGAGCAATGTGCGCGGCCTCAAGGGAGCCTTGCTAAAGATCTTCTGTCTGTCGATCGTGATTGAAGCGGTTAATCTGCTGTTGCCCGTTGGTACGCAGTTGGTCATGGACCATGTGATTTTGGCCGGCGATCATGATCTTTTAGCGCTGATATGTATAGGATTGCTGTTCTTTATTTTATTCCGCACCGGCGTATCCATGTTGCGCTCGTGGATCTCTATCGTCATGGGCGCGTTGATAGACGTGCAATGGAAGGCGGGAGTGTTTGATCATCTGATGAAATTGCCGCTTTCCTTCTTTGAGAAGCGCAAGTTGGGTGATATTCAATCCCGTTTCGGCTCATTGGATACGATAAGAGCGACTTTCACTACCAGCATCGTCAGCAGCATTATTGATGGCATCATGTCTGTCGGGGTATTTGTCATGATGCTGCTCTATGGCGGCTGGTTAGTTTGGGTGGTGCTCGGCTTTACGGCGATATACGTCATTCTCAGGCTGTCGACTTATCAACATTATCGGCAGCTGTCGGAAGAGCAGTTGGTGAAGGGCGCGCGGGCCGGGTCTCATTTCATGGAGACGTTATATAGCATCAGTACGTTAAAGGCGTTGGGGTTATCTGAAACCCGTTCACAGTATTGGCTGAATCTAAACGTAGAAACGATCAATGCGGGTATCAAGCTGACCAAGTTAAACATGATGTTTGGCGGTTTGGGGGCGTTTATTGCCACCTGCGATCAGGTGATCATCCTTTGGCTCGGCGCGGCATTGGTCATAGACAATCAAATGACGATCGGCATGTTTATCGCGTTTAACGCCTACCGTGGGCAGTTCTCGGAGCGTGCCAGCAGCTTGATCGACATGATGCTTCAGCTGCGAATGTTAAGCTTGCACAATGAAAGGGTGGCGGACATTGTGCTTTCGTCACCGGAACCGCAAATGCCCGCGCGTCAGCTCTTCACAAAAGGCAACGCCGCAGAGCTTCAGGTGCGGAATCTGCGCTACCAGTATGATCGTTTGGCGAAACCCATTATCACGGATTTGAATCTCAGCATTGCCGCGGGAGAAAGCGTGGCGATTGTCGGCCCCTCCGGCGTGGGTAAAACCACATTGATGAAGTTAATGTGTGGGTTGCTGTCGCCGGATGAAGGGGCCGTGCTGGTCGATGGTATGGATATCAGCAACATTGGCGTTAATAATTATCGCCAATGTATCGCTTGCGTGCTGCAAGATGACAAGCTGCTGGCGGGATCTATCGCTGAAAATATTTCAGGATTTGACGCCGAAATGGATCTGAAACGTATCGAGGCGTGCGCACGGCGTTGCAATATGCATGATGATATTCAAAACATGCCGATGGGCTACGAAACATTGATCGGCGAATTGGGGGGAAGCCTTTCTGGCGGACAGAAACAGCGTTTATTGATAGCCCGTGCGCTCTATCGTCGCCCCAGCATTCTGTTTATGGACGAAGCGACCAGCCACCTGGATCTCGATAATGAAACACATATTAACCGCGCTATTTCACAACTGAACATTACCCGCGTGATTATTGCGCACCGTCCATCGACGATTGCCTCTGCGGATAGAGTCATTCAACTCGGGTAACGTCAGCTTCGCTTCACCTGGCTTCTTCATCTCGACATTTTCGCTACGCCAACCGCGCTGCTCACCCTGTGGTGGGCCCATGACAAAAAGGGTTATCATAACGATAACCCTGGCATGAAATGACGCTTTAGGCGCTGAAGCCAACGTTAACCGGGGAGGTCAGCCGTGTGGCTGGCAGGGCCCCGATCAGTTCGAATCGGTATTGTTGTTGTTCCCCCACATGGTACCGCCGCCGTTGCTCCCGCCCCAGGGAATGCCTGATGGGCCAACAGAGCCGGGGGCACGATCGCCGGTGACATAGTTACCGACAGCACCGCCGACAATGGTGCCGACAACGCCGCCCGCCACGCCACCGATAGAGCCGATGCCACCGCCGATCGCTGCGCCGACCGTTTCCGCGGAAACCGTCAATGTACCGCTGCGATCTCCTGCACCGGAAATGATTGAACATTCTTCAGAGGTAAGATTGCGCATATTTGCTCCTTAATCATTAAATTTTAAAATAAGCCACGTTTATCATGCCGAGCGTTGCCCGCGATCGCTATTGAGCAATTTATGCGTGCCGATAACGGCAACGGCGATAAGGGCGTATTTCAAGAAGCGATTGAGGGTGAAATAATCCGCAATCGTGCCAGCAACAAGCCCAATTAAAATGGCGAACAATACAATAAGTGACTTTTTCATATGATGAACACGAATCGTCCTGTATTAGTTACTGTCGGCAGGATTGTTCGTCGATGTTTGTTTATTGCCACCCAACATGGATTCCACCATTTTGCCTGCGGTATAGGCGGCACCACCGATAACGGCACCGGCAACAGCGCCTGGGCCGGCACCGACACCGCCAGCCATGGCGCCGGTCATCGCGCCACCAACAGCGCCGGCCGCGACGGCCCCGCCCAGTTCCGCATAGCTGAAATCCCCAGCGGCTGCGATAAAGTTCACTTCATTAATCGTAAGTTCTCTCATAACGACTTCCTTATATTATTGGTTTTTGGTTTTTGCAGTTTTCCGATACCAGAAAAATGCCACTAGCAAGGTTGAAAAGATAAAGGATTGAATGATTGTGCTGGTAAACCTCCTGTCTTCGGAAAAAAATAACGAATAAAAAATATCCATGAATGTGTAGTAAAAGCAGAACAAAAAAATCCAACTGCTGGGTAATTTCATCAGTGCCTCGATAGATTTGATTGGCCAGGGGTATCTTCTCGCGTTATTCCAATGATGTGGACAACGCGCGCAGCATCCGCGTCAGCGCTCGAAGAAGTTGAGCGTTGTTTAAAATGCTGTAATGCGTTTCTGCACAATAATTGAGTTGAACGTCATGAGAGGATTGCCTCTCCCAGCGTTGTGCAAGATTGGGGTGTTTACGCTGACGTTGCTGGCTGAGCCAAAGCGTCAGCGGTATCGCTATCTGTGGCAGAGGGCCGGCGTTATTCGTCAGATCAAAGGATTTTTTCAGCGCCCAACAAAAGGCTTCGGCATGTTCCAGCGTGATCTTCTCCGCAAGCACGCTCTGATTCAGCGCATAGTGCATTTTTATCTCGTTGGCGAAGCTGTCTATCGCGTTCGTTTCTTGATGCCGACACAAATGGCGCGCAATACCGAGAGAGTCGAACAGGCTGAGGTAACTTTGCGCCACGCTGAAACCTCGATTCACTGAGGGGGGCTGGGCGGGCAAACCGCTGTCGACAAGCACCGCATGCGCAAAGGGCGCGCCTTGTTCCGTAGCCTGCGCCGCCATATGGACAGCTAATTGGCCGCCCAATGACCAGCCGGCGATAACGGCAGTGTCGCGTTTGGCACGCGGTATGGCCGCCAAATGGGAGGCGGCCAATCGCTGCAGGGTGAGTGTGTCGTCTGCGCCTGGCGCGGCCAACCCCGGGCTGGCGATGGTGATGATGTTGGCGCAGGCGAAAAGTTGTTTTGTCCACTTTGCATATTGATGTACCTGGCCACCGGCACCATGCACCAAATACAAGGTGGGCAGAGAGGGGCGATCGGCTGCGCCGGACAACATCGATAACGGCAGGGGCGCGTTATCGCGCAGACGCTCGGCAAGTTTATCGAGCTGTGAGTAGCCAAGGATTTCCGCCAGGGTTAATTCCACATTAAGGGCGCGCTTGATGTTACCCAAAAACGTAATGCCGGAAAGCGAGCTGCCGCCATTGCTGAAGAAGCTGGCATAGGGGTCGATCTTGTCTGGAGCACAGCCTAACGTATCCGCCAACAACTCACGTAGCAGCATGAGTTCCGCGGACGCGGCGGGAACAGCATCGCTGGCCTGGCTCCGTTCGGTGCCTGGCGATAGCAAGGTGCGATCCAATTTGCCGTTGCGTGAAAGCGGGAAACGTTCAATAAGATGATAGTGGGATGGCGCCATATACGCGGGCAATGCGGCCGTAACCTGCTCGCGTATTCTTTGCTCCGCCTGGACGCTGGCTTTCCCCGCCTCGGTCAATGTGATATAGGCTTCCAGATACGGTGTGCCGTTCCTGGTTTCATCGCGACAGACGACGCACGCTTCAGCGACCAGTTCGCTGCTTTTGAGCGCGAATTCGACGTCACCCAATTCGACGCGAAAACCCTGCAGTTTCACCTGTTGGTCTTCGCGGCCGAGGAATTCGATGTAACCGCTGCGATGCCAACGGCCACGATCGCCGGTGCGGTACACGCGTTCTCCGGTGGTTGGGAGAAGAACAAAGCTGCCGGCGGTGGTTTGCCTATCGCGCCAATACTCGCGGGCAACGCCAACGCCACCGATATAAATGTCGCCGGTAACGCCGAAACCGCACGGCTCGAGTTTTTCATTCAACACCCACATGCTTTGATTCGGCAATGCGGTTCCATAGGGGATGGCGTTTCTGTAGTGCGTATCTCGTGTAAGTGGATGATAAATTGACCATATTGCCCCTTCGGTGGCACCGCCAAGGCTGGTGATGGTGGCGTTGGGGCAAAGCCGATGTGCTTCAGCGATCAGCCGCGGAGAGATACGATCGCCGCTCAGCCAGATATGCCGCAGTTGAGGCAGCGACAGGATGTTTTCTTGTGCGCAGTATTGCACCAGCATTTGCAAGATGGCGGGAACCGAGTTCCAGATGCTGATTTTCCGCTGGCGTATCGCATGTAGCCATGCTGACGGCTCTTTAGCGTCGTGCGGCGATAACACGGTTACCGATGCGCCGGCTAGCCAACTGCCGAACAGGTCATAGACCGATAAATCGAAGGCCAGGTCGGCGAGCGCCAATACGTTGTCACGATGTGAAACGTTAAACAGTTGATTCATGGTCAGCAAGGTATTGGTGACGGCGCCGTGTTCCATCGCCACGCCTTTTGGCGTGCCTGTCGTCCCCGATGTATAAATGACATAGGCGAGTGCTTCCGCTTCGCCTGATGGGAAGGTTGCTGTGCCTGCGGCAGGGGGAGAAAACAGCGCCTCCAGGTCCTGAACGCGGGTTGTCTGCGGATAGCGGGCACGATGGTGAGCCCGATTGCTCAAAACCCAGGCGCAACCTGATATTCGCATAATGGCCGCTACGCGGGCATCCGGTAATCCTTCGGCCAACGGCAAGTAGGCGCGTCCGGCGAGGATCACGCCGAGCGCCGCAATAGCTTGATGAGCGCCGCGTGGAAGATCGATGGCGATGAGTGTGCCAGGGGCGGTATGGGCGTTCAGCCAATGCGCCACGAGGCCGGCGTGCCGCAATAGCCGATCGTAATGCCACACCTGATCTCCCTCGAACAACGCCGGGCGATCCCCATGCTGGTGGGCAGCGCGTAACAGCCGATCGGAAAGAGGTTGCCGCAAGCATACCGGCATCGCCTGCCCGACGGAGAGCTGCCGCAATTGCCGGTTATCGGCCATTGGCGCCAGCGAATAGTGGTCGACGGCCCGCGAAGGATCGCAGGCAATTTGCTGCAACAGCAATGCGTAAGCTTGCGCCAATCCGTTAATACGCTCCGGCGTAAACAGCTTGGCGTTGTATTGCCACTCCAACTGAATGCCCTCTGCGCCAGAAATTACTTCCAGAACCAGATCAAACTTGGGCGGCGCATAGCGTCTTGGCAGGGTGTTAACCTGCGCACTGCCAAGATTTAGCTCGTTGCTTTTGCGATGTTGGCAGACGAACATGATTTGAAAAATGGGGTGGAACTTGCCGCGCGTGGGCTTGAGTTGTTCAACCAGGTAAGAGAAGGGCAATCCCTGATGTTTGAAAGCGCGCGCAAATTTATTGGCGTTCTTTTGCAGCAGCGCGGTGAAACTGTCGTCGCCAGTGATGATAAATTGGTGAGCGATCGTGTTGACGAAGCTGCCAACGGCGTCGTTTAACGTCGGCTCGTTCCTGTTGGCGATCGGGCTACCGATGACCACGCGATCCGTCGCCGATTCTCTGGCAATCAGTAACGCGAAGGCGGAGTGCAACAGCGTAAACAGCGTCGTACCGTTATGTTTGGCTAACTGGGCCAGGGCCGGCTGCAGTTCGTTCGTCAGCGATGTTCTGACGATATTCTGTGTTTTGCCTGCCGCGGTGATGGCGATATCGTATTCAAGCGCGTGTTTTTCCGGCGCACCATCCAGTTCATCGCGCCAAAACGCCATGCTGTCATCGACATTGGCGACGGCGAGGAAAGGGTCTTCAAGATAGCGGAAAAACGCCTGACCGTTGTCATAATGCCAATGCTCTTCGTACGCTTGATAGTCACGGCTCAGTTCATCCACCAGCAAATTGGCCGTCCAGCCGTCGACCACGCAATGGTGGAAGGTCAAGAACAGATAGTGGTGCTGCGCGCTCTTTCTCAAGATCCGGCAGCGCAGGGGATACTCAGCCGCGAGGTCAAACGGAATCGTACACTGGGCGTTAAGCGCCGCCAGCATATTTTCTTGCTGCTCTTCACTGTTCAGCCTGCTGATGTCCTCGAGGCTGTGTTCGAAAATGGTTTCATCAGGATGCACGATGTCAACGGTGATGGCTTCACCGTCTAGCCGGTAGCGGCCGCAAAGCGCACCGTGCCGCTTGAGCAGTTTTTTCAACGCGGCGAGCAAACGCTCGGGTTCAAAGGGCCCCAGGATCTCTTTAGCGATCGGAATGTTATACAGCGGGCTGTTCTTGGTGAAGTTTTCATACAGCCACAGGTATTGGCCCGCGTAGTGATTGACGGTGTAACAAGGCTTCTCGCCGGTGTGCCGCTCTGAATTGTCTGGCGTACAGACAGATAAAAATGCGGTAATGTCTTCCTGCACCGCACTGAGTGCGGCGGCGTCAACATGCTCGATGGTTTGGCGTCGAGGCGACAGCTCGCCGAATTTTGCTCCCTGTTTCGCCATTTCCATCAGATTGATCAAGCCGATGACGCTCATCAGTGCGCTCCTTCCATGTTGACGTCGATAGTTTTCGCTGTTCGACCGCTTTTATTCGGGCGTTTGCCGCTGTGGGCGGAAATCAAATTCAGCCAATGCGCTAAGCTACACAACTGCACTCCCGGGTTTCTCCGCTGCGCCATTGTGAAGGCGGCGCGATGGTCGATATTCTCGCCATCATCGAAACCGAAGATCCTCAGTACGCAGCCGTTCAATCGCTCATTGGCCGTATCGAACCGAATGTGCGGGAAATAACCCAGCCGCGCAGAGAGGGCTATCAACTCTGTAACACCGGCGTCGACGGCTTGGCGGCGCGCATCGACTTTATGCAGCAACAGTAGTCGCTCATGCCGGAAATCGCGTAGCAGGCCTTGCGTGAGTTTGGCTCCGCCGGCCGTATCATGCATAAAGATCATGTGGTTAACTCGGCCGGGCAGGGTGTGCAGCAGGGCCGAAAGTGCATCGAGCCAACTGGCATATTGAGTGGTTTCGTTCGGTACGTTGAATATGGCCGCGTTCAGCGACCATTCAGCAGGCAACGGCAGCGCCTGCGGTGACAGAATGTCCACACCGCGTTTGTCGGCGAGGGCGGCCAATAAAAGCCGTTCATCTGTGCCTTCGGGAGATTGAATAAACAGCCTGCTGCTGGTCGGCGCCTCGGTTGATAGACAGCGGCCGATAGCGCAACGGATGTCCAGATGCTGCGGATCCAGACCATAGCGTGCATGGGCCAACTGCGTCAGGTGTCGGCAGAAATCGGCGAGTCTTGGATGTTCAAGAATGTCGCTCAGGTTCAGATCCAACCGACAGTGGGCGTTAAGCACGTTAATGATTTTTATGGCCTGCAGGGACTCGCCGCCGAGCGTGAAGAAGTCACCATCGTCACTGCCCAGCGTCGCCAGCCAAACTTCATGCACCAGGGTGTTGAATGTCGTCGAACGCAACTCCCGTGTGGGTTCAGGCATCCGGGATTGTCTCTCCAGGGTGCGATAATCAATCTTGCCGTTAGCCAGTTTGACCAGCGGCGTTGGATGATGCACGAAGCGCTGAGGAATATGGGCATTGGGCAGTTCGCCGTACAGTGTGCGGCGCATTGCCTCACTGAGCGGCTGCCGGCTGTGATAATGCGCGTACAGTTCCGTTCCCGCGTCGCCGCTTTTGGCCAGTACGGCAATCTCGACAATGGAGGGCAAGCGGGCCAGACAGCTTTCTATCTCACCCATATTGACGCGCTGCCCGGCGATTTTCGCTTCACGAATTTTGCGGCCAAGGAACACCAACTGCCCATCTTGGCGCTGGCAGGCGATATCGCCGGTACGAAAGGCGGGCATGAGATGGCCGTTGGCCTCAAGGGTGACGAACTTTTCCGCGCTCAGCGTTGGCTGATGCCAATATCCCAGGCCGACGGTCGCTCCGGCTATCAGTAATTCGCCGCTGCAGCCGAGCGGCAACGGCCTGAGATCCTCGCCGACGATCGCCGTGTATATACCATCCAGCGGTGTGCCTATCGTCACGGCGGCGCCATCGTTTTTGATTTCTGCGACCGTCGCCACCACGGTTGTTTCGGTTGGGCCGTAGGAGTTGAATAACTTCCTGCCTTTGGGGTAGTGCGCGAACCAGCGTTCTTTGGCTCGCGGTGAAAGGCTTTCGCCGCCGATGATAACGGTAGTGACGGCCGGCGGTAGCGTCTGTTCACCGCCGGAGGCGAACAGCATTTCATTAAAGTAGGCGGTCGGCAGATCCAACAGGCTGATGTGATGATCGTCGCAGAATGTGAAGAAAGCGGCAAAGCTGTGCTTGACGGTCTCGGGGGCGATACACAGGTGGGCGCCGGCCCCCAGCGTCATGAAAATTTCTTCGATGCAGGCATCGAAATGCAAGGGCGCAAATTGCAACACGCGTTCGTGCGGTTGAATGCCATAGCATTTTATCGCCGCATCGACAAAAACGTTGAGAGCATGTCGGGCGCCTATCACGCCTTTAGGCATTCCCGTCGAACCGGAGGTAAACATGATATAGCTGGTACCGACCGGGAACGCCGGCGCCTCAGTCGATGTTTGCCGGCGAAACACGGTGAAGTGTGCGAAATCCGTCGGCATATTGAGTGTCGATGCGCGCCAATGCGCCAATGCGCCAGGCTCGGAATGAACGGAGGGACGCGTGCGATCGGTAATCAGGATAGCGTCGCTAAACTGTTCAAGCAGTTGACGGTAAGCCGCTCCATCCCCTTTGGCATTCAGGTTGACGAAGGGCATTTTCAATTGCAACGCAGCAAGCATGCAGATGATGGCCTCCGGCCCTTGCGGCAAGTCGAGCAACAGTACGGTATGTGCGGCGCGAACGGGAGCCAGGACATCGGCCAGCGCACGCCACTGCTGCTGCAAAACGGCATAAGACAGCGTTCTGAGCGATGACGAAGCGTGTTCAGGCGTGAGGATCGCCGTGCGTTGCGGCGCTTGAACGACGGCACGATCGATACGCTGCATGATATCGACCACGTTGTCGTTGGCTGTTTTACCCAGCAGCGAGAGCGGGAAACGTTGTCGCAATGCCGCGACGGAAAGATTTTCCGGATCGTCGTACAGCAAGGTGCACAAGGTCTGTATCCCCTGGCTGTGCCGCACCAGACTGGCCGCATCGTAAAGCCCTGAGTCGGCATCGATCTCCAGCCGCAGCGTTTGGTTATCGAGATCGGGACGCATGTTGAAGACCAGATCCTGCGCGCCTCCTGAGCGTAAGTTACGGATTTCACTACGCTGAGCGGGAGAGAATGAGGCTGCCGCTTCAAAGGGAATGATATTGACCACGATGTTGAACAACGGCGAGCGGCTGGCGACGCTCCTCAGACTTTTTATCTCTTCGTAACGAAACGCTTGATGTTTCTTGAGTTGCTTGAGCGCGTGTTCAATGGTTTGCGCCAACTGTCGGCATGAAGCGGTGTCCTCAATATCGAGAGTCAAAGGAACAACGTTGGTCTTGCAGGTTAGCGCCTGCCTCGACAGGGCGTCTGTTCGCGCCATCATAGGGACGCCGATCGTTTGCTGCTTCTCGCCGGTACATAGGTACAAATACGCCATCACCGCTACAAAAGTGCGCGCCAGCCAGGAAGGATGTTCGGTTTGCAGCGCAAGGCGCTCGGCAGGATAGGGCAACGACGTCACATGGCGGATGGTCTGTCCCGAGGGAATATTGGCGCAGGCTAATGTCATCGGGTCTGGCAGTGAGGCGCTGGCCGCTTGCCAAAAATGTCGGTCTGCTTGATAGGCGGCTGACTGTTTATACTCAGATTCAGCCCTGAGCAAGGCATCGATCGCCGGTACGTCTTGCGGTTGTTGTGTCTGGTCTCGGTAGGCCTGCGCCACTTGATGGATCAGCAAATAAGTGCCGTAACCATCAAGCAGCAGATGGTGGCTGCAGAAATACCACAGAAAGCGTTTCTCACCCAGCCTGATGATTTTTTGTCTGAATAACGGCGCTGCGTTCAGCGAGAAGGGGCGCTTAGCATCCGCTTCCATTAATTCGATAGCGGTGGCCATATCGTTGGCGCTCTGCGAAAGATCTACCCATTCCACTGAGATATTGGCGGTGACGGAATATTGATAAGGCGTGCCGTTATTCTCATCAAACAGAACGTGCAGCGTAGGGGTTTGGCTGATGACACGATGAATAGCACGTTTCATTCTTGCGATATCGAGAGTGTGATTTATTTCGACATATTCCGCGATATTATAGCTCGATTTATCATCGCCGATCTTGGTGCCATAGTAAAATCCTGCCTGTGAATCCAGTAATTGATGTTTGCTCATTGCCTCATCCCTGACAATTATTTTTCTTTATTTTTTACAGTCATCAGTCTGCCCGTTCGGCGGGAGCGCCACACAACCGTGCGGCGTTCTACGATGGGGTGAACTCTTTTAAGGTGTTCCAAACATAAATGCGCGCTGCCTGGCTTGCAGCAAAAATCTAAAATACACAGCGTACCGCCCTCATCCCATTCTGAGTTATGGAGAAGAAACTGCGGATCGTTAATAAATCGACTCAGCGTCTCATCTTTCAGGTAGGCCCAGGTTATATACCCTATCGGGTTATCCAAATGGTCGAATAATATTTTAAATTGGTTTTGATTAATCGCTTCCTGAGTCCATAGCTGCAACGTTTTTATATGGTACAAACTGTAATTTTTATTCATCAACATACAGTTAACGGCGAAGCCCAGGCTCTCGTATTGACTGAACCTACTTTTACCCTGCTGGTTTTCTTTGATAAAACTCACGAAATATCCTCAGCGTTGTTATTGTAATACGTTGATCGCCTGGCGCTCGAAACGGTCGAGATAGGTTTGCAATTGTTCGGTGATCTCGCTGACTTCGCCGCGCCAGCCAGAAATTTCTTGAAAAATCACTTCACGGCGCATGAACGTGCGGGAACCCAACCTTCTGGTGACGGTCTGCTTCATCGCCAGTTGTAATCCGGCGGAGGTTTGAGCTGCTGATGTTTCCTGAAGGTATTGCGCGTATAACCGACGGAACGCCAGAGAAAATCTCTCCTCCGCGGTCGTACCCTGTTGTTCGGCGGGAACCCTTACGGGTGCGTCGATGAGCCGGTGCAATAGGGCAATCGCCGGATGAGCATTCCCCAGGCCAATACCTTGTCGACGGGTAAAGACGCCGGGAGCCAAATCGAACATTTTTTGCAAGCGTTCGCCTAAGGCGAACCACTCGGCGGTGAGAGGCAGGCGTTGTAAAAATGCAGGGTCAAAACCCGCCATACCGAGATTATCCAGCAGGCAGGCTCGTTTATAGGCCATGTTGAAGGCCGCACCGATGCCTTGGTGCGCTGCCGCGAGAAATGCCGGGCCGAATTGATGCTTGGCTAAATAAAAAGCGAGATCTTGCAAGCCTCTCAGCAACAAAGGGGCGTCTTCATTGAGCTTGTTGTGTTGAATGTAGCTGCGCCCGGAATCGCGACGTTCTGCGGGAAAAACACTGCGAACACCATGAAAGTCCAGCAGCCTACCGGCCATATCGCAATTGGAGGGTGAGGTCATCATCACCAAATGCCGGGTGCGGCAGTACGCGATCTGCGTCGCGAGACGCCGGGCAAGCTCGCAGAGCCCGTAGAATGCTTGTTCTTCCTGGGGCAATGCCAACCAGCTTGCGGCGTCAAACTCCGGGGGACGAGGTAGAAAAGCCGGTGCGGTGACAATCAGCTTTTCGACCCGCTGAATATCCGAAGGCTGCCTTTGCATCGCATCATGAGGATGATAGTAGGGTGCGCGGCAAAAATGTGCAGGGCGCACGACGGGCTCACGCACCAGCAACGCCTTACGGTTATGGGGACTTCTCGCCGATTCAGGAGAAATGGCGGCTAAGGGGCTATCGGTCACCAAGATCGCTTTATTGGGCACGGCACCGTAAGGCAGCAGTTTGGCCATGACGTTCCCCCATAATGCCTCCAATACTGCGCCGGTCATCGTCAACTCGCCATCGACATGCTTTGCCCCTTGACCGACTAACGCATTAGCCCCAATACCTTTAACCTGCCAACGCCCATCAAAGCCACAGCGTGCTCCGCCGCCGTTGCGCGAAATAGCGCCGCCGCCATAACGTTCGGCGAAAAAGACTTTTTCATCGTTTAAGCGCGGCGTACCATCATCAAAAATAGCATGGCGATTATTTTCTTCGATGAGATAGCTGGTCTCTTTTTTCAGTTCGTCTTGTTCAGCAGGGCTTAATGCATTGTGCCAGAGTAATTGAGAACCTGTCTTTTTTGCGACGAAAGGGATCAAGCTTTCGTGAAGCATGGCGAGTTTTGTCATTTTTTAATCGTTATTTTTATTGGTGCAGAGTAAGTTAAATCCCGGCCTTATTGCACAAGGAATAATAAGACTGTTTTTTTAATTTGATGAATCCGGTGTTGAAAGTGAAGACGAAGGTGAAGGGCGGCCACCGCCACTGCCATTCCAGGTTGGGCCCATAGGAACCTGTGGAATAGCAACGTTAACCGGCATGTGTGGTGCGGCTTGAATAGCTATTTCCGTCCCGACGCCCACGGCTAAGGATACGGGGGTGGGTAATTTCGCTATTGTGCTCAGGCTACCGACAATGAGCGAAGTCGGATTATAAGAATCGTTGCCGTCAGAACCGTTAATACATGACAATTCAACTTCCGTTAAGGCTCTCATTTAAACTCCTTCTTGCGAGAGGTGATAGATAAAACAAGCGAAAAAATAATCGCCATCGGCAAACCATAACTGGCCGTGGTTTTAAGGGCGGCCGTATCCAAAAGGATCGCCTGGCGCTGCAGGCAGTAGTCTAAAAATACGGCAAGGGGAAATATCAAGAACAGCATAACGATGTGGTACGTGCGCACGCCTTTTTTCTTCGCGTTTTTATAGATCGCACTGATAATGAGGATGAAAATGACAATAAGAACTATTTCCGTTATAAGATACAATTTGATTAGCTCCATTAATCAAAATTTACATCAAGTTACATTGGGTAACCTGATAAGTCAACAGGGTATTTTATGATTCCTCTTTATTTATCATAGTATTGAATTAATTAATCATAAAATGATTACCTTTTGTGACTATGTGTCGATGATGAAAAATAAAGATGTCAAAGAAGCGTTTGGCCGCGGTCGGCGAGGCGGTTAACTTCTAATCACTTGTTTTTGCTCAAACTGCCAACTGCGCCTAAGCTAGGTGATGACTCTGAGGGAGCCATTCCCCGAGACCTTATTCCGTGAACATGGAGGAGTTTCGATTTGATGCGTTTATCCACATTGGTGCTGGCGATCGGCATGGCGCTGGGCTCGCAGGCACAGGCAGCAGAAACCCAACCTCACGCCGACCATAGTGCGCTGCCCAGCGGCCAGGCGAAGGAGGCTACCGTGACCGGTGAAGCCAATCAGCACGATAAGCAAAAGACCCAAAACCCGTTTTTCTATCAAAGCCGTCTGCCGTTCCAGGCGCCGCCGTTCAACCTGATCAAGGAAAGCGACTACGCGCCGGCGATCGAGGCGGGCATCAAGCAAAAGCGGGAAGAGGTGGAGAAGATCGCCAACAACCCGGCCAAGCCCAACTTCAAGAATACCTTCGTGGCGCTGGAGCAGGCCGGTTCGCTGCTGACGCGGGTGATGAACGTGTTCGGCGCCATGACCTCGGCCAACACCAGCGATGCGCTGCAGAAGCTGGATGAAGAAACCTCGCCGATGCTGGCGGCACTGAACGACGACATCATGCTCAACGGCAAGCTGTTCGCGCGCATCAAGGCCATCTATCAGGATCGCGATGCGCTGAAGCTGGATCCGGAATCGCGCCGGCTGGTGGAAGTGACCTACAAGAACTTCGAGCTGGCGGGCGCCAACCTGTCGGACGCCGACAAGGCCAAGCTGAAGACGCTGAACCAGGAAGCGGCGACGCTGAGCACCCAGTTCACCAACAAACTGCTGGCGGCGAGCAAAAACGGCGCGCTGGCGATAACTGACCAGGCGAAACTGGACGGTCTGTCCGAAGGTGAGCTGGCCGCGGCAGCGCAGGCGGCCGCCGAGCGCAAGCTGGAGAAACAGTGGCTGTTGGTGCTGCAGAACACCACCCAGCAGCCGCTGCTGCAGAGCCTGAAAGATCGCGACACCCGCCAAGCGCTGTTCGACGCCTCCTGGACGCGCGCGGAGAAGGGCGACGGCAACGATACCCGCCAGACCCTTTCCCGTCTGGCCAAGGTACGCGCCGAGCAGGCCAAGCTGTTGGGCTACCCGAACTACGCCGCCTGGAAGCTGCAAAACCAGATGGCCAAGACGCCGGATGCCGCCTTGAGCTTTATGCGCAACATCGTGCCGGCGGCCACCGCGCGCGCCGAGCGTGAAGCCAAAGACATTCAGGCGGTGATCGATCAGCAGAAAGGCGACTTCAAGGTGCAGGCCTGGGACTGGCAGTTCTACGCCGAACAGGTGCGCAAGGCCAAGTACGATCTGGACGAATCGCAGATCAAACCTTACTTCGAGCTGAACAACGTGCTGAACAACGGCGTGTTTTACGCCGCCAACCTGCTGTACGGCATCAGTTTCAAAGAACGCAAGGACATTCCGGTCTACCAGCCGGACGTTAAGGTGTATGAAGTGTTCGACAAGGACGGCAAATCGCTGGCGCTGTTCTACACCGACTACTTCAAGCGCGACAACAAGGGCGGCGGCGCCTGGATGAGCAACTTCGTCGATCAGTCGAAGCTCAACGGCACCAAGCCGGTGATCTACAACGTCGCCAACTTCACCAAACCGGCGCCGGGGCAGCCGGCGCTGCTGTCGTATGACGACGTGATCACCATGTTCCACGAGTTCGGCCACGCGCTGCACGGCATGTTCGCCGATCAGGAATACCCGAGCCTGTCGGGTACCAACACCGCGCGCGATTTCGTCGAGTTCCCGTCGCAGTTCAACGAGCACTGGGTCAGCGATCCGAAAGTGTTCAGCCACTTCGCCAAGCATTATCAGACCGGCGAGGCGATGCCGCAGGAACTGGTCGACAAGATCAAGAAGGCCGACAAGTTCAACAAGGGCTACAGCATGACCGAGCTGCTGTCCGCCGCGCTGCTGGACATGCACTGGCACATGCTGACCGCCGACCAGCCGCAGCAAGACGTGGACAAGTTCGAGGCCGAATCGTTGCAAAAAGACAAGGTCGATCTCAGCTACGTGCCGCCGCGCTACCGTTCCAGCTATTTCCAGCACATCTGGGGTAACGGCTACGCCGCGGGCTATTACGCCTATCTGTGGACGGAAATGCTGGCGGACGACGCCTTCCAGTGGTTCACCGAGCACGGTGGCCTGACCGCCGAAAACGGCCAGCGCTTCCGCGACATGATCCTGTCGCGCGGCAACAGCCAGGATCTGGAGAAGCTGTACATCGACTGGCGCGGCAAAGAGCCGAGCATCGAACCGATGCTGATCAATCGCGGGTTGAAGGACGAATAAGTTCGGCCACTCCCGGTAAGCAAACAAAAGGGCGCGTTATGCGCCCTTCGTCTTTTTGGCGTGGCCGACATTCAGCGGTTCACCACCTTGGCCGGCAGGGCCACCACCAGCAGCGAGCTGAGCAGCAGGCAGCCGGCGAAGGCCCAGAGCGCGCCGCCGCTCTTGCCGGTCAGATCCAGCGCCAACCCCATCAGCGAATTGCTCACCAGCCCGGCGATGTTGGCCAGAGAACAGGCCAGCGCGAAGCCGGTCGCCGCCGCCGTGCCGCGCAGGAAGGTGGCCGGCAGGCTGAAGAACACCGGCACTGCGCCGATGATTGCCGCCTGGGCGATGGAGAACAGCAGCACCGTGGCCAGCGCATTGTGGGTGAAGAAGGTGCTGCCGGCCATCGCCAGCGCGCCGATGATAAACGGCACGATGATATGCCAGCGCCGTTCGCGCAGCCGGTCGGAACTGCTGCCGATCAGCAGCATGCCGAGCAGGGCGGCGACGCTGGGGATCGCCGTCAGGTAACCGATGGTGGTGATGTCGGTAACGCCGGCGGTTTTGATGAAGGTCGGCATCCAAAAGCCCATGGCGTAGGCGCTGAGCAGAATAGCGAAGTCGATGCCGCCGAGCATCCACACCTTCAGGTTGAAGAAGCCGTCGCGGAAGCTGTGCTTGCCGTGATCGGCCTCGGCGTCGTCGCGCGCCAGATCGTCGGCGATGCGCTGTTTCTCCTCGGGCGTCAGCCACTTGGCCTGCTGGTAGGTATTAGGCAACAGCCAGAAGGTCAGCACGCCCAACAGCACGCTGGGAATGCCCTCCAGCAAAAACAGCCACTGCCAGCCGTGCAGCCCGTGGCGCATGTCGAAATGGCCCATGATCCAGCCGGAGAGTGGCCCGCCGATCACGCTGGAGAGCGGCAGGCCGATCATGAACAGCGCGATGATGCGGCCGCGGCGATAGGTCGGGAACCACAGCGTAAGGTAAAAGAGCACGCCGGGCAGGAAACCGGCCTCCGCCACGCCGAGCAGAAAGCGAATGACGTAGAACTGGGTCGGCGTGGTGACGAACATGGTGGCGGTGGACAGCAGCCCCCAGGTGATCATGATACGGGCAATCCACATCTTGGCGCCGACGCGCTGCAGGATCAGGTTGCTCGGCACCTCGAACAGAATATAGCCGACGAAGAACAGCCCGGCGCCCAGACCAAAGGCCGCTTCGCTCAGCTGCAGCGCGTCGGCCATCTGCAGCTTGGCCAGCCCGACGTTGATGCGATCGAGGTAGGCCGCCAGGTAACACAGGCAAAGAAACGGGATCAGTTTCCAGGTGATTTTGCGGTACAGCAGCAGCGATTCTGCGTCCGCTTTCCCCGCCAGCGGGGTGTCGACAATGGCCATGATGTTGTCTCCAGGTGGTGCGTGTTGGCCTCCGCAGGAGGCGCCTGTTGTGTTTGCGTTGCATGGGCGCCGCCCTGTTTCGGGCGGTCGCGTGAGGCGCTGTCTGCGCCTTCGTTATTGTCGTTGCAGGTGAATCGTTGACTCATAACCGGTTCAGGTAGTCGAGCGCCTCCCGTTTGTGCACCACGTCGCCGTATTTGCTGTCGATGTCGAACAGGTTGGCTTCGTGCGGGTCGGGGTGACGATCGCCGACGCACTCGCGCACCACCATGGCGCGGAAGCCGTGCTGCACCGCGTCCACCGCGCTGGCGCGGATGCAGCCGCTGGTGGAGCAGCCGATCATCAGCAGCGTGTCGATCCCTTGCGCCACCAGCAGCGGCGCCAGCGCGGTGCCGAAGAAGGCGCTGGCGTATTGCTTGCTCAGCACCACCTCATCGGCCAGCGGCGCCACCGGCGGGCAGAACGCCGCCAGCGGGTTGCCCGCCACCATGTCTTTCATCACCGGCGCTTTCTTCACCCACAGGCCGCCATCGGCAAAATGGCCTGCATGATAGCGGATATGGGTGTGGATCACCGGAATTCCCGTGCGGCGCGCGCAGGCCAGCAGCTCGCGGCTTTCCTCGACCGCGCTCACCACGCCCGGCGCGAACAGCGGCGCGCCTTCGGTGGTGTAGGCCTGCATAAAGTCGATCGCCAGCAACGCCGGGCGCCGGCCGAAGCCGATACGCTGGCCCCAGACGCCGCGATAGTTGTCGCTGAGGGTGTCGTTCATTCTGCCTCCTCAATAGGCGCCGGACAGCAGGGCGCCGGCGCCGGGGACGATCGGTTCCAGCTCCAGCGCGGTCAGCATCGCGTAAGTGGTGGCGATGGCGGCGGTGATCACCGGTTTGCCGGTTTGGGCCTCCACCGTCGGGACGGCCGGCAGCGAAGGCATCTGCACGCAGGCGGACAGCACGATAGCATCGACCTCGCGTAAATCCATCTCGGCGACGATCCCCGGCAGCCTGGCCGGATCGTGCCGGCCGACCTCGAGGTTGTCCGGGATCTCCAGCGCGCGCCACACCTTGACCTCGATGCCTTCGTGCTGGATGTAGTCCACCACCAGCTGGGTCAGCGGTTTCATGTAGGGTGCCACCAGCGCGATGCGTTTGGCGCCGATCACCTTCAGGCCGTTGACCAGCGCGCCGGCGCTGCTGATAACCGGCGCGGCGGCCTGATTGTCTTTCGTCACCTGCGCCAGCCGGGCCTGCGATTCGCGGTGATAGCCCAGCCCCATCGCCATGATGGCCACCAGGCAGGCGTAGCCGAGCACGTCGACCCGCGCGTCGGACAGCTCCAGCGCGCAGCGATCGGACTCGGCGTCCATCGCCGCCAATTCTTCTTTATTGACGTGTTTCATGCGCATGCGGCTGGAGTGAAAGGTGAAACGCTCCGGGCGTATCAGCTGGCGCGCGCCCAGCATCGCCGGGATCTCGGTTTCCATCGTGGTATTGGAGCTGGGCACGATCTGGCCGATGCGGTAGTGGTTGCTCATGTCGGTGTTCCTCAGTTAATCCAGAAAATCGCCCAGGGCGCGGAAGAAGCCGTCGAAATCGTCCCACGGGATCATGTGTCCGGCGTTCTCGACCTCGACGATGGCGATCTCCGGTTGCAGCGCGCGGATCTCTGCCCGGTCTTCGGGCTGAATGACGCCGCCTTTGCCCGCGGCCATCAGCAGCGTCGGCATGGTCAGCAGCGGGTAGTCACGGTGGCTGTCCACCTGATGAAAATCGTCGTAGGCGCGTTGGATCGCCGGCTCGTAGCAGGTGTGCAGCCACTCGGCGCGCAGCCGGCGCTGCTCTTCGCTCCAGGTTGGGCAAAAGGCGCGCATCTGCTCGGCGCTCATGCCCGGCAGCGACTGCCGGATGGAGTCGGCGTACCACGGCCATTGGCCGGGATAGGCGCGGCGGCCGGGGCCGGAAACCGGCGGATCGACCAGCACCAGCCGCCGCACGCCGGCGGGCTGCAGAGCGGCGGCGCGCAGGGCGAAGCGGGCGCCCATCGAATGGCCGAGCAGGGCGTAACTGCCCAGGTTCAACGCAGCGGCGAAGGCGTTGACGTCCTGTGCGCAGGTCTCTGCGTCATAAGCCAGTTCCGGGCCGCTGGACGACAGACCGCGGCCGCGCACGTCGAGCACGTAGACGTCGTATTTTTCCCCCAGCCGCTCGGCGACGAAGCCCCAGGTGATCGCCGGGCTGGTGATGCCGGGGACCAGGATCAGCGCCGGGCCGTGGCCGCCGTAGCGCAGATAGTGTTGGCGAATGTCGTTGGCGTGAACGTGGGCGCCGTAGAGGAAGGTGCTCATGCGGCGTTCTCCGATTTCAGCGCTTGCGCGTACAGGTCATAGCCGTAGACCCAGGCCGGATCTTCCTGGGTGCGCAGGAAGGTGTTGGCGTTGGACACCGCCTGCACCCGGGAGGCGCGCTCCTTGCGGTTGGCTTCATACAGCTGGAAAGCGGTGCGGTAGTCGCCGAGGCCGGTTTCCTGCAGGCAGCGGGTCAGCATGGCGGCGTCTTCGATCGCCATCGCCGCGCCCTGCGCCATGTGCGGTTTCATCGGGTGGCAGGCGTCGCCGAGCAGCACCAGACGGCCTTCGCTCCACAGCGGCAGCGGTTTGCGGTTCAGCAATGGCCATTTGGTGACCTGTTCGCTGGATTCGATCAGCGCCTGCACGATCGGGTGGTAGCCGGCGAAGGTCTCGAACATTTCTTCGCGGCTGCTGTCGATGAAGCTGCCCTGGAAATCCCAGGCCGGGTGCGGCACGCCGCTGACGTAGTAATACTCGTCGCGCCGTTGGGTGGTGTAGTAGACCATCAGATGGCGATCCGCCGACCACCACTTCACGCAGTCTTCGAACGTCAGGTTGTATTTCGCCAGCTTCTCGCCGCGGATCAGCGCGCGGTGGGCCACCCAGCCGCTGTAGGTCGGCGCTTCAGCGCCCAGCAGGTGCTCACGAATGCGCGAATTGATGCCGTCTGCGCCGATCACGATGTCGGCGTGGGCCGAGGTGCCGTCGACGAAGTTCAGCACCACCTCGTCACCGCGATCTTCAATTTTGCTCAGGCATTTGCCGAAGTGCAGGGTGCCGGGCTGCAGCGCGGAGAGCTGCAACGCCTGCAAATCGCCGCGGTGCACCGTCACATAGGCGGCGCCGTACTCCCGGCGGGCGAAGGCGCCCAGTTCGATGCGCGACAGGTAGTCGCCGCTTTCGGCGTCGCGGCTGAACCAGAAATCGGGATGAGACGCCATCTGCTCCAACCGCTGCTCAATACCGAGACGGCGGAAAATCTTCAGTACGTTCGGCCCCATGTGAATGCCGGCGCCAAGGCGTGAGAACGCCGGGCTCTGTTCATACAGATCGACGGTAAAGCCGGCTTTTTGCAGCAGCCCGGCGGCGGCGGCGCCCCCCAGCCCGGCGCCGACGACGGCGATGCGTGGTTGTTTGCTCATCATGTTTCCCCTGTCTGTTGGCTTTTTTCAGCGTAGGCCCAACGCGTGGCTGGACGATCGATTTATAGTGTATGCACTAGATAACGCAAAGTTGCAAAAGTGTTAAATCAGATCTTGCTCACGCTAATTGACGGCGTATTACTGTTAAACTCATGTTAATCACAGGATTGATGCGGGATGAAATAGGACTTTCTTATGGTGGATATTCGCAGCTTGCTTTCCTTTGCTTTTTTGACTTAGATAAAATGAGTGTGTTCACTTTAAATTGTTTGAAAAATCACCGCCGCCTTGCGGGCGTCGGTCACCCTTGACGAGACAGGAGACAGGCCATGGCGGTCAATGAAACCCAGTTGGTACAGCTGTTCGAGCAGGTGCTCACGCTGTCGAAGGTCGATGCTTCGCAGAGCGTGGCGATTTTGAAAAGCCATTATTCCGATGCGCGCACGGTGCGCGCCGCGACCGACGCAGCGCTGCGGCTGGGCGCCAAGGTGTATGCCGTCGAACTGCCGGCGTTCAACCATCCGCGAGCGATGGGCAACGACATGACCGCCTATTGCGGCGATACCGCGCTGACCGGCAATCTGGCGGCGCAGCGTGCGCTGGAGGCCGCCGACCTGATCGTCGATACCATGATGCTGCTGCATTCGCCGGAGCAGGAACAGATCCTGAAAACTGGCACCCGCATCCTGCTGGCGGTGGAGCCGCCGGAGGTGCTGGCGCGCATGTTGCCCAACGCGGAGGACAAGGCGCGGGTGCTGGCCGCCGCCGCCGTGCTGGAGCAGGCGAAGCTGATGCAGGTGACCTCCGCCGCCGGCAGCGATTTCCGCGCGCCGCTGGGGCAATACCCGACGGTGACCGAGTACGGCTATGCCGATGAACCGGGGCGCTGGGATCACTGGCCGAGCGGTTTCCTGTTCACCTGGCCGAATGAGGAGCAGGCGGAAGGGGTGCTGGTGCTGGAGGTCGGCGATATCTTGCTGCCGTTCAAAAGCTATGCGCGTGAACGCATCACGCTGGAGATCGAACAAGGGTTCGTTACTCGCATTCACGGCGGCTTCGAGGCGGAATACCTGCGCGAATACATGAAATACTTCGACGATCCGGAGGTGTACGGCATCTCGCACATCGGCTGGGGCCTGCAGCCGCGCGCCCAGTGGACGGCGATGGGTCTGCACGACAAGAACGACGGCATGTGCATGGACGCGCGCGCGTTCTACGGCAACTTCCTGTTCTCCACCGGGCCGAACACCGAAGTGGGCGGCACGCGCAAAACGCCTTGCCATATGGACATCGCGCTGCGCCGCTGCGACATCCGCCTCGACGGGCAAACGGTGGTGGCGGACGGGGAAGTGGTGGCGCCGGAGGCCTCGCGCGTGCGCCGGGCGTAATCGTTGCTGCCAACGGCGGGGGTTTGTACTATTCTCGTGGATTCCATAGATGGTGAGAGTAACGCAATGACGCCCCCCGAATACCCGTCAGCCGTGAGCGGCCAACCCGAAAATTATCATTTTACCGAGCAAGTCGGGCACCTGCTGCGCAAGGTTTATCAGCGCCACCTGGCGATTTTCCAGCAAAACGTCGGCGATTCGCAGCTGACGGCGGTGCAGTTCATCACCCTGTGCGCGGTGCGCGATATGGGGCCGAGCTCGCTGACCGAGCTGGTGCAGGTGACGGCGGTGGATCAGGCCACCATACGCGGTATCGTCGAACGGCTGAAGGCGCGCGATCTGATCACGGTGACGCCGGATCCGATCGATCGGCGCAAGGTGGTGGTCGGCCTGACCGACGCCGGCGCCGTGCTGCTGACGGAAACGGTGCCGCAGGCGGCGAAAATCACAGAGCTGACGTTCGGAACGCTCAACCCGGCCGAACGGATAGCGCTGATATTCCTGCTGAATAAAATGCTGGAAGATCCGCCCACCGGCTGATTCGCCCGCGCAACGTCGGTTGCCTGGTGGTCGGCGGCGAGAGGCCAGCCCATAAGATCATCACGTGCAGGCGGAGACGCGAACAATGGCGATATCTGAAGTGCAATCGCTCAGGGATGGCGCGAAAACCACGCTGACGGAGCATCCGCTGATGCTGTCGGTGAACGGCGAACAGCTTCATGCGCAGGTGATGGCGGATACGCCGCTCTTGCTGGTACTGCGCAACGATCTGGCGCTCAACGGCCCGAAGTACGGCTGCGGCCTGGGCGAATGCGGTGCGTGTACCGTGTTGATCGACGGCGTGGCGGCGCGCTCCTGCGTGATCCCGGCGCTCGGCGTGTCCGGCCGGGCGATCGTGACCCTGGAAGGCCTTGGCGATCGCCAGCGCCCGCACCCGGTGCAGCGTGCCTTTATCGAAGAGCAGGCGGCGCAATGCGGCTACTGTCTCAATGGCATGATCATGACCACCAAAGCCCTGTTGGATCGTAATCCCGCCCCGAGCGAGGCGGAGATCCGTCAGGCGCTGTCCGGCAACCTGTGCCGCTGCGGCACCCATCTCGAAATCCTGCGTGCGGTTCAGCGCGCCATCATTCTCTGCCGCGATGAGGACGCCCACGCCCATGACTGATTCCCGTGTCCCATCGCCGAGCCAGGCCGACTTGCTGCAGCGCGACGGCGTGCTGCTGATCGTCGACAGCGTGCAACCGCCGCCGGGGCTGGTGCCCAAAGGGCAAACGCCGGTGCTGAAGCCCAAAGAGCAGGGGCTGTTTATCGCCCTGTGCGGCAGCGGCGAAATCTATGCCTTTAACGGCCATGTCGATCTTGGCACCGGCGTGCGCACCGCGCTCGGGCAGATCGTCGCCGAAGAGTTGTACCTGCGCATGGATCAGGTGCAAATGGTGTTGGGCGATACCGAACGCGCGCCGAATCAGGGCGCCACCATCGCCAGCGCCACGCTGCAGATCTCCGCCGTGCCGCTGCGCAACGCCGCCGCCGAAGCGCGCCGTTGGCTGTTGCGCCAGGCGGCGCAGCGCTTCGATGCGCCGGTGGAACAGCTGACGCTGGAGGAGGGCGTGATCCGCAGCCCGCAGGGGCAGGCGCTCAGCTACGCCGAGCTGGTGGCCGGCGGTCATGTCGAGCTGTCGATTTCCGGCGACGCGCCGCTGAAACCGCAGGCGGAGTATCGCCTGGTGGGCACCAGCGCCGCGCGCGTCGATATTCCGGCCAAGGCGACCGGCGAAACCACCTACGTACACGATATGCGCCTGCCGAACATGCTGCACGGCCGGGTGGTGCGGCCGCCCTATGCCGGGTACGACAGCGGCGAATTTGTCGGCACCAGCCTGCTGGCGGTGGATGAAACCTCGATCGCGCATATTCCCGGCATCGTCAAACTGGTGGTGATCGGCGATTTCATCGGCATCGTCGCCGAGCGCGAAGAGCAGGCGATCAAGGCGGCGCAGGCGCTGCAGGCCAGCTGGAAAGACTGGCGCCGCAATTTGCCGCAGATGACCGACGTGGCGCAGGCGCTGCGCGACAATCCGCACTCGACCCGGGTGGTGCACGATACCGGCGATGTGGACGCGGCACTGGCGGCGGCCGACAGGCGTTTCACCCGCAGCTACCTGTGGCCGTATCAGCTGCATGCCTCGATTGGCCCTTCTTGCGCGCTGGCGGACTACCGGCCGGAGCGCCTGCAGGTCTGGTCAGGCAGCCAGAACCCGCACCTGCTGCGCGCCGATCTGGCCTGGCTGCTGGAATACCCGGAAGCGCAGATCGAGATCGTTCGCATGGAGGCGGCCGGTTGCTATGGCCGCAATTGCGCCGATGACGTCTGCGCCGACGCGGCGCTGCTGTCGCGCGCGGTGGGCAGGCCGGTGCGGGTGCAGCTGACCCGCGAACAAGAACATGTGTGGGAACCGAAGGGCACGGCGCAGCTGATGGAAGTGGACGGCGGGCTGGACGCCGCCGGGCACCCGGTCGCCTATGACTTTCGCACCTATTACCCTTCCAACGGCGCGCCGACGCTGGCGCTGCTGCTGACCGGCCGGGTCGAACCGCTGCCGGTGGCCTATGAAATGGGCGACCGCACTTCGGTGCCGCCTTATGCGTATCCGGCGCTGCGCGTCAGCATCGAGGACATGGCGCCGATCGTGCGCGCCTCCTGGATGCGCGGCGTTTCCGCCTTGCCGAACACCTTCGCCCACGAATCTTATATCGATGAGCTGGCCCACGCCGCCGGCGTCGACCCGCTGGAATATCGGCTGCGCTATATCCATGACGAACGCGCCAGTGAACTGATGCGCAGCACCGCAGAACGCGCCGGCTGGACGCCGCACACCGAACCGATGCAGACCCCGGCGGAAGACGGCGTGCTGCGCGGGCGCGGCTTTGCCTATGCCCGTTACATCCACAGCAAGTTTCCCGGCTTTGGCGCGGCCTGGGCCGCCTGGGTGGCCGACGTGGCGATCGACAAAGCCAGCGGCGAAGTGGCGGTGACGCGCATCGTGGTCGGCCACGACGCAGGCATGATGGTCAATCCGGACGGCGTGCGCCACCAAATTCATGGCAACGTATTGCAATCGACCAGCCGGGTGTTGAAAGAGCGCGTGACCTTTGAGGAATCGACGGTCTCCGCCAAAGAATGGGGGGCTTACCCGATCCTGACCTTCCCGGAGGTGCCGGAGGTGGACGTGGTGATGATGCCGCGCCCTTACGATCCGCCGCTGGGCGCCGGGGAGTCGGCGTCGGTGCCCAGCGCGGCGGCCATCGCCAACGCGGTGTTCGACGCCACCGGCATTCGTTTTCGCGAGCTGCCGATCACCTCGGACAAGCTGCGTGAGGCGCTGAACGGGCCGGATGCCGAGCGGCAGGCCGCGCCGCCCAAGAAAAAGAAGCGCGGTAAATGGTGGTTCGGCGGCGCGGCGGGGCTGTTCGGCGCGGTGCTGGGCATCGCCGGCAGCGCCTTGCCATGGCGGACGGAGATCGCGCCGGTGGCGACGCCTGGCGCCGGCACCTGGTCGGCCGCCACGCTGGAGCGCGGCCGTCAGTTGGCCGCCGCCGGAGACTGCGCGGTTTGCCATACCGCGTCGGAAGGGGCGACCAACGCCGGTGGGTTGGCGATGGCGACGCCGTTCGGCACGCTCTACAGCACCAACATTACCCCGGACGTGGCAACCGGCATCGGCAACTGGTCGTTTACCGCATTCGATCGGGCGATGCGTCAGGGCATCGCCCGCGACGGCCGCCACCTCTATCCGGCATTTCCTTACACCGCCTTCAGTAAAATGACCGACGGCGACATGCAGGCGCTGTACGCTTATCTGATGTCGCAACCGGCGGTGCGCCAGAGCAATCCGGCCAATCAGATGCGCTTCCCGTTTAACCTGCGGCCGCTGATGGCGGGCTGGAACGCGCTATTCCTGCGCCAGGGGGAATATCAACCCGATCCGCAGCAAAGCGCGCAGTGGAACCGCGGCGCCTATCTGGTCAACGGCCTTGGCCACTGCGCCGCCTGCCATTCGCCGCGTAATCTGCTGGGGGCGGAAAAGGGCGGCGCGGCCTTCCTGGCGGGAGGGATGGTGGACGGGTGGGAAGCGCCGGCGCTGAATCAATTGGCCAATGCGGACAAGCCCTGGACTGAGGAGCAGCTGTTTCAGTACTTCCGCACCGGGCATTCCGCCGAGCACGGCGTGGCGGCCGGGCCGATGGGGCCGGTGGTCAGCGAACTGGCGACGTTGCCGCAGAGCGATCTGCGGGCGATGGCCAACTATGTGATGTCGCTGAGCGCCAAGGCGACGCTGAATGTGGAACCGCAGGCGCAGTTGGCGGCCCGCGCGTTGCCTGCGGGTCAACTGGCGGGCGAGCGGTTGTTCCAGGGCGCTTGCCAGGCCTGCCACAGCGCCGCCGCCGGCGGGCCGCAGCTGTTCGGCGTCAGCCCGGATCTGGCCAATAACACCAATATCTTCAGCGATCGCCCCGATAACCTGATCAAGGTGATCCTGCAAGGGATCCCCAAGCCGGCCACCGCCGAATTGGGCTTTATGCCGGGCTTTAAGGACAGCTTTTCCGATCGGCAGGTGACGGCGCTGGTGAATTATCTGCGCCAACGCTATGCCGGCGACAAACCGGCCTGGCGCGACGTGGAGGCTCAGGTGGCGCGGTTGCGCGCAGAGCCTGGCACGCACTGAGCCGCCTCAGGCATGGCGCAGGAACGCTACCAGCCGCTGCGCCGGCAGCGGCAGCTGCGCCTGCTCACGTACCACGATCGATAAACGCCGGGTCGCCCACTCGTCCGTCAGCGGCAGGGCGGCGTGTCGAATTTCCGGATGGCGTTGGGCGCTCTCTTCCGGCACCACCGCCAACCCGGCGCCGCGCAGCACCATGCGGCAGATGGCGTCGAAATTAGCCGCGCGCGCCCGCAGCCGCATCGGGCCGCCGCTGCGTATCGCCAGCTGTTCCAGATGCTGTTGTAGGGCACTCTCTTCCGGCAGGCCGATGAAATCAAAAGGCAGGGCGTCCGCAAAGCTGAGCGTGCGGCGGCCGCTGAGCGCATGCCCCGGCGGCAGCGCCAGCACCAGACGATCCTGGCGAAAAGGGTAGCTTGCCAGCCCACGCAGATCGGCGTGGTCCGCCACGATGCCGATATCCGCCGCCCGTTCGGCGATGGCCTGCGCGATGGCCGGGCTGGGCAGCTCCTCCAGCGCGATGTCGGTGTGCGGGTGCAGCACCAGAAAATCCGCCAGCAGCTCCGGCAGAAAAGCGTCGGCGGCGACGGTATTGGCGACGATGCGCAGCTGGCTGCGCTGGCCCGGCGCGAACTCGGCCATATCACCCCGCAGCCGGTCGCGCTGTTGCAGCAGCACGCGCGCGTGTTGCAACAGGCGCTCACCGGCGGGCGTCGCCTGGACGCCGCGCGGATTGCGCGTCAACAGCGCCACGCCGGCCTGTTGTTCCAGCCCGCGCATGCGGGCGCTGGCGGCGGCCAGCGACAGCCCGACGCGCTCGCCGCCGGCGGTGATGCTGCCGGTCTCGAGCACCGCCACCAACAGTCGCAGATCGATAAAGTCAAAATGCATGCGTTCTTCCTCTGTCTTTGCCGCAGGCAGGCTCTGCCATTGCCGCATTGTGCCGCGGCGCGGCGCCGGCCACAATCGGGCCGTTGATTCGCCATAAGGATAGACGCATGTCGCTGACGTTACTCGAGATTATCGCCCTGACGGGCATTTTTACGCTGGCCGGCACGGTCAAAGGGGCGATCGGTCTGGGGTTGCCGACGGTCTCGATGGGGCTGCTCAGCCTGATGATGCCGCCGGGGCAGGCCGCCGCGCTGCTGCTGTTACCCTCGTTGATCACCAATCTGTGGCAGTTGCTGTGCGGGCCGAGGTTGGGGGCGCTGTGCCGTCGACTCTGGCCGATGATGCTGTGCGTCACGCTGGGCACGTTGCTGAGCGCCGGCGCGCTCACCGCCACCGACGGCCGCCTGGCGCCGCTGGCGCTGGGCGTTTGCCTGATCGGCTATGCGCTGTTGGGATTCACCCGTTTCGATTGGCGCGTTTCCGTCACGGCAGAGCCTTGGCTGGGGCCGCTGTGCGGCCTGGTGACCGGCGTGCTGACCGGCGCCACCGGCGTATTCGTCATACCGGCGGTGCCCTATCTGAACGCATTGGGCCTGGCGCGTGACGATCTGGTGCAGGCGCTGGGGCTGTCGTTCACCGTCTCGACGCTGGCGCTGGCCGCCGGATTAGCCTGGCATCAGGCGCTGCCCGCTACGCTGCTCGGCGGTTCGCTGTTGGCGTTGTTGCCGGCGCTTGCCGGCATGTGGTTGGGGGAGAGGGTGCGTCGTCATTGTCGCCCGCAGCTGTTCCGTCGCCTCTTCTTTATTGGGTTATTAATCTTGGGCGTTGAGATTATTTGGCGATTCAATTAATTGAATCGATAGCATCTGCGTGTAATTAGGTTCGGTATATTATTCTGGATTTTATTCCAATATAATTATTTTCAGCAGTGAGAATACACCTTCAGTCATTCTTGTCAAAAAATAGCCCTTATGACAGCGGTTCCTGCGCCAGTGGTTTCTGGGGAATGGCAGTTCTACAGGAAATGGTTATGGCGGCAATGGCACTGGACCGAGAGAGGCCAGAGAATCCAGAACCAAACGCTAATTAACAGCTGCAATCCCAGCACAGAAGTAAAATTCTGTGCTTTTATGGGGTATATGATGAATAAATATGTTGTTTTTATAAAGAGCGATGAATCAAGGGTGCAGAGAAAGGAAGTGGTTACACGAGAAATAATTAAAGATATGAAGCAGAAAGGGTTCGGAAAGCATCATATTGAAGTAGAAGCTGAGAACGAAAATGATGCCATTAACCAACTAAATAAGAACAGCAATGACTATTTGGACTCATTGAGAAATTTTTCCGGTGATTTATTGTTTTGCTCTGTTTGCGTCATTGTTATGGTCATGGTTTATTTATTCAATTGAGCCATAATCCAGTTTTGAATCATTCATTTTTTTATACTATCCGATTGCCCGCTAAAAACCCAATAAGGCTCAGGCCTGCGGGCCGCCCAAAATGGTCTCCCACATGCCGGCGAGAATGCGTTTGCCGATTTCGCTCTTCAGTCTTCATACCCGCCGTGGGTGATAGCCATGTCTTTGCCGTGCGCCACGTCGCAGCGTTTGCGTGCCTTCAGCACCAGATCTTGATAACGCAGCAGGGTGTCTTCGATGCCCTGCGAGTGGGTCTGAACGGCGATGGGGCAAGGCGATTTTTGCTGCCCGCTTCCGCTTTCAATTTACGGCGCGGCGCATTGCGCGATATTCTGGTTTTCTGATGGGCTAACGGCGGATGAGGGAACCATGATTGACAGCCAGGTGTTTGAACAACAAAGCCTCGACAATCTGCTGAGCTATTGGCGGCGCCATCGCCGCCTGCCGGGCGCGCGCTATCCGGCCGGGCCGACAGACAGCCTGTGTGACGTGCCGGGCGTCAGCGTCGGGCATCACACCTTGGCCGACGGCGAATGCCAGACCGGCGTCACCGCCATCGTGCCGCCGGGCGATCTGTTCAACCAACCGTTGCCGTGCGGCAGCGCGGTGCTCAATGGCTTCGCCAAGCCGCTGGGATTGGTGCAATTGAATGAGCTGGGGGAGTTGCAAACGCCGATCCTGCTGAGCAACACCTTCGCCGTCGGCACGCTGTTCAACGCCATGGTGCGGCGCAGCTGCTTGCGCTACCCGCAGATCGGCCGCGGCAGCGCCACCATCAACCCGCTGGTGCTGGAGTGCAACGACGGCTACCTCAACGATATTCAGGCGATGGCGGTGCGTGAGGAGCACGTCTTCAGCGCGCTGGATAACCATTCCACCCGCTTTGCGCGCGGCAGCGTCGGCGCCGGGCGCGGCATGAGCAGCTTCGGCCTGAAGGGCGGCATCGGCACCGCCTCGCGTTATTGCCCGGGGCTTGGCACCACGCTCGGCGTGCTGGTGCTGGCCAACTTCGGTACCCTCGACTCGTTGACGCTGAGCGGCGTGCGCGTCGGCCCGGCGCTGGGCAAGCTGCTGGCGGACCCACCGCCGCAGGTGGACGCCGGTTCGGTCATTATCATCATCGCCTGCGATCGGGCGCTGGACAGCCGGCAACTGAACCGTATCGCCCGCCGAGCGGGCGCGGGTCTGGGGCGGGTGGGCAGCCATTGGGGGCACGGCTCCGGCGACATCGCGCTGGCGTTCTCCACCCGGTTGCTGGGGGCCACGCTGCCGGACGAACGGCTGGAGCCGCTGTTTGCGGCTGCCGCGGATGCCACCGAATACGCAGTATTGGATGCGTTGCTGAGCGCCGAGGGCGTCAGCGGTTTCCAGCAGCACGCGCGTATGGCGTTGGGCCCGCTGCTCGATCGGCTGGCGGCAAATTGAATAACGGGAGTGTGATGTGAAAGTCTTTATCTCTGCGGATATCGAGGGTATTGCCGGCGTGATGCGGCCGGAGCAGTGCAACCCGGCCCATGCCGACTATGCGGTGGCGCGCGAGCTGATGGAGCAGGAGGTCAACGCCGCCATCGACGGCGCTTTTGCCGGCGGCGCCACCGAGGTGACGGTGGCCGACAGCCACGCCATGATGCAGAATCTGCGCGCCGATCGCATCGATGCGCGGGCGCGCCTGGTGCAGGGCAAGCCGCGCGGGCTGTCGATGGTGGAAGGGCTGCAGCATCAACGTTACGACGGCATGATGTTTATCGGTTATCACAGCGCCGCCGGCGAACGCGGCGTGCTGGCGCATACCATCAACGGTCGGGCCTTTTATCGCGTCAGCCTGAACGGCGAAGTGGTAGGCGAAAGCGATCTGTATGCGGCGATGGCGGCGGAGTTGAACGTGCCGTTGTGGCTGGTGAGCGGTGACGACGAGCTGCAACGTTGGATCGCTGAACGTTATCCGCAATCTGGCTATGTTTGCGTAAAACGCGCCCTCTCGCAAACCGCCGCCGAATCGCTCAGCCCACAGCGGGCGCGGGCGGAGATCCGCGAGCGGGCGATGCAACAGGTGCGCCAGGGCGCCAGACTGCCGGTGGAGCGCCGTTTTATGCCGCCTTACCGGCTGACGCTGATGGCGGCCAAACCGGTGCTGGCGGATCTGTTCAGCCTGGTGCCTGGCGTGGAGCGCCAGGACGCGCTGACCGTGGCCTTCGACAGCGACAACATGGCGGCGCAAATCAACCTGCTCAGCGTTTTCTCCTATCTGGCGACGACGCAGAGTTGACCCCGGTGCGGGTGCCTGCCCGCACCGCACGATTCTCCAATAGAAAAACCCTCTTCAACATTAAGTCTACTGGATAATAGGCTACGCTAATTATTGCTCTGTTGCGCTATATCACCTGACGGGCGCAACAAGCCATTCCCATAACAAGATTTGTTTCGCCGAAGGCAGTGACGCCTTCGGTTTTTTTGGAGTCATGAGCAATGAGCATATCCCAAGTTCCGCTTTCGCGGCGGCGGTTTATCGTCGGCGCCGGGGCGTTGGTGATCGGCGCCTATCTGCCGTCCACCGGCGCGCTGGCGCGTTCGGCTGCCCCGATCGCCTCCGGCGCGGCGGCGTTAGACGCCAACGCCTTCGTTCAGATCGGCGCCGACGGCGTCGTCACCGTCATCAGTAAACACACCGAAGTGGGCCAGGGGGTCTATACCGGCATGGCGACGCTGGTCGCCGAAGAGCTCGATGCCGACTGGGCACAGGTGCGGGTCGTGGCCGCGCCGGTGGACACCAATGTCTACAAAAACCTGGCCTTCGGATTCCAGGGCACCGGCGGTTCCAGCTCGGTGGCCAATGCCTATGAGCAAATGCGGCGCATGGGCGCCATGGCGCGCGCGCTGTTGGTGCAGGCCGCCGCGCAGAGCTGGAAAACCTCGGCGCAGGAAATCACCGTGCAGGCGGGCAAGATCCGCCATGCCGCCAGCGGGCGCGAAGCGGGCTTCGGCGAATTCGCCGCGCTGGCCGCCACGCTGCCGCCGCCCGATCCCGCCAGCCTGACGCTGAAGGATCCGGCCAATTTCACCCTGATCGGCAAAACGCGCGGTTTGCACCGCGTCGATTCGCTGGCGAAAACCAACGGCAGCGCGCAGTTCTCGCAGGATATCCACGAGCCGGGCATGTTGACCGTCACCATCAAAAAACCGCCGCGTTTCGGCGGCAAGGTGGCGACGTTTGACGCCGAACGCGCGCTGGCGGTACCGGGCGTGGTGGCGGTGAAACAGGTTGCCACCGGCGTGGCGGTTTACGCCAACAATACCTGGGCGGCGATCCAGGGGCGGGACCGGCTGCGGGTCACCTGGGACGACGCGCAGGCGGAGCGACGCAACACCGAGGAAATCTACGCCGAATTCCGCCAGGTGGCGCAGAAAACCGGCGTGGTGGCGAAGAGTCTTGGCAAGCCGGACGAGGTGTTCGACAAGGCCGACAAGGTGATCGAGGCCGAATACACCTTCCCGTACGTCGCGCACGCGCCGATGGAGCCGCTGGACGGCTATCTGTTCTGGGACGGCGAGAGCGTCAAGGCGCGCTACGGCTGCCAAATCCAAACGCTCGACCACAAGCAGCTGTGCGATCTGTTCGAGTTGCCGCCGGACAAGGTGCAGATTGAAACCATTCTGGCGGGCGGCAGCTTCGGCCGGCGCATCGATTTAGGCAACCCGACGCTGGGGCCGGATCTGGCGGCCGACATGGCGGCGGCGGCCAAAGGCATCGGCCCCGGCCACGGCGTGAAGGTGGTGTGGACGCGCGAGGACGACATCCGCAACGGCTGGTATCGCCCGATGATCCTGCACCGCCTGCGCGGCGCCATTCGGGGCGGCAAGGTGGTGGGCTGGACCGATACCGTGGTCGGCCACTCCTGGACGCGCCACAGCGCGATGGATGCGCTGGTGGTCAACGGCCTCGATCAGATGATGGTCGAGGGCGCCAGCGAGGTCTCATACACCTTCGAAGCCTTCCGCTGCGATGCGCATATCGTGCCCGGCAAGGTGCCGACCACCTCGCTGCGGTCGGTCGCCAGCACCCACACCGGCCACGCGGTGGAGAGCTTTATCGATCAGCTGTTGCAGGAAACCGGCCAGGATCCGGTCGAAGGGCGGCTGGCGCTGATGGGCGATGCGCCGCGCGCGGCGGGCGTGCTGCGGGCGGTAGCGAAAGCCGCTGACTGGCAGGGCGCTAAAGTGGTAGACGGACGCGCGCGCGGCGTGGGCGTCGCCAAGGCGTTCGACACCTATGTGGCGCAGGTGGCCGAGGTGTCGATCGGCGAAGGCGGCATCCCGAAAGTGCATAAAGTGTGGTGCGCGGTGGATTGCGGCGTGGCGGTGAACCCCGACGTGATCCGCGCGCAGATCGAGGGCGGCATCGGTTACGGCCTGAGCCTGGCGCTGTACGGCAATATCACGCTGAAAGACGGCGTGGTCGAACAGTCCAACTTCAATAACTTCCGCCCGTTGCGCATCGATGAGATGCCGGAGATCGAGGTGATCATTGTGCCCTCGACCGAGAAACCGACCGGCGTGGGCGAGCTGGGGGTGCCGACCATTGCCCCGGCAGTTGGCAACGCGCTGGCGCTGCTCGGGCGGCCGCGCACCTCGCTGAGCCTGCCGCTGCATAATCCCACTGCGAATCCGGCGTCTGACAAGGAGAGAACCTGATGATTCAATTAACCGTAAACGAGCAGCCGCTGACCTTCGAGGGCGATCCGCACATGCCGCTGCTGTGGTTTTTGCGTGACGAAGCCGGCCTGACCGGCACCAAATTCGGCTGCGGCATCGCCATGTGCGGCGCCTGTACCGTGCATCTGGACGGCGTGCCGGTGCGTTCATGCATGACGCCGGTCTCCGCCGCCGTCGGCAAAAAAATCACCACCATCGAAGCCGTGGGCGCCACGCCGGAAGGCAAGGCGGTGCAGGAAGCCTGGCTTGATCTGGACGTGGTGCAGTGCGGTTACTGCCAGTCCGGCCAGATCATGAGCGCCAGCGCGCTGCTGGCGCAAAGCAAGAACCCGAGCGATGCGGACATCGACGCGGCGATGGGCGGCAACGTTTGCCGTTGCGCCACCTATGTGCGCATTCGCGCCGCCATCCACCAGGCCGCCAAGGCGTTGGGTTAGGGAGAGATGCGATGAGCAATGCCTTGAAAGGGCTGTTATGGCTGATTATCGCCGTGGTGGTGTTGGCGGGAGGATACGCGCTGTATACGCTGCTGCGGCCCACCGGCGCTGAGCCTGCGGCGCCGATCGCCGGGGCGCCGGCCGGCATCTCCGACAAACTGGCGCGCGGCGAGTACCTGGCGCGTGCCGCCGACTGCGTGGCGTGCCACACCGCGCCGGACGGCGCGCCTTATGCAGGCGGCTTCGCCTTCAAGTTGCCGTTCGGCACCATTTACGGCACCAACATCACCGCTGACAAGGAAACCGGCATCGGCAACTGGAGCGACGATCAGTTCGTACGCGCGGTGCGTGAGGGCATCGGCCCACAGGGCAACCTGTATCCGGCGATGCCTTATACCTCGTACACCGAACTGAGCCGCGATGACGTGCTGGCGATCAAGGATTATCTGTTCAGTCTGCCGCCGGTGAAACAGGCCAACCCGCAAAACGAGCTGTCGTTCCCGTTCAACCAGCGTTGGGGCATGAAATTCTGGAACCTGGCGTTCTTCCAGGAGCAGCGTTTCGCGCCGGATCTCAACAAGGATGAGCAGTGGAATCGCGGCGCCTATCTGGCGACGGCGCTCGGCCACTGCGGCGAGTGCCATACGCCGCGCAATCTGGGGTTTGGTCTTAACCAGAGCAAGCACCTGAGCGGTGAAGTGGTGCAGGGCTGGTTCGCCGCCAACATCACGCCGGACAAACAGACCGGCATCGGCGGCTGGAGCGACCAGCAACTGTCGCAATATCTGGCCACCGGCCATGCGCCGGGGCGCAGCAGCGCCGCCGGCCCGATGGCGGAAGCGGTGGAAAACAGCCTGCAGTTCCTGACGCCGGAAGATAATCTGGCGCTGGTGAAATACCTGCGCGACATCGAACCCATCGCCGGCGACAGCGCGGCAGCGGTGAACTTGCAGCCGAAGGGCGCGGGGGCTTCCACCCCGATCCTGCCGGGCGGGCAAGACAGCTCGCTCGGGCGGCGGATGTTCGCCAACGACTGCAGCGGCTGCCACCAGTGGAACGGGCCGGGCCGCCAGAGCGAGTACGCGTCGCTGGTGGGCAGCACGGCGGTGAACGATCCGCAGGGGCGCAGCGTGGTGCAGGCTATCCTGAAGGGGACGAGCATCAGCGTCGGCGAGCGGCATGAGATGATGCCGTCGTTCGGCAGCGCCTATTCCGACGAGGAAGTGGCGGCGGTCGCCAACTTCGTGGTCGGCCATTTCGGCGACAAACAGGGCAAGGTCACCGCCAAACAGGTGGCGGAGCAGCGCAAGCAGTAAAGAAAGCGGCGAGGGAGATTCTCCCTCGCCGCGGCGTCAGCGGCTGCGCCGCGACATCACCCGTTTGTCTTTCGGTCTATCCTGCCAGTCCTCAACCTGATTATTGAAGTTGTCCGCCAGCAGGTAAGCCGGGGTTTTCGCCAGCCAGTCGGACAACGAAATATCCTGATAAATGCCGTTGTCCATCACGATCAGTACCTTCAAATCCTCATCGCCGATGTTCTCGATGTAATGGCCGAAGCCCTGCGGCACGTAACCGACGTCCGAAGGGGCGTACTCTTCCGTCTGCGCGTGGCCGTGCGAGCTGAACACCGTCATCCGGCCTTTGCCGGCAATATAGTATTGCCATTCGTTGGCGTTGGGGTGCCAGTGCAATTCCCGGATCGCGCCGGGTTTCACGATCTCGATGATGCCGGTCATGGTGGTGGAAATAGGAAATTCTTTCGACGACACCAAATGGACGCTGCCGGCGTCATTTTCAAAGAACGGCTTTTGCTTCATTAATTCATAGCGGTGGGTCAGCGGGGCATTATTTAATCCGCCGTCGTTTTTCGGCAATGGTAATGTGGGCGGGACGGCGCCGCCGACAATATAAGCTTCACCATGTTTGGCCTTGGAAAATACCGCCGCCGGCATGTCGACGCTTTTTTCCAATACCTCTTTCGGCATATGCGCCACCCAGTCGGTGATGCTGAAGGTGCCGAATTCGGAGAAATGCCCGTTATCGAATGCCAGAATAAAATGCGCGCCGTCCGCCAGCGCCTGAATGGAATGGCCATAGCCTTTCGGGAAATACCAGACGTCGCCGGGGCCGAAATCCGCCACCTCACATTTTCCCTCGGGATCGAGGATGGTGATGCGCGCATGGCCTTCCAGCATGAATGCCCATTCGGCGGCGATGGCGTGCCAATGCAGTTCGCGCACGCCGCCCGGCTCCAGCGTCATGTCGACGCCCGCCACGCCTTCGGAGATCGGGAATTGCTCGACGGTGGCTTCGCGTGCCCAGCCGTTGGGCAGGCTGCGTTTTTTGCTGTCGGTGAATTTGTATTTATAGAGATGCTGCGCATCGGCAGGCGGCTGATAGCTGCTGGGAGGCACGATATTACGATGGTCGTCGGCAGCGGCATTTTTGGCGATGCCGCCGATCATGCCGGCGGCGGCCGCGCTGACGGCGGAGACTTTCAATATATCACGACGCGATAGCATAGCATTTTCTCCAATATAAACCGTGCGCCTGCAGCAGCAGGCGACGGGGAAGGCGCGATCGCCATTGAAATGATTTTTTGTCATCGGCGGGAATAGGCTGTGACCCTTAAATCCTAGCGGCTGGAATGTATTGCGTAGGCGCTTATTTGTTTGCGTTTGTTACTAAGTGAGTGCAGGTTTAATTAATTGCCCGGAAGTTGAATAGTCATGGATCTGAATTAATCTTCCCCCGTAATTAAATAAACAAAGTGACAATAAAGCGCATTATTTTGGGTTATTTCCTTCCGATTGCGCTATGGGTGTGCGCAAAAAGCGTGCAGCGGCGACATTGCAGTGCATTTACGCTAAATCGTGACGCCTTTCACAACGCTGACGTATGGCTATTGCCGAGTATTCGCGAGTATGGTGATACTTTTAGCGCGGTCGAGAAGACCGCACACCATTTTTATTGCGGCGTGTTACTGCTAAAGCAGGCAAGACCAAAATAGGAATGCACTTCTCCTTGTGACGAGGCGCATTTCCATTTTGGTCTTTTTTTTTGCATTTTACCGGGGAAAACGATGGACTATCAGAAACTTGGCTTAGAAATATTGGCGCGGGTCGGCGGTAAAGGCAACGTCAGCAAGCTGACGCACTGCGCGACCCGTTTGCGTATGGAATTCAACGACGACGCTAAAGTGGATTCGAAGGCGATCGAAGCCCTGCCGGGCGTTATCAGCGTGGTGGTGCGCGGCGGCCAGTTTCAGATCGTGGTCGGCAATAACGTGCAGCAAACGTTCCGCGTGCTGCAAAAGGAGATTGGCCAGCCGCAAACCGGCGCTCAAAAGCAGCAGCCGAAAGGTGGCGTGGTGTCACGGATTATCAGTGTGATTTCCACGACCTTTACCCCGGTGATCCCGGCCATTACCGGCGCGGGGATGATCAAGGCGCTGCTGGCGATCCTCAAGCTGGCCGGGGCGATAGATCCCGCCGGCACGACCTATCGATTGCTGGATACCGTCGCCGATGCGGCGTTTTTCTTCCTGCCGGTGCTGTTGGCTTACGGTGCCGCGATAAAATTCGAGTGCAATCCCATCCTGGCGATGACCCTCGCCGGCGCGTTGCTGCACCCTAATCTGGCTCAGATGCTGGCGGCAGGCACCGCGATTGATTTTCTCGGCATGCCGGTGCGGCTGGCGGATTATGCCGGCTCGGTGTTGCCGATCATTTTTACCGTGTGGCTGATGTCCTATATCGAGCGGTTTGCCGAGAAAGTTTCGCCGACGATGATCAAGTTCTTCACCAAACCGATGATTGTGTTGCTGGTCACCGCGCCGCTGGCATTGGTGGTGGTCGGGCCGTTCGGCATTTTCCTCAATGACATGGTGGCCGCCGGTGCGGCGATCGTCGATGGTAGGGCTAGCTGGCTGATTCCTATGTTGATGGGCGGGCTGCAGCCATTTTTGGTGATCACCGGCACCGCCTGGGCGATGACACCGATAGCCACCGGCCAATTGACCAAGAATGGTTTTGAGATGATTAACGGGCCGGGCATGTTGGCGTCCAATATTGCGCAAGGTGCGGCGACGCTATGTGTGGCATTCCGCACCAAGAACACGAATTTGCGCCAGTTGGCGTCCTCCGCCGGTTTTACCGCGTTGTTGGGGATCACTGAACCCTCGCTGTACGGGGTGACGCTGAAACTGCGCAAGCCGTTGATCGCAGCGATGATCGGCGGTGGCTGCGCCGGCATTTACGCCGGGTTGAGCGGGTTGGTGCGCTATGCCTTCGTTTCTCCTGGCCTGGCTGCTTTGCCGGCGTTTATCGGTGAGAACCCGATGAATATCGTGCATGCGCTGATCACTTGCGCCATTGCCATCGTCGTGACCTTTGCCCTGACCTGGATCCTTGGCTTCGACGATCCGGTCGAGGAGGCGACCGAAGTGACTCAGGTGGCGGCCGACGAGGTATCGCCGGTTTTCAGCCCGCTGACTGGCAAAGCCGTGACGTTGGATCAGGTCAACGATGACGTCTTCTCACAGGGCTTGTTGGGCCAGGGCATGGCGATCATACCGTCGGAAGGGGTGCTGCGTGCGCCGCTGGACGGCGAGATAGTGACTTTCCTGCCGTCAAAACATGCGGTCGGCATCAAGGGGGACAACGGTGCGGAGCTGTTGCTGCATATCGGCATCGACACGGTAAACCTGGGTGGCCAACACTTTGACTCCGGACTGCAGATTGGCGATCGCGTGAAGGTCGGCGACGAGCTGGTGCGTTTTGACATCGGCGCGATCGCCGCATTGGGCTTCGATCTGACGACGCCGGTATTGATCGTCAACAGCGAAGCGTTTCAGGTTCAGGTGTTACCTAAGCCGCATGGCGTTCATGCCGGTGAGACGATTATGGCGCTGAAGGCCAATAAGGAGCCGGCATGATTTATCAACGCTTGCACGATTTTCCCGCCGAGTTTCTCTGGGGCGCGTCGACTTCCGCCTATCAGGTGGAGGGCGCATGGAATGAAGACGGAAAAAGCCCGTCGATCGTCGATATGCTTGAACATCCCGCAGGCACGGCGGATTTTACGGTGGCCAGCGATCACTATCATCGCTTTCGCGAGGATGTGAAGCTGTTCGCAGAACTGGGGTTAAAGGCCTACCGGTTTTCGGTTGCGTGGACGCGCGTGTTGCCCGATGGCGTCGGCGAAGTCAATGCGCCGGGGCTGGCGTTTTACCGGCAGTTGATCGACGAATTGCTGGCGCACGGCATCGAGCCGGTGGTGACGCTGTATCATTTCGATCTGCCTTATGTGCTGGAGCAGCAGGGCGGCTGGTCCAATCGCGCCACCATCGAGGCTTTTGTCACTTACGCCGGCGTGCTGTTCGACGCCTTCGGCGATCGGGTGAAGTATTGGCTCACCATCAATGAACAGAACACCATGATCCTGCACCCCGGCGCTATCGGCACGCCCAAAGGCGGTGCGTTGCCTGACAAACGGACGCTGTATCAGCAGAGTCATCATATGTTGGTCGCTCAGGCCAAAGTCATGGCATTATGCCATCAGCGCTGTCCCGGCGGGAAAATTGGCCCGGCGATCAATACCACCTCGATGTATCAGGAGACCTGCAATCCGCTGGATGCCATTGCCGCTCATAACTGGGAGACGTTGCGCTGTTGGAGTTTTCTCGATGTGGCGGTGCATGGCCGCTACAACGCCCTGGCCTGGCGTTACCTTGAGGATCGGGGGTGGTCGCCGGACAGGGAGCCGGAGGACGCGGCGCTGCTGTTGGCGGCACGACCGGATTATGTGGCGATCAATTACTATTCCACCGCCACGATCGCCGCCAGCCGCGGCGACGGTGCAGACGTGAGCGCACGCGCCGGCGATCAGCAAATTATGCTCGGCGAACCGGGTGTGTATCGTGCGGCGGAAAACCCGTTTGTCGGCAAGACGCGCTACGGATGGGTGATCGATCCGGTTGGCCTGCGCTTAACGCTGCGCAAGACCTTCGAACGCTATCACCTGCCGATACTCATCACGGAGAACGGCATTGGCGCGCCGGATGAATTGCGGGCGGATGAGACCATCGACGACGACTATCGCATTGAATTCATGCGGCAGCATGTCGAACAGATGCGGCTGGCGATCAACGATGGCGTCGAGCTGCTCGGTTATTGCCCGTGGGCGGCGATTGACGTCGTCAGCACGCATCAGGGCTACGCCAAGCGCTATGGATTTATCTACGTGAACCGCGGAGAACGGGATCTTAAGGATCTGCGGCGCATCAAAAAACGCAGTTTTGACTGGTATCGGCAGCTTATCGCCGCCAATGGCCGGTTAGGCAAATAAGCAAGGTGACGGCCGAGACGATGAAAGTCATTAAGGTGCTCAACAACAGTCTGGTGTTAACCGCGGACGACGATAACCGTGAGGTTATCGTCATGGGCAAGGGAATTGGTTTTAACAGCAAAACCGGAGACGAGATCAACCCGGCCGCCATTGAGAAAGTGTATGTGGTGCAGGAGGGGCAAAAGGGGCGCGATTACCTGCGGCTGATTGAAACTGCCCCGACGGAACACATCGAAATTGTGCAGATGATCCTCAGTGAGGCCAACCGCCAACTGAACGGCAACATTAATGAACAGATTTTCTTTACGCTGGCGGATCACGTCAGTTTTGCTATCGAACGTCATCACAAGGGTATCGCCATCCAAAACCGCCTGCTGTTCGAGGTGAAGCGTTTCTACCCGCGAGAGTTTGCGGTGGGGCTGCAAGCCTTGGCCTACATTAACCAGCGGCTGAGTATCCAACTGCCTGAAGAGGAAGCGGGCAATATCGCCTTTCACCTGGTCAACGGCCAGACCGAAGTGCAAAACATGGAGCACACGTTGCTGGCGGTGAAGATGCTGAAAGATATTTTCAATATCATCAAGTATCACTTTCGCCTCAATATCGACACCGATTCGCTGAACTACGCGCGCTTTTTAGTGCATATGCAGTTCTTTATCCAGCGCATGCTCGACGGCAAACAGATGACCTCGAAGGCCGACTTTCTGTTTGCCCAGATGATGGCCGAGTACCCGCATGCCTATCGTGGTGCGCTATTGATCCGCGATTACGTGAAGAATCTGCTGCAAATGGAGATGTCGAACGATGAGCTGCTGTATTTGATGATCCACCTGACGCGCATCACCGATCAGCCCGAGGCCTGAACCGCCTCGGCGACCAGTTCGCGAAAGCGCTCGACGATCGGTGAGGCCGGGCTATGGCGCAGCGCCAGGTAAAGCGGGGCGCTGAGCTGCGCTTCTTCGGCGAGGGTGCGGTAGACAATGCCGTCGCCGCCCAGCCGCCGCATCGAGCCGGGCACGATTGACAACCCCAGCCCGGCGCCGACCAGGCTGAGGGTGGCCGGCAGGCGTGGCGCTTCCTGCACGATGCGCGGGCTGAAGCCGGCGCGGTGGCAGGCGGCCAGGATGGCGTCGTACAGCCCCTGGCCGGCCGGGCGGCGATAGAGAATAAACGCCTCGTGGGCCAGTTCGGCCAGCGGCAGCGGCTGCTGCGTTTCTTGCGCCAGCCGGTGGCCCAGCGGCAGGGCGACGATCATCGGCTCGCTGAGCACCGGCTCGACGCTCAGGCCGGGAATGCCGTTGGCCGGCGAACGCACGAAGGCGGCGTCGAGGCGCTGTTCCAGCAACGCCTCCATCAGTTCGCCGCTGCCGGCTTCTTCCAACTGGGTGGTGATACCCGGCAGGATGTCGCGGTAGCGGCGCAGCAGGTTGGGCACGAACGGATGCAGCGCGGCGGAACTGGTGAAACCGATGGCGATGTGGCCCTGCTCGCCGCGGGCGGCGCGCTGTACCGCTTCGCGCAGACGTTCGGCGCGCGCCAGCAGGGCGCGAGCCTCTTCAAACAGCACGCCCCCCGCTTCGGTGACGCGCACGCCGCGCGGCAGGCGCTGCAACAAGGTTACGCCCAGTTCGTCTTCCAGCCCCTGCAGCAGGCGGGTCAGCGGCGGCTGTTGGATAAACAGCCGCTCGGCGGCGCGGGTGATGTTGCCTTCTTCCACCACGGTGACGAATGCCCGCAGGCGACGCAGTTCGATCATAGCCATACCTCAAAGGTATTGTTAGTTTCTCCGGAATGCATTAGACATCATGGCACGGCGGCGCGCATGATACCAGACATCAAAACAAGCGATGTGGAACGGCAATGTCATGTCAGATATCAATACGTTAAAACCGCACCCGGCGGCAGCGCCGGGTAATGCGGAGCTGTTTTTGGGCTTTCTCTGGCTGGGGCTGATCGGCTTCGGCGGCGTGCTGCCGATGGCGCGCAGTATGCTGGTGGAGCGCCGGCGCTGGCTGAGCGGCGAACAGTTTACCGAGCTGCTCGGTCTGTGCCAGTTCCTGCCCGGCGGCAATGTGATCAACCTGTCGGTGGCGGTGGGCATGGAGTTTCGCGGGCTGCGCGGCGCGCTGTGCGCCTTGCTGGGCCTCATCAGCGCGCCGACGGCGATCGTGGTGGGGCTGGGCGTGGTGTACGCCCGCTTCCAAAACGATCCGCATGTGCAGCATGTGTTCGCCGGGCTGGCCGCCGCCGCCGCCGGGCTGCTGCTGTCGACCGGGCTCAAGATGCTGCTGCCGCTGCGCGGTAAATGGCCGGCGCTGGCGATCGTCGCGCTGGCGCTGATCGCCATCGCCTGGCTGCGCCTGCCGCTGTTGCCGACCATGCTGGTGCTGGCGCCGCTGAGCATTCTGCTGATGTGGCGGTGGCCGTCATGAGCGGGGTGTTGATGGCGTTGGCGCTGATTTTCACCGAGCTTTCTTTATTGGCGTTCGGCGGCGGCATGACCATTCTGCCGGAAATGCAGCGGCAGGTGGTGGAGGTGCATCAGTGGATGAGCGCCCAGGAGTTCAGCGCGCTGTTCGCCATGGCGCAGGCCGCGCCGGGGCCGAACATGATGATCGTGCCGCTGGTCGGCTGGCACGTCGCCGGCTGGGCGGGGCTGTTAGTGTCTTCGATCGCCAAGTTCGGGCCGTCTTCCATCGTTACGCTATTGGTGATGGGCGCCTGGCGGCGCTTTAAGGATCGCCCGTGGCGCCGCATCGTGCAGGCCGGACTGGTGCCGCTGACCGTGGGGTTGGTGGCGGCCAGCGGTATCTTGATCGCCGAGGCTTCCGCGCCCAGCTGGCGGCTGGCGGCAATCGTGGCGCTGGCGACGGGGTTGAGCATGAGCAAGCGCCTCCATCCGCTGTGGGTGCTGGCGGGCGGCGCGCTGCTCGGGTTACTGTTCGCCTGAAGGGTTAGCGCGGGATCAGTACAAAGCGCGAAGGGCCGTTGCGGTCGATCAGCTCATAGCGCTTCGGCGCGGTCAGGGCCAGAAACGCCACCATGCTCCCTTCGGCGTCGGTCAGCGTCATGCCGTCCGGCGTCGGCCGCCAGGCGACCGGCAGCGCGTGCAGCGCCAGCGGCTGCAGGCATTGGGCGGAGGCGCTGAAACGGAAAGCGTTGGTGTTGGCGACCGCTTCGTCGCTCAGCTGCACCTCGCAGACGGTTTTACCGTCGCCGATGGCGGCGAGCTGCCAGTCGCCCTTCAGCGCGGCGGGTTCCAGCAACGGCAGTGAACTGCCCAGGGCACTGCTGCACAATATGCTCATAACGACTCCTGTCAGGCTGGCGCGGCGCAAAGCGCGCATAAGGAAATGGGTTGGCATCGGGTCACTCCTTTCGACTGTCCGTTCACACTTTAGCACGTACCTATCTTGATGATGAGGGAAGGATTAGGTTTTTTAATCCTCGATTATTCTGATCTGATCGGTGATAAAATACGCAAAAAGACGAATAATTAACCCGTTAATGCGCTCATTTTTCTCATTAATATAGTGAGAATACAAATTGTTACGCGTATCTCCATCTCTATGCCCGGCGCGGTGAAGCCAGGCCGGGTGGGCTCGCGCCAGCGGGGTGAGTCACTATACTGGTCATTCCTAAGCCTTGGCTTAGATTAGAACGACTGATGAATAGTCTTACAAAGCGAGTGGGTTCCTATTGTGTAAAAGGAGAATACAATGCGCAGTCGCCACAACGACATTTTGCAAGATGACGATGAGTTCACCAGCCTGGCCGCCACATCCCCCAACGATCATAACTATCAGTTTTACTATCACCAGCCCGGCAGCCCCTATGACGGATTGGGCTACGGCGCGCTGTTCACGCTGGACAACGCTAACCTGTACAGCAACCAGCGCGGCGGGGCGGCGATTAATAATTTGGGTAAAATCCGCGATAACTTCAGCTTCGATCGCGCCGCCGATCAGTTGACGCGGCCGGGCCTGACGCACAACGGCGACCAGGTGTATCACCAGCCGGTCGCGCTGACCTATTCCTTCCTGACGCAGAGCGCGCTGAACCGCATCGGCCAGACCGGTGACGGCGACAAGGGGCTGCAGCCATTGACCCAGGCGGCGCAGGCTCAGGCGCTGAAATCGATGCAGGCGTGGGCCGACGTGGCGAACGTGACCTTTACCGAGGCGGCGTCCACCGATATCAACCACCGCGCGGACATCACCTTCGCTTACTTCACCCAGCGCGCCGACGGCAGCACCGCCGCCGGCAGCGGCCCGAATGCCATCAACGCGTACGCCTATTACCCGCCGAGCGCCAAACCGGGCAGCGATAACGCCTTTGCGGGCACGGTGTGGTTCAACAAGAACTTTGCCACCCATCAGGCGCCGGTTAGCGGTGACTTCAGCAGCCAGACCTTCACCCACGAGCTGGGGCATGCCCTGGGGCTGGCACACCCGGGATCTTATGACGCGTCGCTGGGCAACCCGAGCTACCAGAACGATGCCGCCTATTATCAGGATTCGTTGCAATACTCGATCATGAGCTATTTCAACGCCGGTTACACCGGCGCCGACACCAAAGGGGTCTATGGCTATGGCCCGATGGTGGATGACATCGCCGCGATCCAAAAATTGTACGGCGCCAACATGAGCACCCGCACCGGCGACACGGTGTACGGCTTCAACTCCAACACCGGGCGCGATTTCCTGACCGCCACGGCGGACAACGGCAAACCGGTCAACTTCGCGGTGTGGGACGCCGGCGGCAACGACACGCTGGACTTCTCTGGCTACAGCCAGCAGCAGATGATCAATCTGAACGACGGCGCGTTCTCCAGCGTCGGCGGCGGCACGCAGAACGTCGCCATCGCGCGCGGGGCGATCATCGAGAACGCCATCGGCGGCAGCGGGCGCGATGTGATCATCGGCAACGATCAGGACAACCTGCTGGCGGGCAACGCCGGCTCCGATATCCTGTACGGCGGCCTGGGAGCGGATCATCTGTGGGGCGGCAAAGACACCAATAACTTCACCGACTATTTCGTCTATCTCAACGCCAGAGAGTCCACGGTGGCGGCGTTCGACGTGATTGAAGACTTCGAGCACGGCATCGACAAGATCGATCTCTCCGGCCTGCGCTTCAACAACAGCCTGAGCGAGCTGCGCTTTATCGACAGCGGCAGCGCCTTCAGCGGCCAGAAAGGCGAGATCCAGCTCAACTTCGACGCCTTCAACGGCACCACCGATCTGCTGATGAACACCCAGAGCAACAGCTACGCCGCCGACTTCAAGATCCACGTGGTCGGGCAGGTCGAGCAGAGCGATATCTTGTTTGCCTGAGGTGATGAAGGGGAAGAGAAAAGGGCCGAACGGCCCTTTTTTTACGGCTGGGCTGCCGCCGCGCTTTCCGCCACGAAGGAACCGGTCGTCACCTCGCCGGAACGGCGGTAGTGAGCCACGATCACGCCGCCGGGCGAGACCACCGAGTGGGTCAGCGTGAAGGCCGCCGGCGCCGCGTTGTCATCGAACAGCCGCTTGCCGCCGCCGAGCAGCACCGGGTAGGTGAGCAAGCGCAGTTCATCCACCAGGTCGTTGGCCAGCAGCTGTTGCATCAGCGTGCTGCTGCCCTGCACCAGCAGCACCGGCCCCTGGGTGCGCTTCAGCTCGCGCAGCCGGGCGAGGATGTCTCGCCCCAGCCACTGGCTGTTCTCCCACGCCAGCGTCTCGCCGTGGTGGGTGGCGACGTACTTGGTGGCCTGATTGAACACGCGGGCGATGTCGGCGGAAAACGGGTCGGCCTCGTCGGTGATATGCGGCCAGTAGCCGGCGAAGATATCGTAGGTGCGCCGCCCGAGCAGCAGATCGAAAGGCGCAGAGAAAAGATCGCTCATCGTTTCCGCGACGGCGTCATCCCAATACGGCGCGGTCCAACCGCCGAAGCGAAAGCCGCCGCTGCGGTCTTCGTCCTGCCCACCGGGCGCCTGCATCACGCCGTCGAGGCTGACGAACGCGCTGGCAATAATCTGTCGCATGGCTGTCTCCTGCAATTGAGTGCCAGCTGAAAGTTTAGCCGCCGCGCGGCGGCTGCGCCAACCGGCCGCTCAGGGTTGCAGCGCCTTGAGCAACGCCTGATGGAAGCGCGCCGGCTCCTCCATTTGCGGCGCATGGCCCAGCCCGGCGAACTCGATCAGCGTGGCGTGCGGGATGAGTTTCGCCGCCTGTTTGCCCAGCACCGCGTAATGCCCGATTTTGGCCTTGACTGCCGGCGGGGCGATATCGCTGCCGATGGCGGTGGTGTCGGCGGTGCCGATCATCAGCGTGGTGGGCGTCTGCAGATCCTTGAACTCGTAATACACCGGCTGAGTGAAGATCATGTCGTAGATCAGCGCCGAGTTCCACGCCACCAGGCGGTGGCCCGGCCCGTTGTTCAGCCCGGCCAGCATATCCACCCAGCGATCGTACTCCGGCTTCCAGCGGCCACCGTAGTAGGTGTGCTGCTCATAATTGCGGATGCCCTCGGCGGTGGTGTTCAGCTCGCGCGCGAACCATTGATCGACGCTCCGCCACGGCACGCCTTTCGCCTTCCAGTCCTCGAGGCCGATCGGGTTGACCATCACCAGCCGTTCCACCGCCTGCGGATACATCAGGCTGTAGCGCGTGGCCAGCATGCCGCCGGTGGAGTGGCCGATGACGATGGCCTTGCTGATGTTCAGGTTCTGCAGCAGGCCGTGGGTATTTTGCGCCAGCTGCTGGAAGCTGTACTGGTAATGCGCCGGCTTGGTAGAGGAGCAAAAGCCGATTTGGTCCGGCGCGATCACGCGGTAGCCGGCCTTGCTCAGCGCCTTGATGGTGTCCTGCCAGGTGGCGGCGCAGAAGTTTTTACCGTGCAGCAACAGCGCGGTGCGGCCGTTGGCGGCGCCTTCCGGCGGCACGTCCATATAGCCCATTTTTAACGGCTGCCCCTGCGAGGTGAAGCTGAACTGCTGCAACGGGTAGGGGTAGTGAAAGCCCTGCAGCTCAGGGCCGAACGTCGGCGTTTCGGCGGCGCCGGCGTTGAACGCGGCCAGCGCGGCGCACAGCAGCGTACTACGGGTGAATCTCAGCATCCTGATCTCCTGAAAACGGACGAGAGCCGAGTATAGCCATAATCGGCGCGGCGGCGCGCCAGTGGTTTCAGATAATTCTGTATATGACGGTTTGATTCCCGGCCAGATTCCGGGCAACGCTCTTTTTCACAGTGAACGCGGTCACGCCGCGCAACATTGGCGGCGCCTGATGGTTTTATTTCAAGGCTAAGTTATGCGATGCTTAAGCATTATTTATGCAAAAGGATCCTCGCATGTCCGCTTTATCCCGCTGCGCTTTCAGCGAAGGCAGCGTCGCTTTGCCGGAAGGCTATGCCGATCGCACGGTCAACGTCCTGTTGGCCGGCGATGATGTTTCCCCCTCAGTCAATATTTCCCGCGATGCGCTGCAGCCGGCGGAGAACCTGGAAGGCTACGTCACCCGCCAGCTCGATGCGCTGGCACAGGGGCTGAAAGGTTGGGCGTTCAAAAGCCGCGAGCCGGCGACGCTGGGCGATGGGCTGGCCGCCGGTGAATGGGTGCGCGCCAGCTACCTGCGCGACGGCAAACGCATCTGGCAGAACCAGGCGGTGTTCGCCCTGGCGGAAGGCCGGGTGCTGGTGTTCACCCTGGCGATGGCGCGCAAGCTGACGCCACAAGACGACGCGCTGCTGCAGCAGGTGCTGAGCAGCTACCGGGCGGCCTAACGATGAACTCTTTGCGTAAAAGGACCTTACGATGACCGAAGCGGCTCGCGTCGGCGATATTATCGGGCATTCCCATGCCCTGGCCGGCATGATTGCCGGCACCCTTGTCGGCGGCCTGATCGCCGCCGCAGGCGCGGTGGCGGCGGGGGCGCTGTTCGTCGCCGGCCTGGCGGCCTCCTGTATCGGCGTCGGCGTGCTGCTTATCGGCGCCAGCCTGGCGGTGGGGTATCTCACCGGGGAGGCGGCCACCGCGGCGCGCGACGGCATTGCCGACGCCGGTGCCGGTAGCCTGACCCCCAAAGGCAATATCGTCACCGGTTCCCCCAACGTTTTCATCAACGGCAAACCCGCCGCGCTCGCCACCAATAGCCAGGTGGCCTGCAGCGACGACGGCCCGAGCATGCAGATGGCGCAGGGCTCCGACAAGGTCAGCATCAACGGCCAGCCCGCCTCGCGCGTGGGGGACAAAACCAACTGCGACGCGCAGGTGATGGAAGGTTCGCCCAACGTGTTTATCGGCGGCGGCACCGTCACCACCTTGCCGATCAAGCCCGAAGTGCCGGATTGGCTGTATAAGGTCTCTGACCTGACGCTGCTGTTCGCCGGCCTGGTGGGCGGCGTGGGCGGCGCCGCCGGCAAGTTGGGGGCGCTCGGCAAACTGCTGGGCAAACTGCCCGGCATCAACAAACTGGCGCGCATCGCCTGCCGCGCCGGCACCCTGATGACCGCGACCGCCGCGGTCGGCATTATCGCCCGGCCGGTGGATATCGTCAGCGGCCAGAAATTCCTCGACGGCGAAGACGATCTCGATTTCGTGCTGCCATCGCGCCTGCCGGTCGCCTGGCAGCGCTATTGGCGCAGCGGCAACCCCGGCGACAGCGTACTGGGCCGCGGCTGGAATCTGTTCTGGGAGAGCAGCCTGCAGCCGTATCAGGACGGCCTGGTGTGGCGCGCGCCTTCCGGCGACTTCGTCGCTTTCCCTATGGTGCCGCGCGGCCACAAAACTTACTGCGAAGCCGAAAAATGCTGGCTGATGCACAACGATGACGGCAGCTGGCAGCTGTTTGACGTCGGCGAACAGATTTTCCACTACCCGCCGCTGGCGGGCGAGCAGCCGAGCCGGCTCAGCATGATCACCGACGCCATCGGCAACGCCACCTCGCTGTTTTACGACGACGAGGGGCTGCTGAGCGAACTGGTGGACAGCGCCGGGCAGCGCCTGATGTGCCGCTATGCGCAGGGCCGCCTGCGCGAAGTGGCGCTGCAAACCGCCGAAGGCGAACGGACGCTGGCGCGCTACGGTTACGATGAGCAGGGCCAACTGACGACGGTGAGCAACCGCGCCGGTGAGGTAACGCGCCGCTTTGGCTGGCGCGACGGCCTGATGATCAGCCACCAGGACGCCGCCGGGCTGCTGAACGAATACCAATGGCAAGAGATCGACGGCGTGCCGCGCGTGACGGCCTATCGCAACAGCGCCGGAGAATCCCTTGAGTTCGGCTATGACTTCGCCGGCGGGCGCCGCAGCGCGGTGCGCGGCGACAGCAAGCGCGCGGAGTGGCGGCTGGATGACGACGACAACGTGGCGCAGTACACCGATTTCGACCAGCGCCGCTACGGTTTTATCTACCAACGCGGCGAGCTGTGCAGCGTGCTGCTGCCCGGCGGCGCGCAGCGCCAGAGCGAATGGGATCCTTATGGCCGCCTGCTGTCGGAGACCGATCCGCTCGGCCGCGTGACGCGCTATCAATATTCGCGCAACAGCGGCCGGCTGTTCGCCGTCGCGTACCCGGATGGCAGCAGCGAGGCGCAGCACTGGGACACGCTGGGGCGCCCGACGCGTTATGTCGATGCCCTGGGCAATGCCACGCTGTACCGCTATCCGGATGACGAAGAGAGCCTGCCGGCCAGTGTGATCGACGCGCTGGGCGGGGAAGTGAAGCTGGAGTGGGACGCCCGCGGCCAGCTGACGCGCTACACCGACTGTTCCGGCAGCGTCACGGCTTATACCTACGATGCGCTGGGGCAACTGACGGCGCAGACCGATGCCGAAGGCCACCAGACGCGCTACCTATGGGATAACGGCGGGCGCCTGCACACCCTGATCCACCCGGACGGCGGCGAAGAGCGTTTTAACTGGAATGCGCACGGCCAGCTGGCCGAACATCAGGACGCGCTGGGCAGCCTGACCCGCTGGCAGTACAACGCCCTGGGGTTGCCGGTCAGCATCACCGACCGCATCAACCGCACCCGGCGCTATCACTACAGCCCGCAGGGCTGGCTGACGCGGCTGGAGAACGGCAACGGCGGCGACTACCGCTTCAGCTACGATGCGGTGGGCCGCGTGCTGGCCGAAGAACGCCCGGACGACACCCGCCACTATTATCGTTACGGCGCGGCCGGGCTGCTGGAAGAGCACCGTGAGGTCGGCCTGCCGGGCGGCGCGGGCGAGCTGACTCAGCGCGAACAGCGCTTCCGCTTCGACGAGGCCGGGCAGCTGGTCTGGCGCAGTAACGCCAGTGCGGAATGGCATTACCGTTTCGACGCCATGGGGCGGCTGCGTGAGCTGAACCGCCTGCCGACGGCGAGCGGCGTGGCGTTGGGGATCGAGCCGGACAGCGTGCAGATGCGCTATGACGCCGCCGGGCGGCTGCTCGGCGAGCAGGGCGTGAACGGCGAGCTGCAATACCAGTGGGATGCGCTGGCCAACCTGCAGGCGCTGACGCTGCCGCAGGGCGATCGCCTGCAGTGGTTGTATTACGGTTCCGGCCACGCCAGCGCCATTAAATTCAACCAGCAGGTGGTGAGCGAATTCACTCGCGATCGCCTGCACCGGGAAACCGGCCGCAGCCAGGGCGCGCTGCAGCAGCAGCGGCGTTACGACGCCCTGGGCCGCCGCATCTGGCAGAGCAGCGCCTTCGGCCACGACAAACTGACCCGGCCGGAAGACGGCGTGCTGTGGCGCGCTTATCGCTACACCGGCCGCGGCGAGCTGGCCGGGGTGAGCGACGCGCTGCGCGGCGAAGTGCACTACGGTTACGACGCCGAAGGCCGCCTGCTGCAACACCGTGAGCCCAATCAGGGCAAACCGGGCTCGCGGCTGGTGTACGATTTGGCGGATAACCTGCTGGGCGAGCGCAGCCCGCAGAGCGACATCGACGCGCACCTGCCGCTGGCGCCGATTGCCGACAACCGCCTGACGCACTGGCAAAAACTGTTTTACCGTTACGACGCCTGGGGCAACCTGATCAGCCGGCGCAACGGCCTGTACGAACAGCACTACCGCTACGACGCCGACAACCGGCTGGTGCAGGCGCACGGCCGCGGCCCGCAGGGCGAGTTCGAAGCGCAGTATCATTACGACGCGCTGGGCCGCCGCAGCCGCAAGGCGGTGCGTTACAAGGGCAAAACCGAACAGACGACCCGTTTCCTGTGGCAGGGTTATCGGTTGCTGCAGGAGCAGCGCGACGACGGCAGCCGCCGCAGCTGGAGCTACGATCCGGCCAGCCCGTGGAGCCCGCTGGCGGCGCTGGAGCAGGCAGGCGACAGCCGCTCGGCGGATATTTACTGGTATCACACCGATCTGAACAGCGCGCCGCTGGAGGTGACCGACGCGGCGGGCAACCTGTGCTGGTCCGGGCAGTACGACACCTTCGGCAAGCTGCAGGGCCAGACGGTGGCCGGCGCGGCGAAGCGGCAGGGCGCGCAATATCAGCAGCCGCTGCGCTACGCCGGGCAATATCAGGACGACGAAAGCGGCCTGCACTACAACCTGTTCCGCTACTACGAACCCGAGGTGGGGCGTTTCACCACGCAGGATCCGATAGGGCTGCGCGGCGGATTGAACCTTTATCAGTATGCGCCGAACCCGCTGATGTGGGTGGATCCGCTGGGGTTGAGTGGTGAAAGTGTCTTTATACATTATACGGATAAAAGCGGTTTTGAGAGTATAATGAAAACAGGAGTTCTCGAGGCTAATGCCAAGGGGAAGGTTTATATAACAGATATACTTATGTCACCTAACGATGTCATGCGGGACATTCTTATTAATGATCCTAAGCATGTAGGAAGAGGTGATTATGCTATTATCTTTAAAGCAGATCCTGTGCAAATGAGTAACATAAAACAGTCATCTGCCCTTGAATACATTCATAATGGAAGGTTGAAGTTAAAAGATGTCCTTTACTCTGGGGGGAATCCTTATTCCATAGTATCTAAAATGAATTATGAAACGAGAAGTAAATTAACCTTTAATCAGATTAAGGCAAGGGGGAGCTGTGGTGGATGAAAATGAAAAGAAAATAATTGTTACTCAGGCTGAAATTAGTGCACTGAAGAAGCTTATAATGTATGTTAAGTTTTCTTGTGATGATGTTGAATCATTAGAGTATGCTGGTAGTTATGCAATCAATAGTTTCTTTGATAAGTTGATTGCTATTGATTATCTTGGAGAGTTTGAGCGAAAATTTTATGACATACAAAACCCGGACAATGAGATTGCAGTAATGAACAAAATTAATAAATATCAACATGATTCTTTAAATAAAATGAGTGACGAGACTATGAGGGAAGTCTTTAAACAATGTCTTCATCCATTTAAACCAAGATAAAGTATCTTAATAGGAGGGTAATACTCTCTCTTACTAACCACATAGTTCGAAGAGTTTATAAGCCTCCTGTGGCAGCACCGTCGGTTGTCGCAGGAGTGATGTGACAACGGCGACTGTTCGGCGAATATTTTCTGGTGTTACATTGATCGGATTAGTGCGTTATTGGAAGTAAGTGACACGGTGTATAATCTAGGTGGGTAATTATTAATATGTTTGAAAATAATAGATTAATTGACAATCTGGTATTTTTGAATGAATCTAGTAAAAATGAAAGTGTCATTATGAATTTTTATTCTTGGGTCCATATTATTTATGGAGTGATTGTTTTTTATGGAAGAAAAAGTGAAGAGGAAGCAAGTTACATAATTAACAATACGCCTATGTTTACAACACCACCCAAGAATTTCATGGAGGCCTGTATGTTAGGTCATGAGGATGAATATTATTGGGGTATGGTAATGTCACATGGTGATAGATATTTTGAGAAGGGTTTTCCTCGTACAGCACCGAATGATTATTTTGAATGGGAAGATAGTTATATAAAAGATCACAATCTTGAGAGAAACACTCTAGTTTTTAATGATTAAAATAAGTGATGTTGCTAGAGCCGACAATTCTCAGTCGGTTCTGAATGTCTAGAATGAAAAGTATCTAAAAGAGCAGGTTTGATAATTTTGAAATATCCATCCGTACACATTGATAAATCATTTAATATTACGGTGTCTAACATGATTGATTTTAACGCGAGGATTGTGTCGGGTGTTTCCATAGGGAATGTCGTTCTAAATGAAAATATTTCACTATATATTAATGAGATGCACTCCAGATTTAGTGTTAAGATTAAAAACCACTTCCTACCTGACGGGAGTGATCGAAAGTCATATACAGTCGACAATACCTTGACCATCGTAACTGATAAAGACGGTGTCATTTTGTCACTTGGATGTAATGCTCATTATCAAGGGGCTACAATGGAATCATATTTCCCGGAATGAGTGTGATAGATATAATAAAGCTGACGATGTCGCAGAAAATATACAATGGCTCCATCATTATTAATGATGATTTTGGTGTTTCGTTTATCCTCCCATCCCCATATGATGAGATTTCCGATGCGATAAATCATATTCCTAGTGGTCTGATAATAAACGAAATTTTCGTATCTGATTTTTCATTCTGGCGTTAGCTTATGGAATATATGAGTAAGTTTAGTGGGCATGTAATTAAATTTGGGGTGAGTGATATAGTTGTCACTGGCTACATAGGCTCGGATACGCCGCCGGTTTTTCACCCGATGTATGACAGGATTTACTTTATATCAGATGAAGCTATATTTGAACTTTACATCAATGATGATGGGGTTGTTAACTCACATCTGGTTGAAAACATCGCTCCGTGGTTTGAGGTGGATGAGGATGATCAATTTTCCATGATGTCAATTTATTCTCAATCATTTAAAACTGAGCAAGAGGTTAGGATAGTTGGAGTAAATCATAGTGACGTTCCGTTCTCAGGGGTTTTCTTAGAATATAAGGAGGGTGACGATGAGCGGTTATTGACTTTAGAACCAAATAATTTTTTCGGCTTTCTTATTTCATAGCTTAAAGGATTTGGAGATTGTTAAATAAAATGCTAATTAACTGTTGGAAATGACTTATTCTATTTTCCGTGGGAGGAGGAAAAACTGTGGAATCCGATAAGAATTATTATAAAGGCACATGTGAACTCATTTCTGGCGAGGGGAGGATCTATACTGAGTTTAATGGCGATGTTGCAACAAGACAAATAACTATAATAAATGATTTGTATTATTCATCCTCATCTTTGGAAGATTGGCACGAAGATATAGGTTTTTTACTTTATGATGGTAAGAAAAGTGAGCTTGATCTTTCTGAGTCAAAGTTGATAACTAGTCTTGAATTTGAAAATGAATGGGATAAGACAATCACCCCTGATGTTTTGAATAATTATGTCAGTTTTAGTTATGGTGATGCGTCTATTCCTTTGTCAAAATCTAAAATGATCATTCATATTGTGAATAATAAGGGTAAGTGGGGAAAAGGCTTTGTTGTTCCTCTATCAAAACGCTATCCAGCAGTAAAGGAAGGATATTTAAAGTGGTTCTCTGAAAAAAAGGATTTTTTTCTCGGGAATGTACAATTCATCTGTGTGAACGGAAACGAGCGGATATATGTTGCAAATATGTTGGCTCAGGATGGACTAAAGAAAAGTAAAGATGATAATGCTCAGTATGTTTCATATGAAGCACTGAAAGAATACCTGAGTCTGGTTTCTGATTATGCATTAAAAGAAAGGCTTAGTATACAATTTCCTATGATTGGTGCAGGATTGGGAGGTGGTGATTGGGATGCTATTTTTTCTCTAATTAAAGAGTGCTTGGCAAGAAAGAGAATAAAATGCAACATCGTTAAATTAGGTTGAGTGAGAGTGACATGAACTTCTATACTTTCAGTAGCTTTACATTTGGCGATAACTTGATTTGTTTTCCCGATCCGAAATCAAGATTGTCCAGCTTTTTTATTTGGAATGAAGGTGATGGTAAGTTCCTATCCTACTCACTGCCAAAAGGGAAAGTGCCAAGCGCTTTGAGTAGCGACATTTTTAATTTGCATGACTATTTTCCTGCCAGTCTCGGAATTCCAATTTTTTCAAAAAAAGCTAAGGCTGTATTTGAACGCAAGGTTTCGTCTGAAATGTTATTCTATGAATGTGCGGTAGAAAACGTAACTGAAACGATGCTTCTGTGTAAAGTGAATAATTATTTTTCAATTATTGATGAGGAAGCCTCGACGTTCAGAGAGCTTGGGGATGGAAGCAAGCTCATTGATGTGCCTGCTTACAAGTGTGACAGGGAGTTCTTTATTGCTAGGGATAGCATCTATTGTGAAAGGATAATTGTCTCTCAGCAGTTTGTTGACCTATGTAATGAAGAACAGCTAAACATAGACTTTGAGAGTTGCTAATTGACGTTCCCAAAAGATGCTCACCATCCTCTTATTCCTCCCCCAAACTAAATACCCAATGTGCCATCAATCAGGGTGCGGCAGTGCCCGCCGATCCAGGGTTCGCCGTCAATAAAGCGCACGCTCACGCGGCCATCTCGATTCAGTTGGGTGCCCTGGCGCACCTGGTAGCCCTGTGCGGTCTGGCCGCCGTCGGGGAAGCGGCTGGTTTGCAGCAAGCGCGCCAGGCAGGCGTTGGCGCTGCCGGTCACCGGATCTTCAATCAAAACACCGCATTCCACCATAAACGCGCGCATTTCGTAATCGGCCGGTTCGGTTGCGGAGCAGGCGCCATAGATCACCACGCCATCCACATCACACGCGGTTTGCAGCTGTTTAATCGTGGCCTGATCCGGCGTTACCGCCAGGCAAGACTGCGCGTCCGGCAGGCGCACCATCAGCCAGCGAATGCCCATCTCGGCAATCACCGGCGGGGTGCCTGCTGCAATCACTGCAGGCCGTAAAGCGGCCGTCAACCGTTCGGTTTCCTCGGCCGCCATTGGGCGGAACTCAACTTCGGGCGCGGCGAACGCCAATGTGCCGTCCGGCAGGATATTGACCGCCACCAGGCCGACGCCGCATTCCTGCATCACCGTTCCGGGGCGTTTAGGCGCCAATCCGGCTTCCAGCAGGGCGTGTGCGGTGCCCAGCGTCGGGTGGCCGGCGAAGGGCAGCTCCTTTTCGGTAGTGAAGATGCGCATCTTATAATCCGCCGCCGGGTGCGTCGGTTTAAGCACGAAGGTGGTTTCCGAAAGGTTGGTCCAACGGGCCAATGCCAGCATCTGCGCGTCGTTCAGCCCTTCGGCTTCCAGCACCACCGCCACAGGATTGCCGAGCAGCGGCGTGGCGGTGAAAACGTCCACCTGTTTGTAGGCGCGGGGTGCCACATCATCACTTCTGAGCATTGGCCATCATCCGTTATCAACAAAACCTGATGATAACGATATTCGCCAATGGCTTCAAAGGGTTGAGTTTTGTTTTGAGATATCTGCCCGTCGCCACTTCAGCCCCGGCTTGGCGAACATCACCAGGTTGCCCAGCAGGATCAGGCACAGGCCCAGCACGGCGTTGAAGTGCCACTGATAGCCTTCGTAGATCGTTGAGATGGTCAGTGCCACCAGCGGGAACAGCAGGGTGCTGTAGGCCGCCGCGCCGGCGCCGATGCGGCCGAGCAGGCTGAAGTAGGCGGCGAAGGCGATCACCGATCCGAAGATCGCCAGGTACAGCAGGGAGCCGATATAGCGGCTGCTGTATTCCATCTGGAACGACGCGCCCTGTGCCAGGGCGATCAGCGCCATCAGCATCGCGCCGTAGGTCATGGCGTAGGTGTTAGTGGAAAAGATATCCAGCCCGCGGCGCTGATGGCGCGCGCTGATCATATTGCCCAGCGAGAAGCCGTAGGTGCCGAGCGCGCTCAGGCCGATGCCTTTAAGCAGCTCCGGCGCCATGCGGGTGGCGGCCAGATCTTGCCAGAACAGCGCCACGATGCCGGTCAACCCCAGCAGCGCCGCCGGCAGCAGGTTGGGGCTGGGGCGCTGGCGGAAGAACAGCAGGCTGTTGAGGGCGTTGAACAGCACCGCCATCGAGAAGATCACCGATTCCAGCCCGCTGCTGATGTAAGCCGCCGCGTGGTAAAAGCAGAAGAAGTTGAAGCCGAACACGCAGCAGCCCTGCAGCACGCAGAACAGATGATCGCGCGGGGCGAGACGGCGCAGGCGGCGCGTTAACAACAGCACGGCGAACATCACCGCGGCGGAAATGGCGAAGCGGTAAGCGATTGAGACGGGAATGGCCACCGGGCCTTCCTGTTGCAGGGTGATCGCAATCCAGGTGGTGCCCCAAATCAGCACCACGGCGAGGTACAACAGCGCATTCATTCTATTTGTTACTCCGAAAAAACCGATGGCGCAGTATCCGCTTTGGCGCGCGGCGGCGCTTGCAGCGCTTTGCGCCCAGTTGCATATTCTTGCGCTTTTTTTGCCAAAAGCGCGCCGCGGCGGCTGGCATGCCGCGGCGTCACTCTTTACACTGTCGGCATGTCGAACAACGGGGCCGGCGATGTCCAACTATCAGGCGTTTGAAACACTGCGTGAGCACAAGGCGCGGCTGCACGGCAGCGTGCTGCTGGGCACCGGCGTGGAGCTGGCGGCCTGGTCCAACTGCAACGATCGCGTCACGCAGGAAAGCGCCGACCACCATACCCTGAGCCTGTACGTCGCCGACGGCTATGAGTGCTACCAGCAGGTGCCGGGCGGCTGGCGCAACGGCGGCGGGCCGGATCGGTTCTGCATCATGCCGCGCCAATACGCCTCCACCTGGGATGTGCGCAGCGATCTGTCGTTCGTGCACCTGTATTGCACCGATGGGCATCTGCGGCAGCTGGCGGAGCAAACCTGGGATCGCAGCCCGGCGGCGATCAACGTGGAGCCGCGCAGCTTCGGCGAAGATCCGCAGATCACGCTGCTGTACCGCCAGTTTTTGCTCAACTGCGATTGGCAAGACAGCGCCAATCTGCTGGCGCTCAGCAGCGCGTCGAACCTGCTGATGTCACACCTGATCCAGCGTTACAGCCAGCTGCAGTGGAAGCTGCCGCCGGTGCGCGGCGGCCTGGCGCCTGCGGTAGCCCGGCGGGTGCGGGAATATATCGAAAACCACCTCGATCGGCCTTTGCTGTTGGCGGATCTGGCGGCGCAGGCCGGGTTGAGCGAATACCATTTCGCCCGCATGTTCAAGCACGCCACCGGCCTGGCGCCGCACCAGTTCGTGATGCGCGCCCGGCTGCAGCGGGCGGAACAGCTGTTGCGGCATAGCCAACAGCCGATCACCGAGATCGCGCTGGCGTGCGGCTTCAGTTCCGCCAGCCATTTCAGCAACCGCTTCAAGGCGGCCTATGGATTTGCTCCGCTGCAGGTGCGGCAGGGGCGCTAACCGAAAGGGAGTGCAGCATGGATCAACAATTTGCCGGGCTGGGCGTGTTGTTTGTCGCCGGATTCGGGCCCATCACGCGTGAGAGCGACGAGAGCAAGGCGTTTTATGTCGAGGCGCTGGGGCTGCCGCTCAAGCCGATGCTGGGCAACGAAACCTATCTGCTGTCGGAGCAAGGCGCGCTGGACGGGGTGAAGCATTTTGCCCTGTGGCCGCTGGCGCAGGCGGCGCAGTCCTGTTTTGGCGGCGATCGCTGGCCGGCGGATCTCGCAGTGCCGCAGGCATGGATCGAGTTTGACGTGGCCGACATGGCGGTAGCCACCCAGAGGCTGGTCGATCGCGGTTATCGGCTGTTGGTCGCCAACCGCGAAGAGCCGTGGGGGCAAAGCGTTACTCGGTTGCTCAGCCCGGAAGGACTGCTGGTTGGCGTCACCTACACGCCCTGGTTGCGTTAAACGCCGTGCCGTTCGCCGCCGTTTCGCAGCGGCGGGCGGCCTAAGAACAAATACGCATTAGCTTAAAGCGATCTGCGCTATAGACCTATCGAATCCCCGAGTTGTTTCCTTCCCTGAAAGCAGTAATCCCGTTTATTGCGTAAAAACCAAGGGCCAGAACGCGCTATTGCCATGCCATTTTACGGCGATTTTCCCTCGTCTTTTTTTGTCGCCAGGTGCCTGATGGGAATAGAGATTATTCTTATATTTCCATCAATGCTTAAGAAATAATAATGATTCTCGTTTTCAACCACGGAAAGGAGAAGGAACGATGAAAACAGTGAAACGAACGGGCATCGCGTTGGCGATAGCCCTGACTTTCCCCCTGGCATTGCCTGCCGCTATGGCGGCGCAACCCTCCCTGACAAACAGTAAGGCGGCGACGATGACGGAAAAACACGGGCAGTTTATTGCGGTCGGTAAAGTGGTGCAGGTGACCTTCGGCGATTTCGCCTTCAAGCTGGATTTTACCGATGACAAGACCATGACCTTCACCGGTATCGGCGAGGCGTCGCAGGGCATCACCGATACGGTGCAGTACACCGCAGTGGAGATTCGGCCGAAGGTTTACATGGTTTATTGGCACGAACCGCAGTCCGGCGACAACGTGACGCATATCGAGGACTTTGAGCGCGGCGAGGTGTACACCAACATCGCCGCCAAGGACGGCAGCTTCACCCATCTGAAAGGGCAGCTGAAAATCGTAGGTCACTCAGGAAACTAAGGAGCAGTTATGAAAAAGGCATTGATCGCCTGTGCGATCGTCGGCGGCTTGCTGGCGAGTTACCCGGCGTTGTCAACGGATCAGGCGGCGTCGCAAAAGTCGGCCGGCAAGGGCGGCTATCATCATGCCCAGCAAAAGCTGAAGGTGGTGGAAGATCTGTACGCGGGCTTCTTCAACCGCCACGACATCGGCGTGGCGCAGAGGCTGATTGTGGAAAACTACAAGCAGCATAACCCGTTCGTCGGCGACGGCATCAAGCCGTTCCTCGATTTCTTCAGCCAGACCTTCAAAGACAATCCGCAATACAGCGCCAAAATATACCGCAGCGCGGTCAACGGCGATCTGGTCTACGTTCACGTCAAATACCAAAATAACCCGCAGGATCGCGGCACCGCCAGCGTGGATATTTATCGGGTGAACGATCAGGGGAAAATCACCGAGCATTGGGACGTCAATCAGGATGTGCCGGAAAAATCGGCTAACGACAATACCATGTTCTGAGCCACAAGGGCCGCTGCGGCGGCCCTCTACGCGCCTGCAACACTTTATTTACTTACATAAATATTAAATGACCGCCGCGTCGAGTAGGCTACGGCCGCCTTTGGCAGTGGTGGTACGGTTGATGGGCGTCATTGTCCCGCCACTGCTTGAGGCGTTTCCCCGCATTTCCCGTTATCCCGCACGTTGATTTTCCACTTTTTTGAACTGATGACGCAGCTGCAGCGCATTGCAAAGCACCAAGACTGCCGTGACGGCGAACACCCAACGGAACCCCATCATCGCCGAAATGCCCGATCCCAGCAGCGGGCCAACCACGTTCCCCAGGTACATGAAGGATTGGTTATAGCCGAAGATGCGCCCGGTCACCTGATCGGAGGAATACTTCAGCAGCAGCGCCTGCACCGCCGGCATCAGCGCGCCGTCGGCAAAACCCAGCAGGAAGCGCAGAATGCCCAGCTGCAGCGGCGTATTGACCCAGGCCATCACGGCGAACAGGCCGGTGGTGAACAGCAGCGCGGCGATCAGGATGCGCGCGGTGCCGATGCGATCGCCGAGCCGCCCGAGGCGTGGCGCCGAGATCAGCGCCGCAATGCCGGGCACGGCGGCGATCATGCCGCTGACAAAGGCGATATTGCTGACGTCGCCCGACAGCTCGCGAATGAACAGCGTCAGGATCGGGCTGATGGACGAGTTAGCCAGCTGGATCATCAGGGTACAAACGAACAGGGTGACGATCAGCGTCGGATAGGGCAGCGAACGGAATACCGCCTTGCCGCTCAGCTGATCCGCTTTTTTCACCGTGATGCGCCGCTCTTTAATCAGGAACAGCGTCACCAGGAAGCTGACGAACATCAGCCCGGCGGTGACGAAAAATACCACCCGCAGCCCCAGATGGTCGGCCATCAGCCCGCCCAACAGCGGCCCGGCGATCACGCCGGAGATCTGCCCGGTAGAGAGCGTGCCCAGCGCCCAGCCGCTTTTATCGCGCGGCGCCTGCGAGGCGACCAGCGCCATGGCGTTGGGAATATAGCCGGACGTCAGCCCCATCAGGGCGCGCAGCGCGAACAGCTGCCAGACGTTGGTGGCCAGCCCCTGCAGCGCGATGACGATCGCCATGCCCAGCGAGGCGCGCAGCAGCATCAGCTTGCGGCCTTTGCGGTCGGCCAGGCTGCCCCACAGCGGCGAGACCACCGCCGAGACCAAAAAGGTGCCGCTGAACACCAGCCCGGACCACAGGCTGAGGGATTGGTGATCGCTGACGCCGAGCTGTTCGACGTACAGCGGCAGAAAAGGGAGGATTTGGCTCATCGCCAGCCCGGTGAAGAAACACCCGAGCCAGACCGAGATCAGATTGACTTTCCACGCTTCCATCGGCTTACCGTACCACGTTGAATAAGGAGGGATTTATTAAGCAAAATAATAATAACACTGCAAATTAATCGGCGAGGAGCAAATGCGTGAGCAAACGTAACCCTGCCGATGCAGTGTCTTTTTTGCTATATATTAATAGCTATATTATCATAGGTAACTAGGTTAAGCCAGAGCGGCGCGGTAGCCAGGAAGGGCACCGCGCGATCCGGCGGTGTGAAAGCAGGGATAAACTGAACGCTAGATTGATGCCAATGAAAAAAGATCACCCTGAAGACGTGTCGCTGCTGCGCACGCAGTTAATGTCGCTGGTGCGCCGTTTGCGGCGCGAGTCGCGCAGCGACGAAAAATCCTGGGCCCAGCTGATGCTGTTGGGGGCTATCGATCGCCACGGCGGCGAGGCGACGCCGTCGCTGCTGGCGGAATCGGAGCGCATGCGTTCCTCTAACCTGGCGGCCGCGTTGCGTGAGCTGGAGGCCGACGGGCTGCTGGTGCGCACGCCGGATGCCGAAGACAAACGCCGGGTGCGGGTGCGCCTGACGTCCGCCGGGCTGGGCCTGCTGGAGCAAAGCCGCAGCCGGCGTGAGGCGTGGCTGCTGGCGGCGATGGAGAGCTGTTTAACGGAGCAAGAACAGGCGCTGTTGGTTGAGGCGGGGGCGTTGATGGCGCGGCTGGCGGCGGCGCCGTCAACGGACGCGGAATAATCGCTGGGCGGCCGGTGCGCCGCCCGTGCAGCGAGGTTACGGCATCGGCCAATCGGCCGGCATGGTGCTGACCACGTCCACGTAGCGATCCCAGGCCGATGACCAGAACTGGGTGAAGGCTTCCAGGGTAAGGTGGATGCCCATCAGGCCCATCACGAACCAGCAAGCGGTAAACAGGCCCAGGCTGCTGAACATGAACGCCATGCCATTGCGGCTGGTTTTACGGCAAACGACGTTTAACTGGCTGGCGAAGAACATCATCACGGCGCTCAGCAACTCCCAGCGCATCATGACTAAACCGGTGGCAATGGTACTCATCGAACTCGATCCTATGTAACAAAAAGCCGCATCCGGCAGGGCGCCGACAGGGAAATGCGGGGGAATATCGGTAATAGTGTGATTAAGATCACATTGTAGCATTGGGGCGAACGGGGGCTCAATGGGGATCGCGGTGAAAAAATCGCCGCCGGTAACATTCCAATATGCTGAAACAGTTATGCCATTTCATTAGCAACCTTTTCATGGGGCGTCGCGCCCGATAACGCTATGCTTGCCGGCTTTTCAGCTCCCTGATTTTGCGGGGGAAATGTGACGCAAAAGGTACCGGCACTGCATGGCCCTGTTAAAAGAAACAATTCGCGACCACTCTGCGGAAGAAAGGCTGTTTATCCGCCGGGCAGGCGTGGCGCTGGCGCTGGTAGTGGTGTGCTTCGGCGTATTGATCGTCAACCTCTACCGGCTGCAAATCCGCCAGCACGGCTTTTACCAGACGCGCTCCAACCAGAACGACATCAAGATGCTGCCGCTAGCCCCCAGCCGCGGGCTGATCTTTGATCGTAATGGCACTCCGCTGGTGCGAAACGTGACACTGTATCGTATCGAGATCACGCCCAGCAAAATCACCGACATGGCGGTGCTGCTGCAGGCGCTGACGCCGATCGTCGACCTGACGCCGGAGGACATCAGCGCGTTTCGCGATGACATGCACCACAACAGCCGTTACAAGCCGGTGACGCTAAAAACCGGTCTGAGCGACACCGAGGTGGCGCGCTTTGCCGTCAATCAATACCGTTTCGACGGGGTGACCATCGATACCTATCAACAGCGTGAATATCCTTACGGCGCTCAGCTGGCGCACGTGCTGGGCTATGTGTCGAAGATCAACGATAGCGATCTCAAGCGCCTGGACAAGGCCGGGCTGAGCGAGAACTATGCCGCCGATCGCAACATCGGCAAACAGGGCATCGAGGCCTATTACGAGTCCGAGCTGCACGGCACCACCGGCTATCAGGAGGTGGAGGTGGATAACCATGGGCGCGTGATCCGCCTGCTGAAGGAGCAGCCGCCGAAGGCCGGCAAGAACATCTACCTGACGCTGGATTTGCCGCTGCAGCAGTACATCGAATCGGTGCTGAAGGGGCAGCGCGCCGCGGTGGTGGTGGAAGATCCGCGCGACGGCGGCATCCTGGCGATGGTCTCCAGCCCCAGCTACGATCCCAATCCTTTCGTCAAAGGCATCGGCTATCAGGCCTATAAGGCGCTGCTGACCAACCCGGATCTGCCGCTGATCAACCGCGTCACCCAGGGGCTGTACCCGCCGGCGTCGACGGTGAAGCCCTACATGGCCGTTTCGGCGCTGTTCGCCGGGGTGATCACGCCCACCACCACCTTTTTCGGCGCGCCGACCTGGACGCTGCCCGGCACTGAGCGCCGCTACCGCGACTGGCTGAAAACCGGCCACGGCATGCTCAACGTCACCAAAGCGATCGAGGAGTCCGCCGACACCTTCTTTTATCAGGTGGCGTATGAGATGGGCATCGATCGTATTCACCACTGGCTGAGCCAGTTCGGCTACGGCCAGTCCACCGGCATCGATCTGAACGAAGAGTATCGCGGCGTGCTGCCGAGCCGCGACTGGAAGCTGAAGGTGCACAAAAAAGGCTGGTATCAGGGGGATACGGTTTCGGTGGGCATCGGCCAGGGGTATTGGGTGGCGACGCCAATCCAGATGGTAAAAGCGCTGACCACGCTGATCAACAACGGCCAGGTGAAAACGCCGCACCTGCTGTATTCGCTGCAGCAGGGCAACCGGGTGACGCGCTACCAGCCGCCGGCGCAAGCGGCGCAGATCGGCGATCCCCACTCGCCTTACTGGGGCATCGTGCGCAACGGCATGTACGGCATGGCCAACCTGCCGAACGGCACCGGTTACAAGCTGTTCCATACCGCGCCGTACCAGATCGCCGCCAAATCCGGCACCTCGCAGGTGTTCAGCCTGAAGCAAAACCAGACCTACAACGCCAAAATGATCCCGGTGCGGCTACGCGATCACATCTTCTATACGCTGTTCGCGCCTTACAAAAACCCCCGGGTGGCGATGGCGCTGATCCTGGAAAACGGCGGTGGCGACGGCGTGGTGGCGGGGCCGACCGCCCGCGCGATCCTCGACCATATTTTTGACCCGGCCAACGCGCCACAGCCCGGTGATATGCCGCAAAGTAAACCGCAGTTAAACGACAGTGCAGATGTGCAACGGTGATGCGGTTTGTTTTTACTTTCTTACAAACTGCAATCTCCTGACCATTTCCGGCAAGGTAGACTGAAATAACACCATAAACCGAATAAAAACGTAGGGTTAACACAACAGTGGCGCCATCGACCAAAAAGAGCGGTAAAACCTATTCCACAGTTCGTTTCGGCTGGATTTGCGCCGGCATGCTGGTCTGTTTTTTTCTGTTGGCGTTCAGGGTCGGCTACCTACAGCTGCTGGAACACCAGCAGTTGGCGGATCAGGCCGACCAGCGTTCGATCCGCACCCAGGTGGTGCCGACCAACCGCGCTATGATCACCGATCGCAACGATGAGGCGCTGGCGGTCAGCGTGTCGTCCAAAGACATCGTGCTGGACCCGAAGCATATTCTCGATACCCAGACCGATACCGGTAACGAACGCTGGCAGAGTATGGCCAACGTGCTGAAGATCCCGCTGGCGGACGTACAGCATCTGATCCAGAGCAACGCGCACAAACGTTTTGTCTACCTGGCGCGCAAGGTGGAGGACGACAACGCCGCCTACATCAGCAAACTGCACCTGACCGGCGTCAGCGCCGAGCAGGATTTCAGCCGCTTTTATCCGATGGGCCAGGATGCCGCCGGGCTGATCGGTATCGTCGGCCAGGACAATCAGGGGCTGGAGGGCATCGAGCTGGGCTTCAACCCGCTGTTGCAGGGAAAAAACGGCCTGCGGGTCTATCAGAAGGATGGCAGCGGCGCGGTGATCGGCGTGCTCAAAAGCGTGGATCCGGTGCCACCGCCGAACGTGACGCTCAGCATCGACAAATTTATCCAGTACGTGCTCTATGCGCAGATCCGCGACGGCGTGGTGGCTAACCAGGCCGACTCCGGCTGTGCGGTACTGGTCAAGATCGACACCGGCGAAATCCTCGGCATGGCCAGCTATCCGTCGTTCAACCCGAACAACTATGGCAGCACGCCGGCGAAAGATATCCGCAACGTGTGCAGCAGCGACAGCTTCGAACCGGGTTCGACGGTGAAACCGGTGGTGGTGATGGTGGGGTTGGAACATAAGCTGATCCGGCCGGATACCGTGTTGGACACCACGCCGTATCGGGTGAACGGTCACCTGATCAAAGACGTCGGCCACTGGTCGAAACTGACCATCACCGGCGTGCTGCAAAAATCGAGCGACATCGCGGTATCGCACATTGCGCTGGCGCTGCCGGCCACCGTGCTGCCGGCGGTCTACCGTAGCTTTGGCCTGGGGCGGCCGACCGAGCTTGGCATCGGCAACGAGAGCAGCGGCTATCTGCCGCAGCACCGTGAACGCTGGGCCGATATCGAACGCGCTACCTTCTCCTTCGGCTATGGGCTGCGCGTGACGCCGCTGCAGATGGCACGCGAATATGCTGCTATCGGTTCCTTCGGCATTTATCGGCCGCTGTCGATCACCAAGGTGACGCCGCCGGTGATGGGGCAACGTATTCTGCCGGCGGATACGGTACGGTCCGTGGTGCATATGATGGAGAGCGACGCCTTGCCTGGCGGCAGCGGGGTGAGCGCCGCGGTACCGGGCTATAGGCTGGCGATCAAAACCGGTACCGCCGAGAAAATGGGCCCCAGCGGCAAATACGACGGCGGCTACATCAACTACACCGCCGGCGTGGCGCCGGCCAGCGATCCGCAGGTGGCGCTGGTGGTGATGGTCAACAACCCGAAAGCCGGCAAGCACTTCGGCGGTTCGGTGGCGGGGCCGGTGTTCGGCAAGATCATGGCCCAGGTGCTGGAGCACATGAATATCCTGCCGGATGCCCAACCGCTTAACGTGGTGTCGTCGGTCAAGAGCTGATGGGGATTAGCGCGATTCCAGCAGGCGCTTTAGCGCCTGCAGATCGGCGTTCACCAGCCCGGCGTCGCGGGCGAACAGCGCGTCGTCCATGTCCGGCTGGCGGAACAGGGTGAAGATCACCTCGGTGCCGTGCCGGTTGGCGAGCGCGCGCAGCGGCACGTAGACCACGCCGCCGTTCGGCTGCGTCACCCAATGATCCAGCACGCCGAAGGCATTCGGCGCGCTGAAGCGAATACGAAGGTTTCCCTGTGGGGTGTCTGCCACCCATTCTTCATCTTCCTGCCGTAAACTGTTGGCCAACCCTTTGGCCCACAAGGGGAAATTTTCCGGCTGGCTGAGAAAGGCGTACACCTCGTCACAGGGGCGGTTGATGGCAATATGCAGCGTTTGCGCGCTCAACATCGTGGCTTCTCCGGTTGGCGGTGATACTTCAGTGTAGATCTCGCCGTGCTCAGAAGTAGTAACCGATGTTCACGTTAGTGCGAAAATACCATTTATTGCTGCCGGAGGATTGCGTGCCGGTCCAACCGGTGGCGTTTTCCACGCCGCCCCACGGGTTGGCATTCTGCGCCCAGGTCAGGTCCACCCACAGCATCACCGGCATGGCGAACACCTGCACCCCCAGCGTATTCATTTTGGAGTCGGAACCGCCGTGCTTATCCTTCCAGAGCACACTGTAATCGTTGTAGAACCGCAGCTTTTTCACCGGCCCCCAAGGTACGTCGACGTCGCGCGCCAGGTTGATGGCGGCGGTGGTGGCCTGCGACGGGATCAGATAGGCCGGCGTCAGGCCGTTGCCGCCCATCAGGATCACCGAATTGTTGGCCCCGGCCGGGCCTTTGGCATCGTAACCGTAGCGGATCACCTGGCCGGACAGATGCCAAGGATCGTTATTCACCAGCGTATGCAGGCCCGCCGCCCAGAAGCTGCCGTTATCGCCGGTCGCCTGGTTGTAGAGCCGCGAGGCCGCCAGCGAACCGCCGAGCTCATTGTCCCAGCCGCCCTGGTGGAAAGCGCGCGTCAGCCGCAGGTTTATCTGATCGCGTTTTTCGTTGCGCTGCAGGTGCTGTGACGCATAGTTGGTGTTTTTCAAATCGTCGTAGCTGGCGACGTCGGGGGCGTAACGCACGCCGGTCGGCATCATGCGCGGGTAATAGGCGGCGTCGAAGGCCCAATCGTCATGCTGATATTGGTATTTGGCGCCCAGCCCGGTGTTGACGCCAAAGCCGAGGTAAAACGGAATGCCGTACGACCAGCCGAACTGCGGGTAGGGCATCAGGCCGAACGGTTTGAACGGCGCGCCCAGTTGCACGGCGGAACGTTCAGACAGGTGATAGCCGACATAGGCGCGGTCGATGGCGTATTTGCGCCGATCCTGAAACCAGAATCCGCCATCGAAAAATGCATCGTTTACCTGGCCGGCGGCATCGATGCGAAAGGCGTCAAAGCGTAAATGCGGAGGATTACGATAATTGCTGCTGTGCCAGTCTTCATAGCGATAATTGGCGCGCAGTGCGCCGCCGATATCAATATTCTTTTTATTATCCTCGCTTTGCCAATGAATATGCGGAAATGCCGGGCGGCTTTTTTTTACCGGCGCTGCGGTGGTGGCAGCATCGTTGGGTAATGCGGCGACGGTTGCATAACTCACTGGTGAAACAAGGAAAAAACAAAGCGTGATCTTGCGCATAGCAGGCCCCTGAAGAAAATAGACTGTTTATTAAGGCGAGCGAGTTTCACCTGTGAACAGGGCATTTACGCTCATCGGTTTTATATTTGAGACGATTTTATTGAGCGTTTAATATATTAAATTCCGCGCCGGTTAATATATGAAACTTTGTTTCTTTTTTAATGTAAAAACTATAAATCCGGTATTAAACAAGTCAAGAAATAAAAATGAGAGTTGACGGGCAATACCGATTATTAGGGGATCTTGGCCGGCGGGGGCGACGCAGAGCAGGCTGAAATAGTCGTGTCATCAATGCCCGTTAGACTCGCGGCATCCTGGTATGACTGACTAAAAATCATGAACATAAAACTGACACTGGGCCACAGGGTAAAACCTGCGGCAGCGCTACCGCGTGCGTTTGGCTTCGGCAAGAGCATGGGCTTATTAAGCGGGGTGATTTGCGTTATCGCGCTATTTTCTCTGCTGCAATTGTTTTCCACCCTATTTATTTCCAATATTTTGCGCGACGCCAAGGTTAATCTGGTGACGGGCGATGCGTTGCATCGCCAGCAGGCGACAATGGATCGCGCCAGACTGTCGCTGCTGACGGCCAGCGATACCCTGAACCGTGCGGGCATCTATTATCTGCAGGATAAAGCCACCGGCTCCGAGGGCAGTTGGCATAGCCTGCTGGATGAATCGTTGGCGGCGTTGGCGGCTTCAAAGCAGGCCTTTGCCCGGTTCGAGCGCTTGAGCGCGGCTGCGCCCGAAGCGACGGGCGCCCTGAAAGACAGCTATCGTCTGTTCTATGACGGCCTGAAGGAACAGGCGCAAGGGTTGCAAAGCAGCGCCAGCGTCGATGCGTTTTTCGCCGTGCCGATCCAGGCGTTTCAGGCGGATTTCAACGAGAAGTATCTTGCCTACCAGACGCTGAACGAGCGGCGTGGCGATGACGTCAACGTGCGGCAATTGGCGGCGCTGGAGCAGGCCAAGATCTTTGCGTTTGGCGCGCTGGCGGCGCTGGCGCTGATTGCCGTGGGGGTCTGGGTCGGTGTCTCTCGCTGGGTTATCGCACCGCTGCAGCGGGCAATCGCGCACCTCAACGTGCTGGCCGCCGGCGATCTTTCGCGGCCGTTGCCGCCTGAGCGGGCGTTGAACCGCGAGATGCGTCAGCTGCAGACCAGCATTGGCCATATGCAAAACGGCCTGCAGCGGCTGGTGAGCGAGGTGCGCGATGCGGCGAGCGGGATCCTGAGTGGCGTCGGCCGGCTGGCGGACGGCAATCGCCAGTTGACGGCACAGTCGGCGAAGCAGGACGGCGAATTGCAGTTGGCGACCGAGCACGTGCAGCAGCTGGCGGCGCGGGTGGAAGAAAACGGCCAATACGCCCAGCAGGCCAGCCAACGAACCGAACAAGCCCGGCAGTACGCCGGCGCCGGTGAGCAGATGATGGAAACCGTCAATGTTTCAATCCAAGGGATCGTCAACCAATCGGCCGAGATGCGTGGCATCGTCGCGCTGATCGACAGCGTGGCGTTCCAGACCCATATTCTGGCGCTGAATGCGGCGATCGAGGCCGCGCATGCCGGCGTTCACGGCCGCGGCTTTGCCATCGTAGCCAAAGAGGTGGGTCTGTTGGCGCAAAAGAGCAGCCATTCGACGCGCGATATTCAGCAGTTGATCAACCGTTCACTGCAGCAAATCGATCAAGGTTCGCAGGCGGTGGATCTGCTGACCGGCAACCTGCGCCAGATTATCGATCTGGTGAACAAATGCAGTGCCCTGATGGGGGAAATCTCGCAGGCGTCTTTCAATCAGGGGGAGAGCATTCAGGACGTGACGGCGCGCATTGCGGCGCTGAATCAGGTGGTGCAACAAACCGGCGCCGTGGTGAACGCGGTGAGCGACGCTTCTCAGTCGCTGCAGGGCGAATCGGAACGGTTGGAAAAAGCGATGGCGCGTTTCAGGCTGCCTGTGCAATAAATAACCCTGACGCAGGTTAATGAATAATAAAGCTGCGCTAAACGTTATTTATTATTTTCCACCGCTGAGGGACGTTATTTCGATAAATAAAAAACAGACCGGCGCTTATGGATTAAAAAAGTGCCGGCCTGCAGAGATTATTTTAACGCGATGATTAACGGCTGGTCTGGTGGCCGATAATGCCACCCAGCGCCGCGCCGCCGAGGGTACCCAGCGTGCTGCCGTCGGTCAGCACCGCACCGCCGACTGCACCGACGCCCGCGCCGATCGCCGTGTTGCGATCGCGATTGGACATATGCCCACATGCGGTAACGGAAAGCGTTGCCATCACCACCACCAACACACCTGCGGCACGTTTAATATTCATAATGAGTTCCTGGTAAATTGACTGATTAATGGATTAAAAATAATCCGATTAACCTGCCGGTAGAAGTTGGGATGAATGTATTCCGCCGTAAGAAAATCGAACAGGTAAAAATTCTTAATTTTGCGGCGGTGAAAAGCGATTGCTCGCCGAATGTGCGGCCGCCGGTAAAATCGTGGGTCTATACTGGAAAGACGCCTCGCGGGGTGCGGGGCGCACACGCTGGAGGCCGCCATGTCCGATCTCGTTTCCGCATCCGGCAAACCGGTGAAAATCCCCGGCCCGGACCACCCAATCACCTTGACCCGCCATCCGGCGCGGGTTGTCGTGCGTGCAGCCGGTCAGACCCTGGCCGACAGCCGCAACGTGCTCATCCTGCAGGAAGCCACCTATCCGCCGGTGTTTTACTTTCCGCGTGAGGATGTGAATCGGGCGCTGTTGCAGAAAAACGAGCACGTCAGCTACTGCCCTTATAAGGGCGACTGCAGTTATTTCTCCCTTGTGCTTAACGGCGAGCAGGAGGCCAATGTGGCCTGGAGTTATGAAATGCCCTACAACGCCGTGGTAGCGATCAAGGATCATCTGGCATTTTATCCCGATAAAGTGACGGAGATCCGCACAGAAGCGTGAGCCGCCGCCGCCATCGGGCGGGGCAGGTTGACATTCTCATTATCCCTACTCATTATGTGTATTACCGTAAATTGATACGCTTTCCTTATGTTTTAATCCGACATAAACGAAACTCTGAGCAGGTGCCAAGGTGTCTACCTCTACGCGATTTGCCGTTGCCATCCATATTCTGACCAATATCACGCTGTGTCGTGGCCAGACGGTGCGTTCCGAAGACATCGCGCGCAGCGTCAACACGAATCCGACGGTAGTACGGCGCATCCTCGGCGCGCTGGCAGAGGCCGGGCTGACCTATTCACAGATGGGACAAGGCGGTGGGGCGCTGCTGGCGCGGCCGGCGGAAACGATCTCGCTGCTGGACGTGTATCGCGCGGTAGAGGATCAACCGTATTTCATGCTGCACCGTACCCGGCCTAACGATGCGTGCTATATCGGCCACGCCATTACCCCGGTGCTGGAGCAAGAATTTGCACGCGTCGGTCACGCGCTGGAAGCCAGCCTGGCGCAAACCAGCATCGCCGAAATGGCCGGGCAGGTCGAACGGTGCGCAGGCTATCCTTTTGTCCCTTGTTCACCGCAATATCAAGCGGATACGCAATAAAAAACCACGCAAATTCCCGCTACGCGCAGAGCATTTTTTGCATTGCGTTAATGTAATTGTGTAAGTTACATTAGCTCGCATCAAGTGTGATGTAGCTCACGTTTTAGACTGCCTCCCCACGATAATCGATCGATTGGCCGGAAACCTTTTCTTCCGGCGTAGGTTCGCTGTGCTTATAAACCAGGAGAGAACGATGTTAGAAATGATTGAAAGCTTGGCCACCGTGGTGGTCCTGGTGCCGGTAATGGTGGCCGTCTTGCTCGGCGCGATTTACGGCCTGGGTGAAGTGTTCAACGTCTTTTCCGCTATCGGCAGAAAAAATAACGGCTGAATTTGAACGTCAGGGGACGCAACGCCCCCTGACGGAGGGTTACAATACCGTCGCCAGGAAGTTGCGCGTCCTCTCATGTCCCGGCGCATCCAGAACCTGCTGCACGCTGCCCGTTTCAACCACCTTTCCCTGATCCATAAAGACAATCTGGTCGGCCACTTCGCGTGCGAAGCCGATTTCGTGCGTGACCACCACCATGGTCATGCCCGAATGCGCCAAGTCTTTCATCACCTGCAGCACTTCGCCAACCAATTCAGGATCGAGGGCGGAGGTCGGTTCATCAAACAGCAACACCTGTGGGTTCATTGCCAGCGCGCGGGCGATGGCGACGCGCTGCTGCTGGCCGCCGGACAGTTCACGCGGCCAGGCGTTGATGCGATGTTCCAGCCCGACGCGGGTCAGCAGCTGTTTCGCCCGTTCCTGCACCTCGGCTTTTTTTTCCTTTTTCACCCGCAGCGGCGCGTCGCTGACGTTTTGCAACACGGTGCGGTGTGCAAACAAGTTGAACTGCTGAAATACCATGCCAATGCTTTTACGCTGTTCGGCCACCTCGGCTTCTTTCAGCTCGTACAGATGCCGGCCTTTTTGGCGATAGCCGATCAGCTGTTCGCCAACACGAATGGTGCCGCCGTCCAGCTTTTCCAGGTGGTTGATGCAGCGCAACAGGGTGGATTTGCCGGAGCCGGAAGGGCCGAGGATCACCGTTACCGAACCTGCCGGAATGGTCAGGCTGATATTTTTCAACACGTCGGTGCCGGAAAAGGATTTCCGCACCCGGTTGATGTGGATAGATGCGCTCATTGTTCACCTCCCTGAGGGGCTTTGCGGTTGAGGAAGAACCGGCCGCTGCGCGTTGCCTGCGTGCCGCGGCCAAAATAGCGCTCCACGTAGTATTGACCAATCGACAGAATCGAAGTCATGGCCAGATACCACAGGGTGGCGACCAGCAGCAGCGGGATGACCTCGTAGGTGCGTTGGTAAATGATCTGCGCCGAATACAGCACGTCCTGCAGGGCAATCACCGACACCACCGCGGTGGTTTTCAACTGCCCGATCACCTCATTGCCCGCCGGCGGCAGGATGGTGCGCATCGCCTGCGGCAATACCACGCGCCACAGGATTTGCCCACGACGGTAGCCCAGTGCTTTGGCGGCTTCCAACTGGCCGCTGCCGACGCTTTGGATGCCTGCGCGCACGATCTCCGCCGCATAGGCCGACTGATGCATCACCAGCGCAATCACCGCGGCGCTGAAGGTGCTGATAAGGGTATTGGTCTGTGCGCTGGCGACTTCGCCCAGAAACGGGATCCACAAGCTGATGCGGGGATAAAGCGCGGCGATGTTGTACCACAGGAACAGCTGTACCAGCATCGGCACTGCACGGAAGAACCAGGTGTAGAACCAGCTTACCGCCACCAATACCGGATTGGCCGACAGGCGCATCAGCGCCAGCAGCACGCCGCCGGCGAAGCCGAACACCACCGAAATTACCGTCAGCTTCAGCGTCATGAGCACGCCGTTGAGGATGGACGCCTCGGTAAGATTTTCCGCCACCACCGACCATTCAAAGCGCGGGTTGTGCAGCATGGAATTGACGATAACGCCGACGATCAGCAGTACAACCAGGGCGCTGAGCCAGCGCCCGTAATGCCGGTGGCCAACGATGCTCAGTTCCGCGTCGTCGACAGGGTATTGCCCACTCATTTTGCGATCTCTTCATTGATGCCGGCGGTTTTCACGGCACCAAAACCGATATCCCAGCCGTCGAGGATTTTCTGGTAGCTACCGTCGGCGATCAGCGAATTTAGTGCCGCCTGCACCGGTTTCACCAGTTCGGAGCCTTTCGGCAGGGCGATGGCCACCGTGGTACCGTCGATGTTGATATCACCGGCCAGCGTCAGCGGTTTGACGTGGGTGGCCTGGTAGCGCAGCCCTTCATACGGGCCGAAAAACATCGGCACGCGGCCGCTGATCACCGCCTGCACCCCGGCCGGGCGATCCGGGAAGATCGGCATGGTGATGGCTGGCTTGCCGGCGGCGACGCATTGATCGCTGGCCTGCTGCAGGCGGGTTATCTGTGAGGTGCCTGCACCGGCGCCGACGGTCTGGCCGCACAATTGGGCCAGCTCGGTGTAAGGGCCAAGCGCAGCGTCTTTGCGGGCGATCAAAGCCAGCTTGGAAGCGTTGTAATAGCCGACGAAGTCCACCTGCTGGAAGCGCTTTTTGTTGGCGTCAATGTTGGCCAGCGCGACGTCATAACGGCCGGACTTCAGGCCGGGGATGATGTTGTCGAAACCGCCGGTGTCCTTCCAGTGGATCGCCACGCCCAGGCGATCGGCAATTGCGCTCATCACGTCGATTTCACGCCCAGCCAGCGTTTTGTTGTCCGCCTGGTAAAAGGTGGTCGGCGGGGTGTTCGGGTTGGTGCCGGCAACGATATAGCCGGCCTTTTTGATAGCGTCAGGCAGGCTGTCGTGCAGCGCCGGATCGGCGGCAGCTTTCACCGCCGCCTTGAAGGGAACATCGCCTTCAGCGGCATGACCGGCGGCCAACGGCGCCAGCGTGGAGGAAGCCAACAGCAGGGACAGTACGGTGCGTTTGAATGTGTTTTTCATCATGATTTCCCTGCGGATTAAGCCGATTTTACGTTAGCGAAGTTGATTGCCGGTTCCGGCAGGCCCAGGTTTTCACGCAGGGTTGCATGCTGATACTCTTCACGGAACAGGCCACGGCGGCGCAGCTCCGGGATCACCAGCTCGACGAACAGTTCCAGTTGGTTGGGCAACACCGCCGGCATGATGTTGAAGCCGTCTGCGCCTTGCTGTTCCAGCCACAGCTGGAAGTCGTCGGCGATCTCTGCGGCGGTGCCTACCACCACGCGGTGGCCACGCGAACCGGCCGCGACGGCCGCCAGCTCGCGCAGCGTCAGGTTTTCCCGCGCGGCCAGATCGGTCAGCAGTTTCACGCGGCTTTGGCCGCCTTCGGTGGCGCCCACGTTCGGCACCGGGCCGTCCAGCGGGTAATCGCTCAAATCGAAGCCAAAGCGCGCCGACAGCTGCTCAATGCCGTTATCGATATCCACCAGTTGATTCAGCTGATACCAGGTTTCCTGCGCTTCTTCTTTGGTACGGCCGACAATCGGCATCACACCTGGCAGGATCAGCAGGTGGTCCGGGTTGCGGCCGGCGTCGGCCACGTATTTTTTCTGGCTGCGGTAGAAAGCTTGTCCTTCTTCCAGGCTGGCGGCGGCGGTGAACACCACTTCGGCGGTTTCCGCCGCCAACTGTTGGCCGGCCGGGGAAGAGCCGGCCTCAATGATCACTGGCCGCCCCTGCGGCGAGCGGGAAATATTCAGCGGGCCCTGCACCGAGAAATGCTTGCCCTTATGGTTGGCGGCGTGGATTTTCTCGTCGATGGCGTATACGCCATTTTGCTTATCGCGCACGATGGCGTCTTTTTCCCAGCCGTCCCACAGTTTGTAGCTGGCCTCGAGGAATTCCCGCGCCACTTCATAGCGTTCGGCGTGCGACGGCAGGTCTTCACGACTGAAATTGCGCGCCGCATCGCTGGAGAAAGAGGTCACCACGTTCCAGGCGGCGCGGCCGTGGCTGATATGGTCGATGGAGGCCATGGCGCGTGCCAGGTGGAAAGGTTGATCGAAAGTGGTGGAGGCGGTCGCCGCCAGCCCGATATGGCGGGTGTTAACCGCCAGCGCCGCCAGCAGCGTCAGCGGCTCCAGGCGTGACATCGTCGAGGGCAGGCGGTGCACGCTGGTGGCCAACGCGTCGCCGACGAAGAACATATCGAAGGTGCCTTCTTCGGCTTTTTTTGCGATCCAGGTGAACCAGTCGATATCGGTCGGTGAACCGCTGGCGCCTTGTGCGCGCCATCCTCCGATGTGGTGTCCCAGCGCCTGAACGAACAGGCCGAGACGGAGTTGGCGCGATGGTGTTGAAGGTGAAGTACTCATAATTATTCCTGTTTTATTATTAATTTAACAATGCAATCAGTCGCGGCAGCGCGCCAGGGGACATGAGGGCGCAGTCGCGGATAACGCTTTCGCCTTCGAGGCCCGGAAGCAGCTGCAGAATGGCGTGCAGCTTGGCGTCGAGGTCTGTCGGCCGGGCGGCGGTTTGCTTTCTTGTGACCATGTCACTTATTTGCCTTCCGTCCTGCAGCGTCAGGGTCAGGCGATGGAAGCGCATCTCCGGATCGAGCGCGTCCGGCGGGGCTGCGGGATCGACATGGCGCTCAACTTTTGCCGCCAGGGCGGCGATAGCCGCATCGACCGGCTGTTCGCCGTAATGCGTCAGCGGGACCTCGCCGTGGTATAGCGCATCGGCTATGACGTATTCGAGGCTAAAGCGCGCTTCCACACCGGTGGCCGGCTGGCGAATATAGGGTGCGGTATCTGCGCCGGGCGGAAAACTGACCTCAACCAGTGCGATCTCCGCAAGGGCGTCGCCTTGTTCCAGCAGCCGCGCGCGCAGGGCGAGCGCCGCCTCGGCCGCGCTGTGAGTGCCACCGCAGGTCGGATACCGCTTGAACTCCAGCCCTGGTTGCAGGATGCGCCAGGGCGTGCCCCAGTCGGCGGTCAGGCATTCCGGTTTTTGCCGGCCGTCGCCGTGGGAAGTCAGCAGGCTGTCCAGCACGCCCTCCGGTTGGCCGATGAAACCGGCCTGAGCCAGCAGGGCGGCATTGACCGCGTTGCGTGCCGCCAGCCCTGCGTGCAGCGGTTTGGCCGCCGAACCGAACTGGCTGCGCAGGCCCGCCGCCTGGGTGGCCGCCAGGCCGAGAGCAATCTGCGTTTGCCGCTGGTCAAGCTGCAGATAACGCGCCACGGCGGCGCAGGCGGCGACCGCGCCCAGGGTGGCGGTGCTGTGAAAACCCTGCACGTAATGTTGCGTGCCAGCGGCCAATCCCAGCCGGCCCGCGGCCTCTACACCGATGACATAGGCGGTTAATAGCTCAGTGACATTGTCACTCTCACCGTTCAGCGCCAGCAGGGCGGAGAGCACTACGGTGCTAGGATGGCCACGCAGCGCAGGATGGTAATCATCGAAGTCCAACGAGTGGCTGACATAGCCATAGCGCAGTGCACGGTTCTCACTGCTGGTCGGCGGAAACGTCGTGCCGATCGCTGCCAGACCGGCATCGCTCAACGCCCCGCGGGCAATCGGCAATGCGCAGGCGAAGTAATCTTTCACGCCGCGGCGAGCGGCTGACAGGGCGGTTTGATCCGGCTGGCTGTTCAATATCAGATGAGCGAATTGGGCGGTTATCGATAATGACAAGGCGTTAACACCTGAATTTATAGATGGTTATGCACGAGTGCGGGGTAAAAGGTATTGTGTGGCGGTTTTCTTTGTCCCGAAAGAACGAACGGCGCTTCTATATCGCTGAATGGAATATCACGACGGCACTGCGCCGCCGTCAGGGCTGCTGGCAGGCGCGGCAGGCTGCGCTTTAGCTATTTTTGTGCAAAACAAAGCTGAATTTGTTCTAACACGGTAGAGGACTTAGGCTGAGAAAAGGCGAACGCTCATGATGTCGATAAATGCCCTGAGACGCGGTGTAAGATGTTTGCTTGAAGGCCAGAGGATTTTGAGACTGCCACTGTGTCGGCATTGGTCGCCAAGCACGGGTTGGAGCCGCTGCTGCTCCAGCGCCTCCCGCACCGCGAAATCGGGCAGGCAGGCGATGCCCAGGCCCTGTTCCGCCAGGTAAATCAGCGTATCGACGGTGTTGCATACCGTGCGCTTGCCCAGGCCTTCGTCGAGCAGTTTATCTCCGCCCGCCACCGGCCAGGTCTCGACTTTGCCGGTGGTGGGGAATCTGTATAACAGGCAGGCGTGATCGCGCAGTTCTGCCGGCTGGCGGGGTATTCCCGCCCGGCGCAGATAGTCCGGCGCCGCCACCAGCTGTAGGTGAAACGTGCCCAGTTGGCGGCTCATTAAGCGAGAGTCCTCGGTATCGCCCACGCGGATCACCGCATCGAACCCTTCTTCAATCACCGCGACTCGACGGTCGGAAAAATCGGTTTCCAGCTCAATCTCCGGGTAACGCCGAACAAATTCCGCCAGCACCGGATTCAGCAGGCCGCCCACCAGCGGCAAACTGACACGCAGCTTGCCGCGCGGCGCGCTGTGCGTATCGCTGATTTCCCGTTCCGCCGCCGCCAATTCCTCCAGAATGCGCTGGCAGCGGTGCAGAAACAGCCGGCCTTCGGCGGTCAGGGTCATGCTGCGCGTGCTGCGGTGAAACAGGCGCGTGCCCAGACGGTTTTCCAGGCGGGCGATGCTTTTCCCCACCGCGGAAGCGGAAATGCCGAGCACGCGCCCGGCCTCAACGAAACTCAGCGTCTCCGCGGTCTGCACAAAGACGCTCACCCCAGACAGATTATCCATTGCTTGCCCCATTACGGACGTGAGTGTCCGCTATGAAAGGAAATCTAGCCTGTTTTTTCGTTAATCGCCACGCCCTATGCTCGGTGGCGACAGCATGGGCTGACTACCTGGGGTAATAAAGATGAATGAATACGGATCCACCGCCAACGCGATTGACGGCGCGATAGAGAAAGCCTTACGCGAAAAACGATTGGTTGGTGTGGTCGTTTTGGTGGCGCAGGGCGGTGAAATCGTTTATCGACGCGCGGCGGGCATGGCGGATCGCGAAGCCGGCCGGCCGATGGCGCTCAATACGCTGTTTCGTCTGGCCTCGGTGTCCAAACCGATCGTGTCCACGGCGGCGCTGGCGTTGATGGCGCAAGGCGCCGTGCGGTTAGACGATCCGATCACGCGTTGGCTACCGAATTTTCGTCCGCGACTGGCGGATGGCACCCAACCGTTGATGACGTTATGGCATTTGATGACCCACACCGCCGGATTAAGCTACCGATTTTTCCAGCCGGAAGGGGGATTCTACGCTCAGTCGGCGGTCTCCGACGGTATGGATGACGCGTCCGTCAGCCTGCAGGAAAACGTGCGGCGTATTGCCTGCGCCCCTTTGCTGGCTCTGCCCGGCGCGGCGTGGCGCTATTCTATCGCCACCGATGTGTTGGGCGCGGTTATTGAACAGGCGAGCGGCCTGCCGCTGGCGCAGGCAGTAAAAAAATGGGTGACCGGGCCGCTGGCGATGACGGATACCGACTTCCTGGCGGTGGACGCCGCGCGCCTGGCGGCCGCTTACGCCGACCATCCCGGTGGGCCACGCCGCCTGCGCCAACCGGATCGTTTACCGTTCATCGATGGCAGCGCCGGTTTTCTTCTGTCGCCGGCGCGAGCCTTGGATCCGCAGGCTTACGCTTCAGGCGGCGCCGGTATGGTCGGATCGGCCGAGGATTTCCTGCGCTTGCTGGAAGCGTTGCGCCAGGGAGGAAAGCCGGTACTGCCAACCGAGTGGGTGACGGCGCTGACCACCAACCAAATCGGCGATTTAACGATGCCGTTTTGGCCAGGGCGCGGGTTTGGCCTGGGCATCACCGTGCTGAAAGATCCCGTCGCCGCACAAACGCCGGAGTCCGTAGGCAGCTGGCGGATGGGGGGCACCTATGGCCACTCGTGGTTCGTCGATCCTGCCCGACAGCTCAGCGTGGTGGCGTTTACCAACACGGCGCTGGAGGGGATGTCCGGCGCCTTTGTCGGCGAGATTTGTCAGGCGGTTTATGCCGCGACGGGAGAGAGGTGATGGGTCTGATGCCACCGATTTTCTTCCTCGCGCTGGGGCTGTTCGGCGTTTACTGCATCGAGTTCGGCGTGGTGGGCATTTTGCCGCTGATCATTGCACGGTATGGCATCTCCACGGCGCAGGCAGGCTGGCTGGTCGGGATCTTCGCCCTGACCATTGCGCTGCTCGGGCCGCTGTTGGTGCTGTTGGCGTCGCAATTCAATCGCAAACGCATGTTGTTGATCGCGTTGACCGTGTTTGCGGCGGCCAGCGCGCTGTCCGCCCAGGTGGACAGCTTCTCCATGCTCATGCTGCTGCGCATTGTGCCGGCGTTGTTTCATCCGATCTATTTTTCACTGGCCATGGTGGCGGCCGCGGCGCTTTATCCGCCGCATCAAGCTACCAAAGCAACCGCTTATGCGTTCATCGGCACCAGCATGGGCATGGTGCTGGGGATACCGCTGACGCAATGGATCGCCGGACAGTTCAGCTATGAAGCGTCGTTCAGGTTCTGTGCCTGGGTGAACCTTCTGGCGGCGCTGGGATTGCTGTGGCGTTTGCCTGATGCGGCCGTACAGCGCCTCAGCTATGGCAAACAGTTGGCGATACTGCGCAGCGGTACGCTGTGGCTGAATATCACTACCTGCGTGCTGATCTTTGCCGCCATGTTTGCCGTCTATGCTTACGCGGCCGAGTACCTCAGCCGCGAAATCGGTCTCAGCGGCGGCGTCATCGGCTTTCTTCTGGTGGCGTTCGGTGTGGGCGGTGTCGTGGGCAACCTGTTGGCCGGCAGATGGCTGAGCCGCCATCGTGCGGTGACGGTGCTGCTGCATCCGATAGCCTTGATTGCGGCTTATGCGCTGCTGTATCGCTATGGCAGCGTGAATATTGGCTCGATGACGGCGCTTTGCCTGTATTGGGGAGCGGCGCACACCAGCGGTTTGATTGTCACGCAGATTTGGCTGACCTCCGAAGCCCCGCAAGCGCCGGCGTTCGCCACCGGGCTGTATATCGCCTTTATCAATCTGGGCGTGGCGCTGGGCTCGCTGGCGGGCGGCGGGTTTATTACCGCGTGGGGGCTACAGGGCAGCCTGCTGTGCGGAGCCTTGTTCGCCGCGCTGGCGGTGATTACGATCGCCGCGAGGCTGCGGTTGCAGCGGCAGGCTACCGTTGCGTTGCGTCGATCATCGCCATCACCTGCCGGAACATCGCGCTTTCCGCATCCGCCAGCTCGTTGACCAGCGTAAAGTGATTGCAGTGACGGTCGGCCAGCAGCTAGACGTCGAGGCCATGCGCCCGGCAAGCGTCATAATAGGCCTGCGTCTGGTTTTTGAAACCTTGCGTTTCCCGCTGGCCGACGTCGAGCAGGATCTGCGGCGCATGGTCTTTCGCCGGCAGTAAAAACAGCGGGCTGAGGGTTTGCGCCTGCTCGGGCGTCAGGTGCAACCAGTCGTTGATGTAGATATCGCACAGCGGGCGCAGATCGTAGAGGCCGCTCAGCGCCAGCGCGCCTTTGATCGCGTCGGGCGGCAGGCGATAGCGTTGCTGCCAACCGTCGGCGATCAGCATGCCGCACAGGTGACCGCCGGCCGAACTGCCGCTGACGAAAATGCGTGCCGGATCGATGCCGAAGGGTGCCCCGTGATGATAGAGCCAGGCGACGGCGCTGCGCACCTCATGTACGATCTCCGCGAGCGTCGCTTCCGGCGCCAGCGTGTATTCCAGCGTGGCGACCGCCACGCCGCGGCGAGCAAACGCGGCGGCCATCGAACAGGCTTCCTCTTTGCGCTGTGAATGCCAATAGCCGCCATGAATAAAGATCAGCAGCGGGGCGGGTTGTGCGCTGGCCGGGAACAGGTCGAGGCGCTCGGCGGCGCTCATGCCGTAGTGCAGATCGTAAATGCCCGGCGTCTGCGCCTTGGCGCGCTGGGCCAGCGCGGCGTATTCCACCATGCAGGCGTCAAAATCCTCCACCGAAGCGCGGGCATTGTATTGCACGGCGCGTGCGCTCAGGTGTTCAAACGTCAGATCGATGTTCATGCGTTTCTCCGGATTGTTATGCGTTATGTCTTCATCATCATCGTCCCACAGGCGAAAAGATGTTTGATCGCCGGTGCGCACAATTGCGGCTTCTCCATTGCTGTTATCTGCTGTATATTGCTGTTTTATGCTTTTTACGGCGGAATAAGCCCATGCACAAAGCGGCACGACAGCGCCATTTACTGGATTTGCTCAGCGAACGCGGGCAGGCGGCGGTGGCGGAATTGGCCGGCGCCATCGGCGTTTCGGTCGATACCGTGCGCCGCGATCTGGCCGATCTCGAGCGGCAAGGGTTGGCGCAGAAAAATCACGGCGGGGCGATCGCGCTCGAACCGTCCGGCATGCCACGTCAGGCGCGCGCGGCGCTGTTGCCGCAGATCAAGCAGCGGCTCGGCCGCGCGGTGGCTGCGCAGATCCCGTCCGGCAGCACCCTGATGCTGGATGCGGGCAGTACGCTGTTGGCGGTGGCGCAGGCGTTGCGCGGCCCGGCGACGGTGATCACCGCTTCGCTGGATATCGCGCAGTGCCTGAGCGACAGGCCGGAGATTAACCTGATCCTGCTTGGCGGCCAGTGGGATGTGCGTCAGCGGCTATTCGCCGGCAGTGCCACGCTGGCGTTGCTGGCGCGCTACCGCGCGGACATCGCCTTACTGGGCGCCTGTGCGGTGCATCCCCAGCTGGGACTGAGCGCCGGCGAAGAGGCCGATGCAGAGGTCAAACGCGCCATGTTGGCCAACAGCGGCGAGCGCTGGCTGGTGGCCGATCATATGAAACTGGACCGCTGCGAGCCGCATCACGTTGCGGATCTGGCGCAGATCCAACGTCTGTTTACCGATCGCCCGTGGGACAACCTGGACGAACAATCATTGATTGAACTTTGTGTCGTCGCCGACGACCGCTAGAGGAGAACACTGATGAACGATACTGCTCGACCGTTGCAGGTGGCGCTGATTGGCTACGGCTTTGTCGGCAAGGCGTTTCACGCGCCGCTGATTAACGCGGTGCCGGGGCTGGAACTGAGCGTGGTAGCTTCGCGCGATGCCGCCAAGGTGCATGCCGATCTGCCGCACGTGCAGGTGATCGCCGATCCGCTGGAGGCCATCCGCCGGCCGGAGGTGGATTTGGTGGTGATCGCATCGCCGAACGACACCCATGCGCCGCTGGCGCTGGCCGCACTGGAGGCGGGCAAGCACGTGGTGGTGGATAAGCCGTTTACGCTGGATTTGGCGCAGGCGCGTACGCTGATTGCGGCGGCGGAAAAACACGATCGCCTGTTGTCGGTATTCCAGAACCGCCGCTGGGACAGCGATTTCCTGGGCGTGAAGCAGGTGATCGAACAGGGGCTGATCGGCAAGGTGACGCACTTTGAGTCGCACATCGATCGTTACCGCCCAGAAGTGCGGGTGCGCTGGCGCGAGCAGAACCTGCCGGGCAGCGGGCTGTGGTTTGATCTGGGGCCGCACATGGTCGATCAGGCGCTGCAGCTGTTCGGTTTACCGCACAGCGTGCAGGCCAACATCGCTACGCTGCGCCCCAACGCGCAGATTAACGACTGGGCCCACGTGGTGCTCAACTACCCGACGCACCGCGTGATCCTGCACGGCAGCATGCTGGTGGCGGGCGGCGTCTCACGCTTTACCGTGCACGGCGAGAAAGGCAGCGTGGTCAAAGCGCGCGCCGACGGGCAGGAGAGCCAACTGCTGGCTGGCGTGACGCCGGGCTCGGCGGAGTGGGGCAAAGACGACGATGCGATGAGCCTGTTTATCGGCACGGAGCCGGTGCGTACGCTGCCGACGCCGGATGGCGACCAGCGTCAATATTACGTCCAGGTGCGCGACGCGCTGCGCGGCGCCGGCAGCAATCCGGTTACCGCACCGCAGGCGCTGGCGGTAATGGCGGTGCTGGAGGCGGCCACCCTGGCGGCGGAAACCGGTGTGACTCAGCCGTTGCCGCTCACCGAGGCGGAAATCGCCGCCTGGTAACGGCTCGCGTCAGATAAGGCGTCAGGCGCATGGATACAGTGCACACCGTGCGTCTTCCGCCATCCTACCTCCTGACATAGGCTAATCCTCAGTCTATGTCAGGAGTGCTTATCATGTTATCCCATCCTTCGCCGCAGGGCGTCCGCGGCATACTGGCCGCACTGTCTTTGAGCATGCTGCTGTCATCGCTCGGCATCAGCATCGCCAATGTCGGGCTGCCGGCGCTCGCCACCGCGTTCCATGCCTCGTTCCAAGCGGTGCAGTGGGTATTGCTCTGTTATTTGCTGGCCGTCACCACCTGCATCATCGGCATCGGCCGCTTGGGCGACAGCCTCAATCGCCGCCGCCTGCTGCTGGCGGGCATCGCGCTGTTTACCGCCGCTTCGTTGGCTTGTGCGTTGGCTCCGCAGCTTTGGCTGCTGCTGGCGGCGCGCCTGGCGCAGGGGCTGGGGGGCGCAGTCATGATGTCAATTGCCATGGCGCTGGCGGGCGAGGCGCTGGGCACGGAAAAAATCGGCCGCGCGATGGGGCTGCTCGGCACTATGTCGGCCGTGGGCACCGCGCTGGGGCCGTCGTTGGGCGGCGCGCTGATCGTCGGTTTCGGCTGGCGGGCGATGTTCCTGATCAACCTGCCGCTGGGGCTGCTGGCGCTGTGGCTCGCCTGGCGATACTTGCCGAATGGGCCGCGCGCGGCAGCGCCCCCGGAACCGTTCGATCGCGCCGGTACGCTGCTGCTGGGCGGCGCATTGCTCTGCTATTCACTGGCGATGACCCTTGGGCGCGGCAATTTTGGCTCGCTCAACCTGGCGTTGATGCTGGGGGCGCTGTTGGCGGGGGCGCTGTTCATCGGTGTGGAACGCCGCGCCGTATCGCCGCTGTTGGCGCCGACGCTGTTCCGCCATCCGGCCCTGACGGCGGGGCTGGCGGCCAGCGCGCTGGTGATGACGGTGATGACCGCCACGCTGGTGGTCGGGCCGTTCTATCTGTCACGCGCGCTGGGGTTAAGCGCTGCGCAGGTCGGGCTGGTGATGTCGGCGGGGCCGGCGGTGGCGATCCTGACCGGCATACCGGCCGGTTATCTGGTGGATCGTTTTGGCTCGCAGCGCATCGCCCAGTTTGGGCTGGCGGCGGTGGCAGCCGGGGCGGCATTGCTGTCGTTGCTTAACCGCTGGGGCGTGCTCGGCTATATCGCCCCCATCGCGCTGCTGACCGCCGGCTATGCGCTGTTTCAGGTGGCCAACAACACCATGCTGATGAAGGATCTGTTTCCTGAACGGCGCGGGCTGATCGCCGGCATGGTGAACCTGGCGCGCAATCTCGGGGCGATCACCGGCGCTTCGGCGATGGGGGCGCTGTTTTATCTGGCTTCGCAGCAGGTGGCGGGTACTGCGGCGGCGGCCGCGGTTGACGGCATGCGGGTGACTTACGGCGTGGCGGCGCTGTTGGCGCTGGCTGCGTTGCTCATCGCCTTCGGCGGCCGCCGACGGATGCTGCGTTACGATGCGCGCTGAACCGCGTAGCGTTCTTGCACGAAACCATTGTCCGACTGGGTGACGGCGAGCAGGCGCAGGCGCTGCTCCGGGCCATCGGCGCCGAACAAGGGAATGCCGCCACCCAGCAGCAGCGGCACGCGGGTAATCGTCAGTTCGTCGATCAATCCGGCCTGCAAGAAACGCTGTACGGTCTGGCCGCCGTCGATATACAGGTGACCGCAGCCTTGCTCGGCCAACTGCGCCACGATGGCCGCCGGTTCGCCATTCATCCAGCGAACGTGGCCTGTCTCGTGCGGCGAGGGCGGCTGCGTCGACAGCACTACCACCGGCAGGTCACCATAGGGCCATTCGGGAAAGGCGCGGACTTTTTCATAGGTATGGCGCCCCATTACCAGTGCGTCGATGTCGGCGATAAATGCCTCATAACTCAGGCCGTTTAGCAACGAAACCGCGTACTCGGGGCGCAGCAGCCAGTCGATGTCGCCGTCCGCGCCGGCGATGAATCCGTCTACGCTGGTGGCGATATAAACCGAACATTTCATCAGGCGAGATCTCCCCGGTACACCACATGGACCTTGTTGCCGTCGGGGTCGCGCAGGTAAGCGCCGTAATAGCCCTTGCCGTAATGCGCGCGTTCGCCGGGCTCGCCTTCACTGCTGCCGCCCGCCAGCAGGCCAGCAGCGTAGGCGCGTTTAACCTCCAGCTCATCGGCGGCGAGAAAGGCCAGCATGCTGCCGTTGCCAGCGCTGGCTGGCTGCCTGTCGAAGGGTTGGTAAGCATAGAAACGCGGCAGCGTTTGGCCCGGCTTCACCCAGCAGCGGGCAGCGGGACCGCCGTCCGGCGTCACTTCCCGCCGCTGTAATCCCAACGGCAACAAAATGGCGTCGTAGAAGGCGGCGGCGGCGTCCAGATCGCTGACGCCGACGGTAATATGGCTGAACATGGCGCTTCCTTTCCGAAGAGAGAGTATGAACGCAAACAGTAGCAGCGATATTGCAGAATGGACAGACCGTAACGGAGGATTCGGATTAGGGACGCGCGCAGGAGCAACGCGCGCTTCACAGTAGGCGGAACAGGCAGCCGCTCAATTGCTTTCGACGCGTGGATTGGCGTGAGTCGGCTGGCTGGGATAGTCAACCTGATGCTTGTGCAGATAATCGCGGATCAGCTGGCGTACCACCTGGGAAGGAGTGACGTCCTGCTGTAGGCACAGTTCTTCCAGAGCTTTCTTCTTGTCCGGGTCAATCAGCACCGTTAGCCGCGCCGTTTTCTTTTCCATCAGGATCCTCCAGAGAATGATAACTGAATGATAATACCACGTGGGCGAAGCGGCCAGCCAGACCGCGTCGCCGCTCGTCTTTAGCGGAAATGCAGCCGCTCTATTTTGCGTGACAGGTAGCCGAGTTCGCAGTTGAACAGCTCGCCGCTGCCGGCGGCCAGGTTGCGCAGCGCGCTCAGCGGCAACGTCACCTGGGCCGGCGTGGCGTAAATGATCACGTTGCCGCTGGGGGCGACGCAAAACAATACGGTGCCGAATATCCGGTGCAGGCTGTGGTACAGCAGGCTGTTTTCGTCGGGCAGATCGTGGTAATTCAGCACCAGCCAGCCCCCGTCGTTCAGCCGCGCGGCGCAGTTTTCCAGGAATGTCTGGGTGCCTTGCTGCGGATCCATGGCGAACGCCGAATAGAGATCGGAGAAGATCAGATCGTAACGCGTCTCGGCGGGCGGGCGCACAAAGTCCATGGCGTCGGCGGTGCGCAGGCTGATGGTGTCGGTGGCCGGCAGTGTAAAATAGCGGCGTGCGACGGCGATCACCGCAGCGCGCAGCTCGACGACGTCGAGGCGCATCGCCGGATCGAGCGCGTGCAGCGCACGCAGCAAGCTGCCGCCGCCCAACCCCAAAATCAACGCCGAGGCCGGCGGCTGCCAGGCCACCGCCATCAGCATCGCTTTGATGTAGTTGTGGATCGGCTGCACGGGGTTGCTGAGGCTCATCTTGCTCTGTTCGCAGATGCCGTCAAACCGCAGCGTGCGGTAGTCCTTGTGGTCGGAAACGATGATTTCGCCCCAGGCGTCGGTTTCGCGAGCGATCACCTGGCCGCGCGGAGAGAAATCAAGGGTTTTGAGTAAGCTGTCAACCAGAGACATGGTATTCGCAGGGCTCCTTCGGCAAGCGGCCTATTTACGGGCGCACATGAAATCGGCGGTGCAAATGCGCTGGCCATCGATGCTGGCGCGGCCGGTAAAGCGGGCGATCGCCCCGCGGCGGCGCACAAAGGCCACCTCCATCAGCACCTGATCGCCGGGGCGGGCGGCGCGATAAAACCGCGCACGCTGAATGGCCGCAAAATAGTAATGCTCCCCCTCGTTTAGCGCCCCGAGATAGTAATGCGCCAGCAGACCGGTGCTTTGCGCCAGCGCTTCCACCAACAGCACGCCGGGAAAACCGGCGAAGTGCGCGTGGCCGTTCCAGAACGTCGGCTCATTGGCGGTGATGTTCTTGATGGCGCTCAGCCTCCCTTCGGCAATGCAGGTGCCGGCGGGCAGCACGCGATCGACCAACAGGCAGGGATAACGATGAGGCAAAATCGCCTGAATATCGTTGAATTGCAGGGGGTGACCAGTCAATGGCATGAGAGAGCGTGATCCTGTCTGCGGCGAAACCGGTGCAAGGGCCGGCGTTCAGTCCATGAGATGAGTGTAATAACATTATAATAAAATTATCATCAGATGTGCCAGATGAAAAAAACGACGGCGGGGAAACAGGCGAAGAAGGGCGCGTGAGGGAGGCACCCGATCATGACGACCGGGTGTGGCAGTACGTTTTAGTGTTTTGAGCGGGTCACTTTATCCAGGTAGCCCATCACGAAGGCGGACAGCACAAAGGTAAGGTGGATGATCACATACCACATCAGCTTGTTGTCCGGCACGTTCTTGGCGTCCATAAACACCCGCAGCAGGTGAATGGAGGAAATGGCGACGATAGACGCGGCGACTTTGTTTTTCAGCGAGGTGGCGTCCATTTTGCCCAGCCAGCTCAGTTTTTCTTTCCCTTCGGTGATATCCAGCTGCGAGACGAAGTTTTCATACCCGGAGAACATCACCATCACCAACAACCCGCCCACCAGCGCCATGTCGACCAGCGACAGCAGGGTCAGGATCAGATCGGCTTCCGCGACAGAAAAAATGTTGGGCAGGACGTGCAGGATCTCCTGAAAAAATTTGATCGACAGGGCAACCAGGGCCAGTGAAAGGCCGAAATAAACCGGTGCGAGCAACCAGCGGGAGGCGTACATCGCGTTTTCTAGCAAGCGTTCCATCATAAAATTGTTTTAAATGCGTGGCAAAAAGGGCGCTCAGTATAGCGCAGGTGGCCCGGGCGAAATCAACCGGTTGCGTTATCCGAGCGCCTATCACGGCGCGGATCAGGCTGTTGCACGCAAAGAGTGGCGCGTCATGCGGATCAGCAAAGCAACACCCGCCGCGGCCGTCGTCAGCGCCACTACGCCCGGCCATTCCAGGTGTTCCAGTACGCGGCTGCCCAGTGCGGCGCCGGTGGCCATGCCGATGAATACCAGCGTGAACAGAATGGCGTTAAGGCGGCTGCGGGCAGCCGGATCGAGGCCGTAAATAATGGTCTGGTGCGCGATCAGCGTGGCCTGAATGCCGAGATCAAACCCGATGGCGCTCAGCGCGATCAGCCCCCATTGCGCCGATTGCGGTAGCAACGGCAGTAAAAACATCAGGGCGAAAGAAACCGTTACCAGCGCAGCGCCGATTTTAGTGACGGCGTCTGGGCCGTATCGGTCAGCCAGACTGCCCGCCAACGGTGCCGCCAGTGCACCCGCTGCGCCGGCCAGGCCGAACGCGCCGGCGACTGCGCTGCCCAGCTGATAGCGATCGGCCAGCATCACCGCGAGCGTGGACCAGAAGGCGCTGAAGGCGACGGACAAAAAGGCCTGAGACAACGCCGCGCGCCGCAATTCAGGGTAGGTGGCCCAAAGCCGGCTCATCGAACGCAGCAAGGCGGGATAACTCAGCGTGCTGTGTGGCTGAAAGCGCGGTAAAGCTCGCCCTATCACCAGCGTGATCGGTAAAACGGCCAGCGCGGCTAACGCATAAACACTGCGCCAGCCGAAATAATCGGCGACCAGCCCGCTGAACACGCGCGACAGCAAAATACCGGCCAGCAACCCGGTCATCACGGTGCCGACGATTTTACCGCGTCGGGCATCAGGAGCCAGAGCCGCGGCGGCGGGGATGATGTCCTGCGCGACGGTGGCGGCCAGGCCGAGCGTCAGGCTGCTGAGCAACAGCAGCGAAAAAGAGGAAACCAGGCTGCACAACAGCAGCATCATGGCCAGCAGCACGCCCTTCACCAGAATGATCCCGCGGCGATCGTGGCGATCGCCCAGCGGCGCCAGTAACAGAATACCCAAGGCATACCCCAATTGGGTCAGGGTCGGCACGAATCCGGTATCGCCAACGCCGACATGGAAGTCGGCACCCATGACGCTCAACATCGGCTGACTGTAGTAAATAGAGGCGACGCTAAGGCCGGCGCCGGTGGCCAACAGGAAAACGGTTTTGGCGGAAAGCGCACCGCCGGTGGGTGAGAGGCTCATTCGATAATTCCTGACAAGGTGGATGTGCGGCTATTTTTGTCGTGAATGTTATCGGCGGGTAGACCCGATATGGGTAGAACTGTTATACGTAACACGTATGAATAAAATTAATTTACCCAACGGCGACCGTATAATCCTGCTGCAAACCCTGGTGCGTATTGTCGAGAGCGGGAGCCTGTCGGCGGCGGCGCAGCAGCTGGGCACCTCGCAGCCGACCATCAGCCGACGTCTGCGGGCGTTGGAACAGCTGTTGGGCACCAGGTTGATCCAACGGACGACGCATGCGCTCCATCTTACCGATGACGGCGAACGCTGCTATCAGCAAGCGCGCGGCTTGCTCGCGCAATGGCAAAGCCTGGAAGATGCGCTGCGCGGCGCGCGCGACGAACCGGTTGGCGCACTGCGCGTGCGCGCTCCGCACGCCTTTGGGCAGGATCAGCTGATCGGGCCGCTCGGGGAGTATTTGCGGCGCTATCCCCAAACCAGCGTGGAGTGGACGCTGAACGACCACTCTCCCGACTTCATTTCCGAAGGCGTAGACTGCGCCATTCACGTTGGCGCGGTGACCGATCCTTCGGTGGTGGCGGTGCTGTTGGCGGAAGTGCCGCGCAGCACGGTGGCGTCACCCGCACTGTTGACTGAACGACCGGCGATCGTCGATCTCGACGATTTGGCATCATTGCCGTGGCTGGCGGTAAACAGTTTTTATCGCAATGAGGTCGTCCTGACCCACGCGACCAGCGGCGAGCAGCGGCGTTTCGACATCGCACCCAGGTTGAGCACCGACAGCCTTTATGCGGCGCGTAAAGCGGCGCTGGAAGGGCTGGGCGTAGCGATCGTGTCGTCTTGGGTGGTGAAAGAAGAGTTGGCGCAAGGATCTCTGCAGACGCTGTTGCCCCTGTGGCGAGCCGAGCCACTGCCTATCTACCTGCTGTATCCCTACGCCAGCTATTATCCCGCGCGTTTACGCAAATTCATGGAAATGATGAAAGAAACGATGCCGCGCATTATCGGCGCGCAGCCGCCGACGGGGCGCTGACGGCCTTCAGTGCCTGGCTTTTTTACCGTCGCTGTGGCCGAGAGAGCGATCGGGGAAGCTGTGATCGCGCAGCCGCTGCTTTAACTGCGCCGCATCGGGGAAGCCACCGTCAATCTTGCGATCCCAAATCATCACGCCATCGACGCTGATTTGATAGACCCCGCCGGTGCCCGGCATCAGGGTGACGGAGGCGAGATCGTCACCAAAGGTGTTCAGCAGCTCTTGCGCCATCCAGCCGGCGCGCAGCAGCCAGTTGCATTGCGAACAGTAGTGGATCGTCACTGCGGGGGCATTTTTCATCGTTGGCGGATCGAGTAGGAAGCGGTGCTTGCATCATCAGCTGCCGCACCGCCGTTGTCAATTTTCCTAACGGTAGGGGCCGAGGCTCGCGGCAGGGGCGCTGTCGGCGATGAATTCGCCGGTGGCCGAGTTGCCGAAGACGGTGCTCTCTGTCGGCGCCTTTGCGCCGCCGAACAGCCATTTTACGGAGCCGGCGCCGTGTGAAGAGGCCGCCCAGCCTTGCAGCGGCAGCGTTTGGCTGACGCCGATCTCCCCTACGGCGTGCCAGATCAGGCCGTCGATTGAATAACTGCCTTGTGCCTGGTGGCCATCGGCCCGAACCGTCAGCTTCAGCCATATCGGCGTATTGCTGCTGACGACGGGCTTGCCGTTGACGCCATTTGGCAGACGGGCATCGATTTTTTCCGTACCGGCGCCGTTATCCCGCCGGTACTGCATGCGGATTTCGCGAGCAGCGGTTTGAAATATTGCGATATAGGCGGCGTCATCGGCGGTCGTGGCCCGCGCCATCACTCCGCCTTTGATAAAGCCGTCGGTATGTGACTGCGGGTTGGCGACGAAGGCGCTGAGCGTGCGTTCGGCACCGATAGTGGCACGATCGAAACGAAAATAGCCGCTGTCGCGTTTATTCCAGATATCGCCGGAGTCGACCTTGATGGCGCAGAGTGCACCGGATTCGGTCAGATCCGGCGGTAGCGTGACGTCGATGCCGGTAAACGGATAGCCGGTCATCGGCAGATCGGTGCGCGCCCACCCGTCCCAATCGGCGTTAACCTTGTTGGTGGCCAGATGGTGCGCGCGACTGTTCCAGCCGGTAGCCCAACTGTTTGCGTCGTTCAGGCCGTAGGCGCGGCCGACAAAGCCGGCGGTAAACACCGCGTTCGCCAGGGCGGTGTGGGCGGCCGAGAGGTTGAACATCACGGCGCAGGCGTGTTGGTCGATTTGTTGCGCCTGGGTGATTTCCGGCGTGACGAACGCCAGCCGTTGATTGGCGGTGGCGCCGTTTTGCACATACTGATTGAGCACCGAATTCGGCGAGGCGAGATCGCCGGTGGTGCAGCCAACAATGAACTTGCCGCGCAGGGTGTCGAGCGACGGCCAGCCATAGGCGGCGATCGCTGCTTGCAGATCGGTGCAGTCGCCGATCAGATCGGGTGGTCCCCAAATGTGTTCGCGCCCCAGGCGCTCGGCCAACAAACGATCGAGCGATTCGGGTGTTTGATCTCGGGCGGCGTTGAAGTCGTCTTTCAAATCCAGCCACAGGGTGACGACTTCGTGCTGCGGCACCGCGCGATGAAACGCCAACAGCGCGTCCAGTGCATCCGCCAAGGTGTTGACTGAGCTGACCTGATCGATGGCCGCCAGATGATAAACGTACCAGTTGCCGTTTAACTGCGGCCAACCGGCGGCGTTATTACTGTTGTGGATATCGATCTCAAGGGAACGGATGCGCCAGTACAGCGCCTGAGCCGGGTAGCTTTCCGTGCGTTGATACGAGTTGTGGGTGCTCTTTTGCCGCACCTGATGGTAGCGAATCGTTGCATCATTCATGACGTTGCCTCTCATCAAGACGCAGGGACGGGACGCGCAGTCCCGCACCCTGCGTGGGTTATGCTTTGCCGTTGCTCCAGCCGGCGGGATCCAATACCAGCGCCGTTTGCAGCCCGATGCTGCCGGTCATCGCCGGGCTGTAGGCCTGTTGTCCATAGAAGGCCGTCGGCGGGGTTCCTGTCGCCGTGCCACCGCCGCTCGGCAGCAGCGGCGAGACGGCCTGCTTGGCCACCGCACCGCCGAGACTGCTGAAAGTTGGCAGGCTGAATTTCCCCAGGACGAAACTTTGCATTCCCCCGACCAGTGGCAGGTTGTAGTTGGGGATGCGGCTGACGAAGGCTGGCAACGGCACGATGCCCAGGCTACCGAAAGCGTTGTAGGCGTTGCTGACCTGGGTGAGCGAGGTCGGGCTGAAGGCCCAGCCGTTGCCGCCGGTCAGCTCGGCGAAACGCGCAGCCTGCTGGAAGGCGGCCGCACCGCCAACCCCTGCGGCGCCGCCACTGATCGCGCCGCCGACGGCACCGGTAACGGCGCCTTTCAGCAGCGACTGTTGCCAACTGCCGCTGTTGGCGACGCCAAAGGCGTCGTTGATGAAGAATTGGCTCACTCCCTGCGCCGCACCTACTGCCGCGCCTACGGTGGCTCCGACCCCTGCGCCGGCCGCCAGGCCCGCCGCAATGCCGCCGGCGGTGGTGGAAGCTGCCGCCGCCGCTGCCGACCCTGCGGCAAAGGCGCCGACTCCGCCGGCGGCGGACAGAGCCCCGGCGAGGGCTCCTATCCCTGCGCCGGCGAATACATAACCGGCTAGCGCGCCGCCGCGCAATCCGGACTGATAGCCGCTGTACAGGGCGACCCCGCCGCCCAGCACGGCGCCGACGGCGGCCCCGATCAGCAAGATGATAATGATTGGGGCGATCTCACCGGAAGGGTCGGTCTGATTAACCGGGTTGTTGCCGCAGTAGACGTAAGGGCCGCCATACTGGAATCTAGGATCGCAGGAGTAAAAGCGCCCCAATTGCGGATCGTAGAAGCGCGCCCGATAGTTATAGAGTCCCAAATCTTCGTCCAACTCCTGGCCGGTGTAGCGATAGCGCAGTAACGAGGACGTGCCGACGCCAGTCGGCAACGATTGGCCGAAGGGCATGTAGTCGAGCAATGCGTTGACCTGACCGTTTTCCGCCACTACGGCACGGATCGAACCTTGCTGATCCTTCAGCACGTACTGGGCCTCACCACCGTCGATGAGCAGCAGCAATCCGCCGACGCCATAGAGATATTGCGTCGTACGAGCGCCGAACTCCATCAGCGGCGCGTCGCTCAGGCCGTGTACGTAAGCGAGTTTGCTGCCGTCGGCGAACCGCTTTTGCACCCGCTGATTGATGCCGTTGTAGCACAGCGCAAGCTGGCGGCCGTCATCCAGTGCGATCGTTAACGGAAGATTATTCAGTGGGTTGTAATCGATACGCTGAATACCGCGACTGGCGGAGAGCGTGACGTTACCGACGACGTCATACTCGTAACGCTGCGCGACCGCGTCATTGGCGAGCACGGCGGCGACTTTGCCGCTGTTCGGCTGATACTCGTAGCTGAAGAGGGTGTCTCCCTGTTGCAGCCGGAGGATGTTGCCGCCGGCGTCGAAGGTCAGCGGCGCGCCGACGCCGAGGCTGTAGGCGGAAGTGACGCTGTGCTCGGCGACCGTCAATTGGCCGCGCGGATCGTAGCGATAGCGATAAGCGAAGCTGTTTTCGGGCCTGACCGCATTGTCGTGCACTACGCCGGCGATATTGCCGTTGAAGTAACCGGCGCCCTCGTAGCCGCCGTCGGTGTAGCTGAAGCGATGTTTCAACAGCGGTGCGCCGTCGGCATAGTGGTTGTTGATTTCATTCAACCAGCCGGGAGAGTTATAACTCATGGTGCGTCGCAGCGCCCGCCCCCCCTGTGAATTCAACTGCTCTTCAGCCAGGCTGCCGTCGGCATGGTAACGGTAGCGAACGAACTTCTCCGGATCGTCCGGCGTGCCGATGGCGGCGGTTTGTCCCATGTCGTTATAGCGATAGGCCACGCTGGCGAGCGGCGCGCCGGCGGGATAATCGATGCGGATGACGTTGCCGAGGTTGTCGTAGGCATAGCCCGTGATGTAATCGCCAGCGTCCGGCAGACGCAGTTGCGACAGGGTCGCATTGCCTCCCGTATCGTAGCCATAGCAGTTTTCGACGCAGAGTCCGTCAGCGGCGCGACGGTACATTTTCCACAGGCGGCCGCGCAGAGTCGGCTCGTCGCCTTCGCCGTCATAGACGTTTTGCGTTTGCCAGTCATCATGGTGCGGGTAGTGCGGATCGTTATCGGCGATCGCCTGCAGCGCCGAACCGTCACCCCAGGCTTGCGCCACTTCGCCATCCTCACTCAGGCGCCCCAGAACGTCATATTTTTTATACAACACGCGGTCTTTCGCGCGGCTCAGCGGCGTTGAGCTGAAACGCAGACGTCCGGCGGGATCGTAGATATACGTCGTTTCTCCGGCATCCGGCGTGACGCGTGCAGCGAGCTGACACAGGAAGTTGTAGCGATTGTGGCTGATGAAGGCGTCATCAGCCGGGGAAGACGACGGGTGGCGAACCTGCACGATATTGCCCGCCGCGTCGTAGATCTGTTGGACAGCGTCGCGAACAACGCCGCCGGCCTCGGTCTGCTTGCTCAGCGTCTGGCCACGGCGATCGTTGAGTGACAGCACGCCGGTGCCATCGGCATCGTACAGGGCGCTCACCCGCAATTCTCCAGGGCGACAGGCGATACCTGCCACCTGCGTGTGATCGGTGACGGCGTAAATGAATCGCGTAATATGCGGGTTGTCGCCGGTAATGGCGAAGATTTTGCCTGGCATGCCTTTGGCCACCGGGCGTTTCAGCGAGGAAGCCTCATAACGGGTGCCGCTATAGGGGTAACCTTCGTCCTGCGGGTAATAATCACTCACTTCACCGGTCATCACGCCGTTTGCGGCGTCCAGTGTGCGGACAAAGGCCGCCCGGTAGCCGAACAACGTGCGTTCAAAGGCGGCGATCTTGGTTTCGGCAACCGTATTGCCCAGCGCGTCGTACAGCGTTTCACGCACCAGGCATCGTCCTTCGTTCAGCACCTGATGCTGCGTTTCCTGCCGGTTGGCGTTTTTATACGTGATGGCCAGCTGTGGCGAACGGAAGGTAACCGCATTGGCAAAATAGATTTCCCCCTGTGCCTGCAGGCTGAATTCACCGTCGATCCTCGCATCGGTCTGAAGGGCGAAAACCTGACGACCGTCGGCATATAACAGAACGGCATCGTCGCCCGGTACCAGCAGCACCGAGGTGGGCAGGCAGCCGTTGGTCGCGTCGTCAGTGTAGGTGTTGCCCGCCAGCGTCAGCCGCCATCCCGCGATGGCGTCCCACTGGGCGCTCAGACTGTCGCCGATCGTCAGGCCGAAGGCGAGGTTCTGCGTCGCCGGCGACGAAAGGGTGAAGCCCACCGCGTAGCGGCCGGCGGTGGCCAACCAACGCAGGCGGTTGAGCGTCGTACCGCAATGCAGTAGCCGGCCCTGGCTGAGACGCCAGGCGCTGTCGTCGTCGCGCCGCCAGCGCGTCCAGGTTTGTTCGCCCTGCGTGAAGGTTTCGTATTGCCCGCCGTCGGCGGCCAGAATTTCGCAGCTGCTGGCGGGATCGTGCTGCGGGTAGCTGAATGGCAGCGTGTCGTGCCAACTGCGTGGCGCATAGTTCACCACGCCTTTCTTGCTTTCGCCTTGTGGCCCGGTCTCAACGAACTTTTGCCGCAGCGGATCGTAGCCGCAGCGCAGGACATCGGCGTTGTTACCCATAACGGCGATCTCATCCAGATACAGCGGATCGTAGCAGCGGGCCTCCATCTTGCTGGCCAACGGCGTGACGCTGACGGTGTTGAACAGCACATAGCCGACCGTTTTTTGGTTGTCGAAGGCGAGCGCGAGCGGACGCTCCGGATCGCCGCTATAGGGGATGACGCTTTGCCAGTAAACCCAAGCGCCTTCTGCCGTGGGGACGATCGGCGTGGTGTGCGGCGCGGCGTTGCCACTACGGCTGATCAAGTTTGCCGCACCGGGCGCCGCGTTGAAACCGGGCGAGGTTTTGATCCAGGCGGAGACAACGACCGGCTGCGTTTGCCGCAGCGGCGCCGTTCGGGTCAGGGTCGCACCGACGCCGAGTTTGAGGCTGCGGCTGCCGACATAGGCGTCATCGTCGACGATCGCCGTATCGCCGTCGAACCGCCAGGGATCGGTGTTGTGTTGATAGGGTTCGAAACCGATGAAATCGCACTCATCCGCCGCGCCGCTGACGAACGCCGCCACCGGCAGGATCTGGTTGTTGTCCCACAGCGTGCTCTCGACCTGGCTTTCGCTGTTTTTCTGGGAGAGGATCGCACCATAGAATGTTCTGGCCAGTATTGTGCCTACCGGCAACCACGCGTCACCCGGATCGCTTGCCAGCGCCGGCGGGCTGGGGGGCTGGGCGCCAATCGCGGCTTGCAGCACATAGGCTTGCGTGGCGGCCCACACTGTCGGCGCAGCTTCATCGGCAAGCGGCTGTTGCCGTTGCAGAGCGCCGTAGCGTTGCAGACTGCCGGCGTAGATTGGCAGCGCCTCTCCCAGCGCCGCGCTCCCCGCTGCGTCGAATTGGCTGAAGGGCGCGTCGATCGCATTTTTCAGTAAGAACCAGGGATAGGCTTCGAACGCATAGCCGTAGAGTTTGGCAACGCCCTGCGTTTCTCCGGTGGCGGTCACATTGTCAAAGCGCTCGCGGATCAATTTGCCGAAGCGTGAGTCATAGCGATAATCGGTACGTATCGCCAGGCCATCATTAAGGCTGTTGTCGGCGATGCAGCGTGTATAACCGCCGAACAGCGGTCGCTCGACGCCGTCGATCGCTACGGAGGTGAAGGCCATCAGGTTTTTTTGTTCGTGAACCAACAGATTGCCGTCGGCGTCAAACACCTTTTGCTCGATCAATTGGCCGTCCAACAGCCCGGATGACGCTTGATCTGCAGCGCGAACTCGCTCGCCGACCTGCGGATCCTGGCGCGTCAGGCCATTGAAGTAATAGTTCTCGCGATAGCCGAAGCGCGGCGCGGACATGCTCTCGCTGCCGGGATAGCTGGCACTCTTGTAGTACTTGAAGACCGCGCCGGTAGGGTCGCAGGTCGCTGTCGCAATGTCGAACACGTAGCAGGTGGTGCTGACGGCGTAGCCGTCATCGATGCTGACCGTGTCGACGCAGTAATCCACCAGTGCGCCTTGCAGCGTGTTGTCGAGGTAGCGATTCAGCGTCAGGCTTTCCGCATTATCGAAGTCTTTGTTCAGCGGTAGATAGGTAACGAACGCGGACAGGCCGGCGGGATATTGGCCGTTGATATTGGGTTTGACCATGCCGGAGACGCCAATCTGCGTGAAATAACGTTGCGTGAGCGTGTCATCGCCGGCGAAGGCCTGATTGCGGAAGGTTTTCACGGTGGTGTTTTTGGCTGCCGTGCCGTCCAGGTTCAGATAAGAGATAAAGCGCGGTCCCTGATTGATCATGGTGGTGCTGTCTATCGCGTAGGGCACTTCGGCATATCCGGCTGCCGCGTCCAACCAATTACACCAGGAACCGCGGTGATAGACGCGGTTGCCCATGGTGGCGATATCCGCGCCTGCCGTCGGGAAGTAGTGTCTTTTTCTTTCCGAAGTCGGATCGTCACGGGTATAGAGATCGCGCGCCGCATCGTTCCAGGCGGTGATTTGTCGGTTGGGATCGTAGGCTACCATGCGCGCCTGAGCCGCGAATTCGCGGTTGCTGACGGCGATTGCGTAATCGGCGCCGTAGGCGAACCAGTTGATGTCCTGATCGCTGCAGGTACTGCGTAACAGCAGGCTGTCGTTACGCAGCCAGTCTGCGCCGTTATAGCGCAGCAGATAGGGGCCGGACGCAATCATGGCGTTGTTGACGAATTTTGCCAGGAACGGAATGGTGAGGGTTTGCGACGGCGCGCTTTTCGGCAGGCGGCAGGGAAAGTCAGTGCTGGTCATGGCGCCGAATGCCGCGTCCCATCCGATGACCTTGACGGTGTAATCAACGCTGAGCGAAACCTCCTGCGTGATGTAGGTCAGCGCGATAAACGAGGCGCCGGCGGCAAAACCGAAACGGGTGGCCGACGCATCGCCGCCGAGGGTGAACACCAGCGGGAGTGAGGCGCCGTTTCGCCATTGCTCTTGGCTATCCTGATAATAAAGCGCCAGCCGATTACGGTGTTCGCCGCCGGTGAGGGGGGCATAATCCAGGACGGCGTAATAGCCGTTGGCCGCCGCGATGTAGGGGCGGGCGGTGGCGTTGAGATCGCCAGACCTATCGGCGATCGCCCACCGTTTGGTGAAGTTATCCCAGGTGTAGCGCAGCAGCGTCCGTTGATCCTTGTCGCAGACCACAAAAAAGTTGTCGCCGGCGGCCAGCTGCAGTTGGGTGGTGTTGGCGGCGATTGGCGCGCTGTCGAACCACTCGCCCCATTTGCGGTTATCCTTGTGATAGACATGCGCATAGGATTTGCCGCTCTGCGGGGTGGCATAGGTCAGGCAGGCGAAATCACCGGCAGTGACGACGTTGACACTGTTGATGTCGAAAGCGGCCTTGATCGTTTGCTGCTCGGGAGCCCAGCATTGCCAGCGCCCAAGCCAGGTGTAAAATGTGACGTGGATTTGGTCGCTCGACTCGTTAAGCCACAGGCAGACCGCGTAATCGCCGCCGAACCATACGCGCGGTTTGGCGCTGCGCGGCCAGGGACTGACGATCTGCCGCTGGCGATCGCACAGCGGCAGCGTTTGTTGCTTATACCGGTAGGCGATTTTCGCACCGTCCGGCGTGACGGCGCCACTGAGCGCGCCGGCATTGACCGTACCCGCCGGCCAGTAGCTGAACTGCATCTGCGGCAGCGCACAATTTTCCGCATAGCGCCGCTGGACGCCGGTGAGCGTGCGTTTGACGGTATCACCGTAAAGCGGATCGCTTTGCGGGTAACCGCTGAAATTACTCTGCGTGTCATAGCTCAGCTGCACCGCATAGAGCAATGTGCCCTGCGAGTTTTTGACGACGATGTTGTCCAGATAGCGCGTTTCGTAGCGATCCTGATAGGCTGAAGCGGCGTTGCCGGGGGCCTTGCTGTAGGGGGTATCCCAATGCGGAGACAGGTATTCCCGTGGGCCTGCGGGCGACTGCGTGTCGTACCGCTTCTCCTGATAGCCAAAATCGACGGTGCGATCGAACATGTCGGTGATGCGCGTCAGGTAGCAGGCTTTGGTAAAACTTAAGCCTCGTTCGCCAACCGGCTGTTCAACGGCCTCGTAATGGAAGGCGATCCGATCGCCCCACAGGCTTTCCACCTGCGCCAGATTCCAGATTGCCGCAAAGCGAGACTGCAAGGCATCGCCCTGGGGCGAGTGGGTCAAAGCGGATTGTCCCGACCAGTTGCCCCAGCGCACTTTCCATTGAATGCTCTGATCATCCTGCGCGTTGCCGCCGTAGAAGTAGCTGACCCCGTTGTCCTTGACCAGCTCCCAGCGTTCGAACTGCGGATAATACAGGACCTTGCTGAAATCATAGTGGAAGCACTCAAACGCTTCACCGCCGGAGAAGACGGCGAGTTCGGCGTCCTGGCGCAGCACGTTGAAGGTGCGCTGATAGACTGGGTCGATAATTTCCCATTGTCGATCGTCGAACCGCGTGACGACCTGAGCATGGCAACCCAACTGCAGGCCGGCGGCGATGAAAGCGGATTGGATTTCGGTGTCCACTTTGCCGCTATTGAGCGCGGTGGTGGCGGCGATTGGTAATTTCGCTCTCAGCCAATCGTTGGGCGCGCGAATTAATTCTGATGAGGCGTTGTTGGTATAAATTCGATAAAGGTTGTCACCGGGTGTTGCATTATCCCGGTGATCGACTTCAATGCGTTCGAAAGGCAATTGCCAGCCTAACCCCATAATTCCGGTTGGTGCGCTAACATTTGATTGATAAATTTCATTTTTGATGTTGCTGCCATAAAATGCAGTGACTTTGACGTCGAGTTGATTCCTTCCGGTTAACGCAACCAAATCAAGCGATAAATTCACATCGCCGCGAAACAGATTGACGCTGTCTTCGAATATGTTTTTTTCATTGCTTTCGAATTGGCTTGGCCGTACTGGCGGGATCTGACCGTTGGTTTTGTCACTCATTTTTAAATACCCTCATCGATAAAGCGCAGGGAAACAAAATGGCTTTCAATCGCCAGGGGCGATTGAAAGCCAGGCGATGCGCCTCTGCGCCCAAACGGCGGGCCAGCGGCCGCTCAACGTCTCAGGATTCGCATTCGGCGATCACCAGCACCCTTACCGTACCTGAGGTTTTATTGTTGGATTTGTCCTCCATAAAGCAGGTGGCGGACACCGTGACACTGCTGCCGCTGAGGCCGGCGATCGCGCTGGAGACGTCGATTGTTTTCAGGTGGTGGTCGGTGTTGCCGTAAGAAACGTTAAACCCCTGAACGGCGACGGAAGCATTAATCACCCGTGAACCAAAATCCAAACTTTGAGTGGAGCCGGAACTGACGCTAATAACTTTAAATTGTGTCGTCGACATATATAACCTCGAATTTTTAGACAGCTGTGGGTAGCGCCGCTAAAAATAGCGGCGATGAAAAATAGAAGGTGAAGAAAAGTCTTATCAGAGATAAACAGCATAGTTAAAACTAGGGGAGGTAATTGATTCTGTCAATGCAAGTATAAATAAAATTAAACCATTTCAAAATCATGATGATAAATAAAATAACTTTTTTATCAATGATATTAAGCGTGTTAATTATAATCTTATTCAGTCGTTATTGAACTAAGGGTATTTCTGTGACAGGTGATGTTACATTAATTAGAGAGCGTTGTTTTTATTGTGTTAAGTGAATGGCACTCATGCTTCTGCAATGCCGTGCAATTAATTCAATAAAAAAAATTTCTCTGCTATATTTTAAAGCTAACCGTTTAGCGGAAAAAGAGAATGTGAATTGTCGCCCTGGGTGACAGTAACGACCGTGATCAAGACCGTTTTTATAATCCGGCTGGAGGAATACAGCATGAAAGCTGCCGTAGTGACGAAAAACCATACCGTAGACATTCAGGATAAAGTGCTGCGCCCGCTGAAGCACGGCGAGGCGGCGTTAAAAATGGAGTGTTGCGGGGTGTGCCACACCGACTTGCACGTGAAAAACGGCGATTTCGGCGAGGTGCCGGGCATTACGTTGGGACATGAGGGTATCGGCGTGGTCTCCGCCGTCGGTGAGGGCGTTACCTCGTTAAAAGTGGGTGACCGCGCTAGCGTCGCCTGGTTTTACCAGGGTTGCGGCCATTGCGAATATTGCGTCAGCGGCAACGAAACCCTGTGCCGCTCGGTGAAAAATGCCGGCTACAGCGTTGACGGCGGCATGGCGGAAGAGTGCATCGTGGTGGCGGACTACGCGGTGAAAGTGCCGGACGGGCTCGATTCTTTCGCCGCCAGCAGTATCACCTGCGCCGGGGTCACCACCTACAAGGCGGTGAAAATTTCCGATATCAAGCCGGGGCAGTGGATCGCCATCTATGGCCTGGGCGGGCTGGGCAACCTGGCGTTGCAGTACGCCAAAAACGTGTTTAACGCCAAAGTGATTGCCATCGACGTCAACGACGGCCAGTTGGAGTTCGCCAAACAGATTGGCGCCGATCTGACCATCAACTCCAAAACGCAAAATGCGGAGGAGATCATTCAGCAGCAAACCGGCGGCGCTCACGCGGCGGTGGTGACGGCGGTGGCGAAAGCCGCCTTCAACTCGGCGGTCAATGCGGTGCGCGCCGGCGGTAAAGTGGTGGCCGTGGGGCTGCCGCCGGAGAGCATGGATCTGAGCATTCCGCGCCTGGTGCTGGACGGCATTCAGGTGGTGGGGTCGCTGGTCGGCACACGCGAAGATCTGAAAGAGGCGTTCCAGTTCGCTGCCGAAGGCAAAGTGACGCCGAAAGTGACCAAACGGCCATTGGGCGATATCAACGCCATCTTCGACGAGATGAAGGCGGGCACCATTCGCGGTCGCATGGTGATCGATCTCGGCATGGCGAAATAAGCATCGCTAAAAAAGGCCACCCGCGGGTGGCCTTCTTGTCGTTATGCCCGGTTTAGAACAGGCCCAGCGGTTTGGCGTCGTAGCTGACCAGCAGGTTTTTCACCTGTTGATAGTGCGACAGCGCCGCCTTGTGGGTTTCGCGCCCGATACCGGAGTTCTTGTAGCCGCCGAACGCGGCGTGCGCCGGGTACAGGTGGTAGCAGTTGGTCCACACGCGCCCGGCCTTGATCGCGCGGCCCATGCGGTAGGCGCGGTTGATGTCGCGGGTCCAGAGCCCGGCGCCCAGTCCGAACTCGGTGTCGTTGGCCAACGCTAGAGCTTCGGCCTCATCCTTGAAGGTGGTGACGCCAATCACCGGCCCGAAGATTTCCTCGCGGAAGAAACGCATACTGTTGTTGCCGGTAATCAGCGTCGGCTGCAGGTAGAAACCGTTTTGCACTTCGTCGCCGCGCTGAGCGGGTTCGCCGCCCGCAACGATTTTGCCTCCCTCGTTTTTAGCGATGTCGATGTACGACAGGATCTTGTCATACTGCTGTTTTGACGCCTGGGCACCGATCATGGTCTCGGTGTCGAAGGGATCGCCCTGGCGGATGGTGGCGATGCGTGCCAGCACTTTCTCCATAAACTGCGGGTAGATGGATTCCTGGATCAACGCGCGTGAAGGGCAGGTGCACACCTCCCCCTGATTGAAGAAGCCCAGCACCAGCCCCTCAACCGCCTTGTCGATAAACTCCGGCTCCGCCTGCATGATGTCTTCAAAATAAATGTTCGGCGATTTGCCGCCCAACTCGACGGTGCTGGGGATGATGTTCTCCGCCGCACAGGCGAGGATGTGGCGGCCGACCGGCGTGGAGCCGGTGAAGGCGATTTTTTCGATGCGTTTGCTGCGCGCCAGCGCTTCGCCGGCCTCGGCGCCGAAGCCTTGCACCACGTTGAGCACCCCCGGCGGCAGCAGATCGCCGATCTCTTCCATCAGCACGCTGATGCCGAGCGGCGTCTGTTCCGCCGGTTTCAGCACCACGCAGTTACCGCCCGCCAGCGCCGGCGCCAGTTTCCAGGCGGCCATCAGCAGCGGGAAGTTCCACGGTATGATCTGACCGACTACGCCCAGCGGTTCATAGATATGGTAGGCCACGGTATTTTGGTCGATCTCCGCCGCAGTGCCTTCCTGCGCGCGCAGGCAGCCGGCGAAGTAGCGGAAATGGTCGACCGCCAGCGGCAAATCGGCATTCAGGGTTTCGCGGATCGGTTTGCCGTTGTCCCAGGTTTCGGTCAGCGCCAGCATCTCCAGCCGCGACTCGATGCGATCGGCGATCGCCAGCAGCACGTTGGCGCGTTCTTGCACGCTGGTTTTGCCCCAGGCGTCCGCCGCCGCATGCGCCGCGTCGAGCGCCAGTTCGATGTCTTTGGCGTCGGAACGTGGGAATTCGGCGATCGGCTGGCCGGTCACCGGCGAGGTGTTGGTGAAGTAGTTGCCGGATACCGGTTCGACGAATTTACCGCCAATGTAGTTGCCATAGCGTTTGCGGAACGAAACCAGCGAGCCAGGCAAACCGGGGTGGACATATTTCATGTGAAGCACCTCTCTGCAGATGATAACCGGCGCTATTGGGCTGCGCCTGTGAGTGCGGCATGTCGCCGCAGCACGGAGAAGCACGGCCCGTGCCAGATTGATGAATGGCGAAGATGATCGTTAAAAGATCTTATTTATTAACGCGTTAAAAGTTGATATGACGTGACGAATCATGCGGTACCGCCGCTGGCGATGGGTTTTTGTGTTCCGTGTCGCAACGCCTGATACACATCTGTGATACATATTTGCAACACTCGTAAACGGGGGGAGAAACGCATGTTGCCTGATGACCGCTTGCCCACCGAGGGCGCCAGTTTGTTGACCCGCCCGCTGGCGGAATCCTGGCAGCGCAGCCGGGGCTACGGCCTGACGCGCGCCGATCAACATATCCCTTTTATCAAAGCCGGATTACTCGAAGAGCTACGCAGCCGCAATGACTGGGTGCCGCAACGGGTACAGCCGCTGATCGAGCAGTTGGGCGCGCAAATTACGCGCCAGCCCGCCATCGTGGTGATCGCCGACGCCGACGGACTGGTGCTGGAAACCCGCGGCAATACCGACTTTCTGCACAAGGCGTCGCGCTTTGCGCTGGCGCCGGGCAACCAGTGGGGCGAAGCGGATCGGGGTACCAATGCCATCGGCACCGCGCTGGCACTCGGCGCGTTCTGCGAGGTCCGCGGCGACCAGCATTTCCTCAACCAAAATGCCGGATTGAACTGCACCGCCGCACCGATCTATCGGCCGGATGGCCGCATTGCCGGCATACTGGATCTCTCCGCCCCCGCGCAGCGCCCGTACCGCGATGCACAGCGCCTGATCATGCAGGCGGTGCGGCATATCGAACACCGCTGGGTCAGAAGCGCGATCGCCGACCGTCACTGGACGCTGCGCCTGCACGCCAACGCCGGGAGCCTGGGCAGCGCGCAGGAGCTGCTGCTGGTGTTTCACGACGAAGTGCTGGTCGCCGCCAATCGGCTGGCGATGCTGGAGTTCCGGCTTTCACCGGCCGCATTAGGCTCGGTTGAGTTTGCCCAGCTGTTTCCCGACCTGCTGCGACAGCCCTCCGGCGCACCGCACCAGACGCTGGCCGGCAATCAACGGCATTATTATTCGCTGCTCGAGGCGCCGCAGCGCCGCGTTAGCGCCCTGCGTTCGGTTCCGCCGCCGGCGGAACGGCATGACGAACAGCATCAGAAGGCGCTACGCATTCTCAATGCCGGCCTTTCCCTGTGCGTGACCGGCGAAACCGGCTGCGGTAAAGAGCATTTCAGCCGACGCTTGTTTCAACAGAGCCGCTGGCGCAACGGCAACTTCGTGGCGATCAACTGCGCGGCGCTGCCTGAGCCGCTGATCGAATCCGAACTGTTCGGCTATGCGCCGGGGGCGTTTACCGGCGCCAACCCGAAAGGGTATATCGGCAAGATCCGCGAGGCGGACGGCGGCGTGCTGTTCCTCGATGAAATCGGCGACATGCCGGCGGGCCTGCAAACGCGCCTGCTGCGGGTGTTACAGGAAAAAACGGTCACGCCGCTCGGTAGCCGCAGCGCTTATCCGGTCGATTTCGCGCTGGTCTGCGCCACGCACCACGATCTGCATCGGCAGGTAGAGGCGGGGGCGTTTCGTGAGGATTTGCTGTACCGCATACAGGAATACAGCCTGTGCATCCCGCCGCTCAGAGAGCGGGCGCAGCTGGAGACCTTCATTTTGCAGTTGTGGCGAGAGCTGGGCGGCGAGCGGCGCGACATTCGCCTGTTGCCGGAGGCGCTGGCGATGCTGGCGCGCTATCCATGGCCCGGCAACGTGCGGCAGCTGTTGAGTACGCTCAAGGTGCTGCTGGCATTGGCGGACGATCATGCGGTGCTCACCCTGGACGATCTGCCTCAGTCCATCGCGGTGCTGGCGCCGCGTCAGGAGAACGCCGATACCGGCCAGGCGGATCTGCAGACGGCGATCGACAGGGCGGGCGGCAATCTCAGCCGGGCGGCGAAGGCGCTGGGCGTTTCGCGCAGCACGCTGTACCGCAAGTTGGGGAGGCAGAAAGCGGTGGCGGAATGAAACGTCATGATTGCTCATCAATAACCGGCCCCTCGATGCGGGGCCGGTTCATGCTCTAGTCCCCCAGTCCCGGCGGGTTAATCTCCGAATGGGCAATCTTCTCGTCGCTTTCCGCCCAGCGATCCAGCACCTGCAGATAGCTGCCGTTGGCGATGGCGCTGTTGAGCGAAGCCTGCACCGCGTCCACCAGACCGTTGCCTTTCTTCAGTGTGACGGCGATGTTGGCGGTCTTCGGCCAGCCGCCGGGCACAATGCCCACCAGCCGGGTTTTGCCGGTCAGCCGCGCCTGATAAGCGCCGGAGACGTTGGGCCCGAAGGTGGCGTCGGCGCGGCCAGACTGAATGGCCAACGTGGAGGCGGCCTTATCGGTGACGTACACCGGCTGCAGCGGTGCCAGTCCCTTGGCGCGGTTCTCCTTGTCCCAGGCCAGCAGCACCGCTTCCTGATTGGTGCCGGAATCGACGATGATCTTTTTGCCGGCGATATCCGGCGCCGTTTTGATCTGGGTGATTTTACTGTCGGACTTGACGTAGAAGCCCAGCGTATCCTGCCGATAGGTGGCGAAATCGAATTTGGTCTTGCGTTCGTTGGTTACGGTGATGTTGTAAACCGCGGCGTCATATTTGCCGGAGGCCACCCCCAGCGGCCAGTCTTCCCACGACGTGGGCACCAGTTTGAGTTTCAACCCCAAACCGTCGGCCACCAGGCGCGCGATGTCCGCCTCGCTGCCGATCACCGTTTTATTGTCGCGGGCGTACAGGCCGAACGGCGGGCCGCTGCCCAGCAGGGAAATGGCCACCGTCAGCGTGCCGGGTTCCACGAACCGGAAGCCGGCGGGGATTTTGGCCACGGCTTCGGCGCTCTTCACCGTGTGGATCGGCGTTTCGTTAGCGACGAGATCCACGCCCGGTGCGGCGGCGGCGGAAAAACTCAGCAGCGCCGCAATCACTATCATCTTTTTGCTATATATCATTATGTTAATTACCTTCATTATTATGGGTGTCACACGGTCGTTGCACTATCTCTAAAGGCTGCAGATCTGTGAACGAACAAAATCAACTAACCAATCTTGGAAAAATCATGAGGCGCCTCTGGCGGCGCTGAATCGATCGAGGATGAAGCATGTCGTCGCGTTTCGCTACGTTGGGTCGCATACCGCGCGGCGTGTGGGTATTGGGTGGCGTGAGCCTGCTGATGGACGTTTCCTCGGAAATGATCCATAGCCTGCTACCGCTGTTTATGGCGACGACGCTCGGTGCCAGCGTGATCGTCATCGGGCTGATCGAAGGGCTCGCGGAGGCGACGGCATTGATCGTCAAGGTGTTCTCCGGCGTGCTCAGCGATTACCTCGGTAAACGCAAAGGGCTGGCGCTGCTGGGCTACGGGCTGGGCGCCATCAGCAAGCCGTTTTTCGCTATCGCATCGTCGTCCGGCATGGTGATGAGCGCGCGCCTGCTGGATCGCGTGGGCAAAGGCATCCGCGGGGCGCCGCGCGATGCCCTGGTGGCCGACGTGACGCCGCCGGAAATTCGCGGCGCGGCCTTCGGGCTGCGGCAGTCGCTGGATACCGTCGGCGCCTTTTTAGGGCCGCTGCTGGCCGTCGGCCTGATGCTGCTGTGGCACAACGATTTTCGCGCCATCTTTTGGGTGGCGACGGTCCCGGCGGCGCTGGCGATTGCGCTGCTGTTTTTCGGCCTGAAAGAGCCGACCGCCGCGATAACCCACAAGCGCACCAACCCGATCACCCGCGCCAACCTGCGGCTGCTGGGGCGCAGCTATTGGTGGGTGGTGAGCATCGGCGCGATCTTTACGCTGGCGCGCTTCAGCGAAGCGTTCCTGGTGTTGAAGGCGCAGCAGGGCGGCACGCCGCTGGCGCTGATCCCACTGGTGATGGTCGCCATGAATCTGGTCTACGCCTGCTCGGCCTATCCGTTCGGAAAACTGTCTGACCGCATGAGCCATGAAGGATTGCTGAAAGCCGGGTTGCTGGTGCTGATCGCCGCCGACCTGGTATTGGCGCTGAGCGATCATTGGAGCGGGGTGCTGTTTGGCGTAGCGCTGTGGGGGGTGCACATGGGCATGACCCAGGGGCTATTGGCGGCGATGGTGGCGCATACAGCGCCGGCTCATCTGCGCGGCACCGCGTTTGGCATGTTCAATCTGATCAGCGGCGTGGCGCTGCTGCTGGCGAGTCTTGGGGCTGGAACCTTGTGGGAGCTGTTCGGTTCCGCCTCCACCTTCTACGCCGGGTCACTCATCTGCGTAGTGACGCTTATCGGTATGCAGCTGGCGCCGTTTGGCGCACGGCAGGGGGCTTAACGGCCCTCGACAGATTGCGGCACCGCTTGCAGCAGCTCTGGCACCCGCTGGGATTCCACCGCCCGGCTGAACAGAAAACCCTGGCCAATATGGAAACCGGCTTCGCACAGCGTTTGCCGCTGCTGCTCGGTTTCCACGCCCTCGGCGATGATATCGATCGACAGCTTCTGACCGAGGATACCGATGCTTTCCACGATCGCCAGGATCGCCGGTTCGGTGTTCATGCGTTGAACGAAATCGCAGTCCAGCTTAATGCAGTCCAGCGGGTAATCCATGATATGGCTGAATGAGGAATGGCCGGTGCCGAAGTCGTCCAGTGCGATGCGGATGCCCATCTCTTTGAGCATTTGCAGCGCGCGCAGCACGTACTTGGAGCCATGTTTGTTGAACGCGTGCTCGGTCACTTCCAGTTCGATCAGGTGGTGGGGAATATGGAATTTCAGCAGGCGCTGCAGGAAGGTTTCGGCGTAGTTGTCGCGTAAAAATTCGATCGGCGACACGTTCAGCGAGATAGGGCGTACCGCCACGCCGGCCGCGCGCCAGCGGGCGATATCGGCGAAGACCTTCAGCTGCATGGCTTCGCTGATCTTGGTCGCCAGCTCGTAGTCGTTGAAGGCTTCGCTGACCGTCGCCGGCAGCTGTATGCCGTTTTGCGGGCAATGCCAGCGCAGCAACGCTTCGAAGCCGACGATGCTGCCGTCGGAGAGGCTGACCTTCGGCTGGTAGCTGGGACGGATGCAGTTGTCGCGCACGATCTGGCGCGCGTAGTTGAGCTGGCTGGCGCGCGCGCGGGCCTTGTCCATCATCTTGCGATCGAACATATAGACGCCGCCGCGGCCGCCGTCTTTCAGCTCATACAGCGCGGTATCGGCGCATTTCATCAGTTCCGAAGCGTCGCGGGCATCTTTGGGGTAGATGGCGCCGCCGATGCTCATGCCGCAATGCAGCGTCTTGCCACCGTGGGTGATCGGCGTCTCCAATTGCAGCAGAAACTTGTTGGCGATGCGGAAAATATCCTGCTCGTTTTCAACGTCGCTGATTACCACCGCGAATTCGTCCCCCCCGAGGCGGGAGACGAACGAATGCGTATTCATGCAGGCGCTGAGCCTTTTACCCAGAACCCGCAGCAGATGGTCGCCCGCCGCGTGGCCCAGCGTGTCGTTCACCAGCTTGAAGTGGTCAAGATCCAGCAGCATCAGCCCGAGGGACTTGTTGCCATGCAGGGCGCGCTTCATCTCTTGCTTCAGCTTTTTCTTGAATAAGCGCCGGTTGGGCAGGCCGGTCAATTCGTCATATTCGCTGGCGAGCAACAGACGCTGTTCCATCACGCGTTGCGACGTCACGTCGCGCGAGACGCACAAGATCTCGGCCACGGTACCGCGTTCATCGCTGACCGGCGTGAGAATGTTGTCCCAATGCTGTTTTTTACCCTGCGGCGTCACGCTCAATCCCGTGAAGCGCGCATTTTTTCCTGATCTGACGCTGCGCAGCGCCTTGCGGCCGCGGCGCCGGATCTCGGGTGACAGCAGGCCCAGCCAGGGCATGCCAAACTCTTTTTGCGCCGGATCCAGGCCGAGCGCCAGGCTGCCGGAGCGGTTCATGTGCCGCAGCGTGCCGTCGCGATTGATCACTTTGATGCAGTCGACGCTGGCGTCCAGCATGTCTTGCTGGATAGAGAGCGCCTGAACGTTTTGCTGACGTTGCAGCATTTGCGGGTGGATGTCGGTAGCGGTGAGGTACCAGCTGGGCTCCAGTGCCATGCCGTCCTGACGGGCGTTAAACGCCAGCATAAACCAACGGTAGGCGCCGCTGCGATCGCGTAGGCGTGCCTCGCCGGCGAATGAGGAGAGGGCAACGATCGCCTGGCGCCATTGTGTGGCCAGCCGATCGCGATCGTCGGGGTGCAGGGTATCGAGCCAATCAGCGGCGCCGTGTTCACCGGCGATTGCGCCGGTATAGTCGCGCCACTGTTTATTGAAGTAGCCGCCAAGGCGGTTGCCGAAGCAAATCAGACCGGGCAAGTCGTCTACGATTTCGCTATAGAGATCAATCGGATTTTTGTTATTGGTCTGCTTGGGCAACAGGGTCATGCGGCATTTCCTCGGAAAATTACCCATATTCTCGCTCTCTAGCAGAGCCTCTTTCAATATAGTCTTGCCAATGAAATTGGGAATAGCCAGCGGGCGCGGCTAAAAATCAGCCCGCTAGCATGGAATACATCCAGCGTGAACGCATTAGGAATACTCCTGTTATTTATAAGCCCCCCTTATATTGCAACGAAAAATAAGTGATCGGACCACGATGGGTTTTTGCCATAAAAGTTAATCAATCTGATGTTTCTATTTGATGAAATGTTCAGGTGTTTTTATGCTCTTCCACCGGCTGCTCTGCCGGCGCTATGCGTCTTCACTGACGAAAATCTCACTTATGGCGGCAATAACCGCCATTTTATGCACTCTTCAGCGGTTGTCGCAGCACCGTCGCCCGGCGTTTAGAGAAAAGTTATGATGCAAATCAAGAAATGTTTTGTTTCATCTGTTGACACTTTGCTTACGTATAAGATAGCCTCGCGAATGATAATCATTAGCAAAACTGGATAGTGAGGCGAAATGCACCCACAGCCTGATCCTTACGCCCGCACCCGATGGTCGGGGCATTTCGGCGCAACGGCGCCGGCAAGCGTACATTCGCCTCCTCTCCAAACGTCTGCGCCATAGGCGCCCGGCGCGATGGCATCTCTTTGTCTGTCTGCGCCCATTTTCATCTCTCAGCCTGTCTGTTCGCGCGGCCCGCGTCGGGCCCGCATGTGTTATCCGTCGTTTCACGATCATAGGAGGTTTCAGCGCGGTTAAAACGTAAGTTTTCTTCTGGGTATAAATAAACATGGAGCGTAAAATGATACTTAATAAAAGATTGAAGTTAGCGTATTGCGTTTTTCTGGGTTGTTATGGCTTATCCATTCATTCTTCTCTTGCCGCTTATCAGGATCCCGGTCGATTGGGCGTGCCTGACAGTTGGAAAACCGCGGAGTTTAATCGCCAATGGGGGCTTAAGGCTATTTCCGCCGAATTCGCCTATGCCAGAGGCTATACCGGAAAAGGTATAACCATCGGCATTATCGATAACGCCATTCTTTCCCATTCTGAATTCGCCGGTAAACTGACGCGCCTGGATAACGGCAGTTATAACTTCTCGTATGATAAACAAGATAATATGTCTTTCGGCGATCACGGCACGCACGTAGCCGGTATCGCGGCGGCTAAAAGAGATGGCGCAGGTATGCACGGCGTTGCTTTCGACGCGGATATTATCGGCACCAAATTGAATGATTACGGTAATCGCAACGGCCGTGAAGAGCTGATTCAGAGCGCAGCCCGCGTCATCAATAACAGCTGGGGGATCGCGCCAGATATACGGCGAGACGCCAAAGGCGATATCATCTGGTTGCCGAACGGCAGGCCGGACTACGTGGCATTTGTAAAAAGCGAAGTGATCGCCGAGATGATGCGCAGCAAATCCAGCGTGGAATGGGGCAGCGAACAACCGGTGCCCACCGGCGGGCACAGCGCCATGTCGACGCTGCTGCGGGCGGCCAGGCACGGCAAGCTGATCGTCTTCTCGGCAGGAAATTACAACAACTACAATATCCCGGAAGCGCAAAAGTCACTGCCTTACGCTTTCCCGGACGTACTGAATAATTACCTGATTGTGACCAACCTGAGTGACGAAAATCAGTTAAGCGTTTCCTCGACCAGCTGCGGACAAACGGCCAGCTACTGCGTTTCCGCGCCGGGTTCTGATATTTACAGCACCGTTGGCCGGCTGGAATCCAATACCGGCGGTGCCGTGAATCGCGAAGCTTATAATAAGGGCGAGCTGTCGGTTAATCCCGGCTACGGCAATAAATCCGGCACCTCAATGGCGGCGCCGCACGTTACCGGCGTTGCCGCCGTATTGATGCAACGTTTCCCTTATATGAGCGCCGATCAAATATCCGCGGTAATTAAAACCACCGCCACCGATTTGGGTGTTGCCGGTATTGATAATCTGTTAGGCTGGGGACGTGTCAATTTACGCGATGCGATCAACGGTCCGAAAATGTTTATTACCCAAGAGGATATCCCGCAGGAATATTATGTACCGGGCTCCTACAGTGAAAAACAGTTCGTGGTGAATATCCCCGGCCTGGGAAATATCGTCGAACCCGGTACCTCTGTTGAGCGGCGCTGCACGTCGAGCGAATGCGACTTCGATTCGTGGAGTAACGACATCAGCGGGCACGGCGGCTTGACCAAAACGGGCGCCGGTACGCTGGCGTTGTTGGGTAATAACACCTATCGCGGTGATACCTGGGTGAAACAGGGCGTGTTGGCGATCAACGGTTCGGTGGCCTCCAACGTCTATATCGAAAATAGCGGCACGTTGTCCGGTGAGGGTACCGTAGGCGCCTTCAGAGCGGTTCGGGGCGGCAGCGTCGCGCCGGGTAACGGCATCGGCACGCTGCATGTGTTGCACGACGCCATTTTTGATCGCGGTTCGCAGTATAACGTGGAAGTGGCGGACAATGGCCGCAGCGATAAGATCGCCGCGCGGCGCGCTTTCCTCAACGGCGGCAGTGTGAATGTCAGCCTGGAGCGCAGCCAAAACCTGCTGTCGCAGAATGAGGCGCAGAGTCTGCTGGGCAACAAGTACACCATCCTGACCACGACGGACGGCGTCAACGGCCGGTTCGAAAACGCCAACCCATCGTATCCGTTTGTTAAAGTCGCGCTGGATTATCAGGGCAATGACGTCGGCCTTGGCATCACGCGCACCGACGCCAGCTTTGACAGCCTGGCCAGCACTGAGAACGAGAAAGCGGTAGCTCGTGCGGTGGAGACGCTCAACGCGACGGAACCAGTCACGGAAACGGTGAAGCGCAGCGTGGCTGCCCCTACCGCTGAGGCGCTAAGCGCACTGCAAGGTGATGAAGGCAAAGCGCAAGCCGCTACCGAAGATGCGGGCGTCGTAACCGGCCATCCGGTGTATGAAAGCTTCCTCGGCTTCACGTCGGCCAGAGAGCTGCAACAGGCGACCCGTCAACTGTCCGGCCAGATCCACGCGGATATGGCTTCCGCCCAGATTAACGAAAGCCGTTACCTACGCGATGCCGCCACCGAGCGCTTGCGCCAGGCGGAAGGCCGCCGTATCGCTTCCGATATCAAGGCGGATGATAATGGGGCCTGGGCGAAACTGCTGGGCAACTGGGGGCATGCTTCCGGCAACGACAACGCCACCGGCTACCAGACCTCTACCTATGGCGTACTGTTAGGTCTGGACAGCGAACTGTTTGACGACGGCCGGCTTGGGGTGATGACCGGGTATACCCGCACTTCGCTGGATGGCGGTTATCAGTCAGATGCCCACAGCGACAACTACCATCTGGGGCTGTACGGCGACAAACGCTTCGGCGCGTTGGCCCTGCGAGCAGGCGGCACCTATACCTGGCATCGCATCGACACCTCGCGCTCGGTGAACTACGGCGCGCAGTCGGATCGCGAGAAGGCCAAGTATAACGCGCGTACCGGTCAGCTGTTCATCGAAAGCGGCTACGATTGGTCGAGCGATGCGGTCAACCTTGAGCCGTTCGCCAACCTGGCGTATACCCATTACCGTAACGAGGAGATCAACGAGCAAGGCGGGGCAGCGGCACTGCGCGGCGACAAACAAAGTCAGTCCGCCACCGCCTCGACGCTGGGTCTCCGCGCCGACACCGAGTGGCAAACCGACAGTGTGGCGATCGCGCTACGCGGCGAGCTGGGTTGGCAGCATCAATACGGCAAGCTGGAACGCAAAACGCAGCTGATGTTCAAACGCACTGATGCGGCGTTCGACGTAAACAGCGTGCCGGTTTCCCGCGATGGCGCGATTCTGAAAGCGGGCGTCGATGTGTCGATTAACAAAAACGCCGTCCTGTCCCTTGGCTACGGCGGGCAGCTGTCGTCCAACCACCAGGATAACAGCGTCAACGCCGGTCTGACCTGGCGCTTCTGATCGCGGTTAGCGTGCTTCGCTTTATTCAGCCCTCATCGTGACGATGGGGGTTTTTTATTGCGCGGGCGGCAAGCCGTCGACGATGGTAATCATGGCTTCCGCCACGTGGCGCCGCTGTTGTTTTGCCAATTGATAGGCCGGTGAATGGTAGCAGGCCAACGCGGTAGCGTAGTCGTCGAATTCGATCAGCACATGCTTTATGAACGCCGGGCCTTCCAGCGTTTGCGCCTGTTCGCCGCGGGCGAGAAAACGGGCGTTGAACTGGCGAAACGCCTGGGGCGCCAAATCCATATAATGCTGATATTGCTGCGGATCTCTTACGGTGACATGGGCAATCCAATACGCGGGCATTTCAGGACTCCTGCTGCAGAATGCGCTTGGCCAGTGCGGCAGCCTCGGTCAGATGTTCGATGACCTCTTGCCTGGCCTGCGTCGGGTTGTTTTGCTCGATGGCGTGATAGATCCGCGTCATGCGCTCGAAACCGGCCAGCTGACGCTCCGGGGTTTTCAGGGTCAGGGCACGCAGGCGACTGATGCGGCTATTCAGGCGTTGAACGATTTCCCAGGCGATGGCGTGATGGGCCACCTGGAAAATGGTTTCATAAAAAGCCTGCGACGCTTCAACGCGCTGAATATCGTCCTGCCCGGCCGAAGCCTGATTAATTGCAATTAATTTTTCATGCAGTTTCTTTTTATCTTCCGGCCCAGCGTTCAAGGCGCAGTCGTGAGCGGCATCCTGTTCAAGCAGCAGACGAATAGTATAAATCTGCTCGGCAATGTCCCAGGTTAAAATAGCGACAATCGGCCCTTTCTTACCGAGCGTCTCAATGAGTCCCTCCGCTTCGAGATAACGGATCACCTCACGCACTACGCTGCGGCTGACGCCCAGCTCCTCGCACAGGCTGCGTTCCACCAAACGATCGCCGGCCTGAAAATACCCTGAGATAATCGCCTGCCTAATTTTCGCCAATGCCAATTCGCGCAAGGTGACCGGTGCATTCTCAATCTTCAATGATGCCTGAACCATAATTGTCTCTATTTTTTGTGGATCATCATTAATCCGGATAACGACGCGAATTCCCGTTTGCCCGGTACTATTAACATCTTTCCAACCCGCAAAGCAACGGCGGCCGATTTCGCGCCGCATCGCCAAAACGGTGAATGTTGCAGCAGCTCACAAAATCGAAAGATAGCCTAAAAAAAACGCTTTTCGTTGCCGATACCCGCTGGCTCAACGGGTTCGGCATCGGCACAGGTTGCCGAGTGGGGGCGGTCATGGCCGGCGTTTTGCCCCCAGTCAAAGCCCAATCGAGTTTATTAATGCATTGATTAATAAGTGTTATTTTCAATTTATTTTTGCCGTCTCATCGTAAAATAAGAATACCGTATTATGGTATACCAAATTTTGACATGCCAATCTGCCCGATGCTATACCCTCGAATCGTGACACATGGTTAACATTCGATTTACTTTTCGAGGTCCCTTATGCATCAAGACATTCGCAAGACCCTGGTCTCTACCGAAACGATCTACACCGACGGCGGCAAATCGGCGGGCAAACCGCTGGTGATGATCGCCGCTGCGGCGGTCATCAAAAACCCCTGGGCCAGACAAGGCTTTGTCGAGGATCTGGCGCCAAAGATTCGAGAAATGGCGCCGGTGCTGGGTGAGCTGCTGACCGGTTTGATCCTCAAGGAGGCCGGTTCCGGCGAGCGGGTGGAAGCCTTCGGCAAAAGCGCGGTGGTGGGGCTGGGCGGCGAGTTGGAACACGCCTCGGCGCTGATCCACACGCTGCATTTTGGCAACCACTACCGCTCGGCGGTCAACGGCAAAAGCTATCTGGCGTTCAACAATACCCGTGGGCCGGCCAACGCGCCGATTCTGATCCCGATGATGGGGAAAAACGACGAAGGCAGCCGTGAGCACTACCTGACATTCCAGTTCAACATCAACGACGCGCCTTTCGACGACGAAATCGTCATTGCACTGGGCGCGGCGCTGGGGGGGCGGCCGCATCACCGTATCGGAAACCGTTATTTGGATCTGAAAGAGTTGGGCCATGATCAGAACAATCCGGCAGCTGTCTGAGCCCGCTCTGCGGGTGGGGTATCTGGAGGCCGGGCGTGGCGAGCCGCTGGTGTTGATCCACGGCGTAGGCATGAATGCGGAGGTCTGGTATCCCCAGCTCGATGCGCTCAGCGCGCGCTTTCGGGTTATCGCCGTCGATATGCCGGGCCACGGCGAAAGCGAAGGCTTCTCCCACGCCGCGACGCTGGAGGATTACGTGCGCTGGATGGCGGCTTTCTTAAACACCCTGGATGCGCCGAGCGTTGCGGTGGCGGGGCACTCGATGGGAGCCTTGATCACGGCCGGTTTGGCGATCGATTATCCGGAGCGGGTTAATCGTGCCGTGGTGATGAGCGGCGTGTTCCAGCGTACGGCCCAAGCCAGCGCCGCGGTCGCGCAACGCGCCAGCGCGTTGGCCAACGGCCAGACACAGCTCGACTCGCCGCTGAGCCGGTGGTTCGGCGCCGATCCTGTCGAACAGCATCTGCGCCGGCAGGTGGGCGGCTGGTTGCAACAGGTGGACGTTGCGGGCTATGCCCGCGCGTATCAGGCATTTGCAACCGGCGATCGGGTGTATGCCCAGCGTTGGCACCTTATCCGCTGCCCGGTATTGGTGCTGACCGGCGAGCACGACGCCAACTCCAGCCCTGAGATGGCGCGGCAAATGGCGCAGGCCGCCCCAAACGGGCGCGCAGTGATCATTGAGAACGCCAAACACATGGTCAGCCTGACCGATGCGCAACGCGTCAACGCGCTGATGCTCGATTTTCTGACCGCAGAGCAACCTTTGACTTTAGGAGCGGCTAATGGACGCGGATAAACGCAGGCAGTTGCGCGACGCTTTCGGCGCCTTTATGACCGGCGTCACCATTGTGACTTCGGTGGACAAGCACGGGCGGCCGATTGGCTTCACCGCCAATTCGTTTTCGTCGGTCTCGCTGGATCCGGCGCTGCTGTTGGTGAGCATCGATAAGCGTTCGGCGAACTTGGAGCACTTTACCCAGTGCAGCCATTTCGCCATCAATATTCTGGCGGAACGGCAAAAAGAGGCTTCAACCATTTTTGCGCAAAAGAACGAAGACCGCTTTGCGCTGATCGATTGGCGCTGGAGCGCGTCACGGGTGCCGCTTATCGATAACAGTTCGGCGTGGTTCGACTGCGCGCTGCATCAGGTGGTGGACGCCGGCGACCATGCCATTCTGATCGGCAAAGTAGAGGGGTTCGAGTCCAACGCGACCGCCGGTCTGGGGTATTACCGCGGTGCATACTTCACGCCTTATCAAAACGCGCAGTCGCTGATTGGCGGGCCGCAGGTGGTGGTGAGCGCGCTGATCGAGTTTGAGGGGCACGCCGTGATGGTGCGGCAAAACGACGGCGGCTATCAGCTGCCGTCCAGCCCGGTGGAGAAACGCAGCGTCAGCGAAACGTTGGGGGATTTACTGCAGCAGTTGGGCATCAATGCCCATCCGGGTTTCGTCTATTCCGTCTACGACGACCGGCAGAAGAACCAGCAACACATCGTTTTTCTGTGCGCGCTGCCGACCGACGCCGGCAGCCTGACGCCGCAGCTGAGCACGGCGGAATGGTTCGACATGCCGACGCTGGCACGGTTGCCGATCAAGGATCCGGCGCTGCGGTCGATGATGGGCCGGTTCGTCAAAGAAAACGCCGTGGGGAATTACGGTATCTATTATGGCGATGAGCACAGCGGTGCCATCAAGCAATTCGCCGGTTGAAGCTAAGCGGGAGAGTGTAATGAAACTGTCTTTATTCGTGCATATGGAACGAACGTTACCCGAAGAATCCCAGGAAAAGCTATACCAGGAGATGATCGAACTGTGTGAAATCGCCGATCGTGGTGGCATGCACGCCATCTGGACCGGTGAGCACCACGGCATGAATTTCACCATCGCGCCGAATCCGTTCATCAATCTGGCGGATATCGCCCGGCGCACGTCCAGGGTGCGGCTCGGCACCGGCACCATCATTGCGCCATTCAATCACCCGATCCGTCTGGCGGGCGAGGCGGCGATGACCGATATCATCACCGGCGGCAGGCTGGAGCTGGGTATCGCGCGCGGCGCCTATTCCTATGAATACGAACGGCTGATGCCCGGTTTAACCGCCTGGGATGCCGGGCAGCGCATGCGCGAGCTGATCCCGGCGGTGAAAAAACTGTGGCAGGGCGACTATGCCCATCAGGGGGAATACTGGTCGTTCCCGGCGACCACCTCTTCGCCGCTGCCGAAACAGCAGCCGCATCCGCCGATTTGGGTAGCGGCGCGCGATCCCAACAGTCACGAATTTGCGGTGCAAAACGGCTGCAACGTTCAGGTTACGCCGCTGCATCAGGGGGAAGAGGAGATCGTAAGGCTGGTAACCTGTTTCAACGAGGCTCGCGCGCGTTTCGCCGCCGAGCAGCCGCTGAAGATCATGCTGTTGCAGCATGGCTACGTGGCGGAAGACGAGACGGACGCCCGTCTGGCGGCGGAAGAACTCAACCGTTTCTACCACTACTTCGGCGCCTGGTTCAAGAATCAACGTCCGGTTCAAAAAGGGTTGATTCAGCCGCTCAGCGACGAGGAGATTGCCGCCAATACCTATTACTCCGCCGACATGATGCGTAGCAACCTGGCTATCGGCACCGCCAATGAGGTCATTACGCGACTGAAAAAATATGAGGCGCTGGGTTATGACGAGTTTGCGTTGTGGATTGACAGCGGCATGAGCTTTGCGCGTAAAAAGGCCTCTCTGGAGCGGTTCATTCGCTGCGTGATGCCGGAATTTCACTGACGGAGGCGCTAATGGAGTCGTTCGAACTTTACATTGATGGCCGATTTGATGGCGGATCGGCGACCTTCGCCTCGCTCAATCCGGCGACCGGTGAACCCTGGGCGCAGGTGGCGGAAGCGCGCACCCAGGATGTGGATCGCGCCGTTGCGGCGGCGCACCGGGCATTTCAGGGGGCCGAATGGCGCGACATGACCGCCGGCGCGCGCGGCAAGCTGTTATTGCGGCTGGCCGACTTGCTTGAGCAGCACGCCCCCGAGCTGGCGCGGCTGGAGACGCTGGATACCGGCAAGATCATCCGGGAAACCCGGGCGCAGATCGCCTATGTGGCGGAGTACTACCGGTACTACGCCGGCCTGGCCGACAAGATGGAAGGCAGCGTGCTGGCGATCGACAAACCCGACATGGAAACCTGGGTTCGACGCGAACCTATTGGGGTGGTGGCGGCGATCGTGCCCTGGAACAGCCAGCTGTTTCTCGCGGCGGTGAAAATCGGCCCGGCGATCGCCGCCGGCTGCACGCTGGTGGTCAAGGCGGCGGAAACTGCGCCTGTGCCACTGCTGGCGTTCGCCAAACTGATAGACGAGGCCGGCTTTCCACGCGGCGTGTGCAATGTGATCACCGGATTTGCCGCCGACTGCGGCGCGGTGCTGACGGCGCATCCGCAGGTAGACCACATCGCTTTTACCGGCGGCGCGGAAACCGCGAAGCACATCGTTCGCGGCAGTGCGGAAAATCTCGCCAGCACCTCGCTGGAGCTGGGCGGGAAATCGCCGTTTATCGTCTTCGACGACGCGGATCTGACCAGCGCGGCGAATGCGCAGGTGGCGGCTATTTTCGCTGCGTCGGGCCAGAGCTGCGTGGCCGGTTCGCGGCTGCTGGTGGCGGAAAGCATCAAAGACGCGTTTTTGGCCCGGCTGACGGAGAAGATACGCAGCATTCGCATCGGGCCGCCGGATCGCCCAGACACTCAGTTCGGGCCGCTTTGCACCCGGCAGCAGCAAGAGCGGATCGCCGCCATCGTCAGCCGCTCGCTGGAGCAGGGGGCGAAACTGGTGATTGGCCATGCGGCGATCGCTTCACCAGGCTTTTACTACCCGCCGACGATCGTCGATTGCAGCGCGCAACCCGACGCCGAGTGCGTGAAGCAAGAGCTGTTCGGCCCGGTGCTGTCGGTGTTGACCTTCAGGGACGAAGCGGAAGCCATTCAGCTCGCCAATGATTCTGCCTATGGCCTGGCGGCCGGTATTTTCACGCAGAATCTGACGCGCGCGCACCGGGTGACCCGTCGCCTGCGGGTGGGCGTGGTGTGGCTCAATACCTATCGAGCGGTATCGCCGCTGGCGCCGTTCGGCGGTTACGGCAAGTCGGGGTTTGGCCGCGAGGGCGGGATTGACGCCGCGCTGGAATACACCACCAGCAAGACGGTATGGCTGCGCACCAGTGACGATCCGATAGACGATCCCTTCGTCATGCGCTGAGCCAGCGCAATCAGGCGCGATCTCGGATCGCGCCGGCAACCCAGTTTTCATCGCGTTGAAACCGGCGACCGCAATGTCGCCGGGGCAAACGCACGCTTTTTTCGACGTATTGGCACCCTACACGCTGTAAAAAATAATAATCCAGGTTAACCGGGGGATATATGAATTCTCAGCCAGAGCAGACCGCGTTTATTGAAGACAAGTCGATCGATTTTGTTCCCGCCGGGGAGCGTCATGGCCATGCCCGCAGCCTGTTCACCCTGTGGTTTTGCACCAACATTGCGCCGCTGGCGGTCGTGACCGGGGCCATCTCCACGCAGACGTTTCATCTCGATATTCTCTCGGCGCTGAGCGCGATTATCGCCGGCCACCTGTTCGGCGGCATTTTTCTGGCGCTGACCTCGGCCCAGGGGCCGCAGGTCGGGATACCGCAAATGGTGCAGAGTCGGGCGCAGTTCGGCCGCTATGGGTCGCTGTTGGTGATCGTGTTCGCCACGGTGATCTATCTGGGATTCTTCATTTCTAACATCACGCTCTCGGGCAAGGTCATCCATAACGTCATCCCGTCATTGAACATGGGCGCGGCGACGGTGATTGGCGCGGTGCTGGCGACGCTGATCGGGGTGGTGGGCTACCGTTTCATCCATAAGATCAACAAAATCGGCGCCTGGGTGATGGGCAGCGCGTTGATCCTCGGGCTGGTATTGATGTTTTCTCAACCGCTGCCGGCGGATTTTTGGCTGCGGGGATCGTTCAGCATTGCCGGTTGGTTCGCCACGTTCTGCATCGGCGCCGTCTGGCAAATCAGCTTCTCGCCCTACACGTCAGACTATTCGCGCTACCTGCCGGCGGAAGTCGGCATTGCCAAACCGTTCCTGTATACCTACTTCGGCGCCTGCAGCGGCACCATTTTGGCCTTTGTGTTCGGCATGGTGGCGGTCAATCTGGTCGCCGGCAGCGATGATGTCATGGAGGCGGTGCGTCAGGCGACGGGAGGGTTGGGGCCGGTGCTGATGGTGCTGTTTCTGATCAACATCATCTGCCATAACTCGATGAATTTGTACGGTGCGGTGCTCTCGTTGATTACCGCCGTACAAACCTTCTTGCCGCAGTGGATGCCGAATGCGCGTATACGTACGCTGTTCTCGACATTGATTCTGCTGGGATCGGTATGGGTGGCGTTGGTCGCCTCGGCCAACTTTGTACATCTGTTCCTGAACCTGATCTTTGCCTTGATCTCGGTGCTGATCCCGTGGTGCATGATCAACCTGATCGATTTTTACCTGCTTAACCGCCAACGCTATGACATTTCGGCCATTTTCAGCGCCGACGGCGGGCGCTATGGCCTGCTTAACACCCGCGCGCTCGGCGTTTATTTCGGCGGTATTGCGGTGCAGGTGCCTTTTGTTGAGAACGCGTTCTTCTCCGGCCCTTACGCCAATCTGATCCCGGGCGCAGACATTTCCTGGGTGATCAGCATGGTGCTGACCGGTATCGCATACCCATTGTGTTGTTCACGACGGGCTAACTGGGCAGTGCAGCTTTAAATGTCATCGCCCTGGAAAAGCCGCTGCTGCCAGTGCAACAGTTGGGTCAGCGTGACTGGCGCCGCGTCAGCCATGGCCACGCGATTTTCCAACGCAATTTCTCGGGCGCGCTGCAACGATTCGATGCTGAGGCGCTGCAAGTTTTGTTGCGTCGCCTGTTGTATTTGCGCCAGTTCACCCGAGCTAACGTGCGGCAACTCATGACGCATCTGCAATAAGAATTCGTCGGTTAACTGCCTCAGCTGTTCAACGGTGAACGTCGGGGATTGCAGCGCGAACAGCAGGCCTTCGGCATCGGCGCAGCGGTGGAAGGCGCATTGCACCACGTAACCCACGTTGCGTTCCACGCGCAGCCGCTGAAAATAGCGCGGCGCGTAAAGCTGGGCCAGCACGCGCAGCGCCCAACGGCCTTCGGCTTCATCGTTTTGCAGCGGGTAAAACTGCAGTAAGGCACTTTCGGCGCCGCTTTCCGTCAGCGTGATGGGGCAATGATGTTGATGTGTCGGCAGCGGCGGCTCCGCGGCCACGAAATAGGGGAAGTCGTACAGCAGGTGCGACAGCTGCCGTTTTAACTCGCCATCGCCGCCGATCAAGGTGGCATGCCATTGTGCTGCTTCGGTTGGCGCACTGAGCGCCGCCGGCAATTGAGCTAACAGGCGGCGAATGGCGATATCGCTTTGTTCTTTCAGCTGCGTATGGCGCAGGTTTCTCGCCGCTTCGCTGAGAACGGTCGGCGGCAACACCGCCAGCGCTCGGTTCACCTCACTCAGCCCGTGGCAGATCAGCGCGTGGCTGCCCGCCAGTTGCAGCAGCCACACGCCCTGATGGCGCTCGAAGCTCAAATGTCCCTCCCGATGCGCCAGTTCTGCCGCCCCGGTGCGCAGCGCCGCCTGTAAGCCGTAGGCCTGTCCATCGCTGAAGCGGCTCGACGGCGCCGGCCGCAGCAGCAGCACAGGCTGCGCTTCGCCGGGGAGCAGATGCCGCAGCGGCGCCAGGCCGGAAGGCAAGGTCGGACTAAGCAGCGCCGCCGAGGTGGCGAAAAAGCGGAAAGGTTCCGCGGCAGACGTCAGCGCGGCGCTGGCGAAGAGGCCAAGCGCCAGCGGCAGCCCTTGAATTTCACGGGTTTCGCCGTGGCCATCAGGCCGCACGGCCAGGCGACGGCGCGGCGCGCTAATCAGCGCCGCAATATGCCGCGGCCAATCGTCGTTCGACTTCACCGGCGGTAGCCCAAGCGCTCTGGCCCGCAGCTGATCGAGCGGCGCCAAACGGTGGAAATCGCGATTTGCCAGCCGCTCGTAATGCGCAAGCTGAGCCGGTGTCAGCACCTGCAGCGCCTGTAGCCACGCCAGCAGGGCGCTTTCGATGTGGGCAGCTTCAGCGGCTGAACCGTGATTAACGGTAAAGATAAAACTCAGCAGGGCGTTGTTCTCACTGCAGCGCGAATAATCCAGCCGAACGGCGTCACACCACGCCTGAGCGCGCAGCCGCGCCAGCAGCCCGCCGGGGGCTTCGTCCAACAGCAGGCGCTCCAGCCGCCGCAGCCAACCGCGTGAATGGGAACGCGACAGGGCAAACACCAGCCTCAGCTGCGGCGTGCCGGGAAGAGACAGGGTGTAATCTTTCGCGGCGGTCAGCGACGGTGAGGCTTCGTGCGGTATGGCGCTGCCCGATGGCAAGCGGCTGCCGTAGCGCTGTGCCAGCGCATGCAGCTGCGCCAGCGATTGCGGGCCTTGCAGCCACAGCGTCATGTTTGGCGCGCGAAAATAGCACTGGTGAAACTGCCGCAGCGCCTGCTGCAACGCGGAAATGTCGTTGCCGAAAGCGGCGCGGCTGCCGATATGAAAGCGATGCATTGCACCAAGGCCGCCGAACATCTGCCGCTGCGCCGCTTCGCAGCGGGTTTCTACCTCGGCGCGCAGCAGGCGGTATTCGGCGTCGATGACCTCGATCTCCTGCTCAATCGCCTCGGTCGCCAGCTGTGGGGCGGCGAGCATATCGCTTAGCCGCGCCAACCCCTGCGCCAAATGTTCGGTGCCCACCTCGAAGAAAAACGCGGTTTGCGTAGCCTGGGTGGTGGCGTTCAGTCGGCCAGTGACCGACGGTACCCAGCTCATCAGGCCCTCTTGCGCGCTGAAGTTCGCGCTGCCGCGAAACAACATATGCTCCAGCAGGTGCGCCAGGCCCGGCCAGGCGACGGGCGCCTGAAAACTGCCCGCCTCAATGCGCACCAGCGCGGCGGCGCAGCCGACAGCAGGGTCGCTTATCGCCTTGACGGCCAAACCGTTCTCGAGCTGCCAAGAGGCGCCGGCGAGTGCCATCGTCAACCCTTGAAGATCAGACGGGAGTTGGTCTGATTGCGAAAACGCAGCTGATCGATACCGATCTGCGAACGGTTCGCCGCTTCCCGCGCCGCCAGAATGGTGCCGTGGTGCGGCGATTTGCCGCACACCGGGTCGGCGTTGTCGGCGTTGCCGGTTAGCATGAACGCCTGACAGCGGCAGCCGCCGTAGTCTTGCTCTTTCTCCGAGCAGGAACGGCAGGGCTCCGGCATCCAGTCATAGCCGCGATAGCGGTTAAAACCGAACGAGTGGTACCAGATATGCTGCAGATCGTGCTCCAGCACCGACGGGAAGGCGATCGGTAACTGACGGGCGCTGTGACAGGGTAACGCCATGCCTTCCGGCGTCACGCTCATGAAGATGGCGCCCCAGCCACCCATGCAGCCTTTGGGGCGCTCCTCGTAGTAGTCCGGCGTGACGAACAGCAGGTTGGCCAGCTTGCCGTCGGCGGCCATGCGTTCGCGGTAGCGTTTCACCACGGTTTCCGCATCGGCGATCTGTTCGCGGGTCGGCAGCAGGCCTTCACGGTTCAGGTGCGCCCAGCCGTAGAACTGGCAGGTCGCCAGCTCGACGTCGTCGGCGTCCAGCTGGATCGCCAGTTCGATAATGCGGTCGATCTGGCCGATATTATGGCGATGCAGCACGAAGTTGAGCACCATCGGATAGCCGAGCGCCTTGACCGCCTTGGCCATGGTCAACTTCTGCTGAAATGCTTTGGCGGAGCCCGCCAGCGCGGCGTTCAACGTTTCATCGCTGGCCTGAAAACTGATCTGAATGTGATCCAGCCCGGCGTCGGCGAAGGTCTGCAGCTTTTTCTCGGTCAGGCCGATGCCGGAGGTGATCAGGTTGGTGTAAAACCCGAGATCGCGGGCGGCGGCGATCAGCTCGGGCAGGTCTTTACGCACCAGCGGCTCGCCGCCGGAGAAGCCGAGCTGCACGCTGCCCATCGCCCGCGCTTGGCGAAACACCTCGATCCACTGCGCGGTGGTCAGCTCTTTTTCCTGCGTGGCAAAATCGAGCGGGTTAGAGCAATAGGGGCACTGCAGCGGGCAGCGGTAGGTCAGCTCCGCCAGCAGCCAGAGCGGCGGATTCACCGCCGGCGCACGTGGTTCAGTCACGGAAGGTCACCCATTTTTGTTCGTAGGCGCGCTGGAAAAATTCCAGCACGTCGTCCGCTAACCCTTCGGCGCCGGGGAAGCGGGCGTTCAACTGGGCGATGATGCCGTTCAGCGTAGTGTGGCCGTCGACCAGTTGCAAAATGGCGGCGGCGCTGTCGTTCAGCTTGGCCATGCCTTCCGGGTAGAGGATCACATGGCTGTTTTGCACCTGCTCCCATTGCAGGCGGTAACCGCGGCGGAAGACTGGGGTGTGTTCAGGGTTCAGCGTCATTACACCAGCCTCTGGTTGTGCCATACCCGCGCGGCGGTCACGCTGTGGTAAGGTGGGCGGTTCAGGGTGTAGGCCATGCTCATGGCGTCCAGCATGCTCCACAGAATGTCCAGCTTGAACTGCAGGATCTCCAGCATGCGCTGCTGCTTTTCAACGGTGTCGCAATAGTCCAGCGCCAGCGCCAGGCCGTGTTCCACATCGCGGTTGGCCTGGCCGAGGCGGCTGCGGAAATAGTCGTAGCCGGCGGCGTCGATCCACGGGTAGTGCTGCGGCCAGCTGTCGAGGCGCGATTGGTGAATTTGCGGCGCGAACAGTTCGGTCAGCGAGCTGCAGGCCGCTTCCTGCCAGCAAGCGCGGCGCGCGAAATTGACATAGGCGTCCACCGCGAAGCGCACGCCCGGCAGTACCCGCTCTTCAGAGAGCAAAGTGTCGCGCTGCAGCCCAACGGCTTCGCCCAGGCGCAGCCAGGCCTCGATGCCGCCTTCGCTGCCGCCGTAACCGTCGTGATCCAGAATGCGCTGCACCCATTTGCGGCGTGTTTCCGGCTGCGGGCAGTTGGCCATGATCGCCGCATCCTTAATCGGAATGCTGGTCTGGTAGTAGAACCGGTTGGCCACCCAGCCCTGGATCTGCTCGCGGGTCGCTTCGCCGTTGTGCATCGCGATGTGGTACGGGTGGTGGATATGGTAATAAGCGCCTTTGGCGCGCAGCGCCGCTTCAAACGCCTGTGGGTCAAGGGGGAGTGGTTGCGTCATGGCGGTTCCCTACAGTTCGATATTCATGCCGTCCCAGCTCACTTCAATGCCGGCGGCGGTCAGGCTTTGTCGCTCTACCGAGTCTTCATTGAGGATAGGGTTGGTATTGTTAATGTGGATCAGGATTTTGCGCCTGGCGGGCAAGGTGGCGAGCAGGGCCGCCAGCCCATGTTCTTCCGCCAGCGCCAGATGCCCCATGTCCTTGCCGGTATTGCGGCCCACGCCGGCGTTGGCCAGCTCGTTGTCGCGCCACAGCGTGCCGTCGATCAGCAGGCAGTCCGCGCGGCGCAGCCACGGCATCAGCGCCTCGTCCGGCTCACCCAGGCCCGGTGCGTACAGCAGCCCGACCCCGCGTGCGGTATCTTCGATAAACAGCGCCACGTTGTGGCCCGGCAGCGGACGATCGCGGTACGGCGAATAGGGCGGCGCGTTGCTGAGCAGCGGAATGGCGGTAAAGCGCACGGTCGGACAGACCGCCGTGTGGAACGGTTCGCCGGGCGTCACCGGGTGGTGAATCAGCCCGCCGTTCCAGTGGGAGAGCATGGGAAACACCGGGAAGCCGGTGCTGAGATCGTCATGTACTTCAGGCGTGCACCAGACCTGGTGCGGACAGCCCTCACGCAAATTGAGTAAGCCCGCGCTGTGATCGATCTGGCTGTCGGTCAGCACGATCGCGCCGATGCCGGTGCCACGCAGCACGTCGGGGTTATTCAATGCGGGCGAGGCCAACAGTTGATGGCAAATGTCCGGGGAAACGTTGCACAGCACCCAGTTTTTACCGTCGTCGCTGATAGCGATGGAAGACTGCGTGCGGCGCGTGGCGCTGATGCTGTGGTCGCGAACGCCCCGACAGTTGTCGCAGTTGCAATTCCACTGGGGAAAGCCGCCGCCCGCCGCCGAGCCGAGAACTTTTATCTGCATGTCTAAACCAGAAAGAGAGGGAAAGAAATGCCCGCGCGAAGGGCGGGCAGACGGGCGATTAACGGTTGGAAATGTACAGCGTTACTTCCAGCCCCAGACGCAAGTCAACAAACTCAGGTTTAGTCCAGGTAGTCATAGCGGTGCTCCTTAGCATGCATCGTAATATGTCGAACCCAATGAGAAACGTTCGCATTCGGCCGGCACAATGTTGGCGAAATGTGACGGAGATCGCAACCTTTAAAGCGTAACCGGGTTATTCACCCCAGGTGGCGGCGAGCACGTTCAGCCAGTTGCGCCAGGTCAGCTTCTCCAGCAGCCGGTTATCGAACCCGGCCTGCGCCAGCGCTTGCGTCAGGCGCGGCAGGCCTGCGGCGTCCTCCAACGGTTGCGGTACGTTGACCCCGTCAAAATCAGAGCCAAACCCCACGCGATCTTCACCAAGTTTAGCGATCAAATACTCAACGTGTTTAACAATTTCTGTTAAGCCGGTCGTTGCACTGTCACGTTTACCGTCCGCCCGCAGGAAGGCGGTGCCGAAATTGACGCCGACCATCCCGCCGCTCTGGGCGATGGCGTCCAGCTGCGCGTCGGTCAGGTTGCGTGGCTGCGGGCAGAGGGCATGGGCATTGGAGTGGGTAGCGACCAGCGGTGCGGTGCTCAACGCGGCGGTTTGCCAGAAGGCTTTCTCGTTCATGTGCGAGACGTCTATCATGATGCGGCGCTGATTGCAGGCACGGATCAGCGCCTCGCCGGCCGGCGTCAGGCCGGGGCCGGTATCAGGTGAGCCGGGGAACGACCCGCTGACGCCGGTACCAAAGGCGTTTGGCAGATTCCAGAATGGCCCGATGCTGCGCACGCCCAGCCGGTAGAAGGCCTCCAACTGCGTCAGTTCTGCATCGATCATGCCGGCGCCTTCGATATGCAGCACCGCGGCGATTTGCCGGTTGAGGCGGCACTGTTCTATTTCGGTGGCGGTGCGACAGATGCGCAGCTGCCCCTGAGAAGCCTGTTCCAGCTGCTGCAGGATGGCGATCTGCCGTTCGGCGATCGCCAGCGGATCGAAGGCGGCCTGCGCCTCGTCCTGCGTTTGATTACGCATCTGGGCGATATAGCTGACCGGAGGAATAAATACCGCGAACAGCCCGCCGAAAAATCCGCCGCGCCGCATGCGGGAGAAATCGAGGTGGCCCGGCGTGACGCGGGAATAAAAGGCGGCGACCGGATCGTCGTCATGCTGCAGCCACAGATTGAGCAGCAGGTCGTTATGGCCGTCGAAGACCGGCCAGAGAGGGGGAAGCGTCATGGGCGTTTCACTGAGTCAGGCATCGTGAACGCTATGTTCTCCCATCGAGCGAGGGGGAACAACCCTCGCTCGATGGGGAGATTCGAATGCAGTGAACATACGGAGATTAACCTGACCGAAATTATTTTCAGCCAGCGGTCAAGGTAATTTAAACGTGTGGATCAGCGTTGATTATGCCAATAAAATTGATGGTTCTGTAATATTTTAGATATTGATTTCTTGAATCAAATTTTATTTGTGGCAATATCGTTATCGCTTGTGTGTTGGGCACGCCGCCCCCCTAACTCACTGTTTGAAAATGAATTTCACCACTATCAATATAATAACTGTTGGTTATATTTAATGTGATAATTAAATGTTCACAGTGAATTAAGCGTTGTTCCTTGCTACATTTTTATACCGAAGGATTGATCATGACCAAAAGACTACTCCTCTCCGCCTCACTGGCGAGCGCATTATTATTAAGCGGGTGTGCAAGCATCCCTCTCGCAACAGATCAAGAATCAGCGCATGCCAAAAGCTTCCCTGCGTTGGATGAAAACAAAGCGGGCCTCTATATTTATCGTGACAGTTTTGTCGGCAAGGCGTTGAAGAAAGATGTTTATCTTGACGGCAAATGCGTGGGTGAGACCGCGGATAAAACGTTTTTCTATACCCAGGTTGACGGCGGACAACAGCATAAAATCTCTACCGAATCTGAATTTTCTCCTAACGATCTTTCCATTTATACCGAAGCGGGGAAAAATTACTTCGTAAGACAATATATTAAGATGGGTGTATTCGTCGGCGGTGCCGGTCTGAGTCAATCGACAGAGGATGAAGGCAAACGTGTTATTTCTAAAGCTGCGGTAAAGCTTGCCAAGGGCGGCCGTTGCGATAGCTAATGCTCCTTGCCCGTGGGATTTCAGGGATATTCCTCCTGAAATTCCCATTATCTGTTTAAACCTTCGCTGTTTACCCTACGGCTATGAATGGAGTGACGATGTCACTCCGTTTTTCTTTAATGACAAACCGACAACACCAACTGCCGCAGCCAGCGGTGATCCGCCTCGGCGTCCAGGCGCGGGTGCCACATTTGCGAGACGGTAATGGGCGGCGTTTTCACCGGCAGCTCGAAGACGCGCAGCGGGCCATCGGCAGGTTGAGCCTGCAGGAAAGAGGTGGGCAGCAACGCCAACAGGTTCGAGGCTTGCGCCACCGCCAGCGCGGCGGGAAAGCTTGGCACCACGGCGGCGATATGGCGTGCCAGCCCCAGCTCCGCCAGCGCGGCATCTACCGGCCCGAGAATGCGCCCGCTGCGCGAGGCCACCACGTGGCCGCAGGCGGCGTAGTCGGCGACGCCAATCTCTGGCTGTTGCGCCAGCGGATGTGCGGTTCTCATCACGCCAACGAAGCGATCGCGGAACAGCGCCTGCAGGCGGATTTCCGGGCCCATGTCACCCAATACGCCGATCTCCAGATCGACCAGACCTTCACGCAGGGGGCGGTCGCTTTTCTCCGGCTTGGGCGCAAAGCGCAACCGCACCCGCGGCGCCTGTTCGGCGGCGGCGGCGATCAGCGCCGGGCCGAAGGCCTCGACGAAGCCGTCATTGGCGCGCAGCGTGAAGGTACGATCCAGCGCGGCGGGATCCAATGCTCCCTGCGCCGGACGCAACACAGCGCGGGCTTCGAACGTCGCGTGCCGCGCCCGCTCGCGCAGCGTTTCGGCATAGGGCGTCAGCACCATATGACGGCCGGCGCGCACCAACAGAGGATCACCGGTGGCCGTGCGCAGCCGGCTGAGGGTGCGGCTCATCGCCGAGGCGCTTAAACCGAGACGCCGCGCCGCGCCGGCAACGCTGCCCGCCGTCAGCAGCGCGTCGAGTGCGATCAGCAGGTTGAAATCAGGGTCGGTCATGCGTGCGCATCCTGTCGTGCTGAATAGGGGGGAAGGCGTTCGATGCAGTTTGTGCGTGCGAATGCTGCATCAGTCGCCATGCATTATGCCTGAGCCTGTTTTCGCTGTGCCATGACTTACCGCTAAAAAACCGGAGGGGGACTGGCCCGTTTGCCGTCTGAACATGGCGATAAACGCGGACGGATCGTTATATCCCAGGGTAGAGGCGACATATTTGACGGCTTTCCCTTCCTGTAACAGCGTCATCGCCATGAGGGTTTTGCTTCTCAGCTTCCATTCATTGAAAGAGATGCCGGTAGCGGCGAGAAATCGCCGCGACAGCGTACGCTCACTCAAGCCCAGCATGCCCGACCATTGTGTCAGGGTGTTGAGATCGTGCGGCGCGGCGCTCATCTTTTCGGTCATGATCTTGACAACGTCATCGCTGCCGAGCGGCAGGTAGCTGTCAAAACGCTCCGACAGCGCCAGCTGCTCAAGCAACGCGGTAACCAGCGTCTGGTCCTGAGGCGTGTGCGGATAGCCAATAAGCCTTTCTGAAAAATCGGCCAGCACCGCTTTGACGATCTTATTCAGCCGCAGGGTTTGCGGTCTGCTCGGTAAGGATTGGCATAGCGAGGGGCTGACATGAAGAATGACATAGTCAATTGCACTCTTTGCTACGGATTCATGTTCGGTATTAACGGGGAGCCAAATGGCATATTCTGGTGTGGATAAATAAATATTGTTCTCAATATTTATTTCCGCCAACCCTTTCATGGAATACATCAGTTTGCCCCATGGCAACGCCTGTAAAGGGAATTGCGTTCCTGCCGGCCAGGATTTATTTCTGAACCAAATCGATATTGGGATTTCCCCGGTCAATTCTGACGGTTTCATGATGCCTTCCTGTCCGTTCATGGCTGCGTCTTCCTATTATAACAATAAGTTGTCTGATAATCGGCATTTCTATTCTATGGGGAAAGCTTACTCTGGGCAGGTCATTCCCCTGGATAAAGGTAACAATATGTACGGTAAAATCATTGATCTTTCGGTGCCGCTGATGAGCGGGATCGCTTCCGATCCGGAGCGGTTTCTGCCGGAAATCGAGTATGTTGACAACAAGCGCGGAGCGTTGCAGCTGGCGGAATCATTTCCCGGCCTGGATCCCTTAGCGCTGCCGCGTCAGGAGGGCTGGGCGGTGGAATTTGTCCGCATGAGCACCCACGCGGGAACGCATATGGACGCCCCTTATCACTACCATTCGCATATGGATGACGGATCGGCGTCAAAAACCATTGATGAAATACCGCTGGAATGGTGTATCGGCCCTGGCGTCAAATTGGATTTCCGGCATTTTCCCGACGGTTATGTGGCCACTACGCATGATATTGAGCGTGAATTAGCGAGGATCGGCCATCCTATCGCCGCCGGCGATATTGTCTTGGTCAACACGGCGGCCGGCGGGCGTTACGGCAGCGAAGATTTTATTCATCGCGGTTGCGGCATGGGCCGTGAAGCGACGCTGTATCTTACTGAACGCGGCGTCAGGGTGGTGGGCACCGATGCCTGGAGCTGGGACGCGCCATTCAGCCATACGCGCACCAAATTTGAACAAAGCGGCGATATTTCGCTTATTTGGGAAGGGCACTATGCCGGCAGTCAATATCCTTATTGCCAGATTGAAAAACTGTGCAATCTTGAATTGCTGCCGCCCTGTGGATTTAACGTGATCAGTCTGCCGGTGAAGGTTTATAAGGCATCCGCCGGCTGGGCTCGGCCGGTTGCAATTATCGAAGCTCAAGCGGGAGAATAAGCGATGGCCAGAATAAAACTGCCGGCAGTGAGTGAATTAACGGCTGAGCAGCAGCAGCAATATGCCCGTTTTCCCGCCAATCTTACGCTGGGTCTGTTGAAAACCAGCCGTTCGGCGCAGGGATATCTGTCCCTGGGCGCTTCTTTTCCGGCCGGGCGACTGTGTGATAAAGATCGGGAAATGATCATATTAAGGGTTGGCGCGTTAAGCCACAGCGCTTATGAGCGTATGCAACACTATCCGCTGGCGATCCTTGCGGGGTGGTGCGATGACGACATCGAGAAAATAGAGCAGGGTGTGGGCATCGACGCCAGAGGGACGGCCATCTTGCATTTTGTCGATGAATGCGTGAAGCAGGTGAAGGTCTCTGCCGACACATTTAACGCGGTCAGGCGCTATTATGACGAGGTTCAACTGGCTGAACTGGCATTAATGATTGGGCACTACATGATGACGGCGCGCTTTTTGGAAACGCTGGAAATCGATCTGGACCTACAAGCGACATCCTGGGAAAACATGTCAACGGATTGAATACGCGCACGGCGTGAGCGCGATAAAAAAGCCGATAACCTGGGGTTATCGGCTTTTAATGCGCAGTGGCAGAGGGTTACGCGGGCAGCTGCTGGGCGGTTTTCTCGACCAGCGCCAGCAACAGCTTGATGTCTTCCAGCGTCACGATCGGGTTCAGCAGCGTCATCTTCAGGCAGGTCACGCCATCGAACTCGGTCACGCCGACGTTGGCGCGGCCCGATTCCAACAGGGCGTCACCGATACGCTGGTTGAACAGCGCGACGGCCGCATCGCCGTTCGCCGCCAGCTGCGCCGGACGGTAGCGGAACAGCACGCTGGCCAGCTGCGGCTGCATCACCAGTTCCAGTGCTTCTTGATCGGCGATGTAGCGCGCCACCTGTTGCGCCAGCGTCACGCCATGATCGATGATCTCGGCGTATTGCTTCTGCCCGAGCGCTTCCAGCCCCATCCACAGCTTCAACGCATCGAAGCGGCGGGTGGTCTGCAGCGACTTGGACACCAGGTTCGGCACGCCTTGCGCTTCGTCGAACTCGGAGTTCAGGTAGGCCGCCTGATAGCGCATCAGCTCGTAGTGGCGCTCGTCTTTCAGCAAGAAGGCGCCGCAGCTGATGGTCTGGAAGAACTGTTTATGGAAGTCCAGGGTGATGGAGTCCACCAGCTCCAGGCCGTCCAGGTAGTCGCGGTACTGCTCGGAAAGCAGCAGCGCGCCGCCCCAGGCCGCATCCACGTGCACCCAAATCTGCTGCTCCGCCGCCAGCCGCGCGATGTCGCGCAGCGGGTCAATGGCACCGGCGTCGGTGGTGCCGGCGGTGGCGACAATCGCCATCACCTGCTCGCCGTTGGCCTTGGCCTGCGCCAGTTTTTCCGCCAGATCGTTCACGTCCATGCGGGCGAAGCGATCGGTTTTCACCAGGGTGACGGACTGATAGCCGAGGCCCATCAGCGCCATGTTCTTCTGCACCGAGAAGTGGGCGTTTTCAGAACAGAACACCTTCAGCTTGCGCAGATCGCCCACCAGACCGTCCTGCTGCACGGAGTGGCCCTGACGCGCGAAGAACGCGTCGCGCGCCAGCATCAGCCCCATCAGGTTGCTCTGGGTGCCGCCGCTGGTGAACACCCCGGCGTCGCCGGACGGGTAACCGACCTGGGCGCGCAGCCACTCGATCAATTTCATTTCGATCAGCGTGGCCGACGGGCTCTGATCCCAGGAGTCCATGCTCTGGTTGGTGGCGTTGATCAGCACTTCGGCAGCCTGGCTAATCACCAGGCTCGGGCAGTGCAGGTGCGCCACGCACTGCGGGTGGTGCACCGACAGGCTGTCTTTCAAAAAGTACTCGATGGCGCGCTCGATCGCCGCCTGGTTGCCCAGGCCTTGCGGGGTAAAGTCTAGCTGGATGCGCTCGCGCAGTTCGGCAACGCTTTTGCCCTGATACATCTCGGGCTGTTGCAGCCACTGCACGACGGCTTCACTGCTCTGTGCGATCGCCTGGCGGTAAGCCTCGGCGCTGTGCGCCGAGGAAGCCAGAATCGGGTTTAACTTGGACATCGCGGTCATTCGCTCCAATCAGACTGGCTTGACGCCGGCGGCCAACAGCGCCTGCTCAAATTTATCCAGGAAAATACCCAGCTCATCATTGGTGATCAGCAGGGAAGGCAACAGGCGCAGCACACAGCCGTTGCGCCCGCCGCGCTCCAGGATCAAGCCGGATTCGAAGCATTTTTTCTGCAGCAGCGCGGACAGCTCGCCATCGGCCGGGTAACAGCCCATGTGATCCTGCGCTTCGTTCGGCTTGACGATCTCGATGCCGATCATCAGGCCCAGACCGCGGACGTGACCGATCACCGGATAACGTTTCTGCAGCTCGGTTAGCTTGCCTTTGAGCCATTCGCCCTGAGCGGCCACTTTATCGGCGACCTTATGCTCTTTCAGGTACTGCAGGGTGGTCAGGCCGGTGGCCATCGCCAGCTGGTTGCCGCGGAAGGTGCCGGTGTGGTGGCCCGGTTCCCAGGCATCGAACTCTTTTTTGATGCCCAGCACCGCGAGCGGCAAGCCGCCGCCGACCGCTTTCGACATCACGATGATGTCCGGCTCGATGCCGGCGTGTTCGAAGGCGAACAGCTTGCCCGTACGGGCGAAACCGGCCTGAACTTCGTCGATGATCAGCAGAATGCCATGCTCCTGCGTCACTTTGCGGATGCGCTGCAGCCACTCGGCCGGCGCCGGGTTAACCCCGCCTTCGCCCTGAACGGCTTCCAGGATCACCGCCGCCGGTTTACGCACGCCGCTTTCCACGTCGTTAACCAGGTTGTCGAAGTAGTAGGTCAGCGCCTTGACGCCAGCTTCGCCGCCGATGCCCAGCGGGCAGCGGTATTCATGCGGATAAGGCATGAACTGCACTTCCGGCATCATGCCGTTGATCGCCGCCTTCGGCGACAGGTTGCCGGTGACCGACAGCGCGCCGTGGGTCATGCCGTGATAGCCGCCGGAGAAGCTGATCACGCCGGAACGGCCGGTGTGCTTTTTCGCCAGCTTCAGCGCGGCTTCCACCGCATCGGCGCCGGACGGGCCGCAGAACTGCAGGCAATACCCTTTGCCTTCGCCAGGCAACAGAGAGAGCAGGTAATCGGAGAAACGATCTTTCAACGGGGTCGTGAGATCGAGAGTATGTAACGGCAAGCCGCTGGTAATGACATTTTGGATGCTTTGCAGGACGTCGGGGTGATTATGTCCAAGAGCCAACGTTCCCGCCCCGGCCAGGCAATCAAGATATTGATTATTCTCAACATCAGTGATCCAAACGCCCTGGGCTTTCGCAATTGCCAACGGCAATTTGCGCGGATAACTCCTAACATTCGACTCAAATTCGGCTTGACGCGCCAAATAGGTTTCATTGTTTCCGTTTAATGAGTTTGCAACTAAAGTATCAATACGGACTTTATCCGTCATCATATCTCTCCTACAACCGAAGGTCTCAAGACGCAACGATTGAATTAATGAATTAGAAAAGTAACTGCCTTGTGAAAAGCGCGACCAATATATGGCTTTTTTGCCTGGGACTCAATAGCCGATTTTGTTTTGAATTGTTTAGTTTTTTCTTAGGCTCATCAATATGTTGTTGATTTGTTGACCGTTGGTTTTGCCAGCAAAAAATAACATTTCTTTAACATTGCGTAAAAATCCTTTTCTGCTTTCCTTTGGCTACTTCTTTAATGCATTTATTATTAAGGTGAATTTCCGATTAATAACATAAATAGAAAATAGCGGCTTATTTTCATCTATTCACCACCTTAAGTCCTATAGCGGTTATATACACAAAATTTGTGATGAATATAAGCGGTCGAGCGTTAAAAGCGCAGTACCCAGAGTGGTGATTTCTTGCAGATTTTACGTAGCGCGATCAAAAAAGCGGGATTTTTGTGCGGTGCCGGCGAGTCTGCCGGCACCGCGGTTATTAACGTTGTCGTAACCAGGCGTGATAGCGCCGCAGAGTGCGGCGGGTGCGCCACCGGTCGATGAGCAGCGACCACAGCGGGGAGTAACGCACGTTGCGCGTCCGATCGCGGCTCAGGGCGTGCATGCGGCGCTTGATCAGCGCCATACGAGCGAGCAGCGTCAGCGTTTTATCGCGCCATTTTACCGGTGCGGGCAGCGCATGAGGGGCTTCGCCGGTTTGCCAGCGGTGCGGCAGATCGGGAATTTCCGCCATGGCGGTGGCGATGCCGACCACCGCGATGCCGCTGTTCAGCACCCGTTGCGCCACCGACGGGCGGGCGATGCCGCCAGTAGTCATCACCGGCATGCGGGCCACTGCGGCGAGATCGCGGGCGAAGGTCAGAAAATAGGCTTCGCGCGCCAGGGTGCTGTCGTCCGCCGCTTCGCCCTGCATCGCCGGGCTCTCATAACTCCCGCCTGACAACTCCACCAGATCGACCGGCAGTTCGTTGAGCATCAACAATACCTGTCGGGCCTCGTCCGGCGAAAAGCCGCCACGCTGAAAATCGGCGGAGTTCAGTTTGACCGCCACGCAAAAGCCTGGCGAGACACGCTGGCGCACCGCGCGCACCACCTCCAGCAGCAGGCGGGCGCGATTCGCCAGCTCGCCCCCCCAACGATCGCTGCGCTGGTTGGACAACGGCGACAAGAACTGGGAGATGAGGTAGCCGTGCGCCGCATGGATCTGCACGCCGGTAAACCCGGCCTGTTCGGCGGCGTGCGCGCTGGCGGCGAAGCGGGCGATCACCTCGGCAATCTGCGCTTCGCTCATGGCCTGCGGCGGGGCAAACTGCTTGCTGTACTTGCCCATCGCCATTGGGATGGCGGAGGGCGCCCAGGCGTTACCGCCCATGTTGGCCATCACCTGACGGCCCGGGTGGCTGAGCTGCATCCATACCTGTGCGCCTTCTTGGCGCGAGGCCGCCACCCAGGTTTTGAACGCCTCGAGCGGCGTATCCTGTTCCAGCACTACGCCGCCGGGGCCGGTCATGGCGCGTCCGTCGATCATCACGTTGCCGGTGATGATGAGGCCGGCACCGCCGATACCCCAGTGGCGATACAGGCGCCATAGCGCGGGGCCGGGCAGTTGGCCTTCATCGGCCAGATTTTCTTCCAACGCGGCCTTGGCCAGACGGTTGGGTAAGCGGCTGCCGTTGGGCAGAATCAGTGGGGTAAACATCGGGTACGTTCCTGTCGCAGGGGGAATGGCGCTATACTAGGGTTAAAGTTAACTTTAAGGTCAATAGGGCATGAAAATCGGAGAGTTGGCGGAGCGCGCCGGCATGGCCGCCTCGGCGATACGTTACTACGAACAGCAGGGTCTGCTGCCCAAAGCGGTGCGCGGCGTTAACGGATATCGGGTGTATAGCGAAAGCGCGCTGGAGCGGCTGCACCTGATCCAAATCGGCCAGAATCTGGGGTTTTCGCTGCAGGCGATCCGCGGGGTATTGGCGCTGCAGGGCAGCGCCTATCAGGATGGGTTGATACAGGGCGTCGACAGCCGGTTGGCGGAAATCGAGCGGATGATGGCGACGCTGAACGAGCAGCGTGAGACGTTGATGGCGACGCGGCGTATTCTGTTGGAATCCGGCGTGGCGGGATTATGCCGCGCAAAAAATGAAAAACAGGCCGGTGCGTGGCCGGCCTGCAAAGATTAACGGTGTTTAAAGGCGGCGCGCCCGGCATATACCGCCGCGATGCCCAATTGGTCTTCGATGCGCATCAGCTGATTGTATTTTTCGATCCGCTCGCCGCGGCACGGCGCGCCGGTTTTCACATGGCCAGCTCGCATCGCAACCGTCATATCGGCGATAAAGCTGTCGACGGTTTCGCCGCTGCGGTGTGAGATAAAGGCGCCCCAGCCATTTGCCTGGCAAAGCTGCACGGCGGCGAAAGTTTCGCTCAGCGTGCCAATCTGGTTCAGCTTGATCAGCGCCGCATTGGCCAATCTTTCATCAATCCCGCGCTGGATGTATTTCACGTTGGTGACGAACAGATCGTCACCGACCAGTTCCACCTGATCGCCCAGGGCGTCGCTGAGAATGCGCCAGCCCGCCCAGTCGTCCTCGGCCAAACCGTCTTCAATCAGCACGATGGGAAAATCTTGCACCAGCCGCTGGTAATAGGCCGTCATCTGTTCGGCATCCAGTTCAGCGTTTTCGCTGCGCAGGCGGTATTTGCCGTTGGCATAGAATTCACTCGAGGCCGGGTCCATGCAAATGGCGATATCGTCTCCCGGTTGATAACCGGCTTTCTCTATCGCCTGTACGATCAGCTCCAGCGGTTGTCGGTTCGAGGCAACCGCCGGCGCAAAACCGCCTTCGTCGCCAACGCCGACCGACAGGCCTTTCTCCAACAGAATTTGGCGCAGCGCCTGATAAACTTCACTGCCCCAGCGCACGGCCTCGCGCAGCGACGGCGCGCCCAGCGGCGCTATCATAAATTCCTGAAAGTCCGCACCTTGCCAGCGGGCATGCACGCCGCCGTTGATGATATTCATGCAGGGCACCGGCAGCAGGTTGGCGCCGAGACCGCCCAGATAACGATACAGCGGCAGCTGCGACAATTGCGCCGCGAGGCGGGCGGCGGCCAGAGAAACGCCGAGCAGGGCGTTGGCCCCCAATCGGCTCTTGTTCTCGCTGCCGTCCAGTGCGATCAACCGGCGGTCAATCTCCCCTTGTTGACGTACATCCACCCCGCGCAGCGCTTCATTGATCGCCGTTTTGACGCTTTGCACCGCTTCCTGAACGCCTTTACCGCCGTAACGGTGCGGATCGCCGTCGCGGTGTTCCACCGCCTCGCGTGAACCGGTGCTGGCGCCGGAGGGAACCGAAGCCCGTGCCACGACGCCCGCCGCAGTCATTTCAACTTCGACGGTGGGGTTGCCGCGCGAATCCAGGATCTCTCTGGCGGTTACGTTTTCAATTTCATAGCTCATGGATGATCACCTCATTCTAGGGAGTGGGCACGTGCTTTATCAGCACGTCGATCGACAAATGGTTAATGAACTCGAAGCCGAAGGAGGCAAAGACGCCGAACGGACGGTTCTGATGGCCGAGCAGCAACAGATCGACGCCTTCACGGGCAATCAGGGCCTCGATGTCTTTGAAGCGGTGAATACTGACAATTGCGCGCACCTCCAGGGGGATTGTGCAGTCTTCCACCAGCCGGCTGAGCATGGCTTTGGCAGCGATCACCTCGCTGGACTGGCGATCTTTGGTTTGTGCATCGCTGAGGTAGTCCAGCTCGGCATAGTCGGCGCTGATGTGCGCCACGGTAATGCGCGTATTCATCTGCTGATTGAGGCGTTCGGCATGGCGTAACAGCAGCCGGCCGTCGCGTTCATCCTGCACCAGCAGTAAAGCATGTTGATAGAGCGACATGACTTATCTCCCTGCGTTAGCAATCTGTAGGGTTAACCACGGTAAAACCTCTTTTTTCCGGCTCGTCATGCCGGGCAGCGACACCTGCCGAATGGCGAGCACCCGGTTCGACGAGAAATACAGGGTAGAGCGGTGGCGGGTGATATCGGTAACCAGCAGCGCGGCCATCTCCAGCCCGGCCTCCTGCTTAGCCTGCTCGAGCGCCTGTTGCAGCGCGGGCAACAGCGGATCGATATCGCTCATAGCCCGCACTTCTATCTGCGACAGCAGCAGCGAGACGCTATGGATGCGGTAATTCTTGGCGTCACGGTACAGCAACTGCGGGGCGGATTGCCCCGAAAGATCGGTTTTGGCGGCAAGCAATCCGGCGGTGAAGGCGTCATAGTCAACGTGAGAGATTGCGCATAACCGCGCGACCGCCACCCGATCCTGTTCGGTGGTGGTCGGTGCGCTCAGCGCAACGGTATCGCTCAAAATCGCGCCCAGCAGCAGCGTGGCCTGGGCGGAAGAAAGCGGCATCGGCGTATCTGACGCCAGTATGGACAGGATCACGGTGGCGCAACAGCCAACGGCGCGGATCCAGACATCGGGCGGGTTGCGGGTGATCAAGGTGCCCAGCCGGTGATGATCGATAACGCCGACCACATCGCTGTCGGGCAATGAGGCCGGCCCTTGTTCGACGTCGGTAAAATCTACCAGCCAGACTTTGCGGTCACGGAGATCGCCTTTCAGCAGCGCAGGCGCTTGTACGCCGGCGGCGGCCAGTATGTAGCGGGTTTCCGGCGTCAATTCGCCAAGGCGGAAAGCGACGGCCGGTTTGCCGAGGTGATTGAGCCAGTCCGCGACCACCAGCGCGCTGCAGATGCTGTCGCTGTCGGGATTTTTATGGCCGAAAACGTACAGCGGCATTTCCCGCACGGCGAGATCAGGCTGGGACGGAAAAGGGGTAAGACGTGAGATTTCATTCATAGCGACTCCTGACATACCTGCCTAAAAAATAAAGCGAAGTTGTATATCAGGCGTCATCATCCGGTTCGAGCGAACGCGGCGGTTGGGAAAGGTGGAACACCATCACCTTGTGAACGACTGTAGCGCAGCGCGGTGGCAAACGCAACGCCCGGCAAAGCTGGCGAGAATGCGCAATCGGATTGATACTGAGTGAGTCTATGATGGGCAAGGATATTTGCCGCTAACCGACGGATAGGCTGAACGGAATCACGCAGGCTGGCTGCGCCGGATCCGTGGGTGACACAATGGGAGACAACATGCTTGAACCCTGCTTCCCCGAAAACGAAGCCGAACGTCTGTCGGTACTGAACTCGCTGAACGTGTTGGATTCGAACTCGGTGGAAAAACTGGATCGTATTACACGGCTGGCGGCGAAATACTTCGGCGTCACCATTGCGCTGGTGTCATTGATCGACCGGGATCGCCAATGGTTTCTATCGCGCTACGGTCTGGATGTCCGGGAAACGCCGCGTAACATCTCATTTTGTGGCCATGCGATCTTGCAACGTGAAGCGCTGCTGGTGCCCGATACCGCCAACGACCCGCGTTTTTTCGACAATCCGCTGGTGATCGGCGGGCCGCGAATCGGTTTCTACGTTGGGCAACCGCTGCTGTCGCTCGACGGTTTGCCGCTCGGCACCCTGTGCATTATCGACAGCCAGCCGCAGCCGTTTTCTCCGGAACAGGTGGCCGACCTGCACGACTTCGCCGCCGTGGTGGAAGAGTACCTGCAGAGCATTGAACGCCATGTCTATACCGAAAACCTGAAGTCCAACCTGCAACGCTCGGAAGCCTTGTTCGAACAGACCTTCGCCCAGGCGGCGGTAGGGATGGCGCTGGTGTCGCTGCAGGGGTATTGGCTGCGGGTCAATCCGCGCATCTGCGAAATGTTGCACTATTCCGAGCGCGAGCTGATGGATCGCACCTTTCAGGACATTACCTATCCGCTCGATCTCAACACCGATCTAGAAAAACTGCAGCAACTGCTGAGAAACGAGATCAGTACTTACTCGCTGGAGAAACGCTATTTCCGTGCCGATGGCTCGATCGTCTGGGTGCAGCTGACGGTGGCGTTAAACCGGCTGCCTAACGGCAAACCGGATCATTTCATCTCGGTTATCGTCGATATCAGCGAGCGCAAGGCGGCGGAGGCCGATCTGTTCGCTCTGCAACACGAGCTGGAACAACGCGTCGAAATCCGCACGCGGGAGCTGAACGTGGTCGTCAAGAAACTCAACGAAGAGATTGAAACCCGGGTACTCGCCGAATATCAGCTCAGCACGGAGAAGGAACGCCTGCGGGCCATTACTGACAACATGCCGGCGTTGATCAGCCAAATCGACGGTAATGAACGCTACCTGTTCGCTAACAGCGCCTATAAAACCTGGTTTGGCCTGGAAGAAAGCCGCCTTAGAGGAATGACGGTGCTCGATTTTATGGGGGAGAACGTTTATCAGATAGCGAAACCGATGATAGACAGGGCCCTGGCGGGGGAAATGGTGAGCTTCGAAAATGAGCTCCAGACCCAGAAGGGGTTGCTGATGATCCACACTACGCTGGTGCCGTGCGAGGCTCAGGGGTTTTACATTCTGTCCATGGACATTACCGAGTTGAAGCGCCTGCAGCAACGGCTGGAGTACGATGCTACGCACGACATGCTGACCGGATTGACCAACCGCCGCGCTTTTCTGCGTCGGTTGTCCAGCACGGTGCAGGCCTGTTGCGAACAGCGGCAAATGGCGCTGGTGTTCATCGATCTCGATGGTTTCAAAGCCCTCAATGACAGCTATGGCCATGACTTCGGCGATCTGATCCTCAAGACGTTCGCCAGGTTGCTCAGCGCCTGCGCCGGCGAGCGCCATAGCGTTTCGCGCCTGGCCGGTGACGAATTCACGGTCATCCTGTGGCCGTTGGCGGAACCGCAGCGCGAGGTCAGCGAATTTTGCGAAAACGTGTTGGCGCGGCTGGCTGATATTTCGCAGATCGGGCAGCAGACGGTGAGCCTGTCCGCCAGCCTGGGGGCGGCGATTTCCTCACACACTGACGTGACGGAGGAGATGCTGTTGACCCGCGCCGACGGCGCGATGTATCAGGCGAAATCGGCCGGTAAGGGCACTTATGCCATCTGCGAGTTATGAGCGTGAAACGGTGACCGTCTCAGGGTAAGCTGTTTTCTTCTTTCCTATGGGCAGAACTCCGGACTGACTGCATGGCGTCTAATCATCAACACAAAGACTGGCTGGAACTGCGGCGCGATGACGAAACCGGCATCGAAAGCGTCAATGCCCACTTTCAGGGGCATGCCTACGATCCCCACGATCATGACGAAATGCTGGTGGGCGTGACGCAGCAAGGTTTACAACGTTTCAACTGTCATCGTTCCTTGCATACCAGCCGGCCGGGACGTGCCATGCTGATCGAGCCGGGCGCGGTGCACGATGGTCATGCGCCGCAGGCCGAAGGGTTTACCTATGCCATGCTTTATCTGCCGCAGCATTGGGTTTCCGATGCGATGAACCGCCGCGGATTAGGGGACGTTTCTGTGCTGGAAGGCGCCTTCCACAGCACGTTGACCGACGATCCGATGCTGGCGACCGCGATACAACAGGCTTTTTTTGCGTTGCATCAGGGGGAAGGCCGGCTGGCGCGCGATCAAAGCCTGGATCAACTGCTGACGCTTTTGGCGCGGCATATTCGCGTCAGGCCGACTTCCCAAAGCGATGATGCTTTGATTGTGATGAATCGCTTACGAGACTACCTGCACGAGCACATGGCGGGTAACCCCAGCTTGGATGAACTTGCGCTTCAGTGCGGCCTGGACCGCTTCCGCCTGACTCGCCAGTTCACCCGGGCCTTCGGCCAGTCGCCGCATGCTTACCTGGTCCGGCTGAGGCTGCGGGCTGCACGCTTGTTGTTGGCGCAGGGGGCAGAACCGGCGCAGGTCGCGATGCAGGTGGGCTTTGCCGATCAGAGCCACTTGGGCCGCTGGTTCCAGCGCGCCTACCGTTTATCGCCGGCGGCCTATCAACGTCAGTGCACAAACGTTCTATACCGCTGATTCGCCCATCGCCGATGATGCGCTTTTATTTTAAGAGCACAACGGAGTAGAGCGAAACATGTTTGATACCAAGATAGCGTTTATCGTACGCGACGATCTGCAGACCTGGCAGCGGCTGAATGTGGTGGCCTTTCTGGCGACGGGCATCGCCGCCGCCGCCCCGGAAATCATCGGCGAGTGTTATGTGGATGCGCAAGGCAGACGCTACGGCGGCATTTCCGGGCAGCCGATGCTGATTTTTGCCGCGGATCTGCCGGGCCTGCAAAATGTGCATCGCAAAGGGCTGGAGCGGGAATTGACGTTGGTTCCCTATGTGCACGCCATGTTTGCGACCGGGCACGATGCAGCCAACCGGCAGGTTTTTCTCGCTGAAGACGCGGACAATCTGGATTTGGTCGGCCTGGCGCTGCGCGGGCCGAAGAAAGCGGTGGATAAGGCGATAAAAGGCCTGACGCTCCACGCCTGAGAATGTCTTTGCCTGGTTTACCGAGTGGACGCGCGAAACGCTCGCGCATGTCCAGGAGGGTGACGCGTTTCCGATACGGCGCTTACGCCTGGAACGTTTGCAGCCAGGCGGCGAATTGGCTCACGACCTCATCGTCCCGATCGCGCAGCAGCAGGGAATAAACGCCGGTTCGGATAGTCAACGCTGGGAAAGGCGACACCAGCCGGCCAGACGACAGATGTTTGGCGCAGAACAGGTAAGGCACGACGGCCAGTCCCAGGCCGTCTTCGGCCGCCTGAATGGCGGCGAAGGTATGGTCGAGCGTCAGCGGCGGCGGCGAGGCGTCCAGCGCCGTCGGATAGGTATTCAACCAACTGTGCCATAAATCCTCACGGGCGCGGATGCGAATGGCGGTATGCTCGGCCAGATTGTCTGGCGCGCTGATCGGCATGGTGCGCAAATAGCTCTGGCTGCAGACCAGCAGGCTGTCTTCCTGCAAAAAAGGGATCGCTTTCAGTCCGGAGAAGTGCGCGGGATCGCGCCGGATCGCCAGGTCAAACGGCATATTGCGATCGACGGCCCCAGTGGCGGTGGTGATATCAATCGCGACCTCCGGATGAATCTCGTTGAACGCTGCCAATTTCGGCATCAGCCAGTGCATGGTGAACGTCGGCAGGCTGTGTACCACCAGCCGCTGCCGGCCGGCGCTCGCTTTCAGTGCGCTTTCCGCCGAAAACAATTCGCTTATCACTCGGGACGCAGTGCGGGAAAAATTCTCGCCGGCCTGCGTCAGCCGCACGGACTTGTGTCCGCGATAAAACAGTTTGAGCTCCAGCTGTTCTTCCAGGCTGCGGATGTGGCGACTGACCGCGCCGGTGGTGAGAAACAGCTCATCCGCAGCGGCGCTGAAGCTGCCGAGACGGGCGGCGGCTTCGAAAGCGGACAGGTGCGGCAGGGAGTGAATTTTTTTCATAGGTTGAGTCTAGCTCAACCAAGTGAGGGAGGAAAGATCGTTTGTCAGCCGTTGATTTTGCTCACTATGATGAGGCATCTCCTTCTGATTGCTGAGTTTATGATGCGGATCTTTTGGCTATCGGTCATGCGTGTTAATGGCGTTATCCTCACCCTGCGGTTGACAGGGAGGCGCCCCTGAGATGCGAGCTTTCTTTTTGCTTTGCGTGAGCCGGGCCGGCCTCTGCCTGGGCACCATGATGTTCGCCGGCGCGCTGCCGACCATCAGAAGCGAGTGGCAGCTCGGCGCCGCCTCCGCCGGTACAGTGCAGACGGTGTTCAGCCTGACCAACGCCCTGGCGTTGCTGGTGGCTTCCTGGTGGTGTGATTCGCTGGGCGCGCGTCGGGTGTATCTGCTGTTTTCCTGGCTGGGTGCCGGTGCGCTGATGCTGTTCGCCGTGTTTGCCCATTCGTATATCGGCGCACTGGTGTTGATGGCCTTCGTCGGCCTGACGCAGGGCGGCGCCTATACGCCGGCGCTGCTGTTAGCGATGGGGATGAACGGCCCGGCCCGACGCGGTTACGCCATCGGTATGATCCTGGCGACCAGTTCGTTGGGGTATTTTCTGTCGGTTTTCATCGCCGGTTGGAGCGCCATGCGCTGGGGCGCCGGCGTGGCGTTTGCCCTGTGCGCCGCCGGTGCGCTACTGGGGGCGCTGGCGGGTTCGTTGGCCCTGGTCGGTTATCAGGAACCGCAACCGCGCACGCTGGGGAGGAAGACGAAACGAGAAAGCTATGCTATCACCTATGCGACCCTGCTGTTGCTGATCGGGTATATCGCTCACAGCTGGGAACTGCTCGGTAACTGGGCCTGGGCACCCAGCCTGGTCAGCGAGGCGTTGAGCGGTTTCTCTCTGGATCCGCTCAGCGCCGGATTGATCGCCGCGGCGGTGATCCACCTGGCCGGCATGATCGCCACGCTGATTGTCGGCACCGTTTCCGACTATTTCAATCGTGCCTCGGTGCTGACGTTTGTGGGCGCCGCCGGTGCGTTGGGATCGCTGCTGATGGGGTGGTCGGCGAACTGGGGGCCGGGCTGGACGCTGCTGTTCGTCAGCATCGGCAGTTTCTTTATTCTTGGCGACTCCGGCGTGCTGTCGGCGGCGATGGCGGACAACGTGCCGCCGCAACAGCTCGGCAGCGTGATGGGCTGGCGATCGTTGCTGGGGTTCGGCATCGGGTCGTTCGCCCCGTTATCCTTTGGCATCGTGATGGATACCACCCAGAGCTGGGGCACGTCTTATGCCGTGTTGGCCTGCGGCGGCGGGGTAGCCTGCCTGGCGGCAGGATTGCTTTGGCGACAACACTTGAAATGAGGTTCGGACATCATTAAATGAATGGAACATCATCACGCATGGTTATCGTGGGCGCCGGGATTGTCGGCGCATCGATCGCCTATCATCTCGCGCGCCAAGGGCAGGACGTTATCGTGGTTGAGCAGGCGCATCCCGCGGCGGGAGCCACAGGCCGCTCGTTCGGCTGGATCAGCGAAGGCGTGCCTGAGGGCGCGCCCGACGCGTTTCTGCGGCGCGAGATCGTGGCTGACTGGATACGCCTGGCGCAGGAGATCCCGGATCTCTGGGTGAATTGGTCCGGCGCGCTCAGCTATGGTCAGGCGCCGGCGACGCAAAACCCCGATAATCGGCTTTTGCCCTCCGCCGAGGTGACCGCGCTGGAACCGGGGCTCAGGCAGCCCGATAGCCAAGCCTATTTTGCGGCGCGTGACGGCGCCGTCGATCCGCAAGAGGTGACACAGCGGTTGCTCGAATGCGTTCGCGCGTGGGGAGGGACGTTGCTCCTGGGGCGAACCGCCACCGGATTTTTGCGTGAAGACGGGCAGATCGTTGGCATCGTTACCGAGGAAGGCGCGATTGCCGCCGATCGGGTGGTGCTCGCCTGCGGCACGGGGATCTCGGCGCTGCTGGACGGCAGCGGATTCTCACTGCCGATCGAGGCGTCGCCGGCCATTTTGTTACGCTATCACGCGGCGGCGCAGGTGGTGAACACGCTGATTGCGGGCGACGACATCGAAGTGCGTCATGCGCAAAATGGCGATCTGCTGGCGGCGGAAGATTATCCTGCGCACGGCGATGAAAATCGCGTGGAGGGCGAAGCGCAATCGGCGATTGAAGGGCGCCTGCCAGGCACGGCGCCCTTGCAACTGCAGGCGTGTTCGGTGGGGATGCGCCCCCGGCCGCGCGACGGTTATCCCATCGTTGGGCCGCTGGGCGCCACCTGTCTCTATGTGGCGGTGATGCATCCGGCCGTGATGTGCGCACCGACGCTTGGCCGGCTGATCGGAGACGAGCTGCTGCATGGCGTCAATTCCGCCATTCCGCACGCTTATCGCCCGGCGCGATTTATTAATGATGGGGTGTGAAGGGGGAGACCATCGCGATCTCCGGCAGACGGCGCCTTGGTCTCGCCGTTCAGGTTTTCCGACTACGGATCAGCACCGTAATACGCTCAACCCTGCAGCGGTTTTTTGCGCCGTCGGCGAGGCTCTTATATATTTAGTAGCATGCCTGAGGCAGGTTAGGCATGAAACGGCGGTCGATCTGGCCGCTGCAAGTACGACAGTTAATCCGTTCGCCAAGAGGCTGCGAGCCGGTGCTTTCGGTAGGGACAGCCGCCAATCGTTTTTACGGCGACCGAAGGCGGAGCAGCTACTCACAGGTCACGAGGACACTTACCATGCATAAGAGAACACTGGCGTCACTGCATTACGAAAACATGCCTTACGATGGGGTACACTTTCACATTTTGAAACGGGAGACGCCTGGCCATACGGCGTTGCTGAAGCTGGATGCGGGCAGCCAACAACCGGCGCGTTTTCATCCGGGCTGGGTGAAACTGATGGTGCTGAGCGGTGAACTGAAGGTTGACGATCAGACGTTGCAACCCCATGAGATGTTAATCATTCCTGCCAAGACCGCCTATACGGTACAGGCCATCACGGAAGTGATTTGTCTGGCGATTTCCGAGCTGGACGGCGCCGAGTTGGCCCGTTGACGAGATAACCATTCTGGATGGAGGAGAGCCTAGGCGCTCTCCCTATCCCTTTAGCATTAAGCCGCCCCCCAGGCTGAGCTACCTGCTGATTGATGCGCATACCTCCTGATTTAAGCCACCGCGCTTTCCCTTTCCATCACTTTCGGCCGCGTCGCCCCCGCAACGAGCCGCCATTGCGCAGCGCATGCGCAACGTCATCGCCTTCGTTTTAAGCAGAACGATGAAATTTTGGTGTAAATAGTGAGTTTCTTCGCATAAGGCCCCTGGTGTGGCTTGCGAGAACGTCACTATATGGAGGATCATGCGGCCTCTCTATCAAATAAAAGACATTCGCGTTATCAAAAGGGACAAACGACCATGGGATTCGACGTCGACAACGCCGAAACGAAACGCATCGACCTCAGCAGCCACGAAAACTCTGCGTTCGAGGTGACGGGGCTGGTGAAACACTACCCTGCGGGCTTTGTCATTCCTTACCACTCGCATAAACGCTGCCATTTGCTCTATTCGCAACAGGGTGTTATGGCGGTCGAGGCGAGCTGCGGACGCTGGATCGTACCGCCTACCACCGCAGTCTGGCTGCGGCCGGGGGTAGAACATCAGCTGGTCATGCAGAGCAACATTTGCGTTTACGGGATTTTTGTTGATGAATTCACCGCCGCGCGGTTGCCGTTGCGCGACGGCGTCTTGCAGGTGTCGCCGCTGCTGCGCGAGCTGATCGCCCAGTTGGCGACGCTGGCGCCCGAGGGCGAGGAGACCAAACGCCACGCGTTGCTCAGATCATTGTTCCTCGAGGAACTGAGCCTGCAGCCGCAGCTGGCGCTGCATCTCCCTTGGCCGATGGAAGCGAGAATGGCTGACATTTGCCGGCAGTTGGTCATCACGCCGGCCGACGATCGCGGCATTGAGATCTGGGCGGATTCATTGTCGATCAGCGCGAAAACCTTCCAGCGTCACTTCACTCAACAAACCGGCATCACCTTTGGTCAGTGGAAACAGCGTCTACGGCTGTTGTCGTCCATCCCGCTGCTGCTGGCGGGCAACTCGATCATCCACGCCGCCTTCGAAAGCGGTTATGAGAGCCACAGCGCCTATTCGGTGGCATTCAAAAAACTGTTTGGCGTTTCGCCTTCGCGCTTTACGCTATAGCCTTATGGCATAGCGCGCTTCTCCTATAGATTGAAGCAACCTAATGACGTATAAAGCAAAGCAGTCAACCTCCGAGGCCGCCTCCCGTGATAAAAATTGTCGTGTATCTGATTATCGCCGTGACGATCGCCATTATTGCGGCAAGAGTCATCTTTCGTTTGCCGGATATTTCGCAGCGTCTGCCGCAGGCGGCATTGCCGGCGGATCCTACCGCGCTATTGCCGGCGCGGGCCGCCGAACAGATGGCGGCACATTCCGGCCTGAGCGGCGTGGTGCCGCTGGTCAGCGGCCACGATGCGTTCGCCAGCCGCCTGGCGCTGGCGCGGATGGCGGAAAGGTCTATCGACGCTCAGTACTACATCTGGCATAACGACACCTCCGGGCAGATCCTGCTGAAAACCCTGTATGACGCGGCCCAACGTGGGGTGCGCGTGCGGCTGCTGCTGGACGATAACGGCGTCGCCATGGATGAGACGCTGGCGGCGCTGAACGCCCAGGAAAACGTCGAGATCCGTCTGTTCAATCCGTCCACCGTACGTACGCCGAAGCTGGCCGGTTACGCCTTCGACTTTATGCGCATGAACCGGCGCATGCATAACAAGTCCTACATCGTCGACGGCGCCGTGGCGATCATCGGCGGCCGCAACATCGGCGACGAGTATTTTCAGGTCGGTGACGAAAACTATTTCCTCGATCTCGACGTGTTGAGCGTCGGCAACGTGGTGGCGGAGACCGCCGAGGTCTTCGATCGCTACTGGAACAGCGCCTCGGTGTTCGGCGTTGAGCAGATTATTCGGGGAAAAGGCGATCTTTCCGCCTTCCTGACGCAGGCCGCCGCCATCGAAACCAGCGAGCGCGCCCGTAAACTGGCGGTGCAGCTGGAAACCAGCGCGGTGCGCTTTCGCGATGGCGCCGTACAGCCGGAATTCACCCAGGTAGAGCTGGTGGCCGACGATCCGGCGAAAGGGTTGGGCAAGGCTTCGCGCGATCGTTTGATGGTGACGCAACTGGGTAAGATCATCGGCGGCGTCAGCCAGCAATTGGATCTGGTCTCCGCCTATTTCGTGCCGGGGCGAGAAGGGGCGACTTTCTTTGAATCGCTTGCCAAACAGGGGAAATCCATTCGCGTGCTGACCAACGCGATGAACACCACCGACGTGCTGGTGGTGCATGCGGGCTACGCCAAATACCGACGTGAGCTGCTGCAGGCGGGCGTCGAACTGTTCGAGCTGAAGCTGCGCGCCGGTCAACCGTCCGGGCGCAAGGAGCTCAAGCCGCTGGGGCTGTCCGGCGCGGCGCTGCATGCCAAAACCTTCGCCATCGACGATAAGCGGGTGTTTATCGGATCGTTCAATTTCGATCCGCGCTCGGCGCACCTGAACTGCGAAATGGGATTCTTGATCGACAGCCCGGCGCTGGCGGCCGACACCCGCCAACTGTTTGATGGCCCGCTTGAGTACGCCGCCTATCGGCCGGTATTGACGCCCGAAGGCAAAATGGTGTGGAAAGATGCCTTCGAAGACGGCTATACCGAGGTACACCAGCAAGAACCCGGTGCCGGCTGGGTAAAACGCATCGTTCTTACCGTGGCCGGCTGGTTGCCTATCGAGTGGATGTTGTAACGCCGGCGAAGGCCGCCAACACCTGTTGAGTCAACCGCTGCAAGGGAACCTCGCCCGCGATGATCGCAACGAGGCGCGCATCCTCAAACAGGGCGAGGGAGGGCACGGATTTAATACCGAATGCAGGGGCGAGCGTCGGCGCCTGCGCGACGTCAATGCTGCCGAAGGCGATCTCGTTGGTGTGACGGTGCAGCTGTTCAACGATCCCCTGCATATTCTGGCAGGGGCGACACCAGGAGGCGGAAAAGTAGAGGATGGCCCGCTGCCCCTTGGGTTTATCCGCATCATAGAGGAAATGGGCCACCTCATGGGGCTCTGCCAGGTTCGTGATCGTCATGGCAGGCTCCCGACGATCTCTATCCCCATCCAAAACATCGTGACGATTTGTGTGAAAAAGAAAGCGAAACGCCATGTGGCGACGTTTTCCGTCTGCTCGAAACCGATGTGAACCAGACTCTGCGCCATGCGCGCGCCGAGCAGCACCAGAGACAAGACATTCAGCGTCGTGCTTTCCACCTGAAATACAGCTATCGCCACGACGAGGGCCGTATAAACCGGCAAATTTTCAATGCAGTTGCGATGCGCCGCAATGGCGCGCTGGTAGCTATCGCTGCCCTGTGGTTTGTTCGCTTGCCATTCGCTCACCGTGGCACGGCCGGTTAAAATTCTGGACCAGCGATAAACACCGACGGTGCCGAATAGAATCAATAAGGTCCAGCCGGCAAACGCCAGCAGTACCAGGGTTGGCATATTCATAATGCATTCTCACTTGTGTTGGGGAAGGCCTGCGGCCTCAGGGAGAGCCACTTAGCATGAATACAAGGTTATATTAGATTTGTGTAAATTAGCAATATCTAATTTAAATGGTGCTAATATAATGCTGTGCCAGCGTCTGAAAGCCGCTATAATGCGGCTGAATGATGACGGGGCCGTGATTGACCATGAATGCAAAAGCTAGCCAAGATCCCTTTCTGATCGAAGGGGCGATTGAAGCCGCCAGGCTGTTGAAAGCGATAGGCAACGAACACCGCTTGCTGGTGCTTTGCCTGCTATTGAAACACGATGAGATTGCCGTGGGGGAGCTACAACAATTGGTGCCGCTAAGCCAATCGGCGCTGTCGCAGCACCTGGCGAAAATGCGCAATGAAGGTCTGGTGACGTACCGACGCGAAGCGCAAACCTTGTTTTACCGCATCGATAACCCAAACGTGGCGAAAGTGATCGCCACGCTCAGAGAGATTTACGCGCCGAAGTGAACAAGGCGTTGATCGCCGGCCGAGATTCGCTTATCGGTTGGCATCTGCATCACCAGAGAGTTTAAAAGTAAACAACGCCGTTTCATGAACACGGCCCGGTGTCCAGCAGCTGCGTGCGATGGCGCTTTTGGTGTCGCGATAGAACTCTGGGGTGCCCGTCAGCACGATATTTCTGGCTTTACCCTTATCATCAACATCAAACGTTGCGCTCACTTCGCCTTCGCGTTTTTCTGCCTTCGCAGAGGCGGAATAGTGCGGCCGCTCATAAAAAACTTGTCCGTCGCATCCCAGGTTAGGCGGTTGCTTTGCCGTTGGAACATCGCTGCCTGCACGCCAGGCATAAACGCAATCATTCACCGCACTGGCTTTTTCACAGCCATCAGGCTGCATTGGCACGCAGCCGGCAAGTGCCAGGCTCAGCGGGAGGAGGGTGAGTCGTGACATGGCATTTCCTGCATGACTTATCAATCAGATAACGTATATTTTCGCTGAGCGTAGAGTATTTGGAAAGAGAAATGATGCAGCGTCTGTCGATATAAATCGACCGTGTTTTTCGGCAGCGTGACAAAGCAGAGTTTATTGGATGTTATTTTATTGAATTATATTTTTTATATTATTTACCGATAAGGATTACTGGCGTGTTTAATTATTTCCCAAGGCGGTAAAATCGGAAAAAATGACCGATTGGATTATTCTTTTCTGTAGCCACTTCGGCAGAAACCAAAGGATCTTCCGCCATGCGCATGATGAAAGCCGCTGCCTTTATCGAAAAGGGGCGAATAGAACTCATTGAAAAACTTATTCCTTCCCCTGGCCCCAACGATGCCTTGCTCAAAATAACCACGACGACAATCTGCGGCACGGATATTCATATCCTCAAGGGAGAGTATGCGGTGCCGCGTAGGTTGACCATTGGCCATGAGCCGGTCGGCATTATTGAAAAGTTGGGAAGCAATGTTAAAGGCTTTCAAGAGGGGCAGCGGGCATTGGCTGGGGCTATTTGCCCCTCTTTTACCTCCTATTCATGTCAGGACGGCTTTCCCGCGCAGGACGGTTCCTATTTACCCGAATGCCGCTGCCATGGCTATAAAGCCACGGCGGGTTGGCGCTTCGGCAACGTTATCGACGGCACTCAGGCTGAATATGTCTTGGTGCCTGATGCGGAAGCTAATCTGGCGCTCATCCCCGACGGTCTGACGGATGAACAGGTGCTGATGTGCCCGGATGTGATGTCTACCGGTTTCAAAGGGGCAGAAAATGCCAACATTAACATTGGCGATACGGTAGCCATTTTCGCCCAGGGCCCGATCGGCTTATGTGCCACCGCGGGGGCTCGCCTGCGGGGCGCCAGCCTGATTATTGCCATCAGCAGCTCTCCCGAAAAGCTGATGATGGCGGGAAAAATGGGGGCAAACGTCTTGTTGAATTACAAGGAAACCGATGTGATTGATGAAATATTCAAGATTACGGCAGGGCGCGGCGTGGATGCCAGCATCGAGTGTTTGGGGACGCAGGCCACCTTTAATCAGGCGCTGCGAGTCTTAAAACCCGGTGGCACATTGTCCAGCCTTGGCGTCTATAGCGACGATATTCAATTGCCTGTCGAGGCGTTTGCCTATGGGCTTGGCGATCATACGATTCGGTCGGCTCTGTGCCCCGGCGGTAAGGAACGGATGCGCAGAATGATGAACGTGATCCAGCATGGCGGTTTGGATCTCACGCCGTTCGTGACGCATCGTTTTCAACTGGAGAATATTGCCGAGGCTTACCACCTGTTCTCCGAAAAGCGCGATGGCGTGATTAAGTTGGCGATAACCCCGTAACGTGATGAACTCTGCGCAGCGGCCGTAGCCGCCGCGCAGGGGGTTATTGGCTGATCGTCTGCTGCAGCGCCTGAACGGAAGAGGCGATGCCGGCATCGACCGACATGGTCAGGTCTTCCATTTCCAGCGACACCCAGTCGTTGTAACCCATCATGCGCACCACCGAGAAGAACTCCTTCCACCACTGCAGATCCCGGCCGCAGCCGACGGCGACATAGTTCCAGGCGCGGCCGGCCACGTCGTCGATCGGTTTGGTCTCCAGCAGCCCGTTAACCTCGACGACGCCGCGCTCAAGGCGCACGTCTTTGCCGTGCACATGGTGAATGGCGGGCCCAAGGGCGCGGGCCACCGCGATGGGATCTGCGCCCATCCAGATCAAGTGGCTGGGATCGAGGTTCAGGCCCACCATCGGGCCAACGGCCGCGCGCAGCCGGAACAGCGTTTCCGGATTCCACACCAGCATGGCGCTGAAGTTTTCCAGCGCAAAGCGCTCAACGCCGCACGCTTTGGCTCGGGCGACCAGTGCCTGCCAATAGGGGATCGCCACCTCATTCCATTGATAATCCAGACAGTTTTTCACCGTCGGCGGCCAACTGACGGTATAGGTGATCCAGTTGGGGATGGTGTCATGCGGGCTGGCCGGCGGCAGGCCGCTCATCATGACGATCTTCTTCACCCCCAACAGGCCGGCCAGCTCCAGCGTATTGTCGGTTTGGCGCAGATGGCGCTGCCCCAGCTCGCCCGGATCGAGCGGATTGCCGGAGACATTGAGCGCGGCGATCTCCATGCCGCGGCTGGCCAGCGCCTGCTGCAGCTGCCGGCGTTTGGCGGGGTTGGCCAGCAGATCGTCGGCATCCAGATGGGGCGCCGGGGACCAACCGCCGGTGGTCATTTCCACGCCGCGCACCCCCAGCTCCAGCAGCCGATCCAGCATCGGCTCGAAGGGTAAATGGCCAAGGCTGTCGGTACAGAACGAAAGTTTCATGGTGCTTTCCTTATTGGTAATTGACCCAGGTGGCGCCGTTGTCGGCGGAACGAACGCAGTTTTCAATCCAGCGCACGCCTTCCAATCCGGCATCGATATCCGGATAGATCAGCGCGGCCAGCGTCTGCCGATCGCCGCGCTGACTGGCGCAGATGGCGATGGCGAACTTGAGGTAGATATTGGCCCAGGATTCGGCCAACCCTTCGGTATGCAGCGCGCCAAGCCGCTCTTCTGCCAGGGCGCTGTCGTCCAGATAGGGCATGCCGTGGTGCAGCGTTTGGTTGGGCCGCCCCTGGATCTCATAGCGCAATTCGCCGGGCGTGGAATCGCTCCATTGCAGGCTGGCGCGTGAGCCCACCACGCGGATGCTTTGGCTGTCCATCGCGCCCGCGTTGATGGCGGAGGCCCACATGCGCCCGACGGCGCCGTTTTCGTAGTGCATGAGCACCATGGCGTTGTCTTCCAACGGAGCGCGGGAAGAGATAAAGCTTTGGCGATCGCACAGCAGGGAGGCAATCTTCATATCGGGCATCACCAGCTGCGAGATGTAGAAGGTGTGGGTGGAGATGTCGCCCAGCACAAAAGAGGGGCCGGCGATTTTCGGATCGACACGCCACTTTTGTGCCTCGAACGTGTCCGCACTTTCGTTGGCATTGAAGCCGTGGGTGTACTGCAATTCGACCATGCGTATTTCGCCGATGTCGCCGTTCGCGATCATGGCGCGCATCTGCATCAGCAGCGGATGGCCGGAGAAGCCGTAGGTTACGCCGACGATAAGGCCTTTCTCCGCCGCCAGCGCCTTGATTTCTCTCGCCTCCGCCGTGGTGAAGAACAGCGGCTTTTCGCAGATGACATGCAGGCCGGCATTCAGCGCGGCGCGCGTGATTTCATAGTGGGTGCCGTTGGGAGTGGCGATGGTTACCACCTCAACGCCATCTTCGCGGTTAGCTTCTTGCTCCAGCAGCTGTTGATAGTTGTCATAGCAGCGTTCGGCGGGCACGCCGAGATTGACGCCAAACTCACGTCCGCGCGCCGCGTCGATATCAAAGGCACCGGCAACCAGCCGATAGGCGGTGTTGTCGCGCAGTGCGCCGGAACGGTGTTTGTAGCCCACCTGGCTGAGGCGGCCGCCGCCGATCATCGCCCAACGCAGCGGGCGAGGGATGCTTCTTTCACCATTTAACATGCTGACTCCTGATACTGTGGTTTTGCACTCGGGTGCAAAGTGGGTTGAAAAAGAGAGTGGCAACGGCTTATTTCTGATTCATCTGCGCGAATTGCGGGTAGGTTTCTCGCGTCACGGTGGCGTAGGGTACCCAGTTATAGGGCTCGGTTTTGGCGTGATCCAACATCGCTCGGGTCACCTGCACCGCGCCGATCGCCTGGGCTTTGGCATCCTGGAAAATGGTCACCGCCAGGTCGCCGTTTTTGATAAATTGCAGGCCGTCGGGCGTGCCATCGATACCGGCAACCAGCACGCCATTCTTTTTGGCCTGCTTCAGTGCCATGATCGCGCCGATGGCCATCTCATCGTTGTTGGCGGCGATCGCATCGATCGGCGTGCCGTTCAGCAACCAGCCGGAAACCACGTCGACCGCTTCATTGCGTTGCCATTTGGCGGTCTGTTTCTCTACCACTTTCAGGTCTTTGTGTTTGGCGATCACCGTTTCCACTGCACGGGTGCGTTCGCGAGTTTCTTCGTTGGAGAGGGCGCCCATCAGGATCGCCACGTTGCCGCGGTAATTCATTTTTTTCGCCAGGGCCTCCATCTGCAGGCGGCCGCTGAGCGCCGAGTCGGAGCCGACGTAGGCCGTCGCGCCGCTGAGCGGCACTTCGGGTTTGCGGTTGACGAAGATAAGGGGGACCGCGGCGCGTTGGGCGGCCGCTATCATCGGCTGGACGCCTTGCGTATCGACTGGGTTGAGGATAATGGCGTCCACGCCCTGATTAATCAGATCGTCTACCTGCTGCACCTGCAGGGCGACATCGCCTTTGGCATCGACGAACTGGCCTTTCAGTTGCTGCGCAGCCAGTTCTCGCGCCATTTGGCTGCGCAGGATGGAGACGAAGTTGAGATCGAAGTTGGCCAGCGCCACGCCGACCTGGTAGGTCTTGGCCTGGGCGGTCACGACAAACAGCGAGCAGGCTAACATCAACAGCAGTCTGGTTTTTTTCATTACGGTATCCTGTTGAGAAGAGAGGTGTTATGTAAAAACAGTTCTTTTGCAACCGGGTGCAAAGCAGAAGGCAAAACGGCCGTGAGTCTCTGAATGCCACCGTGAATGTCGGCCATGGATAAAATTTGGTCAACTGGGGAAAGGTGAAAACAGCGCGGACGATCACAAACTCTTTACTTTTTGCACCCGGTTGCATAACAAATTGCAATCGGGTGCAAAAACGGGACATAATTGCAGCAGGCATGCCGGCAGGCGCTTAGGGGATCTGAGCGAGCAGGGTATAGTGTGACTTCACCGAAGCAGAGATCGACGCAACCATGACGAAACACCACAAAGCCACCGCCAGCGACGTCGCCGAAAAGGCCGGCGTCTCCAAATGGACGGTATCGCGCGCCTTTACGCCCGGCGCGTCGATCTCAGACAGCGCGCGTGAAAGCGTACTGGCGGCGGCGGCCGAGCTGGGCTATCGACCCAATCTGCTGGCGCGCAGCCTGTCGCAAAAACGCACGCACATCATAGGCGTAGCCATCGACGAGATGAAGAACCCGCATTCGATGATGATGCTCGATATGGTCACCAAACAGCTGCAAACCCGCGGCTATATGGCGCTGCTGCTGAACATCACCGCGGGGGAAAACTACCGGGCGGTGATGGCGATGGCCGATCAGCTGCAGGTCGATGGCATTTTGTTCCTGGCGACGGTGTTAACCCAAGAGTGGGCGGCGATCGCGCAAGACCTGCATCAGATCCCGCTGGTGCAGGTGTGCCGCAATACGGAAAGCGAACACATTGATGTGGTGAACATAGACGGTTACCGCGCCGGCGAAGAGATCGCCACGCTGCTGATAGAGCAAGGTCATCGGCGCTTTGGCTACATGAAGGGGCCGGATACGCAAAGCAGCCATTTGCTGCGCATGGAAGGCTACCGCGACAAACTGATGGCCGCCGGTTTTCAGCTGGATCGGGTGCTCACCGCTGGCCACTACGATCGCCAGCGCGGTTTCCAACTGATGAGTGAATACCTGCAGGCAACGCCGGAAAGTGAGCGGGTTGAAGCGCTGTTCTGCGAGAACGACGTGCTGGCACTGGGGGCGCTCGAAGCGCTCAGGCAAGTAGCACCGTCGTCAGCCATGGCCGTGGTAGGTTTCGACGATATCGACGAAGCCGGCTCAGCCAATTGGGCGCTGACCAGCTACAGCCAACGCATTGACCGGTTAGTCGAGGAGGCCTTGAATCGCCTGATCGACAATCGCACCACGGCAGACGGCGCCTGGCGGCATGGAGAGTTGCGAGTTCGGCGGTCGCATTTGGCTGGGAAACCGGCGTAAGGATTGCTTTTTGTGTGACAATGTCACTATTGAGGCTTGATGAGAGCACATCGAGATGTAAAGAAGAAACTCTATAGAAGAGAAAGCGTTACATCCAGAGGGCCCATCGCCAGCGGTGGTAAGTACCGCTGGGAACGCCATGGCAAACAGGCAGACGATGAGCAGTTGCCACTGCGTGAAAGTATGCATGGGCAGATACAACATGGCATGGATTACACGCCGCTATTTCAATTTCTGCTCAGTAAAGTGGGCCAACCCTGGAATGAAGTACATAGCGAAGCGGTAAGTCGGTTGGATAAAGAAGCGCCTATTTTTTACCTGGTGGCGCTGCACCGTAAAAACTGGCAGAGCTATGTCCGCTGTGGTGAGTCGAGCTATTACAGCGGACTATGCATAGATGATCACGGGATACTGCAGAAAGTGAACCCGGCATTCACCGCAGAAGATGTGCCGGTGAGATGCCGCTGTTGTACCTATACGTTCAACGGGGAACTCGTACCCGTCACGGAAAAGAACTGGCAAAAACCCTATGAGAAGGAATCCTGGGAATAGTCAGGTTTCACGAGTGTCATTCTGGTGTAGATTGACTGCCGAAGTTTGCCAGATTTCACGTAGCGCGATCAAAAAAGGAGGGCATTTTGACCCATTTTGCACAGTGGCTTAGCCAAATTCAGGCGCTTGAGGTTGAACTGCACCAGCCAACAACGCGCTGCGATCCGAAACATGTCGCGGCATTGTTGCATGAAGACTTTGAAGAGATTGGTCGTTCAGGCCTACGTTATGACAAATGCCAAACCGTTGCGGCGCTGGAGATGGAAACGGATTATCCGCCGATTTTCGCCGAAGGGTTTAAGCTGGCGAAAATCAGTGAAGGCGCCGTGTTGCTGACGTATAAAAGTTTTCAGCGTGACGCGCAGGGCCGCGTCGTTCGTTGCACCGAACGCTCATCGATTTGGCTCCTGACGGAAAAGGCGGGTTGGCAGATGCGCTTTCATCAAGGTACGCCGACTAAGGGCTAAACTGAGATGGGTTGACAGATGGGCTTAAAACATAAAAAAGGATGTCAGCCTGATAAGCCTTGAAGGTGAGGTGAGAAAGGACGGGCAGGATAACCCCGGTGCGTACCCAGTAATTACATTTAACATAATATACATTATGCGCACCTTGGTGGTGATATGTGGATTCTGCCGTCCAGGCCTGATCATGGGCTTTCTCCTGCGGCCAGCCATGCCAGCGCCAGCTGCTCATGCCGCTGAACAAATTCGTTTTTCAACCGGCCATAAGCCGCCGGGTTTTGCCGGCTGTCTTCTGCTGCCTGGCGTTTGATTGCCGCATATTGCTGAGCAACCCCCTGATGCTTGCGCAGATAATCTCTGAACGCCAAATGTCTGATCGCCTGTTCACTTCCTGTAGTAAATGCATGTACGTGATGCGTGCGATCGCCGTTTCCCTTGATGTAGTAACGTCTGCCAGCAATGCCGTTCTCGCCACGCGGCGTATATCCCATGTTACGCATCCCGTCATTCAAGCCATCCAACGCCGCCAGACTTTCAACCTCCAGCAAGATATCAATCGTTGGTTTGGCTGCCAGTTCCGGTACTGCTGTGCTGCCGATATGATGAATGGCCGTTAAAACGCCAGCCAATATCTCGCGTAGTTTCAGCGCTTCATCTTTATAACGTTCCACCCACTGCGGATCATAAGCTTCGATCGTGATAATGCGTGCTGACATTTTCCACTCCAATAATGATGACCAGGCATGGTTTCCAATGGCGACCTGCCGATATTGGCCAGAAATCCCCTGCTTTTTTGATCGCGCTACGTGAAATCTGATAAAACCTGGCGGCTACGATACTGCAGATTTCATCCAAACGCGTCACTTAAACGGGCAGTATTTGCCTGTTAAATGCGCATTGGCGTGCGTTTGCATCGCTTTCTACGTCCAACACGGCGTTGGCTATACTGAATGGGAACATTCTTTCACGCTCAAGGAGCCTCCCCATGTTTGATCATGTGAAATTTGGCGTCAGCGACTTTGCCCTCAGCAAAGCGTTTTTCCTCAATGCGCTGGCGCCACTGGGCGTAAAGATCGTTGCCGAAGGCGAACCCGACTATGGCGTTGAGCTGTGCCGCGATCGAGATAACGTGTCATTATGCCTGTTTCAGACCGATGAAAAACCGGCGCATCTGCACCTGGCATTTGCCGCAAGCAGCCGTGAACAGGTCGATGCGTTCTATCACGCCGCGTTAAACGCCGGCGGCAAAGACAATGGCACGCCCGGCTTGCGGCCCAATTACCATGCCCATTACTATGCGGCATTTGTGATCGCCCCGGATGGCCACAATATCGAGGCGGTTTGCCATCACCCGATGGATTAGTGATTTTCCCTGTTAAAACAGTCTATTAATTAAGAATTGATACAATCTATTTAACATAACGTAATTGTGACGCGGTCACCTTTAGTTACCCTGTCACGTCAATCCACTCCGCTCCGGTGATGCTGGCCAGCCGCAGTGGCGCAATTCTCACGCCTGAGTTATCGCTGCCGCCTGCCGGAAGCACTTCACCGTAGCTGCACAGGCTGCGGTCGCAGTAAATTCTCACCGTTTCCGGTGCGGCAAAGGGGCAAACGCCGCCGGGCGGATAGCCGGTCAGCGCCTCCACCTCCTCTGCCGGCAGCATACGCGCCTTTACGCCGAAGAATTGTTTGTACTTCTTGTTGTCGATTCTGGCGGTTCCCGCCATCACCAACAGCACCACGCCGTCGTTCACGCGAAACGACAGCGTCTTGGCGATCTGCCCGCTCTCCACCCCAAAGGCTTCCGCCGCCAGCGCCACCGTAGCGGTATTCTTTGCCAGCACCGTCACCGCCGTTTCCGGTGCGTGCTCGGCCAGAAATCGCTGAACGCGCTCTATACTCATGCCCTTCCTCCTGATGTTGCTAAGCCATTGATAATGCCGCAGTGATGGCTTCGGTTTTAACACCGCATGCTAAAAATGAGAATCAAAATTGTTCAAATCGGTAAATCTGAACAAAGCTTTAAGGGGCCAATGCCCTTTTTACCTATCATTTTTCATGGAGATACCTGCATGACCACGCAAACGACAGCAAGGCCCTCGGCGGCCGCAGTGGCCGTCTATGAATGGCTCAACCCGATACCCTATGGATTTTTCACCGCGGCGCTGATCTTCGACATCATCTATGCCTGCACGGCGAACATTCAGTGGGTCAATGGTGCCGGCTGGCTGATCGCCATTGGCCTGGTTTTTGCCATTATTCCCCGGCTGATTAACCTGGTGCAGGTGTGGTTCGGCAGCGGCCGGCGGCAGGGTTCATCGGTCAAACTCCATTTCTGGTTGAATCTGATCGCCATCGTTTTCGCCATCATCAACGCTTTCGTGCATAGCCGGGATGCGTACGCCGTGGTGCCGGAAGGCCTGGTGCTATCTGCCATCGTGGTCGCGCTGCTGAGCGTGGCTAATGTTCTGCTGGCCCTTGCCACCCGTGCAAAATAAGGAGGTTTTCATGAAGCTATCATCCCTGGCGCTCACTCTTGCTGCCGTTTTGGCGGTGGCCGGCTGCGATAACAGCGCCGTCATTTCGCCGGAACAACAAATGGGCCCGGATCCGACATTACCGCCGGCGCAAAACTTTCTGATTCCGCCGATGCAGGTGCCTAAGGGCGTGGGTTGGCAACAGAACCAGATGCCGAAAGTGGCCGAAGGATTGAAAATCGACAAGGTGGCGGACGGTTTGCTGCATCCGCGCCAGCTGCTTACCCTGCCCAACGGCGATGTGTTGGTGGTGGAAGCCAACGGCCCGGGCACCGAAGCGGTCAGCACGACCAAGCAGCTGATCGCCGGGCTGGTGAAAGGCCAATCCGGTAAAGGCGGCAAAGGCGGCAACCGCATCACCCTGCTGCGCCCAACTGCCGACGGCGGCTGGGAAAAGCATATCTTCCTCGAGGGGCTCGATTCCCCGTTCGGCGTCCAGTTGATTGGCAACACCCTGTACGTGGCCAACACCGGCAATATCATGCAGTACGCCTATCAGCCGGGCGAAACGCGCATCAGCGATCCGGGTAAAGAGCTGGCCGATCTGCCGGACACCATCAACCACCACTGGACCAAGGCCCTGCTGGCTAGCCCGGACGGCAAAAAGCTGTATGTCGGCGTCGGCTCCAACAGCAACATCACCGAAAATGGCCTGGCCGTAGAGTACCGGCGCGCCGCGGTACTGGAAGTGGACACCGCCTCTGGTGCCAGCCGCATCTTCGCCAGCGGCCTGCGTAATCCGACCGGGCTGCAGTGGGAACCGCACAGCGGCAAGCTGTGGGCCATCGTCAACGAGCGTGACGAGATCGGCGCCGATCTGGTGCCTGACTATCTGACCTCGGTGCAGGACGGCGGCTTCTACGGCTGGCCTTACAGCTATTTCGGCCAGCACGTCGATCGTCGGGTGCAGCCGGCGCGGCCGGATCGGGTGGCGAAAGCCATCAAGCCGGACTACGCCCTGAGCTCCCACGTCGCGCCGCTGGGGCTGCTGTTCTATACCGCAAGCGCACTGCCGGCCGAGTATCGCGGCGGCGCCTTTGTCAGCGAACACGGCAGCTGGGATCGCTCGCCGCTGAACGGCTACCGGGTCAGCTACGTGGCGTTCGAGCAAGGCAAGCCGGTCGGCAAACTGAAAGCGGTGGTGACCGGATTTGTCTCCGACGACGAGAAAGAACTCTATGGCGCACCGGTAGGGCTAGCGATTGACTCGTCCGGCGCCCTGCTGATTGCGGATGACGTGGGTAACACCGTTTGGCGCGTCAGCGCTAAATAACGTTAACGGGCAGGTTCCGATGAACCTGCTCGTGACATTGTCACTCAACGGCTTGCGCCAGCCAGACCGTTCTTCCCCCGCAGGCGGGATCTTCCACCACATGATCCACCACGCGGAAGCCATTCTCCTGCAGCAAGCGCGTGTACTCCTCCGGCGCCAGGCTGGCGTGAAACAGCGGCTGGCCTTCGAAGCTGCCAATCGCCACGCCGTCTGCAGGGCCGCTGGTGAACATCAGTGCGGCATGCTGCCCGGCATGACGTCTGAACAGCGGAAACATGCGGCGTTGATCGTCGCGCGCCAGATGGAAGAAGCTGTCCCAGGCCAGCAGGCCGTCGAACTTCGCCGCTAAATCCAGCTGGCGCATATCCATTTGCCGCCATTCCTGCTGCGGAAAACGCTGCCGGCAGCGCGCGATCATCGCCTGCGCACCGTCGATGCCGGTCACCCGATGCCCCTGTTCGATAAAATAGGCGGCAATCGGCACGCCATTGCCGCAGCCGAGATCGAGCAGCCGCGCATTGGCCGGGGTGAGCTGCAAAAAGCGATCGAGCCACGGCCGCTCAAACAGCGTGGTGGGTCTGAGGCGTTCCCAGGTGGCGGCATGTTCGTCATAAAGTGGGATAATGGAGCTCGCCAGTTTTTCCGTCATTAATATTGTCCCCATCACGTTATTGGCGCCAAAAAATAGCCTTTGGTCAGAATTAAAGCGCTTATCCGATAATATATTCATCAACAGACCGTTGACCAGAAATAAAAGGTTTTAACATTTCTACATAAACCAGTACAATTCCCTACCCTGTGTTAACCCTTTTTTTAGGTTGATTGTGTCGTTAATTCAGCGCTCTGCATCGCGAAATCGGGCCGCCGCCTGGTTAGGGATGTTTGCCATTCTGATGTTGTTCATTGCGCCGGTGGTCTCGCGATCCCTGGAGCATGTACGCGCCGGAAGTGCTGGAACGACCGCCATGGCGGATTGCGGCATGGCGATGCCGATGCATCATGGGATGCACTCGCCGCCGCCTGAGCCTGAAAAAGCCTCACAGCCGCTGATGCAGCACGGCGGCGGCCACCACAACATGGCGATGATGATGGACGATAGCGCCTGCGGCTACTGCGTGCTGTTGCTGCACGCGCCGCTGCTGGACGTGAGCCACGCCCCGCTGTTCTGGTCCCAGTCGCTGGCTTCACGCCCGCCGCCGATCCACTACCTCGTTCCCCTGTTTGCCCACGTTGTTCACACCGAATTACAGCCGCGCGCGCCCCCCATTTCTTTCCTCTGATTTAACAATAAGCCCATTGCCGTTCTCTGTATTGCCGTTGATCGCTTCAACCCGGCGGAATTAATTCGCCCAACGGTTAATCATCGAGACGACATTATTAGTCCGGTTATTTCCACGTTGATGGAATTAACCCCCGTATTTTCCGATGGTGATTTTCGCCAGGCCGCCCCACGCCTGAATAATCCCTCGGCCAAGAACGGAAAAGAGTTAGCTTAAGGAAAGATGATGTTTAAACCGACTTATAAAAAGAACGCCGTTACCCGCGCCATCACCGCCGCCATGCCGCTGTTCCTGCTGGCCGGCTACGCGGCGCAGGCGCATCAGCCCCCTACCGGCGCACAAGTTAATGATGGCGACGTGATCACCGTTACCGCACCGCTCTACTCTCCGCTGACCATCGTGACGTCACCGAAAACCCCGCGTCAGCCGGTGCCGGCCAGCGATGGCTCGGACTACCTGAAAACCATTCCCGGCTTTTCTCAGATCCGCAACGGCGGCACCAACGGCGATCCGGTATTTCGCGGCATGTTCGGTTCGCGGTTGAAGATCCTCACCGACGGTTCAGAGATGCTCGGCGCCTGCCCATCGAGAATGGATGCGCCCACCTCTTACATCTCGCCGGAAAGCTTCGATCTGCTGACCATCACCAAAGGGCCGCAGACGGTGCTGTGGGGGCCGGGTTCGTCGGCGGGCACCGTGCGTTTCGAACGTGAACGTCCGCGCTTCGACGAGCCGGGTATCAAGGGCAACGCCAGCGTGCTGACCGGCTCCAATGGCCGCTGGGACGAGAATATCGACGTCAGCCTCGGCGCCGAGCAAGGTTACTTGCGGGTGATGGCCAACAAATCCCGCTCCAACGATTATCAGGACGGCACCAATACGCGCGTGCCGTCGCGCTGGGACAAGTGGAACGGCGATCTGGCGCTCGGCTGGACGCCGGACAACGATACGCTGCTGGAAGTGACCATGGGCCGCGGCAACGGCGAAGCGCGCTATGCCGGCCGCAGCATGGACGGTTCGCAGTTCAAACGCGAAAGCCTGGGCATGCGGGTGGAAAAATCCAACATCGGCGAGGTGCTGGATAAGCTGGAAGCTCAGGTCTACTACAACTACGCCAACCACGTGATGGACAACGTCACCCTGCGCTCGCCGGGCAGCGGTGGCATGGGGGGGCACGGCGGCCATGGCGGTATGAGCATGGGGGGCCACGGCGGGCACATGATGTCTTCCGGCATGACGATGCAGCTCGATCGCCGCACCGTCGGCGGCCGCGTGATGGGCACCTGGCAGTGGCAGGACGTGAAGCTTGAAAGCGGCCTGGACACGCAGACCAACACCCACCGCAGCATGAGCCGCGGCAGCTGGGAAAAAGACGCCCAGTTCAACAGCTACGGCGCCTTCAGTGAGCTGACCTGGTCCACCAGCGAGCAGGATAAACTGATCGGTGGCGCGCGGCTCGATCGCACCCTGGTGGAGAATTTCCGCAGCGGCAGCGATGGGGAGCGTTCAGACACCCTGCCTAGCGGCTTTATGCGTCTTGAGCATACGCTGGCCGACCTGCCGCTGATGTTGTATGCCGGCGTCGGTTATACCGAGCGCTTCCCGGATTACTGGGAGTTATTCTCGCCGAAGCTGGGCCCGAACGGCAGCAAGGATCCGTTCTCCAGCGTCAAGAGCGAGAAAACCACGCAGCTCGACATCGGCGCACAATACAACGGCAAGCGCTTCAACGGCTGGGTCTCCGCTTATGTGGGCCGCGTCGATGATTTCATCCTGTTCAAATACGATCCGCACAATGCGCGTCTCAGCCAGGCCGATAACGTCAACGCCAACATCATGGGCGGCGAAATGGGCATGGGTTACCAACTGAGCGAGCACTGGAAAACCGACGCCAGCCTGGCCTACTCCTGGGGTAAAAACACCAGCGACGGCCGCCCGCTGCCGCAGATCCCGCCGCTGGAGGCACGCTTGGGGCTGACCTATGAGTACGGCGACTGGAGCGGCACCGGTCTGTGGCGTCTGGTCAGCAGCCAGCACCGTGTGGCGATCAACGAAGGCAACGTGGTGGGCAAAGACTTTGCCGAAAGCGCCGGCTTCGGCGTGCTCTCCGCCAACGCCGCCTACAAGGTGAATAAAAACGTCAAGCTGAGCGCCGGTCTGGATAATATCCTGAACAAGACCTACAGCGAGCACCTTAACCTGGCGGGCAACAGCGCCTTCGGCTATTCGGCCAACAGCGCGGTGAATGAACCGGGCCGCACCCTGTGGGCCAAGGTTAACGTCACCTTCTAAGCCATCCACCGGGCGATGGGCAACCGTCGCCCGGTCATGCGATATGCGATCCGGTTCTTAGGATATGAGTTTTAAGTTTTTCCCATTCGGTTTAGCGGCGATTACTATCACCCTCAACGTAATCAACGATCCGGAGGGAATATGCAAAAGCTCACTCGTTTTCTGGCCCTGCTCGGCGAGCTGATGATCGAAAAAGCCGACGATGTCGCGCCACAGGCTACTCAGCCAGACGATCGCGACGACGCGTTGCCACCGCGCCTCGAACGCGGCGTTCCGCTGGCCGACCGCTTCCTGTTCATGTAATTTCCCGCGCTGTTTAACCCGCTTACACTGACCGCACGATATGTTCGCGCAGCCACCGGTGAGCGGGATCTCGATGCGATCGTTCGTGCCACAGCATGGTCATTTCAAACCCCGGCACCGCCAGCGGCGGCTCGAGTTGTTGCAATAAAGGCTGGTTGCGCACCAGCCGCTCCGGCAGCATCGCCACCAAATCGGACTGCGCCAGCACCGAGATCACGAAGAGAAAATGCGGCACGGAAAGCACCACGCGCCGCGTCAGCCCCACGTCCGCCAGCGCTTGGTCGGTGATGCCGTAGAAACCGGCGCCGTCCGGCGAAACCATCACCTGCTCCAATTCGCAAAATTGCGCCAGCGTCAGGTTTTCATGCAGTTTAGGATGGCCGACTCTGCCCACCAGCACATAGCGTTCACTGAACAGCGTGCGCTGACGCAAACCGGGCGGCGCCCCTTCACGGGTGTGAAACGCCAGATCGATCTCTCCCTGTTCCGCCAGTTTGGCGATGCGTGACGGCGCGGTTTCCAGCACCGCCAGCCGGGTGCCGGGCGCCGCCGTGCGCAAACCGTTCAGCGCCGGCAGGACGATGGTGGATTCGCCGTAGTCGAAGGCGGCCACACGCCAGGTATCGGCCGCCACGGCGGGATCGAACGGCGTCGCCGGCGTTACCGCCAACTCAAGCGCCGCCAGCGCCTGGCGCAGCGGTTCCCGCAGCTGCTCCGCTCTGGCGGTAGGACGCATGCCGCGCGGGCCGGGCAACAGCAGCGGATCGTCAAAGATCGCCCGCAGTTTGGCGAGATGCACGCTGACCGCCGGCTGAGAGAAATTGAGCCGCTGCGCCGCGCGCGTAACGTTGTGCTCCGCCAGCAGCGCGTCGAGCGTCACCAGCAGATTGAGATCCAGCCGCCTTAAATTATTCATGGTTATACCTGGGATAACGGTAATTCATTTCTAATATACCTTGTGACGCCCTAACCTGCAGCTCTCACACCAAGGAGAGTTGCTATGAATGTGCTGATTGTTTACGCCCACCCGGAGCCGCAGTCGCTGACCGGCTCACTGAAAAACTTCGCCGTTGAGCGCCTGACGCAGGCCGGTCATCAGGTACAGGTGTCCGATCTGTACGCCATGAAGTGGAAAGCGGCACTTGACGCCAACGACAGCCTGGAAGGTGCATCAGGGCCCCGTTTCGATCCTTCGTTGGATTCCCAGCGCGCGTTTGCCAACGGCGTGCAGAGCGCCGATATCGAACGGGAGCAGCAAAAATTGCGCTGGGCGGACGCGGTGCTGCTACAGTTTCCGCTGTGGTGGTTCTCGATGCCGGCGATTCTGAAAGGCTGGTTCGAGCGTGTCTATGCCTATGGTTTTGCCTATGGCGTCGGTGAGCATTCCGATACGCATTGGGGCGACCGTTACGGCGAGGGTATGTTGGCGGGCAAACGGGCGATGCTGATCGTCAGCGCCGGCGGGTGGGAATCCCATTACGCCCCGCGCGGTGTCAACGGGCCGATCGACGATATCCTGTTTCCGATCCAGCACGGCATGCTGCATTACCCAGGCTTCGAGGTGCTGCCGCCGTTTGTCACCTACCGCGCCGGAAAGACCGACGAGACGCGCTTCGCCGCCCTGTGCGAGCAGCTCGGGCAACGGCTCGATACCCTGTGGCACACCGAGCCCATTCCGTTTCGGCGACAGAACGCCGGTGACTACCTGATCCCGCAGTTGACGCTGAAAGCGCATCTCGCGCCGGGTCAGGACGGTTTCGGCGTTCACATCGAGTAGCCGGAGGCGCACGCCCTGGCGCATCCGGGGCGTGGCGTTAATTCAGGGCGGCGAGAAATGTCTGGTAGCCCTGTGCGCTGCTGTCCAGCTCATGCTGCTGAACCTGCTCTGCCACCCCGTCCGAAGCGGCCTCCTTGCCATAAAAGGCGAAGAACGAGGCATAGTCGGCCCGCACGTAACCGGCGGTGACTTCAAACGGCCGGAAGATTTCCTCCAGCGAGTAGCGATAACGCCCTTCACGCGCGTAATCTTCTGCGCGCACGCCCGCCGTGACCGCCAGCGCCAGTTTCTTGTTCTGCATCTTATAGCCGCTGCGGGAACCGTAGGCCCAGCCGTAGGTGAGCACGTCGTCCAGCCATTTTTTCAGCAGCGGCGGGCTGCTGAACCAGTAAATCGGGAACTGCAGCACGATGTTGTCATGCGCTTCAATCAACTGCTGTTCTTTGGCGACGTCGATCTGCCAGTCCGGATAGGCCTGATGCAATTCGTGCACCGTATACCGCTCCGGATAGCGACGCAGTTCCTCCAGCCAACGTTTGTTAACCACCGAGTTCGCCATATCGGGATGGGCCACGATCACCAAGGTTTTCATACTGATTTCTCCAGTCAGGTGTTTCGACGCATCTTAGGGTATGCTGACAGAATGTAAAATACGCACACTCACGACACATACTTACCTTGGGGAAAGTATAAAATGACCGCCGAATCTCACTGCAGCCCAACGGGCATCAGTCTCGAAGACACCGGCTATGGCTACACCCTGTCGGTGATCAACGGCAAATATAAAATGATTATTCTCTACTGGCTGGCGCTGTATAAGCCAGTATTGCGGTTCAACGAGCTGCAGCGCTGCATCGGCACCATTTCGTACAAAACGCTGAGTTCGACGCTGAAAGAGCTGGAAAAAGACCGGCTAGTGGTGAGAAAGGAGTATCCGCAGATCCCGCCCAAGGTGGAGTACAGCCTGTCCGAACGCGGGCGTTCGCTGATCCCGGTGATCGACATGATGTGTAACTGGGGGGAACAGCACCGGCCGGAACAGCCGGTGCCCTGAGAGGTTAGTTGTCCGCCACCGCTGAGGTTGCCGGAGTGGGATCGTCGTGCTCAACCAACGCGTCCGCCGGCCGGCACTGGCGCAGCGTGCGTACGCTGAAAGCCACCAGCACGCCGAGCACGGCGGCGAATGCACCAAACGACAGCACGCTCATCAACGGGGTGAACACCCTGCCCAGTACGCCGAGCCCCAGCGCACCGATCGAGTCGCCGGTCACGTCCTGCGCGGTGCCCAGGCTGTTCACCCGCCCAAGCAAATGATCCGGCGTGTTGCTCTGGATCAGCATGAACTGCAGAAGTGAGGCGATAGCGTTGGCGTAGCCGTAGCACACCAGCGCCAGCAGCGCCGGCGCCAGGTGGCTGAACAGCCCCAGTGACGCGATGGCGGTGAACGCGACGATAGCGGCGACCAGGATCAGCACGCCAGGGCGAGCGTATCGCCCCACCCAGCCGCTGGTCAGCGCGCCCAGCATCGCACCGAGCGGCACCGCGGAGTACATCAGGCCGATAGAGGACGCGCCAACGTGGTAAGCGTCCTGCGCCAGCGCCGGGAACAGCACCCTGACGGCGCCGACGATGCTCATTAGCATCCCCAGCAGCACCACCGAGCCGACCACCTTATTGCGCCAGACAAACTGGAAGCCGCTGGCGAGCGCACGCAGCGGGTGTTCCGGCTCCTGCTGCTGCGGCAGCAGCGTCGGCAAGCGCACCAGCGGGACCAGGGTGCCCAGCGTCCCTGCCGCCGCGACGGCGAAGGCGAGACCGACCCCCCCGAACACGATGATAATCCCGCCCAGCGCCGGTGCGAGGATCGCGCCGATGCGCACCGTCACCATGCTCAAGGCCCCTGCCGCCGCCAGGTTTTCACGCCCGACCAGCAGCGGGATCACCGCCATCAGCGCCGTCATACCCAGCGCGCCGAAGAAGCCGTCCCAGGCCGCCAGCAGGTAGAGCGCCCACAGCGACGGTGCCGGGGCGAAGGCGTTCAGGCTCAGGGCGACAAAGCCCAGCCCGCAGGTGCCGCGCGCAAACAGGATAAGCTTGCGGCGATCGTAGCGATCGGCAAGCACCCCGCCCAGCATCAGGCCGATAAACATACCTACGCCGTCCAGCGCCACCGCCACGCCCACCTGCAACGTGGATCCGGTCATCGCCTGGATCTGAATCGGCACCCCTACCGCCAACATGCCGAGGGAAAACACCGACAGCATGCGGGCGCAGAAAATCGCGCGGAAATGCGCATTGCTTCTCAGCAAACTGAAATCAAGAAAAAAAGAAGGTCTGGCCATAGTGTCCTGCATGTCATGTTTTAGTGCGGGCCGGGACGCACGCCCCCCGGCCCGGTTGCGTTATACCAACCCGTATTGCCGCGTCAGCAGCGAATGCAACAGCGGCCCAAGCGTCTCCAGCGAGGCCGGAGACAGAATGTCCGCGTGTTCGCAGCGCTGATGATGGCAGATCAACCCATCCAGATACGGTGCCCACACGGCATTGATGTCCATCTCCGGCGGCAGCGTCTGGTCGGCGACAAACAGCGTCGCCGTGCCGTGGAAACGCCGGCTGCGCGCCTGGGACAGAATGCGCACCGCATCGCGGTAGTTGGCGACGATGCTGTCGAACATCGCCGCCTTCTCCGCCATCAGCGCCGGATCGCCATGATCTTCCGCCATAAACTCGGCCTGTTCCTGCGCCACCTCTTTCTGCGCGTCTTCCTCGCTGGGGCCGGTCCAATCCTGGCCTTCCGGCGGATAGGTATCCAGCATGCCGAGGAACGCCACCTCTTCGCCCTGCTGCTGCAGGCGCGCGGCCATCGAGTGCGCCAGCGTGCCGCCGAGCGAATAGCCCAGCAGGTAGTAAGGCCCCTGCGGCTGCAGGCGGCGCAGATGGGCGAGATGACGATCGACCATCTGCTCAATATCCTCGCAGGTGGCGATAGCACCATCCGGTCTTGGCGACTGCAGGCCGATGATGGGGTAGTTCCCCGGCAGATAACGGCTCAGCCCCGAGTACTGCCAGGCGAAACCGGAAGCCGGATGCAGGCAGAACAGCGCCGGGCCTTGACCGGCCCGCAGCTGCAGGCATTCGCCGACGCCACGGCTCTCGGCCGAGTTGGCGGCCTGCGCGTCATCGAGCAGGTGCGCCATCTTCTCCAGGCTGCGGGCGAACATGATCTGTCCGACGCTCAACGGCCGCGGGACGCGCCGGCGCAGCTCTGCCGCCAGACGCATCGCCAGCAGCGAATGGCCGCCCAGCGCGAAGAAGTCGTCGTCGGCATACACCGTCTCGCGCCCCAGCAGTTCCCCGAACAGCGCCGCCAGCAGGCGCTCGCTGTCGCTCTGCGGCGCACGCCCGGCTTGCAGGGCCAGCTGCGGCCGTGGCAATGCCTTGCGATCCAGTTTGCCGCTGGCGCTGAGCGGGAAGCTGTCGGTCATGACATAGCTGACCGGCATCATGTGCGCCGGCAAACGTGCCTCCAGCGCCTGATGCAGCACGGCGGTATCCAGCGTCACGCCCGGTTGGGCGATCAGCCAGGCGACCAGCTGCCGCATATCGGCGCCGCCCAGCCCCGTCGCGCCCTCGCCCAGTTCGATGGCGTGCACCGCCGCTTGCGCTACTCCCGGCTGTGCCAGCAGCGCCTGTTCGATTTCGCCCAACTCGATACGCTGGCCACGGATCTTCAGCTGATCGTCGCTGCGACCCAAATACTCGACGCTGCCGTCTTCCTGCCAGCGGGCGATATCGCCGGTGCGATACATGCGCGCCCCGTTGCCGGCGGGATCGGCGACAAACCGCTGTGCCGTCAACCCCGGCCGATGCAGATAGCCATCGGCCAGCTGAATGCCGCGCAGGTAGAGATCGCCGGCGCAGCCGACGGGCACCGGCCGCAGCATGGCGTCGAGAATGCTCAACTGGGTGTTCCAGACCGGTTTGCCGATCGGCACGCCGGCGCCGTTCACCGCCGCCAATGCCGCGCCGGACGCTGGTTGGTAGGTGACATCGACCGCCGCCTCCGTCGGGCCATACAGGTTATGCAGCGGCGCCGCGACCAACGCCTGATAGCGAGAAGCCAGTTCGCACGACAGCGCTTCACCGCTGCAGAACACGCGTTTCAGGCTGGCGGCGGCGCGCTGTGGCGCGCGCTCGTTCAAGGACTCCACCCAGATAGCCAACATAGACGGAACGAAATGCAGCGTGGTCACGCCATAGTCGTCGATCAACGTCGTCAGCGCCTGCGGATCGCGGTGCGCCTCCGGCGGCGCCATCACCAGGCGTGCGCCGACCATCAGCGGCCAGAAGAACTCCCAGACGGAAACGTCGAAGCTACACGGCGTTTTCTGCAATACCACGTCCTGCGCATCGAGCGCATACTCGTGCTGCATCCAGAACAGGCGGTTGACGATCGCCCGGTGGTTCACCACCACGCCTTTCGGCCGCCCGGTAGAGCCTGAGGTATACAGCACATAGGCGGGATAATCGCCGTTCCCCGCCGGTGGGCGCGCTGCCGGTTCGCGCCCGCTGTCGTCCAGCGCATCGAACAGCAGCGTCGGCGCCAGCGCGGCAAAGCGGGCGTTCAACGCGCTTTCGGTGATAATCAGCCGCGGTTTGGCGTCCTCCACCATGTAGGCCAGCCGCTCGTCCGGGTAGCCGGTGTCCAACGGCAGCCAGGCGGCGCCGGTCTGCACAATCGCCGTCAGCGCCAGGCTGAGGCGCACGGAGCGTGGCAACGCCACCGCGACAATATCGCCCGGCTGAATGCCGGCCGCCGTCAGCCGCTCGGCCAACAGCGCGGCCTGGCGCTGCATGTCACGGTAGCTGAGGCTGTGCCCGGCATCCTGCAGCGCGATGCGTTCCGGCGTGCGCCGCGCTTGATCGGCGATCGCCTGATGCAAGGTGGTGTCCGCCACCGCTTGCCCGGTGCGGTTGACCGCCGCGATCAGCGTCTGCTCCTGCGGGGTTTGCAACTGCCAGCGCGGCAGCGGCAGATCCGGCTGGGCGATCCACTGTTGCAGCAGCGCCATCAGCCGCGCCGCGAAGCGCTCAGGCTGCGGCACTGAGGCGCGGTACTCTATCAGCAGGCGCAGACGTTCGCCCGGCAGCACCAGCAGCGTCAGCGGATAGTGGGTATAGCCTTTGTTGCGGATGGCGTCGCAGCGCAGCGCCCCTGCGCCGCCCAGCAGAGCGTCGTTGTCCGGGTAGTTCTCTACCACCAACAGCGTATCGAACAGCGTGCCCGCCCCGGCCAGGTGCTGGATTTCCCCCAACCCCAAATCGTCGTGCTCCAGCAGTTCAATCTGCCGGTGCTGCAGTTCGGTCAGCTGTTCCGTCAACGAACGGTCATGCTGCAGACGAACCCGCACCGGCAGCGTGTTGCTGAACAGGCCAACGTGTTCCTCGACCCCTTCTATCTGGCCAAAGCGGCCGGAAACCGGCGAGCCGAACACCACGTCCTGATGGCCGCAACAGCTGGCCAGCTGCAGCGCCCAAATGCCCTGCATCACGGTATTGAGCGTCAACCCGCGTTCGCGGCACAGGGTCAGCAAGCGCCTTTCCTCGGCCGGCGGCAACGTCATTTCCAGCTCATGCACGCGATCGTCCTGCGTTTCACCGAACAGCAACGTCGGGCGCACATCCTGCAGCGTCTCGCGCCAGATGCGGCGTGAGGCTTCGGCATCCCGCGCGGTCAGGCGGCGCACGATATCGGCGTAGTTCGAACGCAGCGGCGGCAGCGCCTGCTCGCCTTCACGCAAGGCCAGCATCAGATCGTTGAGCACCACCGGCGTCGACCAACCGTCGACGATCAGGTGGTGCGCGTTAAGGAACAGCGTGTAGCGTTCGCTATCGCCGTGTTTGACCCACAGCGCATGCAGCATCGCGCCCGGCTGGTTGAACAGATCGCGCTGCAGTTCCTGCTGCTCCAGCCGGTGCAGTGCCTGTGCCTCCTGTTCTTCGGCCAGCGGCGGTAGCCTGTGGCTGTCCAGCGGCCAATGGCTTTCCTGCGGTATCAGCTGCAGCGGTTCGCCTTCGCGGTTGAATCGGGCGGCCAGCTGCGGATGGCGGCGGATCACCGCATCCAGCGCCTGCTGAAGGTGATGCGCGTCCAATTCTCCGCAGAGACTCAGGCGCGTCAGCGAGTTATAGCTGCCGCCCTGCTGCGCCGTCTGTGCATGGAACAGCAGGCCGTGTTGCAACGGCAACAGCGGCAGCGCTGCGGTTAACGGCCCATACGCCCGTTCCCAGGCGCGCACCGTCTCATCGTCAACGTTCGGCTGGGCGATCTCGGCCGCTACCAACGTCGCCGCCGCGCGATCGGGATGCCGTTCGGCAAATTCGCACAGTGCACGCACTGCTTGCTCGATGCCGCTGTGCAGCTGCGTAATGTCGCTCTCGCTGAAAATCCCCTCCAGCCAGCTCCAGTTGATCGCCAGGCACGCGCCGTCGCGCCGCTCTTCGACAAAGATATTCACCTCCAGGCCATACGACAGCGCCTGCTGTGCATCCTGCGCCACGGCGAAGGCGTCGCGGAAGCGGGTTTGGCTGCGTTGCGGCGCCCAGTTCCCCTCGTCCTGGCTGAAGCGCCCGAGGTAGTTGAACAAGATCTCCGGCGCATTGCGCTGCGCCAGCGCCGCCAGTTCGTCACGCTGCGGGTGCAGATAACGCAGCTGGCCGTAACCGACGCCGCGATCGGCCACCGCACGCGTCGCCCGTTTCACCGCACGCACGGCCTCATTGTGTTCGGCGTCATGCAGTTCGATGCGCAGCGGATACTCCGCCGTCAGCCAGCCGACGGTGCGGGCCAGATCGAGGCCGTCGTCCAGTTCGGCGCGGCCGTGCGACTCCAGAGAGAAACGCAGCGAAGCGGCCTGGAAACGGCGGCGGCAGGCCTGAGCCAGCGCGCACAGCATGATCTCTTCAACCTGCGCGCGGTATCCCTGCGGCAAGGTGCCGAGCAGCGCGGCGGTCAGCCGGCTGTCGATCAGCGTGCGCCGTTCGCTCACCGAGGCGAGGCGATCGGTCTGCGGATCCAGCGCGCGCCGCCCCAAACGCGGCACCTCGTCCGCCAGCATCTGCCGCCAGAACGGCAGCTCGGCTTCGCGGCGTTCGACGTCGGCTCGTAGGCGTGCAGACCACTCATAGAGCGAGGTTTCTTCCGGCGGCAGCATGATCGGCTGCCCCTGCATGGCGCTGTCGGCCACTTGCCGCAGTTCGTCGAGCAAGATGCGCCAGGAAACGCCGTCGACCACCAGATGGTGGATCGCCAGCACCAGCCCCAGGCTCTGCTCGTCGCGCTGCAACAGGATGGCTTGCATCATGGCGCCGGCCGCCGGATCGAGATGGTCAAGCGCGGCATCAAACGCCTGTTCTGCCGCTGATTCCAGCTCACCGGACACGGTATTAACCTGCATCAGCTCACCGGCGGCGGCGGTTTCAACCACCAACTGACCGTCGCGGATCCGCGCGCCCAGCGCCGGGTGTGCCGTGTGCAGCTGTTCCAACGCATAACGCAGCTGTTGCGGCTGCAGCTCGGCAGGTACACGCAGGAAAACGCCGTGCGCGAAGCGGCGATGCATATCGCCCGTCTCGGCAAACCAGTGCAGGATCGGCAGCCCGTCGATCGGGCCTTGCTGTACGCTGCGTGTAGCCTGAGAGTCTATGGCCAGCGGCTGCATCGCCTGCGCCATGCGCGCGGGGGTGTGCAGCGCGAAGATCTCGCGCGGCCGCAGCAGATACCCTTTGCGCCGCAGGGCGGTACCCAGCCCCATCGCCGAGATGCTGTCGCCGCCGAGCGCGAAGAAATCGTCGTCGGCACCGACGCGATCCATCCCCAGCAGCTGCGCCATGGCGCCGCAAATCAGCCTTTCCTGCTCGGTGGCCGGCTCGCGAATGCTTTGCGCCAGCGTCTCCTGCGGTTTTGGCAGCGCCTGGCGGTCAATCTTGCCATTCACGTTAAGCGGCAGCTCCGGCATCACCACCAGGATCGCCGGCACCATATAATCCGGCAGACGCTGCGCCAGTTGCCCCAGCAGTTCGCTTTGCAGCGTGGGTGAGGCGCGCCGCGCGTCATCCTGCACCGAGCAGTAACCGATCAAACGATAGGTGGCGCCGATCGGCTCGGCGATCACCACCGCCCGCCCCACGTCCGGCAAGGCGGCCAAGGCGCTTTCCACCTCACCCAGCTCGACGCGGAAGCCGCGCACCTTGATTTGGTGATCGGTACGGCCAATGAATACCAGCTGACCCTCCGCGCTCCAGCGCATCAGATCGCCGCTGCGGTACATCACCTCGCCTTCGGCGAACGGGTTGGCGACAAAGCGCGCCGCCGTCAGATCCGGGCGCCGCAGGTAACCGCGCGCGATGCCTTTGCCGGAAATGTACAGCTCGCCCGCCGCGCCGATCGGCACCGGCTGCAGCCGGCTGTCGAGCAGCCAGACGGCGGTATTGGCGAGGGGACGCCCGATCACCGGCTGATCGGCGGCCGTGACCGGCGCGCCGAGGGTATCGACGGTATATTCTGACGGGCCGTAATAGTTGTGGATCTCCACCTCCGGATGCTGCTGCATCAGGTTCCACAGCGTCGGCGTTGCCGCCTCACCGCCGATCATCACGAACGCCGGCAGCGGGAACTGCCCCTTCAGCAGGCCGCAGTCCACCAGTTGTGAGAAGAACGACGGCGTGATGTCCAGCAGATCGATCGGCGTCTGTTGGGTTTGTTCCAGAAGCGCCCAGGGGTCGCGGCGCAGCTCCTCGTCGAAGATAACCAGTTCGCTGCCCATCATCATGCAGAACAGCGGTTCCCAGGAGGAGTCGAAAGAAAACGAGGCGGTATGGCCGGCGCGCAAGCGGCGCGCGTGGCGAGCCTGGAATTTTTCGATCGCCGGGCCGAACAGAGAGGCCTGGTGCGACAGGAACAGGTTCAGCAGCCCGCGATGCGTGGACATGACGCCCTTGGGTTTGCCGGTCGAGCCGGAGGTGTAAATCATGTAGGCGAGATGCGCCTCGCTCAGCGGCATGCGCCGCTCGTCGTCCGTTATCGGCGTGGCCTCGGCAGCCGCGCAGCGCGCCAGGCACGCTGCGTCGTCCAGGCACAATACCTGTGGCAGGTCCGGCATGTTGGTCAGCGTGGCGCGGTGGGTCAGCAACATTACCGGCCGCGCGTCGTCGCACATCAGCGCCAAACGTTCACGCGGATAGTCCAGATCGAGCGGCATATAGGCCGCGCCGCTGGCCAGAACGCCGAACAGCGCGACCAGCGTGTCCACCGAGCGCGGAATGCCGATGGCCACCACGTCTTCGGCGCCGATGCCGCTTTCGATTAGCACTCGCCCCAACTGCATCACCCGTTCGGAGAGCTGCCGGTAGCTGAGGCGCTCGTCGCCGCAGGCCACCGCTAACGCCTCAGGCTGGCGTTCAACCTGGCGCTGGAACGCATCCATGATTGACACCATGCCCGTCGGCGGCGTCAGATCGGCGCCGCGCCCCCAGGCCGCGAGTTGCCTTAGCTCCCCTTCGCCGATCAGCGCCAGTTGAGCGTTCGGCTGGTGCGGCTGTCGCGCCAACTGCTGCAGCCAATGGCCGATGCGCTCCGCGTGATGATGCAAGGTGCGCGGCGAGTATTTGGCCGGGTTGGCCACCAAAGACAGCGTCAGCACGCCGTTGCGAAAGCCGATCTCAAACTCCAGGTCATCGACCGGCCCCATCGCCAGCGTATGGGTAACGGCCGCTTGGCCGTCGAACGACAAGGCGCTGTGGTAGACCTTGACGTTGATCACCGGCCCGTACAGTTCCTGATGGCCACCGACCAGGCCGAGATCGCGCTTGATCTGCTCCGCCTCATAGCGTTGATGGCGGCGCGCCTGTTTGATCTGCGCTACGGTCGCCTGGCAGACGTCCGCCAGCGACAGCTCCGGCGTCACGTTCAGCAGCAGCGGCAGCACGTTGACCACCGGGCCGACCGCCGCCAGCGCCTGCGACCCCATCCGCCGCATGAAAGGAAAACCGACTGAGAAGCGGGTTTCGCCGCTCATGCGCGCCAGATACATCGCCAGCGCCGCCGTGACGATGTCGGCCGGTTGCAGCGCCTGCAACGCGTCGTCGCGCCGCGCTTCGTCAAACAGTGACTCCGGCAGCACCAGCACCTGTTTGAGCGGTCGGGCGCCCGGTTCAACCTCCCGGCTTTCCGTCGATAATGACAGCGGCGACGGCAGTTCGCGCAGATGCTGGCGCCAGAACTCGGCCGCCCGTTGGCGCGCCGGCGACGTTTGCCATTGCTGAAACTCTTCCACTACCTTACCGAACGGGGTAAACGGCGAAGCCGCGGGCGACAGCCCGTGACGCAGCGCGCGATAGATATCGGCGATCCGGCGGGTGATGGCTTCGAAACTGAAGCCGTCCAGGGTCAGATGATGAAAGCGCTGGTACCAAAACCAACGATCGGCGCTGACGCGGATTATCGCATGGCGATAAAGCGACCGTTCGCCGTCCGCAGGCAAATCCTGCGCCAGATCGTCGTTCATCAGCGCCAGCGCCGCCTGTTCGGCGTCCGGCTGCGCGCTGAAATCGAACCACTCCGGCGCCTGTACGCGCGCAGGGTCGGCTATCAACGGGAGACGCTGCACCGGCTGGCCGTCCTGCGCCTCAAAGAACCGCGCCTGAACCGTATCCGCTTCGGCCAGCCCCTGACGGATCGCGCGCTCCAGCGCCGAACGATCGATAGCGCCGTGCAGTTCGGTATAGTGCGCCACCGCGAAGCTGTTGCGCCGCAGCGCGATTTGGTCGGCGATCCAGATCCCCGGTTGCGCCGCAACCAGCGGATAATCCCGATACTCGACCTGAGTATCCGGCAAAGAAAGCGTTTCTGACATGGTGTCTGTCCTTTCCCTCAAACGGAATGTATCGATGTGGCTGCCTGGCGCTTAACGCGCCGCATCCGCCGCTTTCAGCGCCGCCGGCCGCATGTCCTGCCAGTGCGTTTCGATGTAGTCGATGCATTCGCCGCGCGACGCCGGCCCCATCAGCACGCGCCACCCCTGCGGCGTATCGGCAAACTGCGGCCACAGCGAGTACTGCTGTTGCGCGTTGATCAGCACGGAGAAACGGAGATTTTCGTCATCGAACGGGTTTTGTTGTTCCTGAGTCATTTGCCTTACCTGTCTGTCAAAATGTGGGATTACTTCATTGCGGAAAGCAGCTGGCGCACGCCGTCCACCAGGCCACCGCGCCAGCAGAGCGCATCATGTCCGCCGGAAAACACGCGGTATTCGGCGCGGTGCCCTGCCGCCGCCAGCGCCTGATGCATCTGGCGATTAACGAATTCGATGTCCGCCTCTCGATCGCCGGCTTGCTGAATCACGGTGAGCTTGGGCGCCGCCGGGCTGCGTTGCCGAACCTGGCGTATCAGCCAGCCTTCTTCCAGCTCGTGGCGTTTTTCGAATTGGGTAACGAATTGCACCGTAGGCCACCAGAAGGAGCCGGACTGGCTCAGCACGTGGCCGAAGCGCTCTGGCCAGTGCAAACCGGCATATAACGCCGCCAGCCCGCCGTAGCTCTGGCCGGCGACGACGGTGCGCGCCCCTGCCTCGCTGAACGGTTCGCGCTTCTGCGCCTGCGGCAACAGTTCGTCGATCACCGCCTGCCAAAACGCGGCGTTGCAAGGCAGCTCGTTTTCCCGGTGTTCGCCGTCGATCGCATCGATCAGCAGCCAACATGCAGGCGGCAGGTGCCCTTTTGCGGTTTCGTGCTCGATCACCGGCAACAGCGCGTGCCTTTCGACCCAGTTTTGGCCATCGAGCAGCAGCACCAGCGGGCGATTCGCTTTCACCCCCGCGTCGCCGCTGGCATACAGCCAGACGCGCCGCTGCGTGCCGAGCCGTTCGCTCTGCCACTGGAAAAGCTGCAGCCGCGCCTCCTCCAGCGGCCGATCGGCGGCCTGCCAGGCGCTTTGATCGTCGGCATCCGGCCCTTGCGCCAGAGAGACGGGCCGCGGGCGATGAGACGGCCCCAGCGATACGCGATTCAGCGGATCGGCGATGGCCAACGGGAACAGCGATACCCACCAGGCGCGCTGTTGGCGATCGCGCAACGTTTCGTCGTCGCTAAAGACGGGGGGAAGATCCCGGTCGGTAATGGGGATCAGGCTGTAGCTGCCGCGCCAGCGGCGATCGATAACGGCCGCGCCGTACCAAACGTCGGTGCCGGGGAGCCGGGTCAGGCTGCTGGGGGACGTGCTGTGGTGATCGGTAATGCCGTTGATATCGGCGTAAACGCGGCATATCGGCGAGTGCCGTTCATCGCCGTCGGGATCGCGCCACAGCCAGGTCATTTTGACGTGGCTGTCATCGTGCGGTTCGACCACGGGTGTGCCGTGAGCGGCAACCTTCTGCCACCACGCGGATTGCCCTGCCGCCTCTTCACGCAGCCACTGCGCCGCCAATCCCTCACGACCGTTTTCTGGCCTCTTTTCCGGCAAAAACTCCATAGCGCCCCTTACATAACATGAGTGTCTTTTACAAAACCTGACAATCGTATTGATACTCATTATCATTTTCAATACTATTTGTCGGATTTTTACCGTCGTGCAAACACGACGTCTCCGCGTCGACGGGTGAAGACCGCTTGCCGGCATTTCGGGGTTTATCAGGGTGGCATGACACACAAAAGCAGGTATTCAGGAGAGATAATGAAGATTAAAAACAAAGGGATAGCAAACGGAAGTGCGGAGGCGATGTCCGCCAAGCGTCTGTTGCTGGGATCGGCGCTGGCCTTACTGCCCTTCGCGCCACACGCGTCCGCCGCAGCGGACGAGACGATTCTGGTGACCGCCGACGCACAAAACAGCGTGACCGCACCGGCCAAAGGGATCGTCGCTAAAGAGAGCGCCGCTGGCACCAAGACCGCCACCGCTCTGCGTAAGACGCCGCAGGCCATCTCGGTGGTCACGCGCGAGCAGATGAACGACCAGGAGCCGGCGTCGGTCGCCGACGCATTGAACTACACCAGCGGGGTGATCACCACCTACCGCGGCAACTCCAACCGCAATGACGAAGTGATCAGCCGCGGCTTCCGTTATGCGCCCAAGCTGCTCGACGGCCTGCACTTTGGCCTCTCGAGCCAAAATGGCGGCGCCGGGCAGATCGATCCCTGGCTGTTGGAGCGCGTGGAGATGGTGCACGGCCCGGCCGGCGTGCTGTACGGCCAGGTCAGCCCCGGCGGCGTGGTGGTGATGACCAGCAAGCGCCCTACCGCCCAGAGCATTCACGAAGTCAAATTCAGCACCGGCAACCGCCATCTGGCGGAAACGGCGTTTGATTTTGGCGGCAAGCTTAACGACGACAACACCCTGTTCTACCGCCTGAACGGTATCGCCAGAACCGAACATGAGTTTGTCAAAGACAGCAAGCAGCAACGGGTGGCCATCGCCCCGGCCTTCACCTGGCTGCCGAACGAAGACACCAGCTTTACGCTGTTGACCAGCTACCAGAACGATCCGAAAGCCGGATCGCGCAACTTCCTGCCGCGCGCCGGCACGCTGTTCCCGACCAGCGCGGGCTATGTACCCTATGACTTCAACATCAGCGAGCCCAGCTTCAACAAGTCGCGGCGCGAACAGGCGTCGATCGGCTACAGCCTCGAGCATAACTTCAGCGATGCGCTGTCGTTTACCCAGAACCTGCGCTTCACCCACCGTGATGAAGACTATAAATATCTGGTTTATAACGTAAACTCGACGGTCAACGACCACACCGTCACCCGCATGGCACAGCATGAAACGCAGATGACCAACGAGTTTGGCGTGGATAACCAGCTGAAGGGTTTGTTCGACACCGGCGAGGTGAAGCACACGGTGCTGGGCGGGTTGGATTACCGCTACAGCCATATCGATTCGAAGATGTATCGCGATCGCGGTAACGATTACCCGATCGACTGGGCCAATCCGGTTCGCCCCAGCATCGATGGCAGCACGTTGGCGCTGGCTTCCAGCGATTTGAAGACGCTGAATCAGGTCGGGGTGTATCTGCAGGACCAGCTGGAGTGGAATAACTGGAACCTGCTGCTGTCCGGCCGTCAGGACTGGTCGCAGGTCAACACCCGCGATCGCACCAGCGGCGGCAAAGAGCAGACCTATAACGATGCCCAGTTCACCGGCCGCGCGGGCCTGCTCTACGCCTTCGACAACGGCATTTCACCGTATGTCAGCTACAGTACCTCGTTCGATCCTAACCTGTACCCAAGTGCCGCGGGCGCCGATCCGCTCAAGCCGACCACCGGCAAACAAACCGAGGTGGGCGTGAAGTACCAGATCCCGGGCGGCAACACCCTGCTGACCCTCTCCTGGTTCGACATTACCCAGCGCAATGTGGCGTCTTACAACCGTCTCACCTCCGCCTACGAGCAGATCGGTGAGGTGAAATCCAAAGGGATTGAGGCGGAAGTGCACGCTCAGCCTACGCCGGAGATCACGCTGACCGCCGCTTATACCTACACCGACGTAGTGACCAAAGACTCCAACTCGGCGGATGAAATTGGCCACAGCCCGGCGGGCATCCCGCGCCACGCGGCCTCCGCCTGGGGCAGCTACAGCGTCCTGAGCGGTGCGCTGAACGGCCTGACCGTCGGCAGCGGCGTGCGTTACATCGGCGATGCGCCAGCCGACGCCACCGGCCAGTACGACGTGCCGCACTACACGCTGTACGATGCCATGGTGAAATATGACCTCGGCCAGGCTTCGTCGGCGCTGCGCGGTGCGGCGCTCCAGCTCAACGTGCAGAACCTGACGGACAAGAAATACGTCTCATCCTGCAGCGGCGAGTACGCCTGCTTCTACGGCAGCGGCCGCAGCATCATCGCTTCGGTCAACTACCGCTGGTAACAAAAAGGGGTGGCCAACATCGTAATGTTTGTCAGTTAGCGTTTTTCTGAAGGTATTGATGACGTTTTCGGGCGATAAATGAAAATGAGCAAGGGGCCGTAAGATGCTGCCCCTTGCAACCCACGCCTTTGTCCAATCCCCATGCCGCCCGCGGGTTAACTCGTGCGGCATGGTCATCAGGCGTTACGCCCCGCCATCACGCCGCCATCGATATCCCAGATAGCGCCGGTCACCCAGCCAGTCTTGTCAGAAAGCAGGAAAGTGATGGTTTCCGCGATGTCGACCGGTGAACCCACGCGTCCGATCGGATGAAAGCTGTCGAAGCTGTTCATCACATCCTTGACGTCGTCTTTCGGAATGAAGCCCTCATAAATCGGCGTGTGAACGACAGCTGGAGAAACCGCATTCACACGGATCCCTTTTTCACCCAGTTCAATAGCCAGGTTTTTGGTCAGCGCGTGCAGACCGGCTTTGGCCATTGAGTAGGCTGAAGACGGTGTGGCACCGATGGCCTGTCGTGCCCACATAGAGCCAATATTGACGATAGCGCCTTTGATATCGGCCTCGACCATATTGCGCACTACGTCGCGGGTGATAAAAAACGTGGCGCGGTTAATGCTCATGTACATGTCATAGTCTGACGCTTCGTGTTCTATAAACGGTTTCGGGAAGAACACGCCAGCCGCATTGACCAGCAGGCTGATATCTTTGTGTTCGCTGTTAATGATGTTCACTACATGCTGCAGACCTTCTTCTTTCATCAGGTCTGCAACGATGACGGAAACCTGGCCGTCTGCAGCCAGCGCCTGACGGGCCTGCTCGGCTTTGTCCTGACGATGGCCAACAAGCACCACGCTGCCGCCGCTTTTCAGGACCCGCTTCGCCGTTTCGAAGCCCATACCGCTTGTACCGCCGACCACTAACAGTTTTTTGCCAGCAAAAGATGTATTCATCGCTAACCTCTTTACATTCATCTGGTTGTCATTAATAAGAAGCCTGGCTTCTCATCGTGTGAAACCAGATTGCCACCCTGAAAACCGATTGACGACTGAGAAGAAATTGCGACACAGGAAAGAAAATCTTTCTCGCCGGCGTATACTGAGGAAAAGAATGAATCAGGATGATCACAATGCGATCGTTAAACCGACTTAAATGGCTGCACGCTTTTGAAGCCACCGCCAGGCATGGCAGTTTTACCGGCGCGGCACAGGAGCTGGGTGTCACACCCGCCGCCGTGGGTCAGTTGGTCCGTTCGCTGGAAGACTGGGTCGGACACCCGCTTCTTCACCGCACCCGCTCCGGCAAGGAGCGACTGACGCTGGTAGACGAAGCGCAGGAGGCCCTACAAGATATCACTCAAGGTCTCGATAAACTGGAAACCGGTTTAAGTAAGCTTCGTGGTCGCCGGTCACGCTCGGTGGTCGTGGTGACGGCGTCCCAGGTACTGATGATGAACTGGCTGATGGACCGCCTGAACCGGTTTGCGGAAACGCATGAGAATATCGATCTGCGGCTTAACGTCACGGAAAAGCTGATGGACGTGTCGTATGGCGAGGCAGATATCGGCATTCGCTGTGGACAGGGAGAGTGGCCCGGCGTGAGTAAAACCTGGCTAATGGATGAGGAAGCCGTGCTGGTCTGCAGTCCACGCCTGGCTCCCCCCGAGAAAATGGCCTGCAGTGAATGGCTCGCCACGCAAAAACTCATTCACGATGACACGCCGCATCCTGGTGCCGATTTTCCATCATGGGGTGATGCACTGAGAGCGGTCGGTGCGCCCGAAACGCGGGAAAGCGGGCTGCATATCAATTCTACTTCAGCAGTGATCCTGTCGGCGCTGAGCGGCAGGGGCGTGGCCATCGTTCGAAACGCTCTGGTAAAGCAGCTTATCGAGACCGGGCAGTTGGTTCATCTCCATCCCGACCATCGCTGGCCACTTAGATGGTCCTACTATCTGGTCACCCCGCAGCAACATGTCATGCGTGATGAAGTGAAAATTTTCCACGACTGGCTTCTTCAGGACGTCGTCTCAGACCGTTCATAAACGATCATCGCAGCTATTGCGCTACCTCGGCATTCGCCCTGGGGCGTCGTGCCCTTTCCCGCCGCCTTTACTCCTGCTTCAATTCCCGCAAGTGCTTGTACACCGTGGCGCGCCCCATCGACAGCACGTTGGCGATGTAGTCCGCGGCGCTTTTGGCCTTGAACGCGCCCTGATGGTAGAGATCGCTGACCAGTCGCCGTTTTTGTTCGCGGCTCAGCGCGCCGAGCGCGGCGTTTTCGCGCCGCAGCCAATCGTGCAGGAAAGTGTTGATCTTCTCCTGCCAGTCGTCTTTGAACAGCTCTTGTGGCTGAGGTTGCAATCGCGTGACCGACAGGAACATGTCCAGCGCGTTGCGGGCGTCCTCGAACATCGCGGTGCTCAGGTTGATGCACAGCAGATAGCTGGGCTTGCCCTGTTCGTCGCGTGCGGCAATGCTCACCGAACGCATCTTTTTGCCGTCCCAGTTCAGCTTCTCATAGGGGCCGGTCACGCCGGCGCCGCCATCGAGCTCGAAGTCTTCCAGCCCGGCGTCGTCGCCCGGTTTACGCTTCGACAGGTTGTTCGCCAGATAGGCAATCTTGTTGGTGGCCAGATCGTGGATCACCACTTCCGCATTCGGGAAAAACAGCGCCGCGATGCCGTCAGCGACCGAGCGCAAAAGTTCGAGTTGAGAAGAAGAGTTCGGCACGCTGGGGGTCTCCGTATGGCCCGGTTTGGTTTGCTGTTCAGCCGCTTAGCATACCGCAGTTGCCGCCGCTTGCCGAGTGGAGCGGCGGCAAGCGGCGTATCCTTCGCCGGTTATTCCGCCTCGGCGCCACGCCGATAAAACACGTAGCTCTCGCGCGCCACGCTGTCACGGACCCGATAGCGCCAGATCAGCCCGAGCGTGGTAAACCACAGCGGCATGCTGCACAGCGCGATCAGCGTATCGCTATCGAACACCATCAGTACCAGCGTAAAGGCGAAAAATGCCAGCGTCAGCCAGGCCATCGCGACCCCGCCCGGCATTTTGAAATTGGAATCGGCGTGCAGATCCGGTCGCTTCTGGCGATACACCAGGTAGGCGACCAAAATCATGCCCCAGCTGTAAACCACCAGGATCGCCGCCACGGTAGAGACGATGGTGAACAGCGTCATGACGTTCGGCACCAGTATCAGCAGCAAGGTGCCGGCCACCATGCAGAAGCAGGAAAACAGCAGGCTGCGGATCGGAATGGCCGTGGTGCGAGACAGAATGCGGAACTGACCGTGGGCGTGCTTTTCCATCGACAGGCTGTACAGCATGCGGGTGCTGGAATACACCCCGCTGTTGGCCGAGGACATCGCCGAAGTCAGCACCACGAAGTTGATCACCGCGGCGGCAGCCGGCAGCCCCGCCCGATCGAACAGCATCACGAACGGGCTGCTGTCCGGCGAGATGTGGCTCCACGAGGTGACGGCGATAATGGTCAGCATCGAGCACACGTAAAAGACGATGATGCGCGCCGGGATCGCGTTGATCGCCTTCGGCAACACCTTCTGCGGGTTTTTGGTCTCCGCCGACATCGTGCCCAGCAGCTCGATGCCGGTACAGGAGAAAATGGCGATCTGGAACCCGGCGAAAAAGCCGAAGATGCCGTGCGGCATGAAAATGGCGGGATCGGTGACGTTATGCAGCGAAGCGGTCACGCCGTCCGGCGAGGTCCATCCGCTGAACACCATCCAGGCGCCGGTGGCGATCAACGCGACGATCGCCACCACCTTGATCATCGCAAACCAGAATTCGGCTTCGCCGAACATCTTGACCGACAGCATGTTGAACAGACACAGAAACCCCAGCGTCAGCAGCGCCGGCAACCAGGGCGAGACGTTAGGCAGCCAATACTGCACGTAGCCGCCGCACACCACCACGTCGGCAATGCAGGTCACGACCCAGCTCAGCCAGTAGGACCAGCCGAGAAAAAAGCTGGCGCGCGGCCCCAGGTATTCGGAGACGAAATCGGCGAACGAACGGTAATCGAGCCGCGTGAGCAGCAGCTCCCCCATCGCCCTCATGACCATGAACATGAAAAAGCCGACGATGGCGTAAGTCAGTACGATGGAGGTGCCCGACAGCGCGAGGGTTTTCCCGGCGCCCATAAACAGCCCGGTGCCGATGGCGCCGCCGATCGAAATCAGTTGAATGTGGCGCGCGCTCAGCCCGCGCTGCAAGGTTTGGGCACAGTTTGGCCCCTCGGCTGAACCTGGGTTCAGCCGATCGCAGTGATTTTTTGTCATGGTGTTACCTGTCCGTCATTAAGGCGATTAAGCAACCGATATGCGGCTGCAGCAGGAGTGAAACGCCCGTGAGCGTTCTAACCGGCAAAAAAGTGAGACCGAACGCTGCCCGCCCCGTTGTAACAGGGAGGTAATAATAATGGGTACCGAGAAAATGCTCTCGTGAGCCGTCGTATCGCCCACGTTTGGCGAACATAGCCTGAGCGTGGTGGGTAAACACTACAATATCAAATGGTTATGCTTTCCCCTGTGCAACAAAAAAACGACGCCGGAGTCGTTTTAACATTAATTTAACTCTGGCGAGGGGAAATGCCATTGTCAACATGGCAGTTAAATAAAATGAAACTTTTTGATCACATTCAAGCTTCTGAAAAATAGATAAAAATGGTTTTTATGCGCTTTATATGCATAAAATATGCATGAGCTCGCTCACCGTCGACAAAAAGTAATTAACTATTCATTTGCCGCCCTGCAGGCGGCGAAAAACCGTCCGCTGGCCCGATGAGAGGGGGGCTAACAACCGGCATAATTAGTGGTAAATTTAGCGTCGCAAAGTGTTATGCGCTTGCTAATCCACGGTTAAACGAAATAAATACCTCTAAAATATAAAGGTTGGTTATGGAAAAGCTATCCTACGCTTCAGACAGCAGCACCACCGCTTGGGCTACATATCTGCAACAAATCGATCGCGTCGCCCCTTACCTCGGCGACCTCTCACGCTGGGTTGATACGCTGCGTCACCCTAAACGCGCTTTGATTGTTGATATCCCGCTGCAGATGGACGATGGCACCATCCGTCACTTCGAAGGTTTCCGCGTACAGCACAACCTGTCGCGTGGGCCGGGTAAAGGCGGTATCCGCTTCCACCCTGACGTCGATCTGAACGAAGTGATGGCCCTGTCCGCCTGGATGACCATCAAGTGTGCCGCGGTCAACCTGCCGTACGGCGGCGCCAAGGGCGGCATCCGCGTCGATCCGTTCAAACTGTCTGAAGGTGAACTGGAGCGACTGACCCGCCGCTACACCAGCGAAATCGGCTTCATCATCGGGCCACAGAAAGACATTCCTGCGCCGGACGTCGGCACCAACGCCAAAGTGATGGCCTGGATGATGGACACCTACTCCATGAACCACGGCACCACCATCACCGGCGTGGTCACCGGCAAACCCATCCACCTCGGCGGCTCCCTGGGCCGTGAGAAAGCGACCGGCCGCGGCGTGTTCGTCACCGGCAGCGAAGTGGCCAAGCGTCTGGGCGTGCAGATCGAAGGCGCCAAAGTGGCGGTACAAGGCTTCGGTAACGTGGGCAGCGAAGCGGCCCGTCTGTTCGTCGGCGTCGGCGCGCGCGTCGTCACCATCCAGGACCACTCCGCTACCCTGTTCAACGCCGACGGCATTGACCTGGTGGCGCTGACCGAATACCAGGCCAAGCACAAGCAGATCGCCGGCTTCCCGGGTGCCAGCGAGATCGAGAGCGAAGCGTTCTGGTCGGTTGACATGGACATTCTGATCCCAGCGGCGCTGGAAGGCCAGATCACCCGTCAACGCGCCGAAATCCTCAGCGCCAAGCTGGTGCTGGAAGGGGCTAACGGCCCAACCTTCCCAGAAGCGGACGACATTCTGCGCTCCCGTAACATCACCGTGGTTCCGGACGTTATCTGTAACGCCGGCGGCGTAACGGTCAGTTACTTCGAGTGGGTTCAGGACATGGCGAGCTACTTCTGGAGCGAGTCCGAGATCAACGAGCGTATGGACAAGATCATGACCGACGCCATGGTCCACGTCTGGAACAAGGCCGCAGAGAAAGAGTGCAGCCTGCGCACCGCGGCTTACATCGTGGCTTGTGAGCGCATCCTGACCGCACGTAAAGAGCGCGGCATCTACCCAGGTTGATGCCCGTATCCCGGCCTGCCCCGGCAGGCCGGATTCTCCTCAGCGCAAACAGCGTTTCAACACCTTACCGGTGCTGGTCATCGGCAAGCGTTCGACAAACTCGACGATACGCGGATATTTGAACGCCGCCAGCCGCTCCCGGCTCCAGGCGATCAGCGTTTCCTCCTCGATGGGCTCCTCCGTTTCTTTCAATACCACCACCGCTTTGATCTCTTCGCCCAGCGACGGATGCTCGACGCCGATCACCGCCACCAACGACACCGCCGGATGGCGAATCAGCGCCTCTTCAATCTCGCGCGGATAGACGTTGAACCCGCCGCGGATGATCATATCCTTGGCCCGATCGACGATGAAATAGAAGCCGTCGGCGTCGCGGCGCGCCAGGTCCCCGGTGCGAAACCAACCGTTTTCCAGCACGTCCGCCGTCGCCTCGGGGCGGTTCAGATAGCCTTTCATGATGTTGTAACCGCGTACCGCGATCTCCCCCACCTGATCGACTCCGTCGATCGGCTGCCCGGTGACGTCGAGCAAGCGCACCTCCACGCCCCAGATCGGTTGGCCGATGGAACCAGGTTTGGTCACGCGGTGCGGATGGTTAAAGGTGGCGACCGGGCTGGTCTCCGACAGCCCATATCCTTCGAGAATGTTGACGCCGAAGCGGCGCGAAAAATCCTCCAGGATCTGCACCGGCAAACTGGCACCGCCGGAGACCGCCATACGCAGCGTGCTGCGCAAGCGCTCGATATCCGTGTGCTCATCCAGCGCATTCAACAGCGCCCAATACATGGTCGGCACCCCGGCGAAGAAGGTGATGCCGTGCCGCTGCATCAGCGCGATGGCCTGTGCGGCGTCGAAGCGCTCGACCAGCACCAGGGTAGCGGCGGCGGAAAACCCGGCATTCATCTGCACCGTCGAGCCGAACGTATGGAACAGCGGCAGGGTCACCAAATGGCGATCGGGCTCCGTCTCTGAGCCGTCGAACAGCCGTACCGATCCCAGCGCGTTGAGCACCAGGTTGGCGTGGGTCAACTCCGCGCCTTTGGCCCGGCCGGTGGTGCCGCTGGTGTAGAGCACCACCGCCGTGTCGTTTTCGAGCGTCGCGGCCGAAGCGAATTCGGTAGCCTGCTCGGCTATCGCCGCGCTGAAACGTTCCCCCTCAAGCGGTAGCCGATCGCCGATGATAAACACCTCGCGGCATTGCTCCGCCTTCGCCGCCGCCCGCAGCGCCTCTTCCCCCAATGGCAAGCCGCTGCTGCCCTCGAAACAGAACAGCGCCACCGCCGCTGAATCCGCCAGGTAGTAGTCGAACTCTGCGCTTTTAAGCAGAATATTGAGCGGCACCACCACCGCGCCGCTTTTGAGAATGCCGTAATAGATAGCCGCAAACTCCGGTCGATTTGGGCAGGCCAGCGCCACCCGTTCGCCGGGCTGCACGCCGCGCGCGACCAGCAAATTCGCCACCCGGTTGGCCATTTCGTTCAGCGCCCGATAGCTGAGTGGGATATCGTCCTGTATCACCGCCGGCCGTTCCGGCCAGGTGCGCGCACTCTCTTCAAGCAAGGTAGCCAGATTCAGCATCGGGGATCCTCCCTGGGAATGAGCGGCGAGAAAAGCGCCGCAGTATCACGAGTATAGATAGGCGCTTTGCGGTTCGCATTCCCTGGAGCGCTGGGCTATACCTTAGGCAGTCCCTATCCCGCAGGAGTTGTGATCATGAGCAAGAAAAAGATCCTGATGCTGGTCGGCGACTACGCCGAAGATTACGAAACCATGGTGCCGTTTCAGGCATTGCAGATGATTGGCCATTGGGTGGATGCCGTGTGCCCCGGTAAAACCGTCGGTGACTACATTCAGACCGCGATCCACGACTTTGACGGCGCGCAAACCTACAGCGAGAAGCCCGGGCACCGTTTCATCCTGAACGCCGACTTTACCGCCGTCAAAGAAGAACACTACGACGCGCTCTTGATCCCCGGCGGCCGTGCGCCGGAATACCTGCGCCTGAACCCCGAGGTGATCGCGCTGGTACAGGCGTTTGACGCCGCGAAAAAACCGATCGCCGCCGTTTGCCACGGCCCGCAGCTGCTGGCAGCGGCCGGAGTATTGAAAGGCCGCACCTGCAGCGCCTACCCGGCCTGCGCGCCGGAGGTGCGGCTCGGCGGCGGCCATTATGCGGAGATCGGCATCGATCAGGCGCACGTCGACGGCAATCTGGTCACCGCCCCGGCCTGGCCTGCGCACCCGCAGTGGCTGGCGAAGTTCGCCGAGGTATTGGAGCAGTAATGCGGCGCTAGCGGAGCTGCTCGATCAGGAAGTGAATGTCGTACAGCCAGCGTTTGGCGCGCGCGGAGCGCACCAACATCGACACGCACAGCGGCCGGGGGTGTTCTTTGCAGGCGGAGGGAGAAAACCAGCGCCCGGTGTTGGCCGGCGGCTGGAAATACAGCTCGTGGTTATAGTTGCCGCTGTCGACGCCGAAGGTATCGAAGTAGCGGCGCATCAGCGTATTGGAATCGCTGAACGACAGGTGAAGCGCGGTGTTGATCTCGGTTTCCGGGGTGATGGCCACGCCCTTCTTCAACCGCCCTGGCGTGTTGAATGCGGCGATAAGCGCGATGACCTGTTGCTGAATATCTTCTGCCATGACGACCTCGAGCCGATATGAATAAAAGATGAATGCGGTTCTCTGTCTGACTCTGCTCACCGCAGCGAGTTCTGCCCGCCGGCCGGGTTTTCTGTTTCTTTACACTTTCCATAAAAAAACCGCGCGCAGCCAAACACCTGGCGCGCGCGGTCCAGGGTTAGCGGCTGAGCGTCGCCTTATCGGCGATGACGCCGTCCCCCTGCCGCTCGGCGGTAACGCCGCTGCCCAACACTTTATACAGGGTGGCCTGATTGTCGTACGCGGTCTGCTGCGCGGCGATCAGCGACTGCTGCGCCGTGTACAGCGTGCGCTGCGCGTCCAGCAAGGTCAGATAACTGTCCACGCCCTGGCGGTAACGCAGCTCGGCCAGGCGATAATATTGCTGTGCCGCCGCCACATAGCCGGTTTGCGCCGCCAGCTGTTCCTGCAGCGTGGCTTTGCGCGCCAGCGCGTCGGCGGTTTCCTGAAATGCCGTCTGCACCGCTTTCTCATAGGTGGCGACATACAGGTCTTTCTGCGCCTGGGTGTAGTTGAGCTGAGCCGTGTTATAGCCGCCGCTGAAGATTGGCAGGCTGATGCTCGGTGCGAACGACCAGACGCCGGCGCCGTGGCTGAACAACGAGGAGAGTTCACCGCTGCCCACGCCGCCGCTGGCGGTCAGGCTGATCGACGGGAAAAACGCCGCCCGCGCCGAGCCGATGTTGGCGTTGGCGGATTTCAGGTTATGCTCAGCCTGCAGCACGTCCGGCCGCGTCAGCAGCACCTGCGAAGACACCCCAGCCGGCAGATTGCGCATGATTTCGCCGAGCCCATCGATACCGCTCGGCAGCAGATTTTCCGGCACGCTTTGCCCCACCGCCAAATCCAGCGCGTTTTTCGCCTGCGCGGCGCTGGTCGCATAGCTGGCGGCGTCCGATCGCGCCTGTTGATAAACGGTCTCCGCCGACGCCACGTCAACCAGCGACGCAATGCCGTGCTGCTGGTTCTTACGCGTCACGTCCAGCGAACGTTTGGCGCTTTCCATCGTCTGCTGCGCCACCGCCAGATTGCTGCGCTCGGCCGCCACCGCCACCCAGTCGGTGACGATATCGGCGATCAGCGTCAGGCGAGTACTTTTCGCCGCCTCCGAATTGGCCAGGTAAGTTTCGAACGCCGCGCGCGACAGGCTGGCGTTTTTGCCGAACAGATCCAGCTCGAACGCGCTGACGCCGGCCTGCGCTTCATAACTCTGACTGATGGCGGTGGCATTGCCGCTACCGGTCAGCGAACGCCCGCGGCTGCCGTCGGCGGTGGCGTTGATCGTCGGGAACAGCGCCGAGCGCTGCTCACCGTACAGGGCGCGCGCCGAGGCGATATTGGCGATCGCCTCGCGCAGATCGCGGCTGCTGTCCAGCCCCAGCGCCACCACCTGCCGCAGCCTGGCGTCCTGCACATAGTCGCGCCAGGCGACGTCCGGGTAGCTCAACGCCTGCTTGCCGGCGGCCTCGCCCTGCGGCAGGTTGGCGGGCACCGGCGCCGCCGGGCGCTGGTAGTGCGGATCCAGCGACAGACAGCCGGTCAGCAGCAGCGGTAAAGTTAACATCATGACTCGTTGCAACACGTTATTCTCCTGCCTGTGACGGCGGGTTGGCGGGCCGGCGGGTAAACATGCGGCGCACCAACACATAAAACAGCGGTACGAAAAAGATGGCCAATGCGGTGGCGGTGATCGTACCGCCGATAATGCCGGTACCGATGGCGATTCGGCTGTTGGCGCCGGCGCCGCTGGATACCGCCAGCGGCAGCACCCCGGCGGTGAACGCCAGCGAGGTCATCAGGATCGGCCGCAGGCGCATGCGTGCCGCGTGGACCGCCGCGCCAATCAGCGTTTCCCCCCGCTGGTGCATCTCCTCGGCGAACTCGACGATCAAAATGGCGTTCTTCGCCGACAGGCCGATGATGGTGAGCAGCGCCACTTGGAAGTAGATGTCGTTTTCCAGCCCGCGCAGCGTGATCGCCAGCAGCGAGCCCACCACACCCATCGGCACCACCAACATCACCGCGAATGGAATCGACCAGCTCTCATACAGCGCCGCCAGGCACAGGAACACCACGATGAGCGAAATGGCGTACAGCGACGACGCCTGGCCGCTGGTCAGCCGTTCCTGATAGGAGAGCCCGCTCCAGGAATAGCTGCTGCCGGCGGAGTATTTCGCCGCCAGTTTCTCCATCTCGCTCATTGCCGTACCGGAGCTGACGCCGGCGGCGCCCTGCCCGGTGATCTCGAACGACGACAGCCCGTTATAGCGCGACAGGTTCTCCGGCCCGTAGATCCAGTGCGAAGACGCAAAGGCGGAGAACGGCGTCATGCTGCTGGCGCCCGACGCATTGGTGCCGCGCACAAACCAGCGGTCGAGGTCTTCCGGCTTGGCGCGGTACTGCACGTCGCCCTGCATATAGACTTTTTTCACCCGGTTGCGGTCGATAAAGTCGTTGATGTAGGTGCTGCCGAACGCGCTGCTGAGGGTGCTGTTGACGTCACCGGCGCTCAGGCCGAGCGCCTGCAGCTTGCCGTTGTCGATCTCCACCTGCAGCTGCGGGGTGTCCGGCAAGGTGTTGGCGCGCACTGCCAGCAATGCCGGATTGTTGCCGGCGGCGGCGACGATCTGGTCGCGCATCGCCTGCAGCTCGGCGCGGGTGGTCGCCCCTTTGGCCTGCAGCTCGAAAGTGAAGCCGTCGGACTGACCGAAACCGTCGATCGCCGGTGGGCTCATGGAGAACACCTGGGCGTCGCGCAGCGAAGCGAAGTGCGCCATGGCGCGTTTGGCGATGGCGTCGGCGGTGTTCTCGCTGCCGCTGCGCTGGCTCCAGTCTTTGAGGCTGACAAACGCCATGCCGGCGTTTTGCCCGCTGCCGCTGAAACCGAAACCGTTGATGGTGAAAATGGTGCTGACGTTGGCCTTTTCCTGATCGAGGAAATAGGCGGTCACCGCCTCGCTCACCGCCGAGGTGCGCGCGTTGGTGGCGCCGGCCGGCAAGGTGTACTGCACCATCACCGAACCCTGATCCTCATTGGGCAGGAAACCGGTCGGCAAACGCAGATACATCACGGCCGCGGCGATCAGCAGCAGACCGTACAGCAGCAGATAGCGCGTTGGCCGGTGGATCACTGCGCCGACCTTGTCGGCGTACTTCTCCTGCAGCCGGTTATAACCGCGGTTGAATCTATCCAGCAGCCCTTTGTCGGTCTGTTCTTCATGCGTCGATTTCAGCAATGTGGCGCACAGCGCCGGCGCCAGCGTCAACGCCAGCACCACCGACAGCACCATTGAGGAGACGACGGTGATTGAAAACTGACGGTAGATCACCCCGGTGGAACCACCGAAGAACGCCATCGGCAGAAACACCGCCGACAGCACCAGCGCGATGCCGACCAGCGCGCCGGTGATCTCGCGCATCGATTTCTCCGTCGCCTCGCGCGGCGGCAGTTTATCTTCACGCATCACACGTTCGACGTTTTCCACCACCACGATGGCGTCGTCCACCAACAGCCCGATCGCAAGCACCATGCCGAACAGCGTCAGGGTATTGATCGAATAGCCGAACGCCGCCAAGACGCCGAAGGTGCCCAGCAACACCACCGGCACGGTGATGGTCGGGATCAGCGTGGTGCGCAGGTTTTGCAGGAACACGAACATCACCACCACCACTAACACCACCGCTTCAAACAGCGTTTTCACCACCTCCTCGATCGAGATGTTGATGAAGTCGGTGCTGTCTTTCGGGTAGGCCACCTTGTAGCCCTGCGGCATCGCGCTTTGGTATTCCGCCACCTTGGCCTTAACCAGTTTGGCGGTGTTGAGGGCGTTGGCGCCCGCCGCCAGCTTGACCGCGATCCCCGCCGCCGGGTGGCCATTGAGGTGCGCGCTGGCGGAGTAGTCTTCGTTGCCCAGCTCAACCCGTGCCACGTCACCCAGCCGCACCAGCGCGCCGCTGCTGTCGCTTTTCAGGATGATATTGCGAAACTGTTCCGGCGTTTGCAGCCGCGACTGCGCCTTTACCGTGGCGGTCAGCTGCTGATCGGCGGCGGCCGGTAGATCGCCTACCTTGCCGGCAGACACCTGGGTGTTTTGCGCTTCGATCGCCGTCTGCACGTCGGAAGGCATCAGCGCATAGCTCGCCAGCTTGGTCGGATCCAGCCAGATACGCATCGCATATTCCGAGCCGAACACCTGCACGTCCCCCACGCCCTCGATGCGCGACAGCGGATCCTGCAGGTTGCTGACCAGATAGTCGGAGATATCGGCCATTGTCGCCTTGTCGCTTTCGTCATACAGCCCGACGATCAGCAGGAAGCTGCTCTGGGATTTCTTGACCGTCACGCCCTGCGCAGTGACCGCGCTCGGCAAACGGCTTTCCGCCTGCTGCACCTTGTTTTGCACCTGCACCTGAGCGATATCCGGATCGGTGCCCTGATCAAAGGTGACGTTGATGCTGACCGAGCCGCTGGAGCTGCTGGTCGAAGAGAAATACAGCAGGCCGTCCAGGCCGGTGAGCTGCTGCTCAATCACCTGCGTGACGCTGTTTTCCAGCGTTTCCGCGTCCGCGCCCGGGTAAGTGGCGGAGATGGAAATCTGCGGCGGTGAGACATCCGGGTACTGCGAGACGGGCAATGAATTGATCGACATCAGGCCGCACAGCATGATGATGATGGCAATCACCCAGGCGAATACCGGCCGCCGGATAAAGAACTGCGCCATATCACTGCTCCCCGCGTTGGGTTTTGTCGACTGAAACCTCAACCGGCTTCACCGCGGCGCCGATCGTGACCTTGCCGGTGCCTTCGACGATCAGACGATCGCCTTCGTTCAGCCCGCTGCCGATCAGCCAGTTGCTGCCCACCACCCGTTCGGCGCTGACGGTGCGCTGCGCCACGTTGTTTTGCTCGTCCACCACCAACGCGGTGGCTTCCCCTTTGGCGTTGCGGGTGATGCCCTGCTGCGGCGCCAGAATGGCTTTGGGATCGACGCCGTTATCCACCGTGGCGTGGACGTACATGCCGGGCAGCAGCTCATGCTCGGGGTTGGGGAACACCGCACGCAGCGTGACCGAACCGGTGGCCTCATCCACCGCCACCTCGGTCAACTCCAGCTTGCCGGCGTGGGCATAAGGCGTGCCGTCCTCCAGCTTGATGGCGACCGGCGTGACCGCACCGCGCTGCAAAGCGGCCTGCTGACGGCGCAGTTTAAGCAACTGGGCGCTGGACTGGGTCAGATCGACATAGATCGGATCCAACGCGCGGATGGTGGCCAACGCATCGGTCTGGCTGGCGGTGACCAGCGCGCCCGGCGTCACCGATGAGATGCCGATGCGACCGCCGATCGGTGCCCGCACCTGGGTATAGGCGAGGTTGATGCGCGCCGTCTCCAGCGCTGCCTGATACTGGGACACCGACGCCACGGCCGCCAAATAGGCGGCTTTGGCATCGTCCGCATCCTGCTGAGAAACGCCGTTCTCTTTCACCAGCGCCGCATAGCGCTGTGATTTGAGCCGGGTGGATTGCACCGTGGCCTGGGCGTTTTTCAGCTGGGCGGCGGCCTGATCGTAGTTGGCCTGATAGCTGGCGGGGTCAATTTGGTACAATACCTGCCCGGCTTTCACCTCGGCCCCTTCGGTGAACAGCCGCTGCTTGATGATGCCGTCGACCTGCGGCCGCACGTCGGAAGTCATGGTGGCGTTGACCCGGCCGGTCAACTCGCTGCTCAGGGTCACTGACTGGCCGCGCAGCGTGACGACGCCGACCTCCTGCTCACCGCCTGCGCCCGTCGGCGCACCGGCGTTTTGCCCATCGCAGGCAGCCAGCAACAGCGACAGCCCAAGCACCAAAAGCGTTTTTCTCTGCATTGCAATACGATCCCATTGAGAATGACTATTCTCAATATATCGAATGCAGACATTCGCTTCTGAAAGGGTTGCGTAAGGATAGCGTAAAATCTTGTCGAAGCGGGAAACGGTGGAGCAATATCGTTCAGCGTGGTTTCAGCACATTGGCGCAGCGATTTTTTGCCAATGCAATAAAGCGTTCCACTTCAGCCGGCGGCTGCGTCGTTTCAGTCGCATCAGGCTCTTGCTCCCGATGAGCATCGCTCGCCGGCTGTTTGCAACGATAAACCAGACCATACAGGGGATGACGTCCGTCTTCGGTCTGATAATAGTGGGCCACGCGGGCGAATGAATAGTAATAATAAGGCGTTGAATGTTCTTCGCCCCGATAAACGTTTTGCGTACCGCCGTAGTCGAATGTCAAGTTGGCGGTCTTTTCCATCAACCGATCCAGGTCGTCGATGACCTGTTCGGTACAACGGTTCAATTGTCGCCGCGCTTGTTCATTCAATTTATCGGCATCGTCGTCGGCGCATCGGGTGATATAGCCTTCATACTGGAGATTGTCGGCGAGCTGAAGTACGAAATAACGGTATGACTGCCCGGCGATTTTCACCCCCTCGCGTTCTTGAATCAGCTTCGCGTCCGGAATGAGATACACCGCCGCCGGATCCTGATTATCGAGCGTAAGCGTAGCGGCACTGGCCCCAACAACGGGCGCCAAGAGCGAGACCATAAGCAGGGATAACCGGGTGTTCAAACGAAAGTCCATTGTTTTCGCATCCTCATCCATCATAAATCTCGCCATCTTATCTCGTCAGCGGCGGCGTACCGAGCGCCGCGTGGGGATTTTTAGGGTTTAACCAGTCTAAACACCGTTTTGGTGTGCCAATAGTAGTCGATCGCCGCCGCGATATTCGGCATCCAGCCGTCCGGCTCATAGGGCACGAAGCCGGAAAAGCCCAGCCGGCGGGCAGAGACCTGGAATCCCGCGGCGGAGAAAATGCGCGCATAGTCGTCCAGAGCGCGATCCTGCACCACGGTATGCGTCTGTTCAGCCACCCTTTCACGCCATTGCGGCCACAGCGGGTTGTCGGTGTGGCAACCGGTCACCGCATAATAAACGCCACCCGGCTTCAGCACCCGCAGCATATCGGCGGCATGCTGCGCGATATCTTCGATCAGGTAGATGACCTCATGGCTGAAGGCGATATCGAAGTGGTTCTCATAACCCGTCAACCGCGTGTCGGTTTGATAACCGATCGGCAGGTTTCCTTTCAGGCGGTTGGCCTGTTCGACGGACTGGCGGGCGATATCGACGCCGAGTCCTTCACGAAATGGCCGGATTTGGTGCAACAGACGCAGAAAACCGCCCTGATTGCAGCCGAAGTCCAGCACCTTGACGCCGGACAATTCGTGTTCCGGCACCAGGCTCAGCAGATGCCGCCAGATGGGCGCATGGCCTTCGGCCATGGCCTGTTCTGCGTGCGGATCGCGATACCAGGTGGGAATGCTCAAGGGTGAGTCGTTCATTATGGCCTCCTTATGTTTCCACTCAGCCAATCACACCCTATGGCGACAAACAACCGCGTGCGCATTTTTTGAACATTCACTGGTCTGGCTTGCCATGCACCGGCAATTGGCTGGTCACGCAGTGAATGCCGCCGCCGCCGGCGGCGATGGCGTCGATCTCCAGCTGCACCACCTTGCGCTGCGGATAGAGCGCCGACAGCAGCGCAAACGCCGCCTTATCCGCCTGCGGATCGCCAAATTCAGGGGCGATCACCGCGCCGTTGATGACGAAATTGTTGATGTAGCCCGCCGCGAAATCGGGGTTGCGGCGACTGAATCGGCTTTCGCGCGGTGCCCGCGGCGGCGAAAGCGTATGTACCTGCAGCGTGCGGCCGTCGGCGTCGGTCGCTGCTCTGAGGATCGCCAGATGCGCTTGGGTAACCGCATGATCATAAGAGGCCGGATCGGTATCCAGGTTGGCCACCACCACGCCAGGCCGCACGAAACGGGCATAAAAATCGACGTGGGCATCGGTGATGTCTCGGCCTTTAATGCCCGGCAGCCAGATAATTTTGCGCAGGCCGAGCATCGCCTTCAGCTCTTGCTCAACCCGGTCTCGGCTCCAGCCCGGGTTGCGGTTCGCATTCACCCAACTGCTCTCGGTCATGATGCCGGTGCCGTGCCCATCCACCTCGATGCCGCCGCCTTCGCCTACCAGCGCGCTGCAGCGCGGTTGAGCGACGCCGTATCGCCTGGCGACAAACCCTGCCAGACGCGCATCCCTGGCATGTTGCTGCTTATCGCCCCAGCCGTTGAAGTTGAAATCCACCGCGCCCAGTTCGCCGGCGTCATTGACGACGAAATTGGCGCCGATGTCGCGCATCCAGATATCATCCAGCTCAGTGACAACATAGCTGACGTTGTGACTGCCGCAGGTGGCCTCAGCCAATTGCCGTTCATTGCCGCGGCAAAAAACCGTCAACGGCTGAAAGTCGGCGATGGCGCGGGCGATGCGCCCCTGCGCTGCCTGCACGTCCGCGGTGAACCCGCCCCAAATCGCACGCTGCGCGCCGAAAGCGAGAAACGCCCGCTGTTGCGGTTCCCCTTCGTCGGGCATCCGCCAGGTCGGATTAAGCGCAGCTTTCGCGTGACCGCGTAACGGGATGCCCAATGATGCCGTCAAGCTCACACCGGCCACCGCCGAAAGCTGCTTGATAAAGGTGCGACGCGTTGACATAAATAGCCTCTTTAAATTGATTTAAATTCAAACTGTTATCCGGTTTTTTTACGCTCCGGCGCTTGAATCCCATGCTAGTCTTCCCCTGCCACCGCGACAAACGATATATTTAGCGGATATCTGATTAGACAGGCTTATCGATAATGTTAAAACACTGGCCCCCCTTGAGCGCCCTGCGCGGTTTCGAAGCGGCGGCGCGCCTGGGCAGTTTTCATCAGGCTGCCGAAGAGCTGCACCTGACTCAGTCGGCCATCAGCCAGCAAATCCGCAGCCTCGAGGCGTTTCTGGAGCAACCGCTGTTCTTCCGCACCGGCCGCAGCGTGGCGCTGACCGACGCCGGCCACGATCTGTTCAGCACCGCACAGGTGATGCTGCAACAGCTGGCCGTCGGCATTCGCCGTTTGGATCAGTACCGCAAACCCAACCAGCTGATCGTCAACACCACCCCGGCCTTTGCCCGCCACTGGCTGACGCCGCGGCTGGGCGATTTCAATCGGCAGCATCCGCAGATCGATCTGTGGCTGTTCACCAGCTTTGAACCGCCGGATATGGCGACGGACAGCATCGATCTGGCGATCCGTGACGATCTCAGCGCGCAGGCGGACTGCACCTTTAACGTTCTCTGCACCGACCGACTCTACCCCGCCTGCCACCCCAGCCTACTGGCGTTGACGCCGGAGCAGCGCGTGACCTTGCACGGCGAACGCGAGATGGATTGGAGCCACTGGGCAGTGGCGGGCGGCGCGCACGTCGGCCAGCGCGACAGCGGGCTGAACTTCTCCGATCCTGGTCTGCTGCTGGACGCCGCCTGCAATGGCCTCGGCATCGCGTTGGTCAGCCAATTGCTGGCGCAACACGCGCGCGACGCCGGGCTGCTGCAACCGTTAACCGAGCAACGCGTGCGCGGCGCCAACTGGGCGTGGCTGCTGCACCGCGACAGCGAACACAATCCGCTCGCCCGGCACTTCTGCCAATGGCTGCAGTCGGCGCTGCCCGCCGGCGCATAACGCGCCACGTCACGATTTGCTACTCTGGTCAGGCGGCCCCGCCTGACCGCTGCTACTTTCAATAAAGCGTCGCAACAGCCCGAAGAAAACGCGCTAACCTGCTGTTTCAAAATAATTAGTTGAATTCACCTGATAACTGAACATCGCTAAAAGGATCTTCTATGTCTGCCGGTTTATTGAAAACGATAGCTCTGAGCGTGGCCCTTGCCTGCACCGTTCCCGCTGCCTTTGCCGCCGAACTGACCGCCGGCGCGGTCGCCGCCCCGGATCAGTATGGCGCCAAGGTCGCCGCGCACATTCTGCAGGCCGGCGGCAATGCGGTCGATGCGGCGGTCGCCACCGCCTTTACCCTGGCCGTTACCTACCCTGAAGCCGGCAATATCGGCGGCGGCGGCTTTATGACGCTGTACGTCGACGGCAAACCCTATTTCCTCGACTACCGCGAAGTGGCGCCCAAGGCCGCCGGCAAAACTATGTATCTGAACGAGAAAGGCGAAGTGATCGAGAATCTCAGCCTGGTGGGCAGCCGCGCCGCCGGCGTGCCGGGCACCGTGCTGGGATTGTGGGAAGCGCATAAACGCTTCGGCAAGCTGCCCTGGGCCGAGCTGCTGACGCCGGCGATCGGTTACGCCCGGCAAGGTTTCATCGTGGCGGATCAGCAGTATCAGTACCGCGAAGATGCCAACAAGCTGTTCGCCGGTAAAACCAACTTCGGCGACTATTTCGGCGCCATGAAGCCCGGCACGGTGTTCAAGCAGCCGGAGCTGGCCGCCACCCTTGAGCGCATCGCCAAATCGGGCGCCGACGATTTTTATCACGGCGAAACCGCTCGCCTGCTGGTGGCGCAAATGCAGCGCGACAACGGGCTGATCGGCGCGGCGGATTTGGCCGACTATCGGGTGAAATGGCGTGAACCGATGCGCATCAGCTGGCGCGGCAACACCGTGTATACCGCCCCGCTGCCCAGCTCCGGCGGCATCGCGCTGGCGCAGCTGCTGGGGATCAAAGAAGATCGCGCCGCCGACTTCAAGGGCGTGCCGCTGAACTCGGCGCGCTACATCCACCTGCTGGCGGAAATCGAAAAACGCGTGTTCGCCGATCGCGCCGACTACCTCGGCGATCCGGACTTCACCCAGGTGCCGGAAGCGCAGCTGATCGCCCCCGACTACCTGAAAAAACGCGCCGCCGAGATCAACCCGACGGCGATCTCGCCGACCGAAAAGGTGCTGCCGGGGCTGGAAACCCACCAAACCACCCACTTCTCGATCGTCGATGCCGCCGGCAACGCGGTCAGCAACACCTATACGCTCAACTGGGACTTCGGTAGCGGCGTGGTGGTCAAAGGCGCCGGCTTCCTGCTTAACGACGAGATGGACGACTTCAGCGCCAAACCCGGCGTCGCCAACGCCTTCGGCGTGGTGGGCAGCGACGCCAACGCCATCGAGCCGGGCAAGCGCATGCTCTCCTCGATGAGCCCGACCATCATCACCCGCGACGGCGACGTCACCCTGGTGATCGGCACCCCGGGCGGTTCACGCATCTTCACGTCGATCTTCCAGGTGATCAACAACCTCTACGATTACCACCTGCCGCTGGCGCAGGCGGTGGCCGCCCAGCGCGTGCACCATCAGCTGTTGCCGAAGGACACCGTCTACTATGACAGCTTTGCGCCGCTGACCGGCAAACCGGCGGACGAGCTGAAGGCCATGGGTTACACCCTCGAAGACCAGGGCTGGAACATGGGGGATATTCAGGCTATCCGCATCGATGGCCGCACGCCGGAAACCGCATCAGATCCGCGCGGCCGCGGCGTCGGACTGGTGGTGAAAAAGTAACGCGCCGGCGGCCCGCTTCAGCCACGCCGGGCCGCCGTTCTCCCCGCACAGACTGACGTTGCTCCCTTTTTCACTCATCTATACTGAATCGACAGGCTCGCGTTTAACGGCGACGGCGCTTGCGTTCCATCTTGGACGATAAAAATAATATTTTCAGTAAATCAATCACCTGCATTTATCGTAAGCGATGTCGGAGGCAATCAACAATGGCGAAAAGACGAGCAGTACCCGGGGTGCATCCCTACGATGGGCCCGCCGGCGGTTGGGGCGCACTAAAAGCGACGGCCATCGCCGTGCGCACGCAGATGGACACCTTAGAAGCGCCGGTGACGCTGATGCGCACCAATCAACCCGACGGTTTTGATTGTCCGGGGTGCGCATGGCCGGATAAAGAACATCGATCTACCTTCCAGTTTTGTGAAAACGGCGCCAAAGCCGTGACCTGGGAAGCGACCAGCAAGCGCGTGACGCCCGAATTTCTGGCGCAGAACACCGTAACGTCGCTGCTGCAGAAAACCGATTACCAGTTGGAAGACTATGGCCGCCTGACAACCCCTCTGTGCTATGACGCCGGGACGGACACCTTGCGCCCGCTGGCCTGGGATGAGGCGTTTCAACGCATCGCCGCCGTTTTGCAAACGCTGCCGCCGGAGCAGGTGGAGTTTTATACCTCCGGCCGGGCGTCCAATGAGGCGGCCTATCTGTTCCAGCTGTTTGCGCGGGAGTTCGGCAGCAATAACTTCCCCGACTGTTCCAATATGTGCCATGAGCCGACCAGCGTTGGCCTGCCCCAGTCGATCGGCATCGGTAAAGGCACCGTGTCGCTGGACGACTTTGACAGCGCGGAGCTGATTATCTCCATCGGGCACAATCCGGGCACCAATCACCCGCGCATGATGGGCACGCTGCATGAACTGGCGCGTAAAAAGGTGCCGATTATCGTGTTTAACCCACTGCGCGAGCGGGCGCTCGAGCGTTTCACCGATCCGCAAAACGTCATCGAAATGGCGACCTACAGTTCGACCCCTATCGCGTCCACCTACTATCAGGTCAAGGCCGGCGGCGACGCCGCAGCGCTCAAAGGCATCGCCAAAGCGCTGCTGCAGCTGGATGAAACACAAGGCAACGCCGTGGATCACGCCTTTATTGCCGAGCACACGCAAGGCTTTGCCGCTTTCGCCGCCGATCTGGCGGCCACCCATTGGGAGGCTATCGAAGCGGAGAGCGGCCTGGCGCGCCAGGACCTGGAACGGGTCGCCACCGCCTACGCAAAATCCAACGCCACCATCGTGACCTACGGCATGGGCATTACGCAGCACAATAAAGGGACGGCCAATGTGCGCCTGATCGCCGATCTGCTGCTGCTACGCGGCAACATCGGCAAACCGGGCGCCGGCATCTGCCCGCTGCGCGGCCACTCCAATGTGCAGGGCAACCGCACCGTCGGCATCACCGAAAAACCGTCGGCCGATTTTTTGGCAAAGCTGGAAACGGTGTTTGGCTTCACGCCGCCCAAAGCCCACGGTCACGATGCCGTGAAATGCATGCAGGCGATGATCGATGGTGCCTCGAAGGCGTTGATCTGCCTGGGCGGCAACTTCGCCGTAGCATTGCCGGACCCCGAGCAGAGCTTCCCGGCGATGAAAGCCCTGGAGTTAAGCGTGCATATCGGCACCAAACTCAACCGCAGCCATCTGTTGGTGGCAAAAGAAACCCTCATTCTGCCCTGCCTGGGCCGCACCGAACTGGACATGCAGGCCGGCGGGCGGCAATCGGTGACGGTGGAGGATTCAATGTCGATGGTGCATGCGTCATCCGGCAAATTAAAACCGGCGTCGGAACTGCTGCGTTCGGAACCCGCCATTGTGGCCGGCATGGCCAAAGCGGTGATGCCCGCCAGCAAGGTGCCCTGGGATGAGCTGATCGAAGATTACGACGTGATCCGCGATTTGATCGAAAAAACCATTCCCGGCTTCGACGATTACAACGCGCGTATTCGCCAACCCGGCGGCTTCCGCATGCCGCTGCCGCCGACCGAACGCCAGTGGCCGACGGCGACGGGCAAGGCGATGTTTTCCGTGTTCAGCGGGCTGCATGAGGACGAGATAACGACAGACAAAGACACGTTGCGGCTCATAACGCTGCGCAGCCACGATCAGTACAACACCACCATCTATGCTCTGGACGATCGCTACCGCGGGGTCTTCGGCCGGCGCGACGTGCTGTTCATGAATGACAGCGATCTGCAACGTTTGGGGCTGGAACATGGCGACGTGGTCGATCTGGAAACGGCGCTGCCCGGCAGCACCCAGCGCCTGGAAGGCATCACGGTGATCGCCTACAACATCTCAGCCGGTTCGGTCGGCGCCTACTACCCGGAGGCCAACGTGCTGGTGCCGCTGCATTACATCGATGAGGAGAGCGGCACGCCGTCGTATAAATCGGTGCCGATCCGCGTGAAGTTGAGATCCAAAGAGGTGCGCGCGGTCGATATCGCCTGACGGAAGCGGTTTGAGCCTTTCTCCGCATGGAGAAAGGCTTCTCCCCCTTTAGACCTGCGCCACCAACACATTAACGTTGGCGGGGAAAACCAAGCCTTCTAATGCGTTACCGCTGTCGGAGGTCACCAGATAATCGACCTCGGGCCATTTGGCCACCAGGGTCATCGCATGCCCGCGCAGCTTGTTTTCGTCGGCCAGCACGATGCACTTGCGGCTCTGCGCCATCATTTTGCGCGCGATGGCCGCTTCATTGACGTTCTGATCCATTACGCCGGTCTGCACGTTGACCGCGCCGGCACCGATAATGGCGTAATCGGCGAAAAACGCCTCAATGTTATTCAACGCGATTGCACCCAGGCACGCCATTTTGGAGCCGATGAACTGCCCGCCGATCAGCACCACGTCAATGGAGTCATTCTCCAGACAGACGTTGGCAATCAACGGCGAGTTGGTGATGACCGTTAACTGATCGACCGTCGCCAACTGCCGGGCAAACTCCAGCGTGGTGGAGCCGAAATCCACGAACACCGTATCGCCCGGTTGGATCAGCGTCACCGCTTTCTCCGCGATGGCGCGCTTCTCGGCCTCGGCGATTTTGGCCCGCTCGTTGAATTCATGCTCGAATTTAAACTGGCTGCTCACCGCGCCGCCGTGGATCTTCTTGATCAGCCGATAGTCTTCCAGCTTGTTCAGGTCGCGCCGAATGGTTTCCTGCGAAACCTGGAATTTATCCGCCAGCTCATTCACGTAAACCCGGCCGTTGGCCTGGATCAGCGCCAGTATTTCATTGCGCCTTTCCACGGAATTAGAGATATCCATTCACATTACACTCGCTGCCTTTAGTAAGAGTGACTGCCTCCGCCGAGACTTGCGGCGTTAACTGACGGAATACTACGGGTTTCAGGGCGTTAGACGCAAGCCGTTGCCATCGTTCACCCGGCGGATTCTATGCTGATGTGCAGTGCGTCACGCTCGCCGTCGGGCGGCAAGGCGATGTTGCGCAGCAGGATCCGCCGTTCCGGAAGGCAGCGGTGCGTTTTGCGATACAGCACTTCGTCGCCCAGCCGCACCACCACCGAACCGGACACCGCCTGTTCCACGCGCATATTGATCGTGACCGTGGTGGGCTTGCCGATCAGCGCCACACGGGCGGGCGCAGTCAGGCGTATCCGTTCGTCGTGCCGCACCGGCAGGATTTGCCGCGCCGGCGGCAGCGTGCACTGCAGCGAATGGGCAACGGCCTCGCCGACGCGCAGCCCTTCCTGATAACACTGGTCGCCCATGTCCGCCGGATGCAGCATGTTGCCGACGGCGAAATAGGCGGCGTCGGAACAGCGGCCGAACTGATCGGTCAACGGGCAGCCGCTCTCCGGCCGCTGCGCCAGGTGGCTCTGGCGGATCAGCGTATACTCCCCGGTGAAGCGGCCGGTGAAGATCAGGCTGTCGCAGGCGATGCGCTGCTTCTCCCCCTGACGGTTTTCCACCTCGATGGACTCAACCCGATCGCGGCCGGCAATATCGGTCACGCGCGAATAGTAGTGGATCGGCACCCCCATCAGACGCGCATAGAGCGCGCTCAGACGCCAGGCGACGGGTCTGCCGCCGCTTTCAATCATGGCGACGGCGCGCACGCCAGCGTTACGCAGCGTCCATAGCGCGGAGAAACTGACCAGCTCGGTGCCGATCACCACCGGCGCCTTGCCCGGCTGCAGCCCGCGCAGATAGACGAACTGCTGCAGCGCACCGGCGGTGAGTACGCCCTGCGGCCGCAGGCCGCTCACCAGTCGCGGATGGCGCGGCGTCTCGCGCACGCCGGTCGCCAGGATCACCCGCTGCGCTTTCAAGGTGCTGACGCCGCGGCGATCCGTGATGGTCAGCTCGCCGTCCGGCTTGATGGCGAGCACCGTCACGCCGGTACGGATTTCCACCTGCCCGGCGCGCGCCAGTATCTTATCGACATAGGTGGAGCCCAACATCGGCCGGTAAAACGTTTGCAGCCCGAAGGTGGGGTGCCGACAGTGCCTGGGCACGCCGCCCGCTTGCTGCTCCCGTTCCAGGATCACCACATCCTCGATGCCCGCCTGCCGCAACGCGGTCGCCACCGCGATCCCGGCCGGCCCGGCGCCGACAATCGCCACCTGATACTCAGTTTTCATCAATGCTCCCTACGGCCAGCGTCTGGCCAAAACGATCGCCTACCATTTCCGCCACCCGGCTGCTGCAATAAAACCCGTTGCAGCGCCCCATCATCACGCGCGTGCGGCGCCGCAGCCCGCCGATGCACTCCGGTGGCACGGCGGAATCGAACGTCGCCTCAATCTCCCGCTGAGTCACCAGCTCACAATGGCAAACGATGCCGCCGTTATCCGGGCGCGCGTAATCGCGCAGCGCGTAGTCGGCGAGCATCGGCATCTGCGGCCAATGCACGGTTTGCGGCGCCGTCGGCGTGAAGCACGGCGTAAAATGGTCGCGGTAAAGCTGCTCCACGTATTGCGCGATGCCGAGCGCCGCCGTCAGGCCGGTGGAGCGAATGCCCGCCACGCAGATCCACTGCCGCTCGGGATAGTGCTGAATGCGGTAGTGTTTCTGTTCGGTCGCCGGGCGTAATCCGGCATAGCTAGCGGTCACGCTGTAATTCGCCAGCGAGGGCAGCAGCCGGGTGCCCTGTTCGATCAGTTCGCGCATTTTGGTTTCGTCTACCGTTGCCGTTTCTCGATCCTGCTGTTCTTCGGCGGTCGGCCCCAGCAGCAGATTGCCGAAGATGGTTTTCGACAGCAGCACCCCTTTGGTGATGGCCGTCGGCACCGGCAAGATAATGGCGTTGACCTGCCCGGCGGCGGCCTTGTCGAACACCAGAAACTGCCCTTTGCGCGGGCGGATTTCAAACTCGGGCTGATGGCAGAAACTTTCTACCCGGTCGCCCTGATTGCCGGCGCAGTTGATGACGATTTTGCCGTGAAACTCGCCCCGGTTGCTGGTTAGCCGCCAGCCGGTCGGTAAGCGTTCGGCGCCGGTCACCTCGGTATTGAAGCGATAGTTGCCGCCGTGTTTGACGCCCTGCGTCAGGTACGCCAGCGGTGTGCTCCAGGGATCGATCACGCTCTCTCCCGGCACCTCGACCGCCGCCAACGCGCCGGGCGCCAGCTGTGGCTCACGGCGATACAGCTCGGCGGCGTCGATCTGTGCCACGTCCAGCACGCCATTGTCGTGCGCCTGCTGCACGATCGCGGGCAGCGCCGCCAACTGCTGCTCATCCCAGGCCACAACCAAGGCGCCGGTGGGTAACAGCGGCAAATTCATCCGTTCGCGGATGGCGATAAATTCCCGGTACCCGGCCTGCATGCAATGCAGTTCCAGGCTGCCGCTGGGCGCATCGAAGCCGGTGTGCAGCAGCGCGCTGTTGGCTTTGCTGGCGCCAGACAGGATATCGCCTCCCTTTTCCAACAGCAGCGTTCGGGCGCCCATCAGGCAGAATTGGCGGAATACCGCACACCCGACCACACCGCCGCCAATCACGACAATGTCCCAATCCGTTTGTTCTTCCATCATGCTGATGTCCCGTTTTGATGTGATAACCACAATAAAACCACACAATAACCGCATTTGAAATGGTAAAAACAACATAACTCCCAAAAAAAAGCCGCAGAACGCGGTGATAAGCAAAAAGTATGAGGTCGATCACGCGGGGTTATTTTATCTTGTGATTTATGTTGCTTTAATGTGTGAAATTGAAGATAGATTATTAAAACAGTCACACAACCAACACCAGGCACAATAAAAAACAAAACCTATAAGAGAGCGAAGCAATGATGAATCAACGTTATGCCGCGATTGATCAGGGGACCACCGGCACCCGGGTCGTGGTGTTCGGCGAAGACGGCAGGCACCATTCGCCGGCCAGCATGCCGCACAAGCAGATCACCCCCAATCCGGGCTGGGTGGAACACGACGCCCTGGAGATTCTGGCGAATATCCGCCGCTGTCTCAGCCAGTGCGACATGGTGGACGCCATCGGTTTAGGGCATCAGGGCGAAAGTCTGCTGGCCTGGGACGCCGACAGCGGCCTGCCGCTGTACAACGCCATCGTTTGGCAAGATCAGCGCACCGAGCCGGAGATCCAGCGCCTGAAACGCGAAGGCGTCGAACCGCTGGTGATGGCGAAAACCGGCCTGCCGCTCGATACCTACTTCTCCGCCAGCAAGATGGGCTGGCTGATGAACAACGCGCCGGGGGCCAGGCAGCTGGCGCAACGCGGCCGCCTGCGGCTCGGCACCATGGACGCCTTCTTCCTGTTCCACCTGTGCGGCAGGCATCTCACCGACTATAACTCGGCCTCGCGCACCTCGTTGTTCAACATTCATACCCTGCAGTGGGACGAGGAGCTGTGCCGTTTGTTCGGCGTGCCGATCGACAGCCTGCCCGAGGTCAGAGACAACATCGGCCACTTCGGCGACGTCGTGCTCAACGGCAAACCGGTGCCGCTGACGGCCTGCATCGTCGACCAGTTTGCCGGTACATACGGCCACGGCTGCCATCAACCTGGGCAGATGAAGATCACCTTCGGTACCGGCGCTTTTTTACAGGCGATCACCGGGCCGCGTCCGATCGATGCCGGCGAGTCCGGCCTGTTGCCCACGCTGTGCTGGAAGCTGCCCGGCAGCGAGCCGGTGTATGGCCTGGACGGCGGCGTTTATAACGCGGCCTCCGCCATTAACTGGGCGAGAAAGATAGGCCTGTTCAACGATTTCGATGAATTCGGCGATTTCCCGGCCCAGCCGGCCATCGCGCGCGGCCTGGCCTTTGTACCGGCGCTCTCCGGGCTGGCCTGCCCGTACTGGGATCGCTCCGCCGCCGGGATGTGGGCCGGGCTGTCGCTGGAAACCGAACGCAAGGATCTGCTGCAGTCAATACTCGAAGGCATCGCCATGCGTTCCGCCGAGGTGATCAACGCCATGGATAAGTTGAAACCGATCGGCGACAGCATTTCGGTGGACGGTGGTCTGTCCGCCAACCGCTATTTCACGCAGTTCCTCGCCAACCTGATCCAAAAGCGCATCGTTACGCCCGCCAATAAAGAGATCACCGCTCAGGGCGTGGCTCTGTTGGCGCGTAAAGGGCTGGGCGTGGAACAGCCGCTCAAGGTGCTCAACCGCTATGAAGTGACGGAGCCCACCGAGGTCGATATGGCGGTCTGGTTTGCCCGCTATCAGGAAATCATCGCGCGTTCGCGCGGCTTACGTTCATCGCAGGAGGAACACCATGGCTGAGTTCGGTAATTTCATCATCTATATCATCATGGCCGGCACTCTGATCGGGGCGTTGGCGTCGATCGTCAAACCGGAAGGCGAACTGGGACGTGAGTTCGTCAACGGCATTCACGCCATCGGCCCGGTGTTTCTCGCCCAGGCGGGCATCATGGCGGCGATCCCAATCATCTCTTACCTGATCATGTACAGCATCGGCCCCTTCTTCTCGGCGCTCGGCTCCGACGCCTCGATCGCGGCGCTGGCGGTGATCGCCGTGGACATGGGCGGCTATCAGTTGGCTGACGCCATCGCCGCCAACCGCGACATGTGGATCGTCGCCATGTTGGTGGGCTACACCTCCGGCGCCAGCATCGTGTACCTGATCCCGGTCGGGCTTATCATGCTGAACCGCGACGACCATAAATATCTGGCGCTGGGCGCCATGGCGGGCCTGATCAGCATTCCGTTCGCCGTGCTGATCGCCCTGGTGACCATCACCTTCAACAACCTGCCGGTCAGGGAGATTATCTCCACCACGTCACCTGCCGCGCACTATCTGCAGTTGGACTTGCTGCAGGCGCTGCGGCTGCTGTCCCCGCTGTTCGCCCTGTGCTTCCTGTTGGCGTTGGGGCTGAAGCTGCGGCCGGCGGCGATGGTGAAAGGGTTCCTGATCTTCGGCAAGGCGGCGGATGCCTTTATCAAGCTGGTGTTGGCGCTGTGCATCATCGAGCATTTCACCGGTGTGTTTAAAAAGGTGTTCGGCGGCTGGGTATTCGATCCGTTATTTGCCGACAAAGACGAATTATTCCGCGCTATCGAGATCGCCGGTTATATCGGCATTATGTTGGCGGGCACATTCCCCATTTGTTATTTATTCCAGCGCTATTGCCGCAAGCCGATGCATTTCATCGGTAAAAAGCTCGGTTTATCGGATACCGGCGCGCTGGGCTTTATTATGGTATTGGCCAATATCATCGCCGTTTATCACCTGTTCAAAGGCATGCGCGCCCGCGATAAGGTGCTGTGCGTGGCCTTCGGCATCTGCGCACAGGCCACGCTGGGCGATCACCTAGCTTTTACCGCCAACTTCCAACCTTCGCTGGTGTTGCCGATCATGATGGGCAAATTCCTCGGTGGCATGATTGCTGTCCTGATCGCCATCAAGATCTCGGTGCCGGAAGCCGAATTGCTGGAAAAAGAACAGACGCAAAGGCAATCGACGGCCATCGCCGCCGCCGCTCGCTAAATTTATCCCTAAGCCATAAAAATAAACGGGGCGCGGCCTCACGGGGAAGCTGCGCCCTTTTTTCGCCCCGGACATCAATGATTGAGAGAACAAACGCTAATGAGAAAAATATTTTTAGCCTGCCCCTACAGCCACGCCGACGCCAACGTCGTGCAGCAACGCTTTATCGCGTGCAACGACGTCGCCGCCGCTATCGTACGCGCCGGCAGCGCCGTTTTTAGCCAGGTCAGCATGTCACATCCGATCAACCTGTGTTTGCAAGAGCTCGACAAAACCGCCATCGGCAAGCTGTGGGCGCCGATCGACGCCCTGTTCATGGCGGCGATGGATGAGTTGATCGTGCTCGATTTGCCGGGTTGGCAAGAGAGCGGCGGCATCAAGCGCGAGATGGACGCTTTCGCCGCACGCGGCTGCCGCGTCAGCCTGTGGTCTGAGGTCGCGGGCGAGTTCAACTGAGGCGTGCGCCCCGCCGCTAAGCGCGACGGGGCAGCGGCTTATTTGCCGTTGGCCAATTCGCCGTACACCACCTGGCCGCGGAAACCGCGCCGCACCTGCTGGAACAGCTCGCGGAACGCCGGGTAATCCTGCGCCTGGCACAGCGCTTCCTTGCCGCGAATGGCGTTCACCTGCAGGCGGTGATTGACGGTCACCTGCTGCCCGTCGCGCCGCCACGCCACGCGATAGTCGCCCGCCGCATTGCGGAACTGTCTGTCTTGCGGAATGGCGATGATCGGCACGTTGGCCGGCAGCTGCAGACGGTAGGTTTCGTCGTAGCGCTGTGCGCTGCAGTAGAACGGCGTTTCGTTGTCCGGTGCCGTCGTGGTGGTATACAGCGTGCGGAACGATTTGCCACCGGGCGGATTAGGCAGCGTCATGCCGCCCACCACGCCGAAATCGACGTAGTCGTCCGCCTTGAAGCGGAAGCGGTAACCGAACTGTTTTTTGAGATCCAGCGGATCGCTGTTCATCGCCACTTCGCCGCTGCCGTCGATACCGGAGGCGGACATGATCGACGCTTCGGCCTGCGCCCGGTTCTGCCGGTTGATCTGCGAGAAATAGCCCCGCAGGTCAATTTCTTCCACTTCGCTCAGCCGACGCTCGGTTTGTCCGTGCAGATTGCCCGCTTTGTCAAACACGAAATCGACGCTCAGCGCGCTCTTGACCGGCTGCTCATCGCTGCCCGGCGTGCGCGCCAGCTTGGCGTCGCGCGTCAGCAGCACCGGCGCCCCCAGATCGCCTTGCGGCAGTTGCCCGAACCGCGCCCAGGGGTTGGTGGAGTCCAGGTACAGTTTGAACTCCGGCACATAGGTGATGGCGTGATTAAAGCGGCTGAGCAGCGGCACTTTAGGCAGTAACGGGCCTTCATCCATACCGATCAGCACCGGTGAGCTTTCAATACCCTTGGCGGCGAGCAGCGCCTCCAGGATCACCACGTGGTCCTTACAGTCGCCGTAGTGGTTGTCGAGAATGCTCTGCGCCGAATTCGGCTCCAGCCCACCGTTGCCAAGATACACCGCCACGTAGCGAATGTTTTGCGCCACCCAGCGATAGAGGGCCTCCGCCTGCTCGCGCCGATCGCTGATGCCGGCGGTGATGTTGTCTGCCAGTGCCTGGATGCCCGGCGTCACCTTCGCCGCCGCACCGGCCTTCAGCTGATAGGCCTTGGCCAACTGCGGCCACTCGCGGTAGGTGCTCGCCATGATGGTCGGGCTGAAGGTCCAGCTGTCCGCTGCCCAGTTTTGTGATTTCATCGGCGCGCTGCGCGAATAATGCCAGCGCCAGTGCGCTTGGCCGTTGCGGATCTGCGGCTTGTCCCCGCCTTCCACGCCACGCGTGAAGATATGCATCGGCAGCTTGGCCGGTGCCTGCAGGGTCACTTCGGCGTCGTCGAACTGATCGAAAACGCTGAACGTCTCCCACAGGCCGAAGTAGTCGGGGAAATACGGGGTGTTTTGCGTGCGGCGCAGCTCATACACCACCCGCGAGCCCGGCGCCAGGTTGGAGAACACGATGACGCGCACTTTGCGGTCGGCATACAGCGGGGCCGTGGCGCTGGAGTAACTCTCCTGGGTATAGATGCGATCGGGCGCCACGTCGTGCCGCTGGCCGTCGGCAGTCAGCGTGTAGGCGGCGACCACCTCCAGCGTTTCCATTTTTTCGCTGTAGCTCAGGCGGATCTGGCTGAATTTTTCGACCGCCGCCTTGGTCTTCAGCAGCACTTCGTAGCTTTCCGTCTTCACGTTGGTGGCGTTGGCGTTGACGCGGTAATCCGCGCGATAGCGCACGAAGCTGAAATCGTTGTTGGCCGTGTCGTTCTGGCCCTGATCCGCCGCGACGGGCGGTGTAGCGGCCAACACGGTGGCCGGGTGCGTTGCCGTCAAACCGGCGAATAACAGCAGGGAAGGAATAGCGATTTTCATCTTCGGTCCTTGAAGGGCAATAAACGGCGACGCCGGGCTACGCGCCCGTCCCGGCGTCAAAACAGGCGGGCACACTAATATAATTGAGAATCATTTTCAATAAACGGACCTTCAACGCCCGGGCTAACCCTGTTCTATCAACATCACGGCGGTGGTCTCCGGCTCCAGCGCTTCGAAAACGTGCTCGCGATCGGCGGAGTAGCTGATGTAATCGCCGGCGCTCAGCTCCAGCGGCTGCTCCGCCGGCCCGAGGCGCGCTCGCCCGCTGCTGATGATCACATGCTCGACGGTGCCGGGGGGATGTGGCCGGGAAAGTTTCGCCTCTCCGGGTTGCACCCGCAGCCGGTAAATGTCGCGCTGCGCGCCCGGCGGGCAGGTGGCCAACAGCGTGGCGGCGTAGTTGCCCTGCTCCGACAGCGCCGGCGTTCCCTCATGGGCGCGGATCACTTGCACCGGCCTGCTGGGTTGCGAAATCAGTCGGCTGACCGGCACGTCCAGCGCCATCGCCAACGCCCACAGCGTTTCCAGGCTGGGATTACCGCTGCCGGCTTCGAGCTGCGACAGCGTGGACTTGGCGATGCCCGCGCGCTTCGCCAGCTCGGTCACCGACAGGTTCAATCGCTCACGCTCGCGGCGGATCGCCGCCGACAAGAGGCCGATCGGCGTGATGTTCTGCATCAGGTTATTGCTCATCGTTCGTTATATCATCCGTTTGTTCGACTTGACGAACAGCCGCATGTGTGTTCATCATAATGTCCAATTGTTCATTTTAATGATTAAGCGGCTTCACCACAAGCATGGTCAGGCAGCGAGGGCAACAACATGAAAACAAAGACGCGCGGCGCAGTGCAAATGATCCTCGCCATGACCATCTCAGGCACCGTCGGTTGGCCGGTACTCGTTTTAGGGCAGCCGCCCACAACGGTGGTGTTTTGGCGCTGCGCGTTCGGCGCGCTGGCGATGCTGGCGACCTGCGCCGCACTCGGTCAGTTGGAGCTCGGCGCGATCAACCGGCGGCAGCTGGCTGTCGCCATCCTCGGGGGTATCGCGCTGGTGCTCAACTGGACGCTATTGTTTGCTGCCTACCAGCATGCTTCGATCGCTGTCGCCACCGTGACCTACCATGTTCAGCCGTTTATGTTGGTGGCGCTAGGGGCGCTGCTGTTCGGCGAAAAACTAACGGCTAACCGGCTGGGCTGGCTTCTGCTGGCGTTCGCGGGGATGGTGTTGATCGTCGCCGGCCGGCAAAGCGGCGGCAGCGGCGATGACTACCTGCTCGGCGTGGTACTGGCGCTCGGTGCGGCCCTGATGTACGCCATTGCGGCGGCGATCGTCAAACGGCTGGCCGCGTTGCCGCCGCAGCTCATCGTGTTGATTCAACTGACCGTTGGCACGTTGGCGCTGGCGCCGTTCGCCGGCCTGGCCACGCCGCCTGCGGCCCCCCTCGACTGGCTGCTGCTGGCGACCCTCGGCCTGGTGCATACCGGTTTGATGTCCACGTTGTTATATGGCGCCATTCAGAAGATCCCCACGGCCCTGGTCGGCGCCCTGTCGTTCATCTACCCGGCGGTGGCGATCGTGGTGGACTGGGCGGTGTTCGGCCACCGCCTCAGCCTGCTGCAATTGCTGGGCACGTTGGCCATTCTCGGCGCGGCAGCGGGCATGAACTTCGGCTGGCGATGGACGCTCGCCGTGCATCGGGCCGGTAAAATCGGTTAATCCCGCCCGACGGGCAAGCTATGCACAATAAGGCATTCGCCTTGTGTCCGGCGCGGTGCTATTTATTTAAACCGTGTAGGGTAGAAGGAGTTTTCTATGTGGCATCACCGCCTGCAACGGCGCATCCGTTTCAGCTACTGGAACGAACTGTGCGTCACCAAAAAATAAGGGAAGGCGCAAGCCTTCCCTTTTGTCATTCACCGCTCAGATCAGAAACGGTCGGTTTTCACCACGTCGTCGAACGGCAGTTTGCCGATGCGCGGATAAGGCTGCCCCGCCGCCTTGCCGATGGCGACCATCAGCGCGATCTGATAGTGCGCCGGCTTATTGATAATCTCACCCACCGCGTCGAAATCAAATCCGTCCATCGGGCAAGAGTCGTAGCCCTGCGCCTTGGCCGCCAGCATCAGCGTCTGGGCGAAGATGCCGCTGCTGCGCATCACTTCGTCGCGCTGCACCTGCGGCTTACCGCGATAATACTGATCGACGGCCGGGATCATGAACTGCTGTACCGGCTCCGCCGCCTCGGCCCAGACGTTTTTAACCTGTGACTCCCAGCTCGACAGATCGCCGCACAGCACGACCAGCATCGATGCGTCGGTCACCTGCGCCTGCCCCCACGCCGCTTCGCGAATTTTCTCGCGCTGCGCGCGATCTTCGATCAGCAGCGGGCGCCAGTGCTGCAGGTTAAACGCGCTGGGTGCGCCCTGCAGCGCGATAGTCAGCAACGCTTTTTTCTCTTCGAGCGTCATCACGTGCTGTGTATCGAACTGCTTGGTGGCGCGGCGCTGGCGGATTGCGTCTAACGTATTCATTTTACTGCCTCTGTCCATGTGAAAAGGTCTATTGTCGTCACCGCGGCGCGGCTGTCCAGCCCCAGGCGGCTATTTCTGCGCGGTTTCGGCGCGCAAACGGCTGACCTGCGCCGCCAAGTCCGGCCACGGCGCCTGACCGGCGTAATGTTGCCGCAGGTAGTTGAGCAGAATGGCGATCTGCGCGTCATTCAGGTTATGGCGAAAACCCGGCATATAGCCCAGCTCGGCGTTCGCCGGCCGCTGTATGCCGTCCAGCACCACACGAATGGCGTTGTCCGGCGCATCGGCGAACAGGTTGGTGTTCAGCGCCAGAGACGGCCGCACCCCCGCCATCTGCGCGCCTTTTTCCTGCGCATGGCAAGCCATGCAGGCGCCGGAAAACAGCCGTGCCCCTTCCGAACTCAGAGGCTCCACCTGCCGTTCCGCCTGAGCGTTTAACGTTGCCGCCGTAGCGCCCGCCGCCGTTTCAGGATGATAGCTGCGCAGATAGACGGCGATCGCCTGCAGATCGGCCTGCGGCAAGCGCGACAGCCCTTCTTCGATCACCGGCGCCATCGGGCCGGCGGCGACGCCGTGGTTGGCCGAGTAGCCGGTGCGCATGAAATCGACCAGATCCTGCTGCGTCCAGGCGAGCGGCGCGGGTGAGCGGCCGGTCAACGCTGGCGCCGTCCAGCCTTCCGCCACGCCGCCGGCCAGGTGCTCGTCACCGGTTTTCTCGCCGAACAGTACGTTGCGCGGCGAATGGCAGGCGCTGCAGTGCCCCAGCCCTTCGACCAGGTACGCGCCGCGGTTCCAGTCGGCGCTTTGGGCCGCCTGTTCCGGCATCGCGCCCGGCGTCAGGAACAGCAGGTTCCAGGCAAAGATGCCCTGGCGAATATTGAACGGAAAGTGCAAATCGGTGGCCGGCGGCCGGTACTTGACCGGCGGCTGCGACATCAGATAGGCATACAGCGCCTGCAGATCCTCGTCGCGAGTGCGGGTAAAGGCGGTATAGGGAAACGCCGGATAGAGATAGCGGCCCTGGCGATCGACGCCGTGGCGCATGGCGCGTTCGAACGCCGCGTAACTCCAGCTGCCGATGCCGGTTTCCACGTCCGGCGTGATGTTGGTGGTGTAAATGGTGCCGAAGGGGATCTCCATCGCCAGCCCGCCGGTGTTGCGCTCACCACCCGCACGGGTGTGGCACACGGCGCAGTCGCCGAGGTCGGCCAGCGTTTTGCCGCGCGCGATCTGCGCCTCGCTGAAACGGTGGGTCGCATCGGCGGCGAGCGGCGCGATTTCCGGCTGCCAACTGGCGACCACGCCGGCCACCACAACGGCGATCACCGTGACGCCGCCCCACCCGACGATTTTTTTCATCTTACTCATCTTTGCTGTCCTTGTTCGTTACGGGGGATTAATGGCCGGCCTGGACGCGCAGCGCGGCGAGCACCCGTGCCGGCGTAAACGGCACCTCGCGCAGACGCACGCCGAGCGCGTCAAACAGCGCGTTGCCGATCGCCGCCGCACTCGGTACCGAGGCGGACTCGCCGGCACCCATCGGCGCTTCGTCCGGGCGGTCAATCAGCTGGATATCGATCTGCGGCAATTCGTCGAAGCGCAGGATCGGATAGCCGCCCCAGTCCAATGACGTCACCCCCGTCTCGTTAAAGGTCACAAACTCTTTCAGTACCCGGCTGGCGGATTGGATAATGTTGCCGTGCACCTGATGGCGCACCCCGGCCGGGTTGATCATGCGCCCGCAGTCATGCGCCACGAAGATTTTATCGAGCGTGATCTGCCCGGAAAGGCGGTTGACGCTGAGATCGCACACCCAGGCCGCCCAGGCGGCGCCAAAGCCGGGGAATTTGCTGTGGAAGTAGCGGGCATAGGCGAAGCCGCGGCCGCTCACCACTTCGGCGCCGGCGGCGTGCGACCGGTACGCCGGGCCGTCTTGCCAGTTGGCTTGCCGCTTCAGGGCCTCAATCAAGGCCACCGCGCGCGGATCGCTCAGGTAACGCAGGCGAAACGCGATCGGGTCCTCGCCGGCGTGCCAGGCCAGTTCGTCGATCCAGGATTCATGGGCGAACACGTTGGGCAGCGCCGAAACGCCGCGCATCCACGACGCCCGCACGATCGGCGCGGCGTCCTGACAGATCACCCGCATGTGCGGATACGCGTATTGCGGAATGGCGGTGCGATCGCCCATCTGTTGCACGTCGGCCCGGTTGGCCACCTTGCCGGTCAACACCAGCGGCAAGGTCACCGCATTGTTGGAGGGATAGCTGGTTTTCAATTCGTAGGCCGCCACCCGGTTTTGCGCGTCGAGGCCGCCGCGTACCCGGATCAGCTGGCCGGTGCCCTTCGGCTCCCAGCCAGATTCCTGTTCGCGCATCAGCTGCACCCGCACCGGGCGGCCGGTGGCCCGTGCCAACAGCGCCGCGTCCGCCGAGACGTCGTCGGCGCAGTTGCGGCCATAGCAGCCGGAGGCCTCCATGCGGGTGATGTGCACCTGCTCAGGCGGCAATTCCAGCAGCGTGGCGATGTCTTTGCGCAGATCGTGCGGGTTTTGCGTGCCGGACCACACCTGCGCCCGTCCGTCTTTAACCTCCGCCACCGCGCAGGAAGGGCCGATCGAGGCGTGCTGATGGTAGGGCCAGACATAGTCGGCCTGCACTTCGGTATGCAGCGCCGCCAGCGCGGCGTCCGTTCCCGCATCGTCGCGCAGGACGCGGTCGGTTTTCGGGTTGGCTTCCAGCGCGGCGGGCAGCGCTTCCGGCGACAGATCCGGCAACCCGGCCCAGGGTTGCCATTTGGTTTTCAGCTGGCGCATGGCGGCGATCGCCTGCTCCTCGCGCTCGGCCACGATGCCGATGAAATCGTTGATCACCACCAGTTTCACGATGCCCGGCAGGTGCGCGATCGAATTTTCATCCACCGACAGCAGGCCGTCGCCCAGCGGGGCGCTGCTGTCGGCGCCTACGTAAGGCGGGCGCACCACCCGGCCATGCAGCATGCCGGGCAAGCGCAGGTCGTGCACGTAGGTCAGCCCACCGCTCACTTTGGCCGGAATGTCGACCCGGGCAACGGCGCGGCCGACGTAGCGATTCTGGTGTTCGCTGTTCAACTGAACGTTTTTATCCAGCATCACGTGCAGATTCTGCCCACTCGCCAGCTGTGCATAGCTCAGTGAGCGCCCCGGTTTTTTGGTCACAAATACCTGCCCCGCCGCCGCCGTCAGCTGGTCGGCCGGCAGTTCGAAGGCTTTGGCCGCCAACGCCGTCAGCATGTGCCGCACCTGCGCCGCCGCCTGTCGCAGCGGCACCGACGTGACCTGAATGGTGGCGCTGGCGATGGTCGGCCCCTGATCCGGCGTGCGCTGCGTATCGCCAAGGATCATCGTGACGTGCTCGAACGGCACGCAAATTTCTTCGGCGACGATCTGCGCCAGCGCGGTGCGAATGCCGGTACCCAGATCGACGTGACCATTGAAGGCCGTTACCCGGCCGTCGGCGGTGAGGCTGATAAAGCTGTCCACCCGATCCAGCGGCAGATCGGCAGGCGCTACAACCGCCTCGGCGGCGAAGGCGTTAAACGGCGCGGGCAGCAGGCTGCTGACCATCACCACCCCGCCGGCCTGCAACAACTGGCGGCGAGTCAGTTCGAGGCGGCTCATGCTTGCCTCCGTGCTGCCAACAGATCGCGGGCGCGCTCGGCGGCGTGCAAGATCTCAAGGTGAGTGCCGCAGCGGCACAGGTTGTAGGCCAGCGCTTTCTTGATCGTTTGCTCGTCCGCCTCCGGCTCGCGTTCGAACAACGCGACCAGCGTCATGATCATGCCGTTGGTGCAGTAACCGCACTGCGCCGCCTGCTCATCGACAAACCCCTGCTGCACTGGATGCAGCGCGTCCGGTGTGCCCAAGCCTTCCAGGGTAGTGACGGATTTGCTTCCTACGGCGGACAGCGGCATTGAACAAGAGCGCGCGGCGACGCCGTCGATCAGCACCGTGCAGGCGCCGCATTCCCCCAGGCCGCAGCCGTATTTGGGGCCATTCAATTGCAGATCGTTGCGTAAAACGTACAGCAGCGGCGTGTCGGGCGCGAGATTGCCGAGTGGAACCACCCGGCCATTAACATTGATTTCCATGGTGAAACTATCCCTTAAACAAACGGATTTAATCCGTAACATCACTGCGAAGAACAATTGAGCAGCGTGCTAATAATTATCATCAAAAGACATGATGATGTTAAGGGAATGTAGCCGCCATGGCTTTAACGAAAAGTGGGTATTTCCTATAAATTTCCTATAGATAAGCTCGGTTTTATGATTGCTGGCCGTGATTATTGTCGATCGTCAATTCGGCCTCGGCGCCGTCAACCAACAGCCGCACGCTGGCTTCGAACAGCGCGTCTGCGCCCTTATCCTGCAATGTTTCCCAGCCTTCGCACAGCAGCGGGTAACGCCGGCGATCGGCGTCATTCAGCGCATCGTCCGACTGCATTTGTTGCTCTTCCAGCACCCAGCCCACCACGAAACGTCCGACGGCGAACAGCAGATTAACGGCGCGTTCCGGCGTCAACCCCGCCCGACACAGCAGCGCCACCTTGGCCTCAATGATGGCGAATTGCGGTTCCTGCGGCCGGGTGCCGGCATGCAGACGCGCGCCGTCGCGGTAAGCCAGCAGCGCCCGACGGAAATGGCTCGCATTGGTAACGACCCAATCCTGCCAGGGCATGTCGGCGGGCACCTCTTCACGGTGATCCAACATGATGGTTTCCGCCATCGCCTTCAGCAGTTCGGCCTTGTTCTTGAAATGCCAATAGAGCGTGGGAGATTGCACCCCCAAATGTTGTGCCAGGCGACGGGTGCTCAGGGCATCGATGCCGATGTCATTCAACAACGCCAGCGCCCCGCGCAGGACGGTCTCTCGCGTTAAACGCGTCGCGGTATTTTTTTCGCTCATCTCTCTATCACTGATAGGGTTACTATGGAATACTCAATACTCTATCACTGTTAGAGTCGCAATTTTGAAAAAACCTATGCTGGTTATTTTGTTGACGGTATTGCTGGATGCGGTAGGCATCGGCCTGATCATGCCTATCCTGCCGGCGCTGTTGCGCTCACTGGGCGGCCTCGACGCCGGCAGCGTGCATTACGGCGCACTGCTGGCGGCGTATGCGTTGATGCAATTCCTGTTTTCACCGATCCTCGGCGCACTGAGCGATCGTTTCGGCCGGCGTCCGGTGCTGTTGATTTCGCTCGCCGGCGCGGCGGCCGACTATCTGCTGATGGCGTTCGCGCCGACGCTGGCCTGGCTCTATCTGGGCCGGTTGCTGGCGGGCATCACCGGCGCCAACATGGCGGTCGCCACCGCTTACGTCACCGATATTACCCCCGCCGGCCAGCGCGCGCGGCGTTTTGGCCTGGTGGGCGCGGTGTTCGGCGTCGGTTTTATCGTCGGTCCGTTGCTCGGTGGATCGCTGGGCGAATGGCATCTGCATGCCCCCTTCCTGGCGGCGGCGGCGATGAATGCCCTCAACCTGATCATGGCGTTTTTCCTGCTGCCGGAATCGCGTAAACCCCGCGCCCGCGCCGCCGAGAAAATCCGCCTTAATCCGTTTTCGTCATTGCGTCGGCTGCACGGCAAACCGGGCCTGCTGCCGCTGGCCGGTATTTACCTGATCATGGCGCTGGTTTCACAGGCGCCGGCCACGCTGTGGATTTTATACGGTCAGGATCGTTTCGGCTGGAGCATGATGGTGGCGGGCCTGTCGCTGGCCGGTTACGGCGCCTGCCACGCGCTGTCGCAGGCCTTCGCCATCGGCCCGCTGGTCGCACGGCTCGGCGAGCGCAAGGCACTGCTGATCGGCCTGGCGGCCGACGCGCTGGGTTTGGTGCTGTTATCGATCGCCACCCGCGGCTGGGCGCCCTTTGCGCTGCTGCCGTTCTTCGCCGCGGGCGGTATGGCGCTGCCGGCGCTGCAGGCGTTGATGGCGCACAAGGTGGACGACGATCATCAGGGCGAGCTGCAAGGGACGCTGGCCAGCATGGGCAGCCTGATCGGCGTCGCGGGGCCGCTGGTCGCGACGGCGCTGTACGCCGCCACGCGCGATGTCTGGCCCGGCCTGGTCTGGGCGTTGGCCGCCGCCCTGTATCTGTTGGTTCCGCTGTTGCTGGCGCGTTCGCGTGAGCGTGACGCGGCGTAGCGTCGAGCTCACCCTCTCCCGATTAAGCTGATTTATGGCTAAGCAAGGCATTATTCAGCATAAGCGGGCGCTTTACACGCCACTGCGCCGCTCATTATCATCGCCCTTATCCCGCCGCAGGAAAATTTAAATGCCGTTTCATGGCGTTACGCCCAGCGCGTCATCGCTACCGTTCACTTCGCCTATCGGAAGATCATGATGAGAAAACTCACAACGCCGCTGATCGCCGCCCTGCTGCTCGGGCTGTTTAGCCTGCCGGCCGGCGCGCAGGAGAAACTGCAGCAAATCACCATCGGTTACCAAAAAGCCAACATTTTTGCGCTGCTGAAATACCGCGGTACGCTGGAAAAAACCCTGGAGCCGCAGGGTATCAAGGTTCGCTGGATAGAATTCCCCGCCGGCCCACAGATGTTGGAAGGGTTGAACGTCGGCAGCATCGATCTGGCGGCGACCGGCGACGCTCCGCCGGCCTTCGCGCAAGCCGCCAAGGCCGATCTGGTTTATTTGGCGCATTCGCCGCCCAGCCCGAAAACCGAAGCCATCGTGGTGCCGCAGGATTCGGCGATCCGCTCCGTGGCCGATCTGAAAGGGAAACGCGTGGCGTTGAACAAAGGGTCTGACGTCAATTACCTGCTGGTGAGCGCGCTGGAACAGGCCGGCTTGAGCTACAAGGACATCACGCCGGTCTATCTGCCGCCGAGCGATGCCCGCGCCGCCTTCCAGCGCGGCAGCGTCGACGCCTGGGTGATTTGGGATCCCTACTACGCCGAGGTGGAAACCCATGCCAACGCCCGTCGGCTGAAAGACGCGGAAGGCCTCGTGCCGCACTACACCTTCTATCTCGCCAGCCGCCGCTTTGCCGAAACCTACCCGGACAGCGCCAAGCAGGTGATTCAACAGCTCGGCGTGCTGAGCGACTGGGCCAACGGCCATCCGCAGGAAGCGGCGGCGATCCTCGCGCAGAGCACCGGCCTGGATCAGGCCATTTGGGCCAGAGCCATCGCCCGCATGCCGTTCGGCAGCCAGCGCATGTCGCCGGAGGTGTTCAGGCAGCAACAGCAGTTGGCGGATAAATTCACCGCCATCGGGCTGCTGCCGGTTAAGGTGGACGTCAACGCCGCCCGCTGGTCCGAAGATAAACCCGAGACGCCATAGCCTTTGCCGCGCTTTGGCTTTAGAAAGCAGAAACCGGCATTTTGCCACCGGAATAAGCTGACCTATGCTAACCCTGTGTGATGAAACGCGTTTTCATGGCATGTCTTCCGGAACGTTTTGCTTTAATTTGTTCGTCGTGAACCCTGGGCCGCGCCTGACTGGTGCGGCTTTTCTTTTTGCCCGGCAGTGCCAGCGGCGGTGAATTTTGCTATGTTAACCCGCAGATAAGCTTCCCGTTTTCAGCCGCCGGACCGACTCATGTTTACCCATAAAGCAATCGCCGAGCTCAACGCCCTGGAGCTGATGGTTTATACCTACGTCAGCAAACACAAGAATCAAGTGATGTACATGACCATCCGCGAGCTGGCCGAGGCCGCCGGCGTCTCCACCACCACCGTGCTGCGGTTTTGCAAGAAAATGGGCTGTGACGGCTATTCGGAATTTCGCATCCGTTTCAAGCTGTATCTGGAACAAACCGATGCGCCACCGGTCGATTCTGGCATCGGCGAAATCCTCAGCTTTTTTAAAAGCGTCAGCAACGAAGAATTTAATCAGCTGATCGATCAGGCGGTGCAACATATCGCCGCCGCCGAGCGAATTATTTTCGTCGGCATCAGTACGTCGGGCGCATTGGGGAAATATGGCGCGCGTTTCTTTTCCAACGTCGGGAAATTCAGCACCCATATCGACGATCCTTATTATCCCGTCAACAGCGATATGTATAAAAACGCGGTGGCGATCATGCTGTCGGTTTCTGGTGAGACCGAAGAGATCCTGCGTTTGGCCAGCCAGTTCAGCCTGCACCACTGCAAGATCATCAGCATCACCAACAACGAAACCTCTTCGCTGGCGCGGCTGGCGGACTTCAACCTCTCCTACCACGTTCCGCAGCATTTGATCGGCGGGCATCACAATATTACCACGCAGATCCCCGTACTTTACATTATTGAAACCATCGGCAAACGGCTCGGGCATATTAATTCGGAAAAATAAAACAGGCTGTTTTTTTATTGTGACAAATCACTTTTCACGGTGATTTGTTATATCGTGACATTTCTTTCGGTCTTGCTACTCTGTTCTCAACGCAGCGTTATTACCCTTCATTAAATAAACCGATGAGACATTGACGATGAAACAGTTGCCGAAGGATTTTCTGTGGGGGGGCGCGGTCGCCGCGCACCAGGTTGAAGGCGGTTGGGATCGGGGCGGCAAAGGGCCAAGCATCGCCGACGTGCTGTCCGGCGGCTCACACGGCGTGGATCGCGTGATGACCGACGGCGTGCTCGACGGCTATCGTTACCCCAACCACGAAGCGGTGGACTTCTACGGCCGCTACAAGCAGGACGTGGCACTGTTCGCCGAGATGGGCTTCAAGTGTTTTCGCACCTCGATCGCCTGGACGCGCATTTTCCCGAACGGCGACGAAGCGACGCCGAACGAGGCCGGCCTGCAGTTTTACGACGACCTGTTCGACGAACTGCTGAAATACGGCATCCAGCCGGTGATCACCCTGTCCCACTTCGAAATGCCTTACCATTTGGTGAAAGCTTACGGCGGCTGGAAAAATCGCCGGGTGGTGGAGTTCTTCGTGCGCTTTAGCGAGGTGGTGATGCGTCGCTACCGCGAAAAAGTGAAGTACTGGATGACCTTCAACGAGATCAACAACCAGAGCAACTACCGCTACCCGCTGTTCGGCTACTGCTGTTCCGGCGTGGATTACACCCAGGAAGACAACCCGGAACAGGCGCTGTACCAGGTGTTGCACCACCAGTTCGTCGCCAGCGCGCAGGTGGTCAAACTCGGCCATCAGATCAACCCGGAATTCAAAATCGGCTGCATGCTTGCCTGCGTGCCGTTCTATCCTTATTCCTGTAAACCGGACGACGTGATGTACGCCGTGGAAGCGATGCACCAGCGCTATCTGTATACCGACGTGCAGATGCGCGGCTACTACCCAAGCTACCTGCTGCGCGATTGGGAACGCAAAGGGCTGAAGATCGAGATGCAGCCGCAGGACGCGCAGATCCTGCGCGAGGGCTGCACCGACTACATCGGTTTCAGCTACTACATGAGCAATGCGCTGCAGGCCAACGCGGTGGACGGCAGCGACGGCATGTTCGGCTTCCCGGGCAACGTGCCGAACCCGCACGTCAAGGCCTCCGACTGGGGCTGGCAGATCGATCCGGTCGGGCTGCGCTATTCGCTGAACGTGCTGTATGAACGTTACCAGAAGCCGCTGTTTATCGTGGAAAACGGCTTCGGCGCCTTCGACAAGGTGGAGGCGGACGGCCAGATCAACGATGACTATCGCATCGACTATCTGCGCGCCCATATCGAAGAGATGAAGAAAGCGGTGATTGAAGACGGTGTAGATCTGATCGGCTACACGCCGTGGGGCTGCATCGACTGCGTGTCGTTCACCACCGGTGAGTACAGCAAACGCTACGGGTTCATCTACGTCGACAAACACGACGACGGCACCGGCACGCTCGAACGTTCGCGCAAGAAAAGCTTCGACTGGTATCGCCAGGTGATCGCCAGCAACGGCGAACAGCTGTAACCGCACGACAGACAATCAGGGGCGATTTTCGCCCCTTTTTACTGTGCCTTACTCCGCCGCCTGCCCGGCGGCGAGGTACGTCGCCATTTCCGCCGACGGCACCATGCCGCCGCCGGTCGCCCACACCAGATGCGTCGCCTGCGCCAGGTGCTCGGCGCTAATGCCTTGCTCGCTGAGCGCCTTCGCATGGGCGGCAACGCGCCACGGTCCGGCCATGCCCGCCAACGCGGACGGCTCCAGTTGGATATGCTCGTACCGGTCCAACAACCCGAGCAGCGCAAACATCTCTTCATCGCTGAGAGTGTAAAACGCGTTCAGCAGACGTTCCATCGCCCGGCCGACAAAGCCGGAGGCGCGCCCCACCGCCAGCCCGTCCGCCGCCGTGCGGTTGTCGATGCCGAGATCTTGCACCGCAATGCCGTCATGCAACCCGCTGTAGACGCCGAGCAGCATGCAGGGCGAATGGGTCGGTTCGGCAAAAATGCAGTGAACGTGATCGCCGAACGCCAGCTTGAGGCCAAAGGCCACACCGCCCGGCCCGCCGCCAACGCCGCACGGCAGATACACGAACAGCGGATGCTGCGCGTCCACCACAATGCCCTGTTCGGCAAATTGCCGCTTCAGGCGACCGCCGGCCACCGCGTAGCCGAGGAACAGGGTTTGCGAGTTTTCATCATCGATAAAGAAGCAACTCGGATCGTCCGCCGCCTGTTTGCGCCCTTGTTCGACCGCCACGCCGTAATCGTCGGCGTACTCCACCACCGTCACGCCATTTTCGCGCAGCTTCTGTTTTTTCCACTCTCGCGCATCCGCCGACATGTGCACGCTGACGTCAAACCCCAACCGGGCGCTGATGATGCCGATGGATAATCCCAGATTGCCGGTCGATCCGACGGCGATGCGGTACTGGCTGAAGAATTGACGGAACTCGTCGGAAAACAGCCGGGCGTAGTCGTCGCCGGTGTGCAGCAGCCCCGCCTCCAGCGCCAGCTTTTCCGCGTGCGTCAGCACCTCATAGATGCCGCCGCGCGCCTTGATTGAACCGGAAATCGGCAGATGGCTGTCCTTTTTCAACAGCAGGCGTCCGCCCAACGTCTGCCCATAGCGCCGATCCAACGCGAGCTGCATGGCAGGGATCGCCACCAGCTCGGATTCGATGATCCCCTTTGTGGGTTGGGTTTCCGGGAAGGCCGCGGCGAGATAAGGCGCGAAGCGCGCCAGGCGCTGCTCCGCGTCGGCGACGTCGGCGGCGGTCAACCCGACGTGGGGCAAGCCTGCGGCCAGCGTTGTCGCGCGTGGATTGAACCAGGTGATCGGCTCTAGCGCGACCATGCGTTGCAACAGCGGATGCTGGGCGACCCACGATAGGATCTGTGATTTCTGCATAAGTGTCCCTGACTGAGGTTGGCGTTGCCGTCACCTTGCCGCGAACGCCGGCGGCTGACAAATGATAAATTCTGAGCTTGAGGTGCAATAGATTGATGCAAGTGCGACGTTAGCCGGCCGTCACGCCAAACAGCAGGCCGACGCCGGAAGAAACCGCCATCGCCAGTGCGCTCCAGATGAGGATGCGCGCCACGCCCGGCAAGATCGGCGCCCCGCCGGTTTTCGCGGCGATGCCGCCGAGAATGCCGAGGGAAATCAGCGCCGACGCCACCAGCGCCGGCCGCGTCCAGGCGACCGGTACCCACAGCGCCACCAGCAGAGGCAACAGCGCGCCGAGAGAGAAACTGAGGGCCGACGCCAACGCGGCCTGCAGCGGCCGGGCGCGGGTGGCAGAGGAAATGCCCAGCTCGTCGCGCGCGTGGGCCTCCAGCGCATCATGCGCCATCAGCTTTTCCGCCACCTGCCGGGCCAACGCCGGATCCAGACCGCGATGCACGTAGATTGACGTCAGTTCGCGAAACTCCCCCGGGTAGTCTTCAAGCAGTTCCGCCTGTTCCTCCGCCAGCGCGGCCTTTTCGGTATCCGCCTGCGATGAGACCGACACATACTCGCCGGTGGCCATCGACATTGCGCCGGCCACCCACCCGGCGACGCCGGCGATCATCAGCGCGGAATGCGAGGCGCTGGCCGCCGCGACGCCCAGCAGCAGGCTGGCCGTTGAAACGATGCCGTCGTTGGCGCCGAGCACCGCCGCCCGCAGCCAGCCGATGCGTTCAATACTGTGCCGTTCTCGGTGCATCCGTTCTCTCCCTCAGTGAGCGTTGCACTACTCGCGCGCCGCCGCTTCCAACCCGGCGATGTCGATTTTGCCCATCAACAGCATCGCTTCCGTGACACGCCGCACGCGGGCGGCGTCGGGATCGTTCATCAACTCCGTCAGGCGCCGCGGCACAATTTGCCAGCACAGCCCCCAGCGATCGCGCAGCCAGCCGCACTGCTCCGCCTCGCCGCCCTCGCTCAACGCGCCCCACAGCCTGTCGACCTCCGCCTGATCGTCGCATTCCACCATCACGGAGAAGCTGTGATTGAACGGATCCAACGGCCCGGCTTCGATCGCCGCGTAGCGCTGGTCACCCAGCGTGAAGGAAGCCAGCTTCACGCTGCCGGCCGGGCCGCTCGGCGTATCCGCCGGCAGATCGGAAAACCAGTTCACGGACGAACCGGGGATCAACGAGACATAGCAATTCAGCGCCGCTTCCATGTCTTTTTCAAACCACAGATGTTGCGTAATTCTGGCCATCTGTGCCTCCTTTACGCATCGAGGATCGGCGCGAAACCGCCGAAGATCATGCGTTTGCCGTCGAACGGCATCTCGCCCAGCGCTTTCATGCGCGGGTCGTTCATCATTTTTTCGTTGGCGGCGTCGCGTACCGTCTTGGAGGGGTACTCTATCCAACTGAACACCACCACTTCGTCTTCCTGGGCTTTCACCGCGCCGCGAAAGTCGGTAAGTTTGCCGTCGGGCACGTCATCGCCCCAACATTCCACGATGCGCGTGGCGCCAAACTCTTTGAACAGCGGCGCCGCTGCGGCCGCCAACCGGTGATAGGCCTCCTTATTGGCGGCCGGTACCGCCACCACAAACCCGTCTACGTATTTCATCCTGGTATCCTCTTGTCTGATTAAGGACCGTCGGTTCAGCACGGGCGACGTTGCCCGTGCCTCCTACCAGTTTAGACGGCGGGCGTGTGGCTCGGATCGTTGGGCGGGTAAGATTCCGGCGTGGCAACCCGGTTACGGCCGGCATTTTTCGCTTTGTATACCGCCAGGTCCGCCAGTTTGAGCAGGTCGGCCAGGCTATGGCCGGAACCGCCTGGGCAGGTCACCATGCCAATGCTGACGGTGATCTGCAGCGGATGGCCGGCCGGCATGGTGATCGATTCCGCCTCAATGCGTTGCCGCAGCCGTTCGGCCAACTGCAACCCCTGCTGCGGCTGGCCGAGCGTCGAGACGATGGCGAACTCTTCGCCGCCCATGCGGCCGAACAGATCGTTGACGTTCAGATCGGTGGCGATGGCGCGGGTAAACGCCATCAACGCCTGATCGCCACCGTCGTGGCCGAAACGATCATTAATCGATTTGAAATAGTCGATATCGAGCATCATGACGCACACCAGCTCACCCTTTTGGTCAATCACCCGCTCGCCGCGCTGCATAAACGCATTGCGCGTCAGCACGTGGGTCAGCGCATCGTGATTCGCCACGTGCTCCAACGTGCGCAGCAGCGCGTTGCGCGCATAGTTCATGCTGGCCACCGCGATGGGCCCCAGCGCCAGCAACGCGATGCCCAAGCGCATCGATACCGCGTTCTGCGGCACCTTCATGTCGAGCGTCGTGCTAAGCAACCCGAAATCGATCGCCAGATGGCACCACAGCACATAGGCCAGCACCGCGATCATGGTGCTGAACAGCGAAAAGGACATCGCCAGCCACAGCAGCACCGGCATCGGGAAGATCACCGCGCCGGGGCCGCCGATCAGCACGCTGCAGACCGCCGCCAGCGCCAGCAGCGCTAACACCACCAGTTTTTGCCCCGCAATCGGCCACTGGCTGCGCTGCGTCACCATGTTGCAGGACGCGCGCAGCCTATGCCGCCAATCGGCGGGAAACGCCAGAATGAACGGCATCAGCGTGACGTAGTTGGTAAATTCAGAAGAGAACCACAGCACCAGCGAGGTCAAATAGGGCCGGCCGAACAGCCACTGCGAGGCCCCCGCGCCCACAACGCCGGTAGCGGCAGCAGCGGCCAGACAGATACCGAACAAATACATGCTGGAAGCGCCACGCTGCAGCGTACGCGCCGGCGGCGGCAGGCGCATGAACAACAGATACCCTACCACTACGCCGATCAGATTGGCGGCGTTCAGCAACAGCGCCTTTTCCAGCAAGCTGCCGGTCAGCAGATCCGCCGCCAGATACCCCAACACCGCCATGCTCCAACCGGCGCGCGTGGCCCACTGCGGGCGGCGCACCAGAACGGCCAGCAGTACGGCGTTTGCCGGCCAGAATACCGCCAAAAATCCGACGGGACGGCTCACGATGCCCAACAAGCAAACCGCGAACACCAACAAAAAAACGGTGAGTGCGGGCCAGATTTTACGGGTATCGGACAACGAAGTGGTTTGCATCTTGGATCCAGAGACTTGCGCCAGCATAAAGTGACCGTCTTTTCGTGTCACAACCATCGACGGTGAGGAGAGTATAAACGGCCGATCCGCCTATTATTGCCAGTTTTGCCGGCCCAGACACCTGTTTATTCATCTAGGAAAAATATATTTGTGTATCAATATATTGACGACACCACCCTTCTAACGCAGAAACTGCTGAATTGGGCGCCTCACTTTTAACATCCCGAGCTCCGGGTGGCCCGTTACCCGCAATAAACGCCGCCTTTTCCCTAAAAAGCAAAATAAGATTGGGCAATTCACCCCACGTCAAAGCGCCTTGCGGTACATCACAAAACCGGGGCGCTCTGCCACCCGATCATACAGCCGCATGGCGGTCTGGTTGGTTTCGTGGGTATTCCAGTAAACTCGCGGCAACCCCAACTGCTGCGCACGCTCATAGACCGCCGCGATCAGCGCCCTCGCCACCCCTTTGCCGCGCATCGCCTCCGCGGTAAACAGATCCTGCAGATAGCAATTTGGCTGAAGTTGAGAGGTGCTGCGGTGGAGGATATAGTGCGTCAACCCCACCACCTGGCCCTGATGTTCCGCGACCAGCGCAAACATCGGTTCGTAGGCGTCGAGAAAGCGTCGCCAGGTGGCCTGCGTCACGTCGTCCGGCAGCGCCGTTCCCCCCTCACGGCCGTAAAATGCGTTATACCCTTGCCACAGCGCCAGCCAGGCGGTGTAATCCCGCGCTTCCAGCGACCTGACCACGATGCTTTCGCTCATGATGTCCTCTTCGATGATGTCAAAATGCCCCGCCTCCAGCATAGAACAGCGAACGTCAGCGTGCAGGCGGCGGCATCACACCGGCGAGAAAATCCAGCCGCGCGCGGTTGAACAACACCGGCCACTGCAGCGGCACGAAGTGGCTGACGCCCGGCAGCGTAACCAGACGGGCGCCGGGGATGCTGTCGCTCAGGTAGGCGGCATGCCCTGCGCGGCAAAGTGGGTCAAATCGTCGTCGGTTTGCATCTTTCCCTCCTCGTTCGCCGCCGTTGTGCGCCGAAACGTTATCAAAGGAGTATAGATTGCACCGGTGAGCGGTGCCGTTCGCTTTCCCGACATATACTTAAAGGAGGAATCGCAATGGAGGACGGTGAGATGAAGAAGATAATTCTCGTGTTTTTGATGCTAATGCTGAGCGGTTGTATCGGCGGAGGCGGCGGCCCATCGAATGCGCCTTCGGCATCGCCGAATGAACCTTACACCTGCACCAAATCCAGCGCCAACAGCGACTGCTCGCAATCGGTGGAACCGTCGATGTACTAGCCACGTTCGGCGGGCCGTCACTTAACGGCCCGCCGCCTCAGGGCTGGATTAGGAGGAATGTTCCTCTTCGTTGGCCTGATACCGCGTCGCCTGCTGTTTCATAAACACCACTTCTTGCGGGCTGGACAGGCTCACTTCCTGCGCGCGCAGCAGCTTGAGGATATTGAACAGCAGTTCGCTCTTGGTGGCGCCGACCATGCGCGGGCTCGGCACGTAGCCAGTCACGCTCAGGATAATACCGTCCGGCCCCAGCTGGCTAAAGCGCACATAAGGTGCCGGCGTCTCCAGAATGGTTTCGTACTCGTTATAGGCGCTGAGCAAGATATTGCGCACCTGCTCCGGATCGATCGAGGTCGGGAACGTCAGCGCGATGGTCACTACCCCTTGCGCGTTGCCCATGGTGGCGTTGCGCACGTTCTGCGAGATCAGCTGCGAGTTCGGTACGATCATGGTGGAACGGTCGCTGAGCTGGATTTCAGTGGCGCGCACGTTGATGCGCCGCACGTCGCCTTCCACGCCGCCGATGCCGATCATATCCCCGACCTTCACCGGGCGCTCGGTTAGCAGGATCAGGCCGGAAATAAAGTTCTTCACGATCTCCTGTAAACCGAAACCAATACCGACCGACAAGGCGCTGACGATCCACGCCAGGTTGCTCCACTGGATGCCGAGCGCCGCCAGGGTGATCAGAATCACCAGCACATAACCGATATTGCTGAACAGCGTCACCAGCGAGGCCCGGATGCCGACGTCCGAAATGGTTTTCGGCAGCAGCTCAGAGCCCAGCCAGCGCCGCACCGCGCGCAGAATGTAGATACCGATCGCCAGACAGATCACGGCGTTGAGCAGGTTGCCGGGCACGATGTTGAAACGCTGCAAGCCTTCGCCGGTCAGGATCGAGACGATTTTCTCCATCAGCGAGCCTGGCGTGGTGCTGCCGAACGAGCCGTTGAACAACGCGACGATCATCAACAGCAACAGCGAACATTTGGCCAGCGCGGTGGTGATGATCGCCACCTGCTCCAGATGGCGATCCTTGAAGCTGAGCGTTTTCTTCAGCATCTTGCCGCTGACGGTCTGCGGCGAAAACAGCGCGGCGCACAGGTCAGTGGCGAACAACACCATGAAGTAGAACGCCATCAGCACCAGCACCACCCAGATCAGCTGGTAGGTCAGGAAGCGGGCGAAGGCGATGTAACCCACAAGCAAGGAAAGCAGGATCACCACCGAACACACCAGGGTGACGATATGCACCAGCCCGCCGACCAGCGTGCGTTTTTCCAGGTGCGCGCCCTGCTGCTCCAGACGGCGACGAATGCGCTGGCCGCGCAGCGGCGCCGCCAGCAGCACCATGCCGATCAATCCCGCTACCAGGCCGTTGCCGAAGATGGTGGTGGCCAATGAGGCGCTGACGACGTTGTTGATCAGCTCAACGGTGCCGAACGCCAGCGCCAGACCGGCCAGCAGCGGCGAGAAGTAACGCAGCCCGGCGGCCACTTCATTGTCCAGCGAAGCCAAACGCCACGACGGACGATTCAGCGACAGCGCCGCACGCCCCAGCCCGGCGATCAGCGCGCAGAAAATCCCCAGACGGTTAAAGCCTTCGGCGAAGTCTTCCAGCATCACCGGCAGCGGCTGCACGCGGATAAAAACGTAATACAGCAAATTCAGCGCGATCGAGGTAGTGAACACCGTCACGGCCACGGTGATGATCGCCATAAAGCTGCGGCGCAGGCGCCCGTCCGGCAGGAAGCGAATGCTGACCCAGGCGAGGAAACGCTCGGACAAATAGCGCCCCCAGGACCAGACGATCACCGCCAGCGCCAGCAACGCCAGCGTGCCGTAACGCCATTCGTCCTGCCAACTGGCGTCCCAGGCCGCTTTCATCTCGGCGTTGAACTGGTCCAGCCGCTGCACGTCATCCGCTGACGGCTGCACCACCGGCGTCCAGAATTTGACGCCCAAAATGCTGCCGGTGTTCAGCGCCAGTTGGGTTTTAAACGCTACCCGGCGCAGATCGCTGATCTGCTGCCCCAGGTCGAAAGCGCTGGTCTTGATGGCCTGCGCGCGTTTTACCGCATCGTCCAGCTGCTTCTTGCTGCTGTTCAGCGCATTACGCTGCTGGGCGACAGCCGGGGTTTCCGGCAGCGCGCCGGCCGCCGGGGCCGGCCCCAGCACGTCCAGCTGTGCCTGCAGTTTTTCCTGCAGCGGCTGCAGATCGGCAGACAATTTATCCATGCTGGCGACCAGATCGTCGGTCGCCAGCCGCAGCTTGCTGAGCTGGGTGTCGGTGGTAGCCTTTGAAACCAGCTGCTTCATGCTGTCCAACTGCTTTTGCGCGGCTTTCAGCTGCGTAGCGGGATCGGGCGCGCTTTCGGCGGTGGGATCATCCTGGGGGGCGGCGACGGCGCCGAGCGGCGTCAGCTGCAAACCCAACAGCAATAACAACAACAGCAGGAACGAACGGGGCTTTAACATAAATTCAGTGCTCAGCATCATTATCTGATAGACAGACGAAAAGGCGGCGGATGAACCGTCGCTTAACCATAAACGCTAATTATAATAGCTGCTTAATGTCGGCCGAAATACAGTAATTATTCCCATTGTGTGCCACGCGCCCGTGCTCGCCTTAGCCTGCTGATTATTCAGGCGCTTTTACACTGGCGATACGGCATAAAGCGCTCTATACTCCAGCCACCGATTAACCTGCAACCAATAAAAGGAGACTTACTATGCTGACGTGTGAATTGGTTTTTCACTCACACTTCTTTGGTAATCGTCGCCGCTCAAGCATTACCGGTATCGTGCTGCGATAACCCAGCTTGAGCGAAGCTTACTAAAATCCAGGATCTTCCCTCCGGCTTACCGGGTTGTCGTCAGCGATGTTTGACGATAGGCATTGTCATGCCTGTAACTCTTGAGTAAGCAATGAGCACATTACTGTCTGCACAATCTGTCGGTTACGACAACGCGTTCGGCGTCCTGCTGAGCGAGATATCCTTCAGCCTGAAAAAAGGCGATCGCATCGGTTTGATCGGCGATAACGGCTGCGGCAAAAGCACCCTGCTGCAAATTCTCAGCGGCGACCTACCTGCGCACACCGGTTCAGTGACATTGTCACACCAATGTCTGATGGCGCGCATCGAGCAGCACCTGCCGCCGGAGCTGCACGCCTGCACCCTGCTGGATGCGGTGCTGGCGCGGCTGCCTGCGGGCCAACACCTCAGTGAACGCTGGCGCTGTGAAGCGTTACTGGCCGAGCTGGGGTTTGAACCGGCAAGCTGGACGTTGACCGCCGGCACCCTCAGCGGCGGCCAGCATACACGGCTGCTGTTGGCGCGCGCGCTGATCCGCCAACCCGATCTGCTGTTGCTCGACGAACCCAGCAACCACCTGGACCTGCCCACGCTGCTGTGGCTGGAACAGTTCTTGCGCAGCTGGGCCGGCAGCTTCGTGCTGGTGTCGCACGATCGCTACCTGCTCGATCAGGTGACTAACTGCACCTGGATCCTGCGCGACAAAACGCTGCAGTTCTTCCGTTTGCCCTGCTCTGCGGCGCGCACCGCGCTGGCGGAACAGGACGCCGCGGACGAACAGCGGCGCTACGCCGAGCAGAAAGAGATAGACCGGGTGGAAAAAAGCGCCAAACGCCTGGCGACCTGGGGCAAGGTCTACGACAACGAAGATCTGGCGCGCAAGGCCAAGCAAATGGAGAAGCGCGTCGATCGGTTGAAGGAAGAACAGACCACCCTGACCGCCGGCAGCCCGTGGCGGTTGCGGCTGCAGGGAGAAGCGCTGGATGCCGATCGCCTGCTGGCGCTGCCGCACTGGGCGGTGCGCCCGGCGCCGGATGCGCCGGTGCTGTTCAGCCTCGAACATCTGCGCGTGAAAAGCGGCGATCGCATCGCCATCGTCGGGCGCAACGGCTGCGGTAAATCGTCGCTGCTGCGCCTGTTGTGGCGTGAGTATCAGCAACAAACGGAGCGCCCGGCGCTGTTCCATCCGCGCGTGCGCATCGGCTATTACGATCAGAGCCTGCAACAGCTGCGCGATGAAGACACGTTGAGCGACGCGTTGGCGCAGTTTGCACCGCTGACCGAGGAACAGCGGAAACTGGCGCTGATCGGCGCCGGTTTTCCTTACCTGCGCCACCATCAGCAGATCCGTTCGCTGAGCGGTGGCGAGCGTTCGCGGCTGCTGTTCGTCGGTCTGACGCTGGCCAACCATTCGCTGCTGCTGCTGGACGAGCCCACCAACCACCTGGACATGGCGGGCAAAGAGGAGCTGGCGGAAACGCTGCGCCAGTTCCCCGGCGCCGTCATGCTGGTTACCCACGACAGGATGCTGATCGAACAGAGCTGCAACCGCTTTTGGCTGATCGACCAGCAAAAACTGGAGGAGTGGCACGATCTGGCGTCGGTGTATCAGCGCCTGGCGGGCGAAGCGCCGGCACTGCCGACGGCGGACAGGGCTAATGCTGATGGCCCGACGCCGGACGATCGATTGGAAGGCGAAGAAGCGCTGTTGACCGCCCTGTTTGCCCTCGAAAGCAAATTGGAGGCCGACCAGGCGCGCAAGCCGAAGCACCAGAAACCGGAGCTTCAGGCGCGCTGGCGCCGCGAGATTGCCGACATCACCGCCCGGTTGCATCTGGGCTAACCTTGACAGGCCGCCATCCGGCGGCCTGTTTTTTGATGGAGTGCGACATGGCATTTTCCCTTGAGCAAGCCTCACTCTCGCAGCGGCCACTGCTGGCGGCCATGCTGTCCGATTGCCTTCGCGAGTTGGGCGCCGATGGAGATTACCCCTATCTGCCGCTCTACTGGCGCGAGGTCGGCCGCTACCCTTATTTGATGTTGAGCGATCGGCAAACCGCCGGTTTCGCGTTGGTCAGGCGCCTGGATAGCGCCACCGTCGAAATGGCGGAGTTCTACATTAAACCCGAATGGCGACGCAACGGGCTGGGACAACGGGCTGCCCGCGCCTTGTTCGTGCAGCATCCCGGCGGTTGGTCGCTGTCGGTCAGCCAGGATAATCCGCGCGGGCTGGCGTTTTGGCGCTCGGTAATACCGGCCGGGACCATGACTCAACCACTTTCGGCCCCCGATGCCATGATGCAGCTGCGCTTTTCATCCCCGCCGCCCTGAGCGACACATTACTTTCATCCTTTTATGGCAGGGTAAATCGATTCGTTCTTTGCTATCGAGCCTGCCATGACTTCACTTTCCCCACGGGACATCGAGGCGCGCTACCGCTTCGCGCGTGAGATCGCCCGCGCCGCCGCCGATCTCGCTTTCAGTTTTTATCAACGGCGGCAAAGCCTGGCGGTCGACTTTAAACAGGGGCTGCAGGACGTGGTCAGCGAAGCCGACCGCCGCGTCGAAGCGCTGATCCGCCGCATGATCAATCGCCGGTTTCCCCAGGATGGCTTTCTCGGCGAAGAGAGCGGCAGCAGCGGCGAGCACGCCGCCTGCGTTTGGGTCGTCGATCCTATCGATGGCACCGCCTGCTTCCTGAACGGATTGCATACCTGGTGTATCGCGATAGGCGTGGTGATCGACGGCGAGCCGACGATCGGTGTGGTCTACGATCCCAACCACCGCGAGATGTTCCGCGCCTGCCGCGGCGGCGGCGCCTTCCTCAACGGGGAACCGATAGGCGTGCATGCCGGGCGCAGCGTTGCGGATGGCGTGATGGGCGTCGGGATATCACCGCGCGCCTCGGCGGCGGAATTCAGCGGCTTTCTCTGTCGCCTGCTGCAGGCGGGAGGAATGTTTGTGCGCAGCGGCTCCGGCGCGTTGATGACCGCCCAGGTGGCCGCCGGACGGCTGCTGGGCTATTACGAACCGCACATGAATGCCTGGGACAGTCTGCCTGGACTGGTGCTGACGCGCGAAGCCGGCGGCGTGGCGAATGACTTTATGCACAACAACGGGCTGCGGCGCGGCAACCCGCTGCTGCTGGCCAACGCGGTGCTCTATCCGCAGTTGGCCGCGCTGATTCAAATGCCGGGCTTGATCGGCTCGACGTGCCCTATCGCGCGCGTGATGGCCGGATAAAGCGCGCGCAGCCGCCGCTCGACCCGATCGACCGCATCGTGCGCGGCGGCGATGGTTACCACCGGCGACACGCGGCAGTGGAAGTTGACGATGATGCCGCCGTCGGTCTTGCGCGCACGGATGTTGTGTACGTCTTGCACATTCTCCCCCTGCTCCAGCGCCGATTGCAGGATACGGCGAATAGCGGCCAGCTCCACCGCATCGACATCCTCGCTGGTCAGCCAGTGCGGCGTCTGCGGCTCCAGGTGCGTCTCTATTTCAGTGTCTTCGCCGATCGCCTGGCGCAGGATCCCTTCTATTTCCGTGGCGATGTCATGCGCCTGCGCCACGCTGACGTGGGCCGGCACCGCCAAATCCATGCCGATCGCCATACGCGTCGGCAACTGCTGCAAGGTCACATTCTGCACCTGCGCGCCGTGGTTGGCGGCAATCGCCCGAATGCGGGTCGCCATGTCTTCGTCGCTGCGGGTCTGCGGCACCGCGATGACAGTGAATTCCGCCCTGGCGTACTGCTCCCGCAGCCGTTCGATGATTTCTCGCTTCAACGTATCGATGCGCTCCAGCGGCAAGGTGCGGCACACCGCCACCGTGATCTCGACAAACATTACGGCGCCGGCGTTGCGAATGCGCACGCTGTCGCAGGCCAGCACCGCCGGAAAGCTGTCCAGCGTGGCGCGAATCGCTTCGGTGGCTCCGGCGGGCGCAGTATCCATCAACGAATCGAAGGAGCGTTTACCGAGCTTGATTGCGGCGACAAAGATAAAACCGGCGACGATCAGCGCGGCGATGGCGTCCGCACGGCCAAAGCCTAGCAGCACAAACACCATGCCCAGCAGCACCACGCCGGATGAAAGCATGTCGGAGAAGAAATGCAGCGCATCCGCCTCCAGCGCCGCGCTGTCGGTGGCTTTGGCGACGCGGTTGAGCGCCCGCACGCGGAAGAAATCGACGCAGATGGAGATCAGCAACACCGCGATCACCACCGGCGCCGCGACGATCTCATGCGGTTGCCCGAGCAGGCTGCTGCCCGCCTCATAGACAATCCAACCGGCGGCGCCCAGCAACAACAGCACTTCGAACAGCGCCGCCAGGTTTTCCACTTTGCCGTGGCCGAAGTGGTGATCGTCATCGGCGGGTTTATCGCTGATGCGCACCGCCAGCCAAGTGATGCTGGTGGCGATAAAATCGGTGAAAGAGTGGATCCCTTCGGATATCAGGCCAATACTGCCGGTAAAAATGCCGGCGACGAATTTGCCCGTGGCCAGCACCCCGCTGGCAATCATCGAGTTTCTGGCCACGGCCTGTTTTTCATTCTGCATGATGCTGCTCACATTCAGACGGTGATTTATTTTTTTACTTTAGCGGATAATTGCCAGACAAAGGCGATCAGCAGCATACTGCCAGAGAATGTCAGCATGAGGCTAGTAAGAAAATTGGATTTTCCGGTGGAATAAAAATAAATCTCATTAACGCCCACCGAGATCATTAAAATGGCGTAGAGCAATCCCAAAATAAGAATCGTCATTATTATCAACTCCCGTATCAGGCCGCGCGTTCAGCGCGCCACTAAATCCTCCCCATAATAAATAGCGGTTACGGGGAGGATGCATCTAGGCGGATCTTTAGCGTTCATCAATCATCCCATTTGGTGCTCATATAGGCCGCCAACAGGCCCAGCGAGCTGATCATTGCCAGGAATCCCATAAAAATAGTCATGTTTCCCATTATTTTGTCCTCAGGTTAAATGTTATCGATAAAAGCCCCTTGCGTTAAATATCGGGGTTGGTCGGTATCCATGGTTTTTTAACGTCCTCCTCTTTTTGGCAACATTCCCGCGCTTTCAAGCGCGGGACCCGTTTAAATTCCCAGGACGTGCTGGGCGATTTTGAAATAAATAATCAGGCCGGTGCCGTCGATAAAGGTGGCGATAAACGGCGCCGACACCACCGCCGGATCGATACCGAGCCGTTTCAGCAGCATCGGAATGATCGACGAAACAATGGCGCTCCACACGGTGATCGCCACCAGCGACAGGCTGACCACCAGCGTCACCTCCATGCCGACGCCCATGATCCAGGCGCGCACCCAGGCCGCCAGACCGATGGTGACGGCGATCAGCAGCGAGGTCGTGACCTCTTTGCGGATCACCGCGCCCAGATTGCGCAGGCTGACCTCGCCCAGCGCCATAGCACGCACCAGCGTCGAGGTGATCTGGGTGCCGCTGTTGCCGCCGGTGCCGATCAGCAACGGGATGAAGAACGCCAGCGCAATCGCCGCTTCGAGCTGATCTTCAAACGCTTTCAGCACGTTGCCGGTGTAAGCTTCGGCCACGAACAACATCAGCAGCCACACCGAGCGTTTGCGCCACAGCGCCCACGGGCTGGTCTCCAGATAAGGCTTGTCCAGCGGCAGGCTCGCGCCCTGACGCTGCGCGTCTTCGGTGTTTTCATCTTCGACCAGCCGAGCGATCTCGCGCTCGCCCAGCACGCCGACCAGCGTGTTGTTCGCCACGACCGGCACCACGTCCAAACCGCCTTTGCCCAGCAGATGCGCCACGTCATTGCGATCGTCGTCGGGTGAAACCTGGAAATAGCTGTAATCCATCATTACGCCGACCGCTTTGTCCTCATCGTCGCACTGCAGCAGTTTTTTCACCGACAGCGTGCCGCGCAAATGATAGTCGTCCGCGGTAATAAAGACCCGGGTGGGAATTTCGTCCGTTTTTAGCTGCGAAAGTAAATATTCCCGGGCATGCGTGACCGTCATCGTCGCGGGAACGGTAATAAAATCGGCGTTCATATAACCGGCAACTGAAGTTTCATCGAGAGTTTCAGTCGCGCGCAGCGCCGGAGAAGAAGAGTATTGATGTGACTTGATCATTTTGTCAGTCCCTATTTCTGTTGTGAACTTCAACAGCGAATCGCATAGGGGCGTAACCACAGAGGGAGTGCAGACTGCCTATCTCCGCGTCCAGGTTTTAGCACTATACAACGTATCCGAATTGTTGCTCGGAAGTTACTTTGGGCTGAACCTTAATCCGATAAAGCCTGTCTTAACCTTGGGCATCTCTCGATGTCGTCAGATCAGTAACCTGTGTTTGTATAGGAGCCTCGCCAAACGAGATACTGCATATAAACTACCGGCGCAGTATAGGCGTTGTTTTATCCGGCGGGAAGAAAAGATTGCCCGTCGTTTATGGAGTATTTAGGATAATTTTATTAAATGTGAATCTATAAAAACGGCTGATATAAATCAGCCGTTTTTTTATTTCTCAGTGCGCGAGAATGTAGACGTTTTTATCGTATAGCGCGCCCTGACGGGTAAAGTCGATCCCCTTCACGTAAGGTTTGACCAGCGTGGCGTTGGCTTCGTAGTACACCGGCGCGACCGGCGTATCGACGGCCAGCACCGCCTCGGCCTGCTGGAAATACTGCTGCACCTGCTGCGGTGTCGGCGCCGCCGTCGCCTGATGCAGAATGCGGTCGTACTCCGGATTGCGGTATTTGGGGCTGTTTTCGCTGCTGTCGGAACGGAACACGTTCAGGAAAGTAGACGGATCGTTGTAATCCGCCAGCCATCGAGTAAAGGCCACGCCGTACTGCCCGCGGTTGATATTATCCAGCGTCACTTTACGCTCCTGGCTTTGCAAGGTGGCCTCTACCCCGAGGTTCTTTTTCCACATGGCGGCGGCGGCGATGACGATCTTCTTGATGGTGGCGTCGTTACTGTACAGCACGGTAAAGCGCAGCGGATGCTCGGCGTTGAAACCGGCCTGCGCCAGCAGTTGCTTCGCCTGGGCGTGCCGTTGTTCCGGCGTCCAGCCGGCCGCGGCGCCGGGCTGCAGGCGATAGCCGCCCGCCCCCGTTGGGGTAAAGGTCCAGGCCGGCTGCTGGCCATATCCCAGCACCTTGCCGGCGATGATCTCTTTATCCAGCGCCAGATTCAGCGCCTGACGCACCCGCACGTCGTTGAACGGCGCCTGGCGGTTGTTGAAGGCGAAATAGCTGGTGGAGAGCAGCGGATAGGTCACCAGCTGTTGCTCACCGAGCGTTTTTTTCAGCTGCTGATACAGCTCCGGCGGCGTGGTATACCCCAATTCCACCTCGCCGGCGCGAAAACGCGCCACTTCCGGGAATCCCTGTATCGGCAAGAACGTCACCTTGTTGAGCACGGTGTTGGCGTTGTCCCAATACTGCGGATTGCGTTCCACCACCACCTTTTCGTTCACCACCCACTGGCTGAGGCGGAACGCGCCGTTGCCGACAAAATGCGCCGGTTGAGTCCAGTTTTTGCCGTACTGCTCCACCACCTTGCGGTTAACCGGCAAGACCGGAAAATGCACCAGTTGTTTGAGCAGATAGGAGTTGGGCTCCGACAGCGTCACCTGCAGGGTGTGCGCATCCAGCGCCTTGACGCCCAGCTCGCTCGGTGGCTTGCTGCCGGCGTTGATCGCCGCCGCGTTCAGCACGTAGGCCGAAGCCAGATAGCTGCCGTACGGCGACGCGGTTTTCGGATCGGTGAGGCGCTGCCAACTGTAGACGAAATCGTCGGCGGTGACCGGATCGCCGTTCGACCACTTGGCCTGCGGCCGCAGATGGAAAGTCCAGACGTTGCCCTGGTGCTCCCACTTCTGTGCCAGCGCCGGGATCACTTCGCCGTCTTTTCCGACGCGCAGCAAGCCTTCGAACAGATCGTTGAAGATGTAGAACTCCACATTGCTCTCGGCCAGGTTTGGATCCAGCGTCGCCGGTTCATACCCGTTGGCGCGCACCAGTTCTTGCGCCGCCGCCAGTTTAGCGCCCGCCGGCACCTCGGCCGCCTGTGCGACCGTCGCGTTAAAAGCCAGGATGATTAAACCAGCCAATTTCTTGCTATTGAATGAATATTTCACGTCGATATCCCTGATGAGTGTTTTATCGCGTTCAATATGCAATGAGGCAGTGGAATAAATTAAATCATTAATCGCTATGAGTCATAACCAAAAGCGGTATTGAATTTCTTTCATTATCAACGAAATAGTGGCGAAAGAACGGAGGTAAACAAGAAAAGAGGCCGGGCTGCCCCCGGCCTCCTCAGCGGCAAACCTTGTCGCGGCGCGGCTTTTTCGGCGCCAGCAGATACTCCACCACGCTTTCGTCAACGCAGCTGTCGATGCCGTTCAGCGCCAGCGTATGTCCGTCGCGTTCGCGGGTGATCAGCGGGCTTTTAAAGGCGGCGGCCATCACCTGGGCGTTGCGGTACGGCGTGGTCGGATCGTAGCGCTGGGCGACGAACAGCAGCGGCGGCAGCGCGGCGGACGCCACCGGGGTGTGCGGCCGATCTTTGCCGCGGTACGGCCATAGATCGCACATTTCCAGCGGATACTCGTGTAGCGGCAGGTAGTGAGCGTACAAAGCGGCGGTATTGATCTCCTGCCGCTGCCTGCGCAACTGCTGCGGATCGGCCGTCGGGTTGGCGACGTCGGCGCAAGTGATGACGTTCAGGGCATCATCGGCATCCGGCGAATAGCTTTCGTCAATCAGATCGGAAACCTGCTGCCCGGCGATGCCGGCATCGAGTTGACGCAGCACGGTCGCCAGCTCATGCCAGCGCTCCGGCCACAGCAGCAGCGAACGCGTGACCGTCAGCACATCGTCGGCGGAGATTTCATAGCCCGCCGCAGTGACGAACGGTTGATCGTGCAGCTTGCGCAGTAAGGCATGATAGCGCTGCAGCGCCTGATTAGCGCCGCCGCCCAGCTGGCAGCTGTCGGTTTTGCCGCAGTAGGCGGCGAAGCGCAGGAAGCTTTGCTGGAAGCCCCGCTCCTGGTTCATGCGCTGGGTGAAGTCGTCCTCCGCCAGATCCACCACCCCGTCCAGCACCAGCGCGCGCGTCTTCTTCGGAAAACGTTCGGCATACAGCGCCGCCACCTTGGTGCCGTAAGAGTATGCCACCGCCGTCAGCCCCGGTTCGCCCAGCGCGTGGCGGATCGCGTTCAGATCGTTGACCGCCTCGTCGGTGCCGATGTGTTGCAACACGTCCGCGCCGGTCTGTTTGATGCAGGCGGCAATCAGGGTGCGCGTCTGATTCTCCGCGCCGGCAACGTCGTTATCGTCCGGCGTCGGGGTTTCGTCGCCTTCGGCCAGCTGACAAGAAATTTTCGGCGTCGACTGACCGACGCCGCGCGGATCGTAACCGATGATATCGTAGGATTTTCGCAGTCTGGCGACGTGGGCGTCGTTGCCCAGATAGGGGTTGATGCCCGGCAGGCCTGGGCCCCCGCTGATCATTACTACGCTGCCCTTTTTCGGCCCGGTAGCGGGCTGCAGGGTCAGTGCCAGACGCACGGTCTGTTCGCCCGCCTGCGCCGCATGGGCGGGCGGCGTGGCGTAGGCTAACGGCACCTCGAGGTAACCGCAGCGCAGCCCCGGCGGTGGCGCCTCATCGAACCAGCGCTGAAAACCGCTGTTGAGACAAGATTGCCAACGAATGCCGTTCTCGACCGCCATGCCGTGAGCCGCCGGCTTGGCCAGGGCGGGCAACGCGGCGGCGGTCGCGGCGAACAGCGCCAGAATACGCAGTACTGACATGGGGAGTCCTTTCAACTCAACGAATCGGTCAAAGGGTAAAGATACTCGGTTAAACCGCTAGCCAATAGAACATAAAAAAACGCGCGGGTGAAGCCGACGCCGTGCGTATGGAAAGACTTTTCTTTGCTCAGATTGATCTTATAACGCACAGAATGCTGCAAAAAATGCCATTCACCTGCTAGGCTTAGTGTTCGTTAACCCACAAGGAACAGGAGAGCAGCATGTTTGGTAAAGCGGAAGACAAAGCCAATGAAGCCGCAGGCGCGGTACAAGAAGCGTTCGGCAAAGCCGTTGATTCGCCGGAGCATCAGGTGCGCGGCGCGGCGCGCAAATACGCCTCCCAGGCCAGCTATGCCGCCCGTGACGCAGCGGACAGCGTAAGAACGCAGGTGGAAGCCAACCCGCTGGCCGGCGTAGCCGTTGCAGCAGCGGTCGGCATCGTTTTCGGCTTCCTGCTGGGCCGCAAATAAGCGGCGAATGCGCCCTACGACAACAGGCCCGTTACGGGCCTTTTTTTTTCGCCCTTTTCTGCACCGGCGCCGTTATGCGCGCAAACTTTCATCTATCACAGCCATCGCTTAAAAAAACTAACGCCTTCAACTACGATTAGTTTGTGACCAGAGCGAGGCTCTGCGATCCGGCGGATAACCCTATGAGGATTATCATCATTATCCATGCTGTTTAAGCCGCTCTCCTTCATGCGGCTAAGAAAGGTTAATTATGGCTCGCACCACCCCTATCGAACGTTACCGCAATATCGGCATCTCCGCGCATATCGATGCCGGCAAGACCACCACCACCGAGCGGATTCTGTTTTACACCGGGGTCAGCCACAAGCTGGGTGAAGTGCATGACGGCGCGGCGACCATGGACTGGATGGCGCAGGAACAGGAGCGCGGCATCACCATCACCTCGGCGGCCACCACCTGCTTCTGGAACGGCATGCAGCATAATTATCCGCAGCACCGCATCAATATCATCGACACCCCCGGGCACGTCGATTTCACCATTGAAGTGGAGCGTTCGATGCGCGTGCTGGACGGCGCCGTGATGGTCTATGACTCGGTGGGCGGCGTGCAGCCGCAGTCGGAAACCGTCTGGCGCCAGGCCAACAAGTACAAAGTGCCGCGGCTGGCGTTCGTCAACAAGATGGACCGCATCGGCGCGGATTTTTTCCGCGTGCGCAAAATGATGATCGAGCGCCTGAAAGCCAACCCGGTGCCTATCGTTATCCCTATCGGCGCCGAAGATCACTTCAGCGGCGTGGTGGATCTGGTGCGGATGAAAGCCATTCTGTGGGACGAGGCCTCGCAGGGCATGAACTTCAGCTTCGAAGAGATCCCGGCAGAGCTGCGCGACTCGGCACAGGAGTGGCGTGAAAACATGATTGAGGCCGCCGCCGAAGCGTCGGAAGAACTGATGGAGAAATACCTCAACCAGGTGCCGCTGAGCGAAGAGGAGATCGTTCACGGGCTGCGGGTGCGCACCGTCGCCGGCAAAATCCAGCCGATGCTGTGCGGCTCTGCGTTCCGCAACAAAGGGGTGCAGCGCATGCTGGATGCGGTAATTGAACTGATGCCCTCGCCGCTCGACGTGCCGCCGATGGAGGGCCACGGTGAACACGATGAAATCATCACCCGCAAAGCCGACGATAATGAAAAATTCTCGGCGCTGGCGTTCAAGCTGATGACCGACCCGTTCGTCGGCCAGCTGACTTTCGTGCGCGTCTACTCCGGGGTGCTGGCCAAAGGCAGCAGCGTTTACAACCCGATCAAGGGTAAAAAGGAACGCATCGGCCGCATCGTGCAGATGCACGCCAACGATCGTAAGGACATCGACGAACTGCACGCCGGTGATATCGCCGCCTGCGTTGGCATGAAGGACGTCACCACCGGCGATACGCTGTGCGACCCTGGCGCCATCATCACGCTGGAACGCATGACCTTCCCCGAGCCGGTGATCGCCCAGGCGATCGAGCCAAAGACCAAGGGCGACCAGGAGAAAATGGGCATCGCGCTGCAGCGTCTCTCTTCGGAAGATCCGTCGTTCCGCGTGCGCACCGATGAAGAATCCGGCCAAACCATTATCTACGGCATGGGCGAGCTGCACCTCGAGATCATCGTCGATCGCATGCGCCGCGAGTTCGGGGTGGAGACTACCACCGGCAAGCCGCAGGTGTCGTACCGCGAAACCATCCGCAAACGGGTAACCGACGTGGAAGGCAAGTTCGTGCGCCAGTCCGGCGGTAAAGGGCAATACGGCCACGTGGTGCTGACCGTCGAACCCAACGACCCCGGCAAAGGCTTCGAATTCTTCGATGAGATCAAGGGCGGCGTCATTCCGGGCGAATTTATCCCGGCGGTGAAAAAAGGCGTGCTCGAGGCGCTCAATAACGGCGTGCTGGCCGGTTATCAGGTGGTGGACGTCAAGGTACACCTGACCTTCGGTTCTTACCATGACGTCGACTCGTCGGAACAGGCGTTCCGCATGGCGGCGATCTTCGGCTTCAAGGAGGCCTGCCGCCTGGCGGATCCGGTGATCCTTGAGCCGATCATGTCGGTAGAAGTGGAAACGCCGGAAGATTACGCCGGCAACGTGATGGGCGACCTCTCCTCACGCCGCGGTCTGGTGCAAGGCATGGAAGAGATCCCGGGCGGCGGCGGCAAGGAAATTCGCGCCAAGGTGCCGCTGTCCGAGATGTTCGGCTACTCGACGACCCTGCGATCGATGTCGCAGGGCCGCGCCACCTACACCATGGAGTTCAGCCACTACGCCGAAGCGCCGCGCAACGTGGCCGAAGAGATCATTCACCACAGCAAGCGTTAACCCCCATGCCCGCCTTCGCGGCGGGCGTCACCCCAGCTTGTCCTCCAACGCCACCACCACCGGCTGCGGCTTGATACGCATGGCATACACCACGCCGGCGATCAGGCAGACGATGCCGGCCAATGTCAGCAGCGGCGGCCAGGCCTGGCGCAGCAGAAAGGTATAGGCCAACCCCGCCAGAATTTCGAACACGATAAGAGGCCCCACCAACACCGTCGGCAGCCGCTGGCTGGCTTCGTTCCAGCACAGCGCCCCCAGCCAGGAGCAGAACACGCCGATAACCAGCATCAGGGGGATAAATACCTCGGGGCGCGGGCCGAACGGCAAGGCAAACGCCGGTTCGCTCAGCGCCAATTGGCCGCAGACCGCCAGATAGCCCAGCAGCGCCAGCGGCAGCGTCACCAGCCCCTGCGCCGTGGCCCAGGTGGCCGGCCGCTGCGTCGGGTTCTCCCGCAGCCAACGCGAATTGCGCAGCGGGAACCAGGTCCAGCACGCCACCGCCAACGCGGCCAGCCCAAGGCCGCTGAGATAGCGCCAGCCGTCGATCGGCAGCGCGTTGCCGCGCAGTTCGGCGATGTTTACGCACGCTAACCCGCAGACGATCAGCAGCAGCGCCGGCGCCAGCTTGCTCCAGGCCAGGCGCCCGTCGTGCCGGCCGTAAAACAGATTGGCGCAGATGGCGATCACCACCGGCAAGGTGCCGATGATCATGGTCGATACCGGTGCGCCGGTACGCTGAATGGCGCTGGCCAGGCACAGGTAGTACAGCAGATTGCCGATGGCCGTCAGCTTGAGCGCTTCCAGCCAATCCTGGCGCCGCAGCTTGCGCAGGCGGCGGCGATCGAACCACGCCAGCGGCAAGGTGATCAGCCCGAAGGCCAGATAGCGCCCGGTGGACTGCAGCGCGGCGGGATAATCCGGCACCAGCAGCGGGCCGACGAAAATCAGTCCCCACATCAGCCCGGCGGCCAGGGCAAACACAACGCCAATGAACATAACGACTCCGACAAACGGCCGGCGCGGCCAACCCGCCCGACAAGACAGCGGCAGAATAACGAAAACGCGGGGAGGAATTATTGTAGCAGGTTGCTGTTTTAGCCCAATTTCACCTGTTTCTGGAAACGCACTGGCGTGACGCCGTAACGATTGGCGAAGGCGCGCGTCAGGTGCGCCTGATCGGTCAGCCCCGCCGCCGCCGCCACCTGTGCGGCGGTCATGCCGCGCTCCAGCATGCGTTTGGCCTGCGACAGCCGGATCGCCATCAGCATCTGCTGCGGCGAAACGTGATATTCGGCCTTGAACTTGCGCAGGAAATGGTACGGGCTGAGCGATACCAGCTCGGCCAGTTGGCTGAGGGTCACCGCCTCAGCGAAGTTATCGTGCAGGTAGCTTTTCACCACCTCGAAACGATGCGCCGCTTCGGCTTTTTCCCGCTGCCCGGTGCGGATGTGCGGGTGCAACAGCTCGACCGCCTCAAGCAGCAGGCCGTCGAGCGTGAGCGGATCGTCGGTTTGCCACAGCGTGGCGAGAATGGCGGACAGGCGCTGCGCCGCCCGCGGATCGTGGCGCACTGCATCGGTAAACCACTGGCTCCGATCGCCGGACAGCTGCTCCAGCGCCTCGGGCGCCAGATAGAGCATGCGGTAACACCAGCCGCCCGGCGTTTCGGCTTCGCCGGTATGCAGTTCGTCCGGGTTCATCAGCACCAGCGCGCCCGGCGCCGCCAGATGCTGCGCGCCGCGATAGCGGAAACGCTCCGCCCCGGTGTCTACGGTGCCGATGGCGAAGGCGTCGTGGGTATGCGGCTCGAAGGCATAGCGCTCGATGTGCGCCTGATAGAGTTCGACGCCCGGCAGATGTGACAAATGCCGGAACTGTGCGCAATCCTTCTCGAACGGAAACTGTTGTGGTACCCCTTGCACCCGACCTCCTCGTCCGTGCTGACAATCTGCTCAGCATAGCCAAAACATCGCCGGTTGAGTAGCCGCCCTGGCGCTTTCGTGCCCCTCGCCTGGACGATCGCCGCCATTCGGCGTAGGGTTAAGGTCCCTGTCCCTTTCAGGCGCGCCGCATCGCGAAGCTCATCGGCCCCTGACACTCCGCAAACAAGAGGCAACAATGTATCCGGATACTCAACTGTATATCGATGGACACTGGCGCAACGCACTGGCCGGGAAAACCCTGCCGGTCACCAACCCCGCCACCGACGAGATAATCGGTCAAGTGGCGCACGCCGCCACAGAGGATCTCGATCTGGCGCTGGCCGCCACCGAGCGCGGATTTAACGTCTGGCGCGACACCGCCGCGCACCAGCGCGCCAATCTGATGCGCAAAGCCGCGGCGTTGCTGCGCGAACGCGCCAACGCCATCGCCGCCGTCATGACGCAGGAACAGGGTAAGCCGGTGGCGCAGGCCAAAATCGAAATTCTCAACGCCGCCGACGTTATCGAGTGGTTCGCCGGCGAAGCCACCCGCACCTACGGGCAGATTATTCCGTCCCGCGCTCGCGACGTGCAGCAGCAAACCCTGAAACTGCCGGTCGGCCCGGTGGCCGCCTTCACGCCGTGGAACTTCCCGATCAACCAGATCGTGCGCAAGCTGTCCGCCGCGCTGGCGGCGGGCTGTTCCATCATCGTCAAAGGTCCGGAAGAAACGCCGGCCTCACCGGCTGAACTGATCAAAGCCTTCGCCGACGCCGGTATTCCGGCCGGGGTGATCGCGCTGGTGTATGGCACCCCGGCGGACATTTCGGAATACCTGATCCCCCATCCGACCATTCGCAAGATCTCCTTCACCGGCTCCACTCGCGTGGGCAAGCATTTGGCGGCGCTGGCCGGCCAGCATATGAAAAAGGCCACCATGGAGCTGGGCGGCCACGCGCCGGTGCTGATCTTCGACGATGCCGATCTCGACGCGGCGGCCAAAGAGCTGGCGCAGTCCAAGTTCCGCAACGCCGGCCAGGTCTGTATCGCCCCGACCCGCTTCCTGATCCAACAAGGCGTTTATGAGGCCTTCGTGGAGAAATTCACCGCCGCGGTGCGTGAGCTCAAGCTCGGCAACGGGCTGGAAGACGGCGTGACGATGGGGCCGATGGTGTTGGGCCGCAGCGTCGACAATATCGAGGCGCTGGTGCAGGACGCTATCGCCCACGGGGCGAAGGCCAGCACCGGCGGCAAACGCGTGGCGGGCAAAGGCAACTTCTTCGAGCCGACGGTGCTGCGCGACGTGCCGCTGACCGCGCGCGCCATGTCGGAAGAGCCGTTTGGCCCGGTCGCCCTGCTGCGCCCATTCGCCACCTATGACGAGGCGATCGCCGAAGCCAACCGCCTGCCGTACGGCCTGGCCGCCTACGCTTACAGCCGCAACATCGCCACGGTCAATGCGCTAGGGCGCGACGTGGAGAGCGGCATGCTGAGCATCAACCACATCGGTTTCGGCCTGCCGGAAACACCGTTTGGCGGCGTGAAAGACTCCGGTCACGGCACCGAAGGCGGCAGCGAAGCGATCGAATCCTACCTGGAAACGCGCTTTGTCACCGTCGCCGGCCGATAATCGCCCGGCAGATGAATAGCCAGAAGCCCCGCAATGCGGGGCTTTTTTTTACTCACCGGCCAGTTCGAACAGCTGCCGCGCCGCCGGGGTCAGCCCCAGCATGTGAATACAGGCATGCACCATGCCCGGCAACCGTTCGCAGCGCACCGACACGCCCGCCTCACGCAGCCGCTGCGCATACTGTTCGGCCTCATCGCGCAGCGGATCGTATTCGCAGCTCAGGATGGTGGCCGGCGGTAACCCGCGCAGCGTGGCGGCATACAACGGTTCCGCGCCGGGATCGCGCCGCTGGCCCAGATACTGCTGCCAACAAAACCCCATCGCGTCGCGCGTCAGAAAGTGCCCCTCGGCAAACTCGTGATAGCTCGTCGTCGTCATCTCGCGGCTGAGCGCCGGGTACAGCAGCAGCTGACGTTCGATGTACGGGCCGCTGCGATCCCGCGCCAACAGTGCGACCGCCGCCGCCAGATTGCCCCCTGCGCTATCACCGCCCACTGCCAGGCGCTGCGCGTCAATCCCCAACTGCGGCGCCCGTTGCGCCACCCAGCAGAGCGCCTGATAGACATCTTCCAGCGGCTGTGGAAACGGGTATTCCGGCGCCAGACGATAGTCAACCGACAGGATCACCCGGCCGGTGGCGTTAGCCAACGCCTGACAGGGCCGATCGTACAACGCCAGTGAGCCGAGGCACCAGCCGCCGCCGTGGGCGAACAGCATCGCCGGCTGCGCGGTCGTGCCGTTTTCCCCCGCCGGTAGATAGGCGCGCAGTGCAATCCGGTGTCCATCGGCGGCGACCACCGTATGGTCCCTGACGCCGCCGCTCGGTTCCGCCTCGCCCTGCAGCTGGCGTAAACCGGTTTCCGTGGCCGCGCGCATTGCCGCCAGCGAAGCGGGCGGTGGCACGTCGGCCGATGCCGTCAAAAAGGCGGCGATGCGTTCATCAAGCGGCATACGGCTCTCCCGCCAGGAATGACGTAATCAGTGCAATAAATTCCTCATGACACTCCTCGGTGATGAAATGGCCGCAGCCGGCGACGGTTTCGCCCCGCAGATCGTGCGCATTGCCCTGTAGCGTCGTCAGCGGCGCGTCGCCGGTGGCGTGCTCCGCTCCCACCGTCAACACCGGCATCGTCAAGGGCGTAGCGGCGCGCAGCCGGTTCTGCCGCACGGTCTCCGGGATCGCCCGGTAATAGTCGAATCCGGCGCGCAGGCCGCCCGGTGCCGAATAGGCGGCGATATACACCTCCGCCGCCACCCGATCGCGCCGATAGGACCAGCGGTTGAAGATATAGCCAAGATACTCCCGTTCGCGCCCCTGGGTCAGGGTCTCCGGCAAATCCGCCAGCTGGTTGAACATGAAATGCCACAGGAAGATGTTCTCCTCCGGCGCAACGAAAATCGGCGGCGGCGGCGCCAGCCCGGGGATCACGGCCTCCGTCAGCACCAGACGCTCCACCGCCTGCGGGAAATCGCTCGCCATGGCGTAACCGATCCACATGCCGATGTCGTGGCCAACCAGTTGGTAACGTCCATGGCCCAGTTGCGCCATCATTGTGTGCAGCGCCGCGCCGACGCTGCCGGTGTCGTAGCCGCCAGCGGGCTTGTCAGAATCGCCGATGCCCGGCGGATCGACGGCGATCGCCTGAAAACCGGCCGCCGCCAGCGCTTGCATCACATGGCGCCAGGTGTACCAGGTTTGCGGCCAGCCGGGGATCAGCAGCACCGGCCGCCCTTCACCGGCCACCACGCAGTGAAGGCGCCGGCCGTTGACCTGGAGATAGACGTGTTCCGCCGCGAGATCCGCCAACGGGACCTCGTTCTGTCGATATTGCATGGGGTGACTCCCTTAAGGATTGGGCTCAGCGAATGCCGAGCAAGGCGTTGATCTGCTGCGGGCTGACCGGCGCACCGGCGAAGTCATCGAACACTTTGTCGGTGACGCGGATAATGCGATCGCGAATGAAGGCTGCGCCTTCGCGCGCGCCGTCCTGCGGGTTTTTAGGCAACATTCCCACTCCAATGCCGCCCAGCCCGAATAGCCGTACTGCGTCAGGCGCGAAAAGATGCCGTTGAAATCAACCTGGCCGTCGCCCAGCGAGCGGAAGCGGCCGGCGCGATCGATCCAGGATTGATAGCCGCCGTAAATGCCCTGGCGACCGGTCGGATTGAACTCGGCGTCCTTGACGTGGAACATGCCGATAACGTCCTTATAGATATCGATAAACTCCAGATAGTTAAGCTGCTGCAGCACCATATGGCTCGGATCGAACAGCACCCGACAACGCGGGTGGTTACCGACGCGCTCAAGAAACCTCTCGAACGTCACGCCGTCGTGCAGATCCTCACTCGGGTGAATTTCATAACACAGGTTGATGCCCTGTTCTTCGCAGGCGTCGAGCACCGGCAGCCAGCGTTTGGCGAGTTCGTCGAACGCGGTGTCGATCAATCCTTCCGGGCGCTGTGGGAACGGGAACAGATAGGGCCAGGCCAGCGAACCGGAAAAGGTGCCCAGCTCGCTGAGCCCGAGCCGCGCCGACGCCTTCACCGCCAGCAGCATTTGCTGCCGCGCCCACTCGCCGCGCGCCTGCGGATTGCCCTGCAGCGCCGGCGGCGCGAAGCTGTCAAACAGCGCATCGTAAGCCGGGTGTACCGCCATCAGCTGGCCGAAGATATGGCTGGTCAATTCGCTGACCACCAACCCCTGCTCCGCCAACATGCCGGTCAGATCGTCGCAGTAGGTTTGGCTTTCCGCGGCGGTGGCCACGTCAAATAAACGCCGATCCCAGGCCGGGATCTGCAAGGCGGTAAAACCGGTTTGCGCCGCCCACTCGGCGATGGCCGGCAGGCTGTTGAACGGCGCTGTCTCATCGCTGAACTGCGCGAGATGCAGGCTTGGACCTTTGAGGGTTTTCATCGTAAACTCCTATTAGTTGTCGATTGACAAACAATAGAGGCAAGGCGCGATGACCGCAAGCGAAATTTATAAAGACATTGGTATTCCCGCCGATTTAAGCGATCCTATGTCGCTGAATGGCAGGTAAATTGGAGCAGAGAATGGCTGGCAGACCGCGTGAGTTCGACCGCGAACAGGCGCTCTTGAAGGCGCGAAACTTATTTTGGCGGCAAGGTTACGAAGGCACCTCGATGTCGGATCTGGTGGCGGAATTGGGCATTGCTTCCGCGCGCATCTACAAGGCGTTCGGCTCCAAAGAGCAGCTGTTCCGCGAGGCAATCGCCAGTTACGAAACCGAGGAAGGCGGCTTCGCCGATCGCGCCTTCGCGCAGGAAAGCGGCATTCGCCCGGCGATCCAACGTATCCTGGAAGATGCCGTGCGTCTCTACAGCCGGCCAGATCTGCCGCAGGGCTGCATGGTGGTCTCCGCCGCCGCCAGCGTCAGTGCGGAAAACGATGGGCTCAAAACCTGGCTGGCAGAGCATCGGTTGCAGCGTACGCAGCAGATCATCGAACGGCTGCGGCAGGCGGTGCAAACCGGCGAATTGCCGGCCGATACCGACGCCGACAGCCTGGGTGACTATTTCGCCGTCTTCCTGCACGGCCTGTCGATTCAGGCACGTGACGGCGTCACTGAAGAGCGGCTATTGGCAGCGGTAAAGGTGGCGCTGGCGGTCCTGGGCGCCGCTTAATCCTCCGGCAGATCGACAATCACCAGCGTGCCTTCGCTGCCCGGCAACACGCGATGCGGCACGCCGGCCGCGGCCTGATACAGCTGGCCGGCGCGCACCACCACCACTTCCCCCGCCACCTGCAGCCGCAGGTGGCCGCTGATCACCAGCAATCCTTCGCTGTAATCATGCACTTCATCCGCAATGCTGCGCGCGTCCATGCGCAGCACTTTGATATTGGCCGCACCGACGCGGCCCAGCACGGCAGAACGCCAGGCCTCGGGCAGTTCGGCCGCCTGCTGGTTTAAATCGAACAGCATCGTCATACCTTATCGCGACACAGGAACCCGCACTCTACTGCAAGCCGCCAGGTGCTGAAAGACGCGTTGGTTGTAGATTATGCCCCGACGTTCTGAGCCGCCGCCTCACGCCGCAGCCATTGCCGCAGATTTTCGCCTTCCTGCGACAGCTCGCTATCCAGTCGAGCGCACAGGTAATAATCGCGGCCGTCGTCGATCGGCAGATCGAACATTTTGATCAACTCACCGCTCTCAAGGTACTGGGCGATTAACGGTTCACGCATCAACGCGCACCCTAGCCCCGCCTGCACCGCCGCCAGTGTCAACAATCCGTCTTCAAACATCGGCCCGATGCTGCGCAGCGGGCGTTTAACGCCGGCCAGCTGAAACCATTGCATCCAGGTATTGCGCTCCTCGTCGTGCAGCAGCGGCAGCGTCGCCAGCTGATCCGGCGTATCCAGCAAACCGTGCAGTTTACTGAATGCCCGGCTGCACACCGGCACCATTTGGCCAGACATCAGCTTTTCGCTGCGATAGCCGGTCCACTGCCCAACCCCGAAGCGGATCGACAGATCGGCGGCGTCGCTCAGGTAATTGCGGTGGTTGGCGTAAACCACATTGATGTCGATATCCGGATTTTCGCGCAAAAAGCCACGCAGCCGCGGAATGAACCAGCCCATGCCGAACAGCGGGATCAGGCTGATGGTGACCTGCCGCGATGCGGACTGCTCGCGCACGTGTTCGGTCGCCTGGCGCAGCACGTTGAACGCCGAGCGAATCGAACGGTAATACTCCCGCCCCTCGCTGCGCAGCACCAGGTTACGCCCCTGCCGTTCGGTCAACGGCATCTGCAAAAATGCCTCCAGCGTTTTGAGTTGATGACTGACCGCCGAAGGCGAAATCATCAGCTCGTTAGCCGCCGCGCTGATGCCACCCAGGCGCGCGATGGCTTCGAACGCCCGCACGGCGCGCAGCGGCGGATCGTTCGGCAGCATCGGCAATGGCTCATCGTACTGTTCTGTTTTTTTCATATATTGACTGTTTTTGGGAAATCGACACTGAAGGGATGGGTTCAATATACATAAAAATCAACGTATTAAAATCACTCGTTTTTTGTATAAGAAAGTATTTTTCCGTATTTTACAATTTTTTTAAATTCTCTACTGTGAGCCTCCTGACTCATTATCTCCGGACTCTCCTTATGGATACGCTGGTACAGCAAACCGTCAACGGTTTGATGCTCGGCAGCATCTATGCGCTGATCGCGCTCGGTTACACCATGGTGTACGGCATCCTGCGCATCATCAATTTCGCGCACGGCGACGTGCTGATGGTCGGTGCGCTGAGCGCGTTGTCGGCGATCGGCGTGTTGCAACACCACTTTCCCGCGTTATCGCCGTACGCCACGCTGCTGCTGGCGGCCCTGTTCGCCATGGCGGTCTGCGCCATTACCTCGATGGCGATCGAGCGTCTCGCCTACCGCCGGTTGCGCACTGCGCCGCGCCTGGCTCCGCTGATCAGCGGCATCGGCGTCTCGCTGCTGCTGCAAACCCTGGCGATGCTGATCTGGTCACGCAATCCCCTGATGTTTCCGCAGCTGCTGCCAATGACCCCCATCGCCCTGACTGCAGGCAGCGGCGGGCATGCGCCAGCGGTGATCACCGGCACGGCGATCGTCACGCTGGTGGTGGCCGTGGCGGTCATGGCCGGCCTCTGGCTGCTGGTCGAACACAGCCGTTTCGGCCGCGCCATGCGCGCCACGGCGGAAAACCCGCAGGTCGCCGGCCTGATGGGCATCAGTCCTGACCGCATCATCGTTCTGACCTTTGCGCTCGGCGGCGCGCTGGCGGCGGTGGCCGGCATCATGATGGCCAGCAACTACGGCAACGCCGGTTTCTCGATGGGCTTTCTGCCGGGCATCAAGGCGTTTACCGCCGCCGTGCTCGGCGGCATCGGCAACCTGCGCGGCGCGATGCTCGGCGGATTGCTGCTAGGCCTGTTCGAATCGCTGGGCACCGGCTATCTCGGCGAGCTGACCGGCGGCGTGTTCGGCAGCAACTACCAGGACGTGTTCGCGTTTCTGGTGCTGATCGCCGTGCTGGTCTTCCGCCCCTCCGGGCTCTTGGGCGAACGTATCGCCACGCGCGCATAAGGACATCACCATGACCGTTTTGACTCCCCCCGTTCCTCTGGCCACGCCGCGTCGCGCCAGGCTGGGGCTGACGCTGTTCATTCTCGCGCTGCTGCTGGCGCCCTGGGTGGCGGGCGCCGCCGGCGGCAACTACTGGGTGCGGGTCGTCGACTTCGCCCTGCTGTACCTGATGCTGGCGCTCGGGCTGAACATCGTGGTGGGCATGACCGGGTTGCTGGACATGGGTTTTATCGCCTTTTACGCCGTCGGCGCCTATTTGGCCGCGCTGCTGTCATCATCGCATCTGACGCAGCAATTCCCGCTGCTGCTGCAGTGGTTCCCCGACGGGCTGCACCTGTCGATGCTGTGGCTGATCCCGCTGGCGGCGCTGCTGGCGGCGGCGTGCGGCATCCTGCTTGGCGCGCCGACGCTGCGGCTGCGCGGCGACTATCTGGCGATCGTCACGCTCGGTTTCGGCGAGATCGTGCGCATTCTGATGCGTAACCTCGATCGCCCGGTCAACCTCACCAACGGCCCTAAAGGCATTTCCGGCATCGACCCGGTCAGCCTGTTCGGCCTGAAGTTTTCCGGCATGCATGAGTGGTTCGGCGTGCGTTTCTCCGGGCTGTATCTCTATTACTACCTGTTCGCCGCGCTGCTGCTGGCGATCCTGTTTATCAGCCTGCGGCTGCAAAACTCGCGCATTGGCCGCGCATGGACAGCGATCCGCGAAGACGAGGACGCCGCGCGGGCGATGGGCATCAATACCCGCAACTTCAAGCTGCTGGCCTTCGCCATCGGCGCCACCTTTGGCGGTGTGGCCGGCGCGTTGTTTGCCGCGTTTCAGGGCTTCGTGTCGCCGGAATCGTTCACTCTGCAGGAATCGATCGCCGTACTGGCGATGGTGGTGCTCGGCGGCATGGGGCACATCCCCGGCGTGATCCTGGGTGCGCTGCTGCTGGCCGCCCTGCCGGAGCTGCTGCGCAGCAGCATGGGGCCGCTGCAGCAGGCGCTGTTCGGCCAGGTGCTGATCGACCCGGAAATCATTCGCCAACTGTTTTACGGCCTGGCGCTGATCCTGGTGATGCTGTATCGCCCGGCGGGCCTGTGGCCGGCTCGCCATGCTGGGAGGACCGCCGCATGACACCGCTGCTCGCTTTACACCATATCAGCAAACGCTTCGGCGGCCTGACGGCGGTGGATGACGTCAGCATGAGCATCCGCCAGGGGGAAATCTACGGCCTGATCGGGCCGAACGGCGCCGGTAAGACCACCTGCTTCAACCTGATCACCGGCCTGTATCGCGCCGACGCGGGCGAGTTCCGCCTGGCGGGCCAGCGCTATAAACCCCAGGCGATCGACAAAGTGGCGCAGGCCGGCATTGCCCGCACCTTCCAAAACCTGCGGTTGTTCAATGAAATGAGCGTGCTGGAAAACGTGATGGTCGGCTGCCACGTGCGCACCCGCAACGGCCTGTGGGCGGCGATCGCCCGGCACCGTCGCGCCAGGGAGGAGGAACAGGCGGTGCGCGATAAATCTCATGCGCTGCTGGAGTACGTCGGCATCAGCCAATTCGCTCATTACCGCGCCGGCGATCTCGCCTACGGCCATCAGCGGCGGCTGGAGATTGCCCGCGCGCTGGCGACCGAGCCCCGGCTGCTGGCGCTGGACGAACCGGCGGCCGGCATGAACGCCGGAGAAAAAGTGGCGCTGCGCGAACTGCTGCTGCGCATCCGCGACAGCGGCAAAACGCTGCTGCTGATTGAACATGACGTCAAGCTGGTGATGGGTCTGTGCGATCGGCTGACGGTGCTGGATTACGGTAAAGCGATCGCCGAAGGCGAACCGGCGCAGGTGCGGCGCGAACCGGCGGTCATTCAGGCCTATCTGGGAGGTGGCGCGCATGTCTGAAGCCCTGCTGAGCGTTAAACGACTCAAAGTGTCTTATGGCGGCATTCATGCGGTCAAAGGCATCGATTTCACGGTGAACGCCGGCGAACAGGTGACGCTGATCGGCGCCAATGGCGCGGGCAAAACCTCCAGCCTGCGGGCGCTGACCGGCCTGCAGCCGTTTGAGGGCGACATCCTGTTCGACGGCCGTTCGATTCGCGGCATGCCGCCGCACCGCTTGCTGCAACAGGGGCTGGTGATGGTGCCGGAGGGACGCGGCATTTTCACCCGCCTGACGGTGCGAGAAAACCTGCAGCTGGGCGCCTATGCGCGGCGTGACGCATCGGCGGTGCGGCAAGATTTCGAACGCGTGTGCGCCACCTTCCCACGGCTGAGCGAGCGCCTGCATCAACCGGCCGGGCTGCTTTCCGGCGGTGAACAACAGATGGTGGCGATGGGCCGCGCGCTGCTCAGCCGCCCGCGGCTGCTGATATTGGACGAACCGTCGATGGGGCTGGCGCCGATTGTGGTGGAGGCCATTTTCTCGGTCATCAAGCAGTTAGCCCGTGACGGTGTCACGCTGCTGTTGGTCGAGCAGAACGCCCGCCTGGCGCTGGCGTCCACCGATCGCGCCTACGTATTGGACAGCGGCAGCCTGAGCCACAGCGGCCGCTCCGCCGACATGCTGGACGATGAAAAAATCAAACAGATCTATTTGGGTGAATAACCGTTGTTACCTTTAACCGCACCAGGAGTATGACATGCAGCAGAACATTCGCATCAAGCCGTTGGCGCTGGCCGCCATGACAATGATCCTGAGCCTCCCGGCGCTGGCGGACGACACCGTGCTGATCGGCCTGGCCGGGCCGCTGACCGGCCCTTCCGCGCGCATCGGCAAAGATCTCGAAAACGGCGCACGGCTGGCGATCGCCGACGCTAACGCACAGAAACCGACGCTGAACGGCAAACCGGTCACCTTCAAATTACTGTCCGAGGACGATCAGTCCGACCCGCGCACCGCCGTGGCCGTGGCGCAGCGCTTGGTCGACGAAGGCGTCGCCGGCGTGGTCGGCCACTGGAACACCGGCACCAGCATCCCGGCGGCGCGCATCTACCACGACGCCGGCATCGCTCAGGTGGCGCCGGTGGCGACCGGTCACGGCTACACGCAGCAAGGCTTTGACACCAGCTTCCGCGTGATGGGCCACGACGACGACGGCGGCAACTACGCCGGGCAATATGCGGTGAAAACGCTGAAAGCCCAGCGCATCGCGGTAATCGACGATCGCACCGCCTTCGGCCAAGGCCTGGCGGATGAGTTCATCAAATCGCTGCAGGCTCAGGGCGTGCAGCCGGTCACCCGCGAGTATGTCGACGACAAGACCGTCGATTTCAGCGCCGTGCTGACCACCGTGCGCAGCAAAAACGCCGATCTGATCTTCTTCGGCGGCGTGGACTCCCAGGCGGCGCCGCTGGCGCGCAAACTGAAACAGCTGGGCATGAACGCACAGCTGATGGGCGCCGGCGGCTTTGTCAGCCAGACCTTCCTGACACTGGCGCAGCGGGAAGGCGAAGGCGTGGTGGCGCTGGAGCCGGGGCTGCCGCTGGAACAGATGCCGGGCGGCAAGGCGTTTGAACAAGCCTACCGCGATCGTTACCACACCCACATCGAACTGCATGCGCCCTTCGCCTACGACGCCACCCGGGTGCTGATCGCCGCCATCGAACAAGCCGGCTCGGCCAATCCGGCCGATTACCTGCCGAAACTGCGCGCCATACATTACCAGGGCGTGACCGGCGCCATTGCCTTCGATGCGCAGGGCAACCTGCAACAGCCGAGCTTCACCCTGTACCGGGTGGTCGACGGCAAATGGCAGCCGCAAACCGTGTTGGGCGGCGACAAAACACAATAAATCAAGAGGAGCAAGGCGATGAGCTGTGCAAATAACGAATTGGGCATTTTGGCCCGCAGAAAGATTGAGGCGGAAATCATCAAACCGATCTACCAGATCCTGGTGCGTGAAATCGGCAAGACGCGCGCTCAGGCAGTGATCGGCGAAGCCATCGAGAATGCCGCCATCGAGGCGGGCAAACAGTTCGCCGCCCAGGAACCGAACGGCGCGGATCTGCGCAGCTTCGCCGCCTTGCAGTACCTGTGGGAAAAAGACGATGCGCTGCGCGTCGAGGTGATCAACCAGGATGCGCAGCACTTCGACTATAACGTCACCCGCTGCCGCTACGCCGAGATGTATCACGAGATGGGGCTGGGGGAGATCGGCCACCTGCTCTCCTGCGCCCGCGACAGCCAGTTCATCGTCGGCTATGCCCCAGAGGTTGACCTGCAGCGCAGCCAAACCATCATGTCCGGCGCCCCCTGCTGCGATTTTCGCTACACCGCCAAAACGTCGGGAGAAGAACAATGACGTATCGAGTCAACGGCGAGCGCCTGTGGCAAAGCCTGCAGACGATGGCGCAGTTCGGCGCCATCGCCAATAACGGCGTCACCCGGCTGGCGCTGAGTGAAGAAGATCGGCAAGCGCGCGATCAGCTGCGCGCCTGGGCGCTGGAGGCGGGTTGCAGCGTACGCGTCGACAAAATGGGCAACATGTTCCTGCGGCGTGAAGGCGCTCGCCCCGAGCTGGCGCCGGTCGTCACCGGCTCGCACGGTGATTCGCAGCCCCGCGGCGGCCGTTTCGACGGCATCTACGGCGTGCTGGCCGGATTAGAGGTTATTCGTACCCTTAACGATCGGCAGATCGTCACCGAACGCCCGATTGAAGTGATCAACTGGACCAACGAAGAAGGCGCGCGCTTCGCGCCGGCGATGATCGCCTCGGGCGTGTTCGCCGGGGTATTCGACCTGGAATACGGCCTGACGCGCCGCGACGAGCACGGCGTCAGCCTTGGCGACGCACTGGAACGCATTGGTTACGCCGGCGAGCACCCGGTGGGCGGCACGCCGATCCACGCCGCCTTCGAACTGCACATCGAACAGGGGCCGATTCTGGAAGCGGAACATCTCGACATCGGCGTGGTGACCGCCGCACAAGGGCAGCGCTGGTATGAGCTGGAGGTCGTCGGCTTCAGCGCCCATGCCGGCACCACGCCAATGGATCGGCGCCGCGATGCCCTGCTGGGCTTTACGGCGCTGGTCACGGCGGTCAACCGCATCGGTTGGGATTTTGCGCCCGATGCGCGCGCCACGGTGGGCATGGCGCAAATTACCCCCAATTCACGCAACGTGGTGCCGGGACGCGTCTTTTTCAGCGTCGAATTCCGCCATCCGCAAGAGTCTACCCTGGAGCAGATGGAGCAGCGTCTGCTGACGGCGGTAAACCACGTCAACGGCGACGGTCTGACCGCCCGCGCCGACCGCATCTTCCAGTATCCCCCTATCGCTTTTGATCGGGGCTGCATCGACAGCGTACGCCACGCCGCGCAAGCATTGGGCTATCGCCATCGCGACATGATTTCCGGCGCCGGCCACGATGCCTGTTACCTTAACCGCGTCGCCCCGACCGCCATGATTTTCATTCCCTGCGTGGACGGCATCAGCCACAACGAGCGGGAAGATATCACCCCCGCCTGGGCCGCCGCAGGCGCCGACGTGTTGCTCAACGCCCTGCTGGCGCACACCTGCGCCTGATCCTCGCCCCGGTTTCTCGCCGGGGCAAAAAAATATTCAACAAAACGGTTGAATATTAGCCCACCTGTTCTATATTCAACCATATGGTTGAATTATCTTCCTCACAGCTGGACGCCATTTTTCATGCGCTGGCCGACCCGACCCGCCGTTCGATGTTACGCGCGCTGGCCGGCGGTGAGCGCAGCATCGGCGAACTGGCCGCGCCGTTGCAGATGTCGTTCGCCGGCGCCTCCAAGCACGTGAAAGCACTGGAACATGCGGGCCTGGTGCAACGCACCGTGCAAGGAAGAAACCATATCTGCCGGCTCGAACCCGAGCCTATGGCGCAGGCCATGCACTGGCTGCAAACCTATGAACATTTTTGGACTGAACGGCTGGATGCGCTCGAACAGGCGCTGCTGCAGCCCGAACAGCTTCCTCCCAAGGAGTGAACCATGAATGATTACGGCATGATTATCGAACCCGGCACGCTGCGCATCCAGCGCTTGCTGCCCGGGCCCATCGAGCGGGTGTGGGCTTACCTGACCGAATCCGACAAGCGCGCCACCTGGCTGGCGGCCGGCGCCATGAAGTTGGAAAACGGCGCGCCGCTGGAGCTGGAGTTTCGCAACTCCGATCTGGCGGGCGAGCACGAACAACCGCCGGCCAAGTACAAACAGCACGGCGGCTGCGTCAGCAACCGCGGCCACATCACCTGCCTGTTCCCGCCGCGTCTGCTGAGCTTTACCTGGGCCGAACAGGATCAGGGCCGCCCTTCCGAGGTGACTTTCGAACTGACGGAACAGGGAAACGCGGTGCTGCTGACGGTCACCCACCGGCGCTTGGCCAACCGCGACGAGATGCTCAGCGTCGCCGGCGGCTGGCACACTCATCTGGATATCCTGCTGGATCGCCTGCACGACCGGGCGCCGCAGCCGTTCTGGAGCACCCATGCCCGGCTGGAAGAAGAGTACCGCGCCCGCCTGTAATTACGTCTCGTCCCTGCGCCTGAACGCCAAATAACCGGCGATCAGCGTAAAACTGCCGACCAGCAACACCAGCAGGATAAAACCGTGGTGATTGCTGGCCAGCGGGATCCCCCCCACGTTCATGCCGAAGAAACCGGCGACGATATTGATCGGCAATGCCAGCACGGTGATCACCGTCAGCGTATAAAGCGTGCGGTTATTCTGCTCCATCAGCTTGGCGCTCAGCTCCTCCTGCAGCAGCCGAATGCGTTCGGTCAAACTGGCCAGATCGTTCAACACCACGGTGAACTCTTCGGTAAACTGCCGCAGATCCTGCACCACCTCACGGCTCAGCCAGGTCGGCGGCCGGTTCAACAGGCGAAACAGCGCGGCCGGTTCCGGCGCCAGCAGACGTTGAAAGCGCAATAACATGCGGCGCATGCGCCCCAGCTCGGCGCGGTTGCGTTTAACGCGTCGAGTCAACAGACGATCCTCGATGGTATCGACATACTGGTTGGCCTGCCGCACCACCTGTTCCAGTACGTCTTCCTGCTCTTCCAGCAGGTGCGCCAGCAGCTCGGTAGACGACGCCAGCTGCAGCGCCGTCAGGCGGCCGAGCAGCCGTTCAATCAGTCGCACCGGTTTGTGACGCACGGTGACCACCAGCCCACGGCAGCAATAGAGCCACAGCGTCGCCGTTTCCGGGTTACTGTCCTCGGGGTGGAAAATCACGTCGTTGAGTACGGCGAACAGATCGTCGCCCTGGCGCTCGATGCGCGTGGTGTGGGAGCCGTGGCGGATCTCGTGAAAGAAAAAATCGGAAATGGCGAAATGGTTTTTCAACCACTTCTCCGCCGCCGCGTGGTTGAGATTGAGGTGCAGCCAGACAAAACCGTCGCCGGGCGGCAACGCTTGGTAGGCCTGACAAACCTGCTGCGAGTTCAGGCGCGCCGGCACCTCACCGGAGCGGAACACATGGCCGTAGATCAGCCCGGTCACCTCATCATCAAAATCCAGCTTGTGCATCTTTTCCGCTAACCGTTGCACCATAACGCCATATCCTGCCTGTTGCCGTTAACCCAAGACCTTCCCCGCTGTTATAACAATCTTTATTTATCGGCGTTAATGATTTTCGCCGTTCCCGATGATTAATATTTTCGTCATAAAAAGGCCACATTCATTCAGAATACTTTTCAGGCGACAGCTACCGCATTCAATCCTTTCAGGAAGGTCATTATGAGCGATAACAGCGCCGTTCAAACGGGTGTGCCGGCCGCATCCAGCCTGCCCAAACTGCATCAAAAGAACAGTCGACTCACTGTTCTTTTTTTTGTTTTCTTATTAATTCTGGGGATCGCGTTTGCCGGGGTGAACTTATTTAACGACGTCAGCGATGCCGGCGCCGTCTATACCAGTTACATTCCGTTTTTATTATTGGGGCTGGCGCTGCTGATCGCGCTGGGCTTTGAATTCGTCAACGGCTTCCACGATACCGCCAATGCGGTCGCGACGGTGATTTACACCCACTCGCTGTCGCCGATGGTCGCCGTGGTGTGGTCCGGTTTCTTCAACTTTCTCGGCGTGTTGCTCTCCAGCGGCGTGGTGGCCTTCGGCATCATTTCACTGCTGCCGGTCGAGCTGATCCTGCAAGCCGGCACCGGCAACGGTTTCGCCATGGTGTACGCCCTGCTGTTCTCCGCCATCATCTGGAACCTCGGCACCTGGTGGCTCGGGCTGCCCGCCTCGTCGTCGCATACGCTCATCGGCTCGATTATCGGCGTCGGCGTGGCCAATGCCCTGATCCACGGGCGCACCGGCACCAGCGGCGTGGACTGGGGCCAGGCGATCAAGGTGGGCTATGCGCTGCTGCTGTCGCCGGTGATCGGCTTCGTGTTCGCCGGCCTGCTGCTGCTGGTGCTAAAGCTGTTCGTCAAGAACCGCCAGTTGTACAGCGCGCCTAAAGGCAATACCCCGCCGCCGCTGTGGATCCGCGGGCTGCTGATCCTCACCTGCACCGGCGTTTCCTTTGCCCACGGCTCCAACGACGGGCAGAAAGGCATGGGCCTTATCATGCTGATCCTGGTGGGCACCATGCCGATCGCCTACGCCCTGAACCGTTCGATGCCGCCGGAGCAGATCCCCCGGGTGGCGGCGCTGGCGGAGGTGACCAAAAACGAGCTGCTGCGCCAGTTCCCGGCCGGCGGCCAAACCCCGCCGCGTGAGGTGTTGACCGGCTATGTGCGCACCAGCGAACTGACGCCGGAAGTCGTACCGGCGCTGGCGCAGCTGGCCGGCGCGATCGGCGATCAAATCCGTCAGTACGGCTCGGTCGACAAGATCCCGGCGCAGGCGGTGTCGAACACCCGCAACGACATGTACCTGGCGTCCGAGACCATCAAGCACCTCAAAGCAGAGCGTCAGCTGCAGATCAATCCCGATGCGCAGCGCAACCTCGACGCGCTGAAGGGTGAACTCGATAACGCCACCCGCTTCATTCCCTTCTGGGTGAAAGTGGTGGTGGCGATTGCACTGGGGCTCGGCACCATGGTCGGCTGGCGCCGTATCGTGGTGACGGTGGGCGAAAAGATCGGTAAATCGCACCTGACCTACGCCCAGGGCGCCAGCGCCGAACTGGTGGCGATGACCACCATCGGCGCGGCCGACGCCTTCGGTTTGCCGGTTTCGACCACTCACGTACTCTCGTCCGGCATCGCCGGCACCATGGCCGCCAACCGCTCCGGCCTGCAGATGGCCACCCTGCGTAATCTACTGATGGCCTGGGTGCTGACGCTGCCGGCCTCGGTGCTGCTGTCGGCGGTGCTGTACTGGATCTTCAACCATTTCTAACACCGGGCTGATACGGAGAAAATCTGATGACCATGCATGAATTCAACCGCGATGACGGTTTCAACCAGCGCCTGCTGCAAGAATTTTACGACAGCTACGATGAAGAGCTGGAAATGGAGCTGGACGACCTGCGCTTCGACACGGCAGAAGTCGACAGCGACGCGAAAAAAGCCTGGCGCAAACAATACTTCCGCGAACTGCTGCGCCTGCAGGGCGAACTGGTGAAGCTGCAGGATTGGGTGATGCGCACCGGCCACCGGCTGGTGATCATCTTCGAAGGCCGCGACGCCGCCGGCAAGGGTGGCGTGATCAAACGCATCACCCAGCGCCTCAACCCGCGCACTTGCCGCGTGGCGGCGCTGCCGGCGCCAAACGATCGCGAACGCACCCAGTGGTATTTTCAGCGTTACATCGCGCATCTGCCCGCCGCCGGCGAAATGGTGCTGTTCGACCGCAGCTGGTATAACCGCGCCGGCGTGGAACGCGTGATGGGCTTTTGCAACGACGAAGAGTATGAGGAGTTTTTCCGCAGCGTGCCGGAATTCGAAAAAATGCTGACGCGCAGCGGCATCCAAATCGTCAAATATTGGTTTTCGATCACCGATGACGAGCAGGAGCTGCGGTTCCTCAGCCGCATTCACGATCCGCTCAAACAGTGGAAGCTCAGCCCAATGGATCTGGAAAGCCGCCGCCGCTGGGAAGACTACACCGAAGCCAAAGAGGTCATGTTAGCGCGCACTAACATTGCCGAGGCACCCTGGTGGGTAGTTCAGGGCGTCGACAAGAAAAAGGCCCGCTTGAACTGCATCACTCACCTGCTGCAGCAGGTGCCTTATGAGGAGGCCGAAGGCAACGTCATCACGCTGCCGCAGCGCAAACGCAGCCCGGAATACCACCGTAGCCCGGTGCCGGACAACATGGTGGTGCCGGAAATCTACTGACCTTAGCGCAGAGAAGCGGTTGCCGCTTCTCTGTACGAGGACAACGCTTTGATTTCTCTCACGCTACTGTGCCAAACCCCATGTTAAAGTGGTTGTTTTCCATTTTGACAGGAGTCTTCCATGCGCCAACGCATCATTGTTTGCCCGCTGATTGAAAACGATAACGCCTTCCTGCTGTGCAAAATGGCGGCGCACAAAGGCGTGTTTCCCGGCCAGTGGGCGCTGTCCGGCGGCGGCGTCGAGCCGGGTGAACAGATAGAGCAAGCGCTGCGGCGCGAAGTACGCGAAGAGCTGGGCGCCGCGCTGATCCTCGACAACATCACGCCCTGGACCTTCCGCGACGACGTGCGCATGAAAACCTACGCCGACGGCCGCCAGGAGCAAATCTACATGATTTACCTGATTTTCGACTGCCATGCCGCCAACCGCGACGTAACGATCAACGACGAGTTCGACGACTACGCCTGGGTGCCGCGCGAGCGCCTGGGGGACTACGATTTGAACGAGGCTACCCGCTTCACGCTGCAGCAAAAGGGATTGTTGTAACAGTTTGAGCGATTATCGCCCTATTTCCTTCACATTTGCCGGGCAGACTCTTTTGATATTTTTTAATCACTTAGGGTCACTATTTCCGCCGTTATGCTTTTATCTCACGCTTTTCTCCGTCTGCCTGTCCGGCGCTTCGGCGCCGCCCTTCTGTTCAGCCTGCTGTTCGTTTTGGCGCCCGTGTATGCCGCTGCGCCACCGCTGGTGCTGAATGCCAAATCGGTGCTGGTCGTCAATCAACGCACCGGAAAGACCCTCTATCAGAAGCAGCCGAACCGCGTACTGCCGATCGCCTCGCTCACCAAGCTGATGACCGCCATGGTCGCCCTGGACAGCAAACGTCCGATGGGCAGCAAGCTCAAAGTCACCGCCGCCGATCGCGATCTGCTGAAGAAAACCCATTCGCGGCTGACCATCGGCTCGGTGCTCAGCCGCCGCGACATGCTGCACATCGCCCTGATGTCTTCGGAGAACCGCGCTGCCGCGGCGCTGAGCCGCAGCTATCCCGGCGGGCGCAAGGCCTTCGTGGCGAAAATGAATCAGAAAGCGCGCGCCATCGGCATGAAACGCGCCCGCTTCTACGATCCGACCGGGCTGACGCCGCGCAACGTGGCGAGCGCCAACGATCTGCTGAAGATGGTCAATCACGCCTATCGCTATCAGTCGATCCGCCGCTTCAGCACCGACAAGCAGCAGATCGTACGCCCCGGTCGCGGCCAACTGGTCTACCGCAGCTCCAATGGCTTAATCAATAACCCGGCCTGGAAGATCCAGCTGCAGAAAACCGGCTTTACCGACGAGGCCGGTCACTGCCTGGTGATGCGCACCACCATCAAAGGCCAACCGGTGGTGATGATCCTGCTCGGCGCGCAGCCGCGCTACGGCCACTACCGTGACGCCATTCGCCTGAAGGCCTGGCTCGAGGGGTAACACCGTGGCGCTTTACCGTCCCACGCATATCCAAATCCGTTTTGGATCAATGGAATATCCTATCGCCAATCAGTATTAAGCCTCACGCCGCCCGCATGGTATTTGTCAGGCATATCTGATGATCAAAGGAGCGGGAAAATGGCTTATGCCTTGAGCATATTGGAAAAAAGTCCGATCGCCGACGGGGAAAGCGCCGCGCAGGCGTTGGCGCGCACGCTGCATCTGGCGCAACAGGCGGAACGCTGGGGCTATCGGCGTTTCTGGCTGGCGGAACACCACAACACGCCGCAGCTCGCCTGCCCGTCGCCGGAAATACTGATCGGCTACCTGCTCGGCCAGACGTCGCGCATTCGCATCGGCTCTGGCGGCGTGATGCTGCAACACTACAGCGCCTACAAGGTAGCCGAAAACTTTAACCTGCTGGCGGCGCTGGCGCCGGGGCGCGTCGATCTCGGGGTAGGCAAAGCGCCCGGCGGGCTGCCGCTCGCCACCCAGGCGCTGCAGGCCGCCCATGACCGACAAAACAAACCGGCATTCCCGCAGCAGCTGTCGCAGCTGACCGCCTACCTGAACGACGACGCCGAACCGGGCCTGAGCGCCACACCGCTGCCGCCGCACGCCGCCCAGCGCTTTCTGCTCGGCGCCAGTAAAGAGAGCGCGACGCTGGCGGCCGAATCCGGCTGGGCCTTCGTGTTTGCCGCGCATCTGAACGGCAATCCGCAAGATATCCGCGAGGCGCTGGCGCACTACACCGCACTGAGCGGCGGCCGCAAGGCGCTGCTGGCGGTGGCGGCGATCGTGGCGCAGAGCCCGGAGCAGGCCGCGACGCTGGCGGCGGATATTCAGCAATACCGCGTGCACGTCGCCGGTGAGCAGAGCGTGACCGTCGGTAGCCTGGCGCAGGCAGAGAGTTTCGTGCAGCAGGCCGGCGCGACCGACTACCGCATCGAGCCGCGGGAAAGCCATATCCTGCTTGGTACCGCGCCGCAGGTACATCAGCAACTGGCGCAGCTGCAGCAGCGGTACGACGTGGACGAGTTCATCATCGACACGCCGATCGGCGAACCGAGCGCCCGGCTCACTTCGCTACAGCTGCTGGCGGAGGAGAGCCTGACGCCGGCCTAGTTGATCGCCGCGCTGGCCCGCATGGCGTCGGTCAGATCCTGCGCCAGCGGCGCCAACTGCGCCGGCGTGACGTTAGCCAGGCTGACGCGGAGCGCCGGGCCGCCCTTCAGGCGGAAAGGTTCACCGCCCTGCACCAACCACCCCCGCTGCGCCATCAGCTGCGCGGCGGCGGTTTCTGATCTCACCGGCAACCACAGATGCAGCCCTTCACCCGCCGCCAGCGCCGTGTGATTCAACGTATTGAGCCGCTGTACCAGTTCATCCCTTCTGGCCTGATACGCCTGTTGAGCCCGCTGCAGTTGCCCTTCCTGCAACGCCTGTTCCCACAGTCTGGCGGCGATCTGCTGCAAGATATGGCTGACCCAGCGTTCGCTGATGTACTGATCGGCGCGCATCGCCTGCAGCAACGTCGGGTCGCCGCAGGCCAGCGCGATACGCAGATCCGGGCTGAGAAACTTGCTCAGCGACAGCACGTACAGGCCGCGATCGCCGTCGAACGGCAGATGCAGCGGCTGCTGCGACAGCGGCCCCCAGAAATCGTCGACGATCGCCAGACACTGCGGGTTGTCGAGCAGAAAACGCCGCCACTGCTGCGCGCGTTGCGCAGAGAGCGAGGCGCCGGTCGGATTGTGGGCGCGCGGCGTCAGGATCACCGCAGCGGCCGCCCCACTTTCCGGCAACCGACAGCCCTGTTCATCTACCGCCAGCGGCAGCGGCCGCAGGCGCAGGTGGCGCAACAGCGTCAATAGCGGCGGCCAGCAGGGATCTTCCACCCACACCGCCGCGCCCGGCTGCACATGGCAGCGCAGCGCCTTTTCCATCGCATCCAGCGCGCCGGAGAACACCGCCGGCTCCCCCAGCGCGACGCCCTGGCGGCCGAGCCACTCGCGACCCAGACCGGTCAATATCGGCAGATCACCGCTGATGTCATAGCCGTTTTGCTGCGGGAACACCTCCGCCGTGCCAAGCGCCAGCACCGGCAACAATGCGGCATCCAGGTTACCGCTGGCCAGATCGCACATCCCTGCAGGCACCTGACGCGGCACATAGGCCGCACTCACCGCCGCCAGCGGCGGCTCCAGCACCACCGTTCCGGCCCGCCCGCGCGTCGCCACCAGACCGGCGTCGCGCAATCGGGCGTAAGCGCTGGCGACGGTATTCGGATTGACCTCCAGCTCCGCCGCCAGTTGGCGTACCGGCGGCAACAGCTCACCTGGCCGCAGCGCGCCGTCTTTGATGCGTGCGGCGATCTGCTCGGCAATCTGGACAGCGCCGCCGCCTTTTGCATACAATGAATTCATACATAAATCCTTTTGTACTAGTTCAAAATAGATTACCCGTTTCCGCGGCCAAAAGTAAGGGGTTCCATGGATAAACATTACGTGCTCGACATTCAGTATGCAGGAAAAGCCTTTGCCCGCCTGCAGATGTTCACTCCCTGGGCAGCCGATCAGCTGGAACAGGCGTGCGCGCTGTTCCCGGCCGCTCAGGGTTATCAGGTGCAGCTCAGCCAGGTCAGCGAACGTCGCATCGTCTACCAGAGCGGTGCGCAAGGCATCACTGTGCTGGGCGAGTCGCTGGCGCTGACCCCTTTCACTCACGCTAGCGAGGTTGAACAATGAAAAAAGCCGTCGCCATTCGACACGTCAATTTTGAAAATCTGGGTATCCTCGGTTCCCTGCTCTCGCTGCGCGGCTATCAGATCGACTATTACGATGCCGGCCGCGATGATATTCGTGCTATCAATAATGAAGAGACCGATCTGTTGGTAGTGCTCGGCGGGCCGATCAGCGCCGCCCAACACTTTTCCGGTGAGCAGCGCTATGATTTTCTCGACCATGAATTAGCGCTGGTCAAACAGCGCCTGGCGCAGCAGCGACCGACCCTCGGGGTTTGTCTCGGCGCGCAGGTGATCGCCCAGGCACTGGGCGCCGACGTGATCTCGCTCGGCGTCAAAGAGATCGGCTTCGCCCCGCTGAGCACGCTCGCGGCGGAAGACGACTCGGTGCTGGCCCCGCTGGCCGATACGCCGGTGCTGCATTGGCACGGCGATATGTTCATGATCCCGGACGGTGCCCGCTGCCTGGCCGGCACGGCGATTTGCCCACATCAGGCTTTCGACTATCAGGGGTTCGCGCTCGGCCTGCAGTTCCATCTGGAGGCGGATCATCGCGATATCGAACGCTGGCTGATTGGCCATGCCTGCGAGCTGGAACTGGCCGGCGTTGCGCCCCAGAGCCTGCGCGAACAGGCGGCGCGCCACGGCGCACAGCTGGAACAACGCGCGCGGCAGGTGTTCGCACGCTGGCTGGATAATAACGAACCAAGGATGTAACTCATGCAACAGTCTTCACCCTTGCGGTCACCGTCCATCGACGTGATCAGCATTCAATCTCAGGTGGTCTACGGCAGCGTCGGCAACGGCATCGCCTACCGCGCCCTGCTGAAAAAGGGGCTGGAAGCGCTGCAGGTGCCGAGCGTGCTGTTCGGCTGCCCGCCCTATTACGGCAAGCCGCACGGCGGCGTCATTTCCGGCGAGTGGTTCGGCGGCTTTCTCGACGATCTGATTGCCCGCGGCGTGATGAAGCGCACCCGGGCGGTGATTGTCGGCTACCTGGGCGATGTGATGCAGTGCCATATTCTGGCCAACTGGCTGCAGCGGGTGCGCTCGCTCAATCCTCAGATAAAAATCTATATCGATCCGGTGATGGGCGATTACGGTGAAGGGATCTACGTGGATGAGCGCATCGTCAACTGCTATCGATCGCCGTTCCTGCGGCTGGCCAACGGCCTGACGCCGAACGGCTTTGAACTGGAACAGCTGTGCGGCCGACAACTGAGCAGCCGGGAGCAGACGCAGCACGCCGCGCAGGCGCTGTTGAACGACACCACCGAATGGGTGCTGGTCACCAGCGCACCGGGCGTCACGCAGCACGAAGACGAGGTGGGATTGATGCTGGTCACCCGGCAGGAAACACAGTGCTTTACCCATCCGAAGGTTAAATCGGCGGTCAAAGGCACCGGCGATCTGTTCGCCGCATTGCTGGTCAGCCATCTGCTGCACGGCGCTGCGCTCGACGCGGCCGTGGTCGCCGCCGGGGGGGAAGTGTGCGACGTGCTGGCCGAAGCGGCACATTTCTGTTGGGAGGAAATCGGCAGCCTGCGGGCGTTAAAGCCGTAAGACCGGTGAAGAGTCAGGGGCAGCGTGCCGCCCCTGATCACTATCAGCGTTTTTTCTTTTTGTTGAAATCCAGCTCGAAGGCGAACACGGCGCTCTGAATTTTGCGCTCCATCGCCAACCCCAGCTTGAGGAAACGGCATGACAGGCGCGAGAAGTGCACCACCTGATCGTTATCGTCGGTTTCCTGATCGTCGTTGACCACCACCAGCTCCATGTTGACCTTGAAGCTGCCGTAGCTGCCCAGATCCAGCTCCGCTTTCTTGAACTGCAGGCCCGGCTGGAAGAAATCCGGTAGCGGCCCGTCGAAGCGCAAACCGACGCCGCCGGCAGACAGATCGTGGATCCGCAGCTCATAAGGCGTACCGTCCGGGTATTCGCCGGTACAGAAGAATTGGCGCCAGTGTGGCGTGGTGATGCGGAACTGACGGCGGCGCTGGATGTAGACCAACTCCTGCGGCAGCCGGGTCGAGCAGGCCTGGACGCCTTGATGTTCGGTCAGTTCCGCCTGGCCGACGGAAAACTCGATTTTGGCGTCGTTGCTTTCAATCACGATGGTGCAGGCGCCGTCGATGGCATTTTCCGCTTCCTCACCGCTAAACACGATATTGTCCGGCCCGACGCTCAATAACAGACTTTGAAACCGGTGCTGCTGATTTTCTACGCGCAGCGGCGTGCGTTGTTTGCAAATTTCACGCAGAATCGCCAGAACTTCAAAACGCTCCCGTTTGATAAACAGTCCGTTATCGCTGTGCTCCACACGTCTCTCCTGACTTTTTTTCTAATGACGTATTACGTATTCCTTACGGTTATCATCTCTGGGAATATTCCTAAAGTCAAATTTGCCAGCGTTGCCAGGCCTGCGGCAGCAGGCGTGCGAAACGTTTCGCCCACGCCTGCTGCCCGCGTTCATCGGCGATCAGATCCTGGCGGATTTCGATGCCGACATAAGGCAAACCGCGACGTTCCGCATGCACCGGCAACGTGTAGTCGGTGGCGTCGGTCATCGCATAGGGTTCGTTGATCCCCACCTGCAAATCCCCCTCTTCGCGCAGCAGTTCGGCCAGCAGCAGCGCAAATTCCGGGTAGCGGTTAAACAGCAGGCCCACCTGCCAGGGGCGCGATTCGCCCTTGAACACCGGCGTGAAGCTGTGCATGGCGATCACCGCCGTCGGCAGTTCGCGCAGTTGGCGTTGCCCCAGATGATCGTCGATGGCGTGGTGATACGGCAAAAATACCTCACGCTCGCGCGCCAGCGCGTGTTCGCCGTCGATGCCGATATTGCCGGGGATGGGCGTCAGTTCGGACAAAGGCGGGATCGAGCTGGCGATGCCGGGCGCCCGGTTGCAGTCGATCACCAGCCGTGAGTAACGCTGATGGATCAGCGTGGCGTCCAGTTGGCGGCTCAGATGGCGCGACACGCTCAGCGCGCCGATATCCCAGCCGATGTGGCGTTCAATCTCCCCCGGCGGCAAACCGAGGTCGCCAAGGGACTGCGGTATCGCCTTGCCGGCGTGATCGCACAGCAGCAAAAAAGGCGCTTTGCCGCGCGGGATTTCAACGGCAGCTGCGGGCGGTTCATCGGCGGACAATAACGGCGGGATAAACGAATGGGGCATGACGGGCTCCGGCGGTGGAAAGCAAAACGTTTATCGTAGCGCTATCCCGTCGCCGGCCCCAAGGTCGTGCTTAGATCAAAAAGGCATGAGTCAGACTGTAGTCATGCCGTCTCGGCTGGCTGTGGCTGGTGCACCGCGATATAACGCTGATAGCGCGACGGCTTGAGCCGCGTGGTATCCACCAGCACCAGTCCGTCGATACAGTTGTTGAACGCCGGATCGGTGCCGAAGTCGATGAACTGCACCCCACCCGGTTCGCACAGCTCGGTGTATTGCTTGTACAGCGTCGGGATCGAGCAGCCGATGTTGCTGAGCAGGCTCTTCAGCCGTACCAGATCTTCCTGGTAGTTGTCTCCGGCAAACTGCGCCAACACCTGCGGCAGCGACGCCGGATAAGGCCGGCGCGACTGCGCGAAGGCGTGATCCGGCGAGAAATAGAGCCGGTAGAAGGCGATCAGCAAATCGCGCGCCGCCAGCGGCATGCCGCCGGAGATCGACACCGGGCCGAACAGATAGCGATATTGCGGGTATTTCGACAGATAGGCGCCGATGCCCAGCCACAAATAGTCCAGCCCGCGCTTGCCCCAATAGGCCGGCTGAATGAAGCTGCGCCCCAGTTCGATGCCCTGCGCCAGGATCGGTTCCATATCGCGGTCGTAATGGAACAGGCTGTTGCTATAGATGCTTTCCAGCCCTTTGCGTTCGATTTGTTCGGCGGTGGGAATAAAACGATAGGCGCCGACGATCTCCAGCTCTTCCTCATCCCACAGCACCAGGTGGTAGTAATCGTCGTCGTAGCTATCCAGATCGCGGCGGCGGCCGGATCCTTCCCCCACCGCGCGGAAGGCGATCTCGCGCAGGCGCCCCAGCTCGCGCAGGATTGGCGTACGCGCTTCGTCACGGCGGCGATAGAGGTAGATGGTTTTACCGTCCGGCGTTACCCCCAACCGTTCGCAGTTCGCCAACGCCTTTTTCAGCTCCAGACGCTCTTCCGGCAGCGCGATCGGCGACTCGCTGGCGAACAGCCCCGGTTTGCCCTGGCCCAGGCGATAGACGTGGCGGCGAAAGCGCTCCGCCAGATCCTTGGCGCTGGTGTGGCCGTCGTGCCAGCTGGCGAACGGCACACGGCCGCCGACGCGGATCTTGATGCGCCCGCCCCGCTGCTGGAACATTTCACGCACCAGCAGCAGCGTCGACAGCGGCCGATAAACCAGCGAGGTAAAGTAGAACAGGTTGCTGTTGCGCGCGCTGATGTGGATTGGCACGATCGGCGCGCGCGCCTTGGCGGCCAGGCGCAGAAAGCCGGTATGCCAGTGGCCATCGCGGATGCCTTTCGGGCTCATGCGCGACACTTCGCCAGCCGGGAACAGGATCAGCGCGCCCTGATTGTCCAGTTGCTGCTGCATCCCTTCAATCTGTTTGCGGCTGGTTTTATAAGCGACGTTATCCACCGGCACGAACAGGTTGCGCAGCGGCTCGATGTAGGTCAGCAGCTGGCTGGCCACCACTTTCACATCCGGACGTACCGCCGCGACGGCACGCAGCAGCACCAGGCCGTCGAGCGACCCGATCGGGTGATTGGCCACGAGCACCACCGGCCCCTGGCTCGGGATGTTTTCCAGATCGCCGTCCACCAGCTCGCAGCTGAGGTTGAAGTAGTCCACCACCTGCTCGATCAGATCGAGCCCTTTCAGGTGGGGATAGTCGGCAGCGAACTGTTTGAATTCTTTTTCGAAGAGAAGGGTTCTTAGCAGGCTGCGCTGCCAGGCAGGGGTATTGCGGTGTGGAAATGCATCTTGCAACAGAGAATCCAGGCTGAACATCGCGTTATCTCCTGACGTAGTCGCTGCAAACTTAAGCCAGAGCCGTGACTCTGACGTGTCAGTTACATGACAATAAAATGAATCCATCGACTATCAGGTATAGCAAAGTAATGGCGATTTGGGAGCGAAAGACGCATTTTCGCCCCCACTTGCCCTCACATCGGCGCCAACAACGCTTCGATGCGGCGGTTCACCGCTTCTCGCAGGCGCAGCAGCGGCCCGGCCTGGTGCGGATAACGCTTGAAGGTGATGCGCATGCCCAGTTCGCGTTCGATCAGCCCCTCCACCGTCGCCCTGTCGGTCAAACTCTCCAACAGCTGCAGCGCGCGCATATCCTGTAGCCCCTGGTGCAGCACCCGCAGACGCAGCGATTCCACCGGCTGCAGATCCTCGCCCGGATAGACCACGAACGGGTCGCCGGAAGGAAACGCATGGCCGCTGTCGGTCACGGCATAAGGGTTGATGCGTTCGCGCGAATGGGCGCTGTTATAGAAGTTGAATCCCCAATGCAGGAAGCCGGCGATGCGATACAGATAGAGCTGCACGCCCAATATGCGGTTGCGCGCCGAAGGCTGGGCGAAGAACCGGTTGGCGACCTCGGTCTTCTGTACGCAGCAATAATAGGCCCACAGGCCAGGCACCCGGTGTTCGATAAAGGGTTCGATATGATCGGTGGCAGCGACCGGGATTTCCACCAGGCCTCGCTGATAGAAAGCGAAATCCGACAGCGCATCGAAGGTGCGAAAGCCATCCAGCAATGGGCGTAGCGCGGCGCTGGCGCGCTGGTAGGCCGCCAGGTTGTCCAGCGTCGGTTCATCGGAAACATGGAACCACACCTGCCGTTCCAGCCCCCGTTCGCGGAACCAGGCGGTCAACGCCGGCAGCAGCGCCTGCAGAAAACGCTGGTACGCTTCGCCCTGCGCATCGGTGTGCCAGCCGAAAAGCGGTCGCGCCTCGCCCTGCTCCTCCACCACGATCTTCGGCGCATGTGCCGCGCCCCATTGGGTAAACAGCGGCGCGATTTCGAAGTGCTCGATGCCCTCTTCCTGCGCCAACGCTATCCACTGCGCCAGGCGGCTGAAATCGAAGTCATACCCCTGCGCCGAACGCGACACCCTCACCAACTGCACCGTGGTGCGTTCACCGCCGACGGCGGTATCCAGCGGCGGCGTAAACAGCGGCGTCAGCAGCATATTAACCCCGGCCTGCACCGCACAGCGCACAAAGTTGCGCACCGCGCGCCAGTAATCCGGGCTGAACACCGCCAGACGGTAGTAATCCGCCAGGCAGTCGGTGTGCAACCACTCGGTGTGCAACAGCGTTTGCGGCGGCAACGCCGCCGGCACCAGATGCAGCGTCAGCGTGGCCTCGGCCAGCGCCTCGCCGCTCTGGGCATCCCGCAGCCGCAGGGTCAACGGAAAGTCGCCAGCCAGTTGCGCGTCGGCCGGCGGCGTCAAGGTCAGCCACAGGCTGCCATAATAGCGGCAGGCGGCAAAAAAACGCCGTTGCGGCAGCGGCATCAGCGGATCGGGAAATAAGCCCGGCTCGGTCGTCAGGTAATTCTCATCGGTCTCGCGATAACAGGGAAAACCGCTCGGCACCGATTGCACCTGACGCACGCTGATATACTCCGCCAGCGGTCCGTCAAGTTGATAACAGAGCTCATGGCGAGTCTCGTTGCCCGGGGTTTGCAAACAGTACACTGCCTGCCAGGAAAGCACTTCGTTATTTAACCCGCTCAGCCGATTTTCCACGGCAACGGGCGACATATTTTGGCGATGAAATACTTTCTCCAGGCAATGAGTAAATATCAGAGACAGGCGCATGATATTCTGCCCTCTTTATTTTGGATAAATAAGTGTTGTGGAATTCAGGCTAGCGTCTTTTATCGTCACAAACAATAGCCGGCAATAAAAAACGTTCCTGCACCCTCCTCTGACAGCCACAGCAAGATTTTTTTGTTTATTTGCATCACAAAAATGAAAGAAGCTGTAGCTTGCACAATAAAAATGTTTTTAATCCCCATTATGGTGCAAGGGTTATCAGTTATTCCTATGCCTGCGAAGGCCGCTAAATGCCGCGCCGCCGGGGAAAAAACCCGCCAAAAGGTTAACGAATTGTGAATAAACACACCTTTCACTTGGCCACCAAAGCCTTTCGATTTTAACAACAATGAAACATTCACGCCCCTTTTTTGGGCATCCGGGGGTGTATTGACACATTGAAAGTTAAGGGATAGAAAGAATTTACGTTGCGAAAAACGCTATTCGTCGCTCACCGAGGGGAAAGCAATGTCACCAATAAAAAATACCGGCCGCCTGCTGGCGCACTCTATTCTTGCCAGTGCAATATTATTACCCACGCTGCTCCACGCCGCAGATAAAATAACATTACGCTATGCCGTTTGGGACAGAAACCAATTACCCGCCGAACAGGAGATTGCCAATCGCTTTGAACAGGCCAACCCCGATATAAAAATAGAAATAGAATTAACCCCCTCGGCACAATATTTCGTTAAATTAGATTCCGCAGCCGCCGGCGGCGTGGCGCCGGATATATTCTGGATCAATATGCCTTATTTTGTGCAGTACGCCAAAAACGGCATTATGGAGCCGCTGGCACCCTATATTAAAGACAGCGGCCTTAAGCTGGACGACGTGGTCGCCAGCTCGGTGAAAGCCTACCAGTACGACGGCCAGCAGATGGCCATCCCGCGCGACGTCGATTCCATCGCCGTGTGGTACAACAAAAAACTGTTCGATCAGGCCGGCGTCAGCTACCCCACCAGCGACTGGAGCTGGGACGACCTGCAAAGCAAGGCTACCGCGCTGAAAAACGGGCTGAAAGGCACGGCCTTCCCGCTGGTGATGGATCTCAGCATCGACGGTCAGGACAGCTACATGAACCTGCTGTTCCAAAACGGCAATCACATCGTGCCGAAAGACGGCCAGCCCACCGACATCGCCAACGACAAATCCCTCTGGGTCTACCAGCAGCTGCAGGGCATGATGAAAGACGGCCTGATGCCAAGCGCCCAGCAGATGAGCGAAGTCAAAACCGAGAACATCTTCCAGTCCAACCGCGCGGCGATGGTCTATGCCGGTTCCTGGCTGGCGGCACCGTTCGCCAATAACCCGCTGATCAACGACCACATCGGCGTGGTGATGATGCCCAAAATTGAACGGCAGTCCGGCGTGGCGCACAGCCTGGCCTTCGCCATGTCGGCCAAAAGCGCCCATAAGCAGGCCGCCTGGAAATATATTGCCTTCATGAGCAGCGAAGCCTCACAGGCTGAGCTGGCCAAGGTGGTGATCCCGGCCAACAAGACGGCGGCCAAGGTCTGGGCGCAGCAGATTCAGAAAGTCGACGTTTCGCCTTATATCCAGACCCTTGAAGTGACCCAGGCTTACCCCACCGCCGGCACCAATACGCCGAAGTGGCAGAACATGTGGATCGCCAGCCTGAAGAAGATCTTTATGGGCGCGGACGCTAAGCAGGAAATGGACAAATCGGTCAAGAAGATCGCGCGCGTCATGGAGCAGTAATCGCCCCGCCGCGGCGCGCAGCCCCGAGCGCGCGCCGCGGTGGACCCACGATGAACGTCATAGGTGAGGAATGGCAACATGTCGCTGGCAGAAACGGCTACGGTCACCCTGAAACCATCCCGGCGCACCGCCCGCCCCGCGCTCAATCGGCTCGAACGCGCCGAACGCTTCTGGGGCTGGGTGATGATCCTGCCGCTGTTGTTGGGGGTGACGGTGTTTTACCTGATCCCCTTTTTGCAAAACATTTTTTACAGCTTTACCGATCTGAACCAGTTCATGCGCTGGAGCAGCATCAGCGTCGATAACTATCTCAACCTGTTCGAAGACGACGACTTCTACACCGCCGCCGCCAACACCTTGTTCTACGTGGTGGTGTGCGTACCGATCAGCCTGAGCCTGTCGCTGCTGCTGGCGATCGGCCTCAATCAGAACATCCGTGGCAAAGGCCTGCTGCGCACCCTGCTGTTCCTGCCGGCGGTCACCATGCCTGCGGCGGTGGCCATGGTGTGGCAATGGCTGTTCAACAAGGATTTCGGCCTGATCAACCAGGCGCTGGGCCTGCTGCACATTGCGCCGGTCGCCTGGCTGTCCGATCCGGACGTGGTGCGCATCAGCGTGTCCATCATCATCATCTGGTCGTCGCTGGCGCTGAAGATCATCATTTTGCTGGCCGGGCTGCAGAGCATTCCGCGCCAGCTGTACGAGGCGGCGGATATCGACGGCATCGGCACCCTGCGCCGCTTCTTCTGTATCACGTTGCCGATGATGGTGCCGACGCTGTTTTTCGTGTCGGTGATGAGCTTTATCGAGATCCTGCAAATCTTCGACGTGGTGTTCCTGATGTTCGACCGCGCGCTGGTGGAAAACGACGTGATGACCGTCACCAACCTGTTCTACAAGTACGCGTTTTACCTGCAGGAAAAAGGCTACGCTTCCGCCATCACCGTGGTGCTGTTCGCCGTCACGCTGGTGATCACCCTGATTCAAATGGCGATCGGCAAGCGCCTGAAAGTCAGCTGAGGAGCTGCACATGAACGCAAGCAAGAAAACGCTGGTGTACCTGTTTATGGGGCTGGCGGCGCTGGCCTCGGTGGTGCCCTTTATCTGGATGCTGGTGACCTCGCTGAAAACCCAGGCCGAGAGCATTCAGATCCCGCTGACGCTGCTGCCGGCGCACCCTAGCCTGCAGGCCTACGGTCGGGTGATGCACGAAATCCCGTTCGCCGGCTTTTACCTCAACTCGCTGCTGGCGACTTTCTTCACCGTCACCCTGCAGATGGCGATCGCTACCCTTGCCGCCTATGGCTTCTCGCGCCTGCATTTTCGCGGCCGTGACGCGGTGTTTCTGGTATGCGTGTCGATCCTGATGGTGCCCGGTCAGGCATTTCTGATCCCGCAATTCCTGGTGGTACAGAAGCTGGGGCTGGTCAACAGCATCACCGGGTTGGTGCTGCCGGGCATTTTCAGCGTTTACGCCACCTTCCTGCTGCGCCAGTTCTTCCTGGCGGTACCGAAGGAAATGGAAGAAGCGGCTTTGATCGACGGCTACAGCTACTTCGCCATCTTCTGGCGCATCATGCTGCCGCTGATCCGGCCAGGCATTATCGCCTGCGTCATCATCAATGGCCTGTGGAGCTGGAACAACCTGATGTGGCCGCTGATCGTCAATACCACCACCGAGAAGCTGACGCTGCCGGTTGGCCTCGCCTCGCTCTCCAGCCGCGCCGGGGTGGAATACCCGTTGCTGATGGCCGGGGCGCTGATGGCGGTGATCCCGATGTTGATGCTGTTCATTATTTTCCAACGCTATTTCATCCAGGGCATCGCCAGCGCCGGGGTGAAAGGCTAACGCGCAGACAAGGTAAACGACATGGCCGGAATTCAGTTAAACAGCGTTAAAAAAGTCTACCCCAACGGTTTCCACGCGCTGCACGGCGTCGATCTGGAAATTGAAGACGGGGAATTTATGGTGTTCGTCGGCCCGTCCGGCTGCGCTAAGTCTACCCTGCTGCGGATGATCGCCGGGCTGGAGAGCGTCAGCGAGGGGCAGATCCTGATCCACGATCGCTGCGTCAACGACAGCATGCCGAAGGATCGCGGCATCGCCATGGTGTTCCAGAACTATGCGCTGTACCCGCACATGACGGTGTACAAGAACATGGCGTTCGGCCTGATCGGCAAAGAGAGCAAGGCCGAGATCGACCGCCGGGTGCGCGACGCGGCGGAAAAACTGGAGATCACCAACCTGCTGCAGCGCAAGCCGGGCCAGCTTTCCGGCGGCCAGTGCCAGCGGGTGGCGGTCGGCCGAGCCATCGTGCGCAAGCCCAAGGTGTTCCTGTTCGATGAGCCGCTGTCCAACCTCGACGCAAAGCTGCGAGTGTCGATGCGCGTACAGCTGATCGAACTGCACAACCAGCTGAAGCAGGAAGGCGCCGCCGCCACCATGGTGTACGTCACCCACGATCAGGTCGAAGCGATGACCATGGGCGATCGCATTTGCGTGATGAATCGCGGCGCCATCATGCAGGTGGATAAACCGATCAATCTGTACCACCACCCCGCCAACCGTTTCGTCGCCGAGTTTATCGGCAGCCCGTCGATGAATTTGCACGATCTGGCGATCGTGCGCGACGGCCAAACGGTGCGGCTGCGTATCGGCCTGCAGCACCAGCTCGATCTGCCGCCGGCGCTGCAACGGCAGTTGGCCGACTACCCGCATGCGCGGGTGTGTCTCGGCATCCGGCCGGAGTCCCTGCGGCTGTGTGCGCCCGGCAGCGCCAACTGTTTCCCGGCGCAGATCGTCACCATCGAGCGCATGGGCAACGAAGAGTTGCTGCACTGCGAACTGGCTGACCTGCGCTTCGTGCTGCGCATGGCGTCGCTGCCGGACTGGGAGCCGCGCCTCGGCGAAAGCATTCATCTGGCATTCGATCTGGCGCGCGCGCATTTGTTCGACGAGCTCAGCGGCCAAAACCTCAAATAACAACAGCGGAGTATCAGCAATGTCGTCAACACAACCCAACAACGTTGCCCAGCGCCCGGTGCGGGTGCTGGTCGTCGGCGCCGGTGCGCGCGGTGAAATCTACTCGCGCTATGCGCTGGCGCACCCCGATTTGATGCAGGTGGTGGCGGTGGCGGAACCGCGCGATGCCTACCGCGAGCCGTTCGTGGTGCAGCACGCCATCGCGCCGGAAAACGTCTTCACCGACTGGCGCCAGGCCGCCGACGCCGGCAAGCTGGCCGACGCGGTGCTGATCTGCACTCAGGATCAGATGCACCTAGAGCCGGCGCTGGCCTTCGCCCGTCAGGGCTACGCCATGCTGCTGGAAAAACCGCTGTCGCCGGACGCCGACGAGTGCCGGGCCATCGTCGCCGAGGTCGTGCGCCAAAAGCTGATCTTCTCAGTCGGCCACGTACTGCGCTATACCCGCTATACCCAAAAGCTCAAACAGCTGCTGCGCGATGGCGCGATCGGCGACATCGTCAGCCTGCAACACTTAGAACCGGTTGGCTACTGGCATCAGGCGCACTCCTTCGTGCGCGGCAACTGGCGCAACGATCAACAGGCCGCGTTTATGCTGTTGCAGAAATCCTGCCACGACATCGACTGGATCCGCTACGTGATGGAACAGCCCTGCGAACAGGTCAGCTCCTTCGGCAACCTGCACCACTTCCACCAGGAAAACCAACCGGCCGGCGCGGCGGACAACTGCCTGGATTGTGCGGTGGAGGCAGCCTGTCCCTATTCCGCCAAACGCATCTATCTGGGCGACGACCACAAGGCCACGCCCGGTTTTCTGCGGGTGCTGACGCCGGAACCCGACCAGACGACGCTGCGGGCGGCGCTGCGCGACGGGCCCTACGGCCGCTGCGTCTACCGCTGCGACAATAACGTGGTCGACCATCAGGTGGTCAACATGCAGTTCGCCGGCGGCCGCACTGCGTCGTTCACCATGACGGCCTTCACTCGCCACGAAGATCGCCACACCCGCATCTTCGGCAGCCGCGGCTGCCTGGAAGGCGACGGCCGCCATATCCGCATCACCTCGTTCCTCGACGACGGCGAAACGCATTACGACACCGACGCCGGCCAGGATCTGCACGCGATGGGTGGCCACGGCGGCGGCGACTACTACCTGATGCAGCACTTTATCGCGGCCATTCGCGCCAACGATCCGAGCCAGGTGCTGGCCGGCCCGGCCGAAGCGCTGGAGAGCCACCTGATGGTGTTCGCCGCCGAACGCGCACGCCGTGAAGCGGCGGTGATCGCCCTGAACGGAGCCTGAAGCATGGCCACGACAGAGATGCGTTACGGCTTCGACATCGGCGGCACCAAGATTGAAATGGCCGCTTACGATCGCCGGCTCAATCAGGTGTTGATCCAGCGGGTGCGCACCCCTACCAGAGATTACGGCGAATTCGTGGCCTGCATCGCCGGGCTGGTCGAGCAGGCGGATCGCGAACTGCATACGCGCGGCAGCATCGGCATCGGTTTACCGGGGATCACCGATCCCGTCAGCCGCCGCCAGCTGGCGGTCAACGTGCCCTGCCTGACCGGGCATTGCCTGGCGGATGATTTAACGCGGGCGCTGGCGCGGCCGATCGCCATCGAGAACGATTGCCGCTGTTTCGCGCTGTCGGAAGCCAGTACGCCGCAAACCGCACACCTGCCGCTGGTGTTCGGCGCCATCATCGGCACCGGCGCCGGCGGTGGCCTGGTGGTGAACCGGCAACTGCATAAGGGACGCAGCGGCGTGGCGGGTGAATGGGGCCATATGCCGATCTCGGCCCAGTTGGCGCAGCGTTACGATCTGCCGCTGTTCGGCTGCAACTGTGGGCTGACCGGCTGCTTTGAGCGCTACGTCTCCGGCAGCGGACTGCTGGCGCTGAGCCGCCATTTCGCCCATCCGGCCGCCGACGTGCCAGCGCTGGTCGCCAGCTATCGTGCCGGTGATGCGCTCGCGCATCGGCTGATGACGATTTACGTCGACATTCTGGCCAGCGCGCTGGCCGGCTTACAGCTGTTGCTGGATGTTGATGCCTTCGTGCTGGGCGGTGGATTGTCCAACGTCGGCGAGCTTTACCGGCTGTTGCCGCCGGTGATGCGGCGCTGGCTGCTGCCGGGCGTGGAACCGGCGGCGGTGTTCCCGCCGGTGCACGGTGACAGCAGCGGCGTACGCGGCGCGGCGCTTTTACGCGCGCCGGCATAAAAAAACAGTGAAAGCCTGGCGGTTGTCGAGCGATCGTTGCGGCTTTCGGCCTCGACGGGCTGAATAATTAAATGCCGGGAATTGGCGACTGAAAAATAACGAATTTGCCGTTTTCACTTTGCGTTAACACCGCTTTCGGTTGGCATTAAACTGAAAGCAAAATTAAATATAACCATCTGATAGATATAGATATTTTAAAATTAATCGATTGCATTTCAGTGTTTCGTTTGCTGTAATTCGCCACGAACAACTGAAAGCGCTCCGGTCGGTATCGCTGCGGCTTATTAAGCCGCGGTCGGGCACGGCTACAGGTAAATCAGGAGTCTGCGTTAATGATCAATACCGCAAAACGCCGGGAATTAATTATCGACCAGCTGTGCCGCGAGGGCACGGTGCGCGTGGAGCAGCTCAGCCAGCAGTTTTCGGTGTCCAGCGTCACCATCCGCAGCGATCTGCGCCAGCTGGAAAAACACGGCTGCGCGGTGCGCGCCTACGGCGGCGCTATGTTGAACAAACAGTTCGCCTTCGACCGCCCATTGCAGGACAAGGGCCGCCTCAATCGCGACGTAAAACACGTCATCGCCTGTGCGGCCGCGGCGCTGATTGAAGACGGCGATGCCGTCATCCTCGACTCCGGCTCCACCACCAGCCAGATGGCGCCGCAGTTGGCGGGGAAAAAGGATCTGGTGGTGATGACCAACGCGCTCAACATCGCCTTCGAATTAGCCAGCAACGAGCAGATCGATCTGATGGTGGTCGGGGGCAGCGTGCGCCGCAAAGCCTGGTCGCTTTACGGCCCTGCCGCCGAACAGCAGCTGCGCCAATACCGGTTCGACAAGCTGTTTCTCGGCGTCGACGGTTTCGATCTCACGAGCGGCATCACCACGCCGGATCCGGGCGAAGCGCAGCTGAACCGCGTGATGTGCGAGGTGGCGCGTGAAGTGATCGCCATCGCCGACGCCAGCAAATTCGGCCGCACCAGTTTTTGCATGATCCGCGAAATCGGTCAGATCCACCGTCTGGTCACCGACAGCCGCATTCCGGCGCACTACCTGCAGGCGCTGCACCATTTAGGGATCGACGTGATTATCGCCGACCGTTAACCGAGGCTTTTTAAGGAGCTGTCATCATGAACGCGTATTTCTCTTACGAGGCGGATTGGCTGAAGCAGCGCAACGCCTGGCACACCGCCGCAGAAATTTGGCAACAGCCGGATCTGTGGGCAGCGCTGCACCGGCAGCTGCAGGATCAACAGGCGCAGTGGCAGCCGTTCCTGGCGCCGCTGCTGGCCAATCCGCGCCTGCAGATCGTGCTGTGCGGCGCCGGCAGTTCGGCATTTGCCGGCCGTGCCCTGGCGCCCTGGCTGCGCGAACGCACCGGCCGCGACGTGGTAGCCTACGGCACCACCGATATCGTCGCCAACCCGCTGCAGTATCTCGACCCTGATCGGCCGACGCTGCTGGTCTCTTTCGCCCGCTCGGGCAACAGCCCCGAAAGCGTGGCGACGGTGGAGCTGGCCGACCAGCTGCTGCCGGAAAGCTATCACCTGATGCTAGTGTGCAACCCGGACAGCCGGCTGGCGCAGTACGCGCATCGGCGTGACAACGTCTGTTCGTTGGTGATGCCGCAAGGTTCCAACGATCAGAGCTTCGCCATGACCTCCAGCTTCAGCTGCATGATGCTGAGCGCCGCGCTGCTGCTCGGCCCAACGTCGCTCGAGGCCGCCCAGGCACCGCTGAGTGCCATGGTGCAGCGCTGCCGAGAACTGCGTGAAACGCTGCAGGCGCAGGTGAAAGCGCTGGCCGCCAGCGGCTTCCGCCGCTACATCACCCTCGGCGGCAGCTGCTTTACCGGCCTCGCCGAAGAGGCCTCACTTAAGATGCTGGAGCTGACCGCCGGCCGCATCGTTACACGCTACGACTCGCCGCTCGGCCTGCGCCACGGCCCGAAATTCATGGTCGACGGCCAGACGTTGGTGGTGCTGATGTTCTCCCACGACGACTACGCCCGCCAGTATGACCGCGATCTGTGGAACGAGCTGCAGCGCGACGGGCTGGCGATGCAGTTGGTCGGATTGACCGGCGAACGCCAACCCCTGTCCGACGCTCTGCTGAATATGCACGACGCGGCTGACGATATCTGGCTGCTGTTCCCGTATCTGCTGTTCACCCAGATGCTGGCCTTCGAGAGTTCGCTGGCGCTGGGGCTGACCCCGGACAACCCTTGCCCGACCGGCGAGGTCAACCGGGTGGTGAAAGGCGTGACGATTTACCGTTTTCCCTCCCCTGAGTTGTAAGGAGATCCCATGTATCTGATAGCCAATCGAGAAATGCTGCTCAAGGCACAGCGCCAGGGTTACGCCGTTCCGGCGTTTAACGTCCACAATCTGGAAACCGTGCAGGTGGTGGCGGAGACCGCCGCCGAGCTGCGCTCACCGGTGATCATGGCCGGCACGCCCGGCACCTTCAGCTACGCCGGCACCGACTACCTGATCGGCATTTGCCAATCGGCCGCGCACCGCTACGATTTGCCGCTGGCGCTGCATCTGGATCATCACGAAGAGCTGGACGACATCGAGCACAAGGTGAAAAGTGGTATCCGCTCGGTGATGATCGACGGTTCCCATCTGCCGTTCGAGCAGAACATCGCCAAGGTGGCCGCCGCAGTGGCCCTGTGCCACCGCTATGGCGCCAGCGTGGAGGCGGAGCTGGGCCGCCTGGGCGGGCAGGAAGACGATCTGATCGTCGATACCGCGGACAGCTTCTATACCGACCCGATGGCGGCACGCGAGTTTGTCGCCGCCACCGGCATCGATTCGCTGGCGGTGGCGATCGGTTCCGCCCACGGCCTGTATCACGGTGAGCCGAAGCTGGACTTCGAGCGCCTGGCGCTGATCCGCGAACAGGTGGACGTGCCCCTGGTGCTGCACGGCGCCTCCGGCATTCCGGAAGCGATGGTCAAGCGCGCGATTTCGCTCGGCGTCTGCAAAGTCAACGTCGCTACCGAACTGAAAATCGCCTTCGCCGATGCGGTAAAAAGCTACTTTTCGCAGCACCCGGATGCTAACGATCCGCGCAAATACATCGTCCCCGGCAAGCTGGCGATGAAAGAAGTGGTGGCGGAAAAGATCCGCATCTGCGGCAGCAGTGGCATGCTGTAAGCCCGCTCTCGCCCCCGGTTCCTGCCGTTACACCACGGGGGCGAAAACATCCCGCCATTCCCCGCTTTCCTGAGAGAACGATCACAGCCTTTTACCCTGCTCGCACCGGAAACCATTAACCGGTCTTCACTATGATCCAAATCATGGTTTTGCTCACCCTACCTCCCTATTATCAAATCCATTGGATGAAGGCAGTAGGAATTTTGCCCATTCGTTTTTATTTCGCCACACGAAATAGCTTATTTAATGAAAACAAGCATGCTTGTTTTTAATTGGCAGCATTCTTTACTCTAAGAGGAACAGCGTATGAACCATTACTTAGCCGTATTAAGCGCATTGGTCATTCTGCCCTTCGCTCTGCAAGCAAAACCGCTTTCCGGAAACCAGGTCGCCTCCGGCGTCGTGCGCTTCACCGGCGCCATTACTACGCCAACCTGCGCCATCACACATCAGGATGAACAGCTTATCTCCAACTGTTTCGGCAAAGTGACGGAATATCAGAACGGGTATATTTCTTCTTCGTTAAAAGAGATGCCAAAAGAATTAGTCTCTGCCGTCACCAGTGAAATGGTGAATAACAATCCCCATTTAAAGCGTGTGACCATCAGCTATAAGTAACCCCAATGTGTCAATGCTTGATGAAATAATAAACAAGAAACAACTTGTCTTGATAACTTATAAATTTATTTTACAAATTCGTCGAACAATGCCTCCCTGGCTTCCCCTGAGCCGCCTATTTGGGTAACCCTGCGGTTGCCCATCAACATGTCCGAAATCCGCCATCGTCTCCCTCCGTTTCATGCGATAATCCCCACACTAAACCGAGGAGTGATCCAGATGCAGACTTTTTTGATTGATCGTACCGCTACGCCGGTGGGTGAACTGGTGCTGATTGCCGATGAACAGGGGCGCCTGCGGGCGATTGACTGGACCGATCACGAAGCGCGCCTCATGAAGCTGCTGAATACCCACTACCGCGCCGATCGCTTCACCCTGCGCGAACAGCGCGATCCCAGCGGGCTGACCGACGCCATGCAGCGCTATTTCGCCGGTGAACTGAGCATTATCGATCGGTTGCCGGTGATGACTGCCGGCACCGAGTTCCAACGCACCGTGTGGCAACATCTGCGCCAAATCCCCTGCGGCGAGATCCTGACCTACGGCCAACTGGCGCAACGCATCGGCCGTCCGACCGCCTCGCGCGCGGTCGGCATGGCCAACGGTTCAAATCCGATCAGCATCGTGGTGCCCTGCCACCGAGTGATCGGTTCGCAGGGCGCGCTGACCGGCTATGCCGGCGGCGTACAACGCAAGCAGTGGCTGCTGCAGCACGAAGGCTACCTGCCGAAAAATTTGCTGTAGCCACCTATCCAGCGCCATTGTTTGGCGCTGCTTAATAAAACACATTGCTCTACGCCGCGCGCGTGACCACTTGGGTACTATTAATAGCTTGTGTGAATAAAACGCATAAGTCACAAATAATACTCATAACTTCAGTCCCATACAGAATAATCGGCGGCATGTGTGCGCAAAATTCGCACACAATACCCCTATTCATGCTAATGCCACCCTTATCAGCTGCAGCAAAAGATGTTAAAATTGACTCATATCAATTATTGAATGAGCGTAATCTATGATCCCGGAAAAACGCGTGATTCGTCGTATCCAGTCTGGTGGTTGTGCGATCCATTGCCAGGACTGCAGCATCAGCCAGCTGTGCATTCCTTTCACCCTTAATGCTCACGAGCTGGACCAGCTCGACAACATTATCGAGAGGAAAAAGCCCATCCAGAAAGGCCAGACCCTGTTCAAGGCCGGCGACGAGCTGAAATCGCTGTACGCGATCCGTTCCGGGACCATCAAAAGCTACACCATCACCGAGCAAGGCGACGAGCAAATCACCGGTTTCCACCTGGCGGGTGACCTGGTGGGCTTCGATGCCATCGGCGGCCTGAAGCACCCGAGCTTCGCCCAGGCGCTGGAAACCTCGATGGTGTGCGAGATCCCGTTCGAGACCCTCGACGATCTGTCCGGCAAAATGCCCAACCTGCGTCAGCAGATCATGCGGCTGATGAGCGGCGAGATCAAAGGCGATCAGGACATGATCCTGCTACTGTCGAAGAAAAACGCCGAAGAGCGCCTGGCGGCGTTCGTTTACAACCTGTCGCGCCGCTTCGCGGAGCGCGGTTTCTCACCACGCGAGTTCCGGTTGACCATGACCCGCGGCGACATCGGCAACTACCTCGGCCTGACGGTGGAAACCATCAGCCGCCTGCTGGGCCGCTTCCAGAAAAGCGAAATCCTCAGCGTGAAAGGCAAATACATCACCATCGAAAATGCCGACGCCCTGTCGGTGCTGGCCGGCACGCCACGTATCAACGTGACCGTCAACGCCTAATTCCCCTGCCGGATCAACATTTCACCGAAATTGTTGATCCGGCACGCTTCTGTTGTTGTTCTGTTTTTCAATGTTGGGTTACTCTGTAAATTAACAGACTGTTGATTTCAGCTGTAAGGAGGCCCTATGGCGAAGTATCAGAATCTTCTGGTGGCTATTGACCCCAATCAGGACGATCAGCCGGCATTGCGCCGCGCCGTGTACCTGGTAAAACGGAACGGCGGGCGCATCAAAGCCTTCCTACCCATTTACGACTTCTCTTACGAAATGACGACCCTGCTCTCCCCGGACGAAAGAACGGCGATGCGGCAAGGTGTGATCAGCCAACGCGCCGCCTGGATCAACGAGCAGTGTCGTTTCTATCTCAACGACGGCGTGCCGATCGAAATCAAAGTGGTCTGGCATAACCGCCCCTTCGAAGCCATCATTCAGGAAGTGCTTTCTGGCCAACATGACCTGCTGCTGAAAATGGCGCACCAGCACGACCGGTTGGAGTCGGTGATCTTTACCCCCACCGACTGGCACCTGCTGCGCAAATGCCCTTGCCCGGTGTGGATGGTGAAAGACCAGCCCTGGCCGGAAGGCGGCAAAGCGCTGGTGGCGGTCAACCTGGCCAGCGAAGAACCCTATCACGACCCGCTCAATATCAAACTGGTGCAAGAAACCGTCGAACTGGCGCAAAACGTCAACCAGACCGAGGTTCACCTGGTCGGCGCCTATCCCGTCACGCCGATCAACATCGCCATCGAACTGCCCGACTTCGACCCGAGCGTCTACAACGACGCCATTCGCGGCCAGCACCTGATCGCCATGAAGGCGCTGCGGCAGAAATTCTGCATTAAGGAAGAGTTCACCCACGTAGAAAAAGGCCTGCCGGAAGAGGTGATCCCCGATCTGGCCGAACACCTGCAGGCCGGCGTGGTGGTGCTGGGCACCCTGGGCCGCACCGGCATTTCAGCCGCCTTTATCGGCAACACCGCGGAACATGTGATCGATCATCTGAAATGCGACCTGCTGGTGATTAAACCGGAAAACTTCAACTGCCCGATCGAAGCGGATGAAGACGACGAACACGACGACGAAGATTAAGCTTCGCGCATAAAAAACGGGCCGCTAAGCGGCCCGTTTTTCTTTGGTTGCCCAATTTTACTTCTGCAACGCCCGCAGAATCGCTTCCACGCTGTCTTTGGCGTCGCCAAACAGCATCTGAGTGTTCTCCTTGAAGAACAGCGGGTTTTGCACGCCGGCGTAGCCGGTGTTCATCGACCGTTTGAACGCGATCACGTTCTGCGCTTTCCACACTTCCAGTACCGGCATGCCAGCGATCGGGCTGCGCGGATCTTCCAGCGCCGCCGGGTTCACCGTGTCGTTGGCGCCGATCACCAGCACGGTGTCGGTATCCGGGAAATCTTCGTTGATTTCATCCATCTCCAGCACCACATCGTACGGTACCTTCGCCTCCGCCAGCAGCACGTTCATGTGGCCCGGCAAGCGCCCGGCGACCGGGTGAATACCGAAACGGACCTTCACGCCGCGCGCCCGCAGTTTCTCGGTGATTTCAGCCACCGGATATTGCGCCTGTGCCACCGCCATGCCGTAACCAGGGGTGATGATCACCGAGGTGGAGTTCTTCAACTGCTCGGCCACCTCTTCCGCCGTGGTTTCACGGTATTCGCCCATCTCTTCGGCATCACCGGTGGATGAACCGTCACTGCCGAAACCGCCGGCGATCACGCTGATAAACGAACGGTTCATCGCCTTACACATGATGTAAGACAGGATAGCCCCCGAAGAGCCCACCAGCGCGCCGGTGACGATCAGCAGATCGTTGCTCAGCATGAAGCCCGCCGCGGCCGCGGCCCACCCTGAGTAAGAGTTGAGCATCGACACCACCACCGGCATGTCGGCGCCGCCGATCGAGGCAACCAGATGCCAGCCGAACGCCAGCGCGATCGCCGTCATCAGCAGCAGCGTCACCACCTGCCAGCCCACGCTGTCGGCGCGCACGAACGCCACCAGCAGCAGGAACGAGATCACCAGCGCCGCCAGGTTCAGCTTGTGGCGATTCGGCAGCATCAGCGGCTTGGAAGAGATGATGCCGCGCAGCTTACCGAAGGCGACGATCGACCCGGTGAAGGTCACCGCACCGATAAAGATGCCGAGGAACACTTCGGTCAGATGGATATTCGCCATCACCGGTTCCATCGGCGCGCCGTGATCCAGGTAGCTATTGAAACCGACCAGCACCGCGGCCAGGCCAACGAAGCTGTGCAGCACCGCCACCAGTTCCGGCATTTCGGTCATCTCGACCTTCTTCGCCAGATAGACGCCGATCGAACCGCCGATGATCATGGCGATGATGATCCAGCCGACGTTGCCGGAATCCGGCCCCAGAATGGTGGCGATCAGCGCGATCGCCATACCGGCGACGCCGAACAGGTTGCCCTGCTTCGACGTTTCATGACGCGACAGGCCCGCCAGGCTGAAAATAAACAAAATAGCGGCAACAATGTATGCAGCTGTAACCAATCCTCCAGACATTTGTTACCCCTTAGTTCTTGCGGAACATCTTCAGCATGCGCTGAGTGACGGTGAATCCACCAAAAATGTTGATGCTGGCGATCAGCACGGCGATAAAGGAGAGGAAACTCACCCAGCCGCCGTGGCCAATTTGCAGCAGCGCACCGACCACGATAATCCCTGATATCGCGTTGGTGACCGACATCAACGGAGTATGCAGCGCATGGCTGACGTTCCAGACCACGTAGTAACCGACCACGCAGGCCAGCGCGAACACGGTAAAGTGCGATAAGAACTCTTTCGGCGCCGCGTCCGCCAGCCAGCCGAACAGCAGGATCGCCAGGGCCATCAGGCCGTACTTCAGCCACGGCGAGGTCGGTTTGGCTTCGGGTTTGGCGACCGGTGCAGCGGCAGGTGCCGCTTTCGGCTGGGCGGAGACCTGGATTGGCGGCGCTGGCCAGGTGACTTCACCGCTGCGCACCACGGTAACGCCGCGGATCACCGTATCGTCGAAATCGATGTCGATCTCGCCGTTTTTCTCTTTCGATAGCAGCTTCAACAGGTTGACCAGGTTGGTGCCGTACAGCTGCGAAGATTGGGTCGGCAAGCGGCTCGGCAGGTCGGTATAGCCGATGATTTTCACGCCGTTGTCGGTCACGGTAATGGTGTCGGCCACGGTCAGTTCGCAGTTGCCGCCGGTTTGCGCCGCCAGATCGACGATCACGCTGCCCGGCTTCATCGACGCCACCATCTCTTTGGTGATGAGCTTCGGCGCCGGTTTGCCTGGGATCAGTGCGGTGGTGACGATGATATCGACCTCTGCCGCCTGCGCGGCGAACAGCGCCATCTCGGCCTTGATAAAGGCTTCGGACATCACTTTGGCGTAGCCGTCGCCGCTGCCCGCTTCCTCTTCAAAATCCAGCTCGAGGAATTCCGCGCCCATGCTCTGCACCTGCTCTTTCACTTCCGGGCGGGTGTCGAAGGCGCGCACGATGGCACCGAGGCTGCCCGCGGCTCCGATCGCCGCCAGGCCGGCCACGCCGGCACCGATGATCATCACCTTGGCCGGCGGCACTTTGCCGGCGGCGGTGATCTGGCCGGTGAAGAAGCGGCCAAACTCATGCGCCGCTTCGACGATCGCGCGGTAGCCGGCGATGTTGGCCATCGAGCTCAGCGCATCCATCGACTGGGCGCGCGAGATGCGCGGCACCGAGTCCATCGCCAGCGCGGTGACGTTGCGCGCCGCCAGCTTGGCCATCAATTCGGGGTTTTGTGCCGGCCAGATAAAGCTGACCAGCGTGCTGCCTTCGCGCATCAAGGCGATCTCGTCGTCTTGCGGCGCGTTGACTTTCAGGATCAGATCCGACTGCCACACTTCGCTTTCGTCGACCAGCGCCGCACCGGCGGCTTCGTAGGCGACGTCCTCAAAACTGGCCAGTTTGCCCGCCCCGCGTTCAATCGCGACGGTAAAACCCAGCTTCAGCAGTTGTTCCACCGTTTTCGGCGTGGCTGCGACCCGGGCTTCATTGGCCAACCGCTCTCTTGGTACACCAATACGCATAATGTTCCCTTCTCACCTGTCTTGGATGATGTTTATTATTTTCCTGCCCATAGCACGGCGCCAGCGGCGAGCCAGGCGTTAACTTGCCCGCACTGATTTCAGACGCCAACTATAACCTACTGAAAATAAGGTCGATGATCCATAATTGCTTACGCATTCAGCTCTGTTTTCACATAAAAACGCCGCGCGTGATATGACAAATCGCAATTTACTGTGAAAAAACCCATACAGAACAGCGTATTCTGCGTGGCAAGAGGTTTACGCCCGACGTAACGAATTATGTCCACGCGCGGCGGAAAAGCATAAAAGTTATCATTTTGTGAATAATTAACATTAATGACACCAAGGCCGTTATTATGGAAACTTATGATGATGGCGCCATCCGTGCGGCCCGCGTCACCGTAAGCGATTTGTCGCACGGGATAACATAAAATGCTGAGACAGTTTTCAGAATTACATGTAATAATCGACGGCTGAATTACACTTAAACAGTTCAGTACGTTATAAACGTTAATGCGCTAGGCGAAAGGATTTTTTATGAAGCTGAAGACCACGATCATCGCGTCAGCCTTGTTATCACTCACCGCGCTGTCTGCTCATGCGGCGCAAGAGTTAACTCCTGAGAAAGCAGCGGCGCTGAAGCCGTTTGATCGCATCACGATTACCGGCCGCTTCAATGCCATCAATGAAGCCGTCGACGCCGTATCCCGCCGTGCAGACAAACTGGGTGCCGATTCCTTCTATATCCAGGACAGCAACAACAGCAACAACGGCGGCAACTGGCGCGTCACCGCAGACCTTTATCATAAAGATGCGCCAGAAGTGAGCAAAACACCAAAATACCGCGTATTTAACGGCGTGAACGAACTGCCTAAAGAGGAAGCCTATCTGCTGGAGCCTTACGATACCGTGAGCGTCAGCGGTTTCTACCGCAGCCAGCCGGACATCAACGACGCCATCTCCAAAGAAGCGAAGAAAAAAGGCGCTGCATCCTTCTTCATCGTGCGCCAGGTTGACGCCAACTCCGGCGGTAACCAGTTCGTCACCGCCTACATCTATAAGGCCGATGCGCCAAAACGCCGCGTGCAGAGCCCGGATGCCATTCCGGCCGATTCTGACGCCGGCCGCGCCGCGCTGGCCGCCGGTGGCGCCGCTGCCGCGAAAGTCGAAATCCCTGGCGTCGCGTCTTCCGGTTCGCCAAGCCGCGACGTAGGCCGTTTCTTCGAAACCCAGTCCTCTACCGGCCAACGCTATACCGTCACGCTGCCTAACGGCACCAAGATCCAGGAAGTGAACAACGTGACCGCCGCGCAGATGGTGCCGTTCGATTCCGTCACCTTCACCGGCCACTTCAACAGCATGACCGATGTCTCCACCGAAGTGGCGAAACGCGCGGCCGAGAAAGGCGCCAAGTACTACCACGTTACCCGTCAGTGGCAGAACAAGAGCGGCGGCAACCTGACCGTCAGCGCCGATCTGTTCAAATAAAACCCGCTTTTCGGTTTACCATCGGGCAGCCCTTGAGCTGCCCGTTTTTATTGCCGCTTTTTTCATCGCACGTTGAATAGTTTTTTGTAAATTCCGCATATTCAATCATTGCATCTCTAATCATCCCTCCGTAAAATTTGCGCCAATTTTTAGGGCTATTGTCTATTCGCGCAGTGGTTGTTAACACATTGTTGCCGCCAAGCAGTTCCCTTCCAGTTGTTTATTCTGCGTTCAGGATCCGTCATTGGAAAAAAAACTCGGTCTTACCGCGCTAACCGCTTTGGTGCTCAGCTCGATGCTGGGCGCCGGCGTGTTCAGTCTGCCGCAAAACATGGCGCAGGTCGCCAGCCCCGCCGCGTTGCTGCTGGGTTGGGGGATCACCGGCGTCGGCATTCTGTTTTTGGCGTTCGCCATGCTGTTGCTTACGCGTCTGCGCCCGGATCTGGACGGCGGCATCTTCACCTACGCCAAAGAAGGATTCGGCGAGCTGATGGGCTTCTGCTCCGCCTGGGGTTACTGGCTGTGCGCCGTGATCGCCAACGTCTCGTATCTGGTGATCGTGTTTGCGGCGCTGAGTATTTTTACCGATCGCGGCGGCAACGTGATTCTCGGTGACGGCAATACCTGGCAGGCGCTGATCGCCGAATCCGCCCTGCTGTGGATCGTGCACGCGTTGGTACTGCGCGGCGTGCAAACTGCCGCCAGCATTAACCTGGCGGCCACCCTCGCCAAGCTGCTGCCATTGGGGATGTTCGCCGTTTTGGCGGCGATCGCCTTCAAAATGGACGTGTTCACGCTGGATTTCAAAGGTATCGCCCTCGGCAAGCCGGTGTGGGAACAGGTCAAGGACACCATGCTGATCACCCTGTGGGTGTTTATCGGCGTGGAAGGCGCCGTGGTGGTTTCTGCTCGCGCCCGCAATAAGAAAGACGTGGGCCGCGCCACCATGCTGGCAGTGCTGTCGGCGCTGGCGGTGTACCTGATGGTCACCTTGCTGTCGCTGGGCGTGGTGCCACGCAGCGAACTGGCCGACATGCGCAATCCGTCGATGGCGGTGCTGATGGTGGAACTGATTGGCCCGTGGGGAGACGTGATCATCGCCGCCGGTCTTATCATCTCCGTGTGCGGCGCCTACCTCAGCTGGACCATCATGGCGGCGGAAGTGCCGCTGCTGGCCGCACAGCACGGCGCGTTTCCGCGCGTGTTCGGCAAGCAGAACCGCCATCACGCCCCAGCGTCTTCGCTGTGGCTGACCAACATCGCGGTGCAGCTGGCGCTGGTGCTGATCTGGCTGACCGGTAGCAACTACAACTCGCTGTTGACCATCGCGTCGGAAATGATCCTGGTGCCTTACTTCCTGGTCGGCGCATTTCTGTTCAAGGTGGCTTACCGCCGCCGCGACAAACGCCTGATCTTCGCCGCCACCGGCGCCTGCGTCTATGGTTTATGGCTGCTGTACGCTTCCGGCCTGATGCACCTGCTGATGTCGGTGCTGCTGTATGCGCCGGGCCTGTTGGTGTTCATGTACGCCCGCCGCGGCCATCAGGATATCAATCTGCTGAATCGCCTGGAAAAAGGCAGTATCTTACTGCTGTTGGTGGCCACGCTGCCCGCCGGCTGGTTTATGCTGCACTAAAGTGCCCCGTCAATGCGGCTGCCCGTCAGCCGCATTTTGCTTCCTCTTTTCCCTGCTACCACGCTCCCCCCCTTTGCACAGTCAGCCATGCGCCACGCTTGCGATCTCAAATGCAATTAATTATCATTATCATTTATTGATTAATGGTAAGACGCGAGTGCCCCCTGGCGAGAGGCGTCAGGCGGCGGATGAAGACAGGCTAAAATGGAAGGCATTTCATGGCTGAGAAACTGCTGCACGCATTACCTTTGTTTGCCGCCTGGGAGGCGCTGATCGCCGAGGGCAACACGGCGTTTAATCAGCGGCACGATCGCCAGGCGATGACCAGCTATCAACAGGCGCTGGAGGGGGCTCAGGCGATCATCGCCGAGAAGCCTTGGCTGAATGCGGACTATACCGCCAGATTTGAAGCGCTGAATATTTTCGAGTCTGCCCTTGCCGCGCTGATCGTCACGTTCAACAACATCACCCATCTGCGCCTGCGGCAGAAGCCTCTGCGCGGCGTCGAGCTGCATGTTCATCGGGCCCGAGTCGCTATCGAGCAACTCTTGGCCGATTCGTCGCTGTGCGAACAGATGCAGCAGATCGCTGAGCGGCACCTGCTGCGCTTCAGGATTGAAACCCTGCACTTACTGCGCGAGCACCGTCTGCCGGAAACCAGCATCTGCGCGCCCGCTACCCACCATTCCGCCACCGTGCATTAACAGTGACACATCAACCTGAGGGGTAATCTGCCCATGAATGAATTGAATGACGAGATGAAGAAGATGCTGGCTAAACAGCTGCCAGTGCAGGCAACCAGCAGCCCGAGCGGCGTGCCCGATATCGGCCCCAAGCGTTCTCTGCGCCTCTATGATGACCGTACACTGATTTACAACGAAAATACCGGTGGCCAAACGCTGCAAAACATCAAGGAAGGCTCGAAAATGGCCGTTGTGGTCATCGACCGCGAGGCACTGGACGGCTACCGCTTCGTTGGTACACCCGAACTGTTTCTGACGGGCAAACCGTTTGACGAGGCGCTGGCATTTGCAGAAAAAAACGGGATGAATCCGCCGAAATACGCGGTGTTAATACATATAGACAGTATTTACACCCTGCGTTCCGGTCCCAATGCCGGGACCCGACTTTAGACAGCACGCGTCACGCGGCGTGAAATTTCACGTTCATGGTTAGGCGATCGCAGCAGGTCAATTGCCTAACCATGAACGGGCGGCCGGGTTGATTCCCGGTCAGCTTTTAGGGGGAATGGTGACGGTCATTCGCTCACCCACCAGGGTGATCGCAATGCCTTCCGCGCACTCTTTTTGAATGGCCGCCAGCTGTTGCGCCTCCAGCGCATAGGGCAGCTGAATATCAAATACCGTCAGGCCCTGCTGCTGCGCCAGGTCAATCAGGCGCACGATATTGGTTTCATCGCTAACCTGCGTTGACACCACCTGCAGCGCCAGCTCTTTCAACTGCTCTTTGCGCGTTTGTGACGTGGTCACGCGCGATTTCAACACCATGCCGAAGATCGGCATCACACCATAAATAGCATCAACAAAGCGCCAGTGCTTCCTGCACGATGCGGACAGAAAATCCATGTAGTCAAAACAGATTTTCTCACTGCGCGCGATGGATGCAAGGTGATTGCTGTTCATCCCCTCATTCCTCTCATGGCCAGTGTTAACCCGTGGTCTTTCAAGCCGCCGCCGGACGGCAACCTGAAATGCATTGGGGATCTTACATCCAGAAATGGATAATCATGCGAAGCTTTAACGACTTTCCGCCGTATGATGGCATAATTCCCCTATTGTTTGCCAGTCTGTCCAGGAGCTTTAATCAATGGAACACCCCAACTCTGCCCCGGTGCTGATTACCGGCGGCGCGCGGCGCATAGGGCTGGCGCTCGCCAGAGCGTTTCTCCAGCGCGGCGTTCCGGTCATTATCGCCTATCGCAGCGAATATCCGGCGATGGCCGAGTTGCAGGCCTTGGGCGCCCGCTGCATTCAGGGCGACTTTGCCACACATGAAGGTATCTACCGTTTCGCCGACCAGGTGCGGCAAGTGGCGCCCAAGCTGCGCGCGATGATCCACAACGCCAGCGCCTGGCAGGCCGAGTCACCGGAGGTGCCGCCGGAACAGGTAATGGCAGCAATGCTGCAAATTCACGTTTACACGCCCTATTTGCTCAACCAGCTGCTCGAATCCTGTCTGACCGGCCAGGGCCAGGCTGGCGCCGACATTATCCATCTCACCGACTACGTGGTGGAAAAAGGCAGCGACAAGCATATCGCCTACGCCGCCAGCAAGGCTGCGCTGGACAATATGACTCGTTCGTTTGCCCGCAAGCTGGCGCCGGAGGTCAAGGTCAACGCCATCGCGCCGGCGCTGATCATCTTCAATCCGGGCGACGACGAAGCCTATCGCCAGCAGGCGCTGGCGAAATCGCTGATGAAGGTCGCGCCCGGCGAAAGTGAAGTGGTCAATCTGGTGAACTACCTGCTGGAAAGCCGCTACGTCACCGGCCGCACCCACGGCGTCGACGGCGGCCGGCCGCTGCGCTGACGCCAAGATCCGCATGGCGCAACGTCGCGGGCCGCGCTATGCTCAAATCCGCTTTTTATATTAAAACACGGGCATATGCATAAAATTGTTTTTGTGGAAGACGATCCTGAAGTCGGCAAACTGATCGCCGCCTATCTGGGCAAACATGACATCGAGGTGCTGATCGAACCGCGTGGCGACAGCGCGCAGGCGCGCATCGAGCGCGAGCAACCCGATTTGGTGCTGCTGGACATCATGCTGCCCGGCAAAGACGGCATGACGCTGTGCCGCGATCTGCGCCCTACCTTCCCCGGCCCGATCGTGCTGCTCACTTCGCTCGACAGTGACATGAACCATATCCTGTCGCTGGAGATGGGCGCCAACGACTATATCCTGAAAACCACGCCACCGGCGGTGTTGCTGGCGCGCCTGCGTTTGCACCTGCGCCAACACAGCCAACAGCCGAAAGAAGAGTCGGTTCAGCCGCTCACCCAGCATAACGCGCTGCATTTCGGGCTGCTGTGCATCGATCCGGTCAACCGTCAGGTTACGCTGGGCGAAGAAACCATCACCCTGTCCACCTCGGATTTCGATCTGCTGTGGGAGCTGGCGACCCACGCCGGGCAGATCATGGATCGCGAGGCGTTGTTGCAAAACCTGCGCGGCGTGAGCTACGACGGTATGGATCGCAGCATCGACGTGGCGATCTCCCGCCTGCGTCGTAAGCTGTACGACAATGCGCTGGAGCCTTTCCGTATCAAGACGGTGCGCAACAAGGGCTATCTGTTCGCCCCTAACGCCTGGGCTTCGGTGCAACAATGAGAAAACTTTTCGTCCAGTTCTTCCTGCTGCTGTTCGTCTGTTTTCTGGTGATGGCGATGCTGGTCGGCCTGGTGTACAAGGTGACCGCCGAGCGCGCAGGCCGCCAGTCGATGGACGATTTGATGAAAAGCTCGCTGTACCTGATGCGCAGCGAGCTGCGCGAAATCCCGCTGAAGGACTGGAACAAGACTATCGCCACGCTGGATCTCAATCTGTCGTTCAAGCTTCATATCGAACCGCTCGGCAAACAGGAACTGAGCGAGGATCTGAAAAAGCGGCTGCGGCTGGGTGAAATCATCGCCCTCGACGATCAGTACACCTTTATGCAGCGCATTCCGCGCAGCCACTATGTGTTGGTGGTCGGCCCCATTCCTTATCTGTTCTATCTGCACCAGATGCGCCTGCTGGATCTGGTGTTGCTGGTGTTTATCGGCATGTCGCTGGCGCTGCCGGTGTTTCTGTGGATGCGGCCGCACTGGCAAGACCTGCTCAAACTGGAAAACGCCGCCCAGCGGCTCGGTGCCGGGCATCTGGATGAACGCACCCACTTCGATCCCACTTCCAGCCTGAGCCGGCTCGGCGTGGCGTTCAACCAGATGGCCGACAACGTCAACACCCTGATCGCCAGCAAGAAACAGCTGATCGACGGCATCGCGCACGAGCTGCGCACGCCGCTGGTGCGCCTGCGCTATCGGCTCGAGATGAGCGATAACCTGTCCGAAGGCGAACAGCAGGCGCTGAACCGCGATATCGGCCAGTTGGAGTCGCTGATCGACGAGCTGCTGACCTATGCCCGCCTGGACCGGCCGCAGGTTGCGCTAAACATTGAACCCATCGATCTGCCAAAGTGGCTGGAGGACAAGGTCGACGATATCCGTCTTATTCATCAGGAACGCGACATCCAGCTCGATATCCCGCACGTCGGCGACTTTGGCGGCGTCGATCTGCGCCTGATGGAACGCGTGCTCGATAACCTGGTCAATAACGCGCTGCGCTATTCCGAGCAGCGTCTGCGCGTGGGTCTGTGGTTCGACGGCGACCTCGCCTGTTTGCAGGTCGAAGATGACGGGCCGGGTATCCCGCCGGAAGAGCGCGAGCGGGTATTCGAGCCTTTCGTTCGCCTCGATCCCAGCCGCGATCGCGCCACCGGCGGCTGCGGACTGGGGCTGGCCATCGTCCATTCCATCGCCGTCGCCTACCAGGGACAGGTGTTCGTCGAGAGCAGTTCGCTCGGCGGCGCCAGTTTCCGTTTCTGTTGGCCGGTGAAGCCGACATTCAGTTTAAAAGCCGATCTGGCGTAATACCGCCGGACCCTTCTCATTGGAGTCGAATAATAATGACATCTGCACATTCCAACACGTCTGCTTACGATCACCTGCGCGCGCTTTTTAGCCGTCTGTCGCGTTTCGGCCACCTGTCCGCCATCGCCGGTTGGGACATGCAAACCATGATGCCGCCGGGCGGCAGCAAGGCGCGCTCCGAAGCACTGGCCGAGCTGAGCGTGCTGCAGCACCAGCTTTTAACAGCGGAAAGCACCGGCGCGCTGTTGGATCGCGCGCAGCAAGAGACGCTGGACGAGATCGACCGCGCCAACCTGCGCGAAATGCGCCGCCAGTATGAAGACGCGGTGCTGCTACCGGCGTCGCTGGTCGAAGCCAAATCGCTCGCCGGCGCGCGCTGCGAACACGCCTGGCGCGCCCAGCGCCCGGCCAACGACTGGGACGGCTTCGCCGAGAACCTGCGCGAAGTGGTCAAACTCAGCCGGGAAGAGGCGCAGATCCGTGCGCAGGCGGCCGGCACCAGCCGTTACGACGCCCTGCTCAATCTGTATGAACCGGGCATGCGCAGCAGCGATCTCGACCGCATCTTCGGCGATCTGAAAACCTGGCTGCCGGATCTGCTGCAGCGCGTGGTGGCCAAACAGGCTAATGAGCCCTGCCAGGCGCCACAAGGCCCGTTCAATGTGGACACCCAGCGTCAGCTGAGCCTGAGCGTCATGAAACTGCTCGGTTTCAACTTCGACAACGGCCGTGTCGACGTCAGCGCCCACCCGTTCTGCGGCGGCGTGCCGGAAGATGTACGCATCACCACGCGCTACAACGAGAAAGAGTTTTTGACCGCGCTGCTCGGTATCGTGCACGAAACCGGCCACGCCCGTTACGAACAGAACCTGCCGCGCGATCTGCTCGGCCAGCCGGTCGCCCTGGCCCGCTCTACCGCCATCCACGAATCGCAGAGCCTGCTGTTCGAAATGCAGCTGGCGCGCGGCAATGAATTCCTGAAAATCTTGCGTCCGCTGGTCACCGCGCAATTTGGCGAACAGCCGGCGCTGGAAGAAGCCAACTTCATTCGCCTCAACCAGCGCGTTAAACCGGGCCTGATCCGCGTCGACGCCGACGAGGTGAGCTATCCTGCCCACGTCATCCTGCGCTACGAAATTGAAAAAGCGTTGATCGAAGGCGAGGTCGAAGTGGAAGACATTCCGGCATTGTGGAATGAAAAGATGCACGCTTACCTCGGCCTCGACACCATCGGCAACTATCGCAACGGCTGCATGCAGGATATCCACTGGACAGACGGCGCGTTCGGCTACTTCCCGACTTACACCCTCGGCGCGATGTACGCCGCGCAGCTGTTCCACAGCGTGCGCCAGGCCCTGCCTTCGCTGAGCGAGGATATCGCCGCCGGCAATCTGCAGCCGCTGTTCCACTGGCTGCAGCACAACATCTGGCGCCACGGCAGCCGTTTCCCAACCGAGACGCTGATCGCCAACGCGACCGGTGAAGCGCTCAACCCACGCTACTTCCGTCAGCATTTGGAAAACCGCTACCTGTAATCTCTCCTGGCGCGGCCCTGCCGCGCCCTTTTTTCCCCTGGTTGACCTGACACTGTTCCATAGTCCACTTTCCTGCGGGTAACGCCTTGGCTACAGAGTGGCGGGTGGCCACCCACCATTAGTATGTTGTAACTAAAAAAGCAAAAATACCGAACCAACCGGCCTCTCATCCCAATGCATGGCGGGCGATCATCGCCGCCAGCTGCGGCCTCAACGGTGCGGGCAGGTCATGCCCCATGCCCGGCATAATATGCAGCTTGGCGTTGGCGACCGCACGGGCGATCGCCACCCCGCCGGCCTTGCGCACCAGCCGATCGCGATCGCCGTGAATCACCAGCGTCGGCGCGGCGATGCGCCGGCTGTAACGCCGCAGATCGCCGCTGCCGAGCAACGCGGAAAGTTGCCGCTGCATGCCTGCCGGATCCACACCCCGCTTCAGCAACCGCGTCACCAGGGCATCCAGCTCCGCCTCCTCCGGTGGATAAGTCGCGGTGCCAAGCGCGCGCAGAAAGGCCTTCATCCCTTCCTGGCGCTGCTGCAGCGTCATATCGGCGGCAGGCCGGCGCACCAGCAACCACAGCAGCGAAGGCGCCGGCGGCGGCAACAGCGGCTGATTGGTGCTGGAAAACAAGATGCATAACGAGGCGACGCGCTGCGGGTATTCGGCGGCCAGCACCTGGGCGATCATCCCCCCCATCGAAGCGCCCAGTACGTGAGCCTGCGGAATGCGTAAATGATCGAGCAGATGCGCCGCGTCCGTTGCCATGTCCGCCAGGGTATAAGGCACCGGCGTTTGCCAGCCAAGCTGGGCGCGCAACATCAGCAGCCACAATGGCTGTGAGCGTTGTGCCTGCGTTTTTCCTGAAAGGCCGACGTCGCGGTTGTCATAACGGATCACCCGAAACCCCATGGACACCAGGGCGCGGCAGAAGTCGTCAGGCCACAACAGGAGCTGCGCGCCGATGCCCATGATGAGCAACAACGGCGGGTGCGTCTCATCGCCCCAGTCCTCATAGGCCAGCGGCACCTCGCCCTGTTCAGTCACGCCACAACGAATCGTTATCTCGTTCATTTTAAATCCCTTTTTCCTTGTCTGGCGGTCATTATAGCAGCAATCCCCCTCGCCACCGCCGCCCTGTACATTAGGTTACATGCCGAAACCAATCACTCACGGAAAGCCGGACGCCGTTTGCCTACTATCATCTCAACGGCCCCGCAGTGGGGTTGGTACCCAAAAGTCATGTTGAGGATTCTGCGATGAAAAAAGTATTAGCTCTGGTTGTTGCCGCTGCAATGGGTCTGTCTTCCGTGGCTTTCGCTGCCGAGGCTGCCACCACCGCACCTGCGGCTACCGCAACCACCGCCACCGCTGCGCCGGCTAAAGCTCAGGTGAAACACCACGGCAAGAAAGCCCCGGTTCAGAAAGCTCAGGCGGCCAAAAAGCATCACAAAAAAGCCGGCAAGAAAGCCCCGGCGCAAAAAGCCCAGGCGGCTAAAAAGCACCACAAGAAAGCCAGCCACAAAAAAGCGTAATGTCGTGAGGGTCCCCTCACCGTTTCAGGCTTGACGTGTACGACACCCGGTTCACCGGGTGTTTTTTCATCGGGGGGTTCTCATTGATGCTGCGCCGCTACCTGTTCGAGATCGTTCTGACCGCCCTGATCCTTTGCGGACTGATCGCCGTCTTTTTTTACCTGTAGCCTGCCGCATCGCCGGCGGGAAATTATTGAAAAATCAATTATTGCCCATCCACATGGCTGCTAAATCAGTCTATAGTTAGCATTCAGTGTGTTTATGGATGATCCGTATTTGTCAGGCAAGAGATCTATGCGCATATCCGTTTTACTGTTGCTGTGTTCACTCCCGCTCATCGCTTCTCAGGCGGCACGCGCAGACGGCCCGTCCAAGGCCGAGCAAACGCGTCTGTTTTTCGGCAAAGATGAACGAATCAAGGTTACGGATACCGCCGCCAAGCCGTGGCAGGCCATCGGCCAGGTCGAAACAGCCAGCGGCAATCTGTGTACCGCCACGCTGATCTCCCCACACCTGGCGTTGACCGCCGGCCACTGCGTGCTGGCACCGCCGGGGCAATTGGATAAAGCCATCGCTCTGCGCTTCGTGGCGGGTGATAAGTCGTGGCAGTATCAAACCGACAATATCGAGACCCTGGTCGACAGCAAACTGGGCAAAAAGCTGAAGCCGGACGGTGATGGCTGGATCGTCCCGCCCGCCGCGGCCGCTTATGACTTTGCGCTGATCCGTCTGAAAGACAAAAAACCGCTGCCGATCGCACCCTTGCCGCTGTGGCAAGGCGACAGCAAGGCGCTGACTCAGGCCCTGAAACAGGCCAAACGGCTGATAACTCAAGCGGGCTACCCGGAGGATCATCTGGATGACCTCTACAGCCACCAAAACTGCAAGGTCACCGGCTGGGCCCAGCAAAGCGTACTGTCGCACCAGTGCGATACTCTGCCCGGCGACAGCGGTTCGCCGCTGCTGTTGAAAACCGCCGACGGCTGGCAACTGATCGCCATCCAAAGCTCGGCACCGGCGGCGAAAGATCGCTATCGCGCCGATAACCGTGCCCTGGCGGTGCCCGGTATCCGCGAAGCGCTGGACGCGCTGGCGGCAGGCAACTAACCCTCTCTCAACGGCGCATTATGCGCCGTTGCTGTTGCTCTGCTCTGCGAATTTCAACTTGCGCTGCGCCGGCCGCTTGCCGGCCGGTGCGGCTGAGCTTAGCTCGAAAGCTGCTCGATAGTTTGCAGAATGCGCTTATCGGAGATCGGGTAAGGCGTGCCCAACTGTTGCGCGAACAGGCTGACGCGCAGCTCTTCTATCATCCAGCGCACCGCTTTTACTTCTTCCTCCTGCTGTCGCTTCGGCGGCAGCTTGTTCAGCCACTGCTGCCAGGCCTGCTGCACCTGCTCCACCCGCAACATCTGCGCGCGGTCGCGGTGCGGATCGATAGCCAATTTTTCCAATCGGCGCTCGATCGCCTGCAGGTAACGCAGCGTATCCGGCAGGCGTTTCCACCCGTTGCCGGTCACGAAGCCGCGGTAGACCAGCCCGCCGAGCTGGGTCTTGATGTCCGACAGCGCCAGCGCCAACGACATGTCCACCCGGCCCTTCAGCCGTTTGTTGATGTTGAAGACCGCCGTCAGGATCTGCTCAACCTGCTTGGCCACCTCAACGACCGTGTCGTTCAGCTCGGCGCGGATCTGCTCCTGCAACCGTGCAAAGTCTTCCTCTTGCCAGACCGGGCCGCCGTGTTCGGCGATCAGCTTGTCAATGCCGCACGAAATGCAATCGTCGATCAGCTCCAGCACCTTGCCGTACGGGTTGAAATAGAGCCCCAGCTTGGCCTTGTTCGGCAGCTTTTCATGCAGGTATTTGATCGGCGAAGGAATATTCAGTAGCAGCAGGCGGCGCGTGCCCTGCCACATCGCCTGTTGCTGCTCGCTTTCGCTGTCGAACAGGCGGATCGCCACGCTGTCCTTTTCATCCACCAGCGCCGGGTAAGCCTTCATCGAATAGCCGCCGCGCTTCTGCTCGTAAAACGCCGGCAGTTGGCCAAAGCTCCAGACATGCAGATTGCTCTGCTCCAGCCCGTCGTCGGCCACCGCCGACAGCGTTTCCTGCACCTTCTCTTTCAGCTGCAGGCGCAACGCGGCCAGGTCTTTGCCTTCGCGCAGCGTCTGGTTTTTCTCGCCCACCACGCGGAAGGTCATCTTCAGATGATCGGGCACCTGATCCCACTGCCAGTCATCACGTGACACGGTCACGCCGGTCATGCGCCGCAGCTCGCGCTCCAGTGCGTCCAGCAGCGGCAATTCCAGCGCCGTTACGCGGCCAAGGAACGCCTCGGCGTAGTTCGGTGCCGGCACGAAGTTGCGACGTACCGGCTTCGGCAGCGACTTGATCAGCGCAATCACCAGCTCGCGGCGGATGCCGGGGATCTGCCATTCAAAGCCCTGCTCCTCCACCTGATTGAGGATTGGCAGCGGAATGTGCACCGTCACCCCGTCGGCGTCGGTGCCCGGTTCGAACTGGTAGCTCAGCCGCAGCTTGAGGTTGCCCTGATGCCAGAAGTTCGGGTAGTCGAGCGCGCTGATCTTGTTGGCGCCGTCCTTGATCAGCATCTCTTTTTCGAAGTTCAGCAAATCCGGCTGCTGTTTGGCCGCGCTCTTCCACCAGCTGTCGAAATGACGGCCGGACACCACGTCGTTGGGGATGCGGCGATCGTAGAAGCCGAACAGCATTTCGTCATCCACCAGAATGTCGCGGCGGCGCGATTTATGCTCCAGTTCTTCCACCTCGGCGCGCAGCTTTTGGTTTTCGCGGAAGAAGGCGTGGCGCGTCTGCCAGTCTCCCTCTACCAGCGCATGGCGGATAAACAGCTCACGGCACAGCAGCGGATCGATGGCGCCGTAGTTGACCTGGCGCGCCGCAACGATCGGCAGACCAAACAGCGTGACCTTTTCGCTGGCCATCACCGCCCCCTGCGACTTCGACCAGTGCGGTTCGCTGTAGCTGTGTTTCACCAAGTGCTGAGCCAGCGGCTCGATCCATTCCGGTTCGATGCGCGCGGCGATGCGCCCCCACAGGCGGCTGGTTTCCACCAGTTCGGCCACCATGGTCCACTTCGGTGGCTTTTTGAACAGGCCGGAGCCGGGGAAGATCGAGAAGCGGGCGTTGCGCGCGCCGGTAAATTCCTGTTTGTCCGCATCTTTCTGGCCAATGTGCGACAGCAGGCCGGTCAGCAGCGCGGTGTGGACGCTGCGGTAGTCGGAAGGCGTGCTGTTGATCGGCAGCCCCAGTTCTTTCACCACCTGGCGCAGTTGGGTATAGATATCCTGCCACTCGCGCACCCGCAGGTAGTTGAGAAAATCGTTGCGGCACAGCCGGCGGAACTGACTGGAAGAGTTCGCCTTTTGCTGCTCCTGCAGATAATCCCACAGGTTGACGAACGCCAGGAAGTCCGAGTCTTTGTCGGCAAAACGGCGGTGTTTTTCATCCGAGGCCTGCTGCTTATCCATTGGGCGCTCGCGCGGATCCTGAATCGACAGCGCGGCGGTAATGATCATCACCTCGCGCACGCTGCCGCTCTTCTGCGCTTCCAACACCATGCGCGCCAGACGCGGGTCGATCGGCAACTGCGCCAGCTGCCGGCCCTGCGGCGTCAGCTGATAGTGGCCGTTATCGGCGGTGGTGATCGCCCCCAGCTCTTCCAGCAGGCGCACGCCATCCTGAATGTTGCGCTTGTCCGGCGCCTCGACAAACGGAAACGCGGCGATGTCGCCCAGCCCCAGCGAGGTCATCTGCAGAATGACCGACGCCAGGTTGGTGCGCAGAATTTCCGGATCGGTAAACGCCGGCCGCGAGAGGAAATCCTGTTCAGAGTACAGACGGATGCACACGCCCTCCGACACGCGGCCACAGCGCCCTTTACGCTGGTTGGCGGAGGCCTGCGACACCGGCTCGATCGGCAGGCGCTGCACCTTGGTGCGGAAGCTGTAGCGGCTGATGCGCGCGGTGCCCGGATCGATGACGTATTTGATGCCCGGCACCGTCAGCGAGGTTTCCGCCACGTTGGTGGCCAGCACGATGCGGCGGCCGTGGTGCGACTGGAAAACCCGGTTCTGCTCGCTGTTCGATAGGCGCGCATACAGCGGCAGCACCTCGGTGTGCGGCAAATTGAGGCGGTTCAAAGCGTCGGCGGTATCGCGGATCTCGCGCTCGCCGCTCATGAAGATCAGAATGTCACCCGGCCCTTCGCGCCCAAGCTCGTCCACCGCATCGAAAATCGCCTGCAACTGGTCGCGGTCGGTATCATCGCCGTCGTCCACCACCGGGCGGTAACGCACCTCCACCGGGTAAGTGCGGCCGGAAACCTCGATGATCGGCGCATTGTTGAAGTGGCGCGAGAAACGCTGCGGATCGATGGTCGCCGAGGTGATGATCACCTTGAGATCCGGGCGCTTCGGCAGCAGTTCGCGCAGGTAGCCGAGAATAAAGTCGATATTCAGGCTGCGCTCGTGCGCTTCATCGATGATCAACGTGTCGTACTGCATCAGCAGGCGATCCTGCTGAATCTCCGCCAGCAAGATACCGTCAGTCATCAGCTTGACCAGGGTGTTTTCCCCCACCTGATCGTTGAAGCGCACCTTGTAGCCCACGCTGCCGCCGAGCGGGGTTTCCAGCTCGTCGGCGATGCGGTTGGCGACGGTGCGCGCCGCCAGGCGGCGCGGCTGGGTATGGCCGATCAGCCCTTTCACCCCACGCCCCAGCTCCAGACAGATCTTCGGCAACTGGGTTGTTTTTCCCGAGCCGGTCTCCCCGGCGACGATCACCACCTGGTGGTCGCGGACAGCGTTTAAGATGTCCTGCTTTTTTTGGCTGACCGGCAGGCTTTCCGGATAGGTAATGCGCGGGCAAGACGCGGCGCGCGCCTGCACTTTTTGCCGCGCCGTCGCGATGTCGCTTTCCACGTCGGCGGCGACCGCCAGCTGGGCATCGGGATTTTTGATTTTTCGTGCGCCCTGCAGGCGACGACGCAGGCGTTGTTGATCGCGGAGCATCAGCTCGCCCAGTTGGGCCGGCAGTGCCTCGAGCGGAGATTTCACGTTCGGTGTTCCTTGTTTCTTCGCCGCCAAGGCCAGGCTTGGCAACGGTTTAATGTTTTTTTAACGATTTTTTTGCTTTAGCCGCACAGCCTATCACAAACGGCTTTCTCCCCCTACTTCCGCGAGTAAAGCGTCGCCATGTCATTCAATAAAATTGAACGGAGATCTCGAAATATTGCGCTATCACTGTTGGGGGAATGTGAATAGCATGTACTTCATGCAAGGGACGCTGAGTCCTGATGTCACTGTCACAACGTAAGGAATTATCGATGAGCAACGTATTGGTTCTGAAATCAAGCATCCTGGCGACCTACTCTCAGTCTAACCAACTGGCCGATTTCTTCGTAGAGCAATGGAGCAACGCCCACAGCGGCGACACCATCACCGTGCGCGATCTGGCCGCACAGCCAATCCCGGTGCTGGACGGTGAACTGGTCGGCGCGCTGCGTCCTTCCGATGCTCCGTTGACTCCACGTCAACAAGAAGCGCTGGCCCTGTCGGACGAGCTGATCGCCGAGCTGCAGGCCAATGACGTCATCGTGATTGCCGCACCGATGTACAACTTCAACATTCCGACCCAGCTGAAAAACTATTTCGACCTGGTTGCCCGCGCCGGCGTGACCTTCCGTTACACCGAAAACGGTCCGGAAGGCCTGGTAAAAAACAAACGCGCCGTGATCCTGACCAGCCGCGGCGGCATCCATAAAGGCACCCCGACCGACCTGGTAGAACCTTACCTGCGTCTGTTCCTGGGCTTCATCGGCATCACCGACGTGGAGTTCGTCTTCGCGGAAGGCATCGCCTATGGCCCGGAAGTGGCGACCAAAGCACAGGAAGACGCCAAGGCGGCCCTGTCTCAGGTGGTTGCTGCCTAAGACCCTGCGCAGGGGCGCCGAGCCCCTGCCGGACAAGAGGCAAGTCCTGTCAAACCTGCACTACCCTCATAATAATCATCTATCCGTATCTTTTGGCGCGCCAGACGGCGCGCTTTTTTTATTTCTTCAGCCACTGCCCGTTGATGCCGCGCACATACTCGCCGCTCTGCGCCCGCGTCACCAGCTTCTGCCCGGCCATGCGCGCCACTTCGTCGACGGCGATATGGTTGCCGTTCGCCACTTCCTGATACTTCTCGGCGCGGCCGGCGTTGATGCGTTTCACCAGCGCCAGGGTTTCCGCGTCCTGCTTCACCGGCGCGATGTAGCCGCTCAGGGTTTCACCTACCCGCCCTTGCTGCTTCGCCTCATCCAGCGTCAACGCCATCGCCATGCCACTGAACAACCAGGCGGCGCCGGCCAGCCACAAATAACGTTTTTTCATGTCGGCTCCTAGAACAGACCGCTTTGGGTTTTCAGCAGGTTTTCGACGTCCTTATCCACCTTGATATGAATTTCATGCTCGATCTTGACGTTCATATTGATGGTGATCGGATCCTTCGGCGTCGCCACCTCGATGCGCGGCACGCAGCCGCTCAGCAGCGAAACGCACAGCACCGCTGCCAGCGTCGACACACTCATGATTTTCATTGTTGCTCCCCAGGTTGTGAGAGGGCCTGCTCCAGCCACTCCTGTAAATTGTCGCCGAAGCGCAAACTGCGCCACAGCTGAAACACGTTTTCCTGATGGCGATAGTTCAGGATCACCTCGCGCTTGGCGCTTTTCTGCGGGTTGATACCGTCGATGCGCGCGCTCAGCGTCAACTCGCCCAGGTTGTCGAGATCGACCCGGGCATGCGAACGGTTGATTTCCATGTAGCGCAGCCAGTCGATCGCCGCGCCGGTCGCCAGGTTATTGCTGCCGATGGCGTCGGCCATGTCTTTGTCCAGGCGCAGCGTCAAGGTGCCGGCGTTGGCGATCCAGCCGTTTTGCACCAACCACTTCGGATGGTTCAGGAACAGCGGCAGCTCGCCGTCGACCCGGCCGGACATGGCGAACTGCTTCGGTTTCAGGGCGGTAAACAGCGCGCTGAGATCGACCTTATCCAGCTTCAGTACCGCGGCGTCATGCTGCGGCAACCGCAGCGCCGACAGGCTGATATGCCCGTTGAGCATGTCCACGCCGACGTTGCTCAACGTCAGCGGCTGCCCTTCGCTATAAGGATAGGTGCCCTGCAGATCGGCGGAAATGTTCTGCATCTCGAACAGGTTGGTGAAAGACTTGATGCGCAGCGATACCGGCTGTTTAGCTCCCAATTGCCAGTGATGCTGCTTGAAACGGTACGACAGGATGAAATCCAGGCCGCTCATTTCGCCGTCTTTCAGCCACATGCCGCCGTTTTTCACCACCCAGTGGCCACCGGCCTCGAACCCTTGTTCACGGGCGGCGGAAAACGCCGACTGCGCGTAAAACTCGCCGTCGCGCAGCGTGAGATTGAGATCCGGTGCCAACAGCGGTTGGAAGACCTTCAGCGACTGTTTCGGCCACCAGCCTTCGCCGCGCAGACGTTCGCCATCCCAACGGCCGCGCAGCGCGATCGGCCCGATCTGTTGCGCCTGCAGCTTGCCCTGCATCTGGAAACTGTCCGGCGAACGGCCGTTCACCTGCAGCGCCAGCACCGGCGCCGGCAGATAGCCACCGTCGCTGAAGCTGACCTTATCCGCCGCCAGCTGGAATTCGCCGTTGAACTGCGGGCTTTGTTCATCACGCTGCCAGCGCAGCGGCTGGTTGAGGCTCAAGCGCGGCGCGGCGACCGTCACCAGACCGTACTTCAATTTGTCGAAACCGGTGGAGAGCTTGTCGAGCACCAGCTCGCTGTCCTGCCAACGACCGCTGCCGGCGACGTCCCAGGCGGCCTGCAGCGGCGGCAACCGGCCGTTGCCCCAGTAACGCCACTGCCAGTCGCCCTTGTCCGGCCAGAAATCCTGCGCCTGGCCGTCCAGGTGGAGCTTGAAACGCCCCCAATAACTGTCGCTGGCGCTCAAAATCGCCTGCAGGCGGCCGGTGATGCCGGCGGCGGTCACCTTCACGCCGGCCAGCGGTAGACGCGCCTCTTCCAGCGTCATTTCCGGCGTCACTTTACCCCACAGACGCAGCAGCGAACCTGGCTGCAGAACCAGCGTCGGGTTAAGAATGCTGCCGCCGATCACGCCCGGGATCGACGCGGTGGTGGAGAAATCGGCCAGATTGGCCTGCCCGGTCAGTTGGAAGCGCAGATCGCTGTCGGTCAACCCCACCTTGCCCGGCCCGAGGGTGAGCACCGCATTACCCTTGCCGTTGTGGCCGGCGGTGATCACGTTCAGCCGCGCGCTGATCTCCGTTTCATCCAATCCCTTGCTCCAGTCGTGCAGCGCGATGCTGAGGCCGCCGTTCAACGGCTGTCCGCTGTAGGGCCAACGCCACTCGCCCTGCTTGATGCTGACCCGCTGCGGGGTCACTTCCCACGGCAGCACCGCCAGCGGCCGATCGTCGCCTTTCTCGCTCACCGTCAACACGCCCTGCTGCTGTTGCCAGCGCATATCCAGCAAAACCGGTTTTTCCAGATAGGCCGTCTGCATTTCACCCTGCAACGCGCCCTGCTTCGGCAGGCTGGCCAGATCCAGCGGGAGAGTTATCTTACCGGCGAGGTGCAGCGGTTGCGCGCTGTTGGGCGGGACGACGGTCAGACTCTGCAACGTCAGCTGCTGTTTTTCATCCAGCCGCGCCTCGGCGCTGAGATTCGGTCCCCGATAATGCAGACGTTGCCCGTCGGGGCCGGAGGAAATCTGCAGCTTGCCGGCATAGCGCTGCCAGGGAATAAGCGTCAGATCATTAATGGTGAGATCCAGCGCCGGCAGTTGCCGCTGCAATTGATCGAGCGCGAGCGGCGCGCTGTTGGCGTCGCCGCCCGGCAGTTTTGACAAACAGGCGCTATCGACGCTGACCTTATCGCTCGACAGCTGCCAGCGGCCTTGGCGGTAAGCCAGCCGCGTCGGACCGACGTTGGCCAGCAGGCAATCTTGCGCGGTGAAACGTGCCCCCGGCAACGCCAGGCCGCCTTGGCGCCAATGCAACTTGCCCTGTAACTCAAGTCGGCTTCCCGCCGGCAACCAATGCGATAACACCCCCGGCAGCCAGCGCGGCAAAGTTTGCCATAACGCCAGCACCAGAATTGCACAGCCCGCCACGGTCCCTATGAATACTTTCAATCGCCTGGTCATTAAATGATTGCTTCGTTCCTGAGTTAGGCATTGGTTAAGTCTATGCCTGAATTGACAATAATGATGGCACGAATTTGACATAGGGTGAAGCTGAGCGGGGTCGCAAAGGCGATTTGCACCTTTTTAGCGCAAACGTGTGCGAAGTTGTAGATTTTCGTTACATATACATCACATAAATAGGACGGTTTTCAGACTTTTGTTATTGTCGTTACCGTTGATGATTAATAGTCTTGCAACCATTCTAATAAAAGTTTAGCTGCTAGCTAACTGTGTACTAGAGAAGCCATTCCCCACACCCCCGTGGGGATTTTTTTGCCGCTAATTTCAAATCACGGCCTCAATAAAAGCCTGTACTATGCGGCTGTCGCTCGCTTTACGCCAGATAGCATAAATATCGCTGCGCATTTCATTCCCGCACTCGGTATACGCAACCTCCCGCTGTCGCGCCAGGCTCTCAGGGACAAACGCATACCCCAACCCCGCGCTTACGCAGGCGAATATCACGTCATAGCATTCCACCTCCAGCAGCGCGGCGGGGATCACTTGCTGCTTTTGCAGCCAGGCGTCCACCAGATGGCGATAGTGGCATTGACGCGAATAAACATAGAGATCGCTTTTTGCCAACAACGCTGGCTGATACGCCCCGCCAATGAAGACCAAACGCTCCTGAAAAGCACGCCGGCTCTGCAGCTGCGGATGTTCTATCGGCCCATCTGAAAACACCACGTCCAGAGTTCCTTTTTGCAATTGAAACTCCAGATCCAGCGAATAGCCCTGCACCACACTCAACTGAACGCGGCGGTTCTGCGCACGGTAATGCGCCAACTTTTGCGGCAGATGATGACTCAAGGCGATATCCAGCGCGCCAAGCTTCAGTTCACCCTGCACCGGATCCTGTTCAAGCTGCGCTCGCGCCCGCTCTTCGATAGCCAAAAAGCGCTTGGCTTTATGGTAAAGCGCCCGACCTTCCGGTGTGAGCGACAGTCGATTGCGCTCACGATCAAATAGCGTAACGCCACACGCCATTTCCAACTCTTTTAATTTCTTGGTCACGTTAGAGGGCACGCAAAACAGCCTCTCAGCCGCTGCCGTGAGACTCTCTGACTCAACCACCATGCAAAAGGTCACCAACTGAGCACGTTTCAACATCACAAACCTTCACCAAAAACGAATATGATCGGGACTTTATTTCACTTTTAGTCAACCATCAAGTCCGTAGAATCCTCGCAGTCAGCACATTGCTGCCACCTGGAAATTCCAGTTTCATTATCGACTGAGGAAATAAACCATGATCACGCTCAATGTCTTTTTTCAGGTCAATCCGGCCAAACGCCCCGCGTTTCTCAGCCTGCTCAACACCATGGTGCAGGAATCCAATAAAGAAACCGGCTGCTCTTTTTACCAGCTTTGGCAATGCCAGAACGATGAAAACAGCTACGCGCTGATCGAAAACTGGGACGATAAGGCGGCGCTTTCGGCACACCAGAAAACCCCGCATTGGGTCGCCTTTAACGATGCCGTCAACGGGTACTTGACCCATGACTACGATGAGCATCATTACACGGAAATCGCTCGCTAACATCGCGTGAACCGGCCCAATGCGGGCCGGTTTCATCCTCCTGGTTGACCGAACAAACCCCACGCTGGCCAAACCGCTAACCAATTGTCGAATTTACTAAAATCTGTTAAATTGATCACAAAATCACGGTGGAGAAACCACGATGAAATTGGCGATATACAGTACCAAACAGTATGACCGTAAATATCTCGAACTGGTGAATCAGCAGTTTGGCTATGAGCTGGAATTCTTCGACTTTTTACTCAGCAAAAAAACCGCCAAAACGGCCGCCGGTTGCAAGGCGGTGTGTATCTTCGTCAACGACGACGGCAGCCGTGAAGTGCTCGAAGAACTGGCGGCACTGGGCGTAGAGATCCTCGCCCTGCGCTGCGCCGGTTTTAATAACGTCGATCTGGACGCCGCCAAAGAACTGGGCATCAAGGTGGTGCGCGTGCCGGCCTACTCGCCGGAGGCCGTGGCAGAACACGCGGTAGGCATGATGATGTGCCTGAACCGCCGTATTCACCGCGCTTATCAACGCACTCGCGACGCCAACTTCTCGCTGGAAGGGCTGATCGGTTTTAACATGCACAACCGCACCGCCGGCGTGATCGGCACCGGTAAAATCGGCGTGGCGACGATGCGCATTTTGAAAGGCTTCGGCATGAAGCTGCTGGCCTACGATCCGTTCCCGAGCGAACAGGCGCTGGCGCTGGGCGCGGAGTATGTCGACCTGAAAACGCTGTACGCGCAATCCGACGTGATTACCCTGCACTGCCCGTTGACGCCGGAAAACCACCATCTGCTGAATGCCGACGCCTTCGCGATGATGAAAAACGGCGTAATGGTGATCAACACCAGCCGCGGCGCGCTGATCGACTCTACCGCCGCCATCGACGCGTTGAAGCAGCAAAAAATCGGCGCGCTCGGGATGGACGTCTACGAGAACGAACGCGATCTGTTCTTTGAAGACAAGTCTAACGACGTGATTCAGGATGACGTGTTCCGCCGCCTGTCGGCCTGCCACAACGTGCTGTTCACCGGCCATCAGGCTTTCCTGACCGAAGAGGCGCTGACCAGCATTTCGCAAACCACGCTGCAGAACATCAGCCTGTTGGATCGCGGCGAAGCCTGCCCGAACCAGCTGAACGCCTGAGCGTAACTTCGGGGCGCCCTTGCGGCGCCCTGTTTATTTGAGAGAACGCAATGAGAAAAACCACGGTGGCCGCCCTTGCGACGCTGGTCCTAGGGGGATGCAGCATGAAACCACAGTCTACCGTCACACCCGGCGATCTGTTGCATCACAACTTCGTGTTGCAGAGCGTAGATGGTGAAGCGGCACAATCACGAACGGATGGCGGCCTGCTCAATTTGGAATTTGGCGAGAACCTGCATGTCTCCGGCGCGATGTGCAACCGCTTCTTCGGCCAGGGGCAGTTACGCGACGGCGTGCTGACGGTAAAACCGTTGGCCTCGACGCGCAAGCTGTGCCCTGATGAGCAGCGCAACCGCTGGGATCGGGTGATCGGCACCGTGCTCGAAAACGGCGCCGACGTGATGCTGAACGCGCAGCAACTGACGCTCAACGGCAGCGGCCACACGCTGGTTTATACCCTGCGCGACTGGGTGTATTGATCCGGGCCTGTCGCTGCGGGCTTACCCGGCGCAGCTGCCCAGGCCCAGCGTGCGTTCTTCGCACTGCTTGCCATTCGGCATTTGGCACATGCGCAGCGCTTCACCGTTCAGGTTATGCGCGATGGTAGTAACGCCACCGACCGCCGCGCAACCGGCGCTGGTCTGCAACGTATTGATTCTGGCACTGTTGCCCTGCTGTACTGGCTCTTCGTTATTGCTGCTGCAGGCGGCTAAAAGCAGCACGGCGCTGGCAAGCAACCATTTTGATGTCGTCATTATCCCACTCCTGAACCCGGAACTGCGCTGTGTAAAATCGCCATTGCTGATAACGCGCGTCACTTAGCGGACACGTTTCGCTATCTTTGATGCAAACTTGTTTAATCTAGCTCGATATATAAATAATGAAAATATATTCCAGCCATTATTTGTCATTTTTTTGCACCGGCCGGACATTTATTTTGTTTGCAGAATATTTCCGCCCCGGCGCGATACGCCAAACGTGACAGCGCCACCCTGTGCCTGGCCCCGGCCGCACGCAGAAAGTGATAACGTCACCGCTGCTGAAGAAGAGATTTCTCCCGCGATATCGGTATTCATTATCTTCACGTGCTTTCAGTGAGACGACGCATTTTTTGCTACCGGAGAGGACGATATTTACGTCTATGCTGGCGGCGCTAAGTAATTAGCATTCCACTATTTTCAGTGAATGATGGCTGAATTCTTCAACCGGCGCGACTTGCTGTCACGCCGGCCTTTTTTCACATTAAAATAACACTCAGTGCACCGAGGCTTTAGACAGTAAATTAATCACCAGCACGCCGGCAATAATTAATCCCATGCCGACAATCGCTGGCCAATCCAATTTTTGCTGGTAAACGAATACCGCGGCGATCGACACCAGCACGATGCCCATACCCGACCAAATCGCATACACGATGCCCAGCGGCATGCTCTTGACCACCATCGACAGCCCCCAAAAGGCCACGCCGTAACCCAGCACCACCAGCAGCGACGGCCACAGGCGGGTAAAGCCCTCGGAGGCTTTCAACATGGTGGTGGCGATCACTTCCGCGACTATCGCCATCGTCAAATACATAAATGCGCTCATGATTTTCTTCTGTCAGTTTGCCGATGCGCAATTATGACGCGCCGGAAATAAATTGTCTTTAAACGGTCAAAACAATTTATTGCCACTGCATCTCATTCGGCGAGGAAATACGCCATTGACGATTTTTCACCCGCCACACAAACGCGATAAAGCCACGTTCAAACCCTCTGTTAGACTTTTTCCCATTACTGCGAAAGTGTGCTTTCGCGGCTTTGTGAGCAATGAAAAGGTAATGTCGATGATAACTACAGATGGTAATAACGCAGTCGCTTCCGTGGCCTATCGCACCAACGAAGTGATTGCCATCTACCCTATCACGCCAAGTTCCACCATGGCGGAGCAAGCAGACGCTTGGTCAGGCGATGGCCGGCAAAACATCTGGGGCGATACTCCGCGGGTGGTGGAAATGCAGTCTGAGGGCGGCGCGATCGCCACCGTGCACGGCGCCTTGCAAACCGGCGCACTGTCGACTTCGTTCACTTCATCGCAGGGTCTGCTGCTGATGATCCCGACGCTGTACAAACTGGCCGGAGAGCTGACGCCGTTCGTGCTGCACGTCGCCGCCCGCACCGTAGCCACACACGCGCTGTCGATCTTCGGCGACCATTCGGACGTGATGGCGGTGCGCCAAACCGGCTGCGCCATGCTGTGCGCCAGCAACGTGCAGGAGGCGCAGGACTTCGCGCTGATCTCACAGACCGCCACTCTCAACGCGCGCGTGCCGTTTATCCACTTCTTCGACGGGTTCCGCACCTCGCACGAAATCAACAAGATCGTGCCGCTCAGCGACGATACGCTGCGGCAAATGCTGCCGCAGGCGGCGATCGACGCTCACCGCAGCCGGGCGCTGTCGCCCGATCATCCGGTGGTGCGCGGCACTTCCGCCAACCCGGACACCTATTTCCAGTCGCGCGAAGCCACCAACCCGTGGTATGACGCCACCGGCCAACACGTGATCGACGCCATGGCGGCCTTCGCCGCCCTCACCGGCCGCCACTATCGGCCGTTCGACTACTACGGCCACCCGCAGGCCGAACGCGTGGTGGTGGTGATGGGATCCGCCGCCGGCACCTGCGAAGAGGTGATTGACACCCTGCTGGCCCGCGGCGAGAAAGTCGGCGTGCTGAAAGTCCGGTTGTTCCGGCCGTTCTCCGCCAAATACCTGCTCGGCGCGCTGCCGGACAGCGTGCGCAACGTCGCGGTGCTCGATCGCACCAAAGAACCGGGCGCGCTGGCCGAACCGCTGTATCTGGACGTGATGACCGCGCTGGCGGAGGCCTACAGCCGGGGTGAGCGCGCCACGCTGCCGCGGGTGATCGGCGGCCGTTACGGCCTGTCGTCGAAAGAGTTCGGCCCGGACTGTGCGCTGGCGGTGTTTCGCGAGCTGGCCCAGCCGCAGCCGCGCCCGCGCTTTACCGTCGGCATCTTCGATGATGTCACCGGGCTTTCACTGCCGCTGAGCGACGAAATCCTGCCGCAGCGCGCCTCGCTGGAAGCGCTGTTCTACGGTTTGGGCAGCGACGGTTCGGTCTCGGCCACCAAGAACAACATCAAAATCATCGGCAACGCCACGCCGCTGTATGCGCAGGGCTATTTCGTCTACGACTCCAAAAAGGCCGGCGGCCTGACGGTGTCGCATCTGCGCGTCAGCGAGCAGCCGATCAACTCGGCCTATCTGGTCAGCCAGGCGGATTTCGTCGGCTGCCACCAGCTGCAGTTTATCGATAAGTATCAGATGGTTGAACGTCTCAAACCCGGCGGTACCTTCCTGCTCAATACCCCTTACGGCGCCGACGAGGTCTGGTCACGCTTGCCGCAGGAGGTACAGGCGCTGCTGCATCAACGCCAGGCGCGTTTCTATATCATCAACGCCGCCAAGCTGGCGCGCGAATGCCGGCTCGGCGCGCGCATCAACACCGTAATGCAGATGGCGTTCTTCCACCTGACGCAGATCCTGCCGAGCGACGTGGCGCTGCAACAGCTGCAGGATGCCATCGCGCGCAGCTACAGCAACAAGGGCCAGGAGATCGTCGAGCGCAACTGGCAGGCGCTGGGCGCCACCCGTGGCGCACTGATTGAAATTCCACTGCAGCCGGTCGACGACAGCAGCCCGATGCGCCCACCGGTGGTCTCGGACGCCGCGCCGGACTTCGTCAAAACCGTTACCGCCGCGATGCTGGCCGGGCTGGGCGATGCGCTGCCGGTTTCCGCCTTCCCACCGGACGGCACCTGGCCGGTGGGCACCACCCAGTGGGAAAAGCGCAACATCGCCGAAGAGATCCCGGTCTGGCAGCCCGATCTGTGCACCCAGTGCAACCACTGCGTCGCCGCCTGCCCGCACTCCGCCATTCGCGCCAAAGTGGTTCAGCCGTCGGAGATGGAACACGCCCCCGCTTCCCTGCAGTCTCTGGATGTCAAATCACGCGATATGCGCGGCCAGAAATACGTACTGCAAGTGGCGCCGGAAGATTGCACCGGCTGTAACCTGTGCGTCGAGGTCTGCCCGGCGAAAGATCGCCAGAACCCAGAGATCAAGGCCATCAACATGGCTTCGCGCCTCGATAATCTGACGGCGGAAAAAGACAACTACGACTTCTTCCTGCAGCTGCCGGAAATCGATCCAGCGCAGCTGGAGCGCATCGACATTCGCACCTCGCAGCTGATCACGCCGCTGTTCGAATACTCCGGCGCCTGCTCCGGCTGCGGCGAAACGCCGTACATCAAGCTGCTGACCCAGCTCTATGGCGACCGTTTGCTGATCGCCAACGCCACCGGCTGTTCGTCGATCTACGGCGGCAATCTGCCGACCACGCCGTACACCACCAACGCCGAAGGGCGCGGGCCGGCGTGGGCCAACTCGCTGTTCGAAGACAACGCCGAATTCGGCCTGGGCTTCCGTCTGACGGTCGATCAACATCGCGCACGGGTGCTGCGCCTGCTGAATTCGCTGGCGCCGCAGCTGCCGGAGCAGTTGGTCAATGCCCTGCAGATGGAAGATGTGGCGCCGGAGCCGCGCCGTAAGCAAATCGCCGAATTGCGCACGCTGCTGGCGAGTATTGAAGGTGAAGACGCACGCCAGCTGGCGGCCGACGCCGATTACCTGGTCGATAAATCCATCTGGCTGATCGGCGGGGACGGCTGGGCCTACGACATCGGCTTCGGCGGGTTGGATCACGTCCTCAGCCTGACGGAGAACGTCAACGTGCTGGTGCTCGACACCCAATGCTACTCCAACACCGGCGGCCAGCAGTCGAAAGCCACGCCGCTCGGCGCGGTGACCAAGTTCGGCGAGCACGGCAAGCGCAAGGCGCGCAAGGATCTGGGCGTCAGCATGATGATGTACGGCCATGTCTACGTCGCGCAGATCTCGCTGGGGGCGCAGCTTAACCAAACGGTGAAAGCGATTCAGGAGGCCGAGGCCTATCCGGGCCCGTCGCTGATCATCGCCTACAGCCCGTGCGAAGAACACGGCTACGATCTGGCGCTCAGCCACGATCAGATGAAACAGCTGACCGCCACCGGCTTCTGGCCGCTGTACCGCTTCGATCCGCGCCGCAGCGCCGAGGGCAAGGCCGCGTTAGCGTTGGATTCGCGGCCGCCAAACAGCAACCTGTCGGAAACGCTGCTGAAAGAACAGCGTTTCCGCCGCCTGAACGCGCAGCAGCCGGAGGTGGCCAGCGCGCTGTATCAGGCCGCCGAGAAAGAGCTGAAGGAGAAATACGATTTCCTCAGCCTGCTGGCCGGTAAGGCGGAAAAGTCCGCTGCTGAGTAACCTCCCTCAGGGCGCGAGCGATTCGCGCCCTGATGCTTTTCCTTCTATTCTCATTGCCATTGCGCCAGAAGCCAAAGGAAGCCAAAGAACGCATGGAAATCATCATCTCAGATCGCAGCCATTCGGAAGCATTGGTCGATATCATCATCGAAATGGAAGAATATTATTTCGGCCCCGACGTGATAAAACGCCAAGAGGTGCTCCCTTACCTCAATAACGCCATGTTTGGCCCCTACTCAGGCATTACTGTCGCCAGTGCTTGGTCACAAGGTAAGGTCTGCGGATTTTGTACCTTTTGCATCATGCACCCCGCCCCTAAGCTCAGCGGTCAAATGTTTATGAAAGAGCTGTTCGTCAGCCGCACTGCCAGAGGGTTGGGCGTAGGCAAGGCAATGATGAGTTTTATCGCAACCATTGCGCTCGAACATGGCTGTAGCCGCCTGGACTGGACAGCTGAAAAGTCCAACCCCAACGCCGGGCTTTTCTATCGCCAGCTGGGCGCCGACGAAATCGCCGCCAAACAGTACTTCCGTCTGGAAAACGACGCGTTGCGCGCTTTCGCTCGATCCTATGGTGAGACATTCACGTAGACCCTCTGCTGCAAAGACGATCGTTGGGATCACTCAATAAAACCTGCTGGTATTCATCGCTACAATCCGTACCATACAGACCTCGCGTCGGGTGCGTGGCGGCTGGATGATGAATAATGATCAAAATCGGCCGGTTGAATGGTAAACTCGCGGTCTACAACGCCATGCCCCTAGTGCCCCCTATTGAGAATGAGCACGATTTAAATGTCAGAAAAGCAATCCGTTAGCCAAAAAGAGCAGTACAACCTGAATAAATTGCAAAAGCGCCTGCGCCGCAACGTGGGCGAAGCGATCGCCGATTTCAATATGATTGAAGAAGGCGACCGTATCATGGTCTGCCTGTCCGGCGGTAAAGACAGCTACACCATGCTGGAGATCCTGCGCAACCTGCAGCAGAGCGCGCCGATCAACTTCTCGCTGATCGCGGTGAATCTCGATCAGAAACAGCCCGGCTTCCCTGAGCATATTTTGCCTGCCTACCTGGAAAGCCTGGGGGTGGAATACAAGATCGTCGAAGAGAACACCTACAGCATCGTCAAAGACAAGATCCCGGAAGGCAAAACCACCTGTTCACTGTGCTCGCGCCTGCGCCGCGGCATTCTGTACCGCACCGCCACCGAACTGGGTGCCACCAAGATCGCGCTGGGCCATCACCGTGACGACATTCTGCAGACGTTGTTCCTCAACATGTTCTACGGCGGCAAGATGAAAGGCATGCCGCCCAAACTGATGAGCGACGACGGCAAGCACGTGGTCATTCGCCCGCTGGCCTATTGCCGCGAGAAAGACATCGAGCGTTTCTCGATCGCCAAAGCGTTCCCGATCATTCCATGCAACCTGTGCGGCTCGCAGCCTAACCTGCAGCGCCAGGTGATCGGCGATATGCTGCGTGACTGGGACAAACGCTATCCTGGCCGGCTGGAAACCATGTTCAGCGCCATGCAAAACGTGGTGCCTTCGCACCTGAGCGATATCAATCTGTTCGATTTCAAGGGTATTCACCACGGGAGCGCCGTGGTAGACGGCGGCGATTTGGCCTTCGATCGCGAAGACATCCCGATGCAGCCGGTCGGCTGGCAGCCGGAAGACTCGGACGACGCGATACCTGCGCCAGAACGTTTGAACGTGCTGGAAATCAAATAAGCCCCCTCGCCGCTTGCCATCCTGCGAGCGGCGACATTTCCCTTTCTCGACGATCTCGATCCTGTTCACAGTTTGCGCAAAATTTACTCGGCAGTGCCGTTTTTACCCTATACTGTTTATTTATACAGTTATATGGAGATCGCGCAATGAATATTACCCCCTGCCTGTCCCACATCTCGCTGGGCTCCAACGATTTCGAGGCCGCCGCCGCCTTTTACGATCGTGCGCTGGCCGCCTTGGGATGCCGACGGGTGCTGGAGCATCCCGGCGCCATCGGTTACGGCCGCGACTACCCGGAGTTTTGGCTGCAGGTGCCGATCGACGGCCGCCCGGCCTCACCCGGCAACGGTACGCACGTCGGTTTTTTCGCCACCAGTAAGCAACAGGTGGATGAATTCCATCGCCAGGCGCTGCTGGCCGGTGCCGTCGATGAAGGCGCGCCCGGTTCGCGGCCGCATTACGGTGAGGCTTACTACGGCTGCTTTGTCCGGGATTTGGATGGGCACAAGATTGAAGCCAGCTTCTGGGATGAAAGCGCGGCCTGAAGAAGAAGGGAAGCCGAATAAAAAAATGCCGGTGATTAAACCGGCATTGTACGAATCAAATGTGCTATGCAGTAATTCAAAAATAAGAAAGTAAGACAATTATGGAGCGCAACGCCCATCGCTTGACGTTGCATTCACCTGCGAGAGAGATCATGCCCCATTTCCCCCGGCTAAATGTTGATTTTGCTCAATGTTAACCGGGTTTTCGTCATTTTCACCTACAGCCAGCGGCTGCGCTTCAGCCACCAGGCGACGCCAAGCACCAACCCGACCAACATCAGGCAAAATGCCGCGAAACCGAAGGGGTTGCCGCCGCCCGGTATGCCGCCAAGGTTGACGCCAAACAGCCCGGTCAGGAAGGTGGTAGGTAAAAAGACCATCGCTAACAATGACATGGTGTAAGTGCGGCGGTTCATCGCGTCGGCCATCACCGTGGTGATTTCGTCGGACAAGATAGCGGTGCGCGCGATGCTGCCGTCCAGATCGTCCAACCCGCGCCCCAGGCGATCGGCGATGTCCTGCATGCGGCGGCGATCGTCGTCGCTCATCCACGGCAGGCGGTCGCTGGCCAGCCGTGCGAAAACGTCACGCTGCGGCGCCATGTAACGGCGCAGCACGATAAGCTGTTTACGGATCAACGCCAGCTGACCACGCTCCGGCACCTGCTGTTCCAGCAAGGCGTCCTCCAGATCGATAATCTTGTCGTGCAGATCCTCAATGAATTCGCTGGTGTGATCGGTCAACGCATCGGAAATCTCCACCAGCCAGTTGCCGCTGTTGGTCGGCCCGGCGCCGCTTTGCAAATCGTTCACCACCTGATCGATGGAATACACCTTGCGGTGCCGCGTGGAGATAATCAGTTTATCGGTGATGTACACACGGATGGTGACCAACTGGTCCGGCCGTGAGTTGGCGTTGAAGTTGATGCTGCGCAGGGTGATCATGGTGCCTTCGCCCTGGCGGCTGACGCGTGGCCGAGAGCTTTCGCCGGAGAGCGCTTCGCGCACCGAGTCCGGCAGCAGCGGCGTGGTGCTCAGCCATTCGGCGCTGGCCGGGTGCGCGTAATCAAGATGCAGCCAGCACGGCGCGTCGCAGGTGATCTTGTCATCTTGCTCGATCGGCGTGACGCCGCCCTTGCCGTCCAACTGGTAGGCGTAAACCGCATCGGCGATCTGCAGCTCGCTCCCCTCAATCACATCCATTCATTTATCCCCTCAGTCTTACTTATGTTGCTGAGTCTAGCCTTAACGCCTTGGAGATCAAAGGCCAAGCTGTAACGCCAGTTTTCACGCCAGGTGAAAAACGTGCTCTATACTTCTGGCCTTAGGGAACACATCGCAACGACAGGAAGCCCCCATGTTTGAGATCAGCGCCGCAGATATTCTCAAAGTCAGTTTGACCGTTATCACCCTGTTTATCGCCGTTGTTAAAACGCCATTTCGTATTCGGCGGGAAAACCATGACAAGCTGCTCAAGCTACTCGAATCCGTCGAGAAGCCCCACAGTGAGCGCATGCAGCTCTTACTGTTTAGGGATTACATCGGTAGCAAAACCGTCGGGCTGGCGGAGTTGCAGCAATTGCTGGCACTGCCGGACGGCGTAACGGCGCTGGAGCGCTACAGACCTACTGGCGGCCGACAGCAGATCCTGCGCACCACGTCCGAGGGTTTCGTTTTGCAACGACGCGCCGACAGTGCGTTAAAACGCTCGCTGCTTTCCTGTCGCTATCTGTTGAAATACCTGCTATTCGTCACTCTGTTGGTGCTAATGCCTGTGCTGGCGCAATGGGGCTTGCGGCAGCTTGGCGTGCTGGTTATCGCGCCGTCGCTGGTGTTTATGTCCGGTGCGCGCATCACCGACGGCTGGCAGCTGCTGTTCCCCGGCTTTATATTTATTATCATCATGCTCAGTCTGACATACTTAATCTTCAGGCAACTGGCGCTGGCGGGTAACCTCAGTTCGGAACGCGCCTTTTATCGCTACTATCAACGAGCGCGTGAGGAACAACGATGCCGGGAAGTCCTGAGACAACTGCGCACTGCGCTGCGCCGAACCTGACGAGGATGCGCCGCCTGCGCTACATCGCAATGGCCGCCCTGCTGCTGTTCGGCCAATCGGTTCGTGCAGAGCCGGTATTAGAACGCCTCGCCACGCCCTATCACGCGCCGACGGCGGCGGGTTCACTGCCTTATTTTGTCGCTCACGCTCACTCCCGCCAGCCGCGCACCGCACTGGTGGTGATGCACGGCCGCCCGCGCGATGTCGCCAAGACGTTGCAAGCGGCGATCGATGCCGCGCAGGGAGCGGGAGACAACGGCTTATTGGTCGCCCCGCTGTTCCAGGTGCCGGAGAAACTTGCCGCTCGCTGCCGTTCCGCCGGGCTCCCGTCGCCGCAAGGCGGCGAGGCCCTGTGGCGCTGCGGCTCCTGGATCGCAGGCGATTTGGATAATAGCGGGAAAACCGGTTCGTTCAACGCCCTGGATAACCTGCTGGCCGATCTGAAACGGCGCTGGCCATCGCTGCAGTCGATAACCGTGGCCGGTTTTTCTGCCGGCGCCCAGTTCGTGCAGCACTATGTGGGCTTTGCCCATCCGCCAAACGGGGTGCGTCTGCGCTATGTGGTGGCCGATCCCGGCAGCTGGCTCTACTTTGAGAATCTGCGTCCTCAGCCCACAAGCTGGGGAAGCTGCGGCAGTGAAACAACCTGCCGCTTCCGTTGGCAAACGGTGAATGGCGGCCAGTGCCCACAGGCTAACCAGTGGAAATACGGTCTGGAAGCGCTTCCCGCTCATCTGCAACGCACCGCAGACACGGCGCGCCGGCGCTACGCCGCAGCCGATATCACCTATCTGGCTGCCGCCGAGGATACCGGCACCGCGCCGGGCGCCTACTATCGGATACTCGACAAATCCTGCGCCGCCCAGCTGCAGGGCCCCTACCGGTTGCAGCGCGCCCTGGCCTATGCCGACTACGATCGGCGTTACCTGGCGCCGAAGAAGCCGCATCGGTTAACGATCGTTCCCGGCTGCGGGCACAACGTCGCCTGCGTCTTTCCCGCCCCGGCGGCCAGGCGAGCGCTTTTCCCCATTAATGCAGACTAATAATAACGGTAATGAAATAAACCATTGCCGATAAATCGGGCAATATCGCCGATAAAGCACTGGTAATGCCGTTATTATTATGACTTAACATATTGCTATCACTTTTAATTCAAAATGATAATAATAAATCAACATAAAGCTGTTTCAGCGCAAATTTTAGGGGCATATACTTTTCTCACTACGAGGAGGTAGTTATGTTACGCGACCATTTAAAAATAAACGCCAGCGATACGCTGGAAAAAATCAGCAATATCCATTTGCAAAACCAGGGGCAGGAAGAGATCAGTGAATTCGTGGTAAAAAACGCCGCCGGCCTGCAGATTGGCAAGGTCTCCGTCCACGATCGTTTCAGCACTCGCCGCTCTTATCCCACCAGCTATCGCATCACCCAAACCGACATGAGCGGCCGTGTGGTGGTGGATGCCATGCGGGACTGTCTATAAGCGTAACCGCTCTCTGAAATAGCAAAAAAATAATGTGATGATGGCAACCCTGTTTATTATTAAACGGGGTTTATCGCGTGGATAAATTAATTACCTTCTTCATTTAACCGTCAATAAAAATAAATCCCCCGCGTTATGCGGGGGTGAAAAATAAGCCCAATCAGTGTTTGATAATATACATCGTTTGGCTATAGGCCACGTCTTCCGGATTGGTGATCGGGTAGCCTTTTACCCACGGTTTGATCAGGCGGCCGTTGGTGTACTGGTAGATCGGCGCGATCGGTGCCTGATCGGCAATGATTTGCTCCATCTTGTTGTAATCGGCGGTCACCGCCGCCGGGTTGGTTTCCCGCCCCGCCTGCGCCAGCAGCTTGTCGTAGTCCGCGTTCTTGAACTTGGCAATGTTGCCGCTGTGGGTAGAGGTCAACAGCGACAGGAAGGTCGACGCCTCGTTATAGTCACCTACCCAGGAGGCGCGGATCACGTCGAAATTACCGGTATTACGGCTGTCGATATAGGTTTTCCACTCCTGGTTTTGCAGCTTGACGTCAATGCCGAGCTTTTTCTTCCACATTGAGGCCACGGCGATGGCGATCTTCTGGTGGCTTTCCGAGGTGTTATACAACAGCGTCAGCTTCAGCGGGTTGTTCGGGCCGTAACCGGCCGCCTGCAACAACGCCTTGGCCTGCGCATCCAGCTCCGCCTGCGATTGCTGTTGCAGCAAACTCGCCTCCGGTTTGAACCCGGCAGTCACGTCCGGCGTGAAGTGATAGGCCGGTTTTTCGCCGGTGCCCAGCACTTTTTCCGCGATAATCTTGCGATCGATGGCGTAGGACAAGGCCTGGCGCACCCGCACGTCGTTGGTCGGCGCGCGCTGGGTGTTGAACGCGTAGTAATAGGTGCCGAGCTGATCCGGCGTGTACACCTGCCCCGGAATATCTTTCAGCAGCTTCTGATACATGTTTTTCGGGAAGGATTCGGTGATGTCGATATCGCCCGCCAGGTAACGCTTGGTGGCGTTGGATTCCTGATTGATCGGCATGAAGGTCACTTTGGTCAGCACGGTTTGCGCATGATCCCAGTAATGATCGTTAGGCGTCAGCACCAGCTTCTCGTTCACCACCCGCTCTTGCAGTTTGAACGCGCCGTTGCCCACCAGATCGCCGACCTTGGTCCAGTCGTTGCCGTATTTTTCCACCACCGCCTTATTCACCGGGAACAGGCTGAAGTTAGCCGTCAGGCTGACGAAGTACGGCACCGGCTTGTCCAGCTGTACTTTAAGCGTATAGTCGTCCGGCGCCGACACGCCCAAGCGATCGGCCGGCAGTTTGCCGCTGATGATCTGCTCGGCGTTCTGGATCCCCGCTAACTGCGCGAACCAGGCGAACGGCGACAGGTTTTTCGGTTCGACCAGCCGCTGCCAGCTGTAGACGAAATCCTTCGCCGTGACAGGGTCACCGTTTGACCACCGCGCATCTTTGCGCAGATGGAAAATATAAGTCTGGTTATCGCTGGTCTGCCAGCGCGTGGCGACGCCGGGGATCACTTTCCCATTGGCGTCCTGATTGACCAGCCCTTCGAACAGGTCGCGCGCCAGCTGGGCCTCCGGCAGGCCTACCGCTTTAATCGGATCGAGCGAGGCCGGTTCGTCTTTAATGTGGCGCACGATTTCCTGTTTGGCCGCCAACGCGGTGCCCGGGGGAACCTGCGCCGCCATAGCGCTGCTCATACAGGCGCCGATCGCCGCCGCGCAAAGCGCCAAACGAAAACCCCGTTGCATTTTTCTTCCCGTCATTATGATTTACCCCCGTTAACCATCTGAATTTTTTATCATATAGCACAAGATCCGTCCGGCCTAGCGCTCACGGCCGAGAAGTTGCAAAAAGTGCGATTCAGGCAATAAAAAACCCGTGCGGCGCAGGGCGGCACGGGCGGTGTTTGCAGCGGCGACCGTCAGTCGTACAGGTGGATGCTGTTGATGCGGTAGCTGAACTCTTCACCCTCTTCTTCATCGAACACGGTGAAAAAGCCTTTCTCGGCCAGCGGACGGGCCGAGATATCGGTTTTTTGCAGCTGGCGCGCGTCGGCGTCGTCGTAGCCGTAGTCGAGGTAGAAGACATCTTTTTGGTAATCGATATGCAGGGTGAACGGATAGTTCGATTCGTCCCCGCGCCCGTCGTCATTTTTCACCACGCCGAACCATTCCCCCTGACGGATCTGGTTTTCAGCATCCACGCCGCACAGCAGCGTGATGGTGTCATTTTCATTTTCGCTATAGCTGGCGATGATTCTGGCTACTGGCATGTTAAATCCTCTTGCGGGTGATTGGCTTAGCTCTGCCGTTAGTATAACAACAGCGTCAGGCCAGGTGCGGTTTAATTGGCGTTTTCACCGCCGCGGCGTCACAGATTGCGCAAACGTCGCACAATTGCGATGGGAAAGATGCCTCAAAGCGTAATACACTGAATAAAATGACAATGACTCTCGACCTTTAATCCAGGGACAACACCATGACCGAACATCGACCACGCAGTGAACGTGGCCAGTTGGCCATCGCAGGAGAGAACTACGGCAGCTCGCTGCTGGGCGCGCCGCTGCTCTATTTCCCGGCGGCGATCAGCGGCCCGGAGACCGGGCTTATCATCGCCGGCACCCACGGCGATGAGAGCGCCGCCATCGTGACCCTGTCTTGCGCGCTGCGCAGCATCGCCCCCGAACGACTGCGTCACCACGTGGTGCTGGCGGTCAACCCCGACGGCTGTCAGCTGGGGCTGCGCGCCAATGCCAACGGCGTCGATCTGAATCGCAACTTCCCGGCCGCCAACTGGCGCTCCGGCGATACCGTCTACCGCTGGAACAGCGCGGCGCCGGTGCGCGACGTCAAGCTCTCCACCGGTGGGCGCCCCGGTTCCGAACCGGAAACCCAGGCGCTGTGTCATCTGATCCATCGTCTGAAGCCGCACTGGGTGGTGTCGTTCCACGAACCGCTGGCCTGCATCGAAGATCCCGCCAGCTCGCGGCTCGGCGTTTGGCTGTCGCACAAGTTCGAACTGCCGCTGGTGACCAGCGTCGGCTATGAAACGCCCGGTTCGTTCGGCAGCTGGTGCGCAGATCTGTCGCTACCGTGCATCACCGCCGAATTCCCGCCGATCTCCGCCGATGCCGCCAGCGAGCGCTACATCGACGCGATGATCGAGCTGCTGACCTACCCGAATTAATCCCTACGGGGCGATATCGACGATCGCCCCGCATTCGAACGCCAGACCCGGTTCGACGTCCCGCGCCAGCCAGGTCGGGCCGTCCAGATCGACGAAGCGCGCCGCCGGCGCCAGCGGCAAGGCGGCGGATATCGCCCGTGACGTGCACAACATGCAGCCGAGCATGATGGCGAACCCTTGTTCGCGCGCGGCCTGCGCCAGCGCCAGCGCCTCGGTCAAGCCGCCGGTTTTGTCCAGTTTGATATTGACCATCTGATAGCGTTGCGCCAGCCGCGGCAGATCGGCGCGGGTGTGGCAGCTCTCATCGGCGCAGATCGGCAGCGGATGAATAAAGTGTTCCAGCGCGGCGTCATCACCGGCCGGCAGCGGCTGCTCCAGCATCGCCACGCCGAGATCGGCCAGCAGCTGGCAGCGCGCCGCCAGCCCTTCCGCCTGCCAGGACTCATTGGCGTCGACGATCAGCGTCGCCCGCGGTACCGCGGCGCGGATCGCTACCAATCGTTCGCTGATATAGTGATCGTCGAGTTTGATCTTCAACAGCGTGGCGCCCTGCTGCTCCAGTTCACGCGCGGCGAAGGCCATCGCTTCCGGCGTGCCGATGCTGACGGTCTGCGCCATACGGATATGCGCCGGGGCCGTCACGCCGCTGCGCTGCCACAGGCTCTGCCCGTGCAGGCGGCACTCCAGATCCCACAGCGCCGAATCCAGCGCGTTGCGGGCGGCGCCCGCTGGCATCTGCACCAGCAGCTGTTCGCGGGTCATGCCTTGTGCGATCGCCGGCGCCATCTCTGCCAGCTGTGCCATCACCGATTCCTCGCTCTCGCCGTAACGCGGGTACGGCGTACATTCACCGGTGCCGCGCACGCCCTGCTGTTCGATTTCGACCACCACCACCCGGGCTTCGGTGCGGCTGCCGCGCGCAATCACGAAGGCGGTATGCAGCGGCCAGGCTTCCGGGTAAAAACGCATGTCTCTCATAACGGCTCCTGAGCGAAAACTGCGCATTCAGCCAGGCTGATGCGCCGGTGATGTTTTATAGAACAGCCTAATATATACAACTATTTAGCAAACTTTGATATCCAATCCGCCCCGGTTGTCATAAACTGGCGCCAGGGTGTGAACCTGATGTTAAATGCCGTTGCCGACGCGCCGTTTCATCAGGTTCATACCCTTTGTATAAACACCTGTAAAAGGAATCTAGCAATGACTCAGACAGTACATTTTCAAGGCAATCCGGTCAGCGTAGCAGGCAAACTGCCACAGCAGGGCGAACAGGCCAAGGCCTTCTCGCTGGTTGCCAAAGACCTGTCAGACGTGGCGCTGAGCAGCTTCGCGGGTAAACGCAAAGTCCTGAACATCTTCCCAAGCATCGATACCGGCGTCTGCGCGACGTCGGTGCGTAAATTCAACCAGCTGGCCAGCGGCCTGGATAACACCGTGGTGCTGTGCATCTCCGCCGATCTGCCGTTCGCGCAGTCTCGCTTCTGCGGCGCGGAAGGCCTGAGCAACGTGGTTACCCTGTCCACCCTGCGCGGCGCCGAGTTCAAGCAGGCGTACGGCGTCGAAATCGCCGAAGGCCCGTTGGCAGGCCTGACCGCGCGTGCGGTCGTGGTGCTGGATGGCCAGGACAACGTGCTGTACAGCGAGCTGGTGAACGAAATCACCACCGAGCCTGACTACGACGCGGCGCTGGCTGCGCTGAAATAACAAAGCCGGCGAACGCCGGCTTTGGATACCCATTAAAGGCGCCGCAAGGCGCCTTTCTTATTCTTCGCCCTCAGCGCCGCCTTTGCGGCTGCTCAGGCCATACTCGCGCAGCTTGTTGGCGATGGCGGTATGGGAAACGCCCAGCCGCTTCGCCAGCTTGCGGGTGCTGGGATAGGTGCGATACAGGCGCGTCAGCACCGAGCGTTCGAAACGCTTGCTGATGTCGTCCAGCGAACCGTCCAGCACCTCGTCGCCCAGCGACATCTCCACCTCAAACTCCGGCAACACGATATCCTGTGGCCGCAGTTCGTAGCCTTCGGTTTGCGTCAGCGCGCGGTAGATAGCGTTTTTCAGCTGACGCACGTTGCCCGGCCAGCCGTACTTGCTGAGGAAGCCGCCCAGATCGTTCGCCAGCTTGGGCCGCGCCACGCCCTGCTCATCGGCGAAGCGCGCCACGAACAGCTCGGTCAACGGCATGATGTCCTGCGGACGTTCGCGCAGCGGCGGGATGGTGATGGTCAGTACGTTGAGGCGATAATAGAGATCTTCGCGGAATTCGCCGCGCTGCACCAGCTCGGTAAGGTTTTTCTGGGTGGCGCAGATCACGCGCACGTCGACGTGCACCTCATGCTCTTCGCCAACGCGGCGGAACGTGCCGTCGTTGAGGAAACGCAGCAGCTTGGTCTGCATACGCGGCGACATTTCGCCGATCTCATCCAGCAGCACCGAACCGCCGTTGGCCTGCTCGAAGAAGCCCTTCTTGCCTTCCAGCGCGTTGGGATAAGCGCCCGGCGCATGGCCGAACAGTTCGCTCTCCACCACGTCATCCGGCAGCGCGGCGCAGTTCAGCGCCAGGAACGGCTGTTTGCCACGCGGGCTGCGTAAATGGCAGGCGCGGGCCAGAATATCCTTGCCGGTACCGGTATCGCCGACGATCAGCAGCGGCGCATCGAGCATCGCCAGCTTGCGCGCCTGCTCCAGCACGTGACGCATCTTGGCGCTCACCGCCACGATGTGGTCGAATTCGGTATCGTCGTTCACCGATAGATTTTGCAGCTGGCGGCCCATGCGCGCGGTGGACTTCAGCATCACCACCGCGCCGACCGCGGCCGCCTGCTGCTGTTCGTCTTCCAGATAGATGGGCGTGATGTCCATCAGGAAGTCCTGGCTGCGGATCACCACCCGCTCGGCGTGCGGCGCCGTATGCTCGCTCTCCAGCCAACGGCTGAAGTTATAGCCGCCGATCAGCGCCCCGGCGGTCTGGTTGCGGATCTTGTCTTCATTCAGGCTGAACAGCGCCTGCGCCGCCGGGTTGGCCAGCTCGACCTTGCCCTTCATGTCGATAGAGAACACCGGTTCCGGCATCGATTCCAGCAGCGCGCGCAGCGCGCGATGTTCGCGTTCGGAAGGCATAAAGCTGACGGTGCGCACGTCGGTCACGCCGGCGATGCGGCGGATCTCCGCCATCAGGGCGCGGAAAGTATCGAAATCCAGCTGGGAGAAATTGAGGTAAATGCGGCCGATGGGATCGATCTCGATGCCACGTAAGTCAATGCTGCGCGATACCAAAAGATCGAGTAATTCTCGAGTGAGACCGAGGCGGTCTTCGCAAAATACTTCCAAACGCATCAGTGTTGGCCTTATCTCTGCAGGTGCGGGGATCGTTGACGATGATGATACTCCCTCGCACCGGGCGGTAGAAGCGATCTGTCAGCAAAAGTTGACAGAACTCTGATTTATTGCCGTGGTTGCTGATTTTAAACGCAAGCGGATAACAGCATCGGCGTCATTTTAGCCTACAAACAGAGAGTTATCACAACCAGAATTAATTTTGCAGAGATTTATCACGCACTCACAGGGGGATCGACTGTCGTCAAGTCTCGATTACGTCCGGCGTCGGTGCCGTTGAGAAAACGGCGCTCCTGAGAGCGCCGTCGTGGGGGTTATTTGGCCTTGCCGTCGCTCTTTTTCAGCGTGTCTTTCAACTGGCCGATCAGCTGGCTGCGGAAATCGCCAAGCTTCGGCTTTTCCCCCTCCAGCCACGGCAGCGGGCGGCACAGCTCCATCGCCTTGATGCCCAGCCGCGCGGTCAATAACCCGGCGCCGATACCCTGCGCCGCACGCGCCGACAGCCGCGCCGCCAAATCCTGCGACATCCAGTCCATGCCCACTTCACGCACCAGTTCAGAGGCGCCGGCGAAGGCGATGTTGAGCAGCACCAGGCGGAACAGACGAATGCGGCTGAAGTAACCCAGTTCGATGCCGTACAGCGCCGCGATGCGGTTAATCAAACGGATGTTGCGCCAGGCGATAAACGCCATATCCACCAGCGCCAACGGGCTGACGGCAATCATCAGCGTCGATTCGGCGGCGGAGCGGCTGATTTCGCGCCGCGCCTGGTTGTCGAGCACTGGCTGTACCAGCTTGGCGTACAGCTCCACCACTTCACGGTCATTTTGGGTTTCATGCAACGAGGCCTGCCAGCGCTGCAACGCCGGATGCCCCTGATCCAGCCCGGCCTGACGCGCCAGCTTCTCGCAGAATTCGCGCCCTTGCCCCAGCCCGTGGCTGTGCAGCAGCTCGCGCGCCACGTCGCGCTCTTCCGCGCGCTGGCGCAGCCGATACAAACGCCGCCATTCGGTGACCACCGAACCGACGCCGGCGAACACGATCAGGCCGCCGGCCACACCGCCGCCCATGGCGATCCAGTCCTGCTGCACCCAGGCGGTATGCACCCACTGCACACCCTGCGCCACCACGCTGACGCCGAACAGCGCCAGCCCGGCGGTGACCATTTTGCGCCACAGGCTGCGTTTAGGTTTCAGCGCGGCATTAATGATGCCTTCGGCGCGCCCTTCTTCCTCTTCCTGCTGCAGCTCCGGCGCCGCCGGAAAGAAGCTTTCTGCCTGTTCGGCATCGAAAGCGACGCCGGCGCGCAACGCCGGCTCCTGCGGCGGCTGCAGCGGCTCGTCAAAATCGATACGCGGTTTGATCGGCTCGCTCATCGCAATTTGTCTCCCAATAAAAACTCCATCACTGCATCCAGGCGGATGTGCGGCAACGGGCTGTCCACGCTCATGGCGCGCGGACGAAACTCATCGAAGTGGAACCCCTGGTTCTGCCAGAACGCCGGCCCCGGCAGGCGGGCGGGCACTTCGCCGGGGAACACCGTCAGCGGCGCGCCGTCGCTCAGGCGGTTGCCCTTCAATGCCGGAATGCGTTGCCCCTGGTGATCGACGATGCCGCTCTCGGTCGCCTGCACCGAGGCCAGGCCGACGCAATCCATGCTAATGCCCTCGAACGCCGCGTTCTGCCACGCCTCTTGCACCAGCTGCTGCAGCAATGACACCAGATTGGCGTGCTGATCGGCGGTGATATGGTCCGCCTTGGTGGCGGCGAACATCAGTTTGTCGATGGTCGGCGAGAACAAGCGGCGAAACAGCGTGCGCTTGCCGTAATGGAAGCTCTGCATCAGTTGGGTCAGCGCCAGTCGCATGTCGTTGAACGCCTGCGGGCCGCTGTTGAGCGGCTGCAGGCAGTCAACCAGCACGATTTGCCGATCGAAACGAACGAAGTGTTCTTTGTAGAAGTTTTTGACGATCGACTGGCAGTAGTAGTTGAAGCGAGCGCGCAACATGCCGATGTTGGTGTGTTTGTCGGCCTGCGCCAGCTTCGATTCGCCGATCGCGGCCACGTCGGGCCACGGGAAAAACTGCAGCGCCGGCGCGCCGGCCATGTCGCCCGGCAGCACGAAACGCCCCGGCTGAATGAAGTGCAGCCCTTCGCTTTTGCAGCGCAACAGATAATCGGTGTAGGCCTGGGCGATCGCCGCCAGCCGGTTTTCGTCGGCCGGGGCCAGCGGATCGCACGCCTTGCACAGCTCAAGCCAGGGTTTGGCCCATTCGGCGCGTTCGCCCTGCAGCAGCCCGGTCATCTGGCGCGACCAGGCCAGGTAATCCTGTTCGAGCATCGGCAGATCCAGCAACCATTCGCCCGGATAATCGACGATCTCCAGGTACAGCGTGGAGGTGTCTTTGAAGTGCCGCAGCAGCGAGTCGTTGGAGCGGTAACGGAGCGCCAGCCGGATTTCGCTGACGCCGCGCGTCGGCGTCGGCCAGGCCGGCGGCGTGCCGTACAGCTGCGCCAGCCCTTCGTCATAGGTGAAACGCTGGATGCCGAGATCGCGTTGCGGGATGCGTTTGACGCCCAGCAGGCGCTCTTCGCGCACCGGTGAAAACAGCGGCATGCGCGCGCCGCTGTGCACATGCAGCAGTTGGTTGACGAAGGCGGTGATAAAGGCGGTTTTGCCGCTGCGGCTCAGGCCGGTCACCGCCAGGCGCAGATGACGATCCATTCCGCGGTTGACCAGCGAGGTTAACTCATTTTGCAGTCGTTTCATTGCTCTCCTTGACGTAACGCCCGAATGCCTTGTTCAGGCCTTTACGGAACAGCGGTTCCAGCACCAGCGCCAGCACGACGCGCACCGGTTTGCGGCCGACGGTCTTCAGCAACCAGCCGGCGGCGCCCGCCGGGCCATAGTTCAATAACGCTATGATGATGACTTTAGCCAATGTCTTCAACATTGCCGCCGCTCCTCGTTTAAATCCACCCGTTCTGGCGGTGTTTGCAACATCGATTTTATTCATGACAATGCCCTCCGGCACAAGAGATTAAGGTTACATTCAACGGGATAACGGCGGCGAAGATGCCCGGCCTGCGCAGGCCGGGTATCGCAAGAAGGGTTACAGCTTGCGGAAACGGCTCTGTACGCCGAAGGTATCGGACGTCACGTAGCGCTCGACCTGACGCAGCTGCTGCTCGCCGCTGCCCAACTCATACTCCAGCTGATCGAGCAGCTGGCGCGGCGTCTTCTGATGCTCGCCTTCGAAACGGCTGGCCGGCGCTTCATCCAACACGAACACCAGCGCGATATAGGCCACCAGCGTGAAGAAGAACAGCCCGAAGAACAGCGACAGCACCACCATCACGCGGATCAGTCGCACCGGTACGTCGAAATAGTGCGCCAAACCGGCGCAGACGCCTTTCACCATGCCTTCTTCGGGAACGCGATAAAGCTTTTTACTGCCCAGCGTCGTGCTCATCAGGACTGTCTCCAGTTCGGGTGTTCCGCATCGAGGATCTCTTCCAGCGCCTGAATGCGTTCACGCATGCGTTTGGCGTCTTCCGCCAGCTGCGCCAGGCGCTGCATTTCTTGCTGACTCAGCTGGATGCCGGTCTGCTGCCGATTGCTGTAATGCAGCCAAAGCCAAATCGGCGCGACAAACAGCACGAAAATTGTCAGCGGAATGGCAAGTAATAAAGCACTCATTGTTATTCCTTCTTATCGGGTCCTGGATAGGCGGCCACCTCCGGCGTGTGGCCGCGGTTCGCCTTACTCTGAGCGGTTCATTTTAGCTTTCAGCGCCGCCAGTTGCTCACTGATGGCGTCGTCGGCTTTCAGCTCGGCAAACTCTTGGTCCAGCGACTTCTTTTTACCGATGCTGATGCTTTCCGCTTCGGCTTCCATGTGGTCGATGCGGCGCTCGAACTGTTCGAAACGCGCCATCGCCTCATCCAGCTTGCCGCTGTCGAGCTGGCGGCGCACTTCGCGCGAAGAAGACGCGGCCTGATGGCGAAGCGCCAGCGCCTGCTGCCGCGCGCGGGTTTCGGTCAGCTTGTTTTCCAGCTCGCCGATTTCGCTCTTCATGCGCGCCAGCGTTTCTTCTACGGTCGCCACTTCCTGCGTCAGCGTGACGATCAGATCGGCCACCTTTTGTTTTTCGATCAGCGCCGCACGGGCCAAGTCTTCTTTATCTTTGCGCAGCGCCAGTTCGGCTTTTTCCTGCCAGTCACTGACCTGGTTTTCACCCTGCTCGATGCGACGCAGCAACTGCTTTTTCTCCGCCAGCGCACGCGCCGACGTAGAGCGAACTTCAACCAGCGTGTCTTCCATCTCTTGGATCATCAACCGCACCAGCTTCTGCGGATCTTCCGCCTTGTCCAGCAGGGTGTTGATGTTGGCGTTCACGATGTCGGCAAAACGAGAAAAAATACCCATAATTCACTTCCTCTTGGTTCTGATGGCGTCTGAAGCGCCGCGTTAAGTCGTACAGCTTGCCCAAAGAGATAATCAAAACCCGTGCCAACTTTTATTTCATTGAAAAACAACAACTCTTTATTTTTGACTCTCTGCGCGCTTGCTGTAGAGTGATTATTTTCACCAAACATTGGCGAATTTCATCATGAACGAACAGCCAGAGAATTTGTTGGGCGAGGCAAACGCCTTTGTCGAAGTCTTGGAGCAAGTCTCCCAGGTCGCCAAGCTGAACAAGCCGGTGCTGGTGATCGGCGAACGCGGCACCGGCAAGGAGTTGATCGCCCACCGTCTGCACTACCTCTCCAACCGTTGGCAAGGGCCGTTCATCTCGCTTAACTGCGCGGCGCTGAATGAAAACCTGCTGGATTCCGAACTGTTCGGCCACGAGGCCGGCGCGTTTACCGGCGCCCAAAAGCGCCATCTGGGCCGCTTCGAACGCGCCGACGGCGGTACGCTGTTCCTCGATGAGCTGGCAACCGCACCGATGCTGGTGCAGGAGAAATTGCTGCGGGTGATCGAATACGGTCAGTTGGAACGCGTGGGCGGCAGCCAGCCGCTGCGGGTGGATGTGCGCCTGGTGTGCGCCACCAACGACGATCTGCCGGCGCTGGCGGCGGCGGGCAAATTCCGCGCCGATCTGCTGGATCGGCTGGCGTTCGACGTGGTGCAACTGCCGCCACTGCGCCAACGGCGGCCCGATATCATGCTGTTGGCCGAGCATTTCGCCATTCAAATGTGCCGCGAGCTGGCGCTGCCGCTGTTTCCCGGCTTTACCGAACGTGCCAGGCAAACGTTGCTCGAGTATGGCTGGCCGGGCAACGTGCGCGAACTGAAAAACGTGGTGGAGCGTTCAGTCTATCGTCACGGCGACAGCGACAGCCCGCTGGATGAGATCGTCATCAACCCGTTTGCGCCACGCGAGGCCACGCCGGTCGCGCCCATTCCTGAAGACGCCGGCGCGTTACCGCCGCTGCCGTTGGATTTGAAACTCTGGCAGCTGGAGCAGGAGAAGGCATTGATCGAAGCGGCGCTGCAGCACGGGCGGTTCAATCAGCGCAAGGCGGCGCAGCTGCTGGGGCTCACCTATCATCAGCTGCGCGGTATGCTGAAAAAGCATGCGCTGCTGCAAAACGGCGAAGCGGACGAGGAATAACAGGCAAAAAAAAAGCCAGCACCCGAGCTGGCTTAAAAAACACTGGAAGCAATGTGAGCAATGTCGTGCCTTCCACATCAGAGCCGCAAACTGTGGCCTTCCGTGAACTGCCAGGCGATGATAATAGTTATCAGTATCGTCTGTAAAGCACTTTGTTGAGAATTTTTCTCATTACCACACGAAGATTGCGCAATTACCACTCAGGGAACGGGTCCGCCATGTCCAGCCAATAGTCCACGCCGGCGGCCATTTCATCGTCGCTCAGCAGGCAGTCGTCCAGCAGACGCACGATCGTCGCCTGCTGCAAATGCTGGCCAATAAACACCAGCTCCTGGCGCATGTCGCCGAACGGTTCCACCCATTTCTCCTGAATATGCGCCCGCGTTTCGGGATCCTGCGGCCAGTTATCTTGCGGGATGGCGCGCCAAAAGGTGCCCGCGAGGCCATAATGGGCGATGCCGCCCGCCTGGCTCCACTGCCCGGCCTGCCGCGGCCGCGTCGCCAGCCAGAAGAAGCCCTTCGACCGCAGCAGCTTGCCGCCTCCCCAGTCGCCGTTGATCACGCGGTAGAACTTGTCTGGCGCAAACGGCCGCCGCGCCTGATAGACAAAGCTACTGATGCCGTAGCTTTCCGTTTCCGGCACGTGTTCGCCACGCAGCTCTTTCAGCCAGCCGGGTGCCTGCTGAGCCTTTTCAAAGCTGAAGCTGCCGGTATTCAGCACTACCTCCAGCGGCAGTTTGCCCGGCGCGATCGGCACAATGCGGGCGTCCGGGTTCAGGCTGGCCAGCAGCGCCATCACTTCGCCCTGCTGGGTTGGCGTCAACAGATCGGTTTTGCTGACCAGGATCACGTCGCAGAATTCGATCTGCTCAATCAACAGGTCCGCCACGCTGCGCAGATCGTCCTCGCCCAGGCTTTGACCGGCCTCCTGAAGGCTTTGCGCCTGCTGATATTGCTGGATGAAATTCACCCCGTCGACCACCGTCACCAGGGTATCCAGCCGGGCGAACTGCGACAGGCTTTCCCCTTCTTCATCCTCGAAAGTAAAGGTTTCCGCCACCGGCAGCGGTTCGGAGATGCCGCTCGATTCGATCAGCAGATAATCGAAGCGCCCGTCCTGCGCCAGCTCGCGCACCGACACCAGCAGGTCTTCGCGCAGCGTACAGCAGATGCAGCCGTTGCTCATCTCCACCAGCTTTTCCTGCTGGCGATCGAGGTGCACTTCATTCTCCACCAGCGCGGCGTCGATATTCACCTCGCTCATGTCGTTGACGATCACCGCCACGCGCATGCCCTGCCGGTTGTTCAGGATGTGGTTCAGCACCGTGGTCTTGCCGGCGCCGAGAAAGCCGGAAAGCACGGTCACGGGAAGTTGTTTCATGAGAGCCTCACTAAAATTCATTGCGTAATGCCTGGTAACCGCGCACCAGCTCGACGTTGGTGGCGGCCACTTCTTCCGAAAACTGCAGCGCGCCGCGGTCGACCTGGCGATAGCGCGACAGGTCGCTGTCCGGCCCCACGCGCTCGGTCGAGGGGATATAGCGGTTTTCCGGCAGCGTCACGCCATCCACCACCGCGTTATAACGCACCACGCAGCCGGACTGGATGTGGCAGTTGAACAGCACGCTGTTGAAACCGATAAACACCCGATCGTCGATGCGACACGGGCCGTGAACGATGGCGCGGTGGGCGATAGAGCTGTAACGGCCAATGGTGACCGCCGCCCCGCTCTTGGAATGGATCACCACACCGTCCTGAATATTGGAGTGCGAGCCGATGACGATAGGTTCCATGTCGCCGGCGGCGTTCAACTCGTCGGCGCGAATTACCGCATACGGCCCGACGTAGACGAAATCTTCGACGATCACCCGGCCGCAAATAATGGCGGTGGGATCGATGTAGGCCAGCGGCGAGACCTGCGGCAGATGGCCGCTGGGATTTTTACGCAGCATGATGTTCTCCCCGCCAGCTCAGCTCCGCCACCGCATTGTGGGCATGCAGGCTCTCCTGATGCTCGACGCGCAGCGAAAAAGCGCGGTAGTCGCACTGGCTGCGCAGCATGCCATACAGACGGCGCGCCGCGTCCTCGCAAAACATCAGGTTCTGACCGTTGGCTAATGCGAAGGCCTGCTCGTCGCGGCGTTTCACCAGCGTTTGTACCGGCGTGCCCAGCGCGTGTTCGATGCGGTCAATCAGTTTCACCGGTTCGAACGCCCGTTCATTCTCGGGCGTCACGGTGATCCAGGCCCAGCTGCGTTGGCTGTGGGGCGTGGCCGGCATACCTTGCTCCAGCAGCCACTCGCTCACCTGGCGTTGGCTGACCCGCTCCGCCGCCTGTTCAAAATCAAACTGAAACTGTTGTTGCGCCAACTGACGGCTGAGCGCCGCCGAACTCGGGCAGGTAGAGGAGTAAGGCACGCCGACGGTCAGCGCCAGCGTCAGCGTGCCTGCCAGGGTGGCCTCGATGCGCAGCGGGTAAGCCTTCCAGCCACGCTGTGGCGACAGCAGCGCCGGACGTGACAGCAACAGCTCGCCGCTGATCGACAAGCTGGCGCGATCGCTGTGTTCTGGCTGCGAATCCAGAAAGGCCTGCAGCGTCCGGCCGATGCGCTGCGGCGTCAGCTCGCCCTGCGTCAATTCGTCCAGCGCCAGATACAGCCGCGACATGTGAATACCGCGTTCGCCCGCCGCTTCGGCGCGCAGGTTGATGCCGGCGTCGACCTTCGCCATCAATGGCTTGCCAGCCAGTTCCAGCGGCAGCGCGATCCCTTGCATCCCGACCCAATCGAGCCCGACATCACTCATTTCGCCGCGCCATGCCTGAGCGTCCGGCAGCGAACGGCGTGGTGGAAGTGCAACTTCGTTCATACATCCCCTTGCGTTATTGTGACTTTGCCCGGGAACGGTAACACGGTTTTGTTATATTATAACATAACATGAAAAACTTTTTTCTTGCCGCTGAACGGCCTGATTAATCAAGTCGCAGAAAACTCAGCGATTTTGTTCAATGGATTGGGCTGCTGGTCAGAGTACGATACACTAACGCTATTGCTGATTAACCCATGAGCCTCTATGCGTGGTTTACCCTTTTGGATACTGTCGTTGTGCCTGACGGGCTCTGCCCTGGCCGCGACAACACCGCCCGCGCCCAGCGCGGCGCCGCTGCCGGACATTCGCCAGAGCGGCTTTGTTTATTGCGTCAGCGGCATACTGAATACCTTCAACCCGCAAATGGCCAGCAGCGGCCTGACGGTGGATACCCTGGCCGCCCAGCTGTACGATCGCCTGCTGGACGTCGACCCGTACACCTACCGGCTGATCCCCGAACTGGCGCAAAGCTGGGAGGTGCTGGACAACGGCGCCACCTACCGCTTCCATCTGCGCAAGGACGTGCCGTTCCAGACCACCGCCTGGTTTACGCCCACCCGCAAGATGAACGCCGACGACGTGGTGTTCAGCTTCGCGCGCGTATTTGACCAAAAACACCCGTATCACGACGTCAACGGTGGCGAATACCCCTATTTCGACAGCCTGCAGTTCGGCGATTCGGTGCAGAGCGTGAGAAAGCTCGACGACTACACAGTGGAGATTCGCCTACAGTCACCGGACGCCTCGTTCCTGTGGCACCTGGCGACCCACTACGCGCCGGTGCTGTCCGCCGAATACGCCGACACGCTGACGCGCCAAGGCCATCAGGAGCTGATCGACCGCGAGCCGGTCGGCAGCGGCCCGTTCCTGCTCAACGAATACCGCTCGGGGCAATATATTCGCCTGGCGCGCAACGCCGCCTACTGGAAAGGCCTGCCGCGCATGCCGCAGGTGGTGATCGATCTGGGCGCCGGCGGCACCGGCCGCCTCTCCAAGCTGCTGACCGGCGAGTGCGACGTACTGGCTTATCCGGCGGCCAGCCAGCTGTCTATCCTGCGCGACGATCCGCGCCTGCGCCTGACGCTGCGCCCGGGGATGAACATCGCCTATCTGGCGTTCAACACCCGCAAACCGCCGCTCGACAACCTCAATGTGCGCCAGGCGATCTCGCTGGCGATCAACAACCAACGATTGATGCAGTCGATCTATTACGGCACGGCGGAAACCGCCGCCTCAATCTTGCCGCGCGCCTCCTGGGCCTATGACAACGACGCGCACGTCACCGAGTACGATCCGGCCAAATCGCGCGAGATGCTGCGGCAGGCCGGCGTCGGCCAGCTGAACCTGAAGCTGTGGGTGCCGACCGCCTCGCAGTCTTACAACCCGAGCCCGCTGAAAACCGCCGAGCTGATCCAGGCCGATCTCGGCCAGGTGGGCATCAACGTCACCATCGTGCCGGTAGAAGGCCGTTTCCAAGAGGCGCGCCTGATGGAAATGAACCACGATCTGACCCTGACCGGCTGGGCCACCGACAGCAACGACCCGGACAGCTTCTTCCGGCCGCTGCTGAGCTGCGCGGCAATCCGTTCGCAAACCAACTATGCTCACTGGTGTGACCCAGGCTTCGACGAGGTGCTGCAGAACGCGCTGTTGTCGCAGCAGCTGTCTCAGCGCATCGACAACTACCGCAAGGCGCAGAAAATCCTCGAGCAGCAACTGCCGGTGCTGCCGCTGGCCTCTTCTTTGCGTCTGCAGGCCTACCGCTACGACATCAAGGGATTGGTGCTGAGCCCGTTCGGCAACGCCTCGTTCGCCGGGGTGTACCGTGAATCCGCGCCGGAGGTGAACAAGTGATTATCTTTACCCTGCGCCGCATTCTGCTGCTGCTGATCACGCTGTTCTTCCTGACGCTGGTCAGCTTCAGCCTGAGCTATTTCACGCCGCGCGCACCGCTGAACGGCGCCGCCCTGCTGGACGCCTATCAGTTCTACTTCGTCAGCCTGCTCCATTGGGACTTCGGCGTCTCCAGCATCAACGGCCAGGCGATCAGCGAACAGCTGCGCGAAGTATTCCCGGCCACCATGGAACTGTGCCTGCTGGCGTTCGCCCTGGCGCTGTTTATCGGCATTCCGCTGGGCATCATCGCCGGCGTGCTGCGCGGCAAGTGGCAGGACACCGCCATCAGCACCTTCGCGCTGCTGGGCTTTTCAATGCCGGTGTTCTGGCTGGCGCTGCTGCTGATGCTGTTCTTCTCGCTGCATCTCGGCTGGCTGCCGGTTTCCGGCCGTTTCGATCTGCTGTATCAGGTGAAGCCTATCACCGGTTTCGCGCTGATCGACGCCTGGCTGTCGGACTCGCCGTACCGCGCCGAGATGATCGGCAGCGCACTGCGTCACATGATCCTGCCGATCGCCGCGCTGGCGGTGGCGCCCACCACCGAAGTGGTGCGCCTGATGCGCATCAGCACCGACGATGTGCTGAGCCAAAACTACATCAAGGCCGCCGCTACCCGCGGCCTGTCGCGCTTCACCATCATTCGCCGCCACGTGTTGCACAATGCGCTGCCGCCAATTGTGCCCAAGCTGGGGCTGCAGTTCTCCACCATGCTCACGCTGGCGATGATCACCGAAGTGGTGTTCAGTTGGCCGGGCCTCGGCCGGTGGCTGATCAACGCCATTCGCCAGCAGGACTATGCGGCAATTTCCGCCGGCGTCATGGTGGTCGGCACGCTGGTGATCACCATTAACGTCCTGGCCGACATTCTGGGTGCGGCAACCAACCCGCTGAAACATAAGGAATGGTATGCCCTTCGATAACGTATACCGCGAGAAAAAGATGCCGAGCCCGCTGCGCTACACCTGGCGGATTTTCTATGGCGACGCGCTGGCGATGATCGGTTTTTACGGGGTGATCGCCCTGCTGCTACTGTCGCTGTTCGGCAGCCTGCTGGCGCCCTACGCGCTGGATCAGCAGTTCCTTGGTTATCAGCTGCTGCCGCCGTCGTGGTCGCGCTATGGCAACGTGTCGTTTTTCCTCGGCACCGACGATCTCGGGCGCGACATCCTTAGTCGCCTGTTGACCGGCACCGCCGCCACCTTCGGCTCCGCGCTGGCGGTGACGCTGGCCGCGGCGTTCTGTGGGGTGATCCTCGGCGTGTTCGCCGGCGTCACCCACGGGCTGCGCTCGGCGGTGCTCAACCACATCCTCGATACCCTGCTGTCGATTCCCTCGCTGCTGCTGGCGATCGTGGTGGTGGCGTTTATCGGCCCCAAACTTGAACACGCCATGCTGGCGGTGTGGCTCGCCTTGTTGCCGCGCATGGTGCGCACTATCTACAGCGCGGTGCACGACGAACTGGAGAAAGAGTACGTGGTGGCGGCCCGGCTTGACGGCGCTTCCACGCTGCAGATCTTGTGGTACGCGGTCATGCCGAACATCGCGGCGGTGTTGGTGACCGAATTCACCCGCGCGCTGTCGATGGCCATTTTGGATATCGCCGCACTCGGCTTCCTCGATCTCGGCGCGCAGCTGCCTTCGCCGGAATGGGGAGCGATGCTCGGCGATTCGCTCGAGCTGGTGTACGTTGCGCCCTGGACGGTGATGCTGCCCGGCGCGGCCATCCTCGTCAGCGTGCTGCTGGTTAACCTGTTAGGCGACGGTATGCGCCGCGCAATCAATGCCGGGGTGGAATAATGCCGTTACTCGATATCCGCAATCTGACGATTGAATTTATGACCGCCGAAGGGCCGGTCAAGGCGGTCGATCGCGTCAGCATGACGCTGACCGAGGGCGAGGTGCGCGGCCTGGTGGGTGAATCGGGCTCCGGCAAGAGCCTGATCGCCAAGGCCATCTGCGGCGTGACCAAAGACAACTGGCGCGTCACCGCCGATCGCTTTCGCTTCGACGACATCGACCTGCTGCAGCTAAGCCCGCGCGAGCGGCGCAGGCTGGTGGGCCACAACGTCTCGATGATCTTCCAGGAGCCGCAGTCCTGTCTCGATCCTTCCGAAAGCATCGGCCGCCAGCTGGCGCAGGCCATCCCAGGCTGGACCTACAAGGGCCGCTGGTGGCAACGCTTCAACTGGCGCAAACGCCGCGCCATCGAACTGCTGCACCGCGTCGGCATCAAGGATCACGACGACATCATGGGCAGCTTCCCGTACGAGCTGACCGAGGGCGAGTGCCAGAAAGTGATGATCGCCATCGCGCTGGCCAACCAGCCGCGCCTGCTGATCGCCGATGAGCCGACCAATGCCATGGAGCCGACCACTCAGGCGCAGATTTTCCGCCTGTTGGCGCGCCTCAACCAGAACAACAACACCACCATTCTGCTGATCAGCCACGACCTGCAGATGATGAGCAAGTGGGCCGACCGGGTGAACGTCTTGTACTGCGGGCAAACGGTGGAAAGCGCCCAGTGCGAAGAGCTGCTGGCGGCGCCGCACCACCCTTATACCCAGGCGCTGATCCGCGCCATGCCGGACTTCGGCCGCTCGCTGCCGCACAAAAGCCGGTTGAACACGCTACCGGGCGCCATTCCTTCACTGGAACACCTGCCGATCGGCTGCCGCCTGGGGCCACGCTGCCCTTACGCGCAGAAGAAGTGCATCGAAACGCCGCGCCTGCGCCCGGTCAAAAACCACTTCTTCGCCTGCCACTTCCCGCTGAACATGGAGGAGCAATAACATGGAAACGCTGTTGGAAGTGCGCAACCTGAGCAAAACCTACCGCTACCGCACCGGGCTGTTCCGCCGTCAGCACGTCGAGGCGGTGAAATCCGTCAGCTTTACCCTGCGTGAAGGTCAGACGCTGGCGGTGATCGGTGAGAACGGCTCTGGCAAATCCACGTTGGCGAAAATGCTCTCCGGCATGGTGGAACCGACCGCCGGCGAACTGCTGATCGACGATCATCCGCTGGCGTTCGGTGATTATCGCTACCGCAGCCAGCGCATTCGCATGATTTTTCAGGATCCGAGCACCTCGCTCAACCCGCGTCAGCGCATCGGCCAGCTGCTGGATGCGCCGCTGCGGTTGAACACCGATCTGGAACCCGCCGAGCGCGAGCAGCGTATCAACCAAACGCTGCGCCAGGTCGGCATGCTGCCGGATCACGCTTACTACTATCCGCACATGCTGGCTTCCGGGCAAAAACAGCGCGTCGCGCTGGCCCGTGCGCTGATCCTGCAACCGAAGGTGATCGTCGCCGATGAGGCGCTGGCCTCGCTGGACATGTCGATGCGCTCGCAAATCATCAACCTGATGCTGGAACTGCAGGAAAAACACGGCATTTCCTATATCTACGTCACCCAGCACCTCGGCATGATGAAGCATATCAGCGACCAGGTGCTGGTGATGCACGAAGGGGAAATCGTCGAACGCGGCAGTACCGCCGAGGTGTTGGCGGCGCCGCTGCACGAATTGACCAAGCGCCTTATCGCCAGCCACTTCGGCGAGGCGCTGACCGCCGACGCCTGGCGACGCGACGGCGGCCGTTTCTGAGCCCCGTCCTGGCCTGCAACAAACCCGCTGCGGCGGGTTTTTTATTGCTGCGCGCCTCGGTCGCTTAGCGAGAAAACGCACATACAAATTACATTCTTGTTATATATCCTTATATTTTATTCCTTTCAGTTATTGATTAGTCCGTAACATTATTTTATCTCGCCAGGGCGATCGGTGAGGATATCCCCTACGTTGAGCCTCTCATACGACAGGATATCGCACTGATGAACAGCCTTCGCCATCGCCGCCTCGCGCAGTTTCTTCTCACGCTGGCCACCGGTTTCTCTGTTTACGGCCACGCGCTGTACTGCGATGAGCTGCGCTAAATCCGCCTTTCGCCCCGCCTGCGGGCATGTTGCCTCTTTGTCCAGCCACCGCTGCCGTACGCAGCGGTGGCTGTTGATCATGATTAAGGATTGACCCTATGGAACGACTCCGTCGACAACATAATGCCCAGTGGTATCACGAAACCCAAAGCAGCGTGCGGGGCGATGCGCCGTTGGAGCCGCAGGCGGCTACCCTGCGCGATCGTTTTCTGCTGGGGCTGGGTGCCTTCGCCGATGAAGCGTTAAACAGCGCGCTCGGCGCCCGCGCCGGGGTATTCAACGCCTCACTGGCCGGTTACCACGCCCTGTTTCCCGACCAGGTGTCGCTATCACGATACGTGACATTGTCACCCTACGATCGCCTCAGCACCGCACTGACCGTCGCTCAGGTGACCGGCGTGCAGTCCCTCTGTAGCCACTATGCCGCCCGCCTCGCCCCGCTGCACAGCCCGGACGCCTCCCGGGAAAGCAATATCCGGCTCGCCCAGATCACCCAATATGCCCGCCAGCTTGCCAGCCAACCCACGCTGATTTGCCGCAGGGCGCTGCAACAGCTTGTCGACGTCGGGCTGAGCCCTGCGGATATCGTCACCTTTTCGCAAATCATCGGTTTTGTCAGCTATCAGGCGCGTGTGGTAGCTGGCATCGCGGCGTTAGCCGGCCGACCGGCGGTAGTGGTGCCCGGCTTCCCGAATGTCGAAGACGCCGATGGCGTCGCTTTCAGTACCGAAGAATTGAGCTGGACTGCGCGGCTGTCGCCGATCGACACGGAAACCGCCGCCGCCGAACAGCTTGACGTGTTGGATCAGAGCCACCCGCAGGCGCGCGCCGAATCTTATTATCTGCTGTTAGCGCACGATGCCGCCGCACTGCGCGAACGCAACGGCGTGTTCAATGGCATCAATGCCGAAGGGTATGGGTTATCGAGCCGCCTGAAGGCGCTGGCGACGCTGGTGGTCTCGCGCATCAACGGCAGCCGTTACTGCGCGGCCACGGTGGCGCATGAAATGCAGGATGACGGATTGGTACAGGCGCTGTTCACCGGGCTGTCTCAGGGATTGGCCTCTACCGAGGATACGGTCAAACGCGCGGTGATCCACACCGCCGCCGAGCTGACGCGCGCACCGGAGAAATTTACCCCGCAGAGCGTGCAGCCGTTGTTCAACAGCGGTCTGAATCAGGCGCAGGCGCTGGAAGTGATCCTCACCGCCGCACTCTACGCCTGGGAAAATCGCCTGCGCCAAACGTTGGGCGATGCAACATCTTCCATCACCGCCGACTGAATACCGCTATGCGGCCTTATTACCGGCCGCAATACGGCGCGTTTTAGACATTCTGCTGACGCAGCCACTCGCTGGCGGCATCGAAGAACTTTTGCGCCAACGGCGTAGCGCGCTCCGCCATATCGACGACCACTGCCGCATGACGCGGCATGGCGCCGATGGCCACCGGACGCCGCTGCAACGCCGGCATCAACGGCGATTGCAGCTGGCCGCGCGGGAACAGTCCGCAGCCCAAACCGACGAAAATACCTTCGAGCAGTTGGAAGATCGACGCGGTCTCAAGCCGCGTGTGCAGTGTCAACCCGGCGTCGCGAAAGTGTTGATCGAGATAGCGGCGGAAATAACGCGTCGGCTCGGCGAGACACAACGGCAAGGCGGCCACCGCCTCCAGCGGCAACGGCGTATCGCCCACCAGCTTCGGGAAATGTTGCGGATGAAATACCAGCTCGACGCCGGTTTCCACCAGCGGTTGCGATTGGAAATGCAGCTCCTTCAAGGTCGACAGCTCGAAAAAGCCGATGCCGATGTCGACGGTGTGCGCCGTCAGCGCCTCCAACAGCTGATCAGCGCTCAGCACCGCCAGCCGGTAATCGAGATGCGGGTAACATTCGCTGACCGCCTTGAGCATTTCCGATACCGAGATACTGCACTGCGGCACCACGCCGAGGCGCAGCGTGCCGTGCAAACCGTGCTTGAGCGACTCCACTTCCAGCTTCAGCCCCTGATAAACCGAGACGATCTCACGCGCCCACGCCAACACCCGCTCGCCTTCGGCGGTAAAACCGCCGAAATGGTTGCCGCGGTTAATCAGCGAAACGCCCAGCTCTTTTTCCAGATTTTTCAATCGCATGGACAGCGTCGGCTGGCTGACGAAGCTGGCCTCCGCCGCCCGGCCGAAGTGGCGCTCTCGTTCCAGATTGCACAAATAAATCAGTTGTTTAATATCCATAGCGCAGCTCAATGATCGGCATTCGCACCAGTATACCACCGGGGGCCGCCGCCCGCCCGACGAGTCAGAGCCTCTGCTTCACGTAATCCACCAGGCGCGAGAACACGCCGCCCTGCGGTACCGCCTGCAGCGCCACCAGCGGTAGGGTTTTCACTACCTGGCCATTGTCGCTGATACGGATCTCACCAACGGTTTGTCCTTTATTCACCGGCGCTTCCAGCCGCGCGGTATTGATCACGTACTGCGCCTTCAGCTTGTCCGCTTCGTTTTTTGGCAGGCTGAGCGACTGCTCTTGCACGCTGCCGACCGGTAACCGGTGATTCTCGCCGTACCAGACTGGCTCTTCCCCCAGGCTCTGGCCGGCGCTGAACAGGTGTACCGTGGTAAAGTCGCGCAGCCCCCAGCTCAGCAGCTTGCGCGCCTGTTCCTCGCGGCCTTTGGAACTTTTGCCGCCCATCACCACGGCAATCAGGCGGCGATCCCCTTCGGTGGCGGAGGCGATGATGTTGAAGCCGGCAGAGGCGGTGTGCCCAGTTTTCAACCCATCGACGTGCAGCGTCTTATCCCACAGCAGGCCGTTGCGGTTCTGCTGCGTGATACCGTTCCAGGTCAGCGATTTCTCGCTGTACATGTGGTATTCCGCCGGCTCACTCATGATGATGGCGCGCGCAATCACCGCCAGATCGCCGGCGGTGGTGAATTGCCCCGGCGCATCCAGCCCGTGTACCGTTTCGAAATGGGTGTTCTGCAGGCCCAGCTGCGCGCTCTTCTCGTTCATCAGCTTGACGAAGTTGGCCTGGCTGCCCGCCACATAGTCCGCCATCGCCACGCAGGCGTCGTTGCCGGAATCGATGATGATACCGCGGCTGAGATCGCGAACCGTGACCCTGTCACCAGGCTTCAGGAACATCAACGAAGAACCTTTGAACACCGGGTTGCCCTGCGCCCAGGCGTCTTTCCCCACGGTGACGACATCGTCGAGGCCAATCTTGTGCTGATCGAGCGCGTGGTCGATCACCAACCCGGTCATGAGTTTGGTCAAGCTGGCCGGGTTGCGCCGTTCGTCGGCATTGCCGGCCGCCAGTACCTGGCCGGTGGTGTAATCCATCAAAACGTAAGAGGCGGCGTCTATCGCCGGTGGGGTCATGGTGGGAAAATGGGGCGTCGTTTCCGCCGCCTGCGCCGCTAAAGGCAGTAATATACCGCCGATCACCACTGATACTGAACGCTTCACGCTGTGTTCCTCAGGCCCGCAGGCTGAATAAAATGCCAATATAATCCGCGAGATAGACTGCATGAATTCACTTTCAGACGAAACCATTACTCTTTTGCAGCGGGTGTCTTTATGCAACCATTTGTTTAGGTCAGCGTCCGCCTGCGATAGATACGCTCTATGCCGCCATTGCCCCATTCGATTAGACGCCTGCCTGCCACGCCCCTAAACTTGTGACATAAATACGCAAGACGCATAAAAAAGCGTTTACTTTTTAGCTACAACCACCTGCGAAGTGTCACCATGAAATTCAAACCGTCAATCAAGCCTTATACCGGCCCAGCGGGCGGCTGGGGTTCGCTTGAAGCCACCACCCGCTTTGTCCTCGACAGTAAACAAACGCTAAAAAACATGCGCAACCTGATGCGCGTCAACAAGGCACGCGGCTTCGACTGCCCCGGTTGCGCCTGGGGCGACGACAACCACAGCACCTTCAGCTTCTGCGAAAACGGCGCCAAAGCGGTCAGTTGGGAAGCGACGCGCAGCGCCGTGGAGCCTGAGTTCTTCGCCGCCCACAGCGTCAGCACCCTGCAGCAGCAGAGCGACTATTTCCTCGAATACCAGGGTCGCCTCACCCATCCGATGCGCTACAACGCCGAAACCGACCACTATGAGCCTATCCATTGGCCGGACGCGCTGGCGCTGATCGCCAAGCACATCAACGGTATGGACAACCCGAACCAGATCGAGCTGTATACCTCGGGCCGCGCCAGCAACGAAGCGTCGTACCTTTATCAGCTGTTCGGCCGCATGCTCGGCACCAGCAATTTCCCCGACTGCTCCAACATGTGTCACGAAGCGAGCGGCGTCGGGCTGAAGCAGAGCATCGGCGTTGGCAAAGGCACCATCCGCATCGATGACTTCGAAAAGGCCGACGCCATCTTCGTGTTCGGTCAAAACCCCGGCACCAACCACCCGCGCATGTTGCACAGCCTGAAAAACGCCGCCCGACGCGGCGCGCGTATCGTCAGTTTCAACACCCTGCGCGAACGTGGGCTGGAAAGGTTCGCCGATCCGCAGGATCCGGTACAGATGCTGACGCCAAAATCCTCGCCGATCAGCTCTTCCTATTACCAGCCAAATCTGGGCGGCGATATGGCAGCGGTGCGCGGCATGGTGAAAGCGCTGCTGGAAACTCACCGCCAGCGTATGGCCGCTGGTGAACCCGCCCTGTTCGACCTGGCATTTATCGAACAGCACAGCGTCGGCGTGGAGGCTTACCTGGCGCAGGTGGACGCGACCGAGTGGCAGACCATTACCGCGCAATCGGGCCTGAGCGAAGCGCAATTGCGCCAGGCGGCGGCCACCTACCAGGGTGCCGAACGGGTGATCTGCACCTGGGCGATGGGCGTGACTCAGCATAAACACTCTATTGCGACGGTGCGTGAAATCACCAACCTGCAGCTGCTGTTCGGGCAACTGGGCAAACCGGGCGCCGGTCTGTGCCCGGTGCGCGGCCACAGCAACGTCCAGGGTAACCGCACCATGGGGATTGATGAGAAGTCGCCGAAGGCGCTGCTCGACAGCCTGGAACGCCACTTTAACTTCACCGCCAATCGCGCGGTGGGGCACAACACGGTGGAAGCGATCGAAGCGATGCTGCGCGGCGAAGTGAAAGTGCTGATCGCGCTGGGCGGCAACCTGGCCGCCGCAGCGCCGGACACCGAACGCACCGCCCGCGCCCTGCGCAACTGCGATTTGACGGTGCATATCAGCACCAAGCTTAACCGCAGCCACCTGGTGACCGGCAAAGACGCGCTGATCCTGCCGACGCTCGGCCGCACCGAACTGGACATGCAGGCCAGCGGCTCGCAGTACATCACGGTCGAGGATTCATTCAGCATGGTTCACGCTTCGGAAGGCATCGGCAAACCGCTGGCGGATACTCAACGTTCAGAGACGGCGATCGTCTGCGGCATCGCCGACGCCGTGCTAGGTACGCAACAGCTGGACTGGCTGGAACTGGCCGACGACTATTCGCTGATCCGCGATCATATCGCCGCCACCATTCCCGGCTTCGAAGATTTCAACCGGCGCTGCGACCAGCCCGGCGGTTTCTACCTGGGCAATGCCGCCGCCGAACTGCGCTTCGCCACGCCGAGCGGCAAGGCGGAATTCAGCGCCGCCGCGCTGCCGACCACCCTGTTCCCGCAGCTGGGCGACGAGCAAGCGCCGTTTACCCTGCAGACGCTGCGCTCGCACGATCAGTACAACACCACCATCTATGGTCTGGATGACCGCTACCGCGGCGTTTACGGCCAGCGCGAAGTGTTATTCATCCATCCGGAGGATCTGGCGGCACTGGGCCTACAGGATGGCGAACGGGTAGAGATAGAAACCCTGTGGAACGATGGCGTGGTGCGTAAAGTGGACGGGTTCAAGCTGGTGAGTTACGACATTCCGCGTGGCAACCTGGCGGCCTACTACCCGGAAACCAACCCGCTGGTGCCGCTGGCCAGCTTCGGCGACGGTACCGGCACCCCGACCTCGAAGTCGATCCCGGTGGTGATTCGCCGCAGCGAGCAGCAACCCTCGCTGCGTATTGCCTGAACATGCGCGCCCGGTTCACACCGGGCGCGCCAATATTTCCAGGATAGTCTGCAACTCGTCGGACAGCTGATGCCGTCGCCAGACGAAGTACAGATCGCTCACGCCCTCCTCACCCATTTCCACCACCTTCAACCCTGGTGCCGGCAAGATCAGCGGCAGCAACGAACCGGGCACGCAGGCCACGCCGCAACCGGCCTGCACGCAGGCCGCCATCGCGGCATAAGACTCCATTTCCAGCGTCATGCGCGGTTTCAGCCCGCGCGAGGCCAGCCAGTGATCCACCTTCAGGCGAAACGAACATTCGCGGCTGAACGTGTAAAACTCCAGCGGCACCAGCGTGGCGGCATCGGGTTCCCCGACATCGGCCGGCATCAGCAATACCAGCCGTTCATCGAATGCCTTTTGGCTGGCCAGCAACGGATGCTCAATCGGGCCGTCGGTGATCGCCAGGTCGAGATCGCTGTCGATCAGCATGCGTTCCAGCACCAGCGAGTCGCGGCTCAGTACGTTGATGTGCAGATGAGGCTGTAAACGGCGCAGCCTGGCAATACGCGCCGGTAAATGGCTGACCAGCGAGAAATCCAGCGCCCCGAGGTTCAGCAGCCCATGCTGATGCTCGCCGGCGAACAGCTGCTTGCTGCGCTCCGCCTGCGCCACGATGTCGCGCGCCTGCTGATAGAACAGCCGCCCTTTGGGATTGACGTACAGCCGGTTCTTGTCGCGGAAAAACAGCTCACCGCCCAGCGACTCCTCTAGTTCACGCAGCCGCAGCGTGACGTTGGAAGGCACGCAGTGCAGCTCGCGGGCGGCGGCGGCGATGGTTTTGTGTTCCACCACGGTGCAGAAAAACTTCAGCTGGCTCAGCTTCATCTATCATTCACTTTTAGTTAGTGTTTTAGTTAAAAACAATTACTTTAGATTAGCATCGATTTCACCTACAGTCTGCCGACACCCTGAGGAGGATCACTGATGCCACTGAATGATTTACTGACGCTGCCCGGCGTGGCGGCCCAACCGGACGCGGTTACCGACGGTTACGTGTTCAACCACACCATGATCCGCGTGAAGGATCTGGCCAAAGCGCTGGATTTCTATACGCGCGTGCTGGGCTTTACCCCGGTCTATCTGGAAGAGTTCAAAGAAGCCGCTTTCACCATCTGCTACCTGACGCGCAGCCCGCGCGAGCAGATCCCGCAGGATGACGACGAACGCAAACGCTGGGCGCTGAGCCAGCCGGGTATTCTCGAGCTGACCCATAACCACGGCACCGAAAATCAGGCGGATTTCCACTACCACAACGGCAACAGCGAACCGCGCGGCTTTGGCCACCTGTGCGTCACGGTGCCGGACGTGCGCGCCGCCTGCGAGCGGTTTGAGCGCCTGGGCGTCACCTTCCAGAAACGCCTGCATGAAGGCCGCATGAACTACGTGGCGTTCATTCGCGATCCAGACGATTACTGGATTGAAATCCTGCAGCCGACGCCGCTGCGGGACTGATTGTCCCACGCCCTTCACCCCGGCCTGCGCGCCGGGGTTTTTCATCGTTCGCCCTTCGATTGACCATTCTTGCGCAAAATCGCGCGGCAACGCGGGGTTCCGTGACGTTAGGCTTGCTCGCAGCGGGTGATTCGCGTAAAACTGTCAGCCGCAAATCTTGCCACTCACAACCCATTCACTGGACGATATGTTTCAAGATAACCCGCTGCTGGCGCAGCTTAAACAGCAACTTCACTCTCAGACCCCGCGCGTTGAAGGCGTCGTGAAAGGGACCGAGAAAGGCTTTGGCTTTCTTGAAGTAGACGGTCAAAAAAGCTACTTCATTCCACCGCCGTACATGAAGAAAGTCATGCACGGGGATCGCATTATCGCCACCCTGTACACCGAGAAAGAGCGCGAAATCGCCGAGCCGGAAACCCTGGTCGAGCCGTTCCTGTCGCGCTTTGTCGGCCGCGTGCAAAAGCGCGACGATCGCCTGTCCATCGTGCCCGATCATCCGTTGCTGAAAGATGCGATTCCGTGCCGCCCGGTGCGTGAACTGACCCACAACTTCCAGGCCGGCGACTGGGCGGTGGCGGAAATGCGCCGCCATCCGCTGAAAGGCGATCGCGGCTTCAACGCCGACCTGACCCACTTTATCACCGAAGGCGAAGACCATTTCGCCCCGTGGTGGGTGACGCTGGCGCGTCACAACCTGGAAAAAGAGGCGCCGGAGATGCAGGCCCTCAGCGAGCCGGACGCTGCGCTGGTGCGTGAAGATCTGACCGCGCTCGAATTCGTCACCATCGACAGCGCCAGCACCGAGGACATGGACGATGCGCTGTACGTGACCGACAACGGTGACGGTTCGCTGCAGTTGACCATCGCCATCGCCGATCCGACTGCCTACGTCGAACAAGGCAGCAAGCTGGACGATATCGCCCGCGTGCGCGCCTTCACCAATTACCTGCCGGGCTTCAACATCCCGATGCTGCCGCGCGATCTGTCGGACAACCTGTGCTCGCTGCGCCCTAACGAGCGCCGCCAGGTGCTGGCTTGCCGCGTGACCATCGCCGCCGACGGCGCGCTAGGCGACGATATTCAGTTCTTCGCCGCCGAGATCGAATCCAAAGCCAAACTGGTGTACGACGAAGTCTCCGACTGGCTGGACGGCATTGCCGGCTGGCAACCGCCGAGCGACGCCATCGCGCAACAAATCACCCTGCTGAAGCGCGTTTGCGATGCGCGCAATGCCTGGCGCCACCAGCATGCGCTGGTGTTCAAAGATCGTCCGGACTACCGCTTCGTGCTGGGTGAAAAAGGCGACGTGCTGGAGATCGTTACCGAGCAGCGCCGCAGCGCCAACCGCATCGTTGAAGAGTGCATGATCGCCGCCAACGTCTGCGCCGCCATCGTGCTGCGCGATCGCCTGGGCTTCGGCGTGTACAACGTGCACACCGGTTTCGATCCTGCGCTGGTTGAACAAGCGGTCACCGTGCTGCAGGCCAACGGCGTGGAAGCCGAAGCCGAGAAGCTGCTGACCCTCGACGGTTTCTGCGAACTGCGCCGCCACCTGGATGCGCAGCCGACCCAGTTCCTCGACAGCCGCATCCGTCGCTTCCAGACCTTCGCCGAGATCAGCACTACGCCGGGGCCACACTTCGGTCTGGGTCTGGAGGCTTACGCCACCTGGACATCGCCGATCCGTAAATACGGCGATATGGTCAACCATCGTCTGCTGAAGGCGATCATCAACCAGCAACCGGCGGAAAAGCCACAGGATGACGTCACGGTGCAGCTGGCGGAGCGCCGCCGCCTGAACCGCATGGCGGAGCGCGACGTCGGCGACTGGCTGTACGCCCGCTTCCTGCAGGACAAGGCCGGTACCGATACCCGCTTCAACGCCGAGATCATCGACGTGACCCGTGGCGGCTTGCGTGTACGCCTGCTGGACAACGGCGCGGTTGCCTTCATCCCGGCGCCGTTCATTCACGCGGTGCGTGACGAGATGCAGTGCAGCCAGGAAACCGGCACCGTGCAGATTAAAGGCGAAGTGGTTTACCGCCAGAGCGATACCTTGCAGGTCACCATCGCCGAAGTGCGCATGGAAACCCGCAGCGTGATCGCCCGCCCGGCGGCCTGAACGCCAGCCTGAAACGGTCGCAACGCAAAGCGCCGACGGTGAAAACCGCCGGCGTTTTTTTTCGGCTAGCGCAGCGGCTCTCCGCCGGTTTCACGCAGCAATGGCAGCACCGCCAGCGAAGCCAGCGTAGCCACCATCAGATAGACGGCGGGCGCCAGCAGCGAACCGCTCAGCGCGATCGACTGCGAAGCGATGTACTGGGCGAAGCCGCCGAAGATCGCCACCCCGAGGCTGTAGACCAACGCAAACCCCAGCGCACGAATGCGCTGCGGGAACAGCTCCGAAATCATCAACATGGTCGGCACCGAACCGAGCGTGGTCAACCCGACCAGCACCGCGACGATCAGCAGCAGCACCGCAGGATGCGGCACCGCGCTCAGCCACCAAAACGCCGGCAGGGCCACGATCAGAATCGCGATCCGCGACCCGCGGATCAGCGGCAGACGGCCGTAACGATCGCACCAGTGCCCGACCAGCAGACTGCCGCCGAAGGTGATGAGCCCCGCCAATAGCATCGCGGCATAACCGTAGGCCTGCGCCATTCCCAGGTATTTCACCGCGTAGGTGCCGAGATAATACATCGAGATGTAAGTGGCGACGGTGGCGCCGATGGTCAGCATCACACCGAGCACTACCGCCCGCGAGTGCTGGCGCAGCTGAGCAGGCGGCTCGTGAGCCCGCGCCACCGACGGCCGATCGCTTTCCAGCCCGAGACGCAGCCAGCAACCGAGCGGCGCCAGCGCCACGCCGATAAAGAATGGAATGCGCCATCCCCACTCGGCCATGGCGTTCGGTTCGCCGGAAAGCACCGGCAAGGCCGCACTGAGCGCCAGCGCGGTGACGCCGCCAACCACGGTGGCGATGCCCTGCGTCGCCAGTGACCAGCTGGAATAGAAACCGCGCCGATGGGGCGGCGCCGACTCCACCAGCAACGACATCGACGCCCCCACCTCGCCGCCCGCCGCTACGCCCTGGATCAGACGCGCGGCCACCAGCGTGGCGGTTCCCCAATAGCCGGCGCTGGCGTAGGTCGGCGCAAAGCCGATCATCGCCGTGCCCAGGCTCATCAAGGAAATCGTCAGGATCATCGCCGGCTTGCGGCCACAGCGATCGGCATAGGCGCCAATCAGAATGCCGCCCAGCGGCCGCATGAAAAAGCTGACGCCGAACGTGGCAAACGCCAACAGCAACGCCAGATGCGGATCGCTAGACGGGGGAAAAAACAATACGCTGATATAAATAACGAAGAAGTTATAAATACCGAAATCGAAAAACTCCAGCGCATTACCGAAGGAGGCAGCGAATATGACCTTTTTGCCACCGACCTTCGGGGCCGATATTATTTCCGTTTGGGTTTCAGCCGTATTTTCACTCATCATTATCTTCCCTGTTATTATTTTTCGCGTTTATTTTAAATACGCTTCCGCCAACGCTCCCCAATACTGGCTGCCGGCCGCCAGACAGCCGTCATTGAAGTCATATCCCGGGTTATGCACCATGCAGCTGCCTTCGCCATCGCCGTTGCCAACGATCAGGTAGCAGCCCTGCGGATGTGCATCGAGCATGAAGGAGAAATCTTCGCTGCCCATCAGCGGCCGGGCACCGTAGTGCGCGCGGGCGGCGCCGAACTGCTGCTCCGCCACACGGTGGGCAAAGCGGGTCATCGCTTCGTCGTTGACCAACACCGGCGTACCGTTAACGTGCTCCACCACCGCGTGGGCACCGAAGCTTGCCGCCTGCGCCTCGATCAGCGCCGGAATGCGCGCCAGCAGGATTGCGCGCGCCTGACGATCCAGAGAGCGTACGCTGAGCTTCATTTCCGCGCTGTCCGGGATCACGTTGGCCGCCTCACCGGCCTTGATGCTGCCGACGGTGATCACGGCCGCCTCCAGCGGATCGATATTACGCGAAACGATGCTCTGTAGGGCGACAGTGATATGCGAGGCCACCAGCACGGGATCGACCGCCAGCTGCGGGATGGCGCCGTGGCCGCCACGCCCCTGCACCCGCACGTTGAACTGATCCATCGAGGCCATAAACGGACCGTGTTGGAAGAAGAACTCGCCGAGCGGCATCCCCGGCATGTTGTGCATGGCGAAGATGGCGTCGCAGGGGAAGCGCTCGAACAGCCCCTGTTCCACCATGCGCGCGCCGCCGTTCAGCATCTCTTCCGCCGGTTGGAAAATCAGGTGCAGCGTGCCGTTGAAGTTGCGCGTTTGCGCCAGATAGCGGGCGGCACCGAGCAACATAGTGGTGTGACCATCATGGCCGCAGGCGTGCATGCGGTTGGCCACGCTGCTGCTCCAGGGCTTGCCGTTGTTCTCTTCGATCGGCAGAGCGTCCATATCGGCACGCAATCCGAGGCGTTTAACGCCGTCGCCCACCCGCAACGTACCCACCACGCCGGTGCCCGCCAATCCGCGGTGCACCTCATAGCCCCACGAACTCAGATAATCCGCCACCAGATCGCTGGTGCGAAACTCTTCGAAACCCAATTCAGGGTGCTGATGAATATCGTGCCGAATGGCCGTGAGCTGCGGTAAATACCCTTCGATGATTTTATTTATCATAATTAAATTCCTTTCGTAGCTTTATTATTTATTTGATGAATGATTAAGCCTGCGGGTGAAAATAAAGGTATAACACGGCATGAATAATTTTATTTCGGCACGCCTCGACAGATAAAATAATAATCCGCCAGACACCGTGCCCAGATAAAAAACGACGATAATTCGCTGTGCGCGCCGTGAAAATGCAGAATGAATAACTGCTCAGGATGGTGTGGGCGACAGCCTGCGCCAACGCGGTTTCATCACGTTGTTTTTACACTAAAACCCCACCTGCTTCACATTTCTCATCCGACCTGCCGCGGTTCGGCGGCAAAACTTCTACTGTTAAAACGTCATTCCTAATAACAACGTTGATTTTTACCTCTGCACGCCAAGGAGTTGTTTCATGAAAAACATCAGGTCCGGATTTATCTGGCTGCTGGTGGCGTTGGTCGGCGCCTTCGCTTTCGCCATGCTGGCGCTCAGCCGTGGCGAGCACGTCAACGCCGTCTGGCTGGTGGTCGCCGCCGTCGCCTGCTACAGCATCGCCTACCGCTTCTACAGCCGGTTCATTGCCGACAAGGTCTTTGAACTGGATGACCGTCGTCTGACCCCGGCAGAACGTCACAACGACGGCCTGGACTACGTGCCCACCAACAAATGGGTGCTGTTCGGCCACCACTTCGCCGCCATCGCCGGTGCCGGGCCGCTGGTGGGGCCGATCCTGGCCGCGCAGATGGGCTTCCTGCCGGGAACCATCTGGATCCTGGTCGGCGTCATGCTGGCCGGCGCGGTGCAGGATTTCCTGGTGCTGTTCATCTCCACACGCCGCGACGGCCGTTCGCTGGGGGAAATGGCCAAGCAAGAGCTGGGCGCATTCGCCGGGGTGATCACCATGCTCGGCGCACTGGGGGTGATGATCATCATCCTGTCGGCGCTGGCGCTGGTGGTGGTAAAAGCGTTGGCCGACAGCCCGTGGGGGCTGTTCACCATCGCCGCCACCATCCCGATCGCCCTGTTCATGGGCATCTACATGCGCTTTATCCGGCCGGGCAAAATCGCTGAAATTTCGGTGATTGGCTTCGTGCTGATGCTGCTGGCGATCGTTTACGGCGGCAACGTGGCGCAAGATCCCTATTGGGGGCCGTTCTTCACGCTGCACGGTACCACCCTGACCTGGGTGCTGGTGATCTACGGCTTCGTCGCCTCGGTGCTGCCGGTGTGGCTGCTGCTGGCGCCGCGCGATTACCTTTCCACCTTTATGAAAATCGGCGTCATCATCGGCCTGGCTATCGGCATCGTCTTCGCCATGCCGGAGATGAAAATGCCGGCGGTCTCGCGCTTCATCGACGGCAGCGGCCCGGTGTTCGCCGGCGCCCTGTTCCCGTTCCTGTTCATCACCATCGCCTGCGGCGCCATTTCCGGCTTCCACGCGCTGGTCTCCAGCGGCACCACGCCCAAGCTGGTGGAACGCGAAAGCCACATTCGCTTTATTGGCTACGGTGCCATGCTGATGGAGTCTTTCGTCGCCATCATGGCGCTGATCTGTGCCTCGGTGCTGGATCCGGGCGTTTACTTCGCCATGAACTCGCCGGCGGCACTGATCGGCACCACGGTGGAAAATGCTTCGCAGGTGATCAACAGCTGGGGCTTTATCGTCACGCCGGAAACGCTGGCGCTGATCGCCAAAGAGGTGGGCGAGAACTCCATCCTGTCGCGCGCCGGCGGCGCCCCGACCTTCGCCGTGGGCATGGCGCACATCATCAGCGAGGTGTTCAACAGCCGGGCGATGATGGCCTTCTGGTACCACTTCGCCATTCTGTTCGAAGCGCTGTTCATCCTGACCGCCGTCGACGCCGGTACCCGCGCCTGTCGCTTTATGGTGCAGGATTTGGTGGGCGTGGCGGTACCGCAGTTGGCCAACAACCGCTCCTGGTTCGGCAACCTGGCGGGCACCACGGTGGCGGTGGCCGGTTGGGGTTTCTTCGTGTATCAGGGCGTGGTCGATCCGCTCGGCGGCATCAATACCCTGTGGCCGCTGTTCGGTATCGGCAACCAGATGCTGGCGTCGATGGCGCTAATCCTCGGCACCGTGGTGCTGTTCAAGATGAAAAAACAGCGCTACGCTTGGGTCACCATTTTACCGACCGCCTGGCTGTTCGTGACCTCCATGACCGCCGGCTGGCAGAAGATCTTCCACGAGAAACCGAGCATCGGTTTCCTGGCGCAGGCGAAGAAATTCTCCACCGGCATCGAGCAAGGCACGATCATTGCGCCGGCCAAGTCTTTGAAAGACATGGAAACCATCGTGTTCAGCAACCAGATCAACGCCGCGCTGTGCGGGTTCTTTATGCTGGTGGCGGTAACCATGATGATTGCCGCCTTCTTCGCGATCCGCCGGGCGCTGCGTTCCGAACAGCCGACGACGCACGAGGTCGGCGCCGCGCTGCGAGAGGAGACCGGCCGCGGCTAAGCGAACCGAGCATCAAGCAAGGGCGCCGCGGCGCCCTTTTTACTGGTTTTAGCCTAACAGCGTTGAGCCGAACGCCCCCTGCCAATCCTGCTCGAACTTCTCGACCGCGGCCTGCACCGCCGGCGCACTGAGGAACTGCTCCGCCACATCCACCGGCAGCGTGATGGCCTGGCAGCCCGCCAGCAGGCATTCCAGCGCCTGGCGCGGTGTTTTGAAGCTGGCGGCCAGCACCTGCGCCGACGGCGCGTGCAGGCTCAGCAGCTGCTGCAGCTCGTGCACCATTTCAATACCGTCGCCGCCCTGCGCGTCAACCCGATTGACGTAAGGCGCCACATATTCCGCCCCGGCCAAGGCGGCCAACAGCCCCTGCCCGGCACCGTACACCGCGGTGCCCAGCGTCGGGATGGACATCGTTTTAAGCTTCTTGATCGCCGCCAATCCCTCCGCGGTTGCCGGGATCTTCACCACCAGCCCCGGTACCCGCTGGCTGAGCAGCGACGCCTCCGCCACCATGCGCTCCGCATCGGCCGCCATCACCTGCGCGAATAGCTTGCCGGTGCCGCCAAGGGCGTCGCGCAGCGCAGGCAGCACTTCCCAGATCGGCTTGCCTTCCTTCGCCACGATGCTCGGGTTGGTGGTGACGCCGTGCAGCGGCAGAATGCGCGCCAGGCGTTTTACCGCGGTCACATCGGCGGTATCGAGATAAAGCTCCATCACGGACTCCTGTGTCATGTTCTGTGGGCGGATTCAAACTCTGATCATCATAGGGCAAAAACCCCGTCAACTTTTGATCAAAATCAATTCAACTTTCATTCGAAAGATCTTTAATGGCGAAAGATTCAGCAACGCCAAACGGGTGATTCATGTTCTTCAATCTGCAGCGCTACTCGACCCATGATGGCCCCGGCATCCGCAGCGTGGTCTTTTTAAAAGGGTGCCCGCTGAGCTGCCGCTGGTGTCAGAACCCGGAAAGCCGCTCGCGCCACGCGGATCTGCTGTTTGACGAGCGCCTGTGTCTGAGCGGCTGTACGCTGTGCACCGAGCGCTGCCCACAAGGCCTGCTACGTGACGAGGGCGCACTGACGCTGCGGCGCGACGTCATCAGCGCAGACGACTACGCGGCGCTGGCCGCCGCCTGCCCAACCGGCGCGCTCAGCCTGTGCGGCAGCGTGGTCAACCCCGACGATATCATGGCCGAGGTGATGCGGGATAAGCCTTTCTACCTGCGCAGCGGCGGCGGTTTAACGCTGTCCGGCGGCGAACCCTTTATGCAGCCGGAAGTCGCGGCGGAGCTGCTGCGGCGCGGTCGCGAAGCCGGCATCCACACCGCCGTCGAATCCTGTCTGCACGTGCCGTGGCATTACATCGCCCCTTCGTTGCCCTGGCTGGATCTGCTGTTGGCCGATCTCAAACACACCGATGAAGCGCGTTTCAAAACCTGGACCGGCGGCTCGGCCCGCCGGGTGATGAACAATTTTCGCCGGCTGGCGGCGCACGGCGTGCCAATGACCGTGCGCGTACCGCTGATCCCCGATTTCAATGCCGATCGCCACTCTGTCCGCGCGATTGTCGACTTCGCCGCCGACGAGATCGGCGTATCGGAGATCCACTTTCTGCCGTACCACACGCTGGGCATCAACAAGTATCACCTGCTCGGCGAACCCTACCGCGCCGCCCGCACACCGCTGGACGCGCCCGATCTGCTGGCCTTCGCCGAAACGTACGCCGGCGCCAAAGGCCTGACCGCCATTTTGCGAGGATAACGCCATGACCACATTGGATTTGACCACCCTCAGCGCCCGTATTCAGGCGCATAAGAATGCGCTGATCCACATCGTCAAACCGCCGGTGTGCACCGAACGCGCGCAGCACTATACCGAGGCCTATCAGCAGCATCAGGATCGGCCGCTGCCGGTGCGCCGTGCGCTGGCGCTGGCCAACCACCTGGCGAAGCGCAGCATCTGGATCGCCAACGACGAGCTGATCGTCGGCAACCAGGCCAGCGAGCTGCGCGCCGCGCCGATCTTCCCCGAATACACCGTCGGCTGGATAGAAAACGAGATAGACCAGTTGGCAGACCGGCCGGGCGCCGGCTTCTCGGTCAGCGAAGAGAATAAGGCGATTTTGCACCGTCTGTGCCCCTGGTGGCGCGGCCAAACGGTGCAGGATCGCTGCTACGGCATGTTCACCGACGAACAAAAGGCGCTGCTGGCCACCGGCATCATCAAGGCCGAGGGCAACATGACCTCCGGCGACGCCCATCTGGCGGTCAACTTCCCGCTGCTACTGGAACAAGGCCTCGACGGCCTGCGCGAAAAAGTGAACGCGCGCCGCAGCCGCCTGCGCCTGACCGAGTGGGAAGATCTGCACAAAGCGCAGTTTCTCAACGCTATCGATATCGTGCTGACGTCGCTGAGTGAGCACATCCTACGCTTCGCACGCCTGGCGCGCGATATGGCGCAACGCGAAACCCGCGACTGGCGTCGCACCGAGCTGCTGGCTATCGCAGACAACTGCGACCTGATCGCCCATCGCCCGCCGCAAACCTTCTGGCAGGCGCTGCAACTGTGCTATTTCATCCAGCTGACGTTGCAGATCGAATCCAACGGCCATTCGGTTTCCTTCGGTCGCCTCGACCAATATCTTTATCCCTGGTATCGGCGCGACGTGGAGCTGGAGCAAAACCTGGCGCGGGAAGACGCCATCGAGCTGCTGCACAGCTGCTGGCTGAAGCTGCTGGAGATCAACAAGATCCGCTCCGGCTCGCACTCCAAGGCCTCCGCCGGCAGCCCGCTGTACCAAAACGTCACCATCGGCGGGCAAAAACGGGTCGATGGGCGGCCGTGTGACGCGGTCAATCCGCTGTCCTACGCCATTCTCGAATCCTGCGGCCGCCTGCGTTCCACCCAGCCCAACCTCAGCGTGCGTTACCACGCCGGGATGAGCGCCGATTTCCTCGACGCCTGCGTACAGGTGATCCGCTGCGGCTTCGGCATGCCGGCATTCAATAACGACGAAATCGTCATTCCCGAGTTCATCAAGCTGGGGGTCGAGCCGCAGGACGCTTACGACTACGCAGCCATCGGCTGTATCGAGACCGCCGTCGGCGGCAAATGGGGTTATCGCTGCACCGGCATGAGCTTCATCAACTTCGCCCGCGTGCTGCTGGCGGCGCTGGAACAAGGCCGCGACGCCACCTCCGGGCAGATCTTCCTGCCGCAGGAACAGGCGCTGTCCAAAGGAAACTTCGCCGATTTCGAACAGGTCTTAACCGCCTGGGATCGGCAAATTCGCTACTACACGCGCAAGTCGATCGAGATCGAGTGCGTGGTGGACAGCGTGCTGGAGGAGAACGCCCACGATATCCTCTGCTCCGCGCTGGTGGATGACTGCATTGAACGCGGCAAAAGCATCAAGCAAGGCGGCGCCAAATACGACTGGGTTTCCGGCCTGCAGGTCGGCATCGCCAACCTGGGCAACAGCCTGGCGGCGGTGCGCAAACTGGTGTTCGACCAAGGGGCGATCGGCCAGCAGCAGCTGGCGGCCGCGCTGGCCGAAGACTTCGCCGGACTGAATGGCGAACAGCTGCGTCAGCGGCTGCTCAACGCCGCGCCCAAATACGGCAACGATGTGGACGAGGTCGATCGGCTGCTGGTGCGCGCCTACCAAACCTACATCGAAGAACTGAAACAGTACCGCAACACCCGCTTCGGCCGCGGGCCGATCGGCGGCGGCTACTACGCCGGCACCTCGTCGATTTCGGCCAACGTGCCCTTCGGCGCCGCCACCCTGGCCACGCCGGATGGGCGCAAGGCGCACCAGCCTCTGGCGGAAGGCGCCAGCCCGGCGTCCGGCACCGACCACCTGGGGCCAACGGCGGTGTTCAATTCGCTCGCCAAGTTGCCAACCGAGGCGATCCTTGGCGGCGTGCTGCTCAATCAGAAGCTGAATCCGGCGACGCTGGACAACCCGCGCGATCGGGAAAAGCTGATGCTGATGTTGCGCACCTTCTTCGAGAGCTATCGCGGTTGGCATGTGCAGTACAACATCGTGTCGCGCGAAACGCTGCTGGCGGCGAAGCAACACCCTGACCAATATCGTGATTTAGTGGTTCGCGTAGCTGGCTATTCCGCTTTCTTTACCGCATTATCCCCTGAGGCGCAGGATGATATTATTGCGCGCACAGAACATACTCTTTAAACCTTTGACTCTTAGCGGCCGCGCCTTGGCGGCCGCATCATCAGGCCGATATGAATTTACGACAACAGACCATATTGCAGTTGGTTAACGATCGCCGGCGGATCAGCGTCAATGAGCTGGCGCGGGCCTCGGGCGTATCGGAAGTCACCATCCGGCAGGATCTCAACCTGCTGGAAAAACGCAGTTATTTGAAGCGAGTACACGGTTCCGCCGTGGCGTTGGAAAGCGACGACGTCGACGCTCGCATGATGTCCAATTTCACCCTCAAACAACGATTGGCACAGTACGCCGCGGCGCAGGTCAACGACGGTGAGACGATCTTCATCGAGAGCGGCAGCGCCAACGCCCTGCTGGCGCGCTACATCGCCGAACGCAAGCGTATTACGCTGATCACCGTCAGCCACTATATCGCCAACCTGCTGAAAGAAACCGACTGCGACGTGATTGTCCTCGGCGGCATGTATCAGAAGAAAAGCGAGACCGTGGTCGGCCCGCTCACACGGCTGTGCATTCAGCAGGTGCATTTCAACAAGGCGTTTATCGGCATTGACGGCTTTCAGGCCGAAACCGGCTTTACCGGCCGCGACATGATGCGCGCCGACGTGGTCAGCGCGGTGCTGGCCAAGGGCGTGGAGAATATCGTGCTGACGGACTCCAGCAAATTCGGCCAGATCCAACCCAACCCGCTGGCGCAGCCGGGGCAAATCAGCCGAGTGATCACCGATTCACGCCTGGCGCTGGAGTATCAGCATCAGCTGAAACGCCAGGGCGTACAGGTGGAGCTGGTCAACGAATAACGCGGGCCGCCACCGCACCTCTCGCGTCGCGCGGGCCACGCCGCGCGCCGTTTCCCTTGTGCAACGGGATTTTAAGACTATTTACCTGTTTATCCTTTCAGAGAAACCTATACTCAGTTTCGGTCACTTTTGGGCCGTAACCTGCTAATTATTCGGCCGTTAACAAAAAGTGCCATTTTTTATATCGATACTGTACGGGAATCAACAGCAGGCCTGATTTATGGTTAGCGCCTATACTTAGAGGGCACTTCCATATAGCCAATGCTAAGGAGAAGTCATTATGATGATTATCAATAAACGTTTCGCCACCGCCGCTCTGGCTCTGACTCTGGCATTTTCACTGAGCGCCTGTTCCAACATGTCCAAACGCGATCGCAACACCGCTATCGGCGCCGGCGCCGGTGCAGTCGGCGGCGCAGTGCTGACAGACGGCAGCGCGTTGGGCACGCTGGGTGGGGCTGCGGTAGGGGGCATCATCGGTCACCAGGTTGGCAAATAACCTTTCCGATGTTCCTCTGCCGACAGGCGGGCAAAAGCGCCGAGGCGCTTTGACGTATTAACCAGAATAACGATGATTTCAGGTCTGCTTTACTTTAAGTCTATGGTTCTTTCGCCGTTAACGGGCTAACTCCCGGCAGCAACAGCCTCAAGCCATGCCGCAGCATTGCACTGCGGCATGGCGATTCGCCTCAACCGCCCGCCAGTTTGACCTTCATGCCTTTGGCTTCCAGTAGCTGTTTGAGCAGATCGCGTTTATCGCCCTGGATCTCGATGATCCCGTCTTTCACCGAACCGCCGCAGCCGCATTTCTTTTTCAGTTCGGCCGCCAGTTTGTCGAGCGCAGCGTCATCCAGATCGACGCCGGTAATCAGGCACACGCCCTTCCCCTTGCGGCCGCTAGTCTGACGCTGGATGCGCACGATGCCGTCGCCCTTGGCGCGTTGCGGTTTAACGTCTTCCTGCTTGATGCGGCCGGTGTCCGTGGAATACACCAGGCGGCTGTTATCGTCATTCATCGGCGGTTCCTCAGGCCAAAGAGGCGCGGATCGCGCGCAGCGTCGCGGCCGGATCCGCAGATTGGGTGATCGGACGCCCAATCACCATGTAGTCCACGCCAGCGGCCTGCGCCTGCACCGGCGTCATAATGCGGCGCTGATCGCCCGCCGCGCTGCCTTCAGGGCGGATCCCCGGCGTCACCAGCTGGAAAGCCTGCCCGCAGGCGGCCTTCAGGCGCTGCGCTTCATGAGCCGAACACACCACGCCGTCCAGCCCGCAGTCGTGGGTCAGGCGCGCCAGGCGCTCGGCGTGTTCCGCCGGGCTGGCTTCGATACCAATGCCGCGCAGGTCTTCCGCTTCCATACTGGTGAGCACCGTCACGGCGATCAGCAGCGGCGCATCCGCCCCGAATGACGCCAGCGCTTCTTTAGCGGCGGTCATCATGCGCGCGCCGCCGCTGGCGTGGACGTTGACCATCCAAACGCCCAGCTCGGCCGCCGCCGCGACCGCATGCGCGGTGGTATTGGGAATATCGTGGAATTTCAGGTCAAGAAATACGTCGAAGCCACGCCCGTGCAGATCGCGCACCAGCTGCGGCCCGAACAGCGTGAACATTTCTTTGCCCACTTTCAGCCGGCAGTCTTGCGGATCGATACGGTCGGCGAACGCCAGCGCGGCATTCTTATCGGCGTAATCTAACGCCACAACGATTGGAGATGATTTTAAGTCATTGTTATTAGCGTTATTTTCAGACTTCATTTCTTCTACCTTCTGTAAAATAGACATAATCAGGGACTCACCCGCGAAACTGACCGCCGCATTCTACATGCCGGGGGCCAGAAATCCCAGCCGCAGCGCGCACCGGCGCTCTGTCATGTTACCTCTCACCTTTGTCATGGCGCGTCAACGAAAGCGCGTCAGCAATAAACCACGCAGCGTAAAACGCCGTAAAGATGCGTAAATTGTTAATCAGATATTTTGAATGACTTACTCAGCATTATCAGATTTTCAATTGGTACAGATGCTTTATTATTCACCACATCGGAAGCGAACGGCTTCCTTCCTTAATAAACAGACTGGAGTCACCTATGAAAACCATCAAATATTTTGCGGCCGCTGCCGCTATCGCACTGACCTCTTTCGCCACCTTCGCGGCTGAACCGATCAGCAGCCAGCAGGCCGATAGCCTGACTGCCACCGGCGTCGTTTCCGCAGGCCACGCGACCACCCTCAGCAGCCTGGAGAAAAAGCTGGCCGCTAAAGCGGATGCCCAGGGCGCCAGCAGCTACCGCATCATCTCCGCCGGTGGTAACAACATGCTGAGCGGCACCGCGGTCATCTACAAATAATGTTTCCGTACAGGGCCCGCTCGCTCGGGCCCTGCCTCTGTTTCCCGCCTGAAAAAACCGCATCTTGCTCGCCTTACACTGTTACAAAAATATTAAATTTTTATTACACACTAGACACCCGATCGCCAGTGGCTTAGCTTGAAGGCATCTTCCTGCAGAAAGGCTTTCAAAATGAGCGAGATATCGACACTTACCATTAAAATTCCTCTGGCACTGAAGGAAAAAATCCGCGCCGCCGCCGCTGAAAACGAGTTTTCATTGAGCGTGGAAGTGTGCCAGCGCCTGGAAAGCAGCTTCAGCGCCCCCGCCGCCAAGGCAGAAAAACCGACCAAAAAGGCGGATGAGCTGCACCACGGCGAGATCGACAATCAAAGCACCGAAGAAGAGATTGAACAGCCGCTTAGCCAGAAAGAGCTGAAGAAACTGCGTCAGCTGTTGAAAACCGGCACCAAAGGCGGCAAGAAAAAATAAACGATGAACGTAAAAAAACGGGGCGATGAATCGCCCCGTTTTATTTTGTCGCGCCGCCGCGTTATTGTCCGTCCAGACCGCGGATCGGTTTGACCGATGACCAGGCGCGGCACGACGGACAATGCCAATAGAGCGAGTGTGCGGTAAATCCGCACTTGTGGCAGCGGTAACGCGGCTTGGTGCGAATTTGCTCGCCGACCATATCGCGCAACAACAGCAGACTCTCTTTCGCACGGCCGTCTTCGGCGTCCGCCAGGTGATAATCCATCAACCGATAAAACACCCGCATAGTAGGATGACGCTGTAGCTGACGGTTGATATAGACCTGCACCACGTCGCGCCCTTCGTGCTGCTCGATGATCTCGGCCAACATCAGATCGGCGGTAGCGCCGGTGTTTTCTTCTACGCAGCGCTTAAGGAATTCAGCCCAGTTGTGCTGTTGTTCCGGCAGATGCGTGTAGCATTCCTGCAGCATCGGCAGCGTTTCGCTGACCAATTCTTTGTCCTGGCTCAGTACGCGCTGCAGCGACTCTGCCGCTTTGGCGTAGTCGTTTTGCGCCATGTAGATGCGCCCGAACATGATGGATACTCGTGCACACTGTTTATCGGCCGCGTCCGCACGCTTAAGTAAGCTCATCGCCCGATCGAGATCGTCACTGCCCATCGCCTGCAATGCCAGCTCACAGTAGAAATGCGCAATCTCGACGCGCTGTTTCTCTTTGCCCAGCTTGACCAGCTTTTCCGCCACGTCGATGGCTTTCTGCCAATCGCTGGTGGCCTGATGGATCACCAGCAACTGCTGCAGCGCCGATACGCGGAAATCCGCTTCGTCAGTCAACTGGCTGAACATGTCTTCCGCGCGATCGTACAGCCCGGCCGCCATATAGTCGCGGCCCAGCTGCTGTACCGCCAGCAGGCGCTGTTCGAAGGTCAGGGAAGCGCTTTCCATCAAAGCCTGATGGATGCGGATGGCGCGGTCGACTTCACCGCGCGAACGGAACAGGTTACCCAGCGTCAGGTGGGCTTCAACGGTGTTGCTGTCCTCTTTCAACATGTCGAGGAACAGATCGACCGCCTTGTCCTGCTGGTTGGAAAGCAGAAAGTTCACCCCTGCCACGTATTCGCGCGACAGGCGGTTGGCTTCTTGCTGTTTATCCTGCTGAGCGCTTCTGCGCCCCATGTACCAACCGTACGCGGCAGCCACGGGCAGCAACAGAAACAGCAGTTCTAACATAGAGGGTTATTCCTTGCTGACAACGGCCTGAGCCGCCGGTTCAGCGGGCTGCTCAAGCTGCAGCTCCAGCCTTTTGATCTTGCGCTCGGCGCGGCCCAGCGCAATGCGCGTGCGCAGGTAGAACAGGCCGCAAATGATCCAACCGAGAACGAAGCCGGCGCCAAACAGCGTGGCCAACAGGGTCGATACGCGATAATCGCCCTGCGCAACCAGATAGTTAAAATTGACCACCTGATCGTTATGCGCACCCAAAGTGACGGAAATCACGAAGATCACCAGAACCAACAAAAAAATCAGCAAATATTTCACATTCTTTCCCGCGATGCCGAGTGAATCGGATGAACGATGCCAAAACGTGGCGTCCCTAACCCTTAAGTTAGCATTTCCCGCTGCGGCAGGGAAACCCTGCGGCACGATAAAACCACATATCTGCTGGCATATTCGGCAGTAAACGGCTTTAGCGAACAAATTGATGAGAAAGCTTCTCAAAACGTCGAATTTATAAGGATATGGGGGCAACCGTGTGGATTGCAATGGCGGGAAAATGTAAGCGATTGATGCGGCGCCGATCCGACGCCGTGCTTTTTGTGACATCGTCACGTTAAGACATGATTAACCCGCCATCCACATTGATGGTTTGGCCGGTGATATAATCGGCATCATCTGAGGCAAGGAAGGCCACGAGACCCGCCACATCTTCGGGTTGCCCGGCACGCTTGAGCGGAATACCCGCCACCCACTCGGCCATCAACTCCCCTTTGCCGTAAGTTTTTTCCGGGCCGCTGAGAATTTCTCCCCAAACGCGGTCGTTATATTCCCACATCTCGCTTTCAATGATGCCGGGGCAGAATGCATTGACGGTGATGCCATGTGGCGCCAGCTCAAGCGCTAAACTCTGCGTAATGCCGATCACCCCCATTTTGCTGGCGGCGTAATGCGGTGTGTAAATAAACCCGTTACGCCCCTGGCCGGAAGAGGTGTTGATCAGGCGCCCCTTGCGCTGGCCGACCATATATTTAGCCGCCTCCCGGCAACAGAGCCAGACCGCCGTAGTATTTACCGCCAACACTTTCTCAAAATCGCTTTTGGGCATCTGGTCAAAACGATCGATAGTGATCACCCCGGCGTTCTGAATAGAAACGTCGATCGCGCCAAATCGCTCCCAGACCTGACGATAAAAATCAACTACCTGTGCTTCATCGGTAACGTCGAGGATGACCGGCAGCACCGCCACCCGATAACGCTGGCGCAGCGTTTCCGCCGCGGTCAGAATGCGCTCCGCATTCGATGCGATCGCCAGATTGGCACCCAAACTGGCGAAATGCTCGGCGATACCGGCGCCAATGCCGCGGCATGCGCCGGTAATCACCACGGTTTTCCCCGTGAAGTCACGATTCATGATTGTTCTCCTGTTATCAATGAGGCCGTCTGCGGCCGCCACAAGGTGCGCTGTACCGCCTGCCGCCACGCGCTGTAGTTTTCCTGCAGCTGGTGGTGGCGCTGCATATCGGGTTTAAACTCATCATGTTGAGGCAACAGTGCCGCCAGTTGCCGATCGGTAGCTCCCCACAGGCTGCGCATCGCCATCAACGCCGCCCCCAGGGCCGACAGTTCCGCCGTGTTGCTGCGCCACACCGGGCAACCCAGCAGATCGGCCTGAAACTGCATCAGCCAGTCATTGCGGCTGGGGCCGCCATCGGCCATCAGCCCCTGCAGCGCAAAACCCGGTTGTTGCCGCAGTACGCCGATCACATCGGCGATTTGATAAGCCACCGATTCAAAAGCGGCCCGCACCAAATGTTCTCGCCGCGTGCCGCGGCTGAGCCCGCAAACCACGCCGCGCGCCTGCTCATCCCACCAGGGTGCGCCGGCACCGGTTAGCGCAGGTACAAAATAGACGCCACCGCTGTCGGGCACGCGAACAGGCAGTTCACTCAACGGCGCTTCGTCCTCCGACGGCATGGCGGCGATATCCAGCATCCAGGCGATAGCGTCGCCGGTGTGGGGAATATTGCCCTCCAGTGCGTACTGCATACGTCCACCGTCATGCCAAGCGATGGTCGTTGCCAGAGCGCTCGTATCGCATTGCGCGTCGGCGATTGGCGCCATCACCGATGATCCGGTGCCATAGGTGGCTTTGACCTGCCCAGCCTGACCCAGCGCATGGCCATAAAGCGCCGCATGCGAATCCCCTACCATCGCAGCAATTGGAATGCCGTCGGCAATGCCGTCCAATCCCAACGTCGTACCGAACAGATGGCTGGAGGGATGGATCGTCGGCAGCGCCTGACGGGGAATATTGAACAGCGCCAGCATCTGCTCGTCCCAATCGCCGGAAACAAGGTTCAGCAGCTGAGTGCGAGCGGCGTTGGAGATATCGCAACCGAATGCCTGTCCTCCGCTCAACTGCCACAGCAGCCAGGCATCGATGGTGCCCAGGCACAGCTCGCCGTTCTCCGCCAGCCGTTGTCCCTCTTCGCAGTGATCGAGCAACCAGCGCATTTTCGACGCCGAGAACAACGGTGAAAGCGGCAAACCGGTGGCGCGACGCACTGCTTCCTCCTGCCGATCGCACCGCAGCCGTTCGCAGAAATCGGCGGAACGCGCGCATTGCCAAGTTAAGGCTGGCCCAATAGGCTGGCCGTTGGAACGCCGCCAGCCGATGGCGGTTTCACGCTGGTTGCTGATGGCGATACCGGCAATGCGGGATGATCCGGCCAACGCAATAGCCTCCCGCAACACCGCCAAAGAGGCCGCCAGCAAGGTCTCACCCCGTTGCTCCACCCAACCGGGCTGCGGCGTCTGCAACGTCAGTGGCCTGCTGGCTCTGGCGACGATCGTACCCTGCGCATCCACCACCACGGCCTTGGCGTTGCTGGTGCCCTCGTCCAACGCGACAATGCAATCCGCTTTAGCCATGGCTCACCTCAGCCAGCGGCTGCACCGCTTTTTTTTCCTGGCGCTGCATCAAAATGACCTTGCTCTGCAAACGCTGCTGGAACTGGTCAATCACCACGGCGGTGACGATCACCAGCCCTTTAATCACCATTTGCCAGAATTCGCTGACGCCCATCATCACCAAGCCGTCCGCCAGAAAAACGATCACAAAGGCGCCGATGATCGAACCGAATACCCTGCCGCGGCCACCGCTGAGCGCCGTACCGCCCAGCACCGTCGCGCCGATGGCGTCCATCTCGAACATATTGCCGGTCATCGGGTGCGCGGTTTGCAATTGAGAAGCGATGACCAATCCCACCAGCGCCGCACACAGCCCGGAAAACGCATAGACGAACATTTTCACTTTGACAATCGGCACCCCCGACAGCCGCGCCGCCGGCTCATTGCCGCCAATGGCATAGATATAACGGCCCAGCGGCGTTTTCTTGGTGAGATAGATCCCCAACAACACGATGGCCAACATCAGCCAAATCGGGTTGTAAATTCCCAGGAAGGTGCCAGACCCCAGGACAGCGAAACCGGTGTTGCCCAGCGCTTCCATGCCCACCAGATTGGGATAGGTTTTGCCGTCCGCCGTCAGCAACGCCGCCCCACGCGCCACGTACATCGCACCCAGGGTGCAGATGAATGGCGCAACGCCGAGCCGCGTGATCAGCGTGCCGTTGATCAAACCCAACAACACGCCCAACAGCGCCACCGCGCCGATCACTTCAAAAATGTTGAGAAACAGCCGATTGCCCTCCCACAGCGGGATACCGACGGTCAATAGCGCACCGGCAATCATCCCACACAAACCGGCCACCGCGCCGACCGACAAGTCGATGCCGCCGGTGAGGATCACCAGCGTCATGCCAACCGCCAGCAACCCGGTAATCGCCACGTGCTGCGTCATGATCAGCAGATTAGAGACGGTCAGAAAATTCGGCACCATGCTGCTGAAGAACAGCACCACCAGCAACAGGGCGATGAAGGTGCGCGCCTGCAGCAAATACATATACAACCGATACTTGGTTTGCATTGCCTTATCCTTATGCATGAGGGGTTGAGGCGCGGATCAGCGTTTCGCGATCGGCCCGTTCGCGCGGCAGATCGGCTGTCAGCTGCCCGTCCGCCATCACCATCACCCGGTCGGCCAGTGAGACCACCTCATCCAGCTCCGACGAAGAGAACATCACCGCCAGCCCCTGGCGCGCCATCGCACCAATCAGGTGGTAAACGTCCGTTTTGGCACCGACGTCAATTCCGCGCGTCGGCTCATCAAGAAACACCACCTGCGGCCCGGTCAGCAGCGCCTTGCCCAACACCACTTTCTGCTGATTGCCGCCGCTCAGGCTAGTAATTGGCAGCTCCCGGTCACTGACCTTGATCGCCAGTTTTTCGATCATGCCATCGACCAACGCACACTCCCCGGCCGACGCCAACGGCCGTAGCGCATTACGTCCCAGGCTGGCCAGGGTCATGTTGGCCTTGATCGACATCATCTGCACCAACCCCTCCGCCTGCCTGTCTTCCGGCACCAGCGCCATGCCCAACGCCATGCGTTGACGGAATCCCAGCCGCTCCACGCTTTTGCCATTAAGCAAAATGCGACCTGCCGTCTGACGCATCACGCCGTTGAGCACTTTGAACAGTTCGGTACGGCCGGCCCCCAACAGGCCATAAATGCCGATCACTTCCCCTTTGCGCAGTGAAAAACTGACGTCGTTAAGGCAATAGCCGCCGTTTTCACGCGGCAGCGTCAGCTGTTCGACCTTCAACACTTCATCCCCTTGTTCTGCCGCGCAATAATCAAAGTGCTTGCTCTTTTCCCCCACCATCTTTTCGATGATCCACGGAATGCTGACGTTACTGACCGGTTCGGCGGCAACAAAACGCCCGTCGCGAAACACCGTGATGCGATCGCCAATCTCCATCAGCTCTTCCAGTCGGTGAGAAATGTAGATGATGGTGACGCCGCGTTTTTTCAGATCGGCGATCACCCGAAACAGCGTGCGCACTTCGGCCTGACTCAGCGCCGACGTCGGCTCATCCATGATCAGCACCCGGGTGTCCTTCGCCAGGGCACGGGCAATTTCAACCAGCTGCTGATGACCGATACCGAGGCTGCCCAACGGCGTATGCGGATCGATATCCAACTCCAGCCGCTGCAGCAAGGATTTGGCCAGCTGATACTGATAGTCCACATTGATACGGCCGCGCTGGAAGAACTCGTTGGCCATAAAAATGTTGTCCATGACCGACATGTTGGGGAACAGGTTCAGCTCCTGAAAAATAATGCTGATCCCGAGCCGCTCCGCCTGCTGCGTGGAGGTTAACGTCACCGCTTTCCCCTCCAGCTCGATAGTGCCGGAGGACGGGGTTTCCACCCCCGCCAGCAGCTTCATCATGGTCGACTTGCCGGCGCCATTCTCGCCGATCAGCACGTTGACCTGGTTGCGAAACACTTGATAACTCACGCTATCCAACGCGGTGACGCCCGGATAGAGACGCGAAACGTTGCGCGTTTGAATAATGATCGGATCGCTCATCACGCCCCCTTAAGGTTGAATGCGCACCGGCGTGATCAACAGCGGCTCGGCAGGTGCCTGCCAGCTGCTGAATACGCCATACACGGTAATGTGGTCACCCACCTTGGGCTGGGATCCGGTCAGTTCGTCGATCGAAGCCTGGTTAATCGCCCTGGCAAAATCGCCGAACAGCGCTTGGTCATTGAAATCGCTGTAGCTCAGGCCGCGATAGCTGTCGCGTAACGCCGTACCGCGGTAGACCGGCCCGATCTGCACCTCCACGCTGCTGAGCGGCGCATCGGTCAGTGCGAGCGTTAATTTTCCGCTGCGCGAGCGGGTGTTGACCGCCGCAACTTCACCGCTGACCTTAACGTTGAAGTAACAAGGAAACTCCGGTTGAGCACGGTACCCCAGCAGGCCGCAAGCGCTGTCAAAATCCTTGGCCTGGGCGATCCGGGCGATCAGCTCGCCCAGCGGCTGCGCCGTTTTGACCACTTGCGGGGCGATTTTGCTGCGGTAAATCTCCGCTGCCTGCGCCACATGTGGATTCACCGGGGAGCGAAGCTCCGCCAGCTTTTTCTCCGAGACGATACGGCAACCGCTCAACGCCAGGACGACGATGAGGGTCAACGCAATGCGCATCGACATAACAACACCTCCGATCGCACCCCGCCGCCAGGACGGGGTGGTGAAAGACGCCGCTCAGCGCGGGTTACGGTTTGAAGTTGAAGTCACTGACCCGTTGCGCATTGTCTTTGCCGATCAGGATGCCACGGAACATCACGCGTTCCTTGCCGGTATAGCTGCCGGATTGGAAATAGCCGTCGAGGATTTCAACGCCCTGCGCAGCGATAGCCTGCGCCTGCAACATCACGCTGGCGTAGAGGTTGCCGTTGAGAATGGCGTCACGTTCATCGTTGCTGCCGTCGATGCCCACCACGGTGACATCCTGCCGGCCAGCGGCTTTCAGCGCCGCCACTGCGCCCAGCGCCACCGGTCCGTTGCCGCAGATCACACCTTTGATGTCCGGATGCGCCTGCAAAATGCTGTCCATGATGCGTTTCCCCTCCAGCAGATTACCCTTGGCATCCTGACGCGCCACGCTGACCATCTCAGGATATTGGTCGATCACGTTGTGGAACGACTGCGAACGCGTAACGCAGTTATTGTCCGCCAGGTTGCAGGTCAGCTCGGCGTATTTGCCGGTTTCCCCCATTTTTTCCACAAACTGGTTGGCGACGTCCGAGCCGGCCTGGAAGTTGTTATGGGTGATCTGCGCCAACGCCACGCCATCGACCGGGATCTCGCGGTTGATCAGCACCACTGGAATGCCGGCGTTTTTCGCCTGCTGTACGGCGGCGACGCTGGCCTGGGAATCGGCGTTATCCAAAATGATGCCCTGAACCTTACGGCCGATAACCAGGCTGATGAGCTCTCCCTGGCGCTTAACGTCTTCGCCGTGCGACAGCACCAGCGTCTGATAGCCGAGAGACTTGGCTTTGGCCTCGGCCCCCTTGGCTTCCGCGGAGTAATAAGGGTTGTCCAATGAGTTGACGAGGATGGCGATCGTGCCCTTTTCCGCCGCCATGGCAGAGGTGAAGGCAAAACCGGTGAGCAGGGTGAGGTAAGTGGCTATTTTTCTCATGATGGTGTTCTCTTATCGTTGTGTTGAACATCGTCTGGTGTTGGCGATCGCTGCGGTTGCCGCTTACCAAATGGTAAAACCGCCGTCGATCATCAGGTCCGCGCCGGTAATCATGTCGCTGCCGTTGCTGGCAAAAAACAGGATCGCCGCCGCGATTTCATCGGTATAAGCAAAACGCCCCAGTGGGATCAGCTTTTTCATCGCCTCGCCCTTTTCGCCTCGCCAGGCTTTCTCTCCCATAGGCGTCAGCACCACGGTGGGCGATAACGTATTGACGGTGATGCCGTGCGGCGCCCACTCTTTGGCCATCACCTTGGTCATGCCCAGCAGCCCCGCCTTGGCGGAGGTGTAAGCACAGTGATCGTCAATGGCGATGGAGGCCGCCTGCGACGCGATATTGATGATTTTTCCGCCGTGACCGGCGGTTATCGCGCGGCGCGCCAGTTCTTGCGAACATAGAAAAGGTCCGGTGAGGTTGACCGCCAAATGGCGCTGCCACTCCTCAAGCGTGACCTCCGTCGCCGGCTGCAAATTAACGTAGCCGGCGCAGTTGACCAGGATATCGAGCCGGCCAAAGCGCCGCTCAGCCGCGTTGAAGGCGGCAGCCACCGAGTCGGGTTCGGTCACGTCGCACACCTGACAGAACACCTGTTCATCGCCCAACTCTCGCAGCGCTGCCGCGGCCTTGTCTTGTTCAAAGGCCGGATACATCAACACCAGGCGCGCGCCCTTTTCCAACAGCAGGCGATTGGCTGCCATCGCGATGCCGCCCAAACCGCCGGTGATTACCGCAACCTTCCCTGCCAGCGACATCCGGCTATCGACACCGTAGCGTAAATTAACGTCATATTCGTTCCGCTCCATCGCATCCCCCTATTGCGTTAACTGTGCGTGCAATCCTGCCGCATCGATGGCGTATTGCCGCCGCAGCGCCGCCCGGCTGCTGCTGTGGGTAAATTCGTAAGCCGGCATGCCCAGCGCGGTAAACGGCCGCGGCAGCTGATGCCGCAGCAACAATTCACCGATGATGGTGCCTAAACCACCGCTGAGCGCATGCTCCTCCATGGTCAGCACCCGGCGGTGCGAGCGCATTAGCGCCACTACCGCCGCCTCATTGAGTGGCCAGAGCGAAGGGAGAGAGACGATGGTCGGGTTGTCGCCCAATTCCAGTACCTTCATCGCCTCATGCGCTACCGTCCCGAGACAAAACACCAGGCTATCGGTCCCCTGGTGCAACACCTCCGGCTCTCCGGGACGGAAATGATAGTCCGCGTTCAATACCGGCAACTTGTCGCTGTCCATACGGATATAGGCTGGGCCGGGTTGTGCGATAACATAACGGACAATCTCTGCCGCTTGCCGCGCATCCGCAGGCGCATAGACGCAGAGATTGCCCAGCGTGCGGGCAATGGCGATATCGTTCATGCAATGGTGCGTCGCCCCCAGCGGCCCATAGCCGAATCCGGCATTCAGGCCGAGCATTTTCACGTTGGTCTCCGTGTAGCAAACATCGTTTTTCATCTGTTCGTTAGAACGAGCGAAAAGGAAAGGTGCCGCGTTGGCGGTAAAGACCGTGCGGCCGCTGAGCGCCATGCCGGCGGCCATGCCTACCATGTTCTGCTCGGCGATACCGACGTTCACCACCCGCTCCGGATAAGCCTGCTCAAAGGGCGCGATTTTCGACGTGGACGTGGAATCCGCCACCATCACGCTCAGATCCGCACCCGCCCGTTGCTGTTCGATCAACGCCGTTACCACCGCATCGCGTAAATCCTGCATGTTTACCCCTCCAGTTCCGCCAGCGCCTGCGCCAGCTGTTGTTCGTCCGGTACCGCGTGATGCCAGGCGGCAACGTTAGCCATAAACGACACGCCGTGCCCCTTTTCGGTATTGGCCAAAATCACTCGCGGCTTGTCCTGGCTCGGGCGTTGGATCGCCGCCACCAGCGCCGCAGGATCGTGGCCGTCACATTCCAGAGTTTCAAAGCCGAAAGCGCGCCATTTTTTCGCCAACGGTTCCAGCGGCATGATGGCCTCTGTCTTTCCCGCCAGCTGCAGCCGGTTGCGATCGACGATGGCAATCAGGTTATCCAGCTTAAATTTGCTGGCCGCCATCGCCGCCTCCCAATTGGAACCCTCTGCCAGTTCGCCGTCGCCCAGCAACACGAAAGCGCGGCGATGCGCACGCCCCGCCAGCTTGTTGCCCAGCGCCAGCCCCACGCCGATCGGCAGCCCATGCCCCAAACCGCCAGAGTTGATCTCCACCAGCTCCGGCAGCTTCTGCCGCACCGGATGCCCGGCCAACAAGGTGTCGTCGCCCATGAACTGATCGAGCACCGCAGGATCCAGCAAGCCCATCGCCGCGCAACTGCAGTAGAAACCGCCGGCGCCATGCCCTTTAGACAAAATGAACCGATCCTGATCAGGCCGGGCATTGCTGCGATCCATCACCGCCATATACAAGGTGCAGATGATGTCGATCTCCGACAGATCGGCGCCGGTATGGCCCTTGCCTGCCTTATGGTTCATGGTCACCACATATCGGCGCGCCTGGCGTGCCGTGTTTTTAATCGCCTGAAAGTCCATCGTCACCTCTGCATAAGCGCCCTGATTATCGTTATCGCATCGAAATTGATCCGTTAACTCGCCATTGATTTTCGAATGGAAATCATATGCAGCAAAAACGATAATTAATGTGGGCAAGATCAAATTTCAAGCAAAAGCGCTTACCAGACAATCAAATAATCAATAAAAACCAATAAATAACAATAATATAAAGTAAAATCACCGAATTTGATTTAGTTTTTACCGTTGATTTCATTGGACCCCATTGATTTTCGAACAAAAACCAATGCAGTTTATCCGTGGCTTTATCAATAATCGCGAGCTAAAATTCAGCGCATCAATAAGGAGTTGCCGTAGCAAACCGCGTGGCGGGAACTGACAGGTACTGATAGGTGCAGGAGTCTTTCGATTGAAAAGCAAAAGCGAACAGCTGGCGGAAATGCAGCAACGGCGCGAAAAGATCCTCGACATGATCCGCGAAGACGGCTCGGCGACGGTCAAAATGCTTACCGATACCTTCAAGCTGACCGAGGCGACCATTCGTACCGATCTGCGCGTCCTGCAGCAGCAAGGCTATGTGCAGCGCTTCCACGGTGGTGCAACCCTGGTTGATGGCAAGCAAAATACTCATGCCATGCTGCTGGAACGCCAGGTTAACCTGACCGCCAAAGATCGCATCGGCAAGCTCGCCGCCGGTTTTATCGAACCCGGCGACACCATCATTCTTGATTCGGGCACCACCACCACGGCTATCGCCAATCACCTGAATCACATAAAGAAACTGTCCGTTATCACCACCGGCGTCAATATTGCACTGCAGCTGGGCGGCGAACCGGGCGTGAATATTTTGCTGACCGGGGGCTCATTCAAATTCCCTACGCTCTCCACCTCCGGGGACAAAGCCGCCAGCTTCTTCGAAAACGTGCTGGCACAAAAGCTGTTCCTCGCGACGGCCTGCATCTCGCCCCGCCACGGCCTCAGTTTCCCAAGCGAAACCGACATCAAACTGAAAATGGCGATGATCAATGCAGCCAACACGGTGTATGTGGTGGCCGACTCAAGCAAGATCGATAAGGTTTCAATGTTTGCGCTGCCTTGTGACTGGCAGCATATCGACTATTTGATTACCGACAACGGAATTGGCGATTCCGCACTGCAGGCATTTGAAAAGGTAGGCGTTAAGGTCTTGGTGGCAGGCGCCTGAACGGCGCCTGTGAAAGAAGTGATTATTCCGGCTTGCGCGCCGCGATTTCCTGCTGCTCTTGCGGCGGCGGCGTCAGCGGACCGAACCAACGCTGCGCCAGCCAGCAGGTGATCACCACCAGCAACCAACTGATCAACGTGGCCATTGCCAGATCGCGCGGCCAGTGCATACCCAGCAGCAGACGGCTGCCCATCACACCCGTTGCCCACACCATCAGCAGCGCGACAGTTTTATAATGGCGGCGCGGCCACAGCAGCCCTACGCCCAACAGTGCCCAGGTGGCGGCGAACATCGTATGCCCCGACGGGAAAGCGAAGCCGGTTTCAAACTGCCAGTGCTTGCGCAGCCAGTTCGGCACCAGCGTCTGGTCTTGCAACTGCTCGCGCACCAGCGCGCTGCGCTCTTTGCGCTGCAGCGAATAGAAATATTTCCCGTCCACACCGTGGGTTTGCTCGAGCCATACCACAAACGGTCGCGGTTCTTGCACCCGATCCTTGATCAACGATTTGACCCCCTGCCCAATCACCAACGCGGCGGAAAGCAGGATTGCCAGACCGATGGCCGCCTTCAACCGAAAGCGCAGGCACCACAAAAACCAGCCGCAAAGGATAGCGCTGGTCAGAATACCCCACGGCGAGGTCACGGTTTCGGTCACCCAGTACAGCGCTTTGAGCAGCCGATCATTGCCGCCGGGCTGCCAGTGCCAGCCGGATGCCCATACTACCAGCGGCATCAACAGCAGCAGCAGCGCGCCGCCCGCCGTACGCTTCGCTATCTCATACATTCCCGTTTTCCTCTGCGTGAATCAGTCTGCAGTGTAACAAGAGTGCAATATTGATAACACACGAAAAATTAAACAGATAGGCAACCTATCGCAATAATAGGTGGTCAGAAAACGCCATCTGCTGGTTTGCTGAGCACCGCCCGGCAAGAAGTTGTGGCAAAATAGCCGATAATTAACGAAATAGAGATCGGCGTAGCACGTTTTAGTCTTGGTCAATTCACTGAACCGGACTTAGGATGCGCGACAATGATTGAATCGTAGGTTTTTGTGGAGAATGACATGCAGCTTAAACGGGTGGCAGAGGCTAAACTGCCGACACCTTGGGGCGATTTCCTGATGGTAGGATTCGAAGAACTGGCGACCGGGCATGACCATCTGGCACTGGTATTCGGTGATATTTCCGGCGAAGTGCCGGTACTCGCACGCGTGCATTCCGAATGTCTGACCGGTGACGCCTTATTCAGCCTGCGCTGCGACTGCGGTTTTCAACTCGAAGCCGCACTGGAACAGATCGCCGAAGAAGGCCGCGGCATCCTGCTTTATCATCGCCAGGAGGGCCGCAATATCGGCCTGTTGAACAAGATCCGCGCCTATGCCCTGCAGGATAAGGGCGCAGACACCGTGGAAGCTAACCATCAGCTCGGCTTCGCCGCCGACGAGCGCGACTTCACCCTGTGCGCCGATATGTTCAAACTGCTGGGCGTCGACGCGGTGCGTTTGCTGACCAACAACCCGAAAAAGGTCGAGATCCTGACCGAAGCCGGTATCAATATCAGCGAGCGCGTGCCGCTGATCGTCGGCCGCAATCCGAAGAACGAACGCTATCTGGCCACCAAGGCCGCCAAAATGGGCCATTTGCTCGACCAGAAGTGATCGCTACCGCGGTGGAAACAATCAGGGCGCCTCGCGGCGCCCTTTTTATTGCTTAATTACAGCATTTTCCTGATCACATAGTGCAGGATACCGTCGTTTTCGTAGTAGGTCAGCTCATTGCCGGTATCGATGCGGCAACGGGTGTCGACCACTTCCTTGCGCCCGTCGGCATAGGTGATATGCACCGGCACCGTCTGGCCCGGCTGCAGCTGTTGCAGTCCGCCAACGCTGATCTGCTCATCCCCGGTCAGCCCCAGGGTTTTGCGCGTCACCCCTTGCGGGAACTCCAGCGGCAAAATCCCCATGCCAATCAGGTTTGAGCGGTGAATGCGCTCGAAGGATTCGGCTATCACCACCCGCACGCCCAGCAGGCGCGGCCCCTTCGCCGCCCAGTCGCGACTGGAGCCGGAACCGTACTCTTTACCGGCGATCACCGCCAGCGGCACTTTCTCCTGCTGGTACTGCATGGCGGCGTCGTAGATAGATAGCTGCTGTTGCGACGGAATATGGCGGGTATAGCCGCCTTCGACGCCCGGCACCATTTCGTTGCGAATGCGGATGTTGGCGAAGGTGCCGCGCATCATCACTTCGTGGTTGCCGCGGCGTGAACCGTAGGAGTTAAAATCCTGCGGCGCCACGCCGTGCTCGCTCAGATAACGCCCCGCCGGGCTGTCGCGCTTGATGTTACCCGCCGGCGAGATGTGGTCGGTGGTCACCGAGTCGGCCAGAATCGCCAGAATGCGCGCGTCCTTGATGTCCTGCACCGGGTCCGGCTTCACCTTCATGGTGCTGAAGAACGGAGGATGGCGGATATAGGTAGAATCCTCCTGCCATTGATAAGTCGCCGAACCGGTCACCTGGATCGCCTGCCAGTTGGCGTCGCCGTCGAACACTTCGCCATATTCCTTGTGGAACATCTCGGTGCGCACTTCTTCCACCGCCTGAGCGATGTCCTGGCTGCTCGGCCAGATGTCCTTCAAATAGACCGGCTGACCGTCATTACCCTCGCCCAGCGGCTCTTTGGTCAGATCGATCTTCATGCTGCCCGCCAGCGCATAAGCCACTACCAGCGGCGGCGAGGCCAGCCAGTTGGTTTTCACCAGCGGGTGGATGCGCCCTTCGAAGTTACGGTTGCCCGACAGCACCGCGCCCACGGTCAGATCGCCCTCTTTGATCGCCTGCTCGATGGGATCCGGCAGCGGCCCGGAGTTGCCGATACAGGTGGTACAGCCATATCCCACCAGGTTGAACCCCAGTTCTTCCAGATAGGCGGTGAGTTTGGCACTGTCAAAGTAGTCGGTCACCACTTTGGAACCCGGCGCCAGCGAGGTTTTTACCCAGGGTTTGCTGCGTAGCCCTTTCTTGACGGCGTTTTTCGCCAGCAGGCCGGCCGCCATCATGACGCTCGGGTTGGAGGTGTTGGTGCAAGAGGTGATCGCCGCGATCACTACCGCGCCGTCGCGCAGTTCGTGCTGCTGCCCGTCCAGCGTGAAGGTTTTGCTGTCGGTATTGGCCTTGTGTCCCCCGATATCCAGCTCGGTGGCGGCCTTGAACGCCTGCGGCACATTCGGCAGCGCAACGCGATCCTGCGGGCGCTTTGGCCCGGCGAGGCTGGCTTCCACGGTTGACATGTCCAGCGCCAGCGAGCTGGTGAAGACCGGTTCATCACCCGGGTTGCGCCACATGCCCTGCGCTTTGGCGTAGGCTTCCACCAGCGCGATTTGTTCGGCGCTGCGGCCGCTGAGCTTCATATAGCCGAGCGTAACGTCATCCACCGGGAAGAAACCGCAGGTGGCGCCGAACTCCGGCGACATATTGGCGATGGTTGCCCGGTCCGCCAGCGGCAGATCGGCCAGCCCATCGCCGTAAAACTCGACGAACTTGCCGACCACGCCATGCTTACGCAGCATTTGAGTCACCGTCAGCACCAGGTCGGTGGCGGTAATGCCCTCGCGGAGCTTGCCGGTCAGCTTAAAGCCGACCACGTCCGGGATCAGCATCGACACCGGCTGGCCCAGCATCGCCGCTTCCGCTTCGATGCCGCCGACGCCCCAGCCGAGGATACCCAGGCCGTTGATCATGGTGGTGTGGGAATCGGTGCCCACCAGCGTATCGGGATAAGCCACGCGGCGGCCGCTTTCGTCGCTGTGCCAGACCGTTTGGCCGAGGTATTCGAGGTTGACCTGGTGACAGATGCCGGTGCCCGGCGGCACCACGCGGAAGCGGTTGAAGGCTTTCTGCCCCCAGCGCAGGAAGGTGTAGCGCTCGTGGTTGCGCTGCATTTCGATACGCACGTTGTCTTCGAAGGCGTTATCGTCGCCAAATTCATCGACGGTAACCGAGTGGTCAATCACCAGATCCACCGGCGACAGCGGATTCACCTGGTCGACGTTGCCGCCCAGTCGCCGTACCGCTTCGCGCATCGCGGCCAGATCCACCACCGCCGGAACGCCGGTAAAATCCTGCATCAGCACGCGCGCCGGACGGTAGGCGATCTCACGGTCAGCATGGCCGGTTTGCAGCCAGGCGACGATGGCCTTGAGGTCATCAACCTGCACGGTATCGCCATCCACATGGCGCAGCAGGTTTTCCAACAGCACTTTCATTGATTTCGGCAACCGGTCGATATCACCCAGCTGCTTTGCCGCCAGCGGCAGACTGTAATAGTAATATTCGCTATTCAGCGCAACCAGCTTATCCATACTTGTTTCACGAAGATCGGACGACATAGCTCCTCCATTTCTTATTGTGACTAAAACAGGGTAATCAGTGAGGTCTTGTTTAAAGATACCACAAAGATAAGTTAACGTTTTGATAACAACACGATTTGATCACAACGATAGGTGGGAACAATCAGCGGGCAACATGTGGCGGTGACTCAATTACTTAATAGAATGTGCCCTATGGTCTCTGACAGGCCTTCAACAACATGCTTGCCACTTATCTCGCCATTAAGCTGGTCCTGTGAGCCCAGCAGATTGCACGGCCGCTTTACTCGCAACCAAGACTATCCAGGAGAAAAACGTGGCAGAAACTAAAATCAATACACTTTCCACTGTTGAGGAATTAAGAACGACAGAACCCGACATGGATGGGCAAGTCGTGTTATTACGCAGCATCACCGATCGAATACTGCATTATGTCCATAAGGCCGGCGACAAAGCGCCAGATGATGGAACATTGGTGGTCGTTACTGCAAGCGGCAAACGCTGGCGGTTGGTCAGGGATGGCGACACGCTCCAACTCGCCTGGTTTAAAACCGCTGTCAACAGTTGGGACAATGCAATGGATGCGCTGCTCGGGTTCGCCGCAACCACCGGACGAAACGTTGCTAAAATCGTCTTTCCTCGTGGAACAGTGCAATTCAAGAAACCGATCATTCTGGATTATCGCAAAAACTGGTTCTTGGAGGGGCAAGGTGGGCACGGCGCTTCCGGCAGCGTACTCGATTTCAATATTCCTCGCAGTGCCGGCTATGGTGAATACGGCGCGATTCACTGTTGGGGAGAGCCTTTCGGATTTCAGCAGCTCACGCTGCGTGGCCTGATGGTGCAAGGCATCGGCACCCGCATCGTTGATCCTACTCAGGATGAAGCCAGCCGGGCCTACTGTCACGGCGTTTATTGCCGCACCACAGGCACTTTGTGGGAGGACGTCGCCATTCAAAACTTCCGCGGTGCAGCACTGTACCTAGACAACGCGTTCGACAATAACTTCAACCGGGTCTCCGTATTTGCTTCCGGTCGCATGAAGGACGGGTACAGTTATACCAACCTGGATGATGTAGCCAACCCTGATGCCACCGCCTACCCTCCTCTACTAATCATGAGCACTCGTCCTGGTGATCAGAGTAACTTCAATCGTTTTTTTGATGGTTCGATCGAACTCAATAATGTAACTCCATTTGTCGAAGTACGAGGAGGGATTCAGATCCACTTTACACGCATGCACTCGGAACGTCCTGGCGGTGGGCTTGCCGAAGGGCAATGGCCGTTAGGTACTTTTATGAAAGTTGGAGGCGAAGTTTGGCTTACCGACTGCGGGATTAGCAATTTCACCCGAGCGATCGCCTACGGCCCCTATGCACAGATGATTATTAACGGCTGCAATAGACTTTCAGGTGATATTTATCCATACGATACCTCCACCATTGGCAGTGCTCGCCTCAAGCTTGATAACACCATCTGCAAGGGTCTACATATTTCAAGCAATATTCAGGGCGATTATCAAATCAGTAACTGCGTACTACAGTACTTAAATACGGCCGTTATCTCTGGTTCCACTCTGGTCACAAATTGTCGGATCAATGGTGATATAACCGTTACAGGGAGGGCTGGTATACCACTTGGTTCAGCCGGTGGGTTAAAAATTAGTAATAGTCAAGTTGCAGGTAATCTGATAGCCACAGCAACGGCCCAGCGGATCAGCGTTGCCGGCTGCCATATTTTCGGGGATTTATCCTTACCCGGCACCAACTGCAGCGCAGTGCATAACGTAGTGCTCGGCACAGAGTACATTGCCTCAACGGGCAATAACGTAAGTATCGGCAAGACTTCTCCACCCATTATCTACGTTGATAGCAGCTATAGCGAAATATCAGGCAGTGTTCAGAGAGGCACATTAATTCTCAAACGATCGGCAACAGCGGCTCAATCCCCAGGTTGGATTTGCACTTCTAGCGGTGCAGTGGGAGCCACTTTGAAAGTAGCAGCGTTAGCCGCATTGGGGAATGAAATATGAAATTGCGCAGTTAACACACAGCAACGGAAACGGGAAGGCATTAGCCTTCCCATTCATCATTAATGCAATGCTTAGCAGTCCAAGTGCAAGTTACTTAATCGGCAGCTTGATGTCCTTGAACATCGCTTCAATCTCTTCGTTGGAACGCAACGCCACCGCGCTGTCGACCACGTCGCGCGTCAGGTGCGGCGCGAAGCGCTGAATAAAGTCGTACATGTAGCTGCGCAGGAAGGTGCTGCGGCGGAAGCCGATCTTGGTGGTGCTGTAGGTGAAGATATCGCGCGCATCCACCGTCACCAGATCCGGATCCTGCACCGGATCCACCGCCATGCTGGCGATCACCCCCACCCCCAGTCCCAGACGCACATAGGTTTTGATCACGTCGGCGTCGGTGGCGGTAAAGACGATGCGCGGCGTCAGGCCGGCGCGGTTGAAGGCGGTGTCCAGCTCCGAGCGGCCGGTAAAGCCGAAGGTGTAAGTGACGATCGGGTAAGCCGCCAGTTCTTCAATGCTGATGCTGCTTTTGCCCGCCAAAGGATGATCGGGCTTCACCACCACCGCACGGTTCCAGTGGTAGCACGGCAGCATGATGAGATCGTCGTACAGGTGCAGCGCTTCGGTGGCGATGGCGAAATCGGCGGTGCCCTTGGAGACCGCTTCGGCGATCTGCGTCGGCGACCCCTGGTGCATGTGCAGCGAGACGCGCGGGTAACGCTCGATAAAGCCCTTGATCACGTTGGGCAAGGCGTAGCGAGCCTGCGTATGCGTGGTGGCGACGTACAGCGAGCCTTTGTCCGGGTAAGTGTGTTCACCGGCAACGGCTTTGATGGCGTCCACTTTAGACAATACTTCACGCGCGATGCGAATGATTTCCTGACCGGCGGGGGTGACCTGGGTCAGGTGCTTGCCGCTACGGGCGAAAATCTGGATGCCCAGCTCATCTTCGAGCATGCGCACCTGTTTACTGATGCCGGGTTGCGAGGTATAGAGCCCTTCTGCCGTCGAGGAGACATTCAGGTTGTGGTTAACCACTTCCACAATGTAACGAAGCTGCTGCAATTTCATATCTTATACCATCCTAGGTTAAACACTGCGGCTTACCCGCAGCCAGGTATATCGGTGTCGCCCCGGTATGCTGAAACTCACAAGCCATAAACACCGTGTTCTACCCTGATGGTGAAGAAAGCGCCGTTGTTAATAAGCTTTAATAATAAAAAAACTTTTTATATAACCACTATACCACGTTGCAGCTTCAAGTATAGATCCGCATCACACTATGATAACGATTATTTTGCATTGGTATCAACGTGAAACGACGGTAACGGAGGGATAAAAACAGCAAAGGATAGATCCGTTTGCCCCTTTTCACCAATAAAAAACCAGCCGCCAGGGCTGGTTTTTCATCTTAACAGGCAGGACATCAGCCTTACTTCTTGCCTTCAACCCACTTGCCGTCCACGTAGAACGCAGACCAACCGGTCGCCTTGCCGTCTTTTTCAGAAGAGACGTACTGCTGCTTGGTTTTACGGCTGAAACGCACCAGCGTTTTATTGCCTTCGGCATCCGCGACCGGCGCATCGGCCAGATAACGCAGTTTCTCCGGCAGACGATCCTTGAAGCGAGCCAGCTCTTCCACCAGCGGCGCGCGGGTTTCGCGCGATTTAGGGAAGGTATTGGCCGCCAGGAACACGCCGGCAGCGCCGTCACGCAGCACGAAATAGGCGTCGGACTTCTCGCACGGCAGCTCTGGCAACGGTACCGGATCTTCCTTCGGCGGCGCGACATCGCCGTTACGCAGGATCTTACGGGTGTTTTTGCAGTTCTCGTTGGTGCAGCCCATGTACTTGCCGAAGCGCCCCATTTTCAGGTGCATTTCCGAGCCGCATTTGTCGCACTCCACCACCGGGCCGTCATAGCCTTTCAGGCGGAACTCGCCCTCTTCGATCTCATAACCGTCACACGCCGGGTTGTTACCGCAGACGTGCAGCTTACGCTGGTTGTCGATCAGATAGCTGTCCATCGCCGTACCGCATTTCTGGCAGCGGCGGCGTGCGCGCAGCGCGTTGGTTTCCGCGTCGTCGCCTTCGAGGATGTTGAGCACTTCCGCTTCAGGCACCAGGTTGATGGTGGTTTTGCAACGCTCCTTCGGCGGCAGCGCGTAGCCGGAACAGCCGAGGAACACACCGGTGCTGGCGGTACGGATGCCCATCTTGCGGCCGCAGGTCGGGCAGTCAATGCTGGTCATCACCATCTGGTTAGGCCGCATGCCGCCTTCTTCCGGATCCTTCTCCGCCGTTTCCAGCTGCTCGCTGAAGTCGACGAAGAATTCGTCCAACACCGCTTTCCACTCGGCCTGGTTGTTGGCGACCTCATCAAGGCCGTCTTCCATGCGCGCGGTGAAGTCATAGTTCATCAGCTCGCGGAAGTTCTCTTCCAGGCGATCGGTGACGATCTCGCCCATTTTCTCGGCATAGAAGCGGCGGCTTTCCACCCGCACATAACCGCGATCCTGAATGGTCGAGATGATGGAGGCGTAGGTGGACGGACGGCCGATACCGCGTTTTTCCAGCTCTTTCACCAGTGAGGCTTCGCTGTAGCGCGCCGGCGGCTTGGTGAAGTGCTGGCTTGGGATCAGTTTCTGCAGATCAAGTTCGCTGCCGATTTCGACGTATGGCAGAGTGCGATCTTCATCGCCCTTGCGCAGCGCCGGCATTACCTTGGTCCAGCCGTCAAAGCGCAGCGTACGGCCCTTGGCGCGCAGTTGATAATCGCCGGCTTTCACCGTCAGCGTGGTGGAATCGTATTGCGCCGGTGTCATCTGGCAGGCAACGAACTGGCGCCAGATCAGCTGATACAGCTTCTGCGCGTCCGCCTCCATGTCTTTCAACTGCTCGGCGAGCACGTTCACGTCCGAAGGACGGATCGCTTCGTGCGCTTCCTGCGAATTCTCTTTGCTGCTGTACTGATTCGGCGCCTTCGGCAGGTATTTGTCGCCGAAGTTGTCACCGATGTAGCCACGCACCATGTTGAGCGCATCCTGGCTCAGGTTGGTGGAATCGGTACGCATATAGGTGATGTGGCCGGCTTCATACAGCCGTTGCGCCATCATCATGGTTTTCTTCACGCCGAAGCTCAGGCGGGTACTGGCGGCCTGTTGCAGCGTGGAGGTAATGAAAGGCGCGCCCGGCTTGCTGCTGGTCGGTTTATCTTCGCGATCCAGCACCGTATAACGGGCTTTTTCCAGCAGCTTGACCGCGGCGTGAGTCTGCTCGCGGTTGACCGGCTTGAACGGTTTGTCGTGCGCATGGGTCACTTCCATCTGCAGCGCGGTTTCACCCTTCGCCAGCAGATCGGCATGCAGCTCCCAATACTCTTCCGGCACGAACGCCTTGATGTCTCGTTCGCGCTCAACCACCAGACGCACCGCCACCGACTGCACGCGGCCGGCGGACAGGCCGCGGGCGATTTTCTTCCACAGCAGCGGCGAGACCATATAGCCCACCACACGGTCCATAAACCGACGTGCCTGCTGCGCGTTGACGCGGTCAATGTTCAGCTCGCCCGGCTGTTTGAACGCCTGTTGGATTGCGTTTTTGGTGATTTCGTTAAACACCACGCGGCTAAAGCGTTTGTCATCCCCACCGATCACTTCCCGCAGGTGCCAGGCGATGGCTTCCCCTTCGCGGTCAAGGTCGGTTGCGAGATAAATGTGGTCGGCGTTTTCCGCCAACGATTTTAACTCGGCGACCACTTTTTCTTTACCCGGCAGGATTTCATAATGCGCTTTCCAGCCGTGGTAAGGGTCGACGCCCATGCGATTTACCAGCGCCGCCTTCTCATCTTTTTTAACTTTTTTCTTGGCTTTGTCTTCGGTTGAGTCAGCGCTCTTTTTGCTGGCTGAGCCACTGGTCGGCAAATCACGGATATGACCGACGCTGGACTTCACCACGTAGTCACTTCCTAAATATTTATTAATAGTTTTGGCTTTTGCCGGGGACTCAACTATTACGAGAGCTTTACCCATATTTACCTTTACCTAATTTATTTCTTCTAAAAAGAAGTCTTTTATCTCGCCGTGCCGCGGCAATTCGTGTCTCTTTTTTTATATTGCGGCAGTCTGGCAAGAGATCAACAGATTTTTTTCTTTTGGTTGCCCAATTGCTCAACCTGAACGCAAGTTGTTGATCCTGCCTGCTATTCACCCATGCCCCAGAAGTATGGCTGTGTGAGTTTTATTCATGGCGTAAACAAAACCTTCCACCCGACGCCGCAAAATCCCACACTGTACCTGATAAAAAGCGTCACGCAACCTAATTAGCACGGAAAGGCAGATTTCGCCAACCGGCGGCCGCCCATGGCCATCCAGACGGCAAATAAACCTTAGTCGGTTTGCGGATAAAAGCGAACCGGCGTTAGAATATGCGCAGCGTTTTTTGTTTGGAGTCTAATAAATGCACAAGAATACTGCACCTATCGGCCGCGAGGCCCTACTGGCGGAAGCAAATAACATCATCCGCCAACACGAAGATTATCTGCACGGCATGCTCGCCACCGACGTTGAACAAAAAAGCGGCGTTTTAGTTTTTCGAGGCGAATACTTTTTGGATACCGACGGATTGCCCACCGCCAAAACCACCGCGGTATTTAATATGTTTAAACATTTGGCCCATCTGCTTTCGGAAAAATACCACCTGGTCGATTGAGTAAAGAAAACGGGGGCACCTGGCCCCCGTTGATTCCTGCTCTCATCGCCGTTACAACAACGGCTTTTCCCCACGCTGCCACCAGCGCAACAGCAAACGATCGACGCTTTCCGCCGCGCTGCCGGTGAAGCGATCCATCAGGCGTTTGCGGCGCGTGTAGCGCACGGCGATCACTTCGTGGTTATCCAACTCGGCGATCAGCAAATCGTCGCTGGTGCCGATGGCGTCGATCAGCCCCTTTTCTTTGGCCTGAGAACCGAACCAGTGCTCACCGGTGGCGACGCTATCGATATCCAGCGACGGGCGCTGCTCATGCACGAAGCGCTTGAACAGTTCGTGGGTTTCGTTCAGATCTTCGCGAAACTTCTCGCGCCCTTGCTCGGTGTTTTCACCGAACAGCGTCAGCGTGCGTTTGAACTGCCCGGCGGTGTGCAGCTCCACGTCGATGTCATTCTTTTTCAGCAGGCGGTGGAAGTTCGGGATCTGCGCCACCACGCCGATGGAACCGATGATGGCGAACGGTGCCGCCACGATGCGATCCGCGACGCAGGCCATCATGTAGCCGCCGCTGGCCGCCACTTTATCCACCGCTACCGTCAGGCGAATGCCGCCCTTGCGCAGGCGCTCCAACTGCGAGGCCGCCAGGCCATAGCCATGCACCACCCCGCCAGGGCTTTCCAGGCGCAGCAGGACTTCATCCTGCGCCGACGCCACCGCCAGCACCGCCGAGATCTCTTCACGCAACGACGTCACCTCGTGCGCGTCCATGCTGCCTTTGAAATCCAGCACATACAGGCACGGCTTGGCCACTTCCACCGCGCCGGACTTGGCGCGCTGCTTCTTCAATTTGTCATCAGATTTGGTCTGCTTCTTGAACTGTTTCAGCCAGACCTTCTGCTCGGCGGCATCCATGCGCGCCAGGCGCATATCGCGCTGCATCTCGCGATACTGTTCGCCGAGGTCGGTCAGCTGCAACTCCCCTTTTTGGCGGCTCTTGCGTTGCCCCAGGCTGACCGCCAATATGGCCAACGCGGCGATGGCGAGCACCACCGTGGCGACCTTGGCCAGAAACAGGCCATAAACAGATATAAACTCCACAGATTCCGCCTTTATTTACAGGTTGTTAGTATACTTCTTTCCATTCTAGCCAACCGCAGCGGCTGCTGTCGCGGCTAAATGAAAATTCATTGCGCACGGAGCATCACTATGGGGACGATTTACGGTCGAACCAAGCCGCCGCTGCCGCGCTTTTGTTACAAAAGAATGCCATTTCAGCCTGCTACGCATTGAAAATGCCCGCGGATTAAGGCATATAACACCCATTATTCATCAATACGATGAGACGGATTCGCTGCGCGGCCCGCAGACGGTCGAGCCTTTGCTCCCGCCCCGGCCGCGCGTTTCACCCTTGCTCCCCGATATTCGCGGGAGAACAGCCACCCAGGCGAGGATGTATCGTGCATTACCAACCCAAACAAGACCTGCTCGAACAACGTATCATTTTAGTTACCGGCGCCGGTGACGGCATCGGCCGTGAAGCGGCGCTGACCTACGCGCGCTTCGGTGCCCAACTGGTGCTGCTGGGCCGTACCGAGAGCAAACTGCTGGCGGTACAACAAGAAATTGCGGCCCAGGGCGGCGCCCCGGCCTTGGTGGTGACGCTGGACTTGCTGCACGCCACTCAGGAGCAATGCCGGCAGATAGCCGACGATCTGGCTAGCCAGATCCCCCGCCTTGACGGCGTGCTGCACAACGCCGGCCTGCTCGGCGACATCGCGCCGATGGCCGAGCTGTCGATGACCATGTGGCAAGAGGTGATGCAGGTTAACGTCAACGCCACCTTTATGCTGACCCAGGCACTGTTGCCACTGCTACTGAAATCCCACGCCGGTTCGCTGGTGTTCACCAGCTCCAGCGTCGGGCGTACCGGCCGCGCAGACTGGGGTGCCTATGCGGTGTCGAAGTTCGCCACCGAGGGCATGATGCAGGTATTGGCCGACGAGTACAAAACTCGCAATTTGCGGGTGAACTGCATCAATCCGGGTGGCACCCGCACCAAAATGCGCGCATCCGCCTTCCCACACGAAGACAAGAACAAACTGAAGACCCCCGCCGATATCATGCCGTTGTACCTGTATCTGATGGGCGAGGACAGCCGCCGCAAAACTGGCATGAGCTTCGACGCGCAGCCGAACCGTAAACCCGGCGCGGCCGAATAATAAGGAGCGTTTCATGGCGGAAGATCGTCATCAACAGCGCCAGCAGCGCCTGAAAGAACAGGTCGATGCGCGCATCGCCGCGGCGCAGGATACCCGCGGCCTGCTGCTGGTGTTTACCGGTAACGGCAAGGGTAAAACCACCGCCGCCTTCGGCACCGTCACCCGGGCGGTTGGCCACGGCATGCGCGCCGGGGTGATCCAGTTCATCAAGGGCGAATGGCCCAATGGCGAAAAGAATCTGCTACAGCAACACGGCGTTGAATTTCAGGTAATGGCCACCGGTTTCACCTGGGAGACGCAGAACAAGGCCGGCGACACCGCCGCCTGCCAGGCGGTGTGGCAGCACGGTAAACGCATGCTGGCCGACAGCAGCCTGGACCTGGTGCTGCTGGACGAAGTGACCTACATGCTGACCTACGGCTATCTGGAACTGGACGAGTTGAAGGAAGCGCTCCTACGGCGCCCTGTGCACCAAACGGTGATCCTGACCGGGCGCGGTTGCCATCGCGATCTATTGGAACTGGCTGATACGGTCACGGAGATGCGACCGGTGAAACACGCGTTCGACGCAGGCGTGAAGGCGCAACAAGGGATCGATTGGTAACAAAAAGTTCTGGCCCCGAACGGGGCCAGAATGAGGGATTAGCTGCGTTTGCTTGGCTTGCCCGGTTTACCCGGTTTGCTGCCAGGCGCGCTGCGGCGGCCGCTGCCGGCTACCTGCGAGTGGCGCTTGACCGCACGGCGGATCTGGTTAGCCTTCACGCGGCGGCGCTCACGCTCCACCGGCATTTTGCTGACCGTTTCCGGCTTCAGTTCCACCAGCTCGCGCAGGTAGTTGATCGCCGGCAGGTCCAGTTCGGCCCAGCCGCCGCGCGGCAGGCCTTTCGGCAGATCGATGTCGCCGTAACGCACGCGGATCAGGCGGCTCACCTGCACGCCCACCGCTTCCCACAGGCGACGCACTTCACGGTTGCGGCCTTCGGTCAGGGTCACGTTGTACCACTGGTTGAGGCCTTCACCGCCCTGGAAGCTGATAGTGCGGAAGGCGGCCGGGCCGTCTTCCAATTGCACACCCTTGCTCAGCTGCTTCACTTTCGCATCGTCAACCTGGCCGAACACGCGTACCGCGTACTCACGTTCCACTTCACGGCTTGGGTGCATCAGACGGTTGGCCAGTTCACCGTCGGTGGTGAACAGCAGCAGACCGGAGGTGTTGACGTCCAGTCGCCCTACCGCCACCCAGCGTGAACCGCGCAGCTTCGGCAAGCGATCGAACACCGTCGGGCGGCCTTCAGGATCGCTGCGGGTACACAGCTCGCCTTCCGGTTTGTAGTAAGCCAGCACCCGGCAAACCACCTCTTCGGATTCTTTGATCGACAGGACATGACCATCCAGACGAATTTTCATCGCCGGGGTCACTTCAACGCGGTCGCCCAGCTTGGCGACCTTGCCGTCGACGCTGACGCGCCCGGCTTCAATCATGGTTTCGATTTCACGACGCGAGCCATGCCCGGCGCGCGCTAATACTTTCTGTAACTTTTCGCTCATTGAGCAACCTCTAATGTCGCCTTCACAGGCGTCGGGGGGATACCGTCGTGGCCAACAGCCACAACGGTCATAATACGTTTATCAGGATCGAACCGCGTATTATACAGGCTTTCTAGGGTGTTGAAACCCACTTTATCGGCGGTGCCCCCCTTCAGACGGCGTTCACGGCGCCAAAAAATCCTCCACAGCCCACAGCACCGAGTCAGGCCGTTCCAGAATGCCGAGGTGAGTGCGGGCCTCCCCGAGACGCACCACGGAGAAAAACGGCTGCTCGGCGGCAAAGGCCTGCTGTTGCCGCAGATAGTCGTCACGGCGATCCAACGAGTAGATGTGCCGGCACGGCGGCGGTGCGCTCATTCCCGCCAGGCGTTGCAGCGGTGAGCCGAATTGCCGATAGGCCTGTTCGATGGCCACGCCGGCGGCACGCCAGAGCCGGTAATCTTCCTGCGCCATCTCAACCTCCAGATGGCGTTTGACCCGATCGTGGCGGATGCCGCCCTGCCAGAAGTCGAACAAGGCGTCGCGCGCCGCCAGCCACTGCTGCGGCTCCTGCATGCGGCTCACCGCCGTAAAGAACGCCGGTTCCGGCTGCGTCATGATCCAGTCGAGAAACACCATGCCCTGCACCCTCTGCGGCAACGCTTCAGCCAACGCTACCGCCAGCCAGCTGGCGTGCGCCACCGACAGGGTGACCACGTTATCCAAACGCAGCGCCGTCAGCAGTTGGCGCACATCCTCCAGCAAATCGTCCGCCGTCAGCGACATCTCCGCGGCTTTCGACGACAGGCCATGGCCCCGCCAGTCGATGTTGATCACCCGATAACGTTCGGCCGCCAAAGCAATGAACGGCTCGAACACGGTTTTCGGTTCGCACCAGCCGGGCAACAGCACCAGCGTGAGCGGCCCTGAGCCGATATCCTGATAGTCGAGCATCATGTTGGCACTGTGAAATGCGGTCATATTACCTCCTGCGCGTCTCTCCCCGACCCGTTCGGGAAATACCGACGGGAATAAGGTGACAGCGCAGCAGGCATTGATCTATTGAAGTTCGTGCGGAATGCGCCCCGAGCGCATCTTATGAAAAAATGCGCACTAATTGGAACGGGAACTTAATGGCGCACGCAGGGATAGGCAGCGCTTAATGCCAGCATGATCACCGACGGAGCGGAATAATGCAGTTGCTCTGGGTGCTCGTTCAAATACTTCATCACCGCGTCGGCGGCGACGCCGATGCTCATCCCGGCAGCCGGACAGATATTGCGATTGCCCTGCATAGAATAGGTATCGAATACGCCGGCGACGTATCCCATAAACATGCCACCATTCAGCGCTTCGGCCACGGTGGCTTCACCGCTTTTATTTTTTACGTAACCGCCGGATTCCGCCAGCAAACCGCTGCCTGAATAAAAACCCGCATTTGCCATTGAGGAAAATAATAAGGCCGCTAAAAAAGAAACCTGTTTAATCATTGCTGCGCATCCTGCCCATTATCAATTCTGAAGTAATCAAGAATAGCGGCTTTCACGCGAAATAGCCTCGCTTCAGCCGATTTTCAGACAATGGGCAAGGTGGCAACCTTTTACATCAGCGGAAAGGCGCCGCGTCGCCCGCCCCTTCGCGCACCACTTCCGGCGTGGATTCGGTCAGATCGATAACCGTAGTCGGCTGTTGGCCGAGGAAGCCGCCGTGGATCACCAGATCGACCACCTTGCCCAAATGATCGCTGATCTCTTCCGGATCGGACTCGGCAAAATCATTGCCCGGCAGCATCAGGGTGGTGGACATCATCGGTTCGTTCAACGCCTCCAATAGCGCCAGCGCGATCGGGTTTGAGGGCACACGCAGGCCGATAGTTTTACGCTTTTCATTCATCAGGCGGCGCGGCACTTCTTTGGTCGCCTTCAGAATGAACGTGTAGTGGCCCGGCGTATTGTTTTTGATCAGGCGGAAGGCCGTGTTATCGACGTGCGCATAGGTCGATAATTCGGACAGATCGCGGCACATCAGGGTAAAGTTGTGGTTGCCGTCCAGTTGACGGATACGGCAAATGCGCTCCATCGCCGCCTTCTCTTCCAGCATGCAACCCAACGCATAGCCGGAATCGGTGGGATAAACGATCACTCCGCCCTTGCGTAGCACGTCGACCGCCTGGTTAATCAAACGCGGCTGCGGGTTGTCCGGATGAATATAAAAAAGCTGACTCATGACTTGCTCCTAAAATGATGCCCGCGCGCGTTGCCACGCGCGTAAAATCAGACCGCCTGGCCCGGTTGCGGCCAATCGCGCCACACTGGCTCGACACCGCCCGGCAGCCACAGCTTGCGCCCCAGTTCGATCCACGAACAAGGTTGATGGAAATCAGAGCCTTGCGAGGCCAACAGGTGGTAGTCCTGCGCGTATTTCGCCAGCTGCGCGCGCTCATGCGGCGCCTGCTGACACTGCGCCACTTCCATGGCGTCGCCGCCGTGTTCGGCGAAATGCGCCAGTAAACGTTTCAACCACTTCGCGGTCAGATCGTAACGGCCGGGATGCGCCATCACCGCCTGACCGCCCGATTGATGAATCGCATCAATGGCTTGTTCTATTGTACACCACTGCGGCGGCACGTAGCCGGTTTTGCCCTTGGCCAAGTATTTCTTGAACACCTGCGCCATGTTGTTCGCCACGCCAAGCTCCACCAGGTAACGGGCGAAATGGCCGCGGGTGACCGCGCCGGCGCCCGCCAGCCGTTGCGCGCCGGCATAGGCGTCAGGGATCCGCGCTTTACCCAGGCGCACGCCGATCTCCTGCGCCCGCCAGTTGCGGCGTTCGGTTTGTTCCGCCAACAGTGCCACCAGCGCCGGATGCGTGACGTCCATGCCCAACCCAACGATATGAATTTCATGATTTTCCCACAGCGTCGAGATTTCAACCCCGTTGACCAACCGCAACGGCAACGCCTGCTCCGCAATGGCCGCGGCGGCCTCGGCCAATCCGGCGGTGGTATCGTGATCGGTGATCGCCAGCACGCCTACACGCATCTCGACCGCCCGCAGTACCAGCTGCGTCGGCGTCAGGTAACCGTCGGAGGCGGTCGTGTGGCTGTGGAGATCGTACAGAGTAAAAGCGGTGGATGGGGGGTTACTGTCTGTCAAAACGGCTATCCGGCAATGGCTTGGTTTTCTATCATACCCGCGATCGACGGCCGGACGGAAATCTATTCTGCCCTGGCCGCAGGCGCCAGGCGGATGATGAATAGAATTCACCCTGGCCGCTAAAACATTGTGCAAAAAGAGGGTTGACTTTGCCGCCACGAACCAGTTAACTAGTACACAAGTTCACGGCAACGGCCGTGTCAGATGAGCGTTAACAGAGAGAGTCGGCAAATGAACAACTATATTTCTCTTCACGGTTGGTGGCGTACCTCCCTCTTGCGGGCGGTGTAATCGCGCATAGCTGTCATCTGACAATGCAGATTTCCTGAGCCCGCACTTGATGCGGGCTTTTTTATGGACAGAATTCACTGGAACCACCGATGATGAACACCAAACCACAACTGACATTGCTGAAGGCGCAAGCCAGCTACCGGGGCGACCCCACCACCCTTTTCCACCAGCTGTGCGGCGCCCGTCCGGCCACCCTGCTGCTGGAATCGGCGGAAATCAACAGCAAACAGAATCTGCAGAGCCTGCTGGTGATCGACAGCGCGCTGCGCATTACCGCACTGGGCCACACCGTCAGCGTGCAGGCACTGACCGCCAACGGCGCGGCGCTGCTGCCGCTGCTGGACGAAGCGCTGCCGCCTGAGGTACGCAACCAGGCACGCCCCAACGGCCGCGAGCTGACCTTCCCGGCGATCGACGCGGTGCAGGACGAAGATGCCCGCCTGCGCTCACTGTCGGTGTTCGACGCGCTGCGTACGCTGCTGACCCTGGTGGACTCACCGGCGGACGAGCGCGAAGCCGTGATGCTGGGCGGCCTGTTCGCCTACGATTTGGTCGCCGGTTTCGAAGACCTGCCGGCACTGCGCCAGGATCAGCGCTGCCCGGACTTCTGCTTCTATCTGGCTGAAACGCTGTTGGTGCTTGATCACCAACGCGGTACGGCCCGTCTGCAGGCCAGCGTCTTCAGTGAACAAGCGAGTGAAGCGCAGCGTTTGCAGCAACGTCTGGAACAACTTCAGGCCGAGTTGCAACAAACCCCGCAGCCGATCCCGCACCAAACGCTGGAAAACATGCAGCTGAGCTGTAACCAGAGCGACGAAGAGTACGGCGCGGTGGTCAGCGAGCTGCAGGAAGCGATCCGCCAGGGCGAGATTTTCCAGGTGGTGCCGTCGCGCCGCTTCACCCTGCCGTGCCCGGCGCCGCTGGCGGCCTACCAGACGTTGAAAGACAACAACCCCAGCCCGTACATGTTCTTCATGCAGGATGATGACTTCACCCTGTTCGGCGCTTCGCCGGAGAGCGCGCTGAAATACGACGCGGGCAATCGCCAGATCGAAATCTACCCGATCGCCGGCACCCGCCCGCGCGGACGCCGTGCCGATGGTTCGCTGGATCTGGATCTCGACAGCCGCATTGAGCTGGAAATGCGCACCGACCACAAAGAGCTGGCCGAGCACCTGATGCTGGTCGATCTGGCGCGCAACGATCTGGCACGCATCTGCCAGGCCGGCAGCCGCTACGTGGCCGACCTGACCAAAGTGGATCGCTATTCGTTCGTCATGCACCTGGTTTCCCGGGTGGTGGGCACCCTGCGCGCCGATCTCGACGTGCTGCACGCCTACCAGGCCTGCATGAACATGGGCACCCTCAGCGGCGCGCCGAAAGTGCGGGCGATGCAGCTGATCGCCGCCTCAGAAGGCACGCGCCGCGGCAGCTACGGCGGCGCGGTGGGCTACTTCACCGCCACCGGCGATCTGGATACCTGCATCGTCATTCGCTCTGCCTACGTTGAAGACGGCATCGCCACCGTGCAGGCCGGCGCCGGTGTGGTACTGGATTCCATCCCGCAGGCGGAAGCCGACGAAACCCGCAACAAAGCCCGTGCCGTGCTGCGTGCCATAGCCACTGCGCACCATGCCAAGGAGGTGTTCTGATGGCCGATATCCTGCTGCTCGACAACGTCGACTCCTTTACCTACAACCTGGTCGATCAGCTGCGCGCCAGCGGCCACCAGGTGGTGATTTACCGTAACCAGATCGCCGCCGAGGTGATCATCGAACGCCTGGAGCACATGACTCAGCCGGTGCTGATGCTGTCGCCCGGCCCCGGCACGCCGTCCGAAGCGGGCTGCATGCCGGAACTGCTGCAGCGCCTGCGCGGTCGGCTGCCGATTATCGGCATCTGCCTCGGCCACCAGGCGATCGTCGAAGCCTACGGCGGCCAGGTCGGCCAGGCGGGTGAGATCCTGCACGGCAAAGCCTCGGCGATCGTTCACGATGGCGAAGGCATGTTCGCCGGCATGGCCAACCCGCTGCCGGTGGCGCGCTACCATTCGTTGGTCGGCAGCAACATCCCGGCCGATCTCACCGTCAACGCCCGTTTCGGCGAGATGGTGATGGCGGTGCGCGACGACCGTCGCCGCGTGTGCGGCTTCCAGTTCCACCCGGAATCGATTCTGACCACCCACGGCGCGCGCCTGCTTGAGCAGACCCTCGCCTGGGCGCTGGCGAAGTAATATAAGGAACACGACGATGCAACCTATTCTTGAGAAACTGTACCGCGCCGAGTCGATGAGCCAGCAGGAAAGCCAACAGCTGTTCAGCGCCATCGTGCGCGGCGAACTGGAGCCGAGCCAACTGGCGGCCGCGCTGATCAGCATGAAAGTCCGCGGCGAGCGCCCGGAAGAGATCGCCGGCGCCGCCAAAGCGCTGCTGGACGACGCTCAGCCGTTCCCGCGCCCGGATTATCTGTTCGCCGATATCGTCGGCACCGGCGGCGACGGCACCAACAGCATCAATATTTCCACCGCCAGCGCCTTCGTGGCGGCGGCGTGCGGCGCGAAAATCGCCAAACACGGCAACCGCAGCGTCTCCAGCCGTTCCGGCTCTTCGGATCTGCTGGCTGCGTTCGGCATCCGTCTGGATCTGCCGGCGGAAGAAGCGCGCAAAGCGCTGGACGACCTCGGCGTGTGTTTCCTGTTCGCGCCGCAGTACCACACCGGTTTTCGCCACGCCATGCCGGTGCGCCAGCAGCTGAAGACCCGCACGCTGTTCAACGTGCTGGGCCCGCTGATTAACCCGGCGCGTCCGCCGCTGGCGCTGATCGGCGTATACAGCCCGGAACTGGTGCTGCCGATTGCCGAAACACTGCGCGTGTTGGGCTATCAGCGTGCGGCGGTGGTTCACGGCGGCGGCATGGACGAGGTGGCGATCCACGCCCCGACGCACGTAGCGGAATTGAACAACGGCGAAATCAGCAGCTACCAGCTCACGCCGCAGTCCTTCGGATTGGAAACCTATCCGCTGGAAGCCTTGCTGGGCGGCACGCCGGAAGAAAACCGTGACATTTTGGCGCGGCTGTTACAAGGTAAAGGCGAGCCGGCGCACGCCGCGGCGGTCGCGGCCAACGTCGCGTTGCTTCTGAAGTTATTCGGACATGAAGACCTGCGCCAAAATGCGCGGCAGGCACTGGATATGATCAACAGCGGGCAGGCCTATGAGCGTGTCATCGCACTGGCGGCAAGAGGATAAATGATGCAGGAAACCGTGCTACACAAGATTGTCCGCGACAAAGCGCAATGGATCGCGGCGCGACAACAGCAACAGCCCCTGGCCGGCTTTCAGAATGACATCGTACCGAGCGAACGCAGCTTCTACCACGCGCTGCAGGGCACCCGGACGGCTTTCATTCTCGAATGCAAGAAGGCCTCGCCTTCCAAGGGGCTGATTCGCGAGAGCTTTGATCCGGTGGAGATCGCCACGGTCTATAAAGATTTCGCCTCGGCGATCTCGGTGCTGACCGACGAGAAATACTTCCAGGGCAGCTTCGATTTCCTGCCGCTGGTCAGTAAGACCGTCAGCCAGCCGGTATTGTGCAAAGACTTTATCGTCGACCCGTATCAGATTTACCTGGCGCGCTACTATCAGGCCGACGCCATTCTGCTGATGCTGTCGGTGTTAACCGACGAGCAGTACCGCCAGCTGGCCGCGGTAGCCCACAGCCTCAATATGGGCGTGCTGACCGAAGTGATCAGTGAAGAAGAGCTGCAGCGGGCGATCGCGCTGGAAGCGCGCGTGGTCGGCATCAATAACCGCGATCTGCGCGATCTGAGCATCGACCTGAACCGCACCCGTGAGCTGGCGCCGCGCGTGCCGCATGGCGTAACGGTGATCAGCGAGTCGGGCATCAACAACTACGGGCAGATCCGCGAGCTGAGCCATTACGCCAACGGCTTTCTGATCGGCAGCGCGCTGATGTCTGAACCCGATCTGCGCGCCGCCGTGCGCCGCGTGATCCTGGGCGACAACAAAGTGTGCGGCCTGACCCGCCCACAGGACGCCGCCGCCGCGTATCAGGCGGGCGCCATCTACGGCGGGCTGATTTTCGTCGGCCGCTCCCCGCGCTACGTGGATATCACCCGCGCCCGCGAAGTGATTTCCGGCGCGCCGCTGAAGTACGTCGGCGTATTCTGCGACGCCCAGGTCGAGACCGTGGCGTTGACCGTTGAGCGCCTCGGTCTGCACGCGGTGCAATTACACGGCGCGGAAGACCAGGCTTATATCAGCGCCCTGCGCGCCCGCTTGCCGGCCGATTGCCGCATCTGGAAAGCGCTGAGCGTGAAAGATCGGGTGCCGGCGCGCGATTTGCAGTATGTCGATCGCTACCTGCTCGACAACGGTGCCGGTGGCACCGGCCAACGCTTCGACTGGTCGGTATTGCAAGACGAAGATCTGACTAACGTGATGCTGGCGGGCGGCCTGCGCGCCGACAACTGCGTCGAAGCGGCCAAGCTCGGCTGCGCCGGGCTGGACTTCAACTCCGGCGTGGAAAGCGAACCGGGCATCAAAGATCCCGCGCGCCTGGCCTCGGTCTTCCAGACCCTGCGCGCCTACTGAATACGGCTCAACATTAATAACGGATAATAACGGGAACTCTCATGACGCTGCTTAACCCCTACTTCGGCGAATTTGGTGGCCAGTATGTGCCGCAAATTCTGATGCCGGCCCTGAAACAACTGGAAGAAGCCTTTGTCAGCGCTCAGCGCGATCCGGCGTTTCAGGCGGAATTCATCGATCTGTTGAAGAACTACGCAGGCCGCCCGACGGCGCTGACGCTGTGCAAAAACCTCACCGCCGGCAGCAACACCAAGCTTTATCTGAAGCGTGAAGACCTGCTGCACGGCGGCGCACACAAGACCAACCAGGTGCTGGGCCAGGCGTTGCTGGCCAAGCGCATGGGCAAAACCGAGATCATCGCGGAAACCGGCGCAGGCCAACACGGCGTCGCGTCGGCGCTGGCCTGCGCACTGCTCGGCCTGAAATGCCGCATCTATATGGGCGCCAAAGACGTCGAGCGCCAGTCGCCGAACGTGTTCCGCATGCGGCTGATGGGCGCGGAAGTGATCCCGGTGCACAGCGGCTCCGCCACCCTGAAAGACGCCTGCAACGAAGCGTTGCGCGACTGGTCCGGCAGCTATGAAACCGCGCACTATATGCTCGGCACCGCCGCCGGCCCGCACCCGTACCCGACTATCGTGCGTGAATTCCAGCGCATGATCGGCGAAGAAACCAAAGCGCAGGTGCTGGAGCGCGAAGGCCGCCTGCCGGATGCGGTCATCGCCTGCGTCGGCGGCGGCTCCAACGCCATCGGCATGTTCGCCGATTTTATCGATGACGCCGACGTTGGGCTGATCGGCGTGGAACCCGCCGGTCTGGGTATCGAAACCGGTCAGCACGGCGCGCCGCTCAAGCACGGCCACGTCGGCATCTACTTCGGCATGAAGGCGCCGATGATGCAGACCGACGAAGGCCAGATTGAAGAGTCCTATTCGATTTCCGCCGGGCTGGACTTCCCGTCCGTCGGGCCGCAGCACGCCTACCTGAACAGCACCGGCCGCGCCGAATACGTGTCGATCACCGACGACGAAGCGCTGGAAGCGTTCAAGGCGCTGTCGCGCCATGAAGGCATTATCCCGGCGCTGGAATCCTCACACGCCCTGGCGCACGCGCTGAGAATGATCCGTGAAACGCCGCAGAAAGAGCAAATCTTGGTGGTCAACCTGTCCGGCCGCGGCGACAAAGACATATTTACCGTTCACGACATTTTGAAAGCTCGGGGAGAAATCTGATGGAACGTTATCAGCAACTGTTCACGCGTCTGGAAAGCAGCAAGGAAGGCGCCTTCGTCCCGTTCGTGACGCTGGGCGATCCTAACCCGGCGCTGTCGCTGCAGATTATCGACACCCTGATCGAAGCCGGTGCGGACGCGCTGGAGCTGGGCATTCCCTTCTCCGACCCGCTGGCGGATGGCCCAACCATCCAGAGCGCGACGCTGCGCGCCTTCGCCGCCGGCGTCACGCCAACCCAATGCTTCGAGATGCTGGCGGCCATCCGCCAGAAGCACCCGACTATTCCCATCGGCCTGCTGATGTACGCCAATCTGGTGTTCCATAAAGGCATCGATGCGTTTTACCAACGCTGCGCCGAAGTGGGCGTGGATTCGGTGCTGGTCGCCGACGTGCCGTTTGAAGAGTCTGCGCCGTTCCGCGCCGCCGCCGCGCGCCACGGTATCGCACCGATCTTCATCTGCCCGCCGAACGCCGATGACGATCTGCTGCGTGAAATCGCGTCGCACGGCCGCGGCTACACCTACCTGCTGTCGCGCGCCGGCGTCACCGGCACCGAAAGCCGAGCGCAGCTGCCGTTGCATCACCTGGTGAACAAGCTGCGCGCGTATCACGCCGCGCCGCCGCTGCAGGGCTTCGGCATCTCCGAACCCGAGCAGGTGAAGGCGGCGCTGCAGGCCGGGGCCGCCGGCGCGATCTCCGGCTCGGCAATCGTCAAAATCATCGAACAGCACCATGCCAACCCGGCGGAGATGCTGACTAAGCTGGCGGCCTTTGTCAGCAATATGAAGCGCGCCACCCGGGCGTGATCCTCTTTAGCGAGCGCCCTGCCGGCGCTCGCTTTAACAGCTTGTTTCCCTTCAAAGTTTGTTCCATTTATTTACAGCAAAAATTTGAACAAAACCCAGTCTTGTCTCACAATGAACTTTGTTCGCTATGCATTTCTTCGTTTGATTTGGGGAATGCGCTCGCTGCGGCGAAAAACCGTAGCGAATTTCAACCATAACATTGCATGGAGAGTAATTTATGAAGCTGTTTAAAACCCTTTCGGCCTTGTGCATGGCAGCCGTTGTGGCGGTCGCGGTGAGCGCTTGCGCGCCGACGGCAAAATCAGAGGGAACAGGCGGTTATATCGATGACACTGTGGTCACCACCAAAGTGAAATCGGCGTTGCTGGCGGATAAAAACATCAAGTCACGCGAGATTAGCGTGGAAACCTTTAAAGGGCGCGTACAGCTGAGCGGCTTCGTGACGTCCAGCGATGACGCCAACCGTGCGGTGCAGGTCACACGCGGTGTAGCCGGCGTGAAATCTGTTGAAAACGTGATGCAGATTAAATAATACCGACACAGGGAGGCGCAACGCCTCCCTGCTTGAAGCCTTCATCAGAAGCGGTAACCCGCCCCGAACATGAACACCCACGGATCCAGACGCGTATCGAAGCTATGGTGCCCACCATTCGCATCGTTGAAGCGAGTTTTGGTTTCGATGTTCATCCACCACACCGACATGTTCAGCATCCAGTGCTCATCCAGGTTGTAATCCAGGCCGGCCTGCGCCGCCACGCCCCAGGAATCTTTCAGATCGAGGTCGCTCAACCCGGCGCTTTTGCCGTAGTCGTTGAACTTCTCGTCGAAGAAGGTGGTGTAGTTAACGCCAACGCCCAGGTAAGGACGCAGTTTGTCCTGCTTGTCGCCGAAGTAGTATTGCGCCATCAGCGTAGGCGGCAGTTGGTGAACGGTCGCCAGATCGGTACCGCCCAGCGTCACCTTGTGGCGGAATGGCGTTGCGGCCAACAACTCAACGCCGATGTTGTCCGTCACCATGTAACCGAAGGTCAGACCGAGCTGGGTGTTGTTTTTCGCATCCAGCGAGCCCAACCCCAGTACGTTGTCTGAACCCGCATTTGGACGCACGGTCGCGGTTCCCGCGCGGAACAGGAAATCACCGGCCTGATGCGCACTTGCCAACATAGGCGCCATCATCGTCGCCAATACCATCAGAGTTGTCTTTTTCATTATCCATTCCATTTGTGTGGTTAATCGCTCGAGGGGAATATACCTACTTTCGGGTATTTGTGATCCCATCGAGATCACATCTTATGTGTAAAAATTTAAAATCCCACTAAAAACAAGGTTACCTAACCGTCTAATAAATCAAGGATTGATCTGCATCAAAAAAACGATTTTGTTGCAAATTATCTACATGTTCAAATTTCAGTTGCGGAGAAAAATGCGGCTGAGGTAATTTCATTTTCCGTGTTGGTTTTGGTTGGTGCCGTGAGGAGTCGGCGGGCAATCAAGATGAGCGAAATCCTTAATCCCTGTGTCAGTTGCGGCGCATGCTGCGGTTATTTTCGAGTGTCATTCTATTGGGCCGAAGCCGAAGACGGCGGCGGCACCGTCCCCCTTTCCCTGACGGAGCCTTTGAGCCCGTTCCTGCGCTGCATGCAGGGGACCAACAGCAAGTCCCCCCGCTGCACCGCGCTGGACGGCGAGATCGGCAAAGCCGTGTCCTGCTCGATCTACCTCAATCGACCCAGCCCGTGCAGAGAGTTCGATCAGTCCGGTGAAAACGGCCTGCGTAACGAAGCCTGCGATCGCGCCCGGGAACGCTACGGCCTGCCCCCCTTGCCGGTGCCCTTGCCGCTATCGCTGCCTGAGACGACGATCGTTGAAGAAATAGGCGTAGTGCAATTCGCGGGGTGCCACAGCGGCGTGGAACAGGGTACAATCACCCACTGATTTATCTCTGTTTTCCCGACGCCAAGGAGTCTGCATGCCTATCACGGCCAACGCTTTGTACCGTGACAGTTTTAACTTTTTACGCAATCAACTGGCCAGCATCCTGATGCTGGCGCTGTTGACGGCGTTTATCTCCGTGCTGCTGAATCAGGCCTTCAGCCCCGATGCCGAACAGTTGGCGACGCTCGCTGCCACCACCAGCGATTTCGCTTCCTCTACCGGCATGGGCATTCAGGAAGTGATCCAGCAGATGACGCCGGAACAGCAGATGGTGTTGCTGAAAGTGTCGGCGGCCGCCACCTTCTCCGCGCTGGTCGGCAACGTGCTGCTGGTCGGCGGGATGCTGACGCTGATCCGTCTGGTGTCGCAAGGGCAACGCACCAGCGCCCTGCGCGCGCTCGGCGCTTCGGCGCCCGATCTGCCACGCCTGTTGTTGCTGCTGTTTATCTGCACCCTGCTGATCCAACTTGGCCTGACGCTGTTTGTGGTGCCGGGCGTGCTGATGGCTATCGCCTTCGCACTGGCGCCGGTGATCGCCTCCGTCGACAAAAAAGGCGTCTTCGCTTCGCTCAAGCTGAGCAGCAAATTAGCCTTCGCCAATGCGCGCGTGCTGGTGCCGGCGATGATGCTGTGGCTGGCGGCCAAGCTGCTGGTGCTGTTTTTGGTGAGCCATCTGTCGGTACTGACGCCGAACGTCGCCAGCGTGGTACTGACCGCGTTGAGCAACCTGGTGTCTGCTCTGCTGCTGATCTACCTGTTCCGTCTGTACATGCTGCTGCGCGGCTAACGCCGGCGCAAGCAAAAACCAAGGGGCACGCTTCGGCGCGCCCCTTTTTTTGTTTACCCCACCACGGCGGCTTCCGCCTGCTCCTTACTCTGAATCAGTTTCAGGGCCAGATACAGGTCCGGCACCAAAATCAGCTCTTTGTCGCGCCCTAAGCGGTTGATGCGGAACCAACGCGTCAGCTCGGTGCGGCGCCCCGCCAGCACCAGCCTTACGTTACGCTGTAACAGGTCGCGTTTCAGTTCGTCGATGGCCGCCAGCACGCTGATATCGGCGTGGGTGAAACTGGCCACCGCATCCACCACCACCCAACGTGGCTGGAACGGCGTGCCGTCGACCAAATTGAGAATACGGCGTTTGAAATACGCCACGTTGAAATAGGTCAGCGGCGAATTGAAGCGATACATCATGACGCCAGGCACCGCCTTCACCCCATTGTTATTGCCCATGGAATGGATCATGCCTTCGTCGTTGACGCCCAGCAGCTGTTCCGTCGGCCGGAAGACGGTGCGCAGAAACTGCATCAGCCCCAGCAACACCGCCAGCCCAATGCCGCTGATCACTCCCACCAGCAGCACGCTGAGGAAGGTAAACAGCGCCAGGCGGAACGCCTGCGCGTTGCGACGGCGCAAGATCCAGATGCCGCGGATGTCCAGCAGCGACCAGGCCGCATACATCAGCACCACGCCCAACCCGGCCACCGGAATAAACTGCAGCGGCGCCATCAGGAACAGCAAGACAAAGGCAATGACCGCGGCGGCGATGATCGACACCAGTTGGCTCTTGCCGCCGTTGGCATCATTCACCGCGGTGCGCGAATCCGCGCCGCTGATGGCGAAACCTTGCGACAGCGCAGAGACGATATTCACCAGCCCCAGCGCGCGAAACTCGGCGTCGGCGTTCACCTCATAACCGTTTTTGGCGGCGAAGCTGCGGGCGGTGAGCATCATGCTGACAAAACTCACCACCGCCAGGTTAAGCGCCGGGATCACCATGTCGCGCAGCAAACCGGGCTGGAAGTCCGGCCACTGGACGATCGGCAGCACGCCGCTGAAACCGCCCACCGTCACCACGCCATGCTGCTGCAGGCCGCCCGCCCAGGTCACGAACGCCGCCAGCACGATAGCGAACAGCGGCGCCGGCCAGTTAGGCCGCCATTTTTTAAATCCGAGCAGCGTCACCAGCGTCAGCAACGACACCGCCATCGTCAGCCAGTCGCTGTGCAGCAGGTTACCGGGCAGCGCGTAGATGCGCTCGATCAGCTGTGCCGGGCGCATCGTAAACCCCAACACCTTGCCGATCTGATCGACAATAATGGTGATCGCCACCCCGTTCAGCAGCCCACTGAGGATCGGCCGCGACAGCAAATCCGCCAGCGCCCCCAGCTTGAACCGGCTGGCCAGCAGGCACCAGCCGCCCATCATGGCGGTCATCATAATGGTCAGTTGCCAATGGCGTTCCATATTGCCCGCTGCCAGCGGCGTCACCACTGCGGCGATCACCGCGCAGGTGGCAGCGTCGGGCCCGACGATCAGCTGGCGCGACGAGCCGAACAGCGCGTAGGCCATCATCGGCAAGATACAGGAGTAGAGCCCCACCACCGGGCTGACCCCGGCCAGTTCGGCGTAGGCGATGGCCACCGGGAGGGCGACGGCGGCGACGGAAAGGCCGGCGCGAATATCCGGCTTGAGCCAACTGCGTTGATAGCCCAATAAATGCGTCAAACCAGGCGTCAGGGCCTGGAGAGATTTCCACTGCATGCTTGTTTTCCGCGGTAAATTATCTGGTTATTATGACACTTACTATGCGGCCTGCGGCCCGCGCTGGCAATGTACCGGCACTTTCTTGCGTAAGTTTATGCAAATTCCTGCTTTCGCGGCAGAAATCCGCCGGCCAAACGCCGATAATCGGCAACGCCCGGCGGTACACAGAGCTCGCCGAATCCGGTATAGTCGGCCGATGAACAGATGATGGATTGATTTATGAAGCAGTTTCTTGATTTCCTCCCGTTAATTGTCTTTTTCGCGTTTTACAAGCTGTACGACATTTACGTTGCTTCCGGCGCGTTAATTGTCGCCACCGCGCTGGCGCTGGTGTTCACCTGGGTGAAATACCGCAAGGTCGAGAAGATGACGTTGATCACCTTCCTGATGGTGCTGGTATTCGGCACCCTGACGCTGGTGTTCCATAACGATTTGTTCATCAAATGGAAGGTCACGGTGATTTACGCGCTGTTCGCGCTGGCGCTGCTGATCAGCCAATGGGTGCTCAAAAAACCGCTGGTTCAGCGCATGCTGGGCAAAGAGCTGACGCTGCCGGACAAAGTGTGGAGCAACCTCAATCTGGCCTGGGCGATCTTCTTCCTGGCCTGCGGCCTGGCGAACATCTATGTCGCCTTCTGGCTGCCGCAAAGCGTCTGGGTCAATTTCAAAGTCTTTGGCCTGACGGTACTGACGCTGGTCTTCACCCTCCTCAGCGGTATCTATATTTACCGGCACATGCCGGAAGAACAGAAAAAATAGTTACAAATACCGGCACGTACCGGCAGAAGAAACAAAATAGTTACAAAATTGTTAATGCCTGCGGCATTTGCCGCGGGCAGTATGATGTTATCCCTTCCTTTTAAAAGCAGACTGCTATGACACAACAACGACCTTTACCCAGCGGCGAGCTGGTGCTGCGCACGCTGGCGATGCCGGCCGATACCAATGCCAACGGCGATATTTTCGGCGGCTGGCTGATGTCGCAAATGGACATCGGCGGCGCCATCCAGGCAAAAGAGATCGCCGAGGGGCGCGTGGTGACGGTGCGCGTAGACGGCATGACCTTCCTGAAACCGGTGGCGGTAGGCGACGTGGTTTGCTGCTATGCGCACTGTATCCGCACCGGACGCAGCTCGATCACCATCAATATCGAAGTGTGGGTAAAGAAAGTTTCTTCCGCCCCGATCGGCCAGCGTTACCGGGCGACCGAAGCGGTGTTCACCTATGTGGCGGTCGATGCGGAAGGCAACTCGCGCGCGCTGCCTGAGGGCAAAATGAATTTCCGCGTCGGTTTCGAAGAATAAGATGATTGAAGCCAACAGCATACTGCTGTTGGCTTGCCGCTTTATCCGTGGGCATATTTAATGCCGCATCAAATAACCTGATAATACTTCTCATCATCCATAGTCATTACGTCTTTCAGCAATGAAGCGCCCTCTTCCTCGTCTGTCAGTGATTGGTGCACTTTTTGTGTTTTCAGACCCAACTTCCGTATCAATTTCATATCCTGATCCTCATCGGGATTCGTTGCCGTTAACAATTTGCATCCATAGAAAATTGAATTGGCCCCCGCCATAAAACACATGGCCTGCATTTGCTCATTCATTTTCTCGCGCCCTGCCGCGATGCGCACGTAGGAGGTAGGCATCATGATTCTGGCAACGGCAATGACGCGGATATAGTCAAAGGCATCCACCGGCTCACTGTCTTCCAGGGGGGTGCCCGCCACCTTGACCAGCATGTTAATGGGCACACTTTCCGGCGCTTTAGACAGGTTGGCCAATTGCAAAAGCAGACCTATCCGGTCTAGGTTACTTTCACCTAGTCCCAATATTCCACCGGAGCAGACCTTGATGCCGGCCGCCCTGACTTTATCGATCGTCGTTAATCTATCCTGATAAGTGCGGGTTGTGATGATGCTGCCATAATATTCGGGAGAGGTATCCAGATTGTGGCTATAGTAGTCTAAGCCAACGTTAGCCAATCGCTCGACCTGAGAATCAGTCAGTTTTCCCAGCGTCATGCAGGTTTCCAACCCCAACGCCTTAACCCCTCTGACCATCTCCTCCAAATAAGGCATATCGCGTTCGTGCGGATTACTCCAGGCCGCTCCCATGCAAAATCTCGAGGAGCCAGCCTCTTTCGCTGTACGGGCTGACTGTAAGACTTTTTCTACCTGCAACAACTTTTCTGCCCGCAATCCTGTTTTATACCTTGCGCTTTGCGAACAATATTTGCAGTCCTCTGGGCACCCTCCTGTTTTAACAGACAGTAAAGTGCTCATTTGTATTTCCAGCGGATCAAAATGTTGACGATGCACCTTTTGTGCATCATAGAGCAAATCCAACAAAGGCTTATTAAACAGCACTTTCACTTTATCAATCGTCCAGCTCATATTTTCATCCTGATGTTATTCGCAGTGACAGCCCCATCAGACAGCCCCCGTTCTGTCACACAGATTAACGGAGACTTCACTGATCTGAGTGGCTGTTTGAGACCGCACCTTCCCTCGCTCACCGACGAACAATGCAGTGGTCGTCGGCTTAGCGGGCGTAGTGACAAATCTCGCTCCGCATTCAAGCAAATCACCCCTCTATTGTAAACCTGAATTAAATATTACACGTTTACCATTGATTATTTTTTACACATACTTGGCGCATAATCACGACAGGAATAAATTTAAAACCTGCGTATCCATGTCAAAAAAACTCATAACCTGATGAAAATGAATGTTTTTCAACAGGCATGTAAAAGTATTGCTATGAGAACGGTGAAGTTTGCCGGCAGATTGCGAATATTTATGAGGATAAATTTGGCATTGCGGTAGGAAAAAAGAGGACGTCCACGTAAAACAATCAACGTGAATTATCAGGTCTGGATAGCTTCCTCGCCCAGGCATCGGGCGAGGAAGTCAAGGACGGTAGTCAGATGAAGCGACAAACGATCAACACGCTTGATATCTGTCGCCAGATCTACCTCAGTTCAATTCGGTCGAGCCATCCAGCTTGAAGCGAATGTTGACGATGAGGTCTTTCGCTTCTTTGGCTTCATAGCGCCATTTGCGTAGCGCCTGCTTCACTTCGCGCTCGAACATATTGCGCGGTTCGGCCGACAAGATACGCACGTTACTCAAGCGACCATCGCTGTCGACATCAAACTGGACCCTAACACTGCCTTCAATCTGTAAGGCCAGCGCGCGCGGCGGATACATCGGTTTGGACTGCACCAACGCCTTCGGCACGACCTCGCGCGAATTGCCCTGCACCGGCGCGGCAGGCGCCTGTTTCACCGGCGCTTTGTCGATCGGCTTGGCCGGCGAATCGTTGTTGAACGGTGACGGTTCGCGCGGCTCGACTTTTTTCGGCTCCGGTTTGACCTGTTTTTCGACCTTTGGCTTCGGCTTAGGTTTTGGTTTCGGCTTGACCGGCTCCGGCTTCACGATCGCCTTCGGCGGCGGCTCCACAATAGGTTCCGGTTCTGGCTCCGGCTCAGGTTCGACCTGCGGCGGCTCCGGCTCGGCCGGCGCCGGCGGAGGCGGTTCGGCCATCGTGGCGGTATTGACCATCATGACGCTGATCGGCGCGTCCTCTGGCTTCGGCAGCTCCACCACTTCGTTTACCGAAGCGTAAAGCAATCCCGCCACCAGGGCGCTGTGCAGGCCTACGGACAAGACGAAAGGCACGGATATACGGCGATTAAGGAACATCTTTTTTAGCGGCATAATGATTCTGTTTCCTCTGGTTCGCCAAGTTTAAATGCAAATAGCAATCATATTCAATAACGAAAGGCAAACTATCGCTTTAATCGTCAGTATGCGCGGCTAAAACCAGCAAACTCATAAGGATATTAACCTTGCCGTTGCTTTTTTACCGCCGGGGCGACACGCTTCATTAACGTTTGGCCAGGCGTCAAAAAGTAAAAAACCCGCCGGAGCGGGTTAATTGCGGTGAGTCAGCGCTATTCTTCATCACCATAGTAAAGCACGCCCAGTTTGATCAGCGGTCGCCCTTGCGCCTTACGGTGCAGGTTGGTGTCGCGCAGCGAATAGACGCAGCCGCAGTATTCCTGCTGATAGAAGCGTTCGCGCTTGCTGATCTCTATCATGCGCGACGAACCGCCCTTCTTGCGCCAGTTGTAATCCCAGTACACCAGATCGGGATACTTTTCCGCCGCCCGGATGCCGCAGTCGGTGATCTGCTGCATATTCTTCCAGCGCGAGATACCCAGCGAACTGGAGATAGTGTCATAACCATGCTCATGCGCATACAGCGCCGTGCGCTCGAAACGCATGTCGAAACACATGGTGCAGCGGATACCGCGCTCCGGCTCATTCTCCATCCCCTTGGCGCGGGCGAACCAGTTGTCGGTGTCGTAATCGGCATCAATGATCGGCACCCCGTGCTGCTCAGCGAAACGGATGTTCTCTTCCTTGCGCAGCAGATACTCTTTTTGCGGGTGAATGTTGGGGTTATAGAAGAAAATGGCGTACTCGATCCCGGACGCCTGGATCGCTTCCATCACTTCGCCGGAACAGGGCGCGCAGCAAGAGTGCAGCAGCAATTTACTTTTGCCCGCCGGCAAATCGAGTTTTTCCCTTACCAGTTCCGTCATGTCCTCACCTCAATGGCATATCAGTTTAAGCGCGCCGCACTATACGAATAAAAAGTAGCGGCTTCAAGGCATAAGCGCCAATCCGTCGGGAAATTCGCCGCGCACCGTTCCCCTGCCGCGCCTTTTGCGCTACCTTGGTAGCACCGTTTTATAGCCATGATTTTAAAGGTGAAACATGCTTTATCTGATCTACGCGCAAGACGTCCCCAACTCGCTGGAAAACCGTCTGGCGGTGCGCCCGGCACACCTGGCGCGCCTGCAGGCGCTGCGCGACGCCGGCCGCCTGGTGGTCGCCGGCCCTAACCCGGCCATCGACAGCAACGATCCCGGCGCCGCCGGCTTTACCGGTTCAACGGTGATCGCCGAATTCGCCTCGCTGGCGCAAGCTCAGGCCTGGGCGCAGCAGGATCCCTATATCGCCGCCGGCGTCTATGCCGACGTGACGGTGAAGCCGTTCAAACAGGTGTTCTGACCTGCTGCGCGCTGCCTGATCGGGAACGGAGCACCGTTCCCGGATCAATGCGTGCTCTCACCCTAACCCGTCGGTAGAAAAAATGCTCTCTCGCCAGGGGACATAACGCCGCCTGCCTATACTCTCCTGAACCCGCGGCATCGCCGCGAACTCTGGAGATCGACCGATGCGACTCGACGTACACGCTCACCTGTGGAGCACGGAGTATCTGGATCTTTTGCAAGCGCATGGCGTACACGACGTTGCCGCCTATCGGCACCTGGGCGCCGGCCGCACCGAACGCGAACTCGACGCGCGTTTCGCCCTGCTGGACAACGCCGGCATCGACATGCAAATCCTGTCTGCGACGCCGCTGTCGCCGCATCTGGAAGACGAACAGGCCGCCGTAGAGGCCGCGCGCCGGATCAATGATGAATATGCGGAGCTGGTAGCGCGTTATCCCACTCGCTTCCGGGCTATCGCTTCTTTGCCGCTGCCGCATATCGACGCTGCGTTACGCGAGCTTGAAAGGGCCTTTACCCAGCTCGATATGCTGGGCGCCTGCATTACCACCTCAGTGCTCGGGCTGTCTATCGCCAATCCGCTGTTCGAGCCGCTCTATCAGGAACTCAATCGCCGCCGCAGCGTGCTGGCCATTCATCCCGCCGGCCGCGGCGCGCACTCGCCGCTCATCGCCGATTACGCCTTGACCTGGTCGATCGGCGCGCCGATCGAAGACACGGTCGCCGCCATGCACTTTATCCTCAACGGCATCCCCCAACGCTTTCCTGAGATGAAAATCATTGTGCCGCACCTGGGCGGCCTGCTGCCGATGACGCTGGAACGTCTCGATCAAACCGTCGCGTGGGAGGCGCCGAACACGCCGGAACCGCCAAGCCGCGCCGCCCTGCGCATGTGGTACGACACGGTAGGCCACGATCAGGTGCCCGCACTGCAAGCGGCAGCAGCGACGTTCGGCGCAGAGCAGCTGTTGTTCGGCACCGATTTCCCGTTTCAGCCGGGCGAACTGTTTCAAACCACGGTGGACTACATCCGGCGCGCGGGATTGCCGGAGGAAGACGTGAACGCCATTTTGGATCGCAATGCGGCTGCGCTGTTTGGGCTGGGTGCAAACTAACGCCCGGAACGAGTGAGCCAAAGCCTCCCCATAAAGGTTGCACCTGCCGTTATATAACGAGTTTTCCCCGTACCACCACTTTGCCCGGTTTGATCTCGGGGTCGGCAATACGACGGATCGCCAGATTCAAGGCTTGCCAGGCGATCTCTTGCAAATCATGCGACACGCAAGGGAAATGGAAACCGTAGATCTCGGCATGCGAAACCTCATCGATGCTGAACAGCGACACGTCCTGCATCAACGGCAGCCGATGTTCGATACAGGCCTTGATGATACCCAGGGAGATCTGGTTATTGCAGCCGACGAAAAAGTCCGGCGCGCGGTGATTGGCCAGCCAGCGGCTCGTCTCTTGCCAGGCGACGTCCATAAAGAAATCGGCATACAGCACTTCAAACGACGCCACTTTCCCTTGCAACGCCGCCTGCAGCCCTGTGACCCTGTCCCGTGCAACGTTGGAGTTCTCCGGTCCGGACACCACCACCACCCGCTGCGCTTTCTGTTCCAAAAGCCAGCGCCCCGCCTGGAGACCGCAGTCCAGGTTATCGATATACACGCCGCTGCAGTGGCGATTGTCCAGTTCCCGGTCGATCAGCACCACCGGGATATTCAATGTTTCCAACCGTTTTAGATAGGAAGGCTGGTACAGATGATCGTTGGAAATGACCGAGAGAATGATCGCATCGACGTTGTAGCCAATCAGTTTGTCGATGATTCTGTCTTCGCTTTCCTGAGACTCATAGGAGTCGAACACCAGGGTGTCGTACCCCATTTTTTGCGCTTCAAGCGTCATCAGGCGTGTCAGGCCGCCAAAGAACGGGTTGGCCATATCCGGGTTGACGATGCCAATGGTTCTGCTGCTTTTCGCCCGCAGGTTGCGCGCCGCGGCATTGACCACATAGCCGAGTTCGGCAGCCGTCTCCCGAATGCGGCGCAGCGTTTCCGGATGAACCTTGTCCGGCTGTGAAAATGCCCGCGACGCGGTGATTTTACTGACGTTTGCCTGTGCGGCCACGCTAGCCAGCGTCGCTTTCCGTCCTCGACCCACTGCCAAATGCAGCTCCTTAGCTTAAAGTATCATTTTGTACCATTGGCAACATCATGACAGAACTTCCATCGTGGCGCTAATGGTTTACGCCTGCCAGGCGGTTAATCCGGGGATCGGTAAAGATATCCAGCTCGTCACGGCTCTCGGAAGAAAACTCGGACACCACCGCACCCCGCTTCCCCGCCTGAAACCAGTGCCGGGTATTGGGGGCGATGGTGTATTGTTCGCCAGGCCGCAAGAGAATATAGCGATTGCAGGTGTACCAAGGTTCTGCGCCCTCTGGCACCCGACATACCGGTTCGCCGCCGGCATCATTAAGCGTCAGGTTTTCATCATCGACAAACAAAAACACCTCTCCCCAACGGCAACGGAACGTCTCTTGCTTGCCGGGTGTGCCGGCAAAGGGAGGATGTAAATGTTCCGGGCAAGTCTGACCAGGAAACAGCACCAGCTCTTTCGCGCAATACCGAGGTGAGTTGACATAGGTCAGCAGCTGCAGCCCTGAGACGGGATAGTCAGCCAAGCCAAACGTCGCAATTTCAATACGTTGCTGTTCTTCCTCAGTCAAAACAATGTCCGCCTCACGCAAGTATTCCAGCGTAGCGGCTATGGCACGTTGTTGTTTGTTCATCATTTCCCCTGCAAAGTAACGGTATCGATATCAGCATGCTGATATTAAAACCGTCATTGCATCGCCGATTTTGTGATCTTCATCCCTATATTGAATAACAACCCACCAGCAAAATTAACTCCCGTCGAGTAATTCCAACATCGATCACAGTTTAACCCCCCGCTTTAGCCCACTATCGCCGCATTGAAATGATATCGTTACCATAAAAATGATTCACCAGGAGGCAATATGAAAGCATTAGTGTTGGCCAAAGCGGGGGAAATCGCTATCGAGGACGTCCAGCTTGCCGAAACGCTGGGGCCCGATGATGTGCAGATAAAAATTCATTCCGTGGGCATCTGCGGCAGCGATGTGCACTATTACCAACATGGCCGCATTGGCCCGTTCGTGGTTAACGCCCCGATGGTGCTCGGCCATGAAGCCTCCGGCGTGGTGCTCGCGACCGGTAAAAACGTCACTCACCTCAGCATCGGCGATCGCGTTTGCATGGAGCCCGGCATTCCCGATCTCAACTCGGCGCAGACGCGCGCCGGTATTTACAACCTGGACCCGGCCGTTCGCTTCTGGGCGACGCCACCGGTGCACGGCTGCCTGCGCGAAACCGTCATCCACCCCGCCGCCTTCACGTTCAAATTGCCGGACAACGTCAGTTTCGCTGAGGGCGCCATGGTGGAACCCTTAGCCATCGGCATGCAAGCGGCCACCAAAGCCGGGATCAAACCCGGCGATATCGCACTGGTGATCGGCGCCGGGCCGATCGGCGTGGTCACCGCCCTCGCGGCGCTGGCGGGCGGCTGTTCGGACGTCATTATCTGCGACCTGTTTGACGAAAAACTCGCCGTGGCGGCCAGTTATGAGGGGCTGCACGCCGTCAATATCAAAACCGGCGACCTGGCGGGGAAAGTGGCCGCGCTCACCAGCGGCAATGGCGCCGATGTCGTGTTTGAATGCAGCGGCGCCAAACCGGCTATCGCTACGCTGGCCGAGCATGCGGCGCCCGGGGCGACCGCCGTGCTGGTCGGCATGCCGATCGATGCCGCGCCGATGGATATCGTCGCCGCGCAGGCCAAGGAAATCACCTTCAAGACCATTTTCCGCTACGCCAACATGTACCCGCGCACGCTGCGGCTGTTGAGCAGCGGCAAATTGCGCGTCCAGCCGTTGATAAGCCAAACCTACAAGTTTTCCGACAGCGTAGCCGCTTTCGAGCGCGCGGCGGCAGGACATGCCTCGGACATCAAAATCATGCTGGAAATGGAGTGATCCTATGGCGCTCTATGCTGGCATAGACTGCGGTACGCAAGGCACGAAAGTCGTGATTGTCGACAGCACACAGGGCGTGATCCTCGGTGAGGGCAACGCCCCTCACCGTCTCATCAGCCAAGCCAATGGCCGGCGCGAACAAGAGGCCGACTGGTGGATTGAGGCGTTAGTCATCGCTTTTCGCCAAGCCGTGACTAACGCCGGCGTTGATGCACGGGAGATTCATGCTCTGGGGGTCTCGGGCCAACAACATGGGTTTGTGCCACTGGACGCAGACGGCAACGTGCTGCACAGCGTCAAGCTGTGGTGCGATACCGAAACCGCAGAGGAAAACGAACGGCTCCTGCAACAGCTCGGCGGAGCCAACGGCTCGCTGGAAACACTCGGCCTGCGGATCGCCACCGGTTATACCGCGTCAAAAATCCTTTGGTTCAAAACACACCATCCGGCGCTCTGGGCAAAACTGCACACCGTGTTGTTGCCTCATGATTATTTGAACTTCTGGCTGACCGGGGAGCGCGTAGCGGAATATGGCGACGCTTCCGGCACCGGGTTGTTCGATGTACGTACCCGTCGCTGGAGCAAAACCGCGGTCGATCTCATCGACGACAGCGGCCGCCTGTGGCAGGCTCTGCCGCCGCTCAAAAGCGCGGAGTGCTGCATCGGCACGGTGCGCCCCGCCGCCGCGGAAAAACTCGGCCTCGGCCCGGCAGTTCGGGTATCGACCGGCGGCGGCGACAACATGATGGCGGCCATCGGTTCCGGCAACATCGAGGCCGGCACCCTTACCCTGAGTCTGGGCACCTCCGGTACGCTATTCGCCTGGTCTGCCGCCCCCGTCACGGCGGAATCGGACATGATTGCCGGCTTCTGCTCCAGCACCAATGGGTGGCTGCCATTGATTTGCACCATGAATGTCACCTCGGCCACCACTGCGGTACAAACGCTGCTGGACGAAGACCTTGCCGGCTTTAACGCTTTGTTGACGCAGGCCGCGCCCGGTGCAGGCGGTGTCGAGATGCTGCCGTTCTTCAATGGCGAACGTGTTCCGCCGTTGCCCCACGCGCGCGCCAGTCTGCATAACCTCGATAGCGACAATTTTACCCGTGCCAATCTCTGCCTGGCGGTAGTCGAAAGCGCTACGTATGGGTTGCGCTATGGCATCGAGCTGTTTCGCCGTCAGGGCATCGAAGCGCGCGAGATCCGCCTCACCGGCGGCGGCGCCCGCAGCGCCGCCTGGCGACAAATCGTCGCGGACGTGATGGGGTGCCCGGTAGTCTGTCTGAAAGCCAAAGAGACCGCCGCGCTGGGCGGCGCCATTCAGGCGATGTGGGCGACGACGTTGGCCGACGATCCGCAGCGGAACGCCGGCGCGTTGCTGGCCGAACTGTGCCAGCGTTTCGTTGCGCTGGATGAGGCCACGCGCACACGGCCACATGCTGGCAGACAAGCGCAATACGAGACGCTTTATCAACGGTACCTGCAACGCTTGCAGCAGACCTATCCGGAGGTGCAACTGTGACGCGAGATCCCCAGACGCAAGCGCCCGCCTACCTGCTGGAGGTCAGCGGCGTCAGGAAAGCTTTTGGCCCGGTCGTGGCCCTCAAGAATGCGGAGTTTTGCCTGCGGCGTGGATCCATCCATGCCCTGTGCGGTGGCAACGGCGCGGGTAAATCCACCTTTCTCAGCATTCTGATGGGCTTTATTCAACCCGATGGCGGCGACATTTTTATCAATGGCCAACGCTGTGAATTTCATCATCCCCGGGAAGCCCTCAACGCCGGCATCGCCATCGTGCAGCAGGAGCTGAGCGCGATCCCGGATCTGACGGTGGCCGAAAACATTTGGCTGGGCCGCGAGCCGAGGCGCCTGGGGTTCGTCGATTTCGCTACGCTCAATCAACGCACCACCAGCTTGCTCAAGGAACTCGATTTCAAGATCGACGCCCGAGAGAAAATGCGCAACCTGAGCGTCGCCGAGCAGCAGTTGGTCGAGATCGCCAAAGCGCTGTCGCATGCCAATGCCGACATCATCATCATGGATGAACCCACCTCGGCGATTGGCGAGGAGGATGCGCAAAAAATCTTTCAGACGCTTCAGCAACTGGCGGCGAAAGGTAAAGGCATTATCTACGTCTCCCACCGTTTGTCAGAGATATTCCAAATCGCGGACAGCTACACCATTTTCCGCGACGGCGCCTATATCCATGAAGGCTATATCGCTGACATTACCCGTGAGCAGCTGATCGAACACATTATTGGCGGCGAGTACGACAGCGAGTTCGCCAAATTCAATCAGCCCGGTGAAGAGGTCTTGCTGGAGGTCAACGGCCTGTGTTGGCGCAGCAAGATAAAAGATATCAGCCTGCAACTGAAGCACGGTGAGATCCTGGGCATCTACGGCCTGGTGGGCTCGGGCCGCAGCGAGTTTCTCGATCTTATCTTCGGCATTCAGCATGCCGACAGCGGCACGATCCGCTTGGGTGACAAGACGCTGAACCGCCATTCTCCGCGCAAGGCCATCGACAGCGGTATTGCCTACGTGACGGAAGATCGCAAGGAAACCGGCCTGGTGCTGTGCCGTTCCGTCAGTGAAAACATCAATATCGCCTCTTTTGCCGGCATCAGCCGGATGGGGTTTGTCAGCGAGAAACGGGAGCAGGCGCGAACCCGCGACATGATCCAGCGCTTCAACGTTAAAACCCACGATGGCGAACAACCCGTGGGTAACCTGAGCGGCGGCAACCAGCAAAAAGTGGTGCTGGGCCGTTGGGCGCTGCTGGATCCGGAGGTTTTGCTGCTCGACGAGCCGACGCGCGGCATCGACGTCGGCGCCAAGAAAGAGATCTACCGATTTATGTCGGAGTTCGCCTTGCAAAACAAAGGGATCATCATGGTTTCCTCCGAGCTTTCGGAAATTATCGGCATGAGCGATCGCATATTGGTGTTTCGCGACGGGCAGTTGGCCGGCGAGCTTTCGGCGGCCGATGCGACTCAGGCAGCACTGATGAAACTTGCGGTTTAACAGAGAGAGAAAAAAAATGAGCAGCGCCCACTCCTTATCACCAGGAATTTCATTTTTCACCCGCAATAAGCGCCGTATGCACAAGTACGGCATTATCATCGCCTTTTTCGCCCTGTGCCTGATCGTGGCGCTGATTGGCGAATATCAGGTCGCTCAGGGCGCCTGGAGCAGCAATTATTTTCTCAGCAATGAAAACACCCTGATCGTCCTGCGCCAGGTCTCGATCAACGGCATTCTGGCGATCGGCATGACCTTTGTCATTATTACGGCCGGCGTCGATCTCTCCGTGGGCTCGGTGCTGGCGTTAAGCGGGATCGTCGCCGCTCGCTTCGCCACCAACAACAGCGGATTAGCTATCGGCGACACCGCGACCGCCGTCATGGCGCCGCTGATCGTGGCGCTGGGCATCGGCATCGTCTGCGGCCTGGTGAACGGCACCGTGTTGGCTCGCTACCGGTTGCAGCCGTTTATCGTCACCATGGGCATGCTCTCCGCGGCGCGCGGGTTAACCATGTTGACCACCAACGGCAATCCAGTATCGCAATTGAACAGCGATTTCCGCTGGTTAGGCAATGGCTATGTCGGCGGCGTTCCGGTGCCGGTCATCATCTTCATCGTGCTGTTCGCCCTCGCCTGGCTGGTGCTGAATAAAACCCTCTTCGGGCGTTACATCTACGCCGTCGGCGGCAACCCGAAAAGCGCGCGCACCTCGGGGATTAACGTCACCCGCATCAAAATACTGGTGTATACGCTGTGCGGCGCACTGGCCGGCATCGCCGGCCTGATCCTCACCGCACGCACCGGTTCGGCGCAGACCAACGCCGGCGCAGGGTATGAGCTGGACGCCATCGCGGCGGTGGTGATCGGTGGCACCAGCATGGCCGGCGGCGTCGGTACGCTGGTCGGCACCTTCTTCGGCGTGCTGATTATCGGGGTGATGAATAACGGCCTCGATCTGCTCGGCGTGCAATCGTATTACCAACAAATTATCAAAGGCGCATTGATCGTTCTTGCCGTATTGCTCGACCCATCGCGTAAGCAACAGCGCGATTAATAACATCAGACCCAACTCTACCAGGAGAAAACCATGAATAAGACCAAGATAGCGTTGTTTGCCTCTGCCATGATGCTCGGTAGCCTGTCGGCAGCTCAGGCCGCCCCGGTAAAAATCGCGGTATTGATGTACGGCAACAAAGCCGAGTTCGTGCAATTGATGGAAAGGTTCGGGAAGGAACACCCGGCGGTGAAAAGCGGCGAAGCCGTGCTGACCTTCTACGATGGGCGTTATGATGCATCGGTGCAAAACGATCAGGCCGCCACCGCTATCCAAACGCGCGCCGATGCCATTATCGTCAACCCAATGGATTTTGAGGCCAATATCGATATCGTCACTAATGCCAACGAAGCCAAAATCCCGGTGGTGGTCACCAACGCGCGCCTGAACACGGACGCGATGACGTCTGAAGTGGTGTCTAATGACGAGTTGGGGGGGTATCTGGAAGCCAAAGCCGTCCTGGACAAACTCGACTGCAAGAACCAGAAGGTGAATGTGGTGATTATCGAAGGCCCGAAAGGCGGCAGCGGCGAGATCCAGCGCGGCAAGGGTAACGATAAAGCGATTGCCGAGTGCGGCGCCGGCCAGGTCACGGTACTTGAGCGCAAAACGGCCAACTGGTCACGCGCGGAAGCGCAGCCGCTGATGGAAAACTGGCTGCAGAAGCACCGGGGTAAAATCAACGGCGTGATTGGTCAAAACGACGAGATGGCGCTGGGCGCTATCGAAGCGATCAAAGGCGCTGGCCTGAATGTGAAGGACTTCGCGATTGCCGGCGTTGACGGCGTCTCCGACGCGATTCATGCGGTGCAGGCCGGTGAAATGGTCTCTATTCTGCAAGATGCCAAAGGCCAGATGCAGGGTTCCATCGACGTCGCGCTGCGCGCCGTGAAAGGTGAAAGCTATCAACCACAGTCGGATATCTGGAAACAGTACGCCAAGGATCTGAAATGGGAGGGTGGCACGCAGAAGCATTACTACATTCCGTGGACCGTCGTTACCACAGAGAATGCCCAGCAACTGTTGGACGCGCGCAAGTAATGTCCGGAGCCCCCTGCACGCAGGGGGCCTTTGCTCCGAAGCTTGCCGCAGGCAAAAAAAAGCCAGCACGGAGTGGCTGGCTAAAAAGTTCTTCGAGGGAATATCTTGTGCGATAAACATACGCCTTTCACTGCGGGCTTTACTAGCTATCAGTGCGATAGGCACCCTCAGTTAAAATCAACGCCTGCATATCGGTGAACATCGTTTCCCATTCCGCCTGGTCGATATCCATCAAACCAAAGTAACGCAGCATAAAGGCGCCTTCGGTGGCGAGAAACGCCAGGCGCGCGCGCTTGCCTTCTTCCGTCGTCAAATCCAAACCGGCGATGCGGCTGCGATACCATTCACGCGTGCTCGCCAGATGCTCCGGCGTTTGAATCAGCGTCGCCATTAGCCCGGCGGCCTTGGCGCTGGCGGTCTGATCCGAGCTTTGCGTCGCCAACATATGCGCCCGCACGCCGGTCTGCGGCGAAGGATCGTCACCGGCGATAGCGGCGAACAGCGTCTCGTAGGCACTGCCCCAGCGATCGAACATGGCATCAATCAGGGCGTCTTTGCTGCCGAAACAGTACTGCACCCCGCCCTTGGAGATCCCCATCGCTTTGGCAACGGCGTCAATGGTCAAGCCGGCGGCGCCCTGGGTGGCGACGATCTCTTCGGCGGTGTCCAAAACTTTGTCGCGATCGATGCTGCGTTGACGTCCCATTAAGAAACCCTTCTTTTCAATACGAACGTATGGATATATATTATCGCCAGTATACCACCCGGCATCGCCGGAGGGTTACCACAATGGCGGCGCCTTCGCGCCGCCCACGTTAACTGGATTATGACTTATGTACGCCAAGAACCGCTGGTTAATCCTGACAATGGTCGCCAGCGCCCTGTTCCTGATTGTTATCGACATGACGGTGCTCTATACCGCTCTGCCACGCTTAACCCAGGCGCTGGACGCCAGCGCCTCGCAAAAACTCTGGATCGTCAACGCCTACCCGCTGGTGGTCGCCGGGCTACTGCCCGGCGCCGGCATGCTGAGCGATCGCATCGGCCATAAGCGGCTGTTTCTCGCCGGGCTGCCGGTGTTTGCCGTCGCGTCGCTGTGCGCCGCTTTCTCGCCCACCGCCGAGTGGCTGATCGCCGCGCGGGTATTCCTCGCCGTTGGCGCGGCAATGATGATGCCCGCCACGCTGTCCATCGTGCGTCACGTCTTTACCGACGAACGCGAACGCGCGCTGGCGATCGGCATCTGGGCCTCGGTGGCCTCCGGCGGCGCGGCCATCGGCCCGGTGGTCGGCGGCCTGCTGCTGGAGTATTTCTGGTGGGGATCGGTGTTCCTGATCAACGTACCGGTGGTGTTGCTGGTCTGGCCGCTGGCGTGGAAACTGATCCCCCGCTGCGGCGGCGATAACCCGCGCCCCGCCGATATCGTCGGCTCGGTGCAGATCATGATCGGTCTGGTCGGCGCTATCTATGCGCTGAAGGAACTGAGCAAGCCGGCGCCTGACCTCAGCGCGTTGCTCGCAGCGGCCCTGATCGGCATCCTGTTCCTGGTGCTGTTTGTGCGTCGTCAGCAGCGCAGCGCTCACCCGATGATCGATTTCTCCCTGTTCCGCAACCGGCTGTTCGCCGGCGGCATCGGCGTGGCGTTGCTGTCGATGGTGGCCCTGATCGGCGTCGAGCTGGTGCTCAGCCAACGCTTGCAGCTGGTGCTCGGCCTCAGCCCGCTGCAGGCAGCGCTGTTCATCTTGCCGATCCCACTGGCCTCGGCGCTGGCGGGGCCAATGGCCGGTTTACTGTTGCCGCGCTACGGTGAGCGCAGCATCATCCTCGGCGGTTTCGTCCTGACCGCCTTCGGCATCGCCGGCCTCGCCCTGTGGTATCAAAGCAGCATGGCACCGCAGCTGGTAAGCCTGGCGTTGGTGGGCTTTGGCCTCGGCGGCGTGATCACCGCCGCGTCCACCGCCATCATGCTGAACGCGCCGGAGGAGAAATCCGGCATGGCGGCCTCTATCGAAGACGTCTCCTACGAGCTGGGTGGCGTGCTGGGCGTGACGCTGCTCGGTGGGTTGATGACGGCGGTTTACAGTCACAGCCTGGCGCTGCCGGCGGCGCTGCCGGTCAGCGATTTGGCCTACGACAGTATCGACGAAGCCCTGCGTCTGGCCGCCGGAATGGCGGCCGATCGCGCGCAGCAGCTGACGCAGCTGGCGCGTTTGGCCTTCGATCGCGCCTTTATTACGGTGCTGATCGCCGCCGCGCTGTTAATGGCGCTGGGCGCCGGCGTGGTAAAACTGGCGCTGCGCAAGTAACCGATAAAAGCGGCTTTTTTCGCCGGCGGATCCTGCGTAAACTGATTCGGCAATTTGCTCGACGGATTTATCGTCATCGGTTTAAGCGATGGTAATGATGCCTGTTATCGTGTTTAACCCTGCGATAAATCCGGTTACTGTAACAGCTATGGAAATTGATTCTGTCTACCCTTGGAACGAATAATCAGGAGAAGATTATTATGGCAACGGCGAAGAAAGCAGCGAAAACCCATATCGGCCTCGACAGTAAACAATCGGCAAAACTCGCCGAAGCGCTGAATGCGCTGTTGGCGAATTATCAGGTGCTGTATATGAACGTGCGCGGCTATCACTGGAATATTACCGGCCCGCAGTTTTTTGAGCTGCACGCGAAATTCGAAGAAACTTACAACGATCTGCTGACCAAGGTGGATGAGCTGGCGGAACGTATCCTGACGCTGGGCTCGCAGCCGCGTCACGCTTTCAGCGACTATCTGAAAACCGCCGACATCAAGGAACACACCAACGTGACCGATGATAAGGGCACGCTGCGCGGCCTGTTGGAAGGGTATTCAATCTTGCTGCAGCAGCAGCGTGAACTGCTGACGGTAGCGGCAGACGCCGGCGACGAAGGCACCGCGTCATTGATGAGCGATTATATCAAAGAGCAGGAAAAACAGGTCTGGATGCTCAACGCCTACCTCGGAAAATAACCCTGACGCCATAACAAAACAGTCCCTCTCGGGACTGTTTTCGTTTTACCACTCGCAGGATACCGCAAACAGCAGCGCACGCCGATGCTGATCGTCCAGGCGGCGCCGCACCCGGATAATATGGCGATTGCTGCACGACTGGCGTTCCAGCCAGCGATGCCGGCGACGTTGGCTCTGTCGCAACATGCGCCAACGGCCCACTTCATTTCTACTGCGTCTCATAATTCCGTCACTCGTTCGTCTAATGCCAACCGCGGGCATTATAGCCCTTTCCGCCCGTGATCCAAGCCGCCGTTATCGGCAACATACCGGACGTCGCACCGGCAAAAGCCCCCCTTTCAATTTCGGCAAGTGCCTTAACTTCATCATATTTATGTAACATAAGCGCCGATAAAAGGTTTCGCCTTGCCCGATCTGTGCGTACACTCATCATTGGTGGTTTGCGAACGGGATTTTTCGCCTTTATGACAACATTTTATACCGTAATCAGTTGGCTCATGGTGTTCGGCTACTGGCTGCTGATCGCCGGCGTGACGATGCGCATTTTGATGAAACGCCGTGCGGTTCCCTCTGCCATGGCCTGGCTGCTGGTTATCTATATTCTGCCGCTGTTCGGCATCGTGGCCTATTTATCGTTCGGCGAGCTGCATCTGGGCAAGCGCCGGGCCGAGCGCGCCAAGGCCATGTGGCCGTCGACCGCGCGCTGGCTGAAGGAACTGAAAGAGAGCCGTCGCATCTTCGCCACCGAATACAGTAAAGTCGCCGAACCGCTGTTCCAGCTGTGCAACCGCCGCCAGGGCATCGACGGCGTCAAGGGCAACCAGCTGCAGCTGCTCACCACCACCGACGACACGCTGAAAGCGCTGATCCGCGACATCGAGCTGGCGCGCCACAACATCGAAATGGTGTTCTATATCTGGCAGCCCGGCGGCCTGGTCGATCAGGTGGCCGAATCGCTGATGGCCGCCGCCCGGCGCGGCGTACACTGCCGCCTGATGCTGGACTCCGCCGGCAGCCTGCAATTTTTCCGCAGCCCCTACCCGGCGATGATGCGCAACGCCGGCATCGAAGTGGTCGAAGCGTTGAAGGTCAACCTCTTGCGCGTGTTCCTGCGCCGCATGGATCTGCGTCAGCACCGCAAAGTAGTGCTGATCGACAACTATATCGCCTATACCGGCAGCATGAACATGGTCGATCCGCGCTACTTCAAACAGGATGCGGGCGTCGGCCAATGGATCGATCTGATGGCGCGCATGGAAGGCCCGGTGGCCACCACCATGGGCATCGTCTATGCCTGCGACTGGGAAATTGAAACCGGCAAGCGCATTCTGCCGCCGCCGCCGAACGTCAACATCATGCCGTTCGAGCAGGAAAGCGGCCACACCATTCAGGTGATCGCCTCCGGCCCCGGCTTCCCCGAGGAAATGATCCACCAGGCGCTGCTAACCGCGGTTTATTCCGCGCGCGAGCAGCTGATCATGACCACGCCGTACTTCGTGCCGAGCGACGATCTGCTGCACGCCATCTGCACCGCCGCTCTGCGCGGCGTCGAGGTCAGCATCATCGTGCCGCGCGACAACGATTCGATGATGGTGCGCTGGGCCAGCCGCGCGTTCTTCTCCGAGCTGCTGGAAGCCGGAGTGAAAATTTATCAGTTCGAAGGCGGTCTGCTGCACACCAAGAGTGTGCTGGTTGACGGCCAGCTTAGCCTGGTCGGCACCGTCAATCTGGATATGCGCAGCCTGTGGCTGAATTTCGAAATCACCCTGGTGATCGACGACGACGGCTTCGGCAGCGATCTGGCCTGCGTGCAGGAAGATTACATCGCCCGTTCCCAGTTGCTGAACGCCAAAGAGTGGCTGAAGCGGCCGTTCTGGCATCGCCTGGTTGAGCGCCTGTTCTACTTTTTCAGCCCGCTGCTGTAAAAGCCGCAACGAGCGTGCTTTAATAGCGCCAAATCATTTGTTATCAGGATTTTTTTATGGATTTGAATAACCGCCTTACCGAAGACGAAACGCTGGAACAGGCCTACGACATCTTTCTCGAATTGGCCGGCGACAATCTGGATCCGGCGGATATTCTGCTGTTCAATCTGCAGTTTGAAGAGCGCGGCGGCGCAGAACTGTACGATCCCTCCGAAGACTGGAGCGAGCACGTGGACTACGATCTGAACCCAGACTTCTTCGCCGAAGTGGTGATCGGTCTGGCGGACAGCGACGGCGAGCCAATCAACGACGTGTTCGCCCGCGTGCTGATCTGCCGCGAGAAAGACCACAAGCTGTGCCACATTCTGTGGAAAGAGTGATTCGCCGCCAGCGCATCGGATAAAAAAGCCCCGCTTATTCAGCGGGGCTTTTTGTTGCCGGCTAGCGTCGCATTACAGAGGATCGACCTTCAGGCAGGATACCGCGTGGCGGAAGCTGCCCTCCAGCAGCGGACGCGTCTTGGCGCACTCCGGCCCGGCGATCGGGCAGCGGGTGCGGAACACGCAGCCGGTCGGCGGGTTGATCGGCGAAGGCAGCTCCCCTTCCAACAGCTGGATCTGTTTTTCCTTCTCCTTGTCCGGATCCGGGATCGGCACCGCCGACATCAGCGCTTTGGTGTAAGGATGCTGTGGGTTGTGATACACCTCGTCATAGGTGCCCAGCTCCACCGCATGGCCCAGGTACATCACCAGCACGCGATCGGAAATGTGCTTCACCACCGCCAAATCGTGGGCGATAAAGATCAATGACAGCCCCATCTCGCGCTGCAGCTGCTGCAACAGGTTCACCACCTGCGCCTGAATCGACACGTCCAACGCGGAGACCGGCTCGTCGCAGATCACCAGCTTCGGTTCGAGGATCAGCGCGCGCGCGATGCCGATACGCTGGCACTGACCGCCGGAGAACTCGTGCGGGTAGCGGTTGATCAGGTTAGGCAACAGGCCGACCTTCAGCATCATCGCCTTGACCTTGTCCTTCACTTCCTGACGCGGCATTTTCGGGTAGTAGGTGCGCAGCGGCTCGGCGATGATCTCGCCGATGGTCATGCGCGGGTTGAGCGAAGCCAGCGGATCCTGGAAGATCATCTGGATATCGCTGCGGGTTTTACGCCAGTCGGCGTCGCTCATGCCCAGCAGATCTTTGCCCAGCCAGGCGACGCGCCCGCTGGTGGCCTTCACCAGGCCGATGATGGCGCGCGCGAAGGTGGATTTGCCGCAGCCGGATTCGCCAACCACGCCCAGGGTTTCCCCCTCGAACAGCCGCAGCGTAACGCCATCGACCGCCTTCAGGGTTTTCGGCGGCTGCCAGAACCACTGTTTGTCGTCATGAATGTCGAAGTGCACTTTCAGATCGGCGACTTCGAGCAGCACTTTCTTGTCGGTTACCGCTGTCATACTAACGCCTCCACCGGTTTAAAGCAGGCGCGCAGGCGCCCTTCCCCAAATTGCTCCAACGGCGGAGCGCTCGCGCACTGTTCCATGGCGTACGGGCAGCGCGGCTGGAACGGGCAGCCTTTCGGCAACCGCAGTAGGTTCGGCGGGTTGCCGGGAATGGTCAACAACGCTTCGCCTTCGGCGTCGAGACGCGGCACCGCATTCAACAGACCAATGGAGTACGGATGGCTCGGCTGGTAGAACACCTCGCGCGCGCTGCCGTATTCCATGGTGCGGCCGGCGTACATCACCAGCACCTTGTTGCAGATGCCGGCCACCACGCCCAGGTCGTGGGTGATCATGATGATGGCGGTGTTGAACTCGCGCTTCAGCTCGTTGAGCAGCGTCATGATCTGCGCCTGGACGGTCACGTCCAGCGCGGTGGTCGGCTCGTCGGCGATCAGCAGCTTCGGCCGGCACAGCAACGCCATGGCGATCATCACGCGCTGGCGCATACCGCCGGAAAACTCGTGCGGGTACATGCGCATGCGCTTGCGCGCCTCCGGCATTTTCACCGCGTCGAGCATGCGGACCGACTCTTCGAAGGCTTCGCTTTTGCTCAGTTTCTTATGCAGCATCAGCACTTCCATCAGCTGTTCGCCAACGCGCATATAAGGGTTGAGCGAGGTCATCGGGTCCTGGAAGATCATCGAGATCTCCTCGGCCCGCAGCTTGTTAAGCTGATTTTCCGGCAGGTTGAGGATCTCGCGGCCGTTGAATTTGGCCGAGCCGCCGATGCGGCCATTGCTCGCCAGTAGCCCCATCAGGGCGAACGCGGTCTGCGATTTGCCTGAGCCAGATTCACCGACGATGCCCAGCGTTTCGCCGGCGCGCAGATCGAAGTTCAGATCGTTTACCGCCGTCACGTCGCCGTCCGGCGTGGAAAACGTGACGCGCAGGTCTTTTACGTCCAGCAGCGGCGACGTTTTGACGCCGGCGCCGGTTTGCAGTTGAGGATGTTCAATGGTGCTCATGGTTGCACTCCTTAACGATCTTTCGGGTCGAGGGCGTCACGCAGGCCATCGCCGATAAAGTTGAAACAGAACAGAGTGACTACCAGGAAACCCGCCGGGAACAGCAGCAACCACGGTGAAACTTCCATTGAGTTGGCGCCGTCGCTGAGCAATGCGCCCCAGCTGCTCAGCGGCTCCTGCGTGCCCAGCCCCAGGAAGCTGAGGAAGGATTCGAACAGGATCATGCTCGGCACCAGCAGCGACGCGTACACCACTACCACGCCGAGCACGTTAGGCACGATATGCCGCAGCACGATGTTGCGCGTGGAGACGCCGCACACCAGCGCCGCTTCGATGAACTCCTTACGCTTGAGACCGAGCGTTTGGCCGCGCACGATACGCGCCATATCCAGCCACGACACCATACCGATCGCCACGAAGATCAACAGGATATTCTGGCCGAAGAAGGTCACCAGCAGGATCACGAAGAACATGAACGGGAAGGAGTTGAGGATCTCCAGCAGACGCATCATCACCGAGTCGATCTTGCCGCCCAGATAACCGGACATCGCGCCGTACAGGGTGCCGACGATCACCGCCACCAGCGCCGCCGCCACGCCGACCATCAGCGAGATACGCCCGCCAATCGCCACGCGCACCAGTAGGTCGCGCCCGGAGGAATCGGTGCCGAAATAGTGCCCCGATTCCAGGCTTGGCGCGGCGGACATCATCGCCCAATCGGTATCGTCGTAGGCAAATTGCGACAGCATCGGCGCCAGCACCACAAACAGCGTGATCAACACCAGGATGAACAGGCTGCTGACCGCCGCACGGTTATGCATAAAGCGCCGGCGCGCGTCTTGCCACAGGCTGCGTCCTTCCACTTCCAGCTTCTCGCTGAAGTGTTCCAGAGCTTCGCTGTTCTTTTTAGTCAACATCATTCGCGTGCTCCAGATTAATAACGGATTTTCGGATCGATGACCGCATACAGCACATCGACGATCGCGTTGAACAGAATGGTCAGAGCGCCTACCAGAATGGTCAGGCTCAACACCAGGGAGTAGTCGCGGTTCAGCGCGCCGTTAACGAACAGCTGGCCGATCCCCGGCAGGCCGTAGATGGTTTCGATCACCATCGAACCGGTGATGATCCCGACGAACGCCGGGCCCATATAGGACAGCACCGGCAACAGCGCCGGCTTCAGCGCGTGGCGGAAAATGATGCGGCGCATCGGCAAGCCTTTAGCGCGCGCGGTGCGAATGAAGTTGGAGTGCAGCACTTCAATCATCGAGCCGCGCGTGATACGGGCGATGCTGGCGATATAGGCCAGAGACAGCGCTACCATCGGCAAGATGATGAACTTAGGCGCGCCGCCGTTCCAGCCGCCGCCCGGCAGCCATTTCAACGTGATGGCGAAGATCAGCACCAACAGCGGCGCCACCACGAAACTGGGTATCACCACCCCGGTCATGGCGAACCCCATCACCGTGTAGTCCCATTTGGTGTTCTGATTCAACGCGGCGATCACGCCGGCGCTCACGCCCAGCACCACCGCCAGCAGAAACGCGGCCAGGCCGAGTTTGGCGGAAACCGGGAAAGAGCTGGCGACCAGATCGTTGACCGAATAGTCCTTGTATTTAAAGGACGGGCCGAAGTCTCCCTGCGCAAGCTGCGCCAGATAATGACCGTACTGTTTCCAGATCGGGTCGTTCAAATGGTATTTGGCTTCGATATTCGCCATAACTTCCGGCGGCAATGCGCGTTCCCCGGTAAATGGACTGCCGGGCGCCAGGCGCATCATGAAGAATGAGATGGTGATAAGGATAAATAGTGTCGGGATCGCTTCCAATAAGCGACGAAGTATAAATTTAAGCATTGCCCTAACCCTGTGCGACAGCCTGATGACGGCTTATTATTCTCAACATGGGCCGGCGGCCTGCGCCGCCGGCTCTTACCGTATCAATGCTTGATGATGTACAGGTTTTTGTCGTACACGTTATCAAGCGGGTCTTTGCCGGTGTAGCCACCGACGTAAGGTTTCACCAAACGGGCGTTCACATAGTAATACAGCGGAACGATGGCGGAATCTTTATCCAGCTGAACTTCCGCTTTCTGATACAGATCGGCGCGCTCGTCTTTGCTCTTCGCGGTCAACACGTTGGCCATCAGCTTGTCGAACTCGGCGCTCTTATAGTGCGGGGTGTTACTGCTGCTGTCGGACAGCATCATGTTCAGGAACGAACTCGGCTCGTTATAGTCGGCGCACCAGCCGGCGCGCGCCACGTCATAGGTCCCCTGATGACGGGTATCCAGGAAGGTTTTCCACTCCTGGTTCACCAGCTTCACGTCCACGCCCAGGTTTTTCTTCCAGATGGACGCGGCGGCGATCGCCAGCTTCTTGTGCAGATCGGAGGTGTTGTACAGCAGGGAGAAGGTCAACGGTTTACCCGGGCCGTAGCCGGCTTCCGCCAGCAGTTTCTTCGCCACTTCGTTGCGTTTTTCCTGCGTCCAGCCGAACCACTCCGGCGGAGTCAGCTTGGCGCCGTCGGTGTATGGCGGCGTAAAGCTGTAGGCCGGCAGATCGCCCTGGTTTTTCACCTTGTTGACGATGATGTCGCGGTCCATGCCCAGCTTCAGCGCTTCACGCACGCGCGCATCGGTGAACGGCGCCTTCTGGTTGTTGATTTCGTAGTAGTAGGTGCACAGGTAAGGATCGACATGCACCTCTTTCGGGATCTCTTTCTTCAGCTTCTGGAACAGTTCGATCGGCATGTTGTTGTAGGTCATGTCGATTTCGCCGGTGCGGTAGCGGTTAACGTCGGTCACTTCCGACGAAATAGGCAGGAACGTCACTTTATTGATGATGGTTTTGGCGTTATCCCAATATTCCGGGTTGCGTTCCAGTACGATGCGTTCGTTGACAATCCAGTCTTTCAGTTTGTAAGCGCCGTTGCTGACGTAGTTGGCTGGCAGCGTCCACTTCTCGCCAAACTTCTCCACCGCGTCTTTGTAAACCGGCTTCATGGCGTAGTGTGGGGTCATTTCAACCAGATAAGGCACCGGCTCGCTCAGGGTCACCTGGAAGGTGTGGTCGTCGATGGCCTTCACGCCCAGTGTCGACTTGTCTTTTTTACCGGCGATGATGTCATCGACGTTTTCCACATGGGCGTACTGCAGGTAGCTGGCGTAAGGCGATGCAGTTTTCGGATCCACTACGCGCTGCCAGCTGTAGACGAAATCTTGCGCCGTCACCGGCTTGCCGTTGGACCATTTGGCGTCTTTACGCAGGTGGAAGGTCCAGACTTTGAAATCTTTGTTATCCCAGCTTTCCGCGACGCCCGGCACGATGGAACCGTCCGGGCTGTTGTTCGCCAAGCCTTCCATCAGATCGCGGGTGACGTTGTTTTCCGGCACGCCCTCGATTTTATGCGGGTCAAGCGACTGCACTTCGGAACCGTTATTTTTGACAATTTCTTGCTTGTCGGCCAGTTGCACGCCGGCAGGAACGTCGGCGGCAAAGGCGGAGGTGGTTGCTGTGATGCCCAGCGCGGCGATGACGCCGGCGGCAATGAGCGTATTCTTCGTGATGTTGGTCATACTTATCGACTCCAGTTTTTTATTATCACAGGCTCTTCGTGGAACCTGCGTTGCCCGTAAGCGGACTCTGTTTTCCCGCCGCCGCGGAACGAATGCGGCGGCCGGCCTTCCCTATATTCCTCCGCGAGTTAGCGCAAGGAATACCCCTTTTACTGCTTGATAATGTACAGATTTTTAACGTCGGTATAGTCCAGCGGGTCTTTGCCGGTGAACCCGCCTACCGTCGGCTTGATCAACCGTGCGCTGACGCGGTAATACACCGGGATCAACGCGGAGTCTTTGTCCAGCTGAGCTTCCGCCTGCTGATAGAGCGCGGCGCGCGCGGCCTCATCCGGCGCCTTCAGCGTGGCGGCCATGATGGCGTCGAACGCCGGGCTCTTATAGAACACGGTATTGATACTGCTGTTGGACAGCACCAGATTCAGGAACGCGCTGGGTTCGTTGTAATCCCCGCACCACGTGGCGCGCGCCACGTCGTATTGCCCCTGATGGCGGCTCTCCAGCGAAGTCTTCCACTCCTGATTACGCAGCGTGACCTCGGCACCGAGGTTCTTCTTCCACATCGATGCGGCGGCGATCGCCTGCTGTTTGTTTTGATCGGAGGTGTTGTAGAGCAACGAGAACTTCAGCGGTTTGGCATCGCTGTAACCCGCCTCCGCCAGCAGCTTCCTGGCTTCGGCGTTGCGCTGTTCCTGGCTCCAACCGGCCCATGCGGGCTGCGTAAAGTTCGCGCCCTCCGTAAAGGTCGGCGTGAAACTGTAGGCCGGGATCTGTCCCTGGCCCATGATCTTGTTGGCGATGATGTCGCGATCCAGCGTCATCTTCACCGCCGTACGCACGCGTGGATCGGTAAACGGCGCCCGCTTGTTATTGAGCTCGTAATAGAAGGTGCACAGATAAGGGTTAACGTGCAGCTGTTCGGGCATTTCGCGCTTCATCTTGACGTACAGGTACGGCGGGATCGCGCTGTTGGTGATGTCGATCTCGCCGCTGCGGAAGCGGTTGACGTCGCTGACTTCCGAGGTAATTGGCAGGAAGGTTGCCTGATTGATCACCGTCTGCTTGTTGTTCCAGTAGCTCGGGCTGCGCTCCAGCACGATGCGCTCGTTCACCACCCACTCTTTCAGGCGGTAAGCGCCGTTGCCGACGTAGTTGGCGGGTAGCGTCCATTTATCGCCGAATTTCTCCACCACCGCCCGTTTGACCGGTTTGAGCGACGTGTGGCTCAGCATGCTGATGAAATACGGCACCGGTTCGCTGAGCGTCACCTGCAGCGTCTGGTCATCCAACGCCTTGACGCCGAGGGTCTGCGGAGGCTTCTTGCCGGTCAGGATGTCGTCGATATTGTCGACTTTGGTGTATTGCAGATAGCTGGCGTAAGGCGAGGCGATTTTCGGATCGGCCAGGCGCTGCCAGCTGTAGACGAAGTCCTGCGCGGTCACCGGAGTGCCGTCGCTCCACACCGCGCCGGGGCGCAGGTGGAAGGTCCATTGCTGATAATTCTGGTTTTCCCAGCTCGCCGCCGCCGCCGGCACCACATGCCCGTTGGCGTCGGTGCTCACCAGCCCTTCAAGTAGGTTAAGAATGATATTGCTTTCCGGTACCCCCTCGACCTTATGCGGATCCAATGAAGCCACTTCGCTGCCGTTGTTGATCACAATATTCTGTTGCTGCGCCAACTGAACGCCGGCCGGCACTTCCGCCGCCAAACTGTTATTTATGGCGCCGACGCTCAGCGCGCCGCTAATCAACAAGGTCAAAGAAGTACGCTTCAGGGTTTGCTGCATAATCGAGGCTCCTTTTCACCGACAAGCATCGCTTATCGAAGTTTGTGAAGTGTTTATAAGAATTCTAAATAAACGGATACCAGCAAAAATCATTCCCGTTTTTATGGCGCATTTCAGTTAATTGACCACGGGAAAGTTGCTCGGAAATTAGCAGAAGCCAAATTCCATAGCCAATAAATTTTACGAAAATGTTAAGCAATTCTCTTTTATCGCACGAAGCCCGATCCGCTCCCCGATAGCGGGGCAACGAAAAAACAAAATCATCATTTTGATTTTAAAGATAAAAAAACCAAAATCATTTCGTTTGAAACCGTCGACGTCATCTCACCGTCGCACAAAGAAACATTCATTTAACAATCCAGCCATTCAAAGAACAAACACCTGCCTATGGTCGGTTAATCACTAATAACACCTGGATGAAAGTGAGACAAGCCCCACAGAATGATGTGATTAATTTAACAACAGCTTTACCGTTGAACGGGGACAAAACGCGCGGAAATGGGGGAAGAAAAGTGTCTGAAATAACGCTTAGCGTTTTTTTTGCACAGCAAGATGAGATTTATGCAACATAAGGGTGCAACCGAATAAATTTTATTCATCCTCTGCACTATAATAATGCGAACCAATAAATAATTTAAATTTTAAAATTAATTTTAGCCGCGCCAACGCGAAAGGTGCGCGGCTAAACAAAGGGTATTACAACAGGCCGGGGAATATCGCCTTAATGCCGGTAACGATAAACTCGATCCCGAGCGCCATCAGCAACAGGCCCATGATTCGGGTGATCACGTTGATGCCGGTCTGCCCAAGCAAACGCACCAACAGCGGCGCGGCGCGGAACAACAGCCAGCAGCAAAAGGCGAACAAGGCGATCGCCACCGTAAAACCGAGCAGGCTTTGCCAGTTGTGATAACGTGAACTCCAGACGATGGTAGAACTGATCGCCCCTGGCCCCGCCATCAGCGGCAGCGCTAACGGCACCACGCCGATACTTTCGCGGATCGCGCTCTCCGACTTCTCTTGTTTGTTCTGTTTGTCTTCCCCCAGCTTGCCGCTGATCATCGACATGGCGATGGTCACCACCAGAATACCGCCGGCGATGCGGAACGAATCGATAGAGATGCCGAACATCCGCAGGATCCCTTCGCCCAGGAACAGCGAGGTCCACAGAATGATGGCGACCGACAGGTTGGCGGTCAGGTTGGTTTTGTTGCGCCCCGCTTCCGCCTGATAACTGGTCATACTGATAAACACCGGCAAGATGCCCACCGGGTTGACCAGCGCAAACAGACCGACAAAGAACTTGATAAAGCCGGAAAGATCCAACAGAGATTGGCCCACAGATGGCTCCGCATTAAGTACTATAAAAAGGTGTGCTGCCTATGCGCGCTAATGTAATGGAATTGCCGCGGGTAATCCATCCGGCCAGAGCAGCATTTTTGACTACCAGCAGGTTATGCAACAAAACAAATGCCCTTTGTTAAAGTGATGTATGGCCTTTTGATTTTTTATGTTGAAAAAAGAGTCACCGCTCACAGTTATCGAGAATAATTCCCAACACCAGCAAGCTGAAAGGTGTCAGCTTGCAGTTTTCATGATTTAGATCACAAATCAACTACCCAACAGTGGGTAAGCTCTTAGTCGTAGTCAGGGAGTAGAACAAAGTCGGCAGCAGCATCGCCGGTTCCGTTCTCCTCACTGCCTGCCCCTCCGGTTGGCGTAGGGTGAAGCTCTTTAAGCAAATCAGCAGCATGCGAAGAAATAACGCGGGAAGACCCCGGTATTCTCATCACCGCTTATCCCCGTTACGACTATACTAGTGGCTCGCACGGCTTATTTACTGAAAGAGTTTAACATTATCAGGAGAGCATTATGGCTGTAACGAATGTCGCTGAACTGAACGAGCTTGTCGCACGTGTCAAAAAAGCCCAGCGCGAATATGCCAACTTCACTCAAGAGCAAGTGGATAAAATCTTCCGCGCTGCCGCCCTCGCCGCTGCTGATGCCCGTATCCCATTGGCCAAAATGGCCGTGGAAGAATCCGGAATGGGTATCGTCGAAGACAAAGTGATCAAAAACCACTTCGCTTCCGAGTACATCTACAACGCCTATAAAGATGAAAAAACCTGTGGCATCCTGTCTGAAGATGACACTTTCGGTACCATCACCATCGCCGAACCTATCGGCCTGATTTGCGGTATCGTGCCTACCACCAACCCAACTTCTACCGCGATCTTCAAAGCGCTGATCAGCCTGAAAACCCGCAATGGCATCATCTTCTCGCCGCACCCGCGTGCGAAGAATGCCACCAACAAAGCCGCCGATATCGTGCTGCAAGCCGCTATCGCCGCCGGTGCGCCGAAAGACATTATCGGTTGGATCGACCAACCTACCGTCGAGCTCTCCAACCAGCTGATGCACCACCCTGACATCAACCTGATCCTCGCCACCGGTGGCCCGGGCATGGTGAAAGCCGCCTACAGTTCCGGCAAACCGGCAATCGGCGTCGGCGCCGGCAATACGCCGGTCGTGGTAGACGAAACCGCAGATATCAAACGCGTGGTCGCCTCTATCCTGATGTCCAAAACCTTCGACAGCGGCGTTATCTGCGCTTCCGAACAGTCGGTCATCGTCGTTGACGCTATCTATGATGCGGTACGCGAGCGCTTCGCTTCCCACGGCGGCTATCTGCTGCAGGGTAAAGAACTGAAAGCGGTGCAGGACATCATCCTGAAAAACGGCGGCCTGAACGCGGCCATCGTCGGGCAATCCGCACCGAAAATCGCCGAAATGGCAGGCATCAAAGTGCCGGCCAACACCAAAGTGCTGATCGGTGAAGTGAAGCTGGTCGACGAGTCTGAACCTTTCGCACATGAAAAACTGTCGCCTACCCTGGCGATGTACCGTGCCAAAGACTTCGAAGACGCCGTCGCCAAAGCCGAAAAACTGGTCGCAATGGGCGGTATCGGCCACACGTCCTGCCTGTACACCGACCAGGATAACCAAACGGCTCGCATCGCCTACTTCGGCGATAAAATGAAAACGGCTCGCATTCTGATCAACACCCCGGCTTCTCAGGGCGGTATCGGCGACCTGTACAACTTCAAACTTGCGCCTTCGCTGACGCTGGGTTGCGGTTCCTGGGGTGGTAACTCCATCTCTGAAAACGTCGGACCTAAACACCTGATCAACAAGAAAACTGTAGCGAAGCGAGCAGAAAACATGTTGTGGCATAAACTTCCGAAATCGATCTACTTCCGCCGTGGCTCACTGCCTATCGCGCTGGAAGAAGTGGCGACCGACGGGGCGAAACGCGCCTTCATCGTGACCGACCGTTTCCTGTTCAACAACGGCTATGCCGACCAGATCACCAAGGTTCTGAAGTCTCACGGTATCGAAACTGAAGTGTTCTTTGAAGTGGAAGCCGATCCGACGCTGAGCATCGTGCGCAAAGGCGCCGAGCAGATGAACTCCTTCAAACCGGACGTCATCATCGCGCTGGGCGGCGGTTCGCCGATGGACGCCGCGAAAATCATGTGGGTGCTGTACGAACATCCTGAAACCCACTTCGAGGATCTGGCGCTGCGCTTCATGGACATCCGCAAGCGTATCTACAAGTTCCCGAAAATGGGCGTGAAAGCGAAGATGATCGCCATCACCACCACCTCAGGCACCGGTTCGGAAGTCACGCCATTCGCCGTCGTGACCGACGACACCACCGGACAGAAATACCCGCTGGCCGACTATGCGCTGACCCCGGACATGGCGATTGTCGACGCCAACCTGGTGATGAACATGCCAAAATCCCTGTGCGCCTTCGGCGGTCTGGATGCGGTAACCCACGCGCTGGAAGCCTACGTGTCGGTGCTGGCGAACGAATACTCCGACGGCCAGGCGCTGCAGGCGCTGAAACTGTTGAAAGAGTATCTGCCGGCCAGCTATAAAGAAGGCGCGAAAAACCCGGTTGCCCGTGAACGCGTGCACAACGCCGCCACCATCGCCGGTATCGCTTTCGCCAACGCCTTCCTCGGGGTTTGTCACTCCATGGCGCACAAGCTGGGTTCGGAGTTCCACATTCCGCACGGCCTGGCCAACGCGATGCTGATTTCCAACGTCATTCGCTACAACGCGAACGACAACCCGACCAAGCAAACGGCCTTCAGCCAGTACGACCGCCCTCAGGCGCGCCGCCGCTACGCTGAAATCGCCGACCACCTCGGCCTGAGCGCACCGGGCGACCGCACCGCGCAGAAGATTGAGAAACTGCTGGCCTGGCTGGACGAGCTGAAAACCGAGTTGGGCATCCCAACCTCCATCCGTGAGGCGGGTGTGCAGGAGGCGGACTTCCTGGCGAAAGTCGACAAGCTGTCGGAAGACGCATTCGACGACCAATGCACCGGCGCCAACCCGCGCTACCCGCTGATTGCCGAACTGAAGCAAATCATGCTGGATACCTTCTACGGCCGCGAATTCAGCGAAGCGGTCGACGAGGAAGCGGCGGCTCCGGCTGCAGCCAAAACCGCGGTAAAGAAGCCCAAGAAATAACGGTTCCGTGAACCGATAAAAAAACCCGCCAAACGGCGGGTTTTTTATTGCGCCTGGCGCGCGGTTTTTCTTATCCCGCCGCCAAAACGCCTCAGCGGGCGCTGGCGGCATTTTCGCTCCTACTCCAAGGAGTGAATCGCCTCTTTATAATGCTTGCGACAGACGGAGACATAGCTCTCGTTACCGCCAATCACCACCTGTTCACCAGCGTGCATCGCCTGGCCGTTTTCATCCAACCGCAACACCATGTTGGCTTTGCGCCCACAGTGACAGATGGTTTTCAATTCCACCAGCTTATCGGCCCAGGCCAGCAAATATTGGCTGCCGGTAAACAGTTCACCGAGAAAATCGGTACGCAGGCCGTAGCACAATACGGGAATGTCCAGTTGGTCCACCACATCGCACAATTGCTCAACCTGCGCCTTGGTCAGGAACTGGCTTTCATCCAGCAGCACACAATGCACCGGCTGCTGTTGATGCTCTTGCTGAATCATGGCGTACAGCATCGAGTCGTTGTTATAGAGCTGGGCCTGCGAGGATAAACCGATGCGCGAGCTGACTTTACCGACGCCAAAGCGGTGATCGATCTCCGCGGTGAACACCAGCGTGCGCATACCACGTTCTTGATAGTTATATGAAGACTGTAGCAGCGCGGTGGACTTGCCGGCATTCATCGCAGAGTAATAAAAATAAAGTTGAGCCATGGCCCCGCAACTCCGATGGTATAAGAAATATTCAAATGTTGATTAGGACGGTAAGTGTACCATAAGCCGCCCCCCGGCTCAGCCCAAAGCGAACGAATATTGCGTTCGCCGTAATAATGCGCTTTCAAGCGAAACATATCGTTCTGTCGGCCCGTTCTTTTTACAGCTATTTACAGGATAATGTATGCCTGTCATCACTATTAATTCTTGCTAATGGTTAACCCCTAACATTTGCCCATTAATGCATAATCCTCTTTCACTGCGGCAGGCACCGCAGCCGCGGGAGAGTGCTTGTCTATTATACGTGAGGCCAATACAGGGCATTTAATCACCTTCGCTATCCCCCCGACGTTTCCTGACGCAACCTTTACCTATATACCCCTATTGTTTACAATGTCTGCCTTACCATGGCGTGATTAAGCCCACAGAACTCATTGTAATATTGATATAAATTACGACGATAACTTATCGATGAAAGCCTTGCGACACGCGCCTTTTAAAGCATGCCTGCTGAAATTTTGACTTAAGTGCGGTGAGGATAATAGTTAACAGCCCTTCCTATATTAGTCGGACAGATCCGATTAACGGTTTTTTAAAAGGTAAATTTGAGTATTCAAGTCAATTTGGCTATTGCAGAAAAGAAAATAGCACTCTATTATTATCGAGACGCCCCCCACCAATATAATTTGAGACTAGGACAATGAGCGAAGCATTAAAGATTTTGAACAACATCCGCACTCTGCGCGCCCAGGCAAGAGAATGCACACTGGAAACGCTGGAAGAAATGCTCGAGAAACTGGAAGTTGTTGTGAACGAACGTCGCGAAGAAGACAGCCAGGCTCAAGCAGAAATCGAAGAACGCACTCGTAAACTGCAGCAATACCGCGAAATGCTGATTGCTGATGGTATCGATCCAAATGAGCTGCTGCAAACCATGGCTGCCAACAAGGCTGCCGGCAAAGCAAAGCGTGCAGCACGTCCTGCTAAATACCAATATAAAGATGAAAACGGCGAACTGAAAACCTGGACCGGCCAAGGCCGTACGCCTGCGGTGATTAAGAAAGCTATCGAAGAGCAAGGTAAATCTCTGGACGATTTCCTGCTGTAATAGCGATTCAGTCCGTATCTGAAAGGCTCCCTCCGGGGGGCCTTTTCATTTTAAAGCTTATCGACGTGATCCCACCTCACCCCTCTCCTTTTAGTAAATATCCTAATTCGCAATTTCTTCCCTGCATGGAGCCCCAATGAAAAAAAGGGGCCGTAAGGCCCCTTTATCGCATTTACCCTCGTTCAATTATTGAACCTGGTAGAATGCCTTATACCAATCAACAAAGCGCTTAACACCCTCTTCAACGCTGGTTTCCGGTTTAAAACCAATGTCACGATAAAGCTCTGCGGTATCCGCGCTGGTATCCATCACGTCGCCAGGTTGCATCGGCAGCATATTCTTGCGGGCAGTTACCCCCAAAGCCTGCTCCAACGCCGTGATATATTCCATCAGTTTAACGGGAGCGCTATTGCCGATATTATAGACATGATACGGTGCAGAACTGGTCGCTGACGAACCCTGTTCAACGCTCCATGACGGATCTGCCTGCGGAATAACCGCCTGCAGCCGCACAATCGCCTCGGCGATATCATCGACGTAAGTAAAATCACGGTGCATTTCACCGTGATTATATACATCGATGCTCTCCCCCGCCAATATGGCCTTGGTAAACTTGAACAGCGCCATATCCGGACGCCCCCAGGGGCCATATACGGTAAAGAAGCGTAACCCCGTCGTCGGGAGACCGTATAAATGAGAGTAGCTGTGTGACATCAGCTCATTGGCTTTTTTGGTGGCCGCATACAGTGACACAGGATGATCGACAGAATCTTCGGTAGCAAACGGCAGCTTGCGATTGAGACCATAAACAGAACTGGAGGAAGCGTAAAGTAAATGCTCGACCTTATTATGGCGGCAGCCTTCCAGAACGTTTAGATGGCCGATCAGGTTGGCGTCCGCATAAGCCAACGGGTTGACCAGCGAATAACGCACGCCGGCTTGTGCACCCAAATGAATGACTCGTTGGAACTGATGCTCGGCGAACAATGCCGCCATACCTTCACGATCGGCCAAATCCAGCTTGATAAAGCGGAATCCCGGCTTATCCGCCAGTCTGTCCAGACGGGCCATTTTCAGGCCCACGTCATAATAGTCATTCAGGTTATCGATGCCGACAACCTGATGCCCTGCGGCCAATAAACGCTCTGCAACGTGATAACCAATAAACCCTGCAGCGCCTGTAACCAGGAATTTCATGCCCACTCCTTAAATAACCGGTTTAATCGAGGCGCCGCGGCCAATCGCGTAATAGGTAAAGCCGCGATTCTCCAAACGCTCCGGATCGTACAGGTTACGTCCATCGAAGATCACCGGCTGCTTCAACGCACTCTTGATCACATCGAAGTCCGGTGCGCGGAAATTCTGCCATTCGGTGCAGATCACCAGAGCATCGGCGCCGTGCAATGCAGCCTCTTTGGTCCCCATCAGCTTCAAGTCGTCGCGCTGGCCATAGATGCGCTGAACTTCGTTCATCGCTTCAGGATCGTAGGCTTGAACGGTGGCGCCGGCAGCCCACAATTGCTCCATCAGCACGCGGCTGGACGCTTCACGCATGTCATCGGTATTCGGCTTGAACGCCAGGCCCCACAGCGCAAAGGTTTTCCCCTTCAGATCGCTGCCGAAGTAATCTTTGATAAAGCCGTTCAACTTATCTTTCTGTTGGTAGTTGACCTGCTCTACCGCCTGCAGCAGCTTCGGTTGGTAACCGATCTGTTCCGCCGTGCGGATCAACGCCTGGACATCTTTCGGGAAGCAAGAACCACCGTAGCCGCAGCCAGGGTAGATGAAGTGATAACCGATGCGTGAGTCGGAACCGATGCCCTGACGCACTTTCTCGATGTCCGCACCCAGCATTTCCGCCAGATTGGACATCTCGTTCATAAAGCTGATTTTGGTCGCCAGCATGCAGTTGGCAGCGTATTTGGTCAGCTCTGCGCTGCGGATATCCATCATGATCATACGATCGTGATTGCGGTTAAATGGCTCGTACAGTTCGCGAATCGGTTCGATTACCTCTTTATTATCGGTACCGATCACGATGCGTTCAGGGCGCATGCAGTCAGCTACCGCAGCGCCTTCCTTCAGGAATTCAGGGTTGGATACCACGTCGAACGCCACGTTGCTGCCGCGTTTAGCCAGCGTTTCCGCCATCACCTGACGCACCTTGTCCGCCGTACCGACCGGCACGGTGGATTTATCGATCACCACTTTGCGATCGGTCATGTGTTCGGCGATGGTACGTGCAACCGCGGTGACATATTTCAGATCGGCGGAGCCGTCCTCATCCGGCGGCGTGCCGACGGCAATAAACTGGATATTCCCGTGTGCCACGCCCGCTTTGGCATCGGTGGTGAAATGCAGGCGCCCAGCCTCATAGTTTTGCTGTACCAGCGGCGTCAGGCCCGGTTCAAAAATCGGGATATTCCCTTTTTTCAGGTTTTCGACTTTTCGCTCATCAACATCAATGCACATAACGTCATGGCCAACTTCAGCCAGTACGGCGGCCTGTACCAACCCCACATAACCAATACCAAAAACTGTTACTTTCATGTGAAAATCCTAGTTTTTCAAATTAATACGAAAGATCAAATTACTTCTTGTCAGCGGCAACAACCTGTTGCAGCCACTGAGAAAATTCTTTGCCCAGGCTGGCATGACGCATGCCGTACTCAACAAAAGCCTGCATGTACCCCAACTTGTTACCGCAGTCATGGCTTACGCCCTTCAGGTGATACGCTTCCACCGTTTCCTGCTGCATCAACATTTCGATACTGTCAGTCAGCTGAATTTCGTCGCCGGCGCCAGGGGGCGTTTTAGCCAACAGCGGCCAAATATCGGCGGATAACACGTAACGACCGACAATCGCCAGGTTGGAAGGGGCTTTATCCGGCGAAGGTTTCTCAACCACACTCACCATCGGCGCACTTTCGCCCGGTTGCAAAGCAACGCCCTTACAGTCGGCTACGCCGTAGTTTCCGACATCTTTATGCGGCACGGGTTCAACCATGATCTGGCTGACGCCGGTAGTTTCGAAGCGCTGCAGCATTTCGTGGAGGTTGTCTTTTTTCGGATCGGCGCTGTATTCGTCGAGGATCACGTCCGGCAACACCACCGCCACCGGTTCATCGCCCACCATCGGGTAGGCACACATAATCGCGTGCCCCAGGCCTTTGGCATTGCCCTGACGAACCTGCATCACGGTAACGCCTTTCGGGCAGATCGACTGCACTTCATCCAGCAATTGGCGCTTGACGCGTTTTTCCAGCATCGCTTCAAGTTCGAAACTGGTATCAAAATGGTTTTCGATCGAGTTCTTGGAGGAGTGGGTGACCAGCACAATCTCGTTAATCCCCGCCGCAATGCACTCATTAACGACGTATTGGATCAGCGGTTTATCAACCAGCGGCAGCATTTCTTTCGGAATGGCTTTGGTGGCCGGTAACATCCGCGTACCCAAGCCTGCAACCGGGATCACGGCTTTTCTGACTTTGCGATTTACAGCAGGCATTATTTCCTCTCTTGAAGCTAAAGCGCTCATTTTATGAGCTTGGGCTCAATATAAAAAACCTTCGGAGTATACCAGCTTATGCGCGCCTGGCATTAACCAGAACACAAATAGAAAAAATTTAGGACTATTACCCGTTCGGATAATCGGGAGAATAAATAAACGGTTTAATTACCGATAAGTGAATAGCTTAAGATCTCGCCGTTCGTTGCCTGTTATTCAGCGCTGAGCATCAGCCGTAACCGACCACCGCTTCCCCATACCTGACACTGCCAGGCAGTGCAGCGCTGGCTGATCTGATTCATGTAGGCGGCCCCCAGCGTCCCCAGTGGCACGCCATTGCTCAGCTGGATTTGATTGTCACCGGTATTGACGTTGGCATGCAGCCCGGCAGAAACCAGAATCAGGTTTTTATTTTCGGCGTGATAATATCCCAGCAACAGCGGGAATTGACCGTCTAATTTCCCCTGCCGCAATAATTGATTAACCTGCTTTAACAATGCCGACATTTGCGGCAGACGATGCTGTTGATTAGCCAGATGGTCTTGCAGCAGCCCATTAAATAATGCACGCAACAGCAATGCCGCCAATACGCCATTATCGCCGGCGCGCGTGACGTCCAGGCAATAGAATGCCAGATCCTTTTCTGACAAAGCGGCGATATCCAGCACCAGGCCAGGATTTTCGCCGGTGGTTAACTGCCGATAGTTGATCCGGCAATGCGCAATAGTCTGCTGTACCGGCGGTTGCAATTGTTTAAGCAGTTTGACGGCTTCGGAGGGATTTTTGCTCAACGCATCCCAGTCCTGAAACAGTTCAACCTCCTCAATCGCCTGGGAAGTGAACATATTGGGGTATAAGCATGCCAACACCGCTTCACGCAGGCGATTGAGATCGGTCAGCGGCTTGAGCAGCACATCCTGCACGCCCAACCTCAGCACCTTGGCGATGTCAGCCATCTTGTCGGTGGCCGAGATCACCAGCACCGGGATTTGCAGCCCCTGCAAACGCAGGTGCTCAACGAATTCGATCCCCCCCATTTCCGGCATCGCGAGATCGCACAGGATCAGATCCGGCTTGAAGTCATCGACGGCACCCAGCGCCTGTATACCGTTGGTCGCCTCGCCGGTTTCAGCACCCAGTGAGGCCAAATAACCGACCAGCACTGAACGAAAAACCTGTTCGTCCTCAACGATCAAGATGCGCTTGTGAGTAAGTGGTAATGCCATCAGCCGAGCCTCGTCCCTTTCCATAGTGTAATAGTGGCTCAAAAAGGTCACTTATGCTCGTCTGAAACAGACTGACCGCGCATTGCCAACCGAGAACCGAGAATTATCTATTTTTTATCAACGGCAACAACCGATCCAGTTGTTTTTCCACCGCCAGCAACCCCGCTGCGATCGCTTCATCGGCGCGGTGGAAATCCAGCGTCGAGATTTGCGGACAAAAAGGTTGAATCAACACATCCGGCGGATCGCTCGCCATCCGATTACGCTTCAAACGATTTTCCAGCATTTGAATCGAGGTGCTCATGATCTCCATCGCCGTCGGCGCCGTCGCCGGTTTGCGCTGTCGCATTTTGCCGATGCGTTCCCGCAGACGCCCGCGCCAGGTCGCCGCAGGCGCATCGCCCGGGCTTTCTTCCTCGATACGTATCGAGAACAGATCCTGCTGCATCAGATGCGCATCATGCTGCAGATCGACCGCGATGACGATATCGGCGCCCATGGCGCGGCAAAGCGACACCGGCACAGGATTGACCACCGCGCCATCCACCAGCCAATAGCCGTCGGCCCATACTGGCGCCAACAGGCCAGGCATGCTGCAGGAGGCGCGTATCGCCTGATGAATATCGCCTTCGGTCAGCCACAGCTCGCGCCCGGTGCTGAGATTGGTGGTCACGGCACCGAACTTCAACGCGCAATCGGCGATATCATTGACCTTCAGCAGCTGTCCGACGGCGTTAAACACCCGCTCGCCGCGCAACAGGCCGCCGCGCTGCCAGGAAAAATCCATCAGGCGAATGACGTCCCAATAGCTGAACGATCGCACCCACTGCTCCATCGCCGGCAGACGATGGCTGGCGAACGCCGCGCCCACCAACGCGCCGACAGAACAGCCAGCAACGACGTCAACCTCAATCCCCAGTTTCTTTATCGCATTGATCACGCCGATGTGCGCCCAGCCTTTGGCCGAGCCCGCTCCCAGCGCCAGTCCGATCTTGATTTGCCGCATCGCGCCATCCTCAGGGTGAAAGGTGTTCTCTGCTTTCAGGGTAGATTGTCACTGACGAATATTGTTAGGTAACATATGCGCTAAATTCATTTTCTGCCTCGTGTTCTCAGGAGTTATTTTGCCCGAATTATGCCCATGCGGCAGCGGACTGGCGTATAACGCGTGCTGCGCCCCTTTTATCAGCGGCAATCAGCCAGCGCCGACGCCCGGCCAGCTGATGCGTTCACGCTTCACCGCCTACGTGAGTCATAACGTCGACTATCTGATCGCCACCTGGCACCCCGACTGCGGTGCCGAAGCGTGGCGCAATGCAATCGTCGACAGTTTTAAGAATACCGAATGGCTGGGCCTGACTGTCGTGGAAGAGAAAGCCGGTCATGAGCCGGATGAAGGCTTCGTCGAATTCATCGCCCGTTTTACCGATGGCGAAAGCGGCGAACCGCAAGCGATGCATGAGCGCTCACGCTTCCTTCGTCGCGATCAACGTTGGTATTATATCGACGGTACCAAACCCCAGCCCGGCAGAAATGCGATGTGTCCCTGTGGCTCAGGGAAAAAATATAAGAAGTGCTGCGGGCGCTAACCGGCCGGTGCTTCACGTTTACGCCTGCGCAGACAGGCCGTTCAGTATCAGACAGGATCCTCAAACCCATGCCACACCAAAATGTACAACGAAAAGTGTTACGCACCATCTGCCCGGACGCCAAAGGGCTGATCGCCAAGATCACCAACATCTGTTACAAGCACGAACTCAATATCGTCCAGAATAATGAGTTTGTCGATCACCGCACCGGGCGTTTCTTTATGCGCACCGAGCTGGAAGGCATTTTCAACGACAACACGCTGCTGGCCGATCTGGACAGCGCGCTGCCGGAAGGTTCGCTGCGCGAGCTGCACAGCACCGGGCGCCGTCGCATCGTGGTACTGGTCACCAAAGAGGCTCACTGCCTGGGCGACTTGTTGATGAAAAGCGCCTATGGCGGCCTCGACGTTGAAATCGCCGCCGTGATCGGCAACCACGACACGCTGCAAACGCTGGTGGAACGTTTCGATATTCCTTTCCATTTGGTGAGCCACGAAGGCTTGACGCGTGAGCAACACGACCGCGAAATGACGGCCAAGATCGATCAATACCAGCCGGATTACGTGGTGCTGGCCAAATATATGCGCGTGCTGACCCCGGCCTTCGTGCAGCATTATCCGAATCAGGTGATCAACATTCACCATTCGTTCCTGCCGGCATTTATCGGCGCGCGCCCTTATCACCAGGCCTATGAGCGCGGGGTAAAAATCATCGGCGCCACCGCCCACTACGTTAACGACAATCTCGACGAAGGCCCGATCATCATGCAGGACGTGATCCACGTCGATCACACCTATTCCGCCGAGGATATGATGCGCGCCGGGCGCGACGTAGAGAAAAATGTGCTTAGCCGCGCGCTGTATCAGGTGCTGGCGCAGCGTGTCTTCGTTTACGGCAACCGCACCGTTATTCTGTAATCGCTCAATAAATCGGTGCATTTCGTTCAGGGATGCACCGCCAAGAATAAAAAAACGGCAAACGATTCATTTTCTGCATTTCAATGCTTTACACATCCGCTTCATTTGATATGATGCGCCCCGCTTACCGAGACAGCGCTCTCGCAAGCAAGGCCAGTTAAATAGCCATGTAATATGGTGGGGTTCCCGAGCGGCCAAAGGGAGCAGACTGTAAATCTGCCGTCACTGACTTCGAAGGTTCGAATCCTTCCCCCACCACCATCTTTTCGTTGCTGATACGCACTGAGTTTAAGCGAGTCAGAAAGGGAAGGATAACGCGCTTTAGCGCGGCCCAAAGGGTGAGGAACGAAGTGACGAATAATCCTTCCCCCACCACCATCTTCTCTCCGCCAGGAGCGAAGACGCAGTAAAGAAACCGGCCAGGTTTCTTCTGGATAAAACCAGAACAACAATTTGTAAATCCATGAATACCATGGTGGGGTTCCCGAGCGGCCAAAGGGAGCAGACTGTAAATCTGCCGTCACAGACTTCGAAGGTTCGAATCCTTCCCCCACCACCATCCCTTGCAAAAATCCCCAAACCAAATTAAAAACACATCGCCTCCATAATGTTCCGTATTGGGGAAGGATGAGAAGCTTCGACCAAGGTTCGAGTCTCACGCAGTGAGACAACGCGCTTCAGCGCGGCCCGCAGGGTGAGTCGCACAGCGACGAATCATCCTTCCCCCACCACCATCCCTTGCAAAAATCCCCAAACCGAATTAAAAGCACATCGCCTCCATAATGTTCCGTATTGGGGAAGGATGAGAAGCTTCGACCAAGGTTCGAGTCTCACGCAGTGAGACAACGCGCTTCAGCGCGGCCCGCAGGGTGAGTCGCGCAGCGACGAATCATCCTTCCCCCACCACCATCTCTTGCAGAAAAATCCAAACCCTACTTAAAACTCGTTGCATCCAATGTTCTCGTATCAATAAATCAAGTTATCTCCCCTTATTAACCGCTTCCATCCAGACGTTTTATTTCTCTCCTCCGCCCGTAACTTGAACTCCGGCCGACAATTCGCTATACCACTGGCTTCTTTAGTGCAGTAAGGAACAGGTGGATGCGAAACAATATTTGCGTTTTTTGTGGCGCCAGCGAAGGCGTCAATCCCGCTTATGCCGAGCAGGCTCGTCAACTGGGGCAGCTGCTGGCCGCACAGGGGCGCCGTTTAATCTACGGCGGCGGCAAAAAAGGATTGATGGGGATCGTGGCGGACGCCGTGTTGGCAGCGGGCGGTGAAGCTGTCGGCATTATCCCCGAGCGCCTGGTTGAAGCGGAAACGGCGCATCGCGGCCTGACCGAACTGGAAGTGGTGCCCGATATGCATACGCGCAAAGCCCGTATGGCGGCGCTGGCGGACAGTTTTATCGCCCTGCCCGGCGGCATCGGCACGCTGGAAGAGCTGTTTGAAATCTGGACTTGGGGGCAAATCGGCTATCACAACAAACCGGTCGGCCTGCTGAACGTCAACGGATTCTACCGCCCGCTGAGCCAGTTCCTCGAGCACGTCGCCGATCAGGGCTTTATGCGCCACGACTATCTCGGCACCCTGCACATCAGTGAATCGGCACAAACGCTGCTGCAACAGTTTGACGACTATCAGCCTAAAAATTACGACCGCTGGGCGAAATAAACCCGCTGCGCAGTCAGCGGCCCCGCCGCTGTCTGCGTTACATTTCCCGCCAAACTCTGCTACTATCACAGCACATTTTTCTCGTGAAAACGGCACCGCTCATGAAGTTTGTCTCTTTTAATATCAATGGACTGCGCGCGCGTCCGCATCAGCTGGCGGCAATTATCGAACAGCACCAGCCCGACGTGATCGGTCTGCAGGAAACTAAAGTTCACGATGACATGTTCCCATTGGAAGACGTCAGCCAGCACGGCTATCACGTGTTCTATCACGGGCAAAAAGGCCATTACGGCGTGGCGCTGCTGACCAAAGCGGAGCCTCTGGCCGTGCGCCGCGGTTTCCCGACCGATGAAGAAGACGCGCAACGTCGCATCATCATGGCCGATCTGGCTACGCCACAGGGTACGCTGACAGTGATCAACGGCTACTTCCCGCAAGGTGAAAGCCGCGACCATCCGATCAAATTCCCGGCTAAAACACGCTTTTATCAGGATCTGCAAAACTACCTGGAGCAGCAGCTGTCGGCAGAATACCCGGTGCTGATCATGGGCGACATGAATATCAGCCCCAGCGATTATGACATCGGCATCGGCGAAGACAGCCGTAAACGCTGGCTGCGCACCGGCAAGTGTTCCTTCCTGCCGGAAGAGCGCGAATGGATGGACCGCCTGCTGAACTGGGGCCTGGTGGATACCTACCGCCACGCCAACCCGGGGCGCAGCGACGAATTCTCGTGGTTCGACTACCGCTCCAAAGGGTTCGACGACAACCGCGGCCTGCGTATCGATCTGCTGCTGGCCAGCACCCCGCTGGCTTCGCGCTGCATCGCCACCGGCATCGATTACCAAACCCGTGGTATGGAGAAACCTTCCGACCATGCACCGGTGTGGGCGGAATTTACGCTGTAACCCATCACCCCGGCGCTCGCCGGGGTTTTACTCTGTGAAGCCAATGAAAATTATCGATGTGGTAGCCGCCATTCTGGAACAGAACGGCCGCATTTTGCTGGCCCAGCGCGGCGCAGGCAGCGATCAGGCCGGTCTATGGGAGTTTCCCGGCGGCAAGGTTGAAGCCGGCGAAGGCCAGCCAGAAGCGCTGGCGCGCGAGCTGGATGAGGAGTTGGGGATTTGCGCCCGTATCGGCAACTATGTAGGCAGCAATCAATGGCGGCAAGGCGAACGCATCATCCGGCTGCACGCCTGGCGAGTCGCGGAGTTCTCCGGTGAACTGCAGCAGCGCTGCCACTCGGCGCTGGTCTGGGTCACGCCGCAGCAGGCGCAGGAATACGCTCTGGCACCCGCTGACGTTCCACTGCTGGCGGACTATATCGCCGCGCAAGCCGATTCACGCTGAACGCGGCGACAGGTTACATCGTCACTTCTTCAATCGCACCCAAATCAAGGGGTTGGTGCCGATGGTGTTAGGCTCACGCACGCACTGCAGCACTTCCCCTTCCACTTTAAGCACCGCGCCCTCGGAATAGTTTTGATTCTGGTAGACGCAACAGCGGTTGCAGGGCTGTGCCGGCGGCGGGTTGACGCCGCTTTTGGCCGTGCCCCAAATCTCCGGCGAAACCGGTAACACCACGTCCACATCGCCGCGATTGGCGACCGCCAGGCCGGAAAACATCAGGGCAGCGGCAGCCAATACCCCTGTGAGTCCACGCTTCATTCACTCTTCTCCTGCGCCTTGCCGGCGCTTTTCCTGCGTTTTTTGCCTCCGCTGGAGGGCGGCGGCGGCAATCCACGAAACGCCATGCTCGCCCGGCTCTGCTTGGCCTGATAAATCAGCTCTTGCAGCGTGCCGACCAACGGCTGCATAAAGTCCTGATAGCGGCAGGATTTCTCGCTGATTTGCGTCAGCGTGGCTTCCCAGTTGGCCGTCATATCAGGGCGCGCAGCAAGATCCGGCAGCGAATGAATCAACGCGCGCCCGGTTTCGCTGGAGTGAATATAGCGTCCCTTCTTGTACAGAAACGCCCGCTTGAACAGCAATTCGATGATCCCCGCTCGCGTCGCTTCCGTTCCTAAACCATCGGTCGCCCGCAGGATTTTCTTTAACGCTTTATCTTGTACGAATCGCGCGATGCCGGTCATAGCCGACAGCAGGCTGGCGTCGGTAAACGGCCGCGGCGGCTGCGTCTGGCGCTCCACCACTTCACCGCGCTCGCACAGCAGCTCATCGTCCTTGGCCACCACCGGCAGCGGTGCACCTTCGTTTTCCTCGTCGCGCTCCTTGCTGCCCAGCAGCGTGCGCCAGCCGGCTTCCGCCAGGAAACGCGCCTTGGCGATGAATTTGCCGCCGGCGATATCGAGCTCGATCACGCATTTGCGGAACACCGCATCCGGACAAAACTGCATCAGGTACTGGCGCGCCACCAGTCCATACACGTTCCGTTCATCCTGCGTCAGATTAATCTTGCCGGCGCGGGCGGTGGGAATGATGGCATGGTGCGCATCGACCTTTTTATCGTCCCAGCAGCGGTTGCGGCGATCGCTGTCGATCACCGGCTGCGGGTACAGTTCAGGCTGGTGCACGCTGATGGCGTTCAGCACCGCGTGGCGGCCGGCGAAATGCTCTTCCGGCAGATAGCGACAGTCGGAACGCGGATAGGTGATCAATTTGTGGGTTTCGTACAGCCGCTGGCAAACGTCCAGCACCTGTTGCGCGCTGAGGTTATAACGCCGGGCCGCTTCGATTTGCAGCGTGGAGAGCGAAAACGGCAGCGGCGCGGTATCTGATTCCCGTTTATCGTTATAAGACGTGACCAGGGCCGGCTGGCCTTCGATGCGCTTGACCACGTGCTCCGCCAACGGCCGGTGCAGCAAACGCCCCTCTTCATCCTGATAAGGCTCGCAGGAGTCGCTGGGTTGCCACAGCGCCACAAAGCGTTCTTCTTTCGGCGTAACGATGTGCGCTTTGACCTCAAAGAAATCTTTCGGCACGAAGTTTTCGATCTCTTCATCGCGCCGCACCACCAATCCCAGCACCGGCGTCTGCACCCTGCCCACCGACAGCACACCGTCGTAACCGGCGTTGCGGCCCAGCAGCGTATAAGCGCGGGTCATATTGATGCCGTACAGCCAGTCTGCGCGCGAACGTGCCAGCGCAGACACGCACAGCGGGATAAAGTCTCGGTTGTCGCGCAGCCGCTCGACCGCGCGCTCCACCGCCTGCGGGTTGAGATCGTTGATCAGACAGCGGCGCACGTTCTGACGCTTCTCCGCCGTCAAATCCAGGTAGTCCAGCACCTCATCCACCAGCAGTTGCCCTTCGCGATCCGGGTCGCCGGCGTGAACCACTTCATCGGCTTCAAGCAGCAACTTTTTAATGGCGTTGAGCTGTTTACTGACCGAAGGCCGCGGCTGCAACCGCCATTTTTCGGGAATGATCGGCAGATCCGCCAACGACCAGCGCGCATAGCGGCTGTCATAAGCGTCAGGCTGAGCCTGCTCCAACAGGTGGCCGACGCACCAGGTCACCACGTCGTTGTTGCCACAGGCGATATACCCGTCGCCGCGGCGATGCGGCTTGGGCAAGACGTCGGCAATGGCGCGCGCCAAACTCGGTTTCTCGGCTATGAACAGTCGCATTATTCACCGTTTTTCTGGCTGAACGTCATCAAGAATTCTCTTACTTCTGCATAGTTCCCACGGAAGACAATCCGCTGGGCTTTCTTTTCCAACTGATAGCAATACATCGGATCGTAGTACTGCTGCAACAGGGGCGCCAGCCACTCGCGGTGCGCCTCGCCCTGGCCGCTGAGCCGCTGTGTCCGCAGCGCCGCTTCCAGTCGTTGCGTCAGCTGCTGGAAGCGTTCCAGCCCCAGGCGGCGGCGTATGGCGAACAGACCGTGGTGCAGATAGTCGTCGTACTGTCGCCAGCCGTCTTCCACACCATAGGCCTGTTCGAACTGTTCGCGCATGCCGTCGATATATTCCGCCTGCAGACGCGCCAGACGAATGTCGAACGGATCGTCGATCACCGCCACCGGCGCCTGCTGCATCCCATTGAACAGCGGCAGCGGCAGATTGTTGCTGCCGATGATCCGCCCTTCGTCTTCCAGCACCCAACGGCGGCTGCCACCATGCTGTTTTTTCAGCAATAACACAGCCAGACGATTCTCAAAATCGATCTGCGAGCTCTGGCCCGCCAGCGTTCGACCAAAAGATGAACCGCGATGGCGCGCCACGCCTTCCAGATCGACGCCGTCGGCCAGTTCGTTGACCAGCAACGTCTTGCCGCTGCCGGTATTGCCGCCCACCAGGGCCATCGGCAATGCCGCGCTTTGCGCCAGCACGCCGAGCAAATAATTGCGCAGCGCCTTATAACCGCCAATGATACGCGGGTACTCGACGCCGGCCTCATGCAGCCATTGCTGCACCAGCTGCGAGCGCAGCCCGCCGCGGAAGCAGTAAATATAGCCTTCGGGCCGCTCTGCGCAGGCCGCCAGCCAGGCGGCGGTGCGCTGTTCGCGCAGTTTGCCGTTCACCAGGCTGTGGCCGAGCGCGATCGCCGCTTGTTGCCCATGCTGCTTATAGCAGGTGCCGACCGCCTGGCGTTCGCTGTCGATCATCAGCGGCAGATTCAGTGCCTGAGCGAAGGCGCCCTGCTGAAACTCGATCGGTGCGCGCACGTCAATCAGCGGCACGTCCTGCAGGAAAATGCGTTGGTAATCGTCGCTGTCCGCCCTTCCTTGCATGTTGGACACTACGCGACCTCGATCAGCGGCTTATCGGCCGATGCCACATGCAATTCACCGATAGCGTTGAGCGTGATACCGTGCTGTTCGGCAATCGCCAGCACCTGCGCTTCCGCCTCCGGCAATACCGCCAACAGCAAGCCGCCGGAGGTTTGCGGATCGCACAGCAGCTGGCGCTGCAAATCGCTCATCTCGCCCACCAGATGGCCATAGCTGTCGAAGTTGCGCCCGGTGCCGCCCGGCACACAGCCCTCGGCGATATACTCCTCGACGTCCGGCAGTTTCGGCACCCGATCAAACCAGACCGTCGCCTGCAGACCGGAGCCCTGGCATACCTCGCTCAGGTGACCCAGCAGGCCAAAGCCGGTGATGTCGGTCATCGCTGTGACGCCCGCCACCTCGGCAAAATCAGCACCCGGTTTATTCAGGCGACACATCACTTCAGTCGCCAGGCCCTGATGCTCAGGGCGCAGCTTGCTTTGCTTCTCGGCGGTCGTCAGCACACCGATGCCCAACGGCTTGGTCAGATAAAGTTTTGATCCGGCCTGTGCCGCGCTGTTTTTCTTCACCCGCTCGGTATTGACCACGCCGGTCACCGCCAGGCCGAAAATAGGTTCCGGTGCATCGATGGAATGGCCACCGGCCAGCGCGATCCCCGCCTGCTGGCAGGCGAAGCGGCCGCCGTCGATCACCTGCTGCGCCACCTCCGGCGGCAGCTTGGCGATCGGCCAGCCGAGAATGGCGATCGCCATGATCGGTTTGCCGCCCATGGCGTACACGTCGCTGATGGCGTTGGCAGCCGCAATGCGGCCGAAATCGAATGGATCGTCGACGATCGGCATGAAGAAGTCGGTGGTGCTGATGATACCGACGCCGTTGCCAATATCGTACACCGCCGCATCGTCGCGGGTTTCATTGCCGACCAGCAGGCGCGGATCGACAAACTTTTCCCGCTCGCTATGCAGGATGGTTTCGAGAACTTTCGGTGAGATTTTGCAGCCGCAGCCAGCGCCATGGCTGTACTGGGTTAAACGGATCGCTGGCGATGTCATAGTCCACTCCCTTCGGTAACGGCACTCAAGATAACATAGGGTAGCGCTTGCCGAGGGGATTGATAAGAGCGGGCCGCCGATAAGCGAACGGCCTGCTCAGAAACCATGCGATTTTGCGGGGTTTGGCGCATTTTCACCGCGCCCCGTTGGAAAAAACTCAGAAATAGCTGACGAAAGGCGTGCTGTCCGGCGGCGTCACCTTGGTGGCAGCCTTCAGCTGCGGCGTCCCCAGATAGAGGAAGCCGACGATCTCGTCCTGCTCGCGGCAACCGAAGGCTTCACGCACCAGCGCATGCTCGGTCCAGGCGCCGGTGCGCCAGATGCCGTTAAAGCCCTGCGCCAGCGCCGCCATCTGCATCGCCTGCACGGCGCAACCGGCGGAAACCACCTGCTCCCAGCGCGGCACTTTGGTCTCTTCCGTGCAGTGCGCGATGACGGTGATGATCAGCGGTGCGCGGAACGGCGCCTTGGTGGCTTTTTCGATCGCCGCCTCGTCCAGCTGATCCTGCTTCGCCGCCGCCTGCAGCAGCTGACTGAAGCGTTCCAGGCCCTGATTCTCGATCATCACGAAACGCCACGGCTGCAGCGCGCCGTGATCGGGTGCACGCAGGCCCGCGTTGATGATATTTTGGCGCACTTCCCCCGCCGGCGCCGGTTCCGCCAGGCGCGAAGCCGAGCGACGATTCAATAAAAGATCCAGAGCATCCATCGTAAACTCCTGATAACAATTTTCATTCCGGCCACGTTAACATAGCTAAACGACGAGTTACAGCCTCGGCGATAGCGTCTGTGTGCCACGATTTAAAGCTGACATTTACCCGGCCGCTCATTAGGATAGCGGAACATTCTCGACTCTTGTTGGAGAGCACATGCGCACATTGTGGCGAATTATTGCCGGCATTTTCCGGTGGACATGGCGTCTGCTGAATTTTATCAGGGAACTGATCCTTAACCTGTTCCTGGTCTTGCTGATCCTGGTTGGGGTCGGCATCTATCTGTCCTTCCAAAGTTCCTCCACCTCGACGGCCCCGGCGCGCGGCGCGCTGCTGGTCGATTTAAGCGGCGTGGTGGTCGATCAGCCTTCGGTAAACAACCGAGTGCGGCAGTGGGGCCGCGAACTGTTGGGCGCCTCCAGCAGCCGCCTGCAGGAAAACTCGCTGTTCGACGTAGTCGACAGCATCCGCAAGGCCAAAGACGACAAAAACATTACCGGCATGGTGTTGCAGCTGAATGATTTCGTCGGCGCCGATCAGCCGTCGCTGCGCTATATCGGCAAAGCGCTGCGCGAGTTCCGCGACAGCGGCAAACCGATCTTCGCCATCGGCGACAGCTACAACCAGACGCAATACTATCTGGCCAGCTACGCCAACAAGGTCTACCTGTCGCCGCAGGGCGCGGTCGATCTGCACGGTTTCGCCACCAACAACCTGTATTACAAGTCGTTGCTGGACATGCTCAAGGTCACCACCAATATCTTCCGCGTCGGCACCTATAAATCGGCGGTCGAACCGCTGATCCGCGACGATATGTCTCCGGCGGCGCGCGAAGCAGACAGCCGCTGGATTGGCGGCCTGTGGCAGAACTATCTGGAGACCGTCGCGGCCAACCGCCAGCTGACGCCGCAGCAGCTGTTCCCCGGCGCCGCCGGCGTGCTGAGCGGCCTGCAGGCGGCCGGTGGCGACACCGCTCGCTATGCGCTGGACAACAAGCTGGTGGACGAGTTGGCGTCGCGCACCGCGATCGAAAATCAGCTGGTCAAGACCTTCGGCTGGGACAAACAGGTAAACGATTTCAACGCCATCAGCATCTACGACTATCAGCCGAAACCGGACGCGAACCAGGGCGGCAAGATCGCCGTCGTCTTCGCCAACGGCGCCATCATGGACGGCCCGCAGACGCCGGGTAACGTCGGGGGCGACACCACCGCCGCCGAGCTGCGTCAGGCACGTCTGGATCCGGCCATCAAAGCCGTGGTGTTCCGTGTCAACAGCCCTGGCGGCAGCGTCAGCGCGTCCGAAGTGATCCGCTCCGAGCTGGCCGCCGTGCGCGCCGCCGGCAAACCGGTGGTGGTGTCGATGGGCGGCATGGCCGCATCGGGCGGTTACTGGGTCTCGACGCCGGCCGACTACATCATCGCCAGCCCGAGTACGCTGACTGGATCCATCGGCATTTTCGGCATCATCAATACCTACGAGAAAACCCTGGATACGCTGGGCGTGCACACCGACGGCGTGGCGACCTCGCCGCTGGCCGACATCGCGGTCACCAAGGCGTTGCCGCAGGAGTTCTCGCAGATGATGCAGCTGAACATCGAAAACGGGTATAAGAACTTCCTCGATTTGGTTGCCAAATCGCGCAAGATGACCCCGCAGCAGGTCGATCAAATCGCCCAAGGCCACGTCTGGCTCGGCAGCGACGCCAAGGCCAATGGCTTGGTCGATCAGTTGGGCGATTTCGACGACGCGGTGAAGAAAGCCGCTGAGCTGGCGAAGCTGCAGCAGTGGCAGCTTGACTGGTTCGTCGATACCCCGAGCCTGAGCGATATGGTGCTCAGCCAGTTCGGCGTTTCCATTCACGCCATGCTGCCGGCGGCGATTCAGGCCATGCTACCTGCCCCGCTGGCCTCGGTCGCCAATGCGGTGAAAGAGCAGCCGGGTTTGTTCAATAACTTGAACGATCCGCAGAACCGTTACGCGATCTGTCTGACCTGCGGAGAAGTCCGCTAACAAATAATTCTGCAGCCCGGCCATCGCCGGGCTTTTTTTCTGCCGCCATGCCCCTATAATTCAGCCCATCTTATCTTTGTTAAAATCATGACCATGCAAAAGAAATCCATTTACGTCGCCTACACCGGCGGCACCATCGGCATGCAGCGCTCCGATCACGGCTATATCCCGGTTTCCGGCCACCTGCAGCGCCAACTGGCGCTGATGCCGGAATTCCATCGGCCGGAAATGCCGGATTTCACCATTCATGAATACGCGCCATTGATTGACTCTTCGGACATGACGCCGGAAGACTGGCAGCACATCGCCGACGACATCAAGCAGAACTACGATCGCTACGACGGCTTCGTGATCCTGCACGGCACCGACACCATGGCGTTCACCGCATCGGCGCTCTCCTTCATGCTGGAAAACCTGGATAAACCGGTGATCGTCACCGGTTCGCAGATTCCGCTGGCGGAGCTGCGTTCCGATGGCCAGACCAACCTGCTCAACGCGCTGTATCTGGCGGCCAACCATCCGGTGAACGAAGTCAGCCTGTTCTTCAACAACAAGCTGTTCCGCGGCAACCGCACCACCAAAGCGCACGCCGACGGCTTCGATGCCTTCGCCTCCCCGAATCTGCCGCCGCTGCTGGAAGCCGGCATTCACATTCGTCGCCAGCACGGCATCGACAGCCCGGCTTGCAACGGCGCTCTGCGGGTGCACGACATCACGCCGCAGCCGATCGGCGTGGTCACTATCTATCCGGGCATTTCCGGCGCGGTGGTGCGTAACTTCCTGCTGCAGCCGGTCAAGGCGCTGATCCTGCGTTCCTACGGCGTTGGTAACGCGCCGCAGAAGGCCGAGCTGATCGACGAGTTGCGTGCGGCCTCCGAACGCGGCATCGTGGTGGTCAACCTGACGCAGTGCATCTCCGGGCGCGTCAATATGGAAGGCTACGCCACCGGCAACGCGCTGGCGCACGCCGGGGTTATCAGCGGTTTCGACATGACGGTGGAAGCCGCCCTGACCAAGCTGCACTATCTGTTGAGCCAGCCGCTGATGCCGGAACAAATCCGCGCCCTGATGCAGCAAGATCTGCGCGGCGAGCTGAGCATCAACGGTTAATCGACTGAACTCTGGAGCGGCGATGAAAACGGCCCTGTTGTTGATCGATCTGCAAAACGACTTCTGCCCCGGCGGCGCGCTGGCGGTCACGGCGGGCGACGCCGTCATCCCGGTCGCCAATCAGGCGATCGCCGCCTGCCTGGCGCGGGGAGAGCCGGTGGTGGCCAGCCAGGACTGGCACCCCGCCAATCACCGCAGCTTTGCGGTGAACTCCGATGCGCAGGCCGGCACTCTCGGTGAGCTGGAAGGCCTGCCGCAGGTGTGGTGGCCGGTGCACTGCGTGCAAGGGAGCCACGGCGCCGATTTTCATCCCCAGTTACAGCGGCAACACATCAATGCCGTCTTTCGCAAAGGGCAAGATACGAACATCGACAGCTACAGCGCGTTCTTCGATAACGGCCACCGTGCGCAAACCGAACTCCACGGCTGGCTGCAATCGCAGGGCGTCCGGCGGTTGGCTGTCATGGGCCTGGCGACCGACTACTGCGTGAAGTTCAGCGTGCTGGATGCGCTGGCTGCCGGCTATCCGACGCAAGTGATCGTCGACGGCTGCCGCGGCGTGAATCTGCAGCCGGACGACAGTGAGCGAGCGCTGCAGGAGATGGCGCGCGCCGGCGCGCAGCTAGTTACCCTGTCACAGTTTCTCGCCAACTAAATCCGCTCGGGCGCCACCGGCGCCCTCTCTGCGCGGCGGCGAAATTATCGACGCTGCTCACAATACCGCCTTTCTTCTTCCCCAACGGCTTGTGACCGGCAGGCGCTTTTGCTGTTATGACTGCGACGCTTTTGGCGTCAATCGGTTATACGCATCCGGGGCCCGCTGAGCCCGGCTTTATTGTGCCCGCCCCTGGCGGTACGGTCGGCCTTGCCGACCACAAGGAGACTGACATGAAAATAACCCGAAAACTGCTGCCTTTGCTGGCGGCGGTGCAATTGGCTATGGCTGGCGCAAGCACGGCCCAGGCGGCCTATCTCTCCGTCGGCTACTTCAACGGCGGCGGCGACGTCACCGCCGGCCCCGGTGGCGATATCGATAAGCTGGACGTCACGCAAATCACCCACCTCAACTATTCGTTCGGCCTGATCTACAACGGCGAGAAAGACGAAACCAATGCGGCGCTGAAAGACCCCGCTCGCCGCCACCAGATCTACCTGTCGCCGAAAGTCACGGCCGATCTGCAACGGCTGCCGGTGCTGCGCAAACAGAACCCCGAGCTGAAAGTGCTGCTGTCGGTCGGTGGCTGGGGCGCACGCGGTTTCTCCGCCGCCGCCGCTACCGCGGAAAACCGGGCGATATTCATTCGCTCCGCGCTGCAGGTGATCGCACAGTACCGGCTGGATGGGATCGATCTGGACTGGGAATACCCGGTGAACGGCGCCTGGGGGCTGGTGGAAAGCCAACCGGCGGATCGCGATAACTTCACCCTGCTGCTGAAAGAGCTTCACCAAGCGCTGGGGCAAGGCAAGCTGTTAACCATCGCCGTCGGGGCCAACGTCAAAAGCCCACAGGAATGGGTCGATGTGAAAAGCATTGCCCCTTACCTCGACTACATCAATCTGATGACTTACGACATGGCTTACGGCACACAGTACTTCAATGCCAACCTGTACGATTCAACGCGTTGGCCAACCGTGGCGGCCGCCGACCGCTACAGCGCCGATTTCGTGGTAAAGCATTATCTGGCTGCCGGACTGAAACCGGCACAGATGAACCTGGGCATCGGTTTCTACGGCCGGGTGCCGAAACGGGCGACCGAGGCGGGCATCGACTGGGACAAACCGGACGCCGCCAAGCATCCGGTGACGCAGCCTGACTTCAGCGCGCGCGAAACCGCCCTGTTCAACGCGCTGGGGCTGGATCTCAGCAAAGACACTTACTTTAAATACCACGATATCGTCAGCAAATTGCTCAACGATCCGCAGCATCGTTTTCGCGAACACTGGGATGACGACGCCAAAGTGCCATACTTGACGCTGCAATCCGCCGAAGGCAAGCCGCTGTTTGCCATCTCCTACGAGAACCCGCGTTCGGTGGCCATCAAGGCCGAATACATCAAAAGCCAGGGATTAGGCGGTGCGATGTTCTGGGAATACGGCGCGGACGACAACAACCGGCTGGCACAGCAGCTGGCGGAATCGTTGGGGATTAAGGGCGAAAAACGGTGAGTCGACGGGGCGATGGCGACATCGCCCCGCTTTAGGGTCGCGTTACTGCGGTTTGAGTTTGGCCAGCGGCTCGGCAACGAACTGCTGTTTCAGCTCTTGCTTGCTCTTCATCACAATCTGCCCGTCGGTACCGATGCTCATGTGCTGCGGATCGACGTTGTGCATCGACTGCCACAGCATCACCGCCTGCAGGCTATTTTCTTTCTGTTCCGGCGTCAGCGCCACGCCGTCCGGCCATTTACCCAGCTCAACCGCCAGTACCAGGCGCTGGTATATCTCGGGCGTCATCGCCGCAATCAGATCTTTCACGTCCATCAGAGCCCTTCTCGCTTACGGATGAATAATTAGCTGAATCGATTTTGTTAGTTAAATTACCACTTAACCGGCCGTTTGGTCGCCATTTTCGCCATCGGTGAAACTCAGCGAGGCGGAGTTGACGCAGTAGCGGTCGCCTGTCGGCTGCGGGCCATCGGGGAAAACGTGCCCCAGGTGCGCGTCGCAGTGGCCGCAGCGGATTTCAACACGATGCATATTATGCGAATTATCATCAAGATAGCGGATTGCATCGGCGGAAACCGGCTCATAAAAACTCGGCCAACCGCAGCCGGAATCGTATTTGGTTTCGGAATAGAACAGCGGCTGGTTGCAGCACAGGCAATGGTACACGCCCTCGCGCTTGTTGTGCAGCAATTTGCCGCTGAACGGCGCTTCGGTACCACGCTGTTGCGTCACATAACGTTGGATTTCATTCAGTTCCGTGACCGGATGACCGGGGGTTGTCTCTTTAGCCATTTGTGCTTATCTCTGAATGTGGATAATGTCAACGAAAACAATGATTAATAATAACAAAAAATTAACACCGCTGCAGGAGTTTTTGGCCTAAACTGTAGCCCATAAAGGCTACGTCACGATGATATGTGATAGCGATCACACATCTTGCGTATGCTGACTTTATACTTGGCGGCTTGTCCCCATATAACGGATGAGGCCAAGCGCAAATGGACTGTGCAATAAGCGTGCAAAACCACCCTTCTGGTTTGACTTGCCGCAAGAATTGACACGATTCCGCTTGACGCTGGGTAAGGTTTTTGTAATTTTACAACCAACCTTTTATTCACTAACAAATAGCTGGTGGAATATATGACTATCAAAGTAGGTATCAACGGTTTTGGCCGTATCGGTCGCATTGTTTTCCGTGCTGCTCAAGAGCGTTCTGACATCGAGATCGTTGCAATCAACGACCTGTTGGACGCAGAGTACATGGCTTACATGCTGAAGTATGACTCTACTCACGGCCGTTTCAACGGTACGGTAGAAGTTAAAGACGGCCACCTGGTTGTTAACGGCAAAACCATCCGTGTTACCGCAGAGAAAGACCCGGCTAACCTGAAGTGGAACGAAGTAGGCGTTGACGTGGTTGCTGAAGCGACCGGTATCTTCCTGACCGACGAAACCGCGCGTAAACACATCACCGCCGGCGCTAAAAAAGTGGTTCTGACTGGCCCATCCAAAGATGCGACCCCAATGTTCGTGCGCGGCGCTAACTTTGACAAATATGCCGGCCAGGACATCGTGTCCAACGCCTCTTGCACCACCAACTGCCTGGCGCCACTGGCTAAAGTCATCAACGACAACTTCGGTATCGTTGAAGGTCTGATGACCACCGTTCACGCGACCACCGCTACTCAGAAAACCGTTGATGGCCCGTCCCACAAAGACTGGCGCGGCGGCCGCGGCGCATCCCAGAACATCATCCCTTCTTCTACCGGCGCAGCGAAAGCGGTTGGCGTGGTTCTGCCAGAGCTGAAAGGCAAACTGACCGGTATGGCGTTCCGCGTACCGACGCCTAACGTATCCGTTGTTGACCTGACCGTACGTCTGGAAAAAGCGGCTACCTACGAAGAAATCAAGAAAGCCATCAAAGACGCCGCTGAAGGTTCTATGAAAGGCGTTCTGGGCTACGTTGAAGACGACGTGGTTTCCACCGATTTCAACGGCGAAGTGCTGACTTCCGTGTTCGATGCCAAAGCCGGTATCGCACTGAACGACAACTTCGTGAAGCTGGTTTCCTGGTACGACAACGAAACCGGTTATTCCAACAAGGTTTTGGATCTGATCGCTCACATCTCCAAGTAATGGCATGATGTTAAGCTGATAATGAGGGCGACATTTTTGTCGCCCTTTTTTATTTGTCTCTCCGGCAAACAATAGGTCATGAAATGAACGAGAAAATTTTCACCCTGCCCGTTTCCGAACAGATTTCACCTTACATCAGCCAACGTCAGCTCGATGAGCTGGGCGTGGTGGTGGTCTCGCACCCGAAAGTGCGCGCGGCCGTCGCGCTGCAGGGCGCCCATTTGCTGGCCTGGCAGCCCAGCGGTGAGCAGCCGGTAATTTGGCTCAGCAACAATACCCCGTTTGCCAAAGGCAAGGCCATCCGCGGTGGGGTACCGATCTGCTGGCCGTGGTTCGGTCCAGTGGCGCACCCCTCCCACGGCTTTGCCCGTAACCAGCCCTGGAGCCTGACGGCGCACGATGAAGATGACAACGGCGTCATTCTGACCTTCACGCTGAAAGACAATGAGCAGACCCGAAAACTGTGGCCGCACGCCTTCACGCTGATTGCCCGCTTCAAACTGGGTGCAGAGTGCGAGATCGAACTGGAATCGCACGGCGATTATCAGGCCACGGCGGCGCTACATAGCTACTTCCAGGTCGGCGACATCGAACGGGTCAGCGTGGCGGGTCTGGGCGAGCCTTATATCGACAAGGTGGCGGGCGGTGCAGAGGCACGTCAGGCAGGTGAAGTGACCTTCGTCGGCCAAACCGACCGTGTCTATACTCGCCCGGAGGCCTTCAGCCAGATCCGCGATCCGGCGCTCGCACGCACCATCGAGGTTCACCACCATCATATGAGCGACGTCATCGCCTGGAACCCCGGCGCAGAACTCTCCTGCAGCATGGGGGATATGCCGAACGACGGTTACAAGACCATGGTTTGTATCGAGACCGGGCGCGTCAGCAAACCGCTGATCGCCGCCGGCGAGCAACCCGCCCGTTTGGGAGTCACCTTCCGCAGCCGTAAAAAAGCCTGAGGGATCGTGCGCGGCAGCGCACTGCAGATGTGCAAAAGGGGCGCTTGCGCCCCTTTTTAATGCACGCCATGCACGATAATCGTGCAATGCGTGATTAGAAGGTGTAGCTCACACCCGTCATCAACAAACCGGTGTAGGATTTATCCACCATCGGACTGTCTTTTACTTCATCCGACAGCTTCACATAGCGGCCGACGAAGAAAGCGTTCCAGCTCTTGTTGAGCTGGTAATTGGCGCTCAGCTCGAGATACGGTGCCCAGCTATCGCCTGGGGTGTAGCTATCCAGGCCGCTGCGGCGGGATTCATTGGCGCTGACGCCGTAGTAATATTTGTTCTGGTTCTTGCTGTTCCACATTACGCCCACGCCCGGGACCAGCGTCAATGCGTCCAGATCAAACTTGTACAGGTAAGCCACATCGCCCACCAGCCCGTTGCTGTTGTTCAGCGTGTCGCCGGTGAAAGTAGTACGGATAGTGCCCCACTCCGCGTTGTGCGAATAGGCCAGGCCGGCCATCAGCGTGCCGCGACGCTTGTCGAGGCGCTTCATGCGATCGTCGTCGCTGTCGCCCGGGCGGTAGCCCCATGGCGTGTAGTAACCCATGATGCTCAGCTGGTTTTCTTGATCTTTCCACAGGTAGTAACCGGCGGTCAGAGTACGGAAGTAGAAGTCATCACCTTCATAGTCGATGACGGGCACCGGATAAACGCGGTCCTGATAACCGCGATACGCGTCCGGGCTAACCAGCGCGGCAGCGCCAAGTGACCAGGTCCCCGCCTGAGCACTTTGCGCACAAACCATTGCGGAAGCGATAATTGCTAGCGTTTTGAGTTTTGAAATCTTCACTGGTTCTTTTTCCATAAATTACAGGGTTAATAGCCGCAATAGTTTATGTGAAAATTTAGTTGCGCGCCTAATCTTTACAATAGAAAACGACCAAGATCGAATAACTTATAGCGGAATTATGAATTAATCATGGCGGATCGATGACGTTTTATCCCGCAGGCCGCGCCAGACAAGGCATTTGGCTAACACGGTAATAACTGAGTCATTGATATGACTTAAAAAAAGCTTTTTCTGCGGCAGGAAATTTTCCGGCAAGCAAACTAAGCTTAAATCAGAAGGCGAATTTATCCTGGGCCCAGTGGCATACAGCGCAACTCGCGATAATAAGCGCACCAAGTTGGCATACGGGTTGCTGTACTCAGGCGTATTCTCATCTTCCGGGGGCCAGAACACTATCACACGCTCTCTTTAACCTGTGCTAATAACGAAAGGACGGGCATCATGAACATATTTGACCACTATCGCCAGCGCTACGAAGCTGCCAAGGACGAAGAGTTCACACTGCAGGAATTTCTTACCATTTGCCGGCAAGATCGCAGTGCCTATGCCAACGCGGCCGAACGTCTGCTGATGGCTATCGGTGAACCTGTGATGGTCGACACTGCGCTAGAATCACGCCTGTCGCGCCTGTTCTCCAATCGCGTGATCGCACGCTATCCGGCCTTCGAGGAATTCTATGGCATGGAAGAGGCCATCGAACAGATCGTCTCTTACCTGAAACACGCCGCGCAGGGCCTGGAAGAGAAGAAACAGATCCTTTACCTGCTGGGCCCGGTGGGCGGCGGTAAGTCCTCGCTGGCAGAACGTCTTAAGGCGTTGATGCAGCGCGTGCCCATCTACACCCTCAGCGCCAATGGCGAGCGCAGCCCGGTCAACGATCATCCGCTGTGCCTGTTCAACCCGCAGGAAGATGCCTCGATCCTGGAGAAAGAGTTCAACATCCCGAGTCGCTACCTCGGCACTATCATGTCGCCGTGGGCGGCGAAACGCCTGCATGAGTTCGGCGGCGACATCACCAAATTTAAAGTCGTGAAGGTGCGCCCTTCCATTCTGGAACAGATCGCCATCGCCAAAACCGAACCGGGCGATGAAAACAACCAGGACATCTCGGCGCTGGTCGGTAAAGTGGATATCCGTAAACTGGAGAACCACGCGCAGAACGATCCGGACGCTTACGGTTACTCCGGCGCCCTGTGCCGCGCCAACCAGGGGATTATGGAGTTCGTTGAGATGTTCAAAGCGCCGATCAAGGTGCTGCATCCGCTGCTGACCGCGACCCAGGAAGGCAACTACAACGGCACTGAAGGCATCTCCGCCCTGCCGTTCAGCGGCATTATTCTGGCGCACTCCAACGAATCCGAGTGGGTGACCTTCCGCAACAACAAGAACAACGAAGCGTTCCTCGACCGCGTGTACATCGTCAAAGTACCTTACTGCCTGCGCGTGTCTGAAGAGATCAAAATTTACGACAAGCTGCTGGATCACAGTGAGCTGACCCACGCGCCCTGCGCACCGGGCACCCTCGAAACATTGGCGCGGTTCAGCGTGCTGTCGCGGTTGAAAGAGCCGGAAAACTCGAGCATTTACTCGAAAATGCGCGTGTATGACGGCGAAAGTCTCAAGGATACCGATCCGAAAGCCAAGTCCTATCAGGAGTACCGCGACTACGCTGGGGTTGACGAAGGCATGAACGGCCTCTCCACCCGTTTCGCCTTTAAAATCCTCTCGCGGGTATTCAACTTCGATCACGCCGAGGTGGCGGCCAACCCGGTACACCTGTTCTATGTGCTGGAGCAGCAGATCGAACGCGAACAGTTCCCGCAGGATTTGGCCGAGAAATACCTGGAACACCTGAAAGGCTATCTGATCCCGAAATACGCCGAGTTTATCGGCAAAGAGATCCAGACCGCCTATCTGGAATCCTACTCGGAATACGGACAGAACATTTTTGACCGTTATGTGACCTACGCGGACTTCTGGATCCAGGATCAGGAGTATCGCGATCCCGATACCGGCCAGCTGTTCGATCGTGAGTCTTTGAACGCCGAACTGGAAAAAATTGAAAAACCGGCCGGTATCAGCAACCCGAAAGATTTCCGTAACGAAATCGTGAACTTCGTGCTGCGCGCTCGTGCCAACAACAACGGCCGCAATCCGAACTGGACCAGCTACGAGAAGCTGCGCACCGTGATCGAGAAAAAAATGTTCTCCAATACCGAAGAGCTGTTGCCGGTGATTTCGTTCAACGCCAAAACGTCGACGGACGAGCAGAAAAAACACGACGACTTCGTCGACCGCATGATGGAGAAAGGCTATACCCGCAAGCAGGTGCGCCTGCTGTGTGAATGGTATCTGCGGGTCAGAAAATCCTCATAATGCCTCAGGTAAGCGGCATTATCAGGGCCATGTCCACAGTCATGGACGTTGCAGCGCAGCCCACGGAGGGGCTGGCACATTGCGCTGCCGCGACCGGGACATGAAAAGTTGGCAACGTCGTTTGGGGGAAGTATGGCCTATTTCATTGACCGACGGCTGAACGGCAAAAACAAGAGCATGGTGAACCGCCAGCGCTTCTTGCGCCGTTACAAGTCGCAAATCAAACAGTCGATTGCCGAAGCCATCAACAAGCGTTCGGTCACCGACGTAGACAGCGGGGAGTCGGTCTCCATCCCCACTGACGATATCAACGAACCGATGTTTCATCAGGGGCGCGGCGGCACTCGCCATCGCGTTCACCCGGGCAATGACCACTTCGTGCAGAACGATCGCGTTGAGCGGCCTCAGGGCGGCGCAGGCGGTGGCGGCGGCCAAGGGAACGCCAGTCAGGACGGTGAGGGCCAGGATGAATTCGTCTTCCAGATATCCAAAGATGAGTATCTCGATCTTTTGTTCGAGGATCTCGCCCTGCCCAACTTGAAGAAGAATCAGTACAAGCAATTGACCGAGTTCAAAACCCATCGCGCCGGCTATACCGCCAACGGCGTGCCGGCCAACATCAGCGTCGTGCGTTCGCTGCAGAACTCGCTGGCGCGGCGTACCGCCATGACCGCCGGTAAAAGACGCGCGTTGCACGAGTTGGAAGACGCGCTGACCCAGTTGGAAAACACCGAACCCGTGCAATTGCTGGAAGAGGAGCGGCTGCGCAAAGAAATTGCCGAACTGCGCAAGAAAATCGAAAGCGTGCCGTTTATCGATACCTTCGACCTGCGCTACAAAAACTATGAGCGCCGGCCGGAGCCCTCGAGCCAGGCGGTGATGTTCTGCCTGATGGACGTGTCCGGTTCGATGGATCAGGCGACCAAAGACATGGCCAAGCGTTTTTACATTCTGCTTTATCTGTTCCTGAGCCGAACCTACAAAAACGTTGAGGTGGTCTATATTCGCCATCACACCCAGGCAAAAGAGGTGGATGAACAGGAGTTCTTCTATTCACAGGAAACCGGCGGCACCATCGTCTCCAGTGCGCTGAAGTTGATGAACGACGTCGTCGAAGAACGTTATGACCCGGCGCAATGGAATATCTACGCCGCGCAAGCCTCGGACGGCGACAACTGGGCCGACGATTCACCGCTGTGCCATGAACTGTTGGCGAAGAAGATCCTGCCGATGGTGCGTTATTATAGCTACATAGAGATCACTCGCCGCGCTCACCAAACGCTGTGGCGTGAATATGAGGATCTGCAGGCGAAGTTCGACAACTTCGCCATGCAGCATATCCGCGAACCGGACGATATCTATCCGGTATTCCGCGAACTGTTTCGCAAGCAGACCGTGTGAATAACATCGCGTGAATGTCACCACAGCCGGAAAACGCCGTTTTCCGGCTGTTTCTTTTCCGCATTATATTTACATCATCCGTGTTTGTTTTTTACACAATAACAATGTCAATAATAAGTCGCGTTCCCCAGAACGACCCTCTCTATTATTTGTTCTTCTGAGGTTATTCCTAAACATTCGCCTCCACGTCCACACGGCTTGATAGGAATATTCCCATTCAGTTATCGTTATCCCATCGCTTAAGACCTTTCCTAAGCGAAATTTGCCTCATTTTATTTTTCTATGGCTTCTCAGCCCGCTGCGGCGGGCATCTACCTGTCAGCAGGTTAAACATCATGATCGACTACACCCTCTATGGCCTCAACAAACACGACGTTGATGAATACCATAAGCAAATATGCTGCCTGCTCGGCAAAAACGTGCTTCTGGTGCTGACCGCCAACAAGCCGATAACCAAACAGAACCTGCTCGCCAGCCTTATCCAGGAGATAGAAAAACAGCCCGATGATTATTTTCAGAGGCTGCATCGTGCGGCAATAGAAATGATCGGGGTTAACGGGCGTTAAGGCGATATGCGTAAGGCAGACATCTACGCCATTATTGCCACCGCCGTCGTGCTGATGATGCTGTTAATCATTAATATCGATAGCGATATCAGCGTTTATCCTTAATGGGCCCCTATTACGCCGGCTCTTTAGCCCGGCGTAATAGGCAGCGGAGGAATAGTCTGTCACCTTTTATTCCGAAGAACCTTTCGGCTCTTGCTTTATTGCGAACCGGCCGCTTCGTCAATCAAACTCGCCACCTCCTCGGCGTGAGAGACCAGCGAGGCGTGGCTGGCATTGAGTACCATCACTTTCTTAGGCTGCAGCCGCTGCGCCATACGTCGCTGATTCTCCGGGGCTATCATGCGATCGTCGCTGGAGAGTTGATACCATGACGGTTTATGTTTCCAGGCAGGTTCACCGAGGGTGTTACCAAAGGTATCAGCCAGCGGAGCCTTCTGCGCCACCGCCATCACCAGCGCCTCGTCGGCGGTCAGATCCTGGCAAAAGCTTTCGTGAAACTTGTCGGTTTTGATCCACAGATAACCGTCGCTGTCCGGGGTCAAATTCTCGACTGCCGCAGGAGGATGCGCTTGCGTAATACCGCCGGCACTTTCACCGGCATCCGGCGCAAACGCGGCGATGTAGACCAGGCCAACCACGTTAGGCTGGTTGCCCATTTCCGTGATCACGGCACCACCGTAAGAGTGCCCTACCAACACTACCGGTCCCGCTTGCTGCGCGACCATCTTACGCGTACGTTCCGCATCCTCAGCCAACGAGGTCAACGGCATTTCTACCGCATGAATCGCCGAATAGCCCCTGCGTGACAACTCGATGATAACCTTACTCCAGTGCGCGGCGCCGCCCCAGAATCCATGTACCAGCACGATAGTGGGTTTTGTGCTCATTGCCGACTCCTCATCTCATAGGAAAGCGCCGTAGACAGATGAACGGCCCCCCTTAAGAGACACGCCTGGCTGCCTTCGACGTCACACAGTCCCTATTTTATATAGTCAGCCCCACAGCGTTCAGCAATAGCTACGACGAGTTAACGTCCCCTGCTTTTCCGGCGTCGCCACGGCCTATCGACGCGGCTTACGCCGCAATGCCAGAGAAAAAAACGGGATTAAAACTAGGATTTTTACCCATGACGATCTAAAATTTCGCGCAAAAACAAAGAGAAGTAAATTTGACTCACGGGAAAAGGAATGAAGTTGTGAAGGAAATGATCTCCATCGTTTTTATGGCATGCCTGCTGGCGCTGCTGTTTTCGTGGCTGTTCGTCTACGGTCTTAACATTCATTAAACCTACAACGACAACAATCCCTCTTCCCGACTCGTCAGCGGCGCATCGTTACGATGCGCTAAAACCGACGCTTAAAGGGCTCGCGAACGGACAACGGCACTTCACCTCAGCCTTTTTGCCGCAAATACATCATTAATTTTTATGAATTATAGACTCATCGCTTTTCCCCCCCTCACAGGCCCTTTTACTGCTCAGCGGAGTTCCTCCAAAACGATGGCTTGCCTGACGCAGAATGTTACCGGTAACTATACTGTTGATTTCTTTTGGTAATAAACGTAAAGCCGTTAATAACCCCACGTTCTTTATAGAAATGAATTATGCGTCCTTATGAATAAAGGTTTGAATAAACGGCCTTTGGTCATTGATTATCCCCCGCCAAGCTCCTAGAATTCGCGCGTAAAAATACAATTGGGATCGGGTTTCATGTCGCCGCTGTGGGTTGCAACGCAATACTGTTATTTTATTGGTCTTTTAGTTTCTATGGTTTTCACCTACCTGGTTAGCCGGGACACCGTCAAAATTCGCTGTATCAGCGCAGTGACCATCGGGTTAACCTGGCCGTTGAGCCTGCCGGTCGTGTTGCTGTTTTCGCTGTTCTAACGCCCCCCATGCCGCGCGGTGGCTTTTAAGTAATCGTGTTAATGAAATGAGGCTGACCACCGACGTCGTGGTTTTGGGCGAGGGATAAAAAAACGCCAGCGCAAGGCTGGCATGAAAACTGGAAGCAATGTGAGCAATGTCGTGCCGGATCGGGGGGCACAGAAGGAGACAACCCTTTTCCCCTCACCGGCGAAACAAATGATAATACGTCTCATTATTGAATGTAAAGTCATTTCCCCACGCAACTTTTTCCCTTTGGAAAACTATCAGCCGCGCGGCGCTCGCCAGCGCTGATACAGTCGCCCTCCCCCCCACACCAGCAGCCAGAGCAAAACATTGAACCCCAACCATAGCATCAGCAAATAGAAGAAAGTCTGATAGCTGGGTATGCCCCGATCGGCCAAAAACGGGTTAAAGTGAAAAAATTTGACGATCGCGAACGGATTAAGATTGAAACGGTTGAACACGGCCGTCGTCAACAACGGTGGCAACAGTGTGTAAAATGTCAGGCTGAACAGCAGCAGGATTTTTGTGCCAGAAGTGTTTTTATAATCTCTCATATCAATGTATTACGTCTTCCATTGTGGTGGGAAAACCGCCAGACATTCGCACGCTAATCGACCCCGCAAGCGCCAAAGAGTTCCAGGTCAACGCGGAAATAAAGCCGTTCATGCGTTTAATTGTCATTTAGCGCACGGGTGATATATACCCAGTGGATTTAAAATTACGATGTCGCCGCGTCGTCTTCAACCGCAGCGTTTGCATGGCATCATCAGGAGGCATTAATGAAACCGGACGCACTCTCCCTGCCGCCGAACCCGAAAAAGCTCAAAGTCATCTACGGCTGGTATATTTACGTGATCTATATCCTGCTGGTTTTCAACATTTACATGGCGGTCTACAACGTCTGCGTTCGGCATCCGATCGAGGCCCCGCTACTGTCGCTTTTTCACAGCCTGTTCATCGCGTTGATGCTGCAGCAGGTACTCAGGAAGAACGTCGTTTTCGCCTGGATCTTGCTGAGCTATTTTATTCTGATGCGCCTCTATTACGCCAATGTGCTGCATGTCGAGTTCACGCTGGTGAGCCGCGGCCTGGTGCTGCTGATTCTGACGCTGCTGCTGACCGGCGGCGTGGCCGTCGGGCAGTTGGCCACGCCGCCGCAGCGACATGACTGGCTGGCGCGGCTGGGCTGGCGGCAATGGGGAGCGCTCATGGCGCTGGCGGCCATCCTGACCCCGTTGATTACCACCGACTATCTGGGGTAAACAGACTGCTACTTAGGGATATGAGGTTCGGAAATGTCTACGACGCGGCATATTTTAGTGAAGTTGCCCGCCTTCTCACAGATCTTGTCCGTGACGAACATGCTAAGGTAGCCCAGCAACAGCAAGTAGCCGACCATGCACAGAATAAAGATAAGCGTTCTCACCGATAACGACCAACCTGATAAGAGTATCCCGAGCATCATAACCTGAACGCGGCGCTTTAAAAGGATTTCATGTGCGCATCGGCCCGCATCGGCGCACGTTCTGTAGTAATATTAAGCCACCACGCCTACCACCGGAAACGCCGATGCACCATCTGATGTTAGACATTGAAACCCTGGACACAAAACCCAGCGCCGTCATTCTGGTGGTTGCGGCGGTGTTTTTCGATCCCCAAACCGGGGAACTGGGCGCCGAATTCGAAGCCGCCGTCAGTTGCCAGAAAGAGCAACCGGGCCGTACCATCAGCCTGGATACGGTTGCCTGGTGGGCGAAACAGTCCGACGAAGCGCGCAAACAGGCCTTCGGCGGCACCGAGAGCCTGAAACGCGTGTTGAGCAGCCTCAGCCGCTTTATCCATATGAACAGCACCGATACGGTGAAAGTCTGGGGCAACGGCAAAGAGTTCGACTGTGCGATCCTCGAACACGCCTTCCAGCAGCTGGAAATGCCCTGCCCGTGGAAATTCTGGGATACTCAGGACGTGCGCACGGTGATCACGTTGGCAGAACTTCACGGCTTTAACCCCAAAAAGACACGCCCGTTCGAAGGCATGCCGCACCGTGCGTTGGATGATGCTCGCCACCAGGCCCGTTACGTGGCCGATGCCGTCTCGGCGCTCTATTACCGCCAGGGGGCGTAGCGCTGACCCGCTTTGCCCCTTTTCATTTGTCGCCGGAGTCTCTACTCTAGCCCTCTTTGTCACTCGGACGTGCCTTTCCTGTTATGCAAAAGTTTCTGTTTATGCTTCTCAGCCTGGTGCTGCTCGGCCCATTAGGCATCGATCTTTACCTGCCGACCATTCCCGCCATTGCCGTCGGCCTGGGCAGCAGCGAAGCGCTGATCCAATCCACCATTTCACTGTTTATTCTGGTGCTCGGCCTCGGCCAGGTCATCGCCGGCCCGCTGGTGGATAACTATGGCCGCAAGCCGGTGGCGCTGGCCGGCATTATCCTCTACATGATCGGCGCCGCGATGGCGGCGCTGGCTACCAGCCCGACGCTTTTCATCGCTTCGCGTCTGCTGCAAGGGGTGGCGGTTTGCTGCACCGCCGTCGTCGCCTTCAGCGGCGTGCGCGACCGCCTGAATGGTGACGACGCTGCCCGCGCCTTCGGCTTTCTCAATGGCACGCTGAACATCATCCCCGCGCTGGCGCCGCTGCTCGGCGGCCTGCTCGCCGAAGCCTTCGGCTGGCGAGCTCCTTTCTGGTTCCTGGTCGGTTATGCGCTGCTGGTGTTGGTGCTCATCGCGCTGCGCCTGCCGGAAACCCGCCCTGCCGACACCGTCCCGGTCAAGGGGCTGCCGGTACGCCAATATGCGCGCATCCTCAGCGAACGGCGTTTCCTTTCCTTTGCGGTAGTGAACTCCGGGGCGATGGGCATGGCGCTGACCTACGTTTCCCTGGCACCGAACGTGCTAATGGGCACCGCCGGCCTGACCCCGCTGCAATTTTCGCTGGTGTTCGGCGCCAACGGTTTCTGGATCATGCTGGTCAGCTTCTTCGCCAACCGCATCATCCACAAGGTAGGCCGTCCGGTTTGCCTGGCGACCGGCGGCATTTTGATGGGGCTGGGCTGTCTGGGGTTGCTGCTGGGCGTCATGCTGCTGCCCGCGGCGGCGCAAGCGCACTGGCTGGCGTATATGCTGCCGGTCGCCAGCGCCTGCGCCGGGTTGGCGTTCGTGATGGGTCCGGCCACCAGCTACGCGTTGGAGCCGTACTCCAATGAGGCAGGCGTCGCGTCCGCGCTGGTCGGTTTCGTACAGATGGCCGGCGGTGCCGCACTGGGGCTGGTGGCGATGGCGTTGCCGTTGCAGCCGAAGTTGTCGCTGGCATTGGTCATGCTGGCGGGCTGCCTGCTGGCGCTGCACGCACGGCGGCTCAGCAAGCAGATTAAAGGGCAGATAAAAAAAGTCGCCTGAGCCGCGGCTCAGGCTTCGGTGACTACCGGCACCCGCGCCGCTAACGCCGACAGCAGCTCATAACCCAACGTTCCTGCCGCCGTGGCCACCTCGTCCACCGGCAGGCGTTTCCCCCACAGCTCCACGTCGGCGCCCAATTCGACTTGTGGACAGGGCGTCAGATCCACCGCCAGCATATCCATCGACACCGTTCCCAGGGTGCGCGTCAGCACGCCGTCAACCCACACCGGCGTACCGGTCGGCGCATGACGCGGATAGCCGTCGGCGTAACCGCAGGCCACCACGCCGATACGCTGCGTGCCGGCGGCGCTGTAACGGCCGCCGTACCCCACGCGATCGCCAGACTTCAGTTGCTGAATGCCGATGATCTCGCTGCTCAGCGTCATCGCCGGCTGCAGCCCCGTCCCCGCAACATCATTCCAGCAACCGCTCGGCGAAGCGCCATAGAGAACAATCCCAGGGCGGACCCAACTGCCGTGGGTCGAAGGGTGCCACAGCGTGGCGGCCGAGTTGGCCAGGCAGCGCGGCAACGGTATATCGACTGCCGCTGCCTCGATAGTGGCCATCTGCTGGGCCACGCCTTCCGGGCCGTCGGCGGTGGCGAAATGGCTCATCAGCGTAAGCTCGCCGATATTGGCAACCGCCTGCGCCCTGCGCCACACCTCATGCAGCCGATCGGGTGCGAACCCCAACCGATTCATGCCGCTGTTCACTTTCAGATAGACATTGAGCGGCGCGTTCAGCGTGGCGTCGGCGATCGCCGACAGCTGCCAGTCGCTGTGCACCGCCGTCGTCAGGCGATAACGGTCGAGCAACGCCAGATCCTGCGGCTGGAAGAATCCCTCCAGCAGAAGAATCGGCCCTTGCCAACCCGACTCGCGCAGCAGCACCGCTTCGGCCAGATCCAGCATGGCGAAGCCGTCGGTTTGCGCCATGCTGCGCCAAACGTGTTTGATGCCGTGGCCATAGGCGTTGGCCTTGACCACCGCCCAAACTTTGGCGCCGGGAGCGAAACGGCGCACCACCTGCAGGTTATTTTCAATCGCGCCGAGATGCATCGTGGCGGTTATCGGACGGGGCATCGGTTCTCCTTGGGGCAGCGTACAGCGGCCACGCGCGCCTGCGCGTGGCCGGAAAAGTCTATGACAACGTCGACGATTAACGTGCGGGATGCACGTCGTTCAGCGGAACCGCGTGTTGCTGGCGAAACCCGGCGCTGTAACGCGCCACCGCCAGGTCATCGGAAGGGATCGCCGGCGTAATGCCGGACATCAGATCGGACAACAACTGCCCGGAGCCGCAGGCCATCGTCCAGCCCAACGTGCCATGCCCGGTATTGAGATACAGGTTCTTCAGCGAAGTGCGGCCGACAATTGGCGTGCCGTCCGGCGTCATCGGCCGCAGGCCGGTCCAGAACGTCGCCTCTTCCACTCTGCCGCCGTTCGGGTAGAGATCGCGCACCACCATCTCCAGCGTTTCGCGCCGTTTTTGCTCCAGCTGGGTATTGAAACCGACGATCTCCGCCATGCCGCCGACGCGAATGCGCTGGTCAAAACGCGTGATGGCGATTTTATACGTCTCATCCAATACCGTAGAGAACGGCGCCGCCGCTTCGTCGGTGATAGGAATGGTCAACGAATAGCCCTTCAGCGGGTAAACCGGAATGGACACCAGGCCGCGCAGCAGCGCCGTGGAGTACGAGCCGAACGCCACCACATAGCTGTCGGCCTTAAACACTTCCTCGCCGCACTGGACGCCGGCGATCTTGTCGCCTTCAACCAGCAGACGATCGACGCCGCGGTTGAACAGGAAGGTTACGCCCGCCTGCTCTGCCATCTTCGCCAACTGTTGCGTAAACAGCTGGCAATCGCCGGTCTCGTCGTTCGGCAACTGCAGGCCGCCGGTCAGCTTGTGCGCCACCTGCGCCAACGCCGGCTCGACGCTACCGAGTTGGCCGGCTTCCAGCAATCGGTAAGGCACGCCGGCATCTTCCAATACCGCAATGTCTTTCGCGGCGTTTTCGAACTGTTGTTGAGTGCGGAACAGCTGCAGCGTGCCGCCCTGGCGACCTTCGTACTGGATACCGGTTTCCTGACGCAGCGCCTTGATACAATCGCGGCTGTATTCCGCCAGACGTACCATGCGGCCTTTGTTGGTCATGTAGTGTTCGGTGTTGCAGTTTTTCAGCATCTGCCACATCCAGTTCAGCTGGAAGCTGCTGCCATCGAGACGGATGGCCAGCGGCGCATGGCGCTGGAACATCCACTTGATGGCCTTAAGCGGCACACCCGGCGCCGCCCAGGGTGCGGCATAGCCCGGTGAGATCTGCCCAGCGTTCGCAGCGCTGGTTTCCAGTGCGGGGCCTGGCTGACGATCGATCACCGTCACCTCATGCCCCGCCTTCGCCAAATACCAGGCACTGGCTACGCCCACCACTCCACTACCTAAAATTACCACTCGCATCGCTGACTCCAGCCTAAGGCTTCACAAAGCATAATCTTCTGCTCACAGGAAATTAACTCAGTGAAAAAATCCGTCCAACAACTTCGTCATCAAACGTGACAATATTCACAATTAATTTATCGTCGATAGGTCATGCATTTGCAATAGCCACCTGAAAATAGCGATAAGATGCGGTTTAGAGGGGCCTATGGCGTCAAACCGCCGCTGAATAGATAGCAATGCTATCAATGATAGCAATCAAAAAAGGCGTAATAAGCAACATTGATTTAACAGAATATAAAAATACCAGCCAATACATAAGCAGAACAAAAAACCAATAAAATAAAAAATTCCAACATAACAAACAAAGAGAGCCCCCTCCCTCCGCAGCAGAAAAATCGCGTAAAATTACAGCTACCGTTAACCTTGCTTTCAGTGCTGGAATAAAACACCCGAGCCCTTAGCCCGCCCGTTTACATTAACGCTGCAGCACGATATGAACGTTAACGCCAGAAGCAACGCCTAAAGTTCACACTGTCGCTATCGTGGAGAACGCCTTATGTTCATCGCCATCTACCAATTTTCAGTCAAAACCGGGCACGAACACGCCTTTCGCCAGGCCTGGCTTGAATTGACCCAAGGTATCTATCTGCAGCGCGGCAGCCTGGGCTCGCGCCTGCATCAGGATGTGAGCGGGCAGTTTATCGGCTATGCGCAATGGCCAAGCCGAGTCGCATGGGAAAGCGCCGGTGATATTCAGTTGGATGAACGCTACCGGCAAGCCCGGGAACGAATGCGTGCGACCTTGCTGGCGGATAAAACGCTGTTTGAAATGGAAGTGACGGACGATTATCTGCAAGTCAGACCGTTTGACTGAGGACAAGCCCACCTAAGCGGGCTTGGGGTCGCGGGAGCGGGGGGCATCAATGATGCAGCATCTCGTCCACGACTTCTTTGGTCTGCAGTTGGAATGGGTAGTAAGTCGGCCAGTTATCCATTTCTTTCAGCAACGCTTCCTGCGAGGTGTTGCCCATAAAGATATGGAAATGCGCCGATTTGCGCGGGCCGATAATGTGATCGCTGAACTGCACGAATTTCGGCGCCACGCTGCCGGCTTCCTGGCATTCGAACAGATAACGCACGCCCTTTTTACCAGAGACATAGGTCAGGATCTTATGCCCGGCGTACTTATACTGACAAGCGCTGGCTTGGTCGCCGCGGTGAAACTCCATGACGCCGTTTTCAATACCGATGGTATCCACATCGGTGGCGTACCCTTTACGGTAATACGCCTTCACTTCTGCGAAGGTCTTGCTCTTATCCTGCGCCGCTTTCTTCTTGAACACCGGATCGAGATCCCCATTGAGCAGGTAAGGGTACACGGATTGCCACACACCCTCCCAATCCGCCAGGTCGCGATCTTTGACGTCCTTATCGTCGAACACGCCCGCCTCGGCCTTTTTTTCCACTTCCGTCAGCGGCTTGCCATGTGAATGATGCCCGTGGGCAAACGCCTGCCCGCTGATAAACAGCGCTGCCAGCGCCACCGCCACTTTGCCAAAATGCCTCGCCAAAATGCGCTCCTTGTCCGTTATTGAGAAAATGAAAAGTTACAATATAACATAACAACTTTCAATCCCTGTCGTACAACAGGCATGTGTTGCACGCCCTTGCCGCAGGGCTATACTCGGAGAAGACGCGCGGTGCTGTGCCGCCTTCTGCCAGGACGGGCGTCGAATTGAGCGCCGTTCGCGCCTTTGCGTACCGGCATTTTTATTTCACTGATTTGCAATGATTAATTATGACTTGAACTATGCTTGTTACAGGGTCTGCCGTTTGAGCAAGACCCGTGAATAATGAGGGTGCGCTGATGACTACTTCAACACATGAAAAGGTTAAGGATGATAAACGTCTGAGCGATGGACCGGACTGGACGTTCGAACTGCTGCAGGTGTATTTGGAGCAGATCGACCGCGTCGCCAAGCATTACCGGCTCGACACCTACCCCCATCAGATCGAGGTGATCACCTCCGAGCAGATGATGGACGCCTATTCGAGCGTCGGCATGCCGATCAACTATACCCATTGGTCCTTCGGCAAGAAGTTCATCGAAACCGAACAGCGCTACAAACAGGGCCAGCAAGGGCTGGCGTATGAAATCGTCATCAACTCCAATCCCTGCATCGCCTACCTGATGGAGGAGAACACCATCACCATGCAGGCGCTGGTGATGGCACACGCCTGCTATGGCCACAACTCGTTCTTCAAGAATAACTATCTGTTCCGCAGCTGGACCGACGCCAGTTCCATCGTCGATTATCTGTTGTTCGCCCGTCACTACATCAGCCAGTGCGAAGAACGCTACGGCGTAGAAGAAGTGGAACGGTTGCTGGACTCCTGCCACGCACTGATGAGCTACGGCGTCGACAGGTACAAACGCCCGCAGAAAATCTCCTTGGTGGAAGAGAAAGCGCGCCAGAAAAGCCGCGAAGAATATCTGCAAAGCCAGGTGAACACGCTGTGGAAGACCCTGCCACGCGTCGAGCGCGAAGAGTCGCCGGAGCAGGCTCGTCGCTATCCAAGCGAACCGCAGGAAAATATCCTCTATTTTATCGAGAAGAACGCACCGCTACTGGAACCTTGGCAGCGTGAGGTGTTACGCATCGTGCGCAAAGTCAGCCAGTATTTCTACCCGCAAAAACAGACTCAGGTGATGAACGAGGGCTGGGCCACCTTCTGGCACTACACCATCCTCAACCATTTGTACGACGAGGGCCGTGTGACCGAGCGGTTTATGCTGGAGTTTTTACACAGCCACACCAACGTGGTGTATCAGCCGCCTTACAACAGCCCGTACTATAACGGCATCAACCCTTATGCACTGGGCTTCGCCATGTTCCAGGACATCAAGCGCATCTGCCAATCACCGACCGAGGAAGACCGCTACTGGTTCCCGGACATCGCCGGAAAAGACTGGTTGGAGACACTGCACTTCGCCATGCGCGACTTCAAGGACGAGAGCTTTATCAGCCAGTTCCTGTCGCCCAAAGTGATGCGCGACTTCCGCTTGTTCACCGTGCTGGACGACGATCGCAACAACTATCTGGAAATTGCCGCGATCCACAACGAGGCCGGCTACCGGGCGATCCGTCAGGAGCTGTCTGCACAATACAACCTGAGCAATCACGAGCCGAACATTCAGATCTGGAACGTGGACCTGCGCGGCGACCGCTCGCTAACATTGCGTTATATCCCACAGGAGCGTGCGCCGTTGGATAAAAGCCGTCGCGACGTGTTGAAGCACCTGCACCGCCTGTGGGGCTTCGACGTGATCCTAGAACAGCAAAACGAAGACGGCAGCGTGGAGCTGCTCGATCGGTGCCCGCCGCGACCAACGCCGCTGTAATCCGCCATAACGACAAAGGGCGCCAAAATGGCGCCCTTTCTTAATTTCATTAATACGCAATCAGCGACGCGCTTCGGTCAGATCGCTCGGCATGGTGCCCTGCATGCTCTGCCAAATCGCCCCGCTGTCTTTACCGTAGTTGCGCACGGTGTCCATCACCTGGTCGTACAGCTTCTCATGGCACAGCGTGGACAGCTTGCTGTAGAAGGTCAGCGCCAGCTTGCGCGCTTCCGGGTTGGAGAAGTAGTAACGGCCCACGCGGGTGTACAGCCCTTTCAGGCCGTTGAAAATCAAGCCGTAGATCGGGTTGCCAGAAGCGAACGCCAAACCACGGAAGATCTCGTAATCGAGCAGATTGAACGCGTCTGCCTGATCTTCTACCTCGGCGGCTTTCGCCAGCACTTCCTGGGCCTGTTCCGGATGATTGCGCACCGCGGCGCGAATAAAGATCGACGCGATATTGGTGCGCACGGACAGCAGGTTATCGATCAGCTGCGGGACACTTTTGTGATCGAGACGGGCTACGGTCTCAAGGATATTGAGGCCGGACGTTTCCCAGAAATTGTTCACTTTGGTCGGTTTGCCATGCTGAATGGTCAACCAACCATCGCGGGCCAGACGTTGCAACACTTCACGTAACGTAGTGCGCGTGACGCCAATCAACTCCGAAAGCTCACGCTCCGCGGGCAAAATAGAGCCAGGGGGGAAGCGATTATTCCAAATACTCTCAATAATGTACTCTTCCGCGAAACCGGCAGGACTCTGCGCCTTTATGACCATGTGTTTGACGTTCCGTTGCGACGATAAAATCAGTAAAAGTAATCAGCTCATCATACCAGATCGTGCTGACATGACATAGCGTGAGCGAAAAACAATAAACGAAAGTGTGCATAAAGTGGCAAAAAACGCGCAAAAACACCGGCCGAAGGAAATTTGCCGCCGTAAAACAAGCTCCGGTTGCACACGCCCCCACCGCATTGTTAGGGTACGTGCTACGACTGATTAAGGATGCATAGAGGACAATGGAAACAACCCTGCGCAGCGCCCTGCTCAAAAATTTTCTGGGGCAATCTCCCGACTGGTACAAACTGACCATTCTCATTTTTCTGGCGATCAACCCCCTGGTGTTCTTTTTCGCCAGCCCGTTTATTGCGGGTTGGCTGCTGGTGGTCGAGTTCATCTTTACCCTGGCGATGGCACTGAAATGCTACCCGTTGCTGCCGGGCGGCCTGCTGGCGCTAGAGGCCGTGGCCATCGGCATGACCAGCCCGGCGCAGGTTTCGCAGGAAATCGAACATAATCTGGAAGTGTTGCTGCTGCTGATCTTTATGGTGGCAGGCATCTACTTTATGAAGCAGCTGCTGCTGTTCGTGTTCACCAAGCTGCTGCTCAACATCCGTTCGAAAACGCTGCTGTCGCTGGCGTTTTGCCTGGCCGCCGCCTTCCTTTCTGCCTTCCTCGACGCGCTGACGGTCGTGGCGGTAGTGATCAGCGTGGCCACCGGTTTCTATTCCATCTATCACAACGTGACGTCAAACCGCCCTGACGGCGACATTGGCGATGACAGTGATTTTACCGGCGAAGAGCGCAAACAGACGCTGGAGCAATTCCGCGCCTTTCTGCGCAGCCTGCTGATGCACGCCGGCGTCGGCACCGCGCTCGGCGGGGTCATGACCATGGTGGGCGAGCCGCAAAACCTGATTATCGCCAAAAACGCGGGCTGGGGTTTTATCGATTTCTTCCTGCGTATGGCGCCGGTCACGCTGCCGGTGTTGGTGTGCGGCCTGCTGGTGTGTTGGCTGGTAGAATGTTTTCGCCTGTTTGGCTACGGCGCGCAATTGCCGGGAGCGGTGCGCGACGTGCTGAAAGAGTATGACCGCAAGGCCAGCGCAGGCCGTAGCAAACAAGAACGGCTTAAATTGGTGATGCAGGCGCTGATCGGCGTTTGGCTGGTGCTGGCGTTGGCCTTCCATCTGGCAGAAGTTGGGCTGATCGGCCTGTCGGTCATCGTTCTCGCCACCTCCCTGTGCGGCGTGAATGACGAGCACGCCATCGGCAAAGCGTTCCAGGAAGCGCTGCCATTCACCGCTCTGCTGACGGTGTTCTTCACCGTGGTCGCAGTGATCATCGAACAGCACCTGTTCAGCCCGGTGATCCAGTTTGTGCTGCGCGCCGAGCCCTCCTCTCAGCTTTCGCTGTTCTACCTGTTCAACGGCCTGCTGTCGTCGGTTTCCGACAACGTGTTCGTCGGCACCGTTTACATCAACGAGGCGCGCACCGCGCTGGAAACCGGCGCGATCGGGCTGAAGCAGTTCGAGCTGCTGGCGGTCGCCATCAATACCGGCACCAACCTGCCCTCGGTCGCCACCCCTAATGGGCAGGCGGCGTTTCTGTTCCTGCTGACGTCGGCATTGGCGCCGCTGGTGCGTCTGTCGTATGGCCGCATGGTCTGGATGGCCCTGCCTTATACGGTGGTGTTGACGGTAGTTGGCCTGCTGTGCGTCCAATTCACTTTGGAGCCGGCGACCGAGCTGTTGACGCAGTGGCATTGGCTGACGCTGCCGCCCATCGACACCGTCAGCCACTGAGACGGCGCCGGCAGGGTGAACCGATATTTTTACGCTGAAACCGGCCCAAGTGGCTGGCAGCGAGGGGGAATTGGTTTACACTGCCGGTTCAATTGCTTACTGCATGGAAGAATCTAGATATGTTGCAATTCTTTAACCGCTGTTCACAAGGACGCGGCGCCTGGCTGCTGATGGCCCTGACAGCGTTGGTGTTGGAACTGGTCGCGCTCTATTTCCAGCACGTTATGCTGCTGCAGCCGTGCGTGATGTGCATTTACGAGCGTTGCGCGCTATTCGGCATCCTCGGCGCCTCGTTGGTAGGCGCTATCGCGCCGAAAACCCCGCTGCGCTACGCGGCGATCTTGCTGTGGATCTACAGCGCCTGGGAAGGCGTACAGCTGGCGTGGAAGCACACCATGATCCAGTTGCATCCTTCGCCATTCAATACCTGCGATTTCTTCGTCAGCTTCCCGTCCTGGCTGCCGCTGGACAAATGGTTGCCGGCGGTGTTCCACGCTTCCGGTGACTGTTCCGTGCGTCAATGGCAGTTCCTGACGCTGGAAATGCCACAATGGCTGGTTGGTATCTTCGGCGCCTATCTGCTGGTGGCGCTGATTGTACTGATCGCACAGTTTGTCCGCCCACGCCGCCGCGATCTGTTCGGCCGCTGAACGGCAGACAAACAAAAAACGGCGCCACCAGGCGCCGTTTTTTTAGGGTATTACTGTCAAATTCAGAGATAACCCCATTTCAGGTATGTGTAAGGAAGTAAACGAGCACGATTAGCGCTCCAGCTACGGCAAACAGACGGACCATTTTCATTGTTATGCTCTCGAACTTGCGGGAGAGCGGCCAAATTACCCAACTTATCGTTTGAAAAGAAGCATCCCGGCTCAGTTCAGCACGTAATTTACATAACATTAAACTTCTGCAATACCGGCGGCTAAAACCGGCCCTTCCTTTCAACCTTCGAGCATCAATAAATTACCGTTACTTATGAACGACTGCGCCTTTGTCACATTCAGAGCACAATATTTTGGTGAAGTTTACCCATAAAATCCTTATAGTATCGGCAACGTGAGTACTACCGATTTCCCTGGTGTTGTTGTGTGTCTTGCCCCTCATCTTTGCAGGGGCTTTTTTCCCCTATCCCCCATCACGCAACCCCTTACCCGCCTTAAATAAATTGTTGGAATTTCCCTCTATCCGGCACCAAGCATCAACGCCATTCGCGCATTAAAGATTAAAATCGTTCGCGATGCTTTCCCTATGCTGAATGACGTGTTGACTTTCACCCTTTCTTCCTGTGAGCCAGGCTTTGGCTGACTACTGCACATCATATGACATCAAGGACACGATACTATGCCGGATACCACATTGCCCCCTTCGTCTCAGCGCCCGTTCCTGCGGCGCATGCTGCTCAAAGCAGGGAAAAAATTCCTGCGCTGGAACGGCGATTTTCAGACTCGCCATTCGCTGATCTCCACCACACCGCGGATCGGTAATCATGAATTTAATTGGGTCACGGCGCTGGAAGCCCGTTGGCCTGCCATTCGCGAGGAGTTGGATCGGTTGCTGGAGCACCCGGAGGATATCCCCGCGTTCCACCAAATATCACCGGATCAGCAACGCATCTCCAAAGGGGATAATTGGAAAACCTTCGGGCTGTTTGTCTACGGGCAGCGGGTTGATGAGAACTGCGCCATTTGCCCGCAGACCGCACAGGCGGTCAGCGAGATCCCCGGCATGCGCACCGCCATGTTTTCGATCCTTAAGCCGCACTATCACATCGTCCCCCACAAAGGCCCGACTCGTGCCGTGGTGCGCGCGCATTTGGGATTAATCGTGCCAAAGGATCGGGAAAAGCTCTGGATCCGCGTTGACGACCAAATTCTGCACTGGGATGAAGGCAAGGTGATTTTGTTTGATGATTCCTACGAACACGAGGTTCGCAATGATACCGACGAACTGCGCGCTGTGCTGTTTCTCGATATCGACCGGCCAATGGACAAAGTAGGTACGGCGGTGAATAAACTGCTGTTCAGCCTGATCAAGGCCAGCCCGTATGTGAAGCAGCCGCTGAAAAATCTGGCTAACTGGCATCGCCGCGACAAAAAAGCGTGAAATGGCGGCTTATGCCATGAGCCCCACACCCGTTGGTTAGCTCAATAACGCAGAGGGCGGCATGTCTGAACACGCCGCCCTCTTGCATGAAAACGCGTATTGCTCTGCAGGCGCCCGCCTTTACCTAGCCCAGTCCGGCTTGTTGAGGATATGGTCCTGCCAGTCCACCACCTCGCTTTCACGCACCGCGATATGCCGCACCGTAATGCGCTCGCCGTGCATTGCCGCCTTGGAACCGCTCAGCAGCGGATGCCAGGGGAACAGCGGCTTGCCTTCACCGATCAGGCGATAGGCGCAGGTCGGCGGCAACCACTCGAAGGTGGTGAGATTCTCGCGCGTCAATTTGATGCAGTCTTCTTCCAGCTCGAAGCGCCGCTCATAGTTACGGCATTGGCAGGATTTGATGTTGAGCTGGTTGCAGGCTACGTTGGTAAAATAAATCTCGTCGGTATCTTCGTCGATCAGCTTATTCAAACAGCATTGCCCGCACCCGTCGCACAGCGATTCCCACTCTTGTTCTGACATTTCCGCCAGCGTTTTCTGTTGCCAAAAAGCGAGTTGTGACATGTTAGCGTCCGGTTTCGGTAAATGGATAAGTCACCTGCGCACAGGTTCGAGGGGGGACTATATAGACATTTTAGCCACAAGATGCAAGCTTTGCCGCCGACACCGCCGGCGGCAAGGAGAAATCAGATCACCCGGGTGCTGAGCGTTTTGCCGTTCAGGCTGATTTTCAGCATATCGCCGGAAGCCATCGGGCCCACGCCCTGCGGCGTGCCGGTCAGGATAATGTCGCCGGCGCGCAGCGTGAAGAAACGGCTCATATAGCTGATTAGCGGCAGGATCGGCGTGATCATGTCGCGCGTATTGCCCTGCTGGCGCAGTTGATCGTTGACGGTCAACGACAGCTCGGCGTTTTGCGGATCGCCGAATTCCGCCACCGGAATAAACCCCGACATCGGGCAGGAACCGTCGAAGGCCTTGGCCTTTTCCCACGGCTGGCCGGCTTTTTTAAAGCCCGCCTGCAAATCGCGCAACGTCAGATCGAGCGCCACACCGTAGCCGGCGATCGCCCGCGCAACGCGGTCTTCGTTGGCCTGTTTCAACGGCGTGCCGATCAGTACCGCCAGCTCCACCTCATGATGCACCGCACCGAACTCTTTGGGGATGGCCACCGGCTGACGAATATCGCACAGCGCCGTTTCCGGTTTGATGAATACCACCGGCTCGACGGAAACCGCGCTACCCATTTCCTTGATGTGATCGGCATAGTTACTGCCGACGCAAACCACCTTGTTCACCGGGAAATCGAGCAGCGAACCCTGCCAGTCTCTATGTTGATACATACCGCTTCTCCCAAACTGTAGAGGCTTGGCGCGCCAAGCCGATTATTGGTGTGCCGGATCAATGTCCGATCGCGTCCGCCATCATACCCACGGCGATAGCGAAATAGTAAGAGCGATTCCAGTGCATGAGGGTGCGGAAATTATCATAGACCAGGAACGTCCGGCCCTGCAGATCATCCGGCGCAATGATCCAACCGCGCTGAACGGCATGCGGCAACGCACTGCCATCCGCACGACGCACCCCGCGTTGTTGCCAGGCGTTGACGCTGCGCGCCTGCGCGTCTTTCAACCCCAGCTCGGCCCGATTGAAACCGGCGGGCAGTTTGACCTCACGCCCCCAGCCGATGCCGGGCTGCCAGCCCTCTTTGGACAAATAACTGGCCGTAGACGCGAAGACATCATCAATGTTGTTCCAGATATCGATGCGCCCGTCACCGTCACCGTCCGCCGCATAGCGCAGGAAAGAGCTCGGCATAAACTGGCATTGCCCCATCGCGCCGGCCCAGGAACCTTTCAGCGGTGTATCGCCGACGTGCCCCTGCTCGACTATCTGCAGTGCCGCCATCAGCTCCTGGCTGAAAAAGGCTTCGCGGCGCCCTTCAAACGCCAGCGTCGCCAGCGCGGACACCACATCTTCCCGCCCCTGAATCTTGCCGTAGGCGCTCTCCATGCCCCACAGCGCGATGATATAGCGCCCCGGCACCCGGTAGCGCTCGCCGGCGCGCGTCCATTGCGCGTGGCGCTGCCGGTACAGTTCGCGCCCCTGGCGCACTTTAACGGGCGTCATCACCCGCCGCAGATAGTCGTCCAGGGTTACCTTCTGCTCCGGCTGATTGCGATCGGCCTTGATCACCCGATCGACGAAATGGATTTGCGCAAAGGCGCGGTCGAGGGTGGCCTGACTGATGCCCTGCTCCCGCGCCCGGCGCTTGAGCTGTTCGACATACGCCGGGAACTGCGCCGGATCCCGGCCGCTCGTCGCCAGCGTCGTCTCCTGCGCCGCCTGCGCTGCGCCCGGCATCAGCACCCCGCCCAACGTCAGCCAGGCGGCCAATACAATTCTTCTTGCCGAAGGTGTCATCGCGCCTCCCCTGGCCGTGGCAACTGTCTCAGGCCTTGTCGCCCGCCAGATGCTGGTTGAGCAGGTTTTCTACCGGCGGCGGGAACTGCAGGTAATAGCCTTCGTCTTTCAACGCCTGCTTCACCTTTTCGATATCCGCCGAGGCCAATTTCTTGCGCTCATCGAGCGACAGCATCATGGCGAATTGCGGTACACCGAAACTTTTCATCAGCGCTTCCGGCACACGAGAGAAATCGTCTTTTTTTTCGACATAAAGATAAGTTTGATCGCGTTTCGGGCTTCTATAGATCACACAAAGCATTTTTTTAACTCTATTTAATTGAGGGAGCGTCTTGCCTGGATATAACTCTGACTATAACATGCTTATAGTACATCGGAATATCGCACCCCGAGTGGTATTCCGGGGATTTAAAGTTGCTGAGACTGAGTCAGGATAGATGTCACAATCGCCAATTGAGCTAAAAGGCAGCAGTTTTACCCTATCGGTTGTTCATTTGCATAATTCACAGCCCGAGGTAATACGTCAGGCGTTACAGGAAAAAGTTGAGCAAGCGCCCGCTTTTCTGAAAAACGCCCCTGTTGTTATCAACGTCGCAACGCTGGAAGGCGATGCGAACTGGAAAGAACTTCAACAGGCTGTCGCGGCAGCAGGCCTGCGCGTTGTGGGTATCAGCGGTTGCAGAGATGAGCGTCAAAAGCGCGCGATAGCCCGTGCCGGGCTGCCGCTGCTGAGCGAAGGCAAAGGCCAGAAGATGGCTGCGCCGGAGCCTGCACCTGCGCCCGTGGTGGCGGATAACGCCCCCGCCAAAACGCGCATCATCAGTACGCCTGTCCGTTCCGGCCAACAGATTTACGCCCGCAACTGCGATCTTATCGTGACCAGCAGCGTCAGCGCCGGCGCCGAATTGATTGCCGATGGCAATATTCATGTCTACGGCATGATGCGCGGTCGCGCACTGGCAGGCGCGTCAGGCGACACGCAATGTCAGATTTTTTGCACCCACCTGGCGGCTGAGCTAGTCTCTATCGCAGGGCAGTACTGGTTGAGCGACCAAATCCCGTCCGATTACGTCGGGCAGGCCGTACGACTCAGCCTGTTGGATAACGCTTTAACCATACAACCTTTAAATTAAGCCCTTTTGACAAGGAATCCATTTCATGGCACGCATTATTGTTGTTACATCGGGTAAAGGGGGCGTTGGCAAGACCACTTCGAGCGCGGCCATCGCTACCGGCCTGGCCCAGAAAGGCAAGAAAACCGTCGTGATCGATTTCGATATCGGCCTGCGTAATCTTGACCTGATTATGGGCTGCGAACGTCGGGTAGTGTATGATTTCGTGAACGTGATTCAGGGCGATGCCACGCTGAATCAGGCGTTGATCAAAGACAAACGCACTGAAAACCTCTATATCCTGCCGGCTTCGCAGACGCGCGACAAAGACGCGTTGACCCGCGAAGGCGTTGAAAAAATCCTCAACGATCTCGGCGAGATGGATTTTGACTTCGTGGTGTGCGATTCACCGGCCGGTATCGAAACCGGTGCGCTGATGGCGCTGTATTTCGCCGACGAAGCTATCATCACCACCAACCCGGAAGTGTCTTCGGTACGCGACTCTGACCGTATCCTGGGTATCCTCTCTTCCAAGTCACGCCGCGCCGAGAAAGGCGAATCGCCAATCAAGGAACACCTGCTGCTGACCCGTTACAACCCGGGCCGCGTCAGCCGTGGCGACATGCTGAGCATGGAAGACGTGCTTGAAATTCTGCGCATTCCGCTGGTGGGTGTGATCCCGGAAGACCAGTCCGTGCTGCGCGCTTCCAACCAGGGTGAGCCTGTCATTCTGGATGCCGAGTCAGACGCCGGTAAGGCGTACGACGATACCGTTTGCCGCTTGTTGGGGGAAGAACGCCCATTCCGCTTCATTGAAGAAGAGAAGAAGGGTTTCCTGAAACGCCTTTTTGGGGGATAAACCATGGCCTTATTAGACTTCTTTCTGTCCCGCAAAAAACAGACAGCCAATATAGCCAAGGAACGGCTGCAGATTATCGTCGCAGAGCGTCGTCGCGGGGACAGTGAGCCCCCGTATCTGCCTGATCTGAAACGCGATATTCTGGCGGTTATTTGTAAATACATTCAGATCGATCCTGAAATGCTGCATGTGCAGTTCGAGCAGAAAGGGGACGATATTTCGGTACTTGAACTTAACGTGACATTACCGGAATCGGAAGAAGCAGCTAAATGATTGCGACGCATTAATTACCCCCTGTATATTTTATGCAGGGGGTAACTGTATGTATATCCAGTTATTAAGCATTATCGGCAGCAAAAAATTGATTTTTCCCTTTGGGACAATTCCCAATTAACTTTGCCGCCACCTCGTTTAAAGTAAATTCTGGCCAGATTTACCTTCAACGCATTATTTCCTGCCTATATTCACCCGAGCAGAGTTTCCCTACCCTGCCCTGGTGATAACCAGCGATTAATAATCTTTCAGGATGTCCTGCAACGGCGCCATTAATAAATCGCCGCGCCAGCCGCTGATTAATTCAGGGCGACTCTCGCCGTCCTTCAGTTTCCAATGCCAGTTCAACAATTGGTTAATTTGGCGACGGGATGCGAGCAGCTCGCTGCTCAACCCGCTTTGCTCGCTGACGGTAGCGATAGCGGCCTTGATGTCCTTAAACACCTTCTTGTAGCCCGGCTGATCGATAAGGTTAGCCAATGGCGCGGGCAACTCGGACTCCTCCAGCGCTTCGGCTTCGGCCACCAGCGCCAGCAGCGTTTTGCCGTGATAACGGATCTCCGGCCCGCTCAGCCCCAGAGAATCCAGTTCTCCGAGCGAAGACGGCATATAGCGCGCCACCTGCCATAGGTTCTCCTCACGCACCACGAAGTTCACCGCCAGATCGCGCTCGCGCGCCTGGCGCAACCGCCATTCTGCCAACTTCTGCAAACAGCCGAGCTGACGCGGGCGCAGCTGCCAGGCATTGCTGATTTCGCGATAGGCCACTTCCGGCGCCAGCGTCTCGCTACGGCGTTGGCACAGCAGCAGGCACTCGTTATGGGCCGCAGCAGTCCAGCCGGCCTCTTCGGTCTCCTGCACCAGCTGTTTGGCCATCGGCAGCAGGTAGAACACGTCGGCGGCCGCATACACGCACTGTCTTTCAGTCAGCGGGCGCGCCAGCCAGTCGGTGCGCGACTCGCTCTTGTCCAGTTCAACCTTCATGTACTCCGCCACCAGCGTCGCAAAACCGCAGGAGAGCGGCCGACCGGTAAAGGCCGCCAGGATCTGGGTATCGATCATCGGCGTCGGCAGCGTTTTAAAGGCGTTGAGAAACACTTCAAGATCTTCACTGCCGGCATGCAGGAACTTCACCACGGCGGTGTCGGCCAGCAGGTCGACAAACGGCTGCCATTGCTTGATCGGCAGAGGATCGATGAGGGAGAGTTGTTCACCGTCGTAGAGCTGGATCAGGCCCAGCTGAGGATAGTAGGTGCGCGTTCTGACAAACTCGGTGTCCAGCGCAATCTGGGCATGCTTTCTCGCCTGCTCGCAGACCTGCTGCAATCCGGCATCGGTAGTGATCAACTGATAATTCAAAACATCATTCTCTTGTAGGATTCAAACACAACAACGCCGGCATTCACCGGCGTTGTTGATAGTCAGACGCGAAAGCGACACCTAGGCGGCATCGGCCGGCTTCGGCGTTTTTAGCTCATCGCGCAGTTCTCGCCGCAAAATCTTGCCGACGTTCGACTTCGGCAGTTCATCGCGGAACTCAACAATTTTAGGCACTTTATACCCGGTCAGGTGGCGACGGCAATGGGTCAACAGCTCTTCCTTGGTCAGCGAGGCGTCTTTCTTCACCACGCAGATCTTCACCGTTTCACCGGAGGCCTCGCTGGGCACGCCGATTGCCGCACATTCCAGCACTTTCGGGTGCTGGCTGACCACATCTTCAATCTCGTTCGGATACACGTTGAAACCCGAGACCAGGATCATGTCTTTCTTGCGGTCGACGATGCGCACAAATCCCTGATCGTCCACGGTCACCACATCGCCGGTCGCCAGCCAGCCATCTTTAAGCACTTCATCGGTGGCTTCCGGGCGCTGCCAATAGCCTAACATAACTTGCGGCCCTTTGACCCACAGTTCGCCCGGTTCGCCCGGCGGCACGTCATGGCCGTTGTCGTCCACCAACCGAATGTCCGTCGACGGCACCGGCAGGCCGATGCTGCCGCTGTAGTGTTTCAGATCGTAAGGGTTACCGGCCACCAGCGGCGCGCACTCGGTCAGACCATAGCCTTCCAGCAGGTGTTTACCGGTGGTTTTCTCCCACTTCTCGGCCACCGCTTTTTGCACCGACATACCGCCGCCGACCGAGAAACGCAGCGTAGAGAAATCGAGTTTGTGGAACTCTTCGTTGTTCAGCAACGCGTTGAACAGCGTATTCACCCCGCTCATGGCGGTGAACGGATATTTACCCAGCTCCTTCACCAGACCCGGAATGTCACGCGGGTTGGTGATCAGCAAATTACGCCCGCCCAGATCGATAAACAGCAGGCAGTTCACCGTCAGCGCGAAAATGTGGTATAGCGGCAGCGCCGTCACCACCAGCTCCTGCCCTTCACGGAACAGCGGCGAATAGGCGGCCTTGGCCTGCTCAAGGTTGGCCTGCATGTTACGGTGCGTCAGCATCGCGCCCTTCGCCACGCCGGTGGTGCCGCCGGTGTATTGCAGGAAAGCCAAATCGCTATTAATGATGTCCGGTTTTACATATTGCAGACGGCGGCCGCGCTGCAGCGCGCTGCGGAAGGAAATGGCGTCCGGCAGGTTGTATTTGGGCACCAGGCGCTTGACGTATTTGACCACGAAGTTGACCAGCGTGCCTTTGGCGGCCGAAAGCTGGTCGCCCATGCGCGTCAGGATCACGTGTTTGACCTGGGTGTTGAACACCACTTTTTCCAGCGTATGGGCAAAGTTGGAAACGATAACGATGGCGCTGGCCCCGCTATCGTTCAACTGGTGCTCCAGCTCGCGCGGGGTATACAACGGGTTGACGTTGACCACCACCATGCCGGCACGCAGAATGCCGAACAGAGCGATGGGGTATTGCAACAGGTTAGGCATCATCAGCGCGACACGGTCGCCCTTCTTCAGGCCCAGTTCATTTTGCAGGTAAGCCGCGAAAGCCCGGCTGCGTTCTTCCAGTTTGCGGAAGGTCATCACCTCGCCCATGTTGATAAAGGCGGGCTGATCGGCATAACGCTGCACGGCATGCTCAAACATTTCGATCAACGACGAATAGCGATCGGCATCAATCTCTGCGGGCACATCTGCCGGATACCGTTTTAACCAGACCTTATCCAAGGTATTACTCCTGAAATCATTACTAATTATCATCGCAGCCCTCAAACTCGCAGCCTAACCATAACAATATTTTAACTCAGCAGACCAGTTCGGGTTTTAAACATTATTCAGGTTGCGATGTACGTCACTAATTGTCGGATATTCCCTATCCCAAAAAGCAAAAGGGCGGCCTGAGCCGCCCTGTCAAATATGTTCACATCAAGCGTATGCTACTCGGTTACGATGGTTTGCACCTGTGCCGGACCGGGGTTGTACCAGCCATAGCCTGCGCCCCAGCCGGGCCCCCACGGACCACCGCGCCAGCCCCAAGGGCCCATCGGCGCAGGCGGCATCACCACCTGCTGCACCAGATGCCAGCGCTTGAAACCGGTCACGTTCATCGTTACGAAACGATATGGCGTCATGCCGATCCGCCCCTCTTTCAGGCCGGTGATAGGGCCGACGACGGTCACCAGTTGGCCTTTGAAATCGACCGGTTCGAGGAAGCCGTTCACCGTGGCCAGCAAGCGGCCGTTCGACGGTTCACCCAGTATCGGCCGCGCACCGCTGTCGAGCGGCACCGCCGCGATCTCCAGCAGCGTACGCCCTTGTTCGTTGGCGACGTTCACCACAGTGCCGCCGAAGCGGGCTTCCGCGCCAGTAAACAGGTTCGGTGCATTTTGTACCGAGGAAAGCTGAGTCACCGGCGAAGGGCTGGAGCCTTTGATCGCATCCGGTACGGTGACGCACCCGGTCAGAACCAGCGCGCCGCAGGCGACGGCCAGCAGCGACAGCTTTTTACTTGCAGTGCGGATTAACATGGTCGCAATCTCCTGAAATGCCTGTAACTTTGACCGCGTTTCGTCGTTCAAGTTGCAGGCCTTCATCGCCCGGCATCAACAACAGCACAATACGCCGCGATTACTCGCGGCCCGGCAGTTTTTTCCAGGTGACTTCATTGCGAAGATAGGTCGGCTCGGCGTTTTCCACCGCCACCGCCAACCCCTGTTGCCAGGCGTGCAGCGCCAGCGGCAGCATGTCTTGCGCCTGCGGCAGCAGCATTTGGCCGTCACGCACGCTCAGCGTAGAACCGTTGACCAGGTCGGGATAGGTTTGCCAGCCGGTGCCGACGTGGGCCCATTCGCCCTGCAGACGCTGTGCACGCTCGAGCGCCTGCGCCGGCGACAGCACCGCCTCGCCTTCGCTTTCCAACCAGCTGCCGTCCACTTGGCGTTCGAACTGCCCCCAGTAGACTTCCCCCATGCGCGCATCGATCGCTGCCAGCACGCGCGCCGCGCCGCTGACGCGCCAGGCGCCCTGCGCCATGGTTTGCAGCGTGGAAATGCCAATCATCGGCAAATCGGCGCCCAGCGCCAGGCCCTGAGCGATGCCGATGCCGATGCGCACCCCGGTAAAACTGCCGGGGCCGCGGCCGAAGGCCAGCGCATCGAGCTGGTTGAGCGCCAGACCGGATTCCGCCAGCACCTGCTGCACCATAGGTAAAATTCGTTGCGTATGCTCGCGTGGGCACAGCTCAAACAGGGCGTGGATTTCGCCTTGATTCCAGACGGCGACGGAACAGGCTTCCGTCGCGGTATCGATCGCTAAAATTCGCGTGGACATGCCAACCTCTGGCGGGAATAAAACTGGGTTTTTCATACAGGGCGCGCATTGTAGCACAGCCCCGTAAGCCCTTCATCTTTCACGTGGCCGACGTATCGGCGGCCTGCAGGAAGGCGATGGCCTGTTTCAGATCGCGGGTACGCGGCGTAGGCGGCAGGCTATTGAGGAACACCTCGCCATAAGGGCGCATCACCAGACGGTTATCGCAAATCACCAGCACGCCACGGTCGTCGGTATCGCGGATCAAACGGCCCACCCCCTGTTTCAGGGTGATGACCGCATCCGGTAACTGTACGTCATTGAACGGATCGCCGCCGCGCAGGCGGCAATCTTCAATGCGCGCCTTCAGCAGCGGATCGTCCGGTGAAGTAAACGGCAGCTTATCGATGATGACACACGACAGCGCATCGCCACGCACGTCCACCCCTTCCCAGAAGCTGCTGGTCGCCACCAACAGCGCGTTACCGGCGGCGACGAACTGCGCCAACAGCTGCCCTTTGCTGGTTTCCCCTTGCAATAAGACCGGCAGCGTCATCGTGGCGCGGAACTCTTCCGCCAGCTCGCGCATCATCTGGTGCGATGTGCACAAGAAGAAGCAGCGGCCGTTGTTGGCTTCGATTAATGGGCGCAGCATGCGCGCCAGCTGGCGCGCCCCACCGGGCTGATTCGGCGAAGGCAAAAAGCGCGGCACGCACAGCAACGCCTGTTTGGCATAGTCGAACGGGCTCGGCAACAGCAGCGTTTTGGCCTTGGTCAGCCCCAGCCGTTCGGTGAAGTGGCCCAACTGATCGTTGACCGACAGCGTGGCCGAGGTAAAGATCCAGCTGCCTGGCTTCTCGTCCAGCATTTCGCGGAAACGGTCGGCTACCGTCAGCGGCGTCAGCGCCAGCACGAAGTGGCGCGAATTGCACTCATACCAATAGCTGTAGCCCGGTTCCGTTACCGCCTTGAGGCGTTTGAGACGCGCGCGGTACAGCGTGGCGCGCTCAAAGGCGGCGTCCAGCAGCGCCGAACGCCCCAGCGACAGCTTCATCACGTCATAACACAGCTCCAGCGCGTCATCGAGCAGCAACAGAGCACGCTGCACGTTGGGTTCGCCGAGCACGTCACGCAGATTACCGCGGAACCCCGGTTCTCCCAGATTCAGACGGAAATCTTGCGTGCTCAGGCTGAGACGATCGGCGCTCTTTTGCAGCTGAGCCGCATCGCGCACCTCGGTGCGGTAGGCGATGGTGATGTCCTTCGCCAGATCCAGCAGCTGGCGGCTGGTGAGCTGCTGGCCGAAATACTGGCTGGCGATGTCGGGGATTTGGTGCGCCTCGTCGAAAATCATCACCTCGGCTTCTGGGATCAGCTCGGCGAAACCGCCCTCTTTCACCACCATATCCGCCAGGAACAGGTGATGGTTTACCACCACCACATCTGCATCCATCGCGCGGCGGCGCGCCTTGACCACGAAGCAATCCTGATACAGCGGGCAGTCGCTGCCCAGACAGTTGTCATTGGTGCTGGTCACCAATGGCCAGACGAAGCTGTCTTCCGCCACTTCGCTACAGGTGCTGATATCACCCTCTTTGGTCTGCGACGACCACTTGCGCAGCTGCACCAGATCGATCAGCGTCTGCCCCGCCAGCTCGCCGCCGGCCATCGACTGCTGCTCCAGCCGCTCCAGACACAGGTAATTGGAGCGCCCTTTGAGCAGCGCCAGCTTGCCTTTGTACTTCAACGCCTTGGCGACGGTGGGCAGATCGCGCGCATACAGCTGATCCTGCAGCGCTTTCGAACCGGTGGAGATGATCACTTTGCGATCGGCACGCAGCGCCGGCGCCAGATAAGCGAAGGTTTTGCCGGTGCCGGTGCCGGCTTCCACCACCAGTTCCTGCTTGAAATTGATCGCTTCGGTAACGGCTTGCGCCATCTGCCGCTGCGGCTCACGCGGTTTAAATCCCTTGATAGCCTGCGCCAATGCGCCGTCTGTTGCAAAATCGTCTGTCACGCTGTCTCTCTGCCGGTGTCATTCAACGGTGATTATGCCAAGCCTGCCGCCCGGCTACCACCCACTTTATCGCCGCGCTTTTTTATCACCGGCTGTGCTACCCTTAGCGCGACTATGATATGGAGATAAGCAAATGAATATCGAAAGAATTGATCCCGATCAGCGCTGGTCCGAAGCCGTAGTGCACAACGAGACCGTTTACTACACCAGCGTGCCGGAGAACCTGGACGACGACGCGACCGCGCAGACCGCCAACGCCCTCGCCGCCATCGACGTGCTGCTGGAACGCGTAGGGTCGGACAAAAGCCGTATTCTGGATGCCACCATTTTCCTGGCCAACAGCGCCGACTTCGCCGCGATGAACGCCGCCTGGGACGCCTGGGTGGTCGCCGGCAGCGCGCCGGTGCGCTGCACGGTGCAGGCGCAGCTGATGAATCCGAAGTACAAGGTGGAAATCAAAATCATCGCCGCGCTGTAAGCCTGAGCGCAGACGAAAAAAAAACCGCAGACGGCGACGCCTGCGGTTTTTTATTGCCCGCTATCAAGACAGTTTAAGGATCACCATCCCCGTCAGCAACAGCGCCAGGCCAATCCAGCCTTTGGCGTTCAACCGCTGGCCGAACATGATCCAGCCTGCGGCGATGGTGGCGGCGATACCGAAACCGCCCCACAGCGCATAGGCGATCGACAGATCGATACCTTTAACCGCCTGCGCCAGGGCGCTGAACGCACCGAGCACCGACAGCAGCGACAGCAATCCCAGCCAAATTTTACGGAAGCCGTCCGACATCTTCAGGAAGATGTTGGCGATAATTTCCAGTACGATGGCCAGCCCCAGGAACCCAATGTGGTACAACTCAAACTGTTGCATGGTTGTCACCTCGCGGGCTGACCTGTTTTCGCTCTTTGCGGGTACCGGATTTCACCAGCATGATGCCGGCGATCAGCGTAGCCAAGCCCAACACCTTCAGCGCCGAGATCGGTTCGTCGAACCACAGCACGCTGAACAGGGTGATGAACAGAATGCCGATGCCTTCCCATAGCGCATAGGCCACACCCAGCGCCACGCGTTTTATCGCTACCGACAACAATACATAAGACGCGGTAATCATCACGTACATCACGATGTGCCCGATCATGCCGCCATTGACGCTAGCGTATTTCATCGACAAGGTGCCGATGATTTCGGTCATGATGGCCAAACCTAAAAAGATCCAATAAATCATAATTTTTCTCCCAAACGGCGAATAACGCGCGCCAAGGCATATTTATCCCGATTTATCTCGTCGGACGGCCGCAATGCGGCGCGCAAGACGCAGAGATCCCTGGGGATAAACTGACCCAAACGCAAAAAGAATGTTTGCCCGGCTGAACGGTAATGCGAAGGCCTAAGCCCGCTACCAGCACCGGTTAAGGGAGAAAGACGCTATAGCTCGCTGCACCAGTGATGCTCACTGGCAAGGATCGCAGACAGGAAGAGTTGGCACGTAGAGGTTCTGAGGGTAGTTCCGTTAATAGTCATCATAATAGTTCTCTATTATCAGCCGCACACCGTGCGATTTGCCCAATATCCTCATAAAAGTAAAATTTTCAACTGAGATATTTTTACCACAGCCAAAATTAGAAAGCAAACTGCCGTTTTCATAAAAAAGCAGAAAAAAACGGGTTAAAAATAAGAAAGTTAATTGCGATAAAAATTAAAAAAGGCCCAACGGAGCGTTGAGCCTTGCGATATCCGCGGGTGAGCAAATAAGCGCCAACCCCAGGCCTGGCGCGGGTTACAACGCGGCGCCGCTGACCGCGCTGCGCGCCAGTTCAGTGATGCGCGCATAGTCGCCGCTTTCGAGCGCATCGGCCGGCACCAACCAGGAGCCGCCGATGCACAATACGCTTTTTAGCGCCAGATAATCGCGGTAATTGTTCGGCGTAATGCCGCCGGTCGGGCAAAAACGCACCTGCGGGAACGGGCCGCCGATCGCCTGCAGCGCCTTCACGCCGCCGTTGGCTTCCGCCGGGAAGAATTTGAATTCGCGCAGGCCGTAATCCATGCCCAGCATCAGTTCAGATACGGTGCTGATGCCCGGGATCAGCGGGATTGACCCCGCCGTCGCCGCCTGCAGCAAAGCGTCGGTCAGCCCCGGGCTGATGGCGAACTGCGCCCCCGCCTCGGTCACCTCCCGCAGCTGCTGCGGATTGATCACAGTACCGGCGCCGATGATCGCCTCCGGCACCTCTTTGGCGATAGCGCGGATAGCCTCCAGCCCGCAGGCGGTGCGCAGCGTCACCTCCAATACCCGCACGCCGCCGGCAACCAACGCTTTCGCCAGCGGCACCGCCTGCTCCAGCTTGTTGATCACGATAACAGGCACCACCGGCCCTGCCGTCAGGATCTGCTCGGCGCTGGTTTTCCAGTTTTTCATCGTTATTTCTCCATGACTCGCGGTTAACAATGGCACGCCCCTGCCACAGGGCTCCGCGCAAGCGCGCGAACGTCCGGCCGTACCGTAAGTGATGTGGCCCACGCGCAGATCGCAGGCAAAAAAAAGCCGGCAGACAGGCTGCCGGCATTGCGCATTATTCGAACTCGTTCCAGGAACGGCCGTCGCGGGTGATCATTGCCACCGAGGCCACCGGCCCCCAGGTGCCCGCCTGATAAGGTTTAGGCGCCTCGTTGTCGGCTTTCCATGCATCCATGATGGAGTCGACCCACTTCCAGGCCTCTTCCACTTCATCGCGGCGCACGAACAGCGCCTGAATGCCTCGCATGGTCTCCAGCAGCAGGCGCTCGTAGGCGTCCGCCACGTGCTCCTGGTTGAAGGTTTCCGAGAAGCTCAGGTCCAGCTTGGTGGTCTGCAGACGGTGCTTGTGATCCAGCCCCGGCACCTTGTTCAGTACCTGAATTTCGATGCCTTCGTCCGGTTGCAGACGGATGGTCAGCTTGTTCTGCGGCAGCTGCTGGTACGAATCGCTGAACAGGTTAAGCGGCGGGTTTTTGAAGTACACCACCACTTCCGAACATTTGGTCGGCAGGCGTTTACCGGTACGCAGGTAGAACGGCACCCCGGCCCACTGCCAGTTGTCGATATCCACGCGGATGGAGACGAAGGTTTCGGTGCTGCTGCTTTTGTTCGCGCCTTCCTCTTCCAGATAACCCGGCACTTTCTTGCCCTGGACGAAACCGGCGGTGTACTGCCCGCGCACGGTGGTTTCCCGTACATTGGTCTGATCGATGCGGCGCAGCGAGCGCAGTACCTTCACCTTCTCGTCGCGGATACGGTCGGTCGTCAGGTCCGCCGGCGGCGACATGGCGATCATGGTCAGGATCTGCAGCAGGTGGTTCTGGATCATGTCGCGCATCTGGCCGGCCTGGTCGAAGTAACCCCAGCGCCCTTCGATGCCCACCTCTTCCGCCACGGTGATCTGCACCGAATCGATGGTGCGGTTATCCCAGTTGGATGCGAACAGCGAGTTGGCGAAACGCAGCGCCAACAGGTTCAGCACCGTCTCTTTGCCGAGATAGTGGTCGATGCGGTAGACCTGGGACTCGTTGAAGAACTCCGCCACCTGATCGTTGATCACGCGGGAGGACGCCAGATCGGTGCCCAACGGTTTCTCCATCACCACGCGCGCCGGCTCATGGTTCAGCTTGGCTTCGCCCAACCCTTTGCAGATGGCGCCAAAGGTGCTTGGCGGCATGGCGAAGTAGTTGATGGTGGTGCGGTGTTTCTGATCCAGCATTTTACCCAGTTTGGTAAAGTTCTTGCTGTCGTTGACGTCCAGGTTGCAAAAGTCCAGGCGTGCGCTCAGCGTGGCCCAGAGTTCGTCATCCAATTTTTCTTTCATGAAGGTGCCAAGCGCTTCCTTGACCACTTCGGTATACGCTTTTTTATCCCACTCCGCGCGGCCGACGCCGATAATCCGCGTATCCGGGTGGATGTGTCCGGCTTTCTCTAACTGGTACAGGGAAGGCAGCAGCTTACGGCGCGCCAAATCACCTTTCGCGCCGAAAATAACCAGGTCACACGCCTGGGCTGTAGAGGTTACCGCCATGTTCATCTCCTCGTTGCAGGATATTTGTAATTTTCTTACATTACTAATGTACTCTGTTTGACTACGGCCAGCAAACCCGGTGCAGAAGCAGGAAAAAAGACCTCAAGATTCCAGCGGTAGCGCCAATGCGCGCCAGAGCCCGCACAGGCGGGCAAAACTGTAATTTTTCGTCTTTTTTGACGCTCTGTTACCATTATGAAAGTTAGACACAGGTCATATTCTGGTGAAAAAAGCCTGCATACGCCCTGTCGAGACTGCCAACGTTTACCAGCACGTAGTATATTTTCACTAAACCGGCATTGATTTCTCCTTTGTTTGAAATCGACATACCCTATCGATTCCAGGTTACAGCCGCTCGTTTGGCGTCTGCGTGCACGGCGAACACGGGCGAAATTCGGCGCTGTTGCTTGAAAGCCACAGGGATAAAACCATGAGTGACTCTCGTTATATGAATACGCTGGACAAAATCCAGAACCATCTGGAACGCCTGAGCAAATCTGAAAGGAAAGTCGCCGAGGTGATCCTGGCCTCCCCACAGACCGCCATTCACTCCAGCATTGCCACGCTGGCGCGCATGGCCGACGTCAGCGAACCTACCGTCAACCGTTTTTGCCGCCGCCTTGATACCAAAGGCTTTCCCGATTTCAAACTGCACCTCGCCCAAAGCCTGGCTAACGGCACGCCCTACGTAAACCGTAACGTTGAGGAAGACGACAGCGTCGATTCCTATACCAGCAAGATCTTCGAATCGGTCATGGCCAGCCTGGATACAGTAAAGGCAAATTTGGATATTGCCGCAATCAATCGTGCGGTTGACCTGCTTACCCAGGCAAAAAAGATCTCTTTCTTCGGCCTGGGTGCCTCCGCAGCGGTGGCGCACGACGCGATGAACAAATTTTTCCGCTTCAACATTCCGGTGGTCTACTTCGATGACATCGTCATGCAACGCATGAGCTGCATGAACTCCGGCGAGGGCGACGTGGTGGTGCTGATCTCACACACCGGCCGCACCAAAAATCTGGTGGAGATGGCTCACCTGGCGCGGGAGAACGACGCCACGGTACTGGCTATCACCTCGCGCGACACCCCGCTCGCCCAAGCGGCGACCCTCGCGTTGCTGCTCGATGTGCCCGAAGACACCGACGTTTACATGCCGATGGTGTCGCGGATCGCGCAATTAACGCTCATTGACGTGCTTGCCACCGGATTTACCTTGCGCCGAGGGGCTAAATTCAGAGATAACTTGAAGCGGGTCAAAGAAGCGCTCAAAGAATCGCGCTTTGATAAAGGCGTGGTCATTCCCAACAGTTTTGATTCGTGACCCGACGAAGAAAAAAATCGCCGTTCAACAGACATTTGAATGACGGCATCAGAGGCGGTACCCTGTTAACATGCTCATGCGGGTAACCCGGGTGAAATATCAGTGTTGTAAAATTACATTTCACGCCTGGTTTCGTTATCCGACGTTATCGCAACACCAATATTTGCTTCACCAGTCAACGGAGTAATACATGTCCAGACGGCTCAGAAGAACCAAAATCGTTACCACCCTGGGTCCGGCTACAGACCGCGACAATAATCTGGAAAAGATCATTGCCGCCGGTGCCAACGTAGTTCGGCTTAACTTCTCCCACGGCAGCCCGGAAGATCACCAGGCTCGCGCAGACAAAGTGCGCGAAATCGCGGCCAAACTGGGACGTCACGTCGCTATCCTCGGCGATCTGCAAGGGCCGAAAATCCGCGTATCCACCTTCAAGGAAGGCAAAATCTTCCTCAACGTGGGTGATAAATTCCTGCTGGACGCCAACCTGTCAAAAGGCGAAGGCGATAAAGAAAAAGTCGGTATCGACTATAAAGGCCTGCCTGCCGACGTCGTGCCGGGCGATGTCCTGCTGCTTGACGACGGCCGCGTTCAGTTAAAAGTGCTCGAAGTTCAGGGCATGAAAGTGTTTACCGAAGTGACCGTCGGCGGCCCGCTGTCCAACAACAAGGGCATCAACAAGCTAGGCGGTGGCCTGTCAGCCGAAGCGCTGACCGAAAAAGACAAGGCGGACATCGTGACCGCCGCCAAGATTGGCGTCGACTATCTGGCGGTCTCCTTCCCGCGTACCGGTGAAGACCTGAACTATGCCCGCCGCCTGGCGCGCGATGCGGGCTGCAACGCCAAGATCGTGTCCAAGGTTGAGCGCGCCGAAGCGGTTTGCACCGACGAAGCGATGGACGACATTATTCTGGCCTCCGACGTGGTGATGGTTGCCCGTGGCGACCTCGGCGTCGAAATCGGCGATCCGGAACTGGTCGGCATTCAGAAGAAACTGATCCGCCGCGCCCGCACCCTGAACCGCGCGGTGATCACCGCGACCCAGATGATGGAGTCGATGATCACCAACCCGATGCCGACCCGCGCCGAAGTCATGGACGTGGCCAACGCCGTGCTGGACGGCACCGACGCCGTCATGTTGTCGGCGGAAACCGCTGCTGGCCAATACCCGGCGGAAACCGTGGCGGCGATGGCGCGCGTTTGTCTGGGCGCCGAGAAGATCCCGAGCATCAACGTTTCCAAACACCGTCTGGACGTGCAGTTCGACAATATCGAAGAGGCGATCGCCATGTCTTCGATGTATGCGGCCAACCACCTGAAAGGCGTCACCGCGCTGATCGCCATGACTGAGTCCGGCCGCACCGCGCTGATGATGTCACGCATCAGCTCCGGCCTGCCGATCTTCGCCATGTCGCGTCATGAGCACACGCTGAACCTGACTGCGCTGTATCGCGGCGTGACGCCGGTATATTTCGACAGCCACAAAGACGGCGTGATCGCCGCCAATGAAGCCGTCAATCGCCTGCGTGACAAAGGCTTCCTGGTCTCCGGCGATCTGGTGATCGTCACCCAGGGCGACGTGATGGAAACCGTCGGTACCACCAATACCAGCCGTATCCTGCGCGTCGAGTAATTCACGCCGCAGACGAAATGCCGGCCGGCTCACGTAGGCCGGCATTTTTTTTGCGCTGACATCGCCATAAACGACGGAGAACGCCATGCTCCACCAACACAACCCCGCAGCGAGCGCTGATGAGCTCGATCTCGACGGCCGTAGCCTGACGCAGCTCGACGAATCGCAGCTTGCCGGCCGCGCACTGCGCAAGGTCAGCCTGTACGACAATCAGCTGACGGTCTTCCCCACCCCAATCTTCCGGCACCAGAATCTGCAGGTGCTGAATATCTCCTGCAATCAGCTCGACCGTCTGCCGCCGGAGATTGGTCAGTTGCAACAGCTTGAGATGTTCGACTTTGGCCACAATCGCGCGAGCGAACTGCCTGAAGCGTTGGGGCAACTGCACCGGCTGAAATACCTCTATCTGAGCGATAACGGTTTTAGCGACCTGCCCCATTCGCTGGCACAGCTGCAGCAGCTCATCTATCTCAACGCGACCGATAACCAACTGACCGCCTTGCCGCAGGCAATACCGAGGCTGGCGGCGTTGCAGGAGCTGCGTTTATACAACAATCGCATCCGCAGCCTGCCCGCCGAAATCGGGCAGCTGCGCGCGCTGCGCGAACTGCATATCATGAAAAATGCCCTGACCACGCTGCCGGCGGAAATGGCTCTGCTCGGTGAGTTGGAGATACTCGATGCGGCCAACAATGCTATCACCGAACTGCCGGCAGCCTTCTGCCGCCTGCCGCGATTGAGCGAGCTGAACCTGCGTTTCAATCAACTGACGCGCCTGCCGGAAAATATCGGTGAGCTGACGGCGCTGAGAAGTCTGGATCTGCGCGCCAACCGCCTAAGCGAGCTGCCGGAAAGCCTCGGCGAACTGAGCCGGCTGCGCAAGCTGGATCTGCGCTGGAATGATTTCACCCGCACGCCTAAAGTCATCGACATCCTGCGGGCGCGCGGCTGTATGGTGCACATCTGAAGTGATACCGGCCGGGTTATAGCCCGACCGGCGTTAACGTTAGGAAGGATTAGCGATACAGATCGTCGCGCGAGTAAGGCTCAATCTCCCCTTCCTTGCGCGTCTTCAACAGTTTTAGGATCCAGGTGTACTGCTCAGGGTTCGGGCCCACCAGGTTTTCCACTTCTTCATTCATGCGGCGCGCAATCCGTGGGTCATCGGCTTCGGCCAGATCGTCCATGGGCTCGCGAATATAAATATCCAGCATGCTGGTTTTGCCATCGTACACCGGGAACAAAGGCACGATCGCCGCACGACACACTTTCATCAACCGGCCTACCGCCGGCAGCGTCGCCTTATAGGTCGCGAAGAAATCGACGAACTCACTGTGCTCGGCGCCGTGATCCTGATCGGGCAGGTAGTAGCCCCAGTACCCCTGCCGTACCGAACTGATAAACGGTTTGATGCCGTCGTTGCGCGCGTGCATGCGGCCGCCGAATTTACGACGCACGGCATTCCACAGGTAGTCGATCAGCTGATTGCGCTGGTTGTGGAACATCGCCGCCATCGGTTGGCCGCGCGCAGCCATCAGCATCGCTGGCACATCCACCGCCCAGCCGTGAGGCACCAGGAAAATCACGTTACGCCCTTCCGCCCGGATCTTGTCCAGCACCTCTTCACCGTGCCAACGCACGCGCTTTAGCACTTTTTCGGGCTTGGTGCAGGCCAGTTCCGCCATCAGCACCATCGACTGCGGCGCGCAGGCGAACATCTGGTCGATAATGTGCTCGCGTTCGCTTTCAGGCAGCTCAGGCAAGCAATACAGCAGGTTGATGCGGGCACGACGGCGCGCGCCCTTCGCCAGCTTGCCGGCCAGTTTGCCGACCGCACCCAGCACCGGATCGCGCAGGCGCGCAGGCACCAGCGAAATGCCGGCCATCAGACCGGTTCCCAACCACACGCCCCAGTAGCGCGGATATAAAAAGGCTTTTTGAAACTGCGGGATGAACTCTACGTTCGATTTCTTCTCGTTTTGCATGCACGTGCTCTTCGCTTAGCGATTCGGCTAATCATAATTGCCATCACCGATTTTGCAATTAACAACCGCGAACCACCCAGATAAAACAGCATCGGCCCGCAATCAGGCCGATGAAATTAACGGCGCCGGAGCGCCGGAAAAAAGGGGGACGTTAATCCAACTGCAGCTGAGGAACCACTTCCTTCACCTGTGCCAGATAATCGCTGCGGTCTTTGCCGCCCAGCCCTTCGGAACGCGGCAGTTTGGCCGTCAGCGGGTTCACCGCCTGTTGGCCGGTCCACAGTTCAAAGTGCAGGTGTGGCCCGGTGGAACGGCCGGTGTTGCCGGAGAGCGCAATGCGATCGCCGCGTTTCACCTTCTGGCCTGGTTTCACCAGCAGTTTTTTCAGGTGCATATAGCGCGTGGTGTACTGACGACCGTGGCGGATCGCCACATAGTTGCCCGCTGCGCCGCTGCGTTTGGCGATCACCACCTCACCGTCGCCGACCGCCAGCACCGGCGTGCCGACCGGCATGGCGAAATCGACGCCCTTGTGCGGCGCCACGCGGCCAGTCACCGGGTTCACGCGGCGCGGGTTGAAGTTGGAGGAGATGCGGAACTGTTTCATGGTCGGGAAACGCATGAAGCCGCGCGCCAGGCCAGAGCCTTGGCGATCGTAGAATTTGCCGTCTTCGGCGCGGATCGCATAGTAATCTTTGCCGCCGGTGCGCAGACGCACGCCCAACAGCTGGCTTTGCGATTTCTTACCGTCGAAATGCTCGCGCGACATCAGCACGGAGAACTGGTCGCCTTTGCGCAGCTTGCGGAAATCGAGCTGCCACTGCAGGGCTTTGATCACCGAGTTGATTTCGTTACGGCTCAGCCCGGCGTCGCCGGCGCTGCTGACGAAGCTGCCGTTAACCCGGCCGCTGATCACGTTGTTGCGCCATTCGCCCTGCTGCGCCTCTTTCGACTCTTTGAAGCTGTTGCCGACGCGATCGTAGGTGCGGGTTTCGCGGCGGGAAACTTCCCAGGTCAACTGCTGCAAATCGCCCGCATCGTTCACGGTCCACGACAGCTGTTGGCCGATCTTAAGGTTGCGCAGATCGCGGTTTTGCGAAGCCAGCAGCGTGACATCCGACATATCGATGCCGTACTGCGTCAGAATGCTGCCGAGGGTATCGCCGGTGGAAACCACATATTCATGCACGCCATCATCGCCGGCATCCTTCTGGTCCAGCTCATCCTGCGGGATTTCGTCATCGGGGGTGGGTTGGTCGACATCTATCGGTTCACTGGCTTCGGGGAGCAATGACCGCATCTGGCTGGATTCTAACTCGACGCTCTTGGCGATGGGGTTGTGTTCTGGGTGGTAAACAAAAGGCCGCCAAACAGCGACGGCCAATGTGACGACTGTCAGCGACCCCAGCATGACGCGATGGGGCCGTGGCAGGTTGTTATACGCCAGAGCGATAGTTCGGACTATCTGCTGCACTCGATATTATCCTCATAAGCTTTACTTCAGGCAGCTCACGTACTGGTTTGACAGCTGAGTCAGGAATTTCCCGTAGCTGTCCTTCCCCAGCGCGATGCCGATGCCCAGCGGGTCCAGCGTTCCGGAACGCACTTTGGTACCCTTGGCGACGGCATTGATTACGGCCGGCCTGAATTGTGGCTCAGCAAAAACGCATACCGCTTTCTGCTCAACCAACTGTGTTCGAATTTGGTGTAGGCGCTGTGCTCCAGGCTGAATTTCGGGATTGACGGTGAAATGGCCCAGCGGACTCAAACCGTAGTGTTTCTCAAAGTAGCCGTAAGCATCATGAAAAACAAAATAACCCTTACCTTGCACAGGCGTAAGCATGTTACCAACATTTTTGTCAGTTTGCGTCAGCAGATTCTCGAACTGGCGCAGGTTTGCGTCTAATTTGTCCTTATTTTGCGGCATAAGTTCCAACAATCTGTCGTGAATCGCGATCGCGGTCACTTTTGCTATCTCCGGCGACAGCCAAACGTGCATATTGTACTCGCCGTGATGATGCCCATGATCGTCATCGGCATGGTTATGCGCTTCGCCTGCATGATCATGATCGTCGTCATCTTCGCCTTTCATCAGCAACGGCTTCACCGCCGGCAGTTCGCTGACAGCCAGCTTTCGGGTTGCCGAGATAGGCACCAGCGCCTTGTTCAGGAACGCTTCCATGTCCGGCCCAACCCATAGCACCAGGTCCGCAGAGCGCAAACGCTGGATATCGGAAGGACGCAGCGCAAAATCGTGCGGTGAAGCGCCGTCCGGCAGCAACACCTCGGTCGGCGTCACGCCGTCGGCGATCGCCGAAGCGATAAAGCCCAGCGGACGAATCGTGGTCACCACCGCCGCGGAAGCGCTGCTCAGCGGGCCGGCCATCAACAATGCGCTGGCCAACAGCGTACGCTGCAGCCATTTATTTTTCTTTGCCATCATCAGTAATCCCATCGTTTTCATCAACAAGGCGTGATATTATAACATTCGCTTCGTTCTGCAACCTGTAATCTCGAGATGTCTACACTGATAACGCTAAAAAATATCTCCGTCGCCTTCGGCAGCCGCAAGGTGCTGTCGAACATTTCCCTCAGCCTGCAACCCGGCCGTATTCTCACGCTGCTTGGCCCGAACGGCGCGGGCAAATCCACGCTGGTGCGCGTGGTGCTGGGATTGATCAAACCGACCGCCGGCACGCTGGAGCGTGAGCCCGATCTGCGCATCGGCTATGTGCCGCAAAAGCTGCACCTCGACGCCACCCTGCCACTGACCGTCAGCCGCTTTATGCGTCTTAAACCTGGCGTAAAGAAAGCCGACATTCTGCCGGCGCTCAAACGCGTGCACGCCGCCCACCTGCTCGACCAGCCGATGCAAAAGCTCTCCGGCGGTGAAAACCAGCGCGTGCTGCTGGCGCGAGCGCTGCTGAATAAACCGCAGCTGCTGGTGCTGGACGAACCCACGCAAGGGGTAGACGTCAACGGCCAGCTGGCGCTGTACGATCTGATCGATCAGCTGCGCAAGGAGCTGGGGTGCGCCGTGCTGATGGTCTCGCACGATCTGCATCTGGTGATGGCGAAAACCGACGAGGTGTTGTGCCTCAATCAGCACATCTGCTGCTCCGGCGCGCCGGAGGTGGTCTCGATGCATCCCGAATTCATCGCCATGTTCGGCAACCGCGGCGCAGAGCAGCTGGCGGTGTATCGCCACCATCACAACCACCGCCACGATCTGCAGGGAAGAATTGTCTTGAAGAAAACCGGGAGCCGCGAAGCATGATTGAACTGTTACTTCCCGGCTGGCTGGCCGGCGTGTTGCTGGCTAGCGCCGCCGGGCCGCTGGGTTCCTTCGTGGTCTGGCGCCGCATGTCCTACTTTGGTGATACCCTGGCGCACGCCTCGCTGCTCGGCGTCGCCTTTGGTCTGCTGCTCGACATCAACCCCTTCTATGCGGTGATCGCCATTACGCTGCTGCTGGCTCTGGCCCTGGTTTGGCTGGAACGTCGCCCGCAGCTTTCAGTGGATACCCTGCTCGGCATTCTGGCGCATAGCGCCCTGTCGCTGGGACTGGTGGTGGTGGCGTTGATGTCTAACGTGCGGGTCGATCTGATGGCCTACCTGTTCGGCGATCTACTGTCGGTTACGCTGAGCGATATCGTGATGATTGCCGGCGGCGTCGCCGTGGTGCTGTTGGTGCTGTGGTGGCAGTGGCGCGATCTGCTGTCGATGACCATCAGCCCGGAGCTGGCGCACGTCGACGGCGTTAATCTGGTGCGCGCACGCACCGTGTTGATGCTGGTCACCGCTTTGACCATCGGTCTGGCGATGAAATTCGTCGGCGCGCTGATCATCACCTCACTGCTGATCATTCCGGCAGCCACCGCTCGGCGCTTCGCACGCACGCCGGAGCAGATGGCGGGCGTCGCAGTGCTGCTCGGCATGGTGGCCGTCACCGGCGGCCTGACCTTCTCGGCATTTTACGATACGCCGGCCGGCCCTTCGGTGGTGCTGAGCGCCGCCGTGCTGTTCACGCTGAGCCTGTTCAAAAAACAGCAGGCTTGATTAAAGCCGGGATATGACAAGGGCCGCATCTGCGGCCCTTTCTTATTGGCGGATTAAAAATTTACTCTTCGCGTTCGAGGCCGAAATGCCGGTAGGCATGCTGCGTCGCCAAACGGCCGCGCGGCGTGCGCTGGATAAAGCCCTGCTGGATCAGGAACGGTTCGATCACATCTTCGATGGTTTCACGCTCTTCGCCGATCGCCGCCGCCAGGTTGTCCAACCCGACCGGGCCGCCGGTAAACTTGTCGATAATCGCCAGCAGCAGCTTGCGATCCATATAGTCGAAGCCTTCGGCATCGACGTTGAGCATATCGAGTGCCTGCGCCGCCACTGCGCCGCTGATCACGCCGTTGGCGCGCACTTCGGCGAAGTCACGCACCCGGCGCAGCAGGCGGTTGGCGATACGCGGCGTACCGCGCGCGCGGCGGGCCACCTCATGGGCGCCCTCGTCGGACAGCTCCAACCCCAGGCACCCGGCGCTGCGTGAGACGATATGCTGCAGATCCGCCACCTGATAAAACTCCAGCCGCTGGACAATGCCGAAACGATCGCGCAGCGGCGAGGTCAGCGAACCGGCGCGGGTGGTCGCGCCCACCAACGTGAACGGCGGCAGATCGAGCTTAATCGAACGCGCCGCCGGCCCTTCGCCGATCATGATATCCAGCTGGTAGTCTTCCATCGCCGGATACAGCACTTCTTCCACCACCGGTGATAGACGGTGAATCTCATCGATGAACAACACGTCATGCGGTTCAAGGTTGGTCAGCATCGCCGCCAGATCGCCCGCCTTCTCCAGCACCGGGCCGGAAGTGGTGCGCAGATTCACGCCCATTTCGTTGGCCACGATGTTGGCCAGGGTGGTTTTCCCCAGGCCCGGCGGGCCGAAGATCAGCAGGTGGTCGAGCGCGTCGCCGCGCTGCTTGGCCGCCTGGATGAAGATCTCCATCTGCTCGCGTACGTGCGGCTGACCCACGTATTCAGTCAACAGCTTGGGACGAATGGCGCGATCGAGGACTTCTTCCTCGTTGATCGGTTCGGCGGAGATCAGGCGATCGGCTTCAATCATTATCTACCTCTTAGCGGCCTTACAAAGCAGCGCGCAACGCGTCGCGGATCAGGGTCTCGCAGTCGGCGCCCGGTTTGGCAATTTTGCTGACCATGCGACTCGCTTCCTGTGGCTTGTAGCCCAGCGCCACCAGCGCCGAAACGGCTTCGGCTTCCGCGTCCGCTTCCGGCGCGTTGTCGGCGGCGGACGGCAGGCTGATCTCGCTGCTGCTGTTGAACAGGTCGCCGTTAAGCCCTTTGAAGCGGTCTTTCATCTCTACCACCAGGCGCTCGGCGGTTTTTTTGCCCACGCCCGGCAGCTTGACCAGTGCGGTGATCTCTTCACGCTCCACCGCGCTGACGAACTGCTGCGCGGACATGCCTGACAGGATCGCCAGCGCCAGCTTCGGCCCGACGCCGTTGACCTTGATCAGCTCGCGGAACAGCGCACGCTCCTGCTTGTCGTTGAAACCGTACAGCAGCTGCGCGTCTTCACGCACCACGAAGTGGGTAAACACGATGGCCTCTTGCCCCAGTTCAGGCAGCTCGTAAAAGCAGGTCATCGGCATGTGTACCTCGTAGCCCACGCCGTTCGCCTCCAGTAACACCAGCGGCGGCTGCTTTTCCAGAATATTTCCTCTGAGACGACCTATCATTTACCCTCCTGCAGAATGACCGGGCATGGCGCCCTGCCATGCCGTTGCTGGTAAAGCTTATAACATAAAAAAGGCTGGATGAATATCCAGCCTGAGCAATCATCGCTTTGCGTCAGCGCAAACGCCCGCGCGCCAGGTTCAACCGCCCTTCGCTCATCCGCAGCACGTTCTGGCTGAGGTGGCAGTGGGTGATGGCGATAGCCAGAGCATCGGCGGCGTCCGCCTGCGGGTTGGCCGAGAGTTTGAGCAGCGAGCGCACCATGTGCTGTACCTGCGCCTTTTCGGCCGCACCGGTGCCGACCACGGTCTGTTTGACCTGCCGCGCCGCATACTCGAACACTTCCAGATTCTGATTCACCGCCGCCACGATCGCGACGCCGCGTGCCTGGCCGAGCTTGAGCGCCGAATCCGGATTCTTAGCCATAAACACCTGTTCGATGGCGAAGAAGTCGGGCTGAAACTGGGTGATGATCTCACTGACGCCGGCGTAAATCAGCTTCAGCCGCGTCGGCATGTCGTCCACCACCGTGCGGATGCAGCCGCTGGCGATATAGCTCAACTGACGCCCCTGCTGGCGGATAAGGCCATAGCCGGTGACGCGTGAACCGGGATCGATACCGAGTATGATCGCCATATCTACATCCACCTTGCTTGCACGGCGCCGCCGAACGGCGGCGCCCGTTTTACCGGATTACAGCGTCGCCGCCACTTCGTCGGAGATTTCACCGTTATGGTAAACTTCCTGCACGTCGTCGCAGTCTTCCAGCATATCGATCAGACGCAACAGCTTAGGCGCGGTCTCCGCGTCCATGTCGGCCTTGGTCGATGGGATCATCGACACTTCCGCCGCTTCGGCCTCGAAGCCCGCCGCGGTCAGCGCGTCTTTCACCGCGCCCAGGCTTTCCCAGGCGGTGAACACGTCGATGGCGCCATCGTCATAGGTCACGATGTCTTCCGCACCGGCTTCCAGCGCCGCTTCCATCACGCTGTCTTCATCCAGGCCCGGTGCGTAAGTGATCACGCCCTTCTTAGTGAACAGATAAGCTACGGAACCGTCGGTGCCGAGGTTGCCGCCACACTTGGTGAAAGCGTGACGCACTTCCGCCACGGTGCGGTTGCGGTTGTCACTCAGGCATTCGATCATGACGGCGGTGCCGCCAGGGCCGTAACCTTCATAGATGATGGTTTCCATATTGGTATCATCATCGCCGCCCACGCCGCGCGCGATCGCACGGTTCATGGTGTCGCGCGTCATGTTGTTCGACAGCGCCTTGTCCATCGCCGCGCGCAGACGCGGGTTGGAATCCGGATCGCCGCCGCCCAGCTTCGCGGCAGTGACCAGCTCACGAATAATCTTGGTGAAAATTTTACCGCGCTTGGCGTCCTGCGCCGCTTTACGGTGCTTTGTGTTGGCCCACTTACTATGACCTGCCATAAAAAATCTCCGAAAAAAACTACTGGACTGAATTGATCACGAACTCTTCAATCGCCTGCTGATTGCTCCATGACTTGGTCAACTTCACGGCTTCGGCCGCCTCAAGCCATTGGTAAGCGTGGTGCTCGGTAATCACCGGATCGCGCTCCTCGGGCAACGCCAGACAGAACCAGTGCTCTTTATTGCGCGTGGTTCCCGGCGCATAGCGATGTCGCAAATGGACAAAGAGTTCAAACTCCACGCAGCGTTGGCAATCGAACAACGGCAGGTGCTCTGCTTCGATATCGATGCCGACTTCTTCCATGACTTCACGCCGCGCGGCATGCGGCGGTGACTCATCCTGTTCCAGGCTGCCGGTGACCGACTGCCAGAACTCGGTATCGTCGCGCCGCTGTAACATCAGCACCCGACCACTGGATTTCGCGTAAATCACTACCAGGATAGATTCAGGGCGCTTATAACTCATCACTCGCTCTCTTGTTCCGCACCGGCTTTCTTTACCACGCTGATCGCCAGCTCCTGCAGCGACGCCGGGTTGGCGAAGCTCGGTGCGTCGGTCATCAGACAGGCCGCCGCGGTGGTTTTCGGGAAGGCGATCACGTCGCGGATGTTGTCGGTGCCGGTCAGCAGCATCACCAGACGATCCAGGCCGAAGGCCAGGCCGGCGTGCGGCGGCGTACCGTACTTCAGCGCGTCCAGCAGGAAGCCGAACTTCTCGCGCTGTTCATGTTCGTTAATGCCCAGAATGCTGAATACCGTCTGCTGCATTTCGCTGCGGTGAATACGCACCGAACCGCCGCCCACTTCGTAACCGTTGATCACCATGTCATAGGCGTTGGCGATAGCGTTGACCGGCGCTGCCGCCAGCTCTTCCGGGCTCATGTCGCGCGGCGAGGTGAACGGGTGGTGCATCGCCGCCAGGCCGCCCTCTTCGTCTTCTTCGAACATCGGGAAGTCGACCACCCACAGCGGCGCCCAGCTGTCGAGTTGGGTCAGCCCCAGATCGCGACCCAGCTTCAGGCGCAGCGCGCCCATCGCGTCGGTGACAATCTTGAAACTGTCTGCGCCGAAGAACAGGATGTCGCCGGTCTGCGCGTTGGTGCGCGCCAGGACAGCTTCCAGCACTTCCGCGCTGAGGAATTTGGCGATCGGGCTCTGCACGCCTTCCATGCCGGCGGCGCGGTCGTTGACCTTCAGCCAGGCCAGGCCTTTCGCGCCGTAGATGTTGACGAAAGCGCCGTACTCGTCGATCTGCTTGCGGGTCAGCTGTGCGCCGCCCGGTACGCGGATTGCCGCCACGCGGCCTTTGGCGTCGTTAGCCGGGCCGGAGAACACTTTAAACTCGACGTCTTTGACCAGGTCGGCCACGTCCACCAGCTCCAGCGGGTTACGCAGGTCCGGCTTGTCGGAGCCAAAGCGACGCATCGCTTCGGCGAAGGTCATGACCGGGAAATCGCCCAAATCCACGCCCTTCACATCCAGCCACAGCTCGCGCGCCAGTTTCTCCATCACTTCACGCACCTGATCGGCGGTCATGAAGGAGGTTTCGACGTCGATCTGGGTGAATTCAGGCTGACGGTCCGCACGTAGGTCTTCGTCACGGAAGCATTTGACGATCTGATAGTAACGATCGAAGCCGGACATCATCAGCAGCTGTTTGAACAGCTGCGGAGACTGCGGCAGCGCGTAGAATTTGCCCTTGTGCACGCGGCTTGGCACCAGGTAATCGCGGGCGCCTTCCGGCGTCGCCTTGGTCAGCATCGGCGTTTCGATATCGAGGAAGCCATGGCTGTCCATGAAGCGGCGTACGAAGCTGGTGATTTTGGCGCGGGTCTTCAGACGCTCAGCCATTTCCGGGCGGCGCAGATCCAGGTAGCGGTATTTCAGGCGCGCTTCTTCACTGTTGACCTGGTTGGAGTCCAGCGGCAGCGGCTCGGAGCGGTTGATGATCTCCAGCGCGTGGGCAAACACTTCCACTTCGCCGGTGGCCATATCTTTATTGATCTGGCTGTCCGGACGCGCACGCACGGTGCCGACGATCTGGATGCAGAACTCATTGCGCAGGTCGTAGGCCTTGTCGAACGCCACTTTCTCGTCCGGATCGAAGAACACCTGCACGATGCCTTCGCGGTCGCGCATATCAATAAAGATCAGGCCGCCGAGATCGCGACGACGATTGACCCAACCACACAGAGTGACTTCCTGGCCCACGTGGGACAGATTCAACTGTCCGCAATATTCAGTACGCATACGCTATCCTTTTACACAGCCGATGCCGCGCCGGGCTACTGCGCCCCTGTCGCGCGGCTGTTATCTGATAAATTCTACTTGTTACCCGGTTTAAAATCCGTCGCATACCACCCGGTGCCCTTAAGCTGGAAGCCGGAGGATGAAATCAACTTGGTCAACGCGGGCTGCCCACACGCCGGGCAGTCTGCCAGCGGCGCATCGGAAAATTTTTGCAATTTCTCTAACCGATGGTTGCAAGCACCACATGCATATTCATAAATCGGCATAGGTCGTTGGATTAAAGAGTGTTGAAAAAAGGGAGTCATTATAAAGGAAATTCATCCGCCCGATAAGTGCGAACACAGCATTGTTACTGCACTAAATGGCGCGTTTTTGCTCGAATCAACACATCGGTTAACAAATTTCCCATTAACCTGCGACAGTTTTTTCACGTAGCCTGATTCTCCCCCGGTTTTGCGCCGAACGCAGCTCGCCCGACGCGCCGAACAGTTTTTATCCACTTCGCAACGAGATGAAATCCATGCTGAAACTTGACGCCCAAACCACCGCTCTGGTGCTGATCGATTTGCAAAATGGCATTCTGCCCTACGCCGGCGGCCCGCACGGCGCCGAGCAGGTGGTGGCGAACGCCGCCCTGCTGGCCGCGCGTTTTCGTCTGCTAGGCGCGCCGGTGCTGTTGGTGCGCGTCGGTTGGTCAGACTCCTTCGCCGAAGCGCTGAAACAACCGGTGGATAAACCGACTCCCGCGCCCGCCGGCGGTTTGCCGGCCAGCTGGTGGGAGTTCCCCGCGCCGCTGGCGGTCTGCGACAGCGATATTCTGATCACCAAGCGCCAATGGGGCGCCTTCTACGGCACCGATCTGGACTTGCAGCTGCGCCGTCGCGGCATCAAGTCTGTGGTGCTGGGCGGTATTTCCACCAATATCGGCGTGGAATCCACCGCCCGCGCCGCCTGGGAACACGGCTATGAGCTGGTGATCGCCGAAGACGTCTGCAGCGCGCAGAACGCGGAAATGCACCGTTTCGCGTTCGAACACATCTTCCCGCGTTTGGCGCGAGTGCGCGACACCGGCGAAATTCTTGCCGCGCTCGACCGGTAACGTTAAGTTGTAGCCTGATAAGCCAAGGATAAGTAAAGGAAGACGACGCCGTGATCTACATCGGACTGCCCCAGTGGCAACATTCAGCCTGGAATCGTATCGGGCTGCGTGACTTGGCGGATTACAGCCGCTACTTCAACTGCGTGGAAGGCAACACCACCTTCTACGCGCTGCCGAAGCTGGACATCGTGCAGCGCTGGCGCGACATGACCGGCGACGATTTTCGCTTCTGCTTCAAATTCCCGTCGGACATCAGCCACAAGGCCGCCCTACGCAACTGCGCCGCCGAGCTGCAGGCGTTTTACCACTGCCTGAGCCCGGTGCATCAACGCATCGGGCAATTGTGGCTGCAGTTGCCCGCCGCCTTCGGCCCCGACGAGCTGCCGCGCATGTGGCAGTTCTTCGAAAGCCTGCCGCAGGAATTCACCTACGGCGTCGAAGTGCGTCATCCGGCATTTTTCGCCAAAGGCGAGGAAGAGCGCGCGTTGAATCAGGGGCTGCATCAGCGCGGCATCAATCGGGTGATCCTCGACAGCCGCCCGGTGCATCACGCCGCCCCCCATACCGCCGCCGTGCGCGATGCCCAGCAGAAAAAACCGAAGCTGCCGGTGCACGCTCTGGTCACCGCCGACCAACCGCTGGTGCGCTTTATCGGCGGCGACCAATTGGCCGACAACCTGCGCTGGTTCGAAGCCTGGCAGCAAAAACTGCCACTGTGGCAGCAACAACATCAACCGTATCTGTTTATTCATACGCCGGACAACGGCGATTCACCCCAGCAAGCGCAAAAAATTTGGCAGCAGCTGCGCCGGGCGATCCCCGATTTGCCTGCGCCGCCGGACTGGCCAGAGCAAGATGCACTGTTTTGACCTATTAATCTGACCAATAACATCAAATATTTCCCCGCGACAGTGAATACAATGACGGCTATGATGCTGGCTGCCAGTTTTGGTTAGGGAACGGAGTTAAAAATGGTAAGCGCGCTTTATGTAGTGCTCGGCGCATTGTTGTTGATCAAACTCTCTTATGACGTAGTCAGATTAAGGATGCAGTACCGCGTAGCCTACGGCGACGGCGGTTTTTACGAATTGCAGACCGCCATCCGCGTGCATGGCAACGCCGTTGAATACATTCCTATCGCTGCCGTATTGCTGGTGATCATGGAGATGAACGGCGCGGAAATCTGGATGATTCACCTTTGCGGCCTGATGCTGATGGCCGGGCGACTGGTGCATTACTACGGTTTGCGCAACCGCGAGGTTCGCTGGCGTCGTTCAGGCATGGCCGCGACCTATATCTCTTTGTTGTTGATGGTTCTGGCAAATATCTTCTATCTGCCCTGGGATCTAATTTTCAGCCTGCATTGATCCCGTTTTATCATCAGGCGGCCGCGCCGCCTGCTTCCGCTCCGCTTTTTTACGCTTTTCTGTTAGACTACGCAGCTTCGAATTCTGAACTGATTTGCCGCTATGCCAAACCGCGATACCCTTTTCTCCGCCCCCATCGCCAAACTGGGCGACTGGACCTTCGACGAACGCGTCGCCGAAGTGTTTCCCGACATGATCCAACGCTCCGTTCCCGGCTATTCCAACATCATCTCGATGATCGGTATGCTAGCCGAACGCTTTGTGCAACCCGACAGCCGGGTGTATGACTTGGGCTGCTCGCTGGGCGCGGCGACGCTGTCGATGCGGCGGAATATCAAGGTGCCTGGCTGCACTATCATCGCCGTCGACAATTCGCCGGCGATGGTGGAACGTTGCCGCCGCCATATCGACGCCTTCCGCGCCGACACGCCGGTCGACATCATCGAAGCCGACATTCGCGACATCGACATCAAAAACGCCTCGATGGTGGTGCTGAACTTTACGCTGCAGTTCCTCGAGCCGGCCGATCGCCTGCGTCTGCTGGAGAAAATCTATCGCGGCCTGCGCCCAGGCGGCGCACTGGTGCTGTCGGAGAAATTCAGCTTTGAAGACGCCGAAGTCGGCGAACTGCTGTTCAACATGCATCACGATTTCAAACGCGCTAACGGGTACAGCGAGCTGGAGATCAGCCAAAAACGCAGCATGCTGGAAAATGTGATGCTCACCGACTCGGTAGAAGCGCACAAAGCGCGACTGCAACAGGCCGGGTTCGAGCATGCCGAAGTGTGGTTCCAGTGCTTCAACTTCGGTTCGCTGATCGCCCTGAAAGCGGGAGAGGCGCAATGATCGAGTTCGGTGATTTCTATCAGCATATTGCCAAGAGTCCCCTCAGCCATTGGTTGGATACCCTGCCCGCGCAGCTCAGCGCCTGGCAACGCGAATCGCTGCACGGCAAATTCAAACAGTGGTTCAACTCGGTAGAACATTTGCCGACGCTGACCCCAACCCGCCTCGATCTGCTGCACGGCGTGCGCGCCGAAATGGAGCCCGGCCTGTCGCCGGGCCAGCTCGAAGGCATCGAGAAAATGCTGCGCACCCTGATGCCGTGGCGTAAAGGGCCGTTCTCGCTGTATGGCATCGATATCGATACCGAATGGCATTCCGACTGGAAGTGGGATCGCGTGCTGCCGCACATTTCTCCGCTGGCCGGCCGCACCATTCTCGACGTTGGCTGCGGCAGTGGTTATCACCTGTGGCGCATGATCGGCGCCGGTGCCCACTTCGCCGTAGGCATCGATCCCATGCAGCTGTTCCTATGCCAGTTCGAAGCGGTGCGCAAGCTGTTGGGCGGCGATCAGCGCGCCCACCTGCTGCCGCTCGGCATCGAGCAGTTGCCAGATTTGGCGGCGTTCGACACCGTGTTCTCGATGGGGGTGCTGTATCATCGCCGCTCGCCGCTTGATCATCTGTATCAGCTGAAAAATCAGCTGGTGGCTGAAGGTGAACTGGTGCTGGAAACGCTGGTGGTGGAAGGCGATCGCCACCAGGTGCTGGTGCCGGGCGATCGTTATGCGCAGATGCGCAACGTGTATTTCATCCCTTCCGCCGAAGCGCTGAAATGCTGGCTGGAGAAGTGTGGCTTCGTCGACGTGAAGATCGCCGATATGTGCGTCACTAGCCTCGAGGAGCAGCGCCGCACCGACTGGATGACCAGCGAGTCGCTGGCAGAATTCCTCGATCCGAACGATCGCAGCAAAACGGTCGAAGGCTATCCGGCGCCCCTGCGCGCCGTACTGACCGCCAAAAAACCCTAGTACTCGCTACTCGGGCCGGCCTGCGCCGGCCCGAATTCACCCGTTACTGACATCGACAATTCGCAGCTCATAGACCATCGTCGCGTTCGGCGGGATCTGCGGCGCATAGCCGGTTTCACCGTACGCCAACGCCGGCGGCACCACCATCGTCAGCGAGCCGTGATTTTTCAGGTGGCCGATCGCCTCGCGGAACAACGGCGGATAGGCGGAGAGCGGCTGGGACATCACCTTCCCACTGCGATCCATATCCTGAATCACGCGACCGTCGGTTAAACTTTCTTTCACCACGATGTCCACCCGCGCGTTTTCCTTAATGGCCTCATCACCCGCATAATCGATGCGATACCAGAAACCGGCAGGCGACTTCTGCGTACCCTTCTTCTTTTTAAACTCGGCGACGAACGCCTCACCCTTGCTGGTCTGCGTCTTCGCCGCCTGGTTTCTGGCGTCATTTACCGCTTTTTCCGACTCCGCCAGTGCGCTGGTCAACTGCGCATCGCTCAACTGGTAATGGCCGCTGAAGGTATCGATCACGCCCGCCAGCAGCACGGTTTTGTCGGGCGTGATACCCCAATTTTTACGTTCCGCCAGCATCGTTTGAATATCGCGCCCCAAAGCGACACCGGCGGCGTAGCTCTGTTGCTCCGGCTTTTTCTTGAGCGTCTGACTCTCCGGCAGCCATTTAGCCCGCGATCTCAGCCCATCCAGTTCCTCGCGCAAGGCTTGCTGTGCCTGTTGCGCGACCGCCAGCTCCGTCGCCGTTTTATCCGCCTGTTGTGCCGCTTTATTCCGTAGCTGCACTGTCTGCGCGTTTTCCGTCGTCAGCGCCGCCAGACGCTGTTCCAGCGCCTTAGCCTGCTCGGTTTGCGTTTTGTTTTTTCCCTGCAGCGTTGCCAACTGCTGCTGAAGTTCACCCGTCGCTTTGGCGGCCTCGGCCTTTTGCTGTGCCAGCGCCATCTTCAGGTTTTGCTCTTGTTGCTCAGCCTGTTGGCGTTGACCATCACGCTCTTTCTGCAGCTGAGTCAGCTGCTGCTGAAGTTCAGCCGCAGCCTTGGCGGCTTCGACCTTTTGCTGCGCCAGCGCCGTCTTCAGGCTTTTTTCTTGCTGCTCGGCCTGTTGGCGTACGATATCCCTCTCTTTTTGCACCTGCGCCAGCTGCTGTTGAAGTTCACCCGCAGCCTTAGCGGCTTCCGCCTTTTGTTGCGCCAGCGCCGTCTTCAGGCTTTTTTCTTGCCGCTCGGCCTGTTGGCGTACGATATCCCTCTCTTTTTGCACCTGCGCCAGCTGCTGCTGAAGTTCACCCGCAGCCTTGGCGGTTTCGGCCTTTTGCTGCGCCAGCGCCGTCTTCAGGCTTTGCTCTTGCTGCCCCCCCTGCTGCCGTTGATCCACCTGCTCTTTTTGCAGTTTCGCCAGCTGCTGCTGCAGTTCGCCCGTCAGCCTGGCAGCCTCGGCCTTCTGCTGTTCCAGCTCAGCGGCGGCCGCTTTTTTATCCTGCTCATAACGTTGGCGCGCTTTATCGTGGGCGGTCTGCACCGCGGCCAATTTCTCCTGCCAGGCGTTATCCGCCTGGCCAGGCAGCACCGCCAGCCGTTGTTCCAGCAAGGCAATACGCCGATCGCGCTCCGCGGTTTGTTGCTTTTGCCGCGCTAACGCCGCTTGCGTTTCGGCGATCTGCGCCTGAGCCTTACGCTCCTGCGGCGTCAGGTTCAGCGCCTGCCGCACGCCGCTGGCGAAGTTGCTCAACGCGCTCAGATCGGGTGCCGGTGACGGTTTGTCGGCAGCCGTCAGGGTGGACGCGACGCGCAACGCGGTCAGCTCCTGCTGCAGTGATTGAATTACCGCCTGCTGTTGCTCCAATCGGGCCTCTTTCTCGCGCAGCGCCTTTTGCCACTGCGCCAGCTGCTTCTTATGCGCCGCCGTCTCACGCGTTTGAACCGGCCGGGATGCTGACTTTTGTGGGGCCTGGGATTGAGTGACTGCGGTATCCGCTGCCGGTGCATCTTGCCGCTGATAGCGCTCGGCAAACTGCAATAACGCCGGCACGTCGTCATCCGCAGCGACCACCGCCGGCGCAAACGCCAACGCTATCATCAGGCTCAGTAGCGCCTTTCTCGCACGGAGAGTCATTGGGCGCGTTCTCCGCGCTCAGCCAGGCCGGTCATCATGGCAGAACTGATGTCTGCGCACAGACGGCTGGTGCGATAACGATACAGGGCGTCAACGGTTTCCTGCGTGCCCGTGTTGACCCGCTGGCGTACCCCGGCATACTGCGCCGCGCCGCCCATCAAAGTATCGAACTCGCGTTTGAATTTTTGGTATTTTTCGTTATCCATACCGCGCATGGCATCCAGCTCGCGCTGGCACTGCTGCATACGCTCAGCTTCACGCTGCCGTTTGTCTTGCTCGGCAACTTCTTCCGCGCTGGGCGGCTTACTTAATGTAGAAACAGGCCGCTTGGCGGTCTGGCAGCCGGTCAGGGCCAACGTCAGCAAAAGCGCAGCGGTCAAACAGTGTGCCGTTCGGGTCATTATCGTTATCTCCTTGTAAAGTCCGCCGTCGGCGTGCTCTGTGGCTGCGCCGACGGCTCTCCTCAATTGATGCTGTGATGTTCCGGCCATAAAACCGGCGGTGAGCAGGTATAAAATGCAGACGCGATAATGAGCGGCAGAGCGCAAATCATTCACCACGCAAATAAATACCAAAAAATCATTTAATATCATGATATTTAAAGGATTTTAACTCACAAATTTATCAGCAGGGCATAGCGAGCGCAAGAAGAGATGGGGCCGCCGACCGAATAACAGCGTTGAAACGGTGCTGCGTCTTTACAAGGTACCAGGCCAATCCATGCTCCACTTTCCGCGGCCTGAATTTCACGCTGTATCAGCACCCAGCAAACCTCATCGACTTTTTGAAACGTCCAGCCTGATTGAGAATAGTGTTGCCAACCAACAGGAGAAATTTCATGAACAATATGATTAGTGTTAATAACATCAGTGAATTGCGTAATCTGACGCCAGTTACAGATGACCAGATTGTCTTTTTAGTTTCTCACACCGCTGGACACTTCACCGGAGGCGGCGAATTCTATTATGCGAAAACGGATACAACCAGTGCGGACAATAACGGTACCGTGGTGGTTACAACGGGAGGAGCGCGCTGGAAACGACTGGATCAGAAACTGACTTTCGATCACTTCGGTGCCGATCCTAGTGGCACTTCCGCCTCTGACGCAGCAATCAGCGCGACATTAAACTATGCCGCGAGTTTAAAAAACAAAGTGGTCTATGCTTCGGAAAATGCTCAATATCTGCTGACCAGCACTCAACCTATCAACGTCGCAAATGGCGTCACAGTCAGAGGATCCCGCCGCGGTATTGCTCAAGGCCCTGCAAGTCTTACAAACAATGGCCCTAATCGGGCAGGCCTTGCTGACGATAGTGCTTTCATCATCAAAAAGCCGGCAGGTACGGTTTGTTTCGCCTGCGATAAGAACGTTGTCTTTGATGGTTGGTCGTTCCTCTATCCAGATCAGAAATATACTGCCACCCAGCCGGAGGCGTTTGTTCCATACGGAGCCACCATTACCGCAACCGGCGCTCTGTCAGTCGCCAACTGCCGTTATGTAGGCGCCTATGATTTTGTTGAAGCTCGTGGAGAAGCCAACAGCTTTGAGAATATCTACGGTTGGGCAGTACGCTGCGACTACAGGGTTTATGAAAGCAGGGACATCAACAGATTTACCAATGTTCACGTCAATGCCAACGTCGTGCGCCCGACAGAAAACGCGGTGACTGCCTCTATCGCCGTAGCCGGTTCTTGTGCTTTCAATCTCGATCGCCACGACAATACGTTTATGGTGAATGTGTTCTCTTATGGCAAAAAGATCTTTATCAAAACTACAACACAAGGAACCTCCTATTTAGGCGGCCTTAGCCTGAGCAATTTCATGGCAGACAGAAATGGTACCGGAATTGATATCGACTCGGATTCCTCCGCCAATATTCAAATCGCCAACGGTTCTTATATTAATGACTATGGTGATACCATTGGAGGGTTCCTGGTATTAAGAAAGTCTACTGGCCAATCAAATATCACCCCAGTGCAAATCAGCAATGTTAACTTCGCTACCGCTAATGGACCGAAGGGTTCACTCTCCCCTCAGGCCATTCGCTTCGAAGCGAACGGCGGGTATCAACTTTCATTCAGCAACACCGTCATGCCAATGTGGACGAACGGCAGTCTGAACAATGAAGCGGGTTACAACATTCTTAGAGGCACACTAAGCATTGCGCAACGCAGCTATCAGCTACATGCGGCTCCGCTAAATTGTTTGACGAACAGCAATATGATCGCCATCGGTGCTGACAAACAGCCTGTTGGCTGGTTTATTGACGGGAATCTGACGGCGGATAGCAATATCCTGACCGCCAATGGAGACAACCCGGCTTATAAAGGTTTGGGTCAACGTATTCATCGGAGTATGGGATTGAGAACATTCTGGGCCATCGCATCCTCTATCGGCGATCAATCTACCGCGCAAGCTTCGACTGGCATTTGGGCCCGCTCGTACAACGATAATTATACCGACACTGTCGAGAGCAATGAAGCTATTCCCTGGATACGCATCGGCAACCTCTACTACGCGCGTTTTGTCATGAACAACAATCGCACTATCCACGATATCCTGGTCAATCCCGGAAGTGGCAATAATGCGGTGCGCGTTTTAAACTGCGGCATTACTCCGGGCGAAGTCTTCAACTTCTCGCCCGATGCAAAGCACTAATCATCCGCAAAATAAAAAAAGCCCCGGCAAAACGCCGGGGCCTGGTACTTGCGTGATCGCCGAGGGCTCGGTGACACGCAAAGGGGTCTTACGGCCCGGAAACCGGTTATCAAACACGGTTAGCTGCGTGTTTATGCGCTTTGCGCCAGGGGATCAACCAAGGCCAGCGCGTTTTTCATCGCCTCCACCATTTCGCCATCCACGCAATAATGGCTAAATTCGTCAAACTCGTTATCGGAGCACATGGTGACACCCGCCTTGCGATAACGCATGGTCGACGGCGCTAGATGGCCGGAAGAGCTGTGCAGTTCATGCAGGCCGATATCGACGAACTTGTGCAGATTGCTGAGGCGCACACCGGCACCCGCCATGATCACCGGGCCCTGGCTGGCCTGACGCAAATCACGCAGCAACGGCAGGCCAAGTTCGGCGCTCTGCTGTTGGCCGGAGGTCAGAATGCGCGCCACGCCCAGCTCAGTCAGTTGCTCCAGCGCCACCATCGGATTCTGGCACATGTCGAACGCGCGGTGGAACGTCACCGCCATCCCCTCGCACAGCCTCATCACTTCGCGCATGCGCGGCAGATCGATGTGCCCTTCTTCGTCCAACATGCCTACCACTACGCCGGGGAATCCCATCTCGCGGATGTGGCGGATATCTTGCTTGATCACCTCGAAATCCACCGCGCCGTAGCAAAAATCGCCACCGCGAGGGCGAACGATCGGATGCACCGGGATCGCAACCCGCTCGCGCGCCAGACGCAGCGTGCCATAGCTCGGCGTCAATCCCCCTTCGCTCTGGCTGGCGCACAACTCGATGCGATCGGCGCCCGCCCGTTCGGCCGTCAGCGCACAGTCGACGCTAAAGCAACAAACTTCCAGTTTTATCATTGTCACCCCCAGATAACGGCCAACATACGGCGGCAATTGTTCATTTCTTCATTTCTCACGTAGGCTCATGCATAGGCATAAACCGGTTCAGGGTTGTAACTATGGCATTCAATTTTGATCAATGGGTAGACCGCAGTCACAGTGACAGCGTTAAGTGGGATAAATATCGCGGCCGCGACATCCTCCCGCTTTGGGTCGCCGACAGCGATTTCGCCTCGTCGCCGGCGGTGATAGAAGCCTTGCAGCGGCGCGTAGCGCACGGCGTATTCGGCTACACCCACCCATCCCCTGATCTTCTTGAGGTTTTTATCCGCCGCATGGTAGAGCGCTACGGTTGGCACATCAAGCCTGAATGGATCATTTTCTTGCCTGGGTTGGTGTGCGGCCTGAACCTGTGCGTGCGCGCCTGCACCGAAGAACATCAGAGCACGCTGGCTCCCTCCCCCATTTATCCGCCGTTTCGCAAAGCGGCCAAATTCGCGGGGCGTAAACACCTCTCGGTGCCGCTAACGGCGGCAGGCCAACGTTGGGTGCTGGATTTTTCCGCGATGCATGATCGGCTCAGCGGCAATGAGAAGCTCCTGCTGCTGTGCAACCCGCAAAATCCCGGAGGCACCGTTTATCGCCGGGATGAACTGTTGCAGCACCATCAGTTCGCTCGCGAGCACGATTTAATCGTCTGCTCCGATGAAATCCACTGCGAGCTGCTACTTGAACCCGGCGTGCGACACATCCCTTTCGCCACCCTGAATGAAGATGCGGCCCAACGCAGCGTGACGCTGATGTCACCGTCAAAGACATTCAATCTCGCCGGGCTCGGCGCCTCGATGGCGATCGTCCCCAACGAAGCGTTGAGACAAAAGCTGAAACGCGCACGCAGCGGCATTGTCCCGGAGGTTAATCTGCTGGCGCTGGTCGCCGCTCAGGCGGCCTATCAATACGGGCAACCCTGGCTGGATGAGCAGTTAATTTATCTGCGCGCCAATCGCGATCGGTTGACAGAGCGCATCAACGCTATGCCGGGATTGACGTTGTTACCGATCGAAGCCACCTATTTAGCCTGGATCGACTGCAGCGCTTTGCCGGTGGATAACCCGCATCAGTTCTTCGAGCACGCAGGCGTTGGGTTAAGCGCCGGTTTGGATTTCGGCGATCGGCGCTTTGTACGGCTGAACTTCGGTTGCCGGCGGGCCCTGCTCAATGAAGCGCTCGATCGCATGGCGCAAGCCTGTGCGGCACTGGCTGGCTAGCCTTGTTCGCTGGCGACGATGTCTCTAATGGAATAAGGATGAAACTTGATCGTAACCGTTCCATCGGTGATGGCCAGCGTCGGGTTCGGCAGCCGTTCGCCTTCGCCTTTTGGCGAACTTTGCTTCAGCTTGATCCCCGGCGCCAACAACGCTTCATCAGCAAGGTGACTCAACGCCCGTGCATGCAGCGTCTGCGGATCGCCGCTGAGCACCAATTCGACATGTTCCCACCCTTCATGCGGATAGCGTTTCTCCCCGGGGTACGGCAGCTCGACGCAATCTATGCGCCACGGCCCCACGGCCAGCGGCTGCTGTAAATCAAACAAACAGATAGGCCGCCCGTTGATCATCGATTCGGACAGCAGTGTCCCACACTGCATCAATCCCTGGCGCCAGCGTTCGGCGGTAGCGTTCTGGTGACAACGCAGGGAGATGTGATCGGCGATAAAGGCAGACAGATCAAGCCGCAATCTGGCGGCAAATTGTTGCAACGCCTGCTCGAAACGCGGCAGGTCGAGCTTCAGATCGTCAAGCTCGGCAATGGCCTGCAAGGGAGTGGTCATAGGAACCTCAAAACAACGGAGCACAAAGTTAAACGCCGTAATTTACACGGTGGCGACAGCGCTCGCCAGCGTTGAGAGGGTTTTCAGCAGTCATTCAGAATGATTTTCGGTTGCGTGCGGAGAGAGCAAAAAACCAACTTTTTATTAAGAAGGCAGCTTATTAAGTCAACAGAAAAATAAAAATTAAGAATTTTCGCAAGCCATTATAACCCTTCATCATGACGTTATGATTTAAGTTATTTTTCACAAAACCATTCGTGATTCGCGGGTTAAACCGATTGAATCGCTTCATTTAATCACACTTTATCCACTTATCAAATTCACAAAAAAACAACAATCAACCCATTGTAAACAAAGACAATAAAATTCAATAATTAATAAAAAACTAAGGATTATCTTAATTTAACCTCGGACAATTGATTCACCAGTACAACTCAGCTACTTTGGAGAAAATTTAAATTCGAGATGATCATTATGTTATTGCTGACGATTTCCTTGGTGTTGATAATTATCGCCGTATACGCCATCTACCGTCATTTTAAATCACGCCGCACCAACACGCTGGATGCCAGGCGTCACAATAAAAAGCGTTAGCCTCATAACTCTCCCCTCCGTACATTCTGGTCAGGTCATTCTGCTTTTCACCTTCAGGCATTCTACGCGCCGCACCCGACAACTGTTTCATCGCAGCGGCCGCGCCAACTGCTGACGGGCTCCGTCAGATCGGTTACAATTGCAGGCTGTTTTGTGGAGGTCGCCCGTCGCGCCCGCCACCGTTGAATCCCGCAGGGGCTGGCTTCAGCTCCTCGTTCGTCATTAAGGTAACCCGGTGAATATTCAGGTTCTTCTTTCAGATAAAGTCAGCCAGGCGCTGATCGCCGCTGGTGCGCCAGCCGATTGCGAAGCGCAGGTCCGCCCTTCCGCCAAGGCGCAGTTTGGTGATTACCAGGCCAACGGCGTGATGTCAGTCGCCAAAAAGCTGGGCATGCCGCCCCGTCAGCTGGCGGAAAAAGTGGTGCAACTGCTGGATCTCGGCGATGTCGCCAGTAAAGTGGAAATCGCCGGTCCCGGCTTTATCAACATTTTCCTGAACAGCGACTGGGTCGCCCGCCAGGCCGACCAGGTGCTGAATGCACCGAAACTGGGCATTGCCCCGGTTGAACCGCAAACCATCGTTATCGACTACTCTGCGCCGAACGTGGCGAAAGAGATGCACGTCGGCCATCTGCGCTCCACCATCATCGGCGACGCCGCGGCACGTACCCAGGAGTTTCTGGGCCACAAAGTGATCCGCGCCAACCACGTCGGCGACTGGGGCACCCAGTTCGGCATGCTGATTGCCTACCTGGAAAAAATGCAGAATGAAAACGCCAGCGATATGGGCCTGTCCGATCTCGAACAGTTTTATCGCGAAGCCAAGAAACATTACGACGAAGACGCCGAGTTCGCCGAGCGCGCGCGCGCTTACGTCGTGAAGCTACAGGGCGGCGATCAGTACTGCCTGAAAATGTGGCGCAAGCTGGTCGACATCACCATGGCGCAAAACCAGCTGACCTATAACCGCCTGAACGTCACGCTGACCGAAGACGACGTGATGGGCGAAAGCCTGTATAACGCGATGCTGCCGGGCATCGTCGCCGATCTGAAAGCCAAAGGGCTGGCGGTGGAAAGCGAAGGCGCCACCGTGGTGTTCCTCGACGAATACAAGAACAAGGACGGCGACCCGATGGGCGTCATCATCCAGAAAAAGGATGGCGGCTACCTCTACACCACCACCGATATCGCCTGCGCCAAATATCGCTACGAGACCCTGGGCGCCAACCGCGTGCTGTATTACATCGACTCCCGCCAGCATCAGCACCTGATGCAGGCCTGGACCATCGTGCGCAAAGCCGGTTACGTGCCTGAGTCCGTCTCGCTGGAACACCACATGTTCGGCATGATGCTGGGCAAAGACGGCAAGCCGTTCAAAACCCGCTCAGGCGGCACCGTGAAGCTCTCCGATCTGCTGGATGAGGCCATCGAACGCGCCGAACAGCTGATCGCCGGCAAAAACCCGGACATGCCGGAAGAGGAAATGAAAACCGTGGCCCGCGTGGTCGGCATCGGCGCGGTGAAATACGCCGATCTGTCGAAAAGCCGCACCACCGATTATGTTTTCGACTGGGATAACATGCTGGCCTTCGAAGGCAATACCGCGCCTTATATGCAATATGCCTATACCCGCGTGGCATCGGTATTCAAACGCGCCGGGATCGACGAAAGCAGCCTGACGCTGCCGCTGACACTGACCGAAGAGCGTGAAATTGCACTGGCCACTCGCCTGCTGCAGTTCGAAGAGGTGCTCACTACCGTTGCACGTGAAGGCACGCCGCACGTCATGTGCAGCTACCTGTACGATCTGGCGGGCTTGTTCTCCGGTTTCTACGAGCACTGCCAGATCCTCAACGCCGACAGCGAAGAAGCGCGTCAGAGCCGCCTGAAGCTGGCGCTGCTGACCTCTAAAACGCTGAAAACGGGTCTGGATACGCTCGGCATCGAAACCGTCGAACGTATGTAAACCGCACTGCGCGGAAAGCAAAAAGGTCGCCTTGGCGACCTTTTTTATTCTTGCATTCGGCTCAGGCGACGCGGCGCGCAAAATCACGCGGGCGGAAACCCAACCCGGCCAGCACGCCGAAGTAGGCCACCACGCCGGCCACGACCACCGCCGCCAAGCGCAGCAAACGCTCCAGCATATTGCCCTGATCCCAGGCCGGCATCAGCCACATCACACCAATCAGCACCGCCGACATCACCAGCACGGCGATCACCAGCTTGGTGAGGAACAGTGCCCAACCCGGCTGTGGCTGGAAGATCTTCTGCTTGCGCAGCTGCCAATACAACAACGTGGCGTTCAGGCAGGCCGCCAAACCGATCGACAGCGCCAGACCGGCATGCTTAAGCGGACCAATAAACGCCAGGTTCATCACCTGTGTCATGATGAGCGTGATGATGGCGATCTTGACCGGCGTTTTAATGTCCTGCCGCGAATAGAAGCCTGGCGCCAACACTTTAACCACGATCAGCCCCATCAGCCCTACCGAGTACGCCACCAACGCGCGTTGCGTCATCGCTGCGTCAAAGGCGCTGAACTTGCCGTACTGGAATAACGAGACGGTCAACGGCTTGGCCAAAATACCCAGCGCGATGGCGCTCGGCAACGCCAGCAGGAAGCACAGGCGCAGCCCCCAATCCATCAGGCGCGAATACTCGTCGTGGTTGCCGCTTGAGAAGCTTTTGGCCAACGACGGCAGCAGGATGGTGCCCAACGCCACGCCCAACACGCCGGACGGAAACTCCATCAGGCGGTCAGCGTAGTACATCCAGGACACCGAGCCGGACACCAGGAACGAAGCGAAAATGGTGTTGATGATCAGCGAGATTTGGCTGACCGACACCCCGAGGATCGCTGGCCCCATCTGGCGCATCACGCGCCAGACCCCGGCATCACCCAGTTTGAGGCGCGGCAATACCAGCATGCCGATCTTGCGCAGGTGCGGCAGCTGATAACCCAGCTGCAGCACGCCGCCGACCACCACCGCCCAGGCCAGCGCCAGCACCGGCGGGTGGAAATACGGGGCGGCGAACAGCGCGAAGCCGATCATGCTGACGTTAAGCAACGTGGGGGCAAAGGCCGGGATCGAGAAGCGGTTCCAGGTATTGAGAATAGCCCCCACCAGCGACGCCAGTGAGATCAACAAAATGTAGGGGAACGTGATGCGCAGCAGCGCCGAGGTCAACGCAAATTTGTCGGGCGTGTCGGTAAAGCCCGGCGCAGTAATGTAGATCACCCAGGGCGCGGCCAGCATCCCCAACACCGTCACCACCGCCAGCACCAGCGTCAACAGCCCGGAGACATAGGCGATAAAGGTGCGCGTCGCTTCTTCACCCTGCTGGCTCTTGTATTCGGCCAGGATCGGCACGAAGGCCTGCGAAAACGCGCCTTCGGCAAAGATACGGCGCAGCAGATTAGGGAGTTTGAACGCCACGAAGAAGGCGTCCGTTGCCATGCCGGCCCCGAACACGCGCGCGACGATCGCATCGCGGGCAAAGCCCAACACCCGCGAAAACATCGTCATCGAGCTGACGGCAGCCAAGGATTTGAGTAGGTTCATGTGGTTGTCTGATAGGTACCGTAAATATCAACGCCTGCAACAGCAGGCGTCAGTGAAACAATCGGCTCAGTTTACGCATCCGGAAAAGAATAGCTACCGCCATATGTTACATAGAGTTATCCCGCAGCAAACGCTCGACCACCCGCTGGGCGACCAGCGCCTGTTCGCCGCCGGTTTCCGGCGCGCTCTGGTTGGCGACGGCATCAAGGAAATGCCGTACCGCCCCGTCGAAGCCGCGTTGCACCAGCGTGCTTTGCCAACCCGGCACCGGCTGTTCCAACTCACCCTGTACATCTTCACGCAGCCAGTGGCGCATATCGGTCAACTGATACAGCGCGCCGTCGGTCACCGCCTGCACGCTTTCGCGCTGGCTGCCACCGCGGCGATGCATACTGGTCGTCACCTGCGTGTCGCCGCAGGCGAAGTGGTGCTCGGCGTACAGCATTTCGCCTGCGGCGCTGGCCCGTAAGCTGCCGCTCAACAGTTGCTCGCGTCCGCCCGCCAGCCACAGCGCAGTGTCTACCACGTGCAGGTAATCATCCAATAGGGTAAAACGCAGATCGTGCGGACCGACGCTGTCCGCCCGATGTTTATCCATACGGATAGAGGCCGGCTGGTTCATTTCCAGCTTGAGCTGCCGGTAAAGCGGCGCGAAACGGCGGTTGAACCCCACCATCAGCGTTTTGCCTCGCCGCTCGGCCAACTCGAGCAGCTGCTCGCCCTGCTCCAGCGTTTCCGCCAGCGGCTTATCGACGTAAACGTGCACGCCGCGGTTTAGCAGCTCGCCAATGACCGAAAAATGGCTGGCGGTGCTGCTGTGGACAAATACGGCGTCGCACTGTTCGGCCAGGCTGTCCAGCCGGGAGAAACAGGCCATGCGGTAGCTGTCGCACAGCGGCTGCGCTTTTTGCTGATTGGGCGAAAAACCGCCCACCAGCGTCCAATCCGCCGCTTGGCCGAGGATTGGCAGGTAAGCCTTCTGCGCGATACTGCCCAATCCCACCACGCCTACTCGTAATTTAGTCATTCGCATCCCTCGCCAACAGGTGTTGCAGCTGCCGTTTCAGCTCCGCCACTTCGTTTTCCAATGCGCTGACCCTGGCGCTCAGTTCGCTGTCTTCCTCGGATTCGAACGCCGCCGGCGGCGCTTCATCAATCTGGCCGCTGAACAGATGCATGAACCGGCTTTCGCGCTTGCCCGGCTCACGAGCCAGGCGCACCACGAACGGGCCATCTTCCCGCGTGGCCAGCTGTTGCAGCACCTGCTCGACCTCGCTGACATCGCTGAACTCGTGCATCCGATTGGTGCGGGTGCGTAGCTCGCCCGGTGTTTGCGCACCGCGCAGCAACAAAGTGGCGATCACCGCCAGTTCGGCGGGTGAAAGTTTCAGCTGGCCAAACTCGGAATTGCAAAACCGCTGCTCGTATTTCACTACCCGATTGCCGAATCCGCTGAGGGTGCGCAGGAAATGTTTGCGCAGCAACAGATCGAGGAGTTGCTGCACCTCACTCTCGCTCAGATCCATCACCGGCTCGCGGTTGGTCTTTTGGTTACAGGCCAGGGTAATGGCGTTAAGCGAAAGCGGGTATTGGTCCGGCGTCGTCACCTGTTTTTCCAACAGGCAGCCGATGACCCGGGCCTCTTTGGCGTTCAATTCATATTTCATCGTTTGGCCTCAACGTGGGGGGAGCCACTCTTTATTGGTGTATGCCGTCAAAACGTGGTCTTGCCACTGGCCATCGATCAGCAGGTAATCCTTGGCGTAACCTTCGCGTTCAAATCCCAGACGCGTCAGCAATGCGCCGCTGCGCTGGTTGTGCGGCATATAGTTGGCCATGATGCGGTGCATGCGCTGTTGGCGCAGCATATAGCGGATGGCGGACTGCAAGGCTTCGAACATCAGCCCTTGCCCCTGCCATTTCTCCCCCAGCGAATAGCCGAGGAAACAGGCGTGAAACGAACCGCGCAACACGTTACTGAAGTTCGCCACACCGCGGACTTCCTGCTCTTCCGGATCGAGCAGGATAAAATAGTAGGCGCTGCCCTGCTTTTGCATTTCAGCGATCATCCCCAGGCGCGCCTGCCAGCCGGACGGATAACAGTGGCTTTCATCGCGCACCGGCTCCCAGGGTTTGAGAAAGGTCCGGTTCTCGGCATAATAGTCCGCCAGACGATAGGCGTCCCGTTCATGCACTAAACGGACCACCATCCGGTCGGTAGTAAGACGTACTTTTGGCGATGCAGAGCGGTAGCCGAACATCATTTCCCCCGCAGTCAAAACGGTTCGATAAGAAGTATTTATTGGGAAGCCGCATGGTTAATTATCCGGCGCCGATCTAATGCCATGACTTTATTTAGCCAATAGCGCCTCAGAACCGCACTTCCCTGCATTCAATATAACCGTAGCCCGCCCCCGAGGTAAAATCCCGGTCGCTCAGTAAATCGCCGAATACGCGTTTTACGGCGTTTTTCCGCCCATTTTGCAGCGCAGGTAACACCTTGACGATAAAAAAATATTATCTACTCCGCCCCTGTCGCCGTCTGGCAATTGGGTAGAGAATGGTGGGGTTGCCTTCCCCTCTCTCTTAATTGCTCATGGTGATGCATGTCTCTGGTGTCGCAAGCGCGCAGCTTGGGTAAATATTTTCTGTTGCTCGACAACCTGCTGGTGGTTTTAGGCTTCTTTGTCGTGTTCCCGCTTATTTCGATCCGCTTTGTCGATCAATTAGGGTGGGCGGCGCTGATCGTCGGCATCGCGCTGGGTTTGCGTCAGCTGCTGCAACAAGGGCTCGGCATCTTTGGCGGCGCCATCGCCGATCGCTTCGGCGCCAAGCCGATGATCGTCACCGGCATGCTGCTGCGCGCCGCCGGTTTCGCTACCATGGCGATGGCGGATGAGCCTTGGATCCTGTGGTTCTCCTGCGCGCTGTCCGCCCTCGGCGGCACGTTATTCGATCCGCCGCGCACCGCTTTGGTAATCAAGTTGACCCGCCCGCATGAACGCGGCCGTTTTTTCTCGCTGCTGATGATGCAGGACAGCGCGGGGGCGGTGGTCGGCGCGCTGATCGGCAGTTGGCTGCTGCAGTACGATTTCCACTTTGTCTGCTGGGTTGGGGCGGCGATCTTCGTGCTCGCCGCTGGCTGGAACGCTTGGCTACTGCCGGCTTACCGCATCTCTACCGTGCGTATACCGATGAAGGAAGGCATGTTGCGGGTACTGCGCGATCGCCGCTTCCTCACCTATGTCCTGACGCTGACCGGTTACTATATGCTGGCGGTACAGGTGATGCTGATGCTGCCGATCGTGGTCAACGAAATCGCCGGTTCACCGGCGGCAGTAAAATGGATGTATGCGATTGAAGCGGCGCTGTCATTGTCGCTGCTCTATCCGTTGGCGCGTTGGGGAGAAAAACACTTCCGGCTTGAGCAGCGCCTGATGGCGGGCCTGTTGCTAATGACGCTCAGCCTGCTGCCGATTGGCCTCGCCACCACCCTGCAGGGGGTGTTCACACTGATCTGCTGCTTCTATCTGGGATCGATTATCGCCGAGCCGGCGCGCGAAACGCTAAGCGCTTCGCTGGCGGATCCGCGTGCACGCGGCAGCTATATGGGCTTCAGTCGCCTTGGCCTGGCGCTGGGTGGCGCGTTGGGTTACACCGGCGGCGGCTGGATGTACGATACCGGACGCACGATGAACATGCCGGAGCTGCCCTGGTTGCTGCTTGGGGCAGTAGGCTTCGCTACGCTGCTGGCGCTGTACTGGCAGTTCAGCCCACGACGCAGCGCCCCGATGATGCTGCGCGGCGGATAACGCCATAGAAATCCGGCCGAATCGGCAACAGCTGCTATCCTGTTAGTAAAAACACCCACAGGAGCCCGTCGGCATGAGCGAAGAAGCAAAATTACCGCAACTACTCGAACATATGATACTGAACTTGCGCATGATTTATGCGCGTTCCACCCTGCTGGAAAAAGCACTGGCCCACATCCTCGCCAGCGACGCCGGCCTGAAGGACGATATTATCAAGCAGCTGCAGGTCGTCACCGCCGCCAACGAACGTGACAGAATCGACCTCGAAGAAGCTCGCATTCACCTGATCGATGTGCTCAACTCGGTACCGACCAAGAAATAACGCCCTCTAGCCCGTGCCGGTGCGCGGGCAATATCGCAATAACGCACCATCCAACACACGCACGTCAAGACAGCCTCGATAAGCTGTGGTAACTATTGCTGTTAAAACCTGACAACCCGGAGCAAGCATGAAACTGTTCATTTACGATCATTGCCCATTCTGCGTTAAAGCCCGCATGATTTTCGGCCTGAAACGTTTGCCGATTCGCCTGGTCACGTTGCTCAACGACGATGAGACGACCCCGTTCAACCTGATCGGCAAAAAAATGGTGCCGATTCTGATTAAAGACAACGGTGAAGCGATGCCGGAAAGCCTGGATATCGTACGCTATGTCGATGGGTTGGACGGCAAGCCGGTCCTGACCGGCCGCACCAACCCGGCTATCGCCGAATGGCTGCAGCGGGTCGGCGGTTACAGCGCAAAATTGCTGCTGCCGCGTATTGCGCACGCCGATTTCGAAGAGTTTGCCACCGCCAGTGCGCGCCAGTACTTTATCGATAAAAAACAGGCGTCAATCGGAGATTTCGCCGAACATCTCGCCAACAGCGCCGATCTGATCGCCCAGTTGGAGGCCGATCTGCAAACCCTGTCACCGCTGATCGTCTCCGCTGACGCGGTGAACGGCGAGCTGTCCGAGGACGACATTCACCTGTTCCCGCTGCTACGTTCGTTGTCGATCGTCGCCGGGGTTGCGCTGCCGGATAACGTGGAAGCCTACCGCAACCGCATGGCGCAGCGCAGCGAGGTGCCGTTGCTACTGGATATGGAACAATAACGTTCGAGAGTCACAAAAAGGACATGGCGTACTGATGTTGAAAATGGTGCTCGCCACCGCTCGCGATCGGGCGCGGCTGAAGGAAATTACCTCCGTTCTGATTCGTTATGGTCTGCAAGACGTTCTGCGCTTGCTGGGCCTGGGGGCATTGCTGCGCGGTGTCCGCGGCGAGCCCGCCCTGCAGGACGCACAGACCCTACCTGAACGGCTGCGGGAGGCGCTCGAGGCGCTGGGCCCCACCTTCGTCAAATTCGGTCAGATCCTGGCCACGCGTTCTGACCTCCTGGATCCGGCCTGGACCGACGAACTGGATCGCCTGCACAGCCAAGCGGCGGTATTGCCATGGGAGACACTGGCGCCGCAGATCGTTGCCGATCTGGGGGGCGAGCCCGAGCACCTGTTTGCCGAGTTCGATCGCACGCCGCTGGCGGCAGCGTCGATGGCGCAAATTTACCGCGCCCGCTTGCACAGTGGCGAACAGGTGGTGGTGAAAGTGCTGCGGCCCGGCCTGGCGAAAACCATCCACGCCGATCTGCGGCTGCTGGCCTCGCTGGCGGAAACCGTGGAGCAGCAGAGCCCCACGCTGGCACGCTATCGGCCGCGGCAGATGGTCCGAGCGCTGGCGACGGCGCTCAATCACGAGCTGGATTTAACTCACGAAGGGCATAACTGCGATCGCGTCGCCAAGATGTTTGCACGAGAACCCGACGTGGTCGTGCCGAAAATCTATTGGCAATGGTCGTCTCCGCGTCTGTTAGTGCAGGAATACTTGCCCGGTACCGCGCCGGAGAACCCTCAGCAATTGGCGGCGGCAGGCTTTGACGGCCCGCTGCTGGCGCAACGCGGCGCCCGCGCCTTTATGAGCATGGTGCTGGAGCATCGGCTGTATCACGCCGATCCCCACCCCGGCAACGTCATGGCGCTGAGCGGTGACCGCGTCGGTTTTATCGACTTCGGTATGGTGGGCCAGCTGTCCGAGCGGCGGCGCAACCAGTTGCTCCTGCTGCTGCAGGCCATCGCCGATCGCCAATCCGAAGGCATCGTTAACACGCTGATCGCCTGGTCGGACAGCGAACCGTTGGACCTGATGGATCTGGAGTTGGCGGCGCAAAACTTTCTCGACAAACAGGCCGCCGCCACCCTGACGCTGGGCAAAGCCTTGACCGACCTGCTGGTGATGGCGCGTGAACACCAGCTGGCGTTGCCGCCCGACCTGGTCCTGCTGTTCAAGGCATTAATCACCGCCGACGGCGTGCTGCATCGGTTGGATCCGGCCTTCGACATCGTCGCCACGCTCAAGCCGATGTTGCAACAAACGGTGCTGCAGCGCTATGCCCCCGACGCCGTGCGCCAGCGGTTGTTGGCCCTGGGCGGGGAAGCGCTCGACGCCGGAGAGGAGCTGCCGCAAACCCTGCGGTTGTTGGTACGTCGCCTGAAGCGGGGGCAGCTCAATGCCGAGATCAACGTCAAGAACCTCGGCCAATTGAGCAAAGCGCTGGAACGCGCCGCCGTCACGCTGGCTATCGCCATCGTCACCGCCGCTTTTGCTCTGGGCCTGGCGCCTTATCTGATGCATTCGTCGCTGCGGCTGTGGGGCATCCCGCTGTTCCCGCTGTTGGGGAGCGCGGCCTGCGTGGCCGGCGTAATTCTCTTGGCGCTACGATTGCGGCGCTGATGCTTTCGGCGTTATCCGATAGGTCTCACCCGCTTTTGCGCGCACTATCCTTTGCACATCGCCGCCTGTCGTTTTCACGCGCAGGCGGAACGTTTATAATGATTAATCAATTATCTGCAGCACTTTTCGCCAGCAGTCGCAATGAGGCATTAATGAAGAAGATCCTGATGGGCGCAGCCGCCCTGCTGTTCGCCGGCGTATTGGCCGGTTGCAATCAACTGACCCAGTACACCCTGAGCGAGCAGGAAGTGAATGATTACCTGCAGAAACACAACGACTATCAGAAGCAGATCGGCGTGCCCGGCTTGGTGGACGCCAATATCGTGCTGACTCAGCTGCAAAGCCAAATCGGCCGCAGCGAACCGGGTAAAGTTACCCTTTCCGGCGACGCCAAGGTCAATATCACGTCGATTCTCGGCCCGCAGACCGCGGATCTGAAGCTGACGCTGAAGGCGCAGCCGGTTTACGACCGGGCGCAGGGCGCCATTTTCCTGAAGGACATGGAGCTGACTGATTACAGCGTGCAGCCGGAAAAAATGCAGACGGTAATGAAAGCGCTGACGCCGTATCTTAACCAGTCACTGAAGTCTTACTTCGACCAAAAGCCGGCTTATGTGCTAAATCCTGACAACAGCAAAACCGAAGCGCTGGCGAAAAAACTGGCGAAGGGGTTGGAAGTGAAGCCGGGTGAGTTGGTGATCCCGTTCAGCGACTGACCTCGTCTTGATGCATCAAGCCCGCCACCAGGCGGGCTTTTTATTGCAAAACAGTATTACTGCGGCGCGCTGTAGGCGATTTCGCCGGTGTTGCAGTTGAGCGTCACGTTGTAGGTTTTATCTGCCTTGGTGCCACGCACCGTCAACGGTACCTGCCACACCTGATCCTTGCCGGTGATGGCATCCGGGCTCACCCAGGCGATCGGGGTTGCGGTGCCCAGCAGTTTTTTGTCCGCCTCCCAACGCGTGATGCGGTTCTGCAAGAAGTCGCGCTTGACCTGGGCGGCGATATCCGCCGGCTGCAGGCCTGCACACTGCCCCACCTTGGCGGTGCGTTGCTCGTGATCCTGCGCCCACACCGCGGTTGATGCTCCCATCATGGCCAACAAGGCGATAGCCAAACCCATTTTTTTCATATGTCCTCCCGTTGTGATTAGCGCTATCCGGGCGCCCATCCCTGGCTCACAACAGGGTTTCGGCAAAGAGTTACCGTTTGACGAACTCGATGACAAACAGCGCATCCAGGCCCGGATAGATTTCCTTGATCACCTGCTTCAGTTCGCCGAGCGACATGTTTTCCTGCTGTGCGTGGCGTTCGGTCAGCGCATCCAGGCGCACCGGCGTTACCGACAGCACTTCGATAAAACAGAAAAAGACGCCGTCTTCATTGCGGCTTACGCGCAATACCTCGCCCGGTTCGAAGTGCGACTCACTGGCATCCCGAATGGTGATGGTTTTACGCCCGGCCAGAATGTCTTGCTCAAAGCGGCTGAAGAAAGTTATTTCACGGCTCATTTTAGATCCTTTTTCATCACAACACCGCAACATAAGTCATTATGCTGCTTGCTTTTCTGACGCAGATCCCTCTTTTGGGTTAGATGTCGCTTTTTTCGCTTTGCTTTCCGCCGGTTTTTTGAGGGTTTCCGCCGGCGAAGCGCCACGCAAAATCAGACCCAGCGCGTCCTTATTCTCCGCCAGGAAGAAGCTCAAGCCTTCGCGCTGTTCGTCATCCAGAGTCAGCGGTGCCTGCTGCAGCCACTCCCCGAGATTGTCCGCCAGATCCAGCATTTTGTCGTAGGCGTCGGCTTCTTTCTTGCTCGCGAAAGTCATTTTTTCCTCACCGTTTCTCACCACCACATATTTAACTTCAACCGCCATGCGTGCGTCCTCAAAAACTCAAATTACTGTAATTATGTACAGTATAAATAGATCGTGGCGGGAAGGCAAACCGCCGCCCGCCTTCGGCTTATTTCAGCAGCCGCACCTTGCAGCTTTTGCCTTTGATTTTGCCCTGCTGCAACTGTTGCAGCGCCTTGCGCGCGCTGGCTTTGCGGATTGCGACATAGGCATGCACTGGGAACATGTCAATCTTGCCCACTTCCGCCGCCGTCAGCCCGGCATCACCGGTCAGCGCCCCGAGAATATCGCCGGGACGGATCTTCGCCTTGCGGCCGCCGTCGATGCACAGCGTCACCATCTCCGCCTCCAGCGAGCCGTTGGCCGCCCCGCTCAGCTCGGACACCGGCGACCAGTCGACGCTCATCTGCAGATAGTCTTCAATCGCGTGCGCACGCGCCATTTCCTGCGGCGTGCACAGGCTGATCGCCAACCCGCTCATGCCGGCGCGGCCGGTACGGCCAATACGGTGCACATGCACTTCGGGATCGAACGCCAGTTCGTAGTTGACCACCAGCTCCAGCTCTTTAATATCCAGCCCGCGTGCGGCAACGTCGGTCGCCACCAATACTCGGCAACTGCGGTTGGCGAAACGCACCAACACCTGGTCGCGGTCGCGCTGTTCCAGATCGCCATGCAGCGCCAGCGCGCTGATGCCGCGGGCCTCCAGGGCCTCAAGCACCGTCTGACAATCGCGTTTGGTATTGCAGAACACCACGCAGGACGCGGGTTGATGATAGCGAATAGCCGACACCAGGAGCGCCGGGCGCTGATCGCGCGTAGTCTCATAAAAGCGTTGTTCGATGGAGGCCTGCGCTTCTCCATCGTCCACCTCGACGCTCAGCGGCTGGCGTTGAACGCGCGCGCTGATGCGCTCGATGCCTGCCGGGTACGTGGCGGAAAACAGCAGCGTCTGACGTTGCGGCGGCGTATAGCTGATCACATCGTCGATGTCGTCGGCGAACCCCATGTCCAGCATGCGATCGGCCTCATCCAGCACCAGCACCTTCAGCTCGTCCAGCTGCAGCGTTTTCTTGCGCAGGTGTTCCTGGATACGGCCCGGCGTCCCCACCACGATGTGCGGCGCATGCACTAGCGAATCGAGCTGCGGCCCCATCGGCTGACCGCCGCACAGCGTCAGGATCTTGATGTTTTGCGTGAAACGCGCCAGGCGGCGCAGCTCTTTGCTCACCTGATCGGCCAGCTCGCGGGTGGGACAGAGCACCAGCGCCTGCGTGGCGACCTGACCGACGACGATACTGTTCAGCAGACCAATGCCGAAGGCCGCCGTTTTACCGCTGCCGGTTTTCGCCTTGGCGCGCACGTCCCGCCCTTGCAGGATGGCGGGCAATGCGGCGGCCTGTACCGGCGTCATTTCGGCGTACCCCAGTTCGTTGAGGTTGGCCAACTGTTCGGCTGGCAGCGGCAGGGAAGAAAAAGAAACTGTGCTCACGGCGATAACTCTTATATGACGAATGGAATGGCGGCGCGCCCGCAGGTTGGCGCCGAATCAGGGGTAAATGATAACAGAGATGGGCGGCGTTACGGGGTGCGGGCATAAAAAAACCCGCCGGCGGCGGGTTTCTTGGCAACGCAGTCGTTAAATCGCAACGACGTTGGCTGCAGCAGGGCCACGTTGGCTGTCCTGGATGGAGAATTCAACCTGCTGGCCTTCAGCCAGGGTTTTGAACCCATCGCTAACGATAGCGGAAAAATGAACGAAAACGTCTTTAGAACCGTCGGCAGGCGTGATGAAGCCGAAACCTTTGCTTTCGTTGAACCATTTAACGTGACCAGTGATCTTGCTCATTTGTGTTTCCTTTACTTGATAAACCTGCCTTAACGGCACGAGACGCGAAAACCCTGTGATATGTAGGCCTTCTTTCGCCGTCGGTTATTAACGCATAATCGCTCATGCAGGGCAAATATTTCTGTTTGTTATAAAAACAGTCAGTTAGCAACAAACTTGGCGCAGCGGCTGTGAACGCAATCGTTTTCGTATATACTGCCCGCCGATCATCAATCCGCTTACTTTCACCGATCCAGGTACGACACTATGTTAACGATTGGAACCGCCCTGCGCCCTTCCGCCACCCGCGTTATGTTGCTCGGCTCCGGGGAGCTGGGTAAAGAAGTCGCCATTGAATGCCAGCGCCTCGGTCTGGAAGTGATCGCCGTCGATCGCTATCCCGACGCCCCCGCCATGCATATGGCGCACCGCAGCCACGTCATCAATATGCTGGATGGTGACGCGCTGAAAGCCGTTATCGAACAAGAGCGGCCTGACTATATCGTTCCCGAAATCGAAGCGATCGCCACTGCCATGCTGGTCGAGCTTGAACGCCAGGGCCACCGCGTGGTGCCCTGTGCCGAAGCCACCCGCCTGACGATGAACCGTGAAGGCATCCGCCGTCTGGCGGCGGAAGAGCTCGCTCTGCCCACCTCAAGCTACCGCTTTGCCGACAGTGAAATCGCCTTCCGGCAGGCGGTCGAACACATCGGCTACCCGTGCATCGTCAAACCGGTGATGAGCTCCTCCGGCAAAGGCCAAAGCCTGATCCGCACGCCCGAACAGCTGCAAAGCGCCTGGGATTACGCCCAACAGGGTGGTCGTGCCGGTGGTGGCCGGGTGATCGTCGAAGGGCTGGTAAGATTTGATTTTGAAATTACGCTGCTGACCATCAGCGCCGTGGACGGCGTGCATTTCTGCGAGCCGATCGGGCACCGTCAGGAAGACGGAGATTATCGCGAATCCTGGCAGCCTCAGCGTATGTCGGCTACGGCGCTGAGCCGTGCTCAGGCTATCGCGGAGAAGGTGGTGAAAGCCCTGGGTGGCTTCGGCCTGTTCGGCGTGGAGCTGTTCGTCTGCGGCGACGACGTGATCTTCAGCGAAGTGTCGCCACGCCCGCACGATACCGGCATGGTCACAATGATTTCACAGGATCTGTCTGAGTTCGCCCTGCACGTGCGCGCGTTTCTCGGTTTGCCGATCGGCGCTATCCGCCAGTTCGGCCCTTCCGCTTCGGCGGTGATCCTGCCACAGCTCACCAGCACCGATGTGCGCTTCAGCGGATTGGAAAACGCGCTGCGCGGGCACAACCAGCTGCGTCTGTTCGGCAAGCCGGAAATCGCCGGCCAGCGCCGCCTGGGCGTAGCGCTGGCGACGGCGGACACCACGGAACAGGCGGTGGAACAAGCGAAACAGGCCGCCACCGCAGTGGTGGTCAACGGTTGACACTCACGGGGCCGCTTGCGCGGCCCCGATAACATCAATAGTCTTCGTCTTCTTCAGCATCGTCATCCCGCGACGCCTCCGGTGCGGCATCCTGCTGCTCGTCTTCGTCATCGAACAGCACCGCAACCTGAGCGCCCTGATGCTGCTCACGAATTTCCTGCGCAACGCGAGCAATGGCCTCACCGCTGCTCATGCCCTGTTCCATCAGCTGATGGATGCGATCCGCCGCTTCCTGCTGCTCCGCGTGGCTCAGTAATGGCATACCTGCATGCATGTGTCGTTCTCTCCGGCAAAAGGGAGAGCGAGTATACGCGCTAACGCGGCGGATCCCAACGTCTTGTGGCTCAGGCCGGTTGCGAACAGCCGTTATCGCTGCGCCACTGCTTCAGGCGATGCCGCCACAGCATGACATGCCATCCCTGCTTCAGGCCGCGCGTATTGGCGAACATCGCTCTGTCGATGCCGCGCTGATAGAACTCTTCGGTAATCTGACTCTGGGCGGCCGGATCCGGCTCACGACGGATACTGTGACAAATGCCCAACGCCTCACGGGTGATTTGCCAATGGAAAGCGGGACGAATGGCGACAGTGCCCGCATAGCGCCGGTTGAGCCGCTCCAGCATTTCGACGATTTTCATATAGTGACGCTGATACTCTACGTTCGCTTTGCCGGTGCGACGACGGTTACTGATCGACTTGTCGTGCACCCGTTGCCGGTACAGCGGCGTGCTTAAATATTTGACCCGTTTGGCATTAAACATGACTTCCGTCGTCCAGGGAATATCCTGGTGATGCAACCCCGGCTCAAAATAAAGCCGATGCTGGCGAATAAAATCGAGGCGATATATTGCCAGCCATACAACATGAATAAACTTTCGCGACTTCAATGCACGTTCGAACCACTGAACGCCAGTGATAACGTCGGTAGTGCGTAAACGCGCCTCGGGAAAAATCGGCTGTAATTCGTCTTGGCTGGTAAAATAGCGTTCACCATTACATTGCATCACGTCTAATTGGTGTCGTTCTGCCTGTTCCAACAGCGTGGAATACATCTCGGGCGCCAATAAATCGTCGGCGTCCGGAAACGCCACATATTTACCTCGGGCAACGGCGAGCCCGGCATTACGTGCATTAGAAACGCCGGCATTGGCTTGATCGATCACGCGAATATGCGGATGCACCGCCGCGTAACGGTGCGCGATCTCTCCCGAACCGTCGGTGGAACCATCGTTGACGATGATCACCTCCAACCGTTGCTCGCGCTGGGCCAGCAGCGAGACCAGGAACGGCTCCAATAACTCCCCCGCATTGTGCATCGGGACGATGACGCTCAGCATTAACGACATAGGTAGCTCTTCACTAATAATGTAACAAAATGATAATTTTATTTTTTTAAAAAATAGAAACCGCTTCAGCGCACGAGCGAAATAAAACGCGAACCTTCACATTTCCGCCGCAGGCTAAATAAGATTAATCTTGTTTGTCTTTTCATGCTTTCGACAAGAAAAGCGTTCCACAACAAGGGATAACTTTCACAAGACGGCCACCATGAAAAAACACAGGCAAAACCGTTTCGCATCGCCAGCTTAATAACAGCAAGCAACAATAAAAGTATGAAATTAACGAACCTTTTTTATATTTCTCGGGTCTTGCGCCCTCGATGAATAAACGTCCAGTGCATTTGACGTTAAATTTTTAACATATCGAAGTATAATCAATGGCGCAAAAAATGCCTTATCTCAGGTTTATTGAACTGCCGTTTATGTGAACTGTGCTCCATGTCGCGCGTGGCAAAACATGCATGACGTGACCGTCTATGGCACACTAGCCGCCAGATATCGCCGTCCTCACAGCCAGGTTTATTGACGTTCATGAGCGTAACCGCCCCAAACATAAAATCTTTGCCCTACAGCCGCAGTGCCCTGATGACGCTTTTCGCCCCGATTTCAACCCACCCGTGGGCGATGCTGCTGCATTCGGGCTTCGCCGACCATTCGCATAACCGCTTCGACATCCTGGTCGCGCAGCCGTGCGTTACGCTCACCACCCAGGGCGCCAGCACGAAAATAGAAAGTGACGGCGTCACTATCCAGTCAAAGGAAGATCCATTCTCCCTGCTGCAGCAACACCTGGTGGCGCAAGGTTGGCAACCGGCGTTTAACCCGGATCTGCCATTTCAGGGCGGCGCACTGGGGCTGTTCGGCTACGATCTCGGGCGGCGGGTGGAAAGCTTGCCGCAGTTGGCCGCAGCCGACCTCGCCTTGCCGGACATGGCGGTGGGCATTTATGACTGGGCGCTGATCGCCGATCACCGTCTGCAAACCCTGACGCTGCTCAGCTATGGCGACGTGGAACAGCGCTGGTGCTGGCTCAATAGCCAAACCGCGCCGACAGAACGCCCTTTCACGCTGCTGAGCGACTGGCGCGCCAATATGAGCCGGCGGCAATACGGCGAGAAATTCCAACGTATTCAGCGCTACCTGCGCAGCGGTGACTGTTACCAAATTAATCTGGCGCAACGGTTCTCCGCCGACTATCAGGGAGATGAGTGGCAGGCTTTCTGTCGATTGAGCGCCTGCAACCGCGCGCCGTTCTCGGCCTTCCTGCGCCTGCCGCACAACAGCGTACTGAGCGTCTCTCCCGAGCGCTTCCTGTGGCTGGAGCAGCAGCGCATCCAAACCCGCCCGATCAAGGGCACGCTGCCGCGGCTGGCGGACGCGGAACAGGACGCCGTTCAGGCTCGCCGTTTGGCCGATTCCCCCAAGGATCGCGCTGAAAATCTGATGATCGTCGATCTGCTGCGCAACGATATCGGCCGCGTCGCCCAGCCTGGCAGCGTACGGGTGCCGGAACTGTTTGCCGTGGAGCCGTTTCCCGCCGTGCATCACCTGGTGAGCACTATCACCGCAACCCTGCCGGAACAGACCTCGGCGGCCGAACTGCTGCGCGCCTGCTTCCCCGGCGGCTCGATCACCGGCGCGCCCAAGGTGCGGGCGATGGAAATCATCGAAGAGCTGGAGCCGCAGCGCCGCAATGCCTATTGCGGCAGTATCGGTTACCTAAGCGCCTGCGGCACCATGGACACCAATATCACCATCCGCACGCTCGTCACCGAAAACGGCCGCATCCACTGCTCCGCCGGTGGCGGCATCGTGGCGGACAGCCAGGAGCAGGCGGAATACCAGGAGACCTTCGACAAGGTTGTCCGTATTCTGCCGCAGCTTGGGGAGTGCGCCCTGTCGTGATCCCATCGAACACACCAGCCTCACTGCACGCCTTTATCAGCCGTTTTCAACTGCAGCTGCCCCAGGCGGCGCAGATCTCGCACAATGTGCGCCCGGCGGCGGTGCTGATCCCGATCGTCTGCCGTGCTGAGCCCACCCTGCTATTGACCCGCCGTGCCGATTCGCTGCGCAAACATGCCGGCCAGGTGGCCTTCCCCGGCGGCAAAACCGATGCCGAAGACGGGTCGGCGATCGTCACGGCGCTGCGAGAAGCGCAGGAAGAAGTGGCGATACCACCGCAGGCGGTGACCGTCCTCGGCCAAATGGCGCCGCTCGACAGCAGCACCGGATTTCAGGTCACGCCCATCGTCGGCCTGGTCTCGCCGGATGTGCAGTTCCACGCCAATGAGGGTGAAGTGGCGGACGTGTTCGAGGTGCCCTTGAGGGAAGCGCTGACCCTGTCACGTTACTATCCGCTGGATATTCATCGCGCCGGCCATACGCACCGCATTTACCTCTCCTGGTATCACAGCCAGTTTATCTGGGGGCTGACCGCAGCCATCATTCGGCGTCTGGCGCAGCAGGTCAGTATTTAGCCCATATTACGTGATCTGACTCGCAATCTGGCATGGCCGACGGCCTCCGCTGCCGGTAAAGCGATCGAAATCACTTCATTTGAACGCTTTTTCAACTACCGTTCCGGTCGAATGGTTTTAAAAAAACTGTAAACCCTCTCTTAAACCTTACGAAATACCTGTAAAATACCACCGTCCGAGATAAACCACTGTAGAAACAGGGATTAAGCCGGCGGCGTTCAGCACGGAAAGCGGGCGCGATTACCGCTAATGGAGCTTGGGCGAAAGCGGATACCTCGCATAAGGGTTCGCCCCGGGTAATCAGTAAAAAAAGCGACACCACGGATTATTTAATTTCATGCGAAAAAGGCAGCCGAACCCGCACGGCCCTTTTACAATATCGCTGTTCCCTGCGCGGTTTTTAACCGCCGCAGCCATAACAATACGTCTCTTTAAGGAGTTTTAGCGTGATTAGCGTTTTCGACATGTTTAAGATCGGCATCGGCCCGTCCAGCTCTCATACGGTTGGACCGATGAAAGCCGGCAAACAGTTTGTCGACGATCTGGTAAATAAAGGCCTGATGCCTTCTATCACGCGTGTTGCCGTAGACGTTTACGGCTCACTCTCATTGACCGGTAAAGGTCACCATACCGATATCGCCATCATTCTCGGCCTGGCCGGTAACATGCCGGACACCGTCGATATCGATAGCATTCCTGGCTTTATTCGCGATGTAGAACAACGTCAACGCCTGATGCTGGCCAACGGCCTGCATGAAGTCGATTTCCCACGCGACGGCGGCATGGTCTTCCGCAGCGACAACCTGCCGCTGCACGAGAACGGCATGCAAATCCACGCCTTCGCCAGCGATAAAGAAGTGTACAGCAAGACCTATTACTCCATCGGCGGCGGTTTCATCGTCGACGAGGAGAACTTCGGTAAGGACGCCGAGCAAGAGCTGCAAATGCCTTATCCATTCAACTCCGCGCGCGAAATGCTCGACCACTGCCGCGAGACCGGGCTGTCACTGTCCGGCATGGTGATGCAGAACGAACTGGCGCTGCACAGCAAGCAAGAGATCGACACCTACTTCGGCAACGTCTGGCAAACCATGCGTGCCTGTATCGATCGCGGTCTGAACACCGAAGGCGTGCTGCCGGGGCCGCTGCGCGTACCGCGCCGTGCTTCCGCGTTGCGCCGCATGCTGGTGGCGTCGGACAAACTGTCCAACGATCCGATGAACGTGATCGACTGGGTCAACATGTTCGCACTGGCGGTTAACGAAGAAAACGCCGCCGGCGGCCGCGTCGTCACCGCGCCGACCAACGGTGCCTGCGGCATCGTGCCTGCGGTGCTGGCTTACTACGATCACTTTATCGAGTCCGTCAGCCCGGATATCTACATCCGTTACTTTATGGCAGCGGGCGCCATCGGCGCGTTGTACAAGATGAACGCGTCCATTTCCGGCGCCGAAGTCGGCTGTCAGGGCGAAGTCGGCGTGGCCTGCTCCATGGCGGCCGCCGGCCTGGCTGAACTGCTGGGCGGCAGCCCTGAGCAGGTCTGTGTGGCGGCGGAAATCGGCATGGAACACAACCTGGGGCTGACCTGTGACCCGGTCGCCGGCCAGGTACAGGTGCCGTGCATCGAGCGCAACGCCATCGCCTCGGTCAAGGCGATCAACGCCGCCCGCATGGCTCTGCGCCGCACCAGCGAACCGCGCGTTTCGCTGGATAAGGTGATCGAGACCATGTACGAAACCGGCAAAGACATGAACGCCAAATACCGAGAAACATCACGCGGTGGCCTGGCAATCAAGGTGCAATGCGACTGACAGACAACCCCGCCGCCCGGCGGGGTTTTTTATGGGCAATCAATTCATTGACCGTTTTTAGTGACAATGTCACCAGAAAATATCCTGCATTTTTCTCATCGATCCAGCGGTTAGCCTGCAAATTGACCTTCTGTTTTGCCAAATCGAAATAATTTACTGAGTTACCATCAATCTTGTATAACCTCAGGCTAGAATTAGCCGAGCGCAACTTAAGGAGCTGTGGCCTGACTGTGACTCGGAGCTGGATTACCGAACAAGGATTTACCGGATGTTGATGACCCACCTCGCCGCGTCCCAATATCGTTACTACCGTTGGCTGCTGGCCGGAGCGGTGGGCGTGGCTATTCTGTTGGTATCGCTGTATACCCGTTACTATCAAGAGGTCAAAAGCATCGAGCAGAGCCAGCAAACGTTGGCCACCCGCACCGTCGGCAAAATTGACCAGCTGTTGTCCCCCGCGCAGCTGCAGGCGGAACGCAGTATGGACATGCTGGAACAACCCTGCGAGAACGTCTCATCGACCCTGCGCTTTCGCGCCGCGCAAAATCAGGCGCTGCGCGCCATGCTGCTGGTAAAAAATGGCATCATCTACTGCTCCAGTCTGTTTGGCGCCCGACATTATCAGTTGGCTGCAGTGCTGCCGATTTTCGTCAACAGCAACGTCAGGCTGGCGCTGCGCCCTTCGTTGGCGGTGAGCAAAGGACTGCCCACGTTGGTGATGTGGACACCCTCCCCCGGCGATAGAAGCAGCGGCGTGCTGCACGTCTTCAATATCGAGCTGTTATCGAACTTTTTACTCGAACCCCAGGAGCCTTATGTTCAGCGCATGGTGCTGAACGTAGCCGACAGCAGCCTGGAATACGGGCGCCGCGAAATCCTGCGCCGCGACACCCTGACCAACGATCTGCGTTACACCGCCGGTTCCGAGCGTTACCCCTTCTCGATTTCGCTGTTCGGCCCGCAGGTCGGCATGTTGGCGTTTTCCGCACTGCCGCGCCATATCCCGCTGGCGCTGCTGATCAGCCTGCTGGCGGCCTATGTGGTCTACCTGCTCACCGCTAACCGCATGAGCCTGTCTTACCACATTGGCCATGCCATTACCCATCGGGAGTTCCGCGTTTACTGCCAACCGATCATTCACAGCGATACCGGGCGCTGTGCCGGCGTCGAGATGCTGCTGCGTTGGAAAAAGAAGCGGCAGGGGTGGATCTCGCCAGACGTGTTTATTCCGTTGGCCGAGCAGCATGACCTCATCATTCCGCTCACTCGCTATCTGATGAACACCGTGACGGAAAATCTGCAGCTGTTCCCGCCACGACCGTCCTTCTACATCAGCATTAACGTTGCTGCCGAGCATTTTAAAACGCTCAACATCATCGACGATATCCGCCAGATTTGGCTGCCGGCACATCCGATGCCCTCATTGATGCTGGAGCTGACCGAACGCACCGCGCTGTCGGCGATCCAGTATGACCAGATTCGCACGCTGAAAGACATGGGGATCATGCTGGCCATCGACGATTTCGGCACCGGCCACAGCTCGCTGAGCTACCTGAAAAACCTCAGCCCGGACGTGTTGAAGATCGACCGCGGGTTTACCGCGGCCATCGGCACCGACGCGGTCAACGCCACAGTGACCGACACCATCATTACGCTGGCGCAGAGGCTGAAGCTAAAACTGGTGGCAGAGGGGGTCGAAACGGAGGAACAGGCCGACTATCTGCGCTCACGCGAGGTCAATGCCCTGCAGGGGTATTATTTCGCCAAGCCGATGCCGATCCACGTTTTCCCGCTGTGGTTGCAACAGTACGAATCGCGCGTCAGGAAAGCGGAAGAGGATCCGCCGGAGGCCTGAGCCCCCGGCGGGAGGGTTACGACTGCGTCGGCTCGTCAAAGACAACGCGGGTAACACGCACCAATTCGATGCGATAGTCGGAGACCTCGACGATATCGAAACGCAGGTGGTTCAGTTCAATGGTGTCCCCCACCACCGGCATCTGGCCGTAGTGAGCCAACAGCAGCCCCGCCAGGGTGGCGTAGTCTGCGGTTGGGCTGACCAGGTCATCGCAGGCCAGCGCCTGTTCCAGCGAGTGCAAATCGGTTCCCCCCTTCACCAGCCAGCCGTCGCCTTCCGCCACGATATCCGGCGTTTCATCCTCGTCCGGGAACTCACCGGCAATCGCTTCCAGCACGTCCAGCGGCGTCACCAGCCCCTGCACAACGCCAAATTCATTGGTGACCACCACCAGACGCCCTTTGGCACGGCGCAGCACCGCCAGCAGTTTGATGACGTCCATGGTTTCCGGCACCACGATGGGCTGCGTGCGGGCGGCAAACTCGGCGATATCTTCCCCTTGCTCCAGCGCCACCAGCAGATCCTTGGCCCGTACCACGCCGACGATCTCATCCACCGAATCACGACACACCGGGAACAGGCTGTGCGGCGTATCCAGCAACTGGGCGCGCACCTCCTCGCGGGAGCGCTCGCAGTCGACCCAGGAGATGTCCGTGCGAGGCGTCATCACACTGCGTAATGAACGCGAGGCGAGCGTCAACACGCCGCTGATCATATAACGCTCTTCCGCCGCAAAGGTTTCATCCCTCGGCAAAGCGACCTCATCGTCCGACTGCTGCGCGCGCTGCTGCCCCATCAGGCGCATGATCGCTTCCGCGGTGCGCTCGCGCATCGGCCGACGCGCTTGATGCTTGATGAAGTTGCGACGCGCGATCTGGTTGAACAATTCAATCAGGATCGAGAAGCCGATCGCGGCGTACAGATAGCCTTTCGGAATATGCAAACCGAAGCCTTCGGCGATCAGGCTCAGGCCGATCATCAACAGGAAGCTCAGGCACAGCACCACGATGGTCGGGTGCGCATTGACGAAGTTGGTCAATGGCTTGGATGCCAACAGCATCACCGCCATCGCGATCACCACCGCCGCCATCATTACCGGCAGATCGTTCACCATGCCTACGGCGGTAATCACCGCATCAAGCGAAAACACCGCGTCCAGGATCACGATTTGCACCACCACCGCCCAGAACTTGGCATAACCGCGGTTGGCGCCATCCTGGTGCGTCTGCCCTTCCAACCGCTCATGCAGCTCCATGGTGGCCTTGAACAGCAGGAATACCCCGCCGAACAGCAGGATAAGATCGCGGCCAGAGAAGCTGAAATCGCCGACGCTGAACAGCGGTGTGGTCAGGGTTACCATCCAGGAGATCACCGACAGCAGGCCCAAACGCATCAGCAACGCCAGCGACAGGCCGATAACGCGCGCCTTATCGCGCTGCTTCGGCGGCAATTTGTCGGCCAAAATGGCGATGAACACCAGGTTGTCGATGCCCAGCACGATTTCCAGCACCACCAGCGTAAGCAACCCCGCCCAAATAGAGGGGTCCATTAAAAATTCCATATCAGACTCCAGAAAAAAGTGGGAATGAGCGCTCGCCGCTCAGACGTGACGATGCCGCCGCTGCATGGGCGCAGTCGACAATAGCAAGGTGACGGGATGGGGTTACCGGGAGATGGCCGAAGGGCCGAACAGCATATACAACGCCAGCAGGTGGCGGGTGAAACCTGGAAAAACAGTAACTTCGGTGACAGTCCATAGGGAGGGCTGAGGCCCTTCACTCCTTAGTGATGAAAGAAGGAATTACTGTATCAGGATTTTTCTGGGGGACAAAGCGGCTTTTTCAACGGCGGTTTAGGGTGGCGCCACACCATATCGTCTGCGACAGCTAAGATTTGTCCGAGCATTCAATAGCGGAGCAGCGTCACAAAAAATATTTTTTCACTCACTAAAATAAATCTCGCGTTCGTGAAGTATCACGCACAGGCATTTGAAACTGCGTGAGAAATGTTAGGCGTGCGTTTCTTTTTTTCTACCATAATGTATCTGAACCGCGGAAGTGACTGCCAAGACGGCGCGGAGAAACGACACACACCGCGTCTGGAGTTCAACGAGGAGGTAGCGAGTGGCAATAGCTATTATCATCGGCACACACGGGGCTGCAGCGGAACAACTGCTGAAAACGGCGGAGATGTTATTGGGCGAGCAGGACAACGTCGCCTTTATAGACTTCGTTCCCGGTGAGAATGCCGAAACGTTAATCGTCAAGTACAACGAAAAAATCAGTGGGTTGGATACCAGCGGCGGCGTGCTGTTCCTGGTGGATACCTGGGGCGGCAGCCCGTTCAACGCCGCCAGCCGCATTGCGGTCGACAAAGAAAACTATGAGGTCGTCACCGGGGTCAACATCCCGATGCTGGTGGAAACCTTCATGGCGCGGGACGACAACCCCGCTTTCGATGAACTGGTGGCGCTGGCGTTGGAAACCGGCCGTGAAGGCGTGAAAGCGCTGAAAAAACCGCAGGAAGAACCCGCAAAACCCGCAGCACCCGTCGCCAAAGCCGCTGCCCCTCAGGCGCCGCTGGGGCCGAACGACCACATGAAAATCGGCCTGGCGCGCATCGATGATCGCTTAATCCACGGCCAGGTTGCTACCCGCTGGACCAAAGAGACCAACGTCAGCCGCATTATCGTCGTCAGCGATGAAGTCGCCGCCGACCATGTGCGCAAGACCCTGCTGACCCAGGTTGCCCCGCCGGGCGTCACCGCCCACGTGGTGGACGTGGCGAAGGCCATCCGCGTCTGGAACAACCCGAAATACGCCAACGATCGCGTGATGCTGTTATTCACCAACCCGACCGACGTCTGGCGTTTGGTGGAAGGCGGCGTGGAGATTACATCCGTCAATATCGGCGGCATGGCGTTCCGCCAGGGGAAAACCCAGGTGAACAACGCCGTTTCCGTCGATGAAAAAGATATCGAAGCGTTTAAGAAACTGAACGATCGCGGTATCGAGCTGGAGGTGCGTAAGGTCTCGTCCGACAGCCGGCTAAAAATGATGGACCTGATTAACAAACTCAGTTAGTGGCGCCAGCCGCTAATTATTTTACTCAGAGCTTTTTTGGTCATAGGAGAAGTGCAATGGAGATCACCACTCTTCAGATTGTGCTGATATTTATCGTTGCCTGTATCGCCGGGATGGGTTCCGTCCTCGACGAGTTCCAGTTCCACCGTCCGCTGGTCGCCTGTACCCTGATCGGCTTTATCCTCGGCGATATGAAAACCGGTATCATCATCGGCGGTACGCTGGAAATGATCGCCCTGGGCTGGATGAACATCGGTGCGGCCGTCGCGCCGGATGCTGCCCTGGCGTCCATCATCTCGACCATTCTGGTCATCGCCGGCGGGCAAAGCGTCGGCGCCGGTATCGCCCTGGCCATTCCGCTGGCGGCGGCCGGCCAGGTATTAACCATCATCGTGCGTACCCTCACCGTGGCGTTCCAGCACGCGGCGGATAGCGCAGCGGAGCGCGGCAGCCTGCGCGCCATTAGCTGGATCCATGTCGGCGCCCTGCTGCTGCAGGCGATGCGTATCGCCATCCCGGCGGTCATTGTCGCCATCTCGGTCGGCACCGCCGGGGTACACGCCTTGCTCAACTCGATCCCGGAAGTGGTCACCAGCGGCCTGAACATCGCCGGCGGCATGATCGTCGTGGTCGGTTACGCAATGGTGATTAACATGATGCGCGCCGGCTACCTGATGCCGTTCTTCTATCTCGGTTTCGTTACCGCCGCCTTCACCAACTTCAACCTGGTGGCGCTCGGCGTCATTGGCGTGGTGATGGCCGTGCTGTATATCCAGCTCAGCCCGAAATACAACAAGTCTCAAGTTGTACAGGCCGGCCCGGCTAACGCGAACGATCTCGATAACGAACTCGACTAGGAATAGGTGAGAGAAATGGTTGATACAACTGCTCAAAAGAAACTCACGCCGGCCGATATTCGCGGCGTATTCCTGCGTTCGAACCTGTTCCAGGGTTCATGGAACTTCGAACGCATGCAGGCGCTGGGTTTTTGCTTCTCGATGGTGCCGGTGATCCGCCGCCTGTATCCGGAAAACAATGACGATCGCAAACAGGCGATCAAGCGTCACCTGGAGTTCTTCAACACCCACCCTTACGTGGCGGCGCCGGTGCTCGGTGTGACCATGGCGATGGAAGAGCAACGCGCCAACGGCGCGCCGATCGATGACGCCGCAATCAACGGCATCAAGGTCGGTTTGATGGGGCCTTTAGCGGGCGTCGGTGACCCGATCTTCTGGGGCACCGTGCGACCGGTGTTCGCCGCGCTTGGGGCGGGCATCGCCATGAGCGGCAGCCTGCTTGGACCGATCCTGTTCTTCGTGCTGTTCAACCTGGTGCGCCTGCTGACCCGCTACTACGGCGTGGCCTACGGTTACCGTAAAGGGGTCGATATCGTCAACGACATGGGCGGCGGCTTCCTGCAGAAACTGACGGAAGGAGCGTCCATTCTCGGCCTGTTTGTCATGGGGGCGCTGGTCAACAAGTGGACGCACGTGAATATCCCGCTGGTGGTGTCCAAGATAACCGACCAGACCGGGCATACCAACGTCACCACGGTGCAGACCATCCTCGACCAGCTGATGCCGGGCCTGGTGCCGTTGCTGCTGACCTTCGCCTGTATGTGGCTGCTGCGCAAGAAAGTCAACGCGCTGTGGATCATCATCGGCTTCTTCGTCATCGGTATCTTTGGCTATTGGATTGGCCTGCTGGGCCTGTAATCGTTCGAAACGGCCGGGGGGCAACCCCCGGCTTTTTTATGGAGCAAGAGATGTCACTGACCGACGCCGTACTGATGCTGTTTATCGCCCTGCTGTTGCTGTATTCGCTGTACGACGAATTCGGCATGGATCTGCTGAAAGGTAAAACGCGGCTCAAAGTACCGCTTAAACGCCGCCACCGCCTCGACAGCCTGATTTTCGTCGGCCTGATCGCCATTCTGATTTACCGCAATGTCACCGACAACGGTGCGGTATTAACCACCTATCTGCTTATTTCTTTGGCGTTGCTCGCCATCTATATTTCTTATATTCGCGCTCCCAAGATGGTGTTTAAAGCGCACGGTTTTTTCTTCGCCAATGTGTTTGTCGAATATAACCGCATTAAAGCCATGAATTTATCGGAGGACGGCATTCTGGCCGTCGACCTGGAACAGCGCCGGCTGTTGGTTCAGGTGACCCACCTGGACGACCTGGAGAAGATTTACCACTTTTTTGTTGATAATCAATAAATAAAGAAAAATTAACGTTATTTTAGCTCAAACCTTGCGCTGCTTATGGGTAATTAATCGGCAGCGCAATCTCCTTTCTGACTATTATTTCTGCAACATTGTTACCCCTGGCTACATTATATTCCCGCATGAAATTAGATTAATGAAAACGAGTCTCAATTAAGAACAAACATTGCCATAGAATAAGGTTGTCCGTGGCGGAAATAATATGATATGGTTGCGCCGTCATTGGGGAGTAGCCGGTTTCTGGAGAATAAAAAGCCAGAAACGCCCGTATCAACATACTCGTTTCGCCGTAAGAAACGTGGTGCGGGCAGCCAGGTAAGGTTGGCGAGACCATAGACACGTAACTCCGTCGTTTGGTTGGGGGTGGGTTACGTGTATATGGAGCCACCCGGCCGAGGCTATTTCACATGAACCTTTCAGCAACGCTTATTCTCGCTTTTGGCATGTCCATGGATGCTTTCGCCGCGTCGATCGGCAAAGGTGCCAGCTTGCATCAACCCCGTTTCCGCGAAGCGATCCGCACCGGCCTGATCTTCGGCGTGGTCGAAGCGATCACCCCGCTCATCGGTTGGGCCATCGGCCTGTTCGCCAGTCAATACATCATGGAATGGGACCACTGGGTCGCCTTCTCGCTGCTGTTCATTCTCGGCATGCGCATGATCGTCGAAGGGGTACGTAACAAGCCCGATGAAGAAGAGAAGGTCAAACGTCATGGTTTCTGGTTGCTGGTCGCCACCGCCATCGCCACCAGCCTCGACGCGATGGCCATCGGCGTCGGTCTGGCTTTCCTGCAGGTGAACATCGTGCATACCGCGATGGCCATCGGCTGCGCCACCATGATCATGGCGACGCTAGGCATGATGATCGGCCGCTTTATCGGCCCACTGCTGGGCAAGCGCGCCGAAATCCTCGGCGGCGTGGTGCTGATCGGTATCGGCGTCAACATTCTGCTGGAGCACCTCGGCTACCTGGCCTGAAGCGCTCGCTTTGAAAAAAACCTGCCGCGGCAGGTTTTTTTGTTTTTGAGTTCAAGGCCCCTTAAGCGCGACGTCGGTACAACGCCAGCACGAAGTCCGTCTCGCACACAAACTCGCCGCTCTCGGCCAACCGCTGTTGCACCTCCGGCGTGGCGCGCCAGGCGAACGGCGTCATCTGCAGCAGATTGGCGGCCTGCGTGCCCGGTAGGGTCATCGTATAGGCCAGCGCCTCTTTGCGCTCGCAGTCGAATCCGGCGAACTGTTCATCCTGTTCGGCATGCAGCTGCACCTGCTGGTACACCTGCTCTTTCAGCTGGTACAGATGACGCGGGCCCGGCGACACCGTCAGCACCACGCCGCCCGGCTTCACTACCCGTGCCAGCTCCTCCGCCTTGCAAGGTGCATAAATGCGCAAGACCGCATCCAACGCCCCATCGGCGAACGGCAAACGGTGACTGGAAGCGACGCAGAACGAGACCGCCGGATAACGTTTAGCGGCGTAGCGGATCGCCACCTTGGCGACATCCAGCCCATTGACCGCCATATTGCGCTCCTGGGCCAGCCTGGCGGCCACCGCGGCAGTGTAATACCCTTCCCCACAGCCTATGTCCAACAACGCGCCAGCATCGGCCGCCAGCGCCAAATCCAGCCACTCGGCCACCTGCTCTTGCAACGGCTGATAATATCCACCGTCGAGAAACGCTCGCCGCGCCTGCATCATTTCCGCGCTGTCTCCCGGCTGCTTCGATCGCTTGTGCTGTACCGGCAGCAGATTGACGTAGCCCTCTTTAGCTTGATCGAACTGATGATTGCCGTCACAACGCCAGTGTTGTGATGAAAAATGCAGCGATTGATGACACAGGGGACATTGATAAGACATGAATGGGCTTCCAGAGAGACAGGGCGCGGCTAGTCTAAAGAAGGCGCCGGTTTGATGCAAGGCGCATCCCCACTCGCTTTCGCCGCCAACAACACCTGGCCAAGCGGGGAAAAAGCTGGCTACACTGAGAGTCTGTTTTCTCACGCAGGTGAACATAACTTATGAGCGATCGTTCCGCGCTGCTCGATGCGGTGCCCCACATTCAGCACGGCTTCGGCAGCAAACTCGCGCTGCTGCCAGGGCATCTGCTGCCCTACAGCGCCACGCTGCCGGAAAAAAAGCAGGTACACGGCACCCGCATCGTCGACGTGCTGCAACCGGCGCAGGCGTGCGGCGAGGCCGATGGTTTCTACACTCGCCAGCCCGGCATTCTGATCAGCGTACTGACGGCGGACTGTCTGCCGGTGCTGTTCAGCCGCCGCGACGGTGGCGCTATCGCGGCGGTACACGCCGGCTGGCGCGGGTTACTGGACGGCATTCTGGAGCAGATGGCGTCCCGCATTCGCCAAGATGGCGACACCGCCGATTGGGTGGTGTCTATCGGCCCCGCCGCCGGCCCATGCTGCTACGAAGTCGATGAAGCGCTGGTGGAGAATTTTAAACAGCGCCTGCCGCTGCCCGCCACGCTGATCAGCCCGCATTACCGGCATCTGGATCTGGCCGCAATTGCCGAATACAAGCTGACGGAGCTCGGTTTCGCCGCCGTTGACCGCGCCGGCAGTTGCACCATCTGCACGCCGGACGTCGACCCGCAGCGGCCGCAGCGCTTCAAATACACCAGCTATCGCCGCAACAGCCATCGGCGCGCGCAGGATCCGACGCATCCGGGGATCAAAGGCCGCAACCAGTACGCAGGCATCGTCATCGCCGCCGGATGACGGAAACGAAAAAGCCCGCGCGAAGGCGGGCTTTTTGTACAGCTGACGCTGATTAGATAGCAGTAACGTTTACTGCAGATGGGCCTTTCTGGCCATCTTGGATTTCGAACTCAACGTTCTGGCCTTCAGCCAGGGTTTTGAAGCCGTTACCCTGGATTGCAGAGAAGTGTACGAACACGTCTTTGCTGCCGTCAGCCGGGGTGATGAAACCGAAACCTTTAGACTCGTTGAACCACTTAACTTGACCTTTGATCTTTGCCATCTTGAGTATTTCCTTTGGATTGTTTAAACCGCCCGTGGGCGTTACATAGACAAACTAGAGTCGTTACTGCTTGAGGCACTAAGATAAGGATCGGCAGAGAAGCGGTATTCAACGCTAACGTCTTTACTCAGAACTTCTTTACTGAAAATGCCACACATATACAGAACTGTACCTCGTTTTACCCAGATGCGTTATCACATACTCTGTATGCGATGGCAAGCCATTTTTAATCACTGAACGACATGTCGCACATATTTGAAACGGTCGAGAGCCACATTTGCTTAAATAGGCCAAAAGATGTTGAAGCATCGGCTATTTTCTGCTTGCTAAAACCACCGCACCAGACCCCGCATTCTGGTGGAGTTTTAACAAAACTTTCATCGTTTTGTCGCATGTCCGTCTCGTCATTTTCGCTTTTTTGCCGCTTATAGCGTTAAAAAATTTGAATCTTTATGGAATTTGATATGCAACATTTGAATATCGATGAACGGGGGCCAATTTATTCATCGCTGCTCCGCCCCTTTACCGTCGAAAACGCATCATCATCAGCCTTCAGCCCTGCCGCCACACCGCGCGAGCAGGAGCAGCACACAGGCGGGCGATGATGTTACCGTCCTGCACAACGGTTGCATAAGCATGCAACGTCCAGACGCCTCTCCCGCTGGCCAGTGGCTTCATCCTAAATAATCCGAAAACCATCAGTCCGAATAACCGGAATAATCTTATGAATAGCAAAAGTGTGGCGTTGAATTAAATCCTGAAGATCGGGTGGTTATTTGAATCACCACCCGCACTTATCAATTTTGCTAATTACTGCCGCGCTTTCAAACCGTTGCTCTTATTCTTTCCTCTGTACCGCAGGGCGAAGAGACCACGCTTGCTGAGAATCCTGCAACGCGATGCGCTCGCCAATCTTCAGCGGGTGGAATTGATGCTGTTCAAGCCCCGCCTCACTCAGCGCCAGATTCAACTGCTGCGGCGGTTCGTCCAGCGACTCATCCGCCAATTCGAATACCCCCCAATGGATGGGAATGGCGCGCGGCTGATTGAGTTGACGGTACAGCGTCACCGACTGCTGCGGATCCATATGCTGCTCCTGCATAAACCAGCGCGGTGCGTAGGCGCCGATGGGCAGCGCCGCCACGTCGAACGGCCCCAGCCGTTGACCAATCTCCGCCAGCCGTTCCGAATAACCGCTGTCGCCGGAAAAATAAAACCGCAGCCCCGGATGGTGGATCACCCATCCACACCACAGTGAGCGATTGCGATCCCACAGCGTGCGCATGCTCCAGTGGCGCGCCGGCGTGGCGTAGACCGTCAGCTCGCCCAACGGCAGACTCTGCCACCAGTCCAGCTCATGCACCTTCAGCCGATAACGGCGGAACCAGCGCTTCAAGCCGAGCGGCACGATGAACTCGGCCTGAGGGAAACGCCGCGCCAATTGCCGCACCGTGCGCCTGTCAAGGTGGTCATAATGGTTATGGGAGATCAGTACCGCATCCACCGCCGGCAGTTGCTCCACCGTCAGGGGCGGCGGCGTTCTGCGCTTCGGGCCGTAAAAGCTCAGTGGCGATGCACGTTCGGACAACACCGGATCGATCAGGATATAACGCCCGCTCAACCGCAGCAGCATCGAGGCATGCCCCAACCACCAGACGCTGTCGTCGTTGCCGCTGAGATCGGCAGGCTGCCACCAGCGTTCGGTAAATTGTGCGTAACCCTGCTGCGGCGGCTTGGGCAATCCCTGGCGCTTGCGTTCATCTTGCCAACGTTGAAGGTCCCCCTCCTGACGCCGCGAAGGTTCCAGGTTGCGAAATCCCTCCGGCGTATGATGCGCCTTGGCCGCGTCGTAATAACGGTTGATTCTTTTCATCCAGCCTTTTCTCCCGACCACTGCGCCCTGCACGGGCATGACTTTCAGTGTAACAAACCCGATGAAGCTCGCACTTTGTCAGCCGTGCGCTGCATCTCGGGACCTTTTGCCGTATGCTGTTGTCTCACTCCGGTGAGACAGCCAGGGCCGCCAAGAGCCCGTTAAGACTCTCTTAAGATCTTTGTGATTGACTTGTAGGGCATACAGAAAAGGAGAAGTTATGAGTCGTTCTACATCCCGCAAATCAGGCTCAAGCCTGGGGCGCCGTATTCGCAGCGCGCTGCTGGCGCAGAAGCAATACTGGAAAATGTATTTCGCCATGAAGCTGCGCCGCGTGCGCGTACCTGCACCGCTGGTGCTGCTGGGCGGTTCGCTGCTCGGATTCTTCATGTTGACCCTGCTGATGCTCAGCGTGGTGGCCATCGACGTGATCAGTACTCTGCTGTTGCTGTGCCGGAAACTGCTGGGGCGGGGGCACGGAGAGGGGCGCGCCTTTATGCCGCGCGGCTAACGAGAAGAGAAGCGGAGGCGCGCCATACGCCTCCGCAGCAAACAGATTAACGCTTGGCGTCTTTGCGGCGCGTCAGCATAAACCCGCACCACAGCACCGCAACCCACAGCGGCATCAAAAGCACCGAAATACGGATCCCTTCGCTGAAATACATAATCACCAGAATCAGGCCGAGGAACGCCAGGCACAGGTAGTTGCCGTACGGATACCACAGCGCCTTAAAGCTGGGAATGACGCCCTGACGGTTCTTGGCAGCGCGGAATTTCAGGTGTGCCAGGCAGATCATCACCCAGTTGATCACCAACGTTGAAACCACCAGCGCCATCAGCAGCTCAAACGCCTTACCGGGCATCAGGTAGTTAATCAGCACGCCGATCGAGGTAATCAACGCCGACAGCGCGATGGACAGCACCGGCACGCCGCGTTTATTCACACGCGTCAGCGCCTGCGGCGCGTTGCCCTGGCTGGCCAGCCCGAACAGCATGCGGCTGTTGGCGTAAACGCCGCTGTTGTAGACCGACAGCGCGGCGGTCAATACCACCACATTGAGCACGGTCGCCACCAGATTGCTGTTCAGCGCATGGAAGATCAACACGAACGGGCTGCCGCCCTCCACCACTTGCCCCCACGGATAGAGCGACAGCAGCACGGTCAGCGAGCCGATATAGAAGATCAGAATGCGGTACACCACCTGATTGGTGGCTTTGGGAATGCTGCGACGCGGGTCGGCGGCTTCCGCCGCGGTGATGCCGACCATTTCCAGCCCGCCGAACGAGAACATGATCACCGCCATCGCCATCACCAGCCCGGAGAAGCCGTGCGGCATAAAGCCGCCCTGCTGCCACAGGTTGGTGATGCTGGCCTGTGGGCCACCGTTGCCGCTGGCCAACAGCCAGGCACCGAACACGATCATGCCGACAATCGCCACCACTTTGATGATGGCGAACCAGAACTCGGTTTCGCCGTACAGGCGCACGTTCACCAGGTTAATCAGGTTGATCAGCACGAAAAACAGCGCGGCGGAGGCCCAGGTGGGGATTTCCGGCCACCAGTACTGAATGTAGATGCCGACGGCGGTCAATTCCGCCATACCGACCAAAATGAACATTGCCCAGTAGTTCCAGCCGGAAAGGAAACCGGCGAAATCGCCCCAATATTTATAGGCAAAGTGGCTGAAAGATCCGGCGACCGGCTCTTCCACCACCATTTCGCCCAGCTGGCGCATGATTAAAAACGCGATAAAGCCGCCGATGGCGTAGCCCAACAGCACGGCGGGGCCGGCCATTTTGATGGTTTGCGCAATGCCGAGAAATAAACCGGTACCGATGGCGCCCCCGAGGGCAATAAGCTGTATGTGTCTGTTTTTTAAACCGCGTTTTAGCGGAGTATCCTGATGCTGACCGCCCATCTTATCCTCATATGGCGTACACCCTTGCCGTTATCGGCCAAGATTTCACCAATCAATAAATGTATCTGCGGGCGGCTTTTTAACACTTAACCCCGTGAGCATCAAGGAGAAGCGCCCCGAGACGGCGTAGCGGAGCGCGATTTTTTAACCGTGAGAAAGCGTGAAATGGCGGCGTTCAGCCAGGCATGCCGCACAGTTTGGTCAGGTTGCGCGCGCCTATCATCAGCGTGGCGACATAAGATTGGCGACGCGTGACCACTTCCACCGCCACGCGATCGTTTTGATATTTTATCAGGTAGGTCGAGGGCCAACCCTGACGACGCTGGCCAAAGCTTTCGGCATGACGATCGATCGCCGCATGGGCAATCACCAGATGAGACAAGTTTTTATCACCTTTGATAATGCGCTTCATAAACAGCCTCCGCCAACGACAGCTCTGTTATTAGAAAAAGGAGAAACTCTTACCAATCACCGGTATTGTTCGACTCAGTTAGCCTGCCGGCTCATCAGGAAGCAGATCATCGCCGCGCGCAGCGGGCTGGCGCTGTCCGCCTGCCATTCACCGCCCTGGGTGCTCATGCGCGCCTGCCACTGCGGGCTGTCGCTTTGGTTGTCGGGGTTCAGACTGATTTTGTTGGCGCAAATAATCGGCCAGGCATCGGAGGGATTCTTGCAGTAATCTTTACCTTTCACGCCACCGTAGGGATACCACTTGTCCGGGTTCTCTCCGGTCAGCAGCGCGATGCTGCGGTTCACTTCGGCATCGCTTTCTTCGTACCATTTAATCATCGGCTTCATCCATCTTTCGTAAGGTTCGCGCTACATTACGATGTCTGTAAGACAGTTTTATGACAGTGCCGCCGGTTTTCACATTATCTGAACTAATGTTTTGCTCCCTTTAACTTTTCTCCCCTTCTGCGTACACTTTTCCTCTGTTTAGCGCCCAGGAAACGCACGCATGTTGACCGGCCTCAACCACCTGACGCTCGCCGTCAGCGATCTCGATCGCAGCTTCGATTTTTATCGTCATCTGTTGGGGTTTACTCCTCACGCCCGCTGGCAAGGCGGCGCCTATCTGTCGTTGGGGGCGTTGTGGCTGTGTCTGTCATTGGATGAGGCCCGCATGCAACCACGGGAGCGTGATTACACCCATTACGCCTTCAGCGTCGCGCCGGAACACATTGAACGGGTCAGCGAGCGGCTGCGCCAGGCCGGCGTCGAAGAGTGGAAAAGCAATCGCAGCGAAGGCGAATCGCTCTACTTTCTCGATCCCGATGGGCATCAGTTGGAGATCCATGCCGGCGATCTGGCCAGCCGCCTGGCGGCATGCCGGGAAAAACCGTATCAGGGCATGGTGTTTTACTGAAACGCCCCGGCGACGCTGCCGCCGGCCGGAGCATCATGTTCAACGTTCGGGGATAAAACCTTTGAAATCCAGCGCGGGGCTGAGATCGTCGTCGTCAGCCGCAGCGGCGCCGTCAGCGCCTGCGCTGTGCGCCAAACGCTTCAACAGCGCCGTTTGCTGGCGTTGTTGCTCGGCAATTTCCTGCAGCAGGCGAATCTGCTCGTTGGCGCGCACACTGGCGCGGTTCACCAGGAACCAAACCCACAGCCCGGCCAACAATGCCACAACGGCGAGCGCCAGCGACAACAGGCCGTTCTGGCCAAAACCTAAATCGTACATGGACAACCCTATCTACTGCGAAATTCAGGCCGCCATCTTAGCACTCGCGGCGGCCGTGCGAACATCCCTACCGAAAATTGCTTACCAGGGCACGAAGCGGGTCACCGAACAGATGCCCAACGCAAAATTTCCACCGTCGTCGCAATAGCTATCCAGCGCCAGCAGGTAGAAAAACAGGCAGGCAGCGACGGCCGTCATTATCACGAGGATTTTTTTTCGCAACAAATTTAGCAGCCTCATTGTTATCTGGGTAATCTATCGCGCATGTTATCACAGCGAAGTTAAACGAAGTTTAACTTTCCGTTTAGATTTCTGGCTATTGCCCGGTTTTCAGACTGTTACCCTTGTCGTCGCGCGGCAGTCATGGCTAGATGAACCCTCAGGGATAATGAGGAAGCGCAATGAGCAAATTGATTAAGTGGGTACTGGTGCTAGCGGTCATTTACGGCGGTTTTTTGATCTCGGGTTACGGCGTGCTGATCGGCAGCAACAAAAACGTTGGCGGGTTGGGATTGCAGTGCAAATACCTGACGGCGCGCAACGTGGCGATCGCCCAGTACGTGAATGGCGACAACGGTTTCATCGGCGTAGCCGACTGCCCGTTGTTCAAGAAAATCGAAACGGTGGTGGATTAACCGCCACCGCCCGACGCCGTCGCTTTGCGGCGGCCCCGCCTCAGCTGCGGGTGAATTTCATCTCGATCAGCGCAATCGCCTTGTCAATCGCTCGGCGTGTCACCGGATCGGCACCTGCCGGGTGCGTGGAGAAATCAATGCTTTTTAGCTGACCCGCCATCTTGTCGCGCACTTCGGTCGGCGCAATCACGTCGATAACGTCCAAAATCTGTTTGATGACCAGTTGGCAAGCGACCAGATCGGAAGCCAGTTCCTGCTCGTTGCTCAGCATGTCAGACATAATAACTTTCCCTCTTGATTCAAACGCCGCACAGAATAGCACGGCGTCCGCGCCATTGCCCGCTCTCCCCGTTTTTTTCCCCTTCTGCGCACCGCCGGGCAAAAGCCCGCGTCGGATTAGCCTATACTTGCAGCATGACGGTGGCAAAAAACCACCCATAAGCCACAACCAACAGGAGAAAGTTATGGCGAATCACAATGTGAAATCCTGGGCGACAGTGCGTGAAACTTCGGTGGAAATCGCCGAAGCCATTTTTGAGCTGGCAGGGAACGACGAAGTGTTGGCGCAGAAAATCTGGGAAGAAGGCAGCGATGAAGCACTGGAGAAGGCCTTTGCCAAAACCACCGCCGACCAGCTTTATTGGGGAGAGGAAACCGTCGAGCGGAAAAACGTTTGAGCGCCCGCGCAACAAAAAGCCCGGGTTTCTGACCCAGGCTTTCCCGATTAGCGAACGCCCCGCTCAGCGGCGTGCAATGTCTCTTGCTCTCACGGCTCTTCACCTCCCACACTTTCCGCATTTTTCATGCTCATCACCGGCATCGCCATAAAAGCGCCGACGCCCACGATTACAACCAGAGTAATAATCACTGTCATTAACATGCGATCACCCCATCAACGTTGAGTTGTTACGGCTGACTCTGTTTTGGCGGTTACTTGCTGTGGCCTTCTTTCCGTCCCCCACCGCGGCGGCGACAGTCTCAGATTAGCCGTTTTTCCTTTCTGCTGACAAGCGGCGGTTCAACGGTTTTTCCGAATAATCCCCCCCGGTCATCGGTGGCGTTTTTGTCCACGGCGGCAAGTTGTGTATACTTCACCGCTATGTAGGTCTCACACTGACGCACTGATGATACAAGAACACCACCTCTCATTGGTCTGCGCCCTCAGCAAATGGGTCGAAACTCACCTCGGACGAGTGATCCATCTCGAAGAGTTGGCCGAGTACTCCGGCTACTCGCTGTGGCACATGCAGAAGCTGTTCAAAGAAGCGACAGGGATTTCGCTCGGCAAATACATTCGCGAACGCCGTCTGGCCGGCGCGGTCTATCAACTGCGCAGCAGTGAAGCGTCGATCTTCGATATCGCCCTGGACTTTGGCTTCGGTTCACAGTCCCACTTCACCTACATGTTCAGAAAGCGTTTTAATATCACGCCCTATGATTTTCGCCAGGATTTGAGCGTCGATCTGCACATCGATCCGCCGCTGCACGTCATTCATCAAAAATCCGCCTGAAGCCCGCCGTAAACCGGCGGGTTAACGCGTCCCCCAGACCGCCAGTATCGCGATCGCGGCCGGCAGAGCCTGCACCCAGAGAATTTTACGGCTGGCGCTCAGGCCGCCGAATACGCCGGCCGCCAGCACACACCCGAGAAAAAACAGCTGCAGCGCCATATCCTCACGCCAGTAGCTCCATGCCAACCCCAACGCCAGAAAGCCGTTGTACAACCCCTGATTGGCGGCCAACACCCGCGTGGCTGCAGCGAACTCCGCCGTCGTGCCAAATGCGTGTCTGCCGAGTGGCGTACGCCACAGGAACATTTCCAACACCAGGATATAAAGATGGAGCGCTGCGATGAGCAGCAACAAAATATCGGCAAAGAGCTTCATGATGATCCCTGTCGTTTATTGAAGATGTCGTCAATTATAAACGCCGCCTCTCACCTCCCCATCGATAGAGATAAAAAAACCCGCCGAAGCGGGTTTATGCAGGAGTCATTTTTTGAGGTTAGTTTAATACGGCGACCAACAATGCCGCGACAGAGACCCAAAACAACGCCGTGGCAACCACGACATGGGACAGTCTTGCACGATAGAGTACCTGGCTCATAATGACCTCACTGACATCTGACTAACGGGAGACAACCTGACTTCCTGAGGATTATCCTAAACTTCTTCTCGTTGTCATTATATGCGCCAGATCACTTTTCCGCCGAGAAACCTTATATTGTCCTAAAGCTGGAGCCGCGATCACATTAATTACGTCTTATTAGAGCGAAATAAGCCGAATAACCGCGGCGATTATATCCTAACGCTATCAAACATCGCTCCAGGGCAGGCGTGGCGCGGTCATGCGCTCACCAGAATAACCGTCAACCGCCGGGAAACGCGGCGCCTCTTGCTCCCAATCATGCTGAGCCTGAGTAATTTCAGCTTTGGTATGGCCAACGAAATTCCACCAGATAAGGATCTCTTCGTTTAGTGGCACTCCACCGATTAATAATCCCCGGCTGCCCTTCCGTGCATTTAACCCAATAGAGTTATTCTTCATGCCCAAATAGGCAAACTCATCAGGTGAAAAAGTTTCACCATTAAGTTCAAATGCACCAATAAGGGGCAAAAAGCCGATTTCATAATCATCGCGCAGCGGCAATTCTATCCTCGCCGCTTCCTGCCACTCCATATCAATGGCAATTAGTGGCGAGAAAGCAAACACCGGTGAACGATAAGCGCCAAATTCCCCGACCAACAAACGGTGATTCACGCCGTTATTCTGCCATTGTGGCAAGTCAGGATAGTGATCGAAACGTGGCGCCATGTCGGCATGTTCGGCCGGCAGCGCGATCCATAATTGTGCGGCATGCAATCGCCGCTGCTCGCCCACCGACTGTTCCGTATGCGCAATGCCACGCCCTGCGGTCATCAGATTAACCTGCCCTGGGCGAATCACTTGCTCACTGCCGAGGCTGTCACGGTGCAGCACTTCACCCTCTATCATCCAGGTGAACGTTTGCAGCCCGATGTGCGGATGCGGCCCCACATCCATGCCGGGCGAGGTGCCGTTGAATACCGTCGGTCCAGCGTGATCGAGAAAACACCAGGCGCCGACGGTGCGCCGCTCCCGAGTTGGCAACGCACGATTGATCGGGATACCTCCCACTTCGGCATTACGCACGGCAATACGTTGTATCTGGCGCACGCCGTCAACGACAGGGCATTCGCGTGAAGATGAAGAGAGCGTAGGACGTGACTGACTCATCGCAAAGACCTCCTGAATGGCGCCGATTCGCCAAGGGTACCCCCAATCTTAACACAGGGTAGCCCCCACAGAGCGGCGACGCTCAGCGCGTTCGCGCGATTCAGGACGCTTTGATATAGCAGCTCTTGATGTCTATATCGTCATGCGCGTGCCTGAGATCGGAGAAATAGGTCACGCCAAAGAGAATTGATACCACCAGCAGCACGGACACCAACAGGCCGATGATCGCCAGCAGTTTGGTTTCATCATGGAGATTAGGCTCCATTTTATCTCCCCTAGTTAATCGCGTCAGGTCACCCACAGCGTGACCGCCAGCGTAAAGATAATCAGTGAGCAGGACGCCACCGCCAACACGACGATCGCAAATTGCGCATCACCCAAGGTTTCTCGATAATTTTTATCCGTTGAGGCGTTACGCTGTTGTTTCACTAAATCGGTTTTCACTCGTTCAACTGCTGCATTGCTGTTTGACGGGGCAAAATATCCCCTCAGAATAAGGCACGCACGTTGGCGCCTTGGTCGTTCCGGCCTCAACCGGGAGATGACGCTATCAATTTTCCCCATCAGGGTCAACACCGCCCCTGCCGGCGAGCGAGCAGGGACACAGGGGAGATGTAACTGGCATGGAGATCGCAGGGAAATAAGAGACGCCTATTGCAGAGGGCAAAAAAAAGCCCGGTACGCAACCGGGCTATGGCAGACCTACGCGTTATTGCGGGATACGCAATACCTGCCCCGGATAAATCTTGTCCGGGCTCGACAGCATCGGCTTGTTGGCTTCAAAAATCTTGTTGTACAGATTGGCGTTGCCGTACATCTCTTTAGAGATCGCGCTCAGCGTATCGCCCTTCTTCACGGTATAGAAGCGGCTCTCGGCGTCGGGTTGCGTCACCGCCACCTTGTCTTCCACCCCGCTGATACCCGCCACGTTGCCGATAGCCACCAGGATCTTCTCTTTTAACTCCTGGCTGACGGCATCGCCGGTCACTACGGCTTTACCATCGACCACCTGCACATCGACTTTGTCGGTGCCCGGCAAGCCGCTCTTATCGAGATGCTCCTTGAGTTTGGCGCCTTGATCTTCGGCGGAGGCATTGCCGGTGACTGTGTCCCACAGTTTTTCTCCCGCTTCTTTGACGAAGTTAAACAAGCCCATATTCACTCCTTTTGATGGTTGCATTAATGCGTTTATGTAAGGCTTGTTAAGCTTAGCATCGTCAAAAGGATATGCCATCCGCTCACGGCGCCAGAAACGGGTAGAGTATTCCGAAAGTGTCGTCAGCGGCGTTTCAACGGTGATTAATTGCGCAATGATGCTGAAAAATCGTGCTTTTTTACCTACACTGTTGCAGACAAGGCAACTCGACGAAGGAGGCGTGCAACGATGTACGCATTGGTGATGTTTGTCTGTTATCTGGATGGTGGCTGCAGTGAAATGGTGGTCGACATATTGCGCGACGAGCCACAATGCCTGGTCGCGATGAAGGAACAGAACTTGCGACACGCCGGTTGTTATCCCATGGAAGAGTTCATTGACGGCTTCTGGTTGCCAGCCAGCGAATATTCGGATTTTTAATTCCCTCCCCGCGCGATGCTGAGGAATTTCTGATTTCATCAGAAACTTCGCCTTCCTCCGAGGCATAAGGCCGCTGTTTTGCTAAATTGCGGCTCCCGAAGAAGAGAGAGACAGAGAAAGGTCATGCCAGCATCAGCTCATTCCAACGAGCAATATGAAACTCTGCTGCGCGACGTCAGCCTGGCGTTAGGCGACGCAGTGTTGCAGTTAATCAAAAACCATAAAAAAGTATCCGGCGGCAATATTCTTTCACAGCTGGTGACCGAAATAGAGCGGGAGCAGGATCAGCAACGTTTCGCCGCGCTGCGTTCCGCCATTGAGCTGGTCGGGTTGGCACCCAAAGGCTGAGTTCCCGATAAAACAAAGGCAGGGCTTGCGCCCTGCCTGAGGTTAATGACAAACCTGATGACATTACCAGGTTTACCGAAGACAACCTTTAAAATAAGGAAAATCAATTCATTGATTTTCGACTGCTCACCACAAAGGAGGAAAAACCACGCTTTTTCCTCCTTTGTCAGCAAGCTAAGGCAGGGCTTACGCCCTGCCTGATTACCACTCCCGACACAGGATGAAGGTAATGAAATTGCCGCTTAGAAGCGATACGTCAAGCTGACGGCAACGATATCATCGTTGGCCAGTTTCAGTTTGTTATTGTCGCTCAGCTGGTTGATTTGATAATCAACGTAGGTGTACATATTTTTGTTGAAGTAGTAAGTCGCCCCCACTTCCACATATTTCACCAGGTCGGCATCACCGATCCCTTCGATATCCTTGCCTTTGGACTGCACGTAGCCCAAGGAAGGACGCAGGCCGTTTTCGAACTGATACTGGGCCACCACTTCGAAGTTTTGCGTTTTATTGGCGAAGCCGGAGGTGCCATTGACGCTGATCGGCGTCATGTTACGGGTTTCGGCATACATCGCGGCCAGGTAAACCTGGTTGGCGTCGTATTTCACTGCGGTGGTCCATGCAGTGGCGCTGTCGCCCTTACCATACTGCAGCTCTTTTTGCTTGCTGGTGCGATTAGAATCAGAGAACGCCGCCGCTACGCCGATGCCGGAACCGCCGATGTCCTGGTAGTCCAGGGACAGGCCGTAACCGTCGCCGTTTTGCTTGGTCACGCTGCGACCGTCGCCGTCGTTTTTACCCTGATACTGCACCGCCAGATTCAGGCCTTCCACCAAACCGAAGAAATCACGGTTACGGTAGGTAGCCAAACCGTTGGAACGGGCGGTCATAAAGTTATCGGTATAGCTGTAGGAGTCGCCGCCGAATTCTGGCAGCATGTCGGTGTAAGCCTCGGCGTCATACACCACACCGTAGTTACGGCCGTAGTCGAAAGAACCGTAGTTGCCGAATTTCAGCCCCGCGAAGCCCAGACGCGTTTTGGTGCCGGCGGTGCCCTGCGCTTCGTCGTGATTGGCCTGGACGTTGTATTCCCACTGACCGTAACCGGTCAACTGGTCATTGATTTGCGTTTCGCCTTTGAAGCCCAGGCGAACATAGGTCATATCGCCGTCATTGGACTTACTGTCGCTGAAATAATGCTTGGCGTTAACGCGGCCGTACAGGTCGAGTTTATTACCATCCTTATTGTAGATTTCAGCCGCGTTGGCGAAGGAGGTGATCGCCCCGAGGGCGACAGCTAAGGCTAATACACTGCGTTTCATCATTTATTTTCCTAGATATTATAATTAGAACCCTGCCCGTCACGCCCAATTTATAGTTTGGGCTGTGATTTTATCTTTTGGTATTTTATGAGCCCCCCTAATGTGGGGTGATGTGACATTAGCATCATGAATCAAAACTTAAAATCAAAAAGTTCATGAAACAACGAGGAGAAAGCATGTTTATTTGTAACCAAATATTTCAAAAAATAAAATACATAACTTATTGAATATAAGAATTTTTTATCACATAACTTATAACCAAAATGGTGCATCGCACTCTTTTGGTGCATTTTGGTTTCGTTTTGCGTGCTTTCTGCGCGATTCAAAAGTAACAACAAAATTAGCATGGTTATTAAAAACGTTACTTATTTCACATTTTTATCTTAACAATCTCACCAGGCAATTAAGGCTTTCAGATAACGACCTGATACCTCCTTTTATTCACGCGTATAAAAGGAGGTATTAGGAACGAATAAAATTCGCCTTAGGGCAATTAAAATAGCGGGAAATAGCAGAGCAAAATAATGAACGGAATAACGGCGGCGCGCTGACGGCGCCGCCGAGGATAAATCAATAGAGCGTAGAACGGGAAACTTCGCTCAACAGCATGCCAGCGCGCAGGCCCAGCGCCACAGTGGGGTTAGGGAACAGTATCCACGCGCCCTCTTGGCCAACGCGATAGTCCTCCTGCGGCTGCTCGCACAGCAACATCCCCGGTTTCAACTCGGTGAAGTTGGCCGTGTCATCATCCAGGTGCAGCTTGAAATCCTCGCTGTGTTTGATCAACGAATGCATCACACGGAATACCCGGATCGCCTCGCCCTCGCGCTCCGGCAACGGCCCCTCGCTGACCGCCGCCCGCAAAGCGCGATCGATGGCAGCAAACTGCTGTAGATCGTTGCTGCCAAACGGTCGCGCCTTGCCCAGCTCGAGCGTACAGCTCGCCGCATTGAGATGCTCGCTGGAATAGTGGCTAAACGTCCCGCCTGGTGCGCTGTGCACCACCAGCGCATCCAAATCGGCGGCATCCAGCAGCTTCAGCATCGGCTCACTGTACGGGCGTTTCTGGAAAGGCAGAATGCCGAAACGTGGCAACCGCGATTCACGGATGGCGGTGTGCAGATCGTAATGGAAACGCGCCGCCAGTTCCCCATCGAAAAAGGCGGCGAGCGCACGCTCCAACTGCTGCGCACGCACGGTCTCGCCGCTGGCGGCGAAGTTGCGGTAGCGGCCGCCGAACATGCGGTTCATGTCGCTGTGCAGATAACGCTTGCCGGCCCGCATCGCCGCCGGGTTGCCCAGCACCACCAACAGCCGCACCGTCAGCGGCAACCGGCCGATCAGCAGATCGCCAACCAGCTGATTGAGCAGTTCAATCGGCGCGGTTTCGTTGCCGTGCACGCCCGCCGACATGACCATCGCCTGGCGGTAAGGCTGCCGCGGCATAAGCTCCAGCACGCCTTCCCCCTGCCAACGCCAGCGCAGCTGCGGCGTTTCACCTTGCCATTCGACGGGTTCGTTCCCTTCCAGCGTCAGGGGCAGTAGATCGATCATGCCGCCTCCCTTAGCGTTGGAACGGATAAATGGCGCCGAGACCGAGGATCGACGTCAGCGAATCCAGCGCCTCACGCCCTTCGCGCAGCAGCAGCGGATCGACCAGGTCATCCTGCGTCAGGCGATCGCGGTAATGGCGATCCACCCACTCGTTCAGCGTCGCGAACAGCCGCCCGTTCATCATCACGCGTGGATTCACCGCCCGCAGCTCCTGCTCGTTGAGCGCCACCCGCAACCGCAGGCAGGCCGGGCCGCCGCCGTTGCGCATGCTTTCGCGCAGGTCAAACACGCGAATTTCATCGATCGGGCCGCCGCTGCCGACCATGTCGTTCAGATAACGCCACACGCCGGCATGTTGGCGCGACTCTTCTGGCACCACGATCATCATCTTGCCGTTCGGCTTGGTGAGAATTTGGCTGTTGAACAGATAGGTCGCTACCGCGTCCGCCACCGAGACGCGCTCTGTCGGCACCTCGATTGCCACCAGCTCGCTGTCCAGCGTCGCCATCTTGCGGCGCACGTCATCCAACGCCTGTTGCTGGCGGTAAAACGCCTGCTGGTGGTGGAACAGCACGTTCTGGTTACTGACCGCTATCACGTCGTTATGGAATACGCCCTGATCGATCACCGCCGGGTTTTGCTGTACGAAGACCGTATGCTGCTCGTCCAGTTGGTGCAGGCGAGCGATTGCCTCGCTGGCTTCGCGCGTTTGGCGCGCCGGATAACGCGTCGGCGCCGTTTCGCCACCGAATTCCTGACGACCGTAGACGAACATCTGCACGCTGCGCTTGGCGTAGTCGCCGCCCAGACGGTTATGGTTGGCCGCCCCTTCGTCGCCGAATAACGCCACCTGCGGCAGCGCCTCGTGGTGGGCAAAATGCCGATCGTCGCTGAACATCGCCCGCAATACGGCGGTGGTGGTTTCCGCCTCGATGGCGCGGTGGAATTTATTGTTCAGGTTGGCGGCAGTGAAGTGCACCTTGCCGTCGGCGCTGTCCGCCGAGGGCGACACGGTGGCCGCATTGGCGGTCCACATGCAAGACGCCGAGCTGAGCGCCGACAGCAAACGCGGTGATTGACGCATCACCTGCGCCAGCACCGTCTCATCGCTGCCGCTGAAGCCCAGGCGACGCAGCATCGGCAAATGCGGCCGCTCCTGCGGCGGCAATACCCCTTGCTGGAAACCGAGATCGGCCAGCGCCTTCATTTTCAGCAGACCTTGCTTCGCCGCCAGCTTCGGGTTCGATACGCTGTTTTGATGCTGCGTAGAGGCCTCGTTACCGAACGACAGCCCGGCATAGTGGTGCGTCGGCCCCACCAAACCGTCGAAATTGACTTCATATCCTGACATGGCTATCCCCTGGGGATGGCCTGCGGCAGCGCCATCGCGCCGCCGCAGACGATTAACGGAACGACAAGCCCGGCGAGAGCGTCGCCGGCAGCGACAGGCTTTCGCTTTCCAGCGACGCCATCGGCCAGGCGCAATAGTCCGCCGCATAGAAGGCGCTTGGGCGATGGTTGCCGGAGGCTCCCACGCCACCGAACGGCGCCGCGCTGGACGCTCCGGTCAGCGGCTTGTTCCAGTTGACGATGCCGGCACGCGCTTCCAGTAGCAACCGCTCGAACAGCTCACGCTGCGGCGATACCAGCCCCACCGACAGGCCGTAGCGCGTCCGGTTGGCCAGCTGCAGCGCCTCGTCGAAATCGCGGTAACGCACAATCGTGGTCAACGGCCCGAAGTACTCTTCGTCCGGTACGCCGGCCACGCCGGTCAGCTCGATGATGCCCGGGCTGAGCAGCGAACTGCCCGGCTCCAGCAGGCGCATGGTCAGCAGCGATTTGCCGCCCAGCGCCAGCAAGTTTTGCTGCGCTTTCAGCATGTTCTCCGCCGCGGCTGCCGACACCACCCCGCCCATGAACGGCTGCGGTTCGGCATCCCAACGGCCAACGCGCAGTTCGCCCGCGACCTGAACCAAACGCGCGATAAAGGCGTCGCCTTCCGCCCCCTGCTTCACCAAAATGCGGCGTGAACAGGTGCAGCGTTGGCCGGCGGAGATAAACGCCGATTGGATAGCCAGGTTGACCGCCGCGTCGCGATCCTCGAAGCCATCGACGATCAGCGCGTTGTTACCGCCCATCTCCAGCGCCAGGATCTTCTCCGGCTGCCCCGCCAATTGGCGATGCAGGTGATAGCCGGTGCCGGCGCTGCCGGTGAACAGCAGGCCGTCGATATCCGCACTGGCCGCCAGCGCTTCGCCGGTTTCCCGGCCGCCTTGCACCAGATTGATCACCCCATCCGGCAGGCCGGCCTGCAGCCACAGCTTCAGGGTTTCCTCGGCGGTCAGCGGCGTCAGCTCGCTCGGTTTGAACACCACGCAGTTTCCGGCCAGCAGCGCCGGCACGATATGGCCGTTCGGCAGATGGCCGGGGAAGTTGTAAGGCCCAAACACCGCCAGCACGCCGTGCGGGCGATGACGCAGCACCGAAGCGCCGTCGGCCATCGCCGTCTGGCTAAAACCGGTGCGCGATTGGTAGGCCTGCAGCGAAATGCCCACTTTACCGATCATCGCCTGAATTTCGGTCAACGTTTCCCAACGCGGTTTACCGGTCTCACGGCTGATGGTTTCCGCCAGCGACTGTTTGTGCTCTTCCAGCAAGGCGGCGAAGCGTTTCACCAGCTGTTCGCGCTGTTCAAACGGCGTACGCGCCCAGGCGGGAAACGCGGCACGCGCGGCCTCGCAGGCGGCGGCGACGTCGTCAGTATCGGCGGCGTTAGCGCGCCACAGCGGCTGGTTGCCGACCGGATCGGCTTTGCCGAACTCGGCGCCGCGGCCCTGCCGCCAGACGCCGTTAATCAACAGAGCAGGATGGGACATCATGCTTTCTCCTGTGCAATAAGGGGGAGCACCCGCACCGGGCTGCCCTGCTCGACGCCCAGCGCCGCAGCGGTGGCGGCGTTGATATGCAGGCGGTCGTCATACAGTTCGGCATTGACCAACAGTGCGCGGTAGTTCTGATAGTTGTCGTTGGCCACCAGATGCACCGGCGCATCAGCGCGCATCGGCGTGTCATCCAGCACCACTTTCACCAGGCGGCTCTGCTTCACCGCGCGGATATGGTCGATCTCGGCTTCCAGCGTCGGGCCGCCGTCGAAGATATCGACGTAGCCCTGATAGCTCAGGCCTTCCGCCTCCAGCAACCGGCGTGCCGGCAGGGTTTGCGGATGCACTTCGCCGATCACTTTCTGCGCGTCTTCGGCCAGGAAATCGACATACAGCGGATGTTTCGGCATCAGTTCAGCGATAAACGCCTTTTGTCCGGTGCCGCTCAGGTAGTCCGCCTTGGCGAACTCGATGGAGAAGAAACGGTGGCCGACGCTCTCCCAGAACGGCGAACGGCCGTTTTCATCTGAGAAGCCGCGCATCTCGGCGATCAGACGGCGGGAGAAACGCTCGCGGAATGCGGCAATAAACAGGAAACGCACCTTCGACAGCAGTTTGCCGTTCTCACCGTGGCGATAGTCCGGATCGAGGAACAGCGTGCACAGCTCCGAATGGCCGGTATGATCGTTGCTGAGGAACAGGGTCGGTACCGATTTATAGACGTTCAGCTGTTTGGAGGCATGTACCTGCGTGCCGACGCGGAAGCTGTACCAGGGTTCTGCCAGGCCGACGGCCACTTCGATCGCGCAGACCCCCACCGCCTGCCGGCGCTCGCTGTCCTCCAACACGAACAGATAACACTGGTCACTTTGCGGAAGTTCGCCTTGCCAGGTTTTTAACGCCCGCTCAATGCGTGCCGACAGGGTATCTTCATTTTGCGGCAGTGAAGTGAGACCGATGCCAGATTTACCGGCAAGCGTCAACAAATCCGCCAGATCGCGACGCTCTATAGGGCGAATAATCATCATAATGCGAACCTCTTCTGAATCAGGCTGCGCCGGTGAAGGCGCAGCCCGCTGATTAGCTGCAAATGCGCGCCACGGCACGCGCGAATCGCGCCAGCCCCTCTTTCACATCCTGCTCAGGGATGATCAGCGACGGCGTGAAACGCACCACGTCCGGACCGGCGATCAGCGCGATGACGCCTTCTTCGTTGGCCAGTTGGGTGATCTGCTTCGCTTTGCCGGCATAGTCCTTCGTCAATTGGCAGCCGATCAGCAAACCGCCGCCGCGAATGTCGGCGAAGATCGGGTACTGGCGATTGATGTCGTTCAACCCGTCGATGAACCACTGGTGACGCTGTTTGACGCCTTCCAGCACTTCCGGCGTGTTGATGATGGAGAACACTTCCCCCGCCACCGCCGTCGCCAGCGGGTTGCCGCCGTAGGTGGTGCCGTGGGTGCCGACGCCCAGCGTTTTCGCCAGCGCATCGGTGGTCAGCATGGCGCCGATCGGGAAGCCGCCGCCCAGCGCTTTCGCGGTGGTCAACACGTCCGGCACCACGCCGTACTGCATATAGGCATACAGGTGGCCGGTGCGGCCGACGCCGGTCTGTACTTCGTCGAAGATCAGCAGCGCGTTATGACGATCGCACAGTTCACGCAGCCCCTGCAGGAAACTGGCTTCCGCCGGCAGCACGCCGCCTTCGCCCTGGATCGGCTCGACGATCACCGCGCAGGTGCGATCGTTGATAAGCTCGGCCGCTGCGGCCAGATCGTTATACGGCGTATGAGTGATACCGCCCGGCAGCGGCGCAAAGTCCTGCGAATATTTTGGCTGGCCGCCGGCGGACACGGTAAACAGCGTGCGGCCGTGGAACGCGTTGTTGAACGCCACAATCTGATCTTTACCGGCGCCGTGCTGATCGTGCGCATGTTTGCGTGCCAGTTTCAGCGCCGCTTCGTTAGCTTCGGCGCCCGAGTTACAGAAGAACACCTTGTCGGCGAAGGTGGCGTCGATCAGTTTTTTGGCCAGGCGCAGCACCGGTTCGTTGGTATAGCCATTGCCCAGATGCCACAGCTTGCCTGCCTGCTCCACCAGCGCCGCCTTGACCGCCGGGTGCGCATGCCCCAACGCGTTAACCGCGATGCCACCGGCGAAATCGATATAAGACTTACCCTGCTGATCCCACACCTGCGATCCTTCGCCCCGCACCAGAATAAAATCGGCAGGGGCATAAACCGGGACCATCCAGTCATCGAAAGACTGGCGGGTAACTGCGATTGGCTGTTCCATAGTGACCTCATAATCTCAGCAAAGGCTGAATTTTGACTGTAAGGGTCGCTCAAGCCCGGTTAGGCCGCCACAATGCAAAAAAACCGTTGTTCAAAACCGACTTTCGCGGCGGAGAAAATACTGTCCCTTACCGCTGATTTAGAAACAAATCTGTTACATAAAATCGATTTTTCACTATTTATGGCGTATATCCGGTCCCTGAGCGGGGAGTAAATGTTAACGAGCAGTTAAAATACATGTCGTTTGATAAAGAGTGTAGAGCAGCTATCGTGCCAAAACGGGATTTTTGCCGGATTTTGCTATTTTTTACGTTAAAACAACGGCTTATATTGAATATTTATTCATTTTCTATGCATTGGTAATGCATAAATTAAAAAATAAGGCCTAAAATCATCATTGCGCGCGAAATCCTATTCAATTACGAAAAACTTTAGAATTTCTGATCGGGCTCGCAAAAATAATTTCACCCAATTTGCTCGCCCTCACACTTTTTGCCCCAATTGGGTGCAGCGGTGCGTCAGGATTGTGCAAGACGGCAGTGACGCGGAGATCCCACCTGCAACATCCCCAAAACACGGGCCGCGCTGACCGCCGTCAGCCTCCACTCCCGCTTTGTTTGCCAGCGGCTACACTGTGATCCTGACCGCCCCTTCTCTTCTGCGCCCAAGGAGTCACCATGCCCAAGAAAACCGTCGATCTCAGCCAGCCACACGCCCAGCACGACATCCGCGCATTTCTCGACGCGCTGAATGCCGCCGGCGGTAAACCCATGGAACAGATGAAGCCTAAAGAGGCACGCAGGGTCTTGGAGGACGCGCAACGCAGCGTCGAGGTGCCGCTGCGCGAGGTCGAGATCAGCGAAAAAACGATTCACGTAGAAGGTCAGGATATTCTGCTGCAGCTGGTGCGTCCGGCCAGGGTCAACGAGGCGCCGCCGGTATTCATGTTCTTTCACGGCGGCGGCTGGGTGCTGGGCGATTTCCCCACCCACGAGCGCCTGGTGCGCGATCTGGTTTACAGCTCCGGCGCGGCGGCGGTGTTCGTCAACTATCCCCGCTCACCGGAGGTGCGCTACCCCGAGGCGATCAACCTGGCTTACGCCGCCACCGAATGGGTGGCCGAGTACGGTGAGAAGATCAACGTCGACGGTTCACGGCTGGCGGTGGTCGGCAACAGCGCCGGCGGCAATATGGCGGCGGTGGTCAGCCTGATGGCCAAAGAGAAAGGCATACCGGCACTGCGTTGCCAGATCCTGCTGTGGCCCGTCACCCGTGCCCAGTTTGATACCGACTCCTATCATCAGTTCGCCGAAGGCCATTTCCTGACCCGCAACATGATGAAGTGGTTTTGGGACAGCTACGCGCCCGATAAGGCGCAGCGCAAAGATATCTACGCTTCGCCGCTCAACGCCACGCCGGAACAGCTGCGGGGCTTGCCGCCGGCGCTGGTGCAGACCGCCGAGCTGGATGTGCTGCGCGATGAAGGCGAAGCTTACGCGCGTCTGCTCGATGCCGCCGGCGTCGAGGTCACCGCCACCCGCTACAACGGGCTGATCCACGACTACGGCCTGTTGAATCCGCTCGCCCACGTCCCGGCGGTGCATTCGGCGATCCACCAGGCCGGGCGCGCGTTGAAGCACTACCTGTCCTGACGCTAGCCGACCAGGTGGCAAGCCACCTGATGACCGGGCGCCACGCTGCGCAGCTGCGGCGCCTGTTCGCGGCACTGCGCCGTGGCCAGCGGGCAGCGGGGATGGAAACGGCAGCCGCGCGGCGGGTTGGCGGGGTTCGGTGGCTCGCCGCCGGCCACCCACGCCGGCGCGCGTTGCACATCCAGCGTCGGCACCGCTGCCAACAAGGCCTGCGTGTAGGGATGCAGCGGTTGGCGAAACAGCGCGTCGCGATCGGCGCTCTCAACGATCTGCCCCAGATACATCACTGCCACATCCTGGCACAGATGCTCCACCACGCCGAGATCGTGCGAGATAAACAGCAGCGTCACCCCCTGCCGTTCCTGCAAATCGGAGAACAGATTGATGATCTGCGCCTGAATCGACACGTCGAGCGCCGATATCGGTTCGTCTGCGACGATAAACTCCGGCTGCAGGATCAGCGCGCGCGCGATGCCGATGCGCTGCCGCTGGCCGCCGGAAAACTCATGCGGAAACCGCCCATAATGCTGCGGCGACAGCCCGCAGATCGCCAGGGTATCGAGCACGCGTTCGCGCAGTTCTGCCTTGCTTGCCAGGCCGTGCTGCAACAGCGCTTCGCCGATAGCGTCGCCCACGCGCAGGCGCGGGTTCAGCGAACTGTACGGATCTTGAAACACTAACTGCATTTTCGGCCGCAGGGCGCGCAGCGCATCTTTGCTCAGGCTATCCAGTGCCAGCCCTTTGAACATTACCTCACCGGCGGTCTTGTCGTGCAGGCCGAGCAGCGTGCGGCCGACGGTGGTTTTTCCGCTGCCTGACTCGCCCACCAGCCCGAAAATGCGCCCCTTGCGAATGCTGAAGCTGACGTCGTCCACCGCCTTCAGTTGACCGGTGGTGCGCCCGAACAGTCCGTCGCGCAGCGGAAAATATTTCTTTAATCCTTTCACTTCCACCAAAGGTTCAGTCGACATGCGGGCGCCCTCCGGCGTTGAGGAAACAGGCGGACTGGCGCTGCGGCGTGCCGTACAGCGGCGGAATGCCATCGCGGCAGCGAGCGGAAGCCTGCGCACAGCGCTCGGCAAACGCACAGTGATCAGGCAAGCGCGCCAGATCCGGCACCTGGCCGGGAATGGAATACAGACGGCGGAGCCGCTGCCCCGGCACCGGCCGCGAGGCGATCAGCCCCTGAGTATAAGGGTGCCGCGGTTCGGCGAGCACTTCCCGCGTCGTGCCCTGCTCGACGACGCGCCCGGCGTACATCACCGCCAGCCGATCCGCCATCTGAGCGAGCACCCCAAGATCGTGGGTGATCAAGATCATCGCCATGTTGTGTCGCCGGTTCTGCTCACGCAGCAACGCCAGGATCTGCGCTTGCACCGTAACGTCGAGCGCCGTGGTCGGTTCGTCGGCAATCAGCAGCGCCGGACGGCACCCGATCGCCATAGCGATCATCACGCGCTGCAGCATGCCGCCGGAAAGCTGATGCGGATAGCAGCGCATCAGTGCCTCGGCGCGCGCCAACCCCACTTCAGTCAAGAGTTGAATCGCCTGACGCCAGGCCGCTTTCGGCGACAGGGTCAGGTGGCGAATCAGCGGCTCCACCAGCTGTTCGCCGAGGGTCAACACCGGATTGAGCGCGCTCATCGGTTCCTGAAAGATCATCGCCAGTCGGTTGCCGCGCAGATCGGCCATCTTGGAGGCCCGCAGCGACAGCAGGTTTTGCCCTTCAAAGCGAATTTCACCGCCGTCTACCTGCGCCAGCGGCTGCGGCAACAGCCCCATCAGCGCCATGGCGGTCACGCTTTTGCCGCAGCCCGACTCACCGACGATCCCCAGCGTTTGCCCGGCCTGCAGCTCAAGGCTGACCTGCTGCACCGCCCGCACCGGCCCTTGTTCCCCCTGAAACGACACCGACAGTCGCTCGAACGCCACCAGCGGTTGGCTCATCGTGTTACCCCGTTCATTTTCGGATCGAGCGCGTCCCGCAGGCCGTCGCCCAAAATATTGATCGCCACCACGGTGACGAAGATCGCCAGCCCGGGCGGCATCCACAGCCAGGGGCGGCGCTGAAAGTCGATCAGGCTATTGGCGGCGTCCATCATGTTGCCCCACGACGGCGTCGGCGGCACCACGCCCAGCCCAAGGTAGCTCAACGCCGACTCGCTGAGGATGGCGTTGGCCACCGCCATGGTGGCGACCACCACCAAAATCGGCACGGTATTGGGCAACAGATGGCCGAAGAGGCGCCGCCGGGTGGAGAGCCCCAGCACTTCGGTGGCCAACATGAAATCCCGCTCGCGCAGCGACAGGATCTGGCCGCGCACCAGCCGCGCCAGCGACGGCCAGCCCAGCAGGCTCAGCATGATCATCACCATGTAGATGCGGTAGTCCGGCGACACGTCGAGTTCGGTCAGCATCGCGCCCATGATGATCAACAGCGGCAGGCCGGGAATGGTCATCAGCAGATCGGCGAAGCGCATGATCAGCCTGTCCGCCACGCCCCCCAGATAACCGGCGAGCGCCCCCAGCACGTAGCCCAGCGTTACCGACAGCAGCATCGACACCAGGCCGATGGTCAGCGATATCCGCCCCGCCAGCAGCAGCCGGGTGCAGATATCGCGGCCGAGAAAGTCGGTGCCCAGCCAGTGCGCGCCGCTCGGCGCCTGGTTGATATTCAGCACGTCGCCGGCATCGTCGTGCCACGGCGACAGCGACGGCCCAATCAGGCACAGCAGCGCCAACAGCACCAGCAACGCCAGCGAAATCATCGCCGGTCGGTGGCGGCGCAAACGTCGCCAGGCCTGAGCGGCGGGCGGTGGCGACAGTTGCGCCAGCGCAGGCAGTTGCGCCTGGCGCCAGCGGCGACGGCGGCCGAAAAACAGCGTAACCAACATCGTGTTACCTCAAGCGAATGCGCGGGTCGGCGTAGGCGTACAGAATATCCGCCAGCAGATTGCCGAGAATGGTCAAGGCGGCCAGAAACAGCGTGAACCCCATCAATACCGGGTAATCACGCGCCGCCAACGAATCGATATGGATATGTCCGGCGCCCGGCCAGTTGAAGATTTTTTCGGTGATCAGCGCGCCGGAGAACAATCCCGGCAGCTCGAACCCCAGCAGGGTGATGATCGGCAACAGCGCATTGCGCAGCGCGTGTTTGAGGATCACCGTTTTCTCCCTGAGCCCCTTGGCGCGCGCGGTGCGGATATAGTCCATGCGGATCACCTCCAGCATGCTGGCGCGAAAATAGCGCGTCAGGCTGCCGGCCTGCAGCATCACCAGCGCCAGCACCGGCAACAGCAGGTGCGCCGCCACCTCCAGCGCCCAGGCCAGTCCGCTCGCTTCGCTGCCGGTACGCAACATGCCGCCCGCCGGTAGCCAGTGCAGGTCGACGGCGAACCATTTGATCAGCAGCAGACACAGGAAGAACGTCGGAAACGACATAGCGGCGAACACCGCCACGGTGATCAGATGATCGAACAGCGAATAGGGTTTCATCGCCGAGATCACCCCCACCGCCAACGCGATGCCCCAATACAGCACCATCGCCACCGCCGCCAGCAGGAACGAGTTCCAGATGTATTGATTCAGCAACGTGCTGACCGGGATCTGATACTGCAGCGAAAAACCGAGATCGCCCTGCAGCAAGCGGCCGAGCCAGTGCAGGTAGCGGCTGAACAACGGCTGATCCAACCCATACAGCGCCCGCAGCTCGGCGGCGCGTTGCGCGGTCAAATTGATGTTGCCGTCGATAAAATCGCCGGGCGCCAGGGCGAAAATGCAAAAAATCAGCAAGGAAGCCAACAACAGCATCGGGATAGTCTGCAACAGACGGCGCAAGATAAAGTTTCTCATCGCGGGTTCCATCGCCGCCGCACGGAATGGCGCGGCGGCGTCAGGGCGTTACGGCGCCGGTTTGACGTTCGGCAGGCTGCCGACCAATCCGTTGTAGATATCCGGTTTAAAGCCGGTGACGCGCGCGCTGCTGGCGCTCAAAATCTCGCGGTTGCCGAGCAGGATCACCGGCGGATCGTCCGACAGCGCCTGATACAGCTGGTGGTACAGCGGCTTGCGCTGGGCGATATCCAGCGTGGCGTTGGCCCTGGCGATCAGCGCATCCACCTGCGGGTTGTGGTAGCCGGTCTCGCTCTCGCGGCTGATGAAATCGCGCACGCCGTCGTGCGGATCGTTCAGCGTGCTGGTACTGAGGGACGCCAGGTCGTAATTGCCCGCCTTGCGCTGCGCCAGCAGCGCGTTGAAATCCAATACCTGCGGTTTCAGCACCACGCCGAGCCGGCGGTAGTTATCCTTGGCGATCGGCACCAGCGCGTCGTTGATCAGCTTTTTGGTCACCAGCAGCGTCAGCTCCAGCTTTTTACCGTCTTTCTGCCGGATACCGTCAGCGCCCACTTGCCAGCCAGCCTCGTCCAACAGCTTTTTGGCCTTATCGAGATCGTAAGCGTAAGGATTGATGCCGTTGGCGTCGTAAGCCCAGGAGATCGGCGAAATCGGCTGGTTGGCGACCTTGCCATACCCTTGGTACACCACGGCGATCAGTTTTTGCCGATCCAGGCCGTAAATCAGCGCCTGACGCACCCGCTTGTCCTGCAGGGCCGGGCGTCTGAGGTTGAAATCAACGCGGCTGTAATCGCTTGAGCTGTAAAGGTTGATATTGGCGAAGCCGAGCAGCTTGAGCTGTTCGATATCGTCCGGCTTGGCGGTAAAGGCGTCGTAGTCGGTCTCACCGGTCTGGAACAGCTGGAAGTTGGTGGCCGGGTTGGTGACGCGGTAGATAAAGCGCGCCATCGGCGGCGGGCCGAGGTAAAAGTTCGGGTTGGCGTGGAAGCGGATCTCCTGCCCCGGCACGTACTTGTCGTAAATATAGGGGCCGTTGCCGAGCGGCTTGCCGTTCAAGGCGCGCACGCTGTCGAGCTTGCCGCGCTGATAGTCTTTGCCGTAGTAAGCCCGCGACAATACCGGCCCGCCAATCAGTTGCAACGTGGTCGCGCCCGGCTGGGTGGTGACGATCTGAATGGTGCGATCGTCGATCACCTTCAGCCCGCTGATGCCGGCGGCGGTACCGTTTTTATACTCGGCGCCGCCCTGGATGTGCGCCGGCGTGATATCGGTGTCGCCGTCATAGGCCGGATCGTGCAGCAGCGTCAGGGTAAAGGCGATATCGTCGGCTTTCAGCGGCGAGCCGTCGCTGTAGACCAGATTCGGCCGCAGCTTGATGGTATAGGTCAGATTATCGGGGCTGACCTGCCAGGACTCCGCCAATCGCCCTTCTGGCTTGCCCTGGCTGTCCAGGCCGATCAGGCGGCTGAAGATCACGTCGGTTACGTTCTCGTCCCAGCCGTTGGTGAACAGATACGGGTTGAAAATCCCCTGCGGTTCCGAGATGCCCGCCACCACGGTGTCTTTGCGCAGCTTGGCGGCGACCGGCACCCGGCTGACGTCGCTGGCCGGCGTGATGCCTTCGGCCAGCGTTTCCGCCTGAACGACGCCGCTCAATCCCAGCGCGCAGATCAACGCCAGCGGCGTCAACCTATAACGCAACAGTTTGTTTAGCTTGTTTTTTATTCTACTCACCCACTGCCCCTCGTCTACCCGTTGATAAAAATGTGACAAAATTTATCGCAGAGTAATGGGCGGCTGGAGGGCTGTCTAACAACGAAACCGGCATTCCATTGCCGAAAAAAGCATTATGAATTTTTCTGGGGCAAAGCCCGCTGCAAATCGCGGTTCAACCGGTCGCAGCCAGCCCCCGGATAAGTTTGGCTAAGGTTTTGATCGCCTCTTCAAACCGATCGTTCCATTCAAAAGAGGCGTTGAGGCGGAAGCAGTGGTTGAAATGGTCGCCGGTGGTGAACATGCGCCCCGGCGCGATGCTGATGCCCCGGGAAAGGGCCCGCCGGTACAGTTCCATCGACGACAGCGCCGGATCCAGCTCCAGCCACAGGAAATACCCGCCGTCGGGCTGGCTGACCTTCACCGTCGGCGGGAAATGGTGGGCGATCGCCTGACGCATCGCGCTTTGGCGTTGAGCCAGCAGGCGCCGCAGCCGCCGCAGATGGGTATCGTAGCCGCCGTGCAGCAGATAATCCGCCAGCGCCATCTGGGTCGGCACGCTGGTGGAAACGGTGCTCATCAGCTGTAAACGCTGGATCTGCTGCGCATAACGCCCCGCCGCCACCCAGCCGACGCGAAAGCCCGGCGCCAGGCATTTGGAAAACGACGAGCAGTGCAAGATCTGGCCGCCGCTGTCGAGCGCCTTGGCCGGCAGCGGCCGTTCGGCGCTGAAGTACAGCTCACCGTAGACATCGTCTTCGATCAGCGAAATCTGCCGTTCGCGCAGCAGCTCCACCAGGCGCTGCTTGTTGGCCTCCGGCAGGGTGGCGCCCTGCGGATTTTGGAAGTGGGTCATTAGCCAGCAGGCCTTGATCGGATACTGTTCCACCGCCTGCTGCAACGCGTCCAGATCGATACCGTCCTGCGGATGCGTGGCGATCGCCACCGCCTTTAACCGCAGCCGTTCCAGCGCCTGCAGCGCGCCGTAAAACGCCGGCGATTCGATCGCCACATAGTCGCCCGGCTGGGTCACCGCCTGCAGGCTGAGGCTGAGCGACTCCATCGCCCCGGCGGTGATGACGATTTCGTCCGGCGCAACCTGCATGCCGCTCAGCGCATAGCGTTGGGCGATGTGCCGCCGCAGCGCGTCATTGCCCGGCGGCAGGTTGGCCAGCGAACTGTGCGGCGTGAACTTGCGCGCTACGCTGCTCAGCGCCCGCGCCAGCTTCGGCTGGGCGAACAGCGTGGCGTCGGGAAAGGCCGAACCGAAAGGCACGATATCCGGATCCTTGCAGGCCTGCAGCACGTCGAAAATAAAGGCGTTGATGTCCACCTGCTCGCTCAGCAACAGCTTCTCGCCGCGCGAAGGCTGGGGCAGCGGCTGCGGACGCGCCGCCACGTAGTAGCCCGACTGCGGCCGGGCGACGATCCACCCCTGGCTCTCCAGCAGTTGGTAAGACTGCACCACCGTCATCAGGCTCAATCCGGCGCGTTTGCCGCTCTCGCGCAGCGAAGGCAGCTTGTCGCCCGCCCGCCACACCCGGTTCTGGATCTGTTCTCTAATCTGCTGCGCAAGCTGCTCGTATCGGGTCATAACCATTAACTGTTATATGAAAAAGTAAAATAACTGTCACTATTATAGTCACTGTACTCCGTGCTTAACTTAACGCCAAGTATTTCACATAAAAATGACAGCTATACTCAAGAGGTTAATTTATGTTCAACCCTAGGAGGCGCCATGCTGGGTCTTGATGCACTGGAACTCGCCAGAATACAGTTCGCCTTCACCGTGTCTTTCCATATCATCTTCCCCGCCATCACCATCGGTTTAGCCAGCTATCTGGCGGTGCTGGAAGGGTTATGGTTGAAAACGCACAATGAAGCCTACCGCGAGCTTTACCATTTCTGGTCAAAGATTTTCGCCGTTAACTTCGGCATGGGCGTGGTCTCCGGGCTGGTGATGGCCTATCAGTTCGGCACCAACTGGAGCTTCTTCTCCGAGTTCGCCGGCAGCATTACCGGGCCGCTGCTGACCTATGAAGTGCTGACCGCCTTCTTCCTCGAAGCCGGTTTCCTCGGCGTGATGCTGTTCGGCTGGAACCGCGTCGGCCCGGGGCTGCACTTCTTCGCTACCTGCATGGTGGCACTCGGCACGTTGATCTCCACCTTCTGGATCCTGGCCTCCAACAGCTGGATGCAGACGCCGCAGGGGCATGAAATCATCAACGGCCAGGTGGTGCCGGTCGACTGGCTGAAGGTGATCTTCAACCCATCCTTCCCGTACCGCCTGCTGCACATGTCCACCGCCGCCTTCCTCTCCTCGGCGTTCTTCGTCGGCGCCTCCGCCGCCTGGCACCTGCTGCGTGGCCGCGATACCCCGGCGATGCGCAAAATGCTGTCGATGGCGATGTGGATGGCGCTGATCGTCGCGCCGGTGCAGGCGATGATCGGCGATGCGCACGGCCTGAATACGCTGAAACACCAGCCCGCGAAGATCGCCGCCATCGAAGGCCACTGGGAGAACCCGCCGGGCGAAGCCACGCCGCTGATCCTGGTCGGTTGGCCGGACATGCAGCGCGAAGAAACCCGCTTCAAGCTGGAGGTGCCGTACCTCGGCAGCCTGATCCTGACGCACAGCCTGACCGAACAGGTGCCGGCGCTAAAATCCTTCCCGCCGGAAGATCGCCCCAACTCCACCGTGGTGTTCTGGTCGTTCCGCATCATGGTCGGGCTGGGCATGCTGATGATTCTGGCCGGGGTGTGGAGCCTGTGGCTGCGCTGGCGCGGCGGGCTGTATCAGTCGCGTCCGTTCCTGTACTTCATTTTGTGGATGGGCCCTTCCGGGCTGCTGGCGCTGCTGGCGGGCTGGTTCACCACCGAGATCGGCCGCCAACCGTGGGTGGTGTACGGCCTGCTGCGCACCAAGGATGCGGTCTCCGCGCACGGCGACCTGCACATGAGCATCAGCCTGCTGGCGTTCATCATCGTCTACTGTTCGGTGTTCGGCGTGGGGTATTCCTACATGATGCGCCTGATCCGCAAAGGGCCGCAGCCGCATGAACACCAAGAAGACAATACCGAGGGCCGGCCGGCGCGTCCGCTGTCCGCGGTCAACGACACTCTGGACGACAGGAGCTGAACATGGGTATCGATCTTCCGCTGATTTGGTTTGTCATCATCGTGTTCAGCACCATGATGTACGTGGTGATGGACGGTTTCGACCTGGGCATCGGCATCCTGTTTCCGTGGGTGAAAGAGAGCGGCGACCGCGATCTGATGATGAACACCGTCGCCCCGGTGTGGGACGGCAATGAGACCTGGCTGGTGCTGGGCGGCGCCGCACTGTTCGGCGCCTTCCCGCTGGCCTATTCGGTCATCCTCGACGCGCTGGCGATCCCGCTGACGCTGATGCTGATCGGGCTGATTTTCCGCGGCGTGGCCTTCGAGTTTCGCTTCAAGGCGACGCCGGAGAAGCGCCATATCTGGGACAAGGCGTTTATTTGGGGCTCACTGTTCGCCACCTTCAGCCAGGGTGTGGTGGTGGGCGCCGTGATCAACGGCTTCCCGGTAGAAGGCCGCACCTACGCCGGCGGCGCGCTGGACTGGCTAACGCCGTTCGCGCTGTTCTGCGGGCTGGGGCTGGTGGTGACCTATGCCCTGCTCGGCTGTACCTGGCTGGTGATGAAAACCGCCGGTGAACTGCAGGCACGCATGTATCACCTGGCGACGCCGCTGCTGGCCATCCTGTTGCTGGTGCTGGCTGCGGTCAGTGTCTGGACGCCGATCGCCCATCCGGAAATCGCCGCCCGCTGGTTTACGCTGCCTAACCTGTTCTGGCTGCTGCCGGTACCGCTGCTGGTGCTGCTCAGCGCCTGGGGAATTCAACGCGGAGTGAAACGCGGCGCGCACTACTCGCCGTTTATGCTGACGCTGCTGCTGGTGTTCCTCGGCCTGAGCGGGCTTGGCATCAGCATCTGGCCGCACCTGATCCCGCCGGCCATCAGCCTGTGGGACGCCGCAGCACCACCGCAGAGCCTCGGCTTTATGCTGGTGGGCGCGCTGTTCATCATCCCAATCATTCTGGTCTACACCTTCTGGAGCTACTACGTGTTCCGCGGCAAGATCAGCCATGAACACGGCTATCATTGAGAAGGGAGGACGCTATGCAAGATAAAACGGCAACCGCCGCTCCGGCGCCCTGGTGGAAACGCATCGGTTGGCTGGTGATCATCTGGAGCGCCAGCGTGCTGGGGTTATTCGTGGTTGCCTCACTGTTCCGCCTGCTGATGACCGCGGCGGGCATGAAGTCGCATTGACGCGGCGCCTTATCTGGACGCGCTGTTGGGAAAGTAAAAAGAGACCACCAGCGTGACCAGCGGCAAGGCGCCGATCTTCACCAGCTCAAACACCTGATTCAGCGCTTCGTTTTTCTCCCAATACGCGTGGGCGGCGAATACGCCCACGCTGACGGCGAATATCCCGCACAGCACCTGGCGTGCCAGGCGCAGCCGCTCCATTTCGTCGAAGACCAAGACCTGCTCCAGATAAACCTGGCTGGCCTCATCGCGCAGATTACGGCTTTCGATGTTCATGGGAAGATCTCCACGACCCGCCCCACCGCTTCAAGCTGTTCACCCTTCTCCCGAACAATGCCAAGAGAAGTACCATCCTGTTTCATCCAGTACTTATCGGCAAGGGTAATCAGTGCAAACGCCATTTTGATTACCTCGGTTTTTTCCATCCCGTGACGCCGGGCGATATCGTTCAGATCATCATCAATTTTGTTCGATAACCGAATCGGCAAGCTGCGCATAGTCCACCTCCTGTGGCCGTTGATTCACAGAGGGAAAGTCTACTGGAAGGGCAAATATCGTTCAATTAGTGAACTGCGTAACGCCTCGCACAATCCGCATGCAACGCTAGTACGGCTTGCGGCCCATCGCGCTGAGGAAGCGTTGCTGCAGACGCAACAGCTCCTCCAGTTCCAGCAGGCGGTAGTCGATGCCGAAACGCGGCGCCACCTCGCCGATGATGCGGCTCAGCGCCGGGTAATGGCGGTGGCTCCAGTGCGGGAACAGATGATGCGTCAAATGCAGGTTCGCCCCGCCGAGCCAGTACCCCAGCCAACGCGGCCGGGTCAGCCAGTCGAAGGTGGTGGCGAACACGTGGTGATACCAGCCGTGCGGCATCGTGCCCTGCGCCGGCGCCTGATAAAAGTTGGCCTTGGCCCAGTGGGTGCCGATGATCAACATCACGAACAGCAAGGAAGAAAGCATCTGGCTCAGCAAATAGACCAGCAGAATTTGCCCGATGCCGATAGCCGGCGGCAGCAGCCAGCATGGGATCGCCAGCGCCAGCAGCAGGTGTGCCGCCTTACCCGCCAGAAACCCGCACCAGCCACGCACGCCCTGCTGCGCCATGCGCGCCGCCACGCGGGTGCGGCCCGCCCTGTCCAGCCAATCGAACAACCAGATGTAGTACGGGAACGTCAGCGCCGCCACCAGCGGCCAATAGTAACGCTGCGCGCGCATAAAGGGGCGCCAGCGCTGGAACGGCGTTTGCCGCAGCACGCCGTTGGCGTCGATGTCGGGATCGTAATGTTCGATATTGTTATGGGCATGGTGGAACAGCACGTGCCGCACGCGCCAACAGTCGGGATCCAGCCCCAGCGGCACGCTCACCAGGGCGTTCAACCAGCGGTTGGCCCAGGGCCGACGGAAAAACGCGTTGTGCGAAGCATCGTGCACCACGTTCACCGTCAGGAACATGCCGATAAAGATAAAACCGAAATAGCAGGCGAAAAACGCCCAGCAGTTTTGCTGCTGCAGGCTCAGCCCGTAACACAGGCCGCACAGTGCCAGCAGCAGCGTCACCTTCGCCAGCATGCCGCCGTCGGCGAAACGGTGATCGCCGTTGGCCGCCAGATAGTGCTGGGCGGCCTGCATCAGCGCGCGATGCAACCCGCTGTCGTCGCGCCGATAGGCTAACGGACGCAGCGGTTTCATGGCTGCCCCATCCGCCGCAAGAAGCGCTGTTGCTGCGCCAGCAGTTCGCGATAGCCGATGCAGCGGTACGCCATGCCGTGCCGCTGTGCCACTTCCGCCACCGCAGCGGCCAGCGCCGGATAGTGGCGGTGATTCCAACCGGGAAACAGGTGATGGGTCAGGTGATAGTTCAGCCCGCCGGTCAGATGCTCCAGCCAGCGCGGTTCGGGCTGCCAGTCGCAGGCGGTGGCGAAATTGTGCCGATACCAGCCTTGCGGCATGCTGTCGCCCGTCGGCGCCGGGTAAAACTCGGCCTGCGCCCAATGGGTGCCCAGCAGCAAGAACACCACCAGCAGCGAGGCGCACATCTGGCTGAGCGCGTAAGCCAGCAACACCCAGCCCCAGCCGATGCCGTGCAAGTGGCCCACGATCAGCGGCACCACCAGCACCAGCGCCAGATGCGCGAGCTTGCACAGCACGAACAGCGTCCAACCGCCGCGCCCCGCCAGCACGCGTTTTTCCCGCAGCGGCGTTTTATCGAGCCGATCGGACCAATCGAAAATCCAGGCGATATAGGGCAAGGAGAGCGCGGCGATCAGCGGCCAGTACAGATGCTGATAGCGCATATGGGGCCGCCAGCGCTGGAAAGGCGTCTGGCGGAAAAAGCCGTTCTCTTCGGTGTCCAGATCGTAATGCTCCACGTTGGCGTAAACGTGGTGGTAATCCACGTGCCGCGTACGCCAATAGTCCGGATCGACGCCCAGCGGCAGCGTCACCACCCGCCCCACCAGGCGATTGGCCCAGGGCGCACGCAGGAAGGCGTTATGCGAAGCATCGTGGTTGACGTTGACGTTGAGCAGCATACCCATGGTCACGAACAGGAAATAGCAGAGGAAAAACGCCCATGGCTGATGCTGCATCAGGCTGAGCGCGTAAAACCCGGCGCACAACACCAACAACAGCGCGGCCTTGACCAGCCGCGCGGCATCGGCATAGCGATGATCGCCCACCAGGCAGGCGTGCGCCGCGCGCTTGAGATCGCGATGAAACGCCTGCTCGCCATCGGCGGGAAAACGCAGCGGCGGCAATGACTCAGCCATGCGGTTCCTCCACGGCGGCCGATGCGGCCACTCGCCCCCAGCCCAGCGCGATGCACAGGGCATGCAGCGCCACGGCGGCCATGGCGATATGCCAATAGCGCTGTGGCCAGCCAAGATAGCCGATAAACAGCAGCGGCATGCCCAGCGCGATCAGCAGCCAGACGGCGCTCGCCCACGGTCGCCCTTCCGTCATGCCGCCCAGCGCTACCGATCCCAACGCCAGCAGCACCAGCAGCGCCATTTGCGGCCAGCTGATGTCGCCGTAACCATAGCCGTATTGGTAGACGTAGCCGACCACCAGCGTGAACAACAGCATGGCGCCGCTGAATACGCTGAGTGCCGAACGGCGGTCGCGTGGTCGGCCCGGCGCCGGGCGCCATGTCAGACGCAAATAGCGCAGGAACGGCAGATTACTCGCCCAGAACGGGTTGGCAGACGGCCTGTCACCGCTGACGCCATAGCTGAACGGCGTGGTCGGCAACGCCGGGCAGAAGGTGCCGAACAGCTTGTCCCAAAAGATAAAGCTGCCGCCGAAGTTCTTATTGGAATACGCCATGTCCTTGACGTGGTGCACCCGGTGATGCGCCGGCGTGACCAGAATTTTTTCCAGCAGGCCGAGTTTCGGCGTCAGCGCATTGTGGTTAAACAGCTGAATGCTATAGTGAAAAATCGACACCGCGACGAACACCGACAGTGGTACGCCCGCCAACGCCAACAGTAAAAAGAACGGGATCGACGTCAGCGACGAATACCAGGAGTTGCGCACCCCCAGCGACAAATTAAAGTGCTCGCCCTGATGGTGCACCACGTGTACCGCCCACAGCACGCGGAAGCGGTGGTGCAGGCGATGCAGCCAGTAGAAACCGAAGTCCCACGCCAGCAGGGCGAACAGCCACATCAGCAGCGGCGGCCAGGCGTCCAGCAGCCCCAGGCTGAAATGCGCGGCCACGTAGCCGTAGCAGGTGATCTCCAGCCCGCGGAACAGCCACAGCATGATATGGCCGGAGTTCAGGTTGAACACCAGATCGTGCCAGTTGACCGGCTCACGGCGCCCCCACTGCAGCGCCACCGCCTCGGCCACCACGATGAACAGCATGAACACTATCGGCAACGCCAGATCGCTCATCCCATTTCTCCTTTAACCACGCGCCTGCGCAGGGCCTTTATACGCAGCGCCAGCCCACCGGCGCATAGCGCCAGCAAGGCGCCACCTGCCAAATCGACAAACAAGTGACGGCGCAGCTGCAGAATGGAGAACGCGATCGCCACGCCCCACAGCATCCACAGCGCCGTCCGCATTTTGCGCTCGCCGTCGCTCAGCGCCCACACCGCCAGCACCGTCAGCGCCATGTGCAACGAAGGCAGGCAGTTCTGCGCCGAATCCACCTGAGTTAACGCCGCCAGCAGCTGCGCGCTGAGCCCAACGCCCTCGTTCTGCGGATAGGCCATGGTGGTCGGCCACAGCAGGTAAACCGCTCCGGCGCCCAGCGCCGTCAGCTGCATCGCCAGCGTCAGCCATTTGATTCGCCGCAGCGGCGCCAGCAAATAGCCTGCCGGGACGATGAGAAAAAACGACAGATAGAGCCAAATGGCCGCCGGGTTAAACGGGATCGCCCGGTCAAGCGCCGACGGCGGCAACAGGGTTCCCGCCCCCTGCAGGCGATCGGTCAGGCTATACACGACCCCGACCGTCCCCCAGCCGAGCAACATGTGCCCTAGCCTGAACAGCGTATTTTTCATGTTTCCTCCGCCTGGCGCACGATGCGCCGCCGCTTGCGATCGAACTGCGGCAATACCGCCTGCACCGTCAGCCGCCATTCGAGCCGATCGGTGGCGATGCCCTGGCGAGCGAACAGCGCGATCAGCTGCGCCTGGCAGTGCGCCAATTCCGCTTGGCTGCAATCGGCAATCAGCTCCAGCCGCTGCTCGCCGCGCTGGATCAGGCGGTAATCGCTGGTCAGCGGCAACGCATTGGCGATCGTCCGGCTGCAGGCATCGGCGAACACCGCCTGCGGTTGCCGCTGCGCATCGGGTAACATCAGCTGATCGTCGCGCCGCCCTTCGATACGCGCAATCGCCCGCGTCGGTTGCCCGCATGGGCAGGGTTCCTGGCGCAGCACCAATACATCATCCAGCCGATAGCGCACGATCGGCTGCGTACTGCGGGTAAAGTCGGTGATCAGCGGCGTGAAGCGCAGTTCGTCGATCCACTGCGGTTCGATATGCAAAAACTCTTCGTTCAGATGCAGCGTGCCGTGCGCGCAGGTAGCGGCCAGGAACCCCTCGGTGGCCTGATATACTTCGCCAACCGCCGGAAACACCTGCAGCAGCAGGCGGCGATCCTGTTCTTCCAACACCTCGGCGACCGAGATCGCTTTTTTGACCGGCAGCGTCACCTGCCCGGCCAGCACCGCCAGCGCCAGGGCGCGCAGCACCTGCGCCGGCGCCACGATGATGCTGGGCGCCTGCCGTTCCAAGGCGGGCAGATGCGCACTGAACGGCGCGAGCAGATCGTAAAACGCCAGGCTCAGCCAACGGTTGTTCACGCTGTGATAGAGGTTATTGTCCGCCCGCAGAAACAGCGCAACGCGCTCGCCGGCCAACAGCCCGTCCGGCAGCATTTTCGCCAGCATGCCGCCGGCCCACACCTGCTGTTCGCGCGGGCTGACGACAAACACGCCGCGCTGCCCGGAGGTGCCGGACGACAATCCGACGCTGTAGCGCCCGATCTTCGGCGTGAAATCGCGATCCGCCTCGCTGCGCTGCGCGCAGGCCAGCACCGCATCGCGCTGCAGCCCGGCGGTATTCATCCGGTCGAACTGCGCCATCATCAGCGCCTTGTCCATCTGCGGCCATTCGGCGAACGGCCGGCGGCTGAACCGCTGAAAATAGGGGCTCTTGCTCAGCACCCGGCGGGCAAAGCCCGTGAGCTGCCGGGCCTGATACGCCTCCAGCGCCGCACGATCGCCAAAGCGCAGGCGTCGGGCGCGGAAATAGTGCCAAAGGGTCATGAAGGGGATCACAGGTCCCCCTCATGACACAGCAAAATGTTGACCTGGCCGCCCGCCCACAGCTGGTTGAGCCGCTCCAGCGTGCGGGTGTACGCCGCCGCGTCGTCCATCACCAGATTGGCCAGGCGCGAAGGCCCGCGCAGCGTCTGGTAGCTCTGCGGCGACCAGGCGGCGTCGCTGGCCAGCAGTGTCCAACCGGCATCGATGAGGATAAAGGCGCCGATATGGCCGGCCGCATGCCCCGGCAGCGGCACCAGCACGATCTGCCCTTCGCTGCCCGGCAGCACGTAACCGCGATCGAACGGCACCAGCAGCGCGGGCAACGCCACCGAGGGAAAAGCCTCCATAAACTGCAGGCGGCTCTCGAAGTCCGCCGGGATCAGGCCGGGAATAAAGGCGCGCTTCAGCGCCGCAAAACCGCGCAGCCCACGGGTTTGCTGCCAGCCTTCGCCAGAGCAAATAAAGTCGAGTTGGCTGAAATCCTGCAGCCCGGCGATGTGATCCGCGTGAAAATGCGAGACGATCAGCGCCTGGATGTCACCTTCGGTGTAACCGGCTTCGCGCAGCTGGTGCGCCAACGACTCGGCGGGATCGAAATAGACCGGCGTCATGCGGCGGTAAAGGCTGAACAGCCCCGACTGCGTGTGCTGCTGAAAATAATGCGCGTAGCCGGTATCCCACAGCCAGCGGCGCTCCCCTACCTCCAGCAGATAGGCGCGCGCCGGGAATTTGCACACCCGGAACCCGGCGCCGCGCAGCGCCATGCAGCCGATATGCGTGCAATAGCCCACTTCAAAAACGGTGACTTTAGCCATGTTGTCCGCCTCCTTGCTGCCGCAGCCATTCGCCGGTCAGGCGGATCCCCTCTTCCATCGAGTAACGCGGCCGATAGCCCAGCTCTTCGATCGCGCGGGTCTGGCTCAGGGTCATGTCGAAATGCACCGCCGCCACGCTGTAGCGCGTCAGCATCGGTTCCTTGCCGCTCAGGCTTGCCCACAGCTCCATGCCGCCGGCCAGCGTATGCAGCAGCGGATAGGGCACGGCCTGCAGCCGGTAGCGCAGCCCCAGCGCCTGGCGCAGCAGCGCATCCAGCATCTCCGCCAGCCGCTGCGGTTGGTGGTTGGTGATGTTGTACACGGCGCCGGACGGCAATCCGCGCTGCCGGCTGGCCAGCTCCATGGCGTGCACCACGTTGGGAGCGAAGGTCAGATCCAGCAACGCCTGCCCGCCGCCGGGCAATCGCAATACGCCGCGATCGCGTTCGAGCTGCTGCAACAGCCGCGGCACGATCACCCGATCGTGCGGGCCAAACAGGCCGCGCGGCCGCAGCATAATGTAGGTGGTTTGCGGATAGATCTTCGCCTGCGCCAACAGGCGCTGTTCGGCCGCATACTTGCTGGCGGCATAGTGATTGGCGAAGCGCCGGGCACGGTAACCCTCGTCAAGATCGTAATGCGGCTGAAAATCGAAGTAGATTGCCGGCGTGGAGATATGCACGAAGCGCCGCACGCCACAGCGCCCCGCCGCCTCCGCCAGCTTCTCCGTCGCTGCGGCGTTGATGCGGTGAAATTCCGCCTTGCTGCCCCAGGGCGAAGACTTGGCCGCACAGTGCCACACCCACTCGCAGTCGGTCACCAGCTCCCGACATTGCTGCGGCGTGGCCTGCGCCAGATCGAGCGCACAAAACTCGGCGCCCAGCTGACGCAGCGTTGCGCCGGCCCGTTCATCGCGGCCGGTGGCGCGCACCTGATGTCCGGCCTCCAGCAACCACTGCGCCGCGTTGCGTCCCAGCCCGCTGGTCGCCCCGGTGACCAGCACCCTCATGGCAGCAACACCATGCCGGCCAGCGCCAGCCCGGCGGCGGTGCCGATCAGCATCACCGGCTGACCGGGATTGAAGCGCCCGGTGGTCGCAGCGGCATGCAGCGCCGTCGGGATGGACGCCGCCACCTGATTGCCATGATGGCGGTAGATGTCGACCAGCGCCTCGCTGGAGACGTGCAGCCGCTTGCGCATATGTTCGAGCGACAGATGGCTGGCCTGATGCGGCACCACGGTGGCGATCTGGGCCAGGGTCAGGCCGCTGGCGTTCAGCAGCCGGTCGAGGTAGCCCTCAATCAGCGCCGACGCCTGACGGAACAGCGGCTTGCCCTGCATATGAAACAGGAAGTCTTGCTCACACATGCCGGCGCGCGGGTTACGACGCGTACCGCCGGCGCGGATCTCGCACAGTTCGCTGCCGGCGGGATAGGTTTCCACCAGGCTGGCGAGGATACCGCTCGCGCCGTCGCCGCACTCCACAATGGCGCAGGCGGCACCATCGCCGAAAATCAGCGACGACTCTTCGTGCTGCCAGTCGATGCCGCGTGAAGCGAGATCCGCCGAAACGATGGCGATACGCCGATACGTCCCGGCGTTCAACAGCCCCGCCGCCACCTGCAGCGCAGAGATAAAGCTGACGCAGCTGCTGTTGATGTCGAAGCCCGGCGTGCCCGCCGCCAGCCCCGCCACCTTGAGAATATGCGCGGCGGTGCATGGCAGCGCCTGCACCGATATCGCCGAGGCGGAGATCAGCAGGTCAATGGAAGCTGCCGGGATGGCGTGGCGAGCCAGCGCATCTTGCAGCGCAGCGGCAGCGAGTTCGGCCTGGCTGGCATCGTCGGCGGCGTGATAGCGGCAAACGATGCCCGAGCGTTTTTCAACGTAGCCGGCCGGTTTCCCCAGGCGAGCGTCGAGCGTAGAAGACGCCACGCGGTTGGGCGGCAACGCGGCCCCGGTGGCAATGATTTTCAGAGGCAACAGCTCGGGTGAGCGACATTGTGTGGTCATTATTGTTATTGATTAACCTGACTATCCATAAAGCGATTCTCCCGCACGGCACGAAGGCCACACGGATCATCCCCGGTTTTTATGTCCCAAAATGCCTTTCATCAAGGCGGTATCTCTTGTTATCGGCTACCACGGGCCGACGTCCGTCGGCGGAAGCATAAGCGTAACATGACTGAGATAATTAGTTTACGACAAGGCGGCGAGAATGGGCAGACGGCGGGGGAATTATCGGAATAGCGCCGCCGCTGGCGATCGGCGGCGGCGGGGTCAGGCTCAGCGGCGGTTGCGCACCAGCTGATAACGGCGGGTCAGGTACTCTACCGGCGCACTCCAGATATGCACCAGGCGGCAGAACGGGAACAGCACGAACAGCGTCATGCCCAGCACCATGTGCAGTTTGAAGATAATCGCCACCCCTTCCAGGTGCGCAGAGGCGCCGGCGTGGAAGGTCACTACCGCCTGCGCCCAGGCCACCAGCTTCATCATTTCGCTGCCGTCCATATGCTGGGCGGAGAACGGAATGGTCAGCAGCCCCAGACACACCTGCACCACCAGCAACGTCAGGATCATGATGTCGGCGAAGCTGCTGGTGGCGCGCACCCGTGGGTTGGTCAACCGGCGCTTCAGCAACAGCGCGCCGCCGATCAGCGTCATCAGGCCGCAGGCGCCGCCGGCGATCATCGCCAGCTTCTGCTTCACGTCGATCGGCAGGAAGGCCTCATACATCCAGTGCGGCGTCAGCATGCCGAGGAAGTGGCCCGCGAAGATGCCGATAATCCCGATGTGGAACAGGTTGGACGCCAGCCGCATGCCCTTTTTATCCAGCATCTGGCTGGAGCCGGCGCGCCAGCTGTACTGCCCGTAGTCGTAACGCAACCAGCTGCCGATCAGGAATACCGCGCCGGCCAGATAAGGGTAGATATCGAAGAAGAACTGATTCAAAAATTGCATGATTAGCGTCCTTTGGTTCCGGTTAACGCATCCGTCAGATCCAGATACTGTGGCGCCACCGCGCCGGCGAAGCGCCGCTGGTGCGCCGTCTGCTGGGCGGAGGCGCAGCCCTGTTCGCCGAGAAACTTGACCTGCTCCTCTTCCCACACCGCATCCAGCGCCTGCGGCGTATCGTCGCGCGCCTCTTGCGCCACCTGGGTCTCCAGCGCCTGGGCCTGCACCTCGCTGCCGGACAGCGCCAGCAGCAGATCGAACAGCACCGCGTACGGGCTTTCACGCTGTTGCAAGCGCGCGCCCAGCAGCGCCAGGATCGGCGCGATGTCCTGCAGCCCTTCCCGCGCCTGCGCCGCGCTGCGGCTGGCCAAATACTCCAGGTACAGCGGCAGGAAGTCCGGCAGCTCGCGGCTGTCGATCTCCAGCCCGGCGGTGCGGTACTGCGCCATCAGGTCAACCATCGCCTGGCCGCGATCGCGCGACTCACCGTGCACGTGCTCAAACAGCAGCAGCGAGGTGGCGCGGCCGCGATCGAACAGCTCGCAATAGTCAGCCTGAGCATCCAGCAACGGGCGCGCGCACAGGCGGCGGATAAACAGAATCAGCTGCGCGCTGTGGTGCAGATCCAGCTCGCTGGCCGGCTCCAGCGCTTCGATCAGCGCCTGCTGATGGTCAAACAGCACCTGCTCCGGATAATCCAGCAGGCGGGCGATCACTTTCAGGCTGATCATGAGGCATCCTCCGGCCGCGCGGTTTTCGCGGTCACGTCGATGGCGTCGATACGGCGGCTGTTGAACAGATTGAACTTGCCATCGCTGCCGTGGCAGCCGTCGCCGAAGCTGAAGCCGCACCCCTTGCTTTCCGGGAAGGCTTCGCGCGCCAGTTCGCGGTGGCTCGACGGCACCACAAAGCGATCTTCATAGTTGGCGATCGCCAGGTAGCGATACATCTCCTGCGCCTGCGCTTCGCTCAGGCCAACCTGCTCCAGCGCGCTGGTGTCCACCACGCCGTCGACGGTTTCCGCCCGTTTGTAGTGGCGCATCGCCAGCATGCGCTTCAGCGCCAGCAGTACCGGTTCGGTATCGCCGGCGGTCAGCAGATTCGCCAGATACTGCACCGGAATGCGCAGGCTCTCGACGTCCGGCAATACGCCGTTGTGCGCCAGCTCGCCGGCGTCGGCGGCGGACTGAATCGGCGACAACGGCGGCACGTACCACACCATCGGCAGCGTGCGGTATTCCGGGTGCAGCGGCAGCGCCAGCTTCCAGTCCATCGCCATTTTGTACACCGGCGACTGCTGGGCGGCTTCAATGACGCCCTGCGGCACGCCGTCCGCCAGCGCCTGAGCAATCACCTTAGGATCATGCGGATCGAGGAAGATATCGAGCTGGCTCTGATACAGATCTTTGTCGTTCTCCACCGCCGCCGCCTGCTCGATGCGATCGGCGTCGTACAGCAGCACGCCGAGATAGCGGATGCGGCCCACGCAGGTCTCCGAACAGACCGTCGGCTGCCCGGCTTCGATACGCGGGTAACAGAAGATGCACTTCTCGGACTTGCCGCTTTTCCAGTTGAAATAGATTTTCTTGTACGGGCAGCCGGTCAGGCACATGCGCCAGCCGCGGCACTTGTCCTGGTCGATCAGCACGATGCCGTCTTCGCCGCGTTTGTAGATCGCCCCGCTCGGGCAGGTGGCGACGCAGGCCGGGTTGAGGCAGTGCTCGCACAGGCGCGGCAGGTACATCATGAAGGTGTTTTCGAACTGGCCGTACATCGCCTTCTGCAGGTTATCGAAGTTCTTGTCCTGCGAGCGTTTTTCGAATTCCCCGCCGAGGATCTCCTCCCAGTTCGGGCCGCTTTCGATTTTGTTCATGCGCTGGCCGGTAATCAGCGAGCGCGGGCGGGCCACCGGCTGGTGTTTGCCCTGTTTGGCGGTGTGCAGATGCTGGTAGTCGTAATCGAACGGCTCGTAGTAGTCGTCCAGCGCCGGCACGTCCGGGTTGGCGAAGATTTTCGCCAACACGCCGACGCGGCTGCCCATGCGCGGCTCCAGCTTGCCGTTGATTTTACGGATCCAGCCGCCCTTCCATTTTTCCTGATCTTCCCAGGCGTGCGGATACCCGACGCCAGGCTTGCTTTCCACGTTGTTGAACCAGGCGTATTCCATACCTTCACGGCTGGTCCAGACGTTTTTGCAGGTGACTGAACAGGTGTGGCAACCGATGCACTTGTCCAGATTCAGCACCATGCCGACTTGCGAACGAATTTTCATTTGCTGTTCTCCTGCTGACTGCCCTGCGCGTAGTCGTTGCCTTCGTCGTCCAACCAATCAATGCGGTTCATCTTGCGCACCACCACGAACTCGTCGCGGTTGGAGCCGACGGTGCCGTAGTAGTTGAAGCCGTAGGCCAACTGCGCATAGCCGCCGATCATGTGGGTCGGCTTCGGACAGGCGCGGGTCACCGAGTTGTGGATGCCGCCGCGTTGGCTGGTGATCTCCGAGCCCGGCAGGTTCACGATGCGCTCCTGCGCGTGGTACATCATGGTCATGCCGGCCGGGATACGCTGGCTGACCACCGCGCGCGCCGTCAGCGCGCCGTTGGCGTTGAAGGCCTCGATCCAATCGTTGTCCGCGATGCCCAGATCTTTGGCGTCGTCTTCGCTCAGCCAGACGATCGGGCCGCCGCGCGACAGCGTCAGCATCAACAGGTTGTCGCTGTAGGTGGAGTGAATGCCCCACTTCTGGTGCGGCGTCAGGAAGTTCAGCGCCTTCTCCTTGTTGCCGTTCGGCTTGCTGTTCAGCAGCGGCTGCGCGGCACGGGTGTCGATCGGCGGCCGGTATACCAGCAGGCTTTCACCGAAGGCGCGCATCCACTCATGGTCCTGATACAGCTGTTGACGGCCGCTGAGGGTGCGCCACGGGATCAACTCGTGCACGTTGGTGTAGCAGGCGTTATAGGAAACATGTTCATCCTCCAGACCGGACCAGGTCGGGCTGGAGATAATTTTGCGCGGCTGCGCCTGAATGTCGCGGAAGCGAATTTTCTCGTCTTCCTTGTTCAGCGCCAGATGCCGGTGATCGCGGCCGGTGACGTTGCTCAGGGCCTCCCAGGCTTTTACCGCCACCTGGCCGTTGGTTTCCGGCGCCAGCGACAGGATCACTTCCGCCGCGTCAATCGCGCTCTCGATCTTCGGCCGCCCTACCGCCGGGCCGTCGGCCTTGACGTAGTTAAGCTGCTTGAGGAAGTCGACCTCGGTTTGGGTGTTCCAACTGATGCCCTTGCCGCCGTTGCCCAGTTTGTCCAGCAGCGGCCCCAGCGAGGTGAAGCGCTCGTAGGTAGCGGGATAATCGCGCTCTACCGCGATGATGTGCGGCGCGGTTTTGCCGGGGATCAGATCGCATTCGCCTTTCTTCCAGTCCTGCACGCCGTAAGGCTGCGCCAGCTCGGCGGCGGAGTCGTGCTGGATAGGCAAGGTCACCACGTCGGTTTCCTGGCCCAGATGGCCGACGCACACTTCGGAGAAGGCCTTGGCGATGCCCTTGTAAATCTCCCAGTCGCTCTTCGAATCCCAGGCCGGATCGACCGCCGCCGACAGCGGATGGATGAACGGGTGCATGTCGGAGGTGTTCATATCGTCTTTTTCGTACCAGGTGGCGGTCGGCAGCACCACGTCAGAGTACAGGCAGGTGCTCGACATACGGAAATCGAGCGTCACCACCAGATCCAGCTTGCCTTCGCCGCCCTGCTCGCGCCACTCCACTTCCTGTGGCTTCACGCCGCCCTGCTGGCCGAGATCTTTCCCCTGGATGCCGTTTTCGGTGCCCAACAGGTATTTGAGCATGTACTCATGGCCCTTGCCGGAAGACCCCAGCAGGTTGGAGCGCCAGACGAACAGGTTGCGCGGGAAGTTCTGCGGATTGTCCGGCTGCTCGGCGGCGAAGCCCAGCGTGCCGTTTTTCAGGCCGTCGACGGTGAACTCGACCGGTGACTGGCCGGCGGCGCGGGCCTGCTCCGCCAGGCGCAACGGATTGGTGCCCAGCTGCGGCGCCGACGGCAGCCAGCCCATGCGCTCGGCGCGCACGTTGAAGTCGATCAGGCTGCCGCCGAAGCGCGACTTGTCCGCCAGCGGCGACAGCAACTCGTCGGTGCCGACAGTTTCATAGCGCCATTGGCTGGAATGGTTGTAGAAGAACGAGGTGCTGTTCATGTGGCGCGGCGGGCGCTGCCAGTCGAGGCCAAACGCCAGCGGCAGCCAGCCGGTTTGCGGCCGCAGTTTTTCCTGGCCGACGTAGTGCGCCCAGCCGCCGCCGCTCTGGCCGACGCAGCCGCAGAAGATCAGCATATTGATCAGGCCGCGGTAGGTCATGTCCATGTGATACCAGTGGTTGACGCCGGCGCCGACGATGATCATCGAACGGCCGTGGGTCTTCTCGGCGTTTTCCGCGAACTCGCGGGCAATGCGGATGATGTTGTGACGCGACACGCCGGTGATCTGTTCGGCCCAGGCCGGGCTGTAGGCCTTGACCTCGTCATAGTCGGCGGCGCAGTTGGCGTCGTCCAGCCCGCGTTCCAGGCCGTAATTGGCCAGCGTCAGGTCATACACGCTGGTCACCAGCGCTTCGCTGCCGTCCGCCAGCCGCAGGCGTTTCACCGGCAGCTTGTGCAGCAGGATCTCGTCCAGTGCCACGCTGTTGAAATGCTCGCTGTCGGCTCCGCCGAAGTACGGGAAGCCCACCTCGGCGACGTCGTCATGCATGCCCAACAGGCTGAGCTGCAGCTCGACTTCCTGTTGCGATTTGCCCTCGCGCTGTTCCAGGTTCCACTTGCCCTTCTCGCCCCAGCGGAAACCGATGGAACCCTGCGGCGCCACCAGATCGCCGCTGTGGCTGTCGATGGCGACGGTTTTCCACTCGGGGTTGTTTTCCTGGCCCAATCCGTCCACCAGATCGGCGGCGCGCAGCAGGCGGCCGGCGGCGTAGTGGCCGCCTTCACGCGGCTCCAGCAGCACCAGCATCGGCATGTCGGTATAGCGGCGTACATAGTCGCGGAAGTAGCCAACTTCGCGGTCGAGATGGAACTCTTTCAGCATTACGTGGCCCATCGCCAGCGCCATCGCGCTGTCGGTGCCCTGCTTCGGATTCAGCCAGTGGTCGCACAGCTTGGCGACTTCGGCATAGTCCGGCGTCACCGCCACGGTTTTGGTGCCCTTGTAACGCACTTCGGTAAAGAAGTGGGCGTCCGGGGTACGCGTCTGCGGCACGTTGGAGCCCCAGGCGATAATGTAGGAGGAGTTGTACCAGTCGGCGGATTCCGGCACGTCGGTCTGCTCGCCCCAGGTCATCGGCGAGGCCGGCGGCAGATCGCAGTACCAATCGTAGAAGCTCAGGCAGGCGCCGCCGATCAGCGACAGGTAGCGGGCGCCGGCGGCGTAGGACACCATCGACATCGCCGGGATCGGCGAGAAGCCGATAATGCGGTCCGGGCCGAAGGTTTTGGCGGTATAGACGTTGGCGGCGGCGATCAGTTCATTGACCTCTTGCCAGCTGGAGCGGACGAAACCGCCGCGGCCGCGCGCCACCTTGTAGCTTTTGGCTTTTTCCGCATCGCCGACGATAGAGCCCCAGGCCGCGACCGGATCGCTGTGCTGCGCTTTCGCTTCGCGCCACAGTTTGAGCAGACGCTTGCGCATCAGCGGATATTTCAGCCGGTTGGCGCTGTACAGGTACCAGGAGTAGCTGGCGCCGCGCGGGCAGCCGCGCGGTTCATGGTTAGGCAGATCGGGACGGGTGCGTGGATAATCGGTTTGCTGGGTTTCCCAGGTCACCAGACCATTCTTCACATAGATCTTCCAACTGCAGGAACCGGTGCAGTTCACGCCGTGGGTGGAACGCACCACTTTGTCGTGCTGCCAACGGCTGCGGTAGCCGTCTTCCCAGTCGCGGTTGGTGTTCAAGGTCTGGCCGTGATCGCCAGAAAAAGGCTCCGCCAACTGCTTGAAATAGCGGAAACGGTCTAAAAATTTGCTCATCCGGAATGCTCCTGAAGGCTCTTGTCGTTATAAGAAGACATGCTCAATCTGCCGCCAGCCTACTGACGGCCAACCGGCGGCAAATTGATTGCGATCAAGAGAAAGCGGGAGGCGACGCGCGCATCGGGGATGAAATACCACCAAAGTATAGGTGCGAGAATTAACTTTAATTAATTGAATTTGAATGAATAAACCAGGAATTCATGACAGAGACTGACGGGCGAGGGGCAAGGTGGGGTATTTGGGGGTAGGACGCGGGAGAAACCTCCCGCGTGATGCTAACTCGTCGCTTTCAGCGTTGAAGCCACAGCGTCGCGGTGCCCACGGCGGGCAACGCCAGCTTGACCTCCGTGCCCTCTCCCTGCTGCCGCCAGCCCGCCGGAAGGCGCAAGCGGGTGCTTCCCTCTCGATAGTAGGGGTTGGCTACCAGCAGCAAGGCGCGATCGCCCAGAATAAACATCCGCGCCGGCATTTGCGGGTCGCTTCCCGCCAGCGGCGTCGATTTTCCCGTCAGCAGATAAGGGGTGAAAGCGGCAATTTGCTGCGACACGGCAGCCACGCCACGCCAGGTGGCGTCAAACTCCCGTTGGTCGAAGCGGTCGGTTTTACGCTTGTAAAACAGATCGGTATAAGAATAAAACAACAGCCCCTTAGCGCCGCCGATCAGCGCCTGCCAGGCCTGGTTGCGGATTTCCGCCTCTGACGGCGGATGTGGCTTGCGGCGGGCGTCATAAGCGGCGTGATCCATGATTTGCATCACCACCCAGGCCCCGCGTGCCTGGCGGGCGGCCTGCACCGTCAGTTCGGTATAACGCGTAGTGCGCGTCAGATCGCGATCGTTCCCCACCGGGTAAGGGTCGGTCGCCAAAATGTCGCTGCTGTTAAAGTAGGCGTCCAACTCCCCGGTTTTGTTCAACACCTGGAAGGTGGGGTGATCGCCGTCAAGCCGCTTTATTTGCAGGTTTTTTTCCTCGATCTTATCGAGATATTCCGGCCCCAGTTCATCGTTGATGTACCAGGCGAGCAGGTTGGGCTGAGAGCGCAAGCGCTGCACGTACCAGGCCGTCATCGCCGCGTAGCCGCCACCGCGCACGGCCGGCGCGAAACGGCTGCCGCGGTACTGATCTTTGACGGAGTAAATGACCAGCAGCCCGCGCTTGCGTGCGTTGCGGAAAAAGGCGTAAGGATCTTTCTTTTCCCCATAATCATAGTTCAGCACCGTGTTGAATCCCGCCGAGGCGATGCGCGCCAAATGTTCATCGGTAGCCACGTTGGCGTAAATGCCCAACGGGAAAAGCCGTTGACCATCGCGCAGGGTAAAGCCTTTGCTGTCGATCGCCACTTTGGCCGCAGGCTGGCCAACGCGAAAAGACAGCTCGCTGCCCTGTGCCGGCTGGGATTGCTGACCGGTGACCTGCTGACGCAGGCGGTACTCTCCCTGGGCCAGGCCGGTCGGCAGTGGGTATTCGATACGGCGCTGCCCTTCAACTTGATAACGGTCGCGACTACGGTGAACAACCTGCCCCTCGGCATTAAGCAATTCGCTATCGACCTGCAAATGCTGCGGCTGCGCAGTGACTATCAGCGTGTCGACCTTTCCCTGCGCCGACGCGCCGAGCTGATACAATGCCGGCTTAGGCGCTCGAGTACACGCATAGGCGTCGTCAAACCAGACGGTACCGGTGCTCCCCTTACGCAGGTAAACGCCAAAAGTGATTCGCGCCGCCTGCGGCGGCACGGTATAGCTGGCGTTCACCTGCCGCCAACCGCTGTCGCCGGTCACGCCAGCCGGATAGCTGCCTTCCAGAAAGCGCCCCTGCGCATCAAAGCTTTGCAGATAAACCCCGGCGCCGCCGTCGCGGCTTTGCCCGCGTACGCCGCGGGTCTTGAGCCAGACGCCGAAATCGATCGTCTGCCCGGGTACAACCTGCAGCGCCTGGTTGAAGGTACGGTACTGCGCTGCATCTGCATTGTCATAACGCAAACTGCCACGGCCGCTGTGCGTATCGCCGTCGCCCTGTGCGCCCTGCGCGCGCCAGCCGCTGAGCCCCTGCTCAAAGCCGGGGTTGGCCAACAGATTGGGTTGGCAGCTCTGCGCCAGAGCCGAAGCGCTCCACAAGGCGCAACAGCCCAGAGCCACCCTCTGATACATTCCCCTCATGGTCACTTCCTTTTCACCACGGCATTGAACAGATAGGTGGCGAACAGATAGCAGGATTTCTGGTAAGACAGCCCCAAATGCTGACGGTAAATCCGCCATTGCCAGTCCGCGGCGCGGATTTTGTTGCCCGACAGCGAATGGGTAGACAATCGGTAACAGGCCAGCGGTTCGGGAATGCAGTAGGCCAGGCCGTTACGCGCCTTCTGCAGCACCGCCAGCCACATCAAATAGTCCTCATGGCCCACTTTTTGCTGATACACCTTACCGATGCGCTTCTGGTTGTAGATGCCGGTGAGATTGCCAATCCAGTTGCTTTTCAACATATCCTGATAGCCAATAAGCTCATCCGCACCACGGGTGTTTTTGATCAATTTCAGGTCGTCTTCGAAGGTGTAATAATGGGAGCACACCACGTCGTAGCGGCGGGTTTGCAAAATGCTCGCCTGGCGCGACAGCTTGTTGGGCAGCCATACGTCATCACTGTCGCAGAAGGCGATATAGTCGCCTTTCGCCGCCTCAATGCCGATGTTGCGCGTTTCCGCCACGCCCTGGTTATGCTCATTACGGATATAGGTGAGGCGATCGTGGATGAACGGCCGTACCACCTCGGCAGTATCGTCGGTAGACGCATCATCGATCACATACAGGTGATAATCGGTAAATCGCTGATTCAGCACGCCTAGAATCGACTCTTTAATAGAGTTCGCAGCATTGTAGGCCGGCATTATCACGGATATCTTTTCCATTCTGTCCTCACTCGGTGAGCTGTTGCCACTGGGGATAAATACGTTCGGGAGAAAAACGACGAGACTTCTCTAACGCGGCGATAGAGAAGTGCTCGCGCAAACCCGGATCGAGCATCAGTTTGATCACCCCTTCGCTGAAGGCGGCGGCGTCGTCATCGGGCACCAGATAGCCGTTGACGCCATCGTCTATCAACTCGGCCGGGCCGGTCTTGCAGTCGTAGGCCACCAGCGGCAGGCCGAAACTCATGGCTTCGATCAGCACCATCGGCAATCCCTCATAGCGAGAGGTCATCAAATACAGGCTGGCCTGGCGATAATAGTCCGCCACGTTAGCGGTGGCCGGCAGCAGACTCACCTGCTGCTCCAGCCCGGCGTCTTCAATCTGTCGCCGCAATGCGTCGCGCTCCGGACCGTCGCCAATAATCAGCAGACGCCAATCCGGCGCCTGTGCCACCACCCCTCGCCACAGTGCGATCAGTCGATCGAAGCCTTTCTGATTGCTCAATCGCCCCACCGCCAGCGCCACCTTTTTTTGCAGCGCCGGCGTCGGCGCCTGTGCGCCGAATGGCGAAACGTTCTCGATCACCCGACATTTTCCGGCCCCCACCCAGCGAGCGATGGCGTCGCTATCTTGCCGCGTCAGGAAAATCACGCGATCGCTCAGCCGGTAAACCAGCAACTTCAGCCACTTAAATACGCGCGGATACTGGTGAAAGCTGACGTGCTCACTTAATAGCAACCGGCTGCGGGCACAGAACAAACGCAGAAAAGGCGTCATCACCACCGACAGTTTTCCCATAGAAACGGTAATGATCACGTCCGTGCGTTCACGCCGCAGCGCCAATGCCAGCCGCCATGGCCAGAACAGCGAATCGCCACCGCCGCAGCGCAACCGGACGTCACTCGCCAGCGGAAAGAAGCTCCGCTCGCCAAACAGCGAAAACACCGCCACCTCATAACCCGGCAGACGCGCCAGCGCGTTGGCCAAACCGCTGGCGACCCGTTCAGTACCGCCCTTGCCCGCGATATTTTCGATAACGATGATTACCTTGCGTGCTTGCATATCATCTCCTGAATCCCTGGCGCACATTGCGCAGCAGCCGGCCGCCAACCGAGAACAATCCCAACCGCGCCAGACAATCGCCATACCATTTGATCACCTTGAACTTGCCACTCAGGCTGTGCCGCACGATGCGCGACGAGTAATAATTGAACGCCTGGGCGTTTTCCGAATACAGCGAGGCCAGCAGATGCTTGCAGGCGAATCCGCTGATATGGCGATCGCTGGGGCTGAGGAAGGTATTGATAAACCGGTCGCTGGCCTCCAGATTGAGCTTCGCCGTCATGCGCCCATAGCGCCCTACGTCGAGAAACACCCCTCCGCCGGCGTCGTGCGCCACATGCGCGCCCAAATTGGTGGCATTGACCAAAAAACCCCAGTCCTGATGCTTATTGAGGAACTCGGGAAATAAAAAGCGGCGATCGCTTTTTTTACGGATGCTGATGGTGGATGAACGAATATCGCCCATTTCCAGAAAAAGAAAATCCTCGCCGGAGGAACCGGATTTATAATGGAAGTTGAAATCACGCACCGAATCGCCGCTCACCTCCGCATAGTTGCCGAAGATAATATCAATATGGCGATCCTCATGTTTATTCATGCGACGAATAATATAGTTGGTCGTGAAGTAATCATCAGAGTCGAGGAAAAACACGATCTCCGATTGCGCTAACTTGGTACCTAAGTTGCGCGACACCGCCGCATTGCTCTTCTGTTTTTTCTCATGCAGCATCACATTGCTATTCGTCGCCGCTATCTGACGAATATACTTGATATCATCCTCGTCAGAGCAATCATCAACCAAAATCACCTGATAGTCGAATCCTTGGCAAGCGTTGAAAATCCGCTTCAGCGTTTTCGGCAGGTAGCGTGCACTATTATAAATAGGGATAACGATCGAGAAATCCATTTCTTAACCCTCCAACTTAGAATTTATCATTTCTTTTCCACGGCAAAGCAACAATAACGACACGTTAAATACCGGGACCAAAAAATAGGTTTCCGTAAAGGTTGTCAGCAGGAAAACAACCACCACCCAGCGCATGAACCGACTCAGCCTGCGCATATTGCCCAACAGGTGAAAATAACAAAAAAGCATGACGACAGAAGCGATGCCACCGGCCGAATAAAACATGGCGATGAAGAAGAAATCGACGGGCTTATAAGGCTCTATATTCATGCCGAACAGCGGATTGGGTAGCCCCACCGCCTGAAACATCTGCCAGGAGAACCAGATTCGCCCGGTCAACGCCTGGTTCAAGAGGACGTCCAAGGCCGGATTACTCCCCCAGCGTATAACGCTGGCGAATTGAAAGCCTACAATGGCCAACGTCAGCGCGATGCAGACTTTTCTGTTCGGCGCGACACGCAGCAGCGGCGCCAGCCAAAACAGCAACAACATCAACAGCGCCAACATAAAACAGGTGCGAGAATAGGAATACATCAGCACCGGGAGAATTAACGCCGATACCGCCAGCGAAGCGATATTTTTCATTCCTCGCGTTAATTTCGCATGGTCGATCAGGCACAGCAGTGTGGCGAACAAGGCAAAAGAATAATACGCCAGGGTATTCGGATTATCGAACCCCAGCGTTAATCGATTGCCGTAACGCTCATCAAGGTAAACAAACCCATCGGTGTAAAAGATATAGGGAATAACCACCAGTAACCCTGCCACCACAAAGGTGATGGCAAACATTTCAGCGCCACGCCCCATTTCGATGCGACGGAATAAAATGATCACCGCCGTGCTGAATACCGCACCAAACAGATAATCACCATGACCGGTGGCAATATTAACAAGAAACAGCAGAACCAAAAAAACCGCAACCGCCTTTTCCGCCAGCGTAGCGATAAAAAATGCATAGCCAACATAGAGCAACATCAAGCCATTAAGCCCCATGACCGCTTTATTAATCAGCTCGCTATTGAACGATCCCGAGGTCAGGAACGTTTTCACGAAAAACATCAGCAGGAAGGTCAATACAATTGATTGATTGACTAAATCTCGCGACTGATTATAACCCGCATTGGCATGCATTTGAAAATTGGAGGCGACTCTTTGCATAAGCGTTTACTCAGTAAAATAACTGCCCCATTCCTGCTCAATGTTTTTCGGCATCAGCTTGCTTAACCCCGCGCCAGGCGTAAACGTCAACTCACCGAAATACACCTTCTCACCGACCTGGTAGAAATCCACACGGACATAAGAGAACTGCTGCGCGGTCTGGCGAGCCAAACGTATCATTTCCTCCAGCCGTGTAGGACGCGGCATCGGTTCGTCTGCATTCGGCAAGTTGATACGAATTTCGGTGCGGTTCCAGTCGATATCAAAAATATCGCGCCGATGGGTGCCGAAACGCTGGTAATCCACCTGGATGAACATACGAATTTCATGATTGTCGTTGAAACAATGAAACTTGATATCGTTCGGCACCTGTTCGCCATCCAGCAACAGGCGCTCCACCATGATGCAGGGTTCGATATCCAGATAATGCTTTTCGCGGCTCTGCTCATAAAAGTTGCTGCGCATCCACGCGTTGCTGAGATCGTACAACTCCGCGTAGCTAATCTGCTGCTTGTCGAACACCAAGCGGTTATAGCCGCTGCCGTGGTTGGCCTTCAGCACAAAGGCGTTAGGCAATTGACTGAACATGTCGTAGCTAAGTTCAGTGCCATGCGCATACAGCTCCACCAGATACTCCTCGCCCCACAGGCCGGCGATAAATTCACGCACCTTGAACTTGTCCGACAAAGTGGTGTAGATGCTGCGCGGATAAATTTTGCGGCGCATGATCTTTTCGCTGAAGCCGGTCGGTTTTGACAGGTGCGGCAGCTTCTTGAAATAGAGCGCGTATTTAACCTGATGGTGCCAGGCATCGGGCAGGCGCTTGGAAATATTTTTAACCAGGATGTTTAACATGCTCTCTCCTTAATTTGCTGACAAGACGCGGCAGGCAGTAAAAACAGGTCAGCTGCAGTCGGGTAATTTTTCCGCCACGGAATAAACTGTTCAGCACGAAGAACGAAATGAACTCCGCCAACAGCGTAGATACCGCCGCACCGATCAGGCCGTAGCGCGGGATCAGCAGCAGATTCATCACCACGTTCGCCACCGCCACCAACGGCATCTTGATGGCGATAAAACGATAGCCGGCGAACAGCACGATGCTGCGGTACGAAACCGTCCCCATTACCGAGAACAGCGAGGTCAGCGTGCAAATAGCCAGGATATTGGCGGCCGGTTGGAAAGCGGCGCCGTACAGCAGCGCAATCGCCGGGTGGGCGAACCACCATAGGCCCAGCAACACCGGCAACGACAGGCCCAAGACCACCAGATAAAGCACCCGAATACGGTACTCCTGCTCCAACGGATCGCGACAGCTGGCAATGCCCGGCATCAACGAAGTGATCAGCGCCATCGGCACGAAAACCCAGCCTTGGCTGAGGGTGGTGGCGGCACTGAACCAGCCTACCGCCTGCTCGCCGACCAGATTGCCCAGCATGATTTGATCGATGCGGGTATAGATCACTATCGACAGGCTGGAGATGGCCAACGGCAGGCCCACCTTTAGCAAATAACGGCCATAGCGCCTGGCCTGGCGCGGCGTAACCCGCGGCGAGGCCGCCGCTTCCGCACGGAATAACCAGAGGCGCGCCAGGTAAGGTACGGCGCTGCTGAGGATGTAGGGTACCGCGAACCACACCAGCGGCAGCGCCGCGCTCACCAGCGCCAGCCGCAGCCCGATCGACAGCAGCAGCGCCAGGTTGTTGATCAGCGTATTGCGTTTCGACTGCAGGCGGGCATCGTAATAAATTTTGTACACGTCCTGAATCGAGAAATAGGCGCTGATAAGCAGCAACAGCGTCATCAGTTGGCTGACGGGCGATTGGCTGAAATAGCTCCATATCAGCATCGGCAGCGCCACCACCAGGAACAGCCAACGACGCAGGCGTATTGACGCCAGCATCAGGCGAATGCCGCTCGGCTGTCGGCGGGCGACGCGGTTGAAAATGATGCTGTCGGCGCCCAACTGCACCAGTGGCACTACGATGGCGATCGTCGCCAACAGATAGTTGAGGGTGCCAAACTGCGCGGGCCCCAGATAGCGCGCAACGTAAATGGAGACGAAGATGCCGGACAGGCTGAGCGAAACGCGTTCAAGCATCAGCCACAGGGCATTGGTGATAATGGCCTTCACCCGCTTATTCCCCTGCCTGCGGGTGATCTTCCCGATGGCTTGGGTAGGCGAAGTTGTAATAGCTCATGTCGGTTGCCGCCTTCTTCACCATCCCGTTGAGGATCACGCCCTTGATCGCCACGCCATTCTGTTCGAAACGACGCATGCTGGTTTCGATCTGCTTGACGGTATTCACCTCAAAGCGCACCACCAGCAGTGAGGTACCCGCGTGATTGCCGACGATCGCCGCGTCCGTCACCGCCAGAATCGGCGGCGTGTCGATCAGCACCAGATCGTAGTTCTGCCCGGCCCAGCGCAGGAAGTCGGCGAAACGGCGGTGCATCAGCAGTTCGGACGGGTTCGGCGGCACCTGACCGCGCGGCACGAAGTCCAGATTGGCGATGGCAGTTTTCCGCACCGCCTGTTCCGCCATCACGTTGCCCACCAGCATGTCGGACAGCCCCTGATGCCCATCATCCGCCAGCCAGCGGTGCAGGAAGCCTTTGCGCATATCGGCGTCGATCAACAGCACCCGCTGCCCGGCCTGCGCCACCACCACCGCCAGGTTGGTGCTGGTAAAGCTCTTGCCGCTTTCCGGGCTGGCGCCGGAGACCATCAGAATGTTGTTCTTGGCCTCCATCATGGCGAAATGCAGGCTGGTGCGCAGGCTGCGGATCGCTTCCACCGACAGGTCCGTCGGTTCGGCCACCGCCAGGATCGGCAAGCGCCGCCCCCCGGACCTTGGCAGCAGCTGACGTTGCTCGCGGTTGCGCTTCACCTGCCACGGCGACAGCGGCACGGTGGCGTAGACGTTGATGCCCCGCTTCTCCAGGGTATCGATGTCATTGATGCCGCGATGGAAGGCCGCACGCAGCAGCACTACGATGGCGCCGCCCCCGGCGCCAAGCAGCAGCGCCAACAATACGATCAGCATCTTTTGCGGCTTAATCGGCCGCAGCGCGGTTTCCGCTTCGTCGATGATGCGCACATTGCCCACCGTGCCGGCCTTGCTGATGCTCAGTTCCTGCTGCTTGTTCATCAGCTGCATGTAAACCTGCTGATCCACCTGCACGTCGCGGGTAAGACGCAGGATCTCCTGCTGCATTTTCGGCAACGTCTGCACCTGTTTACCCAGCCGTGCCTTTTCCGCCTCCAGCGTGGCGCGCTTCTCCAGCAGCGCCCGGTAAGCCGGGTGCGCGCGGGTGTAGAGTTTGGAGATTTCCGCTTCCTTGAAGGTCAGCTCGTTGAGCTGGGCCTCGAGCTGCACTTGAGTATCCAGCACCGATTTGGCTTCAAGCGACAGATCCACCGAGTCATTTTGCTGGCGGAACTGATTAAGTTGGGTTTCGGCGTTGTTCAACGAGGTTTGCGTTTGCGGCAGCTGCTCTTGCAGGAACGCCAGCATTCGCTGAGCTTCTTCCGTTTTGCGGTCCACGTTCTGCTGCAGGTAGTTGTCGGTGATGTTCTTCAGCATTGCCTCGGCGCTCTGCGGATCTTCGCTCGGCAGCGTAAAGGTCATGATGCCGCTATCCTTGCCACCCGGCACCACGTCCAGGTATTTACGCAGATCGTCCACCGCTTCTTGACGCGCGACTTTGACCACGGTAAAGCTGGCGCCCGGCGAAGCGTCCAGCGCCGAGACGGTCATGTTCCAACCGCCTTGCGCCACCGGCTGCCCGACCACGCCGCTGAACAGTTTGCTGCCGTCATAACTCAGCTCGTAATGCTGCCCATCGCGCACCGTCAGCGTCAGCGCTTCGCCCTCCATGTCCGCCGGCGTCGTCAGCGTGGCAATGCTCAGCACCGGCGGCTTTTCACCGCTCAAGCGGGCAAAGCCTTTGCCGAACACCGGGAAATAGTCCGGGCTGACGCGCACCGTCAGACCGAGGGTGTCCACCGTTTTTCCCAGCACGTAGCGCGACTTAGCCAGCGTCACCTCATCCTGTGTCGCCGAATTTTGCCCCATCATTGAACTGTCCAACGTTTCACGCAGCAGCGAATCGCCGGACAGCTGCTTCTCCACCTGCACCACCGCCGTAGCCTGGTACACCGGGGTGGCCAACAGGGCGTAGGCGACGCCCAACATGCCTGCCACGCCGGTCACGACGGCGATCCGCCAGCGGTTATCCCACAGCGGCCCAATCAGGCGTTCCCACTCCAGCTTTTCGTCTTGTTCGGCCACCATCACGGACAGCGCATTATTTTTCATCTTCTGTTCCTTATTCACCCTGCGGAGTTACCAGTTGCGCACGCGCAAGGTCGCCTCGCTGAGATCGTTAAAGCTGCTGATGGTCGGCACCAGCTGGCTGATCAAACGGTTCCAGCGCGCGACCGGCGCCGCAGTGACGTACACGACGTCGTAAGGTTGCAGCTGAAATTCAGCGCCCATCGCCAGCGCGCTGGCGTCGGAGAGATCGAACTGATACAGCGTCGCCAGTCGCTGCGGTGTTTTACCGCCGCTCGGCCGGATCACGAACACCCCGGTCGCATCCGCCACCGTCTGGCTGATCCCTTCGGAAGATCCGAGGGCCTCGGTCAGGGTCATGCCGCTGCGATCCATCTTCAGCGTCGCTTGCTTGCCCACCTCGCCCATCACGAACACTTTCAATTCGTCATTGCGCGGGATGTAGAGGATGTCGCCCGGCTGCAGCAGCGCGTTCTGGCTGATGTCGCCGCGCTGCATCAGCGCCTGCAACGAGATAGCCCGCTCTTTGCCCTGATGGGTCAGCACCACGTTGCGCCAATCGGCGTTGTCCGTCAGGCCGCCGGCGGCGTTAATCGCATCCAGAATGGTCAACGGCACGTTGGTGATCGCCTGTTGGCCGGAGGTTTTCACTTCGCCGGTCACGTAAGCCTTCTGCGAACGGAAAGCGGCAATACTGACGTCTACCTGAGGGCTTTCCACATACTGCGCCAGACGGCCGGCGATCAGGCTGCGCACTTCGGTGACGGTCTTGCCCACCACCGCCACTCGCCCGATATAGGGATAAAAAATCGTGCCATCCGCATGCACCCAGTTGCCGGTGTCGCTGGCGCTGCGGTATTGCCCGGCCGGCGTGGTCAACTCGGGGTGATCCCAGACGGTGACGTTCAACACGTCACCGACGCCGATACGGTATTGATAGCTCTGCAATCGCTGATCCAGCGCCGGGTTCGGCCGGGCGACCGGTTCTACGCGCCGCATTTTCTGCAGCAGCATCGGCGACATGCGATAAACCTGTACCTGGTCATTCAAATCGAAATCGTCGTCCTGTTGCACGACGATGGCTTTTCCGCTGGTCGGTAAATGTGAACCGGGAACCACCGTACATCCACTCAACAGCGCGGAGGTGAAGGCCAATGGCATCAAAAGAGGCAAATGAAAATTCATGGAAGTACCGTGATAAACGGGCTGCTGCCGCAGCCCGTGAGGGGATTAACGGCCGACGGTCGGATTATCGCTGAACACCGTCGCCTGACGCGGTTCGCGCAACATGACGAAATAACCGCAAAAACAGAACAGAAACGCCACCAACATTTGGCTTTCCTGCAGCTGCAACACTTCACTGCAAATGCCAATGCAGGCCAACGTCACCGCCAGCATGGTGCTCATCGCCAGCGCCTGACGCGCATTGAGCCCACGACGCATCAGAATATGGTGCAAATGATCGCGGCCCGCTTTGAAGGGGCTTTGGCGACGCAACAGGCGACGCACCATCACAGTCACCATGTCCATCAGAGGAATGGCGATCAGCCACAGCGCGGTGACCGGACGCATTACCGCCTGTGGCCCCTGCGTCGCCAGCAACACCAGCCACAGCACGCTGAAGCCGATCACCATGCTGCCGGCGTCCCCCATAAAGATCTTGTTGCGCGCGCCGAACAGGCTCAGGTTGAACAACAGATAGGCCGCCAGCGCGACGATCAGGCCCAGGCACCACAGCGCCAGATCTTCCCTGCCGCCCAATCCGAACACGATAGCCAACGCGACGAAGGTCACGCAGGACAAGGCGCCCAGTTGCCCATCGATGCCATCCACCATGTTGTAGGCGTTGATCGCTCCCCATACCGCCAGCGGCGTGAGCAGCAACGCGCCATAACCGAGCATCACTTCCTGATGCCCCCAAACATAGCCCAATGAGGAAAGCTGCATCCCTGCCGCCAGCATCATCGCCAGCGCGATCCCTCCCTGCACCATGACGCGTGGCGCCACGGGCAGATCAAAGCGGTCATCCAGCACGCCCAACACCACCAGCGCCGTAATGCACAGCAGATAGACGGTGCTGTCAGGCAGCCAGGCGGGTTGCCACAGCGTCATCAGCATCAGCGTCAGGTACACGGCGATACCGCCGACCAGCGGAATGTGTCCCAGATGTTGCTTACGCGCATTGGGCTTATCCACTAATCCCACCGTTAAGGCGGCCCGGCGGGCAATAAGGACCCACGCTACCGCCAGCACAAATATCACGCTCAGTTGATATAACATCGTTCCTCCAGCGAATAAGCACGCTACCGCCCTTGAGTTACAGCTCCCAATGCGCTATTAACAAAAACAAAATTGATCCTGCCAGGATATAAGTCAGCATGAATTAATCCTGAAAAATACAGATTTATCCGCTTGTCGGCGGAAATAAGTAAATAACGTCAGCGTGCGGTTAAGTTATCTATCAGAAAACTCATGTTTAATGGTTCTTTCGATTGCCGAATCAAGTTCAACCGGCGCCACGAAATTATTTTGCACATTACTTTTAAATTGCGTTCTGGCGCAGAATTTCTGCACTCTGACGCGACTGATTGGGAATTTTTTACGACTTATTTTACTCACGACATCCAATGCGGTCGCCCCGCATATTCCCACCACATAAGGAATGCGAATCGTCTTATTTTCTCTGCCCAGCGAGGAGGAAATAACGTCGACCAATTGATTCATCGTAAAGTCCGGTTTATCGACGTAGTTGCTGACCTGATAACTTGACTGCTGGTCCAACGCATGCTCCAGCCGCGCGGCAATATTTTCAACGTAAGCCATCGACTTCATATTATTGCCACTGCCAATCATCACGAATCGGCCGCTGGCGATCTGGCGGAACAGGTTATACACATTGCCGCGGTTGCCTTCACCGAATACCACCGTCGGGCGAATGATGGTCAATTTGTTGGCGCTATCCGCCTTGCGCCACGCTTCATAAACGTATTCCGCTTCGAGCTTGGATTTGCCGTAATGATTGAAAGGATCGAAACGCCCTCCTTCATCGGTTTCCTGCTCGACGAACCCATAAACGGCAACCGAGGAAGTGAAAATGACTTGGTGGATATTCAACGCGGAGGCGGTCATGCAGACATGCCGTGCACCTTCTACATTGACCTGATAATAGAGCGAAATGGGATCGACGTTGTCCTGATGTTCCGCCGCCAGATTAATGATGGCGTCGCAGCCCGCCAGCGGCTCTTGCAGGGTCTCGGGTTGCGTCACGTCGCCATACTGATAGAGCGCCGGAAAATGTGCGCTAGGTTGTTTATCAACGATGACCAACGTCAGATCATCGCGCACACTGAGACGTTTCGCCAGGCGTGTTCCGATAAAACCGGAACCCCCGATAATAGCTACTTTACGCTTATCCATAATTTGTCACTCAGCAGGTTCTCATTATTCCTGTCACCTCGATGGAAACAGGACGCTAATATGCGTTAGGTAATGAGTTCCAGACTGGACAAATCGAACCCGGCTTTCAAATAACAAATAATGAAATAAAATATTTCATCAAATGTAAAATTATCGCTAAAGATAAAACCTCATTTAGCACTAATTTTTAACATCGTAAGAAACTTGATATTGCAAGGTTTTATTCGGCAATATGAGATTAATCCGACCTTTACCCGACGTAGAAGAGGTCTCATATTTTACCGGTAATTTAAGCTGCCCCTGCTTAGGGTCGACACATTCGATGGTCGCCTGCTCCATGCTCTCCCCCTGGTACAGGCAGAACAGGGTTTGTGGGCTGTTGGTATGGGGGTTATTCAACGTCAGCGTCAACACGACGCGCGTATTGTTCTGAATATCATTGATCACCGGCGGGCGAGTTTGGTTGCCGAGCACATATGAAAAATGTGAAATAACCAGCAAAGAAGCAAATGCCGTCAGGTATTTCACTACGCGACTGGCGGGCATGCTGAAAAATCGGCGCACCGTCGCCGACTTTTTATCACGAGTGGGTTCCTGGGAGGGTTCTACCGTTGCAACAGGCGCTGCAACAAGCGTCGTTTTACGCGGCTTATCTATTTTTTCATCGTGTGCCTCAGGGGACTCACTTTCACTTTCAGAAAGTTCCGCTTGAATATTAACGCCAATATCCTCACCGCCATTTAATATATCATCATCAGCGTAGTCTTCATCCTCGGATATAAAGTGAAATGCCGCTTGATTTTCCACCTTGTAACCCAGCCGAGGAATGGTTCTGATAAGCGTATGTTCCGAGTCGCTGATTTTTTGGCGAATAGATTTAATTGTTTGATTTATCGTTGAATCTGAGCAGTAAGTTCCTTTCCAGATATTTTCTATAATTTCCGTTCGGGTTACCAGTTCTGGTGATCTGGCGACAAGCAGCGAAAGAATTTGATACTCCTTCCAACGCAGACGAAATTTCTCCCCGGCAGGAGTCAGAACATCGAGATTCCTAATCTTTATTCTTCTATCAAGATTCACTTTTAATTTCCTTAGCGTGCCTGTCCTGCACACTTTGTATAGAAATATCAAAAAATGTTCAAGAAATTAAATGTAAACTCAACAGGTTGCATTCATCGGATATTGGCCTTTATAAAAATTTTCTGATTTCATTTTTTACATTAGGCCTTATTAAGGATGTTCCGTTTATCCAAATGACTCTTTTTCCCTGTTGGCAACATGGATTTCCTTCATGACTACCGTAAAGTTCAAATGATCACCTCATTGATTTAAAAAGAAAAAAATAACAACCCTGTTCAGTTGTTAACCGAATGAAATTGTGAAATTTCATTCTTCTCCGTGAGTTCATTGTGTTTTTCCACCTAATGGGATTGTCAGATAGACTACAAAAAGCCGGAAAAAACAGAATGAGAGTTATCTGATTTAACCCTGTCACACATTCCACACGGCGCGTGCAGCATCTAAGACAAAACCCTATTGCTGATTTTATAACAATCGCACTAATTATGCCTTACCCTCCCAGAAATTTCATTTAACCTGCGGGAAAGACATTAATCTTTTAATGTAAGAATACTCTCAACAAAACGAAAAAACCGTGCAAATAATATAATACGCTTGGGAGAAGACATTCCCATATTGAGAGATATAACTATAAAAAAAGAAAAAAACGGCAAGCGGAGATGAGAATTTTACCTAAAGGCAGAAAATTTCACTGAGAGAGCGAGGAGAGATGACTCGGAATGAGCGAAATATCCCTCCCCTGTCGGGAGGGATTGAGAAAATCGTTTGATACTCAGGCCTTTTTCTTGCGGCCATACACCACCCAAGTGATGACCACACACAAGATATAGAACACCAGGAATACTTTCATTGCCCCCGCCGGGGAACCGGTCAGCGCCAGCGAAGTGCCGAATGCCTGGGGAATGAAGAAGCCGCCTGCGGCACCGATCGCCGAGATAAAACCCAATGCGGCGGCGGAGTCCGTCACCGCTTCACGCTGCGCGCTCTCGTCGCTGCCGCCGGCCGCTTTCACGCGATCGACAGTGATTTTACGGAAAATGACGGCGATCATTTGGAAAGTCGACCCGCTGCCCAGCCCCGCCGTGAGAAACAGCACCATAAAGATACCGTAGAAGGCGATGAACGAACCGCCCTCACCCGCCATCGGCAAGGTCAGGAACAACAGCGCGGCGAACACGGCCATCACTACAAAGTTGATCAACGTCACCCGCACGCCGCCGAAACGGTCAGACAGCGCGCCGCCGACTGGCCGTGCCAGCGCACCGAGGAATGGCCCAAAGAAGGCGTAATGCAGGATCACTACGTCCGGAAATTGCGTCTTCGACAGCATGGCGAAACCGGCGGAGAAACCGATGAAAGAACCAAAGGTCGCGAGGTACAGCAAACTCAGCATCCATAAATGCCCACGCTTGAGCACCGGCAGTTGCTGGCGCAGCGATGCCTTGGCCGCGGCCAGATCGTTCATGCCGAACCAGGCCGCCAGGGTGGCAACCAGCAGGAACGGTACCCAGATCCAGGCGGCGTTTTCCAGCCACAGCTGCCCCCCCTCTGCCTGATTTTGCGCCGTGCCGCCAAACAGGCCAAACAGGCTGAAAGAAATCGCCAGCGGCGCGACCAGTTGCATGACGCTGACGCCCAGATTTCCCAGACCGCCGTTGAGCCCCAACGCACCGCCCTGACGCGCTTTCGGGAAGAAGAAGCTGATATTGGCCATGCTGGAGGCAAAGTTCGCGCCGGCGAAACCGCACAGCAGGGAAATAATGACGAACACGCTGTACGGCGTGCTGCTGTCCTGCACCGCGAACCCCAGCCACAGGCACGGCACCAGCAGGAAGCAGGTGCTGATGGCGGTCCAGCGACGGCCACCAAACAGCGGGATCACGAAGGAATACGGCACGCGTAAAATAGCGCCCGAGACCGACGGCAGCGCGGTCAACAGGAACAGTTGGTCGGTGGTGAAGTTGAAACCGACCTTGTTCAGGTTGACCGCAACGGCGCTGAACAGCATCCAGACGCAGAAGGCCAGCAGCAGGCAGGGAATGGAAATCCACAGGTTGCGGGTGGCGATGCGATGGCCACGCTGCTGCCAAAAGGCGCTGTCTTCAGGACGCCAGTCCTGAATCAGCGCACCGGTTTTCTTTGATGAAGGCGTTGCAAGTTGCGACATAAAAACCTCAGACACGGGGGATCATTCCGCACACCCTAGGGGGCGGCCCCGGCGGCAAAGTTGATGTATATCAACCCGAATGCAAGTAGTTGGCGGCACAAATAGCGCCTTCATCCCCTTAGGGGTACACCTCGAATAAAAATTAAATCACTTTTAATCAATGCATTAGAAAGCATCACTCCGTCATTTTTACCGCTTCACCGTCCTGCTGGAAACTAATGGGTACTTCATTCGAGGTATGGGGTTATGCTCAGGGATAATCAAAAATACGGCTGAATCGTTACTTATTTACCTCGTCGCCGCCTTCGCCCCTGAGCTTCAGCGGCGCCAAATGCCAGGAACCCGCGCTTATGAAACGCCTGTTGGCCCCGCTTTCGATCGTGAATCAGGTCGCCCTGCTGATGTTGCTGTCGGGCATTCTGGGCGTGGCCGGCATGGGGATTTCCGCCTGGATGTCGCAAAGCATTCAGGGCAACGCGCATGCCATCAACAAAGCCGGCTCGCTGCGTATGCAAAGCTACCGACTGCTGGCGCAGGTGCCGCTGGATGAACGGCATGAAACGTTGATCCGCGAACTGGAGCGCGACGAAAACAGCCCCGATCTGCAGCGTTCGGTGGAGCAGGAAGGGTTGACCCAACCGTTCGACGCCTTGCGTGATTACTGGCAACAGACTCTGCAACCTCGCCTGCGCAGCGCGCAGCGCCCGGCCGATGCCGCCCCGCAGGTGGCGCACTTCGTGCAGCTGCTGGACAAGCTGGTCTCGGATATCGACAGGCAAACCGAGCGCCGCCTGCTGATGGTGACGCTGGTGCAGGCCGGCTTCATCGCGCTGACCCTGCTGCTGTTGATCGGCACCACCTGCTACCTGCGGCGCCGGTTGCTGCATCCGTGGCGGCAACTGGTGGAGATGGCCTTGGCGGTAGGCCGCGGCGATTTTAGCCGCCGCTATGCACAACGCGGCCACCAGGATGAAATGGCGTCGCTTGGCGGCGCATTGAACACCATGTCCGACGAGCTGTCGGCGACCTACAGTGGGCTGGAGCAGCGCGTGGCCGAGAAGACCGCCGACCTGCAGCAGAAAAATCAGGTGCTGAGCTTCCTCTACCGCGCCAGTCGCCAGCTGCACGCCAGCGAGCCGTTGTGCAGCCGCCTGACGCCGCTGCTCAACCAACTGCAAACCCTGACGCCGTTGCGCGCCATTCAGGTGCGGCTGTATGAAAACGACAGCCGGGAACCGCTGCTGCAGCTGAGCGGCAACCAACCGCTAAGGCCGGAGCATTGCCATAACCCGGTGTGCAGCGCCTGCCTGAACGACAGCCACCGCCAGCATCCCGACAATCCGTCGCTGAGCTGGAGCCTGAGCGACAAGCTCGGCGACTACGGCGTGATCGTGGCACAGCATGCGCCGCAGCAACCGCTGAACGATGAACATCGCCAACTGATCAATACCCTGGTGGAACAGCTGACCAGCGTGCTGGCCATCGAGCGTCAGGTCGACCACCAACAGCAGCTGATGCTGATGGAGGAGCGGGCGGCGATCGCCCGCGAGCTGCACGACTCCATCGCCCAATCGCTCTCCTGCCTGAAAATGCAGATCGCCTGTCTGCAGATGCAGGGAGAAACGCTCACTTCGGCCAGCCAGGCGCTGGTGCAACAGATGCGTGAAGAGCTGAACGGCGCCTATCGCCAGCTGCGCGAGTTGTTGACCACCTTCCGCCTGCAGCTGACCGAACCGGGCCTGCTGGCGGCGCTGCAATCGACGGTGGCGGAGTTCAATCCCAAGCTGGGCCTGACCATCAGCCTCGATTACCAGCTGGGGCCACGCACGGTTCCGGCCTATCAGGCCATTCACCTGCTGCAGATCGCCCGCGAGGCGCTCAGCAACATCCTTAAGCATGCCGCCGCCAGTGAGGTGAGCATTCAGGTCATCAATAAACGGGGCGAAGTGACCCTAAGCGTCTGCGACAACGGACGCGGCCTGCCGGCCGAGACGTCTCGCCCCGACCATTACGGCTTGATCATCATGCGCGATCGCGCCAAGAGCCTGCACGGCCGCTGCGACATTTTACCGCGCAGCGGCGGCGGCACTGAGGTGCGGGTCAGCTTCACGCCAGATAACCACGCCATCGACTAACGGAGACACCATGACGACAGAAACCGCCGCCACCATCTTACTGATCGACGACCACCCGATGCTGCGCAACGGCGTAAAACAGCTGATTGGCATGGATGCTCGTCTGCAGGTCATTGCCGAAGCCAGCAACGGTGAACAAGGGGTCACGCTGGCGGAGCAGCACGATCCGGATCTGATCCTGCTCGACCTGAACATGCCCGGCATCAACGGGCTGGAAACGCTGGATCGTCTGCGCCAAACCGACCTGTCAGGGCGCATCGTGGTGTTCAGCGTGTCCAACCATGAAGATGACGTCGTCAGCGCGCTCAAACGCGGCGCCGACGGCTATCTGTTGAAAGACATGGAGCCGGAGGATCTGCTGAAGGCGCTGCATCAGGCGGCAGCCGGGCAGATGGTACTGAGCGAAGCGCTGACGCCGATCCTCGCCGCCAGCCTGCGGGAAAACCGCCCCAGCGCCGATCGTGATATTCAGCAACTGACGCCGCGGGAACGAGATATCCTGAAGCTGATCGCCCAAGGGCTGCCAAACAAGCTGATCGCCCGTCGCCTGACCATCACTGAAAGCACCGTCAAGGTACACGTCAAACACCTGCTGAAAAAGATGAAGCTAAAATCCCGCGTCGAGGCCGCCGTATGGGTGCTGCAGGGCAAAAACGGTTAATCGCCGCCGTACAGCGGCCCGGTTTGCGCCGGGATCGGCGGTGGCGTCAAGGTTTTGATCGGCGGCAGGCCCGCGTCATCGCCGGCGGTTGCCGTCAGCGGCGGCGCCACTTTCAGCTCTATCCAGTTGGACGTCACGCGCTGCTGTTTATCATCCTCCAGCGTGACCGATAGCCGGTAGCTGTTGGCGGCGTCCGGCGCGTCGTCCCACGGCGGCACGATCGCTGTCCAGCCCTGCGGATCGTTGGCGTTGTGCGGCGGCGTCAGGCTCAGCGCCTGCGTATCCCCCTGCCAACTGACGTGAGTGATGCCGTTCAGCGCCTTGATTTCCAGCACCAGCGGCACGGTTTCCCCCGCCTGCAGGCTCCACGGCGGCGTAGCCAGGAACACCTGCAGCGACTTGCGCTGACGGAACTCCAGCACCGGCACGTTCTTGCGTTCGATAGGATCGTAGCGGCTGCCGCGCAGCGACTTGGCCTGCGCCACATACTCCGGCGAAATCTGCTTCACCAGCGGTACCCCGAGCCGATAGCTCAGCGCCAGTTCGACCTGATCCTGGCTCTGCCCGCCCGCGCCAATCTTATGCAGTGCCTTCATCGTCACCAGCGGCACCGGAGTGTAATTGAGCCCCAGCTGCATCGCGCGCGGATCGTTTTGTTTTTTGCCGCTGCCGAACAGATCGACATTATCGCCCAGATACTGCTCATAACTGAGCGAACCGCCGATCTGGCGATAAAACGGCAGATAACCTTGCGTCGTGATGTCGTAACCGCGCGCCGGACGGCTGAAAAATACCCCATCGCCGGGCTGTTGCGACAACGCCGACAGCGGGTAGTAATAGTTGGTGGAGAAACGCAGATAATCCCCCCAGGCTTCCGCACCGACGCTGCCTCTATTGCGCTGCCGAGCAAAATCGCTGTCGAGCGCCGTGTTGTACCCCAGCAGCCAGTCGCCGGCGATCCAGCGTTGCCCCAGCGCGAAATTGCCAAGCGCCCCGGCGCTTTGCTGCAGCCAGCCGATCTGGCTGTAGGTCAACAATCCGTCGACGTCGTACAGCGGGCTGAATAACTGCCCGTTGCTGCCGGTAAAGTCCCCCTCGCCGCTCATCTTCAGCGATAGCTTGGCGGTACCCAACGGCGACAACAGCTCCTGCGCCTGTTGCTGCAGCGCACCGGTCGCCTGGCCCAGCAAATAATCTTCGGCGCGGCTGCGCATCTGTTGACGTGAAACGTTGTTCAACTCTTTTTCGCCGAGTTGCTTGGCCATCTCGGCCCACTGCTTCTCGCGCGCGGCATCGTCGGGCGCACCGCCCAACTCCGGCAAATTCGCGGCCGGGTCCGCGGCGGCCTGTTCAGAAGAGATGACGCTGTCCGGCGCCGGCGGGGATTCGGCGCACGCGGCCGCTGCGCCGGCCAGCCACACCAGTGGCCCGGCCAGCCACGCCGTCTGGCGTCGGCGCCAGAATCGTTTTTTGGTCTTGATAAGTATTGCCTGAATCACGTCTTTCATGACACCGTTGGCCTCCCTCCCTCCTGGAGCATGCCAACCCACTGCTTTGCTGCCGCCTTTCCCACGGCAGATCTGAAAAACATTACGTCCCGGCCTGGCGGGGACGCCTCTCTCTTAAAGCCTAACGGCTTGACGAGCAGAAACAATAGGATAAACCCCAATCGCGCTTCAGTGACAGCGTCACTTGCACCATTTACCGATCCATTCCCGCCGCCAAATGAATTCACCGCATTTTAGCGTCGATTTTGCCGATAAAAAGCACAGCACACCACTGCTGAGCGCCACCGCGCAAGGCATTGTATCACTCTGCAATACGTAAAGTGGCGATGCGTACGACTGCGCATTCCTCACAATCCACCGCATTTCACCCCGATGAAATATGCATTTTGCCGTTATTTTAAACATCTGTTTCACGACTGGCGGAGCCTTGATGTTTATTTCCTCACTGTGGCACGCGCTGTTTTTCACCGCGCTGCTGTCGGCGGGTCTGGTCGCCTTCGCGCTCATCACCCGCTTGGAGCGAACGGCGGCCGTGCGCGCCAGCCCGCCGAGATTGCGCCGCCGCAGCCTGCTGCTAACGGCCCTGGGTTTGGCGTTGACGGCGTTGCCCTTCGACCTGCCGGCAGCACACCGGCTGTGGTTACCGCCGGCCGCGGCACTGCTGATCGCCCTGGCCTGGCTAGACGGACGTCACCGGTGGCTGCCGGACCGGCTAACCCAGCCGCTGCTGTGGGGCGGGCTGCTGTGCAATCTTGACGCTCGCTGGGCAACGCTTGACGACGCGGTTCTCGGCGCCGTGGCCGGTTACGGGGCATTGTGGCTGCTCAACGCGCTTTATCGACAGGTGCGGCGGCGCAACGGCATTGGCCAGGGCGATTTCAAACTGCTGGCGGCACTGGGCGCCTGGCTCGGTTGGACGATGTTGCCGCTGCTGGTCTGCCTGGCGGCAATGTTCGGATTAGGCATGGCATTGGCGCGCGGCCGACGCAACCGTCGCGCCTGGCGAACGCCGCAACCTTTCGGCATCGCCTTGGTGGCCGCCGGCTGGCTGCTGCTCTTGATGGGCGCCGGTCAGAACGCGCCGGCGTTGTTCGGTTAGTTCTTCAGGGTCTCGATCAGCCTATTGAGCAATCCGGCCACTTCTGCCGTGCTGGCCGTTGTCGGATTGGCCAGTGGTTGGATCACCGCGAATCTGGTCGTGGATAACACCTCATCGCTGCGAATTTCCAATGCGTCGGAGGGAGGCGCGCTCAACGAAACGCCGTCCGGCCGCCAGTAGCTGCCGCGCGTAGTCTGCACCTGATAACTGCCAAAGCCGAAATCTTTCTCGACGCGGTAATATATTTCGCAGCTCAACGGCCCGGAGCGCCGCAACATAAAGGCGCCTTTCGCACTATAGCTGCCTTTATTGACGACAAAAGCGGTCGCCTGCGAAGACAGATCGAACGTGATGTATAAATCGCACGCCAGCACCTTGGTGCTTACGCCCTGTTGAAGCGTAATGCGCGTTGTAGGCTGCCGATCCGGCGCGGTCAGGGTGCCTAAAAAAGTCCACGATGGCTGTTTCGAGATATTGCGCGGCAAATGATTGCTGGTGGCGGAAGGGGCAATTCCCCGCTCGCCCAGGCTGTACATCGCTTCAACCCCGCTTAAAAACGACGTCACATCGACGGTGCTTTTGCCGGCCACCGGGACGCCGCCGTTGTATACGTTACTGAAGGTTACCTCGGTATTGTTGCTGCAGGCAGCGATCGCCACCGGGAAAGGCGTCTTAGAACCGCTGTAAAGAGTCAACTGACCGATATCCCAACGAGATTCGTTGATGAATCGGCACAACACGCCCCCGCTCTCCACATTCTGCGCGTCCTGGATATTGATATTGCCTATCGTGCCTTGAGCAAAGTTGGTGGACAGCACGCTGACATTGGCGGCGCGCCGCGTGTTGCGGTTCTCGCAACCCAACGAATTGATCGTGCCGTTAAAATCTTTGAAAGAGTAGATATCGCCGATGCAGTCATCCGCAGCCAACGAGCCGATAGTAGAGTAAAACCCTGAAATTCTGAACGCCGTACCCTTGGCGCGAGCGGCGTAGAGGCCGTCTATAAAATTGGTGGTGCCAGACTTGTCCATCCACAGCACCCCATCGCCCGGGCGATTGGCGTTTGCCTCCATCTGCACGTTCACCAGCCAGTTGATGAACATGTCGCCCGAGACAAACAGCGAATAACCGCCGACCTTGGTGTAAATGTCGCGAATATCAAACTTCGTCATATTGCGGTCGCTGAACCACACGCCGTGGGTGTCGTCTACGCCGGTATCATCCCGCAACGTCAAGCCGTGCAGCGTCAGATTGGCGAAGCCTTTCACCACGATCACCGCTTTCTTCGTTTCGCCCTGTTCGTTGGTGTAACTGCTGTCTGCCGTCTTGACAATTTTGGTCGCCCGCCCCAATCCGACCACCCGTAAACCGATGCCGCCGTAGATGTCCGTTGTCGTCTGAATGAGTACGTGTCCGGCGACCGTATACACCCGCTTCCCCAGGGACAACGTACCGCCGGCTTGCAGCGCCGCCGCCGCCGCTTTGTTGATCGCCGGCCCCCAGTTGCTTCCGTCGCTGTCCTGATAAAACTGTTCCGGCGTAACCACCTCACCGGTGGCAAGCAAGGTTGCTGCGCGCGCTGCTGAAGCATTTTCGTTATTGTCCATAATCTCTCCTGACGTGATGTGTCCGCATCATTGCGGACGACCGCGGTGAAAGGCGTAAACAACGCCGCCTTTCGAAGCCAATCTATCACCGTCATATGAGCACGCTATGAAATTTCATTTTATTTCACCCTGACACAACATTTCACGATTCGTGGTGGCAACAGCAAGCGATTTCACGCGCTGTCGGCCTATGGCGCGACAGAAAGCTCGGCCAGGCGCACGGCGTTGCCGTCACTTACTGACCCGATCCAGATACAACATGCTGTTGGCGATATCCAGCCGGGCACCTTCGACATTGTCCCGCAATGCCACCAGCGTTTGCCCCTGCAGCGCCACCACATAGGGCGAACTGGCCTGTAATTCCCGTTGCAACGTGACGTAGCGTGCGCTGCGCGCGGCGCTATTCCCTTCCGCAGCCGCGGCACGCGTTTCCGCGCTGATGGCGGGAATGCCCCACTGGGTGCGCCAGGCCAAGGTTTTCGGCCCGCCTGACACGTTGTAAGCAAAGGCACTGGCGTTGGTGTTCGGATCCAGGTAGTCGGCGCCCCAGTAGGTGAAGATCGCCTGAAAATCGCGGCCGCGCATCTTGCCCCACAGATCGCTTTCCACCACCGGATGGATATCCAACCGCAGTCCGGCCTGCGCAAAGCTGGCCTGCAGCGCCTGCGCGATGTCGGTATACGGCGGCTGATTGATGACGATAAGATCGATGCGCGTACCTTCAGCGATGCCGGCCTCGCGCAGGATCTGTTTGGCTTTGTCTACGTCGAGCTTAAATGGCCGATCGTCGAGCGCGCCGTCCAATCCCTGCGGCAAGAAGGCCTGATGCACGCGATATTGCCCTTTCAGCAGCTGCTCGGCGATGCTCTGATAATCCACCAGCCAGCGTGCGGCCTGCCACAACGCCGGATTGCCCAGCGCCGGATTGTCTTTGCTGCCGGTGTTGAAACCGAGGTAATAGATCCGGGGCGCATCGGCCTGTTCGATGCGCACGCCCGGCGCGTTGCGCAGCGAGTCGAACTGGTCGGCGCCCAGATCGTAGGCCACGTCGGCATCCCCCTTCAGCAACAGCAAACGGCGGGTGCCGGCGTCGCTGACGTTCTTGAATAGCACCGTTTTCAACCTTGCCGGCGACGGCGCGTAATCGTTGCGGCCAAACAGCAGCGCCTCATGCGGCACATAGTTATTTACCCGATACGGGCCGCCGCCGGCGGAATGGCTGCGCAGCCAGGCGTTACCGTAGTCCCCCTGCTGCGCGTGCTCGTTCAGCAGCTTCTCATCCACGATCGAAGCCACGTTCGCCGTCAGCAGCCGCAGCGCCAGCTCGCTGCCGATGTTGGCGGGCCAAGTGAGTTGCACCTGGTTATCCCCCACCTTCTTCAGCTGCTGCTCAACGTTATCCGGCGTCCAGCCAAACTCACCGAGAATAAACGACGGCGCCTTGTTCAGCTTTACCGCACGCACCAGCGAGAAAATCACGTCTTCAGGCCGCAGCGGATTGCCGGAAGCAAAACGTTGCTGCGGTTTCAGGGTAAAGGTCAGGCTGTGGCCATCGGCGCCCGCCTGCCAACTGCCTGCGGCGTCCGGCGCCAGCTTTTGCGGCGCGGCGCGATCCGGCGCCACCAGGCGCTGATAGAGGTTGACCAGATTGGCCGAGCTGACGGTTTCAAAGCTCTCCGCCGGATCGAGGCTGATAATGCCCTCCAGCGAACTGACCACCACCAAGGTATCCTGCGGGGTGGCGGCCTGCGCACCGAAAGCGGCCGCCAGCGCGCCATACAACAAGGTTGGGATTAACCGTTTCATCGATACACTCTCCACAATCACGCGGTTGCGCTGTTTGACGAGTGTAGAGGGTAAGAATTAACAGAAGAACGACGATAAATTGCTTTATTTATTACCAAGATGGATATGCCCGCCACGTTGGCGGGCATAGGGTCAAACGATGATGCGGCCGTGCGCCATTGCCACCGAACGATCGCACATGTGGTCAATCACGTCCGCATCGTGGCTGACCAGCACCATAGTCAGATCGCCCGCCTGTTTCAGCTCGTTAAGCAGGTTAAGGATTTCCGCCTGCACTGACATGTCCAGCGCCGAGGTCGGCTCATCCAGCAGCAACAGCTTCGGCCGCAGCAGCAATGCGCGCACGATCGCCACGCGCTGCCGCTGCCCGCCCGACAGCTGATGCGGATAGCGATCCAGCAGGCGCGGATCCAACCCCACCTGGCGAAAGCCCGCGCCGATTTTGCGTTCAATGTCGCTTTCCTGCAGCAGTTTTAGCGGTTCCGACAGCGTACGCAACAGCCGGTGTTTAGGGTGTAGCGAAGCATAGGGATCTTGAAACACCATCTGCACCTCGCGCCGCAGTTCACCGGTAAATGCCTGCGCCGGTTGTAGCTGCCGCCCGAGCAGTTCAAAACCGCCGCGCCAGCTGTCGTTCAGCCCGGCCAGCACCCACAGCAACGAGGACTTGCCGCAGCCGGAAGGCCCCACCAGGCCGAAACACTCGCCCGGTTCGATGCGCAGGTTAACGTCGTGCACCACGGTGCGCTGTTCATAGCCCTGACGGTGACTGACGCTGAGGTTCTCCAGTGCAATTACGCTCATTTCAACGTCTCCAACAGCGCGCGGTCCAGTACCGGCAGCGGTTTGCCGCGCGTCTCGCGGCTCGGCCGACACGCCCACAGCGTGCGAGTATAAGGGTGCGTGGCCTGCGCCAGCTCTGCTGCCGGCAGTTGATCCAACAGCTCGCCTTTGTACATCACCAGCACCCGCTCGCAGTGGTGCGCCACCTGCTGCAAATCGTGGCTGATCAGGATCAGCCCCATGTTGCGTTGCGCCACCAGATTGTCTATCAGTTGCAGCACCTGATCGCGCATCTGGTGATCCAGCGCCGACGTGGGTTCATCGGCAATCAACAGCTGCGGATCGTTGATCAACGCAATGGCCAGCATCACCCGCTGCCCCATCCCGCCGGAGAGCTGATGCGGATAACGGCCACACAGCGCCGCCGGATCGGGCAACCCCACCGCCGCCAACATATCCAGCACTTTTTCACGCCGCTCGGCGCGGCTTAGCTTGGCATGCAGCACCAGCGGTTCCTCCACCTGACGGCCGATCGGCTGATTGGGATTCAGCGCATGTTTGGGATCTTGCATCACCATCGCCACCCGGTCGCCGCGCAGGCGGCTCCACTGGCGTTCGCTCAGGCGCGTCAAGTCTTCATCGCCCAACGTCAGGCGCTGCGCCTGCAGCTGCAACGGCGGCGGCAATAGCCCCATCAGCGCACGCGCGGTCAACGATTTGCCGGAGCCGGACTCACCGACCAGCGCCAGTCGCTCCCGCCCCATGCTGAACGAAATATTCTTCACCAGCGCCACCGGCTGCGGCCCCGGCACGCCGATCGCCAAACGTTCAACGGTCAATAAGGTGTTATCAGTGCCCATGACGAGGATCCATTTTGTCGCGCAGGCCATCGCCCAGCAGGTTAAACGCCAGGCTGGCGAACAGGATCGCCCCGCCCGGTGCGGCGGCGACCCACCATTGGTCGAAAATCACTTTACTGCCTTCGGCCACCATCGATCCCCATTCGGCGGTCGGCGGCGCGACGCCCATGCCGAGGAACCCCAGACCGGCGGCGGACAAGATGATGCCGCCCAGACTCAACGCCGCGCGCACCACCGCGCTCGGCAGGCATAAAGGCAAAATGTGGCCGACCATCAGCCGCAGCCCGTTGATGCCCTGCATACGCGCTGCCGCCAGGTAGTCGCTGCGGCGCAGCGCCAGGGTTTCGGCCCGCGCTTGGCGGGCAAAGGCCGGCCAGCTGGTCAATGCCAACGCCAGCGCGCCGTTCATCAGCCCCGGCCCCATGACCGCCACGAACGCCAGCGCGATCACCAGGCTCGGCAACGACAGGAAAATGTCGGTCAGACGCATCAAAATACGCTCTACCCAGCCGCCGAGATAACCGGCGCAAATGCCGACCAGCAGACCAATGGGAATGGTCAACACCAGAATCAACGACACCAGGATCAACGTCGGCCGTGCGCCGTAAATCACGCGGGAGAGCAAGTCGCGGCCGAAGCCGTCGGTGCCCAGCCAATGTGCGGCGGAAGGCGGCAGTAACCGCAGCTCGATATGCTGCAGATTGGGATCGAAAGGCGCCAGCCACGGAGCCAGCAGCGCGGTGACGATCAGGATCGCCACCAGCGCCGCGCCCAGCGTCAGCGTGGTCAGGCGCCGACCGCGGCGGTAACCGACGGCCGGCTCGCTTTGCGGTTCGTGTTCAGAGAGATATTGGCTCATCGGGTTCGCGGATCCACTAAATAGGTCAAGGCGTCAGCCAGCGCATTCAACAGCACGAAACAGGTGCCGATCAGCAGCGTGGCGCCGAGGATCGCCGGCGTGTCGGCGGCAAACAGCGCCGAGGTCAGGTAACGCCCGACGCCGGGCCAGGCGAACACCGTTTCGGTCAATACCGCGCCCTCGAGCAGGCTGGCGTAGGAGAGAGACAGTACGGTGATCAGCGTGCCCAGCACGTTGGGGAACACATGACGCAGCAGAATGCGCAGGCGGCCGGCGCCCTTGGAGCGCGCCAGCGTCACGTATTCCTTGTTGCATTCTTCCAGCATCGCCGCGCGCAGCAGCCGGGTGATACCCGCCATCGACAGCAGCGCCAGCGCCACCACCGGCAGCCACAGGTGGCTGATGGCGTTGTAGAACATTTCGCGATCGCCGGACAGCCAGCTGTCAATCAACACGAAACCCGTACGCGGCTCCATGCTGTACAAGTAAATGTCATCCAGCCGCCCCGGCCCCGCCGACCAGTGCAGCGTGGCGTAGAACAGCAGTAGCCCGAGCAGGCTCAACCAGAAAATCGGCACCGAATAACCGATCAGCGACAGCAAACGCGCCGCGTTATCCAGCCAACTGCCCGGTTTGAGCACCGCCAGAAACGCCAGCGTAATGCCGCCGAGAGCGCCGAGGATAATGGCGCAGGTGGCCAGTTCCACCGTCGCCGGGAAGGTACGCAGCAGATCGCTCAACACCGGCTGGGCGGTGATGCGCGAAATGCCCAGATCGCCATGCGCCAGGTGCACCAGATAGCGCCAAAATTGCACCGGCAGAGGCTGATCCAGCCCCAGCTCGTGCCGCACCTGCGCATAGGTGGCTTCGCTGGCGTGATCGCCCGCCACCTGCAGCGCCGGATCGATCGGCGCCAGGTGCGACAGCATGAAGGTGAACAGCAGCAGACCAAGCAGCGTTAACGCCAGCGACAGCGCGCCACCGAGCAGCCGCCCGCCCCTGCGCCAATACCGCCGGGCCGCCCCGACGCTGGCGGACAGGTCAGCAGCCATTACTTGCTGACCTTGCTGTAGAACACCATGTCAGGGTTGATGCCCTGCACATAGCCCTTAAGGTTGTCACGCACTGCGATCAGGCTGCGCGCCTGCAGGCCGATGACAAACGGCGAGCTTTGCTGCACCTCTTTCTGCAGTTGCTGGTAGTCGGCCACCCGTTTGGCGGTGTCGTTTTCTGCAGTGGCGGCCAGCGTCAACTTGCTCAGCGCCGGGATCTGCCAGTTGGCTCGCCAGGCCAGCGTCTTGCTGCCGTCCTCCGGGTTGTAGGCAAAGGCGGCCGCGTTGGTGTTAGGATCGAAGTAATCCGGTCCCCAGGAAGTCAGCGTCGCATCGTAGTTAAGCGTTTTCACCTTGGTGGAGACCTGTGAGCTGATGCCCGGTACCAGTTCGACCTTCACGCCGCCCTGAGCAAAACTGGCCTGCAGCGCCTGAGCGATATCCAGGTACGGCGGCTGGTTGTTGACGTCCAGACGGAAACTGACGTTGCTCAGCCCCGCTTTGGCCAGTATTTCTTTGGCTTTCTGTGGATTGAAGCTGTACGGCTGATCCTTGAGCGCGCCCAGATAACCGTCCGGCAGGAATGCCTGATGGCTCTGGAACTGCCCTTTCAGCAGATCGTCGGCGATGCCTTGGTAATCGAACAGCCAGCGCGCCGCCTCCCAAAACGCCGGGTTGCCGAGCGCCGGCGACGCCTTGGCGTTGAACTGCAGGTAATAAAGCGAGGCGTAAGGAATGGCCAACGGTTTGACGCCCGGCTTGCCCTTCAGGGCCGCCATCTGGTCCGCCCCCAGGTTGCGGGCGATATCGGCATCGCCCTGCTCAATCAGCAAACGGCGCGCGGCCGGATCGGGCACGTTTTTGATCAGGATGGTTTTCAACGTCGGCGCCCCTTCCGGCGAGCCGGGGTTCGCGTCCAGCACCACCACTTCGTGCGGCACATAGGTGCGAATTTTGTAAGGGCCGCTGCCGGCGGAGTGGCTGTTCAACCATTGGTGCCCCAGATCGTCGCCCTGCTGGTGCGCCAGCGCCTCTTTGGCGTCGACAATCGAGGATACCGGCGCCGACAGCAGGCTGAGCACGAAGGCCGGGCTGACGTTCTCATCCCAGCTGATTTTTACCGTATGGTCATCCACCTTGGTCAGGTGTTGATCCACGTTCTTCGCGTTCCAGCCCAGCTGCGTTAGGATAAACGACGGCTCCAGATTCAATTTCACCACCCGTGAAAGCGAAAAGATCACGTCCTCCGGCCGCAGCGGGTTACCGCTGGCGAATTTAGCGTCCGTGCGCAGGCTGAAAGTCAGGCTGCGGTTATCGGTGCCGGCCTGCCAGCTGCTGGCCAGAGTCGGCTTGAGATCGATGGGGTTGTGCGGATCGGACTGGATCAAACGTTGATACAGGCTGTTGAACGACTGCACCGTGGTTAACTCAAATCCCTGGGCCGGGTCAAAGCTGACCACGTCATCGATAGACTGTGCGATCACCAACGTGTTGGCTGGCGTCGCCGCCTGTGCGTTAACGCTGGCCGCCACGGCCAAAAACAGCAAAGAAGGAACGAGCGCTTTCATCTGAAACTCTCCAAGCAGATGGAATTTATAATAATTTTGCGAGTGTATGCGAGCGCGATCGGCAGCTGAAGGTACTTAAATCACTATAGATATTCTTTTTATGTATATAGATGGGGTTTTGATTATTAGGCGGGCAATGCAGAATGCGCGGCAGGAATTGCCTGCCGCTTATCGGTTAAATCTGGTAATCAATCACCGCGTCCAGCTGCGACGAGAAGACCTTGTCTTTGATTTCGGTCAGCGACAGCGTTGGGTTGCACAGTTGGATAAAGCGCCAGGCATAGTTGCGCTGCAGCTGGCTGCGTTTCAGGCCCAGCCATACCGTATTGGGTTCAAACAAATGCTCGGCGTTGAGGCTGACCAACCCGCGATCGCGCTCTTTTTCATACGATATGTCCGCCAGCACGCCCACGCCCAATCCCAGTTCGACATAGGTTTTAATCACGTCGGAGTCTTGTGCGCTGAGCGCGATGTCCGGGGTCAGGCCCGCCGCTTTGAACGCCGCATCCAGCTTCGCGCGCCCGGTAATGCCCTGCCGGTAAGTGATCAGCGGCAAAGTGCTGAGCATCTCCAGCGTCACCTGCGGCTGACGCGTCAACTCGTGCCCTTCCGGCACCAGAATGGTGTGATGCCAGCGGTAATATGGGAACGACGCCAGCGATTCGTCGCTCATCAGCCGTTCGCTGGCAATGCCGATATCGGCTTCGCCGGCGGCCAACATCGAGACGATCTCTTCAGGGCTGCCCTGATTGAGCACCACCCGCACCCGCGGATAAAGCGCGCGAAACTCTTTGATCACCCCCGGCAGGCTATAGCGCGCCTGGGTGTGCGTTGTCGCGATATGCAGCTGGCCCGAGTCGTTACTGCTGAAGACATCCGCCAGGCGACGGATGTTATTGGCGTCGTTGAGAATGCGCTCCGCCACCACCAGCAGCTCTTTGCCGGGCTCGGTCATGCCCAGCAGCCGTTTGCCCCGGCGAATGAATATTTCGATGCCCAGCTCTTCTTCCAGCTCGCGAATATGCCGACTGACGCCGGACTGCGAGGTAAATAACGTATTGGCGACCTCGGTCAGGTTGTAGTTGCAGCGCGCCGATTCACGAATAATTTTTAATTGTTGAAAGTTCATCCCCGTCTCCCTGTTTCTTCCAGTAGCGTTAGCCATATTGATACGGAGTCCCGCGGGGCTGAACAAATAAGAAATAACCTTTACTTATGCAATTTAATACTAAGTCGATCATTCTGCTTCGCATAGGGGATGGGAAACTGAAAAAAAACAGCGAATGACTTTAAAAATAAAGGGATAGATAACCACAATAAAAACATGCCTTCAATCACTGTGCAAATTAAAGTTATTAAATATAGGCATTAGATATAAAAAAAGGGCTCAGCATGCTGAGCCCCTCACCGTGCGCATTCCCGCAGCAGCCTCAGGCGGTGGCCTCACTGCCGATGCCGCCGGTGCGGTTCTGCTGCAGCCATTGCTGCACGCAGCGCACCAGATCGCCGATGCAATCATCCTGCATGCCGTGGTGCTTCAACTCGTTATCCAGCGCAAACAGATATTGCGCGTTGGTGCCCAGCGGGCCGCTGGCGCTGGCGATCAATGGCGCGATCACCTGGTAGCTGGTGTCTTCTTCAAACAGCGGATGCTGCGGGTTCATCACGAATACCAACGCAGTAACCTTCTCGCCGCCATCCAACTGCAGCTCGCACCAGGTCGGCACGTAGCAATCGGTCACCATTTCGCGCTTCCAAAGCAGCTCCAACTCTTCACGCAGTTTGCTTTCCGGCAAGCGAAAGGCCAGGCCCGTAGTGTGGCCGCCGGCCTTCAACGCCAGCATGCGCCCCGGCTGATGCAGCGTGCCGCGCCCGGCGGTCAAGCGCATACAGAACGCCCGGTGCCAACCCTGCAGCTTGGCCGGCCGCACTTCTTCCGATTCGAAAACCGGGTTCCACATCAGCGAACCGTAACCGAATATCCATACGGGGCTGTGACCCGGCCGGCGCGATAAGGTGCAATCCAACGAGGCTGCACGCTGTTCAGGCGTCAGCAACAACGACTCCTCAATAGCGCCGAATGCAGTTTTGCAATCCGCTTTTTGCAGAAAATCTCGCGTTAACACTGATATTACCTCCCGGGAATACGATTTCTCGCCTTCCCTCGCCACTGCTGAACCTTTGATGTTTTATTTTCGGCTGCGGATTTTTATTAATTCAATCACCGCGCCTTATAAGAATGACCTTATTCTTTTCCTGACGTGCAATCAAGTTACAAAGCGGCGTTAAAGTGAAAAAGTATTTGTACTGAGCAGCAATAATATTAATTGCCGGGCTCCACATAATGTCTGCGCGATTTTTACTGCGTGATAATTCGTTACTTTTTATGCCAACGTTCGTCATCGCCCTTACGATAGCTTTGCTTGACCGCCGCCCAAGCCACCTTATGCGCCGTCTCTTCCCGGCTGTCGTCACCGCGCCGGTCATCGGGATCGCGGTATTGTTGCCAGGCGCTGTTGAACGCTTCTTTATAGATCGCCTGCGCATGTTCCGGCAGCACATGCTTCACATTGTCCGGCAAGTCGTTCGTGCTGTGGTAGGGCATATGGCCTCCCCTTTCAGGATGAGTGAACCTTAAGCCTAGCCCACATGCGGTTTCGCCTCAATTAGCAAACAATTCTCATTATCAAACGACATGTTATACTCACCGCCAAACGAACTATAAGGAGATCCCCGTGACTACCGAAGCCCCTCGCTCACGCGCCCCCTACCTGATCGCCGTCAGCCGCGTACAGGACATTACGCCGCACCTGCGCCGCATTACCTTTACCGCCCCCGATCTGCGTTACTACCCGGCCAACGCCGCCGCTGCACACATCAAAGTCTTTTTGCCGCTCGCCGGCCAAACGCAGCCGGACCTGCCGACGCTGACCGAAAACGGCCCGCGTTGGGCCGCAGATGCCGTACGCCCGATCGTGCGCACCTATTCCATCCGCGCCGTGCGCCCGGAACTGGCGGAAGTGGACATCGAGTTCGCCATTCATGACCATCAGGGCCCGGCGGTCGACTTTGCGCGCCAGGCGAAAGCCGGCGATAAAATCGGCATCAGCAACCCAGGCGGCCCCAAACCGATGCTGCCGGCCGCCGATTTCTACTCCCTGGCGGGCGATCCCTCCTCACTGCCTGCGCTGGCCGCGCTGTTGGAAAACCTGCCGCCGCACAGCGCCGGACGCGCTTTCGTCCGCGTCGACAGTACTGCCGACGTGATTGACCTGAAAAAGCCTGCCGGCGTTGAGGTGAATTGGGTTGTCGGCGGCACAGAGAAAACCGACGAATTGGTCGCTCGGTTCCGCGCGCAGTCCGTGCCGCAGAGCGATACCCACTTCTGGCTCGCCGGTGAAGATCGCCTGGTGGTAGAGCTGCGCCGCTACCTACGCCGTGAACGTCAATGCGATCGTAATCGTCTTTATGCTGTGCCTTACTGGCGTGAGGGGCTAAATGAAGAGGGTTACCACAATAAACGGCATGAAATCATGGATAACATTGACGACTGATCGTCTCATTTTCCTTGATTAACCGAGTACTAAACAAGTAAACATGACTTTTCTCAAATCTAACGTTAAAACTTGACGTTATTGCGTAAAAGTAAGTAAATAAAACCGCACCCCGTGCGGTTTTTTTGCTACCCTGATCACATAAAGCAAGCAATTGCTTTCTCAGATAAAAACAACATCACACCGGCGCCGTGGGTGTATCCTAATATAAAATACCTACTGGAAACGCAGAGTTGCCGTATCACGGCAACCGGCGCTGACGGGCTACGCTGTTTGAGAAGGAGTGCCACCCTCATGAAGTCGCAACACGATCCTGGCCGATCCACCAAATCTCGCCACACCGAATACTCTCTGATCTTCCCTATCGCCGCGCTGGTGGTGTTAAATCTATGGGGTAGCACCGATAACTTTCCGCTAATCGTCGGCATCAATATTCTCGCGCTGGTGGGGATCCTCAGCAGCGCCTTCAGCGTGGTGCGCCACGCCGACGTGCTGGCCCACCGATTGGGCGAACCCTATGGCTCGCTGATCCTCAGTTTGTCGGTGGTGATCCTCGAGGTCAGCCTGATTTCCGCGCTGATGGCCACCGGCGACGCCGCACCGGCGCTGATGCGCGACACGCTGTATTCCATCATTATGATCGTTTCCGCCGGCCTGGTCGGTTTCGCGCTGCTGCTCGGCGGGCGCAAGTTCGCCACCCAGTACGTCAACCTCGGCGGCATCAAACAGTATCTGATGGCGATTTTCCCGTTGGCGGTGATCGTGCTGGTGTTCCCGAGCGCGCTGCCTGGCGGCAACTTCAGCACCGGGCAAGCGCTGCTGGTGGCGTTGATCTCCGCCGCCATGTATGGCGTGTTCCTGGTGATCCAGACCAAAACCCATCAGAGCCTGTTCGTGTACGAGCATGAAGACGACGATGGCGATCCGCATCACGGCAAGCCCTCTTCGCACAGCAGCGCCTGGCACGCCGCCTGGCTCATCGTGCACCTGATCGCGGTTATCGCCGTCACCAAGTTCAACGCCAATCCGCTGGAAGGCCTGCTGACCAAGATGAATGCACCGGCGCAGTTCACCGGTTTCCTGGTGGCGCTGTTGATCCTGTCGCCGGAAGGTCTGGGCGCGCTGCGCGCCGTGTTGAACAATCAGGTGCAACGCGCCATGAACCTGTTCTTCGGTTCGGTGCTGGCGACCATCTCCCTGACCGTGCCGGCGGTGACCATCATCGCCACCCTGACCGGGCAGACGCTGATCTTCGGCCTGCAAACGCCGCATATCGTGGTGATGCTGACGGTGCTGCTGCTGTGCCAGCTGTCGTTCTCGACCGGACGCACCAACGTGCTGAACGGCACCGCCCACCTGGCGCTGTTCGCCGCCTACATGATGACTATCTTCGCCTGATCAAAAAGGGGCGCACTCTGTGCGCCCCTGCCTTCGTTATACCGAGAAGAATATCGCCGCGGCGATCCCCCCGAACAAAATCCACTTGATGATGTAATAACCGGTGCGGTTCCAGGCCTTCAAGCGTTTCCCCACCCGGCGTATCGCATAGATGTATTTGAACATCTTGTTGACGCCGCCGGTGCGATCGCCCTCTTCGTTCGGCGCGGTGGCGGCGCTCATCAGATTGCGCCCCAGCCAGTGGTTCACCGCCTGTGCCCAGCGGTAGCGCATCGGCCGTTCGATGTCGCAGAACAGGATCAGACGATTCTGCCCGCTCTGATTTTCCGCATAGTGCAGATAGGTTTCATCGAACATCACGCCTTCACCGTCGCGCCAGCTGTAGCGTTCGCCGTCCACCTCAATGAAGCAGCGGTCATCGTTGGGAGTAATCAGCCCCAGGTGATAACGCAGCGAACCGGCGTAAGGATCGCGGTGGCGCGGCAACCGGCTGCCGTCCGGCAGTTCGGCGAACATCGCCGCCTTGACCGAAGGCAGGCTGCGCAGCAGTTCCGTGGTCTGCGGGCACAGGGTCATGGCGGAAGGATGGCTGTCTTCATACCATTTAAGATAAAAGCGTTTCCAACCAGTCTTGAAGAATGAGTTGAAACCGGCGTCGTTGAATTGATCGGACGCCTTGATCTGCTGGATCTCCATCAGCTTCTGTCCTTCGTCGCGGATGGTTTCCCAGTTCTCCCGCAGTACCGCCAACTCAGGGAACTGCTCCGGCTTCAGGTACGGCGTAGTCGGCACACGGGAAAACAGATACATGAAAACGTTCAGCGGTGCAGTAAAGGTAGAATGGTCAGACAGCTGTCGCCACACGTTGTAGCGCACCCGTCCGCGGTAATGCACATAGACGACGCATAAAATAAGCAAAATCAGAATGATGTATTTCATGTTTGAATCGCATCAAGGAACCCACACGCTATGCGCCGCGCGGCGCACACCCCAGATAATGTCCTTTTGGCGGCACAGGCAAATTGCGCGCCAATCTGGAACCCATTAATCATTAACGCTAACTCAACGAAAATCTATACAGAAAACCACAATAATTTACACAAAGGTTAAACGAAATGATAAATGAGGGGCGATAAAAAAGGCCGCCGAAGCGGCCTTTCCATTAGCGGATAGGTTAACTGTAAGCGTTGAGCGTGCGCTGGCACAAAGCGGAGCGTACGCAGTCCTGTTTTTCAAAGCGGATAACGCCGATCATCTCGTCCTCTTCGAAGCGCTCCAGCGCGTCGCTGAGACCGGATTTCACGCCGCGCGGCAAGTCGCACTGGGTCACGTCGCCGTTAACGATAACCGTCACGTTTTCGCCCAGGCGGGTCAGGAACATTTTCATCTGGCTGGCGGTCACGTTCTGGGCTTCATCCAGGATAACGACCGCATTTTCGAAGGTGCGCCCGCGCATATAAGCGAACGGCGCAATCTCCACCTTGCCGATTTCCGGCCGCAGGCAGTACTGCATAAAGGAAGATCCTAAACGGCGCACCAGAATGTCATACACCGGGCGGAAATAAGGCGCGAACTTCTCGGAGATATCCCCCGGCAAGAAACCGAGGTCTTCATCCGCCTGCAAAACAGGACGGGTAACGATAATCCGATCCACCTCTTTATGGATCAGCGCCTCCGCCGCCTTGGCGGCGCTGATGAATGTTTTGCCACAGCCCGCTTCGCCGGTGGCGAAGATCAGCTGCTTATTCTCTATGGCTGATAAGTAATGACCCTGAGCTTCGGTTCTAGCCTCGATGGGTGAGCTATCGCGCTTGTCTCGCGCCATGCCGATAGACTCGACTCCCCCCATTTGCACCAGCGAGGTCACAGACTCTTCTTCCAGCTGGCGATGACTACGAGCGTCACGACGAATAACGCGTTTCGCTTCACGACGTGCTTTGATCACTGCTTTCTGTCTACCCATAGTGGCACCTTACAGTTTGTTTCACCTACCGCAACGGCCAGGCCGCGCGATTATGTTTCACACACGTATTAGGTTTTGGCCTCCTCCGAGCCAATAAGAGCCAAGGGACAAGGTGAATCGACGGCAACGCTTAAGCGCCGTGTCTTCACGGGACAACGCGGACTGCATCAATAAACGTGGAGTAAAAAGCGATGAGATTCGGTAGCGATAAGAGTGCGGAGTTGCCGGTAAAAGAGAGTCGGAGAGAGAACCCTCGTTACAACGAGAAATCAGGGGAGATGTGTTATTTTTTCTTTCCAGCCCAACCAAGGACTTTACCATTAGCGATCCCCGCAGTGATATTTACAGCTTCAAGCTGTGCACCCTGTGAAAACTACCGCCAGATGATTACAGTATAATGACATTCAATCCGGTCGCGTTACTAAAATGTAAAAAAATTTTATATGCTTTGTTTTTAGTTATCGCTAAAACACTATATCACGCACGACACGTCATTCCACAAGAATTTATAATCTATAAATATCAATTAATTGCAATTAAATACCGCGAATGACACTTTGGTTTCCTGATTAAATTTTGCGCAGTTTAAAAGTGCGGGCGGTGAAAACTTTTTAATCCATAGGCCTGGTGTCGAATTGACTTTCGACGCTCAATCTCTCGTACGGCAGGTAAAACGAGGCAGGCGATCCCACCTCGTCATTCCGGCTTCAGGCCTTGAGCAGGCCGCTGGCCAGATAATCGCCGCCCTCTTTCACGCCCGGCAAGACGAAGAAATATCCGCCGCCAATCGGCTTGATGTATTCCTCCAGCGCTTCGCCGTTCAGCCTTTTTTGCACCGTCAGGAAGCCTTTCTCCAGATCGGCCTGATAGCAGACGAACAGTAGCCCCATTTCCAGCTGCCCGGCATTGGAGACGCCAAGGGAATAACTGTAGCCGCGCCGCAGCATCAGGTTGCTTTGGCTTTCCGGCGTGCGCGGGTTAGCCAGCCGGATGTGCGCATCCATCGGGATCACCTTGCCGTCGGGATCGTTCGCGTAATTCGGCTCGTCATGTTCATGCTTCATGCCCAGCGGCGCCCCGCTGTGCTTCTCGCGGCCGAAGATGGTTTCCTGCTCTTGCAGCGGCGTGCGATCCCAAAACTCGACGCGGAAACGAATAATGCGCGCCGCCTGATAGCTGCCGCCCGCCGTCCACGCCGGTTCACCGACGCTGTCGCCGACCCACACCACTTTATCCATCAGCGGTTTGTCGTCGGTTTTCGGGTTGGCGGTGCCGTCTTTGAAACCCAACAGGTTAATCGGCGTCTCTTTGCCTTTGCTGCGCGCGGCGTGCGCGGAGATGAACCCTTCCCGCTTCCAGCGCACGCTGAGCAGATCCGGAGAGTGCTTGATGATATCGCGCAGCGCGTGGAGAGCGGTTTCATTGGTGTTGGCGCAGATCTGCAGCAGCAGATCGCCGTGGCAAAGCCCGGCGTCCAACGCATCGTTGGGGAAACGGGTCATTTTCTGCAATTTCAGCGGCTTGTGCGCCTGCAGACCAAAGCGTTCATCAAACAGCGATGCGCCGACCGAGACGGTGATGGTCAGGTTGTCCGGGTAAATCTCCGGCCCCATGATGCCGGAATCGAGCGGCGGCAGCTTGGCGTCCACCTCCGGCGCCTTGCCGCCGTGGGTCAGGAAGGCGATGCGATCGGTCAGCAGCCGGAACAGGCGCTCCAGATCCGCTTTGCTGGTCGCCAGCACATCGAACGCCACCAGCATCATCGCCGCCTGTTGCGGGGTCAGCACCCCAGCCTGATGGCGGCCATAAAACGGCTGTTTCTGCCAGCGCTCATCCTGCGGCGTCGCCAACGGCTCCGCCGCGTTGCCCGCCGCCTGCGCCAGGCGGGTGCCGCCCAGCGCCAGCGCGCCCAGCCCCAACCCTTGCAGCAAACGACGCCGCGAAGGCGATGCCGCCCCCTGAGAGTGCGGATGCGGCCCGCTGTGCGGGCCTGCCTTGTTGCTCATAACCGTATGCCTCAGTCCAGGCCCAACACGCCGCGCAGTTGGGAAAGATCTTCCGCCAGCGTGGTGATCGGCCCTTTCAACGCATTGCGATCGGCATCGGTCAGCTTCTCATAGGACTCATAGCCGTCTTTGGTTTGGTACTTCGCCAAGATGGTGTCCACGGTTTTGAAGTTGGCGTCGATCTTGTCCAGCAGCGGCTTATTGGCCTTGACCAGCAGCGGGCGCAGCAGGTTGACTATCTTCTGCGCACCGTCGACGTTGGCCTGGAAGTCCCACAGATCGGTGCGGCTGTAGCGGTCTTCTTCACCGCTGATCTTGCTGGCCGCCACCTCTTCGATCAGCCCGGCTGCGCCGCCCACCACTTTGCTCGGCGGGAAGGTCAGTTCACTCACGCGTTTTTGAAGCTCAACGGTGTCGTGATACAGACGATCGGCATATTTGCCCATGTCTTTGGTCGAGTTGTCGGCAAACAGCGCCTTCTCGAGGCGGTGGAAACCGGTGAAGTTAGGATCCGCCGCTTTCTTCTCGTAGTCGTCTTCGCGGGCATCGATGCTGCCGTCCAGATCGGAGAACAGCTCGGCGATCGGCTCAATGCGCTCATAGTGCTGGCGGGTCGGCGCGTACAGCTTGCGCGCCTGCTCCACGTTACCGGCCTTCACCGCGTCGGTGAACAGCTTGGTCTGTTTCACCAGCCCATCGACTTCTTTGGTGACGTAGACTTTGTATTCGGCGATCGGGCCAACCAGATCCAGCGCGCTCGGTTTGCCCTCGGTCGCGCCGTTGGCCGCTGCGGTGACGGTCAGTTTGCCTTTCGGATTGCTCAGCAGCCCGCAGGTCATGTCATATTCGCCCGCTTCCAGCGTGGCGGTCATTTTCTGGGTGAAACCCGGCGCGATGTTCTCGCGCTCTTCCACCACCATCACCCCTTTCAGGATTTCCCATTCGACGTTTTTCTGGCTGGTGTTGTGCACCACAAACTGCGTCTTGCCGGCCGGGACCGTCAGCTGCATCGGTTCGCACTGCTTGTCGTTGACCGTGACCTTGACCTGCGGCACGTCCGCCGCCAAGGCGTCGATGCTCAGCGCAAACGCCGGGATAGCCAGTAATGCTGCGTGCAACGCCTTGCGGCGAAATAACGGAGTAGACATACGAGATTCCCTATTAAACATTAATGATTGATTTTACGTTGCGCCGGGGCCGCTGCCGGCTCCGCGCGCTGCGGCAGGAAAAAGAAAATCAGCGCCGGGATCAGATACAGGAAGTAGACCGCCACTTCGCTGACCGTTGGGGCTTCCTGATAGCCGAGAATGCCTTCCAGCAGAGTACCGAACAGCGAATGGGTCGACAGGGTGCTGCTGAAATCGAAGGCGATGTCCTGGAAATGGTTCCACAGACCGGCTTCGTGGAAGGCGCGGATCGCCCCGGCGGCCAGGCCTGCGGCGACGAACAGAATGAACAGGCTGGTCCATTTGAAGAATTTGGCCAGGTGCAGCTTCACCCCGCCCCAGTAAATCATCATACCCAGCACGATGGCGGCCACCAGACCGAGCACCGCACCGATCGGCGCCGCGGCGCCCACGTCTTGCTGAAACGCCGCCAACAGGAAGAACACCGACTCCAGCCCTTCACGCGCTACGGCGAAGAACACCATCGCCACCAGCGCCCAACCCTGCCCTTTGCCAGCGTTAAGCGCCTGATCGATCGCGCCTTCCAGATGCACCTTGACCGATTTGGACACCTTACGCATCCAAAACACCATATAGGTGAGGATCAGCACCGCCACCACCGCCACGATGCCTTCAAACAGCTCCTGCTGTTTTTGCGGGAACTCGCCGGTGGTCTCATTGATGAAGATGCCGAGCGCCAGACACAGCGCCGCGGCGACAATCACGCCGATCCACACCGTACCGAGCCATTGGCTGCGCTGCGTGCGTTTCAGGTAGCTGGCGATCAGGCTGACAATCAGCGCAGCCTCCAGCCCCTCGCGGAACATGATAAGAAAGGGAACGAACATAAATAATCACCCCTGAATAGACCGCGGCGGCAGAGAAAACTGACTCGAAATGAGCGGCGGCAACTCTGTAAAGAAACGTAAAATACAACGAGAGTGATTATCATTCTGCCAAGAAGAAATACAAGAGGCGCAAGCGTGATTTTTTCTAATCAAATGTCGCCAGGTGTTACAGTTGAGTGACAGTGGCGAACAGGCAAAAAGAAGGGGCGCTCTGCGCGCCCCTTGCTGACTGACATCGAACGGCGTTATACCGTTTTGTACTCGGCTTCCGCCTGATCGAAACGTTCGGTCATGGTGGAGGAAGGCTGGCGGCCCATCAGGCTCACAACCACGATGGCGAAACAGCCCAGAATAAAGCCCGGGATGATTTCATACAGGCCCAGCCATTCATACTGTTTCCAGACGATCACCGTCACCGCACCGACCAGCATCCCGGCCAGCGCGCCGTTGCGGGTCATGCGCGACCACATCACCGAAATCAGCACAACCGGGCCAAAGGCGGCGCCGAAACCGGCCCAGGCATAGCTCACCAGGCCCAGTACGCGGTTTTCCGGGTTGGCCGCCAGCGCGATGGCGATCAACGCCACCACCAGCACCATCACGCGGCCGACCCATACCAGCTCACGCTGGCTGGCGCCTTTGCGCAGAAATGCCTTGTACAGGTCTTCAGTGATCGCACTGGAGCACACCAGCAGCTGGCAGCTCAGGGTACTCATGACCGCCGCCAGAATCGCCGACAGCAGCACGCCCGCCACCCAAGGGTTGAACAACAACATCGCCAGTTCAATGAACACGCGTTCGCCGTTCTGCGACACGTTACCGGCTTGATCCGGGTTATTGGCGAAGTAAGCAATGCCGAAGAAACCGACGGCGATGGTGCCGGCCAGGCACAGGATCATCCAGGTCATGCTGATGCGACGCGCGCTGCGGATGGTGCGGTGAGAATCCGCCGCCATGAAACGCGCCAGGATGTGCGGCTGGCCGAAATAGCCCAGGCCCCAACCCAGCAGCGACAGGATGGCGACGAAGTTCAAGCCCTTCAGCATGTCGAGGTTGGCCGGGTTCTGCGCCTGGATCACCAGCATCGAGGTATCGATGCCGCCGACGGCGAAGATCACGATCACCGGCGTCAGGATCAGCGCGAAAATCATCAGGCTGGCCTGCACGGTGTCGGTCCAGCTCACCGCCAGGAAACCGCCGATAAAGGTGTAGAGGATGGTCGCTGCGGCGCCGGCCCACAGGGCGGTTTCGTAGCTCATGCCGAAGGTGCTTTCGAACAGGCGCGCGCCGGCCACGATGCCGGAGGCGCAGTAAATGGTGAAGAACACCAGGATGACGATGGCCGAGATCACCCGCAGCAACTTGCTGTTGTCTTCAAAGCGGCTGGTGAAATAGTCCGGCAGCGTCAGGGCGTTGTTGTTGGCTTCGGTATGTACGCGCAGCCTTCCTGCCACCAGCTTCCAGTTCAGGTAAGCGCCAATGGTCAGGCCGATGGCGATCCAGCTTTCGGAGATGCCGGAGAGGAAGATGGCGCCCGGCAGGCCCATCAGCAACCAGCCGCTCATGTCGGAAGCGCCGGCGGACAGCGCGGTCACCACGCTGCCCAAACTGCGACCGCCGAGAATATAGTCATCAAAGTTGTTGGTTGCCCGGTAGGCAAGCAGGCCGATCAGCACCATCCCGAAAATGTACACCAGGAAGGTCACCAGCATAGGTGTGCTCATTGTCATTTAATTCTCCACTTTCATTATTATTCGCGTTTCGCTCCGGCCAAGCCGGCGCCGGTAAACCCACGCGCAATGCATTTCACTGGCCGCCGCGCCGGAACGTGGCGCAGCCTGCGAGCAAGTGCAGGTAAAATAGTTTCTGCCCGTAATTGTTGACCGTCGGTTATCCTAGATGAGCCTTTCATCAACCAACAAGATATTTAACAACAAAGTTACACAAAGTTTACCCTGCGTCACATTTACCGGGCTCAAAGGTTGCACTCACGACAAACAAAATGAGTTGCACCCTGCTATTACCCTCATATACCGCAAGGTAAAGCGCCTGCGGCGTAATAAACCCCGCCGCGTTCGCTCAATAACGCAACATTCGTGCCAACTGCCTGTGTTAAAAAATCGATGAAACTCACACTTCGTTCATCCGCCTGATTTAACAAGGTTGCACAAAGTTGCAACATGCAGGATATTGTCTGCATTCTTGACACCACACATCACACGAACCTATCCCAACAGGCTTTCCAGCCTGCTGTTTGTCTAGCCTGATGGGATAGGTTCTAAACACAGGAGTTGGATAGGCATGGGCACTACCACAATGGGCGTGAAACTCGACGAGGCAACACGCGACCGGATCAAGAGCGCCGCGCAGCGCATCGATCGCACGCCGCACTGGCTCATCAAGCAGGCCATCTTTAATTACCTCGAGCGTCTCGAGAGCGGTACCGATATTCCTGAAATTCCAGCGCTGGCCGCTGCGGGCCAGCCTGAAGCGGACGACATTATGCCGCAAGCGCAGGAAGAGTCACACCAGCCATTCCTCGATTTCGCCGAACAAATTCTGCCGCAATCGGTGACCCGCGCCGCCATCACCGCCGCCTATCGTCGCCCGGAGACCGAAGCGGTGCCGATGTTGCTCGAACAGGCGCGATTACCTGCCGATCTGGCTCAGGCTACTCACAAAATGGCCTACGGCATCGCCGAGAAGTTGCGTAACCAAAAAAGTGCAAACGGCCGCGCCGGCATGGTGCAAGGCCTGCTGCAAGAGTTCTCCCTCTCCTCGCAGGAAGGCGTAGCGCTGATGTGCCTGGCGGAAGCGCTGCTGCGCATTCCGGACAAACCGACCCGCGATGCCCTGATCCGCGACAAGATCAGCAACGGCAACTGGCATTCGCACCTCGGGCGCAGCCCGTCGCTGTTCGTCAACGCCGCCACCTGGGGCCTGCTGTTCACCGGCAAGCTGGTGTCGACCCATAACGAAGCCAATCTGTCCCGCTCGCTGAACCGCATTATCGGCAAGAGCGGCGAGCCGCTGATCCGCAAAGGCGTGGACATGGCGATGCGCCTGATGGGCGAACAGTTCGTGACCGGCGAAACCATCGCCGAGGCGCTGGCCAACGCGCGCAAGCTGGAAGAAAAAGGTTTCCGCTACTCCTACGACATGCTGGGCGAAGCCGCCCTGACCGAGGCCGACGCCCAGGCCTACCTGGTTTCCTACCAGCAGGCGATCCACGCCATCGGCAAAGCCTCCAACGGCCGCGGCATCTATGAAGGCCCCGGCATCTCCATCAAATTGTCCGCCCTGCACCCGCGCTACAGCCGCGCGCAGTACGAACGCGTGATGGAAGAGCTTTACCCGCGCCTGCTGTCGCTGACCCTGCAGGCACGCCAGTATGATATCGGCATCAACATCGATGCCGAAGAGGCCGACCGACTGGAAATCTCGCTCGATCTGCTGGAGAAGCTGTGCTTCGAGCCGCAGTTGGCCGGCTGGAACGGCATCGGTTTCGTGATCCAGGCCTACCAAAAACGTTGCCCGTTCGCCATCGACGCGGTGATCGACATGGCGCAACGCAGCCGCCGTCGCCTGATGATCCGTCTGGTGAAAGGCGCTTACTGGGACAGCGAAATCAAACGCGCCCAAATGGATGGCCTGGAAGGTTATCCGGTTTACACCCGCAAGGTGTACACCGACGTATCCTACCTGGCCTGCGCCCGCAAGCTGCTGTCGGTGCCGAACCTGATTTATCCGCAGTTCGCGACCCACAACGCCCATACGCTGAGCGCCATCTATCACCTGGCCGGCAATAACTACTATCCTGGCCAGTATGAGTTCCAATGCCTGCACGGCATGGGTGAACCGTTGTACGAACAGGTAGTGGGCAAAGTGGCCGACGGCAAACTGAACCGCCCTTGCCGCATCTATGCACCGGTCGGCACCCATGAAACGCTGCTGGCTTACCTGGTGCGCCGCCTGCTGGAAAACGGCGCCAACACCTCGTTCGTCAACCGCATCGCCGACGCCACCCTGCCGCTCGACGAGCTGGTGGCCGATCCGGTCAGCGCCGTGGAAGCGCTGGCGGCCAGCGAAGGCCAGATTGGTCTGCCGCATCCGCGCATTCCGCTGCCGCGCGAGCTGTATGGCGAGAAACGTACCAACTCCAGCGGCCTGGATCTGTCCAACGAACAGCGTCTGGCCTCACTCTCCAGTGCCCTGCTCACCAGCGCTAGCCATCCATGGCGCGCGGAACCTATCATCGATGCCGAGTTGGATCAGGGCGTCGAGCAGCCGGTGATCAACCCGGCAGAGCCAGGCGATGTGGTCGGCTACGTGCGTGAAGCCACCGAAGGCGAAGTCAGCCGTGCGCTCGACGCCGCCGCGGCCGCCGGCCCAATCTGGTTCGCTACGCCGCCGACGGAGCGCGCCGCGATCCTCGAACGCGCCGCCGAACTGATGGAAAGCCAGCTGCAAAGCCTGCTGGGCATTCTGGTGCGTGAAGCGGGTAAAACCTTCAACAACGCCATCGCCGAAGTGCGCGAAGCGGTCGACTTCCTGCACTACTACGCCGGCCAGGTGCGCGACGACTTCGCCAACGACAGCCACCGCCCGCTGGGCCCGGTGGTCTGCATCAGCCCGTGGAACTTCCCGCTGGCGATCTTCACCGGCCAAATCGCCGCCGCGCTGGCGGCGGGCAACAGCGTGCTGGCCAAACCGGCCGAACAAACGCCGCTGGTGGCCGCGCAGGCGGTGCGTATCCTGCTGGAAGCCGGCATTCCGCAAGGCGTGCTGCAGCTGCTGCCGGGCCAGGGTGAAACCGTCGGCTCGACGCTGGTTAACGACGCCCGCGTCCGCGGCGTGATGTTTACCGGCTCCACCGACGTCGCCGGCATTCTGCAGCGCAGCATCGCCGGCCGTCTGGATCCTCAAGGCCGTCCGACGCCGCTGATCGCCGAAACCGGCGGCCTGAACGCCATGATCGTCGACTCCTCCGCCCTGACCGAACAGGTGGTGACTGACGTAGTGGCCTCCGCCTTCGACAGCGCCGGCCAACGCTGCTCCGCGCTGCGAATCCTGTGCATTCAGGAAGACGTGGCCGAGCACACGCTGCAAATGCTGCGCGGCGCGATGGCCGAATGCCGCATGGGCAATCCGGAGCGCCTGTCGACCGACGTGGGCCCGGTGATCGACGCCGAAGCCAAAACCGGCATCGAACGCCACATCCAAGCGATGCGTGCCAAAGGCCGCAAGGTCTACCAGGCCGCCAAAGGCAGCGCGCAGGATGAGAAAGAGTGGGCGCGCGGCACCTTCATCAAGCCGACGCTGATCGAGCTCGACAGCTTCGACGAGCTGCAGAAAGAGATCTTCGGCCCGGTGTTGCACGTGGTGCGCTTCCAGCGCAACAATCTGGACGCGCTGGTCGATCAGATCAACGCCGCCGGTTATGGCCTGACGCTGGGCATTCACACCCGTATCGATGAAACCATCGCCCGGGTGACCGAACGTGCCAAGGTCGGCAACCTGTACGTCAACCGCAACATGGTCGGCGCAGTGGTCGGCGTGCAGCCGTTCGGCGGCGAAGGCCTGTCAGGCACCGGCCCGAAAGCCGGCGGTCCGCTGTACCTGTACCGTCTGCTGGCCAACCGCCCGGACGACGCGCTGCAACGTACGCTGCACCGTCAGGACGAAGAGCGCCCGATGGAAGCCACCGCACGGCCGCAGCTGCTGGGTGCGCTGCAATCGCTGGAGAAATGGGCGGTCACCAGCCAACACGGCGAACTGGCGGCATTGGCGCAGCGCTATGCGGAACTGGGCCAGGGCGGCACCGTACGCCCGCTGCCGGGCCCAACCGGCGAGCGCAATACCTATGCCCTGTTGCCGCGTGAACGCGTGCTGTGCCTGGCGGATAACGAAACCGACGCGCTGACCCAGCTGGCCGCCGTGCTGGCGGTTGGCAGCTGCGTGCTGTGGCCGGAAGCGGAACTGCAGCGCAATCTGTTCCGCCGCTTGCCGAACGATGTGCAGGCGCGCATCGCCTTCAGCAAAGACTGGCAGCAGGATAAGGTCGAGTTCGACGCCGCCATCTACCACGGCGATGCCGACCAGCTGCGCACCCTGTGCGAGCAGATCGCGCAGCGCGGCGGCGCCATCGTTTCGGTGCAGGGCTTCGCCCACGGTGAAACCAACATCCTGTTGGAACGCCTGCTGATCGAACGTTCGCTGAGCGTCAACACCGCCGCCGCCGGCGGTAACGCCAGCCTGATGACCATCGGTTAACGCATCGCCAAGGCGGCCATGCATGGCCGCCTGATTGGCTCACCGCTACGCAAACCCTGCACTCGTGCAGGGTTTTTTATTGTCCGCAGGCCGATCAGCCGTTAGCGCCTTATTATCCTTACAGGGTGGGGCGTCGCTCTTGGACGATAACAACATAGACGGATTATTCTGTTTGAAAGCCGCGTCAGAGCGCTACGAGACGCATTGACTCTCGGGTTCGGCAATATCCGGGATACGGCAGCCGCAGCGGATTTCTCGCCGCCGCGCGAAACGAATGGTTGAAAGCGGAGTGAATGCGGTCGGGGGAAACGCCCCCGACGCCTTATTGATTCCGGAACTTGTCGAGGAATTGCTGGGTGCGCTGATGCTGCGGATTGGCGAACAGCGCTTTGGCCGGGCCCTGTTCGACGATGCGGCCGTGATCCATAAAGATAACCCGGTCGGCCACGTCGCGGGCGAAGCTCATCTCATGCGTGACGATCACCATAGTGCGTTTCTCTTCCGCCAGTGAGCGCATGGTATTGAGCACTTCCCCCACCAGCTCGGGATCGAGCGCCGACGTCGGCTCATCGAACAAAATCACCTCCGGCTGCATCGCCAGCGCGCGCGCGATAGCCACCCGCTGCTGCTGCCCGCCGGACAGTCGACGTGGATAAGCCTGCTCTTTGCCGCTCAGGCCCACCTTGGCCAGCAACGCGCGGGCGCGCTGTTCCGCGCTGGCTTTCGCCTCGCCTTTAACGATAACCGGCCCTTCGATGATGTTTTCCAGCACCGAACGGTGCGGGAACAGGTTGAAGTTCTGGAACACGAAACCGACCTGCTGACGCAGCGCCCGCACCTGATTTTTCTGTTTGCTCAGCGGCTTGCTGCCGTCGATCAGGATATCGCCGACGCGAATGGTGCCGGAATCCGGCTCCTCCAGCAGGTTGATGCAGCGCAACAAGGTGGTTTTCCCCGAACCGCTCGGCCCGATGATCGCCACCACTTCGCCGGCGTCCACCGCCAGATCGATCCCATGCAGCACCGTCTGACCCTTGAACTGCTTGGTCAATTGCTTAACTTCAATGGCACTCATGCGCTACTCCTGATCCTGGCGATTAACGTGGGCTTCCAGACGGTTTTGCAGCGCGGAAAGCAGGGTTGCCATCACCCAATAAATCAGCGATGCCGCCAGGTACATGGTGAACACTTCCAGCGTGCGCGAGGTGATCAGCTGCGCCTGGCGGAACAGTTCCGGCACCTGTATGGTGGCGGCCAGCGAGGTGTCTTTCACCAGGCCGATAAAGCTGTTGCCCAGCGGCGGCAAGGCGGTGCGCGCCGCCTGCGGCAGGATCACCCGACGCAGGGTTTGCCAACGGGTCATGCCGATGCTGGCGGCGGCTTCCCACTGCCCTTTGTCGATCGACGAAATCGCCGCACGCAGCGTTTCCGAGGTGTAGGCGGCGGTATTGAGCGACAGGCCAATCAGCGCCGCCGGGAAGGGATCGAACTCGATGCCGAACTGCGGCAGACCGTAATAGATCATAAACAGTTGGGCGATCAACGGCGTACCGCGGAACAGCGACACGTAGATACGCGACAGCCACGACAGCGGCCAAAGCGGTGAAAGACGCATCAGCGCCAGCAGAAAACCGAGCAGCAACCCCAACGCCATACCGCCCAGGCTGAGCTGAAGCGTCAGTATTGCGCCCTTCAATAAAAATGGCGCTGAATCCAGCGCCAGTTGAATACTTTCGTGCATTATTTAGTTACGTCCGCGCCAAACCATTTCTCGGAGATCTTCGCCAGCGTGCCGTCTTTTTGCATCTCGGCGATCGCCTGGTCAATCGCGGCCAGCAGCTCTGGGTTGTTCTTGCGCAGCGCCACGCCGGATTCCTGGCGAGAGAACGCCGGGCCGGCTACCGCCAGCGTATCGCCGGTTTTCTTCACCAGATCCAGCGCCGCCAGGCGATCCACCAGAATGGCGTTGATGCGGCCAACGCGCAGATCCTGATACTTGGTCGGATCGTCGTCGTAGGTGCGCACGTCTACGCCCTGCACGTTCTCGCGCAGCCATTGCTCATAGTTGGTGCCCAGGCCAACGCCGACCTTCTTGCCCTTCAGGTCCTCCGGCTTGGTGATGGTGCCTTCGTTGCCCTTTTTCACCAGCGCCTGAATACCGGAAACGGTATACGGAGTGGAGAAGTCATATTTCTTCTTGCGCTCATCGGAGAGCGTCACCTGGTTGATAACCACGTCGATACGTTTCGAGTCCAACGACGCCAGCATGCCGTCCCACTTGGTCGGGTTCAGCTTGGCTTTCACGCCCAGATGTTCCGCCAGCGCGTTGGCGAAATCCACTTCAAAACCGGTCAACTTGCCGTCTTCACCCTGGAAGCTGAACGGCGGATAGGTGCCTTCCAGCCCGACGATCAGCGTGCCGCGCTGTTTCACCTGCTGCAGCAGGTTATCAGCGGCGTAGGTTTGAGTCGTCACACCGGCGGCCAACGCAATACCCACCACGCCCAACAACCATTGACGACGAACTTTCGCAAACATCATAAACACCCCTGTGTGTTATTTATCTTTTTTGATATCAGCACTTTAACAGTGCGACCGCCCGCATAAAGGAATATAACTTTATAAATATAGTTCAAAATGGAATAACAAGCGGTTTTTACACCTGCGGATGGTAGGCGAACAGCGCCGGCGCACCACCGGTGTGAACGAACAGAATAGGGCCCTCATCGCGGAAGCGCCGCTGGGCGATGCCGTCGATCAAACCGGCCATCGCTTTGCCGGTGTATACCGGATCCAGCAACACGCCCTCTTGCTGCGCCAGCAGCTGAACCGCCGCCATGCCCTCTTCGTTCGGCATGCCGTACTGCGGCGCGAAATAATCGTCCCACAGCGCGATCGGCGCCAGCTCGTCGATATTCAGCGAACAAGCCAGGGCTTTCTGGATCTGCTCCACCTTCGGCAGTTGATCGATCACGGTGCGCGAGACCGTCACGCCGATCAACTCGGTTTCCGGCAGCAGCTGTTGCAACCCCACCGCCAGCCCGGCGTGAGTGCCGGCGCTGCCGGACGCCACCACCACAGAACTGAACGCCACGTTGCTGCGTTGGCTCTGTTCGGCAATTTCCAATGCGCACTGCACGTATCCCAGCGCGCCCAGGGCATTGGAACCACCCACCGGCACCACGTAAGGCCGGAACCCCTGCGCCTCAAGGCGCGTCGCCAGTTCCGCCAGCTGTTGCTGCGGATCGTGCAGCGCTTCGCACATCACCACCTCGGCGTTGAACAGGCCGAGCAACAGGCGGTTGCCGTTGGTCAGGTAGTTTTCCGCGCGGGTGTCGATAGGGTTTTCCAGCAGCGCGACGCAGTGCAGGCCGAGTTTCGCCGCCACCGCCGCCGTCTGGCGCACGTGGTTGGATTGAATGGCGCCGGCGGTGACCAGCGTATCGGCGCCTTGTCGCAGCGCGTCGGCGGCCAGAAACTCGAGCTTTCTCAGCTTGTTGCCACCCATGGCCATTGGAGTGACATCGTCACGTTTGAGGTAGATTTCGCGGCCGAGGTAATCGGAGAGACGGGACAGCTTTTCGAGCGGTGTGGCGGTGCCAACCAGATCCAGACGCGGAAATTGCGCCAGTTGTTGTTGCAGGTTCACTACTTCCCCCCAGGGAATCGAATATCAACATCTGATAACCGATAGATTTAGCAGATGTGAACTGAATAATCATCCTTTATCACGGGGGAAACAGCAGGCCCCGGCCCAACGGCCGGGGAAAAGTCTCAGTAGCTGCGCTGCCAGGCGAGATACTGATCGTATTTGCGCAGCGCAATGCGGTAGTTATTGTGCGCCGCGGTAGGCAGATCGTCGATGATGCGCTGATGGCTGGCGCTGCTGGCGAATTTATCCGCCGGATAGTTGCGCGCCACCAGCATTTCGTCCAGCCGGCGCAGCCGCACTACATACTCACGGATGGTGCTGTGGCTCATCTCGGTCTGTTCGAACAGATACTGCTTGAACGCCATGATGTCGAAATAGCTCGGGTGGCTGTTGCAGGAGATCTCGCTGCAAAAGCGGCACAGCGCGGTCAGCTCGTGCTGCACGTTTTGCCAGACCGCATCGTCGATCGGCTGATCCATGCGCGCGATGGCTTCTTTATTGATAATCTTGCCGCGAAACACCAGCGCCATGCGGTCCAACAGTTTGCCGCACTGGGAGCAATGGGTCTGGCTGTGCTTGTAGTCTTTCAGGTAACGGCTAAGCGGCCGTTTCTTCAACAGTATTCCTGGCATAAAGGGCAGTCCGATTGTCGCATGAGTCATCGAGTTGAGGGGCGGCGGGTCGCCGTCAGGTATCGTTCGCCAGCCGCGCACGCAGCCGTTTGATCGCCTGACTGTGCAGTTGGCTGACGCGGGACTCCCCGACGTCCAGCACGGCGCCGATCTCTTTGAGATTCAACTCTTCCTGGTAATACAGCGTCAGCACCATTTTTTCGCGCTCCGGCAACGCCTCGATGGCGTCGATCACCCGCTGGCGCAGGCTGCCTTCCAACAGGTGATGCAGCGGGTTGGCCTCTTCATGCCCTTCCAGCATCGGTTCCGCGTTTTCGCCATGCTCCTCGCGCCATTCGTCGTAGGAGAAAAGCTGGCTGTTATTGGTGTCCAACAGAATTTGACGGTACTCATCCAGCGAGATATTCAGCGTCTGCGCCACTTCCGTCTCGCTCGCCGGGCGGCCGTAACGCTGTTCCAGTTGCCGCATCACCTGCGCGACCTCACGCGCATGGCGTCGCACGCTGCGCGGCACCCAGTCGCGGCTGCGCAGCTCGTCGAGCATCGCGCCGCGAATGCGCTGCACCGCATAGGTGGTAAAGGCGGTTCCCTGTAGGGCGTCATAACGCTCAACGGCGTTCAATAGCCCGATTCCCCCGGCCTGCAGCAGGTCGTCAAGCTCCACGCTGGCGGGCAGCCTGACCTGCAGGCGCAACGCCTCGTGGCGCACTAACGGCACGTAGCGCAGCCAGAGAGAATTTTTGTCCATCACGCCTTCGGCGGTATACAGATCGCTCACTATGTCTTAAACCTGCGGATAAGAGAGTCAGCGCTATTATGCGTAGGGGGCGAAATGCCAATCGGCTGAACAGTCGCACAAAACAGGCTTTATTTGCGCCATGTAATAACAGCGCGGTGCGCGAGCATAAAAAAACCCCGCCGAAGCGGGGTTTCTTTGCGACAGTTAATCGGGAGAGACGATTAACGCAGCAGGGACAGAACGTTCTGAGTAGACTGGTTAGCCTGTGCCAGAACAGAGGTGCCAGCCTGTTGCAGGATGTTGGCACGGCTCATGTTGGACACTTCGGTCGCGTAGTCAGCATCCTGAATACGGGACTGAGAGGCGGACAGGTTGTTCACGGTGCTGTTCAGGTTGTTGATAACAGAATCGAAACGGTTCTGTACCGCACCCAGGGAAGAACGCAGGCCGTCAACCTGTGCCAGCGCTTTGTCCAGGGTATCCAGTGGGTTTTTCATGGTGACGGCAGTGCCTTCGGTTACTTTACCGTCTTTGTCTACAGAGGCTGCAGCGTAAGTTTTAGCACCGGTAGTTTTGTCGGTAGTTTCGACAAACATCGCATCTTTACCATCTGCACCTTTACCAGAGATCAGCGCCTTACCGTCAGCCAAACCGCTTTTCGCAGTGGCAGCATCGTAAACAACGTCTTCACCGGTAGCAGCTTTGATGTGAGCGCCGGTAGCAATCGCGGAACCCGCAGTAGGGCCTTTAGTAGTAACGTCGAAGCCATCCAGACCCAGTTTAGTGGAGTCGATTTTCTGCAGGTTGATGTCGATAGTTTCACCGTCGTTAGCGCCAACCTGGATGGTCAGTTTCTGATCGCTGCTCAGCACTTTCACGCCGTTGAAGTCAGTCTGCGCGGAGATACGGTTGATTTCCGACATGCGCTCGGTGATTTCGTCCTGGATGGATTTCAGGTCGCTGCTGGAGTTAGAACCGTTCTGCGCCTGTACGGTCAGACGACGGATGTTCTGCAGGTTGTCGTTAACTTCGTTCAGTGCGCCTTCAGTGGTCTGCGCCAGAGAGATACCGTCGTTGGCGTTACGGGAAGCCTGAGTCAGGCCTTTGATGTTCGCGGTGAAACGGTTGGAGATCGCCTGACCCGCAGCATCGTCTTTCGCGCTGTTGATACGCAGACCGGAAGACAGACGCTCAATCGCAGTGCCCAGAGAAGACTGAGATTTGTTCAGGTTGTTCTGCGCCATCAGCGACAGGCTGTTAGTGTTGATTACTTGTGCCATTGTTTGCTTTCCTTACGAGTCAGTTGCGTTCTTCGCAACACAGTTAAAAGGTTCGGGCTTATTTGCCCACGGCGTCAACCACCGTCCCCTCAGGTATCGGCCCTCCCCTAACAACCTTTAGCAATTTTTTAAAATTTTTTGCGTCTGCGGCAATGGCAGAAATAACGTGGTTTTTCCCTCCTCTATTGCGCCATCGGTTTTTTGCTTTTTTCGGTAAACTTTTTCATCACTGGGCCGATAACGCGTAAAGCGAATAAAGTCATCATCAAGGAGAATTACTCATGGCAACGATCAGTTCATTAGGTCTCGGCTCAGGACTCGACCTCAACGGCCTGCTGGATAAGCTGACCAAGGCGGAACAACAGCGCCTGACCCCCTACACCACCAAGCAATCCAGCTATAACGCCCAGCTGACCGGTTACGGCACGCTCAAAGGCGCATTGGAAAAGTTCGACAACCTCAGCAAGGAGATGGCGAAAGAGGACTTCTTCAAGGCGACTACCGCCACCGAACATGACGCCTTTAAAATCACCACCAACGCCAAGGCGGTACCGGGCAACTACGTGGTGGAAGTGAACAAACTGGCGCAGGCGCAAACCCTGACCACGCAGGCGAAAGTCAGCGATCAAGGCGAAAAATTAGGTAAAGAAGGCATCACCAACCGCTCTCTGACCATCACCGCCGGCAACCCGCCGAAAGAAACCAAGATCCCGCTCAGCGACGATCAAACCTCTCTGCTTGAGATGCGCGACGCCATCAACGGCGCCAAAGCCGGCGTCACCGCCAGCATCATGCGCGTCGGCGACAACGACTATCAGCTGGCGATCAGCTCCTCCACCACCGGCGAAAACAACAAGATTTCCCTCCAGGTCGATAACGACGATAAGCTGGGCGATATCCTGAACTACAACGCCACCCGCGGCACCACCACTGCCATGAAGCAGACGGTCGCGCCGCAGGATGCGGAGCTGATGGTGAACGGCACAGCCATCAAGCGCAGCACCAACTCGATCAGCGATGCCCTGCAGGGCGTTACCATCGATTTGAAAACCAAAACCAAAACCGATGAACCGCAGCACCTGGTGATCAGCGCCAACACCGCCGGCACCACCGACAAAATCAAAGAGTGGGTCGATAGCTATAACTCACTGCTGGACACCTTCAACGCACTGTCCAAGTTCACCCCGGTGAAAACCGGCGAAGCGCCAAACCCCAGCAACGGTCCGCTGCTGGGCGACAACACCCTGCGCGGCGTTCAGTCGTCGATCAAAAGCGCCCTGAGCGCAGCCCAGGATAACCCGGATTTGAAAGGCCTGGGCAACCTCGGTATTTCCACCAACACCAAAACCGGCAAGCTGGAAATCGACAGCGCCAAGCTGAAGAAAGCGATGGATGAGAAGCCGGATCAGGTCAGCAACTTCTTCGTCGGCAACGGCAAAGACACCGGCATGGCCACCGAGATCCACAACCAGATCCAAAGCTACATCAAATCCGGCGGCATCATCGAGAACTCGACCAAGAGCATCAACACCAACCTCGATCGCCTGAACAGCCAGATCACCACGGTCACCGCCAGCATTCAGAACACCATCGATCGTTATAAACAACAGTTCGTTCAGCTGGATACCATGATGTCGAAAATGAACGGCACCAGTAACTATTTGGCTCAACAGTTCAAGTAACCCTTTAACAAGGTAAAGAAAACAGCATGTATAACCGTAGCGGCACTCAGGCCTATGCACAGGTCAGTCTGGAAAGCGGCGCCATGAGCGCCAGCCCGCACCAGTTAATCGTGATGTTGTTCGACGGGGCGCTCAGCGCCCTGCTTCGCGCACGCATCCTGATGAACCAGGGCGATATCGCCGGCAAAGGTATGGCGCTGTCCAAAGCCATCAACATCATCGACAACGGTCTGAAAAGCGGCCTCGATCCTCAGCAGGGCGGCGAGATCGCCGAAAACCTGGCGGCGTTGTACGACTATATGAAGCGTCGGCTGATGCAGGCCAACCTGCACAACGACGAAGCGGCGATCGCCGAAGTGGTCAAACTGCTGGAAAACATCGCCGACGCCTGGCGCCAGATTGGCCCTAACTACCAACCTTCGCAGGACGCCATGTAATGGAACGTCAACAGCAGCTGTTAGCCGCTTATCAACAAATTTATAGCCTGAGCAGCCAGATGATCGCGCTGGCGCAAACCGGGCGCTGGGAGGAGCTCGTCGAGCTCGAATTCGCTTACGTGACGGCGGTGGAAAAAACCGCCGCCTTCACCGGGCAAGCCGGCCCGTCAATGGCGCTGCAGGAAATGCTGCGCAATAAGCTGCAACAGATCCTCGACAACGAAACCGAGCTCAAACGTCTGTTACAGCAGCGGATGGATGAGCTGAAGATGCTGATCGAACAGTCCACGCGCCAGAACGTGGTCAACAATACCTACGGCCAGTTTCATGATCGTGCGCTGTTGCTGGGGGAACCACAGGTCCGATAAGATCGACAATACTGACGAAAATGGATTAAATAGCACTATGCGCTATTACTCTCGGGTTACGTTAGGATATTAATCTATGGCATTTGAATTATTCAGTTTATGGGTAATTGGTAAAATGCGCGCTTCGAGCCTGGCTCTCACTTTAATGGATAAACATTATCCCGACACGGACGTTTTCTGTTCAGCAGGAAATTGATTTTTGATAGATAAAACACGCCGCTGTGTTTCACGGCCCATGGAAAAATGTTGCTCCAACGCGGATCAAAGCGTAAAGATATTCTCAGATAATGGCTGCGAAATGAATATCGATGGAACGTACAATTAATCTCTGTCCAGGAATTGGCGCCTCAGCGCACATCATTCAGCATACTGAATTATTATTCCCTTCAGTCTATTTTGAGCAACCACATCTGTATCTGATACAACAAGGCCATAAGCGCGTACGCTGGCAACAACACGAGGTGGTGGCTCATGCCGGCGAGCTGTTGATTATCGACGGGGGGCAAACGGTGGATATTATTAATGGCCCATCCGCAGAAGGTGTTTTCAGCTGCCAGTTGCTGACCTGCGATCCACGGCTGCTCACGATTCAGCCTCCGGCTGAGGAAGCGCCGACGCCAATGCCGTTCGATGCCGTCCTGGCGCTGCGCAACCTGCCCTGCGCCCTGAAGCACAGTTTTGAGACGACCAGCCTGGCGCTGGCGCTCCGGCAGCGGTTTCCCACCATCATCGTGCGGCACAAAATGCTGGAAATTCTGCTGTGGCTGGCCCAGTTCGGCATTCGCTTCATCCACAACGAAGCCAAAGACCTCACCCAACGCGTGCGTCGCTGCCTGGCAACCGATCCGCACAGCATTTGGACGGCGGCCAAAGTGGCGGAGAGCCTGTCGATGAGTGAAGTGATGCTGCGCCGCAAACTGTCGATGGAAAATACCGCATTGCGTAATCTGATGATCGACGTGCGCATGAGTAGCGCGCTGGCCCTGCTGCAGTCGACCGACTGGCCGATCTCCGCCATTGCGCAACATGTCGGCTATGAAAGCGCATCACGTTTCGCCGAACGTTTTCGCAAACGTTTCGGTTTCGCCCCTACCGCTATTCGCGGTCATCAAAGGATTATGGAACCCGGCTCTCAAGGCATTGAGTCGCTGGTCGCCGGAGAAACCTAAATAGACGCGTAACAAAATGGCTTTATTTGACACAGATCCCTAACGATTGTCACACCGCCGAGATACGCTACGCAACGTTCATCCGCCGAAGAGCGAAATAAATGATGCGTAATGAAAAGCGATTATTTTCTCTAGCAATCACGTTGTTGGGGCTGTGGCTGTTGGTATTGTTGTATGAAGAAGACATGATGCGTTTACTTGCCGCACAATAAAACGGCCAGGCTTTTTATCGCCTGGTCAGACTTCAGTCCAGTTTAACCAGAACGCCAATTAATACGGCAAGTACCGTCAGCATTAAAATACTGATCAGACGCCATCTGGATTCGCTTTTCGTGCTCATTGACCTGCCTCGAATAATAACCCTACTAATCAGGCTATAATAAACGGTCACCTGCGTATTCAATAAGCCTGACAGCACCGTTTTCGCCCCTCTATTCGGTAGATTAGCGCCCATTCCTTGTCGGTTGCGACACCGGCCATTAGCACGGCAATACCGGTGGTGCCACAAGCGCCAATTTCCCCGGTAGCTCCGCCACCAGTTTTTCCACCGCCAGCCGCACCTTGAGCGGCTGGTAAGGCATATAGGGCCACACGGCATTCACCGGAAAACTGAGGCTGGATCCACCGCGCATGATTTCCACCAGCGTCCCTGCCATCAGCCGCTCGCGTACCAGCCACTCCGGCAGCCAGGCAATACCGGCTCCGGCGGAAACGGCATCGACGATCCCCTGCATGTCATCCATCATCATCTTGGCCGGTGGCCTGAACGACTGCAGCTCACCGTTTTCGCCGCGAAGTTGCCAGGGCAACACGGCGCCGGCGTGCAGATACCCCACCGCCTGGTGTTGGCTTAACGCGTCCAGCGTGCTCGGTTCACCACTGCGCCGCAGGTAGTCGGGCGAGGCGCACAGCAGCATGCCGTGTTCGCCCAAGCGCCGGGCAACCAAACTGCCGCTGTCCGCCAGTTCGCCGATGCGAACCGCCAGATCGAACCCCTCATCGATCAGATCGATCCTGCGGTCGTTGAACGAAATTTCCAGCGTCAGTAAGGGATGCTCATTCGCCAGTGCCGTCATCAAGGGTGCAATGCACAGATGGCCGAACAACACCGGCATCGAGATCCTGAGCCGGCCTCGGACCTGCATCTTGCCACTGTCCAACTGGTTTTCCGCCGCCTGAACGTTCGCCAACGCCTGCCGGCAGTGCTCGTAGTACAACGCCCCTTCATCCGTCAGGCTCAGGCTGCGCGTCGTGCGCATAAACAACATCACGCCCAGCCGCGCCTCCAGACGCGACACGATTTTGCTGACCGCAGAACGTGTCAGATGCAGTTTTTCTGCGGCGGCGGCAAAACTGCCGCCTTCCGCTACGGCAACAAACGCCGGCAGTGCGCTGAGATCGCTTTTCATCTTAATGCTTCCAAATTGGAATCAATCAAGTGAAAACCTATCACCACTGGTGAGAATCAGGCAATGGTAACCTGCAGTCATTCCGGAGTCCCGGTGAAAACCACAGATTACCGTCAGAGGACAACAGCATGAAAAAAATACTGGTACTCAAATCCAGCATTATGGGAAACGACTCGCAGACCAATAACCTGATTGACCACTATCTGGCGGCGCGTCGGGCCAAAGGATATGAAGATCAGATCGTCGAACACGATTTGACGGCCTTGGATCTGCCGGTATTGGACGGCGAGCTGTTCGATGCGCTGCGAGGCGCAGAAAACACCAGTCAACGCGCCAAAGCGGCGGTGGCGCTTTCCGATCGGCTGATTGCCGAACTGAAAGGGAGCGATATGCTGCTGATCGGGGCACCAATGTACAACCTCAATGTACCAACCCAGCTGAAAAACTGGTTCGATCTGGTGGCCCGCGCCCGGGTAACGTTCAACTATACCGCCACCTACCCGGTCGGGTTGGTCGAGGGCGTCAATGCGCTGGTATTCAGTTCACGCGGCGGCGTACACGCCGGCCAGCCGACCGACGCCGTGACGCCGTACCTGCGCTCGGTGATGGGGCTGATGGGGATCGGCGACGTGCAGTTTATCTATGCCGAAGGGCTGGATATGAAACCGCACGGCCTCGCTCAGGGGTTGGCGAACGCCCGCGAGCGGATCGCAGAATTGGCAGGCTGAAGCAAACGCACAGCAGCATTGATTTGTTATAACATAACAAATATGATAACCGCGTCGGCACCACTTCGAGCGGGCGTCGACGCTCCTACATCACATACATAAATGTTTTATCGCACCTTCAGCCAGCTATTTCGATAGCTGGTTTTTTTTGCCTATTGGCTGAAGTCGTGACTTCAGTATTGCCGGGCAGCGCGTTTCATTTCTCGCTCGCCGGGCGACTGCGTTTTCACCGACAGTGGCGCGACAAACGCTTTCCATTCTTTGCCGGCGTCCTGATGAGCCGCATTTTTTTGTGCCGATGAATAGTCATCGTTTTGCCCGGCGCATCCAGACAACGCCATGATACCCAGAGCAAGATACAGCGATTTGTACATCATCCTATCCCGATAAATGACCGTCGCTATAGGGTAACAGCGCCGACCCAAATTTCACTGAAAAATGATCGGCACGTTCATCACACCGGCATATTCATAATATCCTGGTAGGCCGCCACCAGCTTGTTGCGCACCTGTACGCCCAGCTGTAAAGACACCGACGATTTCTGCAGATCGACCATCACATCGTTCAGGCTGATGCCCGGCACGCCCAGTTCGAAATCCTGCGCCTGTTTGCGCGCCGTTTGCTGGGTCTCGCTGATCTTGCCGAGCGCCGCGGTCAGTTCGCTGGCGAAGCTGACGCCCTGCGGCGCCGCATTCTGCCCCATCTTGCCGGCCTGAACTGCCATGGTCTGCATCTGCTGCAGTACCCCTTCAATGCCCTGAATCGCCATCTGATCCTCAATCATCTCGTCTCGCCGGGTGACGTTTTCACCCTGCACTTCTCCAATGATGCACACCCTAGCACAGCGTTTTCAGACCTAAAGCGGTTAATTAACTGCAAAAAACCCGGCTTATCGGGCAATCGGAATCGTCTGATAAGGCGAATAATGGCCTGCCCAGAAATGGGAGCGCCGCTATTTAGAAGATATGTGTATCAGGGAGTCTGTTTTGTCACACAACGCTAACCATACCGTTCATCAGCCTGGCAGGGAGCTGCTCAGCGGCCCATACGGGATCGTGAGCGCCATTGAAGGACGAGACCTAAAATGAGTGCTTCGATAACCGCCGGCGAAAGCCGCGACAACGGCCTGCAAGCCATCTGGAATCGTCTGCGCGCCAACCCGAAAATTCCGTTGCTGGTCGCCGCTTCCGCCGCGATCGCGATCGTCGTCGCGCTGCTGTTGTGGGTGAAAAGCCCCGACTACCGCGTGCTGTACAGCAATCTGAACGACCGCGACGGCGGCGCCATCGTCACCCAGCTGACGCAGATGAATATCCCTTATCGCTTTGCCGAAAATGGCGCAGCGCTGCTGATCCCGGCGGAAAAAGTGCATGAAACCCGTCTGCGCCTCGCGCAGCAAGGGCTGCCGAAAGGCGGCGCCGTCGGTTTCGAACTGCTGGATCAGGAAAAATTCGGCATCAGCCAGTTCAGCGAGCAGATCAACTATCAGCGCGCCCTTGAAGGCGAGCTGTCGCGCACCATCGAGTCGCTGGGGCCGGTGCAAAACGCCCGCGTTCACCTGGCGTTGCCGAAACCTTCGCTGTTCGTACGCGAACAGAAATCCCCTTCCGCGTCGGTGACGCTGACCCTGCAACCCGGCCGTGCGCTGGACGACGGCCAGATCAACGCCATCGTTTATATGGTGTCGAGCAGCGTCGCCGGCCTGCCGCCGGGCAACGTGACCGTGGTCGACCAGGCTGGCCGCCTGCTGACGCAGTCCGACGGCACCGGGCGCGATCTCAACGCCTCGCAGCTGAAATACGCCAACGAAGTGGAAAATGGCTTCCAGCGCCGCATCGAGGCGATCCTCGCCCCGGTGGTCGGCAGCGCCAACGTGCGCGCGCAGGTCACGGCGCAGATCGACTTCGCCACGCGCGAACAAACCGATGAACAGTACCAACCTAACCAACAGCCTGACAAAGCCGCTATTCGCTCTCAGCAAACCAGCCTGAGCGAGCAGATCGGCGGGCCACAGGTGGGCGGCGTGCCAGGCGCGCTGTCCAATCAGCCAAGCGCACCGGCCACCGCGCCGATTGAGACCGCCAAGCCGGCCAACGCCGCAGGCAACAATGCCACCGCGCAAAACGCCGCAACCACCCGCAGCGCGGCGGCCAACGGCGTACCGCAAAATACCCGTCGCGACGCGACCACCAACTACGAACTCGACCGCACCATTCGCCACACCCAGCAAAAAGCCGGCACCGTGCAGCGTCTGTCGGTCGCCGTGGTAGTCAACTACCTCGGCGTAGATAAAGACGGCAAACCGCAGCCGATGAGCAAAGAGCAGTTGGCGCAGATCGAAGCGCTGGTGCGTGAAGCGATGGGCTACTCCAGCAGCCGTGGCGATACCCTGAACGTGGTCAACACGCCGTTTACCGACAGTCAGGTGACCGGTGGCGAACTGCCGTTCTGGCAAAGCCAGTCGTTTATCGATCGCCTGATCGACGCGGGCCGCTATCTGCTGGTGCTGCTGGTGGCCTGGCTGCTGTGGCGCAAACTGGTGCGGCCACAGCTGCAACAGCGCCAGGCGGCGCAACAGGCCGCCATCGCCGCCGCCAATGCCCCTGCCGCCAAACCGGCCGACAGCGGCAAACCGAGCAACGAGGAGCTGGCGCAGCGTCGTAAATCGCAGCAGCGCGTCAGCGCAGAAGTCCAGAGCCAGCGGATCCGCGATCTGGCTGATAAAGACCCACGCGTGGTCGCTCTGGTAATCCGCCAATGGATGAGTAACGAGATATGAGCCTGACCGGAACCGACAAAAGCGCCATCTTGCTGATGACGCTGGGTGAAGATCGCGCGGCGGAGGTGTTCAAGCACCTCTCCTCGCGCGAAGTACAGCTGCTGAGCGGCACCATGGCCGGCATGAGCCAGGTTTCGCACAAACAGCTCGGCGAAGTACTGACCGAGTTTGAAGACGACGCCGAGCAATACGCGGCGCTGAGCGTCAACGCCAGCGACTATCTGCGCTCGGTGCTGGTCAAGGCCCTGGGCGAAGAGCGCGCCGCCAGCCTGCTGGAAGACATTCTCGAATCGCGCGAGACCACCACCGGCATGGAAACGCTCAACTTTATGGAGCCGCAGAGCGCTGCCGATCTGATCCGCGACGAACACCCGCAGATCATCGCCACTATTCTGGTGCACCTCAAACGCGGCCAGGCGGCGGATATCCTGGCCCTGTTCGACGAACGTCTGCGCAACGACGTGATGCTGCGTATCGCCACCTTCGGCGGCGTGCAGCCGGCGGCGTTGGCGGAGCTGACCGAAGTGCTGAACAACCTGCTCGACGGCCAGAACCTCAAGCGCAGCAAAATGGGCGGGGTGCGCACCGCCGCCGAGATCATCAACCTGATGAAAACCCAGCAGGAAGAAGCGGTCATCGACGCGATGCGCGAATACGACGGCGAGCTGGCGCAGAAGATCATCGACGAGATGTTCCTGTTCGAAAACCTGGTGGAAGTCGACGATCGCAGCATCCAGCGTCTGCTGCAGGAAGTGGAAGGCGAGTCGCTGCTGATCGCATTGAAAGGCGCCGAACAGCCGCTGCGCGAGAAGTTCCTCAAGAACATGTCGCAACGCGCCGCCGACATCCTGCGCGACGATCTGGCCAACCGTGGGCCGGTGCGCATGTCGCAGGTGGAGAACGAGCAGAAAGCCATCCTGTTGGTAGTAAGACGCCTGGCGGAAACCGGCGAAATGATCATTGGCGGCGGCGAGGACACCTATGTCTGATCGCATTAACACCCTGCCCTGGCAGCCCTGGTCGCTCAACGATTTGGGTGAACAGAAACCGGCGTTCGACCTGCCGCCGCTGCCGGATCTCGAACAAAGCGATCCGTCGCCGGACGCGCAGGCCGAATTGCAACAGCAGCTGGCGACGCTGCGGCTGCAGGCTGAGCAACAGGGCCAGCAGTTGGGCTATGCCGACGGCCAGCAAAAAGGCTATGAAGCCGGTTTTCAGTCCGGTCTGGAAGAAGGCCGTCAGCAAGGGCTGCTGGAAGCGCAGCAGCAGCAACAGCCGCTGACCGCCCACTGGCAGCAGTTGGTTACCGAATTCCAGCACACGCTGGACGCGCTCGACAGCGTGATCGCTTCACGGTTGATGCAGCTGGCGTTGACCGCCGCCAAACAGGTGCTGGGCCAGCCGCCGGTGTGCGACGGCACCGCCCTGCTCGCGCAGATCCAACAGCTGATCCAGCAGGAGCCGATGTTCAACGGTAAGCCGCAGCTGCGGGTCCACCCGGACGACTACCCCCGCGTCGAGCAACAGTTGGGGGTTACCCTCAGCCTGCACGGCTGGCGCCTTTTGGCGGACGGCGAACTGCATCCGGGCGGCTGCAAGGTCAGCGCCGAGGAAGGCGATCTCGACGCCAGCCTGGCGACGCGCTGGCATGAACTGTGCCGCCTGGCGGCACCGGGAGAAGTCTGATGACCGCGCGTCTCGGCCGCTGGCTGAGTTCTCTGGATACGCTGGAAAAACGCATCGCCCGCGCGCCGACGGTGCGCCGCTACGGCCGCCTGACCCGCGCCACCGGGCTGGTGCTGGAGGCTACCGGCCTGCAGCTGCCGCTCGGCGCGACCTGCCTCATCGAACGGCACGACGCCGGTGAAGTGCAGGAAGTGGAAAGCGAAGTGGTCGGCTTCAACGGCCAGCGGCTGTTCCTGATGCCGCTGGAAGAAGTCGAAGGCATCGTGCCGGGCGCGCGGGTTTACGCCCGCATCGCGCCGGAAGGCCAAAGCGCCGGCAAACAGCTGCCGCTCGGCCCAGCCCTGTTGGGACGGGTGCTGGACGGCAGCGCCAAACCGCTCGACGGCCTGCCTTCACCGGAAACCGGTTACCGCGCGCCGCTGATCACCGCGCCGTTCAACCCCTTGCAGCGCACGCCGATCGAGCAGGTGCTGGACGTGGGGGTGCGCACCATCAACGGTCTGCTGACCGTCGGTCGCGGCCAGCGCATGGGCCTGTTCGCCGGTTCCGGCGTCGGCAAGAGCGTGTTGCTCGGCATGATGGCCCGTTATACCCAGGCAGATGTGATCGTCGTTGGCCTGATCGGCGAGCGCGGCCGCGAGGTCAAAGACTTTATCGAGAACATTCTCGGTGCCGAAGGCCGGGCGCGCTCGGTGGTGATCGCTGCGCCGGCGGACGTATCGCCGTTGCTGCGCATGCAGGGGGCGGCCTACGCCACCCGCATCGCCGAAGATTTCCGCGATCGCGGGCAGCACGTGTTGCTGATCATGGACTCCCTTACCCGCTACGCCATGGCGCAGCGTGAGATCGCCCTGGCCATCGGCGAACCGCCGGCGACCAAAGGCTATCCGCCTTCGGTCTTCGCCAAACTGCCTGCGCTGGTGGAACGCGCGGGCAACGGCATCAGCGGCGGCGGTTCCATTACCGCCTTCTACACCGTGTTGACCGAAGGGGACGATCAGCAAGACCCGATCGCCGACTCGGCGCGCGCCATCCTCGACGGCCACGTGGTGCTGTCCCGGCGCCTGGCGGAAGCCGGCCATTACCCGGCTATCGACATCGAAGCGTCAATCAGCCGCGCCATGACGTCGCTGATCGACGAAGAGCATTATCGCCGGGTACGCACCTTCAAGCAGATGCTGGCCAGCTATCAGCGCAACCGCGATCTGATCAGCGTCGGCGCCTACGCGGCCGGCAGCGATCCGTTGCTGGACAAAGCGATGACGCTGTACCCGCAGATGGAAGCGTACCTGCAACAGGGCATCTTTGAACGCAGCGGCTACGATGAAGCCTGTCAACAGCTGCAGCAGTTGATTGTTTAACGTCACCAGAGGCGCACAGCGATGAAATCACAATCTCCCCTGATTACCCTGCGAGATCTGGCGCAGGATGCGGTGGAACAGGCCGCGCAACAGCTGGGCCAGGTACGGCAGGCGCAGCAGGCGGCAGAGCAACAGCTGTCGATGCTGCTCAACTATCAGGACGAATACCGCCAGAAGCTGAATCATACACTTTGCGACGGCATGGACAGCTCTAGCTGGCAAAACTACCAGCAGTTTATCGGCACGCTGGAACAGGCCATCGACCAGCACCGCCAGCAGCTGCTGCAGTGGGGGCAGAAAGTGGATCATGCGGTGAAGCAATGGCAAGACAAACAACAGCGGCTGAACGCTTTCGAGACCCTGCATACCCGCGCCTTAAATGCGGAGCAGCAGCAGGAGAACAAACGGGATCAAAAACTGATGGATGAGTTCGCTCAACGCAGTGCACAAAGGAATATCAACCCATGAATCTGAACGCCCTGCCCGGCCTGGCCTTACCCGGCGACGCCGGCGGCCTGGCCGAACTGACGTCGGCGCTGGATGAGAGCCAGTTGTCGTCGGCCTTCGCCCAGCTGCTCGGCGCACGTTTCGCGCCCGCCGCCGATGGCAAACAGCCGCCGGTCGCGCTGAGCGCGGACGAGGAATGCGCCCCGGCCCTGAGCCGCAACCAGCTCAATCAACTGCTAGCCACCTTCGGCGAGCGCGGCGGCCTGCTGCAGAACCCGGCCACCCCAGCCGATGCGCTTTCACCTGAAGGCGCCGAAGCCGAGGCACCCACCGCCGGCGACAAACCGGCGCAACCACCGATCGCCGCCGCCAAAGAGCTGGATGCCGCAACGCTGCAGGCGCTGTACGCCATGCTGCCGGCCGCGCTCGTCGCCCAGGCGCAACCGACCGAAGGCCAACGTTCGCTGCCGGTGGAAAACGCTGACGAGGCGACTGCACTGCTGCCCGGCAATGGCCTGCTGAACATTGCGGCGGCCGGTGATAAAACCGCCGCGCGTTCATCGGCATCCCCTGCTCCGTCGCTGACAGGGGCGAAAACGCCGGCCACCGGCGACGATAATGCCAAGGCGGCGCTCCCGCAACCGACCAGCGGTGAGCGCGCAAGTACCGCACAGCCGCTGCCGGCGAGCGATGCGCAGCAGCAACCGACGCTCAACCATGCCGTCGCCCTGGCCACCGCCAGCCCAACGCAAACGGCCGCACCGGCCAGCGCACTGGTGACCGCACCGCCTACGCCGCAGCTCAACGCGCAGCTGGGCAGCCCGGAATGGCAGCAGGCGTTGAACCAACAGGTGCTGATGTTCCACCGCAACGGCCAGCAAAGTGCCGAGCTGCGCCTGCACCCGCAGGAGCTGGGCGCCTTGCAGATCACGCTGAAACTGGACGATCAGCAGGCGCAATTGCACATTGCCTCCGCCCACGGTCAGGTGCGCGCGGCGGTGGAAGCAGCGATGCCGCAGCTGCGTCACGCGCTGGCGGAGAGCGGCATCAACCTGGGGCAAAGCAGCGTGGGCGGCGAGTCCACCCCGCAATGGCAACAGGGGCAGCAGCAGGCGTCCAACGGCCAGGGGCGTTCCAGCTATGCTGAACATGCTGGCGGTGAGGCTGCGGCCGCCGACGGCGTCAGCGCGCCGGTGGCGCTGCAGCGCATGGCCAGTGCGGTCAACGGCGTCGATATTTTCGCCTGAGCCGCCGCAAACGCCCAAGCTGGCACCCATTTGCGCGTCTATTCAGGCTATTGCACGCCGTGATAGACGCGATAATACCTTTACATGTCATGCGTGCGGCTTTGCCGCGCGCCATGCCCGCCGCCTCGCAGGCTGCGGGTGGAACAACAGGAATTAGATTTGGCTATGTCTCAGAACACCCTTCCGGCAGCACCGAAACGCTCCCTTCTGGTCATCCTGCTGGTATTGATCAGCGTCGTCGCCTGTGGCGCCGCGGGCTACAGCTGGTGGCTGCTGCAACAGCATAAAAACGGCGCCGAACCGGCCGCCGTCAAACAGCAACCGCCGGCCGCGCCGGTGTTCATGCCGCTCGACACCTTTACCGTCAACCTGGTGACGCCGGACAACAACCCGGATCGCGTGCTGTATATCGGCCTCACGCTGCGTCTGCCGGACGAAAGTACCCGCCGTCAGCTGAACGATTTTCTGCCGGAAGTGCGCAGCCGCTTGCTGATGCTGCTCTCCCGTCAGGAAGCGGGCCAGCTGGCCAATGAACAAGGGAAGCAACAGCTGGTGGCGCAGATTAAGGACGTGCTCAGCCCGCCGCTGGTTAAGGGACAACCGAAGCAGGTGGTCAGCGACGTGCTGTTCACCGCCTTCATACTGCGGTAATCACTATGGGCGATAGCATTCTTTCACAGGCAGAGATCGACGCCTTGCTCAACGGCGACAGCGCGGGTGATGAACCCGAAGCGATAGTCGGCAAAGAGAGCGAGGTTAAGCCTTACGATCCGAACACCCAGCGCCGCGTGGTGCGCGAGCGCCTGCACGCGCTGGAAATCATCAACGAACGTTTTGCCCGGCAGTTCCGCATGGGGTTGTTCAACCTGCTGCGCCGCAGCCCGGACATTACCGTCGGCCCGATCAAAATCCAGCCGTATCACGAGTTCGCCCGCAACCTGCCGGTGCCGACCAACCTGAACCTGGTGCATTTGAATCCGCTGCGCGGCACTGCCCTGTTCGTGTTCGCGCCGAGTCTGGTGTTCATCGCCGTCGACAACCTGTTCGGCGGCGACGGCCGCTTCCCGACCAAAGTCGAAGGCCGCGAATTCACCCCGACCGAACAGCGGGTGATCAAACGCATGCTGCGCCTGGCGCTGGACGCCTATGGCGACGCCTGGAGCGCCATCTACAAGATCGACGTGGAGTACGTGCGTGCCGAAATGCAGGTGAAGTTCACCAACATCACCACCTCGCCGAACGACATCGTGGTCACCACGCCGTTCCAGGTAGAGATCGGCGCGCTGACCGGCGAGTTCAACATCTGCATTCCGTTCGCGATGATCGAACCGCTGCGCGAGCTGTTGACCAACCCGCCGCTGGAAAATTCGCGGCAGGAAGACAGCCACTGGCGCGAAACGCTGGTGAAGCAGGTGCAGCACTCCGAACTGGAGCTGATCGCCAACTTCGTCGATATCCCGATGCGGCTGTCGAAAGTCCTGAAGCTGCAACCGGGCGATGTATTACCGATAGACAAGCCGGAACGCCTGATCGCCCATGTGGACGGCGTACCGGTTCTGACCAGCCAATACGGCACGTTAAACGGGCAATATGCCCTGCGTGTTGAACATTTGATTAACCCTATTTTGAATGCTCTGAGTGAGGAACAGCCCAATGAGTGATCCTAAGCAACCGTCTGGCGAAGGAAAGGAATCCGTAGACGATCTGTGGGCTGATGCGTTTAACGAGCAGCAGTCGACAGAGAAATCCGGCGCGAGCACCGAAGGGGTGTTCAAGTCGCTGGAAGCTCAGGATGCGCTCGGCAGCCTGCAGGATATCGACCTGATCCTGGATATTCCGGTCAAGCTGACCGTGGAACTGGGGCGCACCAAGATGACCATCAAAGAGCTGCTGCGCCTGTCGCAAGGCTCGGTGGTGGCGCTGGACGGCCTGGCCGGCGAGCCGCTGGACATCCTGATCAACGGTTACCTGATCGCACAAGGTGAAGTGGTGGTGGTGGCCGACAAGTTCGGTGTGCGCATCACCGACATTATCACCCCGTCCGAACGCATGCGTCGACTGAGCCGCTGATGACCGTTGCGGCGCCCGTAACCGTTCAAAGCAGCCAATCCCCCGCCGCGCCGGCCCTGCCGGCCGGTTCGGTGTTGATGCAGGTCAGCAGCGCGCTCGGCGGCATTCTGCTGCTGATCCTGCTGGCCGGTTGGCTGTTCCGTCGGCTGGGTTTCGCCCCGCAGGCGCGCAACAACAAACTGCTCAACCTGCGCGCCAGTTGCCAGGTCGGGCAGCGCGAGCGCGTGGTGGTGGTGGAAGTCGATGACACCTTGCTGGTACTGGGCGTCACCGCCCAGCAGATCACCCCGCTGCACACCCTGCCCGCCCCGCCGAAAGACGAGGGCGCGGCCGACGTGGCGACGCCGGCGGACTTCCGCCAACTGATGCAAAAAGTTCTGAAACGCCCGGAAAAATCGGCATGACCTCGACTCTTCATACCCTCGTCCGCCGTCCGGCGGTTTGGCTCCCTGCCGCCCTGCTGTTCATCAGCCCGGCGGCTTTGGCACAACTGCCGGGGCTGATCAGTCAGCCGCTGGCCAATGGCGGCCAAAGCTGGTCGCTGCCGGTGCAGACGCTGGTTCTGTTGACCTCGCTGACCTTCCTGCCGGCCATGCTGCTGATGATGACCAGCTTCACCCGCATCATCATCGTGCTCGGCCTGCTGCGCAACGCGCTGGGCACGCCTTCGGCGCCGCCGAACCAGGTGATGCTGGGGCTGGCGTTGTTCCTGACCTTCTTCATCATGTCGCCGGTGTTCGACAAGGTTTATCAGGACGCCTACCTGCCGTTCAGCCAGGACAAAATCGGGCTGGAAGTCGCGCTGGATAAAGGCGCGCAGCCGCTGCGCGAATTCATGCTGCGCCAAACGCGCGAAACCGATCTCGCGCTGTACGCCAGACTGGCCAATCAGCCGCCGCTGGCCGGCCCTGAGGCGGTGCCGATGCGCATCCTGCTGCCCGCCTACGTCACCAGCGAACTGAAAACCGCCTTCCAGATCGGCTTTACGGTGTTCATTCCGTTCCTGATTATCGACCTGGTGGTCGCCAGCGTGCTGATGGCGCTGGGGATGATGATGGTGCCGCCCGCCACCATCTCGCTGCCGTTCAAGCTGATGCTGTTCGTGCTGGTCGATGGCTGGCAGCTGCTGCTCGGCTCGCTGGCGCAGAGCTTCTATTCGTAACCCCTGACCGGAGAACGCGAGATGACACCTGAATCGGTTATGGCGCTCGGCACCGAAGCGATGAAAGTCGCGCTGGCGCTGGCCGCCCCGCTGCTGCTGGCGGCGCTGATCAGCGGCCTGGTCGTCAGCCTGCTGCAGGCCGCCACCCAGATCAACGAAATGACGCTGTCGTTCATCCCTAAAATTCTGGCGGTGGTGGCCACCATCATCATCGCCGGTCCCTGGATGTTGAATCTGTTGCTGGACTACATGCGCACTCTGTTCAGCAACCTGCCCACCCTGATCGGCTGACCGTGCTCACCTTCGACAGCGCCCAGCTCACCGTCTGGCTCAGCCACTATTTTTGGCCGCTGCTGCGCATTCTGGCGCTGATCAGCACCGCGCCGATATTCAGCGAAAAACAAATCAGCAAAAAGGTCAAAATCGGCCTTGGCGGGCTGATCGTCATCCTGATCGCGCCGACGCTGCCCGCCAGCAATATCCCGATCTTCTCCGCCGCCGGCCTGTGGCTGGCGGTTCAACAGATTCTGATCGGCGTGGCGCTGGGATTGACCATGCAGTTCGCCTTCGCGGCGGTGCGCCTGGCGGGCGAAGTGATCGGCATGCAGATGGGCCTGTCGTTCGCCACCTTCTTCGATCCCAGCGGCGGCCCGAACATGCCGGTGCTGGCGCGCCTGCTTAACCTGCTGGCGATGCTGCTGTTCCTCAGCTTCGACGGCCATCTGTGGCTGATTTCACTGCTGGCGGACAGCTTCCATACCCTGCCTATCCAAACGCAGCCGCTGAACGGCAATGGCTTCCTGGTGTTGACCCAGGTTGGCTCGCTGATTTTCATCAACGGCATGATGCTGGCGCTGCCGCTGATCTGCCTGCTGTTGACGCTGAACATGGCGCTCGGCCTGCTCAATCGCATGACACCGCAGCTGTCGGTCTTCGTGATCGGTTTCCCGGTCACCATGACCTTCGGCATCATGACGCTGGGTATGATGATGCCGATGCTGGCGCCGTTCTGTGAACATCTGTTCGGTGAAATCTTCGATCGACTGGCGGCGGTAATCGGCGGCATGACCTTCTAAGCCCCTGCAACGCCCCTCCCTTTCCCCCTTATCTGCCTGAGACAAAATGGCAATAAAAACGCTTTCTTGGGACAAAAGCCTGAGAAACGCCTTTTATCCGGATTAAGGTTCAAATGTCTCCGGCGGCTTGAATAAATAAAACCCCGACCTAGAATAGACCCGGCAACAGAAATATCGCTTGTACCACGCTAGCCATCAGCGGCGATAAAAACGCTGACTCCCAATTGGAAATAAAAAATAACGCAGTCACGCAGGGTAAAATGCGCGACAGATAACTTACACCCTGAATAAATGCGTCCGGCGCCTACCGGCTGCAGGGCGCAGCATCGACCTTTGCTAACCACAGGAGCGAGTTCATGATTAAAGCGAAAAGCAACCGCAAAGCACGCCGGTTATTCGGTTTGACCCACTGGAAAAGCAACAAATTTAGAGTTTCGTTTACCGAGACGGCCGACGGCGGAAAATGGAAAGTGGAGAAGAAAAAGAAATAGCAGCGCTATTTATCGTCAGGAAAATAATATCCATCGCGATTATTCCGCCACTGATTTCAATAATGCCATTGCGCATTAAACAGGGGTGACAATCGTATTATTTCTTTCCTGATGAAAAAAAGGCGCGTCACTCAGTCAGTAGTGGGAGAACGAGCGACGCGCCAAACGAGTGCACCCGGTTTCAAGAAGCCTCCCTCCCCGCGAGACGGAGAAGGCATTTTCTAAGCGCACTAAAGGGAAACCCGTCGCGGTCAGGCAACGGGGTATTGCTCTTAACGATTCATCTGGAACAGCGACATGCCCTGCATATCGCTGAAGGTTTTATACGACGCCTGCAGCGCTGCCTGCTGCATGAAATAAGACGAGATAGACTCGGCCAGATCGGCATCCGTCAACGCGCTCATCTGGATCTGGTTGGTCATGTCACGCTCTTTACCGATGCTGTCCAGCTGATCCATTTCCTGCAGCTGACTGCCCAGCTCGGCGCGCACGCTCAACACGTTGTTGTAGGAGTTGTCCAGACCGCGGTTGGCTTTCGCCAAGGCATCGTTCACCTGCTGCTTGGTGGCCTCATCGGCGCCCTGCAGCGGGGTTTTCAACGCGTTCAGCGCAATATCGATGCTCTCGAATACGTTGCTGACCGGCGCGCTGCCGTCCGGCTCGGGCTTCGGATTGCTGGTCAACGACATGAACACCGCGTTGCCGGTATGGCCGATGGTCATGGTGCGGTTGGCGTCCACTTTCTGCTGAACCGTCTTGTCCCCGCCCTGATAACTGACGGTGCCGCCGTTATCGACGAACGGCGCCTTGTCGTTCACGTATCCGCCGAACATATAGCGGCCGTTGCCGTCGGTGCTGTTGGCCTGGTTCAGCAGCTGATCTTTCAGCCCCTGCAGTTGGGTGGCCAGCGACTGGCGATCGTTATCGCTTTCGGTGCCGCCGGCGTTGACGATCAACGCCTTCATATCCGCGATGGTGGAGGTCGCGCCGGCCAATACCGTTTCTTCCATCGACACGTTCTGACGGGCGAAGGTGCGCGCCAGGGTGTACTGGCTGTTTTCCGCCTGCGACTGCGACAACATCACCGCGCGCGACGCCGCCAGCGGATCGTCGGACGGGTTGATCACCCGCTTGCCCGAGGAAAGCTGCTCGGCCGCCTTCATGAACAGCGACTGGTTGCCCGTGATGCCGTTCATGTTCTGTTGGTACATCATGCTGGTGCTCATGCGCATGCTGTGGGTTCCTTACTCTGAGCGACCGGCGCCGTTATCGGCGCCGATTAACAATGAAATCAACGAATATTCAGCAGCGCGTCGAACAGCGAGCTGGCGGTCTGAATCACCTGCGCGTTGGCCATGTAGTACTGCTGAAAACGCAGCAGTTCACCGTACTCTTCGTCAAGGTTGACGCCGGACATCGACTGCTGTTGCGCGCCCAGCTGCGTGACGATTTTGGCCTGCGAGGTAGCGATGGCCTTGGCGGCGGCGGTCTGGTTGCCGACGCCGCTGACGATGCCGGCGTAAGCGCCGCTCAGGGTCGCCTTGCCGTCCACCAGGTTTTTGGTTTGCAGATCCAGCAGCTTCTTGGCGTTCTCGTTATCGCCGCGGCCGCTGTCGTCTTTACCGGCGGCGGCGATCTTGGACGAATCGGTGATGGCCACTTTCAGGTTGCCCGCCACGTCGCTGACCGGCTTCACGGTGAAGCTGTCTTTGGCCTGCGCATTGCCGTCGATGCTCACTTCCAACCCGTCGAAGTTCAGCGTCGGTTTGCCGTCGGCGCTGGTGCCCGGCGTGGCGTTGACTTTCACATTGTCCGGCAGGCGGCTGACCTGCCAGTTGCTGCCGTCGAACTCAACGCGATAATCGTTAGCCTTCACCTTGCCGGTATCGGTGTAAGAAACCGACAGCGACGCGTCGCCGGTGTTGCGGGTGTTATCCACCACCCGGCCACCGCTGAAGCTGAAGAAGTCGCCGCCTGCGTCACCGTTCAGATCGAAGCCGGCGCGATGCTGTTGGTTAAAGCTGTCCGCCATCGCCAGCGCCAACTGGCCCAGCTGATTGCGCACGCCGTCCAGCGTTTCGCTGCGGAATTTCAGCACGCCGCTCAGCGTGCCGCTGGTGATCTGGCCTTCCGGCACTTCGCTGGCGCCGTTGCCGCGGTTATAGCCGATAGTCAGACGGGAAGGATCGCTGCTGGAAGGCACGGCTTCCACCTGATACGTATTGCTGCCCTGCACCAGCGTCAAGCCGTTGGCGAAGGAGACGGTATAGGCGTCGCCGTCCTGTTGCGTGACCTGTACGCCCACCAGTTGGTTCAATTCGGTGACCAACTGATCGCGCTGATCCAGCAACGCATTCGGTTCGCCGCCGGCGCTGCCGCGCAAACGGGTGATCTCATCGTTCAGCTTCGCGATCTGCTGGCCGTAGCTGTTGATCTGCTGCGCCGTATCGCTGATCTGCTGATTAACGCCGTTGTCCATGTCGCGCAGGAATTTATCGGTGTTGTTGAACTGGTTCACCAGGCCGTTGGCCTTGCCCAGCACCGTCTGGCGCGCGGCGTCGTCACCGGCGTTGCTCACCAGGTTCTGCAGGTTGGTAAAGAAATCCTGCATGTTGGTCGACAGCGGGTTGGTCTTGCTCGCCAACAGATTGTCGATCTGCGAAATCTTCTCGTAATAGGCGTTCTGCGCCCCGAACGCGCTTTGTGCGCCGCGCAGCTGGTTGGTGATGAACTGGTTGTACTCGCGGTTAACGCTGGTGACGGTCACGCCGTTGCCGATAAAGCCGCTCATGGTGGCCATGCCGCCGTTCTGCGCCAGGATCGCGGTCTGGCGGTTGTAGCCCGCCACGTTGTAGTTGGAGATGTTGTTGCTGACGGTACTGAGCGCCACCTGAGCCGCATTCAGCCCGCTCATCGCGGTATTGATTAAGCTATTGGACATCGGAATTCCTTATGCTGCGGCGCCGGTGGCCCACAGGGTTCTTAATTGAGCTGCTGAGCCTGTTCGCTCAGCCTGTTTCGGTTATCGGCCAAAATGAGAAGAACTTGAGGAAAAAAAGCGGCAACGCGGTCAGCATCCAGCTAGCCTTCGTTACCGCCTATCCCCTAAATAATTGGCGTCGCAGCAAGGCGACAAGCAAGGGCGTCCCCGGGCGCTTGGTTAAGCCAAGTGACCGGGGCGAGCTTGTGCAGTCAACGCCGCTGCGGCGTCAAGAATGACGGGGATTTAGAACAAATCTTTCAGATCGTGGGTGTAAGCTTTCACCGCCTGTTCCCCCGCGCTCTTCATCTGCTGAATCACGCTGACCAGTTTGCTAGCGTACTGCGGATCGGTGGCGTACCCGGCGCGTTGCAGCGCATGCGCCGCCTGCTCCGGGCTGCGCGCGGCGGCCACGTCGGCATAGCGCGGGTTGTTGGTCAGCAGTTTGACGTAGTCGGCAATCGCTTCGACATACGAACCGTAGACGCGGAACTTCGCCTTCACCTTCTTCGCCGCGCCCTGTTCGAACTCGGTGGTGGTGATCTCCGTCACCGGCCCGTTCCAGCTGCCGCCGGCCTTGATGCCGAACAGGTTGTAGCTCGGCGTGCCGTCTGAGGTCGGGATCTCGCGCTGCCCCCAGCCGGACTCCAGCGCCGCCTGCGCGACGATCAGCTGATGCGGAATGCCGCTCTGCTGGCTGGCGACCTTCGCCGGGATCGACAGGCGAGCGACGAAGTTGCCGTTGTTGAGCGACAGTGGCGCGGCGGCCGGCGGGGCTTTCGGCATCGCGCGGCGCACCATCTGCTCCAGCGCCTGGTTCGGCAGCGTTTGCAGCACCTCGTTGTCCAGCGCCATCGGCGACAGGCCCGCCGTTTCACTCGGCACCGCGTTGGCGTTGCTCATCTGCTTGACCATCATGTCGGCCAGCCCCAGCCCTTTTTGCGACATCTGCTGAGCGATTTGCTGGTCGTACATCGAGGTATAGAGCCGCGTTTGATCGCTGCTCAATACCCCGTCCTGCGGCAAGGCGGATCGCATGCTTTTCAGCATCATCTGCACGAACATGCCTTCTACCTGCTGGGCCACCTGCTTGAGGTTGCCCTGCGGGTCGGCCGCCGCATCGCGCTTCAGACCGTTCAGCGCCTGGGCGTCATAGGCCGCACCCGACATTGCCATCAGATCGCCGGCCATCAGATGATTTCCAGCTTGGCGCGCAGGCAGCCGGCGCTCTGCATCGCCTGCAGGATCGACATCAGATCGATCGGCGTGGCGCCCAGCGCGTTCAGCGCGCGAATGACGTTGTTCAGGTTGGCGCTGGCGTTCACCTTCTGCAGCGATCCGCCCTGCTGTTGCACCGAGATCTGGGTGTTTGGCGTCACCACCGTCTGGCCGCCGCCGAACGGCGTCGTCGGTTGGCTGACGGTGTTCTGCCGATCGACCACCACCGACAGGTTGCCCTGGGCGACGGCGCAAGAATCGAGGATCACATCGCGGTTCATCACCACCGACCCGGTGCGCGAGTTGATGATCACTTTGGCGTCCATCGCCCCGACGTTAACGGTGATGTTTTGAATCTCCGCCAGGAAGCGCACCTGAGAGCTGTTGCCCTGCGGCACCAGCACCTGGATCGTGCGGGCGTCGAGCGGCGTCGCGGTGCCGCCGCCGCGTTGGCGGTTGATGGCGTCGCTGATCTGCTGCGCCAGCGTGAAGTCTTCGTCGTTCAGCTGCAGGTTGAGTACGCCGCCGCTGCCGAAGGTGGTCGGCAGCTCGCGCTCAATGGTGGCGCCGTTGCTGATGCGCCCGCCCGCCAGCTGGTTGACCTGCACGCTGCTGCCGCCGGCCGCCGCGCCCGCGCCGCCGACCAGCACGTTGCCCTGCGCCAGCGCATAGACCTGGTTATCCACGCCTTTGAGCGGCGTCATCAGCAAGGTGCCGCCGCGCAGGCTCTTGGCGTTGCCCATCGATGAAACCACCACGTCGATGTTCTGCCCGGCGCGCGAGAACGGCGGCAGTTTGGCGGTCACCATCACCGCCGCCACGTTTTTCAGCTGCATGTTAGTGCCCGGCGGCACGGTGATGCCCAGCTGCGACAGCATGTTGCTCAGGCTTTGGGTGGTGAACGGCGTCTGCATGGTCTGGTCGCCGGAACCGTCCAGCCCCACCACCAGGCCGTAGCCGATCAGGGCGTTGTCTCGCACGCCCTGCACCGTCACCAGATCGCGGATGCGCTCCGCCGCCGCCGGCAAGCACACCAGCCCGACGCACAGCGCGATAAACCATTTTTTCAGCATCAGTCAATCCTTAGAACGGTGAAACATTTAAGAAGAAGCGCTGCAGCCAGCCCATGGTCTGCGCTTCGTTGATATAGCCATTGCCGACGTATTCGATCCGCGCGTCCGCCACCTGCGTCGAGGTGACCGAGTTGTTGCCGCTGATGGTGCGCGGGTTGACGACGCCGGAGAAACGAATGAATTCGGTGCCCTGGTTGATGGCGATCTGCTTTTCCCCCACCACGTGCAGGTTGCCGTTGGCCAGCACCTGGTTGACCGTCACCGTAATGGTGCCGTTGAAGGTGTTGTTGGCGTTGGCGCCGCCCTTGCCGCCGAAGGTGCTGTCGCCGGAAATGTCCATATCGGCGCGCGCATTGCCCAACAGGCCGTCAAGGTAACGCGGCGAGGTGGCGACGCCGAACTTGCTGGCGCCGTTGCGGCTGGCGTTGGCGGAAGAGCTCTTGCTGGCGCTGACGTTTTCCTGCAGCACGATGGTCAGGGTGTCACCGACGTTGCGCGGACGGCGGTCTTCGAACAGCGGCTGATAGCCGTAGTTCATCGGCTGCACCGTCTGGAAGATCGAGCCGTTCGGCATCGGCGCGCTGGCCGGCGCGGGCTGCGCCGTGGTCGCACCGTCCACCAGCGGTTTATGCGGAATATAAGCGCAGCCGCTCAGCGTCAGCATCACCATTCCCGCCAGCCAGCGTTGTCCCTGCCGCGGCAGGATTGCCATCGAATATGTGGTTACCACGGGTATCGCCTTTGTTTCACGAAAGAGAATGACGGGCGCGGCAAGCCGGGCCCGTCAATGACAGATTACAGTTGCGTCAGCTTTTGCAGCATCTGATCGGAAGTCGAAACCGCTTTGCTGTTGATCTCGTAAGCGCGCTGAGTCTGGATCATGTTGACCAGCTCTTCCGCCACGTTAACGTTGGAGGTCTCCACGTAGCCCTGATACAGCAGACCGGCGCCGTTCAGCCCCGGCGTGCTCTCGTTCGGCGCGCCCGAGCTTTCGGTTTCCTGATACAGGTTCTCGCCCACGCTCTCCAGACCGCTGTCGTTGACAAAGGTCGTCAGCGTCAGTTGACCCACCTGCTGGGCGGCGGTTTGCCCCTGCTGGGTGACGCTGACGATGCCGTCGCGGCCGACGGTGATGGACAGCGCGTTCGCCGGAATGGTGATCGCCGGCTGCACCTGGAAACCGCTGGAGGTGACCAGCTGGCCGTTCTGATCGATCTGGAACGAGCCGTCGCGCGTGTAGGCCTGGGTGCCGTCCGGCAGCATCACCTGGAAGAAACCCTGCCCCTTGATGGCGACGTCTTTACTGTTGTTGGTCTGCGACAGGTTGCCCTGGCTGTGCAGACGCTCGGTCGCCACCGGACGCACGCCGGTGCCGATCTGCAGACCGGAAGGCAGCGTGGTCTGCTCGGAGGACTGTGCCCCCGGCTGACGCATGGTCTGGTACAGCAGATCTTCAAATACCGCACGCTGGCGTTTGAAGCCGTTGGTGCTGACGTTCGCCAGGTTGTTGGCGATCACGTCCATGTTGGTCTGCTGCGCGTCCAGACCGGTTTTGGCAATCCATAAGGATGGAATCATCGGTTATTTCCTTGCTGCTTAACTCATTGAGAGCAGTGAGTTGGCACGCTGTTCGTTTTCATCCACGCTGTGGATGACTTTCATTTGCATTTCAAAACGGCGGGCGTTGGCGATCATGTCGACCATGGTCTCCATCGGCTTGACGTTGCTGCCCTCCAGCACGCCCGGCATCACCCGCACCTGCGGATCGTTTTGCAACTGATTGCCGCGCAGCTGTTGGGTTTCCGGCGTCAGGCGGAACAGCCCGTCGTCACCGCGCATCACTTCGCGCGCGTCGGCTTTCACCAGCTTCAGGCGGCCGATCTGCGCGATGGTGTTCGGCGGATCGCCGGCGTTCAGCGCCGAAATGGTACCGTCGGCGGCGATGGTGATCTCCGCCGACGGTGGCACCTCGATCGGCCCCCCGTCGCCCATCACCGGCAGCCCCTGCACCGTCAACTGCCCGGTGGAGGAGATCTGAATGTTGCCGTTGCGGGTATAGGCTTCACCGCCGCCCGGCAGGCTCACCGCCAGGAAACCGTCCTGCTGCAGCGCCACGTCCAGCGGGCGCGCCGTATAGTTCAGCGCCCCCTGGCTCATGTCGGCACCCGGCGTCGACGCGGTCACCAAGGTGCGCGTCGCCAGGCTCGGCCCGTCGACCGGCACCGCGCGCAATGCGGCGAGCTGGGCGCGAAAGCCCGGCGTCGACGCATTGGCCAGGTTGTTGGCGGTAATGGACTGCTGCTCCAGCGTTTGGCGAGCCGCACCCATCGCGGTATAAATCGCGTGATCCATAACTCGACCCTATTAGCGCAGGCTAACCAACGTCTGCAGGATGGAGTCCTGCGTCTTGATGGTCTGGGCGTTGGACTGGTAGTTACGCTGTGCGACGATCATGTTCACCAGCTCCTGGCTCAGATCGACGTTGGAAGACTCCAGCGCGCCGCTGGTCAGCTTACCGAAGCCGCCGCCGCCCGACAGACCAACGCGCGGCTGACCGGACGCACCGGTTTCCTGCCACACGTTATCGCCCTGCGACGCCAGCCCTTCCGGGTTGGAGAAGTTGGCCATGACGATCTGGCCCAGCACCTGAGTCTGCTGGTTGGAGTAGATGCCCACCACTGTGCCGTCGTTGTTGATCTGGAAGTTGGTGTATTCACCGGCGGCATAGCCGTCTTGCGATACCTTGCTCACCGAGTCGCTGCCCACGTTCTGCTGCATGCTGCCGGCGAAGCTCAGGGTGAAGTTTTGCGCCGGTGCGCCGTCTTTGGCGGTCATCGGGATCACCATGCTGAACTCGCCCGGCGCGCCGTTGGTGCTGGTGGTTTTCACCAGGTTGCCGCTGGTGCTGAACTCCATGGTGCCGGCGTTCACTGGCGCGGCGCTGCCGTCCTGGGTGTAGACCTGCCATTTATTGTCTTCCGTCTTCACGAAGTAGGCGTTGATGTTGTGCGCGTTACCCAGCGAGTCGTAAGCGGTGATGGTGTTGACGTAGTTGTAGCTGTCCTGTTTGGTCGGATCGAAGGTCTTGTTCTCCGGCACTTTATGGGTGGACTTCAGGTTGGCCACCATCTCGCCGGAGGCGGATGCCTTGGCGTTCATCATACCTTCAGGAATGCTCAACGGCACCGGGTTGGCACCCTGTTGGATGGTCGGCGGAGAACCGGCCGCCGGGTAGCCGGTCAGCTGCAGCCCCTGCATGTTGGTCAGGTTGCGGTTCTCATCCAGCTTGAACTGACCGTTGCGGGTATAGAAGATGCCGCCGTCTTTATCCTGCATGCGGAAAAAACCGTTGCCGTTGATGGCCACATCCAGCGCACGGCTGGTACCGGTGGTGGTGCCACCCTTGAAGTTCTGGGTGATGCCGGACACTTTGACGCCCAGACCGACTTGCGAGCCAGCGAACATGTCGGCAAAGGAGACGCTGCCGGATTTGAAGCCCGCAGTCGCGGAGTTGGCGATGTTGTTACCGATCACGTCCAGGTTGGTTGCTGCCGCGTTCAAGCCGCTGACTGCCTGAGAAAAAGCCATGTTATTCTCCGAATAGTGGTCAGGCTATCGTCCGATTGAGCCTGATGCTTAGGGTTATAAGATCTGTCGCACGTCTTCCAGGGTGGCGTTGCCCGCCAGACCGAGATCCAGCTTGGCGCCGTTGCCGTCGCGGATCACGCCGTTCACCAGGCCGAAGTGCAGGCTGCGCGCCACCAGTTGCTCGCCATTGCCTTTGGCGTTAATCGCCACTTTGTAGGCGCCGTCGGGTGCGGTAGAGCCGTCATCCAACGAACCGTCCCAGGTGAAGGCATGCACACCGGCGGTCAGGCCGCCGATTTCGATGGTGCGCACCACCTGCCCACTGGCGTTGGTGATGGTAGCGGTCACCTGATCGGCAGCGCGCTCCAGTTCCACGCCGAACGGCGTCGTGCTGACCTTGCCGTCCTTGCTGCCGACCAGAATGTTATTGCCCGGCACCATCACGCCGTGGCCGATCAGCGCAGTGGCTTGCAGCGACTGGTTGCTGTTGATCTGGCCGGAGATCGACCCCAGCGTGGTGTTGAGTTTTTCGATACCCTGCACGGTGTTGATCTGCGCTAGCTGCGAGGTCAGTTCGTTGTTCTGCATCGGATTGGTCGGATCCTGGTTTTTCAACTGCGCCACCAGCAGCGTCAGGAAACTGTTGTGCAGATCCTGGCTGTTGGTATTTTTGCTGTTGTTACCGATGACGGTGTTGTCCAACGACTCGTTCGTGGTTGCGGCGATAGCCATGGGAACCTCCGGTTACTGACCCAACGTCAGGGTTTTCATCATCATCGACTTGGTGGTGTTGAGCACCTCGACATTGGCCTGGTAGCTGCGGGAAGCGGAGATGGTGTTGACCATTTCACCCACCACGTCGACGTTCGGCATGCGCACGTAGCCCTTGGCGTCCGCCAGCGGGTTGCCCGGTTGATAGACCAGACGCTCGGGCGCCGGATCGTCCACCACCTGAGCGACGCGTACGCCGCCGGTCGGCTGCCCGGGGGCCGCCGCGACCTGGAACACCACCTGCTTGGCGCGGTAAGGCTCGCCGTCCGGACCGGTCACGCTGTCGGCGTTGGCCATGTTGCTGGCGCTGACGTTCATGCGCTGGGATTGCGCCGATAACGCCGAGCCGGAGATATCAAAAATATTCAGTAAAGACATGCGCCTTATCCTTGTTGCAGCACGGACATCATCCCTTTGATCTGACCGTTGAGCAGCGTCAGGTCGGTCTGATATTTCAGGCTGTTATCGGCAAAGTTGGTGCGTTCGCGATCCATGTCCACCGTGTTGCCGTCCATCGACGGCTGATCAGGCACCCGGAACAGCAGATCGAGCTGCGGCGGCTGCAGGGTCTGCGCCGGGATGTGGCGCGCCGCCGTCAGGTTCAGCGACATGCCGTTGCCGCTGACGCGCCCCTGCTCCATCACTTTGTTCAATTGGCTGGCGAAATCGATATCCCGCGCCTGATAACCCGGTGTGTCTGCGTTGGCGATGTTGGCGGCCAGAATTTCCTGCCGCTGGGCGCGCAAGTTCAGCGCCTCTTGGCCAAAGCGCAGAGCCGCGTCCAGTTTGTCGAGCATGCTCCCTCCGCGAGGTTAGAATTTGGAGTCGACAGCATAAACGCCCCCCGCGCTACCCTATCGCGGGAATAAACGCAAAATGGGGCGCTATTTATCTGCTTAGCCTGCGCGCGCTGCGGGTACACTTACGCGTATCCCGATGAAGCTTGAGAAGATGACGATGAAAGGTAAAATGCTGCTGCTTATCGGCCTGCTGTGCAGTCTGAACGCGCGCGCCGACGATCTGGCGACGCAAATCGAAAGCTTCATCCAAGGCAAGTTCAGCGGCGAACCGGTACAGGTGAAAGTGCGGGTGCGCACGCCGCCGAACCAATGGCCCGCTTGCGAACTGCCGCAGCTGTCGCTGCCGCCCAACGCGCGGATCGGCGGCAACGTCAGCATTTCGGCGCGCTGTGGCCAGGAGCGGCGTTTTATCCAGACGCAGGTGCAGGTGTTTGGCCGCTATCTCGTTTCGGCGCGCGGCATCAGCGCCGGCAGCCGGTTGACGGCGGCGGATCTGACGTTGAAAGCAGGTCGGCTCGATACCCTGCCGCCGCGTGCGCTGACCGAAGCGAGCAAAGCGTTAGGTGCCGTCAGCCTGCGCAACATTAGCCCCGGTCAGCCGCTGACCCTCGCCATGCTGCGCCGCGCCTGGATTATCAAGGCCGGGCAATCGGTACAGGTCAATGCACAGGGCGAAGGATTCAGCATCAGCGGTGCGGGTAAGGCGATGAACAACGCCGCCGCCGAAGACAGCGTGCGGGTGCGCATGGCGTCCGGGCAGATCGTCAGCGGCGTGGTCGGGGACGACGGCGCGATCCGCATTACGTTATAAAAAAGTAAAGGTTCCGCAAACCTTGCCGATAAGACAAATCAAGCAGCATTTTATTGGCCACCAGGGCCGCAAAACTTTCATTGCAGCGTCGTCGCCCCCGAGCGGCCACGGCGTAAACGGAGATGGACCATGAGTATCGATCGCACCCAGCGGTTACAGCCGGTTTCCACTGTGCAACCGCGTGAAACCCCGGCCGACAACCCGCTCCAACCGCGCAAGGCCGCCGTGGCCGAAACCGCCGTCAGCGGCACGCAGGTCAAACTGAGCGAGGCGCAGGCGCGCCTGACGCAACCGGGCACCCAGGATATCGATATGGGCCGGGTCGAGGCCATCAAACAGGCGATCCGCAACGGTGAACTGAAGATGGACGCCGGCAAAATCGCCGACGCACTGCTGCAAGACGCGCAGAGCGATGTTCAATGGATCGCCGGACGCGACTGACAACGCGGCGGCGGGTAGCGATAAAGGATAAGTCATCACTATGGAAAAGCTGGTACAACTGCTGGACAAACTGTTGGAAACACTGCAGGCGCTCAATGGCGTGCTGGAGGAAGAGCACGACTTGCTGTGTTCCGGCCAGTTGCCCGGCGTGGCCTTGCAGCGCGTCACCGATGCCAAAAGCCAACTGCTGGCGACGGTCGCTTACCTCGAGCAACAGCGCCTGGGGCAGGAAAAAACCTGCGGGCAACGCGCGCCCTATGCCAGCCATGCGCCTCTGGCCGATCGCTGGCAACGCGTTCAGTTGCTGAGCCAAACGCTGCGTGAGAAGAACCAGCACAACGGCCTGCTGCTCAATCAGCAGATCGACCACAACGCTCAGGCGCTGGCTATCCTCAGTAAGAACAACAAATCGCTGTATGGCCCGGACGGCCAGTCGCACGCCGGCAGCCTGCTCGGCAGAAAAATCGGCGTCTGACCTGACTCATTTCGCCCGGTGAGCCTATCACCGGGCACGCGTTAGCCGACTTTTGCGCATCCCCTCGCATTTTCACCTCATCACCTCCTGAGTTCCCTTAACGTTATGCGTCAGGCTGCGCAGAACGGATATTTGCCTGTTCCCCATCACTCTCTATTTCGTCATCTTAGCTCGGTCGTTAAACATCTTGATCTGTACCCTTTAAGGGTATATTTTCACACGGAGAGTGAATGACCGACATTTATCTCACAAAAGCCTTCCAGACATTTGCCGGCGACGAACGCATCAGTGACGCCACGATAGTGAAAGCGGCGCGAGAGATGCAAAATCAGTTGTACGACGCCAATCTCGGTGGTTGCGTTTACAAAAAACGCATCGCCCGGATGGGGAGTGGAAAACAGCGCGGGTATCGGGTATTAATCGCGACGGCAGATGAAGGCAGGATCTTTTTCATGTATGGCTTTGCCAAAAACGAAAGAGACAACATCAATCAGGATGAGTTAATTTCCTGGCGGCATTTGGCGGCGCTGTATCTGGATTATTCACCATTCAGACTGTATCAGTTGGTCAACTGCGGGGAATTAATAAGGTTACAACTATGAGCAAGATGCTGAAATCGATCCACCAGGAAGTTCAGGGCCTGCACCGCGCCGGTTTCGTCGACGACGTGACCATGCGCACTTTCGACATGCTGTGCCTGCGGCCGGTGAAGCAGTTCGGGCCGGCCGAGATCCGCGCGCTGCGCGAACGGGAAAACGTCAGTCAGCCGGTGTTTGCGCTGTATCTCAACGTCAGCAAAAAGGCGGTACAGAAATGGGAGCGCGGCGAAGCGCAACCGAACTCCGCCGCGATGAAGCTGCTGACGCTGGTGGAACGCAACGGCCTGCAAATTCTGGCCTGATCTTACTGATAATTGACGATCACCTGATTGCCAATCACCCGCAGCGGCGGGTTCAACCCGCCTTGCGACTGCACGTAATAGACGAAACGCAATTCCGCATTGGCCGGCTCGCCCTGCAGACCGTTGCTGCTGCCGCTGCCGCCGCCCAGCGGAATGCAGCGGTTGACCGTGCAAAGCTGCGCCTGCAGCCCCACTGGTTCAGGCCCCAGCAAACGGTAGCGCCAGCTGACGCGGGTGATGCGCGCATTGGCATCCGGCAACGCGTTCGGCGGCCGCAAACCGGCGGACTCATCGCGCATGCCGCCCTGTTCCAACGTCACGCCCGCCCCTTCGGCCACCCAGGAGCCGGACACCGCGCCGGCGGTTAACGGCGCCAGCAAACACAACACGAACAGACAGCGTTTCATCAGGCGGCTCCAATGGTCGACGTCATGCGAATCTGGCGATCGTCGTTAATCTCCAGGTTGGACAGCACCACGAGCTGCGGCAGGCTGCGGCGCAGGAAGCGCGCCAGTAAAGGACGCAGCGCATGGTTAACCAACAGCACCGGCGGCGCGCTGAGCATCTCTTGCCGTTGCAGCGCCTGACGCGCCTGTTCCAGCAGGCGATCGGCCAGCCCCGGCTCCAGACCGCCGCCGCCCTGCAACGCCTGCAGCAACAGGCGCTCCAGCTGGGTATCCAAGCCGATAACCTGAATCTCGCCGTTGCCCGGGAACCACTGCTGCGTGATCGCCCGGCCCAGCGCCACCCGCACCACGGTCGTCAGCTCATAAGGATCGCTTTGCGCCGGGGCATGTTCCGCCAGCGTTTCGACGATGGTGCGCATATCGCGGATAGAAACGCGTTCGGCCAACAGGTTTTGCAGCACTTTGTGCAGCGTCGTCAGCGACACCACGCCCGGCACGAAGTCTTCGGTCAGCTTCGGCATCTCTTGTGAAACACGGTCCAGCAGCTGCTGAGTTTCCTGGCGGCCAAACAGCTCGCTGGCGAACTGGCCGATCAGGTGATTAAGGTGCGTCGCCACTACGGTACTGGCTTCCACCACGGTAAAACCCTGGATCTGCGCCTGCTCTCGCAAGGCGCTGTCGATCCATACCGCCTCGAGCCCAAAGGCGGGATCGACGGTTTTGTCTCCCGCCAGCTCGCCCACGGCATTGCCGGGGTTGATCGCCAGCCAACGGCCCGGCTGCGCTTCACCGCTGCCGATCTCAACGCCTTTCATCAGGATGCGGTAGCTGGCTGGCGGCAGTTCCAGATTGTCGCGGATGTGCACCACCGGCGGCAGATAGCCCATGTCCTGCGCGAATTTCTTGCGGATCCCGCGGATACGCCCCAGCAGCTCGCCGTTCTGTTGAAAATCGACCATCGGAATCAGCCGGTAGCCCACTTCCATCCCCAGCGGATCTTCCAACTGAACGTCGGCCCAGCTGGCCTCGGCGGCCTGCGGATTCTCCGGCATCGCCGGTTCTTCCACCGTTTGCGGTGCCTGTTGTTCACGGCCACGCAGCCACCAGGCCAGGCCCAGCAAAGCGGCGGTAAACAGCAGGAACACCAGGTTCGGCATGCCCGGCACCAGGCCCAACAGCCCCAGTACCCCGGCGCTCAGCAACATCACGCGCGGATTGTTGAACAGCTGGCCCACCATCTGCTCGCCGACGTCCTGATCGGTCGCGACGCGGGTGACGATGACGCCGGCGGCGGTGGAGATCACCAGCGCTGGGATCTGCGCCACCAGGCCGTCACCGATGGTCAGCAGCGTATAGCTTTCCGCCGCCGCCCCCAGCTCCATGCCATGCTGCACGACACCGACCAACAGGCCGCCGACGACGTTCAGCACCATGATCATCAGGCCGGCAATGGCATCGCCACGTACGAATTTACTGGCACCGTCCATCGAGCCGTAGAAATCGGCCTCCTGGGTCACTTCAGCGCGGCGTTTCTTCGCTTCGTCTTCACCGATCAGCCCGGCGTTCAGGTCAGCGTCGATCGCCATCTGTTTACCCGGCATGCCGTCCAGCACGAAGCGCGCGCCCACTTCGGCGATACGCCCTGCACCTTTGGTAATTACCATAAAGTTGATCAGCACCAGGATGATGAACACCACGATGCCGATGGCGAAGTTGCCCCCCACCAGGAAGTGGCCAAAGGCTTCCACCACGCGCCCGGCGGCGGCGGAACCGGTGTGGCCCTCCAGCAAGATGATGCGCGTCGACGCGACGTTGAGCGACAAACGCAGCAATGTGGAGAACAGCAGAATGGTCGGGAAGGCGGCGAATTCGAGCGTGCGCTGGGTGAACATCGCCACCAGCAGCACCATGATTGACAGCGCGATGTTGAAGGTAAACAGCAGATCGAGGATAAACGCCGGCAGCGGCAGCACCATCATCGACAGGATCAACAGGATCAGCACCGGGCCGGCCAACACCTGCCACTGCGTATCTTTAAAATTGCCCGGCAAACGAAGCAGGGAGGCCAAATTAGCCATCAGAGTCACTCTCTCTTGCAAAATCCAGTGCTTCCGGCACCGGTAAACGTTCAGGTTTTTTCGGGATCAGGCCGCCCTCGCGCCGCCAGCGGCGCAGCTGGTACACCCAGGCCAGCACTTCGGCGACGGCGGCATACAGGGTGGCCGGAATATGTTGTCCAATCTCGCTGTGCCGATACAGCGCACGCGCCAGCGGCGGCGCCTCCAGCATCGGAATGCGGTGCTCCGCACCGAGCTCACGAATGCGCAAGGCGATTTCGCCGGCCCCTTTGGCCAGCACTTTCGGCGCACTCATTTTTTTGTCGTTGTACTGCAACGCGACGGCGTAGTGCGTCGGGTTGGTGACGATCACGTCCGCCTTAGGCACGTCGGCCATCATGCGGCGCCGGGCGATCGCCCGCTGCTGCTGGCGAATGCGTCCCTTGACGTGCGGATCGCCCTCCTGGTCTTTGAATTCGTCGCGAATATCCTGCTTGGTCATCTTCAGCTTTTTGAAGTGGCTCCACAGCTGGTAGAACACGTCAAACGCCACCATCGGCGTCAATCCCAGCACCACCAGAAAACCGCAGAACAGGATCATCTGCAGCGCATTGCCCAACGCGTCGAGCGGCTGCTGAGTCATCAGATGCAGCATCGCCGCCCAGTTGTGCCACAGATAAAGACCGGTCACCCAACCGACCAGCGTCGCTTTGAGGATCCCTTTCAGCAGCTCGGCCAGCACCTGGGTGGAAAAGATGCGCTTCAACCCGGACAGCGGGTTCAACCGCTTCAAGTCGAATTTAATCGACTTGCCGCTGAACAGAATGCCCCCCAGCAGCATCGGCGCGGCGAGCGCCACCAGTACCAGCCCCGCCATGATCGGCAACAGCGCCAGCACCGCCTGACGCAGCAACATGCCGAGTTGGCGTACCATCTGTTTATCGTTGCTGACCATGCCATGGTCGAAGTTCAACCCCTGCGTGAGCATCGCCGCCAGCTGTTGCGCCATATTGCTGCCGGACATCAGGATGATCGCGAGGCCCGAGAGCAGCATCAGTACCGAGGTCAGCTCGCGGGAGCGCGGGATCTGGCCGTCTTCACGCGCCTTCTCCAGCCGGTGGGGCGTGGGGGCCTCGCTTTTTTCCAGATCGCTGTCTTCAGCCACGAAACGCCGTTCCTGTGTCGGGAGGGTAAAGAATGGCGGTCAGCATGCCAAAAAATTGGCGATGTCATTGGCGGAACAACGGGGAAAAAGGCGGGTTATTTAGGGGATGAGACCATCAGGGAGACGTTACAACCAATTTTCCAGCCGCAAACCCTCAACGCGCTCAAATTCGCGTCGATTATTGGTCACCAGGATCAATCCTTCGCTGCGCGCATGCCCGGCGATATGTAGATCGTTTACGCCAATAGGCGTTCCCTGGCGTTCCAGCGCAGCCCGGATATTGCCATAGTGCGATGCCGCTTTGGCGCTGTAATCGAGAATGTCCAATCGGGAGACAAAATCTTCAACGACTCTGGCGTTCACCGCTGGACGAGCGCTTTTCTCCACCCCGTGAACCAACTCGCCATAGGTGATCGACGAAATGACCATTTTACCTGCATAGCGATTGAATGCCTCCAGCACTTCCAGCGGCCGGCGCTTGATGACATAGATAACAATGTTGGTGTCCAGCATATGACTGAACATCAAAAATCTTCCCGCTCGCCCTGGTGCTGTCCTGCACGTTCATTGAGGAAATCATCGCTCACCTCATTTTCCGCACAGAAGAAACTGTCCCAGGTATTCTCCAGGGGGGCAAGAATGCGCTCTTTGCCCACTACGCGAACGGTCACTTTAGAAACGGTATCAGGGAAACGCACCTCTGCGGGCAAGCGTACAGCCTGTGTCCGATTATTGGTAAAGACAGAACCTAACGTCATGGCGACCTCCTTAAATTGGAGTACAAATTATAACCGCCATGCTGTATATAGCAATGCTATATACATTAATCTTTGCGGGACACCGCGCAACTTTCGGGGCGCGCCGTCGCGCGCCCCGAAAAGCCTCAGAAACCGAGGCTGTCGAGCAGATCGTCGACCTGCGCCTGGTTGGCGATGACGCCGACGCCGTTCTGGTCGAGCTGCGGGCCGTTCAGCAGGCTGTCGTTCGGCCGTTTTTCCTTCACCGGCTGCTCCGGCATGTTTTCCATCAGCACCATCAGCAGCTGCTTTTCGATCTCCTGCACCACATCCATCATGCGCTTGATCACCTGACCGGTCAGATCCTGGAAGTCCTGCGCCATCATGATTTCCAGCAGCTGTGCGTTGGTGAAGGCCGTATGGCCCGGCACCTGATCCAGATACTGGCGCGTGTCGTTGACCAGAGAACGCGCATCGTCCAGTTCGATGGGATTGGCGAACCACTCGTCCCAGCGCCCTTTCAACGCGTTGGCGCCGGATTCCAGCTCCGCCTGGCGCGGTTGCGCCGCCTCCACGCAGTTCAACGCCCGTTCCGCCGCCTGCGCCGTCATGGTTACGACATAGTCAAGACGGTCGCGCGCATCCGGGATCGCCTCTGCCGCCTGGGCGATCGCCTGATCGAGCCCCAGTTCGCGCATGCTGTCGCGCAGCATTCGGGTCAGTTGGCCGATGCGGGAGATGATCTCTCCCGCGGTCGCTGCATCGCTGGCAGGCATTGGAATGTCTCTCATCGCCCTCTCCTTACATGCCCAATTTTTCAAAAATCTTGTTGAGCTTTTCTTCCAGCGTCGCCGCCGTAAATGGTTTCACTACATAACCGCTGGCGCCGGCCTGCGCCGCCGCGATGATATTTTCTTTCTTGGCTTCCGCCGTCACCATCAGTACCGGCATCGCGGCCAGCGCGCTATCGGCGCGAATGGTCTGTAACAGTTCGAGTCCGTCCATGTTCGGCATGTTCCAATCGGACACCACGAAGTCGAAACCGCCGGCGCGCAGCTTGTTCAGCGCATCCGCGCCATCTTCAGCTTCTTCGACGTTGTTGAAGCCCAGCTCTTTCAGCAGATTTCTGACGATGCGGCGCATGGTGGAAAAGTCGTCCACAACCAGAAATCTGAGGTTCTTGTCTGCCATTGTTACTCCTGAAATAGTTAACCGTTTAATGATGCAAAACCGCAGGCCGCCGCGCGGCGAACCAGGGTCATATCGCCGCCGGGTAAACCCTGCGGACTAAAATTAAATGCGCAATGCCTGGCCGCCGGAAATCTGCGCCAACATGCGCTGGCTCATCCTGTCCAACTCAACCACTTCGCTGACGCCGCCGCTGGCGATCGCCTCGCGCGGCATGCCGAACACCACGCAGCTCGCCTCGTTCTGCGCCAGGGTATAGGCCCCGGCGCGGTGCATCTCCAGCATCCCCGCCGCACCGTCGTTCCCCATGCCGGTGAGGATCACCCCCACCGCATTGCGGCCGGCATATTGCGCCACCGAACGGAACAGCACGTCGACAGACGGACGATGGCGGTTGACCGCCGGGCCGTCATGCAGCTTCACCTGATAGTTGGCGCCGCTGCGCGCCAGCTCCAGGTGGCGGTCCCCCGGTGCGATGTAGGCGTGGCCCGGCAACACGCGCTCGCCGTCCTCCGCTTCTTTCACCGTGATCTGGCACAGTTTGTTCAGCCGCTCGGCGAACGAACGGGTGAAACCGGGCGGCATGTGCTGGGTGATCAGCAGCGCCGGACTGGTGGCCGGCAGCGGCTGCAGTACCTGGCGGATCGCTTCGGTGCCGCCGGTGGAGGCGCCGATGGCGATCAATTTTTCACTGCTCAGCAGCGGCGCGTGGCTGAGGATCGCCGGCGCCGGGCTGTTGGAACGCTGCGGCAGGCGCGCTCTGGCGGCGGTGCGGATCTTCTCGGCAATCAGTTCGCTGTAGGCCAACATGCCCTCACGGATACCGAGCTGCGGTTTGGTGACGAAGTCCACCGCGCCCAGCTCCAGCGCGCGCAGCGTGATCTCAGACCCTTTACCGGTCAGCGAAGAGACCATCACCACCGGCATCGGCCGCAGGCGCATCAGCTTCTCGAGGAAATCCAGCCCGTCCATGCGCGGCATCTCGACGTCCAGCGTCAGCACCTGAGGATTAAATTTTTTGATCAGATCGCGCGCCACCAGCGGATCCGGCGCAGTCGCCACCATTTCCATGTCGGGATGGCCGTTCACGATTTCCGTCATCAGCTGACGCATCAGTGCCGAATCGTCTACGCATAACACTCTGATTTTACTCATTACCTCTCCTTGGTCAGCCCATACACGGTCTGCCCACGCAAGTAGAAATCCCGGCTGATCTGGCTGAAGTTCTCGGAGTGGCCAGCGAACATCAGCCCCCCCGGCTTAAGCAAGGGAACGAAGCGGCGCAGGATGCGCTCCTGCGTCGCCTTATCGAAATAGATCATGACGTTGCGGCAAAAAATGGCGTCGAATTGCCCCGGCAGCGCCCACTCCGGCGCCAGCAGGTTCAGCGGCTGGAAGTTCACCCGCGCCGCCAGCTCCGGCCGCACGCGCACCAGCCCCTGATGCGGCCCGGTGCCACGCAGGAAATAGCGCTGCATTTGGGTCGGCGTCAGGGTGCGCAGATCTTCCTGGCGGTAAACGCCCGCTTCCGCTTTTTCCAGCACCTGCGTGTCGATGTCGCTGGCCCAGACCTGGCAACTGCCGGCCCGCAGGCCCAATGCATCGCTCAGCGTGATGGCGATCGAATACGGCTCTTCACCGGTCGAGGCCGCGGTGCTCCAGACGCTGTAGCCGTTCGGCCGCGAGCGCGCATGCTCCGCCAGGATCGGGAAGTGATGCGCCTCGCGGAAAAAGGCCGTCAGGTTGGTGGTCAACGCGTTGATGAACGCCTGCCACTCCGCGCTGTTCGGATCGCTTTCCAGCAGCGCCAAGTAGTCGCCGAAATCGTGCAATCCCAACAGCCGCAGCCGGCGCACCAGGCGGTTGTAAACCATCTCGCGCTTATGCTCCGCCAGCACGATGCCGGCGCGTTGATAAATCAACTGGCTGATACGGCGAAAATGCACGTCCGACAGCGGCAGACGCTGCACCATTTGCGTCAACATCGACGCTGTATCCCGGTTAGAAGTTGACGGCGCCTGTTTCATGCCGCCTCACCGGAGAAAAACGTGCTGCTTATGCGGTTTAACAATCTTGGGCTTCCTTTACCACGGGTGAAACTGCGTTGCTGCTGTTACCTGGCGCGACGAAGTTATCGTCCGCCAGACGGAATACCGCGACCGCGTCGGCCAGGGTAATGGCCTGCTCTTCCAGCGCGGTGGCGGCAGAAGCGGACTCTTCCACCAACGCGGCGTTCTGCTGGGTGACCTGATCCATCTGGGTCACCGCCTGCGTCACCTGCTCGATGCCGCGGCTCTGTTCATCCGACGCCGACGCGATCTCGCCCATGATGTCGGTCACGCGGGTCACCGAACGCACAATGTCCTGCATGGTGGCGCCGGAGTTTTCCACCAGCACCGAGCCGTGCTTGACGCGGCTGACCGATTCGTCGATCAGCCCCTTGATCTCTTTCGCCGCCTGCGCGCTGCGGCTCGCCAGGTTGCGCACTTCGCCGGCGACCACGGCGAAACCGCGCCCTTGTTCACCGGCGCGCGCCGCTTCCACCGCCGCATTGAGCGCCAGAATGTTGGTCTGGAAGGCGATGCCGTCAATCACGCTGGTGATGGCGCCGATTTTCTGCGAACTGTTGGCGATATCGTGCATGGTGGTGACCACATCGCCGGCCAGCTCGCCGCCCTTGGCCGCGGTGGCCGAGGCGTCACGTGCCAGCTGAGAGGCCTGCCGCGCATTGTCGGCGTTCTGTTTCACCGTCGCGGTCAGCTGTTCCATGCTGGCGGCGGTCTCTTCCAGCGAAGCGGCCTGCTGCTCGGTGCGGGAAGACAGATCGTTATTGCCTTCGGAGATTTCCTGCAGGCCGATCAGAATCGACTCCGCCCCGTCGCGCACCGCGCCGACGGTGCCGATCAGCGACTGCTGCGTGCGTTGCAGGCTGGCGAACAGCATGCTGATTTCATTGCGGCCGTACACCTGAATCGGCGTCGCCAAATCGCCGGCGGCGATGCGTTCAAAGTGGCTGCGGATTTGGTTCAACGGCTGTACCAACATGGTGCGCAACCACCACATGGCGCTGCCGGTCACCACGATCAGCATCAAGACCGCCCCCGCCAGCATCAGGCCCGCCAGCGTGAAGGAGAACTGGTTGGCGTCCCTGGCTTCGCTGATGTCGCCGTTGACCAACTGCAGGTACTGCACGAAGTCGGCCTCGAACAGGTCCTGGGTTTTCTGCGTCGGCTGATCCATAAACGCCTGCAGCTCGCCCTTTTCCAGGAAACCGATCAGTTCACGCAGCGCGCCGCGCAGCCGCTCGTAGCTGGCCTTGGTGGTGGCCGTCTGCTGGCTTTGCTGTTCACTGCTGCGTTCAACCGCCATGAACTGATTGAAATAGAGATCGGCCTTCTGCAGCGAACTGCGGGCGCTGCTCATCAGTTCGTTCACCTGCTCCTGCGGCAGCTTCAGCGCCGCGCGGGTGCCGGCGCGGTTCAGCGTATTGCGCGCCTGCAACAGCGACACCCAACTCAGGCTGAGCGAATCGCGCTGCTGGCTGCCGAGGGTGATGATGTCGAGGTTGTGGTTATCGGAGCGAAACGCGGAATACGACAGGCCGCTGCTGGCCAACTGCAGAACGCAGAAGGTCATCAACAACAGGAATAAGCTGGTAGAGATACGGATTCGGTTAAACACTGTGAACCTCCTTGCAGCCGGCCGGCGACCGGCCTACGTAGGGAAAAGGGCCCCTGCGAGAGAGGCCCGATACCGGTCAGAACGTTTCCCAGTTATCCTGCAGATCGCTGGCGTTCATTTTCTTATGATTGATTACCGGTGTTACCGTCGCCTTGCTGGTGACAGGCGCTTTAAACTCTTCCTGGCCTTCCTGCCTCAGGCGGAATACCGCCACCGACTGGGTCAGCATGCTGGCCTGTTCTTCCAGCGCCGCCGCCGCCGAGGCGGATTCTTCCACCAACGAGGCGTTCTGCTGGGTGACGCGGTCCATTTCCGCTACCGCCTGGCCAACCTGATCGATACCGCGGCTCTGCTCGTCCGACGCCGAGGCGATTTCGCCCATGATGTCGGTCACGCGGGTGACGGCATTGACGATGTCGCCCATGGTTTCACCGGCGCTTTCGACCAGCACAGAGCCCATATCGACGCGGCTGACCGAATCTTCGATCAGGCCTTTGATCTCTTTCGCCGCCTGCGCGCTGCGCTGCGCCAGGTTACGCACTTCGCCGGCCACCACCGCGAAGCCGCGGCCCTGCTCGCCGGCACGCGCCGCTTCCACCGCGGCGTTCAACGCCAGGATGTTGGTCTGGAAGGCGATACCGTCGATCACGCCGGTGATATCGGCAATTTTCTGCGAGCTGCCGGCGATGTCATGCATGGTCTGCACCACGTTGGCCACAACCTTGCCGCCTTTCTGTGCGGTTTCGGAGGCGCTCAACGCCAGCTGTGAAGCCTGACGGGCGTTTTCGGCGTTCTGTTTCACCGTCGCGGTCAGCTGTTCCATGCTGGCGGCGGTCTCTTCCAGCGACGCGGCCTGCTGCTCGGTGCGGGAGGAGAGATCGTTGTTGCCCGCAGCGATTTCTGACGCGCCGCTGTAGATGGCATCCGCGCCCTGACGTACGCCGCTGACGGTTTCAATCAGTTCGCCTTGCATGTGTTTCAGGCTGGCCGCCAGCACGCCCATTTCGTTGCGGCTGTTGACGACGATCTGCTGAGTCAGGTCGCCGGCGGCGATCTGTTTGATGTGATCGATCATGCGGTTCAGCGGGCGCACCAGGATGTGATGGATACCGGTCCAGACCAGCACGATCACCGCCAGCACCACCACCAGGATCACGATCAGCGTCCAGATGGCCGAGTTATAGGAGCTGTTGCTGCCGTCGACTGCGATTTGATAGAGCTTGCCGTTTTGCTCCAGGTAAACGTTGTAGCTCTGCTCAAAGTTGTCCTGGTAGCTCTGCGTAGGCTGATCGAAGAACGCGTTGATCTTGCCTTCGCCCAGCAGTTGGATCAGCTCGGAGAGCGCACCGTACAGAATGTCGTATTGCTGTTTAACGCGTTCCGCCGACTGGGGGTCCTGACGCGGATCCTGCGGGATTTTTTCGTACGCGGCATAGTGTCTTTCCGCTTCGCCCAGCTCTTCTTTCGCCTTGGCCAGCAGTTCATCAATGGTGGCGCCGCTGCCGATCTTGTTGGTATCCATCATGTAGCGAATACCGGCACGGTTCAGGGAGTTGCGCGCCTGCAGCAGGTCAACGCGGCTTTCACTCAGCTGCAGCTGCTGCTGGCGGATAGTTTGCAGGACGGTAAAGTTTTCCTTATCGCTTTTCAGCGAGGAGAAAAAGAGTCCGCCCGAAATCAACTGCAAGGCGCCAAACAGCACCAACACCAGCAACAGGCTGGTGACCACCTTCATACGATTTAACATGATTTCCCTTGTTGAAGCCCGCGCAGACAGGCTCTGATGACGTTGAATGTGAGAGTTATCGGCGCCGCGCGGCAAAACTTTATGCGGGAAAGTAACTATTTTTAGTGGGGGTTACAGGTACGGTCTGCGGCATCGCGACAGGTCAGGAAGAGTGATGGATGAAGGGGGCAGCGCCCTGCCCCCTGGGATCATGAATCAGACGCTTTTCGCCACGCTGTCGACCAGCGACATCTCTTCGCTGCTCAGCAGCTTTTCGATATCCACCAGGATCAACATGCGCTCGCCCAGCGAACCGAGGCCGGTCAGGTATTCAGTCGCCAGCGTCACCGCGAACTCCGGCGCCGGACGGATCTGCTCGGCGGTCAATGACAGCACGTCGGAGACGCCGTCAACCACGATGCCCACCACGCGCTGGCCAAAGTTCAGTACGATCACCACGGTGTTCTCATCGTAAGACACGCTTTGCTGCGAGAATTTCACCCGCAGATCGATGATCGGGACGATCACGCCGCGCAGGTTAGTGACCCCCTTGATGAACGCCGGGGTGTTGGCGATGCGGGTCACCTGATCGTAGCCGCGAATTTCCTGCACCTTGAGGATATCGATGCCGTACTCCTCGTTGCCCAGGGTGAAAATCAGAAACTCTTGCCCTACCGTTTCGCCAGCCAACTTGCTGACGGCTGCCAATCCTGCCATATCATTCACCTTTTAAATCAATAAACTCATTATTATGCGGCGGCGTCCGTCAGACGCTTTTCACGGTTCAAGGTTTGCAACGCCGAGACATCGACGATCAAGGCTACGCTGCCGTCGCCCAAAATGGTCGCGGCGGAGATGCCCGGCACTTTGCGGTAGTTGCTTTCCAGATTCTTCACCACCACCTGATGCTGGCCGATCAGCTGATCCACCAGCAACGCATAGCGGCGGCCGGCACTTTGCAGGATGACGACGATGCCCTGCGTGGCGTCGGTTTTGGCGCCTTCCACTTCAAATACCCGATACAGTTCTACCAGCGGCAGGTATTCGCCGCGCACCTGCAGCACGCGTTCGCCGCCGGCCAACGGATGAAGATCTTCCGCCTGCGGCTGCAGCGATTCCATCACCGCGTTCAGCGGCAGAATGAAGACTTCGTCGTTCACCTTGACCGACATGCCGTCAAGGATCGCCAGCGTCAACGGCAGCAGGATGCGGATGGTGGTGCCTTTACCGGCCTGTGAACGGATCTCGACGTGGCCGCCCATCTCCTGAATATTCCGTTTCACCACGTCCATGCCGACGCCACGGCCGGAAACGTCGGTCACCTGCTCGGCGGTAGAGAAGCCCGGAGCAAAGATCAGCATGCCGACCTCTTCGTCGCTCATGCTGTCGCTGACCGCCAGCCCTTGCGACGCGGCCTTGGCGAGAATTTTTTCGCGGTTCAGGCCGGCGCCATCGTCGATGACCTCAATACAGATGTTGCCACCCTGATGTTCGGCCGACAGCACCAGATTGCCCACCGCCGATTTACCGGCGGCGATGCGGGTGGCCGGTTCTTCGATACCGTGATCGAGGCTGTTGCGCACCAGGTGCGTCAACGGATCGATAATCCGTTCGATCAGGCTCTTGTCCAGTTCGGTGGAGCTGCCCTGCAGCGTCAGTTCCACCTGTTTGTTCAGCTTGCCGGCCAAATCGCGCACCAGGCGCGGGTAGCGGCTGAAGACATATTCCATCGGCATCATGCGGATCGACATGACCGACTCTTGAAGATCGCGCGCGTTACGCTCCAGCTGGCTCATGCTGTTCAGCAGATCGCCGTGGTTCACCGGATCCAGCGTGCCGGAGCGTTGCGCCAGCATCGACTGGGTGATCACCAGTTCGCCCACCAGGTTGATCAGCTGATCCACTTTTTCCACCGCCACGCGAATGCTGGTGGATTCGCTCGCCTTGGCGCGCGCTTTTGGCGCTTCCGCCGCTGCGGCGGCCGGTTTAGTGGCGGGCGGCACGGCGCTGGCGACCGGCGCTGGCGCAGGTTCCGGCACGGCGACCGCTTCCGGTAAGCTCGCTTCCACGGCGGCCGGTTCGCTTTGCGTCGGCGTCGAGAAGCTGATTTGTTCCGGTTCCAACACGAAGCACAGCACGGCGCTGATGTCGTCTTCGCTGGCGGAGGTGAGCAACGTCACGTCCAGACTGTGTTCCGTCTGATGCGGATCTTTAACCTCGCCGAGGTTGCCCAGCTCTTCCAACATCAAGGGGATTTCACTGGCTTTTAGCCCGTTCAGGCTGATGCGCATGCCGCCTTCGATCGCCGCCGGCGCGGCTGCGTGCTGAACAACGGGCTGCTGAACGGCCGGTTGAACCGCGGGCGCCTCCTGCTGCTGTTGCGCTTCCAACGCCAGCTGGCGCAGCGCCTGGCAAATGTATTCAAAGCTTTCGGCGTCAGGCTGTTGCGAGGTTTTATAGGCGTCCAGTTGCTCCTGCATAATGTCTTTGGTTTCCAGAAACAGGTTGATAATCTCGGTGCTCAGGCTCATTTCCTGGCGTCTTGCACCGTCCAGCAGGTTCTCCAGCAGGTGGGTAGTTTCCTGCAGCACCGAAAAGCCAAAGGTCGCCGCACCGCCCTTGATCGAGTGTGCCGCGCGGAAGATGGCGTTCAACGGCTCGATATCGGGGGCCAGCGGATCCAGCTCAAGCAGGTGTTGCTCCATGTCGGCCAGCAACTCGTCCGCCTCATCAAAGAAGGTCTGATAAAAATCGCTAATGTCCATGCTCACGGGGTCACCTCTGGCTGTGAGTCGCGGTTAGTCGGTGCGGGCGCAGCCGCCGATTGTTCCGGCGTTTGGCCGGCCGGGGCTATCGCCGGGGATGTCTGCGATTGGGCGGCAGGGTCCATCGCCGGCGGCGTCGCTTGATCGGTCGGCGTTACCGCCTGGGGTTCCGGCGTTTGGCTGGCCGGCGCAGTCGCCGACGGCGCCAGCTGCTTCAGGCTATCCGGCTGGGCGATATCCATCGCGTTGCTTTCGGCATTTTCGTGTTCGATGCCCTCTTGCGTTTGCTTGTTCAGCACCAGCACGGTGATACGACGGTTGATCGCATCATCGGCGCCGTGCTGTTTCAGGCTCATGGTGGCCGCCATGCCCACTACCCGCAGCACCTTGCCTTCCGCCAGGCCGCCGGCAATCAGCTCGCGTCGGGAGGCGTTGGCGCGATCGGCCGACAGTTCCCAGTTGCTGTAGCCGCGCTCGCCGGTGGCGTAAGGGATATCATCGGTGTGGCCGGACAGGCTGATCTTGTTCGGCAGGTCGTTGAGGATCGGCGCTATCGCCCGCAGAATATCGCGCATATAACTCTCGACCTGCGCGCTGCCGGTTTTGAACATCGGCCGGTTCTGGCTATCGATAATCTGAATGCGCAGCCCCTCATCCATCATGTTGATCAACAGATGCGGACGCAGCGCCTTCAGGCGCGGATCGGACTCAATCAACTCATCCAGCTTTTCGCGCAGCTTGTTTAGGCGCAGCTCTTCGGCGCGCGAGTCCGGCGAGTCGACCTGCTTTCTCACCAGGCCATGCTGTTGCGTCGGATCGTCGCCGCCGCCCGGGATTGGGCTGCTTTCGGAACTGCTCTTGTCGCCGCTGGTGAGGGCAACCTTGAGCGGCGTGCGGAAATATTCGGCGATTTGCGTCAGCTCCTGCGGGCTGGCGATCGCCAGCAGCCACATCACCAGGAAGAACGCCATCATCGCCGTCATAAAGTCGGCATAAGCGATCTTCCAGGAGCCGCCGTGATGGGCGGCATGATGCGACTTGCGCTTTCTGACCAGAACGACCGGATGATTCTGTTTCATGCTTCTTCTTCTTCCGTCGCCTGCTGCGCCGGCGCTTTCACGCGGCGCACGTGTTCTTCCAGCTCAACGAAAGAAGGACGTTCGGTGGTATACAGCGTTTTGCGGCCAAACTCGACCGCGATCTGCGGTGCGTATCCGTTCAGGCTCGACAGCAGCGTGACCTTGATGCACTGCATCATCTTGACGTTTTCGGCGCTCTTCTGGCGCAGCAACGTGGCCAGCGGCGAGATGAAGCCGTAGGCCAACAGAATACCGAGGAAAGTACCGACCATGGCGTTAGCGATCAGCGCGCCCAGTTCCGCGGCCGGCCGATCGGCCGAAGCCAGGGCGTGTACCACCCCCATCACCGCCGCGACGATACCGAACGCAGGCAAGGAGTCACCCACCATCGCCAAACTGCCGGCGGGCACTTCGCTTTCCTGCTCGTAGGTTTCGATCTCTTCGTCCATCAGCGCTTCGATCTCGAACGCATTCATATTGCCGCTCACCATCAGCCGTAAATAGTCGGTAATGAACTCCACCAGGGTGTTATCGGCAAGGATGCGCGGATAATTAGAGAAAATTTCACTTTCTTGCGGATTATCGATGTCGAACTCGAGCGACAGCATGCCTTGCTGACGCGATTTGGCCAGCAGGCGGAACAACAGCGCCATCAGATCCATGTACAGATCTTTGTTGTATTTGGAACGGCGCATCAGCCGCGGCAGCGCGCGCAGCGTGGCCTTGATCGCCTTGCCGTTGTTGCCGACGATGAAAGCGCCGACACCCGCCCCGCCGATAATCAGAAACTCCGCCGGTTGGTATAACGCACCGAGATGACCGCCCACGATCAGGTAGCCGCCAAACACCGCACCCAATACCACGAGATAACCCAAAATAACTAGCACACGCATTCCTTAAATTAACAATGTGGATGGAAGGTGGGGCAAACGCGCCCTGGCGCGACAGACCAGGCTGCGTGTCTGGGGGCGGCATGCCGCCCCTGCGTATCACACGTCGGTATTCATTGCCGAGAGCCGGCAACGTGGCGGCTCAAATGGCGCGTTTGACCTGCTCGTCCAGCAGTTGAGGAATAATATCGGCCAGTTGCGGCGAAAGTTTACGTCTTTTTACGGCGCGGGATGGAGGTTGGCATAAACTGCAGATGAAACCATTCAGCGGCTGATGCGCATGAGTGATAAATGCGCCGCCGCAGCAGCTGCAGGCGGAGAGCTGCAACATGCCGCTATCGACGAAGCGCACCAGCGTCCAGGCGCGGGTCAGCGCCAGCAACGGCGCCTCGCCGGCCTGCTGCGGACACTGCTCGAGATAGAGGCGATAGGCTTTGATCACCGCCTCCACTCCGCTGCACTGCCCGCTTTTCATCAGAAACAGGTAGGCGTTGTAAAACATCGACGAGTGAATATTTTGTTCCCAGGTCATAAACCAGTCGGTTGAGAACGGTAACATTCCTTTTGGCGGCGGGCTGCCGCGTAACTCCTTGTAAAGTTTAATCAAGCGCCCGCGGCTGAGCTGAGTTTCACTCTCCAGCATCTGCAGTCGGGCTCCCAGCGAAATCAGCTCCATAGCGAGCTGAATGTCCTTGGCTTCTTGAACGATACTTTTCTCAACCATCATCAGGCTCTTTTCTTCGTCGGGCTAGCGTCTTTACTCGATAGCTCTTGCAGTAAATGGCTTGATAGCAAAATGCCGGTATGGATTTGTTGCAGATCGTCGACGCGCGACTCTTTGGTCAGGCGTTCGATGGTCTGGCTTTCGTTAAAGCGGAAGTGGCAAACCAGCTGGTTGGTCTCGGCCAGTTTGACCATTTGCGGCAAAGTCAGCTGCGCCAGCGCATCGGCCATGGTTTCATCAATACCCAGGCGGAACATCGCGGACGCTTTTTCATCGTTGATCAAACGCTGTGCTAAAAGTAAATATGACAAATTGATGTCATAAATATGCTTAAGTAATTCAGACGTACCCATATTCCCCATCCCGACAGACTATGTTTAAAAACATACGCTGGGTGATAAATTTTATCGCCCGTGACTTGGGTTGTTTCCCAAAGTTGGCAAATTAATCTCTCAAAAACGACTGCTATAATTTTCTACAATCGCTAAATTCGACCACTGTTCAGTATTTGCTACGAGCGTAAACCTACGTGTATGGATGTACAGCATTCTGCTTCGATAGTGTTTAGTCACCATGAAACTATTTTTACAAATTTAATAAGATTATTCCTAAAGCAGCGCAACTCTACCCCCGAACCATTAGCACACACAATGTAAGTGAGAGGCAATTTTAAATACAATGTGACATAGATCACAAAAATAAAAAATAATTAAGCCAAATACCCCCAAATACGCTCACTTATTGACCGCCATTTTGTACACAAAACAACCATGGGTAAAAAAACGTCTTAAAAACAATGTTTATCCGCCAAAAAATTATCTTTTTTAGATCAATTCGAACAAAAGCATCACCAAACCAAAATAACAGAACAAAAATCTGCATATAGGCAACAAACTCAGTATAAATAACCATTTGAGTTACTAAAAAATATCCAAGCTGAAAAATAACCGGTGTAAACTATAAGGTTATTAGCTATCGGATTTGACTTAAGCCCCCAGCCTGAGGCTGTTTTAATTTTCAACATCAGGTGATTATGGCTTATCAATGATTCGCGGGCGTAGTGAACAAGCTCACAGACGTAACGATATGTTTCCGTATTAGCACGATGCAAGAATACTTTTTTTGCGTTAAATTCCGCCAAAACGATATATCGGCAGCTCGCCATAAAACTTTAATGCTTTTTATTTCTTTTTTGTCGTCGTGATAATTTCCCCTCATCCCCAGATGATTATTTACATGGCTTACGATTTCATCCCCTTATGGTCATAAAATAAAACGCAGTTTTGTTTTACTCTTCATATTTCTCCATCGAGAAAAACGGCGTTTTAACGTCAGCGGCGGCGAAAAACACCACCCAATGCCGCGGCCGGGTGAAAAAATCACTGCAGAATGAGGCCTGGCACGGCAGCGCGTGCTTGTGCACAGCAGCGACGACGACGCGTCTGCCGTCAGCCGCCCTGAGACTTTCCCTATTTCTCCATTTATCAGCAGGATGAGATTGCTGACGGCGCACGGGCATATTATGATTTATCAAAGCGCCGCTACGGGCGGCGTGACATCATTACCCAGTGCAATTTATCTACTTGAAATGATTTTTGTCAGGTCGTACATCACTACCTCGACGGCGTCGCCGTGAGCCGCCGATGTGTTATTCACCCGGCTTTAACTATTAACAGGCTATATTTTAATCATGACCGATACGCTCGAATATCTGCTGACATTCCGTAAATGCTCCTCTTTGGACAGCCTGGAGAAGGTGTACGACAAACTGAACTACTCCATTGAAAATGATACAGAAATGAGCAATATGTACCGCGCTGCCGACCACCGTCGCGCTGAGCTGGTTGCCGGTAAACTGTTCGATCTGGGCAAGGTGCCGAAAACGCTGTGGACGCAGGTGCTTTAATTCAGTGAAATTACGTGCGGCAACGGTTTTATCTTTTATTGCTATATAACCGGTGCAAATTCAGCTTTTATTGCCGCGCGTGATGCGAAACACATTTATTCCACCCGCCAGGTTCTACCCTTTATCCGACGCAAGACTTCCACCAAGGCCACCGATGCGGCAGCCTGAAACACGATGGATACAACAAGGAGTAGGATATGGGGTATCAAAACGTTCTGGTCACCGTTGCCGTTGCCCCTGACAGCCACCGTCTGGTGGAAAAGGCCGTCTCCATCGTCCGCCCTTACAGCGGCAGCATCACCTTGCTGAGCACGCTCGCCAACCCGGAAATGTACAATAATTTCGCCGGGCCAATGCTGGGCGATTTACGCACGTTGATGGAGGAGGAAACCCGGCTGTTTATGGAGGAACTGCGTCAACGCGCCGGTTACCCGATCGCCGAGACGTTGATCGTGCACGGCGAGCTGGGTGATAGCCTGGAATACGCCAGCCGCCGTCAGCCGTTCGACCTGCTGCTCTGCGGCAACCATCGCGACGGCATGATGAATAAGGTCTCCTGTTCCGCCGCCCGCTTTATCAATATCAGCCATATCGACGTGCTGATCGTTCCGCTCTAAGGCTAAGCACATTCGGTAACGTTGCCTTGCCGCCCCTGGACTAGGCTTAACGAATCTTGTTTGTCGCAACGCAAAGGAGCTTTCGATGTCCCCTTCTCAACAGAACCGCCGCTTCCTGCTGGCTTCGCGTCCGCACGGCGAACCGACGGCGGCCAACTTCCGTCTCGATACCGTCCCCGCACCGCAGCCCGCCGCCGGGCAGCTGGTGCTGCGCACTGTTTATCTGTCGCTGGATCCTTATATGCGCGGGCGCATGAGCGATGCCCCCTCCTACGCGCCGCCGGTGGAGATCGGTCAGGTCATGGTGGGCGGTACGGTATCGCGCGTGGCGGCTTCACAGCATCCCGATTTCAACGTCGGCGATTGGGTGTTGGGTTATGACGGCTGGCAGGATTACGCCCTGTCTGACGGCAGCGGCCTGCGCAACCTAGGCCCGCACCTGCCGCATCCTTCCCGCCTGCTGGGCGTGCTGGGCATGCCGGGATTTACCGCTTACATGGGGTTGCTCGACATCGGCCAACCGCAGGCAGGTGAAACGCTGGTGGTCGCCGCCGCCAGCGGTGCGGTCGGTTCGGTGGTCGGCCAAATCGGGAAGCTGAAAGGCTGCCGCGTCGTCGGCGTCGCCGGCGGTGCGGAAAAATGCCGCTATGTGGTGGAAGAGTTGGGTTTCGACGCCTGTCTCGATCACCGCGCCCCTGACTTTGCCGAACAGCTGGCGGCCGCCTGCCCAAAAGGCATCGACATCTATTACGAAAACGTCGGTGGGGCGGTGTTCGACGCCGTGCTGCCGCTGTTGAACACCAAAGCACGCATTCCGGTGTGCGGCATCATCGCCCATTACAATGCCACCGGATTACCTGCGGGGCCGGACCGCTTGCCCCTGCTGGAAGGGCTGATCCTGCGCAAACGCATCCGCATGCAGGGCTTTATCATCTTCGACGACTACGGCTCACGCTTTGACGAATTCTTGCAACAAATGAGCAGTTGGGTCGAACAGGGGAAAATCAAGTTCCGCGAGGACATCGTTGATGGGCTGGAGCAGGCGCCGCAGGCGTTTATCGGCCTGCTGCAGGGCAAAAACTTCGGCAAACTGGTGATCCGCGTCGCCGACGAATAACCCGTAGCAGGGCGTGGTACACCACGCCCTGCTTTTAATGTACGGCGCCGTCGCCGAATCGCACATCTTCCTCTACCGTCAGCGTCACCTGTACGACCGTGCGCACCGCTTCCACCATCGTCGCCAGCGCCATGCTCGGCTTGCCCGGATGGGACGCCGCCAGTTCATGACTGTACGGAATATGTACGAATCCACCCCTGACACTCACGTGCTGCGTCTCCAGATAGTGCCGCAGACCGTAAAAAATATGGTTGCAGTTATAGGTACCTGCCGTATAAGAAACCGCCGCCGGGATCCCCTGTCGGCGCAGCTGCTGCACTGCGGCCTTCACCGGCAACGTGCTAAAATACCCTACCGGCCCGCCGGCCACCACCGGTACGTCGATCGGCTGTTTACCGGCATTGTCGGGAATGCGGGCATCGATCAGATTGATGGCCACCCGTTCCAGCGAAATCTCGGCCCGGCCGCCGGCCAGGCCCAGACAAATCACCGCCAGCGGCTGCAGCGCCTCAATCGCCGCGATCAATTGCTGATTGGCCACGCCCAATACGCAGGGCAGCTCGAGCACCGCGATCTCCGCGCCGGCAATATGTTCACCGGCCAGCGCCTGCGCAATTTGCCAGGAAGGATTCACCGCATCACCATCGAACGGCTCAATGCCGGTGACCAAGACTTTGTTCATCATTTCCCCTGATTGAAGGCTAAATTTGTGTGCTTTCAGCCTAAAGAACACAGTATGATTCTGGAAATGGATTATCTGTATATAGAGTATTCATAAAATGAATTTAGCCAGCGTCGATCTCAACTTGCTGGTGGTGTTTGAGGCGTTGTATCAGACGCGCAACGTCACCGCCGCAGGCCGGCGTCTTAACCGCGCTCAGCCCTCCGTCAGCAATGCATTGGCGCGGCTGCGCATTCTTCTCAACGATCCCCTGTTTGTGCGCAGCGGCGGCGGCATGTCACCCACGCCGCGCGCCCACCAATTGATGCCGCAAATACAGCAGGTGCTTGAACAGATCCATCTGGCGTTGGCCCCCCCTGCCCGTTTCGATCCGGCTACCGCCGGGCAGCGGCGTTTTACGCTGGCGGCCGGCGACTATGCCGATATCTTGCTGCTGCCCACCCTCATCAGCCGGTTGCGTCAGACCGCCCCCGGCATCGATATTCGCGTTTCGCGTCTGGATCGCCACAATATTTATCGGCAACTGGATCGCGGCGAGGTGGATATCGCGCTGGGAGGGCACCTTTCCGGTGCGGAGAGCCACTATGTGCGCACGTTGTTTGAAGAGCATCTGGTGTGTATCGCCAGCCGTTCACACCCACAGCTGGCGGATGGCCGCTGGGATCTGGCACGCTACCTCAGCCTGCCGCATGGGCTGTACGCACCGGCAGACGATGGCTCTGCCAGAGGGCTGGTCGACCGGCGTCTGGCGGAAATCGGCGGTCAGCGGCGCGTCGCCGTGACCTTTTCACATATTGCCGCTCTGCCGGCCGTGGTCGCCGACAGCGATCTGATCGCCACGCTGGCCGCCAGCGCGGCCCGGCATTTTTCCGATCCGCAACGCGTACGCATTCTCCCGCTGCCTGACGAGTTGGCCATCGCGCCTTTCCCCATTGAGCTGATCGCCGGCCGGCAGGCGCAACGCGACCCGGCGTTAATCTGGCTCTGCGAGCTGGTAGGTCAACTCTCCTTCGACTCCTCTCCACGTTAACGACGGTATTCGCTGCATTTTCAACCGTTCAAACGCATGTTCCCAGGCCCGTCGGTGGGCCCTGGGACGCCCACCAAATAGGAATCATCCGAATTAACATTCGCCAAATTTATATATTTGATCATCTTTAACTGGCAAATGGTAAGGATAAAAAACAGTCAGCGACTTTTTTTACGTAAAAAAAGAGTTGTTTTATAAGCACGTTGGCTTATGTGTTACACATTTATTCTTTGGTATTACCAATTTCCCAATAATTTGAGATAAAAAATGATCTGCTCGCATCTATATGTTTTAGATAGTAAAAAACAAGATCGTGAGCAAGTTAACGAATTGAGCATTGATCCACAAGGCTATTTTGCAAATGCAGAGCTCTATTGTAGACTGCACAAATCGTGCCTTTGTGTAAACTTTGTTAAATCTTTCGTCAGTTCCTGTCTCTATTCGTGACAGATACGCCATCGGGATCGCGCGTCAATTCTCGTGCGGTAGCTATGCCTAAAGCGGGGAATAGTATGGATCGTCTTATCATTGCGCACACGCCCTTGCCCTCCCATCAGCTGTTGTTCAGAAGCCTTTTCGGCGAGGAAAAACTGGCCGGATTGTTCGAGTTCGACGTCGAGTTGCTCAGCCCCGACAATCGGCTCGATCTGAAAGCGCTGCTGGGACAAAAAATCACGCTGGAGCTGCGGGGCAATCCGTTGGCACCGCGTTATCTCAACGGCAATATCACGCGCATGACCCTCTCCGGCCGAGAAGCTGGCGGCAACCGTTACTATATCTACCGCGCCGTGCTGCGCCCCACGCTGTGGTATCTGACGCAAAACCGCGATTTTCGCATCCACCAGGAAAAAACCGTTCCCGACATCCTGACTCAGGTGCTGGGGCAGTATCAGGTGAAAATCGATAACCGCCTGAGTTACGACTACCGCATCTGGGGATACTGCGTGCAGTATCAGGAGAGCGATTTCGATTTCATCAGCCGTCTGATGGAACACGAAGGCATCTATTATTATTTCACGCACCAGCAAGACGGCCATACGCTGGTGCTGGCTGACGCGCCGGCGGCCCATCAGGAACTCGCCGGCTACGCCAGCATTCCCTACCAGCTCGCGGAAGGTGGCCTGGTGGAAAACAAGGACAGCATCAATAGCTGGAGCGTTTCTGACGCCATCACGCCCAGCCTCTATAGCCTGGATGACTACGATTTTCGTAAGCCGCGCGCGCGGTTGCTGGAGGCCCGGCAGAATCCCGCCTCGTTCGCGCAGGACAAAGCCGAGGTGTTCGACTGGCCCGGTCGCTATACCGATCACGCCCACGGCCAGTTTTACGTCAAGGTTCGCCAACAGGAGTTCGAAGCGCAGCACGAGCAGATGAGCGGCGAAGGCAATTCGCAGGGCATTGCGCCCGGCTACCGTTTTCAACTGACCCAGGCGCCGCGTATGGAAGACAACCGCGCCTACCTGGTGGTCAGCGCGCAGTACTTCATGCAGGAAAACAGCTACGCCAGCAACGATAATGATGTTGGCGAGCAGCGAACCGAATTTCAGGTCGTTCCGGCGGACATCAATTGGCGCCCGGCGCGCACCACGCCTTGGCCGAAAACCCACGGCCCGCAAACTGCCGAAGTAGTGGGCCCGGAAGGCGAAAGCATCTGGACCGATAAATATGGCCGGGTGAAACTCAAATTCCGTTGGGATCGCCACGGCAGCGGCAATGAAACCAGTTCCTGTTGGGTGCGCGTCTCGAGCGCCTGGGCCGGCTGGAAATACGGTGGGATCCAGATCCCGCGCGTGGGTGAGGAAGTGGTGGTCGACTTTATCAACGGCGATCCGGATCGCCCTATCATCACCGGCCGCGTTTACAACGAAGACAGCATGCCGCCGTGGGATCTGCCCGGCGACGCCACTAAAATGGGCTTTATGAGCCGCAGTAAAGGCGGCGGCGCCGACAACGCCAGCTTCCTGTTCCTGGAAGACTCGCCCGGCAACGAATCGTTCGACATGCATGCCGAACGCAACATGAACATGACGGTGGAAAACGACAAGAACGTCAATATTGACGGCAGTCGCACCACCACCATCGGGCGCCAGCAGGACGACACCGTCACCGGCGACGCCACGTTCCTGTACAAAGCGAAACGCACGACGACCGTCAATGGGCTGGACACCGCCAACCTGAACGCTCACCAGACGGTGAACATCAAAGGCGGCCGCGACCTGACGATTATCGACGGCGGCGATAAAATCGACATCACCGGCAATCAGTCTTTCAAGCTTGACGGCGCGCAGACGCAAAACATTACGCAAACCCAGCATGTCACGGTGAAAGGCAACCAGACCCTCGACATTACCGAAGGGCAACAGACCAGCACCATCAAGCAGGGGCAGACCGTCAACATCACCGCCGGCGGTCAGCACACCACCATTACTGCCGGCGGGCAAGTCCTGACGATTGAAGCGGGCGGCCAGACCGCTACCGTGACCGGGGATGTCACCGAAACCTATAATAATAACCAGAACACGACGATCACCGGCACGCTGACCATCAAGGCGAAAACCATTGATATCACCAGTGCGGACGGCGTCTCGGTACAAACGCCGAACTGGAAAGATAACTGCCACGGCTGGAAATGGGTGGCGACCGGGGCCAATTTTGCCTTCTACGGCTCCAATCTTTCGTTGACGGCGACCAGCCTTAAACACACGATGCTGGATATCTCGCATAACCCGCTGTCGATCAGCAAAACCAATTTCAAGCTCAGTAATGATCCCATGACGTTCACTCAGCTTGGCGCGCTGGTCACCAACGGTGCCTTACGATTGAGCACCAAGGCGCTGGCGATCTTCTTGTAAAGGGACTCCCATGTCGAAGGCCAAAAATGTTTTCACCGTTATCGGGTTGATTTTATTGGCTCCCATCCTCAGTCTGGTGGGTTTTTTCAAATTCATCACGGTCGATATCTGGGGTTATTTCAAACATATCGGTTCTTCCCTCAGCGTGATGGAGAACGGTATTTCCGCTTCCGGGCAAATCGTCAGCATTCGCCAGACCAACCTGTGGGACGGAAATCGGCCGGTCTGCGAAGTCGAAGTCAAGTACATCGCCCAAGACGGAAAAAACCATACGGCCGTGGCGAAAGGCCCGATCAGCGTCGTGGATCTGCCGCGTTATCAGCCGGGCCATTTCACCGCGATAAAGTACGATCCGAAGAACCCCAAAAAAGCGGTGATCGAAGAGCTTTCCCGGCTTTGAGCGAAAAGGATCCCTTCAATTACGCGATCCGATTTCAACGTTCTGCAAACGGCTTATCGTTCATCAGTTCGCTAAATCACCTTGCATAAGGAAGTGTCACGATGGGCGCGTTCATTGCCTTTTCGACGCAGGACAGCCTCTGGGGACAGATCCTGTTTACCGTCTTTGGCATCCTGATCGGCTGCGTATTGCTCGCTGCGATCGGCAAAACCTTTTTGTCGGCAAGCCGAGCGGCCGCCTTACCCATGCGGTTGCTGATCTTTGTCGCGCTGATGCTAGCGCTCCTGAAATACAATCAGCAGGTGATGTCTGCGGTGAATGCTCCCGCAGAGCTGATCGGGTTCCTGATTTTGCCCGGTTTTTTGATGCGTTACCTCGGTGCGGCGACACCCGGCAGACTGACGCTGGCGATAGAGCTGCCCTGTTTTGCGGCGCTCGTCGCGCTGCTGGTTCTGAGCACCGCCGGCGTCGGATTTTTTGCGCCCTATCACCTGGAGAGCACCGGCCAATTTACCGCCAAGGCGATCGCCGCGTCATTGTCCGTCGCCGCCGTGCTGCTGGCTCGCGGAATAAACGGGAAGGACAACGCACTGTCCTCTTGATCATCCATTTCGAAGTGGGACTCTCCCCGCATTAGCGATCGGCGCTGAACGCCGCATCGTTTTCTTCATCTGTTGTGACATAGCCTGATATCTATTAAACCGAAAAACGGATTGTTTTTGAGCAAGCAGCCTGGCTGCCAGCTGATATCCACAGGAAGCTTTACACACACAATGAAAGTCGTAAAACCTCTGCGCCTCAGCGCGCTTCATCGCCCCTTCTCTTGGCAAGGGCAAAATCATCTGGGCGTTTCCGTTTTGGCCTTGGCCGACATGGGGGCCTCCCCGCGTCTGCGCCCCGAACCGGAACTGTGGCAGTTGGCCGCCGACGAACTTACGTTAAGTGGCGGCGTGCTCGATCTGGCTATCCCAAAAGCCTGTGCGGAGTTTCTCGCCACTGGCAACGCCTACACCCACCATCAACAAGACAAAACCGCCTGCGCCGTGAAGATCCAGTTTGATTCGCTGGAGAAAACGCTGGTGGTTTTCGGCGATCGCCATTGGATCAACGATCGTCCCTCCACGCCTCTTCCCTTTGCAGAAATGCGTCTGGACTGGCGCCGGGCTTACGGCGGTACTCAGTTCGCCGATAATCCGCACGGCATCGGCGCCACTCCCGAAACATTTCCGCAGGGCCGCATCCATCGCCTACCCAATGTTGAACCGCTGCAGGGACGCCTTGCGTCTCCTCGGCAAAGCGCCCAGCCGGCAAGCTTTGACGCGCTGGATATCACCTGGCCGCGTCGCTTCTCCCGCATCGGTAAAAACTACGACGCCGACTGGTTGAAGCACGGCTTTCCCGGCTTCGCCAACGATATCGACTGGCGCCTGTTCAACATGGCAGAAAGCGATCAGCAGTTTCCTCAACGTGATAGCTTGCCGCCGCGGGCTGCCTATCGGATTTGGAATATGCACCCTTCAGAACCGGTGCAGCAAGGGCATTTACCGCCGTGGCGCGCGCGCTGCTTCATCAACCGACTGCGCGGCGGTGAAACGCATTTCGAAGAGATCGCGATGCGCCATACCACCGTCTGGTTCTTCCCGCATCGGGAACAGATGCTGTTGATCTATCAGGGTAGCGCGCGCATCAATGAGGACGATGCCGCCGACGTGATGCAACTGATGCCGGCCCTGGAAACCGAAGGGGAGCCCCGTTCCACCGCGCATTATCGGCAGGTGTTGGCCCAGCGGCTGGATAAAGAACAGGGTGCTTTGCACGCTTTTCGCGAACAAGAATTGCTGCCGGAGGCGTGCATCGGTGCCTGGCTGGATACGGAAACGCCGACGCAGCAAAGCCCAATGGCGGAAAATATCGCCGCCTACGAGCACCAGCAGCGCGAAGAGCATCGCCAGCGCCTGCTGCGTGAAGGCCAGGACATCGATGAACTGTTCCCGCTACCGTCGCAAGAAGCGCCGCCGAAGCTGGACCAACTTGCCGAATTCGTCGAGCGTCTGGAAAGCCAGGCCGAGGTGCAGTATCAGGACATGCTCAAGCTGGCGCACGCCGAGGGTATCGACCCGCTTAACCCCGGAGGGGATCACGTGTCGCCCTCCGGTGCAGAAAGCTACCAGCAGCAGCGCGATCTGCTGTTCCAGGAGGCGCGCCAGCATCCCGACGCGTTCAGCGAGAAGCAGCTGGGGGAAAGCGAGCGCGCGCTGCACCAAATGTATTTAATGTCAGCGCAGGCGCAAAGCCCTGCACTGCGCTTAAGTGGCGATCTGGCGCAAATCATTCGCCAACGCGTCGCCGCCGCCATGCTGCGCGATAAAGATCTCAGCGGCCTTGATCTCACCGGCGCCGATCTGTCCGGCATGGATCTCTGCCAGGCTAACTTACGCGGCGCTTTATTGGAAAACGCCAATCTACGCCAAACCCGACTGGTGGGTTGCGATCTTCGCGAGGCGATGTTGGCGCGCGCCGATCTCAGCGGCGCCGTCTTGCAGCAGGCCGATCTGAGCCACGCCTCTTTGGCCCTGGCGAAATGCGAAGCGACAGATTTCGGCGGCGCGCAGCTGCATGAGACCAATATTCAGCAAACGTTGTTTCAACGCTGCGATTTCACGATGGCGTCATTACGCGATTTGCTGGGATACGAAACCTTGCTCGGACAATGTGATTTCAGCCGCGCCACGCTGGCCAACATTACCCTGATGGAACTGCAGCTGGAGCAGCTGACATTCAGCCACGCCCGGCTCGACAAAGTCAGCTTCGTCAAATGCCGGTTGCTGGCGGTGAACTTCAGTCAGGCGCGGCTGGAAAGTTGCGCCTGGGTTGACACCGAGACGCAAAGTCTCAGCTTCCACGCCGCACGTCTCACAGCCTGCGCCTTTGCAGCGAAGACACTGTTGCCGCAGGCGGATTTCAGCGACGCGACGCTAAACCAGTGCAATTTACGCCAGATGCCGTTGCAGCGGGCCAATTTTAGCCGTGCGCGCCTCAATAATTGCGATCTGTCGGAAACCCGATTGAACGAGGCCGATTTCCGCCAGGCCAACGGCAGTGGCAGCCTGTTCATCCGCAGCGATTTGTCTCGCGCCAGCCTGCGCGATGCCAATTTCATTGCAGCTATCCTGCAAAAATGCGTGCTGTCAGGCGCCGACCTGCAGGGCGCCAATCTGTTCCGGGCTGACCTGTCGCAGTCGCAAGTGGATCAGGCAACCCGGCTAGAGAGAGCCTATACCGCCAGGGTGAAAACATTGCCTCGCCACAACGGGAAGGAAGTATGACCTCAAAACCAGAGCAGATACGCCAGCGCGTAAAACGCGGCGAGCCGATCGCCGGAGAGGACTTGCACGGCCTGTCATTCGCCGGTCTGGATTTGGCCGGCGGCATGTTCAACGAACTGAACCTGAACGGCGTGAACTTCTCTGACTGCGATCTGCGCGACAGCGTTTTCAGCGATTGCCAGCTCGAACACGCACAATTTACGCGGGCGGATCTGAAGCAAACGGCCTTCAATCAGTGCGCCATGTCGGCCAGCCGCTTCAGCGAGAGCCATATCGAACTGACGATGTTCAACGATTGCCGGCTTGAACAGAGCGACTTCAGCCGGCTGTCGCTCAACCAAAGTCACTGGATGTCGTGCCAATTGGCCGGCGCGAATTTTTCCGCCACTCAGCACGATCGCACTACCTTTTACGAAAGCCCGCTCGACGGCGCCATGTTGAATCAGGCGCGCTTATGCCTTGTCACGTTCTTTCGATTAAATCTCTGTAAAACGCAGTTTGAAGGCGTGAACTTCGACCGCGTCACGTTTTTCGAATGTGACCACCGCGGCAAAAGTTACGCCGGGCAGAGCCTGATCGCCTGCCAGTTTACCGATAACCAATTGGACGACGTCGACTTCAGCCAGGCGACGCTGCGCCAGAGCAATTTCAAGGGCGCTTCGCTGCGGCGCGCCAACCTGACCAGCGTACAGGCGCAGCAGTCGCTGTGGCTGGAGGCCAATCTGACTCAGGCGCAGTGTCGCGGCGGGCAGTTCGATCAGGCGATCTTCAGCGAAGCGACGTTGGATGCCGCCAACTTCAGCCAGGCGCGCCTGTATCAATGCGTATTTCAGCACAGCCGATCGGCGCGTTGTGATTTCAGCGACAGCGACCTGACCTACGCCGACTTCTGTTATGCCGACATCGGCGCCGCCGATTTCCGGCGCGCGCGCTTTATGCGCACCCGTATGCATCGCGCCCACCAGCAGCAAACGCGCTGGAGCGATCGCAGCGGGATCCTCGAGAGCGACGAAGAGCTGTACGCCGCCGAAACCTGGAGCGCACAGCGCCAGAGCCGAATCTGAATGCATTGACCACTTCACGAGGGGATCACCATGAGCGTTGCCAACACAACTCGCGCCGTCAACATCGCACCGCCCCAGCAGGCCGCTGGCCAGGTCGTCAACCTGTTGCCGGACGGCAGTCTGGTGGTGGAATGTGAAGGTCGTGGCTGGCATTGTCGCCGGGCGGCGAGCTGCCTGCTGACGCCGGCCCTCGGCGATAACGTGCTGGTCGCCGGCTGCGGCCACCAGCTGTGGGCGATCGCCGTCCTCGAGCGGGCAGAGCCGCAAAGCACGGCGCGGCTCTGCGTCGCAGGCGATCTGCAGATTGAAACGCCGAACGGCTCGCTGTCGTTGCACAGCGCGCAGGCGCTGAAACTGAGCGGCGACGCCATGACGCTGCAGGCGAACAGCGGCGACTGCCACGTCGACAAGATGAAATACAGCGGCGAAGAGCTGTCGGCCTTCGTCAGCATCAGCCGTTTGGTCGGTAAACGCTGCGAGTCGCTGTGGCATTCGGTCAGCCAGATCAGCCATTCGCTGTTCCGCAAAGTGCGCCAAACCGAGCACGTACGCGCCGGGCAGCTGGATTATCAGGCGGAAGATTACGCCCGCATTCATGCCCGCAACACGCTCATTACCTCAAAAGACATCACCAAGCTGGATTCGGAACAAATCCACGTCGGATAACCTGCGGAGGCCTTTTATGTTTGCCAACAGCCAAATGATCGGCGTGGACCTGGCGTTTCCCGACGTCTGTCTGACGCCAAGCCCGGCGCCGGTGCCCGTGCCCTACCCGGATATCGCCCTCGCGCCGACCGCCATCCCGAACGCGTTCAACATTCTGTTCGTCGGTACCCCGGCGCACAACATGGCGACGGTAACGCCCCTGACCAACGGCGACAACCCCGGCGTAGCCACCGGTGTCGCTTCCGGGACGGTGATGGGGCCATCCCGCCACCTGACCGGCGCCTTTACCGTGTTGCTCAAAGGCACTCCGGCCACCCGGCTGACCAGCCTCAGCCTGCAGAATTCCACCAACGCGCTCGGCATGCGCATCGTGCCGAGCCAATTAAAAGTGTTGCTGCTTGCGCCCTGATGACGGCGCCTTATTACACAGCCATTCAATCAAGAAAAAGAGGACATTGTGAAAACACGGATTACCCTGACGCTGCTGACCGCCCTGACGCTTGCCGGTTGTTCCACCCCGCCGCCACCGCCGCCGGCGCTCAATAACGACGCCCTCATCAGCAGTGAAGTCAACGGCGTCACCCTGCAGCACCGCGCCGCGGTAAGCGCGCCGAAACAGTTCAAGCCGATCGGTGAGGAGTACCGCAGCCTGTATGCCGCCAGCATCATGAGTAGCCCGAATTATACCGGCACCGCCGTCGGCAGCCTGGACAACGCCGCCGCGTTCTACGCGCTGGGCGAAGTGGAAAACAACTGGCTGGCGATCTCCGCCATCCGCGGGGGCGATCTGATGGGGTATATCCAGGCCAACGCCGGCGTGCCGGAAGCGCGCTACAAATCAACGCTGCGCAAAGATCTGCCGCGTCGCGCGCGCGCCGCCAAACAGGACTGCGTCAAAGTCGGCGGCGACAGCAAGGCGTGTAAAAACGCCGGCTCAGCCACCTGGATCCTCCAGTAGTCAGCACGCCTGCGGGCGACGAGATTCCTATGATGACGACCCCTATCGCTTCCCGCTGGTGCGGGATGCTGTTTCTGCTGCTGGGCGCGCTGGCGCTCGGCGGCTGCATGTCTTCCGCCAAAAGCGTGCCGTCGCGTTACAGTCTGGTGTTTGACGCTGACCGCCAGGTCAACGCCGCCGCCGGCGCGCAACCGGCGCCGATCAAAATTCGCGTGCTGCTGCTGCGCTCGGATGCGGAATTCATGGATGCCGACTTCTTCAGTCTGCAAAACGACGCCAAAAGCGTGCTCGGCAACAGCCTGCTGGACAGCGATCAGTTCTTCCTGACGCCGGGCCAGACCGGCAAGAAGCTCGGTGGGCAAAGCGCATTGGACGCACGTTACATCGGCGTGATCGCCGAATATCAAAATCTGGACGGCAAGACCTGGCGCATTTCACTGCCGCTGCCGGAACCTACCGAAACCAATTTCTACAAGGTATGGCAATTCTCGCCGGATGAGCTGGAAGCGCATATCGTCGCGGGCGTGAGTGGCCTGCGCCCCGTAAAAAAGGTCGACTGACCTACCGCTGCGCTGAAGCGAAGTAACTATAGGTGTGATGATGAAAGATGCTCATAAGGTTGTCTGGACTGAGGGGATGTTTTTGCGCCCTCACCATTTCCAGCAGGCGGAAAACTATCTCGAAGGCTATATGCGCAACTGGGGCCAGGCCCACAGCGGCTGTTTCTGGGGGTTCCTCACCCTGGATCTGGACCAAACGCTGCTGCGCCAGGGCAAGATTGCGCTCAACGCCGCCAGCGGCATCATGCCGGACGGCACGCCGTTTCGCTTCTCCGGCGCCCAGCAGGCGCCCGCGCCGCTGACCATCGCTGAAAACAAGACCGGTGAAAACGTGGTGCTGGCTCTGCCGACCTACCGCGCAGGGCGTGAAGACGTGATCTTTCAGGAAAGCCCGGAGGCGCTGGCGCGCTATCTGGCTTATGAGAACGAAGTCGACGATCTCAACGCCGTCTCGGTGGGCAGCGCGGCCTTGCAGTTCGGTCGCCTGCGCCTGCGGCTGATGCTGGAGAGTGAGCTCAACGCCGAATGGACGGCGCTCGGCGTGACCCGCGTGCTGGAAAAGCGCGGCGACAACAGCCTGCGTCTCGATACCACGCAGATCCCGCCGATGCTGAACTGCCAGGGCAACCCGGTACTGAAAACCTTCATCAACGATCTGCAGGGCCTGCTGCAACAGCGCAGCCAGCAGATGAGCCAGCGCCTGCTGCAGCCGGGCCGCGGCGGCAGTTCCGAAATGGTCGATTTCATGCTGCTGCAGCTGATCAACCGCCATCTCGGCCAGGTGAGCCACGCCTACCACCTCGATCATCTGCACCCGGAGCGCCTGTTCGCCGATTGGCTGCAGTTCGCCACCGAGCTCGCCAGCTTCTCGGCGCAGCGCACCCCGGAAGGCCGCCTGCCGGTGTATGACCACGACAACCTGGCGCTGTGCTTCGGCAAGCTGATGCTGCTGCTGCGTCAGGGGCTGTCGGTGGTGCTGGAAGACAACGCCATTCAGCTGACGCTGGTCGAACGCTCCCACGGGCTGAACGTCGCCACCGTGCAGGACGCCAAAATGATGCGCGATTTTGGCTTCGTGCTGGCAGTGCGCGCCGACGTGGCCGCCGAGGTGTTGCTGACCCATTTCCCGGCGCAGATGAAGATCGCCCCGGTCACGCGCATCCGCGATCTGGTGCAGCTGCAGCTGCCGGGCATCGGTCTGCGCACCATGCCCGCTGCGCCGCGCCAGATCCCCTATCACGCCGGCTACACCTACTTCGAGCTGGAAAAAGGCGGCGACCTGTGGAAACAGATGGAAAAATCCAGCGCCTTCGCCCTGCACCTGGCCGGCGAATTCCCGGGGCTGGACATGGAATTTTGGGCGATTCGCAGCCATACGGACCGGTAACCTATGACTCAGGAAAATAGCATGGCGCCGGCGGCCAACCCGCTGGTAGACGCCGCCAACCCGCTGCTGAACGCCATTTCGCAGATCCGCCAATCGGCCACGCACGCCAACCCGGCGCAGCTGCGCCAACAGCTGATTGACGAAATGCGCCGCTTCGAGATCCGCGGCCAACGCGCCAACCTGCCTTACGAGGTGATCATCGGCGCGCGTTATTGTCTGTGCACCGCGCTGGATGAAGCGGCGGCGCTGACCCCGTGGGGCAGCAACAGCGTGTGGTCCGGCAGCGGGCTGCTGGTGACTTTCCATAACGAAACCTGGGGCGGCGAGAAGTTTTTCCAACTGCTGGCCAAGCTGTCGCAAAGCCCGCGCGAGCACATCAACCTGCTGGAGCTGATCAATTATTGCCTGCTGTTGGGCTTTGAAGGCCGCTACCGGGTGATGGAAAACGGCCGCTCACAGCTGGAAACCATGAAGCAGCGCCTGCTGCAACTGATCCGGTCGGTTCGTGGCGGCTATGCCCCGCCGCTGTCGCCTCATGCGCTGGATCTGCCGGTACAGCAGAAGCTGTGGCGGCCGCTGGTGCCGCTGTGGGCCTGCGTGGCGCTGACCGGCTTCCTGGCTTCGCTGCTGTTCATCGCCCTCAACTGGCGACTGGGCGACAACACCAGCCCGGTGCTGGCGGCGATTTACCAAACCAATCTGCCGCAGGTGGCGATCGGTAACCCGGCGCCGGCTGCGCCGCCGACGCTGAGCCTGAAAAGTTTCCTGCGCAAAGAGATCGCCGAGGGGTTGGTGGTGGTGCGCGACGAAGCGCAGCAAAGCGTGGTGATCCTCAAAGGCGACGGGCTGTTCGACTCTGCCGCCACCACGGTACGCGCCAACTATATTCCGGTCATCGACCGCATCGCCGCCGCCATGAACGGCGTCAGCGGCAAGATCCTGGTCACCGGTTACAGCGACAACGTGCCGATCCGCAGCGCCCGTTTCGCCTCCAACTGGGAGCTGTCGCTGGCGCGCGCCGAAGCGGTCAGCGCCCGCTTGCAAAAACACCTCGCCAACCCGCAGCGGGTCAAGGCCGAGGGCCGCGGCGAGAGCAACCCCGTCGCGCCGAACGATAACAAAGTGAACCGCGCGTTGAACCGCCGGGTAGAAATTACGCTGTTGGTCGCCCCTGAAAATACCCAGGCGGAAATCAACGGCTTGCCGCAAGGAACCGGAAAGTAATGCTCAGTACGTTATTCTCCATCATCACCAGCCGCCTGCTGTGGGGCTTTGTCGGCATCACCGCGCTGGCGTTCATCATCTGGACGATCGGCCCGCTGGTGGCCATCGGCGACTATCGCCCGCTGGAGCCGGAACTCAACCGCCAGATCGCCATCGGCGTGATTTACCTGATCTGGTTCCTGTGCCGCCTGATCCCGCGCCTCTACAGTGCCTGGTTCAACAGCCGCCTGCTGAGCAATCTGCGCGCCGCCGAAGCGGTGCCGGCGGAAGACGGCAAGCCCGAGGTCAAACAAGACGATCAGTTGGCGCAGCGTTTCGACGAAGCGGCGCAGCTGCTGAAAAAGGCGCGCTTCGCACCGGGCCAGGGCGACGGTAAACATCGCTGGATGACCCGCTTCAGCCGTCAATATCTGTACCAGTTGCCGTGGTATGTGATCATCGGCGCACCCGGCGCCGGCAAAACCACCGCGCTGGTCAACTCCGGCCTGCACTTCCCACTGGCGGATCGCTTCGGCAAAGCCGCGCTGCGCGGCGTGGGCGGCACCCGCAACTGCGACTGGTGGTTTACCAACGACGCCGTGCTGCTCGACACCGCCGGCCGCTACACCACCCAGGAAAGCCAGCGCGAAGAAGACGCCGGTGAATGGCAAAGCTTCGTCGCGCTGCTGAAAAAATACCGCACCCGCCAGCCGATCAACGGCGTGATGGTGACCATCAGCGTCGCCGATCTGCTGAGCGACAGCGCCGAAGCACGCGCCGCCCAGGCCAGCGCACTGCGCAAACGCCTGATTGAACTGCACGAACAGTTGGGCATTCACTTCCCGGTCTATGTGCTGGTGACCAAAACCGACCTGCTCAACGGCTTTATGGCCTACTTCGGCAGCTTCGATAAAGCGCAGCGCGACCAGATCTGGGGATTCACCTTCCCTTACGAGCGCTCACGGCAGCCGGACTTCAACCTGAACGCCGCCTTCGAACAACAATACGCCCTGCTGCAACAACGGCTGGATGCGGCGCTGCCGGATACGCTGCTGATGGAGCACGACGCGCGCCAACGCGCCGAAAGCTACCTGTTCCCGCAGGAGTTCGCCGCGCTGCGCCCGCTGCTCGGCCAATATCTGGAACAGGTGTTCGCCACCTCCAGTTTTGAAACCCGCTTTACCCCGCGCGGCATCTATTTCACCAGCGGCACGCAGGAAGGTCTGCCGTTTGACCGGGTGATGGGCGAACTGAACCGCTACCTGCAGCTGCCGACGGCCAACTCAGGGGTGCAGGCCAACGCGGCCTGGGACAGCGTGGGGCAGGAAACGCCGATCCCGGCAGCCAAAGGCCAGAGCTTCTTCCTGAAAGAGACGCTGGAATCGGTGGTCTTCCAGGAGTCCGGGCTGGCGGGCAGCAACCGCTGGTGGGAATACCGCAACCGCGCCCTGCACTGGGCAGGGTACATCGCGCTGGCGGTGATCCTGGCGGTGCTGGCGATGTTGTGGTTCACCAGCTACGGCAACAACAAGGCCTATCTGGCGGAAGTGGCCGCCAAGGTGCCCGGCGTCGAGCGACAGGGGCAAAGCCTGACCCAGTTGGGCAACGGCGACATGTTCTCGCTGCTGCCGTTCCTCAACAGCCTGCTGCATCTGCCGGACAGCCAGAACTTTTCGCTGGACGATCCGCCGTTCACCTACCGCATGGGGCTGTTCCGCGGCGATCAGGTGGGCGACGCCGGCAATGCGTTGTACCAAAAAGCGCTGAAAGAGCTGCTGCTGCCGCAGGTGGCGCAACAGATCGCCACCACGCTGCGCAACGACAACCACGGCGACGCGGACTTCAGCTACGAAGCGCTGAAGGCCTATCAGATGCTGTATCTGCCAAAGCAGTACGACGGTAAATTCCTGCGCGCCTGGGTGATGCTCAACCTGCAACGCAACCTGCCGCAGGGCAGCACGCAGAAACAGCTGCAGCAGATCGAATGGCACCTCAGCCAACTGCTGGATGCGCAGATCCAGGCCTCGCCTTACGCCAAAGACGAACAGCTGGTGGCGCAGGCGCAGGCCGCACTCAATCGGGCGCCGCTGTCGCAGCGCGTCTATGGCCGCCTCAAGCGCCTGCTGCTGAAACAGACCGACATCAAGCCGGTCAGCCTGGTCGATTTGGCCGGCCCGCAGACCGAACTGGCGTTCAGCCGCAAAAGCGGCAAACCGGTCACCGACGGCGTACCGGGCCTGTTCACCTCACAAGGGTACTGGAAAGCGTTCAACGACAACATCGACCCGGTGACCGACACCTTGCGCAAGGAAGACGTCTGGGTGTTGAACAGCCAGACGCCGGAGCAGAAAAGCGCCGATCTGACCAAGACCATCCGCCAGCTGTACATGCAAGATTTCATCAGCGCCTGGGATGAGCTGCTGGGGGATATCCAACTGGCCAACATCGGCAACCTGACCCAGCGCATCAGCAGCGCGCGCCTGCTGTCCGGCAACCCGTCGCCAATGCGCAATCTGCTGGTCAACGTCAGCAAAAACGTCACCCTGCGCGACGAAAAAAACGACGCCGATTCGCGCTCGCTGCTGGCAAAAACCGAAGATAAGCTGAACCAAAATGCCAACCGCACGCTGGAAGCGCTGTTCACCAACCGGCCGGCCAACGCCGACGGGGACGTGTCGGCCCAGCCGGAACAGCTGGTGATGGCGCACTTCGCGCCGCTGCTGGAGCTGGCGCAAAGCCAGGGCGAAGGCAATAAGGCGATCCCTTTCGACAGCGTGCTGAAACAGGTCGATGAACTGTACAGTTACCTGACGGCGGTGCAGGGCGCGGCCAACAGCGGCATGTCGGCGCCGCCGAGCGACATTATCCCGCGTCTGCAGGCCGAATCCGGCCGCTTGCCGGTGCCGTTCAAACAGATGCTGCTGTCGCTGGCGATCGGCGCCAGCAGCGATACCCAGCGCAAAGAGATGGAGAACGTGAAAAAGCGCATCAGCTTCGAGGTCGGTAGCTTCTGCCGCCAGGCGATCGCCGGCCGTTATCCGCTGGTGGCCCGGGCGCGGCAGGAAGTGACGCCGGACGATCTGGCGCGCATGTTCGCGCCGAACAGCGGGCTGATGGACAGCTTCTTCCGCGACAATCTGCAGGGCAAGGTCGATACCACCCGCGCCAACTGGCGTTTCACGCCCGGCGTGGACGGCAAGACGCTGCCCGGCGGCGAAGGCATCCTGCGGTCGTTCCAGCAGGCGCAGCGCATCCGCGACGCCTTTTTCGCCAACGGCACGGCGACGCCCTCCTACCGCGTGACCGTGCGGCCGGTGCGGATGGATAACGACATCCTCAACCTGACGCTGGATATCGACGGGCAGCTGTTCAAATACAGCCACGGCCCACAGGTACCGCTGGTGGTCAGTTGGCCGGGCACCCGCAATACCAACCAGGTGCATCTGCAGCTGGCGCTGGCCAATGGCACCACCGCCAGCCTGGTGACCAGCGGACCATGGGCGCTGAATCGCCTGGTCGACATGGCGCAATCGTCGGGCACCGGCGGCCTCGGCCGCCAGGCGACGTTTAATCTCGACGGCCACCGCGTCACGCTGGAGTTCACGCCCAACAGCATCCGCAATCCGTTCCAACTGCCGGCCTTCTCGTGCCCGTAGCCCCGAAAGGACATGACCATGAGCACTGATTCAAGCGCCCCGACGAGCATCGGCTGGTACGGCAAACTTCCTTCCGCCGGTGACTTCCTGCAACGCCGTTTGCCTGACCCGGTGGTCAACAACTGGGCCCACTGGTTCCATAACGGGCTGGTGAATTTACAGCGCGATGCACAGGGGCCGAACGGCCACCCGTTCAGCAACGCACCGGTGTGGAACTTCGTGATCCCCGCCACGCTCGGCAGCCCGTACGTGCAGATGGGTTGCCTGTTGCCGGCGCGCGATCGCGTCGGGCGGCGCTACCCCATCTGCGCACTGCGCCTGTTCAGCCTGCAAGAATGGCGCCCGCAACAGCTGAACATGGCGGCGAGCTGGTATCAACAGCTCGGCCATACCCTGCTGAACGGCGTGCGCAACGGTTTCTCCGTCGAGCAGATCGACCGCACGTTGCAGGCGATCCCGGCGCTGCCCAGCCCACCGGCGGAAGCGGATTCCGAGATATTGTCGATTATCGGTTTCCAGCATCCGGACGTACCGGGCCTCGGCTGGCAACAGGCCGCCGACTGCTTCGATCCGGCGCAGTACACCAGCTTCTGGTGGACCAATCAGGCCGACGGACATCCGCTCTACACCCACGTGCACAGCGGCAACCTCACCGTGCAGCTGTTTTCACTGCTGTTCGAACCCAACGGCTGGGCGCGCCCCGGCCGCGGCGGCCAGTACCCGCAAATGTTTGATTAACATCGTTCGTTGAAGGAAATTCTATGGCTATCGATACCGATACCCTGCTGGCCCCGGTTGACGCGGACAATCCCTGCGGCGACAACCTGGAATACGACGCCGACTTTCTGGCGATGGAACAAGCCGCCACCGGCAAGGCCGAACAACAGTTCGGCAGCACCATCATTCCGGAAGAAGCGCCGGATTGGGTGCAGGTCGAGCGCCTCGCGACCTCGCTGCTAACGCGCACCAAAGACCTGCGCGTCATGCTGTATCTCACCCGCGCCTGGACCCAGCTGCGCGGGTTGCCGGGCTACGCCGACGGGCTGACGCTGGTCCACCAGTCGATGACCCGTTACTGGAACACCCTGCAGCCGCCGCTGGAGTTCGATGGGGAAGCCGATCCGCTGTTTCGCATCAACGCGCTGGCCGACCTTGGCGACAAAGCGGCGCTGGCCGCCAGCGTACGCGCCGCGCCGCTGCTGAAAAGCGCCGCCGGAGAAATCTCGCTGCGCGATGCCGGTGCCCTGCTCGACGGCAGCAAACAGGAGTGCCCCAACTTTCCCGGCGGCCGTGCGCGGCTGCAGGATGAACTGGCGCAGCAGGATCGCCCCGAAGGCGCCCTGGTGACGCGCATCGCCAACACCCTGAGCGCCATTCGCAGCGAAGTGACCCGCCATCTGGGGGAAAGCGCGCTGCCGGAAATGAGCGCGCTGACCAAGGTGTTTTCTCTGGTGGCGCTCGCCGGCCAGAGCGATGCCCCGGCCGCCGACGAACCAGACGCGACGCCTGAAGCGGCTGCCATGCAGCAACCGGCCGCCGTACAGAGCGCCACCGCTCCACTCAACTGGCGCAGCGCGCAGATCCAGTCGCGCGACGACGCCCAGTTGATGCTGGACAAGGTGAAAAACTATTTTCGTCTTCATGAACCGAGCCACCCGGCGCCACTGATGATCGATCGAGTCCAGCGACTGATTACGCTGGACTTTATGCAAATCGTCCGCGATTTGGCGCCCGATGGGCTTAACCAACTGGAGACCATTCTCGGTCGCCCCGACAACGAGGAGAACAGCTAGCCGCCGACCTTTGTTCTCTTGACGCATCCGATACCGTCTGCCCTGCGCAGACCCGAATCAGAACCTGACTCTCCCAGCCGGACGAGGCGCGTTCCCAATCGCCATTAGATGGAGTAAATCATGTCAAACTCGAAATCCCGCAGCGGGCAGAAATTCATCGCCCGCAACCGCGCGCCGCGCGTACAGATTGAATACGATGTCGAAATTTATGGCGCAGAGCGCAAAATCCAGCTGCCGTTCGTGATGGGCGTGATGGCGGATCTGGTGGGGAAAGCGGTCGATCCGCAAGCCAGCGTGGAAGAGCGCAAATTCATGGAAATCGACGTCGACAACTTCGACGAGCGTATGAAATCGCTGAAGCCGCGCGTCGCTTACCAGGTCGACAACACCCTGACCGGCGAAGGCAAGCTGAACATCGATCTGACCTTCGAAAGCATGGAAGACTTCTCCCCCGCCGCTATCGCCCGCAAGGTCGACGCGCTGGACAATCTGCTGGACGCCCGCACCCAGCTTTCCAACCTGCTGTCCTACATGGACGGCAAGAACGGCGCCGAAGAGCTGATCTCCAAGATCCTGCAAAACCCGGCGCTGCTGCAATCCCTGACCGACGCGCCGAAGCCGGCGGTTAACGACGACAACAACGAGCGTGAGGATTAATCGATGAGCAACTCGCCTCAGCAACAGAATGCGTTGCAAACCACCGAGACTTTTTCCAGCGATGAGTTCAGCGCGCTGCTGAACAAAGAGTTCCGGCCGAAGACCGATCAGGCCAAAGAAGCGGTCGAGAACGCGGTGAAAACCCTGGCGCAGCAGGCGCTGGAAAACACCGTCACCGTTTCTTCCGACGCCTATCGCACCATCCAGGCGCTGATCGCGGAAATCGACGAAAAGCTGTCGCAGCAGATCAACCAGATCATTCACCACGACGACTTCCAGAAGCTGGAAGGCGCCTGGCACGGCCTGCATTATCTGGTCAACAACTCCGAAACCGACGAGATGCTGAAGATCCGCTTCATGAGCATTTCCAAGCAGGAGCTGGGCCGCACGCTGAAGCGCTATAAAGGCGTGGGTTGGGACCAGAGCCCGATCTTCAAGAAAGTCTACGAAGAAGAGTATGGCCAGTTCGGCGGCGAACCGTTCGGCTGCCTGGTGGGCGACTACTACTTCGATCACAGCCCGCAGGACGTGGAGCTGCTGGGCGAAATGGCCAAGATCGGCGCCGCCTCGCACTGCCCGTTCATCGCCGGCACCGCGCCGAGCGTGATGCAGATGGAGTCCTGGCAGGAGCTCTCCAACCCGCGCGATCTGACCAAGATTTTCCAGAACACCGAGTACGCCGCCTGGCGCAGCCTGCGCGAATCGGAAGACGCGCGCTACCTGGGGCTGGTGATGCCGCGCTTCCTGGCGCGCCTGCCGTATGGCATCCGCACCAACCCGGTAGACGAGTTTGACTTCGAAGAAGACACCGACGGCGCGACCCACGGCAATTACACCTGGACCAACGCCGCCTACGCCATGGCCGCCAACATCAACCGTTCGTTCAAAGAGTTCGGCTGGTGCACCGCCATTCGCGGGGTGGAATCCGGCGGTGCGGTGGAAAACCTGCCGTGCCACACCTTCCCGAGCGACGACGGCGGCGTGGACATGAAGTGCCCGACCGAGATCGCCATCAGCGACCGCCGTGAAGCCGAGCTGGCCAAAAACGGCTTTATGCCGCTGGTGCACCGCAAAAACTCCGACTTCGCCGCCTTTATCGGCGCGCAGTCGCTGCAGAAGCCGGCGGAATACTACGACGCCGACGCCTCCGCCAACGCCCAGCTTTCCGCGCGCCTGCCGTACCTGTTCGCCTGCTGCCGCTTCGCGCACTATCTGAAGTGCATCGTGCGCGACAAAATTGGCTCCTTCCGCGAGCGCGACGACATGGAACGCTGGCTGAACGACTGGATCATGAACTACGTGGACGGCGATCCGGCCAACTCCTCGCAGGAAACCAAGTCGCGCAAACCGCTGGCCGCGGCGGAAGTGCAGGTGGAAGAGATCGAAGACAACCCGGGCTATTACAGCGCCAAGTTCTTCCTGCGCCCGCACTACCAGCTGGAAGGCCTGACCGTCTCCCTGCGCCTGGTGTCGAAGCTGCCTTCGCTGAAGCAAAACGACGCGTCATGATGGACTGAAGTCAGGCCGCGGTAGTGCGGCCTGGCTGATACATTAACCTCATCACAGGGAAAGAAAGATGAAGACAAAACGGTTTTATCTGGCATCGCTGTTGGCAGTCGTCTGCTCGCTCTCCGCCGCGCCGCCAGCTTTCGCAGAGCAGACATCGATAGCGCATTTGACGTCCGATGATGTCAATCTGCCAGGCAGCGACTTTTTCCGTTTCTATCGCAGTGCAGATAAACAGGAAAAAGAGAAAGCGCGGATTTATTTGCTGGGCGTGCTGGACGCGACGGAAGGAAAAAGCTGGTGCCAATACAGCCAGCTACAAACCGTCACTCTGCAGGAGTTTGTGTTCGAATTCTTTAATAAACTTCCCGCTGCGCGCCTGCACGAAAGGGCTGCCCCCCTGATTGAAGAGGCTCTGGCGACTCGCTTCCCCTGCAAAGGAGGCAAAGCATGAAACCTTTATATCGTCAGCTAAAAAGCAGCCATTACTCCTCTGATTACTCTAGCCCGGGATATTTGGCAGCAGAAGCCGTTTACGCTGAGATTGGCTATGAGCTTGATACGCTTCTAAAGCAAAATCCTGGTTATGCCAATACCTGTGCCGTCCGCATGAGCCTGGCGCTGTTGAAAACCGGTATCAGCTTCAAAGGCCGCCTGCCAATCAAGAAAGGCGCCTATAAGGGTAAAACGATTGAACCGGGAGCCAAATTGCTGGCCGATCAGTTGCATCGCTCCAGTAGTTTTGGCAAAGCCAAAATTTTCTTTAATGCTCCAGATGCAGAGAAAGGTATTGGCAATAAAAAAGGAGTCGTGTTCTTCAATAAGATCACCAACTATGATGGCGGACACATTGATCTTATCGAACCAGAAAACTCGCTATTAACCTGCCATTCCCATTGCTATTTTAACTGCAAAGAGGTCTGGTTTTGGGAGTTGAGCTAGTGTTCCATCGGCTTATCAGTAAATGCATGAGGTTTGGTTTAACTGCATGCTTGCTTATCACCTCATTAAGGCTGCAAGCAGCGCCGATTCAGGATCCGGTGGCATTTATCAAACAGATGCCTTATCACCAGGTCGTAAAAGAACTGGCATTGTCACGCTGCCTGGCACAGGTCTCCGATTCGGATAAAGCATTCTCTCTTGATGCAGCCAGAACGGCGAATGCGATGAGAGAATGGATGCCATTCGATATCGAATCAGGTGATGAGAAAATCAATGTTCTCATCGACAAATATAAATCCAGAATCAATGATTTTCACAGCGAAACTAAAGACAAGAGTCAAGGTGTCACCCTAAACTGCCTGCGGTTGTACCATAGCCCTGAATTGGACAAGCTTTCTCGACAGCTCATAGCAGGCAACCCAGATCGCACGTGGAATCAAGATAACGCGAAATAATTAAGCATTGAGCCATTAGCACTTAATAGTGGCTCGGTAACCCGTACCGATAGTTTTCGGTATTTAAGAAGGTGCATGGCACAAGGATATAAATTGGTAATGCATTACCACACTTGCAATTCCTGCTGCTATTACCTGAGTTTTTCAACGTAACGTTAATACTACTGTTAACCCTTAATAAAGAGTGAAGAAACTATGGCTATTGATATGTTCCTGAAAGTTGAAGGTGCCAGCGGCGAATCCAAAGATTCGAATCACAAAGGCTGGACCGACATTACTTCTTTCTCCTGGGGCGCTTCTCAACCGGGCAATATGGGCGTTGGCGGCGGCGGTGGCGCCGGCAAAGTGTGCTTCAACGATCTGCACGTTAACGCGCTGGTCGACAAGTCAACCCCGGCGCTGCTGAAGCACTGCTCCAGCGGTAAGCACCTGACCAAGGTTGAGTTATCTGTCTGCAAGGCGGGCGGTACTCAGGTTGAGTACGTTAAAATCACCCTGGACGACGTGCTGGTCACCGCCGTGCAGTACACCGGCGCAGGCGGCGAAGACACCGTGGGCGTCACCTACTCCTTCCAGGCGGCGAAAGTGAAACAGCAATACTGGGAGCAGAGCGACAAAGGCGGCAAAGGCGCCGAAAGCAGCGCAGGTTGGAACATCAAGGAAAACCGCGAAGCTTAATTGTTATACAACCTCCCCGTTATGGGGAGGTTTATTAGCAAGCAAAGGACAGTTCTCTGCAGAAAGAAGGGCATCACTCTATTGAAAAAAAATAAACTTCTAATCAGCGGCGTCTTATTATCGTTCAGTGCATATGCAGCAGAAAAAAACGTTAATGCCCCAACATCATCAACTATTGATGGCTTATGGCAAGTAACTCAGGTCAACATAGACAATGAGACTACCCGCACACTTAACTATCAACTCAACGACCCTCGATTACTAGGAAGGGTAATCACTATTTCCACTAAATCAATAGAAAACAATCTGCCGGAAAAAGACGTCTGCACAGCGCCAACCTTAAGTATTGAGAGAAGCACGCTAAATCAATTCATCGGCAAGTCGATGGGCGGAGATAAAAGCATCTCGGCTAAAAACTATTCATTGAAAGAAAACGGCCAAGCAGAAGTCTCTCTTTTCAAGATCGCGTGTCACTCCGGATCATTCGGCCCATCCGATAATGGTGTAGGCTCCAGTTTTGCTGCTCTCAATCCACAAAAAATGCTGGTTAATTGGTACGATGGCTCGCTACTGCAATTAGAACGGTTACCGAAAGCTCCTAAACCTGCAGCGTCTTTCGACTGCGCTAAATCTAAAAGTATTGTTGAAAAAACTATCTGCTCAGATTTCAATTTATCCGCCTATGACAAAAGCGTTTCCCAAGCTTGGCTGTTGGCAAAAAAGCAGGCGACCGATGCAGGAGATAAAAAGCTGGCAGCCTCTTTAAACAGCACGCAAAAATCTTGGTTACTGCAAAGGGATAAATGCCGAGATGACAAAGACTGCCTGGCCGATACGATGCAAAAACGAATCGATGAACTCACATCATACGATTAAAACTGTATTCCTACTCACGTTGGCGGTATTGAATACTGAAGCTTCCGCCAACGGAAAGTACTCCTCTGCCGAGTACCTCAAAAACTACGCGCTTAGCGTTTGCATCGCCGAGGGGTACTCAGCAAAAGAAGTCAAAAACGATGCCGCCGCCGCCGCTCGGGGTTACACGGAATTCGGCGATTATTCTCTGGAAGCGCATACCGCCGTCAGGGCGCTGGCAAAAGAATTTCTGGCAAAGCCCTATGACAGTATGTCAGGGGAGCCGATGACGATGGCCAAGTGCATCGATCTTGTACACAGCCAAGCGCTGCAAGCCATCATCAAGAAATACCAAGGGAAAGACGACAACTGAGAGTAAATCCGCATCCCTTCACAGAGTAAATATTGGTATAAAGAATAGGAAAGGAATCCTTATGCAATACAAAACAAAAGTAGATCTGGATAGATCTATCGATGAACTCAAAAAACTATCAAGAACGTTTTCACGACAGTATCTATACACCAACGAATCAAGAGCTAATTTCTCACTGGAAATAGACCAACTTATTCAGTTTGCAAAAAGGGATATCAGTATACACTGCACATCCTACGCTGGGGCAATCAGTATAATCGAAGAAGAAATCAACAACCTCAGACGACAAGAATTCAACATTAATACAGGTAAAGCCAAGCTCTTTGTCGCAATAAAAAAAGAAAAAAGAGAAAGATTTTCAAACCTGGTGATGAAACAAGTTGGTTTTGTCAGTGGCGGCTCTCAGATATTTGCCGGAATCGGAACCTGTGCACTTTCTGCAGGCATGGCCTGCGGGGGCGTTGGCGTACCGTTAATGGCTCAAGGAGCAAATAATTTTTACGAAAGTGGCTATTATTTACTTTTCAGAAAAGATAAGGTTGGCAGTATAAGAGAGGCATACCACTACGCGGCTAACTATCTAGGCTATAATAAAAATGAAGCTGACATCGTTTATAGTTCCGTTGACATCTCACTATCTGGGTACGGTATATTTAGCAAGTCATTAAGACCAGACTCTTGGCGGTTGTTTAAACACATAAATAGCGATTATATTATTGGATGGAAAAAGCTTGGCACGGTTCCATTAGGCACAGAGGTTTTTTCCAATGCCATAACCGGCTATGGAATTTACAAATTAATCGATGAGGAAACAAAACAGTGAGCGATGACGTCACGCTTTCCACCTACTCTTACTCATTTGTGTTTTTATACTTTTTCCTGTCAGTTGTAGTTTTTGTCGGGCTGTATCACCTAAAAAAGAAAGTTAACAATAAAAAATCTTATTCTCTTTTTGTGATAGTTACCATAGTAAATCTATTTACAAGCATCACCCAAGGTTTAATATTTAACTATGGTTCTGAGATACTGGATTCAATGCTCAATATAAAATTCCAAGATTATGACGAGGTATGGTACGCCAGTATTATATTCGCCCTAATTTACTTATCTCAACTACCGACTAATCTCTATTACAAGAAAAAGGGTAAGAATAATGCTAGCAATAGCAAAGGCATCACCTGACACATACAGCCTCACGTTATTACATTGAAGTTTTCGACCATATAATGCGTTAACCAAAAAAAATTTAGTCACTCACGTTCAAAGTTCTCTCTTAGGAAAGAAATAAAGTCGAACTCATCCCGTTATTGAGTTCCACTGTCTAGCCATAAGATCTTATCAGCAGGAATGCCTTATGCGATTTTCCATTGTAAAAAATAAAAGCGGCCAGGTTCCGCCGCAGAGCAGTTGCGATTTTCTGCCGCCGGGCGGCACCATCGGCCGCAGCGTGGACAACAACCTGGTGCTGCCGGACGAAGAGCGCGCCATTTCCCGCCTGCAGGCGATCGTGCACATTTCCGCTGACGGCGAATGCCGCATCACCAATCGCGGCAACGTTACCCGCGTGCTGCTGAACGACATTCCGCTGGAACGTGGCCGCCAGGTTGAACTGCAGGACGGCGACGTGCTCGGCATCGACGATTACCAGATTGAAGTCAGCGCGCTGCAACAGCACGCCGCGCCGCAGGCTCAACCGGTGGCCAAGGCCGTTGCCGCGGCTGCGGCCCCTGCAGCCGCCGCCAAAGAAAAATCCGCCGCGCCGATCCCCAACGAAATCTGGGACAGCCTGGTGGAAGAATTTACGCCGAACGCGCCGGCCGCCGTCATACCGCCGCCGATCACCAATCCGGACAATCATCCGCTGCTGGAGACCCCCGCTCGCGAGCTGAACCCGGCCGATCCGCTGGCGCAGCTGGCGGGCGAGGTCGATCTGCGCCAGCTGCAGCAGCAACAAACCGATCCGGCGGCGCTGTTCAACACCGACACCACCTTTGAGCGTGAGCATATCCTGGCCGACACCACCCCCAGCGCGCTGCTGGCGGAGCAGGCTGCGCCGACGCGCCCGGCTCCCCCCGTCCAGAATGCGCAGCAACCGGAGCAAGAGCTGGATCCGCTGGCGCTGTTCGGCGGTTCATCCGCGCCCGCTTCGCCAGAGACGTTAAACAGCAACGATCCGCTGGGGCTGCTGATGGGCGGCGCCGTGCCGCTGGCTCAGCCGGAGGAAGCGGTACAGCCGCCGTCCCCGCCGCCAGCACCGGCTCCGGTCGCCGCACAGCCGGTAGCGCCGCGCCCACAGCCGACGCCGCCGCCCGTGCAGACGCCTGATCCACAGCCCCAACCTGCGCCGCAGTTCAGCCAGCAGGAACCGCCTGCACAGCCGCCGCGCCCGCGCCAGGGCAACCGCCTGGGCATCGATCCGGTCGCCTACCAATCCGCTCAGCGGCAGCACGCCGCCGCGCCAAGTGGCGACGCATTGGAAGGGCCGTTGCTGGCGGCGCTGCTGCAAGGCATCGGTCTCGACGATCTGCAACCGCAGCCGCACTTTGACGAACAACAGATCCGCCAGGCCGGTCGCCTGCTGAGCCTGTTCTCGCAAGGCACCGTCGCCCTGCTCTCATCCCGCTCGATCCTCAAGCGCGGCGTGAAGGCCGAGATGACCATGATCCTCGACGAAGCCAACAACCCGTTCAAGCTGCTGCCTTCGGGAAAAACGGTGCTGATGCAGATGTTCGGTAGCCAGATGCCGGGCTTTATGCCGCCGGAACAGGCGGTGCGTGACGCGCTGATCGACCTGCAGGCGCACCAGCTGGGGATGATCGCCGGTATTCGCGCCATCATCGCCGCCATGCTGCAGTCGTTTAACCCGGAGCGTCTCGAAGAAGAAGCGCGCAAGGAAGGCGTGGCGCCGCGTCTGTCGCTGCCCGCCAACCGCAAAGCTGCGCTGTGGGACTACTTCGTGAAGAACTATCAGCAAACCTCCGGCGAAATCGAGGACGATTTCCACACCCTGTTCGGCGAAGCCTTCCTGCACGCCTATGACGTTGAAGTGAATCAATACAAAGACTCACAGACCAAACCGGACGCGTAATGAATATCACCATAGCCTCTACCTCCAACCAGGGCGGCCGCGCCTCCAACCAGGATCAGACCGGCGAGGTGCTCGGCAACCGCGCCGCCTGCTTCGTGGTGTGCGACGGCATCGCCGGTTTTCCGGGCGGCGATATCGCCGCCAAACTGGCACGCGACACCATTTTGCAAAACTTCGACGGCGAAAAGCACCTGAACGCCCAGAGCATTCGCCAGCACATCACCAGCGCCAACGCCGCCATCCACCAGCAGCAGCGGCAGTCGGACGAATACAGCAAGATGGGCACCACGCTGGTCAGTCTGTTTATCGATCGCGATTACCAGTTGGCCTACTGGGCGCACGCCGGCGACAGCCGCCTGTACCTGTTCCGCCGCGGCTACCTGCATACCGTCACCACCGACCACAGCCTGATCCAACAGATGCAGGACGCCGGCTACCAGACCAACGGCATCAACAGCAACCTGCTGTATTTCGCGCTGGGGCTCAACGAAGAGCGCGACGCCACCTACAGCGACGTGCTGCAGCTGGAAGACGGCGACGTTTTCCTGCTGTGCACCGACGGCTTCTGGCACAGCTTCAGCCAGGCCGAACTGGAACAGTCGCTGCATATGGTCAACTCCCCCAGCGAGTGGATCGCCCTAATGCAGCAGGCATGGAAGAAAAACAATAACAGCGATAACTACAGCGCTATCGCCGTCTGGATTGGCTCACCGCAGGAAACTACCCTGCTGCATTCGCTGGCGGATGCGGAGCGGTTTCTGAGCCGCGACTGAGCAGCGCACATTCACAGCAAGGTTCACTATGAAATATTGGATGCCGGGGCTCGTCGCCCTGATGGCGGTGCCGACCGCGCAGGCGATGAACTATCGCCTGGTTTACTCCCCCAGCCAGAAGCTGGAAGTGTTTATCGATGACGTCAAAAACAGCAATCCGGCAAGCTGGTGCGGCAAGAGCATCCCGCTGCGCATCGTCTCGGCGCAAAGCCAGGATCCGGCGGTGCTGAACGACTTCCTGCCGCGCGTCGGCAATCTGCTGGAAAAGCAGTGCCCCAAAGCCGGCCACCTGCCCTGGACGCTGACCGACAAGCGTGGTGAGAAGCTGGCCAGCGGCGAAGCCGCCAAAGCGCGCGGCTGGAAACCGGTGGTCAAACAGGAGGCCGTCGAGCAGCCGGAAACCCCGCCGCAGCCGGCTATCCCTGCTGCAGTGGCCGTGACTTCTCCGCAGGCGGACACCGCGCCGCCTCAGCGTTTCAGCCTGCCGCAGGGCTGCCACTTCCGCACCTTCTGGGGTGACGAAGCCAACGGCGGCGCGCTATTCATTCCCGCTGGTGAGGCGCTGCGCTGCGGCGAGGACGGCTGGCTGCAGGGCAGCGGTGCGGTCACGCTGCAACAGGGCGGCCAAACCCTCTCGCCGACGCTGTGGTTCCTGCAAGGTTACCCGCTGGCGAAGGTGAACGGCGGCGATCGCGCGCTGACCGTCGTCAGCGCCAACGCCCAACGGCTGGTTTTGGGCGGCAACCCGCAGGCGCCGGGCAGCTTCCTGCTGCTGAGCTTCGAACCGAAGCTGCACGCCTGGGCGTTCAACGGTGAAGCGATCGTTGAAATGCCGCGCGTCGATGCCGCCGACGAGAACAAGGTCAAACAGCGCGTACAGCAGGCGCAAACCGCCTGGCAGCCGCTGCTAAGCGCCCCCGCCCCGCTGACCTTCAAGCTGGTAGAAAAGCTGGCCGCAGACCGCGTCGATCCCGCCAGCGGCAGCTACCTGTCGGTTAACGGCGCCACTCACTGATTATAAGGAAAGCCTGTGAAATCATTAGCAAGCATGCTGCAAGGCCAGTCGATCGCCGCGGCCATCACCGCCGTCGAAAACGATATCAAGGCGAAACCGGCGGATGCCGACCTGCGCGCTGCGCTGGTGCAACTGCTGTGCCTGAGCGGCAACTGGACGCGCGCCAACGCGCAGCTGAAATCCTGGCAGGCGCTGAAACCGATCGCTCAACCGACCACGCTGCTGCTGATGCAGTCGGTCAACGCCGAGCTGCAACGCCAGGCGGTGTTTGCCGGCGCGGCCGCGCCGGCGCTGCTGCGGCAGGATCAGCCCTGGCTGCAACTGCTGGTGCAGGCGCTGCATCAGGATGCGCAAGGGGCGGCCGAACAGGCCCAGACGCTGCGCGACGAAGCGCTGGAGGCCGCACCGGCCGGCGCCGGGCAGTTAACGCTGGCTGAAGGGAACCAAGAGCGGCAGCTGAGTTTCGACTGGCTGACCGACGGTGACGGCCGCCTCGGGCCGGTATGCGAGCTGGCGCTGAACGGCGTTTACTACTGGCTGCCGTTCGCCGATATCGCCGCGATCCAGTTCCAGGCGCCGCAGAGCGCCATCGATCTGGTGTGGAGCCATGCACTGGTGCGTCTGACCGACGGCCGCGAACAGGTATGCCAACTGCCCGCCCGTTACCCGCTGGCCGAAGGCAGCGACGACGCGCTGCTGCTGGGCAAACGCACCGAATGGCAACCGCTGGGCGACGGCACCCACTATGCGGGGCTAGGCCTGAAGACCTGGCTCAGCGAAAGCGACGAATTCCCGCTGCACAGCCTGCGGCAGCTGAGCTTCGACGCGAGCGCCTGAACATGAACGATAAACGCCCACCCCACTACGACGGCGGCGATCTGCGCCGCCAGGGCTATCGCAATCGTCAGGACAGCGAGCGCCTGACGTCGCGCGACAAAATGCAGCCGGTGCTGCTCGACATGCTGACCGACGACGAACCGCAGAAAAAACAGGAGGCGCAGGTGCGCAACCTGGTGTCGCACAGCGAGCTGCGCCGTCGGGTGCTGCGCGATTTGCAGTGGCTGTTCAACTGCGTCAACAGCGAATCCAATCTGGATCTCGGCGATTTTCCGCAGGTGCGGCGCTCCACGCTGAATTACGGCATCGCCTCGCTGGCGGGCAAGCGCATGTCGGACATCGAATGGCTCGACATTCAGCGCGCGCTGACCGATTCCATCCTCCATTTCGAACCGCGCATTCTGCCCGAAGGACTGCAGGTGCGCTGCATTTCGGACACCGGCTCGCTGGAGCTGCACAACGTGCTGTCGATCGAAATCAAGGGCCGCCTGTGGTGCGTGCCCTATCCGCTGGAGTTTCTGTTCCGTACCGACGTGGATCTGGAAAACGGCCACTTCGATCTGAAAGACATAGGGTAAGGCGATGGACAGTAAACTGTTAGATTATTACAACCGCGAGCTGGCCTATCTGCGTGAGATGGGCGCCGAGTTCGCCGAACAGTACCCGAAGGTCGCGGGCCGTCTCGGCATGCGCGGCATCGACGTGGCGGACCCTTATATCGAGCGCCTGATGGAAGGCTTCGCCTTCCTCACCTCGCGCGTGCAGCTGAAAATGGACGCCGAGTTCCCGCGCTTTTCTCAGCGCTTGCTGGAGATCATCTACCCCAATTACCTGTCGCCGACGCCGTCGATGGCGATCGCCGAGCTGCAGCCGGACAGCAGCAAAGGCGACATCAGCAACGGTTTCGTGGTGCCGCGCGGCACCATGATGGACAGCCAGACGCTGAAGAAAAGCGGCATCACCTGCAGCTACACCACCGCCCATGACGTCACGCTGCAGCCGGTGCGCATCGCCGGCGTCGAGCTGGGTGGCATTCCGGCCGATATCCCGCTGGCCTCGCTGGGGCTGCAGCACAGCGGCAGCGTCAGCGCGCTGCGCATTCGGCTCGAGTGCTACGAAAGCGTAACGCTCAACAACCTGCAGTTGGACCAATTGATGTTTTACCTGGCCGGGCCGGACATGCAGGCGCAGCAGCTGCTGGAGTTGCTGATGCAGCACAGCGTCGGGCTTGTCTGCCAAACGGTGGAGGCGCAACCGCAGCGGCGGGCGCTGGCGCTGGACGGGCTGCGGCAGGAGGGCTTCGCCGCCGAGCAGGCGCTGCTGCCCAACGACCTGCGCAACTTTGAAGGCTACCGGCTGCTGCAGGAGTATTTCGCCTTCCCGGCGCGCTTCCAGTTTTTCAGCGTCAACGGCCTGCGTCCGCTGCTGCAGAGCGTGCGCGAAGGGAAAAAAGCGCTGCGCCAGTTCGAGATCGTGGTGCTGCTGGATCGGCACGACGCCGCGCTGGAACGGGTGGTCGACGTTGCCCATTTGGCGCTGCACTGTACGCCGGTGATCAACCTGTTTCCGAAGATCGCCGAACGCATCGCGATCAACGAAAAAAACCACGAATACCATCTGGTGGTCGACAATATCCGGCCGCTGGATTACGAAGTGTTCTCGGTGCAGCGGCTCGGCGGCAGCGCCAGCGAAAAACGCTACGAGCAAGAGTTTCGGCCGTTTTACAGCACCCTGAGCGCGGACGACGGCAACTATGGCGCCTACTTCTCGCTGCGGCGCGAACAGCGCACCCTGTCGGAACACGCCCGCCGCTATGGCACCCGCACCGGCTATGCCGGTTCGGAAGTGTTCGTATCGCTGGTGGACGAACGGCAATCGCCGTGGCACAGCGATCTGAAATACCTCACCGCCGACGTGTTGTGCACCAGCCGCGACCTGCCGTTGATGTTGCTGCAGCAGGATCAGGGCAACTTCGTGATGCCCGATTCAATCCCGATCAAGCAGGTCTCGCTGCGCAAAGGCCCCACCCCGCCACGCCCGGCGCTGGCCGAAGGGATGATCACCTGGCGGTTGATCAGTCAGCTGCAGCTGAATTACCTCAGCATGATGGACGGCGATCCGGAACAGGGCGCCGCCAGCCTGCGCCAGTTGCTGGGGCTGTATGGCAACCTGAGCGAGCCGGCGATCGCCAAACAGATCCAGGGCGTGCGCCACTGTAACCTGCGGCCGGTCTATCGGCGAGTGCCTGAACCCGGCCCCATCGTGTTCGCGCGCGGCATCGCCATCGATCTGACGGTCGATGAGCAGGCGTTCTCGGGCAACAGCCCTTACCTGCTCGGCAGCGTGCTGGAGCGCCTGTTCTCGCGCCTGGTGGCGATGAACACCTTCACCGAGATGACGCTCTCCAGCCAGCAACGCGGCGAAATCGCCCACTGGCAGGCGCGCATGGGCAAAAGGACGCTGATATGAACGCGGAGATGATCGCCACCGAACTGGCGCCGCCGCAGATCAACGCGCTGTATCGCCTGCCGGACGACTTTTGGCCGCGGCTGCGCAGCGCGCCTTACAAGCACGATCTGTTTCAGCTGCTGCGCCGCATCGACGCCCAGGGCGGCCAGCCCTACCTGCTGGGACGCGCGCCGCTGCCGCGCCACGAGATGCTGCGCCTGGGGCAGGAACCTTCGCTGTCGTTCGCACCCTCCACGCTGGCGCAGGTGACGCCGCGCGCCAACAGCCCGCTGCACGACGTTTCGATCTTCAGCTTCGGTCTGTTCGGCCCCAACGGGCCGCTGCCGCTGCACCTGACCGAATACGTGCGCGAACGGGTGTATCACCATCAGGACACCACCCTGCTGGCGTTCACCAATCTGTTCCATCACCGGCTGACGCTGCTGTTTTACCGCGCCTGGGCCGACGCGCAACCGACGGTATCGCTGGATCGCCCGGACAACCGGCGCTTCGACGAGTACCTGTCGAGCCTGATCGGCCTCGGCCAGCCGGCGCAGCAGGAACGCGACAGCATCAACGCCCACGCTAAACATTTTATGGCCGGTCATCTGATTCGCCACAGCCGCGATCCGGAAGGCCTGAGCAAGATTTTGCAGCAGTATTTCAAGGTGCCGGTGCGCATCGTCGAGAACGTGCCGCACTGGCTGCGGGTAGAACCGCGCGAGCAGGCGCGGCTCAAGGCCGGACGCGGCGCGCCACGGCTCGGCGAGTCGGCTTTTCTCGGCATCGCGGTGCGGGATATCCAGCACAAGTTCCGCATCGAGCTGGGGCCGATGCCGCAGCGGGACTATGACCGCTTTCTGCCCGGCGCCGATCTGTGCCGGCAACTGCGCGACTGGGTGCGCCAATACCTGGGCATCGAGTTCGTCTGGGAAGTGCGCCTGATCCTGGCGAAGGAACAGGCGCACGGCATCCAGCTCGGCGGCGCGCAGCGGTTGGGCCTGAGCAGTTGGCTGGCCGACCATCGGCGACAGCGCGATCTCGACGATCTGATCTTCAGCCCTGAACCGCTGGAAAACCCGTTCTGACCCTATTTCGGCCGGCGCCCTGCGGCGCCAGGCCACTCTGAGACCTGAGGAAAACCATGTCTGAAATCAGCCGCTCGGTATTATTTGGCAAACTGGATAGCCTGTTATTCACCTCTCTGGAAAGTGCGACGGCGTTTTGCAAGCTGCGCGGTAACCCCTACGTCGAACTGGCGCACTGGCTGCATCAGCTGATGCAATCGCCGGACGGCGATCTGCAGCAAATCGTTCGCCACTTCGCGCTGGACGAGGCGCAATTGGCGCGCGACATCGTCGAGGCGCTCGATCGCCTGCCGCGCGGCGCCAGCGCCATCTCCGATCTGTCCGAGCACATCGACAGCGCGGTAGAACGCGCCTGGGTCTATGGCTCATTGAAATTCGGCGCGGCGCGCATCCGCGGCGGCCACCTGCTGCTCGGTATCCTGAAAACCTACAGCCTGCGCCATCTGCTGAAGGCCATTTCCCCGCAGTTCGAGCGCATCAACGCCGATCTGCTGATGGAGCAGTTCGCCGCCATCACTGCCCACTCGGCGGAAAATATCCTGGATGCGCCGGCGGAAAGCGCCGCCGATAACGTATCCGGCGCACCGCGCAGCGGTGAAAGCGTGCTGGCGCAGTATGCCCAGGATCTGACCGCCAAAGCGCGCAACGGCGAGATCGACCCGGTGGCCGGCCGCGATGAGGAAATCAGGCAAATCATCGATATCCTGATGCGCCGCCGCCAGAATAACCCGCTGCTGACCGGCGAGGCCGGCGTCGGCAAAACCGCGGTGGTAGAAGGCCTGGCATTGCGCATCGTGGCCGGCGACGTACCGCCGCAGCTGCGCGACGTGAAACTGTACCTGTTGGACATCGGCATGCTGCAGGCCGGCGCCGGCGTCAAAGGCGAGTTTGAAAAACGGCTGCAGGCGGTGATCGACGAAGTGCAGTCCAGCCCGACGCCGATCATCCTGTTTATCGACGAAATTCACACCCTGATCGGCGCCGGCGGCACCCAGGGCACCGGCGACGCCGCCAACCTGCTGAAACCGGCGCTGGCGCGTGGCCAACTGCGCACTGTCGGCGCCACCACCTGGTCGGAATACAAGAAATACATCGAGAAAGACCCGGCGCTCACCCGCCGTTTCCAGGTGGTGCAGGTGCACGAGCCAAGCGAAGACAAGGCGCTGCTGATGCTGCGCAGCACCGTCAGTCCGCTGGAACAACACCACCGCGTGCTGCTGCTGGATGAAGCGGTGGACGCCGCGGTGCGGCTGTCGCATCGCTATATTCCTGCCCGCCAGCTGCCGGACAAAGCGGTGGCGCTGTTGGATACCGCCTGCGCGCGCGTGGCGGTCAGCCAACACGCCGAGCCTGCCCAGGTCGAAGACTGCCGCCACCGCATCGATGCGCTGCAGATAGAGTTGGATATCGCCCGCCGCGAGGCCAAAGTCGGCATTGGCGATCCCCTGCGCCCGCAGGAAATTGAAACCCAGCTGACCGCGCTGCGCCAGGCGCTGGAACAGCTGACCGACCGCTGGCAGCAGGAGCTGGCGCTGATCCAAGAGATCATCACGCTACGCGCCCAGTTGCACCAGCAGGAAGCGGAGCCTACCGGCGAAGAAACAGAGGCGGCCCCTGACGCCGACGCGCTGCGCGCCCAGCTGGGCGAACTTCAGCAGCAGCTGAGCGCGCTGCAGGGCGAAGCGCCGCTGATCTTCGCCGCCGTCGACGCCAACATCGTGGCGGCGGTAGTGGCCGACTGGACCGGCATCCCGCTGGGCCGCATGGTGAAAAACGAGATTGAGGCGGTGCTGCAGCTCTCCGACACCCTGAACCAGCGCGTGATCGGCCAACGCCATGCGCTGGATCTGATCGCCCGCCGGGTGCGCACTTCGCGGGCGCGGCTGGACGATCCGAACAAGCCGGTCGGGGTGTTCCTGCTGGCCGGGCCGTCCGGCGTCGGCAAGACCGAAACCGCGCTGGCGCTGGCGGAAACCCTGTACGGCGGCGAGCAGAACGTCATCACCATCAACATGAGCGAATTCCAGGAGTCGCACACCGTTTCGACGCTCAAAGGCGCGCCCCCCGGCTATGTCGGCTACGGCGAAGGCGGCGTGCTGACCGAGGCGGTGCGCCGCCGCCCTTACAGCGTGGTGCTGTTGGACGAAATCGAGAAGGCGCACCCGGACGTGCATGAGATCTTCTTCCAGGTGTTCGACAAGGGCTGGATGGAGGACGGCGAAGGCCGCCATATCGATTTCCGCAACACCATTATCATCCTGACCTCCAACGTCGGCACCGATCTGATCGCCGGGCTGTGCAGCGATCCGGAGCTGCTGCCAGAGCCGGAAGCGCTGAGCGGCGCGCTGCGCCAACCGCTGCTGTCGGTGTTCCCGGCCGCCTTGCTCGGCCGCCTGCTGGTGGTGCCGTATTACCCGCTGACCGACGCCACGCTGGGCAACATCGTGCGCCTGCAGCTGGGCCGCATCCAGCGTCGCCTGGCGGAGAATCACGACATCGTCTGCACCTTCGACGACGCGGTCATCGAGCAGATCGTCAGCCGCTGCACCGAGGTGGAGTCCGGCGGCCGCATGGTCGACGCCATCCTGACCAACACCCTGCTGCCGCAGATCAGCCACACCCTGCTGACCGGCAGCGCCAACGACCAGCGCTATCGCCAGCTGCATATCGCGCTGCAGAACCACGAATTCATTTGTCAATTTCAGGCATAACGCCGCGGCCGCCGAGACGGCGGCCCTTTGAACACAGAGAGTCATCACTATGTCGGGAACCGGGATAACCAAACCGAATTCGAACAGCCTGCCGAGCGGCTATCGATTCAATGAATTCGAGATCCAGGAAGCGATCGGCGAAGGCGGCTTCGGCATCGTCTACCGCGCCTACGATCACCAACTGGAACGCACCATCGCCATCAAGGAGTACATGCCAACCTCGCTGGCGAAACGCAACGACGATCTCAGCATCGGGCTGCGCGGTGAACGCTTCAGCAAAACCTTCCAGGCCGGGCTGAACAGCTTTATTCAGGAGGCGCGTCTGCTGGCGCGCTTCTCGCACCCCGGCCTGCTGCACGTGTTGCGCTTCTGGGAAGAGAACGGCACCGCCTACATGGGCACCCAGTTTTACAGCGGCACCACGCTGAAGAACCTGCAGGCGCAGCAACCGGAGAAAATCGACGAGGCGTGGATCCGGCGGCTGCTGCCGCCGCTTTTCAGCGCCATCAACACCATCCACCAGGAAGGCTATCTGCACCGCGACATTTCGCTGGATAACATCCAGATCCAGGAAAGCCAGCTGCCGGTGCTGCTGGACTTCGGATCGGCGCGTAAAGAGATCGGCAACCTGTCAGACGAAACGGAGATCATGCTCAAACCGGGCTTCGCGCCGATCGAGCAGTACACCGAGAACAGCGACGGCGAACAGGGGCCCTGGACCGATATCTACGCGCTGGGCGCCGTGCTGCACACGCTGATCGTCGGTTCGCCGCCGCCGGTCAGCGTGGTGCGCAGCATCGAAGACAGTTACCAGCCGCTGGCCGAGCGCCGCCCCGCCGGCTACTCGCCGGAGCTGCTGCGCACCGTCGATCGCGCGCTGGCGCTGAAGCCGGAAGACCGCCCGCAGACCATCGATGAAATGGCCGAGCTGCTGCATCTGCCAATCGCCGATGAAAACGAAATCATCAGCACCCCTGCGGCTGCGCCGGAGAACCTGCTGGTCGCCGCCAACCCGGCTGCCGCTGCAGCCGCCGCCGGCGCCGTTACCGCGCGCAGCACCCAATTCTCGCGGCCGATGATGGCCGGCGCCGGCGTCGCGGCGCTGCTGGTGATCGGTGCCGTCGCCTGGCTGAGCGGCGGCGAGGACGATACCCAGGCCGTGGCCCAAAACACTGAGGCGTCGCCGGCGCAGAAAACCCTGACGGAGCAGCCGAGCGCGCCGCAAACCGCGCAGCCTGCAGCCGCGGAACCTGAAAAGGTGGCACCGCCACCGCAGCCGGTGGCGTTGGTGTACTTCAAACTGCAACCGGGCGAACAGGTCAGCCTCGACGGCACGCCGCAGCAGGTGACGCCGGGCGCAAACGGCTTCGCCAGCCTGAACCTGGCGCCAGGCCGCTATCAGCTGGAAATCCGCCACGACGATCGACTCCGCCGCCAGCAGCTCAGCATCGACACCGCTGGCACCTGGCTGGTCAATCCGGCCACCGCCGGTTAATCCCGTTCTGAAACTCCGCCTCGGCGGGGTTTCCCTATTTCATGAGACTGACGCACCACTGCCCATCCTCATTGGCCGCGCGGCAAGGCCGCTGCAACGCCGGAGTATGCAGGGCATGACGTCAATCACAGAGGACGTTCTCATGTTGGACCGCATTATTGCGCACACGCCGCTGGGCCAGGAGCAACTGTTGTTCCGCTCACTGGACGGTATCGAAGCGCTTTCCACCCCTTTTGACTTCTCTATTGAATTGCTGAGCACCGACGCGCGGCTCGATCGCAAAGCGCTGCTCGGCCAACCGCTGACGCTGGAGATCCCAACCCAGGGCTTCCTCAGCGCCCCGCGCTACCTGAACGGCAAGATCACCGCCATCGCCGTCAGCAGCGAAGAGATCGGCGGCACGCGCTACGCGGTGTATAACCTGCACGTGCAGCCGGATCTCTGGCCGATGACCAAGGACCGTAACTTCCGCATCTTCCAGGAACAGACGGTGCCGCAGATCGTCAAGACCCTGCTGGCGGAGCACAACGTGCAGCTGGAAGATCAGCTGACCGGTGACTATCGCCTGTGGGGCTACTGCGTGCAGTACAACGAAAGCAGTTTCAACTTCATCAGCCGCCTGATGGAGCTGGAGGGCATCTATTACTATTTCAAACACGAGATGGGCAAACACACGCTGGTGCTCGGGGACGCCCCCCACCACCACCAGCCCTATCCCGGCTATGAGATGATCCCCTACCACCTGACGCCGTCCGGCGGCAGCACCAGCGAGGAAGGCATCAGCCAGTGGACGTTGTCCGATCGCGTCACGCCGGGTATCTACAGCCTGGACGACTACGATTTCCGCAAGCCGAACGCCTGGCTGTTCCAGGCACGGCAAAACCCGGTCTCGCCGACGCCGGGGCAGATCGACGTTTACGACTGGCCGGGCCGCTACACCGAGCATCAGCAGGGGGAGTTCTACGCCCGCGTGCGCCAGGAGGCCTGGCAGGCCGAACATCAGCAGATCCGCGGTACCGCCACCGCGCTGGGCATTGCTCCCGGCAGCACCTTTACGCTGTATAACGCCCCGCACGCCGACGACAACCGCGAGTACCTGACGCTGCAGGCCAACTACCATCTGAAAGAGAACCGCTATGCCAGCGGCGACGATCAGAGCAGCGAACACCGTATCGACTTCATCGTGCTGCCGGCGGACGTGCCCTGGCACCCGCCGCAGCAGGCCACCTGGCCGAAAACCCACGGGCCGCAGACCGCCCGGGTGGTCGGCCCGGCCGGCGAATCGATTTGGACCGACAAATACGGCCGTATCAAGGTGAAGTTCCACTGGGATCGCTTCGGGCCGAAAGACGACGGCAGCTCCTGCTGGGTGCGCGTCTCCAGCGCCTGGGCCGGCCAAGGCTACGGCGGCGTGCAGATCCCGCGCGTGAACGACGAAGTGGTGGTGGACTTTATCAACGGCGATCCGGATCGGCCGATCGTCACCGGGCGCGTCTATAACGAAGCCAGCATGCCGCCTTGGGCGCTGCCGGCCGCCGCCACCCAGATGGGCTTTATGAGCCGCACCAAGGACGGCACCGCCGACAACGCCAACGCCCTGCGTTTCGAAGACAAGGCCGGCGCCGAACAGGTGTGGATCCAGGCGGAGCGCAACATGGACACCCAGGTGAAAAACGATGAAAGCCACACCATCGCTAACGACCACACGCATCTGGTGGGCGGCAACCAGATCAAACGGGTGGTGCTCAATCAGGCAACCGGCGTCAAAGGCGAATCCTCCGCGCTGACCGGCAAAACGCGCAGCGACGCCGTGGTTAACGCCTTTACCCTCGGCTCCGGCGAATCGCTGCGGCTCGAGTGCGGCGAAAGCGTGATCGAGCTGCTGGCGAACGGCCAAATCAACATCACCGGCACCAGCTTCAATATCACGGTGAAAGAGGACGGAGAGATCAATACCGGCGGCCAGCTGGATCTCAACCAGCCTGGCGGCGCCGCGCGCACCGCCGCACCGGGCGGTGGCCATCAGGCAGCAATCCAGAGCGCCGTCGATCAGCTGTTCCCGAAATCCTGATGCCGACGCGGCCCTGCGCCGCGTCCTTTCCCCTGATTACTTGCAAGGACATCCATGGATTACCTTTTCCAGGAAGGCCATTTCACCCTCCCCGCCATCGCCTGGCAGGACTGCACGGTCAATATTCTCAAAAACCCGCAAACCGGCGCCTCGCTGGTCATCACCCGCGGCATCATTCCGCAAGGTGCCACGCTGGAGGACGAATTCGAGAAGCAGTGGCAAGCACTGCTGCCTCAGATCAGCGATTTGCAACAGTCGCCGCGCCGGCGCATCAGCGCCGGGCCGCAGGGCCATCTCAAGGCGATTGAAGTCACCAGTCGCTTTATCCGCGCCGGACACCACCATCATCAGCATCAGTTGGCGGTGCAGCCGGACGAGAGCCAGACGTTACTGATCGTCACCTATGCCGCCATGCGCCCCTTCACCCCCGAGGATGACGCTCACTGGCAGCAGGTGAAAGCGTCGCTGGTCTTGACCGAACACAGTGAACAATAGCCATGGCTGAGATCTGGGCAGCAAGAAAGGATGATGAACTGATCCACACCAGCGCGTTGGCGGACATCGCCAGCGCCGTCGCCGAAGTCGCGGTGTATGCGGTGGCGACCGCCGCCGTGTCCGCAGCAGCCGCCGCCGCAGCGCCGGCATTGGCAGGGGTGGCGGTGCTCGGCGCAGCGGCGACGGCGGCCTCCGGCTGCGTCGGCGCCGGGCTGATCGTCGGTTTTGCCACCAGCCTGACCGGCGTCGGAGAACATATCAGCAACGGCTGCGACGCCGTGGCCAACTGGCTCTTCCCGCCTTCCGTCTCCGGCGTCATTCTCACGGGCTCCCCCAACGTCTTCACCAACGCCAAACCGGCGGCACGCGCCGCAGGTCGTTTACTCACGCCCGCAGAGATCAAAGCGTTACCGGCGCCACAGCCGCCGCAAAGCTTCTGGGATTATGGCGCCGAGCTGCTGGCCGCCGGCGGTAATATCCTCTCGCAGCTATGGCAGCCCGGCGTCGCCGGCCCCAGCCAGCCCAGCCAACCGCTGGAAGAAGATAAAATCAGCTGCGACAAACACCCGCTTCCGCAATACCTGGCGGAAGGCTCCAGTAAAGTATTTATCAACGGCCAACCGGCCGTACGCAGCAATGACCGTTCAACCTGCGAGGCGAAAGTCTCGACCGACGTCTCCAAAAATGTGCAGATCGGCGGCGGCACGGTGGTGGTACGCGACATCAAGAGCGGCAAGCTGCCGGGTATCGGTTTGGCGCTGACCGTGCTGCCGCTGCTGCTCGGTAATCCGGCCAAGCTGGTTAAGAACCTGCCTTGCATGATCGGCGGCGGTCTGGCGGCGGCGGGCGTTAACGCCCTCGGCGAAGCGATCCACGCCGCCTTTAACCCGGTGCATGCCGCCACCGGCGCCAAGGTATTGAACGACGAAGAAGATCTGGACCTGTTGCTGCCGGCGCGCTTTCCGCTGATCTGGCAGCGCAATTACAACAGCCGCAATGGCTATCAGGGACTGTTTGGCCACGGCTGGCGCACGCCTTTTGAAATTTGGGTCGATCTTAACGACCGGGACGGCGTCATTGAGTGTTGCCTGCATGATGAAACCGGTCGTGAGCTACGCTTCCCGCTGCCTGAGGTGAACCAGCCGAGCTTCAGCGCCGGTGAAGGGCTGATGTTCCGCCGCGGTGAAGAGGGACAGCTGCTGATCGCGGACACCGACGGCAGCGTCTGGCGGCTGTTCGTGCCGCTGCCGCAGACCCCTTCCCGCCTGAGGCTGGTGTCGTTGAGCGATGAGTACGATAATGCGCTGCTGCTGAACTACGACGAACGACAGCGCCTGAGCCACATCGTCGACAGCGCCGGCACCATGACATTGCGGCTGGAATACGGCGATCCGCGCTTCGACGATCGCGTCACCGCCTTGCGGCATAACGACGAACCACGCGTGCGCTACCGTTATGACGACGGCGGCGATCTGCATCAGGTGATCGACGCCGGCGGCCTGGTCACACGCGAATTTCACTATAACGCCCAACACCTGCTGACCCGCCACCAACAGGCCGGTGGGCCCAGCTTCGAGTATCACTGGGCGATGTTCGACGACTGGCGCGTGGTGGAACACCGCGACAGCGCCGGCGGCGGCTGTACAATCGACTACGATTTGGCCGCCGGGTTAACGACGGTCACCGAGAATGACGGCTTGCGGCACCAGCACCGCTGGAACGCCCAACGGCTGATCGTCGAATATACCGACGAGCGTGGTGAGGTCTGGCATTACCAATGGAATGACGAAGACATGCTGATCGCCACGCGCGATCCGCTCGGCCACGGCTGGCATTTCCGCTACGATGAAGCCGGTAATCTGGTCGAGGAAGAGGATCCGCTCGGCCATATCCGCCTCACCGGTTGGCTACCGCAGCGCGCACTGCCGATCAGCGTCAAGGAGCCCAACGGCGCCACACAGCATTTCTACTACGACGAGCGCCATGCCTTGATTGCCGAGATCGATGCGCTCGGCCATACCCAGCGCTACCTGCGCGATGGCTATGGCCAGGTGGTGCAAGCCGTCGACGCCAACGGCGGCATCAGCCATTTCGCTTATGATGAGCACGGGCAATTATTGCGCGCCCGCGATTGCTCCGGCAAACAAACCCTCTACAAATATACGGCTCAAGGCTGGCTCAGCGAGGTGACCGACGCCGCCGGCGAACGCGTCCATTACCGCTACGATGCCGCCGGCCGCCTGACACAGCTGCAGCGCGCCGAGGGCTGGCAAGAGACGCTGAGCTGGAACGCGCAGGGCCAGCTGGATCGCTATCAGGGGGCCGATGGGCGCCTGACGCATTATCGCTATGACGCAGCCGGCCGCCTGCTGGCCACGCGCAATCCGCTCGATGGCGAGGTGGTGCGCCACTACGACGCCCGCGGCAGATTAACGGCGCTGCGCAACGAGAATGCCGAAAGTTACCTGTTCCATTGGACGGCCTGCAATCTGTTGCAGGAAGAAATCGGGTTGGACGGCGTCAGCACCCGCTATCGTTACGACGAATGCCGCCGGGTCGTCGAGCGCCGCTTCGCCGCCAATACCTCCGCCGCCTTCTCGCACTATTTCAACCATGACGGCGCCGGCCAACTGGTGAGCAAACAGACGCCCGATGGAGAAACCCGCTACCGCTACAGTCCGCTCGGCCAACTGCTGCATGCCGCCAGTGACCGCGGCAACGCATGGCATGACGAGCCGACAACGGCTCAGAGCGAGGTCAGTTTTGACTATGACTTGCTGGGGCGGGTAACCCGTGAACAAGGTGCCAACGGTACGCTGCGCTATGATTACGATCCGATGGGTAACCGCACGCAAACCACCTTGCCCGACGGACGCGCGCTGCGCGCGCTGTACTACGGCAGCGGCCACCTGCTGCAGCTGGCGCTGGACGATATCACCCTCAGCGAGTTCGAGCGTGACAATCTGCACCGCGAGCTGAGCCGTACGCAGGGTCGCCTGACCAGCCGAGTGCATTATGATCGGCTGGGGCGCAAAGACCGGCGGGAGATCTTCAATGACAACCGCCAGCGCCCGGCGCCGGCCAGCAGCTCGCGCCAGTGGTCCTACGACTATCAAAACAACCTGACGCGCGAAGAACACAACGCCAACCCGTTCTCCTACCAGCGTTATCAGTACGATGCCACCGGTCGATTACTGAACCGGGACGGCACGCTGCCGGATACCGAGCGCTACCGGTACGATCCGGCATCCAACCTGCTGGATGAGGGGCAATTCCGCCAGCGGCACAACCGCGTACTGCATTATCAGGGAATTGATTACCGGTACGATGTCTTTGGCCGCACGGTGGAAAAACGCAAAGGCCACTACCGTTGGCAATATCTCTACGACGCCGATCATCGCCTCTGCGAGGTGGTGCGCTACAGCCAGCATCGCAGCGAAGCCCAGCAGCATGTGCAGTTCCACTATGATCCGCTCGGGCGGCGCACGCAAAAGCGGGTGTGGCAGCAAAGTCAGGATCTGCGCCAACCGGCCGGCAAATGCCAAACCACCACGTTTTTGTGGGAAGGTTTCCGGCTGCTGCAGGAAACTCGCGACGGCATGCCCCTCACCTATGTCTATGCCGATCAGGGCAGCTATGAACCTTTGGCGCGCATCGACGGCCACGCGCCGGCCCAAGTATTTTACTTCCACACGGCGTCGAACGGCGAACCGGAAAGCCTGACCGACAGCGACGGAACGCTGCGCTGGCAGAGCCACAGCAGCGCCTGGGGCCGCATAAAGTATGAGGAAAATCAGCAAGATCTGGATTACTCCCAAAACCTGCGCCTACAGGGGCAATACCTGGATCGGGAAACGGGATTGCACTACAATTTGTTCCGCTATTACGATCCGGATATCGGCAGATTTACCCAGCACGATCCGATAGGTTTGGCCGGCGGGATCAACCTGTACCAATACGCGCCGAATCCGCTGGGTTGGGTGGATCCTTGGGGATGGAAGCCACGATGCGCAGCAACCAAAGCCAACGATCATAATCAGGCAGCTTTTGGTCGACAATGGCAAGGTCGAGGTATCTACAAAGGACGAGACTCTTGGTCAAATATCATGTTGAAAGAAGGTGACATTGTTTATGGCGGCGCTCCAGGGCAATCTGGTTTTTACTTCAACAAGGCGACGCTAGATGCTGCAGGTGGCAGTAGAGCCAAGCTATGGGAAAGTTTGCAGGTGCTTCCACATGAAAAATTTGGTTATAGATCTAAAATACAAGCATATAGAGTAAAAAGAGAAACGATTGCAGGAACAGGTAAAGCGATATCTCAAGACCCAACGAGATTCGGCGAAGGCGGAGGAACTCAATTTTTCCTTTCTAACTATAAAACTGTTCTTGAGCCAATTGATAAGCCTTTTGAAATTGGATTGTAAAATGCAACTAGATACTTATGACGGAACACTAGAACTCGCGGGAATAACGCTAGGTACAGCGACAACCCGAGAAATGCTAATAAAAGGCTCCAGATTGTGGGAGGGTTGGCCAGAAAAGTCAGATGGTAGGACTACATCATACAGAACAATAATCAGTACAAAAAAAGAAAAAGCCGGCGATATATATATAATTGCCGACTTCTCCGGGGCCTTCATTACAGATGCAGTGCTTTGCAGTTGGCGTTTTGCGCCTGAAAAACTCATGATGGGAATACAAAAAAAAGTAGAAGGTGCTATTACCAAAAATCTTCGAACATGGTTTTATGAAAAAACTCATATACAACTTCCAGTTAGTGGTTCATGGGGGCATATTGACGCTGCTTATGACCCACATAATTTAACGGGAACAATAGTGTGCAACTATCGCAGTGCATTTCATACTGAGGATGAATGGCGAAAATATTGCAAAAGGAATAACATAATTTATTAAAAAAGAGGAAACTCATCCACATTATTATATAAAAATTCACACACTCATTCCATAATGCAGAGTGTGTGTGATTTTTCACCCCCCCCTCGAATATCGCAAATAACTACATCTTCACTTCGCACACTAACAATCAATAAAGGCATGAATCATTTATTCACTAGATCTATTTAAATATTATGAACAAAGAGAAAATTGTCATTACCCCATCAAACAGGCAACTATTTGATGGTAACGAAGAGCAGTTTCGTTTATTTAAAAAAGAAGTATCCATCCCTAACTCTAACGAAAAAGTACTTTATGATAACAGCTCTGCGATACCCATATGGGATATAGATGAAAACATTAGGAAGGCGATCGCAGAAAAAATAAGCGGGATAAAAGTCATAGAGTACCCATATGACCCAATACCTTCATATAAAAATGAAAATCTGGATATCTACATTCAGAATGTAGAGTCGGAAATGCACAAAAACAGAATAACAATAATCACGGCGACGGGTGAGTCACAACCAGCAAGATATAAGATAAAGTTGCTGGGTTTCATTTTTCACTAGCGCTCTCTTAGAGGCGACCCCACTGAAATCTTTATAACACTCTGAGGTAACAGATGATGAATATTTCCTGGGATATCGCCAACTTTAATATATCAATGAAAAGCCAGTACAGTGATATCTATGAGTTAGAAAATGATATCAGTAATTTCTTTGGAAGCAGTAATTTTAGTGAAATGGACTCCCTTGACTGGTTTTTAATCAACAAGAAAACAAACGAGTTTTCTTTTTTGTTGTTGAGCGTTCCTTCTTTTTTTAAAGCATCAAGCGAGCGTCATGCCCTTGATGTTGACTCATTACGAGAAATAAAATTATCAGAATGTATCGATAGCTTCGTATCTCACGTCACTATTCAAGACGAAGCAGTTTTCCAATCCAAAGAGAACATTTTAATTGTCGCATCGGATACATCGGCCATCGTTTATAAGACACCAATCAAAGAGGGTCTTTATTTCTTGTCGGGCTGTGATTTTTCGCATCATGGGTTTTTATTGCTCAGTGCGACCCATCATATCCCAGGGGAAACACCACCATCAGATGAGACAATTTCCGATTCGTTATTCTTAAGAATGCTAGATTTGTGCAACCAATATTTTTATGATGCCATGGACGAGCAAGATGAAAGATGTTTATCCATAATAAACCAGTTAGAGAAGGATTGTTTGGCATATCAAAAGATAGACGTTCGCTTACTGCAAACAATAGATTTTATAAAAAACCTTAAATATACATTCTATGATATAGACATGGAATAATTATCTTATGACTGTTCCTCTTTTAAATGAATCTTTAAATATCCCATCAAAAGGCTCCCAAAGAGCCTTTTGATATGCTACCGCGCCGTTAGCCCCCTCACCACTTCTTCACCGTCTGGTAAATCTCGAGGTCGAAATAGCCGTCGGCCTCGCAGTCGTTGAGATAGTGTTCATAGCTCACCCCCTCAACCGGCTGGTAGCCGCTGGCCGGCAGCAGCTTCTGATAGAACTCGCCCCACACCCGCTCGAAATCGCCATCGCTGATGCGCACGTGGTAGACCGCATACTGCCCGGCGGGCAGCGTCTGCACGGTCACGCCCTCGCTGCCCGCCGGCAGCGCGAAATCGTCCGCCACGCTTATCACTACGTCGGCACGCAGCTTTTCCGGCGCCACTTCCGCCGGATCGTCCCAATACAGCACCAGCCATTTGCCAAACGGCACGCCGTGGCGTTTCCGCCATGCCAGCAGTTGCTGCGAGCCCTGCGGGATGGTCTGCGGATACGGCCCCACGACTCTCACTCCCACCACCTTCTCCGCCGCTTTATCGATAATCCTCACGCTCATCGCCCTTATCCTCCCACGTTATTTCAGGCGCCGATTTCGGTGCGCACGTCCAGCAGCTCGGGGAAAAAGGTCAGATCCAACGCCTTTTTCAGGAAGCTGACGCCGCTGGAACCGCCGGTACCTGACTTAAAGCCAATGATCCGCTCCACCGTTTTCATATGGCGGAAACGCCACAGATGGAAACTCTCCTCGATATCCACCAGCTTCTCCGCCATTTCATAGGCTTCCCAGTAGGTCTGCGGGTTGTCGTAGATCACTTTGAACGCCGGCAGCAGATCCGGGTTGCGCTGGTAGGGCTGCGTCCAGTCACGCTCGAGGCACTCCTGCGGGATCGGCAGGCCGTGGCGTGCCAGGTACAGCAAGTATTCGTCGTACAGGCTCGGCGCTTCGAGGATCGCCTTCAGCGCGGCGTGCTTTTCCGCATCGCTGCTAAACACCGCCAGCATCGCCGCATTCTTGTTGCCGAGCAGGAACTCGATCGACCGGTACTGATGCGACTGGAAGCCCGACGAGCTGCCCAGCACGTCGCGAAACTCGACGTACTCCGACGGCGTTAGCGTTTCCAGCACCGCCCACTGTTCGAACAGCAGCCGCTGGATCTGTTTGACGCGCGCGAGGATTTTGAAACAGTGGCTGAGTTTGTCCTGCTGCACCAGCCGCACCGCCGCCTGCAGCTCGTGCAGCATCAGCTTCATCCACAGCTCGGAGGTTTGGTGCTGTATCACGAACAGCATTTCGTCATGATGCGGCGGGTTGGAGAGTGGGTGCTGGCAGTCCAGCAGCGAGTCCAGGCACAGGTAGTCGCCATAGCTCATGCGTTTGGAAAAATCGGTGACAATCGCGCTTTCTAATTCCCGTTTGTTCATCTGTTCTCTCCGTTGCGCCCAGCGCCCCATCGGCCTGGAACGAGCCGCAAAGAGAAAACAATAGTACAGAACCCGCCGCCCCGAAGGGCGATAAACGAGAGGTGCTTCGCAGATCTCACTCATCTGCGTTAACACATTGCCCCTCTCCCCCTGTGTTGTTTAGTAAACAACACGGCTGCCGCCTGACGATTCTCACAAATGCGCAATCCCATGCGCGCAGCGCCCCGGTTCCGGCTTGCCTGCGGCCGGCTTCCCTTATAGATTGCAGGCTAACGGCAGGCAGCAAGGTATCGGCAAATGGCAAATATTCGTGATGTGGCGCGGTTGGCCGGCGTGTCCATCAGCAGCGTGTCGAACCTGCTGAACAATCGCAGCCACCAGATGAGCGCGCAGACCCGTGAGCGCATCGAACGGGCGATGGAAGCCCTGGGATACCGGCCGGCCCGAGCGGCGGTGCCCGCGCCGCAGGCGAAGATCATCGGCCTGCTGCTGCCGTCGATCGTCAACCCGAGCTTTTCGGCGCTGGCGCATGCGGTCGACGGCGCGGCGCGGGTTCACCGTTACCGCGTTTTGCTCGGCAACGCCTACCGCCAGGAACAGGAAGAAGCCGCGTTTATCGACGATATGTTCCTGCACGGCGTGCGCGGCATCATCGTAGCGGCGAGCGACATTCGCCAGACTCATTTTGTTCGGGCCGCCGAGCGTGGCATGAAGATTGTCAGCTACGACAGCCCGTTCGCCGAGCCGATGGCCACCGATACCCGACTGTTCGACAGCGTGTCGATGGACAATATCGCCGCCGGGCGCCTGGCCGCGCAGCACCTGCTCGAGCGCGGCTGCCGACACATCGTGTTCGCCACCGAAGCGACGCTGACCGTCGGGCGCAGCCACAAGATCGACGGTTTTCTGAGCGCGCTGGGGCACAGCCTGAGCGAACGCCAACGGGTGATCGAAGGCAAAGCCAACAGCGCCTACGGCGACACGGAAATGTTCGACTTGGGGCTGACGCTGGCGCCGCGCGTTCTCGCGTTGGCACCGCGCCCGGACGGCATCGTGGCGATTAACGATGCGCTGGGCATCGGGCTGATGGTGGGCCTGCGCGCCGCCGGCATCCAGGTGCCCGCAGACATCTCGGTGATTGGCATCGATAATATCGCGCTGGCCGGCCTGGCCGAACCGGGGTTGACGTCGATTGGCCCACCGCTGGCGGAGATGGCGCAGCTGATGGTCGAACGCCTGATCGGCCGTATCAACAATGATTTGCAACCCCCCGGCGAGTTTCTCTTCCCGCCGTCGGTCATCAGCCGGCGCTCGGTCAAAGCCGCCGGTTAATACGGTAAAAACGACTTTCCCAGACGATGCGCAGCCGGCATCGTCCGGATCGTCGCAGCTAAAAGCAGAAAAAATAGAATCGTCGCAATAAATAAACGGCGCGACGCTTTTATGCACGCAACGTCGTTATTCAGCACGCCGCTCATGACTTTGGGCTGGGCCGCTATTATTCCGATTAACCACATGGGAAAAACCATGATGAAAAAAACAATGCCAAAGGATATTGAACGCAGCGCCATCAGGAAATTGACGCTGCATATTGTCCCCCTCATGATCTTATTGTATTTCCTGGCCTTTCTCGACCGCAACAATATGGCCTACGCCGCCAAAGCGCTGGAAGATAATCTGGGATTGACCGCCTCGGCTTTCGGCTTCGCCTCCGGGATTTTCTTTATCGGTTATTTCCTGTTTGAAATACCCAGCAACGCCGGCACTATTAAATTTGGCCCGCGCATCTGGTTCGCCAGAATATTAATTTCCTGGGGCATCTTCGCGACCCTGCTCGGTTTTGTGCGCACGCCGCTGGAGCTGTATATTTGCCGTTTTATGCTGGGCGTGTGCGAAGCCGGTTTCTTTCCCTCGGTGGTGTATTACTTCACGGTCTTCTTTCCGGAGAAATACCGCACCAAAATTCTCGGCATGTTTATCATCGTCCAGCCGCTGTCCAACGCGGTCGGCTCGCCGATTTCCGGCTTTATTCTCAATATTCAGCATGACTGGTTCGGGTTCGCCCCCTGGCAGCTGCTGTTTATCCTCGAAGGGCTGCCGCCGATCGTCATCGGCCTGCTGATCCCGTTCCTGATCAAGAACTCCCCCAAAGACGTCGGCTATCTGAACGTGGAGGAAAAAGCCTGGCTGATGAGCAACGCCGGCCGCTCCAAATCCGGCTCTAAAATCACGCTGGCTGACTTCCTGAAGGGGATTAAAAACAAGAAATACCTGCTCTACGCGCTGCTCAACTTCGGCATGGTGTGCGGCATTTATGGCTTCGGCACCTGGCTGCCGTCGATCATCAGCGCCCTCTCCGGCGGCGATATCTTCCGCGTCAGCCTACTGGCGCTCATTCCCTACGGCCTGGCCGCGCTGCTGGTCTATCCGTGGAGCCTGTGGGCCAGCAAAACCAAAAAGCTCGGCGTATTTGCCGGCCTCAGCATGGTGGTTGCCGCCATCGGCCTGATGGGGGCGGTGACGTTTTTTAAATACGACCCGCTCGTCGCGCTGTCGTTCCTGTGCATCGCCGCCATCGGTATCTACACCGCCGTGCCGCCGTTTTTATCCATGCCCGCCAATATCTCCACCGGCGCGGCTGCGGCCGCCGGGCTGGCGGTGGTCAGCTGCATCGGCAATATCGGCGGTTTTGTCGCCCCCTATGCGGTGGGCGTGCTGAACGATCTGACCGGCAGCAGCGCGCCGGGGCTGTTTTTCCTGGCCTCGTGCCTGCTGGCCACCGGGCTGATCTGCATTTTCTACTGCGCCAAACAGCGTGAAGGCGTCATCAATTCTTAACGAACCAATAAGGAGTCAATCATGGGCGATCTTGCGGGCAAAAAGGTCTTTATCACCGGAGCGGAACAGGGCATTGGCCGCGCCACTGCGGAGCGGCTGATCAAGGCCGGTTGCGACATCTATTTTCACTATCACAGCGACGAAAGCGGCCCCAAGGCGCTGGTGGCGCTGGCCCATTCTCTGGGGCAAAAAGCCGCTTACGGCTACGCCGATCTCATCGATACCGACGAAACGCTGCGCTGCGTCGCGGCCGGCGCCGAGTTTCTCGGCGGCATCGATATTCTGGTCAATAACGTCGGCGGCATCGTCGGGCGCAAATGGCTGGGCGAGATCGACCGCGCCTTCTGGCAAACCGTGATCGACGTGAACATGACCACCATGCTGAACGTGACGCAGAGCGCGCTACCGTTCCTGAAGGCGGCGGCAAACGGCGCCAGCATCGTCAACCTGGCCTCGCAGGCCGGCCGCGCCGGCGGCCACTCCGGCTCGCTGGTCTATTCCGCCACTAAGGGCGCGGTGCTCACCTGGACGCGCTCGCTGGCGGCGGAGCTGGGCGAGCACGGCATCCGGGTAAACGCGGTGGCGCCCGGCCTGATCCTCGGCACCCGCTTCCATAATCGCCACACCACCCAAGAATCGGCGGAGGAAACCGTTCGCGCCATCCCGCTGGGCCGCGCAGGCACGCCGGACGACGTGGCGCGCGCCATCACCTTTCTGGCGGCGGAATACGACGGCTTCATCTCCGGCGCCACTCTTGATATCAACGGCGGCATCTACCGCATGTAATTCAGCTGCGGGCGGCACGGCTGCCGCCCCCTATTCAGGTATCGCCTTATGATTAAATCCGCCATCATCCACCCGCCGCTGCTCGCCGCGCTGGCGCAATGCGGGCATAAAACCCAGGTGCTGATCGCCGACGGCAACTACGCCTGCATGACCCACGCGCCGAAAGACGCCACCGTGGTCTATCTGAACCTGGCGCCCGGCACGCTCGCCGCTCCGCCGATCCTGGAAAAACTGCTGGCCTGCATCAACGTGGAAAGCGCGGCGCTGATGGCCTGCCCGCCGGACTTCACCAACACTATCGAAGCCGAATACCGGCAGCTGCTGCCAGAACATTGTCCGATCGAATACCTGCCGCGCGAGGCGTTTTACGCCGCGGTCAAATCGGATCGGACGTTGCTGGTGATCGCCTCCGGCGAACAGCGCCGCTTCGCCAACCTGCTGCTGACGGTGGCGCCGGTGGTGTGATGACGCCATTGCGTTAATGGCGGTTGTGCCCCAACCGCCATACCTGCGCTTTACGCCAGCTGCTGATTCACGATATCCGCCACTTCTTTCGGCTGATGATTGATGAAGAAATGATCCGACGAAACGGTGTGCAGACCGATATGCGCGCTTGTATAGCGCGCCCAAGCCGCCATGTCCGTCTTGGAAACAGTGCTGTCGCGGCTGCCGTGAATCAACACCAAAGGATAATTGATTGTCTTCTCCTTCAACGCCCGTTTCATATGAAAATTAATCGACAGCTCGTTGCGTATAATAGGAAAAAATAAGCTTCTGAAATCAACGTCATCCAAAATATCAGGTTGAGTTCCGCCATAACGACGCAATACTTCGGCCATTTCATCATCATCTGAATGCATCGGATCATGCTTAAAATCCGTAATGTGCGGCGGTGCTTCTGCGGCGATAAAAATTCGCGCCGGCGGTTTATCCTGAGCGATAAAACGACTCGCCAATTCAAAGGCGAATAATCCGCCATTGCTGTGACCAAGAAATGAGTACGGTTTTCCCGACATCAGGCTCGTGGCTTCTCGTTCCACCTCATCCAGAATTTTGCAGACATCATTGCACAACGCCTCTGAAAAGCGGCGCCCATTGCCGGGCAGTTGCATGGCGTACACGGACGTATTGCTATTGACGTAGTGAGAGAATGGCACGAATACCTCGGCATTTCCGGCGGCATAAGGGAAACAAAATAAAATATGCTCATCATCCCCACCGGTACCCCTTTTTATTTGCTCAAACCACATACGGCTTCCTCTGCTTTGCAAGAATATGACGCTATCCGCCACCGCGGAGAACGGGAGCGGCGTAATCAAAATCAATACCGTAGCGGGATCAGCGGGATAGTTTATCCCGCTGATTTCCCCTCAGGTATAGCGAACACGCTGCGCCATCAAGCCAGCGTCCAATGCCCTAACCACGAAGTCATTTTTTCCGCCATCATTGCCGCGCCTTCTCCCGCGTTCATCGTCAGGTGGTTCCCCGGAATTACCTGCACCTCGAAGCGGCCCAACACCCAGGGATGCCAGAACTTGCTTTGATTTTCAGGAAAATCTGCAATCACCTCGCGGTGAGAGAAAAACAGCACATCACTCATCAACGCATGCGGGTGGTAACGCTGCATCATCACGTTATGCCGTTGCCAGGTGCTCAAGTAACGAGGTAAGAACGCCGAGGAAAAGAGCGTTTCGGCCGCAGTTCCTTTGGTGATCTCAGATAAATAATGGATTTTATCCGCCATTTGGGTCATCGCCTTCCAGGCATCCCAATCAATGTCCAGTGACACCAGGCCAAATGAAAGCAGGTAGTCCAAAATCTGTTCATCCGTCATGGCCGCAGGCAGATTTCCCTGTCCTGGGGAATCAATCATCACTACCGGCAGAGACACATGTTTTCCCTCTTGGTACTGCCGCGCCATTTCAAACGCGATAATACCGCCGAACGAAGAACCGGCCAGGCAACATTCGCCTCGTTCAAGATGCGGCTTCAGCAAAGCCAGATACTCTCCCGCCAATTGTTCGATGCTCTCGAAGGCGCCCGAGCCATTGAGCAGAGGTGAACGTATGGCATAAATCGTTCTGCTGCTTCCCAAGCATTGAGCCAACTCCCGGTAGAAATAGATGTCGCCGCCGATGGGGTGGATCAACACAAGTGGCATCATCCCCTCATCCTCACCGTCGCGCAGCTTCACCAAACCGCTTTCGCCCTGAGGCTTCGCTGTCGCATGAGCCTCTAGCGATTGCGCTATTTGCACGACGCTCGGCTGTTCCATGGCCATAAGCTCAAGACGTATACCGGTCATTTTTTGCAGGCGGCCAATCAGTTGCAATGCGCTCAGCGAGTCGCCGCCCAGTTCGAAGAACCCGCGCTGTGGATCGACCGACTCACACCCCAGAACCTCGTTGAACAACATTGCCACCCGTTGTTGCATATCTCCTTGGTGCACGGCTGCCTCCGCCGGAACCGGGGCCGGCCGCGAATGAGCGGGTGAATTCATCACACCGAACCAATGCCGCTGAGGCGCGAAAGGATATGCCGGTAGACGCAAAGACGCTTGCCCCGTACACCGCCAGAAACGCTCCTGGTTGATTTCCACACCTGACATATGCAGCACGCCAACGGAACGCCACAGCATCTGCGCAGCCTGCCGCTCATCCGTAGCGTTGCGCGGTGAAGAAACGACAACGGCCGCATTCCCCAATGCCGGATGGCGCGACGCCAACGTACTCAGAATTTGACGCGGCCCTACTTCCAGCAATACCCAGTTGTCATCGGCACGGCGTTCAAGCAAGGTACGCAGGCCGGCGTCATATTGCACCGTATGCCGCAGGTGCTGCACCCAATATTCGGGCTGACAAACCTGTTCCGCCGTTGCCCACTGGCCGGTCAAATTGGAGATAAACGGTAACTGCGGCTCGTTGAAGGCAATTTCTTGCAGCGCGGCCTTAAACTCTGCCAACACAGGCTCCAATAAACGCGAATGGAACGCGTGCGAAACCTTAACCGGATGGCAAGATACCCCTTGGGCGATCAAGCTCGCCTGCAAAGAGGCGATTGCCGACGCCGCGCCGGAAATGACACAGCTTCCCGAATCATTAACGACGGCGATATCGACGCCCAACGCGGCAGCCTGTTCGCTTACGCCCTCCGCCGACTGTTTGATAGCCAGCATCGCCCCCGGTGCGGTGTGCGCCAATAGCGCACCGCGTTTGAGCATCAACTTGAGCGCATCCTCCAGTGAAAATACGCCGGCGATACATGCGGCAACATATTCGCCCAGGCTATGACCAATCATCACCGTCGGCTCAACACCGAGGAAGCGATACCACTGCGCCAACGCATATTCATACACAAACAGCGCCACTTGAGTGATTGCGGTGTGGTGTACGCTCTCCCCGTTCGCCAATACGTCTTCCCGCGTTATTTCACCGCCCATCATCGGCTCGAGCAATGCGAGGCAACGATCGACCTCCACTCGGAATTGCGGTTCGGCGTCATATAACGCCTGTGTCATGCCGACGAATTGTGCGCCCTGGCCCGGGAACATAAAGGCCACCTGCGCCTCGAACGCAGGTCGGGCCATCGTTTCGCCCTTCTCGCGCAACCGCGCGACGACCGCTTCCCGTGAATCTCCGGATACCCACCGTTGGCATGCATAGCGGTGTCGCTGCGCCATCAGGGCATAGCCAACCGCCTCCATCGAATGCTCAGGATGCGTTGCCAAATGATCGGCCAAAGCTTCACTCATCCGTTCGAGAGCTGCGTCATCCGCCGCAGAAACGCACAGCATATTGCGCTGAGCGGACCGAGGTGCGGTTGTCGGCGTGTTCGGCGCCTGCTGAAGGATAACGTGCGCGTTGGTGCCGCCAATGCCGAAAGCGCTGACGCCGGCGGTGCGGAGCCCTGTGGCGCTTTCCCAGTTGCGGGTTTCAACATTCACATAAAACGGCCCTTCAGCCAGTTTTAATGCCGGATTCTCACGCTGCATATGTAGCGTGGGAACTAACGTTCGATGCTGCAGGCACAACGCCGTTTTAATCAAGCCGGCTATGCCTGCCGCGACATCCAAATGCCCCAGGTTACTTTTCACCGAGCCGATTGCGCAGGCGTGTTCCGCCTGTTGTCCGGCGAAGGCCGCTTTCAACCCGGCAATTTCAATAGGGTCGCCCAATGGCGTGCCGGTGCCGTGCGCTTCGACATAGGAAATGTCCGCCGGCGTGACATCGGCATCGGCCAATGCCTTGGCAATCACCGCCTGTTGACGGCTCTCGCTTGGCGCAGTGAATCCCATTTTATCCCGCCCGTCATTATTTACGGCCGACCCTTTCACAACGGCATACACAGCATCACCGTCCGCCAGCGCTTGCGCCAAAGGTTTCAGCACGACAATACCTACCCCTTGTCCTTCAATGGTTCCCGCCGCTTGCGCATCAAACGGACGGCAGTGACCATCAGGTGAGAAGATCATCCCTGGCTGGTACAGGTAACCACCGCGCGCTAATTGACCAATGGAGATACCGCCTGCCAATGCGACCTGACAGTCGCCCGCCTGCAAGGCGCGACAAGCCTGATGAACAGCGACCAGCGAGGATGAACAAGCCGTTTGGATCGTCATCGCCGGCCCGGTCAAATTCAACTTGTACGCCGTTTTTGTCGCCAGGAAGTGGGATTGGTTATGAATCATCAACTGGTAATGATCGATCAAATCAGCCTGCGGCATGTTCGGTAGAACAACGTCTCTTTCGTAGTTGCTGTTGCCGATGGCCGCATAGACGCCGATATCACCGGCAAAGCGCTGCGGATCGCAGTTCGCATCTTCCAAAGCATGCCAGGCGCATTCCAGGAAAATTCGCTGCTGCGGATCCATCAGACGCGCTTCCTGAGCCGTACAGCCGAAGAAATCGGCGTCAAAGCGATCGATATCGTCGAGCATCCCCTGGGCGCGAACATAATGCGGATGATCCAGCAGTGCGGAGTCAACCGATGCCGCCAGCGCCTCGCGCGAGTAATGCGTAATAAACGCCTCGCCATCGCATAACCGTTGCCAGAATGCCGCCAGCGTTTGCGCGCCTGGGAAACGGCCCGCCATCCCCACAATGGCGATATCGTCCCGGGCATTGATCGGTCCAGTCGTCGGTGCCGGCGCCGCTTCATGTTGGCGACCTTCGATATGCGCGGCAATGCGGGCAATGGTCGGCAGACGGAAGAGATCTATCAGACCGATTTTTTGCTGAACCTGGTCGGGTAACATGCCATAGAACCGGGTCAACATGATGGAGTTCCCACCCAGTTCAAAGAACGAGGTATTGACGCCCACCGCCTCGCAACCGAGCAATTCTTGCCAGATAACCTGCAACTGCTTCACCAGCGGCGTAGCGATTTCGCTCTGCGCCGCTGGAGATGCCTCACCGGCGTCAACCGACGGCAACGCACGCACATCCAGTTTGCCGTTAGCGTTCAGCGGCAAGGCAGACAACGCAATCCAATAGGCAGGCACCATATAATCCGGCAGTTGTCGACCGACGTGTTCATTCAACTGCCCGGCGTTAATTTCGCCCTGCGCCACATAATAGGCAACCAACGCCTGACCGACGTTCCCATCCCCCGCCACTTGGCATATTTGCACGGTAACCTGCAAGATCGACTCGTGCTGCAATATAACCTGCTCAATCTCGCCCTTCTCAATACGATGGCCGTGCAACTTGACTTGCTGATCCTGCCGCCCAAGGAATGCTATTTCACGATTTGGCAAAATGCGTGCGCGATCGCCGCTGCGATACCATATCCCCTCAGCAAACGACAGTGAGACAAAGCGTGAGGCGGTCAGCTCAGGCTGGTTGTGATAACCCTCGGCCACGCCGCTGCCCCCGATATAGAGCTCGCCGATGGCCCCGACAGGCAAAGGTCTGCCGGCCGGGTCCAACACCAGACAACGTTCTCCCGGCAAAGGGCGGCCTATCGTTAAAACGCGATCCGTCGCGGCACGCCGATAATGTTTACCGGTTGACCAAATGCAGGTTTCCGTCGGACCGTAGACATTGACGAGCCCCGTGAAAACAGCCAGGGCCTTCTGCGCCAAATGCGGCTCAAGCTTTTCACCGCCGACCAGAAGTAAACATTCCTCGTCCCCCTGCAATACCGGTAGGACAATTTCCAGCATGCTGGGCGTTGACTGGATGAAATCGAACTTACGGCAATCCAGCCCAGTGACATGGTGAGTTCCCAAGGTAACGCAGCCGCCGCTCAATAACGGCAAACCGTATTCAAGACCGAAAATGTCGAAAACGGGGTTGGTCATACTGTACGTTTTCAGCGCTTCCCTGCCCTGGAAGTACTGCTGCCAGAAACCTCGCAATGTGGCGAGCAGCGCCCCATGCCCCACGCTAACCCCTTTGGGTTTACCCGTCGTGCCGGACGTGTAAAGTATGTAGGCGGTCTTCTCCGCCGCAGGTGTGAACGTCGGCATCGTGGCCTGTTTGCGCCACAGCGCTTCTCCCGCGGTGCCGAACAAGGGAATAGACGGAATACCGTACTCGGCCCCTTCATCCCCAGACATCGTCAATACGGCGATAGCCTGGCTGTCACGCAGAATGAAATCGATACGCTCCTGCGGATAGTCTTTGTCCAGCGGCACATAAGCTGCGCCCAGTCGTCCTATCGCCAACAAGGCCATGACCGTCAAGACTTTGCTGTGCAGTCGCAAGGCAATAGGCGCGTGCGGCGTCTTCTCAAGGCGGCCGGCGATGAGATTGGCGAGTTGCGTCACTTCTGCGTCAAGCTGGGCGTAGCTCCAGCTGCGCTCGCCGTCACTCAGCGCCGGAGCGTCTGACCGGCTGCATGCGTAGTGCGCCAACACCTGCGATAAGGTGGCGGCATTCCCCGGCGCAGGAAGCAACAAGGGTTGCTCCGGCTCACAATAAACCGGAGCTATCGCCACCGTCTCCGTACTCGCGTCTTTCGCCATGTGGCCGACGATGTCCTTTAACAGTGCCATCGCTTGCCGCATCATCGCCGCATCAAAGTACTCCGCCGCATATTCCAGCTTAATCAGCAGAACGTCCGGCTCCTCCTCCACGCTGACGACCAATGGATAATCCCTCTGCTCATTGCGACCGACGAATTGATGACGCAGTTCGCGGTGGCGGTCTTCATCAGGCTGCGGGTAATTTTCATAAATGAACAACGAGTCAAACAGGCGCTGGCCCGCAGGCTGCAGATGAGCCAGATCGACCAGGCATCGGGTATTGGCTTCATTAATATCTTGCTGCAACCGATGTGCCTGCTGAATCAGAGGCACATCGCTTTGATGCTCCACCTTCAACGGTAGCGTATTGAGGAACATGCCCAGCGTGTTTTCGATACCATTCAACGGCAGCATCCTTCCCGCCACCACGGTGCCCACCACGGTCACGGCAGCACCGGAGTAGAGTGCGAGCACCTTGTGCCAGGCGTATTGCAGCAAGGCGTTCAGGGTCATGCCTTGGCGCTGGGCAGCTTCGAGCGCGCACCGGCGCTCTTCGGCGCTCAGTTCACAGCGGCAAATCCCTGCAGCAGAGACGCTCTTAATGGCTGCTAACGCCGATGACTCCGCATCCGGACGGCGCCATCCGCTCAGATCCGGCGAGGTGTCGACCGAGCTCAGGTAGTCGCGCCAGAAATCCGTGTCCCTATCGCGATGCCGTTGAATGTAGCGCTGCACTGAAGCAAAGAGATCCGGTCTGTCCGCCGGCTCACGTCCGTGAGAAAACGCCAGGTAAGCGTCATGCAGCGCCCCCACCAGCAGCGGACTGCTCCAACCATCGAGGATGGCGTGATGTACACAGAACAGGCAAGCGAAGTGATCATCCGCCAGTTTGACCAGGCAGACACGGTACAGTCCGCTTTGTTGGAGATCGAAGCTGGCCTGCTGCTCACTTTCCTGCAGCCTGTGCAAGGCGTGTTCCCGCTCTTCAGGCGACAGATGGCTGATGTCATGGACGTGCCAAGGGAAGCGCCCTTCATGATCCACGACCTGCACGATTTCACCGCGCCAATCGAACCGCAACCGCAGGCAGGAGAACTGCTGTTGCACCCATTGCCACGCCCGCTTGAACGTCTCGGGCTCGATCGCACAGTGATAATCCCAGCGCGTAGCCACGCGATACACCCGATCGGCGTCGCCAAATGCCAGCGAATGGTGCAACATCCCTTGCTGCAGACTATTGGCCATGAAGACCGCATCAACCGCCTGCGCATGTTGCAGCCGATCCAGATGGGGTTGCGGGAGGGCGAAATCGACATCCGATTCGGTTAACCAACGCCAGGATGGCCAATTCATTGATACCAGGCCATCTTCCAACTCTCGAATAAGCCGCTGCGTCAACCAGGCCGCGTCATGCTCCCGCAGCCGGCTTTCGACCCGCAATTCAAGACGATCGCCAACGTTCAACACGACGATATCGATCAGATGCGTCCCTTCCTGGGAGGCATGGCGATGCAGCCCCACAAAGTGGTGATCCAGCGCCCAGTCTCCCGCCGCCTCCATCTTGCCCAGGTAGTTGATGCTGATGCCGTCCTCTTTCACCACGGGCAAACCACACAGGACACCGAAGTTTTCCGCCCGCTGCGACCAACGTCTCAGATTATTTTTCACCGCGAGCAAATGCTCCCTGGCATCGCGTTGATAGCTAAAGCGCACGGGATAACGACTGGTGAACCAGCCCATCGTCCTGGAGATATCCAGCGTTCGCTCATCCGCTTGCCGACCGTGCCCCTCAAACCATAGGCTAAAGGCGGTTTGTCCGGTCAAATCATGCAAAACGCGGCCAACCGCCCAGGCCACCATGTCCTGCGGCTGCATGCCGAACATGGCGAGGTGCTGCATCAAGCGACAGGATGGCCCTTCCCCCCACGCAAGGGCATGACGCGTCGTCGCGGTTCCGCCCAGCGCTTGCAACGCATGAACTTCGCTGCCCGGCAATTGCCCCAGCCACTCTTCACGTTCATGAGAGGTAATTTGCGCACGTTGCCGCAGATGGTTCACCCATTGGCGATAGCTGCTGGCCTTCTCCGGCAGCGTTTCCTCTTGGCTCAGGCGTCGTAAATCGTCGACGATCACCTGCAGACTGACCGCATCGACAATCAGGTGATGGCAAGCGACGAACACCCTGGCCTTGCCGTCCGCGTACCCTTCAAGAACGGCGAACGCGGCCAAAGGCCCGCTCTGCAGATCGAACGCCTGCTGCCAGTCGGCAAAACGCTGCAACAGCGCGGCGTCAAAATCCGGGTGGTCTTCCGGCAGCGACAATGCGCGAATGTCCAAAGCGTGGCATGGCGGCAGCGCAGCCTGCGGCTGGTAGCATTGGCGCCATTCTCCCTGGGTATCTTTTTCGAAGCGCAGATTGAACGCGTCGTGCTGCGCCACGAGGCGCGGCAACAGGCATTGCAGACGGGCCATTGTCATGCCAGGCGCCACCAACAGCCCGTACTGGTTCCACTGCTGCGGATGCGGCAGATCATGTGCCAGGAACCATTGCTGGATGGGCAGCAGCGGAACTGTGCCGCTCAAGGCCCCTGTTTCGCGCTGCACGGTCTGGATGCCGCCAACGGTTTGACGGCCGAGCAGAGTGTCGTAGAACGATGCGATGGTGCGATACGTCAGCAACTCTTTCAGCGTGACATCCAGCTGCAATTCGCGCCTTAACCGCCCCGCCATTTGGATACTGGCGATACTGTCGATGCCCAACTGGAACAAATCCGCCTGGGTACTGAGTTCATCCGCCGGCACGTGCAGGATCTCGCCCCACAGCCGACACAGTTGATGTTCACGGTCGTCACGCGGCGGGCAATAAGTCGCCTGCTCTTCGGCTGCGGGTAGCGGCAAGGCGTTGCGATCCAGTTTGCCATTCGCCGTCAGCGGCAAGGCATCCAAAGCGATAAGATGCGCCGGTACCATATACTCCGGCAATTGTTCAGCCAGTCGCGAACGGAGCATTTTCTCGTCAGCGTTCGCTTCGCCGACGTAATAAGCCACCAGCATCGGTGCCGGCTGCGCCATCACCAGTGCCACGGCCTGGTGGATCCCGCCGCATTGCAGAAGCCGGCTTTCAATCTCCCCGAGCTCAATGCGATGCCCGCGCAGCTTGACCTGGAAGTCGTTGCGCCCCAGGAATTCGACATAACCTGCCGCATGCCAGCGCCCTAAATCGCCCGTCTTGTAGAGACGTCCGTGACGAGGGTGCGAAATGAAACGCTCCGCCGTGAGCTGTGGATTTCGCCAATAATTTAATGCCACCCCCATCCCGCCAAGATAGAGCTCACCGGTCACGCCAACCGGACACATCTGTCCCTGCGGATCCAAAACATAAAGCGCCTGATGAGGCATCGCGGTGCCATAAGGGATGGAGCGCCAGGCCGGATCGATCGCCTCTATCGGGTACCAAACGGACCAAATGCTGCCCTCGGTCGCCCCGCCCAGGCTGATGCAGTCAGCGTGCGGCCAAAGTGTGCGCAACGTCTCCGGCAGATTCAGCGGGATCCAATCACCGCTCATTAAAAATGCGCGCAGCCTTGGCAGTGAGCATCCCTGCCGTGCCACGGCATCGGCCAGCAGCCCGGCAAGCTGTGGAACGCTGTTCCAGACGGTGACTTCACGCTCAGCAAGCAGCGGCAACCACCGCTCCGGATCTTTTACGCTCTCTTGAGCCGGTAAGACGATCTCCGCACCGACGCTAAGCGCGCCGAAGATGTCATAGACGGAGAGATCGAAGCTCAATTCAGACAGCGCGAACAGGGCATCTTCAGCGGTCAGCGAGAGGCGTCGATTTACCGCTTGCAGCGTATTCACTGCGCCACGGTGATCGATGGTGACCCCTTTTGGCCGCCCGGTGGAACCGGAAGTGAAAATGACATAGGCCACATCGGCGGCGCTGACGTGCGGCAAGCCGAAACACGGTGGCAAAGCGGTCGCCTCATCCAGCATATCCTCGATGACCAGCAGTTGATAACCCGCTTCGCTCAGTGTCCGGATATCCGCACGCGCCGACTGTGCCCGGGTCAGCCAGAGCTGTTCTACACCGGCCTGTTGTAAAATATCGGCGATGCGCCCCGCCGGCCACTCGACATGCAACGGTAGATAGCCCTTGCCGGCCTTCATGATCGCCAGACAGGCACAGACCTGGGCGTAGCTTTTTTCCGCCAATACGGCAATCAGCGGCGCAGATGAGCCCATCCCCTGCTGCGCCAACGCATCGCTGTCTTGTTTCAATTGGCCATAGGTCATGCCGATCGCCGCTTCCCCGTCATACACCGCGATCGTTTCTCGATGCCGTGCTTGCGTCGCCAACAGATCGAACGCGCTGAACAGGGTTTCTTCACTGAGAGGCTGAGTGACGGCATTTGCCCGCTGCATCATTTCTCTTTGCGCTTCAGGCAAATAGTTTTCGCATCCCACCGGCGTTTCCCAAGGCTGCTGCGCTAATAGCGAGATCAGACGGCAATAGGCGCGATTCAGATGCGCAATGGTTTCTTCATCAAACAGCTGGTCGACATAAAGCCACTTGCTCATAAAGCGGCCATCGACTTCAATAGCCTGCAGGTCGATCCAAGCCTGAGAGGTTTGCGCACACCAATATCGCTGCTCGCGCACCTCGCTGTCTTCCAGATACGCCTGTTTATCCCAATCGCCGGTTTGTTGCCCTACGACGCCAGTGAAGACCAACGGCGACACCGCCGAATGGCGATCCAGGCCGTGCAGTTTCACCAGATCGCGCTGCACATCCAACCCACTGTACAACGCATGCTGAATGTCGTCCCACATGCGCTTATGCGTCGTCTCGATGGTGGTGAACAGATCCTCGCCGGCATCGCGAAAGTGGAACAGGTTGGTCGAGGTAAAATCACCCAAAATGTCGTTTACGTCCTCGCAAACCGCGTAGCGGTTGAACAGCGTCATGGTAATGAGAAACTCGCTGTTGCCGGAATATCGCGCGATGAGGTAGCCATAGAGGCTCAGCAATACCGACGAGTATGAGACCTGATAATGCTGCGCTTGCCGTTTGAAATCCTGCCAAATTTGTTTGTCTATATATAGCGTATGCTCTGCAAAGCGCGGGTGTTCAACCGTGGCCGACGGCACCTTGAGCGGTAAGTTTGGCCGCAGCGGCATATCGGCCAGCTTGTCCTGCCAATAAGCGCAATCTCGTTGATACCAACGGGAAGCCTTCAGATGGGCCAGATGCTCCTGGTAGTCTTTGAAGTTCACGGTTGCCAGCGGCGGCAAGACATTTCCCCGATACAGCGCATTAAGCAGTTGATACAGCGCCAGACGGCTTTGCACATCCAGCAAAATCAGATCGAGACTGATATGCAGCACGTCGCGATCGCGCAGCCGGCTGATTTCAAAAGTGAACAACGGGAAACGGTCGACCTGATAGACCTGATGGGACAGACGCTTGCGCACGCGCGCCAGCGCGGTAGCCTCATCGTCGAGGCGCAGGTCATTCACCGCCAAGGCATAATGGCCGGCCTGCGACACCGAAATGAAGCGCTGAGTCATGCTTTCCGCGTCATACACGGTGCGCAGCACCGGACAGAGGGCGATCAATCGGTTAATCGCCAGCTCCAGACGTTCGTCATCAAGGCGCGGATACACGAACTCGTTGTAGATGTGGTTGGCGACGTTGCCGATCTCATAGTTTTCAAAGCGCCCAACCAGATAGGCTTTCTGAATCTCGGTCATGGCAAAGCAGTCGCCGTTTTCGGCACCGCCCTGCAGAGGTAAATGCTGTAAGTCGCGTTCATCCGCAACATTGATGAAATCGCCAAGGCCGTATTGGGTTCTTCCCTGCCGTTCACAGCACGCTATCAGCGTGTCTATAGCCGCCTCCCAGGCCTCCAGCAACTGTTGATTTTGCTCACCGGACAGACCGCTGACGACTTCGAGCTGCAACCGACCTTGCTCTATGTAGCTAAAGAGCGTAATACCGAAAGGCAAGCCGTTGTCAGGATGGCGCGTCTCACCGACCGGCGACATGACCAGCGCCCAATCCTGTTCATCCGGCGAAGTCAGCTGTCCCAGGTAGTTGAAACAAACATTGGGCAGCGGCAACCCTAGCTCACGGGCAAAAGCGCCAAATCCTACGCCCTGATGAGGCACGCCGCGCAGTTGCGCTTTGGCCGCCTGCAAACGCATTGCCGGATCGGGAGAGGATGAGAGCGCACAGGGATAAAGTGACGTGAACCACCCGACGCAACGATGAACGTCCAGAGCGGCATCAATCTCTTCGCGTCCGTGCCCTTCAACGGTGACATGGGTCAGCTCTCCGTTAAACCAGTGAGCGAGCATGCCGTCTGCACACGCCAGCAAACATTCGTCGACTTTCGCATTGAAGGCACGTAAACCCTCGGTTTGCAGCGCCTGCGTCACTTTTATTGATAACGCGAGGCGGCTGCATGCCATCGTAGCGCCGCGCGCAGCCGGCAACGCAACGGGGCGGTAGTCCGCCATCCTGGCCCGCCAGTAAGACGCCTCTTCCGCGTGATTGGCACAATATTGCTCGAAGTGCTCAGTCCACTGACGATAACTCGTTCCCTTATCTCCAAGGCTTTCACCGTGGTAGGCGTTCGCCAGATCGCGGGCCAGAATGCCCCAGCTGACGCTATCGAGCACCAAATGGTGGCAAGCGCAGAAAATACGGGCTCGCCCCTCGTCGAACCCCGTGACATAACCAAAACGATAAAGCGGCCCGTCGGCCAGATCGATATCGCTTTGCCATTCGGTCAGCACGGCGGACAGGGCCTCTTGCCATTGCGGTGCCGAGCGTTCGACATGATGACACCGCAGTTCGATGGCGTCCGTCATCGGTTGATAGCCTTGGCGCCAATGCGACGAATCCTCAGACGTAAACGTCAGGCGTAGCGCATCGTGATGTTGAATCAATGCGTGCAGCGCTTCGCGCAGGCGTTCGACGTCCAGCGCCGGCACATCCAGCAGAAACGCCTGGTTCCAATAACTCGGATAAGGGAATGCGCAGTCAAAGAACCAGCGTTGGACAGGCAGCAGCGGCAACTCGCCAACCAATACGCCCTGCTCCCGTTTGCCTTCAATCATCACCTGCTGCTGATGCTGAGCGAGACGTAAATGGAGTGCATGCACGGTTTTGCTGGCGAACACGTCTTTCACCCGGATCGATACGCCCATCGCCTGGCGCAATTTGCTCACCAGCTTGATCGCCATGATGCTGTCCAGCCCCAACTGATACAGGTTAGCCTCACAGCTGAAATGCGCTTCATCGATCCCCATCATTTCCGCAACAATGGCGGCGATCTGCGCTTCCCTCTCCGACTGCGGTGCGACACGTTCCTGTACGACCGGCAGAGACGGTTCAGGAAGCGCACGCCGATCCAGTTTGCCATTCACCGTGACGGGCCATTCTTTCAACCAGATAAAGGTCTCCGGCACCATGTACTCGGGCAAGGCGGCGGCAAGAAAGTGTTGTAGCGTCGCCTCCGGCAACGGTGCCTGCGCCGTGTAATAGGCCACGAGGCGGGGATGGGGCTGTTGATAAACCAGCGCCACCGCCTGGCGCACCAAGTCAAACGCTTCGAGACGCTGGGCGATTTCACCCAACTCAATGCGATATCCGCGCATTTTCACCTGAAAATCATTGCGGCCAACATAAACGATTTGCCCATCATTCCGCTGATACACCAAATCACCGGTTTTATACAAACAGGCATAGTCATCCGCCCGCTCATCCCATTCGGTGCAATACGGATTGACGATGAATTTCTCCGCCGTCAGCGCCGCTTTATTCAGATAGCCGCGCGCCAGTCCGACGCCGGAAAGGTAGAGTTCACCCACCGCACCGGGCGGCAAAAGCCGCTGCCCTTTGTCCAGGACCAACACTTTCATGTTATCAATCGGCCGCCCGATCAGGACGTTATCTATATCCGGATCGTTACAGTCGAAATACAGCACATCGATGGAGGCTTCGGTTGGCCCATAAAGATTGTGCAGGGCGATATGAGGCAAACACTGCTTAATCCCTTTGACCTGGGTCAGTTTGAGCTCTTCACCGCTGCAGAACACGTAGCGCAAGCTCGGCAAGCTGACGTTTCGATCGCGTTGAATGCCCTGTAATGTCTCGGTAAAAGCCGCCAGCATGGATGGCACAAAATGCAATACGGTGATGGTTTCGCGCTCGATCAGCTCAATCAGATAATCCGCGTCCTTGTGGCCATCCGGATCGGCAAAAACGATGTTGGCGCCGTAAAGAGAGGCCCAAATCAGTTCCCATACGGAGACGTCAAAAATGTACGGCGTTTTTTGTAACACCCGATCGGCTGCCGTCAGCGGATAGGATTTATTCATCCATTGGATACGGTTGATCAAACCGCGGTGCGTGCACATCACGCCCTTGGGCTGCCCTGTGGTCCCGGAGGTATAGATGACATAGGCCAGATCGTTCGGTGATATCTGACGCGCCATGTTTTCATCGCTCAACAACTCAAGCTCGTGGCGCAGCGATTCATCATCCAACACCACCAGCCGCCGCCCTGGCGCCGCCACCCGGTGTCGGTAGGCCTGATGGCAGATAATTACGTCGGCCCGGCTATCCTGTAGAATGTAATCGAGACGATCGTCGGGGAATGCCGGGTCGACAGGCAAATAGGCGGCCCCCAATTTCAGGATCGCCCAAATACCGACCAACAGCTCGACGCTGCGATCCAGACACAGCGCAACGCAGGCGCCATGCCCCACCCCACGTGACGATAAGGCGGCCGCCAACTGATTGGCTTGTAGATTCAACTGGCGATACGTCAATTGCCGATGCCGATCCGCACAGGCGATATTGTCCGGCGTCAGCGCTACCTGCGCTTCCAATAAAGACGCGATATGCTCATCTTCTGAATAATCGCAGCGCGTGTCATTCCATTCAGACAGCACCTGCCGACGCTGGGCTGGCGTGATTAAATCGATTTGTTCAAGCGGCGTCTCCCAGGATTGCCGATCAAACTGGCCCAGCGCATAAACTAACGCCTCGAGAATATTGCGAACGTAGTCCTCTTCGTAACGATTCTCCGCCGCGGTTAACGTGAAATCGATTTGACCGTCTCGTTGAGCGGCAAATAAGGACATGCCAAACTTTTCCGCCAGATCGGGATAAGACTCCAGACGATATTCCACGCCGGGGACGGCGATATCGCCGTTTTCAAAGTTATGGAAGGTAAATAGCAGCTGAACCAGTTCATTGATGCGCACCGCGCCACCGTCGATCTCCGGCGCCAAGTGCCCAATGTTCACCCACGGATGTTCCTGCAACTGCAAAATATCGTGCTGAATGCTTTTGACATTGCTCAACACGCTTTGGTCTGCGCGCAATGCGGCGATAACCGGCAGGGTGCTGATAAACGGCCCAATGGCTCGGCTGAACGCCTCGGGGCGATTCATCACTGTCAGTCCAATAGGGAAATCGCTGTCCTGGCCGCTAAAGGTCCGTAATACATGGGCGAACGTCGTAAACAACAGAGAATAGAGCGTCAGTCCCCGTTCGCCGCATGCCTGCGTCAAACGCTCGACAACCTCCGACGTCAATCCTGCCTGCACGGCAAAGGCACGATTCTCCACGCCAGAGAGATGGCGCTGTCGCAATGCCGGCGGTTCCGCCTGATTCAAACGGGCGGCCAACGATGTTCTGAACGCCTGAACATCATCTTGCCGCACCCGCCACTGTTGATATGCGGAGTAATCCAGGTACCCCGCTTCAGGCTGCGCCGATACAGACGGTGTGGCGTACGCACTCAACAGTTGATGAGCAAAATGCTGGACGGAAGGGGCATCAGACAGCATATGATGGTGAACGCACGCCAAAACGGCCTCTTGCGTCTCAGCCCGCACCAGCAGCACAAAGCGCGCAAACTGCCCTTCCGGCATAGGGAAGATTTGTTGTGCCAACGCCCGTTTCTTACTTTCCAGCTCGGACCAGGAAATCCTTTCTACTTCCAGTGCAAACTGCTCAGGCGCCAGAAAAACGCGCTTCATATCGCTATCAATCGACTGACGCAACAGGGGCTGATGCCGTAAAAAGGTTTGCAGCGCGTTTCGCAACCGCGCGATATCCACCTGCGGCAATCCAATGAACAACGGTACCGTATAGGTATACGGCAAGCCGTCGATGTCGCTTTGCAGATACATGCCTTGCTGAATTGAGTCCAGCGCAAGTGGCCAGCTACTTGGCGGTAGCCTCAGAAAAGACGTTTCCTTCGCGGATTGTTCGCTGGTCACGCCATTGTCCTGTAACAGCGCCAACAATTCGTCTTTGCGTGCCGCCACTTCAGCCTTCAGATCGGCATCAAAGCCGATATCCTTGTCGACAGAAAAACCCAACCGATCGTCCGCTTTAGCCCACAATAAAATGTTATTTTTTTTCAGGTTGTTCAATAAATCCGTCAACATCATTACAGCGCCCCTTCTTCTCTGCCGTTGCCACAAGGTTGCCCGGCGACCCACGCCGCCATTTCCTGAATCGTATTGTTGTTGTAGAGGTCTTCCAGACGCATCTCGGTTCCCGTCGCGAGGTTGATCTTGCGTACCAGTCGCATAGCCAGAAGCGAATTCCCCCCTTGAGTGAAGAAGCTTTGGTCACAACCGATTCGCTCTTCACGCTTGTCCAGAAGCTCCGCCCAAAGTCGGCGCATCCGTATCTCATCATCGCTGCGCGGAGCCAGACATTCGCTGTGCTTGACGACTTTCGGCAAGCGTGATGTATCGACCTTACCGTTGTTAGACAAGGGGATTTCCGGGATCAAAGTAACGTGCTGCGGCAACATATAGTCCGGCAAACGACGCGCCAAATGCCGTCTGATCGCCTGGGTCATCGAGACAGTGAGCGCAGGAACGTCAAAGACCGGTTCATCCTCGGCCCGCGCATACCCTATCGCCATGCTGCACAACGTGTCCTCGGCCGGCGTGACGCCAAGAATGCAGCCGCCAATTCGCCGCTGGGCGGCGAGCGCGCCAAATCGCTGCATCATCCAGCCACTGGCCTGATAATGGCACGCGTTCTTAGCGCCATGGACCTGCAACAACACCTGAGACGACTGCAACACCCCGTACACGTCTGATGATTCGGCCAGCACGGAGGTCTCACCGAGGCAATAGTGTCGCCCTGACGCGCGAGCGACATAGGTTCCCCCCTCGTTTTCCATCACGCTGAAATCGACGCTGACTTGCGGTGGTGAAGTGACGGCGCAAACGCCGAGGTGGATCCGACACGCTAATGCCCCCTCGTCAGGTGAAACGGCGTCAGCGGGCTTGACGTAATAAGCGACGCCCAAAGACTGGAGATGCTCAGTCAGCAAGGCCAACATGTGGCCGACTTCTATCTGCGCCAAAGCGAATGCGCGCTCGGCATATAACGCGGTGATGGTTTCCCACCGAACCACCAAGTCCAGATAAGGCCCGGTGTGTTCTCCCGACGCTTCTGCCTGGTACAAATGCTGTTCCAGCGGATGGTAGTAGTAATAACCCGCGGCATATTCTCCCATCGCCGCCGGGAGCCCGAGATACACTTGCACCGCATAGAGGCTGCTGGCCGAAGGATAGCGATATTTTGGCAACGCGCGCTGCGGCGAACGGAAAGCGGCGCATACGGCCAACAGCCCGGCCAAAGACGCAGGCGGCAGCGCGCTTCCCTCTTGCGCCATCTGTTGCGTCAACCACCCCGGCAGCGCTTCGTACAGACTGCTGATGGTTTCGGCGGATAACGCCTCCGCGGTAAACTGGCGAGTGCTCTTGCGGGCACGGTAAACCGCTTCATCCAACGGATAGGGTATCGCTCGCGAAGGTTGCAGATCTTGACGTAACGCCGGCAGCGAAAGCACGAATGCGTCGCGGTTAGCAAAATAGAGCGGCACCGGCTGTTGCGCCTCGGGAACAACGTAAGCCATGAGGTCACCCTCGCTGAGCCGCACGATCGTCTGCCGGATCCCAGGTAATTGGCTCAAGTTATTCTCGATATCCTCCAGCTCCACGCGATAACCGTTAAGCTTGACCTGGGCATCTCTTCGGCCGAGGAACTCGATATAGCCTTCCGCCGACCAGCGACCCAGATCGCCGGTTTTGTACAGGCGTCCATAGGTTGGATGATAAATGAAGCGTTCTCGAGTCAGCGTTTCAGCCTGCCAATATCCCTGAGCAACGCCGAGCCCACCGATATGTATTTCTCCGGTTACGCCGAAAGGACAAGCACTCCCCCACTCATCCAGCACCCACATCTGTTGATTCGGCATGGCGACGCCATAAGGAATGCTTTTCCACCTCGCGTCTACCCGATCGATTTCATGCCAAATGGACCAGATGCTGCCCTCCGTCGCGCCCCCCAGGCTCACCATCTTGCTGTCTGGCGATTGGGTTTTCAGGCGATGAGGCAAATTGAGCGGCAACCAATCGCCGCTCAACAGGAACAGCCGTAACCGGGTTAGCGCCTGCGTCGCAGGTTCGACTTCGTCAACCAGCAGGCCCGCTAATTGCGGCACCGAGTTCCAGAGGGTCACGTCATGTCGGCGCAGCGCGGCCACCCAAGCTTGCGGCGCTTTGGTCTCACGCTGGGAAGGGATCACCACACCGCCCCCCACGGCCAACAAGCCAAACAGATCGTAAACGGACAGATCAAAGCTCAGCTCGGACAGCGCCAGTATCCGGTCTTCCCGACCGACCGACCAACGTTGGTTAACAGCCAGGATGGTATTGACCGCCCCCTGGTGATCGATCGCTACCCCTTTCGGTTTACCGGTAGAGCCAGAGGTAAAAATAATGTAGGCCAGATCGTCAGCCCTGACGATCGGCCAGGCAACCTCCGTCGACGCACGTTCCTGCGCCGGCGCCACTATCTCGTCGAACACCAAAATCGTGATATCCGAAGGCAACGCCGACAGCTCATGTGCCAGGTCATGACGCTGCTGAGCAGAGAGCAGCAAGATATCGCACCGGGCTTGCTGCAGAATGTCGCGTATGCGCTCCCATGGCCATTCGATGTGCAACGGCAGATAAGCGCCGCCGCTTCTCATGATCCCAAGGGTTGAGACGGCCTGCGCATACCCTTTCTCCAGCAGAATAGCGGTAATACGTCCCTTTTCGCCCTTGGTATGCCGCAATAGCGCACGCCCCAGCGTGTTGCTGTCCTGTTCCAGCCTGGCGTAGGTAAAGTGGCGTTCGCCTTCGGTTTCGATCACCGCAATGCGCTCGGCCGTTTGCGGCGTTTCCAGACTGGAAAGGAACAACCCGTGCAGCGTTTGCTCCGACACCGTACTTTGCGTGGCATTCCAGCGCATGACCGCTTCCGCATGTTCCGCCGGCAGTTCAGGCTGCGGGAATGACATGGTTTCCCAATCGTGTTCTGCCACCCATCGAATCAGAGAACAATAGCCTTCGTGCATGGCCTTGATGGTTTTCTCATCAAACAATTGTTCGACATAATCCCACTCGGCAACGAACCCTTCATCGTTTTCGTAGGCTTTATGGTCGAGCCACACCTGAGACGTTTGGGAGATTGCGTATTGAACGCCGCGATATCCTTCATTAAGCGGCAATTCAAACATGCTCGCTTTATTGTTCATGCCAAGCACGCTGGTCAGCACCACCGGCGCGATAACCGTATTGGCGGGCAGATTCCGCCGCTGTTTCAACAAACGCTGTACGTCAATGCCGTCAAATAAATTATTATCGACGTCATTAAGCAAGGTGCGGTGGATAGCCGATAGCTGTTCGCTCATCGCAACGCCATTTTGACGTTGGTAATTGAACAGGCTTAAAACGGTAAAATCGCCAATAATTTGCTCGACCTGAGAATGTAACGGCAAACGGTTGAACAGCGTTAAATTAAGGCAAAGGCTCTCTTGACCAGACCAATAACATAACGTTCTGCTGTAGAGCTCAAGGATCAGAGCGGTCGGACTAATATTGAAGCGCTGGCATTTGTCGACGATCTTTTGCCAACTCGACATGGGTATCGTCGCAGACAAACGCCGGAAGCTCGGCTTATCGATCCTGGCGGGATGCGCGGCCAGCGGCAATCCGACCTCCAGCGTATAATCATCGATTTTCTGCAGCCAATATTGCTGCGCCCGCTCAAATAATGCGCTGCCGCGCAGGCGCTCGTACTGCAGCTGATAATCGCGGTAGCTGATATCCAGCGGCGGCAGCGCCAGATTTTCGTCGTGATATAACGCAATCCACTCGCCGAATAATATTTCAAAACTGGTCATGTCAATGATAATGGCATCAAAGCTGACATGCAGAAGGTATTTCCCTTGATACTCGCTCAGGAAAATATCGAACAGCGGATAACAATCCGGTTTGTAAACCTTGTGCGAGTACTCGGCGCGCAAAGCCAATAGCTCGTCTTCATTTCTCAGGGGGTGGTAGCCTATTTTGTAATGCGCTGCCGCACTTAAAAATCGCTGTTCTCCCTCTTCAAATACGGTGCGCAACGCAGGATGGCGTGCAATAAGTTGATTATAGGCACGCTCCAATTTTTCGTGATCAATATGGTCGAAAACAAATTCATTATAAATATGGGTAGAGACCTCGCTGAGATCGAAACTTTTCATTCGTCCCAGATAATAAGATTGCTGAACATTATTCAGCGGGAAAGGATGGTACAGATGGGTCTCATCACATTGTGCAATCTGGTAGTCTTGGTAAAGAAAACTGCCGCGCCCGGCGGCCACCAATGGCGTTAACCTGGCCACATTTTTTCTTTCGAAAATATCTTTAACTTTCAGATCGCACTGAAGCGTACCGTTTATGCGATTTACCAAGCGAATGGCCGACAGGCTGTTGCCTCCCAAAGCAAAAAAGTCGTCGGTAATGCCGATTCGTCCGCTTTCGCTCCCCAATACATCCTGGAATAGCTGGCACAGGCATCGCTGGAACTCGTTTCCCGGCGCTACGTAATGCGCTTTATCTTGCGCTTGTACCTGCGGCAAGGCTTTACGATCCACTTTGCCATTCATATTCAAGGGGATCTCAGGCAGGTACATATAAGCGCTGGGGAGCATGTAGTCCGGAAGCAGCGTCACCAGATAATCCTGCAGTTGCTGGCGTGCCACCGGCGATTTGGCCTGATAATAGGCAACCAGGAACGCCTGTTGTTCTTCCTTGGCCGGCTGTAAATTTACAACAACCTGCTGCATCCCGGGGTAGGTTCGCAAAACCGACTCTATTTCACCCAGTTCGATCCGATGTCCCCGCAATTTTATCTGGTTATCCCATCGGCTGAGGTATTCAAATCTGCCGTCGGGCAAACAACGCACGCGATCGCCCGTCTTGTACATGATGCGACCGAACCAGGCTGACGGCGTGCTGGAACATATGTTCGGCAAAAAGCTTGCTTGCGTCTGACGCGCATTGCCGTAGTAACCGCGCGCAACGCCCAACCCCGAAATATACATTTCCCCGATCACGCCGGGAGGAAGTAAACGCCGCCGTTCGTCCAAGATAAAGCACTGGGTATTCGCCAGCGGGCGCCCAATGGTGACGCTATCAACCCCAGGCAACAGTTCATCCGCGGTAGACCAAACCGTCGTTTCGGTTGGCCCATACACATTCCACGCACGCTCGGTGTTTTCTGACAACCAACGCGCCACCGCATGCGGCACCGCTTCCCCACCGCACAATGCCCGAACGGGTAGCGTTGTCTCGGCATATTGCTGCGCGACCTGATGCCAAAAAGAAGGCGTCCCCTGCATCAGGCTCACGGAATGACTCGCGATAAAGTGCGGCAAGTCATTATTCGCCAACAACGTCTTCTGGTCGGTTAATACCACCGTGGCGCCAAACATGAGCGGCATAAATATTTCCAGAGTTGAAATATCAAATGCCAACGTCGTGATCGCCAGAAAACGATCCTGATGCGTCACAGACATGCGTCGAGAAATATCGCTGGCGATATTCACAAAGCTGCGATGTTCTACGGCAACCCCTTTAGGCTTACCTGTCGTTCCCGAGGTGTAAATAATATAGGCCAATGCTGAAGCCTCAGCCTGGGAGGGGAATTCGTTGCAACCGTCGGCCCCAGCGAAAGGAGAAGCGGCATATTCACGCCAATCCAAATAACTCAGCCCTTGCGGCAGGCTGCCAGCTGACTGAGCATGCGCACCGATGATTAACGCCGGCTGGGCATCGGCCAAAATAGAATAGGTCCTCACTACGGGCGCATTTTTGTCGATCGGAACATAGGCGCATCCCAGCTTAAGCACGGCCATCAGGCATACTGCCAACTCCGCCTCACGCGGCATCATCAAGGCAATTTTGTCGCCTGCCGCTACCCCATATTGCCGTTGCAGATAGTCGGCCAGGCGACTGGCCTGTTGCTGCAGCATTCGATAACTGAGCGTTTCATTTTTCGTTATCACTGCAGGGTGATCGTTAAGCGCCCTTGCCTGTTGTTCAAACATCCCGACGATAGTCTGTCTCGGATATTCACATTGCGTGGCATTAATTTTCGCATAATAACGTTGGTAGCTATTTTCAGACACGCCGGTCAACGCATCTATATCCCCTTCATTACGCATGAATGTGGCGAGCGCCGCCATAAACTCATCGATATTTGCGGCTACAACGTCGAAAAAGGGGTTTTCGCCGTAAAATTGCAAACTGAGCGTACAGCGCGTGCTGTTCCATACGATCCTGATCGGGGCCGCTGCCGCGTCGACATCCCCCTCATCCATGATGACATCTACACCAACCACAGATAAAAAACGGCCGTCATGATGGGATTCGTAGAATGGGTTCGCCGGGTCCCCCTGCAGTACCCGCACTAACCAAGGAGAGAGCTCGGCGTATGTTTCCGTTCCGTTGAGTAACCGTAATACTTTGCTGCTGCGTTGCCTATCTTGCAATTGCAGAGCATAAAGCCCAGGCCGCCGTGCGTTGAGCAGAAACTGCAACTGGAAAGCCAACAGCAAAGCCTGTTGCGGCTGCGCAACGCCATCGATGGTCCGTTGAACCACTGCAGCATCGTTAACGGCAGACACTTCATCCCTCAGGTTGAAGCAGCCATAACGCGGTTCATCGTTTTCCAGCGCTCGCTGCTCTTGCTGTACCCTCTGCTGGGCAACCAGCCAATCCGTAACTCGGTTTGGCCCTTCAGGCAGAGCAATATCCAGATCTTTCGCCTCACGGCTGAGCATGACCACGCCATCGATGAACAACTCGCCCAACACCGTCTGCGACAACGCTCGGCGGGCTTCCCGCCACGGCAGCTCACGCTCAGCTAACGCCCTGATATTCCCGTCTTCTTCAGCATGAATCTGGAACAACACATTTTGTCGATCGGCGAAAACGGCTAACCGGATGATGGGGCCTCTCACCGAGGCGCTTTCTTCGAGACAGAGCTCATAGTCGATACGCTGATCGCCAACGTCGGAATAGCAAAAGAGGTTGTGCTGCGAACCTGTCCAGCGCGTTCGCTCAGCGTCGCTCAGACCGATTAAGTAGACAAAGTGGCCGGCATCCAGCAAGTAACGGACAATATGGCTGCGCAACGGTTCTACGGTGTGGTTGACAAGAATGTTCAGAATCTTCATGGATATTACTCTTTTGGGTTATCAGGGTTTTACCGCCACGAGGATCGGCAACACGCCGCGTGAGCTGTAGTTGATATCTTTAACCGTGAACCCTGCCTGGGTTATCTGTTGCCTGATCTCTGCTTCTGAAGTGAAATTAAGGTAGGTAGCCTGAATAATGTCGCCAAAGATCGCGAACTCCTGCAAAAGGTCCGCCATTGGCGTTTCATATTTATCCCACTCCCCGCTGGGCGCGTTCTTTTCCGGCGGTGGCGTGAGGAAACTGAGCAACAAGGTTCCCCCTGGTTTTAATGCCTCGAAGAACCGACGATACAAAGCCACCAGCCTGTCCGGGTCAGACTCATACATATTCAGGCCGTTACTGGTAATCACATCGAAAGCGTTTTTTTCTTTTAACTCCCAGGCATTCTGCTGCGAGAATCGGCAACGGTTCGCCATGCCAACGCGCTTGGCCTTTTCGTTGGCGTGATAAAGTGACTCCGGGTCAAGATCAATGCCGGTCAATTGCACCGCGCCATGGCCGCTGTAATCCAAATCCAATAAATCATCCATCACACCGCACGGGATTGAAGCTAGCGTCTCCGCCTGCGTAATCAACTCAGCCAGCAAGGTCTGATAACGGTAGTAACGCTCGCGCGCCCGGCACAGCAACGAGCGATTCAGAAGCCAGTCTTCCAAAACATGTTCGGCGGGTTTTCCGGCGGGATGCTGGAAAATGTAAGACGTCCAGTAGCCATTGAGGCCGCGGTTATGCAGGAGGAAACGACCAAGCTCAAACTCCGTTAATTGATCGACCAGTTCAAGATTTCTCTCTAATGGAAGAATAAGCGAATTGCTATTCCGTAAACGCGCTTTTATTTCATCGGCCAACATCTTTGTTTCAGTCAAATAGGCCAGTTTAGAATGTGTTTTATGCGAGGCGAAACTATCCATACCCATCTCCATGATTAAATTATCCAACCAATATTTTCGAATCCCTGGCGTACTATCGGCGAATTCAGAATGCCGGTTCGTTTCAAAGCCATTAGCACGTTTTTAACAATGGGGACATCAGGCGTCACTTCAAAACCGCGATAAACCTTATTGATTGACTCCCGGCTGGCTTCGCAATCATGAGTTATCTTCGATAACAGCTCAATGTTAAACTGTTTCTCTGATTCAACATTCAAATACATTTTTACGAAATCAGCGATCTGCCCGCCGATCATCGCCTGATCGTTTTCATCCAACCTCGTCCAGATATAGCCAAGTAATTCGAGAAAGAAAATATAGTGTCTGGACTCATCGTTCATATGGTCATTAACATAGTATTTAATCGATGGATGAACGCCGTCACTATTAAAGAACTCCACCAGCTCTCTCACCAGGGTCGTTTCGAAAATGCACACCGCAATGATCTCGAAAATGTCATGGCAGCGCTCAGGTAACCGTTTCATCACCTCTGTAACGGCCACATAGGCGTCAGAATCCGGGTAACTCAGCGCACCGAGATCGGCATCATGCTCTCTAAGTTGATTGATCATATGTCTGGCGATATAAACATGGTAATACTCATCGATGATGACGGTATAGGCATTCAATTTAATCTGTTCGTCAAATTTGACAGCGAGATCGCCGTAGATAATTTTATTGCATGCTGAGTTAATGAGTTTGATCTCAAGATTAACGATATCATTGAGGTATTTAAACAATGACTGAGTAAGTATTTTTGACTTCCTCTCATTGTCCATGCCGCTCATCATGTCAGCTAAAAATATCGGCTGATTCTCCTCGGGGAAAAATGCGCCAGGAATAGTAAAGTCGATAAATTTACCGGGGCGGGTTCTTATTGATGCGCGCTGTTCCCATTTATCAGTATAGGCGGCAGACAAACCGCCCTTCGAAACCATGGTTTCGTTTTCCATAGATATTCTCCAGATGAAGGAATACATGTATTTAAAAAGTCATGCCGATCCCGGCCAAATATAAATATTTAGCCGGGGGTCACGCGAAAACGATTATTTATTCTTCAGCTTTGCTTGGGGATGCCACGATACTCAACATAGACAACAACACGACAACGCCTATCACACTCGCCATCACATAGCTCATTTCCTCCGGCCGCCCGATAAAGACGTAGCTGGCCATCCCCGTGATAGCCACAACCAGCAGCGAGCGCATGCTCATGATATAGGAGGCCGCCACACCATAAATTTCCGGGTAGACACTCATGGAACGTGCGAACAGCGTCGGATAGCAGATAGAAAAACCGAAGCAGAACAGGCTCATCAGCAGGGTAATAGCCCAAGGCGTTGTCGCCGTCAGTAGAGCGAGAATGCTGACGATGGCTAACGCCATACCGATTTTCTCAGCGCGCCGATCGCCACCAAACGCGGCGATAATACGGGCGGAAAAGAGGCTAGGGATTGAAAATGACGCCACGATAATAAAAAAGTGAACGACAAATGCCGACAGCGAGAACGCAAAGGTTTCACGGTAAAGAAAAGCGCTGGAGGCGATGAATACCATATAAGCAGCAAAGAAAAGTGAAGGAATCAACGATAATCGCATGAATTGGAAACTCGCCGTCAGCCGGGCATAGCTTCCCACAATGGCTTTGAGATCGAATGGCGTTTTTTCTTTCTTCGTCTCCGGCAGGAACAACAATTCCAGCAGTACCGCCGCTGCGGTGATCACCGCGACAACCGCATAGTTTCCTCTCCACCCCCAATGCTCATTAATCCAACCACCGGCGATTGGCGCTAGCGACATGAAAATCGAGATACAGGCATTAACCAGACCGATCATGCTGTACATGGCCGCCCCTTGATAACGGTCTGCGATGATCGCGTAAGCCACTACCACCGGCGTGCAAGCCCCCAACCCCTGAATAAAGCGGGACAACATCAAAAGATCGATTGAAGTGGCGTAGGTACATCCCAGAGCACCTAACAGCATGATAGCCCCACCGATCAACATGGTTTTGCGTCGACCAATCGACTCTGACAGTGGGCCATAAATCAACGCGCCAAACACAAATCCCAAGAAGTTATAGGTGATCGTACGCTGAATATGCCCTTCAGAAACACCGAAACTGGCAGCCATATCCGGAAAGCTGGGAACGGACATATCCACTTCAATACACCCAGCCAATAAGGAAACCACAAGGATAAAGGGCAGAGGCACCCACTTTCCTGTCAACATATCCATACTCCAACAGAACATTAATCCGAATGTTAATAACCATGAACAAACTAGGAGAACAATTGTTATATGTAAATATCACTAATGAATAAAGGATGATAAATAGTGTTTTACGTGAAGAAAATCACATAACAGGAAGAAAAATAATGAAATTATCCGATGACGGGGAGATGGCTACATAAGACGAACTACACATATAAAAATCATCAACTTAAGAACTATATGAGACATGCTAATGCATTGTTCAGGGCGCGTTCATACCCCATAAAAGAGGGGGCATGCCCCCTCTTCTGTCATGAGCTTGTTACATCTCGAGGATGAATTTTTCCAGTTCTCCTGCAAGGGCCGCATCGATATAGCTGGTGGCCCAGCCAAACAGGTAAGCGAAGGCGAAAATGCCCACCGTCGACGACACCAGCGTCGGCGCGAAAAACGCGGCGATAACGGAGAGCGTATACCCTGCGCCGATCGACAACCCGAGCGCTTCGAGCTGGTTGCGGAACGCTTTCCAGTTGCCGGTAGAGAAACCTTCAATCGCGGCGTTTACCAGATCCGCGCCCTTGATCGCCCAGTCCACCCCGGTGAAGACCTTGCCCAATACCCGCGCATTGCGGGCATACTGTTCCGCATCGATCATTTTCAGCCAGGCGACAATCGCCGCTTTGTCCTGCGCCTTGAGCTTTTTGTTCAGGCCCTTCGTCAATTGCTCGTAGGTTTTCTCCGCATCTTGCACGTTGCGGATATATTTTCCTTGAATTCCCGCCTCCAAATCCTTGGCGAGTTTGGCGTATTTCGCGCCGATCTTTTCCGCGATATCTTTATTGATACCTGCGGCCAGGCTGACGCCATCCTTGATGGCTTTTAATTCCGCATTTTGATATTCGACGAAGTCCTTAACGATCGTTTTTACCGAGCCGGGCGATTTTACCGGCTTGCCGTTGGCATATTTCACCTCCATGGCATTCAGGTTATCCCCTCTCACCACGGCGATAAACGCGGGCCGGTTCTTATTGGCCTTATAGTAGAGGCTGTAGGTCGCCACTCCGTCTTGCTTTTCCACCTTCAAATGATGAAAACCGTAGTAACTCCCGGTCGTGCGAGTCGTCGAGAATTCGCCGGTTTTGCCGTTGCCATGCCAGCCGCTGACGGGCCGATCGCGATGCGAGTCTGTCACGAAACTGCCTAACGAAGAGGCGCCGATCTGCCCGGCATTCAGGCCATTGTTGCCGCCTTTGCCAGGGGTTGAGGGCTTGCGCGCATGGCCGGTTTCGATATCCCCGATCGCCACTGTCACCCCCTTGGCGTTGACCCCCATCACCAGTCCCCCCAGGCCAATGTGCTTCGCCTGATCGGCCGTCAAACCGGTGGCGGAAAGGCTCAGCGTGCCGGATGGGCTGACGCTTTCAATATGCAATTTCGCATCCGGGTTAATTCTGCGCGCCGCCTTAATCACCGCCGCCAGCTTCATGCGCAGCGCCGGATCGTTTTGGATCGCCGCTATCTGTTGCTGTTCCGGGCTGCTGCCAACGCCGGCGCCGCCGCGATCGCGATCGCCGGAATGGCCTTTATCGCCGCCCCCCGGCTCTGGGCCCGTACCGCGTTCAGAACTCCAATTAGTTCCATCCCCTTTACCACCATAATTAAATCCAGGCATATGCTTTCATCCTTATTTCGTTTTATTTTTAAGATGCCGATATCCTCGTTTAGCGTTCACTAACGCGTGCCTGAGTAATATCGGCAAACCGTTTTTAGCTGCCCGCCATTTATAAAAAACCGCAGAAATAAGGACAACGGATGACGGCTGTCTGGTCGGTGAAACAAATAGGCTCCCTTCCGCAGAACCTGAATATACCGCCGCAGGTCACGCCTGGACGGCGGCGGCCTGTTCAGAAGTCATTGGCATACGTCATGAATTGCAATTACAATCATCGCACTTGCAACTAAAAAAGGGTACTCCGCATGTCGCCTCAACGTATAACACTGCCCGCCGCTTCGGCCAGAACCCAAACCCTGGCCGAAGCCTGTATCCGCAAGATGACCTCCGTCAGTCAAAAAGCCGGCGCCTCGCGCCCTTCTTCCAGCGCCTGGGCGGCGCAAACGCTGGACGAACTTAACGCCAGCGGCGACATCTGGCTTATCGACGGCAGAAGGCGCACCGAGCCACCGAGTTCCCACTACGCCACCGCCTGGCCGCTCTGGTTTGGCCATCAATCAGAGCGTTATGAGAAGCCGCTGTTTTACTTCGTCAACACGCCCTCGGTGGACATGCTTCGCGGGCTTGAGCCGGAAACCAATCGTAAAGGGATTTTCATCAGCGATGCGGATACTGGCAGTGCCGATTTGCCCAAAGGCGTTCAGGCCTGGTTCCCGCTTCAGCTCACGGCCATGCCGGGCTGGTTGCCTTTCGATCCGGCCAATGCCCGAGAAACCGGCGCGATACTCCATCACGCCCTCCACGCGCTCTATCTGGAGGGAACGAGGAAGATGGTGTATCTCGCGACCAACGCAGACAATGGCCCCCTCTCTTCAGGGGAACCGTTTGTCGCAGAACAGGCGTTCAAGGGAATGTATCGTGTCGCCGCCGCGGCAGACTCGCCGTTGCAGGTTCGTCTGTGCGGCGCTGGCCGAGCGCTCGCCCGCGTTCAGCAGGCGGCCAAAGTGTTGAAAAACTGGGGGATTGCGTCTGAAATCTGGAGTTGCCCCAGCTACACGCGGTTGGCGCAGGACGCCGAACTCGCCGACATGCAGCGCCAGGACAGCGGCGGCGAATGCCATCTGAAAACGTGCCTGGGTACCGGGAATGCCCCCGTCGTCGCCGTTACCGACTACTCGCACCTGATTGCCAATCAGCTCAGGCGATTCATTCCCGCGCGCTTTGCCGCGGTGGGCTCAGATTCACGGGTGCGTGGCGAAATCCACTACCCGCAGGCGGAATGGATTGCGCTCTGCGCCCTTAAACTGCTGGCCGACGAGCAGAAAATCCCTTCGGCGCTGATCGCCGATGCGCTGCGCGTTCTGCACATCACGCCCGATGCCTGATCACTCTCTGGCCAGCTGCATCGCATTGTTCAACGCGTCGGAGAAGCGTGCGACCTCTTCTTCGCTGAACTGGTTGAGAAAGTGGGTGTTGACCACCGAACGGTAGATCTCCCACATCTTTTTCCGCAGGGCCTTGCCTTCCTCGGTGATAGTCGCGAAGGAGGCCCGGCGATCGTCATCCGATCGAAAACGCGTGACCAGCCGCTCTTTTTCCAAGCGATCCATCAGGCGGGTCAGGTTGTAACGCTCAATCACCAACACGTCCGCCAGCTCATGCATGCGGCGTGTGCCGTTTTCCCCGCTTTCCAATCCCCATAACACGTCATACCAGGCGTAAACCGGCAGCCCCGCTTCCGACAACTTCGCCTCTATCTTTCTGATCATCGCCCGATGCGCGCGCACAAAGGAGAACCACAGGTCGGGTTGTTTATCTGTCATGTCATTTTTCTCGTCAAAACCGGTGAGTTGCAATTGCAATTGTAAAGGGATAGAGTGGCTTTCGCCATTGTTGCATTTGCAACTCTTGCACTTGCAATTCACTGAATCCCTGTATCGCTCAGCGCCTTATCAGGTAAGTACATTTGGAGCTTTTATGAACCAACCTGCGGTAAAAGCAGATCTCGACCCACAAGAGACGGCTGAATGGCTTGAGGCATTTGAAGGTGTCACTGACATCGACGGCCGTGAACGCGCGCATTTTTTGTTGGAAAGAATGGCCGAAGCCGATCAGCGAAAACACGGTGATTTCTTCAGCATGGTCACCACGCCCTACGTGAATACGATCCCGGCCTATAAGCAACCGACGTATCCCGGCGATCTGGCCGCTGAAGCGCGCATCAATGCGTTTATTCGCTGGAACGCCATGGCGATGGTGCTGCGTGCCGGCAAACATTCCAACGTCGGCGGGCATATCGCCACCTACCAATCGGCCGCAGTGCTTTACGATGTGGGGTTCACGCACTTCTTCCGTGGGCGCACCGATGATTTCGCCGGCGACATGGTGTATATCCAGGGCCATTCCTCCCCCGGCATTTATGGCCGCGCCTATCTCGAAGGCCGCATCGACGAGGAGCTGCTCGACAACTTTCGCCGCGAATCCGCGCGCCGCGGCCTCTCCTCCTACCCGCACCCGCGGCTGATGCCGGATTTCTGGCAATATCCCACCGTTTCGATGGGGCTGGGGCCGCTGACCGCCGCCTACCAGGCGCGCTACATGCGCTATCTGGAATACCGCGAGTTGAAACCGCACCAGGGGAGAAAGGTGTGGGCGTTTCTCGGCGACGGCGAGATGGATCAGCCGGAATCGCTGGCGGCGATTGCGCTGGGCGGGCGAGAAAAACTCGATAACCTGATCTTCGTCGTGAACTGCAACCTGCAACGGCTGGATGGCCCCGTGCGCGGCAACGGCAAGATTATTCAGGAGCTGGAAGGCACCTTCAAAGCCGCCGGCTGGCAGGTGATCAAGGTGATCTGGGGCAGCGGCTGGGACAAACTGCTGCAAAAAGACCGCTCCGGGCTGCTGATGCAGCGCATGATGGAGTGCGTCGACGGCGATTACCAAACCTTCAAGTCGCAAAGCGGCGCCTATGTGCGGGAGCACTTCTTCGGCAAGTATCCGGAATTGCTCGAGCTGGTCGCCGACCTGAGCGACGATGAGATCTGGGCGCTGCACCGCGGCGGCCACGATCCGCAAAAGGTGTACGCCGCCTACCATCAGGCGGTGCATACCCCGGGCAGGCCGACGGTGGTGCTGGCCAAAACCGTCAAAGGGTTTGGCATGGGGGAAGCCGGTGAAGGGCAGAACATCAACCACCAGCTGAAAAAAATGAGCCAGGATGCGGTGAAAGCCTTCCGCGACCGTTTAGGGCTGACCATCTCCGACGCCCAACTGGCAGAGATCCCTTACCTGAAGCCCGAACCCGACAGCGCGGCGGCGAAGTACATCACCGCGACGCGCACCGCGCTGGGCGGCTACATCCCTGCCCGCTTCGGCCAATCCGCTCCGCTGGCGATACCGGAACTATCGCGCTTCGACGGCCTCCTGAAGGGCAGCGGCGAACGCAACATGTCGACCACCATGGCTTTCGTTAATATCCTCGGCACGCTGCTCAAAGACGTCAACATCGGCAAACTGATCGTGCCCATCGTGCCGGACGAGTCGCGCACGTTCGGCATGGAAGGCCTGTTCCGCCAGATTGGCATCCATTCCTGGCTCGGCCAGCTGTATACCCCGCAAGACGCCGGGCAGCTCAGCTACTATAAAGAGGCCAAAGACGGCCAGATTTTGCAGGAAGGCATCAACGAATCCGGTGCGATATCGACCTGGATCGCCGCCGGCACCGCCTACAGCAACCACGATGTCGCGACGATCCCGTTCTATATCTTCTACTCCATGTTCGGGCTGCAACGGGTGGGCGATCTCGCCTGGGCGGCGGCCGACGCACGCACCAAGGGTTTCCTGCTCGGCGCCACCTCCGGCAGAACCACCCTGATGGGCGAAGGCTTGCAGCATGACGACGGCCACAGCCACGTGCTGTCTTCGGTGATCCCCAGCTGCGTCTCCTACGATCCGACCTATGCCTATGAACTCGCGGTGATCGTCCAGAGCGGCATGCGCAGGATGTTCGTTGAACAAGAGGATATTTACTACTACATCACCTTGCTCAACGAGGGCTACCCGCAGCCGCCGATGCCGGCGGGCGTGGAGGACGGGATTATCCAGGGCGCCTATTTGCTCAAACAGAGCGAAACGACAAACCAAGAGAGCCCGCGCGCTCAGCTGGTCGCCAGCGGTGCCATCATGCGCGAGGCGCTGGCGGCGGCGGAGCTGTTGGCGGCGGACTTTGGCGTCGCCAGCGATATCTGGAGCGCCACCAGCCTGAGCGAGCTGCGCCGCAACGGCATGGCGGCCGAACGCTGGAACCTGCTGCATCCGGAAGATCCGCCGAAAGTTCCTTATATTCAGAGCCTGCTGGCGGCGCATCCCGGCCCGGTGGTGGTGGTGACGGACTATATGAAGATCGTCGGCGATCAGATCAAACCGTTCTTGCCCGACCGCACCTTTATCGCCTTGGGCACCGACGGCTTTGGTCGCTCGGACACCCGCGAGGCGCTGCGTGAGTTCTTCGAGGTCAACCGCCATTTCATCGCGCTCGCCGCGTTGAAACTGCTAGCTGACGAAGGCCGTATCGCCCGCAGCGAGGTCAACCGCGCCATGGCGCTGTATGGCATCGCCCCCGATAAGCCGGATCCGGCGGCGGTGAAGTAACACTCAGCCTACCCACGCCGCCGGTTGTCACCCGCGGCGTTTTTCTTCCTTCGATTCGGCGGAGCACGGCGCCCGCTCCCCCAGCCGCACCACCGGAATGTCCGCCAGCCGGGTGGTGTAGGCCGGCGACAGCATGTCGCGCTTCATTTGCCACGGCTTGACGATCCCCTGCCCGGCGAACCACACGCGCCCGCGCCCTTCCTGATTCAGGCGATCGAGGGTCGCCATCAGCCGCTCGCTGTTGCGGCGCGGCGGGCAGTCGTCGAACAGATCGATCTGCGCCATGGCGGCGGCGCTGAAATCTCCCAGCACCACGCCGCCCTTCAGGTAACGTCGCCCCTCCTGCCAGATGCTTTCCAGCGCACGTACCGCCATGGCGATGATGTCGCGGCTGTCATTGCTCGGGGTTTGCAGCCGGGCGGTGCCCATATTGCTGTAATACCCTTCGCCCGCCGAATGCGGGCTGGTTTTGATAAATACCGACACGTTGCGGCAATAGCGCTTTTCCTGCCGCAGCTTTTCGGCGGCGCGTTCGGCGTAGCTGCAGATCGCCTCGCGCATGTGTGGGTAGTGCGTCAGCCGCTGGCCGAACGAGCGGGAACAGATGATCTGCTCTTTGGCGGCCGCCTCATCTTCCCACTGCAGGCACGATTCGCCGCGCAGCTCGCGTATCGTGCGCTCCAGCACCACGCTGAAGGTTTTACGCGCCAGCCGGGTATCGCAGTCCGCCAGCTGTAGCGCGGTGTGAATACCCATCGCCTGCAGTTGGCGAGTCAGGCGGCGCCCCACGCCCCACACCTCTTCCACCGGGAGCAACGCCAGCAGTTTGCGCTGGCGCGCCGGATCGGATAAATCCACCACGCCGCCGGTGCCGCGCCATTTCTTGGCGGCGAAGTTGGCCAGCTTGGCCAGCGTTTTGCTCGGCGCAATGCCGACCCCGACCGTCAAATGCAGCTCGCGCCGGATGCGATCGCGCACCCGCTGGCCGAATGGCTCCAGCGCCTCGCAGTGCGCCACGCCGTCCAGCCGCAGAAAGGCTTCGTCCAGCGAATAAATCTCCACCGCCGGCGCCATCTCTTCCAGCGTGTCCATCACCCGGCGGGACATGTCGGCGTACAGCGCGTAGTTGGAGGAGAACACCGCAACGTTGCGGCGGCGCATCTCCTCTTTGATTTTGAAATAAGGCGCCCCCATCGGCACGCCCAATGCCTTCGCCTCGGCGCTACGGGCAATCACGCAGCCATCGTTGTTGGACAGTACAATCACCGGCCGCCCCCGCAGATCGGGCCGAAAGATGGTCTCGCAGGAAGCATAGAAACTGTTGACGTCTACCAGGGCGAACATGGCTACTGCCCCTTCATCGCCAGAGGCCAGACTGGCGTTATCGTCAGTGGGTTGTTATTCATAACGGCACCAGATTACTGTTCATGCATACAGTATTTGTATTTTTCTGGCGACGATCAAGTAGAAACCACCTCATCGCTGCTATCCGTTTGATGCACTTTGGCTTTTAACTCAGCCCTCCGTTTACCTGGAGCCGAGTTTTTCATTAACGGCGAACTTCACGCAGATCGAAACGAATCGGAATGGTCACGCTGAATTCCGCCTGCCCCGCTGCGATCTCGTTGCCGGGTGCGGGCAGTGGAGAAGCGCGCTGCGGTAACTGAAGCGCCTCCCGATCGAGCGAAGCAACGCCGCTCGATCGCAATAGCTTCACGCCCAGCACGTTTCCCTGTCGATCCAACGTCACGGCAACCTGAACAATACCCTGGCGCTGCTGGCGTACCGCCAGGGCGGGATAGCGTTTGAAACGGCTCAAATGCGCCAACAGCAGGCCGCTCCAGACCGAGGCATCCTGACTCGGCTGCGACGCCACGCTGGTTTGCGGCGCGGCAACACGCTTTCCATCCAGAGACGGCGGCGCGCTGGTACTTGATGCTCTTGAGTTTGCAGACGCCATTTTTTCCTGTTCTTCTTGCCTTGGGCGCGGCGGTTCCGTCTTCGGTTTGATGGGGTCGTTCCGTTGCCCTTTGGCCTTGCTCTGCCGCTCCGTTGCACGCGGTGCATGAATCAGCGGAGGCATCGCCGCCTCCGGTTCCCGATTGGCCTGCCGTTGCGCCACCGCCTGCACCTGGCGCACGCCGGTTGGCATCGGCTCCGTGTTGGGTGTCGATTCAGCCGGCTCGGCAACCATCATCAACACCATCGGTTGTGCCGCAGGCAGCAACGGTGGCATCAGGTGATAACCGAGCCCAAACCACAACGCACCATGCAGACCCAACGCCAACACATTGGCGGTAGCCCAGCGCCATCGCCCGCCTGTAGGGGGTAAAGAGAAATCGCCAGATAATACGTTGTGATTGAACATAGGGAGCGGTACTCAGGTTAAGCGTAAAACAGACCAACGTACGCAGCGGTCAACGGCAGTCGGGGTATGTCAGAAAGGTCGTTTAGGCACGCGGCACCGGGCAGGTAAAGAAAAAGAACAGGTCAATAGAAAAGGAAATGCCCTAATGGCAGAGTAAAAAACTTTAGGATACGGTGATGAAGTATTTTGACAGCATATTTACCCTAACCGGCAACGCGCCGGGCAGTGCCGCGATGACGCGCTCGGGGTCAGCCAGCGGGAACGCACCGGAGAGCCTCAGGCCGGCGACCTCCGGCCGGCAGCGAATAACGCCCTGACGATAACGCCCCAGTTCCATCAGGAAGTCGTCCAGCCGCATGTTGTCGGCCAGCAGCATGCCTTGCCGCCAACCGGGCTCTTGCGTCACGCGATACGGTTCGCCAATGCCTTGCCGGCTTAATCTGCCGCCCTGACCGGCGTTGAGCACCGCGTTCCGATGCGCCGGTGAAAGGATCGTGACCCGGCCAAGATAAACGGCGATATCACTGTAAGTTTCCCACAGGCGAATGCTGAAGCGAGCAGCCTGCACCATGAGCTCGCCCTGCGGCAATCTCACCGTCAACGCACCGCTTTCCGGCGGCAGATTCACCATCATTTCGCCTTCCAGCAATGTGGCCTGCTGACGGCTGACGTTGACCGCCGTTTGCGTGTTCAGCATCAACTGCGCGCCATCCGCCAACGCGACGGTTTGCTGTTCCCCCACCGCCGTACGGTAATCCGCCAGCCAGGGGCGCCATGGCAGCGCGCCCGAACCGACACCAACCGTCCCCACCACGCCGATGGCCGCCAGGCTTCTCAATAACCGGCGACGTTGCGGGTTCGGCAACTGCGACAGACTACGCTGCGCCGCCGCCCCGTTAAGCAGAGAAAAACGGGATGAAAACGCGGCGATATGCCGCCAGGCGCGTTCATTTTCCGGTTTCGCCTGATACCAACGTCGCCAGTTTTCCCTATCCGCGTCGCTTGCCTCTTCCGACATCAGCTGCGTTAACCACGCGGCGGCCTCTCGCGCGCTCTGCCGATCGATATCCGATTCCATCATGGGTTCCGCACCTGCCGTTACGCCGCCAATGCAAAGAAACAGTGCAAATTAGCGCGCTGCAGATATTGTTTCACCGAGCTGGTCGACACCCGTAAACGTTCAGCGATGTCGCAATAACGCATGCCCTGCAGGTGCGCCAACAGGAAAGCCTCGCGGACGTGCGCCGGCAATCCGTCCAACGCCTGATCCAACTGTTCGAGCATTTCGAGGGTTTGTTGACGAACTTCCGGCGAGGGCGCCTCGATCGCCGGCAACTCGCTCAAGGCCTGCAGATAGCTCTCTTCGATTGTTTTACGCCGGTAATAATTCGCCACCAGCCGGCGCGCTACGGTCGCCAGGAAGGGGCGTGGTTGCCGAATGGCGAGCAACTGCGGGCTCAGTAAAATACTGATGAAAGTATCCTGCGCCAGGTCTTCGGCGTGATGCGCACACCCAACCTTCTGTCGCAGCCAATGGCATAGCCAACTGTGATGCTCAAGGTAAAGCTGTTGAGCAAACCCGTTGGCTGCCGCGGCCTCTTTCCTCGCCATTCGGTGACACCAGTTGATAATGAGATTGAAAATGATAATTATTATTATTTTAAAATTGTAACTTCTGTGTCAAGCGATTGCTGATGATTTATAAACGGCGAAAAAGTAGGGAAATACGGGGGAGGAAACGTGAAAAGGGGCCTAAATGGCCCCCTGCAGACAGGATCGTCAAAAACGCTGACTGACGCTGAACTTGATGTTGCGCCCTACGCCGGACACCGATTCGCCCAGGTAAGGGTAATAATCGCGGTTGAACAGGTTGTCCACCGCCACGCGGGCTTCGAAGCCGTGCAAGCCGCTGGGCTGCCACGAGGCGAACAGGCCGTGTAATGCATAACCCGAGGTTTTCGGCAGGGCCCAGACAACGGCCATCGGATCGCCGTCGGCCGGTGAACGATCCTGTTTACGTACGAAATCGCCGGTCCAGCCGAAGGCCATATCCCACTGCGGCACTTTCATGCCCAGCATCGCGTGTGCCGTAACGGGTGGAATTTCGGCAATCCAGGTTTCGTTGCCCCAGGGATCGCGCGGTGAAGCGTCGCGTTTGCCGCGAATCGAGGAGAACGACAGGCTGCCGAACAGGCTTTCGCTGTCATAAAACGATTCGAGCTCCACGCCCTCAATGGTATAGCCCGGCAAGTTGCGATAGTTCGACAACGGTTGCCCACATTGGCCCCCGTGCCGTGCGGCGTCACACACTACGCCGCGACGATAGAAAATCTCGTCCTTGCCGCGATTGCGGAACAGCGTAGTGCGGATCTGCAGGCTGTCCCGCGCCATCAACACATCGTTGAAGTCCAGTACCGCGCCGAGACGAACGCCCGTCATGCGTTCCACCTGCAGGCCGCGGCTGGTACCGGGCACGCTGGAAGCGGCGTATTGCACTTCGTACTGTTCGTCGATCACCGGGGCGCGCCAGGTGCGGCTAACGTCGGCAAACAGGGACAGATTCGACGTCGCTTTCCACATCACGCCCAAATGCGGCGACCAGCCGGTATAGGTCACGCTGCTGTAATCATGGCCCACGAGCGGATCGCTGTCGTTATAGCGCGGCGCCCGGTTCGGTTGCCCGGTATTGGTCACATGATCGTAACGCACGCCCGGCGTCACGGTCAGGCTGCCGAAGCTGACCGCATCCTGCAGATAAACGCTGCGGGTTTCCTGTTCGCCCGCCGGCATGTAGTACGGCTGGAAATAGCCGTAGTTGTAACTGGCATTTTTCACCTGCGAAGGGTAATACATCAGGGTATCGCGCTGATGTTTATGCCAACGCGCACCGAGCAACAGCTTGTGCTCCAGCGGACCGCTGGCGAAACGGCTTTCATTGCTGACGTCAAACTGCCGATCGGTATAGTTCACCCAACTTTCATTGCCCAGCGTACCGAGATAGCTGAACTTTGAAGCGGAATCCGGCCGCTTGTCATGCTGCTCGGTCTTCGAATAGGCGTAAGACAGCGTCAGATTCAGCAACGGCTGCGCTTCCGGCGCCAGATTCCATTTCACCGAGTAATTGGTGTCTGTCTGGTCGCGATACACCAGAATGCGGCGCCACGCTTCTTCCCGGCCATATTTATCGATATCCGCCTGGCTGGGCGCGGCGATATCGTCCCGCTTGGCGGCAAAAGGCTGCCAGCCATCGGAATCGGATCGCATCGCCGACAGCGTCAGCGTTTGCGCCTCGCTCAGATAAATATTGGTTTTTAACAGGTAGGAAGCCTGATCGTTGGCAGAATAGGCAAAACGCGTGCCGTCCGGCCGCTTCAGGTTGCCGCCGTCACGCTTGCTCATGTAGAGCAAACCGTCGGCGGATCCTTCCGGCGTACGGCCGTACAAGGCACCGCTGTAAATGCCCTGACGATCGTTGGTGTGGTAGCTGTACTTCAGCAAGCCGCCAAAATCTTCGCCCGGCAGCAGCATGTCCCCAGCATCTTTGGTCTCCAGCGTAATGGTCCCGCCAAAGCCGCCATTGCCGTTCAACAGATTGTGCGGCCCCTTATCGACCTCAACCTTTTTCAGCAGTTCGGGTTCGATGAATACCGAGCCCTGCCGATATTTCTCAAATCCCTTCGGCGCCCCGTCCAGCACGACCTTCACATCTTCCATGTCCCCCATGCCCCAGATATTCAGGCTTTGGCCGCCCGGGCGCGGCGAGCCCGCCATCCCTACGCCAGGCAAGCGATCAAGCAAACTGGCGATATTGTCAGCCTGCACGCGTTCGATGTCTTCTTTATCCAACACCGAACGGCCGGCGGCGACGCTGTCGGACAAACCGCCGACCACCGACAGTTCCGGTATCGTCAACGGCTGAACCGGCCCGGCGTCGACCAACCGATATCCCTGTGCGGTTTGCTGAGCGCGCAATCCGCTGCCCGCCAACAGCGTATCGAACGCGTCGGTGAGGCGATAATGCCCCTGCAGGCCCGCGGTGTTTTTTCCACGCGTCTGTTCGGGCGTGAAAATCACTATCACGCCGGCCTTAGCGGCCGCCGTCTGCAAGGCGGGCGCCAGGTCACCGGCGGGAATGGCGAAAGGCAGGATAGCGGACTGCTCGACCGCCGCCGGTGGCACCGACGCACCGGGCGCCGCCATCGCGGAGGTGAGCATGCCCGATAATGCGCACCCTACCCCGATAGCGACCCGCTTCCCGGCGGTACGTTTGGCTGATGTGAACGTACGCCCTGCGCCGTTCTTGTTTTTTATGGCCATGAAGGATTCCCCTGAGTGTAATGAACTGGAAACTCAGTAGAGAGGTCACGCCAACGAAAAGATCGGGCAGAAAAAAGTGAAAAAAAATGCCGAAGTCACCGGGCCGCGTAGACGATAAAGGTCACCACGCCGAAGATCTCCAGTTGCGCTTCGTCGTCGAACACGATCGGCGCGTAGGCGGGGTTCATCGGCAACAGCCGCACATCGGGGTGACGCTGCAGTTTTTTGACGGTGAATTCGCCGTCCACCGCGGCGATCACGATATTGCCGTGCTCCGGCGTCAGGGCGCTGTCGACAATCAGCAGATCGCCATCCCGGATATTGCCGTCGATCATCGATTCGCCGCTGGCGCGCACGAAATAGGTGGCGTTGGGGTGCCGCACCAGCAGCTTGCCGATGTCCAGCCGACCTTCGACATAGTCTTGCGCCGGGGAAGGAAAACCGCAGGCCACGCGATCGGCAAACAGCGGTAACGTTAGGGGTTCACCTGGTGAAAAAGCATACAACCTTGAATTACTCAGCATAATCACAACCAAACTGTATATTTATACAGTAAAGCATAAACAAAACGCGAACGCGTGCAACCCCCTATCCCCCTGCGGATCGCGCTTTGCCGCGTAATATAATAATTTTCTGAGCGATTTTTTTTTACGCCTGCTAAGTGTTTTACTGCCCCTTGCACACACGTTATCCACCAAAACTGTGGATAATGCGGCACTCAGACCGTTGGCGTATCGATGGGCAGGATGAGTGAGGGATTGTCATTGCGAACGGCGCCGACGGCGGGCGATACCGGTTGCCAGACGAAATCCTCTGCCTGCAGGCTGTACACGTCAGCCTGCATTTGACCAGAGGGCGGGACTAAGCGGGTGTCGAGCCAGTCGCGCGCGGCCGTCGGTCTCTGCTGCGTACAGCGCCGCAAAGAACAGCGGCAGGCCTTGCCTCAGCAAGAGCCCACGGGAGGAACGGCGGACGGCCTTACAAAATGACGCCAATAAAATTGCGACTGGCAATGGCATCAATGGGACGGCCAGAGACGAAAGTCAGTACGTTATGCCAGGAGCTTGGGATAACCCGACAAACGCTGTACCGCCACATTTCCCCTGATGATCCACTGCGAGCTGACGGTATAAAGCTGCTCAACCGGGGATAATTTTAGCGGACGGAAAAATCTGGGGTTCCGGCGTAGAACCCCGAATAAGGAATAATCCTTAATTCATTTCAGGATTATTAATTCCATCTAAAACCTCTCGGCAATATTCTTTTTTATAGGCTTCATCATTACTTAATGACTTAACCAAAAAATCAGCATTTTTCCAACCATTATCCCAATGCGTATCGAATCCTGACTGTTCATACTTTAATGTTCTAGTTAATGAGTCTTTTATTTGTTTTTTATATTTATCAATTTTCTCATTGGTTGCCCCACAAACATCATGTGCAACACGAGCATTTGAGCCAGAAAAACCTATTGCTGAAATTGCCATCGCTTCATTTGATTTGTCGAAATCATTCGCATATGCCACAGCATTAGATAAAGCGAATATGACAAGAGCAGGTATGATTTTTTTGTATGAAATCATCTTTCACCTCTAACTCATTGATTGTTCATGGGGTCAGTTTGGATATCGAAAATTATTGTACATTAAGGCTGCTTTTTAATCAGTCTCAACTTCTTTATAGAAGGCCTGAATGCGACAAACTTGGGAAGTACTGTAGCCTGTCGCGTCTGCTGTTTCTCGGATGCTCAGTTTCTTAATCTGTCGGTAGTACAGGACTTTCTGATGTCGTTCCTGATCTGCCTGCTTTCCCCGGTATCTACCCAACGTATGCGCCCGTTCAATTCCCTGCTTTTGCCGTTGGCGGCGACTCAACCAGTCCTTATGTGACATCGCGGCCATCAGGTCGATTAGCATGTTATTGATGGCGGTTATTACTGCACGGGTGATCGGGCCCGCCTGTGGAGGATCTTTCTCTAACAGCGCCTGCCATGAGGTAGGGACATCCAGGCTGACAATCCGTAACTCATGCTGCTCAATCTGCTTTTTCAACGTCATCCAGTCACTGTTGCTGAGACGGGTCAGGCGGTCTATCTGCTCAACCAGCAAAATATCAGTTACCGTTTGGGGGCGGCCAGCACAATCAGCATCCGTCGCTGCAGCGGCGACGGCCGGCGGACGTTAACCGTTGCCACGATGTCACCCCTCTCTCTTATAGATGAGGACATGCAGGCGCAGCCGGTCGGCATCAACACGTTCATCCATTATTGTGCCCGGATAGCCCTGCAGCGCCAGACCGTACCAGAAACTCAGAATGACAGAAGCCTTACCCAACTCTAGGGTGTAACCCATCCCGCCCTGGTTCAGATTGCATTTTTTAATCGCATCTTCTGCTTCCCGGGTCAGCTGCGCATAGCTGAGTGAAAAATTCAGTGCCTGATCCATCCTGCTCGCTCCATCTCACCGCTGGCGCGCACGAAATAAGTGGCGTTGGGGTGCCGTACCAGCAGTTTGCCGATATCCAGCCGGCTCTCGACATAGTCCTGCGCCGGGGAGGGAAAACCGCAGGCCACGCGATCGGCAAACAGCGGTAACGTCAGGGGCTCAACTGGTGAAAAAGCATACAACCTTAAAGTACTCAGCATAATCATAACCAAGCTGTATATTTATACAGTAAGGCATAAACAAAACGCGAACGCGTGCCCCCCCCTATCCCCCTGCGGATCGCGCTTTGCCGCGTAATATAATAATTTTCTGAGCGATTTTTTTTACGCCTGCTAAGTGTTTTACTGCCCCTTGCACACACGTTATCCACCAAAACTGTGGATAACCTGCAGGGCGTGATTCCCTACGCGAGCGGGATCAGAATCCTGTATAATCCCCACACCTGCTAATAAGAATTCATCCCCGTCGGCGCCTCGTCACCGACAGTCACGAGAACGTTATGAACAAGCACCTACTCCTCGCAGAAACCGACGATATCAAACAGGAATGCCTGTCGCGCCACGCGGTCTGGCAGCGCAACGATCTGGCTCAGGCGCAACAGGATTGGCTGGCGGAAGAAGTACCGGTCGCCCTAGTGTACAACGGCATTTCCCACGTGGTGATGATGGCGACGCCGAAAGATCTGGCGGCCTTCGCCATCGGTTTTTCGCTGTCCGAAGGCATTATCGCCTCCCCCGACGACATCTACGACATCCGCCAGCAACCGGCCTGCAACGGCATTGAAGTGCATGTGGAACTCTCGAGCCGCCGCTTTATGCAGCTGAAAGAGAAGCGCCGCAGCCTGGCCGGCCGCACCGGCTGCGGCGTCTGCGGGGTGGAACAGCTGCAGGAGGTTGCTCAGCCCATCGCACCACTGCCTTTCACGCAACGTTTCGATTTGGCGCTGCTCGACCGGGCGTTAGCGCAGCTGCAGGAGGTGCAAACGGTAGGAAAACTGACCGGCTGCACCCATGCGGCGGCCTGGATCCAGCCGGACGGCGCGCTCAGCGGCGGGTGTGAAGACGTCGGCCGCCACGTGGCGCTCGACAAGCTGCTGGGCTACCGCAGCCAACAGGCGTGGCTGCAGGGTGCGGCGCTGGTGTCGAGCCGCGCCAGCTATGAAATGGTGCAAAAATCCGCCATGTGCGGCGTCGAGATCCTGTTCGCCGTTTCCGCCGCCACCCGCCTGGCGGTGGAAGTGGCCGAACGCAGCAACCTGACGCTGGTGGGCTTCAGCAAACCGGGGCGCGCCACCGTCTATACGCATCCGCAGCGGCTCTGGCAATCGACAACGGCGGCCTAACGCCGCCGGATAAGAATCGACTATTCTCAATAGCAGGACACCAGGAAGCACCCACGTCATGATAATTCGCCCGAATCAGAACTGGTTTTTTCGCCTGTTCGCCTGGCACGGTTCCGTGCTATCAAAGATCACCTTTCGCCTATCGCTGAACGTGCTGATGTCGATAGTGGCGGTGATCAGCTACCAATGGTACGAACAGCTCGGCGTGCATTTAACCATCGCACCGTTCAGCCTGCTGGGCATCGCCATCGCCATTTTTCTCGGCTTTCGCAATAACGCCGGCTACAGCCGCTTTGTCGAAGCGCGCAACCTGTGGGGCTCGCTGCTGATTACCGAGCGCTCCCTGCTGCGCCAGATCAAAAGCCTGCTGCCGGACGAATCGGCGGTGCAGCAAAAGGTTGCCAAGCTGCTGATCGCCTTCAGCTGGAGCCTGAAGCATCAGCTGCGCGGCACCGACCCGACCGCCGATCTGTACCACAATCTCAGCAGCCAAGAGCTGGCCGAGGTGGTCGCCAGCCCGATGCCGACCAACCGCATCCTGCTGATGCTGGGCCAGGAGATCGGCAAGCTGCGCCGACAGGGGCTGCTGAGCGACATCACTTTCGAGCTGCTCGACAACAAGCTGAGCGAACTGTCCCACGCCCTCGGCGGCTGCGAACGGCTCGCCAGCACGCCGGTGCCGTTCGCCTATACCCTGATCCTGCAGCGCACCGTTTACCTGTTCTGCAGCCTGTTGCCTTTTGCCCTGGTGACCGACCTGCATTACATGACACCGTTTGTTTCAGTGTTCATTTCCTATACCTTCTTATCCTGGGACTCACTGGCCGAAGAGCTGGAGGATCCGTTTGGCGTGTCGGCTAACCATCTGCCGTTAAACGCCATCTGCAACACCATCGAGCGCAACCTGCTGGAAATGAACGACCAAAGCCCGCTGCCACCGCCGATGAAACCCGACGAGCACTTTAATTTGATCTGATCTATTTCACCCGAACACACTGGAGCCGAATGCAATGAATGCAAATAACCCTCTGCCGCAAGCCGTATTCACACCGGTGACGCGCCATGCCATCTTCATCGTCGCTACCCTGTCGCCCGTTCCCGCCCATCTGGCGGCGGTGCGCGCCTGGTGCGGCGACATTGCCGCCGTGGTGCGTTCGGTCGGCAAACGCGCGCCGGCAGGCAATCTCACCTGCGTCTGCGGCTTCGGCTCCGAAGCCTGGGATACGCTGTTCGGCGCGCCGCGCCCTCGCCAGCTGCATCCGTTCAGCCCGATCGGCAGCGGGGAGCGCGTCGCCGTCGCCACGCCCGGCGACATCCTGCTGCACATCCGCGCCGATGAAATGGATCTGTGTTTCGAACTGGCCTCTCAGTTGACCGCCAAGCTCGGCGACGCCGTGACGGTGATAGAAGAGGTGCACGGCTTCCGTTATTTCGATCAGCGCGCCATGATCGGCTTCGTCGACGGCACGGAGAACCCGGAGGGGCACGAAGCCTTCGACTACACGGTGATCGGCGACGAAGACGCGGCGTTCAGCGGCGGCAGCTATGTGCTGGTGCAAAAATACCTGCACGACATGCAGGGCTGGAACTCGCTCAGCGTGGAAACGCAGGAGAAGATCATCGGCCGCCATAAGCAGTCCAACATCGAGCTGGATGAAGCGGTCAAACCGTCGTCATCGCACAGTTCGCTGACCACCATCACCGACGAGCAAGGCAACGAGGTGAAAATTCTGCGCGACAACATGCCGTTCGGCCGCCCCGGCCTGCGCGAATTCGGCACCTACTTTATCGGCTATGCGCGCTCCCCGCAGCCGATCGAGCAAATGCTGGAAAACATGTTCATCGGCCGCCCGGCCGGCAACTACGATCGGCTGCTCGATTTCAGCCACGCGGTGACCGGCACCCTGTTCTTCGTGCCTTCCGCCCCGCTGCTGGAAGCGCTGGCCGACCGCAGCGGCGCCGAACTGCACTAACGTCCCTTCGGCGGCAAAGCCTCCCCCCGCGACGTATACTGAATTAACGTTGCGTATTGAGGGGGAGGCACCATGTCGCTCACATTCAAACGTTCGGAAAGGCTCTCCATCGGCACCGAAATAGAGTTACAGCTGGTCGATGCCGAGCACTACGATCTGGCGGATCGGGCCGACCGGGTGGTCAGCGCGGTCGGCGACCGCCGGCGCGTCAAGCATGAGCTCACCCAATCGATGGTGGAGCTGAACAGCTCGGTGCACCGCGATCTCGATGAGCTGCACGCCGAGCTGCACGCCCTGACCTATACCGTCCGGCGCAGCGCGCAGCGCCTGGGCTGCGACGTCTGCGGCGGCGGCCGGCACCTGAGCAACGACTGGCGCAAGCAGGTCATCAGCGACAGCGCGCGCTACAGGCAGCTGGCCAGCCGTTTTGGCTATCTCTCCAAGCTGGCCTGCGTATTCGGCCAACACATTCACCTCGGCGTCAACGACGGGGACGAGGCGATGTACCTGTGCCATGCGCTGACGCCCTATTTTCCGCAGTTGATCGCGCTCAGCGCCTCGTCGCCGCTGTATCAGGGGGTCGACACGCGCTTTGCCAGTTCCCGCTTCAGCGCCCAGAATTCTTTTCCCAACTACGGGTGCCTGGAACACATCTACAGCTGGCGCGAATTCAACGCTTACTACGAACGGTTGAACGCCGCCGGCGTGATTGAAAGCGTCAAGGATATTTACTGGGATGCACGGCCGAAACCGGAGCTGGGCACGGTGGAGATCCGCATCTGCGATACGCCGCTGCGCCTCGCGCACGCCGTGCTGCTGGTCGGTTACTGCCGTCTGCTGGCCGATTTTCTGTTGCAACGCCGGACGCCGATCGCGCCGGAATACGATGCCTTCACCCACTACAACAAGATCAACGCCTATCGCAGCGGTTTCGCCGCCGAATACGTCGATCCCACGACGCTGCGCCGCCGCAGCCTGACCGCCCACATCCTGCACACCCTCGAGGCGCTGAGCGATTTCGCCGAGCGGCGGGAGGATCGGGCCGTGTTACAGGCCGTCGAGCGCCATGTCCGCCAGGGCATCAGCGATTCGGAGCATATCCGTCAGATGTTGCACAACGGCCTGCCGCAGGCTCAGGTGATCAAACGCCTGTGCGATGAGCTGTTGCAACCGGCAAGTTAAGTTTCGGCTATCGATTCCATACGCCAAAGCCACTGTTCATTATGTGCTCTTTCGCTACAATCGTGAGCACTGACATTCACCGTATCGAGGACACCATGTACAACTTCTCCCGCTATCAGGCAAAAGAACTGGCGCTGGCTTACATGAGCGGCAAAAAACACGATCTGTCGCCGCAGGAGTTTTTGCAACAGCTGAAAAGCAGCGAACGATCGTTTGAGCACCTGCTGAAGCACGGCAGCGAAATGCCGCGTGACGTGCTGGTTAAAAGTTTCTGAACGGCCGGTTGCCGGCCATTTTCCCTCTACGCCGCCGGTGGCGAGCCTGACAGGCCCGCGCATTCCCGGCCGTTCGTCCCCTTTCCTCACGCCACCGCATTTCGTTCTCACAGGCGAATTCCCTACAAATTCGTATCCAAAGACGAATTATTGACATATTCGTATCCAGGTGCGAATTTATAGTCATCCCTCGGTAAGCAACGGAACACGCTATGTCGACACCAATCAGCGTAATCAGCGGCGATCTGGTCGATTCTCGCCGATCAGATACCGTCAACTACCTCAACGAGCTGCACAGCCTGCTCGATCGGCTGCAGCGCGACGGGCAGCTTCATCAGGTGGAAATCTTTCGCGGCGACGCCTTCCAGGCGCAGGCCGCCCCGGAGGACGGGCTGCTGCTGGCGGTATATATTCGCCTCGCGCTGCGGGCGATGGGCGCCGCGCACTGGGATGCGCGCGTCGCCGTCGGGCTGGGCAGCCAACGGCCCGACGCCGCGGGTTACGGCAGTGCCTTTATCAACTCCGGCAGCGCGCTGGACGCCATGGCGAAAAATTGCCGCCTGGCTCTGAAAACCGACAACGATCGGACAAACGCCATTGTCAGCGATCTGCTGCCGATGTTAGATCATGTGATTGGCCGCATGTCGCAGACCGAAGCGCGCATCGTCCAGATGAGAATGTTCGCCGACAGCGGCGCCGCCGTGGCGGACCAGCTGCAAAAAGCCGCCTCCACGGTCTCCGCCGCACTGAAACGCGCGGCCTACGAGGAAATCATGCGGTTTATTCACGCCATTAACAGGATCGTCTGACTATGGATCTGACCTATGCGCCTTTGCTGGCCTGGCTGTTGCTCGTCCATCTGCTGGCGGATTTTCCGCTGCAGCCGCTGAGTTGGGTGGAAGACAAAATCCAACATCGCGCGCGTTCGCGTTTTCTGGTATTGCACGCGTTGCTGCACGGGGTGCTGGCCGCCTGGGTGGTGGCCGGGTTCGGCCTGCTGCACGGCGGGCTTTCTTCACTTCAGGTGCTGGTCAGCCTGCTGGTCATCGCCGTCAGCCATTACCTGATCGATTTGCTGAAAGTCACCGTCATGACCCGCCTGAGCCCGGCCCGCAGTTTCCTGCTCGATCAGGGGTTGCATCTGGCGGTGATCGCCTTGCTGTGGCTGGGGCTGACGCCGAATGCCGGTGAACTGCTCGCCGCGCTGGGGCAGCAGTTGGGGCGTTGGCAAATTGGCCTGGTGCTGGTGGCCTACAGCCTGATTTATCTGCCGATGAGCCTGCTGATCGGGCAACTACTGGCGCACTGGACGCCGCAAATGCCGCCTTCGGCCAAGGCCGACAACGATTCGCTGCTGCGCGCGGGCAAACAGATTGGCTATCTGGAGAGAACGCTGATCCTGACCTTCGTGCTGCTGGGGCAAATTCCGGCGATCGGTTTTTTGCTGGCGGCCAAATCTATCTTCCGTTTCGGCGATCTGCGCCAGAGCGACGATAAGATGCGCACCGAGTATGTGCTGCTCGGCACGCTGTTTTCCTTCACGCTGACCATCATGCTCGGCCTGCTGGTCAACAAACTGCTGTAGTAGTGCAGGGGCGAAGAATTTCGCCCCCGAAGTGAACGCCGAGGCGGCTTACAGCCACTCGCCGAAGCGGCGGATGTAGAAACGCTTCATCAACTGCGCGACCACGCAGTAGCTGACCAGCGTAGCGGCCAACCACGGGAAGTATTCCCACGGCAGCGGCTGCAGGCCAACCAGGGCGCCGAGCGGCGAGAACGGAATGTAGATGCCGAGCGCCATCACCAACCCGGTGGTCAGCAACACCGGCAGCGCCGCGGTGCTCTGAATGAACGGGATCTTCTGGGTGCGCAGCATATGCACCACCAGCGTTTGCGACAGCAGCCCCTCAATGAACCAGCCGGACTGGAACAGCGCCTGGTGTTCCACGCTGTTGGCGGCAAATACGTACCACATCAGCGCATACGTCGTGATATCGAAGATTGACGAGGTCGGCCCAATCCACAGCATAAAGCGCCCGATGTTTTTGGAGTCCCACTTGCGCGGCTTGCGCAGGAACTCTTTGTCCATCTTGTCCCACGGCAGCGACAGCTGAGAAATGTCGTACATCAGGTTTTGAATCAACAGGTGGATCGCCAGCATCGGCAGGAACGGGATGAAGGCGCTCGCCACCAGTACCGAGAACACGTTGCCGAAGTTGGAACTGGCGGTCATGTTCAGGTACTTGATGATATTGCCGAAGGTCTCGCGCCCTTTGATCACCCCCTCTTCCAGCACCATCAGGTTCTTTTCCAACAGGATGATATCCGCCGATTCCTTGGCGATGTCGGTGCCGGTGTCGACCGAAATGCCGACGTCAGCATCGCACAGCGCCGGCGCATCGTTGATGCCGTCGCCGAGGAAACCGACGGTATGGCCGTTGGCCTGCAGCATTTTCAGCACCCGCGATTTTTGCAGCGGCGTCAGCTTGGTGAAGACCGTGCGCTGTTCCACTTCGCGCGCCAGTTCTTCGTCATCCATCTGTTCAATCCGCAGCCCGGAGAGCGGCTCGCCCGGCTCCAGGCCGACATCGCGGCAAATCTTGCAGGTGATCACCGGGTTGTCGCCGGTCAGCACCTTCACCGTCACACCGTTTTCCTGCAGCGCGGCGATCGCCTGCTGCGCGCTCTCCTTCGGCGGGTCGAGGAAGGTCAGCAGCCCTTGCACCACCATGTCGCGCTCGTCGGCCACGCTTAGCGGTTCGGCCGGGCGCTGCGCATCCAACTCACGCGTCGCCAGCACCAGCACGCGGAAACCGTCTTCGTTGTACTCGCGGGCCAGCGCCTGCAACGCCGCACGGCGCGCGTCGTCCAGCTCCAGCATCTTGTCGCCTTCACGCACGTGGGTGGCGATCTCCAGCATCTCCTCCACCGCGCCCTTACAGATCAGCTGCTGCTTGCCATTCTCATCCGCCACCACGATCGACAGACGGCGGCGCACGAAATCGAACGGCAGCTCATCCACCTTGCTGAAACGCCCCAGGGCTTCAATCCCCGGTTTGCCGCGCCCGAAACGGATCACCGCCTGATCCATCAGGTTCTTCATGCCGCTCTGATGGAAGCTGTTCAGCCAGGCCAGGTGCAACACTTCGTTATCCCTGGCGCCAGTGACGTCGATGTGGTGCTCGAGAATGATGCGGTCCTGGGTCAGCGTGCCGGTCTTGTCGGTGCAGAGCACGTCCATAGCACCGAAGTTCTGAATGGCGTTCAGACGCTTCACCACCACCTTGCGACGCGACATGGCGATCGCCCCTTTCGCCAGATTGGAGCTGACGATCATCGGCAGCATTTCCGGCGTCAGGCCGACCGCCACCGCCAGCGCGAACAGCGCCGCCTCGCTCCAGTCACCTTTGGTGAAACCGTTGATCAGCAACACCACCGGCACCATCACCAGCATGAAGCGAATCAACAGCCAGCTGACGCTGTTCACCCCGCGATCGAACGCGGTTTGCGCCCGCGAACCAACGATTGACTTGGCCAACGAGCCGAAGTAGGTGCGCCCGCCGGTCGCCACCACCACCGCCGTAGCGGTGCCGCTGGCGACATTGGTGCCCATCAGGCAGATGTTGGAGAGCTCAAGCAGCGCGTTCTCGCTGGACACTTCCCCTTCGCTCGACTTCTGCGCCACGTTGCCCATGGCATCGTATTTCTCGATCGGGATCGCTTCGCCGGTCAAAATCGCCTGGCTGATGAACAGATCGCGCGAGGCGATAAGGCGTACGTCGGCCGGCACCATATCACCGGCGGAGAGCTGGATGATATCCCCCGGCACCAGTTCGCGGATCGGCACTTCCAACGTCAGCGGATGCGCGCTGTAGCTGCTGCGGCGCAGCACCGTGGCGGTGGTGCGCACCATCGACTTCAACGCTTCCGCCGCTTTGTTGGTGCGGTATTCCTGCCAAAAACGCAGCAGCCCGCTCAGCGTGACCATGGTCAGGATGATAATAACGCCGGTGAGTTCAGTTTCTTCACCGCTCTGGCGCGGCAGCCAATAATCGGTAAAGAAACTGATCGCAGCCAGCACCATCAGCACGAAGATAAACGGGTTGTTGAAGGCCTTGATCAGCTGGATCAGGGCATGCGGCGCCTTGTCATGGGCGACCTGATTGGCGCCGAACTGTTCCAGCCGCTCATCGGCGTCGTCCTGGGTCAAGCCGTTGCGGTTGCACTTCAGGTTCGCCAGCGTTTGAGCGATGCTGTTGGTCGCCTCTTGCGCAATGGCGTAGGTCACCGCGTCTTTATCACGGCGACGCGTTCTTTCATTAATCTGAGTCATAACGCTATTCTCTTATTTTCGTTCTGCGCACAGCGAAGCCCCGCCCGATAAACAGGTGACTCTGCGCAGCTTGGAATTTTTTATTAGCGTGACTAAATGGCGGAATTACCCTGTCAGCCACGCTGGAATCATTTTCCTTCCGGGGTCATCGTCCATAACGCCTCCTTAATGCTCCGCGTTATTCAGGCGAGCCCGAATAACCTGAGCATATAATCAAGTTAATAAATATTTATATAATTAATCAGACCGGTAATTCGGACGCGACGCGCCAGCGAACGGCACTCACGCTTTTCTCCAGGCTGACGCGGCAGACAATACCCTCAATTTCTTTTTGCGCGGCCGGCGTGGCGGTAATTTCCGCGCACACTTCCAATTGCCCCGGGCTGGAGATATCGGCGCTGCGCAAGGATTGCAGCCGCAAGGCCACGCCGTTCAGCGCCTGCAGAATCAGGGTGCGCACCAGAATTTCGTCCTGCTCGCCGCAGGTCACCTGAATGCGATAGCACAGTTCCAGATCGGTTGCCTGCTGGTGCGGCTGCAGATTGATACGCTGCGCGGCTTCGCGCAGCAGGATATTGGCGCACAGGATCACCAGCGTAGCAACCACCGCATCCCAATGCTGGCCCAGGCCGCACAGGACGCCGATCCCCGCCGAACACCACAGCGTGGCGGCGGTGTTAAGGCCGCGAATGTTCAGCCCTTCACGCATGATAACGCCGGCGCCGAGGAAACCGATACCGGATACGATCTGCGCAGCCACCCGGCCGGCGCTGGCCGGATCGGTGGACATGGAGCTGAGAATAAAGACCGCCGCACCGGTCGCCACCAGCGCATTGGTGCGCAGGCCGGCCATGCGTTGGCGCCACTGGCGCTCGGCGCCAATGACCGCGCCCAGGCACATCGCCAGCAATAAATTTAAAACGAAAGGAGTCATAGCCATGACTGTCCCCTTAATTAACCGCAGGAGATAAAATCATGTGCTGTTTAGCACACGCGAAAGCGCGCTGAAAATAAATCAGCGAATCAGCGTGTCGTGCCTGGAGGGAAAAGGCTGTGGCTGCAAAATACCATAATAACGTCCAACTCGATTCACCTGAAACCGTCAGGCATCAGGAAACGTTTATTACTCGGGTATGCACAGCTCAGAAATAACTGGAGAGGGGTGCTGCCCGCCGATAACGGCAAGCAACAAATCAGAAGAGAATTAGTCAGCTTGCCTTATTTGTTTTATTACAACTACAACTGTCCAATTGAGTTTCTCCACCGAAATTTTGGCTGAGTATAGTGACGTCGGATAATGAAGTAAAGGCTAATTTATTAAACGAAAAATAAACTGGAATACGGCGATTATATTTCGATGTCACAAATAGAAGGTGGCGACATTGGGCGCCGACGCCGCCTTCCGGCCGCTGCATCAGGCCCTGTGGGACAAAGCGTTGTTCGACTTCCGCTGGCTCGATCGGGACGGCTGGGTGCAGCAGACGACCTTTAGCGACGGTTCGACGCTGGCCGCCAACTTTACGCGCAGCCTTTCGCTGTCATCGCGGCCCACAGCCTGCGCGCCAAACTGGCCGACGGCCGCACATTCGACGTTACGCCTTAGCAAGGTCGCCGGCGGTGGGCTACGCTAGGCTATATTTCCGACGATCCGTAAGGAGTGGCCGATGACGCCTCTGATCCACACTCTGCTCGACGAGATTTGGCAAAGCCTGGGGCAGCGCCCCGCCCCTACCGACCGGTTAACCGTTAGCGGCGTCGGCGCATTGCCTTCGGCTTTTCCCGTCACAGAATTGGCGACCGCCGCCTGGAGCGCCGCCGGTTTGGCCTGCGCCGAGTTGCTTCGCTACGAGGCCGCCGACGCGCCGCAGGTCTGGATCGATCAACGCCTGGCCTCGCTCTGGTTCGGCTGGACGCTGCGGCCGCTGGGATGGACGCTGCCTGCGGCCTGGGACGCACTGGCCGGCGACTACGCGACGGCGGATGGCTGGATACGTCTGCATACCAATGCGCCGCACCATCGGCGAGCGGTGGAACAGGTGCTGGGTTCGGCATCGGATAAAGGCACGCTGGCGGAACGTGTGCTGGATTGGAAAAAAAGCGAGCTGGAGGAAGCCGTGATCGAGGCCGGCGGCTGCGCGGCCCAAATGCGCTCGGCGGCCGCGTGGCGACAACATATTCAAGGCAAAAGCGTAGCGCTCGAACCGCTTATCCACGCCTCGCTGCAGCCGGAAGCGCCACCGCCGGGCTGGGCGCTACCCGTCGCCCGGCCGCTGCACGGCGTGCGGGTGCTGGATCTGACGCGCATTCTCGCCGGGCCGATCGCCACCCGTTTTCTTGCCGGTTTGGGCGCCGACGTGCTGCGCATCGATCCCTACGGCTGGGATGAACCCGGCGTCGAGCACGAGGTGATGCTGGGCAAGCGCAGCGCACGCCTCAACCTGACCAATGCGCGCGATCGCCATACGTTTGAACATCTGCTGAAAAACACCGACGTGCTCGTGCACGGCTACCGTGCCGGTGCGTTGGAGAAATTGGGCTATGGCGCGGAGGAAAGACGCGCGCTGGCGCCGGGCCTGATCGACGTCTGCCTGAATGCCTACGGCTGGAGCGGTCCGTGGCGGACCCGGCGCGGTTTCGACAGCCTGGTACAGATGAGCTGCGGGTTGGCGGAGGCGGGTATGGTTTGGCGCAGCGCCAGTTTGCCGGTGCCGCTGCCGGTACAGGCTCTGGATCACGCCACCGGCTATTTGATGGCGGCAGCGGTGCTGACCGGTATGACACAGCGCCTGAGCCGCGGTACCGGCTACCACGCGCGGCTGTCGCTGGCGCGCACGGCGCAACTGCTGCTGGCGCACCCCTGTTCGGCAGATTATCGACCGGAACCGCTGGCACCGGCCGGCCCCGCCGACGAGAACCCGGAAACAGAACTGACTTACTGGGGGGCCGCGCAACGCCTGCGCGCCCCGTTAAGCCTGCAGGGTACGGCGCTGCAATGGGCGCTGCCGGCGACTACGCTCGGCACCTCGCAACCGGAATGGCTACGCCGCTAAATCGCCGCCAACTGTCGCTGAAGCCACTGCAGCAAGCGGGTAACCGCCGGCGTCAACCCGGCGGTCTGCGGCCACACCAGGTAAACGTCGTCATCGCTCAGACGACGGGGCGCGGCCAACGCCACCAGTCTCCCCGCGTCAAGCGCATCCTGCACCAGCAGCTTTTTCGCCAACGCGATGCCAAACCCTTGCTCCGCCGCGCGAATCAACAATCCGGCATCGTTGAATAACGCCTGTTGTCGCCCGCATAACGGCCGCCCCTGCGCGTTGAACCAGTCGCGCCAAGGACTGACGTCGTGCTCGAGCAACGGAATATCGCCACCGCTCTCGAACGCCGCCCTCCATTCTCGCGCCATATCCGGCGAAGCGACCGGCAGCACGTCACCCGACGCGATGCGCTGCGCCTGCAGCCCCGTCCATTGACCGCTGCCGATACGGATCGCCGCATCGAACCCTCGCTGCGACAGATCCTGCAGCGCCAGCGACGCATCAATATCCAGCGCAATATCGGCGCAGGCCTCATGAAAAGCAGGCAGACGCGGCAACAGCCAATAATGGGCAAAAGACGGCAACACGCTGATACGCAGCGTCTGGCTTGTCGCCGCACGCCGGGCGCGGGCGACGCCCTGCTGCAGTGCCTGCAGCGCCGGCTCTACCGCCGCCAACAACTCTCGCCCGGCGGCATTCAGGCGTACACCGCGCCCGCGCCGTTCAAACAGCGGATAGCCGACCGCCTGCTCCAGCAACTGAATTTGCTGGCTGACCGCGCCGTGCGTCAAATGCACCTGTTGCGCCGCAGCGCGCAAATTTTCCAACCTGGCGGCGATCGCAAAGGTCGGCAAGACATGCAGGGGAATGCGTTCATTCATCATTGGTTAACCAGGCTATCCAAAAAGGTTATTTTTCATCGATTTTGAGCGGCAGGCAAATGTTCTATGTTTACCCCATCATCCCTGACGCTTTCGGAGCCACCATGCACCCACGTTTACAACAGGACCTCGCGCAGTTTCCGCAGATCCTCGACCACACCCGCCAGTTGGCGGAGGATTTCCTGGCCGGGCTGCAGCAACGCTCGGTCTGCCCACCGCTCGAGCATCAGCAGCTGCAACCGGGCGACGATCGGTTGGAGGAAAACGGCGAAGGCGCCCTGGCAGCGCTGGAGCGCTTTTGGCAACGTTATCAGGCCGGCATTTCCGCCAGCGCCGGCCCGCGTTATTTCGGCTTCGTCACCGGCGGCGGCACCCCGGCGGCGGTCGCAGCGGACTGGCTGGTTAGCGTGACAGACCAAAATAGCCTGCTCAGCCATGATACCATTGCAGCCACGATCGAGCTGGCGGCCGTGACGCAGTTGAAATCCCTGCTGGGCCTGCCGGAAACGTTCAGCAGCAGCCTGGTCAGCGGCGCGACCATGGCCAATTTCACCGGGTTGGCCATTGGCCGGCAGTGGTTGGGACAACAGCAAGGCGTGGATATCGCCCAACAAGGCCTGGCGGCGCTGGGCCCCATCCGGGTATTGGCGGCCAATCCGCATTCCAGCAGCGTGAAGGCGCTCAGCATGCTCGGCATCGGCCGCGAGGCGTTGACGATCGTCGCCAGCCTGCCGGAGTCCGAAGCCATGGATATGGAAGCGCTGGCGCGGCAGCTCGCCGCCGGCGCTGGCCAGCCAACGTTGGTACTGGCCAGCGCCGGTACGGTCAACACTGTCGCTTTCGACGATCTGCCGCAGCTGCTGGCGCTGCGGGAGCGTTATCCATTTTGGCTGCATGTCGATGCGGCATTCGGCGGCGTGGCGGCCTGCTCACCGCTATACGCCTCAAAGCTCGAGGGCTGGCAGCATGCCGATTCCATCACCGTCGATGCGCATAAATGGCTGAATGTGCCTTATGACAGCGCGATCCAATTTACCCGCCATTTGGATCTGCAAATGCAGGTATTTCAGAACCATTCGGCTTACCTGGAAGCACCGACGCTGCGGCCAGACAACTATCTGCATCTGACGCCAGAAAATTCGCGCCGCTTCCGCGCCTTGCCGCTTTGGCTGACGCTGAAAGCCTATGGCCGCAGCGGTATACGAGATATCGTCGAGCGCAACGTCGAACTGGCGCAGGCGCTGGGGGCGGCGTTAGCGGCCGATGACGGTTTCCATCTGCTGGCGCCGGTGAATTTGAACGTGGTGTGCTTCGCCCTCAGTCATCCACAGGGTGAGAGCGAAGCGGCGCGCGATCGCTTTCTCGAACGCCTTAGCCGGCATGGCGTGGTGCGTTGCACCCCTACGCGTTACAACGGCCAGCCGGGGATCCGCGCCGCGCTGGTCAACTGGATGACAGAGGAACAGGACATCCGCTTGACGTTGGACTCGCTGCGCCATTGCCTGGCGGAAACGGCCTAACACGCGCGGCGATTACCCGCGTTGGAAGGCCTGCAAACGACGTTCTTGCCGCCCGTCTTCGCTGATGTTATCCGGCGACAGCCAGGCGGCAAACGCCGCGTATCGTGCCGGCCATTCTCCATCAACGATCGACAGCCAGTCGGTGTCGCGCGAGCGTCCTTTAACAACGACGGCCTGGCGGAACGTGCCTTCATAGCGGAAACCCAAGCGCTCGGCGGCCTGGCGTGAAGGCAGATTGAGGCTATCGCATTTCCATTCGCAGCGCTGGTAGCCAAGATCGTCGAAAAGATGCCGCAGCATCAAGAAAATCGCCTCGCTGCCCAGCGCACTGCGCTTCATCAGCGGCGACCAGTTGATGGTGCCCAGTTCGGCCACGCCGTTGCCAGGATCGATGCGTAAAAAAGCGCAGGTTCCCACGGCGTGCCCGTTCGTCTGATCGATCACCACCATCGTGTTTCTGTCTGCGCTGGACACCTGTGCCTGAAGATAGCGCTGGAAATCTGCGTGCGACTGCGGCCGTTCCCAAAACAGATAGGTCCAGTCACGATCGTCCTCAGCGGTTTGGTAAGCCTGATAAAGCGCATCCCCCCAGCGCGCGAGGTTAAGCGGTTCGAGGCGGCAAAACCGCCCTTGCAGCGGCGTGTGCCCGGGTATGCCTGCCGGCTGCCAATGAGGAAGGGCCTCACCTATCGGCTGCCCATACTGATTCTTTCTCACCGCGACATCCTGTTTTTGAAAGGTGGAGAGGCAAGTTAAAACCAACGCGGGCCAGAGACAACTCCGACCTGCCATTCCTCCCCGTGGATCGGACTGCAGGATGATAGTTTAGAGAAATCACTCAATCACCGTTAAACATTCACGAAAACTATTTCATGCGAAATAAATATCTATATAACTCATTGTAAAACGGTGATTTATAGCAACAATTAAGCTACACATTCTGGTCATAATGTTAACTTTTGTTTGTTGTTATGATAAAAAAAGAAGTGCTTATCATTAGCATGGAGAGCAAAAATATCCATAAGATAATGATTTTTATATATAAAAAGTCAAAAACACCAGAGAGAGCGCTTTTTGACCACTCAAAAAACGCGCTGAAAGACATCAAAAAAACGACACATGAATTTTTTTTAAGACTTTTCCTAGCAAACTAAAATTTTGTTTCGTGACATGATGAACAGATTAGCGGCAAGCAATGCAGACAGGCACGGGCGCCAAGCGCAAATCAGGCTCAACATGCCTAAGCTGGACGAGCAGCAGATCGCCCTGACTTAAGCCAAACTTATAGATTCATGCAATTAATAAGTTTAGTATGAAAATATCATTGAGTGCCGTCGTGTTTATTGATAGAACACTCGCTACACTGAATTATTGTTCCATTTTGCCTTTCGGCTTTTTAGGCTTTTTCTCATATTACCGCAGTAAAACGGATTTAAGTGGGGGTGCGATATGCCAACGATTATCATGGATTCATGTAGCTATACCAGATTGGGGTTAACCGACTATCTGACTTCGCATGGCGTGAAGAGGCGCCATATTAATGCCATCGAGGACATTGACAGCCTGCATGAAAAATGCAGCAAGTTAAATCCGAGCCTGGTGTTTATTAACGAGGACTGCTTCATCCACGAAGCAAACGCCACCGAGCGAATAAAACGGGTGATTTCACTGCACCCGGATACGTTATTCTTCATCTTCATGGCCATTACCAACGTACATTTCGACGATTATTTATATGTTCGCAAGAACGTCATCATATCGTCAAAATCCATCAAACCAGAGACTATGAATCAGCTACTTAGTCACTATCTCGAGAGAACGTCCCTCCGTACGGAGAAATCCTCTCTGGATCAAACGCCGGTAACGCTGAGCCAGACTGAATCGAACATGCTACGCATGTGGATGTCCGGTCAAGGTACCATCCAGATATCAGACCAGATGCAAATAAAGGCCAAAACGGTCTCTTCCCACAAGGGAAACATCAAGCGGAAAATAAAAACGCACAACAAGCAGATCATTTATCACGTTGTTCGTTTGACCGATACATTGACCAGTGGAATATTCGTCAATAGCCGCTGAACCACAGAGAACGCCCCCGCTCTGTTTTACCAGCCGTTAAATACCCGGTGATAATGTCATCTGGATAGCAGCCGCTGGAACCACAAAAAAATACCTGCTGCGTTATCCCCCGCTAGCGCAACGGGTATTTTTTTGCCGCCGATAAAAAAAATCTTACCGCAATGAAATAATCTCAAAATGGACAATTTCATTAGCAAATTAATGAGATTAACCTAAGTTACTGCCCGTGCTCGCGGCAGGGCTCCACAAACGTGCCGTCACGGCTGTCGATTTCATTAAAAAACCATACGCCCGCCGGGTAGTCGTCAAGAGAAACCAGATACATGGTGCCTTCGTTGAACACCTCTACGGCCAAAATCACGCCTTCACGCCGCGGGCCTCCGTCTGTTTTTACCGTCACTCGATCGTTAACCTGCATACCCTTCCCCATTATTTGCGATTGCCGTCAGTGTATTACAAAAGCGAGGGCGATGGACACCACTCCAGCCCTGCCGGCCTCTGCTATCAGCGTAGCAGCCGCCTGGATTTTCACTTTCTTAACGGTTTGGCCGCAGAATCTTAAGCCGGTCTCGCGTAGCCTGTCTTCAGGCGTTTCCCCCCCAGAGAAGCGCTCGCAAATGAAGTAACAAGGAACTTTTGCCCGCAGACTTGCGGGCTTTTTTTACGCGCTGCCAAATTGCAGGCATAAAAAAACCCGCCGCAGCGGGTTCTTTTCAATCAGCGGTAGACGCCAATTAGATAGCGGTAACGTTAGCCGCAGATGGACCTTTCGCACCGTTCTCGATAGAGAACTGTACGTTCTGGCCTTCAGCCAGGGTCTTGAAGCCTTGATCCTGGATAGCAGAGAAGTGTACGAATACGTCTTTGCTGCCGTCTGCTGGGGTGATGAAACCAAAACCTTTAGCTTCGTTGAACCACTTCACTTGACCTTTGATCATGTTGGACATGTCTAATTTCCTTCAATAATAATGTTAGCCGCCATGGGCGAGATAGCCGGTCATCAGTTACTTATGGAGGCACTGGAAAGGAAATTCGTCAGAGAAGGGCTATCCGGGATAACGCTTTAAATTTGAACTACTTTACTCAAAATGTCGTGCATAAATAGGTCTGTACCACAGGCCGACATCATTAACTCATGAGCGAGCGGCAATAGCAACCTTTTTCGCCGTGATGGGACGTGAATCTCGGCTAAACGCACAGGATTTGACCCTGTCTGTCGATGGAATCACCGCCTGGCGCCCCCGTAACAGCCAAGGTAAATGATAGTAATTCTCGTTCTGCTGTTTTATAGTTGCCTACAGAAATCATTCAGGGAGATTCACCATGCCGAGATGGCTTACCTTACCAACTGCCAGTGCCGCCGCCCTGCTGGCCTTTGCCGCTTACAGCGCTCCGCAGAGTGCACTGGAGCTGAATTATCAAGCTCCCGAACCCAGCGTGGCTCCCGCCCCCAAGCCGACAGCACCGTCAGGGCCAGCCCCTAAGGCGGCGAAACCACCGATTACCTGGGCAGAAGCACGCGACAAGAACGGCTTTCGCGTCGATATCGAATGCGATCATCCGGGCTGCAGCAAACCGCGCGCCAAACCTTATCTCGCGTATGAAGGCCCGGTGAAGAAAACCGATCGCCGCCGCCAATCCGATCCTTACTCCACCAACCAGGATCCCGATTACAACATCCAGTTGGGCTATGAGTGGTAGCGGCGCTTTCGGAGTAATACCTATATCAGCCGCCCTCGCCGCTGCATAGAATAGCGCCAGTTCACCACTCCTCCTGGTGTTGAACACAACAAGCTGTGTTGCAAATCTTTATGCGCCTCCCTATAGGCGCTTTTTTTTTTGCTCCTCCCTCATGCCCGTTTCCCGATTACAGATTGCTCCCATTGCCCCGTAAAGTGATGAATGTCACAAATACGCCTCCTTGCCATTCTTATTCGGAGGTGATGTTCATGGCCACAGGATCCCTTGCCCTCTTGGCTGTCTTGGCCGGCATTGCGGGCTATTCGCTCTATAAGCATTTCAAATCTCAGAAGAAAAGTACATTCGTTCGCCCGCACGATCGGTAGTCGATAACGTATTTTCACCGCGAAGGCGCGGCACGCCGCACGCCGCGCCTTCGTGGACCGTCATGTTTTCATCACAAAATTGTCACAATATGGCCATATGATGATTCGCGATTATCCGCTCTGGCTTAACACCAAGGATTTCGCCCATGACCATAATTAAAGCTGCAAACCATCAGGAAGCAGAAAAACTCATCCGCGCCGGCACAGCCAAGAAAATCGAACTGGCCTACGATATCGGCAGCGATGACTTCTTCCAGCTTGCCAGCCTGTGGTGCGATAAAGGCGCCAAGATCTCCAAAGGGAAAGAACACTTTATCGTCTCGTTGAAAGGGTTCCGCATCCCCCCTAACGATTGATATCCAGCCGCCCATCGCGGCGGCGTCCTCCCCTCCTCGTAAAACCGCTCTATTCGACCACGCGCACCTCCTTCGATTTCGCTAAGCTAACAGCAGACTTTATTGCGGGCGTTCCGCCTGATAACCACGTCCGCCACGATGAGGAGAGTGACCATGTCAACAAATGCAGCGCAGCCCGGCACGATGAAAGCGATTGAGATCAGCCAACCGGGCGCCCCCGAGGTTCTGGTCGTCACCGAACGCCCGGTGCCCGTTCCGCAAGCGGGCGAACTCCTGGTGAAAATCGCCGCCGCCGGCGTTAACCGCCCCGACGTGCTGCAGCGCCAGGGGAACTATGCGCCACCGCCCGGCGCTTCGGATATCCCCGGCCTGGAAATCGCCGGCGAAGTGGTGGCCATCGGTGAAGGCGTGACCCACTTCGCGCTCGGCGATCGGGTTTGTGCCCTCATCGCCGGCGGCGGCTATGCCGAATACTGCAGCGTGCATGAAAGCAATGCGCTGCCGGTGCCGGCGGGCCTGAGCCTGACCGAGGCCGCCGCACTACCGGAAACCTTCTTTACCGTCTGGGTCAACGTGTTCCAGCGTGGCCACCTCAAAGCCGGCGAAACCGTGTTGATCCACGGTGGCACCTCCGGCATCGGCACGGTCGCTACCATGTTGGCAAAAGCCTTCTGCGCGCAGGTGATCACCACCGTTGGCTCCGAAGAGAAGCGCCAGGCCAGCCTCGCGCTGGGCGCCGACGTGGCGATTAACTACCGCAGCGAAGATTTCGTCGCACGCACCAAAGACGTCACCGACGGCAAAGGCGCCGACGTGATCGTCGATCTGATCGCCGGCGACTATGTGGCCAAGAACTATCAGGCCGCAGCGATGGAAGGCCGTATCGTACAAATCGGCACGCAAAACGGCGTGGTAAAAGAGCTCAATCTGATGCCGCTGCTGTTAAAGCGCCTGACCCATACCGGTTCAACGCTGCGCTCGCGCAGCGTGGCGGACAAAGCGCAGATTGCCGCCGAGCTGCACGAGAAGGTTTGGCCGCTGCTGGAGCGCGGCGTGCTGAAGCCGCAAATTTTTAAAACTTTCCCGCTCGAGCAGGCCGCCGCCGCGCATGCGCTGATGGAGTCCAGCGAGCACATCGGCAAGATCATGCTGACGTTCTGAAGCCATTCCCCGCGGCCTCTGCTGCGGGGAAACCGATGCCGCGCTCAGGGAATGATGCCACGGCGGCGAAACTCATCGAACAGCGAGAAAAACATGGCTTCGGTTTCGACAAACTGATGGAAACCGAAACGCCGCGCCTTGCTGCCGTCCGCGAACATGTCGTAGTCCCAGGAAAAGACGAAGTCGGCGAAACGCCAGCCCGCCACCGCACGATAGTCCGATTCGGCCAATGAGTGCCGCTGCGCCAGCTCCCGCCACAGCGGCGCTTTATCCGCCATCATGCTCTCCAACGGCATCGGCAGCGGCGGCGCGCATTCCAACCCGAAGTAAGCGGCGATTTTCGGCCACATCTCGCTCCAGCGAAACAGATCGCCATTGTTGATATTAAACGCCTGATTGGCCGCCGCCGGTTCGGTCGCCGCCCAGAGCGTGGCACGCGCCAACAGCCCGGCATCGGTCATTTCCAGCAGGCGGTGGTAAGCGCCCTGTTTACCGGGGAAACGTAACGGCAGCCCAAGCGCTTTACTGATCGACGCGTAAACCGCGATGCTTAACGCCAGGTTCATCGGATTGCCGAGGGAGAAGCCCCCCACCACGCTCGGGCGAATGGCGCTCCAGTGCCAACGTTTGCCGGCCTGACGCTGCACCAGATACTGCTGTTGCGCCACGTTAAACTCCGGCGGCATATGCCCGGCGTCGCTTTCGCGCGCCGGCGTTTTAAACGGCCCCAAATGGGCGCCGTACACCTTGTAACCCTGCATCAGGCTGATATGTTCCAGCGCCGGCGCGATCGGCTCCAGTCCCTCGACGACGTGTTGCAACATCTGCAGATTGGGCGCCACCAGGCCCGCCCAATCCGGCGCATCCTGATAGGCGGCATAGAAAACGTGGCTAATCGCGCTCAGCGGCCGCAGCGCGTCGCGCGTTGCCGCCGCATCCAGCAGATCCACCTGCAGGTGGCGCACACCAGGTGCCGGTTCCCCACCCCGGCGCGAGACGCCCACCACGGGCCAGCCCTGGCCGGCCAGTTCCTCAATTAATCGGCGCCCTATTACGCCATTGGCGCCGATCACTAATGCCTGTCGCTTTGCGTTCATCTTGTCACTCCTCGGGTTGTCGATGCCCTGAGTGTTATTGATTAGCATTGCTTGCGGTAGATGAGGTTCTCCACTAACACTAATAAGAAAAACCTATAGGCAAGATCGACATGGATAAGCTGAACGCAATGAAAACCTTTCTGCGGGTGGCGGAGCTGGGCAGCCTGTCGGCCGCCGCTCGCGATTTGCGCTTGACGCAGCCGGCGGTCAGTCAGCAAATCGCCGGGCTGGAGCAGGAACTGGGGGCGCAGCTGCTGTTTCGCAGCACCCGTGCGGTCACCCTGACCGAGGCCGGCAGCGGTTATTATCAGCGCCTCAAACCGATTTTGGCGGCGGTCGACGAAGCGGAAGAGGCGCTGCACAGCCAGCGCCACCGGCTGCAGGGCAACCTGCGCCTTCATGCACCGACCGGATTCGGCCAACGGCACGTCACGCCGCTGGCCATCGCGTTCCAGCAGCGCCATCCGGATCTCACCCTCGAGCTGCTGCTGGACGATCGCCGCGCCGACGTGATCGGCGAAGGCATCGACGTGGCGCTGCGCTTCGGCGAACTGCACGCGCCCGGCATGGTGGCGAAACGGCTGGGTGAGCTGCAACGCCTGCTGGTAGCGTCACCGGCGTATCTGGCAAAGCATGGCGTTCCACGCTCGCCGGCGGAGCTGGCAAAACATGCGCACATTCGCTACAGCGGATTGAACGACGGCGATACGCTCACCCTGATCGGCCCGCACGGCCCCGAGATAGTGGCGCTGCGGCCCACGTTCCGCGCCAACAATACGTTATCGCTGCTGATGGCCATCGAGGCGGGGCTTGGTATCGGCGGCGCTCAGCGGCCGTTGATCGGTGAACAGTTGGCAACGGGGGCATTGGTTCACGTGTTGCCGGAATACCGCTATCCGCCCATGGCGCTGCACGCGATCTATCCCGCATTACGATTTATTCCGGAGAAAGTGCGCGCCTGGGTGGCGCATCTGCAACAGGCGTTGACGGCGATCGAGGGAATTAGCGGAGTGAATGCCCCCGGCCAGACGCCGGAGGCATAAACATTATTTGAACAGTTTGCCAACCATGTCGCCCAGTTCGTTGCTGTCTTGCTGCACTTCGCCATTTGGCGAAGCGGCATCCGCGACCGTTGGCAAGAACTGTGCAATGGTGCTGGAGGCCTGAGCCGGATCGACACCCAGCTTTTCAGCCAGTTGATTGATCGCATCGCTACCCAGAGCCTGCTGTACGTGATCGCCGGTAATCTGTTGGTTTTCACCATTGCCGAGCCAGGAGCCGACGATGTCGCCGAACTGCCCCTGACGGAACTTGTCCAAAATGGCCTGCAGGCCACCTTGTTGCTCAACCCACTGCATAATGGCGATGTAATCGATGCCTTTACCGTTGGCGCCGCCGCCCAGAATGTTACCCAGTACGCTATCAAACAGACCCATGATATTCCCCTTTCAGCCGGTACGGCCCGCGCCGCACAGCCGGATTGATTTCACGAAAAAGGGCCGCCGCGGCGACCCTGTTGAGCAACGGCTGCTTAGCCTTTGATCTTCCTGTAGACAAAAAGCACCACCAGGGCACCGATTACCGCCACCACAAAGCTGCCCAGGTTAAAACCGTCAACGCGGCCCATACCGAAGAAGGTGCTGATATAGCCGCCGACCACGGCGCCCACGATCCCCAATATAACGGTCACAATAAAGCCGCCGCCGTCTTTGCCCGGCATAATCCACTTGGCCAGGATACCGGCGATTAAACCAAAAATGATCCAGGAAATGATGCCCATCTTTACTCTCCCTATTACCTTTTGCCTAACAGAAATCCTATTACCAGGCCCACGACGGCGCCGGCGCCTATCCCCGCCCAAGGATTATCCTTGATGCAGGCACATGATTGCTCGAGCGCCGCTTTTACACCGCTGCGCACTTCGCAGGCGGGGGTTTTCACGTAGTCGCTCGGTTGCTCAACACCGTTTAGATCGTCATTTTCATATGACATGTCAAATCCTTACAGACCAACCCTCTGAGAATTGCGTCACATGTTTCACGCCCGGCACCGCCCGCCCCGCGATCTTGCTCCGGGCAATCTGCCCGCGGCCGCTCAATGCAGGGCGTACGGCGACAAACGCACAACTTCACACTATGACTATAGTAAAAAATCAGCGGTTTACCCATTTCCGTCCGTCTGAATTTTACCGTACAAAAAACGATCTGACTTCATCCTATCGTCATATCGGCAGACTAAACTTTAAACAAACCTCCGGGAGAAAACGCCCATGTTCAATGCACCGTTCGTCATGATTCTCGCACTGCTGTACGCGCTGGCCGCCGTTTGGGATGGTTCCGCCGCGTTACTGTTTCTCTAAGGTTACATAGCGGTTGTCACTTTTGCGATGCGCTTAATTGTGTCTTTATTTTTCAATTTCGCCAGCCGGTTGAAATAGCGGTAAACATCCTCATTTTCCTCGGTAAAAATCCTAACTCGCCCCGTATTCCGCCCGTTATTAAATAAAGCGTAAAAAAAGCATTAATGGAAAACCCTATTTAGCACAAAATGTTCTATCATTCGTCGTATAACAATTTGGGTTAAGGTCCCATCGGGAAAGAAAAGGAATAACAGGAAAATGCTTTCAAACCAACGCTTTGAGCGTGAGTTCTTGCGCCCTCGTTATTGGTTGCTGTGGATAGGGTTGGGAATACTCTATCTCTTGGTGTTACTGCCCTACCCGCTCATATATCGGCTTGGACACGGCCTCGGCAGAATAGCCATGCGTCTGATGAAACGCCGGGTAAAAATAGCGCGCCGCAATATAGAACTCTGCTTCCCCACCATGCCCGCCGCCGAGCGCGAGGCGCTGATCGTCAGAAATTTTGAGTCCGTCGGCATGGGCCTGTTCGAAGTCGGCATGGCCTGGTTCTGGCCCGACTGGCGCATCGCCCGCTGGTTCAAGGTGAGCGGCATGGAAAACATGCGGCTGGCACGCCAGGACGGCAAAGGCGTTCTGCTGATCGGTCTGCATTTCCTGACGCTGGAACTGGGCGCACGCATTTTCGGCATGCAAAACCCCGGCATCGGCGTGCACCGCCCGCACAACAACAAGCTGATGGAATGGGTACAGACCCGCGGTCGGCTGCGCTCGAATAAATACATGATCGATCGTAAAGATATCAAGGGCATGGTCCGCAACCTGAAACAGGGCGAAATCCTGTGGTACGCGCCGGATCACGATTACGGCCCGCAAAGCAGCGTGTTCGCGCCGTTCTTCGCCGTCGAAAACGCCGCCACGACCACCGGTACCTTTATCCTGGCGCGCATGGGGCGGCCGTCGATCGTGCCCTTCGTGCCGCGCCGCTTGCCGCATGCGCAGGGTTATGAGCTGATCGTACAGCCGCCGTTGACGGACTTCCCGTTGGATGATGAAACGCGCGCGGCGGCCATGATGAATCGCGTGGTGGAAGAACAGGTGCTGCTGGCGCCCGATCAGTACATGTGGCTGCACCGCCGGTTTAAAACCCGTCCCCCCGGCGAACCTTCGCTGTATTAACACCCTCGCGCCTTCGTCCGTCATTCCGGTGGCGAAGGCATGCTCGCCTCGCACAAGCATTCCGCGCCAAGGGAACTACACTAATAAGTCACCGACGGCAATCATTGCCGCCAGCAACCATTTCTTCCTGCCCGAGGGCCGGTCGTTGCCTGTCGGGCCACAACCGAGGTCAATGTCATGCTGGTACAACCCTATCTGTTTTTCAGCGGTAACTGTGAGCAAGCGATTAACTTCTACGTGCAGCAGTTGAATGCCAAAATTGAAATGGTTATGCGCTTCAAAGATATGCCCGAAGAAGCCCGCCAAGGCGGCCCGCAGGACGTTAACCCGGAGGCGATCATGCATGCACGTCTGCTGATTGGCGACGGCGTGCTGATGGCCTCCGACGGCTGTCCGCAGGATGAAAGCGGCGGCGCTTCTCACAAAGGTTTTTCACTGTCGCTTAACCCCAGCGATGCGGAACAGGGGCGCAAGCTGTTCGATAATCTGGCGCAGGGCGGCCAGGTGACGATGCCTTACCAAGCCACCTTTTGGGCCAAAGGTTTCGGCATGCTGACCGACAAATTCGGCGTCAACTGGATGATCAACGTCGAATAACTCGCCATGGCACCGCTAGCTGTAGCGGTGCCAGTCATACGCCGCCTTGGCGAACAACACGAACAGCAGCGTCAACAGCACCAACCCCAACCGCCAATAGGGCGACCGGCGCCGACGCCAGGCAAAGAACATCATCACCGCCAGCGCCCCCAGCGTAAGGGGGTAATACACCGCCAGCGTCAGTAAAGCGATAATGATGTAATCCGACATTGACTCTCCCACTCCGTCTTGTCCGCACCGCCGCAGAGGCAGATTGCGCCCGCCTTTCTTCGTATCGCCTCGTTAAGGGCTAGAGGTCTGGCGCGTTTATGCATAAAATATAAGATTGCTCTTAACTCGAACTAAATAGTAATCAAACAACAAGGGTGACATGACTCAGCAGCAACCCATACAGGATGCCGTGCCGCCGCGCAGCGTTAAAAGCTCCCCATTATTATTTCAGGCCGGCGTGTTTGTCATCATCGTTGCCGCCACGCTGATCCTCTTTAACAGCTGGCAAATCTGGAACGCGCACCAGCGCGATCTGCGCAGCGCCGAGCATGAATCCGCCAACCTCGCCCGTTCGCTGGCGCAGCATGCCGACGATACTTTCATGCAGGTGGACGGCAATCTGCTCGATCTGACCGAACGTCTCCAGAACGACGGGCTGGGTCCATCGCAGCTGACGCGGCTGCAGCGCGTCATGCAGACGCAGGTCGGCAACCTGCCGCAGCTGCATGGGCTGTTTCTCTACGATGCGCGCGGCCGCTGGCTGGCGACCTCCTCGGGCAAATTCATCAAGAACGCCAACAACGCCGATCGCGATTACTTCAAATACCATCAAAACCGCGACGGCGGCGGCCTGTACATCGGCAAGGTGATCCGCAGCCGCACCACCGGCGATCTGATCATTCCCGTGTCGCGGCGCTTCAACCACCCGGATGGCAGCTTTGGCGGCGTGGTGCTGGCGACGCTGTACGTCGATTATTTCCGCCAGTTTTACGACAGCTTCGCCCTCAACACTGACGCCTCGCTGAACCTACTGCTGGCGGACGGCACCATCCTTTACCGCCGCCCCTACTCGGCGGCGTCGATCGGTAAAAACATCGCCAAGGGCGTGCTGTTCAGCGAAATTTTGCCGCATTCGGAATTCGGCAACGCCACCATCACCTCGCTGTACGACAAAGTGGAGCGCATCTACGGCTATTCGCGGGTCAACCGCTTTCCTCTGGTGATCGCCGCCGGGCTATCGAAACGCGACGCGCTGGCGGACTGGCGCACCGACGCCGGGCTGTTCGCCGCCGGTGGCCTCTCGCTGCTGATGATCCTGTTGGCGATGGGCATGGTGCTGCTGCGGCAAATCAAGCACAGCATGCAAACCGAAGCCGAGCTGATGCGCACCCGCGATCAGTTGACCAGCATCAACCAGATGCTCGAAGAACTGGCGCTGCTGGACGGCCTGACCGGGCTGGCCAACCGCCGCCAGTTTGATATCGCGCTGAAGAACGAGCTGGCGCGGGCTTCGCGCAACTACCGCAGCGTGGCGCTGCTGATGCTGGATATCGACTATTTCAAACAGTACAACGACAGCTATGGCCACGTCGCCGGGGACCAGTGCCTGCAGCAGATCGGCCAAACGCTCAAAGGGTTGGCATGCCGCAGCAACGACGTTTTAGCGCGCTACGGCGGCGAAGAGATGGGGATTATCCTGCCGGATACCGACATTCAGGGTGCACTGATTTTCGCCGAACGCGTCATCCAGGCGGTACGCGATCTGAAGATCCCGCATCAGGGCAACCCGCACGGCATCGTCACCATCAGCATCGGCATCTGCGCCAAAGTGCCACATATGTATAACGATACGCCGATCAGCTTTATCAATGAGGCGGACAGCGCGCTGTATCAGGCCAAGAAAAAAGGCAAAAACTGCATTTACGGTGCTTAATCAATAATCGGGTCTCCAAATTTGGCGGCCCGATTTATTCCCGACAAGATGAAATAATTCCACTCCGCAACATTATTTCCCCGGTTTGCCCTGCTATTTGAATGAAATAACGCCAATAAATAAGCAGCATATTTATTTCCATTACAATTCAATAAGATAAAAAATACACCATTCCGCAGACAATTCGTGCCATTTTTGATTATTCGTGCCTACGCGCAGCCCCGTTTAGCCCTCGTTTACTTTTCATTGGTATTGCCGGTGATATCCTTATTGAGAATATTCTCTCTATCAGGAAGCCATCGCACGCTTCGGCGCACTGCGCCCTGCTGATACATCCATAATAGAACCCACAAATTTCACGTTGCAATTGAGCGGCCTGCTGACGCCGCTCCAGCCAGCCACTGCGCAAGCCAGTGCAGCCAATCACGCGGCAACCTGAAAGACGGGAATAAAGCGATATAGATTTGCGAGGAGATCTCATGCCTACTGGCGATATTATGCGTGAACAGGCCGTCCTGACGCTGCCGTTGCGACAATGGGCGGCAGCGGAAGCATCCAGCGCGGTCAGCGAACTGGAACAGGGCAAGGTACTGTTTCTGCCCGAGCTGGCCTTCACCCTGTCTGAACAGGAAATGCCACTGCTGGATCCGACGTTGGTCGATCCGAAGCGCAAAAACATCAGCTATCAGCCGCTGTCCGGCAAGCTGACCGGCGTCGCCGTCGCGGAACGCCGGCAGCAGGTTCAGCAACTGCTGGAGCGCTATTACCAGTCGTGCCGCCAACTGATCGCCGGGCTGTTGCCCGAGTATCAGGAGGCGCTGCACCATCCGACCGGCAGCCTGCGTTTGCACCCGGTTTCCGCCTGGCGGGCGACCAGTTCCTGGCGCAAAGACGACAGCCGCCTGCACGTTGACGCTTTCCCGTCGCGCCCGAACTACGGCGAACGCATTCTGCGCATTTTTACCAACATCAACCCGCACGGCGAGCACCGCCAATGGCGTGTCGGTGAACCGTTCCCTGAGCTGGCGGCACGCTTTATGCCGCGCCTCGCACGCTACTCCGCCCTCAGCAGCTGGCTGCAGCATCAGGTGCGCATCACCAAGACCCGCCGCAGCCATTATGACCACCTGATGCTGCAGTTGCACGACGCCATGAAGGCCGACGGCGATTATCAGCAGCAGGGGCCGCAGCTGGCGCTGGCGTTTCCGCCGGGCAGCAGCTGGATTTGTTTCTCGGATCAAACGCCGCACGCCGCGATGGGCGGCCAGTTTATGCTGGAACAGACCTTCCTGTTGCCGGTGAACAAGATGCAGGATCCGCAGCGCTCGCCGCTGAAAGTGCTGGAACAGCTGCGCGGTCAGCCGCTGATCTGAATAGATTGCCGCCGCCGGGGCTGCCGGCGGCGGCAAACGCGTATTACGCCTCGAAGTCCCCCTGCTGGCGCGCCACCAGCGTCAGGATGCTGTACAGCGCCACCGGCTGCTGTTCCTGATTCAACACCTGCACATCCCACACCACCACGCCGTGCGGCCGATCCTCGGCGGTTTTTTGCGGCTTGCGGATTTTCTTCTTGCAGGTCAGCCGCACCTGAATGGTGTCGCCGATCTTCACCGGTTCGATAAAGCGCAGATTCTCCATGCCGTAGTTGGCGATCACCGGCCCGACGGCGGCATCGACAAACAGCCCGGCCGCGGCGGACACCACAAAGTAACCGTGCGCCACTCGCTCGCCGAACAGGGAATCGGCGGCGCCGATCTTGTCCATGTGCGCGTAGAAATGATCGCCGCTCAGGCAGGCGAAGTTGACGATATCCGCTTCGGTCACGGTGCGGCGCGCGGTCAACAGGCTGTCGCCCAGCTGCAGCTGCTCGAAGTATTTACGGAACGGATGTACCGGATGCTCGGCGACCGGCGCGCCGCGCACCCATTCACCGCCGATGGCCGCCAGCATCGCCGGGCTGCCCTGGATCGCCGTGCGCTGCATATAGTGCTTCACCGCACGCAGTCCGCCCAGCTCTTCCCCGCCACCGGCGCGCCCCGGGCCGCCGTGTACCAGCATCGGCAGTGGCGAACCGTGGCCGGTGGACTCCGCCGCCGCCTGTTCATCCAAAATCAGCATTCGGCCGTGGGCGCAGGCCGCCGCGCGAATGAAGCGCTTGGCCAACGTCGGATCGGCGGTCACCAGCGATCCCGCCAGGCTGCCCTGCCCCAGCAACGCCAATGCGATCGCCTGCTCGGTATCCGCATACGGCATCAGCGTTGCCACCGGCCCAAAGGCCTCGGTGCCGTGCACCGCCTGATGGGTGAACGGATCGGCGCAATACAGCAGGGTCGGTGGATAAAACGCCCCACCGCGCGCGCCGTCGCCCAGGATCTCCAGCTTATCCAGCGCCGCGCCACAGAGCGGTTCGCAGCCGTTGCGCAGCAGGAACTCTACCTTGCTTTGCACATCCTCACGCTGCTCGTGGCTGACCAACGCCCCCATGCGCACCGGCTCCAGCTGCGGGTCGCCCACCGTCACCCCCGCCAGGCGCTGCAACAAGGCCTGACGCACCGCCGTCACCTGCGCCGCCGGCACGATGATGCGGCGGATCGCAGTACATTTCTGCCCCGCCTTGGCGGTCATTTCACGGCACACTTCTTTGATGAACAGCGCAAACTCCGGCATCTCCGGCGTCACGTCCTCCGCCAGCACGCAGCAGTTGAGCGAATCCGCCTCCATGGTGAAGGCGATCGATTTTTCCAGCAGGCGCGGATGCGCACGCAGCCGCTGCCCGGTCTGCGCCGAGCCGGTGAAAGTCACCGCATCCTGATAATCCAGGTGCGCAAACATGTCGCCGACGCCGCCGCAAACCAACTGCAGCGCCCCTTCCGGCACCAGCCCACTGTCGACGATCAGCCTGACCATCGCCTGCGTCAGCTGCGCAGTAGCGGTGGCCGGCTTGATGATGGCCGGCATGCCCGCCAGCCAGGTCGGCGCCAGTTTTTCCAGCATGCCCCAGCACGGGAAGTTGAAGGCGTTGATGTGCAGCGCCACGCCAGGGCGCGAAGTGAGCACGTGGCGGGCGGCGAACTGCGCCTGTTTCGACAGCGGGATCAACTCGTCTTCCGGCCACAGCGTATCATCCGGCAGATCGCGGCCGGCCATGCCGGCATAGGCGAACAGCGTGGCGATGCCGCCTTCGATATCGACCCAGCCGTCGCTGCGCGTCGCACCGGTTTGATAGGAAATCTGATACAGCGCCTCTTTATGCGCCAGCAGGTGTTTCGCCACCGCTTTCAGCATCTGGGCGCGCTGCTGGAATGTCATGTTCGCCAGCGCCGGGCCGCCGTGGCTGCGGGCATAGCTCAGGCTCGCCGCTAACGGCAGGCCGTCGGAGCAGACCTGGTACAGCGCTTCGCCGGTCACGGCGTGACGGATCTCGCGGCCCTCTCCCTGCCCATACACCCAGGCGCCAGATAGATAACTGTGTAACTGCTGCATGTGCCCTCCAAAATTCATAAATTTTCACCCTACAGCTTAATTACGTATCACATAAATGCCAGTCAACGCCAAATCAAATTTTAACAAAAACAGAACAAAACCCGTTTTCAAGCCGCTTACCCTGTCATTAATACGGAATTGATGGTTTTATTTATCAAATTAAATCAATAAAATAACAAAAAACCTTGTGAGTGAACTCGCAAAACCACATGAATCTCGTTTGATCTTTTTGTTATCAGTTTGTAGCCTTATGGTTAGTTAAAGTGATTCACATTTTTATATCTAATGTGAAAAACACGAATCACCAAGAGGCGAGCATGACAACTGACGCACAATATCAGCAGCATTTCGACGACAAGATCGCGGCGGATATCGCCATTGAGGCCAAAGACTGGATGCCGGACGCCTACCGTCAGAACCTGATTCGGCAGATCGGCCAACACGCCCACTCGGAAGTCATCGGCATGCTGCCGGAAGCCAACTGGCTGACGCGCGCCCCCACGCTGCGCCGCAAGGCGGTGCTGCTGGCCAAAGTGCAAGATGAGGCCGGCCACGGTCTGTACCTCTACAGCGCCGCCGAGACCCTCGGCTGTTCGCGCCAGGACATCTACCAAAAGATGCTCGACGGCAAGATGAAGTATTCCTCCATCTTCAATTACCCCACGCTCAACTGGGCGGATATCGGCGTGATCGGCTGGCTGGTCGACGGCGCCGCCATCGTCAACCAGGTAGCGCTGTGCCGCGCCTCCTACGGCCCCTATGCGCGGGCGATGGTGAAAATCTGCAAAGAAGAAAGCTTCCACCAGCGCCAGGGCTACGAGGCGGTGATGGCGATGGCCAACGGCAGCGACACGCAGCGTGCCATGTTGCAGGACGCTATCGATCGCTTCTGGTGGCCGGTGCTGATGATGTTCGGCCCGAGCGACGCCGACTCCCCTCACAGCGCCCAGAGCATGGCGTGGAAAATCAAACGCCACAGCAACGATGAGCTGCGGCAGAAATTCGTCGACAACACCGTGCCGCAGCTTGAGGCGCTGGGCATGACGGCGCCAGACCCGAGTCTTACCTGGGACGAGGCCGCCGGCCACTATCGCTTCGGCGAGATCGACTGGAGCGAACTGCATGAAGTGATCAAAGGACGCGGCCAATGCAACCACGAACGTCTGCAGGCCAAACGCCGCGCCTGGGAAGACGGCGCCTGGGTGCGCGACGGCGCCATGGCCCACGCCGCGAAAAACGCCGCTTCCGCCGCATAGCCAACATAAGGAACCGAGATCATGAGCCACGTTGAATGGCCGCTGTATGAAGTGTTTATCCGCAGCAAACAAGGGTTGGCGCATCGCCACGTCGGCAGCCTGCACGCCGCCGACGACCAAATGGCGCTAGAAAACGCCCGCGACGCCTACACGCGCCGCAACGAAGGCTGTTCGATCTGGGTGGTGCAATCGCGCCATCTGATCGCCTCGCAGCCGGAAGATCGCGGCGCGTTCTTCGATCCGTCCGAAGACAAGATCTACCGTCATCCGACGTTTTACACCATCCCCGACGGCATCAAGAACATGTAGAGGCGACCATGACGGTTAACGATCCGCGCATCAGCTATTTGCTCCGCCAGGGCGACACGCCTCTGATCCTCGCCCAGCGTCTGTGCGCCTGGTGCGGCCACGCGCCCGAACTGGAAATCGATCTGGCGTTGGCCAACATCGGTCTCGATCTGCTCGGCCAGGCGCGCAACTTCCTGAGCTACGCCGCCGAACTGGCCGGGCCGCCCTGCAGCGAAGACAGCCTGGCCTTCGGCCGCGACGAACGCCAGTTTCATAACCTGTTGCTGGCGGAACAGCCGAACGGCGGTTTCAACGACACGCTGGTGCGTCAGTTCCTGCTCGATGCCTACCACGTACAGCTGCACCAGGCGCTGAGCCGCAGCCGCGATGCGCAGATCGCCGCCATCGCCGCCAAATCGTTGAAGGAGGCCGATTATCACCTGCGCTTCAGCCACGGCTGGATGATCCGCCTCGGTGACGGCAACGACATCAGCCACCGCAAGATCCAACAGTCGCTGGATAACCTGTGGCGCTTTACCGCCGAGCTGTTCCACGCCGACGCGTTGGAACTGGCGTTGGCGGAACAAGGCATCGCCGTCGATCCGCGCACGCTGCAGGCCCCCTGGCTAGCGCAGGTGGAAGAGACGCTGCGGCAGGCGACGCTGGCGCTGCCCGCCGAGCAGGCGTTCCGTCACGGCGGCAAGCAAGGTCAGCACAGCGAACACCTCGGCCCGTTGCTGGCGGAGATGCAGTTCCTGCAGCGCGCCTACCCAAACAGTCAGTGGTAGGAGGCCGCGATGAACGTCACTCGTTTGCAACCCGCCGAAATCCCGCAGATTTGGCACTGCCTGCAGCAGATCAGCGATCCCGAGCTGCCGGTGCTGTCGATCACCGATTTGGGCATGGTGCGCGACGTGGTACGCGACGGCAGCGGCTGGCGCGTGACCTTCACCCCAACCTATTCCGGCTGCCCGGCCACCGAATTTTTGCTCAACGCTATCGAGCAGCGGCTGGCGGCCGCCGGTTTCAGCCCGGTGCAGGTGGACATTCGCCTCAGCCCGGCCTGGACCACCGACTGGATGAACGCCGACGCCCGCGAGCGGCTGCGGCAATACGGCGTAGCGCCCCCGCAGGGCCACACCTGCGATCGGCCGCATGCCCACGGCCCGGTCGCCTGCCCGCGCTGCGGCAGCACCCACAGCGAGAAGATCAGCGAGTTCGGATCCACCGCCTGTAAAGCGCTGTACCGCTGCTGCGACTGCCGGGAACCGTTCGACTATTTCAAATGCATATAGGAGCGCTGACACCATGACGGTCTTTCATCGCCTGAGCGTCGCCGCCATCGAGCGCGAAACGCCTGACGCCGTAGCCATCACCCTGCGGGTGCCTGAAGAGCTGCAAAACCAATACCGCTATACCCCCGGCCAGCACCTGACGCTCAAGGCGCTAGTCAACGGCGAAGAACTGCGGCGTTGCTACTCCATCTGCAGTTCGCCGCAGGAAGGCCTGCTGCAGATCGGCGTAAAAGCGATTGATCAGGGCCGTTTCTCCGGCTTCGTCAACCGCATGCTGAAAGTCGGCGACGCACTGGAGGTGATGGTGCCGCAGGGGCGCTTCGGCTACCAGCCGCAGGCAGAGCGCCACGGCAACTACCTGGCGATCGCCGCCGGCTCCGGCATCACGCCGATGCTGTCGATCATCAAGGCGACGCTGCTGCTCGAACCGGGCAGCAGCTTCACCCTGATCTACGGCAACCGCAACAGCCGTTCAATGATGTTCAAAGAGGCGCTGTCGGATCTGAAAAACCGCTACCCGCAGCGTTTTCAGCCGCTGTACCTGTTCAGCCAGGAGAGCCTCGACAGCCCGCTGCTCAGCGGCCGCATCGACCGTGAACGCCTGGCGGCGATCGGCGGCGCGCTGCTGGATTTCCGCGACTATGACCACGCCTTCATCTGCGGGCCGGAATCGATGATGGACGACGCGCAAACCGTGCTGGAGCAGGCCGGCGTACCGGCCAATCACATCCACAGCGAACGCTTCAACACCAGCGGCCTGGTCACCCGCCCGCGCCACAGCGGCGATCGCAACGCTACCCGGGTGGCGATCCTGCTCGACGGCCGCCGGTTGGATATCGAGATCGGCGAACAGGACGACAGCATTCTCGATGCCGCGCTGCGCCAAGGCGCCGATCTGCCCTACGCCTGCAAAGGCGGCGTGTGCGCCACCTGCAAATGCCGTCTGAAGGCCGGCCAGGTGGAGATGGGCGTCAACTACAGCCTGGAGCCGGATCAGCTGGCGGCGGGCTACGTATTGAGCTGCCAGTCGTGGCCGAAAGGCGACGGCGTGGTATTGGACTTCGACGTCTAGGAGCCGCGATGGATACCCCGTTTATTTTGCATCAACAGCAGCACCGCGTGGTCACGCTGACGCTGCACCGCCCGGAGGCGCGTAATGCCCTGAGCACGCCGTGCCTGGAACAGCTGGTTGCCCGTCTGGAGCAGGCCGACGCCGACAGCGGCGTGGGCGCCGTGGTGATCGCCGGCGCGGCGCGCTTTTTCGCCGCCGGCGCCGATCTGCGCGAACTGCAACAGCAGGATCTGCCGGCCGCGCTGGCGGATCGCCGTCCGCAGCTGTGGCAGCGGCTGGCGCAGTTCAGCAAGCCGCTGCTGGCGGCGGTGAACGGCCATGCCCTGGGCGCCGGCTGCGAGCTGGCGCTGGCCTGCGACATCGTTATCGGCGGCGAAAGCGCCCGCTTCGGCCTGCCGGAGATCACCCTCGGCCTGATGCCGGGCGCCGGGGGCACCCAGCGCCTGATCCGCTGCGTCGGCAAGGCGCGCGCCAGCCAGATGGTGCTGACCGGCGAAGCCATCGACGCCCGCACTGCGTTGCAGGCTGGCCTGATCAGCGAAGTGTGCGTCGATGCCCTGACGCTGGAACGCACGCAGCAGATTGCCGATCGCATCAGCCGTCAGGCGCCGCTGGCGCTGCGCGCCGCCAAACAGGCGCTGAAACAGGCCGAGGAAATCGGTCTTAGCCAGGGGCTGGCGATGGAGCGTCAGCAATTTGTCACCCTGGCCGCCACCGACGATCGCCGCGAAGGCATCGCCGCCTTTTTCGAAAAACGTACGCCAAACTATCAGGGGCGCTGATTTATGGATAACGCATTGATTCTCAGCCATCTCGACGCCGGCGTGTTGACGCTGACCCTCAACCGGCCGGATCGGCTCAACAGCTTTAACGACGAGATGCATCGCCAACTGAGCGAAGCATTGACGCAAGCCGAGCGCGACGACAGCGTGCGCTGCCTGCTGATCGCCGGCGCCGGGCGCGGTTTCTGCGCCGGGCAAGATCTCAACGATCGCAACGTCAGCGCCGACCAACAGGCGCCGGATCTCGGCCTGTCGGTCGAACGTTTCTACAATCCCCTGATCCGTCGCCTGACCGCCCTGCCAAAGCCGGTGGTGTGCGCGGTCAACGGCGTGGCGGCCGGTGCCGGTGCCGCGTTGGCCCTGGCGTGCGATATCGTCATCGCCGCCGACAACGCCAGCTTTATTCAGTCGTTCTGCCGTCTGGGGTTGGTGCCTGACTCCGGCGGCAGCTGGTTCCTGCCGCGGCTGGCCGGCCACGCCCGCGCGATGGGCATGGCCTTGCTGGGTGACAAAATCAGCGCCCAGCAGGCGCTGGAATGGGGCATGATCTGGCAGGTGGTGCCGGCGGACGAGCTGGCCGACCGCACGCAAACGCTGGCGCGCCATCTGGCCACCCAGCCGACCTACGGCCTGGGACTGATCAAGAAAGCCCTCTACAGCTCGGCCACCAACAGCCTCGATCAGCAGCTCGATCTGGAGCGCGATCTGCAGCGATTGGGCGGCCGCAGCGACGACTACCGCGAAGGCGTCAGCGCGTTCTTTGCCAAACGCACGCCAAACTTCAGCGGGAAATAGCCATGAACGCGCTCCTTCTTAACGGCCAGGTGGCGGTGATCGGCGCCGGCACCATGGGCATCGGCATCGCCCAGGTGGCCGCCGCCGCCGGCCATCCGGTGCGGCTGTTCGACATCGCGCCCGCCGCCGCCCAGCGCGCGATCGACGATCTCGCTCGCCGCCTGCGCCAGCGGGTAGACGGCGGCAAGGCCGACGCCGCGACCACCGAAGCGCTGCTGGCGCGCCTCGAACGCGCCGACTCCCTCGAGCAGCTGGCCGACTGCGCGCTGGTGATTGAAGCGGTGGCGGAAAATCTGGCCATCAAACAGGGCCTGTTCCGCGATCTGGAGGCGCTCTGCTCGCCCACGACGCTGTTCGCCAGCAATACCTCTTCGCTGTCGATCACCGCCATCGCCGGGGCACTGCAACACCCGGAACGCATGGCCGGGCTGCACTTCTTCAACCCGGCGCCGCTGATGAAGCTGGTGGAGATCGTCAGCGGTCTGGAGACCGGCGCCGAGACCCTCGCCGCGCTGCAGGCCCTGGCGCAGCGCTGGGGTAAGCAGAGCGTCGTGTGCCGCTCGACGCCGGGATTTATCGTCAACCGCGTGGCGCGGCCGTTCTATGCCGAAACCCTGCGCGCGCTGGAGGAACGGGTAGCCGACGCCGCCACGCTGGACGCGGTATTGCGCGACGCCGGCGGTTTCGCCATGGGCCCGCTGCAGTTGACCGATCTGATCGGCCAGGACGTCAATTACGCCGTGACCGAATCGGTATATCAGGCCTTCTATCAGGATCCGCGTTTCACCCCCTCACTGGTGCAGCAGGAGCTGGTGGCCGCCGGGCGCCTCGGCCGCAAATCCGGCCGCGGCTTCTACCGCTACGACGCGCAACGGCCCGCCGCAGAGATGATCGCCTTTGCGCCGCCGGCGCAGGCCGCGCCGCCGCAACGCGTCACGCTGCACGGCGACTGGTCTTCACTGGCCGATTTGGCGGAACTGTTGATCGAAAATGCGGGGGCGATCAAACAACCTGGCCAGACCAGCCCGTACCTCACGATCGACGACGTTACAATGATGTTAACCAATGGTAAAACCGCCGGCCAACTGGCCGACGAACGTGGAACGCCCGTGGTGCTGTTCGATCTCTGTGCCGACTATGCGCATGCCTCCGCCATCGCCATCAGCTGCGCTGCGCAAAACGGCGCGCAACACAATGCCAACGCGATTCGCCTGCTGCAGTCCCTCGGCAAGCAGGTCATTCAACTGCCGGATTATCCCGGCCTGCTGACGATGCGCACTCTGGCCATGCTGGCCAACGAAGCGCTCGACGTGGTGAACAAAGGCGTCGCCGGCGCCGAAGATACCGATCTGGCGATGCTGCGCGGCGTCAACTATCCGCGCGGCCCGCTGGCCTGGGGCGCCGCACTCGGCTGGCGCCACATTCTGACGACGCTGGAAAACCTGCAACGCTATTACGGCGAAGCGCGCTATCGCCCGATGCCACTGCTGCGCCGCTACGCTTCCCCCGCCTCTTTCTCAGGAGCCGAACGATGACCGCCAATACGCCGCGCGCGCTGGCTCAGCGCTGCGCCGAACAGATGTTCCAGCAAGATACCTGCGCTCAGGCGATGGGGATGCATATCGACGCCGTCGATGCAGGGTACGCACAGGTCAGCATGACCGTCGGCCCGCAGATGCTCAATGGCCACCAGACCTGCCACGGCGGCCAGCTGTTCAGCCTGGCGGATACCGCCTTCGCCTACGCCTGCAACAGCCAGGGATTGGCGGCGGTGGCCTCCGGCTGCAGCATCGATTTCGTCCGCCCGGCACTGGCCGGCGATCGCCTCACCGCCAGCGCGGCGGTGCGCCACCAAGGCAAAGCCACCGGGCTGTACGACGTCGAGATCGTCAACCAACTGGGCAAAACCGTCGCCTGGTTCCGCGGCCGCGCGCACCGCCTCGGCCACAGTATTTTAGGAGATCAGGCATGAATCAGGCATTTATCTGCGACGGCGTGCGCACCCCGATCGGTCGCTATGGCGGCGCGCTGGCCCAGGTGCGCGCTGACGATCTCGCCGCCCTGCCGCTGCGCGTGCTGCTGGAACGCCATCCGCAGGTGGATTGGGCGCAGTTGGACGACGTGATCCTCGGCTGCGCCAACCAGGCCGGGGAAGACAACCGCAACCTGGCACGCATGGCGCTGCTGCTGGCCGGAGTGCCGATCGGCGTTTCCGGCACCACGGTGAACCGCCTGTGCGGTTCGGGCCTGGATGCGCTGGCGATGGCGGCGCGCAGCATCAAGGCCGGCGACGCCGGGTTGCTGCTGGCGGGCGGCGCGGAATCGATGACCCGTGCGCCGCTGGTGATGGGCAAGGCCGACAGCGCCTTCAGCCGCCAGGCGCAGCTGTACGACACTACCCTCGGCTGGCGCTTCGTCAATCCGCGGATGCAGGCCGAGTTCGGCACCGATTCGATGCCGGAGACCGCCGAAAACGTCGCGGCGCAGTTCAACATCAGCCGCGCCGATCAGGACGCCTTTGCGCTGCGCAGCCAGCAGCGCGCCGCCCGGGCGCAGGCGCTGGGTCACCTGGCGCAGGAGATAGCGCCGGTCAGCCTCACCGGTAAAAAAGGCGCGGTCACCCTGTTCAGCCAGGATGAACACCCGCGCGCCGACACCACCTTCGAGCAGTTGCAGGCGCTGAAAACCCCGTTCCGTCAGCCCGGCAGCGTCACCGCCGGCAACGCCTCGGGCCTGAACGACGGCGCGGCGGCGCTGATCGTCGCCTCTGAAGCGATGGCAGCACGCCAAGGCCTGACGCCGCGCGCGCGCATCGTTGCCACCGCCACCTGCGGCGTGGAACCGCGGCTGATGGGCATCGGCCCGCTGCCGGCCACCCGCAAGGTGCTGGAGATCGCCGGGCTGAGCCTGGCGCAGATGGACGTCATCGAATTGAACGAAGCGTTCGCCGCCCAGGCGTTGGCGGTGATGCGCCAGCTTGGCCTGCCGGACGATGCCCCGCAGGTTAACCCCAACGGCGGCGCGATCGCTCTGGGGCATCCGTTGGGCATGAGCGGCGCGCGCCTGGCGCTAGCCGCCCTGTTTGAACTGGAACGGCGAGCCGGCCGCTACGCCCTGTGCACCATGTGCATCGGCGTAGGCCAAGGCATCGCCATGATCATTGAGCGTGTCTGACCCCTGAGGCTAACCATGACAATAAATCCACAGCCCCTCGAAACGATCGAATTCGCCTCGCGCGATGAGATTGAAGCGTTGCAGTTGGCGCGTCTGAAGTGGACGCTGCACCACGCCTACGACAATGTGCCGATGTACAAACGCAAATTCGACCAGGCCGGCGTACACCCCGACGATCTCAAACAGCTGAGCGATCTGGCGCGCTTCCCCTACACCACCAAGCAGGATCTGCGCGACAACTACCCGTTCGACACCTTCGCGGTGCCGATGGAACAGGTGGTGCGCATCCACGCCTCCTCGGGCACCACCGGCCGCCCGACGGTGGTCGGTTACACCCAGCGCGACATCGATAATTGGGCCGATATCGTCGCCCGCTGCCTGCGCGCCGGCGGCGCCACCGCCAAAGACAAGGTGCACGTCGCCTACGGCTACGGCCTGTTCACCGGCGGCCTCGGCGCGCACTACGGCGCAGAGCGGCTCGGCGCGACGGTGATCCCGATGTCCGGCGGCCAGACGGAGCGCCAGGCGCAGCTGATCCTCGACTTCAAGCCCGACATCATCATGGTGACGCCGTCCTATTGCCTGACGCTGATCGACGAACTGGAGCGCAAAATGGGCGGCGATGCGCGCGGCTGCTCGCTGCGGCTCGGCGTGTTCGGCGCCGAACCCTGGACCGAAGCCCTGCGCCACGAGATCGAAACCCGCATGGGCATCAAGGCGCTGGATATTTACGGCCTGTCGGAAGTGATGGGGCCGGGCGTAGCGATGGAGTGTCTGGAGAGCGGCGGTGGCCCGACCATTTGGGAAGACCACTTCCTGCCGGAGATCATTTGCCCGGAAACCGGCATTGCCCTGCCGGACGGCGAGCACGGCGAACTGGTGTTCACCACCCTGACCAAAGAGGCGCTGCCGGTGATCCGCTACCGCACCCGCGATCTTACTCGGCTGCTGCCGGGCGACGCGCGCCAGATGCGCCGCATGGGCAAGATCACCGGCCGCTCCGACGACATGCTGATCATTCGCGGTGTCAACGTCTTCCCGTCGCAGGTGGAAGAGCAGATCATGCAGTTCGAGCAGCTGTCGCCGCACTACCAGCTGCAGGTCAGCCGCAGCGGGCATCTGGACACGCTGGCGGTGCGCGTCGAGCTCAAGGAGTCGGCGCTCAGCCTCAGCCACCAGCAGCGTTGCGATATCTGCCACCAGCTGCGCCACCACATCAAATCGATCGTGGGCGTCAGCACCGACGTCAGCATCGCCAACTGCGGCGATATTCCGCGCTCGGAAGGCAAGGCGCAGCGCGTGGTCGATTTGCGGCCGCGCTGAAGCGGACGGCGTCACGGATGACGCCGCCTTAAATTATGGTAATGTTATGGCTCATCGAAGGCTAACCCATGGAAAAATATGGAACATAAACTGGATGAGTTCATTCGCCATGCCGTCGACGCGCAGCCGATCAGCGGTACCTCGCTGATCATTTCGCTGTACGGCGACGCGCTCAGCCACCGCGGCGGCGAAGTGTGGCTCGGCAGCCTGAGCGCGCTGCTGGAGGCCTTCGGTTTCGGCGATCGCTTCGTGCGCACCTCGGTGTTCCGCCTGCAGAAAGAGGGTTGGCTGGCGGTGGAGAAAATCGGCCGCCGCAGCTTCTACCGCGTGACCGAGCAGGGAATGCGCCAGTTCCGCCACGCCGAATCGAAAATCTATCTGCGCGAGCAGCCCGCCTGGGACGGCAAGTGGGAGCTGTTGCTGCTGGAATGCGCCGAAAAAAACGCGCGCGCGCGGCTGAAAAAAGAGCTGGGCTGGCTCGGGTTCGGGCAGATCGCCAACAATCTGATGGCCGCCCCCACCCATGCGCAAACCGACGTGACGGCGCTGCTCGGCGAATTGAACGCCAGTGAGCAGGTGATCTACTTTCGCGCCGATTACCCCTACAACCGCTCCGAGCAAACGCTGCAAAAACTGGTGGCCGACTGCTGGTCGCTCAGCGATGTGGCGGCCGGCTATCACGAGTTTATCGTCTCCTTCCGGCCGCTGATGGCGCTGCTGCGCGAAGTCGACCCGGCGGCGCTGACGCCGCTGCGCGGTTTCCAGATTAAGCTATTATTGATTCACTTCTTCCGTCGCGTGGTGTTGAAAGATCCGCTGCTGCCGGACGCGCTGCTGCCCGCCCAGTGGGAGGGCCAAATCGCCCGTAATCTGTGCATCAATCTCTATCAGCAGGTCGATCGCGCCGCGACGGAGTACGTCAGTGCGCTGGCGGAGACCACCATCGGCGCCCTGCCCGCGCCGGCCGCCGGCTACTATCGGCGCTTCGGCGGCCTGCCGCGCGACCCTACATATTAAGGAACTCACGCTATGCCTGTGTATCAGATTGACGGCCTGACGCCGGTCGTTGACCCAAGCAGTTACGTGCACCCGACGGCGGTGCTGATCGGCGACGTGATCGTCGGCAAACACGTGTATATCGGCCCGAACGCCAGCCTGCGCGGCGATTTTGGCCGCCTGGTAATCTGCGACGGCGCCAACATTCAGGACAACTGCGTGATGCACGGCTTCCCGCAGCAGGACACGGTGGTGGAAGAAGACGGCCATATCGGCCACGGCGCCATCCTGCACGGCTGCCGCATTCGCCGCAACGCGATGGTGGGCATGAACGCGGTGGTGATGGACGGTGCGGAGATCGGCGAGAACACCATCGTCGGCGCGATGGCGTTCGTCAAAGCCGCGGCGGTGATCGAAGCCAACAAGCTGGTGGTCGGCAGCCCGGCGCGCGTGCTGCGCGATCTGACCGAACAGGAGCTGGCCTGGAAGATCGCCGGCACCCGCGAGTATCAGGATCTGGTACAGCGCTGCAAATCCTCGCTGCACGAAGTGGCGCCGCTGACCGAAATCGAACCGGGCCGCCAACGCCTGAGCTTCGGCGACCACCTGATCCCGAAAAGCCAGCTTTAATCCCCGGGGCTGAGATGCGCCTCAGCCCCTCCCCTTATTACTCCACCTCCGGCGCCTTGAACGGCGACGGTGTAGCCGCGCGGCGGCTCTGGAAGTGATAAGCCACCACCAGCAGCAAGGTGAACGGAATACCGAACCACAGCGTCATGCGGAAGAATTCGGTAAACGCCGTCGAGATCATCAGCGCCGCCATCAGCCCGGCGCCGAGCAAGGTGGTATAGGGAAAGCCCCACATGCGGAACTTCAGGTGGGTCTGCCGATGCCGGCGGCGGAAGAACAGGTGGGTGACGAAAATCATCAGCCAGGTAAAGCAGGCGCCATACACCGAGATAGACATCATGGCGGCGAACGAGGTTTCCGGCGCCACCAGGCTCAGCACGATGGACACCACGATACCGATGCACGACATCGCCAACGCATTGACCGGAATGCCGCGCCGGCTGACGCGCCCCAATGCCGCCGGCGCCTGCCCGGCACGCGACAGCGAGAACATCATGCGGGTGGTGATGTACAGCTGGCTGTTCATTGCCGACAGCGCTGCCACCAGCACGATAAAGTTGAAAATACCGGCGGCGGCGGGCAGATGGATCACGTTCATCGCCATCAGGAACGGGCTTTCGCCGGTGCCGGACTGGCGCCAGGGCACGATGGCCAGCATCAGGGCGATCGACAGCATGTAGAAGATGAACAGCCGCACGATGGTGCCCTTGAACGCCGCCTTTACCGCAATCACCGGATTTTTCGCCTCGCCGGCGGCCACCGCAATCATTTCAATGCTCAGGTAGCTGAAGATGGACACGATCACCGCGAACCACATGCCCTTGACGCCAAACGGCATGAAGCCGCCGGCGGTCAGGTTGCGCAGGCCGTAGGCCGGGTTGCCCGAGAATGCCAGAATGCCGATGCCGATCAGAATAAACGCCACGATCGCCGTCACTTTGACGGTGGACAGCGCGTATTCCACCTGGCCGAACGACTTCACCCCGATCACGTTGACGACGATCACCGCCGCCGAGAACAGCAGCACCCACGGCCAGGTCGGCGTCGCCGGGAACCAGAACTGCATGTACATGCCGATGGCGGTGACTTCGGTACCCACCGCCAGCACCACACAGGACCAGTAAGAATAACGCACCAGAAAACCGAACAGCGGGCCGAGATAGAATTCGGCGTAGTCGCCGAACGAGCCGGGCGTCGGGTGTTCGGAGGTCATCTCCGCCAGGCTGCCCATCAGCAGCAGCGCAATGACGCCGCCGATCAGGTAGCTCAACAATACCGACGGCCCCGCCATCTGAATGGCGTAGGCGCTGCCGAGAAACAGCCCGGTGCCGATGGCGCCGCCGATCGCCAGCATCGACATCTGCCCGGCGGTAAGATGCTTGTTCAACCCGCCCTGACGGCGGGCGATATGCTCAAAATCATTCATCTGTGGCATGGCTGTGCCCCCGGGCGGAGTTAGGCGGTACGGGTGACGTCGAGAATGGCGGCGGTCACATAGTCAATGTTGCCGGGATTGAGCCCCGGCAGGCACATGCGGCCGGGCGAGACCAGATAGATGGCATAGCGCTGCCGCAGGGTCTGCAGCTGCGCTTCGTTCAGGCCGGTATAGCTGAACATGCCGCGCTGATCGCGAATACGCCGGTGATCCAGCGAAGAGCCACCCTGCGCCAGCCCGGCGGCCAGCTGTTCACGCATTTGCTTGATGCGCGAGCGCATTTCCGCCAGCTCATTGCGCCAACGTTCACCCAGTTCGGCGTCGCCGAGCAGGGTTTCCACGATCTGGCTGCCGTGCGTCGGCGGGCAGGAGTAGCTGCGGCGGATCAGCGTTTTTAACGCGCCTTTGACGTTGGCGGCATTTTCCGCGTCGGCGCAGCGCACCGACAGCGCGCCCAGACGCTGGCCGTACAGCGCGACGTTTTTGGAAAACGAATTGCAGACCAAAAACGGCAGATCGGTTTTCAGCGCTTCGCGCAACGCAAAGCAGTCCTCCTCCAGCCCGTCGCCGAAGCCCTGATAGGCGATATCGAACAGCGGCAGCAGGCTGCGTCGCTGCAGCACGGCGAGCGTGGCGCGCCACTGCTCCGCCGTCAGATCGGTGCCGGTCGGGTTATGGCAACAAGGATGCAACAGGACCACGCTGCCCGGCGGCAGGCTGTCCAACGCGTCGAGCATGGCGGCGAAACGCAGGCCGCCCGCCGCTTCATCAAAGTAGGGATAGGTATTCACCCGCAGCCCGGCGCCTTCGAAAATCGCCCAGTGATTGGCCCAGGTGGGATCGGACACCCAAATTTCACCGCGCGCCAGAAAGTGGCGCAAAAAATCCGCCGCCAGCTTCAGCGCGCCGGAGCCGCCGACGGTCTGCACCGTGGCGATCTCGGCCGCCTGTTGCTCGCCGAACAGCAGCGCCTGCACCTGGCGAGCGAACTGCGGCGAACCTTCGATCGGCGGATAACCGTGCGGGCGACGCAGCGCCAGCAACCGCTGCTCGGCGGCCTCGACCGCCTGCATCAGCGGAATATTTCCCTGCCGGTCGTAATACAGACCGATACCTAAATTCACTTTCTGCGGATTGGGGTCCTGCAAATAAGCTTCCATCAGCGACATAATAGGATCGGCCGCGGAAGGTGCAATCTGTTTAAACATGACGCATCCTTAACTCGTTATTGAATTAATATAAAGACGAACTTAAGAAGAAATTAAATCAGGCGATGGCGCTGACGGTAATTTCTATTTTCATTCCCGGCACCACCAATTTTTCGACAATAACCGTGGAGCGGTTGGGATAAGGATAATTAAAGTATTTCCGGTAAATCTCATCGAGACATTTAACGTCGTTGACGTCGGTAAGATACACGATCACCTGCAGCACCTTATCGCTGTGGCTGCCCGCCGCCTTCAACGTCTGCGCCAGGTTATCGAAGGTTAACGCAATCTGTCGCTCCGGCGCGCCGGTCTCGATGCTGCTGTCCGCCCGCACCGGGCCGTGAGCGGTAAACAGCATGCCGCCGCCCCGGGTGGCCCAGGAAAAAGGCTGGCCGATCTCCGGCAGCCCGGTCTCTACGATCTCGCGCATGTCAGTGGTTCCCGTGGTGGTTAAGTTGGCGAAGCAGCGCGCCGTCGGCGGCGAACAACGCATCCAGAATGGTGAAATGATTGGCGCCGGGCACCGCGACCAGTTCTGCCGACAACCCGCGTTGGCGCAGCGCCGCATGATAGTGTTGCGACTGGCCTCTCAGTTCCGGCAGCTCCAATGCGCCGTAATACAGCGTAAGCGGCTTGCCGCGCGTCGGCAGGTGGCGCGCCGGGCTGAGCGTTTCAATTTGCCGCGCAGTCAGCTGCAGCGCCCGATTGACATAGCTTTGTTGCAGCGGCGCCAGCTCGAACAGGCCGCTGATGGGAAAGACCGCATCCACCAACGCATGCTGCTGCCAAAACGCCGCCAGATGGCCGCCGGCGGAATGGCCACACAGATGCACCGGATAGGCATAGTGCGGCGGCAGACGGCGCTGAATGGCATTCAACGCCACACCGATCTGTCGGCATATTTCGTCGAGATCCACCGCCGGCGCGAGCGCATATTCCACCAACACCACGTCAAAACCCAACGCCAACGGCCCGGCGGCGATAAAGGCGAAATCTGCCTTATCGCAGAATTGCCAATAGCCGCCGTGAATAAAAATTAACGTCCCCTGATGCTGCTTTGCAGAATAGAGCCAATCCAATGTTTCGCGTTCGCCGTTGCCATAAGCAATATTATTTTCATGGCGCGTCTGTTTATAAACAGCCGCACTGCGGGTTTGAAATGAAGTCAAAATAGCCGCTTCATTATCCACCGTGGCGCCGTTGTCATAACTCCCCGCAAGTGGTTTCATATATTAAACTTCGTTTATTATTTAAGATGTGAATTAACTATTAGCACCGGCAACATTATTGTCAAGACGGGCGCATCAGCAATGCGCGCCCGGTAAAATAAAACCTGATGAATAATGAAAAAGTTTAACCCATGAAACTTTTTGCGCTTATTTCCCCCGCCCACCCGGCTGAATTTGCGGCAAGGCGCTGAGCCGTTCAAATGCATAATCCCAAAAGACGCGCACCTTCAGCGGCATGTGCTGCGCCTGCTGCGCCACCAGCTGTACCGGCATAGGCAACGGCTCGTGATCCGTCAACAGCCGCACCAGCGTACCGGCGGCCAAATCGTCCGCCACCTGATACGAGAGCAACCGGGCGACGCCCTTGCCGGCGCGCACCGCCAGCAGTTGCGCTTCCACATCATTCAGCAATAGCCGGGGAGTCAATCGCACCCGCTCGCCGTTTTCCTGCGGGCCGAAGCGCCATTCGCGCAGCGACGGCCGCTGGGTGCCGACGATAGTGGCATGTTCCGCCAGCTGCGCCGGTGAGCGCGGTTTCCCCCAACGCGCCAGATAATCCGGGCTGGCGACCGTCACCCGGCTGACCTGCCCCAGCCGCCGCGCCACGCGCGAAGAGTCCTGCAGATGACCGATGCGCACCGCGATATCCAATCCTTCGTCAATCAGATCGAGATTGCGATCGTTCAATACCATTTCGATCTGCATCTGCGGGTAATCATCGAGAAACGCCATCACCACCGGCGCCACGTAGCGGCGGCCGAACTGCACCGGCGAAGTGACGCGCAGCAAGCCGCTCAGCTGCGCTTCGGCGGTATCCTGCACCACCGCCTGATAATCCTGCAGCAGCTGTTGCGCGCGTTCCAACAGCCGCATACCCGCTTCGGTGGGCGCCAGCCGCCGGGTCGTTCGCTCCACCAATCGGGTGCCGAAACGCTGTTCCAGCGCGGCGATCGCCCGGGTGATCGCCGGCGCCGAACGCCGCAGTTTGCGCCCGGCCGCCGCCAGGCTGCCTTGCTGCACCACCGCCACGAAGATCGCCAACTCGTCTAACCGATCCATAGATTCTTCCGAAAAATGAAATTATCAATTTCCACATTGCCGGATTTCGCTCGTTCAGCGCAAGAGTATGCTGACAAAAAGCACTGAGGAGAAACGCCATGTCCACCATCACACTCTACGGCACCCCGCTTTCCGGCCACGTTCATCGCGTGGCGTTGCTGCTGCGTATGCTGGCGCTGCCCTATGCATGGGTCGAAGCCTCGGCGGACGTACGGCAGAGCGCAGCCTTCCGCCGGCTCAATCCGTTCGGCCAGATCCCGGTCTTGCAGGATGGCGATCTGACGCTGGCCGATAGCAACGCCATTCTGGTCTATCTGGTGAAGCGCTATGCGCCGGACAGTCACTGGCTGCCGGAACAGCCGGCGGCGGCCGCGCGGGTGCAGGCCTGGCTTTCCAAAGCCGCCGGTGAAGTTCGCTACGGCCCGGCCTCTTGCCGACTGATCGCCCAATTCGCGGTGCCGGAGGATTATCAGGCGGCGCGGGCGGTCAGCGATCGTTTTCTGCCGCAGATGGAACAGCATCTGAGCGAGCGGGACTACCTGGCCACCGAACAGCCCACCATCGCCGATCTGGCCTGCCACAGCTACGTAGCGGTCGCGGCCGAAGGCGGCATTTCGTTGGCGCCTTACCCTGCGATACGGCGCTGGGCGGCGCGCATCGTTGCACTGCCCGGCTTCTTTGCCATGCCGGCCCTGCCGGAACCGGCGGCGAGCTGACGCCATGATCCCGCAACTGTTCCATCCGGATGAGCTGCGCGCACAGACGCTGGCCGGGTTTGGCGGCGTAGGCGGCGGCATCTACCCCGCGATGCCGGATCAGCACCGCGCGTTTTTCGCCGCGCTGCCCTACCTGTTCGTCGCCACGCTGGATGAACAAGGCTGGCCCATCGCCACCCTGTTTACCGGCCCGCCCGGATTTTTACGCACGCCGGACGACACGCATTTACGCATCAGCGCGCCGCGCCGCAGCGACGATCCCGCCCAGGCGCTGTTGCTGCCCGGCAAGCCGGTCGGCGCGCTGGGGCTGGATTTCAGCAACCGGCGGCGCAACCGCGCCAACGGCGCCGTCAGCCGCACCGACAAAAACCGGGTGGAAATCCTCGTTCAGCAAAGCTTCGGCAACTGCCCGCAGTACATTCAGCGCCGCGAACTCTACCCGGTGGACAGCCGGCCGCAGCCGGTTGAGCATTTAGCCTCGCTGGATGTGGCGGCGCAGGCGCTGATCCGCGCCGCGGACACCTGCTTCGTCGCCAGCGGCTCGCACCTGGCACTGGCGCAGGGCGGCGTGGATATTTCCCATCGCGGCGGCCGCCCCGGCTTTATCCATCTGGAAGGCGACACGCTGTGGATGCCGGATTTTCGCGGCAACCGCTACATGAACACGCTGGGCAATCTGCTGGCCGAACCGCGGGCGGCGCTGCTGTTCATCGATTTTAAACGCGGCGACGTGCTGCATCTGCAGGGGGAAACGCAGATCCTCTGGCAAACGGAGGGGCATCCCGCCGTTGAAGGCGCAGAACGCTATTGGCGGTTTGACGTGCGCCGCGCCTGGCGTTTTGCGGCAGCGCTGCCGTGGCGGGGACGAAATCTGGAGTATTCGCCGGCAACGCTGGCGACCGGGGTGTGGCACCGCTGAAATGAAAAGCCCCGCTGCGGCGGGGCTGGATCGGAAATTACAGGCTGTGTTCGGCCGCCGATGCGGCCTGATAAAGCTGACGAAAATAATTCAACCGCGCAAAGAACAGGCGGCTTTGCTGCTCCGACATATTGCCGGCCACCTGCCCGGCGTCAATCTGCCGCCCTTGCCATTCCATCAGAGCGATGCTCGACGCCAAAAAATCCATTTCGCTGCCGTAGGCCGCGAGATGTCTGTCCACTGATTTCATCATTCGCACACTCCTTTTAATTACATCGAAAAGGGTCATATGCCTGCTCTTTCAGTATCGGCCCGACGGAGGATATTTTTTGTACAGAAGGTGCGCATAAAGAAAACGACCATCTTGTTGCCGCGCGGGCAAACGGCGGCGGCAAAATTTGCTAGGGTAAAGGGTAGCCGTATGGGATAGACCACTCTGTTGAACTCAGGAAAGAAGGAAGAGACTCATGAGCACCAGCATCTGCGCTACCCTCAAGGATCCCACGCTGTTCCGCGAGGCCAACTACATCGACGGGCAATGGTTGCCGGCCCAGGAAGGCCGTTCGATCGCCATTCATAACCCCGCCAACGGAGAACGGGTCGGCCACGTACCGGCCTTCGGCGCCGAAGAAACCGCTCGCGCCATCGCCGCCGCCAGAAAAGCGCTGCCCGCCTGGCGCGCGCTGACCGCCAAAGAGCGCGCCGGCAAGCTGCGGCGGCTGTTTGAATTGATGATGGAAAATCAGGAAGATCTGGCGCGCATCATGACGGCGGAACAGGGCAAACCGCTGGCCGAAAGCCGCGGTGAAATCGCCTATGCCGCCTCCTTTATCGAATGGTTCGCCGAAGAAGGCAAACGGGTCTACGGCGACACCATTCCGCAGCCGCAGGCCGGTCGCCGCATCATCGTGCAAAAAGAGCCGATCGGCGTGTTCGCGGCCATCACCCCGTGGAACTTCCCGGCGGCGATGATCACCCGCAAAGCCGGCCCCGGCTGGGCCGCCGGCTGCACCGGGGTGATCCGCCCCGCCAGCCAGACCCCGTTCTCGGCGCTGGCGATCGCCGTGCTGGCGGAGCGCGCCGGGCTGCCAGCCGGGGTATGCAACGTGATAACAGGCCCCAGCAAAGGCATCGGCGGCGAACTCACCGCCAACCCGGACGTGCGCAAACTCTCCTTCACCGGCAGCACCGAAGTCGGCGCGCAGCTGCTGGCCCAGTGTGCGCCCACCATCAAGAAAACCAGTATGGAGCTGGGCGGCAACGCGCCGTTTATCGTGTTTGATGACGCCGATCTGGACGCCGCCGTGGCCGGCGCGGTCGCCTCAAAATACCGCAACGCCGGCCAGACCTGCGTCTGTACCAACCGTTTTCTGGTGCAGGACGGCGTATACGATGCGTTCGCCGCCAAGCTGAAAGCCGCCGTCGCCAAGCTGAAAGTCGGCAACGGCCTGGATGATGGCGTCACCATCGGCCCGTTGATTAACTCGGACGCGGTGGAGAAAGTGCGCGAGCATATCGCCGACGCCGTCGAGCACGGCGCCTCGGTGCTGTTGGGCGGCAAGCCTGACGCGCTGGGCGGCAATTTTTTCACCCCGACTATCCTGACCGATGTGCCGCGCACGGCGAAAATCTTCCGTGAGGAGACGTTCGGCCCGGTGGCGCCCTTGATCCGCTTCAGCCAGGAGGCCGACGCCGTCGAACTGGCCAACGACACGCCGTTCGGCCTGGCCGCTTACTTCTACAGCCGCGACATCGGCCGGGTGATGCGCGTGGCCGAAGCGCTGGAGTACGGCATTGTCGGCATCAACGAAGGGCTGATTTCCACCGAAGTGGCGCCGTTCGGCGGCATGAAGCACTCCGGTTTGGGCCGCGAAGGCTCAAAATACGGCATCGAGGACTATCTCGAAATCAAATACCTGTGCCTCGGCGGTTTGGGCGCCTGATGTGAGGGCCCCCCGCGCCTGCGGGGGCCCTGTCTGGCGGTTTTGGGGAGCCTTTGCTACCTTTAGGCATCTTTTCAGCGGTTAAAAGGAATTGCCTCTATGCAGCCCCTCTCGGTACATCTGCCCGATTTTTACGTCGCCGGCCAGACAATCAGAACCACCAATCAGGACGAAACCCAGCCCGAGACGGCTAAAATCCCCGCGCTGTGGTCAGACTTTTTCGCCACCTCGCCCGCCATGCCGGTTTACGGGGTCTACTCCAACTACGCCTCCGACGCCAGCGGGCCGTTTGATGTCACCGCCGGCAGTGAGGCACAGAGCGGTTTGCACATCCAACCTGGCCGCTATCTGGTGTTCCAGGCCCGAGGCGCCTTGCCGGCGGCGGTCATCGAAGGCTGGCAAGCCATCTGGGCCTACTTCGAGCAACACCCGGAAATCGAACGTCGCTTCCTGACCGACTTCGAAGCCTATACCGGCCCCGACGCGGTCGATATCCATATCGGCTGCCGCTAACGCGACAGTGAGGTCAACAATGATGACGCTCTCCCCCGCCATTCCGATCCTGCGTATCTTTTCCGTCGACAAGGCCAAAGAGTTTTATCTGGATTTTCTCGGTTTCACGCTGGCGTGGGAGCACCGCTTCAGCGAAGACCTACCGCTGTACATGCAGGTGACCCGCACCGGGCTGACGCTGCACCTGAGCGAACACTACGGCGACAGCACGCCCGGCGCCGCCATTTTCATCCCGGTGCACGATATCGACGCGCTGCACCGGGAGCTCACGGCCAAAAACTATCGCTATGCCCGGCCGGGCCTGGAGATTGTCGACTGGGGCAAAGAGCTGAACCTCACCGATCCGTTCGGCAACCGGCTGCGGTTTTGCGAACAGAGCCCCTCGGCCTGATCGGCGTTATGGCCGATATTCCGCCTCGCTGACCGGCTCAAGCCAGGTCACCGGGCTGCCGTCCACCGCTTCGGCGATGGCGATATGGGTCATGGCGGTGTCCGGTGTCGCACCGTGCCAGTGTTTGACGTCGGCCGGTATCCAAACGATATCGCCGGGATGCATCTCCTGCGTCTTCTCGCCCCACATCTGGATCCACCCGCGCCCCTGAGTGACGATCAGCGTCTGGCCGAGCGGATGCGTATGCCAGGCCGTGCGGGCGCCGGGTTCGAAGGTGACGGTCGCGCCGCCCACCCTGGCCGGCGCGTCACCGGCGAAGGGGGCATCGATGCGTACCTGCCCGGTAAAGTAATCCGCCGAACCGCGCTGTGATGGGATAGAACCGCTGCGTTGTATTTTCATCTGTCGTGTCCTCCACGTCGGCTTTCCAACCGACGCTGATAGTTATAAGTCAGCGATGCCAAGATAGCGCCATGCTTTTCCGGTGACTAGCGGGTAAAATGCGCAAGGAGCTATGAGCTCAATTCATAAATCTACGCGCGGCAGCGCCCCAACTTTGCTCTCCGGTGCCGGTATGTTGAAAGAAAACTTTAACGATCTGATCGCTTTCCTGATGGTGGCCAGGGAGCGCAGCTTCACCAAAGCGGCGGCGCAGCTTGGGGTTTCCCAATCGGCACTCAGCCACGCTATTCGCGGCCTGGAAGAACGCCTGGCGCTGCGCTTGCTCACGCGCACCACTCGCAGCGTCGCCCCCACCGAGGCCGGTGAGCGGTTGCTCAACAGCATTGGCCCGCGCTTGGCGGAGATTGAAAGCGAGCTGAACGCGCTGGGTGAAATGCGCGATCGGCCCGCCGGCAACATCCGCATCACCGCCGGCGAACACGCGGTGGATGCGGTACTGTGGCCGGTGCTGCGCACTTTTCTCGTCGATTACCCGGATATCAACGTGGAAATCACCGTCGACAACAGCCTGACCGACATCGTCGCCGGGCGATTCGACGCCGGAATCCGGCTGGGGGAACAGGTGGCGAAGGACATGGTCGCGGTGCGCATCGGGCCGGCCATGCGCATGGTGCCCGTCGCCTCCCCTGACTATTTCGCCCGTTACGGCCTCCCCGCTACGCCGCAAGCGCTGCAAAACCATCGCTGCATCAACATGCGCCTGCCCACCCTCGGCGGGCTGTACGCCTGGGAATTTGCCCGCGATGGCCGGGAGATTAAAGTGCGGGTGGAGGGGCAACTGACCTTCAACAGCCTGCGCCAGCGAATCGACGCCGCGCAGCTCGGCCTCGGCATCGCCTTTGTGCCGGAAGATACCGTCGCCGAGCCGCTGGCCGACGGTCGGTTGCTGATGGCGCTGGACGACTGGTGCCCGCCGTTTCCCGGTTATTACCTCTATTATCCAAGCCGCAGGCAACACACTACCGCCTTTGCGCTGCTGATTGAGGCGCTGCGACGCGGGGCTTAACGCCCGACGTTCTTCTGCAGATGCGCCGGGTAACGATCGCCGATCACGTCGATAGCGGAGAGCGCACGCTCGATCGCGCCCAGTTCGTCCGCCGCCAACACCACCGACGCCGCCGCAAGGTTTTCTTGCAGCCGATGGCGTTTGGTGGTTCCCGGGATCGGCACGATCCACGGCTGTTGCGCCAGCAGCCAGGCCAGGGCGATCTGCGCCGGCGTCACGCCTTTGCGCTGCGCTATCTGCCCCAGCACGCTCACCAGCGCCTGATTGGCCCGGCGCGCTTCGGCGCTGAAGCGCGGCACCAGGTTGCGAAAATCGCCGCTGTCAAAGGTGGTGTCCTCGGTAATGGCGCCGGTGAGAAAGCCTTTGCCGAGCGGGCTGAACGGCACCAGACCGATACCCAGCTCTGCCAGCGTCGGCAAGATTTCACGCTCCGGCTCGCGCCACCACAGCGAATATTCGCTTTGCAGCGCCGTGACCGGCTGCACCGCGTGAGCTCGCCGAATGGTTTGCGCGCCGGCTTCCGACAGGCCGAAATACTTCACTTTCCCTTCGCGAATCAGTTGCTGCACCGTACCGGCCACCTCCTCGATAGGCACCTCAGGATCGACACGGTGCTGATACAGCAAATCGATCGTCTCTATCCGCAGGCGCTTCAACGAGCCTTCCACCGCCTGGCGAATATGCTCCGGACGGCTGTTCAACACCTGCTGCCCCGCCGGCTGCGGCAGATCGAAACCGAACTTGGTGGCGATGACGACCCGGTCGCGCACCGGCGCCAGCGCTTCGCCCAACAATTCCTCGTTGGTGAACGGACCATAAATCTCGGCGGTATCGAAGAACGTCACGCCCTCGTCAACCGCGGCACGGATCAGATCGACCGCCTGCCGTTTGTCGGTGGCCGGGCCGTAGCCAAAGCTCAGTCCCATACAGCCCAACCCCAACGCCGAGACTTCCAGCCCTTCGCGCCCCAATTTGCGTGTTTGCATCTTCACTCTCCCACTGATTGATACCGGCCCCGCGTGACGCGGAGCCGTTCCGGTGTGGTGACTGTAAAACGCGACTGCCGCCATGACTATGGGGCGAAATACGCTTGAGCTTATGAGCCAGGCTCATGAATCCGTTAACCGTCGCTGGGACCGGAGTTTTTGCGGGAACGTTCCTGCCCAAGATACTCTATACTGATATCAGGATGCCTTACCCTTTTCGTTTAGCGTCATGTAGATGGAGCGACAGATGGCTAACTCTGAATCGACCTGCAATTCCCTTTCAATACCAGTGGCAGATTTATTCCATGACCAATAAGAAAAGCGCCGTGCTTACCCCGGCTGCAATGCTATTGCTACATCCCATGTTTGCCAGTCAGGCGCTGGCGGCAGAAAATAATGAAGAGAAAAGCGACACCCTGGTGGTGATGGCGCAACCCACCGGATTGACCGAGCTGGGATCGCCGGTGTCCGTCAGCGTGATCGACGGCCAGGACCTGCGCAACGCCGCACCGCAGATTAACCTGTCGGAAAACCTCGGCAGCGTGCCGGGCCTGCAGCTCCAAAACCGGCAAAACTATGCGCAGGATCTGCAGCTGTCGATACGCGGATTCGGTAGCCGATCGATGTTCGGCGTGCGCGGGGTGCGCATGTACGTCGACGGCATTCCCGCCACCATGCCCGACGGCCAGGGACAAACCTCCAACATCGACATCAACTCCGTCGAGCGCATCGAGGTGCTGCGCGGCCCCTATTCCGCTCTGTACGGCAACGCTTCGGGCGGGGTGATCTACGTTGACACCCAGACCGGCACCCAGCCGCCAACGCTGGAGGCCGGCGGCTATTTCGGCAGCGACAATACCTGGCGCTATGGGGTGAAAGCGACCGGCGCCACCGGCGACGGTACCCAGGCCGGCGACGTCAACTACGCCATCTCGGGCACCCGCTTCACCACTCAGGGCTACCGCGATCACAGCGCCGCGCGGAAAAACCTCGGCAACGGCAAGCTCGGTGTGCGGCTGGACGACGTCAGCACCCTGACGCTGATGTTCAACAGCGTCTCAATCGATGCCGGCGATCCGGGCGGCCTGACCGAGGCAGAGTGGAAGGAAAACCCGCGCCAGGCGCCGCGCGCGGATCAATACAACACCCGCAAGTCGCTCGATCAGACCCAGGCCGGCCTGCGCTATCAGCGCCAGATGAGCGAGCGCGACGAACTGACGCTGACCGCTTACCACGGCGAACGCCACACCACGCAGTACCAATCGATCCCGATGGGGCCGCAGCTCAACCCCACCCACGCCGGCGGGGTGATCGTGCTGGAAAGAAAATATCAGGGCATTGACACTCGCTGGAAGCATGAGGATACTCTCGCATCGTTACCGGTAACACTGATCGGCGGTCTGGATTATGAAACCATGACCGAACGCCGCCAGGGGTTCGAAAACTTTATTCTGCGAGACGGCACTGTGGACTACGGCGAGAAAGGCGACCAGCGGCGCAACGAGAAGAACCGTATCTGGAACCTGGATCCTTACCTGCAAACCTCCTGGCAACTGACGCCGCGCTGGACGCTGGACGCCGGCCTGCGCTACAGCACCGTCAGCTTCGACTCGACCGACTATTACATCACGCCGCGCAACGGCGACGACAGCGGCAGCAAACGCTACCACCAGTGGCTGCCGATGGGCTCGCTCAACTACAAGATCAATCCGGCGTGGAACGTCTATCTCTCCGCCGGCCGCGGCTTTGAAACCCCGACCATCAACGAACTCTCCTACCGCCCCGACGGCCAGACGGGCCTCAATATCGGCCTGCAGCCGTCCACCAGCGATACCGTCGAACTGGGCAGCAAGCTGCGCCTCGGCAACGGCCTGGTGAGCGCTGCGCTGTTCCAGACCGATACCGACAACGAGCTGGTGGTGGCGGAAAGCAGCGGCGGACGCACCAGCTACGCCAACGCCGGCAAAACCCGGCGGCGCGGCCTGGAGCTGGCGCTGGATCAAGAGTTCGCGCTGGACTGGCGCCTGCATATGGCCTGGACGCTGCTGGACGCCACCTACCGCAGCGAAATGTGCGGTAAATCCGGCTGTACCCCCGCCGGCAATCACCTGCCAGGCATCGCCCGCAACATGGGCTACGCCTCGCTGGCCTTTGCACCGCCGGAAGGCTGGCACGCCGGCGCGGAACTGCGCTACATGAGCGACATTCAGGCCAACGACGCCAACAGCGCGCAGGCCCCCTCTTACACCGTGGCCGGCGTAAACGCCGGTTATCGCTTTACCTGGAACCGCTGGGCGCTGGACGTGTTCAGCCGGGTGGACAATATTTTCGACCGCCGTTACGTCGGTTCGGTGATCGTCAACGAAGGCAATGGCCGCTATTTCGAGCCGGCGCCGGGTCGCAACTGGGGTGGCGGCGCCACCTTGTCTTACCGCTTTGAATAAGGCAAAGCACCTTAAGGTTAAAAGACGGGATGGGTTTTACGTCACCCTAGCGGCTTCCCGCTGAAATAATAGGGAGAAACCGCGTGTTTTTTCCGATTTGGCTTAATCTCTAAATCGGGGACTTTCATTTTTGGTAAGGGTATTGCTATGCAAAATAAAGCGTCACTATCGCCGCTTATCGTCATAACGGCGCTGTTTGCCGCGCTGAGCGGGCTTTATCTGCTCGGCGGCGGCATCTGGCTGGCCAAGTTGGGCGGTTCGCTGTATTACATCATCGCCGGGCTGGTGCTGCTGGCGACCTCCTGGCTGCTGTTCCGCCGCCGCGCCACCGCGCTGCTGCTGTACGCGGTGTTCCTGCTGGGCACCACTATTTGGGCCCTGTGGGAAGTCGGCCCGGACTTCTGGGCGCTGACGCCGCGCCTGGACGTCACCTTCTTCTTCGGCCTGTGGCTGGTGCTGCCGTTTATCTACCGTAAGCTGGTCGCCAACGGCAAATTCGCCTACGGTGCGCTGAGCGCGGCGCTGGCGATCACCGTCATCGCACTGGCCTATGCCGTATTCAACGATCCGCAAGAGATCAACGGCACCCTCGACGCCGCGCAGGTCCAGCCGAAAGACGCCACCGGCGCCGACTGGCCGGCCTATGGCCGCACCCAGGAAGGCACCCGTTACTCGCCGCTGAGCCAGATCAACGACAAAAACGTTGGCCAGCTGCAAGAAGCCTGGCGTTTCCAGACCGGCGATCTGAAGACCGCCAACGATCCGGGTGAGATCACCAACGAAGTCACGCCGATCAAGATCCGCGATACCCTTTACATGTGTACGCCGCACCAGAAGCTGTTCGCGCTGGATGCCGCCACCGGTAAAGAAAAGTGGAAATTTGATCCGCAGCTGAAGTACAACCCGACCTTCCAGCACATCACCTGCCGCGGCGTGTCTTACCACGAAACCGCTGCAGCCGCGGGCGCCGCCGGCGATGCCGCACCGGCGATGTGCGCACGCCGCATCATTCTGCCGGTCAACGACGGCCGCCTGTTCGCGCTGGACGCCGAAACCGGCAAACCGTGCCCGGGCTTCGCCAACAACGGCGAGCTGAACCTGCAGAGCAACATGCCGTATGCGACGCCGGGCCACTACGAGCCGACCTCGCCGCCGGTGATCACCGATAACGTGATCGTCGTTGCCGGTGCCGTGACCGACAACTACTCCAACCGTGAGCCTTCCGGCGTGATCCGCGGCTTCGACATCAACAGCGGCAAGCTGCTGTGGGCCTTCGATCCGGGCGCGAAAGATCCGAACGCCATCCCGGCGGACGAGCACCATTTCGTGCCGAACTCGCCGAACTCTTGGGCGCCGGCCGCCTATGACGCCAAGCTGGATATCGTCTATCTGCCGATGGGCGTCGCCACGCCGGACATCTGGGGCGGCAACCGCACCCCGGAAATGGAGCGCTACGCCAGCGGCCTGCTGGCGCTGAACGCCTCCACCGGCAAACTGGCCTGGTTCTATCAGACGGTCCACCACGACCTGTGGGATATGGACGTGCCGGCGCAGCCGACCCTGGCGGACATTACCGACAAGAGCGGTAAAAAAGTGCCGGTGATCTATGTGCCGACCAAAACCGGCAACATCTTCGTGCTGAACCGCACCAACGGCGAGCTGGTGGTGCCGGCGCCGGAGAAACCGGTACCTCAGGGCCCGGCCAAAGGCGACCGCCTGTCACCGACCCAGCCGTTCTCCGAGCTGACCTTCCGTCCTGAGAAGAAGCTGACCGGTGCGGACATGTGGGGCGCGACCATCTATGACCAACTGGTCTGCCGCGTGATGTTCCACAGCCTGCGTTATGAAGGCACCTTCACCCCGCCTTCCGAGCAGGGCACGCTGGTGTTCCCGGGTAACCTGGGCATGTTCGAATGGGGCGGCCTGGCCGTCGATACCGATCGCGAAATCGCCATCGCCAACCCGATCGCGCTGCCGTTCGTCTCCAAACTGATCCCGCGCGGCCCAGGCAACCCGATTGAGCCGCCGGAAGGCGACAAAGGCGGCAGCGGCACCGAGTCCGGCGTACAGCCGCAATATGGCGTGCCGTTCGGCGTTACCCTGAACCCGTTCCTGTCACCGTTCGGCCTGCCGTGCAAACAGCCGGCCTGGGGTTACATTTCCGCCGTGGATCTGAAAACCAACGACATCGTGTGGAAAAAACGCATCGGCACCGTGCGCGACAGCTCACCGCTGCCACTGCCGTTCAAAATGGGCATGCCGATGCTGGGCGGCCCGGTAACCACCGCCGGTAACGTGTTCTTCATCGGCGCCACCGCTGACAACTACCTGCGCGCTTTCAGCGTGACCAACGGTGAAAAACTGTGGGAAGCACGCTTGCCGGCCGGCGGCCAGGCGACGCCGATGACCTATGAGGTCAATGGCAAGCAGTACGTGCTGATCTACGCCGGTGGCCACGGTTCCTTCGGCACCAAGCTGGGCGACTATGTGATCGCTTACGCCCTGCCCGATCAGAAGTAACCACCGCCGTTAGTACCTCGCAAAGCACGCCGCAAGGCGTGCTTTTTCTTTTCCCTCCCCGCTGACACCCCTCTCGCAATACCCTTAATTTTTTCACTTTCATTATTGATAATGGTTATCATTCGCAATATTATGAATGCATGGCCCCGGCAGCGGCCTGCAATCCTACTCCAGCTTAATGGTAATACTACGATCAGCCGCCTGCGGGCGGCCTTATTCGGAGGCGCATGGTCGACCATACTCGGAAGCATAGAAAGAAAATTCTGCAAGCGGCGGTGAACACGCGGCGCGCCGGCCTGCCGTTCGCAGCGGATCCCCCTGTCGCCCCGCCCTTTATTGGCTTGGCCCATCAGACGGAGGCGGTGCTGGTGCACCTAGTCGGCCATGATGACGTACAGGAGAAGCATAAATGAACCTGCAACCCTTTACCGCCATGCTGATGTTCGCCTACGTGCTGCTGATGGTGCCGCTGCTCTACGTCATCGACAGCCGACTGAGCGCCAGCAGACTGGTGCGCAAAGCCACGCAAAACGTCATCATTATCGCGTTGACGCTGTTGTTCTTCAGCGCGATGACGCTTTTATACTGAGGCCATCTCGCCGGTGCCCCGCGGCCGACGTTACTCGGCCTCCCGGCGTTTGGCCCGCGGATATTTCCACAGCCAGCGCCCGCTGATCATGCGCCAGTAGAACAAGGCGCCGCGCACCGCCCAATCGAAGAACATCCCCAACCAGACACCCACCACGCCCATGCCCAGTTCGATACCCAGCACATAGCCAGCCACCACACGGCAGCCCCACATGCCGAGCATCGTCACCCACATGGCAAAGCGGGCGTCGCGCGCGCCTTTCAGCCCGGCAGGCAACACCCATGAAGCGGCCCAGATCGGCATAAAGGCGGCGTTGAGCCAAATCAGGGTTTTCACCACCGTTTTCACATCATCCTGCGAGGTATAAAACGCGGCGAATACCCCGGCCAGCGGTGCCGTGCCCCAGGCGATGGCGGTCAGCCCAAGGGTCGATAGCCAGAAAATATGGCGCAGTTGCCGCTCCGCCTGACCGATCTCGCCCTTGCCGAGCCGCCGACCGACGATGATGGTCGAGGCCGATCCCAATGCGTTGCCCGGCAAGTTAATCAACGAAGCGATGGAGAAGGCGATGAAGTTGCCGGCGATAACGTTGGTGCCCATGCCGGCGACGAACATCTGCGTCAACAGCTTGCCGCCGTTGAACAGCACCGATTCGACGCTGGCGGGAATGCCGATCCCCAACACTTCCCACAGGATGCTCATCTTGAGCGGCGTGAAATAACTTTTCAGCGTAATGTGCAGCGCCGGATTAAAGCCGATCGCCAGCACATAGAGGATGGCGATGGCGCCGATATAGCGGGAAATCGTCAGCCCCAGCCCGGCGCCGACAAAGCCCAGCCCGTGCCAGCCGAGCATGCCGTAAATCAGGATGCTGCTGATGATGATATTGAGGATATTCATGCCACCATTGATCAGCAGCGGGATCTTGGTATTACCCGCGCCGCGCAACGCGCCGCTGCCGATCAGCGCAATCGCCGCCGCCGGGTAGCTCCACACCGTGGTCTGCAGGTAAGAGAGCGCCAGCGCTTTCACCTCCGGCGACGCCGCGCCGGCGATCACATCGATGATCGATTCGCCCGCCAGGTGAATGCCCGCCGCCAACAGCACCGCCACGCCGGTCATCAAGACCAGCGACTGACGTGCCGCCGCCCGCGCACGCCGGCGATCGCGCTTGCCGAGGCTGAAGGCCACCACCACGGTGGTGCCGAGATCCACCGCGGCAAAAAAGGCAATGATCACCATGTTGAAGCTGTCCGCCAGCCCCACCCCGGCCATCGCCTCTTTGCCGAGCCAGCTCACCAGAAAGGTGCTCAGCACCCCCATCAGCAAAACGCAGGCATTCTCCAGAAAGATCGGCACCGCCAGCGGCGTGATCTCGCGCCAGAACAGCACGCGGTAGCTTTTCCGTTTGGCGTACCAGGGCGTATTTTCCACGCGCTGACGCAGTGCGGCATACAGATTCAAGGTGGGCTCGATGGATAAAAGTGAAACATCATTTCAAATGATGATCGATAAATCGTTATCCTGCAAAGAATTTTTAGGCGCCCGTAACGAGCGCACGACAGGCTTACCCAACGCTACTCCATGTAGTCTTCCTGATCGGCCTGCGCCGCCGCGATAAAACGCGCGGTACTGCGGCTGAGCGTGGCGCATTTGTCCGTCAGCAGCTGATTGTCCTGCTGCAGAGTCAGGTAACGCGCCTGGGTGAGCGTCGGCAACTGTCGATACCCTACCGCATGCGTATCCCAGCCGCGATGCTGCGCCGCACGCATCGCGGTGCGTTGCAATTTCACGTCGTCCGGCACGTCGCTGCGCCCGCAGTCCACGCGCAGGAAATGCCCGCCGGCCAGCATCAGAGCGATGTGATCCAATTGCGCCTGCAGCGGCGGCGCCGGTCGATGCGCCGTCTGCTGACAACCCGCAAGCAGCAGCAACGCCACCGCGCCGCAAAGAAACGTGCGAAACAGAGTAGACATGGGCGCTCCCGGAAACCTGTGGGTGATGCAATGATCTTAGGTGAGCGGATGCCGGGCGGCAAGGCGGGCAGCGCGCTTAGCGCCGGCCGCTGCTGACCTTGGTGGCGCGAGCGGGGTTGCCGGCGACGAATTCCAGCGTAGGGGAATAATAAAACGGCAGCCAGGCGTTATAGCCGCTCTCCCACTCCCATTTGACCGGGCAGGGCCACAGCATGTCTTCATGCAGGATGTAATAAATCCACCGCCCGGGCGGACGACGGGGTTTGCGCATTTTCATAGCGAGTACGACGGCCTGATGACGTGCGATAAGGTGAACTGCTGCATTTTACCGCGATTTGGGTCGCGGGGACAGCCTGCGTTGCCGTGTGAAGCGCCCGCTAAATCTCACCCGGTGATTCGGCGTAAAGTCCGCCGTTTTACTGATCCAGAACATCTTTCGCATTCACCTTATTGATATATTGATTGAAAATCATTCCTATTCAGGAGGAAGGGCCATGGTTAAGTCATTGAATGCAGTGTTCACGCGCCTTTTTGATCGTCCGGACGCCGGCAAGCTGGCACTCAGACTGACCTTTGGCGGACTGATGCTGTTTCACGGCGTGGCGAAAATTCAGCACGGCGTCGGCTGGATTGCCGGTGCGTTGCAGGAACAGGGGCTGCCCGCCTTCATCGCCTACGGCGTGTATGTAGGGGAGATCCTGGCGCCGATACTGATCATTTTGGGACTGTTCACCCGCCCCGCCGCGCTGGTTTACGCCTTTACGCTGGTGGTGGCATTTTTGATGGTGGGCACCGGCAAGGTGTTCAGCGTCACTGACGTCGGCGCCTGGGGCATTGAAAACGAACTGGTGTTCTTTATGGGCGGGCTCGCCATTCTGCTGCTGGGCAGCGGCAAATACACGATCGCGCGTAATGAAGCCTATCGGTAAGCCGCGCATTCCCTAAGGAGGTTTTTGGTTTGAACCTCCTCGGTGCGGAAACGGCGTTTAACTCTCGGCCAGGCGGTACACAGGGACCTTGCGCGTCGTGCCGGTCAGGGTGTCGAAGATCTCCGTTTCCGCCGTCACGATCGCCATGCCAGTTTTTCTTAGCCTGCGCACCTCGGCAGCAATGCGCTGGATGCCGAACCAAAACAAGCCATCCAGCGCCGTCACCGGCAACCCTTGCTCCAGCGCCAGCTTAAGCCGCTCACGCGGCGCCTTGAGCGCTTTGGCAATTTCCCGATAAGGCAGCGCATCCACGCCCGACGCAGATGTTCGGTGAATACGGGTCGACAGGCCGTATTGGAAAGCCTCCGGCACGCCGCTCAAATCGCTTTTCAGGCTGTAGACACAGCCAAAGCGCTTGCCGTTGAACACCACATTTTTTTGACTGATCGACAACTCATCACGCAGGCCGGCAATCAGCTGCGGTGCCCGCACCAGCAATAAGCGAAACGGCAATTCAAAACTGGTCACGTAGTCCACATTGAGCAGCGCAATGCGCAGACGCTCTTCCGCCCCGGCCTGCGTCTCGCGGCACTCGTTCAACACCTCGCTCCACTGGTGCGCGAGCCGCGGGGCCTCATCCAGCGGCGCGAAATGGTATTTCTCGATGTGGTAGTCGATTCTTTCGTTCATGTCCGTTGGCCCCCGCGTCAGTCATCATTGCCATCAGCAAATTACCTTACCCGCGGACAACAGTACACTATCACCGCGTTCACTTCGCAGAGGAAAGCCGGGGCGAATCATCAAACATGAGGGGAAAAGCCAAATATCGTGCTGGGTAAAAACGATGAGCATCATGACGGCGCGCCACGCGTCGATGGGACCACCTGCCCCGATTCCAGCTTGATGATGCGATCCGCCAGGTAGAAATAGCGATCGTCGTGAGTAATCGCAATAACCGTTTTGCCTTCGGCCTTCAGCATCGGCAAGAGTTCAAGGTAAAACACAGCCTTAAACTCCGGATCCTGATCGGCGGCCCACTCATCAAACAGATAAACCGGACGCTCTTCCAACCACGCCTGCAGTAAAGCCAGCCGTTTTCTCTGCCCCTGAGAGAGCGCGATTGTTGAAAAACGGCCGCGGGAAAAACTGACTTTATGGCTTAACTTCAGCAGGCGCAGCAGATGTTCGACCTGCTGTTGCGTGCGCTCAGTGACAAACGCCACATCGTCAAAAAGAAAGAAGTCGTTGAACACCACCGAAAAATGTCGGCGGTATATTTCCAGAAGATCGTCACTGATCGGCTCGCCGTTAAGCAAAATCGCGCCGTGATCAGGCGGGTAAATTCCCACCAGCAGATTCGCCAACGTCGTCTTGCCGCTGCCGTTGCCACCGACGATAAAAATGAGTTCACCGGGCGCAATGTGCATATTCAGCGGGCCAAGGGTGAAATGTTCCCCTTCTTCGTTCTGATATTGGTAACGGACATTATCCAACGCCAACGAAGCAAAAGGGGGTGGCGTAAAATGGCGCTGTGGAACTTCGGGCCTGAGTTGCGCGCGCAGCGACTGTACCCGCTGCATGGCCACCCGCGCGCCGGCCAGGGTGGGCAGCGCGGATAACAGCCCTTCGACCGGCACAATCATATACAGAAACACCATGATATAGCCGGTAAGCGCCCGTTCGTCCAAAGACAGCCCGTCACGCAAGCTGAACAACACCAGGCCGATGAAAGCGAAAAACAGCGCGCTTCCCCAACTGCTCGCCAAACCGTACAACACGTAACCGCGGGTTCTCTCCCGGCGAACCGCGTCAATATTCTGCGCCAGTTCACCGCTGACGAATTGACGACGGCGCACCGCGTTCAGCCGAAACTCCCTCGCACCGTCAAACAATTTTTTGCATTGCTGAATCAGCGTATCTTCGCGCTGACGCGATCGGCGCAACAAACGCATCGCGGGGCCGTGCGCGGCGCGGTAGCCCAGGCTGCCGCAGACAATCACCGCCAATGCCAGCGCCAGTACGCTCAATGACAGGCTGCCAAGGTAAACCAGGCAGCCAACGATAACGGCGCCGAAAATCAGCAGATTGGGCAGATTGACGAAAAACACCACCAGCGTATCGAGATCCTGTGTCAGCACCGACAGCGTTCTTGCCATCCCCGCTTTCTCCAACAGCAGCCAGCGCGTTTCGCTGACGTCTTGCACCAGCTCGCTGCGCAAGCGCGCCTTCACCTTTTGTCCCAGCGCCATAAACGTGGTTTGAGAAACCACGCGCGTCGCCAGCATCAACAGCGTCAGTAACGCAAAATCGCCTCCTGGACTCAGCCATGACGCCTCATTGGATTGCGTCAGACCGTGATTGATCATCGCCAGCAAAGAGGCATTGCACAGCCCGCTGACGACACCGGCGACCACGGCGAGCAGTAGCCAACCGCGCACCATACGAAACAACATCATTAATACCGACATGCCGAATTCCTTGCTCATATTCACAATTTTTATGGTTTTAACCGGGATGTCTTATAGCGAATTAACGGCCATACCAGCAGAGGGACACCGATCAGCGACGCCACCAACCCGACCGGCAGCTGGCGCGGGTAGAGCGCATTGCGCCCCAGCCAGTCGGCAACTGTCATGATGGAGGATGACAACAGCGCGGCGGTGTAGAGCTGCATCAGCGGCCCTTTCGCGCCCATCTTGCGCGCCAGATGCGGCCCCAGTAGGCCGATGAAAGACACCGGGCCGACCAGCAACGTCGCCAGCCCTGTCATGACTGCCGCCATAGCCAGCACGCTGAAACGTGCGCGCGGCAATGGCACGCCGAGCGCGCCGGCGACGTTGCCCATCGGCAACAGCACCAGCCAGCGGCGAAACAGCGGCATCAGCGCCAGGAGAACCAACGTGATGACAAACACGCCTTCGGCCAACGAAGCGCCAACGTAATAGGTGCTGCCCGTCATCAGCGGCAACAACACCGCACTTGCGGCAAGATTGTTGAGCATCACGATGCTGACCGCTGCCTGGCATAGCGCATTCAGCGCCAAACCATTGAGCAATACCCGCTGCGGATTAAAGTCACTTCGACGGCTGTTCCACAACGTCAGCAACAGGCTTATCAACGCGCCCCCCAGGCTACTCACCAACAGCCAGCCACTGCCGCCAGCGGGAAGCAAAAACACAAAGGCCGTAACGCCCATGGCCGCGCCACCGCCAATACCCAGCACTTCCGGGCTGGCGAGCGGGTTCCCGCTCACCCGCTGCATCAACACGCCGGCCCCCGCCAGCAGCGCACCGGCGCTCACCGCCGCCAGCAGTCGTGGCAACCGCAATGGCAGCAGGTTCGCCAGCTCCCCTCTTTCCGCCCAATGCCAATGCTGCAATCCATGACCGAAACATAAAGAGACCACGATCCCCGCAGCCAGAATGCCGGCCGACAACCAGATGAACCGTTGTTGATGCGAGGTATGCGACACCGGCAACGGCGGCGCAAGATCGATGCTTTGCTGCCGTGCAAAACGCGCCAGCAGCATCAGCAACGGGCCGCCGGTAAGGGCGGTCAGCATGCCGACGGGCAGCAGCTGGCCGCTCTCCAGCGACACGCGAGAGACGCAAAGATCGGTCAGCCACAGGAGGCCCGCACCGATGAGCGTCGTATGCAGCACCATTTGCCGGGAGGTTCGCGCGCCGCCAAAGCGCGCCAGATGGGGCGCTGCGAGCCCTAAAAAGCCGATGACGCCGACTGCGTTAATGATGAGGGCGCTCATGGTCAGCGCCAGCAGCACCGCGGCGGCGCGGATGCGCACCGGCGATGCGCCGAGGCTGCTGACCACGGTTTCCGGCAATTGCAGCAGTTCAAGCGGGCGCAGCAAGAACAACAGGCCCACTACGCAGACGGCGAGCCACGGCAACATCCGCAGCAGAATTTGTCCGTCTTCCACCGCCAGCGAACCGCCTCCCCACATCAGCACCTGAAGTAAAAAGCGATCGTTGATAATGGCAATCAGCAAGGTCAGCGCCCCGCACCACAAATTGATCATGATGCCCGCCTGCACCATCGCCAGCGGCGACATACGCTGACGCCAGCTGAGCGCCAGCACGCACGCCAGCGCCGCAATCTCACCGGCAATCACCACGGCGGTGCGCGCGCCGACCAGCAGCGACGGCAACCACAACGATGCCAGCCCCATCGCCAACGTCGCCCCGGCGGTCATGCCGAGCGTCATCGGCTCCGCCAACGGGTTGCGCAACGCACGCTGCATTAACCAGCCGCACAGCCCCAGCGTCGCGCCCCCCACCATCGCCATACCCTGACGCGGCAACCACATGCTATGCAGGATAATGGCCGCCGGATCGAGATTATGCTCGGAGAACAACGCGACAATGCCGCCTTGCCGATGAATATCGGCCAGCGCCAACGGCAACGACGTCAGCCACAACGCGGCGATTACCCCCCAGGAAAGACGGCGGGAAAAAGATTCATGCATCACGCCACCTCATCATCATCCCGATGAAAATATCGGCAAAGCGCCCGGCGGTTATCAGGGCGCCGGCATCGCTGATGTTTTCGTCTATCAGGTTCAGGTTGTGCGCTGCGGTCAGCGGCAGACGTTGCCACAGCGGGCTTTGGCGCCATTGCGACACCGATTCCCGCTGATCGTCAGGCGTCAACAGCATCAGCCGCGCATTCAGATCGGCGATGCGGGTCAGCTCCACCAGCACGCTGCCTTCCGCTCCCGCGCCGCCATGCCATCCGTTGCGCAGCCCGCAGGCGGCCAATACGTCGCCGGGAAGACTGCCTGCGGTGTAGACCCGCAGATGCAGCGCATCTACCGGGGCGGCGAGCAGCGCCGGACGTTCAACCTGCCGCGCCAGCAGCGAGGCGCGGCTCAGCTTGCCGTTCAGGCTGGCCAATATCTGCGCGGCCTGAGGCTGCCGCTGAAGCCGTTCGCCCAATTGCCGGGCGGCGCTGATGAGTTCCGCCAGCCCGTGAGCCGGCAGCGCGATCGTCGGCGCGATGCGTTCCAGCGCCGGCTTCAGCAACGCATGCTGCGGCGTGATGACAATCGTGTCCGGCCGCAGTGCGTACAGCGTTTCCAGATTGGGCTGGAACAGCAGGCCAAGATCCAACGCCGACGCAGGCAGCGCAGGCGTCGGGATCAGCTTGCGATACCAATCCGGCGCCGAGACGCCCGCCGGAGTCACCCCCAGCGCCAACAGAATTTCCGTCAGCCCCCAATCCAACACGGCCAGCTTTTGCGGCGGCCGGCCGGCGTCGGCCCGCGCATAAAGCGGGGCCAACAGGAGAGCGGTCAACAACCTGCGTCGCGACAGCATCGGTCACCACTTATAGCTGAGGGTCGCGATGTACTGGCGTTTCAGCGCATACTCGCAGCCATTGTTGGAGCAGGAAGCCAGATAGGTCTTGTTACCGAGATTGGCGGCATTGAGCGCCAGCTGCCATTGGCGCCACTGATAGCCGACGCGCGCATCGTAGACCGTGGCCGCCGGCACCTTCAGACCGTTGTCCGAGGTGGCGTAGCTGGTGCCGACATAACGCACGCCGCCGCCCAGCGTCACGCCGTCAAGCGCGCCGTCAAAGGCATACTGGCTCCAGAGCTTGGCGGTATTGCGCGCAATGCCCACCGGACGCTTGCCCTGCGTATCGTCGTTGGCGCTCAGCACTTTCGGATCGGTCAGGTTGTACGACGCCAGCACCGACCATGCCGGCGTGATGTTGATGCGGCCATCAAGCTCAATCCCGCGCGAGCGCACTTCGCCGGTCTGCACGCTGAAGTTCGGGTGATCGGGATCGGCGGTCGCCACGTTGGTTTCACGCAGGTCGAACAACGCCAGGGTAAACAAGGCATCCAGCCCGACCGGATCGTATTTCAACCCCACTTCCGTCTGTTTGCCTTCGGTCGGTTTAAAGGCGTGGCCGTAAAAGTCATTGCTGCTGCTCGGCACAAACGACGTGGAATAGCTGATGTAAGGCGCCAATCCGTTATCAAAGTGGTACAACAGCCCGGCGCGCCCGGTCGTCGCGTAGTCGCTGCGCTCGGTGCGAGCGTCGTTCAGCAGGTCGATGCTTTTGGTTTTCGCCGCGTCGTAACGGCCGGCAAGGTTCAGGATCCAGCCCCCCAGTTCGAGTTGGTCCTGGAGATAGAACCCGGTTTGATCGAGCGTATTGTGCGTACTGCTGTCGAGCGGCGGTATGGCCACCGGCACGCTATAGTCCGGATTGAGGAAGTTAATCGGGCTGGCGTCACCGTAGCCCGACTGGCTGCGCACCGAGGTATGCATGCGATCAATCCCGGTCAGCAGCGTATGTTTCACCCGACCGGTATCAAAGTGGAATTCAGCCTGGTTATCCACCGCAAAGTTGGTCATGCTCTCCTTCAGGTTCATCGAATAGCGATCGATGAGCGGCGCATCCGCATGCACACCCCATGGATAGACCATCAGATAGTCGCCGGTGCTGCTGAGGTAACGCAGATTTTGGCGGAAAGTCACCGTATCGTTGAAATCGTGCCGGAACTGGTAACCGATGCTGCCCTGCTGGCGTTCGTACTTGTCGAAGCCCGGCTGGCCGCCGTAAAAACGGGTCGAGATGTGGCCGTACGGGTTGGGCGTCAAGGTGCCGGAAAGCGGCATCTGGTTGTAGAATCCGCTGTCCGGATCTTTGCGCAGCTGCGAAATAATCGTCAGGCTGGTGCGCGCGTCCGGCTGCCACGTCAGCGACGGCGCGATGTCATAATGTTGATAGCGGGTGTGATCAACCTGGGTTTCGGTATCAAAAAAGGTCCCCGCCACGCGCCCCAACAGCGTGCCGTTATCGTTCAACGGCCCGGTGGCGTCGACGCCGGCACCAAACTGGTTTTCGTTGCCCGCGCTGACATACACCTCACCGGACGGGGTCGCCTGCGGCGTTTTGCTGACCAGGTTGACGATCCCGCCGGGATTCGCCTGGCCATACAGTACCGAGGAAGGGCCTTTGACCACTTCGATACGCGACAGCAGGAACGGATCCCACGCCGGACGGCTCCACCACGCTTCGCGCGGCAGCCGCAGGCCATCAAGGTATTCGTCGGCTTCAAAACCGCGCACGATGATGGTATCGAAACGGGTATCCGGCCCAGCGTTCTCCGAGTTGACACCGGAAACATAGCGCAGCGCCTGCGGGACGTTTTTCGCCGCTTGCGCGTCAATCTCCGCTTGCGTCACCACCGAGATGCTCTGTGAAGTGCGGCTAATCGGCTGGTTTGACTTCGTCGCGGAGGCGGCGCCGTGCGCCACCAGCGTGCTCTCGTCATCCTGATCCTGAGACGCCGCTGCGCTCACCACCAGGGTCTCTTCTTTTGTGGTATTCTGCCTGCCATCCGCGGTAAACGCTTGCCCGCTATAGCCTGCGATTATCGTATATACCAGCACTTTCAACGGTTTTTCCCTGAATAACTTGCCAATCTGTCTCATCGCATTTCCGACTGTTAGTAGAATTTTATCGAAATGATAATTATTCAACTTTAAAAGAGAAGCCCGTTCATGGCAGAATGGCGCTACCGACAGTCAGGATGTCGCCAGACGGACAAACGTTGTCCGTTATCGCAGCAATAGGCACAAATGGTGAGAACCGGACAGAGGCAGGTAAACATGACATCCCATCACGGTATTGAAGGCCTGCGTCAGCTGCGCTACAGCCCCGGCAGCCAAGAGCCCGTCCATCAGCATGAACAGGGGCAGCTGATTTTGCCGCTGCGCGGCGTGGCGAAAATCGCCACCGCGCAGCACATCTGGCTGCTCTCGCCGGGCCGCGCCATTTGGCTCCCCAGCGGCACACCGCACGGTTTGGAAGCCATCAATGACGTCGTGACGCACAACATCTACTTTACGCCGCCCTTTTCTCGCCGCTATGGCGCACGGCCTCAGGGGCTGAGCGCCACTCCTCTGTTGCATCCCCTGATTGCCGCCGGGCTTGAAAACGCCATTTCCGCCGAACGGCTTACGCTCATTCAAAATCTGCTGAGCGATGAGTTTCAACGCATGCAAAGTGGCCAACTGTGTCACGTGGCCCTGCCGAACGACCGGCGCCTGCGCCAGGTATGCGATGCTTTGTGCCGCGAATTGGGCCATGGCGAAACGCTCGCCTGGTGGGGGAAAAAGGTCGGCGCCAGCGAACGCACCCTGGCACGGCTGTTCCGTGAAGAGACCGCGTTGAGTTTTTCCGAATGGCGCCAGCAAATTCGCCTGCTGGAGGCGGTGTGCAATCTGGCGCGCGGCGTGGCCGTGGGTCAACTGGCCCACGAGCTGGGTTATGCCAGCCCTAGCGCGTTCATCGCCATGTTTCGCAAAAAACTGGGCGTGTCGCCGCAGCGCTATATTCAAAGCGCGTTGGAAGCGTGAAAGCCAGGCGAGTTTAAAATGAAAGAATGCCAATGTGGCGCGAAAATACGCGATGAAAATCAGCGGCAGGCAATGGATTGTGGTTCAGTGATTTGGCGCCAGGCCAGCGCTATCTGTGATGGGGATCGTTGAAAGATTTATTCGTAAGTGATTGAATAATGGCGGAGAGAGGGGGATTTGAACCCCCGGTAGAGTTGCCCCTACTCCAGTTTTCGAGACTGGTCCGTTCAGCCGCTCCGGCATCTCTCCTAACAACGCTTGCTATCATGCCCGCTTTTACGGCATTTTTACAGCATTAGCACACCGCTGAACGTTCAAGTGACGACTTTACGAGCAACCTGATGATTAAATGGCCGTGGAAAGCGACTCAACCCTCTCAACCCCAGGCAGACACTCAGGCCCAGTGGCAGGACGCGCTGGCGATCCCGCTGCTCTCGCCGCTGAATGAGCAGGAGCAGCAGCGGCTGGTGGCCGTTGCCGGGCAGATCTTGCAGCAAAAGCGCATCGTGCCGCTGCAGGGGCTGCAGCTCACCTCGCAAATGCAGGCGCGCATCGCCCTGCTGTTCGCCTTGCCGGTGCTGGAACTCGGCGCGGAGTGCCTCGACGGCTTCAACGAAATTCTGCTCTACCCCACCCCGTTCGTGGTGGAAGACGAATGGCAGGACGAGATCGGCCTGGTGCACTCGGGGCCAGTGGTGCAGTCTGGCCAAAGCTGGGAACAGGGGCCGATCGTGCTCAACTGGCAAGACGTGCAGGACTCTTTCGATCTCTCTGGTTTCAATCTGGTGATCCACGAAGCGGTGCACAAGCTGGATATGCGCAACGGCGGCGTCGCCACCGGCGTACCGCCGATCCCACTGCGCGAGGTGGCCGCCTGGGAGCACGATCTGCACGCCGCGATGGAAAGCCTGCAGGACGAGATCGACATGGTCGGTGAAGAGGCCGCCAGCATGGATGCCTATGCCGCCACCGATGCGGCCGAGTGCTTCGCCGTGCTGTCGGAGTATTTCTTCAGCGCTCCCGAGCTGCTGGCCGAACGCTTCCCGGCGCTGTATCAGCACTTTTGCCGCTTCTACCGCCAGGATCCGCTGGCGCGCCTGTTGCGCGGCCAGGCGGAAAACGACGCGCAATGGGCTGATTGACGGGCACATTGCTCAGATACCGAGCAGTCGCACCACTCCAGGCAATTTAGCGTTGACACACCCGGGGCCGCTGGATATCATGCGCCCCGTTCACACGATTCCTCTGTAGTTCAGTCGGTAGAACGGCGGACTGTTAATCCGTATGTCACTGGTTCGAGTCCAGTCAGAGGAGCCATATTTAGAGAAGCCCGCTTAAGGAAACTTAAGCGGGCTTTTTGCTATGGGGCGTTTACAGCCCGCGTTTTTCCATCAGCAGCGCCAGATCGACCAACCGATTGGAGAAGCCCCATTCGTTGTCATACCAGGCGAGCACTTTCACCAGATTGCCGCCGATCACCAGCGTGGACAGCCCGTCGATGATCGACGAACGCGCATCACCCCGGTAGTCGCTCGACACCAGCGGTTCATCGCTGTAGCCCAGGATCCCTTTCAGCGGGCCGGATGCCGCCGCCGCGCGGAAAGCGGCGTTAATCTCTTCCACCGTCGCCGGGCGTTTCAGCGTCACCGTCAGATCGACGATCGAGACGACCGGCACCGGCACCCGCAGCGAGTAACCGGTCAACCTGCCGTCGAGATCCGGGATCACCTTGCCGAGCGCCTTGGCCGCGCCGCTGGAATAAGGCACGATCGATTCCGCCGCCGCCCGCGCGCCGCGCAGATCTTTTTCCGGCTGATCGTGCAGCGCCTGGCTATTGGTATAGGCGTGAGTAGTGTTCATCAGCCCGTATTCGATGCCGAACGCCTGATGCAGCACCTGCGCGGCGGGCGCCAGCCCGTTAGTGGTGCAGCTGCCGTTGCTGACCACTTTATGCAGCGCCGGATCGTAAAGCTGGTCGTTAACCCCCATGACGATGGTGATGTCGTCGTTCTTGGCCGGCGCCGAGATAATCACCCGCTTGGCGCCGCCGTGCGTGATGTGCACTTCCGCCTTGGCCTTGTCGGTAAAGAAGCCCGTCGCTTCGATCACCACGTCAACGCCCACGCTGCTCCAGGGGATCTCGGCGGGATCGCGCTGCGAAAACACCTGAATCGGCCGGCCGTCCAGCAGCAGCTGGTTGTCGCCGGCTTCCACCCTGGCCGCCAGCGTGCCGGAAAGCGTGTCGTATTTCAGCAGGTGCGCCAGCGTTTTGCTGTCCGTCAGATCGTTGATCGCCACCACTTCAAAATCGCTGCGCCCCAGCGCCGCGCGCAGCACGTTGCGTCCGATCCTGCCAAATCCATTAATGCCTACTCTCACCATGATGCACTCCTCGTTTTGGGCTTTGCCTCAACTCTAGCCCTGCCCCGAGGCGGCGTAAATGACGTTTACCGATCAATTTACGCCAAATTGCGCGCATGAAAGCGTTCGCGGTATTCGCTCGGGGTCAGCTGCAGTTTGCGTTCAAACACCCGCCGCAGGTTAAGGCCGTTGCCAAAGCCGGTGGCCAGGGCGATCTGCTCGATGCCTTGCGCACTCTGCTCCAGGCGCTGCCTGGCGGTATGCAACCGGCCTTCTTCGACGAATTTGGCGGGAGAAATGCCCGTCTCGCGGGTGAATACGCGGGTAAAGTTGCGCGGGCTCATCGCCACGCGTTCGGCCAACCGATCGACGCTGAGATCGTCGGCGAGGTTTTCCAGGATCCAGGACTGCAGGTCGCGGATCGGGCCCGGCGATTTGGCCTGGTTGAGCGGGTAGCGGCTGAACTGCGCCTGCCCGCCGGGGCGGCGCAGAAACATCACCAGATCCTGCGCCACTTCGCGCGCCTGCACGAAGCCGTAATCATCCTCCACCAGCGCCAGCGTCAGATCGAAGCCGGAACTGACGCCGCCGGAGGTCCAAATCGGCCCGTCCTGCACGTAGATCGGGCCGTTTTCAACCTGCACCCGCGGGAAGCGCGCCTGCAGCGTTTCCGCCAGCCGCCAGTGAGTGGTCGCCCGCCGCCCGTCCAGCAACCCGGCCTCGGCCAGCAGCAGAGCCCCGCCGCAAACCGAAGCGATACGGCGCGTCTGCGGCGCCGCGCGGCGCAGCCAATCCGCCACCAGGGCGCCCTCTTCTTCGGTTGCCCCCTTGCCGGCAACAATGACGGTATCGCGCGGCAGGGCCGGATCGAGATCCGTCAGGCGATGATCGGCCAACAGGCTCAGCCCGGACAGGCCGTGCACCACCCGATGGGATTGCGTGGTGGCGACCGCGATCTGATACAGCGGCGTCTCGGCAGGGCTCAGACGGTTAGCCTGCATCAGAATATCGGCGATGCCCGCCGCTTCGAACAGCATGCCCCCTTCAGGGACGATAATCAGGAATGTGTGCATGGCAAAAATAGAGAAAACAGTCAAAACAGGCCAGACAACCACTGTATAAGAAAAGCGCCACGGGTTCACCCTGCAGGCATAAAAAAGCCCGCCGATAACCTCGACGGGCCAGGAAGGAATAACCATTCAAACCTGCGGCAAGCTCACCCCGCCAGCGCGCGCCAATTGCGCCAACAGCGCCGTTTGAAACGCCTCGTCGTGTACCGCCGCGTGGGGTTCGAGGCGCTGCTGATGGTGCCAATAACCGCCGGACGCCAGAGCCTGCGGTTCATCGCTGCTCACCAGCCACGCCTGCGTCACATGCCCCAGCGCCAGATCGTCGGGCGCGTCCGCGCCGCCCATTTTTGTCGGCACCCAACCGGGATCGACCGCGCTGCTGATCACGTCAGGCCACAGGCGCGCCACGGCGGCGGCCAGCGCGGTGACGAACAGTTTGCTGTCCGAATAAGAGCCTGCGGCGCCGCCAAGCCAATCCACGCCGTTCAGTTCCGCCACGCCGTCAAAGTGCATACTGCTGCTCAGATAGACGATACGCTTGGGGCGTTCGATCAGGGCCGTCAGCAGGTAGGCCGCTATGACGTTCACCGGCATCACCTGCGGTCCGGTAAACATACCGGCATTGTGGATCACCGCGTCCGGGCGACCGAGGCGATTGACCTGCTCGGCGAGCTGCCGGATCTGCTGCACATCGGACAGATCGCCGATCGTCGCCTGTGCACCGCGATCCAGCAGATCGCGCACCGCGTCCAGACGGCCGGGCTCACGCGCATGCAGAATCACCTGATGCCCTTCGTCCAACAGCGTTTGCGCGGCGGCGCGGCCCAGCCCGTCCACCGAGCCGGTAATGAAAATGCGTGACATGCAGCTCCTCCGTTTAGCGCCAGCCGAGCGCCGGCGCGACATGGGTTAAAATCGATTCGATAACGTGGGCGTTGTAATCCACGCCCAGTTGGTTAGGCACGGTCAGCAGCAAGGTATCCGCTTCGGCGATGGCCTCGTCCTGCGCCAGCTGTTCGATCAACGCGTCAGGTTCTGCGGCGTAACTGCGGCCAAAGATCGCCCGGGTTTGCGCATCGATATACCCCAGTTGGTCGCCTTCCTTACCGCTGCCGCCGAAGTAGTTGCGATCCCGCTGATCCACCAGCGCGAAGATGCTACGGCTCACGGAAACCCGCGGCTCATGCGTGTGGCCGGCCTCTTGCCAGGCGGCGCGGTAGGCGCGGATCTGCTTGGCTTGCTGGATGTGGAAGGGTTCGCCGGTCTCGTCGTTCTTGAGCGTCGAGCTTTGCAGGTGCATGCCGAGCTTCGCCGCCCAGACGGCGGTGGCATTGGAGCCGGCGCCCCACCAGATGCGGTCGCGCAGCCCGGCGGAAAACGGTTCCGGCCGCAGCAGCCCGGGCGGATTCGGGAACATCGGCTGCGGATTGGGCTCGGCGAACCCTTCGCCGCGCAGCGCTTCCAGGAACACTTCGGTATGGCGGCGGGCCATGTCCGCATCGGTTTCGCCGTCGGCCGGGGCATAGCCGAAATAGCGCCAGCCGTCGATCACCTGCTCCGGCGAGCCGCGGCTGATGCCGAGCTGCAGCCGCCCGCCGGCGATCAGATCCGCCGCGCCAGCGTCCTCCACCATGTACAGCGGATTTTCATAGCGCATGTCGATCACGCCGGTGCCGATCTCGATGCGTTGGGTTTTGGCGCCGATGGCGGCCAACAGCGGGAACGGCGATCCCAGCTGGCGCGCGAAGTGATGCACGCGAAAATAGGCGCCGTCCGCCCCCAGATCTTCGGCGGCGACCGCCAGATCGATGGACTGCAGCAGCGCATCCGCCGCGGAACGGGTGCCGGACTGGGCGGAAGGCGACCAGTGGCCAAACGAGAGAAAACCAATCTTTTTCATCGGGCATCATCCTCAGAGGCAAAACATGAGCCTACAGTGACAAAAACCGCGCGCCTTGCGCCAGCAAAATCACCCTCGATCGCACTAAACGAACCGATTGCCGCCGCACCGCCCGGCGATTGTAATCAAAAAACAAATGTCGTATAACAAGCAGCTCCGAGGGGTGTCCTGTTACGGGCTGAGATGGCGCAAGCCGAACCCTTTGAACCTGATCTGGGTCATGCCAGCGAAGGGACGGTTAGGCAACAACGCTCTCACCCGTTGCCTGTTCATACCCCAGCGTGCCCGGATCTCCACTGACTCAAGGAGGTCCCATGTCCATCACTACCCTGTTCGAAAGCGGTCTTTACGGCCGGCTGCGCCACCATGCCGGCAGCCACTGGCAAGATTACGTCGATCATCCATTTCTGCAGCAGCTGGCCGCCGGCACCTTGCCTGAACGCGCTTTTCGCCGCTACCTGACCCAGGACTATCTGTTTCTGCTGCACTTCGCCCGCGCCTACGCGCTGCTGGTCAGCAAGCTGCGCACCCTGCCGGAGATGCGCGCCGCCACCGCCTCGCTCAACGGCATCGTCGCCGAACTGCCGTTGCACGTGGCCTACTGCGCCGAATGGGGGCTGAGCGAAGCGCAGATCGCCGCCCAGCCGGAAGCGTCGGAAACCATGAACTACACCCGCTACGTGCTGGATATCGGCCATGCCGGCGACGCCCTCGATCTGCTGGCCGGCCTGCTGCCCTGCGTGGCCGGCTATGCCGAAATCGGCCTGCGGCTGCTGCACGATCCCGCCACTCAGATGGAGGGCAATCCTTACGCCTCCTGGATCCGCAACTACGGCGACGAGGGCTATCTGGCCGGCGTGCGTGCCGCCATCGAACTGCTGGAAACCGTCGGCCACCAGCGCGGCGCACAAGGCCGCTTCACCGAGCTGGCGCAGATTTTCACCACCGCCACCCAGCTGGAATCGGCATTTTGGCAGATGGGGCTGAACGCCTCATGACCTCCCCGCTTCTCCCACCCGGCATCCAGGTGCGGGATCTCAGCCTGCGTTTCGGTCAGCAAATCGTCTTCGACCGGCTGAGCTTCGACATCGCCGGCGGCAGCTTCGTCGCCCTGCTCGGCGCCAGCGGCGCCGGCAAAACCAGCCTGCTGAAGATCATCGCCGGCCTGGCGCAGGCCAGTTCGGGCACGGTGACCGGCAGCGACGGTTTGCCGATCGCCGGGCGCATCGCCTACATGGGGCAAAAAGACCTGCTCTACCCGTGGCTGACCGTCGAAGAGAACGTCGCCCTCGGCTCGCGGCTGCGCGGCGAAGTGGCGGATCGGGCGTGGGTGGCGCATCTGCTCGAACGCGTAGGCCTGGCCGCGCATGGCCGCAGCCTGCCCGCCGCGCTGTCCGGCGGCATGCGCCAGCGCGCCGCCATCGCCCGCACGCTCTACGAACGCCAGCCGATCGTGCTGATGGACGAACCCTTCTCCGCATTGGACGCCATTACCCGCGCCGAGATCCAAAGCCTGGCCGCCGAGCTGCTGGCGCAAAATACCGTACTGCTGATCACCCACGATCCGATGGAGGCCTGCCGCCTGAGCCACCGGCTGCTGGTACTGTCGCCCTGGCCGCTGGGCCTCGACGATACCCACCGTATCAGCGGGCAACCGCCGCGCGCGCCGGATGACGCCGACCTGCTGAAAAGCCAGGCCGAGCTGCTGCAACAGCTGGTGAGGGCCGCGCAATGAAGATTGCCGAAGAGCGTGGCCTCACCCGCCTGCGGCGTGGGCTGACGGTGTTTGCCGGCCTGCTGCTGCTGTGGTGGCTGGCGGCGCAAAGCGGCATTCCGGCCTTTCTGCTGCCCACGCCGGGCGCGGTGGCGCAGGCGCTGTGGGACGGGCGCGGCTATCTCGCCTGGCACACGCTGGTCACGGCTTCGGAGATCGTCAGCGGGCTGGTGCTGGGCGTGCTGCTCGGCGCGGCGCTGGCGCTGTGCATGATCTTCTCGCCGCGGCTGCAGCGCTGGCTGATGCCACTGGTGCTCACCAGCCAGGCGATACCGGTGTTCGCCCTGGCGCCACTGCTGGTGCTGTGGTTCGGCTTCGGCATGAGCGCCAAGGTGGCGATGGCGGTGCTGGTGATTTTCTTCCCGGTGGTGTCGGCCTTTTTCGACGGGCTGCGCCGGGTCAACAACGACTATCTCGATCTGGCGCGCACGATGCGCGCTTCGCGCTGGGCGCAGCTGCGGCACGTGCGGCTGATGGCGGCGCTACCGGCCTTCGGCTCCGGCCTGCGCATGGCCGCCGCCGTCGCGCCGATCGGCGCCATCATCGGCGAATGGGTCGGCTCGGCCGAAGGGCTGGGCTACGTGATGCTGAACGCCAACGCGCGCATGCAGACCGACGTCTGCTTCGCCGCGCTGTTTATTTTGGTGCTGATGACCGTGCTGCTGTGGGCCGCGGTGGATGCGCTGCTGCGGCGCCTGATCGCCTGGGCGCCGGAAAACGACTGATGATTGCAACCATAACCAGGGATAAAGGAACGACCATGATCAAACAAACCGTTTGCGGGCTGCTGCTCGGCGCCGCCCTCACCGGCCAGGCCGGCGCGGCCGACAAGCTGACGCTGGTGCTCGACTGGTACATCAACCCCGATCACGCGCCAATTATGGTGGCCGAGCAGATCGGCGCCTTCAAGGCCGCAGGGTTGGACGTCAAGATCGTGCCGCCGTCCGATCCGGCGCTGCCGCCGCGGCTGGTGGCCGCCAAACAGGCCGACCTCGCCATCACCTATCAGCCGCAGCTGCACTTCTTCGCCGATCAGGGCCTGCCGCTGATGCGCGTCGGCACGCTGATCAACACGCCGTTGAATACGGTGATCGCGCTGGACAAAAACATCACGTCGCCGGCGGATCTCAAGGGCAAAACGGTGGGCTACTCGGTCAGCGGCATCGAACAGGCGACGCTGGCCACCATGGTCGAACACGAGCACCTCAAGCCGCAGGACATCAAGCTCATCAACGTCAACTTCCAGCTGACCAGCGCCCTGCTGGCGGGCCAGGTCGATGCGGTGATCGGCGGCTACCGCAATATCGAAGCGCTGGAGCTGAAGCTGCAGGGCAAAAAGCCGGTGGTGTTTAACGTCGAAGACTACGGCGTGCCGGCCTACGACGAGCTGATCATCGTCGCCAACCGCGATGCGGTGAACGAGCCGAAAATCCGCAAATTCCTCGCCGCACTGAAGCAAGGCAGCGACTACCTGCATGCACACCCGCAGGACACCTGGCTGGCGTTCGCCAAGGCGCACCCGGAGCTGAATACCGAGCTGAACAAACAGGCGTGGCAAGCCAGCCTGCCGCTGTTCGCCCGCGATCCGGCCAAGTTGGATCGCGCGCGCTACCAGGCTTACGAACAGTTCCTGCTCGACAACAAGCTGATCAAGAAAATCACCCCGGTGGAACAGTACGCGGTGGAGCTCGACTGATCACGCCGAGGCGGCCGGCGGCGCCACCGTCACCTCGCCCTGGCCGCTGCGCTGCAAGGCCGCCTTCACCAGCCCGTTGGCCTTGCAGCGTTCGATAAACGCGTTCACGTAGGCGGCGCCCTGCGTTTTTTGCCGCGGCACCGCCATCGCCTGGTGGATGGCGGTGAAATGCCCGTCCAGCACCCGGTAGCCGGGATGGGCGGCCGCAGCGGCCAGCAGCGGTTGACGCACGCCGGCCGCCGCCTCCAGCCCCCGTTCGAAAAACAGCGCGATCGCCTCGGCGGAGGTTGCCACCCGCACCAGCTGCGCCTGCTGCAGCGTGCGCGATAAAAACAGATCGTACGCCGCCCCCTGGCCGACCGCGATGCGCACCTCCGGCCGGTCGAGCTGCGCCACCTCAAAGTAAGGCGCGTCGTTCGCCACCAGGTAAGTCCCCTCGATGATCACATAGGGTTCGCTGAAGGCGATTTGCGCCGCACGCACCGGCTCGATAGCCATAAAAGCCAGGTTCCAGGCGCCGCTGTCCAGGTCGGCAAACACCTTGCCCGCCGCGTCATAGGTGACCAGCTCGAGCGCCACGCCCAGCTCCTGGGCCAGCGCGGCGGCCAGCTCCACCGAAGCGCCTTGCGGTTTACCGCCGGCCCCGGCCTGTGCCAGCACCGGATTGCCGTAGTTGATCGCCGCGCGCAACACGCCTTGCGGGGCCAGATCGTCGAGTACCGCGGCGGGAATCGTCTGCATACTTCCTCCTGTGAAAGGCTGATGGGCGCACCGTCGTGGCGCTCATTAAGCGTAGAGCGAAACCTCCGACCAGCAAGCTTTCGCCGCCGAGGCCGCCGTCGGCGTGATTAACGTCACACTATTGTCATAAAAATGTACAATAGCCGCCGTTCGTCGGCCGTAGCGGGAGATCGCGCGTTGTTCCGCCGCCGGCAATAGGCTATACCCTTCACTTTTCGCGCCGCGGCACGGTCGGCGGCGCAGACCAGGGCAGCAACGTTTTTTCAATCAGACAGGGTTTGGCGGATGGTTTTAGCAGTCGTTTCGTTTGTTCTCTTCTTGGCGTCGATTTTGATTTATCGCACCCGGGCCGCCGCCAACCGCTGGTGGTTCGCCATTTTGCTGACGCTGCTCGGCAGCTATCTGGTGCTGAACGTTATTCTGATCGCCAGCAACTACTTTACCGGCGACGGCATCACCGACGCGGTGATTTACACCGTCACCAGCAGCCTCAAAGGCGCGGGCATCAGCAAATACGTGCTGCCGTTCATCGGCCTGCTGGCGGCGTTGGGGCTTATCTTCGCGGTGCTGGCCCGCAGCCTGCTGCGCCGCAAAGCCAAAGGCAGCAGCGTGGCCTACAGTATCGTCGCCGTGCTGCTGGCGCTGTTTTCGGTCGGCACCACCCCGGCATTTCAGGACATCTCGCTGCTGGTCAAGAGCCAGATCGTCGGCGATACCGCCGATTTCACCACTTACTACAAAGCGCCGAAAAAAACCGTGCAGGGCAAACGGCCGAACCTGGTGTACATCTATGCCGAGAGCCTGGAGCGCACCTACTTCGATACCGAGCTGTTTCCCGGCCTGGCCGATGAGCTGAACGCCCTGCGCGCGGACAGCATCGATTTCAGCAACACCCAACAGCTGCCGGGCACCGGTTACACCATCGCCGGCATGGTCGCCTCACAGTGCGGCATTCCGCTGTTCGCGCCCTTCGACGGCAACGCCTCCAGCGCGGTCTCCACCTTCTACCCGGAGAACGTCTGCCTGGGCGACGTGCTGAAGGCCGCCGGCTACAGCAACTATTTCTATCAGGGCGCCGAGCTGGCGTTCGCCGGTAAAGACACCTTCCTGAAATCCCACGGCTTCGACCACGTTTACGGCTTCAAAGAGCTGCGCGAACAGGTCGCCGATCCGAGCTACAAAAACGACTGGGGCTGGTACGACGACAGCGTGCTGGACGTGGTGTACGGCAAGTTCGTCGAGCTGTCCAAACAGCGCCAACCGTTCTCGCTGTTTACCCTGACCGTCGATACCCATCACCCGGACGGCTTTATCTCCGCCGGCTGCAGCAAGAAAAGCTACGCCTGGCAGAACAAGGAAAACCGCTCGCTGAGCGCGGTGGCCTGCAGCCAGCAACACATCGCCGCGCTGATCGACAAAATCAAACGCTCGCCCTATTTCAGCAACACCGTGATCGTGGTCTCCTCCGATCATCTGGCGATGAACAACACCGCCTACGACATCCTGACCAAACAGAAGCGCCGCAACCTGTTCTTCATCATCGACGGCACCCGGCCGCAGGCGGAGCAGCGCAACGAGAAGCGCAGCACGCTGGACAACGGCGCCACGGTGCTGGACGTGATGGGCGGCGACAACTACATCGGCCTCGGCCGCAGCAGCCTGTCGGCGCCGTCGCTGTCTACGGTGTTCCTGAATATCGAAGAGAAAATTAACGGCTGGAAACCGGCGGTGATCAACCAGTGGGGCCTGCCGAACCGCATCAGCGACTACAGCGTGGACACGCGCCAACGCAGCTTCAGCTTCTCCGGCGTCACTTACAAGGTGCCGTTCATCCTGCGGGTGGGCGACAACCGCATCGAACCGATGTTCAACGTCTACCTCTCCACCCCGCTGCGCAAACAGCTGGCCGGGCTGGGCGCGGGGGAGAAATTCGTCTGGGTCGATAAATGCTACGAGATCGGCCGGGTCTGGGCGCCGCAGCTGGCGCTGAGCACCGACATCTGCGTGGCCTCCGGCACCCTGGCCTCGCCGCCGCAGATCGCGCAGGCCAGCGGCGAACGCTTCAACGGCAAGGTGAACTTCACCGGCCCGGCGACGGACAGCGTCGCCGATTACCAAAACGCCGTCGCTCGCCTGCAGGTGGACGATGCGGCGGTGAAATACCGGGCGGACGCCATCGAGTTCATGCTGCCCGGCCTGCCGGAGCAGGTGAAGGCCATTACCGGCGTTTCCGCCGTCGAGGAGTGGGGCCGCTGGTCCGACGCCAACCTGGCGCCGGCGGTCGACATCGATTACGTCGACCCGCTGCCGAAGACCTTTGATCTGGTGCTGCGCGCCCGCGCCTACGGCAACAACGTCGGCGAACCAATTTCGGTGCGCGTCGGCGACGAAGAGCGCTTCGTGTCGCTCGGCGAGCAGGACAGCACCGTCACCCTGCGCTTCGACAACCCGCGCGGCGCGCAGAAGATCAGCATTACCCCGCCGGCACCGACCGAGCCGAAAGAGAGCGCCAGCGGCGGCTTCACGCCGAAGAAGCTGGGCATCGGCCTGGTATCGCTGAAGGTCGAAGCGGCCGCTCCCGCCTCCTGATCCCCCCGCCTTCACGGGCGCGGTAATTTCTTTGCCGTGCCCGTCATTTCGACCAAGCTTTTACGCCCTGCTTCGGCTAACCTGTGACGGTGAAATGCCGCCAATCCCGCCCCAGAGCCGGGACATCGAAGGAGAAAGTATGAGCTATGCCCCACCTCGCAGCGGCCTCAGCGCCGATCAGGCACTCGATCAACTGGAAGCCCTGTATGACGCCGCGGTAGACGCGCTGCGGCAGGCGGTCAGTGACTTTATCAGCCACGGCACCCTGCCGGACCCGCAGGCGCGCACCGCCGGGCTGTTCGTGTATCCCGAGCTGCGCGTCAGCTGGGACGGGCAGCAGTCCGGCCCGAACAAAACCCGCGCCTTCGGCCGCTTTACCCATCCCGGCAGCTACAGCACCACCGTGACCCGGCCGCAGCTGTTCCGCCACTATCTGGCCGAACAGCTGGCGATGCTGGAACACGACTACGCCGCCCATATTGAAGTGGCGCCGTCGCAGCAGGAGATCCCGTTCCCTTATGTGATCGACGGGTCCAGCCTGGCGCTCGATCGCTCAATGAGCGCCGGTATCGCGCAGCATTTCCCCACCACCGAGCTGGCGCAGATCGGTGACGAGACCGCCGACGGTCTGTATCACACCACCGACAACCATTTCCCGCTGTCGCATTTCGATGCGCTGCGCGCGGATTTCTCGCTGGCGCGTCTGCGGCACTACACCGGCACCCCGGTGGAGCATTTCCAGCCGTTCGTGCTGTTCACCAACTACACCCGCTATGTGGACGAGTTCGTGCGCTGGGCCTGCGCGCAGATCGCCGATCCGGCCAGCCCGTACATCGCGCTCTCCAGCGCCGGCGGCACCTACATCACGCCGGAAACCAGCGCGCCCGAACAGGCGGTGTCCGATCTGGCGTGGAAAAACCACCAGATGCCGGCCTATCACCTGATCTCGCGCACCGGCCAGGGCATCACGCTGATCAACATCGGCGTCGGCCCGTCCAACGCCAAAACCATTTGCGATCATCTGGCGGTGCTGCGCCCGAGCGCCTGGCTGATGATCGGCCACTGCGGCGGCCTGCGCGAAAGCCAGAAGATCGGCGATTACGTGCTGGCCCACGCCTATCTGCGCGACGATCACGTACTGGATGCGGTGCTGCCGCCGGATATCCCGATCCCGAGCATCGCCGAGGTGCAGCGCGCCCTGTACGACGCCACCAAGATGGTCAGCGGCATGCCCGGTGAAGAGGTCAAACAGCGTTTGCGCACCGGCACGGTGGTCACCACCGACGATCGCAACTGGGAGCTGCGTTACTCCGCTTCGGCGCGGCGCTTCAACCTCAGCCGCGCGGTGGCGGTCGACATGGAGAGCTCCACCATCGCCGCTCAGGGTTACCGCTTCCGGGTGCCGTACGGCACGCTGCTGTGCGTCTCCGACAAACCGCTGCACGGTGAAATAAAACTGCCGGGCCAGGCCAACCGCTTCTACGAAGGGGCGATCTCCGAGCACCTGCAGATTGGCATCTGCGCCATCGATCTGCTGCGCGCTGAGGGCGATCGTCTGCACTCGCGCAAGCTGCGCACCTTCAACGAACCGCCGTTCCGGTAACGGTGCTCAGGCCCGCTGCGGCGGGCCGTTTTTTCCTCAACGCACCAGCGCCAGTGCGCGTTTTTCCTGGCTGCGGCCGCCGGCGATCGACAGCAGCAGATCTTTGACCAGCAGCGCCGGGGCGGACAGCGCCTGTTGACCCGACATGCACAACGCCAGCGGCACCGACATCGTCGGCGCATTGATGCGTGCCATCCAGGCCTTGGCCGGGCCGATCATCGCGCGCGCCACCGATTCCGGCAGCACGGTCGCCCCCAGCCCGCTGGCGATCGCGGCGCTCAACGCACCCGAGGATTCGATCTCCCCCACCACGTTGGCAGCCAGCTTGCGCAGCGCCATCGCCTCCTCCAGCTGGTTGCGCACCGCATCGCCCTCGCGCGGCAGGAACAGGTTCAGCCGCGCCACGTCCAGCAGCTCGACGCTGTTGCCGGGATGCGGCACCGCGCGCGTCGCCACCAGATAGAGATCTTCCCGCATCAACGCGATGGCGTGCAGCCCAGCGGGCATTTTGGCGCCGTAGACCATCGCCATGTCCAGCGTCTGGTTAGCCACCTGTCCGGTGAGCGTCGTGCCGCCGTTTTCATGCAGGCTGAGCAGGATACCCGGCTGCTGATCGCGCAGAGTCTGCAGCAACGGCAGCGCCAGCTGCGCCGCGGTGCTGCCTGACGCCAACCCGAGAGACACCTGGCCGCTCATCGCCTGTCCGGCGCTGTTAACCGCGCTCTGCGCCTGCTCGCACTGGCGCAGAATGGTCTGCGCGTGGGCATACAGAATGTTGCCGGCCTCGGTCGGCTGCACCCCGCGCTTGGTGCGGATCAGCAGCTGTTGCTTCAGCTCTCCTTCCAGCGTCGCCAGCTGCTGGCTGAGCGCCGGCTGGGCGATGTGCAACACCTCCGCCGCCTGAGTCAGGCTGCCGATATCGACGATTTTCACGAAGTACTTCAGACGTCTGAAATTCATAGTGCCTCCAGCGAGCCGCTAAATTGAGAATGCCGAAATCCGGTCATGCAATCACAGCAAGATCCAGGCCAGAGTCGGTAAACGGCCGTGGAAGCGGGGTACAAGGCGGTAAATGGCCGTTCGCCGGGCGGCGCGCGCCACCGCGCAGGGCAACCGTTGCACCATCGGCAGGCAAATGCGCCAAACAACGGGCAACCCGGCGGCGCTGCGCGCGGGATAAGCGACAAAAGCGAGAAAAAGCAGCAGGTTGGGCAATCTTGCAGCAAACGAACGCATCGGACGTCTTCACGCTTTACAAGCCGCAACCGCCCCGCTATTATTCGCCCCGTTCAAACGATTCCTCTGTAGTTCAGTCGGTAGAACGGCGGACTGTTAATCCGTATGTCACTGGTTCGAGTCCAGTCAGAGGAGCCATATTTAGAGAAGCCCGCTCAGGGAAACCCGAGCGGGCTTTTTGCTATTCGGCACGGCGCGAGTCAGATATTTTCGGCGTTGCCGCCGTGCAAGTGGTGCCGAGTGCAGAACCCCAGGGCAAAGCAGAGAATAAAGACCAAAAAATACAGCACATCCGCCATAACCAGCACCGCATGTACGCCTAAGTGCGCCACAAATGGCCCGGTGACCACAAAGGTCAACATGGTGCCGACTGTTCCACTGGTCAGAATGAAATTCACCAGCTTGGGTGAGGAAACCCTCGTTTCGCACTGGGATATCACTCCCCGGGAGAATACCGACGCCTGCGGGCATTGTTAACTCAAGATACAAAAGCTGTCTGGAGATAGCGGGTCAAGATCACCTTCTGTATTAATGCCCAGAGCGAGGAATACGGCTTTGTTAATCACGCTGCCAGCCTGACGAACCCTCGCCACGATACAGTCAAGATAAACAATGGGATACAGTACATCAAGAGGCCTACTTTACCACTTTGTCACCTGTTCTTTAACTGCATCGGTGACTTTAGATATCAGCGTGGGAGACACGTCCGTATCGTACATTTCCTTGAACGTGGCGACGATTTCGCGGGAGGTCGTGCCTTTGGCGTAGAGGGACCAAATCTGGATGTCCATCTGCGTAATACGCGTCTGGTAACTGAGGTTCAAAGGTATTTTCACGGTCACGCGGGGTGCTCAGCTCGCTCTCGCCATCATCACTCAGCAGCGTTTTAACGAGTAGCCATTGCGGGTCTTTGAGCTTTTTGGGCGCGTTTTTCTCGTGTCCGAGGTGCTCGCTCACTTCTGCATTGAGCGCCGTTTCGACGGTAAGCTTTGTCAGCATCCGGAAAAACTGGTTTAGGTCGGCTTCGGTTTTAAGGCCTTTGGCCAGTTCAGCAGCCAGCACTTTGAGTTTATTTTCATCCATAATTTGCCTGTCTCCGTTGTGGGAATGAACATATCAAAAACAGGCAGATACACAATTTAAATTACAGTCTCTATTCGCACGGTTTTGGCCGAGAAATTCTACGGCGACTGAGTGGTATTATATTTCATCTTCTTGCTCCACGCCTATACCCTTAGGTTTTACAGAGTAAATTTATCGCATAGCACATACCCCCCCCTTTAATACTATATCCTTTGAGCATTCAAATATAGCCAATAAACGGATGAACTCGCTTTTGTCTGACGGGGTGAAAATAGCTTAAATATGAATTACCCGGTGTAGCCTCCACCGTTAAAGATGTACATAACCCTTTAACTGTCTCAAGCGTAATTTGCCATAGAAATATTGATCTCGCATTAGATATCCGAGTAATTTCCATTGATGCAACGACAAAGGGATCTTTCGATTTTTTTTGGTATGTAGACACCCAGCGATTAAGCCTTGTGTTTTTCAACTCGTCACTCAAAAGATCGTAGTCGAACGTAACATAGTATTCAGTTGGATAAGCATCCGAAAGCCCATCATACATAAACATCTGAACAATATTATATGCATAGCCATTGATCCGACTCGTTGCGTGTTTTCTCCATATTGGCATTTGCCTGCTAAGACCCCAGTCTTTTTCAATAAAACCAGCCAAATAAATAATCTTATTAGCAGACTGGAAATCAAGAATACCTTTATTGTTGGTCGTGATCCACGACTCAAGGCCATAAGGTCGTGGATAGGGGCAGCCGTTTTCCTGTAAAAATTCGTGACCTGATTCAGGGTGTAAAAGAGGTGGAATTGGTGATTGCCACATTGAGCGCCAGAGCAGCGTAGAAAAATTCAGAGGTGTCAGCTCAGCACGAGCAATGACTCTGCCAGCAACAGCACGGAGATGTTGTGCACTATATACTGCTAGAAGTTGATAACGTGGGTCAGATGTTAGCATAGCATAAATATCCATCACTACAGTCGTATAGTTACGATAATAGTACATGCTCTAAAATTACAATACCATAGTATATATTGTGTAACGTAACGACAGGTACCGATTCATGAACGCTCTGGCCTGTTTTCCGTTATCTTTGCAAAAACGGATGGCCTGTTGCCCAGGCTGGCGAAAGTTGCGATATATGGCAATACGTAGATATAATCATACAACATCAATGTGCTATGACATGGAGTGTTCACTTTGAAAAAATCAATGTTGTTCTGTTTGCCGATTATTTATTCATGCAATGTATATGCAAATGAAAACCTCTGCTCTGAAAAAACATCAGCCAACAACGCCTTTAACAATGCCATCTTGGCTCAAGAGTGGTCAGCTAAGAAAACGCCTAAAAAAATCAGCATGCGTATAACCAGCAAGGATGACTATATCTCGGCTGATTCCCAGGTAGAATTTGATGACTGCGGTACCCTGCTGCATTCACGCGCTAAAAAAACCGTCAGGTCACAAATTAACAAGAGTATTTTAGTGATCCAGTTCAGCAGCACGCTTGATAAAAACCATAACAACTGGGATTACAGCTCAACATTTAACATGTCTATGATTGAGAATGGCAATGCCCGCCATGAGCTGATGGCGCAAGAAATCAGCGGCACCGTGCTCACCGGTGACGGTGGCCGAATCGTCCGATCGGAAGAGGCATCCGACCTGCTCATCAAGCAAAAGCACCAGTCAAGCAAGGCGGTAACAACATTTTTAGCCGATGACGCCGGGAGGCTGTCCGAGGCAAAACGCGTTAGTACGCTGGGCAATGACAGTGGCAACACCGCCTATAGTTATGACGCTAAAAACCGTTTAACAAGAACACTATCAGGTACAACCACCGGAGATTTTACTTATGATAACGACGATAGAGAGTTAACCAGCAAAGAAGTGATGAAGTCCTTCACCACAGAAACGACCACGACCACCTGTAAAAGCTGGGATAAGTTTGGAAGATGCATTAATGCTCAGCAAAACATTTCAATTTTAATTAAAGACGTGAAGAAAAACCGGGATAACGTCTACAACCACGTTGCAGAAATAAAATATGACTATGTTTACTAGATTGTTATCGGGGGAATAATTTCCCCCGATAACATGCGGCATAGTTCAAGACGCAGAAACTATCCCGGCGGCGGCAAACCGTTCCCTCAAAAGCTGCGTTTCGCCACCAGATAGGCGCCCGCCACCAGCAGCAAGGCGCCGAACAGCGCCGGCAGATTCTCGCGCAGCGCCGCCGGGCCGGCGCGGTAGACGTCCACCAGCAGCCCCATGCACAGCTGGCTGGCGACCAGGATCGAGATGGTGGCCGCCGCCCCCAGTTTTTGGTAGCCCAGGATACCGGCGAACACGAACAGCGATCCCAACAGCCCCGGCAGCAGCATCCACCACCTGGCGGCGCCGGTCACTTCCGCCACCGCGCCGAGGCCGTTTTTGGCCAGCAGCAACCCCACCAGCAGCAGCAAACCGACGCTGGAGTTGATCACCAGCGTGATAAGGATGGTCGAGACGCTTTCGGTAATGCGCACCATCAGCAGATTCTGCACCACCAGCCCCATTCCCGCCGCGATCAGCAGCAATAGCATATTCATCGCCCTGCCTCCCGGGATCAGCGCGCCGGCGGCTCCGCCCGCTCGTCGAGCGTCAGCTGCAGGAAAGTCAGATCCAGCCATTGGCCAAATTTGGCACCCACCTGCTCCATGCGCCCCACCTCGCGGAACCCGAGCGCCAGGTGCAGCTGAATGGAGGCCTGATTGCCGGATTCGATGCCGGCCACCATCACATGCTTGCCGATCTCCCGCGCCCGTGCGATCAGGGCGATCAACAGCGCTTTGCCAATCCCTTCACCGCGATGCGCCTGATGGACATACACCGAGTGTTCTACGGTATGGCGATAGCCGTCCCAGGCGCGCCAGTCACCGAACGACGCGTAGCCGATCGCCTCGTCCGCGCCGTTCACCGCCACCAGCACCGGGTAGCCCGCCGCCTGCCGTTCGCCGATCCACGCCGCGCGATTGGCCGCATCCACCGTTTGTTCATTCCAGATGGCGGTGCTGTTCAACACCGCGTCGTTATAGATGGCGGCAATCGCCGCGCTATCGTTAAGCGTCGCATTTCGTATAATCATGGTTTACCCCGGCCAATTGTCCATTATAATACTACGATATGAATATTAAATTAGACAATCTAAATCAGCTGATCGGCGCACGCATTCGCATTGAACGCGAGGCGCGCCACTGGTCGCTGTCCGATCTGGCCGAGCAGGCGGGCGTTTCACGGGCGATGGTTCATAAGATCGAGCGCGGCGAGAGCAGCCCGACGGCGATGCTGCTGGCCAGGCTGGCGGGGGCGTTCGGCCTCAGCATGTCCAAGCTGATCGCCCGGGCGGAAACGCAGGAAGGCCGGCTGCTACGCCGGGAAGATCAACCGGTCTGGGTCGATCCGGAGAGCGGCTACGTGCGGCGCCACGTTTCGCCGCGCACCGATCTGCCGCTCGATCTGGTGCGTATCGAACTGCCGGCCGGCGCGACGATCCCTATGCCGGCTTCGGTGTATGCCTTCAAGCGCCAGCTGATCTGGGTCTTATCCGGTGAGTTGGTCTTTGTGGAAGGTGACGCGCGCCATGACATGGCCGAGGGAGACTGCCTGGAGCTCGGCCCGCCGGCGGACTGCCGCTTTGAAAACCAGAGCGACCAACCGTGCGTGTATATGGTGGCGGTGCTGAGCGCCGCCTGACACCCCGCCCGCGCTAGCCCTGCGTCGGCCGGTTATAGCCGGCGCGGAAAAACTTCGCCGCCAGCCGGCTGTCGCCGCCGGAAAAGAACTCGCTCATCGGCTCACTGCCGAGGCCATAGGCGCGGCTCAGCTGCCCGGCCTCGAACGCCGCCCGGTTTTCGTCGCCGCAGCGCTGCGCCAAATGGTGCGCATAACCGAGCACAAAGCCGCGCTTGTAGTCGGAGCAAAAGCGCGACAGCTCCGTCTCCGGCTTCAGGCTCTCTGCCTTTAACCCCGCCAACAACCCTTTGCCAAAATGATCTCCCACGGGTTCCTCCTCATTACGCAATCGCTATATAACAAAATATACAGCGAATAAGCGAACGCGAACATACTCCCAAAGTTTTACTCGCCGCATAAAAAGGCCCGCAAAGCGGGCCTCGGCGAGAACGCGGGCAATCACAGCGTGAAATTCAGCCCTTCGCTGACGGTCTTGCCCAGCGGCAGGCGGCCCGACGGCGCCTCTTTTTCCTGCAGGAAATCCGGCAGGCGGGCTTTGTCGCCCGGTTTGCCGATCGCCACCATGGCGTGCACCGCATAGTCGTCCGGCAGCTGCAACGCCGCTTTGATCTTGTCGTGGTGAATGCCGCTCATGCAGTGGGTCAGCCAGCCTTTCAGGTGCGCCTGATGCGCCAGGTTGGCCCAGGCGGCGCCGGTGTCGAACGCGTGGGTCGGGTTGTCCACCAGCCGCTCGCCGTTCAGGCTGGTGGTTTTGGAGACGATCACCACCAGCGCCGAGGCGTGCTGCGCCCAGCCGCGGTTGAAGTCGATCAGGAACTCCAGGTAGTTCTCCCAGCTGTCGGAGCCGTGCTTGCTGTAGGCAAAGCGCCACGGCTGAATGTTGTAGGCCGAAGGCGACCAGCGCGCCGCTTCAAAGAAGCTCAGCAGCGTTTGATCGTCGATGGCGTCGTTGGTCATCGCGCGCGGCGACCAGCGCTCGATAAATTGCGCGTCAATCGGGTAATCGGAGGTTCTTGGCTGGCTCATGATAGGTTCTCGCAGTGAAGTAAAAACAAAAGTTCGCTGATATTCCCACAGCTTAGGACGGTAAAACTTTTATTTCGTGCCATTGCCTTGCGGCAGTTCCTGCTGCAGCCAGGCGAGAAACGCCCTGACCGGCGGGTGCCGCTCGCGTCCCGGCGCGCACAACACGCTGTACGCGGCACCCGGAACGCGCACCTCCGGCCGGTACGCCACCAGCAGACCGTTGTCCACCATCTCGGACACCATCACCGAGCTGGCGAGCACCAACCCCTGCCCGGCCACCGCCGCCTGCAGGGCGTAATGTTCCTCGTGATAGCTGCGCATCGCCGCATGGCGCTGCCACCAGTCCACGCCGGCGGCCCGGCACCAGTCATGCCAACCGCTGTCGTACAGCGCAGAATCCCCCCACTTCACGGTGATCAGCACCGGATTTTCCGGTTCGGCGGCAGCCAGCCCCGGCGCGGCGTAAACGCCAAAGCTCTCCTCCAGCCGCGCCGTCTGATGCAGCGAGGGATAGTGTGCGCGGCTGTAGCGCACCGCCACATCCACGCTGGCGTCCTGCTGCAGATCGATCACCTCGGCGCAGGCCTCCAGGCGCACCAGATAGTGCGGGTACGCCTGGTAGAAACGCCCCAGGCGCGGCACCAACCACAGCGCCGCGAACGAGTGCGTCACCGAGACGCACAGCGAGCCGCTGCTGGGCTGCGGTCGCAGGCCTTCGAGCGTGGCGGCGACGTCCAGCAGCGCGCCGTGCACCCCGGCGAACAGCGTTTCTCCCTTCGCCGTCAGCCGCACGCCGCGCGGCACTCGCTCGAACAGCGCAAACCCCAACTGCTGCTCGAGCGCTTTGATCTGGTGCGAGATCGCCGTCGGCGTCACCGCCAGCTCGGCCGCCGCCAGCTTGAAGCTGCGCAGGCGAGCGGCGGATTCAAAGGTGCGTAATGCGTTGACGGGCAGCGTGGCGAACATGGCGAAATCCCTCTAGGTGAGTTTAATTCATCCTGGCAGAAAAGCCGTCATTTGTCGCCTGCCGTCACTTGTTTCTAAAGTAGGGTTGAATTCACTTCATACCGAGGAACATGACATGAATACAACTCATCAATCCAAACGTCTGGTTGTGCTGGTCGGCAGCCCGCGCCGTGACGGCAACAGCGCCACGCTGGCGCAGGCGATCCTGGTGGGCGCCGCCGAAGCCGGCACCGTCGCCAGCCTGCATTTTCTCGATGATTACCTGAGCGGTTTTCTGAGCGATGAACGCCATACGCCGCCGCCGGGCGATCGCTACGCCGAGCTGTTCCTGGAGCACTTCCTGCCGGCCGACGGCGCGGTATTTTGCACGCCGATTTACTGGTACGGCATGTCGGCGCAAACCAAGGCCTTTTTCGATCGCTCGTTCAGCTTCTATTCCAACGCCTACCCTCAGGCGGAACAGGTGCACCAACGCATGAGCGGCAAACGCATCGGGCTGGCGGTGGCGTCGGAAGAAACTTATCCTGGCGCGGCGCTGGGCATCGTGCATCAGATCCAGGAGTTCAGCCGTTACACCCATTCCGCCTTCGTCGGGCTGGTGCACGGCGCCGGCAACCAGCGCGGTGAGATCGCCCGCGATCCGCGCAACCCGCTGCAGGCCGCCCGCGAGTTGGGGCGCGAGTTCTTCACCCGCCCCTACTCGGATTATCAGATGGACAGCCCGCGCAGCACGCAGGTTTGGACGGAATAGCCACGGCCTCAACCGCCACTGCCGATTTGCCAGATAAAGGTCGGCGTATGGCGGTTAATTTCCCAGTCACCGATATTGCGCGCCTTGTAGATCACCGGATTATGTGAAGAGAGCGTGCGCGCATTGCGCCAGTGGCGATCCAACGCCTTGCCGGTACGGGTATCTGAAGCGCCGAGCGCATTGAACAATTCACCGGCGGCGCGCTGCACCCACTCCCCGGCGATGACCTGCGCCCTGGCGGCGTCCAGTTCCGCCGTCACGTTAAGCGCCTGCAGCAGCGCTTCATCGCCGGATCGATGCGCCTCGTAAGCCTGCTGCAGCGAGGAAGTCGCTTTTAGCACCGTCGCCTCAACCGCATAGGCCCAGGCGCTGATTTGCCCCACCACCTGCTGGATCTGCACGTCGTCCTTCACCCAACCGGCGTTGCCGTGGCTATAGATCCTTTTACGTTGCCTCACGCCCTCGCCGACGTCTCGCAGCACCGCGCGACCGATCCCCGCCAGCGTCGCCAACAACACATGCTGATAGAACGCAGTTTGGTAGCGGAAGCGCTCGGCAAAGTCATAGACGTGCGCCTGCTCGACCCGCGCATCAATAAAACGCGTGGTGCCGCTGCCGGTAGTGCGTTGGCCAAATCCGTCCCAGTCGTCGTCGCGCTCTACGCCCGGCTGGGCGACGTTCACCAAAGCGATCACCGGGCCGCCGCTGTCGCTGCGCTCGGCATACACGTCGATCCAATCGGCAAACAGACTGCCGGTGCTGTAAAATTTCTCGCCGTTGAGCGACCAGCCGTCAGCCTGCGGCGTTACCCGGGTATTGACCTGCCCCAGCTTCACGCCGCCGATCTCGGTCCAACCGCTGCCGACCAGCTCGCCGTCGAGAAAGCGTTCGAACCAGCGATCGCGCTCCGGGCCGTCCGGCGCGTTCAGCCGATCTTCCACGAAGGCGAAATGCGCCCGCAGCGCCTGCGGCAGGTTAGAGTCCGCCTCCGCCAGTTCGGCCAGCAGTTCGAACAGCTGCGGCAACGAAGCGCCGTCGCCGCCCTTTTCACGCGGGAGGCGCACCCTGCCGAACCCCGCCTCTTTCAGCCAACGGATCGGTTCATGCGGCAGCGTGCGCGACAGCTCTCGCTCCACCGCCCCGGCGGCGATTTCGGCGAAGATCGGCCGAAAACGCGCGGCCAGCTGTGCGTAGTCTGCTCCGGTGGATAACAGGTGTTGCGTCATGTCAGTGTCCTCTGTGGTTAAGCGCGATCGGCCAGATCGTCGATATCGTGCGCCGTCGGTTCAAAGCGAATGATCAGCAGGAAGACGACGGGGATCGCCGCCGCCAGTGAAACAATCCAAAACATGTCGGTGCCGAAGCGCGCCTGCAAAATCGGCAGAATAAACAGCGCCAGCGCGCTGCCGATACCGGACAGCGAACGGCCGAAACCGACGCCGGTGGCGCGGATCGCCGTCGGGTAAGAGAGCGCCGGATAAATCATCATCTGCGCGCCGGGGCCGAATCCTTCAGCGAACAGCCATAGGCCCAACATCAGGATCGCCAGCCCAACGCCGAACGCCGCCTGCGGATGTCCGATCAACGCCAGGGCAATCAGCGCGATAAACTGCAGCGCGAATCCGGCGATCGCCACGTGGCGCGACGGATACTTCCATGCCAGATGCATGCCGAGCAGGCCACCGGTAAAAGCGAACAGCACGTTCAGCCCGAGCGAAGCGGAGATAGTTTCAAACACCCCGGCGCCGAGAAACTGCGCCAGAATCGACGGCAGAAAGAAGGCGATGGCGGTGTATTCAAAGGAAATGCAAACGTTCATCACGCTGGCGACCAGCGTGCGCTCGCGGTACGGCTTGCGGAACAGCACGCGGAAGCTGACCTTCGGCGGCGCCGCCGGTTGGGCGGCGTCAGGTTCCGCCTCATGGGCGGCAATGCCGTATGACTCGCGCAGGATGCGCGCCGCCTCTTTCAGATCGCCCTGGTTAGCGGCCCACAGCGGCGACTCGTTCATAAACTTGCTGCGCACCATGATGATCAGCAACGCCGGCACGGCGCCGAAAATCAACGAGGCGCGCCACAGCCAGTTCGCATATTCGGCCGGTAATAGAAAATAGAGCGCAAAGATGATCAGAAAACACACCGACGAAGCGGCGTACCACCTCGGGCACCAGGCCGCCAGGCGCGACGCCTTGTTGGCCTTGCCGGTGAATTTGGAGAATTCGGCCAGATAGGCCATAGCCACCGGCAAATCAATGCCGACGCCGATACCCATCAAAAAGCGTGCGCCGATCAGCACCCAGACGTTGGGCGCCAGCCCGGCGGCGATGGCGGAAACCACAAAAAACAGCATATCGGCCATAAACACCTGATAGCGGCCGTACTTATCGGTCAACCAGCCGCCGACCAGGTTGCCGAGAATGGTCCCGACCATGATCGAAGAAGTTACCACCCCGGTCAGCAGCGGGCTGAGGCTGAATTCACGCACCACGTCATCGATGCCGTAAGACAGCGTGGTCAGGTCATAGGCATCGAGAAAAACACCGCCCAGCGCCAACAGCACGATCATGCGCGCATGGGTATTTTTCTCGCTGCGCTGGTTAATCAAACGCGCCACATCGCTGGCCGAGCCGATGGGCGCAGATAACGGCGGCGCGGTATCGATATTTAAGGTACTCATAGCTTCCTCGTTGTAATTGGCAGGTGACACCTCGTTTATAGGGTGAAAAAATTACGCCGACAAACAACAATTTCTTCTATAAATATCATTAATATCAATAAATTAAACACAGTTACAGCATAACAAAAACGCCGGATTAACGCGCGTTAATCCGGTCTTTATCACGGTCATTTCGGGCGGGGATTATTCTGCCGAGACCGGCACCAGCACGCCTTTCACCAGCGGGTCGTCGGTGCTTTTCAGCCACGCCTGCAACCTGGGATCGGCAAACGCCCGCTGCAGCTTGCGAATATTTTCGTCCTGCAGATAGGGCGTGCCAATCACCAGCTGCGAGGCGAAGGTTTTCGGCGCCGGTGGGAACAAGATGCCCTTCTCACGCGGCACCTTGCCGGCGTCGAACTGCGACACATAGCCAATGGCCGCATCGACCGAATTCAGCGCGCGCGGCATGGTCAGCAAATCCAGCTCCTTGAAGTTAAAATGGCGTTTGTTCCCGCGAATGTCTTTCAGCCTGGCGGTGCGCGCCTCAATCGCCGGATCCAGCCCAATCAGTCCAATGCGCTGCAGCAGCCACAACGCCTGCCCCTGATTGGCGCCGTCGTTGGGCACCACGATCTCCGCGCCGTCCGGCAACTCCGCGATCGACCTATAGCGGTCGGAATAAATGCCAAACGCCCACTGAAACACCGGCAGCGTCGGGGTCAGCTTAAAACCGTTGGCATCTACCACCTGCTTTAGCCACCATTGGTGCTGGTAGATCGTGGCGGCGTACTGCCCCTGCGCCACCGCACGATCGGCCTGCACCGGATCCTGCAGGCCAACCGCCTCCAGCCTGAGGCCGTAATCCGGCGCGATATGGTCGCCGACGTACTCGATCACCCGCTGCTCTCCGGCCATCGCCGGCTCAAAGTGCACTTTCAGCGTGCTGCCGAACTGCACCGTCTGCTGCTGGCCGGCGCTGAAGTGCCAAACCGCGGCGGCGACAATCGCCACCGCCGCGATACCCACCGGCCACGGCCAGCGTTTCTTCTTCACTATCTCAAAATCGTGATTAGGCATGATTAAAAGGTTTCCTGATGATGACGCAACGCGGCGACCAGGCGGTCACCAATAAACTGAATCAGTTGAATCGTGGCGATCAGCACCACAATGGTGGCGATCATGATGTGATTGTCGAAACGCTGGTAACCGTACACCACCGCCAGATAGCCGATGCCGCCCGCGCCAATGGTGCCGGCGATGGCCGAATACTCGATCATCGAGATGACGTTCAGCGTGATGGCGGCGACGATCGCCGGCAGCGCCTCGCTGAGCTGCGCGCGTGTGACTATCTGCCAGATCGAACCGCCGGACACCAGCCCCACCGCCGTCACCTCCGGCGGCAGTTCGCGCAGCGCGTTCTCCACCAGCCGGCCAAAGAACGGAATGCCGGCGACGATCATCGGGATCACCGCCGCCGGAATGCCGATGGTGGTGCCGGTCAACCAGAAGGTGAACGGAATAATCGCCGCCATCAGCACCAGAAACGGCAGCGAACGGCCCATGTTCACTAACCAGCTTAGCGCGCGATTCAGCGCCGGACGCGGAAACAAGCCGCGCGATGAGGTATTGAACAACACCACGCCGACGGCGCCGCCGATCGCCACCACAAACAGCATCACGATGCCGACCATCAGCCAGGTTTCGCCGTAGGCCGGCAGCATCAACCGATGGATCTCGCGCCAGGGTGTGTCCTGGCTCATCACGCTGTCAGACAGATTTTTCATACCGCCTCCTGCAAGGCCGCCGGCTGTTCCAGCACCTCGGCGAGAATGCCCAACCGCCGCAGCTCGCCCTGCAGTTCAGCGACCGAACGCGAACCGCCGCCAAAACGCACCGCAATCTCTAACCGCCCGGCCAGGCTGCCGCCCACCACTTCAACGTGGCCGCCCAGCAGATCGATCTGCAGGTCGAGTTGGCGGCTGATGCGGCTGATCCAGTCGATGGCCGCCGGCTGACGGGCGGAATAGGTCACCTGCAGCCGCAACGCGGCGTCGGACGCCAGCGTCTTCAGCGGGAACAGCTGGCGGCCCAGCGAGGAATCGGGCGCCGCCAACAGCTCGCGCACCGGCCCTTGCTGCACAATCACGCCGTCGCGGATCTCGGCCACCGCGTCGGCGGCGTCGCGCACCGCATCCATCTCGTGGGTGATCAGGATGATCGACAGGCCATACCGATCGCGCAGCTGTTTAAGCAGGCTGAGAATGGCCCCGGTGGCGTCCGGATCCAGCCCGGAAGTGGCCTCATCCGCCAGCAGCACCGACGGATTCAGCGCCAGCGCGCGGGCGATGCCGACCCTTTGGCGCTGGCCGCCGGACAGTTGAGCCGGGTAAAACGCCGCCTTGTCCGCCAACCCTACCGCTGCCAGCAGGCTCTTTACCCGCTTGTCGATATCGCGCGGCACCACGCCCAGATAGGTCAACGGCAGCGCCACATTCTGCCAGGCGGTTTTACGCTGCAGCAGCGCGGAAGACTGGAACACCGTGCCTATCGCCCGCCGCTCCCTGCGCAGCGCCTCGCCCGCAAGCCGCGACAAGTCCTGGCCGTTCACCCGGATACTGCCGCTGCTCGGCCGCTCCAGCAGGCTGATGCATTTCGCCAGCGTCGATTTGCCCGCCCCGCTGGGGCCGACCACGGCGGTAATCGATCCGGCCGGCACCTGCAGCGAAACGCCCTTCAGCACCTCAATCCGTCGCCCGTCCGGCGCGCGGTAAGCCTTGTGCAATCCTTCAATCTCTATCATCGCATCCTCACTTGACGCTCAGTGCATCGGCCAAGAGCGCGCCGGCCGGCCAGCGGTAGCCCACCGCCGGGTGCGGCTCTGCCAGGCGCGACCCCTGATTGAACAATTTTTCTCGCAGAGTGCCCGCTGTGTAGTCGCGCTTATACACTCCGCGTTTTTGCAGCTCGGGGATAAGCAGTTCCACCACGTCGGTGAAGGTTTCATGGGTAACGGCGTAGGCCAAATTGAAACCGTCAACATCCGTTTCCTCCACCCACGCCTGCAGTTCGTCGGCCACGGTTTGCGGGCCGCCCACCAACAGCGGGCCGAAACCGCCGATGCCGACCCATTCGGCGATGCCCTGTACGGTCCATTCACGGCTGGGATCGGCGCTGGAGAAAGTTTCCACCGCCGACTGAATGGCATTGGTGTGCAGATGCTTCAGCACCTGATCCGGCTGATACTGACCGAAATCGATGCCGGTCCAGCCGGACACCAGCGCCAGCGCGCCTTCGTAGCTGGTATAGGATTTGTATTCCCGCCATTTTTCCTGCGCCTGCCGGTCAGTTTCACCGACGATCACCGTCTGCAGGTTGAAGATCAGGATGCTGCGCGGGTCGCGCCCGGCCTCGGCGGCGCGGCGGCGGATATCGGCCACGGTTTTTTTCAGCAAGATTTTCGAAGGAGAGGCGACAAACACGCATTCGGCGTGCTCCGCGGCAAATTGCTTGCCACGGCTGGAAGCGCCGGCCTGATACAACACTGGCGTGCGCTGCGGCGAAGGCTCGCTCAGGTGAATGCCCGGCACCTGGAAGAACTCGCCTTTGTGGTTGATCGGATGAATTTTCGCCGGATCGCTGAAGATGCGCCGCTGACGATCGCGCAAAATCGCGCCGTCTTCCCAACTGCCCTCCAGCAGCTTGTAAACCACCTGTAGGTATTCATCGGCGTAGTCGTAGCGCGCATCGTGATCGGTCTGCGCCCGGTGGCCAATATTGCGCGCGCCGCTCTCCAGGTAAGAAGTGACGATATTCCAACCGATACGCCCCTTAGTCAGGTGATCAAGCGTCGACAATCTGCGGGCGAAAGGATAAGGGTGCTCAAATGACAGCGAGGCGGTCAACCCGAAGCCGAGATGTTCGGTAACCAGCGCCATCGGCGTCACCAGCGCCAGCGGATCGTTAACCGGCACCTGCGTCGCCTGGCGGATCGCCGCGTCGCCGCTGCCGTTAAGCACGTCGTAAATCCCCAGCACGTCGGCGATAAACAATCCATCGAACTTGCCGCGTTCCAGCAGGCGCGCCAGATCGGTCCAATATTCGAGATCCTTATACTGCCAGGAACGGTCGCGCGGGTGCGCCCACAGCCCCGGCGACTGATGGCCGACGCAGTTCATATCAAAAGCGTTAAGACGAATTTCACGTTGCGATGACATAGCGAGCTCCACAATTATCTGCCGGCCACGGGCGGAGCCGGGCCGGATGGGGGGTCTTAGGGTGTTAAAAACGGGAATGGACGATCAGTTTGCAGCCGGACATCGCGCCAGCAGATATTGCGCGACGCTTTGGGCGTGTTCCGCCACCTGCGGCAGCCCCATCAGTTCGCCGAAGCGGCCACGCGCCGCCGGGCCGGCCACCAGCAGGCGCGGGTTGGCAAGGCCGTCGCCGCCGATCGCCTGGCTGTCGGCATTGACCCACAGCCCCAATCCCAGCGGATCGGCGCGCAGCGCCCCCTGCTCCGCCAGCGAGCTGAGCAACGGGCTGGCGGCGATCAGGCCAGCATGGGCCGGACCCGTAGCGATCAGCAGCCGCTGCGCCTGCAGCGCCCGCTCTGCGCCCTGGCGCGGCAGAATCGTCAAACGCACGCCCTGCGGCGTGGGTTCTGCCCGCCGCAAACGAGCGGCCAATACCTGCAGCGTGCCCGCCGCCTGTTGCTCCGCCAGCAACGTGCTCACCTGCGGTGCAATGCGATAGCGGTGCACGTCCCAATAGGCGCGCAGATGCCGCAGAAAGCGCTGCTGTTCGGTCGGCGTCAATGCTTGCCACAGACGCTGGCCCTGGGCGCGCACCTCGTCCAACACCGCCTGCCACGGCACCCGTTGCCCAGCGGCGCGCGCCACCTCAAGGCGCACCTGCCGCACCCCGTCACGCAGTCCGGATGGCGGGGTAAACGACCACGTCGGGTACTCCCCTTCGGCATTGGCACGCGGCAACAAGCCATGACGAGAGAACGCGGTAATCGGCCCACGATGCCCGCGGCGGTGCAACGCCGCCACCGCATCGGCCATCGTCAGCCCGCTGCCGACGATCGCCAATGATTCATCGGGTTCAATCTCATCCAGCGCCCCCTCCGCCCAGGGATTGGCGATTAACCGCGCGTCGCGCGCCAGTTCCGGGGCGATCTGCCGCGGCAGCGCGGGCGGCGGATGGCTGGTCGCCAACACCACATAATCGCCCCACAGCCGTTCGCCGCCGGCGGTGATGACAGACGCGCCCTGCGCCTGCGGCTGCAGGTACTGCGCCCGATCGCGCAGGTGCCGCAAGCGGGCCTGGCCCGACTGCGCCGCCTGATGAAAACGTTCCTCGACATAGCGGCCGAAGGCGCCGCGCTGCGGATAGGCCTTACCGTCGCGCCATAACGCCTGCGGATCGGCCGTCAGCCCGCCGCCCTGACGGAACCAGCGGTCAAAATCCCCCGCGGGCTCATCCGCCAGCTGCATCCTATCGGCCGGGACGTTGATGCGGTGGGTCGGCTCGGTGGTCGAATACGCCACGCCATAGCCCGGCGCGGCGCGCGGTTCGATCACCGTGACATCCACCGCTCCGCGCGCCAGCTGGATCGCCAGCGCCGCGCCGGTGAAACCGCCGCCAATAACGATAATATGGGCACGCTTCGCCATCAGCCCTCCCGCTGCGCCGGGCCGGGACGACGATCGCCGCCGATGGTTTCGCCAAACGGGCCGGTATTGATCGTGCGAGCCGTCTGATGAGCCGACTGCGCCAGCGGCAGCAGCGGCATCACCAGCTCGGCGAAGCGGTGAGCCTCTTCCAGATGCGGATAGCCGGAAAGGATGAAATTGTCGATGCCCAGCGCCTGATACTCGCGTATGCGCGCCGCCACCTGCTGCGGATTGCCCACCAATGCGGTGCCGGCGCCACCGCGCACCAGGCCGACGCCGGCCCACAGGTTGGGGCCGATGCGCAGACTCTCGCGCGAGCCGCCGTGCAGCTCGCTCATGCGGCGCTGGCCGGTGGAGTCCATGCGCGCAAAGATCTGCTGCGCCGCCGCGATGGTGTCGTCATCCAGATGCGCGATCAGTCGCTCGGCCGCCGCCCAGGCTTCGTCTTCAGTTTCGCGCACGATAACATGTAGGCGAATGCCATAGCTGAGTTTACGCCCCTGCCGCTCGGCGCGCTGGCGCACCGCCGCCAGCTTTTCCGCCACCTGAGCCAGCGGTTCGCCCCAGGTCAGGTAGGTGTCGATCTGCCCAGCGGCGATGTCGATCGCTTCCGGCGATGAGCCGCCGAAATAGAGCGGCGGGCCGTTTTCCTGCACCGGCGGGAACAGCAATTCGGCGCCTTCGACGCGAATATGCTTACCGCTGAAATCCACCTTCTCCCCTTGCAGCAGCCGTTGATACACCGTGAGAAATTCCTGTGTCACTTCGTAACGTTCGGCATGGCTGAGGAAGATGCCATCCCCTTTGTTTTCCACCGGATCGCCGCCGGTCACCACGTTGATCAGCAGGCGTCCGTCCGACAGCCGATCCAGCGTCGCCGCCATGCGCGCCGCCAGGCTCGGCGGCTGCAGCCCGGGGCGCACCGCCACCAGGTAGCGCAACCGGCGGGTGATCGGCGCCAGCGCCGCCGCCACCAGCCAGGAATCCTCGCAGCTTTTACCGGTTGGGATCAGCACGCCGTAATAGCCGAGGTTGTCGGCAGCCAGCGCCACCTGCTGCAAATAAGGCAGGTCCACCGGGCGCCCGCCCTGCGCCGTGCCCAGATAGCGGCCGTCGCCGTGGGTCGGCAGAAACCAGAAAACGTTGATGCGCTCTTTCACTGACTCAGTCATTTATGCCTTTCCTATATAACTATTTTCAGTATTTATCGATAGAAAAACTTTGCTTGGTTATAAAAAGAAAAGCAGGATGCATGCCACATTGCAGATTTTAAAAAACCAATAAATATCAATATATTGATGAAATATCGACGTCAAAACACTGCTGCATTGGCAGCAGGCAGCGGCGGAAAGCTGTTGCCAATGCAGCACCGTGCGCCTTTTATCCTCTCGCGGCTGCCCATTGGCTGGGATAAGATTTTTTTCCCATCGTCGTAGACAGGAGACGCCCATGTACGATCCCCAACCGTTCGCCGCCGACAAGCCGGTGCTGATCGATCCGGCGTCGCTCGCTCTGCAAAGCGTGCTCGATCGGCTGGCTCCCACCGACGCCACCGTGCTGATCGTCGGTGAAACCGGCACCGGCAAAGAAGTGGTGGCGCGCTATCTGCACCACCACAGCGCGCGCCGCCATCAACCTTTCCTGGCGGTCAACTGCGGCGCGCTGACGGAAAGCCTGGCGGAAGCCGAACTGTTCGGCCATGAGAAAGGCGCCTTCACCGGCGCCGTCGGCACTCATCAGGGCTGGTTCGAAGCGGCGGAAGGCGGCACCCTGCTGCTGGACGAGATCGGCGAGTTGAACCTGTCGCTGCAGGTCAAGCTGCTGCGCGTGCTGCAGGAACGGGAGATCACCCGCGTCGGTTCGCGCAAACCGCTGAAGATCGATGTGCGGGTCATCGCCGCCACCCACGTCGATCTGGCCGGCGCGATTCGCCAACGGCGGTTCCGTGAAGATCTCTATTACCGCCTGAACGTGGCGGCGGTGACTTTACCGCCCTTGCGCCAGCGGCCGGAGGATATTCCGGTGCTGGCCAGACATTTTCTTGCGCTGTACGCCCGCCGTCTGGAACGGCCACTGCCGCGGTTGACGGCGGAAGCGCAGCAGGCGCTGCTGGACTACCCTTGGCCTGGCAACGTGCGCGAGCTTGAGAACACGCTACATAATGTGGTCTTGCTGAGCCAGGAGGGGGCGATCGCACCGCAGCAACTGCAGCTCACCCATCGCCTGACGGATAACGACGGCAGCAGTGACGACGCCATCGACCGCTTTGTGCAGCGGCAGTTGCAAGGCGACAGCGCACAGCTTTACCAACGGGTGCTGGATGCGCTGGTGCGCAACGCCTTCGAAAGCAGCGGCGGCAACCAGCTGCAAGCGGCGTCGTTGCTTGGCGTCAGCCGCAATACCCTGCGCACCCATTTGGCACATCTTGGTCTGATCAAACCGCGCCGTCGCAGCGCCGGCGCACCCGCACATTCACCGGCCATCGCCGCAGCGTCTCTGCCCGAACGCGAACTGCGCATCGGCTATCAAAAGTTCGGCAACCTCGGGGTGCTCAAGGCGCGGCAAAGCCTGGAACAGCTCTTCGCCACACAGCGCATCAGCGTGTTGTGGAGCGAGTTTCCCGCCGGGCCGCAGCTGCTGCACGCGCTCGACGGCGATGAGATAGACTTCGGCACCACCGGCGAAGTGCCGCCGATCTTCGCCCAGGCACAGGGCAATGCGCTGGTGTACGTCGGTTTTGAGCCGCCTGCGCCGCAGAGCGTGGCGATGGTGGTGCCGCAAGACAGCCCAATACGCAGCGCCGCCGATCTGCGCGGCAAACGCATCGCGCTCAACAAAGGCTCCAACGTGCACTATTTATTGTTGCAGATGCTGGACGAACAGGGATTGACGTTGAACGACGTGCGTATCGTCTACGCGCCGCCGAAGTATCCGCTGTCGGCGACCGACCTGCAGGCGGTAGACGCCTGGATGATGTGGGATCCGCTGCTCAGCGACGCGCAGCGCAACGGGGAACTGCGCGTGATCGCCGACGGCACCCAGCGGGTGCTCAATCAGCAATTCTACCTGGCGCGCCGCGGCTTCGCCGAGCGTTCGGACGATCTGTTGCGGCCGCTGATGCAGGCGCTGCAGCACACCGGCCGCTACATCGCCGCGCAGCCGAGAGAAGCCGCTCGTCACCTTTCCAACGAACTGGGGCTGGCGAGCGCCTCACTGGAACTCGCGCTGTCGCGCCGCAGCCACGAGGTTCGCGCCATGGATTTACAGGTGATCCGCCAGCAGCAAAGCATCGCCGACCGCTTCTACGCCCTCGGGCTGCTGCCCAGAGCGATCGCCGTGCGCGAGGCGGTTTGGCCGATGTGATCCCCTGCCGAAAGCGCCAACGCCAGATGTCCGGTGGATTCCAGGTTGCAGCCGACAATGCCGCCACCTGAAAGATGGCAGGGATCAGAGATAAGGTTCGCCCAGCGTCAACATCAACCGGTTGGCCCAGGCAAAAAACGCCGTCGCCTGCACCAAATCCAACAGCGCCAGCTCATCCAGGCCCTGAGCGCGCAACGCCGCCAGCTGCCCGGCGTCGGCCTGCGGCGGCGTTGCGGATAGTGCGGCGGCAAAGGTTATCTGCGCTTGCCAGGCGTCATCCTGCCCCTGGCTCAACGCGCCGCCCGGCGCCACCGCCAGCAACCGATCTATCTCGGCTTCGCGCTTCGACAGCTGCGCCGCCTTGCGCGCATGCACCGAGGCACAGTAGATGCAGCCGTTCACCTTGCTGGCGACCGTTGCCGCCAGCTCGCGATCCTGCCGCGCCAACCCGCCGGAGGTATAAAAAATCGCCCGGTCCGCCAGCGTGCGTTGTTCCAGCACCGGATGGTTGCGCGCCAACAGGCGGAAGTAATCGGAATCGGCGTGGCCAAACCGCTCTAGCAACGCCCGGCCGGCGTCATCGAATTCCGCCAACGGTTTGGCGGCGATCCACGGCTCCCACCCCAGTTCTTGCCGGGTAAACGCCGGCGGCGCGTGACGGCCGCCTCGCGTCGTGCGCTCCGTACGCCAGCGGCCGGCCGTTACCGGCTGATGCGCCGCAGCGTCGTCCGTCTTGCCGCCCAACAGCCGGTAGCCCCGCAGCAAGCGGCTTTGGAAACTGACAAAGGCGATTAACTGCGACAATGTGACGATGGCGTCCAGCGACCAGCCGGCCTGCCGCAGCGCCTGCAAGTGCTGGGCGTTGGCGTTGGCCGGTTGAAACGCCAACCGTTCTGCATGCGCCAACGCCAGCGGCAGCCGCTCGTCTTCCGGCGCGTCGCCCTGACGTTCCAGCAGAGCAGCGTAGTGCGCGGCCAAGCGCGGCTCGCCGTGCCATTCACTGATGCGCTGAGCCAAGCGCAGCCGCTGCGCCAGCGGAAAATCGCCGGCGTCCGCAGGCGCAAACAGCGCCAGATAGCTGGACTGAACGGCATCGGTCGCCGCCTGACGGGTGGCTCTGGCCTGCGCCAGCGTGGAATCCGGCGCAATCTCGGCCAGTTCGGCCAGCAGATCGACCTGGTGCGATAATGTCGTCATAGCTTTTCCTCAACGTGATATTCATAAGCAGCGGCAGGCGTGCCGCGCCGCCAGCCCAGTTCAGGGGCCACGTGGCGGGCGATAAGATCGATAGAACGCAGAATATGGGCGTGCGGTGGATCGATAGAGTGCACCTGAAACGCCAGATCGGTGACGCGCGCCAGCGCGCTGTCCCGTTGCAGCGAGGCTATCACCTGATCTGGCGTGCCCAAGTGCACGTCGAAAGCGCGGATCAGGCCGTCGAGCGACGTATCGGCCAACCGGTGGCCGCTGGCGCGCATACGCTCCAGCCCACGGCTCAACCCGGCCGTGGCGAAGTCGCGCGCCTGCTGGCCGTTCTCGCTGACAAACGCGGTGCGCGACCCCATGATGCGCGGTGCCACCCCTGGCGGCAGCGCCGCCAGATAAGCGTCAATGATCGGATTCTGCAGTTCGTCCAGCGGCAGGTCAGGCGCGTCCGCGGGGCGCGGCTGCGTGCGCGACAGCATCAGGCCGTCACCGGCGCGGCCGGCCCGTTCCCCCCCTTCCACCGAGAACGTGGCCTGCCAGACACGTTGCGCCAGCTGCGGCGCCGCCGGGTACAGCCGGTTGTCTTCGCCGCCCAACGCCTCTGCGCGCCAGGCGCTCAGCAACGTGCGCAAATTCTCGGCGAATGCCGTGTTGCGCTGACCGGCGTCGAGACCGAAAGCGGCGAAAGAAGACGGCGTGCCGCCGCCGGCCACGCCCACCTCCAGTCTGCCGTCGGACAACAGATCCAGCACCGCAGTGTCTTCCGCCACCCGCAGCGCCGACTCCATCGGCAACGTGATCACCCCGGTGCCCAGCCGGATACGGCGGGTGCGTGCCGCCGCCTGCGCCAAAAACACCAGCGGTGATGGCAGACCGCCCTCATCAGCATGAAAGTGGTGCTGCGCCACCCAAGCGGTGTCGAACCCGGCTCGTTCGGCGTGCACGATCTGTTCGATCGCCAGCCGGTAGCGCTCCTGCGCGCTGCCCTGATCCAGCAATCGGGTGAAGAAACCGAGTCTTTTTCCGCTCATATCGCCTCCTCGAATTTTGGCTGTCCGGCATGCGATGCGCGGCCGGGAATGGCGGCGATCAATTGACGGGTGTAATCGCTCCCCTGCATGGCGAACAGCTCGGCGGTGGCGCCGCCGTCCACCCGTTCACCGCGGTGCAATACCGAAACGCTGTGCGAAATCCGCCGCACCGTCGCCAGATCGTGAGAAATAAACAGGTAGGTCAGGTCCCGCTCCTGCTGCAACTCTTGCAACAAATGCAAGATCTGCGCCTGCACCGTGACGTCGAGCGCCGACGTGGCCTCATCCAATACCAATATTCGCGGTTGCAGCACCAGCGCGCGGGCAATCGCCACCCGCTGACGCTGGCCGCCGGACAACTCGTGCGGCCTGCGGTTCAGCAAATCGGGCGGCAGCGCAACCCGTTCGAACAGCTCACGCACCCGCCGATCGCGCTCCGGTTTGCCGATCGGCGCGAAATTCAGCAGCGGTTCTTCAATCACCCGATAGAGAGTCTGTTTGGGATCGAGCGAGCTGAACGGATTCTGATAAACCAGCTGAATGCGCTGCCGAAACTGACGCAGCGCTTCGCCCCTGAGACCGATAACGTTGACGCCGTCGATCAGGATCTGCCCGGCATCCGGCCGCTCGAAGCCCAGCAGGCAACGCGCCAGCGTGCTTTTGCCCGACCCGGACTCTCCTACCAACGCATGGGTGGTGCCGCGCGGCACGCTAAACGACACACTATCCAGCGCGCGGAACCCCTGGCCGCCGGACAGCCGAAAATCCTTCACCAGCGCCTGAACCACGATCGCCGGCGGCTGCCCGCTGCGTTTCGGCGGCGGCGCAACGGCGCCGCTCAATGAAGGCACATCGGCAAACAGTTTGCGGGTGTATGCGCTGGCAGGCGCGCGCAGCACCTCGGCGGTAGCCCCCTGTTCCTGCACCCGGCCGTGGCGGAACACCAGCAGTCGATCGGCGCGTTCCGCCGCCACGCCCAAATCGTGCGTCACCAGCAACACTGCAGTGCCAGATTCGCGCCGCAGCTCGTCGATCAGATCGAGAATGCGTTTTTGCACCGTCACGTCCAGCGCGCTGCTCGGTTCGTCGGCAATGATCAACGCCGGCTGCAGCGCAATAGCGATGGCGATCAATACCCGCTGCTTCATGCCGCCGGAAAGTTGATGCGGAAACTGGCGCGCCCGCAGTTCCGGGTGCGTCAGCCCGACGCGAGTCAACAGTTCCGTCACCCGCTGTTGTACCTGCGCGCGCGGCAACCGGCGGTGAATATTGACGATCTCCGCCACCTGCTCGCCGATGGTTTTTACCGGGTTGAGCGAGCTGGCGGGATCTTGCGGGATCAGGCTGATTTGCGCCCCTCTCACCGCATCCAGCCGCCGCGATGACCAGCCGGCGATATCGGTACCGTGCAGCCGGATGGTGCCCTGTTCAAGGTGGCCGTTGTCGGCCAGCAAGCCGATGATCGCCTGCGCCGTGGTGGTTTTGCCGGAACCGGATTCGCCAACCAGCGCCACCACCTCGCCCGGCTCAATCGTGAACGACACCTCATGCACCACCCTTCGCCTGCCTTCGTTGCCCTCATAGGCGATGGAAACCTTGTCCAGCGCCAGTACCGGCGGCCGCGCCGCCCGTTGCCATGCCGCTTGCATGCTCATCGCACTTTTCCTCCCAGCGAACGGCTGATGTGGTTAGCCGCCAACACTACCGCCACTACCACAATGCCCGGGAAGGTGGTCAGCCACCAGGCGGTGGAAATGTAGTTGCGCCCTTCGGCGATCAGCAGCCCCCATTCCGGGGTTGGCGGCGGAGTGCCGTAACCGAGGAAACTCAGGGTGGCTATCGCCAGGATCGCGCTGCCGAACTGCAGCGCCGAGAAGGCGATCACCGAAGTCAGCGAGTTCGGCAGGATATGCCGCCACAGCACCGTCCAAAAGCTACCGCCGCTGCCGTAGGCCGCTTCAACGTAATCGCTGTGCCGCACTCGCACCACTTCCGCCCGTGCCAGACGGGCAAAGTTGGCAACTGAAGTGACACCCACCGCGATGGCGGCGTTGACCGTACCGAAACCAAGCAGGATGATAATGCTCAGCGACAGCAGCAGGCCGGGGATCGACAACAGCACATCGACGACGCGCATCACCGCGTCGTCCGCCACGCCGCCCAACGCACCGGCGATCAGGCCGAGCGCGGTGCCGAACACCAACCCCAGCGCCACCGCCACTACCGCGCCGGCCAAGGTTTGCGCAGCGCCGTACACCATGCGCGCATACAGGTCGCGTCCCAGCTGATCGGTGCCAAGCCAATGGTCACCGCCGGGCGCCAGCCGCTGCGCGCCGGCAATGCCTTCGGTGCCGCTGTAGGCGGTAAACAGCTGCGGCGCCAACGCCCACAGCACCACCAGCGCAATGACCGCCCAGGCCAGCAAAAGCGTCAGGGGGACACGGCGGCGGCTGGGGCGACTGGCGGGCAGCGCGCCTTCACTTTCAGCGCCGGACAGATCGCGCTCAGGAACCGTGGCTTTTTCAAAGGAGATACTGCTCATAGGGATGCTCCTGCCTGGGTTTTCAGCCGCGGATCCAGCAGTGGGAACAGCAGATCCACCAGCAAATTGATGATGACGAAAGCGGTGGCCGAGATCAGCACTATCGCCTGCAGCACCGCCACGTCCTGGTTGACCACCGCTTGCTGGGTCAATTGCCCCAGGCCGCTGCGGCCAAACACGGTTTCGGTGATCAGCGCCCCGGCGATCAGTTCGCCGAACAGCATGCCGGCGATGGTCAGCGCCGGCAGCATGGCGTTGCGCGCCACATGCCGCCATAGCACCCCGCTGCGGCTGGCGCCCTTGGCCCGCGCTACCACGACGAACGGCTGGGTTTGCACCGCATCGATGCTGCGGATCAGAATTTGCGCCAACGGCGCAGAGATCGGCAGCGCCAGCGTCGCGATCGGCAAAATCAACCCCTGCCACTCGCCGGGGTTAATGATCGGGATCAGCTTCAGGCGGAACGAAAAAAGCTGAATCAGCACAATGCCCAGCCAGAAGGTGGGCACTGAAACGAACAGCGACGGCAGCATCTGCAGCGCCGAACGCAGCCAGCCGAAGCCGGTCAGGTTGGAAGCAAAAGCGATAATCAGCGCCAGCAGCAACGCCACCGCAAAGCCCAGTACCGCCAACTGCAGCGTGGCGGGCAGATTAGCCGCCAGCAGCGCGGTAACCGGCACCCCGGCCTGCATTGAGAAGCCCAAATCGCCATGCAGCACGCTGCCCAGGGAATGCAGATACTGCCGCCACAAGGGGACATCCGCGCCATAGGCCGCGCGCATGTCGGCGATCTGCGCCGGGCTCAGCCCCATGTCCGGGTTCTGGAATTTGATCAGGATCGCATCGCCCGGCAGCACCTGCAGCAGGAGGAACGACAGGGTAAAGGCCGCCCACAGCACCAATGCCGCCTGCCCGATGCGCCCCGCCAGATATCGCTTCATTGCGCCCCCTTAATGTTTCTCTAACCAGGCGCCGTAGAAGCTCGGGCGGCCGACCGCTTCGAAGCTCACCCCCTTCAAATAAGGCGCGCCGGCGAACACCTGCGGCTCCTCAAAAAACGGGATCACGTAGGCCTGGTCAATCAGGTAGTTTTGCGCCTCGCCGGCTGTCTGCAGGCGCTTTTGCACGTCAACCTCGGAGGCAATGCCGAGCAGCAGGGCGTTCAGCTTGTCATCGCTAAAATTGCTGTTGCTGCTGGTACCGCCCTTCTGCAGCAGCCCATCGCGATTGGTTGGATAAAACTGACTTTTGATCACGTCCGGATCGGCGCGCCCCACCTCCACCACCGTCGCCGGGGTTTTCTGTGGGTCGAGATTATCCGCCACCCGGCTGCCGGCGTCGCCCGCCAGAATGTTCAGCCGCGCGCCGACCTTCCCCCACTGCTGAGAAACCAGCTGCAACACCGCCTTGTTCTGCGGCTGCGGCAACGATTCATACACCGTCAGCACCAGCTTCTTGCCGTCCTTTTCCCGCAGCCCGTCGCCGCCCTTTTTCCAACCCGCTTCATCCAACAGCCGGTTAGCCTGCTGCGGGTCAAATTTCAGCTTGTCGGACAGATCGACAAAGCCGGCGGCCGAGGAGGCGATCACCGATTTGGCCTGCGGGTAGTTGGCGGAGAACAGCGTATCGACGATCTGTTTGCTGTCGGTGGCATGCAGCAGCGCCTGACGCACGCGCAGATCGGCCACCAGCGGGTTATCCGGCCGGAAAGCGATGCTGTCGTTGACGCCGCGCGTCGGTGCGGCATAAATGATAAAGCCCTGATCCTGCGTTTGCTTCTCGTCATAGGCCTGGATCTGGCGGATAAAATCCGCCTGCCCGGCCTGCAGCGCACCGATGCGCACGCTGTCCTCACCGGTGACGATCACCTTGATGCCGTCCAGATTGGCTCGCCCTTGTTGGGGCGATTTGGCCGGCCCCCAGTCATAATCCTTGCGGGCGCTGAGCTCGACCTCACGCCCCAGCGTTTCGCCGCTGACCACAAACGGACCGGAACCGATGATATGGCGCGCATCGCCCAGTTCGTCGTAGCTGCGGTTCAACGTGCCGAGCGATACCAGCCCGGAGCCAATAGTGGCGGTGCCCTGCAGGAAACCCGGCGACGACCGCGTGAAGTAGAATTTAACCGTCAGCGGATCCACCACTTCGCTGCGCTGGTAGTTATTGATTACCTCGGAAACCGGCAGGCGTTTCTCCTTGTTGCCCAGCCCGTAAGTGTCGAAGTTCTTCGCCACTGCGTTGGCGTCCAGTGGCGTGCCGTCGGAGAAAGTCACGCCGGGGCGCAGCTTGAAGGTATATTCGGTTTTGTCGGCGTTGCTGCTCCAGGACTCGGCGATCCAGGGTTCAATTTCCAGCGTCTTGGGGTTCTGGTAAGTCAGCTTATCGGTGATCTGATTGAGAATACCGCCGTTGGGGTAAAACCCACCGGAAGGCGGATAAAGATTGGTGTGCGCCTGCTGTTCGAGGTAGATCAGCGTGCCGCCCTGCACCGCCGCCAACGCCGGGCTCATCGCCGCCGCCCCTCCTAACGCCACCGCTATTCCACCGGTTAATACCTTGAAAGAAAACTTAAACATTCGCGCCGCACCCATATTATTTCTGAAAGTTATGGGTTAGATAACAAACCAAATCGGTGGGGAATTGAACGAACTAATTTCGCTAACCAATGGTGTAAATCGCACAAGACGCGTCGCTTGGCGACGAATGCATTTTGTTATAAAGTATCAAAATCTCAGCCAAAGGAAGACGACGATGAAAATCCAGCTGTCGCTGCTGTTTCTCAGCCTGTTGGCCGGCAAGGCCGCGGCGTTTCAGTCAAAAGTGCCCGAACCGCGCCCGGAACAGGCGCGCGCGGCGGAACAAAACATCGAAAATCTGTTTTACGGCTTTCACGCCATGGACGCCCAGCCGGTGAACATCGGCAGCTGCGCGGCAGTGCCGGTAGCGGGATGTCAATGCGCATTCTGCACCCAGCTGCGGCAGGCCGGGCGTTGAGCCGCTCTCCCTTATTCAACCCAGCTCATACTGCACATTCAACTGCCCTTTCTTCATCTTTATGCCGGTGATCGCGATCGCGCCCACCTCGCCCAGCGCGGCGACATGGGTGCCGCCACAGCCGTAGGCGGGCAGCTCGCCGAAACCGATCTGGCGCAAACCGGCCACCGCCTGTTGGCGGCGCGGTAAATCGGCAGCAATCAAGCGCGCCAGCTCCGCCTGCAAAAAGTCCGCTTCTATCGTCTGTGCATCCGGTCCCGGCGCGAAAGTGATGCGCCCTTCCCCCGGCCAATGATGCGCCTTGACCGGCCGCCACCCCCGGGTTTCCCCCAGCCAGCCGATCAGATGCCCGCCGGAGTGCCAACGGGCGTGCAGCCGACGCTGCGCTTCATCGATTTGCATCGTGACCGGCCCGATCGGCAGCGGCGCGGCGGTAAAGTGCACCACGGAATCCCCCTGCTGTTGCACTCGCAGCACGGCGACGCCGTCTAACGCTCCCACATCGGACGGCTGGCCGCCGCCCTGCGGGTGGAACAGCGTGGCGTCCAGCTCCACGGCGTAAGCGCCCGCCTCGGCCGGCGCGCAGCTCAACACCTGTGCCTGGCCCTGTAAATCGTCGCTGTAGTAATAACGTCGTTCGGTCATCATTTTTCTCCTCGGTTCGAAGAGCCATTATATTCATGTCATAATCGGAGCATAATCCGCCGCCATCACAATGGACCTTTGCGTCATGAGCACAAATCTTTCTTACGCGCTGTTGCCCGAAATGGCCATTTTCGTTCAGGTGGTAGAGAGCGGCAGTTTTTCTGCCGCCGCCCGCAAGCTGGGCACTTCGCCTTCCGCCGTCAGCCGCAGCGTGGCGAAGCTCGAGCAGGCGCTGGCGCTGCAGCTGCTGCACCGCACCACCCGCAAACTGCGGCTGAGCGAAAGCGGCGAAGAGGCGTTTGCGCACTGCCGCACCCTGCTAGCGGCGGCCGACGCGGTCATGGCGATCGGCGGGCGCGGCGCCGTGGAGCCCGAAGGGCTGGTCAGCGTCAGCGTACCCAAAGCGGTGGGCCGCTTTGTGCTGCATCCGCACATGCCGGAGTTCCTGCGCCGCTACCCAAAGGTGGACGTGAGGCTGCGGCTGGAAGATCGCTACATGGATTTGATCGACGATCGGGTGGATCTGGCGCTGCGCATTACCGATCGCCCGTCGCCCGGGTTGATCGGCCGCCAGTTGATGAGAATAGACCATCTGCTGTGCGCCACGCCGCACTACCTGGCGCAGCACGGCACGCCGCAGCACCCGCACGATCTGGCGGCGCACAGCTGCATCTATCTGGGAGAGACGCCGAGCGATGCGCAATGGAAGTTCCGCCGCAGCGGCAAAACCGTGACGGTCAACGTGCGCGGCCGCTACGCCGCCAACCACACCGGCGTGCGGCTGGACGCGGTGAAACGGCATATCGGCATCGGCAGCCTGCCGTATTTTACCGCCCGCCAGGCGCTTGACGGCGGCGAGATCGTGCAGGTATTGCCGGAATGGGATTTCCTCAGCAGCTATCACGGCGGCCTGTGGTTGCTTTACGCGCCCAACCAGTATCTGCCGCCCAAACTGCGGGTGTTTATCGACTATCTCGTCGCCTGCCTGGCGCAGGAGCCGCAGTTAAAGCGCCTTGCGTAGCGTGATGTTGATGCGGTGCGGCCCCACCAGCGAGTGGTAGCCTTCCTTGACCGGCAGAATGCCGTGAAAACAGAGCCGCGATGGGCCGCCCCACACCACCACGTCGCCGTGCGCCAATGGGATGCGCTGCGCCCGGTCGCTGCGTTGCAGGCCGCCGAACTGAAACACCGCCGGCAGCCCGAGCGACACCGAGACGATCGGCGCACCGAAGTCGTGTTCGTCTTTATCCTGATGCAGCGACAGCTTGCTGCCCGGATCGTAACGGTTCATCAGGCAAGAGTCCGGTACGAAGGGGCCAAAGCCCGCCAGCTGCGCGGCTTCGTCCGCCAGCGCCATCAGGATGGGCGGAATAGCCGGCCAGCGTTTGCCGCTGCGCGCGTCGCGTTCCGAATAGCGGTAGCCGCGGCTGTCGCTGGTCCAGCCGTTGCCGCACCAGCTCATCGCCACCGACATCACGTGCCCGCCGGGCGTGGTCAAGTGCTGCCACGGCACCTGGGCCACCACGCCCTGCACCGCCGCCAGCAGTTCCGGCCCGTGATCGCGCACAAAACCGTGCATCACCACCGCGCCGGGGGCGATCTCTTCGCGCCACGGCGGCGGCAGCGCGTCTTCAAAAAGATCGATTGTCATCGCCATATCCTGTATGAATACACAGTAGTCATTGTAACCCGCCGCCGCCGATTGTCCAGCGCCCGGCAACGCCATTGTCGTTGGCGGCAAATTTCTCTACAGTAGCCGCCATAAAATCAATCACTCACCAGGAATGCGTGTGATTAAGGGCATCACTCTTTCGGTCGTCGCCTCCATCTTGTTCGGCGCGATGTATTACTTCACCTCTACCCTCACCCCGCTGAACGGCGAACAGGTCTACGGCTGGCGCACGCTGCTGACGCTGCCGTTCCTGACGCTGTTCATGGCGCTGTCCGGCGATTGGCGCAGGGTGAGCGACACGCTGGTCGGGATCGGCCAACGGCCGCAACGCCTGCTGGGGCTGCTGCTCACCTCGGCGCTGCTGGGGGTGCAGCTGTGGCTGTTCCTGTGGGCGCCGCTGCACGGCAAGGCGCTCGACGTATCGCTCGGCTATTTTCTGCTGCCGCTGACCATGGTGCTGGCGGGCCGTTTGATCTACCGCGATCGGCTGTCGCTGCTGCAAAAGCTGGCGGTGGCGTGCGCCATGGTGGGGGTGGGCAATGAGCTGTATCAGGCGGGCGGCGTATCATGGCCGACGCTGGTGGTGGCGCTGGGCTATCCGCTCTACTTTATTTTGCGGCGGCGTTTCGGCACCGATAATCTCGGCGGGCTGTGGTGCGAGCTGGCGCTGATGCTGCCGGCGGCGGCCTGGTTCGCCTTCGGCGACGGCGGCGCGGCGGCGCTGTCGATCAATGCCGAGCTGTATTGGCGCATTCCGCTACTCGGCGTCATCAGCGCCGTGGCATTGGTGTGTTATATCCTCGCCAGCCGCCTGCTGCCGTTCAGCCTGTTCGGCCTGCTGAGCTATGTGGAACCGGTGCTGCTGGTGATCGTCGCGCTGCTGCTCGGCGAGAGCATCAGCCAAAGCGAATGGCCAACCTATCTGGCGATCTGGCTGGCGGTGCTGCTGCTGGCGGCGGAAGGCGCGCAGCACCTGCTGCGCCGCCAGCGGGTCTGACTCAGGCGGCCAGCGTGGCGCCGCCGTCGATCACGATGTCCTGCATGGTGATGTGGCTGGCCAGGTCGGAGGCCAGGAACAACACCGCGTTGGCGATCTCGTCCGGGCGAGCGATTTTACCCAGCGGGATCCCCAGCTTGAACATCTCGGGGAAGCCGGCGATGGTGCGTTGCTGTGCATCGTCGGTTTGCCACATGCCGCGCTGCATCGGCGTGTCGGTCGAGCCCGGCGACACCAGATTGCACCGCACGCCGAACGGCGCCATTTCCAGCCCCACGCAGTGGTTCAGGCTGGTCAGCGCCGCCTTGGAAGCGCAGTAGGCCGCCATCTGCGCGCGCGGTACGTGCGCGGCGTTGGAGCCGATGCTGACGATCGCCCCGCTGCGCTGCGCCTTGAAGTGCGGCAGCACGGCACGGAACAGGTAAAACGCCCCCGAGGCATTGACGTTGATGCACTGATGCCAGTCATCCACGCTCAGATCTTCGGTATTGCCCATGCGCAGAATGCCGGCGGCGTTGACCAACACGTCCAGTTGCGGGTTCTCCGCCAGCTGTTGGCGGCACACCGCCTCCACCTGCTCCGGCCGGCTGATGTCCAGCGTCACGCAAGGGTAAGGCAAATCCGGGTTGGCGAACTCGCGGTCAAACCCCACCACCTCGGCGCCCTGCGTCAAAAAATGCCGGGTGATCTGCTCGCCGATGCCGCGCGCCGCGCCGGTCACCCACACGCGTTTGCCGGTGAAATCCATCTGAATGCTCATGCGCGCACCGCCATCCGGGCGCACAGCCGGGTCATATTGTTGTTCATCGTTGTCTCCTGCGAAAAGGATAGGATGCGGCGCGCGCTGCGCCGCAAAGTGGCCCTACAGCGCGCCGCTGTTCAGGCCGAAAGCGTTGAGCATGGTGCCCAGTTTGGCGGCGGTTTCCAGCCACTCGGACTGCGGCGTCGAGGCGGCGACGATACCCGCGCCGGCGAACAGCCGCACCCGGTTGCCGCGCAGCAGGCCGCTGCGGATGACGATCGCCCACTCGCCGTCGCCGTTGGCGTCGCACCAGCCGACGATGCCGCTGAACAGGCCGCGATCGTGCGGTTCCAGATCGGCGATCAGTTGGCGGGCGCTCTCGGTCGGGAAGCCGCACAGCGCCGGCGTCGGATGCAGCAGACAGGCCAGCTGCATCACGTTGAGATTCGGGTTCAGCAGCTCGCCGCAAATGCGGGTGGACAAATGCCACATGGTGCCGGTACTGAGCAGCGACGGGCCGCTGGGCACGCTCAGGCTGGCGCACAGCGGCGCCAGGTGCCGACGGATGTCGTCGATCACCAGCTTGTGTTCGTATTTGTCTTTGGTCGAGCGCATCAGGCGCTCGCTGCCGAGGCGATCCTGTTGCGGATCGTCCTGACGGCGCGCCGAGCCCGCCAGCGGGTTGGTGTGGATCTCGCCGCCCTGCTTGCGGATCAGCAGCTCCGGGCTGGCGCCGATCAGCACGCCGCCATCGGCCAGCGGCAGGGAAAAGTGATAACCGGTCGGGTTCTGCACCATCAGGTTATTGAGGATCTGGTGGCCCGCCACCGGCTGCTCCAGCTCGATGTCGAGGATGCGCGACAGCACCGCCTTGTCCAGCTTGCCTTGTTTAAAACGGCTGACCGCTTCCGCCACCGCGTGCTTGAAGCGCGGTTCGTCCGGAATGCTGGTGCAGGCGGCCAGGCGATGCGGCTGTTGCAGCATCGGGCGCGCGGCGCGGGTAAAGCTGTCGTTGGCGACAAACTGGCAGTTTTCAGGCACGTACAGGCAGGAAGGCCGGCGCGTATCGAACGGAATGGCGCCCACCACCACCGGCGTCTCTTGGCCGGCGGCTTTGGCGCGCGCCAGCGCCTGGCGAATATGCTGCGCCAGCGCGCTGCCTTCCTGCTCGCCGCCGAACGCCGGCGTTTCGATACGCTCAAACACGCCGTCGGCGGAGAGGGACCGGAATTCGGACCGGTACAAAAAGGTCGATTGTTCGGCGTACACAAACCCGGGGAAGGTTTGGTTTTCTGTCGTCAGTGTCGCCACAAGACCACTCCTTTGTTGCGCCTTACCAATGATAATGTTTATGCGAATAATTATCATTAGCCATAAAAGGAGAATAAACTACACCGGAACCCCACCGTGGGTCAATCTCCGATGAATGAATCTTTCCGCCCGCCGCGGCACATCCGCGTTACGGCGCCGCAAGAAATAACACACTGTTATTATTATGTTTTAGCAAAAAATAAAAGTCGTGACATCGTCACCTTCACGCCAAAAACGCCCGTTAAACCGGCGGCCGGCGGGGCAATTTGGCGTCAAGGTCTTAAGCAACGCTAATACAAACGTCTGCCGCTGCGTATCCACGGCGACCATGCGCGCATCGAGAAAATCGAAGTAACAGCGCACCTGCGGATAAAGCGCCTTGAACAGGCTCTCTTTGGCGGAAAACGTCAGCGTCAGCAGTTCGTTGAACGGCAGCGCCTCGCGCAGTAACGCCTCGCGCTCCCCCGCCGAAACGATCGCCCCCCACAGCTCCTCCGCCCGCACGTCGGAGAGCAGCGTCTCCACATCCAACCCAACGCCACCCAGCCCGCTCTCGCGGTGTACGGCGCACAACGCGGTATCCGAATTATGGCTCAGCGCCCCGGCGATACCCGGCGGCCACTGCGGCGCGCGATCTTCGCCGCGCGCCAGGGTGAAATCGGCAAAACCGAGCGGCGCCAACAGTTGCCGCGCCAGAACACGCCCGGCCAGATACTCCGCACGGCGCTTCGGCACCGCACGCGCCAGATGATCCGGCAGCGCAAAGCCTGCCTCGGAAAAACGCTCGTCGCGATACTCCGCCAGCGCAAAATGGCAGCGCGCCACCTGGCCCGGATAGCCGTCCGGCGTGAAAAATTCGATATTGCGGATAAAAGTGGGCAACGGCGATATCCATGATAAGCAGGCAGGCTGATGATGTTAGCCCCCGAACCGGCCTGCAACAATGACCCTGGGCAAAATAAATGGCGTTAAGGCCGGCATGGCGGCGCGTTAGCCGGGATGGGGAGAAACCTCTCCCCCGCGATCGGAAGAGAGGCCGGGCATTACAAGATGCCTTTCATGGTCTTTTCGAAATCGCTCCAGGCACAGAAACCGTCTTTGTCGATCGGGCAGCCTTTCAGCGCCAGCGTCACGCGCTGCGGCGGGGTTTGCAGCGTCAGCGGCGTCGCCTTGCGCAGCTGTTCGGTGGACTGATAGACGTACTCAATCTTCAGCAATTCACGGTCGTTCTGCGCGTCGCGCCAGCGCTGGAACACCAGTTTGCCGCCGATCGGCGTTTTCTCGTACTGCTGCGGCAGCTGATACGGCTGGAACTGCATGGCCGACAGCAGCGAGGCGATATTGGAGTCGTGGCCGACCAACACCGTCAACTTCGGCGCGTCCGGTTTGCGCTCGCCCAGCAGCGCGTTGTTGATGTAGGTCAGCAGCGGTTTGGCGACGTTTTGCGCCACCACCGGCGAGGTGAACAGCGAATCCTGATAGCCGTCTTTCAACTGCGCCAGCTGCTGCCACTGATGCGGGGTGGCGATTTTGCCCCAGGCCACCTCTTTCATCGGGAAACCTTCGTAATACTGCAGCATAAAGGCGTCCACCAGCGAGTTGCCCACCCGCAGCGGGCCGGAGACGCCCGGCTCTTTGCCCGGCACCGCGCTCATCACGCTGGCTTCTTTGGTCAGGTCACAGTGTTTGTCGGTCTTGCAGGCGGCGGAATCCTTGTAGTCGATGATCTTCGCCAGCTGTTGGTAAGAGGCGTCCAGCTTCAGCGATCCCAGCGCGGCGTTCATCGCCGCCAGCGCCTGCTGGTTGAAGGCTTCGCTGGTATCAGTGATGATCGGGTTGAAGGTCGGATCCATCTCGCCCATCTTGTCCTGATGATGCACGCTGACGTCGCAGCCAGGGAACGCACCGTTGCTGAAGAACTGCGCGGTGGCCACCGTGCGCTGCAGGCTGTTGGCGTAGACGTACACGCTGCCGGCGGTCGGGCAGCCCTCTTGCGGCAACAGGCCGGTCTGCTTCAGCCAGGCGTTGAAGTAGTGCCCCATATACACTTCCAGCACCCCGCCCTTGGTGGTCAGTTGGCCGCCCGGCGTTTCCCAGGCCGGCCAAGCCTTCGGCGTGGACTGCGCCAGCACGCTGCCGTTGTTGGCCAGCGGCGCGCGCAGGTTATGGCGGCTCATCACCAGCACCTGTTCCAATTGATAACCGCCGGCGTCCGCCAGCGCGTTCCCGGTGAATAACAAAGGCAGGCACAGCAATAACGTTTTTTTTCTCATCCGCAGAGGCTCCCGGAAAATGATTATTTTTAAGGTGTTAGCGTTTGCCTGCGTATGATGGCGGGGTTAGTGTGACAAGTGTGTGACAGGGTTCACGGGAAAGGATCGTAACCGCGGCCACCGGGCGGTGGCCGCGTGGCTTCAACTCAGTACCACAGGCTCATGATCGGCCAGCCGATCAGCAGCAGCGCGGCGATGTACACCACGCCGAGAATGCCGCCCAGGCGCCAGTAGTCTTTCGATTTCACGTAACCACAGCCGTAGATGATCACCCCCGGCCCGGTGGCGTACGGCGTCAGCACGCCCATGATACCGATCGACAGCACCAGCAGCATCGACAGCTGTTCCATCGGCACGCCCGGCAGCCCTTTGCCGACCGCCAGGATCACCGGCAGCATGGTGGCGGTATGCGCCGACAGGCTGGCGAACAGATAGTGGGCGAAGTAGAACACCAGCACCAGCGCCACCACCGTCATGTTCGGCGAGAAGCCGTCCAGGTGGGTGCTCATGGTCTGGGCGAACCAGTCGATAAAGCCGGAGCGCGTTAGGCCGTTGGCCATCACCACCAGCGTCGCCAGGTTAACCAGCGTGTTCCAGGCGCTGGAGTATTTGGTGATCTCTTTCCACGACACCACGTGCAGCGCCAGCATCAGCGACACCGCCAGCAGGCATACCGCGGTGGCGTCCAGCATTTTGCCGCCGAACACCCACAGACACAGGCTGAGCAGCACCAGGCCGATCAGGGTGTACTCCTTGCGCGTCAGCTTGCCCATTTCCCCCAGCGCGGTATCCGCCCAGGCGGCCACTTCGCTGCTGTGGGTCACGCCCGGTTTGTACAGGTAGTAGGAGATCAGCGGCGCGATGATCAGCAGCAGCAGGCCGACCGGCAGGAACGCCAGGAACCACTGCATCCAGCTGATGTGCACCCCGGCAATCTTGCCGACGAACTCGATGCCCAAAACGTTCGGCGCGGCGCCGGTGACGAACATCGAGGAGCTGATGCTGGTGCCGACCACCATCATCCACATCAGGTAACCGCCGATGCGGCGCGAGGAGGGGTCGTTAGGGAAAGAATCGAACAGCGGCGGCAGGTTTTTCACCACCGGGAACACCGTGCCGCCGGTGCGCGCGGTGTTGGACGGCGTGAACGGCGCCAGCAGGATATCGATGATCACCACCGCATAGCCCAGCGTCAGCGTGCGCTTGCCCATGAACTTCACCAGGAACAGCGCAATGCGCCGCCCCAGCCCGGTGGCCTCGTAGCCCAGCGCGAAGATAAAGGCGCCGAACACCAGCCAGACGGTGGTGCTGGAGAAGCCCGCCAGCCCCCATTTCAGCGCCTCTTTACCGGCCTTGAAGCCCGGCTCCGCCAGCTCCTGCGCGCCGAACAGCACCCAGTTGGCGCTGAGCACGCTGACGGTCACCGCAATAAAGCTGATGGCGGTGGCCGGGATCGGCTCCAAAATCATGCCGACGATCATCGCCACGAAGATGGCGAAGTAGTGCCAGGCCTGCGGCGGCATGCCGTCGGGCACCGGTATCAATAACAGGATCGCGAGCACCGCCAGCGGCGCTATCGCTTTCCAGATCTTTTCCTGGGTTTGGGACATTGGGACTCTCCTGAAGGCTTGGTTATTATTCTTGGGCACCCAGCTGCGCCAGCAGCCAGGTCACTATCAACAGGTCGGCGCTGCCGCCGGGGCTGAGGTTACGGGCGATGCAGTCGGCATCGAAGCGTTGCAGGCGCGCCAGGCCCGCCTCCCCGGCCGAGCCGCCCTGCGCCAGCAGCCAGGCCGCCCGGCGCCGCAACCAGCGCAGCCCGTGCAGGCCGCCGCGCGAGGCGACGTTGGTGTCGTCGTTGTGGGCCATCAGCCACAGCAGGCTGTCCAGCAGCGCCCGCTGTTCGTCGCCATCGGCGGCCAGCCGTTGCCGATACAGCGGCAGCGCGCCGTCAATGACCAGCCGGAAACCCGCCTCCGCCTCGCCGCGTGCGCCGCTCAGCCCGTGCGCGGCGAACAGCCGCTGGCCGGCGGTCTGCCCGGCGTTGTTGCGCCGCAGCTCACGCTCCACCAGCCCCCTGCACATCGCCGCCACCTCGGCGCACAGCGCCTCCGCGCCGATGGCTTGCCCTTGCTGCTGCAGGCGGCCGAAGGCGGTGCACAGCAACCCGAGTGAGAACACGCTGCCCTTGTGGGTGTTAATGCCGCCGGTGGCGCGAAACATCTGGTTTTCGCAGGCCATGCCGAGCGGCCGCAGCCGCGCCAGCTGCTGCTCTGCCGGCAAAGCCGCGTCTTCCCGTCCGCGTTGGATAAAGCGCGGCAGCCACACGCCGATGGCGCGGGCGCTGCGGTAGAAATGCCCAAGATCCATGTCGCGGTGAGCGCCGGTGTTATGGCGATCCACCAGCCCCGGTTTGGGCGTGAGGTTGACCTCCACCAGCAGCGCGCGGAAAGCGGCGCGGGCGAAGCCGCAGGCCGGCTCGGTGTGACGGGCGGGTGGATTAATCGGCAGAGATCGCATCGTTGAACATCCTTTCCATTTCTTGCAGCAGCAGCTCGCTGCTATGCCGCCGCTGGCGGGCGCAGATCTTGGCCGGTTGGCCGCACAACAGGCAGCGCCGTTCCGGCAGGCCGATGTCGCGGCGCGACAAAATGCGCCCCTGCGTATCCAGCACGTCGATATCCCACAGTCGGCCGATCGGGCGGCTCACCTCCAACTGCATGGCGCAGTCTTTCACCCGCTGGGCATCGGCGCGCAGAGCCACAAACCCTTCGCAACCGGTGGCGAGCGCCAGCGCCTCGGCCTGCGGGCTGGGCCAACCCTGTTCGGCGCACAGCCGCAGCAGCGCCGCCCACCCCAGGTTAAAGATGCCGCGCGTCAACGCGCTGTCCTTCACCGGACCGGGCACCACCAGCGTCAGCACCAGCAGCGTGCACTCGTGCTGCGCCAGCCACGCCTGCTGGCGCGCCTGGCGGCATTCGCGGCTGGTGAGCAGCTCCGGCAGGCTGACCGCACGTTCGGCGGCCAGTTGGGGATCGACGGCGGCCATCGTTTACTCCGCCACCTGATGCACCACGTCGATCACCGAGCCGTCGCGGTAGCGCACCACCGCCACCACCTTGTCGGTAAAGGCGATCGGCTGCGGTTCGCCGGTCAGCTGCAGCGCACGGGCGCGCAGCCAGTCGATGCTCACCACCTCGAGGCCGGCCTCCCGCAGGCGCTGCGCCAGCTCCGGCCGCGCCGGGTTGACGGCGATGCCGTGGTCGGTCACCAGAATGTCGATGCTGGAGCCCGGCGTGACGCAGGTAGTCACCTGCTCCACCAGCGTCGGGATGCGCCCGCGCACCAACGGCGCAACGATGATCGCCAGCCGCGCGGCGGCGGCGGTGTCGCAGTGGCCGCCGGATGCGCCGCGCAGCACGCCGTCGGAGCCGGTTAGCACGTTAACGTTGAAGCCGGTGTCGATTTCCAGCGCGCTCAGCACCACCACGTCGAGCCGATCGACCGACGCGCCCTTGGAGCTGAAGTTGGCGTACTGGTTGGCGCTGATTTCGATATGGCGCGGGTTGCGCGCCAGCGAGATCGCCGCCGCCCGATCGAAGCTCTGCACGTCCAGCAGCTTGCCGATCAGCCCTTTCTCGTGCAGATCCACCATGGTCGAAGTGATGCCGCCGAGGGCGAACGCGGCGCGAATGCCACGGGCGCGCATCTTGTCCTCCAGGAACCGGGTCACCGCCAACGAGGCGCCGCCGGTGCCGGTTTGCAGCGAGAACCCTTCGGTGAAGTAGCCGGAACCGGCGATCACCTCGGCGGCGCGGCGGGCGATCAGCAGCTCGCGCGGGTTCGAGGTCATGCGCGTGGCGTCGGCACCGATCTTGTCGGCATCGCCCACCCGCTCCAACTGCACGATCAGATCCACCCGATCCTGCGCCAGGCTGGCGGGATGATGCGGATACGGCACCAGCTGCTCGGTCAGCAACACCACGGTGCCCGCCGCCTCGGCGTCCACCCGCGCATAGCCGAGCGAGCCGCAGCAGGCTTCACCGCTGTAGCCGTTGGCGTTGCCGAACTCATCGCAGGCCGGCACGCCGAGGAAGGCCACGTCTATCTTCAGCTCGCCGGATTCGATCAGGTTGACCCGGCCGCCGTGCGAGTGAATTTGCACCGGTTCCGCCAGCAGGCCGCGCGAAACCGCGTCCGCCAGCGGGCCGCGCAGCCCGGAGGTGTAAATGCGGCTCACCACGCCGTGGCGGATATGCTCAACCAGCGGCGCATGGCAGTCGGTCAGCGAGCTGGAGGCCAGCGTCAGGTTGCGGAACCCCATCGCCGCCAGCGTCTCCATCACCTGATTGAGGGTCAAATCGCCGCCGCGAAACGCATGGTGGAAGGAGATGGTCATGCCGTCCTGCAGCCCGCTGCGGCGCACCGCTTCCTGCAAGGAATCGCACAGCTTGAGATCGCGCGGTTTGCGCGCCTGCAGGTTGGCTTTGGACACGTCCTGATAGCCCGGCAGATCCGCCGGGTTGGCGAAGGTCATCAATCGTTGTTGGCGGTTCATCATGCTTCCTCCCCGTGCTGCGCCGGTTCTTCCCGCAAGCCGGACAGCGCGGCGCGCTCCAGCACCAGCCGGGCGCGTTCAATCACCGGGCTGTCGACCATTTTTCCGTTGAGCGACACCACGCCGCGCCCTTCCCGCTCCGCTGCTTCAGCGGCGTCCACCACCCGCTGCGCGTGCGCCACCTCTTTGGCGGTCGGCGCGTACAGGTTGTGCAGCAGCTCAATCTGGCGCGGGTTGATCAGCGATTTGCCGTCGAAGCCGAGCTGTTTGATCAGCGCCGCTTCCTGCAGGAAGCCGGCCTCGTTGTTGGCGTCGGAATACACGGTGTCGAACGCCTGAATGCCGGCGGCGCGCGCCGCCTGCAGCAGCGAGCAGCGGGCGAACAGCAGCTCGATGCCCTCCGGCGAGCGTTCGGTGCGCAGGTTGCGCACATAGTCTTCCGCCCCCAGCGCGATGCCGATAAGGCGCGGCGAAGCGTGCGCGATCGCCACCGCGTGGGTGATGCCCTGCGCCGATTCGATCGCCGCCAGCAGCCCGGTGCTGCCGACCGGCCGGCCGCAGGCCGCTTCGATGGCGGCAATCTCGCGCTCCATGTCGACCACGTCCTGCGCGCTGTCGGTCTTCGGCAGGCGCACGATGTCCGCGCCGCCGCGTACCACGGCCTGCAGGTCCGCCAGGCCGTAGGCGGAGTCGAGCGCATTGACGCGCACGATGGTTTCCACCTCCTGATACAGCGGATGCTGCAGCGCGTGGTACACCAGCCGGCGCGCCGCGTCTTTTTCACGCAGGATCACCGAGTCTTCCAGATCGAACATCAGGGCGTCGGCCTGGTAGATAAAGGCGTTGCTGACCATCGCCGCGTTGGCGCCGGGAACGAACAGCATGCTGCGGCGCAGCCGGGTTTTATTCAGCGTTTTCATCTTTCGCCTCCCACGGCAGTTGGCCGCCCTCGCAGGCGCGCATCAGCGCGGTTTCCAGCCGGGCGCGCAGCACGCAGTCCAGCGCCCCCTTGTCGTCGACGATCACCTGCACCGGCTCCACCTCATAGCGCTGCAGCACCTCCAGCAGGGTGCGGCGGATCGCCGTGCCGAACTGTTTTTCCACGCTGCTGGCGATCAACAGATCGTGCTGCGGCCCCTCGGCGGGCGCGATGCGCACCATGACATCGCTGGATTCCAGCGTGCCGGCCATTGCTTCTCGGATAATTTTCATCATTCACCTGATTGTGCGGACTCAAAAGGATGCGGGGCCGCCTTGGCCCGGCGCTGCGTTTGCAGATCCTGCAGGTAGTACAGGGTGTCCGGCGGCACCAGCGGCGCGGCGGCGTGGAAGTCCCCCGCCGCCAGCAGCTTGCGCACCCAGGAGGCGGAGATCGCCGTGCCCTGATATTGCAAACGCTCGATTTCCACCAGCGCGATCGGCGGGCTGGGCAGCGCCGGCGTTTCCAGCCAGTAGCGCATGTCGCGGTTGTATTTCGCGGTCACCGCGCAGAACGGCTCGTTGCCGACAAAGCGGTGGGTAATGCCCAGCGCGGGCGCCAGATACTGGCGGAAGATCTTCAGATCGATTTCGGTGTAACAGTCGTCGGCCACGCCCTGATCCTTGATGAAGTAACAGGGGAAGGTGGCGCGCGAGATCACGTACTGCGAGCCTTCGTGTACCGTGAGGTTGGGAATATCGGCGGTGCCGGCCAGCACCAGCCGGCGCCGGTCTTCATAGCTGAAGCGCGAGGTGTTTTCCTTTACCAGAAACAGGTGCAGCCAGTCGCAGCGTTTGGCCGCCTGACGCACCAGATACTGATGCCCGCGGGTGAAGGGGTTGGCGTTCATCACGATGCTGCCGATGGTATCGCCCGGCCGACGTTGGCTCGCCAGTTGGGCGGCGTAGCGCTTCAGGCGGCACGGGCTGTTTTCCATCAGCACCACGATGCCCGGCACGGTGGCGATCGGGTAGAAACCGCACTGGCGGAACAGCGGCTCGTTCTGCACCTTGGTGTAGATAAACAGCTGAGTGTGATGGCGCTCGTAGGCCAGGTTCACCAGCTCGGTCGCCAGCGCCAGCGCCAACCCTTCGCCGCGCATCAGCGGGCTGATGGCGACGCATTTGATAATATTGTCGGCGATGCCGCCGCAGGCGACCAATTTGTCGTGCTGGGTAACGGTAATAAATATTTCAACCGTGGTGTCGATATTCAGATCGTTACTGCGCAAGAATGCGCTTATTTCCGAAATCGCTTTATGATCCGATCGCTTTACCCGATTAAATACGGCATCGCCTAACATAACACGCTCTCTGGGTTAACTAGCAAACAACAAGTTAAATACAAAAAGGCATTTTAATTAACATCAATAAGGATAATTAAAACCTTAAAAACCATGGAGATAAACGCCGCTTCGCGTTCGATAAAGCAATGGTAAACAGAAAAAAAACGCCGATTATTGACCTATTTCACAAACCGTTCCCGGTTAATAAGTTATTTAATGTTCTTTATTTGCTTAATTAATCTTATGGTGTTTATTATTGAGATAATCTTTATTTGGCGCCGCAGTTTACTTACATTCATTTAGCATCTTGATTGCAATAGTAGGTTTCATTATGGAATGGCTGAACATCCTGATCGTTGAAGACGAAACGCCGCTGGCGGAAATGCACGCGGAGTTTATCCGCCAGAACGGCGGCTGCCGCCAGATTTGGCTGGCCGGCACCCTGGCGCAGGCGCGCGCCATGACCGAGCGCTTCAAGCCGGACCTGATTCTGCTGGACAACTTTCTGCCGGACGGCCAGGGCATCACCCTGCTGCGCGAACTGACGCTGAGCGGGTATCGCGGCGGCATCGTGTTCATCACCGCCGCCAGCGACATGGCCACCGTGGCCGAGGCGTTGCGTTACGGCGTGTTCGACTACCTGATCAAACCGCTGGCCTATGACCGGCTGAGCCAGACCCTGCAGCGCTTCAGCCAACGCCGCGAAGCGCTGAAGGACAAAGCGCGCCTCAACCAGCGCCGCATCGACGAGATGTTCAACACCTATGCCCGCGGCGAGCAGCAGGCGGCGCTGCCCGCCGGCATCGACGAGCTGACGCTGGGCAAGGTCCGCGCGCTGTTTGCCGAACCCGCCGCGCGCCACACCGCTGAAAGCGTTGCGCAAAAAATGGGGCTCAGCCGCACCACCGCGCGCCGTTATCTGGAGTTTTGCACCGCCGCGCAGCAGCTGCGCGCCGAGATCATTTACGGCAAGGTCGGCCGTCCGCAGCGGATCTACCGCGCCGGCGAACCGCATTAACGGTTATTTGATCGCCCTTGCAAGGTTGCGTGTAACCGCTTTACTTTTTATGCGCCGGTCAGCATCTTGGTGAGCATCACCTAGCCGACAGGACGATCGCCGATGCCCGCTGCGCCCCTTGCTTCCCTGACCGAGATCCTCGCCCGCCGTGACTGGCAAAACCCGGCCTGCACCCACTACCGCCGGCTGGACGCTCACCCGCCGTTCGCCAGCTGGCGCACGGTGGAAGACGCGCGCGACGATGCCCCCAGCGCCAGCCGCCGGTCGCTGAACGGCGAGTGGCGCTTCAGCTATTTCCCGCGCCCAGAGGCGGCACTGGAAGGCTGGCTGCAGCAGGATCTGCCGGACGCCGCCCCGCTGACGGTGCCAGGCAACTGGCAGCTCGCCGGCTACGATGCGCCGATCTACACCAACGTGCGCTACCCGTTCCCGGTCGATCCGCCGCGCGTGCCGGAAGACAACCCGACCGGCTGCTACTCGCGCACCTTCAGCGTCGATCCGGCCTGGCTGGCCGCCGGCCAGACGCGCGTTATCTTCGACGGCGTCAACTCGGCGTTCTATTTATGGTGCAACGGCCACTGGGTCGGCTATTCGCAGGACAGCCGCCTGCCGGCGGAGTTCGATCTCAGCCCGTGGCTGCGGCCGGGTGAAAACCGGCTGGCGGTGATGGTGCTGCGCTGGTGCGACGGCAGCTATCTGGAAGATCAGGACATGTGGCGCATGAGCGGCATCTTCCGCGACGTCAGCCTGCTGCACAAACCCGCCGCGCACCTGAGCGATGTGCGCATCACCACGCCGCTGCATGACAGCTTTACCCGCGGCGAACTGGTGGTGACGGCGCGCGCCAACCGGCCCGGCCCGCTGCAGGTGCAGGTTCAGCTGTGGCGCGATGGCGCGCGGGTGGCCGAACGCACCCAGCCGCTCGGCAGCGAGATCGTGGACGAGCGCGGCGCCTATGACGATCGCGCCACGCTGCGCCTGCCGGTGGAACGCCCGGCGCTGTGGAGCGCCGAAACGCCCGCGCTGTATCGCGCCACCGTCGCCCTGCTCTCGCCCGAGGGGGAGATTATCGAGGTGGAGGCCTATGACGTCGGCTTCCGTCAGGTAGAAATCAGCGGCGGGTTGCTGAAGCTCAACGGACAGCCGCTGCTGATCCGCGGCGTTAACCGCCACGAGCATCATCCGCGCCACGGCCAGGTGATGGACGAGGCGACGATGCGCCACGACATCCTGCTGATGAAGCAGCACAACTTCAACGCGGTGCGCTGCTCGCATTACCCCAATCACCCGCTGTGGTACCGGCTGTGCGACCGTTACGGGCTGTACGTGGTGGACGAAGCCAATATCGAGACCCACGGCATGCAGCCGATGAACCGGTTGGCTGACGATCCGCTGTGGCTGCCGGCGATGAGCGAGCGCGTCACCCGCATGGTGCAACGCGATCGCAACCACCCTTGCATCATTATCTGGTCGCTGGGCAACGAGTCCGGCCACGGCGTAAACCACGACGCGCTGTACCGCTGGGTGAAAAGCCAGGATCCGACCCGCCCGGTGCAATATGAAGGCGGCGGCGCCGACACCGCCGCTACCGACATCATCTGCCCGATGTATGCGCGAGTGGATCAGGATCAGCCGTTCCCGGCGGTGCCCAAATGGGCGATCGGCAAGTGGATCGGCCTACCGGAGGAACAGCGCCCGCTGATCCTGTGTGAATACGCCCATGCAATGGGCAACAGCTTCGGCGGTTTCGAGCGCTACTGGCGCGCATTCCACCACTATCCGCGCCTGCAGGGCGGCTTTGTCTGGGACTGGGTCGATCAGGCGTTGATCAAACGCGACGAGCGCGGCGAAGAGTTCTGGGCCTACGGCGGCGACTTCGGCGACACCCCCAACGATCGCCAATTCTGCCTGAACGGGCTGGTGTTCGCGGATCGCACCCCTCACCCGGCGCTGTTCGAAGCGCAGCGGGCGCAGCAGCTGTTCCGCTTCGCCTTCGACGCCGCCTCGCTGACGCTGACCGTCACCAGCGATTACCTGTTCCGCCACACCGACAACGAACAGCTCAACTGGCGGCTGGAGCTGGACGGCGTGGAGCGCGCCAGCGGCAGCTTCGATCTGGCGCTGCCGCCGCAGGGCAGCACTCGCTTCACCCTGCTCGATCGCCTGCCGATGCTGCATCAGCCCGGCGAGCTGTGGCTGAACGTGGAGGTGGTGCAGCCGCAGGCCACCGACTGGTCCGAAGCGCATCACCGCAGCGCCTGGGATCAGTGGCGGGTGCCGCGCGCGCTGCATCCCGCGCCGCCGCCGGCGCAGGGCGTGCCACCCATGCTGATTGAAGACGCTCAGGGACTGACGCTCACCCACGGCGACCAGCGCTGGCGCTTCGAGCGCAGCAGCGGCCACCTGACGCAGTGGTGGCAGAATGAGCAGCCGCAGCTGCTGACGCCGCTGCGCGACGGCTTTGCGCGCGCGCCGATCGATAACGACATCGGCGTCAGCGAAGCGGACCATATCGATCCCAACGCCTGGGTCGAACGCTGGAAGCTGGCGGGCCTGTACCGGCTGGAGGAGCGCTGCACGCGGCTGCAGGCGGATATGTTGCAAAACGGCGTGCAGGTGGTGAGCGAACACCAGTTCGGCGTGGACGGGGAGATTTTGCTGATCAGCCGCAAACAGTGGCTGTTCGACGCGCTGGGCGCGGTGAGCGCGAACGTGGAGGTCGAGGTGGCCGACGCCCTGCCGCCGCCGGCGCGCATCGGCCTGCACTGCCAACTGGCGACGGTGCAGCCGCAGGCGGAATGGCTGGGCCTGGGCCCGCACGAGAACTACCCGGATCGATGCCTGGCCGCGCAGCACGGGCGCTGGCGCCTGCCGCTGGCGGATCTGCACACGCCGTATATTTTCCCCGGCGAGAACGGCCTGCGCTGCGACACCCGCAGCCTGCGCTACGGCGGCTGGCGCATCGACGGCCGCTTCCACTTCTCGCTCAGCCGCTACGGCCTGCAACAGCTGATGGCCTGCAGCCACCAGCATCTGCTGCAGCCGGAAGCAGGCACCTGGCTGCATCTGGACGGCTTCCATATGGGGGTGGGCGGCGACGATTCCTGGAGCCCGAGCGTGCACCGGGATTACCTGCTCACCGCCGGCGTTTACCGCTATCAGCTGCGCCTGCAGCGGGCGCCCAAGGGCTAAATCTGCCAAAAAACTCAACGGGTTGCGCATTCTGTAAGCAAACAGTCACAGAATGTGTAATCCGCCTTTGACATGCCGACGGCGCCTCGCTATTATTCGCCCCGTTCACACGATTCCTCTGTAGTTCAGTCGGTAGAACGGCGGACTGTTAATCCGTATGTCACTGGTTCGAGTCCAGTCAGAGGAGCCAAACTCTTGTTTTCATGCCGCTCTGCGAATCCTTATGTAATTTAGATTCAATAAGTTAGCGTGAAAAGTCTTCCCGATGTATTTTTAGTTTTCCCTCCGCATCGGGAGAATTTGGTGGTCAGATTTGGGGTCAAGTTGGTTCGATGACGGAGTGACCCCCAAATGTCTCTTAACGACTCAAAAATCCGCAACTTAAAACCATCCGCAAAACCCTTTAAAGTCTCCGATTCCCATGGTCTGTATCTGCTGGTTAATCCAGGCGGTTCACGTCTCTGGTATCTCAAATATCGTATCAATAGAAAAGAATCTCGCCTTGGCTTAGGCGCATACCCTGATGTGTCTTTGGCTGATGCTCGTCAACAGCGTGATGGTATCCGTAAATTGCTGGCGCATAATATCAATCCTGCACAACAGCGCTCTGCGGAAAGATCCACTTCCTCGCCAGACAAAACTTTCAAGTATGTGGCACTGGACTGGCATAAAAGCAACCGAACATGGTCAGAGAACCACGCCTCCCGTCTGCTTGCCAGCATGAACAATCATATATTCCCTGTGATTGGACACTTGCCCGTAGCAGAACTAAAACCTCGTCACTTTATTGACCTGCTAAAAGGCATTGAGCAAAAAGGTCTGCTGGAAGTCGCAGCACGCACCCGGCAGCATATGTGCAACATCATGCGTCATGCCATACATCAGGAGTTGATAGAGAACAATCCGGCAGCAAATCTGGAGGGTATCATCTCCCCGCCCGTTAAACGTCACTACCCCGCCCTTCAGTTGGAGCGGCTACCGGAACTGTTGGCTCGCATTGAGGACTACAAGCAAGGACGAGAGTTAACCCGCCTGGCCGTATTACTCACCCTTCACCTATTCATCCGTTCCAGCGAGCTTCGTTTCGCCCGTTGGTCTGAGATCGATTTCAAAAATAGAATCTGGACCATTCCTGCCACTCGCGAGGCCATCTCCGGTGTCCGCTACTCTGGGCGTGGTGCAAAAATGCGCACTCCACATATCGTTCCACTCTCCCGTCAGTCCATCGCTATTCTGAAACAGATACGGGAAATATCCGGGCATCGCGTGCTGATATTCCCCGGTGACCATAATCCGTATAAGCCAATGTGTGAAAACACCGTCAACAAGGCGTTGCGCCTGATGAGATATGACACAAAAAATGAAATCTGCGGCCACGGATTACGGGCAATGGCCTGTAGTGCCCTGATGGAGTCTGGCCTGTGGGCACAGGATGCGGTTGAACGGCAGATGAGTCATCAGGAGCGTAACAGCGTTCGAGCGGCTTACATCCATAAAGCAGAATATCTCGATTCCCGTAAAGCGATGATGCAATGGTGGTCGGATTATCTGGATATGTGCAGGAAAGCGTATGCCCCACCTTATATTTGTGGGAAGGAAATCAGTTACACAATGGGATAACCCCTCTGACAGAATAAGCCACAAAAAAAAGCCGTATCAGTCTGTACTGGTAGGGCATTTTTCTGGCTTCAACTCGGAGAAATTGTTAAGCCGTTTATGAGCATCTTTAACCGAATTGACCTGCGTGAATCGAAAGTGTGAGGTCCGCTTATCATTTAGATCTATCCACGGAAACGGATTGGGTCAGTTATGAGCGAACTATAGTCATTCTAACCCTGAGAATTACACTTTTGAGTGATTCAGGGTATGCGCTTACTGGTTACGAATATTGAGCGAGAATCATGTGATGATCGCCGCTTCTCTTTCGAACCAGTAGGTGCTCCGCGTTCGCTAACGAATACTCAGGGCATGCAGATACACTGCTGACTATATTTCTTTCGAAGAGCGTGGAATGCATACCAATCCCCGATGAAAGGAGTTGGTGATGACTGCGACTAATCAATTTGCTGCACATGTTGGTCTGGACTGGGCAGATAAAAAACACGATGTCTGTGTTCAGTTCAAAAACGGTGAACGCGTATTCCATGTGATTGAACATACGGCAGAAGCGCTTGATATCTGGCTTACTGAGTTACACCAGAAGGTAAAAGGCAGAATCGCAATAGCTCTCGAGCTGAAGAAGGGCCCCGTGGTATATGCTCTTCAAAAATATCCCTTTATCACCGTTTTCTCCGTCCACGCTTTGTCCCTGGCTCGTTACCGGCAAGCCTTCTCACCCAGCGGCGCTAAAAATGACCCGCAGGATGCCGAGCTAGCATTAGAGTTAATGCTACGCTATCCCCAAAAGATAAAAGCCATTGAACCCGACAACGCAGATATCCGGTTACTCCAGCAATTAGTTGAGCAGCGCCGACTGCTGGTCGAAGACAAGCGTCGCTTTGTAAATCGGCTCATCAACACGCTTAAGCAGTATTACCCCCTGCCCCTGGAATGGTTCTCCCATCGGGACAATTCACTGTTCTGCGAGCTAATCATTCGCTGGCCCAGCCTGCAACAACTCAAACGGGCTCGCAGCGATACTGTTCGTCATTTTATGAACGCTAAAGGTGGTCCTGCTGTTGCATATACCGAACAGCGGGTTGCAAGTATTGCCAATGCTATTCCACTGACCACAGATAAAAGTGTAATAGAGGCAAATGCATTGATGGCAACAGCACTCGCATCTCAAATCAAACTGGCAGGCGACCTAATCAGAACCTACGACGAACGTATTGAATCCTTATTCGGTACGCTTCCGGATGCAGAACTGTTCAAATCACTTCCTGGAATGGGACCGTGCATGGGTCCAAGGATGCTTGCCGCACTGGGTGATAACCGCAACCGCTTCAACAGCGCTGAAGAAATTCAAAACTACGCAGGTATTGCACCGGTGACAGAACGAAGTGGCCAGAAATCCTGGGTTCACTGGCGATGGCAGTGTGCTAAGTTCGTCAGGCAGACTTTTGTTGAATGGGCTGCCAAGACGGTTAACTCATCATACTGGGCCAGACTTTATTATCAGGGACTGCGAGAAAAAGAGAAATCGCACCAATCTGCAATCCGGGCTCTTGCTTTCAAATGGATAACGATCATTTACCGCTGCTGGAAGACCAAACTCGGTACGATGAAGCGAAGTATTTGCTGGCTCTCGAAGCGCGACACTCGCCCTTACTGAAGCCATAAAAAGCTTGTTGAATGTCTCAGGGCGTGAAGCGGACGCTGGTGTTCTTTGAATAAATCCGGCTTCTGTGCTTGTGCACTAATCCAGGGAAGAAAAATATTGCGTCGGTGATTTACCCAGCGCTTTTCTGAACATCGTAATAAACGCACTGACCGAATCATATCCCAGCGTTCCGGCTACGCGCTGCACGGGCTGACCTTCAGACAGATGGCTCAGGGCAATCATCAAATGCAGCTGCTGACGCCAGCGACCAAAGCTCATTCCTGTCGCCTCTTTTATCAGCCTGGCCAGAGATCGTTCGCTGATGGCCAGATGAGCAGCCCAATGCTTTAACGTTCGCCGGTCATCTGGCTCATTAAAAAGTGCCTCAGCCATAATCCGGATTTTAGGATGATCTGATACAGGAAGATGGAGTGCTTCAACCGGCACATCCGGAATATGCTCCAGCAGCACCGCTGCAAGCCTGGCGGTTTTACTGTCAGGAGAATAAGCATGTTCCTGCTCTGCAAGATACAGAACAAGCTCGCGAACCAGAGGTGTAATCGCTATGGTACAGCAGATTTTCGGCATCGCTGCCGTGCCGGGCTCGATGAATAAAAGGCACGTGTCTGCATTCTTCGTGATCCGGCAACGGTGGGGGATTTCTCCCGGAACCCAGACGGCATGTCCTGGTGGAACAAGCCACAGCGCATCCTCAACCTCACAGCGCACTGCACCGCGCAAAGAGAGAATAAGTTGCCCCTTGCGATGAGCGTGCGGACTTTGCCCGGCATACTCACCTGACGATGATACATGCAGGGCGATAGCGGCCTGACTGAAATCATCGGCATTAAACTCTTCCGGCGAGGTCACAGATTTTTTATTAACTGGCATGATTTAGCTATATGTTGTCAGGTTATCTATATTCTGTAACTCATGCGTCCTTTAAAGTCTTTCTTTTTTCAGAGAAAGCAAAACTTATGTCCCACACTACGAACAAGTGGTCTTCAATCATACTTGTGACCGGCATCCTTTTTATCGCCATTAACCTGCGTGTTCCTTTTACCGCTATAGCACCCGTTTTAGAGTCCATTCGCCATGATTTTGGGCTAAGTATCACAGCCGTTGGGTTGCTTAACTCGCTTCCTTTACTGGCCTTTGCCGCCTTTTCTCCACTGAGCGCATCGATTTCCCGCAAGTACGGCCTGGAACGCACCCTTTTTGGTGCCCTGGTCGTGATTTCAGCGGGGATTCTGCTTCGCTCAACAGACAGCGTCTGGGCGCTTTATGGCGGAACAGTGTTAATTGGTATCGGGATTGCCCTGGGCAATGTCCTGCTGCCTGGCCTGATCAAACGTGACTTTTCCGGCAACGTGGCTTCCGTGACGGGAGCATATTCCATCACCATGGGCGCCGCTGGCGCCATTGGATCTGCCATTGTCATTCCTCTGACGCAGAGCTGGGGCTGGAACATCGCGTTAGCCATGTTGGTTATTGCACCGCTCCTTGCGTTGCTTTTATGGTTGCCGCAGTTGAAGAAAAAGCATCAACTGCCAGTAGCAGGTGAGAAAAAAGCAGCGACCGTTGCGGTCTGGCGCTCGTCTCTGGCGTGGCAGGTCACCTTGTTTATGGGCCTGAATGCGATGCCGTTTTATGTTGCGGTCGGCTGGCTGCCAGCCATTCTGACAGACAGTGGGCTCTCCTCAGCTCAGGCTGGTGAGGTACATGGCATCCTTCAGCTCACCACCGCCATTCCCGGCCTGATTCTGGCAGCCACGCTGCGTCGTCTTAACGATCAGAAATTAGCCGCTGCTGGCGTCAGCCTGTTAACCGCAGTGTCCTTTATTGGCATCCTTTATTTGCCAAATCTGGCGATGCTGTGGGCTGCACTCCTCGGCTTCGGCTCGGGTGCCAGCATGATGCTGGGTCTGACCTTCATCGGGTTGCGCACTACAAACGCTGGTGATGCTGCCGCGCTGTCAGGTATGGCGCAGAGTATCGGTTATCTGATGGCGGCGATGGGACCGCTGTTGCTGGGTAAAGTACAGGAGTTGTCCGGAGGTTGGACGGTGCCATTACTGATGACCACAGCAATCTCAGTTGCAGGAGCCTGCACCGGAATGGCTGCCGGACGAGATGCGCACCTGGAACCTGTACAGCAGCCGGGCTGAATGGGTTTACACAGCAAGGTACCAGCTGATCCTCTGCGGCGGATGCTTTCCATCGAGGTTCTGAAGCGTCTTAATGGTACCGGAGCCATCTGTACTATCCCGATGAGCGGACTTTTCGGTGAAAAGGCCGCTCAGGGCGAGCGTAACATTCAGCGGCCGCCCTGAAGCTCAGGGCGATCGCGGTCAGTAATAATATAATAAACAAGCCTTATGACTGTTTGGCAACGATGAATCGCTTTTCATCACTCATAAAGGCTTTTTCACTGGCGGGTGAAAGGATGGCACCGAAATTCATATGCGCGCGGAGTTTCCATGATGGAGGAACATTCCACTCAGTGCGAATATCTTCATCGATCAGAGGATTATAATGCTGCAGGTTGGCACCAATTCCTTTTTCAGCCAGCGCCAGCCAGACAGCATACTGTGCAATACCTGTGCTGTGCTCAGACCATACCGGGAAATTGTCCGCATAGGCCGCAAACTGCTCCTGTAGTGACTTGACAACATCCTGATCCTCGAAAAAAAGTATTGAGCCGGCAGCCGCTGCAAACCCGTCTATTTTATCTGAGGTGCCGGAGAAACTTTCTGCAGGCACGATTTTGCGTAACTGTTCACGCGTGAGTTCCCATAAGCGAGCGTGCTGCTCACCCAGTAAAATCAGAAGCCTTGAGCTTTGCGAGTTAAAAGCAGAAGGAGCCTGCTTCACTGCCTCAATGACAGTGCCGATCAGCTCGTTCTCCGGGACAGGAATATCTTTTCCAAGTACATAAATGGTGCGTCGTTTTCTGGCAAGCTCTAAAAAGTTACCTGTCATGAATTAGCCCTCAGATGAATTGTTTGACATCGTAATTTGCCCCGTCTTGCCCTCTGACTGGACTGATAGGGTCAGCATGCAATAATACACGCTGACTCATTAGTGCATGCTTTCCGAAGGATTACGGACAGGATGCGACATTGTTAAAAGTTTGGACTGGAAGTAAAGATGCTTCATCAGCCCACGCTTCTGAAGCATTAACGGCTCCGCATCTTATTAATCTGAATACGCCTCCGAAGACACGGTCAGTGTGATATTATCGCTTACATAAGGAACGTATTTATCAATTTTAAAGTCTGATCTCTTAATCACACCGGTGGCGTTAAAACCTACCGCATTTTTCTTCTCCATAGCCTGAAAACCTGCTTTGTTCAGGGTTGCATGAAGAATAACCGGCCGGGTTATGGATTTAATGGTTAAATTTCCCCGTACGTCATACTTATCACCATTCATTTCAATGCTGGTGCTTTTAAAATTTGCGACCGGATATTTCTCCGCATCAAAATAATCTGGCTGACCAAACTCTTTATTCAGTGCTGGAACGCCGGTATCAATACTGGCTACAGGAATGTTGATATCAACCAGTGATAAAATTTTTGTTGCCGGATCGAACTTAACTGTGCCATCTACATGATGAAGGGATGCCGTCGGGTTCGAAAAACCTAGGTGGTTCCAGCTAATAACCACAGACGTATGCGATTCATCAAGTTTATAACTCGCTGTTTTCGCCTGTGCAGCAGTAGTAAAGAGAAGTGAAAATAACAGTGAAGCAGAAAGTACATGATATTTCATTGATATAACCCGATTCATAAGGATTGATTGTTATTAGCGCAGGCGCTTATATAGCAAGCCGGATTATTTGATAAAATTTTCGTTATTACACAAAAAAATTATTTGTTCGTGCTGGCGGCTAATGGCTATCAGTGTTCGTAACGTATGACATTATCGTGTCACAAACTCAGCATTACCAACTCATTATCTGGTTATTTCAATAATTACGATGGTTAAGCCGCAGCAGCATGGCACATGCAAATCTCTTGATTTCAGCGCTATAGTAGATTTAGACTAACTTATCTTCAAGTACCCACCTCAAGGTAAGTATGGAAAAATTCAACGACTGTTTTACACTGGACAACAAAGAACCCGGTAATGTTTTGCGGGAGGCATGTCCTGCCCGTGAAGTTCTCGAGGTTCTGGTGAGCAAATGGACATTGCTCATTATTCATGCCCTTTCTGACGGTGCATCAAGGCCGGGTGATTTGCGAAGAAAAATTCAGGGTATATCAGAAAAGGTGCTGTCACAGAATCTTAAGGAACTTGAAAGCAGGAATCTTGTTACGCGCACTGTCTTTCGTGAAGTACCGCCCAAAGTCGAATATGCACTCACGGAACTGGGAACGTCCCTCTGGCAGGCAGCGAATGAACTCAACCGGTGGGTAGAACAAAACTGTCACTTTCTGATTAAAGACACTGATCCTTCCATGTGACATGCCATTGTTCATTTATGAGTGCTGCGGGCTAACAGGAGCATATAAGAAGGCAGGCTGCAGGCGCCGAAAAGCGACTTCCCTTGCTGGCTCAGAGGCGGTATCGCCTGCTGGCCATGAGGGAACAGCAAGGCATTTTAACAACAAGTCCCTGCAGTTTGTTGTATCAGTACAAAAAGCACTCGCGTCTCAGTCTTTGCCCGGCCCATGGTCAAACCGGGTTCCTTTGCCGATGGCATAAAACTGCCCCCCGGCGACATAATGTATGGTTCGTAATTCGTCAGGTGCTTCATCAAATATCCAGTGTCCATTGCGAAAAACCCGATCGTCACTCCACGCGCCGGCAATTTCTCCCATAAACAGATTATGTTCCAGCTCATATGCCGCGTTGGGTATTACCTTACATACAAGCCAGCCAGCACAACCCTCTACCAGCGGAACATCGAACTCTTTCAGGTAGAACGTCGGTATTTTATGATTCTTGTCAGGCCTGTCACGGTAGCTGTGCTCACCTGCGTACAAAACGGTTTCCATCTGGCTGACTACGGGGATCTGTACGGCAAACAGACCACTTTCTTCCACCAATCCACGGGTATAAGCCTGCGGACCGATATACGCCATGACTTTATTGATCCCCACCAGACTCACCCAGGCAGCGGCCATCACATTGGCATTACCATTATGCTTAGCGGAAATCATTGTAGTTGGGCCGACCTGCAATAATCGATATGCTTTGTTCAGTTCGACTGGCTGTAAAGACACACGATTTCTCCTTCCCATAAATGAAAAATGTGCCGTTATCAGCAACGGCACATTTGAAGGCGTTTTAATACACTGATGATCGCCTGAAGATAATCAGGCTAATACCGTTTTGTATCGTCCGGCCTGAGCTGCGATTTCTTCGTCAGTTATCGTCGCGCTTCCGCCTGTAATGAACGGCTTGATGTAGTTCATACCCAGATACCCGGAGATGGTTTCAAAAGACAGCAGGTACTCTCCTACCGTATGTCCGGCAGCGCCATCAGGCTGATAGGCAGACTCAGCACCTCCAAGCGAAACTGCCAGCATGAGTTGCTTGTCGTGCAGCGCCTGTGTTTCTCCACCATGTGACCAGCCGTACGTCAGTACATCGTCAAGCCACTGTTTCAGAAGTGGCGGCGTGCTGTACCACTGCATAGGGAACTGCAGCACGACACGATCCGTCTTCTCCAGGGCAGCCTGTTCAGCGGCCACGTCGATTTTGCCATCCGGATACAGGTCATAGAGATAACGCACTTCAACGCCTGTCAGTGATGCTGCACCTTTTGCCAGGGCTGAGTTTACCCGGGACTGATTAATGTTGGGATGGGTAACAAATACTGTTGTTTTCATAGCGATCTCTTATTTTTTCAGAAGAATGTTTCGTCAATTTCAAGCCGGGATAAGGCTTCGTTGATATCATTTAATTCGGCGTCACTGAGCTGAACATTTGCGGCGTGAAAATTCTCTTCCAGCCGGTGTAGTTTTGTTGTTCCCGGGATCGGCACAATGTAAGGCTTCTGAGCCAGCTCCCAGGCAAGAACAATCTGTGCTGAAGTTGCGTTGTTTCTTTCTGCAATTTCAGCGATTAGCTTAAGAAGCGTCTGGTTATTTTCCATCACCTCTGGTTTGAAGCGCCCCATCATGCCCCGGTAATCGCCTTCCCCGTAGGTTGTATTAGCTGTGACCTGACCACTCAGGAATCCATTACCCAGCGGGCTGTAGGCCATAAAACCAATATCAAGTTCATCGCAGACCTTAAACAGATCCTGTTCAGGTTTACGCCACATCATTGAATACTGGTCTTCAACCGCAGTGACCGGGCAGATGGCATGAGCCCGGCGTATGTAAGATACGGGCGCATTGGATAAGCCCCAGTACTTTATTTTGCCCTCCGCGATCAGCTCTTTCATTAATCCTGCCACCACTTCCGGCTCAACTTTTGGGTCGACACGATGCTGATAAAACAGGTCGATATGGTCGGTCTTCAGGCGCCTGAGGGAACCTTCCAGTTGCTCTCTGACAGATGCCGGACGGCTGTCTAATACCGGCACCAGCTGTCCATCACTATTTTCCATTCCTGTCACGCCGAATTTGGTCGCGATGACAACGTTGTCCCTGTGTTTGCTGAGCGCTACCCCCAGCAGTTTTTCGTTTTCAAATCCGTAAATGGGGGCAGTGTCGAAAAGGTTGCAGCCCAGCTCTACAGCCTTGTCTATCAGCTTTGTCCTTTCCCGGATCTCAACTGAATAGCCATAGCCATGGTCCATGCCCATGCACCCCAGCCCCATTTCCGAGACATGAAGCCCCTGGCTACCTAACCTTCTAATTTTCACGATTATTTCACCCTTCTTTAAGGTATTAACTATTCTTAGATGCTAAGTATACGGTTGGATTTATTGCTGAAAAATTGTTAATTTAGAAAATCAGAATTGCTAAAATCACAATTATTATGAATAAACTCGATGCCCTGAGATTTTTTGTTACTGCTGCAGAAACAATGAATTTTCGCGAAGCGGCAGTCAGGCTGGCCATTTCTCCATCCGTGGTGACACGCACGATTGCTGATCTGGAACATCAGCTTGGCGAACCGCTTTTTAAGCGCAATACCCGATCCATTGTGCTGACCAGCTTTGGTGAGTTTTTCTTGCCCCGTGCCATGCGGCTGCTTGAAGACTCAGAGGCCCTTTTCCAGACGGCCAGAGATGACAATGAGATGAAGGGTGTTGTGAGGATCACGCTATTCCGGTTTCCCGGCCACGAGCAGGTGTTATATGAGCTTCTGACCGCTCTCGATCCCTATCCTGAGCTGTTTATTGACTGGCGGTTAGACATGATGAAGCTGGATACTGTCCAGAACCGTATTGATATGGGGATCCGTATAGAGCGGGAGCCAAACCCGAATTTTATCGTCAGGCCCATTACGCTGGTTCATCATGCCCTGATGACTTCTCCCCGGCTCATTGACAGGCTGGGCGCACCGAAAAATTTTGAAGACCTGCGTCAGCGTTACCCTTTCAGCGGTCTGCTTAACCCTGAAACCGGCAAGGTGTTTGAATTTATGCTCGACGGCGTCAATACCTTTATTCCCCGGCACCTGGAGTTTTTTACCACCGACTCCCAGTCTGAGATTCAGGCTGCGTTAACCGGTAAAGCCGTGATTCAGTCGAGTAATCTGGCCTGCAGGGAATACCTTGAAGACGGCAGGCTGGTGAATGTCCTGCCGGAACTGAAACTGGAAACCTGGCAGCTTTATCTTTACCGGCCCTATCAGACCCTGGTACCACAGCGCATCAGGACCGTTTTTCACATCCTTGAAAATATTTTACTCAGACACTTTAGTTAAAAGAGGGCCCGGATGTGGCTGGCGCTCTTAGCCGGCGTCCCCCCGTAAACCGGAGATGTGAATTTCTGGGTACAGCCTTTCTCCGGGAAGTCGCTGCTCCGGGATGCTCATATCCGCGAAATAAAGTCTGCCGTTCTTTCAGGTCCCCTGAATACTGCTGACTTTTAGTATGCAACGGGGAGCTGTGACAGACGTATCAACTGAATATTTCATCTATCCAGTCTGCAAATGCACGTACGGCGGGTGAAAGAAAACGCTGATGGGGATAAAGCAATGCGACAGGAACAGACGACGGCTGCCAGTCGGCCAGGACTTCAACCAGCGTTCCTTTCTGAAGGTGTTCTGCTACAACGTTCTCAGCAAGCTGCGCCAGCCCGAATCCTTCGAGGCACATTTTTATATAGAGTCCCGTCTCGTTGACGGCTGCCTGCCCCCTGACGGGTACGGACAGCGTTTCTGTTCCCTTTACAAAACGCAATTCGTCTGTACGCCGGCTTTGTCCGGAAAAATAATGAATAGCCCGGTGATGAGATAAATCTTCAGGTGACTGCGGAATACCGTACTCCCTGAGATAATCGGGAGAGGCGCAGGTGATCCAGCGAAATTCTCCGAGCGGACGGGCTACAAGCGTGGAGTTAAGTAACTCTCCGGTTCTGATCACGCAGTCCACGCCCTCCTGAACCAGGTCAACCTGCCGGTCGCTGACGCCGATCATCAGGTAAATATCAGGATAACGGCTGTAGAACTCTTTCAGGTTTGGCATCACGAGGAAGTGCGCTATACCGCCGGGCATATCAACGCGTAAACGACCACGGGGGCGCCTGTTCGAATCGGCCAGACTGGCTTCCGTATGTTCAATTAAGGCCAGAATTTCCCGGCACTGCGCCAGATACTGCATACCTTCCGGAGTCAGGCTGACACGTCTTGTGGTCCGGTTCAGCAGACGCACCTGCAGATATTTCTCCAGGTTTTTGATGGTGCTGGTAACAGTAGAAGAAGGCAGGGACAGTGTTTCCGCTGCCCGGACAAAGCTTCCGGCCTCAGCCACCCTTATAAAAACCTGCATAGCCTGAATACGATCCACCTGATTGCGCTCCTGAATAGCATGTGACGGTGATAACCATCATTATTCGCAAATTCTGAATGATGAAAACACGTTAGTCATCTTTTTCAGCTTAAACAGGAGGCGTATTGTTTTCCTTCTGAACCTGAAAGAGACAATTCAAATGACCGATTACTGCAGAAATATTGTTAACAATCAGACGGCAAATGCTCCGGTAACGCTGATCAGCGGTGCAACCATACTGAGTATGGATGAGAATGTTGGTAACCATGAACGTGGCGATATTCTTGTCACAGGGTCAACCATCACCGCCATCGGTAAGGACCTGAACGCCGAGGGTGCTCACGTCATTGATGCCACAAATATGATTGCCATGCCGGGGATGGTCGATTCTCATCGTCACGCCTGGGAAGGCCAGCTGCGCCGCATCAACCCAAACGCCACCTGTCTGGACGACTATAGCAATGCCACGCACTTCTCGTTTGCGAAATACTATCGGCCCGCAGATATCTATGTCGGTAATCTCCTGACGGCGCTGGGCGCGATTGATGCGGGTATCACTACCATGATTGATAACTCGCACAACAGCCGTACCGCAGCACATGCAGACGCCGCCGTTGAAGCCCTGCTTGATGCCGGAATTCGCGCTATTCATGCTTCCGGCGCGCCGGTAGCAGGCGAATGGGACAGAGCGCACTGGCCGGGTAACTGGCAGCGTCTGCAGGAAAAATATTTCAAAGACAATCCTGAGGGACTGGTTTCTCTGGGCGTCATGGCCCAGCTGGAGCCGGAATTGTGGGCCGAGGCCCGCCGGCTCGGGCTGCCAATCGTGACCGAATTCTTTGGCGCTGAAATGGCTTCAGAGCTTAAATCACTGCATCAGCAGGGCCTGCTGGGCCCGGACAATATCTTCAATCACTGCACAGCACTGCCTGATGAGGGCTGGGAAATCCTGCGTGAAGCCGGCGTACGAGTGAACGTCTGTCCGCGCTCAGATTCGCACTATGGCATTGAAAGCGGGATGTTTGCCATTGAGGCCGCGCAGCGCCATGGCATCAATCCTGGCCTGAGCGTGGATAACGAAACGTCTTACAGCACAGATATGTTTATGGAAATGCGCGTGGCGTTCTATCTGCAGCGAGTAATGGGTATGCATAAGCAGCACTGCTGTGATTCAGGGCATTCTCTGACAACGCTCCCGGCAGCGCAGCTGCTGAAGTCGGCAACCGTCGATGGTGCGACCTGTGCCGGACTACAGGATAAAGTGGGTAGCCTGACGCCAGGCAAACAGGCCGACCTGATCCTGATTAACGCTGCTGATCTCAATCTCTATCCGAACGGGAATGCCTTCGGGACGGTGGTGCATGCAACTGAACGCAGCAACATCGATACTGTCATGATTGGCGGGCGCATCGTCAAGCAGAACGGCAAAGTTCTGGGCGTGGACAGCGAGCGTCTTCGTGCTGCCATCGATGAATCACGCGAACACCTTTTCGCCGCCGCCGGGTATGAGCCGGACATCTTTGCGGAGAAATTCCTGCCGCTGGTACAGGCAAACTGACAGGGAATAACAGCATGAGCGCGATTTATTACGTAATAGCTTTTGCAGCGGGTCTTGGTATTACCTTGCAGACAACCCTGAACAGTCAGCTCGCAAAAGGACTCGGGGGCGATCCGGTCACCGCCGCGTTCTTTTCCTTTACGGCCGGGGCGTTGAGCCTCGGGATTTACTCGCTGCTACGTGGCGGGTTATTTAGCTCTCTCGCTGCTATTCCTTCGCAGCCAGCATGGAGTCTGGCGGGCGGCCTGATCGGTGCCTGTGCGTTGTTCAGCTACGTGGTGCTGGCACCGAAAATCGGTTTTTCAGCCCTGCTCGGGCTGGCAATCGTTGGGCAGTTACTCTCGTCGCAGATGATTGACCATTTCGGTCTGCTGGGTGCTGTACGGCGACCGGTTTCGCTACTCAAACTGGGGGGCATGCTGGTCATGCTGGCAGGACTCGCCATCATGCTTTTTGGTGACAAACTTTCAGCGCGTTTTTTGCCCTGACAGGGTGGGAATAGCTTGTTACTGCCGTCTGCCATAATGCAGATGGCCTTACGCTTTTGGTCAGGCGCGATGCGAAACTTTTATATGCGGGAGAAATAACATGTTTTCAGTGTCTGCTGATGCCAGAAATTTGCTGGGAGAGTGCCCAATCTGGTGCGAGAGGACACGCAGGATTTACTGGACTGACATTGAAGGCAGCGAGCTGCTTGCCCTTGAAGAAGACACCAGTGTTGTGATGCGCTGGTCCCTGCCTGAACGCCTCGGATCGTTTGCTCTTACTGAACATTCTGACGTTTTATTGATGGGACTGGCGTCCCGATTCGCCTTCTGCGATCTGAATACGGGTATCTTTACGCCGGTTGTGGCGTCACCGGGAGGACCGGGAACACGGACAGGGGATGGTCGGTGCGACCGCGAGGGTAATTTCGTCTTCGGGACCATGGATGACGGATACCCCGCGAAAATCATAGGAAGATTTCACAGGCTAAATGCAGCGACACTCAGCATTGAGACGCTACCCCTGCCTGAGGTGGCCATCCCGAACAGCATCTGTTTCAGTCCGGACGGCAGCACGATGTATTACTGTGACTCGATGCAGGGCCGTATAATGTGCTGTGATTACCCCTCCATGAATAACCAGCGCGTGTTCACTGCAACAGAAGGAAAGGGAGCGCCTGACGGCTCCTGCGTGGACGCAATGGGCTATGTCTGGAATGCCGAATGGGGAGGAAGCCGTGTTGTACGTTATCGTCCGGACGGAACGACGGAGAGTATCCTGCCCTCTCCAGGAGTTCAGAGCACTTGCCCGACACTCGCGGGAGAAGCATTCACAACGCTGTATTGTACCAGTGCCAGCGTGGGTCTTTCTGTGCCGTCAAGGCATGATGGAGCATTGCTAAGAGCGAAATCAGCCGTATTCCCCGGTTTACCGGAGAGCCGGTTTTCAGCGCACACAGCGTAACCGCTTTGCTATCAGTGCCAACAGGGGGAACAGAGTCTTTCTCTTCACCATATTCGGTTAGGCAGGAGAAAGACTCTGGTATTTATTACAGCAGCTTAAATACGATTATAATGAGCTGCCCGGGGTCAGATTTGCATTTATCCAGGCTGCCACGTCGGTAACCGGAATGTTATGGCGTTCATTGAATGTCTGCTTTTTATCCCATGCAACACCCCGCCCCTGTGCAAAAACGGCACGATACTTAGACATCATGTCTTGCGGGTTGAGCGCGAGTTTATCCATCAGATATTGTTCGCTCCATTCCGTGCAGCTGAAAGGACGGCCAAGCGCTGATTGCAGCTTATCTGCTACCTCTGCGTAGGTCAGTGTATCACCGGCGATATACACAATTTCGTTCCGGATGCGAGGAGTTTTAAATACGATCGCTGCCGTCAGCATCCCGATATCATCGGGAGTTGTCAGCGTCATGGTGTTGTCAATACTGCCGAGTGCGTGAACAGTATCGTTCTGCAGATCGACCACACCGAAGTCTGGTTCGAACAAATAGCTCATGAAGATGCCGGTCGAAATGATGACCCACTCAGTTTCATGCTGGCTGCGTAGTAAATCACGCACGTCAATCTGCGCGTCGAAGATGTCTTGTGGACTGCCGCGTCCGATGGCATCAAAATCGGCACCAAACTGCCATGGAAAATAGCGTGGAATCCGCGCCTGCAGGGCCGCCTGCGCCAGTTTCATCGGTGTATTTATGCCGGCCGCGTACCCCGCGCAGCCAACGACTGTGTCAAATTGCGCAAAGAGGCTGGCCAAATCGTCGACAGAACTCATGACGAGATCGCCCGTGACTATATTAATACCGAGGTTTCTGATTTCCGTGATAACGAATTGTTTTCCAGGTTCATCTGACGTTACGGTACTTTCGCGCAGCAGCACGCTGATTTTCGTTCCCTCCACATCTTTTGCCCGAAGGGCAAGATTTCGCAGAACGGGGAGGCCCAGCTCACCGGCACCGAGCACGAGGATATTTTCAGACGTAGTGTTAAGATCTGTTTTGTTCATAATCTGGCCTTACATGAATTGTTGCACCACTCTAGCAATTCATAACAGGCTAAAAAAGAAGGTACATGTATGATACCGGGAGTCAATGAAATGGATCGGGAAGATATTCTTCAGTATTCGCAGGCTGTTTGTAAGGGGCTGAGAGACGATGATGATGGCTTGCGGCGGGAGGTGCTGGCTCATGCCGGAAGTCGCTGGTCGCTGGGTATCGTCAACACGCTTGGCGTTTATGGCAGACTGCGTCATGCCGAAATTGGCAGGCGTATGCACGGAGTGACTCAGCGCATGCTGACGCGTACATTACGACAGCTTGAGCGTGACGGACTGGTTATCCGCCATGATTTCAGTGAAATCCCGCCACGAGTCGAATACGAACTGTCCGATACAGGTATGGAGTTACTTGTACGGATGATCCCGCTGTGGACCTGGATTGTCGATAATGCTGATCGCTTTCGTGAAGACCGGTTGAGATATGAAAAAAATAACAGTAACCCGGGGACGTAACTGGCCATGAATATAAAACATCACTTTTCATGGTTTGTAACGAATACAAGTATCTGAATAGATAAGCCTTCGGATATGTATGTATACAGTAGTCATCCGGAGACAGAACCGATTTCACCGGGCTCGGCCGGGATGGTGTAATTAAAGAGGATTAGATTTTACGTATCTCTATCATCAATATCAGTCGGTGCATATTTCAAATGGGTGTTATAGCGAATTTGATTTTCGCCACCATTAATTCGGCCTTAAAAATTATCTGACAGGATGACCTATCCTTTCAGAATAATAGGTTGACTGGCGAAACAATATTTTAAAAACTGGTGATTTTTTATGATTCCTAAAATAAATAGTGAAGTCTCTTCTGATTATCATGATCTGCCTGGTTATATTCATGGGGCGAAAATTATCCAAGTCGCTTTGACTAAACACCCTATAGACAATATCAGTGATGTGGTTTATGAGACAGTGAAAAACACTCGTTCTGTCAGGCAATTGCATATGTCTTTTCTGGTTCCTCGTACCAAAATTTTGAAACCAGCCATCATCTATTTTCCTGGGGGAGGATTTATGACAGCTGAGCACAATAAATTTGTGGAAATGCGCATGGCTTTAGCGGAGGCTGGCTTTGTTGTTGCAGCGGCAGAATACAGGACAATTCCGGATACTTTCCCTGCGCCAGTGATAGATGCTAAAGCAGCAGTAAGATACCTTCGTCAACATGCCCACGATTATGGAATTGACCCCTCACGAATTGGTGTATTTGGCGATTCTGCAGGAGGATGGCTGGCGCAGATGCTTGGTACCACTAATGGCGATAAATCATTCGATCACGGCGATTTTCTCAGCCAGTCCGCTGATGTGCAGGCTGTGGCTACGCTTTACGGAATATCAGATCTGCGTAACATAGGTGACGGTTTTCCGGATCACCGACAAAAAGTGCATCAGTCTCCTGCAGTCGCGGAGTCACTGCTAATTAATGGTGTGGCTTTCAAGAATTTTGCAGGTGCCTCCATCAGTTCTGTACCTGAAAAAGCGATAAATGCAAGCCCCATAGGACGTCTCAAAGGATGTAAACCTCCGTTCCTAATAATGCATGGAAGTAAGGATACATTAGTATCGCCTAAGCAGAGCGCAACGCTTTACAAAGCCCTTTTGGAATCGGGGAACAAAACGGACTACGTACTTATCGAAGGTGCAGAACACGGTGATGATCACTGGTATCAACCCGTTGTCATAAATAGGGTTGTTGACTGGTTCAGCGGGCATCTTTGTCCTGATAATACATGATGACTGACGCTCTGTTGAATCACTCAAACTGTTGTCAGCAACGTCCGCTTCACGCCCTGAGACATTTGACAAGCTTTTTACGGCATCAGTAAGAGCGATTTTCGCTCTTCCAATGCCAGCAAAATAGTTAGCGAACGTGGAGCACTTACTGGCTCGAAAGCAAAGCGGCAATCATCAAACCGCATGATTCTGGCACAATATTCGTAACCAGTAAGCGCATACCCTGAATCACTTAAAAGTGTAACTCTCTGGGTTCGAATGACTATATCTGGCACAGGCTGTGTGAAAACTCTGCCCTAGAACTGAAGTGCGCGCATCTACGCAAAATCTGGAATTGCTCGACTGGTTAGTTTACGTATGAGCGCAGTTTTCAGCCCTGTTTTAGTCGCAGTTTAATCTACCAAAACAGTTTTCACACAGTCTGGGCTCGGAGCGGACAGGCTCAGGAGTATGATGTCCGCTATAAGCGAACAGCGGAAGTTCGCATAGAATAAAAATGGCAATGTTGCTTACATCGTCAGAGCTGGCAGTGAAATGTTGACCATTTTGCAGGATGTCCGATGAATTCACGCAATGCGTCGAGAAATACCGTGACTCTGGCAGGTGGGTGACGTAACGCGCGTAGCGCATATATTCCTGTAGATACATGTGGTTGCGATGACATTTCCGGAAAGAGTTGTACCAGCGCGCCACTGTTAATCTCATCTCCCGCCACCCAGTCCGGCAGGAACGCGATCCCCATCCCTTCGACCGCTGCCTGACGCATTGCTTCGAAATCATCACAGCCAAACATAGGCAGGCCCGAGTTTTCTCTGGCCGGATGGCCAATCACGCTCGACCAGCAAAGCAGATCCGCACCGTACAGCTTATCGATTAACCGATGTGAGGCGATGTCGTCCAGCGAGGCGGGAATCCCCGCGCTTTCCAGATAGGCAGGGCTTGCGCACAGCACACGTATTTGCGTTGCTATTTTGCTGGCAATCAACGTGCTGTCGGCCATATTACCAATACGGATGACAACATCAAGGCGTTCAGCGACGGGGTCTGCCAACCGTTCGGTCAGATCCAAATCGAAGCTCAGCGCCGGATACTGTCGGGAGAGTTTTGCCATAACCGGCAGCACATAGCGTTTACCAAATGTGGGATAACACGCCACTCTCAGCACACCGGTTACTTCGCCCTTCATTGACGCCAGTTCCTGCTGCGTATCCTCCAGTGAATCGAGGATCCGTCTGGCGCGAATCAGCAACATTTCCCCGGCATCCGTCAGGGTTAAATGCCGTGTAGATCGCAAAAAAAGCGGGGTATCGAGGTATGCTTCCAGCGCATCAATCTGCCGTCCTATCGAGGAGGGCGTGCGTCCGCGACGGCGACCAGCACCCGAAAAACTGCTTTCACGGGCGACATCGACAAAGACTCCAAGGAACTCGGCAAATTTCTCTGATTGCATCTGTGCATTTCTTGCATAGCTGTTGTGGGGAGAAGCCATCTTATCAGTGATGTGCGCTGAACTTAAGATCCCCTCAGCCGAATGACATTACACAAACACGCACACACTGAGGATAACGACCATGCAAAATCATCAATACGATCCCCTTTATCTATTCATCGACGGTGACTGGATTGAAGCGGGCAATCGCGACACTGTCGCTGTGATTAACCCCGCAACCGAAGCCACTATCGGCCGCTTGCCGCTCGCGACCGCCGCCGACCTTGAACGTGCCCTGTCAGCCACCCGTTCTGGCTTTGACATCTGGCGCCGTACCGTGCCTGCCGAACGCGCCCGCATCATGAAGAATGCCGCTGCCCTGATGCGCGAACGCGCTGAACATATTGCCTCGTTGATGACGCTGGAAGAAGGGAAGCCCCTGGCTGAAAGCCGCGACGAAGTATTGCGTGCAGCCGACTATTTTGAATGGTTTGCGGAGGAAGCCCGCCGCATTGATGGGCGCGTTGTACCGTCAAATCGCCCCGGTGTACTGCAACTGGTCAAAAAAGAGCCCATCGGCCCGGTTGCCGCCTTCACTCCGTGGAATTTCCCGGCCATTACCCCGGCACGCAAATTATCAGCGGCGCTGGCCGCAGGTTGTAGCGTGATCCTGAAACCCGGTGAAGAGAGCCCGGCGACGGCGCTGGCTCTGGCACGCTGCCTGGATGATGCCGGTCTGCCTGAAGGCGTACTGCAAATTGTGTTTGGCGTACCGGATCAGGTTTCCGCCACGCTGATCGCCTCACCGGTTATTCGCAAAGTGGCATTCACCGGTTCTGTACCGGTAGGTCGACTGCTGTCTGAGCGTGCTGCCGCCGGTGTTAAACCGATTACCCTGGAACTGGGCGGCCACGGACCGGTGCTGGTTTTTGCCGATGCCGACATTGATGCGGCGGCAACTGGCGGAGCGGCTAACCGTTTTCGGGGCACCGGCCAAATCTGTATCTCTTCAACCCGTTTTCTTATTCAGCGAGGTGTTTACACACAGTTTGTCGAACGCTTCGTGAGTGCGACGGAGCAACTGATTATCGGCGATGGCATAGCGGAAGGCACTCAGGTGGGGCCGCTGGCGAATATCCGCCAACTGGAAAAAATGGAATCGCTGATTGCCGATGCTGTTGCCCTGGGCGCGAAAGTGCTCACTGGAGGGAAACGGCTCAACCGTCCTGGCTTTTTCTTTGAACCTACGGTGCTTACCGATGTGCCGATGGAAGCACGGATCATGCACGAAGAACCCTTTGGCCCGATCGCCGTGATGCGTCCGTTCGACGCGCTTGAGGACGGGCTGGCAGAAGCAAACCGTCTGCCGTATGCCCTGTCAGCTTACGCTTTTACGCGTGACGCCCGTACCGTGCTGGATGTTGGCGATGGCCTTGAGGCCGGAATGATCGGCATTAATCAGTACCGCATGGTGGCGACGGAACTGCCTTTCGGCGGCATGAAAGAAAGCGGACATGGTTCGGAGGGCGGTCGGGAAGGTCTCAGCCATTATCTGGTGAATAAATTCATCAGCCAAATCTAAAACACACTGGCACTAATGACAGAATATAAGAGGAACTGACCATGAAAGCTGTTGATTTTACTCGCCCGCGTGAAGCTGCACGCGCATTTACTCCTAAACTGTCCGGCTTCGTTGAGCAACCACTGTATTCCGATGTCTGGACAGATCCGGACCTGGCACCACGCGACCGTAGTCTGATTACCATCGCCTGTCTTATCGCGCTGAATCATTCCAATGAGCTACCGGCCCACCTGCGTCGCGGCATTGAAAACGGGCTGACCAAAACAGAAATTTCCGCCCTGATTACGCACATGGCGTTTTATGCAGGCTTCCCGGCAGCGATTACCGCTTCTGGTTATGCCAATGCCACGTTTGAAGAACAGGCCTGAACGACGGCTATCCATCTTCTTATTTCGGGAAAGAGAATCATGAAAGCAATCACTTTTGAACAATTCGGTCCGGCCGATGTACTTAATATCAGTGAAGTCGCAGACCCACAGCTGCGCCCCAATGATCTGCTGGTTCGCACGCGGGCAGCGGGGGTCAACCGGGCCGATCTAACTCACCGACGCGGCGGGTATGGCCGCCCTGATTTTGGCGACTCGACGATTATGGGGCTGGAAATCGCCGGTGACGTTATTGCCGTCGGGGAGAATGTAAAAGGCTACAACTTGGGTGACCGTATTATGGGTATCGTCGGGGGCGGGGCTTACGCTGAAATGGCCCGCATTGATTACCGGATGGCTATGCCAGTGCCGGAAGGTATGGACTATATCCATGCGGCGGCCATTGCCGAGGTCTTTGTAACCGCGCATGAAGCGCTTATCCATCTGGGGAAACTGAAGCCCACGGAAACGGTACTGATCCACGCCGGGGCCGGCGGTGTGGGAGGTGCCGCCGTGCAACTGGCGCATGCGACAGGCGCGACGGTAATCACCACCGCGAATGCTGCAGCACACGATCTCGTTCGCCGTCTGGGTGCCGATCACGCCATTGATTACGTGACAGAAGACTTCTCCGAGGTTGTCGCCAGCAGTACGGATAACAAGGGGGTTGATCTTATTCTCGATTTTATTGGCGCGCCTTATTTTGAACGAAACGTGAATGCACTCAACTTTGGTGGACGTCTGGTGCAGATTGGCATCATGGGGGGGATTGAAAACGCGAAGATCCCGCTGGATCGGGTGTTGTACCGCCATCTGCAGATTATAGGTACGGTAATGAAATCGCGTTCGCAAGAAGTGAAACATGAGATGTCCCGTCGCTTTAAAGAGTGCTGGTTAACTCGCTTCGGTAAAGATGGGCTGAGCCCGGTGATTGACAGCGTATTTCCGCTGGCTGAAGCCAGCAAAGCTCACCAGCGTATGGAAGACGGCCTCAATGTCGGAAAAATTGTGTTGACGATGTAGAGGACGCAAACAATAAGGCGACTTTTCCTGCCTTTTCGTCACTAACCCCCTTCGCTATCTGGCATGAACAGCCCGCGCAATATTCTCTGGGCTGTTCAATGTCAGAGGATGTATGAAGTACCGTCAAAAAAGCATCACTAATGGGTTAAAAGTGATACCAGAGTATTGCTGTTACATTGTTTGTCAAAGCTAAGTTCAGATGTCCGCTCATGGCACCAAACTGCTGTAGGCGAAGCCCATCAGGCTGCTTCGAGCGAACAGCTGACAAAAGGCCAAATGACGAAACGTCGTAGACAAGCGGCTGCACAAAAGATCCAGATGCATCCCGTCAGTCCAACAATACGGCAGGTTCGTCTTTCCTGGGTTACATCAACTCTGCTGGAGATTTGTCATGCAAATAAGATGCAAAGCTCGTTTTATCAGCATGTCGAGTATTATTCTGTGAACAATTCTCAGGAGGTAAAATATGAAAAAGCTTCTGGTATGTTGTTTGTTTGGTAATACAGCAAATTCTCTCGCCAAAAGGATGCAGTTGCTGGCAGAAAAAAAGGACTACAATCTCATTATTAGCGCTGTGGGTCTGGATAATTTTGCCAGTGTAGCTCCCGCTTTTGACGGTTTTCTGATTGCACCACACATTCAGTACAAGGTCTCCGAGATTGAAAAAATTGTCGGGGACTCTCGTTCAATTGCAATTATTGAAAGTCTGCCCTATGCGTCACTCAACGCGGAGAAAGTTTTAGCGTTTGTGATGGAACAGATGCCTGAACTGACATTCTGATACCAAAGGCCGCATGGCTTATGCGGCCTCCCCTCTTATGTATGGAGTTTGTGCATAGCGCTGTAACCGACGTCCATAAATTAAAAACTGTGATGTACGTAATTTCCGCTTCTGGCACAGAGCTGTCCACGGCTACGATCAAGGACAGCTTTGAGCGAACAGCGGAAGTTCGGAACGTATACTTACATCGAGGCGTCTTGAGCAATGGGGTGCAGGTCACTGGCATAAAAGGCGCGTCAGGTTTTCCGTATCCGCTCTGGTACCTTCATTGTCCAATGCACTTATCCGCGACTTCGTTTTCTCGATCTCATGAGAGACTCAGGCGACATCTTCAGCTTTTGCGCATAGGACAATCACCATTCCGCTGGTATCGACCTCCACAATGTCCCCAGGTTCGGCATGCATGCTACTGATGGAGACAGGCTGGTTTACTGACCTGTCCCCTGTCCCTACCGGATCACATAAAGCGACCTCTGGTAAACATCGAATACATATATCATGAGCTGTATCGTGCTGACGTCCGAGTTCGGCATCTTGCTAAGCATCTTAATCGCTTGTGAGCTATGACCTCCTGACGGCATAGAATCTATGCATCTTTAAGAGTACCCAAGTATAGAAGCATAGCTTTCAGTAATTATTGAGTATGAAGGACTGATCAAAAGAAACAATATAGGTAATCATCATAAAAGTTATTTCTCTCGTACTAAATAACCGTTATAGACTGAAATCACGGAACGATTGACCGAAGTGAAATCAACATTCAGCAATTCAATTAACGGGGGAGCGACCATATGGAAATCCACAACCGGACTCCAAATGTATATGACCTGCTTGAAATAAACAAAATCCTACTTTCAACTTCAAATAATGGTGAGTCATTTGAGAAAGACTTACATCTCAATGGATTCATAGAAAAACCATGGGGATATGAGTATAGAGTTTATTGTGATTCTATTTTTGATGTATGGCGCCTTCATATATCAAAGAATCTATCCACTTCAATGCATTGTCATATACTGAAAGTCACCGTCCTTATATGCCTAAATGGTGATGGCGAGACCAGATTTCTTGATGGTACACATCAGGCGTTAAAATCTGGCGACAGCATATATATTGCAAAAGGTGTGTTCCATCAGACTATTTCTGGAAAATCAGGCATCGAATTAATTGAAGTTGAAAACCCAAGAAACAAATTCGACTTACTCAGACTTAAAGATAATTATGGCCGGCAAAATATGGCATATGAAAAGAAATCACAGGAACATGATCTTTTACCTCCTTTGCAACAGATATCTGCAGGCACATTGATCAGAGAACATGACCTACACAAATTAGCATACTTCTCCGTCAAAAATCTTGATAGAAAAATGTTGAATGACGAGGATGATTTTATTTTTATTTCATTAGATGTAAAAAGCCATCTAATGGGAAAAATTCATATCCTACGAGCTAAAGATGCCATCTCAGAAATGTACTGTGGTCAGAATGTATTTTTAATTAACGTCCCGTAACGCAATAAGAAGGAAAATGACATGTCTAATCCGACACGAGTAGTGATAATCACTGGTCCAGGTTTTCAGGATCACGATGTAGTTTATACTTACTATCGTTCTAAAGAGGAAGGATACGATATATCTATTGCAACAAAGGATGGAAGTGCAGTGATAGGGAAATATGGCATCACTGTTCCTATGGATAAAAGATCCAAAGACAATATTAATTTTGATCAACTCAACGCCACTGATTTTGATGCTGTTATTCTCACTGGCGGTCATGAAGCGCCTGATAGAGTTCGCCAAGATCAGAGAGTTAAAGATTTTCTAAAACAGATGGTAACACAGGGGAAAGTTGTGGCTGGGCTCTGCCATGGTCCCTGGATTATGATTTCTGCCGGTATTCTAAGAGACAAACTCGCCTGCGCTTATGTTGGTCTGAAAGACGATAGGGTTAATTCCGGCGCTAACGTAATTGAAGCAGATGTAGTTGTCGACGGGAATATCATAACTTGCTCCTATTATGCCGAATGTGGAAAATTTATGCGTCAGACATTCGATGCAATAGATAGATGGAAGCGCGGAGAAACTCTTAAAGAACCGCTGGTGGTATAATTCGATGTTAATAGCAATGGATTTCGACGGGGTCGTGGTTGATGGAGTAGACGAATGCATGCTAATTACATGGAATGTATTACATGACAGACCTCTCAGTGATTTTAACAAAAATGTACTTCAAAAAATACCAAGTCTGATGGCTAAACGGTTCAGGAAATTAAGGAATTTTGTACGTCACGACGGTCACTTTATTTCCTCATTCACCGAATTTGGTAATGAGGCTATAGATAATGACAGATTCACTGCCATATATGAATCGATTCCAACTGAAGAAAAGGAAATATTTAGGGATAAGTTCATCCAGTATAGGAACCTGGCAAGAAGTATTTACCCTAGTTTTTGGGCTGAACTACACCGTCCGCTATTGGATGTTTCAAATTTATTTGAAACAGCTAATGATATCTATATTGTGTTGGGAAAGGATGAGGAGTCAATATCATTCATTCTAAGTAAATATGGTTTAAACATACCCGCGAATAAAATTTATGGGAGGATGACCGATAAAAACAAGACTCTCACCTTGCTAAAATCGATAGCCTTCGATAAAAACGAGGAGATTATATTTATTGATGACAATATCCAAAATGTTATTGATGCATTAGATCATGGCATTCAATCATTTTGGGCTAATTGGGGATACAACATCCCTGAGCATAAATTAATGGCCCTTCAAAAAGGAATTAATGAATTTAATACCGAGGATCTCTTGAAATTAGTCAAGAAACCCTCTTAACGCGATATTATTTCAATTTTTCTGTATGAGGAGTAATAACCCATGGCGAAAGAAATACTATGTGGTTTTGGAGTGGGTGTAGATGCCGTTGCAGGCTGGCTATCTTCTTATGGGGGAGAGGATTCTCCAAGCGATATATCTCGCGGTATGTTCGCTGGCGAAGTAGGTACTCCACGTCTTCTGAATCTCTTTGACCAGTTTAATATTCCAACAACCTGGTTTATGCCTGGTCATTCCATTGAAACCTTTCCTCGGCAAATGGAAGCAGTTGTTAATGCTGGACATGAGATAGGGGTTCATAATTACAGTCATGAAAACCCAATATCTATGTCGCCTGACCAAGAAAGAGAAGTCCTTCAAAAGGGCATTGATATGGTCACAAAATTAACAGGGAAGAGACCTACTGGGTATGTCGCTCCATGGTGGGAATTTTCTCCTGTAACCACAGATCTTCTATTAGAAAATGGCATCAAATATGACCATTCACTAATGCATCATGATCATCAGCCTTATTATGTCAGGAAAGGTGATTCCTGGACCAAGATAGATTATTCCAAGACACCGACCGAATGGATGAAACCGCTGGTACGCGGAGAAGAGACGGACCTTATTGAATTACCCGCCAGTTGGACAATCGACGATATTCCTCCTTTCATGTTCATGAAAACAAAACCCAACAGCCAAGGTTTCATGAATCCCAGGGACATCGAACAGTTGTGGAGGGATCAATTCGATTGGGTCTACCGTGAGCATGAATATGCGATCTTTACTTTCACGATTCACCCGGACGTATCTGGACGCCCGCACGTATTAATGATGCTCGAACGCCTCTTAACGCATATGCTTGGTCATCCAGGGGTGAAATTCCTAAAATTGAATGACATTGCAGATGACTTTGCCAAGCGATTGCCACGGATAAAATAATGACACGGCAGCCGATAAGGCTGCCTGTTTTATGTATCTCAAACCATAAATCCGCTATTTTTTGATAGTTCGAGAATTCTGTCTCTGATTCCTGATACGAGTGGGTTACGTAATGAGCTATCAATCCATACCAAATAGATAGAATTTATGGGGAGTCTCTCATGAACATTGACTTCAACGATCTGACCTCCTGCTATGCTTTGGGCGCATAAATACTCAGGCATCACAGTCCAACCAATATTTTCTCGGATCATTCTTTCTAAAATTCGCAAATCCGGTACAGTAATAGACGGACGAAGCAGTGCAAAAAATCGCGAAGAATCCTGGAAAACCTCCCTTATCAATGGTAACTGTTCATCATAAGCTATTAGAGGAAGCTTCGACAGCGTATCAATCACGTCCTCGTTTTCTTTGAAGTTGTCTGCTATAAGTGACGCTACCACAACTATTAACTTTTCCATTCCAATTTCAGCATATCCAAATTTTTGTTTATCCGGCATAGAAGTTGTGAAACCTAGTTGACAACTTCCGTCCAGAAGACAGGTGTATATGCGCTTCCTATTTCCTGTCAAAACTTTAAATTTAATACCTTCATTGAATAGTTTTTTCACCAAGTACGGTAATTTTGACCACATTAATTCTGCTGGCCCGATGAAAGATACTGTCCCCGAGGACTTTCTTGTACGTGATCTAAGCATCGACAACTTCAGTTCAATTGTTTCTAAATCTGAAGCCACCAATCTCGCCAATTCCTCCCCATCCACTGTAGCCACCACACCATGTGAACGACGAGTAAAGAGAACACACCCGGTAAAAGCCTCAAGTGAATGAATGTGGGCAGACATTGCAGGCTGGCTTATGGAGTGACCCCATTCCCGTAGACATTCGCTGTCCTCACGACGAGGCCTTTTCGAAGGCCTCTGGACTGACGCCTCCCAGGTGACTGTGGCGTCGGGTCCGGTTGTAGAACACTTCGATATAATCAAATATATCAGCCCGGGCCATGTCCCGGGTTTTATATATCCGCTTTCTGATGCGCTCTTTTTTTAGCGAACTGAAGAAGGATTCTGCCACGGCATTATCCCAGCAGTTGCCGCGCCGGCTCATGCTGGGTGACAGGTTATTAGCCTGGCAGAACCGTCGCCAGTCATCGCTGCCGTACTGGCTGCCCTGATCGCTGTGCACTATCACGCTTTCGGCAGGTTTACGCCGCCAGACGGCCATCAGCAGCGCATCCAGTGCAAGTTCACGCGACAGCGTCGGTTTCATTGACCAGCCCACCACATTACGGGCAAACAGGTCGATGACCACGGCCAGATAGAGCCAGCCCTGCCAGGTCCGTATATAGGTAATATCCGTTACCCAGACCTGATTGGGTTTCACAACCGTGAACTCCCGCAGCAGGCGGTTAGGTGCTATCAGTGACGGACGCCCTCTGGTCCCACGGGGTATCTTGTAGCCATGTACGGCCCGTATCCTGTTTTGCTTCATGATCTTGGCTACCCGGTTTCTGCTGCATGCTTCACCGACTTCACGTAAGTCGCAGTGAACCCTGCGATAGCCGTAAACACCGCCGCTCAGTGCATAAGAGTCGTGGATTAATTTCAACAATCGCTGGTTATCCTTTTCTCCTGCAGAGACAGGACAATGAAGCCAGACGTAAAATCCGGCACGGGCAACTTTCAAAACCCGACACATCGCGGCGATCGACCATATATCACGGTGATCGTTGATGAAGCGGTACTTTAGTCGGGCTCTCTGGCAAAGTACCGCGCTGCCTTTTTAAGAATATCCCGTTCTTCCTCAGTACGCTTAAGCTGCGCTTTCAGCCTGAGAATTTCCGTTCTGGCATCCAGTAAGTCCTGAGCCTGATGCCCGTTATTATCAGGTTTTACTGAACGGACCCATTTGTAAAGACTGTGCGCCGACACGCCGAGGCGTTCTGAAACGTCAGCAACGGAATAGCCCCGCTCAGTGATCTGGCGGACCGCTTCTTCTTTAAATTCAGGGGTAAAACGTGGTGTGCCCATAGACTCCTCCTATGCTCAAAATATAGGTCAGTTTTGTCTATGGGCTCGGGGTCACTCCATTATGAGGCAAAAAAGTGTCTACGAAACCCGGGTCTATTCATACTTCGATGCCACGTCTTTGATCGAGTTGCGTATCTGATGAATAACGCACAGTTGCACTTCAGTCTGTGGATAAATGCTGTTAATCGCCTCAGGGAAGCCGGTCAGTCCGTCCACGCAATCGATCAGGATATCTTCAACGCCACGGTTTTGCATGCCACTCAGTATGGATAACCAGAAGTTAGCGCCTTCACTTTCCGACAGATACAGGTCCAATACTTCTTTTTTGCCTTCCAGATTCAGTGCCAGAACGGTATATACAGCCTAGCTCTGGTAATGGCTTTCTTCGCGGATTTTGTAGTGACTGGCATCCAACCAGACAAAAGGATAGACCTTCACAAGGGGTCGCTGCTGCCACTGTTTAAATTCGGGGATATCTTTATCGGTGACCGCACTGATGGTGGCGCTGGACACGCTTAACGCTTATAAATCCTCAATTTCCCGGCCGATATCCTGATAGCTCATCCCCAGAGCGAACAGGCGGATGATCTTACGTTCTATCCCGTTGGAGAGTTTGGTCCGGTGCTTTTTTACCAGTTGCGGTTCAAACGTGCCGTTGCGATCACGCGGTGGTGCCAGTTCAAAACTACCGGTCGGTGTTTTGAGGTCTTTTTTACCAGAGCCGTTTTTACGGTTAGCTTCATTAGGTTTAACTAACTATTGACTGTTTCATTTTAAAGGAACTGTACGCATCCATTTACATAAATTTACCAGCATACTCATGCAGTGTTCTACTTGTTCAATAGCAATAAACTCATCCGGCTTATGCCCCTGCGCCATGCTGCCTGGCCCGCAAATCAGGGTGGCAATCCCCGCTTCATCAAACAATCCCCCTTCGGTGCCAAACGCCACGGTTGAGAAATCATTGCTGCCACTCCATTGCGCCAGCCACTGCGCGAATTGCGATTGCGGATCGGTGAGCAGGCTAGGATAGTAGCTCAGCGGCTGAAAACGGATCGCGCTCTCGGCTGCCACCGCCTGCATTTGCGGTAACAATTGCTGTTGCGAGAACAGCTCGACCTCGGTCATCACACCCTGAACATTAGCGCCCGGCAGATAGCGGATTTCAAAATCAAACTGACAATCCTGCGGCACGATGTTCAGCGCGCTGCCGCCCTGAATCATACCGGTCTGGAGCGTGCTATAGGGGGGATCAAAACGCGCATCCTCGATCTGCTTCAGTTGCTGCGCCGCTGCGCCCAGCTGGTTGATAAGCCTGGCCGCGTATTCGATGGCATTGACGCCAGAGGGTGCATAGGCCGAGTGACAGGCGCGGCCATGCACCTGACAACGCATCGCCACCTTGCCTTTGTGTCCATACACCGGGCGCATTTCTGTCGGCTCGCCGATGATACACATGGCGGGTTTTTCCGCAGACGCGCGCAGATAGTCCACCATGCTGCGCACCCCGAGGCAGCCCACTTCCTCATCATAGGAAAAAGCCAGATGCAGCGGCAGGCGCAACGGCTGGGTCAGAAAGTTATCCAGCGATGCCAGCACGCAGGCCAGAAAGCCCTTCATGTCGGCACTGCCACGGCCATAGTAGCGCCCTTCCTGTTGTGTCAGGGCAAACGGCGGCAGCGTCCATTGCTGACCATCGACCGGCACCACATCGGTATGACCGGACAACATCACCCCGCCGTCACCGCCCGGTCCCAGCCGGGCATACAGATTGGCTTTGCGCCCGCTGTCATCCATGATGCGTTGCGACGCGATACCCCGTTGCGCCAGAAAATCTTCAATCCAGGCAATCAACGCCAGATTGGATTCGCGGCTGGTGGTATCAAACGCCAGCAGTGCCGCGAGGATGTCGCGTACCGCGTTACTCATCGCCGGGTACGCCATAGCTCGGGGCATCGCGTGGATCCAGTGCCCGGGTGACGTAAGCCTGCATCTGCGGTTCATACGCCAGCCACAACTTGTGCAGCTCTGCCAATGGGTTTTCTTCTGCCCAATCGACGCGCAGGTCCACCAGCGGCCAGGTGTAATCATCGACTACTTTCACGGCAGCAGAATGCACCGGCCCCGCCTCACCACCAGCGTCGATCCCCGCCTGCAACGCCGTAATCAGACGACTGGTGAGTTCACCGGTGGTGGCTTCAAAAGCCGTCACCATTGCGGCGATCACCGCTTGCTCCGCCAGCATATTGCCTGCGGCCACGCATTCTTTGCCCTGCACCACATGATAAATACCCAGCGTCTTGTCACCGCTAAAGGCGGCGCTGCGACCGCTGGCGTCAATGACAGTCACCTGGCGATACTCGCTAAAGCGATCTTCTGCCAGCGCGCTTTTCAGTGCCTGTTCCGGCGCTAACCCCGCCTCCAGCCGCGCCAGAATCTGCTGCCCCAGTGCCGGTAATGTAATGTTCTGGCTGGATACCGCCCCCACTCCGGCCACCAGCCACGGGCAACGCGCGCCGACGGCAATGCTCGACGAGCTAATGGCGATACCGAGTTGGCCGGACTCCGCACAGCGTGCGGCAATCGAAAGCGTCATTTCGCCTCCCAGTCATCCGGGATCACCGCAATCACATCAATTTCCATCAGCCACTGCGGCTGTGCCAGCGCCGAAACCACCAGACCAGTTGAAATCGGAAACACCCCTTTCAGCCATTTGCCCACTTCCTGGTAAACCGGCTCGCGATAGCGTGGATCGGTAAGATAGGTGGTGGTTTTCACGATATGGCTCAGGTCGCTACCGGCTTCTTCCAGCAGCTGTTTGAGGTTTTTCATCGCCTGTTCGGTTTGAGCGCGGGGATCGCCCAGCCCGACCAGATTGCCTGCAAAATCGGTACCGACCTGGCCGCGCACGTAGACGGTATTACCAGCGCGTACCGCCTGGCAGAGATCGTTGTCCAGCGTCTGATTCGGATAGGTTTCTTTGGTGTTGAACATACGAATACGTTGATGAGTAGGCATAACAGTTCCTTAAAGCGAGTCAGAGGGAGCGCGGTAATGCTGGTACTGGCGCTGGATAGCGATCTGGTCAGCAATAAATTTGGCATCGTGCCAGACGCCCCAGATAAAGGTGGAACCACGACGTGACAACCACGGCAAGCCGAGAAAATAGACGCCAGGCTCGCTGGAAACACCACGATGATGCTGCGGTCTGCCCTGGTCATTAAAGGCATTAACCTTCAGCCAGCTGTAATCGGCCACGTAGCCCGTCGCCCAGATAATGCTGGTGATGCCAGCTTCGGCCAGATTAAGTGACAGCTGCGGATGGGTTACGCAGGCGGGGTCTGGCAGGAACTCACGTGCTTGCGGTTCAGGCGGTAAATCAAGACCGTTACGGTCGATATACGCGTCAGCAGCATCCAGCAATGCGAGATAATTAGCATCGCCGCGCGCAATATTCACCGCCAGGTCATCCTGAAAACGTACGGTGTTAGCGGTGAAACTTTCAGTCAGGCCAACGAGGTTAACGCCCTGCGCCGCCAGACGACGGAAATCGACGGTATGCCCACCGCGTGCGCCACTGACGGCGATGGTGACATGCTCTTTGCCCGGCTGGCTGGCTGCGGCATCCCACAGACCGAGTACCCCAAGCCACCAGCAGAAGTCCCGGCCACGGTAGGAACGTGGTGGACGATCGTGCGGTCCCACCGACAGCCATACGGGCTTACCGGCACGTTGCAGCTCATCAGCAATCTGCACGCCGGAAGAACCGGCACCAACCACCAGCACGCCCCCCTGCGGCAGCTGCTGCGGATTTTTATAGTCTGCCGAGTGCAGCTGTTGTACCTGGCTATGCTGAGGAGCAATCGCCGGGATGACCGGACGCTGGAAAGGACCGGTAGCGGCCACGATACGCTGCACATTGATCACGCCTGCGGAGGTGGTGACGGTGAAACCACTGCGCCCCTGATTGCGTTCAGCGCTTAACACTTCGACGCCAGTATGAATCGGTGACTGGTTCATGGCGGCGTAGCTGACAAAATAATCGGCAACCTGTTCTTTCGCCACGAAGCTGTCAGGTGAGCAGCCGGGAAACTCCATCCCCGGAAAGCGGTCATGCCAGGCCGGACCGTTGGCAACCAGCGAATCCCAGCGACGACTACGCCAGGATTCGGCAATCCGATTTTTCTCCACTACCAGATGCGGAATGCCCAGACGCGTCAGGTGTTCGCTCATGGCAACCCCCGCCTGACCCGCGCCAATAATCAGCGTATCTGTTTCAGTTTTTAATGATGTCATTTCAACGTCCTTCATCCCGCATCACGCAGGGGATTAACCACTTAAGAAGGACCCAAGACTATTGGAGCACGTGCAGGCGGTAAAATATTATAAAGTGAGCGTCTGGATAGAAAATATTTAACCTGCTGGCAACCTTGTCCGCCGAAATAAAATACAAAGCCCTGTTAAAGCCGCATCCGCTCTGCACAGGCAAGATAAAAAGGTGCTGAGATAAATCAAATTAACGCGATTCACAGACAACATTTTTACTTATTAATTTTGCAAAATTGACGATATTTAATATTGCCAACGATGCTTCAGTGACGAGCAGACGCGCACCAAAATAAGGCATTCAGCCAGAACGTGGCATTTTAGATGTTAATAATCAAATAGTTAATTAGATTCAAAAATATCTCACCTGTCATTCTTTAACGTTCCAATTTGGGGCAGCCAATCCATAAGCGAGATTGCATCTTTTTTTTATATTAGTTGGCTATATTTTTCTTCATTTCTCTCTATAGCCAACTGTTGCAACATCCCATCAACGTTATTTTCACCCCTCCCAATTTTTTGGGTGGTTATAACCGCAGCCATGCGGCAAGCCTGCAAATGACTTTGTTGAGATAACTATGATGACAAACAACCCAAAAGATAATGCTGTTGCAACCACAATAGAGTTGAGCACCATCCAGCCCATTCCCGCGCATGAACGTCATGGCAAGCCACGGGATCTTTTTACCATCTGGTTTGGTTCAAACATCATGTTGCTTACCGTGATTACCGGTGCGCTGGCGGTGAGTATTTTCCACTTATCTTTTATGTGGGCCACCCTCGCCGTATTGATTGGTAACCTTGCCGGTGGGCTGTTTATGGCATTGCATTCCGCGCAGGGGCCACAATTAGGTGTGCCGCAGATGGTGCAAACCCGCGGCCAGTTTGGTTCTTATGGTTCCGTGCTGGTGGTGGCGTTAGTCGTCATCATGTATATCGGCTTTCTGGCATCGAACCTGGTGCTGGGCGGTCAGTCACTGCACGCCATCTACGCACCGGTTTCTACCGATACCGGCATCCTGGTTTCTGCGGTACTCAGCCTGGTCGCCTGTGCCTTCGGTTATAACCTGATTCATGCCTACACCAAGGTGATGTCGTGGGTATCCGGTATTATTTTGCTCGCGGCCTTTGCGTGGATTGTTTTCGTGCATGGTCTGCCGACTGATTTTCTCGCACGTAATGGCTTTAATCTCAGCGGATTCCTCGGTGCCATTTCCATCGCCGCGTTATGGCAGCTGGCCTATGCGCCTTATGTATCCGATTATTCCCGCTACATGCCAAAAGATATCAGCGAAAAAAGTGTCTTCTGGTGTAGCTACCTGGGATGCGTACTGGGTTCATTGTTCCCGATGATTCTTGGCATTCTGGTTTCTATTTGCATCGTGGATGGTGATTTAATCACCGGCATTGTGAATATGACCGGCGGATTATCCTCCACCGTAATTATTGTGTTTGCCTTAGGCATTGCCGCGACCAATGCAATGAACCTCTATTGCGGCGTGCTCTGCACCCTGACGCTCGGCCAGACATTCCTGCCTAAATGGTCGCCACTTTCTGGCGCCCGCATTGTGGTTTCGATTGTCACCATCCTTATCGAAGTGCTGATTGCGATTTATGGTCAGGAAAACTTTCTGGTCAATTACACCAACTTTATTCTGATGCTGCTGTATGTGCTGGTGCCGTGGACGGCAATTAACCTGGTTGATTACTATCTGGTGGCCCACGGTAATTATGATGTCGCTTCATTCTTCCGTCGCGACGGTGGCATATACGGTTACTTCAATTCAAAAGCCATTTTCTGTTATCTGCTGGGCATCATCGTCGAGATTCCCTTTATGTCTACCGCCATCTATACCGGCCCGGCAGCAAATATGTTAGGTGGTGCCGACATCTCCTGGATTATTGGTTTAGCCATCGTCTCACCTGTTTATTATTTCCTCTGCCGTACTCAGGCAGTGGCGCAAACCTCTGTTGCTAAATAATCACCGGAATGACTATGAACAATAGCAAGACCTATGACTACATCATTATTGGTGGTGGTTCCGCAGGTTCAGTACTGGCCGCCCGGCTTGCAGAGCAGGCAGATCTCAAGATCTGCCTTATCGAGGCCGGTAGCCGTGATGAAACCCCGCGTATCCAGACGCCTGCGGGCACCATCACCCTGTATAAAAGCAAAAAGTTCAGCTGGAACTTTTATTCAACGCCACAAAAAAGCCTGGGGGGACGGCAAATCCACGTCCCGCGCGGCAAGGCGCTGGGTGGTTCCTCATCCATGAACAGCATGATTTATATTCGCGGATTACCTTCTGATTATGACCGCTGGGAACAGCAAGGTTGTGAGGGCTGGGGCTGGAATAATGTCCTGCCCTGGTTCAAACGATCGGAAAAGAATCTGCTGTCTCAGGACCCGGCATATCATGGTTTTAACGGCGAATTACTGGTCGATAAACCGCGCGATCCCAATCCGGTATCAGCGCTGTTTGTCGCGGCGGGCAAGCGGGTCGGATTAGCGGAGAACACCGACTTTAACGGTAAATCGCTGGCGGGGGTCGGCATTTACAACGTCACGCAAAAGGATGGCAAACGGTTATCATGCTATCGTGCATTTTTGCATCCCCATATTGGGCGCAGCAATTTGACCGTGATGACTGACTGCACCGTGCAAACGTTGATCATTGAAGACAAAGCGGTCAAAGGCGTGCGAATAACTGAGCATGGCCGCGATCAACCCACGTCAATTCTCTGCCGCCATGAAGTCATCCTTTCGGCCGGCTCGATCGGCTCACCGCATATTCTGCTGAAATCAGGTATCGGGCCTGCTGCCGAACTTGAGGCCGCAGGTATTCCGCTGGTGCACCCTCTTCCCGGGGTGGGCAAAAATCTTCAGGACCATCTGGATGGTCTGGTCACCGTGCGTTCCAGAAACCCTCTGACGCTTGGTTTTTCCCTCGCCGCCTGGAAACCGATCCTGACATCCCCCTTCCAGTATCTCTTTCGTCGCAAAGGTTGGCTAACCACCAATTATGTTGAAGCCGGTGGCTTTGCCGCGACAAAACTCAGTAGCGATGAACCCGATATTCAGTTCCATTTTGTGCCGGGTTATCGCAGCCATCGTGGCCGTTTATTTGAATGGGGCCACGGCTATGCGATTCACACCTGCGTTTTACGTCCGCGGTCGATCGGCGCGTTGCAGTTAAAGCGTGATGGGCAGATCGCTATTGATTTTAATTTCCTCGCCGATCCTTATGACGCCAGCGTGCTGGTGGAAGGGATAAAAGTAGCAAGGAATATTCTGGCTCAGCCGGAATTCAATGCATTGCATGGCGAAGAGATGCTGCCGGGCAAACATATCCAGACTGACGAACAGCTGCATCAATACGTCAAAGAATATTGCGCCACGGTTTTCCATCCGGTTGGCACCTGCAAGATGGGGCGGGATGAAATGAGTGTTGTCGCACCGGACACTCTCAAGGTATATGGCGTGGAAAATTTGCGCGTGGCAGATGCATCAATTATGCCGACGCTTATCAGCGGCAACACCAATGCGCCTTCAATTATGATTGGCGAACGTGCGGCAAGCATGATCCTGCAAGGAACGCCGGTAGCTGAGACCGAGACGAATAAGGAGAACGCTTATGCATAATCGTGATTACTGGCAAGGTCTGCTGAACCAACAACGCTTTAGCACGCATGCCCTTATCGGGGGTAAACCTTACTTCGCCAAAGCGGAGAAAACCTGGGCGGTGGTGAATCCCGCCACCAATGCAGTGTTAGCGGACGTCACCGCTTGCCAGGCTGAGGATATTGACGCTGCGGTGCGTTCAGCACGCCAGGCATTTACCTCTGGTATCTGGTCTGAATGTCCTTTAGCGCAACGCAAAGCCGTGCTGCGCAGGCTGGCGGAGCTGATGCTGGAGCACCGGGAAGAACTGGCGCTGCTGGAAAGCGCAAGCATGGGGAAACCGGTGCTCGATGCCTATAACGTTGATGTGCCTGGTGCTGCTCATGTGATGGCCTGGTACGCAGAAAGTATCGATAAGATTTATGACGAGGTTGCCCCCACCCGTCCGGGTACCCTGGCAACCATCACCCGTGAACCTGTCGGCGTGGTTGCCGCCATTGTGCCGTGGAATTTTCCCCTCGATATTGCCGCCTGGAAAATTGGCCCAGCGCTGGCAGCCGGAAATAGTGTGATCCTGAAACCCTCGGAGAATTCGCCTTTCACCGCACTGAAACTGGCAGAACTAGCGCTGGAGGCCGGGTTGCCCGCCGGGGTGTTAAACGTTGTTACCGGGCTGGGGATCGAAGCCGGTGCTGCGCTGGGCCAGCATAACGATGTTGATGTGCTGACCTTTACCGGTTCAACCGCGGTGGGCAAAGCCTTTATGGCCTATTCCGGCCAATCCAATTTGAAGCAGGTGTGGCTGGAATGTGGTGGCAAAAGCGCCAACATTATTTTTGCCAATTGCCAGGATCTCGATTTAGCCGCCGAAAAATCCGCCTTCGGTATCTGTTTCAACCAGGGTGAAGTTTGTTCAGCTAACTCCAGATTATTAGTTGAGCGTAAGATCTATCCCGACTTTATGGCGAAGTTGATCACGAAGTTGCACGGCTGGCAACCTGACCACCCGCTTAACCCCAATGCGAGGATGGGCGCGATGGTTTCGACTGCGCATAAAGATAAGGTGATGGATTTTATTCAGACCGCAGTGACTCAGGGCGGTATTGTGCGCGCGGGTGGCGAGCAACGCGAAATCGAGACAGTCGCTAACTACATCCTGCCGACGGTGATTGAGATTGAAAGCGAAAACGTTAACTTATGGCGTGATGAAGTATTCGGTCCGGTGCTCGCGGTAAAAGTCTTTGATGATGAGTCGGAAGCCATCGAACTGGCGAATAATCATATTTACGCCCTTGCTGCGTCTGTATGGTCGGACGACCTGAATCAGGCACATCGTGTGGCGCGCAAACTGAACGCCGGAACGGTGTCGGTCAACACCGTTGATGCGCTGGATGTGACCGTTCCTTTTGGTGGCAATCAGCAATCGGGTTTTGGCCGCGACCTGTCTTTACATGCCTTTGATAAATTCACCAAATTAAAAACCACCTGGCTTGAATTACGTTAAATACAACTGACGTTTGCTCTACCCGCAACGGGTAGAGTAACAATTTAATGGCTGCTGACGGCCGGAGTTAATTCAACACTGCGGCAATAATCCATAAATAACCGCGTGGGCCGCGTGGGTTCATTATTTTGCAGATAAGCCATAATCAGCGTCGATGCCGCCATTTCATCGATAATATCCAGTTGCACCAAGCGCTGCCCATCGTATGTCATATCCGAACAGGGCCGGGTCACCAGCACCGAAAAGCCCAGCCCCTGCCCGACCATGCACCGCACCATTTCAATTGACGGAGAGCTATAGGCCACTTCAGGGTAATAACCATTCTCTTTGAAAATGCTGATAAAGTAATTTTTGCTGGGTACCGCATCCAACAGGATCATCGGTTCGCTTGCCAGTTCCTGTAATGTCACCGCACTTTTTTTCGCCAGCGGATGCGCCGCCGGTAGCAGCGCATAGGGTTTATGCGGCGCATTCAGCGGTTCTTTCTGAATCGCGTTGTCCAGGTCAAGATCGTAGAGAAATGCCATGTCAAAACGGCCACGATGTAAACCGTGCATCAGCTCATGCTGTTCACCGTCGTACAGCTGAATATTGATTTCCGGATAGAGTTTTTTGAAACCTGCAATCAGCTTGGGCATATACAGCGGAGCCGCCGATTCAAAACAACCCACGGCGATGGTGCCGCAAACCAGCTCATTTTCTGCGCGTGAACTTTGCTCAAACTCATAGGACAACCGCAGCAACTCCTTTGCTTTTTCGTAGAACCGTCTCCCACTGGAGGTGAGCGATACGCCCTGTGCATGATGGCGAATGAACAGCTGCTGTTCAAAAGCGTCCTCAAGGTTTTTGATGGCGACCGAAATCGAAGGCTGGGCGATATGCAGCTGGCGTGACGCTTCGGCGATGCTTTCGGTCTCAACCACAGTGACGAAATATTTAAGTTGCTTGAGTGTGAAATGTGTCATGAAAAAACCTTTATAAAATATCTTCGCGTTAACATTCTAAATAGTCTCATTCTATCTAATTTTAATATGCAATATTTGCGCCATAGTTAAGAGCTACATTGTTATTCTAAAATTTAAGCTTCAGTTCGCCCTTCTGTAGATAGACATAACCATGGGTGTAACGCGACTACCGTTATGCGTTGAAGCCTGGGGGGTAGAAAACGTCACAAGTAGCGTAGCTACTCATTGTGGTATTTATCGGTGGCAATGACTCAGCCAGAAGCCAATGTTTCTTAAATGCTTCAGTTTAAGATGTAGAACCTCTGCTCCCAACACCGCTGCCGACGTGGAGGCTAAAATGTCAATTTATGAATCTATATGGATTGCTGCCGAAACAGCATGACATTTCGTCTTCCGCCCGAGAACTAAGGATTACTGCTAGTTAGTCATATTGGTTTTTGTAATAGCCCCATGCTCGCAAATGCGACCCAGTCAGAGGAGCCAATTTCCTGTTTGCATGCATCTTTGCGAATCCTTATCTGATATTGATTCAAGAGGTTAGCGTGAAAACTCTTCCCGGTGCATTTTGATTTTACCCTCCGCATCGGGAAAAATTGGTGGTCAAATCTGGGGTCAGGTTAGTTCGATGACGGAGTGACCCCCAAATGTCCCTTAACGACTCAAAAATCCGCACTTTAAAACCATCCGCAAAACCCTTCAAAGTTTCTGATTCTAACGGTCTGTACCTTCTTATCAAACCAGGCGGCTCACGTCACTGGTATCTTAAATATCGTATAAACGGCAAAGAATCCCGCATTGCACTGGGTGCCTATCCTGCCGTCTCCCTGTCTGATGCCCGCCAGCAGCGCGAAGGTATCCGTAAGATGCTGGCGCTGAACATCAACCCGGCACAGCAGAGGGCTGCTGAACGCAGAGCCTGCACACCAGAGAAGGTGTTTAAAACAGTGGCGCTGGCATGGCATAAAAACAATAAAAAGTGGTCGCAGAACACCGCTGACCGTCTGCTTGCCAGCATGAACAACCATATCTTTCCTGTAATTGGTCATCTGTCCGTCACGGAGCTTAAACCCCATCATTTCATTGACCTGCTGAAAGGTATTGAGGAAAAGGGCCTGCTGGAAGTCGCGTCCCGCACGCGGCAGCACCTCAGTAACATCATGCGCCATGCGGTCCATCAGGGATTTATCGACACCAACCCGGCAGCAAATCTTGATGGCGTGACGGCTCCCCCCATGAGACACCACTATCCCGCCCTGCCGCTGGAGCGGCTGCCTGAATTGATTGAACACATTGAAGCATATCATCAGGGCCGTGAACTGACCCGGCTTGCTGTCCTGCTGACGCTGCATCTGTTCATTCGCTCCAGTGAGCTGCGCTTTGCACGCTGGTCAGAAATTGATTTCATAAACAGAATTTGGACGATACCCGCCACACGCGAAGCCATTGTGGGTGTGCGTTATTCAGGGCGCGGTGCAAAAATGCGCACTGCTCATATCGTGCCCCTCTCACAGCAGGCTATAGCTATTCTGAAACGGATTAAGGAAATATCCGGGGCTTACGAACTGGTCTTCCCCGGCGACCATAACCCGTACAGGCCGATGTGCGAAAACGCGGTTAATAAAGCACTGCGCCTTATGGGATTCGACACGAAACAGGACATCTGCGGACATGGCTTTCGGGCAATGGCATGCAGTGCCCTGATGGAGTCTGGCTTATGGTCGCAGGATGCAGTGGAACGCCAGATGAGTCACCAGGAGCGCAACACCGTGCGTCTGGCTTACATTCATAAGGCTGAGCATCTGGAAGCCCGCAAGGCGATGATGCAGTGGTGGTCAGATTATATCGATACATGCCGGGTCGCATACGTACCACCTTTTAACACAGGGCGGGATAAAAACAACGAAGCTGCATGACCAATAACAAAAAGCTGTATCAGCATACCCTGGTACGGCTTTATTCATTTCTGATGGCTTGCCAACCCCTCCACCCCGACCCGTCGCTGCCTGTAGAAAGCTGTTACACAACAACAACACGCTTGCGCCGTCAGCCCTGGCGTGCCATTTCATTTGAGAGCAAGGATCATCCCTACTGCCCCAGCGACGAGAACGGCATCAATGAGAAGCTCGAACGTATGCGTCTGGAGTTTCTGGACGAGACGTTTCGCAATCATCGAACCGACGAACAATGCGATGCCGATGGCAAGTCCATGTGTGAGGACAGGCTGCGCGAGTGCGCCCGATATACCGAACGTAGCTAGCTTGCCAGCGTAGAGCAGGATTGCGCTTGCCGCCTCTGATCCCAAAAATACGCCTCCACTCATTCCGTACCCGGTAAATACCGGCACGCTGAGCGGCCCGGTGGACAGCACGAATCCGGTCAGAAACCCGACAATCGCCCCGGCAAAACTCATGTGCCAGAGATTCAAGTGGAGGTTCGATCGTCTGATGAGACGGCGCAGCGGGATCATCGCAAGGAAGAAAGCTGCCAGGAATACCTCCACTGTGCCAGGAGAAATCGTAAGTAACGTGTGCGCCCCGAGAACAGCCGCAGGAACTCCCGCCAACGAATAGGCAAACACCGGTCGCCAACGAATCTCATGCCACCAGACAATCACCCGTCCGATGTTGCCGAAAAGGGAGGCGATCGCCATAACAGGCACAGCAATCCGTGGCCCGTACGTGGCGACGAGGACGGGCAGCATGATTAACGACGAGCCAGTGCCGACGACACCGCTGAGTACTCCGGCACCGAGAGCGACGAAGAAGAGAAGTAAGAGTGCAATCATCGGCTTTAAGATCAACCAGGGCCATCGCTCGCAGCCGCAAGAAGCGGTACCAGGATGTCGCTGATCGGCGTTGGAATGCTGTGAACCCGGCCGCGACGCGCAATGACGCCGTTGCGGATATCCCATTCAAGCGGTCGGCCAGCTTCTCGATCCGTGAGGATGGAGGTGCTCATGTCTGCAGGAGCCGCCCGGAACTTATCGAGGATCTCCTGCGGCACTTCGTCTCCGAGTTCAGCGCCCTCTGCACGTGCCACGGCCAGGCATTCCTGCAGATAAGCCAGCGTAAGCCTGGCGATATCAGCACGGCCAAACATGCCTGAGCGGCGGTGCGTGAGTGCCATGAGTCCAGCCACCGCATTCTGCATCAGCTTGCGCCAGGCCAGGGAGCTGAAATTCGCGGCCAGATCTACGGAGCACCACGTGCCTTGCAGCGCTGCGGCCACTACACGGGAAGCTGGTGCGTCTGGCACGCTGAGGCGCGCCTCACCACGCAAGCGTACCGAGCCATCGGACTGCGCTTGAGCAGGGAACCACACGACAGCGGGAACGATCTGTCCGGGCAGAGAGTACGTAGCGAGCCTGTCCAACTGTTCGACCCCATTCTGGAGCACGCATATAACCGTCTCCGGGCCAGTCAACGCCCTGAGCCATTCTGCTGCCGCGTCGATTTGTGTGGACTTGACTGCCAGAAAGATAAGATCAACCGTGCGAGTGATTTGTGCCGGATTCGTCTGTACCGGACCGGGTACGGTGATAAAGCGGTTGCCATCTTGCAAGGTCAGGCGATCGCGGGGAGTACGTCCACACAGCAATGGTGTGCGGCCGACTTCGTGTAACGCCGCCGCGACTGTTGTGCCGATGGCACCTGGACCTAAAACAGCAACAACTGTATTGATTTCAGTGTTCATGAATGTGGACTCCTTGCAACAGAATCTAATTACGTGGTGGTTGTGCCCTTCCCAAAGGACATGTAATATATTACATATGAATAAAGAAAATGGTAATAGAATTTCAGAAGGTGAGCAGCGGTTACAGCAATGGCTTGGCAGCATTCACGCCCGAAGCGGCGACCTCGCTGCAAGTGAGGCTAAAGTTGTCGATCTCCTGCTTGTCGATCCTTTATTTGTCGGTACAAGCACGGCAGCACAGGTTGCCACCCGTGCTGGTGTATCACCGCCGACAGTAATACGCGCTGCACGAGCGATCGGGTTCACCGGGTTCACTGAACTTAAGATAGAGATTGCCCGGGCTCGTGGCACTGCCCAATTCTTTGCCCCGCCTGAAGTTCTTACAGCGGATGCGACGCTGGCATCAGTGCTGGAAACATCAATTCGTGCTGGTGTAGACGCACTGACTGCGCTCAGCGGTGCTATCGAAATCTCCGCACTTGATGAGGCGGTCGATTTAATCCAGAGCGCACGCCAGGTATTTGCATTTGGTGCTGGTCCCTCTGCGACGGTTGCCGCTGATGCGGTCTTTCGTTTGCGGACGGCGGGTGTGATAACCGTCAGTATCCAGGATTATTTATCAGCGATGATTGCTGCTCGTCTACTCGGTCCAGGCGATGTCATCATCGTCGTCAGTTCAACAGGGCGCACATCATCCACACTCTCCATCGCTGATGCAGCATCCTCGGCAGGAGCATCGCTTATTGCAATAACTAACCAGTACGATACCCCACTGGCGACACTCGCCAACGTTTCGCTCGTTGTTGGCGGAATGCCACTCCCGGCACAGATGGCCGCTGCCGGGAGTCGACTGGCCCAGCTCGTCGTTATTGATACGCTGGTCGCTGCTCTCACTCTGCGGGATAAAGAACAAAGTCGCCGGGCTGAACGGGCGGGTATTGATTTGCCCGATATGTCCTGATGCAGTTCAGCACGGTAGCAATGATTCTTACTGCTGCGGTAGCTCATGCAGTATGGAATATAGCCTCAAAATACAAGAGGGAAGACACTCTTGTGTTCGTCTGGGCGTACAGCTGTGCCTCATCATTGCTGTGGGTCCCGTTCAGCCTCATTCTGATAGTTGAGGGACAACAGGAACTCGACTGGAGACTCGCTGTCGGCGCAGTTATCTCGTCTGCACTTCATATCGCTTATTCTCTAATCTTGCAGGCTGGCTACGAGCGCGCCGAACTGGGTGTTGTTTATCCGATTGCCCGAGGAAGTGGACCAGTTCTGACGATACTGTTTGCAACCCTTCTCATGGGAGAACGGATTTCACCAGGCGCTTTACTCGGCGCTTTTATCGTTATCGCTGGTATTTTCGTTGTCACCGGCAATCCGTTCAGGAGCGGAAGCCGACCACTACAGGGAATGCTTTGGGGGGCAGCGACAGGCACCGCCATCGCTGGCTATACACTCTGGGACGGTTATTCGGTAATCTCTCTGCACCTGGATCCAGTGCGCTACTACGCCAGCACACTCCTGCTACAGAGTCTGATTCTTACCCCTGGTGCGATGCGGCGACGAAATCGCATTCCAACTGCTGTACGTGTGGATATCATCCCAATCCTTATCATTGCTGTATGCTCTCCCCTTGCCTATATCCTTGTACTGACAGCCATGCAGAGCATGCCACTGGCACTCGTCGCTCCTCTCAGGGAAACATCCATTATTGTCGGCTCCCTTCTTTCGTACTGGCTTTTTCGTGAAAATCATCTGGCACGCCGGATTGCCGGTGCAGTGGTGGTGCTGACCGGCATCGCAATAATTAGCCTTTGATCGCTTCGTTGGATGCCAATCGTCGTCTTATTGTCAGCGTGGATCGTTCGTCGAAATTCAGTTTTCATCACCAGCTTGATCGCAAAGCTATGCCACATAGCACTATTGGCTTTATAATCATTAACGGTAAAAGTGGTATTGAATAGTTATACGCCGATGCAGCACATTCAACATGTAGCCTGATTCTGATGACCACTTTCGTTAGAAATGGCTTACTCCATACCGAGAGTTCGTGATGCTCAAAACAGAAGATCTCAACACCATGATATCAATTGATGAGATTCACTTTGCTGACTGGCAAATCTGGCCACAGCTAAGGATTCTGTTACATCGGGGTAAGCCAGTAAGAATTTCTGCCAGAGCTTTTGATGTTCTGGTTGTTCTGGTGAGTGCTGGAGGTAAAGCGGTAAGTAAAGAATCTTTACTTACTCAAGTGTGGGGAAATGAAATCGTCGAAGAAAATAATCTTCAGGCACAAATTTCTGCTATACGCCGCATACTGGGACATGACCGCCATCTACTGATTACTGAATTTGGTTGTGGTTATCGCTTTAATATCAACAAATTGCCAACTAAACCGCTCTCTAAATCAGAAATACCTGAGCCCGCTGTTACCCCTTTTCTCGCATCGATTCTGGGGCGTGATAAAGCTGTGCAGGAATTATGCACCTTATTGGATCAATACCGTCTGGTGACGGTTACAGGCTCAGGGGGCGTGGGTAAGACTCGTTTGGCATGGGAAGTCGTCAGCCTTACACACTCGCATTTTCCTGATGGAATATGTGTGGCTGAACTGGCGCATATCACCGAAGCATCCAGCTTGCTATCTGTTATTTCACAAGCGCTCCATCTTCCATTAGCTGCCATTCATAATGATGCCGATTTACGGCAACAGCTTGCACGGCGTCGATGTTTACTGCTGATTGATAACTGTGAACATGTAATTAGTGAACTGGAACCAGTGATTACGTTGCTCCTGCGCCTGGCTCCCCATATAAAACTGTTGTTGACCAGCCAGGTAGCGTTACAGGTTGCCGGCGAGCAACAATATCTACTACCGCCATTACAAGTTCCTGAGAGCGAAGAGGCTGATACCCACGAGTTACTGACTTTTGACAGTGTCCGCCTCTTTATCGAACGTGGGCAGGCCAACCGACATAATTTCCATCCATCAGCCAGCGAACTGTCGTTGATTGGCGAGTTATGCCGTCATCTTGACGGTCTGCCGTTGGCGATTGAACTTGCGGCCTCCCGTCTGCCAGTCATGAGTGTCAAAGAGATCTATAGCCGACTGGAAGACCGTTTCCAGCTATTGAGCAATACGCACAGCTCTCTGGTGCCCAGACATCAGAAAATACTGACCACGCTGGAGTGGACTTATCAGTTACTCAACACTCGTGAACAAAGATTATTTTGCTCTCTGGGGATCTATACCGATATGTTCAGTGTGAAATCAGTAAGTGACCTTCTGCTGATTAAAGACAAGCATCGCTGGCAGGTTGTTGACGATCTGCAAAGATTGCTGTCTTTATCCCTGATTCAGGTCAGTACTCAGGTACCAGAGACCCGTTTCCGCCTGCTGGAAACCATGCGCCAGTTCGCATGCGATAAACTCAGGCAACAGGGTGAATATACTGTTCTTGAAGCCCGTTTTACCGGTTATTATAAAGTTCTGGTAGAAGAGGCCCAAGGTGATTGGTTTATGCTGCCAACGGGACAGTGGCGTGAACGTTATAGCCATATGCTTAATGATTTGCGGAGCATATTACAGCAAACGTTGGCTGAAGGGGCCGCTCCCTCTAAGGGGCTTGAGATCTTACAAGCGATGACCCCTTTTTGGATTGAATATTCACTCTACGATGAATGTCAGCGCCATATCTATCCTTTGCTTTATGAAAATACTTCTCGGGTAGTATTAACGCTACGCCAGAGAATGAATCTCAGCGCTGTAGCAGGTAAGGCGTCAACCTGGGCAAAAGGCCCTACGCCTGAAACACATTCAGCCTGGAAAACCGCGCTTGCACTTGCAGAAAAGCTCGACGACAAAGAAATACGTTTACAGGCTCATTACGGATTATGGTTGTATTATCTGCGTACTGGCGAGTTGGATAAAGCGCTTGAGCATGCGCAATCTATGTGCGAGCTGGCACGGTCCATTAGTGACGAGGAGGCGATGGCAACCGGGCTGCGTATTCTCGGTGTATCCCTGCATTTTTTGGGGCGTCATTATGTCGGGCGTGATTATCTCCAGCAATCTCTTGACTGGTATGAACATGGCGAATTAAGTCACTCTTTCCGTTTTGGTCTTGATCAAGAGAGCGCCGGTCAGGCCTTTCTGTCTCGTTTACTCTGGTTACAGGGTGAGTATAAGGCCGCGAAACAGATGGCATGGCGCGGTGTTAAAAAAGCCGCTCGTTTGCAGCATGTCTGTTCTCTTTGCTGTGCACTGGCTGAAGGCGCTTGTATGACAGCAGCACTGGATCGTAATCCGCGTTGGGTTATAAAGGCCGCAAACTGGCTTATTCATCTGGCAAAAAGGCATGATTTATATTTCTGGAAGACATACGGCGAGCTGTTTCTTGTTTGGGCCAAACAGTTCAGTCATACCGATGTTAGTCAAACCACACTGTTTAGCTCGTTGCGGGCGATGGGATTAGATTGGCAATATTCCCCCTTGTTGTCAGAAATTGATACCGGGTTATCGCTGAGAGCCACCCGCCAGGATCATGAAAACTGGTGCACGCCTGAGCTGATGCGTCTTTCTGCCACTCAATTACCTCCTCAGAAGCAACGCCTGCTGTTGGAGAAGGCCCTGGACAAAGCGCGTCAGCAACAGGCTCATGGCTGGGCCCTCCGTATTGCTTATTCATTGGCGACATTGCAGGCTGAAGCCGGGGAAAAATGGGCTGCTAAACAATTGATACAGGACGCTTTACATGATGTTGATGACTCAGACAATGCGACGGATGTAAGAAGTGCTATTGCGCTATGTGCCCGAATAGGGGCCTGAATATTTACGTTTTACGGCTATCAACATCCCCATGATCACGAGTCCGCCCCCTGCTGAAGAAATCAGCGCCCAGCTATGAGTTGTCTCCCATAACCAGGTGGCAGTCAGTGAGCCACATGCTCCGCCAATAAACATAACGCACATAAATAATGTATTAAGACGGTTTCTGGCATCCGGACGCAAAGAATAAATCGTGTGCTGATTAGCTATCAGTACACATTGCTCACCCGCATCCAGTAGTAGAATGCCCACCACCATACCCACAATACTGTTCCATCTCCAAAAAACAGTCCAGGCTAGCAGCATGAGTATCACACCAAAAACAACCATTCGGAATGGTCCCTAACGATCGCTGAAACTTCCCGCCAGAGGCGCACACAGAATACCGATTAACCCCAAAGCAGCTAGGGCGCCGGTTATCCCTGCACCGTAATCGTAGCGATGAGCTAACCAGAAAGGGAGCACGGTCCACAGCACGCTGAAGGAGGCAAACAGCATTGCTTGTGTAAGAGTTGCACCACGCACCTGCGGCTCGTTTTTCCACAGCAGTCCTAATGAACGTAATACCGCCAGATAGTTAAACTTTGGCGTTGACAACGACTGAGTAGGCAAAATGCGTAAGATGAAAAATATAGCCAGCAATGTCATGATCGCGCCGGATAAAAAGACGCCACGCCAGCCGAAATACTGACCAATAAGGCCTCCGATAGCCCGGCCAGCAAGGATACCTGCCAGGACACCGCTCATCACCGTACCAACGGTTTTACCTCGTGCAGAAGTTCTTGAGAGCGAGGCGGCAAGCGGCACTATCTGTTGAGCTACTGTTGCAGCCATCCCGGTAAGGAAGGAGAAGAACACCAACACTGTCGCCGTTGGGGATAACATCATGCCGATCATTGCCAGGAAAAGCACCTGCGCTTGACGCAGGATAAGCCACTGACGTTCAATATAATCGCCAAGGGGGATCAGAAAGAATAAGCCCACCGCATAGCCTACCTGGGTGACCATGGGGATCAAAGAAACAGCTCCCCATTCATTGGGAAAGGATCCGGCAATTAAATTCAGGACAGATTGATTAAAATAAATATTAGCCACAACAATACAACAAATAATCCCCAGCATAAGAATCCTGGTAGAAGAAAGCTCGTGATTGTCCGAACGCATTGACCACTCCTGGCACTAAACTCAATATTGTCTGGAGTATAAGCAAAGGCGACACCCAACTCTTTGACCGCTTTTTTCAGACATCTGAATTCTGATGCACAAGCTCCTGAAAAAGAGATTTGTTACTAATACTGCTCATGTTATTGACTGTGCTTAACTTGAGGAGCAACAAATGGATTTAAAACTGACTGGAAAAGTGGCTCTGGTAACTGGAGCCCATACCGGAATTGGTTTCAGCATTTGTGAAGAATTGGCCGTGAATGGTGTGCATTTAGTCATGGTGGCCAGACGAGAACCTGAGCTGATTCTTGCTGCGAAAAAAATTTCAGAGAAATACGGTGTTTCGGTGCTGCCTATTGCCGGGGATGTGACTGATCCCAAACTACCTTCTTTAGTGGTTGAACAAGCGGAAAAAGTTTTTCAGCGTATTGATTTACTGGTGAACAATGCCGGAAGAGCCCATGCGGGCACGCTGTTAACCACTTCGGAAGAAGACTGGCAGATAATGACTGAGACCAAATTCTCCGCCATGCGACGTTTTTGTAAGGTAATCATCCCCGGGATGCAGAGACGAAACTGGGGGCGTATTGTCAATATCTCATCCATTGGCGGTATCTACCCTAATCCGCAACTTACCGTCTCACACGCACTGAGCGCCGCTATCAACAACCTGACCCGTAGTTTAGCACTTAGCGTGGCTCCGGATGGCATTCTGGTCAATGCGATCGGAGTGGGTGCTGTCGCGACGGATAACTGGGCGCAGAACATGCTACCGAATGTTCGCAATCGTCGTCCTGAACTGGCTGACAGAACAGACGAAGAGGTAATGGCATTACTGGGTAAAGAGAAAACGCCTGTGGGCCGCTTTGGACTTCCTGAAGATATTGCTGCAATTGCTACGTTCCTACTTTCTGGGAGGAATCAGTTTGTTACTGGACAGACAATTGAAGCATCAGGCGGAGCAGACAGATTTATGTAATGTCTTCCATTCAACTTAAATAATGTTTGAGAATTGAATTAGTTTAACCTGATATTTGTTCTTCTTTTCAATCACTGCGAAATATGAGGCCGGATATGGGGGACTGAAACGCTAAGAAGCCCCCGTATCAATATAATCCAAATATTATAACGTAATAGATCCCGCACCATGAAATTAATTTCACTGGAAAATTCATGGTATTTTTTTTAAAAAACAGAAATAGAGGAAAACCACTATGTCAAAAAAACAAACACTATCAAATACAAACTATAGTTCGCCTGACTGGCTGACTATCCGTGAAGCAGTCGAAGTGATAAATAAAAAAGGACTGAAAATTAAAAAAAAGTGACATTTACAGGCATGCATTACATGGCAGCATTCATCTCTCTATTTACTTTCAGTCGCCAATTACATTACGAAAAATACAGAGATCGAGCTACAAAGTAAGGCTCAGACCATGTGATATGTCATCAATAAATCGTTTATGCCTTCTTGACAAAAAAGCGTTTATTGAAGGACATAATTTTATTGTTAGCACTACTGGCAAATATATCATTCCCACAGAGAGAGTGATTGACACTCTATTGATTGGATATGAATATGTTCTAGTGCAAAAATTACTTTCCCGATCTCTTAAAATACCATTACCTGTAACAGGAGCTATTGATTTTAATCATGGCATAACAGTTAGCTTACAAGGAGAACCATTTCAACTATTCGATAAAATGACATGGGAAGAAAGAATAACACAAAAAATTATGCAACTCCCTAAAAACATTTCACCATATGTACATAAAGAGATATTCTCAAAGAGGATAAATAATTACCTGGGGAAAGAGTATTTCCCGGCTCATATTTTACCTCGGGATGCCTGGTTTGTTATTCGACATGCTGAACTTGATAAAGTCATTGACATCATAACCAATAGCAGAGTGCCCTCATTATCTGCAACGCGAATATCAACACCACTATCTCGTTTTTTCTGGCTGGCCTGTAAAAACAATGAAGTCATCCGTCCATTAATTAGTAAACCGTACAAACTACTATCTATTTTCGAACAATGGGCATCTGACGAAGGCATTACCGACAGGCTCAGTGGTGATACGTTAAAAACTGCACTCGTACGCGGTTCCCCCACATCAATGTCGGATTGACGCAAGTGAATTTTACCAAACCCAAATGTCCGTATTAAGGACTCTAAAATCAGTAATACGGACATAATTAGTTTTTTTGACTCTTTTTTCCTTGTCACCTCAAGGGACATTGTATTTCTGTACTACTGGTATCAATACATATCATCAATTATCAAGCATTAGAAAAGTAAAAGCAAAACAGTACTTAAATGCTCGCAACCACGCATATACATTAAAGCCACTCCTTATTAAAGGAGGGTTTAGTCGAATTGCATAGGTTCGATCGAATCCAAAATGCACGAAATAGATTAACCTTAATTTATCCAATCATTAAATACATACATGGGCTCGTAATTATATTCCAATTAATGAATACGAATTTACTTACCAATACATTACACATGCAAAAACACGAAAGCATACATTGCACAGGAAGACTTAGATTCTTTTCAATGAAATAAATGAGTGATTTCATTTCGTTCAATAAATCTATAACTGAGGTACTAAGACCATGATTACCAGATGAACCCCGTCCATAATCCAGATAGTTACTAAAGATTTAAAAGCTCACCTTATGATACGAGTAATTACCTTACTCCAAAGAAGACTTGCTTTTAATATTTACGGCATTTTTTCTATACCGGTGTGGTGGGACATTATATCTTTTTCGAAATGCCCTGGTTAATGATTGCTGAGAGTCAAAGCCAAATCGCATCGCGATGTTTATCAAAGATTCATTTGTTGTGATAACAGCTTCTAAAATAAGATATAATTCTTTCTCTCTGATAAAACCTCCTAGACTCTGCCCTGTTTCAGAAAAAAACAATCTCTGCAAATGCCATTTTGAATATCCGGACTTGATAGCCACATCATCAATTTTTAGTGGCATCTCTATATTTTTGTTTATCCAAACAATTAAGTCATTTACAATATCTTTCCTGTTTTTCATAACCGAAACCTCAGAATTACTCTAACAGAAACACATTCTCATCAGGCATATAGATCAAGAGCTGACAATCCCTAAGTTCTGCATAAATCCTCAATAGAGACCATACTTTTTATTATGGTGTGATGGATATACTCGCAGACAGTCCAGCCACCAATTCAATTCCCTCCGGCAATCTGTCAATATGAATCCGAACCGGGATACGCTGCGCGAGCCGCACCCAGCTAAAGGTTGGCTCGACATTAGGCAGGCCAAGCCCCCCGGTCTCGTCATTGTTATCATCTATTCCGCGTCCGATGCTCTCAACATGACCCGTGATCACCGGCTTAAATCCCATCAGCGTAATGTGTGCAGTATTTCCCGTGCGGATATGTTGCAACTTAGTCTCTTCAAAATAGCCAACCACCCAAAAACTATGGGCATCAATGATGGAAACTTTAGTTTCTCCCGCTGTGGCATAGTCACCAGGGCGAAGCCGCAAATGTGTGACATAGCCCGTAACCGGAGACCGAACAATAGCATGCGATAAGTTAAGCTCTGCAAGGTCCAGCGCAGCCAGTGCACCGTGGTAATTAGCCGCAGCGACGCTGGCTGCGCTGGCTGTTTGTTGTAAATCCTCGCTGGAAATTACCCCTTTAATCTGAGAGCGTCGTCTCGCCGCATCCTGGCGCATCAGCATTTCATGACGTTTCGCCTCAACATCAGCCTGTGCGCTGACCACGGCCAACCTCAACCAGTGCGGGTCAATGGAATAGAGCACATCGCCCCGATTAACCCACTGATTATCGCGGACGGCCACATTCAGCACCGGTCCGGAGACATCCGGCGCAATCTGTACCACATCCGCACGAACTCGACCATCGCGGGTCCAGGGGGTTTGCGCATAATGTTTCCAGAGAATAAAAGCCAAAAGCGTAGCCACCGCCACAGCGCTGAGCGTCAGCACGTAGCGGCCCAGTAGAGAAAGTAACGATTTCATTTAAAAAACCCCAGTTCGGTCAGCCCCTGCAGCAGCAGGTAAAAAGTAATAATGAAGACGGAAAAATCGATCATCGGTCTAAAGGGCAAGCGGCGGTAACCCTTGCTGAATGACAAGATATGTACGATAAATAGCGTACATGTCAGTGCAATGAGGGCAATTACCAACAGACCGGGTACAAAAACGCCCTCAATATTGAAATCATTGATCATTAGCAGGCTCCATTTTCTGAACGCTTAATGCGCAGTAAAGATCAACCAGTTGATCGACATAATGTCGCGATAGTTCATCTGTTACGCTCAAGCTGCGCTCAGTCAGAATGGCGATCCGTTGAAGTAAGGTGTCAATATCTGTCGAGTGTGTAAGAAGGGTGAGTACTTCTTTTATTTCTTTGTTCGCATGCGCATCACATCGGCGTAATCGCATTACACACAGCCCTATGCGCAGGGCGTACAACAAATGATGTGCCCGTTCCGGTGACTGTCCGCTGCGCTGCAAACGCGGCAGTATCAACGCAGCCCGATCGATCATCAGGTTGATCCAGAGAGTTTCATCAGTATTCAGCACACCTTTCACGCTGCGGTTAATATCGCGCTGACATAATTGAAGCAGGCGATTTATTGCCGCATCTGCCTGTACAGTTTGCAGAAAGCCCATGCTGAATACCGCAAAGCCAGTTGCAGAAAATAGTGCGATTGCGGTATTCACCGCCACGGCAAAATCCCCGCTGTAGTGGGCACCCAGCTCGCACAAAATAGGCAGCGTCAGTGTGATCCCCATCGCCATAAACGTGGTAGGCGGTCTGGCCTGGAGCGATCCAGCCAGCAGATAGATCGGAGCTAAAACCGTTACCAGCACGATAAAATCACTGACTTGTGGTAGTAGAACGAAACTGTAGATCAGGCTTATCACAACGCCCCAGAAGGAGCCGATAATGTATTTCACAATATGCGGGGCAGGCGTATCGAAGCCGCCAAACAGTGTGCAACAAACGCCAAGGATAGAAACCGCCGTACCGCCATCAGGCCATGCCGAGAAAATCCACACCATGCAGCCGCTCAGAATGATGGTGAAAGCGCCCAGAGCGGTGCGGGCAGCAGTGAGAGAATCGCGGTGGAATACATACCCTCTCACGGTATTCTTTTCCGATTGCGCAGGCGTCTGCTTCGCGTGATGAATGGCGTCCGAAAGACGATAGCACTGCTGCACAAGGACAATGGCCTCTAACAGGTAGCGCATAAAACTTACACGCAGCGCTTCTTCAAGCGTCAGCTCATACACTGAATAGCGCTGCAGTAATTTTTCACTGCTTTTTTTGAGCGCTTCACCCTCGCTTTTGAATTTTCCTTCATCTTTGCAGGCCAACCAGACCTCAACATCACCCAGCAGAATTTGCACATCGACAGGTATCGTCGCTATCAGCGCTAAACGGTCGCGTAACTCACAGTTAACAATGACTAATCGCGCCAGCCTGTCATGAAGCCTTTTTCTCGCTTGCCGGACCGGTACAGAGAACGCAAAATCATAAGGGACATGATGGCTGATACCCTGCAGGAACTGTAATGCCAGTGCCATATGCAGCGGCCCGGAAGCAGCGTCGGGTTTGCCTGCTAAAGTCTCTGCGATACGCTGTCGCGCCGCGAGTAGCGTCTGCGACAATTTACTGTTGAACTGGCCTGAGATGCGCGCGGGCAATACATAGCGATGAATAAGTGCCGCGCAGAAGATACCGATCATGATTTCCTGTATCCGAGTGATAGCGATGTCAAAAATCGCGCCAGGATCGGATACCGCAGGGAAGCCAATCAGACTCGCAGTGTAACCAGCCAGGACAAAACCATAGGCCCGGGGCGTGCGTTCCAGCAAGGATAAATAGAGGCAGAAGGTAATCCAGCCTGTCAATATCACGCTGCAAAATACGGAGGAATTCGCGAACGTGGGTACAATTAATACCGTTATGCCCGCGCCGACTACCGTTCCCACCAGACGATACAGACTTCTGCTCAGCGATGCTCCGACGGAGGTTTGGGAAACAATATACACGGTGATAATTGCCCAGGAAGGCCGCTCCAGGCCAATTGACAGTGCAATGTAGTATGCGAGCATCGCTGCGGCAAAACTCTTCGCGGAATAGAGCAGAGCGTTCGCATCATTCAGTAGTGAAGGAGAAGCCATACCGCGAAGACGTTGGCATATCGTGTGTAAAAAATGAAAGTAACTCGCGTTAATTTTTTTCATGCCGGAAATTATTACCGGCTTGCATATCCACTTAAATACTCTATTCTGTCAAAAAATACCTAAATGTTGCCAATCTATGTTACCCCCACTCGCCAATACGCTGTTTGATCCGGATGCCACCCCCTGTCCCGCAGTCGCGCGTCATCTGGATTTTGTCGATTACGCGGCCGAAGTGCCTGTGCATACGCACCGCAAAGGGCAATTGATTATTGCCCTCTATGGGGCGGTCATTTGTCGCGCCGAAAATGATATCTGGATCGTGCCGCCTGATTGTGCCGTCTGGATCCCTGGGGGAGTGCCGCACAGCGCCAAAGCTACCTGGAATGCGCATCTCAACTATCTGTTTATCGAACCCGGAGCCGCCGCGTTGCCGGAGCGATGCTGTACTCTGGCAATTTCCAGTCTGATTAAAGAACTTGTTGCCCGTTTAACCCGCGAGGGCGTCGGATACCCACCAGAAAGCCATCTCGCCAGACTGACCAGAGTAACACTTGATGAATTAGCCACCATGCCTCAGCAGAAACTGAGCCTCCCTGTGTCGTCGCATCCTAAAATCCGCGCCATGGCCGATGCTCTGGTCAGTCAACCTGATGACCGAAGCACATTCAAAACATGGGCAAAAAGACTGGCGCTTAGCGAGCGTTCTCTCGCGCGTTTAATGCTGCGCGAAACCGGGTTGACGTTCGGACGCTGGCGTCAGCAACTGCAACTGATAATTGCTCTCCGGGAACTGGCTAGCGGCGTTTCGGTTCAGAATGTTGCAGCTAATCTGGGGTATGAATCGGTTAATGCGTTTATCACCATGTTCAAAAAAACAATGGGAAGTACACCCGCGCACTATTTTGCCGAACGGAAAACAAGCGCACACTTAACCGATATTTAGCGACATCAGGTTATCCAAAAAACCATAGGTGAGTCATAGAGCTGCCATATCCGTCTCCCTGTGCGGGGGATCACACTACAGAATCTTTACGGCATGGAACCTCCAGCCAAGACTATATTGCCTCAGCCGCCTTAACGATAACAAGAATCAAAGGACTTTATTATATCTGTTGGATCGGTCTATACATGATCGGGAAGCACAATCAATTCAGCATTGTGTTAAGGAAGTAGTTGAGCATATATGTTTCGACCACACAGAACACTTCTATGGCGATGCTTCATAGCGCATTACCGCCAGAGTGGTAACGCCCCCCCTGACTGAAATTCACAATGAATGTATTTAACCGCATCTTTTTATTGTCCTCATTATCACGCTAAGTCATGACACCATTGCACCAGCGAAACGCTGAAAACTACACAGCAGCACAACTATCCTTCTCCACATCCTTATACAACTAATAACTTATTATTTATTCACTACAAAACCGTACTAAGGATCTTCCCATCAGTAATAAGGTGCTATCGGCTTTTCCTAAGCTTACTGCTGTGTTCTTTTATTTTCTCTGGACATGCACCAGTCATTCCACAATAGGAGAATACAATGACATCACATCAGTTATTACGTTTAAAACAGGTCGAAGAAAAAACCGGTTTGAAACGCTCTCAAATTTACCTGTATATGAAAAATGGAACCTTTCCACGTTCAATAAAAATTGGCCCGGCCAGTGTGGCCTGGCTCGAATCGGAAATTGATGAATGGATCAGCCTTAAATTGGCCGGACGTTCAAACAGTTAAAAATGTCCGTTTATTTGCTCAACTTTTCCATATAGATTGAGGAGATAACAGAATGATTCCATTAATTAATTACACCATCTTAACTGATGCGTTGCACGCTCTGAAAGTTGGGGATATTCGTCACTGCGAGTCCCTCGGATTCACTTTCGACGAAATGAATGCTCTTAATCAGTTATCACTCGATGAACTGTTTGCTGTCAGCCGGGCGACGGCTCCCTTTGTTTCGGTCAGTGTCCGCCATGATGTCCTGCATCATTTACTGGCGCAGGCCCGACAGGAATACCGACAACAGCAGCAGATTAACCGGGCTATCCGGCTGGGCGGTTCTATCGCGTTGCTCAACCACTACTTTGGCTTGACGTCTAATGATGTCTGCCTTCGCCGACGGCTGCTTGGTGTCAGCGTGCCATATGGACGTACACCTGAGCCGGATGAAGAGACAGATGCCGAGATCTGGCGGCAATGGCAGAAGTGCCGGGTGGAAAGCCTTGAATCCCCCGACGCGCTGATGGCCATGATGCAGGTTACTGAACTCCTGCTACCAAGTTCCCTGGGACTATCACTCACCATGGTATGGAGACGTATCACGCTTTGTGAAAAGGAAGTTGCCGCTAACAGGAGGGCACCACATGCCGGATGAGATCGATCGCGATCAGGAATTTAATGAGCAGCGCCTGGAGGAGATGATTGAACAGAGTCGTTTTAAGCCGGGGTCGACACCATCATTATTTCACTGTCGTGTATGTGGTAAACCCATTCCAGAAAAGCGACGGCAAGCACTGCCGGGTGTAACCACCTGTACGGAATGTCAGGAAAAACTTGAACGTAGTAGCCGCTGACAGGATAAAAAGGACGTGTAGAGATGTTATATCTCTGCATGTCTTTATTATTCACGGTGAATGTTAATACCACTCTCTCGTGTTTTTTAAATCCTCATTATTCTCACTGCATCTTAAATACTCCACTATTTTTCTCTCTTCTTTTTGTTTTGAGTTTCTCATTTATATCCCTCACCAGATATTCGAATCTGAGAACGCCATTACAGCATTAGTCGCCCCTATGGACATTAATTCGTCCTGACAGGGTATTGCTCTTTAACAAAATGGATCGGGCTGTCACGTAACCACAATTCAGGGTGCCGCTGAATGTTCTCGCTGACCCGTTAAAACCGGAATGCAGAACCGGGATGTGACTGGTTTATTTCATTTACTGTTTTTGATCAAAGGAAATTCCATGAGAAAACCCGCTTATCACGTCTTTGTTACCCAGGAAAGCCAGCCCGATGTGCAGGGCGAAACAAACACGTACTGGACAAAAGTTGGCGTGGCCTTCGCGCATAACGGCAAGCCCGGTCTGAATATCGTGCTGATACCCGGTATTGCGGTTTCCGGCAGGCTGGTACTGCTCGAACCGAGAGAAGAAAGCGACATTTCACAGGATGCCGCTGCCACTTAATCCATTTTCTCTTCTTCTCACCCGGCGGCGTACTTTTCTGTAAGCCGCCGGTCTCTCTGTTGCGAGGCCAGCATGCTTTCCACCACTGCCTTTCTGGCACTGGCGGTGCAGTGCGCCGCCAGTATTCACCCGTCCACGTCACTTGATGTCGCACGGGTCGAATCCGGCTTCCACCCCTACGCCATTGCTGAAATCCTGCCAGACAGCCGGGGCGTGATTTCACATTTCCCCTCGAGCCTGCCGGAGGCGATCCTCCTTACCAGACAGCTGGCTGCACAGGGCCGACGCTATTCGGTCGGCCTGATGCAAATCACCAGCATCAATTTCCGCCATTACGGCGTCACGGCCAGCGACCTGCTTAACCCTTGCATCAATCTGTCGGTATTTGAGCGCATTCTCGCCGACTGTTACCGGCGCGGCGGAACACTGAAACGGGCGCTCAGTTGTTACTACTCCGGCAACTTTGAAACCGGCCAGCGGCCGGAATCCGCCTTTAACCAGACCAGCTACGTGCAGCGCATTGGCTATGTCGTCCCGTCCACGCGGAAAGACCGGCAGCGTGCCCCTGACCGGAACGCACAGCCGTCTGTCCGTTATCCCGCCGTTGTGCTGCGCGGCGAGCCTGCCGGTGCCACTGCGCCGATCCTGACTTCCCTGCATTATCCCGGTTCCGTCATTCGCGGCGCTATCCCTGTTATCCCTGATGAGGAGAAATGATCATGCGTAAACGCCGTTACTCCGCTGTTGTTTCCGTGCTGCTGTCTTCCCCGGTGCTGGCGGCGGACAGTGGTTTTAACAAGGCCAATGAAACACTGAGCAATACCTCGACCGGCCTGCTGGGACTGGCCGCCGTCACCATCACGCTGGCGACCATGTGGGTGGGCTACAAGGTGCTGTTCGACGGCAAGAGCCTGCACGACATGCGTAACGTCATCATCGGCGCGATCCTGATTGTCGGTGCATCCGGCTTCGGTGCCTACTGGGCGTCATAAGGGAGGCAACGATGGCTACGCTGAATAAAGCGCTTACGCGGCCTGCCGCCATTATGGGTATTCCTCTTGTGCCGTTCGTTCTTGTCAGCGGGGCCATCGTCCTGCTGGCGGTCTATGTCAGCTATTACCTGGCGGTTCTGCTCATTCCTGCCTGGGCGGAAATGAAAAATAAAGCCCGAAAGGATATTCATTATTTCAGCCTGCTCTGGCTGGCGTTTAAAACCCGTGGACGGCTTTTCACCAATACCCATTTTGGCGCGAATGCCCTTCTGGCAAACCAGTACGATAATGTTGATGTCTCGGAGTTTATTCAGAAAATGAAATTAAACGAGCGTATTACGCTGGATAAATATATTCCGTATTCCTCCCATATTCACCCCTACGTCATCAGAAATCGTCACCGTGATTTTGTTGCCACCTGGGAGCTGGGCGGCACAGTCTTTGAATGTGAAGACGAACATCACCTGACCCTGATGGCCACGCACCTGAATAACGTTATTCGTTCGTATGAGGGGCTGCCGGTAACATTCTATATTCACCGGCTCCGTGAAAAATACCATGATACTTTTGAAGCCCGTTCGGGTATTCCCTTTTCCGATGAGGTAACACGGCGGTATTACCAGCCGGTAAAAGAAAAACCGTTCTGGCGGCACCGGCTGTTTTTTACCGTCTGCTACGCGCCGTTCTCTGCGATTGAGAAAAAAACCATGAAAGCGCAGCCGCCCGGTAAACGCCAGCCAGCACTGGAGGACGCGCTCAAAATCATGCTGGAATACCGCGACGCGCTGGAGTCTGCGTTATCCCGCTATATGGCAATGCCGCTGGGGATATATGAAGAAAACGAGCGGGTGTATTCCTCACAACTGGCGTTCTTTCATCGTCTGCTTACCGGCCAGTGGCAGAAAGTGGCCGTAACGCGCTCACCATTTTATGAAACGCTCAGTACGCCAGACGTCTTTTTCACCACCGACACCGGTGAATGCCAGACGGTCAGCGGTTCCCGCTTCTTCCGCAGCCTCGAGATTAAGGATTATTCCCCGGAAACCCATACCGGTATGCTGGACGCACTGCTGTACGCCGAAAGCGAGTATGTTCTGACGCAGTCCTTTACCTGCATGGCGCGGGATGAAGCGCAGGATCATATCCGGCTGGCGGAAAAACGGCTGAACTCAGCGGACGACGACGCGATTTCCCAGCGCGAAGAGCTGATTGTCCTGCGCGACCTGCTCCAGTCCGGGCATGTGTCGTGCGGTAAATTCCACTTTTCCCTGCTGATCTCCTCAGACAGTGCCGGGCAGGTGGTGAAGGACACTAACGTTCTGGCCCAGCCCTTCGCCGATCTGGGTATTATGACGACGCTCTCCACCCTGTCACTGCCCGCCGCATATCTGGCGCAACTGCCGGGCGTCTATACGCTGCGTCCCCGACTGGTGGCCGTCAGCAGCCAGAATTTTGCCGATATGGCCTGCCTGCATAACTTCCATCCCCACAAACGCAGCGGCAATCCGTGGGGGGAAGCCATCGCCATCCTCACATCGCCCGGCGGTGGCGGGTATTACCTGAACCTTCACGACAGCCAGGCCGGACGGGATGACACCGGTGAGAAAACGCCGGGAAATACGGCGATTATCGGGAAAACCGGCTCCGGCAAAACCCTGCTGATGACCATCCTGCAACAACTGATGCAGAAGTACCGTAACCCGGCGTCGTTTGCGCCTTCTGCCACCCTCAAACGGCTGACCACGGTGTATTTCGATAAGGACCGGGCGGCGGAGATGGCGATCCGCCAGGCGGGCGGGCGTTATTTCCGCATCCGTACCGGCGAGCCCACCGGCTTCAACCCGTTTGCGCTGGAGCCAACCCGCCGGAACATCAGTTTCATCAAACGGCTGGTGCGCATGCTGTGCCGCCGCAACGGTAAGCCGCTCGATCCGCGCGATGAGGAGCGGATCAGTGCCGCCGTTGACACCATCATGCTGGACTATCCGCCGGAGTACCGCCGGTTCGGAATCACCCGGCTGCTGGAAGTGCTGCCGGAGCCGCCGACCACAGACGCCCGCACCAACGGGCTGCGTATCCGCCTGAAACAGTGGGCACAGGGGGGCGAGTTCGGCTGGGTGTTTGATAACGAGGCTGATACTTTCACCATCAGCGATGTCGATAACGTTGGTATCGACGGCACCGAATTTCTGGATGATGACGATATTCGCGGCCCCGTGACCTTTTACCTGCTGTATCGCGTGACCAGCCTGCTGGACGGTCGCCGCCTGGTGATGTTTATGGATGAGTTCTGGCGCTGGCTGTCCGATGTCGAATTTTCCCGTTTCTCGCTCAATATGCTGAAAGTTATCCGCAAGCTGAACGGCATATTCGTCCCCGCAACACAGTCACCGGATGAAATCGTCAGACATCCCATCGCCCCGGCGATTATTGAACAGTGCGGCACCCAGATTTTCCTCGCCAACCCGAAGGCCAGTCATGCGGATTACGTGGAGAAAATGAAAGTGCCGGACAGCGTTTATGAGACTGTCAGGAACCTTGATCCGGGCGAGCATTATATGGTCATCCTGAAAACACCGTTGCGGGCCGGGGAAACCCGCCCGTTTGTGGCGTTGGCAAAAATGGATCTGTCCGGGCTGGGTAAACTCACCCGGCTCCTCAGCGGCAGTGAGGACAACCTGAAAATATTCGATGCCATCTATCAGGACGGTATGCGACCTGATGAATGGAAAGAAACCTTCCTTGAGCGGGCAATCTGATATTAATACGGAGGTCGTTGATATGCGTACCAGATATACCTTTCTGGCATTATCGTTATTTTTCCCGACGCAGACGTTCAGCGCCGGAATACCGGTTTTCGACGCCGTGCAGAATACCGAATCCATTAACCAGTGGATGCAGAAATTACAGCAATGGGAGGATACGGTTACCCATTATAAAAGTGAACTTGATGCGTATAAAAAACAGTTAGCTACTGCAACCGGCGTGCGGGATATTCAGGGTTTTCTCAGCGATGCCCGAAGCCTGAAAACCGATATTGATAATCTCCGTAAGAGCAGTATTTCACTGGATGATCTGCTGACCACGCAAAACAGTTCATATTCTTCTGAACTGCAAAACCTTTACAGTAAATACAAATCATTCAGCGTATGCAGCGAGGAACAGGAAGGGATAAAGTCTCAGGCCCTGGCCGACAGTTGTAAACAGATAATCCTCAATCAGGCAATGGCGATTGAGAATACCACTGACGTTGAAAACAGGATCAACAGCACACTCAGCGATATATCAGACTTATCTGACCGTATATCGAATGCACAGGATTCGAAAGAGTCTCAGGATCTGGCTAACGCCATCGCGGCGAAAAGCGTACAGTTAAATGCGCTGACAAATCAGTGGGAGATGTCTGTCAGACAGGCTGAACAGCGAACGACATTGCTGGAACAGCAAAGACAGAAAGCCTTTGAACAGCAGCAGCTATCGGCACCTGTTGCTGACCTTAATAATTTATAAGGAGGTTATCCGTGGTCAGATCCTTATTCACCTTATGCACACTCTCAGGCGTGATATTACTTTCCGGCTGCAAGGAAACCAAATCCGAAACCTGGTATAAGCAGCATCCTGACGAAACATATGCGGTTTACACGCAATGCCTGAAGGATGGCGAGGCAAGCGATAACTGCGAGTTTGCTCAACGGGCTGCCATTATGTTCGCTCAAATTGGCAAACCCGGAATAAAAGAAAAATTTGAGACATTCTTTCAGCAAGAAGCCGAAAAGAGAAAATCCGTCACACAATAATATCTCCTCCAGCAAAACAGAGAATTCTCCCTGTTTTTTATTTCCTTTCTTTATCTATCAGGTGAGGCACCATGTCCGGTGGTATTTTTGTGGGTATGGACAAAAACATCATGGATGGACTGAATGCCGTACTGGAAGGTCAGTCTTCCACTTACGGTACGATGATCAGCGTTATCATCGTCAGCTCTTTTACCTTATTTATACTGTATCGCGGTTATCAGACGCTGGCTGGCAAACTCCGGGCCCCGGTTGAAGATGTCGTCTGGGATGTGGGGCGAATGTTGCTGATCACCACCTTTGCGTTAAACCGGGATGGCTGGCTGGATATGGCGGTAGCGGCTATCCAGGGACTCAAAGACGGTGTCAGCGGCAATGATAACGTCTGGGCGCTGCTTGATACCGTCTGGGAAAAGGCACAGACACTGGGGCAGACACTGTTCAGTATGGACACCTCGACTTACGTCAAACTGAATGGTGGCTTTGCCGAAGTGCTGGTATGGGGCGGCGCGATCGTTCTGTTACTGGCTGCCACCTTTGTCAACCTGCTCGCTGAAATTATCATCCTGTTAATGACGACCACCGCGCCGCTCTTTATTTTCTGCCTGCTGTACGGTTTTCTTAAGCCGATGTTTGATAACTGGCTGAAAACGATTTTCGCGGCAATATTAACGATCATGTTTTCCGCCTTATCCATCCGTATCGCCATCAATTACCTGAATAAAATCCTTGATGCAGCGACCCGGACATCCAATGTCAGCAACATGGTGACGCTGGCGGCACAGTGCCTGCTGGCCGGGATTGCAGCGGGTGTGGTGGTCTGGTTCTCGGCGAAGCTCGCCAGCGCCCTCAGCGGAGCCGCTGTACAGGCGGTGTTACAGGGGGCGGCCATGAGTGGTCTGACCGGACTGGCGAACAAATCCGCTGACCTGGCCGGGCCGGGGATAAAGGGCGGTGCCCGCCTGGCTGCGAAAGGCGGCATGGCCGTCGCCGCGGCGACCGGCAGACTCACTGGCGCAGGCGCGGGTAAAACCGTGAGCGCCTGGCAGAAACGCGCCGCCGCCATCGAAAGCATGAAACGCCTGAACCGGCAGCGTCACCGTTAATCCTCCCGACCCTTAATTTCCTTTCCCCGTCACGCCGTGGCCTGCGCCACCGGTGCGGCATTTCTGCATCCCTGTAATAAGGAACTTCCATGAAATTCAGCATCTTCCTTCTGATGCTGTGCGCGCTCACGGGCTGCGTACAGTATCAGGGCGACCTTCCGCCGGTATCCGGCGAACCCGAGCCGGTAAATTCCCCCGCCATCATTCAGGAGCTCACTCACCATGTCTGATATTCAGAACATTGTTAATGTTTCCCGCTCTTTTGAATCCATCCTGCTGGAAAAGGAAGAGCGTTCCCGAAGAACCGCCTGGCGGGTGGCCGCTGCCGGACTGATTCTGGCCGCAATGGCGATTGCGACCATTATTATTCTGCTGCCGCTGAAAACCACCGACACTGAATTATGGTCAGTGGATAAACAAACCGGGCGCTATGAATATATGACGCGCGTAAAGGAGCGGGATATTTCGTCTGAAAAGGCACTGGCGCATTCACTGGCAGCACACTATGTCAGGCTCCGCGAAGGATATAATTATTTCTCCCTCCAGCGTGATTATGACGACGTGCAGTTATTTAACAGCGACAGCGTGAACCGGGACTATCTGGACGGGTTTAACGGCGACCAGGCACCGGACGTGATTTTTAACAAGGCGGAATATATTGTTGATATCGACATTATTTCCAATGTGCATGCGCCTGCCACCGGGCCGGATAATCTGGCAACCCTGCGTATCAAGCGCACTATCCGCCGTATTGCTGATAATTCCGTGAAAACGGATGTCTGGAATATCCGCCTCACATACCGCTACGTCCCGCACCGGCAACTGACCGACAGCCAGCGCGAAGTGAACCCGCTGGGCTTTATCGTCACCAGCTACCAGCGCGACAAAGAGCTGAGGGGGGAATGATGCTGAAACACATTCTGCTCCTCACGGGTTTACTGGCGTCATGCGTGGCATGGAGCTCGGCGACACCGCGCGGCAGCGCGTATGACAGCCGGATGCAGAACGTCACGTACAACAGCCAGAACGTCACGGTCGTCAGTACCCGACCCGGCTACGTCACCATGCTGGTATTTGATGACGATGAAACAGTCATCGATGCGCAGGCGGGTTTTCCCAGAGGCTGGACCGTGACGAAAAGCGATAACCGGGTGGGTGTCAGCCCGAATCCCATCGCCCAGCCAGTCACGGATGCCAGCGGCAACAACATCAGCCAGGTCTTTCTGCCGACGGCAAAAGACTGGAAAACCAACCTGTTCGTGGTGACATCGAAACGCGACTACAGCCTGGAGCTGAACGTACTGGATAAAGACTCTCCCGCCCAGGCATTCATTATCCGCTACCACTATCCTGACGAACTGCGGAAAAAGTCAGCCGCCGCCAGTGCCACCCGCCAGCAACAACAGCAGGAAGCGCTGGACCGACAGCGGATAGCGTCGGCATTCCGGCATCCGGCCACGCCGCGCAACTGGCGCTACACCAGGCGTGTAGCCGCCGGTTCAGCCTCCATTGCCCCGGACTTTGCCTGGGATGACGGTCGTTTTGCTTATATCGGTTTTTCTCCCGCGAAAACCCTGCCTTCCGTTTTCCGGGTGGTTAACGGTCAGGAGCAGGCGGTCACGCCCGGAACGGTTAAACGGGGCAACTACACCGTGATGGTGGTTCCGGCATCTCCGCAGCTGGTTCTGCGCTACGGGAGCTCAGTGGTGGGGATCGAAAACGACGGATTCGGGCGTATCCCGCTGACCAACAGTGACACCGTTTCGCCGTCCGTTACGCTGGAGGCAAAATGACCGACAAATCTTTCCCGGACGAACCGGAAAAAACCACCGCCGAACGGGAAGCGGAAGCCCGTGAACGCGCCCGCGCGGCAATGGCATATCAGGAGCCGGAGCAGAAAACGCCGCCCGGTAAGCCGGAAGTGACCCGTTTCCGTAAAGCTTCCGGTCACCGCACGCTGATCGTCAGCCTGCTGAGTCTGGTCCTGGTCATCGCGCTGGCATCCGGTGGCGATCGTCTTCTCAGCGCCCTGAAAAGGGGTGATGAGAAAGAATCTGACACCGCGTCGCCGCCCTCCTCCGGGGCGGTGCAGCAGGAGCGTAAAAATCTGGGCATGGACAGTAATCCGTTTGGCCTCTTCGGGCCAGGGAGGCAGGAAAGCGTAGCCCCTGCCAGTCAGAGCCCCCCTGCCACTCCAGCCCTGCCGCCCGGGCCACCCGCCCTGAACAAGGCGGCAGCGCTGGCAGACGGGCTGAACAGCGGCAGTACAGGGTCAGGCGACGATATACGCACGTCCCGAAGCGGATCGCGCAGCAATGCGGGAACGTCGGGCAGCCCGTCAGCCTCCACGGCGTACACATCCTGTCAGTCGGTACTGGTCAGTGGCGAAGATGGACGCCTGCGCTGCCCGGATACAACAGCACCGGCAGGCAGCAATAACAACGACAATCCGGGCGTCGCACGCGTCACCGGTGTCAGGCGGCTGGGCCTTGATCCCGATCTCTATATCCCGGTGGATCGCTATATTCCGTGTTCGATGATGCGGCGCTTCGTGTCCGATGTTGGCGGTCATATCTCCTGCCTGATCGGTGAGAATGTCTGGAGCTCCAGTAACCATGTAATGCTGATCCCGGCGGGAACAGTTGCCCGTGGTATCTACCGCACCGGGGCACTGCAACACGGGCGCAGCCGGATGTTTGTACTGTGGACGGAGTTGCGCACGCCGGAGCCCGGCAGCCTGCAAATCCCGCTCACCGATACGCAGGCCACCGGCCCGCTTGGCGAGGCGGGGATCACGGGCTGGATCGACAGCCATTTCTGGGAGCGTTTCGGCAACGCCCTGATGCTGAGTACCGTACAGGACGTGGCAGCAGCGGCATCAGATGCCGCGCCGGGTAAAGACCGCAATACCGACTATACCGAAAATACCCGCGCCGCCACGGCGGAAATGGCGAAAACGACGCTGGAAAACAGCATCAGTATCCCGCCCACGATGTACCTGAACCAGGGCGATGTGATCGGCATCATGACCGGCACGGATATTGATTTTTCCTCTGTTTATCAACTACGGCTGAAAAAGAAATGGTATGAACGCTGAAAACCTGTCACTGGACTTTATGAAAAACCGGCTCTTTGGTGATTTTCTTGCGCAGGATGGCCTGACAGAAATTGCCGTTAACCGACCGGGCGAACTGCATACGAAAATCCGGGGGAATTGGCATAAACAGGCATCCCCGATCACGCTGCGTCAGTGTCATGCCTTTGCCAGGGCGCTGGCATCCTGGCAAGACGACAATATTGACGATACATCACCCATCCTTTCTGCAACATTAAGATCCGGCGAACGTATTCAGGCGATTATTCCCCCGGCCTGTGAGCGTAATACGGTATCCATTACGCTGCGCAAGCCTTCGTTTGAGCAGAAAACACATCAGTCATGGATTGATGCAGGATTTTATCAGCGTGTGGCTGGTCAGGAGAGAACGGAAAGCCAGGATGATGCACTGGTTCAGTTATATCACAGCGGGAATATCCCCCGTTTTATGGAAAAGGCCGTGGAATATGGCAAAACGATTTTTATTGTGGGTGAAACCGGCTCCGGTAAAACCACCTATATGAAAACGCTGCTGCATTATATTCCACTGCATCTTCGGCTGACCACAATCGAAGATAATCCCGAAATCCATTTTTATCACCACGCCAATTATGTGCATCTTTTTTACCCGGCGGATGGCGGGGATAATGCCATTGTCACCCCCGGCAGGCTGATCCGTGCTAATTATCGGATGAACCCTGACCGGATATTACTGGCGGAAATTCGTGGGCGGGAGGCATGGGACGCGCTTAAAATTATTGGTTCCGGGCATGAGGGATTAATCACCTCCCTGCATGCAGGCAGCCCGGAAGAATGTATTGAAGGGATCATTGACCGCTGCTATGAAAACCCCGACTGCCGGAATATTCCTTTTGATGTGCTGTTACGCAAGGTACTTAAAAGCATTGATGTCATCGTCAGTATTGACATACACGGCGATGTGCGCCGGATGAGTGATATTTACTTTAAGCCAGTTCATTTAAAAAGCATGAAAGAGGCATTCAGACAATAACTCTGGCAAATAACATTACCCTAAATACGCAACCTTTCATTAATCATACCGGTGACTGAAATGAAGAAAGTCATACTCTCCTTATTATTTCTCGGCGTTATGGCGTCATGTTCAACATCCGCAACGACCGCTGAAGCCTGCGAAGTGGTTTTATGCATGTACGGTAAAACAACGGGAAACAGCGGCAGCAGTGAATGTCATTCCGCTGAACGGGCATTCTTTAATATCGTGAAAGAGAATAAACACGGTTTTCTTCCTGACCATACGGCCGATGCCAGAAAATCGTTTTTACTTGAATGTGTTTCGGCAGACCCGGCGGCTATCAGTCAGGTCATCAGTAAATATGGCCGCGTTCGTGGTTAATACTGGCGAGACGGGCGGAGAGCGTGACGGTTTTCAGGTTTTTATGGCTTCTGTTTTTCGCGGATTAAGGAGCGAAGAAACAGGGGCCGTAAAAATGAGGCAGCGGACAGAAATATTTTCGCGGGTTAAGGAGCGAAAATAATTCAGGCACCGCGCCTCACCTGCAAACAGCCGCGCCCACGCGGATTTTGCAGGCCGGGGGAGCCGGATAAATTTCGCCGCCCCAGCGAGCGAAAAGCTGTCGCCCACGACAGCGGTTTATTTGGGGGGCATCGCCCCGCACACCGTCGCAGATAAGTCTCCGGCCAAAAGCCGGTAGCGTGGCGCGACCACCCTCTTTAAAGGTCAGCTTCCCTTTTATTCCCGCTACGAGGAACGAGTAAAGGGAAGAAAAAGGCGAAAGCGACCGTCTTAAAGGGGGTGGTCGCGCGTAGCGGGCGACGGTGTGCCGCCGTTGACGTTTGGGGGTTTTGGCGCAGCGTCCAGCGGCGTCATTACCCCCATGCGACATATCATAAGGGCGTCCAGCCCGCATGAACTGGCGCACGCCGTGTCGTGCAGGCAAGCATGCTTCCCTGCACATGGCCGCAACGCGGCCACCTTCTTCGTCCCTGACGTTCGCCCCGCCTTTTCGCCCAACACCGTGGGGCGAATTGATGGGGCGATGTCATGGGGCGAACTGCTGACGAAGGAGGCATCGTGATTTTGAATAAGCTGGCCGTTTCACTGTCGCCGATAGTGAATGGCGCGCTGAGCTTCATTGCTTGTATGCAACAGCACCAGCTGATGCTGGCGCTGTTATCGGGGCTGACGATGCCGTTTTTCGCGTCGATGAAAAGCGATGAACTGCAAAAAGCCCCGTTGTGGCAAAAGCTGATTATCGCTTTTTCCCTGCTGTGTTTTCTTTCCGGTACCATGGCCCCGGTTGTTATATGGATTTTCCAGTGGCTTTATAAAGGCCGTGTAGTCGCCAGCATTCCCGTTCTGGCATTGCCGGTGCTGATTGCCTTTACCGTAACGGGTTTTATTTTGCATATTCTGCTGCGCAGGGTATTAACCCCTGAATTAGACAAAATAAAGAAACGCCTCGTCAGAAAGACAACGCTTGAACGGGAATTGCGCACCGATGTCCGCACGATAAAATTATTGCTGCCGGAAACAGTACATTATGATCCTCTAGAGTATATCGATTTAAGCAAGGGCATATTTATTGGTATAGACCGGGATAAACAACCAATGTATCTCCCGCTAATAGACTGGCAAAAACAACACGCAGATATTATTGGTACAACCGGGGCAGGTAAAGGTGTCGCAACAGGCATATTACTTTACCAAAGCATTCTTGCCGGAGAAGGCGTATTTATCATGGACCCCAAAGATGATGAATGGGCTCCCCATCTTTATCGCAAGGCCTGTGAAGATGCGGGTAAACCTTTTGCATTAATTGATCTTCGTAAACAAGAGTATCAATTAAATCTGATCGAAAATATTACTCCAGACGAACTTGAAGAACTTTTTGTTGCAGGTTTCGGCTTGGCCGAAAAAGGTCATCAGTCTGACTTTTACCGAATTAACGACAGGAAGGCGGCACGTATCGCTGCACAATTTGTAGGCAGCAATTCATCATGGACGATTCGTGACATCTTTAATGGTGAATATGTTCAGGGCATCGCTGAGAGTATCAAAGCCTTTTTCGGCAAGATTGAAGAGCTGGCGTTACTCAATTCAATAAACGCGCCCACGGGATTTTCCCTTAAACAGATATTTGATGAAGGTGGTTGTTGTTACATCATCGGCTCGATGCGAAACAGCAAAATTATTACTGCCCAGCGAATGCTGCTGGTAAGACTTTATCAGTTAGCAGAAAGCCGCGACCGAATTAATACTGTTCCGCGCCCTATCGCCATTTTCCTCGACGAACTTAAATACCATCTTTCAAAACCCGCTCTGGAAGGATTAGGCGCGGCAAGGGATAAAGGCGTGCATATTATTATGGCGCATCAGTCCATCGCCGATTTAAAAGACTGTCCGGCAGATTTGAAAGGCGACGCCGTTGTCGGCGCAGTCGTTGAGAACGCTAAATTCAAACTGGTTTATCGTGTCATGGATCCTGACACCGCTGAATGGGTGGCCCGGATGTCAGGCACCATATTAGTCGATGATGAGGTCCGCAAAGCGAAAACCGATGCCGTGCTGACAGAGACTATCGATGATGAACGCACCATCAGGCAGGCGGAGCGTTTCTTTACCGACAGCAATATGATCCTGAACTTACCCGATTTTGTTAGCTTCATCTTCACGACAAAAGCACTCCCGTCTGCTTCTCTGATTTCGCCCATCAGGGTGAAAAAACGCGAACTGAAGATCTGTGCCGTGTCGTCCGCGATTGCCGCCACCGCCGCAATGGTAAACATCACCCTGGATTTTAGCGAGGAAGAAACTTCCCCCGGACCCGCATCAACACCGGATATCACAGCAACTCGATCCGATCTTTTTTTTGATACGGACGAGAAAGACACGACAACACCGAATACCAACAAAGAAGAAACCCCGTCATTGCTGGATTTTTAAAGGAGGAATGATGCTGATCACCACATATAGCGAACGCCAGACACGGCATCGCGAAAAAATACAACGACTGCTGAATTTCCTGAAAGAAGAAACGTACAGTGATTTTAAAACGCTGATGCTGCTATTCGGCTTCAGGGATCATAAATCGCTGTATTCCCTACTTTCAAAAGTCGAGAGAATGGACTTAATAAAAAAGCATGTGTTGGTATCGCGGACGATGAAAATTTCATTGTGGGGCATAACCAGTGACGGACTGGCTGTTGTGTTAACACCCGACGATGTGCTTTTCCCGGTGCGATTTGAGCCGTCAAAAATCACCGGCTGGACGCTGGAGCACCACCTTGATAATCAGGCAGCCCGGATCATCCTTGAGCAAAAAGGCGCTTACGGGTGGATAAACGGCGATCGCACGACCTTCCTTAGCCGTTACCAGGTTAGTCACCGGCCGGACGGAATAATCACCCTGCCCGGCGGCACCATAGTCGCCATTGAGACCGAGCGTCGTCTGAAAACTAAAGCCCGATACCAGTCAATCATCGCCAGCCATTTACTGGCCCGGACCCGTAAAGACTGGATTTACGTTTTTTATATCGTGCCGGACCCGCAGAAAAAGCGTGGCCTTGAACGGCTGTTTGACAGCATCAGGCACGTTATCGTTAACCATCAACACATCCCGCTGGAAACCCGCCACCGGAATGTCTTCCGCATCTACACGCTCGACGAGCTGCAACGGCTCGATTTAGACCACGGCATATAGTTCTTCTCTATCACTTACAGTCCCAACCCACCCAACCAGCAGCGCAACGACCTGAAATAATACCCCTCGAAATACTCACCCAACATCAGAACAGACAGGACACCAGAATGAACAGAGAAACTGACCGACTTTCGGACGTACTAACCGAAATGAGCGCAAAAGCGCTGGTGACATGGATGACGCATTCCGCATTGCAGGACATACCGCGCGAAGCATTACTGGTTCGCGGCCACGATTTTGTGTACGCCCTGCACGCAAATTTTGTGCTGCTACGTGATGTTTTGTCAGAAACGCTGGAAGATATTGAGCAGCAGAGCCATGAACTCGAAGAAAGACTGGATAATCTGGAACAGCGGCTACTTGCGCTTCAGGCAGTTGCTGGTAACCGAGAATAGCGGCCCATTCAGTCCTGTCCGTGTGACTTGCTTTATTCCACTGTAGAGACATGACTGTTCGGTGCTCGCCTGGCTGCGCTCCGCCTCACTCATGTCTCTACAGCGTTACTGTTTTAAGCGGTCCTACACGCAAAGCCGCATTCCGTTGCGACTCCTTACTGCTCAGATTTTATCCATCAAATAACGATGCGCTTTCGATGCCGCGCTGGCGGCCTTGAAAATAAAGCGTTTGTCGTTCTTCAGTGCTTTCAGCCATGAAGCGATATAGCTTTCATGCTGAACCTCTCCGACAATCCCCAGATCCGCCATCAGGAACGCGCTTCCCAACTCGGCGATCAACTCCTCAAACGCATAATCCTCACTGCCAAACTTCCCTTTCATTTCACGATTCAGCCGACTTTTGGCTCCACTCCAGTGAACCAGCTCATGCAGACCCGTAGCGTAGAAATTGGCAGCATCGCTAAAAAGACGACGTTCCGGTAAATGGATTTCGTCGGTTGATGGTGCGAAAAAGGCGTTCTGCCCCTTCTCAATGATGGTTGCACCACTGTTACGGAAAAGCGCTTCCGCCTGCGGTAACGGCTCAAAGGTCTCTGCCGGGAAAACGACTTCATCACTCAGAGGCAAACCGTCAATTTGCTCAACATTAAACACGGTGAAAGTCTTAAGCATCGGAATATAATCAGTTTCTCCGTCGTCATTTTCCTTTTCCAGCATGGTATAGAAAATGGCTGTTGTGCCGTGTTCTCCATTACGTACCTGCCCGCCTTCCGCTTTTGCCTGTTTGTAGGTCATCCAGCGCGAATCATTGAATCCCTGTTCTGACGCACTGCACCACAACAACATGATATTCATTCCACTGTAACCCATACCAGTTGCGTAATTGGACGGTAAACCAGACATACCGGGGGTACGCTGCCACGGGCAGGACCACGGTTTTACACCGGCTTCAAGCGCTGTGATGATGCTCTCGGTAACTGTCTGATAAATATCCGTCCTGGTTTTAGAAAATTTCGTTTTTGAGGAGCCTGACTGCTCCAGCGGGGATACGCTGGTCGCCGTTGCTGTGTTAGGGGCGCTAGTCTGGGTGGTATGCAAGGAAATGGTCATGTTTTTTCTCCGTCAGTGGTGTGATTTTCGTCTTCGTATCGCCTGACGGTTCGCTTTCCCGGCATCGTTCCTGCACGCAAGGGCGCAGAATGCGTGCCATTTACCCTTGCGGGACGGGTTGTGTTGGGAAACGATTAGCCGGAAGCTGATACGGGGAACGGAAAACACGCGGGAGAAAAAACTGACCTGCATAGGCGGGCGTAGCGCCCCTTGGCTCGCAGCGGTGAAATGGTTGAGGGTTGGATTTAGCTGCATCAATTCAGACGTGAGTTAGTAGTATTCTGGGGTAGAACACACTCAAATCTGACATTCAGCTTTGAGCGAAGAGCGAACATCTACTTGATAGGGTTGCTTTAAGCCTTAAAAGTGAATTACACGATTTGCTGGGACACTTATAGATACGCCTGCTTGGTAATTAAAATATCCAGTATACTTGGCACTTCAGGCGAATGAGCTGAAGCAACGGACAACACAAAACTGAGGTAACCAGGATTAAAAATCAATATAACATAGCCATTTGCTAAACAATTTTCTCGTACAAAGCGCTAATTACGAATTCAAAAAAGCAGACGGACCAAGAGACCAAAGGAATCAATGTGGCGTTTAAAAAGCGAAGTGAAACAAAGTCGCTCAAAAAAACGATATCAAAGGGACTTACCGCAATCCTAGTTGCAGTAGGTGGTGCGTGCCTTGAGGCCGCACGGATCTCATCAAGAATAATTTTGAACCAAGTCTGGTGGCTACAAAGTACTTCTTTGAAGATCAGTTTTCCTCCGTTCCGGAAAGCGCCCAGTTTGGACTAAACCTGACCTTTTACATACCTTCAGCTAAAGCTGGAGAAACATTTGCAGAAGCTGTGTCTGCGACGATTCCTGGGTCACTTTGTCTTAAGCCAAAAGGCCATAGCATCGTGCGTGCATTTGATGATTCCGCCGCCTCACATCAAACCAACGTAATGATGCACATCACGTGTCGAACTTCTGGACGCATCTCGATATCCCTTGCGTCTGAAAGTAATCATAACGTTAAAGTTTATGAGGGACGATTTAGCGACGGTGAAAAAGTCGCATTCCCTGGCATTCCAGGCAGCTATTACGCAGGTATCTTAACTATGTACCGACTCGATGCACGAGAACCCAAAGGACCGTGGTTTTCCGTAAACACATGTCAACAATCCAATACTTGTAAGGATCTTGACGTTCATTAGAGGAATAAGATTTACCGACCAATGCCACATCCTTCCGCTTAAAAAGTCCATTGAGTTAAATGCGATTCTCTTTCTTGAGTGCCAATAGCAGAATGCTGATTTGAGACAGGTGTTGAACCAACTCTACAGGCAGATCACTCAGTGGCTATGACCGAAAAGAGGATCTGACACAAGCGTTGAAGTTGAAAACAACACCATGCATTTTTCTGCTAAAATTTTAATGATGTAAAGTCTGGGCTACCGTTCGTTTGAATTACGTAGTCAAACGTCACCTCGTCATACTCAACACCACGAGTATCGTCTTGGATAGACAGAATTTTGATGGCAGCATAAAAACCATTATTGTTCTGCAATATTGCTATTTGATTTATTTTTGGTCGTCTAACTCTTGATGAACCATCATAAATACGTGCGTCATCTATTTCTATAAATTCATTTTTATCTTTAACAATAGCGATGGTATTTATACTACTTGGATCATTTAATAATTGTATATCATGATCGCTCGACTTTGAAAAATCCAATTCAAATGCCAACTCTTTTTGCCCAATATAATAACGGCCATTATTATTGGAATAATCAAATGTTACTCGCCCCTTTGTTGCTGGCGATACGTATTTCTCACTCGCAGGAAAGAATTTTTGCTCGGTATATTGCTTCGCTGTTTTGAATGGATTAGGTCCTACAGGTGGTATTGGCAATACAGGTTCATCCAGTAATTCTCTCAAAAGTTGTTCATAGTGATTTTCATACAGCTTATCATCCTCAAAACTAACGTAAAACTTACCCACCAAAAAAGTTGGCACTTTTTTGGATTGAGAATTATTTCTGACAACAGGAATAACCCAATTTTTGTTCAAGTCGGCTAATAGCTCGCCCGTAATAATTTGCTTTTCATAGCCCACGCCCCCCTTGCCGCCATTCGCTTTTGCGACGTATGCTTCCGAACAAATACATACTACCCGACTGGATGACGATAAACCACGCTCCATGAAGGCAGCCAAATCTTGCCCCAGCTTTAGATTCCAGCGGTCCAGCAAAACCTCAACGCCATTGGATCTCAGCCTTGTTGCAAGTTGCAGTACCCAGTCTTTATGTAATTCGTTATCGTGTGAGTAAGATATAAATACCGTCGGTGTCATCTTCGTATCTCTGAAATTAAAATTCCTGAATTTTATTCACAGCTATAAGCTTCGCCTTTCTTCATAAGCGCATCTGATGCGGCGACAACTTCCTCTTTCAACCTATCATGCCACAACCAGAGCACGGCGCTATATAGCAGACGTTGATCGTCTGGTGAAACTGAGATTATCGCCTGAGTGGCCTGTATCAAGGACAAGCTGGTGCACTGAATCGGCTCTAACAGCCCTTCATTAGATGGCCCACATAACAAGAGATCTTTATTTGAAAGCGATGTACCGAGCTTGAAGCCAATGCTGTCAATTCCTGCATGAACATACTGGTTGGCAAAGCCGTAGTGCGGTCGCAAGAAGTCCAGCTCGACAAATTCCTCAATATCACTAAAGCGAACCTTAGTTCTGGCACTGAGTTCTTTTCCTAAGGCTTTAGCGGCCCAACCTAATTCATTGCCGAAACCCGCTTCATACTTACCAACGATGTCATTTCTTTCGAGATCAAACCGACTTAAATCTTCTGGGGAGAAAGAAGTAAAACCCAACTCTTCACTATATTTATTATAGCGATTAGCAGCTTTTCGCCTCTGTATGCTCTGAAAATCCGTGAATCTTTTTGCCAGGTCTTCGTCGCCTTCTGCGATAAATATCAATATGGCCGTGGTTTCATGGAGCGTTCTCCAACGGGCCATTGCACCGTCTGCAAAACCACCCTTTAGAAGATGAGATATCTCGCAGGAAACCTGGACAGCACGTGCGTGCAGTCGGGTAGTTATGTTCAGTTTTGCGGACCTTTCTCCAGAACCAGTGCGATACTCACTGTTTACCTCATTACTGATTTCAGTACAGCCATAAATTAATGCATCCAGCCGCTTTAAAGGGGACTCCCATGTTGTAAATAGTCTTCCTCTAAATGCATCTACATTTTCGTAATGGTCCTTTAATACCTCCCCTTTGGCCTCATCCAAATACTCGAACATTTTCAACGCAACCAAATGCTCTATGTCTTCAGAATGAGTATCTAACCACTCAGCCATCTCTGCGGGAGACATATTGCCGCTACCAGCCACATCCTGTATCTGAGAAAGTACTTTTTTGTATAACAAGTTCAGTTCCTTAGAGAGGGTCAGCACTCCGTCGACGTAGTAAGGGGGCTTTACGTCGACACTAGCGGGGCATCAATACGGGAGTAAACGTGCAGACAACCAGCTTCTTCGATCCGCGAGTGAAGGCTACGTAGAGATGTCGGGCATCCATCTCCTCAGGGGCGGTTATAACGGCCACTTCCGCCTCGAGTCCCTTCAGCAACAGAGTACTACCAATGGCACGTCGCGCAAGGGGCCGGCTCTCGTGTCGGTTTCGTTCGCGCTCCCGCACCGTGGCCTCGGCAAAGCTGCAACTGCCTCCCGCAGCTATTTGCATCGCGCGTAGACAGCAATACAACACATCCGGACGATAGACTCGGGCATTGTGTTGCCTGGTCAACGCGCTTAGAGCCTCAATGGCCAAGGGAAAGCTTGGGGCATTAGTGAAAGCGAGCAGTGCGGCTTCTGCCTCAGTAGCTGGATTGTGTGCAGTCCCCCTGCGTAAACTCACCAGTCGGCGTTGCAAGGCAGCTACTCCGACCTGCGTCATAACCTCCGCGGCAAACTCCACTAGACGAGCCAGTGCGTCGGCAGCCTGCAGGTTGAATGTCGTTCCAAACAACGTTAGGTCGGCGAGGTCGACGGGCTCTACTGCAGTAGCCCCCGGTGTCTGACTGGCCATTTGCCGACGGCTACGAGGATTACGGCTATCGCCAATCACCAGTACGTCGCCCTCCCGCGTAACAGCCTGTGTTAACGCAGCGGTGAGCCGCTGCTGAATGGCAGTAGCCGGCTGCAACTCGATCCAAACGACTTCCGGCGGGGCCTGGCGTAAATCAATGCCACCTCCTGCTAGGAGTATTCGCCGACACTCCAGAAGCCACTGACCAAATTCGGGCTTGCCTGCGTTCGTCCAACGCCAGGGCTGATTCAACTCGCCGATAGCAGGAAAATGGGGAATCACGTGGGTATCCCAGTCCACCAGTTGATTACCGCGAAAGCCGAAGATAGCTTGCATCGGGTCGCCAAGAACGCAGGTGGGAAGTACCACGGAAAGTGCTGTAACTAGATCATGTTGCACTAAATTGCAGTCCTGGTACTCATCGACAATCAGATGGGCATAGCTTGCTGTGAGGACTTCATTGAGGTGCCCGCTTTGGAGTAAATGCCTAGCAGCCATGCGTATTGCTGGGTAGTCGGCTCCGGGATTCCGGAGCAGGAGGACTGCAGCGGCAATAGCACTTCGCTGCGGAAACATCGCTACCAGCCGCATGGAAAAACCATCAATTGTGGCAATGTGGTAAGCCGAAGCGGGAACTCCGGCTTTTTGCATGCGCAGACGCAGCGTTGTGACACCCGCATTGGTATGAGTGAGGATGAGTACCGGCGTTGTTCCGGTATGCCGGGTCAGCGCATCGGCGATAAGTTGCGTCTTGCCACACCCCGCAGGGGCCGTGATCGCGCCACGGCGAAAAGCAAATAAATCGCACTCAGACGGCATGGGCCCACCTGTAAAGTCGATCAATAAGTGCGTAAAACACAGCGTCTGTGGCTGGCATGTGCGGCCCCAAAATATCTCGTGCAATATCCTCATATTTGGTGACTGATTTAAACCAGCCGTTTCGACGATTACGTGCGGCCATTCCCAGCAACTGCCGCGTCTCAATAGGATACGGAATGCCGATCAATTCTCGCTGTTGCCGGATGTGGGCGAGTGTCAGTTGACCGTTTGACTGTGCCTGAATATGCGCAGCCACAAGCTCTTCGTCCATAAGGTCGATTGCCCGCTGAAGTAGGGCATCGACGCCGGTATCCGGCAGGCTCAGAAACAGCTCGTCCTCCAAAGCACGTCCGTTTCGCCAGGTGATGTACTCTCCACCTGCATCCATGTATGCCTGTACGGTCGCCGCAGTGGGCGGCTTATCCGCATCAACCATGACCAGCACCCGGTAGCCAAGCCGACGCAATGCAAGCCCACGAACAAAACACCGGTCAGGCTCTCCGCCGCCTACATTCACATATGCAGTCCCTGCAGCCAGCATTGACTGTCCGTTTATGTTCGTCCAGAAATGGTCCAGGCCACGAATTAGACCGACTTCACTGGCACCCTCGCAGACTATGACGCTACGAGCGAGAAACGCTTCCGGATCAGCCCTGACGGTGCTTTGAATATCATCAGCGACACCTACCTGGAGAACCTGATGTGCACCATCCGGAGACTTGCGTACCACGAAGAGCTGATTGCCGTTAAGCTCGCGGACAGCGACCGGGGAATGGGTGGTTAGAAATACCTGGAGGGGTGGGGAATTTTCCTTCGCACCAAGGGAATTCAACAATCGGGTAAGGCGATGCGGTTCCAGTCCGTACTCTACTTCGTCGACCAGAGCGACAGATGCCTGCTGTGCTGCTGAACGCTGCATTCCTGCGACCAGTAGACGAGATGAGCCTGTTCCCAGTGAGCGCAAGGGCACTCCTGTAGCATCGTGTAGCGCAATGGCTCCGTCGCCGATCGATACAGCGTGCGCGTCCAGCAATGCCTGGGTGCCGCCACCCACTGGCACGCCAAGTTCATTGGCTTTCTGGTTCACGATTTGCAGTGTTGCGGCCAGCTGTACACCAGCCTGACCGCCGAAACCGTTTCGGGCCTGGCGTGCCGCATTGGCCAATTCAGCGCCAAGATTTGGTCGTTCTGCGGTCAGTCGATTGAGTACCGAACCGCGTGTCCATGACAGGTTGGAACTAGCATAAGTCCCGAGCCGGGCTGGGGCTAACAGTAACCGATCCTTCCAGGCAATATTGCGCTCCTGCCCTTGTGCCTGAGCGCGCTGTGATACTAGCGACCAGACAGGCTCTAGCTCGCTATCCACCGTCAAACGTAAGCAAAGAACCGTTTCTAGGCCCTGTTCAGGTTCTTCGGTGACCAACCCGTTTGCACGGTTGAAGGCCTGTAAATAATTTCCGTACGAATCCAAACGCATCAGAGCATCGGGCAACGAACCGAGCGTCAGCGTGATGCTGATGGGCTGGGTGACATCGAGCCCATAAAAATCAGTATCGGCGAAACTGATATTGCGGCGGGCACCAAGGCAAAGGTCAATCGCATCGAGAATAGTGGTCTTGCCGCTGTCTCCCGGGCCAATCAGGCAGTTGAGGCCTGGTGAAGGTTGCCAATTCAATAAGCGGATAGTTCGGAAATTCTGGAGCTCGATTTTGCAAATTCTAACCACGGACCTTCCCCATAATTATTGTTTGTCTTATCTGCAGCGTGATCGCAAAAACAGCCACCAAGAAGATATATCGCGAAGAAATATATTACGCTCTCGATTAGTGACCCTACCCCAAAATCCTACTCCATTCAGAAACAGAATTCCGGCATGATAAACACTCCCTGAACAGACGTAGCGCCCCTTACTCCGTAACCGTGAAATGGGTTGAGGAAGTAATAACGTACCGTCCATATAGCTATTTAGGGTGCTGCCAACAGCCAAGCACGCTACATTTCGGACACAGCCCAACACATTAAGCTTTTCTCAAAGCCAGTCAGTTGAAGGTACTCTACTCTGGGAGCCAGGGCCCTAAGTTTCGCCAGCAGGTCGTTCAGATGTTCCGATGGCAAGATGAGGTTCTTGATCTGGGTCGAGATCTGAGTGGGAATTCCGTATTCGTCCAACGCGGTGAGTAGCGGGTCGAGGAACATATTTTCAAGCTGCTCAGCAAAGAAGCTGAAATCGCCCGGTTCGATCCCTTTTTTGGCCAGCACGTCGGCCTGAATGTTATTTACGGCCATGATGTCCCGAGGCAATCGGAAACACACCATATTTCTGATGAATTTCAGGCGAAGGTTGATCGCTTCGCTGGGTGTGTGTTCCTGTCGTCGATTCTCCACCGCATCTTTTAGGTAAGCCGGCAGGTTTTTCTGAGTTCGGAGCTCATTGATGTGCCACATCAATTGCGAACTGGACGATATCCCATAGTCCATCAGGTTACCGCCCTCCAAACTGTAGACCAGCTCACATAGATAATTGAGCTGGTTCGGCTCAGGGATACCTTTCCAGTCCAGAAGTTTGCTGCTGGGCAGTAGGTCACGAATGATCGTTTCTGCTACCTCGACTTGCCGCTCAATCGGAACGTGCCGGTTCTCTATCAGGGTTGTCGGCGACAGTATCGGGTTTGCGTATGCATCTTGGAGCCGACCACGTGAAATATCAGTAAGGTATTCGTTATCCAGTTGCATGAGGAGTCCCAATGGGGAGTTTTCATCCTGATGACCGATGGGGTATTCGACTGTTAGGCCCTGCTCAAGGGGAGGCGCTTCGAGCATGAAGACTTTTCCAATGAAGTACTTATTCATGCGGCCTGCGCGACCGGAAATATTCTTGTAGGTGAAGTAGTCGAATGTTGAATTCTTCAGGCGGCGGTCATAAATGATCACGTTCTCTGCCGATGTGTTGACGCCTTCGATCATCGTAGATGTACAGATGATTCGCTTGATGATGCCCTCGTTGAACAACTTGACGATGTACTGCTGCAATGCACGTGGCACTCCTCCATGGTGAATCCCGATACCCAGAGATATTGCCTTAGCAACGTTCCATTCAGGGTGGTAGTGTTTAGATATCCAAGCGGCTATTTCCTGAGTCTCTGGTACTGGCGTCAGCCCAGCTTCCTTAATCAAATACTCGGCAACTCTATTCGCACTAGGTGGTGCCTGACAGTAGATTAAAGTAGGCGAGTCTAGAGTTGTGACCAACTCTAGCAATTTTTCCTTTCGCTCTTCGGATCGCATCTCCAGATTGAAATTCTGAATGTCGACCGCGACAGTGCTGTAGTCGGATGGGATGAAGTGGTACTCATAGTCATCCAGACCAGAGATCTTCTGAATGTGAGGCCCGAGCATGTAGAACTGAGCACCAGTCTTTGCGAGCTTATGAAAAGCCAAGCTCAGGTCAACAGCGCGTGTGCTTTCGTCTGTGGCGTTCCCCAGGTCCATTTTGTAGAACTCGTCCAAGACGAAGAACTCCACATCAGCAAGATCAGGACGCTGGAGGACACGCTCCTGGGTGAGCAGGTAGACGTTGGTTGTCTCGATCACGGATTCCTGGCTCGGATGCGTGATCAGGTTGAAGTCCTTAAAGCGTTTGACCAGGCGACGGCGGGTTTCGTCGATCAACGCAATGGTCGGAACTATCACCACCACCTTTTTGAATCGTCGCTGTGCCAGCACAGCGTCAATAACTAGACTTTTTCCGACGCTTGTAGAAGCACTGAGTACTACGTTTCGGCCTTGCATGATCAAGCTGAAAACATGGGCCTGCAGATGATGAAACACCATGCCCTGTTCTACTCCCTCGACCCTGTGCGCTTCGTAAGCCAAGCGGTCAGAAATCGCCATGCTGCTGAGGTGAGGAGTGATATAGGGGAATAGTCCAACAGCTCGTACCATGTTTAGCAGGAGCGACTGTTCGACAGAGTCAAAAAGCTTAAATTTGTCGAGTGCTCGGATCACCAAATCACGGCCCTCCCACTCTGAATTGCTTCTATTGACGATGGTGTTGATGGCGAGCAACACATCGACCGTCGATATGCTCTCTTCACCGAGTTTCGCCAAGATGTTCTTGATTTTTTCGTAGTTCATAGCCGCTTCGTTCCCTGAGACATCCGCAGCAGAGTGATCTGCTCGGGATATCTTCGTCTTCGTATACCTTCTGCTCCGTAATCCGGAGAGCATGTATCAGTTATGCCTGTAATTCTTCCAGCTTTTCACAGCGAGCGTTGAAAGCATTTGTCAGATGTTCAATGCTTTCCATAGGCACCAAGAAGATGAGCACCTTCACTTGTTTGATGTTCTCCGGCAGTTCCGAGGTGAACGTGCTGAAGTGGGTTTCGATCTCTATCTTGAGGTTGTCTACGTAATCAGCGAGCCAGCCTGATGAAAGCGCTGCACTGTCGTAGGTCAACAAGATGGGGAAGCAGAGAATATTCAGCATGTCATCGACAGGAGAATTCCGATGCAGAGCTTGGTTGAAGGAATCTGCTTTTGGCTGGTGATGTAAAGGTTCGCGTAGAGAAATAATGATTTCGCGCTCTGCCGACAGCACGGTTTCTGAGATAGTTTCGTCAAGAATTTCTCGAATTTGCTCTAGCGTCGTATCCATGTCATTTGCTTTGATCAAGCGGGCAAGACCTAGCCACAATTGGTCATCCTGATCAGGCATCTGAACGATGTGAGCATTGCCAAATTCTGAAAGCTTGTCAGCAGATTTGTAGAAGACTTTGCACGCAACGGGCTCGCTGTTTTGGCGGCTGCGCAGGATGGAATGGAGAATTAATTCTGCAATGAGCCTATCACGCGGAAGCTCACTGTCGCTGAAGGTACTGATTGACCTAGCCAGGATCGTTTCGGCGTTATGCGCAAGGATGTTTACGATTTCACTGGCCTTTAGGGAAAACTCGGGTAACCATTCGATGAGATGCTTTGCGTAATTTTCATGCCGCCATTTCTTAAGCGCGTAGCGCACGTCAAAACCAGAAAATGAGTGCAACAAGCCCTCTTTAGGGTTGGCGTGAAACTCGACCAAGAACGGATCCGGACGCTTTTTATATGGTTTGGATGTGGCCGTTGATTTGTCATCAGCCTCGTCTAATAACTTCCTAAGGTGAGCGAGCGTCGGATCTCGAAGGATGATCTTAGATGCTGCAGCTGTCTTCACGCTAGCCGTGGCCGCTTTGTCAGCAATCTCTAAAAATTCTTCGTAAATTGCCTTTAGTTGCGTGAAATTGGGGCGATTTCCAAGCCCCTCCGCAAGCTGGGACAAAGCTTTTATATTGACGGCCTCCAGCGCCTCGACATCACCGTACACCTGCCAGACAAAGTTTTCCGCCCAGTACAAGAAGTCCCGTTTTTGAGGTGAGACAATCGTTTTAAACTTCTTGCGCAGTGCAACGCCTCGGGTCGTTGTTATGTCAGGCAGAACCCGCTTATCTATCTCTTTCTTGAATCCTTCAAGAATTTTTGCGACATCGCGCTTGGTCACGATTCGGAAGCGGGCAATACCTGGGCGTACGTCGCATTTCAGCGATTTATGCAGCAGCGAAGAATTAGCTTTGGTTCCGTCTAACGCTGTTATCTCTTTCAAGTTCCATTTGCCATCACTTTCGGTTGTTTTGACCTGAATGTATTCATTTAGTATCTGGCCGGCGCATTGGAATACCGCCACGATGTCATCCGCTGTCTCGCATTCCACTTGGTAGTAGTTGCTGTCTCGGAGCATCTTGAAGATGAAACTGACAGCTACGTGATCTTGATACTTGAAGCCTTGCCTTGCCGCAGGTCCACCTGCATCGGATAGACTAATAATACTCATCATGACATCCTTGCATTGCGAGAAGATTTGCAGAAATCGGACATCAGCTCAGCCAATCAAGACAATACATACGAAACCTGCTAATACTACAGCACTATTACTAATAGCAGTTATTGGCAGGCCATCTGCAATATTTATTGTCACTTTATGCTGCTCTCAATAGTCCAGGGTAAAAGCAATATTTCGATTGAATCACCCCATAGTCGTGAACACAAGTTGACTGCTTTTGGCTGAAAGCAGTCATTTATACAAATGGATAATAGACGAAATAAACCATTGCGTCTCAGCTTTGCAAATTGCGCTGCTCCAGGTTCGCTGTCTGCTCATCCCTAACAGGATTGGCTATCGCCATACTTCTGCATAACTGACGCCAACCGACCGGCTTCCAGATCCAGGTTTGCGCGCTTGCGCTTGTCGTGAAGCTCAGCACGCAGGGACGACCTTTGACATGTCCAGCCGTCTTTCCTGACGCCATCACCTTATCCATGACTGTAACCCGTGGCTGCGTGTCATCAAGGCACGCCAGGCCGTGTCCTCAATTGTGTTTGGGCCGCAACAATCTGCCGCTTTTATCATCACTCAAACCACTATTCACATTCACGATCTTCCTGCTGTTCCTGGGTTCTTTGACTCTCCATCATAAGCATTAACTTCTCGTGGATTTTTTTTGCACCATTTGAAATGTCGTACCGATCGTGTTCAATGAGTTCACTGAAAGCGTTAGCCCGGGACTTCCATATGTTTGCAAGGTTGCCACTCCATCTTGTGGGACTCGTTAACTCTGCAAAAGACTCAAGTACCAAGGAACGTTCAGGTGCCGTCTCCAGGAATTTGACAGCATTCATTTAATGGCTAATCATGTTGAAAACATACGGAATGTGTGGAATATTTGAGACCGGTGTGCAGGCAGAATTTTGAATTGTGTTTCGCAATTCTTGATTTCAAGGGCTCAAGCTCTCGCTGCTATGATTCTCATAGCAGGATTTGCTGGGAATACTGTAAAAGTGCGTAAGAGTGCCTGCACACCGCTATTCAAGGAGCAGTGATGACTACTCGCCTAGAAAAATTAAAAGCATGTAATTCCAAACCAGATTTCGCACGACTTTTAGGAATTGACCCGGTTTTTATGACCCGTGTCATATATATAAGAAATACTGACAATCTATATTCACAGTTCGCTATTAAAAAAAAGAATGGTTCTGATAGAATCATATCAGCCCCAGACTCTGAGCTCAAAGAAATACAAAGCAAGCTTTCCGATTTACTACAAGACTGTTTAAATAACTTCCGAGAAAATTTAAAAGAAGATAATCATTTCTCTCATGGATTTGAGCGTAACCGCAGCATTATTACAAATGCAGAAAAGCATAAGTCAAAGAAGTGGGTTCTTAATATAGATCTTTGTAATTTCTTTGATGAATTTAATTTTGGAAGGGTTAGGGGTTACTTTCTAAAAAATAATAACTTTTCTCTCAACACAGAGCTTTCCACATTAATAGCCAAAATCGCATGTCATCAGGATAAGTTACCCCAAGGTAGCCCCTGCTCCCCCGTAATAACCAACTTAATTCTAGTTTCTTTAGACAGGCGGCTAAGTAATTTATGTAATAGCGTTGGCTGCACATACACACGATATGCTGATGATATAACAATCTCAACTAATAAAAAAGAGTTTCCTAAGGGAATTATCAGAGACCATGATGAGAAATCCATTACCTTAAATAACAAATTTCTTAACGAAATAACATCTTCAGGCTTCAAAATTAATCATAACAAATTAAGACTTCTCGACAAAAAAATCCGCCAAGAGGTTACAGGATTAACTGTCAATCGGTTTGTGAATGTAGATAGAAGATATGCAAAAACAGTTCGCGCAATGGCACATAGTCTATTTAAAAAAGGGGAGTACACATTAATAGACAAAAAAACACGCAAAGAAAGAGTTGGTAATATCAATGAGTTAGGTGGCATGCTGAGCTTTATTGATTTCGTAGATAAATATAACAACAGATTACCGCACTCGATCAAATCCTCACATAACAATCGTGAAAAAGTATATTCGGATTTTCTTTATTATTCTGCTTTTTGGGCAAATACAAAACCAACAATCTTGACTGAGGGAAAAACAGATATTACTTACCTCAGGGTAGCTTTGGATGCGGTATCAGAAAAGCATCCCAATCTAATTGGGAATAAAAATCCGGGCAATAAAACAGTACGAGATTATGGGATTAAGTTCTTCAAAAACACATCTAAAACAAAATATCTTTTAAACTTAGACGGAGGAGCTCCACACCTCAAAGACTTCATTGTTGGCTTTGAAAAAAAGACAGAGGCGTTTAAAGTAATCGCCAATCAAAAGCCTGTGATTGTTATTTTAGACAATGATTCAGGCAGCGCTGGTGCTAATGGAATCTTCCAAATTTTAATTGGAAAATCTTTCCCTAACATTACTCTTACAAGAGATGAACTAAGAAATCAGAAGTGGACGTGGGTTACAAGAAACTTATATATAATTTTCACCCCTCTTAATGGTTTAAAAGATAGTTCTATGGAAGATCTTTTCCACAGTTCAGTATTACAAACAACGCTTGGTGGTAAAGTATTTAACCGAACTAATACCAAATGCAAGGATAATGAATATGGCAAAGAATTCTTTGCTACAGGTGTTGTGTTAAAAAAGCGTAAAACAATCGACTTTTCAAATTTTAATTACATCTTTGAATCGATTTCAGAAATTATTGAACATAATAATTCCAGAAAAAAATAATTAAAGTTAATATTAAGCAATATTCATTAGATTGCTAATTATAATAATCAATAGTTTCTGATTGAAGCAAATGAAACTTAGAGTGCAAACACTCAAGAATCACCTGGCGGCGATGGTGGGCGACAACTTTTGACAACTCACTCCCTTCAGCAACTGACTGCCCTGCTCTCGATTGATTAACACATACGATCTCAGCAATATCCGCTCCTGGCACGGAGTAGACAAATTAACAGGCTACAGGTCAGGGAACTAAGGTTGACCGCCCTGTTCAGGTGGCCAAATTCAGCTAGCTACTAGAAGAATCAATTGATACCTATCCTTTCAATCTGGCAGGTCTATGCATAAACAATCAATTTTTTAAGCCAAGGTTAGGACAGCTCTTCCCGTTTAACCAACGGAACACTATAATCAGGTCGGATACTCTTTGAACCAGGCATAGCTCGCATCTCTTGCGGGAAGTGCCAGATATTAAAATCCTTGTTCGGGAATGTATCGTAGTAGAACATATCCCAGCCAAGCAGAGCAGCCATGCGTTCAAAGGCTAGCTCTTTAGCCACTGATAGTTCCAGTCGAGGATTAAGGTACTTCAAGTACCCAGAGTTCACAGCCCCGGTCAGGATGTCTACAACCTGTAATCCAAGATGATGTTTAGAGTCGTGCATCGTGACAGACTTAACCAACTTCTTCATCCCTGCCCTAGCCAGCATGTTGTTAGCAACAATACCCGTAACTTCATCGTTCTTTTTGTACTTATCAATCTTCTGGTCGATGATGACCTCAATGTCACTCTTAATCTGCTTAGCAACGTTCTTAACGAGCATTGTGTACGTCTGGTAGAAAGCCAGCTCCCTGTCCGTCAGCCAGTTGTTGTAAATGTTCTTCACTACAACAATCGAGTGGAAGCAGCACGAGTTCTTGAGCACCATAGCCAGCAGCTCAATGCAGATGTTTGCCTGCCCTGCGCTGTTCTTTATCTTAGACCACTTCAACTCACCGACAATACCGTACTTATCTTTCAGCTTCTGGACACGCTCATTGAAGATGTGCAACGTGTCTTTACGCACACACAGCAAACCAATGCCATAACAGCGGTCACTCCCTGTCGTACCACTCTCATCACCAAAAGCCACGTATTCCATAAAATACCCACTTAAAATTGAATGAATATTTTATGCTCAACCCAAGCGACAGACAATGTCTTATAGGTCTACCAGAAGTATTATGGAACGTACCCCTTCGATTAAGGATAGCGTTGCATCGACCCATTGAAATCACAGCACTGAGCAGACTTTCATAGCTCTTTGGACAAATCTTGCTTCGAGCCGATTTTTTGATGCTCGTTCTAGCTATCCTCCTTTTCAGAGAGCATCGTAGAACGATTAACACATAAAGCGAAGCGTTTAAACTTGCTTTAGGTAACCAGCAACTATTGGTGGTCATTTTGGTGGTCTTGACAGCATCACAATTCAGGTTTAGTCTATTTATTAGCCAGTTACTGGCAAAGGCGATCCCAGTCAGAGGAGCCATATTTAGAGAAGCCCGCTCAGGGAAACCTGAGCGGGCTTTTTGCTGTTGGGCGGTTATACTCAATTATCCCCTGCGCTCTCTCTACCCGACACCGTTCAGCCATCCGTTGAACGGGTGAGTTTCTCCCATTGTTCAATTTCCTTACCTAGCGCCTCGAGCTTTTGCCGCACCAAACTTAATGCGTCACTGCCTAACAACAGATGCGTGGGCGGGTTCCCGCTCTCGATCAATGCCAGCATGGCGTGAGCCGCCTTAATCGGATCGCCGAGTTGCTTACCGCTTTTTTCCTGGCGCGCCTGACGAACAGGTTCAAATAGCGCGTCATAGTCAGGGACACGGCGAGGGCTGCGTACCATTGAACGCCCGGCCCAGTCCGTTCGAAACGAGCCGGGCGCCACGGCGGTCACGTGTAGGTTGAACGGGGCAAGCTCTTTACTTAACGTTTCTGATATCCCTTCCAGTGCAAATTTGCTGCCGCAGTAATAGCTGATACCGGGCAAGGTAATGAAACTGCCCATTGAGGTGATATTGATAATGTGGCCCCGACGGCGCTGGCGCATGCCCGGTAGCACAGCTTTGATCATCGCCACCGCGCCAAACACATTGACGTCAAACTGGCGGCGCAGCTCTGCAAGCGGGGATTCTTCCAGAATGCCTTCATGGCCGTAACCGGCATTGTTCACCAGCACATCTATCGGACCAATGGCAGACTCTATCTCTCCAACCACCTCATCAATACGTTCAACGTCCGTGACATCAAGCAGATAGCCAAAAGCCCGCTGCGTATCGAGCGCACCGAAAGCCTGCAGTGCTTCGCTGTTGCGCACCGTCCCTACAACCCGATGCCCCACGGCGAGGGCTTCTCGCGCCAGCGCCTGACCAAAGCCACTGCTGACGCCGGTAATTAAAATCGTTTTTGCAGATGCCATAAAAAGAACTCCCATGAACCATGAAGGTTGCATGGTATTCTCTTCCCTGCCGTATTTTTAGGCCGTATTTTCTCTTTTTCTTGCCTGATTTTATGAGGTGGTGGGATGTCCGACATGATTGCCCTGATGAATAGACTTGCGGTGCAAGAGGGATACAACCTCACTGCCCTACCTGATGTGCGAATTTTGCGTTCCGATCGCCCGCTTGCCAGAACGCCGGTGCTTTACGATCCGGGGATCGTGATCGTCTGCCAGGGCAGCAAACACGGCTATTTCGGTCAACAGACCTATTTATATGATGAGCAGCACTACCTGGCGGTTTCGGTGCCGGTGCCGTTTGTGATGGAAACCGACGCGTCGGCAGCACATCCGCTGCTGGCGATTTATATACATCTGGATTTTCAGCTTGCCGCGGAACTGATGTTGCAGATTGAACAGCATGGCGCCCCACATCCTCCCGTCGCGCCGCAAAGCATGATGTCGAGCCCCATGGACAGCGCGGTAAAAATGGCCGTACTTCGCTTACTTGAAGTCCTGGCTAACCCGCTTGAGGCGGCGATCCTCGGCCCGGCGCGGGTGCGTGAGCTTTATTTTCGCGTGCTGACAGGCGCACAGGGCAACGCAATGCGTGCCGCGCTGGCCTTGCAGGGCCAGTTTGGCAAAATCGGTAAAGCGTTGCAGCACATCCACGCCACTTACGCGGAGCCGTTAACGCTGACGCAGCTGGCGATGATGGCCGGCATGAGCGTGCCGACCTTTCATAGCCATTTCAAAGCAATAACGCAGATGCCGCCGATGCAGTATGTGAAATCGGTACGCCTGCACCAGGCACGGATGCTGATGGTGCGCCAACAAATCACCGCCGCCGCCGCGAGTTACGCCGTTGGCTATGAAAGCCCATCGCAATTTAATCGCGAATTCAAGCGTCTGTTTGGCCTGCCACCGGCAGAGGAGATAAAACGCATGCAGCGTCACTTCGCCATTCCGCCCGCGCAGCCTGCGTCGGTATTTGTTTCATCGCACTGAGGCTTATTTGGTATGGCAAAACGATAGTTCGCTTCTGGCGCCAGGCGGACCAGCACTTGGAGAGAAAATCCGCTATGAGCGAGGAGTGGAACTTCAGCTGATTTTTATACAGTTATTTTTCGAGTCGTTTTAGTTCTTTTACAGATGAGTGAACCTGGCTCCGACCATAAACAACCGAAGAGTAACAGCGACCAGTGTCATCAATTATCTGACAACGGCACTGAAAAGGCTCACCTGCGGTTGAGCATTTATTCAACTGCTCGTGTTTAGCATTAACGTTAAAATCGAGCGTAATACTAGCTTCACTGACCCAAATATCAGGAATTTGTTGCTTTCTTAACAAATGTCCAAGCATGCCTACATAGTGGAGTTCAACATAATGTCTCAGATTAAAGTGCGGTAAGCTTTTAGGGGGAGTAAGGAAAAAATCTATCGTAGTGAGTTTGTTATTGATAGCCAATAACTTTAACTGACCAATAGCCCAGTATCCTTTAAAATCGTTGTTACGGCTCACAAAGCTCTCATTAAGAGCATTAGCTATGCCCTGCAATTCAATTCGGCGTGCCATTCCCCCCCCAATTGCTTGGTAAAAATTATGGCAGCAACTGTAAGCTCTACTGATACCTCGTGCCAATCTTTAATGTGCTTTTCGTGATTCTGAACTGCCGCTAAGTAATCAATATGCTTGGTTTTTACGGTGTCCGCTCCTGGCACAAAACTGCCCCGGCGGATCACCTACTCAACAATCTCCACAAGCACCAAAAGGCCCGCCCCCAGGCAGGCCTTTATCCCTCCGCAATGTCTCAGGCCCCATCCCGCTCCGCAACCCGCGCCATCAATGCCCCCAGCAACGCCAGGTCGACCAGCAATGCCAGCGCGAAACAGATCCCTCTCACGCCCGGTGCGGCATAGGTTTGCACCAGCGAAGCGGCAATCACTACGGCCACGATAGTCACCACCGTCGTCAGCCTGCACGCCACGGCGAACGCCGCTTTCTCCCCCACTGCCGTGCGGTAGGCGACGCCCTGCCCCAGACCGCCGAGGACGATGCCCGCCAGCAGGGCCGGCCAATCATGGCCGCCTAACAGCATCAGCAGCGTCAATAGCCACCCCACCGCTGCCAGTAAAAAGCCGTAGCGGAGAATCGCCAGCGCAGGCCGGTTCCGCAGCGGCCGTAGACGGGCCAGTGCGGCGCCGCCGAGAAACGCCAGCGCCAATGCCGTTAGCAGCATCAGGGTCGCGCCGATGCCCAGTAGATTTTCGGTCTTCAGCAGCAAGGCGCCTGCCGCGGCCGGCACGCTGAGCGCCAGGGCGCTCGCCGCCGCTCCCGTGTGTGCCATGGCGCCCAGGGCACCGTTGTTGATATAAAGGCTCATCGTTCACTCCCGACATGATGGAAATGATGAAATAAATTCATTTCCCTGTTCACAGGTTAGTAGCCTATCTCTTATATAATCGGTCAGACAAACTCATAGTTTTCAGCCTTAGATGAGAATAACTCAGCCATGAGAAAACCCCGTTTGCCGCCGCTGGGCGCGCTGCGCGCCTTCCACGCCGTGGCCGGCTGTCGCAGCTTTAAACATGCCGCCGAAGCGCTGGGCGTCAGCGCGACGGCGGTCAGCCATCAGATCAAGCTGCTGGAATCGGTGCTGGAATGCCGGGTGTGCGAGCGCAGCGCGCAGGGCGTCAGCCTGACCGAGACCGGCGAGATCCTGTATGCCGGCACCCAGCGCGCCTTCGCCGCACTGGAGCAGTCCGTCGCCCAAATCACCCGCGCCCAGCAGCCGCCGGCGCTGACCGTCACCACCACCTCCAATTTTCTCACCCACTGGCTGGTGCCGCGCCTGGCCGATTTCAAGGCGGAGTTTCCCGCCATCGATCTGCGCCTGCACACCAGCGTCGAGCGGGTCGATCTCAGCCAGCGCACCGTGGACGTCGCCATCCGCTACCGCGAAACACCGGAAAGCGATCTGCACTGCACCTTGCTGCATGAGGATCGTTTTATCGTGGTGGCCAGCCCGACGCTTGCGCTGGAGCGCATCGAAGATTTGCAGCGGGTGACGCTGTTTCACGTGGAACATCGGCAGGTGCCCGCCGACGCGCCGACCTGGGAAAACTGGCGACGGCGCTACGGGCCGGAAGGGTTGAATGTGGAAGCAGGGCTGACCTTCAGCGACGAAACCCATGCGCTGCAGGCGGCGGTGGCGGGCCAGGGGGTGGTGATCGCCAGCCGGCTGCTGGCGCGCGATTTGTTGCAGCGCGGCGTGCTGGCCGCGCCGTTCGAGATGGCGTTACCCGGCGCCAACTACTATCTGATGGCCACCGAAGAAACTGCGCAGCGCCCCGATATCATGGCGCTGCGCGAGTGGTTGCTGCGGCAAATGGCGGCGGGCTAACGGCGCTCGGGGGCGATCTCCCCCAGGCGGATCGCCACGCTGATCGCCTGCGCGGTGGTGGCGGCGCCAAGGCGTTGGCGAATGCGGCGCAGGTGGTTTTCCACCGTGCGTTCAGACAGGCCGAGCATCGCGGCGATATCCGCCTGCCGCCGGCCAATGGCGGTCCAGCTAAGCACCTCGCGCTCGCGCGCCGACAGCCGGCTCCCCCCCTCACCGGCTGCCGGTTCGAACAGCCGCCGCGCCGCCAGAAAGGCCGCCGAACCCACGAGCGACAGCGCCAGCCGCACCGGCGGCGAGGTGTCGATGCGCTCGCCCCCCAGGCTGACGGCGCCCTCCAGGCCGGCGGGGCCGAACACCGGGATCTGCACGCCGTGCAGACCGGCTCCGCGCGGCGTGCGCACAATCCGGTAACGCTCGCCCTGCCGCGCCCAGGTCTTGGTCCAGAAGAACGGCTCGCTAGCCCGCAGCATGTGCCGGGTCACCGGGCAGTGCCGCACGTAGGTCAGCGCATCGACCGCCTCCCCCTCGCCGAACCAGTCGCCTTCGACCCAATAGATATGCTCGATCCCCGCCTCCGCCGTGGCGGAAGCGGAAAACAGCACAAAGCGATCGAAGCCGAACGGCGCGGCGAAGGCGCAAACCCGCCCCTGAATGGCGGACAGGGTTCGCTCGTGGTCCATCGCCAGCGCCGTCTGGAAAGCGCGCTGCGCGATCTCGTCGCTCATCGCGTGGCGACGTCGGCCAGCAGCGTCTCTGCCGCCAGTTTGCCGAGGTTGTTGGAAGCCAGCGGGCTGTCGCCGGTCAGCAGGCGCCGATCTTTATGCACCTTGCCGGTGATGTCGGCGTTGACGATCTTCACGCCCCGCTCGCGCAGGCGTTCGCCCACCAGCCAGGGCATCGGACCGGGAATATAGCCGATGTCGATGTTGGCGCCGGTATCGAGCGAGTCCGGGAACACGCACATCTCATAGCCACGATAGAGGAAATCCTCTTTGTTCTCGCCGATGCCCGCCGCCAGCAAACCGGCCGGCCCGTGGCACAGCGAAATCACGTAGCGATCGTTGTCATGCGCCCAGTGCAGGGTCTTTTTCACCTCTTCGCTGAACGGGATATCATTGAGCACGCCGTGGCCGCCGGGAATGAAAACGCCGAGGTAGTTGCCGCCATCCAGATCCTTCACCACTTCCGTCAACTTTTTCGGCTGCTTGAGTTGGCTGCGGTACTTCTCGTAGGTGGCCTTGACCGCTTCATCTTCATGCGGGAACGCCCACATCTCCAGCTTCACCGGATCGCCGGACGGCGTGGCGATGTCGATCTCGAAACCGGCGAGATCCAGGTGATACATCGGCAGCAGCATCTCGACCGGATGGTTGCCGGTGGAGAAGAACTTGCCGTTTTGCATCAGCAGGTAACGCTCCTGCGAGGCGATCATCAGCACCTTCCACTTGCCGCCGCGATAGGCGTTCGGGTAGCTGGCACCCGTGAAGTCGGTTTTGGACGAGGTGTACTGGCTGAGGGAGTAAGGCGATGGGAAGAATGCGTTGTCTTCCGCCACATCCGGGGTGGGATTACGATCGTTGGATACTGAATCAGTCATGATTATCTCCATATTCACCGTTGCATTTCTCTTTCAGCTTAAATAACCGCCGGCGGGGCCGCAATGAGGGATATCCCTCAATCACCCTCGCGCTGGCGGCGCTCAAGCGGGGTGCGGTAGCGCGACAATGAACGTTTCTTCGCTGACGCCGGCATATTCGTACCGGCACTTTCTCACCGGTACCTGGAAGTAACGCTCCAGGATATCCTCTTGCAGCAAGGCGTTTTTATCGCCAAACATGCACTGTCGCTTATTCATCAGCAGGCACTTGTCGGAGATGCGATCGGCATAATGCAGAAAATGCGTATTCAGCACGATCGTCATCTGCCGCTCTTTGGCGAGGCGCCAGAGCATCTCGATCATTTTAGCCTGATTGTAAAAATCCAGATTCGATTCCGGTTCGTCGAGGATCATGACGTCGGGATCCGCCGCCAGCGCCTTGGCGAAATAACACATCTGCAGTTCTCCACCGCTGATCTGGTTGATATTTTTCTGCGCCAGCGGCGCGATCTCCAGCGCGTGTAACACCGCCTGCGCCTTGGCGACATCTTGCCGCCGCGGCCTGGCGAACCACCCCGCCTGGCGAGCACAGCCTAAAGTGACAAAATCGAGCACCCCATAAGCGAAATGCGGCGTTTTCGCCTGCGGCACATAGGCCAACCGGGCGGGCCGATTGTCGATGCGGCCGATCTGGCACACGCCAGACAGGGGCCGGCACAGGCCCGCGATGTGTCTCAGCAACGTGGTTTTACCGGCGCCGTTCGGCCCGAGCACGCTGAGGATCTCGCCCCGCGCCAGATGAAAACTGACGTTGTCGAGAAGGGGTTCTCGCCCCTTGAAACCCAGGGTCAGCTGGTTAACTGTGATCATGTTTGCTGCTCATAACAAAAAGGAGAGCGAAAAGCGGCGCGCCGATCAGCGCGGTCAGGATGCCGATCGGGATTTCAGCATAGGTGGCCCCTCTGGCTATATTGTCGATCGCCAGCAAAAACAGCGCCCCGCTCAGCGCCGAAGCGGGGATCAGGCGGCCGTGGTTATACCCCAACACGCTTCTCACCAAATGCGGGATCACCAAGCCGACCCACCCCACCACGCCGGCCAAGCTCACCGAGGCGGAAACCAGCAAAGAGGCGGCGATCAGCAACAGGATCTTCAGCCGAGGCGGATTCAGGCCGGCGATGCGCGCCTCGTCGTCTCCCAGCGAGAGAATGTTCATGTTCCACCTGAGCCGGTAGATAGTCAGGTAACACGCCGCAAACAGCGGGATCAGCCAATAAACCTGCGCTTTCGCTACCGAAGCGAAGCTGCCCATCAGCCAGAAGACGATCGCCGGCAAGGTATCCTGCGGATCGGCGACATATTTTATGACCGAGACAAACGCGATAAACAGCGACGCGATAATCATGCCGGACAAAATCGTGGTGAGTGCATCCTGCCGGCGTTTGAGGCGGCAGATGCCCAGCACCAGCAGCAAGCTCACCACGCCGAAAAGAAACGACAGTAGGGAACTCAGGGCAAAAGGCAAACTCAACAAAATGCCCAGCGCCGCGCCAAAGGCGGAGGCGGAAGAGGTGCCCAGCACGTCCGGGCTGGCCAGCGCGTTTTTCAGCACCGCCTGAAAGGTCGCACCGGCGACCGCCAACCCACCGCCCACCAGCATCACCGCCACCACCCGCGGCGCGCGCAGGTTAAAAATCACCGAGTAGCGGGCCTGGTTTTCCCCCGGCATGTTCCCCTGCCATAAAATCTGCACCACATCATGGGCCGACAAGGCGTAGCGGCCGGCAAACAGCGATGCGAAGGCGACCACACAGAGCGAAATAAACAATCCCGCCATGATCGCCACATATTTTCCTCTGCCCGGCATCCCCAAGCTCCTCCAACGAACTCACGCTATTCAACCGTGGCACTAGCGTTGCGCCAGCACCTCATCCAGCAACCGGTCCGGGATCGCATAAGAGAACATCGTCTGATAATAGCGACGCGTCTCCTCCCGCAGCGTTTTGTCGCTAATGTCTTCAGGGGCATACCGGTTGATCATAAACAGCGGCAGCAGTGACGTTTCCGCCGACAGGCCCCCCCAGTTGTGAATGCCCACCGGCGTCGAGAAAACCTTGCCGTTTTTCACCGCCCTGAGCGTCTCCCACGCCTGGCCGGGGATCCCCCCGTGCAGCAGCGCTTTGGCGCTGCCGAACACCACGAAAATCACATCCGGGTCCCAGGCCATGATTTGCTCCATCGAAACGTTGATGTACCTGCCGGCATCCCCCTTCACCGGCAAATCCCCGGCGACGTTGTCCATGCCGGCCATTTTCAGATAGGTGTCGCCGTAGGTGTGTGGGCCGCTCACCTTCAGCTGCCTGCCGTCGCTTTCTTCCAGATATAACGCCCTGACGTGCTGCGCGCGGATGGCGGCGGCATAGGGGCGGATCTGCTTCAGGGTCTTTTCCCAGGCGTCTTTGAATTTATGCGTGCGCGGCAGGCCGAGGGTGTCGGCGAAGGTATTTTCCCAATACACCTGGGTGACCATCGGCTGGTATTTGGTCTTCCCGCCGGCGTCCAGATCGACGGTCATCACGCCCGCCCTTTCCAGCCGATCGTCCTGGCTTTTGCCGTAGTAATAAATGATGTCGGGCCGCAGATTCATTAACGACTCCATGTTGACCCGATAGTCTTTATTGATGAAATCGGACGTGATCCTGCCGATATCCGGCTTCATGTCCTTCAACACATGCCTATCGGCATGCATGAACGCCCAGGGCCCCACGCCGACGACGTGCCGATAGGCCGCCTCGTTCGCCAGGATCACGCCGAAGGGGCAGTTGCCGGTGATGACGATCCGCGGGTAGCTGCCGGGCAGCGTTTGCGTCGCCACGCTTTGCAACGGCTCGACCGCCGCCGGCAGGCTGGCGCCGGCGCAAGGCACCGTCGGCAAGGCAAATAGGGCCAGCAGCGCGGTGGCGATAAATTTCACTGTTACGCACATGGTGCCTCCTGCGCGCACGCTCGGCGGCGCGCGTCGATGGGCTGTATTAGGCCGACGCGGCGATGCCTGCTGCCATAATGGTTATCCCGGCCACAAAGACGATTGCCGTGGTGGCTACCGCGCCGCCGCCAACCAACGCGGCGGTTTTTCCCGTGGAAAGGTCTTTTCGTTGCAGGAAAGAAAGCTCTGCCAGGGGAATGATTTTTCCGCTGTCGGCGACGATGTCTTTAGGTTCCACCTTCGCCACCTTCAGCTCGCCGCCGCTGCCGTCCTTCAGGCCATATTTCAACTGGTCGCCGACATAGACCGGCGGCTGCAGCAGGTAATACGGGCTATTGAGCCCCGCCTCTTTTTGTTGCAACGCCACGTCGTGGTAGGTCGTGCAACCGGCAAGGGAAAACGCCGCCATCCCGATAACCAACGGCACTAATGGGATAAATCGCATGGGAAACCTCGTGCTTCTATTTGCTGGTTTTTAACGTAACGGCGGACTTGAAGCGCATATAGCTCACGACCAGAGAAAGGAACGAGAATGCCGCCCCCGCCATTAAACTGATATTCGTCGCTTGCGCGCCGCGCATATTGAAGAAAATCGCCACTAACGCCGAACCGACGATTTGCCCGATCAACCGGGAGCTGCCCAACAGGCCGCTGGCGATGCTGCTGTTTTCGTGCGAGACCGAGGTCATGATCAGCAGGTTGTTCGGTGATTGAAACAGGCCGAAACCGATGCCGCACAGCGCCACACGCCATACGATCGCCCCATTCGACGGATCGCTCGGCAAATTGGCCATCAGCAGCATGCCTGCCAGCAGACAGGCGAGGCCCGAGAGGGCAACAAGATTGGGATCGTATTTCTTGGCCAAATCGCCGGAAATTAGCGAAGACGCCATGGTGGCCAGCGGCCAGGCGGTCAGCAGCAGACCGATGTCCACCACGTTTCTTTGCAGGACATTGTGGAAATAGAAAGGCAGCGATACAAAAGCCAAAAGCTGGGTGCTGTAAGACAGCATCGACATCAGCAAAGACAATGACAGCGTCGGGTTATGCAGCATCGCGATCGGGATCAGCGCGGCGTTGGCCTTTCTTTTCTGATTGATGTACAGCCACCCGGCCAGCCCGGCGAATACCGCAAAGCTGAGCGCCGCCGCCGGCAGATGGTGGGTGGTCATGCTCATCGTGCTGAGCGAGAAAGCGATAAACAGCACAAACACCAACAGAGCCCCCCCGCTGTCGAATCCAACGCTGCGCCGCTCGCGGGGGGCCAGGAAGATCAGGCTCAGCAGCAGCGACAGGCAGGCGATGGGAACATTGATGGTAAACAGCCAGTTCCAGCTCGTCTGAGAAAGTATCGCCGAGGCGATGGACGGCCCGGCGGCGGCGGAAACCGACACCACCATCACATTGATCCCCAGGCCGCGCCCCAGCAGCCTTTCCGGGTATATCTCCTTGATTAGCGCCGCATTGACGCTGAGCACCGCCGCCGCACCGAAGCCCTGTATCACCCTGAATGCCGTCAGCATCGACAGCGTCGTGGACAGCGCGCAGTCCAAGGATGAAAAAGCGAACAGCACCACCCCGGCTATAAAGATCTTTTTATTGCCCACCGCGCGGCCCAGCGCCGCGAAGGGCATCAAAGAGGCGACAACGGCAAACTGGTAGGCATTAATAATCATGATGGAGGCCGATTCGGAAACGCCGAAATCTTTGGCGATCACCGGCAATGCCACGTTGGCGATGGTACTGTCGAGCATGGCGATGACCGTGCTTAACGAGACCGCGAGAACGGCGAATATATTTAGTGTCTCTTTTTCCTGGTGTTTAAAAGTCATGTTAACGCTCCAAAAACGTGAGTAGCTTCATGCCGGCGGCAAAGACCCCGCTTTTTATCCGTTTTAATGTTTACGTTATAACATATCAATTAAAGAGGAGAATAAATCTCATTTGAAATATTAGATTAAATAGTGTGTCAAAATAAGAATTAACAATTGCAAAACAAATTAACATCAACACAAACATTCAATAAACAAAATAAATGCAGTATAAAAAACCAGTGAATTTAAGGAATGACATTAAAAGTAACAGCCGCTAACAGACAACCCCGCCGGCGCGTGAAATTGTTATGTTATAACAAAAACACCCTTTCCTTTTATGCTGGTTAACCTTATGGCTAAGACGGACCTTTTGAACACCCGGTTATCTCGCCGCAGAATGATGTTGGCAGGGTTGGCGGCCCTGGCGCTGAACGGCGCCGTTTCCCCGCTGGCTCACGCCCACGGCCTGCCACGTCCCAAAAAGCAGAACGGCCCTCAGGGGGCGCGAAAAAGATTCCTGGTCATGTTGGATCCCGGTCATGGCGGCATCGACTCCGGCGCCATTGGCCACACCGGTTCGCTGGAAAAACATGTCGTTCTGGCGATCGCCAGAAATGTGCGTGCACAGCTTGATCGACACGGCATCGATGCCCGCCTGACGCGCGACAGCGACGTTTTTATTCCGCTGTACGATCGGGTGGAGATCGCGCACCGGCATGGCGCCGATCTTTTCATGTCCATCCACGCCGACGGCTTTACCTGCCCCAGTGCCTGCGGCGCGTCGGTTTTTGCGCTTTCCAATAAAGGCGCCAGCAGCGCGATGGCGAAATACTTATCGAACAGTGAAAACGCGGCGGACGATCTCGCCGGCCCCAACGTCATCAAGAAAGACCGCTATTTGCAGAAGATACTGTTTGATTTGGAGCAGACGGAAACGATCAAAGAGAGCCTGGCGCTGGGCTCGCACCTAATTCAGCATATTGCGCCCATCCATCACTTGCATGCCAAAAATACCGAACAGGCGGCCTTCGTGGTCTTAAAGTCCCCGTATATTCCTTCCGTCTTGGTGGAAACCTCTTTCATCACCAACCCTGAGGAAGAAAGGCTGCTCGGCACCCCCGCCTTCCGAAATAAAATTGCCACGGCGATCGCTCAGGGGATCGTCAGTTACTTTAAACGCGAAACGCACGCTTAAGCTTCGCCGGGGCGGCAAGCACACGGGCTTGCCGCGCACAGGGACGGTGCCATCATGATAAAACGCAATCCTCGTTATTTTTCGGCGGGCATGCTGTTCCCCCTGCTGGCCCTGTTGCCGCGCGGCGCCTTCGCCGTGTCGTTGACGGGACCGCAGCAAAACAGCCTGAATTTCTACGGCACGATTATCGCCAGACGCTACAGCGGCCAAAACGAACGCGACGACGGCGACCGCAGCTACCTCTATTTCGGCCTGATAGGCAAAAAAAAGATCGCGCCGCGCTGGCAGGCCTACGCCCACTGGGAATATACCGTCAGCTTCGCCGACGCGAGCCGAAACAGCACCCGGCTCGCCTATATCGGCGTGCAAAACGCCACACTGGGCAGCCTCGATATCGGCCGCAACTGGGGCGTGCTTTATGATGTGACCGCCCTGACCGATCGCTCCCCGCTGTTTAGGGAAATAGCGTACAACTACATCGATAACTTTATGCGCGGCCGGGCGCATAACCTGCTCACTTACCGCCAAACTTTCAGCCTGTTTCAGCGGCGCGCCGCCCTCGCGTTGCAATATCAGTTCAAAGACGGCGACGATCGGCAAACGCCGGGTAAACAAAACGGCAACGGCTTCGGCGCCTCGTTCCGTTATGCGCTGACGCCGACGCTCAGCCTCATCGCCGCCGCCTCGGCGTCTCAAACCACGCAGCGGCAGCAACACGCCGCCGGCTATCGCCGACGCATCGATACGCTGGCCGAAGGGGTTCTCTATGCGTCGAAAAAAATCTATCTTGCGGCCGTGTTCACCCAAAGCGACAACGCCATCAGCCCACAACAAACCGCTAACCGCGGCTCGGCGTCAAGTTATGAAGCGCTCGTCAAATACCGGCTGACGGACCATATTCAGCCCAACATCGGCTATACCCGTTTAATACAGGCCCGGGCAGGCCGCAACACCGACTTATTGAACTACGAGGAGCTGGGGGTGACCTGGTTGCTCAACAGCAACATGCAGGTGTTTATTAACTATGAATTCAATAACCTTTCGCAGCACGCGGCCGGCGTCGATGCGTCGGACAAGCTCGATATGGGCATCAGCTATCACTGGTGATCCGCTTTCGCGCAGCCAATAAAAAGCCCCGCCCGGTGAGGGGCGAGGCTCGCTTAATGGCTCGAGTGGGCCGGCAGCCCAGCGTAGCGCGCTATGGCTAGCCCTGGCGCGGCGGGCATCTTAACGCGGCGCTTGCGCGTTCTTCCACTCCCGCCAAATCGTTTCCAGCCCGGCGCGATACGTCGTGACGGCGAAGTCGGGAAAGCGCTGCTTGAACTTGGTCGAGTCGAACAGGTTGTCGTGCTCGTAGCGCGGCAGCAGCTCGCGCATCTCACGCGCCCCGGATGAAACCAGCCCTGCGGCGATCAACGCCCATTTGCCGATGACGGAATATGAAATGTCCTTCCCAAACACCTCGCAGGCCAAGGCGGCGAACTGCGCATAGGTGAGCCGTTCGTCGCAGCACGGCAAATGCCACGTCTGGCCGAACGCGTCGGGCGTATTGCCGAGCCGGGCTAACCCGCGGCTGGCGTCGGGCGTCCAGATCAGCGTGCGCAGCCTGTCGTCGCGAACCGGCACGCGCGGTTTTTCCCCCGCTTTCAGCCTGTCGACGATCAACGCGTTGGTGAAGCTCTGCGTTTTCCCCGGCCCATAAAACTCAGGAGCACGGCCGATCAGCACGGGGATCTGCTTGCGCTTCATCTCGTCGAGCACCTTCTCGGTCATCAGAGCGCGCACCCGTCCCTTGCGCCCCCGAGGCGCGAACGGCGTCGATTCCGTCTGCGGCTCGCCGTTCTGCGGATACATGTAAGTATTGTCGAAATAAACAAAGGGCACGCCCGCGGTACGGCTGGCGTCCAACGCATTCTGCAGCATGGTCGGAAATTGCCGCTCCCACAGCGCCGAATCCGGCGGCAGGCCGGCGGCGAAATACACCACGTCGCTGCCCTTCACCGCCGCCAGGGTCTGTTGTGCATCGAGCAGGTCGGCCGCGACCAGCGTATCGCTGTCGTTGACCTTCTTCGGGTTGCGGCTGACCAATCTTAAATCATCGGTGTACGCGCGCTTCAGTTCACGCGCCAGCTCTTGGGCGATCTGGCCACTGGCGCCCAGGATCGTTTGCATTTCCGTTCCTCATCGTAATGAAAAAAGCTCCGCCCACTCAGGGCGGAGCAAAAGTGCTTGTTCGCGCTTAACTGTTCACGAACGCCAGCAGATCGGCGTTGACCTGATCGGCATGGGTGGTCGGGATGCCGTGCGGCGCGCCCTTATAGGTATGGAGCGTGCCGTTTTGCACCAGCTTGGCCGAGAGCACGCCGGAATCCTGATAAGGCACCACCTGGTCGTCATCGCCGTGGATCACCAGCACCGGAATGGCAATCTTCTTGAGATCTTCGGTGAAATCGGTCTGCGAGAAGGCGACGATGCCGTCATAGTGCGCCTTGGCGCCCCCCATCATGCCCTGCCGCCACCAGTTCCAGATAATCGCCTCCGACGGTTTGGCACCCGGGCGGTTATAGCCATAGAACGGGCCTGCGGGCACGTCGTAATAGAACTGCGCCCGGTTGGCGGCCAGCTGCGCCTGGAAATCATCGAATACCGATTTTGGGGTGCCCTGCGGATTGGCGTCGGTTTTCACCATCAGCGGCGGCACCGCGCTGATCAGCACCGCTTTGGACACCTTGTCCTCGCCGTGGCGCACGATATAGCGCACCACCTCGCCACCGCCGGTCGAGTGGCCTACGTGCATGGCGCCCTGCACGCCCAGGTGTTTTACCACCGCGGCGACGTCATCGGCGTAATGATCCATGTCGTGCCCTTCCCACACCTGGCTGGAGCGGCCGTGGCCGCGGCGATCGTGCGCAACCACGCGGAACCCTTTGTTCACGAAGAACAGCATCTGGGCATCCCAGTCATCGCTGGACAGCGGCCAACCGTGGTGGAAGTAGATAACCTTGCCGTTTTTTGGGCCCCAATCCTTGTAGAAAATCTCGACGCCATCGCTGGTCGTTACATAACCCATGTCGTTTCTCCCATTTACACTATGGTTAAAAAAGAAGGTTTATACTGCGCACGGCACCGGGATCTCTGGCTCCCTCATCCCGGTTGGCCGACGATCTTGCGTTGATCGTTTAACGAGTATAGGTTTAAAGTTCACTTTAAGGTCAATAGTGGCCCGGCAAGCGGTATTTCCCTCAGTAACGCGATCGGCATCAGGAGAATTCAAGTGCAGGGAGATGACATCCTCATGACGATGGAGCCGCGGCTTGCCGCCCAGCGCCACGCCTTCCTGCGCGACGGCGCGCCGACGATGCAACAGCGCAAGGCCGCCCTGCGCCGCTTGCGGAGCGCCATTCTGGCCCAGCGCGCCGCGCTGGCGGCGGCCGTCAGCGCGGACTTCGGCCACCGTTCGCCTTACGAAACCGACATTCTGGAGATTCTGGTCACCGTTCAGGCGATCGATTACCTGCTGCGCAACCTGAAACGCTTCATGCAGCCGGAGCGCCGCCACGTCGCCCTGCCGTATCAGGCCGCACGCGCCTATGTGCAATATCAGCCCAAGGGGGTGATTGGCATCATGGCGCCGTGGAACTATCCCTTCTCGTTGACCTTCATCCCGCTGGCCACCGCCCTGGCCGCCGGCAACCGCGTGATGCTGAAACCTTCGGAGCTCACGCCGCATACCAGCCGCCTCATCGAAACGATGCTGGCGGCGCTGTTTCCCGCCGATGAGGTCGCGGTGGTGACCGGCGGGCCGGACGTCGGGGCCAGATTCAGCGAGCTGGCGTTCGACCATCTGGTGTTCACCGGCAGCACGGCGATCGGCCGTCAGGTCATGCAGGCGGCCGGCAAACATCTGGTGCCGTTAACGCTTGAACTGGGCGGCAAAAGCCCCGCCGTCATGGCGCGCGGCGCGGTTAATGCCAGAAACGTCAAGAGCGTGGCGTTCGGCAAGCTGTCAAACGCGGGCCAAACCTGTATCGCGCCCGATTACCTGCTGGTTCATCAGGACGATGTGGAAAACTTCATCACGCTCTACGATGCGGCGGTCAAAGCGTTTTACCCCGACGGGCCGACGAGCCATGACTACGGCGCCATCATCAACGACAGGCACTACCACCGTTTGCAGGATCTGCTCACCGACGCCCAGGCGCGGGGCGCACAAATCCTTCCGGTGGGCCACCGCCCGAACTCGGCGGCGGAACGGCCGAAAACCCTCGCCCCCACGCTGATCGTCGGCGCCCCCGACGACAGCCGGATCATGCAAGAGGAGATCTTCGGGCCGCTGCTGCCGGTGTGCACCTACGCCGCCTTTGATGAAACGATCGACGTTATCAACGCCGGGCCGCGCCCGCTTGCGCTCTACTACTTCGGTCCGCCGGGCGAGGATCGGGACCGGCTGCTGGCGCGCACCACCTCCGGCAACGTCAGCGTTAACGCCACCCTACTGCATTTCGCCCAGGACGATCTGCCGTTCGGCGGCATCGGCCCCAGCGGCATGGGGGCCTGTCACGGCATCGAAGGATTTCGGGCGCTGAGCCACGCCAAAGGCGTCTTTATCCAGAGCCGCTGGCGTTTTACCGACCTCCTGCGCGCGCCGTTTGGCAAGCTGGCGGACGCGGTGCTCAAGGTTATGCTGCGGCGCCGATAACACGGCGTGTTGACTATCAATAGCACACCCATAAATCGCCGCAAGCTATCACAATATTCACTCATTCCTATTTTATCTCTCCGCCACCGCTGACTAAGCTTAGCCATGAGTCGCCTTTTGCCCGTTAGCGGCCGGGGCGATGCGAATCCATTGAGTTCAGTTATTTAGCGCAACACCCGACGCAAGCCTGACCCGCATGCCTTGTTAACCGCTCCACGCCCGGCGGCTGGAGCACCTTTATGGAAGCAGAGAGCGCATTATGACAACTGAAAGCAAATGCCCGTTTTCGGGCGGCAAGCAGCCCGCACCGCAGAACGGCCCCACCAATCAGGATTGGTGGCCTAATCAGCTCAGCCTGAAACCACTGCACCAACATTCCCCCCTGTCCGATCCGATGGATAAAGACTTCAACTACGCCGATGCCTTCAACAGTCTCGATCTGGCGGCGGTCAAACAGGATCTGCACGCCCTGATGACCGACTCGCAGGAATGGTGGCCGGCAGACTTCGGCCACTACGGCGGCCTGTTCATCCGCATGGCCTGGCACAGCGCCGGCACCTACCGCATCGGCGACGGCCGCGGCGGCGCGGGCGAAGGCCAGCAGCGCTTCGCCCCGCTCAACAGCTGGCCGGACAACGTCAGCCTCGACAAGGCGCGTCGCCTGCTGTGGCCAATCAAACAGAAATACGGCCGCAACCTCTCCTGGGCCGACCTGATTATCTTGACCGGCAACGTGGCGCTGGAATCGATGGGCTTTAAAACCTTCGGCTATGCCGGCGGCCGCGCCGACACCTGGGAGCCGGACGACGTCTACTGGGGTTCTGAGAAGATCTGGCTGGAGCTGAGCGGCGGGCCAAACAGCCGTTACTCGGGCGACCGCGATCTGGAGGACCCGCTGGCGGCAGTGCAGATGGGCCTGATCTACGTCAACCCGGAAGGCCCGGACGGCAATCCCGATCCGGTGGCCGCCGCACGCGACATCCGTGAAACCTTCGCCCGCATGGCGATGAACGACGAAGAAACCGTGGCGCTGATCGCCGGCGGCCACACCTTCGGCAAGACCCACGGCGCCGGCCCGGCGTCTAACGTCGGCGCCGATCCGGAGGCCGCCGGGCTGGAGTCGCAGGGCCTCGGCTGGCACAGCACCTTCGGCACCGGCGTTGGCAAAGACGCCATCACCAGCGGCCTGGAAGTCACCTGGACCACCACCCCGACCCAGTGGAACCACGACTTCTTCCGCCACCTGTTCGAATACGAATGGGAGCTGAGCCAAAGCCCGGCCGGGGCGCATCAGTGGGTAGCGAAAGACATAGGTGAAACCATTCCCGACGCCTTCGATCCCAACAAGAAACGCCGCCCGACCATGCTGACCACCGACCTGTCGCTGCGCTTCGATCCGGCCTACGAGAAGATTTCGCGCCGTTTCTATGAGCATCCGGAAGAGTTGGCCGACGCCTTCGCCCGCGCCTGGTTCAAGCTGACCCACCGCGATATGGGGCCGCGCGCGCGCTACCTCGGCCCGGAAGTGCCGCAGGAAGAGCTGATTTGGCAGGATCCGATCCCAGCGGTCGATCATCCGCTGATCGACGAGCAGGACATCGCCGCGCTGAAAAACGCCGTGCTGGCTTCCGGCCTGCCGGTGTCCGCGCTGGTCTCCACCGCCTGGGCTTCGGCTTCCAGCTTCCGCGGTTCCGACAAACGCGGCGGCGCCAACGGCGCGCGCATTCGCCTGGCGCCGCAAAAGGACTGGGCGGTCAACCAACCTGCGCAGCTCGCCGCGACGCTGGCCAAGCTGGAGAGCATCCAACGCGCCTTCAACGATGCCCAGACCGGCGGCAAGCGCGTCTCGCTGGCGGATCTGATCGTGCTGGCCGGCGCGGCGGGCGTGGAACAGGCGGCGAAGAACGCCGGTTTCGCCCTGACGGTGCCGTTCGCCCCAGGCCGCATGGACGCCTCGCAGGAACAGACCGACGTGGACTCCTTCGAGGCGATGGAGCCGCTCGCCGACGGATTCCGCAACTTCCTGAAGGGTAAATACCGCGTGCCGGCCGAAACGCTGCTGGTCGACAAGGCGCAGCTGCTGACCCTGACCGCGCCGGAAATGACGGTGCTGGTCGGCGGGCTGCGCGTGCTCGGCGCCAACGTTGGCGGCACGCAGCACGGCGTGTTCACCCAGCGGCCGCAGGCGCTGACCAACGACTTCTTCGTCAACCTGCTCGACATGGGCACCACCTGGCATCCGATCGGTGAAGACGGCCTGTTCGAAGGCCGCGATCGCCGCAGCGGCGCGGTCAAGTGGACCGGCACCCGCGTCGATCTGGTGTTCGGTTCGCACGCGCAGCTGCGCGCGCTGGCCGAAGTCTACGGCAGCGCCGACGCGCAGGAGAAGTTCGCCCACGACTTCGTCGCCGCCTGGAACAAAGTGATGAACCTCGATCGTTTCGATCTGGCGTAACGTCCCCCCAACGGCCTGCTTCGGCGGGCCGTTTTTTCTCCCGAGATCAACACCGCTTCCGCTCCACGTCAGCCCTGTCAGGCGCCGCGATATTCTCTTTCCCCGCTTATTCGTATTTACTCAACAAGTCATATAAAAATTTGATGGGCGGCAATTCTTTTAATGCTGTATTTATATTTAGACGGCAATGAAGACCGTAAACTCAGCTGGCTCATGCGATATATCCCATCTAGGAGAACACCGTTATGGATTATCCTCGATTCACCTCAACACGCGGCGAAGCGGGCCTCATGACCACCGCCATTCCTTAGCGATAGCGGGCTGAGCCGGCAAAGGCGCCCCACCGTTCTACGCCCATAAAAAGAGATATTTTGCACCTGCGCGATATTCGCTTAGGCGCCAGAACATCGCCCTTATTTAATTTTTCACGACGCACATTGCGTTTTTCGTTTTTATTTTTCAGCCGACGGGAAAGCTCATAGGAAATTACGCTTCACTCAGGAAAATAACCGCTACCTGGAGGTCATCATGCAACATATTATCGGCATTTCTTCTCGTCGGCTGAGGATATCGGCCCTTGCGCTACTGCTCCCTGCCGTATCATGGGCGGCCGATACGGCGCCTCTTGCCGTGGGGCCGCAATATGACACCACCCATGTCTACGTCGAACGCGGCAAGATGGACGCCTTTGTCGACAGCATCCTGAAAACCTTCGGCGGCACCAGTACCGAACGCGTGCTGGTCAACGTCACGCCCACGCCGAGTGAAACCTATTCCCAGCTGATACTGACGCCGGCCGGCAGCTTCTCGGTGTTCGATTTCAAAACGCCGATCCCGTACCCGTTCGGCGCCGAGCGCAACGGTTTTCTGGTCAGGGATATGGACGCCGCCATCCGGCAGGCCAGGGCCGCCGGCGCCGATGTGCAGGTTGCGCCTTTCGACGATCCGATCGGCCGCGACGCGGTGATCCAATGGCCCGGCGGCGTCAACATGCAGCTCTATTGGCACACCAAGGCGCCTGACTACAAGCCGCTGCTGAGCGTGCCGGAAAACCGCCTGTATCTCTCCGCCTACCGCGTCGACGATTTCCTGAAAAGCTACCAGGCGTTCTCACACGGCAAGGTCGTGAGCGACGAACAGGTCAGCGATACGGCGATCGGCCGCAGCGACAACGGCAAGGTCCGCCAGATCGAGCTGGACTCCCACTTCGGCAAAACGCGCATTTTCGTCACCGACGGGCATCTGCCTTATCCGTTCGGCCATGAGCGCACCGGCTATGGCGTCGACGATCTGTCGGCCACGCTGGCCAAAGCGACGGCCAGCGGCGCGCAGGTGCTGTGGCATTCGACGGCGGCGGAACGCCGCGCCTCGGCGCTGGTGAGTTTCCCCGGCGGCTACATCGCCGAAATTCACCAGACGGCTAAATAAACCCAAGGCGCGCTGCGGCGCGCTCTTTTCTTCGGATATCCATGATGAAACGCACGCTACCCGCACTGTTGCTGTTCTCCACGCTACCCGCGCTGGCGGCGGAGCCCGCCGCTTCCCCCTGGAAAAACATCCCGTTGGGCGATGCGGCCACGTTGTCTTTCGACGGTTCACTGCGCGAGCGCTATGAATGGACGGATCAGCGGGATCTGAACGGCGGACGCGACGACACTTTCATGCAGCGCTTGCTGGTTGGCGCGCGCCTCGACTACGGCGACTATGTCGGCGCCTATGTGCAGGTGGGATCGTCGCTGGCCACCCCGCGCGACCGCGGGCGCAAGCCGACTGACGAAGATCATGCCTACCTCGGCCAGGGCTATGTGGACTTAAAACTGCCCACCGCCTACGGCCTCGGCACCCTGCGGATCGGCCGCCAGGAGATTGCGCTGGGCTCGCTGCACCTGCTGGGCACCCGCGACGGCCCCAACGTGCGCCGTTCCTTCGATGCTATCCGCGCCAGCTGGGCCAAGGATAAAAACCGCCTCGACGCCTTTATCGGCCATCCCGTCACCCTCAAAACCGGCAGTTTCGACGACGATACTGACAACAGCCAAAAGGTCTGGGGGCTGTACGGCACCACGCCGCTGGCAGCGCTGGCCTCCTCGCTCGATCTCTACACCTTCGGCTTTGAGGATCACGACGTCCACTACGCGCAGCTCAGCGGGCAAGAGCGGCGCTATACCGTCGGCGCACGCATTTTCGGCGCGGCACAGGGGTTCGACTGGGATAATGAAGCCGCCTGGCAGTTCGGCAGCGTAGAACAGCGTGACATCCGCGCCTGGTCGGCGTCGGCGCACGCCGGCTATACGGTCAACGACTGGCGCTGGCAACCGCGCTTCGGCGGCAAGATTGGCATCGCCAGCGGCGATAAAAACGGTCACGATGGGCAGCTCAACACCTTTAACGCCATGTACCCCAAGCTGCCCTACCTGACCGAGAACGGGCTGGTGGCGCCGGCTAACCTGATCGCCATCCATCCTTCGGTCACGATTATGCCGTGGCAAACCCTGGCCATCGACTTCAGCTGGGACGCGTTGTGGCGGCAACGCCGCGAGGATGCCTTCTACCTCGGGCCAATGCGCCCGGTGAAGGGCAGCGCGCAGGGCTCGCGCTTTATCGGCAACCAGTATCAGGTTGAAACGACCTGGACACCGCGCAGCGATCTTCAGTTCAAGGTGGCCTACGTCTACTTCGACGTCAGCAACAGCCTGCAGCAACATGCCGGGCTGAAAAACATGAACTTCGTGCTGGCGCAGGGCACCTACAGTTTTTAAGTATCAGGTAAGTTAATCGGTGTACGCGGACGCCCTTAATAATCCCGTACTCAATTAATGCCGAGCGCCGGCGAGTAGCCGCCCATATGCATTGCGGCAATGGCGGGTACTCGCCGCCATTCATAGATAAAAATTAAATAAAAGCAAAAAGATAAATCAATCACGTAAATTTCGCGAGCCAATTACAGTGTAATATTAAATAAAAATTTAATTCCACCTGGTTATTTGAGCACGCCTTTTACGCATATCTTATGTAAAAGATTCATATAAGAATAACTCATTAATAAAATAATTGTGTTTATACTGCTTTAACTCAATCACAGTACACAATTAATTCCTCACCGTGATTAATGATAAGGATATATTCCGCTTGAACGCAATATTCAAGCCGGACCAAGGAGGCAAGCCAATGATATCACATTAATTACCCCTGATTTTCAAACCTGTGTACGAGCATATAGAGCGTTAGGTGCAATATTGTCAACGTCCAAAGGAGTTTGATATGTCATTAGCGACCGATAAGATTTCCGATTATTTAACCCGTTATGAAAGAGGCGATCACGCGGGGAGCAGTAAACCGTCATATACCACGCAAGAGGTTTCAGATCTGCTGCTGAGGAGCCATTATTCCGCCAATGGCAAAGGCGTGACCGACCATGCGGCTACCTTGACCTACTCTTTCCCCGTCTATACCGACAGCGACAAGACGGGCGCCGCGCAGCTTACCGCCGCCCAGCAAGCCCAAACCAAGCTTTCATTGCAATCCTGGTCGGATGTGGCCAACATCACGTTCACCGAGGTTAAAGGCAACGACGCGAAAAATGCAGATATCAAGTTTGGTTTTTATAAGGCGGCCAGCGGGGGTAATTACACCTCGTATGAAAGTACGCAGAGCAATCTCAAAAGCACCATTTGGATCAGCGGCAATAACGGCTACGACGCCTCCAATCCGCAAACCAATAACTACGCCAGGGATACGCTGACTCATGAAATAGGGCATGCGTTGGGGCTTTCTCATCCCGGCAATTATGATGCGTCAAATGCCACCTACCCCACCTACGCCAACTCGGCGAAGTATTATGAAGACGACCATCAATATTCTTTGATGAGCTATTTTAACGAACAATACACCAGCGCTGACTATAAAGGCGTTTGGCCATCAGGGCCGCAGCTGGATGATATTACCGCCATACAGAAGCTTTACGGCGCGAATACCACCACGCGCACCGGCGATACCACCTATGGTTTCAACTCGAATACGGACAGAGACTTTCTGAGCGTTAAGGCGTCCACGGACAAAATCGTGGCGGCTATCTGGGATGCCGGCGGCAATGACACGCTGGATTTTTCAGGCTACAGCCAGGATCAGCGCATCAACATTAACGAAGGCGCATTCTCTGATGTGGGCGGCTTGAAGGCAAATATCGCCATCGCCTACGGCGCACAGATTGAAAATATCATCGGCGGCAGCGGCGCAGACATTTTAGTGGGCAACGCGCTGAACAATACGCTAAAAGGCGGTGCAGGCAACGACATCATTTACGGTGCCGGCGGCGCCGATCAGCTCTGGGGCAATGCAGGCGCGGACACCTTCGTCTTCCGCGAAGCCGGCGACAGCCAAGCCGCCGCGCCGGATTGGATCCGCGATTTCCAGACGGCGGTGGATAAAATCGATCTGTCGTGGCTCAACCAGACGGCTAAGGCCGACGGGAGCGAGCTGCACTTCGTGGATAGTTTAAGCGGCTCGTTGTATGAAGCGGCGCTGAATTATGACGCGCAGCAGAATGTCACCGATCTGGCCATCAATCTCTCCGGCAATCAATTACCTGATTTCCTTGTCAAAATCGTTGGGCATGTCGACGCTTCCGCCGATATTCTCGTCTAGCCAAGGCAAACCCGCAGTCCGGCCTTTACGCCGGACTGTTTATTTCTTTTCAGGCCTGCCGCTGGCGTTTTTTGCGCGGTTCCCATATCGCCAAAGCAGTAAATGGGTGTGGGGAGCAACGGAACAACAAACGCACTTAAGCAGTCAATTTAAATGACTATTAATCTATAAATTAAAAAGTTATCACGTCATCGCCAGAAATCATCCGTTCTTCTTTCTTGTCTCATCCATCACACAGCAAATGATATTCATTATCATTTGATATCTATTCCTGATGCTCATAACCTACTGTTCATGCATACAGTTTTCGTGATTTTTAACCATCCTCGCCTTAAATGTGCAGCGTCGTTAACTGTCTGTAAAGCGTTACCATGTGCCATTTCTATGGCAGGAACTTATTAATAAACCGAGGAATTATCATGGCTGAACAAAAGAAAAATGCCCAGGTACAGAGTGGCGTCAACGACGACATCACCGAACTAAAGTCGCTGACTACACTGCGCAAACGGGTCGTCAGCGACGGTGAAATCGTCTCAAAATCTGCCAACGGCTTTCGACTGGCCAACGGCAACACCGGCGTGATGTTGCGTAACGATGGCAAAGATTTTTATGCCCTGACCACACCAAACGGGCAGGCCCAGGACGGGCAGTGGAACACGCTGCGCCCCTTCTCGTTCAATCTGGTTTCCGGTCGGGTGGCTCTGCGCAACGGCGTAGATATCTCCGGCGGGGCGATGGTGTCGCATAATGCCGGCATCTCCACCGCGACCACCGGTCCAGCCCCACTTATTAATGGGCAGGTCTATGATGCGGCTGCCGTACATACCGACTTCACCAGCGGTAACGTCACTACGGCCATGTTGATGGGGTCACGCGTGGTCGCCGGCAAAGAGGATTATGGCCTGCTCTCTTACCGCGATTGGCAGGGAAACTGGAATGAACTCCGGGTCAAACCCAATGCCGAGCTGTCTGTTGGGCAACTGACCAAACGCAACGCTCACGGCTGGTTCACTGCAAGCCCGCCTGAGAATGTCGATAAATCGCAGGAGTCCATTACCAACGGGCTTTATTTACCTAATCCAGGTAACAAACACGTAAAAATTTATCATCACGACCATGTGAAGTACAACGAGCTGGTCATTAACGTGAGTGACGGCAATAAAAATAGCTGGTTCGTTTTCAAAGAAGACGGCTATGCCGTCACCGGCGGCGGGTGGAACATCAGCTCTGACGTCCGTATGAAAACGGAAATAACCTCAATCGACGGCGCCCTGGACAAGCTGGCCAACATCGGCGGCTACACCTACCTCAAACAGGGCGTGCCGGAAGCCGGCGTGATTGCACAGGAAGTGGAAGAGGTTCTCCCCCAATCCGTTGCCCAGACCGAGCTGAAACTCAATGACGGCAGCGTACTGAAAGATGCCCGCAGCATCAATATCAACGGCGTAGTGGCGTTGCTGGTTGAGGCGCTTAAGGAAGAACGAGCGCTCCGAGAGGCCGAATGTAATGCAGAGCGCAAAGCCCGTATCGAGCTGGAAACACGACTGGTAACGCTGGAAAAGGCACTCGCGCAGAAGTAAATCAGCAACAGTCGTCTGGCTGGTTCGCTGTGTAACCCCATGAAACAAGGATGAAAAAATGCCGCAAGATATTGCTGAAGAAGAAATGGTGGTGCTTTCTGACCCACCTCCGCAACTCAATGCCGGGTCAGGGGCCGTTGGCAACGGTCAGTTGCCGGGGGTATACAGTGGTTTTAGCCCCCAGGAAACCGGTCGATTGAATGGATTGGGCTATGATACCAATCCGACCGGTCCTGTCGGGGGCACAAACATTAATATTTATTCGGCCCCCGATATCTCCCGCATGGGTGTTCAAAACCGACTGGAACCACGTCCTGACCCGTCCGGTCAAACGCTGGGTATCGGATTCAGTACGGTGTTGGATGAGTATCTGAACAAGTCCGATAATGACCATTGCCCCGTTTGTGGGCGAGAAAACTGCAAATACTGGAAAAATGACCGTGTGTTGTTGAATTCCATGAGGAAAAACGAAAACAACCTGCGCGGCAACCTGTTCGGCGCAAAACTGCCACTGCAGGTGACCGTCAGAAACACGGCGACGCGGTTTAATCATAGTCTGCCCAACGTCCTATATCCGTTAATCAATATCCCGGGTATGGTGACCGCACCGCCGTCTGCGTTTTCAAAAGAAAACTTTAAAAATCTGATGTATCTGCGCAAAAAAATGGCGCATTTCATGAAACTCACGGAGGAAGAGCGGCGCGCATTACAAATCGCCTTATACCGACACTCTGCACCCGATACGTATAATCCAGCGTTTGCCCAGCTCGACCGCGGCGATTTCAGGAATGGGGTGAAAACGCTTTACGGGTTAATGGCAGACACCGAGCAAAACCGGTATGTGCTGAGCGTGTTGATCAGCGAACTGGAAAAGCGCGGCCTCAGCGATGATGGCATCAACCAGCTTAAGACGGAACTTGCTGCCAAAACTCCGGAGGCAAAGGCCAAGGCAGAAGAGGCCCGCAAAGCCGAGGAGGCCCGTCGAGTTGAAGAAGCTCGCAAAGCAGAGGAAGCCCGTCGAGCTGAAGAAGCCCGCAAAGCCGAAGAGGCCCGTAAGGCTGAAGCAGCACGCAAGACTGAAGCAGCACGGAAAGCGCTGTTCGCCAAAGCCGGCGTACTGGACGCCCCGGTCTATACACCCGGCATGATAAAAGCGGCCAATGCCGCGATGGCCACCGCCGGGGTCATGGTGCTCAACCGTGCGGGCGGTATGGTACAATTATCGACATGGGTCAACAGCGTGATGACCACCGTCAGTGAGCTGGCCGGCTGGGTATCCAGCGCAGTGTGGCGCGGCGCGGTGGAAGTTTCCCGGATTGCCACGGTCAGTGCTGCAGGCCCGGCAGTCGGCGCCTTCGTTGTCGGATTCTGGCCGGGGAAAGCCGGTGAGGGGAGCGACCGGGTTCCAGGGCGCGACATTGAGATGTTTGCTGCGCAGGCTCAACTGTTTGCCGCAGGGAAAACACCGATTCAGCCGGAAATGACCACGGTCGATTTACCGGTGCGCGGGTTTATTCGCCGGGGGAATAACGGCCAGCAAGAGGTAATACTGGTCAAAACAGGAACGGGCGGCGTCTCCGCTACCGTGCCGGTGTATCGGCCGGTTCGCGATGAAACAACCGGCCTGGACCGGATCACCTTGCCGGCGGTGGCCGGTGCGCCGGGGCGAACCATTTTGATAAACCCGGGCACCGCCCCGTCGGGGCCGTGGCATACCGGCAATCCTGCGCCTGCAGCGCCGGTAACGCCGGTGCATACCGGTACAGAGATAAAGCAGGCCGACAGTATCGTCACGACGACCTTTCCGGCAGGCGACCTGCCACTGCAGGATTTTATCTACTGGCAGCCTGATGCAACGGGGACCGGCGTTGAGCCAGTCTATGTCATGCTCAGTGGTATCTATGGTGAAACCAACGCTAAAGGGCAATACAGTGGTCGCGACTACAACACGGACAAGGCCGGTGGCCCAATTCAGAATCTGGACTGGAAAACCGCCATCATTGACCGCGCCGGCGTGGATAAAGTGAAGCTGCATACCGGGCGGTTTGGGGCGTCAGCGGAAAATGCGGTAATGATCGATCGTTTGGAGAAAATCCTGAAGGGTGAACTACAGGCGACTGACACCGACAAACGTTACTACACCCATGAAGTCAGGGAACTTGAGCGTTATCGTGCTCTGGGGATCGCAGATAGTACGGTTCCCGAAAATGACTACGAAGTCTGGAACAACACCCATACGGCGACGTTGGAAGACTATAGGTTGAGTTCTGATGAAACTCTTTTGTATACGCCTGAAGCGTTGAATCCGCAGAAATAAATATCGAGGTGTTTAAATGATTGATTTTGATGAAATGGTTAAAAATGAAGATATGGCCGATGTTATTTTATTTCTGGTAAGTCGTGGAGAAAACGGTATAGCGTATCCATCAATGGACCGGTTTTTTGGCCGGCATAAAGCTGCTGAGAAGTATGAATCTTATAACATCAAGCTAATCCATGAGACAAAAAAGCTTGAGGATAGTGGTCAGGTTTTTTCAGCTAGAACTTATGGTTCTGGGTGTAAGAAGGGACCGAACTGGAAAGAACCCGCATTCGTAACCGAGAAAAAATACGGTATTGAGTAATTACCGGTGCCTTCGATAAGTGAGTTTTAAGCAGCGTCCAGCAACCGAGTGTTTGCTGGACGTTTTCTTTGGTGGCTAATTCCGCGCCAGATTGGTTTTCAGTCCAGCCCAGGGTCAGAAAACGACGGTTTTGGCTCCGTTGCTCCCCCCAAATCGCGCAGACGAGGTCACACCGCCTCCAGCTCCGCCGCCAGGGTGGCGACCAGCTCCGCCGCCGGCATCGGCCGCGCCAGGCCCACGCCCTGCCCGGCCCACAGCGACATAAACTCCCCGCGCCCGGCCTTGGCCGCCGCCTGGCGGATATCGCCGGTGAGCGCGTTCTGCACCGGATAAGGCAGGATCTGCGCCTCTTCCGCGCGCATCTGCCGCATGAAATCATTGACGATGCCGCGCGCCGGGCGGCCGCTGAAGGCGCGCGTCAGGCGCGTGCTGTCATCGCCGGCGTTGCGCAGCGCCGCCCGCCAGGCTTCGGCGATGCCCGACTCCGGGCTGCACAGGAACGCGGTGCCCAGCTGCGCCGCCTGCGCGCCCAGCAATTGCGCCGCTGCGATGCCGCGCCCGTTCATGATGCCGCCTGCGGCGATCGCCGGGATCTTCACCGCCGCCACCACCTGCGGCAGCAGGGCCATCAGGCCGACGCAGGATTGCTCAATGTCGCCGAGGAAGGTCGGGCGGTGGCCGCCCGCCTCAGAGCCCGAGACGCACACGAAGTCGGCGCCCGCCTCTTCCCAGGCGCGGGCTTCCGCCACCGTGGTGGCGGTGCCGATCACCCGCGAGCCGGCCTTCTTGAACTGCGTGACCGTGGCGCGCGGCAGCACGCCGAAGGTGAAGCTGACCACCGGCGGCGCCGCCTCCAACAGGGCCGCGATCTGGTCGCGGTTGTTTTCGGCGAATTGGGTCGGCATGGGAGGCTCACTCAGCCCCAGCGCTTCGCGGAACGGCCGCAGCAGGTGCTGGGCGCGCTTGAGCTCGGCGAGATCCGGGTGCTGCTCATCGAGCAGAAACAGATTGATGTTGAACGGCGCGGCGGTCTGCGCGCGGATCTGCTGCACCCGTTCGAGGATCACCGCCGGTGAAAACAGCGCCGCCGCGCACGATCCCAGCGCCCCGGCGTTGCTCACCGCCACCGCCAACGCCGGCGGCGACGCGCCGTTCATCGGCCCCTGAACGATCGGATAGCGCAGCCCAAGCTCGCGGGCAAAAGCAGAAGGTGCCGTCATCAATGTGTCTCCCTGTGCTGACTACATTCGTCTTACGGCGGCCGCGCCGCCGAACCGACCAAAAGCATAGCACCTTCTCGCCGCCTGGCCGTGCAGTTAATGCTTCACCTGACGCCGGTCGAGCGACAGGAAGTGATGCACCACCGGTTTCTCAGGGCCAATGTGGAAGCGCAGCGCCTCCTGCTGCAGGTCGGCGTCGGCGTGCGACACCCGCTGGTGCTGCCGCAGGTGCTCCGCCCAGGACTCCACCAGGAACCACTCCATGATGCATTCCGGATCGCCGGTGTGCTCGGTGATGCCCCAGGCGTAAGCGCCATCGCGGCGGCGCGCCCGTTCCAGCATCAGCAGCGTGCGCAAGAACTGCGGCCGGTCCTGTTCGCGGATGCGGTACTCCACCTGGATCATGACCGGGCCGCGATCGTTTTCAACCGGCGTGTTAACCAACGGCTCCGGCCAATGGTTCGACGGCTGCAGATCGGCCTCACCGGTCGGCAGACGTAGGCGGTGGAACAGCAGCCCCGCCGCCAACAGGCCGACGCCGCCGACCAGCAGCGTGGCGGCCACGCCCAGCTCCTGCGCCACCAGTCCCCACAGCAGGCTGCCCGCCGCCATCGCGCCGTTGAACACCATCAGGTAAATGGCCAGACCACGGCCACGCACCCAGTTGGGCAGCACGCCCTGCGCCGCGCCGTTAAGCGTGGTCAGCGCGATAATCCAGCCGGCGCCCAGCACCAGCAGCAGCACCACCGCCAGCCACTGCGGCGGCGCCAGCGACAGGGCCGCCATTACCGCCGCCGTCAGCACCGCCGCCAGCAACACCAGCCCGTCGGCATTCAGCCGCTGGCGCAGACGCGGCAGCACAATAGCCCCAAGGATCGCCCCGGCGCCTACCGCCCCTAGCAGAACGCCGTAGAAACCGGCGCTGCCGCCCAGCATGCGGCGCGCCACCAGCGGCAACAGCGCCCAGACCGAGCTGGAGAAGGCGAAGAACACCGCCGCCCGCAGCAGCACCACGTGCAGCTCGCGGCTGGAACGGGCATAGCGCAGCCCGGCGCGGAAGGCGCCGAAGAAATGCTCCGACAGCCCGCTGTCCTCGGCCTTCGGCCGCTTCCACCACAGCAGCGCCGCGATCACCAGCACATAGCTCATCACGTCCGCGCCGTAGGCCGCGCCGGCACCGAAGCTGGCCAACAGCAGACCGCCGGCCGCCGGGCCGATGGAGCGGGCGATGTTGATGCCCAGCGAGTTCAGCGCCACAGCGTTTTTCAGCTCGGCGCGCGGCACCAGCTCCGGCACGATCGCCTGCCAGGTCGGCCCCATCAGCGCCGCGCCGATACCGCCGACGAAGGTCAGCGCCAGCAGGTATTCCACCGTCAGCGCGCCGGTCTGCGACAGCAGCAACAGGCTGCCGCTGACGCAGGCCAGCAGAATTTGCACGAAGATCAGAAAGCGTCGCCGATCGAGAATGTCCGACAGCACCCCGGCCGGGATCGCCAGCAGGAACACCGGCAGCGTAGCGGCGGTCTGCATCAGCGCCACCGCCGAAGGGTTGCTCGACAGGTCGGTGATCAGCCACGAGCTGGCGACGTCGCGCATAAAGCTGCCGACGTTGCCGAGCACCGTGGCGCCCCACAGCACCGCAAATAATGGGATTTTCAGCGGCGCGAAGCCGCCCGCCGCCGCCTTGTTTTCCGTCTGTTCAGCCATCCGTTCGCTCCTTCAAATCGTTAAATGCCACCAGCAACAGCGCGCCGGCCAGCCCGAGGTGTTCAAAAAATCCGTTCATCATCTGGCCGCGCTCCGCCCCGTCGAACTGCCAGAACGGATTGGCCATCAGCGTCGCCATCAGGGTAAAACCGGCCAGCGCCAACGCGCCGAGCCAGCGATAAAAACCGCTCAGGATCAGCGCCGACGCCGCCAGTTCCAGCAGCGTCACCAGCACGGCGAACAGCGCCGCCGGCTGCAGGCCGAAGTGGGTCATTTCGGCGATGGCACCCTCAACGTTCAACGCCTTGACCAATCCGCCCTGAATATAGGCGGTACAAATCGCGAGCAGCAGCAGCCAGCGCACCGCGGGCGCATGCAGCCGCTGTACGCAGCGGGCGGCGATAGCAGTCAGGTTCATCGCGCCCCCTTAAAACGGCGAATTCTGGATGAAGGCCAGCAGATCGGCGTTGAAGCGATCGGGATCGACCTGCGCCAAACCGTGAGAACCGCCGGCGTAAACATTCAGCTCCGCCTGTTGCATAAGCTTAGCGGCTTTCAGCGCCGAGGCACCGATCGGCACGATCTGATCGGCATCGCCGTGCACCAGCAGCGTCGGCTTGTCGATCGCCAGCAGATCGGCGGTATAATCCACTTCGGAGAACGCGCGCACACACTCGTACTGCCCTTTCACGCCGCCCTGCATGCTCATCAGCCAGAAGTGGTCGATCAGCCCCGCATTGCTCTCCACCTCGTCGCAGTGGAGGCCATAGAACGGCACCGCCAAATCTTTGAAGAACTGCGAGCGGTTGCCCGCCACGCCGCTGCGAATGCCGTCGAAGGCCGCCATCGGCGTGCCCTCAGGGTTGACCGGCGTTTGCAGCATCAGCGGCGGCACGGCGCCGACCAGCACCACCTTCGCCACCCGATCGCTGCCGTGACGGCCGATGTAGCGCGCCACTTCGCCGCCGCCGGTGGAATGGCCGACCAGGATCAGATCGCGCAGATCCAGCGTTTCGATCAGCAGAGCCAGATCGTCGGCGTATTGGTTGATGTCGTTGCCGTGCCAGGTTTGATCGGAACGGCCGTGGCCGCGGCGATCGTGGGCAATCACGCGGAATCCGCTCTGGCCGAAAAACAGCAGCTGGTTGTCCCAGGCGTCGGCGGACAGCGGCCAACCGTGGGAGAACAGGATCGGCTGGCCGCGGCCCCAATCCTTATAGAAAATGCGTGCGCCATCGGGCGCGGTAAGGGTGCTCATGACGTGTTCCCCGCTCGGTATCGAATTGGATTTTGTGCGGGTTAACAGTACGGCAGGCGCAAAGGCAGTGATAACGGAATAATTTTCGCATGATCGCGAATTTTTTTGCTGAAGCAGCCGGCGTCACCGCCGGCGCAAAACGTCAGATGTTTTCCAGATCGATGCCGCGCGTTTTCGGGCCGAACAGCCCGATCACCAGCATCACGATCAGCATGCTGGCGACGATAAACGCGATCACCCCCAACGAACCGCCGTACTGCAAGATAATGCCGATGATGATGCTGCTGAACACCGTCGACAGCCGGCTGAAGGAGTAGCAGAAGCCGACGGCGCGGGCGCGGATATGGGTCGGGAAAATCTCGGACTGGTAAGAGTGGTAGCTGTAGGTCAGCCAGGCGTTGGACCAGGTGATGAAGAAACCGCACAGGATCAGCCACAGCGGGTTGTTCTGCAGTGCGAACAGCGAGCCGAAGATCACCGTCACCAGGCAGGACAACACGATCTGCCACTTGTTCTCCATCTTGTCGGCGTAGAAGCTGCACAGCAGCGAGCCCAGCGGGTAAGCCAGCGTGATGAAGAAAGCGTACAGCAAGCTGTGGGTGACCGAAGCGCCCTTGCCCGACAGCAGCGCCGGTAGCCAGTTGCCGAAGCCGAAGAAGCCGATGGCCTGAAAGAAGTTCATCACCACCAGCATCAGCGTGCGATCGCGATACTGCGGCGCCCAGATGTCGCGAAAGCGGCCGCGCAGCGGCGCCCCCTCGGCATCGTCCACCGGGCGCGACGGAAAATCCGTGACCGCCACGCCGCAGCGCCGTTCCATGTCCCGCATCACCTGCCGGGCCTGCGCATAGCGCCGCTGCTGCACCAGCCAACGCGGCGACTCCGGCAGCCCCTTGCGCACCAGCCAGATCACCAGCGAAGCCAGCGCGCCGGCGATCACCACGTAGCGCCAGCCGCTCAGGCCCCAAATCGTCTGCGGCACCAGCCACCAGGACATCAGCGCCACCGCCGGCACCGACAGAAACTGCACGAAGAACGCGAAGGCGAAAGCCCGGGTACGCAAGTGCGCGGGGACCCATTCCGTCAGGTAAGTGTCGATGGTCACCAGCTCGATACCGAGCCCAACGCCCACCAGAAAACGCAGAAAGATCACCCATTCCGCCTGCTGTTGAAACGCCAGCAGCAGCGAGAACGCGCCATACCAGATCAGGGCGAACATAAAGGTGGCACGCCGGCCGAAGCGATCGGCGTACGGGCTCAGCAGGCTGGCGCCGACGAACAGGCCGAGAAAGGTGGCGGAGGCAAAGGCCGCCTGATCCGACACGCCGAAGACGCCCTGCGCGCCGGTGTGGAAAATGCCGTCGGCGATAAGGCCGGTGCTGATATAGCCGGTCTGGAACAGATCGTAGAGTTCGAAAAAGCCGCCCAGCGACAGCAGAATGATAAAGCGCCACAGGCCGGCCGACGCGGGCAAGGCGTCAATTCTGGCCGCCAAATCCCGCGCATGGATCGGCGACGCCGCTACAGATTCACTCACCGTTAACCTCGCATTAACATTTTTGATGACTTTCTATGCTAGCGAAGCGGCGTCGGAGTTAAATTTTTAATTAGCAGACTATGAAAAAAAGTTAAGCATAAAACGCTGCAGCAGCCTGTTTTATAGCAGGAAAATGCAGCGCGGGATGCCGCAGCGGCATCCCGAATCGGTGGATTAACGACTGTGGTGCTGCTGCAGCCGTTCGCTGCGATAGACGCTCAGCAGGCACCAGCCGAGAGCGATCAGCGCCAGCGGCGCGGCGACGAAGCCGATGTTGCCCATGCCCAGATGCAGGCTCACCTGGTTGCCCAGCAGCGCGCCGCTGCCGATGCCGAAGTTGTACAGGCCGGAGAAAATCGCCATCGCCACGTCGGTAGCGTCCGGCGCCAGGCTCAGCACTTTGGCCTGCATCGACAGGCCGATCGCCATGATCGCCATGCCCCAGAAGATGCACAGCACCGTCAGGTGGCTTTCGCTGCCGGCGGCCGGCAACAGCAGCAGCAGGCTCAAGGCCAACAGCACGATGGCGCCGATAAAGAAGCCGGAAGGAAACCGCTCGCTGTAGCGGCTGAACAGCAGGCTGCCGACGATGCCGGCGGCGCCGAACAGCAGCAGCATCAGCGTGGTGAAGTTCTCCGACAGCCCGGCCACGGTCTGGATAAACGGCTCGATGTAGCTGTAGGCGGTGAAGTGCGCCGTCACCACGATGATAGTCAGCATGTACAGCGCCACCAGCGCCGGGCGTTTGAACAGCAGCGGCACGCTGGCCAGCGAGCCGGAATGCTCGCTTTTCAGTACCGGCAGCAGGCGCCACAGCAGCACCAGCGCCAGGGTGGCGCACACCGCGATGCCGATAAAGGTCATGCGCCAACCGAGCAACTGCCCCACCACCCGCCCGAGCGGCAGGCCGAGCACCATCGCCAGCGCGGTGCCCCCCGCCAGCAGGCTCAGCGCCTGGGCTTTCTTGCCCGGCGGCGCCACGCGGATCGCCAGCGAGGCGGTGATCGACCAGAACACCGAGTGCGCCAGCGCCACGCCGGCGCGCGAGATAACCAGCGTGGTGAAGTCCCAGGCCACGGCGGTCAGCACGTGGCTGGCGATAAACAGCATGAACACGCCGATCAGCAGCTTGCGGCGCTCAATTTTGCTGGTCAGCAGCATGCACGCCAACGAGGCGGCGGCGACGATCCAGGCATAAATGGTAATGATCAGGCCGACCTGTTCGGTTTGCATCGAGAAGCTGGCGGCGATATCGCTCAGCAGACCGACCGGGATAAATTCGGTGGTGTTGAAGATAAAGGCCGAGACGGCGAGGATAACCACGCGCAACCAGGCGGTTGAGCGCGAAACGGGAGCGTGTTCCATGGTAAACAAAATCCGGACAGGTGCGGGCAAGTAGCGATATTTTAACCAACCGGCCCGCTAAATGCGATACGCGTCACACTTTAATTGTGTGGTTTTTTTCGCCGCATTTCGACACATTCGCAGACACACGGTTGCACAAATGCTGTGCTAATCTCTTGAAGCGTACCAATTTTTCCTGCCGCTCTTCCCCTCCGGCCGCCACACAGGACGCGCCGCGCCGAAGAACCGCGCGCAGTGTCCCTTTGGCGTTTTCTGAGGCGAGGTCATTATGTCTGCGATTTATGATTGGTCCGTGCTCGCATTGCGCAATGTTTACGATCGCCGCATTCAGGGCAAACCAGTGCTCGACAGCGCCGCGCTGTTCCCCGACGCCGAACGTTTCACCGCTCAATGGCGGCAGATCCGCGAAGAGGCGCTGACCGTCGCCCACGATCTGCACAATATTCCCCGTTTTCACGAGATCATGATCCAGCAGGAATCGATCTCCGCCAACGACGCGCGCGACTGGCGCATGTTCATCATGAAGGCCTACGGCCAGCCGATTGACCGCAACCTGGCGCGTTGCCCGACGCTGGCGGCGCTGATCGCTTCGTCGCCGGACGTACTGTCCGCCTCGCTCTCCTTCCTCGCGCCCGGCAAGCAGGTGCCGCCCCACCGCGGGCCGTTTCGCGGCATTCTGCGCGGCTATCTGGTGCTGGACATGCCCAAACGCGCCGACGGCGTACCCGCGGCGGTGCTGAAAGTGGACGGCCGCGAATACCGGCTGCACGAGGGGGAGTTCATGCTGTGGGACGATACCTTCGAACACGAGGTGTGGAACGACAGCGCGCAGGTGCGCACCGTACTGCTGCTGGACATCCGCCGCCGCGACATGCCCGGCGGGCTGCGGCTGCTCTCCAGCGCCATCATCGCCCTGGTGCGGCTGAACGTGCGCTGGATGCAGCGCCAGTTCTGATTCCGGCGCTCAGGCGACTAACCGTCCTGAGAGATCGGCCATTGCTGCGCCAGCCACTGCTCGGCGGTGGTGGTGGCTATGCCCTGGCGCGCATTGAAGGTTTTCGCCTTATCCCAGGCCACGCCGTCGGGGCGGGCGAAAGCCAGCCGGTATTTGGCGCCGACGTCGCGCGGATGGTTCCGCACCTCCTCCTGCAGCCGCTCTTTGTCCAACAAGACTCTGTTGACCTCAACGCCCCAGTGCGCCTGCATGACATCGGCAAGCTCGCGGTAGGTCAGCGTGTCCCCGGCGATATAGACTACCTGGTTGCGAAACGCGGGCCGATGGAAAAAAATCGCGGCCGTCAGCCGGCCAATGTCCGCGGGAGTGGTCAGCGTCACCGCGTAGCGCCAGTCGCCCAGCGCGCGCACCGTTTTGGTTGCCGCGTCCACCACGCCAAAGCTCGAGTCAAACAGGTAGCTGGTGAAAATGCCCGTGGAAACAATCACCCACTCCGTCGTCTTCTGCGCACGCAACAGGTGACGCACCTCGAGCTGTTCATCCCACACCTGTTGCCCGCTGCCTTTGCCGACAACATCGTAGTCCACGCCGAACTGCCACGGGAAGTAGCGCGCCACGCCCGCTTGCAAGACGGCCTGGGTGATCTTTATCTGCGTGCCCGCCCCGCCGACAAAGCCGCTACAGTTGATCACCGCGTCGAAGGAACGGAATAGCGCACTCAGCGCCTCCACGCCGTTTTGCTGCAGATCGCCTTCCACCACGGCGATACCGAGCCGCGCCAGCGCATCCCGCCGCGCACGATGCGGGCCGCTCACGGCGCGGGCGGCCTCCGGCCGGAGCAGCACGCTGATTTTTAAAGCATGGTGTAACCGAGCCTGCCGGCTCATCGCACGCAATACCGGCAGCCCCAGTTCACCGGCGCCGAGGATGAGCACGGTATTGATAGATGGATTTGTGGATTTCATTCTTGCCTCCTGTCTTGACACTGCGCCATCCTGACAGCTGACAAAAACGGGTTCAATTAGGTACACGCGTGATACCGGAGAGGAATATGACGAACGATCGGGAAGCGCTGCTGCAATTTTCACAGGCGTTCTGTGAAGCATTGAGCAACGACGATGAAGGGCTAAAGCGTGAGATCCTCGCGCATGCGGGCAACCGTTGGTCGCTGGGGGTATTGCATATCCTGGGTACCCACGGGCCGCTGCGCCACGGCGAGATAGGCCGCCAATTAGCGGGCGTGACGCAGAGAATGCTGACGCGGACGCTGCGCCATCTCGAGCGGGACGGGTTGATATCGCGCTGCGATTATCAGGAAAAACTGCCCCGCGTGGTTTACACCATCACCGACGCGGGGGAAGAGATGCTGCTCAACATGCTGCCGCTCTGGTCGTGGATTATCTCCTCCGCCGGCTCCTTCAGAGCGGCCCGCTCGCGCTACGATGATCAAGAACGAAGCGCCATCGAGGGATGAACGTGGGCATCCCTGCCCGTGGGGCGGCGCTCAGCCGCCGCCCAGATAGGCCTTTCTCACCTCCGGATCGTTCAACAGCTCCTGGCCGCTGCCGGTGAGGCGGATCTGGCCGTTGACCATCACATAACCGCGATCGGACAGCTTCAGCGCGTGGTTGGCGTTCTGCTCCACCAGAAACAGCGTCATGCCGCTGCGGGTCAGCTCGCGCAGCACGCCGAAGATCTGCCGCACCACGATCGGCGCCAGCCCCAGGCTCGGCTCGTCCAACAGCAGTAGCTTCGGCCGGCTCATCAGCGCGCGGGCGATCGCCAACATCTGCTGCTCACCGCCGGACATGGTCATCGCCCGCTGGTTGCGCCGCTCTTTCAGGCGCGGAAACAGCTCGAACATGCGCGGCAAATCCTCCTCCAGGTAGCGATTGCCGACGGTGATGGTGCCCATCAGCAGGTTCTCCTCTACGCTCATGTCCGGAAAGATGCGCCGCCCTTCCGGCGCCTGCGCGATGCCGCTGCTGGCAACAAAGTGCGTGGAGCGGCGGCTGATGTCCTCGCCGCCAAACAGGATCTGCCCGCCGGCGATGCGCGGCTGGCCGAAGATCGACATCAACAGCGTGGATTTGCCCGCGCCGTTGGCGCCGATCAGCGCCACCGTCTCCCCGGCGTTAACCTGCAGCGACACCTGACGCAGCGCCTGGATCGGCCCGTAAAACACGTCCACTTCGCGAAATTCCAGCATCGCCTCGCTCATCCCGCCAGCTCCTCTTCGTCCGCGCCCAGGTAGGCGGCGATCACCGCCTCGTTGTGCTGGATCTCCTGCGGCGTGCCGCGGGCGATCACGTCGCCGTGATCGAGCACGATCACCCGATCGGAGATCTCCATCACCATGCCCATGTCATGCTCGATCAGCAGCACCGTGATGCCGTGATGCTGGCGCAGAAAACGGATGATGCGGCTCAGCGTGGCCGTCTCCACCGGGTTCAGCCCGGCGGCCGGCTCATCAAGGCAGATCATTTCCGGCGCGGTGCACATGGCGCGCGCGATCTCCAGCCGCCGCTGCTGGCCGTAGGACATCTCCCCCGCCAGCCGGTTGGCGCAGTCCACCAGATCTACCACCTCCAGCCAGTAGAAGGCGTGATCGAGCGCGGCGCTTTCCGCCCGGCGGTAGCCCGGCGTATTCAGCACCCCGGCGATCAGGTTGCGGTTACTCTGCATGTGCTGCGCCACCAGCAGGTTCTCCACCACCGACATTTCGCGGAACAGGCGGATATTCTGGAAGGTACGCGCCAGCCCGGCGCGGTTGACCAGGTGGGTGCCGCCGAACATCTTGTAATAGAGGCGCGAACCGAGCCGCTTCGGGCGTATCCAATCACCGGCGCGAAACTTCTGCCCCAGCACCTGGATCACATCGGTTGGCCGCTTGTGGGTATTGAGCAGGATCGCGCCGCCGGTGGCGCGGTAAAAACCGGTCAGGCAGTTGAACACCGTGGTCTTGCCGGCGCCGTTGGGGCCGATCAGGGCGGTGATGGAGCCGCGCTCCACCTCCAGATTGACGTCGTTCAGCGCCTTGATGCCGCCAAAGCGCATCATCAGGTGTTCCACCCGCAAAATGGCGTCGCTCATGGCGCCACCCCCTTGCGTTCCGCAAAGCTGGCGCGGCTGATGCGCACCAGCCCGCGCGGCCGCCAGATCATCATCGCCACCATCAGCACGCCGAACAACAGCACCCGGTATTCGGCAAAGCTGCGCAGCAGCTCCGGCGCCACCGTCAGCACGAAGGCCGCCAGCACAACGCCAAGGGTAGACCCCATGCCGCCCAATACCACGATCGCCAGGATCAGCGCCGACTCGAAGAAGGTGAACGAGGTCGGGTTGACAAAGCCCTGATAGGTGGCGAAAAACACCCCCGCCAGCCCGGCGGTAGAGGCGCCCAGCATAAACGCCGACAGCTTCACCAGCACGTGGTTCAGCCCGAGAGAGCGGCAGGCGATCTCATCTTCGCGCAGCGCCTCCCAGGCGCGGCCGATCGGCATGCGCGTCAGCCGGTGCTTGATGTACAGCACCAGCAGCACCACCAAAAACAGCACCGCGTAGATGAAAATGAACTTGAGATTCGGGTTGTAATCGATGCCGAGAAACTCGTGGATCGGCACGCCGCCGTCTTTGGCGCGCCGGCCGAATTCCAGGCCGAACACCGTCGGCGCCGGCACCGAAATGCCGTTCGGCCCGCCGGTGAGCGACATCCAGTTGTTCAGCACCAGCCGGATGATCTCGCCGAACCCGAGCGTGACGATCGCCAGGTAGTCGCCGTGCATGCGCAGCACCGGGAAACCCAGCAGCGCGCCCGCCAACGCCGCCATCAGCGCCCCCAGCGGCAGCATCGCCCAAAACCCCAGCCCGAGATACTGGTAGCCCAACGCCAACCCGTAGGCGCCGATGGCGTAAAACGCCACGTACCCCAGATCGAGCAGCCCCGCCAACCCGACCACGATGTTCAGCCCCAGCCCGAGCAGCACGTAGATCAGGCCGAGGATCGCCACCGTCAGCAGGTATTTGGTGGCGACGAACGGAAACAGCAGCGCGATCGCCGCCATCAGCGGCAAGATCCAGCGCAGGTTGGATTTATAACCCAGCGGCCGTACGTAGACGCCGTCGTTGCCGCCGTCGAAGCGCGCCAGCATTCTGCGCCCCGGCGCGGTTTGCAGGAACAGGCTCAGCAGCAGCCGCCCGACCATCACCGCGACGATAATCCACACCAGCCGGTGCGGTTCGAAGTTGAAGCTGTAGCCGTTCAGCACGATGCCGACGATCGGCCCGAACACGATCAGGGCGATCAGCCCGGCCAAGACGGCGTCCAGCAGGCTGCGTTTAACGTCCAGCCCGCCGTTGATCACGGATTGCGACATGGCGTTCTCCTTAAACCTTGGCGATCAGCGGCCGGCCGAGCAGCCCCTGCGGACGGAAGATCAGGATCGCCACCAGCAACCCGAAGGAGAACACGTCCTTGTAATCCGAGTTCACCATGCCGGCGAACTGCGCCTCCGCCACCCCGAGCAGCAACCCGCCCAGCATGGCGCCCGGCAGCGAGCCAATGCCGCCCAGCACCGCGGCGGTGAAGGCCTTGATGCCGATGATAAAACCGACGTAAAAATCGAAGGTGCCGTAGTTCATGGTGATCAGCACCCCGGCCAGCCCGGCCATGGCGGCGCCGATCACAAACACCAGCGAGATCACCCGATCGGTATTGATGCCGAGAATCGAGGCCATTTTGCGATCCTGCTGGGTCGCGCGGCAGATGCGCCCCAGCCGGGTACGCTGAATGATGTAGGTGAGGATCGCCATGCCGAGCAGAGACGCCACCAGAATGAACACCTTGGTGTAGGTGATCTGCAGCACGCCGCCGTCGAACTCCAGGCGGAATACGCCGCTCAGCAGCGTAGGGATACCCTGCTGGCGCGGCCCCTGGCTTATCTGCGCGTAGTTTTGCAGGATTAACGACATGCCGATGGCGGAGATCAGCGGCGCCAGGCGGGTGGAGTTGCGCAGCGGCTTGTAGGCAATACGCTCGATCACCCAGCCGTACACCCCGGTGATAACGATGGTGAACACCAGCGTGCCGAGGATCAGCAACGGGAACGAGTGCAGCCCGAAGAACGACAGCAGCGCCAAACCGATGGCGCACAGGTAGGCGGAGATCATGTACACCTCGCCGTGAGCGAAGTTGATCATACCGATAATGCCGTAAACCATGGTGTAGCCAATGGCGATTAGGCCATACACCGCACCGAGGGTCAGGCCGTTGATCAGCTGTTGCAGAAAGAATACATCCATAATGAGCAGTCTCGCCTGGTAAGGCCGCCAACGCAGTCCGACGCGGCCCAAAGGTCATCGAGGAACGGGCTCGCCAGGGCGGCGAGCCCGTCTGTCATAGAGTCACAACGTCAGTATTGGGTTGTTCAAAGCTGGTGATATTTGCCCTTGTCATCCCACTGATAGACCACGTAGTCCGAGACCTTCAGGTCGCCCTTCTGATCCCAGGCTTTTTTGCCCATCACGGTGTCGACATCGTGCGACTTCAGCCATTCGGCGGCCTTGGCGCTGTCTTTGCCGCCGGTGGCGTTGAAGGCGGCGGCGATCGCCTGGATCGAGGCATAGGAGTAGAGGGTGTACCCTTCCGGTTCAAAACCGCTGGCGCGGAACTTGGCGATCACCGCCTTGCCTTCCGCGATCTGACGCGGATCGTTGCCGAAGGTCATCAGCACGCCGTTGGTGTACTGCGGCCCGCCGGCGGCGGTCACCAGCTCTTCGGTCACCACGCAGTCGCCGGAGAAGAACTTGGCGGTCACGCCCTGCTCGCGCATCTGGCGCACCAGCGGCCCGGCTTCCGGATGGCAGCCGCCGAAGTAGACCACGTCCGGCTTGACCGAGGCGATCTTGGTCACCAGCGCGTTGAAGTCTTTCTCACCGCGCGACAGCCCCTCATACAGCACTTCCTTGACCCCGCGCTTGTTCATTGCCGCCTTCGCTGCGTCCGCCAGCCCCTGGCCGTAGGTGTCTTTATCGTGGATCACCGCGATGCGTTTGGCCTTCAGGGTATCCAGCATGTAGTTGGTGGCGATCACCCCCTGCTGATCGTCGCGCCCGCACATGCGGAACATCGTCTTCATGCCGCGCTCGGTGATCTGCGGGTTGGTGGAGCCGGGGGTAATGGCGATGATGCCGGCCTCGTCATACACCTCGGAGGCGGGCATGGTGGAAGAGGAGCAGAAGTGGCCGACCACCGCCGAGACCTTGTCCTGATCCACCAGCCGGTTGGCGACCGCGACCGCCTGTTTCGGTTCGCAGGCGTCATCCCCCTGCACCAGCTTGATTTTTTCCCCTTTGATGCCGCCGGCGGCGTTGATATCCGCCGCCGCCTGCGAAGCCCCGCGCCAATACTGATCGCCGTAAGTGGCGTTCGGCCCGGAGAACGGCCCGGCGACGCCGATGACAATATCGGCCTGCGCGGAAAACGCCGTACCTAAACAACCGATGAGCAAAGCAGCGAGCGGACTTTTTATCAATTTCGATGACATTGTTATCTTCCTCAGCACTGTTGTAGCGAAACGCCCTGGGGCGCGGATCAGTCACTTTATGTGTAGACGGGGAAAATAATTTTCTTGAGAGCGCAGTCGCATTCCCCAAAAATGGGTAAGCAAAAATCCAGCCATTGTGACGACGAATACATATTGTTTGCTTATTCATCCTACATATCAGTTGCGGCGCGGCGTGTGGCGGCGTTAGCCGGGGACTGGGCAATACGGCTAACGCGAGAGGAAGTATGGGAGGGAGAACGGCCCTGCACCATCGCCGTGCAAAGGCGTGTGCAAGCGGCGTCAAAACGATTTGGGATGCAAAAATCAACGCATAGCGATGGAAAATGCCGAAAAACAGCGCAAGGTGCTCATTCCCTCAGCAAACGCACTTTTTTTGCAGTTTAGCGCTTTGACAAACCCCAGGCGCCCCGCTATTATTCGCCCCGTTCACACGATTCCTCTGTAGTTCAGTCGGTAGAACGGCGGACTGTTAATCCGTATGTCACTGGTTCGAGTCCAGTCAGAGGAGCCATATTTAGAGAAGCCCGCTTAAGGAAACTTAAGCGGGCTTTTTGCTTTAACGCTAAATGCATCGACAGGCAGCGTTACTCTTTGGCTATCGGCGCGTCATTCTCATCAATTTTTACCTTGCCCTGAATATCCGCAATCTTCTGCTCCAGATCCGCCACCTGTGCTTTGCTGTGCAGCAAGGTATAGGTCAGATCAAACTGCGCACTGGCGCCTGGCTGCAGCTGCTTAACGCGTTTTTGTTCGCGCTCGATAGTGACCGGGTAGGCATAGCTGGTGCCCGGCTCAATCCCCGTGACATACCCCTGTTTTAACGTATCGGTATTCTTCCACAGCGTCAGGACGGGCAACTGGCGGGTATCGAACTGAATCGCCACCCCTTTGTCGCCCGCGTTATTGACCAGCGCCGCCAGTGTCTGATGATTCGGATCCGATAATGGCTTAATGTTAAAGACCATTTCATCGAACCCTTTGGTTGGACCGGCATAGGTTGCCCAGGTCTTCAGCCCGGCTTTGGCATAGTCGTTAAACGGGCTGATGCTGGCCATCGGCGCCAGGAAGCGGGCGCCATTTTCCAGAATCGGTGCGCCGAAATTGCTGTGATAAATAATCTGGTAGTCATGGGGATAATCCGCCCGGTTGGTTAACACATCATGCAGGCGGAAACTGTTGCTGCCGGGCACATAGCGCAATTCGGTCAGGGTTTGCAGATCGGCTTTTTTGAATGTGCTCTCTTTGATCAGGCCGCGAACACGAATTTCATACGGCGCCGTATCCGCGACCTCAACCTCAACCCGCGAGGCCGGCGTATTGCCCGCTTTGCCGTGCAACGTGTACATTTGCCCTCCTTCGGTCACCGGATGACCGGTCCACTCATAGCCACAACGCACCATCATCTCATTGAAACCTTCCAGCCAGCCGAGCCCATTGCGGCTTTCCAGGTTGATAAAGGCGGGGTTGACCACCTCTTTGACCGGGGAATCCCATCCCATTTTCGCGCCAAATCCTTCTGCCCGCAGGAGGTTCATGCCGCGGGTGGGACTCAGCGTGATGGTCAGGCCATCCTCGCTGCGGATAATCACGACTTTGCTGCCTTCTTGCTTACCGCCGTGCAACACCTTCTGCTCAATGCTGAACGTTTTATCCTTAATCTTCAGCGCCTCACTCGAAATCTTCCAGTTTCCTTTCTCCACACCATCTTCAGCGCTGGTCAGCACCCAACTCTGCGCCGCCGCCTGCCCTGAAATCAGGGCCGAAAACACCGCCATCACCCATGTCTTTTTCATTTCCCTTCCCCTTTAGCTGAATCGATTTTTTATAAACAAGGAAAATCTACTGTTAAGCAGGTTAAAGAAATGTGATGAGCTTCACCGGGTGAGTATTTGACGAAATAGCGCGATAAAAATACGAATTTCATCGCAGTTTTAATGAAAGACGTTGAGTTTTTGCACATGAAACGAGCTACTTATCAATATAATTTGTATCGTTTCAGCTAAAAGGCAAGGAGACGGCTCCGGGCAAGCAAGACATCGCGAAGGGAGTGTGGGTGGCTTGTTTAACGCTATCCGGCCCAAACGAAAGCGCTCAGACAGCCTGCCCGTCTTGCGCCTCTTTGCTTTTACGGCCGCCTGGTTGTTTCAAAGCATCCCAGGTACGCAAAGCCCGCTCGGGGAAACCTGAGCGGGCTTTGTGCCTTTCTGCCGTTAGCGCTTACAGCACAAACTCGTAGTGAGAGCCGTCCGGCAGTTCGATGTCCAGGCGCAGTTTGCCGCCGGCCGCCTCAACATAGCGTTTAAGCGAAGACAGTTTCAGATCGCGGCCCGGTTTTTCCATCACGGCAACGGTCGGCTGCCTGATCCCCAGCGCCTGCGCCATTTCAACCTGCGTTTTCTGTACTTTTTCACGCAGCTCGGCAAGGTGAATGTTCAGCATGATGTCCGCCGCCAGCGCCTGCGCTTTGGCCACGACCTCGGGCTTTTCATCCGCAATAAGCTGTTCCAACGTTCTGCCCATCGCGTCACTCCTTCTCGTTTAATGTGTTCAGCCAGTTCGTGAATTCCCGATCGGCAACCTGGATCATCCGATCGTAAAAACGCTTTTCATTACCAGCTTTATTGCCCGCGCAAAGCACGATGCCAATACGGTACGGATCGAAAGCGAAGAATGCCCGCAACGGTTCGCCTCGGCACTGAATGCGCAACTCTTTCATATTGCTGTAACGTGAGCCTTTAACCGTATCGGCATAGGGTCTGGGCAGCCCCGGCCCCTTTTCCCGCAGGACCATCAATGCGGCAAGTACGCCGGCCCGATCGGCATCGCTGAGCGATCTGTACCAATGATCAAATGCATCCGTTGTTTTAATTTCCCACACGGGATCTCCCTAAAATATAGATCAGTAACTATATAGATGTAAAGCTATAGCAGAGAGGCGCAGGGATAACATGCAAAGGCATACGTGGATACTGCAAGGCTGAACGTACATCCACGTATTTTGCAAACGCAGTGCGAGGTATTCATCTTTTTACGTACGGTATCGAACAATCGTTCAGAGGCACGGGGCGCTTCCCCGCCGCCCCTTTATGAACCCTGTCACAAAAAGCGCATAACGTTTTCGGCGTTCTGCGCAGCGGGCAATGAGCGACAAACTTGTTAACGCCACGTTACATCGGGTTAGGCAACATTGTTAACGCCGATTGATGCGTCAAACGCATCGCGCCATGCGTTTATTGCGCTTATTTACTTTATTTTCCTGAGCGAGTCTTCAGCAACAGGCGCGGCGTCAGGCGCCAATCGCAAACTGGAGATAAAGATGCATTCCTCTTCCTCACCCATGACCATCCGGGCCAGAGCCAGCGCGATCCTGCGCGTCACCTCCGGCAACTTTCTGGAACAGTTCGACTTCTTTCTGTTCGGCTTTTACGCTACCTACATCGCACACACCTTTTTCCCGGCCAGCAGCGAATTTGCCTCGCTGATGATGACCTTCGCGGTATTCGGCGCCGGTTTTCTGATGCGCCCCATTGGCGCCATCGTGCTGGGCGCTTACATCGATAAAGTCGGCCGCCGCAAAGGGCTGATCGTGACCCTGTCGATCATGGCTACGGGCACCTTCCTGATCGTATTGATCCCCTCTTACCAGAGCATCGGGCTTTGGGCGCCGCTGCTGGTGCTGTGCGGACGCCTGTTGCAAGGCTTCTCGGCGGGCGCGGAGCTGGGCGGCGTGTCCGTCTATCTGGCCGAGATCGCCACGCCGGGCCGTAAGGGCTTCTACACCAGCTGGCAGTCCGGCAGCCAGCAGGTGGCTATCATGGTGGCGGCGGCCATGGGCTTCGCGCTCAATGCGGCGCTGGAAGAAAGCGCCATTCGCGAATGGGGCTGGCGCCTGCCTTTCCTGTTCGGCTGCCTGATCGTTCCCTTTATCTTCCTCCTGCGCCGCAAGCTGGAAGAGACGCAGGAATTTACCGCCCGACGTCACCACCTGGCGATGCGCGACGTGTTTAAAACCCTGCTGAAAAACTGGCCGGTGGTGATCGCCGGCATGCTGATGGTCGCCATGACCACCACCGCGTTTTACCTGATCACCGTCTATGCGCCGACCTTCGGCAAAAAGGTGCTGCTGCTCAGCGCCTCCGACAGCTTGCTGGTCACCTTACTGGTCGCGATTTCCAACTTCATCTGGCTGCCCATCGGCGGCGCGCTGTCGGATCGCTTCGGCCGCAAACCGGTGTTGGTCGCCATGGCGCTGCTGACCCTGGCCACCGCCTACCCGGCGCTCAGCCTGCTCGCCGCCGCCCCCAGCTTCAGCATGATGCTGGCCGTGCTGCTGTGGCTGTCCTTCATTTACGGCCTCTACAACGGCGCGATGATCCCGGCCTTGACGGAGATCATGCCAACGGAGGTGCGGGTCGCCGGCTTCTCGCTGGCCTACAGCCTGGCGACGGCGGTGTTCGGCGGCTTTACGCCGGTGGTCTCCACCGCGCTGATCGAATACACCGGCGACAAGGCTTCACCGGGTTACTGGATGAGCTTCGCCGCGCTGTGCGCCCTGCTGGCGACGCTGTATCTGTACCGCCGCATCGCCATGCCGCTGCAAACCGCACGCTAAGCCGCCATCTCAAAAGGAATCATGTCATGCAGAAACTCACTCGTTCGATCCTCACCCTGCTGGTGTGCGCCTCCTGCAGTACGGCGGCGCTGGCCAAAGACGTGACCGTGATGATCTCCGGCGGCTTCAAAGCCGCACTGGAGAAACTGGCCCCGGAATATGAAGCCCAAAGCGGCGATAAAATCATTCTGGTGTCCGGCCCCTCCATGGGCAAAACGCCGCAGGCGATCCCCGCGCGGCTGGTGCGCGGAGAGAAAGCCGATGTGCTGATCATGGTGGGCGACGCGCTCACCCAACTGGAAAAAGAGCGCTGGACCCAGCCAGGTTCGCGCGTGGAGCTGGCCGATTCGCCGATCGGAATGGTGGTCAAACAGGGCGCGCCCAAGCCGGTGGTAAAAACGGATGCCGACCTGCGCAAGGTCCTGCTGCAGGCGGACTCTTTCGCCTATTCCGACAGCGCCAGCGGCCGCTATGTCAGCGGCCAACTGTTTAAAAAGCTGGGTATCGAGGAACAGGTGAAAGGGAAAGCGCATAAGGTTGAGCGCATTCCGGTGGCCTCTGAAGTGGCGCAGGGGAAATACGCACTGGGCTTCCAGCAGGTCAGCGAATTGCTACCCGTGGCGGGCGTGACCTTTATCGGCGAGCTGCCGGAAAACGTGCAGTACATCACCCGCTTCGCGGGCGCGGTGACCGCCAAGGCGGAGCACCGCCGCGAAGGCAGAGCGCTGCTGGACTTCCTCGCCTCCTCTCAGGCGCAGCCGACCATTCGCGCGACCGGCATGCGAACCGTGCCGGCGCCGCAGCCGGTCAGGCAGAGTGATACTGTTCAGTAATCAGCTTTTCCAGCTCGGCGGCGACGAAAGACTGCATGCGGCCGCCGCGTCTGATGAGGCCTACGGTGCGTTTCACCACCGGATCAACCAGCGGCACCGACGTCAACACTGAATGCTCTGAAGCGGGCATCGACATGGCGGGCACGGCGGCAATGCCGATGCCCGCCTCAACCATGCCCAGCATGGTCGTCACATGGCGAGTTTCACACACGCTGGGGCGTTCCGGCACGAGGTGTTCCAGGCGCTGATCGAGCAGATTGCGATTGCCGGAGGTTTTATCCAGCGACACGTAATCCTGCTGATAAAACTCCCGCCAGGTGAGGCTCTTTTTACCGGCGAGCGGATGGTCGCGCCGGCAGGCGGCCACGTAGACATCCCCCACCAACGGCACAAACTCAAGATTAGGCTGCAGCCGCCCGGCGAAGCAGATGCCGAAATCGGCCTGGCCGCCGGTGACCGCCTCGATGACATTGCCTGCGCTGCCGTCGATCAGCTTAACGCGCACGCGCGGATAGCGAAGCCGGAAACGGCGTATCACGTCGGGCATGAAATAGTAGGCCGCCGATGGCACCGTGGCGACGGTGACCAGCCCCACCCGCTCCTGGCTGACCTTATCGATATCGGCCATCACCGCTTCGACGTTCATCAGTAACTGCTCCGAACGTTCGGCGAAGGCCTGCCCGTACAGCGTCAAGGTCACGCGCCGGGTGGTGCGGTCGAACAATTTGATGCCCAGCGCGTTTTCCAGCTTCTCAATCCTGCGGCTCAATGCCGACTGCGACAGGCAGATGGACTCTGCGGCCAGCCGAAAATTGCCGTACTCCACCAGCGCGCGAAACGCATAAAGATCGTTGAGATCAAAATTCACGGGCATAACGGCCAACTCTCCTTGCTGAAATGGCAGAGGACGCAAAACAACGATGATAACCGCTTATATCGCCACGGCAACCGGCTTGCTGGTTGAGCCACCAAAGCCCCTATCGCCCCAGCAGCACCATTCCCCAAATAATGATAGTCATCACCACGGCCACCAGCTGCGCTGCGCCGCCCAAATCTTTGGCGCGTTTGGATAACGGATGTAATTCCAGCGAAATGCGATCGACCACGGTTTCAATCGCCGTATTAAGCAGTTCAACCACCAATAGCAGAAAACTGCAGGTGATTAATAACAGCCGCTCTATATTTGTAATATCTAAACCAAATGTAACAACCAGTAAAATGGCGTTAATAACCAATAATTGGCGGAACGCATCTTCGGTAAGCACGGCGTCAATAAACCCGGCCCAGGAATTCCTTATGCTGTAGGTTAATCGGCTTATTCCTTTTTTCTTTTCCACAGGCATACAATCTGCTCTCGTCAAGACTGCGACAATCACTCGCGAATAAATAACGCGGCGTGAATTTATCACGAGTTTATTAATTAAGGACCTTAACTGTTCTCTTCCAGGAGGCGATGCATTCCCTCACGCGCCGTCACCCTGCCCCTGAAACGGCACCGCCCGAAAATACCCTGCCGCGGTTATTATTCTGAGAACGTGAAAAGGCGATGCGTTATCAGCCGGTTAAAGCGTTTTCTCGAACAAGCGGTAGCGCTTATAGGGAACTGCGCCGATGCGTTCTAAAATCGTCCGCATGCCGGTATTGGTTTCCAGGATCCACGACATTTCCAGCGCGTCGATATTGCGCTTCGCGAAAGGCTCGCGCAGCGCCTCAATAAGCAACAGCGCAATAATCGGCCCGATGCGGCTGAATTGATATTCCTGACGCACGCCCATCAACGGCACGCGCGCGGTGCGCACGCCGCTGACTTTCAGCCGCCACAAGAGCTTCGCCCAACCGAACGGCAATAACCGCCCCTGCAGATCGGCAATCGCTTCGTTGATGTTTGGCAGGCCGACAATAAAGGCACAGGGGGCACCATCCACCTCGGCGATATGGATCATATCGTCGGGCACCAGAAACTTCAGCTGATCCCCCATGGTGGCGAACTCATGCTCGGTGAACGGGACAAACCCCCAGTTATGCTGCCACCCGGAGTTGAACACCTCGCGCAGCACCTGCATCTCCTCGCGAAAGCGCTTGCGATTGAGGCGGCGCACGGTCACCTTTTTGCGCACCTGATCCATCATCCGGGTCAGCGACGGCGAAAAATGCAGATCGGTTCTTTTCATCCAATAGGCAAGCAAATCAATCCCTTCGCTGTAGCCCTGTTGCGATATCTGGGCCGCGTAGTAGGGTTTCGCGTGCGTCATCAGGGCGGAAGGCGGGGTATCGAACCCTTCGACCAACAGGCCGCTTTCCTGATTGATATTGAGGCTGAATGGCCCGGTGATTTTACGCGCGCCTTTCGATCTCAGCCACTCTTCCGCGACCGTGAATAAGGTGCTGAAAACGGCGGGATCGTCAACGGCGTCAATCATGCCGAAGTGGCCGGTATCCTCGCCATGCAGCTCCCGGTGCAGAGAATCGATTTGCGCCGTGATGCGCCCAACGACTTTGCCTTGTTTTTTGGCCACCCATGCCTGCCATTCAATATGGTCGGTGCCGGGATTCTTCTTTGACAGGTGCTCTTCGCGCTCGACATGCAGCGGCTCAATCCAGTTCGGATCATCGCGAAACAGTTGCGAGGGGAAAGCAATAAATTCTTTAAGTTCGCGTTTATCCAGAACTTTCTCAATACGGATCATAAATAGCCTTACGTTTTAATAAAATAATTAAATGAGCGCGCGACAACGCCTTTAGCATTTTTTATGCTGTTCTCTTTTATTGGATTGTGTATTGCCTCCGGTTCAATGATAAGAAAAACCGAATATTACCCCCTGTGAATCAGCGCATTATTGGCTCTACATTCACCCTGTGATGTCCATAATTGATAAAAAAAGGAAACAGAAAGCGGCGCAGCCAGGCTACGCTAATGGTGCTCTTTTATTATTTCGTGCTGTTATGGCAAAATAAACTCGCCGTCTTTAGTGTACCGACTTTAATCAGGAGGTGTGCCGCCATCTTTACCACTTAATGCTCTTTTTAAGATTAGCCTTAAATGAATCGTTCACTTTTGGATTTCTTGCGGCATACTGTTTAGGAAGTGTTTAAGTTCCAAGATAGCCATGCATGAGGTCATAACCTATGAGCCGACAGTTATTTCCTGCCCGACAGATGCAGACTAAAGAACGGCGAAACCCGGATATTACAATAGCCTCTCGTATATCGCCGGGGTGCCGTTCAGGCTGATAGCACGGGCTACTCGCGCTCTGACCGGTTAATAACCGGCGTGCCGCTCAAGCACGGCAATATACGCTGTTCGCGGAATGAAGATGGTTGAATAACAAACTTATTCAAAAACCTATTCATAGTAAAACATCAATTACCTCGCCAAGAGTGATTTTTCTCTTTTGGTGATTTTTAATCTATGGCTAAGTTTGTCTATGTCTGAAACAAGTTCCGTTCATTCTCTTCCTATGCGCTATGCGGACTTCCCCACTTTAGTGGACGCGTTGGATTACGCGGCGCTGGGCAATACGGGAATGAATTTTTACGACCGTCGCAATCAACTCGTGACCGTTCTCGAATATCGCACGCTGCAGCAAAAAGCGATCTCGGGCGCGCGGCGCTTATTGTCCCTGAAGCTCAAGAAAGGCGATCGCGTGGCGCTTATCGCCGAAACCAGCGCGGGATTCGTCGAAGCCTTTTTTGCGTGCCAATATGCCGGCCTGGTGGCGGTACCGTTGGCGATCCCGATGGGCGTGGGCCAGCGCGACTCCTACACCGCCAAACTGAAAGGGCTGATCGCCAGTTGCAACCCGGCGGCGATCATCAGCAGCGAAGAGTGGACACCGCTCATCGCGTCGGCCACGGAAAACACGTCGGCGATGCACATCCTCAGCGACGAGGATTTTAACGCCTTGCCGGAGCCGGAGATCGCGTTGCCCGCGCCTTCGCCCGACGATATCGCCTACCTCCAATACACCTCGGGCAGCACCCGCTTTCCGCGCGGCGTGATCATTACCCAGCGGGCGGCCATGGCGAACCTGAACGCGATCAGCCGCGACGGGATCAAGCTGCGTGCGGGCGATCGCTGCGTTTCATGGCTGCCCTTCTATCACGACATGGGCCTGGTCGGTTTCCTGCTGACGCCGGTAGCGACCCAGCTGTCCGTCGATTATCTGCGCACGCAAGATTTCGCCATGCGCCCGATGCAGTGGCTGAAACTGATCGCCAAGAATCGCGGCACGGTGTCCGTCGCCCCGCCGTTCGGCTACGATCTGTGTCTACGCCGCAGCAACGCCAAAGAGCTGGCCGATCTGGATCTTTCCAGCTGGCGGGTTGCCGGCGTAGGCGCCGAGCCGATCCCGGCCGAGCTGCTCGGCCAGTTTGGCGAACACTTCAGCAGCATCAACTTCGACAGCAAAGCCTTCATGCCGTGTTACGGCCTGGCCGAGAACACCCTGGCGGTGAGCTTTTCCGATCCTTGCTCCGGCCCGCAAACCAACGCGGTCGACCGCGATATTTTGGAGTACGAGGGTAAAGCGGTCGCGCCGGGCAAAAAAACCCGCGCCGTCTCGACCTTCGTCAACTGCGGCCGTGCGCTGCCCGGCCACCGCATCGAGATCCGCAGCGAAACCGGGCAACCGCTGCCGGAGCGCCAGGTCGGCCATATCACGATTTCCGGCCCCAGCCTGATGAACGGCTATTTCTGCGACGATGAATCTCAGAAGCAAATTCAGGTGACCGGGTGGATGGATACCGGTGATCTGGGCTACCTGCTGGACGGCTATCTGTACGTCACCGGCCGCAAGAAGGACTTGATCATCATTCGCGGCCGCAATATCTGGCCACAGGATATCGAGTACGTCGCGGAATCCGAACCGGAAATCCGTTCCGGCGATGCGATTGCCTTCGTGACTGAAGAACACGACGAAGCGGCCAGGATCATTTTGCAAATCCAGTGCCGAGTCAGTTCGGAAGAACGCCGGGAACAAATCGTGCATTCGCTGAGCGCGCGCATTCAAAGCGAGTTCGGCATTGCGGTGGACATCGAGCTGCTGCCGCCGCACAGCATTCCCCGCACGTCATCGGGCAAACCCGCCCGTGCGGAGGCCAAAAAACGCTGGCTGAGCGCTTCGCTCTATCCGCAAATGCCGCAGCTGGCCGGTTTCGCGCAATGAGCGGCACCGTCGCAGTGACGGGCGCGACCGGCTTTATCGGTCGGCATATCGTCCAGGAACTGCTGGCGCAAGGGTTTAACGTGCGCGCCCTGACGCGGCAAGCCGGAAAAGCCGCTGCGGACAACCTGCAGTGGATCCCCGGCGCGCTGGAAGATCGGCCCTCGCTCACCGAGCTGGTGCGCGGCGCAGAATACGTCGTGCATTGTGCGGGCCAGGTGCGCGGGCATGCGGAAGCGGTGTTCACCCGCTGCAACGTCACCGGCAGCCTGAACCTGATGCAGGCGGCCAGGCAAAACGGTCGCTGCAATCGTTTCTTGTTCATGTCGTCGCTGGCGGCCCGCCATCCGGCGCTGTCCTGGTACGCCCATTCAAAACAGGCCGCCGAGCAGCAACTCATCGCCGCCTCCGGCGATATCGCGCTGGGGATTTTCCGCCCAACGGCGGTTTACGGGCCGGGCGATAAAGAGCTGAAACCGCTGTTCAACGGCCTGCTGCGCGGCGTACTGCCCCGGCTGGGCGCGCCTGAGGCCAAGCTCACTTTTCTGCACGTGAGCGATTTGGCAAAGGCGGTCAGCCAATGGGTGCAGGCCGAACCCGCGCAGCCGAATATTTACGAACTGTGCGACGGCGTGGCCGAAGGCTATAACTGGCTGCGCCTGCGCGACATCGGCGCCGCCGTGCGTCACGGGCCGGTGCGTCTGGTGAGCATTCCGCTGCCGCTGCTGAAAGCCCTGGCGGATATCAGCGTGGTGTGGAACCGCCTGGTCAAACAAGAGCCGATGCTGACGCGCAGCAAAATACGCGAATTAACGCATCACGACTGGTCCGCCAGTAATCACGCGCTGTCGCAACAGATTAATTGGTTTCCACAGGTAAGTTTGGAGCGCGCACTGCGCGAAGGGCTGTTTTAATTATTCCAATTAGAGGTGTGTCAACGTTCTTATGCTAAATCGCGATGCTGTAATGGATTATATCCTGACGTGTTTGCAAGGTATCGTCGAAGGCGGAGTGGAAATAAAACCTGATAGCGATCTCGTCAATGATCTTGGCCTGGAATCCATCAGAGTCTTGGATCTGCTGATGATGCTGGAAGATGAATTAGATATCTCCATTCCTATCAATATATTGCTTGATGTCAGAACGCCTGAGCAACTGCTTGACGCGCTGCGCCCTTATCTGGAGAAAAACCATGGGACTGTATGATAAGTTTGCGCGGCTCGCCAATGACCGTGAGCAATTTCAAACGTCCGGTCTGAATCCGTTCGGCACCTGCATCGACGAAGTCTATTCCGCCACCCAGGGGCGCATCGGCGATCAAAAGATTGTCCTCGCCGGCACCAATAATTACCTTGGCCTGACGTTCGATGCGCAGGCGATCGTCGCCGGCCAGGCGGCCCTGGCCGCGCTCGGCACCGGCACCACCGGCTCGCGCATGGCGAACGGCAGTTACGGATCGCACCTGACGCTGGAACGGGAGCTGGCGGAATTCTTCGATCGCCCCAGCGCCATCGTGTTCTCCACCGGCTATACCGCCAACCTGGGCGTCATCAGCACCCTGGCGGGACCGGGCGCCGTGGTGTTGATCGACGCGGACAGCCACGCGAGCATTTACGACGCCTGCGCCCTCGGCGGCGCGGAGATTATTCGCTTCCGCCACAATGACGCCGCCGATCTGGAGCGCCGCATGGTGCGCCTGGGCGAACGCGCCCGCGAGGCGATCATTATCGTGGAAGGCATCTACAGCATGCTGGGCGACGTCGCCCCGCTGGTGGAAATCGTCGATATCAAGCGGCGGCTCGGCGGCTATCTGCTGGTCGACGAAGCGCACTCCTTCGGCGTGATGGGCGAGCGCGGCCGCGGCCTGGCCGAAGCGCTCGGCGTCGAGCAAGACGTGGATATTATCCTGGGCACCTTCAGCAAAAGCCTGGCTTCAATCGGCGGTTTCGCCGTCGGCGGCAAAGGGATGGACGTGCTGCGCTACAGCAGCCGGCCGTATATCTTTACCGCTTCGCCGTCGCCGTCCAGCATCGCATCGGTGCGCACGGCGCTGCAAAAAATCGCGCGCCATCCCGAGCTGCGGGAAAAGCTGTGGAGCAACGCGCACCGTCTGTACCACGGCCTCGCCGAACTGGGGTATACCCTGGGGCCGCGCATCAGCCCGGTGGTGCCGGTGATGATCGGTTCAAAAGAAGAAGGATTGCGTTTCTGGCGCGAGCTGATCGCCCACGGGGTGTATGTAAACCTGGTGCTGCCACCGGCCGCGCCGGCGGGCGTCACCCTGTTGCGCTGCAGCGTCAATGCCGCGCACAGTGATGAAGAGATAGACGCCATCGTGCGCGCCTTTGCGGCGCTGAAAAAATAAAGCCTTCCCTCTCGGCCGCGGCGGCGGTGCCAAAATGGTATCGCCGCCCTGCCGAATCGCTGCGCACCTCAGTGCGCAGCCGTTGATACCCCATCAGCCGAATAGCGATAACCCTGCGCCGCCATAAATTCCCCGATGGCTTTTTCCGCCGCCGAAAGCACCTCCTCGATCGGCCGATCGGCATCGAGATCCACGATGTCGGCGCCTTCGAACGTCAATAAAGGCGTGACGGCGATCTTCTTCTCCAACGCCGCTTTGCGGTGATCGGGTTTACGCGCGCAGGCCACGTCCAGACTGACATTCAGCTTGAGTACCAGATCCGGTTTTTGCCCCGCCATCCATTGGAACGCCGCCCGCTCGCGCGCCGCCAGCCAACGGACAAAACGGCTCCCTTCCACGTCGACGGGAAAAACCGTACCGTCGTAAGCGCCGGGGATTTGCGCCTGCGGAAAACGGTCGGTCAACACGATGAACCCTTGCCGACGGTACGCCAGCATGCGGCGGAAACGCAGCAGCCGCCGCCCCACGAAAGCGATGATCACCGCCGACGGCAACAGGCCGATGCGGGATTTTTTCGTTTTGACTTTTTTGGTATTACTCTCGATAGCCTTGCCCACCGAGCGCCCGAGCAGCGGCAATTTCGCCGCCGCGCGGCCGACGTTGCCCGCCTGTTTGCCCAGATGCACTTGCACCGCCGGGCCATAATGTTTCATATACGCGATCAGATGTTCACAAACGGTGGACTTACCCGATCCGTCGCTGCCGATAACCGCAATCAGCGGCGGAAATTTTGCACTCATAATAAGACTCTCTTTCAATACACCAGAAACGGCGTGCCATATTTGAAGCGACCTGTCGCTTATCATTGCCGTGGCGGCTACGTGAAAAAATTTACCGTAGCGCGGCGCCAAAAAGCACAAAATATTAAGCGAAAATTGAAAACCTCTGCTCTTTTTTCACCGTGAGCCCTACCGGAAATTAACATAAAAAGCGAAACCGGCGCGCGCACGAACAATTAGCACAAAATAACAAGAACGGACGCCATAAATATCAATTCAAATAGCGAACAAGAATACCAATCTCATTATTTTATCGCAGCAAAGCACAATAAATATCTTGAACCCAAGGCGTATTGGAATACAATAGTTTTTTTCGCATTGGATCAATTATTGTGAGTCAGCAGATAAGACCTTCATCTGATCGCTCGCCCGTGCGCGTAATAGCGATAACCGGCTGTGACGGCTCGGGAAAATCCACGTTAGCTGCCAGCCTGGTCAACGCGTTATCGGCACAAGAACCTGCCGAACTGCTGTATCTCGGCCAGTCTTCCGGGCGCATCGGCGAATGGATCAGTTCGCTGCCGATTATTGGCGCGCCCTTCGGGCGTTATTTGCTGAAGAAATCGCAGCGCGTGCATGAGCGCCCTTCCACACCGCCGGATAATGCCACGGCGCTGGTAATTTTTTTACTCTCCTATTGGCGCGTTTATAAATTCCGTCGCATGCTGAAGAAAAGCCGCAGCGGCGCATTGCTGATCACCGATCGTTATCCGCAGGCCGAAGTGGCGGGGTTTCGTTTCGATGGCCCGCAGCTGGCGAAAACCGCCGGCGGCAATCGCTGGATCCGCTGGCTGAGAAAGCGCGAACAAAAGCTGTACCAATGGATGGCGTCTTATCAGCCCTTATTATTAATTCGGCTGGATATTGACGAACAAACGGCCTATTCACGTAAACCCGATCACTCGCTGGCGGCGTTGCGTGAAAAGATCGCCGTCATCCCGCACCTGACGTTTAATGGCGCTAACATATTGGATTTAGACGGCCGCGAGCCGGCTAACCGTATTTTCGATGCCTCACTGCGCGCCGTTAAAATATCGCTGAGGGCCGCCAATGCCTAGCAGCCAAATAACCTTTTCGTACCGAAACAGATGAAAAAAAATAAACTCACCGCCGAACAGGATACCTCTCCCACCTGCATTACCGGGCTGATTGCCGTGGTGGGCAGCGACGGCACGGGCAAGTCCACGCTGACCGCCGATCTGGTGAAAAACCTGCAGCAACATCGCCCCACGGAGCGCCGCTATTTGGGGCTGATCTCCGGCGAAGACGGCGACAAAATCAAGAAGTTGCCGTTCATCGGCGTGTGGTTGGAACGGCGCCTCGCGGCCAAATCCGATAAAACCCAGCGCATGAGCAACAGGCCGCCGGCGCTGTGGGCGGCGCTGATCATGTACGGCTTTTCGCTGTGGCGCGCCGCCAACCTGCGCAAGGTGCGACGGCTGGCGCAGAGCGGCGTGCTGGTGGTCAGCGATCGCTACCCGCAGGCGGAAATTTCAGGTTTTTACTACGATGGGCCCGGCATCGGCGTGGAACGCGCAAAAGGCTGGCTATTGAGCCGCCTGGCGGCGCGCGAACGCCGTTTATATCAACACATGGCCGTCTATCGGCCGGCGCTGATCATTCGCCTTGATATCGACGTCGATACGGCATTTTCCCGCAAGCCCGATCACAGCTATGAAGAGCTGAAAGACAAGATAGCCGCCATGGTGCGCCTGCAGTACAACGGTGCGCGCATCATCGAGCTGGACGCCAGAGCCCCTTACGACGAGGTGCTGAGCAACGCGCTCAACGCCATTTCCGCCGTAGTGAATCCCGCGAAGCGCCCACAGAGCGATATCGGGCAACCCGGCGAAAACGCCGGCGAAGAAACTCAGGTTTATTAAACGCATACAGGGCAAGCGCATGACGGCGGAAAAAAAAATGCAGCAAAACAACGATAACGGCTGGTTTTGGTTATGAAACGGTGGTTTTCCGATGGCGCGTTTCGCTCCATTTTACGTAATGCCGCCTATTTAGGCTCCGGCAGCGTCGCCAGCGCGCTGCTCGGCCTGCTGGCGCTCTCCTGCGCCGGGAAAGGCATGTCGCCTGAAATGTTCGGCGTGCTGGTGGTGATCCAGGCCTACACCAAAGCGGTCAGCGATTTCATCAAATTCCAGACCTGGCAGTTTGTGGTGCAATTCGGCACCCCGGCGCTGGAGCATCAAAATACCGGGCGCTTCCGCGACGTCGTCGCCTTCTCCTTTGGCCTGGATATCGCCAGCGGCGTCATCGCCGTGCTGGGCGGCATGATCATGCTGCCGTTCTTGTCTCACGCCCTGGGGCTGGACAGCGAAAGCTTCTGGCTCGCCATGCTGTACTGCACCCTGATCCCGTCGATGACCTCGTCCACGCCGACCGGCGTGCTGCGCGCCTTCAACCGCTTCGATCTCATCGCCATCCAGCAGGCGATCAAGCCGTTCCTGCAGGCGGTGGGCAGCGTCATCTCCTATTATTTCGATCTGGGGTTCCCCGGCTTTATCGTCACCTGGTACGCCTCTAACCTGATCGGCGGCACGCTGTTTTGGTGGTTCACCGCGCGCGAACTGCGCCGCCGCGATATCCACGGCGCGCTGAGGCCACGCCTGTTCAACGTCGCGCGCCGCATCGAGGGCGCCTGGAACTTCGTCTGGACCACCAACATCGCCCATACCATCTGGGCCGCGCGCAACTCCTGCACCACCGTGCTGGTGGGCGTGGTGCTCGGGCCGGCCGCCGCCGGGCTGTTCAAGATCGCCATGACCTTCTTCGATGCGACGGGCACCCCGGCCAAGCTGCTGGAAAAAAGCTTCTATCCCGAGATCATGCGCCTGGATCCGCGCACCAAGACCCCGTGGCTGTTGGGCCTGCGCTCCTCGCTGCTGGCCGGCGGCATCGGCCTGGCCGTCGCGGTGTTGATGTTGCTGGTGGGCAAACCGCTCATTTCCGCGGTCTTCGGGCAGCAATACCTGGAAGCCTATGACCTGATTCAAATCATGCTGGGCGCGATCATCGTCTCCATGATGGGCTTCCCGCAGGAATCCTTACTGTTTATGGCAGGCAAGCAGCGCGCTTTCCTGATCGCGCAGGCGACGGCCTCGGCGGCCTACATTGCGCTGCTGGTGTCGATGGCGTATGCCTTCGGCGTGCAGGGCGCCGCCTTCGCTTATTTACTGGGGCAATGTTTAGACGTGCTGTTATCCCTGATACCGACGATCGGCGCCTACCGCAATCGCTTTATGTTGGGGCTGAATGTGCCCAAAGAGAGTAATCAATGACCGCTATCACGAATTGGAAGAAGTTCTCCGCCGAAACCACCCAGGCGCTGTTTGTCGCGGTGGAAGAGGATGACCTGGTCGAGGCGAATATCAGCCTGCCGCAGCAGATCGATCTGGAATGCTCCCCCGAGAGCATTCGGGACAACTACGCGCTGTGCCTGCAGTTTTGGGAAGACGGTTTTTCCCGCCGCGAGCTGCTGCAATTGGTGAACGGTTTCCTGCAAGACCCGCAGTTGGCGGCGGCTACCCGCATGCGCTACAAATATATCCGCGCCCGCTACAAGCACCTGCGCTTCGCCCAGCAGCTGTACGGCGCCCCCCACCGCGCCAACCGCCTGTTCCACACCACCACCGTGGTACTCGGCCATTTTCAGGACGCGTTTCGCAACGGCAACCAGAAGAACCTCACGCTGTACGGCAACCTGCTGCGGCTGCTGCTCAGCAAGCCGGTGTGGTCATACGTGCGTTATGCGCTGCGCCACACCCGCCTGGAAAGCGCACAGGGCTTTATCACCTACCGCCAGGAGCAGATGCGCCAGTTGCAAACGCTGATCGCTGGCCCGGCGCTGACCGGGCATCAGTTCCATGACGTGCGCAAAATCGTCAGCCGCCAGGTCTCGTTTTACGACACGCTGAGATCGATCGATCCCGACAACCGCGAAGCCCGGCAGATCTCGCGCTTCCTGGCGGCGATTAACGGCCTGATGGGTGACCGGCATGACGTGATGGTGGCGGACAAGCTGGCCGGCGGCGATATCTATGATCGGCCGGCGATCCTGGATATCGACATCCGCCAGCGCCTGGAGCTGCTGCTGGCGCGTTTTCCGCTGTCGTTTTCCCCGTCGGCCGTCGCGGCCGGCAGATAAGCGCGTTGCCCGTAGCCATGATGACGTTACCTCGCTTGCTGGCCCTTGCGCTGCTGCTGTCGCCGCTGGCGGCGCCGGCGCATAACTTCGTGCAGGGCCGGCCGGTGGCGCCGATCGCCATCGCCGATCGCGGCGAGCTGCTGCTGCGCAACGGCGATTTCAGTTACCGGCCGTGGAACAGCGCAAAACTGGCGGGCAAGGTGCGGGTGATCCAGTACATCGCCGGGCGCACCTCCGCCAAAAAGAAGAACTCGCTGCTGATCAACGCCGTCAAGGACGCGAACCTGCCGGGCGATCGCTTCCAGCCGACCACCATCGTCAACACCGACGACGCGATACCGGGCTCCGGCTTCTTCGTGCGCGGCAAGATCGAGAAAAACAAGCGCCATTATCCCTGGGCGCAGTTCATCGTCGACAGCGACGGGCTGGGGCGCATGGCCTGGCGGCTGCCGGAGGAGAGCTCCACCATCGTAGTGCTGGATAAGGCCGGGCGCGTGCAGTGGGCGAAGGACGGCGCACTCACCCCGCAGGAAGTTGACCAGGTGATCGCCCTGCTGCGCGCGCTGATCGCGCAGGAGACGCCATGAAGCGCACGCCGCCGGGAGCCGATGACGCATGCCTTTGATTGAACGCTATATCACGGTTGAGATCCGCCGCCTGGTGATGATGATCGCCGGGTTTCTGATCTTCATGTTCGCCAGCTACTCCGCCCAGCGCTACCTGACCGACGCCGCCAACGGCACGCTGGCGCTGCGGGTGGTGGCCGACGTGGTTTTCTATAAATCGCTGATCGCGCTGGAGATGATATTGCCCGTCGCGCTGTATGTCTCGGTGGCGGTGGCGCTGAGCCAGATGTACAGCGATGCTGAGATCACCGCCATGCTGGCCGCCGGCGCCAGCCCGCTGCGTCTGTACAAGGCGGTGCTGCTGCTCGCCGTGCCGCTGGCGATAGCGGTCACGCTGCTGTCGCTGTATGGCAGACCCTGGGCGTACGCCAATATTTATCAACTGCAACAACAGTCGCAATCGGTGCTGGACGTGAGCCACCTGCAGGCCGACAAATTCAACGTCAGCGGCAACGGCCGCATGATCCTCGCCAATCACGTCGACAAAACGGCCAACCACCTGACGGACGCCCTGATTTATGTGCGCGGCGGCCATCACACCAACCTGTATCGCGCGCAGTCGGTGGAGGTGCTCGACGCCTCCCCCGCCAGCCCCGCCGTGCGGCTGAAAACCGGCACCGCCTATGTGCTTGATCGTGAGGGCGCCGACGACAACGGGCAGAACTACGACAACTTTGATATCGCGCTTAAACCGTTCGTGCCCAGCGCCGAAAGCCGGCACAAGTCGGCCTCGCCGGCGGAGCTGGCGCGTTCCGCCGATCCGGGCGACGCCGCCGAACTGCAATGGCGCGAGAGCCGCGGGCTGACCACCGTGCTGATGGTGCTGCTTGCGATCCCCTTTAGCCGCATCAAGCCGCGACAGGGGCGCTACGCCGCGCTGTTGCCCCTGACGGTGCTGTTTACCGTGATTTTCTATGGCGGCAACATTTGCCGCACGCTGGTGGCCAACGGCTCTCTGCCACCGATCCCCGGCGTTTGGCTGGTGCCGATAGCGATGGCTGTCGGCATCGCCCTGCTGCTGGCGCGCGACTTATCACTGCTGCGGAAACCCTCCCGATGACCATTTTTAGCCGCTACCTAATGCGCAACGTGTTCATCGGCTTCGCCGCCGCGGCCGGGTTGCTCATCCCGCTGTTCACCACCTTTACGCTGATCAACGAGCTGGAGGACGTCACTCCGGGCGGCTACCGCTGGCAGCAGGCGCTGCTGGTGACCGTGATGACCCTGCCGCGCAGCCTGGTCGATCTGGGGCCGTTTATCGCGCTGCTCGGCGGCATCGTCGGGCTGGGGCAGCTGTCTAAAACCCTGGAGCTGACGGCGATCCGCTCCGCCGGGATGTCGATATTCCGCATCGCGCTGGTGATGCTCGCCGCCGGGCTGCTGATGAACCTCTCGCTCGGCGCCCTCGATGAATGGGCCGCTTCGCCGCTGCAGCAACGCGCGCTGCAGATAAAGAACAACGCGCTGGCGCAGTCGAACGATAACGACGTCACCGTTAACCCGCTGTGGGCGCGGCGCGGCAACGAGTTTGTGACGGTCAAAACCGTCGATGAGAACGACCAGCCCCACGGCATTGAGATCTTCCGCTATCAGGCCAACCACGCGCTGGAATCTTACATTTACGCCGACAGCGCCAGCACCGCCGCCGACGGCAGCTGGCTGCTGCACAACGTGATGCAAAAAAGCTGGCAAGGCAGAAAGGAGACGATTCAGCGGCAAGACAGCCTGCTCTGGCGCTCGCTGTTCGCCGTGCCGAGCCTGAAAGAGCTGACCCTGCCGGCCGGCAGCTTCTCGCTCCAACAGCTGGATCGCTATATCGATTACCTGCAGGGCTCGGGGCAACCCAGCACCGAATACCGCCTGGCGCTGTGGAAAAAACTCGGCCAGCCCCTGCTGGTGCTGGCGATGATTTTGCTGGCCATCCCGTTTACCTTCACCGCCCCGCGCGCGCCCGGCATGGGCAGCCGATTAGCGCTCGGCGTCATCATCGGGCTGCTGACCTACATCGCTTACCAGATCGTCCTCAATCTGGGGTTGCTGTTCGCCCTCAACGCGCCCTTCACCGCCCTCGCCCCGCCGCTTTTACTCCTGGCATTGTCGCTGGCGCTGGTTTATCGGTTTGATCGGCGGGGTTAGGCATTTTCCGAGGTTGATAAGGGATAAGAAGAGAATCGCAATTTCCATTCCAGAGAAAACATTACGCGCTCACCTGCTCAGCGATTTTTAAGGATGTTAGTTAATGGCAAAGATAGCTGTTTGTATACTGACTTTTAACTCCTCTCGTTTATTACACGAGGTGCTTTCTCCACTCATGGGCATTGCGGATGAGTGGATTGTGGTGGACTCCGGAAGTACAGATAAAACGCTGTCTATTTGCCAAAGCTTTGGCATAAACCCTATTTACCATCGTTTCGAAACGCATGGACGACAAATGAACTTTGCGATTTCTCAATCTCACCATGATTGGGTACTGTGCCTGGACAGCGACGAAATCCTTGATGCCGAAACCATAGCGTCCATTTTAACATTCAAATCGCAGGCAAACCCGCCACCACAGCAAGCCTATAGAATAAAAAGGAATTGGTTTGTACTCGGACAGCCAGTCAGAACGATTTATCCCATCTCCTCACCGGACTACCCCGTTCGACTGTTCAATAGAACACAGGTCAGGTTCAATGATGCTCCGGTAGATGATGCCGCTGAAGGCTATATTCACACGTCGGTCATTCCCGGCAATGTTAAGCACGATACTTTTTATTCTCTCCATGAAATACTCAATAAGCTCAATAGCTATACGACAAGGGTAGTCAAATACAGAGACATCAGGCCCTCGATATTTCGTGGCGTCGTAAGCGCGATCGGCGCGTTTTTCAAATGGTACGTACTGAGCGGCGCATGGAAAGAAGGCAAAGTCGGCGCCGTCACTGGGTTTTATGCCGTGGCCTACAGTTTCCTAAAGTATTTTAAATCCTGGTATGGCAAAGATTGATAGCGTTAAGGACAGATAGAGACACACATCCCGGCCGCTACTGATCCTGGCATTGGTTTATCGATTTGAGTGGCGGAGTCCCTCCCCCTTTAGCGGCCTTTGGAAAACAAGAACTTTCCGGTTAATAGTTGGCCGGCTTTACAAATCAGCTTGAGCCGTTATTATCCCTTATTTGGTGTCCTATGCGCCGTTAGCTACCGCTGACTGCCGTTCGATAACAGGCCCCTCGGGGTTCCATCGAGTGCAAGGAGTGCGAGCGCCCGCCTGAACAGGCCAAGACGCAGCAAGCAAAGGAAGAGACACACTATGTTTTCCAGTTTGAAACTGCTGTATATCGCCGATGATATTATTTCACCTGATGATTGAAGATCAGAAAGACGAGGATATCACCACTATCAGGGAGAGAATATGAGAAAATTGATAATGGCAATGGCGTTACTGTTTACTGTTCTCATGATGCAAGGATGCAAAAAAAACATGGAATATGAACCACAGGATTTTTTTGAAAGCCGTCAACTGGACATCGCACAGCTGATTTATGATGGCGATGAAGTGAAACTGAAAGAGAAACTTCCCTCTGTCAGCAAGGAAGAACTGAATCGACCGGTTAAGGCAGACATGACCCTGCTGTTTTGGTCGGTGCTAAACTCAATCTATGATAAAAACACGCCAGAAAGGCTGAAAATAATAACCGACTTGGTAAAAACTGGCGCAGACCCGCTGCAACCCAGACCAGAAGGAGGTAGCAGCCCAGCGGAATTCGTCATGAAAGCCGACAAGGGGATTTGGGTCAAAGCCATGCTCGACGGCGGTTTACCGCCAAACGCAAAAGATAAGGTATTCAATGAGCCCATTATATTCCAAACAATCAAAGCTAAAAACACTGAAACGTTAAAGGTAATGCTAGATTATGGCGCGGATATAAATATCAGAGACTCCTTGCAACAAACCTTATTAATGGATGCTTTTTTTAGCTCAGCCTTTGAGCACATGGCCCTACTGCTCAATCGGGGTGCGAATCCTAACCCAGTAAATATAAACAATCTTTCGCTGTTAACAGCAGTGAATCGGCAAATAAAAGACAGCCAAGATGGCTCAGAATACAATGAACAGTGTAAGAAAATACTCGAGCTCATGCTTTTGAAAGGGGCAAAGGAAACGCAGTAATTTCATCAACGCAGATCTGACAGCTGCCGGTTATTTATACAGAGCTGTCAGATTACACCTGGCATAAATTCCCTTAGCCCAGATACGTTTTCCGCAAAGTAACGTTTCTATTAGCGTCGGGCCACAACATCCACCATCTGGGCTGCCCCCACAACTGCAGACAAATTCTGTCCTCATGACGGGGCCTGTTCAAAGGCCTCCGGACATGAGCCTGTAATCGCCATTCATAAGATGACCACCTTTTTCAATACTTGGAAAATGCCCACCTAAGTTGCAGTGATTAAATATATCCTCTGGTATAGTTTATACAGTTCACTTTTTTAATGAAGCATGAGCATAAATAGAAAAAAAATAAAATATACCTAATGTCAAACATGCATCTGTTATGAAGATAGAGTAGTCCTGCGCATGCAAGTCATTTAACAGACGCATACCGAGAAAGGAGACCAGTAATGCACCTAGAATGAGGACATAGCTCAGGCCTGTCATGAAAGAAGAAAATGTACGGTGTTTATTATAAAAATTACCTTCTCGTGTAAAGCTTACGCTGCCAGTCGGTAGATTTAATGCTGATCTTATATCAGTTTCAAGACCACTTAAGTACTGATAATTGCGTCTTATAAAACAGGTTTTATGGTAAAGGTTTATTGTAAGATAAAAAACCACTATTATGAATATGCTTTGTATGACACCATAGGGAAAGCTTTTCTTGAGCTCCTTTATCCGATCGTCACTCGCAATTCCACATAATTTCGCAATAATATCAACAAGTAATGGCTGTGCTTCAGAAACATTAAAAGTTAGTAGTGTCGAAAAGCCGACAACAGCTAGCAAAATAAGCAGCGACTGATTTCTGCTTTCCCATACAGAAAATGTCAGATCATAAGTTTTATGATAATGCTCAACCAGCAGTTCTTGGTTCTGCATGACAACCTCAATCTCTTTAAGTTATTTAAATTTTATAATCGACCTGAACAAATTGGCCTGAAATATTGCATCCTTAAGGGCGTTATGATTAGCTGTCATCGGTACATCGAGTACTTTCGTCATATGAGATGATTTACTTTCTAACCATGACGTTGCCAATCGACCCATAAATAATGCTTTAATATCAAGCGCGCTAAAGCCAAATGGATTTTCTCCAAGGTAAACATGAAAATAATAATTAATAAATGACCAGTCAAAGGGGGCATTCAGGCCAACAAAGATAGGTATATCATCTGACGACGTCACCTGGTCTATCCACTGTTTAAAAGCCAGCATTGCCTCCTGTGGCGGAAGCCCCCTGTCCTCCAGTTCTTCCAGGGTAAGTCCGGTTATTTCGAGTGCAGCAGGAATAAATTCGGATGTTGTTGGTTTGAGTTCGCATGAGAAGTTCACATCCGTATCAGATACCAGACATGCTCCAATACTGAGCAAACTGTATTTCCCGGGGACCGGGCCCGAGGCTTCTATATCAACAGAGATGAAAATTTCTTTTTTTACTGTCATGGCATTAACGGATCCATTGAGACTATTGTCGAGCGGGATTTAATTGAATTCCAGTGTGCAAGAAATTCACGCTTTTTGTCTTCAACCATACCTTCATCGCTCCACATGTGGGCTGATACAGTCTGAATATCAAACGGTAACTGAGTCCCTTCCTTGGCCAGTATCATTGTGGTATGCCCTCTCCCTAATGCATATCCCAGCTCAAGGAAGCAGTTCGGCCTTGAACCCGTAAGATCTGCAATCACCACCCGGCTTCGGTGAAGTCGTTCAAAGACTTCCTGGTTAACGTTCGCATGCTCATAACCCTGGCTACCATCAACAATGACCATACGGTACCCCAGTTCATTCTCCATAACGGGTGTAATAACACATTCAAAGTAGTTCTTCACCGCTATGTAATCTTCATGTGTCCGATTCATTAAACAGACAAAAAATGCAGTAGGTGGCGTAAGGTTCTTCAGAAGCTGTATGACGGTCTCAGCACGTTCTTGCGGACTTTTTCGGTTAGGAAAATCCAGCAAATTAATCCAGTCATGAGACGAACGATCATCTTCTGTTTTAAAGAGCCTCTCTGAATGCGAGCTTGCCAGAGCATACTCAAAAATTTTACGAGAACCTGTGTTATTTGCCCCAATATTGAAATTGAGAGGGATAACTGGTTTACCGGCATCATGATAAAGATTTGATAGAAACAACACCCCCTCACTCCCACCGATGGTAATGAGCACATCGCCTGATCGGGACTGTATCTCCATCCTTTTACTGGCCATGTTCCAGTGGGCTGCACTTTCAATCCTGACGTGTGAGGTGCCCCGATATTCATCCCATTGTTCAATATATTCTTCGGGAATTTGATCCTCATTTTTATGGTGTTTCACTGCAATAATAAGCGGACCCGGGGCCCCTGAAGGCCGGTGATGAAGATTTTTTATGACTTCATTCCAGACTAACCAGTCAAAACATATCGGTTTGTTGTCACTGGAGCGAATTTTTTCGGCATCAACAGGAATGACGAAATTTGCCCCCTGACGGACTAACTCTCGAACGAGGCTGGCAACAAACGCCCGGGCTTTGTCCACCTCTCCGCCAGATGCAAGCTCTATTTGCTCCGGAATGCTGCCCGTAATATGAATTCGCCTTCCAAGCAAAAAGTGACCAGGCATGTTACCGATCCTCCATAACAGGTGATGATTTTAGTGAGAGAGCTGTCTGAAGGATAATCTCGTATGATAAAGGCTTATCCGGAAAAGCTTTTGCCAGTGCAGCCGGATACAGTCGTGTACGAATGTCGGAGAACGTCCATCCGGGTTTTCCTTCATTCGGACCTGTAGCCTTAACCAGGACACCTTTTTGCTGAGGTGATAAACCTAACCCCTGTAAATCCATATCAAATAGCGCCAGTCGCTCTGCATCGCTGGGGCGAGAAAACTCCTCCACGACAGCGGCACGGCGGATAAGGGCTGCGTCAAGTACTGATAAGCGGTTAGTACACAGGAATACGACGATACGCCCCTGATATTTTCTAAGATCGTCAATGCATTGAATGAGGGTGTTCACCGCAACCTTATCTTCATGATGGCTATGCTCTTGCGTTCGCGATGAAGCAAGTGAGTCACCTTCATCAATTATCAGTATGCCACGGCGATTTTTTCCAGCAGACTTTATCACCTCTGCAAATGCCTGGTTTATGAGAGTACCCATCTCACCGACTTTGCCACTCCCCCTGACTCTGTTACTAATTTTAAAGAGAATGGAATCTTCCGCTCCAGCATCTTTGGCAAGCATGTTTGCAATACATTCAGCTGTTGCAGTTTTGCCAGTACCCACATCCCCATGAAAAATAACGAGCGGGTACTGGTCTGATACAAGGCTACAGATGGGTAAATTATTCTGATGAAACTTCACACCCCAGGATTCCAGTTTCCCCAGATTCAACAGTAAACGTAACTGATTGTGGATTTTACTGTATCGATTTTCGAAACCCAGCAATGTTTTCTGTCGTGAAAAAAGGGAACCATCAGGTAACGGTGTCTCGCTGTCAAAAATCTTATTTTGCTGATTTATCATGAAAAATCCTTTCTTTCTATGCCATACCCATTGCTTTCATAGTCACGTCCCTTTGTAGAATTAAGGGAAGAGTGCGATGTGTCAGCAGTGCTGGGTGACCAAGCGATCCTGAGTTTAGATTTAAGTTTATCCCTGGCGGTTTGATCATAGGCGCTTGTATAGGATATAACGATCCTCAGAAAAGGCGCCGGTACGGTTGGCCACAGTACGCCGCCGGGCCTGCTCGTCTGCAGCCCGCCAGCTTCCGAATTCACAACATAACGGATAGCCCGGATTTCCTTCCCGTCACTAAGGAGTGTCAAATCGATATGTTTAAGATATCCGTTGCATGCTAAAAGCTCTACATCGTGCGCCCACTTTTTAACTTGCTCAACGTCAACGGCTTTTGTACTTTCGGCAATCATTATGAAGTCGGCAGTGACTCGACGCATTACATTTTGAACATCTGCCACAGAGTAGGATTCTGTTGAAGAAAATGACTGACTCATGCCTCTTCCCTTACTTTTAAACGTGGACCGAAGAGCTCTTTCCAGATAGCCAAATCGTCCTCTACTGAAGCATGATGCGCTATCTCCCAAGCTTCGGCAGCAGCATCTACAATCTCAAGTCTTTCGTCATCGCTCAGACGACTGGCAACATTGTTGGTCACGCAAACCGGGTCGATAATGACAACTGGATCTGAAAAATCAGGAATATCATTCCCGTTCTCGGGAAAAAATATTTTCTCTTTAAGCCCTGACTGAGCAATGTAAAGCAGAAACTGCCTGAAGCGGCTCTCAATACTTCCTTCTTTACCGTTCTTATCAAGCAGAAAAGCCAGAATAAGCTCAATAGTAAATGATTTCAGATGTGTTAACCCGGCATGATTTCGCCACTTTTTAGCCAGTCGAACAAGCGTTCTGAAGTCATTGTCTGTATCTTTTCTGTCACGAATAAACTTTATTTGACACGGCGCGCAGGTGTGAAGTTTTGTCCCCTCATGGATGTCGAATTGCCATCCATACCCGGCTTTGTCGGTGTCTTCTATCACAGGAACAACGTCAACATTCAGCCCAGATTTTACGAAGGTCACGGTTGCCGCTTTTCGCTGAAGCTGGAAATCTTCAACAGATTTGTTGGGGTAGAGTTTTAGCAGAGCGTTGAAGATTTTTTCGCTGAGACTCCCGAGGGTTTCCTGGGTAACATCCTTTCCGGAAATATAAAAAACCACATCTACATCGACAGGATCTTCATATGTTTTACGCAAAATTGTAAATTTTGCAAAGGAACCAGCTTTAACAACTTTGGTTATTTTGATCTCATCCTGCTCTTTCACGGATTTCTTTAGCTCAGCAATCAGCCGATCAACCTGAGCATGGTATTCAGTTCTTTTATCCGAGGGAAGCCTCAGGACATTACTGTCATAGTAGCGGAGTTCTGTGTTGCTGAGCGGCATGCTTGATCCTTTTTTGGCGTTTCTCTGGCTGGGGCTGATGACCACTTTTTGTGAAGGTCAATGACTAAATAGTGCCGCTTCGTTTGTTTTCAAGGGGGGACAGCGAAAAAAAGACAGAATGAATAAGCTCGCCCATTTTGCCTCAGGGGAGGAGTATTTTTTTCCTTCTGGTCCCCAGGGCAGAACCTATGTAATACAGCTAACTGTTCGGCTCCCGACAGGTTGATGCAATATAGGAGTTAACAATCTCCGCTGTTGGTACAAAGCAGTCATTAATGCCTAACTTAGACCATGAAACACGCCTTACCAAACTCCCCGCCAACAAAATATAGCCACACAAAATTATTTAATTCGTAATTAATAAATAAATGAAATTATTAATTTCGTGTTCATCTCGTTATTTTCCTGCCCACAACTCCTACTACTCCCCCTAGCACCGCCCCCGACCTTTCCCTACAATAAGGGATCTGTTGAGGCATAACGCAAGGAAAGACGGTGTCGAAAGCCAATCCCAATGCCACTATCGTGGATATCGCCCGCCGCGCCAGGGTGACCAATATCACCGTTTCCCGCGCCTTCAATAAGCCCGAGCTGGTCAAGCCGGAAACCCGCGAGCGCATTCACGCCATCGCCAAAGAGCTGAACTATGTGCCCAACGCCTTCGCGCAGGGGCTGAAAAGCAGCAGCAGCCAGATTATCGGCATCGTCACCAGCAGCATGTATAACCCGTTCTATTCCGGCCTGATCAAGACCGTGTCGCGCATTGCGCGTCAGCAGGGCTACCAGATCATGCTGTTCGACACCGACGGCTGCGAAGAGGCGGAAATGCGCGCCATTCAGGCGCTGTTCGGCTATAAGGCGCGCGGCATCCTGCTGTCGGCGGTGCGCGATGATAAGCGCTACCGCCCCGCCTATCTCGAGCTGGCTGAGGTGTACGGCGTGCCGCTGATCCTGATCGACCGCGATCTTTACGATCAGCAGCTGAGCGGCGTGTTCCTCGATAACCGCGAGATCGGCGTGCTGGCCGGGCGCTATCTGGCGGAGCAGCCGGAGAAGAAACTTTTGATCATCGGCGGCCCGGCGGATTCGGAAATTACTTTAACGCGCACCGCAGGCATCGTCGCGGCGCTGCAGGGCAGCGGGCGTGAGATTCATATCATCAACGGCGACTATGATTTCACCTCGCAGGAAAGCGAGGTGCGCGCCTATCTGGCGCAGCCGGAGAACCGCCCGGATTACATCATCGGCCTGAACGGCATCATCACGCTGGGCGCCATCGCCATTTGCCACGAGATGGGGCTTTATGAACAGGTGAAGTTCTTCTCGATAGACGAGCCGCCGCGCGCCGGTGCTTACGGCCTGCACATTCCGGGGGTGTATCACGATACGCAGAAACTGGGGGAGATCGCCGCGGAGCTGCTGTTCAGCGCCATTCACAGCCCGCGCGGCGAGCTGCCGGTGCGCAGAGAGTTCTTCACCGGCTCGCTGTTGAATCGCTGACGGGCGCTATTGCCCGTAGTAGGCGTGTTTGCCGTGCTTGCGCAGGAAATGTTTGTCCAATAGCTCCGGCTGCATCGGGGCGATGGCCGGCGCCAGCTGGCGCGTCGCCATCGCCATGATCGCCACCTCTTCCAGCACCACCGCGTTGTGCACCGCATCCGCCGCGTCCTTGCCCCAGGCGAACGGGCCGTGGGAATAGACCAGCACTCCCGGCACCTGCTGCGGATCGCGCCCCGCCTGATTGAAGGTCTCGATAATCACCTTACCGGTTTCCCCCTCGTAATCGCCGGCGATCTCCGCCTCGCTCATCGGCCGGGTGCAGGGAATGTCGCCGTAAAAGTAGTCGGCGTGGGTGGTGCCCAGCGCCGGGATCGGCTGCCCGGCCTGCGCCCAGATGGTGGCGTTGCGGCTGTGGGTGTGCACCACGCCGCCGATATCGGCGAAGGCGCGGTACAGCGCCAGGTGGGTGGCGGTGTCGGATGAGGGCTTACGGTGCCCTTCGCGCACCTTGCCCTCCAGATCCACCACCACCAGATCCTCCAGCGTCATCGCCTCGTAGGCGATGCCCGAAGGCTTGATTACCACCAGCCCGCTCTGGCGGTCGATCGCCGAGACGTTGCCCCAGGTAAAGGTCACCAGCCCGTATGCCGGCAGGCTGAGGTTGGCGGCCAGCACCTGCCGCTTGAGTTCGTTCAGCATGCGATGCCTCCCTCGATCATCCGTTGTTCGATCCAGGCCTTGGCCTGGGCGATGCGTTGCTTATCCTGCCCGTCTTCGCGCGCCCACATCTCCAGCAGGTAGGGGCCGCGATAGCCGAGCGCGTTGAGCGCGGAAAAGGCGTGGGCGAAATCCACGCAGCCTTCGCCGAACGGCACGTCGCGGAACTGCCCGGCGCTGCCCGGCCCCACCGCCACGGTGTCTTTGAGGTGCACGGCGGTGATGCTGCCGATGCCCAGCGCCAGCTCGGCGGCGACGTCGTTGCCCCAGGCGCTGAGGTTGCCGAGATCGGGATACACCGTGAACCACGGGCTGTTGACGTGACGGGCGATGTCGCGCCATTTGCTGATGCTGTTGATGAACGGCGTGTCCATCACCTCCACCGACAGCATCACCTGCGCCCTGGCGGCCTGCGCCGCCGCCCACTGCATGCCCTCGATAAAACGCTCGCGGCTGTGGCGATCGGCGGGTTCGTAATAGACGTCGTAGCCCGCCAGCTGGATGTTGCGGATGCCGAGATCCGTCGCCAGTTCCAGCGCCTTGCTCATCAGCCCCCGCGCCCGCTCGCGGGTGGCAGCGTCATGGCTGCCGAACGGCTCGCGCCGGTGCGCCGACAGGCACAGGCTCGGCACCGTCACCCCGCTGTCGAGCCGCGCCTGGATAAACGCCAGCCGCTGGCGGCGATCCCAGTCCAGCCGCTGCTGGCGCGCCGGCTGCTCGTCGATCGACATCTCCACGAACTCAAAGCCCAGCTCGGCGGCGGTGGCCAGCCGCTGCGGCCAGCTCAGATCGGCGGGCAGCGCCTTTTCATACAGCCCCAGACAGGCGGCGTTAGTCGTTTGCATCAGTCACCTCACTCAAAGCCTGAGCGACCGCCAGATAGCGCGCCTGCTGGGCGCGCAGGCGCCGGTGGGCGGCGGTCGCGGGATAATAACAACGCAGCTTGGGCGGCGCGGCGGCGATCGCTTCGGCGAACCCGGCGTACTCCCCGGCGCCGACGGCGGCGCACAGGGCGGCGGCGCGGCAGCCGCTTTGACGCGTTTCCACCACCTCGAGCGGCAGGTTGCCGGCGTCGGCGTACATCTGCATCCAGACCTCGGACTGCGTCGGCCCGCCGGTCATGCGCACCCGCTCGATGCGCGAGTTCAGCTGCACCATGCGCTCCTGATGGATCAGGTGCGAGAACACGATGCCCTGGTAGATCGCCTGCACCACGTCCGCCATCTCGTGGTGGGCGCTCAGGCCAATCAGCCCGCCCGGCGTGTTGCCGCCGAGGTTGGAGCCGTACAGATAAGGCAGGAACAGCAGCCCGCTCGGCTGCTCGCGGCGCTCGGCCACCCAGGCGTTGAACTGGGCGTAGCGCTGCCGGTCGTCGGCGCAGAACTGGCGCAGGAACCAGGCCAGGTTGCCGGCCGAGGTCGGGCTGCCTTCGTGCGCGAAATAGCAGCCGTCGATGCAGTAGCGCCCCCAGGCGTAGGGATAATCGGCGGGAATGATGCGCTCGGTTACGCAGGTGGCGATCGACCAGGTGCCCGCCACCGCGCTGAGCGTGCGATCGTCGGCCACGCCGGAGCTGAGCGCCGCGCCCACCACGTCGAACAGGCCGCCGTACACCGCAGTGCCCGCGCGCAGGCCACACTGCGCCGCCGCAGCGGCCGTCACCCGCCCGGCCAGCTGCGCAGAGCCGATCACCGGCGCGGTCTTCTCCTGCGCCTCTTCGATGCCGAAGGCCACCATCAGCGCCGGATCGTAAGCGCCGCTGTGCTGGTTAAACAGGTTGCTGCCGGAGATGTTGGTCACCTCGGCCGCCGCCTCGCCGGTGAGGCGAAAGCGCAGGTAGTCGTGTGCCATCAGGATGCGATCGACGGCGGCGTACTGCGCCGGCTGCCGCTGCTTCAGCCAGCGCAGCAGCAGCGCCGGGTGGCTGGGCCACAGCGGCTGCAGGCTGCACGGGTAGGTCTGCGCGTCCACCCCGGCGCGGCGCAGCTCAGCCACCGTGGCCGCCGCGCGGTTGTCCGAAGAGAGGATGCCGTTGCCGACCGGTTTGCCGTGGCGGTCGATGGCGTACAGCCCTTTGCCGTGCGCCGAAAAGCTGACGCCGCGCACCTGGCCGGCCTCCAGCCCCGCCGCGTGCAGCGTCTGGCGGATCGCCGCGCAAACGTCATCCCACAACGCGTCCATATTGCGTTCGCTGAAGCCCGGCTGGGCGGCAATCGCCGCGCCGTCGCGCTCGGCGATCGCCAGCTCTTCGCCGCTTGCCCGATACAGCCCGGCCTTGATCACCGTGCCGCCGACGTCTATGCCAAGAAAGACTGACATCGCGCCTCCTATTTGCGCCGCACAGAGCTGAGGTAGATGGCGGCCAGGATGATGCCGCCCTTCACCACGTTCTGGATATACGGCGACACGTTCATCAGATTGAGGCCGTTGTTGAGCACCCCGAGCATCATCGCCCCCACCAGCGTGCCGACGATGGCGCCGCGCCCGCCGGAGATCGCCGCCCCGCCCAGCACTACGGCGGCGATAGCGTCCAGCTCGAAGCCTTCGCCGGCGTTGGGCTGCCCGCTCATCAGGCGCGAGGTCAGCACCAGCCCGGCCAGCGCGGCGGTCAGGCCGCTGATCACGTACACCAGCATCTTGTAGCGCGGCACGCGGATGCCGCTCAGGCGCGCCGCCTCTTCGTTGCCACCCATCGCGTAGACGTAGCGGCCGAACGGCAGCTGGTTGAGCATCAGCCAGGCCAGCACGTACACGCCGAGCATGATCAGGATCGGCACCTGAATGCCCAGCACCGTGCCGCGGCCGAAGAAGGAGAAAACGTCGGGCAGGCCGGAGATCGGGTAGCCGCCGGTATAGAGCAGCGCCAGGCCGCGGGCGATGCCCATCGACGCCAGGGTGACGATGATCGGCGGCATGCGCAGGTAGGCGATGCAGGCGCCGTTGGCCAGGCCGAACAGCGCGCCGACCGCCAGCGCCGCCACCATCGCCAGCGGAATGGGCACCGCCGCCAGCATCAGCCCGGCGGCGACCGAACCGGCCAGCGCCATCACCGGCCCCACCGAGAGATCGATGCCGCCGGTCAGGATGGCGCAGGTCATGCCCACCGCGATGATGGCGTTGATCGACACCTGGCGCGCCACGTTGGTCAGGTTGTTGACGCTGAGGAAGCTGTCGTTCAACAGGCTCATCAGCACGAACAGGATCACAAAGCCGATAAACGGCAAGACCGCCGGGTGATGCAGCAGTTTTTCCCAGCGCTTGCCGAGGCTGGGGCCGGCGGCGCGGCGCGCCACGGCGGGTTGTTCAATTCCGATCATAAGGCACTCCCGGTCGCGTGAAGCATGATGTGGTTGGATTCGATGTCGTCGCCGGTCAGCTCGGCGACGATGTGGCCGCCGCGAAACACCAGCACGCGGTCGCACACGCCGATGATCTCCGGCAGTTCGGAGGAAATCATGATGATGGAGATGCCCTGCTGGGTCAGTTGCTGCATCAGCTGGTAGATCTCGGCCTTGGCGCCCACGTCGATGCCGCGCGTCGGCTCGTCGAAGATCAGGATGTTGCAGTCGTTGTTGAGCCAGCGGGCGATCACCACCTTCTGCTGGTTGCCGCCGCTCAGGGTGCTGACGGCGGTCTCAGCGTCCGGGGTTTTCACCCCCACGGCGCGGATCAGCCGCTGCACCACGTCGCGATCCTTGCGGGCGCTGACGAAGATCTTGCCGCGCCGGTGGTGCCGGTTGAGGGTGACGTTCTGCGCCACCGAGAACGGCAGCACCAGGCCCTCGGTTTTGCGGCTCTCCGGCAGCAGGCCGATGCCCTGCGCCAGCGCCTGCGCTGGGGAGCGCAGCGCCGCCGGTTGGCCGCCGAGGCGGACACGTTTACGGTGGCAGCGGCTGGCGCCGATCAGCGCCGAAACGGTCTCGGTGCGCCCGGAGCCCACCAGCCCGGCGAAGCCGAGGATCTCGCCCTTGTGCAGGTGAAAACGGTCGGTCGCGCCGTGCTTCTCGCGCTGGATCTCCGCCTCCAGCAGCACCGTCGCGGTATCGACCGGGTGCTGTTTCACCGGGAAGGCGTTCTCGATTTTGCGCCCGACCATCAGCCGCACCAGCTCTTCCACGTTGGTGTCGCCGGTGGCCAGCGTTTCGATGTAGGCGCCGTCGCGCAGCACAGTGATGCGATCGCAGATGGTGAAAATCTCGTCCAGGTGGTGCGAGATAAACACCATGCCGACGCCCAGCAGCCGCAGATCGTTCATCACGCTGAACAGGTGCTCGGCCTCGCCTGGCGTCAGCGTGGCGGTCGGCTCATCCAGCACCAGCACCCGCGCCTCCAGCGACAGCGCCTTGGCGATCTCAACGAACTGCTGCTGCGCCACGCTCAGCTGCTCCACCGGGCAATCGAGATCGATAGCCACCGTCAGCCGCTTGAAGATCGCCTCGGCCTTGCGCCGCATCGCCCGCCGATCCAGCAGGCCCCAGCGGTTCCTGATCTCCCGGTTGAGGAAGATGTTGTCGATGGCGCTCATGTAGGGAATCAACGAGAATTCCTGAAAAATAATGCCGACCCCGGCCTCGATCGCCTGGCGATAGTTGTTAAAGCGGCGCTGCTCGCCGTCGATAAAAATATCGCCCTCGTCCGGCTGATAGATGCCACACATGATTTTCACCAGCGTCGATTTGCCGGCGCCGTTTTCGCCCAGCAGGGCGTGCACCTCGCCGCGTTGAATGGCCAGATCGATGCCGTCCAGCGCCTTCACGCCGGGAAAGCTCTTTTTTATTCGCTTCAGTTCCAGTAAAGGTGTCACCGTATTGCCCTCCGCACCGAACGCCCCGCCGCAGCGGGGCGAACCCGGCTGCTGTTACCAGCTAAAGCCGGCCGCATTGCTGCGGTCGATCAGCTTCACTTTGACCGGCACGGTTTTCGGCACCGTGGCGCCCCAGTAGCGGGCCAGCGCAATGCCGAGCGCAATGCGCAGCTGGTCGCGCGGGAACTGCGCCGAAGTGGCGATGAACGGCGAATTCGGCTTGAGGATCTCTTTGATGGCTTCCGGCTGGCCGTCGACGCTCACCAGCTTGACCTTGGCGCCGTTGCTTTCGATCGCCGCCAGGGCGCCGAGCGCGCCGACGTCGTTGACGCTGAAGATGCCCGCCAGATCCGGCGCCGACTGCAGCATGTTTTCGGTCACGGTCAGCGCGGTGTCACGCTCCTGCTTGCCGTTTTGCTTGGTGACGATCTTGATGTCGGGGTATTTCTTCATCGCCGCTTCAAAGCCGCGCACGCGCTCCAGGATCGGCACCACCGGGATGCCGTCGAGGATCGCCACCTTGCCTTTGCCGCCCAGCGCTTTCGCCAGGTATTCACCCGCCTGGAAGCCGGCGTCGTAGTTTTCCGAGCCGACGAACGAATCCAGCGGCCCTTCCGCCTGCGCGTCGATTGCTACCACCACCGCGCCGGCCTTATGGGCGGAGATCACCGCCGACTGCACCCCCACCGAATCGGTCGGGTTGATCAGCAGGATATCCACCTTCTTCTGCAGCATGTCTTCCACGTCGCCGATCTGTTTGGCGACGTCATGGCGCGCATCGGCCACGTACACCTTGGCGCCGATATCCGCCGCCGCCTGATCCAGCGCCTGCTTCATGGTGACGAAGTAGTCGTTGTTCATTTCCTGGAACGACATACCGATAGTGATTTGCTTGGCCAGCGCCCCATGGCTGGCCGCCAACATTCCACCGGCGACGATAAAAGGCAGGGTCTTTTTGAATAATGAAAACATAGCCAATTCTCCTGTAGGGAAGCTTCTTGTTGTGGTTATCAGAGCAACAGCATGTCTTTACGTTTGGCCGACCGGCCGGCCCCCCATTGCGGATGGGCCGGCGATCGTGACTGCAACAGCGGTACGGCGGGAGGGTCAGGGAACCAGGATCACCTTGATAGAGTCGGTCGAGTCCGCCAGGGCGAAGGCTTCATCCCAGTCGTTCAATGAATAGCTGTGGGTAACCACGCCGTTGGAAGTCACCAGCCCGCGCTCGAACAGATCGATGGCGATTTCATAGCTGTAGGGCGCCAGGTGCGCGCCGCGAATGTCCAGCTCCTTGCGATCGCCGATGATGGACCAATCGACGGTGGTTTCCTTACCGAACACGCTGAACTCCACGAAGCGGCCCAGCTTGCGGATCATCTGCAGCCCCTGGGTGACGCCGATCGGCGCGCCGGTGGCCTCGATGTAGACGTCGCAGCCGTAGCCGCCGGTCAGCGATTTGACGATCTGGTCGGCGTCTTCCTTCAGCGGGTTGATCACCACGTCGGCGCCGAATTCCTTCGCCAGCGCCAGCCGCTCGTCGATGGCATCGATCACGATCAGTTTCTTCGGCGTCTTCAGGCGCGCCACCTGCACCATGCACAGCCCGAGCGGCCCGGCGCCGGCCAGCACCACCACGTCGTCCAGTTGGATGTCGCCGCGCGCCACGGTGTGAATGGCGCAGGCCATCGGTTCGATCAGTACCGCGTCTTCATGGCTCAGGCTTTCCGGGATCTTGTGCACGATGGCGTTCTCGGAAAAACGCATGTATTCCGCCATGCCGCCCTCCGCCACGTCTTTCTGGAAGCCGTAAATGTTATGCGTCTCACACATCCAGTAACTGCCGGATTTGCAGTAGCGGCACTCCCAGCACGGCACGATCTGCTCGGCGATCACCCGCTCGCCGATCCGGTATTTGCCTTCCACGCCCTCGCCCAGCGCGGCGATGCGGCCGTAGAACTCATGCCCCGGCACCACCGGCGGTTTGACCCACGGGTTCTCTCCCCAAAACATCTGCGCGCCGTTCTTGCATTTGCAGTCGCCGGCGCAGATGCCGCAGCCTTCCACCTTGATCACCAGCTCGCGCGCCTTCGGCAGCGGCGTAGGCACCTGTTCGAAACGATAATCCTGCGGGCCGTGGCAAACGACCGCGTGCATTTTTTCCGGCAACTGGTTCATCTCTTCCTCCAATACACTCGTTAAACGCTTTAACTTTATTAATGTTGACGTTGTCATTTTTATCCAACAAAAAACAAGCAACGAAACAACATGATAAATTTCAATGAATTAATCATCACACATCCCGAAAACTCAAAATGACAACGTGAACATTGATCGACATATAACCAAAGCTGCAAAAATAATTGTTTGAGCAAAATCACAGTTCGTTAACATTGCGGCTAAAAATGCTACAAATGCGGATCGCGATCCCATTTAAAGGATCGATGAGGATCGGGAGATGATCGAAACGGCGGGAAGAAGATGATTGGCAGGAATGCGGGCCAGGCATCGCACCCGGCCCGATAAAGCGGGTTACTTCACTTCGCCCATCGCCTTCAGCTTTTTGGACAGCTCGCGGCGCTCTTTGGACAGATCGGCATTTTTGATGATGTAGTCATCAACGCGATCTTCGTAGTCGCTGCGCATGTTGGCGATGATGCCCTGAATGTCTTCAATGCTCATGCCGGGTTTGATGTACTCGCTCAGGTTGTCGAGCAGCAGCACGCGCTTCTGGTTATCACGAATTTTCTTTTCGTTGTCGACGATCTCGCGTTGCAGTTTGTTTTTGCGGCGGAACATACGCACAAACTCCAGCACGTCCTGGAAACTCGGCTTATTTGCATTATCCATCTTTATACCCTTGCTTTAGTAATACACAGATTCATTTGCTTACGGCCACATGGCACCAAGATACAGGTTTGTGGCGGTCCGGCACAACAGTGATTGCCTTATCTTACCCACTTTGCCCCGGCGGCCAAAACCCAAAGCGCCGCCTTCATGATCTGACCCCCTATTCACGCTCGGCGGCGGTACAAACCTGGAGCAGATCCCCCAACTCTTCCAGCTGCTGCGCCAGCTCCATGCTGAGCCAAACGTAGCCGTAAATCGGCGCTTCGCCGTGCTGGCCGAGGCTGACCTCCTGCATCAGCGTTTTCAGCTCGCCGGCGATCTCCGCCAACTGCCCCGCCACCGCCTGCCGCTGCGCCTGCGGCCCTTCGCGCATCAGCACCGCCAGCGATTCCAGCGAGCTCAGCGTCAGCAGTTGGGTACTGCGCAGCGTGCGGGCGTTCAACATGATGAAGTGCGTTTCGCGCGAGGCCCAGTAGGCGTCGGCCATCAGCTCCAGCGTACACACCAAATTGCGGCTGAGGGTTTGCACCGCCTCGAACACCGCTTTGGGGATGCGGGTTTCCTTGCTGGCGGGCACGATCAGGCTGCGCAGCTTCACCACCTGATTCAACAGATCCTTGAGCTGCGGCTCCAGCCGCGGCCGCTCGATAACGTTCGGCGAAAAATACGCGCCGTAGAGGCGGGCGGCGGTTTGCAGGCAGTCCGCCATTTGCATGCGCCACAGAATGTAGGCGCGCTGTGGGTAGATGCTGGTGAACAGCAGCGCCAGCAGCGAACCGAAGATCACGTCGCCGCTGCGCCACAGCGCGGTGTGCATGTCACCGGCGCCCGCGCCGCATACCACCGCCAGCGTGATCCCCACCAGCAGCGCCATATACGGCCGTTTGCCGAGCGTCAGGTAACCGCAGACGAACATCACCACGCCGCACCAAGCCAGCATCAGCGGCAGCGAATAGAGTTCCAGATACAGGGCGATCAGGCCGGACGCGGCGCCGAACACCGTGCCGGCAATGCGTTGCAGCGCCCGCTGCAGCACGTTGCCCCAAAACGAGATCGGCCCCATCACCACCACCAGGGTGATCAGCGGCCAGGTGCCTTCGGGCACCGCCAGCAGGCGGATCAGCAGAAAGGTCAGAATAAACGCCAGCCCGATGCGCACGCCGTGTACGATGCGGTAGTGGCGATAGGTCAGCAGTTCAAGGGAAGAGATTTTTCGATCGAGGCGCACGATGCCTCCGATAAAGACCAGCCAGGCCGCTATTTTAGCGGAGGAAGCCCGGCGAGGAAAAGGCGAATGAGGCGTCCCCCATTCGCGGTCAGGCTCAGGCGGCGTACTTGTCGACCAGCGCGCGCAGAACGGCGGCGGTTTCAACATCCATCACGCCGTCATACTTCTGCTGACGGAAGTGCAGCTGGAACGCGCGCACCAGCTGGCGATAGCCTTCTGCGGTGTTCGCCGCCGAGGTGTCGTAGCCATATTGGGCGAACAGTTTCAGCAAATCGGCCTGCGCCGGCAGGCCCTGGCTGCAGTATTCCTGCTGGCGCTGCTGCTTGGTCGCTTCGTCATACCAGGCGCCGACGCCGGCCTGATACAGCTGCTGCCACGGGAACTGCGGGCCCGGATCGCTCTTGCGGCCCGGCGCGATATCGGAGTGCGCCACCACGTTCACCGGCGAGATGTCCGGATAACGCTGCAGGATGTTCTGCGCCAGCTGGGTGACCGCCTCGATCTGCTGCGGATTGAACGGCGGGAAGGTGATGTTTCCACCGTCGCCGCTCGCCAGGTTAACGATCTCGATGCCGATCGAGGTGTCGTTGATATTGCTGCGGGTGCCCCACTGGCTGGTGCCGGCATGCCAGGCGCGCTCGTTCTCGTCCACCAGGTTGAAAATGCGCACGCCGCTGAAGCCGGCGGCCTGATAGGTGGCCTCAGTCGGATCCGGCACCAGATAGTGCGCGCTGACCGATTTTCCGGTCAACGACTTCACCGAGTCGGCGAAGTTTTGCGCCGTGTAGTGCAGCACCAGAAAACGCACGCGGTGGCCGAAGCTGGCGACCGATCGGTAGCTATTGTAATCAATCTTGTACATCGTAAAGTCCCTCTCTCGTTTGATTTCACTGAGCGGCCCCTCATCATGACAGGCCGCCCCGCACAGGTGAACCCTTGGCTCACCCTTTTTGTTTTAGCTAATTGCTAAATCATGCGCAAGTGTTTTTAGCAAAATCGTTATTTACCTTTTTGCTAAAGAGTGCGATCATTGCACGATGGAAACTAAAGAAATCAGGCGCAACAATCTGCGCGAATTGATGGCCCGCTACGCCCGGCAAGGCGTCAACCAGAATGAATTCGCCACGCTGGTTGAGTCTTCCGCGCCAACGCTGAGCCAAATCATCGGGGAAAAATCCTCCCGCAATCTTGGCGACAATCTGGCCAGGCGGATCGAGGCCAAGCTGAATTTGCCCAAGGGCTGGTTCGACGTGTTTCACGAAAAGCAGCTGGTGCGCCCGTTTGACAACGTGGCGGCGGAGTCGGACTTCCAGCCCGCCCGTTTAAAACCGGTGGTATGGGAAGATACCGAACAGGACAAGGAAGAGTTTGTGGAGATCCCGCTGCTGGATATCGATTTTTCCGCCGGCGACGGCTGCTACGAAATCGTCGATCGCGAGGAGTTTTCGCTGATCTTCCGCCGTTACTATCTGCACAAGATGGGGGTGGCGGTCAACGCCGCGCGCATTATCCGCATCTCCGGCTCCAGCATGGAACCGCGTCTGCAGGATGGCGACGTGGTCGGCATCAACACCGACGACACGCGCATCCGCGAGGGCAAGACCTATGCCATCCGCCACGGCAATTTGCTGCGGGTGAAGGTGCTGATCGAGCAGCCGGACGGCGGCGTCATCATCCGCTCCCTCAACCGTGAAGAGTACCAGGACGAGCATCTCAGCTATCAGCAGCGCAAGGAGCAACTGGTGGTGCTCGGCCGCGTCTTCTGGTCCTCTTCGTCCTGGTAGCAGAGCAACCTCGGGCGCCCGCTGCGCCCGGCGGTTATTTGAAGTCCACCACCATCTGCTGCTGGATAGACAACCCGCGAGTCGACTGCACGCAACCGGCGATGTAGTCGGTGAAGCGCGGCGGTTTCGGCATGCCCAGCTTGAGGATCTTCTCGTTGCTGAAACGCACGTTGAGCATGGCGAACGAGCCGTACAGGCGCATCGCCTTCAGCATCAGCCGCTCGTTGCACGGGCCGAAAATGTCTTTCAGCTGACGGCGCATTTTCACCAACGCGTCATACGTCACCTGCGCATACTCATCGCCCACCGGCGCTTTTTCCAGCGCTGCCGCCATGGCGCGGTCGATTTCGGCAAAGCTGACGCTGCGCTCTTCACCGGCGGAGATGTGATAAACGTCGTTCTCCAGCGTTTCGCTGTTCATCAGCATCACCAGCGCATCCGCACAGTAGTCCACCGGGATCACGTCGATATTGTCCTGCAGCGAGCACATAAACTTGCGCAGCATCAGCGCCATGCCAAACACCCAGAAAATGCTGCTGGAAGGCTGGCAGCCCAGGCGGGTGTGGCCCACGACAATCGACGGACGAGCGATGGTCAGCGGCATTTGCGGGCAGCGTTGGCGCATCAGCTGTTCGATGGTGGATTTGGAACGCGTATATTCCACCAGATGCTCGGCATCTTCCTCAAATTCGCCGCTCTCCGCCACCAGCGAACCCGGTTCCGGGGAACAGGACATGGCGGTACCGACATGCAGAAAGCGTTTTAATCCCGGCACCTGCGCCATTCTTTCGGCAAAGGCCTGGGTGCCTTCTACGTTTACCTTCCAAATGAGCGGGTTATTACCAAATGAAGCAACGGCCGCACAGTTAATAACGTGCGTGACATTGTTAATACGTGCGTCAGTTAAAAATTCGGCCGGCTCGGAAAGGTCGCCCAACAATATATTTTCTATCGTAATTTTAGACAGCAGATTCGCGTCGATATTAAACTTTTCCATATTCGTGCGAATACGAGCCAATCCTTGCTGCGCATCATCGGCGCGCACCAGTAAAAGATAATTAATAGACTGATTTTCAATCAATAATTTTTCAAGAACTGCACCACCGAGAAAGCCGGTAGCGCCGGTTAACAGTAGCGTTTTCATCATTGTCACCCACATTGGTATTGAATGTGGGAGATTGTATCTGCGGGTATTTAAACAAATATTAAATAGAATTACGGCGCCCAGAATCACTTTTCTTAATATTATCTTAAGGAATCTTTTGAAACATCCATCGTGGCTTTAGTAACAAAAGAAGCGCGTAGATTGGATGATTAATCTCTGCCGTTTAAATACCATTGATGTAGTGCCTGATTTAATTTAACGGTCAATGTTATTTCTCTTCTCGTCCGTGGAGGACCTATGACCTATAACCAAAAAATCTGGTTGGGGGTTTTACTGCTGTGCGCCCTGTTTTGGGGGGCGGTGATAAGCGGCGCCTGTTCGCTGTATAACCGGGCAGATCGCCTCAATGCGCACCAGGCGCAGAACGAGTTCGCCGCGCGCCACAGTCTGGCCCCCAGCTCGCAGCAAAGCGCGCAGGCGTCCACCTCCCCTCGGAATGGGTAGGGACAAGACCCGCTAACGATCCTATTATACCCTAAGGTTAACAGGGAGATAACGATGGTTCGAAAGCTGGATAGCTTACCGCAGGCGCAACGCGAGAAAATAGAAGCCGATTTGCTGGCCATCAGCGTGATCTACAACGAGCGCTACGGCATCGCTTCGACCCAGGCGGAAACAGAACGACAGATCCCCGACCACCTGCTCCCCTACTTTCACCAGCGGCTGGATTTCTATCGCCGTGCGTAATTGCGCGCATTTCGCTAACCGCCGCTTGGCATCGCTCCCTACGCCGTTACAATAGAGGCATATTGTATCCGCCACTGAAGAGACGCGATTTTGAGCAGCAAGGCACCGGCCACATTTTATATCCACGATTACGAGACCTTCGGCAAGAGCCCGTCGCTGGACCGCCCGGCGCAGTTCGCCGGCGTGCGCACCGATATGGATTTCAACATTATCGAAGAGCCGCTGGTCATCTACTGCGCCCCGGCCGATGACTACCTGCCGGAACCCGAGGCGGTGATGATCACCGGCATCACGCCGCAGGTGGCGCGTGCTAAAGGGGTTAACGAGGCCGAGTTCACCCGCCAAATCCATCAGGCCTTCAGCGTGGCCGGCACCTGCATTCTCGGTTACAACAACATCCGCTTCGATGACGAAGTGAGCCGCAATATCTTCTATCGCAACTTCTACGATCCCTACGCCTACAGCTGGCAAAACGGCAACTCGCGCTGGGATCTGCTGGATGTGATGCGCGCCTGCTACGCTCTGCGCCCGGACGGCATCGTTTGGCCGGAAAACGAAGACGGTTTCCCCAGCTTCCGCCTGGAACATCTGACGCGCGCCAACGGCGTCGAGCACACGCAGGCTCACGACGCGATGTCGGACGTTTACGCCACTATCGCCATGGCCAAGCTGGTCAAACAGGCACAGCCGCGGCTGTTCGATTTCCTGCTGCAGCACCGCAACAAGCACAAGCTGAACGCCCTGATCGACGTCGCCGACATGACGCCGCTGGTGCACGTCTCCGGCATGTTCGGCGCGGCGCGCGGCAATACCAGCTGGGTGTCGCCGCTGGCCTGGCACCCGGACAACAAGAACGCGGTGATCATGTGCGATCTGGCCGGCGACATGACGCCGCTGTTGACGCTGAGCGCCGAGCAGCTGCGTGAACGGCTGTATACCCGCCGTGACGATCTGGCGCCGGATCAGGCACCGGTGCCGATCAAGCTGGTGCACATCAACAAATGCCCGGTGCTGGCGCCGGCCAAAACCCTGCTGCCGGAGAACGCCGAGCGGCTGGGCATCGATCGTCAGGCGTGTCTGCAAAATCTGCAGCTGCTGAAACAGCATCCGGAAGTGCGCGAGAAAGTGGTCGCGCTGTTCGCCGAAGCCGAGCCGTTCAAAGGCGCCGACGACGTCGACGCCCGCTTGTACGACGGTTTCTTTAGCGACGCCGACAAGGCGGCGATGAGGATTATCCAGCAGACCAAGCCGCAGAACCTGCCGGCGCTGGATCTGGCCTTCAGCGACGGCCGCATGAAAGAGCTGCTGTTCCGCTTCCGCGCGCGCAACTACCCGAATACGCTGGACGACGCCGAGCAGCGTCGCTGGCTGCAACACCGCCAGGAAGCGCTGAGCGCAGAGCGCGTGCAGAGTTACCTGCTGCAGCTCGAATCGCTGTATAACCTGCACGAAGGCGACAAAGAGAAAACCGCCCTGTTGAAAGCGCTGTTCGATTACGGCAAAGAGTTGGTGGGATAAACCCCGCAGCAAGCAGAAAAGGAAAAGGCCGCGAAAGCGGCCTTTTTTGTGGCTGAGGAGACGGCTCGCGCTTAGGCGGCGTCTTCGCTCGCTTGCGGCACCGGCAGACGGAAGCTGCGGGTGACGAAGGCCAGGTAGATCAAACCGATGGCCGCCCAAACCAGGCCCAGCGTCATCGAGCTGGCTTCCAGGTTGATCCACAGCGCGCCAACGGTCAGTGCGCCCATCACCGGCAGGATCAGGTAGTTAAATGTGTCCTTCACGGTGCGGTTCATCTTGTCGCGAATATAGAACTGCGAAATCACCGACAGGTTGACGAAGGTGAAGGCCACCAGCGCACCGAAGTTGATCAGCGCGGTCGCGGTCACCAGGTCAAACGACACCGCGGACAGCGCGATGGCGCCAACCAGGAGCACGTTCAGCGCCGGGGTACGCCACTTCGGATGCACATAGCCGAAGAAGCGAGTCGGGAACACGCCGTCGCGGCCCATCACGTACATCAGACGCGAAACGCCCGCGTGCGCCGCCATGCCCGACGCCAATACCGTCACGCAGGAGAACACCAGGATCACCGACTGGAAGAACTTGCCCGCCACGTACAGCATGATTTCAGGCTGTGAGGCGTCCGGATCCTTGAAGCGCGAGATGTCCGGGAAGTACAGCTGCACGAAGTAAGACACCACGATAAAGATGATGCCGCCGATCAGCGCCGTCAGGAAGATGGCTTTCGGGATCACTTTTTCCGCGTCTTTGGTCTCTTCGGACAGCGAGCTGATGCCGTCGAAGCCCAGGAACGAGAAGCACAGGATGGTCGCGCCGGTAATCATCGGCACCACGTGGGCGTTATCGGACCAGAACGGGCGGCTGCTGACCAGCGTACCGGCGCCTTCGCCGTGGTAAATGCCGTTGATCACCAGGCCGAGGAACACGATCATGATCGCCACCTGCACCACCACGATGATGGAGTTCAGGTTAGCCACCAGCTTGATGCCGCGCAGGTTGAAAATCGTCATCAAGCCGACCAGCACCGCCACGAAGATCCAGGACGGTACGCCCGGGAAGATCGCTTCCAGGTAAATCTTAGCCAGCAAAATGTTGATCATCGGCATGAACAGGTAGTCCAGCAGCGATGACCAGCCCACCATAAAGCCGACGTGCGGGCTGATGGCTTTCTGGGCGTAGGTGTAAGCGGAACCGGCGGAAGGGAACTTCTTCACCAGCTTACCATAGCTCAGGGCGGTAAACAGGATCGCCAGCAGAGCGAAGGCGTACGCGGTCGCGACGTGACCATCGGTCAAGCCGGATACGATGCCGAAGGTATCGAAAATGGTCATTGGCTGCAGGTAAGCCAAGCCCATCATCACTACCGGAACTAAAGTCAGGGTTTTACGCAGTTGAGTGCGCTGAGCCGGAGCGGCGTTGATGGTGTTATCGGACATTGTTCAGCCCCCCCTTACCTTGAGCCTTGCGGATGGCGGACACGCCAAGACTTAAGGTTGCGGGGAAACTTCGCAACGAGCGACTTAATTCTAAAAGAAGGGGGTTGTAAGCTGGATAACGGGTCGAGGAAACCTCGGCTGCTCCATAGTCGCTGCGGCCACAGCGGAAACCGGCGGGCACCGGCGCTAAAGTGAAAAATTGCCCCATCTTTCTAATCCTCATGAGTCACGACCATAAAGTTTTGTTTGATCGTGCACGAAACTATTTATCTATCCGGATCGGTGTCCGGCCTCGCTTGGTGTATGAAACGCTACGTTGGTAAAACATAATGCAAAAAAAATAACCGACGCTTTCAAAACGTCGGCTATCTGCATTTGAGATATTTTGCACCAGAATGCCTCCGAATGACAAGATCCGGAAACCCTCAAATACAAATTCTTTTTGTCGATCGCACGGAAAACCAGCCCGGCAGGCGAATTATTCCGCTGCCGGCAGGCCAGTCACCCGCACATACCTCTTACTTTATACGCCCATTCAGGCATTTTTCAACATCCAGTCGATCTCGGTTTCCGTCACCCGCCGTTCAAACTGCAGCAGTTCGTCGGTCTTGCAGGCGTGATACACCTGGGTGAAACGCTCGCCCAGATAGTGCGTCAGGGCGTGCTGATGTTCAAACTCGTACAGCGCGTCGCTCTGGCGGATCGGCAGCGGCAGCCCTTCCTGCTCCAGCCCGTTGCCGGTCACCGGCTCAGGCAGCGGCAGTAGGTTGTCCAGCCCGTACAGCATGCCGGCCAGGATCGCCGCCATCACCAGATAAGGATTGGCATCGGCGCCGGCCACGCGGTACTCCACCCGGTGGTTCTCCGGTTCGCCGCAGGGAATGCGCAGCGCCACAGTGCGGTTGTTGTGGCCCCAGGCGGCCTGGATCGGCACATACATCCCCGGCTGGAAGCGCCGGTAGGCGTTGACGTTCGGCGCCAGCAGCGCCATCGACGCCGGCATCAGGGTGATCATCCCGGCCAATGCCTGTTTCAAGAGCGGCGAATCCTCGCCTTTGGCGTCGGCAAACAGGTTGTTGCCCGCACTATCCTGCATGCTGACATGCACGTGCATGCCGCTACCGGCGTAATCCTCATAGGGTTTGGCCATAAAGGTGGCGTGCATGTCGTGGTTCTCGGCCACCAGCCGCACCAGCCGCTTCAGCGCCAGCGCGTGGTCGCAGGCCAGCAGGATGTCGTCGGTATGACGCAGGTTGACCTCGAACTGCCCCGGCGACGCCTCCGCCACCGCGCCGTCCGCCGGCAGCCCCTGCAGCTTCGCCAGCGCGTCGATATCGTTCAGCACCTCGGCGAAATGGTTCAGGTTATCGACGGAGTACACCTGGCTTTGGGTGTTGCGTTCCTGAGTGCCGGGCGCACACGGCGGCTGCAGATCGCCTTCCGCGTCGCGCAGCCTATCGATGAGATAAAACTCCAGCTCTACCGCTGCCACCGGAAACAAACCGCGCTGTCGCAGCGCCTGCCACACGCGGTTCAGCACATTGCGGGGTTCAACGTCAAAGGGAGTGCCATCTTCATCCAACATGGTGAGCAGCACCTGGCCGATGTGCTCCGGATCGGCGGCTGACGGCGTCAGCGAACCGGGCACCGGCAGGCAAATGCGGTCCGGTTCGCCGAGCTCCTGCCCAAGGCCGGTCTCCTCCACCACGTTGCCAAGGATGTCCATGGCGAACACCGACGCGGGGAAGTAGCTGCCTTTTTCCAGTTTTTTTAACCCAGAGACGGGTATGCGTTTGCCGCGGAAGGAACCATTAAGATCGGTGAGAAGGATATCGACATACTGCGTGGCGGGATGGCGTTCCAAATAATGAGCAACCTCATTTTGGAACGCGCTACTTCGCCTCTCTTCATGATGCTGTGCAAAATGTTCAACTGCTGCGCTATTGGTTTGCATACGTCACCCGCCATTATGCTCTGAAGGCGCGTTGGCGCCCGTCCACCGTTCGATTCAACACATGATTGGATTTCTCGTCAGGCCGCGCCGCTGCCGGGCGCTCAAAATAACATCCACAATATGAAACATAGTATTAACAGAATGGGTTTGCAAATGTTACAATCCTGTTTGATTATTCGCCAGTGACTGCTAAATTGATAAAATATTGACCGAAAAGGCCTTACTGCCATTTTCACGTCAACTATTTTGTCCAACGCACCAAGAGTGAACATGGGCAATATATTTTCCAAACCCACCCTAACTACCGATATCATGCAGTATCGTTATCGACCAGACAGGCACCCGATAGCGATCTTCATTTCTGCCTGTCGCCCTTACCAGAAGGAAGTACCGCTATGAGCGAAGTCAGCTTGGCACCGGGCAAACGCCTGTCGCAGATCCGTCAGCAATTGGGTTTGTCACAGCGCCGGGTCGCCGAACTGTCCGGGTTAACCCACAGTGCGATCAGCACCATCGAACAGGACAAGGTCAGCCCGGCCATCAGCACGCTGCAAAAGCTGCTGAAGGTGTATGGCCTGTCGCTGTCTGAATTCTTTGCCGAACCGGAAGCCGCCGACGAACCGCGCGTGGTGATCGACGCCGAGGACCTGATTGAGATCGGCAGCCAGGGGGTGTCGATGAAGCTGGTGCACAACGGCAGCCCGACGCGCAACCTGGCGATGATGCTGGAAACCTACCAGCCCGGCACCACCACCGGTGAAAAGATCAAGCACCAGGGCGAAGAGATAGGCACCCTGCTGGAGGGCGAGATTGTGCTAACCATCAACGGCCAGAGCTACTGCCTGACCGCCGGTCAGAGTTACGCCATCAACACCGGCATTCCGCACAGCTTCAGCAATACCTCGGCGCGCATTTGCCGCATCGTCAGCGCACACACCCCTACCACCTTCTGACCGCTTCTCGCACCGGCGCAGCCTGACGCGGGTTGCGCCCCTGCCTCTCCACGTTTTTCATCGCCGTTATGCCATTTTGTTGGTTGCCAACGGCGCAATCTGTGTTACAACAGAGCAAAACAGCCATCTAAACATCTAAACGGCCTTACTACCCTATGTCAACCGCAACGCCTTCACGCCTCGAGATGCGCAATATCTCGATCGCCTTCGCCGGCTTCAACGCGCTGCAGGATGTGGACTTCACGCTGCAGGGCGGTTCAATCCATGCGCTGGTCGGCGCCAACGGCGCGGGCAAGTCGACGCTGATGGCGATCCTCTCCGGCGCCCACGATCACTACCGCGGCGAGATCCTGATCGACGGCCGGGCAGTGGAAATTCATTCCCCGCTGCAGGCGCGCCGCCACGGCATTCACGTGGTACAGCAAGAGGTCGACGTCGCGCTGATCCCCACGCTGTCGGTGGCGGAGAACATCATGCTGGACTGGCTGAACGAGCCGGGCCACTGGCTGAACTGGGCGGAGCTGCACCGCCGCGCCGCGCAGCTGCTGCAGCAATGGGCGCTGCCGCTCAACCCGCGCAGACGCCTGGCGGACTGCACGCTGGCGGAAAAACAGCAGGTGCTGCTGGCGCGCGCGCTGTCGCACCGCTGCCGTTTTCTGGTGCTCGATGAACCGACCGCGCCGCTCGATCGCGCCGAGAGCGAGCGCCTGTTCAACGTGGTGCGCCGCCTGCAATCCGAAGGCATCGGCATCGTGTTCATTTCTCACCGCATCCACGAACTGAGCGACATTTGCGATCGGCTGACGGTGCTGCGCGACGGGCGGCGCGTCAGCGAAGACGCCATGCGCGGGCTGAGCGGCGAACAGATCGTCGAGAAAATGCTCGGCCATCGGCTGGACGACATTTTCCCGCCGCCGCGCCCGCCGCACGCTGGGCGTAAGCTGCTGCAGGTGGAGGGCTTGCGCGATCGCTATAAGCTGCGCGACGTTTCGCTGCGGCTGCATGAAGGAGAGATCCTCGGCATCGCCGGGCTGGCCGGAGCGGGCAAAACCGAACTGTGCAAGGCATTGTTCGGCGCCAGCACCGTGCAGCTCGAGCGCGGCGAACTGCGCGGGCAGCCCTGGGCGCCACGCGCGCCGCACCTGTCGGTCGAACAAGGATTGGCGCTGGTGCCGGAAGAGCGCCGCAAAGAGGGCATTTTCATCGATGAGGCGATCCCGATGAACCTGAGCGTCAGCGCCGACGACAGCTTCTCGCGCTGGAGCCTGTTCAGCCGGCGGCAAGAGCTGCGCTGGGCGCGCGAGATCATGCAGCGTCTGAACATTCGCGCCTCCGGCCCGCAACAGCGGCTGGCACGCCTGTCCGGCGGCAATCAGCAAAAAGTGGCGATCGGCAAGTGGCTGCGCGGCAACGCCGAGGTGCTGATCTTCGATGAGCCGACCAAGGGCGTGGACATCAAGGCCAAGCAGGAGCTGTTCAGCCTGATCGACGGCCTGGCTCACGCCGGTAGAGGCGTGATTTACGCCTCCGGCGAGTTCGCCGAGCTGATTGGCCTGTGCGATCGCATCTGCGTGCTGTGGGACGGCCGCATCGTGGCGGAGTTGAACGCCGCCGACATCGACGAAGAAACCTTATTGCTCTATTCCACCGGAGGAACCCCTGCGTGAGTAAAGAATTTGCCTTGCGGCCTGCGCTGCCCTGGCGCCAACAGCTGTTTGATTTCCTCTACAAGTGGGGCATGCTGTTGACCGTCGCGGCACTGATCGCCCTGTTTGGCCTGGCGTCGGACAACTTTCTCGATGCCAATAACATCATCAATATCCTGCGTTCGATCGCCATCGTGACGGTGATCGCCATCGGCGTCTCTATCTCGCTGTCGGTCGGCGGTTTCGATCTGTCGGTCGGCTCGACCGCCTCGCTGGCCAACGCGCTGGTGATTTCACTGTTCGTCTGGCACGGGTTCGGCACCACCGGCGCCATCGTGGTAACGCTGCTGCTGTGCACGCTGGTCGGCCTGTTCAACGCCCTGCTGATCGTGGTGCTCAAAATTCCCGACATGCTGGCGACGCTGGCCAGCCTGTTCGTGATCCAGGGCGTGGCGATGACCTACAGCTACGGCGGTTCCATCACCCAAAACATGGTGCTGCCGAATGGCGACATGGCGGAAGGCCTGATCCCAGAGGTGTTTTCCGCCCTCGGCCAGGTGCCGGTGATCGTGCTGATCATGTTGGCGGCCACCGTGGCGGTACAGCTGTTCCTCTCGTTGACCAAGCACGGCCGCCGGATGTACGCCATCGGCGGCAACCCCGAGGCTGCGCGTCTGTCGGGTATCCGCACCGTACGTTACAGGGTTGCCGCTTACGTCATTTCTTCCTGGCTGGCGGCGCTTGGCGGCATCTTGCTGGCGTCACGTATCGGCTCTTCGCAGGTCAATGCCGGCGGCGGCTATCTGATGGACGCGGTGGCGGCGGCCTATATCGGTTTCTCGCTGGCGGGCTCCGGCAAACCCAATGCGCTCGGCACCCTGATCGGCGCAGTGATCCTCGGCGTGCTGCAAAACGGCCTGGTGATGCTGTCGGTGCCCTACTACGCCATGGATATTATCAAAGGCCTGGTGCTGGCGCTGGCGCTGGCCATCACCTACATCCAGAAACGCTGATCCTCCCCGGCGCACGCCCGCTGCGCCGCTTTTCCCTTTAATTCATCCGGTTACCCTTTCTCGTCAGTAGAACAAGCATACAAATGATATGAATTATCATTAGCGTTTACATTCAGTAAAAAATCCTTACAATACCCTCACGCAACGCTGACGAAGCGAAGTATTTCTCAGCGAACGATGAATAATTTCATTAGAAATTCAATTGGTTAATTACTTTCACTTCAACCCAGGAAAGGTTCACCTCATGGAAACGCCACGTTACAGCAAGCTCGCCGCTCTGGTTGTCGCCTCACTCAGCGCCACCGCCGCGCTGGCCGCGCCGCAGAACGACACCCAGGACACCATGGTCGTCACCGCCTCCGGCTTCCAGCAAAAAATTCAGGACTCCGCCGCGTCCATCTCGGTGATCCCGCGCCAGCAGATCGAAGATAAGGCCTATCGCGACGTGACCGATGCACTGAAAGACGTGCCGGGCGTGGTGGTCACTGGCGGCGCCAGCAGCAGTGACATCAGCATCCGCGGCATGTCCTCCAAGTACACGCTGATCCTGGTGGACGGCAAGCGCGTCGACACCCGCAGCACCCGCCCGAACAGCGACAACGCCGGCATCGAACAGGGCTGGCTGCCGCCGCTGGAAGCCATCGAACGCATCGAAGTGGTGCGCGGGCCGATGTCTTCGCTGTACGGTTCCGACGCCATGGGCGGCGTGATCAACGTCATCACCCGCAAGACTTCACGCACCGAGTGGAAAGGCTCGCTGCACGGTGACGCCACCGTTCAGGAAAACCGCGATTCCGGCGATCTGTTCCAGACCAACGCCTACGCCTCCGGCCCGCTGGTTGAAGGCCTGCTCGGCCTGCGGGTCAACGGCCTGCTGTCGCGCCGCGCGGAAGATAAAATCGTCAACGGTTACAACGAACAGCGCATGCGCAGCGGCACCGCGGTGTTCACCCTGACGCCGGACGAGAAAAACGAATTCGATTTCGAAATCGGCCGCTCGCTGCAGGATCGCAACAGCACGCCGGGCAAATCGGTAGTGGCGGAGCGCTGCAGCAAAGGCAAGTGCACACCAACCGAGGTCAGCGAAAGCCTATACACTCGCACCAACTACGCGCTGACCCACAACGGCTATTACGACTTCGGCAACTCCACAAGCTACGTGCAGCGCGAAGAAACCGGTAACCCGGGCCGTAATATGAAGGCCTACAACACCATCTTCAACACCCAGAACCAGTTCGAGCTGGGTTCCCACATGCTGAACCTCGGCGGCCAATACCGCTATGAAAAACTGGGCGACGGTGGCAACCAGCTTGAATCGGCTCAAGGTCTCAGCAAGCTGACGCGCTGGAGCTGGGCATTGTTCGCTGAAGACGAATGGGCGCTGACCAACGACTTTAGCCTGACCAGCGGCATCCGTATGGACCGTGATGAAAACTTCGGCAGCCACTGGACCCCACGCATGTACGGTGTCTGGCACCTGACCGAACAGTGGACGCTGAAAGGCGGCGTCTCCGCCGGTTACAAATCGCCGGATCTGCGCCAATCCTCCCCTAACTGGGGGCAGGTCACCGGCGGCGGCGTGCGTAAAGGCATCATCGTCGGCAACCCGGATCTGCAGCCAGAGAAGAGCCTGAGCGAAGAAATCGGCCTGATGTGGGATAGCCTGAAAGGCGTTAACGCCGGCGTGACGGTCTTCAACACCGACTTTAAAGACAAAATCACCGAAGTGCGCCGCTGCGAAGACACGCCGGATTGCACCATCGGCGGCACGTCCTACGACTTTATCAGCGATCGCGTCAACGTCGACAAAGCCAATATGCGCGGCGTAGAGGCCACCTTCGGCTGGCAGATCAACAAAGACTGGAAGTGGAACACCAACTACACCTACACCTCTTCCGAGCAGAAGAGCGGCGAGTTCCAGGGCAAGGCGCTCAACCAGATGCCTAAGCACATGCTGAATACCGTGCTGGACTGGCGTGCCACGCAGGACCTCAGCCTGTGGTCGCGCGTTAACTTCCGCAGCAAAACCTCACAATATCTGAGCCGCACCTCGATGGCGACCAGCACGCCATCCTACACCTTCGTCGATGCGGGCCTGAGCTACCAGGCGGCGAAAAACCTGCAGCTGACCGGCGGGGTTTACAACATCCTCGACAAAACCGTGGATTACGATCACTACCGTACCACGCTGGACGGCCGCCGTTACACCGTCGGCATGACCTACAACTTCTGATGCCCTTGGGCGCGCACTGCGCGCCCTTTTCATTCCATCACCGTGAGGAAGCTCCATGAGATTACGCCGCTCCCCCCTGATGATCGCCCTGCTGGCCGCAATGGCGCTGGCGGGTTGCCACAGCAAAACCGATACGCCGGTAGCCGCTACCCCGGCCACCGTCAACGTCCAGCACCTGAACGGCAGCACCGAGGTGAAGAAGCACCCGCAGCGCATCGTGGTGCTGGATTACGCGTCGTTGGAAACGCTGCAGCTGCTGGGCGTCGAACCGCTGGCGCTGCCCGGCAACCGCAAGAACTTGCCGGATAGCCTGAAGCGCTATCAGGATGACAAATACCTCAATGCCGGCACCCTGTTCGAACCGGATATGGCCGTGCTGCGCGCCGCCAAGCCGGACCTGATCCTGATCGCCGGCCGGGCGTCCAAAGCTTATGACGAGCTGAACGCGCTGGCACCGACGCTGAACATGTCCGTCGATCAGCAGGATCAGTTGGGCAGCCTGAAACAGCGCACCCTGCAGTTGGGCGAGCTGTTCGATAAGCAGCAACAGGCGCAGGCGGCGATCGATAAGCTGGATGCGCAGATCGCCGCAGTCAAACCACAGGCCACCCAGGCCGGGCGTGGGCTGGTGGTGCTGTTCTCCGGCGGCAAGATCAGCGCTTACGCGCCCAAGAGCCGTTTCAGCTTCGTCTATGACGCCCTCGGCTTCTCGTCCGCGCTGCAGTCCGACGAAAAAGACGTGCGCGGCAACAAGCTGACACCTGAGCAGGTCGCCAAACTGAATCCGGACTGGCTGTTCGTCATCGACAGAGACGCCGCGACCGGGCAGCCGAACGCGGTGGCACCGCAGAAAATCCTCACCGGCACCGCGCTGAAGAAAACCACGGCGGTGAAAAAAGGCCAGGTGGTCTACCTGCCGGCAGCCGAGGTGTATCTGTCCGGCGGCATCGTCACCGCCCAGCACGTCGTCGAACGCGTGAGCGAGGCCCTAAACCACGCTGCGCGATAAAGAAAGCCCGGCGATGCCGGGCTTTTTCTTGGGTTAAATCGTCGGCTGGTTCACCAGACCGTCTATCAGCACCTGCGGCGTGCCCTGCGAGCAACGCTCGATGCGCCCGCGCACGCCGTAGACCCGCGCCAGGCTCTGCGGCGTAATCACCTGATCCGGCGCGCCATCGGCGATCAGATCGCCATCCTGCAGCATCAGCACGTGGTCGCCGTGACGCAGCGCGATGTTGATGTCATGCACCACCACCACCGTCACGATATTGCGCTTGCGGGTTTCGCGGCGCACCAAATCCATCACGTGGAACTGGTAGTTGAGATCGAGCGCGCTCAGCGGCTCATCCAGCAGCAGCAGCGACGGCTGACGGATCAGCGACTGCGCCAACCCCACCAGCTGTTTCTGGCCGCCGGACAGCTGATCGAGATAGCTCAGCGCCAGGTGGGCGATGCCCAGCTGTTCCAGCAAAGCCATCACTTCCGCTTCGCTGCTGGCGTTGCTGCGGCCGCCCGAGGCGCGCTGCGCCACGATGATCGACTCCAGCACGTGCAGATGCACCCCAGCAGGCAGCGACTGCGGCAGGTACACCACTTTCTCCGCCCGACGGGCGAACGGCATCTGCATCAGATCGCCGTCGTCCAGCCACAGCTTGCCCTGCGCCGGGTTCAGCCCGGCCAGCGAGCGCAGCAGCGTCGATTTGCCGCTGCCATTCGGCCCCAGCAGCACGGTGATTTGCCCGCGCGGCAGCATCGGCACCGAGAGATTGTCGATCACCTGGCGTTTCGGGTAGCCCGCCGAGAAGTTTTCTATCCGTAAACCCTGGATCATACGTTCCCCCGATGGCGCAGAATAATGCTCAGGAAGAACGGCACCCCGACCAGCGACGTGACGATGCCCACCGGAATGATCACGCCGGGCACCAGGTTTTTCGAGGCCACCGAGGCCATCGACAACACCAGCGCGCCAATCAGCGCACTGGCCGGCAGGTAGAAACGGTGATCTTCGCCGAAGATCATGCGGGCGATGTGCGGCGCCACCAGGCCGATAAAGCCGATCGGCCCGACGAAAGCCACCGCCAGCGCCGAGAGCATGCTGATGCGCAGCAGCGTGGTCAAACGCAGCCGACGCACGTCGATGCCGAAGCTCACCGCCCGGTCTTCACCCAGACGCAGCGCGGTCAGTTTCCACGAGCTCATCATCGACAGCGGCAGCAGCACGGCGAACACCCCGAACAGAATGCCCAGTTTGTCCCACGAGGCGCGCGCCAGGCTGCCCATGGTCCAGAACACCAGCCCCTGCAGCGTGTCCTCGCTGGCGATGAATTGCATCATCGAGACCAGCGCGTTGAAGGTAAACACCAGCGCGATGCCGAACAGCACCACGCCGGAGGTGGCGACCCGCGTCCAGCGCGTGATGCCGTCGAGCATCAGCGCAGCGAACAGCGCGAAGATAAAGGCGTTGGCGGAGATGAACCACTGGTCGGGAATCCCCGGAATGCCGATGCCAAGCACGATCGCCAGCGCGGCGCCAAAGGCCGCGGCGGAAGAGACCCCGAGGGTAAAGGGGCTGGCCAGCGGGTTATTCAGGATGGTCTGCATCTCCGCCCCGGCCAGGCCGAGCGCAAAGCCCACCACCACCGCCATCAGCGCGTAAGGCAATCGGATGTCCCAGACGATCACCCGCGTGCCGGCATCGGCCGCGGCGGGGTCAAGCAGCGTGTGCCATAAAGACGACAGCGACAGGCCGGACGGCCCCATGGTGAAATCCAGCAGCAGCGAGCCCAGGATCGCCAGTGCCAACACGCCCATCATCATCAGGCGATGGCGAAGAATATGCTGATAACGCCCCATCACGCCGGCGTTGGGTTGCCCCTTGGCGTCAGTCATGGGATCGGTGGATACGCTCATTCGTTAAGATACCTGTTACAACCATCATGACAGCGGCGCGAAGGCGTCCGCCGTGAACCGGAAAGTGTGCGGCAGCAGCCTGCGCGCAGCCGTCCACAATAAAGCAAACGATAATACTTATCAATCATATCAATCGGTGAAAACAGCGTTATAGAAATGTAACAATTTGTTTTTACACGCCATTTTTCAAACCACCACGCTTACCCCCGCCAGCGGCCAGTAGGTTCATTATTCTGAAAGTGATCCCTGATCCGACCAGACTCTGACAAATAACGGCAAAACCACATAGAATCCAAAGCCACAGCACCGCGCGTGCAAAAAACCTTCAGGCCGCCGCAAGAGCGGCCTTATTGACGAGGCTGTAATGAGAAGTCCATCTCCGGCGACAACGCCCAAACGTCCGGCGCTGCTGAACTGGCTGTTATACAGCCCGCTGCAGGCCGATGACGAGCCGTTTCAACGCCAGCTGCGTCTCACGCTGACGCCCTCTCCTCTCACTCCCTGGCTGAATGCCGCAGGGCCGGTCGCGCTGTTGGTGGGGTACGCCTGGCTGAACCGACCGCTGGTCGGTATCGGCCTGCTGCTGCTGTTGCTGCTGTTGACCGCCGGGCGAGCCTGGCTGGCGCGCCGGCGTCAACCCGCCTGGCCGGACGCCATGCTGGTGACGGTGTTGCTGTGGACGCTGCTGGTCGGCGCCAGCGCCGCGCTGGCGATGCTGTCGGGCCGCTTCGTTTTAATACTTTTCGCCGGCCTCACCATCACCGCTCTGGCCTGCTGGCTGATGCAGCGCCACGCCGCCGCGCCACGCTTCGCGCTGCTTGAGGTGATCGCGCTGACGCTGCCTTACCTGCTGGCGGCACCGCTGTCGCGCGTGCAAAATCTGTTTGTCCTGGCGGACCTCGCGCCGCTGTGGTTGGTGCTGGCCCACGGTATGATCGCACGCTACCACCGCCAACTGGTGCAGCACGTCACGCTGGCCTGGGAGAAGCAGCAGGCGTCGCACCGCGATCGCCTGACCGGCTTCCTCAACCGAGCGGGCGGCGAGGTGGTGATGCGCAGCATCTGCCGCCCCGCAGCGGCACAGACGATCTCTCACCTGTTCATTCTTGAGTTTGGTCCGCTGGCGGCGCTCTACCAAAGCCACGGCGTCCAGATCGGCGACGACGTACTGCGCACCGTCGGCGAGCGTCTCAAGACGCTGATCCGCCCGAGCGACTACGTCTGCCGCTATACCGGCGGCCTGTTTTTGATTCTGGTGCACGATCTGCCCTACGGCGCGGAAAGCGAGTTCCTGGCGCGCATCGTGCCGCCGCTGGAGGCACCTTACGATTTTGGCGCGTTCGGCGAGGTGAACATGCAGCTCAACGCTGGCATTGTGGCGCTGACGCAGCATTATGCAACGGTGGAAGATTTGATGAGTTCGGCGCAGCAGGCGCTGGCGGAAGCCAAAGGCGGGAAAAAGTAAAGCCAAACGCGGCGGGAACCCCCGCCGCGTATCACTCACCGAAAATTACTTCACGTCCATCTTCGGGAATTCCATTTCGCTGTACTTCACGACACGGGTGCCTTGCGACAGCTTGTAACCGAACCAGATCAGCAGGAACAGTGGAATGCCGATGTAGGTCGCGGTCACGCCATACCAGTCGATCTTATCTTGCAGGAAGGCCTGGTAGTTCTGGCCCAGGGTAATGATCAGGCACAGCACGAAGGCGAAGATCGGCCCCAGTGGGAAGAACCCGGAACGGTACGGCAAATCGTTCAGATCGCGCCCCTGCAGCATGTAACCGCGACGGAAACGGTAGTGGCTGATAGCGATGCCCAACCAGGCGATGAAACCGGTCATGCCCGAGGTATTGAGCAGCCACAGGTAAACCGACTGGTTGCCGAACATTGACGTCAGGAAGCACAGGCCGGCCACCACGCAGGTCGCATACAGCGCGTTACGCGGCACGCCGCCTTTCGACAGCTTGGCGAAAATGCGCGGCGCCTTGCCTTCCGATGCCAGGGTGTACAGCATGCGGGTCGATGCGTACATGCCCGAGTTACCGGCCGACAGCACCGCCGTCAGGATCACCGCGTTCATCACCGCCGCCGCCGACAACAGGCCGGCATGCTGGAACACCAGGGTGAACGGGCTGACGCTGATGTCTTTCACGTCGTTGCGCAGCAGGCTCGGATCGGTGTACGGAATGATCAGGCTGATGATCAGAATGGCGAAGATATAGAACAGCAGGATACGCCAGAACACCTGACGCACTGCGCGCGGGATGTTTTTACCCGGATTCTCCGATTCGCCGGCCGCGATACCGATGAGCTCGGTGCCCTGGAACGAGAAGCCGACGATCATGGCCACGCCGATCATCGCCGAGAAGCCGCCGGCAAACGGCGCGTCTCCTACCGTCCAGTTCTGCCAACCGGCATGCTCGCCGCCCTTCAGAATGCCGACGATCATCAGCACACCGACAGCGATGAAGATAATCACCGTGCTGACCTTGATTAACGCGAACCAGTATTCCGCCTCGCCGAACCCTTTCACCGAAATGTAGTTCAGCAGGAACATCAGACCGAGGAACAGGGCGCTCCAGATCCAACCTGGGGTGTCCGGGAACCAGTAGTTCATCACCAACTGCGAGGCCACCAGGTCAACGGCGATGGTCACCGCCCAGTTGTACCAGTAGTTCCAGCCCAGCGCGAAGCCGAAGCCTTCTTCCACGTATTTGGCGCCGTAAGTGGAGAATGAACCGGAGACCGGCATAAAGGCCGCCAGTTCGCCCAAGCTGGTCATCAGGAAGTACACCATCAAACCGATCAGAGCGTAAGACAGCAGCGCCCCGCCGGGGCCTGCCTGAGAAACCGTGGCCCCCGAGGCCACAAACAGGCCGGTGCCGATGGAGCCGCCGATGGCGATCATGGTCAAATGCCGGGCTTTCAGCTCGCGGCGCAATCCGGGTGCTTGCTGCCCCGATGTTTTTATATCCTGCTGAGCCATTCGTACCCTATCTGCTCTTTGAAAAAATGAGGGCGGATTGTAACAAATACCCGCCGGTGAACTAGCAACATTGCACTGATATAAGATAGCTTCATAATTCAGAGGCAATTATTAGCCGCGGCCCTTATGGCCTTACTTACTCTCATTAATGTGAGCGCGCGCAGGTTTTTATGCTTTCTTCGGCCTGCGCAGCAGCAGAGGACGTGACGCGCTGTCGATTACAGCGCGCAATAGCTGAGAAAACGCTGCAAGGCGTTGGAAATGTGCTTTTGCCGATGGCGGATCAGGTACAGGGTGCGCCGCAGCGGCGGCAGCGGCACCGGCAGTTCTACCAGTGCGCCGCTGGCCAGCTGTTCTGCCACCACGCGCCGCGACAGGCAGCTGATGCCGATACCGTGCCGCACCGCGTGCTTGATCGCCTCCGAGTTGCCCAGTTCCATCACCAGCTGGAAGTGCGGCAGGTGCGCCAACAGCAGATGATCCAGAACCTCGCGGGTGCCCGAACCACGCTCGCGCAGGATCCAAGGCGCATTGGCCAGCGCCTCCAGCGTCGGCGGTTGGTGGGTCAAGGGATTGTCCGGCGCGGCAAACACCACCAGCTCGTCCTCCAGCCACGGCTGCGTCACCAGCTCCGGCATATGGCAAGGCCCTTCGATCAGCCCCAAATCGACGCGAAAATCCGCCACCGCTACGATCACGTCCTGGCTGTTGCCAACGTTCAGCTCCAGCGGCGTGGCCGGAAAATCCCGACGGTAACGGGCGATCATCTCCGGCAGCATGTAGTTGCCGATGGTGCTGCTGGCGGCGATGCGCAGCGCCCCGCCGTCATGGCGGAACAGCTGCTCTATCTCCCCCGCCTGTTCCAACAGCGCCAGCGCCTTGGGATACAGCAACCGGCCGTGCTCGTTGATCACCAGCCGTTTGCCGACGCGATCGAACAGCTGCACGCCCAGCTGCCCCTCCAGATCCGCCAGCGCCGCGCTGACCGCCGACTGCGACAGCGCCAGCACCACCGAGGCCTGAGTGGTCGAACCGCTTTTCAGCACTTCGGTGAAAACTTCCAGTTGACGCAACGTGATATGCATAGCCGTCCCGGTATTGAAAGAAGGTTCTGCCAGAGAACCCAACATGGTGATGTGGGCAGCCCGGCCAGGCTACCCTGTTTGCGGCCAGATCGGCGCGCTATTTGCCTAACGCGACCAGCTGCGCCGCCGCGGCCAGCACCGGCTCGCGCGGCGTGCCGGCTTCGTCCCGCAGTATCAATTGCAGCATCGCCACCAGGTGATCGCGGTCGATCGCCTTGTTTTCTTCAATCAACCGCCGCACCGCGCGCCCCACTTCCTGATCTACCTGCTCTCTGCGTTGATCGTCGGTATCCATCGCCTGCTCCTGTTAGTTGGAAAGTTGACGGCGGCTCTCGCCGCTCCTCCACACCCTAGCCGCAATGCGGCGTTATGCCAATGCCTGATCCCATACCACTTATTCAGATAGGTTATAAATATATAATCAATTTCTCTTTTATTCAGCCCAAACGTACTCTTAGCAGCAAGAAACAGACTGAAGGACTGACTTTTATGGCGACTGATACCACTCACACCTATCCCGAGCGACGCTTTCCGCTGTTTGGCCTGCCACGGCTGGTGCCGGGGCTGGCGCTGACCGGCGCGCTCACCGCGTTGGCCGTCTGGGCCGGCGATATTCCCTGGGTGGCGGAGCTGGGGCTGGGGGCGCTGACGCTGGCGATCCTGCTCGGCATTCTGGTGGGCAACACGCTGTATCCCCGCTGGCAAACCGTTTGTCACAGCGGCGTACAGCTGGCCAAACAGCGGCTGCTGCGTCTGGGGATTATCCTTTACGGCTTCCGGCTGACCTTTCAGCAGATCGCCGATGTCGGCGCCAGCGGCATCATCATCGACGCACTGACCCTGATCACCACTTTCCTGCTGGCCTGCTGGCTCGGCAAGAAAGTGTTCGGCATCGACAGCCAGACCGCGATACTGATCGGCGCCGGTAGCAGCATTTGCGGCGCGGCGGCGGTGATGGCCACCGAGCCGGTGCTGAAGGCCGATTCCAGCAAAGTGGCGGTAGCGGTCTCGACCGTGGTGGTGTTCGGCACCCTGGCTATTTTCGTTTATCCCTGGCTGTATCAGTTGAATGAACACTTCCAGTGGCTGCCGTTCAGCCAGGAAACCTTCGGCATTTACGCCGGCTCCACCATCCACGAAGTGGCTCAGGTGGTCGCCGCCGGGCACGCCATCGGGCCGGACGCCGAAAATGCGGCGGTGATCGCCAAGATGATCCGCGTGATGATGCTGGCACCGTTCCTGCTGCTGCTGTCGGGCTACATCAGCCGCGGCAGCGCAGGCAAGGCGGAAAAATCCGCCATCACCATTCCGTGGTTCGCCGTGCTGTTTATCGCGGTCGCCGGGCTGAACTCCTTCAACCTGCTGCCGGCCGCGCTGGTGCGCCATCTGATCACCGCCGATACCTGGATGCTGGCGATGGCGATGGCGGCGCTGGGGTTGACCACCCACATCAGCGCCGTGCGCCAGGCCGGGATGAAACCGATTCTGCTGGCGACGCTGCTGTTCGTCTGGCTGCTGGTCGGCGGCGGCGCGATAAACCAACTGGTGCAACACCTGCTGTAATCCCCCTCGGCGGTCCGCTTCGGCGGGCCGCCGCTTTTCGCCATTCAATCCGCCCGCCATCAATGCCATAATGTCACCGATAACACAGGAGAATGAAGATGAAGTTTGTCGGTGCACATGTCAGCGCGTCAGGCGGCGTGGATCAGGCGGTTATCCGCGCGCACGAATTGGAGGCGACCGCGTTCGCCCTGTTCACCAAAAATCAGCGTCAATGGAAGGCCGCACCGCTGGCCGCCGACGTGATCGATAAGTTCAAGAGCGCATGTGCCCAGTACGGCTTCGGGCCGGGGCAGATCCTGCCGCACGACAGCTACCTGATCAATCTGGGCCACCCGGTGGCCGAGGCGTTGGAAAAATCGCGCGAGGCGTTTATCGACGAACTGCAGCGCTGCGAACAGCTGGGGCTGACGCTGCTGAACTTCCATCCCGGCAGCCACCTGCTGCAAATCGATGAAGACAAGTGCCTGGCGCGCATCGCCGAATCGATCAATATCGCGCTGGATAAAACCGCTGGCGTGACGGCGGTGATCGAGAACACCGCCGGCCAGGGCAGCAACCTGGGCTTCAAATTCGAACATCTGGCGGCGATCATCGACGGCGTGGAAGATAAGAGCCGCGTCGGCGTTTGCATCGACACCTGCCACGCCTTCGCCGCCGGGTACGATCTGCGTACCGAAGAAGACTGCGAGCACACCTTCAAGCAGTTGGGCGACATCGTCGGCTTCAACTACCTGCGCGGCATGCACCTGAATGACGCCAAGAGCGAGTTCAACAGCCGCGTCGACCGCCACCACAGCCTGGGGGAAGGCAACATCGGCAAAACGGTGTTCAGCTACATCATGCGCGATCCGCGCTTCGACAATATTCCGCTGATTCTGGAAACGGTAAACCCGGATATCTGGGCGGAAGAGATCGCCTGGCTGAAAGCACAGCAGTAACCCTCCCTTGGCCGCTCGCCTATGCGCGAGCGGTTTCCCCCACCGTGTGCTCTGCCGCCAGCATTGCGCCGAACTGACGCAGCGTTTCTTCATCCAGGCCCGCCGCCCTAAACACCGCGGTGGTAAAGCTGACCGGCGCCGAGCCTGGTGCCGTAATGACACGGTCATCCACGACGGCGGCGGCGCTCGCAACGTAATGGCGCTGCCCGCTGTAGCCCTCAACATTGCCCGTCAAGAACTCGGCAGCGTTGGAGGTATGCGCCCTGCCGTTCAACAGGCCGGCCCGCGCCAACGCCAACGTCCCGCCGCAAATGCCCGCCAGAGTCGCGCCGCGTTGAGACTGTTCGTTGAGCAACGCGCGGATATCCGGCGCCCGTTCGGTTTCCCACAGGGTGCCGCCGACCACCACCAGCACCTCGGGGCGCCAATCCGCCAGTTCGGCCACGCTTTTTTCAACCTCGACCGTCAGCCCGCCCTGTGAGCGAAGCGTTCCGGCCTGCGGCGCAAAAAACGCCACCTCCAGCCCATAAAACGGGCCGCCAACGCCGGCAATCAGCGCGTATTCCCAATCGGCGAAACCGGGTGTGAGTACGATCGCCACTTTTTTAGCCACGGATGAATCTCCTTGAGTCATTGCTTGTTCGCAGGAACAAAGTCGCGCTATCAGCTTAGAAAGCGTTGTGGTTTCTGACCAGGGGTAAATCGTGCTAACTGCCTAAGGCACAAACAAAAACGCGCAGCTCGGGGCTGCGCGTTTTGCGGTATCGCGAGGCTTACGCCGCGGCAGTAACCGGTACTTCCGCACGTTTCAGCAGGGCATAAGCTACGCCCGCCAGCAGCGTACCGGCGGCGATCGCCACCAGGTACAGCAACACCGGCGAAATCGCGCCCGGGATCAGCAGCACGAACAGCCCGCCGTGCGGTGCCATCAGTTTGGCGCCGAAGGCCATCGACAGCGCGCCGGTCAGCGCCCCGCCGGCGATGCAGCACGGCAACACGCGCATCGGGTCGCGGGCGGCGAACGGAATCGCCCCTTCGGTGATGAAGCACAGCCCCAGCACCAACGCCGCCTTGCCGCCTTCCTGTTCGGATTTCGGGAACTTGCGGCGCGCCAGCAGTGTCGCCAGACCCATCGCCAGCGGTGGCACCATGCCCGCCGCCATGATCGCCGCCATCGGCGCATACACCGAAGAGCTGAGCAGCGCCACGCCAAACGCGTAGGCCGCTTTGTTCACCGGGCCGCCCATGTCGGTACACATCATGCCGCCGAGGATTGCCCCCAGCAGTACGGCGTTGGCGGTGCCCAGCGATTGCAGCCAATGGGTCAGACCTTCCATGATTTTCGCCACCGGCGTGCCGACCACGTAAATCATGATGAGGCCGGTGATCAGGCTGGCGACCAGCGGAATGATCAAGATGGGCTTCAGCGCTTCCATACTTTGCGGCAGGCGCAGCTTGCTGCTGATCGCCTTAGCGACATAACCCGCCAGGAAGCCGGCGATGATGCCGCCGAGGAACCCGGCGCCGGTGCTCACCGCCAGCATGCCGCCGATCAGGCCCGGCGTCAGGCCCGGACGATCCGCGATGGAGAAGGCGATAAAACCGGCCAACACCGGCACCATCAGCGCAAAGGCGGAGCCGCCGCCGATCTGCATCAGCGCCGCCGCCAACGTGCCTTTGACTTCAAACGCCTTGATGCCGAACACGAACGACAGCGCGATGCACAGACCGCCGGCCACCACCATCGGCAGCATGTAGGACACGCCGGTCAGCAGGTGGCGATACGGGCCGCTGCCCTCTTTCTTTTTCGCCGCCGGCGCCGCGCTACCGCGCTGCTGCGGCTGGAACACCTCCGCCTCGGCCTGCGCCTTGTCCAGTTCCTGCGCGGTTTTCTTCAGCGCCAGACCGGTGGAAGTACGATACATCGGCTTACCGGCAAACTTGTCCAGATCCACTTCGATGTCCGCCGCGACGATCACCAGATCCGCGGCCGCCACTTCTTCCGGGGTGATGGCGTTGCCGGCGCCGACGGAACCGCGCGTTTCCACCTTCACCCACCAGCCGCGTTTTTTGGCTTCACTTTCAATGGCTTCGGCCGCCATAAAGGTATGCGCCACGCCGGTTGGGCAAGCGGTGATCGCCACGATGCGTTTTTGCCCATTGGCTTTCACCGGTGCCGCCGCCTGCGGCACCTGATAGGTTTCAGCTTCGGCCTTGGCACGCGCCAGAAAAGCGTCCGGTTCCCGCACCGCCTGTTCGACATCGCCCACATACACCAATTTGCCGTTCAGCCCGGCGTCAGCAGGAGCAGCCTGCCCCGCCACCACCACCAGTTCGGCGTCCTGCAGTGACTCGACCAGCGTCAGGCCAGTTTTGGCCGCGGCGGCCTCCAGCATGCGTTTCGCCAGGTGGCCACGGGCCTGCCCCAGCGAACTGTCTACCATCAGCAGCGTTTTCATTCTGCCTCCTGCTATTGATTGAAAGGTTTCAGATCGACGCGCGCCATCATCGCGGCCAACTGGGGACGATCGGTCACGCCGACGTTGCTTTGGCTGACCGCCAGCGCCGCTACCGCCGTGGCCAGACGCAGAGTGTGTTCGCTGGATTCGCGCATCAGCAGGCCGTAAATCAGGCCGCCGACCATCGAATCGCCGGCGCCCACGGTGCTGACCACCTCACAGGACGGCGGTTTGGCGATCCAGGCGCCGGAGGCGTTAACCCACAGCGCGCCTTCCGCGCCGAGGGAGATGACCACGTGGGCGATGCCCTGTTCACGCAGCGCATGCGCGGCCTCGACCACGTCCGCCAGCGTCGGCAGCGGGCGACCGGCCCAGATTTCCAGCTCGCGGCGGTTCGGCTTCACCAGCCACGGCGAGGCCTTCAGCCCGGCGACCAGCGCTTCGCGGCTGCTGTCGAAAATGATGCACGGGCACTTGGCGCGCAGCTGGGTCATCCAGTCGGTAAAGGCGTCGGGATCGACGCCGGCTGGCAGACTGCCGCTCACCGCCACCATGTCGAATTGGCCCAGCCAGCTCAGCGAGTCGCTGACGAAGCGATCCCAGTCCTGTGATGTCACTTCAAAACCGGAGAAGTTGAAATCGGTCACTTCGCCGTCTTTTTCCGTCAGCTTGACGTTGATGCGGGTGCGGCCCGGCACCACCTGAAAGCGATTGGCGATCCCCAGATCGCTGAACAGCAGTTGGAAACCGTCCTGATTGTCTTTGCCCAAGAAGCCGCCGACGGTGACGTCGATGCCTAAATCCTTCAACACTTTGGCGACGTTAATGCCCTTACCGGCGGCGTGCAGGCCGGCAGTTTTTACCCGGTTGACTTCCCCGCGCTCGATCTGCGGGCAGAAACCCACCAGATCGTACGCCGGGTTCAGGGTGATTGTTGCTACTCTTCTGCTCATGCTGCGCCCTCGCCCAGTCCTTCATTAATCGCTTCGCCAATCGCCTTCAGCGCGGCTTCAGCATCTTCTCCATTGGCGGTAAAGCGCAGGTGATGCCCTTTCTTCACGCCCAACGCCACCACCTTCATCAGGCTGCGCCCGTTGGCCGGCTTGCCGCTGCCGTCCAGGTTGGTGACGGTGATGTCACTGTTGAAACTTTTGATCACGTTGACCAGCGCCGTGCCCGGCCGCGCGTGCAGACCGTGCTCGTTGCGGATCACGAATTCGGCGCTCAGCACGCTGCTCTCTTCCGCCACGTCGCTGGTCAGCAGCGCCAGCACCCCAGCGGCATCCGCCTTCAGCAAGCGTTCAGCTTTGTTGGCCAGCAGCAGATCGCTGAGGTAGTTGAGCACCGCCAGCGGCTGCGCGTCGGCGACCGACACCGTCAGCAGCAGCGCCACCGGCTCGCCGTCTTCCACGAAAGCCTGCGCCGGGCGGCTGACGGTGGCCGCGCTGGCCAGGTTGCCTTCAACGCTGTCGCTCAGCCAAATGCCCTGCCCCAGATTCAGCGGCCTGCGGGTGATGACATCGCTGACGAACTGCGCGTTGACCGCCCCGATTTTTTGCAGACGGCCGGCGTTCAGCGCCTGCAGCGTCATCAGGCTGTCGGCCGCGACGTCGAGCGCAATCAGCGAAACGTCGAACTGGAATTCAGCGCTCTGCCGTTCGCCCATCAACAGGCTGCGCAGCTCTTCCGCGGAGGTGGTTTTCGCCAGCCGCTCCGCCACGCTGTCATCACTCAGCACGTGGGTGAGCTGACGCAGCAGTGCCAAATGCTCGTCGGAACGGGCGGCGATGCCGATCGCCACATAGGCGGTCTGGCCTTCCCCCCACGCGATGCCCTGCGGGAACTGGAACACCTGCACGCCGGTTTTCAACACCAGATCGCGGGTATCGGTGGTGCCGTGCGGAATGGCGATGCCGTTGCCCAGGTAGGTGGACGTCTGCAGTTCGCGCTGCAGCATGCCGTCCACGTAACCGGCGCTGACGCAGCCGGCTTCGGTCAGCGCGGCGGCCACCTGACGGATGGCCCCCTGCTTATCGGCGGCAGCGGCGCCCAGATGAATGTCTTGCGGTGACAACTGGAACATGATTCTCCTCTCCTGCTGAATTGAATCGTTTCAGCTTTATTGAGAAAAAGGAGCGCTACCCGCTGCCCACAAGCGGTCGGATAACGCTGAAACGTTTCAAGGAGTGTGTAAGCAGCGCAATGTGAAAGCAAGTTTTCTCCCTTTCGCCATTGCAGATTTTTGAGCTTACGCACACTTTCATCGGCGCATTGGTCAGCGCCGGAGCAAAATGACATACTGTGCTGAAACTTTGCTGACGGAGAAAAGCATGAATGTAGTGACGGGCGTCGGGGTGATCATCGTCAACCCGCAAGGCGAGATTTTGCTGGGCAAACGCTGCGGCTCCCACGCGCCCTTTTGGTCGATCCCCGGCGGGCATCTGGATGCCGGTGAAACCTTCGAGCAGTGCGCCCAGCGCGAAATTGCCGAAGAAACCGGGTTGATCATCGATCCGCCGCGCTTCGTTGGCGTCAGCAACAATCTGCAAACCTGGCACGCCGAAGGCAAACACACGGTGTCTATCTGCCTGCAGGTGGATCACCCCGGCGGCGAAGCGGAGCTGAAAGAACCCGAAAAATGCGCCGAATGGCGCTGGTGCGCGCCGGACGCCCTGCCGGAACCGCATTTCGAAGCCAGCCGCACAGCGATCCGCCTGTGGTTGAGCGGCCAGGCCTATCTGCCCACGGCCTGACCCATCGCGAGCGCGTGCTGCGCTCGCTTTCCCTGCTGCACCGCCCCACCGCTATATAATTTAGAATATAACGCTATTTTTTGCGATATACGCCATTTTTTTGACTACGGATAACCCTATGGGGTTAACCCTCTTCTATTATTACCCCTGCAATCGACGTGGCATTCTGACCTTCGGTCGGTGGCCTTTTGGCAAGATTTTATTTTAAATTCATAATTATAAGCGGGTTTACCATGAGCAAAAAACTGACTGGCTTTGAAAAAAAGCGCCGGTGGGGATGGCTATGGCTTTTGCTGCTGGGGATTATCCTCGGCGCGGCGCTGTTGGCCGGGACCGCCACCGTATTCCATAAAACCAGCGATACCGCCTTCTGCGTTTCCTGCCACACCATGCAACAACCGCTGGCCGAATATCAGGGCAGCGTCCACTTCCAGAACACCAAAGGCATCCGCGCCGAGTGCGCCGACTGCCACGTCCCCCATCAGCCGATCGATTACCTGTGGACCAAAATCCGCGCGGTGAAAGACATTTACGGCGAAATGGTCGGCACCATCGACACACCGGAAAAATACGAAGCGCACAAGCTGGCGATGGCGCAGTCGGTCTGGAAGACGCTGAAAGAAAACGATTCGGCCACCTGCCGTTCCTGCCACAGCTACGACGCCATGGACATCACCGCCCAGCGCCCTGAGGCGCGCCTGCAGCACCCGGTGGCGATCAAACAGGGCGAAACCTGCATAGACTGCCATAAAGGCGTGGCCCACATCCTGCCGGACATGAGCGGCGAAACCCAGGCTGGCGCCGCCGAGCTGGCCAAGGCCGCAGCGCTGACCGCACCGGGCGCCACCACCCTCTACACCATCGCCACCGAACCGTTCTTCCTCAGCGCAGACGACAGCCATAACGCCGGCAACCTGATGCCATCCACCGAAGTGCAGGTGGTGAAACAGGAGGGCGACAAGGTGCTGGCCACCGTGAGCGGCTGGCAGCAAGACGGGGTCAGCGAAGTGTTCTACGCCGCGCAGGGCAAGCGCATCCTCAGCGTGCTGCTGGGTGAAGACGCGCGCAAACAGCTGAAGACCGCGTCCACCCAGACCGATGCGGAAACCGGCCTGGTCTGGCATCAGGTCTCTCTGCAGGTGTGGCTGCCGCGCAAGCAGCTGATCGACGATCAGCAAAAAATCTGGCGCTACGCCGCGGACATGATGTCGGCCAACTGCACCGGCTGCCACGGGCTGACCGCGCTCGATCGCTTCAACGCCAACCAATGGATCGGCGTCATCAAAGGCATGGCGCCGCGCACCTCGCTGACGCAGGAACAGCTGCGCGTGCTGACACAATACGTACAAAAACACGCCAGCGACATGCCACCTGCCGCACCGGCCAAGCTTTAAGGGAGAAGCGCAATGAGCAACCAAAAACCGTTAACCATGAGCCGCCGCCGCTTTCTGACCGGCGCCGCCGCGCTGACCGCTGCCCCGCTGCTGGCGGGCTTATGGCCCAAAGCGGCGCTGGCGCAGGCCATCAGCGAAGCGCTGCCGCAGTTCATCGTCTTGCGTCAGGCGCAAAAAGGCATCCTGACCGGCGCCCACTGGGGCGCGTTTGAGGCCATCGTGCAGGACGGCAAGATGGTCGGCGTGCAGCCGGTGCAGGACGACCCGTATCCCAATGAGCTGATCACCATGGCGCCTTATCAGGTGCACGCCGAGAACCGCATCAAATACCCGATGGTGCGCAAAAGCTGGCTGGAAGGCGGCCCCGGCAGCCGCACCGAGCTGCGCGGCCGCGACGAGTGGGTGCGCGTCAGCTGGGACAAAGCGACCGAGCTGGTGTGCAATGAGATCACCCGCCTGCAAAAAGATCACGGCCCGCAGTCGATCTACGCCGGTTCCTACGGCTGGAAAAGCGTCGGCATGCTGCACAACAGCCGCACGCTGCTGCAGCGCCTGATGAACCTGACCGGCGGCTTCCTCGGCTACGCCGGCGACTACTCCACCGGCGCGGCGCAGGTGATCATGTCGCACGTGGTCGGCTCGATGGAGGTCTACGAACAGCAGACCGCCTGGCCGAACGTGATCGAAAACAGCGAGCTGGTGATCCTGTGGGGCTGCAACCCGATGGTCACGCTGAAAAACAGCTGGAACGTGCCGGATCACGTCGGCCAGACCGGCTTCGAGGCGCTGAAGAAAAAAGGCACCCGGGTGATCAGCATCGATCCGGTGCACAACGACAGCGCCAAGTTCGTCAATGCGCAGTGGATCGCTCCGCGCCCTTACACCGACGGCGCCATGCTGATCGGCATCGCCCACACGCTGCTGACCGAGAAGCTGCATAATCCGGACTTCCTGAAAACCTATACCGTCGGCTTCGACAAGTTCCAGGCCTACCTGCTGGGCGAGAGCGACGGCGTGGCGAAAACCGCCGAATGGGCGGCCGACATCAGCGGCGTCGATGCCGACACGCTACGCGGTCTGGCGCGCGAAATGGCGAAGCATCGCACCATGATCATGGGCGGCTGGGGCATTCAGCGCCAGCACCACGGCGAACAGCAGCACTGGCTGCTGGTGACGGTGGCGGCGATGCTCGGCCAGATCGGCCTGCCGGGCGGCGGCTTCGGCTTCAGCTACCACTATTCGTCCGGCGGCAGCCCGACCGCCAAGGGTGGCATCATCGCCGGCATCTCCGCCGGCAATGCGCCGAAAAACTCACCGGCGCCGATCCCGGTGGCGCGCATCGCCGAATGCCTGAGCAACCCAGGCAAAACCATCGACTTCAACGGCGCCAAGGTCACCTACCCCGAGGTGAAAATGGTGTATGTGGCGGGCGGCAACACCTTCCACCAGCATCAGGACACCAACAACCTGGTCAAAGCCTGGCAGCGGCCGGACACCATCGTGGTCAACGAGCCTTATTGGACCGCCACCGCCAAGCATGCCGATATCGTGCTGCCGGCCACCACCAGCTACGAGCGCAACGATCTGGAGATGGGGGGTGACTATTCGCAGCTCTATGTGTTCCCGATGCATCAATGCGTGCCGCCGCAGCACGAATCGCGCAGTGACTTTGACATCTTCTCGGCGATGGCGGCCAGGCTGGGCGTGCAGGAGGCCTTTACCGAGGGCAAGGATGAAACCCAGTGGCTGAAAGGCATGTATGACGACATGAAAAACCAGGCGCGCGCCGCACGGGTGGCGCTGCCGCCGTTCGACATGTTCTGGCAATCCAATAACTACGTGCGTTTCCCGGTGCCCGAGGCCAATAAGCAGTGGGTGCGCTTCGCCGATTATCGTGACAACCCGCTGCTGAACCCGCTGGGCACGCCGTCGGGCAAGATCGAGATCTACTCCGACGCGATCGCCAAAATGCATTATGCGGATTGCCCCGGCATCCCGACCTGGATGCCGCCGCACGAGTGGTATCGCGGGCCGGAAGCGGCCAAGTATCCGCTGTCGCTCAATACCGCGCACCCGACCAACCGGCTGCACTCTCAGCTCGACAACACGCCGCTGCGCGAGAAATACGCGGTAGCGGATCGTGAAGCGATCCTGATCCACCCGCAGGACGCGCAGCCGCGCGGCATCACCGGCGGCGATCTGGTACGGGCGTACAACGATCGCGGCCAGATCCTGGTGGGCGCGGTGGTCAGCGAAGACGTGCGGCCCGGCGTGGTGCGCATCAGCGAAGGCGCCTGGTTCGATCCGGCCGATCCGGCGCAGCCCGGCTCGCTGTGCAAGAACGGTAACGTCAACTGCCTGACCTTCGACATCGGCTCTTCCAGCCTGGCGCAGGGCAACTGCGGGCAGATGGCGCAGCTGCAGATCGAGAAATATCAGGGGCCGGCGCTGAAAAATACCGCGCACGCGGTGCCGCAAGGCGCCTGATTTACCGGCAAGCAAGGGGGGCGCAACGCGCCCCTTTTTTCACGTCGCCGCGCGACATATTCGCTTACCCTGCGCCAATGGATAGCGGTTTGCGTTTCTTTTCAACGGGCGTATGATGCGCGCGACCTCCCTTTTTCGACGAATTCTCAACCGCCATGCCGACTTCATCCGCAGTAACGCGACGCACGCCCGATCTCACTTCGCTGGCCTTTTTGGCGGTGGCGTTCCTGACCGGCATCGCCGGTGCGTTGCAAACCCCGACGCTGAGCCTGTTTTTGGAAACCGAAGTCAAGGTGCGGCCGGCGCTGGTTGGGCTGTTCTTTACCGGCAGCGCGGTGATCGGCATTCTGGTCAGCCAGTTTCTCGCCGGCCGCTCGGATAAAAAAGGCGACCGCAAATCACTGATCTTCCTCTGCTGTATGCTGGGGGCGCTGGGGTTCACGCTGTTCGCCTGGAGCCGCAACTATTACCTGCTGCTGCTCGTCGGCGTGCTGCTCACCAGCTTCGGCTCCACCGCTAACCCGCAAATGTTCGCTCTGGCGCGCGAACACGCCGATCGCACCGGCCGCGAGGCGGTCATGTTCACCTCCATCATGCGCGCCCAGGTCTCGCTCGCCTGGGTCATTGGCCCGCCGATCGCCTTCGCGCTGGCGCTGGGCTTCGGCTTCAAGGCCATGTATCTGGCGGGCGCGGCGGCCTTTGTGCTGTGCGGCCTGCTGGTGTGGAAACGGCTGCCTTCCATGCCGAAAACTGCCGCGGCGAGTGCGCCCCTGGCCGCACCGCGCCAGCATCGCCGCGATGCGCTACTGCTGTTTGGCGCCAGCACTTTGATGTGGACCGCCAACAGCATGTACCTGATCAACATGCCGCTGTATATGGTGCACGAACTGCGGCTGCCGGAGCGGCTGGTCGGCGTGCTGATGGGCACCGCCGCCGGGCTGGAAATCCCGATCATGCTGATCGCCGGTCTGGTGGCGAAACGCTGCGGCAAGCGTTGTTTGATGCTAGGTGCCGCCGTCGCCGGCGTATTGTTCTATTGCAGCCTGCTGTTTATCACCGGCAGTTGGCAACTCATCGCCCTGCAGCTGCTGAATGCGGCGTTTATCGGCGTGCTGGCGGGGATCGGCATGCTCTACTTCCAGGATTTGATGCCCGGCCAGGCCGGCACGGCCACCACGCTGTTCACCAACACCATTCGGGTCGGCTGGGTCATTGCCGGCGCCATCGCCGGTGCGGTGGCGGAAATCTGGAACTACCATGCGGTATTTTACGCCGCGCTGGCGATGGCGGCAGGTGCGACGCTGTGTCTGTGGAAGCTGAGGGAAGTTTAGGGCGCGGTGTCCGCTTCCAGCCTGGCGAGGTAGATCAGCGCCTGATCGCGGTGATCGTGGCACATATCGCGGCTCGGCTGCAGGCTGCCGCACACTTTCGGCCGCAGCGGCGAATGAAACAGGCCGCAGCGCAGCTGTTCATCCAGATGAATGCAGCGGGTATTGGCGGGCTTGCCGTTCGGCATGCCGGGGATCGGGCTGGATATTGACGGCGCGATACAGCAGGCGCCGCAGTCGCTGCGACAGTCCATCAGCGCTACTCCTGGTGGGCTGGGGAAAAGAAGCGCGACAATAGCAGCCGCGCGCGGTGGCCGCCAGCAGAATCCCTGCGCCCCTGCGATCTTTACACTCGTCCCGCAACCGTCTTACCCCGCCTGATTCGCCGCCTGGCGAGTAAACGCCCAAAAAGCCGCAATTTAAAGACAAAAACGCGTGAAACGTGCAATCCCCCCGCTTTACATGCGCCATGCATCCATGTACCATTGAGCTAGTACAAAAGAACTTCTTCCATCAGGAGCACGCATGTCTACGGACACCATCCAGAAGCTAGCCCGCCCTTCCGTCCTCGGCGGCGCGATGATCATTGCCGGAACCGCCGTTGGCGCCGGCATGTTTTCCATTCCGATCGTCACTTCCGGTGTCTGGTTCAGCGGCTCCGTCGCGCTGCTGGTGTATACCTGGGCCTGCATGTTGCTTTCCGGCCTGATGATCCTCGAAGCCACGCTGCACTACCCGAGCGGCGCCAGCTTCAACACCATGGTCAAGGATCTGCTGGGTAAGGGCTGGAACGCCGTGAACGGCCTGTCGGTGGCGTTCGTACTCTACATCCTGACCTACGCCTATATCTCCGCCGGCGGCTCGATTATCGCGCATACGCTGGAGGGCATCGTCGGCGTCGGCCAGACCACCGCCGGCCTGGTCTTCGCACTGGTCGTGGCGTTTATCGTCTGGCTCTCCACCCGCGCGGTCGACCGCCTGAGCACCATTCTGATCGGCGGCATGGTGATCACCTTCGTGATGTCCGTGGGCGACATGTTCACCCACGTGCAGCCCGCGGTGCTGTTCAACACCGGCGATGACCAGGCCAGCTATCTGCCTTACGCCCTGGCGGCGCTGCCTTACCTGCTGACCTCGTTCGGCTACCACGGCAACATTCCCGGGCTGGTGAAGTACTACCACAAGGACAGCAGCTCCGTGGTGCGCAGCCTGGTGTACGGCACCCTGCTGGCATTGGCTATCTACATCCTGTGGCAGTATGTGATTCAGGGCAATATCGCGCGCGATGCCTTTAAGCAGGTGATCGCCGAAGGCGGCAATATCGGCAGCCTGCTCAAGCAAATGGGCAACGTCTCCAGCAGCCAGACCGTCAGCCAACTGCTGAACGCCTTCTCCTATATGGCGCTGGCCAGCTCGTTCCTCGGCGTGTCGCTGGGCCTGTTCGACTACCTGGCGGACTTCTGCAAGTTCAAGGATGACGCCGTCGGGCGCAGCAAGACCGCGCTGGTGACCTTTGTGCCGCCGACCCTGGCCGCGCTGCTGTTCCCGAACGGTTTTCTGTACGCCATCGGCTTTGCCGGGCTGGCGGCCACCATCTGGGCGGTGATCGTGCCGGCGCTGATGGCGCGCGCCAGCCGCCGCCGCTATCCGCAGGCGGGTTACCGCGCACCGGGCGGTAACGGCGTGATCCTGTTCGTCATCCTGTTCGGCTTGATCAACGCCGCCGCGCATATTCTGTCGCTTTTCGGCCTGCTGCCGGTCTTCCACTAATCCCCGACGGGAGGGCGGCCGCCCTCCCTTTCCCGCACTGTTTTTGCGCCGGGCTATTGCCTGAAATCGGTGGCGCGAGTACCTTGTCGCAACTTCTCTAATACTCTTCATTGCGGATGAATTGAAATGGCAAGAGCTAACGAAATTAAACGCGGCATGGCGATCAGCTACAACGGCAAGCTGCTGCTGGTAAAAGATATCGACGTGCAGAGCCCGAGCGCCCGCGGCGCCAGCACCCTGTACAAAATGCGCTTCTCCGACGTGCGCACCGGCCTGAAAGTGGAAGAACGCTTCAAGGGCGACGATATCCTGGACACCATTTCCCTGTCGCGCCGCAAGGTGAACTTCTCCTATATCGACGGCGAAGAATACGTGTTTATGGATGACGAAGATTACACGCCGTACATCTTCAAGAAAGACCAGATCGAAGACGAGCTGCTGTTCATTCCGGAAGGCGGCCTGCCGGGCATGCAGGTGCTGACGCTGGATGGCCAGGTGCTGGCGCTGGAGCTGCCGCAGACCGTAGATATGGAAATCGTCGAGACCGCGCCGGGCATCAAAGGCGCTTCCGCCAGCGCCCGCAACAAACCGGCCACCATGGCGACCGGTCTGGTGATCCACGTGCCGGAATACCTCAGCGCCGGCGACAAAATTCGCATTCATATCGCCGAACGCCGCTACATGAGCCGCGCTGACTAGTCGCGCCAGCGGGGCCGAGTCTCGGCCCCGTTTCATTTTCCGCTACGGCAATTCCGGGAAAAAGCGCCGCTTGAGCGCCAGCTCGACGCCGCGCAGCTCCGCCAGCCCTTTCAACCGCCCGATGGCCGAATAGCCCGGATTGGTTTTCTTTTTCAAATCGTCCAGCATCTGATGCCCATGATCGGGGCGCATCGGGATCGGCCGCCGATCGCCGGCCCGTTGCCGACGCAGCTCTTCGGTCAGGATCGCTTCGATCACCGCCACCATGTCCACATCGCCCTGCAGGTGCGCCCCCTCGTGGAAGCTTTTCGGGTTCTCCTCGCGGCAGGTGGCGCGCAGGTGGGTGAAGTGAATGCGATCGCCGAAGGTTTCAATCATCCGCACCAGATCGTTGTCGGCGCGCACGCCGTAGGAACCGGTGCACAGGGTGAAACCGTTATGAATGCTGTCGACGGTCTGCTTCAGCCACTGCATGTCTTCAATCGTGGAGACGATGCGCGGCAGGCCGAGGATCGGCCGCGGCGGATCGTCGGGATGCACCGCCAGCCGGATGCCGGCCTCTTCCGCCACCGGCACGATGGCGCGCAGAAAGATCGCCATGTTTTCGCGCAATTGCGCCTTGTCGATGCCGTCGTATTCCGCCAGGCGGCGGCGGAACTGATCCAGCGTATAGCCTTCTTCCGCTCCCGGCAGGCCGGCGATGATATTGCCGGTCAGCGTGGCTTTCTCCTCCTCGCTCATGGCGGCGAAATAGGCTGCCGCCTGACTGCGCTCTTGCGGCGTATAGTCCACCTCGGCGCCGGCGCGCTGCAGGATATGCAGCTCGAACGCGGCGAAGGCGATCTGATCGAAACGCAGCGCTTTGGCGCCGTCCGGCAGCGAATAGGCCAGATCGGTGCGCGTCCAGTCGAGGATCGGCATGAAGTTATAGCAGACGGTATCGATGCCGCAGGCCGCCAGGTTGCGCAGCGTCTGCTGGTAATGGGTGATATGCCGCTGCCAGTCACCGCTGTGAGTTTTGATTTCCTCATGCACCGGCACGCTCTCCACCACCGACCACACCAGTCCTTTTTCCGCCAGTAACGTCTGGCGCGCGCGGATCTCATCAATCGGCCAGACTTCGCCGTTCGCAATATGATGCAGCGCCGTCACGACTCCGGTCGCCCCGGCCTGACGCACATCATCCAAAGAGACCGGATCGTTCGGGCCATACCAACGCCATGTTTGTTCCATGTTTTGTCCTTATGCCTGTCTCGCATCGCGATGCTGTTATACCAGTTTAACGTAGATATCAGTTACCTTTAAGGTACTCTTTCGCAACGCGCTGTCAAAAGTGAACCGCGCATTGGTTGATCCACTTCACGATTTTGGCTTATTTTGGACTGACCAATTCCTTTAACCTGTCTACAGACCTAGACTGGTCGCAGTTTTTTATCGCCGGCGCCACCCTGCCCATACGGCGGCAAACTGGTCCGCTAACTTGATGCAAGTGGCCCGCCAGCTGTCCTACACGCTTTGGAGATGAGATGAAAACGATCGCCAACACCCCGCTACCGGGCACCGTCCGGCAACCGAACTATGATCGCCGTGCCCTGCGCAGCCGTATCGTGCACCTGGGTTTCGGCGCGTTTCACCGCGCACATCAAGCGCTGCTGACGGATCGGGTATTGAACGCCCAGGGCGGCGACTGGGGCATTTGCGAAATCAGCCTGTCTGGCGGCGTGCCGCTGTTTGAGGCGCTGCGGCAGCAGGATCATCTGTACAGCGTGCTGGAGAAAGGCGCGGACGGCCATCAGGCCATTGTGATCGGCGCGGTGCATGAAAGCCTGCACCGCAAGCTGGAGGGCATCGCCGCAGTGCTGGAGAAGCTGGCAGAGCCGCAGGTGGCAATCGTCTCGATGACCATCACCGAAAAAGGCTACTGCATCGAGCCCGGCAACGGGCAACTGGATTGGCAGCATCCGGGGATCGTCGCCGATCTGGCGGCGCCGCATCAGCCGCAGACCGTGCCCGGCATTGTGGTAGAGGCGCTGCGGCTGCGGCGCGAACGCGGCCTGCCCGCCTTTTCCCTGCTCTCCTGCGACAATATTCCGGAGAACGGCCACGTGCTGCGCCGGGCGGTGCTCGATCTGGCGCAGGCGCGGGATCCGTCGCTCGCCGATTGGATCGCCGCCGCCGCCACCTTCCCCTGCACCATGGTGGACCGCATCGTGCCGGCCGCCACGCCGACTACGCTGGATGAGATCGCCGCCGCGCTGGGCGGCGTGCGCGACGAATGCGCTATCGCCTGCGAGCCCTTCATTCAATGGGTGGTGGAAGACAACTTCGTCGCCGGACGCCCGGCGTGGGAGCTGGCCGGCGCCCAGTTGGTCAGCGATGTGCTGCCGTTTGAACACATGAAGCTGCGCATGCTGAACGGCAGCCACTCGTTCCTGGCTTATCTCGGCTACCTGGGCGGCTACCGCTATATCAACGAGTGCATGGCGGATGAGCACTACCGTCGCGCCGCCCTGCGATTGATGCTGGACGAACAGGCCCCGACGCTGAGCGTCACCGGCATCAGTCTGGCCGACTACGCCGCACAGCTTATCGCGCGCTTCAGCAATCCGGCGCTGCAACACCTCACCTGGCAGATCGCCATGGACGGTTCGCAGAAGCTACCGCAGCGTCTGCTGGATGCCGTGCGCTGGCATCTGCGGCACGGCGGCGACTATAGCGGGCTGGCGCTGGGCGTGGCGGGCTGGATGCGTTACATCGGCGGCGTCGATGACGCCGGACAGCCGATCGACATTCGCGATCCGCTGGCAGACGTGCTGCAACAGACTGTCGCCGCCACGCCGGACGATCGGCGGCGCGTAACGGCGCTGCTGGCGCTCAAACCGGTGTTCGGCGAAGCGCTGGCGACGCATGGGGGGTTTACCGACGCAGTGACGCAAGCCTATTTGTCACTGCGCGATCGCGGTGCGCGTGAAACGGTGAAGGAGTGGGTGAAGCGGTGAAGTGCCTGCAGGCTGAGAATAACCATGCCGACGTAACGTTACGCCGGCATGGCGGAACGACTTAACGATAAACGACCGTCATAACAGCAAGTTTCTTCTGTTGGTCTACCCACTTCATTTCGGTTGTGCCAAGATTCAGCGGAAGTTCTTTGCGTGTAGTATCAAAACCTGACAACGCTTGCTGGGCCTGATAATGCTGGCCGTTGCGGTAACATTGCGTATTCGCCTTAGAATCTGCAATCTTGACCGTGCAAGGACTTTCAACGATAGAGCCGACGAAGCGAATTACCCCACCGGCCACTCCTGCCTGACTCACTGCCGTCCATGAAAACAACATTCCTACGATCAAAAATAACCGAAAGGTATTCATGGCAACCTCATTTTTAGTTAAGCCAATTTAACCATAGAGGATCTTGTTAGGAATAATCGCAAGGAAAGGGACAGGATTTGATCGTTAATCGCGTCATTAACAATGTAAAAACAAGCTACTAACAAAAGTTAACCGTATCTAATACAGGGTTTTATCTAAGAATTTTCTTGCAAAGAAAGGTGGATTTTATCGGTTGAAAAGCGCAGGGTGACGTGCAAAATTTGCGAGATAGAGCACAAATTAAATCGCGGTCGTTTCACCGATACGGCTGCGTAACTCATTTATTAAGCAGGTTAATTTTTGCGCCAGGAATGATTAATGACCAAAACCAATTTGATTACCGGTTTCCTCGGCAGCGGTAAAACCACCACTATCCGCCATTTGCTGGCTCATAAACCCGAACATGAACGCTGGGCGGTATTGGTCAATGAATTCGGCGAGATCGGCATCGACGGCGCGCTGCTGGCAGACAGCGGCGCGGTGCTCAAAGAGATCCCCGGCGGTTGCATGTGCTGCGTCAACGGCCTGCCGATGCAGGTGGGCTTGAATATGCTGTTGCAACAGGCCAAACCGGACCGGCTGCTGATCGAGCCGACCGGGCTAGGACACCCGAAGCAAATCCTGTCGCTGCTGACCCAGGAGAGCTATGCCGGCTGGATCGATCTGCAGGCCACGCTGTGCCTGCTGGATGCCCGCCAGCTTAGCCAACCCCGCTACCGCGACAACGAAAATTTCCGCGATCAGCTGGCCGCGGCCGACGTTATTCTGGCCAGCAAAAACGACACCTATCAACCGCAAGACAGACTGGCGCTGGAAGCCTGGAGGGCGCAAGATTCGCTGCAGCGGCCCTGCTACGCCATCGCGCAAGGCGAAGCAGATGTCGCGCTGTTGTCACTTCCTCGCACAAATCGTACAGAATTGCCGGACGCGCAGCATCATCATGGTCAGGCGAAAAAGCAGGGGCTGGCGGCGCTGCGGCTGCCGGAACACGCCCGTTGGCGGCGAGCGCTGAACGAAGGGCAAGGCTTCACCAGCTGCGGCTGGATTTTTGACGGCGACACCCGGTTCGATACCGTCGGTTTCATGGAGTGGGTGCGGCTGGCGCCGGTCGAACGAATCAAAGGCGTGGTGCGCATCCCCGAAGGCACATTGCTGATCAATCGCCAGGGGCAGGATCTCAACATCGAAACCCGCCCGCTCGCACCGCTCGACAGCCGAATTGAACTGATCCACAGCGAAAATGCCGATTGGAACGCCCTGCAATCCGCCTTGTTTAAGATTCGTTTAAGTTAAACCCCGTACCGTTGCCCCCCGGTTGTCGCAGGGCAACCGGGTTTTGTTTCGTTTTCATTTTTCCAACAGGTTTATGTCATGACACGCCGCAATTTACCCTTCATTCTCTTCTTCAATTTACTGGGCGTTGCGCTGTTTCTGTCCTGGTTCCTGCCGGCCAATCACGGCGGCTGGTTTACCCTGGATTCGGCGATCTTCTTCTTCTTTAACCGCCATCTGGCCACCGACCCGGCGTTTTTGCACCTGGTCGCCATCACCAACAACCGCGCGTTCGACGCGATCTCGCTGCTCGCCATGGGGCTGCTGTATCTGTACTTTTATCTGAAGCAGGACGCCGCCGGCCGCCGCCGTCTGGTGATCACCGGCGTGGTGATGCTGCTGACCGCCGTGGTGCTGAACCAGCTTGGCCATCTGCTGCCGGTGAAGCATCCAAGCCCCACCCTGACCTTTGACAATATCAATCGCGTCAGCGAACTGACCGGCATCCCCACTAAGGACGCTTCCGGCGACAGCTTCCCCGGCGACCACGGCATGATGCTGATTATTTTTTCCTGCTTTATGCTGCGCTATTTCGGCCGCGGCGCCTTTGCCATCGCCCTGCTGATTACGCTGGTCTTCTCATTGCCACGCGTGATGATTGGCGCCCACTGGTTTACCGATATCGCCGTCGGCTCGCTGTCCGTGGTGCTGGTTGGTGCCAGCTGGGTGCTGATGACGCCTTGCAGCGACTGGATCGTCGATCGGTTGAACCGCCTGTTGCCCGGCAAGCACCGTCCCAGCCAACCATAATATGCATTTATGACTCATACCGGGAGGTGCCCGCCTCCCGGCCTTTCCCCCTTCGCCGAGCGCAAAATGTCGCCACCAGTCGTTAACGCTTTTGCAACCTGATTTCACGCCAGATTCATACATCGGACAATTGGCGTTTTTTATATGAAGATTTACATTATGTTACATCACAAATTCATATAAAAAAGACGGGAAAAAGGCTCGCAATCCCCTATTTGTTCCGGTAATCTCAGATGCGTTTGTGCCTGGTTTAAGTCGAATCAGTATGGAATCCGATAAAAATGTGCGTTCTCGCACGTTTTCAACGGTAACTGGTTGTCGATGCAACAGGTGCGGACTAGGCTCGTTCCGTTTGGCATTTTTCAGGTAGCGACTTTCGTCGTTAAGGACTTCAAGGGAAAACAACAACAATGGTCAAATCTCAACCGTTTCTGAGATATTTTTTGCGGGTAGTCCCTGCAATTGCCGCTGCGGTTATGCTGTCAGCGTGCAGCTCGACTCACACTTCGAACTTGAATAACGCACAAACTGAGATGCGTGCAGTTAATGACAAAGACGGTCTTTTACTGCAAGCCTCTCAGGATGAATTCGAAGCGATGGTCCGCAACGTTGACGTCAAGTCAAAGATTATGGATCAGTACGCGGACTGGAAAGGCGTTCGCTACCGCTTAGGCGGTGACACCAAGCGCGGCATCGATTGCTCGGCGTTTGTACAGCGCACCTTCCGCGAACAGTTCGGTATGGATTTACCGCGTTCTACCTATGAACAGGAAGATCTCGGCAAGAAAATCCAGCGCACCAAGCTGCGCGCCGGCGATTTAGTGCTGTTCCGCGCCGGTTCTACCGGGCGCCATGTCGGCATCTATTTAGGTAACGATCAGTTCGTTCACGCTTCTACCAGCAGTGGCGTCATGATTTCCAAGCTGACCGATAACTATTGGAATAAACGTTATCGAGAAGCACGCCGAGTGTTGACCAACGGCTGACGGCGCAACGCCCTGAAGATCCTGAATACCAAACGAGCGATAAGCGCCGCCTACGGGCGGCGTTTTTTTTGGCTGTCAAATGGGTATCATCAAGATTGATCCCTGCCTTATCGTCACCGTTCCCCACTTAACACTGCCGCACGTCGTTATTTTGATAAACTGTTGGCAGGAAATCGCGCCATCGAGGAAAAACTCGCCTATTATCGTCAGATGACGGCAACGGCGCCCCGGCGTTATTTAAAACGTTTCCGCTTAAAATAGGCGCATTATATTTCTGTCGGCGACGTCGCGTATTTAAACGGCGCCGCCGGTTGGTTCGGGATAAAAAGTCAAAAATGAAAAAAAAGCCGTTTGCACAATCCATTAACTGGCTGTGCGACACCCCTGACGCCCGGTTGCAGAGGACTCGGTTATGGGCTTGAAAAGAGCTTTTGCCCGCAGCGTGTCTCACCGACAGCGCAGCCTGGCTAAAAGCGGTGTCGCTGCCCTGGTATTTTTTACGCTCTTCACTGCGGTCACGCTTTCTTTGATCAACCACCAGCGCACGCAATATCAACACAAGGTCGAAGCGCGTACGCAAAAATTCACGCTGGGTTATATCTCGCACCTGACGGCAGTGATGCAGCAAATGATGCCGCTGCTGGACAAGCCTTGCCTCTCCAGCCAGTCGGATATTACCTACCAAGCGGCCTTTACCAGCGGCGTGCGCACCTTCCTGTTGGTAAAAGGCGGCTACGCCTATTGCTCTTCCGCCACCGGTGACATGATGTTGCCGATGAAAAATCTCTACCAGGAAATCGACTGGGATCTGCCTTTGGATCTGAAGCTGCAGCAGGGCACGCCGATCGTACCGAACAAACCGGCGGTTGCGGTTTGGCTGCGGCATCCCGGCGAAAAGGCCACCGGCATCCTCGCTACGTTGGACATCGATCTGATGCCCTACTTACTGTTCACCTCGCATGACGAACAGGCGCCGGGCATCGCCATCGTGATGGGCAACCGCGCCCTGACCACCTTCAGCCCAAACCTGATGCCGGTCGATCAACTGCCGAAAGGCAAGGCGGATACCCTGACGATGCCCAATCTGCCGCTGACCATCCTGTTCTACAACGAGAAACTGACGCCCAATGACATTCGCCTGACGCTGCTGGGCAGCCTGGTGCTGTCACTGATGATTGGCGTGCTCTGCTACTATATGCTGCTGTTGCGGCAAAGCCCGGAGCGTGCGCTGCTGCGCGGCATCAAGCGCAACGAGTTCTTTATCGAATACCAGCCGGTGTTCCATACCGACAGCAACAGCATTGGTGGGCTGGAAGCGCTGATCCGCTGGCAGCATCCGCTCGAGGGCCGCATCCCGCCCGATGTCTTTATCCCCTACGCCGAAAGCAACGGGCTGATCGTGCCGCTTACCCGCCATCTGTTCAGGCTGATCGCCGAAGATGCGCCGCAGCTCGCCAAAGCGCTGCCACGGGGAGGCAAAGTCGGTCTCAATATTTCCCCAGCCCACCTTAGCGCGCCGTCGTTCCATCAGGACGTGTATGAACTACTGACGCAGCTGCCGGGCGATTACTTTACGCTGGTGTTTGAAATCACCGAACGCGGCATGGTGGAAGAAGAGAGCGCGCTGGCGGAGTTCGACTGGCTGCACAAACAGGGTATCGAGATCGCGGTGGACGATTTCGGCACCGGGCACAGCGCGTTGATCTATCTTGAGCGCTTCACCATGGATTACCTGAAGATCGATCGCGGCTTCGTCAACACCATCGGCCAGGATACGGTCACCGCGCCGGTGCTGGATGCGGTGATCTCGCTGGCGAAAAAGCTGAAAATGCTGACGGTGGCCGAGGGCGTGGAAACCGCCGAGCAGATGCAGTTCCTGCAAGAACACGGCGTCAACTTCATGCAGGGCTACTACTTCAGCAAGCCGCTGAGCATCGATGATTTCGTCGCTTACTGCAATGCTAATCAGGTCTTTGATTATCAGGAAAAAAATAGTTAATCTTTAGGCAACTTTACCCTGCGCCCACCCGAAGAATGTTATGCTGGGCGCAGGTTGTACCTTATTCCACAGCAGGAGCTTACCGTCCGATGTCCGTGCGCATTTTCGCTGCTCTGGTGCTCTCGGCACTGAGTTTCGGTCTGCAGGCCGAAGCCCTCAACGAAAGCTACGCTTTCGCCCTGCTCGGTGAACCGAAATACGCCACCGACTTCAGCCATTTCGACTACGTCAACCCGGCGGCGCCCAAAGGCGGCGACGTACGGCTGGCGGCCATCGGCACCTACGACAACTTCAACCGTTTCGCTACCCGCGGCGTACCCGGCGAGCGCACGATGGAGCTGTACGATACGCTGTTCACCAACTCCGACGACGAACCCGGCAGCTATTACCCGTTGATTGCCGAATCGGCCCGTTTCCCGGCCGACATGCGCTGGATGGAATTGGATATCAACGCCCGCGCCCGCTTCCAGGACGGCAGCCCGATCACCGCCGCCGACGTGGCCTTTACTTTCAATAAATTCATGACCGAAGGCGTACCGCAGTTTCGCTCCTTTTACAAAGGCGTCACGGTCAAGGCCATTTCCCGGCTGACGGTGCGCATCGAGCTGCCTAAGGCAAATCGCGATCAAATCCTCAGCCTGCTCAGCCTGCGCGTATTGCCGGAAAGCTTCTGGAAAAACCATAAGCTCAACGAACCGCTCAGCACCCCGCCGCTCGCCAGCGGCCCGTACAAAATCGGCGATTACCGCCTCGGCCAGTACATCACCTATCAGCGGGTGCGCGACTACTGGGCCGCCAACCTACCGGTGAATCGCGGCCGCTATAACTTCGACAGCATTCGCTACGATTATTACCTGGACGATAAAGTGGCGCTGGAAGCCTTCAAGGCCGGCGCTTATGATTTCCGCATCGAGCCGTCGCCCAAGAGCTGGGCCACCCAGTATCAGGGCGGTAATTTCGCGCGCAACTACATCATCAAACAGGACGAAACCAATCAGGCGGCACAGAATACCCGCTGGCTGGCGTTTAACCTGCAAAAACCGCTGTTCGCCGATCGTCGGGTACGGGAAGCGATCGGCCTGGCTTTCGACTTCAACTGGATGAACAAAGCGCTGTATTACAACGCCTATCAGCGCGCCGACAGCTATTTCCAAAACACCGCCTACGCCGCCCGCGGCTACCCGGACGCCGCTGAACTGGCCTTGCTGGCGCCACTCAAAGGGCAGATACCGCCAGAGGTGTTTACCAGCATCTACCAACCGCCCTCCTCCGACGGCAGCGGCAACGATCGGCAAAACCTGCTGAAGGCGACCCAACTGCTGAAAGAAGCCGGTTGGGTGGTCAAAAATCAAAAGTTGGTCAATGCCAAAACCGGCCAGCCGTTCACCTTTGAACTGATGCTGCTGAGCGGCAGCAACTTCCAGTACGTGTTGCCGTTTCGCCACAACCTGCAGCGGTTGGGCATCGAGATGCAAATCCGCGAGATTGACGCCTCGCAGTACACCCGCCGCATGCGCGAGCGTGATTTCGACATGATGTCGACGGTGTACATGGCGATGCCGTTCCCCAGCGCCGATCTGCAAATCCTGTGGGATTCGCAGTACATCGACTCCAGCTACAACACGGCCGGCGTCAAGGACCCGGCGGTCGACAGCCTGGTCAGGCAAATCGCTGCCCATCAGGGCGACGAAAAAGCCCTGTTGCCGCTCGGCCGCGCGCTGGACCGGGTGCTGACCTGGAACAACTACATGCTGCCGATGTGGTACTCCAACCACGATCGCTATGCCTATTGGGACAAATTCTCCACGCCGTCGATCCGCCCGGCCTATGCGATTGGCTTCGACAACTGGTGGTACGACGTCAACAAGGCGGCGCGCTTACCGGCTCAGCGGCAATAAGGAGTCGGAATGGCGGCCTATCTGATACGCAGACTGTTATTGGTGATCCCCACGCTGTGGGCGATCATCACCATCAACTTTTTTATCGTGCAAATCGCGCCCGGTGGCCCGGTGGATCAGGCCATCGCCGCCATCGAGCTGGGGCACGGCAGCGGTTTTGGCAGCGGCGGTGTCGGCGAAGGCCTGGGCCATGCCCGGACGGGCATCGCGGCAGGCGACGGCCAATATCGCGGTTCGCGCGGCCTGGATCCGGAGGTGATCGCCGAGATCACCCAACGGTACGGCTTCGACAAACCGCTGCACGAACGCTACTTCACCATGCTGTGGAACTATATGCGCTTCGACTTCGGCGACAGCCTGTTTCGCGGCGCTTCGGTGATGCAACTGATTAGCCAGAGCCTGCCGGTCTCCATCACGCTGGGCCTTTGGAGCACGCTGATCATCTATCTGGTGTCGATCCCGCTCGGCATCCGCAAGGCCGTCCACAACGGCAGCGCATTCGATACCTGGAGCAGCACGCTGATCATCATCGGCTACGCCATTCCGGCTTTCCTGTTCGCTATCCTGATGATCGTGCTGTTCGCCGGCGGCAGCTACCTCGACTGGTTCCCGCTGCGCGGCCTGGTGTCCAGCAACTTCGACACCCTCTCGTGGCCGGCGAAGATCGCCGACTACCTGTGGCACATCACATTGCCGGTGCTGGCGACGGTGCTCGGCGGCTTCGCCACCCTGACCATGCTGACCAAAAACGCGTTCCTTGATGAGATCCGCAAGCAGTACGTCACCACCGCCCGCGCCAAAGGGCTGGACGAAAAAAAGATCCTGTACCGCCACGTGTTCCGCAACGCCATGCTGCTGGTGATCGCCGGTTTTCCGGCCACCTTTATCAGCATGTTCTTTACCGGATCGCTGCTGATTGAGGTGATGTTCTCGCTCAACGGCCTGGGGCTGCTGGGCTACGACGCCACGCTGCAGCGCGACTACCCGGTGATGTTCGGCACGCTGTATATCTTCACCCTGATCGGCCTGCTGTTGAACATCCTCAGCGATGTCACCTACACCCTGGTCGATCCGCGCATTGACTTCGAGGCCCGCCAATGAGCCGCCTTAGCCCGATCAACCAGGCGCGCTGGGCGCGTTTTCGCCGCAATCGCCGCGGCTACTGGTCGCTGTGGATCTTTCTGGTGCTGTTCACCCTGAGCCTGGCCGCCGATCTGATCGCCAACGACAAACCGCTGTTGGTGCGTTATGAAGGCCGGTTATACCTGCCGTTTATGATTAGCTACAGCGAAACCGCCTTCGGCGGCGAACTGAATACCGAAGCCGACTATCAGGATCCGTTCGTCCAGCGGCAGATCGAACGGCACGGCTGGGCGGTCTGGGCGCCGATCCGTTTCAGCTACGACACCATCAACTTCGCCACCGAGGTGCCCTTCCCTTCGCCGCCTTCGCGCCATAACCTGCTGGGCACCGACAGCAACGGCGGCGATGTGCTGGCTCGGGTGCTGTACGGTTTTCGCATCTCGATGCTGTTCGGCCTGGCGTTGACGCTGTTTTCCAGCCTGATCGGCGTGTGCGTCGGCGCGACCCAGGGGTATTACGGCGGGCGTTTCGACCTGTGGGGGCAGCGATTTATCGAAGTGTGGTCGGGCATGCCGACGCTGTTTCTGATCATCCTGTTGTCGAGCATCGTCCAGCCCAATTTCTGGTGGCTGCTCGGCATCACCATCCTGTTCGGCTGGATGAGCCTGGTGGGCGTAGTGCGCGCCGAATTCTTGCGCACCCGCAACTTTGACTACATCCGCGCCGCGCGCGCCATGGGCGTGCCGGATCGCGTGATCATGTCCCGCCATATGCTGCCTAACGCCACGGTGGCGACGCTGACCTTCCTGCCGTTTATCCTTTGCGGCTCGATCACCACCCTGACGTCGCTCGATTTCCTCGGCTTCGGGCTGCCGATAGGCTCGCCGTCGCTCGGCGAATTGCTGCTGCAAGGCAAAAACAATCTGCAGGCGCCGTGGCTCGGTATCACCGCCTTCTTGGTATTGGCAGTGCTGCTGTCGTTATTAATCTTTATCGGCGAAGCGGTGCGCGACGCCTTTGACCCCAGCAAGGCGCATTGATATGGCCACTCCTTTGCTCGCAATTCAAGATCTCAGCATCGCCTTCCGCCAGGGCGATACCATCACGCCGGTGGTCAACGAACTCTCGCTGCAAATCGCGCCGGCGGAAACGCTGGCGCTGGTAGGAGAATCCGGCTCCGGCAAAAGCGTCACCGCCCTGTCGATACTGCGCCTGCTGCCCGCGCCGCCGATGGTTTACCCTGCCGGCGATATCCTGTTCAACGGCGACTCGTTGCTGCATGCGCCGGAAGCGGCGCTGCGCAAGGTGCGCGGCAATCAGATCGCGATGATCTTTCAGGAACCGATGGTGTCGCTTAACCCACTGCACACCATCGAAAAACAGCTGGCGGAAGTGTTGATGCTGCACCGCGGCCTGCGGCGCGAAGCCGCGCGCGCAGAGATCGTCGAGTGCCTGGAACGCGTCGGCATCCGTCAGGCCAAGAGCCGGCTGCAGGATTACCCGCATCAGCTGTCCGGCGGCGAACGCCAGCGGGTGATGATCGCCATGGCGGTGTTGACCCGCCCAAAACTGCTGATCGCCGACGAACCCACCACCGCGCTCGACGTTACTATCCAGGCGCAGATCCTGACGCTGCTGCAAGAACTGAAGCAGGAGATGGGCATGGGGTTGCTGTTTATCACCCATAATCTGAATATCGTGCGCCGCCTGGCGGATAACGTGGCGGTAATGCGTCAGGGGCGCTGCGTAGAGCAAAACGCCCGCACGCAGCTGTTCAGCCGGCCGCAACATCCTTACACGCAGCAGCTGCTGGCCGCCGAGGACGTCGGTGAACCGCTGCCGCTGCCTGCCGCAGCCAACAGGCGCCCCGGCGACGAGCGGCCGCTGCTCAAGGTGGAAGATCTGCAGGTGCGCTTCCCTATTCGACGCGGCCTGCTGCGCCGCACGGTGGATTATCACTATGCGTTGAAGTCATTGAGTTTCGAGCTGCGCGCCGGGGAAAGCGTGGGGCTGGTGGGAGAATCCGGCTCGGGCAAAAGTACCACCGGGCTGGCGCTGCTGCGCCTGCTGGCCTCGCAGGGTGCCATCTGGTTCGACGGCGAACCGCTGCACCCGCTCACGATGAAGCAGATGCTGCCCTACCGCAGCCGAATGCAAATCGTCTTCCAGGATCCCTATTCCGCCCTGAACCCGCGCCTGAACGTGCAGCAGATCATCGCCGAAGGGCTGGAAGTGCACCAGCGGCTTACTGCCGAGCAGCGGGAACAGCGCGTGATCGCGGTGTTGCAGGAGGTCGGGCTGGATCCGCAGCTGCGCCACCGCTATCCCACCGAGTTCTCCGGCGGCCAGCGCCAGCGTATCGCCATCGCGCGCGCACTGATCCTGCAGCCGCAGCTGCTGATCCTCGATGAGCCAACCTCTTCACTGGATAAATCGGTGCAGGCGCAGATCCTGACGCTGCTGAAATCGCTGCAGCAACGCCACCGGCTGGCTTATCTGTTCATCAGCCATGACCTGCAGGTGGTGCGTTCGCTATGCCACCAGGTCATCGTGTTGCGACAGGGAGAAGTGGTTGAACAGGGAGACTGCCGGGCGATTTTCGCGGCGCCCGCCGCCGACTATACCCGTCAACTGCTGCAGTTGGCGGACTAGCGGCGAATTTAGAAAGGGTATTGCGCGCTGAGCGGTTCGGCGATCGCGGCGCCGACGTTTTTCAGGCGGCACATGGTGGCGCTCTCGTCGCTGCGCTGCACGAACAGGCAAGGTTCCCCTTCCCATTCAACAATCGCGCAGTCGACCTGAATCTCCTGCAGCGACAGATTGAGCTGTTGCATGACCTGCCAGGCCTCGGCCCCTTCATGGCTGAGTAACTTCAGACCAATCAGGTTGTTATCTTCGTCTATTCCGTTAAACGGAATCGGTTCGACCTTCACGCCGGTGAAACCAGATAGCCAACGATAACTTTGCGGCAAGCGATGCACTACCGAAAGTTGGATACTCTCCACATGAAATCCCTAGATTGAAAAGGTGAAACACTTTTACCTGACAGGGTTACTAAGTTATAGCCGCTGACTCCCGACTCTGCCGCGCACAAATGTTATTTAAATGTAAATTTTGCCGCTAGCCATTAACCTGACCCCGTGCTTGCCGATGCCGTGCCATTTTTTGGCGCGCCGTGCGGTGTTATTTCACGGCATTTTGCGACTCAGCTCGCATTTTTGCGTTATATGTAACCCTTTCCCGCAGCGATCTCAACTCTTTTTTCTTGCAATGCGACTACTTTTCCGTCGCCATATTTTTACAATGAAGAAACATTTAGCCCGCCACGTTAGCGCAACTGTCTCTTCTAATAGCTTGATTTATATCAATCCTAATACAAACAGCTCACGCTGTTCAGCCGACAGAGCGCCGCGCCTCCCGAGGAATATTAGGCGATGCGGCGGTGGAATTTTTTAACAAAAAACACACAGAGGGGAAAACGGCCAATTAATTAGCTTGCGTATATTTAGCAACAAATTTTTCATTGCCAGTTGCACCCTGAAATGGCAAGGCGCAACCCTAAGGCGATGCGGGGCAAAACGCCCCGAATCGGGAGAACGTCAGGCTGCGCGATCGCGCGGCCGGCTGGCGTAAACATAGAACAGCACCGCCACGATGCTGCACAGCGCCATCGAGGTGACCATGGGCCAGGCGCTTTTGCCCGGCGCCATCGACAGCACCGCTCCCACCAGCGCACCGATGCTGAAGCGCAACGTACCGGCCAAGGAAGAAGCCGTGCCCGCCATATGCGGGAAATCATCCAGGATCACCGCCATGGCGTTGGAGGAGATCATCGCGATGCACCCCAGATAGACCGCAACGCCGATCACCAGCGCCCAGAAACCCAGACCGACAGCGCTCACCGCCAGCAGCCACAGCCCCATCGCCAGCTGTACCAGCAGCCCCAGCTTGAACATCTTGACCGCGCCGAACCGCCGCACGTTGCGGCTGTTAATCAGCGTCGTCAGGAACAGGAACACGATGTTCAGCGCAAAATAGTAGCCGAAGTGTTGCGGCGAAACGTGGTTCAGTTCGATGTAGACGAACGGCCCGGCGCTGAGGAACGAGAACATGCCGGCGAACGAGAAGGCGCTGGCCAGCATGTAGCTCAGCACCCGTTTGTGGCGGAACAGCGAACCGAAATTGCCCAGCGTGGTGCGCAGGTGGAACCGCTGTCGCCGTTCTTTCGGCAGCGTCTCCTTGATGAACAGGGCCACCAGCAGTGAACCGATCAACGCCGCGGCGCCCATGGTCCAGAAGATGGCGTGCCAACTGAACCACAGCAGCAGCGCCCCGCCGATCATCGGCGCCAGCAGCGGCGCGATGGTCATCACCAGAATGACGAACGACATCATGCGCGAGAACTCGTCCTTGGTGAACATGTCGCGCATCAAGGCGTTGATCACTACGCTGGCGGCGGCGGCGGCCAAACCGTGCAGGAAACGCAGCCCGATCAGCTGATCGATCGATTGCGCCATGGCGCAGGCGCAGCCGGCGATGGCGAAGATCAGCGTACCCCACAGGATCACCGGCTTGCGGCCGATGCTGTCCGACATCGGCCCATAGAACAGCTGCCCGAAGGCAAAGCCGAGCATATAGGCGCTGAGCGTCATCTGCACGCTGCCGGACTCGACGCCAAACTGGGCGGCGATCACCGGCATACTGGGCAGGTACATGTCGATGGCCAACGGCATCAACATGGACAACAGGCCCAGAATGAAAATCAAACCGAGATGAGAGGTTCGGTTCTGTTGCACGTTCCACGACTCCTTAATCGGCCGCAATCGATGATCGGTTATCAGTCCTGCAGGTGCGGCGCGCCCACGCTGGCGATCTCTTCTTCGGTCAGTGGGCGGTATTCACCCGGCGCCAGATCGTCATCCAGCACGATGGCGCCGATGCGCTCGCGGTGCAACGCGATCACCCGATTGCCGACGGCAGCGAACATCCGCTTCACCTGGTGGTAGCGCCCTTCGCTGAGGGTCAGGCGCACCACGTGCTCGTCGACCTGCTCCAGCGTCGCCGGCCGCGTCAGATCTTTCTCGTTGTGCAGTTGCACCCCTTCGGCGAAACGCTGCGCGGTGTCTTCCGCCAGCGGGTGCTCCAGCGTCACCAAATAGGTTTTCTCACAGTGGTGGCGTGGCGACGTGACGCGGTGCGACCACTGGCCGTCGTCGGTCATCAGCACCAGCCCGGTGGTGTCGATATCCAACCGTCCTGCGGCGTGCAGCTTGTACGCGACCGGCTCATCGAGGAAGTACAGCACCGTCGGATGATCGGGATCGTCGGTGGAACAGACGTAACCCTGCGGTTTGTTGAGCATGAAATAGCGCGGGCCGTTCTGCTGCTGCAGCGGATTGCCGTCGAACGCCACTTCTTGCTCCGGGGTCAGTTTGACAGCCCCGCTCTTCACCACCTCACCGTCCACGGTGACGCGTTTAGCCCGAAGTTCGCGCGCAACCAGCGCACGGCTAATGCCTAACTGCTGAGATAAAAACTTGTCCAATCGCATGGGATCTGCTTTGCCTGTCGTTGTTATGATCGCATTGATCGTATTGCCAAAATATGACGCCCGCCGTTGCACCGGGTGCAAATGGCAGGTTCAGGGGGGAAATCGCGTGGGGGAACAGCGATTGCTGTCACACGAGTATAGCGGTACAACGCGTTGCCCGACAGGGGTAATTTTCACGCTTCTCGCACCGCGCGCGCGCAGAAGGCATAATAATAGAAATTTTTCGGCCGCCCGGCACGTAAAATGTCACGGTTTCTGTGGGAACAGAGGTGACAAAACCGGTTCCCGGCGGCCCATTCCAACCTACGGCGTTCATTTATGGCCTTTACCCTACGCCCCTACCAACTGGAAGCGGTCGAAGCCACCATCAACCATTTCCGGCGGCACCCCGAACCGGCGCTGATCGTGCTGCCGACCGGTGCCGGCAAAAGCCTGGTGATCGCCGAGCTGGCGAAGCGCGCCCGCGGGCGGGTGCTGGTGCTGGCGCACGTCAAGGAACTGGTGGCGCAAAACCACGCCAAATACTGCGCCTACGGCCTGGAAGCGGATATCTTCGCCGCCGGCCTGCAGCAGAAAGAGAGCGCCGGCAAGGTGGTGTTCGGCAGCGTACAGTCCGTCGCGCGCAACCTGCCGCTGTTCGACGGCGCCTTTTCGCTGCTGATCGTCGATGAATGCCACCGCATCAGCGACGACGACGACAGCCAGTACCAGCAAATCATCCAGCATTTACAGAAAACCAACCCGCAGCTGCGGCTGCTGGGGCTGACCGCCACGCCTTACCGACTGGGCAAGGGCTGGATTTACCAGTATCACTACCATGGCTTCACCCGCGGCGACGGCGCCAGTCTGTTTCGCGACTGCATCTACGAGCTGCCGCTGCGCTACATGATTAAGAACGGCTTCCTGGTGCCGCCTGAGCGGCTGGATATGCCGATCGTGCAATATGACTTCAGCCGGCTGGAGGCCAGGAGCAACGGCCTGTTCAGCGAAGCGGATCTGAACCGCGAGCTGAAGCGGCAAAACCGCGTCACGCCGCACATCATCAGCCAGATCGTGGAGTACGCAGAGGATCGCAAAGGCGTGATGATCTTCGCCGCCACCGTCGAACACGCCCGCGAGATCCACGGCCTGTTGCCGAACGGCGAAGCCGCGCTGGTCAGCGCCGAAACGCCGCCCGCCGAGCGCGATGCGCTGATCGACGCGTTCAAACAGCAGCGGCTGCGCTATCTGGTCAACGTCGCGGTATTGACCACCGGTTTCGACGCGCCGCACGTCGATCTGATCGCGATCCTGCGCCCCACCGAGTCCGTCAGCCTGTACCAGCAGATCGTCGGGCGCGGGCTGCGGCTGGCGCCCGACAAAAAGGATTGCCTGATCCTCGACTACGCCGGCAACCCGCACGATCTGTTCACGCCGGAGGTCGGCGTCAGCAAGCCGCACGGCGACAGCCAGCCGGTGCAGGTGTTCTGCCCGGCCTGCGGCTTCGCCAATCTGTTCTGGGGCAAGTGCACCGAGAACGGCGACATTATCGAGCACTACGGCCGCCGCTGCCAGGGGTGGCTGGAAGACGACGACGGCCACCGCGAACAGTGCGATTACCGCTTCCGGTTCAAGAGCTGCCCGCACTGCGGCGCGGAGAACGACATCGCCGCACGCCGCTGCCATCAGTGTCAGGAGGTGCTGGTCGATCCCGACGACATGCTGAAGGCGGCGCTGAAGCTGAAAGACGCGCTGGTGCTGCGCTGCGGCGGCATGGAGCTGCAGAGCGGCCGCGATGACAAGGGCGAATGGCTGAAGGCCACCTATTACGACGAGGACGGCACCAGCACCAGCGAGCGTTTCCGCCTGCAGACGCCGGCGCAGCGCAAAGCGTTCGAGATGCTGTTCCTGCGCCCGCACCAGCGCGCACCGGGCGTGCCGTTCGCCTGGCACACCGCCGCCGACGTGCTGGCGCAACAGCAGGCGCTGCGCCATCCGGATTTCGTGGTGGCGCGCAAACGCGGGCAGTTTTGGCAGGTGCGCGAGAAAGTGTTCGATTATCAAGGCCGTTTCCGCCGCGCCAATCAATTGACCTGAGCGAACGGTCCTCAATCTGGACAGGTTTTCGTTGCCCTGCAGGCGGCTTTCCGTTAAAATGCCGCGCGCTTTACCTGGGCCTGCCCGGCGTTAAAGCGGATTTCCGAACTTGCTACTTGGGTCGCCTGTAGCAGGGTAAATTTTCTTTTAAGAGAAAAAACAATGTTCACTATCAATGCAGAAGTACGTAAAGACCAGGGTAAAGGTGCGAGCCGCCGCCTGCGTGCAGCAAACAAATTCCCAGCTATCGTTTACGGTGGCAAAGAAGCTGCAGTTTCCATCGAATTGGACCATGATTCTGTTAAGAACATGGAAGCTAAACCAGAATTCTACAGCGAAGCAGTAACTCTGGTTATCGACGGTAAAGAAACCAAAGTTAAGGTTCAGGCTGTACAGCGTCACCCGTTCAAGCCAAAACTGGCTCACATCGACTTCGTTCGCGTTTAATCGCTACGTTTTCGAACCTTTCGGGACGCCGAAATAAAGAACGCCGCAATTGCGGCGTTTTTTATTGTCTGCGATTCGGCGCGCTTACTTGCCGCTGCCGGTCCGGCGCTGCAGCTGATCGCGCAGGTTCGGCGGCGTGCCTCTGATGGTCAGCGTGTCAGTGGCCGCATCCCAGAAAATGCGTTCGCCCAGCAGCATGGCGTCGAAGTTCAGGCTGATGCCGCCGCCGCTGCCGGCAAATTTGGTCAGTTGGCGCAGCGTGCCGCGATCCGCCGGGAAGCTCTCCTCCAGCTCATACCCTTGCTCGCTGGAGAACTGCATGAAGTCTTTCTCGCCGAGCGGCGACAGCTCCTGCGACAAGGCCTGCAGTTCAATCTCTTCGCCGGCCTGCAGCTGTTCGTTGCAGTAGCTGTACACCTGCTGGCGCACCGACTGGCGCTCGTTCTTGTCCAGCTGCGCATCGGCGCAGTAGTCGTCTACCGCCTGCAGCAGCCCGCGGTTTTGCGCCTTGGTGTCCAACCCTTCGGACGCCGCCAGGAAATCCATGAAGAAGTCGGCGACCTTACGGCCTACGCGCCCGCGCAGGAAGGTCAGATAGCGGGTCGATTCCGGGTTGGTTTCCCATTCGGTCAGATCGATGCGCGCGACGATATCGGCGTTGTTGATGTCCAGATAGTGCGTGGTGTTGATATCCAGCTCTTCGTTGACGCGCATGCTGTTACGGCTGTTCAGCACCGCGATCAGCAGGTACTCCACCGCCAGATAACGGTATTGGCCGAACAGCACCACGCCGCCTTCGGCAAACGGATACTTCGCCAGTTCGTCGCGCAGGCGGCCGGTCGCCGCGCGGCTGAAGGCCAGAAAGTCCTTATCGTCCTTGCGGCAGGTGCGCAGCGCTTCCGCCAGCTCGCTACCTTCGTTGAACAGGCCTAAGGCCTTGCTCTTGGCGCTGTAGACGCGATGCAGTTCCGTCATCATTTCTTCCACCGCCGCGTTGGTAGGAAGCAAGGAATCGCGCAGCACCACGTCCAGCGTTTGCTCGTCGCGTTTCACCAACTGATGCAAAGCGATCTGGTCGATATCCAGACTCATGGTAAATCCTCCTGTTCTTTAGGCGCGTATTCAAACACTGAAGGCCCCGACCTGCAATACTAAAAACCGCGGCAAACCGGAAAGGCGCTGCGAGGAGCAGCCCCGCCACGGGCGCCCCCTTCCCCAAATGACAGGAAGTGATAAAAGAGCGGAAAATCACTGCCCTATACGGTAAGATAGGGCACTTTGCAGATTACTAAGCGCAATTTTATGCCACAATCATCCCGTTACAGTGACGAACACGTTGAACAACTGCTCTCAGAGCTGGTCAATGTTCTGGAAAAACACCATACCCCCACCGATCTTTCCCTGATGGTGCTGGGCAACATGGTCACTAATTTGATCAACACCAGCGTTGCCCCCGCGCAGCGGAAAACCCTGGCAAGATCGTTCGCGGAAGCCCTGCAGGCTTCTGTCCGTGAAGACAAAGCACATTAATATTGACTTATGGTGACAAACCGTCAGCGTTATCGTGAAAAAGTCTCCCAGATGATCAGCTGGGGGCACTGGTTCGCCTTATTCAACATCCTGCTCGCCCTTGGGCTGGGCAGCCGCTACCTGTTTGTTACCGACTGGCCCGCATCCCTGCTGGGCCGGGTCTATGCCTTTGTCAGCCTGCTGGGACATTTCAGCTTTATCGTGTTCGCCGGCTATTTGCTGGTGATCTTCCCGCTCACCTTCGTGGTGATGTCGCAGCGGCTGCTGCGATTTATTTCCGCCGCGCTGGCCACTATCGGGCTCACGCTGTTGCTGGTCGACAGCGAAGTGTTCTCCCATTTCCACCTGCACCTCAATCCGGTGGTGTGGGATCTGGTGGTCAACCCGGACCAGAGTGAGCTGTCGCGCGACTGGCAGCTGATGTTTATCTGCGTGCCCGTGATCTTCCTGGTGGAGATGTTGTTCGGCACTTGGAGCTGGCAGAAGCTGCGCAGCCTGAACCGCCGCCGCTTCGGCAAACCGCTGGCGGCGCTGTTTATCAGCGCCTTTTTCGCGTCGCACCTGATTTACATTTGGGCTGACGCCAACTTCTATCGCCCGATCACCATGCAGCGAGCCAATCTGCCGCTCTCGTACCCGATGACCGCGCGCAAGTTCCTCGAAAAACACGGCCTGCTCGACCAGCAAGAGTATGAGCGCCGCCTGATGCAACAGGGCAACCCGGAAGCGGTGGCGGTGGAGTATCCGCTCAGCGATCTCAGCTACGGCGATAAAGGCAGCGGCTATAACCTGCTGATGATCGTGGTGGACGGCATTCGCGCCAAAGACGTGGCGCAGGACATGCCGGCGCTGACGCGCTTCGCCCAGGAAAACGTGCGCTTCAGCGATCACTACAGCTCGGGTAATCATGCCGACACCGGGCTGTTCGGCCTGTTCTACGGCATTTCTCCGACCTATCTGGACAGCGTGCTCGCCGGCCGCAAGCCGTCGGCGCTGCTCAACGCGCTCGGCGATCAGGGCTACCAACTGGGGCTGTTCTCTTCCGACGGTTTCAACGCCAGCCTGTACCGCCAGGCCCTGTTGACCGACTTCTCGCTGCCGACGCCGGCGCCGCAAAGCGACGCGCAAACCACGCAGCAATGGCAGCGCTGGCTGACGGATCAGGGCGGCAAAGAGCCGTGGTTCTCCTATATCAACTTCAGCGGCGCCGAGCCGGCCGAAGGCGACAAAAACCCGGCGCCGGCCGATTTTATCCAACGCTATCGCACCGGCGCGCAAGACGTGGATGCCCAGATAGCCCAGGTGCTGGATACCCTGAAACAGCGTGGCCTGCTGGACAAAACCGTGGTGGTGATCACCGCCGAATACGGCGTCGAATTCAACGACAGCGGCAAAGGCCAATGGGGCGCCGGCACTGCCTTCAACCAGGCGCAACTGCAGGTGCCATTGGTGATCCACTGGCCGGGCACCCCGGCGCAGACCATCAGCAAGCTGACCGGCCATAACGACGTGATGCGCACCTTGATGCAACGGTTGCTGCACGTGAAAACCGCGCCGAAAGACTATTCGCAGGGCGAAGATCTGTTCACCGCCCAGCGCCGCAACGACTGGATCGCCACCGGCGATGGCAATCAGCTGGTGATTACCACGCCAACGCAAACGCTGATGCTGGACAACAGCGGTAACTATCGCGTCTACGATCAGAACGGCGATGAAATAAAAGACGAGAAACCGCAGCTTGCTCTGCTGCTGCAGGTGCTGACCGATGTAAAACGCTTTATCGCCAACTAACTGCTTAAAACTAAAGCAATCAAGTGGCGAGGCGCTTGCATTAACATCGGGAATCGGTAGTATGATTTTTCATAGCGTCGGCATGTAGCGCAGCCTGGTAGCGCACCGTCATGGGGTGTCGGGGGTCGGAGGTTCGAATCCTCTCATGCCGACCAAATTTAAGAAAACCTGCTGTTACAGCAGGTTTTTTTTCGTCTGCACGTCGAGAGGATGAGAATCTCCGAAGGAGGTTTGAGCCGAACGTAGTGAGACCACGTTGCTTTAGCAACGGCCCGCAGGGCAAGCATCGAAGATGCGCATAATCCTCTCATGCCGACCAAATTTAAGAAAACCTGCTGTTACAGCAGGTTTTTTTTCGTCTGCATATTGAGAGGATTAGGCCGCACCGGTTTGGCCCATGCGCTAGCGGAGGTCTGGGCAGGGCCTCTCTTTCAGCGCAGCTGCAGGCAGTTTTCTTCTTTCCAGCCGTACAGCCATTCCATTCCGCGATAAAATTCCGCCTGAGATTTGCCTTTCCATAACAGATTACGCACCTGGCGCTCAACGCCTGCGGCGTGATAAACACGGCCCATCTCACGGGTTGACCAGACGATGCGCGCCGTGCGTGGAATACGTACCGACTCGTACAGGGCAAGCGCTTTTGCCGCATCCCCTCCATGCTCTTTCAGCGCTTTACCCAGCGTTACCGCATCCTCCAGCGCCATGCAGGCTCCCTGCGCCATATACTGTGCCACCGGGTGCGCTGCGTCTCCCACCAGCGTGATACGGTCGTTGCCCCATTTCTCCACCGGTTCACGATCGGCGGTTGACCAGCGGCGCCACGAGGTCGGCTTATCCAGCATCTGGCGCGGACGCGGGTGAATACCGGAAAAATAGGAAAGCACCTCCTCTTTACTGCCCTCCTTCACACCCCATTCCTCCTGCTGACGGCTATGGAACGTCACCACCAGGTTATACTGCTTCCCGCCGCGCAGCGGGTAATGCACCAGATGGCAGTGCGGCCCCGCCCACAGTACCGGCGCGTTAATGCGTAAATCCTCCGGCATCTCATCGCAATTAATCACGGCGCGATAAACCACATGTCCGGTCACCCGCGGCGCATCGCCCAGCAGGTACTGCCGCACCACCGACCTCACGCCATCGCAGCCGATAAGAATATCCGCCGTCCAGCGATTACCCTGCTCATCAAATACCGTCACATCGTCCACCGTTTGGCTGATACCCGCCACCTGCGTTGAGGTACGGTATTCCACATCCGGATGGGTCAATACCGCTTCCCAAACAGAGGCGTGGATATCCGCCCGATGGATAACCGCATAGGGACCGCCAAAGTGATCGCGAAATGCTTGCCCGGTCTCAATATGCACCACCTCCTGGGCATTGACCGCATCCATCAGGGTAATGTGATCGGTAAAGACGGCGCGCTGACGCGCTACGCCGCCCACACCCAGGCTATCCAGCGCGGAAAAGGCGTTGGGGCCGAGCTGAATACCCGCCCCAATCTCACCAATCTCGTGCGCCTTTTCCAACAACATCACTTTAATGCCCTGGCGAGCCAGCGAGAGCGCAGTCGCTGCGCCGCCAATGCCTCCCCCGACGATAATTGCGCGCATCACTTTAGCCATTGTTTTCCTCCTTTCGGGCTCAGGCTGAGATTTTGTCTTGTTGGTTTTCGGGCGCCGCGGCGATAAACGCCGGGAGCTGAGTACAGGCGTCGTAAACCGCCTTACAGCGCGGATACCCGCTCAGATCGCACCCCATCCGCAGGGCATTCGCCCACTGAGGGATCAGGCAGCAATCCGCCAACGTCGGGGTATCGCCAACGCAGAAGGGTCCTGGCGGCCTCTGGAGCAACAGCTGTTCTACGGCGCTCAGCCCTTGGCGGATCCAGTGCGCATACCAGCGTTTTTTCTCTTCCTCACTCACCTTCAGCTCTTCACTCAGGTAGCGTAAAACCCGCAGGTTATTTACCGGATGAATATCGCAGGCAATAACATAAACGATTTCCAGTATCCGGCTGCGCGCCGGGTCGGCCGTCGGTAACAGCGGCGACTGAGGAAAATGGCGATCCAGCCAGTCAATAATCGCCAGCGACTGGCTGAGAGACTCACCGTCGTCCGTGAGCAGCGTCGGCACCAGCCCGACCGGGTTCATTCGCCGATATGCCAGCTCATTCTGCTGCCCGATGCGAATATTGACCCCCACCGTCTGGTAATGGAGGCCTTTCAGCGCCAGCGCAATGCGCACGCGGTAGGACGCTGAGCTATTAAAGAAACTGTACAGCTTCATCATTCACCTCTGAATCGGCTCAGACAATCTTCACGGCGATCGGGGTTAGCCCCTCTACATTGCCGGTAATCACATCGCCTTTCACCACCGCGCCCACCCCCTCCGGCGTCCCGGTAAAAATCAGATCGCCGGGCTGCAGCTCAAAAAAGCCGGACAGATAGCTGATGGTTTCATTCACCGACCAGATCAGATGGCGGATGTCGCTGCGCTGGCGATCGCTGCCGTTGACCTGCAGCCAGATAGGCGCGTTGTTCACGTCGGCGCTGTCGCCGGCTTTATGCAATGGCGCGATGGGCGCAGAAAGATCGAACGACTTGCCGATTTCCCATGGGCGCCCCATCTGACGCATGTCCATCTGCCGATCGCGGCGGGTCATGTCCAGGCCTGTGGCATATCCCCAAATGTATTCATGCGCCTTTTCCAGCGGAATATCGCTCCCCCGTTTGCCAATCGCCACCACCAGTTCGATTTCGTAGTGATAGTTGTCGGTTTGCGACGGATACGGCAACGCCAGCGTTTCTCCGGCCGCCACCGGCACCACCGCATCGGCAGGCTTGCAGAAGAAAAACGGTGGCTCACGATCCGGGTCAAAGCCCATTTCGCGGGCATGCGCAGCATAGTTACGCCCGACGCAGTAGACACGGCGCACGGGAAACTGTTTATCACTCCCCACAACAGGAACCGTCACGGGGGCTTGCGGTGCAAATACGTATTGCGTCATTTTGTCTCTCCCAAATTAATAACGTGCTTCGCGGAACAGTCCCAGGGCTTCCTGAACCGGCCTGTCCGAGAAACTGAATAACACGGTGTCTTCGTCCGCCTGAAACGACACGTCGAACCAGGTCGGCGCCACGAAGATATCTTTTGCCGAAAAGTGAAGGGTTTCGCTGCCGATGCTGACCTGGCCGCGCCCTTCCACCACGTGGTAAATGGTGCTATCCGTGGTGCGCGCCTTCCGTGAGGAAAAGCCTTTCGGCAGCAGCTGCAGGAAGGCGCCCATCGAGGGCATGGGATAGCCGCCGGTCACCGGGTTGGCGTAGCGCATCTTGTAGCCGTCCCACTCGTCGGCGTCCCCCATGCGGGTGAGGTCGTGCAGCGCTTCCCGGCTGCGATCGTAGCGGTAGTTGAAAATGGGCGATGAGTTGCCTTTCTGATGGCGCAGCGGCAGCATATTGGCCGCATAGCGCGGTAAATAATCCCCCTCCTGGCGCGTCACGGGCTGCTGCTCTTGCGGATAGTCTTCCGCGAAACCGCAACCCAGCAGGTTCACCAGCGGCAGATCCAGCCCGTCCAGCCATACCACCGGCTCCTCGCCGGGATTACCGTGATCGTGCCAGCGCCACTGCGGCGTCAAAATGAAGTCGCCTTCATGCATTTGCGTACGTTCACCGTCAACGGCGGTAAATGCCCCTTTCCCCTCGACGATAAAACGCAATGCCGACTGATTATGGCGATGGCTCGGCGCGACTTCGCCCGGCATGATCAACTGCAATCCGGCATACAGCGTCGGGGTGATGGAGGACTGTCCGCGCAGCATCGGGTTTTCCAGCACCAGCACGCGGCGAACCGCCTCTTTGGCGCCAATCAACTCGCCGCTGGCCAGCAGGTGCGGGCGAATCGCCTGATAGTTCCAGTAAGCCGGAGCGCAGTTTGCATTCGGCGTTTGCGGCACCAAATGGTGCAGCGACTCCCACAATGGGGTCAGGTTCTGCCCGGAAATATGCCGGTAGAACTGCTGGCGGCTGGGATTAACATCCTGATTGCGTTCAGGCATAGGGATTCTCCTTTTCATTCACGACGCTGCGCGAGGCAACGTATCAGGGGCTGGGGCAGACTGGCGAACGACAGCCGTCAGCAGCATTAACATCACCGTACTGATCGCCGCCGGCACGGCAATAATGAAAAATAGCGTATCGAATGAGAAATTCATCGCCATCATCACGCCGCCGGCAAGCGAGCCGACAATCGCGCCGCAGCGGCCAATGGCATTGGACCAGCTGACGCCGGTCGCCCGGCTTTGTGTCGGATAGAGCGTGGCGGTCAAGGCATTCAGCCCAACCTGCGAACCGCTGATGCCGATGCCGGTGCCGAAGATGGCCAGCGCCATCAGCCACAGGCCGTTCTCGCTCAGACCAATCATGACGATACACGCGGCGCCCAGGGCGTAGCTCGCCGCTAACACCCGGAAGGGATTGTATTTGTCCATCAACGCGCCCAGCCCCAGCGCCCCCAGCGTTCCGCCCATCTGGAAAGCGGCGGTCACCCAAGAGGCATGCTGCAGATCTATACCGCGATGGTTAAGCAGCGTCGGCATCCAACTGGAGAGCAGATAGATAATCAACAGGCTCATAAAAAAAACCGCCCAGAGCATGAGAGTAATGCGCAGCTGGCGGCCGGCAAACAGCGGGCTGATGCTCCCTTTGGCCGCCGTAGCGGCTTCGTTGAGGTAAAAATGGGTCTCTTCATCGCACTCTCGGGTGATGCCGCTGACCGTTTTGGCAATCACCTTGCGCGGCAGTTGGCGGCGGACCTGCCAGCGCGGGGATTCCGGCAGGGCAAACAGCAGCACCACAAAGAGCATCAGCGGCAAAACGCCTCCTAGCACCAAAATGCCGTGCCACCCCATCACCGGCACCAGTTGGGCGCTGACGATCCCGCCCAGGGCTGAACCGAGCGTGAAACCGCAGAACATCAGCGTGACCAGCGCACCACGGCGGCGAGCAGGCAGATATTCAGAGGTCATCGTGATGGTGTTCGGCATCGCGCCCCCCAACCCCAGGCCGGTGAGAAAACGTAAAATGACCAGCGTTGGCATATCGGGGGAGAAGGCCGAAATCAGGCTCAGCGTGCCAAACAGCGCCACGCAAAGTTCGATGACGCGCTTGCGGCCAAAGCGGTCAGAAAGCGGGCCGCAAAGCAGTGCGCCCGCCGTCAACCCCAGCAGCCCCGCGCCAAACAGCGGTGCCAGTTCGCCGGCGGTCAGTTGCCATTGGGTACGGATGTCGGGTGCGATGAAACCAATGGCGGCGGTGTCAAAACCATCGAACATCACCACCAAAAAGCAGCAGATGATAACGCGCCACTGCGTCTTACCGATGGGAGCAGCATCGATCAGTGCTTGTAAATCACGCCGTTGAGTCATAGTGAGCGCCTCGGTGCAGGTAGGGAGATGTCTGTCTTGTTTTAGGTATGTTACGAATTTGTATCCTTAGCGATAAAATGTACAATGGCTTTTCAGGCAGAGACATAACCGGAGGGTTATAGCAAATGGCGAACTGGGCGCAGAAAATGAAACTTCACCATCTGCAAATGTTGGTGGCGTTGGGTGAGCAGGGAAATCTGACCCACGTTGCCCGGATGATGAACATCTCCCAACCCGCTCTGTCAAAATGGTTATCACAGCTCGAAGATGAGATTGGGATCACGCTGTTTGAGCGGCATAGCAAAGGGCTGCGCCCCTCCGAGGGGGGGAAACTGCTGCTTCAGCATGCGCAGCGCTTGGTCAACGATCTCGAGCGTTCGCAGTCTGAAATCGCCCGCTTTAAGCAAGGCGGGCTGGTGGGAAGCCTGAAAATCGGCTGTTCGCCGGTCGCCACCGACTGCGTTTCGCAGGCCATATTGAGCCTGCTGCAGGAAATGCCAACGCTGCATCTCAATATTGAGGAAAAGGTGATGACCCCGCTGCTGCACGATCTGATCGCGGGCGCGGTGGACGTCGTCGTGGGCCGCGTTGGCGGGCGGGCGCTGCAACTGCCGCTCAACTATCAAGTGCTCTACACCGAACCGGTATGCTTTGTTGCCCGCCCTCACCATCCGCTGGCGGAATCCGCCTCCCTCAGCTGGCGCGATCTCACCCACTGGCGCTGGATTGTCTGGCCGACCGGCACGCCCATCCGCCTCAGCATTGATAATGCGCTGGCGGATAACGGCGTGATGCTGCCCGAAAACACGGTTGAATCGGCATCCATGAACGTCAGTACCAACCTGCTGCAAAGCAGCGATATGATCTCCATTCTTTCCCTACGGCTGGCGCAGCGTTATGCCAGCCAGGGGCAGCTGGCGATCCTGAATCTGCCGAAGATAGAGCAGAAAGGCAGCGTGGGCGTCTTCTGGCGCAACAGCGAACCGCCTTTTACCGCGCTGAGCCGCTTTTTGCAGCTGCTGACGCAGGCTTAACACCCCCACCTGCAGCCACAGCAGATTTACGGCTGCGCCTACGCGGAAAGCTTGACGATGGTCGCAGGGATCCCCTGACGCACCGCCGCTCCGGTCACCCAATCCAGCCAGGTATTCGGCACTTCGCGCGTCGGATCGGCAAAGCCCAAATCGTTGAGGTTGATGCCGGCGGCAATGCGCTCATCCATCGCCAGCGGTTCACCGTCCAGGTAGTGCTGACTGGCCCCCATCTCCCGGTGGCCGTAGCCGTGTTCCACCGCGATCACGCCGGGCATCACGCCCGCCAGTAAACTGATCCGCACCTCTCGACTGCCGCCCGGCGTGCTGATACGTACCCGGTCGCCGTGTTGAATGCCGAAACGAGCCCCGTCTGCCGGATTCAGCGCCACCAGGTTCACCGGTTTCACGTCGTGCAGGCGCCGGATCACCGCGGTGGAGCTGCTCATCACGTTGGATTTGAAGGACATCAGGCGCAGTGGCCACTGCTGCTCAGGGTAGAGCGCTTCCACCGCGCGGCCGTCCGACAAACGCGCCGGATAGCAGGTGGGGCAGCCGCTGAAACGCTCACCGGTGATCGCATGCCGGTGCTGCGCCACTTCCGCATTCCAGATCTGCAGCGGTTTCTCCCACCGGTTGCCCACGCTGCCGTCGCGGCGGCCGCTGTCGTGATCGGCGAAGCGGCCGCCGCGGCTGTAAATAAACGCCACGCGGTCGATTTCATCGGCGCGCAGCGTCTGCGCAAGCTGCGGCAACAAGCGATCGACACCGCTCAGCGTCAGTTCGTCCGCCCTCGCGGCCGGCACCGGCGCCTTGCCGGCAAACGCCACGTTGGCGGCGGCGCGCAGATAATAATCCTCGGCACGGTTGAGCGGCAACAGCCCGCCCTGGCCGTCGCCGATAGCGCGATCGCCGAACCCCGGCAGCGCCAGGCGTTTAGCGACGGCGATGCAAAACGCCTCCATGGAAATCGGCTGCCCTTGCGCCGTTTTCGCGGTCGCCGGCGTCACTATCGGCCAGCGCGCGGTAGTGGCCTTGCTGGCGACGCCGCCCCAGGGGGCGCTGAACCCCCAGCTCTCAAAGTTATGGGTGTCCGGGACGATATAGTCGGCCAACGCCGTCGTTTCGTTGATAAACGCATCGATAGCGATAAACAGCGGCAAACGCGCCGGATCTTTCAATCGTTCCTCCGCCACGCCGCGCAACCCGGCGATGCCGTACAAGGGGTTGGTCATGTTCGAGATCCAGGCTTTCAGCCCGTACGGATACCCCGCCAGCGCCGATGTCAGCAGCTCGGTCAGTTGCCCGGCGACGAACGGATACCAGGGCGCCCTGGCCGGCCAGGGGGAAACGCCCGCCGCCACTTTTTCGCGGTACTCGTCGGAGGTTTCATAGGCGGCCTTGCTGCGTGCGATATTCAGCCCCTTCGGTTTTACCAGGCCGGGAAACTCGACCAGGTTATAGCGCGGCCCCTCAGCGAAGCCGTTGAATTTTCCGCCGCCGACGAACACGCCCCCCTCCAGGCTCAGGTTGCCGATCAACACGTTAAGCATCATCACCGACCAGGTATTGTAAAACCCGTTTGCCGCCATCATCCCGCCATGGGCGATCACCGCCGCCTTGCGCCCGTGGGCGGTAAAGGCCTCGGCCAGTGCCGCGATGCGTGCCACCGGCACGCCGCATTGCCGGCTGTACGCCTCCGGCGACAGCTTGTCGGCGGCCTCTTTCAAACACTGGAAGCCGCTTTTCACCCCCACCTGCACGCCGTCGTGCAGCGTCACCGTACGGCTTACCCACAGCTCGGCGCTGTCGCACGCCTCGGCCGCCACCAGTTCCCCCGCGCCGTTGACCACCAACGGCGACGCCGACTCGGCGCCATTCAGATCGGCCAACGTCAGATGCTGCCCCGCCCGCGGATGCTCGCTCTCGGCGATCACCAGATGCGTGGCGTTGGTCCAGCTCTTCTCGCCGGCACGTTGCATGGCGGCCTCGGACGGGATGGCGAGATAACCGGCCTGATAACGCCGGTGGTCGAGGATCCAACGGATCATTGCCATCGCCAGCGCCGAGTCGGTGCCCGGCAATATCGGGATCCAATGGCCATGATCGTCCGCCAATGTGGTGGTCAGCGGCAGCGCCGGCGCCACTACCGCATAACGGAACTCGCTGCGCAATCTGGCGCTGGCCAGTTGCCGAGCCTGCCGCTTGAATGGGTTGCCGGACTGCGCGGGCGAGGTCCCCATAAACAGCGCGAACTCGACCTGTTCCCAGTCAGGCTTTACATGCGGATTTTTGTCCAGATCGTTCATCAACGCACCGGAACCGGCACGGTAGGCCAGCCCGCAGTAAGCGCCGTGCGCGCCGAAGTTTTTGCTGCCGAAACTGTTCTGGGCGAAACGCCGCAGGAAGCTGTCGCGCCCGTCGTCACCGGCGTTGGTCACCAGCAGCTGATTGGCTTTCGGCCCCAGCCCCGGCTGTCGGGCATCGATCGGCGTCTCCAGATCGCGGATCGCCCGCAGGCCGTCCACATGCCCCTCGCCGAACAGATCGCCGCCCTCCACCACTTCAGCGATCAACTGCTCGAAGCTGATGCGCTGCCACTTGCCCTCGCCGCGTTTGCCGACGCGCTTCATCGGCTCCAGCACGCGCAGCGGGCTGTAAAGCCCTTCCAGCAGCGTGGCGCCGCGCGCGCAGGCGGTGGAGCGGGCGTCGAGGCCGCTTTCGCCGCCCAGCTGCGCCAACGCGTCCTGCAGCGGCAAGGCCGAGTCGACGTGCCGTTCCTGAGACAGCGGATGATACGGGTTGCCGGCAATGCGCAATACCCGGTCGGTCTGCCTGTCCACCCGCACCCGCACGCCGCATTGCGTCCAGCAGCCGAAACACTGGGTCATCGAGATGGCCTGCTGCGGATTGCCTTGCCATTCCGGCCTTGCCCGCCCTTCGGGCGGCAGGGAGTTGCCGTTGATGCGATCCAGGGTCACCCGCCCTGAAGTGCCGTGAATCAAGCCGTCGATCGCCCGTTTGGCGACCTCGCGATAGCTCAGGCCAAAGGCGGACAATCCGCCGAAGGCCAGGCCCACTTTCAACCACTGACGCCGGGTGAGTTTAGCCATGTTGTTTTCTCCGCAGTAAAAACGCCTGTACTTCACGCACCATGATCATTAACGCCAGCCACAACCCGAAAGTGCCGACGATCGCCAGCAAGCCATCGGTGCCGAGCGGCAGGCTATAAGGGGAATACGTCGCGTTGTATTTCGGGATGGTTTGCACCTCGATCAACAGCGTCCAGCGCATCAGCCAACTCAGCCCCAGTGCGCCGGCCACCAGCAGCGTCGTACCGCCGCGCGGCAAGCGCCGAGAGCCGGCCCAAGCGGCGCACGCCAGCGTCAGCCCCCACAGCGCAATCCATCCCACGGCATACCGGCGCGCCATCGCCTGCGTCTGCAGCCAGTGGCGTACCGCCGCGCCGGATAACGTATCGCCGCATACCCACAGCAGGATCGCCCCGCCGAGCAGCAGTAACGTCAGCAGCATCCCGCGCGCCAGCGGCGCCTGCAGACCGGGCCGTTCGCGCAATGTCAGCAGCAGCAAGGCCAAGAGCGCCTGCAGCGCGCTGAGGAACATCACGATCGGAAATGCGTAGCTGAACCAGATTGGGCGGGCACGCACGACGGAAACCTCACGCCCGGTGTACAACAGCAGGCCAATAGCCACCAGCGCGCAAGCGGGCGCAATCCCACGCAGCAACGCAACCGGCCTGCCCGTCAGCCGCGCAAATTCGAGAGCGAGAAACCACAGGCCGATCAGCAGGGTAAAGAGCGGCAAGAACAGCGCGCCCCACGGCATCCACGACCAGGGCGTCGGGTAGGCGTAGAAATGCCAGAAGCGGGCGGTTTGATGCAGGTCGGCGGTCAGCGCCAGCGGTGCGGTGATGGCACACGTCAGCCCAATAAACAGCGCCATGCGCTCCAGATGCGCGGCGTTTTCTCCACCGCGCCAGCGCCACACGCAGGCCAGCAGCGCAGCACAGGCAGCGATGCCGATAAAGAAGAAATATTGCACGGCCCACGGCAGCCAGCTCACCGCCTGCGGTTGGCCCAGCACTTCTGCGATCATCAGTTGGCGACTCATCGTCCCTCCCCCTATAAGGCAACCTGCGCCCGCCCCGGCAGCGGCGTGACGAAGGCGTCATCCAGCCCCAGATAAAACACATGGGGCGCGGTTTGGTTCTCCGGCTTGAGGACGTTGATCTCGGCCTCGTGGCGCCGCAGCATCTTGCTCAGCGTGCTGTGCGGATCGCGCATATCGCCGATGATCCGCGCTCCCCCCACGCACGACTCCACGCACGCCGGCAACAATCCCGCCTCCAGCCGATGCACGCAGAAGGTGCATTTGTCCGCCGTTTGGGTGGCGTGATTGATAAAGCGGGCATCGTACGGGCAGGCCTGCACGCAATAGGCACACCCCACGCAGCGCGTGTTGTCGATCACCACGATCCCGTCCTCGCGTTGGAAGGTGGCCTGTACCGGGCACACCGGCACGCAGGGTGGGTTGTCGCAGTGGTTGCACAGCCTGGGCAGCAGCACATTGGTCGCCACCGCTTCACCTTCGAGGCTGACCTGGTACTGGTTTACCGTGGTGCGAAACTCGCCGTGCGGCGTCTGGTTTTCAATGGCGCAGCTCACGGTACAGGCCTGGCACCCGACGCAACGCCGCAGATCGATCAGCATCGCGTAGCGGCGGCTCGCATCCCCCTCGCGCCGCGTCGGCGCTAACGTCAGCCCGGCCTCCGCCACGGGGATCAGCGAAGCCCCCGCCGTCAACACGCCCAGCTGCTGCAAAAACTGCCGTTTACTGAAGTCCATGCGCCTCTCCCACGCCCTGGGCATCACCCCGATCACGCTATTGATGCCTGTTAGATGAATAAACAATGTCGATGATTTACAGTGTAAAAATGGCATCGATGGCGCTCTATTGTGGTTAACCACATACCGGCCCCAACGTTGATCTAAAACAAGTGGCGGCAGGCAAATTGCCCATCAGGAGGGGCTGTGAGGGTCGTGTTACTACTGCTGTTCAGTCTCGGCTGGGGGATGGCGGCACAGGCGGGAGAGTGGTCGGTCGGCGTGCTGGCGATGCGCGGCGATGCGGCGACCGCGCGTGACTGGCAGCCGCTGATCGACAGCCTCAACGGCAGTGTCGGCGGTGAGCGCTTCCGCCTGCAGCCGCTCGATCTGGCACAGATGCGCGAAGCGGTCAATCGGGGCAGCGTGCAGTTCGTGGTCACTAATCCGGCGCAGTTCGTGCAGTTGAACAGCCGCTATCATCTGCGCTGGCTGGCATCATTGCGCGCCGCCAACGGCGATCGGGCAACGGGCAACATCATCGGCAGCGTGATTCTGGTGCGGCGCGACAGCGGCATCACGACGCCGCAGGCGCTGATGGGCAAAACGCTGGGCGCCATCGATCCGCAGGCCTTCGGCGGCTATCTGACCGGCTATAAGGCGCTCAGCGATGCCGGTATGCGGCCCGATCGCGATTTCCACCTGCGCTTTACCGGTTTCCCTGCCGATGCCCTGCTCTATCTGTTGCGCGAGCGCGCCATTCAGGCCGCCATCGTCCCCGTCTGCCTGCTGGAGAAAATGGATCGAGAAGGCCTGATCAACCCGGCGGATTTTCGCCCGCTGTTGCAACGGCCCACATCGGTTCCCTGCGTCAGCAGCACGCCACTTTACCCCAACTGGTCGTTCGCCGCCCTGCCCGGCCTGGATAACTCACTGGTGGATGCGGTGGCAAGAGCCTTGCTGACCGCACCTCCGCAGTCTCCCTTTCAATGGGGCGCACCGGTCTCGACCAGCGAGGTGGAAGCCTTGCTGCGCGCCGTCAATCAACACCCGGAACAGCGGCGGCTGTGGCTGGATATCAAGAGCTGGCTGATCCAGCATCAGACGGCCGTCGGCCTGTCGCTGGCGGTGCTGGCGCTGTTGATCGTCAACCATATCTGGATCGCGCTGCTGGTACGCCGGCGCGGGCGGCAGTTGCTCCATGCCGGAGAGCAACTGCGGCGGCAGGAGCAGGCGCTGGAGAACGCCAGGCAGCTGAACGTGCTGGGGGAAATGGCCTCCGGCTTCGCGCACGAGCTCAATCAACCGTTGGCGGCTATTCGCCTTTATGCGCAGGGATGCCTGATCCAACTGCGCAAAACGGACGCCGGGCATCCGCTGTTGGGTCCGTTGGAAAATATCGACCGACAGGCGCAGCGCGGCGGCGAGACAATTCATAACCTGCGCCAGTGGGTGCAGCCCACCGCTGAGGCGATAGACCAAACACGCTGGCGACCCGCGGCGGTAAGCGAAACCGCCGAGCGGGTGTGGACGCTGCTGCGCCTGACGCAGCGCTATCCCGACCTGAAACTGTTCAACAACGTGGCGCCTTCGCTGACGCTAACCCTGCCGCCGGCGCTGCTGGAACAGTTGCTGGCGAACCTGCTGCTGAATGCGGCGCAGGCCGGAGCCAACGCCGTCTGGCTTTCCGCCGTCCAGAGCGAACGGGCGATCGAGTTGCATCTGCAGGACAACGCGGGCGGCATGACAACGGCCGGGCTGGAACAGGCTTTTCGCCCCTTCAACACCACCAAAGCCGGCGGCATGGGGCTGGGGTTAGCCATTTGCCGGCGCCTGGCCCGCTACGGCGGCGGCGAAATCCGCCTGGCTAACCGCCCCGCCCCCGACAGCCGCAATGGGCTGTGCATAACGCTGCATTTCATATTGAACGATGAGGAAAACCATGTCGCTAATTCATCTGGTGGACGATGACGCCGCCGTCACCGACGCCTGCCATTTTTTGCTGACCAGCCTCGGCCACGACGTGCAGTGCTGGAATGACAGCGCCGGCTTTTTGGCGCAGGCCGATCTGTTTCAGACCGGGATCGTCTTGCTGGACATGCGGATGCCGAAACTTGACGGCCACCAGGTTTACGGGGAACTGCGCCGCCGCGGTAGTACGCTGGCGGTGGTGTTCCTGTCCGGCCATGGCGACGTGCCGATGGCGGTGGAGCAGATGAAGTACGGCGCGGTGGATTTCCTGCAAAAACCGATCGCCGCAGAACCGCTGATCGCCGCCCTCGAACGGGCACAGCAGGTCTCGGCCAAAGCCCAGCAGCGCCATGAAACTTGCGGCCGCTACCGCACGCTCACGCCGAAAGAACGCGACATCGCGCAGCTGGTGGTGCGGGGCATGATGAATCGGGAAATGGCGGAGCGGCTGAATATCGCCCTGCGCACCGTAGAGGTTCACCGGGCAAAAGTGATGGAGAAAATGCAGGCCGCCAGCCTGGCGGAATTGGTGATTCAGCTGCAGGCTCTACCGCCCACGCCCCGGGAGTGAATGCATAAAGCCCTCATCAAGCTAACGTCCCGTATTCCTCTTTCCTTGATTGACACAGCGCGAACCAGGCAATATATTTATTAGAAATATTAATGAATTACGGTGAGATCACTTTTTCTCAACCAACAGGCTATCAGCATTCTCCGCAAAACCCAGCGTAGCGCTCTCGCCTTCAGGAACCCCGTGAGGGAAAGAAGGGGCGTTGCCTTGAATGAAGAGAAATGATGGCCATGCAACATGGCTCGAGCATCATTACGCCACTATCTGGCCATCCGGTTAACGTTTTAAATAAGTATGGATTATGAATAACAGAAGAATACGGACTAAATAAGGAATAAAAATGCAAGGAAATCTCAAGCTCTATGGCCTTTTTGTTGGCCTGACGGTGACCATTATGATCACCTGCGACACGTTGGTTTATAAGGTCTTTGATATCTATGGTTTTAAAATAACGGCAAGCGGCATTGTATTCTCCTTGTGTTTCTTGATATCCACATTGCTGACTGAGGTTTATGGCTATAAATTGTCGGTAAGAGCAATATGGATCATGGTGTTCTGCCAAAGTTTATATGTCATAATACTTAATCTCTCAGCCGTTATTCAGCCAGAAAACAACGATATCGCCACACACTATTATTCTTTATACCATGAATTCTGGCGAGTCATGATCGGCACCTGGGTGTCCGTTCCGGTCGCTTATTTCGTCAATGGTTTTATTATTTCAAAGATGAAGATTATCTTCTCCGGCAAATACTTCTTTATCCGATATATTGTTGGCTCCATGTCTACACAGGCCGCCCTGTTGCTGACAGCCTATCCGATCAGTCTTTCAGGAAAATACACCTTCATGGAGTTGGTTAATATCATAAGCACGACGTGGTCTTATAAAGTTGTCGTCTCTATTGTATTACTGCCGCTCGCCATCGCCTTAGTCGAGTGGGTGAAGAAGATAGAAAACACCGATCATTATGATTGGGGCACCTCATACAATCCATTTAAGTAATATCAACAGGGTCTCGCATGAAAGTAATTCAGATTAGCGACATACATATTATGCCTAATGAAAGCGCGCTGGCTTCGAAGCATCTTGCTAATTTCGACAGGGCCATTGACTTCATTAATGCCAATGCCGATAAAATCAATGCCGACTTAATCATTGTGACGGGTGACATCTCTCATGATGGCGATATCCCCTCTTATGAGCGCTTCTTTAAGATAATGAACCGCACTTCCTTACCTTTCTATTTTTTCCCAGGCAACCACGACAACAAAAAGAACCTGGACGATGCAGCCAGTAAGCAGGGTGGCAGCTACGATATAAACTCGTTTGAAGATGACGAATGGCGCATGCTCAGCATCGACTCGGTGGTTGATAATGAAGATTTCGGCAGAATCTCGACGCAATCGCTCGACACGCTTGAAAAAGCCATCGTCGCAAGTGACAATAAAAAGGTCGCCGTCTTCTTGCATCATCATCCTATTCCGGTAGGCACCCCGATTGTTGATAGCTGTATGTTAAACAATGCCGAGGAGTTTTTGAGCCTCTGCCAACGATTAAACGTTAAGTTTATCGGCTCAGGCCATGCACATACGCTATTCCAAAGAAAGCTGGGGGAAACCTTAGTCTCTGTTTCCCCGGCGATTTGTTCGCAATGGAAGAACGGCACAAGCGCTGTCAGCAGCATAGACAATTCGGCTTTCAGCGTGATTACGTTCGATGAGCATATTCACGTCGAACCCTGGTTTATTTAATCAACGTCAGTATTGTTTTTTTAGACCTGTCGCTTTTCTTAGCATTTTTCAATGAGGCAGAGAGTGCTCTGCCTTCCTTTACCCCGGCATAGAAGGCTATTTTCGTCGCATCCAAGGACTCGGTTTTGTCGACAAGATCGCGATCCCTTAGAAAATCCGCCCCTGATATTGATATCGAATCAACATCGTTTTTCAACGTCCACATACAGTTTCGTTTCTCTTCATGAATCGACAGTTTGGCCGAGGCGATTTTTATTTTAGATTCGGTCTCGGCGATAAAAGCGATATCTTTCGGATTAACATGCCTGAGAAAATCGCCCTCGATGAGTTGCCCCCAGTTTTTTTTCACGAAAGTATGGGTGCCAAACTCTTTGAAAAGCCAATATCCATCCGCCGTTCGGATCACGCTACGATCTAACGTATAGAGGTAACTGGGAGAGTATATTTTTCTTAACCTTCTCATTATGTTAAATAAGTCCATTTATTTCAGCCTCTTTATCATTTTCAATAGAACACCGACGATCGCATAATCGCTATAGGACTTCACACTGCTATCTGAATCTAATGAGATGTTTGTAAACAACAAGTCGCCGTCGGAAACAAAAACTCGCCTTAAGCATATTGGGTAATTTTTCAGCTTAACCAGGACGATATCGCCATCGCAAAATGGCTCCTTGAGCGAGATCACACAATACGTTCCACGGTCTAATTCAGGCGACAGTGAATTATTCGTTATCTCTACCACAAACAGCGAATCGTCCGTCATGTCATCGACTTCTGTCGTATAGGTATCTGCCGTTCTGATCGTGTTGGCCAGAAAACGTTCTACATCGCTGTAGCTAATGAGTGGAAGCGATCTCACATTGTGTTTGGCCTCTCCCGTGACGCTTAAATCCTTGTCAGTCAGCTCCCCTACTTTTACGCTGAAAAATTCACCAATGGACGCAAGCGTAGAGATCGTGGGATTCCCCACGCCTTTCCTCAGATTATTGATCGTGGCAATACCTATCCCTGTTTCGCTGCTCAACCGACTGGCGTCAATCCCGTGCATGCGCATGAGGTAAGTAAGGTTTTCACCTATCATTTTCAATGACATACCATTTTCTTCTGATATTTTAATGTTGTTTGGTTGCATTATAATGTTTTAAACCTATACTTTAGCGTCATTAAAGTGAATTAAAAACATTAAACCACTTCTAGGGTGGCTATGACAATGACTCGGGGCCTTTGGTATACGAAATATAAATACAATACATTGTAATATAATAATTTTATTTTGAATCACCGGTCTTGCCGAACATGACTGGCTGCCTTTTAAATGATTCAATTTACTTATAAAAATGCTGTCTGCACAGGCTAACTCATATGCCCGTTCATCAAACATCAGAGGCGCTTTACAACGCCCGGGATATCTTCATCGCATTCACGCCATAGCCGACGCAGGAGAAACCCAAAATGCTAAACATTAACCCCGCAGCAATTTAACGCACAGAAGCCAACCTGGAGAGCAAATCGCATCCCGGTTCGATAATTTTAAAGGAAATGAGATGAGTGCTTTATTCATCGCTCATCGAGCGACCATTGGCCAACACTCGGGATTTTTTCTCTGTCAGAACGCGAAGAAGCTGCGTCAGCGCCCGTAGCGCCGAGTTCCGGCGCATACCTGCATTGATCGATATTATGCCAAGAACGGCGACCAGAAAGGTGGCGTCGGGCCCCCAACACCAGGGAGCCCCCAGCCCGACGCCACCGCCTTACATACTGATTAGTAAGGGAGAAAAATGTAGGTTGCGGAGGATAATCGTGCCCTTTGAATATTCACGCACGAAGTGAGCGAGGAAAATGCAGACCACTGGCCAGACGTAAAGAAAAGATTCAGTGGCAGGCTTGGCAGCCCGCTGCGCAAGTAAGAATAAACGCCTTATGCAAAATTGCGCCCCCCTCTTGCCAACCCGCCTTCCTCAGGCCAGAATACTGTACATTAAATCAGTGTTTACAGGTGAGTCATGTTTGTAGAATTAGTGTACGACAAGCGCAACGTCGCTGGGCTACCCAACGCCGCCGAGATTATTCGCAACGAGCTGGAAAAACGCGTGCATGTGCTGTTCCCGGAGGCGGAGGTGCGCGTGAAGCCGATGCAGGCCAACGGCCTGAACTCCGACGCCAGCAAAAGCGATCGTGAGAAGCTGAACCGAATGTTGGAAGAGATGTTCGAAGAAGCGGATCAGTGGCTGGTCACTGATATTTGAACCCTGTCTGATAGCCGGACTCGCCCACCGGCTATATTTCCGCCAGTATATGCAAACGTTCAGCCCTTGGCTAATGGGATTGACGCGGTGCCTCCCCCATCCGGTTATCGGTTGGTTAATGTTAATATCGATGCTATTCGAAGCGCGCACTGCTGCAGTGTGCACTTTTCTAGCGCACCAATACCATAACAAAAAGCCCCAGCATCGCTGCTGGGGCCTCTGTCATGGTGCCGGCTACCGGAATCGAACTGGTGACCTACTGATTACAAGTCAGTTGCTCTACCTACTGAGCTAAGCCGGCTGAATTTGGCGGAAGGACAGAGATTCGAACTCTGGGAGCTGTTACACTCGACGGTTTTCAAGACCGTTGCCTTAAACCACTCGGCCATCCTTCCAATGGGCGCTGATATTAGCGATACCGTTATGAAATGTCTATCGTTTTGATGCAAAAAAATGGCACAACCGGTGCAGTTGCCTAAACTTCAGGCCTTAAACGCTTAAAAAATGAAAAGCCCCGCGCAAGCGAGGCTTTTTTGGTCGGCCGAAACGCGATTATTTCGGCTGAGAATCGTAGTCTGAACAGGTTTGATAGCCCTTGTTCATGACATGGCCCGTGTCGTTGTAGCTGACAAAGTAGGTTTGCACCTTGCCGTCGCGCGGCGCCACCGCATAGGTGTCGCAGGTGCCCTGCGCATGAACCAGTGTGGCAGTGGTCGACGGTGGACCCGCGATAGCCCGCACCTGCTGCTTGGTCATCCCTACTTTGACATCGCTGACCACCGGCTCATTGACATAGCTGGCTGCGCGATCATAGGTGGTACAACCGGCAAGAATGGAGAATACCGCCGCAGTGCCGACGGCCAAAACCAACTTCTTCGTCATAGCTTGTCCTCTTGGAGTGCATTTGTTGTTCCCTAAGTCTAGAAGCGGGAAGGCTTTTCTACAAATTCCCCTTTGTCGATCGGTGCGCTTTTGCTCTCAAAAGGCCATCGCAGCATCCCATCAGATTCAAAAACCGAAATCGCTCAGGGCCGGGACATCGTCCGGGCGCCGGCCGAGCGGCCAATGAAAACGCCGATCCTGTTCGCGGATCGGCATGTCGTTGATGCAGGCGTGACGGTTGATCATCAGCCCCTCCTGATTGAACTCCCAGTTCTCATTGCCGAAGCTGCGATACCAGTTGCCGGAATCGTCGCGCCATTCATAGGCAAAACGCACCGCGATGCGCGCGCCGTCAAACGCCCACAGCTCCTTAATCAGCCGATACTCTAGTTCTTTCGCCCACTTGCGTTGCAAAAAGCCGACCACCGCCGCGCGCCCATCGACAAATTCCGCGCGGTTACGCCAGTGGGTATCGAGGGAATACACCTGCGATACACGTTCGGGATCGCGGCTATTCCAGGCATCCTCCGCCAGCCGCACCTTCTCGATAGCGGATTCGCGGGTAAAAGGCGGCAATGGGGGTTTAATGCTCATGTTTATCTCCTGAGTGTAGGCGTGTAGACAACTCTGTCTACGTCATTACGCTAGCGCATGTAGACAGAGTTGTCTACAATCACTCGGAAATAGCCTGGGAGAAAATGATGACCGCCGATCTCAACGCCTTACCCGCCCGCCAGCGCATCCTGCTGACGGCGCACGATCTGTTTTATCAAGAAGGGATCCGCGCCACCGGCATCGATCGCATCATCAAAGAATCGGGCGTGACCAAGGTGACCTTCTATCGCCACTTTCCCAGCAAGAATGATTTAATTACGGCGTTTTTGACCTATCGCCATCAGCAGTGGCTCACCTGGTTCAGCACATCGCTGGCCCATCATGTGGCGCAAACCGGTGGGCTGCTGCCGGCGTTGGCGCCCTGCCTGGCGGAGTGGTTCGACGAACCGCGCTTTCGCGGCTGCGCATTTATCAATACGGCGGTGGAAATCGCCGATCTGCTGCCGGAAAGCCTGCACATCGCCAGCCGGCATAAGCGGCAAATGGCGGAGGAACTGGCACGTCACCTGCCCGCCGGCCCACGGCGGGAACAGCAGGCAGCAATGCTGGCGATGCTGATCGACGGCGCCATCGTCAGAGTGCAGATAGAGCGGCAACCGCAGGCGGCGCTGCAGGTGCTGAATGCCGCTCTGGCGTTGCTGGCACAAGGCGGGGTCGATCAGTAATTGGCCCAGATGCCCGGCGTCACCAGTTCTAACAGGTGGGCGTCGGGATCGCGAAAATAAATACTCTCCCCGCCGTGTTCCCAGCGCATCCGCCCCTCAATCTCCACGCCGTTGGCCGTCAGATGCCGTTCCCAGTGTGGCAGTTGCGCTTTCGCCACCGCCAGCCCGATATGCGCTGGCCCCACGCCATCGTGCGCAGGAATAAACCCGGTAGGATAGTGCGCCCCGCGCAGCGAGTCGCCCTCGATAAACAGCAACAGTACGCTTCGATCGCCGACGTTATAGGCGCGAAACCGTTCGTTAGCGACCATCGCCGGCAGTTTCAGCACCTCCCGGTAAAAAGCGTCCGCGCGTTCAATATCGCTGACGTAGAGCACCGTTTCGATCACCTTGTCGATCTTGAGTTCCATATCATCCCCCTCTTTTTCTGTACTGACAGCGTAGGCTTAGAGGAGGAAAACCACGGTGCTTCCCGTGCCGATAGCGGATCAATCCGTGCTTTTTTACCGGCTTACAGGCAAAAAAAACGCGGCCCGAAGGCCGCGCGATGACGTTCACACTGAGGTGCTTAGAACTGGTAAACCAGGCCCACGGCAACCACGTTGTCGGTGTTGATACCGGCAGCGTCGGTGAAGTCGTTGTTGTCCACCAGGTTGATTTTGTAATCAACATAGGTGGACATGTTTTTGTTGAAGAAGTAGGTCGCACCCAGGTCGACGAATTTGACCAGATCTTGATCGCCGTAGTCCTTGCCGTTGCCGGCGCGGCCCAAGTCTTTACCTTTGGTCTGGTTATAACCCACGAACGGACGCAGACCGAAGTCGAACTGGTAGTGCGCGTAGGCTTCGAAGCTCTGCGCCTTGTTGGCGTAGCCATAAACGCTGCTGTCAGAACTACCGAAACGCGCCGCATTGTAGGACTGGGTGAACATCACCGCCAGGTAGACGTCGTTGGCGTCATATTTCAGACCGCCGGAGTACCCTTCGGCCTTGTCGCCGCGACCCATGATGTTCTGGTGACCGTTACCGCCGTTCTGCTCGCTGGTACGACGCGAGTTGAAGAAGGCACCTGCGGCGCTGATGCCGTAGCCCATGTCATAGCTCATGGACATACCGTAGCCTTCGCCGTTTTGACCCAGAACGTCACGACCGTTGTTGGTCTCTTCGCCGTTGCCGTTTTTACCCTGGTACTGCAGGGCGAAGTTCAGGCCGTCAACCAGACCGAAGAAGTCGTTGTTACGGTAGGTCGCCAGGCCGCTGGAGCGCTGGAACATGAACTGGTCGGCGCCGTAGGTCATACCGTCGAACTCAGGCTGCAAGTCGGTATACGCCGCGACGTCGTACAGCACGCCGGTGTTACGGCCGTAGTCGAAGGAGCCATAGTCGCCGAATTTCAGACCGGCGAAGCCGTAACGGGTGAAGTTCTTGTTGTCCTGGCTTTCAGCGTGATTCAGGTTCGCCTGATATTCCCACTGGCCGTAACCGGTCAGTTGATCGCTGATTTGCGTTTCGCCGCGCAGGCCAAAACGCATATAAGACTGATCGCCGTCCACGCCGTTGTTGCTGGAGAAATAGTGAAGACCGTCGACTTTACCGTACAAATCCAGTTTATTACCGTCTTTGTTGTAGATTTCCGCCGCGCCTGCTGTGCCTGCAACCAGCAGTGCGGGTACCATCAGAGAGAGTACTCGAAGTTTCATCGTTATTATCCTCGTTAATTATGTCGAGCTACGGCCACTGCCCTTTTCGAGCATTATTAGCACGACTGTGCATTACCATTCTGGTAACAAGGGTTATATTAATCCAGAAAGAAAATGATACCAAGTATCCGATAGTGTTTCAGTGTAATTAATAAAGGTTTCCAAATGTAAATACGCGCGAACTTTCACAAAACATTACAGACAAACAAAATAAAGCACTTAAAGACAAAGAATAGATTAATTGATAAAAAATCATGTAGTTATACATATCTTTAAGAAAAAAAAGCCAACCATACAATTGAGCCAGACAATAAGCACATTGTGCCAAAACGCCGTCCGCACGCAGCCGCTATAATCACCTCGCTATCATCATTATTTTCATTATTACCTTCATTATCTGAGATCCGAGGATAATTTCTGCACTCCTTTAACCGGCTTCTGGCCGGTTTTTTATTTTTCTCCATACTCTCCTCACAATTCCGACTCGTACAAATAGCACGCAAATAAATAACCTAATGATATAGTTTCATTAATTTACTTTCGCACTAATTGCTAATCTTTTCCCTTATTTTAGTCTACAAATTGAAATTACTTTTCATTTCGTGCTTTATCCCATCGATTATTTCCCGCCGCAGGCACAATTAGCCGCAGAGTTTCAATTCTGATAACCTGGAAAAAGTGCACCTCCAGCGAGTAAAATTCATGATGCCCTTTCAACCCGACGTGCTGTGGCGGCGGCTACAAACCTCCCCCTTCCGCGCTCGCTTCCGTTTAAATGCCAAAGACCAAACTTATCTCGACGGCAAGGGATTGCCGCTGATACTCAGCCATGCCCGCGATTTTATCGACCGCCGCCTGGCCGCCGCCCATCCTAAGAATGACGGCAAGCAAACACCGATGCGCGGCCACCCGGTGTTCGTCGCCCAGCATGCCACCGCTACCTGCTGCCGCAGCTGTCTGGAAAAGTGGCACGGCATACCGCAAGGCGTCGCACTGAACGAGCAGCAAAAGGAGTATATTGTCCAAGCTATCGCGCTGTGGCTGGTGCGCAGAGGCGGTGCCAGGGAGATGTCAGGCGCGAATATTTTCGATCCGGATCGCGGATTGTGATAAAAACTGTCAGTAACTTTCACCATTCTTTTGACCCAAGATCCTGACGCTTACATGACAGCTACCTTGTGCAATGAACAGCAAACGCCCGGCATTCCTCAACAGATCGCCACCCGTCTGGCCTTTTTCGTCGCCGGTCTCGGCATGGCCGCCTGGGCGCCGCTGGTCCCCTTCGCCAAAGCGCGCATCGGTATCGATGACGGTTCGCTCGGCCTGTTGCTGCTCTGTATCGGCGCCGGCTCCTTGTTGGCGATGCCGCTGACCGGTTTCCTGACCGGCAAACTGGGCTGCCGCGCGGTGATCCTGATGGCGGGTCTGGGATTGTGTATTGATCTGCCGCTGTTGGCACTGATGGATTCCCTCGGCGGCATGGCCGTAGCGCTGCTGCTATTCGGTGCGGCAATCGGCATGATCGACGTAGCGATGAACGTTCAGGCGGTGATCGTCGAACGCGCCAGCGGCAAGGCGATGATGTCCGGCTTTCACGGTTTCTTCAGCATCGGCGGCATTGCCGGCGCCGGCGGCGTCAGCGCGTTGCTGTGGTTGGGGCTGACACCGCTTCAATCCACCCTGCTCACCGTGCTGGCGGTGATAGTCCTGCTGGCGCTTGCCAGCCGCCATCTGCTGCGTGAGAGCGGCGCCGACGACGGCGGGCCGATGTTCGTCTTGCCGCGCGGTTGGGTGATGTTCATCGGCATTCTGTGCTTTATCATGTTTCTGGCGGAAGGATCGATGCTCGACTGGAGCGCGCTGTTCCTCACCACGTTGCGCGGTGTCGAACACAGCCAGGCCGGTCTGGGCTATGCGCTGTTTTCCATCACCATGACGCTCGGCCGCCTCAATGGCGATCGGGTGGTGAACTCGCTGGGCCGCTACCGGGTGCTGCTGCTGGGCAGCCTGTGTGCCGCTTTCGGCCTGGGTCTGGCCATCGCCTTCAATCACGCCACCGTTTCGCTGGCCGGTTTCATGTTGGTCGGCCTGGGCGCCTCGAACGTCGTGCCGATCCTGTTCAGCGCCGCAGGCAACCAGCGCGACATGCCGGCCAATTTGGCGATCGCTTCCGTCACCACCGTCGGCTATGCCGGTATTCTGGCCGGCCCGGCGCTGATCGGCTTCATCGCTCAGTTTTCCAACCTGACGGTGGCCTTCGCCTGCGTAGCCGCTCTGCTGTTGGCGGTGACCGCCAGCGCCAGGGCCGTCACTCGCTGATTCAGGAATGCGCAGCCACTATGCAAAATAAACAACTGACCATCAGCTCCAGCAACATTACCCGCTGCTTCCTGCTGTTTATCGTGCTGCTGACGATCGGCATCGGTCTGTATGGCTACAACTACACCAATGCCTGGCTGGCGGAAAAGAAGTACACGCTCAATAGCATCGCCGGTTCGCTGCAAAAGCGTATCGATACCTACCGCTATATGACCTATCAGGTCTATGACAAATTCGGCAATGCGCCGGCGCAGAATGTCGATCCCGGTTTGCAGGAAACCCGTCTGCGGCCCGACGTCTATTATGTCGAGAAACCGCACAAGAAAACCGACGCGGTGATCTTCGGCAGCCATGACGAGAACACGCTGGCGATGATCGCCAACATCTCGGACTACCTGGATACCCGCTGGGGCGCCAAGACCGAGAACTACGCCATGTATTACCTCAATGGTCAGGACAACAGCCTCAGCCTGATCACTACCCAGCCGCTCAAAGAGCTGGCTTCGCGCTTTCGGGAAAGCTACCTGACCACCTCGGCGGACGAACGCCGCGCCGAGATGCTGCAGCAGGCCAATATGCTCGACGAACGCGAGAGCTTTTCCGATCTGCGCAAGCAACGCTTCCAGAACGCCTATTCGTTTTCGATTCGCACCACCTTTAATCAGCCGGGGCATCTGGCGACGGTGATCGCCTTTGATTTGCCGATCAACGACATCATTCCGGCCAATCTGGCCCGCGCCAATTTCCTGCTGCTGCCGGATGATGTCGATCTCGACGACAGCACCATCCCGTCGGAAACCGTCCTCGGTACCCATGCAACGATGAGCGGGGGCTGGGTGGAGTTCAGCGCCGCCCTGCCCAATGCGCCGCTGAAGGTGGTGTATCGCGTTTCGGCTATCAATCTGGCCATCGATCTGCTGCGCAACAACATCTGGCTGATCGCAGTCAACTTGCTGCTGCTGGCGCTGTCGATGCTGAGCATCTACTTTATCCGCCGCCAGTACATTCGCCCGAGCGAAAACATGGCAGTGGAACTGGAGGCCGAGCGCGCGCTGAATCGGGAGATCGTCTCCAGCCTGCCCTCCGGCCTGCTGGTCTACAGCTTCGCCAACAATACGGTGATCGCCAGCAACAAAATCGCCGAACACCTGCTGCCGCATCTCAGCCTGCAAAAGATCGCCCATATGGCCGAACAGCATCACGGAGTGATCCAGGCGACGGTCAACAACGAGGTGTATGAAATTCGCATTTTCCGCAGCCAGCTCTCACCGGACACCTACCTGTTCCTGATGAACGATCAGGATAAAGAGGTGATGGTGAACAAGCGGCTGCAGCAGGCGCGGCGCGAATACGACAAAAACGTTCAGGCGCGCAAACTGATGCTGCACAATCTGGGCATCGAGCTGAATCAGCCGGTACGTCAGATGCACGATCTGGTCGACCGCCTGCACAACCGGCCGGATGAGGAACAACAGCAGGCGCTGCTGGGCCAGCTGACGACGGCGTCGGCTTCGGTACTGGAGTTGATCGATAACATCACCCTCCTGACCCGGCTGGAAACCCAGGACTGGCAACCCACACGCGAGCCGTTCAACCCAACGGCGCTGATCGACGAGTTATTGCTGGAGGCCCTGCCAGCCCTCAATCAAAAGGGGCTGGCGCTGTTCAAGCATTTCCAGCTGGACGTCGAGCAGAACTATATCGGCGACGCCAACGCGCTGCGCAAGGTGATCTCGCTGCTGGTGCATTACGCCATTATCACTACCGCCTGCGGCAAGATTTCTCTGGTCATCGACCATGAGCCCGAGCACCCTGACCGCCTGATTTTCCAAATCAACGACACCGGCTCCGGCATCTCCAACGAAGAGATCAGCAACCTCAACTATCCGTTCCTCAGCCAGACGCTGGTGGACCGCTTCAACCACGGTTCCGGCCTCACCTTCTTCCTGTGCAATCAGCTGTGCAAGAAGCTCAACGGCCAGTTGGACATTCGCAGCAAGGTGGATATCGGCACTCGCTACACCATTCGCGTCGCCATGGAGATGGAGAAAAAAGAACCGCAGGAGCAGGAAAAGCTGCTCGACGGCGTCACCGCCCTGCTGGACGTCACGTCGGATGAAGTGCGCGGCATCGTGACCCGCCTGTTGCAGGCCTACGGTGCCGACTGTCTCGTCGCCGAAGATCGCGCGGTCAATCGCGATTATGACGTGCTGCTGACGGATAACCCGCAGCGGGCCGATGACTACACCCTGCTGCTGGCGACCGATGAGCCGGGTTGGCAAGCGCTGGATAAACGCTACATTCGGGTGAACTACAACCTGAACGGCGCATTAATCGACGCCGTGCTGATGCTGATCGAACAGCAAATGGCCGCGCTGGAACAGGAAGAAAGCCCGCTTTCATTGAGTTCAGAAGATATCCAACTCTATGAAAAACAATTGAAATCAAGTGATTACTATGGGCTGTTTGTCGATACAGTACCCGACGATGTCAAAAAACTGTATACTGAGGCGGGCAGCAGTGATTTCAATGCGCTGTCACAAACCGCACACCGCCTGAAAGGCGTGTTTGCCATGTTAAATCTGCTTCCCGGCAAGCAGCTGTGCGAATCGTTAGAACAGCGCATCGCAGAAGGTGATGCGCCCGAGATCGAGAATAACATCAGTCAGATTGATTTTTTCGTCAGCAGACTGCTGAAGCAAGGTAGCCAACAACATGAATAACCTGAACGTAATTATTGCTGATGACCATCCTATCGTACTGTTTGGCATCCGGAAGTCACTTGAGCAAATTGAATGGGTGAATGTCGTTGGGGAGTTCGAAGACTCAACCGCACTGATCAACAATCTGTCCAAGCTGGACGCCAACGTGCTGATCACCGATCTGTCGATGCCGGGTGACAAGTATGGCGACGGCATCACGCTGATTAAGTACATCAAGCGTCACTATCCGCAGTTGTCGATCATCGTGCTGACCATGAACAACAACCCGGCGATCCTGAGCGCGGTATTGGATCTGGATATCGAAGGCATCGTGCTGAAACAAGGCGCGCCGACCGATCTGCCGAAGGCGCTGGCCGCCCTGCAGAAAGGCAAGAAGTTCACGCCGGAAAGCGTCTCTAAACTGCTGGAAAAAATCAGCGCCAGCGGCTATGGCGACAAACGCCTGTCGCCGAAAGAAAGCGAAGTGCTGCGTCTGTTCGCCGAAGGTTTCCTGGTGACCGAAATCGCTAAGAAGCTCAACCGCAGCATCAAAACCATCAGCAGCCAGAAAAAATCGGCAATGATGAAGCTGGGCGTCGAGAACGACATCGCCCTGCTCAACTATCTCTCGTCCGTCAGCATGACGCCGTTGGACAAAGACTAAAGCCCGCCTCACGGCAGGTGAAAAACAAACAGGCACGGCATCCGCCGTGCCTGTTTGTTTTTCAAGCCTCGCTGCGGCTGTAGCGCACCTGTTGACTGTAGTAAGCCAGCGTCTGTTCCAGCGTCTCCAGCGTAACCGGTTTCGACAGGCAATTATCCATGCCCGCCTCGAGACAGCGCTGCTTCTCTTCCGCCAGCGCGTTCGCCGTCACGCCGATTACCGGTGCGCTGAACTGCATCTGTCGCAGTTCCTGCGTCAGGCGATAACCGTCCATGTTCGGCATATTGACGTCGGTCAGCACAATATCGACGTGATGCTGTTTCAGTACGCCGAGCGCGTCGACGCCGTCGTTGGCGGTCACCACCTGATACCCCAGCGATCCCAGCTGATCGGACAACAGGCGACGGTTGATCGGATGATCGTCGACCACCAGCAGATGAATATCGCCGTTGTCCGCCGCGCTGGCCTTGGCGGGCACCGGCAGCTGCACCAGCCCCTCTGCCGCGCCGCCGCCGACGCCAAACAACCGGTTGAGCAAGGTCAACGTTTCACGCGGCGTGGAGGTGCTGTGCATCCAATAGCCTGGCCGGGTTTCCTGCGACGGGCCGATATGCTCGGTGGAGAATTGGATCTGAGCCAGCAGCGGCGTGTCCAGCATCAGCGGGTAATCGCTGAGCAGCACCTCACCGGCAGCGGTCTCCTGCCCGTCATAGCGTTGGATATCGGCGCCGTAACCGCCCAGGATCGCCATCAGGTAGCTTTCCAGCCGCTGATTGCGGATATCCAGCCACAGCCGCCGGCCCTGCCAGGTATCGCTGGCCTGCGGGATCGGGAACTGGGCGTTGAACAGCGGAATGCGAATGCTGAACAAGCTGCCCAACCCCGGTTCGGACTCGACAGAGACATCGCCGTCCATCAGGTTGACCAATTTTTCGCAGATCGCCAGCCCCAAACCGGTTCCCTGGAAGTGGCGCTGAACACCGGTCCCCACCTGGAAGAACGGGTCGAACAGGCGCGAGACCTCTTTCTCCGGAATACCGACGCCGGTATCGCGCACGCTGAACTCCAGGTAGCTGCCGCGGGTGCAGACCTGCAGCACGATACAGCCGGTATCGGTGAACTTGATGGCGTTGTTCACCAAATTGGAGAGCACCTGCTGTAACCGCACCGGATCGCCGAAGATGCGCTCCGGCACGTTCTGTTCGATAAAGCAGTACAGCCCCAGACGTTTCTTGACCACCAGCGGCAAATAGTTGCCGGCGATATGGGTGATCACCTCCAGGCAGGAGAACTCGCGCGGTTCGATCTTCAGCTGCTCGGACTCGATTTTGGAGAAGTCGAGAATATCGCTGATGATTTTCAGCAGCAGGCCGGAAGAGTTGTTCATCGCATTGACCAGCCGATCGACCCCTTGCGGCAACGCCTTGGTTTGCAGCAGATCGAGGTTGCCGATAATGCCGTACAGCGGCGTGCGCAGCTCATGGCTGACGGTAGCCAGGAACATCGATTTGGACTGGCTGGCCTGCTCCGCCGCCGCCGCCATCTCCTGCAACGACTCTTCCATCTTCACGCGCGCGCTGACGTCCACCAGCACGCAAATCGCCACCTCTTCGTTACGGTAGCGCGAGTGAACAAAGCTGATCTGCAGGTTGTTGTTGTTGCTGGTCATCACATCGACGAAATTCGCCTGCTGTTCGCAAATGATACGCGTAATGCGATCGCGATCTTCGTGGGTCAACAGGTTGATGTAGTTATGCGCCAGTTCGTTACTCAGGATATTGGTACCGTCGCTGATGCGCAGGATACAGATACCCACCGGCGCCGAGGCGACGATCTTGCGGTTGAACTGCTCGTGCTCTTCCAGGCGAAACGCGTTGTCCTCCGCCGGCAGGAACATCTTGCGCTCAAACAGCCACGCCAGCGTGAACAGCACGATGGCTGACAACAGGTTCAGCAACAGCGCGTTGAGGATCAGCATTTTGAAGCGTTCCACCACGCTTTTCACCGGCAGTGCATAGACGATGCTCAGCGAAGAAGGTGGCAGCGCTTTCTTCAGAATCAGGTCGCGGTAATTGTCGACATAGCCGAAGTACGCGTGCTCTACGGGATAGCTGTTAAGTGAGGCGGCATAACGATCGCCGTCCGCCAGACGCAGCACCGGCTCGTTGTTCTCATCCAGCAGCGTGACGCCGATCGGCAGGTTGCCGGCGGTAACGAAATCCTCCAACCGAACGGTTTGTTCGATGCCCAACAACGCCTCCAGCTTGTTGCCGATATAGATCGGCGTCAGTACATACAGATAACCGACGTCCGGCCGCTGCGCGCTGGGGCTGATCCAATACAGGTTGTTGTCTTTGTCCTGATTCTTGGCGTTGCGGTATTTCAGAATGCGCTCGTGCAGTGACTTCAGCACATTTTCCCGATTGGCACTCGCATTGCCGCCGCCGAATTCTGCCATACACAGGCTGTCGCCGCCGATGAAGAACACCCGGTTGAGATCGTAGGCCGCTACGAAGTTCTCTTTCCAATACTGGATCAGGCCGCTCAGTGAATCGAGCGAACTGCGGTAGGTGGTGCTCAGCGCACAGTTGGACTCCGGGTACAGCGGAAAGAATTGCGGCGGGCTGCCCTTGCCGGGAAACACACCGCTGAACATGTCCAGGCTGCTGACCGACCCGTTGAGGCGGTTCTCCGCCATATACTTGATGTCGCGGATGATGTCGGCGGAATGGCGGATATAGCCCTGTGCCTGGTCGAAATTGAGGTTGTACTCCTGCCGGATGTCCGATTCTTTCTGATGCAGGATATTCAGAATATAAAAGGTGGTGAGCAGCGCTCCCAACGACCACAGCAAAATCGCCAGCACCCGGAACAGATAGCGGGATATCTTCAGCGTAGTTCGAAAAGAGGCTAAGTATTTCAATCGGATACCATACGAAAGTCAGTGGCGGCGCACGCTATCGCCGGCACGGCGGCCGGCGGCTCGGTGCGCCAATTAAACCATATAACTGAAAAAGGGCCTAGCATCGCTGCCAGGCCCTTTTGTCTCAGTGCATTACGGTGTCGGCATGCCGACGCCCTCACCTTGCTTTAAACGTTGTCGTCGTCCATCGGCTCAGCCGCGTCGTCGCCATCGTCCAGCGGCGTGGTGTCTTCTTCCACCGCTTCCTCGCCCGGTTCCAGGCTATCCAGCTCTTCGTCTTCCACCGGTTCGGCCACGCGCTGCAGACCGACAACGTTTTCGTCTTCCGCCGTGCGGATCAGCGTCACGCCCTGGGTGTTACGGCCCACCACGCTGACTTCCGAAACACGGGTGCGCACCAGCGTGCCGGCATCGGTGATCATCATGATCTGATCGCTGGTTTCCACCTGCACGGCGCCAACCACCTGGCCATTACGCTCGCTCACCTTGATGGAGATAACCCCTTGGGTGGCGCGTGACTTGGTCGGATACTCGGTCACGGCGGTACGTTTACCGAAGCCGTTTTGCGTGACGGTCAGAATGTCGCCTTCGCCGCGCGGCACGATCAGTGAGATCACGCTGTCGCCTTCGCCGAGGTTGATGCCGCGCACGCCGGTCGCGGTACGGCCCATCGAACGCACCTGCGCTTCCGGGAAGCGCACCACTTTACCGTTGGCGGAGAACAGCATCACTTCGTTGCTGCCGTCGGTCAGATCGACACCGATCAGCTCGTCGCCCTCGTTGAGGTTGACGGCGATGATGCCGGCGCTGCGCGGACGGCTGAACTCGGTCAGCGCGGTTTTCTTCACGGTACCGCTGGCGGTGGCCATGAACACGTGGCGCCCTTCTTCATACTCGCGTACCGGCAGGATGGCGGTGATACGCTCATCGGCTTCCAGCGGCAGCAGGTTGACGATTGGACGACCGCGCGCGCCACGGCTGGCTTCAGGCAGTTGGTACACCTTCATCCAGTACAGGCGGCCACGGCTGGAGAAGCACAGGATCGTATCGTGGGTGTTGGCCACCAGCAGGCGATCGATAAAGTCTTCTTCTTTAATACGCGCGGCGGACTTGCCTTTGCCGCCGCGGCGCTGGGCTTCATAGTCGGACAGCGGCTGATACTTCACGTAGCCCTGGTGAGACAGGGTCACCACCACGTCTTCCTGGTTGATCAGGTCTTCGATGTTGATGTCGGAAGTATTGGCGGTGATCTCGGTGCGACGGCCGTCGTTGTACAGCTCTTTGACCGCCACCAGCTCTTCGCGGATCACTTCCATCAGGCGCTCTGGGCTTTCCAGAATAAAGATCAGCTCGGCGATGAAGTTGAGCAGCTCTTTATATTCTTCCAGCAGCTTTTCGTGCTCCAGGCCGGTCAGTTTCTGCAGACGCAGATCCAGAATCGCCTGAGCCTGCTGCTCGGTCAGGTAGTACTTGCCGTCGCGGATGCCGAACTCCGGCTCCAGCCACTCAGGGCGGGCGGCGTCGTCACCGGCGCGTTCCAACATGGCGCTGACGTTGCCCAGATCCCACGGCTGAGCTACCAGCGCGACTTTCGCTTCCGCCGGGGTCGGCGCACGGCGAATCAGTTCGATGATTGGATCGATGTTGGCGAGCGCGATAGCCAGCGCTTCCAGGATATGGGCGCGATCGCGGGCTTTGCGCAGTTCGAAGATGGTGCGGCGGGTGACCACTTCGCGGCGGTGGCGCACGAAGGCTTCGAGGATGTCTTTCAGGTTCAGCAGTTTAGGCTGCCCCTGATGCAGCGCAACCATGTTGATGCCGAAGGTGACCTGCAGTTGTGTCAGCGCATACAGGTTATTCAGCACCACTTCGCCGACCGCATCGCGTTTGACTTCGATGACGATGCGCATGCCGTCTTTATCGGACTCGTCACGCAGCGCGCTGATGCCTTCCACGCGTTTTTCTTTGACCAGCTCGGCGATCTTCTCGATCAGACGCGCCTTGTTCACCTGATACGGGATCTCGTGAACGATGATGGTTTCGCGCCCGGTCTTGGCGTCGGCTTCCACTTCCGCGCGCGCGCGCAGGTAGATTTTGCCGCGCCCGGTGCGGTAGGCCTCTTCAATACCGCGGCGGCCGTTGATGATCGCCGCCGTCGGGAAGTCTGGCCCCGGAATATGTTCCATCAGCCCTTCGATGCTGATGTTTTCATCGTCGATATAGGCCAGGCAGCCGTTGACGACTTCCGCCAGGTTGTGCGGCGGGATATTGGTGGCCATGCCCACGGCGATGCCCGATGAGCCGTTGACCAGCAGGTTCGGGATCTTGGTCGGCATGACGGCCGGGATCTGCTCGGTGCCATCATAGTTAGGCACGAAGTCGACGGTTTCTTTTTCCAGATCCGCCAACAGTTCGTGAGCAATTTTGGACATGCGCACTTCGGTATAACGCATCGCCGCGGCGGAGTCGCCGTCGACGGAACCGAAGTTACCCTGACCGTCCACCAGCATGTAGCGCAGTGAAAACGGCTGAGCCATACGCACGATAGTGTCGTAAACCGCGCTGTCACCGTGCGGGTGATATTTACCGATCACGTCCCCGACGACACGGGCCGATTTCTTGTATGGTTTATTCCAGTCGTTACCCAATACGCTCATCGCGTACAGAACGCGGCGGTGAACCGGCTTCAGTCCATCACGAACATCTGGCAGCGCACGTCCGACAATAACGGACATCGCATAGTCCAGATACGAGTTTTTCAACTCGTCTTCGATGTTTACCGGTGTGATTTCTCTGGCAAGGTCGCTCATGGAGCTGCTATCCCTCTACTAATGATTCATCTGCCCGCTGCCATAGTGGCAAAGGTGTAAAACTATATCACAAAGCACGCTTTACGGGAAAATAACCGCCGCTGTTTCACGGAAATTGTGCAGATAAGTGCGCTAAAAACGCATCGGCGCAGACGATGCCGCGCCGGAACATGTATAATCCGCGCAACGAGAACAAGGAGCCAGACCCGCCCATGAACGCAGAATCATCCAGCCGAGTGCAAAACGTTGACCACCAGGAAATCGCCAAGTTCGAGGCTGTCGCCTCCCGCTGGTGGGATCTGGAAGGCGAGTTCAAACCGCTGCACCGCATCAACCCGCTGCGCCTGAACTACATCATGCAGCGCGCCGGCGGCATCTTTGACAAGCAGGTGCTCGACGTGGGCTGCGGCGGGGGCATTCTGGCGGAAAGCATGGCGCGCGAAGGCGCCAAAGTGACCGGCCTGGACATGGGCGCAGAGCCGCTGCAGGTCGCCCGGCTGCACGCGTTGGAAAGCGGCATGGACGTCACCTATGTGCAGGAAACCGTAGAAAGCCACGCTCAGGCCAATCCGCAGCGCTACGACGTGGTCACCTGTATGGAGATGCTGGAGCACGTGCCCGATCCGGCCTCGGTGGTGCGCGCCTGCGCCCATCTGGTGAAACCGGGCGGTCACGTGTTCTTTTCCACTATTAACCGCAATACCAAAGCCTGGCTGATGGCGGTGATCGGCGCCGAGTACGTACTGAAGATGGTGCCGCAGGGCACCCACGATCATAAGAAGTTTATTCGCCCGTCCGAACTGATCGGCTGGGTCGACGGCACGCCGCTGCGCGAAAAGCACATGATCGGCCTGCATTACAACCCGATCACCGATCATTTCAAGCTTGGGCGCAACGTTGACGTGAACTACATGGTGCACACCCAGCACGAAGGTTAAGCACGGTAAACCGCGCCGGCCCTGCATTACCGGGGGGCGGCGCCAACGCGGTATTAGGAAAAATACCTAATTTCCGCGACTTCGATCAAAATAGCGGTTGTAGACAGTTTTTTAGAATATTAAATCAGATCAATATGCCGTTTTTTTCTAACGTTTAATAAAGCGCCAAACGATCGGTTTTTTCAGTTTTTCAGTAAAATCTGATCGTGCTTATTGACAAGCTTGTCGCGCCAGTCACGGCGCGCACTGCGAACGGCAAGTGGCATTTCACCCCCAAGTTATCCACAAATTAGGCCGGTTTTGTTCACTTGCAAACGCCGTTTTTTCTCACTATCTTGTTACCTCACCGACATACAACCCCTATATATAGTGTTTACATACTGAGCAGAGCGACTACACTTCTGCTTAGGGGCACCATACGGACAGGTAAAACACCACATGAACCAAAGTCTGCTTGTAACTAAACGCGATGGCCGTAAAGAGCGCATCAATCTCGACAAAATCCACCGGGTCATCGATTGGGCCGCTGAGGGATTACACAACGTCTCGGTTTCTCAAGTAGAGTTGCGTTCACACATTCAGTTTTATGACGGCATCAAAACCGCCGACATTCACGAAACCATCATCAAGGCCGCAGCTGACCTGATCTCCCGCGATGCGCCGGACTATCAGTACCTGGCCGCTCGCCTGGCGATCTTCCACCTGCGTAAAAAGGCTTACGGCCAGTTTGAGCCACCGAAGCTGCACGCCCACGTCACTCGCATGGTCGAGATGGGCAAATACGATAAGCATCTGCTGGAAGACTACAGCGCTGAAGAGTTCGAGCAGATGGATTCCTTTATCGATCATTGGCGCGACATGAACTTCTCTTATGCCGCCGTCAAGCAGTTGGAAGGCAAATACCTGGTGCAGAACCGCGTCAGCGGCGAAATCTACGAAAGCGCCCAGTTCCTGTATTTGCTGGTGTCTGCGTGCCTGTTCTCCAACTACCCGCGTGAAACCCGTCTGGACTACGTCAAACGTTTCTACGATGCGATTTCCACCTTCAAGATTTCGCTGCCTACGCCGATCATGTCCGGCGTGCGCACCCCAACCCGCCAGTTCAGCTCCTGCGTGCTGATCGAGTGCGGCGACAGCCTGGACTCCATCAACGCCACCTCCAGCGCCATTGTGAAATACGTTTCGCAGCGCGCCGGCATCGGCATCAACGCCGGCCGCATCCGCGCGCTGGGCAGCCCGATCCGTGGCGGTGAAGCCTTCCATACCGGCTGCATTCCGTTCTACAAACACTTCCAGACCGCCGTCAAATCCTGCTCACAGGGCGGCGTGCGCGGTGGCGCGGCAACGCTGTTCTACCCGATGTGGCACCTGGAAGTAGAAAGCCTGCTGGTGTTGAAAAACAACCGTGGCGTTGAAGGCAACCGCGTGCGTCACATGGACTACGGCGTGCAGTTGAACCGCCTGATGTACCAGCGTCTGATCAAGGGCGAAGACATCACCCTGTTCAGCCCGTCCGACGTGCCGGGGCTGTACGACGCGTTCTTCGCCGATCAGGACGAATTCGAGCGCCTGTACACCCAGTACGAGAAAGATGACAGCATTCGCCAGAAACGCGTGAAAGCGGTTGAGCTGTTCTCGCTGATGATGCAAGAACGTGCCTCTACCGGCCGTATCTACATCCAGAACGTCGACCACTGCAACACCCACAGCCCGTTCGATCCGCAGATCGCGCCGGTGCGTCAGTCCAACCTGTGCTTGGAAATCGCCCTGCCGACCAAGCCGCTGGAAGACGTCAACGATGAAAACGGCGAGATCGCGCTGTGTACCCTGTCTGCCTTCAACCTGGGCGCGATCGACAGCCTGGACGACCTGGAAGAGCTGGCGACCCTGGCGGTGCGTTCACTCGACGCTCTGCTGGATTATCAGGATTACCCGATCAAGGCTGCGCACCGTGGCGCGATGGGTCGCCGCACCCTGGGCATCGGCGTCATCAACTTCGCTTATTACCTGGCGAAGAACGGCGTACGCTATTCCGACGGCAGCGCCAACAACCTGACCCACAAAACGTTCGAAGCCATTCAGTACTACCTGCTGAAAGCCTCCAACCGTCTGGCTCAGGAACAAGGCGCTTGCCCGTGGTTCAACGAAACCACTTATTCGCAGGGCATCCTGCCGATCGACACCTACAAGAAAGACCTGGATGCGATCTGCAGCGAGCCGCTGCACTACGACTGGGAAACCCTGCGTAAAGAGATCCAGGAAACCGGCCTGCGCAACTCGACGCTGTCCGCCCTGATGCCATCGGAAACCTCTTCGCAGATTTCCAACGCCACCAACGGCATCGAGCCGCCGCGCGGCCACATCAGCATCAAGGCGTCGAAAGACGGCATCCTGCGCCAGGTGGTGCCGGAGTATGAGCGTCTGAAAGACAACTACGAGCTGCTGTGGGAAATGCCGAGCAACGACGGCTATCTGCAGCTGGTTGGGCTGATGCAGAAATTCATCGACCAATCGATCTCGGCCAACACCAACTACGATCCGACCCGCTTCCCGGGCGGCAAGGTGCCGATGAAGCAGCTGTTGAAAGACCTGCTCACCACCTACAAGTTCGGCGTGAAAACGCTGTACTACCAAAACACCCGCGACGGTGCGGAAGACGCCCAGGAAGATTTGCAGCCTGCCAAGGCCGGCGATGACGACTGCGAAAGCGGCGCCTGCAAGATCTAAAGTTTGACCTAGCGGGCCGGAATTTTCCGGCCCCTTCATTTAGCCACGTTACGATGGATTCAGGCTTATGGCTTACACCACTTTTTCTCAGACCAAAAACGACCAGCTGCAAGAACCGATGTTCTTCGGCCAGTCGGTAAACGTTGCGCGTTTCGACCAGCAAAAGCATGAAATCTTCGAAAAGCTGATCGAAAAACAGCTCTCCTTCTTCTGGCGCCCGGAAGAAGTTGACGTCTCCCGCGATCGCATCGATTACCAGGCGCTGCCGGAGCACGAGAAGCACATCTTCATCAGCAACCTGAAGTATCAGACGCTGCTGGATTCCATCCAGGGTCGCAGCCCGAACGTCGCCCTGCTGCCGCTGATCTCGATCCCTGAGCTGGAAACCTGGGTGGAAACCTGGTCGTTCTCCGAGACCATCCACTCCCGTTCCTACACTCACATCATCCGCAATATCGTCAACGATCCGGCACTGGTGTTCGACGACATCGTCACCAACGAAGAGATCAAGAAGCGCGCGAAAGACATTTCCGGCTACTACGACGATCTGATCGAGATGACCAGCTACTATCACCTGCTGGGTGAAGGCACCCACCAGGTGAACGGTAAAACCGTCACCGTCAATCTGCGCGCGCTGAAAAAGCAGCTGTACCTGTGCCTGATGAGCGTGAACGCGCTGGAAGCGATCCGCTTCTACGTCAGCTTTGCCTGCTCCTTCGCGTTCGCCGAGCGCGAACTGATGGAAGGCAACGCCAAAATCATCAAGCTGATCGCCCGCGACGAAGCGCTGCACCTGACCGGCACCCAGCACATGCTGAACCTGATGCGTTCCGGCGCCGACGATCCGGAAATGGCGGAGATCGCCGAAGAATGTCAGCAGCAGTGCTACGATCTGTTCGTGCTGGCCGCCCAGCAGGAAAAAGAGTGGGCGGAATACCTGTTCCGCGACGGCTCGATGATCGGCCTGAACAAAGACATCCTGTGCCAGTATGTGGAATACATCACCAATATCCGCATGCAGGCGGTCGGCCTCGGTCTGCCGTTCGAAACCCGCTCCAACCCGATCCCGTGGATCAATGCCTGGTTGGTGTCCGACAACGTGCAGGTGGCGCCGCAGGAAGTGGAAGTGAGCTCCTACCTGGTTGGCCAGATCGACTCGGAGATCAACGCCGACGACCTGAGCGACTTCGAACTGTAAGCGATGGCGACGCCAATCGTAACGCTGCGCGCCGCCGGCACGCAGCTCTCCTGCCCCAACAGTGAAAACTGTCTGCTCGACGTGCTGGAACTGCACGACGTGCAGGTGGAGTATCAGTGCCGATCCGGCTATTGCGGTGCCTGCCGCCTGAAGCTGGTGAAAGGTGAAGTGACCTACCGCCAGCAGCCGCTGGCGTTTATCAACGCCGGCGAGATCCTGCCCTGCTGCTGCATGCCGCTGACGGATATCGAGCTGGAAATGTAAAGTCGGGTGCCGGAAACCGCGCCTGGAGACCAGAAGGCGGGGTTGCCCCCGCCCTATGATTACCGCTTCACCTCACACGCCAACCTGATCAGGATAGTGATATTTTCCTGGTAGATTTTCAGCTCGCACAGCGAGTCTCTTATCATCCAGATAAATAACAAAACCGTAATACATACAACGGTTAGCGAGTGAAACACATGCCTTAAGCGCATGCTTGCCTCCTTGCTGTGAAGGGGCTACCATAACGGTGTCTAGGCGTTAGGGCAGCCCCATTCTGATTGAGAGTCAGTTTGGGGCTTTCATCTATCCGCCTTGTCACACAATGCCCAAGACGAACAGTCTCAAGCACCCGTCAAGAGAGTAACAGCATTCCCTCGCCGCGAATATCCCCTATAACTTTATGATTAATTAGGGATATATAACTATCCTCAAAGTATTTCGCTTAGCGCCCCTTTCCCGCCGATGTGGAAAAATAACGCGCCGGGGAATCGCCAAAGGCTTTACGAAACATGGCGATAAAATTGCTCGGCGAGGCATACCCCAGCGTTTCCGCGATCTGCAGCACCGTCTCGCCTTCGGCCAGCTTCGCTAACGCATACGACAACCGGGCCTGCTGGCGCCACTGTGCAAAACTCAACCCCGTCTCGCCGATCATCAGCCGCCGCAGGGTACGCGGCGACATCGCCCCCCATTCAGCCCACGCCTCCAGCGAACGCTCGCTCCCCGGCTGCGCCAGCAAGGCCTGCAGAACGCCGGCCAGGCGCGGATGGGACGACATCGGCAAATGCAGTGGTTCCGTCGGCGCCAAACGTATCTCGTCCCGCATCACCTGCGCCATGCGATCCTGCTCCAGGGTGAGCGCGCTGCGCTTGTCCCAGCCTTCTGCTCGCTGAGCCAGCGCCTGCAGCACGGCGCTAATGCCGATGACGCAGGGTACATTCGACAGATCGTGGCAGGCCTCCGGCGCCAGCAGCAAACTCCAGCCGCTCAGTGCGCCGCAGACCTGCACCCGGTGCTCCGTCGCCGGTGGGATCCAACCCGCCCGCTGAGGCGGAAGCACCCAATCGCCCTGCGCCGTGCGTACATGCAACAAGCCGCTTTCAACGCACAGCAACTGCCCGCGCACATGCTGATGCCAGTCGTATTCGCGCGTGCCCAACCGATACTCCCGGCCTGCCGCGTCGCGGCCGCCAAGGGCGATCAGCCAGGGGCCCGCCCGCCATTCGCTGCAGTCAGCGTCAGTGAAGTGAGGGTTATCGTTCACATTGGCCACTTATCACTATTTTTAGTCCAGATACCGTTATATCAACCTTTTCCTGCGCCGACATAATGAAATGCTTCCGGCCGCTCCCGTTTGTGGCCACTGACTCACGAGGGAACATGATGACAACACCCAGCATTGGCATTATCGGCGCCGGGCCCGGCGGTCTGTGTCTGGCTCAGGGGCTGAGCCGCTTCGGCATCCACGCCACGGTGTTTGAACGCGACACCACGCCGCAAGCGCGCGATCAGGGCTACCGGCTGCGCATCGATCCGTCTGGCCAGCAGGCGCTGGCCGCCTGCCTGCCGCCGGCGCACTACCGGTTGCTCTGCGCCGGCAGCGCGCAAAACAGCGGCGAGAGCAATCTATGGGATCCGCAGCTTGCCCCGCTCACCGGCCGGCGCCCCGAGCACTGGTTGCCGTCCAGCCAGCGCCAAACGCAAGAACCGAGCGGCGATCTCGGCATTCAGCGCCAAACGCTGCGCGAGATCCTGCTTGCCGGCCTGCAAGACCGGGTGCGTTTCGGCCATACCTTGCGTGAATTTGCACAAACGCCGCAGGGCGTGGAGCTACAGTTCGTCAACGGCGAGCAAGTGCGAGTCGATGTGCTGATCGCCGCCGACGGCGTCAACTCGCTGGTGCGGCGGCGCTGCCTGCCCGAGGCGGGGCCCGAAGACAGCGGCACGGTCACTCTTTACGGCAAAACGCCGCTCGATGCGGCAACCCGGGCCCAATTGGCCCCTGAGCTGCTGAACGGCGTATCGGTGATCTTCGCCGACGGCGTATCGCTGGTGATTGAACCGATGCGCTTTCAGGCGCCCTTGGCGCAGCTGGCGGCCGACTACGCGCCCGATTGCCGCCTCACGCCGGTCGACGATTATCTCTATTGGGCCTGTATCGGATCGGCTGAACGGCTCGGCGGGCCGACACGGGCGAAGGGAAGCGCAACGCTGCAGGCGCGTGTACGGCATATCTCGCAGGGATGGGCGCCCGCCTTGCAAACGGCGTTAGCGCTGGCGGATCCCCTGTCGCTCAGCGTGCGGACGGTGCAGGTCACGAAGGCGATGCCGGTGTGGCACAGCGAACGCATCGCCTTTCTCGGCGACGCCGTGCACGCCATGAGCCCGGCGGGCGGTCTTGGCGCCAACACCGCGCTGGCGGACGCCGCCAGCCTGGCGACGCATCTGGCGCAAGCCGGCAGCGCCGCGCAGGCGCTCAGGGACTACGGTCTGGAACTGCACGTGCGGGGTGCCGCGGCGATACGCCTGTCACGGCTGGCGTCCGAACGGCTGCAGCAAAGCCGTGACGCCGGCAACTCGGCGCCATGACCGTCACTCGATAATTTCCACTACCTCCAGCCAGGCGTTTTTACCGCACGCCTGGCCCCCATTCAGCCAGCGGCGCAGCATATCCAGCGCCAGCATCGCCACCGACTCCTGACGCAGCCGCAGGCCGTGGCGCGACGCACGATAACGCACGGTCTGGCCAATACCGCCGCGCGGCGTGTGCAGCGCAATGCTCACCTGCTCATCGCGCATGGCGCTGACCGCCAACGCCAACGGCGCACCGGTCAACTCCGCCAGCGAGCGGGCGCGGGCCAGCGTCGTTTCCAGCGTTTCGATACAGTGCGCCGGCAGCAGCTCGCCCCCCGCCAGCGGTGCACCCTCGCTTTGCAGCTGCAGATTGATCAACCCGCCGCTGAATTGCTCGCTCAACGCCAGCTTCAGCCCTTGCTGACTCAGCCGCTGCGTCAACAACGCCGGCAACCCGACGGTGCCTTCAAAAATGCAGTTGTCCCCCGCCACTTCGCGCACGCGCCGCCATGCCTGCTCCATTTCCGCACGCCGGCTTTCCGGCCCGGTCAGCTTCAGTTCGATAATCGGGCTGGATGAGCGGTAACCCAGCACCACTTCCGGCGGCAGCGGCATGCCATCCAGTTCGGCGGCCAGATCGCTCTCGGAAGTGCCAAACGTCGTCAGGCGCAGGCATAGCGGCGGCGCCGGTAAGGTGAAGCGCTGGCGCAGGCGCGGCACGATCTGCTGTTCGACCATCACTTTGAATTCCGACGGTACACCGGGAGTGAAGAACATCTGACATTTGTTCAGCTGCAATGCGAAACCGCAGGCGGTGCCCACCGGGTTATCCAGCATTTCCGCGTTGGCCGGGATCTGCGCCTGCTTGCGATTGGAAGGAGCCATCGGCCGCCCACGCTCGGTGAAATAGGCTTCCATGCGCGCCAGCCAGTCGGCCCGTTCGACCAGCTCTACGCCACAGGCTTTCGCCGCGGCCAGCGCGCTGAGATCGTCGCTGGTCGGCCCCAGGCCGCCGTTGACGATCAGTACATCGGCGATATGGCTTCGTTCCTGCAGGATCTCGATCAACGCAGAGAGGCTGTCTCCGACCGTTTCACGCCCGCTCATCGGCACCCCCTGCTGGAACAGGTAGTCCGCCAGCCAGGCGGCGTTGGTATCAATAATTTGCCCGTGCAGCACCTCATCGCCGGTACTGAGCATCTCTACCCTTAACATTGATCTCTCCCACATTTTTTGGTCATTCCACTATAGAAGCCCGTAAATAACTTTTCACTAGCCGCCTGCGGATAATTTCAGCCATGGGCCCGTTCCTCATGTGCCATGCAGTCTGCCGCAATGTAAACATTTATGTACATCATTCGTAACGTCGGTTTGACACAAATTAGGGCTTCCACTATCCTGCCATCCTCATAAATCGTTACCTATAATTTTCAAAATCTTTCGGCTGGTAGAGAAAAAACGTGAAGAATCGCACTCTTGGCAGTGTTTTTATCGTGGCGGGCACCACCATTGGCGCCGGGATGCTGGCGATGCCGCTGGCGGCGGCCGGCGTCGGTTTCGGCGTCACGCTGGCCTTACTGGTCGGGCTGTGGCTGTTGATGTGTTACACCGCGCTGTTACTGGTGGAGGTTTACCAGCATGAGCAGGCGGATACCGGTCTGGGCACGCTCGCCAAACGTTATCTCGGCGGCGGCGGCCAGTGGCTGACCAGCTTTAGCATGATGTTCCTGATGTACGCCCTCACCGCCGCCTATATCAGCGGCGCCGGCGAACTGCTCGCCACCAGCATCAGCCAATGGACGTCACAGGACTTCCCGGTGTCGCTCGGCGTCCTGCTGTTCACCCTGGTGGCCGGCGGCGTGGTGTGCATCGGCACCCACTCGGTCGACTTGTTCAACCGCATCCTGTTCAGCGCGAAAGTGGTGTTTCTGGTGGTGATGCTCGGCCTGATGTTGCCGAATATCCACCAGACCAATCTGATGACGTTGCCGCTGGAGCAAGGCCTGGCGCTGTCGGCCATTCCAGTGATCTTCACCTCTTTCGGCTTCCACGGCAGCGTGCCGAGCATCGTCAACTACATGGGCGGCAACATTCGCAAACTGCGTTGGGTGTTTATCATCGGCAGCGCGATCCCACTGATCGCCTATATCTTCTGGCAGCTGGCGACGTTGGGCAGCATCAGCTCCGACACCTTCGTCGGCATCCTGGCTCAGCAGGCCGGGCTGAATGGCCTGTTGCAGGCGGTGCGTGATGCAGTAGCTTCGCCGCACGTTGAACTGGCGGTGCACCTGTTCGCCGATCTGGCGCTGGCGACCTCGTTCCTCGGCGTGGCGCTTGGGCTGTTCGATTTCCTGGCCGACCTGTTCAAGCGGCAAGATAACGTGCGTGGCCGCCTGCAAACCGGCGCCATCACCTTCTTGCCGCCGCTGGCCTTCGCGCTGTTTTATCCGCGTGGTTTCGTGCTGGCGTTGGGTTTCGCCGCCATCGCCCTGTCGGTGCTGGCGCTGCTGCTGCCTTCGCTGCTGGTGTGGAAAACTCGCCAAAAGCATCAGGCGCAGTACCGCGTCTGGGGCGGCACCCCGGCGCTGGCGCTGGTGTTTGTCTGTGGGGTAACGGTGATCGCCATCCAACTGGGCATCGCCAGCGGCATGCTGCCGGCGGTCGGGTAACGTATTCGGGGGCCGTTTCGGCCCCCGAATCTGTTCAAGCGGGTGGATTAAGAATAGCGTCAATCTGCGCCGCAGTGAGCGACAGACCGAAAAAGTCCCGATAAAAACCTCTCGTCTCTTCCCGCATGTCAATGTCGGCAAAACGCGCCGGGTACAGCGTTTTCGCCAACCATAAAAACTGCAGCGCCTCTTCGCTGGTCTCGCGACACCACCAGAACATCCCCTTCGGATTGACCACGACCCGATGCCGCAAAACGGCATCGATGCCCTGCCATTGCGCAGACGTGCGTATCTCTTCGGCATCGCGCCTGTTCATCGCCACGATCACCTGCGGATTGGCGGCCACGATCTGCTCCAGCGCCACTTCGCCCGCCCCCTCTTTTTTCAGGCCAAACCACGTTTCCGCCACGTTGGCGGCGCCGGCCAGATCCATCCAATCCTGGTTAAGCGACGGCCGCCCTGAGGTGATCAGCGGATTGCCCATGCTGTGATAAACGCGAATGCGCTGCCCTGGCGGCAAATCCTTCAGCCGCTCGGCGACGCGCGCCACATTACGAGAAAAATAGCGCTCGTAAGCCAACGCTTTTTCCTGCGCATCCGGCCCCAGCGCGGCCCCCGTTTTTAACACTCGCTCGCGCAGCGCCGCCATCGAATTGGCTTTAAACGCCAATACGCGCACCCCAGCCCGTTCGAGTAAATCCAATTGCGGCACTTTCATGCTGTCAGGCACAAACAGCAGCCGAGTGCCAAGCGCGATGATTTGTTCCGGATTCAACGCTTGCCCACTATTCACACTCACTACCGGAACGGCGTCAATGCGCGGCAGGCTTTGGCGAAACAGCGGGATCTGTTTCGCGACATTCGAGGTGCCGACGATGTTATCGCCATAACCCAGCATCGCGATGATGGCGTTTTGCGCGGGCCACGGCGAGGCAATGCGCATTTCGCTCGCAGGCGGCGCAGCCCACAAACTGCCGTGCAACAACACGCCAGCCAACAGCCCCCATACGGGCAACGATACGATTCTCATAGCACCCTCAGAAGTCGAACGTGACAGATGCGCGCACTTCACGGCCGTTGCCGAGAAAGGCGCTCGACGAACCGCCATTGCCATCCGTGCCCGACGGGAAAATAGAGGCCCAGTAATGTTCGTTAGTGACGTTATTGACCGCCAGCCGCCAGGTCGCAGGCACAGAATGAATCCGGGTAACGTAGCGGGCCCCCAGGTCCAGCGTGGTGTAACTGTCAGCCCAGGTGCTGTTGGTGTCGTTCGCCGCTCGCTTGCCGGTATAGTGCACGTTGGCGCTATAGACCCATTGCGGCATCGACGGCAAGCTGTACTCCACCAGCATATTGGCCTGCACCTTCGGCACACCGACCACGCGTTTGTCGCGTGTGCTGTCGGAAACCGTCTCTTTCAGTTGCGGATCGAGCAGAGTGACGCCGCCAAAAAGGCTCAGCCCGTCACCCACGCGCCCAGCGGCCGTCAGCTCCAGGCCATTGTTAACCTGTTCGCCTTGCTCCTTGTACACACGGTCTTCGGCGTCAACATAAGCGAACGGCCGCTTGAGGCGGAACAACGCGGCGCCGAGGTTCATTTCCCCGACGTCGGCTTTCAGGCCAACCTCATACTGCCGGCTGCGGTAGGGTTTGAGCGTCTGCCCTTCGTTCTTCACGCCTTCCCCCAACGGGGCCGTACCGCCTTGCTCCAACGAGTCGGCATAGCTGACATAGGCCATCAGCGTCGGGGTGATTTTGTACATCAACGCCGCATTCGGGCTGAAACCCTGCTGATTGTCTTCTTCGATTTTCTTGCCGTCAGCGCTGTAATTCCGCGTCTGCAACCAGCTTTCGCTTAAATACAGCATCGCCGACCACTGCGGATTGAATGTCAGCGTATCGCCGAACGTCACGCTCTGCTGGCTGTTCTCGCTGGATTTATAGCGCGCGCCGTTCTTGGGGATTTTTCCGTCGCCCGGCTCATGCAGCGCCGACGGATGGTACATATTGTCGATGCCCAAATCGTAGCGCCGGCTGGCCCCCTTGCCGCTGTAGATAGACCAGACGTAGCCCGTCGTAGCGAGCGCCAACTCATGCCCCACCGAACCGGTATCGACATGGCCGTTCAGCGCCAGCGTATTGCTCAACACCCGAAATCGCCCCGAGGCGCTGGAGTCGCTCATCGACCGTTTGATATCGCCGCTGCCGTTGAGCAGAGTGCTGGATACCGAACGCATGGCGCGATCTGCCTGTTGCCACCCTATGCCGCCCGTGACTGACCAATCGTCATTAAAGTAATGAATCAGGCGCGTGCTGAGGGTATCGGTGGTTAAATCGTTGCCCGCCGTCTCGAGCGCCAGGTGTTTATTCTGCGGATTAGGGGCGGAGGGCAACGGAACATTCGGCCCATAGCTGAAGCCGCCGGGGTAACCCTTTTGCAGAAACTCGTAATGGCTGGCGTCCAGCTGCAGCTGCGTGCCCGGCTTGATATTCCAATCGAACGCCACGGCCAACAGCCGACGGCGCAAGGTACTGTCGTCAACGCTGCCTTCGCCCTCTTCGTTGAGGGCATTGATGCGATAGCCAAACATATTGTCGTCGTCGAGATGGCCGCCGAGATCGACGTGGCCGCTGAAGGCGCTGCGGCTCTGATACCCGAGCGTCACCTCGCGTAACGGTTGCGGCGTCGGGCGTTTCGCCACAAAGTTGAACTGCCCGGCCGGGCTCGCAGGGCCATACAACGCACCGGTCAGGCTGTTGAGCACGTCCAGCCGTTCCAGCATTTCAACGGGAAAGGCCGTGGTGGAGACAATGTTCAACCCATCCAGGCGGCTGTTCGCCACCACGCTGCCCTGCATACCGCGGCTTTGAGGCCGCCCGACGTCCATGCCGCCGCGAGCCTGCATCTGCGTACTCGGTGAATATTTCAGCAATTCGGCGACGCTTTTCGCCTGCTGATTATTGATCATCGGTTGGGTCACGGTGGTGGAAGAATAAGGCGTATCGATCCAGGCCCTGGTACCCAGCGGCCCGAGTTCAATCTCCGGCGTTTTAAAACCGGCGCCGGATGCGCTTTCCGTCGCGGGGGATAACGCGTGGCCGGTGACGGTCAACACCTCGTCACGATCGGCCTGCGCCGCAGCGGTATAAGGAAAGAGTGAGGCAAGCAGCGGCATCAGCGCCGCCAGTGGATTTCGGTAAGTCATGACGTCCATATCGTTATATAAATATTTATATTACGTATTTTACGGCATGTGCTCGCCTATGGCGATGCCGATCGTCGAGTCTTTAAATTATTTAATCTTTTGCCATTCAGAGTCCGGATGGATTTCCCGTTGATGGCACAAATAAAAATCCCCCGGCCAAGGACCGAGGGATTCGGAAAACGCGATGGGCCGCAGCCCGTCAGCCGGCCTTAGAAGCTCAGGCCGACACCGACATAAGGGCCATCGGCCAGGGTGTTGTCGCGACGCCCGTCTTTGCCTTCCATCTGCATGTAACGGTAGCCCACGTCCACGCTCAGCGGACGGAACTTCCAGCGCAGGCCGCCGCTGGCTTCGTTATAGGCCTTCACGCCGCTGGTGAAAGACTCAGGGGCAAAGTAACCTTCGCCGTGCAGGCTGAAGTAACGGTTAATTTCCCACTCCAGGCCGCCGCCCAGCGCCACCGCCCCGCCGCTTTTCCCGTCTTTCGGGCTGAGGTACAGCGCTTTGGCGCCCACGGTCGCCGTCAACGGCCCCAGCGGCACGCCGAAGTTCAGGCCCACGCTGCCGACGTTGCCGTCGTGGTCGCTGCGCGCCCAGTTGCCGGTCAGGCCCAGACCTGAAGAGCCGGTGCTCATACCAACGCCCAGGTTGGTGTAGTGTTGCCCGGCTTCGCCCGACACGCTGATGGCGTTCGCCGCGCCGGTCACAAACAGCAATCCTGCCGCGCACGCGACCCAAGTCTTTTTCATCATCTTTCCCTCTGGTTTGTCATCCGTACTGAATGATCGAATCAACGCATAATAATAACGTCATGAGTCTATACCAAAGCGCAATGAGTATTTAAGGGATAAAAGCGAAAAAATTCTTCAATAATCAAATAAATGTAAAAATTTGCAAACAAAAATCCATATTCGTCAAGGCGATGCCAACGATAACCGAGACCTATTTGCCGTCGCTCGGCAATAGGGCTACAACTAGTAGTGGCTTTGACCAAGGTCAGGGGAAGAAGCCCCGCCAAAGGACTATGCTGATGAACGCTTAAACCGCCCGAGTCTTTACTTAACTGCACTACGATAAGGAGCAAGTGATGAGCAAGAAAGGACTGACCACCGCAGCCGGCGCCCCGGTTGTCGATAACAATAACGTGATCACCGCAGGCAAACGCGGCCCGATGCTGTTGCAGGACGTGTGGTTCCTGGAAAAACTGGCCCACTTCGACCGTGAAGTTATCCCCGAACGCCGCATGCACGCCAAGGGTTCCGGCGCCTACGGCACCTTTACCGTTACCCACGACATCACCCGCTACACTCGCGCCAAGATCTTCTCCGAAATCGGCAAACAGACCGACATGTTTATCCGCTTCTCCACCGTCGCCGGTGAACGCGGCGCCGCCGACGCCGAGCGCGATATTCGCGGCTTCGCCATGAAGTTCTATACCGAAGAAGGCAACTGGGATTTGGTGGGTAACGATACGCCGGTGTTTTATCTGCGCGATCCGCTGAAATTCCCCGATCTCAACCACGTGGTGAAACGCGATCCGCATACCAACCTGCGCAACCCAGTCTACAAGTGGGACTTCTTCTCCCACCTGCCGGAGTCGCTGCACCAGCTGACCATCGACTTCAGCGATCGCGGCATTCCGAAATCCTACCGTCACATGCACGGTTTCGGCAGCCACACCTTCAGCTTTATCAATGCCGCCAACGAACGTTTCTGGGTGAAATTCCACTTCCGCTGCGAGCAAGGCATTGAAAACCTGATGGATGAAGAAGCGGAAGCGATCATCGCCAAGGATCGCGAAAGCTCACAGCGCGATCTGTTCGATGCGATCAAACGCGGCGACTTCCCGCGCTGGAAGCTGCAGATCCAGATCATGCCGGAGCATGAGGCCTCGCAGACGCCATACAACCCGTTCGACCTGACCAAGGTGTGGCCGCACGGCGACTACCCGCTGATCGACGTCGGCTATTTCGAGCTGAACCGCAACCCCGACAACTACTTCTCCGAGGTTGAGCAGGTGGCGATGAACCCCGCCAACGTGGTGCCGGGCATCAGTTTCTCGCCGGATAAAATGCTGCAGGGCCGCCTGTTCTCCTATGGCGATGCGCACCGCTACCGCCTGGGCGTCAACCACCACCAGATCCCGGTGAACGGCGCCAAATGCCCGTTCCACAACTACCATCGCGACGGTGCGATGCGCGTGGACGGCAACAGCGGCAACGGCGCCACCTACGAACCGAACAGCTTCGGCCTGTTCCAGGAGCAGCCGGACTTCAGCGAGCCGCCGCTGAGCATTGAGGGCGCGGCCGACCACTGGAATCATCGTGAAGACGACGATTACTACAGCCAGCCGCGCGCGCTGTTCAACCTGCTGAGCGCCGAAGAGCACCAGCGCATGTTCACCCGCATCGCCGGCGAACTGTCGCAGGTGCCGGAACACATCCAGCGCCGTCAGGTCGAGCTGTTCACCAAGGTGCACCCCGACTACGGCGCCGGCGTCGCCAAGGCGTTGGGGCTGAAATAATCCCCCTGCATCATTCACTCAGCCGCCCTTACGGGCGGCTTTTTTATGCCTCAGAGAGACGCTGCGCCACCCACTGCTGCAACTGGCGGCGCGAAATCTTGATGCCACCGTTTTTCAGCTCGTCAGGCAGCGGGAGCAACGCCGCCGGGCGTTGGAAATTGGCCAGCTTATCCTGCGACCAGGCAAGCAACGCCGCCAACGACAGCGACGGATCGCCATCGATTACCGCCACCGGCCGCTGGCCGAACTCGGCGTCCGCCACCGGCACCACAAACGCCTGCGATATCTGCGGGTGCGCCGCCAGCACGCGTTCGATATCTTCCGGCTGCACCCCTTCGCCGCCGCTGAAAAACAGGTTGTCCAGCCGGCCGAGAATGCGTAGCTCCCCCTCGATCATCGCGCCGCGATCGCGGGTCGCAAACCAGCCCTGTTCATCGGCCAACGGCTGCAGATGGCCATGACGCCAGTAGCCAAGCGCCAGGCTGTCGGCGCGGATCCAGACCTCTTCATCCACCAGTTTTACCTCGCGGCCGCCGAGCGGCAGGCCGACACCCAGCCGCGCATCGGCGCGCTTGGCGCACACCGTGGAGGCCAGTTCGGTCAGCCCGTAGCCGCACCAGCAACGGATCCCCGCCGCCTCCGCCCGCTCGGTCAGTTCCACCGGGATCATCGCGCCGCCGAGCAGCACCGCCTTCAGCGTCATGTCCGCCAGCGGTTGCGCCAGCAGCCGCCACAGCTGGGTCGGCACCAACGAGGCATGCGTGCATCCCGCCAACGCCTCGTTCAGCGGGTGCATCTCGCGCACCGCCAACCGGGCGCCCGCCGCCAGCCAGCGCCAGACGATACCCTGGCCGGAGACGTGAAACAGCGGCAATGACAGCAGCCAGCAATCCTCGCGCTGAAACGCCATCAGCCCCAACACCCCGGCGGCGCTGGCCAGATGGTTGGCATAGCTGTGCGCGGCCGCTTTCGGCATGCCGCTGGAACCGGAAGTCAACGTCAGCGTCGCCAAACGCTGCGCATCCCACGTCGGCAGGTCTGGCCAACGCGGTTCGGTCGAAGGCGGGGTCAATCGAATCACGTCTTCCGGCAGCGCCGGCAACGAGTCCGGACCGAAGACAAAGGTCATATCCAATTCCGGCAACAGCTGCGCCAGCAGCGGCGTCGGCAAGGCGGGATTGAGCGGCAATAGGCGTGCGCCGCACTGCAACAGCGCCAGATAGGCCAGCAGCAGCGGATAGCTGTTTTTACCGCACAGCGCCACGCCGCAGCCCGGTTCAACGCCCTGATGCTGGAAATCCGCCGCCAGCTCATCCACCTGGCTCTGCAACTCCAGCCAGCTCAGCGGTTGTTCGCCGAGCATCAGCGCCGTCGCCTGCGGCTGAGTGCGCGCCCAATGTCGCCACGGCCAATCGTTCAACGGCGCCATAGGCACTCCAACGCCGAGACATCCAGCAGCGGCAACGCGCTGCCCGGCCACGGGCGCAGCACCTGTGCCTGCATCAACCCCAGCGTATCCAGCCCCGGCACGGTGTCCGGCGTCAGCCAGCGGGCGATGCGCGCCAGCTGGGTCAACCCCAGGCTGGATTCGAGGCTGGAGCTGATCACCGCCGTCAGGCCCGCCGCGTGCGCCTGCGCCACCAGCGTCTGGCAACGCGCCAGGCTGCCGACCAGCGTCGGCTTGATCACGATGGCCGCCACGCCCGGCTCGGCCTGCACCACAAAGTCCGCCTCCCGCACGCTCTCATCCCAGGCGATGGCGATACCGGTCGCCCGGGCGAAGTCGCGCGATTCATCACGGGTCTTGCAGGGCTCTTCCAGGAAAGCGATACGATCGCGCCATGTCGGGTTAACGTACCTGGCGAAGCCGTCGGCCTTGGCGCGGGTCCAGCTGCGGTTGGCGTCCAGCCGCAGCCGCAGATCCGGCAGCGCCTCCAGCAACACGTTGACGATCATGCCGTCCCGCACCGCCTCATACAGCCCCACCTTCACCTTGGCGACTTTCTCGCCCGGCAAAGCGCTCAATGTCTCGAACAGCTCATCCGGATCGCCGGTGCACAGCGGCGCCTTGCGAAAATCCGCCTGCATCGGCAAACGCTGCTCCAGCTCGGCCTGCGCACAGCTGAGCCCAAAGGCCACCGAGGGCAGCGCGCTGTGCTCCGGTTCGTTGCCCGCCAACCAGGCCTGCAGCCAGCCCAACGCGGCCTGTTCGGCCTGCGCCGGCGTTTCCCGGCTGAATTCCGGCAGCGGCGCGATCTCGCCCCAACCTTCACGCTCGCCCTGACACAGCTGCACCACCCACCCGTCACGCGTTTTCAACCGTTGATTGCGCAGCACCACGCCCGCCTCCATCGGCAGGCTGTAACGGTATAGCGCCGCGCTGCGGTTTGCTCCGCTCATTACGGGTTACGCTTGAATTTGCTGAAGTCCGGTTGGCGCTTCTCGTTGAACGCGTTGCGCCCTTCCTGCCCTTCGTCGGTCATGTAGAACAGCATGGTGGCGTTGCCCGCCAGCTCCTGCAAACCGGCCTGGCCGTCGCAGTCGGCATTCAGCGCCGCCTTCAGACAGCGCAGTGCCATCGGGCTGTTCTGCAGCATTTCGCGGCACCAGCGCACCGTCTCTTTTTCCAGTTCGGCCAGCGGCACCACGGTATTGACCAGGCCCATGTCTAGCGCGGCGGCGGCATCGTATTGGCGGCACAGGAACCAGATTTCGCGCGCCTTCTTCTGACCGACGATGCGCGCCATGTAAGACGCGCCCCAGCCGCCGTCGAACGAGCCCACTTTCGGACCGGTCTGGCCGAAGATGGCGTTATCCGCCGCGATGGTCAGATCGCACATCATGTGCAGCACGTGGCCGCCGCCGATCGAATAGCCGGCCACCATCGCCACCACCGGCTTCGGGCAGGTACGGATCTGGCGTTGGAAGTCCAGCACGTTGAGGTGGTGTACGCCGCTGTCGTCGCGATAGCCGCCGTAGTCGCCGCGCACTTTCTGATCGCCGCCGGAGCAGAAGGCCTTATCGCCGGCGCCGGTCAGAATAATGACGCCGATGCCGTCGTCGTAACGGGCGTTGGCCAGCGCGTCGATCATCTCTTTGACCGTTTGCGGGCGGAACGCGTTGCGCACCTGCGGCCGGTTAATGGTGATTTTGGCGATGCCGTCGGCGGATTTGTGATACAGGATGTCTTCGAAATCGCCGGTGCAATCCTGCCAGGCGATAGCGGCATACAGGTGTTCTTCATTCGGATAAAGCATGTTCGGTTCCTTTAACCAGGGTTAACGAGAAATGTCTGCAGCTCGGCGACGAAATCCTGCGGATTGGCCAGATGCGCGTTGTGGCCGGCCTGCGGCACGATGCGCAACGGCAACCCGGCGTCGCGCGCCAGCCGTTGAAATTTGGGATCGTTCTCACCGCACAGCACCCGCAGCGGCACGGTCAGTTGGCGCAGCTGCGGCGCCAGATAAGGCTGCCGCCCGAGCGAGGTGGCTTCGAGCATGTCGGCAATCGCCGGGCCGCTGTTGACCGAACGCGCGGCGATCAACGCCTGGCGGTGCACATGGCTAAGCTCTTTGAACACCGGCTGCTGATACCAGTCCGCCAGGACTTCGGCAATCAGCTCACTGCGAAAACGCGCCGCCCATCGTGCATCCTGCTCGCAACGATCGCGGCGCTGTTGTTCGTCCTCCAGCCCCGGATTGCCACCCTCGACGATCACCCCTTGCAGGCCGTCATGGCGGCCGTGGCAAGCGTGATACATGGCGATGCGCCCGCCGAGCGAGTAGCCCACCAGCCAATAACGTTCAATATTGCGCAGTTGCAGGGTCGCGGCGATTTGCGCGCTGATGTCGTCGAAGCCGCGGCAGCCCACCGCCACGGAATCGCCGTGGCCGGGCAGATCGATGGCCAGCGACGGCCATTCCGGGCAGCGCGCGGCGATCACCCGCCATTCATTGTTGTTGCCGAGCAGGCCGTGCAGCCACACCAGCCACGGGCGGCCCGCTTCGCCCTGTTGCAAAATTCGCGTCGCCAGCATCATTGCACCGCCATCTGTTGTACCAGGTATTGCAGGCTTTCGGCCCCTTCACTCGGCGACACCTGCAGTTCTATCAGCGTGGCGCCGCCGCGCCGCCAGCCTTGCTCAACCGCTTGTTGCAGCTGGCTCCAGTTCTCCGGCCGCGCGTAGTCAAGCTGGAACATCGCCGCCGCATGGCTGAACTCGACGTTCTGCGGCATGCAGTAAAAGCGCTGACGATCTTCTTCGGGCGTCGGCAGCAGCGAGAAAATTTGGCCGCCGTTGTTATTGACGACGATCAGCACCGTCGGCGCCGAGCAGTGGCGCAGCAGCGCCAGCGCATTGAGGTCATACAGTGCGGAAAGGTCGCCCACCACCGCCAACGTTGGCCTGGCGGTGGCACGCTGTACGCCGGCGGCGGTGGAAATCAGACCGTCGATACCGCTGGCGCCACGGTTGCTGAATACCGGGTAAGCGACGGGCAATGGCGTTAACGCGTCGATCAGTCGCACCACCAGGCTGTTGCCGAGAAACAGCTGGCCGTTCTCCGGCAACAGTTCCGGCAGGCGGTGCGCCAGCTGCGCTTCGCCAAAGTTATCGTACAGATGCGTGGACGCCGCCGTCAGCGCCTTATCCGCCAGCGCAGCCAGCCCGGCGGCCCACGGCGCACGCGGTTGCGCCGGATGCTGCGCCAACCACTGCGCCACGCCGGCGCGCAGGCGCCGCCCCCGGTGCTGGGCCGGATCGAGCCGCCCCGGCAGCTCGTCGATGACCCAATACTCTTCCGGCCGGCACTGCGCCTGCCACTGCAGCAGGCGTTTGCCGGTCAAGCTGCCGCCGAACTGCACCACCAGCTGCGCGTCTTGCAACAGGCGCTGCGCCTGCGGATGCGCGAGCCACAAATCGGCACAGGGCAGCGGTTGCCCGGTCTGCGACAGTACATCGCCGATCAGTGGCCAACCCAGCGTTTCGGCCCATTCCGCCACCTGTGCGCCCTCTTGTGCGTTCATGCGGCCGGCGAGCACCACGCCGCGCTTTTGTCGCCAGAAAAACCAGTCCGGCTGCGGCAATGGCACTGCATGCGTCTCGCTTTCCTGCAGCCAAGGCCGATCGCTCTGCCACCAGTCGCCCAGCGCGGCGGACCAATCGGCATAGTGACGCTCATCGCCGCCGTACAGCGGTTCGGCGAACGGGCAGTTGATATGCAAAGCGCCATGCTGCAAGCGCGCCATCGCGCTGTCGACGCTGGAGGCCAACCACGCGGCCGGAATATCCGGCGTAGGACGCGGCAGATCGATCGCCAGCGTCGGGTGGCTGCTGTAGAGGCCGTTTTGACGGATCGCCTGATTGGCGCCGCAGTCGATCAGTTCCGGCGGTCGATCGGCGGTGAGAAACACCAGCCGTTCACCGGTCAGGCCGGCTTCGATTAAAGCCGGGTAAAGGTTCGCCGCCGCGGTGCCGGACGTGACGATCACCGCCACCGGCTCACGCGCCGCCTTCGCCAGCCCGAGTGCCAGATGGCCGAGCCCGCGCTCATCAAAATGGGTATGGCAGATAAACGATCGGTTGGCCGCGGCGGCCAGCGTCAGCGGCGTGGAGCGCGATCCCGGAGCGATACAAACATGCCGCACCCCATGGCGGGCCAGCGCCTCGAGCAGCACAGCCGCCCACCGGCGATTAAAAACACTTGTCGACATAGTTCGCTCACAAGTCAGTTAGCAGAGATCGTCTCCGACGCAGCCGACAGACGCCGCGCCTGTAGTTACGCTCTGTATTATATGAGGTGTTATTTTCACGGCTTTTGCGCCAGCGCAAGAACGCCGTATATCCCTGGGTGTTTACACCAGATAATTATTTGATTTAGAACAAAAAACAAACAATAAACACACAAACACTTTACACTTGCGGCGGCGTCGGCTCAATCCGTCCATATAAAAACAAGGGAAATAGGGGTGCTCCAACGGCGGCTAGCGGGAAGTATAGGCGGGATAAGGAAAAGCTTTCGGTAAAACGGCGGAATGAACAACACAGTCTGAAGAAAAACACGGGGCGGCCTGCGCCGCCCCGATGGCATGGTTTATTTGCGAGCCAGCAACAATCCCAGCACCAGCCCGACGGTGGCGCCGATGCCCACGCTGTGCCAGGGTTTGTCCCGCACGTAGTCGTCGGTGCGGTGCACCGCTTCTTTGGCGCGCGCATAGTAAGATTCGCCGGTGTTCGCCCAGCGCGCCTTGACCTCACTCAGCGCCTGCTCGGCGTGCGACTTGATGTCGATGTAGGCCTGATCCGCGCGGTCGCCGGTGTATTGCAGCACTTCTTCCAGCGTCTCGGTCAGCATTCTCAGATCGTCATCCAGCGTAGTTTGCTCAGCATCCGTATGTCTTGCCATCGTGAGATCTCCGTGGTTGAAAAATTAAGCGTTCCTACACTATAGACAAGGATCGCCGCCTGCGGCCATCGGACTTTTACCCTAAAACACCAATTGCACCTTGGCAGCCTGGCGTTTATCGCCGGCAAACGTCAGCGCCTGCGCCAACTGCCCGCTGGCGAATTCCGCCGACAGCAACGGCAGCGGATCGATCACGCCGTCGGCCAGCCAGGCCACCGCCAACGCGAACTCCGCCACGAAGCGGAACGATCCAAGCAGATTCAGTTCCTTGGCAATCAACAACATCAGCGGAAAATCGGGGAAGCTGCCGCCCATGCCCACCTGCACCACAGTGCCTTTGGCGCAGGTGATCTCCAGACAGCGCTGCAGCGACTGCGGGTGCCCCGCCACTTCGAAGGCGACGTCAAAATACCCCTTGTCCTGCAGATAACCGCTAAAATCGTCGTCCGCGGCATGCAGGCACCGATCGGCCCCCATTTGCCTCGCGATCGCCAGGCAGCGCGGACTGAGATCGGCGCAGACAATCTCGGCGGCGCCCAGCGCTTTCAGCGCCGCCACCAGCAGGCAGCCGATCGGGCCAACGCCGGACACGAAAATCTTTTTCCCCGTCACATCGCCGGGCTGCTTCGCCGCGTGGACAGCCACCGCCAGCGGTTCGGCGAACACCATTACCCTGTCGTCGCGATCGGCGGCGTAAGGAATGCACTGCGCGCTATCCACCACTTTGTATTGGGTAAAAGCGCCGTCGACGTGCGGAAAATACATCGCGCTGCCGAAAAAGCGCATCTCGACGCATTGATTGCTTTGCTGCGCCAGACAGTATTTGCACTGCCCGCAGGGTTTGCTGGGATTGAGCGCTACCTTCTGCCCGACCGGCAGCTGCGGCGAATCGCTGGCGACCACCTCACCGATCACCTCATGGCCCAGCACCATCGGCTGACGCACCTGAAAATTGCCGACCTTGCCTTCCTGGAAGTAATGCAGATCCGAGCCGCAGATGCCGCCGCGGCTGATTTTTACCAGCGTTCCCTGCCCCCGATAATCCACTTCTTGCGCGATCACCGCCACGTCTCGCTTGCCATTGACCACGCAGGACTGGGTTTGAATTTTCATCTCCAGACTCCACGAAAAAAGATTACACCGCCGCAGACATGCCGCCATCGACAAACAGCAACTGCCCGTTGACGAAGGCGGAGGCGTCGGCGGCCAGGAACACCGCCGCGCCGATCAACTCCTGAGGATCGCCCCAGCGCGCGGCAGGCGTGCGTTGGGTCAGCCAGGCGGTGAATGCCGGATCGTCGGCCAGCGCCTGCGTCATCTCGGTTTTGAAGTAGCCGGGGGCGATGCCGTTGACCTGAATGTTGTAGCGCGCCAGCTCCACGCACATGCCGCGCGTCAGCATTTTCACCGCGCCCTTGGACGCCGCATAAGGGGTAATGGTGTCCCGCCCCAGCTCGCTTTGCATCGAACCGATATTGATTATCTTGCCGCGCCGGCGCGGCACCATATAACGCGCTACGGTCTGCGACACGATGAAGACCGCCTTCTGGTTGACGGCGATGATGTCGTCCCAATCTTGCTCCGGAAATTCGGTGAACGGGTGGCGGCGCTGGATACCGGCGTTGTTGATCAAGACGTCTATCGCGCCGATGTCCGCTTCGATACGGTCGATGGCGGCATGCACCGCCTGGGAGTCGGTGACGTCGAACGCCGCCGCATCGGCGCGCAGCCCCTCTTCACGCAGGCGATCGGCGGCGTGCCGGGCATGTTCTTCGGTGGTGGCATTGATCAGAATATGCGCGCCTTGCTGTGCCAGGCCGCGCGCCAGCAGAAAACCAATGCCGCGCGAGGCACCAGTGATTAAGACGGTTTTGTTATCCAGAGAAAACAGGTTGTGCATGGTGATTCCCGGCCTTCAGGCCTCCAATCGGACAGACCTCTATCTCAGCCGATTGTTACCGGTAAAAACGTGATGGGAATCACTGAAAATAATGTTACGAAACCCTGTTACTTTTAACGTGATCTCACGCAATCCCTACAGGAAGAGTCAATACCTATCCCTTTTAAAATAGACAATTTTCAACAGCGTTACCGTCCTGGTTATCAGGAGATACTGCCGCACAGCGGCGCGGCAGCAACTCACTCGGCGGCACCGTTTGAGCCGGCATTCGGGTCCATCGGCGGCGTAGCGCGGGCTTTATCGCTGCGTGCCGCCCACCACAGACCGCTGTTTTTCATCGCATAGCCGAACAGCAGGCCCACCAGCAGGGAAAGCGTCACCAGCGGCCAATCGCCGCCGCCGGCGAAGGTCGCACAGGCGCCGATAAAGGTGCCGGGTACGAATCCCAGCCACTGCTGTTTAGCCTGAATGCACATCAGGAACGCCACGATGCCGGTCAGCAGATACCCCAGCAGATTCCACTGCGGCGCCAGTTCGCTGCCGTGGATGATCGCCATTGCCCAGAAGACGCCGCTGCAGCAGGTCAACGCGCCGATCAACAGCCCTTTCAGTCCGCCCTGCGGGCAGGCGAAATACGCCGTGCAGCCGAGAAAGCCGGCCCAACCGATCAGGCCCAAACTGACGGCAACCCATCCCCAAACGCCGGACAGGATCCCGGTGGTGACGGCAATGGCGAAAAGAACGTTCATAAAGTGACCTGCAGCAAAAAGAAAGCGCGCAGTTTACCCGAAAACAGGCCAATTTATGCGATGAAAATCACACTATAAATGTAATTAAAGAATCATTAATTATAAAAAATAGATATTCATCACAAAGTAATTAGCGAGGGAACCCCACCCGGGACGTCTTCCATGCCAACAACAGGCACACCACGGTGCTGCCCAGGAACAGCAAATGGGTTGCCTGATTCAGATCGACGCGATCGACCACCACGCCCAGCAAGATCGGCACCCAGTTGGCGATATAAGCGATAACGTAAAACAGCGAAAGCAAACGCGCATGGCTGGTCGGCGGCGAAATCAGGTTCACTAGGGTCGCGCTGCCGACGAAAATGGCGCCATAAGCATAGCCGGCCACCACCAGCCCCACCGCCGCCAGCCCAAGAGAATGCCACTGGATCGCCATGGTGAACACCACTGCCGCCAGCACCTGCGCCAGGCAACCGAACAACAGCGAATGACGGGCGTTAACGCGGCGGCTCAGGATCTGGCTGATACCGGCGATCAGCAGATACACCGCAATCGCATAGCCAAAGACGCCACGAGCGTGCAGGCCTAACAGCGTTTCCGCCACGCCGGGGCCGATTGCCAAAATACTGGCGGCCAGCGCCCAACAGATAAATAAAGCCCCTGCACACACAAAGAATTTACCGCCGGTGGCGCGCAAGCCATCGAGCAGCGAGCTTTTTTCTGTCTCGGCCGACGTAACATGGCTCGGCGCCGTAACCACGCCACGCGGCCACGAGAACATCACGCCCAACGCAGCCACGGCGGCCATGACCATGATGAAAACAAATGGCAGCGTCGTGGGATGGAAACCGGTCTGCAAGGCGATGCCGCTGAAGATCGGGCCCAGCGCCAATCCGGTGGTGAATGACAGCGTCGCGATCAACGCCGCATTTTTGCCGCCGTCGCGCGGCCCAAACCGCACCAACGCGATGTTCGCCGCGCCGGTTAGCGCCCCGGTGCCCACCCCGGCCAACAGCCGCGCCATCAGCATCATGGCAAAGGTATCAGCCTGCGCGAACAGCAGGGCGCCGCTCAACACCACCAGCAATGCCGGCACGATCATACTGCGTAAATCCTTTACTTTGCCGGCCAGATTGCCGACGCCGAACAAAGAGATCAGCACGCCGGCGGCATAGGCGCCGTAGATGACGGTCAGACTGACCGAGCTTAGCGTAAGCTGCTGCTGATACAGCGGATAAAGCGGCGTCGGCGCGCTGCTGTTCAGCAATGCCGACATCAAAGCCAGCGCCAGGAACAATAAAATTGTCCTGCCCGACGCCTGAGCATTTTGCGGCGCCGCAATCTGGCTGGCGGTATTTTCTGACATGTTTCAACTCCCAAAGACGGCAGACGGCGGCCTGCCGTCGACATTTTCCTCACCCGGCCTGCCGGGAACGGCGCTTATCATAGCGTTCCGGCGACGGGCGAAGTATCGTCAAGAATGAATCACCCTGATGCATTCTTGCATCACCAGAGAAATAACCGCCGATGTGCAGCCCGCTAACCGTCTTTCTCTCCCCCCGGGCAGAACAACGCTTTATGATAGAAACCGTTATTGTTCGCCAGGCTCGGCCTGTGCCCCACGGCGCCGACAAATCTGCAGAGAGGAAATGGCATGATGAATTGGGACGACGCGCGCTTCTTTTTGGCCGTCGCACGCTGTGGCACGCTACGCAAAGCCGCCAACCAGCTGCATGTCGATCAGGCGACCGTCGGTCGACGGCTTTCCGCTTTCGAAGACGCTCTCGGTTCCAAGCTGTTTATCCGCACGCCGAAATCCTTCGCCCTCAGCCCGTTGGGGGAAGAAATGCTGGCGGACGTGATGAAGATGGAGAATGCGGTGCAGGCGATCAACCGCAAAGCCGCCAGCGGCGATGGCAGCCTGCACGGCCACGTGAGCATCGCCACCACCGATACCCTGGCCGAAGCCTTCGTGATACCCGCGCTGCAAGATCTGCGGGAACGCTATCCGGCCATCACCGTCACGCTGCTGACGGCGGTCAACATCGCCGATATTTCTTACCACGGCGCAGATCTGGCGATCCGCGGCGCCCGTCCCGATGACGATGAGCTGATCATCAAACGGTTAGCCACCATCGAAATGGGCCTGTATGCCACTCAGCACTATTTGGCGCGGCGCGGCATGCCGGTCAAAGGCGAGCAGTTGCGCGGCCACGATCTGCTGATGTTCCCGCGCGAGCTGGTGCCGCGCCACTGGAACAATTTCTGCGGCGAGGCTCTGCACGAGCCCAACGTCGTGCTGCAATGCAATTCACAGCTGCTGCTGCGCTCCGCCACTCGCAGCGGGCTGGGCATCGGCCTGCTCTCCGCGTTTCTGGCGGATAAAGACCCGGAGCTGGTGCGCCTGTTGCCAGAGAATAAAGACTGGGTGGATATCTGGCTGGTGCTGCATCCCGATTTGCAGCGTGCCGCCCGCGTGCGCGCGGTGGTGCAGGCGCTGGAAACGTCGTTTAGCGCCCATTACGGCTAAGTGCCGTTTCTCCATAAAAAAAGGCCGCCGAAGCGACCTTTTTACCGTCTGAAGCGTTATCAGAACGTCGGCTGCGCCATCTGCACCAGCGAAATCAGCGGCTGCGGATAAACACCCAACAGCAGCACCAGCGCGGCTGAGATCAGCACCACGACGCCACCGGCGGTCAACGCCCAGTTGTTCGGGGTGTCGCGCTGCAGCGATTCCGGCGCGCTGAGGAACAGGCTGACAGTCACGCGCAGGTAGTAGTACAGGCCAATGGCGCTGCCTACCACGACTGCGCCGGTCAGCCACCACAGGTGTGCGCTGACGCCCATCGCGATCACGAAGAACTTACCGATAAAGCCCAGCGTCATCGGGATACCGGCCAGCGACAGCATCATCACCGTCATTACCGCGGACAAGATTGGCTTATGCCAGAACAGACCACGGTAAGAGAACAGCGAATCCGCATCCGGGCCGCGGTACGGGCTGGACATCAGGCTGACCACGCCGAAGGCGCCCAGGCTGCTGAACAGGTAACCGGCCAGGTAAACGCCGGCGGTTTCCAGCGACAGCTGATGGGTTTGCACCGCAATCAGCGCCACCAGCAGGTAGCCCAGGTGAGCGATCGACGAGTAGCCCAGCAGACGCTTGATGTTGGTCTGGCTGATGGCCATCAGGTTACCGAACAAGATAGAGCAGAACGCGATGATCGACAGCACCAGGCGCAGCGCTTCGTTGTCGGCGGCTGGGGCATACAGGAACAGACGCATCACGACCGCGAAGATCGCAATCTTGCTGGCGGTTGCCAGGAAGGTCGAGACCGGCGCAGGCGCGCCCTGATACACGTCCGGCGTCCACAGTTGGAACGGCACCAGCGACAGCTTGAAGCCCAGACCGACGATCATCATGCCCATACCGGCCAGGATCAGCGGCTGGTGCATCATGTTTTCCTGCAGGCTCTTGCCGAGGCCGGCCAGCGACAGATCGCCGGATTCAGCGTACAGCAGCGCCATGCCGAACAGTAGGAACGACGACGCGGCGGCGGACAGCAGCATGTACTTGATGGCGGCTTCCAGCGGGCGCTTCTGACGATAGGCATAACCCACCAGGCCGAACAGCGGCAGCGAGATCAGCTCAATGCCGATGAACAGCGAAGCCAGATGGTTGGCGCTCGCCAGCAGGATGCCGCCCATGGCGGCGATCAGCACCAGCAGGTAGAACTCTTCGCGGTTATCCGGATAGCCGACCAGCCACGGATAGGCGAAGGTGCAGGTCGCCAGACTCGCCAGCAGCACCAGCCCGGTGTAGAACATCGAGTAGCCGTCAACCCGCAGCAGCGGGGTGACGTCCATTGGGCCTGCCTGGCCGACAAAGTACAGCGAAAGCAGCGCCAGGTTGAGACCGATCACGGTCAGGGTGGCGTTGATAAAGTGGTCGCGTCGCCACGCAATGCCTAGCATCACAACCACCACCGTCAATCCGACGATCAACAGCGGCAGCAGTGCGATCAGTTGTTGAGGAGTTATTGTCATGGCGAATTACGGCCTTGTTGTTGAAATTGCTGAAACTGACGAACCAAACCAGTGTTGCACGTTGCTCATCGCCGCGTTGGAAGTATCCAGAATCGGCTGCGGGTAAACCCCCAGCAGAACCAGCAACACCACCAGCAGCAGAATGATGAACAGTTCGCGCGCGGTCATGCCCTGCAGCGGCTGGTCGGATTTAGGCGCACCGTAGTAAGCGCGCTGCATCATGATCAGCGAGTAAACCGAAGCGAACACCAGACCGAAGGTAGAGATCACGGTGATCACCGGCACCACCTGGTAGCTGCCGAACAGAATCATGAATTCACCGACGAAGTTACCGGTACCCGGCATCCCCAGCGTAGCCACGGCGAAGAACAGCGACAGCGCAGGGATGAATTTGATACGCCCCCACAGGCCGCCCATCTGACGCATGTCGCGGGTATGCAGACGCTCATACAGCTGGCCGCAGATAATAAACATACCGGCGGCGGACAGACCGTGCGCGATCATCTGGATCACGGCACCCTGGTAAGCCAGCTGGCTGCCGGTGTAGATGGCAATCAGCACGAAGCCCATGTGCGATACCGAGGTGTAGGCGATAAGACGCTTGATGTCAGTCTGCGCGAACGCCATCCAGGCGCCGTAGAAGATGCCGATCACGCCCAGCCACATGGCGATTGGCGCGAACTCGTGCGAAGCCTCAGGGAACAGCGGCAGGCTGAAACGCAGCAGGCCGTAGGCCGCGGTTTTCAGCAAGATGCCCGCCAGGTCGACGGAACCTGCGGTCGGTGCCTGGCTGTGCGCGTCCGGCAACCAGCCGTGCAGCGGCACCACCGGCATTTTCACCGCGAAGGCGATGAAGAAGCCCAGCATCAGCAGATATTGCACGTTGTGGGACATCGGCGTTTGCAGCAGGTCTTCGTAATCGAAGGTCCACACGCCGGTGGCGTTGTAATGCACGAACACCAGGCCCAGGATCGCAATCAGCATCACCAGACCGCTGGCCTGGGTGTAGATGAAGAACTTGGTCGCCGCGGTGATACGGGTTTTACCGTCCGACGCTTTGTGCCCCCACAGCGCGATCAGGAAGTACATCGGCACCAACATCATTTCCCAGAAGAAGAAGAACAGGAACATGTCGATGGCGAGGAACACACCGATAACGCCGCCCAGGATCCACAGCAGGTTGAGGTGGAAGAAGCCCTGATACTTCTGGATTTCACGCCAGGAACAGAGGATCGCCAGCACGCCCAGCAGACCGGTCAACACCACCATCAGCAGCGACAGACCGTCCAGCGCCAGGTGGATGGAGATGCCGAAGCGCGGGATCCACGGCAGCAGGAATTCGCTCTGCCACTGCGGAATGCCTTTCGGCGTGGTCAAGGTATAGCCGCCCTGCATCCACAACTGCAGAGAGAGCGCCAACGTCAGCCCCATTGCGATCAGCGCTATCCAGCGCGGCACCTTAGTACCGAAGCGCTCAAGCTGCCAGCACAGCAGACCGCCGATAAAGGGGATAAGAATTAGCCAAGGTAATAGCATGGCGTTTTGTGTCCCTTATACGAATAATTTCAAACTTTGTACGTAGCGCCTGCCCGGCGCTACGCCCGAAAAATGCGTCTGTTTAAATTATTCAATTAAACCAAAATCAACAGAGCCAATACGACCACTGCACCCACACCCATAGACGCTATATACCAACGCACCTGACCGTTCTCGCTCACCGTCAGACCGCGGTTCCCCCAGCGGGAGAAGACGGCCGGCAGGTTCATCAGCGAGTTCAGCGGATCACGCTGCAGCAGCTTCGCAATGCCCAGATACGGCTTGACGAACACTTTGTCATACAGCCAGTCGAAGCCCCAGGCATGGAACCACCAGGTCGAGAAGAAACGACCCGGCGCGCTGTTGGCGATGCTGTTGACCAGGCTGCGTTTGCCCAGCCACAGCGCGGCCGCCAGCAGAATGCCGACGATAGCCACCACGCCAGAGGTGATTTCCAGCGTCAGCACGCTGCCGTGCGCCAGTTCGGTGGTCTCCGGCAGCACGCCCTGCAACGGCGGCACGATCATCGCGCCGACGAAGGTAGACAGCACCAGCAGAACCAGCAGTGGCAGGTGGTGAGTGATGCCTTTACCGGCATGCGCTTTGATTTTCTCTTCGCCATGGAACACGATGAAAATCATACGGAAGGTGTACAGCGAGGTCATGAACGCACCAACCAAGCCGGCCACCATCAGGTTGATGTGACCGTTGGCCATCGCGCCCGCCAGGATCTCGTCCTTACTGAAGAAGCCGGCCGTGACCAGCGGCAACGCAGACAGCGCCGCGCCGCCCACCAGGAAGCAGACGTACACCAGCGGGATGCTCTTGCGCAAACCGCCCATCTTGAAGATGTTTTGCTCGTGGTGGCAAGCCAGGATCACCGAACCGGACGACAGGAACAGCAGCGCCTTGAAGAACGCGTGGGTCATCAGGTGGAAGATCGCCGCGTCCCATGCCTGTACGCCCAGCGCCAGGAACATGTAACCGATCTGGCTCATGGTGGAGTAAGCGAGCACGCGCTTGATGTCGGTCTGCACCAGCGCGGCGAAGCCGGCCAGCAGCAGAGTGACCGCACCGACGATGCCCACCAGGTGCAGCACTTCCGGCGCCATCAGGAACAGGCCGTGCGTACGGGCGATCAGATAGACGCCCGCGGTCACCATGGTCGCCGCGTGGATCAGTGCGGAAACCGGGGTTGGGCCCGCCATCGCGTCCGCCAACCAGGTTTGCAACGGCAGCTGCGCCGATTTACCGACCGCGCCGCCCAGCAGCATCAGGGTCGCCCAGGTGATGGCCGTGTCGCCCACCGCCAGTTTCTGCGGCGCCAGGATCATCAGCTCGCGGATGTTCAGCGTGCCCAGCTCGTTGTAGAGGATGAACAGCGCGAACGCCAGGAACACGTCGCCCACGCGGGTGACGATAAAGGCTTTCATCGCCGCCGCGCCGTTGGCCGGATCTTTGTAGTAGAAACCGATCAACAGGTAGCTGCACAGGCCTACGCCTTCCCAACCCAGATACATCAGCAGCAGGTTGTCCGCCAGCACCAATACCACCATGCTGGCGATAAACAGGTTGGTGTAAGCGAAGAAGCGCGAATAGCCCTCTTCACCGCGCATGTACCAGGAAGCGAACATGTGGATGAAGAAGCCGACGCCGGTGACCACCGACAGCATGGTCAGCGACAGGCCGTCCAGCACCAGGGTCACGCCGATATTGAAGTTGCCGACGGCCATCCAGGTCCACAGGCTTTGCTCGAACAGCTGCACGCCGGCGGCTTTCTGGGCGAAGAAATCCATCGCCACATACACCGTGACCAGCGCAGCCAGGCCGATAGAACCCACGCCGACGGTGGCCGCCGTGTTTTCAGACCAACGACCGCGGGAAAATGCCAACAGCAGGAACCCGATCAGCGGTAGCAGAATTGTTAAATATAATAGGTTCATCCGCGCATCTCACTGACAGTATCAATATTCAGGGTATGACGACGACGGTAGAGCTGCAGCAGCAGCGCCAGGCCGATACTGGCCTCGGCTGCCGCCAGGCTGATCGCCAGGATGTACATCACCTGCCCGTCCGCCTGGCCCCAGTAGCTTCCCGCCACGATAAACGCCAACGCCGCAGCGTTGATCATCACTTCCAGGCTGATCAGCATAAACAGCAGGTTGCGGCGCACCAGCAGCCCGGTCAGCCCGAGCACAAACAGGATAGCCGCCAGGATCAGGCCGTGTTGAAGAGGGATCATGCTTGCTCCTCCGATTTTCTTCTCGCCATTTCGCCACTCGCCGGCGCGTTGCTCAGCACCTCGCCAGGCTTGTGCTCGCGGCCGATATGGAAGGCGACAACCAGACCCGCCAACAGCAGCATTGAAGCCAGCTCAACCGCCAGTACGTAAGGCCCGAACAGGCTGATGCCCACCGCCTTCGCGTCAACCATCTCGCCGCTGATACCCTGATCGGATACGCTGCGGATCGCGACGATCAATACCACCAGCAGCGCCAGTGACAACAGGCCAGGCCCGATCCACACCGTCGGCTTCATCCAGTCGCGTTCTTGCTGCTGCACGTTGCCGAGGTTCAGCATCATCACCACGAACACGAACAGCACCATGATGGCGCCCGCATAGACGATGATTTCCAACGCGGCGGCAAAGTAGGCGCCGAGAGAGAAGAAGACTGCCGAGATCGCCAGTAACGAGACGATCAGATACAGCAGCGCATGCACAGGGTTGGTATGGGTGATCACGCGAATCGTCGCGGCCACCGCAATCAAACCTGCCAGATAAAATGCAATTTCCATGCTTGCTGGCTCCTTAGGGCAACAGACCTTTGACGTCGATCGGTTTGGCTTCGTTTTCGGCTTCGCCTTTGGCTTTGCCGTCAATCGCCATACCGGCCATCCGGTAGAAGTTATATTCCGGATATTTACCCGGCCCCGAGATCAACAGATCTTCTTTTTCGTACACCAGATCCTGACGCTTGTACTCACCCAGTTCGAAATCCGGCGTCAGCTGGATAGCGGTAGTCGGGCAAGCCTCTTCGCACAGGCCACAGAAAATGCAGCGCGAGAAGTTGATGCGGAAGAACTCCGGATACCAACGGCCGTCTTTCTGTTCCGCTTTTTGCAGCGAGATACAGCCGACCGGGCAGGCCACCGCACACAGGTTACAGGCGACGCAGCGCTCTTCGCCGTCCGGATCGCGCGTCAGCACGATGCGGCCACGGTAGCGCGGCGGCAGGTAAACCGGTTCTTCCGGATACATCTGGGTTTCGCGCTTGGCGAAGGCATGCATGCCAATCATCCAAATGCTGCGCACCTGGGTGCCGAAACCAACCACTAACTCTTTCAATGTCATGGTTTATTCACCCCTTATTGAGCGTTGTACAAAATGACCGCGGCGGTTGCCAGCAGGTTCAGCAGCGTCAGCGGCAGGCACACTTTCCAGCCGAAGGACATCACCTGGTCATAACGCGGACGCGGCAGCGCGGCACGGATCAGGATGAACATCATCATGAAGAAGGCCGTTTTCAACGCGAACCAGATGAATGGCGGCAGGAACGGACCCTGCCAGCCGCCGAAGAACAACGTCACAATCAGGGCGGACACGGTGACGATACCGATGTATTCCCCCACGAAGAACAGACCGAACTTCATGCCGGAATATTCGATGTGGTAACCGTCGGCCAGTTCCTGCTCGGCTTCCGGCTGGTCAAACGGGTGACGGTGGCACACCGCCACGCCGGCGATCGCGAAGGTCACGAAGCCGAAGAACTGCGGAATGACGTTCCAGACGTGCGCCTGGGATTCAACGATGGCCTGCATGTTGAACGAATCCGCCTGCATCACCACGCCCATCAGCGACAGGCCGATGAACACTTCGTAGCTCAGGGTTTGCGCGGAGGCGCGCATCGCGCCCAACAGCGAGTATTTGTTGTTGCTCGACCATCCGGCGAACAGCACGGCGTACACCGCCAGGCCGGCCATCATCAGGAAGAACAGAATACCGATGTTGAGATCGGACACCGCCCAGGTCGGGCTGACCGGAACGATGGCAAATGCCAGCAACAGGGAAGTAAAGGCGATCATCGGCGCCAGGGTGAAGATCACCCGGTCGGAGAATCTCGGTACCCAGTCTTCCTTGAAGAACATTTTGATCATGTCGGCGACCAGCTGCAGCGAGCCGCCCCAACCTACGCGGTTCGGTCCGTAGCGGTTCTGGAACAGGCCGAGCAGGCGGCGTTCGCCGAAGCTCATGAATGCCCCGCACGCCACGACCACCAACAGGATCACGACCGCTTTAAGAATGGCGATCAGAATGTCGATCACCTCAGGGGTAAACCAGCTCATCGTGCCGCCTCCCGCAGATTGTCTACCTTAGCACCCACCAAGATCGGCGGGATCCCTGGCAAGCCGAGCGGCAAACCAACCTGGCCCTGGGTCAGGGTTTCACTCAGACGCACCGGCAGACGCAAGGTCTGGCCCGCGCAGCTGAACTCCACCAGGCTGCCCGCGTTGACGCCAAGCGTCGCCGCGTCGGCCGGGTTGACCATCACGTAGGCTTCTGGCATGCGCTGCTGGATCACGTGAGAGCGCTGCGACATTTCATCGCTGCCGAACAGGTGGTAGTAAGGCGCGACACGCCAGCCGTCGTTCGGATTGAAGGCGGCTGGCACGCGGTCGAAGTAACCGAGGCTGCCCTCCCCCGCTTCGATCAGGCGCACGCCCGGATCGCCGTGGCGCAGTTTGCCGCCCACTTCGGCCTGGAACTTGTTCCATGCCTGCGGTGAGTTCCAGCCTGGCGCCCAGGCGAACGGGATCTGCTGACGATCGGCCAGCGGGCTGTTATTCCCTTCCATCGAGAAGGCGAACATGGTGTCTTTATCCTGCGGCTGACGCGGCTCGTGCACGCTGATGTTGGCGCGCATGGCGGTACGGCCGCTGGAACGGTGCGGCGAACGCGCCAGCTTCTGACCGCGAATGCGGAACGTCGCGTCCGGCGCGGCATCGACGATGCCCTGCAGCTGCGGCAATGCGGCGACGCAAGCGGCGATCACGTCATCGAGCTGGGTCCAGTCCACGTGGCGGCTGGTGTAGGTGGAGTGCAGCGAGTGCATCCAGCGCCAGCTTTCCAGCATCACGGTGAACTGATTTTTCTTGGCGTCGTCATAGTAAGCCGGATCGTATACCTGGAAGAAGCGCTGCGCGCGGCCTTCCTGGTTGATCAGCGTACCGTCGCTCTCGGCGAAGCTGGCCGAGGAGAGGATCAGGTTGGCTTTGTCCATGATCGCGGTGCGCTGGTGGTCGGCGACGATCAGGTTGTTGACCTTGGCCAACGCTGCGTCCACCTGCGCCGCCGGCGCATGACGATAGAGATCGTTTTCCATCACGATGGCGGTGTCGGCTGCGCCACTCGCCAGCTGTTCCAGCGCTTGATCGAGCGAACCGCCGCCGATCATCGCCAGGCCCATGCTGTTGGCAGCGCCCGCCACGAAGGTGATGCCGACATCGGAACCGCGGCCCTTCAACGCTTTGGCGATGTTGGCCGCCGCTTCGATGATGGCTTCGCTGCCGGCGTTGCTGCCGGTCACGATAAGCGGTTTGCGTGCGCCGGTCAGCGCCTGCACGATGATATCGACTTTCTTGTTCAGGCCGTCGGCCAGATCGTTCACCGCCGGCGCTGCGCTATCCAGCGCGTGCGCGATGGCGAAGCCGAAGCGTGCCTGCTCGTCCACCGGCGCGCGGTAGTTCCAGGCGGCAATGTCGTCCAGGCGGGTATTGTCGATGTTAGTGGTGAACAGCGGGTACTTGGCGTGCTGACCGATGTTCTGCACCGCCGCGATCTGCCAGTCGGCAACACGTTGCGCCGCCGCCATCGCGCGAGCTTTCCCCTTGACGGCCTGGCGCACGGACAGCGCGATACGCGCACCGGTTTGCGTCAGGTCTTCGCCCAGCACCAGCACCGCGTCGTAATCTTCGATCTCACGCAGCGCCGGCGTATGGACGCCGCCGTTTTTCAGCACGTTCAGCATCAGCGCCAGGCGTGATTGCTCCGCCTGAGCGATACCGGTGTAGTAGTTCTCGGCGCCGACCAGCTCGCGCAGTGCGAAGTTGCTTTCCAGGCTGGCGCGCGGGGAGCCGATGCCAATGGTTTTCTTCGCCTGACGCAGGATGTCCGCCGCGCCCTGCATCGCCTGCTCGGCGTTCAGGGTGATCCAGTCATCGCCGCGCAGCTGCTGCGGTTGACGCGGACGATCTTTCTGGTTGACGTAGCCGTAACCGAAACGACCGCGGTCGCACAGGAAGTAGTGGTTCACGCTGCCGTTGTAACGGTTTTCGATACGGCGCAGCTCGCCATAGCGTTCGCCCGGGCTGGTGTTACAGCCGATGCTGCACTGCTGGCAAATGCTCGGCGCGAACTGCATGTCCCATTTACGGTTGTAGCGTTCGGAGTGCGTTTTGTCGGTGAATACGCCGGTCGGGCACACTTCCACCAGGTTGCCGGAGAACTCGCTTTCCAGCGTGCCGCTTTCCGGGCGACCGAAGTAGACGTTGTCGTGCGCGCCGTACACGCCGAAGTCGGTGCCGTCCGCATAGTCTTTGTAGTAACGCACGCAGCGGTAGCAGGCGATGCAGCGGTTCATCTCGTGCGAGATAAACGGCCCCAGCTCCTGGTTGTTGTGGGTACGCTTGGTGAAGCGGTAGCGGCGGAAGCTGTGGCCGGTCATTACCGTCATATCCTGCAGGTGACAGTTACCGCCTTCTTCACAGACCGGGCAATCGTGCGGGTGGTTGGTCATCAACCACTCGACCACGCTTTCACGGAACTGCTTCGCTTCGCCGTCATCGATGGAGATGAAGGTGCCATCGGATGCCGGGGTCATACAGGACATCACCAAACGGCCGCGCGTATCTTCCGCGTTTTGGTATTGCTTTACCGCACATTGGCGGCAAGCGCCGACGCTTCCCAGCGCCGGATGCCAGCAAAAGTAAGGAATATCAAGGCCGAGGGAAAGACAAGCCTGCAGCAGGTTGTCCGCCCCGTCTACCTCATACTCTTTGCCGTCTACATGAATCGTAGCCATAGTCAGCATGCTTCCAAGTGGCCTGCCTTGCGGCAGGCGTTAATCAAAAATTCTGGCCGTGTTCGGGCGAGTTCGGCTTACCAGCGCTGCTTCAGCAGATTGTTCGGCTGAATGCCGCCAATCGCATGGGCGTTGCCGAAGTGCTGCACGGCGATACCCGCCTCGAACTCTTCACGGAAATATTTAATCGCGCTTTGCAGTGGCTCTACGGCACCTGGCGCGTGGGCGCAGAAGGTTTTGCCCGGGCCGAGGGAGCGGCACAGCTGTTCGAGGGTTTCGATATCCCCCGGCTGCCCTTCGCCGTTTTCCAACGCACGCAGGATCTTCACGCTCCACGGCAGGCCGTCGCGGCATGGCGTACACCAGCCGCAGGACTCGCGGGCGAAGAACTCTTCCAGGTTACGCACCAGCGGCACCATGCCGATCTCGTGGTCTACCGCCATCGCCAGCGCGGTGCCGAGACGGCTGCCGGCTTTGCCGATCGCGCCGTATTCCATCGGGAGGTCGAGGTGATCGGCGGTCAGGAAGTCGGTGCCCGCGCCGCCCGGCTGCCAGGCTTTGAAACGCAGACCGTCGCGCATGCCGCCGGCGTAGTCTTCCAGGATCTCGCGCGCGGTAGTGCCGAACGGCAGCTCCCAGACGCCCGGATTTTTCACCCGGCCGGAGAAGCCCATCAGCTTGGTGCCTTTGTCTTCACTGCCGGAGATGCCGGTGTACCACTCCACGCCGTTCGCCAAAATGGCCGGCACGTTGCACAGCGTTTCGACGTTGTTGACGCAGGTCGGCTTGCCCCAGACGCCGGCACTGGCCGGGAATGGCGGCTTGGAACGCGGGTTGGCGCGGCGGCCTTCCAGCGAGTTGATCAGCGCAGTTTCTTCGCCGCAGATGTAACGGCCGGCGCCGGTGTGCACGATCAGCTCGAAATCAAATCCGGTGCCGAGAATGTTCTTGCCCAGATAGCCGGCGTCGGTGGCTTCCGCGATGGCGCGACGCAGATGCGCCGCTGCTTCGATATATTCGCCGCGCAGGAAGATGTAACCGCGGTAGGCTTTCAGCGCGAACGCGGAGATCAGCATGCCTTCCACCAGCAGGTGCGGCAGCTGCTCCATCAGCAGACGGTCTTTATAGGTGCCCGGCTCCATCTCATCGGCGTTACACAGCAGGTAACGGATGTTCATGGATTCGTCTTTCGGCATCAGGCTCCACTTCAAACCGGTGGAGAAGCCCGCGCCGCCACGGCCCTTCAGCCCGGAGTCTTTCACCAGGCCGACGATCTCGTCCGGGGCCAAGCCTTTGAGGGCCTTTTCTGCGCCGGCATAGCCGTTTTTGCTGCGGTATTCGTCCAGCCACAGCGGCTGCTTGTCATCGCGCAGACGCCAGGTCAGCGGATGCGTTTCGGGAGTGCGTACAATGTGCTTGGTCATTGATACTGCTCCAGTAGCGTCTCGATATCTTCAGGCTTCAACTGACTGTGAGTGTCCTCATCAATCATCATGGTCGGCCCTTTATCGCAGTTGCCCAGACAGCAGGTCGGCAGCAGCGTGAAGCGGCCATCAAAAGTGGTTTGACCCGGCTTGATGTTCAGCTTCTTCTCGATAGCGGCCTGAATGCCCTGGTAACCGGTGATGTGACAAACAACGCTGTCACAATAACGGATCACGTGACGTCCTACTGGCTGACGGAAAATCTGGCTGTAGAACGTGGCCACGCCTTCTACGTCGCTGGCGGGGATGCCCAGCACTTCCGCGATGGCGTAAATCGCACCGTCCGGAACCCAGCCGCGCTGCTTCTGCACAATTTTCAGTGCTTCGATGGAAGCGGCGCGCGGATCCTCGTAATGGTGCTTTTCGTGCTCGATCGCATCACGTTCTTCCGCGCTCAGTACAAATGCATCAACGCCGCTCTGAGGAGCGGCTGCATTGATGGGCTCGAGCGCATCGTTGACTGCGTGATTGTCTTTTTGATCATGCATAGTTAGCGGTCCACATCTGACATTACAAAATCGATACTACCCAGATAGACGATCAGGTCGGAAACCAGGCTGCCTCGGATGACCGATGGGATCTGCTGCAGGTGCGCAAAGCTCGGCGTACGTACCCGGGTGCGGTAGCTCATGGTGCTGCCGTCGCTGGTCAGGTAGTAGCTGTTGATCCCTTTGGTGGCTTCAATCATCTGGAATGATTCGTTGGCTGGCATCACCGGGCCCCAGGAAACCTGCAGGAAGTGGGTGATCAGCGTTTCAATGTGCTGCAGCGTACGCTCTTTCGGCGGCGGCGTGGTCAGCGGGTGATCGGCCTTGAACGGGCCTTCCGGCATGTTGTTCAGGCACTGTTCGAGGATGCGCAGGCTCTGGCGCAGCTCTTCCACCTTCAGCATCACGCGGGTGTAGCAGTCGCTGTTGCCATCGCCCACCGGCACTTCGAAGTCGAAGTTCTCATAGCCGGAGTAAGGACGCCATTTACGCACATCGAACTCGACGCCAGTGGCACGCAGGCCGGCACCGGTCACGCCCCACTCCAGCGCTTCTTTGGCGTTGTAAGACGCTACGCCGATGGAACGGCCTTTCAGGATGCTGTTCTTCAGCGCCGCTTTCACGTAGGAGTCCAGACGCTTCGGCATCCAGTCGAGGAATTCACGCAGCAGACGATCCCAGCCGCGCGGCAGATCGTGCGCGACGCCGCCGATGCGGAACCAGGCCGGGTGCATACGGAAACCGGTGATCGCTTCCACCAGATCGTAGATTTTCTGACGGTCGGTAAAGGCGAAGAACACCGGAGTCATCGCGCCGACGTCCTGAATGAAGGTGGAGATGTACAGCAGATGGCTATTGATGCGGAACAGCTCGGACAGCATCACGCGAATGGTGTCGACGCGCTCAGGTACCTTGATGCCGGCCAGCTTCTCGACCGCCAGCACGTAAGGCATTTCGTTCACGCAGCCGCCGAGGTACTCGATACGGTCGGTGTACGGAATGTAGCTGTGCCAGGATTGACGCTCGCCCATCTTCTCGGCGCCGCGGTGGTGATAGCCGATATCCGGCACGCAGTCGACGATCTCTTCGCCGTCCAGCTGCAGAATGATGCGGAACGCACCGTGCGCGGACGGGTGGTTCGGGCCGAGGTTGAGGAACATGAAGTCTTCGTTCTCGGTACCGCGCTTCATGCCCCAGTCTTCCGGCTTGAAGGTCAGCGCTTCCATCTCCAGATCTTCTTTCTGCTTGGTCAGCACGAAAGGATCGAATTCGGTGGCGCGCGCCGGGTAGTCCTTGCGCAGCGGGTGCCCTTCCCAGGTCTGCGGCATCATGATGCGCGACAGGTGCGGGTGGCCGTCGAAGGTGATGCCGAACATTTCCCAGGTTTCGCGTTCGTACCAGTTGGCGTTCGGGAATACCTTGGTCGCCGTGGGCACGTGCAGGTCTTTTTCAGACAGCGCCACCTTCAGCATGATGTCGCGGTTGCGCTCGATGGAAATCAGATGGTAGAAAACGGAGAAATCCGCAGCGGGCAGGCCGTCGCGGTGGGTGCGAAGACGTTCGTCCACGCCATGCAGATCGAACAGCATGACATACGGCTTCGGCTGTTTTCTCAGGAACGTCATTACTTCCAGTAACTGGTCAGGTTTAACCCATACCACGGGCATGCCGGTACGGGTGGCCTGAACAGTAAAGGCTTCCGGCCCAAAACGGTTGCGCAGTTCGCCGATCACCGGGTCGTCAAGGTGATCTCGGGTCTGCCAGGCAGGCAAGGCGTCGTGCGTCGTCAAATCTGTCATAATTTTTTTTCACCACACTAAAGGGTTATTCGCCGCAAGTTTCACTTTTCGCTGTGTTAACCAATAGCGCACTAAGATGGACGTTAAATGAACGTCTTAAATCTCGTCAGGCGTCCGGAGGTTGGTCACCGCGATGCGCTCGCCGTGTTTACGCTCTCTTTCAGACTGCATATTGGCGCGGTAAACGCCCTGATCGCCGACAACCCACGACAGCGGGCGACGTTCTTTGCCGATAGATTCCTGCAGCAGCATCAGCGCTTGCATGTAGGCTTCCGGACGCGGTGGGCAGCCGGGAATGTACACGTCGACCGGCAGGAACTTGTCCACGCCCTGCACCACGGAATAGATGTCGTACATACCACCGGAGTTGGCGCAGGCGCCCATCGAGATCACCCACTTCGGTTCCAGCATCTGCTCGTACAGGCGCTGGATGACCGGGGCCATCTTGGTGAAACAGGTACCGGCCACCACCATCAGGTCAGCCTGACGCGGGGAGGCGCGCAACACTTCCGCACCGAAACGCGCCACGTCGTGAACGGCGGTAAACGACGTCACCATCTCCACGTAACAGCACGAAAGGCCGAAGTTATACGGCCAAATAGAGTTTTTACGCCCCCAGTTCACCATGTCATGCAGCGCATGTTCGAGTTTACCCATGTAAACCGTGCGGTGGACCTGTTGTTCCAGGGGATCGGCGACGATCTCCTGTTTTTGCAGGGGATAACGGTCGTTCTCACCGTTCGGGTCTATGCGGGTGAGCGTATAGTCCATCTTAATGCCTCGCTGTTACTGCGGATGACTGTTGGTGTTAGTGATCGTGCTCGGTTTGCTGCGGCGTTGGGAACGCGCCGGAGTCCAATCCAACGCGCCGATGCGCACCAGATAAACCAGACCGGCCAATAGCACCAAAATGAAAATGGCGGCTTCGATAAAGCCTACCCAACCGCTCTCGCGAACCGAGACCGACCAGGCATACAGGTATAAGGCTTCAACGTCGAAAATAACGAAGAACATGGCCACCAGGTAGAACTTGGCGGACAAGCGCATGCGCGCCGTGCCGACCGAGTCGATGCCTGATTCAAACGGGGTGTGTTTGGCGCGCGCCCGGGCTCTCCCGCCCAAGAAGAACGCGCCCAGCAGCATTAAGCCGCAGAGCCCGATAGCCACAACGAGAAATACGGCGAGCGCCCAGTGATGAGCGATAACTTCAGTGGTTGTTGACATACTCTATGCTTACTCATCAAAAGTGGCGTCGATCGCACTGCTCTTGTCACCGGCAGTTAGTGCGCCACATCGATTTAAGGGAAGGATAAATAACCACACAAACAAACTGCTTTTACAGCGAGTTAGGCAGCGTTTTTCTGTGGGCTTTTTACTCCTTTCTATAACCTTTTGTCAACTTTGACAAAAGTATCTACACACTAGTTTACATACGTATCATTTGATTAACATTTGATGCGCCAGGGACAGGCTAAATCGTGTCAGTTAATTTTTGTGTAGAAACAGATAGATATAAACCAACATGCACATTTCAGTTTTACTATACCATTGTCTCAGGAATTCCCTGTTCTTCCACTCACTACCTAGGGGTATTTTTTTGATCCAGGACACGTTTTCAGCATAAATCCTCAAAAAAAGTGTGGCCCTTTAACAATTTTCCTCAAATTGAGCCGCAAAAACGGCCGCTATAAGCTAACAAAATACCCCTGCTATTACCATGCCTTTAACCCATTCAATCTTATTGCTCAAAAAACGAACTTAGCGTATTAAACCCGGCCAAACTCTCTTTTCATTAACGCTTAAAAGTTAACAAAACGGCCAACTCAATTGAAAATACAAGCCAAATACATATAAATAAATTTTTAGGTAAAAAAAGGGCAAAAAAAACCTCCGCCGAAGCAGAGGTTTTTCATCAGATATCGCGCCGCGACGTTATTCTTCTTCGTCCACCAGGCTGGCGTCATCCTGATCGCTCTGGAGACCGCCTTCCGCACCGTTGAAGCCATAGCCGTCATTGCCGCCCTGCATCGCGCTGAAGATGGCCATCGCCAGCTCGTTGCTGCACTGCGCGTTTTTGCACAGCGCATACTGGGTATCCGGCAGCGGCGGCAAACCTTCCACCGCGCCCAGCACCCGCAGATCGGGGCTCATCATCTCGATCGGCCGTGCGGTCACGCCCAGGCCGGCTTTACAGGCCGCCCGCACCGCGGACAGCGTGGAGGCGACGTAGGCGATACGCCACGGAATACCGGCTTCGTCCAACTGTTTAATCGCCAGCGCGCGGAACGGGCTTGGCTCATCCATTACCACCAGCGGGATCGGTTCGCCGGCCTGATAGTGATAATCGGCGGCGCAATACCACAGCGTCGGCGACGTGCGCAGCACGATGTGCGGGTGCCCGGCAGGATCGGCCGTGGTCACCGCCAGATCGATCTCGCCCTCTTCCAGCAGATCGACCATCGTCGTACTGCGCTTTACGCGCACGTCAATGGCCAGCTTCGGATAGATGGCGGTCACGCGGTTCAACAGGAAAGGCAGAATGGTATCGGCGGTGTCGTCGGAAGCACCGATGGTCAGAACACCTTTTATATTGTTGTACATCAGCGAGGTACAGGCTTCGTCGTTAAAGCGCAGGATCTTCCTGGCATAACCGAGAAGCTGAATACCATGCTCAGTCAGGAGTTTGTTGCGCCCATGGCGGGCAAACAGTTCTTTGCCGACCAGTTGCTCTAATCGCTGCATTTGTTGACTGACGGCTGATTGAGTACGGCAAACGGCAACAGCCGCCGCGGCGAAGGTATTCAAATCAGCAACCGCAACAAAGGTTCTTAGCAGATCGAGGTCGAGATTAAGTATCGGACGATTTGCAGTTGTCATAGTGTATTCTTCACTTTTTTAAATTCTAATTTACGAACTACTACCCTGGTGTGTTTCTCAGACGCCGTTGAAAAGGACGGCGCCTGTTATGACAGTACCCCACTCATAAGTGGAGGGCAAAAAAATTACTTATGATTCGTTACCTCTATCGCTTTTTAAAATGCGATCTATCGATGGTGCTTATAGAACGCGGGGGACTGAATACCGGTGAAAAGGGAAACCCCCCACCGAACCTGAGATTTTACTCATTCATACTGCCTAATTTCCACTCCATTCGTGCTACTGAGAACCCTTATCAACCGGCCTTCAGACTGCATTCCAGAGCAAAAAAGATAAATAATTAACGGTACCGACTTCGTGTGACTACTCAATGAATTTAATAAATTCAATCATTAAGATTTTTGCTTTAAATAATAATCTTATAACCACATAAACAATGCTTAAGGTAAAATATAAAGTAAAGCTAATGTAAATATGTCATTTTCCTTAGTGTGGTGCGCGAACCGACACCCCGCTATCAGACTACTCCGGTATTATCGTTCCTTTACAGTTTATTGAAGCCTATTCTCCCTTTCGGCTTATCAGTTCACTGCTGCCGGCCGCGATCGCCGGCACGTCTCGTTTATCGACGCTTGATTTAACAGAACAAAACCCTAGTAAAATTATAGTTCATGAAATTATGAACCACAAAATAACTTTACCTTTGCTTATCATAACTAAAATCCCCCGTTACGACATGCATTTGCACCAAAGGCGTGCAAAACCCTTCAAAAGCAACTACGCCAGGAGTACATTGGGCGAGTTGCGGCGTCCCACGGTAGGAGCGCCCCTATCCCAGCAAAAGGCTCAACTTTTTATGTCCCCCATTGAGAAATCCAGCAAACTGGACAACGTCTGCTATGACATTCGCGGCCCGGTGCTTAAAGAAGCTAAACGTCTTGAAGAAGAAGGCAACAAAGTCCTGAAACTGAACATCGGCAACCCTGCCCCGTTCGGTTTCGACGCCCCGGACGAAATCCTGGTCGACGTGATCCGCAATCTGCCCACGGCGCAAGGCTACTCCGACTCCAAGGGCCTCTTCTCGGCGCGTAAAGCGATCATGCAGCACTATCAGGCGCGCAACATGCGTGACGTGACCGTTGAGGATATCTACATTGGCAATGGCGTCTCTGAGCTGATCGTCCAATCCATGCAGGCGCTGCTCAACAGCGGCGACGAAATGCTGGTACCGGCGCCGGACTACCCGCTGTGGACCGCTGCGGTATCGCTGTCCGGCGGCAAGGCCGTGCACTACCTGTGCGATGAGCAGGCCGGCTGGTTCCCGGATCTGGACGATATCATCAGCAAGATCACCCCGCGCACCCGCGGTATCGTGATCATCAACCCAAACAACCCGACCGGCGCGGTTTACAGCAAAGCGCTGTTGGAACAGATCGTCGAGATCGCCCGTCAACACAACCTGATCATCTTCGCCGACGAGATCTACGACAAGATCCTGTACGACGACGCCGAACACCACTCGATCGCCGCACTGGCGCCAGATCTGCTGACCGTGACCTTCAACGGCCTGTCGAAAACCTACCGCGTGGCGGGCTTCCGCCAGGGCTGGATGGTGCTGAACGGGCCGAAGAAGCACGCCAAAGGCTATATCGAAGGGCTGGAGATGCTGGCTTCGATGCGCCTGTGCGCCAACGTGCCGATGCAGCACGCCATTCAGACCGCGCTGGGCGGTTATCAGAGCATCAGCGAATTCATTCAGCCCGGCGGCCGCCTGTACGAACAACGCAACCGCACCTGGGAATTGCTCAACGACATCCCGGGCGTCTCTTGCGTGAAGCCGCAGGGCGCGTTGTACATGTTCCCGCGCATCGATGCCAAACGCTTCAACATCCACGACGACCAGAAGCTGGTGCTGGATCTGTTGCTACAGGAAAAAGTGCTGCTGGTGCAAGGTTCGGCGTTCAACTGGCCTTACCCGGATCACGTGCGCATCGTCACCCTGCCGCGCGTAGACGAACTGGAAATGGCGGTCGGCAAGCTGGGCCGCTTCCTTGAAGGCTACCATCAGTAATCGCCTGGGGCGCAGCGCCTTGCTGCGCCCTTCTCTCATTGCCCGGTTGCAAAATTCGCCGTCACTGCTTCACAATGGGAGCCTCACTTGCCGTTAAAGAGAGCACCATGAGCCAGAGCCATTTCTTCGCCCATCTGTCCCGCCTGAAACTGATCAACCGCTGGCCACTGATGCGTAACGTGCGCACCGAGAACGTCTCCGAACACAGTCTGCAGGTGGCTTTTGTCGCCCACGCGTTGGCGGTGATCAAGAACCGCAAGTTCAACGGCAATCTCAACGCCGACCGGGTTGCGCTGCTGGCGATGTATCACGACGCCAGCGAAGTGATCACCGGCGACATGCCGACGCCGATCAAGTACTACAATCCGCAGATCGCCCATGAATACAAGAAGATCGAAAAGATCGCCCAGCAAAAGCTGCTGGACATGATCCCCGCTGAGCTGCGCAACGATTTCCGCACCATTCTCGATGAGCACTACTACAGCGAAGATGAAAAGCAGGTAGTGAAGCAGGCAGACGCGCTGTGCGCCTACCTGAAATGTCTGGAGGAACTCTCTGCCGGCAACAATGAATTCACCCTGGCCAAGGCGCGGCTGGATAAAACCCTGGAACAGCGCCGCAGCCCGGAAATGGACTACTTTATGGACGTGTTCATTCCCAGTTTCAGCCTGTCATTGGACGAAATCAGCCTCGACAGCTCGCTGTAACCCCACCGGCGCAGCCTCGCTGCGCCGTTAAAAACCGTAGAGCCACGGCACCACAATCACGCTGACCGCCATCACCAACAGGGTGAACGGCACGCCGAGACGCACGAAATCGCCGAACTTGTAATTGCCCGGCCCCAGCACCAGGGTGTTGACCGGTGAAGAGACCGGCGTCATAAATGCGGCGGACGCGGCGATGGCGATAATCATCGCGAACGGGTATGGCGAGACGCCCATTTCGCGCGCGGCGGCAATGGCGATCGGCGCCATCAGCACCGCCGTCGCGGTATTGGAAATAAACAGGCCAATGGTGGCGCACAAGACGAACAGGCACAGCAGCATCACGCGCGGCCCCGCGCCGCCGGCGACGTCCATCAGCCCGCGGACGATCAGATCCACCCCGCCGGTCTTTTGCAGCGCCTGCGCGAACGGCATCATGCCGACGATCAAAATGATGCTCGGCCAATGGATCGATTTATAGGCGCTCTCCATGTCGATACAGCGGAACTTGCCCATCAGCAGGCAGGCGATCAGCGCCGCGATCGGGTTGGGAATTTCGTCGGTCAGCATCATCGCCACCATCAACGCCAGGCAAAACAGCGCGTGCGGCGCCTGGGTGATGGCCGGCGCCACTTCGTCCACTTCGGCCGGCAGGTTGAGCACGATAAAGTCGTGGGTTTTGGCCTGCAGCTGACGAATCGCCTTCCAGTCGCCGATCACCAGCAAAATGTCGCCCAGCTCCAGCGGCTCGTCCACCAGCTTGCCGCTCAGGGTCTCGCCGTGGCGGCGGATGCCCACCACATTCAGATCGTAGCGGCTGCGGAACGCCGCTTCGCGCAGGCTTTTGCCCAGCAGCGCCGAGTCCGGGATCAGCGACACTTCAGCCATGCCGACGTTGCGCGACTGTTCAGAGAAGTAATCGCCGCGCAGCACCATCGGCTCCAGCCGCTGCTCGCCGCAGAATTCGCGCAGATCGACCTGGCTGTCCGACATGTCGATCAAGAGGACGTCGCCCTCGCGCAGCTCGGTGCTGCCGGAGGCGCTGACCATCACCCGCCGGAAGCGTTTCCAGCGCTCGATGCCCACCACGTTGGCACCATAGCGCGCACGCAGGTGCAGTTCATCCAGCGAACGTCCGATCAGCGGCGAAGCGCTGCGGACAGCCAGCCGCCGCGCGCGGCCGGTCAGCTTGTAATCACGGATCAGGTCGCGGAAGGTGCGACGCTGCCAGTCATCGCCGGCTTTGCCGGTGTCACCGCTGCCCAGCCAACGCCGGGCGATCAGCATGTAGCCGACGCCCAGCGCCAGCACCACCAGGCCAATGGGCGTCACGCTGAAGAAACCGAAACCATGGATGCCTTCCCGCACCAGTTCGCTGTTGACCACCATGTTGGGCGGCGTGGCCACCAGCGTCATCATGCCGCTGATCAACCCGGCGAAGCTGAGCGGCATCATCAGCCGCCCCGGCGCGATCTTCATTCTGGCCGTCACGCTGAGCACCACCGGGATAAAAATCGCCACCACGCCGGTCGAGCTCATGAACGCGCCCAGCCCGGCGACCGTCACCATCAGCAGCATCAACATTTTGGTTTCGCTGCTGCCGGCCACTTTCACCAGCCAGTCGCCCACCTGATAGGCCACGCCGGTGCGCACCAGCCCTTCGCCGATCACGAACAGTGCGGCGATCAAAATCACGTTGGGATCGCTGAAACCGACCGTCGCTTCCTGCAGGCTGAGCGTGCCGCTCAGCACGAAGGCGATAATCACCAACAGCGCCACCACGTCCATCCGCAGCTTGTTGGTGGTAAACAGCACGATGGCAATCAGCAGTAAACTCAGCACCCACAGTAATTCGCTGTTCAAAACGGCCTCATCCGGCAAATGTCCAAAGGTCTAAAAAATAGCATAAAAAAACCCCGCCGAAGCGGGGTCTAATCAATTAGGGTGAAGATAATGCCACTCAGGCCAGCCGGCGAACGATCGCGCCCTGCGCCGTTTTATCGACGGCGATCTGCGCCAGCGAATCCAGCCGCAGGTCGACCTGCTCCAGCTTCGGCGCATCGGCCGGGGCGTTGACCGCAATCACCTGACAGCCCGCAGCCAGACCCGAAAGAATGCCGGCCGGCGCGTCTTCAACCACCACGCACTCGTGCGGCGCCAGCCCCAGGCGCTCGGCGCCCAGCAGGTAGGCATCGGGCTGTGGCTTACCGTGTTTAACCTGCTCGGCGGTGATGAACACCGCCGGCTGCGGCAAACCGCCGGCCTGGCGGCGAGCACCGGCCACTGGCACCGAACCGGAGGTGACGATCGCCCAAGGGATGCCGAGCGCGTTCAGGCGCTCCAGCAGCGCGATGGCGCCCGGCAGCGCGCGAACGCCGTCGGTATCCTGCGCTTCCACCTGCTCCAGCAGTTGGAACTCGCGCTGAATTTCCGCTTCGCTTTCGTCCGGCATAAAGTGGCGCAGAGAAGTAATGGCCTGTTTACCGTGAATGAAGTCCAGCACCGCTTGCGGATCGACGCCGCGGCGCTCGGCCCAGTGCGTCCAGGCACGCTCTACCGCCGGCAGAGAATCCACCAGGGTGCCATCAAGATCGAACAGAAAACCCTTACACTCCACAGAAAACCTCTTCTTAATCAAGCATTGATGATTTGCGCTATCTCAACGGCGCTCAAGTGATACTGGCGCGGACAGGCCAGCCAGATCGCCAGCATACGCTGGTACTTTTCCCACATTTTGGTCTGGGCGTTAAAACCGTGGCTACCGGAATCGAAGTGAGTATAACGCCCCTCGGTGCTGACCAGGAAACGCACGTAGCTCAGGTAGCGCGCCTCGGTAGCGGCGTCGAAGCCGAGAAACGCCAGGCGGCGCTCGTCCAGATCCTGCTTCTCTTTCAGGTTGCCCCAGGAAACCTGCAGCGCATGGTGCATCTCCATCACGTTGATGATAGTGCGGCACACCTCTTCGCTCAGTTCGCCGAAGTCGCGATCCAGTTCGCGCATTTGCAAACCGAAGCCGCGTTCGACGATGGTTTGCAACCGGCGATAACGGTCGCCGTTGTCCGGATCGAGCAGGGTCATCATCTTGTACTGGTTCGACAGGATCAGCCGCTGGGCGTTGGTCATTTCCATCAGGATTTCCTCATTTCTGTGTGATGGCGGGAGCATCGCACAGCGCAAGAACGCAGGAAATCACAACTCGACCGTTCTTTGATTTAAACCGGGGTTATTGCCGCTTTGACGAGAAAGGCCGCATCAGCGCGGCCTTTTTTCATTTACAGATCGTCGAGGAAGGTTTTGTCCAGCTGCTTGAAGGCGCGCTTGAGCAGATCGGCCAACGTCTGATAGGTCGGCGTGCCTTCGAGCGGCGCCACCGCCTGCCCGGCTTCCGTCAGCTTGTTGCGCACCTCATGGAACCATTGCAGCAGCGTCGGCGGCAGCGGCGTGACCGAACGGCGCCCCAGCCACCACAAGCCCTGCATCGGCAGGCTGCAGGCGAACAGCGCGGTGGCGATCGCCGGGCCCAGCTGGCCGCCCAGCGCGATCTGCCAGGTCAGCGTGAAAATCGCCAACGGCGGCATGAAACGGATAGCGAAACGGGTGGCACGCGCAACGCGATTCTCCGGAAAGACCGGTGCCAGACGTTTGTCCGACGGCCAGGTTTTCATATAATGCTGCCCGCGCTGGAAGACCTGAAACCAGCTTACGGAACCGGACGGTTTGCTCGTCATTGCGTACCTCAACGTCACGTAAAGAAACTAAAAGCGTGCTGCCAGAGACCATACTAAAAAATTTGAAGCTTTAAATTTATTTTGTGTTTGCACCGGGCTATCGGTATCCTAAGCCGGCCTTGTGGCCGGTAGAAGATGACGTAAATTTTGTCAACTTTTAGCCCTATAAAAATCAAGATTATTTAAACCGCAGAGAAATCATCGGTTTTTCCATCATCCTGTGATTTGTGCACTTCACATGATGTTAATCATAAATGTCATCGGCACTATGCGCTACGCTTGTTGTCTGATTGACGATTAATTCACCACGTGTGTTCGATTTTCTTTTAACAACACGACTATTTAAGTAGGTACTTCCATGTCGAGTAAGCTAGTACTGGTTCTTAACTGCGGCAGTTCTTCTCTGAAATTCGCCATCATCGATGCCGTTAACGGCGACGAATTCCTCTCCGGTTTGGCCGAGTGTTTCCACCTGCCTGAAGCTCGCATCAAGTGGAAAATGGACGGCGCCAAACACGAAGCTGCCCTGGGGGCCGGCGCTGCACACAGCGAAGCGCTGAACTTCATTGTTAATACTATTCTGGCACAAAAACCAGAGCTTTCCGCGCAGCTGACCGCTATCGGCCACCGCATCGTGCACGGCGGCGAGAAGTTCACCGCTTCTGCCGTGATCAACGACGAAGTTCTGCAGGGTATCAAAGATTCCGTGCCGTTTGCACCACTGCACAACCCAGCTCACCTGATCGGCATCGCGGAAGCGCTGAAATCCTTCCCTAACCTGGCCGACAAGAACGTTGCCGTGTTCGACACCGCGTTCCACCAGACTATGCCGGAAGAATCTTACCTGTACGCCCTGCCGTACAGCCTGTACCGCGACCACGGCGTTCGCCGCTACGGCGCGCACGGCACCAGCCACTTCTACGTGACTCAAGAAGCCGCGAAGATGCTGAACAAGCCGGTAGAAGAAGTGAACGTGATCACTTGCCACCTGGGCAACGGCGGCTCCGTCACCGCAGTGCGCAACGGCCAGTGCGTTGACACCTCCATGGGTCTGACCCCGCTGGAAGGCCTGGTGATGGGCACCCGCAGCGGTGACATCGATCCGGCTATCATCTTCCACCTGCACGATTCTCTGGGCATGAGCGTTGACCAGATCAACAAGATGCTGACCAAAGAATCCGGCCTGCTGGGCCTGACCGAAGTCACCAGCGACTGCCGTTACGTTGAAGACAACTACGACAGCAAAGCCGACGCCAAACGCGCCATGGACGTGTTCTGCCACCGTCTGGCCAAATACGTCGGCGCCTACAGCGCGCTGATGGAAGGCCGTCTGGACGCGGTGATCTTCACCGGCGGCATCGGCGAGAACGCCGGCATGGTGCGTGAGCTGACCCTGAACAAACTGGGCCTGCTGGGCTTCGAAATCGACCACGACCGCAACATGGCCGCTCGCTTCGGCAAATCCGGCGCCATCACCAAAGACGGCAGCCGCCTGGCGCTGGTGATCCCGACCAACGAAGAGTTGGTCATCGCGCAGGACGCATCCCGCCTGACCGCGTAATGCTCTCAAAACACCGTCAGCCCAGGCTGACGGTGTTGTTTTAGCCTCATGTTAATCGTGAAGAGGACTATTCTGTGTCACGTACTATTATGTTGATCCCCACCGGCACCAGCGTCGGCCTGACCAGCGTCAGCCTGGGTGTCATCCGCTCCATGGAGCAAAAAGGCGTTCGTCTGAGCGTGTTCAAACCTATCGCTCAACCGCGCACCGGCGACAACGCGCTCGACCAGACCACCACCATCATCCGCAGCAGCAACTCCACCATTACGGCGGCCGAACCGCTGCGCATGGACTACGTTGAGGGCCTGCTGAGCTCCAACCAGCAAGACGTGCTGATGGAAGAGATCGTGGCGCGTTACCACGAGAACACCAAAGACGCGGAAGTGGTGCTGATCGAAGGCCTGGTGCCGACTCGCAAACACCAGTTCGCCAACGCACTGAACTACGAGATCGCCAAAACCCTGAACGCCGAGATCGTCTTCGTGCTGGCGCTGGGCAACGACTCCCCGGCGCAGCTGAAAGAGCGCATCGAACTGGCGCGCACCAGCTTCGGCGGCAGCAAGAACAAAAACATCACCGGCGTTATCATCAACAAGCTGAACGCACCGGTCGACGATCAGGGCCGTACCCGTCCTGACCTGTCCGAAATCTTCGACGACTCCACCAAAGCCAGCATCGCCCACGTCGATCCTGCGCAGCTGTTCGCCAACAGCCCGCTGCCGGTTCTGGGCTGCGTGCCGTGGAGCTTCGATCTGATCGCCACCCGCGCCATCGACATGGCTCGCCACCTGAAGGCCCGCGTGGTCAACGAAGGCGACATCATGACTCGCCGCGTGAAGTCCGTGACCTTCTGTGCGCGCAGCATCCCGCACATGCTGGAACACTTCCGCCCAGGCTCTCTGCTGGTGACCTCCGCAGACCGTCCTGATGTGCTGGTCTCCGCCTGCCTGGCGGCGATGAACGGCGTGGAAATCGGCGCTATCCTGCTGACCGGCGGCTATGCTATCGACGAACCGATCAGAAAGCTGTGCGAACGTGCCTTCCAGACCGGCCTGCCGGTGTTCATGGTCGACACCAACACCTGGCAGACCTCGCTGAGCCTGCAGAGCTTCAACCTCGAAGTGCCGGCGGACGACCACCAGCGCATCGAGAAAGTGCAGAACTACGTGGCCAGCCACATCAACACCGAGTGGATCGACTCGCTGACCGCCACCTCCGAGCGTTCACGCCGCCTGTCTCCACCGGCGTTCCGTTACGAGCTGACCGAGCTGGCGCGTAAAGCCGGCAAACGCATCGTGCTGCCGGAAGGCGACGAGCCGCGTACCGTGAAAGCGGCGGCCATCTGTGCCGAACGCGGCATCGCGGAATGCGTGCTGCTCGGCAACCCGGACGAGATCCAGCGCGTCGCGGCAGCGCAGGGCGTTGAGTTGGGCAAAGGCATCGAAATCGTCGATCCGGTCGCCGTACGTGAAAACTACGTGCCGCGTCTGGTTGAGCTGCGCAAGAGCAAGGGCATGACCGAAGTGGTCGCGCGCGAGCAGCTGGAAGACAACGTGGTGCTCGGCACCCTGATGCTGGAACAAGGCGAAGTCGACGGTCTGGTCTCCGGCGCGGTTCACACCACCGCCAACACCATTCGTCCGCCGTTGCAGCTGATCAAAACCGCGCCGGGCAGCTCGCTGGTGTCCTCCGTGTTCTTCATGCTGTTGCCTGACCAGGTACTGGTCTACGGCGACTGCGCGATCAACCCGGATCCGACCGCCGAGCAGCTGTCTGAAATCGCCATCCAGTCTGCGGATTCCGCCGCGGCCTTCGGCATCGAGCCGCGCGTAGCGATGATCTCCTACTCCACCGGTAACTCCGGTGCGGGCAGCGACGTCGAGAAAGTGCGCGAAGCGACCCGTCTGGCGCAGGAAAAACGCCCGGATCTGATCATCGACGGCCCGCTGCAGTACGACGCCGCCATCATGGCCGACGTTGCCAAGTCCAAGGCGCCGAACTCACCGGTGGCCGGCCAGGCGACCGTGTTCATCTTCCCGGATTTGAACACCGGCAACACCACCTACAAAGCGGTACAGCGCTCCGCTGACCTGGTTTCCATCGGCCCGATGCTGCAAGGCATGCGCAAGCCGGTGAACGACCTGTCGCGCGGCGCACTGGTTGACGATATCGTCTACACCGTCGCGCTGACGGCGATCCAGTCTTCCCAGGCTGACGCTGCCGCCGCCAAGGCCTGATAGCCCATTAATGCCACGCCCCGTCCTGGACGGGGTTATGGATAATGAATATTGGCGTAAAACAATAAAGCACCGCTCAAGCATATTGAGTGGTGCTTTTTTTATTCTGAAGCCAGAATCATTTTTTCTCCTCCGGAGGAACCTCGCCGCCTCCTCCGCGCTTAGCTTGCACCAATTTATTTATAAACAAATAAATAGCTACGGCATCACCGGCGAGTCATTTCCATTCCACCTTAAGATAAGAATACTCTTAATTAAAGGTCCGGCTTATTCTGATGACAGGATCTTGTGCTAGACACTATGCACACTCATAAAAAAATCTGAAGGTTAACCCTATGGCACACACTGGTCAGTCCGTTGAGAAAATAGCCAAGACGCTCATTAACAATGCCATTAATTACGATTCCTACCTCTGGAAGATCGACCGGCTCGGCCCCACAACGAACAGAATGCTGGCGCTGGCTTTTTCTCTGACGAGAGGAAAAAGAGAGGTGTCGGGATTAACCCGCTTCGTGGGCCACAGCGCAGGCATCACGCATGACGCCTCCCTATTTGACCGATATATTGCAGACCTGCAGGCGAAGGAGAAAAAAAGCCAGCGGCTGATTCTCCCGTGGAGCGGTAAAAAGGAAGTTGAAGCGCGGCCCTTTACCGCGTGCGCCGAAGCCCATGTGTGGCTTGAACTTTATGCTCGCAACCTGCATCCACGTCATTACTACTGCGTGGCTTTTAACGGGGATGGGAGAATCGCACCCTGTTGCAATAACTGCAAAATGTGGGTTCACAATGCGTTTTTCGGCGTGGTCACGCCGAATACCGAATATAACAACCGGCACACCTATTCTCCGCGTTAAGGCACGCGCGTTGCCTCAACGACGTTACATGGCCTTATCAGGCAACGCCGGTCATTGACCGGCGTCTTAGTCTTTCCTAACGATGTGCCAACAGCTGCCCGGCAGCCTCCAGAATATGCTCGGCGGTCAGGCCGTACTCCTGCTGTAAAAACGCCTGGGTGCCCACCTGGCCGTAACGCTCCTTCACCCCCACGCGCCGCATCGGCGTCGGGCACTCTTCCGCCAGCACCTCCGCCACTGCGGATCCCAGCCCGTTATGAATGCTGTGGTTTTCACAGGTGACGATGCGTCCGGTCTTGGCCGCGTAGGTTTTGATCAGTTCACGGTCGATAGGCTTGAGGGTGAACATATCGATCACCGCCGCGCTGACGCCCTGCTGCGCCAGCATCTGCGCCGCCTTCAGCGCCTCCGCCACCATGATGCCGTTGGCGATCAGCGTGACGTCTTCGCCGTCGCGCAGCAGGTTGCCCTTGCCGATGGTAAAGCGTGAGCCTTCCTGGTAGATGCGCGTCGCCTGCTTGCGGATGGTGCGCACCCAGTAGAAACCGCGCATATCCATCAACTGGCGCAGAATGTCTGCGAACATGGTGGCGTCGGTCACTTCCAGCACCACCGAATGCGCCAGCCCGCGTACGATGCCCATGTCCTCGAACGACATGTGGGTACCGCCGTTGTGGCAGGCGCTCACCCCCGCATCGGAGGCGATCACTTTGACGTTGTTGCGCTGATAATCCAGCGACATGAACAGCTGATCGAAACAGCGGCGGCTGGCGAAAGCGGTAAAGGTATGCACGAACGGCACCCGGCCGGTGAGCGACAGCCCGGCGGCGACGCCAATCACGTTGGCCTCCATGATGCCGCAGTTGATCACGTGCTGCGGGTGATCCTTGTGCACGCCGTCCATCGCCATCGAGCTCATCAAATCCGCCTCCAGCGCGATGATCGGCGCGCCCGCTTCAATCTGCCGACGCACCGCGCCGGCATAGACTTTGCGCATTTCGACGGCGTCGTTTTCCAACTGTGTCACTACGTTAAACATGGGCAGCCTCCAGTTCGGCGATGGCTTTTTCGATTTCCAGCTGCACGTCCGGCGTCAGGCGCAGGTGGTGTGAGTTCGACAGATTTTCCAGATAGGTCACGCCCTGCCCTTTGATGCTGTCGAGCACGATCGCCAGCGGCCGCTGTTCACCGCCGCGCGCCGGCGCCACCGCCGCCAGCAGCGCCGCGATGTCGTCGCCCTTGATCGTCTGCACCTCAAAGCCGAAAGCGCGGAACTTGGCGGCCAGATCGAACGGTTGGATCACCTCGTCCAGCGCGCCGTCCAGCTGTTGCTTGTTGTAATCGATGAACAGCGTCAGGTTGTTCAGATTGTGGTGGGCGATAAACTGGAACGCCTCCCAGCACTGCCCTTCGTTCAGCTCACCGTCGCCGAGGATGCTGAACACCCGGTTACGACGCCCCGCCAGCCGATGGGACAACGCCATGCCGGCGGCGATCGACACGCCCTGTCCCAGCGAGCCGGTGGTGGCGTCCACGCCGCGCGTGCGCAATCGGTCCGGGTGGCTAGGCAGACGCGTGCCGTTCTGGTTGAGGGTCTTCAGCTCCGCCAGCGGGAAGTAGCCCTTGATCGCCAGCGTGCTGTACAGCGCCGGGCCGGCGTGCCCTTTCGACAGCACGAAGTCATCGCGCTCCGGCCAGTCCGGATCCGCCGGATCGATACGCATCACGCTGCCGTACAGTACCGCCAGCGTCTCCACCACCGACATGCACCCGCCGTAGTGACCGAAGCCCAGCCCGGTCAGCGCTTTCAGCGTTTCCAGGCGGATCGCCCGCGCCAGGGCGTGCAGTTCTTCAATTTCCGTTTCGTTCGTTGTGTCGTTCATCAGTCTGCCCTCGTTATTTCTCGACGCGGTCAGCGGCCGGTGCGCCTTTGCGTTTTCCCAGGAAGTTATGCGCCACCAGCAGCGCGAACACGGCGACGATCGCCAGCATGATCATCTCCTTCGACATAAAGCGCGCCATGTTGCCCAGCAAGATGCCGATCGCGCCGAAGTCGGCGTCGGAGAAGGTGGTGTTGGCAAAGCCCAGCGCCCCCAGCACCGGCAGCAGCAATACCGGCAGGAAGGTGATCAGCAGCCCGTTGGCGAAGGCGCCCAGCATTGCGCCGCGCCGCCCGCCGGTGGCGTTGCCGAACACCCCGGCGGTAGCGCCGGTGAAGAAGTGCGGCACCACGCCAGGCAGGATCAGCACCATCTTCAGCTGCCCCAGCAGGAACAGCCCGGCCAATCCGCCGAGGAAGCTGAACAGGAAGCCGATCAGCACCGCGTTGGGGGCATAGGGATAGACCACCGGGCAATCCAGCGCCGGCCGCGCGTTAGGCACCAGTTTTTCCGAGAAGCCGGTGAACGCCGGCACGATTTCCGCCAGAATCAAGCGCACGCCCTGCAGGATGATAAACACCCCGGCGGCGAAGGTGATGGCCTGAATGATCGAATACACCAGGTAATTCTGGCCGCCGCTGAGCTCGCTCTCCACATAGGCCCGCCCGGCGCAGATCGCCAGGATCAGGTAGATGACGATCATGGTCATCGAGATCGAAATGGAACTGTCGCGCAGGAAGCTGAGGTTTTTCGGCAGGTTCATCTCCTCGGTCGAGCGCGAATTTTTACCCACCTTCGAGCCGATCCAGCCGGACAGCACGTAGCCCAGGGTGCCAAAGTGGCCGAAGGCGATATCGTCGTTGCCGGTGATCCGACGCATATAACGCTGGGCGATCGCCGGGAAGAACGCCATCACCAGCCCCAGGGTCAGCGCACCGGTAAACACCAGCTGCACGCCCTCAAAGCCCGCCACCGTCAGGATGATGCCGATCATGCAGGCCATGTAGAAGGTGTGGTGGCCGGTGAGAAAGATGTATTTCAGCCGGGTAAAGCGCGCCACCACGATATTCGCCACCATGCCGAACGCCATGATCAGCGCGGTGGAGGCGCCGTATTTCTCCAGCGCGATGGAGACGATCGCCTCGTTGTTCGGAATGATGCCTTGAATATTAAACGCATGTTCGAACATGCCGCCCAGCGGATTGAGCGACCCGACCAATACCGTGGCGCCACCGCCCAAGACGATAAAGCCGAGAATGGTTTTTACCGTGCCTTTCACCACGTCGGAAAACGATTTCTTTTGCGCCAGCAAACCGATCAGCGCAATAAGCCCGACCAGTACCGAAGGCACCTTTAATATATCCACCACAAACTTAAGCGTTTCCTGGATAAACATATCCACCTCGCCAATCGTTTTATTCAGATGATTGAGTGGGCTTCGAAGTAAGCGCGCAGCTTGGCTTCCAGCTCATTGATGTCGATGATGTTACCGATCACTACCAGCTGCTCGGCCGGTACGCTGGCGCTGTCGGCGATGTCTTTCGCCATTACGAACACGTCAGCAGCGCCGGGGGTAGCAGACGACAGATCGGAGTGTTCGACCTCGGCCTCCACCCCCATCTTTTTCAGCACTTTTTTAATGTTCATTTCCACCATAAAACTGCTGCCGAGACCGGAACCGCAAATCGCCATGATTTTCATAATATCCACCTGTTGAATTTAGCGTGTAGGGTAGCGCCGCCGGTCATATTCCCGGCGTTGTTAGCATTAATCGTGTTCCTGGTGATTAAACGTTAATAGCGGGCGATAATATCCTCAATTTGCCGTTTATCTGTGGCGTGAAATAACGCCTCCATCGCCGAGTTATCTGAAAATAATTCCGCCAATTGCGAAATCATTTCAATGTGGCTGTTGCCGTCGGGCGCCGAAAGCATCACCACCACCTGAACCGGATCGTTATCCGCGGAATGGAAGTTCACGCCCTGATGGATCTTCAACAGCGACAGCCCCAGCGCGTTGGCGCCCTCCTCCGGCCTGGCGTGCGGCATCGCGATGCCCGGCGCCAGGACGAAATAAGGGCCGAGCTTCTCCTGCTGATGAAAGATGGCCGTCAGGTAATTCTGCGTAATCACGCCACGTTGCAGCAGTGGCTGTGCGCTCAACGTTACCGCCTGGCGCCAGTCCTCCACCCGTTCGCACAGCTGTATATGATCGGCGGTCAGCCACTCTTTCAGCACGTTCCCCTCCCAAGCGTTGATGGTTTCGGCCGGTGATTAATTCACCGACGACGGTAAAACTTTAATCAACCCCTCTCGGCGACACAGTGACTGACATCACAAAGATAGCGCTACCAAAGCGCTATCATGCAGATCTGTGATAGCGCTATCAAAACACCGCGCTGCGGCATGGCGTTAACCACAATTTTTTCTCGCTCTTTCGGGTAACGGGGTAGAATGTGCCGCATACTGGGATCGTCGAAGCCGCGCCGTCGGCTTCCCACCCTCACCATTTTTATGCGCCGCTCGCGCATTTCAGTCGGGATTAGGCATGTCGATCGGTAAAAAACGACGCAGCACAGGCAGGGTGACGTTGGCTGACGTAGCGCAGCTGGCGGGCGTCGGCACCATGACGGTGTCGCGCGCGCTGCGCACGCCGGAGCAGGTTTCAGACAAACTGCGCGAGAAGATCGACGCGGCGGTAAACGAACTGGGCTACCTGCCCAATCTGGCCGCCAGCTCGCTGGCGTCAGCGTCCTCTTACACCATCGCCATGGTGGTGCCCAGCCTGTCCGAATCCGGCTGCGCCGAGATGTTCGCCGGCCTGCAGAAAGTGCTGCAGCCGGCCGGTTATCACATCATGCTGGCGGAATCGCAGCATCACCTCGAACGCGAAGAAAAACTGCTGGAGACCCTGCTTTCTTACAACCTGGCGGCGGCGGTGCTGCTCAGCGTCGAGCATTCGCAAAACGCCCGCAACGCGCTCATCGCCGCCAACATTCCGGTGGTGGAGATCGGTGCCGTGCGCGCCGATCCGATCGACATGAGCATCGGCATCGATTACGTGGCGGCGATGTATCAGCTGACGCAAACGGTGATCGCCAGCGGCTACCAGAATATCGGGCTGCTGTGCGCCAACCAGGAACAGTGGATTTTCCAGCAGCACCTGCAGGGCTGGCACAAGGCGCTGCTGCGCAACCATATGTCGCCGCATCGGGTCATCAACGCCGCGCAGACCGCCAGCTTCAGCACCGGCGCGCAGCAGCTGCCGGAATTCTTGCTCGCCTGGCCGGAGCTGGACGCGCTGGTGTGCGCCTCGGACGAACTGGCCGGCGGCGCGCTGTATGAATGCCAGCGGCGGCGCATCAAGGTGCCGGACAATCTGGCGGTGGTGGGGTTCGGCAACAGCGAGTTCAGCCGGGTGTGCCAGCCGCCGCTGACCACCATGACCATTCCGCATCGCGATATCGGCATTCAGGCCGGCCAGGCGCTGCTGGCGCGGCTGAACGAGCAGCCCTGGCTGCCGGCAGGCATCCTGCCCGCCACGCTGTGCCGCCGCGACAGCTGCTGAATCCGCCCATAAAAAAAGCCGGTCGATGACCGGCTTTCTCACGCGTTGGCGTCTCAGTGGTTGTCGAGCGGCTTACCGTAATCCTGTTCGTTGTTGCGCGTCAGCCACAGCGACAGCGCCTTCAGCGAATCCGGGGTAAACTCGTCGCAACGCGCAGTGATCTCTTCCGGCGTCAGCCAGCATACCTCGGCCACTTCTTCTTCCTGCAGCGCGAACGGGCCGTGCGATACGCAGCTGAACAGCGCACCCCACACCCGGCACTGATCTTCTTCGAAGTAGAACAGACCGTGCTCGGCGAAAGGCACGCCGGCGATGCCCAGCTCTTCTTCCGCTTCGCGACGCGCTGAATCCAGCACGTTTTCACCGCTTTGCACTACGCCACCCGCCGTCGCGTCCAACCAGCCCGGGTAGAAGTCCTTGATCTCGGTGCGACGCTGCACCAGAATTTTTCCCATCCCATCATGCACCACAATATAGGTAGCACGATGGCGCAGCCGCTCCGCCCGCATCTGTTGACGACTGGATTGAGCAATCACCTCGTTTTGCTCGTCGACGATATCAACCCATTCGGTATCTGCAGCCTGACCCTGTTCCGCCATCCTCTAAAACCTTCTATTTTGGCGCGATGCATCCCGCGCGCTGGTTAATCAATGAGTGTTTTTCAAAGATTTTTATTGTGTGTGTATAAATTAGTGCGTTTAGCGTGTTAACGCCACCTCCGCGACGACCTTGCCGTCGTCGAGCGTCAGCACGCTCAAAGTGCCCCGATCCAACATGCCGTAGCTGGCCGGAAAGCCCCCTTTGGGGATGCTGACCGAGCCCGGATTGAAGCAATAGATCTCACCCTGCCGCTCCGCCTGCGGCAGATGCGTATGGCCGTAGGCCAGGACGTCACCACGGGATAACGGCGGCAGTACCGAGGGATGATAAAGGTGACCGTGGGTCAAAAACAATCGTCTTTTTTGCAGTAAAACCTGTTGCCAGGGCGCCTCGATGGGAAACGTCAACAGCATCTGATCGACCTCGCTGTCGCAATTGCCGCGAACGGCGATGATCTTGTCGCTATAGCGATTCAATCGTTCGGCAACCTGAGCGGGCTGATACCCGGCGGGCAGCGCGTTGCGCGGGCCGTGATTCAGCAAATCACCCAGAAGAATCAACCAGTCGGCGCCGTTTTGTGCGAACAATTCCAGCACGCGTTCGGTAGCAGGCAGCGATCCGTGAATATCCGAGGCGAACATCAGCTTCATAACCTTGTCCTATAGAGGGAAATAAGCGCCATTTTACCGCGCCGGCGCCGTGCGGCAAACCGCCGCCCGCCCCGGTGGAGAATTGTGATCCAACCGAGCAGATAGCATCGGACGAATCCCACATAGCCTGCTATCCTTAGCTGCTATTGTTGGATCTCTGATATACCTTTGTGCGCGGCGAAGACCGCAGCAACGTGTAATGAATTACAGATCACCTTACCGCAGGAGGCAACATGATTGACCTGTATTACGCGCCTACTCCCAATGGTCACAAGATCACCTTGTTTTTGGAAGAGGTCGGCTTACCCTACCGTATCCATCGCGTAAACATCAGCGCCGGCGAGCAGTTCAAACCGGACTTTCTGAGCATTTCTCCCAACAACAAAATCCCGGCGATCGTCGATCAGCAACCGGTGGACGGCGGCGCGCCAATCAGCCTGTTCGAGTCCGGGGAAATTCTGCTGTATCTGGCGGAGAAAACCGGCAAGCTGTTGAGCAAGGGCCTGCGCGAACGCGCCGCCACCCTGCAGTGGCTGTTCTGGCAGGTGGCCGGTTTCGGGCCGATGCTCGGGCAGAATCACCACTTTAACCACTACGCGCCGCAGCCGGTGCCTTACGCCATCGAGCGTTACCATCTGGAAACCAAGCGGCTGTACGGCGTGCTGGAAACTGAACTGCAAAAACACCCGTACCTGGGCGGCGACAACTACAGCATCGCCGATATCGCCACCTACCCGTGGGTGGTGTCACATCCGCGCCAACGCATCGATCTGGCAGATTACCCGGCGGTGCGCAACTGGTTCGAGCGTATCAGCAACCGCCCGGCGACCGAGCGCGCCTACAAAGTGGCCGAACAAGGCTAAGCGCCTTCCCCGACTCCCCGTCGGCCGGGGAGTCACATCGTCCCCACGTTATCTTTTCCTTACTTTCCGTGTATTCTGAACGCTAATAATCAGACCTATGGAGAATCTCTGATGTCTTTCAGTCAACCCGACGCCGTTATTCGCATTAAAAATCTGCGGCTGCGCACGTTCATCGGTATCAAGGAAGAAGAAATCAACAACCGACAGGACGTTCTGATCAACGTGGCGATCCATTACCCGGCGGACAAGGCGCGCAACAGCGAAGACATCGCCGATGCCCTCAACTACCGCACTATCACCAAAGCGATCATCCGCCATGTGGAAGATAACCGTTTCGCGTTGCTGGAAAAATTAACGCAGGATGTGCTCGACATCGTAAAAGAACACGCCTGGGTGACCTATGCTGAAGTGGAGATAGATAAACTTCTGGCCCTGCGCTACGCCGACTCGGTCTCCATGACCATGAGCTACCGCCGGGACTAACTCAGGGAGGTCGACCATGCGGATCCTGATCACCGGCGCAACGGGATTGATAGGCAGCAGCCTGACGGCCAGGCTGCTGGCGCTTTCTCACCACATTACGGTGCTGACGCGAGACGAACGGCGAGCCCGGGCCAGGCTGGGCGACCAGCCAAGCTATTGGCAAACCCTGGACGACCGGCAGTCGCTGGATGAATTCGACGCGGTGATCAACCTGGCCGGCGAACCTATCGCCGACAAGCGCTGGAGCGCACAGCAGAAAGAGCGCCTGTGCCGCAGCCGTTGGGATCTGACCGAACGATTGGCGCAGCTTATCAAGGACGGCAGCACGCCGCCCGGCGTGTTGATTTCCGGTTCCGCCGTCGGCTACTACGGCGATCAGGGGCAGGCGGTGGTGACCGAAGAGGAGCCACCGCACGACGAATTCACCCACCAACTGTGTCAACGCTGGGAAACGCTGGCGCTGCAGGCGCAAAGCGATGCCACCCGCGTCTGCCTGCTGCGCACCGGCGTGGTGCTGGCGCCACAGGGCGGCGCGCTGGCCAAAATGCTGCCGCCGTTCCGCTTCGGGCTGGGCGGCCCGATCGGCGACGGTCGCCAATATCTGCCGTGGATCCATCTCGACGACATGGTCAACGGCATTATTTATCTACTGGATCACGCCACGCTGAGCGGCCCGTTTAACATGGTCGCGCCCTACCCGGTGCACAACGAGCAGTTCGCCGCCCAATTGGCCAACGTGCTCGATCGCCCGGCGTTTCTACGGGTGCCGGCGTTCGCCATGCGGCTGTTGATGGGGGAAGCGGCGGTGCTGGTGCTCGGCGGCCAGCGGGCGGTGCCGAAGCGCCTGGAAGAGGCCGGCTTCCACTTCCGCTATCTGGAATTGGAACAGGCATTGGATGACGTGATTAATCAGCGGGCCGAAGCCCGCTGATCTGAGGTTACTTCAACGCGCCGGACAGGAACTGCTGCAGGCGCGGGCTTTTGGGGTTGCCGAACAGCTCGGCCGGCGGCCCCTGCTCTTCGATCAACCCTTTGTGCAGGAAGATCACGTGGTTGGAAACGTGGCGCGCAAATTCCATTTCGTGCGTCACCACCACCATGGTTTTTCCCTCCTCCGCCAGCTTCTGCATGATGCGCAGCACCTCGCCCACCAGCTCGGGATCCAGCGCCGACGTCGGTTCGTCAAACAGCAGCACCTCCGGCTCCATCGCCAATGCGCGAGCAATGGAGACGCGCTGCTGCTGGCCACCCGACAGGTGCACCGGGTACTTGCCGCGCGCCCGCTCGTCGATGCCCACTTTATCCAGGTAACGCACCGCGCGCTCGTGCGCGTCGGCCTTGCTCAGCCCCAGCACTTGCACTGGCGCCTCCATCACGTTCTCCAGCACCGTCATATGGCTCCACAGGTTAAAGTGCTGGAACACCATGGTCAGGCGGGTGCGCAGCAGCTGCAGCTGCTTCTTGTCGAACACTTTCAGCTGGCCGTCCTTGTCGCGCACCATGCGAATATCTTCGTTGTTCAGGCTGATCGAGCCTTCGCTCGGCTTCTCGAGGAAGTTGATGCAGCGCAGAAAGGTGCTTTTGCCGGAGCCAGAGGAGCCGATGATGCTGATCACATCCCCGGCGTTGGCCGCCAGCGAGACGCCTTTCAGCACTTCGTGGTCGCCATAGCGTTTGTGCAGTTCCGTGACGGCTAATTTATTCTCAGACATGGTTTTTCTTCCCGTCATTTATCAGTGACTAACGTGTGCCATCCAGCGTTTTTCAGCTTTGCGGAACAGGCTGATTAACACGTAGGAGATGATCAGGTACAGCACCGCCGCGATGCCGAAAGCGTAGAACGGCTGGTAAGTCGCGGCGTTGATGTCGCGCGCGATCTTCAGCAGATCCGGCACGGTGGCGGTAAACGCCAGCGCGGTGGAGTGCAGCATCAGGATCACTTCGTTGCTGTAAGCCGGCAACGCGGTGCGCAGTGCCGAAGGCAAAATGATGCAGCGATACATCTTGAAGCGCGAGAAACCGTAGGCGTTGGCGGCCTCGATTTCACCGTGCGGCACCGCGCGGATCGCCCCGGCGAAGATCTCGGTGGTATAGGCGCAGGTATTGAGCGTCAGCGCCAGGATGGTGCAGTTAAGCCCGCTGCGGAAAAACGCATTAAGAAACTCGGTGCCGCGCACAATCTCGAGGCTGTACATGCCGGAGTAGAACACCAGCAGCTGCACGTACAGCGGCGTACCGCGAAACACATAGGTGTAAAGCCACACCGGGAAACGCACCCAGCGAAGGGAAGAGACGCGCGCCACCGCCATCGGGATCGCCAGCAGCCCGCCCATCACCACCGAGGCGATCAGCAGCCACAGCGTGACTGCCACGCCGGTGAAACGGTAGCCGTCGCTCCACAGCAGCGACTGCCAATACTGTTGCAAAATCTCGATCATAGCTCGGCCCTCTTGACGCCCAGTGAGTAACGCCGTTCAAGCCACAGCAGCACGCCGTTGGAAACGGTAGTGAAGATCAGGTACACCACGCCGGCCACGATGGCGAAGAAGAACGGCTGATAGGTGCCTTTCCCCGCCAGCTGCGTGGCTTTCACCACGTCGTTCAGGCCGAGGATCGACACCAGCGCCGTCGCCTTCAGGATCACCTGCCAGTTGTTGCCGATGCCCGGCAAAGCGAAACGCATCATCGCCGGGAACAGAATGCGCCGAAAGATCTGCGCGCCGCTGAAGCCGTAGGCCGTCGCCGCTTCGATCTGCCCTTTCGGCACCGCCAGATAGGCGCCGCGGAAGGTCTCAGTGAAGTAAGCACCGTAGATAAAGCCGAGGGTAATGATACCGGCGCCGAGCGGATCGATATCGATCTGCGAGAAGCCGAGCAGCGTGGTGATGTTGTTCAGCGCGATTTGCAGGCCGTAAAAGATCAGCAGCATCAGCACCAGATCGGGCACGCCGCGGATCAGCGTGGTATAGGCGCCGAACAGACCGGAGATAAAGGGATTATGAGACAGTTTGCCACCGGCGCCGATCAGGCCGATCACCACCGCCAGCAACACGGAACTGAGGGCCAGCTCCAACGTCACCAGAGCCCCCTCGAAAATCAGTTGGGAATAGCCTTGCAGCATCTACTTCACCCTGTGGTCTAGGATCCGAACCATCGGGGCCGGCACGCCGGCCCCGCAGTCACAGCATGGAACGGTAAGCGGATTACCCGCCGTAGACGTCAAAGTCGAAGTACTTTTTCGCGTATTTGTCGTAGGTGCCGTCTTTGCGCATCTCGGCGAAGGCTTTGTCCAGCGCCGCTTTCAGCTCGGTATCGGTCTTGCGCAGCCCCATGCCGGTGCCGACGCCGAAGAACTTGTCATCCTTCACCGATTCGCCGGCGAACGCATAGTCTTTGCCCGGCGGCTGTTTCAGGAAGCCGTCGCTGCCCGCCACTTCATCCTGGAAGGCGGCGTCAATACGGCCGGAAGCCAGATCGGCGTAAACCAGATCCTGGTTCTGGTAAGGCACGACGGTGATGCCCTTCGGCTGCCACATGGCGTTGGCGTAGGCTTCCTGGGTGGTGCCCTGCAGCACGCCCACGCTCTTGCCTTTCAGAGCGTCCACGGTAGGCAACAGCTTGGACCCTTTCGGCGCGATCAGACGCGCGTTGGCGGCATACAGCTTGTCGGTAAAGGCGATTTCCTGCTGGCGTTTCTCAGTGATGGACAGCGAAGAGATGATGGCGTCGATTTTCTTCGCCTTGAGGGAGGGGATCAGCGCGTCGAAGTCGCTCTCCACGAAGGTGCATTGGGTATTGATGCGTTTGCACAGCTCTTTGGCCAAATCAATGTCAAAGCCAACCAATTCGCCTTTGGCGTTTTTGGATTCAAACGGTGCGTAAGTCGGATCGGTGCCAATCTTCAGCGTGGAAGGAATGGCGGCAAAGGCGCTGCTGGCGGCGCTCAAAGCCAGAACTAACGGCAAAATCAAAACCCGCTTTTTCATAAATTACCCTCAAATTGATTTTTTTGATGCCACTACGGGCATTACTTTCCCCACCAAATCAATTTGCAGTAATCGTGCCACATTAGGTGCTACGGGCGGAGGGAACGGCTCCGACCTTCACAATACTGTTTCCTGGGACGATAACCGCAAAATTAAATCGGCCGGTTGGGGCCGCGCCACTGGCAACCGCAATAAGGCGGCACCATGAAACAGTGAGCGTGATGAAGTGGGATCATTATGGTGCATACTCCGCCCCAATTCAGTGCGGTGTTGCACAAATGTACCAATTTAGGGATAAAAATGTTAATTAGCACCCTGCCAGCGGGTGAACAGATCGGTCGGCAATTCGATATCAAACTGGTCGATCACCCGATTGACGGTTTGATCGATGATGTCTTCCACGCTTTTCGGCTGGTGGTAAAACGCCGGCACCGGCGGCATGATCACCGCGCCCATCTCCGCCGCCTGCGTCATCAGCCGTAAATGGCCAAGATGCAACGGCGTTTCCCGCACGCACAAGACCAAACGGCGGCGCTCTTTGAGCACCACGTCGGCGGCGCGGGTCAGCAGCCCGTCGCTGTAGCTGTTGACGATGCCGGACAGGGTTTTGATTGAGCATGGCAGGATCGCCATACCCAGGGTTTTGAAAGAGCCCGAGGAGATGCCGGCGGCGATGTCGCGCGCATCGTGCACCACGTCGGCCAGCGCCTGCACTTCCCGTAGGCTGTACGGCGTTTCCAGCGCCAGCGTCTGTCTTGCAGCATTACTCATCACCAGATGGGTTTCCACCTCTGCGACGTCGCGCAAAACCTGTAACAGGCGCACGCCGTAGATCGCGCCGCTGGCGCCGGAAATGCCGATGATGAGTCGTTTCATGAAGAATGGCCTCTGCCGTAAAAAGTAAGATCAGGCAGACTTTGCCGCAATGGCGAGGGATAAGCAAGTCAGAGGAACAAGGTGCACCGCCGCAGACGCGGCGATGCACCTTGAGGGATCAACGCAGACCGTTAGCCTTCGTTGTGCAGTTCCAGATTTTCCGCTTCGGTTTGCACCCGCATCGCCTTGGCATCGTCGCTGCGCAGCGACTCCAGGTATTCCAGATAGCTTTGGTCGACGTCTTTGGTCACGTAGATACCATTGAAGACCGAGCATTCGAACTGGATGATGTCCGGGTTCTCTTCGCGCACCGCTTCGATCAGATCGTCGAGGTCCTGGAAGATCAGCCCGTCGGCGCCGATAATCTGACGGATTTCATCCACTTCACGCCCGTGGGCGATCAGTTCGTTGGCGCTCGGCATGTCGATGCCGTAGACGTTAGGGAAACGCACTTCCGGCGCGGCGGAAGCCAGATACACTCGCTTAGCGCCCGCTTCGCGCGCCATCTCGACGATTTGCTCAGAGGTCGTGCCGCGCACGATGGAGTCATCCACCAGCAGCACGTTCTTGTCGCGGAACTCGGCACGGTTGGCGTTCAGCTTGCGGCGTACCGACTGGCGACGCGCCTGCTGGCCCGGCATGATAAAGGTACGGCCAACGTAGCGGTTTTTCACGAAGCCCTGGCGGTAGGGCTTCTCGAGAATACGCGCGATCTCCAGCGCGATATCGCAGGAAGTTTCAGGAATCGGGATCACCACGTCGATATCCAGATCTTCCCACTCGCGGGCGATCTTCTCACCCAGCTTCTGGCCCATGCGCACGCGGGCGCTGTAGACCGAGATCTTGTCCATAAAGGAGTCTGGGCGCGCAAAATAAACATATTCGAACAGGCACGGGTTGGTTTTCGGGTTCTCTGCGCACTGGCGGGTGAACAGCTGGCCCTTGGTGGTGATGTACACCGCTTCGCCCGGTGCCACGTCACGCAGGAACTCAAAGCCCAGGGTATCCAGCGCCACGCTCTCGGAAGCCACCATGTACTCGCTGCGGCCATCCTCCAGCGTGCGCTTGCCGATCACCAGCGGACGAATGCCGTTAGGATCGCGGAACGCCAGCAGGCCATGACCGATGATCATCGCCACGCAGGCGTAAGCGCCGCGCAGTTGCTGATGCATAGCGGCGACCGCGGTAAAGATGTTGTCGGCTTCCAGCGGATAGTGCGGGAAGCGATCCAGCTCGCTGGCCAGCACGTTCAGCAGGATTTCCGAGTCGGAGGTGGTGTTGACATGGCGGCGGCCGCTTTCGAACAGCTTTTGGCGCAGCTCATGGGCGTTGGTCAGGTTGCCGTTGTGGGCCAGCGTAATGCCGAACGGCGAGTTGACGTAGAAAGGCTGGGCCTCAGAGGCGCTCGAGCTGCCGGCCGTCGGGTAACGCACATGGCCAATGCCCATGTTGCCCTGCAAGCGTTGCATATGGCGCGCCTCAAACACATCCTTCACCAGGCCGTTGGCTTTACGCAAACGGAACCCGTTGTGGGCGTCAATGGTGACGATGCCTGCGGCATCCTGGCCACGGTGCTGAAGCACCGTCAGCGCATCATAAATCGACTGGTTTACCGGCATGAAACCGGCGATACCGACAATACCGCACATGTTGTCTTTTCCTCATCAGCGCTACCGCCCCGGCAATTGGGTCGGCAAGAAACTCGACGTGCTCTGCAGGTAGTCAAAGAACCACCTGATGACGTAACTGAACTGGGGGATCAGCTGCGACTGTTTCCAGTCGGCACTTTGTGAAAAGCCGGTAAAGGTATCCAGGAAGAACAGGATCGCCGCGACAATCAACACGCCGCGCAGTGCGCCGAAGCAGATGCCCAGCACCCGGTCGGTGCCCGACAACCCGGTTTTCTCTACCAGTGAGCTAATCACATAGTTAACAATAGCCCCTACGATCAGGGTCGCGATGAACAAAATCGCGATCGCGATGCCGTTTCGCACCAGTTCATCTTCAAAACGAGTGAAATAGACCGCAAGGTAAGAGTAGAAATGGCTGGCAACAAAAAACGCACATCCCCATGTCACAAGTGACAATGCTTCGCGAACAAACCCTCGGATCAGGCTCACCAGAGCCGAAAATCCAATCACCGCTATAATGACGTAATCAATCCAGACCATGAACTATTCCAATGATGAATCGCCCCTGCATCCAATTCGCGGCGAATTCTAACAGAAAAAGAAAACGTTTGCGTAGGGGATTTCCTACCACGTTACAAATAAAAAGCGGCGATTAAAAAATTCCCAATCGCCGCGCCTACATAGGTGATTTCGCCTGTAAAAGGCGCGGTTTCTCTCGCTTTCTCTCCACTACTCCTGAATTCAGGGGCGCATCCTGCTGCGCCCCCGCGGGGTTTAACGGCCGTACGGCTTCACCTGCCCGCTCAGCCCGCTGATCGAGTTCAGCGACGGCAGCGCCGCCTGCAGCTTCTGCTTGGAAGCGTCCGGGCCAACGTAGATGCGGGTGATCTGACCTTGCACCGGCGTTGACGGCACGGTAAAGGCGCGATAGCCCGAGAGACGCAGCGAAGCGACAATCTCGTTCGCCTTGGCGGCGTTCTTCAGCGCCCCGAGCTGCACGACATAGGCTTGCCCGGACGGCGCTTTTTCTTCCGCCGGTTTTGGCTGCGGCGTCGGTTCTGGTTTCGGCGTCGGTTCCGGCTTCGGCACCGGTTTCACCTCCACCGGCTTCGGCTGCGGTACCGGTTTTGGTTTCACTTCCACCGGTTTGGTTTCCACCGGCTTCGGCTTAGGCTGCTGCACCGGCTGAGGACGCGTCTCGACCGGCGGCGGCGCCACCTGCGTCGGTTGCTGAGCGCTCTGCCGCACCGCCTGTTGCGCCGCCGCTTCGTTGGCCGCCTGCTGCTCGACCAGCGCGCCCGCCCCTTCCGGCGGCTGCGCCGGCAACGGCTGCGTCACCGGCGGCAGCACGTCGTTCTCTTCGACGTCGCCCGCCTTCGGCACCAATGGAATGGCCGCGAACTCATCCTCGTAATGCTTCTTTTTGCCGTCCAGCAACCCTGGCAGGATGATTACCCCCAGCGCCACCAGAATCACGGTTCCAACCAGTCGGTTCTGAAATTTACTCGCCACTCACACTCCCCGCATCTCGTCTAACGCCGCCATCACCTGCGCCACGGTGTGGAACGATCCACAGACGATCACAATATCCTGTTTATCAGCATCCTGCATAGCCTGCCGCCAGGCAGTTTCGACATCATTAAAGCGGCGCGGTTCCGTCAGATGCTGCGCCAGCTGTTCGACGCTGGCACCGCGCGGCCCGTCGAGCGGTGCGCAGTACCATTCATCCACCTGCTCGCTGAGGCAGGCCAGCGTGCCGGCGATGTCCTTGTCGGACAGCATGCCCACCACCGCGCGCACCTTGCCGCCGTCGCGCGGCAGCTTGGCCAGACGCCCGGCCAGATAGCCGGCGGCGTGCGGGTTGTGTGCCACGTCGAGGATCAGCATCGGCTCCCGCCGCACGATCTGGAAACGCCCCGGCAGCGTCGCCTGCTGCAGCCCGGTGAAGATCGCGCGTTCGTCGATTTCCAGCGGGGAACAGTTCAGCGCCGCCAGCGCGGTAGCGGCGTTGGCCAGCGGTACGTTCGGCGTCGGCAGATCGGTCAGCTGCGTGTCACCGCCCTGCCACTGCCAGCGATCGCCCTGCTCGCTGAAGCTCCAGGCTTCACCGCGGCGATACAGCGGTGCGCCCAGCGTTTCGGCGACCTGGCGAATGCTATCCGGCATGTCGGGTTCGCCCACCACCGCCGGCTTGCCGCTGCGGAAAATACCGGCCTTTTCACGACCGATGCTTTCGCGATCGTTGCCCAGCCAGTCGGTATGATCGAGCGCAATGCTGGTGATCACCGCCACGCTCGGATCGACGATATTGGTGGCGTCGAGACGCCCGCCCAGGCCCACTTCCAGGATCACCACGTCGAGCCGCGCCTGTTTGAACAGCTGCAGCGCCGACAGGGTGCCGAATTCGAAATAGGTCAGCGACGTTTCGCCGCGGCCGGCTTCAATGGCGGCGAACGAGCGGCTATGCTCTGCTTCGCTCAGCTCTTCCCCCTGAATGCGCACGCGTTCGGTATAGCGCACCAGATGCGGCGAACTGTAGACGCCGACGCGCAGGCCGGCGGCCAGCAGAATGGCTTCGAGGGTACGACAGGTCGTGCCTTTGCCGTTGGTGCCGGCAACGGTGAACACCGTAGGAGCGGGGGTCAGTAAATCCAGATGCGCCGCGACGCGCTGTACGCGCTCAAGACCGAGTTCGATCGCCTGGCTGTGCAGACGTTCCAGATAGTAAAGCCACGAGCTCAATGGCGACGTGGCTTGGGGAATTTGGTGGTTTTGCATGAGTCCCGTCACTGAACTTGGGTTCATTAATCCATCAGGGCACCACCCTCACCGCGGTAAAGGCGATGCGCTTCGTAACCGCCGCCAACCCGCAAACCATGGCGCGATAGGCCACGGCCAGCAGGGAACGGGCATCAGCCGTCACTTAGCCACAAAGTGGCGGCTGAACCCGGGCGGGATCTGTCTTTGCCTCAGGCGTCGGCCTGCGGCTCCGGCTCAATGACCGGCGCGGCCTCATCGAAATGCGGCTGCGGTTGGTTGGTCAGCTTGGACAGAATGCTCGCCAACGTTTGGCGCATCTCCGGACGGCGAACAATCATGTCGATCGCGCCTTTTTCGATCAGGAACTCGCTGCGCTGGAAGCCAGGCGGCAGTTTCTCGCGCACGGTCTGCTCGATGACGCGCGGGCCGGCAAAGCCGATCAGCGCTTTCGGCTCGGCGATATTGATGTCGCCCAGCATCGCCAGGCTGGCGGAGACGCCGCCCATGGTCGGGTCGGTCAGCACGGAGATGTACGGCAAGCCGCGCTCCTGCATCTTAGCCAACGCCGCGCTGGTTTTCGCCATCTGCATCAGCGACATCAGCGCTTCCTGCATGCGCGCGCCGCCGCTGGCGGAGAAGCACACTAGTGGACAGTTGTCCTCCAGCGCCTGCTCAACCGCACGCACGAAACGCGCGCCGACCACGGAAGACATTGAGCCGCCGATGAAAGCGAATTCGAAGGATGCGGCGACGATCGGCATACCGTACAGCGTGCCCTTCATCACCACCAGCGCATCTTTCTCGCCGGTCGCTTTCTGTGCGGCGACCAGACGATCTTTATAGCGCTTGGAATCCTTGAATTTCAGAACGTCCTTCGGCTCCAGATCGCTGCCCAGCTCCACTTCACTGCCTTCATCCAGCAGGGTATGCAGACGCGCGCGCGCGCCCATACGCATGTGGTGGTCGCACTTCGGACACACTTCCAGATTACGCTCCAGCTCGGCGCGGTAGAGAACCTGGCCGCAGCTGTCGCATTTGGTCCAGACCCCTTCAGGAATGCTCGCCTTACGGGTTTGTGTGATATTGCTCTTGTTAAGAATTCGTTCAATCCAGCTCATCGATGACCTTTCTGTTTGAACCTGGCACACGCCAGTCCGCTGTTCATGCTTTAACAATCCCCCTGAAAACACCCCAATGAAAAAATGCCCGTTCGCGGCGCGGCAAGCGCGGCGACTGAGGCATCGGCTTCAGGGTTGTTCGCAGGAACAGACCATAATGTCGCTCATTAAACCATATCGGCCCGGCGCTGTGGACAAAAAACTGGTCGAACCGACAGGTTAAGCGATGTTTTTACTGTTTTTGCTGGCGGGCGGCCGCGCGCTTGTGACGCCAAATTTCAATCACGCCCGGCAGAATCGAAACGATGATGATCCCGACGATCAACAGTTTCAGGTTCTCCTGCACCACCGGCAGATCGCCGAACAGGTAGCCAGCATAAGTGAAGAGCAGCACCCAAACCAGTGCACCAATCACGTTGTAGGCGGCGAAGTGGCGATAGGACATATGCCCCATGCCGGCGACGAACGGCGCAAAAGTACGCACGATCGGCACGAATCGCGCCAGAATAATCGTTTTCCCACCGTGCTTCTCATAGAACTGATGCGTCTTGTCCAGGTAGCTACGGCGGAAAATTTTCGAGTTCGGGTTGCTGAACAGCTTCTCGCCGAACAACCGCCCGATAGTGTAGTTCACCGCATCGCCAATGATCGCCGCTACGGCCATCAACGCCACCATGGTGTGCACGTTGAGATCGTTGGTCGGCAACGCCGCCAGCGCGCCGGCGACAAACAGCAAAGAATCCCCCGGCAGGAACGGCGTCACCACCAGGCCGGTTTCGCAAAACAAGATCAGGAACAGAATAGCGTAGACCCACATGCCGTATTGTGCGACCAGCTCGGCCAGGTGCACATCAATATGCAAAATGAAATCAATAATAAACTTGATGATGTCCATAAATTCTCTCATTGATACCGGGTGTTTCAATCACCCGGCAGAAGCACAAGGGAGCGACGCTTTCAGGCGTGCCGGCGTTTAATCGTCGGGCAAAAACAGCGGCCCCATCGGCGGCCGCGGTAGACCAAAATGATCGGGATAGTCCACGGCAACCAGATACAGCCCCTCGGCTCGCGCCGTCGCCGCCGCCAGATTGCGATCCTTCAGCGCCAGCAACTCGGCCATCCAGTTCTCATCCTGATTGCCGCAGCCGATCTCCATCAGGCTGCCGACGATATTGCGAACCATGTGATGCACAAAGGCATTCGCCTTGATATCTACCACAATATATTCGCCGTAGCGCGTAACCTTAACGTGTTTTACGCAGCGCCACGGGGTGCGCGACTGACACTGCACCGCGCGGAACGAGGTGAAGTCATTCTCGCCCAGCAGCGCCTGCGCCGCCCGGTGCATGCGATCGGCATCCAGCGGGTGATAAAAGTGCGTCACCCCCTGTTGCAACACCGCCGGCCGGTAGCGATGGTTGAAAATAATATAGCGGTAACGGCGCGCGGTAGCGCTGAAACGCGCGTGAAAATCGTCGGCGACGGGGCTCACCCAGCGCACCGCGATGTCCGGCGGCAAATGGGTGTTCACGCCCATCGTCCAGGCGGCGTCCTTGCGACGCGCGGTGGTTTCGAAATGCACCACCTGCCCGGTGGCGTGCACCCCGGCGTCGGTGCGCCCGGCGCACAGCACGTTGATCGGCGCATCCGCCACCTTGCTCAACGCCTGCTCAAGGCGCTCCTGCACGCTGGCCACTTCTTGCTGCCGCTGCCAGCCGTAGTACCGGCTGCCGTCATATTCGATGCCCAGCGCTACCTTCAGCGTCGGCTGAGCGGGCGAGACCACCTCTGACATCAGTACATCTGCTCCTGCACCAGACGCTCGGCGGTTTCGATCGCCATTAACGCGCCGCCGAAGCGCACGTTGTCCGCCACCGTCCAGAACTGCAGCAGCTCGGGAATGCCGTAATCGTTACGCAGGCAACCGATGCTGAGCGCATCGCTGCCGGAGGCTTCGGTTACCTGAGTCGGGTAATCGTCCTCTTCGCTCAGCTGAATGTCCTCGACTTCTTCGAGCTCGCTGCGCGCCTCTTCGGCGGACAGCGGGCGCAGCGCTTCCAGGTGCACCACCTGCGCATGGCCGTAAAACACCGGCGACTGAACGCAGCTCACCGAAATCGGCAACCCTTCGTCCTGCAGCACCTTGCGCACCTGATCGACGATCAGACGCTCTTCGCGCACGCTGCCCTGCTCGTCGGCAACGAGCGGCAGCAGGTTAAACGCCAGCTGTTTAGCGAAGACGCCTTCCTCGGCAGGAATGCCGTTCAGCAGGCGCGCGCTCTGGCCGGCCAGATCGTCCACCGCGGCCTTGCCGCGCGAGGATACCGACATCAGCGTGGTAACGTGCAGACGCGAGAGCCCCGCCTGTTCGGTCAGCGGTTTGATCGCCGTCAGCAGTTGGCTGACCATGCTGTCGGCCACCGCGACGATATTGCGGTTGCGGTAATCAGCCAGCACCTGCGGGTTAACACCCGGTACCACCAGCGGCACATCCGGCTCCATGGCGAACAGACCGCTGGTGTCGATCACCAGGCAGCCCATGTTGCCGGCCTCTTCGGCATAGCGAGCGGAAGCGTCGCTGCCGGCGACGAAGAAGGCCAGTTGGGCCTGCGACCAGTCGAACTCTTCGGCGTTCTGCACCAGAAGAGACTTGCCGTTGAAGCGCACATTGGCGCCCGCACTGCGTTCGCTTGCCAGAGGATAGAGCTCACCCACCGGGAACTGGCGTTCCTGCAACAATTCCAGCAACGCTTCACCTACCGCGCCAGTGGCGCCGAGCAGCGCGATATTCCAGCCGTCAGACATCGGGTTTTCTCCAGAGTATTTCATTCATAAAAGCAGACGGGCAGTGCAATCACCGCCCGATAATCTTTACCGCTCACTGTAGCGGCGTTGGCTTAAGACAACCTTACGCGCTACGCCAGGCTAAAGCCCAGCTTGCCGAGCAGCTCGGCGCTGGCGCTGTCATCGCATTGCACGGCCAGCGAAGACCACTCGCGGCGTTCCTGGTAGTGCTTGCGCAGGCGATCGAATTCGCCCGGTTGCCCAGCGACTTTGCGCAGCGGCGCATCATCGCGGCGCACATCATACACCAAGTGCATCAATCGTTTTAACCGCGCTTCATCCAGCGGCCCGTTGAGGCGGATCTGGCTGAACTCCGGCACCGGCAGCAGCGAGGCCAACGCCACCTGCTGCGGCTGCCCCAGATGGTGGCTGAACGCTTCGAACACCTGAGTGGTGCCGCGCGCCTTGCCTTCCAGCGTATACCCGGCGATGTGCGCAGTGCCGATATCCACCCGCGCCAGCAGCGGCAAGGAGAGATCCGGCTCCGGTTCCCACACGTCCAGCACCGTGCTCAGCTTTTTGCCCTTTTCCAGCACCTGCAACAACGCGGCGTTATCCACCACCGGCCCGCGGCAGGCGTTGATCAGAATGCGGTTGTCCGGCAGCGCCGCCAACAGGTCGGCGTCCGCCAGATGCAGCGAATGGTATGGGCCGGATTTATTCAACGGCGTATGGAAGGTCAGCACATCGGCCTCGGCCACCAGCTTCTCCAACGGCCAGAATTCCCCGGCGTCGCCGCGATCGGCACGCGGCGGATCGCACAGCAGCGTGCGCACGCCCAGCGCTTTGAGGCGCGCGTCCAGGCGGGAACCGACGTTGCCCACGCCGATGATGCCGACGGTTTTATCCCGCAGATGGAAGCCATCGCGTTCGGCCAGCAGCATCAAGGCAGAGAACACATACTCGACCACCGCAATGGCGTTGCAGCCCGGCGCGGCGGAAAAGCCAATGCCCTGCCGTTGCAGCCAGGCGTCATCGACGTGATCGGTGCCGGCGGTGGCGGTACCGACAAAGCCAATGCGGCTGCCGGCCAGCAACGCTTCATTGACCTTGGTGACCGAACGCACCATCAGCGCATCGGCATCCGCCAGCGCCTCACGCGGGATCGGGCGGCCCGGCACCGCCTGCACCTCGCCCAGGCGGCTGAACAGCTCGGCCGCGTACGGCATATTTTCATCAACCAGAATTTTCACTGCGTTCTCCGACGGTTTACGGCTATTTGTCTGCGAAATAGTGTGCCACTGAATCAGGCACGGCGAAAGCGCTCAGGGGTAGTGCCGGCGATCTGCTGGAACATGACGATAAAGGCCGACGCGGAGCTGTAGCCGACGTCTAACGCCACGTCCTGCACGGTCTTGCCCTGCTCGAGCAGGGAGACGGCATGCAGGAACCGCAGGCGCTGGCGCCATTCGCTGAACGACATGCCCAGATCCTGTTGGCAGCGGCGCGACAGCGTGCGCTCGGTGGTGTAGACCCGAGCCGCCCACGCCGCCAGCGAGGTGTTGTCCGCCGGACAATGCTCCAACGCTTCCAGCACCGGCGCCAAGAACTTGTCGTCCGACGACGGCAGATAGGTTTGCTGGCGCGGCGACAGGCGCAGCTGATCGATCAGCACCTGGCAGAGACGCAAATCCGCCTCCGCCTGCGGAATGTACTGCTTGCGCGCATAGAAATCCTCGGCGATGGCGCGGAATATCGGCGTTACGCTCACCAGACAGGGGTCGGCCGGCATGCCGGTGCACAGCGCCGGCGTGATGTCCACCATGCGGCACTGCGCCAGCCGCTGGTTATAGCAGGAGTGTTCGATGCCAGCCGGCGCCCACAGCACGAACTCCGGCGGCGCCAGAAAGCGCTGCCCGCCGATGCGCAGCACCATCACCCCGGCTTTAACCCACATCAACTGACCCCAGGTGTGGCTGTGCGGCTGGAATTCGGTGCGCGCGTTGAACTCCTCGCAGCGGAACTGCACCGGGTTGGGCGCCGGGATCAACGACTCGGGGAAATGGCGGATTTCTGGCATGGTTTCGTCCCGTGATTTGTCTTGTTTACGCCGATTTTTGTCTGGATATCGCTATATATGATAAACCGGACACGCGTAGACTAGCCAGCATGTTGGACGTTATTGAGAATAATTATCATGAATATGCTCTTCCCGCTGTTGGCCGTGCTGATTTGGTCGATTAATGCCGTCGTCAGCAAACTCTCCGCCACCGCCATCGATCCGGCGGCCATCTCGCTCTACCGCTGGCTGCTGGCGCTGATTGCCCTCACGCCGTTCGTGCTGCCGGGCGTGCTGCGCAACTGGGCGCAGGTGCGCGCCAACTGGTGGAAGCTGATGATCCTCGGCCTGCTGGGCATGGTGCTGTACCAAAGCCTGGCCTATTACGCCGCGCACAGCGTCAGCGCGCTGTTTATGGGCATCATCGTGTCGCTGATCCCGCTGCTGACCATCCTGATCAGCATCGTTCTACTGCGCATTGCGCCAACCGTCGGCGTTCTGCTCGGCAGCATACTCTCCTTCTGCGGCCTGATCTGGCTGGTCAGCGGCGGTCAGCCCGGCGTGCTGTTGCAGCACGGTATCGGCAAAGGGGAATTGATGATGCTGCTCGCCACCGCCTCGTACGCGCTGTATGGCGTGTTGACCAAACGCTGGGCCATCGCGCTGCCGAACTGGCAATCGTTGTACGTGCAGATCCTGTTCGGCGTGCTGTTGTTACTGCCTAATTTCCTGATGGCGGAGGATGTCGGCTTGAACGGCCATAACCTGCCGCTGGTGCTGTTCGCCGGCATTCCGGCTTCGATCATCGCCCCGTTCCTGTGGATCCAGGGCGTGATGCGCCTGGGCGCCAACACCGCCTCGATCTTCATGAACCTGGCACCGGTGTTTACCGCCGCTATCGCCGTGCTGTTCCTGCATGAGCAGTTGCACGGTTACCACCTGATCGGCGGCGGCATTACCCTGCTGGGCGTTATCCTGTCGCAGCGGCTGCGCACGCCGCTGACGCGTAAAGCCAAAGCCCCGGCGGCCAACGCAGAGTCCTGCAAAGAACAGGCTTAAGGCAGCAGCCTGAAACGCACCCGCACCAACAGGCCGCCCAGCGCGGCAGAGCTCAACAGCTCCGGGCGGGTGCCGTGATACGCGGTGATGTCTTTCACCAACGCCAGTCCCAATCCGGCGCCCGGCTGATCGCCCACGTTGTCCAGCCGGTGAAACGGCTGCAGCGCCAGCGCCTTGTCCTGCAAGGCGATGCCGGGGCCGCTGTCTTCTATCTCCAGCACGCCTTCCCCTGCCGCCTTATCCTGCGTGAGGCGAGCGGTCACCATGCCCTGACGCGGTGTATATTTCAGCGCGTTGTCCAGCAGGTTGGCGCACAGCTCGGCCAACAGCAGCGGCTCCCCCGCCACTTGACACGCCGCCTCGCCTTCGAACCCGAGATCGATCTGTTTACTGCGCGCCTGCGGCAAGCGGGAAAAGCAGGCGTCGCGCAGCACCTGCGCCAGGTTGACCGGTTGCAACTTACGATCGGCCTGGTGCTCGCTGGCCTTCAGGCGTGAAAGATGCAGCAGGCGGTCGGTCAGCGACACGGTATTATCCAGCGTCGCGCTCATCGCCTGCAGGCTTTCGCGCCACTGCTGCGGCCGGTCACTGGCCAGCGCTACCCCTACCTGAGTCTTCAACACCGCCAGCGGCGTGCGCAGTTGGTGCGAAGCGTCGGCGCTGAAGCGCTCCTGACGTGCCACCATCAGCCGCAGCCGTTCGATGTAACGATTAAACGCCACCAGCAGCGGCTGCATCTCCGACCATGGCAATACCCGCGGCAAGGGCGTTAGCTCGCCCGGATCGCGCCGCAGCATGATACCGGAGAGCTTACGCATCGGCTTCAACACCCGCTTGAGCAATGCGAACGCCAGGATCAGGGTTAACGCCACCACCGTGCCCTGGCTCAGCAGCGCCGCGATCATCATCTGCCGCGCCAGGTAACGGCGCGACTCCAGGGTTTCCGCCACCAGAATGGTCGCCATGCCGCTCACGCCCGACTCGTTGACCGGTTGAAACAGCGCCGCCACGCGGATCGGCCTGCCGAGGTATTCCGCATCGTAAAAATGCACCAGCGCCGGGTAGAGCGTGGAACGCGGGATATGGGGCGGCAAAGGCGGCAAATCGTCATAGCCCGAGATGCTTTTCCCCTGCGGCGAGATCACCTCGTAATACAGCTGATCGTTCATGTTGCGCTCGAAGCTGTCGAGCACCACATAGGGCACATCAACCGCCAGCTTGCCTTCGCGCACCACCAGTCGCTCCGCTACGGTGCGCGCCGACGCCAGCAGCGTGCGATCGTAAGCCAGGGTGGCGGCGCTCATGGCGCTGAAATAGTGGGTGTAGATAGAGATGCCGCCCAACGCCAGCAGCGGCAGGCCAAAAAACAATAGCAGTTGATAGAACAGCGAACGCGGCGCGTTAAACCACCGCATCGCACAGCTCCAGGCTGTAACCCAGGCCACGCAGCGTGACGATCGCCACGTCGCTGCCCTGCAGCTTTTTCCGCAGGCGGTGTACGTAAAGCTCGATGCTCTCCGGATTGGCCTCGTCGGACAACGTAAATACCTGCTCGAACAGCTGTTGCTTGGCCACCGGGCGGCCGCGCCGGTGCATCAACGCGGTCAACACCGCCAGCTCGCGCGGCGTCAGCGCCAGCGGTTTGCTCTCCAGCAGAAAATAGCCTTCGTCGTGATAGGTCAACGCGCCGTACTGCAACGCCGGCTGCGGGGCGCCGACGCTGCGGCGCAGCAGCGCCCGAATACGCGCTTCCAGCTCGTCCAGTTCGAACGGCTTGGTGAGGTAATCGTCCGCCCCCAGATTCAGGCCTTTTACCCGGTCGGCCACGTCGGTGCGCGCCGTCAGCAGCAGCACCGGCAGATCCTGCCCGCGCTTGCGCAGGCGCGCCAGCAAATCCAGACCGTTCATACGCGGCAGCGCCACATCCAGCACCGCGAGCGCATAGCGTTCGTTGAGCAGCAGGTGATCCGCTGCCACGCCGTCCGGGGCGACGTCGACGGCAAAGCCGGCGCCGGTCAGCGCCTTTTGCAACCAGTGAGACAGCTCGGGGTGATCTTCAACCAATAACAGTCGCATGTTCCCATTCCATTGATTTATCTGAACAACCTGGCGCCAATATCGCGCTTGTTAACAGGTCGATAACAGAGAATGGCATGGAAAATAAGGGGATAAAAGAGCGCCGCGCCGCCAGTTTTGGGAGCTGGCACACAATTATGCGTATAGAGCGCGATCGCAGGACGATGTCAGATCAGCGGAATGGGGCTATCGGCCACGGCAATGTCCAGTACCGGGCGCAGCTTGTCGGCGGTAAACGGCGAAGAAACCAGCACGGAGCGGTTGTTGGCGGCAAATACCAGATCGATGCCGGTCACGCAGGCGGTCATCTGGCAGGCATACTTTTCACCGTCGGCGTTGACGAAATGCAGTTCAAACACGCCAACGTCGGCACGCAGTCGCTTCAAACGGCACTGCCCGGTTTCACCGACCATCTCCGCATAGACCTCAGGCAACCGTTTAATCGCGCATACTTTGGCGCTGTCCCTACCACCAAATAATTTCCCTAACGAAAACATATCACTGCGTCTCTATTCATTTCACTGATCATGATTTTATCGCGAAAGCAGAACGGCAAACCTGATATTACGCAGGATTTTGGCCGGTTTTGCGCCCTGTTCCTGCCCGCATTTCTATGGTAGCGCACCCGTGATTCACTGGCGACAAGAGACCCTAATCACAGACTGGAAACTTTTCCGGCCACTGAAAGGTAAATGAAAGGTTGTTGTTTTAACAATCCTGCAACCGCGCTCTGCGGGATTCACAACCAGAACAATACCGAGGGCAAGCCACAATGAAAAAAATAATGACCCGTACCTTTACCGCCGCCGCACTGTTGCTGGCAGCCTCTCAGGCCTTTGCCGTGGAAGCGCCCAAACGCACCGAATGTATTGCGCCGGCCAAGCCCGGCGGCGGTTTCGATCTGACCTGCAAGCTGATTCAGGTGTCGTTGCAGGACACCAAGGCGATCGATAAACCGATGCGCGTCACCTATATGCCCGGCGGCGTCGGCGCGGTGGCCTACAACGCCATCGTCGCGCAGCGACCGGCGGAGTTCGGCACCGTGGTGGCCTTCTCCGGCGGCTCGCTGCTCAATCTGGCCCAGGGCAAGTTCGGCCGCTACAACGTGGACGACGTGAAATGGCTGGCGGCGGTCGGAACCGACTACGGCATGATCGCGGTGCGCGCCGACTCGCCTTACAAGACCCTGAAAGACCTGATGGACGCCTTCCAAAAAGATCCCAACAGCGTGGTGTTCGGCGCCGGCGCCTCCATCGGCAGCCAGGACTGGATGAAAACTGCGCTGCTGGCGCGCGAAGTCGGCGTGGATCCGCGCAAGATGCGCTACGTGGCGTTCGAAGGCGGCGGCGAGCCGGTCACCGCGCTGTTGGGCAATCATATTCAGGCGGTTTCCGGTGATCTGAGCGAGATGGTGCCTTACCTGCAGGGCGACAAAATCCGCGTGCTGGCGGTGTATGCCGAACAACGTTTGCCTGGCCAGTTGGCCGACATTCCAACCGCCAAAGAACAGGGGTACAGCCTGGTGTGGCCGATCATTCGCGGCTTCTACGTCGGGCCGAAAGTCAGCGATGAAGAGTATCAGTGGTGGATCGACACCTTCCAGAAAATGATGGCGACCGATGAATTCAAGCAGCAACGCGATCTGCGCGGCCTGTTCGAATTCAACATGACCGGCAAAGAGCTGGACGCCTACGTGAAGAATCAGGTTGCCCAATACCGTGAGCAGGCGAAAGTGTTCGGCCTGGCCAAATAACCGCAGGGGAAAACCATGAGCGATCGTATTTTTGCCGGCTTTTGGCTGCTGCTGTGTATCGGCGGGCTGTTCATCGGCTGGGGCATTCAAAGCGAATACAGCTATGAACCGCTGGGGCCGCGCCCTTTCCCGCTGGCGATCCTCAGCCTGATGGCGCTGTGCGCGGCCCTGTTGCTGCTGCGCCGCCCACAGGCGGTGGACTGGCCGCACCACAAGGTGCTGCAGCGGCTGCTGGTGCTGGTGATCACCCTGGTGCTGTATGCCTGGGGCTTTGAATGGCTGGGCTTTCCGCTGGCGACCGCGCTGCTGACGTTCAGCATCGGCCTGTTGTTTCAGGCCAGCCTGCCGGCGGCGGCCCTCTCCGGCGTCGTCATGGGCGCAGCGCTGTACTACGCCTTTGACCAACTTCTCGATGTCACACTGCCGCTCGGCATCTGGCTGAGCTAACGGGAGCGATGATGGATACCTGGATGTATTTGACCCAAGGGTTCGAAGTGGCGCTGGTGCCGCAGAACCTGATTATCGCCCTGATCGGCTGCTTCGTCGGCACCATCGTCGGCCTGCTGCCGGGCCTCGGGCCGATCAACGGCGTAGCGATCCTGCTGCCGCTGGCGTTTGCCCTCAAGCTGCCGGCCGAATCGGCGCTGATCCTGCTGGCGACGGTGTATATCGGCTGCGAGTACGGCGGACGCATCTCGTCGATTCTGCTCAACGTGCCGGGCGATGCGGCGGCGATCATGACCGCGCTGGACGGCTACCCGATGGCGCAGCAGGGGCGCGCCGGCGTGGCGCTGTCCATCTCGGCGGTCAGCTCGTTCGTCGGATCGATGATCGCCATCGGCGGCATCATCCTGTTCGCGCCGCTGCTGGCCCGCTGGTCGCTGGCCTTCGGCCCGGCGGAGTATTTCGCCCTGATGGTGTTCGCCATCGCCTGCCTCGGCAGCATGATGAGCCAGAACCCGCTGAAATCGCTGCTGGCGGCGCTGATCGGCCTGGGGCTGGCGACGGTGGGCGTCGACGCCAACACCGGCGTTTACCGCTTTACCTTTGACAGCGTGCACCTCTCCGACGGCGTGCAGTTTATCGTGGTGGTGATCGGCCTGTTCTCGGTCAGCGAAATCCTGCTGATGCTGGAAAGCACCAGCGCCGGGCAAAAGCTGGTGCGTAAAACCGGCCGGTTGCTGTTCAACCGCAAAGAGGCGGCGCAGTGCGCCGGCCCGACCCTGCGCTCGTCGGTGATCGGTTTCTTCGTCGGCATTCTGCCGGGCGCCGGCGCCACCATCGCCAGCGCGTTGACCTACATGACCGAGAAGAAAATCAGCGGTAACAGCGACACCTTCGGCAAGGGCGACATCCGCGGCGTAGCGGCGCCGGAAGCGGCCAACAACGCCTCGGCCTGCGGCTCATTCATTCCGATGCTGACGCTGGGGGTGCCGGGTTCCGGCACCACGGCGGTGATGATGGGCGCGCTGACGCTGTACAACATCACCCCCGGCCCGGCGATGTTCACCGAACAGCCGGATATCGTCTGGGGGCTGATCGCCGCACTGCTGATCGCTAACGTCATTCTGCTGATCATGAACCTGCCGCTGGTCGGCCTGTTCACCCGCATGCTGACCATTCCGCTGTGGTTCCTGGTGCCGGCGATCGCCGCAGTTTCCGCGGTGGGGGTTTATGCGGTGCACAGCACCACCTTCGACCTGCTGTTGATGGTGGGGTTGGGCGTGTTCGGCTACATCCTGCGCAAAATGCACTTCCCGATGTCGCCGCTGATTCTGGGCTTTGTTCTGGGTGAGATGCTGGAGCAGAACCTGCGCCGCGCGCTGTCGATCAGCAACGGCGAATTCGGCATCCTGTGGAGCAGCAGCATCGCGCAAACGCTGCTGGTGCTGGCGGTCGCGGTACTGGCGCTGCCGCCGCTGCTGCGCCTGATGCGTAAACGCCGCCAACCGGCGGCCGAGGCCAAGGCCGAGTAATGCGAAACGGGCGGGGCTCCCCCGCCCGTTATGGTTAACGGCGCAAGGCCGCAATTCCCCTTTCCAACGCATCGATATCGTCATCGGCGAGCAGAGGTTGAATCACCGCAAAGTCCGCCTCGGACAAGTCATAGAGGCGTAACGCAAGCAACCGCGCGATAACTTCCGGCGCGAATCGCCAACGGATAAACCTCGCCGGGTTACCGCCGACGATGGCATAAGGCTCAACATCGCCGACCACCACGCTGCCGGCGGCGACGATCGCCCCTTCGCCTATCGATACCCCTGGCATCAACATCGCCCGCATGCCAATCCAGCAACCGTCCCCCAGCCGGGTGTCGCCTTTGGGGCGGTACGCCCGTTTGATGGTTTCCATAAAGGGGTACAGGCTCAACCAGTCGATACGGTGGGTGTGATTGCCCCCCATCAGGATCACCGCTTCGGCCGCGATGCACACATAATCGCCGATCAGCAAGCGATCTATGTCACCCAGCGGCTGCCATTGCCGGCTGACCGCGTCGCCGTGCAGATAGCGCACTACCGAGCGTTCGAAGCCGTTATCCCAACAGTCGCTGTAGTAGCTGTGGGTGCCTTTGACGATGATATTCGGGTTGGTCACCGTCTGATGCAGCAGCTCGGTTTTGGACCAATGTTTTTCGGACATGGCGTATTCTCTTGTTACGGGAATAAAAGCCACGGAACGGAATGTCTGTGGCCGTGTTGTCGTTCACTCAACACGGCCATTCAAGCGATAAGCGCTCGTTTCAATCTCGGGTTATTCATCATTACCGCCTCTCTTGCGAGGCGTAATGGTAGCCGATCACGCCTCGGCGGTCTTGCTTTTCAACAGCAGCACCCCGCCCATCACCAGCGCGCTGCCCAGCAGCTGCAGCTGATTCATGTTTTCCCCCAGCAGGAAATAGGCGATCGCCGCGGTGAAAACCAGCTCCAACGACAGGATCAGGTTGGCTACGGCCAGCGGCAGCGTTTTCAGGCTGATGTTATACAACCCGAAGCCCAACAGCGTCGGCCCGGCGGCCAGCGCCAGCAGCAACAGCCAGCCGCTCCACTGAATGCCCTGCGTGCCGTGCGACAGGAACCACAGAGAGCCGGCCATGCCGTGGAACGCCGCCAGCGGGAACGCCGTCAGCGCCGCGTTGAACACCAGCTGATACAGTGCCGAAAAACCGAACACGTACAGGATGGTGTTCCACACCGGATAGCCCCGTTCGCTGGCCACCCGCCCGCCGAGGGTATACAGGGTATAGCCGATGCCCGACAGCATCCCCACCAGCAGCCCCAACAAGTCGAAGTGCTGGTTGCCCATGCTGTCGCCGTTGCTGACCAGGAAACAACCGCCCAGGCTGATGGCGATCACCAGCAGTTGGCGCAGCGTCAGGCGTTCGCTGTACATCACCCAACCGAGGAACACGGTAAAGCCCACCGAGCAGTAGGTCAGAATGGTCGCCACCGATGCGCCGTTCAGCGCCACCGACAGCGTCCACAGGCTGTTGAACAGCGCCAGCAGCAGCCCGTAAAGCGCGTAGAACAATACCTGTTCACGGCGCAGGCGCGCCCACTGCGGTTTCACCACCAACAGCAGCGGCAACAGCACCAGCGCCACCAGCGCCGCGCGCCAGAACGCCAGCACGAAAGTCGGCAGGTGATAGTACTCGGTCAGCGCGCGAATGATGATGGCGGTAAAGGCCAGCAGCATGGCGCTGATAATGGCGATGACGTAACCCTGGCGGCTGCCCTGAAAGAGACGCGCGCCGGGCAGCAAAGGCCGGGCGGAAACGCCTGACGGTAATGACATGAGATCCTCGGAGAAATGGCGACATAAATACTCAGGCACAGAGTGTAACTCGGCCATTTTTTCTCACTATAGCCACTTTACGGCGTTGTCATGCAGGCCACTTTTCTGCGCTTGAAGCCCCGTTGACATGGGTTATAGTAAAAAGCTCTCTCCCTAACCGGGCCAATTTCGCATGCACATTCCGTTAGATCGCGAGCAGGACGTTCCGCTCTATTTACAGATCGAAGAAGCGCTGCGGCGCGCCATCCTCACCGGCGTGTTCGTCGATGGCGACAAGCTGCCCTCGACGCGCACGCTGGCGGCCGAGCTGGCGGTCAGCCGTTTAACGGTGGATAACGCCTACGCCGAGCTGGCGGCCAAGGGCTTTTTGCATCAGCGGCGCGGCAGCGGCGCCTATGTTGCGCACCCGCAGGCGCAAACGCGCCCAGCCCGGCCGAGCAGCGATGCCCCCTTCCCGCTGGAGAGCTTCACCACCCTCACCTCGCGGCTGGACGGCTACGCCGACGCCCCGCTGCCCGAGGGGCTGATCAACTTCGCCGCCGGCGTCGGCAGCCCTAAGGTGTTTCCGCTGGAGGCGTTTCGCAAAGTGCTGCTGTCGGTGCTCAGCCGCCATGCGGAAGAGGCCTTCAGCTACGGGGAATACTGCGGCTACTACCCGCTGCGCGATACGCTGAGCCGCATTCTCAGCGCGCAGGGCATCCCCACGCAGGCGGAACAGGTGCTGATCACCAACGGCTCGCAGCATGCCATCAGCCTGGTGGTGCAAAGCCTGCTGGCGCCGGGCGATACGGTGATCGTCGAAGAACCGACCTACGCCGAAGCGCTGGGCCTGCTGCGCCAGCACCGCATCAATATCGTCACCGTGCCCGGCGATCGCCACGGCATGCTGGTCGAACGATTGCCCGAGTTGCTGGAACGCCACCGCCCTAAACTGATCTACACCATCCCCAATTTCCACAACCCGACCGGCCGCTGCCTGAGCGAGGTGCGTCGGCGACGCCTACTGGCGATCGCCCAACAGGCCGGCGTGGTGATCCTGGAGGACGATTTCGTCGGCGATCTGCGTTACCAGGGCAAGCAGCTGCCGTCGCTGCGCGCGCTGGCGCAGCCGGGCGCGGTGATCTACGTCAGCACCTTCTCCAAGATGCTGCTGCCCAGCATGCGCATCGGCTATCTGGTGGCGGACAGCGAACACTATCAGCGTTTCGCCAGGCTGAAACACGTCGACAGCTTCACCAGCTCCAGTCTGATCCAGCGCGCGCTGGACGCGTTCGTCACCGTCGGCCGTTACGACAAGCAGCTGCGGCGCGCCGGGCGCGTCTACCGCCGCCATCTGGAAGTGATGATCGACGCGTTGCAACGGCGGTTGCCGCCGGGGTGCCGTTTCGAAACGCCACAAGGCGGCTTGTTTATCTGGCTGACGCTGCCCGCGACGGTAACCACCACCGAACTGATGCCGGTGGCCTGGCGACACGGCGTCACTTTCGCGCGCGGCGAATGCTTTTATGCCCAGGAACAGCTGGGCGCGCACAGTCTGCGGCTAAACTTCGCCGCCAACTCGCCGCCGCAGATTGAAGAAGGTATCGCCCGGCTGGGCCGGGCGATTGAGGAAGTGATAACAGAGAAAAACGCCGGTTAGACGGCGGCCCACCACAGCCGCAGCTTCATCCCCCAGTAACTGGTCCAGCCGGTGGTACTCTGCACCACTTTGCCCTGCGAGATCACCACGAAGGTCGGCGTCACACCAATCTGCCACTGCGCCGAGAGCGTACCAGCCGGATCGTTGACCACCGGCAGCGCCAGCCGTTTGCGTGCCAGCCACTGTTTCACCTGGGTATCGTCGCCCGAGCGCAGCGCGACGGTCAGCACGTTGCCGCCCGTCGCCTGCAAACGGGCGACGTCCGGCGTAGTGAAACGGCAGACGCCGCACCAACTGGCCCAGAAGTAAACCAGCAGCGGCCGTTCATGGCTGAGCTGCGCCAACGATACGCGATCACCGTCCAACGTGGTCAGCGTCTGGGCATCGAAGGCCGGCGGCGCCTGCGGCGCGTTCAGCCAATCCATTACCGTGACCACCGCCAGTACGATCAGCGCCAGCAGCAGCAACTCGCGCCCCCAGCGCTTGAGCTTAGCCATGGTTGGCCTTCGCCAGCTGCTGCTTCACCATCGTTTCCAGCTCTTCATAGGACACCGCCCCCGGCAGCATTTGATCGCCGATCAGCGTCGCCGGCGTCCCTTGTACGCCCAATTGTTCCGCCAATTCCATATTGGTGCGCAGCGTGGTCATGCTTTGTTCGCTCGGAGCCACCGCCTTGACGCCGGTTTTCTCCTGCGCGGCGGCGATGCTGGCCTTGTCGTGGAAGCCCTTTTTCGCCATCAGCCGCTGGTGCAAAGCCCAGAATTGATCCGGATGCTGCTGCCAGGTGGTGAGCGCCACGCGCGCCGAGCTGACCGAGCTTTCGCCCTTGAACGGCAATAGCTTCACCACCAGCGCCACATCCGGGTATTGCTTGACGATCTTCTCCAGCATCGGATCAAACCGCTTGCAGTACGGGCAGTTATAGTCGGTAAAGGTCACCAGCGTCAGTTTGGCGTTGGCGGCGCCCAGGCGCGGGCTGGCCGGATCCTGATACAGCGTTTTGGCATTCTGCTTGATAGCCTGGCTGATTTGCTGGCCTGCGGTCTGCTGCTGCCAGGCGTCCACCGCCTGCGCCAGAATGTCCGGGTTGGACACCAGCGTTTCGCGGATCATCTCTTTAATGCGCGCCTCTTGCGCCGGGGTGAAAGGCTCGGCGGCCCACGCCGGGGCGGCGATGATCATCAGTAAAATCAGTAGCTTTTTCATTGTTCGGTTCCTTTGGCATGGGAGAGCGTTTGCAGCACGGCGTCACGGGTCAACAGCGGGGATAACACCTCGCCGTCCGGGCTGCCGGGGCCATAGATTTGGTTGAAAGGCACGGCGACGCTGCCGCGCTTTTGCAGGAAGGCGCTGATGTCGGCCGACGGGCGGCTCCAGTCGCCGCGCAGCGCGACCACATCGTCGGCGCTCAGCGCGCGCTGTACGTCATCGCGCAGCAGCACATTGAATTTGTTGGCTTTACAGGTCACGCACCAGTCGGCGGTCACGTCGACGAACACCCGCTTATGCTGGGCCAGCGCCTCGGCAATCGCCTGTTCGCTCAGCGGTTGCCACTGCACCCGATCCTGCAACGGTTGGCGCCACAGGCCGGCGGTCAGCGAGCCGGCCAACAAGGCCACGCCAGCCAGCACCAACGTGCCCGCCGCCAGCTTGGCCGCTAACCGTGCTCCCTGCTGACGCCATACTGCCAGCAGCAACGCCAGCAGCGCCAGCGCCCCCAGCCACAGCGTGGCCTGCACGCCGATATGATTGCTCAGCAGGCTCAGCAGCCACAGCGACGACGCCAGCATCAACAACCCCATCGCCAGCTTGACGGTATTCATCCAGCGGCCGGGGCGCGGCAAGCGCAGCGCCAGCGAAGGCCAGGCGGCGATCAGCAGCCACGGCAGGCTCATGCCGATGCCGAGTGCGATGAACATGCCCCACAGCACCGGCAGCGACGCCGCCAGCGCGAAGGCCACCGCCGTGCCGAGAAACGGCGCCGAGCACGGCGTCGCCAGTAGCGTAGCGAACGCGCCCTGCCAGAAATGGCCGCTCAGACCGTGCCCGTTATGGGTGGCCAGTGAGGTATTCAGATCGGATGAGAGGCGCAGATGGAACAGGCCAAACAGGTTGGCGCTGAACAGCAGCGTCACCAGCACCATAAAGCCGATAAACCACGGATTCTGGAACTGAATGCCCCAGCCAAGCGCGTGGTTGCCGAGTCTCAGCAGCGTCATCAGCAAGGCCAACGCCATAAACGAGGCGACGATACCCAGCGACGACGCCAGGAACTGCAAACGAACGCTGCGCCGATCGCGATGCTCCACCTGCAGGATAGAACCGAGCTTGATGCCCAGCACTGGCAGCACGCACGGCATCAGGTTGAGGATTAACCCACCCGCCAGCGCCATCAATACCGCTTGCCATAACGGGAACGCCGCACCGGCAGGCGCGGCCAGCGGATCGCCAATCGGCAGCGTAATCTGCTGCGCCATGCCGCCGTCGTCAATCACCAACGTCAGCGTTTTGCCGCGCAGATCCGGCGCCGCATCGCCCCAACCGTCGCTGACCGGCACTCGCGCCAACAGCTGAGCACCGTCGGTCTCGACCTGCGGCTTGCCGAGATCGGCATCCGCTAGCGTATCGAAGAACAGCGCGGGTTGCTGCCAACCGGCGGCACGTTCGGCGGAAATCTGCAGCTCGCCGCTGCGGTAACCGGCCTTGACGCTTTCCGCCAACCCAGCGGCGATCGGCACCTGCCCCATCGCCTGCGCGAAATCGTGGTTAAACAGCGGATCGTTCGGCGTAGTCAGATCCAGGCTGAACGGGTAGTCGGTCAGAATGCAGACATTGCTGCAAGTGGACAGCGTCAGGGTGCCCGCCAGCGGGCCGGACACCTGGCCTGGCATCACGATCGGCAGCGTGACCCGATCGTGATAGCCCTGGGTGGAAATGCCGGCCACCTCGAAACGCTGCGGCGTCGGCCAGTGCCAGGTTGCGGGCGGCGGGTTGCCCTGCCAGACGATAGCCGGCGCGATGCCGCCTTCGCCTGGAGAGCGCCAGTAGGTTTTCCAGCCTTTTTGCAGCTCGACCGACAGCAGCAGACGGGTCTCTCCCGGCTGTGACGTGTCGGCGCGCAGCCGCACCTTGGCATGATCGTTGGCCGGATTTTGCAGCCAGCCGCTGTCCGCCGCCTGCAAGGCGGGCAGCCACAGCATAAACAGGCAAGCGCAGGCCAGCCTGATAATTTTCAACATGTTAATTCTCCATAAATGATTAATTCACCGCGAAAAACGGGCGATTAACTCATTCACGGAAGACGCATAATCGAAGGTGCACCCTGAGGGTGGGCGGAGAAATGGCGCGAGGAGGAGGAATGCGCAGACGCGCGGCAATGGTCGGCGCCAACAGAGCCAGCAGCAGACCCAGCCCGAACAGCACGGTTTCGAACATTACCGGCGGCGCGGCCAGCAATGATTTGGCGCTCAGTTCACAGGGCGTCGGCTGCGCTTCGGCGGCGGCATCACTGGACTGAACGGCGGTAGCGGCCGGGATCCCCAGCGTTTGCTGCAGCGCATGCAGGCCCGCCATGCGCTGGGTCATGCACGTCAGCACCACCAGGCAAGCCAGGCATAAAAACCATTTTGCAATCCGCTGCCGTTTAACCATGCCATCCTCATGTTCAGATCTGGGGTTATCTTAGCGGCGCAGACGCGATTAGCAACGTTTTGTCGGTAAAGAAATGTCTGAGCGGCGGTATTGATGGCGGCGAATTACAGGTATCATAGAGGGTAAGCCTGCGCTTTTCGCCGGGTACGATGACGATTCTCTCCTCCAGGCACACTGCGGGGATACACAGCGAAGGACTGGTGATATGCAACCTTTGAGTGGGCCGGGCACCCCAATCGCCGGCGAGCGCCCCCCTTCCCCGGGCAAAACGGCGGCCACTGACGATCAACCCCTCTCTCCGGCGCAGCGCACAACGCTGGAAAAACTGATCGTGAAAATCATGACGCTCAGCCCGGTAAAATCGGCGGAGATCTGGGCGTCTCTGCGTCACGATCTCGGCGCCGACAAAGGCGGCGAACTGCTGGCGCGCCATTTTCAACCGGCGGAACAGCTGCTGCAAACGCGCCTGACGCAGGCGCAGCAAAACCATGCCGGGCGCCAACTGCTGCAACAGCTGGCCGAATTACTGCCCCTGGGCAACAACCGCCAGGCGGTCAGTGACTTTATTCGTCAACGGTTCGGCCATACGGTGTTGAGCCAGTTAAGCCCACCACAGCTGCAGCAGGTGCTGAATCTGTTGCAGACCGGCGGCCTGACCATTCCCCAACCGCAGCAAACCGCCACCAGCGATCGCCCGCTGCTGCCCGCAGAGCATCAAAGCCTGCAGCAGCAGGTCACCAAACTCAGCGCCGCGACCGGTGAAGCGCCGGCTAAAATTTGGCAAACGCTGTTCGATCTGGCGGGCGTGAAAACCAACGATCCGCTGCCGGCGCGCCACTTCCAGCTGCTGAACCAGTTTTTACAGGTGAAGGTGGCGCTCAGCCCGCAGAACGCGCCAACGCTGAACAACCTGCTGGCGGCGCTCAAACAGCCGGCGGATGAGCAAGAACTGCAGCAGATGAACGGCTATTGCCAGACGCGCTTCAACTGCGGCGCCAACGCGCCGCTGACGCATCCGCAAATGAGCGACGCCATTCATCAGCTGTTTGCCCGCCGTCTGGAGAAAGCCGGCCAGGCACAGCCGATCGCCAGCCCCCCTATCGAACCGCAGCCGCTGCTCAACCCGCTGATCGCCGCCCTGCCTCTGCCGCTGCAAAAAGCGCTGAGTAAGCCCGCCGTGGCGCTGATCCTGCTGCTGTTGGCGTTGGCCGTGGTGCTGGCGCTGGTGTTTTAACGCCTTAGGCGCAGCCGCAGTCCGCTGCGGCCGCCCGATCGCGCAGTGACCCCGGCAGTTCGCCGATGGCCAACGGATGGCCGTCGCGCAGCCAGAAATCCAGCCCGCCAATCAACTCCTTCACCCTAAATCCCAACTTCGCCAGCTTGTAGGCGCCTTTGGTGGAACCGTTGCAGCCGATGCCGTCGCAGTAGGTCACATACACCTTTTGGCGATCCAGGTGCGCCGTGCCGGCTTCATCCATCAGGCGATGCGGCAAGCTGAATGCGCCGGGGATATGCCCGGCGGCGTACAGCGCCTCCGCACGGGTGTCGATCACCACCATCCCGTCCACGCCATTGCGCAAATCTTCCGCCACGTCCCAGGCATCCGCATAGCGGCTCAGTTTAGCCGCCAGATAGGCCAGGCTCTCTTCCGGCGCTGCCGGCGGAAAGGCCAGCACCAAGGATTCTTTCGACATATCACTCACTCCCGTTGATCAAGACAGATGACAATAGTGCCCGATTTTGGTCTTATGATTGATACCCATTTTTTACTCATGATAAGACCCATTATGCGGCACACGCTGATCACGCTGTTTCAGCAATCGCCCCAGGCCATCGGCACGCTGCGCGATCGTCTGTGCGCGGCATTGCGGCAAGCCATCCACCACGGCGCATTGAGCATTGGGCAACGCCTGCCCTCCAGCCGAGTGCTGGCTGTGGATCTGAGCCTCTCAAGGGTGACCGTCGAAGCAGCCTACGGCCAGTTGGAAGCGGAGGGGTATTTGCAGCGCCGCGTCGGCCAGGGCACATTTGTGGCTATCCGCATCGCCAAATCGCCGCCGCCGGCGACCCGCACCGCCATGCCGCGCCTTTCGCTGCGCGGCCAACAGATCGTGCACACCGGCGGCTGCCGCGATCCGCAGCATCCTCAAGCCTTCGCTGCCGGCTCGCCGGACCTGCGCGCGTTTCCGCTGGCCCTGTGGAAGCAGCTGACCGCTCAACGCCTGCGCCTGCAGGGAGAAAGCCTGCTGCGCTACGGCGACCCGCAGGGCTATCTGCCGCTGCGCGAAGCCATTGCTGCCCACGTCAACCAAACGCGCGGCGTAGTCTGCGATGTGAGCCAGGTTATCGTGCTGACCAGTTCGCAGCAGGCGCTGCAGCTGATCGCCACGCTGCTGCTGGACGGCGGCGACAGCGTCTGGATGGAAGAGCCGGGTTACGCCGGGGCGAGAAACGCCTTTATCAGCGCCGGCGCCGCGCTGACGCCGGTGGCCGTAGACGGCGACGGCCTGCAAGCAGAACCTTCCTTGCCCGATCCACGTTTGATTTATCTGACGCCCTCGCACCAATACCCGACCGGCGCGGCGCTCAGCCTGGCACGCCGCTTGGCGTTGCTGGCGCAGGCGGAGCGGCAACAGGCCTGGATCATTGAGGACGATTACGACAGCGAATTTCACTACGACGGGCTGCCGATTCCGGCGATGCAAGGCTTGGATCGCCATGGCCGGGTGCTCTATCTCGGCACCTTCTCCAAATCGTTGTTCCCTTCGCTGCGGCTGGCGTACCTGATCGTGCCACCCGCGCTGGTCGCTCCCTTCGTCACCGCGCGCACGGTCTATGACGGCCACAGCGCGCAATTGATGCAGGCGGTAACCGCCGAGTTCATCCGCCAGGGGCACTTCGCCGCGCATATTCGCTACATGCGCCAGCTCTACCACAGCCGGCGCGATGTGCTGCTGACGGAAGTGCGCGAAAAGCTGAGCCACTTCGCCACGGCCGTTCCCGCCGCCGGCGGCCTGCAGCTCAGCGTTTGGCTGCCGCCCGGCCGAGAGGCGGCGCTCAGCCAGCAGGCGTGGCGGCTCGGCGTCCTTACGCCCGGGTTAACGGCGCAATACCAAACGGTTCAGGCCCAGCGCGATGGCTGGCTGCTGGGTTTTTCGTCCCTGACGCCGGGCGAGATCCGCAGCGCCGTCGAGCGGCTGGCGCGGATCGCCGCGGCTTAGCCCTGCCCCGGAGAGACGCCGGCCGGCTTATTGCTCGGTCAGGCGCATCTCCGCCACCAGCGGCAGGTGGTCGCTCACCGCCGGCCAGTGCACGCCGTTCCAATCACCGCTGGCGTTCGGCACCGTCAGGCTGTCCAGATGCCAACGCTGCGCATTGCCGCTAAAGATGTAATCCACCTTGATCTCGGCGTTTTCCGCCGGCCAGCTGCGGCCGTCCTGCCTGTTAGGCATGATGTCGTTCCAATAGCGGCTCAGCTCCAGCCAGGTCACGCTGCCCGGCACATCGTTCATGTCGCCGAACAGCAGCTTGATGCCGCGCACTTCGATGGCGCGATCGTTCAGCTCCCGCACCTGATCCAGACGCATCGTCGGATCTTCCTTGGTATCGAGATGTGCGTTGAACAGGGTGATCGGCGCCGGGAACTCCGGCACGTCAACTTTGGCACTGAAGGCGATGCGCTGTTCGCGCTGGCCGGACGGCAACGGATAGATCACGGCGTCGTGCAGCGGATACTTCGAGAGAAACGCCAGGCCATATTCACCGCCGTCGAAATCGATCGCCCGGCCAAACACCGCCTGCATGCCGGTCAGCTTCGCCAGTTCCGCCGCCTGATCGACGCGCCCGCTGCGGGCGGTGAGTTTATCCACCTCCTGCAGCGCCACCACGTCGACGTTCATCGCGCGAATCGCCTTGGCGATGGCGGTCATGTCGCTGACCTTGCCGGCGGCGATATTGAAGCTGGCGACGCGGATCTTCGGCGCCTGCTCCAGCTCGTAGGTTTTGTTCTTCAGGCCGCCCAACGCGCTGGCCACTTCGCGGCTGTTGGCGTTGCTGTTGGCATGCCCGGTATCGGCGGACGCCCAGGCGCTGTGAGAGATGCCCAGGGACAGTAAAGTGATAAGCAGAGCGTGACCGGTGTGCATGAATTCTCCTTGAGGGACAGATAAGTGTTATGTAGGCGCTTCCCGGCCCACAGCTAACACCGATTTTGCCGCAGAAACCTGCGACTATTTCCTAGTTGCACCGCTATTTTTCGTTTCTGCGCGATGCTTCGCATTCTGGCGGTTTACGCATTGCGCCGTTGGACAATCGGCTGATTTCGTTTTAAAACCGGTAGATTGCCAACCGCGAGGAGTTCCGATGACCAGCCCTATTGCCGAACAGCTTACCGAACGTTTCTTCCGCTATCTGGCGGTGACCAGCCAGAGCGACGCCGCCGCAACCGCCCTGCCCAGCACGCCGGGGCAGCATGAGATGGCGCAACTGTTGGCGGACGAGCTGCACCGGCTCGGCCTGGCCGAGGTGCAGATAGACGAACACGCTACCGTCACCGCCCGCAAGCCCGGCACCCAACCCGGCGCGCCGCGCATCGGCTTCATCACGCATATCGACACCGTGGACGTCGGCCTGTCGCCCGAGATTCATCCGCAGCGCCTGCGCTTCACCGGCGAGGATTTATGCCTGAACGCCGAGCAGGACATCTGGCTGCGTACCGCCGAGCATCCGGAGATCCTGCCCTACCGGAACGAAGAGATCCTGTTCAGCGACGGCACCAGCGTGCTGGGCGCCGACAATAAGGCGGCGGTCACCGTGGTGATGACGCTGCTGGCCAACCTGACCGCGGCCGATCGCCACGGCGATATCGTGGTGGCGTTCGTACCGGACGAAGAAATCGGCCTGCGCGGCGCCAAGGCGCTGGATCTGCAGCGTTTCCCCGTCGATTTCGCCTACACCATCGACTGCTGCGAGCTGGGCGAAGTGGTGTACGAGAATTTCAACGCGGCGTCGGCGGAGATCCGCATCGAGGGGGTGACTGCCCACCCGATGTCGGCGAAAAACGTGTTAATCAACCCGATACGCATCGCCAACGACATCATCAACCGATTCGACGTGCAGGATACTCCGGAACACACCGACGGGCGCGAGGGCTATTTCTGGTTCACGGATCTGGCCGCCAATGCCAATCAGGCGACGCTGAAGGTGTCGATTCGAGACTTCGATAGCGCAACCTTCGAGGCGCGTAAAGCTCGCCTTGAGGAGACGGTGCGTCAGGTGGCGGCCAACTATCCGCGCGCCAACGTCAGCTGCAGCATCAGCGACATTTACAGCAACATCAGCAACGCCATCGGCGAAGATCGGCGCGCCATCGATCTGATCTTCGGCGCCCTTGCCGCCCACGGCATCCCGCCGAAGGTGATCCCGATGCGCGGCGGCACCGACGGCGCGGCGCTCTCCAGCCGCGGCATCCTGACGCCCAATTACTTCACCGGCGCGCATAACTTCCACTCGCGCTTCGAGTTTTTACCCGTCAGCGCCTTCGTGAAATCCTACCAGGTGACCCGCAGCATTTGCCTGTTGGCCGCCCGGCAGAGCGGTAATCAGAGTTAGCTCAACAGCCAGCCGACCAGCGCAGCCCACGCCAGCAGCGGCAGCGAGTAATAGTGGAAGCGCAACCAGATCTTGCGCTCCCCCGCCATGCGCAGCGCAATCAGGTTGGCGAGCGATCCGATGGCCAACCCGAAGCCACCGGCGTTAACCGCATACGCCAGCTGCGGGCTGGAAGGCACATAGTTGAGCAACAAAATGGTGGCCGGCACGTTACTGACGATCTGCGACAGCCCAACCCCCAACGCATACACGCTCCCCTCGCTCAGCCCGGCGATGGCGGCAAATGCCGGCTGAAGCGGCGGCAAGCGGGTAAACAGGCCGACATCGATGAACATGGCGGCGAACACGAAAATCAGACTCCAGTCGATCTGCAACAGTACCCGGCGCGCCAGCAGCAAGAAACCGGCGAACACCGCCAGCAGCCCGTACAACGGCAGATCGAAATCAAGACACAGCAGGAAAACTGCATACAGCCCTACGCAGCTCAGCAACAGCGGCCGCTGGTACGGATACCCCTCGGTATTCGGCGTTTTCACGATGTCGCGCGCCGGGAAGCTGAACCAGGTCAGCGCCAGCAGGCTCAACATCATTGCGGCGCCAAACGGCGCCATCTGGCCGATGAAACCGAGGAAAGAGAGGCCGGAGCGGCTCCACAGCAGGATATTTTGCGGGTTGCCGATCGGCGTCAGCAACGAACCGGCGTTCACCGCCAGCGCCTGGAAGATGATCAAGCGGCCAACCGGCAGCGCCGACAGCTTTTTCAGCGTGATGGTGAGCGGAATGACGATAAACAGCGCCACGTCGTTGGTCAGAAACGACGACAGCAGCGCGGCGGAAAACACCAGGAACAGCGCTAGCCGTCGTTCGCTGTGCAAGCGGTTGATAATCTTGCGGCCGACAAAATCGAAGTAGCCGCTAACCTCAACGCCTTTGGTCAGCAGCATCAGCCCCAGCAGGGTGATGAGGGTACGGCCGTCGATAAAGCCGCCCAACGCCGCCAATGGCTGCGGATGAAAGACGAACATCGCCACGCCGGCCAGCAGCAATACATGCAAGAAGCGATCTTTGACAAAGGGATGGATAAGCCGGGAAATGGCGGTTGCACTCATGGTGGCAGCTTGAAACCTCAGCGAAAAGCATGAGCGAGACGTTAGCTCAGGCGCAGCCGCAACGCCAGCAAAATGCTATTTTACCTTTATCCGCTTTCCATTTGCCGCGCTTTACTTTATTTGTAGCGGCTTTCTCGTTTTCAAAGGACATGTTATGGCTTCCCTGTTCGCCAAAGGGGCGTTGCTCAGCGCCTTATGCGCCCTGCTCGCCGCCTGCGACGATGCAGCCTCTCGCCCGCAAATCGATATCGACGGCAAGACCATGGGCACCTTCTACAGCGTTAAGGTCAGCGGTGACGTCGCGATCGGCAAACAAGAGTTGCAGCGGCAGATCGACACGGTGCTCGAACGGGCCAACGACGATATCTCTACCTACCGCGCCGATTCGGTGCTGTCGCGGTTTAACCGCAGCGCCAACCTCGAGCCGCAGCCTATCCCGCGCGGCATGGCGGACATCGTGTTGATGGCCCAGCGTATCGGCCGCGATACCGGCGGCGCCATGGACATCACCGTCGGCCCGCTGGTGAACCTGTGGGGGTTCGGCCCAGACAAGCATCCGGTCAAGGTGCCGGAACAGGCGCAGATCGACGCGGCGAAGCAGAACACCGGCCTGCAGCACCTGAAGCTGATCAGCGACAGTCGCGGGGAGTGGCTGCAAAAAGATCTCCCGGGCATGTATGTCGATCTCTCGACGCTGGGCGAAGGCTATGGCGCGGATGAGTTGGTGCGCCTGATGAACCGTCACGGCATTACCAACTACCTGGTATCGGTCGGTGGCGCGGTCTCTTCACGCGGCGTCAACGGCCAGGGCAAACCCTGGCGGGTAGCGATCCAAAAGCCGACCGATCGTGAAAATGCGGTGCAGGCGCTGGTGGATCTGCACGGTTACGGCATCAGCACCGCCGGCAGCTACCGCAACTACTTTGAACAAAACGGCCAGCGCTACTCCCATGTCATCGATCCGACCACCGGCAGGCCGATCAACCACCGGCTGGTTTCCGCCACGGTGATCGCCCCCACTGCGCTCGAGGCCGACGGCTGGGATACCGGCTTGATGGTGCTGGGCCCGGAGAAAGCGTTGCAGCTCGCCGAAGAGAAAGGGCTGGCGGTCTACCTGATCAGCAAAACCGACGACGGTTTCAGCGCCGTGATGACGCCGCAATTCAAAGCGTTTTTGGTGCAGTGAGATAAAAAAGCCCGGCGCGCAATGGCCGGGCTTATTCCTGTTCCGCGCCGATCACTTGGTCAGCGCGATGATACCGAGGGTCAGACCGGCAACCGCCGCCGCGCCGCCGGCGATCGCGCCCGCGGTTTCCCAGTTATCCTGAGTGGTGCCCTTCATACAGGTGTTGGTGTGCACCAGACGCCCCTGGTCATCGTAGACCGGCACGCAGGGAGAATCGGTGGCGCATCCGGCCAACACGGCCGACAGTAACCCAACCGCAATTAACTTTTTCATACTTCTTGCCTCAATGTTCGATCACTTTAGAAAGCTACGCCGAGCGATAATCACGCTACCTGGCTATTGTATGCCCAACGCGTGTAATGGCGAGGTAATGATGTGTCAGGGGATGTGATTTGGGAAAACTCCGAGCGCTCGCCCGGCGGGCTTTGAGCAGTAAAAAGCCCGCGAAAACGCGGGCTTGATAGCGAAGTGACGCGCCGGCGGAATTATTTCGCCAATTTGCGCATCACCAGGGTGGCGTTGGTGCCGCCGAAACCGAAGCTGTTGGACATCACGGTGGTCAGCTCGCGCTGAGTCGGCTGGGTCACGATGTTCATGCCGGCCGCCTGCTCATCCAGGGTTTCGATGTTAATGCTCGGCGCGATAAAGCCGTGCTCCAGCATCAGCAGGCTGTAAATCGCTTCCTGCACGCCCGCGGCGCCCAGCGAGTGACCGGTCATCGCCTTGGTGGAGGAGATGGCCGGGGTATTGTCACCGAACACTTCACGAATAGCGCCCAGCTCTTTCACGTCGCCTACCGGCGTAGAGGTGCCGTGCACGTTGATGTAGTCGATCGGCGCATCCAGATCCTGCATCGCCATCTTCATGCAGCGCACTGCGCCTTCGCCCGAAGGGGCAACCATGTCGGCACCGTCGGAAGTCGCGCCGTAGCCAACGATTTCTGCGTAGATGTGCGCACCGCGCGCCAGCGCGTGCTCCAGTTCTTCAACCACCACCATGCCGCCGCCGCCGGCGATGACGAAACCGTCACGATCGGCGTCGTAGGTGCGGGAGGCTTTTTCCGGCGTGTCGTTGTACTTAGTGGACAGCGCGCCCATCGCGTCGAACTCGCAGGCCATTTCCCAGCACAGCTCTTCACCGCCGCCGGCGAACACGATGTCCTGTTTGCCCAACTGAATTTGCTCAACCGCGTTGCCGATGCAGTGCGCGGAGGTCGCGCAAGCGGAGCTGATGGAGTAGTTCACGCCATGGATTTTGAACGGCGTTGCCAGGCAGGCGGAAACGCCGGAAGCCATGGCTTTGGTCACCACGTACGGGCCAACCGCTTTCAGGCCGCGCGGGCTGCGCATCGCATCGGCGCCGAACACCTGGAAGCGCGGAGAACCGCCGCCGGAACCGGCAATCAGGCCTACACGCGGGTTGTTTTGATACTCTTCTTCCTTCAGGCCGGAAGATGCGATCGCTTCTTGCATCGCCAGGAAGGCATAAATGGAAGCATCGCTCATGAAACGCACTGCCTTGCGGTCGATCAGGCCGGTCGTGTCGAGCTTAACTTGCCCCCATACGTGACTACGCATGCCGGAATCTTTCAGCTCCTGGGAGAAAGTGATCCCAGAACGTCCTTCCTGCAGGCTTGCCAGGACCTCCTGCTGGTTATTACCAATGCTGGAGACAACTCCCAGGCCAGTAATCACTGCACGTTTCATTCAATACCTCTTCCACTATTTACCTACGGGATTTTGCATCGCACTTTAGCGTACAGATGTAAGCCGAACAAGTCCGATCAGCGTTTTTCAGCTTTATTGTTGTCCAGTTTGCGCCGGGGCGCCAGCGCCGTTAGAATTCGCGGCATCCCTTGAATTTCGAGCCATTGACCGTGAATCACGCCCCCATCCAAACCGCAACGCTAACCTGGAACGAACAGGGTACACCTGTTTCGAAACAGTTTGATGACGTCTATTTTTCCAATCAGGATGGGCTGGAAGAAACCCGCTACGTCTTCCTGCACGGCAATCGGCTGCCGCAACGTTTCGCCACCCACCCGCGTCCGTTGTTGGTGGTGGCGGAAACCGGGTTCGGCACCGGGCTCAATTTCCTCACGCTGTGGCAGGCCTTCGCCGGCTTCCGCCAGGCCGAGCCGGACGCCGCGCTGCAACGCCTGCACTTTATCAGCTTCGAAAAATTCCCCCTGCAGCAGGCTGACCTGGCGGCGGCGCATGCGCGCTGGCCGGAGCTGGCGCCTTATGCCGACGAGCTGCGCGCCCAATGGCCGCTGCCGCTACCGGGCTGCCATCGTCTGTTGCTGGCCGAAGGCCGCATTACGCTCGATCTGTGGTTCGGCGACGTCAACGACCTGCTGCCGCAGTTTGACGCCAGCATGAATAACCAGGTGGATGCCTGGTTCCTCGACGGTTTCGCGCCGGCAAAAAATCCCGACATGTGGACCGATCAACTGTTCGCCGCCATGGCGCGTTTCGCCCGGCCAGGAGGCAGCTTCGCCACCTTTACCGCCGCCGGCTTTGTGCGCCGTGGCTTGCAACAGGCCGGTTTTCAGGTCAACCGCTGCAAAGGCTTCGGCCAAAAGCGTGAGATGCTCGCCGGCGAGCTCCCGGCCGATGCGCAGCCCGCCGCACATCCGGCGCCCTGGTATCGGCGCCCGGCGGCGGACAACACCGCCGACATCGCCCTGATCGGCGGCGGCGTCGCCAGCGCGCTCACCGCGCTGGCCTTGCTGCGGCGCGGTGCCACCGTCACGCTGTACTGCGCCGATGAGCAGGCGGCGGAGGGGGCATCCGGCAATCGCCAGGGGGCGATTTATCCGTTGCTGAACGGCAGCGGCGACGCGCTGGAGAGCTTCTTCAGCGCCGCGTTTCCCTTCGCCCGCCGCCAGTACGACGCGCTGTTGCAACAAGGCGTCGCCTTTGATCATCAGTGGTGCGGCGTCAGCCAGTTGGCCTATGACGACAAGAGCGGCGCTAAGATCGCCAATATGCTGAAAACCGACTGGCCGCAGGCCTTGGCGATGGCGGCCGACCGCGAGACGCTCAGCGGACTGTGCGGCGTCGATACCGGCTTCGGCGGCATCACCTATCCCCAAGGCGGTTGGCTCTGTCCGGCCGAGCTGACGCGCGGCGCTCTCGCGCTGGCGCAGCGCCAGGGCTTGGTCTGCCACTACCGGCACGATGCACAGAGGCTGACGCAGGAAGAAAACGGCTGGCGCATCGACTTCGCCCACGGCGAAAGCCGCAGCCATGCGACGGTGATCCTGGCCAATGGCCATCGGCTGGCCGAACTGGCGCCGACGGAAGCCCTGCCGCTGTATTCGGTACGCGGACAGGTGTCGCATATCCCAAGCTCGCCGGCCCTCGGTCAATTGAAACAGGTCTTGTGTTACGACGGCTACCTGACGCCGGTTAATGCCAACAACGGCCACCACTGCATTGGCGCCAGCTACCAGCGCGGCGACATCACCACCGACTACCGCGAGCAGGAGCAACAGGAAAACCGTGAACGCCTGCTGCGCTGCCTGCCGGAGCAGGCCTGGCCGCAGCAAGTGGACGTCAGCGCTCATCAGGCGCGCTGCGGCGTGCGCAGCGCCACCCGCGATCATTTGCCGATGGTCGGCGCGCTGCCGGACTATCAGGCCACGTTGACGCAGTATCAGGATTTGCAGCGGCAGAACCAGCGCGGCGAAACCGTCGCCAATGCGCCGGTCTATCCCGGCCTGTTCGCTATCGGTGGGTTGGGATCGCGCGGGCTGTGTTCGGCGCCGCTGGCGGCGGAAATTCTGGCGGCGCAGCTGTTCGGCGAACCGTTACCGGGCGACGCGCGCCTGCTGGCGGCGTTGAATCCGAATCGAATGTGGGTGCGAAAGTTACTGAAAGGACGTGCGGTTTAATTCATGGATGAGGGGCGCGGCGACGCGCCCCGGCATGGCGGTCAGGCGGCTGGGGTGGCAGCCTGATAGAGGTTTTCCCACATGCCGCGCACCAAAATCTGATCCGGCGGCGAGAGTTCCCCAGCGGCGATCGCCTTGTGCAGGCTCTCTTCCACCCGCGCTTTCAGCGCTTCGGCAGTATGCTCGCCCTGCTCTTCCGCTTCGGCCACCGCCAGCGTCAGATGACCGCGCAGGTAGCCACCGGCAAACAGTTCATCATCGCTGGCGTGCTCTACCATGTCATCAATCAGCGCCAAAATGCGCGCTTCAAATTCTGCGATCATCAAATTTCCTCATTAAATAACGGGCTGTGGCGTCAGTTGAGATCTTCCGGATACGGAAAATGCTCGGCCGCCAGCGGTGGCGTATTGTAGAACGATTGCAACGCCTGAATAAAGCGCGCAGGCCGTGTGGGTATTCCCTGCTCCAGTAGCATCAATACCCGGGCGCGCACCTTGCGCTGGAACGCGATGCGATCCGGCTCGCAGTCGCCGTTCAGGTTGTCGCAGCTGACGTTGAACGGGAAACCGGCCGCCACGCAGAACATCCATTCCAGCGCCTGCGGTTTGATCTCCACCGCTTCGAATTCACTCTGGGTTTGCGCGTCGCGCCCGTCCGGGCAATACCAGTAACCGAAGTCCACCAGTTGGCGGCGCGCTTCACCGGCGATGCACCAGTGCGAGATTTCATGCAGGCCGCTGGCGTAGAAGCCGTGGGCGAACACGATGCGGTGATACGGCAATTCGTCGTCGGCCGGCAGGTAGATAGGTTCGTCGTCGCCCTTCACCAGGCGGGTGTTGTAGTCATCGCTGAAGCACCGATTGAAGATCTCGATCAGCTGCTCATAGTGATGGCGGGTCTGCATGTCTGACATAAAAACTCTATAACCACAAAAATAAAGAGGCCATTATACCCGATAAGACAGGGCGCGTAAGCAACGCCCCCTCTTCATCTTTAACCGTGCACCAAGGCGGTCAACCACTGCTGAATTTCCGCGCCGTGATTGTCGTACAGCAGCTTGAGGCTCATCACCAGCGAGACGATCACGATCATCGGCCGAATCAATTTCTGGCCGCGGGTCAGCACCATGTGCGCGCCCAAACGCGCCCCCAGCACCTGCCCCACCAACATCACCAGACCAATGCTCCACACCACCTTGCCGCCGATGATGAACAGCGCCAGCCCGCCGACGTTGGAGGTAAAGTTCAGCACCTTGGCGTGCGCCGTGGACTTGGCGAGGTTGAAACCGCACAGCGTCACGTAGGCCAGCGCGTAGAATGACCCGGCGCCGGGGCCGAAGAAACCGTCGTAAAACCCGACGCAACCGCCGGCCACCAGCCCGAACGGCAAGGCCCCGAGACGGCGTTGACGATCTTCCTCACCCAGTCGCGGCATCAACAAGAAATAGAGACCGATGCCGATCACCAGCAGCGGCAACATCTGCCGCAGCAAATCGGCGCGCATATGCTGCACCAAAATGGCGCCGGCGATCGAGCCGATCAGCGTCAGAAAAATCGTCAGCTTCTGGTCGTTGAGATTCACCGCTCGCCGACGAATGAAGTACAGACTGGCGGAGAAGGAGCCGCCGACCGACTGCAACTTATTGGTCGCCAGCGCCTGCGCCGGAGGAACCCCCACCGCCAGCAGGGCCGGCACCGTCAGCAACCCGCCGCCGCCGGCGATGGAGTCGATAAACCCCGCCAGCAGCGCTACCGCAAACAACACCCCGAGCATCTCGGGGCCAATGACGAACCAGTCCATGTGTTATTCCGCTGAGAAATGGTGATCCAGCAATGCCTGACAGGTCGGCGGTAACGGCGGCGGCACGGGTTTGCCCGGCTTCGCGTTCGGCTGATGCGGCACGAACCAGCTCGCCAGTTCGGCGCCGCAGCCGTCGCCCGGCGGCGGCGTATCCTGCTCCTGGCACTCCAGGCTGCCGGCCGGACAACGCAGACGCACGTGCATGTGCGCACGGTGGCCGAACCACGGCCGCACCTTGTGCAGCCAGGCGCGATCGGCGCCGGCGTCCAGGCACAGACGCTGCTTGATCGCCGGGTTGACGAAGATGCGCGTCACGTCCGCGTCCTGCGCCGCCAGTTTGATCAGCGACTCAATTTGCGGCTGCCATTGGCTCGCCACCACCTGCTTGCCATCGCCCGACACCAGGTCGATCGGCTGCGGTTTGAGCAATTGCTGCTCGCTCCAGCGTTGGCGCGGCAACTGCAGCCAGATGTCAACGTCGAGCCCCGACTGGTGGCTGGCGTGGCCGCTGCTGAAGCGCCCACCGGCCGGCATCGCCATGTCGCCGATCAGCACCGTGCCCAGCGCTTTCTGGTTCGCTTGGCTGCTGAGGCGCTGTATGAACGCCAGCAGATCCGGATGGCCGAAATAGCGGCGCTGGTCGGTACGCATCACCTGGTAGTCCGGTGAATTCAGCGGCAACGGCTGCGCGCCGATGACGCAGCCGTTGGCGAAACCGCCCACCGCCTGCGGCGCGCCGGCCACCGGATGGTCGATTTTCTGCCACGGCGTCAGCGCCATGGCGGAAGCGGAGGCCGTCAAGGCCACCAGGCCCAACATCCAGTTTTTCATGGCGATTACCAGCGAGGTACGTCGGAAACCACATCACCGTTTTGCGCACGCTGGCGCAGCAGGTGATCCATCAACACGATTGCCATCATCGCTTCGGCGATCGGCACGGCGCGGATGCCCACGCACGGATCGTGGCGACCGCGGGTCACCATTTCCACCGCTTCGCCCTGGCGATTGATGGTGCGGCCCGGTACCATGATGCTGGAGGTCGGCTTCAGCGCCAGATGCGCGATCACCGGTTGGCCGCTGCTGATGCCGCCGAGAATGCCGCCGGCATGGTTGCTCTGGAAGCCTTCCGGGGTGATTTCATCGCGGTTTTCGCTGCCGCGTTTGGTCACGACAGCAAATCCGTCACCGATCTCCACGCCTTTCACCGCGTTGATGCTCATCAGCGCGTGCGCCAGATCGGCGTCGAGGCGATCAAACACCGGCTCGCCCAGGCCAACCGGCACGTTCTCCGCAATCACGCTGACCTTGGCGCCGATGGAGTCGCCCTCTTTTTTCAGCGCGCGCATCAGTTCGTCCAGCGCTTCCAGCTTGTCCGGATCCGGGCAGAAGAACGGGTTCTGTTCGACCTGATCCCAGTCTTTCAGCTCGCAGGTCACGTCGCCGATCTGCGCCAGATAGCCGCGCACCTGCACGCCGAACTTCTGCTGCAGGTATTTCTTGGCGATGGCGCCCGCCGCAACGCGCATGGCGGTTTCGCGCGCCGAAGAGCGGCCACCGCCGCGATAGTCGCGCAGACCGTATTTCTGTTCGTAGGTGTAGTCGGCATGCCCCGGACGGAACACGTCTTTGATGGCGCTGTAGTCTTGCGAGCGCTGATCGGTGTTTTCAATGATCAGACCGATGCTGGTACCGGTGGTCACGCCTTCGAATACGCCGGAGAGAATGCGCACCTGATCCGGTTCGCGACGCTGGGTGGTGTAACGCGAGGTGCCCGGACGACGACGATCCAGATCGTGTTGCAAATCGGCTTCGGTGAGCGGAATGCCGGGCGGTACGCCATCGACGATACAACCCAGCGCCACCCCGTGAGATTCACCGAAGGTGGTGACGCGGAAAATCTGCCCAATACTGTTTCCTGCCATCACGGCTCCTTACCGTTAGTCTTTTATCGTTATGAGGCCCGCCATGCGGGCCCTGGAAATGCGGTTTAGCTGCGATAGAGGCTGAAGTGATCCTTGCAATCCACCAGCTGCTGTTTGGTCAGCATGAACACGCCGTCGCCGCCGTTTTCGAATTCCAGCCAGGTGAACGGGATGTCCGGATATTGTTCCATCAGATGTACCATGCTGTTGCCCACTTCACAAATCAGCACGCCGTCGTCGGTCAGGTAGTCCGGCGCGCAGGCCAGGATGCGGCGCACCAGCTTCAGGCCGTCGCTGCCCGCCGCCAGGCCCAGTTCCGGCTCAAAGCGGAACTCCTGCGGCAGATCGGACATGTCTTCCGCATCGACGTACGGCGGGTTGGTGACGATCAGATCGTACTGGATCGCGGGAACGTCGCGGAACAGATCGGAACGGATCGGGATCACCTGATGTTCGACGCCGTGCGCCTGAATATTGCGCTCGGTCACCGCCAGCACTTCGCTGGAGATGTCCACCGCGTCCACTTCCGCTTCCGGGAAAGCGTAGCCACAGGCGATGGCGATGCAGCCGCTGCCGGTGCACATGTCGAGAATATGGCGTGGCGGGTGCGGGATCAGCGCGCTGAAACGATCGTTGATCAGCTCACCGATCGGCGAGCGCGGCACCAACACGCGTTCGTCGACGTAGAATTCCATGCCGCAGAACCAGGCCTTGTTGGTCAGGTAAGCGACCGGGATGCGTTCGTTGACGCGGCGGATCACGCGCTCAACGATGCGATGGCGCTCGCTGGAGGTCAGACGGGCGGTGTGCATGTCCTCCGGAATGTCCAACGGCAGGAACAGGCTTGGCAGCACCAATTGCACCGCTTCGTCCCACGGATTGTCGGTTCCGTGACCATAATAGATATTGGCGGCGTTGAAGCGGCTTACCGTCCAGCGCAGCATATCTTGAATGGTGTGCAGTTCGTTCACTGCTTCGTCGACGAAAATTTTGTCCAATTTGCCCTCCGGCAGGCGCTGTGTTTCATGATTTAGCCGCATAGTTTGCCATGAAGCCCGCGACAAATCACGCGCGCCCCTCGCGCTTTTCACTCTGGCCCGAGTTTTGCGTCGACAGCGCTCATTCACAAGGTAAACTAGCGAAATAAACGATTTCCGGTGAATGAAGCATGAAGAACAAGCCCCCTCTGAGCAAAGACGAACAACAGCTCTTCAGAGAGTCGGTGGCGGGCGCAAAAAAGCTGCGCCAGGACACCATCGTCCACCGCCCGCCGAAGCTCAAGGTCAAACAGGTTGCGCCGCAGCGGCTGCTGCAGGAGCAGGTCGATGCCAGCTATTATTTTTCAGATGAATATCAGCCGCAGCTGGAAGAGGAAGGCCCGACGCGCTACGTGCGCCCCGGCAGCAGCCCGTATGAGCTGAAGAAGCTGCGACGCGGCGATTATTCGCCGGAGCTGTTTCTCGATTTGCACGGCCTGACCCAGCTGCAGGCCAAGCAGGAGCTGGGGGCGTTGATCGCCGCCTGCAAACGCGAGCACGTGCACTGCGCCTGCGTGATGCACGGGCACGGCAAACACATTCTCAAACAGCAAACGCCGCTGTGGCTTGCGCAGCATCCCGACGTGCTGGCGTTCCATCAGGCGCCGAAGGAATGGGGCGGCAACGCCGCCGTCCTGCTGTTGGTGGAGCTGGCAGAATAGCCCCCCCGCAGAAACGACTCAGGGCGATGTCAGACATCGCCCTGAGTTTATTCCGCACCGCATCCGCGGCTCACACTTTGGCCATCACCTGCGACGGGCTGACCTGCCATTCAAATTTGCCGTAGCTGCCGTCCGCCGGCAGATCGACGTTAGCGATCGCCGAGGTCGCGAACATCGGCGGGCACTCGCCCGGGCACAGTTCAGCCACCAGGTAGCCCACCAGCGGCAGGTGCGACACGATCAGCACCGAGCTCACCCCTTGCATCGCCAGCGCCTGCAGATAGCTGCCGACCTGTTCGGCGTTGCCGCCCGGCGTCAGCTCGGGCAGCACTTCTTCGCCCTCCGGCAGCGTCAAGGCTTCACGCACCGTCGCCAGCGTCTGTTCGGCCCGCAGATAGGGGCTGACCAGCACGCGTTCAATATCCACAGACTTGGTGTTCAACCAGGCCGCCATCTGACGGGACTCGTCGCGGCCGCACAGGGTAAGGGGCCTTACCGCATCGCTGGCTGCCTCGAGCGCCGCCTCTCCGTGACGCATAATCAAAACTTGCATATTGCACCGCTGTTGTTGACAAAGTAACGCTATACAGAAACGCCGTGCGTGCTGTACCGCCGAGTTTTACAACCCAAAGCCAAAGCTTTAAAACGATAACGCGCCGTCTCTTTATGGCGGCCGGGCATTTTGCCTGAAAGTTTGCCTAAAGAAAATGCTGTTTTTTACAGCAACCCTCCCCTGGCAAACCTCGATTGCTCACAGAACAATCAATTCAACGGGTTAAATTTTAACCTTACCGCCATGAAATTTATTGATGACGGTCAAGCTAACTTACCGCTGCCTACGCCTTGCTGTACAGCCTCACCGGCTGACGCTGTTACAAGGAGTGATGGCGATCACAACGCGGCCCTGTTGCAACTATAGTGCAAATCGGGCCGCCCTGCGTTCAGCTCCCCAGCGGGTAAAAACGCTCGCCCTGCTGCGCCATGCGCTGCAAGCGTTCGCACGGCGCGAAGTGCTCGCCGTGCTGCTGGCGCAGGTATTCCAACGTTTTCACCACTTTTTCGGCGCCGAGCTCGTCCATATAGCGGAACGGGCCGCCGAGGAACGGCGGGAAGCCGATGCCGAACACCGCGCCGATGTCGCCGTCGCGCGCGCTGCGGATCACGCCTTCATCCAGGCAGCGCGCCGCTTCGTTCAGCATCATCATCACGCAGCGCTGGGCGACGGTCGCCGGCAGCATGTGCGCCTTCGGCGTGACGCCGAGCAACGTATACAATGAGGTATCCGCACGTTTACGCCGCTGCCGCTGCTGCCCTTCGCTCGGGTAAAGATAGAAGCCGCGGCCGTTCTTGCGCCCTTTACGCCCGTCCTTCAGCACCGCATCGAACGCAGCCGGCGCGGCGAAGCGCGGCCCCAGCGCCTCGACCAGCACCGGAATGATCTTGGTGCCGACGTCGATGCCCACTTCGTCCAACAGGGTGATCGGGCCGACCGGGAAACCGAAGTCCACCAGCGCCTTGTCCAGCGACTCCATCGGCTCGCCTTCCAGCAGGCAACGGGCCGCTTCGTTGATGTACGGCGCCAGGATGCGGTTGACATAAAAACCCGCGCTGTCGCCCACCACGATAGCGGTCTTGCCCTGCTTGTGCGCCAGCGCCACGGTGGTCGCGATAGTCTCTTCGCTGGTGCCGGCGTGCGGGATCACTTCCACCAGCGGCATTTTGTCCACCGGGCTAAAGTAGTGCAGACCGATCACCTGCTGCGGCCGCTGGGCTTTTTCGGCGATGTGGCCGATAGGCAACGAGGAAGTATTGGAGGCAAACACGGTATGCGGCGCACAGTTCGCTTCGACCTCGGCCACCATCTTCTGCTTCAGCGCCAGATCCTCAAACACCGCCTCGACCACGATATCCACCTGCTCAAAGCCGGTGTAATCGGTAGAGCCGGAGATCAGCATCATCTGTTTTTGCCGTTCCGCCGGGCGCATGCGCTTGCTGCGTACCCGTTTGCCAAGCACGTCCCAGCTGTATTTCAGCGCGTGATTGATGCCGGTTTCATTAATGTCTTTGATACGAACCGGCAAACCGCCGCGCGTGGCGGTGACGCAGGCGATGCCGCCGCCCATCAGGCCGCCGCCGAGAATGCCGACGCGATGCAGGGCATGCGGCTTGGCATTGCCGCCCCGCTCTTTTTTCAGCGCAGTGGAGGCGAAGAACAGGCTGCGCAGCGCCGCCGACTGCGGCGTCATCGCCAGTTCGCCAAAGGCGCGCGCTTCGGCTTCATAGCCGCTGGCGCTGCCGTGATCCAGCCCGGTGCGCACTACCTGAATGATGCGTTCCGCCGCCGGGTAGTTGCCGTGGGTTTTCGCCAACGTTTTTTTGCGCACAATGCTGAACAGCAGATTTCTGCCCAGCGGGCCATTGAGCAGGCGATCCTGCCACGGCAGCTCGCGCTGATGCTTCCAGCCCTGTTTCACCCGCTCGATGGCGGTCTGCAACAGGATCGACTGCGGCACGGCGTCGTCCACCAGCCCCATGCGCAGCGCCTGGCGGGCGCGAATGTGCTTGCCGGTCAGGATCATGTCCAGCGCCTTGGCGGCGCCAACCAAGCGCGGCAGGCGCTGAGTGCCGCCGGAGCCCGGCAGCAGGCCCAGCTGCACTTCCGGCAGACCGAGCGCGGTTTTGTCATCCAACGAACAGACGCGGCCGTGGCAGGCCAGCGCCAATTCCAGGCCGCCGCCCAGGCAGGCGCCATGAATGGCGGCCACCACCGGCACCGGGAAGGCGGCGATCTGCGCTAGCGTGCTCTGCCCTTTCTTGGCCAGCGTTTCCGCCTCTTTGGCGCTGGTGCAGGCGGCAATCATGGTGATGTCGGCGCCGGCGATAAACGAGTCCGGCTTGCCGGAAACGATCACCAATCCTTCCAGCGCGGTATGCTGCTGCGCCCGGATCAGCACGTCGTTCACCTGTTCGACGAACTCGGCCTTGAGCGTATTGACCTTATCGCCCGGCACGTCGATGGTGATCACGCCGATGTTGTCGGGACGAATCGTCAGCTGAAAGGCCGACGGTTTGGCCCGCTGTTCGTGCAATGCGTTTTCGGCACTCATCATTCCACCTCCACGATCATCGCGGCCCCTAACCCGCCGGCGGCGCAGGCGGTGGTCAGGCCCAGCCCGCCGCCGCGGCGTTTCAGCTCGCGCAACGTCTGGGTGATCATGCGCGCGCCGGTGGCGGCGAATGGGTGGCCATAGGCGATGGAACCACCCAAGACGTTGAATTTGTCCATGTCCACCTCACCGATCGCCTGGCTGCGGCCAAGCTTCTCGCGGGCGAACGCTTCGCTGGCAAACATCTTCAGGTTGGCCAGCGTTTGCGCAGCGAAGGCTTCATGCATGTCGATGAGCGTCAGATCGGCCAGACCGATGCCGGCGCGATCCAGCGCCAGCGGCGTAGCGTAGGAAGGCCCCAGCAGCATGTCTTCCCACACGTCGATGGCGGCGAAGGCGAAACTGCGTAGATAGCCGAGCGGCTGCAGCCCCAGCTCTTTGGCGCGCGATTCGCTCATCATCAGTACCGCCGCCGCGCCGTCGGTCAACGGCGTGCTGTTGGCCGCAGTGACGCTGCCGTGTTTGCGATCGAACGCCGGTTTCAGCTTGGCGTAGGAAGCCAGGCTGGAGTCTTTGCGGATATTGTTGTCTTCAGAAAGCTGCGCGCGGTAAGGCGGCACGTAGGCCGTCATCACCTCATCGCGCAGCCACCCCTCACGCCAGGCCCTGGCCGCCAGTTCATGGGAACGGTGCGCCAGCGCATCCTGCGCTTCGCGGGTGATGCCGTGGCTTTTCGCCATTTGCTCAGCGGTATCGCCCATGCGCAGACCGGTGGAATACTCCGCCACCGCCGGCGGCACCGGCATCAGATCGCGGAATTTCAGCCGGCTGAACAGTTTGAGACGCTGCGACAGCGTGCGCGCCTTGTTGACGTCCACCAGCGTGCGCGCCAACGCCTTGCTGACGCCGATCGGCAAGACGGAAGAAGAGTCCGCCCCGCCGGCGATACCGACGCTGATGCTGCCGGCCATGATGCTCTCCGCCACGTTGGCGATCGCCTGGAAGCTGGTGGCGCAGGCACGCGACACGCTGTAAGCGTCGGTATGAACGCTCATACCGGTACCGAGCACGATTTCACGCGCGATGTTCGGCGCCTCGGGCATTTGCACCACCTGGCCGAACACCAGCTGTTCGATCAGCTGCGGATCGATGCCGCTACGCGCCAACAGCTCGCTCACCGCCGTTTTCCCTAAATCCACCGCCGGAATGCCGTGATAGGCAGTTGCCTGTTTGGCAAAGGGGGTACGCAGTCCATTCACAATCGCAATGCGGTCACCATGACGGGTCACCAACGGCAGTGCCTTACTCATAAATGCTCCTGAAGAAAATAACGTCAGCGCAATGGGCAGAAAGAGGTCTGACCTGATGAGGTCATTGTTAACCAAACGGTTACATTTGGCAAACCGGCAGAGATCAAAACTGCGAGCAGGCGCACTTTCTATCGGGGCGGCACGGGGAAGGAAATCCCCGGCGCGCAGCAGGCGGCGCCGGGGGTAAAGCGGGGATTAACGCAGGCCGAGCTGGAAGATCAGGGTTTCCGCCTGGCAGGCGAAGGTGAAATCGGCCTCCAACTGCACGCCACCGTCAACCGGTTTAATGCTACTGCTGATGTCACAAGGATCGGATTCGACCGCGCGCGCCTTTTCGCTCAGGGCGGCCAGCATCGCTTCCGCATCTTGTTGATTACTGAACACCTGGCTGTAGGACGCGGTGCAATCGGTGTTATCCATCACGGTGCCGACATCCACGCAGCAACACGCGGCGGTTTCCTGGGCGCTGCATTTATTAATTGCATCTGACATGATTGGTTCTCCTCAAGGGCCTCTGTTATCAGCCCAAATTGCCGTTTCACTCACCGGCACAAAGCCACAAAATTCTGCGGGTATTTTACGCTTCCACGCCGGCAATCACTAGCACTTACTTTTACTGGGTGTTTTAAGTGATGGAAATCACAAATAAAAATGAGCGTCTGCTAAGGAATGGTAAGAATTTTGTTATTTACCGCTGGCTTTTTGTTAAGCAGATCTCTTTTTTGATATCAGGTTGGAAATATTTCAAAAACAAACTTGCAACATTTTCACAGGTCAGACCTATACTTCAGCCACTGGTCTGATTTGTCTGAACGATAACGGACCCTACAATCCCGCGCTCCTTGTTACTTCGTGTAACAATAGTTTAAATAATAAACACATAATGAGGTTTTGGTCATGAGCCAGAAAAACCTATTGACTAAATCAGCTCTCGCAGCTGCAGTGGCAATTATTTCTTCAAACGTGTCTGCCGCAGGATTCCAGCTGAATGAGTTCTCATCAGCTGGTTTAGGACGTTCGTATTCTGGCGAAGGCGCCATGGCGGATACGGCGGCCTCCGCAAGCCGCAACCCGGCATTGCTGATGATGTATACCCGCCCGGAACTTTCTTTCGGCGCAGTCTTCATCGATCCGGACGTCGATATCAGTGGCCGATCTCCTTCCGGCGCCAGCCTGGATGCGAAAAACATCGCACCGACAGCCTGGGTGCCGAACCTGCATTATGTTCACCCAATTAACGATCAATTCGCCGTAGGCGGCTCGGTCACCAGCAACTTCGGTTTGGCGACCGAATATAACGACGGTTACGCGGCGGGTTCCATGGGCGGCAAAACCGATCTGGAAACCCTGAACCTGAACCTGAGCGGCGCTTATCGCCTGAACAAAAACTTCAGCTTCGGTCTGGGTTTTGACGCCGTCTACGCCAAGGCTAAACTCGAGCGTTACGCCGGCGATCTGCCAAAATTGATCGCCGGTTCAGGCAAATTGCCGCCACAGTTGGCCGGCCCGGTTTCGCAGATCCCGGCAGATACCCAAATTTCTCATCTGAAAGGCGACGAATGGGGCTTCGGCTGGAACGCCGGTATTCTCTACGAAGTGGATGAAAACAACCGTTACGGCTTCACCTATCGCTCAGAAGTGAAAATCGACTTCGACGGCGATTACAAGAGCAGCCTGCCTTCAGCCTTCAACCCGTTGCTGGCCTCTCAAGGTCTTCCGTGGGGCACCAACGGCACCACCATTCCGGGTTCTCTGAGCCTGCACCTGCCGGAAATGTGGGAACTGTCCGGCTATAACAAAGTGGCGCCGCAGTGGGCCATCCACTACAGCCTGGCCTACACCAGTTGGAGCCAGTTCCAGGAGCTGAAAGCCACCGGCAACAACGGCCAGACCCTGTTCCAGAAGCATGAAGGCTTCAAAGACGCTTACCGCATCGCGCTGGGTACCACCTACTTCTACGACGATAACTGGACCTTCCGTACCGGTATCGCCTTCGATGACAGCCCGGTGCCTGCCCAAAACCGTTCGATCTCCATTCCCGATCAGGACCGTTTCTGGCTGAGTGCCGGTACTACCTATGCGTTCAACAAAGACGCCTCGGTCGACGTCGGCGTGTCCTACATGCACGGCCAGAAAGTCACCATCAACGAAGGTCCTTATACCTTCACCTCCGAAGGCAAGGCCTGGCTGTACGGCGCCAACTTCAACTACCGCTTCTAATCTCACTTGGGATGGATGCCAAAGCGCCCCCTGGGGCGCTTTTTCTTTGCCTGTCGCTCGCGCGGGCATAAAAAAACCCGCCTGACGGCGGGTTTTCATTGGCATAATGCCCGGGATTACTGCGAGTCGATCTCGTCCAGTTCGCCCTGAATCGCCTTGGCGTTCGGGTTCTCTTCCGGCTTGAGCGAACCGCCGTTGGCGATGAAATCGTGGCGCTGGAAGTAAGCTTCGCGCACCATGATGTAAGGATCGGAGGAATTGCGCAGCAGACCGTCGGAATCCAGCAGTTGAGCGCGGGTTTCGATACCCTCGACCACCCATTTGCCCGCCGACATCCAGAAGGTCAGGTAGCTCAGCATCGGATACAGCGTATCCGCAAAGTCGCCACCTTCGTCACGCAGGGTAAAGCTGCCGTAGCCCGGCAACATCACGTACGGGCCGTAACCCACATCGTAATGCCCCAACGTGCTGCCGAAGCGATTCGGCTCTTCGCGCGCCAGTTTCGGGTTGGCCATGCCGGCCACGTCGATCAGGCCGCCCATCCCGAGTAGGGTGTTCAGGAAGAAACGGTTGAAGTGGATCATCCCGCGGTAAGGATCGCCCTTCAGGAAGGCGTTGACCATGCTGGCCGGCTCTTCCAGGTTGGAGGTGAAGTTGCTGATGCCGTTACGCGCCGGCATCGGCACGTAGTCACGCCAGGCCACCGCGACCGGACGCAAGATATAAGGATCCAGGACGTTGTAGTTGAAGTCGAACATCGTCCGGTTAAATCCTTCCAGAGGATCAGAACGCCCTTGCGGCTCATTGTCTGGCGCGCTGGCACAGCCCACCAGTAATGCCGCTGCGAATGCCACCCCAGTCAGGCGAAAGTTCATATTTTTCTCCATAAAAACACGTTCGGTCTTATTTTTCAGGGACCTGCTTGTTTATCTGAACGCTAACCTGCTCTTTACCGCTGAATGTCTGCAGCGAGCTTTCGCCGAACCAGTCCCCCGGTTGCGGCGTGGCCAATCCGTCCTGTGAGAGGCGCACACGCACCTGCACCTGATGCTGCGCCGAGAGCAGACGCTCGGGCATCATGGCGTTGCTGTCATCCAGTGAGAAAGACAGCGGAAAACGGCTCAACGGCAATTGTTTTACTGCGACCGGCACCGGGCTGACGCCGTCGGTGACCGAAATGACCAGCGTCCCCTGCGGCGGCATGGCTTTCGCCGCCTGCGGTGACAGCGCAACGGTCACATTCAGTTTAACAGTTTCTCCGCCGGCCTGGGCTTTTGCTTGTGCAATACTGCGCTTTATCACTTCCGCGCGCGGATCGTTGGCCGGCAGCAGCTGCAGCATCACTTGCCAGGCGCCGATCGCCTGCTTGAAATCGCCCTGTTCGAAGGCATTGAACGCCAGCAGGCTGAGCACCCGCGGATCGCTGTGGTTTTCCGCGATCATGCGCCGCAACAGCTGCGTCGCCTGCTTGTTATCCTCCGGATCGTTGGATCGCGTCAAGACCTCGGCATAGCCGAGCCGCACTTCCAGACTATTCGGATCCAATTGATAAGCATGAGCAAAGGCCTGCGTAGCGGTAGTGGCATTGTTCAACGCCATGCCGACGCGCCCCAGCATCATCCAGTCGTTGATATTGCGATCGTCCTGCTGCAGCGCGGTGCGCAGCCCCAGTCCGAGACGGGCAATCTCTTCCATGCTCAGCGGTTTGGCGCGCTCGTTGGCGACGCGCTCGCGCAATTCCGGCATTTGCGCCTGCACCAGACGCCAGTCCAGCACCTGCGCCAACCCGCCGGTTTTCAGATAAAAGCCAACGGTCACCGCCAGCAATAACAGCACGCCCGGCACCAGCGCCCAGCGGTTGATCGGCTTCGCCTGCGCTATCTGCTCGGCCGGGATGTCGTTCAACAGGTTCTGTTGCAGCTCTTTGACCAGTTCCGGACGCTCGGCCACCACGCCCTGCTGCTCATCCTGCTCCAGCTCGCTGAGGCGATCCTGATAAAACGCTTTGTTCAACGCATCGCGCGTGGCGGCGCTCTGCTTGCCGTGGCGCATCGCCGGCACCACCAGCAACGCGGCGGCGCCGGCCAACAACACGCAAATAATCAGCCAAAAAGCCATTAGGGTTTCTTCCTGTCAGTCTCTTGCAACAGCGCCGCCAGGCGCTGCCGTTCCCGTTCGGAGAATGCATCGTCCACCACCGCGTCGGGCTTGCGACGGGTGCGCAGGATCACTACCGCCCCGCCGATCAATACGAACAGCAGCGGGCCGATCCACAAGATCAGCGTCGCCGGCGTTACCGGCGGTTCGTAGGTGACGAAGTTGCCATAACGCGCCACCATGTAGTCGATGATCTGCTGCTTGTTTTGCCCCTGCATCATCAGCTCGTACACCTTGGTGCGCATGTCGGCGGCGATGATAGCGTTGGAATCGGCAATGCTGTTGTTTTGGCATTTCGGGCAGCGCAGCTGTTCGGTCAACTCGCGATACTGCTGCTCCTGCTCGACGGAGTTGAAGCGATAGGTATCGATCGCCGCGGCGGTGCTCCAGCTCAGCAGCGCGGCGCACAGCAGAACAATCAACCTCATGCCTCGCCCCCGTACTTTTTATACAGCGGCAGCACTTCCTGCTGCCAGACGCGCTCGTTCATGTCGCCGGCGTGGCGATAGCGAATGATCCCCTGGCCGTCGATAAGGAAGGTCTCAGGCGCGCCGTACACCCCGAGATCCAACCCCAGCATGCCGTCGCCGTCGTACAGGCTGAGTGCATAGGGATTGCCGAGGGAATTCAGCCAGGTCACCGCCTTGGCGCGATCGTCTTTATAGTTCAAGCCGACCACCCGCACGCCGCGCGCCGCCAGCGTATTGAGATACTGGTGCTCCGCACGGCAGGTCGGGCACCAGGTCGCCCAGACGTTGAGCAAGATCGGCTTGCCGTCGCGCAGCACCGCCTGATCGTAGGTTTTGCCGGGCTGATCCAGCGATTCCAGCCTGAAGGTCGGCACCGGTTTGCCGATCAGCGCCGACTCCAGCATGGTCGGATCTTCGCCGCCCGCGTTGCGCGTCAGCTGCACCATCAGCGCCGCCACCAACAGCAGGAAGAGTATCAATGGGATAAACAGCAGCTTACGCTTCATGATTGCGCCTCCAGCTTGCCTTCGCGCTTGAGCTTTTTGCTCATGCGATAACGCGGGTCGAGAATGCACAGCAGGCCGCCGATCGCCATAAAGACGCCGCCGAACCAGATCCAGCGCACGAAGGGTTTGTAATACAGGCGCACCGCCCAGGAGCCGTCTTCCAGCTCCTCGCCCAGCGCCGCGTACAGATCGCGGCTGAACCCGCCGTCGATCGCCGCCTCGGTCATCATGCTGCGCGCCACGCTGTAGTAGCGTTTCTCCGCATGCAGCGTCGCCTCCGGCTTGCCGTTGCGCGTCACGTCGATGATGCCGACGCCGCCGCTGTAGTTCGGGCCGCGAATGTCGTGCACGTCGCGGAACACGAAATGATAGTTGTGGATATCCACGCTGTCGCCGGCCTTCATCCGCACGTCGCGCTCCACGCTGTAGTTCTGGCTGAAGGCGATGCCGATCACCGTCACCGCCACGCCGAGGTGGCCGAGCACCATGCCCCAGTGGCTGCGGGACAGCTGCCGCAGGCCGCGCCAGAAACCGTGACGATGGGTGGCGCGCTCATGCAGCTCCATCAGCGTCAGGATGATCACCCACAGCGCCATGATCAGGCCCACCACCGTCATGCCGGCGATGCTGTCCTGCAGCAGCCACGGCAGCAGAATCGACAGCACCAGCGTCGCCAGCAGCGCTACGCCGAGGCGCCGCCACAGCTTGCGCGGCTCATCGCGGCGCCAGCGCACCAGCGGCCCAATGCCCAACAGCAGCGCCAGCGGCGCCATCAGCCAGGTGAACATGGTATTGAAGAACGGCTCGCCGATCGAAATGCTGCCCAGCCCCAACTGTTTGTGCACCAGCGGCAGCAGCGTGCCCAACAGCACCACCAGCATGGCGGCGATCAGCAGCACGTTATTGCCCAGCAGGAAGGTCTCACGCGAGAAAGTCTCGTGCTGTACCCGGCTACGCACCTGGCCGCCCTTGACCGCGTACAGCAGCAGCGAACCGCCGATGACGATCACCAGATAGGCGAGAATAAACATGCCGCGCGCCGGGTCGGAGGCGAAGGAGTGCACCGAGACCAGCACGCCGGAGCGCACCAGGAAGGTGCCCAGCAGGCACAGCGAGAAGGCGGTGATCGCCAGCAGCACCGTCCAGGCTTTGAACGTGCCGCGTTTCTCGGTCACCGCCAGCGAATGCATCAGCGCGGTGCCGGCCAGCCACGGCATAAAGGAGGCGTTCTCCACCGGATCCCAGAACCACCAACCGCCCCAGCCCAACTCATAGTAGGCCCAGGCCGATCCGAGCACGATGCCCAGCGTGAGGAACACCCAGGCGGCGGTAGTCCACGGGCGTGACCAGCGCGCCCAGGCGGTGTCGAGCCGGCCGGCCATCAACGAGGCGATGGCGAACGCGAAGGCGACCGAGAAGCCGACATAGCCCATGTACAGCAGCGGCGGGTGGAAAATCAGGCCGATATCCTGCAGCAGCGGGTTGAGATCGCTGCCGTCGATCGGGAAGTTCGGCAGCGTGCGGGTGAACGGGTTGGAGGTCATGATGATGAACAGCAGGAAACCGGCGGTGATCATGCCCATCACCGACAGCACCCGCGCCACCGCGTCCTGCGGCATCGCCCGGCTGCACAACGCCACCGCCAGCGACCAGCAACTCAGCAGCAGCACCCACAGCAGCAGCGAACCTTCGTGCGCCCCCCAGGTGGCGGCGATGCGGTAATACACCGGCAGTTGGGTATTGGAGTTGGTGGCCACGTAGGCGACGGTAAAGTCGTTGACCACGAAGGCATGCACCAGGCACAGGAACGCCAGCGCAATCGCCGCGAATATGCCATAGGTCAGCGGCCGGGCCACCGCCATCATGCGGCTGTCCTGCCGCGCCGCGCCCCACTGCGGGTAGATGCTCAGCAACAGCGCGATCGCCAGCGCCAGGCACAGCAGAAAACTGCCCAGTTCCGGCATCATGACTTGGCACCCTCCGCCTGCGGCGCGTTATACGCTTCCGCCGGCCCTTTGTGATTCTCTTTCATCGCGTCGGCCACTTCTGGCGGCGTGTATTTCTCGTCGTGCTTGGCCAGCACTTCGCGCGCATTGACCACGTTGCCCTCGCCCAGCACGCCCTGCGCCACCACGCCCTGTCCTTCGCGGAACAGGTCCGGCAGAATGCCAGTGTAGGTCACGCCGATCGCGCCGCGCGCGTCGTAAATCTTGAAGCTGACCTGCAGCGTATTGGGATCGCGTTTCACCGAGCCGGGCATCACCATGCCGCCGATACGCAGCCGCTGGCCGACCTCGGGCTTCTCATGATTTTCGCCCTTGCCCTGCAGGATTTCACCCGGGGTATAGAACAGATCGATGTTGGAGCGCAGCGCGTACAGCATCAGGGTTGCGGTCAGCGCAATGCCGATCAGCACAACGATCGCCAGATAAAGGCGGCTTTTACGACGTGGATTCACAATGATTTCTCCCGCGGTGCGGCGGATTTTTGTTTTGATTGTTGCGCATGGCGAATGCGCCGCTCGCGCGCCTGACGGCGGCCGATCTCGGCGAGCAACTGCCGCCGCTGCCAGACGGTGTGTGCCACCAGCCCCAACAGCGAAATCAGCGTGACGGCGACCGCCAGCCAGACATAGAAGGCATAACCGCCCATGGCGAAAAACGCCGGCCAGGAATCGAATGCGGCATTCATGACTGACGCTCCTTATTCACCAGCCCGGCAACCCACGGGCGCTGGCGCTCCTGGAACAGAATCAAATTGCGCAGACGCATCAGCGTCAACGTAACGAACAACAGCAGGTAGCCGAGGATCGCCCAGCGCAGCGGGGTGCGCATACTTGGCGCGATGGATTGCTGCATGTTGGTCGAGCCCTGATGCAGCGTATTCCACCATTCGACGGAGAAATGGATGATCGGAATGTTCACCACGCCCACCAGCACCAGAATGCCGGCGGCCCGGCCCGCCAGGCGGCGGTCTTCGAAAGCGTTATACAGCGCGATGACGCCCATATAAAGGAACAGCAGCACCAGCTCGGAGGTCAGCCGCGCGTCCCACACCCACCAGGTGCCCCACATCGGCTTGCCCCAGGCGGAGCCGGTCACCAGCGCGATAAAGGTGAACACCGCGCCGATCGGCGCCATCGCCGCCACCACGGTATCGGACATTTTCATCTGCCACACCAGGCCGATAAACGCCGCCACCGCCATCGAGGCATAGATGCCCATCGACCACATGGCCGCCGGCACGTGAATATAAATGATGCGGAAGCTGTCGCCCTGCTGATAATCCTTCGGCGCGAAACCAAAGCCCCATGCCCAGCCAAGCAGCAGGCAGGCCGCCGCCGCCAGCCCCAGCCAGGGGATAAAGCGGCCGCAGACGTGATACAGCCGTTCAGGCCGCGCCAGTTGATGTAACCATTTCCACATTGTCGTCAGTGCTCACGGTAATTTTTATGCGTCGGCCGCCCCGAGCGATCGAAACGGCGAAAATCTTCTGCAGGGTACGCTCTTGTCGGCCTTGCCCCGTCTGTTCATTTAATACGTTAGCTAGTGCACGCTCACTCGCAGCGCCGCTGCGGTGGCAAACGGTGCCAATGTCACGCTGCCCGCCAGCATCGCACCGAGTATCGCCAGGTAACCGTCGATCGGCATGCCCATCGAGGCGGCGTCGATCGCGCCGGTGGCGAAGATCAGCACCGGGATATACAGCGGCAGCACCAGCAGGCTGAGTAGCACGCCCCCTTTGCGCAAGCCGACGGTCAACCCCACGCCGATAGCGCCGATCAGGCTCAGCGTCGGCGTGCCGAGCAGCAGCGTACCCGCCACCGCCAGCCAGGTTTGCATATCGAGCGACAACAGCAGCGCCACCAGCGGCGACAGGATCAGCAGCGGCAATCCCGTCACGACCCAGTGAGCACACACTTTGCCCAGCACCGTCATCGGCAGCGGCGTCGGCAGCAGCAACAGCTGCTCCAGCGATCCGTCGAGAAAGTCGTCGCGAAACAGCCGCTCCAGCGACAGCAGCGAGGCCAGCAGCGCCGCCACCCACACGATGCCCGGCGCAATGCGCGCCAGCAGCTGCGGTTCAGGGCCAATCCCCAGCGGGAACAGCGTGATCACAATCAGGAAAAACCACAGCGGGTTGACGATCTCCGACCCTTTACGGCAGGCGATCTTCAATTCGCGACGCACCAGAGTCAAAAACATCACAAACTCCCCGCGTCGTGTTCCGCCAAACGAATTTTGCCCACCGTTTGGCTGACGCCGGCCAAATCCTGATGCGTGGTCAACAATACCATGCCGCCCCGCTGCGCATGTTGTTCAAAAAGGCTAATCAACTCGGCCACGCCCTGTTTATCGATTGCCGTCAACGGTTCATCGAGGATCCACAGCGGCGCCGCGCTGAGCCACAATCGCGCCAGCGCCACCCGCCGCTGTTGCCCGGCCGAAAGCTGCGCCACCGGCAGATCTTCGTACCCCACCAACCCCACCTGCTCCAGCGCGCGCCAGATGGCCTGATGCTCGGCCGCGCCGCGCACCGCCTGATAAAACTGCAGATTTTCGAAGGGTGTCAATACGGCTTTGATGCCCGGTTGATGGCCGATAAACAGCAAATCTTGCTGATACGCCGCGCGATCGCGCAGCGTGTTGCGCCCGCGCCAGCACACCTCACCGCCGTCCGGCCGCGCCAGACCGGCGAGGATGCGCAGCAAACTGGTCTTGCCCGCGCCGTTCGGCCCTTCTACCTGAATGATATCGCCCGGCTGAACTGAAAAGCTTAGCTCGCTAAACAGGATGCGCTCATCGCGCACGCAACTCAGACTTTTGGCTTCCAGCATCAGGGAACTCATATTTTTCTTTGGGATAGCGAATCATAGCATAAGCCTTTCCCCACACGCAGCCTGCGGCGGGCGCGCCGAGGGGCCAATATGGCGAGCAGGATCAAGAATGCGTGGAAAAAATCGGCGGATTTTAACTCTTGTTACCTTTTTCTGTATTTCGCCGCATTTTGGCCGGGCAACTACGCTTAATGACGTGACCTCACCCTTATTGAGCAGGAGCGACAGCATGAACGACCAGCAACGCCAGCAGCACGAGCCGGATGAGACAATGCAGGTAGAGAGCGAAGAGCAGGAACAGGGCAAACGCGAAATCGAAGTCAGGGAAGAGAATCTGCCGTCACGCGCGGCGGCGGTGCATGAACAGATCCGAATGGAAGGCGAAAAAGAGCTGGAGCGCGACGGGCTGGCGCTGCTGTGGTCGGCGATTGCCGCCGGGCTGTCGATGGGCGCCTCGCTGGCGGCGAAAGGCATTTTCCACGCCCGCTTGCCGGACGATCCCAGCCGCTTTTTCATTGAGAACCTCGGCTACACCTTCGGTTTTATCATTGTCATCATGGCGCGCCAGCAGCTGTTTACCGAAAACACCGTCACGGCGGTGCTGCCCATTATGCATAAACCCACGCCGCGCAACCTGCTTATCCTGCTGCGCCTGTGGGGCGTGGTGCTGCTCGGCAATCTGATCGGCACCGCGCTGGCGGCGCTGGCGTTTACCCATATGCCGCTGTTCGACGCCGAAACGCGCCGCGCCTTCATCAGCCTGGGCGAAGAGGTGATGCGCCATACGCCGGGAGAAATGTTCGCCAACGGCATCCTGGCCGGCTGGATCATCGCCACCATGGTATGGATGTTCCCGGCCGCCGGCGCGGCGAAAATTTGGGTGATCGTGTTGATGACCTACCTGGTGGCGATTTGCGATTTGACGCATATCGTGGTCGGCTCGGTGGAGATCCTGTATCTGGTGTTCAACGGCGCGATTGGCTGGCAAGCATTCGTTTATCCGTTCGCCCTGCCGACGCTGGCGGGTAACATCATCGGCGGCACCTTTATCTTTGCGCTGATCAGCCACGCGCAAATCCGCAACGATTTGAGCGCCAAAAATAAGGCAGCGCGGCTGCAAGAGGAAAAACGGCGCCACGGCGGAGAAAAACCGTGATCGCGGTCGGTTAGCCGAGGAAATTTCGGCGCGAACTGGCGAGGTATTGAGCAAACGCGCCGCTAAGCGCTTATTCTGCGGGTAAAAAAAGGTATAATGCCCCGGCAGCTTCGGTTGCCGGTCCGCAGCGTCCCCGTAGTTAAACGGATATAACAAGCCCCTCCTAAGGGCTAGTTACTGGTTCGATTCCAGTCGGGGACACCATTCTTTCTCATCAAGCCATTCCCCATCATCTGCACCCGCAATCCCCCTTTTCCCTTGTTCAGTCCCGGATTCCTCCAAGCGTTATGATGGGCATTAGTTGAAAAACTTGATATCCGTCGGCGTTGAAATCGCCGCCGCTTCACCTCTGGCCTGCAACTCACCCTTCTCATCATCGAAATCGAACAGCGTAACGCTATTGGTGAACACATTCGTGACATAGAGGCGGTTGCCGTCGGCATCAAAAGCGAGCGCCCGCGGTTCAATGCCGCCGGCCTCATAGCGCGTCGGCACGCCTGGCAGACCGTCCCTGCCTATTTTAAATACCAGCAGGTGGTTATCGGTACCGCGATGGGTGGCAATAAGATATCTGCCGCCCGGGCTCAGGATAATAGCCCCGCCGCTTTTCGCCTCCGCCGAATCGAGGCCGCCGTTCAGTTTCACTTTCCCTCTCAGAGTCAATCGATTGTCGTTAACGGCAAACGCCTCGATCTCGCCCGCCATTTCAGTGATGACATACGCATATTCGCCTTCTGGCGAGAACACCATGTGCCGTGGACCGGCGCCGGGCGCAAAGCCGACATCGCGCGAAGCATCCGCCTGCAGCGGCTGCGCGTTATCCGGGCGATAGCGGTAGGCGTGCAACTTATCGCCGCCGAGATCCGCCGCGTACAGGTATTGGCCATCGCGGCTGAAGGTGGTGGAGTGCGCATGCCCGCCTTCCTGGCGCCCCTGCACGATGCCGGAGCCGGGTATAAACGGGTAATGCTGCACGCGTTCACCCAGTGTGCCGTCGCTGCGAATCGGCAATACCGTCACCCCCGCGCCTCCTTTGGCGACGGAGTAGTTGGCGACAAACAGAAACTTACCGTCCGGGCTGAGTGTGGCATGCGTCGGCTGCTGGCCCGCACTGCTCACCGTATTCAGCACCCGCACGCTGCCTGCGTCGTCTATTGCCAAGGCGGTCACCGTTCCCGCATCCTCTTCATTGGTGACATAGGCGAAACGACCATCGCGAGATTTTGCGATCCATGACGGGCTTTTCATCTTGATGACATTGAGCAGCGTTAACGTGCCGTCGACATTTACCCTCAGACGATAGAGCCCTTCACTGGGGAACGCCGGTTTCTGCACCGCGGGCGCATCCGGAATATGGGTCCAGGTACCGACTAACGCTATTTGTTGATGCTCCCGATTATTGGCCATCGCATTTCCTGAAAACATGAAGAGAGTTAATGCCAACATTAATTGAATGACCTGCCAGCCTAAACCGGCAACGTTCACCCTGCCAGACACAGACAACGTTAAAGGTAGCATACCGAAAGCGTAATGGTGTTTATTCATTGAACCGGGGGATTTCTCTACACTCATGATGTCTACTTTTCTCAACGCTACACCACAGGAATCAGTATATCGACATTAACAACTTCGCTGTTTAAATGCTCGTTTCTATATAGCTCAATAAAAAAGCTTTCCCTCATCTTGACATTAATGGCCGGCAGGTAAGCGTCATAGATGCTTTCAAAAAAATCAATGTACTCAGGCAACGCTCCCATAAAGGGAATAACAATATATTTCCCTCTGGGTATGTAGAAGTTAAAAATAGAGTGGAAAACCTCTTGTTCCTTACCATTTGAATGCCATTTACCCGCTCTGGTTTTTTCCACACCATAAGCTTTTCCATTCTTGCTTAACCATTTTTCATTAGTCTGCGTAATGTCACTGGCATCTCTGTATTTCCTTATGGAATGGAAAATCAATGCTTTGTACTGCTTTAACAACTCAATATCATCCGGCATGACCGTGTGATAAAAATAGGGCTTATTGTCATTGCCATACGGTGGGATCTGGATGGAGAAATCCCATCCCCGGCTGTTTCTAAAGCTGTTGGGCGTTTCGCCAAAGAAACGTTTGAATGCCCGCGTGTAACATTGCTGAGAGGCAAAGCCCGATGCCAAGGCGACATCCAGTATGTTCCCTTGATGTTGTTTAAGCAAAATTGCGGATCGGCTCAGCTTTCTGTGCCTGATATAAGTTCCGAGCGTCATACCAAAATAATGTTTAAACAGCCGTTGCAAATGCCATTTAGAGTACCCTGAGATAATAGACACTTTCTCAACGGAAAGGCCCTCTATAATATTCTTCTCCATATACTCTAATACCTGTAAAAGAATATCTTTCCGATAGTCCATGTGCGCTCCCTGTCTTTATAAAAATTGTGTCCTTTTCATTAAAATCGTTAACCAACCAAACCAAGTCATTAAGATTAGTCCTAAAAAAAATCACCTTGGCAGCGCCATTTTTGCGGCATAGGAAAAGCCATTACTTAAATAACTGAAAATGATCATGTTATATAAATCCACCCGCAAAAAAACGGCAAAACAAAAACAACCCACATAAAATGCTCCCGTCAAAGATGCATTTACATCTCTAGGGAGAATCACACTTTTTGCCAATTGTTTTATCTTAACGTGTTTTTTTATACTCCACTGGCATGGCCGAATAGGAATTTCATCATCACAAATTAAATCGTGAATTTATTGTTTGGTCGGCTGATAAAATTATTGAACCTAATGCGAAGAAGTAGGAACAATGTCGAGGGAGGATGCGGTGGATAAACGCAAGGCCTTAACCTCGGGCCAGATAATCGCAGAGCTTCATAGCGCGTTTCTTTTTTATCTTTTCCCATACAAAGCAGAATCGATGTTTCAACAAACCTTGTTCGATGCCCTACGTTACCCTCCACGCCAATTGGGGCACCATTTATGCCTCGCTCTTCCCTCGTAACAGTGCCGTGTCTGCATACCCGTGCTTTGTTGCCACAGCACGGCAAAAAGCCCGGCTCGCCAGGCCGGGCTTTTCATTAACGGACTGATTAATCAGCCAGGTTGTCGATCTCTGCCGATCGGTGCTTGCGCAACAGATACAGCAGCAAAGATACCCGCCGCTCGGTGCGTTCCGGGGTATCCGGCGGCAGGTTGTAGCGCAAGGTGTAGCGCTCGTTGTTCTCGTTGCAAAAATCGATGACGAGCACGGGAGCAGACGCTCCCGCCACTTTTCGATAGTTCAGCGAGATGCAAGACAGGTTTTTTCTCATCTCAACTTACCGCGACGGTACGGCGGGTTGATTCGGCAATCCGCCCCACGCCGGCGCTCAGCGCAGCACCCAACAGCAGTATCAGCAGTGAGCCCCATGCGGCGCGAGACAGTTGTTTGGCCGCTTCATCAGCCGCTTCGCGCGCTTTCTGCTCGGCCTCGGCCTTGAGTTTTTCCACCTTCTGCACCGCCTGCTGATAAGCCTGGGCGTAGTTATCGACGATTTGGCTCGCTTCATCGCGGCTCTTGCCGGTACGCGCCGCAACGATATTCACCAACGCATCCTTGTCGGCCGCGCTCAGCGTCGGCTCACCGGACTGCTTGACGCGGTCGAACCACTGCTTAAGCTCGGAGGCGGCCTGCGCCGGATCGGCAGCCGCGTCCATGGCTGATTGTTTGCCGTCGGCGGTCGCTCTATCGGCCTTCTGTTCTAACCGAGCCGGATCCAGTTCCGGCTTACCGGTCTGCTTGAGCGTGGCGTTCAACTGATTTTCCAGGCTTCCCCAGTCAAGGCTAATGCCCTTTTTATCCAGCTGTTGCTTGAGGCCTTCACCCACGTTTGGCGCTGCCGCCGCCAGGCCGCTGCCCGCCAGCGAAAGCCCTTTGCCCACCGCGCTGCCCGCCAGCCCCACCACGCCGCTTGCTAATGAAACCATCAGCCAGGTGGTCAGCAAGGTGGTGATCGCCCAGCTCAACAGGCCATGCAAACCGCCGCGGTTCGGCGCAGTGCGTCCGGCGACGAACGCACCGGCGGCCAGCGATGCCAGCGTGGAAACCAGCAGCCAGATCCCGGTGCCGGTGCCAAAACCGCTCAGCGGATTGCCCTTTTGCATCATATCCACGGCCTGGGCACCGATAGCCGTACCCAGCACGCTGAAGATAAGATAAGTCACCAGCGCCACGGCACTCCCGGCCAATATCGAGCCCCATGACACCTGAAACGCAAAGCGATTTGATTCATAGACAGTGGTCATCGTTGTTCCTTATATTTTCTGGACAAGTGATTGCACGCACGGTGGATAACCGCGCAGACAAATTCAGTCTGCCGCGCGGCGGCGTCGGCCGTCCCAGTTCATTTGCGCCATAATGCCTAGTGCATTCACACCCTGCGAATACGCACGTTATGCACTAAGCTGCTCAGCGAGTAGCGTAACCCGCGGCCCCGATCAGAGGCCGCTCCCCTTCTGTCTAGCGGAGAGCACATGAACCCATCCGTCCTGGCCAGCGAAACCCACCGCGGCCACCTGCAGCAAATCATCTCCGGCTTGTCCGACGGCGTGATCCTGACGGATACCGATCAAACGCTTCTCTGGGCTAACGAAGCCGCGTTGGCCATGCACGGCGTGAGCCACCAGAAAGCCCTGGGGGCTGATGCCGGCGAGTACGCGGCGCGTTTTGCACTGCGTTATCGCAACAACCACCCGCTGGCGCTGGAACAGTACCCGCTGAGCCGGGTTGCCGATGGCGAAACCTTCACCGATGTGGTGGTGGAGGTTCGGCAGGTCGACGATCCGGAGAGCTTCTGGGTGCACCGCCTGCGGAGCCTGATCATCACCGATGCGCAGGGGCAGCCGGAGCTGCTGGCGCTGATCCTGAGCGACGCAACGGAGTGGGCCAGCGCCGAACAGCGCTTTGAAAAAACCTTCAACGCCAATCCGGCGCCGGCGGTCATTTGTCGGCTAAGCGACCTGCGTTACGTCAAGGTCAACCAGGGGTTCCTCGATATGACCGGTTACCAGCGTGAACAGGTCATGGGGCGTTCGGTTTATGAACTCGACGTCTTGGAACAGGCAGAGCACAAAGAGCTGGCGGTTCAGCGCCTGGGGGAAGGCGCCACCATTCCGCAGATGGAGGCCGAGCTGAAACTGCCCGGCGGAGGAAGCAAGCTGGTGGTGGTTGCCGGTCAACCGCTGGATATCAATGAAGACGACTGCATGCTGTTCACGTTTACCGATCTCGAACCCCGGCGCCTGGCGGAATCGGCGCTGCGAGAAAGTGAAGAGCGGTTCGCCAAGGCATTTCGCCTGAGCCCGGTGCCGACGTTGGTGTGTACCGCAGACGAGCGGCGCGTGCTGGACGTCAACGAAGCGTTCACCCGCACCACCGAGTACGACGCCGAAGCGTTGATCGGCAAAACGGTCGATGAGATCCAGTTTATTGACGATCCCGAGGCGAACCGCCGTTTGTTTGCCGCACTGGAAAAAAGCGGCAACGTCGAAGGGTTGGATATCCAGGTGCGAAAGAAAGGGAGCGAGCTAATCGACTGCGTGGCCTCGGCGGATGCCGTCAGTATCCATAATGCGCCCTGCTACCTGTTGGTGCTCATGGACATTACTGAGCGTAAACGATCGGAGCTGGAGCTGGTGAATGCCATCGAAGAAGTGATGCAGGATGCCTCGTGGTTCAGCCAAACTTTGATCGAAAAACTGGCCAACGTAAAAAGCATCAACCGGCCCGACCAGGCTGGATTCACCGCCAGCGACCTCACGCCGCGCGAGCGCGATGTGCTGGAATTGATTTGCGAGGGGCTGCCGGACAAGAAAATTGCGGCGCGTCTCAATCTGGCGCTCAACACCATCCGCAATCATGTCGCGACGGTCTATTCCAAACTCGGCGTGCACAGCCGCAGCGAAGCCATCGTCTGGGCCAGAGAGCGCGGGCTGTTTACCGGCGGAGCGGCCTCCAGGAACGGCAAGTAGCCTGCAAATGCACTACCCGCACCGATGCAAACGCCCCTTATGAGCGCAGAGTGAAGTGCATAACATGGCGGTGCAAATGCAGGCTTTCGCTCTGTGCGAACGCCAAACGGATCGAACCTTAGGAGCACATCATAATGAACAGCGAAAAAGCCAATGGCATGATGGACAAAGTGGCGGGCAAAGCGCAGGAAATCGCAGGCGACGTCAGCGGTAACGAACGTTGGCAGGCCGAAGGCGTCACGCGCCAGGCAGTGGGCGCGCTGCAAGAAAAATACGGCGACGCCCTGAGCTGCGCCGGCAGTATGATGAAGAAAAACCCCCTCGCCGCGTTGGCACTCGTTGCCGGCGCAGGTTTGTTGGCCGGCCTGCTGCTGCGTCGCCGTTGATTAGCGCCGACGATCAACCTGCTTTTCCCTGAATGTTGTGCCCGGTGGGTAACCACTGGGCACGGTTCTCTGGCCAGGCGGGGCTCAGCGTTATCGATTGCTACCTCCATCTCGTTGGCATCCGGGCTTAACGCGTACTCAACGTCGCCATGCGACGGATGATTATGGCGAAACCGTTATATCCCGCAGGGAATATGAGCTTTTATCGTTCAGGCTGCGGTACACCGCCTTTACTCGCTGCTTAACGGCACCTCTTTTTATTATATTCGTCCTATTGCTGATTATCATCGCCCCCACCGTCTGTTATTTCCGGTTGTTATGCAATTCTCTTCAACATATCGAAATCCCTCGGTATAAAAACCGAATAGATCAATCAGGCTGGGTTTATCCTCCGCGCCATTAAATGTTAATATTGCCAGATTGTGCGCACGGAGAAATAGCATGTTCCCCAGTAAAAAACATTCACAGCGGGCGACCCCGCTGACCAGCTATCAATTTTCCCGGCTGCATACTTTTGAATGCGTCGCCCGCCATTTATCTTTTGCGCTGGCGGCGCAAGAATTGTCGATCACCCCCAGCGCCGTAAGCCACCGCATTAATTTGCTCGAAAAGGAATTGGGCTTTCTGCTGTTTCAGCGCTTTCATCGCAGAATTACCCTGACGCCGGAGGGCGAGCGCATGCAATGGGCGCTGGACAGTTCCTTCAACACCTTGAATCAGGAAATTCTGGACATTAAAAATCGCGAGTTGACGGGAACATTGACCCTCTACTCACACCCGTCTCTGGTGCAATGTCTGCTGCTGCCGCGCATCGGCGACTTTATCGCCCAGCACCCCACCATTCACCTCAACATTTTGACCGGGCAGGAAATCATCAACCTGGCCAACCGCGGCGTGGACCTGGCGATGTACTTCGGCAAACTGCCCTCGGGGCGGCATCTGGACGAGGCCTTTATGCAGGAATCGATGGTGCCGATTTGCACGCCGCAGTACGCCGCTGCACATAACCTGTACGATGCGCCGGAAAACCTGGCTCACTGTACGCTGCTGCACGATCGCTACAACTCCGGCGAAGATGAGTGGCAAACCTGGTCACAACACTTTGCGTTGGGGCTGGATACCGACAGTAAAAGCATGGAGTTCGACCGTTCCGATCTCGCGGTACTGGCCGCCACACGGCACCTTGGCGTCGCCATGGGGCGGCTTAATCTGGTGCAGGACTGGATAAAAAGCGGCGAACTGATCATTCCGTTCACCAACATGACCGTGCCCTGTGAGCACTGCTATTTTACCTCGACCATTTCCGAACGGCAGTGGCCCAAGATCCTCGCGTTTAAGCAGTGGATCATGAAAATCTCCCCTCTGGTCTGATGGCCAGAGGGTTAGCGCTCTACTTTGGGGGAATAAGAAAAATGCAGCGCGCAGGCGTAGAGCCGGCCGGCCTTTGAATAAGAAATATATTTTCGACTTTTATCCCAGGTCAGCAGGGAATTATTGGCAAAATAATAAACCTCCAATCGCATCCCATTCGCCAACCTCGACCAGCCTCGGCTTCTTATCACGGTAAAATCACCGTTATCGCTGAGCGTAATCAGCGGCACGCCCCAAGCATAGCGGGATATTTGCAACTGAATAATGAATTGGCTTTCGCAGCTTATTTGGTAGTTCTGTACATCAACATCCATAATTTATATTTTTGGTGCCACCCTTCGGTCAAAATAAAGAAGATATGAACAACTCACCACGATTAACCCCAGCACGATCAGCACAGCACCCAATACAAACTCAATTTGCAGTGGTTCGCCGAGAATGGCGCCCCCCGCCAGGATGCCAAATACCGGCGTCATAAAGGTGAGAATGCCCAGCGAGGAAGCCTGATAACGGCGCAGCAGTGAAAACCAGATCAGGTAGCTGAAAAACGACACGATCAGCGTTTGGAACAGCAGGCTGCACCAGGCCACCGGGCTCAGGACGACGTGCAAATTGCCCGTCGCTATCGCCAGCAGCGACAGCAGCACGCAGGCGCCCGTCAATTGGAATAACAACGTCTGTTTGGCCGGGCACTCCGCCAGACGCGTGGTACGGATCATCAGGGTAGAACCGCCCCAGGCGATCCCCGCCAGCAGGCCATAGAAATCGCCTTTCAGCCGATCGGCTCCGCCACTTCCCTCAGCCATGCTCGATATGGCCAGCACCACGCCGCCAAAGGCGATGAGCATGCCTAGCCACTGCACCGGCGACAGACGCTCCTGAGGAAGGAGAAAATGCAGACCGAGGGCGGAAAATAGCGGCGCGGTGTACAAAAACACCGCCATATGCGAGGCGCTGGTGTAGCGCAGCCCTTCGGAGACAAAAAAGAACTCCAGCGCGAACAATGCCCCTACGCTCAAACCGGCGCTCAGCGTGGCGCGATCCCAGGTGAAACACTCGCCGCGGCAACGCGCCAACAGGTATACCCCCAGCGCGGCAAGGCCCGAGCGAATGGCAATTTGCAGCACCGCCGACACATCCTGCTCGGCGGCCTTGATCGCCACCTGCTGCATCCCCCAGATGGCGCAAAGCAGCACCATGGCGGCGGCGGCCCTGCCGTCAATACCGACTCTTGCATTCATAATAGAATTCTCGCCACCGTTGAAATAATCACAGGCCACCGTAGAATTATTCTTTATACACCACGATTTCCTGATAAAGTTTAATAACCTCACCATCGCTGTCGACGGAGTCGGTATATTCAGTTTGCTGCGCTAAATGAATCACCCGCCATCCTTTACGCGCCAATTCCGGGATCGTCAGGCGCCCCACGCCGCGGCAGGTAAACAGGGTATCGTCAGATAACCTGAGTTTACTAACCTCTGCATAATCATAAGCTTGAGAATGGCAGACGTGCGACTCCGCCGCCATCGCCGGTAATGAAAACAGCCCCACCAACAACATTAACAGATTTCTCATGGCGACCTCCCAATCGCTTATTCCTGCCGACCGATTACGCAGAAGAAGGCAAACGTTAATACGGCGGTGACAGGCTGAAATTAATTATCTCTTGCACGACTAAAATTACAGGCTGACGCCGATGACTGACAAATGAAAAATATAAACCTTGGCGTTAGATGAATTCATCCGAATCGAGAGACATAAATAATGGCGCTTTTCACCGCACGAAATGGTCAAAAACCGGCCAATAATTAGCAAGAAAAGTAATTATTTATCTCACCGTTTATGTTACAAATGCCGCCCGCCGCTAAAACACCAAAAAAACCGTCAAAATGCGTGAAAACGCAGCGTTCTGCGCAAAACATCGGCATGGCGGCGCTGATGGGGCGGTCATACATAAAACAGGGATAACACATGGCAATGAAATTGCGCGTAGTGACTCAAGCGGTGGCGCTGGGTCTGGCGATCGGCAGCGCGTCGTTCGCCGCTCAGGCAGAAATCACTCTGCTGAAGCAAGAACCACAGGCCGGCGATCCGCTCAGCCGCCTGAACTTTACCGTTGGCGGCAGCATCCGTCCGCAGTTCAACAACATGACGGGCGACGGTGACAAGGGCTCGTATAAGCGTAACGGCTTCGATGGCGGCACCCGTTTCCGTTTCGCAGCGGACTACTACCTGTTCGACGATATCAGCTGGATCAGCTACTACGAGCTGGGTGTGAACATTCCGGCGCTGTTTGACTGGGATCACCACTATGCCGACGGCGCGAGAAACACCAGCCGCCGTATGCTGTATACCGGCCTGAAAAGCAACACCTGGGGCCAGATGACCTTCGGTCAGCAAAACAGCGTTTACTATGACGTGGTTGGCGCCAAGACCGATATCTGGGACTACGACATGCTGGCCCAGGCACCGGGCAACGGCATCAACGGCGACTACGACGGCTCTTACCGTTCACGCAAAATGCTGAAGTACAAGAACCGCTTCGGCGATGCGGACGTTTACGCCTCGTACCTGTTCAGCGACAGCGACTACCTGCCGGGCAACGGCCTGCGTTATAAGCGCAAAGGCGGCGGCTCACTGGGCGTGGATTACCACATTACACAGGATCTGACCTGGGGTACCGCCTGGAACTACACCCGCGCCGAAATGCGCAACCCGTCCACCAGCGGCGGCAAGAGTTATGACCAGAACATTTTCGGTACCGCCATCAGCTGGAAACCGGACAACTGGACGCTCACCTTCGGCGGCGGTTACTACAACGACTTCCTGACCACCAAGAAAGCCGACGTCAACAATTACTTCGCCGGCGATGCGTGGGGTATCGAATACCTGGCCGGTTATACCGTGCCGGTGGGCCAGTACGCGGTGAAATCGGTGATGCCGTACTTCATGGGCGACCGCCTGGAATACATCAGCGGCCGCAACTACCAGCGCATCGACAACGGCCTCGGGGTTACCGTACAGTTTGACTACGGTTTCCGCGTTGACGTAGAGCACGTGCTGACATCGAGCACCGACAACCTCGGCGATATGACCGTGGTCCGTCTGCGCTACGATTTCTGATTGCTCAGAACGTAAAAAAGGCCGCACAAGCGGCCTTTTTCGTTGTTTGAAGCAGCGGTCAGAAGCCGCCGCGCGCCGAGCGCCCTACCGCTTCGCCCAGTTGCCATACCGCCATGGCGTAATGGGTGCTGTGGTTATAGCGGGTGATAGTGTAGAAGTTCGGCAGACCGTACCAATACTGGTAGCCGGTGCCGACGTCCAGCCGCAGCAGGCTGGCCTCTTGGTTATCCCCGAGTGAACCCTGCGGGCTCAGGCCGGCTTCAGCCAGTGCGGCGACCGAGTAGCGGGTCTTGAAGCCGTTTTCCAACCCCGGCGCCTGGCCGTTGGCCTGAATGGCGACCGGCTCGCCCTTGGACCAGCCGTGCGCCTTGAAGTAATTGGCCACGCTGCCGATGGCATCGACCGGATCCCACAGGTTGATATGCCCATCGCCGTTGAAGTCAACCGCGTAGCTTTTGAAGGAAGAAGGCATGAACTGCCCATAGCCCATCGCGCCGGCGAAGGAGCCGCGCAGCTCGAGCGGATCGTCACCTTCGGTGCGCGACATCAGCAGGAAGGTTTCCAACTCACCGGCGAAGTAATCTGCGCGGCGCGGGTAGTTGAAGGCCAGCGTCGCCAGCGCGTCGATAATGCGGGTTTTACCCATTACGCGGCCCCAGCGGGTCTCCACGCCAATAATCCCCACGATGATCTCCGGCGGCACGCCGTACACCTGCCAGGCGCGCTGCAGCGCATCCTGATATTGATTCCAGAACACCACGCCGTTTTGCACGTTATCCGGGGTGATGAACTTGTTGCGGTAGCGCAGCCAGGAACCGTTCGGCCCGGTTGGCCCCTGAGTAGACGGCGTCGGCGCCTGTCTGTCCATCAGCCGCAGCACCGAGTCCAATCGCCGAGCCTGCGCCAGCACGTCGTGCAGCTGCTGCCGGTCAAACCCGTGTTCCTGCACCATCTTATCGATAAAGCGCGCGGTATTCGGGTTATTGGCGAAATCCCCTCCCAGCGGCGCGCCGCTGTGCGCCGGGCTCAGCAAAAAGCCGCCCTTTACCGGGGTGCTCTGCGGCGTAGCGGTGGTACTGGGTTTCGGCGTGCTGCTACAGGCAGCAAGCAAGGTAATCAGCGGTAAAAGCGCAACCAGGTGACGCATCGGATATCCATAGCCATGCAAGAGATAAGTGGGAGTTATGTTAATGCATTGTTCAACGCGAACAAACAGGATTATGCCGCCAATGACCGCGTCAGGTGGCCAAACGTGCCAAATTGTGACGTTTTGCTCGGTGAAAGGACGCCCTGTGCGGCCGCGTGGAATCTCAACCGCGACTAAATGAGAAAAATTATCACCTTGACGCCCCCGTTTACCCCGCTAGAATGCCCGGCTGCTTGCCATCCGGCCTCCGCCGGGCGGCCAATGATGACGACAACGGACTGTGATGGAATCTCTCGGACAACTCACCAAAGACCTTTACCGCGGGCGCATCTCGCGCAAACCCTTTGTTTTCTCGCTGGCGATCTTCGCCGTTGGCATCGTGCTGCTGTCGTTTCTGTCGACCTATCTGGATAAAAACCATTTTCGCGCCCATGCGCACGGCGACACCGAGGAATTCGTCTCGGTGCTGCTGTATCTGTTGTGCATCATGGTGTGGGCGCTGTTCTGTTTTGGCCTGGTGGCGTGGTTTATGGCCAAAACCGCGTTTCGCCTTAATGATATCGGCCTGCCCGGTTGGGTGCTGGCCGTCACATGCTACGTTTGCTCGGTGCTCAACAACTACTCCCCCGGCCCGGTGGCGCGCTGGCTGCCGCTGTTCAGTCTGGCCGTCATGATCTGCGCCCTACTGTTGCCGCCCGACGGGCTGCGTCGCAAGCCGCGTGAACATGCCGATTGAGCGCCATTCCGCTCAAGGCTATGGCTATCCGCCGGCCGCGCCGTCACAATAGCGCCTCATTCAGGTTTCAATCAGGGATTGCCATGTACAGCCACTACCCCGCCCATTACACCTTCGATAGCGACAGCGACGCCTGGCAGATCGGTTTCCACGACTTCCCCGAGTGGCAATCTGCCTGCTATAAACGCGAAGACATCGAGCTGGAAGCGCAGGAAAGCCTGCTGGCCGCCATCGCCGCCGCGATGGATGAAGGTCTGCCTCTGCCCGCCCCTTCTCCTGCGCAAACCGATGACTTGAAAGTACACCTGCCGGCGCTGGTGGCGCTGAAGATCGAACTGCACAATGCCATGCTACGCAAAAACACCGGCAAAGCGGCGCTGGCGCGCAAGCTGGGATTCAACGGCGGGCAAATGGAGCGGTTGCTGGATATCGGCTACGCCTCGAAGGTTGAAGCGCTGGAGCAGGCGTTGTATCTGCTGGGCTACGAAGTGCGCGTGACGATAAGCGAAGTTTGCCAATGAGTTAGCGCTAAGTTAGCGAAATATTCGTCAACAGGACTAAATTTTCCCCGTTTTGCGCCGATATGATGGCTACCTAATCACTTGTCGCAACAACGAAGGCTAAAAATGGAGTGGAGTCGCCGTCATATTTGGGCCGTTATTCTGCTGTCTTGTCTCGTTTTTTGGGTCATTTTGGCGACCGGCATCAACGCCGTCGCCTGAGCGCCCGCCGCTGCATTGCTTCATCCCCTATTTAACAGCCCGCCACGGCGGGCTAGTTCCTGTCGCCCGCCCATAAAAAGCGTTATAAAACAGCGCGCCATGTTCAAAAAACAGCCGAAAATTGTGATCAAAAACACAGTATTGAAATCAGACCAGTATTGAGAGTACATTAGCGCCGATCCTGTCGCGGTTCGGATTTTACCTCACGGAGCATGAGGCGCGACAACCGGACAGCCCGCGCTCGAGGACGTTGTTCTTTCGCTTGGAAGAATCCGCCCGACAAGCAGGCTGCCCATAAAATACTCAGCACAACAATCGGGATCATTGCTGGCGAGGACTCCAGACAGGAGTTGTTCAGTGAAATATTTTTTGATGGGCGTGTCATTCATGCTGGTTGCCTGGGTTGGCACCTTCATGTTGATGGTTGCCTGACGGTAGCCAGACCAGGAACACAGCCAAAGGGACGCGCAAGCGTCCCTTTGTCGTTTCTGTTAACGATCATTTGCCCGGCATCATGCGGCGCAAGGTGTCGTCCTTACGCAGGTAGTGATGAAACAGCGCCGCCAACGCATGTGCGCCAATGATAAAGTAGCCGATATTCGCCAGCGTCTCATGAACCGTTTTGACCAGCCTGCGCATCACCGGATCCGGCGTCACCCACTGCGGCATCGGCCAGCCCAGCAAAGACCACGATTTCCCGCCGTAGGCCAGGGTTAACATGCCCAGCAACGGCAACATCAGGAAGACCACGTACAGCAGCCAATGGAAGATCTTGGCGCCCACTTCCTGCCATTCCTCCAGCGGCGGCGTGGTCGGCGGCGTCGCGTGGAAAGCGCGCACCGCCAACCGAATCAGCATCAGGGCAAAAACCGAAGCCCCAAAATTAAAGTGCAGATTTTTGACCATCGGCGCCCACGCTTCCGGCACCGAGTCTTTCAGCAACATCGCCGCATAGGTGAGGATCACCATCAGCAAAGTCAGCCAATGTAAAACGATTTGCGATCGCGCGTAGCGGTTGCTCATACACTCTATCCAAAAAATAAAATTCAGCGTAATTGAGCATAATGGGGAAATGATGAAGAAAACCTTGGGACGGAAAAAATAAGGCCGGGCGAACGCCCGGCCTGACAGGATTATTTGGCGCTGCCGGCCTTGCCCGGTTTCAGCAGCCCGTCCGCGCGGAACATCGCCTTGATGCCACGCACCGCCTGGCGGATACGGTCCTGGTTCTCGATCAGCGCGAAACGCACGTGGGTATCGCCGTAGTCGCCGAAGCCGATGCCCGGCGAGACGCAGACCTTGGCTTCCGCCAGCAGGCGTTTGGCAAACTCCAGCGAACCGAGGTGGGCATAAGGCTCGGGAATTTTCGCCCACACGTACATCGACGCCTTCGGGTTTTCCACCATCCAGCCCGCCTCATGCAGCCCCTTCACCAACACGTTGCGGCGCTGCCGATACTGCTCGGCGATATCGCGCACGCACTGCTGATCGCCTTCCAGCGCGGCGATGGCCGCCACCTGCAGCGGCGTAAAGGTCCCGTAGTCGTGATAGCTCTTGATGCGCGCCAGCGCGCTGACCAGTTCGGGATTGCCGACCATGAACCCGATGCGCCAGCCGGCCATGTTATAGCTTTTCGACAGGGTGAAGAACTCCACCGCGATGTCTTTCGCCCCCGGCACCTGCATGATCGACGGCGCTTTCCAGCCGTCATAAACGATATCGGCATAGGCCAGATCGTGGATCACCAGCACGTTGTACTGTTTGGCCAGCGCCACCACCCGCTCGAAGAAATCCAGCTCCACGCACTGCGCGGTCGGGTTGGACGGGAAGCCGAGGATCATCATTTTCGGGCGCGGAATGGTTTCCCGAATGGCGCGCTCCAGCTCACCGAAGAAATCCACACCGTCCACCAGCGGCACCGAGCGCACCTGGGCGCCGGCGATCACCGCGCCGTAAATGTGGATCGGGTAGCTGGGGTTCGGCACCAGTACCGTATCACCGTGATCAAGGGTCGCCAGCATCAGGTGCGCCAGCCCCTCTTTCGAACCGATAGTGACGATGGCTTCGCTTTCCGGATCGATATCCACCTGATAACGATCGGCATACCAGCGCGAAATGGCGCGGCGCAGGCGTGGAATGCCGCGCGAGGTAGAGTAACCGTGGGTATCGTCGCGCTGGGCGACGGCGCACAGTTTTTCCACGATGTGCGGCGGCGTCGGGCCGTCGGGGTTCCCCATGCTGAAATCGATAATATCCTCACCGCGACGGCGTGCGGCCATCTTCAGTTCGGCGGTGATGTTGAATACGTAAGGGGGAAGGCGTTCAATGCGCGTAAAACGGCGCTGTGGACTGTTATCAGCCATAGGGGATTCCTCGATAGACGTTAGCGCCCGGACCGTCCGAGCGACGCTGGCCAGCGAACTGACCGAATATCGAACATAGCGCAGCGCCGACGAGCTTGTCGATACCTGGCGCGATATTTTTATTTGCCGCCCTGAAACTCCGCCGCCAACAGCCCGAACAGCCAGTCATCGCACCACTGATCCGCCAGACGGTAGTTGTCGCGCAGCGTGCCTTCCAGCTGAAAACCGCACGACTCCAGCAGGCCACGCGAGGCGAGATTGCCCACGGTCACGGTGGCGGTCAATTTGTGAAAACCGCAGGCGTTCACCGCAAAATCCAGCACTGCCCGTAGCGACTCCTTGCCATAGCCCTTGCCCTGGCCGGAAGGCAAACTCCCGTATCCCACTTCCGCCTGCCGATACGGCGCCCAGTGCGGACGAAAGCCGGTAATGCCCACCGCCTCTCCGCTGTGCTTCTCACGCATCACCAGACACAACCACTGCTCGCCGTGTTTGTCCCAGGCCGGCAGCCGCTCTTCGAACCGTGCGCGGATCTCCGCTTCGCTGCGCGGATCGGAGATGTAACGGATCACCTCGGGATCTTGGTACAGGCGCAGAAACAGCGGCCAATCCTCGACGGTTATCGACTGTAAGTGCAGACGTTCAGTGACCAGCTTCATAAAATCTCCGAAAAACGAAAAAGAGGAACTTACGAATGAAAGATATCTCTTTATTTTCCCCGATTGGTTGCCGATAATCATTCACGTTAAAACCACAAAACCTTAACGTCTTGCCCGATTCCCTACAACTGCCCGCCGCCGTTATCCACGCGGCACCAGGAGAACACCATGGCCTCTTTAGTCATCGACGATATTCCGCAGACGATCGTTAACGTCAAGCGCCAGCTGCGCCAGGCATTACCGAACTACCGCGACGTCTTTCTAGCGCTGGAAGAGAACATCCGCGGCCAGGTCGAACAGATCCGCCGCGAGCTGGCCGCCGGCCATAATCCGGTGCCGCAGATCGACGCAGAAGATATCCTGCAGCAGCGCGTCAGCGAGCAGCAAATAGCGCTGATCAAACAGCGCGGCGCCTGCGCCATTCGCGGCGTGTTCCCCCGCGCCAAGGCCGAAGGCTGGAACCGGGAAATCGGCGACTACCTTGAGCGCAACAACTTCGTCGAACGGTTGAAAAACGCCGCCGAAGACAACTATTTCGGCAAGTTGGCCGCCAGCAAGCCGCAGATTTACGGCATCTATTGGTCAAAACCGCAGGTTGAAGCGCGGCAGGATGCGCGCATGCATGCGGTGCAGGTGTTCCTCAACAGCCTGTGGGCCACCGAGAGCAACGGCAAACAGCATTTCGATCCGACCCGCGTCGCCACCTACGCCGATCGCACCCGCCGCCGCCCGCCGAACTCCTCGTCGCTGGGCCTGTCACCGCACGTCGACAGCGGCACCATTGAGCGCTGGCTGGACGAAAACTTCCGCTATGTCTATCGCCACGTTTTCTCCGGCGACTGGCAGCAGTACGATCCCTTCGCCGCCGACGGCCGCACCGAAGTGCGTGAAATAGCCTCCCCGGCGGTCTGCTCGATGTTCCGCACCTTCCAGGGTTGGACGGCGCTGACGCCGCAGCGCACCAACGCCGGCACGCTGAACCTGGTGCCGATCGCCAACGCCATGGCCTATGTGTTGCTGCGCGCGCTGCAGGACGACGTCGCCGACGACGATCTGTGCGATGCGGCACCGGGCCGCGCGCTGTCGATCTCGGAAAAGTGGCATCCCCTTTTATTAAGTGGGATTTCCCCCATTCCCGATCTGGAGCCGGGCGACACGGTCTTTTGGCACTGCGATGTGATCCACGCGGTGGAGAACGAGCATAACGGCGAGTTCGACAGCAACGTGATGTACATCGCTGCCGCGCCGGGCTGCGAGAAAAACGACGCCTATCTGCAGCGCCAGCTGCCGAGCTTTATCGACGGCAGAACGCCGCCAGACTTCGCCCCTGACGACTTCGAGGTGGATTTCGACGGCCGCGCCACCGTCGACCTGCTGACGCCACTGGGCAAAGCGCAGCTCGGCATGGGCTAATCCCCCGCCCGTGGCGCACGCCACGGGCCCCTTTCGCTGTGGTATACTGCCGCCATCCGTAGGCCGCAGCGAGAACCCGTCGTGCACCCTTTTTTTGAAATGCTGTTGGCGGTGTTTGATCGCGCCGCGCTGATGTTGATCTGTCTGTTTTTCCTGACCCGCACCCGGCTGTTCCGCCAACTGCTGCAAAAAGAAGACCATACGCCGCTCGAGCTCGGCATCGTCACGGCGATCTTCTCGCTGTTCGCGCTGTTCAGCACCTACTCCGGCATCAACGTCGAAGGATCGCTGGTTAACGTGCGCGTCATCGCCATCATGGCCGGCGGCATCCTGTTCGGCCCCTGGGTGGGGATCGTCACCGGCATCGTCGCCGGCGTGCACCGCTATCTGATCGATATCGGCGGCATCACGTCGGTGCCCTGTCTTATCACCAGCATCATCGCCGGCATCAGCGCCGGTTACATCAACCTCAGGGTGAAAAAAGAGCAGCGCTGGCGTGCCGGCATCGTCGGCGGCATGCTGTGCGAATCCCTCACCATGCTGCTGATCGTGCTGTGGGCCAAGCCGACCGAGCTTGGGCTGGACATCGTGTCGCAGATCGCCCTGCCGATGATCCTCGGCACGGTGTGCATCGGCCTGATCGTGCTGCTGGTGCAGAGCGTCGAGGATGAGAAAGAAGTGATCGCCGCGCGCCAGGCTAAGCTGGCGCTGGATATCGCCCACAAGACGCTGCCCTATTTCCGCAACATCAACAGCGAATCGCTGGCCACCATCTGCGATATCATCCGCCAGGACATCCGCGCCGACGCGGTAGCGATCACCGATACCCATCAGGTGCTGGCCTACGTCGGCGTAGGGCGCGAAGCCTACCCGATCGGCCGCGAAGGGCTGAGCCGCGTCACCCGCGAAAGCATTCGCCACGGCAAAATCATCATCAAGAACAACCTGGAAAACCCGGCGGCGCCGCAGATCCATTCGCAGCTGGTGGTGCCGCTGTGGGAAAAAGGCGAAGTGACCGGCGCGCTAAAAATCTACTACTGCCACGCCCACCAGATCACCAACACGCTGAAGGTGATGGCGGTCGGGCTGTCGCAGATCATCTCCACGCAGATGGAAGTGTCCCGCATCGAGCACCTGCGCCAGATGGCGGACAAGGCCGAAATGCGCGCGCTGCAGAGCAAGATTAACCCGCACTTCCTGTTCAACGCGCTGAACGCCATCTCTTCCTCTATTCGCCTGAATCCGGACACCGCGCGCCAGCTGATCATTAACCTGTCGCGCTACCTGCGCTACAACCTGGAGCTGAACGACGAACTGATCGATATCCGCAAGGAGTTACATCAGATTCAGGACTATATCGCCATCGAACAGGCCCGCTTCGGCGCCAAGCTGACGGTGATCTACGACATCGACGACGATGTCTCGGTGCGCATTCCGAGCCTGCTGATCCAGCCGCTGGTGGAGAACGCCATCGTGCACGGCATCCAGCCCTGTAAGGGGAAAGGGGTGGTGGTGATCGCGGTGAAAGATCAGGGCGACCGGGTGAAGATTTCGGTGAAGGATACCGGCCACGGCATCAACCAGGAAACCATCGATCGGGTGGCGCGCAACGAAATGCCGGGCCACAATATCGGCCTGCTCAACGTGCATCACCGCGTGTCGCTGCTGTACGGTGAAGGGCTGCATATCCGCCGCCTGGAGCCGGGCACCGAAATCGCGTTCTACATCAGCAAAAACGGCGGCAAGCTGCATCAGGAGCCGAGCGCGCCGCCGGTCGGGGAGGCCTCATGAAAGCCATCATCGTGGAAGACGAATTCCTCGCGCAGGAAGAACTCAGCTACCTGATCAAGAAACACAGCAATATCGATATCGTCGCCACCTTCGAGGATGGCCTCGACGTCCTCAAATACCTGCAGACTCACCAGGTCGACGCCATTTTCCTCGATATCAACATCCCGTCGCTGGACGGCGTGTTGCTGGCGCAAAACATCAGTAAATTCGCGCATCGCCCGTCGATCGTGTTCATCACCGCCTATAAAGAGCACGCGGTGGAAGCGTTCGAGATCGAAGCGTTCGACTATATCCTCAAGCCCTATCACGAGGCGCGCATCGTCACCATGCTGCAAAAGCTGGAGGCGCTGCACCATCGCCCCGCCGGCGCGACGGAGCCGGCCAGCGCGCCGAGCCGCGGCAGCCATAGCATCAACCTGATCAAAGACGAGCGGATCATCGTTACCGACATCAACGACATCTATTACGCCGCCGCCGATGAAAAGGTGACGCGGGTCTATACCCGCCGGGAAGAGTTCGTGATGCCGATGAACATCACCGAGTTTTACGGCCGGCTGCCGGAAGAACATTTCTTCCGCTGCCATCGCTCTTACTGCGTTAACCTGGCGAAGATCCGCGAGATCGTCCCCTGGTTCAACAATACCTACATTCTGCGGCTGAGCGATCTCGAGTTTGAAGTGCCGGTCAGCCGCAGCAAGGTGAAAGAGTTCCGCAAGCTGATGCGCCTGTAAGCGCTTACCAGCGCGGGCCCGGACGGTAGTAATAGCCGGGCGGCGGCGGTGGCGGCATGCGGTAATGCGGCCGATCTCGCCAGTCGCGCCGCGGTGGCCCGTAGTAAATCACCCGTGGCGGCGGGCCGTAATAGTACCCGCGCGGGCGTTCATACCGGTGATGATCGGCCCACCAACGCGGATCGCGCCAGCGATAGCCGTCCCAGTAGTGGCCGCGATTATCGCGATCGCCGATATGTAACGACAGGCCCGGCACGTTCACGCCGATGGACACGTCGGCCTGGCTCGCCAGCGGCAGCGCCAGCAGCGCGGCCAGTAACAACAGCGTTTTTTTCATTTCATGGACTCCTGCAGAGCGGACCTCGTCCGATCGCAGATAACATAGTCCCGCGCTCATCGCCGCTCTATAGGCGCAATGCCGATTTACGCCTTTCAGACGCATCCTTCACAATTTCACCACAATCGTTCACCGCCGATTAACAATAAATCGTTGATATCTTTGATGTAGATCACGTGTCACCCCCGGCATTTCACGCGCTTTTCGGCGCAAAAACGGCAACTCACGCCGCATAACATGCATTTCATTCCTTCCGTCGTGCAACTCATTCCCGATCCGCCGCCCGCCGGGGGTGCCGGCCATATAATAAGCCCATACCGCGGGAACACAGATTCACCCCGCAAATTTCAGCCAACGGCTCACGCCCGGCAACGCACACACAGGAAGGAGACCGGCCATGAACACCAAACCGGCAAATCGCAGCTTAATCGTTCTCGGCACCATCATCTGTCAGATGGGTCTGGGCACCATCTACACCTGGAGCCTGTTCAACCAGCCGCTGGTCGACAAGTTCCACTGGGGGCTGGCAGACGTCGCCACCACCTTCTCCATCACCAGCTTCTTCCTGGCCTTCGCCACGCTGTTCGCCGGCAAGCTGCAAGAACGCTTCGGCATCCGCAATCTGACGCTGTGTTCCGGCATCCTGGTCGGCCTGGGTCTCATCGCCAGCGCCCACGTCAGCTCGCTTGACATGATTTACCTGCTGGCCGGCGTGGTGGTGGGCTTTGCGGTCGGTATCGCCTACATCTCCACCCTGTCCAACCTGATTAAGTGGTTCCCCGCCAACAAAGGCCTGATTTCCGGCATCTCCGTCGGCGCCTTCGGCAGCGGTAGCCTGCTGTTCAAATACGTCAACGCCGCCCTGATCGCCGACGTCGGCGTTTCCGGTGCCTTCTTCTACTGGGGTGCCATCGTGATGGGCCTGATCGTCGTCGGCTCCCTGCTGCTGAAAGAGCCGGTGCTGGCGACCAACGCCGCACAACCAGGCGCCAACGGTCTGGGTAACGACTACAGCGTGCGTCAGATGCTGGCCACCAAAGAAGCCTACCTGCTGTTCACCATCTTCTTCGCTGCCTGCATGAGCGGTCTGTATCTGATTGGCATCGTGAAAGACATGGGCGTTCAACTGGCCGGGATGGACTTGGCCACCGCCGCCAACACCGTGTCCGCCGTCGCCATCTTCAACACCGCCGGCCGCATCATCCTGGGTACGCTGTCCGATAAAGTGGGCCGCATGCGCGTCATCAGCTTCACCATGCTGGTTACCGTGCTGGCGATTGTCGCCCTGAGCTTCATGACTCTGAACCACACGCTGTTCTTCATCTGCGTCGGCGCGGTGGCCTTCTGCTTCGGCGGCAACATCACCGTGTTCCCGGCGATTGTCGGCGACTTCTTCGGCCTGAAAAACCACAGCAAGAACTACGGCATCATCTACCAGGGCTTCGGCCTGGGCGCGCTGGCCGGTTCGTTCGTCGCCAAATACTTCGGCGGCTTCCACGCCACCTTTATGGTGATTGGCGTCCTGTCCGCCGCTTCTCTGCTGATTACGCTGTTCATCAAAGCGCCGAAGGCGGTGGCAGCGGAAACGGCAGAAACCGCCCAAACGGCGGAGCTGGCCAAAGCCTGATACCCCACGAAAAAGACAAGGGGCGCAACCTGTGGGTTGCGCCCCTTTTTTTATCGTGCCGCCGCGTTGCTTACAGCTGCATGCCCAGCGTCTGGCGCAGATGCGCGCCGGCTCCCAGCAGGCCCGGTTGGCCATGGGTTATCATGAACACCGGAATGTCTCGCACATAGTCACGGAAACGCCCTTTGTCTTCGAAAGCGGCGCGGAAGCCCGAGGCCTTGAAGAATTCCATAAAGCGCGGCACGATGCCGCCGGCGATGTACACGCCGCCAAAGGTGCCCAGATTCAGCGCCAGGTTGCCGCCGAAGCGCCCCATGATCACGCAAAACAGCGACAGCGCACGGCGGCAGTCGATGCAGCTGTCGGCCAGCGCCCGCTCGGTAATGTCCTTCGGCTCCAGTTTCTCCGGCAGGCGGTTGTCCGCCTTGACGATGGCGCGATACAGGTTGACCAGGCCCGGCCCGGACAGCACGCGCTCGGCGGAAACGTGCCCCACTTCACCGCGCAGCACCTCCAGAATAATGTCTTCTTCTTCGCTGTTCGGGGCGAAATCGACATGGCCGCCCTCGCCCGGCAGGCTGACCCAGCGGCGATCGACCTGCACCAGGTGGGCAACACCCAGCCCGGTGCCGGCGCCGTACACCGCGATCGGTTTGCCCGGCTGCGCATCGCCGCCGCCAAACTGCAGCACGTCGTCCGGCGAGAGCATCGGGATCGCCATCGAGACGGCGGTGAAATCGTTGATCACTTCCAGATGACTCAACCCCAGGTTGGCCTTCATTTCTTTGATAGAGAACGCCCAGCTGTGGTTGGTCATCGCGACCCAGTCTTCCGTCACCGGGCAGGCGATCGCGATACAGGCGTCCTGCACCTCGATATCGCACGCTTTCAGGTAGTGGCGGATCACCGCCTCCAGGCTGTCGAACTCCAGGCCGGAATAGGTTTTCGCCTGGGTAATCTCACCCGTCGCAACAGTGCACAACGCCAGGCGGGCATTGGTGCCGCCAACATCACCCACGAGGGCATAGGTCATTGATTTCGTCTCCGCAAAATGAAAAATAAAAAGCTGCCCACACTGTAAAATCCTGCTGCGAAAACAACAATCACCCGCCTCGGATCTGCGCCCCAATAGCGATCCGGATCACAAAAAACGTTTCAGCTTGCCCGTGATGCCGCGATTTGAAACAAATTGCGGCAAAAAACGCGCCGCCGCGACTGTTAACCGTCATCGACGCCGGGCAATATCAATGCGTGCCTGCTCGCCGATAGTCTGGCAAGCTGTGGCCACTGCCCAACCACCCGCTCTCCCTGCCCTGCATGGAGGCATCGACAAGGGATTATCCATGCTGCATCCGCGCGCCAATGCCATGTTGGCCTTTGCTTTGCCTGCGCTGATTATCGGTTCCGCCTCCAGTCTGGTGCTGCTATTGATGATGAAAGTCGCCGCTACGCTGCAGCAATGGCTGTGGGTGACGCTGCCCGACGCGCTGAGCCTGGATGCCCAGGCACCCTGGTGGCAGCTCGGCATGCTGACGCTGACCGGCGTGGCGGTCGGCCTGATCGCGCGCTACATGCCGGGCCACGCCGGGCCGGATCCGGCGACGGAATCGCTGATCGGCATGCCTCTGCCGCTCTCCGCCCTGCCGGGGCTGGGATTGGCGCTGATCGTCGGCCTGGCCGGCGGCGTCAGCCTGGGGCCGGAAAACCCGATCACCGCCATCAATATCGCGCTGGTGGCGGCGGCGGGGGCGCGCCTGCTGCCGAAGGTGCCGCGCATGGACTGGATCATCCTGGCGGCTGCGGGCACCATCGGCGCGATGTTCGGCACACCGGTCGCCGCCGCGCTGATCTTCTCGCAAACCCTGGCGGGCAATAACGAAACGCCGCTGTGGGATCGGCTGTTTGCCCCGCTGGTCGCCGCCGCCGCCGGCGCGGTCACCACCCAGATGTTCTTCGTGCCCAACTTCGCCCTGCAGCTCGACGCCTACGACGTGACGCGGCTGCCGGACATCTTCAGCGGCGCCATCGTGGCGCTGATCGCCATCGCGCTCGGCATGGTGGCGCTGTGGTGCTTCCCGCACGTTCACCGCCTGTTCCATTCGATGAAGAACCCGGTGTTGATGTTAGGGCTGGGGGGCTTTGTGCTGGGCCTGCTGGCGCTGGTGGGCGGAGAGATTACCCTGTTCAAAGGGCTGGATGAAATGAAGCGCCTCGCGCAAGACGATGGCTATTCGGTGCCGGCGCTGTTGACCATTACCCTGACCAAGCTGGCGGCGCTGGTGATCGCCGCCGCCTGTGGCTTTCGCGGCGGGCGCATCTTCCCGGCGGTGTTCGTCGGCGTGGCACTGGGGCTGATGCTGCATCAGCACGTTCCCGCAGTGCCGGCGGCGATCACCGTCTCCTGCGCCATCATGGGGCTGGTGCTGGTGGTCACGCGCGACGGCTGGCTCAGCCTGTTCATGGCGGTGGCGGTGGTGCCGGATCTGCACCTGCTGCCGGTGCTGTGCATCGTGATGCTGCCCGCCTGGCTGGCGCTGGCGGGCAAACCGCTGATGCTGGTGAATCGCCGGCAGCCGCCGCACGACGATTAGGCCAACGCGAACGCCGCGGCGGCGCGGGCGTGGATCGCGGTGGTGTCGAACACCGGCACCGACGCATCACGCTCGCTCACCAGCAAACCTATTTCGGTGCAGCCGAAAATAATCCCCTGCGCGCCCTGCTGCTCCAGATCGCTGATGATCCGGCGATACTCATCGCGCGAGGCGTCGCGAATTTTACCCAGGCACAGTTCGTCATAGATGATGCGGTGTACGATGTCGCGATCGGCGCTGACCGGCGTCACCACGTCGATGCCGTGCAATTCCTGCAGGCGGCCGCGATAGAAGGTCTGCTCCATGGTAAAGCGCGTGCCCAGCAGCCCGACGCGGCGAATGTTTTTTTCCCGCACCTGCAGCGCCGTGGCATCGGCGATGTGAATCAGCGGCAGGCCGCTGGCCTGCTCGACCGCCTCCGCCACCTTGTGCATGGTGTTGGTGCAGATCACGATAGCTTCGGCGCCGGCGGCGCGCAAAGCCACTGCGGCGGCGGCCAGCAGCCGGCCGGCACCGTCCCAATCGCCCTGGTGCTGCAAGCGTTCAACCTCCTGAAAATCGACGCTGTAGAGCACGATTTTGGCCGAATGCAGCCCGCCGAGGCGTGCCTTTACCTGCTCGTTAATAGTGCGGTAATAAGGAATGGTGGATTCCCAGCTCATGCCACCCAGCAAGCCCAACACTTTCATCATTCGTTCCTCAGCATTTCCGACGATCCTCTGACCTTACCTGAGAATCGCCGGGCTGACGACGCCTTATTTGGCGCCGGAATTGATCGGCTGGCGCGCTTCGAACCAGCGCTGGCGCAGCGTGTCGTACAGCCAGTTATAGGCCATGGTGTACGGCAGGAAGAACAGGAAGAAACCGATTTCCAGCATAAACGCCTGCGCCCAGGAGATGCTCAGCATCCAGGCGGCGATCGGCACGCCGATCAGGATAAAACCGGCTTCAAAGCCGACGGCGTGCAGCGCACGCACTTTCAGGTTACGCACCACCCGGCTGACCGGCCACAGGCGGTCGAACACCGTGTTGTAAACCATGTTCCACAGCATCGCGACGGTGGAGAGCATCACCGCCAACGCACCGACCTGCACCATTGAGCGGTTCAGCAGCCATGCGCCCAGCGGGGCGCAAACCATCACGGCGATGGCCTCGAAACCGACGGCGTGGACGATACGTTCAATGAGAGACTTGTTTTGCAGTTGCATACATCACCTTTTTTCAACAGTTGTTGCGAAAGCCAGGTGATTATCATCGCTTTTTCGGGTAGGTTAAAAATAGATTCCATCGATAAAGTAGATAGGTTATGCACTATTCTCCGGAAGCGCTGCATGCGTTTGTCGAAGCCGCCGCCCTCGGCTCGTTTTCCGCCGCCGCGCGCAAGCTGCGCAAAAGCCAATCCACCGTCAGCACTGCCATCGCCAATCTGGAGGCCGATCTGGCGCTGACGCTGTTCGATCGCAGCGCGCGCCAGCCGGTGCTCACCGCCGCTGGCCGCAAGGTACTGGGGCATGTGCAGGCGATCCTCGCGGCCAGCGAACGGCTCGACGCCCTGAGCATTCAGCTGGCGGGCGAGGTTGAACCGCGCCTGAGCATGGTGTTTTCCGATACCTACCAGCCCAAGCATCACGATCGGTTGATGCAGCTGTTCGAACAGCGCTACCCGGAGATTGAGCTGGAATGGATGATCGCCGAAGAAGGCGACGTTATCGATCTGCTGCAAAGCGGCCGCGCGCACTTGGGCATGGTGGAAGTGCAAAAAAGTTATCCGCCGGATATCGCCTTCTCCCGGCTGCCTGAACAGACCGAAATGGGGCTGTTCGTCGCCCATCAGCACCCGCTGGCCCAGGTCGCCGCGCCAACGCCGGAGCAGCTGTCCAGCATCCGCCAGCTGATCCTGAATACCTACACCGGCGCCGAAGCGGCCAGACAGGGTGGCCTGGTCTGGTCGGCGCCCAGCTATCTGCTGTTGCTGGAGATGGCGGAACAGGGGTTCGGTTGGGCGGTACTGCCGCACTGGCTGGTGCAACAATACGGCCACGGCAAACTCACCCAGCTGCGGCCGCGCGGCTGGCCAAAACTGATTTCGGTGGATGCGGTCTGGTCCAAACTGACCCCGCCGGGCCCGGCGGGGTTCTGGATGCTGGATCGCCTGCTGGGCGATACCCTGCCTTAAGCGGCGGCGTTGCGTGCCTGAATGGCGCGTGAGACGGCATCGAGCAGTTCCGGCATGTCCATCTTCGGCAGCATCACTTCGATGAAGGCCAGCCGATCGTCGTCCGCTACCTCGCGCAGCGCCTGGCGCAATCCGTCCGGATCGCTGACCCGCAACGCCTTCACCGGCCGCTCGCCGGCCAGCGCCGGCGGCAGCTGCGTCCAGTTCCAGCGCGCGATGTCGTTGTAACGTTGCTCCGGCCCGTGGATCGCACGCTCGATCGTGTAACCCTGATTATTCAGCACGAAGATCACCGGCTTAAGCCCGTCGCGCAGCATCGATCCCAGTTCCTGTACGGTCAGCTGCGCAGCGCCGTCGCCGATCAGCAATATTGCCCGCCGCTGCGGTTCAGCGGTCTGTACGCCGAACGTCGCCGGCAGGGTATAGCCGATCGATCCCCAGAGCGCCTGCACGATCAGGCGGCAGCCACGCGGCAACGTCAACGCCGCCGCGCCGAAACAGGCAGTGCCCTGATCGGCCAGCACGATATCCCCGGGCCGCAGGAAATCCTGTATCTGCCGCCAGAAGGCGTGCTGATCCAGCCCTTCCCCATCGGTTTCCGGCAGCGTCGGGCGGACGATCGGCGGCAACGGCCAGCGTGACGCCAGCGACAGGCTCAGGCGGTGCAGCGCCTGCACCGCCTCGCGCATCGGAATGCGGCTAAAGCGCTGCCGCCCGACCCAGGCTTCGAACGGTTGAATGTCGATGCATTTTTCCACCGGCAAATGATGCGTGAAACCGGCGGTAATGGTGTCGGTCAAACGCACGCCGACGTTGATCACCACATCGGCGTTTTCGATAAGCTGTTTCACCGCCGGATCGCTGGCGCCGCCGCAGTAGGTCCCGACAAACCCGGCTCGGTTCTCATCCAGCACGCCTTTGCCGAGCAGCAGCGTAGCGTGCGGAATGTCGACCGCCTGCAGCCACTCGTCCAGCGCCGCTTCGGCGCCGAAGCGATCGGCCAGAAAGTCCGCCAGCAGCGATACCCGCCGCGCCGGCAGCAGCTTTTCGCGCGCTGCGGCGATAAATGCCTGCAATGCGCTGCGCGACAGTTTGGCCTGACGCAGCATCAGCGGCGCCGGTTTGGCCGACAGCGGCGCTTGTGCGACGTCGCTGGGCAACATCAGGTAAACTGGGCGATGTTCCAGCAAGGCGACGCCGATCAGGCGGTCTATCTCCACGGCGGCGTTGTCGGCGGTCAGGTCGGCCTGCGCGACGGTCACCTCTTTGGCTATCCGCGCGAAGTGGGTAAAGTCGCCATCCCCCAGCGAATGGTGCAGCAAATCACCGGCGCGCTGGGCGCGCTGCGCCGGCGTGCCGACCACGTGGATCACCGGCAGGTATTCGGCGTAGCTGCCGGCCACCCCGTTCAACGCGCTTAGCTCGCCGACGCCAAACGTGGTGAGCAGCGCGGCCGCCGGTTTGCAGCGCGCGTAGCCATCGGCGGCGTAGGCGGCGTTCAATTCGTTGGCGCAGCCTACCCAGGTGATTTGCGGATGAGCGAGAACATGATCAAGAAATTGCAGGTTGTAATCCCCCGGCACGCCGAAGAAATGACGGATGCCGATTTGGGCCAGACGATCGAGAAGATAATCGGCCACCGTATAGGTCTGAGTCATGATCATCACCTGTCTGCAGCTGGAGCGATTATCTTAATTATCGAAGATGCCGTTCAAATTTCGAACAAACGCTCCGGCATCGAACGGCAACCTGGCGTTACATGCCGGCGCTGTGATCGCTCCCCCGGCAGCGTGGTGTGGAAACGTATACACTCAAAGCACTTCACCTCTCGCCGACAAGGATAACTATGTCCTACCAAGCCTCCCCTACGCGTTATCAAGATATGGAATACCGGCGCTGTGGCCGCAGCGGGCTGAAGCTGCCCGCCGTCTCGCTCGGGCTGTGGCACAACTTCGGCGACGCCACGCTGTACGACAACGCCCGCGGCCTGATCCGCTGCGCCTTCGATCGCGGCATTACCCATTTCGATCTGGCCAATAACTACGGCCCGCCGCCCGGCGCCGCCGAGGAGAACTTTGGCCGCATTCTCAACGCCGATCTGCGGGCCTGGCGCGATGAGCTGATCGTCTCATCCAAAGCCGGTTACACCATGTGGCCCGGCCCCTACGGCGATTGGGGCTCGAAAAAGTACCTGGTCGCCAGCCTCGATCAGAGCCTGAAGCGCATGGGATTGGAGTATGTGGATATCTTTTACCACCACCGGCCGGATCCGGACACGCCGCTGGAAGAAACCATGGCGGCGCTGGATTTGTTGGTGCGCCAGGGCAAAGCGCTGTATGTCGGCCTGTCCAACTACCCGGCCGAGCGCGCGCGACAGGCGTTCGACATTCTGCAGCGGCTCGGTACGCCGTGCGTGATCCACCAGCCCAAGTATTCGATGTTGGAACGCACGCCGGAGGCGGAATTGCTGAATACGCTGGCGGAGCATGGCGTCGGCTCGATCGCCTTCTCGCCGCTGGCGGGCGGCCTGCTGACCGACCGCTACCTGCACGGCGTCCCGCAAGATTCCCGCGCCGCCAGCGGCAGCCGCTTCCTGCAGCCGGAGCAGTTGACCGACGAGCGGCTGGACAAGGTGCGCCGCCTCGATGCGCTGGCGCGGCAACGCGGGCAGAAGCTGTCGCAGATGGCGCTGGCCTGGGTGCTGCGCGGCAATCGCGTTACCTCGGTGCTGATCGGCGCCAGTAAGAATGCGCAGATAGAAGACGCGGTGGGCATGCTGGCCAATCGTCACTTCAGTGAAGAAGAGCTCGCGCAGATCGAGAAAATCTTATTGTAATCGTTTACAAATTCCGCCGCTCAATCGAGCGGCGAGACTCCAGAAAAATCTCAAATCTTGGCCTCCCGCACCGTTTTCAGAGTGGCTCTCAGATTCAACCCTATGCGCTGGCGCTATGATGCCGATATTGCAGCAAAATAACGATAAGGCCGCTTTTTTAAACTGATGAACGCGCTTCATAAAGTGACAAACGGCCAAGCCGCGCAAGCGGGAAGGAGAAGCCATGTTTAAACCTCTGCTCTTGGCCGCCATCTTGGCGGCGACGGTACTGCCCGCCGCACAGCAAGCACACGCCGAAGGGATCAGCATCGATCTGATGCCGGGCGTTTCACTGCGCATCGGCGATCAGGACAATCGCGGCCGTTACTGGGATGGTTACGACTGGCGCGATCGCGACTGGTGGCAAGGCCATCAGGGGCGCTATCTCGGCGACCGCAGCCGTCGCGGTTACTACTGGGACGGCTATCGCTGGCGCGACCGCGACTACTGGCGCAAACACTATTACTATCATGAAGGGCGCTATCGTAAATACGACAAGCATTACGATAAGCACCATTGGAAGAAAGAGAAAAAGCACCACCACGATCATGACCGCGATCGCTGGCGCCGCCACGGCGATGACGACCGCGATTAACGACGACGGGCCGGCGTAATGCCGGCCCGCGCTATTTTCGCCTACAGCACGCTGCCGATCAGCAGGTAGCCGTTCAATCCCACCACCACCAGTACGATCAGCTTGCCCAGGTTTTGCACCAGCGGGCCGTTGACCATTTCCCCCATCAGCGCCCGATTACCGGTGAAAGCCAGCAGCGGCACCAGCGCCAGCGCAATGCCGAAGCTGAGCAGCACCTGGCTCAGCACCAGAATGCGCGTGGCGTCCATTCCCAGCATGATGACGATAAACGACGGCAGCATGGTCACCGCGCGACGCACCCACAGCGGGATATGGAAATGCACGAACCCCTGCATCACCACCTGCCCCGCCAGCGTGCCCACCACGGTGGAAGAAAGACCGGCGGCCACCAGGCTCAGGCCAAACACGGTGGCGGCGGCGTGCCCGAGCAGCGGTTGCAGCGTCAGATAGGCCACGTCGAGATCGGCGATGCCGCTGTGGCCGCTGAAATGAAACGCGGCGGCGGCAGTGGCCATCATCGCCAGGTTGACGAAACCGGCGATGGTCATGGCGACGGCGACGTCGACTTTGGTGGCGGCATAGCGCTCCGCCTTATCGTGCTCACCGCCGACTTGGGTAAGCGACGAATGCAGGTAGATCACGTGCGGCATAATGGTGGCGCCCAATACCCCGGCGGCCAGAAATACCGCATCGCCGTTGGGCAGATCGGGCAGCGCCATCCCCTTCAGCAGCGGCGCAAGCTGCGGCTGAGAGAATGCCAGCTCGACGATGTAAGCGGCGGCGACGAACAGCAGCAGGCCGCCAATCACCCGCTCCAGCGGCTTTTGCCCGCGTTTTTGCAGCATCAAAATTAAAAAGGTGGCGATCCCGGTCAGCACCGCGCCCTGCAACAGGGAAATCCCGAGCAGCAGCTTGAAGCCGATCGCCGCGCCGATAAACTCGGCCAGGTCGGTCGCCATGGCGATGATCTCCGCCTGCACCCAATAGGCCCACACCGCCGGCCGCGGAAAGCGATCGCGAATGTGCTCGGCCAGGTTTTTTCCGGTGGCGATGCCCAGCTTGGCAGACAACAGTTGGATCAGCATCGCCATCACGTTGGCCCAGACCACGACCCACAGCAGGCTGTAGCCGAACGAGGCGCCGGCCTGGATGTTGGTGGCGAAGTTACCGGGATCGATATAGCCGATAGCGGCGATGAAGGCGGGCCCCATCAGCGAGAGTTTGATTTTTCTGGCGGAGCGACCGGGGGTGGTTTCAACCACGCGACTGTTCAGCATATGTTGAACCCTTACTGAAATTACGTTTATCTCCACTCTATATAAATGATAATAATTATCAAGCGCATTTAGAGCGGTAAAACTTATCTCTGTAATAGCCAACATTAATGGTTTTATCGAAGGGTCCGACACCAAGCATGCCGATTTCCGTGCTTTTGGGATGGGATTTTAGCTGCAATACCCCTGAAAGACAGGTTAGCACAAGAATACGAATTTCCTATCTCTGCGTTAACATCTTGATTTTTATGCTTTTGCGCAACACTTTAGGAGAATTCCCGCTATGATTTTCCATATTTGCAATAGAAGTCTCGTTTTTAAACGTAGCGTTACATAAAATGACAGCCGAAATTCAGCCTGCCTCAAATTTGGAGCAAACATGTCCCATATTGCGCACTTTGCGTTGGCGATAGTAGTGGTGGCGATCCTGGCCCTGTTGGTGTGCCGCGATCGTAAAAGCATCCGCATTCGCTATGTTATTCAATTACTGGTTATCGAAGTACTGCTGGCCTACTTTTTCCTGCATTCGGAAGCGGGTTTGGGCTTCGTAAAAGGATTCGCCGCGCTGTTTGACAAACTGCTCGGGTTTGCGGGACAAGGGACTGATTTCGTGTTCGGCGGCATGGGCGACAAAGGCCTGGCGTTCTTCTTCCTGAAGGTGCTGTGCCCGATCGTCTTCATTTCGGCGCTGATCGGTATTCTGCAGTACATCAAAGTGCTGCCTTTCATCATCCGCATTATCGGTACCGTGCTGTCGAAAGTGAACGGCATGGGCAAGCTGGAGTCGTTCAACGCCGTCAGCTCGCTGATCCTGGGCCAATCCGAAAACTTCATCGCCTACAAGGATATCCTGGGCAAGATGTCGGAAAAGCGCATGTACACCATGGCGGCAACCGCGATGTCTACGGTGTCCATGTCTATCGTCGGCGCCTACATGACCATGCTGGACGCCAAGTTCGTGGTGGCGGCACTGGTATTGAACATGTTCAGCACCTTTATCGTGCTGTCGCTGGTCAACCCGTACGACACCAATAAAGAAGAAGAGCTGCATCTGGGCAATCTGCACGAAGGCCAGAGCTTCTTCGAAATGCTGGGTGAATACATCCTGGCCGGCTTCAAAGTAGCGATTATCGTCGCCGCGATGCTGATTGGTTTCATCGCCCTGATCGCCGCGCTCAATGGCGTATTCAGCGCTATCTTCGGCCTGAGCTTCCAGGAAATCCTCGGTTACTTCTTCTATCCGTTCGCCTGGATCATGGGCATTCCTAAACACGAAGCCCTGCAGGTCGGCAGCATCATGGCGACCAAGCTGGTTTCCAACGAATTCGTGGCCATGATGGAGCTGCAGAAAGTCTCTGCCGAGCTGTCGCCGCGCAGCCTGGGGATCCTGTCGGTGTTCCTGGTGTCCTTCGCCAACTTCTCTTCCATCGGCATCGTGGCCGGTGCGATCAAGGGCCTGAACGAACACCAGGGCAACGTGGTGTCGCGCTTTGGTCTGAAGCTGGTGTACGGCTCTACGCTGGTCAGCATCCTGTCCGCTTCCATCGCGGGTCTGGTGCTGGGCTAAGCCTCGAACCGACGACGATAACAAGGCGCCTGCGGGCGCCTTTTTTATTGCTTGGCATTCGGCGAAGGATAAATGACGAAAAGCAAAAAGCCGACCCTAAGGTCGGCTTTTTAAATGGTGGTGGAGCTAGACGGGATCGAACCGTCGACCTCTTGCATGCCATGCAAGCGCTCTCCCAGCTGAGCTATAGCCCCACAAAAGTGGTACGCGTTGACCGGCGTTACGGTATTCCCCAACCTCTCTGAGAAGAAGGTTGGTGGAGCTAGACGGGATCGAACCGTCGACCTCTTGCATGCCATGCAAGCGCTCTCCCAGCTGAGCTATAGCCCCGTTCCACAATCACTTTGTGCTGTGAACGGGGCGCATAATATGAAACCCATTCAAAGCTGTCAACGGCTAAATTGAATTACTGAATCAAGCGTTGAAAAAGCCGCCAAATCAGCATCTTTGGCGCCAAAAAATCATCAGTTTGTGCAGAGTTCATCCATTTTGCGCGCTACATCTCAAAATAGCAAAAGACCCTGCATATCACGTTGATTTTTAATTAACGGAATGTTAGCGAAATGCGCTTGAGTCGGGCTCCCGAGCAGCATAGACTGCCCGCGCCATAAACTTTATTACTATAAACCGAGTCCGTCATGTCTTTGCATTCACCAAAAGAAATCGCCGCCCTCGCCGTTCAGGCCGGGGTAAACAAAAGCCGCGCCCCTCTCGCTAATCTGTTGATTCTGGGCTTTCTCGCCGGCGCCTTTATCGCCACCGGCTTCCTGCTGGATATTCACGTCATCGGCACCCTGCCGGCTGAATGGGGCTCTTTCGGCGCCCTGTTGGGCGCCGCGGTCTTCCCTATCGGTTTGATCCTGACCATTCTGGCCGGCGGCGAACTGCTGACCGGCAACATGATGACCTTGCCGATGGCCTGGTTTGCCCGCGAAATCCCCGCCATCGCCGTGCTGCGCAACTGGTTTTGGGTCACTCTGGCCAACCTGGCCGGCAGCGTGGCCGTCGCGTACTTCTTCGGCCATTTGCTGGGCCTGACCGAAGGCGCGTTCTTGCATAAGACGCTGGCGATCGCGCAGGCCAAAGTGGATGCGGACTTCCTGCACGCCTTCATTTCCGGCGTCGGCTGCAACTGGCTGGTGTGCCTGGCGGTGTGGTTAGCCTTCGCCAGCAAAGATGTGCCGGGCAAAGTGATCGGCATGTGGTTCCCTGTCATGGCTTTTGTCGCCATCGGCTTCCAGCACGTGGTGGCGAATATGTTCATCATCCCGGCGGCCATCTTTGCCGGCGGCATGGGTTGGGAACAGTATCTGCCTAATTTCGTCGCGGTATTTCTCGGCAATGCGCTGGGCGGCGCCGGCTTTGTCGGGCTGATGTATTTCATCGCCTACCGTCCGGGTTTGCCGGCCGGCGAACAAGCCTGACAGCAAGCAATAAAAAAGCCCCGGGATCGCTCCACGGGGCTTTTTCATTTACGGCGTATCAGCCTAATCAGGCCTGGGCTTCACGCTCGGCGATGTAAGCCAGCGCCATATCGATACGCTGCAGCGAGCGCTTCTGGCCGATCGCATGCACGGTCACGTCCATGCCCGGCGACTGGCCGGCGCCGGTCACCGCGACGCGCAGCGGCATGCCGACTTTGCCCATGCCGACACCCAGCTCATCCGCCGTGCCCTGAATGGCGTCGTGCACATTTTCCGGCGTCCAGACGGTGATGGCGGCCAGCTTGGCACGCACCGCTTCCAGCGGCTGACGCGCGACCGGGCGCAGGTGCTTCTTGGCGGCGTCGGCGTCGAACTCGCTGAAGTCTTCGTAGAAGTAACGGCAAGACTCCGCCATCTCTTTCAGCGTCTTGCAGCGCTCGCCCAGCAGCTTGACAAGGTCTTTCAGTTCCGGACCGTTGCGGGTTTCAATGCCCAGTTGCTCAACGTGCCATGCCAGATGCACCGCCACTTCTTCCGCCGGCATATGGTTGATGTAGTGGTGGTTCAGCCACTGCAGCTTCTCGGTGTTGAAGGCGCTGGCGGATTTGTTGATCGCTTCCAGCGTGAAGAACTCTTTCATCTCATCGATGGAGAAGATCTCCTGATCGCCATGGGACCAACCCAGGCGCACCAGGTAGTTCAGCAGCGCCTGCGGCAGATAGCCGTCGTCGCGGTATTGCATCACGCCCACGGCGCCGTGGCGCTTGGACAATTTTTTACCGTCGTCGCCGAGGATCATCGACACGTGCGCATATTCCGGCACCGGCGCACCCAGCGCTTTTAGAATGTTGATCTGGCGTGGGGTGTTGTTGATGTGGTCTTCACCGCGGATCACATGGGTGATTTCCATATCCCAGTCATCGACGACGACGCAGAAGTTATAGGTTGGCGAACCGTCGGTGCGGCGGATGATCAGATCGTCCAGCTCCTGGTTGCTGAATTCGATCGGGCCGCGAATTTTGTCGTCGAAGATCACCGACCCTTCCTGCGGATTGCGGAAACGCACCACGTGCGGCTCGTCGTCGGTGTGGCTGCACTGGCTGTCGCGGCAGTGGCCGTCGTAACGCGGCTTCTCGCCGTTTTCCATCTGCTTCTCGCGCAACGCTTCCAGACGTTCCTTGGAGCAATAGCATTTATAGGCCGTGCCCTGCTCCAGCATCTCGTCGATGACCGCGTTGTAGCGATCGAAACGCTTGGTCTGGAAATACGGACCTTCATCCCAATCCAGGTTCAACCAGTTCATGCCATCCATAATTGCGTCGATCGCATCCTGGGTCGAACGTTCCAGATCGGTATCTTCGATACGCAGAACGAACTCACCGCCCGCATGGCGGCTGAACAACCAGGAGTAAAGTGCGGTACGCGCGCCGCCGACGTGAAGATAGCCAGTCGGGCTCGGTGCAAAACGGGTTTTGATTTTCATTGGGTTCACTGCCTTATTACGCAACGCGTGTCGGCGATGGCCGACGATTGCTCGGAATTGAAAAAATAGTGGACGACATTGTATCACCACGCGCTAATTCCTCAACGCCGACACGATATTGCGCCGGTCGATTTCGCGCGTTTTGCGGCGAGTTTCGCATAGCATCGCGCAAAGAATCGGCGCTGCTGGCGATAATTATCGCGCCCTGCCTAAATTTGCGGCGAACGATTGAAATCATTTTAAAAAGCGTTGACTCACTTTGAACTATCCCTATAATGCGACTCCAACAAGACGGGGCGATTAGCTCAGTTGGTAGAGCATCTCCTTTACACGGAGGGGGTCGGCGGTTCGAGCCCGTCATCGCCCACCATCTTGTTGAGAAAAATGAGAACGAATGAGGGTGATTAGCTCAGTTGGTAGAGCATCTCCTTTACACGGAGGGGGTCGGCGGTTCGAGCCCGTCATCACCCACCATCATTCTCTCGTTTAGCAGTACCTGGAAGTCATGAAGTGGGTGATTAGCTCAGTTGGTAGAGCATCTCCTTTACACGGAGGGGGTCGGCGGTTCGAGCCCGTCATCACCCACCACTTCTGCGGGTCGTTAGCTCAGTTGGTAGAGCAGTTGACTTTTAATCAATTGGTCGCAGGTTCGAATCCTGCACGACCCACCAATTCAGGAAAAAGCGCCTTTTGGCGCTTTTTTCGTTTCTGCGCCACCTGACTCTACCTTTATCTTCTTACTGACATGGCCCACTGAGTCGTGCGGGTGAGATGCTGCGTTCAGGTTCGAGCATCGCGCAGCGATACAACAACGCGCAGCGTTGCCCGTAGGGTGAGGCCACAGGCCGAATCAATCCTGCACGACCCACCAATTCAGAAAAAAGCGCCTTTTGGCGCTTTTTCCGTTTCTGTCTCACCCACTTCCCTTTTCTTCGTATTCTTTCTTTATTCACCACGCGCTGAGATACGAATGGTTATCATTTTGGCGGCTTGAATGGTAAATTAGCGGGCATCCACCACGCAGCCAATCCACCGCCGGATTGATACGCCTTAGTTCAAGGAAAGAAAGAGCCCGCTCATGACCCTATCCTTACGCCAGCTGTTCATTGCATTCATCGCCACTTCCAGCCTGTTGCTCAGCGGCTGTGGCCCGGACGACAAGAGCGACGGGAAGAAACCGTCCGCCCCCGCGGCCGACAGCAGTTGGCCGCGCACCATCGATAGCGCCAAAGGGAAGTTCACGCTGGAAAAACCGCCGTTGCGCATCGTGTCCACCAGCGTCACCATCACCGGTACGCTGCTGGCGATCGACGCCCCGGTGGTCGCCAGCGCCGCCACCAGCCCAAATCCCCTGGTGGCCGATAAACAAGGCTTCTTTACCCAGTGGAGCGAAGTGGCCAAACAGCGCCACGTCGAACGGCTGTATCAGGTGGAGCCCAATGCCGAAGCCGTCGCCGCCGCCGCGCCGGATTTGATCGTCGTCGCCGCCACCGGCGGGGATTCAGCGCTGAAGCTGTACGATCAGCTGTCCGCCATTGCGCCGACGTTAGTACTCGATTATGGCGACAAAAGCTGGCAACAGCTGGCCAGCGAGCTCGGTGAGATCACCGGTCACGAAGCCGGCGCCAAACAGGCGGAAGATCGTTTCGAACAGCGTGTGGAGCAAGTGAAGCAGGCGATCACCCTGCCGCCACAGCCGACCACGCCGCTGGTGTATGCCGACAACGGCCGCGAGGCCATGCTGTGGACACCGGGCTCCGCCCAGGGCAAGCTGCTGACCCAGCTTGGCTTCCAATTGGCCACCCCGCCGGAAAGCGCCAAAGGCAACGCCAGCATGGGTAAACGCCATGACATCATCCAGATCTCCGGCGAAAAAATGGCCGAAGGCCTGAACGGCAAAACCCTGATCCTGTTCGCCACCAATGAGCGCAAAGTGCAAGAGGTGCTGACCAACCCGTTCCTTAAACATCTGGAGCCGGTGGAACAGCGGCACGTCTATGCCGTCGGCAACGACACCTTCCGCCTCGATTATTACAGCGCCACCAACATGCTGAACCAAATCGAACGGCTGTTCAAAAAACCCTGAGCCACATCGTCGGCAGGCCAGACGCCTGCCGACGCTTTCCGCAAGCGGGGCGATCGTTCACATTCAATCAATTGAAATATCAATAGTTATTAACATCGTCAACGCACCTTTGCCACCAACCGGCGGGTGCATGCGGGCGTAAACTCGTGCTACTATTGCCACCCCGCATGAACGCAAATAACAATGAGAATAAAAATCATACAGGAGTTACCGGTGTGAACGTACCCACTCCGACTGAGCGGACGCTTTCGTCCGCACCGCACGCAGCTTACGCCAGTGGCTTCAAACGCCTCGCCGGGTTCGGTATCGGTTTGGTGCTGTTGCTGCTGTGCATCATTGCCAGCCTGATGCTGGGTTCCAAGGCCATCCCCTTCCATACCGTCTGGCTCAGCCTGCAGGGCGCCGCGAGCGGTTCCGACAGCACCATCATTCTCAACGCCCGGGTGCCCCGTACGCTGGCGGGCATTTTAGCCGGCATGGCGCTCGGCGCCGCCGGCGCGCTGATTCAGGCGTTGACGCGCAATCCGCTGGCCGATCCTGGCGTGCTCGGCATCAACGCCGGCGCCAGCTTCGCCGTGGTCATCGGCATCATGTTTTTCGGCGCCGCCACCACTGAAAGCTATATGGCCTATGCCTTCGTCGGCGCTGCCCTCACCACCCTGCTGGTCTACCTGATCGGCACGCTGGCGGGCGGGCGCATCAACCCGGTGCGGCTGACGCTGGCCGGCGTGGCGATCGGCGCGGTTTTGATCGGCATCACCACCGGGCTGTCGCTGATCGATCCGCAAACCTTCGACCAACTGCGCTTCTGGCAGGCCGGCACGCTGGATATCCGCACGCTGTCCACGCTGCCGGTCACCGCCCCCGCCATTTTGCTCGGCTGCCTGCTGACGCTGCTCATCACCCGGCCGCTGAATACCATCGGTATGGGGGAAGATTTGGCTATCGCGCTCGGCGCGCGCGTAGTGCTGACTCAGATTGTCGCGGTGATCGCCATCACGCTGCTGTGCGGCGCGGCGACCGCCACCGTCGGCCCAATCAGTTTCATCGGCCTGATGGTGCCGCATATCGCCCGCTGGTGGGTCGGCCCCGACCAGCGCTGGATCCTGCCCTACTCCATGCTGCTGGCGCCGATTTTACTGCTGTGCGCCGACGTGGTCGGCCGCTTGCTGGCGGCCGGTGAACTGCGGGTTTCCATCGTGGCGGCCTTCATCGGCGCGCCGGTGCTGATCTGGCTGGTGCGCCGCAAGAAAACGCTGGGGGGTCTGTGATGAGTCTGCCCCACACGTTGCATATCGGCCGCCCGGACGGCGTCATCAACTGGCGCATGCCGCTGCGCCTGCTGCTGGTCAACCTTTCACTGTTGGCACTGTGTCTGGCGATGGCCGTCGCCGCGCTGTGCTACGGCACACTGCAACTTTCGCTGGAACAGGTCTTTGCCGCGCTCAGCGGCGAGGCGCCGAAAAATCTGGTCACCGTGGTCACCCAATGGCGTTTGCCGCGTATTGCCATGGCGCTGTTGTTAGGCGGCGCGCTCGGCATGAGCGGCGCCATCTTCCAGTCGATTATCCGCAACCCGCTCGGCAGCCCGGACGTGATTGGCTTTAACATGGGGGCTTACACCGGCGCGCTGATCGCCATCACCCTGTTCAACGGCGGCTATTACTACATCGCCGGCGGCGCGCTGGCCGGCGGCATTCTCGCCGCGCTGGCCATCTACCTGCTGGCCTGGCGGCAAGGCATCGCCGGCTTCCGGCTGATCATCGTCGGCATCGCCATCAGCGCGGTCTTGGTCTCCACCAATACCTGGCTGATCATCACCGCTTCGCTGGAGCGCGCCATGGACGCCGCCATGTGGCAGGCCGGTTCGCTCAACGGCATGACCTGGCAGAAAGCCCAGCCCGCCACGGCGTTCATCCTGCTGGCGGCCGCGGCCGCGCTGCTGATGGGCAAACGGCTGCAGCTATTGGAAATGGGCGACGACACGGCGCGCGCGCTGGGCGTGAACGCCGAAGGCAGCCGGCTGTGGCTGATGCTGTTCGGCGTTACCCTCACCGCCGCCGTCACCGCCACCGCCGGGCCGATTTCCTTTATCGCGCTGGCGGCGCCGCAGATCGCCCGCCGCCTGGCCGGACAATCCTCGGTCACCCTGACGTCATCGGCGCTGATGGGCGCAGCGCTGCTGCTCAGCGCCGACGTGGTGTCCCAACATCTTTTCGCGCCGATCCAACTGCCGGTCGGGGTCGTGACCGTCTGCATCGGCGGCCTGTACCTGATTTGGCTGCTCATCCGTGAGGCCCGCAGATAATGAAGAGTGATAATGCCATGAGCCACCGCCTGCACGCCTCGCACCTGAAGCTGGGCTACGACAATAAAATCATCGCTAACGATCTGAGCGTGGCGATCCCCGACGGCGCCTTCACGGTGATCGTCGGGCCGAACGCCTGCGGCAAATCGACGCTGTTGCGCGCCCTGTGCCGCCTGCTGAAACCCAGCGCCGGCGAAGTGATGCTGGACGGCAAGAACATCAGCAGTTTCGCCACCAAGGCGCTGGCGCGCGAGCTTGGCCTGCTACCGCAAACCTCGATCGCACCGGACAGCATTACCGTGGCGGACCTGGTGTCGCGCGGCCGCTATCCGCACCAGAGCCTGCTGAAACAGTGGACGCAGGCCGACAAACAGGCGGTGGAAGCCGCCATGGCGGCCACCAACGTCAGCCAGCTGGCGGATCGCAGCGTCGACGAGCTGTCCGGCGGACAGCGACAGCGCGTCTGGGTGGCGATGGCGTTGGCGCAGCAAACGCCGCTGCTGCTGCTGGATGAACCGACCACCTACCTCGACATCGCGCACCAAATAGAGCTGCTGGATCTGTTCCGCCAGCTCAACCGCGAGCGCGGCCAAACCCTCATCGCGGTGCTGCACGATCTCAACCACGCCTGCCGCTATGCCGATCACATCATCGCCATGCGCGACGGCAAGATCGTAGCTGAGGGGAAACCGTCGGAGATCATTACCGCCGAGCTGGTGGAACGGGTGTTCGGCATGCCGTGCATGATCATCGACGATCCGCTGTCCCACACGCCGCTGGTGATCCCGCGCGGCCGCTACCACTGCGACGCGCCGCAGGCATGAAAAAGGCCGGGTTACCCCGGCCTTCGCTTAGCCATCACAGGGGGCCAACAGCACCCGCAGCCCATCGATCAAACCGCCGCGCCAGCAGACGGCGTCATGTCCGCCGGCGAACACGCGATAATCGACCCGATGTCCCGCCTCCACCAGCGCCCGATGCATTTGGCGATTGACCTGATGGATGTCCCTCTCCCCTTCACCAGCCTCTTGAAAGACGCGCAGCGGCGTTGCGGCGCACAAGCCCCCACGCACCTGCTCAGTCAGCCAACCGACGTCCGCGGTATATTCCTCGGCAGGGTTCATCATCGCTTCGATATGCGGCCACCAAAAAGAGCCTGACTGGGTCAATACGCAGCCGAAACGCTGCGGCCAATGCAACCCGGCATACAATGCCGCCAACCCGCCGTAACTCTGCCCCACCACCACCGTACGCTGCGGATCGTCGCTGTAAGACTCACGCGTCGCCACCTGCGGCAGCAGCTCCTCTTGCACCGCCCGCCAAAAAGCCGCATTGCAGGCCAATTCTTCCGCACGCCGCGCCATGTCTATCACGTCGATAAACAGATAAAGCGCAGGCGGCAGCCTTCCGTTGAGTGTCTCGGCGTCCAGTGCGGAAAAAATCGGTATGCCATGCAGCCAAAATTGCCCGTCCAGCAGTACGACTAACGGGCGATCTTCCCCTGCGCCGGTGGCGTACAGCCAGATGTTGCGTCGGTTAGCCAATCGTTCGCTGTGCCAAAAGAAGTGCTGCAAACGCTCAGACGCGGCGGGCAATACTTGCCCGGCGTCCAACGCCCGCCACGCTGATTGATCCGGCGCCGCCGGCAAATGTATCGCAGACAACGGGAAACCGCGGCTGCTGCAGTGCGGCGCCACTGGATTGAGCGGATCATGGCGCATCAACGGAAACAACGAACACCACCACTGACGCTGTTGCTGCCGGCGCTGAGCTGCATCGCCGGTAAAAGCGGGCGGCAGTTGCGCCGTCTCAATGGGTATAAAACTGTAACTGCCTCGCCAATCTCCGCGAATAGTGAACTGCCACCACCAAATATCGCTACCCGGCCAGCGTTCCAGACTCTGTGGCGAGGGGCTGTGATGGTCGGTCACGCAGTTGATATCGACATACACCTTTTTAATCGGCGAGCGCCGTTCATCGCCCCATGGGTCGCGCCAGAAAAAGGTAACGCGCACCTGAGCTGCAGGCAGCGGTTCAACGAGCGGTGTTCCCAACTCCGCGACCTGACGCCACCAATCTTCCCCGCCGAGATCGGGCCTTTGCAGCAGGTTGAGCACCAGGCCATCAGCATGAAGCGAATGCATTTTTCCTTTTTCCCTGTTTACCGCACCCGGCGGTTTTTTGCTTTCTTGACAATGCAAATGGCATTGAGAATCATTTGTATTTTCAATAAAATGTAACCAATTATAAATCAACGCGCCTGAGGTCAACAAGGCCACTTCGAAGCGTGGCTCTGCAAAACGGTAAGCCATTCGCCCACCGTTCATTATGGCAAGGAACTGCGCAGCCCTTCTCGGCGGCGCCAAATGAGAAAAAGACAGCAATAGCTTGATATAAAATTGTTTTTTAAGGGATGAAAAATGTCAGAACAACCCAAAAATACCGCTAATCAACCTCTGCGTCACCCAGCCAAGGCACATGCATCCACACTCTTGCTGACCTCAGCCATGCTGTTGGTGCCGGGCGCACAGGCCGAAACCGACAACGTTGAGCGTGATATCACCGTCGTCGCCGGCGTACAGGAAAGCGTCACCGCGCCGCTGCAGGGCATCGTCGCCAAAGAAAGCGCGGCGGGAACCAAAAGCGCCGCGCCGTTGGTAAAAACGCCGCAGGCCATCACCGTCGTCACGCGCGATCAAATGGATCAACAGGATGCGGCTTCCGTTGCTCAGGCGCTGCGATACTCCAGCGGCGTCGTGGCGGAATACCGCGGCACCTCTAACCGCAGCGACGAAGTGATCGTACGCGGCTTTCGTTACGCCCCAAAATATCTGGACGGCCTGAGCTATCAAAGCGGCCAGATCGATCCCTGGTTGCTTGAACGCGTTGAGGTGGTGCGCGGCCCGGCTTCTGTGCTGTACGGCCAGGCCAACCCGGGTGGGCTGGTGGCGATGACCAGCAAGCGCCCCGTCGTCCAGGCTATTCGCAAACTTCAATTGAGCGCGGGCAATCTGCATCAAGGAGAGGCCGCTTTCGACTTCGGCGGCGCATTGGACGAGGACGCCAAACTGCTGTACCGCCTTAACGGCATCGCCGGCACCAAAGAGACCGGTATCAAAGATCACAAGGAAAAACGCTTCGCCATCGCACCGGCGCTGACCTATATCGCCAATGAAGATACGACGTTCACCCTGTTGACCAGCTACCAGAAAGAACCGGAGAACGGCTACCGCAACTTCCTGCCGACCTCCGGCGTGGCGATCAAAAGCAGCGCCGGCTATCTGCCGTATGATTTCAACGTCAGCGATCCCGGTTTCAATCAGGCTCGCCGCGAACAAACCTCGTTCGGCTATATCTTCGAGCACTATATCAACGACGTTTTCTCTTTCCAGCAGAACATGCGTTACACCACGGTGGATGAACGTTACAAATATCTGGTGTTCATGTCGCAAGCCAAAAACAGCACGCTGCTGCAGCGCCGTCCGCAAAAAGATATCGTCAAATCCCATGAGCTGGGGTTGGATAACCAACTGAAAGCGCAATTCAGCACCGGCGACGTCGAGCACAGCGTGTTGACCGGCCTTGACTACAAGTGGAGCAAGGTCAATACCCAAAACTGGCGCGGCGACAGCGCTGGCTATTTCCTCGACTGGACTCGGCCGGTTTACGGCATGCCGGTCAACGAAAGCGCATTGCCGAAGGTCACCGATAACCGCAAGGTGCTGGATCAACTCGGCGTTTATCTGCAGGATCAGATGAGCTACGGCGGTTGGAATTTATTGTTGTCGCTGCGCAATGATTGGACCGAGCTACGCACTCAGGACATGTTGAGATCCAGCGACAGTCAGCAAAACGACACCAAGCTGACTGGCCGCAGCGGCCTGCTGTACGCCTTTGACAACGGCATTGCCCCGTACATCAGCTACAGCACATCGTTTGAACCCAACCTCGATACCGGCGCGCCGGGCACCGATCCGTTCAAGCCCACCACCGGTGAACAAACCGAAATCGGCGTGAAATTCCAGCCGAAAAACGGCAACACGCTGGTGACACTGGCGCTGTTCGATCTGACGCAGAAAAACGTCAGCTCCACCAACCCGGTCACCAAGTATAAGGAGCAGATCGGCAAGGTGCGCTCCAAAGGACTGGAAGCCGAAGTGCATTCACAGCTCACCCCGGCCATTGAGCTCATGGCGGCCTATACCTATACCGACATCGTTACCAAAGAAACCTATGTCGACGATCAGCGCGGCAAGACGCTGGTGATGGTGCCGACGCACGCCGCCTCCGCCTGGGGAACCTACAGCTTCCTGCAAGGGCCGCTGAAAGGCCTCTCCACCGGCGCTGGGGTACGCTACAGCGGCGCCAGCCAAGGCGATGCGACCAACACCTACAAAGTGCCGGCCTTTACGCTGTATGACTGGATGGCGCGATACGAATTGGGAGAAGTGGCTCCGAGCCTGGCAGGCGCCGCGCTGCAGGTTAACGTCAACAACCTGACCGACAAGCATTACGTTTCGTCCTGTGGCGGCGTGGACGCTTGTTTCTACGGCAGTGGCCGTACCGTCACCGCGACGGTCAGCTACAGCTGGTAACGTTTTGGGCGCCGCGGCAATGCGGCGCCCCGCTTTATTTCTCCAGCGACACCTGCTTGAAGATGTGTTTGCCGAACGGGTCTATTTCGTAGCCTTTCACTTCCTTGCGCACCGGTTCGAAGATGGTCGAGTGCGCGATCATCAGCGCCGGCATCTGATCGTGCATCATCACCTGCGCCTGCTGGTACATCGCCACCCGCTTGGCATGATCGTTCTCTTCACGCGCCTGCAGGATCAGCTGGTCGAACGGTTTGTAGCACCATTTCGCCGAGTTGGAGCCGCCGAGCGAAGCGCAGGTGAACAGCGGGCCGAAGAAGTTATCCGGATCGCCATTGGCGGTGGTCCAGCCCATCAGCGCGGTCTGGTGCTCGCCGTTTTTAATCCGCTGCAAATATTCGCCCCACTCGAAGGTGACGATTTTAGCGCGCACGCCGATCTTAGCCCAGTCGGCCTGGATCATCTCCGCCATGCGCTTGGCGTTGGGATTGTAGGGCCGCTGCACCGGCATCGCCCACAGATCGATGTCAAACCCCTGCCCCAGCCCGGCCTCCTGCAACAGCTGCTTCGCCCGCTCCGGCGAATACGGGTAGTCTTCAAGCTGCGCGTTGCTGCCCCATTGGGCCGGCGGCAGCAGGTTCTTGGCCGTCTGGCCGGCGCCGTGGAACACCGCCTCGATGATCGCCGGCTTGTTGACCGCCAGCGCCAACGCCTGGCGTACCTTGACGTTATCCAACGGTTTCTTCTGGGTGTTGAACGCCAGGAAGCCGATATTTAGGCCGGATTTTTCCATCACCTGAAGGTTGCCGTCCTGCCGCATGCGCGCCAGATCCGCCGGGTTAGGGAACGGCATCACCTGACACTCGTTCTTTTGCAGCTTGGCGTAACGCACCGTCGCATCCGGCGTGATCGAAAACACCAGCCGGTCGATCTTCGGTTTGCCTTCCCAGTAACGATCGAACGCCTTGTAGAGGATTTTCGCGTCTTTCTGGTACTGCACCAGCTGGAATGGCCCGGTGCCGATCGGATCGTTGTCCACCCGCTGCGGCGTGCCGGCCTTCAGCATCGCGTCGGCATATTCCGCCGATAATAGGGTGGCGAAGTACATGCCCAGATCGGCGACGAACGGCGCCTCGGCGCGGGAGAGCTCAAAGCGCACGGTGTGCTCGTCCACCTTGACGATCCGGTCAATCAGCGTGCCGAACTCCATCGACTCGAAGTTGGTGTAGGCGCCGTTGGAGACCTTGTGATACGGGTTGTTGGCGTCCTTCTGGCGCATAAACGAGAAGATGACGTCATCGGCGTTGAAATCGCGGGTGGGCGTGAAATATTTATTGCTCTGGAATGCCACGCCCTTGCGCAAGTGGAAGGTATAGCGCTTGCCGTCTTCGCTCACTTCCCAGCTTTCCGCCAGGCTGGGTTGCAGCTCGACGGTGCCGGGTTTGAAGTCCACCAGCCGGTTGTAGATCGCCGCCGAACTGGCGTCCACCGTGGTGCCGGAGGTGAACAGCTGCGGGTTGAAGCCTTCCGGCGATCCTTCGGAACAGTAGACCAGCGTATTGGCTCGCGCGCCGCCGGCAATCGCCAACGCCAGCAGCCCGATCGTTATTGCTTTTCTTTTCATTGCGCTATCCCCAGTGGTGAAAAAACAGCCCAACGGATAGCAATAAATTATGCAGTTAGCGAAGTAAAGGACAAATTCCGCGCATAAAAACGGGCAGGCGCGCAAGCGGCCTGCCCCGGTGAAACGGCACGATGATGATGAAATTAAATCATCTGGCTGAAGTTCATCTGCGCCATCAGCTTATAGTTGTCGGCATAGTCGACCGGGATGGCCACCACTACCGGCCCCTGGATCGCCATCGCCTTGCGCAGCATCGGCCGCAGATCTTCCACCGACTGCACGGCGAAACCGACCGCGCCGCAGGATTCCGCGTAGGCCTTGAAGTCAATCGGCCCGAACTCCACGCCGGACTTGCGCTGGTATTTGTTCACTTCCTGCATTTCCACCATGTTGTAGGCGTTATCGACCCAGATGACGTGCACGATGTTGTTTTTCAGCCGCACCGCGGTCTCCAGCTCCATGCTCGACTGCATGAAGCCACCGTCACCGGAGATAGACACCACCTTGTCGCCGGGGCGCACCAGCGCCGCACCGATGGCCCACGGCAATGCCACCCCCATGGTTTGCTGGCCGTTGGAGATCAACAGCTGACGGGCACGGAAGCTGTAAAGATAGCGGGCGATCCAGATATGGAAACTGCCCATGTCCACGCACAGCGTCACGTCGTCGCTGACGATGTCCTGCAGCTCCTTGACGATGCGCAGCGGGTGGATCGGCATGCCGCCGCGGCGGGCGGCGCGCTCCGCCAGCTCAGTGCGCTGGCGGCCGAGCTCGGAGAGGATCAGCTCCACCTCCGGCGGCACACAGACCGCCTCATTGAATGCTTCGGTCATCATGTTCAGCGTGGCGCTGATATTGCCCACCAGCTCGACGTCCGGCCGATAGCAGGTATCGATATCCGCCGGCAGCACGTCGATGTGCACCAACTTCAGTCGCCCGTGGCTGTTCCACATGCAGGGATCGTATTCGATCGGATCATAGCCGACGCTCACCACCAGATCGGCCTTCTGCAGCAGCTGATCGGCCGGCTGGTTGTTGAACAGGCCGACGCGGCCGGCGAAACGGGCGAAGTGGTTGACGTCGATCACCCCCGCCGCCTGATAGGTGCCGACCACCGGCATATGGGTGCGGTACAGCAGATGGCGCACCGCCTCGCTGTTCTCCGGCCGGCTGGCCTGCAGGCCGAGCAGCAATACCGGGCATTTGGCCTGGCGGATCAGTTTCACCGCCGCCTGAATGTCGTCTGCCGCGGCGGCCCCCATGCGCGGCAAGCGGCAGCCGGCCAGCACCGGCGCGCTGACCGGTTCATTGACGATATCCATCGGCAGGCTGACGAACGACGCCCCCGGCCGGCCGAACTCGGCGCGGCGAAAGGCGTTGGCGATCACCTCGGAAATCGCCGAACCGGCATGCACTTCGGCGCAATACTTGGTCACCGGCCGGAACATACTGACGGTATCCATGCTCTGGTGCGTCTGCTTCAGGCTGTCGGCGCGCTTCACCGCCCCGCCGAAGGCCACCACCGCGTCCCCTTCCGAGGTGGCGGTAGCCAGCCCGGTGATCAGGTTGGAGCTGCCCGGCCCGGAGGTGACCAGCGCCACCCCTGCCTTGCCGGTCAGGCGGCCGACCGCCGCCGCCATAAAGGCCGCGTTGGCCTCATGCCGCACCACCACCGTTTCGATCGATGGCGCGTCCTCCAGCGAGTCGAACACCCGGTCGATCTTGGCGCCCGGAATGCCGAAAACGTGTTTGACGCCCTGCGCTTCCAGGTTTTTCACCACCAAATCGGCGCCGCATTGCCAGTCATTGCCTGTTTTTTCCTGTGCCATGGTTCCACCTCCTAAGAAAACAATCGCCGGGGTTAGCCCTCGGCGGAACGAATCGCGCGGTCCAAATCCTCTGGGCAGAGGTTGGCGCGCAAGAAATCCGCATCGTGCGGCAACTGAAGATTGAGACGCGTGATGACGCCGAACTGCAAATGGCCATGATCGAGCTGGTAGTCCAGTACGTGGCCGCCGCCGCTGCGGTCGTCAGTAACGAAGTGTTCGTGATAGCCGGCCACGCCGATGCCCTGCATGTAATCCGGCGAGCGGAAGCCGACCAGCGTGCCGCGCCGCTGGTGGAACGAGAAGGTCGGCTGCTCTTCTATCGCTTCCAGCATCGGGCGGTAAGGCCGCTCCTGGCGCGGCACGGTGCGGGTTTCCACGTGGCTGAACTCGCCGTCGACCCGCACCGCACAAAACAGGTTCGGCGAGGCGACCTGTTCGTCGATGCACTGGTGCAGCTGCGCCTTGGTGATCGGCCGATCGAATTGCTGGCTGACGCTGGGCTGGAAAAAGGTGACGACGGCGAAAGGGGTTTTCTGTTGCAGGCCGGCCGGCCGGGCGCTGCCGTCGGCGCGCAGCTGGTGTATTTCCTGGTCGAAAGCGATCAGTTCACCGTCCAGATGATTGAAGGTGCCGAGGCCGAAGTTGCCGTGTTTGAGCAACTCGGCAATGGTGGTTTCCCCCTCGTAGACCCCGTCGATGAGCGCGCTCATCAGCGAGATTTGATAGATTTCGCCCTCCCCGGCGTTGATCGACTGCCTGGCAAAACCCTGCGCCAAATGGCGCGCACAGGAACACCCGTGTTTTTCGTTCATGCTGACTCCTCCACCAGCGCGGAACTGCGGTTCCACGCGTTCAAAAGACCCGCCGACGGCGGGCCAAGATGCCCCTCAGGCGCGTTCATCAGTTGGAACGATTCAGCCTGAGGCGACAAAAAAACCGGCACGGCTGGCCGGCCGATATCCAGAGTCAACAGCATGATGAGTGAAAGTAAAGGCTCACTAATCATTAATGCTGGATCGGATATCAAATTGAACGGTTAATCTGGTGTTGGAGCGACTATCAACTCCGCAGGCGGCTCGCGCAGCCTGGGAAAAACATCTGTTATTTAGTGCTAAGCACCGCGAGGTTTATGCGTTTTCTCTCTATACGGCCGGGATAAGGCGGCGTTGAAGCCCGTCGTCAACCCGCAGCCAGAGTAGCCGCCGCGCCGCCGGCAGAGAAGCGGGTATTCATAAGAAACGCTTTTGCATATAATGCAAAAATGAATGACGCCCGCTATGTAGAACATCTGCCAATTTTTCTCGACGTGGCCCACCTGGGCAGCTTTTCCGCCGCTGCGCGCCAGCTGGGTATGGTGCCTTCTTCGCTGGTGCGCCATATCGATGCGCTGGAAAGCGCGCTCGGCGCGACGCTGTTCGTGCGCTCCACCCGCGGCCTGTTGCTGACCGACGCCGGCGAGCTGCTGCTGACACGCGCCGCCGCGCTGATGACGGACATTACCGGCCTTCGCGCCGAGCTGAACGCGCTGAACGAAACGCCGCAGGGCACGCTGCGCATCAGCTGCCTGCCGACCTTCGGCAAAACCTATGTGCTACCGCTGCTGCCGACGCTGGCGGAACGGTACCCTCAGCTGTGGGTCGATCTCGATCTGACCGAACGCCAGACCGATCCGACCCAGGAACGGCTGGACGCCGCCATCCGCATCGGCGAGCAGAAGGACAGCGCGCTGTACGCCAGCCGCATCGCCACCCAACGCTGGGTCATGTGCGCCAGCCCCGGCTACGTCGCCCGCTATGGCCTGCCGAGCGATCTGGAGGCGCTGCCGCAGCACCGGCTGATCGCCCGCTACCACAAACAACAGCCGGCCTGCTGGGCGCAGATCCTCGACGCGGCGCTGATGAGCCGCTGCACCATGGCGCTGCGCTGCGACGACTTCACCGCGCAGCGTCAGGCCGCACTGCTCGGGCTCGGCATTGCCTTTCTGCCCAACTGGGTGGTGGGGCCGGACGTGCAGCACGGGCAACTGGTGCAAATGCTGGAAGATCCGCGCCATGAGCAGCAAGGCATCTATCTGCTGCGGCCGATGGCGAAGGTGTCCGCCCGGCTGGCGGCCTTCACTGCCCTGCTGCAGCAAACCATCGGTCAGCCGCCCAGCTGGGGGTAAAGCGGCGTCACTCGTCCATGCAGGGCCGGGTTGTCGCTCTCGTCCTTCAGCTCGATGCCGCTCAGCCGCCGCTTGAACGCCTGCTCCAGCAGCCAGGCCAGGCGGAACGCCGCCTGCGGGTAATCCAGCCCCTCGGGCCGTACGTTGGAAATACAGTTGCGCTCGGCGTCCGTTCTGCGCGCGCTCGGTCCCCAGGTCAAATAGATGCCCAGACTGTCCGGCGACGACAGCCCCGGCCGTTCGCCGATCAGCATCGCCACCGCCCGAGCCTGCAGGCATTCACCGATCTCATCCCCCAGCGCCACCCGCGCCTGATGCGCCAGCACCACCGGTGCCACGGTCAGCCCCAGCGTATCGAGATAGGGCCGCAGCGCTTGCAGCAACGGCAGCGCCTGGCGGTGCACCGCCTTGGAGGAGAGGCCGTCCGCCACCGCCAGCAGCAGATCGACGCGGCGCGGCGGTAAACCAAGCAGCAGGCTGCGGCTATCCGGCGCCAATCGCCGCCCCAGATCCGGACGGCGCAGGTAGGCGGCGCGGTCGCCAGCCTGGCTGTGCACCGCCAGCGTGGGCCAACCGGCATCGTGCAGATCCGCCGCCAGCCGCTCGCTGTCGAAAGGCTGATGCACCGCGTCGCGCGCCTGGGCATGGGCCAGGCCGAAGCGCAGCAGCTCGTCGGTCGGCAGACTGGCGCCGGTGCGCCCCAGCGCGATGCGCGCGTCGGTAAAGGCGCGCAGCGCATCCCAACTGTTGACGTGAACCGGTTTGCTCATGTCCGTTCTCCCTGCAGCGCCAGCAACAGCGGGTGATTGGCGGCGGCGTCGCGCAGCCGCCCGCGTTCGTCGGTGATGTTCATCGCCGCCAGCCAGGCGGCGAACTCCGGCGCGTGCTTCAGCCCCAGCAGCTCTCGGATATAGAGCGCGTCGTGGAACGAGGTGCTTTGGTAGTTGAGCATGATGTCATCCGCGCCCGGTACGCCGATCAGGAACGTCAACCCGGCGGCGGCCAATAGCGTCAGCAGCGTGTCCATGTCGTCCTGATCGGCTTCGGCATGGTTGGTGTAGCAGACGTCGCAACCCAGCGGCAGGCCGAGCAGCTTGCCGCAGAAGTGGTCCTCCAGCCCGGCGCGGATAATTTGTTTGCCGTCATACAGGTATTCGGGGCCGATAAACCCCACCACGGTGTTGATCAGCAGCGGTGAGAAATGGCGCGCCACCGCATAGGCACGCGCCTCACAGGTCTGCTGATCGACGCCGTGATGCGCGTTAGCCGACAGGCAACTGCCCTGCCCGGTTTCGAAGTACATCACGTTATCGCCCAACGTGCCGCGCTTGAGGCTCAGCGCCGCCTGCTGCGCCTCCGCCAGCAGCGCCAGACTGATGCCGAAACCGCGATTGGCCGCTTCGGTACCGGCGATCGACTGAAACACCAGATCCACCGGCGCGCCGCGCTCCATCAGCCGCAGCGTGTTGGTCACATGGGTCAGCACGCAGGATTGGGTGGGAATGGCGAAGCGCTGGATCACGTCGTCCAGCATGTAGTTGAGCTTTTCCAGCAGCGGCAGGCTGTCGCTGGCCGGATTGATGCCAACCACCGCATCACCGCTGCCGTACAGCAGGCCGTCCAGCATGCTGGCGGCGATGCCCTGCAGGCTGTCGGTCGGGTGATTGGGCTGCAGCCGCACGCTAAGGTGGCCCGGCAGGCCAATCGTATTGCGAAAGCGCGTCACCACCCGGCACTTTTTCGCCACCAGGATCAGATCCTGATTGCGCATGATCTTGCTCACCGCTGCCGCCATCTCCGGCGTGATACCGGCGGCCACCTGCGCCAGCATGGCGCTGTCGGCCTGCTCGCTCAGCAGCCAGTCGCGAAAATCGCCGACCGTGAGGTGCGAGATGGGCTCAAAAGCGGCGGCATCGTGATTATCGATAATCAGGCGCGTCACCTCGTCCTGCTCGTACGGCACCAGCGTCTGCTGCAGGAACGCCTTGAGCGGCAAATCCGCCAGCGCGATGCGCGCCGCCATACGCTCTTCGGCGCTTTGCGCCGCCACCTCCGCCAGATAATCGCCGGAGCGCGCAGGCGAAGCCTTCGCCATCAGCTGACGCAGATCGCCAAAGCGATAGCCGCGTTGGCCCACCGTTGCCTGATACATAGTCCCCTCCCTTGCCCCGAGTGACGAGATAACAGCCCTGCACCAAGTGTAGTCAGTGGGAAAAGAAAATTATTTTGCACGCGATCGCCGCCATCACGCTTCCCCCCATTTCACCCGCCGCCGCTTCGGGTTACAGTAGCCGCGAAAACAGGAGGGGTGATGGATCCGCAACGGCAAATTATCGACTGGCTGCAACAAGATAACGCGCGCATGGCCGCCCTGCGCACCGTGCGCCGGCTCGGCCTGAATGACTGGTGCCTCGGCGCCGGCTTCGTACGCAACCTGGTGTGGGATCGGCGCCACGGCTATAGGGAGCCCACGCCGCTCAACGATATCGACGTGATCCACTTCGATGCGCAGCGCGCGGACGCCGAACGCGATCGCATGCTGGAGGCGCGGCTGCAACAGTGGCTGCCGCAGCCGTGGTCGGTCAAGAATCAGGCGCGCATGCACCTGCGCGGCGGCCGGGCGCCCTACCGCAACAGCGAAGAGGCCATCAGCTTCTGGACCGAAGTGGAAACGGCGATCGGCGCGCGCCTGAACGCCGACGACAGCATCACCCTGGTGGCCCCCTTCGGGCTCGCGGCGCTGTTCGACGACACCATTACCTTCAACGTGAAGAACGGCGATCGCGCGGCCTATGCCCAGCGCGTGCTCGACAAAGGTTGGCTGTTGCGCTGGCCGCGTCTGCGGCAGGTAAAGATTTAGCCGCCGCTGCCGATACCCTGATCAGCGATATACCGACTCAGGGAGAGCATCCATGTCGACCACCATCACCATGATAGTACCGATCAAAAATACCGTTCCCGGCGTCAGCAACGTCTTTAGCGCGCCGGGCCATCAGGGCGAATTGCTGATGGCCAAACCGGTCAACAACCAGCCGCAAGGCGGCAAGATGGAGAAAAACGAACGCGCCAACGGCAATGAAGAACCGGCTAACCTCAACGAAAGCCGCGCCTCGGTGCGCATCAAGGCGCTGAACCGGCAGATTCAGGCGCTGCAGCAAAAGCTGGTGGAGCTGAAGGACTCCAGCGCCGACCCCAAAGAGATCGAAAAACAGAAACAGCTGATCGAAGCGCAGATCAAGATGTTGCAGGCCGAGATCGCGCGCATCCAGAAAGAAGAAATGGAAAAGCAGCAGCAGGAGCAGATGACAAAAGCCGCAGCGCAAGCCGGCGACGGCGTAAACCGCCCAACGCCGCTCAACGCAGTGGACGTCTATATCTGACTCAATATTCCGCGTTTTCCTGCCGGCGCTGGTGCAGCAGCGCCGCCTGCTGACGCGCCACCTGCCAGATGGCCTCCGCCGCCGGCGTCAGCGAACGGTTCTTGCGCCGTACCAGCATCAGTGCACGGTTGATCTCCGGCACCAGCCGCCGCACCCGGAGCCGCCCCCCTTCCGGCAACGGCAGCGCCAACGCCGGGAAAATGCTGATGCCGATCCCCTCCGCCACCATCGGGAACAGCGTCGCCGGATGGCCGATTTCCTGCACCACCTGCGCCTCGACGCCCTGCTGCCTCAGCGCGCTGTCGATCAGCGGCCGGCTGCCCGACGCATAATCCTGCAACACCAGACGGCAGCCGTTTAACGCCGACCAACGCACCTCTTGCTGCTCAGCAAACCGGTGATCGTCGCGGCACAGCAGCAGGAACGGTTCATGCAGCACCGCTTCGCACTCCAGATCCACCGCCTGCACCGGATCGACCACGATGCCAAAATCCACCTCGGCGTTGCGCACGCTGTGCAGCACCTGCTGCTGCGCCTGATCGCGCAGCATGATGCGGATCTCCGGGTATTCGCGTTCGCCGGCGGCGATGCACTGCGGCATCAGATGGGCGGAAATGGTCTGGCTCGTCGCCACCCGCACCGTGCCGCTGCGCTGTACGCCAAAGCTGCGCGCATCCAGCAAAGCGGCCTGCAGCTCGTCCAGCAGCCGTTCGACCCGGTTGGCCAGCCGCAGGCCGGCGTCGGTCAACACCACTTCACGCGTGGTGCGATCCAGCAGGCGCACGCCGACCTCCGCCTCCAGCTCTTTCACGCTGTGGCTGACCGCCGATTGCGTCAGGCCGATCGCCTCGCCGGCGCGGCTGAAGCTGCCGTGGCGGGCGATGGCGACGAACACCCGCAGCTGTTTGAGTGAGTAATTCATGTGTTTTATTCATAGATGAATTAAATAAATCAATTTAATTATTATATGCCCACGCGGGAGAATAGCCCCATCGATTTTCTACCCGAGCGCATCGCCATGAGATTCCTACCCGATCGTTTTACCCTGACGCTGATCGCCACCGTGCTGCTGGCGTCGTTCCTGCCGGCGCGCGGCGAGTTCGTCGGCTGGCTCAACGCCCTGACCATCGCCGCCATCGCCCTGCTGTTTTTCATGCACGGCGCCAAGCTGTCGCGCGAGGCCATCCTGGCCGGCAGCAATAACTGGCGGCTGCATCTGTGGGTGATGTTCAGCACCTTCATCATTTTTCCGGCGCTGGGGATGCTGTTCGCCTGGTGGGCGCCGATCGACGTCAGCCCCGAGCTGTACGCCGGTTTCATCTACCTGTGCATCCTGCCCGCCACCGTGCAGTCGGCCATCGCCTTCACCTCGCTGGCGGGCGGCAACGTGGCGGCAGCGGTGTGCAGCGCGTCTGCATCCAGCCTGCTGGGGATCTTCGTGTCGCCGCTGTTGGTCGGCCTGCTGATGAACGTGCACGGCGATACCGGTAGCCTGCGGCAGGTGGGCTCGATCGTGCTGCAGCTGCTGGTGCCGTTCGTCGCCGGCCACCTGCTACGGCCGCTGATCGGCGGCTGGATCGAGCGCCATCGCCCGCTGATCGGTAAAACCGACCAGACCTCGATTCTGCTGGTGGTGTACGCCGCCTTCAGCGAGGCGGTCACGCACGGCATCTGGCATCAGGTGGGGATCGGTTCGCTGGCGTTTATCGTCGGCGGCAGCATCGTGCTGCTGGCGATCGTGCTGGTGGTGAACACTTACATGGCGCGTTGGCTGGGGTTCAGCAAAGCGGACGAGATCACCATCGTATTCTGCGGTTCGAAGAAGAGCCTGGCGAACGGCATTCCGATGGCCAATATCCTGTTCCCGGCGGCGACGGTGGGGATCATGGTGCTGCCGCTGATGGTGTTTCATCAGGTGCAGCTGATGACCTGCGCAGTGCTGGCCAAAAGATACCAGCGCAAGCAGCGAGCGCAACAGGCGGTGCCCAACGCCAACGCACAGGCGTCGCGCGGGTAAAAAAAAGACGGGCCAAGACCCGTCAGTTCAGCTTTTCTTCAGCGGCTTGACCAGGTGGTCAAGCCCTTCGATTTTAATCGCCAGCGTCATCTCCATCAGCATGCCGAGCTTGCCTTTGGGGAATTCGCCCTTGCGGGCGAACCACAGCAGGTACTCTTCGGGCAGATCGATCAGCACCCGCCCTTGGTACTTGCCGAACGGCATCACGGTATTGGCGATCTCCAGCAGGTGTTCTTTTTCCATCACTCACCCAGCAAGCGGATCATCTCCGCTTCGTCGATCACGGCGATACCCAGCTCCTGCGCCTTCGCCAGCTTGGAACCGGCCGCCTCACCGGCGATCACCAGATCGGTTTTCTTCGACACGCTGCCGCTGACCTTGGCGCCCAGCGCCGTCAGGCGATCTTTGGCCTCGTCGCGCGACAGCTGGCTCAGCGAGCCGGTCAGCACCACGGTTTTGCCGGCGAACGGGCTGTCTATCTCTTCCGCCGCCACCACCACCGGCGCCGGCCAGTGGATGCCGATCTCGGCGCCCACCAGCTCGTTGATCACCTGCTGATTGAGCGCTTCATCGAGGAAATTGCGGGTGTGTTTGGCCACCACTTCGCCGACGTCCGGCACCTCTTTCAGCGCCTCGATGTCAGCGGCGAACAACTTCTCGAGCGATCCGAAATGCGCCGCCAGGTTGGCGGCGGTCGCTTCGCCGACCTCGCGAATGCCGAGCGCATACAGGAAGCGGGCGAAGGTGGTCTGTTTGGATTTCTCCAGCGCATTGACCAGGTTCTGCGCCGATTTCGGCCCCATGCGATCCAGACCGGTCAGAATGCCGGCGGACAGCCGGAACAGATCGGCCGGGTTCTTCACGTACTCCTTGTCCACCAGTTGCTCGATGATCTTGTCGCCCATGCCTTCAACGTCCAGCGCGCGGCGGGAAACGAAATGCTTCAACGCCTCTTTGCGCTGCGCGCCGCAGATAAGACCGCCGGTGCAGCGCGCCACGGCTTCGCCTTCCACGCGCTCAACGTCGGAGCCGCACACCGGGCAGTGCAGCGGGAACACCACTTCGCGCGCATCCTGCGGCCGGCGGTCTTCCAGCACCCCCACCACCTGCGGGATCACGTCGCCGGCACGGCGCACGATCACCGTATCGCCGATGCGCAGCCCCAACCGCTCAATTTCATCGGCATTGTGCAAGGTGGCATTGCTGACGGTCACCCCGGCCACCAACACCGGCTCAAGGCGGGCCACCGGCGTAATCGCGCCGGTGCGGCCAACCTGAAACTCCACTTCGCGCACCACGGTGATCTGCTCCTGGGCCGGGAATTTGAACGCCGTCGCCCAACGCGGTGCTCGCGCCACAAAGCCCAGCGTTTCCTGCAGATCGATGTCGTCAATCTTGATCACCACGCCGTCGATGTCGAAACCGAGCTGTGCGCGGTCCTGCTCGACCTGACGATAAAACGCCAGCACTTCCTCGCTGCCGGTGCGGCGCTGGGCGCGATCGCTAACCGGCAGGCCCCAGGCCTTGAACTGCATCAGGCGCTCAAAGTGGCTGCGCGGCAGCTCGCCGCCTTCCAGCAGGCCGACGCCGTAGCAGAAGAAGGTCAGCGGGCGTTTGGCGGTAATGCGCGGATCGAGCTGGCGCAGCGAACCGGCGGCGGCGTTGCGCGGATTGGCGAACACCTTGCCGTCTTTGCGCCGCGCCTCTTCGTTCATCTGTTCAAAACCGGCCTGCGGCATGAACACTTCGCCGCGCACTTCCAGCCGGCGCGGGATGTTGTCGCCGGTCAGGCGCAGCGGGATGGCGCGAATAGTGCGCACGTTGGTGGTGATGTTCTCCCCGGTGGTGCCATCGCCGCGCGTCGCCGCGCGCACCAGTTCGCCGTCTTCATACAGCAGGCTGACCGCCAGGCCATCCAGCTTCAGTTCGCAGCAGAAGGTCAGCGGATCGCTGCTTTTGAGCCTGTCCTGCACGCGCTTGTAAAACGCCAGGAAGCTTTCTTCGTCGAACACGTTGTCCAGCGACAGCATCGGCACTTCGTGACGCACCTGGTCGAACGCCGCAAGCGGCGCCGCGCCCACGCGCTGGGTCGGCGAATCGGCGGTGATCAGCTCCGGATGCGCGCTCTCGAGCTCGCGCAGCTCACGCATCAGGCGGTCATATTCCGCATCCGGCACTTCGGGCGCATCCAGCACATGATACTGGTATTCATGATGGCGCAATGTGGCTCGTAGTTGATTGATTTGTTGGATTATCGATTCCATGGCTCACCATCAAAGATAAAAAACCCCCGGCTAGCGGGGGCTTTGTTGTTACGGATGTTCAGTGCGCGCGGCAACCCGGTCAGGCGTTGTTTTCCAACACTTCACGGATACGCGCTTTGTAGGTTTCCAGCTTCTGCGGCGTCATCATGCGGCGCTCGTCGTCCAGCACCACGCCGCCCACGTCGTCGGCGATGCGCTGCGCCGACTGCAGCATCAGCTTGAAGTTCTGATTGGCGTCGCCGTAAGACGGCACCATCATGAACATCGACACGCCCGGCGTGGAGAAATCGGACATCATGTCAGGATCGAACGACCCCGGCTTGACCATGTTCGCCAGGCTGAACAGTACCGGGCCACTGCCGGCCGGGCTGATATGGCGGTGGAAGATGCCCATCTCGCCAAACTGGAAGCCCGCCTGCAACACGCTCTGCAGCAGCACTTCGCCGCCGATCACGCCGCCCTGATGGGCCGCGACGTGCAGCACCAGCACGGTCTCTTTCAGCTTAGCCTGAATTGGCGCAGCCGCAGGCTGCGGTGCAGGTTCCGGCGCAGGCTTCACTTCCGGCGCTTGCTGCACAGGAGCCGGTTCGGCGTGGAATGCCGGTTCTGCCCCCTGCGGCGCCTCATGTTCATGCGGCAGATCGTCGACGCGCGGCTCACGGCGCACGGCCGGTTGCGGTTGCTGCGGTTCGGCCTGTTCTTCGTCCGGCGCGTAGTTGTTCAGCAGGATATCATCATATTCCGGCCGCTGAGACAGCGGAGGCGGCGTCTGATGGGCAGCCGGCTGAACGGCGTGGGGCGCTGGCGCAGCCGCCGGAGCGGGCTTCGGCGCGGCCACGGGTTCTTCGCGTGCGGCATCGAAATGGCCGAATGACGGCTCGTCTTGCGGGTGAGCGGCGCGTACGCGCACCTCACCGACGCCTTCTTCGAGATCGTCGATCGGAGTTTGTTCACGTTCCTTTTGGGAACGTTTGGCTGGGCGATCGCGGAAGAGCGCTGACCGTTCTTTGCGACTGGTCCACAGACCGTGCAATAACAGCGCTATTATGGCGATCGCGCCAACAACGATTAATATCAGACGCAAATCCTGCATCATTGCTATCTCTGTTGTTCCAATACATTGCCACCGCGGCAAACATTCACTCTTTAACTCTATTTGCCCGCGCACACAAGTGCAAGTCCGTGCTGAACTTTATGCCAATAAAGATGATTATACTGCCTTTTTCTGCTGGTTTTTCAGCCAACCCTACCCTAGCCAGTGGAAAATCATCCCTATATGATAATGATGCCTGTTCAGACAACGAGATAACTTAAGATATGTCCTATACGCAGCTCCCTTCCCGCTCGACCAGCGGCATTCACTATTTCGCCGAAGGCTGGCGCCTGATTTCGCGCCCGGGGATTAAACGCTATGTGGTCCTGCCGTTGCTGGTCAACGTGCTGCTGATGGGCTCCGCTTTCTGGTGGCTGTTCAGCCGGCTTGGCGATTGGATCCCGGCGATGATGAGCCACGTTCCCGACTGGCTGCAATGGTTGAGCTACCTGCTGTGGCCGCTGGCGGTCATTTCGGTGCTGCTGGTGTTCAGCTATCTATTCAGCACTATCACCAATCTGATCGCCGCGCCGTTCTGCGGCCTGCTGGCCGAGCAGCTCGAAGGCAGCCTGACCGGCAAACCGCTGCCGGACACCGGCCTGCTCGGCATCGCCAAAGATCTGCCGCGCATCATGGCGCGCGAATGGCGCAAGCTGATGTATTACCTGCCGCGCGCGCTGCTGCTGCTGGCGCTGTACTTCGTGCCCGGCATCGGCCAGACGGTGGCGCCGGTGCTGTGGTTCCTGTTCAGCGCCTGGATGCTGGCGATCCAGTATTGCGACTACCCGTTCGACAACCACAAGGTGAGCTTTGCCGACATGCGCCGCGCTTTGCGCCAGCACAAAACCGACAATCTGCAGTTCGGCGCGCTGGTCAGCCTCTTCACCATGATCCCGATCCTCAACCTGGTGATCCTGCCGGTCGCCGTCTGCGGCGCCACCGCGATGTGGGTCGATCGTTATCGCACTCAATTCGTCCGATAATCGCCGTTTTTTACCGCCGACAGCGCGGGAATTTTCGACAGGGCGCGCATTTCGCGCCCTTATCATTGTGCTTAAAACTTATTTCCTAATAACATATAGATATACCAATTCTTTACTTCCCTGCCGGTACTGTTAGCGTATGCTTTCGATGTTCCCCACATTTTCATAGAGTTAAAGGACGGGCTATGAGCAAGATATATGAAGACAACTCATTAACAATCGGCCATACGCCGCTGGTTCGTCTGAACCGTATCGGCAACGGACGCATTCTGGCCAAGGTTGAATCACGCAACCCGAGCTTCAGCGTCAAATGCCGCATCGGTGCCAATATGATTTGGGATGCGGAACAACGCGGCGTGCTGACCGCCGGCAAGGAACTGGTGGAGCCGACCAGCGGCAACACCGGCATCGCGCTGGCCTTCGTCGCCGCTGCGCGCGGTTACAAGCTGACGCTGACCATGCCGGAAACCATGAGCATCGAGCGCCGCAAGCTGCTCAAGGCGCTGGGCGCCAATCTGGTGCTGACCGAAGGGGCGAAAGGCATGAAAGGCGCCATCGCCAAAGCCGAAGAGATCGTCGCCACCGATCCGAACCGTTACCTGATCCTGCAGCAGTTCAGCAACCCGGCCAACCCGGCCATCCATGAAAAAACCACCGGCCCAGAAATCTGGGAAGACACCGATGGGGAAGTCGACGTGTTCATCTCCGGCGTCGGCACCGGCGGCACATTGACCGGCGTCAGCCGCTACATCAAGAACACCAAAGGCAAGGCCATCACCACCGTGGCGGTCGAGCCGACCGACTCGCCGGTCATCAGCCAGGCGCTGGCCGGTGAAGAGCTGAAACCGGGCCCGCACAAGATCCAGGGCATCGGCGCCGGCTTCATTCCGGGCAACCTCGATCTTGACCTGGTGGATCGCGTCGAGAAAGTCTCCAACGACGAAGCCATCAGCATGGCGCGTCGTCTGATGGACGAAGAAGGCATCCTGGCGGGCATCTCCTCCGGCGCAGCGGTCGCGGCGGCGGTGAAACTGGCCGAAGAACCGGCGTTCGCCGACAAGACTATCGTGGTCATCCTGCCCTCTTCCGGCGAACGTTATCTCAGCACCGCGCTGTTCGCCGATCTGTTCACCGAGCAGGAATTGCAGCAGTAATTCCGCAACTGCACAAATCGCTAAAAAAGCACCCTGCGGGGTGCTTTTTTGTGGACTGGATCAAACTTTATAGCAGTCCAAGATTGCTTTTGCCCGTCGCCTTTAGTATTTAACGTTGCATTATTTCGATGCGCAAAATTAATCACTCTCCGAGCACGGTCAAGGCTGAATCGATTTACTCATCTGTCGCCGACGCGGCGAATCGGGCATAATGGGGAGCGGATTGGAACGACGTCTAAAGCCGAGTTTTTTGATCTGAAGTGCCTAACGCGTCGTTTTCTGTTGCATCAACGTTCGCCCCTGTCCATAGTCAGGCGCTATAACCAGACAAGTTAAAGTCAGGCCCCTGGGCTAAACTTTAACTCCACAACATTAATCCAATAAGTTGGGGAAACATCAATGTTCCAGCAAGAAGTTACTATTACCGCTCCGAATGGTCTGCATACTCGCCCTGCCGCTCAGTTCGTTAAAGAAGCCAAAGGCTTCACGTCTGACATCACCGTGACCTCCAACGGCAAAAGCGCCAGCGCTAAAAGCCTGTTCAAACTGCAAACTCTGGGGCTGACTCAAGGGACCGTAGTGACCATCTCAGCTGAAGGTGAAGACGAGCAGAAAGCCGTTGAGCACTTGGTAAAACTGATGGCAGAGCTTGAGTAATCGGCCCGTCTTTTTAGTTAACACCAGTCAAGAGTAAGGTAGGGTTATGATTTCAGGCATTTTAGTATCACCGGGCATCGCTTTTGGTAAGGCTCTCTTGCTGAAAGAAGACGACATCGTCATCAACCGGAAAAAAATCTCTGCTGATCAAGTAGAGCAGGAAGTCTCGCGTTTTCTGGCCGGCCGCGCGAAAGCGTCCGAACAGCTGGAAGCGATCAAGACCAAAGCTGGCGAAACCTTCGGCGAAGAGAAGGAAGCTATCTTCGAAGGCCACATCATGTTGCTGGAAGACGAAGAGCTTGAGCAGGAAATCATAGCCCTAATCAAAGACGATCTGGCCTCCGCAGACGCCGCCGCCTACACCGTGATCGAAGGTCAGGCAAAAGCGTTGGAAGAGCTGGACGACGAATACCTGAAAGAACGCGCCGCCGACGTGCGCGACATCGGCAAACGCCTGCTGCAAAACATTCTGGGCATGCCGATCGTCGATCTGGGCTCCATTCAGGACGAAGTGATCCTGGTGGCCACCGATCTGACCCCGTCCGAGACCGCGCAGCTGAACCTGGACAAAGTGCTGGGCTTCATTACCGATCTCGGCGGCCGCACCTCCCACACCTCTATCATGGCGCGCTCCCTGGAGCTGCCGGCGATCGTCGGTACCAGCGACGTGACCAAGCAGGTGAAAAACGACGACTACCTGATTCTGGATGCGGTTAACAACAAAATTTACGTTAATCCGACCGCTGACGTTATCGATCAGCTGAAAGCCGCCCAGAACCAATACATCACCGAGAAAAACGATCTGGCCAAGCTGAAGGACCTGCCGGCGATTACGCTGGACGGCCATCAGGTTGAAGTCTGCGCCAACATCGGCACCGTGCGCGACGTCGCGGGTGCAGAGCGCAACGGCGCGGAAGGCGTCGGCCTGTACCGTACCGAATTCCTGTTCATGGACCGCGACTCGCTGCCAACCGAAGACGAGCAGTTCCAGGCTTATAAAGCCGTGGCGGAAGCCATGGGCTCGCAGGCCGTGATCGTCCGCACCATGGACATCGGCGGCGACAAAGACCTGCCGTACATGAACCTGCCGAAGGAAGAGAACCCGTTCCTCGGCTGGCGCGCCATCCGCATCGCGATGGACCGCCGTGAAATCCTGCACGCCCAGCTGCGCGCCATCCTGCGCGCCTCGGCGTTCGGCAAACTGCGCATCATGTTCCCGATGATCATCTCCGTGGAAGAAGTGCGCGATCTGAAAGGCGAAATCGAGACGCTGAAGGCGCAGCTGCGCGAAGAAGGCAAGGCGTTTGACGAGAGCATCGAGGTGGGCGTGATGGTGGAAACACCGGCTGCGGCGGTCATCGCTCACCACCTGGCGAAAGAAGTCGACTTCTTTAGTATTGGGACAAACGATCTAACCCAGTATACTCTGGCGGTAGATCGCGGCAACGAGCTGATTTCTCATCTCTATAACCCGATGTCCCCATCAGTACTTAGCCTGATCAAACAGGTTATTGATGCATCTCACGCAGAAGGCAAGTGGACCGGCATGTGCGGCGAACTGGCTGGCGATGAGCGTGCTACACTGTTGTTATTGGGCATGGGGCTGGATGAGTTCAGCATGAGTGCGATTTCAATCCCGCGCATCAAGAAAATTATTCGTAACACGAATTTCGAAGATGTGAAGGCGTTGGCAGCGCAGGCCTTGGCACAGCCAACGGCACAAGACCTGATGAATTGCGTCAATAAATTCATCGAAGAAAAAACGCTCTGCTAAACTTCCACGACACTGGAACGCCGCCCAATTTAATGCTTAGGAGAAGATCATGGGTTTGTTCGATAAACTGAAATCTCTGGTTTCTGATGACAAGAAAGACACGGGCACTATCGAGATCGTCGCTCCCCTTTCTGGCGAAATCGTCAATATCGAAGATGTGCCGGACGTAGTGTTCGCTGAAAAAATCGTTGGCGACGGTATCGCCATCAAACCGGCCGGTAACAAAATGGTTGCTCCGGTTGACGGCACCATCGGTAAGATTTTCGAAACCAACCATGCATTCTCTATCGAATCCGACAGCGGCATTGAGCTGTTCGTCCACTTCGGCATCGATACCGTAGAACTGAAAGGCGAAGGCTTCAAACGCATCGCCGAAGAAGGTCAGCGCGTCAAGAAAGGTGACGTGGTTATCGAGTTCAACCTGCCACTGCTGGAAGAGAAAGCCAAGTCTACCCTGACGCCGGTCGTTATCTCCAACATGGACGAGATCAAAGAGCTGATCAAACTGTCCGGCAGCGTGACCGTTGGCGAAACCCCGATCATCCGCATCAAGAAGTAAGCGCGGATGAGCAAGAAAAACGGCGCCCTCGGCGCCGTTTTTTTATCCCCTTCGTCGTATCCCAATCTCGCTACGTTATGACGACCAGCGCGGGATACGCAGGGTAATGACCAGCCCCTCTTTGTCGCCGTTGCGCGCCTCAACCTGGCCGCCGTGCGCCAATACCACCTTGCGGGTAATCGCCAGCCCCAAGCCGTAACCCTTGCCCGACTGCGCCGACTTCACACGCACGAACGGATCGAAGATGCTCGACAGCTTCGCCTCTTCGACCCCCGGCCCCTGATCGCTGACGGCGATCTGGAACTGGTTATCGACGCGCGACAGCGCCACCGTCACCCGCTGGCCGTGGCTGGAAAAGCGCAGCGCATTGCGCACGATGTTGTCCACCGCTCGCCGCATCAGCTCCGCATTGCCTTTGACGGTATACTCCACGTCCGACTCGGCCTGCAGCACGATATCCACGCCGGGCACCTGCGCCTCGTAGCGTGCATCACTCACCACCGCGTCCACCAGGCCGTACAGATCGAAATACTCCTCGTCCGGCAGGCTACTGTGTTCGGTACGCGACAACGCCAGCAGCTCGCCGATCATTTTGTCCAGCCGCCCCGACTCGTGTTCGATACGTTTGAGCGAGGCTTCGACGTTACCGGCATTCTGCCGCGCCAGGCCAATCGCCAGCTGCAGGCGCGCCAGCGGTGAACGCAGCTCGTGCGAAACGTCATGAAGTAACTGCTCGCGGGCGCTAACCAGCAGTTCCAGCCGCTCGGCCATGGTGTCGAAATCGCGCGCCACGTCGGACAGCTCGTCATGGCGGCGCCGCATGTTCGGGAACAGCCGCACCGACAGATCGCCCTGCGCCACCCGATCCAGGCCGCCGCGCAGCTGACGCATCGGCCGGGTCAGGTTCCAGGCCAGCACGGCGCTGAACAGCAAACCGCCCAGCCCGCCGACCCACAGCATCGGCGCAGGAATGTTGAAGAAGTGGGAACGCCGCTCCGGCCGATACTCTTCCCGCAGCCCGCGCACGTCATAGCTCAGCCAGTAACCTTGCCCTTCCCCGGTCTGCACCCAGGCGGAAATCGCTTTCGGCATACGACGCCCTTCAAACACCGGTTCTTCCGGCGCGGGCGGCGGCGGTTGGGTCATCGGCGTAACCGACAGCAGACGCCTGTCGTCCTCGGGCCAGTCGCGCATCAGGGCTTCCAGCGCCGGCATACCGCCGCTGCGCAACTGGGTGGCGGCGGAGGTCAGTTGCAGGCCAATGACCCGCCGCGCCATGGCGTTCTCCGGCGGCACATAACGATCGCCATAAAGAGAAAACGCCACCCACAGCGCCTGCGTCATGATGAGGAAGGTCAACCAAAAGCCGAGTAAAATTTTCCAGAACAGTCTTCCGCGCATATCAGGTTACCGGATGCGATAGCCGATGCTGCGCACCGTCTCGATGCTGAGCTTACTGCCGGCCAACGCGCTCAGCTTCTGGCGAATATTGCTGATGTGCACGTCCACGCTGCGGTCATAGGCCTCACGCGGGCGCCCCAGCCCCTTCTCGGACAGCTCGTCCTTCGACACCACGCGATCCGGCGCGCGCAGCAACAGCTCCAACAGATTGAATTCCGAAGCGGTCAGATCAAACGCCTTACCGCGCCATTCGCTGCTGCGGGTTGAAGGGTTTAGCGTCAGCTCGCCGAAGCTGATGGCGGCTTCGTCGTCCGCCTCTTGCGGCCGCTCTTCGAAACGGCGCAGCACCGCGCGCAGACGCGCCACCAATTCGCGCGGGTAGCACGGTTTGGGCATGTAATCGTCAGCGCCCATCTCCAGGCCAATCACCCGATCGATGTTGTCGCCTTTGGCGGTCAACATGATGATCGGCAGCCGGCTCTTTTTACGTACGTCCCGCAGCACGTCAATGCCGCTCATGTCCGGCAGCATGATGTCGAGGATCATCGCGGTATAGTCGCCCGACAGCGCGCCCTCTACCCCCGCCTTGCCCGTCAGCACTAGCGTGGCATCGAAGCCTTCGCCGGTCAGGTATTCGCTCAGCATGGTGCCAAGCTCCAGGTCATCGTCGACCAGTAAAATTTTCATGCCTTGCTCCTTCACCGATTTTCGTTATTTTCCCGCCAATTCCGCCGGCCCGCAGCCGGTTTTACTCAATCCTTACACATCGCTCTTTGCGTCTCGCCACCGTTATTGTGGCCGCTGCCGCGCAATTTCTCTACTTCAGTCATGGCATTGGCGCACGAGCAAGCGGCAGCTACCACGCAAGCGGGGCTGCCGTCTGTCGAAAGGAAAGGGGGAAAGATTCTCCCGACGGAACACACCGCCGGGAAGGAGCGATCAGTCGAACACGCCGGTAGAGAGGTAACGGTCGCCGCGATCGCAAACGATCGCCACCACGACGCTGCCAGGGTGGGCCGCCGCGATGCGCAAGGCGCCGGCTACCGCACCGCCGGAGCTGACGCCGCAGAAAATGCCTTCACGCTGCGCCAACTGGCGCATGGTCTGCTCGGCATCGCCCTGTTCGATATCCAACACCTGATCCACCAGCTCCGGGCGGAAAATCCCCGGCAGGTAAGCAGGCGACCAACGGCGAATGCCGGGGATGCTGCTGCCCTCCGCCGGCTGCAGGCCGACGATCTGCACCTGCGGATTCTGGCTCTTCAGGTAACCGCCCACGCCGGTAATGGTGCCGGTGGTGCCCATGCTGGAAACGAAGTGCGTGATGCGCCCTTCGGTCTGGCGCCAGATCTCCGGGCCAGTGGTGGTGAAGTGGGCATAAGGATTGTCGAGATTGTTAAACTGATCCAGCACCTTGCCCTGCCCCTGGCGCTGCATCTCCAACGCCAGATCGCGCGCCCCTTCCATCCCCTGCTCACGGCTGACCAGGATCAGTTCCGCACCGTAGGCGCGCATCGCCGCCTGCCGTTCCAGGCTCATGTTCTCCGGCATCAGCAGCTTCAGCGTATAGCCTTTCAATGCAGCGATCATCGCCAGTGCAATACCGGTGTTGCCGCTGGTAGCCTCGATCAGCACGTCGCCGGGCTTGATCTCCCCGCGCAGCTCCGCCTGCTGGATCATCGCCAACGCGGCGCGATCCTTCACCGATCCCGCCGGGTTATTGCCTTCCAGTTTGACCCATACTTCGCTGCCCGCCTGGGCGGCCAGCCGTTGCAGTTTTACCAGCGGGGTATTCCCGATGCATTGTTCGAGCGTTGTCACGATCTTTGCCTGTGTGTTGGTGTGCGTAAAGTAAAAAGGCAACCCTGGGGTTGCCTTGAAAAAAAGGGCTGTTAAAACCTATCAGGCGCTTTTGGCTAACGCAACAGGTTGCAGCAGTTGATCGCCGGCATACAGCCGCGCATTGAGGCTGCCGACGTAATAACGGCCGCCGCGCACCGGCGTGGCGTTGCCTTCCGGCAGCACTATGCTTATCGGTTCCTGATGCCAGCCGATCGGCTGCACCGTCAGCTGCCAGAAATGGCCGCGCGGGCTGACTTCCAGCACCTGAACCGGCAGCGGGCAACGTTCGCTGCTTTCGGTCGCCACTTCCATTTCCCACGGGCGCAGGAACAGATCGACGCTGCCCTGGTGCATCGGCTGGAACGACAGCGGCCACTGGTGCGCGCCGACGAACAGCTGGGAGCCGCGAATTTCGCCGTTCAGGCGGTTCACTTCCCCCATGAATTCCAGCACGAAGCGGCTGGCCGGCTCGCGCATAATCTCCTCCGGCGAGCCAACCTGTTCGATATTACCCTGGCTCATCACCACGATGCGGTCGGCCACTTCCATCGCTTCTTCCTGATCGTGGGTGACGAATACGCTGGTGAACTTCAGCTCTTCGTGCAGTTGGCGCAGCCAGCGACGCAGCTCTTTACGCACCTGCGCATCCAGCGCGCCAAACGGCTCGTCCAGCAGCAGAATTTGCGGTTCCACCGCCAGGGCGCGCGCCAGCGCCACGCGCTGTTTCTGGCCGCCGGACAGCTGCGACGGGTAGCGATTGGCCAAATGGCCAAGCTGCACCATGTCCAGCAACTGAGTGACTTTCTGTTTGATCGCCGCGGCGTTCGGCCGCTCGCGGCGTGGCAGCACGGTCAGGCCGAAGGCGATGTTGTCGAACACCGTCATGTGGCGGAACAGCGCATAGTGCTGAAACACGAAACCCACGCGCCTGTCGCGTGCATGCATGTGGCTGACGTCGGTGCCGTGGAAGCCCAGCTTGCCGCCGCTCTGGCTTTCCAGCCCGGCGATGATGCGCAGCAGCGTGGTCTTGCCGGAACCGGACGGCCCGAGCAGCGCCACCATCTCGCCGGAAGCAATATCGAGCGAGATATCGTTCAATACCTTGGTGCGACCGAAGTACTTGTTGATGCCGTTAATCTCAATGCTCATGATTTTCCTCCCGCTCGAGACGCGCGTTTTGACGTTCCAGACGCCACTGCAGCGCACTCTTCAAAAATAGGGTAACGATCGCCATCAGGGTCAACAGCGCGGCAGCGGTAAAGGAACCGACGGTGTTGTAATCCTGCTGCAACAGCTCGACCTGCAGCGGCAGACTGTAGGTTTCTCCGCGAATCGAACCGGACACCACCGACACCGCGCCGAACTCGCCGATGGCGCGTGCGTTGGTCAGCACCACGCCATACAGCAGCGCCCAGCGAATGTTGGGCAGCGTCACGCGGCGGAACATCTGCCAGCCGGACGCCCCCAGCAGAATGGCGGCCTCGTCTTCCTGGCTGCCCTGGCTGAGCATCATCGGCACCAGCTCGCGCACCACGAAGGGACAGGTGACGAAAATAGTCACCAACACCATGCCCGGCCAGGAGAACATGATCTGGATGTTATGCGCATCCAGCCAGCCGCCCAGCAGGCCGTTGCTGCCGTAAAACAGCAGGTAAATCAGCCCCGCCACCACCGGTGAAACGGCGAACGGGATATCGATCAGCGTCAGCAGCAGCTGGCGGCCGGGGAAGGTGAAACGCGTCACCAGCCACGCCAGCAACGTGCCGAACACCAGGTTAAACGGCACGGTAATCAGCGCGATCAAGACCGTCAGCCAAATGGCGTGCAGCATGTCCGGATCGAGCAAGTTGCTCCACATCGCGCCGAATCCTTTGGAAAAGGCCTCGGCGAAAATCGACATCATCGGCACCACCAGCAGCAGCACCGAGAACAGCGTTCCGATGGCGATCAGCGTCCACTTGCCCCAGTTAACGCGTGGGCGCTCGGCGCCGTTGAAGGCGGAAACATCAGCCATCAGTGCCCTCCTCCCAAACGTCTGCCGAAGCGGCTTTGCAATACGTTAATGCTGAACAGCAGCAGCAGCGACGCCGCCAGGATCACCGAGGCGATGGCGCTGGCCGCCGGGTAATCGAACTCCTGCAAACGCACAAAAATCATCAGCGAGGTCACTTCCGTCTTCCAGGCGATGTTGCCGGCGATGAAAATCACCGCGCCGAACTCGCCCAGGCTACGGGTAAAGGAGATGGCGGTGCCGGCCAGCAATGCCGGCGCCACCTCGGGCAGCACCACGCGGCGAAAACTCTGCCAGCGCGTGGCGCCCAGCGTCTCGGCCGCCTCTTCGTATTCCGGCCCCAGCTCTTCCAGCACCGGCTGCACGGTGCGCACCACAAACGGCAAGCTGGTGAACGCCATCGCTACCGCGATCCCGAGCCAGGTAAAGGTAACCTTGATGTCGAAGTGCGCCAGCCACTGACCGTACCAGCCGGTGGTAGAAAACAGCCCCGCCAGCGTCAGGCCGGCCACCGCCGTCGGCAGCGCGAACGGCAGATCGATCAGGCCATCCAGCAGCGAACGGCCGGGAAAACGGTAGCGCGTCAGGATCCAGGCCATCAGCATGCCGAACACCGCATTGAACAGGCTGGCAACGCCGGCCGCCAGCAGCGTCACTTTATACGCCGCCACCACCTGCGGGTTGGATATCACTTCCCAATATTGCGCCAGGCTCATCTGCGCCAGCTGCATCACCAGCGCGGTGAGCGGCAGCAGCAGGATCAAACAGGTATAAAACAGACTGCTGCCGAGGCTGAGGCCAAATCCGGGCAGCACCCGCTTACTGGACGACAACGCCAACATTTACTTGCGCCCTGCCGCTAACAGCTGATCCAGCTCGCCGCCGGTGGCGAAATGGGTTTTCATCACCTGCGGCCAGCCGCCAAATTGATCTTCCACCCGGAACAGTTGGGTGTCCGGGAATTGCCCCTTGGCCGCCGCCATCGCTTTCTGGTCATACACGCGGTAGTAGAAGCTGGTGATCACCTGCTGCGCCGCCGGGCTGTAGAGATAGTTCAGATAGGCTTTGGCCGCCTGTTCGGTGCCGTTGCGCTCGACGTTTTTGTCGACCCAGGCCACCGGGAACTCCGCCAGAATATCGACCGGCGGCACGATCACGTCGTACTTGTCTTCACCGTATTGCTTGCGGATGTTGTTCACTTCGGACTCGAAGCTGATCAGCACGTCGCCCAAACCGCGCTCGACGAAGGTGGTGGTCGCGCCGCGGCCGCCGGTATCGAACACCAGCACGTTCTTCAGGAAACGGGTCATGAAGGCGCGAGTCTTGGCCGTATCATTGCCGTCGGCCTGGCTGGCGGCGCCCCAGGCAGCCAGATAGGTATAACGGCCGTTGCCGGAGGTTTTCGGGTTCGGGAACACCAGTTTCACGTCGTCACGCACCAGATCGTTCCAGGTGTGGATGCCCTTCGGGTTGTCCTTGCGCACCAGAAACGCCATGGTGGAATAGAACGGCGAGCTGTTGTTCGGCAGGCGCGACTGCCAGTCCGCCGGGATCAGCTGCCCGCGATCGTGCAGGATCTGTACGTCGGTGACCTGGTTGTAAGTCACCACGTCGGCACGCAGGCCCTGCAGGATCGCCAGCGCCTGCTTCGACGAGCCGGCGTGCGATTGTTTGATGGTCAGCTTGTCGTTCGGATGCTGTTGATTCCACTGCTGTTCAAAGCCGGGATTCAGCGCGACGAACAATTCACGGGAAACGTCATAAGAGCTGTTCAGCAATTCCGCCGCCGACGCGGCGCCGCTCGCCAACAGCGCAGCCGCCAGCCAACCTTTCAGCACGAGATTTTTAACCCGGTTTTGTTTCATTCTGCACCTTATCACTGAGTCATTCCTTCAGGCTTTCGCCTTATTGACGACCAGTGTATTTATAACTCGGTGCGGAGCTGTAACGCTTTTATATACCGTTTGGTGATTTACAAGCATCAAACGCTATAAGGCAGGGAATGCGAGGCGTTTTCGGGACGGAAAAACGGGCCGAAGCCGGGCGCACCGGCTTCGGCAACGGCGTCAAAGTGACAGCAGGCGCGTTAGCGATGGCGCAAAGTAGTAGCTGCCGGTGACCGCACGGCTGAAACGCAGCATCGCGTCGCGTTTGCCGTCCAGATCGCCGAACATGCTTAGCAGCTGCTGCTCGATATTGTGCAGGCGCGCGCAATAGGCAATGAAGAACAGGCCATGCTTGCCGCTGGCGGTGCCGTAAGGCAGGCTCTGGCGCAGAATTTTCAGGCCCTTGCCATTCTCTTTCAGATCGACGCGGCTGACGTGCGAGGTATCCGGGCGCTGATCGGCCGGCAGCTCTTCGCTGTCGTGCTTGGTACGGCCGATGATCTGCTCCTGTTGCTCGGTGGTAAAACGCTGCCACTGGCGCAGATTGTGCTCGTAGCGTTGCACCAGCACGTAGCTGCCGCCTGCGTCCTCTTCGCCTTCGGCGATCGTCGCCACTGCCGGGCGCTGATCGCCCTGTGGGTTTTCGGTGCCGTCGATGAAGCCGCTCAGATCGCGCTCTTCCACCCAACGGAAACCGTGGGTTTCTTCTTCAATCTTGATGGCGTTGCCGAACGCCGCCAGCGCCGCCTGCGCCAGCGTGAAGTTGACGTCGTGACGCAGCGACTGGATGTGGATCAGCATATCGCGTTGGGTGGCCGGCGCCAGCCCTTTGCCGAGCGGCGCGAACGGCTTCAGCTCTTTCGCGCCCTGGCCGCTGGAGAGATCGTGCCAAACGTCGTAGCCGAAAGCGATCACCGCGCCGAGGCGCGCATCGGGAAACTGCTGCTGCAGCTCGCTCAGCGTCTGACAAAACTGCTTGCAGCCCTGGCGCAAGTCGGCGAATTCGCCCTGTACGGTGGCTTCCATAAAAATGGCGAAACGGCAATGCTCCAGCAGAATACCGCTCTGAACCTGTGTCATGTTGTTATCCTCAATACCAGAATCCGGCAACAGGTAAGGTATGGCGGTTGACGCGCGGGTTCCCTGTTACAAACGCGCGCTATCATACCGCAAGCACGGGCGATTGCCTTGCAGCAGCGCAAAGAAAATAGGGGTAATGGCTTGAAAAGGCAGGCGCCGCGAACCGGCGCCCGTTGAACATATTACTGCTGCGGCTTGGCGTGCCAGATGATTTTGCTGACCGTCCAACTTTTCAGGGTGTCGTCCGGCGGAATGATATCCTGCGCCCCGGCCCACTTGCCGCTGAAGATGTAGGTAACGTACTTGCTCTGCTCCGCCACGCACTCCACTTTACCGGCGTCTTCGCCGCTGCCCGGTTTACAGGAGCCGAACGCCTTGCTGTACATATCGCCGAACGGTGTGCCGAGCTTGTTGCCCCACTCCGTCGCCACTTTCGGATCCAGCACGTCCACCCGCTGCAGACGCCCCTTCGGTTCGCCGGTGATCACCAGCTTCACCTCGTCGCCGGACAGCGCCTGGTAGTAAGAGACGATCTGGCCGTTGTTGGTCGCCATGCCGCCGCGCAGGCGATAGTTGCCGTCCAGCCCGTCGTTGATGGCGCTTTCCGACATCGGCGTGCCGGCGTTGAGCTTGCCGACGCCCTTGGCGCCGACCTCCAGGCTGCTGCCGAACCAGTTGAACGGCGACAGGCTGGACCAGGAGAAATTGGACATGCTCGAACAGCCGGTCAATAACAGCGGAAGCCCTAACAGCAGGGGGCGAATATTCATCTCTAGCTCCTTAAACATCAATGGCACGGGGCGGTAACCCGCCCCTGCCGCACTCGGCGTTTTGCTGCGTGCCAGCCTCTCACAACGGCCCGCACTACGCCAACGGTTGCCAGCTTGGAGTGCGGAAAATGCGAAAAGTGCCGCACTTCTCGGCAATTAGTCGGCATGCTCCGCCGGCGTGAAACAGGCTTTCAGACGCGCATTCAACAGCAGATAGCTCAGCGCCAGCGCATCGAGCAGCGCCAGCGTCAGTTCCAGCCCCGGCGCATCGCCGTCCTGGCGCCACAGGCTGAACAACGCGCCGCCGAGCGACGCCAGCAGGGAGACAGCCAGCCCCCAACGCCAGCCCCGCCACAGCCGCGGCCATTGGTGGCGGCGGCCGCTCAGCAAAAACGCCAGCGCCGCCGGCAGGCCGAGCAGCATGCCGTACCAAAAACGTTGGGTATCCGGATAAAACAGCGCCAGCAAGCTTTCGCCCTGCTCACGCGAAGCGCCGGCCATCACGAACAGCAGCCAGGTGCGCGCCTGCAAAATCAGCACGGCCCAAAATCCCAGCGGCAGCCGCAGCGCGCCGTGCTGGTCGTAATCGTCCGGGGAAAACCGGGATGAGAATGGCTTCAACGATCGTTCCTTGCCAACAGAATAAAGACTACGGCTACAGATGGGCGCAGCCGGCGTGAATTTCAATGCGCCGGCTTAAGAAGCTCTTAAGATCGGCATGTTTTAATCCTTATCACCTAGCAAGCACCCGATATCAGCGGGATGTGATTTTCGATAACGATAAGGAAGCGCAACATGAAAAAACTGACTCTGGCCGCTCTGATCGCGCTGTGCAGCGCACCGGTACTGGCGCAACAAGGCGGGTTCCTCGACCCGGCTGCGCCGCAGGCCCAAACGCAAACCACCGCACAGGGCGGTTTCTCCGGCCCCAGCGCGGCGCTGACCACCGTGGACAAGGTGAAATCGCTGAGCGACGACGCCTGGGTGATGCTGCAGGGCAACATCGAGCAGCGCATCGGCGACGAAACCTATACCTTCCGCGACGCCACCGGCACCCTGACGGTCGATATCGATCGCAAACGCTGGAACGGCCAGACCGTTACGCCGAAAGACAAGGTGCAGTTGGAAGGTAAAGTGGATAAAGACTGGAACAGCCTCGAAGTGGACGTGAAAACCGTCAAAAAGCTGCCGTAATGCGCTGCGGCGGGCGGTGCAACGCCGCCGCCCGCTGCCTGCTCAATATTCCTGATCTTCGATCAGCCGCTTGCCCAGGCTGGTGATGCCCTGGATCTCGTAGCCGAGCTTCTCGTACATCTCGACCACCGTGTCGTTGTCTTCGCGCACCATAATCTGGATCTTCGGGCAGCCGCGGGCGATCAGCTTCTTCTCCAGACGGTTGATCAACGCATTGGCGATGCCGCGCCCGCGATAGTCGGGATGCACCCCGAGGTAATACGCCGACCCTCGGTGGCCGTCATAGCCGCCCATCACCGAACCGACCACTTCGCCGCCGACTTCCGCCACCAGGAACAGCTCCGGGTCGTGGTTCAGCTTGCGCTCGATGTCCATTTCCGGATCGTTCCAGGGCCGCAGCAGATCGCAGCGCTCCCACAGGGTAATGACTTCTTCAAAGTCGTCTTGTCGAAATACGCGAATTTCCATCGATGTTGGCCGCTGTTAATTAAGGTGTTTATCTGATTATCGCGTGATTATTCACTTACGCAATATCAAACTGCGATTTACCGCGCTATTTACCCGGAAATCGCCGGTAACAGGCGTAATAAATGGAAATAGTTATCGGGTCGATTAATGATTATCAATACGATATAACGTCGCAAAATAGAAACGTCGATGGAGCGTTGCGTAATGAAAAAGCAGGGTAAACAATTCCTCAATTTTAAACCGCTTGCCGTTTCCCCGACGCGACGCCAACTTTTGCTTTCCGGCCTGGCGGTGGCACTGTTCGGCGTGAAAAACCCAAGCGCCAGGGCGGAAGGCCTGCTGCGCAATCAGCACAGCAAACCGGCGGCGAAACCGGCCGGCAGCAAAAAGCGGGTGATGATCGATCCCGGCCACGGCGGCATTGACTCCGGCGCGGTCGGCCACGAAGGTTCGCAGGAAAAACACATCGTGCTGGAAATCGCCAACCACGTGCGCCGTTTCCTGCATGAGCACGATCACGTCGAGGCGCGCCTGACGCGCGAAGAAGACGAGTTCATTCCGCTGTTCCAGCGAGTGGAGATCGCCCACCAGCACCAGGCCGATCTGTTTATTTCGATTCACGCCGACGGCTTCACCAGCCCATCGGCCTCCGGCGCTTCGGTGTTCGCCCTCTCCAACCGCGGCGCCAGCAGCGCCATGGCGCGCTACCTGTCCAACCGTGAAAACGCCGCCGACGACGTGGCGGGCGGCAAATATAAGGATCAGGACAACTACCTGCAGCAGGTGCTGTTCGATCTGGTGCAAACCGACACCATCAACAACAGCCTGACGCTCGGCCGCCACGTGCTCGGCCAAATTCGCCCGGTCCACCACCTGCACAGCGACAGCACGGAACAGGCGGCGTTCGCGGTACTGAAATCTCCGTCCATTCCCTCAGTGCTGGTGGAAACCTCGTTCATCACCAACCCGAACGAAGAGCGGCTGCTGGGCACCACCGCGTTTCGCGAGAAAATCGCCCGCGCCATCGCGGACGGCATCATCAATTTCTTCAATTACTTCGATACCCACCAGCGCAAACCCCGCTGATGCCGCGGGCGGCGAATAAGAGTATACTCAGCGCCTTGTTCAGCCAGACGCTATAAAGACCCCGCATGAGTTTACCTAACATCGCTGAAGTAAAATCCTTCCTGCTGGCGCTGCAGGATCATATCTGCGCGCAGCTCGCCCAGGCCGACGGCGGCGCCGTGTTCACCGAAGACCAATGGACGCGTGAAGAAGGCGGCGGTGGCCGCAGCCGCGTGCTGACCAACGGCGCGGTGTTCGAACAGGCGGGGGTTAACTTCTCGCACGTCTCCGGCGCCACCCTGCCGGCCTCGGCGACCGCGCACCGTCCGGAACTGGCCGGGCGCAGCTTTCAGGCGATGGGCGTCTCATTGGTTATCCATCCGCTCAGCCCCTACGTGCCCACCAGCCACGCCAACGTGCGTTTCTTCATCGCCGAAAAACCGGGCGAAGCGCCGGTGTGGTGGTTCGGCGGCGGCTTTGATCTGACGCCGTTCTACGGCTTCGAAGAGGATGCCGTGCACTGGCACCGCACCGCGGCCGATCTGTGTGCGCCGTTCGGCGACGAGGTCTACCCGAAATACAAGCAATGGTGCGACGATTACTTCTTCATCAAGCACCGCAACGAAGCGCGCGGCATCGGCGGCCTGTTCTACGACGATCTGAACACCCCGGACTTCGACCACTGCTTCGCCTTCACCCGCGCGGTGGGCCAGGGCTTCCTCGACGCCTATCTGCCGATCGTCGAAAAACGCAAGGCCTTGACCTGGGGCGAGCGTGAGCGCCAGTTCCAGCTGTACCGCCGCGGCCGCTACGTGGAGTTCAACCTGGTGTGGGATCGCGGCACGCTGTTCGGGCTGCAAACCGGCGGGCGCACCGAGTCCATCCTGATGTCGATGCCGCCGCTGGTGCGTTGGGAATATAACTACCAGCCGGAAGGCGACAGTCCGGAAGCGGCGCTGGCGCGCGATTTCCTGCCGGTGCGTGACTGGCTGCAGGAGCCGAAATGATGCAGATTTGGGTCGATGCGGACGCCTGTCCGAACGTGATCAAAGAGGTGCTGTTCCGCGCCGCCGATCGTACCGCCATCACCGTGACGCTGGTGGCGAACCAACCATTGCGCACGCCGCCGTCGAAGTACATCCGTTCGCTGCAGGTGGCGGCCGGCTTCGACGTAGCCGACAACGAGATCGTGCGCCGCTGCGAAGCGGGCGATCTGGTGATCACCGCCGATATCCCGCTGGCGGCGGAGGTGATAGAGAAAGGCGCGGTGGCGCTGAACCCGCGCGGCGAACGCTATACGCCGGACACCATCCGCGAGCGTCTCAACATGCGCGATTTTATGGATACCCTGCGCGCCAGCGGCATTCAGACCGGCGGCCCGAACGCCCTGAACCAGCGCGACCGCCAGCAGTTCGCCAACGAGCTGGACAAATGGCTGCTGCAGGCGAAACGGGCGCAGTGACTGCGCCCTGCTCCGCTGCGGTTTAGAAGCGCACCTCCCCGCCGAAGATATAGGTGCGTCCACGGGCAGTGTTGGTCGGCGTCTCATACTGCGACTGAGACGGCAGCGAGTTCATCTTGTTCAGCGCGTCCGAGTAGTCCTTGTCCATCAGGTTTTGCACGCTGAGCTTCAGCAGCAGATTGCGATTCACCTGATAGGTGCCGTACAGATCGATAATGGTCGGAATATGCGGCGCCGGCTCTTTCAGCAACTGCTCATTCTCATCGTAATCAGAGTCCGGCGACAGGCGCACCGATTTGCCGGTATATTTCACCACCCCGCCCAGCGTCAGTTTCTCGTCCAGCAGGCGCACCCCGCTGTCCAGCGTGAAGTAGAACTCCGGCAGCTCGCTGATATCGCCCGCGCCGAATACGTTGCTGGCCTGGTTGGTCGGCTGGGAGGTATGCTCCTTGCTTAACGACAGCTTGGTGAAGGCGAAACCGGCGTCGTACAGCGCTTCAAGCTCCACCCCGCGCATTTTGACCGGTTCGGGGGCATTGCTATACATGGTCATGCTGACGTTGACGTCCGCGTCATCCCACTCTTCCTGCGTCGCCTGCGAACGGTTGCACTTCTGGCGATTTTTACACACCAGGTAGGATTGGCTGGAAATGTAGTTTTTGATCCTGGTTTCAAAATAGACCGCTTTCAGTTGGAAGCTGTCCTGCTTGAACAACAGATCGTGGGCATTGGCGTTGAACCCGCCCTGCCAGGTCTCCGCTTTTTCGCCCTTGAGGAACGGGTTCATCGACTGGCCGCCGCTGTTGGCGAAGAACACCTCCTGGATATTCGGCCCGCGCATCGACTTGCTGTAGCTGACGAACGGCTGCAGCCACGGCGTCACCTGCGCCGACAGCATGACCGACGGATTGAAACCCTGTTCATTGCGAGTGATATTGCTGGCCCCCTGCGGGAAGCACTCTACACGTTCGTCACAGGCCGGCTTATAGCCGGAGAGGCGATAGGCGGTGTAGTTCAGATCGAAATTCCCCTGCCAGATGCCGTAGTTGGCCTGCAACCCGCTGTACAGGCTGGAGATATCTTGTTTGCCGGCAATGCCCACCGGCATGCTTTCCGCCTGATTGTCATCCGTCACCAAGCCAGAGGCCTTTTTCTTATACTCGTTGCGCACCAGCTTGCCGCCGTAGCTGAAGGCGAAATCGACGTCCTGCAGGCTGAAACGGCTGGTGTTGTTGATATCCAGCGCATCGGAGATGTTTTTCGCTGTGCTGTCGCTGAACCCCGCCATGTTGTCGGACATGAACTTTTGCTCGCCGCGGCTGGTACTGGCGGTCAAGTTGAAATCGATCAGTTCCGAGAACGGCGCGTAGTGGTATTTGAGGTAGAAATCGTCGCTGTCGATGTGCCGGCGGGTGATTTTATTCTGGTAGCTGCGCGCCGACAGTTCGATGCTGTTGAAGGCATCCGGCTTGATGTCCACCTTGAACAGCTGGGATTTCGGGTTCTGGCGGTAGGTTTTATCGACGTTGAACATCTCGCTGTCGAAACCGGCGCCGTTTTTGTAGTTGGAGGTGATGGAACTGCCGCTGATCGCCGCCATCGCCCCCAGGCTGCCGCCGTCGGCAAAGGCGGCGGTTTTGGCGCCCACGGCGATCATGCCGCTGCGGCCGATGCCGTTATTGCCCACCGAGAATTTGGTGCGCACGCCGAACGGGTTGTCGGAAAACACCACATCGTCCACGCCGATGGTGCGGAAATTGGCGCTGCCCGCCAGGGCATTCACCCCAGCGGATCCGGTGGCGTTGCCGCGCGCCACGTCGACGCCGACGATAAAGTTAGGATCGATCAGCGCCCCGAACTGGCTGGTGGGCAATCCCCCATGCGCTGCATCGCTCGGCGAATTGCCGTAGTAGTTTTGCGTGATGCCGTCGACCATGGTGTTGACCCGGCCGAAACCGCTCAGGCCGCGAATATTGACGCTGACCGATCCCTGGCCGGGATCGATCTGGGTATAGGTGCCCGGCATGCTGCGCAGAATGCTGTCCACCGACTCCAGATTTTTGTTTTCATCGCGCGAGCTGAACGCGCCCGGCCGAGCCAACGCCTCTTTTTCGCTGCTCTTGCCGCTGTCGGCGGCCGAGACGTTGAGCGGGCTGAACGCCACGCTGCCTTTATTATTTTCCGCCTGTTCCTGCGCGGCCGCAGCCGGCCCGTACAGCGCCAGTCCCGCGCCGATCAGGCTCGCTATCATTTTGATTTTCATATATCCCCAGAAATAGCCAATAAGGTTTGATGGCCGACAATGCCCAGCAAAAAGCCCGCCGAAAGCGCGGTAAAAGGTTGTTATTGTTTTATTGCGCCGCAGCGTGCCGCGGCGCTAAAGGTTATTTCTGCGCCTGCCGGTCCGCCGACAGAATAAAGGCGTACTCCAGCGCGCCGTTTTCCAGCCGCGCCAGGCGGCCCGATTTGCCGCCGTGGCCGGCGGTCATGTCGGTGGAGAGCAGCAGCAGCGAATCGCCCTGCTTGAAACGCCGCAGCTTCGCCACCCATTTGGCCGGCTCCCAATACTGCACCTGCGAGTCGTACAGACCGCTGGTGACCAGCAGGTTCGGGTAATGCTGCCGGCGCACGTTGTCGTACGGGCTGTAGGATTTCATCAGCGCATAGGCGGCCGGCTGGTGCGGGTTGCCCCACTCCTCGTATTCGCCGGTGGTCAGCGGAATGCTGTCGTCCAGCATGGTGGTCACCACGTCGACGAACGGCACCTGCGCCACCACCGCGTTGTACAGCTGCGGCGCCTGATTGATCACCGCCCCCATCAGCAAGCCGCCGGCGCTGCCGCCCATGGCGTAGATGCGCCCCGGTTGGCCGTAGCCGTCTGTGATCAGCGCCTGGGTGGCGTCGATGAAGTCGTTGAAGCTGTTCGGTTTGTGCGTCAGCTTACCCTGTTTGTACCAGCTCTGCCCCAGCTCGCCGCCGCCGCGCACGTGGATCAGCGCATAGACGAAGCCGCGATCCAGCAGGCTGATGCGGTTGGCGCTGAACGCCGGATCCATGCTCATGCCGTAAGCGCCATAGCCGTACACCAGCAGCGGGTTATGCCCGTTTTTGAACAGCGATGTGCGGTACACCAGCGAGACAGGCACCTTCACGTCGTCGCGCGCCGTGACCCAGATGCGTTCGCTGTGATACAGGCTCGGATCGACGCCTTTCACCTCCTGCTGCTTCAGCAAGGTGCGCTCGCCCTTGTTCAGATCCCACTCATAGGTGCGGGTCGGCGTGGTCATCGCCGAATAGCCGTAGCGCAAGCGATCGCTGTCTGGCTCCGGGTTATAGCCCAGCCAGGCCATGTAGCTGGCGTCGTCGAACGGGATGGCGCGCTCGGTTTTGCCGTCCCAGCTGATTTGCCGCAGCTGCACCAGCCCGTTGGCGCGCTCCTGCACCACCAGCCAGTCGCGGAACAGGCTGAAGCTCTCCACCTCGTGCTGCGCCTGCGGCGCGATCAGCGTCTGCCAGGGTTTACCCGCCGCCGCCGTGTGGTACAGGCCGAAGTTCGGATCCTGATGGTTGGAACGCAGGTAGAACTCGCCGCGGTAGTGATCGAGGTAATACTCGCGGCCGTTCTGCCGGGCGGCGAACAGCTGCGGCTCGCGCTGCGGCTGGTTGGCGTCGATCAGGCGCACTTCGGAGGTGGTGTTGCCGCTGATGGTCAGAATCAGGTAATCGCGCGAGGACGAGCGACCGAGGCTGAGGTAGAACGCCGGATCGTTCTCCTGGTACACCAGCTTATCTTCCGCCGTCGGCGTCCCGTACTGATGGCGATAGACCTGGTATGGCAACAGCGTTTGCGGGTGGTTGCGCACGTAGAACAGGGTTTGGTTGTCGTTGGCCCACACCATATTGCCGGAGGTGTTTTCCAGCGTTTCCGGCGACCAACGCTCACTGTCTATCTCGCGCAGGGAGATGCGGTATTGGCGGCGGCCCTGCAGATCTTCGGCTACCGCCAGGCGGCGGTTGTCCAGGCTGACGTCCATCGCCCCCAGGCGGTAATAGGCGTGGCCGGCCGCGCGCTGATTGGCGTCCAGCAAGGTTTGCCACGGCGCGTCGGCGGTGAGCGCCTGGCGTTGATACAGCGCGAAATCTTTACCGGCGGCGTAGCTTTCCTGATAGCGATAGCCGTTGAGCTGATACGGCACCGAACGATCGTCAGGGTTCATGCGGCCCAGCATCTCCTGATACAGCGTGGCGCGCAGCTTCTGGTACGGCGCCATCATCTGCTCGGTATAGCGGTTCTCCGCCTTCAGGTAGTCCAGCACCTTCGGCTCTGTTCGGCTGTCGTCGCGCAGCCAGTAGTAATCGTCGGTGCGCGTCTCGCCATGCGCCGTCAGCGCTTTCGGCGCGCGTTCCGCCAACGGCGGCTGCGGTTGCGCCAGCGCGGCGCCGGCGAGGCCTAAAGAAAGCCAGAGCGCGGCCGCGATGCGACGGCGCGGGGTGAATAACAGCGGATTCATAATCCCTCACGAAGTTTGAAGAGGCGCACGACGGCGATGCGGCGCCTGCGGGCATTAACGGCGGGCATTCAGCTCCGCCAGATTGAAATCGATCGGCATCGTCACCTTGACGGCCCCCTGTTGCAGCATCTCCGGCGGCGGCGGCGGCAACGGCTGGGCGCGCGACACCACCGCCACCGCTTCCCGATCCAGCGACGCGGTACCGGAACGCACCTGCAGCACGACGTTCGAGACCCGCCCCTGCGCGTCAACGCTGAAACTGACCTGCGGCATGCCGCTGCGCCGGCGGCTGCGGGCATCCAAAGGGTAATCCTTGATGCGGTTCAGTTTGCCTTTTACCAGGCTCTCCCACGACAGTTTGGCCTGCGCGTTGCTGTTGGCGTCGCTGTTGATCGGGGCGGCGGTCTGGTGGGAGATCGTCTGCGCCTGCGGCGCGGCGGCGCTGGACGCGGCGGCATTGCGCGTCTCTTTGGCCTGTTCCTGCGGCTTCGGCTGCGCTTTTTGCGGGGGACGGTGTTCGGCGCGCTTCTTCTGCGCCGTCACGATTTTTGCTTTATCGGCGCGCGCCAGCTTGGGCAGATCCGGCTGCTGCTGCTCAGCGGGCTGCGCCGCGGCGGACTCCGCCTGCTGCACGCCCAGCGGCAGCGGCTTGCTTTCCGGCGCTTCAATCTGCGCCGCCCAGCTCATCATTACCGCCGGCGGCGGCAGCGCCACCGGCTCCAGCGCCGTCTGCGGCCAGTAAAACAGCAGCACCAACGCCACATGCGCCGCCAGGGCGAGCAGCAGGCCGCGCGCCCAGCGCGGCTGCGGCAGTTCAAAGGCCGGGAGGGAGTAAGACTGACTTAACATAGGGGCATTAGCTTGCTTAATTGCGAATGATTGCAGATCACATTTACTAATGATAATCATTTGCAAATATAATTAACACCCCTTTTCACTCTCTTAACGTATTCATTTCACTGATGGTGTGATCCACAGATAGTCTGCGGTGTTCGCATCGACCTGTACGCCCGGTTCCGCCAGCATCAGCACCGTCGGCACCGCCGCCGGTTGCAGATCCCGCACGTGCAGCGGCACGCCCACCGATTTGGCGGCGTGATAACCACCGGCGATCAACAACGCGGGCATGGGCGCCGCCAGCAGACGTTCCGCCATGCGCCGATCGCGCTGCTGCTGGATCGCCAGCATCGCGTGCAGCTGATCGGCCTCAATCTTGCCGCCGTGCGAAGTGCGGATGGTCTCTTCCAGCGCCTTGCGCACCGCCGGCTGCGCCGATAGCTGCCCCGCCGGGAACTGCGGCTGCTGATAGAACGCCGTAATCTCGCTGCGATCCAGGTTGGCCGACCACAGCGGGTAAGGCGCGCGCATCGCCGCCATCGTCACCCCGCCATACAGCTCCCACTTCCAGCCCGGCTGCCAGGCGATCAGCTCCGCTACGCGGCCGTCACGCACCGTGGGATCGCTCTGCAGCCACTGTTTGACCTTGTCGACCTGCGCCTGCTGGTTCGGGTTGATCATCTCCATCAGCACGCTGCCCTGCGGCCGCCTTTGCGGCAGCTGCTGCACCAGCCATTGCTCAATCTGATGGTGGTAAGGATTGTCATGCTTTTCCCCCAGGATCACCCGCGGCTGCTGCGCCAATCGCGTCAACAGCTGCTCCGGCGTCAGGGTCGAGCCGCTGTGCAGATCGGTAATGTTACCCAGCTTGTCGATGTTGCCGGCCGACGTTTTCACCGGCGTTTGGCTGCAGGCGCCGAGCGCCAACGCCGCCAATAAAATCAGATATCTCATCATGTTGCCCCATTATCGAAAATGGCGACATTATAGATAATAATTATCATTTGCATATAGATTTGGCTTAACGATTTTTTTACGCGGCGATCGCCGGCTGCGCATTGCGTTGAAAAAGCATTGCGGGTATAACCAATAGCCATTCAGATATTTAGACGTCTATACGGATAGATTATTATGCAACCATCGGCACCCGCCGCAGGACAGTTCAAACGCAGCATGAAGGCCCGGCACCTGGTGATGCTGTCGCTGGGCGGCGTGATCGGCACCGGGCTGTTTTTCAACACCGGCTACATCATCTCCACCACCGGCGCGCTCGGCACGCTGCTGGCCTACCTGATCGGCGCGCTGGTGGTGTATCTGGTGATGCTGTGCCTGGGCGAACTGTCGGTGGCGATGCCGGAAACCGGCGCCTTTCACGTCTATGCTTCGCGCTATCTGGGGCCGGCCACCGGCTATGCCGTCGCCTGGCTGTATTGGCTCACCTGGACGGTGGCGCTCGGCTCCAGCCTCACCGCCGCCGGATTCTGCATGCAGTACTGGTTCCCGCAGTCGCCGGTGTGGCTGTGGTGCCTGATCTTCTGCGCGGCCATTTTCCTGCTTAACGTGGTGACCACCCGCTTTTTCGCCGAAAGCGAATTCTGGTTTTCGCTGATCAAAGTGGTGACCATTCTGGCGTTCATCATACTGGGCGGTGCCGCCATGTTCGGTCTTCTGCCGATGAAAGACGGCACGCCGGCGCCGTTCCTGCATAACCTGACCGCTTCCGGCTGGCTGCCGCACGGCACGCTGCCGATCCTGATGACCATGGTGGCGGTGAACTTCGCTTTCTCCGGCACGGAGCTGATCGGCATTGCCGCCGGTGAAACCGAGAACCCGGAAAAAGTCGTACCGCTGGCGATCCGCACCACGGTGATCCGCCTGATGCTGTTCTTTATCGGCACGGTCTTCGTGCTGGCGGCGTTGATCCCGATGGATCAGGCGGGGATCGTCAAAAGCCCGTTCGTGCTGGTGTTTGAACGCATCGGCGTGCCTTACGCCGCCGATATCTTCAACTTCGTGATCCTGACCGCCATCCTGTCGGCGGCCAACTCCGGCCTGTACGCTTCAGGGCGCATGCTGTGGTCGCTGGCCCACCAGCGCACCCTGCCGGCCTACTTTGCGCGCGTCAATGCGCGCGGCATTCCGATCAACGCCCTGACCTTCAGCATGCTCGGCGGCGTGCTGGCGCTGCTGACCAGCGTGATCGCGCCAGACACGGTGTTTGTCGCCCTGTCGGCGATCTCCGGTTTTGCGGTGGTGGCGGTGTGGCTGAGCATCTGCGCGGCCCACTATGCTTTCCGCCGCGCCTACCTGCGCAGCGGCCAGCCGATAAGCGGCTTGAAATACCGCGCGCCCGGCTACCCGCTGACGCCGATCCTCGGCTTTGCGCTGTGCCTGCTGGCCTGCATCGGGCTGGCGTTCGATCCGGAGCAGCGCATCGCGCTCTACTGCGGGCTGCCGTTCGTCGCCCTGTGCTACCTCACCTATTTCCTGACCCGGCGCGCCGGGCAAAAAAACGCTTTGGGAGAACAACATGTCGGTTAACAACCCTGTCGCCCGCCTGCTGGCCGAACACCCCACGCTGATCCTGGACGGCGCGCTGGCCACCGAGCTGGAAGCGCGTGGCTGCGATCTGACCGATCCGCTGTGGTCGGCCAAGGTGCTGATTGAAAATCCCGAGCTTATCTATCAGATACACCTCGATTATTTCAACGCCGGCGCCCAGTGCGCCGTCACCGCCAGTTATCAGGCCACGCCGCAGGGCTTCTTGCGCCGCGGCCTGGATCAGGATCAATCGCTGGCGTTGATCGCCAAAAGCGTGCAGCTGGCGCAACGCGCGCGCCACGATTATCTGGCCGCACACCCGCAGGCGGCGCCGCTGCTGATCGCCGGTTCGGTGGGTCCGTACGGCGCCTATCTGGCCGACGGTTCGGAATACCGCGGCGACTACCGGCTGGCACAGGATGACATGATTGCCTTCCACCGCCCGCGCCTCGCAGCCCTGGCCGCCGCCGGCGTCGATCTGCTGGCCTGCGAAACGCTGCCGTCGTTCGCCGAACTGCAGGCGCTGCTGACGCTGCTGCAGGAGTTCCCGACGCTCGGCGCCTGGTTCGCCTTCACCCTTCGCGACAGCCAACATCTCAGCGACGGCACGCCGCTGACGGAGGTCCTGTCCGCGCTGCGCGGCAATCCGCAGGTACTGGCGATCGGCATCAACTGCATCGCGCTGGACAAGGTCGCCCCGGCGCTGCGCCAACTGGGCGCGCTGGCCGACAAACCGCTGCTGGTTTATCCGAACTCCGGCGAGCACTACGATGCGGTGAGCAAAACCTGGCACGCCTGCGGCGGCGAGCACGGCAGCCTGGTCGATCAGGCGGCGGAGTGGCGCGCGCTCGGCGCACAATTGATCGGCGGCTGTTGCCGCACCACCCCGCAGGATATCCGCGCCATCGCCGCGCGCTGTAAGGTATAAAAAAGCCCCCGGCGCCAACGGCGCAGGGGGCCAGTCACTCAACCCGGGCTTACAGTGGTTCGGTCTGGGCTTCCACTACCGCCAGCGCCACCATGTTGACGATGCGGCGCACCGAGGCGATCGGCGTCAGGATGTGCACCGGCTTGGCGACCCCCATCAGCACCGGCCCGACGGTCACCCCTTCCGAGCAGGAGACGCGCAGCAGGTTGTAGCTGATGCGCGCCGCTTCCATGTTCGGCATGATCAGCAGGTTGGCTGAGCCTTTCAGCGGGCTGTCCGGCATCAAATCGTGACGGATGCTTTCCACCAGCGCGGCGTCGCCGTGCATTTCGCCGTCGATCTCCAGCTCCGGCGCCAGCTCATTCACCAGCTCCAACGTTTTACGCATCTTGCGCGCCGCCGGGCAATCAGACGAACCGAAGCTGGAGTGAGACAGCAGCGCCACCTTAGGTTCGATGCCGAAGCGGCGCACGGTTTCCGCCGCCATCAGGGTGATCTCCGCCAGCTGTTCCGGCGTTGGATCGTCGTTGACGTAGGTGTCGGCGATGAAAGTGTTGCCGCTCGGCAGCAGCAGCGCGTTCATCGCGCCGGCGACGTGCGCGCCTTCACGGAAGCCGAACACGTTCTTCACCACGTCGTAATGCTCGTGGTAGCTGCCGATGGTGCCGCAGATCATCGCATCCGCTTCGCCGCGGTGCAGCATGATGGCGGCGATCAGCGTCGGGTTGCCGATCACCGCGCGGCGCGCCTGTTCCTGCGAAACGCCGCGGCGTTTCATGATCTGGTAGTACTCGCCCCAGTATTCGTTGAAGCGCGGGTCCGACTCGTTGTTCACCACTTCGAAATCTTTACCCGGCGTCAGCTGCAGACCCAGCTTTTTCAGGCGCATCTCGATCACGCTCGGGCGGCCGACCAGGATCGGGAAAGCCAGCCCCTGCGACACCAGCTCTTGCGTGGCGTGCAGCACGCGCTCTTCCTCGCCTTCCGCCAGCACCACCCGCTTCACCTCTTTGCGCGCCTGCGAGAAGATCGGCTTCATGAACAGGTTGGTTTTGTAGACGAACTCCGCCAGCTTCTCGACGTAGGCGTCGAAGTCTTCGATCGGGCGCGTCGCCACGCCGGAATCCATCGCCGCCTTGGCCACCGCCGGCGCGATCTTGACGATCAGGCGCGGATCGAACGGTTTCGGAATGATGTATTCCGGGCCGAAGGAGAGATCCTGGTCATCATAGGCGGAAGCCACCACGTCGCTCTGCTCCGCCAGCGCCAGATCGGCGATGGCATGCACGCAGGCCAGTTTCATCTCTTCGTTGATAGTGGTGGCGCCCACGTCCAGCGCGCCGCGGAAAATGAACGGGAAGCACAGGACGTTGTTCACCTGGTTCGGGTAGTCGGAACGGCCGGTACAGATGATGGCGTCCGGGCGCACCGCTTTGGCCAGCGGCGGCAGAATTTCCGGTTCCGGGTTGGCCAGCGCCATGATCAGCGGATCGCGCGCCATGGTTTTCACCATATCCTGCGTCAGGACGCCCGGGCCGGAGCAGCCGAGGAAGATGTCGGCGTTCGGGATGGCGTCGCCCAGCGTGCGCTGGCCGTTATCCTCGATGGCATAGGCGGCTTTGGTCTGCTCCATGTTGGCGTCGCGGCCTTTATAGATGACGCCTTTGGAATCGCAGACGGTGATGTTCTGTTGACGCAGCCCCAGCGCCACCAGCAGGTTCAGACAGGCGATAGAGGCCGCACCGGCGCCGGACACCACCAGCCGTACGTCGGAGATGTTCTTCTTCACCACGCGCAGGCCGTTGAGCACCGCCGCAGTGGTGATGATCGCCGTGCCGTGCTGGTCGTCGTGGAACACCGGGATCTTCATGCGCTCACGCAGTTTCTGTTCGATGTAGAAACACTCCGGCGCCTTGATGTCTTCCAGGTTGATGCCGCCGAAGGTCGGTTCCAGCGCGGCGATAATGTCGATTAATTTGTCAGGGTTATGCTCATCCACTTCGATATCAAACACGTCGATACCGGAAAACTTCTTGAACAAAACGCCCTTGCCTTCCATCACCGGCTTACCGGCCAACGCGCCGATATTGCCCAGACCCAGTACCGCCGTACCGTTGGAAATCACCGCCACCAGGTTGCCGCGTGCGGTGTATTTGTAGGCCGCCAGCGGATCTTCGGCGATCTCGAGGCAAGGCGCGGCGACGCCCGGCGAATAGGCCAGCGCCAGATCGCGCTGGGTCGCCAACGGTTTGGTAGGGGAAACCTGGATCTTCCCTGGGACAGGAAACTGATGGAAATCAAGGGCACTCTGTTTGAGCTGTTCGTCCATTATGGATTCCTTTGTTTTTTGCTTTTATGTTGAGGTAAGGCTTTGAGGCTGCGCCCTGCCGTGGGCCATGGCGCCCAAGTACAATGACAGGGCACAGCCTTGAAGTATAGTGAGAGAAACATCACAAACTTTGAAGCGGACCATAACCTTGGCCGAAAGACCGTTTTAAAAGTAAAAAAAGGATCGCAAGACGAGTCGGAGAAGCGCCGCCATCAGTATGGCGGCAGCGTGGCGCGCCAGGCGTTGAGCGTCTCTACCTGACCGGCGCAAATGTGTAACGAGGTTTGTAACGCCAGGGTATAGCTTACCGCATCGCCCCAGGTCTCCCCTTGCAGCTGCGGTTGCTCACAGGGCGCAAACACCGACTCAGGGGGCAACAGCGGCACGACCTGCTGCGGCGGTGGCCGGGCGCAGGAGCTCAAGCACAGCGCCAGGCAGAGGCTGAGCAGCGCAGGGATCGTTTTTAATCGCTTCACGGTATTTCCTCTGATAAGCCTCGTGTTGTTGGCGCAGCTGCTGTTCCTGCCGCTGCTGCGCCGCCATCAGCGCACGGTTTTGCGCATCCTGAGTCTGCAGGGTGGCGATTAGTCCGGCCTGCTGCGCCAGGCTTTTCTGCAGCTCTGCCGCCTGTTGCCGCGCAGACGCCAACTGGTGCGACAGCAGCGAGCTATAGCCACCCAGGCAGATTGCCGCCAGCAACAACAGCAGCAAGCCGCCCTGCATCAGTTTTTGCAGCCAACCGCTCATGCCGGGTAGTCCCGGAACGGCAGTTGGAAGTGCGGGCCATCCTTGAGGGTTTTCCATTCGCCGCCCCATTCGACGTTGATGCCGCATTCACGCGCCGCGCGCCGCACCGCCACCGCGATCTGCGCGTAGTAATCCCACTCCCAGGAGACCACGCCCGCCGGCATCGCCACCACGTCCACCGCGTGGCCGGTCAGGTGGCGGCTGCGCAGCGTTTGGCTGCTGCCGGCGCGCACCATTTCCCGCTGGCGCGCCATGCTGCGCAGCCCCTCGCTGACGGAAAACGGTACCAGCGAATAACGCAGCGCCAGACGAATCACGCGCACCAGATCCGGGTGCACACCGCGCAGGTTATCTTCGCTGCGGGCGGTAAAGCGAATCTCTTCGATGTCATTTAACATTTTTAAACCCCGTCTTTTTGCCGATGAATTTTTTAATTAAGGCGTTGATGTAATCCGCCCCCATAAAACCAATCAGTACGCTGGCCAAATTCGCCCAATTTAATTCCAGGCCCATCAACGCCAGCGCATCGCGCACCGTCCAGGCCAATAACGCACACATCGCCGCATTCAATAAACGGCGCCGAATACCCACGTTGCGATAGGCACCGTGCAATAGCGCCATCACGCCGGCCAAAATGGCGTTCAATACCGGCTGAAGATATTCACATACTCGCTGGACTATTAAGCCAACAGCGTCAGGCTCTATGCTGGACATAGCTCATCTCCTTTTTTATTTTTAATTAAATGCCAATCACGGCCGGTGGGACATCGGATAATCAGAATCTAGTTAAGGATGCTATTACAAAGCAAATGAATAAATACAGGCCCTATGGTCGAATTCATTCATGCTGAGCGCTGACACAACTCATTATCGCCAATTTATGCGGCAGTGAATAAAAATTCACTGTTATCGTGATTTATTTCGACTTTCGTTTTCACGAAAAATAAACATTAATGTCTGCGGGAAATAGTTCCCCAACATAAAAACAGCCACCCTGGAGAAATACCATGTCCACACGCAAAGCCGTTATTGGGTATTATTTTATTCCGACCAACCAAATCAATAATTACACCGAGACCGATACGTCTGTCGTGCCGTTCCCGGTTTCCAACATCACGCCGGCCAAAGCCAAACAGCTGACGCACATCAACTTCTCGTTCCTGGATATCAACAGCAATCTGGAATGCGCCTGGGATCCGGCCACCAACGACGCCAAGGCGCGCGATGTGGTCAACCGTCTGACCGCGCTCAAAGCGCACAACCCCAGCCTGCGCATCATGTTCTCCATCGGCGGCTGGTACTACTCCAACGATTTGGGCGTGTCGCACGCCAACTACGTCAACGCGGTGAAGACCCCGGCGTCGCGCACCAAGTTTGCCCAATCCTGCGTGCGCATCATGAAGGATTACGGCTTCGACGGCGTGGACATCGACTGGGAGTATCCGCAAGCCTCAGAAGTGGACGGTTTCATTGCCGCGCTGCAGGAGATCCGCACCCTGCTGAACCAGCAAACCGTCGCCGACGGCCGCCAGACGCTGCCGTATCAATTGACCATCGCCGGTGCCGGCGGCGCTTTCTTCCTGTCGCGCTATTACAGCAAGCTGGCGCAGATCGTCGCGCCGCTCGATTACATCAACCTGATGACCTACGATCTGGCCGGCCCCTGGGAGAAGATCACCAACCACCAGGCGGCGCTGTTCGGCGACGCGGCCGGGCCGACCTTCTACAACGCGCTGCGCGAAGCCAATCTGGGCTGGAGCTGGGAAGAGCTGACCCGCGCCTTCCCCAGCCCGTTCAGCCTGACGGTCGACGCCGCGGTGCAGCAACACCTGATGATGGAAGGCGTGCCGAGCGCCAAAATCGTGATGGGCGTCCCCTTCTACGGCCGCGCCTTCAAGGGCGTCAGCGGCAGTAACGGCGGCCAGTACAGCAGCCACAGCACGCCGGGTGAGGATCCGTATCCGAACACCGATTACTGGCTGGTGGGCTGCGAAGAGTGCGTGCGCGACAAGGATCCGCGCATCGCTTCCTATCGCCAGCTGGAGCAGATGCTGCTGGGCAACTACGGCTATCAGCGGTTGTGGAACGACAAGACCAAAACCCCCTACCTGTACCATGCGCAAAAAGGGCTGTTCGTCACCTATGACGATGCCGAAAGCTTCAAATACAAAGCGAAGTACATCAAGCAGCAGCAGCTGGGCGGCGTGATGTTCTGGCATCTGGGGCAAGACAACCGCAATGGCGATCTGCTGGCCGCACTGGATCGCTATTTCAACGCCGCGGACTACGACGACAGCCAGCTGGATATGGGCACCGGGCTGCGCTACACCGGCGTCGGCCCCGGCAACCTGCCGATCATGACCGCGCCGGCCTACGTGCCGGGCACCACTTACGCGCAGGGGGCACTGGTGTCCTATCAGGGTTACGTCTGGCAGACCAAGTGGGGTTACATCACCTCGGCGCCGGGCTCAGACAGCGCCTGGCTGAAGGTGGGCCGCGTGGCGTAAGCCGTAAAAAAACCCCGTAGCCGAATGCTGCGGGGTTTTCATTGAGTTAACCGTTTGATTTTCGCGTCCCTTCGTCTCTATTCCATCAGTTGTGGCACCACGGATAGCCGCCATCCCGTACCACTTCGCGGCCCATCAGGCTGTAGACATCGCTTTTGCGCGTCAGCCGCTCATGCCACCAGTTAAACCCGGCGCCCTTGCTGGCCGGGTGCCACGCCAGCCAAATCATTTCGTCGCCCTTTTGCATTTCCACCGGCACCGTCACCAGTTCGCCGCTGGCCAATTCCTTTTCGATCAAAGCAGGCGGCAGAAAAGCGTGGCCGATGCCGCGTTTGAGCAGCGCCAGGTTGCTTTCCACGTCGCATACCACCAACTGACGCTGCAAGGGCAGCGTGCCGTGATTGCGCTTGGGCAGCTCGTGGCTGCTGTCGGCGATCACCACCACGATGTCGTTCAACCGCTGTTTCTTGCACACCGGTTTTCTCTGCGCCGCGAACGGGTGCGAAGGCGACACGCATAGCACAAAGTTGAGCTTGCCGAGCATCAGGGTTTTGGCCTGTACGCTGTCGGGAATTTGGCCGATGGCGATGATCAGATCCGCCCGGTTGTTCTTCAGCGCATCCCAGGTACCGTTCAACGCTTCCCGCTGCACCGAGATACTGGCGTTCGGGCAATGCTGAATATAGTCGCGGATATCCTGCGTCAGGGTTTCCAACGGGAAGAAGGTGTCTACCGCCAAGCGGATATTATTGTCCAGCTTGGGGATGTTGCGCACCCGGCTTTCCAGATCCTGCACCGCATTTAATATCCAGCTGCCCTCCTGCAGGAGAAACTCCCCTTCATCCGTCAGGGTAATCATGGGGCCATTGCGATGAAAAAGTTTCACGCAGAGTTTGCTTTCAATATTGGAAACCCGATAAGAAATCGCCGAAGGCGTTTTATGCAGTGCCTCCGCCGCCATAGAGAAAGATCCGGTGCTCTTGATGGTGCTGATTATTTTAATCGCGTCCAGGGATAATCTAGTCATACAAATTCCTCTTTAAAATAAAATAAGAAAAATGACACTAAATTCCCAAGGTGGTGGCGCACAAAAATCGATCAAATCGAACAAGGGTACTCATAGCAACAAGCAATATACTTCATAAATGAGAGCGCTATCTTAAATACTATTCATCACGACCTGATATAAAATTCATCATAGCGCCCTACTTTTACACAGCGACAGTTAAATAAATTCAGCCTAACGATCAAAGATCGTCATCATAATAATTTTCGTTAATAGCCGTTAAAACATTCCGCTCTATCGCATGACCAGAATGATAAAAATAAAACAAGCCGACAAGAAGGGTTATTTCCAATTGCGTTATTACTCTCTCATTTTGTCGGTGAAATACGCTCAACTTACAACATTATTTCAGTCAGGAGTGACTTATGAACAAAACTTCCCGTACCCTGCTCTCTCTGGGCCTGCTGAGCGCGGCCATGTTCGGCGTTTCGCAACAGGCGAATGCTCACGGTTATGTCGAGTCGCCAGCCAGCCGCGCCTACCAGTGCAAACTGCAGCTCAACACGCAGTGCGGCAGCGTGCAGTACGAACCGCAGAGCGTCGAAGGCCTGAAAGGCTTCCCGCAGGCCGGTCCGGCTGACGGCCACATCGCCAGCGCCGACAAGTCCACCTTCTTCGAACTGGATCAGCAAACGCCGACGCGCTGGAACAAGCTCAACCTGAAAACCGGCCCGAACTCCTTTACCTGGAAGCTGACCGCGCGTCACAGCACCACCAGCTGGCGCTATTTCATCACCAAGCCGAACTGGGACGCTTCGCAGCCGCTGACCCGCGCTTCCTTTGACCTGACGCCGTTCTGCCAGTTCAACGACGGCGGTGCCATCCCTGCCGCGCAGGTCACCCACCAGTGCAACATACCGGCAGATCGCAGCGGTTCGCACGTGATCCTTGCCGTGTGGGACATAGCCGACACCGCCAACGCCTTCTATCAGGCGATCGACGTCAACCTGAGCAAATAATCGGTCAAATGAGGAGATCGTTGAGGGTTCAGCCTGGCGCTGAACCCTTTATTTTTGCAGGTGCCGCTATTGCGACATGTTGAGGATAGTGCGCACATTGAGCGCGCTGGTGGCGATAATGTCGATGGCACCGGTACGCAAAGCGCCCAAAATCGCCAACGCCTTGGTATTCTCGGAAGCAATGGCGATCACACAAGGGATTTTGCGCAGCTCATCGATGCTTAGCCCGATCACTCTGTCATTCATTACCGTGTCGACATGCTGCCCCTGGGCATTGAAAAAGTCATAGCCGGCGATGTCGCCGATCACGCCCTGATTAAGGCTGGCGTCGATAATCTCGTGCGGCGTGAACCATCCCAATTTCACCATATAGCTGTTTTCATTCATGTCGCCAATGCCGACTAACGCCACATCGGCCTTACGCGCGCGATCCAGGGTTTCCTTAATCGTGCCGTTCTGCATGAAGGCGTCTTTCAGCGCGCGATTTTCGACGTAGGCCGGCGCGTAAAGCGTCTCGCTGCTGCCGCCGAACTTCTTCGCCAAGCGCCGGCTGATATGGTCGGCATTGATCGCATCGCCCGGACGGTGAGTACCGCCGATGCCGCAGATGAACTTGCAGTTGCGCTCCGTCACGTTGCCGACGTGATCGGCAATCGCCGCCACGTTGCGTCCCTGGCCAACCGCCAACACCATATCGTCTTTCAGCGACATCGCCAGATAGTTGGACACCAGCGCCGCCACTTGCCGACGCTGTTCCTCTTCGTCCTGATGGTCGAGCGCGATCAGCGCGCGGCTGATGGGAAAACGTTCCATCATCTGCTGTTCCAGCCGGGTGCTGAATACCGGGTGATAACGCACGTTGATCTCGACGATGCCTTCTTCCTTGGCGCGCTTGAGCAAACGACCGACTTTGATCCGTGAAATGCCGAATTTTTTGGCGATCTCTTCCTGCGTGATCTCATCCTGATAATAAGCAACGGCGATTTCGGTCAGCAGTTCGCTATCCTGGGACACAGTTTGTTTTTCCATCCGTTAGACGTTTCCCCACGGCAGGCCGGTTAATCATGGCGGAGGGACGATACACGCCCCTCCGACAATGCTGAATGCCCGCTAGTATAACGCGATCAGGCGGCAACGGTATTCAGTCGTTGCTCCACCTCGTCCGCCAATCGGGTCAAGAGCAGACAGCAAGATACCGCGCCGGCATCCAATACGCCGCGCGAACGCTCGCCCAGACGGCTGGCGCGGCCGATTTTCGCCACCAGCTCGCGCGTGGAATCGCGCCCGCGCGCCGCGGCGCTCCTCATCTGTTCCAGCGCAGCGGCGAAGTCGTCACCGCGCCCCGCCGCCTGCTCAAACGCCGCTACCGCCGGTATCAGCGTATCCATCAGACACTTGTCCCCCACGCCCGCGCTGCTGATGTCCTGCAGTTCGCGCAATCCGCCGTGCAACATCGCCAAAAATGCCTGCTTATCCAGCACGCTGCGCTCGCGCACGCTCTCCGCCATGCCCATGAACAGGCTGCCGTACAACGGCCCCATCGAACCGCCGATGCCCTCCATCAGCGCATCGGAAACCGCATCGAACGCCTGAGCCAGCGTGAGCGTGCGGCCGCGAATGGCATCGCCGCACATCGCGAATCCCTTCGACATGTTAATGCCGTGGTCACCGTCGCCGATGGCACCGTCTATTTCGCTCAGGTATTCGCGGTTGCTGACAATGGTGTCTATCAGCCCCGTAACGATCTCACTGCCGTACCGGGTTGAAATTTGTTCCGTCATGATTCACTCCACCTGGGTTAAGCCTAAAGATTGCGCCGGCATGTCCAGCAGCGTTTTCAGTTCGTCATCCAGCGTCATCAGCGTCAGCGTCACGCCCATCATTTCCAGCGACGTGAAGTAATTGCCGACGTAGCGCCGATGCACCTGCACGCCTTTCGCCATCAATCGGCGTTCTATTTCGGCATAATAGATATACAGCTCCATCACCGGCGTGGCGCCAAGCCCGGAGATCAGCAACGCCACCTCCTGCCCCTGTTCCAGCGGCATGTCGTTGAGCACGAAATCGAGCATGGTGCCGGCCATCGCCGACGCCGACTGGATCGGCGACACCTCAATGCCCGGTTCGCCGTGATGGCCAATGCCGATCTCCATCTTGCCGTCTTCGATATGAAAATTGGGTTTGCCGACCGCGGGAATGGTGCAGGAACTGAGGCCGACGCCGATCGAACGACACCGGTCGATGGCTTTTTGCGCCGCGCCGATCACGCCGTCCAGATCGTATCCCTTGGCCGCCGCCGCCGCGCCGACCTTCCACATCAGAATTTCGCCGGCCACGCCGCGCCGTTTATCGATCTCACTGGCCGGCGCCGAGGCGACGTCATCGTTGGCCACCACGGTTTTCACCCGTATGCCGGCCGCCGTGGCCTTCTTGATCGCCATCTTGACGTTCATGTTGTCGCCGGCGTAGTTGCCGTACAGGCAAGCGACGCCCGCACCGCTGTCCGCCGCCTTGAAAGCGTCGAGAAAAGCCCCCGCCGTAGGGGATGAAAAAATCTCGCCAATCGCGACGGCATCCAGCATGTTTTTGCCGACATAGCCCAGGAACGCCGGCTCATGGCCGGAACCGCCGCCGGTGACGATGCCGACTTTGCCGGCGATCGGCGCCGGCGGATATTTCAACACCCGCGCATTGTCGGTGGCGGCGTAATAGTCTGGGTGGGCCAGCCTATAGCCCTGAATGGCGTCTTCCACTACGTGATCGGGATCGTTAATGATTCTGTTCATCGCGGCCTCTCTGTCGCCTGAATAAGAAATTATTGAATGGTGTAACCGCCGTCGACCACCAGGTTGGCGCCGGTGATCATCGCCGCCGCGTCGCCGGCCAAAAACAGGGCGCTGGCGGCGATATCTTGCGGCTCAGCAAAGCGCCGCAGCGGGATTTTCTGCTTCATCTGCTCAGCCACCTCGCCAGACCAGGCCTTACGGCCCAGCTCCGTCAAAACGACGGTGGGTGAAATGGCGTTGACCCGCACGTTGTGCGGCCCCCACTCCAGCGCCAGCACCTGAGTCAACCCGATCACGCCCGCTTTGCTGGCGCAATAGGCCAGGTGATTCGGCAATGCCACCACCCCCGCCTGCGAGGCGAGATTGATGATGCTGCCGCCGCGCTGACTAATGAAACGGCGCCCTACCGCCTGGCAGGTAAGAAACACGCCTTTCAGATTGACCGCCAGGGTTGCATCCCACGCCGTTTCCGGCAGTTCCTCAGCAGGATGCAGCGCGACGATGCCGGCGCTGTTGACCAGCACGTCCAGCCGCCCGAAATGCGCCTCAATCTGCGCCACCGCCCGCTCCACCGACGCGGCATCGGTGACGTCGGCCACGACGCCCAACGCCGCCTCGGCGTCCAGCTGTCGCGCCACTTCCGCAACCTGTGGCGCCCGATCGAGCAGCGCCACGCACGCGCCGTTTTGCAGATAGCGTTCGGCGATAGCGAGGCCGATCCCCGCAGCGCCGCCGGTAATCAGCGCCACCTTGCCCTGCAGCGAGAGCTCGCGCGGCGCCGTAGTTTGATGATTAATCATATATTTCCCCTTAAAACTGTGAACTTCACCCTCGGTCAGGATATTTTCGCCAAACTCGCGCCGCGTTCTTCCGACGCCGTCGCGCTTTCCTTCGGCAGCGTGACAAATTTCATCAGCACGCCGCTGAACAGGTACAAGCCGGTAAAGATCCAGATCACGCCAACGGTGCCGAGACTGCCGATAAACAGCCCCACCACCGCCGGGCCGACAAAGGTGCTCAGGCCGGCGCCCAGATTGAGAATCGACATCGCCGCGCCCTTATTGTCCGGCGCCAGCGACGGCATGATGGCCGACAGCGGCACGAACGCCGCCAGGCAGGCGCCGAACAAACCGGCGGCACAAACGGTCAGCAGGTAGTTGGCGCCAAAGAATTGCGGCACGTAGTAGAACATCAGCGTGGTCAAGGCGCAGCCGACGCAGCCGAACCACATCACCACATTGCGCCAGCCGAGACCGTCGCTGATCACGCCGAAAATCAGGTTGAAAATGATGTTGACCGTCCACAGCGCGGCGTACATCTGCAGCCAATGCGTGCGGGTGAACCCCATATCCATCATGTACATGGGCATGAATACGACGAAGCCGTAAGCCGCAGAGGTATTAATGGTGCGCACGATGCCGCCCAGGCCGATCTTCGGGTTTTCAAACGCGATGGTGATGCCTTTCAAGACGTAACCCAGCGACGCTTTTTCCCGGTTGCCGCTCTGTGCCGCGCCGTCGTCGCGATTGAGCATCAGCGCAATCACCGCGCCCAGCACGACGAAAATCAGCGCGCTCCACAGCGTGTGGATCTCGCCGAGATAAGGCAGCATGATGCTGGAATACAGCACGCCCAGCACGCTGAGCCCGCCGCTGTAGACGAACCAGAAAATCCCCACCGCCGACCCCAGCCTTTCCGGCGGCGCCTCATACGCCACCCACACCAGAAAACCGTAGGCAAATAGCGGATAGCCCAAGCCGCGCAGCGCATAGGTCGGCACCATGATCGCCAGGTTGTTGCTCGGCAGGCCAAACGTCAAAAAGCACACCGAACCGAACAAGAACAGCAGCAGGCCGGCCAACATCACCCGCCGGGCGGTAAAGATTTCCGCCAGCACGCCGGAAAACCAGGCGGCGATCGCGGCCGCAAAGCCATAAACGCTGAACAGCAGCGCCGATTCCTGAATGCTCAGCCCTTTGCCAATCAAATAAGGCGACAGCCATCCTTGTTCCAGCCCTTCGCCCATCATGAACACCAACACGCCGGCATAGCCCAGCAGCAGTTTCGGTGACAGACCAATGCGATGAATCAGTCCATGCAACATAGAACACCCCAGCACATGTGATTATGGAGGCGCAGGCTCGCCCGCACCCGAAGAACGATGCAGGTTTCAGAGGTTTGGATTAAGCACCACTTTGATTGAACCGATGCCGCGCTTCATCAGCTCGAAGCCCTCGGCGAACTGTTCCAGCGGCAGCGTATGCGTCACCACGCCTTCGGTCGGCAGATCGCCATTGGCGATGCCTTCGATCACCAGCGGGTAGCAGTAAGGGCCGAGGTGCGAACCGAGCACGTCCAGCTCCTTGCGGTCGCTGATGATGCTCCAGTCGACGGTCACCGGATCCTTGAACACGGAAAATTCGACGAAGGTGCCGAGTTTGCGGATCAACGTCAGGCCCTGTTCCACGGACTTTTGGGCGCCGGTCGCCTCTATGTAGATGTCGCAGCCGTAGCCGTCGGTCATCGCTTTAACCGCCGCGGGCACGTCGTCACGGGTCGGGTTCAGCGTCACATCCGCGCCGAAGCGCTTCGCCAGCGCCAGACGCTCGTCGGACAGATCCAGCACCACCAGCTTCGAGGGCCCGGACTTTTTGATCGCCCCGATCATGCCCAGCCCCAGGGTGCCGGCGCCGGCCAGCACCACGACATCGCCCAGTTTGATATTGGCGCGTTGCACCGCATGGAAGGAGCAAGCATAGGGTTCGATCAGAATGGCTTTTTCGATCGGCAGGTCGGCCGGCACGTGATAGTTAATCGCCTCTTTGGTGAACTTCATGTACTCGGCCATGCCGCCATTGACGTTTTTCTGGAAACCGTACAGGTCATGCTTTTCGCACATCCAATACTGACCGCGGTTGCAGAAGCGGCATTGCCAGCAGGGAACGATTTGTTCTGATATCACGCGATCGCCGAGATTGAAGCCCTCGACGCCTTCGCCGTATCCCACCACGTGGCCGATAAATTCATGCCCGGGGATCATCGGCGCCTTGATGTATGCCGGTTGTTTTTCATCGCCCCAGAAGCTGGGCGCCCCTTCGAACGCTTTAACATCGCCGGCGCAGATGCCGCAGGCCTCGATCTTCACCAGGATCTCTTTCGGGCCAATCTTCGGTACCGGCACCTGTTCCAGGCGGTAATCTTTCGGGGCGTACGCCACAACCGCCTTCATGATCTCGGGGATACCGGCCGCCATTTTCGCCTCTGTCATGCAGGTCTGACACATAGCACTCTCCTCTGGTAGGGGAACTTATTTTGATCATTAACACACACAAAGAACAAATGAACACTAACGCCACGCGTTCAATTTGCCCACAGTGAACTTATCAAAGTGTGATATCGCTCAAAAACCCGTCTACATGAGGATGAATAACGATTAAAACCTCTTTTTTAGTGACGAAAGTCACCTTTTACAGGCGCAAACAGAAAACACGACGAAAAAACAAAAGAACACAGATTGAACATTTGATTAAACAGAGATACGGTAATGAACGTGGCGCCATCGAGGATCGCCGCCCTTTTCGTTACCAATCAGGAGACCGCTATGCTGCCTATCGCCATCGGCGCCGACGATGCCGCCATTGAACTGAAGGATCTGATCGTCGCCCACCTGCAACAACGGGACATTCCCGTCATTGACTACACGACGGATCGCACCGCAGAAACGGGGATCTATCCCGATATCGCCTATCGCGTCGCACAGGCGATACGGGAGGAAAAACATCGGCGGGGCATCCTGCTGTGCGGCACCGGCATCGGTATGAGCATCGTGGCCAATAAAGTGCCCGGCATTCGCGCGGCGCAATGTCACGATACCTACTCCGCCCAACGGGCGCGCAAAAGCAATGATGCGCAGATCATCACGCTGGGCGCGCGGGTCATCGGCGCCGAACTGGCGAAAACCATCGTCGATGCCTGGCTGGAGTCGGAGTTTGAAGGGGGAGGTTCGGCGCCGAAAGTCGAGCGAATCGGCTATTACGAAAACGCGGTCGGACGGCGTTAAATCGCCTGCAGCCATGATGGCGGTCGTGCATAAGCCGCGCTCCGCCTGGGTTTACTCGGCATTCATTGTTATTATCCATCGCAACAATCAGAAAAAGCGCATTTTCATTCTCGACCCGATGATGCAGTGTGTTCCCCCTATGATGAAAAAGGTTCTCATTTCCCTACGTTGAGCTTGGTCAAGGAGCTTATCAATGAATCAATTAGACGCACTCAAGCAGCTGACCACGGTGGTCGCCGACAGCGGCGATATCGAATCCATCCGCCAGTTCGAACCCCAGGACGCCACCACCAACCCTTCGCTGATCCTGAAAGCCGCCGCGCTGCCGCAGTACAAAGCGCTGATCACCGAAGCGCTGGAGTATGCCCGCCGCCAGGGCGGCAGCAAGGAAACCCAGCTGATCAACGCCAGCGATAAACTGGCGGTCAACATCGGCGTCGAGATCCTCAAAAGCGTGCCAGGCCGCATCTCCACCGAAGTGGACGCCCGCCTGTCGTTCGACCGCGGCATGTGCGTCGCCAAAGCGCGCAAACTGATCGGCATGTATCAGGAACAGGGCATCGACAAATCGCGCATCCTGATCAAGCTGGCTTCCACCTGGGAAGGCATCAAAGCCGCCGAAGAGCTGGAAAAAGAAGGCATCAACACCAACCTGACGCTGCTGTTCTCCTTCGCACAGGCCCGCGCCTGCGCCGAAGCCGGCGTGTATCTGATCTCGCCGTTCGTCGGCCGCATCTATGACTGGTACCAGGCCAAACAGCCTGCCGCCGACTATGACGCCGATCAGGATCCGGGCGTGAAATCGGTGCGCACCATCTATGAATACTACAAGCGTCATCGTTACCAGACGGTGATCATGGGCGCCAGCTTCCGCAAAGTTGAGCAGATCCTGGCGCTGGCCGGCTGCGATCGCCTGACCATCGCGCCGAACCTGCTGGAGCAGCTGAAAAACAGCGAACAGCCGGTCGAGCGCAAGCTGACCCCGTCGACCGAGGGCTTCCACCAACCCGCTCCGCTGGCCGAAGCGGAATTCCGCTGGCTGCACAATCAGGACGCCATGGCGGTAGAAAAACTCGCCGAAGGCATCCGCCTGTTCGCCGTCGACCAGCAGAAGCTGGAAGACATGTTGGCCGCTCAACTGTAACCGCACTGGAGTTTCGTTATGTCTTCTCGTAAAGAGCTTGCCAACGCCATCCGCGCACTCAGCATGGACGCCGTACAAAAAGCAAATTCCGGCCACCCGGGGGCCCCTATGGGCATGGCGGACATCGCCGAAGTCCTGTGGCGTGACTACCTCAACCACAACCCGACTAACCCGCACTGGGCTGACCGCGACCGTTTCGTGCTCTCCAACGGCCACGGCTCCATGTTGATTTACAGCCTCCTGCACCTCACCGGCTACGACCTGCCGATGCGCGAGCTGGAGAACTTCCGTCAGCTGCACTCCAAAACCCCGGGGCACCCGGAGTACGGCTACACCCCAGGCGTTGAGACCACCACCGGCCCGCTGGGCCAGGGCATCGCCAACGCCGTCGGCTTCGCCATCGCCGAACGCACCCTGGCGGCGCAGTTCAACCGCCCGGGCCACGACATCGTTGACCACCACACCTACGCCTTCATGGGCGACGGCTGCATGATGGAAGGCATCTCGCACGAAGTCTGCTCCCTGGCCGGTACCCTCAAGCTCGGCAAGCTGACCGCCTTCTACGATGACAACGGCATCTCCATCGACGGCCACGTCGACGGCTGGTTCACCGACGACACCGCCCTGCGTTTCGAAGCCTACGGCTGGCACGTGGTGCGCAACGTCGACGGCCACAACCCGGACGCCATCAAGGCCGCGATTGAAGAAGCCCGCAAGGTGACCGACAAGCCGTCGCTGCTGATGTGCAAGACCGTTATCGGCTTCGGTTCACCGAACAAGGCCGGCACCCATGACGTGCACGGCGCCGCGCTGGGCGCCGCCGAAGTGGCCGCCACCCGCGAAGCGCTGGGCTGGAAATACGCCGCCTTTGAAATCCCGCAGGACATCTACGCCCAGTGGGACGCCAAAGAAGCCGGTCAGGCCAAAGAAGCGGCCTGGAACGACAAGTTCGCCGCCTACGCCAAGGCCTTCCCGGAGCAGGCTGCCGAGTTCAAGCGCCGCATGAACGGCGAGCTGCCGGCCGACTGGAAAGCCGACGCCAAGGCGTTCGTGGAAAAACTGCAGGCCAACCCGGCCAACATCGCCAGCCGCAAGGCGTCGCAGAACGCGCTGGAAGCGTTCGGCAAGGTGCTGCCGGAGTTCCTGGGCGGCTCTGCCGACCTGGCGCCGAGCAACCTGACCATGTGGTCCGGCTCGAAAGCGCTGAACGTTGACCCGGCGGGCAACTACATTCATTACGGCGTGCGCGAGTTCGGCATGACCGCCATCACCAACGGCATCGCGCTGCACGGCGGCTTCCTGCCGTACTCGGCGACCTTCCTGATGTTCGTGGAATACGCCCGCAACGCGGTGCGCATGGCGGCACTGATGAAGCTGCGCAACGTGTTCGTCTACACCCACGACTCCATCGGTCTGGGCGAAGACGGCCCGACCCACCAGCCGGTGGAGCAGCTGGCGAGCCTGCGCGTGACCCCGAACATGAGCACCTGGCGCCCGTGTGACCAGGTGGAATCGGCGGTGGCGTGGCAGTACGGTATCGAGCGCAACGACGGCCCGACCACCCTGGTGTTCTCGCGCCAGAACCTGACCCAGCAGCCGCGCAGCGCAGAGCAGCTGGCGAACGTGTACCGCGGCGGCTACGTGCTGAAAGACTGCGCGGGCACGCCGGACGTCATCCTGATTGCCACCGGCTCCGAAGTGGGTATCACGGTGGAAGCGGCGGACAAGCTGACCGCAGCGGGCCGCAAGGTGCGCGTGGTGTCGATGCCGTCGACCGACGCGTTCGACAAGCAGGATGCGGCGTACCGCGAGTCGGTGCTGCCGGCGGCGGTAACGGCGCGCGTGGCGGTGGAAGCGGGTATCGCGGACTACTGGTACAAGTACGTGGGCCTGAACGGCGCCATCGTGGGCATGACCACCTTTGGTGAGTCGGCGCCGGCGGAGCAGCTGTTCGCCGAGTTCGGCTTCACCGTGGACAACGTGGTGGCGAAGGCGCAGGCGCTGCTGAAGTAAGCGGCCTGGCGCAAGCCGATAAAAAAGCCGGTCATCATGACCGGCTTTTTTTATTCCATCACCCGATGAATCTGCAAATACTGCAGCAGCATGATGGTCTTGCCGTCTTTAATCCGGCCGTCGGCGATCATCGCCACCGCGTCGCGAAACGGCAATTCGATCACCTCAATATCTTCATCTTCAATGCCGCCGCCGGCCGCGCGCCGCTCATCATCATGGTATTCGGCGATAAAGAAGTGCACGATTTCAGTCACGCCGCCCGGCGACATGTAGGCTTCGAAGATTTTCTTCACCTCGCTGACCTGAAAACCGGTCTCCTCCACCGCTTCGCGGCGCGCGCATTGCTCCGGAGAGTCGGCGTCCAGCAGGCCGGCGCAGGCCTCGAGCAGCATGCCGCTCTCGTTGCCGTTGACGTAGGTCGGCATGCGGAACTGATTGGTCAGCACCACCGTGCCCTTGGCGCGGTTGTACAGCAAAATGGTAGCGCCGTTGCCACGATCGTAGACCTCGCGCACCTGTTGCACCGAACCGCCGTTTTTGCGTTTCAGATCGAACGTGTACTTGTGCAGCACATACCAGTTGTCCGACAGCAGCTCTTTCTTCACATTCTCAATTTTCGACGACATAACCCTTTTCCCTTGCGTGACAACGTGAAGATCATACCGCGATTAGGCCGCGCCGCGGCAGACGATTTGCAACAAAAATCACATCGTCTCTCCGGGTAAACCAGGATTTAAAATACATCGTGGGCAGACGCAGACTCTGACAGACGAGTCAGGACGAATCGCATCCGCAAAGGCAAATCATCAGTGGAAACCGGGCCGCGGCTGAAAATCGGTGGGCATTTCGCTATTCATTTGATTACACAACGACAATTGTTCCCGTTTTGTTGACAACTTGATACAAATCGCGGTGCAATTTAGTTGCAAAAGTTATAGTTTTGCTTTCGAATGAAACTGGCGAAGCGCCTCACCTGAGAGAAAAGGATTCCGTGATTGCTTGTTAAACGTTCCGTGACCGGCAGCCTGGCCAGAGCGCTGTTCGGCATCGTGATCCTGTCGGTGCTCGCCACCGGGTTGGCGTTGACGACCGTCGCCGGCAGCCAGAGCGATGCCGAGGCGATCAACATCGCCGGTTCGCTGCGCATGCAAAGCTACCGCTTGGCCTTTGACCTCGACCGGCAGAACCCGGAGCTGGAGCTGCACCTGCAGCAATACCGGCAATCTTTGCAGGCACCCGCGCTGCAAAAGCTGGCGCGTTTTTACGTCCCGGCCGAGGTACGCAACCACTATCTGGCGTTGCAACGAACATGGCAAACGATGGAGCAGCAGATCCGCGACGGGCAGGCGGCCGCCTACCGGGCAGAGGTTGCCGGCTACGTCAACCGCGTCGATCATTTCGTTTCCGCTCTACAGCGTTATTCAGAGTTGAAACTCACCCTGGTGGCCGCCATCAGCGTACTGGGCTACGCCGCCATCATCGGTCTGGTGCTGTTCTGCATCCGTTTTATGCGCCGCCAGGTGGTCACGCCGCTGCAGCATCTGGTCGACGCCAGCCAGCGCGTGCAACAGCGCGACTTTCGCCACCCGCAGCTGGACGTGGCGCTGCCGAACGAACTCGGCGTGCTGTCGCAAACCTTCAGCGCCATGTCGGACGAGCTGGCCCGGCTCTATCAGTCGCTGGAGCTGAAAGTGCAGGAAAAGACCCAGCGCCTGCAGCAGGCCAACGAAACGCTGGAGGTGCTGTATCGCTGCTCGCAGGCGCTGAGCGTGCGCCAGATCGATCAGCAGGCGTTTGAAAATGTGCTGCGCATCGTGCGCCAAAGTGAACGACTGCGCTGCATCCGGTTGAACGTGGCGGACGACCATGGCCAGTGGCAACTGAACGAAGGAGAACCGGCGCCGGCGCAAGCCTGGAGCGCGCTGTCGATCACTCAAGGCGATAAACTGCTGGGCGAATTGCGTTGGCAGCCCGAGGCGCAGCCGCCGCATCCTCACCTGATGCAGAGCCTGGCCAATATGTTGGGCCGCGGCGTCTACTTCAACCGCGCGCAAAAGCAGCACCAATATCTGTTGCTGATGGAAGAGCGTGGGACCATCGCCCGCGAGCTGCACGATTCGCTGGCGCAGACGCTGTCGTTCCTGCGCATCCAGCTGACGCTGCTCCGGCGCGCCGCCGACGATCCGGCGGCGCAGACGATTATCGATGATTTCGATCGCACGCTGGCCGATGCCTATCGCCAGCTGAGAGAATTACTGGCCACCTTCCGCCTCAACATTCAGGAGGCGGATCTGAATGCCGCGCTGGAGCAACTGTTGCAGCCATTAAAGGCGCTAACCCCCGCGCGGATTCAGTTACACTGTCGGCTGCCCTCGCAGGCGCTCAACGCCCAACAGCAGGTGCACGCGCTGCAGATCGTGCGCGAAGCGGTACTCAATGCCGTCAAGCACGCCGGAGCGAACGAGATCGCGGTGTGTTGCGAGGTCAATGCCGCAGGCGACAACGTATTCAGCATTACCGACGACGGTTGCGGCATCGCCAGTCTGGAAGAACCGGAAGGGCATTACGGCTTGACCATCATGAGCGAACGCGCGGCGCGACTGGGAGGAACGCTGCGCATCCGGCGCAGAGGCGGCGGCGGCACGGCGGTCTGCCTGACATTCTCGCCCTGACCTTGCGGCTGTTCACTCGGCGTTACGGTTGCCGCCGGGCAGAAGGCTGCCCAGAGAGGTTTGCGGTGCAGAATGCCGCTATTTTTGAAGAGACAGTCCCACTGTGAAGCACGCCTCCGGGCGCGTTTGAGTGGCTTTACTTGCTACAGGGAGCATATTTCATGGTGATGAAGCAATACCGAGTCATGATCGTTGACGATCATCCGTTGATGCGGCGCGGCATCAAACAGCTGCTGGGACTGGATGCGCGATTTGGCGTGGTAGCGGAGGCCGGCAACGGCAGCGAGGCGGTTGCGCTGGCACTGCAGCACGCGCCGGACGTGATCTTGTTGGATCTGAACATGAAGGGCATGTCCGGGCTGGATACGCTGCGGGCCCTGCGCGACGAAGGCGTGGACGCGCGCATCATCGTGCTGACGGTCTCCGACGCGCGCAGCGATCTGTATGCGCTGATCGACGCCGGCGCCGACGGCTATCTGCTGAAAGACAGTGAACCGGAACAGCTGCTGGAACACATCAGCGCCGCCGCCGAAGGGCAGAACGTGATCAGCGACGCCATGGCCGACTATTTGCTGGCGCGCGGCGAGCAACGCGATCCCTTCGCCGCCTTGACCGAACGCGAACTGGACGTCTTGCAAGAGGTGGCGCGCGGCCTGTCCAACAAACAGGTGGCGGCGCAGCTGCATATCTCTGAAGAAACCGTGAAGGTGCACATCCGCAATATACTGCGCAAGCTGGACGTGCGTTCTCGCGTGGCGGCGACGGTGATGTACCTGGAGTACAAAAGCCACTGATCGCCCCGCCCCGGCCAATACGCCGGGGCCGCTTACTCGATGGCGCTGAGCAGCGCCTGATGGTGCTGATGCACCCAGCTCTTGTTGAACGGCCCCCAGCTTTCCAACTGATAGAAACCGTCGTTGTTGCGCACGCCCTGCTGCACGAACTGCAGCTCGACGCCCATGCCGGGCAGCGCCTTCAGCACATCCTGCAACGTGCGGCGCGGCCAACCGGTCAGCGCCATCAACCGCGGCACATTGGGCCGCTCACTGTGGCTGATCAGCCAGCATAAATAAAGCCGACGGGCAAATACCGGGTTAATTCCCATGCCAAGCTCCTGCTGTAAGGTGAGTCCAGTTTTTACTTTCGGTTGCCTGCGGCGAAGACATGCGCAAGGCCTTTGATAGTAATAAAAATGTCTTAATAGCGTACAATTATCGGCGTCGGTGATCCACGGCGTTTTCCGCTACCGTTATTTACACTATCTCCTTTTTTTCTCCACGCTTTCCTCGACTATCCCGAGTAAAGTGCAATAGCGCCGGAATCCTTCCCTGCCGCTGAAATGCATATTTCCGATGCGTTTTAAAGATAGAACAAGTCATAACGAGGTTCGCGCTGCATGGCCAATTTTTTTATTGATCGCCCGATTTTCGCCTGGGTGCTGGCAATTATTCTTTGCCTGACCGGGGCATTGGCGATTTTTTCTTTACCGGTAGAACAATACCCGAATCTGGCGCCGCCGAACGTGCGCATTAGCGCAACTTACCCAGGTGCTTCGGCGCAAACGCTGGAAAACACCGTCACGCAGATCATTGAACAGAATATGACCGGCCTCGACAACATGATGTATATGTCGTCGCAGAGCACCAATACCGGCCAGGCAACCGTCACGCTGACGTTCGAAGCCGGCACCGATCCCAACGAAGCGATGCAGCAGGTGCAAAACCAGCTGCAGGCGGCGATCAAACGTTTGCCGCAGGCGGTGCAGAATCAGGGGGTCACGGTGTCGAAATCCGGCGACACCACGCTGATGATGGTAGCGTTCGTCTCCACCGACAACAGCATGGACAAGCAGGACATCGCCGATTACATCGTCTCCAACCTGCAGGATCCGCTCAGCCGCATCAACGGCGTCGGCAGCATGGACGTGTACGGCTCGCAATACGCCATGCGTATCTGGCTCGATCCCAACAAGCTCAACAGTTACCAGCTCACGACCCAGGACGTGGTCAAGGCCATTCAATCGCAGAACGCCCAGGTGGCGGTCGGCCAGTTGGGCGGCACGCCATCGGTCAATAAACAGGCGTTGAACGCCACCATCAACGCCCAGTCGCAGCTCCAGACGCCAGAACAGTTCCGCCAGATCACCCTGCGGGTCAATCAGGACGGATCGCTGGTGACGCTGGGCAACGTCGCCACCGTCGAACTGGGCGGCGAGAACTACAACTACCTCAGCCGCTACAACGGGATGCAGGCCGCGGGCATGAACATCAAGCTGGCCTCCGGCGCCAACGAACTGCAGACCGACCAGTTGGTGAAGGACAAGATCGCCGAACTGTCGCAGTACTTCCCGCGCGGGCTGGAGGCCAAAGTGGCCTATGAAACCACCCCGTTCGTCAAAGCCTCGATCAAGGACGTGGTGAAAACGCTGCTGGAAGCCATCCTGCTGGTGTTCCTGGTGATGTACCTGTTCCTGCAGAATTTCCGCGCCACGCTGATCCCCACCATCGCCGTGCCGGTGGTGCTAATGGGCACCTTCGCCATCCTGTCCGCCTGCGGCTTCAGCATCAACACCCTCACCATGTTCGCCATGGTGTTGGCGATCGGCCTGCTGGTGGACGACGCCATCGTGGTGGTGGAAAACGTCGAACGCGTGATGAGCGAAGAAGGCCTGCCGCCGCGTGAAGCCACGCGCAAATCCATGGGGCAAATCCAGAGCGCGCTGGTCGGCATCGCCCTGGTGCTGTCGGCGGTGTTCGTACCGATGGCGTTCTTCGGCGGCACCACTGGCGCCATCTATCGACAGTTCTCCATCACCATCGTCTCCGCCATGGTGCTGTCGGTGCTGGTGGCGATGATCCTGACCCCTGCCCTGTGCGCCACGCTGCTCAAACCGATCGCCAAGGGCCACCACCACGGTAAGCGCGGCTTCTTCGGCTGGTTCAACCGCATGTTCAACCGCAACACCGAACGCTATGAGCGCGGCGTGGGGCGCATCCTGCACGCCAGCGGCCGCTACATGGTGATTTATCTGCTGTTGCTCGGCGGCATGGCGTTGCTGTTCATCAAGCTGCCGACCTCCTTCCTGCCGCAGGAAGACCGTGGCATCTTCACCGTACAGGTGCAGCTGCCGGCAGGCTCGACCCTTCAGCAAACGTCCAAAGTGGTGGAAAAGGTCGAGCGGTACTTTCTCACCGAAGAGAAACAGGATGTGTTGTCGGTGTTCGCCATCATCGGCTCCGGGCCGGGGGGGAACGGCCAAAACGTGGCGCGTCTGTTCATTCGGCTAAAAGACTGGGATCTGCGCACCTCGGGCGCCAACAGCTCGTTCGACATCATCGATCGCGCCACCCTGGCGTTCAACAAGATTAACGAAGCGCGGGTGATCGCCAGCAGCCCGCCGGCTATCACCGGCCTCGGCAACTCTTCCGGCTTCGATATGGAGTTGGAAGACCACGCCGGCCTCGGCCACGCCAAGCTGATGGCGGCGCGCGATCAGCTGCTACAGCTGGCCGGGCAAAACCCGCTGCTGTCGCGCGTGCGCCACAACGGCCTGGACGACAGCCCGCAGTTGCAAATCGATATCGATCAACGCAAGGCTCAGGCACTGGGCGTGTCTATCGACGACATCAACAATACCCTCTCCACCGCCTGGGGCTCGACCTACGTCAACGACTTCGTCGACCGCGGCCGGGTGAAAAAAGTCTACGTGCAGGCCGCAGCGCCGTTCCGCATGCTGCCGGATGACATTAACAAATGGTATGTACGCAACAGCGCGGGCGGCATGGTGCCGTTCTCGGCCTTCGCCAGCTCGCACTGGGAGTACGGTTCGCCGCGGCTGGAGCGCTATAACGGCAGCTCGGCGCTGGAGATCGTCGGCGAAGCGGCCAACGGCGTCAGCACCGGCACCGCGATGGCGGAAATGGAAAAACTGGTCAGCCAACTGCCGACCGGCTTCGGGCTGGAATGGACGGCGATGTCCTATCAGGAACGGCTGTCCGGCTCGCAGGCGCCGGCGCTGTACGCCATCTCGCTGCTGGTAGTGTTCCTGTGCCTGGCGGCGCTGTACGAGAGCTGGTCGATACCGTTCTCTGTGATGCTGGTGGTGCCACTGGGGGTGATCGGCGCGGTCGCCGCCACCTGGCTGCGCGGTCTGGAGAACGACGTCTATTTCCAGGTTGGCCTGTTGACCATCATTGGGCTGTCGGCGAAAAACGCCATTCTTATCGTCGAGTTCGCTAATGAGCTGAACCATAAAGGCCAGGATCTGATGTCGGCGACGCTCGACGCGTCCCGCATGCGTCTGCGGCCGATCCTGATGACCTCGCTGGCGTTCATCTTCGGCGTGCTGCCGATGGCCACCAGCAGCGGCGCCGGTTCCGGTAGCCAGCATGCGGTCGGCACCGGGGTGATGGGCGGCATGATCTCCGCCACCCTGCTGGCGATTTTCTTCGTGCCGCTGTTCTTCGTGCTGGTGCGGCGCCGTTTCCCGGGTAAAGCGCATCCGGCAACCACGCCGACCACTGAGGAGTAACAGGCAGCGCATAAAAAAAGCAGCGTCGGGTAACCGATGCTGCTTTTTTTCGAACGATAATCTCGTTCCCAAGGTGTTTCAGTGACGTTCCAATGACTCAACCTTGCCATCTGCTTCAACGCTGTGTCAGTTGCCCAACATCTCATCAATGAAGTCTTTCCAGTTTCCTAATTCACGATCAACCATAATACTTTACAACCTCAATTATTTGACGAAGCGGATTCTACGCTTGTTTTTTGACCATGTGAAGGGAAACGGGAACGATGCCGGGCCCGGAAATCGGGCTTAGCGCACATTTTCGTATTTATCTGATCAATGTGCAGTACAGCTATTCCCTTGTGATATCAATTTCTCCACGGTAGCGTGTAAAAGGTATAAAAATACGCCAAGGGAGCGCCGATCATGTCCACTTCTTTGTCTCTCTCGCAGTTGAAAACGCAGGGCCGCTATCAGGAAGCGACTGCGCTGGCGTTACGGCAACTGGCGGCTGAGCCGGAAGCGGCGATGTTACACTTTCAGCTGGCCTGCCTGTATGACGTTCAGGGCCTGGAGCAACAGGCCATTCCCTGCTACCTCGCGGCATTGGCTCGCGATTTGCCGCCCGCCCAGCGCCGTGAAGCCTGGCTGGGCCTCGGCAGCACTTACCGCGCCCTGGGGAAATACCCGGCTTCGCTGCGCGCTTTCGACGATGGCCTGACCGAATTCCCGCAGGCCAACGAACTAATGCTGTTTCGCGCCATGACGCTGTACAACCTGGGTGAAAATAAACGCGCCGTGGCCGATCTGTTATTGTTGCTGGCGGACACCTCGTCAGACCCCGGCATCCGCGGCTATCAGCGCGCCATTCGGCACTATGCCGCCGATCTCAATCATATTGATTAGAGGAAAACCATGGAAATCATCACCGATATGAGCCGCCGTGCCATCGACTGGCAGCGGCTGTGTGAATTGCTGCAGGCCGCCGGGCTGGGCGAACGCGATCCGCATACGCTGCAACGCGTTTACCAACACAGCCAGTTTTGCTATTGGGGGTTTATCGGCGATGAGCTGATCGCCACCGCGCATGCCATCAGCGATTTGACCTCGGTTGCCTACCTGGCCGACGTGGCGATCGATCCGCGCTTTCAGGGACAGGGGTTGGGGCGCAGGTTGATGGACCGGGTGATGCAAGATCTGGCGCCGCTCGGCAAGATTTTCATCTATTCGGTGCCGGAAAAACTGGCCTTCTATAAAAAGTACGGCTTTCACGATTTGACCACCGGCATGGTGTTCGCTGAGGGCGCCGCCCTGCGGCGTTTGCAACAGGGAGGCTACGTACGTTAATCGCGCATTACAAGGTTTTGCTCATAAAGATACGGCAGGTCCCCGGCGGCAGGCACGGCACCTCCCCCATACGCTGCCAGCCATGTCGTTGATAAAAGTCCGGCGCCTGAAAGCTGATGGTGTACAACACGGCGGAAAGGCAACCGCGCCGGCGGCCTTCCTGCTCGAAACGGCGCAACAATTCGCTGCCCAGCCCCGCCCCGCGCAACGCTTCCGGCAGATAAAAGAGATCGAGAAACAGCAGCCCTAATGATGAGCGCCCGGTAATCCCCCCGAGAACCTCCCCACTATCGGGATCTTTTACCACCACGGCCAACGGCAGACGATCGCCGTAGCCGATATGTTGATCATTAAAACGGTCCAACCCCTCCGCGATACAGGACGTTATTTCCTGCGTTACCCGATCGGAAATTTCGATATGACATTCTTTCACGCCAGCTCTCCGTATCAATCATCCACGTTCGCACTCTGCTCACAGCTTAAAACATCGCATTTTCTTTGTTTAGAATTATCTTTGTCTCAATTTCCACGTTAATTTTCGCATGACTTCAGCGCCGACTTTACTGTCGATCCAAGTAAAGCTTCTCATCGTGATAAAACCAAGAAAAATCTTAGTTTTTAACTCGTTAAACGCAATCTTCCGTCATTTAATGATCGTCAAAAACGATCGTTTTGATAATTTTGATAGCCAATATCTATGTTAATTCCTTTCAATTACCGAGGTATTAATAGAAGATGTCTATTCTATTAGCCTTACCTTGCTTAAAAATTCAGTTGAAAAAAAGATTTACTCTTTATAAATCATGCTAGTATATAACCTTCCCTTCAAAGCTCGCGCCCAGATAACGCTCATTCGTTTGCGGTGCAAGATAAGTTCAACATGAAATTATTTAGATTATTTCTTTTTTTATGTTTTAAGATATCAATCCTCACCGGGAAATAGAAAGTAAAGGACTATAATAAAATGGAAATTGATATTTTCAGCGAGTGTGCCTATACCACCGTCGGCATTCGACAACTCATTAACCAAACATGGGCGGAAAAACGCGCGCCGGCCGGCTTTAGCCGTAAAAGGGTCTGCTTTATCGATGTCACTATCGCCAATTTTGAAGCACGTTACCGCGATGAATATGCCAACCCCAATACCTACAAAATAATCATTATCACCGACTGCCTGCATGAGGTGGTGATTGTCGACAATAAAACCATTATATTATCAAACCTTATATCATTGAGCCGCTTCAGCCACCTGATCGGTGACTTATATAAGCGTTACAGTCACTATACCGAACCGCCGCAACTCTCCCAGCGCGAGTCCCTTTTCCTTTCGGAGTGGTCGACGGGAAAATCGCTGGCCGATATCAGCAATACCATGAATATCAGAAATAAAACCGCCAATCATTACAAGTCGCGAATAATGAAAAAGCTCGGCGCCAGCAGGATAAAACCGCTGTTGCATATTACCCGCGTACGGTGTTTGACCGATCGTTTAAACATAAGAACCAATAAAGAGTAGTGACCGCCCCCCAGCTCCGCATTGGCGGCTGAATGCGTTCGCCGGCGTCTTTTAAAAGCACCGCTGGCGAAGGTCGCCGTTTCATCGCTTTGCCAACCTCTCTCTCCCTGGCGCCCAATCGTCTCTCGCGCGCATCGTTGTCTGGATCTCGCCGCCGCTTTACTGGCATTATCTCTGCTATCGCCGGGCGGCGAGAAGGCCTAAGACCGCGCCCGCCGCTCAGTATCGACTCGACGAGACAGGTAGCTTTACGCCATGGCAAATAAACCGCAACAGACAACGCTGACGATGTACGGCATCAAAAACTGCGACACCATCAAAAAAGCCCGCCGCTGGCTGGAAGATCAGGGCATAGCCTATCATTTTCACGACTACCGCGCCGACGGCCTGACCGAACAGCAACTGCGCGGTTTCGTCGCGCAACTGGGTTGGGAGCCGCTGCTCAATACCCGCGGTACCACCTGGCGCAAGCTGGATGAAGCGCAGCGCAACGCCTGTGATAATGCCGACGCCGCCATCGCGCTGATGTTGGCGCAGCCGGCAATCATTAAACGTCCGCTGCTGGACGACGGCAACGGCCACGCCCTGCTCGGTTTTAACGCCGACACTTACCAACAATTTATCACCGAGGTTGCCGTATGACTTGCCCGGTTATCGAACTGGCCCAGCAGTTGATCAAACGCCCTTCCCTCAGCCCGAATGACGAAGGCTGCCAGCAGCTGATGATCGATCGCCTGCAGGCGATCGGCTTCACCGTCGAAGCAATGGACTTCGAAGATACCCAAAACTTCTGGGCCTGGCGCGGTGAAGGGCAAACCCTGGCGTTTGCCGGGCACACCGACGTGGTGCCGACCGGTGATGAAAAACGCTGGGACAACCCGCCGTTTGAACCGGCAATCCGTGACGGCATGCTCTATGGCCGCGGCGCGGCGGACATGAAAGGCTCATTGGCCGCGATGGTGGTGGCCGCGGAACGCTTTGTCGCCGCCAACCCGAATCACCGGGGCCGTCTGGCATTCCTGATCACTTCGGATGAAGAAGCCAGCGCCACTCACGGCACGGTTAAAGTGGTCGAAGCGCTGATGGCGCGCAACGAGCGGCTGGATTACTGCCTGGTCGGCGAGCCGTCCAGCACCGAGCGCGTCGGCGACGTGGTGAAAAACGGCCGTCGTGGCTCCATCACCGCCAACCTGCATATCCACGGCGTACAGGGGCACGTTGCCTATCCGCATCTGGCGGACAATCCGGTGCACCGCGCCATGCCGGCACTGAATGAACTGGTGGCGATCGAATGGGATCGCGGCAACGAGTTCTTCCCGCCGACCAGTATGCAGATCGCCAACGTGCAGGCCGGCACCGGCAGCAACAACGTGATCCCGGGCGATCTCTACGTGCAGTTCAACTTCCGTTTCAGCACCGAACTGACCGACGCGATGATCAAGCAGCGCGTGGAAGAGCTGCTGGAACGCCATCAGTTGAATTACAGCATCGAATGGCGGCTGTCCGGTCAACCGTTCCTCACCTCGCGCGGCGCGCTGGTGGATGCGGTGGTCAACGCGGTCGAGCACTATTCTGAATTGACGCCGCAGTTGCTGACCACCGGCGGCACCTCCGACGGCCGCTTCATCGCGCAGATGGGCGCGCAGGTGGTGGAACTGGGGCCGGTCAACGCCACCATCCACAAGGTCAACGAATGTGTCAACGCCGCGGATCTGCAGCTGCTGAGCCGCATGTATCAACGCATCATGGAGCAATTGGTCGCATGATCAACGCAGAGATGCTCACCGGCCGCTCAACCGAACACCTCGCGCCGCTGAGCGGGAACCACCGCCTGCAGCCGCAGGCGGTCAACGCCTTCCTGGCGATGCAGCAGGCGGCGCATGAGGCGGGATTCGATCTCCAGCCCGCCAGCACCTTCCGCGATTTCGACCGCCAGTTGGCGATTTGGAATGGCAAATTCTGCGGCCAGCGGCCAGTATTAGATAAGGACAGCCGCCCGATCGACGTCGCGACGTTATCGGCCGCCGAGCGCTGTGAGGCGATCCTGCGCTGGTCGGCCCTGCCGGGCGCCAGCCGCCATCACTGGGGCAGCGATCTGGACGTGTACGATCCGTCGCTGTTGCCGGAAGGGCAAAAGCTGCAGCTGGAGCCGTGGGAATATGAGGACGGCGGTTACTTTGCGCCGCTCAACCAGTGGCTGACGGCGCATATGGCCGAATTCGGTTTCTACCGCCCCTTTACCGAAGACTGCGGCGGCGTGGCGGTGGAGCCGTGGCATCTGAGCTACCGGCCGCTGGCACAAGAGGCCGAATATTTGCTGACCCCGGCGCTGTTGCTGGCGGCCTGGCATGATAAGGAGGTCGCCGGTGCCGAATGGCTCGAACGCCATCTGCCCTCGATTTTTTCGCGTTTTATACGCAGTGAAGGAAAGGAGTAGCTATGCAATGGTTAGCTGATTACTGGTGGATTATCCTGCTGGTTCTGGTGGGGATGGTCGTCAGCGGCATCAAGGAACTGCGCCGCGTCGACGTTAAAAGCTATTTGGCCAACAAGCCGGAGATACCGCCGCACCGCGACAACAATGCCCAGTGGGATGACGAAGACGACTGGCCGAAAAAGAAATGACATCAGGGCGCTCATCGGCGCCCTGAATTTTTAGCGAAAGGCGATCAGCTCGCCGCGCTTGCCGGACAAGGCTTCGTCCCAGTAGCGCTGCGGCACATAATAATGCAGCCTTTCCAACGCGGCGTTCATCATGCCCTGGTTGATTGCGTGCCCGACGTTTTCCTCCACGTCCAGCGTGAAATCGGCGCCGTTGGTCCGCAACGCCTCCGCCGCCGCGTGAGCGTGTTGCACCGCGATCACCGCGTCCTCTTCACCGTGGATCAAATGCACCACGCTGTCGCCGAAAGCCTGCTCAGGCAACTGGGCGAAACGCCCGCTGAACGCGACCACGCGCCCGGCCAGTCGGGTTTCCGCTTTTAACGCTTCCAGCGCCATGATCGCCCCCTGCGAGAACCCCACCAGCGCCGTGCCGGCATAGCCTACGCCGCTCAACTGCTGCCAATGGCGCACCACCGCCACAAACTGCGGCATCACGTCTGCGATGCGGGCCGCGCGGTTCTCTTCGGTCACGTCCTGCACCGAAAACCACTGGCGCCCTGCACCGTTGCCGAACGCTTCGGGGCCACCGATGCTCACCACCTGTGCCTGAGGAAAGTCTTTGGCGAAGTAGCTGCCGATCTCCCCCATCGCCACCGGGTTGTCGCCGACACCGTGAAACAGCAAGATCAGCTGCGCCGCCGGGGTCGCCGGGGTTTGGACAACGAAATGCTCATGTTTCATCGATGACTCCTTAATAGTAACCAAACCTGGTGCGGCGACAGTCGCCGCCGCACCGCTGACAGTGACTATACGCCGTTGAGAAATCGGGAAAATCGGGTTTTATTGAGCGAGTTATTCAATTTATTGCAACGACTGCGCCCAGTCGCGCCAGTAACGGCAGTGCTGCGCATTCAACTGTTCCAGCGCCTGCGCCGTTTCGTGCCGCCAGTGCCGCAGCAAGGCTTTCTGGCCACTTACGCCCGCCTGCTCCGCGCACGCCGCCGGGGATTGTCGCCGTTGCAGATGGCCGCGCAGCGCGGGCAGCGGCAAATTGCTGGCCAACAGCAAACGCTGCAATGCCCCCAGGCTGGCCTCCAGCGGCCGATGGGCGAAAGCGAATCCGGCCAGCTCGCGCCAGTCCTCTTCGCCAAGCGGCGTGTCGCCGTCGTCGCCTGGGATCGCCAGCGCGAGTTCAATACGCTGCCGCAGCCAGGGCCAGTCGCGCGCCAGATGCTTGTGCGCCGCGTGCCGCAGCGCCTCTCCTTGCTCGCTCAGGGGCAAGATAGCCATCGCGGTATAGCAGCCGCTGCTGGCCTCCGGCTTGCTGCCGATGCGCACCAGCTCGAAACCGCAGGATTGCCAAAAGCGCCACAGCGGCTCGGTATAGCCGAAGCTGACCGACAGGAAGTCCAGACCCTGCGCCTGGCGGCGTTGCCGCTCGACCAGCTGACGCGCGATACCCTGCCGCCGCAACGCCGGCAGCGTCGCGATGCGGGTAATGCGCCGTGAATGCAGCGTCGGCGCCCACCACTGGCCGCCATGCGCCGCCAGCGACTGCGCCACCAAGTTGCCGCGCGGTCGGCGGCGGCCGGCCCACACGTCGTGCGCCAACTCGGCGCTCAACCCGCCTTCGTCCACCAGCCACACGGCGCCCACCACTTCCTGTTCGGCCTGCGCCAGCCCGAAATGCATGCCTGGCGCATCCATCAACCTGCGCAAATCCAGCGGCGAGGTGCGGTAATGCGCGCTGCTCAGCAGAGCATAGAAACGCGCCAGCCGCTGCGGAGCGGCGCACAGTTCACGCTGCTCCGCCTGGCTGTAATCGATCGCCTGGCCGTCCGCCGGCCAGGCGGGCAGCTCGTTGAACAACAGCGCATTGTCCGTTATCCGTTCCAACGCGTCCCCCTGTGCCCAACGCATCGGCTGTTGCAGGCTCAGCGCCTGATAGGACGGCAGCCCGGCGCAAAACTTCAGCAGAAAACCGCGGCCGGTGCCTTCATAGCCCTGCACCGTGGTGGTCAACAGCACGCGAGGAAAATAACCGATCAACTGCTGCAACAGTGGCGCGGGGATCGCCGCCGCCTCATCCACCAGCAGCCACCCCACGGCGCTGACGTCACCCTCACGACACTGCGCCAGCAGGGCATCGGGCGCCCAAAACTGCGCGCGCCCCTGCGCCCATTCCCCGGCCACCTCAGTGGCGGCGCGGCTCGGCCCGGTGATCCAGCAGGTCAGCGGCGACTGCGCCACCAGCATGCCGGCCAGCGTCGATTTGCCGCGGCCACGGGCGGCGGTCAGCACCCACACGCCGGACTCGGCCTGCAGCAGCGCCGTCAAGATCGCCTGTTGTTCCTCGGTCGGGCGGCCATCCGGCGGCTGCCACCCTTCACGCGCCGGCAGCGCGGCCAGCATCAGGGGCTCTCCCTGCCGCCAGATCGTCACTTCGCTGTCATCGGCCAGATGCTGCTGCAGATGATGAATGAAATGCGGCGTGGTGATCGGCTGCGGACAATCGCTCCAGCGCAGGCTGTCGCCGTCCGGCTGCTGAGGCCATTGTCGCCAGGGGGGCGTCAACAGCAGCAGCCAGCTGCCGGCGCGCAAGGCGCCACTCAACGCCGCCAGCGCCTCTACGTCCAGCGAGTGACAGGCGTCGAACACCGCGTGCAGCCGCTCCTGCCCCAGCAATTGGCGCATCGCGCCGCTTGCTAAAGCCACCTGGCCGGGCGGCGGATTTTCCCCGACCCACGGCCAGTCGCCTGGCAACGTAGCCGCCAGCCGCTGCGCCTGTTCGCGGCACCAGTCAGGTTCACCGCTGAGCACCAGCAGGCGTCGGATGCCCTGCCGCCGCATAAGTTGTTGCGCTGCCTGTAACATAACGCTGTGTCTCAATCCGAAAAAAATGCCGGAGTCAGGCTCCGGCACTTGAGGCGTTAACGGGATGCAAAGGTGTTGCAGGTATTGGGATCGCCGCTGTCGAAGCCCTGTTTAAACCAGGTATAGCGCTGCTGCGAGGTGCCGTGAGTGAAGCTGTCCGGCACAACGCGGCCCTGGCTCTGCTGCTGCAACCGATCGTCGCCAATCGCCTGTGCGGCGTTCAGCGCCGCCTGCAGGTCGCCCTCTTCCAGCATCTGCTGCTTCTCAGCGTATTTGCCCCACACGCCGGCAAAGCAGTCCGCCTGCAGCTCCATTTTCACCGACAGGCGGTTTACTTCCGCTTGGCTGGCGCCCTGCTGCATCTGGCGGACCTTCGGCTCGATGCCCAACAGGTTCTGCACGTGGTGGCCGACTTCGTGCGCCACCACATAGGCCTGAGCGAAATCACCGCCGGCGCCCAGCTTGGTTTTCATATCCTGGTAGAAAGACAAATCGATATACACCGTTCTGTCACCCGGGCAGTAGAACGGCCCCATCGCCGCCTGGCCGGTGCCGCAGCTGGTGCGCGTGACGCCGCGATACATCACCAGCTTCGGCGGTTGATAGGTTTTGCCCATGCGCTGGAAAATCTCTTTCCAGTTATCCTCGGTTGAGGCCAGTACCACAGAGGTGAATTTGGCCAGCTCATCGTCTTTCGGGCTGATGTTAGCGCTCTGCTGTTGACCCTGCGGTGCGACGTTACCGCCGTTCAGCAGCGGCGACAGATCGATACCGTAATAGCCGGCCACCAGCACCACTACCAGAATGACAATGCCGCCCTTGCCACGCGGCACGCGAAAGCCGCCGCCACCGCCGCCCAAACCTGAAGATTGCCCGCGACGATCCTCAACATTGTCACTTTCCCGACGCCCTTGCCAACGCATAAATATACTCCAGATATTTCCCCTGCTCGTTGAAGTTGCGCCGCGATCGTAAGCGCAAAGGCAGCTTCAAGCCTGAGTGGGATAGGTTTTAGTCATCTCGCATCCATCATTATAAATGGTCTGCCGCGGAGGAAATGTAGAAATTTTCTGGAAAAACGCAGAATAGCGGGACGATCCGGCCGGATCGCCCCGAATGGCGGTGCCAACGCTTAGTCGAGCTTCACGCCGATGCGGCGCGCCACTTCTTCATAGGCTTCGATCAGGCCGCCCAGGCTTTGACGGAAACGGTCTTTGTCCATCTTGTCCAGGGTGCTTTTGTCCCACAGGCGGCTGCCGTCCGGCGAAAACTCATCGCCCAGCACCACTTCGCCGTTGAACAGGCCGAACTCCAGCTTGAAGTCGACCAGGATCAGGCCGGCGTCGTCGAACAGCTGGGTCAAGACCTCGTTGGCGCGGTAGCTCAGCTCACGCATGCGCGCCAGATGTTCCTTGCTCACCCAGCCGAAGGTTTCGCAGTAGGATTCGTTCACCATCGGATCGTGCATGGCGTCGTTTTTCAGGAACAGATCGAACAGCGGCGGGTTCAGCACCAGACCTTCTTCGATGCCCAGACGCTTCACCAGCGAACCGGCGGCGCGGTTGCGGATCACGCATTCCACCGGCACCATGTCCAGCTTCTTCACCAGCACTTCGTTGTCGGACAGCAGACGCTCCATCTGGGTCGGGATGCCGGCTTCTTCCAGTTTGCTCATGATGAAATGGTTGAACTTGTTGTTCACCATGCCTTTGCGATCGAACTGCTCAATGCGCTGACCATCCAGTGCTGACGTATCGTTGCGGAACTCCAACACCAACAGATCGGGATTCTCGGTGGTGTAAACGGTTTTTGCCTTTCCGCGATACAGCTCAGCTAGCTTTTGCATCTTACTTACTCCAGTGATGTATCCCCGTTGTCTCCCGAGCGCGGCCCGAAATTAGGGGGTATAGAATTGACCTAATGAATTCTTTGGCGTGCCGGACACTATTGTGCCAAACCTGCGACGCAAACGATACCGTATAGACAAAACAAAAAGGGGCCGAGGCCCCTTTTTGATTAGTTAACGCTGGTTTTACTGAAGGCAGACTGGAATGCCGCCACCAGTGCATCGTTTTTCGACTGGGTGAGCGGTTTGCCTTTCGGATCGATGAATTGCAGGCTGGTGCGGTTGTTGAGATCGCCGACCTGCAGCTTGTAATCCCCTTCCGCCAGTTCAGGATCCTTAACGCCCAACGCATCCCAATCGCTGCTGCTCAAGGACTTGTAGGTCACGGCGACGGTGCCCTGCGGACGGCTGCGGTCACCCACTTTCATCCCCAGTTTTTCGAGCGCCGGCGGCAGGCGATCCCACACAACGGTGTACGGGCCACGCACGACCAGCATCGGCAGGCCGGTGTCATCGGCGCCGCTCTGCACGTCCAGTGCGCCGAAGCGGCTGGCGGTCTGGCTGCTCGCCAGGTTGTCCTGCTTGTCCAGGCCTTCGATCAGGGTGTTGATCATCATGCCGTTGTAGCGCTGAATCTCAGATTGGTCGGTCACCTGCTCGCTCTTGCCCTGCTGCTGCAGGCCAACGCTTTTCACCACCAGCGCCTGCTGGTAGCCCTGCTGCTGCACGCTGATCTGATAACGGCCTTCGTACTGGTTGTCTTCGTCCAGACGGTTCCACTTCACCCAGTCGGTGGTCAGGGTCTGACCGGCGTCCTGGCGGGAAGCGATCGCGATGTTCTTCGCCTGCAGCAGGCTGACGACGCGCGACCACAGGTTCTGGTTCTGCGGGCTGTTTTCCAGCAGCAGCGTGCCGCTGTCGCCGGCGTATTGCGCACGTGAACCGCTCAGCAGCGCCAACGGCTGCACCGGCGGACGAATGTCCAGTTGCTTGCCGACGTTGCCTTGCAGCTTCGTGGCGGGAACGTCATAGTTGCCGCTCTGCACCGGCAGGATCATGCCGGACGGCGCGTTCAGCGCCTTGAGCGGAGCCGCGTCGAGGTAGGCCTCGTCGCCGCTGACCTGGCGCTTGTAGCGCTGATCGCTGCTGCAGGCTGCCAGCATCATCACCAAAGAGATGCCCACTACTTTTGCTACCGTCGACTTTTGCAATGAATAAGCCATCAAATTTCCCTTAGAGTTACAGCAAACCGACGCTTTTCAGCGCGCGCTCCACCACCGGGCGGGCGGTTTCACTCAACGGCGTCATCGGCAGACGCAGCGTATCGGTTGCCATCAATCCCAACGCCTTACAGGCCCACTTCACCGGAATTGGGTTTGCTTCTACAAATAGATCCTGATGCAACGGCATCAAGCGCTGATTTAAGCGGCGCGCTTCGGCAAACTTGCCCTGCGCCGCCAGCGCGCAAAGTTCCGCCATCTCGCGCGCGGCCACGTTGGCCGTCACGGAAATCACCCCTTTGCCGCCCAGTTGCATGAAGTCCAGTCCGCTGGCGTCGTCGCCGCTCAGCAAAATGAAATCTTCATCGTCAACCAGCACTTGGATCTGACTAACGCGACTTAAGTTCCCCGTCGCTTCTTTTACAGCAACAATATTCTTGATTTTCGCCAGCCGAGCGATGGTCGGCGGCAGCATGTCGCAACCGGTGCGCGAAGGCACGTTGTACAGGATCTGCGGCAGCTCGGTGCTCTCGGCGATCGCCTTGAAGTGCTGATACAGCCCTTCCTGCGTCGGCTTATTGTAGTACGGCGTCACCGTCAGACACCCCACCACGCCGGTGTTGGCGAAGCGGGTGGTGAGCGCGATGGCTTCGGCGGTAGCGTTGGCGCCAGTGCCGGCGATCACCGGGATGCGGCCGTCGGCCAGCTCCAGCGTCTGCAGCACCACGTCAACGTGCTCGTCATGGGCAAGCGTTGCGGACTCGCCGGTGGTCCCTACGGAAACGATCGCCGCGGTGCCACTGGCTACATGATAATCGATCAATTTTTTCAGGCTCGCGCGATCGACAGCACCTTTGTCGTCCATCGGCGTAACCAGTGCAACAATACTTCCCGTAAACATTGGCCGTCCCCTCCACAAACAAGTCACTCATGGTACTTTTGCTGCCTATCCAAAAGCAAGCGCACAACCGCGTTGTAAGCGCTTGGCAGGCGGTTTTTTTTATGTTTACCATGGTAACCCCATTAAGCACGACAGGAAGCGCTATTTTGCCTCAGTCAGACGAACACTATCTCGTGATTACCGCACTCGGCGCCGACCGCCCCGGAATTGTCAATACCATCACCCGCCACGTCAGCAGTTGCGGATGCAATATCGAAGATAGCCGTCTGGCCATGCTGGGGGAGGAGTTCACGTTTATCATGCTGCTGTCCGGCAGCTGGAACGCCATCACCCTGATCGAATCCACCCTGCCGCAAAAAGGCGCGGAGCTGGATCTGCTGATCGTGATGAAGCGCACAAACTCGCACGAAAGGCCGCCGATGCCGGCCACGGTATGGGTGCAGGTGGAAGTCAAGGACTCGCCGCATATCATCGAACGCTTTACCGATTTGTTCGACTCCAGCCAGATGAATATCGCCGAGCTGGTCTCGCGCACGCAGCCGGCGGACGGCGACCTGCCACCGCAGCTGTATATCCAAATCACCGCCCACAGCTCCGGCGATCGGGATGCCTCAAATATTGAGCAAGCCTTCCATCGCCTATGTACAGAATTGAACGCGCAAGGCAGTATTAGCGTGGTGAACTATCCACAGCATGATGAGAAAGATGGAGAGTAGTGATGAGCCCATTGAAAGCCGGTGACACAGCGCCGAAATTTAGTTTGCCTGACCAGGACGGTGAGGAAATTAATTTGGCCGACTTCCAGGGACAGCGAGTATTGGTCTATTTCTATCCGAAGGCGATGACGCCGGGCTGCACCGTGCAAGCCTGCGGCCTGCGGGACAACATGGACGAATTGAAAAAGGTCGGCGTCGAAGTGCTGGGCATCAGCACCGACAAACCGGAAAAACTGTCGCGCTTCGCCGAAAAGGAGCTGCTCAACTTCACGCTGTTGTCTGATGAAGATCATCAGGTATCGCAACAGTTTGGCGTGTGGGGCGAGAAAACCTTCATGGGCAAGACCTACGACGGTATTCACCGCATCAGCTTCCTGATCGACGCCAACGGCAAGATTGAAAAAGTGTTTGATGATTTCAAAACCACCAATCACCACGACATCGTTCTGAGCTACCTGCAGCAGTAATTCTCACGAAGCGCAGCGGCCTGCTGCGCTTCGTTTCTTCCCTGTCAGCCGGCCTTGTCTTCCACCTCGACCCGCAGTTCATCGGGCCAGGCGTGAATCACCGCCTTCACCAGCGTCGCCAGCGGTATGGCGAAAAACACGCCCCAAAAGCCCCACATCCCGCCGAACACGATCACCGCCAGGATAATCACTAGCGGATGCAGGTTGACCGCTTCGGAGAACAAAATGGGCACCAACAGGTTGCCGTCCAACCCCTGTACCACCAGATAGGCGACGATCAGCGTCCAGAAATCGGCGCCGACGCCCCACTGGAACAGCGCCACCACCACCACCGGTATGGTGACCAGCACCGCGCCGATGTAGGGGATCAGCACCGAAAAGCCCACCAGCACCGCCAGCAGCAGCGAGTAGCGCATGTCCAGCACGGCGAACACCAGGTAGGTCGCCACACCGACAATCACCATCTCCAGCACCTTGCCGCGGATATAGTTGGTGATCTGCTGATTCATTTCGTTCCAGACCTGCCCCGCCAGGCCGCGATTGCGCGGCAGCACGCGGCGCACCGCGTTCAACAGTTGATCTTTGTCCTTCAGCAGGAAGAACATCATCATCGGCACCAGGATCAGGTAGATAGCCAACGTCAGCAGGCCGACCAGCGACGCCAGCGAGAATTTCACCACCGATTCGCCCATGCCGGACAGCCGGCTGCGCAGGTTTTCCGCCATCATGTCGATGATGCCGGCATCCACCAGCGCTGGATAACGCTTCGGCAGCGTCGCGGCGAAGTTATAGAACTGGTTGAGCATGCCCGGCAGATCGCTCATCAGATTGATGCCCTGCTGCCAAGCGGTCGGCGCGACGACAAACACCAGCAGCATGGCAACGCCCGCGAACACCAACAGCATGATGCTCGCCGCCCAGGTGCGCGAACAGCCGATGCGCTGCAGGCGCGCGGTCGGCCACTCCAGCAGGTACGCCAGCACGATGGCGACCAGCAACGGGGTCAGAATGCCGTGCAGAAAATAGAGAATGAGGAACCCGGCGACCAGGATCACCAGCAGCGCGATAGCCTGCGGATCGGTGAAGCGGCGGCGGTACCACTGTAATAACATCTCCAGCATCAGAGCGGGCTCCTCGAGATTTGGCGGGCGGGCATGGCGATTCCTGTGATGGGCCTGATTAAAGCATAGATAGAACGGGCGCACGCGAGGTGTGCAAAGCACTCAGAGTACTCAAAGTTCACCATACATCAACAGCGATTTGGCTGATTTTATCGCGCGGGCAGGCGATCGGCGCAACAATCCGCAGACGCGGCGACAGGTTCGGTGAGCGGCCCCGAACGGGGCCGCGGAAGATTACAGCGAGGTACCGATAGAAAGGGGCGAACCGACTGCCAATGCGAACAACAACACACAGCCAATCGCGATCGCCGCCGCCAGATCATTTTTCATAGTCCCGTCCCCTGATACTTAAACTGGTTATCGTCACGAACTCTGTCGGTTCTTGCGTTGCGGCCTTTTCTGATGCACGTCATTAAAAACCCCCGCCGCAGCGGGGGAGAAAACGTTCTGGTGCATCAAGTGTTACAAGGAGGTCATGAGGGATTGCTAACCCTAAATGACTATTTCAAGCTAGGATTATTCTCAGAGCATGGCAAGCGATCGCGTCGAGGTTATCCGCACTTTGAGATAAACCTCATAAAAAAATCCCGCACGGCAGCGGGATGAAGGGATGATAACGTCATGAATTTTTTATGCGGACAATGAGGCGGTATTGTCGTCATTTGGCGACAATACCGCGCCGGCACGGTGGTCACAAGGGAAATTTGACCACGGTGAGGAAATCAGAATTTCGCCAATGCCCGCGGTCGTGCGCCAGTCAGCATCAACGAAAAAATGAGATTTTCATCAGACAGCCGTCGGGAAAAAACCGGTAGCATGGCCGATATCATCCCAAACGCCGTAGGGGGAAAGATGAACAGCAAACCGTGTGAATTTGATGAAGCCATCTGTCTGGCGATCGGGCGTGGCGTTTGCGAAGTCGTGAAGATAGGGGATGAAATCAGCGTCTTCTCCCTGTTGGAAGCTATCGAGTGTTTCATCGAACGACAGGCGCTCAGCGAAAGCGAAATCGCGGCGGCGGACGACGCGCTGGATTTGATCAGCGTCCTCACCCATCGGTCATGCTGAAAAGCACCCCCCGGTGGTGAAGGAGCCGGCGCCCCATCGCATGTGGGCCGCCGTCGTTTCCGTTTCGATTAGAAGTCGTAAGTTACCGACGCTTTCAGCGTCCTCGCCTGTCCCTGGAAGACGTAAGTGCCATTGCTTTCTACGCCGGACCAATACTTCTCATTCGTGACGTTGTCCAACCCCACACGCCATACCAGCGTATTTTGATCCTCATTCAAACGCATGCGATAGCGAAGGCCGAGATCCAGGGTCGTGAAACTATCGAGCTTTTTGGTATTGGCGGAGTCGGCATATTGCGAACCGGTATGCCGCACTTTCGCCGTTGCAGTCAGGCCATCGACCGGCTTGATGTCGTACTCCGCTCCCAGCACCGCGTAGAAGTGCGCTACGCCGATCGCGTCTTTGCCATCGTTACGACCGCCCTGGGTTTTGGTCAACTCGGGCGAAAGCCAGGTAGCACTGCCGTTGAGGCGCAGGCCGAATGCCGGTTCGCCGAACACATTCAACTCCACGCCGCGGTTGCGTTGTTCGCCGTTCAAGGTGTAGTAGTTGTTGCTGTCGATCATGGTGGCCGGCTTTTTGATTTCAAACAGCGCCAACGAGCCACCCACGCGTTCGAAATCAACTTTCACGCCCACTTCATTTTGCTTGGAACGGGCGATACCGGTACTCTGCCCGAAGTTAGCCGCCTCTTTCGGCGCAATGCCGCCAGGCTGCAACGCCTCGGTATGGTTGGCATAAAGCGACACCGTTTCCCACGGCTTATAGACCAGCCCGAACGTCGGCATCCAGCGGCTTTGCGTATAACGGGAGGCGGTATCCTCCAGGCCGGTGGCATTGCTGTAATTACGCACCACCACTTTCTGATGACGCGCGGCCGCCGTTAACAACACCCGGTCGCCGAAAAAGCCCAGCGTATCGCTGAACAACCAGCCCTGCGTCCGGTTGCGCGCCGTGGTCAGCGGATCGCTGTAGTTGCCGCCGAAATAGGCGTTGTCCGGTATTGCGACATCATGGTTATCGTAGATATTGGTCGTCGGATTGTTGGCAGACATGCGCCACGCGGTTTTGTCGCGTTTAATCTGCGCGGAATAGCCGACGTTGACCCGGTGCGAAACCGCCCAGGTCGTGAACTTGCCCTCAAGCCCCGCCATGCCGCTGAAAGCGTCGATGATGCGATTGGTGTCCAGGCGCCCAACCGTGGCGTCGCCGTTGGCGTTGATGAGCTTCGGTGCGCTGTAAACGCCGGTTTCATGGCCGTGCTGCGCGCCCAATCCGGCATAGGCCTTCCAGTCGCGGGTTAAATCATATTCCGCTTTCGCCATGCCAAATTCGTTCTCGATATCACTGTAGCCCCACTTCTGACTGTAATTTTTACGGGTGTCAGGCACCGCGGGTACCACATCGATGCCGCTGATGTTGACCCCCATCGTTCCGCCATGGAAGGTCTTTTTCTGATAACCGAAGTCCAACGATGAACGGAAACGATCGCCGCGATAGTCCAGCCCGACCGATGCCAGCGTAGTGCGCCGCTTATCATCCTCAACCGCCGTTTCCCCCTCTCGGTGTACCAGGTTGACGCGAGCGCCAAACTGGTTGTCGTCACCGAAACGGCGGCCCAGATCCAGCTTGCCGCCCACCTGAGAATCGGAGGTGTAGTCGAGGCCGATCTGAGTGGTCGGCGTTTCTTCCGCCCGTTTCGGTTCAAGATTGATCATGCCGCCAACGCCGCTGGAAGCCAGGCCGTTCAGCAAGGCGTTCGCCCCTTTGAAGATCTCTACCCGCTCCAGCATCTGGGTATCCATCACCTGACGCGGTACCACGCCCGGCAGCCCGCCCATCGTCATGTCGTCACCGTCCAGTGAGAAACCGCGGATGCGATAGGTTTCGGCGAAGTTACCGTATCCCTGCACCGCCTGCACACCCGCGTCGTTGCTGACCACGTCGGCGATGGTCTTCGCCTGCTGATCCTGTACCAGCTTCGCGGTATATCCTATGACGTTGAACGGAACATCCATTGCTTTCTGTTCTCCCAACATCCCCAGGCGGCCGCCGTGGGCAACCTGTCCATCCAGGTAGGCGGGAACCAAATCATTGCCGCCGGAGTTGAAATCGGCGTGTTTTTCGGCCCGGACGACCAGGGTGTCCTCCCGGTTTTTCTTGGCGTCGCCGTCTGCGGCCAGCGCTCCCTGGCTCATCGCGCCGATGGCCAGCGCCAACAGCGTTTTACGTAAAGGGGAATTCGTTGTACTGGTGTTGTGCATAATTCACTCATGAATGAGGATAAAAGTTAAATGGCCCTTTGCCGGGCCGATAGGGCTTATTTATTCAATGCGATGCGAACCACGCTGTCCGGCCCCTGAGTGGAATGATCTTTGTTAAACGGTTGTTTGACAGTAACGAACAATGTCTGACCGTCTGCCGACAACAGCAAGCTGTTTGGATTCGGCGGCAGCGCCCAGCGCTGTTTCACCGCATAGGTCGTCGCATCCAGGCTCAGTACATTGCCGGATTCACGCTGCGAGATATAAATTTCGTTGCGCCGTGAATTGAAAACGACAGCCAAAGAGTCGCCCACATCAAGCCGCTTCAATAACTTCCCGGTGTGAATATCCAAGACCAGCGTGGTCTTCGCCTTGGAGTTGTCAGTGACGAACAAACGGCCGGTAGCCTCGTCCTCCGCCATATTGAGCAGCAGTGCGGGTTGGTCTCCCAACGGTTTCCAGCGTTTTTCGATGCGATTGGAACGCGGGTTGATCACCAGGATCTCGCCGCTGCCATTGGCGGCATACACGCGTTGGGTCTGTTCGGAGTAATGCAGGCCGGTCATCCATTTGCCGGTATTTTTAATGCGCGTTTTCAGCTTGAGCGATTCGGCGTCAACCACCCAAATTTGCGCCGGATCGGCGACCGCCCCCACATACAGCGTGTTGTTGTGAGCCAGAATTTGGCGCGCACCATACGGTAACCCTTTCTCATTGCGCTCGCTGAACAGCAAACGCCCTTTCACCTTACCATCGGCGGCGCCGATTGCGCTGATACCGCCATCCAGCGAATTGCTGACGTAAAGGGTTTTCCCATCCGCAGAGGCCTGCATGGCGAAATTTTTCAGATCGGTATGCGTTGTGCCAAGGGTTTTCAGAGTATTGGCGTCCAACTTATAGACCACGCCGCCCTGCACATCTTTAAAACTTTCGGCGCTGGCGACGTACAGCGCATCTCCCCCTGGCGTCAGCGCCATTTCATACAAGCCATAAGCCAGTTGGCGTTTGACGACGCTGTCGGATTGCGCCGCTGGCGCGAGAGGTTGCACAGCAGGAGAAGAGGAAGTGGTTTGATGCGGCGCGCAGCCGCTTAGCGCCATACCCGTCAGCAGGGCGAGCACAGAGACTTTCATTTTCATCGGGGAAATCCTTGACCATTTAAAACGTCGTTAACGGGGCTCTGCAGTTTAGTTTTAAGCTTTCTCATAACGAGAAATGAGCGCCACCGCGCGTCTCAGTGTTTCCCTGTGAATCAACTATCACGCTAATGCAGGCTAATAACTCCTTCATGTGCCCGCGAACAACAAAGAGAATGAGAAACATACTCATTATTATTTACGCAATCAAGCGTAATTATTTTCCTTCGCTCTCTAAAAGTCATGTCGGTATCTCGTATTATCAAAGCCAATACGTCAGCTATCGATCGCGGTGCGGGCATGATTCTCTCGCCTTACACCGTCGAGAGACTGCCTCACCCTGCGTACAGACACTTAACAGCAAACAAGCAGACAACAGGAGAAGCCCCCTCATGACAACCCCTGCCCCACGGGAGTGGCGGCGTGCGGACTATCTCGTCAGCACCGAGCCCGCCCTGCTGGATCTCGATGCCATCCATGCATTTCTGACCCGTTCGTCGTGGGCGGAGGGCATTGATAAGGAGACCGTTCGCCAGTCCCTCACCCACAGCCTGTGCTTCGGTTTGTATCACGGCACCAGACAAATCGGTTTCGCCCGGCTGGTCACCGATTACGCCACTTTCGGCTATCTGTGCGACGTGTACGTGTTGGAGACGCATCAAAAAAGCGGACTGGGTTTGTGGCTGGCGGAATGTTGCCAGGCCCATCCGTTGATGGCGACGCTGCGGCGAGTCATGCTGGTCACCAGCACCGCCCCCTGGCTCTATGAAAAAGTGGGGTATAGCGCCATCAACCGACCCGATTTTGTTTGGCAGATCGCCCGGCCGGACATCTACCGACGTTAATTTTTCAGCAAGGCCGCCCCGGTTCACACTCTTTCTGCGTAACATTGGCAATCGCGGCGGTTAAAGCCCATGCTGGCGACAAATTTTACCGTTTGCCCCTTTCAAGGAGAATCTATGCCCGTTTCAGCCCGTAACCAGTTAGCCGGTACCGTGTCCGCCGTCGCCAAAGGCGCCGTCAATGACGAAGTGGAGATCGCTTTGCAGGGCGGTGAAAAACTGGTGGCCATCGTCACGGTTCAAAGCCAGCAGTCGTTGGGATTAACCGCCGGCAAAGAGGCCGTCGCGCTGATTAAAGCGCCGTGGGTGATCCTGGCGACGGAGGATTGCGGTTTGCGTTTTTCCGCCCGCAACCAGTTTGCCGGGGAAGTGATTGCGGTTGAGCACGGCGCGGTCAACAGCACCGTGCACCTCAAAGCAGATGCCGGTTTTGTGCTGACGTCGGTGATCACCAATGAAAGCCTGCAGGAGATGGCGCTGAAGAACGGTTCGCGCGCCATCGCCCTGATCAAAGCCTCATCGGTGCTGCTCGCCGTCAGAGCCTGATACCGCCTGGCCCGCGTCAGCGGGCCTTTCGAGCCGCTATTTCAGCGCCTGCTCGGCCAGCAGCCCGAGGGCGATCACGATCATCGCCGCGCCGGAGATGCGCCCCACCACCTTCGCGGCCTGCGGGCGCGTGCGCAGCACCGACTGCGAACCGAATCCCACCAGCAGATACACCAGGCCGCAGCTGATCAAATGCACAATGCCCAACGCCAGCATCTGCATCGGCACCGACCATTCGGCTCGGGCGTCGGTAAACTGCGGCAGCAGCGCCAGAAACAGCAGAAACACCTTGGGGTTCAGGCCGCTGACGCACACGCCCTTGCCGGCCCAGCGCAGCCAGGAATCGGAACGCTGATCTTCACCGGCGCCGGGCACTGGCGGGTGCAGCAGCATGTTGAAACCGATCCACAACAGATAAGCCGCCCCCAACAGGGTGAGCGCCGTCAGCGCCAGCGGGTTGCCGACCAGCAGCGCGCCGACGCCCGCCACCACAATCGCAATCATCAGCAGATGGCCGAACAGCAAGCCGGCGACGGCGGGCACCACCACCCGGCCGCGAATGCCCGCCGAGATCACATAGGCCCAATCCATACCCGGCGTGATCACCAATAAAATCGACACCGCCCAAAAAGCGGCGAACAGAGCGAGCGTCATGCCGGCGCCCTCTCAGACGCGCCACGCCACACCAAACAGAGAACCATTGCCTTTCCTCGTGGAAGAAGAACGGCCTCCGCCTGCCGCGGTGGCCGTCAAAACCGTTCAACAGATGGCAAGAATATCCTCAAGGCGTTAAAATGTGCTTTCAATTACTTGCCTGAAATCGGCATAAGCGGGGAAATTTTTCCAAATGGATAAGATTGATCGCAAGATTCTTGCTGAACTGCAGGTCGATGGCCGTTTGTCGGTAACCGAGCTGGCCGAGCGGATCGGTTTGAGCGTGTCTCCCTGCCACCGCCGGGTACGGGCATTAGAGGAGTCCGGGGTGATCAGGGGTTACCGCGCCCAGCTCGACCCCGGCAGCCTGGGCTATAACTTTTCCGCCCTGGTGTTCGTCACCATGCGCGAAGGCGATCGCCGCGCCGTTGAAACCTTCGAAAACGCCATGGTGGACATTCCGCAGGTGGTGCAGGCACAGCGGCTGTTTGGCGATCCCGACTATCTGCTGCACGTGATCGCCCGCGATCTGCCCGCCTTCCAGCAGCTTTACGACGAGAAACTCTCCGCTCTGCCGGGCGTGCAGCGCCTGAGCTCCACGCTGGTGATGAAAACCGTGGTGCCGGAGCGCTCGTTCCTGCCGCTGGGCAAATGACGACGGGAGCGTTACCGCTCCCGTTTTCTCTTTTCTTTAAGGCACAATCACGAAATCCGGATTGGCGACGGCAAACAGCGCCTCGCGATCCGCCGCCGGTGGGTAAATCCACTGCGTGTTGATCTCCCGCTTAATCTTTTTGCCTTCCTCACGGGTAAAGCGCACCTGGCGCTCCCAGCCTTCGGTATACAGCGCGCCCCAGGGGCCCAGATCCAGACAGGTCACATACTTCGGCTGGCTGTAAGGGTGCGTCGGCAAGCCCGTCAGCTCCGCCGCCGCATTGTGGCCGGCCACGCGCCCAAGGCTCAGCGCATGCTGGCAGGTCATCAGGTTGTGGTTACCGAGATCGTCGGTCGCCGCCTTCACCGTATCGCCGGTCACGAAAATGCCCGCCGCCGCCGGCGCGCGCAGGAAGGCGTCGCCGATCACCCGGCCGCTGCCGTCGCGCTCGCCGGGGATCTGCTCGGTCAGCGGATGCGCCCGCACGCCCGCCGCCAGGATCACCGTGTTGGCGGCGATGCGCTCACCGTTCGACAGCATCACCCCCTCGGCGTCGATGGCCGAGACGCGCAGGCCGGCCCGCGCTTCCACGCCGCACTCCGCCAACGCCTGGCGTATCACCGCCCCCGGCTCCGCCCCCATCCCGGCGCCCACTTCCGGGGCGGTATCGACGATCACCACGCGCACGTTCTCGTCTTTGCCCAGCGCATCGCGTAACCGCTGCGGCATCTCCGCCGCGCTCTCCAGCCCGGTCAGCCCCGCCCCCACCACCACGGCGGTGTTGCGCGCCGGCGTCGAGGGTTTGGCCGCCAGCGCGTTGATATGGGCGCCCAAACGCTGTGCGCTTTCCAGCGTATCGACGTTGAAGCCGTATTCGGCAAAGCCCGGCACCGCAGGCACGGACAGCCGGCTGCCGGTGGCCCACACCAAACGATCGTAGGCCAACTCAAGGGGTTCCCCCGTCGCCTGCGCCACCGTGAGCGTTTTAGCAGCGGCATCGATACGCTCTACCGTCCCGGCCAGGTGGCGCACACCGACGACAGCGAGCTGCGCGGAAATGTCCGGGTTCATGTTTTCCAGCACGGCCTCATACAGGCGTGGCCGGATGGTAACGGTTGGCGTCGGTGAAACCATGAGCACCTCGATATCGCCATGCTTACCGGCAAGGGTAATGGCGCGCATGGCGGACACGGCGGCCCAAAAACCGGCAAAACCGGAACCGGCAATCACTATTTTCTGCGTCATGGGATGACTCCTTCATACAGGGTTAACCGGGCGACAAGGCTGCCCGCAGTTTTTTCGGATGAACGATGCCGTCCCGCTCCCGTAACAGGGTGCAGAAGGCCCGCCCGCCCCTTCCGAAGAGGCGGGAAAAAGTGTGTTTCGTTTTAAGGAAAGGCGGTGGTTAGGTCTTGGCGCGCGCCGTTTTGCCGCTGCGCGCGGTGCGTTCCGTCATGCGCTCGTCGAGCCAGAGGTTGACCTCGCCGAAGAAGCCTTGCGGCGCTTTGCGGCCAAAACGGGCGGCGACGGCACCGAGAGTCTGCGCCGCCAGCGCATCGCGCATCGCCTTCTCCGCCTGCAGCATCACCGCATGGATAGCGCATTTGCCGGAGACCGCCCAATCCGGCGGGGAGTCATCGAACACCGCGCAGCGCCCGCGCACCTCCTGGCAATCGAACAGCGGCTTGTGCCCCTCGATGGCGTCGATGATTGCCAGAAAGCTGATCTCGTCCGCCGGGCGGGCCAGCCGGTAGCCGCCACGCACCCCTTCGCTGGCGGCGACGATCCCCGCCTTTTCCAGCTTGGGGAAAATCTTGGCCAGAAAGCTGGGGGAGATGCCCTGCAACTCGGCGAGTTCGCGGCTGCTGAGCGCCCGCTGGTTATCGCCGACCAGCCACAGCAGGCAGTGGATGCCATATTCAACGCTGGTTGTGATGTACGCCATATGTCCGTTTTCAACCGTCAATGAATCTTCAATAACGCAGACTATATGAGTCTGCGTTTATCTTGTCAATAAAACGCGGATCAACTTTGTCCGCGTTTTATTGACAATGCAGGCCACCGGCGACGCAGAAAACGCCCTTCAAAATGAAAAATAAAACTTTTTTGCCCGATCCGCGCCCGGCTAACGTTTCCTTGTCGCCTGCGGCTGACTATGATGTGATGGGTGCCGCCGCCGCGGTTTGTGAGCCGCCGCACTTTCACGCGGATTGCGCCGTGGGAATAAAGAACTCTTGTCTGCTGCTGACGTCTTAGAAATGATTATTTAAGGGAAACGCCTGACTATGACCAACCGGTTGACCAAAACCGCGTTAGCGGTGCTGCTGCTCGGCACGCTGAACGCCACCGCCCTGGCGCCAGCACAGGCGGAAAGCCAGGACCAGTTGCCGGACATGGGCACCTCCGCCGGCGGCACCCTGAGCATCGGACAAGAACTGGCGATGGGCGATTTTTACGTGCGCCAACTGCGCGCCAGCGCCCCGCTGATCAACGATCCGCTGCTAATCCAATACATCAATCAGCTGGGCAACCGGCTGGTGGCCAGCGCCTATTCGGTGCGCACGCCGTTCCATTTCTATCTGGTGCGCAACGACGAAATCAACGCCTTCGCCTTCTTCGGCGGCAACGTGGTGCTGCATTCCGCCCTGTTCCGCGTCAGCGACAACGAAAGCCAGCTGGCTTCGGTGCTAGCGCACGAAATCTCGCACGTCACCCAGCGCCACCTGGCGCGCGCCATGGAAGATCAGCAGCGCAACGCCCCGTTGACCTGGGTGGGCGCGCTTGGTTCCATCCTGCTGGCGATGGCCAACCCGACCATGGGCATGGCGGCGCTGAGCGGCACCATGGCCGGCACCCAGCAAGGCATGATCAGCTTTACCCAATCGAACGAACAGGAAGCCGATCGCATCGGCATTCAGGTGCTGCAGCGCGCCGGTTTCGATCCGGAAGCGATGCCCGACTTCCTGCAGAAACTCTCGGATCAGTCGCGCTACGCCTCCAAACCGCCGGAAATGCTGCTAACGCACCCGTTGCCGGACAGCCGCCTCTCCGACGCACGCAACCGCGCCAACCAGATGCCGAAACACATCGTGCAGTCCTCGCAGGATTACCTGATGGCCAAAGTGCGCGCACTGGGCATGTACAGTTCGGAAGGCTATGGCCTGAACGAAGAACTGCTCGGATCGCTCAGCAAGGGCAACGTGCGCGAACAGGCGGCCGCCAAATACGGCCGCGCCATCCTGTTCTATGAAGCGAAAAAATACGACGACGCGCGCAACATCATTCAACCGATGCTGGCGCAGGATGCGAAAAACGTCTGGCTGATCGACCTGATGACCGACATCGATCTCGGCCAGAAACGCGCGCCGCAGGCCATCGCCCGCCTGCAGGCGGCCAACGCCGCCCAAAGCAACAATCCGGTGCTGCAGCTCAACCTGGCCAACGCCTATGTCGAAGGCAACCAGCCGGCGCAGGCGTCGAAGATCCTGAACCGCTACACTTTTGCCCATCCGGACGATCCGAACGGCTGGGATCTGCTGGCGCAGGCCAGCGCCGCACAAGGGCTGCGCGATGAAGAGCTGTCGGCCCGTGCCGAAAGCCTGGCGCTGAACGGCCGGCTCGATCAGGCCATCGGCCTGCTCAGCAATGCCAGCTCGCTGCAAAAACTCGGCAGCCTGAAACAGGCGCGCTACGATGCGCGCATCGACCAGTTGCGCCAACTGCAACAGCGCTTCCGCCAATACCAGCGCAGCTGATTCAACAAGGAATGAACGCCATGAAAAACGTCACGATTTACCACAACCCACGCTGCTCCAAGAGCCGTAAAACCCTGGCGCTGCTGGAACAGCACGGCGTCGATCCCAAGGTGGTGCTGTACCTCGAAACGCCCCCTACGGTCGATGAGCTGAAAAAGCTGTTGAAGGAACTGGGCTTCACATCCGCGCGCGAGCTGATGCGCAAAAAAGAAGATCTGTACAAGGAATTGAAGCTGGCGGACGACAGCCTGAGCGAAGAGCAACTGCTGGCGGCAATGACGACGAACCCGAAACTGATCGAACGCCCGATCGTGGTAAAAGGCAGCAAGGCGCGCATCGGCCGGCCGCCGGAGCAGGTGCTGGAGATTTTATAGATTCGAATTCGGGCGCGGACTGTCGCGCCCTTTCTTTTACTCAGGCTATTACAGCCCCAGGATCTCTTTAACGAACGGGATGGTCAGCTTGCGCTGGGCGGTGATCGAGGCGCGATCGAGCTGATCGAGAGTCATAAACAGCGTGCGCATCTCGCGATCCAGCCGTTTCAACAGGAAGCGGCCCACGTCTTCCGGCAGCTCGAAGCCGCGCAGTTTGCCGCGCAGCTGCAGCGCCAGCAGTTTCTCTTCGTCCGACAGCGGCTGCAGCTTGTAGATCTGCCCCCAGTCCAGGCGCGAAGCCAGATCCGGCAAACGCAGGTTCAGCTGACGCGGCGGGCGATCCCCGGTGATGAACAACCGGGTGCGGCCGGTTTCCAGGATGCGGTTGTAGAGGTTGAAGATCGCCATCTCCCACTCTTCGTCGCCGGCGATGCATTCGATATTGTCGATGCAGACCAGCGCCAGCTGCTCCATGCCGTCCAACACTTCAGGCACGAAGTAAGCGCGCTTGTCGAGCGGCACATAGCCCACCGCTTCGCCTTTCTGCGAAAGCTCGGCGCAGGCCGCATGCAGCAGATGGCTGCGCCCGCCGCCTTCACGCGACCAGAAATAGATATAGCTGCCATGTTCCTGACGGACGGCGGATTGGATCGCGGCTAATAGGGATGGGTTCTCGCCCGGATAAAAACTGGCGAAAGTTTCATCATCGGGAAGATAAAGTGGCAGTGAAAGCTGTGCCGGCGTATTCAGAGAAGCACCTCAACCAAAACTGGCAGAAAAACGTGGGCAGTTTAACACAGAAAACGGGCGCTGTTGAACCGGCAGGATCTTATGCCGCAATAGTGAACAATGCCTAAGCGCCGCTTGATCGGCTGCGGCACCCGTCGAGGCAAGAATTATCCGATATCATTCCCTAACTCCATGCCTGCGCAGGTTAAATTTGTAATTTAAGTAAAATCTGACCTAGTATAGGTAGGCTAAATGCAATCACCATCAACAAGGTTTCTGCAAGGATATAGACGATGAAAGTATGGAATAAAGTGCTGTTGGCCTCCTTTATCGGGTTGTTGGTTGCCGGCTGTGATGACTCGTCCAAGGTTGACGCCAACCTGGATAAAGCCAAAGACAGCGCCGAGCAGATGAAAGACGCCGCCCAGAAAAAAGCGGACGATCTGACGGACAAAGCGAAAGCGACGGCGGATGAAATCAAAAAAGAGGCCGCCACTCAGGCGGATCAGCTGAAAGACAAAGCTTCGGCGATTAAAGAAGACGCCGCCAAGCAGGCGGACGCCATCACCAACGACGCCAAGGCCAAAGCCGCCGCGATCAAAGACGACGCAGGTAAACAGAGCCAGCAGTTGGTGGATCAGGCCAAGGCCATCAAAAACGACGCCATCAACGGCGCCAACGATCTGACCGAGCAGGCCAAGGCGAAGACCGAAGCCATCAAGAACAGCGCCGAAAACAAAGCGCAAGAGTTGAAACAAGAGACCGATGCGGCGGTGAACGGCAATACTCAGCCGGCCCCCCAGCAGTAAGCTATTCTCAGCCACCAAAGAAAGGAGCAGTAAATGGGGATTATTTCCTGGATTATCTTCGGCCTGATCGCCGGTATTTTGGCTAAGTGGATCATGCCCGGCAAAGACGGCGGCGGCTTTATTCTGACCGTCGTGCTGGGGATCATCGGCGCCGTTGTCGGCGGCTATATCAGCACCTTCTTCGGCTACGGCAAGGTTGACGGCTTCAACTTCGGCAGCTTCGTGGTGGCGGTTATCGGCGCCATCGTGGTGCTGTTCGTGTACCGCAAAATTCGCAGCTAAGGCGAATGCCATAAGTCAAAAGGGCAGCCCCTGGGCTGCCCTTTTCGTTACTTCTGCTCCGCCGATTCGTCCGGCGCGTCAAGCACCTCTTCTTCCTTGCGGAACAAGCTGATGACCTTGAACAGCAGGCTCAGGCCGATCCCCACGATGGTCGCCAGCGCCATGCCTTTCAGCTCCGCCGCGCCGATGTGCACCTTGGCGCCGCTCACGCCGATGATCAGGATCACCGAGGTTAAAATCAGGTTTTGCGCTTTGTTGTAATCCACTTTGGACTCGATCAGCACGCGAATGCCCGAAGCGCCGATCACACCGTACAGCAGCAGGGAAACGCCGCCCATCACCGGCACCGGCACCGCCTGGATCGCCGCCGCCAGCTTACCGATGCAGGACAACAGGATCGCCAGCACCGCCGCGCCGCCGATCACCCAGGTGCTGTAGACCTTGGTGATGGCCATCACGCCGATGTTCTCGCCATAGGTGGTGTTCGGCGTGGAGCCGAAGAAGCCGGAGAACACCGTCGAGATGCCGTTTGCGAACATCGAGCGGTGCAGGCCCGGATCGCGGATCAGGTCTTTTTTCACGATGTTGGCGGTCACCACCAGGTGGCCGACGTGCTCGGCGATCACCACCAGCGCCGCCGGCAGAATGGTGAAGATGGCGAACCACTCAAAGCGCGGGGTGTAGAAGGTCGGCAGCGCGAACCAGTGCGCCTCGCGGATCGGGGTCAAATCCACCACGCCCATGAAGAACGACAGCGCATAGCCCACCAGCACGCCGATCAGGATCGGGATAATCGCCAGGAAGCCGCGGAACAGCACTGAACCGAGCACCGTGACCGCCAGCGTCACCAGCGAAATGGTGATGGTGGTCGAGTCGGCGCTGGTGCCTTCCGCCGGCAGCAGCCCCGCCATGTTGGCCGCTACGCCCGCCAGCTCCAGCCCGATGACGGCGACGATCGCCCCCATCGCCGCCGGCGGGAACATCACGTCCAGCCAGCCGGTGCCGGCCTTTTTCACGATCAGCGCCACCAGGCAGAACAGCACGCCGCACATGATGAAACCGCCCAACGCCACTTCGTAACCGAGCGGCAACAGCAGCAGCACCGGCGAGATAAACGCGAAGCTGGAGCCGAGGTAGGCCGGGATCTTGCCTTTACAGATGAACAGATACAGCAGCGTGCCGATGCCGTTGAACAACAGCACGGTCGCCGGGTTGATCTTGAACAGGATAGGCACCAGCACGGTGGCGCCGAACATGGCGAACAGGTGCTGGAAGCTGAGCGGAATGGTCTGGAGCAGCGGCGGGCGCTCGCTGACGCCGATGGCGCGACGGGTCATGTGTGCTTTTCCTCGGTTTATTGGTTTTATAGGTTTTAGTCAAAAAAAAGCCGACTCGTTAAGTCGGCTCAAATGTTTACTTAGTACCAAATATCTTGTCGCCCGCATCGCCCAGGCCAGGCACGATGTAGCCCTTGTCGTTCAGACACTGATCGATGGAGGCGGTGTACAGCTCAACGTCCGGATGCGCTTTCTCCAGCGCGGCGATGCCTTCCGGCGCTGCGACCAGGACCAGCACCTTGATGCTGTGGCAGCCGGCTTTCTTCAGCAGATCGATAGTGGCGATCATCGAACCGCCGGTGGCCAGCATCGGGTCGACGACCAACGCCATGCGCTCTTCGATGTTGGAAACCAGCTTCTGGAAGTACGGCACCGGCTCCAGGGTTTCTTCGTCGCGGTATACGCCCACCACGCTAATGCGCGCGCTCGGCACGTGCTCCAGCACCCCTTCCATCATGCCCAGACCTGCGCGCAGGATTGGCACTACGGTAATCTTTTTCCCTTTGATCTGATCCACTTCAACTGGCCCGCACCAGCCTTCGATGGTGACTTTTTCCGTCTCCAGATCGGCGGTCGCTTCATAGGTCAGTAAACTACCCACTTCTGAGGCCAGCTCACGGAAGCGTTTGGTGCTGATGTCATTTTCACGCATCAGGCCAAGCTTGTGTTTTACCAGCGGGTGTTTCACCTCAACGATCTTCATCATTTTTCTCCTATTAAGGTGGTTGCGGCCAAAAAAATCGCGGGATTATACCTCCTTTTTTTCGCCGCGCCACCCACAATAGCCCGATCGGGATCAACAAAAGTTTGAATATCAGTATAGATGACGAAAAAGCGGAGCCGGTTCACAAGCCGCTCGCAAACGTTTGCCTGCGCTGTTAGAATTGCCGCGCCTTATTCCGGAATCAACATCGGAAGCACAGTTTTCAAACCGCAAATCGTCGTGGGGAATCGCGCAGTGACCGACAAAACCTCTCTCAGCTATAAAGACGCAGGTGTCGATATCGATGCAGGCAACGCATTGGTAGATCGCATCAAAGGTGTAGTTAAACAGACCCGTCGCCCGGAAGTGATGGGCGGTCTGGGCGGGTTTGGCGCCCTGTGTGCGTTGCCGCAGAAATACCGCGAGCCGGTGCTGGTTTCCGGTACCGACGGCGTGGGCACCAAGCTGCGTCTGGCGATGGATCTGAAACGCCACGACACCATCGGCATCGATCTGGTGGCGATGTGCGTCAACGATCTGGTGGTTCAGGGCGCCGAGCCACTGTTCTTCCTCGACTACTACGCGACCGGCAAGCTGGACGTGGACACCGCGGCCAGCGTGATCACCGGCATCGCCGAGGGCTGCAAACAGTCTGGCTGTGCGCTGGTGGGCGGCGAAACCGCTGAAATGCCGGGCATGTACCACGGCGAAGACTACGACGTGGCCGGTTTCTGCGTCGGCGTGGTCGAAAAATCCGAGATCATCGACGGCAGCAAAGTGCAGTCCGGCGACGCGCTGATTGCCCTGGGCGCTTCCGGCCCACACTCCAACGGCTACTCGCTGGTGCGCAAAATCCTGGAAGTGAGCAACACCGATCCGACCGCCACTCAGCTGGAAGGCAAGCCGCTGGCCGACCACCTGCTGGCGCCGACCAAAATTTACGTGAAGTCCGTGCTGGAGCTGATCGAGAAGGCGGACGTACACGCCATCGCTCACCTCACCGGCGGCGGCTTTTGGGAAAACATTCCGCGCGTGCTGCCGGAAGGCATGCAGGCGGTGATCGACGAAGCCAGCTGGCAGTGGCCGGCAGTGTTCACCTGGCTGCAGCAGGCCGGCAACGTCAGCCGTCATGAAATGTACCGCACCTTCAACTGCGGCGTAGGCATGGTCATCGCCCTGCCGGAAGCCGAAGTGGAAGCGGCCATCGCGCTGCTGACCGCGGCAGGTGAAAAAGCGTGGAAAATCGGTAAACTGACCGCCTCTTCCGACGAACAACAAGTGGTCATCAACTGATGAAAAAGATCGTGGTGTTGGTCTCCGGCCAGGGGAGCAATCTCCAGGCGCTGATTGACGCCTGCCAGCAAGGCCGCATCGCCGCCGAAATCGTGGCGGTGTTCAGCAACAAGGCGCAGGCTTATGGCCTGCAACGCGCCGAAGCGGCGGGCATCGCCGCCCAGGCGCTGGATGCCAAGGCCTACGCCGATCGCACGGCGTTCGACGCCGCGTTGGCGGACGCCATCGACCAGCACCAGCCCGATCTGGTGGTGCTGGCCGGCTACATGCGCATCCTCAGCCCGCAGTTCGTGCAGCGTTATGCCGGCCGCATGCTGAACATCCACCCTTCTCTGCTGCCGAAATACCCGGGTCTGCATACCCACCGTCAGGCCATCGACAACGGCGACAGCGAACACGGCACCTCGGTGCACTTCGTGACCGAACAGCTCGACGGCGGCCCGGTGATTTTACAGGCCAAGGTGCCGATTTTCGCTGACGACGGAGAGGATGACGTGGTTGAACGGGTGCAAACCCAGGAACACACGATCTATCCGCTGGTGGTGAGCTGGTTCGTCGACGGTCGCCTGGCGATGCGCGATGGCGCCGCCTGGCTGGACGGCGAACGCCTGCCTGAGCAGGGTCACGCCGCCGACTGATGCGCGCAGCCTGAGCCTTGCCTAAACGGCGCCCACGCGGCGCCGTTTTTTTTCGCCTTCATCCATTCTGTGAAGTTATACTTTGCACAATTTCACGGCACAGAGGAGCCCACATGTCCAGCACTGCCAGCGTCAGGTTACGCCCATTGGAACGGGACGATCTGTCGTTCGTCCACCAGATGGACAACAACGCCAGCGTCATGCGCTATTGGTTTGAAGAACCCTACGAAGCCTTTGTCGAGCTTTCCGATCTCTACGACAAACACATCCACGATCAGAGCGAGCGCCGCTTTATCATCGAGCACGAAGGCGCCAAGGTCGGCCTGGTAGAGCTGGTGGAGATCGATCACATCCACCGCCGCGCTGAGTTCCAGATCATCATCGATCCTGCCCACCAGGGCAAAGGCTACGCCAGCACCGCCGCCCGTCTGGCGATGGACTACGGTTTCTCGGTGCTGAACCTGTACAAGCTGTACCTGATCGTCGATAAGGAGAACCCGAAGGCGATCCACATCTACAGCAAGCTGGGCTTCAACGTGGAAGGCGAACTGATCGACGAGTTCTTCGTCAACGGCGAATACCGCACCGTGCTGCGCATGTGCATCTTCCAGCCGCAATACCTGGCGAAGTTCAAAACGCCCAATGATAAGCCGCTGGTGAAGTGACAATTTGCGAGAAAAAAGAGAAAACCCGCCCAGGCGGGTTTTTTATTGGGAAATAAGCGGCTAGTATTAAGGCATATTATTTTATCGTCAGGAAATAGCCAGATGAATACGAAAATAAATAATATTTCCCGAGATAATTAATCGAACAATAATTAATAGTAAGAATTACCCTCTGCCTCTACAAAGGAAAAATGCCATGACAACCGTCTCAAACCTGCTGCTTTTTATCGGCCTGGCGATGCTCGCCATCGCCGCCGGCCTGAATACCTATAGCGGCTACGCCTCCGCAGATCCCAATAGCACCCCGCTGTTTTCCTCACTCTGGTGGACGCGTTGGTTCCCGCTCTATGCCTCGGGAGCTGCGTTGCTGCTGGTGGGGGTAGTGTTGCGGGTTTCGGGGCGGGGACGTTAAAAACAGAAAACGGCTCCGAAGAGCCGTTTCCATACGTGGGTCAACAGCCTTCATAAACGGTATCAGGTGCCTATTTTATGATGCATAGCATGTTGCGGAAATAGGGGGTTAATCCATGTCCTAACTTATTGCCTTGATAATATTCTGCACGATAGGTTTGACAGCTGCTGTCAATTTTTCATTGTCAATAGTGAAGATTAAAAGCTCAATGTCGCTTTCCGCATCAAGTAGCATCTGTCGTAACCATTTTTCCTCTATCGCTACAATACTGTCACCTGCGTTATTTATTTCTGATTGAATTTCAGCCACAGGTAGTTTTCCTTCTAAAAAGGCCACACAGGAAAAACTAAGCTTTTTAATTACATCGGGATAAATCCACCCACTCATTTTTCACTCCTGCGAAGGATTGTGATTATTATGTTACCATGGTTTTCAGTAACCACACCAATGTCACCAGCCCGATAAATTGTCCTTTGAATATCATTAGATATGCTTGTTTCAGTAACACCTATTTTAATTACATACTCAACTATATTGGACGAAACGGTTTTTCCAGGTCCAATGGTTCCTGCCGAGGAGCCTAAGCTTGTTGCTTACATTCGGTCAACGGCATGTTGAGAGTAAAGACGATCACCTATACGTGCATATTGATGTCCATCAACTGTTTTTATCGAGAACCTGACCGTTATCCGCAATCAAATTAGCTCCCTCGGCCTGAACCTGGCTGCCGATGTTCGCCAGCAGCGCATTGGTCAGGTTGTCTTTGAAGCTGCCGCCGTTGATGGTGGTATTCAGGCTGGAGCTGATGACCGATTGCCCGGCCACCCGCTGCGCCACCTTGCTCCAGCCGCCGTTGCTCAGCTGCGGCAGTTTGACGTTGTTCGGGTTAAGCGGTTTGCCCGCCGCGACCTATCGGCGTTTATATGGGATACAACATCAAGAGAAAACGGCTCCGAAGAGCCGTTTCTGTGTGTGGGTTAGATCCAATCTTCATAGTCGCTGTCATGGATCCAGACGATAGACAAAACACATCAATCCACACGAGCATCCTTTTATTCAGGCTTATCGATCAAGCCAAGCAATCGAAGATCGTTTAAAATTTCGTTTTTTTCATCTTCAGTTACATCCTTAAGCATTTCGAATAAATCATTTTCCGATAATATTTTTAATATGATATCTGTGTGGAACTTTACTGTTTGATCACTACATCTACCAGCCATAAAGATGAGCGTCACTAGCTCAAGCATGAGGCATTCTATTGGTTCTTCAAACGAACCTTCTAATGACTCATACGCAAACGCCTGATCAGATGTAGCACAAACAGAATGATTACCATCACGTTTCAGTAGGTTAAGTATATTTCTGCAATAAGCGTAACTTGAATAGGCAAAGCTACTCCTTATTTCATCATAACTCATCACATTCATTGTTATTTACCTCTTCCTGGAATCAAACGCACACCATTATTGTCCAAAACGTCAATTTTCACCCCTGGATATCTACTTTCGAACTGCTTAACAACGCCTAAACAGCTTTCGCAGGCAGGCTTTTCGGTGAAAATAGTAACAGAGCCATTGGCGGAATAGTTTTTACCCAATCTATCGGCTAAGTTATCCAATATTTTATATTCGGAGTCTATATTTCTTGCTACATGTCTACCATCATCAGTAAGAATAGTCTCATATTTAAAATTTTCTTTTCCCATCCCAACAAAACCCTTACCTGCAACGTCTATGAGATTATGGCTTGCAAGTGTCTTTGGCATTCCAGATATATCAATACTGGCCACTGCAACGTTACCACTGCGTTTCGGGGCTGATGTCAAACCGGCCCTCAGTTCTGTAACCTGGTTTTTGAATGTAGCAGCCTGCTGAACGGTCTTCTCATTGACCAGATACCCTTTCCAGGCGCTGGTTGGGCCTACCAATTTGGATGACAGGTATTGGTTGCCGACGTTTGCTTTACCCATACCGGCAAATGTGTTGGCAATAGAGACCGCCATCACCGAGGCATTCACCCAGTCCGGCGACCACCCGGTCAACTTGCTGATTTGTTCTATCTGCTGGTTGCGAGCAAACAGCTGGCCGTCGGTTATCTGGTCGCCCAAATCATACGTGAATAACTTTTCGCTGTCATAGCCGGCAAACGCCGGATAGTTGCCGAAGCGCTGACGCTCTTTTTGTACCCAGTAGTTGGCGATGAGACCATCTTCATCCCGCGTTGACGGGTACTTATTCATCAGGGCTTCAAACTGCTTGCGTTCGTCTGAGTTCAACGCCTCTTGCGTGGTGCAAGCTACTTTTCGGCATGAAGCCGCCATCAGACGCGCTTCTTTTTCCTTGTCGCCCTTAGCCAACTCTTTAATCGCGTTGAGTTCTTCCTGATGCAGCTGTCGATTGAAGCGTTCGACAAACTCCCCCGCATTTGCACCGCTGGTGGCACCTGCGGCTTTGGCAGTTACGATGGCCCCTGCAAAGGCGCCCGCTACGCGGCTGATCTGAGCCTGACGCTCTTGCCAACCTTCACTTCTGACCAGATTATCATTGATGATCACCCCAGCCAGCTCCGCCGCCAGCGCCCCTGCCGCCGCGCCTTTGGCATTGCCCTTGCCGATTTCTGCGGCCACGCCCGCCAGAACGGCATGGCTTACGGCCCGGCCCGGTATATCGAGAACCTGACCGTTATCCCCAATCAGGTTGGCGCCCTCGGCCTGAACCTGGCTGCCGATGTTCGCCAGCAGCGCATTGGTCAGGTTGTCTTTGAAGCTGCCGCCATTGATGGCGGTATTCAGACTGGAGCTGATGACCGATTGCCCGGCCACCCGCTGCGCCACCTTGCTCCAGTCGCCGTTGCTCAGCTGCGGCAGTTTGACGTTGTTCGGGTTAAGCGGTTTGCCCGCCGCATCCTTACTCCAGCCCATCGCGCTGTCGAAGCCGTTGAGCGCGCCGCCGATCGCCATCGCCGTGGCGGTCGCCTTGACGTTTTCATTGCTGCCCAGCGCCTGCAGGGTTTTCGACAGGTTGCCCTGGTTCTCCACCAGCGCCACCGCCGCCTGGGAGGCCAGCGAAGACATTCCGGCCGTGACCGCGCCGCTGGTTATCGCCCCACCGCCCACGGCGCCGGAAACGCTGGAAGCCGCCGTGGCCGCCAGTGAACTGCCAGCGGTCACCGCCGCTGCCGCAATGGCGATCACCGCCGCCACCGCCGGGTTCAGGTGCTGGCTCTTGTAATCCCAGCTGTCGTAAGCGTCTTTGACCTTGCTCCACTGCACGTCGTTGCGCTTGTTCAGATCTTTGACCCAGGTGGTGCCCGGCGTATTGCCCAGGGCGTCGATGGCGCTTTGCAGCGCCTGCCCGTTTTTCACCTTCACGTCGGCGCTGACGCCCTTGGCGGCTTCCACGGTCAAGGCACCACCGGTATGAATGCTCGGCAGCACCCACTTATTGTCTTCGTACCCTTTATTGGCCTGCTTGATAAAGAAGCCTTTCGAATTGCTGACGGTCTGTTCGAAAGAGGTGTTTTTCACCGCGCGGAAGTTAACCTGGCCATGCGTGCTGGTCAGGCGCGCGTTTTGCCCGGCGGCGATTTTGCTGGCTTCATAGGTGCTGTCGTCGCGGCTCATCAGCGTGATATTGCCGGCGGCGGTAAACTCGGTAACCTTGTTGGTTACGTCATGGCGGGTCTGCTTAACCTCGGTTTTCTTGCCCCACCATTTGCGTTTCTTCTCGGTTTTCTCGTAGTGGCTGGATTCCTCCATCGCCTGGGCGTAGAGATAGCCGCCCTTGGCGGCGATATCCATATTGCCGGCGCGCATGGCTTCAGCCTGGTTGTGGGCGTCGACCTGAGCTTTTTGTTTGGCCTCGTCAATGCCTTTGCTTTGGGCTTCCTGGCGCAGGGCGGCGAGACTGCGCTCCGTCTCACCTTTTTCTCGCTGAGACTGTTCGATACGTTGCTGTGCCTGACTAACCTGATTGACGGCCTGATTGACCTCGTTTTGTGCCTGTGTCAGCGCCGTCTCGCGACCCGCAATTTCCCGTCTCAGATGGTCTTTTATATTCTGACTGCCGGGGAACCCCTGATTACCGATGTTTTTGAGCTGTTGGCGGAATTTGTCCAGCTCGGCCTGCCGTTTGGGCACTTCAGCCTGTTTTGCGACCACTAACTGCTCTGCCTGGTTTTTATCGTTTACCGCCTGCTGTATGCGTTGCTGCGCTGCATTCACCGCCTGCTCCGCCGACGCAATACGACTCCCCCAATCCGTCACCGCTACCGGTGATTTCCAGTTCGCCCCTAATCCTTTAACCACCAGCTTGGTCGCCTGGAACAGAATGCTGCCGCCGGAAATCACCGTCATCAGGCCGCCGGCATTCAGCTCGGTACCTTGCTGGGTACGGGTTTCGGTGAACTCGTTGCCGCTCTCGCGGTAAGTGTGGTTTTGCACCGCCTCGAAGCGCATATCGCCGCCGGAGGTCAACGTCATGTTGGCGCCGGAAGTCAGCCTGGCGCCGTAAGTCAGCAGTTGGTTATTCGCCGACGCGGTCAGGTTTTTCCCGGCGCTGAGGGTAGTGACCACATGGCGGTCGTCTTTGTTGTTGTCGTTAGCGGCATCAATGGCGGAATAAGCCAGGTTCGACAACCATAGATTCTGCCCGGCCAGCAGCGTGATATTACCGTTGGCGGAAAGCGCGCCGCCCTGGGTGCCGATGTCGCGGGCCGAGTTAATCAGTAAATTGCCGCCGGCGTGTACCCGGCTACCCAGTTCAGGCGTGCGGGAAGAGGGGAACAAGCGACTAAATTGCTCCCCCAATTCGCGATAGTTCAGATCGGCATTATGGCCGGCCAACAGCGTGACATCTTTACCTGCTTTAATGTGCGTCCCGCGCAACGCCAGATAACCGCCGCTGTTGAGCAGCACTGAACCACTGGCGTTCAACTGTCCGGCATTTAGCAGTTGGTTGAACTGCGTTTGTCGTTGTTCAGGAGATAAATTCTGCGCTAAACGATCGTTATTCAACGCCTCGTCATTTCTGACAATCGAAACAGTGCCGTTCGCCGTCATTGCAATATTTTGGCTTTGCGGCGCGAAGTGCGTGTTACGTAGATAAATACCTTGCCCGGCATTTAAGGTTAAGTCCCCGGCAGCATTCAATTGGCTCAGCCAGCGGGCACCATCGACGCCGAAATAGCGTGGGCTAGGTACAGTGTGCACTTTGACGTTGCCGTTGCGGCTGGTCAAAGTGACATGATGTCCCTTCAGATAGCTTTGACGGGCATCCAGCTCATTCACTGCTGCAACGTTCAGACTCTTGCCCGCAGTTAGCTCAGCACCGTCGGTGTAAAACACATCATCGGCAACCACAGTCAGGTCGTTACGCGCGTTTATTTTATCGGTACTGATAACACGTCCCGCATGCAGCACAATGTTGTGAGCTACCAGTGAGTCAGGCCGTCCCGAAGCCACCACCTCACTAAGCTGATTTCCCGCCGGCGTCGAAGTTTTAATTTCTATCTGATTTTTAAAATCCGCAACCAAATTGCCGCCCGCCAACATGGCTGAGGCCGGATAGCCAGAAGCCGACCAGCTCTTTTGCCCGCCTTTTCTGACATAAATGACATATTCCGGGATCGACGATTTCTGATCCTGCCATTTATGTCCCAGAACAACGTTAGGATTCGGCACCTTCGGTTCGAAAAGTGCATAGTCGTTCATGTCCCCCGTCATTTCACTGCGCACGCCCAGATTATTACCAGTTAAAATCAGATCGTTAGTCGCTTTTATTGTGCTGACGTGGTTCCAAAGCTCCGACGCATTAATGTAGGCATTCTTCCCTGAAATGATTTCTGCGGGACGGCTGTCGGTCACTACGGTAAAACGCGCACGTTCACTGTTAACCCAGGGCGTTTTTTTGAAATCGACGTGTCCCAACCAGGTGAAATTTTTATCTTCAAAGTCCGCCAAATAATCAAAAAATTGGTAATCGAATTGCCCCTCGTACACACCATCAGCCAACCAACGATCGATATCCTTGTTGTCCTTCGGCGCGTTGTTGGAGGAAATGGCGAACTGCTGGCGAACGTTGTTCAAACTCTCCGTGCGTATCACTAAATCGCCGCTGTTGGTCAGGATTTTCGCCGAACGGTTCTCGACGGATTTAGCCTTGTTGCCCTGCGCATCCTTTTGGATCCACATATTTTTATTAGCGTGCAGCTTGGCGTTTTCCCCGGCGTTGCGGATATGGTCGCCAAAGATACGCATATCGCCGCTGGTGCTGGTTTGCCCGTCATTCACCAGCGTCGTTGCTGCCAGCGTGGCGTTGCCGTCCGCCTGCACGACAGTACCCCGCGTAATGTGCAATCCCTTGGCACTGACATTGAGGTCACCCTTGCTGTGCGTGGTGCCGTTAAGCACCAGGTTACCGTTAACGCTCAGCGTAATATCCCGCTGTTTGCTGGTGAGGTCTTTCAGGTTCACCCCCACCCCATCCTCGTTGGCCACCAGGCGGATTTTGTTGGCGTACATGCCGCCCAGCGCTTTGGTATCCACCGCCAGCACAGGTTTTGCGCCTTCACCGGCGATCGGTTTGATACTGCCGTCCTTGAAGCTGATGCGGTTGGCGCCCTGGGTCAGCGACAGATTTTGCGCGTTGATTTTGCCGTTCAGCTCGGTGGCACGGCTGATGATATCGACATAGTCGGCGCCGCTGCCGTCCAGCCCTTTACCGCCGATGGTGACGCCGCCTTTTTTCACCTCCAGCGCTTCCAGCGCGCCCTGCTTGTCGAACTGCGGTTTACCGGTGGTTAACGTCACGCCCGGCGCGTTGATAAAGCCGCAGCCGTCGCAGGTGATGCCATTCGGGTTGGCGATCATCACATTGGCCTTGTTGCCGAACACCTCAAGCTTGCCCTGTAGCTCAGAACGACTGCCGCCGATCACCTCATTAATGATCAACTCCGCCGGTTTTCCCTTCAGGTAGGTGTTGCCCTGCGCGCTGTAGATTTCCACGCCCAGCTGCGTTTTGCCGCCGTGCGTGGCGTTATTCAACACGGCGCCCTGTGGCCCAACGTTGAAATCTTTATAGGTGTTGTGCGAAATGCCTGCACCGTTCGGCGTGGCAATATTCACCACCGGCACGTCGCCCGGCTTGATAACCACCTGCGTATTGCCGTTGGCGGCGGTAATGCCGGCGGCAAACGCCGGGTGCAACGGCTGGAAAGCCGTCAGGTAGATCAGCAAATAGCTGGCGCCCCGCGCCAACGGAGGGTTGAGCTTATCCATATTCATTCCTTCGAAAGGATGTTGTTTTGAACGCCGAGGCGCTCCTGCTGTGTGCTGGCGTTATAACGTGACGGTGGCTTGCCAGTAGGCCACCCAACGATCCGGTTGCAGGCTGTCTGGGTGCGTCAACGGTTTACCGACGGTGACCGCCTGATTGAACCAGCGGCCGCTTAGCGTGGCGCCCAGCGCCGCACCGACGACGCTACCGCCGTCTATCTGCCCGGCGCGCCCCTGCAGCCAGCCGGCGTCTAACGCACCGGTCAAAGAGAGCGCCCCCAGCCCCGGCAACGTCCGCCATTGCCAGTTGAGTTCATTGCGCCAGTACGCACCGCGATTACCGGTCAGGTACTGCTCCTTGAAGCCGCGCACCGAGTATTGCCCGCCGATGGAAATGCGTTCGCCGGCATACAGATTGTCTGCGCTGGTTTGCCCGTAGGCCGAGGTCAGGTAGTAGAGAGAGGGGGCGAGCGGATAAAAATAACTGGCGCTGAGACCAAGCTTGCGGAACTCGCTGCGCGGCGCTCCGTCGCGCTCCGGATCGTCGGCGGTGGCGCCCAGCATGCGCAGCCCACGGCTTACCGTCGGGTTCAACGTCATATAGCCGCCGCCCGCGACCGCACTGTAATTGAGGCCCAGACTGGCAATGCTGAGCGTCGGGCTGCTGACGCCCAACCGTTCACCCGCCAGCTTATTTTCCGTGGTGCGCCGCGCCAGCCCGATATCGACGGCCAGCTTGCGTTTGCCATCCCGCAGCAACGTGCGGTTGGCGCCCAAACGCTGGGTCTGGTTATTGCCTTGATAGCGGTAAGCCGCGCCGTTGAATGGCACCTGCTGGAAAAAATCGTTCCAGGCGTACTGGTAGCTGAACAGCCAATAGCCATAGGGTAAGGTGACGCTGCCGTTCAGGCTGCGGCTGCGATGATGCGGGCTGAAATCGTTATTGCGCGCTGCGGAGAGCGACCACTGGTCGGCCAGGCGCAGCGGGTTGTCCAGCACCACGCCGGCATTCATCTGCCCGGTGCCGGTGCTTTTCTGGCCGCTGTTATCGGCGCCGAAAGAGAAAGAGACCGGCGCGCGCGTGGCGCCACGCAGCAAAACCACGTTGGAAAAGCCGGGTTGCTCGCCAGGTTGAATATCGATGGTCACCTGCTGCGAAGCCAGCCGGTTGAGCTGCTCCATGCCCTGCTCGATATCGCGCAGATTCAATACGTCGCCGACCAGGCCGGGAAATGCCATCTTCAGCGCCGGCGTCTGCTCGCCATTCTGCGTGATGGACTCGATTCGCCCTTCGCTGACGCTGACGACCAACACGCCACGGGAGATATCCTGCTCCTGCAGCCAGGCCTGCGAAGTGACATAGCCGCGTTGCAGATAAGCATTGGTGGTTTCACGCACCAGGCGGTTGATGTGCTCCAGCGTCAGACAGCTTCCCTGATACGGGCGCGCCAGGCTTTCTTTCACCGACCAGGAAAGATGCTCGGCGCTCTCAAAAACAATCTGCCGCACCGTTTGGCAAACCGCCCCTGCGGCGGCCGGCTCAGGCAGCGGTAACGCCGGCAGTTCAACGCTATTTTGCAGCGCCTCGCGTTGCTGCTGCGCCTGTTCCAGCAACGTTTTCTGCTGTTGGGTAATGCTGTCGCGGTCAGCAGGGCTGGTGATTTCCGCGCACCACGCAGAGCTGCAAAACGCCAAGAGCACAGGCCAAATCCTCAGCTTCCATGCACACATTTAGATACATCCATTTACGTTAACTTACACATCCTGGCGAAGTATATACAATTTACGCCGCAAATCAACGATAATGATAATCACTTCCATTTAATCAAAGTCACAATGTGACAAAAAATGCAGATATGCCACGACCACTGCGTCTTATTAACCAGAGTGCATTTAATTAAAATTAAAATTAAAAAAACAAATAATAAAAGCAAATAAATTCAATATTAAAATAACACATTCAATATCGACAAAAACAAACGAGCAGAGTTTACAAAGTTAACTCGCCATTTTATCTTGGTCGTTATATTCGCATAATTAATTCATAAAAAACATAGTTATTAATTAACCAATAAAGAAAAACAATATCGGGAATAGCCTCATGTTTAACCGTGATATAGAACTGTTTATTCGAGATTACGTTAATGATATCAAAGCCGGCAGCGCTGCGCTGTTTGCCGGCGCCGGACTGTCCATCCCCGCCGGCTTCGTTAGCTGGAAAGAGCTTATCGGCGATATCGCTTATGAACTGGAGCTGGATATCGAAAAAGAGAGCGATCTTATTTCTCTGGCGCAATATCACCTCAATGAAAAAGGCAACAGACATAAGATAAATCAAAAAATAATTACAGAATTCGCTGAACAGGCGGAAGAAACAGAAAACCACCGGATTATCGCCAGATTACCGATAGCGTCACTTTGGACCACTAACTACGACGACCTGATTGAAAAAACCTATGCCCGTTATAATCGCGTCTGCGACGTCAAAACCACGCCGGAAAGCCTGACCAATAACATTCATAAACGTGATGTTGTTTTATATAAAATGCATGGTGACTATAGAAATCCCAACCAGGCGATTATCACTCGCGAACAATACGAAACTTACTCCCGTACACACCTTCCTTTTATCAACATGCTGATGGCGGAGCTGACTGCCAAAACCTTCCTGTTTATCGGTTTCAGCTTTGAAGACCCCAACCTGCAATATGTATTGAGCCGCCTTTACGCACAGTACGGCGAAGGGCAGAGAAACCACTACTGCATCATGCGGCGCGTCCAGCTCGGCGACAGCGGCAGCGAGGATCAGGCGTCTTGCGATTACAACAGCCGCAAACAAGGCTTGATGATTAACGATCTGCGCCGTTACGGCATTCAAACGCTGTTGGTGGATGACTATCGGCAAATCACTGACCTGCTGTATGCCATCGAAACGCAGTTCAAGAAAAGCACGGTGTTTATCTCCGGCAGCGCCGACAACTACCAGCCCTATACCCGTGAAGAGTCCATCCAGTTCATACATCGTCTGGCGCGCCTGCTTATCCACAAACAGTATCGCATCGTCAACGGTTTCGGCTGGGGCGTAGGCACAGCGGTGATCAACGGCGCATTGGAAGCCATTTACGATAGCCAAGGAAAAATCAGCGAAAGCCAGCTGGTACTGCGTCCTTTCCCCCAATTCGCCAGCGGCGGCATTACCCTACCGGCACTTTGGCACGAATACCGTCAGAACATGATTTCGCTCAGCGGCATCGCAATCTTTTTGTTCGGCAACAAACGCAACGCCGAAGGCGAATACGTGCTGGCCGACGGTTTATTGAAAGAGTTCCAGATCGCCACGGAACAAGGCTGCGTCTGCATTCCTATCGGTTGTACCGGCAGCGCATCTGCCGAGATCTACCGAAAAATCAAGGAGGAGATGAAAGAAACCCTCTACTACCGCAACCCCGCCGCCATGAATCTGCTGGATCAGCTTAACGAACCGGGCAGCCTGGCGGAGAAGAAAAAAAGCCTGTTGGCGCTTATCGATATCATTACTAAGGATAACCCCCGATGACCAGAAAATGTTTTTACAGTTTCCATTATGAGCCGGACAACTGGCGCGCTTCTCAGGTACGCGAAATGGGCTCGCTGGAAGGTAACCGGCCAGCCACGGATAACGATTGGGAGGAAGTGAAAAAAGGCGGTGACGCCGCCATCGCCGCTTGGATCAAGGGCCAGTTGGACAATCGCAGCTGCGCCGTGATTCTCGCCGGTAAAGATACCGCTGATCGCAAATGGATTAATTTCGAAATATGCGAGGCTTGGAAAAAAGGCATGGGCGTGCTGGTGGTGTATATACACAATTTGAAAGACAGCGCCGGCGACCAAACCACGAAAGGTAAAAACCCGTTGGATCACATCAAGCTGGGTGACGCAAAGCTTTCCACAATCGCCAAAGCCTATGATCCGCCTTATTCGACCAGCACCAATGTCTATAACCATATAAAAGACAATTTGGCTGAGTGGGTAGAAGAAGCGATCCGCATTCGTAAAAATTACTGACGCCCCTGATAGACAAAAGGCTGCACGGTTGTGCAGCCTTTCGTTTGTTCATAGCCCAAACGGCCTCACCCATACCGCCCGGTAATATAATCCTCGGTGCGGCGCTGGCGCGGCGACGTGAAAATGGCGTCGGTGTCGTTGTATTCCACCAGCCGCCCCTGATGAATAAAGGCGGTGTAGTCGGAGACGCGCGCCGCTTGCTGCATGTTGTGCGTCACCAGCACCACGCTATAGCGCTGTTTCAGCGCGGAAATCAGCTCTTCGATGGTCAGCGTGGAGATCGGATCGAGCGCCGAGGTCGGCTCGTCGAGCAGCAATACTTCCGGCTCGATGGCGATGGCGCGCGCGATCACCAGGCGCTGCTGCTGGCCGCTGGACAAGCGGAACGCATTTTCGCGCAGCCGGTCTTTTACCTCATGCCACAACGCGGCGGCGCGCAGTGAACGCTCCACCGCTTCATCCAGCAAGCGCCGGTCGCGCACGCCCTGCAGCCGCAGGCCGTACACCACGTTTTCATAGATCGATTTCGGGAACGGGTTCGGCCGTTGGAACACCATGCCCACCCGCCGCCGCAGCGCCGCCACGTCGATCTGCGCGCCGGAGATCGCCGCGCCGTTCAGCTGCAGATCGCCCTCAATGCGGCAGTTGTCCACCAGATCGTTCATGCGATTGAAACAGCGCAGCAGCGTCGATTTGCCGCAGCCCGAAGGGCCGATCAGGGCCGTCACCCGATGTTTCGGGATACGCAGCGAAATATCGTGCAGCACCTGTTTGTCACCATAAAACAGGTTCAGGCCGTTGACCGCCAGCGCGGTCTGTTCATCGTCGAGATGCTGGACATCCAGCCGGGGCAAACTGCCTGGCGTCATCAAACCCATTACGCACTCCCCAAAAATAGCGTCATTGTTACTGCGACCATGCTCGGTACCGCTCCCTCAACGAATGGCGGATGCCCATCGCCGCCAGATTCAAACTCACCACGATCGTCACCAGCAAGAAGGCGGTGGCGAACACCAGCGGCCGCGCCGCCTCCACGCTCGGGCTCTGGAATGCCATATCGTAGATCTGGAAGCTCAAATGCATGAACTTCCGCTCCAGGTGCAGATACGGGAAAATCTCGTCCACCGGCAGCACCGGCACCGATTTCACGACCCCCACCAGCATCAGCGGCGCGGTCTCCCCTGCGGCGCGCGCCACCGCCAGGATCAGGCCGGTCATCATCGCCGGCGCCGCCATCGGCAGCACGATGCGCCACAGCGTCTCGGCCCGGCTGGCGCCCAGCGCCATCGAGCCCTGCCGCAGCGAGGCGGGAATGCGCGACAGCCCTTCCTCGGTGGCGACGATCACCACCGGCAGCGTCAGCAGCGCCAGCGTCAGCGCCGCCCACAGCACGCCGGGCGTGCCGAAGGTCGGGTTAGGCAAAGATTCAGGATAGAACAGCTGATCGAGCGTGCCGCCGATCATATAAACAAAAAAGCCGAGGCCGAAGACGCCGTAGACGATCGAGGGCACGCCGGCCAGATTGACCACCGCGATGCGGATCACCCGCGTCAGCAGATTGTTGCCGGCATATTCGTGCAGATACAGCGCCGCGATCACGCCAAACGGCATCACCACGATCGACATCAGGATCACCATCAACACCGTACCGAAAATGGCCGGGAACACCCCGCCTTCGGTATTCGCCTCACGCGGGCTGTCGGTGAGAAACTTCTTCACCTGCTCGCCCCAGTGCATCAGCTTCTCGGTGGTGCTCATGGCGTTCGGGTACCAGGCATCGCGCACCTGGCTGAGCGGAATGGTCAACGTCTGCCCGTGCATGTCGCGCAGCAGCAACGCGTCGCGCTGGCGATCGCGGTTCAGCCCCGCCAGACGTTCGGACAACAGCTGATACTGCCGCTGCAGCTCCAGCCGTTCGGCCTTGATGGCGTCCTGTGCGCGGGCGTCCAGCTTATCGTCGCGCTGCAGGCGCTTTTCCCGCAGCCGCAGCGCGTCAAACTGCTGATTGATGCGCGCCATGTCGCGGAATTGAATGTCGTGCGCCTGGCGCGAGAGCGCGGCGATTTGCGGCAGGCGCTGCTGCAACGCCTGCCCCAGATTGCGGCCGGTCAGTGGTTGCCCGTCTTCCAGCAGCCCCGCCAGATAGCCGTAAGCGGTACCGTGGCTGTCGCGTTCCAGCACCAGCAGGCTGCGCGGCGCGCTTTGGCTGCGGATATCGCTGGCCAGCAAGGTGCGGAAATCCTGCCCCTCGCGTTCGCGGTTGCCGACCTTAATCAGATAACGTTCGACGTTCTGCGCCTCGCCCGGCGGCGTGACGCCCGCCTCGGCCAGTTGGCGCCGGGAAATGCTTTGTTGCTGGTACAACTCACCGATCACCGTCACCGGCCCAGCGCCGTTCTGATTCAGTTCGAACTGATAAACCGGGCTCGGCCAGAAATAGCGCATCCCCTGCCCGGCCAGCAGTAGCAGAATGCCGATCAGCGCCAACAGGCTGACGGCCACCGAACCGGCGGTCAGCCACACCCACGGCGACCCGCTCTTCACCCAGCTCTTCATGGCGCCTCCTGATTCGGCGTGTAACGCTTACGCAACCGCAGGCGCACCGCCTCCGCCAGCGTGTTGAACACGAAGGTGAAGACAAACAGCACCAGCGCAGTCAGGAACAGCACGCGGTAATGGCTGCTGCCGGAAACCGCCTCCGGCATTTCAATGGCGATGTTGGCCGCCAGCGCGCGCAGCCCCTGGAACAGGCTGCCGTCGATAATCGGCGTGTTGCCGGTAGCCATCAGCACGATCATGGTTTCCCCCACCGCGCGGCCAAAGCCGATCATCAGCGCGGAGAAAATGCCGGCGCTGGCGGAAGGCAGCACCACCTTGATCACCGTCTGCCATTGGGTGGCGCCCAGCGCCAAAGAGCCCTGGCTCAGGGTGGCCGGCACGCTGAACAGCGCGTCCTCCGCCAGCGAGAAGATGATCGGCACCAGCGCGAAGCCCATCGCCACGCCCACCACCAGCGCATTACGCTGGTCATAATTATCCCCCAGCCAGAAATGCAACGGCTCACCGAACAGCGCCACCTCCAGCCACGGCCCCAGGCTGAACGCCAGCCATACCGTCAATGCCAGCAGCGGCAACAGCAACAGCAGATCGACGCCCGGCCGGCAGCGCGGCATAAAACGATGGGTCAACGCGCCGCACAGCAGCACCGCCGCCGCCAGCAGCAGCGGCAACGCCAGCACCGCCAACAGATACTGCTCGATGATCGGCGCCAGCCAGATGCCGGCCACCAGCCCGATCACCACCGTCGGCAGCGCGCCCATCACTTCGATAGCCGGTTTGATCACCCGTCGTAGCCCCGCCGTCATAAAGTAAGCGGTATAGATGGCGCCGGCCAAGGCCAAGGGTATGGCGAACAGCATCGCGTAAGCCGCCGCCTTGAAGGTGCCGAAGATCACCGGCATCAGGCTGAATTTGGGTTGGTAGCTGTCTTCGCCGGAGGTGGACTGCCAGACGTAGGCCGGCTGCGGGTAGTTCTCATACCACACCTTGCCCCACAGCGAACGCCAGGTGACGTCCGGATACGGGTTGTCGAGCGCATAGCGCTGCCAGCCCTGCGCGCTCTCCAGCAGCAGACCATCGCCGCGCGGCGCGAACGCCATCTGCCGCACCTCGGCACCCAAACGGGTATTCAGCAGCGGCTGCGGTTGAATGGCGGAAAATAACGAGAAGCCGCCATCGGGCCGCAGAGTGGCGAACACACGGCGGTAAGGCTCGGCCACCGTCAGCTCCTGCCCGTCAGCACCGTGATCGAAATGCTGCACCGGCGTCAGGCGCCAGCGCCGATCTTTTTCCACCTCGAACCACTCGCGCAGATTGCCGTCGGCGCCCTTGATCAGCAGCGCGCTACCGCCGGGCAGCGCCGTCATCTGATACGGGGCGTGTTCGCCAAGGGTACGCGTTTCACGCAGCTGCAGCTGCGCGCCGTCGATCTGATAACGCGCCAGCCGGTTGCCGTTCAGCAGGTAAAGCTGGCGGCCATCCGGCGTCAGCACCAGTTGCTCCCCGTCGTGCTCCAGCGGACGCTCGCTGAACTGCGGCGGCCGGTCGGGGCTGAAGCGACCGAACACCAGGCGCCGATCGTCGGTCACCCCGGCCAACAGATACTGCCCGCGATGCGCATCCGCCAACGACAGCAGTTTCAGCGGTTTGTTCTGCGGATCCAGCGCCAACGGCTGTTGCCCAAGCGGGAACTGCCACTGCGGCCGGCCGTTTTCCGCCGTCGCGAAGTCCGCGCGTGCCACCACCAACCGGCCGTTGGCCTGCGCCAGCGCAAACAGATCGCGCTCTCCGGCAGCCTGCGCGAGCAGCGCCGGTTTGGCCAGCAGCGTCTGCTGCACCAGCGGCGTCTGGGCCTGGCCGCTCGGCGCCGGCGTCAGACGATAAAATTGCCCCGCGCCCTGCGCGTCGATGCGATAACCCACGCGCTGCTGCACGTCCATGCCCAGCGCCAGCGCCGGGGCCGACACCGCGATCGGCAGCGGCTGAGCCTGCCCAAGCGAGGCCGGTTTGAACAGCGGCAGCACCGCAAACAGCAGATAAACGAAGATCAGCATCAACGTCATCAGCACCATCAGCCCGCTGGCGGTCACTGCCGCCTGCACGCCGCGGTCGATGCGCCCGCGCATGCGATCTCGGGGATGTTGATTGGCCGTCGTCTGTGTCATGTGTCTCGCTGTCGCTGATGTAATCGGGCTTACGCCGTAAGATAACCGGGCATCTTATGTCAGTTTTATGACGTTTGCATGACAAAGTTACCCACCCTAACCCAGGTTTTTTACGCTACAAACAGACAATATGAAGTTGATATATTGCTGAAAAATGACCACAAACACGCTTTATAATGCCAAAAATAAGCCTGCTAACCGTCATTTCATGCTAATCACTTCACTGCCGAACATCCCGCCTCGGCGAAAATTTATTGCCGCCGAAAAACGCCGCGCGCCAACGCAGTGGATATGTTGGACTTTCCTGTCAATCTCTCGCAATAATGATGAAGGACACTAGAGCGGCATCCGGGCGCTGCGTCCCGGATCCTATTCTAAATTTGAACTGGAGTGGCAATGGGTCAGGAAAAGCTCTACATCGAAAAAGAACTAAGCTGGTTATCCTTTAATGAACGCGTGTTGCAGGAAGCCGCAGATAAGAGCAATCCCCTGATTGAACGTATGCGTTTTCTGGGCATTTACTCCAACAACCTCGACGAGTTCTATAAAGTCCGCTTCGCCGATCTCAAACGGCGCATCCTGATCAGCGAAGAGCAAGGCTCCGCCGGTTCCTCGCGCCACCTGCTGAAAAAGATCCAGGCCAAGGTGCTGAAAACCGATCAGGAGTTCGACGGCCTGTACAACGATCTGCTGCTGGAAATGGCCCGCAACCAGATCTTCCTGATCAACGAACGCCAGGTGTCCGAGAACCAGCAAATCTGGCTGCGGCAATATTTCAAACAACATCTGCGCCAGCACATCACGCCGATCCTGATCAACCACGACACCAACCTGGTGCAGTTCCTGAAAGACGACTACACCTATCTGGCGGTGGAGATCATCCGCGGCGCCCGCACCGACTATGCGCTGCTGGAGATCCCGTCCGACAAGGTGCCGCGCTTCGTCAATCTGCCGCCGGAAGCGCCGCGCCGCCGTAAGCCAATGATCCTGCTGGACAACATTCTGCGTTACTGCCTAGACGATATCTTCAAGGGCTTCTTCGACTACGATGCGCTCAACGCCTATTCGATGAAAATGACCCGCGACGCGGAGTACGATCTGGTCACCGAAATGGAATCCAGCCTGCTGGAACTGATGTCCTCCAGCCTGAAACAGCGCCTGACCGCCGAGCCGGTGCGCTTTGTTTATCAGCGCGACATGCCGAACGAAATGGTGGAACTGCTGCGCGGCAAGCTGGGCATCTCCAACTACGATTCGGTGATCGCCGGCGGCCGCTACCACAACTTCAAAGATTTCATCAGTTTCCCGAACGTCGGCAAGGCCAATCTGGTCAACAAGCCGCTGCCGCGCCTGCGCCACATCTGGTTCGACGGTTTCCGCAACGGCTTCGACGCCATTCGTGAAAAAGACGTGCTGCTCTACTACCCGTACCACACCTTCGAGCACGTGCTGGAGCTGCTGCGCCAGGCGTCGTTCGATCCGAGCGTGTTGGCGATCAAAATCAACATCTACCGAGTGGCGAAAGATTCGCGCATCATCGAATCGATGATCCACGCCGCGCACAACGGCAAGAAGGTCACGGTGGTGGTCGAGCTGCAGGCGCGCTTCGACGAAGAAGCCAACATTCACTGGGCGAAGCGCCTGACCGAGGCCGGCGTACACGTGATCTTCTCCGCACCGGGCCTGAAAATCCACGCCAAGCTGTTCCTGATTTCACGCCGTGAAGGCGATGACATTGTGCGCTATGCTCATATCGGCACCGGCAACTTTAACGAAAAAACCGCGCGCATCTACACCGACTATTCGCTGTTGACCGCCGATTCACGCATCACCAACGAGGTGCGCCGGGTATTCAACTTTATCGAGAACCCCTACCGGCCGGTCACCTTCGACAACCTGATGGTGTCGCCGCAGAACTCGCGCCTGAAGCTGTATGAGCTGATCGACAACGAAATCGCCAACGCGCAGGCCGGGGAACAGGCCGGCATTATGTTGAAAATAAATAATCTGGTGGATAAAGGACTGGTAGATCGGTTATATACCGCGTCCGGCGCCGGCGTGAAGATCCGCCTGCTGGTGCGGGGCATGTGTTCCCTGATTCCCAACCTGCCGGGGATCAGCGACAATATTCAGGTGATCAGCATCGTCGATCGCTTTTTGGAACACGATCGGGTTTACGTTTTCGACAATAAAGGTGACAAACGGGTGTATCTGTCCTCCGCCGACTGGATGACCCGCAACATAGATTACCGTATCGAAGTGGCGGTATCGCTGCTGGATCCGGCGCTGAAACAGCGCGTTCTGGACATTCTGGAGATCCTGTTCAGCGATACGGTCAAGGCCCGTTATGTGGATAAAGAACTGAGCAACCAGTACGTGCCGCGCGGCAACCGCCGCAAAGTGCGCGCCCAGGTGGCTATTTACGAGTATTTAAAAGCTCTGGAACAACCAGGACAGTAGGCCAGCAACTATGCCGCTAAAAAACACTGCATCGAACAAACCGCAGGAAATCGCCGCCATCGACCTCGGGTCGAACAGCTTCCACATGGTGATCGCCCGCGTCGTCAACGGCGCTTTACAGGTATTGGGCCGTTTGAAACAACGGGTACATCTCGCCGACGGATTGGACAGCAACAACGTACTCAGTGAAGAGGCGATAGAACGCGGCCTGGCCTGCCTGGCGCTGTTTGCCGAACGGCTGCAGGGCTTCCCGGCGGATAACGTCACCATCGTCGGGACCCACACCCTGCGCCAGGCGGTGAACGCCGAAGTATTCCTCAAGCGCGCCGCCAAAGTGATCCCCTACCCGATCGAAATCATCGCCGGCCAGGAAGAGGCGCGCCTGATCTTCATGGGCGTGGAACACACCCAGCCGGAGAAAGGCCGCAAGCTGGTGATCGACATCGGCGGCGGCTCCACCGAGCTGGTGATCGGCGAAGACTTCGAGCCGCTGCTGGCGGAAAGCCGCCGCATGGGCTGCGTCAGCTTCGCCCAGCTGTTCTTCCCCGGCGGAGAGATCAGCAAAAACAACTTCCGCCGCGCGCGGCTGGCGGCGGCACAGAAGCTGGAAACGCTGGCCTGGCAGTACCGCATTCAGGGCTGGCAGTACGCGCTGGGCGCCTCGGGTACCATCAAGGCCGCCCACGAAGTGCTGGTGGCGATGGGAGAAAAAGACGGTCTCATCACCCTGGAACGCCTGGAAATGCTCGCCGAACAGGTGCTGCAGTTCAAAAGCTTCGGCTCGCTGAGCCTGCCGGGGCTGTCGGAAGACCGCCAATCGGTGTTCGTGCCGGGGTTGGCTATCCTGTGCGGCGTGTTCGACGCGCTGGCGATCCGCGATCTGCGCTTGTCCGACGGCGCGCTGCGCGAAGGCGTGCTGTATGAAATGGAAGGCCGTTTCCGCCACCAGGACATCCGCAGCCGCACCGCCAAGAGCCTGGCCGATCACTACAACATCGACCGCGAACAGGCCAAACGGGTGCTGGAAACCACCGAGTTGCTCTACTCACAGTGGATGGCGCAAAACACCAAGCTGGCGCATCCGCAGCTGGAGGCCCTGCTGAAATGGGCCGCCATGCTGCACGAGGTGGGGCTGAGCATCAACCACAGCGGCATGCACCGCCATTCGGCCTACATTCTGCAAAACTCCAACCTGCCTGGCTTCAATCAGGAACAGCAGCTGCTGCTGGCGGCGCTGGTGCGCTTCCACCGCAAGGCGATCAAGCTGGAAGAGCTGCCGCGCCTTAACCTGTTCAAGAAGAAACACTACCTGCCGCTGATCCAGCTGCTGCGTCTGAGCACCCTGCTCAACAACCAGCGTCAGTCGACCACCACGCCGGAAACGCTGCGCCTGACCACCGACGACAACCACTGGACGCTGCGTTTCCCGGCCGGCTACCTGGCGCAAAACAACCTGGTGCAGTTGGACTTCGAGCGCGAGCAGGCCTACTGGAACGACGTCGTCGGCTGGAAGCTGCTGATCGACGAAGAAGGCTCGCAAGACGAACAGCGCTCCGCCTGATCCTTCGCCCCCTGCCAGCCAGGGGGTTTTTCTTTCCGCCCCCGCTCCGCCAACCTAAACGAAACCCTAATACGGCGCGCCGCTCGCCGGAAAAAAATGGACAACTTTTGTCATCAGCGCCTAAAATCCGGTTACAAATTCTCGAGCGAATAACACAGGACACCGGCATACCGGGTGATATATGCGCAAGAAAACCACCGGACAGATGACGAAGATAGTGTTGTTTATCAGCTTTATCATTTTAGTCGGCCGACTGCTGTACGCCGCCGTGGTGGCGGTGCCTCATCATCAGGAAAAAAAGCAGGCCGCTGCGCAAAACGCCGCCGAAGTCAGCGCGCCGCAACAGGACGCCTCCTCTGAATAACCGCCGCGCCCCGTCCGTTTCATAAAAATGACTCCGGCACTCGCTATGCTCTATCTTTTAATGAGCCTGCGTCAGGAACGCCGAGCGCCCGTTAAGGAACACCATGTCAGCCGCAACCCATAACGTCAAAAAAGTCGCTGAACACCGCCAGCGCATTCTTACTCTGTTGTTGAACAATAAGGAATTGGTCGACGGCATTCTCGGCCGGCCGGGGGATGAACACGCCCTCAGCCAAAGCGAACGGCTGAACCAGACGGCGGAAATTACCGGCCTGCTGGACGACATGCACGCCGCCGACCTGGCGGACCTGCTGGAAGCGCTGCCGCAGGACGAACGCATGGCGCTGTGGCGGCTGGTGGGCAACAGCAAGCGCGGCCAGACGCTGGTGGAAGTCGCCGAGCCGGTCTGGGACAGCCTGATCGAGGAAATGAGCGACAAAGACCTGCTCAAGGCGATCAAAACGCTGGATGTCGACGAACAGGCCTACCTGGCGCAATACCTGCCGCGTAACCTGATGGGCCGGTTGCTGACCTCGCTGGAGCCGGAGCAGCGCGCCCAGGTGCGCGAGATGAGCCAATACGCCAAAGACAGCGTCGGCTGGATGATGGATTTCGAACTGGTGACGGTGCGGCCGGACGTCACGCTCGGCGCGGTGCACCGCTTTTTGCGCATGCGCAAAACCATTCCCGACGCCACCGATAAACTGTTCGTCACCGACCGCAAAAACACCCTGCTGGGCGAGCTGCCGCTGACCGCGGTGCTGCTGAACGATCCGGAGATCCCGGTGCGCGACGTGATGGACAGCGATCCCGCCACCTTTCAGCCCGAAGACAAGGCCGATGATGCGGCCGGCGCCTTCGAACGTTATGACCTGATCAGCGCCCCGGTGGTTGATGCCAAAGGCAAACTGATGGGCCGCCTGACCATCGAAGAGATCGTCGACGCCGTCAACGAAGAGAGCGACACCAATTTGCGCCGCATGGGCGGTTTGAGCCCGGAAGAAGACGTGTTCGCCCCGGTCAGCAAGGCGGTCAAGACCCGCTGGGCCTGGCTGGCGATCAACCTCTGCACCGCATTCATCGCCTCCCGCGTGATCGGCCTGTTCGAACACACCATTTCCCAGCTGGTGGCGCTGGCGGCGCTGATGCCGATCGTCGCCGGCATCGGCGGCAACACCGGCAACCAGACCATCACCATGATCGTGCGCGCGCTGGCGCTGCACCAGATCGAAGTCGGCAATATCTCGCGCCTGATGTTGAGGGAGCTGGGCGTCGCCATCATCAACGGCGTGGTGTGGGGCGGCATCATGGGCGTGATCACCTGGCTGCTGTATGGCGACGCGGCGATGGGCGGCGTAATGACGCTGGCGATGCTGCTCAACCTGCTGCTGGCGGCGCTGATGGGCGTGGTGATCCCGATGACCATGCTCAAACTGGGCCGCGATCCGGCGGTCGGCTCCAGCGTGCTCATCACCGCGCTGACCGACACCGGCGGCTTCTTCATCTTCCTCGGCCTCGCCACCCTGTTCCTGCTGTAAGACGCTCAAAGCCGGCCCCGCGCCGGCTTTTTCGTCATTCTGTCGCCGGGCCTGCGCTAATGCAGTAAAGTCGGCCCTCCCGGTAGGTTTTCCTCTCACGCTGTACTACCCTTTGCCAATAAATCGCCTTAATTCATTCACGTCATGAATTCAATCACAGGCAGAGGCCATCGGTAAGGGTATCTATGGAGATCAGCGCGCCGAACACGTTCGGCACACACAAAGGCGTCGTGCTGACGCATTCCCTGTTCGTGGCGCTGGCGACGTTTTTGCTCGCCTTGCTGAGCCTGTCGTTATCCAGTGAGGCTCATCACTTCACGCCGCTGTGGTTCCCGACCGCCGCCGCGATCGCCGTGCTGTATCGCCATCCCCCGCGTCATTGGGGTTTGCCGCTGCTGGCCAGCGGCACAGGCATCGTGCTCGCCAGCTTCCTGCTGTTCGGCCTCAGCGCCATTCCCGTCAAGCTGGCCGCCATCAACCTGCTGGAAGCGGCAGTGTGCGCTCTGCTGCTGCGCCGCACGCTGCCGGCGATCGATCCGCTGAGCGATCTGGGCTGTTGGCTGCGCTTCGTGGTCTGCGCGGTGATCTTCACCCCGCTGTTCAGCGCGCTGCTGGCCGCCGGGCTCTCGCCCACGCCGGATCAAACGTTCTGGCAATCGTTCGGCATCTGGTTCATCTCCGAAGCGATAGGGGTGCTGTCGCTGGCGCCGCTCGGCCTCACCTATCACCGCCGCACATTGGCAGTGCTGAACCCCTACCCGCTGCTGCTCACGCTGATGGGCTCACTGGCCTTCAGCTACCTGGCGCTGACCTATCTGCCGTTCCCGTTCACCTTCGTCATCCTGCCGCTGCTGTGGGCCGCCATCGCGCTGCCGCGCTTCGAAGCCTTCGCCGTCTGCTTCTGCACCCTGCTGCTGATCACGGTGCTGATCTCGCTGGCCGTGCTGCACCTGCAGGCCTCTGCACACGTCTTCGGTGAGCTCGGCCTCTATCTGCCGATGTTGCTGATCCTGATCCCGGCGCACGCCATGGCGATGGTGATGCACACCTTCCGGGTGGAGAAACAGCACATCGTCGAGAGCGAGAGCCGGTTTCGCAGCGCGCTGGAGTATTCCGCCATCGGCATGGCGCTGGTGTCGCCGGAGGGCAAATGGCTGCAGGTCAATCAGGCGCTGTGCAAACTGCTCGGCTATCCGCCCGAAAGACTTTATCGCCTGACCTTTCAAGAGATCACCCACCCGGACGATCTGAACGCCGACCTATCCCAACTGCACGAACTGCTCGACGGCCATATCAGCAGCTACACCCTAGAGAAGCGCTATATCCGCAGCGACGGCCAGACGGTCTGGGCGCTGCTGGCGGTCTCGCTGGTGCGCGACGGCGAAGGCCGGCCGCTGTACTTCATCTCTCAGGTCGAGGACATCAGCGGCCTCAAACGCAGCGAGGCGGAGAACAACCGGCTGGTGGAGCGCATTACGCTGGCCAACCAGGTGGGCGGCGTCGGCATCTGGGAATGGGTGATGAACCAGGAAAACTTCACCTGGGATCAGCGTATGTTCGAACTCTACGATCTCAATCCCGACCAAACGCCGACGCAGGCGCTGTGGCGCAGCCTGCTGGTGCCGGAAGATCGCGAGCGCACCGATCGCGAACTGGCCGAGATCCTGGCGCAGCCGCGGCCGTTCATCATGGAATTTCGCATTACCACGCGCGCCGGCAAATTGCGCCATATTCGCGGCCAGGGCAACGTGATCCTCGACGACCACGGCCGGCCGCTACGTATGATCGGCACCAATATCGACATGACCGAGCTCAAGATCCTCGCCGAGGCGCTGCACGAAGAAAAAGAGCGCCTGCACATCACTCTCGACGCCATCGGCGAAGGGGTGATCTCCACCGACGGCCACCTGCGCATCACCTTTATGAACCCGGTGGCCGAGCAAATGTGCGGCTGGCCGCTCGACCTGGCGTTCGGCATGCCGGTCGCCGGCGTGGTGCGCCTGACCAACGGCAAAGACGGCCCGGAAATCGAAAACCTCACGCAATACCCGCGGCAATGGCCGGCGGACTATGCGCTGGTGCTGCACAGCCGTGACGGGCGTTATTTCGACGTGCAGCAGTCGGTCTCACCGCTGAAAACTCTCGACGGCGAAACCATGGGCGCGGTCATGGTGCTGCAGGACGTCACCGCCTCGCGCGAACTGATGAAAAAGCTCAGCTATAGCGCCTCACACGACGCGCTGACCGGGTTGCCGAACCGCACCCGCTTCGAGAAGCAGCTGAAGGCGGCGATCGCCGCCACCGGGGAACCGTCGCCGCCGCATTCGCTGGTATTCCTCGATCTGGATCGGTTCAAGGCGGTGAACGACACCGCCGGCCATGCGGCGGGCGATGCCCTGCTGCGGGACATCGCCCAGCTGATGCGGCATCAGCTGCGCAATAGCGACTGCCTGGCTCGGTTGGGTGGCGACGAGTTCGGTCTGATCCTGTTCGACTGCCGGCTGGAACAGGCCAAATCGCTGGTACAGCAGGTGGTCAACCAAATCAGCCAGCATCCGTTCTATTGGGAAGGAAAAATTTACCGCGTCGGCGCCAGCGCCGGCATCACGCACATCAGCGGCGACGCCCAAAGCAGCGAACTGTTGGCGCAGGCCGACATCGCCTGCTACACCGCCAAACACCACGGGCGCGGCCAGGTTTATCTATACGAAACGCGGCAAAAACAGCTGCTGGAACGGCAGCATGAATTGCTGAACTCGCAGGAGGTACAGGCCATCATCAGCGAGGGGCAACTGCGGCTGCTGACCCACGCGGTCGCGCCGCCGGCGACGCCGCTGTCGGCCGCGTTCCACCAGGTGAAGCTGCAGGTGATGGCACCGGACGATCGGCCGCTGCCGCACGAGGCGTTCATCGCCGCCGCGCAGCTGTACGGCCTGATGCCGGATATCGACCGCTGGGCGGTGGCGCAGCTGCTGGTATCGTGCGCCGACGACATCAAGCGCAAGGGGCTGTCGCTCGCGTTGCCGCTGGCCACCGACAGCCTGCTGAGCACCGACTTCCAGCGCGAGCTGACGGAAACGGTGCGCGCCTCCTCGCTGCCGCCGCAGGCACTGCTGTTTAGCGTCGATGAGGCTGCGGTGCTGGAACATGCCGCGCAGTGCCGGGCATTTCTCCGCGAGCTGCAGCAGCTGGGCTGCCGACTGATCGTCAACGGCTTTGGGCATAACATCAATGCCTTCGATGAGTTGGGCGATCAGAAGATAGACATCATTCGCATCGATGAACGCTTTATCACCAACGTGCACTGCAACCAGATGGATGAACTGATGGTCTCGATGCTCAACGGCGCGGCGCATCGAATCAAGGCGCAGACGCTCGCCGGGCCGGCCCACCAGCCGGTGACGCTGCAGGCGCTGCGCGATATCGGCATCGATCTGGCGGACGGCGATCAGGTGGCGCTGGAGCAGCCGCTGGCGGTGTTGCTCAGCGACGGTTATTTCGGCATTCGCTAATCCCTCTTCCTCACCGGCGCCGTCGCACGGGCACCGCCGCACTCCCCCGTATTTCACATTGTGTTAACCCATACGAGATTAGTGATATAAATAACACCTTAGGCTTAAACGATTAAGTAAGATGAATCGCCCATGCGAGTATCAGCGTATCCGTTGATTTTCCTCGACATGTGATGACTCAGGGATAAGGGACTATGGAAAAGAAATGGTTTTCCGCCAGGGAACTGATGGGGAAGGCGGGGTTGCCCTCAACCCCACAAGGAGTCAATTTGATGGCCCGGCGAGAAGGCTGGGTCAGTCGCCGCCGCAGCGGCGTACAGGGCAAAGCGCTGGAATACCATATCGACAGCCTGCCATTCGGCGCGCGCAGCCTCTCGGCGTTGCACGAGGCCGATCATCCGGACTACGACGTCAAACGCCAGGATCCAATACGGGTCTGGATCGAGTATTACTATCACCTGACGCCGGCCGAACGGGAAAAGCTGCTGGCGTTCCTGATGCGTGAAGGCATGAGCCGCTTGCTGCAGCTGATCGACGCCCCCCGCTAGCCACGTTCAACTCCCCCCTTCCGGCGCCCAGCCGCCGTTGTGCCACAGGTGCAGCGTGGCGTAAGAGCGCCACGGGCGCCAGCGCTCGGCGTAGCGTTCAATCTGGCGCGGCGTCATGCCAGGGAAACGCTGTTTGATCAGGTAGTCGCCGGCCAGGAACACGTCCGGCCACGACCAGGCGCGCATGGCGATATAGCTGGCGGTCCAGTTGCCGATGCCCGGCAGCGCGGTCAGCGCCTTGATGCCCTGTTCAATATCCAGCACGTTATCGAGCTGCAGCCGCCCTTCGCCCAGCGCGCGGGCGATCTCGATCAGCGCCGCCGCACGCTTCACCTGCACCCCGAGCGGGCGCAGTTCTTCGGGCTGCAACTGCGCCACCCGTGCTGCGGTGGGGAAGACATGGGTGATGCCCTCATGTGGCGTTGCCAGAGCTTCCCCCCAGCGTTCGGCCATCCGCCCGGCGAAGGTCGCCGCCATTTTCACGCTGACCAACTGGCCCAGCACCGCACGCGCCGCCTGCTCGAAACTGTTCACGCAGCCCGGCAGGCGCAATCCCGGCGCATCGGCCGCCAGCGAACCCAGCGCCTCATTGATGCGATCCGGCGCGGCATCCAAATCGAACAGCAAGCGTACGCGGCGCAGCACCTCCGTCGTCACCAGACTGAGCGCCGGCGCGATCTCTACCCTGACCCGGTTGCGCGCTTCTTCCGGCTGTACGCTGACCCAGCCGCAATACTCCGTGCCGGCCTGGCTGACGGCGATCGAGCGCAGGTAGCGGCGTCCCTCGACCCGCTCTACGCCCTGCACGGCGCGCGCCTGCAAGAAGTTCAGCATGCGATCCCAGTCATAGGGCGGCCGATAGCCCAGGTGAAACACCAACCCGCTGGCGGCCGCCCGTTCACCACGCGCGCCGCCGCTGCGCAGCGCCGACGGGATCAGGCGGTAGCGCGCCTTGAACAGCTCGTTGAAACGCCGCAGGCTGCCGAAACCGGCGGCGAACGCCACCTCGCTGAGCGGCAGGTCGGTATCCGCCAACAGGCGCTTGGCCTGCAGCAGCCGGTGCGACTGCGCGTAATCGATCGGCGAAGCGCCAAACTGCTCGGCGAAGATACGCCGCAGGTGGCGATCGGAAATGCCGAGCCGCGCCGCCAGCGCTTCGCAACTGTGTTCGGACAGATAGCCCTGCTCGATGAGCTGCACCGCCACCTGGGCATAGCGGTTGCCCAGATCGATCAGCGCCAGGCCAGGGGCCAGTTCCGGTCGGCATTTGAGGCAGGGGCGAAACCCCGCCAGTTCAGCCGCCGCCGCGCTCGGATAAAAGGTGCAGTTTTCCCGCTTCGGCGTGCGGGCGCTGCACACCGGGCGACAATAGATGCCGGTGGAAGAGACGCCGACGAAAAAACGGCCGTCGAATTTGCGGTCACGCGCGCGCAGCGCGTCGTACAACGCTTGCTGTTGAGTATTCATGGCAACGCTCGGGTTCGGTTTTTTCTGCATTATGGGGCTCGCCTGACGCGCTGACGTGCGGAATTCGGACATTAAGTTAAGCACGCCGCCGCCGCGCCCGCTAAATTTTTCGACACTCGCGCATTGGCGCATTGCCCGCCGGCCCCGTCTCGGGTAAAGTCGCCCCCCTTCATTGGCATGGGGACAAAAAAGAGATGTTTATTGGATTCGACTACGGGACAGCCAACTGTTCCGTTGCAGTGATGCGCGACCACGGCCCCGAGCTGTTGACGCTGGAAAACAACGAGCCGTATCTGCCTTCGATGCTGTGCGCGCCGACCCGCGAAGCGGTGAGCGAATGCCTGCACCGCCATTGGCAGGTGCCGACCGGCAGCGAAGAAAACCAGCAGCTGCTGCGCCGCGCCATCAGTTACAACCGCGAAGAAGACATTCCGGTCAACGGCGACAGCGTGCTGTTCGGCCTGCAGGCGCTGGCGCACTATATGGAAGATCCCGAAGAGGTGTACTTCGTGCGCTCGCCGAAGTCCTTCCTCGGCGCCAACGGCCTGAAACCGCAGCAGATCGCGCTGTTCGAAGACCTGGTGTGCGCCATGATGTTCCACATCAAACGCCAGGCGGAAAACGTGCTGCAGACCGGCATCGATCAGGCGGTGATCGGCCGGCCGATCAACTTCCAGGGCATCGGCGGCGACGAAGCCAACCGGCAGGCGCAGGGCATTTTGCAGCGCGCCGCCGAACGTGCCGGTTTCAAGGACATTGAATTCCAGTTCGAGCCGGTGGCAGCGGGGCTGGACTTCGAGGCGACGCTGAGCGAAGAGCAAACCGTGCTGGTGGTAGACATCGGCGGCGGCACCACCGACTGCTCGGTGCTGCTGATGGGGCCGCAGTGGCGCGACCGCGCCGATCGTCAGCAGAGCCTGCTGGGCCACAGCGGCTGCCGGGTCGGCGGAAACGATCTGGACATCATGCTGGCCTTCAAACAGCTGATGCCGCTGTTCGGCCTGGGCGGCGAAACCGCGAAGGGCATCGCCCTGCCGGCGCTGCCTTACTGGAACGCGGTGGCGACCAACGACGTGCCGGCGCAAAATGACTTCTACAGCGCCGCCAACGGCCGCGTGCTGCGCGATCTGATCCTCGACGCGGCGGAGCCGGAAAAGGTCAAACGCCTGCTGAAAGTGTACCAACAGCGCCTGAGCTACCGATTGGTGCGGGCGGCCGAAGAGAGTAAGATCGCCCTGTCCGGCCAAACGGCCATCAGCGCGCCGCTCAATTTCGTGCAGGCCGATCTGGCGGAGAGCATCAGCCAGGCTCAGCTCGCCGACGCCATTTCGCAGCCGTTGATGCGCATTCAGGAGCAGGTCAGCGCCGCGCTGGCCAGCAGCCAGACCGCGCCGCAGGTGATCTACCTGACCGGCGGCAGCGCGCGCTCACCTCTGCTGCGCGCCGCGCTGCAACAGCAGCTGCCGGGCATTCCGATCGTCGGCGGCAACGACTTCGGCTCAGTCACCGCCGGGCTGGCGCGCTGGGCGCAAACGCTGTTCCGTTGACAGCCCAAGGGCGCGGCTCGCCGCGCCCTTGTTCATTGGAGGCTATGCATCATGTCGACCATCCTTACCCTCGACAGCGCCAGGCTGCGGCTGCGCGCCTGGTGCGACGACGATCTGCCGGCCTTCGCCGCGCTTAACGCCGATCCGCAGGTGATGCACTATTTCCCGGCGACGATGACGGCCGAGGAAAGCCACGCGCAGGCCGAACGCATCCGCGCCTTCATGCAACAACATAGCTGGGGGCTATGGGCGGTGGAAGTGAAAGGCGGCGCGCCTTTTATCGGTTTTGTCGGGCTGGCGCGGCCGGGCGACGATCTGCCTTGTGCCCCCTGCGTGGAGATTGGCTGGCGGCTGGCGGCGGCCCACTGGGGCAACGGCTACGCCGCTGAAGCGGCACGCGCTGTGCTGGCGTGCGCCTTCGACACGCTGCACTTGCCGGAAGTGGTGTCCTTCACCGCCGAAAATAACCAGCCGTCGCGCCGGGTGATGACGCGCATCGGCATGCAGTTTGACGGCGAAACCTTCCTGCACCCGCGCCTGCCGACGGGCCATCCGCTGCAAAAGCACGTCTTGTATCGGCTGAACCGGCAAATGTGGCGCGAACGCCACGGCGATTAATACAGCGTATCCTTCAGCCGCTGCGGCAGCGCGCTGTCGTACTCCTCACCGTCGAAGCGCGTTTGGCTCACCGCGGCCAAAATATGGCCGGGGCTGGGCAGCGCCGAACGTTCGAGGCGGCTGCCCTCTTCCCACAATCCCGAACGCAAGATCGCCCGGCTGCACTGGAAGAACACCGCCTCCACCCGAATGCGCAGCACCGAACGCGGCAGCTGGTTGCGATGGACGAAGCGCTGCAGCATCGCCGGCGCCACCACGATTTCCGCCCGCCCGTTAATCCGCAGCGTTTCGCCGATGCCGGGGATCAGCAACAGCAGCGCCACCCGGTTGTCGTGCAGGATATTGCGCAGGCTGTCGATGCGGTTATTGCCGCGACGGTCCGGCAGCAGCAGGGTTTTCTCGTCTTCGATATGGATAAAACCGGCCGGATCGCCGCGCGGAGAAACATCCATGCCGTCCGGCCCGACCGTCGAGAGCGCGGCAAACGGCGCCGCCTCGATAAACGGGCGGTACGCCGGGTGAATATAGCTGACTTCTTTAAAAACCGAGGGCGCGGCGGGTTTGCCGTACAGCTGTTCCAGCGTCGCGAGGTCGTTGATGGTATCACCAGACATTGCGGGTTCCTGAATGGGCCATGTTAACCCCTTCAGCATAGAGCAAAATCGCCGCCGGGTAACGCCCCCTACTCGGCGCTGGCGTCGTTCAGCGCCTGAATGTCGTCCGCATCCAGCGTCAGGCGGGTGGCGCTGACCAACTCATCCAGCTGCGGCAACGAGGTCGCACTGACGATCGGCGCGGTGATGCTCGGGCGCGCTATCAGCCAGGCCAGCGAAACCTGCGCCGGGGAGCTGCCGTGTTTGCCCGCCACCTGATCCAGCGCCGCCAGAATGCGGAAACCGCGCGGGTTCAGGTAGCGTTCGACGATGCGATCGCCGCGCTGGCTTTTGCCCTCGTCCGCTTTGCTGCGGTATTTGCCGGTCAGAAAACCACTGGCCAGCGCGAAGAAGTTGATCACCCCGAGGCCATGGCGCTGCGCCACGCCTTCCAGCTCGGCTTCATACCCTTCGCGCGCATACAGGTTATATTCCGGCTGCAGGGTTTCGTAGCGCGCCAATCCGTTGCTCTCGCTCACCCGCAGCGCTTCTTCCAGGCGATCCGCCTGATAGTTGGAGGCGCCGATCGCCCGCACCTTGCCGGCCTTGATCAGCGCATCGAACGCCGCCAGCGTCTCTTCCAACGGCGTATCGCGGTCATCATCGTGCGACTGATAAAGATCGATATAATCCGTTTGCAGGCGGCGCAGCGAATCTTCCACCGCCTGCTGAATATAGCGCGGCGACAGCCCCTGTTTGCCTTCGCCCATCGGTTTGCCCACCTTGGTGGCGATGATCACCTGGTCGCGCTTGCCGCTCTTCTTGAGCCATTCGCCGATGACGGTTTCCGATTCGCCGCCCCGGTTGCCCGGCGCCCAGCTGGAATAGACATCGGCGGTGTCGATAAAGTTGAGCTGATTGTCCACCAGCGCATCCAGCAGGCTGAAAGAGGTCGCTTGATCCGCCGTCCAGCCGAACACGTTGCCGCCGAAGGTCAACGCCGGCACCTGAATGCCCGAACGGCCCAGTTGTTTCTTGCTCATCACAAAGGCTCCATGGGTTAAATGATTTGCCTGTTAATTATTAGCGCCAAATACAGGAAATCGTTAAAACGTATTGGCTATAAGCCGGAATAAATCACTTATAAACATAGCACGCTCAAATCACCCACTTATTAAGACAATGCTGACGGTTCCTCCATATTTCCTTCATTTTTATGCCGTCTTCGCTGGCTAAACTAGTATCCTGTAAGGAGTGTCATTTTTGTGGCAATGAGTGCCCGCGCCCCTGCCTTTTGGAGAGAATTTTCACCACCATGAATGCAAAACCCCAACGTCGTTCCCTGCTGCTGCGCCTGCTGGTTGCGGCGATTGCGATCATCGTCGCCGTTCTGGCCTGGCGCCATTTCAGCGCCGCCCAACCGACCGCTGGGACGACGCCGGGCGCGCACCAGGCCGCCGGTAAAACGGGAGCGGGCCGCGCGGCGGGCGGCAGACGCGGCGCGCCGATGTCGCCGGTGCAAGCGGCGACCGCCACGCAACAGACGGTGCCACGCTATCTTTCCGGCTTGGGCACCGCCACCGCCGCCAATACCGTGACCGTCACCAGCCGGGTCGATGGCCAACTGATGGCGATCCACTTTACCGAAGGCCAGCAGGTCAAAGCCGGCGATCTGCTGGCGGAAATCGATCCCCGGCCATTCCAGGTTCAGTTGACCCAGGCTCAGGGGCAGTTGGCAAAAGATCAGGCCACGCTGGCCAACGCCCGACGCGATTTGGCGCGCTATCAGCAGCTGGTGAAAACCAATCTGGTGTCCCGTCAGGAGCTGGATACGCAGGCCTCGCTGGTGCAGCAGACCGAAGGCGCGATCAAGGCCGATCAGGGCGCGGTCGACAGCGCCAAACTGCAGATCACCTACAGCCGCATCACTGCGCCAATCGACGGCCGCGTCGGCCTGAAACTGGTCGACGTCGGCAACTACGTTACCAGCGGCAGCACCACCGGTCTGGTGGTGATCACGCAGACGCACCCGATCGACGTGGTGTTCACGCTGCCCGAAGGCAGCATCGCCGATCTGCTCAAGGCGCAAAAAGCCGGGCCGGTGAGCGTCGAAGCCTGGGATCGCACCAACCAGAACAAGCTGACGACCGGTTCGCTGCTGAGCCTGGACAACCAAATTGATACCGCCACCGGCACCATCAAGCTGAAAGCGCGCTTCGCCAACGAAGATGACGCGCTGTTCCCCAATCAGTTCGTCAACGCGCGGCTGCAGGTGGATACCCTGCACGATGCGGTGGTGATCCCGACCGCTGCGCTGCAGATGGGCAACGAGGGCAACTTCGTTTGGACGCTCGGCGAAGACAACAAGGTCAGCAAACATCGGGTCACCGCCGGCGTGCAGGACAGCCGGCAGGTGGTGATCAGCGCCGGTCTCAACGCCGGCGATCGGGTGGTGACCGACGGCATCGATCGCCTGACCGAAGGCATGCAGGTGGAAGTGCTCGCGCCGAGCGAAGCGCCGGCGGCGGCCAACGCCAAGCGCGAACCTGACGTTCAGAGGAAGTCCTGATGCAGGTGATGCCTCCCAACGCCGGCGGCGGTCCGTCCCGCCTGTTTATTCTGCGTCCGGTCGCCACCACGCTGCTGATGGTGGCAATATTGCTGGCGGGGATTATCGGTTATCGCGCGCTGCCGGTGTCCGCCCTGCCGGAGGTGGATTACCCCACTATCCAGGTGGTGACGCTGTACCCCGGCGCCAGCCCGGACGTGGTGACCTCCGCCATTACCGCGCCGCTGGAACGCCAGTTCGGCCAGATGTCCGGCCTGAAGCAAATGGCGTCGCAAAGCTCCGGCGGCGCCTCGGTGGTCACACTGCAGTTCCAGTTGGCGCTGCCGCTCGACGTCGCGGAGCAGGAAGTGCAGGCGGCGATCAACTCCGCCACCAACCTGCTGCCGACCGATTTGCCTTACCCGCCGATCTACAGCAAGGTTAACCCCGCCGATCCGCCGATCCTGACGCTGGCCGTGACCTCCACCGCCATGCCGATGACGCAGGTGGAAGACATGGTGGAAACCCGCGTGGCGCAAAAAATTTCTCAGGTGACCGGCGTCGGCCTGGTGACGCTGGCCGGCGGCCAACGCCCGGCAGTGCGCGTAAAATTGAACGCGGCGGCGGTCGCCGCCTATGGCCTGAACAGTGAAACCATTCGCGCCGCCATCAGCAACGCCAACGTCAACTCGGCGAAAGGCAGCCTTGACGGCCCGACCCGATCGGTCACCCTCTCCGCCAACGACCAAATGAAATCTGCCGACGACTATCGCCAGCTGATCGTCGCCTATCAGAACGGCGCGGCGATCCGCCTGCAGGATATCGCCACCATCGAACAAGGGGCGGAAAATACCCGACTGGCGGCCTGGGCCAACAAGCAACAGGCGATCGTGCTGAACATCCAACGCCAGCCCGGCGTCAACGTCATCACCACCGCCGACAGCATCCGCGAAATGCTGCCGACGCTGATTAAAAGCCTGCCCAAGTCAGTCGACGTCAAGGTGTTGACCGATCGCACCACCACCATCCGCGCCTCGGTCAGCGACGTGCAGTTCGAGCTGCTGCTGGCGATCGCGCTGGTGGTGATGGTGATCTACGTGTTCCTGCGCAACGTGCCGGCGACCATTATCCCCAGCGTGGCGGTGCCGCTGTCGCTGGTGGGCACCTTCGCCGCCATGTACTTCCTTGGCTTCTCCATCAACAACCTGACGCTGATGGCGCTGACCATCGCCACCGGCTTCGTGGTGGACGACGCCATCGTGGTGATCGAGAACATCTCGCGCTACATCGAGAAAGGGGAAAAACCGCTCGACGCCGCGTTGAAAGGGGCCGGCGAGATCGGCTTCACCATCATCTCTCTGACCTTCTCGCTGGTGGCGGTGCTGATCCCGCTGCTGTTCATGGGCGACATCGTCGGCCGCCTGTTCCGCGAGTTCGCCGTCACGCTGGCGGTGGCAATTTTGATCTCCGCCGTGGTGTCGCTGACGCTGACGCCGATGATGTGCGCACGCATGCTCAGCCACGAATCGCTGCGCAAGCAGAACCGTTTTTCCGCCGCCTCCGAACGCTTTTTCGACCGGGTGATCGCGCAATATGGCAAGTGGCTGAAAACGGTGCTTAACCATCCCTGGCTGACGCTCGGCGTGGCCGTGGGCACGCTGGCGCTGACGGTATTGCTGTACCTGCTGATCCCGAAAGGTTTCTTCCCGGTGCAGGACAACGGCATCATTCAGGGCACGCTGGAGGCGCCGCAGAGCGTCTCGTTCAGCAACATGGCCGAGCGCCAGCAGCAGGTCGCGGCGCAGATCCTCAAAGATCCGGCGGTGGAGAGCCTGACCTCGTTCGTCGGCGTCGACGGCAGCAACGCCACGCTCAACAGCGGCCGGCTGCAGATCAACCTGAAGCCGCTGAGCGAACGCAGCGAGCGCATTCCGGCGATCATCAGCCGCCTGCAGCAGCAAACGGCGCAGTTCCCCGGCGTGAAGCTGTATCTGCAACCGGTGCAGGACCTGACCATCGATACCCAGGTCAGCCGCACCCAGTACCAGTTCACCCTGCAGGCGATGTCGCTGGACGATCTCAGCCTGTGGGTGCCGCAGCTGATGGATGAGCTGAAGCAAACCCCGCAGCTGGCGGACGTCACCAGCGACTGGCAGGATCAGGGGCTGGTGGCCTATGTCAACGTCGATCGCGATTCGGCCTCCCGCCTCGGCGTCACCATGAGCGACGTGGACAATGCGCTGTACAACGCGTTCGGCCAGCGCCTGATCTCCACCATCTACACCCAGGCCAATCAATACCGCGTGGTGCTGGAGCACGACGTCAGCACGACACCGGGGTTGGCGGCGCTCAATGAGATCCGTCTGAGCGGCAACGACGGCGCCGTGGTGCCGCTGAGCGCCATCGCCAAAATCGAAGAGCGCTTCGGCCCGCTGTCGGTGAACCATCTCGACCAGTTCCCGTCGGCCACCGTTTCGTTCAACGTCGCCGACGGCTACTCGCTCGGCGAGGCGGTCGACGCGGTCACCCAGGCGGAAAAAAATCTCAATATGCCAAGGGACATCACCACCCAATTCCAGGGGGCGACCCTGGCCTTCCAGGCGGCGCTCGGCAGCACGCTGTGGCTGATTTTGGCGGCGGTGGTGGCGATGTACATCGTGCTGGGCGTGCTGTATGAAAGCTTCATTCATCCGGTCACCATCCTCTCCACCCTGCCGACCGCCGGGGTCGGCGCCCTGTTGGCGCTGATGTTGGCCGGCAGCGAGCTGGACGTGATCGCCATCATCGGCATCATCCTGCTGATCGGCATTGTGAAGAAGAACGCCATCATGATGATCGACTTCGCGCTGGCGGCGGAACGCGAGCAGGGTTTATCGCCGCGCGACGCCATCTATCAGGCCTGTCTGCTGCGTTTCCGGCCGATCTTGATGACCACGCTGGCGGCCTTGCTCGGCGCGCTGCCGCTGATGCTGAGCACCGGCGTCGGCGCGGAGCTGCGGCATCCGCTCGGCGTCTGTATGGTCGGCGGTTTGATCATGAGCCAGATCCTGACGCTGTTCACCACGCCGGTGATCTACCTGCTGTTTGACAAGCTGGCGCGCAACACGCATCGCCAGCTGGATACGCAGGAGCTGCCGTGAAATTCTTCGCCCTGTTCATTCACCGGCCGGTGGCCACCACCCTGCTGACGCTGGCCATCGCCATCAGCGGCGCGATCGGCTTTCGCCTGCTGCCGGTGTCGCCGCTGCCGCAGGTGGATTTTCCGGTGATTTCGATCAGCGCGTCGCTGCCGGGCGCCTCGCCGGAAACCATGGCGTCCTCGGTGGCGACGCCGCTGGAGCGCGCGCTGGGCCGCATCGCCGGGGTTAACGAAATGACCTCGATGAGTTCGCTCGGCAGTACCCGCGTCATTTTGCAGTTCGATCTCGATCGCGACATCAACGGCGCCGCGCGCGACGTGCAGGCGGCGATTAACGCCGCGCAAAGCCTGCTGCCGACCGGCATGCCGAGCCGCCCAAGCTACCGTAAGGTCAACCCTTCCGACGCGCCGATCATGATCCTGACGCTGACCTCGGACACCTACAGCCAGGGGCAGCTTTACGATTTCGCCTCCACCCAGCTGGCGCAGAAGATCAGCCAGACCGAGGGCGTCGGCGACGTTTCCGTAGGCGGCAGCTCGCTGCCGGCGGTGCGGGTGGAGCTGAACCCTTCAGCGCTGTTCAATCAGGGCGTGTCGCTGGACAGCGTGCGGCAGGCCATCGCCAACGCCAACGTGCGCCGTCCGCAGGGCGCCGTGGAAAACCCGCAGCAGCGCTGGCAGATCCAGGCCAACGACGCGCTGAAAACCGCCGATGCTTATCGTCCGCTGATCATTCATTACAACAACGGCTCGGCGGTGCGTTTAGCCGACGTGGCCGAGGTCAAAGACTCGGTGCAAGACGTGCGTAACGCCGGGATGACCGACGCCAAACCGGCGATCATTCTGGCCATCAGCCGCGCGCCGGACGCCAACATCATCGAAACCGTCGATCGCATTCGCGCCGAGCTGCCCGCCCTGCAGGAGAATATCCCGGCCTCGATTCAACTCAACGTCGCGCAGGATCGTTCGCCAACCATCCGCGCGTCGCTGGCCGAGGTGGAACAGTCGCTGGCGATCGCCATCGGGCTGGTGATCCTAGTGGTGTTCATCTTCCTGCGCTCCGGGCGCGCCACGCTGATCCCGGCGGTCGCCGTACCGGTGTCGCTGATCGGCTCGTTCGCCGCCATGTATCTGTGCGGCTTCAGCCTCAACAACCTGTCGCTGATGGCCCTGACCATCGCCACCGGCTTTGTGGTGGACGACGCCATCGTGGTGCTGGAAAACATTTCCCGCCACGTCGAGGCCGGCATGAAACCGATCAACGCTGCGCTGCTGGGCGCGCGGGAAGTCGGCTTCACCGTGCTGTCGATGAGCGTTTCGCTGGTGGCGGTGTTTATCCCGCTGCTGCTGATGGAAGGCCTGCCCGGCCGGCTATTCCGCGAGTTCGCCGTCACCCTGTCGGTATCGATCGGGCTGTCGCTCATCGTCTCGCTGACGCTCACGCCGATGATGTGTGCCTATTTGCTGCGCCACCAGCCGGCGCGTTCGCAGCGGCGCGCACGCGGCTTCGGCAAAATGCTGCTGGCGCTGCAGCAGGGTTACGGACGCTCGCTGAACTGGGTGCTCGGCCACTCGCGCTGGGTGCTGGCGGTGTTCCTCGCCACCATTGCGCTCAACGTCTGGCTGTATATCAGCATCCCGAAAACCTTCTTCCCTGAACAGGATACCGGGCGTCTGATGGGCTTTATCCAGGCCGACCAAAGCATTTCGTTCCAGGCGATGCGCGGCAAACTGGAAGACTTCATGAAAATCGTGCGCGAAGATCCGGACGTGGAAAACGTCACCGGTTTTACCGGCGGCTCGCGCACCAACAGCGGTTCGATGTTCATCTCACTGAAACCCCTGTCGGTACGCAGCGACGACGCGCAGAAAGTGATCGCCCGCCTGCGTGCCCGCCTGGCCAAAGAACCGGGCGCCAGCCTGTTTCTGATGGCGGTACAGGATATCCGCGTCGGCGGCCGGCAGGCCAACGCCAGCTACCAATATACGCTGCTGGCGGACGATCTCGCCGCGCTGCGCGAATGGGAGCCGAAGATCCGCATCGCGCTGGCCGCATTGCCCGAGCTGGCGGACGTCAACTCGGATCAGCAGGATAAAGGCTCGGAGATGGATCTGGTCTACGATCGCGAAACCATGGCGCGCCTCGGCATTTCGGTGTCCGACGCCAACAACCTGTTGAACAACGCCTTCGGCCAGCGACAGATTTCGACCATCTATCAACCGCTCAACCAATACAAAGTCGTGATGGAAGTGGCGCCGCCCTACACTCAGGACGTGAGCTCGTTGGACAAAATGTTCATCATCAACAACGAAGGCAAGGCGATACCGCTCTCCTACTTCGCCAGTTGGCGACCGGCCAACGCGCCGCTGTCGGTAAACCATCAGGGGCTGTCCGCCGCCTCGACCATCTCCTTTAACCTGCCGGACGGCGGCAGCCTGTCGGACGCCACCGCGGCGGTAGAGCGCACCATGACTCAGCTCGGCGTGCCGTCCACGGTGCGCGGCGCGTTCGCCGGCACCGCCCAGGTATTCCAGGACACCCTGAAGTCGCAGCTCATCCTGATCCTGGCAGCGATCGCCACGGTGTATATCGTGCTCGGCGTGCTGTATGAGAGCTATATCCATCCGCTGACCATCCTTTCCACGCTGCCTTCCGCCGGCGTGGGGGCGCTGCTGGCGCTCGAGCTGTTCGGCGCACCGTTCAGCCTGATCGCGCTGATCGGCATCATGCTGTTGATCGGTATCGTGAAGAAAAATGCCATCATGATGGTCGACTTCGCGCTCGAAGCGCAGCGCAACGGCGGCATCAGCGCCCGCGAGGCGATTTTCCAGGCCAGCCTGCTGCGTTTCCGGCCGATCATGATGACCACGCTGGCGGCGTTGTTCGGCGCGCTGCCGCTGGTGCTGACCCGCGGCGACGGCGCGGAGCTGCGCCAGCCGCTCGGCATCACCATCGCCGGCGGCCTGGTGATGAGCCAGCTGCTGACGCTGTACACCACCCCGGTGGTCTACCTTTACTTCGACCGGCTGCAGGCGAAGTTCCGCCGCAACAAGCAACTGGCCCCGTTGCCCCATTAATGGCCGACTGATGCTGATGAAACACACCGCCACGGTACGCTGGCAACTCTGGATAGTGGCATTCGGCTTCTTTATGCAGACGCTGGATACCACTATCGTCAACACTGCCCTGCCCTCGATGGCCGCCAGCCTGGGGGAGAACCCGCTGCGCATGCAGTCGGTGATCGTCTCCTATGTGCTGACGGTGGCGGTGACGCTGCCGGCCAGCGGCTGGCTGGCGGACAAGGTCGGCGTACAGCGGGTGTTTTTCAGCGCCATCGTGCTGTTCACCCTCGGCTCCCTCCTCTGCGCCCGCTCGGAAACCCTGAACGAACTGATCGCCTCGCGCGTGCTTCAGGGCGTCGGCGGCGCGATGATGGTGCCGGTCGGCCGTCTGACGGTGATGAAAATCGTGCCGCGCGAGCAGTACATGGCGGCGATGACCTTCGTAACGCTGCCAGGCCAAATCGGCCCGCTGATGGGGCCGGCGCTGGGTGGCTTCCTGGTGCAATACGCCAGCTGGCATTGGATTTTCCTGATCAATATTCCGGTGGGCATCGTGGGCGCCATCGCTACGCTGCTGCTGATGCCCAACTACCAAATGCAGACCCGCCGCTTCGACGTCAGCGGCTTTCTCCTGCTGGCGATCGGCATGGCGTCGCTGACGCTGGCGCTCGACGGCCACAAAGGCATGGGGCTGTCCGGCGGCGCCATCGCCGGCCTGGTGGCGCTGGGCGTGGCGGCGCTGTTGGGGTATGTTTGGCATGCTTACGGCAATAGCCGCGCCCTGTTCTCGCTGCGGCTGCTGCGCACCCCGACTTACAAGATCGGACTGCTGGCCAGCCTGCTGGGGCGCATCGGCAGCGGCATGCTGCCGTTCATGACGCCGCTGTTTCTGCAGGTGGGCATGGGCTTCTCGCCGTTCCACGCCGGGCTGATGATGATCCCGATGATCATCGGCAGCATGGGCATGAAGCGCATCGTGGTGCAGGTGGTCAACCGCTTCGGCTACCGCAACGTGCTGGTGGCCGCCACGCTGCTGCTGGCGCTGGTCAGCCTGAGTTTCCTGCTGGCGGCGATGCTCGGCTGGCTGTGGCTGCTGCCGGTGGTGCTGTTCTTCCAGGGGATGGTCAACTCGCTGCGCTTCTCGGCGATGAACACCCTGACGCTGAAAGATCTGCCGGACCGGCTGGCCAGCAGCGGCAACAGCCTGCTGTCGATGGTCATGCAGCTGTCGATGAGCCTCGGCGTCAGCGTCGCCGGCATCTTGATCGGCAGCTTCGCCCATCACCAGGTGGTGGCCGATAGCCCAGCCATTCACAGCGCATTTATTTACAGCTACTGCTGTATGGCGTTGATTATCGCCCTGCCCGCGCTCGCCTTCGCGCGCGTGCCGGCCGATAGCGCGCCCAACCGCACGCTGACCAAAGAGCCGGGTACCGGCTCAACGAGGTTGCAATGAGGATAGGCATTACCGGGAAGCTGTTCCTGGCCATTTTCGCTACCTGCATGCTGGTGTTGATCACCATGCATTGGGGGGTGCGCGTCAGCTTTGAGCGCGGCTTTATCGATTACATCAAGAGCAGCAACGAGCAGCGCATCAACATGCTGAGCGAAGCGCTGGAGGAACAGTACAGCCATCATGGCAATTGGATATTCCTGCGCAACAACGATCAGGTGGTCTACCAAATCATGCGTTCGTTCGAGCAGAACAGCGACAGCAGCCACAATCTGCCGCCCAAGGGCTGGCGCACCCAGTTTTGGGTGGTGGACAGCCAGTTCAATCGGCTGGTCGGGCATTCCGGCCCGTTGCCGAAAGAGGGGCCGCGCCACCCAATCCGCTATAACAACGAGATCGTCGGCTGGGTGCTCACCACCCCGGTCGAGCGCCTGACGCGCAATACCGACATCAACTTCGATCGCCAGCAGCGGCGCACCAGTTGGATTATCGTCGCGCTCTCCACCCTGCTGGCAGCGGCAGTGACCTGGCTGCTGTCGCGCGGCATGCTGGCCCCGGTCAAGCGCCTGGTGGCGGGCACCCACCGCCTGGCGGCGGGCGATTTCACCACCCGCGTGGCGGTCAGCAGCCAGGATGAACTGGGCAGGCTGGCGCACGACTTCAACCAGTTGGCCACCTCGCTGGAAAAAAACGAGCAGATGCGTCGCGCCTTTATGGCCGACGTGTCGCACGAGCTACGCACGCCGCTGGCGGTGCTGCGCGGCGAGCTGGAGGCGCTGCAGGACGGCGTGCGCCAGCCGACGCCGGCGTCGCTCAGCTCGCTGCAGGCTGAGGTATCCACCTTGACCAAACTGGTCGACGACCTGCACCAGCTGTCGCTCTCCGATCTCGGCGCGCTGGCCTATCGCAAGGCGCAGGTGGACTGCGTGCACCTGGTGCAGATCGCCGTCGCCGCCTTCCGTGAACGCTTCCGCGCCAAAGGGCTGGAGATCGTCACCCATCTGCCGGCCCAGGCGCCGCTGTTCGGCGATCCCGATCGCCTGAATCAGCTGTTCAATAACCTGCTGGAAAACAGCCTGCGTTACACCGACGCCGGCGGCCGGCTGGAGATCGGCGCCGAGCTGCAGCCGGGGAGACTGATCCTCTGCTGGCAGGACAGCGCGCCGGGCATCAGCGATCAGCAACTGACGCGCATTTTCGAACGCTTCTATCGGGCGGAAGGTTCACGCAACCGCGCCAGCGGCGGCTCAGGGCTGGGGTTGGCGATCTGCCACAACATCGTGGAAGCGCACGACGGGAAAATCCGCGCCGAGCATTCGCCTTTAGGCGGCGTGCGCATTACAGTAGAATTTGCTACCCCGATAAAAAATAAGGCGCCCTGATGGACATTCAGAATCAACCCGTGCAGATCATGATTGTTGAAGATGAGCCCAAGCTGGGCCAGCTGCTGGTGGATTATCTGCAGGCGGCGGGCTACGCCACCCGCTGGCTGACCAACGGTAATGAAGTGGTGCCGACCGTGCACCAGCATCCGCCGGCGCTGATCTTACTCGACCTGATGTTGCCAGGGGCCGACGGCCTGACGGTGTGCCGCGAGCTGCGCCGCTTCAGCGACGTGCCCATCGTGATGGTGACGGCGAAAATCGAAGAGATTGACCGCCTGTTGGGATTGGAGATCGGCGCCGACGATTACATCTGCAAACCCTACAGCCCGCGTGAAGTGGTGGCGCGAGTGAAAACCATCCTGCGCCGCAGCTATCGGCCGCAGGAGAACGCGCGGGAAGATGATCTGCTGCACATCGATGAACCGCGCTTCCAGGCCAGCTATCAGGGGCAGTTGCTGGATCTGACGCCGGCGGAGTTCCGCCTGCTGAAAACGCTGGCCAGCCAGCCAGGCAACGTGTTTTCTCGCGAGCAGCTGCTGAACAACCTGTACGACGACTACCGGGTGGTCACCGACCGCACCATCGACAGCCACATCAAAAACCTGCGCCGCAAGCTGGAACTGATCGACGGGGAAAAATCCTTTATTCGCTCGGTATACGGTGTGGGCTACCGCTGGGAAGCCGAGCCCTGCCGGCTGATGAATGGGGTTTAGAGGGAAATCAGCGCGTCCAGTCTTCAACCGCCAACCCGGGCACCATGGCGAATGCGCGATCGTTGGTCACCAGCGTCGCGCCACGGCTCTGCGCGTGAGCGGCGATCAGTTGATCCATCGCGCCCATGATTTTGCCCTTTCTCCCCATGTTTGCCCGCATTTCACCGTAGCAGCGGGCGGCCTCGCGATCCCATGCATAGACCGTCACCGCAGCAAGAAAGGCCTCGACCATGCTTTGCAACGCTTTGTTCCGCCGTTTGGCCACACCGTAAAGCAGTTCCGCCTCCGTGACGCTGGAAATACATACGGCAGAAGGCGGGAGCTTTTGCATGACGTTAAGCACCTGCGGATGCTGCCGAAACAAGTGGCTGACGGTGTTGGTATCAAACATGTACATCGCCTACTCTTCCTCTGAGAATGGATCGCGGTCTGCAACCCCTTGCTGACGATCTTCCGCGCCAAGAAACTCTTGCGGCACCGGCGTTTGGGCGATAATGCTCAGCAGCGGTGCCCAGCTGTCCGGCTTTGCCGGATATTTGGATAAAATCACGTTTCCCTCCCGATCGCGACGGATATACACACGATCCGTATCAAATTCAAATTCCACCGGTAACCTCACCGCCTGATTTCTACCGTTTTTAAACAGCTTGGCGATTCTTTCCATCTCGACACTCCACAGCAGGCATAGGCCAAAGCATATGCCTGCAGCGCGTCGATGCCAAGATCTATCGCTCACTTTTCACTCACCTTTACGTAGCGGGCAAACGGTAACGCGCAATGCTGCTCGATGAAACCACGTAATTGTCATTATGCGGCGCACTGCGCAATCACCGCGCCTTTCCTTAGCTTCCCGTGCGGCGCCGGGCTCACCGAATGAAAACTCCGCGCCGGCGCAAAAAAACTGCGCATTTTTTCGACTAAGCTGCTGTGAGGTTTAGCCGCCGATTTTCAAGCGATTGGCTACACTTACATCACGAATCGGAACCTACAGGAGAAGAACCATGGCAATCGGTCATTACGAGCTGAAAAAAGCAAAGAACGGACAGTACCACTTCAACCTGAAAGCCAGTAACGGCGAAATTATTCTGGCCAGCGAGATGTATGCCAGCAAAGCCTCGGCGGAGAACGGCATCGCCTCGGTGCAGACCAATTCACCGCACGAAGCGCAGTACGAACTGAAGCACAGCGCCAGCAATCAGCCCTATTTTGTGCTGAAGGCCAAGAACCATCAGGTGATCGGCGTCAGCGAAATGTACAGCTCCGAAAGCGCGGCCAAAAACGGTATCCAGTCGGTGACGAAAAACGGCCCGACCACCGATATCCGCGATTTGAGCGCCTGATCCCCCGTTTCGCCCGCGCGGTGGCCGCCACCGCGCGTTTTCCGTTTGACCGGGATCAATCTCCCTTGAATAAATCCGGTTAACTGCTGATTTCTTGCCGCGCTGCGGCTACAATCCCCCGCTTTTACTGCGCCATCAGGTGGCGTGGTGCTGACCTGAAATCAGACCGAGACACACTATGTTTACACCGGAACTTCTCTCCCCGGCCGGAACGCTGAAAAACATGCGTTACGCCTTTGCCTACGGCGCCGATGCGGTTTACGCCGGCCAGCCGCGCTACAGCCTGCGGGTACGCAACAACGAGTTCAACCACGAGAATCTGGCGCAGGGCATTAACGAAGCGCATGCGCTGGGCAAAAAATTCTACGTGGTGGTGAACATCGCCCCGCACAACGCCAAGCTGAAAACCTTCTTGCGCGATCTGAAGCCGGTTATCGATATGGGCCCGGATGCGCTGATCATGTCCGATCCTGGCCTTATCATGATGGTGCGCGAAGCCTTCCCGCAGATGGACATCCACCTGTCGGTGCAGGCCAATGCCGTTAACTGGGCGACGGTGAAGTTCTGGAAGCAAATGGGCCTGACCCGCGTGATCCTGTCGCGCGAACTGTCGCTGGAAGAGATTGCCGAGATCCGCGCCGAAGTGCCGGACATGGAGCTGGAGATCTTCGTCCACGGCGCGCTGTGCATGGCCTACTCCGGCCGCTGCCTGCTGTCCGGCTACATCAACAAACGCGATCCCAATCAGGGTACCTGCACCAATGCCTGCCGCTGGCAGTACAAGGCGGAGGAAGGCAAAGAGGACGACACCGGCAATATCGTGCACCTGCACGAACCGATCCCGGTGCAGACCGTCGAGCCGACGCTGGGCATCGGCGCGCCGACCGACAAGGTGTTCATGCTGTCTGAAGCACAAAAGCCAGGTGAATATATGAGCGCCTTCGAAGACGAACACGGCACCTATATCATGAACTCCAAGGATCTGCGCGCCATCCAGCACGTGGAGCGTCTGACGCAGCTCGGCGTGCATTCGCTGAAGATCGAAGGGCGCACCAAGTCCTTCTACTACTGCGCCCGCACCGCCCAGGTCTACCGCCGCGCCATCGACGACGCCGTTGCCGGCAAACCGTTCGATCCGACCCTGCTCACCACGCTGGAAGGCCTGGCGCACCGCGGCTATACCGAAGGCTTCCTGCGCCGCCACGTGCACGAAGCGCAGCAGAATTACGAATACGGCTCTTCGCTCTCCGAGCGCCAGCAGTTCGTCGGCGAGTTCACCGGCGTGCGCCGCGAAGGCTGGGCGGAAGTCGACGTGAAGAATAAATTCTCACTCGGCGACAGCGTCGAGATGATGACGCCAGGCGGCAACGTGCTGTTCACCCTCGAAAGCATGCAAAATAAGAAAGGCGAGCCGATTGAGGTCGCGCCGGGCAACGGCCATATCGTTTATTTGCCGATCCCGCAGGATATTGATCTCAATTATGCATTGCTGATCCGCAATTTGGCGGAAGAAAATAGCGCCGGAGCCTAACAATCAATCGTCGCCATTCGGCGGCGATTTTTAGCAAATATTAGAATTGGATCACATCAATGTGCCCGCAGCTTGGTTACTATCACGCTGCTTAAAACGAACAACGAAAATATTTGCATAGCAATACTAGGAACCACCTCCTTAGCCGGCCCAATCTCCCTTGGGCTGGCTTTTTCTTTATGGGTCCGCCATTGCCGCCGGTGCGCCTATTTTTCATTACGTTTTCCCGTTATCCATTTTAATAAAAATAATAACGCCACATCGATATATAAATAACGCTATAGCGATTAATCCTGCCGCCATTAAAATTCCGCTTATTGTCAGGTTAAATTCAGATAAATTCGCATCGTCTTCATATTCACGGCACAATAGGAAATAACCGGAATTAGCTGAATATTCTGATGGCTTGGCGGCGTAGGCTGGTTTATCTTGAGGCATTCTTGGTTTTCCGCCGGAGGAGATCGGTAATGCCTCAACACTCACATGCAGCCGCCCTGCTTATTCTCAACGGCAAGGGCGCCGGCAACGAAGAACTGCGTCAGGCGGTCACACGGCTGCGCGAAGAGCAAATCACGCTGTACGTGCGCGTGACCTGGGAGCACGGCGACGCCGCGCGCTACGTCGCGGAAGCTGCACAACTCGGCGTCGGCACCGTCGTCGCCGGCGGCGGTGACGGCACCATCAACGAAGTGGCCGCCGCGCTGGTGCAGCTGCCGGCGCATAACCGGCCGGCGCTGGGCATTCTGCCGCTCGGCACCGCCAACGACTTCGCCATGGCGTGCAATATCCCCCCATCCCCCGAACTGGCGCTGCAGCTGGCGATCAAGGGCCGCTCGGTGCCGATCGATCTGGCGAAGGTCAACGGCGAGCGCTACTTCATCAACATGGCCACCGGCGGCTTCGGCACCCGCATCACCACCGAGACACCGGAGAAGTTGAAGGCGGCCTTGGGCGGCGTGTCCTACTTCGTGCACGGCTTGCTGCGCATGGATACGCTGCAGGCCGACCGCTGTGAAATCCGCGGGCCGGACTTCCGCTGGGCCGGCGAAGCATTGGTGATCGGCATCGGCAACGGCAAGCAGGCCGGCGGCGGCCAGGAACTGTGCCCCAGCGCGCTGATCAACGACGGCCTGCTGCAGCTGCGCCTGCTGATCGCCGATGAACTGCTGCCGGCGCTGGTCGCCGCCCTGTTCAACGACGAAGAGAGCAACAGCATCCTCAGCGCGGCGCTGCCGTGGCTCGAGATCGACGCGCCGCATGAGATGACCTTCAACCTCGACGGCGAACCGCTCAAAGGCCGCCATTTCCGCATCGAAGTGTTGCCGCAGGCCATCGAATGCCGCCTGCCGCCTAACTGCGCCCTGCTGGGCTGACCTTGTCGGGCGCAGCCGCTGCGCCCCACTTCTTCCCCTCCGTTCATCCGCTTTCACTCGCGATCAAATGTGATCCTCTCCGGCAAATTCATTAATTCATACTTGTATGGTAGTTAGTTCATGGCGTATTTTCGCGCTATCTCTCCGCAGCTACAGGATGTGAAGGTTATGAAAATCGTCAACGCCGAGGTGTTCGTCACCTGCCCGGGGCGCAACTTTGTCACGCTGAAAATCACCACCGATGACGGCATCATCGGCCTCGGTGACGCCACGCTGAACGGGCGCGAATTGCCGGTGGCCTCTTACCTGAAAGATCACCTCTGCCCGCAGTTGATCGGCCGCGACGCGCAGCGGATCGAAGACCTCTGGCAATTCTTCTACAAAGGCGCTTACTGGCGGCGCGGCCCGGTGACCATGTCCGCCATTTCCGCCGTCGACATGGCGCTGTGGGACATCAAGGCCAAGGCCGCCAACATGCCGCTGTATCAGCTGTTGGGCGGCGCCTCACGTTCGGGAGTGATGGTGTATTGCCATACCACCGGCCACTCGATCGACGAGGTGCTCGACGACTACGCCAAACATAAAGAACAAGGCTTCAAGGCGATCCGCGTGCAATGCGGCGTGCCCGGCATGAAAACCACCTACGGCATGGCCAAGGGCAAAGGCCAGGCCTATGAGCCGGCCACCAAGGGTGACTGGCCGGAAGAGCAGCTGTGGTCGACGGAAAAATACCTCGATTTCACCCCCAAACTGTTCGACGCGGTGCGCAACAGGTTCGGCTTCAACGAGCACCTGCTGCACGACATGCACCATCGCCTGACGCCAATTGAAGCGGCGCGCTTTGGTAAAAGCGCCGAGCCGTATCGCCTGTTCTGGATGGAGGATCCGACGCCGGCGGAAAATCAGGCCTGTTTCCGCCTGATCCGCCAGCATACCGTCACGCCGATCGCCGTCGGCGAGGTGTTCAACAGCATCTGGGACTGCAAACAGCTGATCGAAGAACAGCTGATCGACTACATCCGCACCACCCTGACGCACGCGGGCGGCATTACCGGCATGCGGCGCATCGCCGACTTCGCCTCGCTGTATCAGGTGCGCACCGGTTCTCACGGCCCTTCCGATCTGTCGCCGATCTGCATGGCGGCGGCGCTGCACTTCGATCTGTGGGTGCCAAACTTCGGCGTGCAGGAATACATGGGCTATTCCGAGCAAATGCTCGAGGTGTTCCCGCACAGCTGGACGTTCGACGACGGCTATATGCATCCGGGCGACAAGCCGGGCATCGGCATCGAGTTCGATGAGAAGCTGGCGGCCCGTTACCCATATGAACCGGCCTACCTGCCGGTCGCGCGTCTGGAGGATGGCACCTTATGGAACTGGTAAACACCATGCGCAGCGTCGTGATCGAACAGCCCGGGCGCCTGGCGCTGCAGACGCGTGCGCTGCCACAGCCGGCGGCCGGCGAGGTGCGGGTCAAGGTGAAATTCGCCGGCATCTGCGGCTCCGACGTCCATATCTATCACGGCCATAACCCGTTCGCCCGCTACCCGCGGGTGATCGGCCACGAGTTCTTCGGCCTGATCGATGCTCTAGGCGAAGGCGTCGATCCGGCGCGCCTCGGCGAACGCGTCTCGGTAGACCCGGTGGTGAGCTGCGGCCACTGCTATCCCTGTTCGGTCGGCCGCCCCAACGTCTGCACCTCGCTGCAGGTGATCGGCGTGCACCGCGACGGCGGCTTCAGCGACTACGCCTGCGTGCCGGCACGCAACGCCTATCCGGTTCCGGCCGCCATCAGCGATCGCCACGCCGCGATGATCGAACCCTTCACTATCGCCGCCAACATTACCGCCCATCTGCAACCACGCCCCGACGACATCGCGCTGATCTACGGCGCCGGGCCGATGGGGCTCACGGTGATCCAGACGCTGAAAGGCGTGTACGGCGTCAAGCAGGTGTGGGTCGTCGATCGCATCGCCGAACGGCTGGACATGGCACGCGCCAACGGTGCCGACGAAGTATTCAACAACGCCGAGGCCGCATTGCCGCAGGCGCTGCAGCAGCGCGACGTTCAGCCGACGCTGATCGTCGATGCCGCCTGCCACCCCGCCATTTTGCCGGAGGCGATCGCGCTGGCTTCGCCGGCGGCGCGCATCGGCATCATGGGCTTTTCCGGCGACGCTTGCACCCTGACCCAGCAGAGCATCACCAGCAAGGAGCTGTCGATCTTCTCCTCGCGCCTGAACAGCGCGCGCTTCCCACAGGTGATCGCCTGGATGGCGGACGGCAAGCTAGACCCGCAGCGGCTACTCACCCACTGCGTGCCCGCCGGCGACGTCGAACGGGCAATGCAGATGTTCGAGCGGGATCAGCGCACCTGCTGCAAGGTACTGCTGCAGTTCGAGTAACGTCACGGCAGCATCGGGGCATGGGGCGGCACCCGCCGCCCGTGCAAACAACGAAGCATCACGATTAAAACGACACCCAGTGGAGTGCTTTATGTTTAAAAACCTGCGTTGGACCATCGTGTTCCTGCTGTTCATGGTCTACATGATCAACTACCTCGATCGCGTGGCGCTGTCGATCACCGTGCCGATGATCGAACAGGATCTGATGCTGAACGCCGAACAGTTCGGCCTGATCTTCGGCAGCTTCTTCTTCGGCTACGCCATCTTCAACTTCGTCGGCGGGCTGGCGGTCGACCGCTTCGGCCCGACGCTGGTGCTGGGCGTGGCGGTCGGCCTGTGGTCCATCTTCTGCGGCATGACGGCGATCGCCACCGGCTTTTACTCAATGCTGATCCTGCGCGTCCTGTTCGGCATGGCCGAAGGGCCGATCTGCGCCTCGGCCAACAAGATGATCAACGGCTGGTTCCCGAAGAAACAGGCGGCGACCGCTATGGGCCTGCTCAGCGCCGGTTCACCGTTGGGCGGCGCGGTGGCCGGGCCGATCGTCGGCTATCTGGCGCTGGCGTTCGGCTGGCGGCCGGCGTTTATGATCATCTGCGCCATCGGCATCGTCTGGATGCTGGTGTGGTTCTTCGTGGTGGCGGATAACCCGGCGAAAAGCCAACGCGTCAGCAACGAAGAACGGGCGCTGATCGCACAGTTGAAACAGGAAAACCTCGGCGAGGAAAGCGCGCTGAGCGACGCCGCGCACGGGCTGGGTTACTACCTGAAGCAGCCGATCATTCTGGTCACCGCCTTCGCCTTCTTCTGCTACAACTACATCCTGTTCTTCTTCCTGAGCTGGTTCCCCTCGTATCTGGTGCAGGCGCACAACCTGAACATCAAAGAGATGAGCCTGACCACGATGATCCCGTGGATCATCGGCTTCGTCGGGCTGGCGCTCGGGGGCTATATTTCCGACAAGATCTTCAACATCACCGGCAAATTGCTGCTGTCGCGCAAGATCGTGCTGGTCACCAGCCTGCTGGCGGCGGCGGTGTGCGTGGCGTTGGCAGGCACTGTCAGCAGCGTGGTGCCGGCGGTGATGCTGATGTCGGTGTCGATCTTCTTCCTTTACATCACCGGCGCTCTCTACTGGGCGATTATCCAGGACGTGGTGCATAAATCCCGGGTCGGCGGCGCCAGCGGGTTCATTCATTTGATCGGCAGCGTCTCCGGCATCATCGGGCCGATCGTCACCGGCTACATCGTGCAGAACACCGGCAAATTCGACAGCGCCTTTATGCTGGCGGGCGGCGTCGCCGCGCTGGGCGCGCTGCTGGTGCTGCTGGTGATCAAGGCGCCGCGCGCAACGGCGGGCGTGCAAATCTTAAAACCCTAACGCCAGACGGGGCGGCTTCGCCCCTTTGCTTACCTCTCCAGGGACATTGAACATGAGACTTTCCGACCACAGCGCGCTGCCGGCCGCCGTTATCCGGCCCGGCTACGCACGTGAGCGCGTGAAACCGCGCATGGCGCATATCGGCTTCGGCGCGTTTCACCGCGCGCACCAGGCGATGTACGCCGACAGGCTGGCCAGCGAGCACGGCAGTGACTGGGGTTACTGCGAAATCAGCATGCAGCACGGCCAGCAAAAGATCGCCGACCTACGGCAACAGGACCTGCTGTTCTCGGTGGCGGAGATGGACGACGACGGCTGGCGGGGCCGGGTCATCGGCGTGGTTCGCCAGGCGCTGCACTTGCAAACCGACGGGCTGGCGGCGGTGCTGGCGGCCCTGACACAGCCTGAGATCGCCATCGTCTCGCTGACCATCAGCGAAAAGGGCTATTGCTACCACCCCGCCAGCGGTCGGCTGATGGAGGAACACCCGGCGATCGCGCACGATATCGCCCACCCGGCACAGCCGCAGTCGGCGCCGGGGCTGCTGCTGGCGGCGCTGCGCCTGCGCCGTGAACGCGGGCTGCCGCCGTTCGCCGTGATGTCCTGCGATAACATGCCGGCTAACGGCCGGGTCACGCGCCAGGTGCTGGTCGAACTGGCGCAGCGGCAGGATCCGGCGTTGGCCGACTGGGTGCGTCAAGAGGTCGCCTTCCCTTCCACCATGGTGGATCGCATCGTGCCGGCGGTAACGCCGGAGGCCCGCCGACAGTTGCGCACCTGGCTGGGCGGCGTCGAGGATGACGTCAGCGTGGCCTGCGAGCCGTTCAGCCAGTGGGTCATTGAGGACCGATTTCCTCAGGGGCGCCCGGCCTGGGAAAAGGCCGGCGCCGAACTGGTGAGCGACGTGCTGCCGTATGAGGAGATGAAGCTGCGCATGCTGAACGGCAGCCATTCGTTCCTCGCCTACCTCGGCTATCTGGCCGGTTATCAGCACGTCGGCGACTGTATGCTGGATGCGGATTTTGTCCGCGCCGCCCGTCACCTGATGCTGGCGGAACAGGCGCCGACCCTGCAGGTGCCGAACGTCGATTTGGCGCAGTATGCCGACTCGCTGCTGCAGCGTTACCGCAACCGCGCGCTGAAGCACCGCACCGCGCAGATCGCCATGGACGGCACGCAGAAGCTGCCGCAACGGCTGCTGGACGCGATCCGCTGGCATCTGGCGCGCGGCAGCCGCTTCGACTGCCTGGCGCTGGGCGTCGCCGGCTGGATGCGCTACGTCGGCGGCCGCGATGAACAAGGCAAGCCGATCGCCATCAGCGACCCGCTGCGCGAGCGCCTCGCCGCGTTGGTCGCCGGCAGCGAGGAAGGCCGGCCCCGCGTCCTGGCGCTGCTGCAGCTCGACAGCGTCTTCGGCCACGATCTGCCCGATTCGCCTGACTTCGTCCGCGCCGTCAGCCACGCTTATCATCAACTGCTGAGCCAGGGGGCCAAAGCCGCCGTCGCCGCTCTGCCGCTTACCGACCGGGAGGTTTCCGATGACCGTCACCACGCATAACGCCGTCAATACCGGCAATCAACCGCTGCTGCGGCGCGTCGCCAGCGCTTCGGCCATCGGCACCGCCGCCGAATATTATGATTTCTTCGCTTACGGCACCGCCGCGGTGCTGTTCTTCGGCCAGCTGTTTTTCCCCAGCGCCGATCCGCTGATCAGCACGCTGGCGGCCTTCGCCACCTACGCGGTCGGTTTCCTGGCGCGCCCGCTGGGCGGCATCGTGTTCGGCCATATCGGCGACAAGGTCGGCCGCAAGAAGGCGCTGGTGATCACCATCCTGATCGTCGGCCTCGGCACCTTCTGCATCGGCCTGCTGCCCACCTATGAGCAGATCGGCATCTGGGCGCCGCTCGCGCTGATCTTTATCCGCGTGCTGCAGGGCTTCGGCGTCGGCGGCGAACAGGCAGGCGCGGTGCTGATGACCGCCGAATATGCGCCGCCGCCCCAGCGTGGCTTCTACGCCAGTTGGGTGCAGATCGGCGCGCCCGCCGGTTTCCTGCTGCCGTCCGGGCTGTTCGCGCTGCTGACCGCCGTGCTGTCACCGGCGCAGATGCTGGACTGGGGCTGGCGCATTCCGTTCCTGCTCAGCCTGCTGCTGGTGCTGGTCGGGCTGTTTATTCGCCTGAGGATCGACGAATCGCCGGTGTTTACCCAGATCCGCGCCACCAAAGCGGTGGAGAGCCGGCCGGTGGTGGAAGTGGCCCGCCGCTATCCCGGCCTTATCGGCAAAGGGGTATGTGCCAAGCTGATCGAAGCCTGCGCCTTCGCCATGTTCACGGTGATCGTATTGGCCTACGGCAAGGCCAACCACCTCAACGAAACCATTCTGCTGGAGGCGATGATCGTGGCGGTGCTGCTGGAGATTTTCGCCATTCCGCTGATGGGCCGCCTCTCCGATCGGCTGGGGCGCAAACCGGTTTACATCGCCGGCGCGCTGCTGCAGGTGGTGTGCATCGTGCCGTTCTTTATGGCGATCAACCTCGATAGCTTCTGGGTGACGCAGATCGCCATGATCGTGGTGCTGACCTTCGGCCACAGCATGTGCTACGCGCCGCAGGCCTCTTACTTCCCGGAGCTGTTCCCCACCCGCGTGCGCTGCAGCGGCATCGCGCTGATCTGGCAGATCGGCTCGCTGATCGGCAGCGGCATTCTCGGGCTGTTGGCGGTGAAGATCCTGCAGGTGACCGGCGGCCACTACTACGGGCTGGCGGGGTACATGATGGTGCTGGGCGTGGTGTCGGCCATCGGCCTGAGCCTGATGCCGGAAACTGCGCCAGCGCGGCGCAAGCAGGAATATCAGGATTGGCATCACTGAGTTACCCTGCTCGGCGGGCGGATTTATCCCCCCGCCCTTAACCAATAATCTGCTAGTATGGTGGCATTCGAATTCCAGCCAGATGCCTGATTGTCGCCATGTCTGAAACGTACAGCCTCACCAACAACGTCCCGGTCAACCAACAGATCTATCGCTTCCTGCGCAAGGATATCGTCGACTGCACCATCCCCCCCGGCACCCTGCTGTCCGAGAAAGAGATTTCTACCCGCTTTTGCGTTTCGCGCCAGCCGGTGCGCGAAGCCTTCATCAAGCTGGCGGAGGCCGGCCTGGTGCAGATCCTGCCGCAGCGCGGCACCTTCGTGATGAAGATTTCCGCCAAGCGCGTGGCCGACGGGCGCTTTATCCGTCAGGCGGTGGAATGCGCCATCGTGCGCCGCGCGGCCGAGCGCGCCACCCCGGCGCAGCTGATGACGCTGGAGCATAATCTGCACCGCCAGGCGCTGGCGGCGCAGAACGGGCAAACGCGCGAGTTTTTGGCGCTGGACGACGAATTCCACCAACTGCTGACCCAGTTTGCCGACTGCCCGCTGGCGTGGGAGACCATCGAAACCATCAAGGCCACCATGGATCGAGTGCGTTTCCTCAGCCTGAGCGAAGTCTCGCCGCCGGAGAGCCTGATCAAGCAGCACTACCGCATCTACGAGGCGCTGAAAGCGCGCGATGCCGAGGCGGCGGAGCGCGCCATCCACGATCACCTGCAGGAGATGATCTACTCCATCACCCCGATCGCCCTGCAGAACACCGAGTGGTTCGAGATCGAATAATCAATCGCTTAGCGCGCCGGGGGCGATCGCCCCCGCGTATTTGGCCACGCCAATGGCATTTCCTCTCAATCGCATCTATTGTTTGTCCTTGCCGGATCAAGTTCGGTAGCATCGCTTTACAGCTTCAATCACCGCTTTTTTACTGCGCCGGTGGTCAAAAACCCTTGCATTGCCGGTGTATGAAGAAGCTTAATCGGGAGTGAATCATGACTGATATTGTGCAGTTGCTAGGAAAGGAAGCGGAAGATCTGCTGCAACACCGCTGTACCACTATCCCCGCCGAGAATCTCTACCTGCCGGGCGACGACTTCGTCGACCGCGTAATGATCGATAACAACCGCCCCAACAGCGTGCTGCGTTCGATGCAAACCCTGTTCAACCACGGCCGCCTGGCCGGCACCGGCTACCTGTCTATCCTGCCGGTCGATCAGGGCATAGAGCACTCCGCCGCCGCCTCGTTCGCCGCCAACCCGCTGTATTTCGATCCGAAGAACATCGTCGAGCTGGCGATTGAAGCTGGCTGTAACTGCGTCGCCTCCACTTACGGCGTGCTGGCGTCGGTATCGCGCCGCTACGCGCACAAGATCCCGTTCCTGGTCAAACTCAACCACAACGAAACGCTGAGCTACCCGACCCAGTACGACCAGACCCTGTACGCCAGCGTCGAGCAGGCGTTCAACATGGGCGCGGTGGCGGTCGGCGCCACCATTTACTTCGGCTCCGAGCAGTCGCGCCGCCAGATCGAAGAGATCTCGATCGCCTTCGAGCGCGCGCATGAGCTGGGCATGGTCACGGTGCTGTGGGCCTATCTGCGCAACCCGGCGTTCACCAAGGACGGCGTGGACTACCACTCCAGCGCCGATCTGACCGGCCAGGCTAACCACATCGCCGCCACCATCGGCGCCGACATCGTCAAACAGAAAATGGCGGAAAACAACGGCGGCTACCGTGCGGTGAAATTCGGCTATACCGACGATCGCGTCTACAACAAACTGACCACCGATCACCCGATCGATCTGGTGCGCTACCAGCTGGCCAACTGCTACATGGGCCGCGCTGGACTGATCAACTCCGGCGGCGCCGCCGGTGAGAACGACCTGCAGGAATCGGTGCGCACCGCGGTGATCAACAAACGCGCCGGCGGCATGGGCCTGATCCTGGGGCGCAAGGCGTTCAAGAAATCGATGAAAGACGGCGTGGCGCTGATCAACGCCGTGCAAGACGCCTACCTGGACAAGAAGGTCACCATCGCCTGATGTGACAGACCGCCTGTCCCAAAGCCCGGTTCGCCGGGCTTTTTTGTGCCCGTCCCCCTAAACCCGACGCCGTCAACCTTCTCTTTCTTTCACCTTAAACTTTCAAAATAAAATATTTATCTTTCAAATTGTGATCTATTTAAAACAAATAGCCCAACAAAGTGACTACTGTAAGGCCCATGGCGACAGAGCCGCCGTTCGCTCCAGGCCATATCAGTCCATTACAGGAGAACATAATGATTGAGCTAATCACCCACGGCGCCGAGTGGTTTATCGGCCTGTTTCAGAAAGGCGGTGAAGTGTTTGTCGGCATGGTGACCGGCATTTTACCTTTGTTGATCAGCCTGTTGGTAATCATGAACGCGCTGATCAAATTTGTTGGCCAGGAACGTATCGAACGATTGGCGCAGCGCTGCGCGGGCAACCCCGTCTCGCGCTATCTGCTGCTGCCGCTGATCGGCACCTTTGTCTTCTGCAACCCGATGACCCTCAGCCTGGGGCGCTTCATGCCGGAGAAATACAAGCCGAGCTACTACGCGGCGGCCTCCTACAGCTGCCACTCGATGAACGGCCTGTTCCCGCACATCAACCCCGGCGAGCTGTTCGTTTACCTCGGTATCGCCAGCGGCCTGACCACCCTCGGCCTGCCGCTCGGCCCGCTGGCGGTGAGCTATTTCCTGGTGGGGCTGTTCACCAACTTCTTCCGCGGCTGGATCACCGATCTGACCACCAGCCTGTTCGAACGCAAGATGGGCATCCGTCTGGATCGCCAGGTGCAACTTTAATTCGTGGAGTGCAGCATGAGTGCTTATATCCGTATTGAAAAAGGCGCCAGCGGCTGGGGCGGCCCCCTGGAATTGCCGATCGAACCCGGCAAGAAAGTGGTGTACATCACCGCCGGCACCCGGCCTTCGATCGTCGATCGCCTCAGCGAATTGACCGGTTGGCCCGCCGTCGACGGTTTCAAAGAGGGCGAGCCGCCGGCGGAAGAGATCGGCGTGGCGGTGATAGACTGCGGCGGCACCCTGCGCTGCGGCCTGTACCCGAAACGCCGCATTCCGACAGTCAACATCCACGCCACCGGCCAGTCCGGCCCGCTGGCGCAGTTTATCCTCGAAGACATCTATGTCTCCGGCGTGCGCGACCACAACATCAGCCGAATCGAAGCGGCAGATAGCCAACCCGCCGCCGCCGTTGCAGCGCCGCCCAAGGCGCGCGACTACGACACCAGCAAGAAAATCACCGAGCAAAGCGACGGGCTGTTGGCGAAGGTCGGCATGGGCATGGGATCGGTGGTGGCGGTGTTCTTCCAGGCCGGGCGCGACACCATCGACACCGTGCTGAAGACCATCCTGCCGTTTATGGCGTTCGTCTCGGCCTTGATCGGCATCATCATGGCCTCCGGCCTCGGAGACTTTATCGCTCACGGCCTGACGCCGCTCGCCAACAGCCCGATCGGCCTGGTGACGCTGGCGCTGATCTGCTCATTCCCGCTGCTGTCGCCGTTCCTCGGCCCCGGCGCGGTCATCGCCCAAGTGATCGGCGTGCTGGTCGGGGTGCAGATCGGCCTCGGCCATATTCCGCCGCAGCTGGCGCTGCCCGCGCTGTTCGCCATCAACGCGCAGGCCGCCTGCGACTTCATTCCGGTCGGCCTGTCGCTGGCGGAAGCCAAACAGGACACCGTGCGGGTCGGCGTGCCTTCAGTGCTGGTCGGCCGCTTCCTGACCGGCGCGCCGACGGTGTTGATCGCCTGGGCCGCCTCGGCCTTCATTTATCAATAATTTGATTCCCAGGGAGACGTTTATGCACACCATTTTTCATACCACCATCACGCAGATCGGCGGCTGCGCCCGCGACGCGTTGCTGGACAACATGCTGATCACCTTCCGTGAAGGCGCGCCGGCGGATATCGAAGAGTTCTGCTTCATCCACCGCCACGGCGCGACCGCCGGTGAGCTGCAGGTCGGCGGCGTGATGGAACTGGCGCAGCAGCGCTACGCCATCACCGCCGTCGGCAGCGTCGCCACGCAGAATCTGCGCGAGCTGGGCCACATCACCGTGCGCTTCGACGGCGAAGCCGAAGCCGAATTCCCCGGCTCGATCCACGTATCCGGCCCGACGCCGACCGATATCCCGTTGGGCAGCACGCTGTCATTTATCGCATAAGGAGTAGACCATGTCTGAAGTAGCTGTAGTGATTGGCGGCGGCCAAACGTTAGGCGCCTTTTTGTCCCACGGGCTGGCGCAGGCCGGTTATCGGGTGGCGGTGGCCGATCTGAACGCCGACAATGCCAATCAGGTGGCACAGCAGATCAACGAAGCGTTTGGCGCAGGCAGCGCCTGCGGTTTTCAGGCCGACGCCACCGACGAACAGAGCGTGATCGCGCTGGCGGCGGCGGTTGACCGGGCATTCGGCCAGGCCAACCTGCTGGTGTACAGCGCCGGCATCGCCAAGGCGGCGCCGATCACCGACTTCCCGCTGGGCGACTTCGACCGCTCGCTGCAGGTGAACCTGGTGGGTTATTTCCTCTGCGCCCGCGAATTCTCGCGCCTGATGATCCGCGACGGCATCGCCGGGCGCATCATTCAGATCAATTCCAAGTCCGGCAAGGTCGGCAGCAAGCACAACTCCGGCTACAGCGCCGCCAAGTTCGGCGGCGTGGGGCTGACGCAGTCGCTGGCGCTCGATCTGGCGGAGTACGGCATTACCGTGCATTCACTGATGCTTGGCAACCTGCTGAAGTCGCCGATGTTCCAGTCGCTGCTGCCGCAGTACGCGCAAAAACTGGGCATCGCGCCGGAACAGGTGGAGCAGTACTACATCGACAAGGTGCCGCTGAAACGCGGCTGCGACTACCAGGACGTGCTGAACACCCTGCTGTTCTACGCCAGCGACAAGGCCTCTTACTGCACCGGCCAGTCGATCAACATCACCGGCGGCCAGGTGATGTTCTGACGCCATCGACGCCCCCTTCCGCCGAAGGGGGCCTAAGGAGAATCCCATGACTCAAGCTCTGATCGCCTTCGCGCTGCTGGCCTGGCTGCTGCAAATCGCCTTCGGCTGGTGGCAACTGCAGCGCTTCAATCGCGCCTTCGACGGCCTGTGCCAACTGGGCGCCGTCGGCGTCGGCCGTTCCGGCGGCCGTTTCCGCCCGCGGGTGGTGCTGGCGCTGGCCTTCGATGCCGATCGGCGGGTGTGCGGCAGCCTGTTGCTACGCGGCCTGACCGTTTTCGCCCGGCCCCGCCCGCTGCCTCGATTGCACGGTTTGCATCAGCGGGATTTGCGCCCGGATGTGATCTTCCCCGAGGATCGCGCATGCCAGTCTGCACTATCGTTAGCGATTGAACCCAAATCGTGATATTTTCATATTAAAAGGCATTACCTTTCATAGTGAATTATTCAGCGAGGGAAAATGCCCCACTCTTGTGAACGGGAATCGCGATGAAACCAAAGCAGCGGCAGGCCGCTATCCTTGAATATCTGCAGCGGCATGGCAAAACGGCAGTGGACGCCCTGGCAGAGCATTTCTCCACCACCGGCACCACCATCCGCAAGGATCTCACCCTGCTGGAAGACGAAGGCGAGGTGATCCGCACCTACGGCGGCGTGGTGCTCAGCCGCGACGACGGCGATCAGCCGATCGACCGCAAAACCCATATCAATACCGAGAAAAAGCGCCACATCGCCAGCGCCGCTGTGGCGCTGATCGCCGACGGGGACTCGCTGATCTTCGACGCCGGCAGCACGGTGCTGCAGATGGTGCCGCACCTGGCGCAGTTCAATAACATCACGGTGATGACCAATAGCCTGACCATCGTCAACGCGCTGGTGGAGCTGGACAACGATCAGACCATCCTGATGCCAGGCGGCACCTACCGCAAAAAATCGGCCTCGTTCCACGGCAGCCTGGCCGAATCGGCGTTCCAGCAGTTCAGCTTCGACAAGCTGTTTATCGGCGCGGACGGCGTCGATCTCAACGCCGGCGTCACCACTTTCAACGAAGTGCACAACGTCAGCAAAGCGATGTGCGAAGCCGCCGGCCGCATTATTCTGTTGGTAGACTCCTCGAAATTCGGCCGCAAGAGCCCGAACGTGGTGTGCGAACTCAGCGCCGTCGACACGCTGATCACCGACCGAGACATCAACCCCGATTACCTCGCCGCCCTGCAGGCGAAAGGCATCAATATCCTTCTGGTAGGAGACCCCGATGAGTAACGCCAACGCCCTGCTCGCCTTCGCCCGCGAAACGCTGGAGATCGAGCTGACCGAAGCGCAGCGCCTGCTGGCGCGCCTCGACGACAACTTCGTCTGCACCTGCGAACTGCTGCTGAACTGCCGTGGCAAAGCGGTGATTTCCGGCATCGGCAAGTCCGGCCATATCGGCAAGAAGATCGCCGCGTCGCTGGCCAGCACCGGCACGCCGTCGTTCTTCGTGCACCCGGCGGAGGCGCTGCACGGCGATCTCGGCATGATCGGCGCCGACGACGTGGTGGTGTTCATCTCCTACTCCGGCCGCGCCAAAGAGCTGGACCTGATCCTGCCGCTGCTGGCGGAGAACGGTATTCCGGTGATCGCCGTTACCGGCGGCAAAGAGTCGCCGCTGGCGCAGGCCGCGGCCTGCGTGTTGGATATAGGCGTCGAGCGAGAAGCCTGCCCAATGGGGCTGGCGCCCACCTCCAGCGCGGTAAACACCCTGATGATGGGCGATGCCCTGGCGATGGCGCTGATGCGCCAGCGCGGTTTCAACGCGGAAGACTTCGCCCGCTCGCACCCGGGCGGCAGTCTGGGCGCGCGCCTGCTGAACCGCGTGCATCACCTGATGCGCACCGGCGATCGCCTGCCGCGCGTGAGCGAAAGCGCCAACGTGATGGAAGCGATGCTGGAACTGAGCCGCACCGGGCTCGGGTTGGTGGCGGTCTGCGACGCGCAGCAGCGGGTGGTGGGCGTATTTACCGACGGCGACCTGCGCCGCTGGCTGGTGAAGGGCAACAGCCTGCAGGATCCGCTCAGCCCGGCGATCACCCGCCCCGGCTATCGGCTGCCGGAGCAGTGGCGCGCCGGCGAGGCGCTGGAAGCGCTGCACGAACAGCACATCAGCGCGGCCCCGGTGGTCGATATGGACGGTGTGTTGGTGGGGGCGCTCAACCTGCACGATCTGCATCAGGCCGGCATCGGCTGATCAACGCCGGGGGCGCCATCACAGGCGCCCCCGGTCAGATCATTTCCAATCGGGATTGTTCTCGAACTGCTGCTTCAGCAGCGCTTTCATGTCGTCATTCGGCTTGCCTAGCCACTGGTACTTGGCATACTTCTTCGGATGATCGACGGCTTCCGGCCGATCTTCCACTTCCACCCGCACGCCCCAGGCCTGAGATTTATCCGCGCTGAACGCCACGATCAAAAAGTTGTTGCCGCAGTCGTGCGGCTTGCACAGGTTGCCGACCAGATACTCTTTGCCCTTCCAGCTCAGGTTCTGCGCCGGCGTAGAGGTGCCGACGCCCTTGCGCGCCCAGCCCGGCATCCGCGCCTGGCCTTTCACCATGTTTTGCCAGCTGGCCTGATACCCCGGCTGCTGAATCAAATCCGACGTGGTGACGATCTGCTGGGCAAAGCTGCCCGCGCTGAAGCTGAGCAGTGCGCCGAAGAGGGCGCAACGCAGCGCCTGGTGTCCCGTCATAGTCCTTCTCCCTAGGTTAAATCAGGTTTCGCCCGTCAAACCGGGCCTGAACTAGTCAGACCACGGTTGCGGCAAAAAGTTGACTCACCACCAGGCGTGAAAATGATGCACCGGCCCGATGCCGTGCCCCACTTCCAGGGTGTCCGCCTGTTGCAGCGCGTGTTGCAGGTAGTCCTTGGCGGCGGCCACCGTGGCCGCCCAGTCGGCATGGCGCGGGCGCAGCGCCGCCAGCGCGGCCGAGAGCGTGCAACCGGTGCCGTGGGTGTGGCGGGTGGCGACGCGCGGCGCGGTAAAGCGCTGCTCGCCTTCTGCGGTAAACAGCCAGTCCGGGCTCTCACTTTCGCTCAGGTGGCCGCCCTTCATCAGCACCGCCCGGCAGCCCATCGCCAGCAGCGCCCGCCCCTGCTCACGCATCTGCGCTTCATCTTCCGCCGGCGCGCACGCCAGCAGCGCCGCCGCTTCTGGCAGGTTCGGCGTAATGATCGACACCAGCGGCAACAGCTCGCGCCGAATAGACGCCACCGCCTCCGGCGCCAGCAACGGATCGCCGCTTTTCGCCAGCATCACGGTGTCCAGCACCACGAATTCCGGCCGGTAATGGCGCAGCCGTTCGGCCACCGCCTGCACGATGTCAGCGTTGGCCAGCATGCCGATCTTGACGCTGTCGATGCGCACGTCGCTGAATACCGAGTCCAGCTGCGCGGCGACGAACGCCGGATCGATGTAATACACCGACTGCACGCCGCGGGTATTCTGCGCCACCAGCGCGGTGATCACCGAGGTGCCGTAGGCGCCAAGCGCCGAGAAAGCCTTCAAATCGGCCTGAATGCCGGCGCCGCCGCTGGGATCGGTGCCGGCGATGGTCAGGGCGTTAATGCGTTTCATCACAGATCCTCCCCACGCAGCTGATACAGCGCGTCAAGGAACACCGGCGTAAAGCTGCCCGGCCCGGCGGCCTGCCTGGCCGCGAGGCCACCGCAGTGAGACATCACTCGGCAGGCGGTCGCCACGTTATCCAGGCGATCGCCCGGCAGGGCGCAAAACGCCGCCGCCACCGCCGACAGCGCGCAGCCGGTGCCCACTACCCGCGTCATCAGCGGGGAACCGCCTTCGATCGCCCAGTCGCGCTGGCCGTCGGTGACGTAATCCACCGCGCCGGTGACCGCCACCACCGCGCCGCTGCGCTGCGCCAGCTCACGCGCGGCGGGCAATGCCGCCAGCGAATCGTCGCCGCTGTCCACGCCGCGGCCGCTGGCCAGCAACCCGCTGAGCGCCATGATTTCCGAGGCGTTGCCGCGTATCGCCGCCGGTTTCTCGTCCAGCAGCCGTTTGGCGAAGGCGGTGCGGTAGGAGAGCGCGCCGACCGCCACCGGATCCAGCGTCCAGGGCTTGCCGGCCCGATTGGCGGCGGCCACCGCCGCCCGCATCGATTCGGCACGCAGCGCGTTGAGGGTGCCGACGTTGATCAGCAGGCCGTCGGCCAGCGCGCTGAACTGCGCCGCCTCTTGCGGCTCCACCACCATCGCCGGGGAAGCGCCGAGCGCCAGCAACACGTTGGCGGTCAGCGATTGCACCACTTCGTTAGTCAGGCAGTGGATCAGCGAAGGGCGCTGTTGGAATTGGGTCAGACAGGCCGCGGCGCGCGCGCCGGGTAGTGCATCAGGTCGAGCGATCATATTCCTCCCAACCGGCGTTCAAGAAGGCGGCGCCGGCTGGGCGGCCGTGACTTCCCTACGCTGGCATTATCCAGATCAGGTAATACGGGTATTTCTCAGCCTTCACGTAGAAGGGCACCCCGAGTCATGAAAATCAATAGGTTGTGATCAACGTTGCGTTAATCCCTGCAGGGGATCATGCCAGCGGCGGCGCGGACAAACAAGCGAATAAATTGACTCGCGCCTAAGCGATGTTTCCCTCTTTTCCCGTCAGGTACAGGCTCAGCACGCCGGGCAGCTCCGCCAGCGTGAACGCCACGCTCTGCGGCGCCGTCTTGAAGATATGGTGCAGCGTACCGGCCACCAGGCTTTGCAACAGCCGGGTTTGCTGCAGGATCTCCGCTTCGGCGGTCTCGGGGCGGCGCAGCTGCAACACGCTAGCGATCAGCGTCAGGAAGCTGGACTTTTCATCCGGCAGGTTCATTTCCCGCATCACCGGCAGGTAGTCGGCATGCTCACGCAGGTACTGCGCATAGGGTGAAAACAGCCGCTGGATCACCGCTTCAGCGGAGAGGCGCCGCCACTCATCGTCACTGGCCAACGCCATGTCGCGCACCAGCGCCTCAATCGACTCGGTATGCCGATCTGCCAGCGCCTTGATCACCGCGTGGCGATCGGGAAAAAAGTGATACATCGAACCGATGGAGGTTTTGGCGTGCTTGGCGAGCCGCTGCATGCTGAGCGCCGCCAGGCCGTCCTGCGCCACGATCGCCGCCGCCGAATCCAGAATGGTTTGTACGCGTTGCCGCCCTCTTTCCTGCTGTGGCTCTCGCCCGGTGATGTTTTCGTCGATTTGCATATTCGTTTCTGCCCGCTGTCATCAACGCATTATACCCATTTGCCGCTACGAAGGCAGGGCGACACAAAAAACTAGATTAATCCCTCTAGTTTAGAGTAGAGTATTTATTCTAGTTTACCCTGACGCAAGCGTGGGGAAGACAAACAGTGACCTCACTCACTGAAAAAGAGTCATTTCATTCGGCCCGTCGCCCAAGCCAATCGTCAGAGAATGCCCTATGCCCGACAAAAAACTGCTTATCACCTGCCTGACCGCGCTGTTGCTCACCGGGTGCTCGCCGGCACCGTCGATAGTGGTGTTCGGCGCTTCGTTCCCCGACTGGCTGTTTTGCCTGTGCGGCGGCGTGGCGGGTATGGTGGCGCTCCACCTGCTGCTGCGCACCCCGGAAAAACGCGCCTGGCTGGCGCCGCAACTGCTGACGTATCCGGCGCTGACCGCGCTGATCGCCATGCTGATCTGGTTACTGGTTTTCCCCCACTGAGACTGACGCCATGACCCAACCACACACCCCAAACCGGCGCAGACTGCTGGTGCTTACCATCCTGGCGTTGACATTCATCGTGGCCGCCGTCGTCGTCTGGCGGGTGGAAAACGCCCCCAGTACCGACGATGCTTACGCCTATGCCGACACCATCGACGTGGTGCCGGAGGTGAACGGTCGCATCGTCGAGATGCCGATCCGCGACAACCAGGAAGTGCGGCAAGGCGATCTGCTGTTCCGCATCGATCCGCGCCCTTACCAGGACGCGCTGGCGGCCAGCGAAGCGCGCCTGATCACGCTGAATGAACAGATCAAGCTGACGCAGCGTTCGGTCAACGCACAGCAGTACAACGCCGAATCGATGAACGCCATCGTCAAACGCTCACAGGCGCTGGTGGCGCAGGCGACCGACACCCTTAACCGCCGGCAAAAGCTGCTCGGCAAGAACTACGTTTCGGCGGAAGAAGTGGAAACCGCCCGCACCTCCCAGCGCTCGGCGCAGGCGGAATTGCAGGCCGCATTGCTGCAGGCGAAACAGGCGGAAGCCGCCGTCAGCGGCGTCGAAGCCCTGGTCGCACAGCGCGCCGAAGTACAGGCCGACATCGCCATCGCCAAACTGAACCTGGAGTTCACCGAGGTGAGAGCGCCGTTCGACGGCCGCATCGCCTCCCTGAAAACCACCGTCGGCCAATATGCCTCCAGCGCCAAACCGGTGTTCACGCTGATCGACACCCGCCACTGGTACGTGGTCGCCAACTTCCGCGAAACCGACCTGAAAGGCGTGCATCCCGGCGTGCCGGCCACGCTGTATTTAATGAGCGACGCCGGCCAGACCTTCAGCGGCAAGGTGGAATCGATCAGCTACGGCGTGCAGCCCGACGACGGCGGCACCGTGCTGGGCGGGCTACCCAACGTGTCGCGCAACATCAACTGGGTACACGTGTCGCAGCGCTTCCCGGTCAAGATCGCGGTCGAGGCCCCCAACCCGGCGCTGTTCCGCGTGGGCGCTTCGGCGGTAGCCAAGCTGAACCTGCGCCATGAAGAATAAAACGATGTCTCGCGGCTGGCTGTCCCCGTTGATCGACGAGCTGCGCCCTTCGGACAGCCGCATCAACCTGATGATCCGTGCTCTGCTCTCCAGCGCGATCGCCATCGTGATCTCGCAGACGCTGCAGGTGCCGTGGCTGGCGCTGTCGCTGATCGCTGTCTTCTTTATCACGCAGTCCAATATCGTTATCACCCGCACGATCGGCATCCTGTTTTTCGTCAGCTCCACGCTGGCGATCGGCGCCGCTATCCTGGTACTGAAGTTCACCTACGACTACCCGATACTGCGCATCCTGCTCTCCAGCGCGCTGTTTTTCCTCAGCGTGTTCCTGATGCGGGTGACCAAGGTTGGGGTACTGTTCTTCCTGATGGCGCTGGTGGTGATCTACACGCAAAGCTTTGTCGATCTCACTCCGCAGGCGGAAGTGGTGATACGGCTGGTGCTGTGGGTATGGGTGGCGATCAATTACGCCATCCTGCTCACCCTGATCGTCAATACCCTGCTGCTGCCGGCCGAACCGCTGAAGCAGCTAAAGGGCCGGATGAACGCGGTGTTGGACGAAACCCGCGCTATGTTGGCCAATGGCGGCGAGACGCACGATCTGAGCGCCATCTCGCAGCACGCCACCGAGCTGCATAAGCTGCTGCGCTTTTCGGTGATGCGCAGCGATCGCTGCCGCGCCAGCGAGCCCGGTTATCTGGCGCTGATCACCCTGGTGTTGCAGCTGAATATTCTGGCCTATCAGCTGCCGCCGGCTTTCGGCGCGGCCGCGCGTCAATTGGCGCAAGAGATAGACGCCGCCTGCCGCGCGCTGCAAACCGCGATCAGCCACGACAGCGCGCTGCGATTTTCCGTCGCGATCGCCGGCAGCGACGATCCGCAGGTGCCGGCGCCGCTCAATGAAATGGCCGGCCTCCTGCAGGTCTACACCAACCGCAGCGACTACGCCGACGCCCTGCAGGCCGCGCCACCGCCAAAAGTGCCCTTCTTTACCCCCGATGCCCTGACCAACCCGGTTTACATCCAGTTTTCGTTGAAAACGCTGCTGACCGTGCTGGTCGCCTACGTGTTTTATACCGCCGTCGATTGGCCCGGCATTCATACCATCATGCTGAGCTGCCTGATCGTGGCCCAGCCCAGCCTTGGCGCCACACAGCGGCGGGCGCGGCTGCGTCTCGGCGGCGCGGCGATCGGCAGCCTGCTGGCGCTGATCTCGGTGGTGTGGATCATGCCTCACCTCGACAGCCTCGTCGGCTTACTGCTGCTGACGCTGCCGGTGATCGCCCTCTCCGCCTGGATCGCCGCCGGCTCCGAGAAGATAAGCTATGCAGGGGTACAGATCCTGTTCACCTTTTCCCTGGCGCTGCTGGAAAGCTTTGGCCCGGTCACCGAGCTGACCGAGATCCGCGATCGCCTGATCGGCATCGTGCTGGGGGTAGGGTTCGCCACTTTCATTCACGCCACGCTGTGGCCGGAATACGAAGGGGAGTCGCTGCGGCAGCAGGTTGCCAACGTGCTGCGGGAACTGGCGCGCTTCCTCGGCGGCGAGAACACAAACGCCATCGGCATCTGGCAAAAGATCGAGGGCTGCGAAGCGGTGGTGGCCCGGGTGACGCTAGAGCCTACCTGGCAGTTGGCAGATGATAACCATGAAAGCTTCACCCGGCACATCCAACTGATCTTTAACCAGACGCGCAGCCTGTTGCTGACCAGCGAAAAGCTCAACACCTATCTGGCAGGCGGCGGCGCGGCGCTGTCCGTGCACGAACGCCAGGCGCTGATCGAGGTGCAACGCCAGGGCGGGCGCGTTCTCGCCGAGTATGCGGCGCAGCTTGCCAGCGCGCCGCAAGCGCTGCGGACGCCCGACTTTCATCCACCGCTGGCCGCCCTGCATGCCGACACCGTGCGCCACCTGGCTCAGGAGTTGAGCGACGGGCTCAATCGCCTGCCCGCCTGGGGCGACGCCTAGCATTTTCCGTTTGTGGCCGTGCACGCCCGGTGCAATGCGCTATAGTGAGCACAAACCACCGGGAGATGCCATGCAGATAAGACCCTACCAAGAGACCGATCGCCCCTTCCTGCGCACGCTGTACCTGGCGTCGCGCAAGGCGGCGTTCGGCTGGCGCGATACCTCAAACTATCAGTTGGAAGATTTCGACGGCGCGACGCTGGGCGAAGCGATTTGGGTGGCGGAAGACGGCGGCACGCTGCTGGGATTCGTCTCCGTCTACCGCGAAGACAACTTCATTCATAACCTGTATGTCGATCCCCATCAGCCGCCGCGCGGCGTCGGCAGTGCGCTACTGCAGGCAGCGCAAGCCACCTTCACCGCCACCGGCTCGCTGAAATGCCTGGTGAAGAATGAAAAGGCGCTGGCGTTCTACCGCAAACACGGTTGGCGCATCATCTCTACCGGCAACGACGGCGAAGAAGATTATTACCTGATGCATTCACCGGCCCGCTAACGCCGCCTTTCCCGTCACAGAACTCATTAATGATAATGGATTTCATTATCATTTAAGCATACCCTTCCTTGCCCCTCTCAATGAACTTGGCAAGGAAGGTTATGCCACATCAAACGGATACTCGCTTCCCCGATGCCGCAGCGGCGGATTACGATCGCCGTATCCTGACCCTGGTGCCCGGCTATCAGTTTGCCCAGGCTTTGCTGACGGCGACGCTCGCGCAGACGCTGCCGAATGACGCCACGCTGTTGCTGGCCGGCTGCGGCACCGGCAGCGAACTGTCGGCGCTGGCCGCCGCCAACGCCAGCTGGCGTTTCAGCGCCGTGGAACCCTCCACCGGCATGCTGGCGGCCGCGCGCGCCAAGGCCGAAGCCGCGGGTTACGCACAACGGGTGAGCTTCCAGCCCACCTTGCTGCAACAAGCGCCGCAAACCCGCCACGACGCGGCGGTGTGCTCATTGGTGCTGCACTTTATCGCCGACGATGGCGCCAAACTGGATTTCCTGCAGCAGTTGGCGCAGCGCCTCTCCCCCGCCGCACCGCTGCTGCTGTTCGACTATCAACCGGAGGGCCTGCCCGCCAGCCACTACCAACACTGGCTGCAAAGCGCCGGGCATTCGGCGGCGCAGGCGCAGGAAGTGATCGAACGCACCCGCCGCAACTGGCACCCGATGGCGGCGGCGCGCAGCCGTCTTCTTTTTGCGGAAAGCGGCTTCACTGCGCCTCAGCGGCTGTGTGGTGCGCTGGGCTTCCAGCTTTCACTGCTCCACCGCCGTCGCTGAGGGCGGCATCCCGCGCAGCGTCAACCGCCAAAACAGCAGCGCGCTCAGGCTGACGCCCGCCCCCAGCCAGCAGACGCCGCTCCACCCCGCCCAGGCGTACATATGGGTGCCGGCAAAGGCGCCCAGCCCGCTGCCGACGGCGTAAAACAGCATGTAGCAGCCCACTAGCCGGCTGTGCGACTGCGGGTGCGCGCTGAAGATCATGCTCTGGTTCAGCACGTGGATCGCCTGGCCCGCCAGATCCAGCAGCACGATGCCCGCCACCAGCCAAACCAGGCCGCTGCCGAGCAAACCAAGCGGCAGCCAGGCCAGCGTCAACAGCAGCAGACACACGCCGCTGGCCGCCTGCCCCAGCCCGCGATCCGCCAGATGCCCGGCGCGCACCGCCGCCAGCGCGCCCACCGCGCCGACCAGGCCGAACGCCCCCACCGCGGCATGGCTGAAGTTGAACGGCGCCTGGCTCAGCGGCAACACCAGCGAACTCCAAAAGAGGCTGAAAGCGCCGAACATCAGCAGCGCCAGCATGCCGCGAATTTGCAGCGTGCGGTCATGCAGCAACAGGCTCAGCATCGAACGCAGCAGCGCGGGATAACTCAGCGTGCTGGGAGCGGTGTGCGGCGCAGGCAGCAGCCGCGACAGGATCGGCAGCAATACCAGCGTCACTCCGGCAGAGAAGAAATACACCGTGCGCCAACCGCCAACGTCCGCCAGCACGCCGGACAGAGTGCGCGCCAGCAGCAATCCTAGCACCACTCCGCCCTGCGCCGCACCAACCACCCGCCCGCGCTCCTGCGGCGCCGCCAGGGCTGCGGCGTAAGCGATCAGCCCCTGCGTCATGGCGGTGCCCAATAAGCCTACCAGCAACATCCCTACCAGCAGCCAGGGCGCGCTGTGCGCCCAGCCCACCAATAGCAGCGCGCCGATCAGCCCCAGCTGTTGTCCCGCCAGCAACCGATGCCGGTTCAACCGATCCCCCAGCGGCACCACCAACAGCAACGCCAGCGCGCAGCCCAACTGAGTCACGGTGATCACCATGCCAACCGCCGCCAGGCTGATGGAAAAATCATGGGCGATGGCGTCCAGCAACGGCTGCGCATAATAAACGTTGGCCACGCTAAATGCGCTGGCGGCAGCCAGCAGCAGCACCAGGGTGGCCGGCAGGAGCCCTAGCACCGCACAGGGGGGAGCCAGCAGTTTGTCGCTCATTACACACCTCAATCTGGTTTCATTATTAAACCCAATGAACTTTAGGCGCAGAGGTTTTATAATGCAACCAGAATGTGCAGCTGGAGATAACCGCCGTGAAACGTAAAAGCCTGGAAGACGCGCCGTGCCCGGTGGCGCGCACGCTGGATGTGATTGGCGACTGGTGGTCGCTGCTGATCGTGCGCGACGCCTTCGACGGCGTCACCCGCTTTAGCGAATTTCAAAAAGGGCTGGGGATGGCGAAGAACATCCTTGCCACCCGCCTGCGCGCCCTGGTGACGCACGGCGTGCTGGAGATCGTGCCCGCCGCAGACGGCAGCGCCTATCAGGAATATGTGCTGACCGAGAAAGGCCGCGGGCTATTTCCGGTGATCGTCGGCCTGCGCCAGTGGGGGGAAGATCATCTGTTCGCCGAGGGAGAAGCGCACTCAACGCTGGTGGAAAGCGACAGCGGCCGCCCCGTCCCGCGCCTGACGCCGATCGGCAGCGCCGGGCAAACGCTCACCCCGCTGAATACCCGGGTGGTGAAGGTGGAGGAACGGTGATGAGAGTTAGTGGCGGTGCCCGCAGCTCACCCGCTGAAAAACCTGGCGGATAAAGAGCCATTCCAGACACCCGGCCAGCAGATAAACCGCGCCAAAAACGAGCGCACCAAACCATTCCGTACCGTTAAAATGGAAAAACCCACTGGCGTCAATCAGCCAAGCGGTTTGATTCTGGTTTAGCCTGGGTACAGGAAAAAGCTTTATTGTCAGCACAGCCAGCCCAACAACAGCCAATGCGTTAGCGAGCAACAGGGCAAGTTTTTTCATAGCCTTTCATTCTACAACCTAACGCAGTCCAACAAACTAAACCTAAGAACATGCGTTAATGGTTAACCCTCAGGTTGCCCCGTTCGTCGGAGACAACCATGAATGCGGCGGTAATCAAATGCGAACCTTCGGGTGTCTGTATATCGTAGGCGACGGAATAACGCTTCCCTGGCCGAAAAGCATAGTCGAATACCGGCATGCACCTCCCCGGCTCAACGAAGAAAACGTCATTATCGATAGCTTTAATGAGCTTATCGCCTGATTCGCTATAAATCTGAACGAAGCGAATATTATCCCCTGCCTTCATAGAAGAAAGAATGCAGACATGGTTATCTTTGGCAGTGACGACGGCGGGGAAGCGCGGAGTCAGCTTATCGCCAGGCCCCGGACAGCCGACCAGGAGGCAGGCCGTGAATAGAACCAAATATTTTTTCATGCTCCCCTCATCCCTTAATAATTTTTTGATAAAGTGCATGAATGTCACGCAAACTATCGGTTCCCCTGTACTTGCCCACTCGTCCAGGACGTTGATAATAACGCCACGTTTCAATACCATAAACCAACAGCAGCCAGTAATCAGCAAAAATCGAAGCTTGTTGCTCCAGCGAGTAATCAGTAATTTTATTCTTATCAAGACGATAGTTATACTCAGCCGCCCAACTAAACAACCCACGCATTCTTACCCATTGTCCATGCTGATGCTGCCATACATGCCCCAACTCATGGATGAAAAGATGTTTTTCTTCTATCAGAACCGTGTTATCAGAAAAATCGTCTTTATAGAGTTCCCTCCGTAACCATAACTCGCCATTAGGTGCCATGGCATAACTTCTGTTTTGTAAGCCAAACGGGAAATAGCTATCACAGTGTATCCATACACGACCATATATAATTGAGCTTCCATATATATGGCGAGCCAATTTAACTTCCCCCATGGTCATACGTCGTAACGTCCCTTCCTCGGCTAATGCGTTCATTTATCCCTCCTCATCCTAATGCTTTTCTAAAATGAATCTATACATGAACGCTTAAATGGTTTAATTTGGCACAATCCATTTATAACCTGAATAATTTGCAGAAAAATCCTCATCGATTTTCTATAATTAATTAAACGAAAAAAACATATTGCAAATACCTTTGTAGTAGCCGCGGTCAGGATACCCTTATCCAGCCCCCCTGCATGATTCGCTTCGCAGCGTCATCCGGGTAATGTATAGTCCGCGTTTTACGGAGATCCCATGCTGACTAACTCATCCATTCGTCTGAACAAATACATTAGCGAGAGTGGCATCTGCTCACGCCGCGACGCCGATCGATACATCGAACAGGGCAACGTTTTCATCAACGGTAAACGCGCCACCGTTGGCGCTCAGGTATTTGCCGGCGATGTGGTGAAGGTTAACGGTCAGCTGATCGAACCGCGCAATGAAGAAGATCTGGTGCTGATCGCGCTGAACAAACCGGTCGGCATCGTCACCACCACCGAAGACGGCGAGCGCGACAACATCGCCGACTTCGTCAACCACAGCAAACGCATCTTCCCGATCGGCCGTTTGGACAAGGATTCACAGGGGCTGATCTTTCTGACCAACCACGGTGACCTGGTCAACAAGATCCTGCGCGCCGGCAACAATCATGAGAAAGAGTATCTGGTGACGGTCAACAAGCCGGTGACCGACGAGTTTATTCGCGGCATGGGCGCCGGCGTGCCGATGCTGGGCACCGTGACCAAAAAGTGCAAGGTGAAGAAAGAGGCGCCGTTCGTGTTCCGCATCACGCTGGTCCAGGGGCTGAACCGCCAGATCCGCCGCATGTGCGAACACTTCGGCTATGAGGTCACCAAGCTGGAACGCACGCGCATCATGAACGTCAGCCTGAAAGGGTTGCCGCTGGGCGAGTGGCGCGATCTGACCGATGACGAGCTGATTGAGCTGTTCAAGCTGATTGAAGGCTCTTCGTCCGAGGCTAAACCGACGAAGAAAGCCCCGGCCAAATCTGCCCCTGCGAAAAAACCGAACGCCGGCGGGCCGAAAGGCGCCGACAAAGCCGCTGCGCCAGCCGGCCGCAAGCGCTTTACCCAGCCAGGGCGCAAGAAAAAAGGGCGTTAACGCCCTTTCTCCCTCGCTCAGCCCGCCTTTGCGCGGGCTTTTTCATCATAAAAGTCAGCCACAGGCCGCCACTGCGTTCTCACCATAAAAAAGGCCCGCATCAAGCGGGCCTGCAAGTACCAGAGAAGTCTAGAGGAAAAATCAGAACGACCAGCGCAGGTTGGCGTTGACCGAATTAACGCGAGTATCGGCGCCAAATTGCCCCTGATAGCCGACATCCAGTGTCGCGGCGTGCGACAGTTTCACGCTCACACCGATATCGCCCACCATCACGTTGTCATCCACGGCCTGGCCCTGCGTGACGAACGCGTCGCTGCCGGCAAACGCCATGCGCGATGAAGTGTTCTTATCGCCGTAGGCGTGCTGCCAGCCGAGTGAGCCGTAAAGGCTGACGTTCTTCGGCAGTTCGGTCACGCCGCGCACCCCGAGCGTAGAGTAGAAGGTGTTCATCGTTTCATTGCGCACGCTCAGCGCCGCCGCGCCACCCGACTCCTGGAAGCTGTCGGTATGCAGGCGGATGTAGCTCAGGTTGATGAACGGTTCGACGTTCATCTCCGGCTGGCCGAAACGGTAACCCGCTTCGGTGAACGCCAGCAGCGAGTTCGCGTCATAATCCGACTTCAGCCGATCCGAGAAGCCGCTGAAATCGACGTTGCGCTTGCCTTCAATCTTATGCCAGGTGTAACCCAGCGCGCCGCGCAGCGAGAACGCATCCTGCTGCCCCGCCGCATACAGGCCGAGGTGGTAGTTGTCGGTATCGGCCTTGGAACGGCGGCTGTCGACGTCGTAGTCGCCGCGGCTGTAACCAAAGTAGCCGCCGATGCGCACGTTATGGTCCGCCAGCTTGCGATCCGCGCCCAACAGGAAGCCGGTGGTGTTGCCATCCAGCTTGCCCACGTTGCCGTTGCCGCTGTTTTTGCCCCAGGAACTGAAGGTTTGCCCCCAAACGCCGCTGTTTTGCGCCTGCGCCGGTTGCACCAGCGACATCGCCAACGGCGGTATCGGCAGGCTGTCATTGTCGAACAGGCGCAGCATGCGCTGGTTCAGCACGTTGAACAGCTGGGTGCTGCCGGCGATCAGGTTAGACTGCATCGACGGATAGACTTCACCGGACAGCTGATTGAACGCCTCGCGCGCTTCCGGCGCGCTCAGCAGCAGCAGCGAGTTATACAGCGCCAGCGAAGGGCCGCTCTGCGCCAGCGTCGAGAGCGCGCCAGCGGTATTCCACTGGTTGCCGCTCTCGGCCACCGTTTGGAAAATGCCCGGTTTGCCGCTGCCTGGATTCTCGCCCCCCGGATTTTCACCGCCTGGGTTTTCTCCGCCCGGATTCTCGCCCCCTGGATTCTCGCCCCCTGGGTTTTCCCCGCCCGGATTCTCGCCCCCTGGATTCTCACCGCCTGGATTCTCACCGCCTGGGTTTTCCCCACCCGGGTTCTCGCCGCCAGGGTTTTCACCGCCCGTGTCTTTCTGCGCGATGGTTAGATCCACGGCGTTGGCGCTGTGGTTCAACGCCACATCGAGGAAGGCGGACTTGGAAACCGCCGACGCGAACTGGCCGTCAATGCCGCCGTCCGAGGTCAGAATGCGGTAGCTTTGGCCGGTTTTATAGCTGGTTTGCGGATCCAGCGCCGTAACCTGCACCTTGGCCTGATCGCTGATGGTGGTTTTGCCCGCCACCAGCAGTTGATCGCTGCGGCCGTCGCCGGCGATATCGACGTCATAGAAGGATTCGCCGATAAAGTTCAGGTAGCGTTTCAGCGTCAGCGTGCCGATATTGCCGTCGCCGGGCGAGATATGGCCGCCGGACAGGATCTCGGTCTGGCCCAGCGTGCCATTACCGCCCAGCGTGCCGCCGGCCTTGATCGACGCGGCGCTGCTGTAGCCCTGCCCGTTATTGACGTCGGAACCCGCCGTCGCATTGAGGATCAGCGTGCCGCCGTTCTCGGCGCTGAGGGTTTGGATCTCGAAGATATCGTCTTCTTTCTGGGTATTGATGTCGCTGGCGATGATGAGCTTGCCGCCGCGCGCGGTGACGTTCGCCTGCAGGCCAGTGAGATCGCCGTTCAGCGTCGTGTGCCCGGCGGTGTTGATCACCTCGCCTTCGCCGCTCATCTTGTTGCTGAAGACGTAATTGCCGTCGGTATGGTTAAAGTACACATAGCTGCGGAACAATCCGCCCCGCAGGGCGATCGCCGTCTGAGCATCGATAGTGCCAGCAGCGCCCGCCGCGCCGAGCGTCGGCTCGGTCAACCCGGTGCCGGTATCCATGTTGCCGCGGCTGCCGATAATCAGCGCGCCGCGGTTAGAACCGGAACCGGTCTTGCCCAGCACCACTTCGTTGCCGCCGGCGGAGAATGTCCCGCCGTCCATGACCGCCAACACGCCATTGCCGTAATCGCCGACGTTGACGCTGCTGCCGCTGGTAAACCGTGAGCCGCTGCCGGCGATCGTCAGCTCGGCGGTTTTACGCGCGCCGGAGACGCCCGCCACCTGAATATTACCGACGTTGACCGCGCCGCCGTTCAGCACGTCCAGATCGCCGTAAAGCGTGAGCGCACGGCCGACGTTCCATTGGGAATTAGCCCCCGTGACCGTGGCTTTCGGGCTCAGCATATCGCTCTCGCCCGGCCCGCTGCCATTGCCGATGCGTGCGTCAAAGGCGGTATTCAGCACCGCGCCGTCTTCAATCGCCAGCGTGGATCGTGCCCCTAAATCGGTGCCGACGCTGAGAAAATTGCTGGTGACGCGAGAACCGGCGCCGGTGGCGATAAGGTGGCTGTCATAGCCACGGGTGGTGCCGACCACGATCTCTTTCGCGCTGGCCAGCGCACCGTCTTCAACCCGCAAGGTGCCCCGCCCCAGATTCAGGCCGCCACGCAGCACGAACTGATCGTTCACCGCGTTCAGCTCGGCGTTCGGCCCGCGGACCGTGACTACGCTCTCATGAATTTGGCCGTTGAACATCCGGCCAATATTGATGTTATAGGCGCTGATCTTGCCATTCTCGATCAGCAGATTGCCGCTTTGATTGCGGCCGACGTAAACGTCCCCGGTGTAGGCCAATGATTCGGTAATTTTTGAGTCGCCGTCAAAAATGGCATCGTCTGCGCGAGCGATATCGGCGGGCGCCAGCATCAACAGCGGCGCAGAAAATAGAGCGAGGTAAAGTTTGGAAAGCGGTGTACTAACCGCTAAAGGGTGCGATGTCTTGTCATTCACGGGCTATCTCCGTACTCGTTAGCGTGATGTCGCGAAATTTATTGTTATAGGAAAACTCAATACACTAGAGGAGGTGTGAGGCGTTATTTCGCGCACGCCGGTTTAGTGATCGTCGAAGCAAAAGCTTATTGCCCCCCGGCGCTGACGCTCCGACGATGGAAAACCAGGAAGCGGCAATACCGCCCCCGAAGCGAATTATTTATGCGTGACCACCGGCGTACAGGTCGGCGCGCTCAGCGACGGCGACGAACCTAAAATTCCCGGCATCATCAGCGATGAGCAATCAAAAATACGGCCTTTTTCCGTGGTGGCGCGATAAGAAAGTTTTTGGCCGCCCAGCGCATCTGGCTGTGCGCCATTGACGTTGGTCACGGTAATTTCGTCCGATGAGCCCAGGCCCAGCATTTTGGCGGTTTCCGCCTGCAGTAATGGAATGGCCTGATCGGTTTTCAGGGTGGAACAACCGGCTATCATCATCGTAACGGTTAAAGCGATAAGTGGTTTCTTCATAAATTATCCTTTATAACCAATCAGTTAAAATTACCGATTAGCTTTATGTTTTCTCTTATCCAAATCCTCGAATAATATATTTCCCTTTCCTAAACGAAAAAACCCTCCTAAAGTAGGGAGGGTTGATAATAATTCATCAGACCTATCTGATATTTGAAGGCGAAAGGAGAATCCTTTGGGGCAGGATTATGCGTTGGTCGTTGATGACCATCCATTGGTAGCAAGCGGTATCGCCAATTTTCTCAGCACGCATTGCCGATTCAAACAGGCGCATGTGGTGACCAATGAAGAGAATTGTTACCGCCATATTAGGGAAAATGGCCCACCGCGTTTACTGGTGATTGATTTTTGGCTCTCTTCCGGTACGGCGTTGAAATTACTCAAAGAAGTAAAACAACGTTATCCGCAGGTGCGGATTTTGGTGGTCAGCGGCGACGAGAATAACGATATCTGGCAGAAAGTGCACAATGCCGGCGGGCATGGGTTCGTGTTAAAAAATGAACCGCCAGAATTATTCGCCAGGGCGGTTTTTGCGCTGAATAACAATCAGGAATGGTTCCCGGAAGGCAATGAAGCCGCCATTAAAAACAACCATGACCATTTAAATAAATTCAATTTAACGCCGAGGCAATTAGACGTATTAACTATGATGCTGCGCGGCCTGCCAAATAAAAGAATTGCGACGCAACTGTCTATTTCCGAGCCGACCGTCAAAGAGCATATCAGCAATATATTGAAAAAGATCGGCGTCAACAGCCGAGTGGAAGCCATCACGCTGTTGCACGGCAAACGGGATCCGTCGTCATGAGGTTTTTCCAGCATTTACAAAATGATGGCATCTCCCCACGCGCACAGATCCGCCTGCTGGACAACACCTTCATGCGGCTGGTGTTCAGCTTCACCGCCGTGCCCTTCGTCGGCATTCCGTTCGCCATCTGGATTTATTTGCTGGGTGATGAACTCGGCCCAACCATTACCTGGATCATCGTTTACCTGCTATGCGCCGTGGCGATCCGAATAGGACATCGTCGCTATCTGCATGAGGCCAAAGAAAATGATGAAGACACCGTGCTGCGCCGCTGGCTGCCGCGCATTAATAAGGTGGCGTTTATTCACGGGTTGGGGATCTCATCACTCTATTTAATTACGCCGCAGACCCATAACTTTGACTTTTTCCTGCTGCTCAATATCAGCATCGCCGCGATCGTCGCCGCCAACGCAACGCACCTGACGCCCGTCATCAGCACCTTTACCCGCTTTTTCTTCGCCTCCTGGGGGCTGCTGAACCTCGGCATCATCTGGCGGCTGGAAGACGTGATGTTCATCGTGCTGATGCTGAACTTGTTGTACGGCTTTGCCATTTACCGCCACGCATTAACCTCGCATGCGTTCTTTATTCAGCAGGCGCTGCTCGAAGAGCAAAGCTCGCGCCTGGCGGAGCAGTTCCGCCAGGCTAAAGAAGAGGCGGAACAGGCGCTGTTGGACAAGAACCAGTTCCTGACCACCGCCAGCCACGATCTGCGCCAGCCGGTGCACGCCATGGGTTTTCTGATCGAAGCCATCATCCACAAAAACCGGGACGACAGCCTGACGCCGCAGCTGCTGGATCTGCAACAAAGCGTGCGTTCGGTGCATTTGATGTTCAATTCACTGCTCGATCTCAGCAAGATCGAATCCGGCAACGTGCGCACCGCCGCCACCCATGTGGATATCGGCGCCCTGCTCGACTCGGTAGTCACCCTGTTCCGCGAAGAGGCCAACAGCCGCGCCCTGGCGCTGCGCACCTGGCGGCCTAGACGGCGTATCAGCGTGATGGGCGATCCGCTGCTGGTGCGGCAATCGCTGATCAACCTGATCCAAAACGCCCTGCGCTATACGCAACAGGGCGGCGTGCTGATCGCCATCCGCCCACGCGGCGCCGAGTGCCTGGTGGAAGTGTGGGACACCGGCGTGGGCATCGCCGACGAAGAGAAAAGCAAAATCTTCTCCCCTTACTACCGCCCTGAACTGGCGTGGAAAATCGACAGCGCCGGCCACGGGCTGGGGCTGGCGGTGGTGGCGCGCTGCGCCAAACTGATGAAGGTGAAGTACGGCATGCACTCCGTCGAAGGCAAAGGTTCGCGCTTCTGGATGCGCTTCACGCAATACATCGGCGAAGACAAAGCGCCGGACACCGCGGCCGCCTACGACAACACCGCCACGCCTATCCGCTATGCGCCGCTGCGCGGCGCCTGCCTGGTGGTGGACGACGATCCCTTGGTGACCTCCGCCTGGGAGAGCCTGATGAGCACCTGGGGCATCACCGTGCGCTGCGCGGCCTCCGCCGAGGAAGCCTTCGCCATTGTCGAGGACGGTTTTACGCCGTTCGCCGTGCTGTGCGACCAGCGCCTGCGCTCCGGCGAGAGCGGTTTCGACATCCTGAAAGCGCTGTTCGAACGCCTGCCGGACGTGAGCGGCGCGATGGTCAGCGGCGAGTTCAACTCGCAGATATTGCAAGAGGCCGAGCAGGAAGGCTATCTGGTGCTGCGCAAGCCGCTGGAGCCGGCCAAGCTGCATGCGCTGCTGACGCAGTGGGGGGCGGGCTAGCGCGAGGCGGTGCCTTAGCGGGCAAGATGCCGCAGCAGGCCTTCAAGGTTGCGCTCCCCCTCCGGGGTTTGCGCACCGGCTTTCAGCCCACCGCGGATCAACCGCTCCGCGGCCGGGCGTGCGAACAATCCCGCCCAGGCGTCGTGCTCGCGATAAAAACCGGCCTGCAGATCCGGTGCAGGCATCGCCTGTTTGGCCGCCGCAATCACCCCCGCAGGCAATGCCGCGATATTGCGCGCTAACTGCTCGACGAAATCATCCAGCTCGGCGGCAGGCAAGGCGCGGTTAATCCAGCCGTAGCGTTCTGCGGTAGCGGCATCGATGAGATCGGCGCCCAGGATCACTTCCAGAGCGCGGCCGCGCGTCATTCGGCTCGTCAGATACTGCGTCGCACCGCCGCCGGGCGTAATGCCCATCAAGGCCTCGCACTGGGCCAGCCCCGCCGCTTCCCGTGCCGCGAAAGCCATATCGGCCGCCGCCACAAACTCGGCGCCACCGCCGCGCGCCAGCCCGGCCAGCTTAACGAGAGTGACCTGCGGCTGGCTACGCAGCAGCTCGCCAAACGCCTGGAACGGATTTAGCCCCTCCGGCGCGTTGCTCGCCAGTTCGTCGAAGGCGTGCGGCTCATCGATCAAGGTCATGTCGACGTGAGCAATAAAGAACGCTGGGTTCGCGCTCTGGAACACCAACACCCGCGTATCCGGATCGTCACGCACCGCGAGCAATAAACGGCTGATTTCCGACATCAGCGCCACATCAAGCACGTTTACCGGTGGGTTATCGATAGCGATCGTCATCACGCCGTGCGCATGAGACAGCCTGAGCTTGCTGAAATCTGTATCTGTCATCTCAATGTCCTTTTACCTGGGGTACAAGTGCGGGTTTTTCACGCCGTGTGTCGAATGGTATACTTTGCATACTTGGCGTCAATTACGCACCTTAAGCATCCCAGGGATGCAGGAGGATACCGATGGATACGACCGACCTTGTTTACCGCGCCGACTGCCCAAGCCGCATCGTCCTCGATCAGATTGCCGATAAATGGTCCATGATGGTGCTGGAAGTGCTGCGTGAACCGCAGCGCTTCAACGCCATCAAGCGCCGTTTGGATGGCGTCACGCAACGCGTGCTGACCCAGACGCTGCGCAAGCTGGAACGCAACGGCATGGTGCATCGCAAAGTGTTGGATGGGCGAGTGCTCGGCGTCGAGTATTCGCTGACGCCGCTTGGCAAATCCCTGCAGGGGCCGTTCTCGATACTGTTCGACTGGACGCTGGGGAATATTGAGGCGATTCAGGAGTGCCAGCGCAAGTATGATGAGCAAGGCGAGTGAAGCGGTTCCCCATAGATAGGTTCAGAGAGATCGAGCGTGGCCGCGCTCTTTTTAACGTAACCGATGGTCTCTACTTTCTTCATGCCCCCTGGCGCTATCAATCATACCAAGGTCTGAACATAGGCCATATTTAGACCACAAACGATGTTCGGCTTTACTTATGGCTGGCATCAGGCAAAAAATATTTGGCCATATAAAGAAAAACCCTCTGTAAAAACAGAGGGTTTCAGTCACTTCGGCCTAGTTACGAACAGGCTGCGGGAAGTGTCAAATCACTCCCACTCAATCGTCGCCGGCGGCTTGCCGCTGATGTCGTACACCACGCGGGAGATGCCATCCACTTCGTTGATGATGCGGTTGGAGACGCGGCCGAGGAAGTCATACGGCAGGTGCGCCCAGTGCGCGGTCATGAAGTCGATGGTTTCTACCGCACGCAGGGAGACCACCCAGTCGTATTTGCGGCCGTCGCCCATCACGCCGACCGAACGCACCGGCAGGAACACGGTGAACGCCTGGCTGACTTTGTTGTACAGGTCGGCTTTGTGCAGCTCTTCGATGAAGATGGCATCGGCGCGGCGCAGCAGATCGCAGTACTCTTTCTTCACTTCGCCCAGCACGCGCACGCCCAGACCCGGGCCCGGGAACGGGTGACGGAACAGCATGTCGTACGGCAGGCCCAGCTCCAGGCCGATCTTGCGCACTTCGTCTTTGAACAGCTCTTTCAGCGGCTCGACCAGGCCCAGCTTCATCTCTTTCGGCAGGCCGCCCACGTTGTGGTGCGATTTGATCACGTGCGCTTTGCCGGTGGCGGAAGCGGCGGATTCGATCACGTCCGGGTAGATGGTGCCCTGTGCCAGCCATTTCACCTGCTCTTGCTTGCAGGCTTCTTCGTCGAACACTTCAACGAACACACGGCCGATGATTTTACGCTTGGCTTCCGGCTCGTCCACGCCCGCCAGTGCGGTCAGGAAGCGGTTTTCCGCCTCAACGTGCACGATGTTCAGGCCGAAGTGGTCGCCGAACATTTCCATCACCTGCTTGGCTTCGTTCAGGCGCAGCAGGCCGTTGTCGACGAACACGCAGGTCAGGCGTTTGCCGATGGCCCGGTGCAGCAGCATCGCGGTCACGGAGGAGTCGACGCCGCCGGACAGGCCGAGGATCACGTGGTCTTCACCCACCTGCTCGCGGATGCGCTCGACCGCATCTTCGATGATGGTGGCCGGGGTCCACAGGGCTTCACACTGGCAGATGTCCAGTACGAAGCGCTCCAGCATGCGCTGGCCCTGGCGGGTGTGGGTCACTTCCGGGTGGAACTGCACGCCGTAGAAGCGTTTTTCTTCGTTGGCCATAATAGCGAACGGGCAGGTATCGGTGCTGGCGATGGTCACGAAGTCGGACGGGATCGCGGTCACTTTGTCGCCGTGGCTCATCCACACGTCCAGCAGCGGTTTGCCGGCCGGGCTGATAGCGTCTTCGATGTCGCGCAGCAGCGCGCTCTCTTTGACGATTTCCACCTGCGCGTAGCCGAACTCGCGTTCGTTGGAACCCTGCACATGGCCACCCAGCTGCATCGCCATGGTCTGCATGCCGTAGCACACGCCCAGCACCGGCACGCCGGCGTTGAACACGTAGTCAGGGGCGCGCGGGCTGCCGGCTTCGGTGGTGCTTTCCGGGCCGCCGGACAGGATGATGCCGCTTGGGTTGAATTCGCGGATCTGCTCTTCGCTAACGTCCCAGGCCCACAGTTCGCAGTAAACGCCGATTTCGCGCACGCGGCGGGCGACCAGTTGAGTGTATTGCGAACCGAAGTCCAGTATCAGGATGCGATGCTTATGGATATTTTGTGTCATGTGAGGCGAATTCCAGCAACAAGAGAAAAAGAGCGAAAATGTGTGTTTCGGGATGGGGCTTGGCGCCCCACCCCGGCCTCTCACTCAGGAGAGGTTAAGGCATCAGCCCATGCGGTAGTTCGGCGACTCTTTGGTGATGGTCACGTCGTGCACGTGGCTTTCCTGAATGCCGGCGCCGCTGATGCGCACGAACTCCGCCTTGGTGCGCAGATCGTCGATGGTGGCGCAGCCGGTCAGGCCCATGCAGGAGCGCAGGCCGCCCATCTGCTGGTGCACGATGGCTTTCAGCATGCCTTTATAGGCGACGCGGCCTTCGATACCTTCCGGCACCAGTTTGTCGGCGGCGTTATCGGTCTGGAAGTAACGGTCGGAAGAACCTTTGGACATCGCGCCCAGCGAGCCCATGCCGCGGTAAGATTTGAACGAACGGCCCTGATACAGCTCGATTTCGCCCGGGGATTCTTCGGTGCCCGCCAGCATAGAGCCGACCATCACGCAGGATGCGCCCGCGGCGATCGCTTTGGCGATGTCGCCGGAGAAGCGGATGCCGCCGTCGGCGATAACCGGAATGCCGGTGCCTTCCAGCGCTTCCACCGCGTCGGCGATGGCGGTGATCTGCGGTACGCCCACGCCGGTCACGATGCGGGTGGTGCAGATGGAGCCAGGGCCGATACCCACTTTCACCGCGCTCACGCCGGCTTCAGCCAGCGCTTTGGCGCCCGCTGCGGTCGCGACGTTGCCGCCGACGATCTGCAGATCCGGGTATTTGGCGCGAGTTTCGCGGATGCGCTGCAACACGCCTTCGGAGTGGCCGTGCGAGGAGTCGATCAGCAGGACGTCAACGCCTGCCGCCACCAGCGCGTCAACGCGCTCTTCGTTGCCGGCGCCGGCGCCGACCGCCGCGCCCACGCGCAGACGGCCGTGCTCGTCTTTACAGGCGTTCGGCTTACGTTCCGCTTTCTGGAAGTCTTTAACGGTGATCATGCCCAGCAGGTGGAAGCTGTCGTCCACCACCAGCGCTTTTTCTACGCGCTTTTCGTGCATCTTCTGCAGCACCACGTCGCGCGCTTCACCTTCTTTCACGGTGACCAGGCGATCTTTCGGCGTCATCACCGCAGTCACCGGCTGAGACAGATCGGTCACAAAGCGCACGTCACGGCCGGTGATGATGCCGACCAGCTCGTTGTCTTCGGTAACGACCGGGTAACCGGCGAAGCCGTTGCGCGCGGTTAGCTCTTTCACTTCCTGCAGCGTGGTGGACGGGGTAACGGTCTGCGGGTCGGTAACTACGCCGCTTTCATGCTTCTTCACGCGGCTGACTTCTTCAGCCTGGCGCTCGATGGACATGTTTTTGTGGATGAAGCCCAGGCCGCCTTCCTGCGCCAGCGCGATGGCCAGGCCGGATTCGGTCACGGTATCCATGGCTGCGGACAGCATAGGGATGTTCAGGCGGATGGTTTTGGTCAGTTGAGTGCCGAGCTCTGCGGTGTTAGGCAGAACCGTGGAGTGGGCTGGAACCAGGAGGACGTCGTCAAACGTCAGAGCTTCTTTAGCGATACGTAGCATGGGCAATATCTCACCAGGGTGGGCTGTGAAAAAGATAAAATATTGCCGCGGCATTATACAGAGCGGAATCGGTTGCCTCCAGCACTTTCTTACAAAAAGTCTTGATTACCTTTTTCAGCCATGTAGTATCGACCAATTAAGTGATTGTTTTGAAATTTGATCTGGGTCACATGTCGCTACCTGTTTCGCCTTCCATTTTTACCGTAAGCCGCCTCAATCAGACGGTTCGCCAACTGCTGGAAAGGGAAATGGGGCAGATTTGGCTCTCCGCCGAGATCTCCAACCTCTCCCAGCCCGCCTCCGGCCACTGGTATTTCACGCTGAAAGACGACCGCGCCCAGGTGCGCTGCGCGATGTTCCGCAACAGCAACCGCCGCGTCACCTTCCGGCCGCAAAACGGCCAGCAGGTCTTGGTGCGCGCCAGCATCACGCTGTATGAACCGCGCGGCGACTACCAGCTGATCGCCGAGAGCATGCAGCCCGCCGGCGACGGCCTGCTGCAGCAACAGTTCGAGCAGCTGAAACAGCGCCTGAGCGCCGAAGGGCTGTTCGATCAGCAGTTCAAGCAGCCGCTGCCCGCCCCGGCCAAACGCATCGGGGTGATCACCTCCGCCAGCGGCGCGGCGCTGCACGATATCCTGCAGGTCTTGCAGCGGCGCGATCCGTCGCTGCCGATCGTCATCTACCCCACCTCGGTGCAGGGCGCGGAAGCGCCGATGCAGATCGTGCGCGCCATCGAGACCGCCAACCGCCGCGACGAATGCGATGTGCTGATCGTCGGCCGCGGCGGCGGTTCGTTGGAGGATCTGTGGAGCTTCAACGACGAACGCGTGGCGCGGGCGATCTTCGCCAGCCGCATTCCGATCGTCAGCGCCGTCGGCCATGAAACCGACGTCACCATCGCCGACTTCGTCGCCGATCTGCGCGCGCCGACCCCTTCCGCCGCCGCCGAACTGGTCAGCCGCAATCAGCTTGAGCTGTTGCGCCAGCTGCAGTCGCAGCAGCAGCGGCTGGAGATGGCGATGGATTACTATCTGGCGCAGCGCCAGCAGCAGTTCACCCGCATTCACCACCGTTTACAGCAGCAGCATCCGCATCTGCGCCTGGCGCGCCAGCAGACGCTGCTGTTCAAGCTGCAGCGCCGAATGGAAGACGGCATGCAGCAGCAGCTGCGCCTGGCCGCCCGCCGCAGCGAACGCGTCCAGCAGCGGCTGGCGCAGGTGCAGCCGCAGGGCCGCATTCACCGCTACCAACAGCGCGTACAGCAGCAGGAATACCGTCTGCAGCAGGCGATGGAGCGGCAGCTCAACGCCTACCGCCAGCGCTTCGGCGTGGCCTGCAGCCAACTGGAAACCGTCAGCCCGTTGGCGACGCTGGCGCGCGGCTACAGCGTGACGCAAACTCCGCGCGGCGAGCTGCTGAAAACCACCAAGCAGGCGCAGGTCGGCGAACTGCTGAAAACCCGCCTGCAGGATGGCTGGGTGGAAAGCGAGGTGAAAACCATCACCGTCGCCAAAAAGCCGCGCAAGAAGCGCGCGGCCGAGTAACCCTCCTACTCCAGCGTAAAACGCTCGCCCGGTTCGCCGTTCACCCACAGCGCGCGCGTTTCACCTTCCGGCAGGCTGAGCGTCAGCGTGCGCCAGGCCGGGCAGAAACGCCCTTCCGTCGTGATATCCAGCATGATGCGTTGATTGTCGCAGCGCATTTCCCAGCGCAGCCACAGCGCATCGCCCTGCCGCCAGCCGTCGCTTTCACCGTCGTCCTCAAACAACAGCCCACGGCTTGCGCCGCAGCCCTTGAGCGGAAACAGCCGCAGCTCGCGCCGATCGTCGGCGGCCACGTCCACATGCGCCAGCCGCTGCGACAGCGGCAGCGCCGCCCCGGCACGCACCAGCAGCGGCAGACGCTCCAGCGGCGCCGCCAGCGTTACCGTCTGGCCGCCGCTGAACCACTGGCCGCTGTAGAAGCAGTACCAGCCTTCGCCGTTGTCCGGCAAATACACCAAACGCCGGCGCTGCGCCGGTTCCACCACGCTGGCCACCAGCAGATCGCGGCCAATCAGAAAATCGTCGTTCTCGCCAAAGGTGCGCGCATCCTGTTCGTGATCGAGGAAGGTCGGGCGCAGCATCGGCTCGTCGTCCGCGCAGGCCTGCCATAGCAGGGTGTAGAAATACGGCAGCAGCCGGTAACGCAGATTGATCGCCTCGCGCACCGCCGGGGTGGCGGCCGAGTACATCCAGGGCTCGTTGACCGTGGCGTCGTCGTTCCAGGAGTGGATAGTGAAACGCGGATGCATCACGCCGTTTTGCACCCAGCGCACCAGCAGCTCCGCGTCCGGTTTGTCGCCGGAGAAGCCGCCGACGTCGTGGCCGAGGTTATACAGCCCGGACAGGCTCATGCCCAGCCCCATGCGGATGTTGTAGCGCAGCGTCTGCCAGCTGGTGCGGTTGTCGCCGCTCCAGGTCTGCACGTAGCGCTGCATGCCGGCACAGCCGGAGCGCGAGATCAGGTACGGCCGCTTCTGCGGCGCGAAGCGCTGCTGGACCTCCATCGAGGCGCGCATCATCAGCAATGGCATCACCGGGCGAATATGCTTGATGGCGATCGGCCGCCCGAAGCCGTGGCAGCGCGCTTCGCCGTCCCACACTTCGTATTCGTTGTTGTCATTCCAGGTGGAATCGATGCCCATCTCCAGCAGCTGCTGCGTGACACCCTGCTGCCACCAGCGCACCGTCGCCGGGTTAGTGAAGTCGAGGTGCGATCCTTCGTCGTCCCAGAAGCTGGAGCGCTCCGGCGCGTCGCTTTGCGAATCGCGGATAAACAGCCCCTGCGCCGCCACCGCCTGATACTGCGGGTGATCCTGCAGCAGGCACGGCTTGATGTTGGCCGCCAGCCTGAGGCCGGCGTCGTGAAACGCCTGGCTGAGCAGCTTGGGCTGCGGCACCTTGTCGTAGTTCCAGTTGAACACGTAGCGCTTGTTGTTGATCGAGGTGTAGCCCGACGACAGCTGGAAGGAGTCACAGGGTATGGCGTGTTGGCGGCACAGCGCGATGAACTGCTGCAGCTGCTGCTGGGCGTCCGGCGCGTCGGTGTAGTGCATGGTCGAACCGCTGTAGCCCAGGCTCCACTTCGGCCCGAAGTGGGTGCGGCCGGTCAGGCGCACGAAGGCCTTGGTGACGTCCAAAACCTTCGGCCCGAGGAACAGGTAGTAATCCAGATCGCCCGCTTCGGCCTGATAGCGGCGGTAGGCCGCGTGGTAGTTGTCTATCTCGTTGCCCAGATCCAGCCAGCAGCTGCTCAGGTTATCGTAGAACAGGCCGAAGCTCGCCTCCGGCCCACGGGTGATGGTAAACGGAATGTGCTTGTACAGCGGATCGGTGCTGGCGGCGTTGTAGCCCATGGCGTCCAGATTGCGCATCTCAAAGCGGCGGCCGGTGCGTTCCAGATCGCCGGCCTTCTCCCCCAGGCCGTAATAGCGCTCATCGGCAAAACGCCGCTGGTAGTGCGCCACGCCGTCGCCGTGCGCATTGAGCAAGTAGGCGCTGGTCGGCCGATCCGCCGCCAGCGGCCGCCACTCGCCGGCGGCATTGCAATACTCCCACGCCAGCCACAGCGGCTGATGCACCGTCACGCGCAGCAGCGGCGTGCTGACCACCAGCCGATCGCCCTCCCGACGCAGCTGATAGCCCGGCAGGCTGAAACCGGCGACGCTGAGCCGATCGCGCCCCTCCCAGGGCACATCCTCTTGCGGCGCAATGCTCCAAGTGCGATCCAGCGCCAGCCCGCCCTCACGTTTGATCAACACGCGGAACAGACCGTCTTCCAGCACGTACAGGCAGAAACGGTGGCGTTCATCGACCAGCAACTCGACGTGGTCGGCATGCTGCGCCGCCAGCGTCCAATTTTTCAACGTTTTCATAAATATTCCACTTAGCTGTGTGAAGGGGTTTTCTTACCGCCGCGCTCGGCAATCAGGGCAATCAGGAACAGGGCGCCGATCAAATCGAAGAAGCCCATCGCGATAAACAGCGGGTTGAAGCCGAGGGTGTCGGATACCGCGCCGATCAGCAGCGTGAACAGGAAGCTGGCGATCCAGGCGCTGGAGCCGCGCATGCCGTTGACCGTCGCCATTTGGTTCTTATCGAACGATTCCACCACCAGGGCGCTGAGCATGCAGGAGATCACCTGATGGCCGAACCCGCCGATCGAGATCAGCGCGATCGCCACATAGGGATCTTGGGTGATCGCGACAAACGCCAGCGACACCATCAGGAAAGCGCCGGTCACCGAGCTGGCGACCACCGAGTTAACGCGGCTGCAGCCGAACCATTTGCGGTACAGAGTGGTGAGATAGCCGCTGGCGACGCTGCCGATATCCGCCGCCAGGAACGGCAGCCAGGCAAACATCGCGATCTGCTTCAGATCCATGCCGCGTTCGGTGGCCAGGTACAGCGGCACCCAGAAGCTGAAGACCGCCCAGGCCGGCTCGGCGAGAAAAGCCGGGATGGCGATGCCGTAGAATTTCTTGTTCTTGCACAGGCTGGCCAGCGAGGTGAGAAATGGCAGCTTCGGCAGTACCGGTTCGTTGTCTTCGCGGATCAGATCCAGCTCCTGCTGGCTGAGGTTCGGGTGCTGCTGCGGCGAGTGGTAGAACAGCCACCACAGCACGACCCAGATCAGCGCCAGCCCGCCCGAGAACAGGAACGCGCCTTGCCAGCCGAAGGAGACGTGAGCGATGACGATGATCGGCGGGGCCAGCATGGCGCCGATGGAGAAACCGACGCCCGCCCAGCCGGCAGCGATCGGCCGCTCCTTCTTCGGGAACCAATCGGAGATCGCCTTGGCGTTGGCCGGGGTGGCCGCCGCCTCCGCGCCCCCCATGAAGAAGCGCAGAATGGCCAGTTGCAGCCAGCTGCCGGCGCCGGCGTGCAACATGCATACCACCGCCCAAATGCCGGCGCAGATCAGAAAGCCCATCTTCAGGCCGATAACGTCGATCAGCCAGCCGCAGATCGGCTGAAACACCGTGTAGGCCAGCTGGAACGACGCCACCACCCAGGCATATTGCTCGGTGCTCATGTTCAGGCTGGTTTTCAGCTCCGGCGCCAAAATGCCCAGCGAGTTGCGGGTGATGTAGTTGACCGTGACGCCCAGCAAGAACAGCGCCAGCATCCACCAGCGCAGCGATTTGAACTTGCGCCGGCCGCTCTGCGCGACCGCCTGATTGATCTCCACACTCATCGGTTCTCTCCCCGCGGCCGCCGGCTACGGCGACGCGCGTTTTGGTAGGGTACGTTGTGCTATCAAACACGGGACGGTGAAAGCGGGTCGGCGCCGTATCATTGGCCGAAAGACAATCACAACCCCATGATTTATTTTTTGTTTTCTTTTTCGCACACCGTTAGAATTGGACTGACAGGTCGTTAAAATTGGTGTACCAATGCAGACTACTCAGCGATAGCGCACAGCGAAACGGGGTTTTTTGCAAAGATTTTCACTGGCGGGTGAAAAAATAGCCATAATGACCGCTAAATCCGGTCAAGACGCTGAAAATGCGCAGTGAAAATATTCTCATGGACGAATTTGAAGGAGATCACAAAATGAACGGAAAGCTGAAAATCCAGGAGATCGCCCGCCAAACCGGGCTGTCGATCAGCACCGTTTCCCGCGTGCTGGCCGGCAAGGCCAACACCAGCGCCGAGGCGCGCCGCAAGGTGTTGGACTGTGCGCAACAAAATGGCATTCTGCAGGGCATTTCCAGCGGCCGGCTGATGCTGAACAACGTGATGGTATTCGCGCCGCAACGCGCGTTCGACGTGCGCACCGACATCTTCTACTACAAGGTCATTCAGGGTATCGCCGCCGCGCTGATGGAGCACGAGGTGCGCATCCGCTACTGCGGGCTGGAAGAACAACACAGCGACGGCGCGCTGTTTCTGGAAAAGATGAGCGACCCGCACACCGAAGCGGCGCTGATCATCGGCATCGACGACGAGCATATCCACACCCTGGCCGCCGATCTGCACAAGCCCTGCGTGCTGATCAACTGCAGCGATCGGCAGATGCGGCTGGACAGCGTCTCGCCGGATCATCAGCTGATCGGCGACTACTCCGCCAGCTACCTGTTTCAGCAGGGGCATAGCCATATCCTCAATCTGCAGTGTCTGCGCCGCCACACCATGGAGCTGCGGCTGGCGGGCATTCGGCAGGCCTACGCCCGGCATCATTTGCCGTTCGACGATGGCCGCCATCTGGTCACCACCTCCGGCTTCGGCAGTGAAGAGGCCGAGCAGGCGCTGACCACCTATCTCGATGGCCTCCACGGCCACTCCCCGCTGCCGACGGCGATCCTGGCCGGCGGCGACTACATGGCGGTCGGGGCGGTCAAGGCGCTCAACAAGCGGGGGCTGAGCGTGCCGGGCGACGTCTCGGTGATGAGCACCGACGGCTTCAACCTGGCGGAAATCCACGATGTGCCGCTGACCTCGGTGCAGGTGCCGCGCGACGAATTGGGTTACGAGGCGATCCAGCTGCTGCAGCGGCGCATGCTGCGCGCCGACGCGCCGCCGTGCAACCTGCTGCTGCATGGCCGGTTGGCGGTACGCGCCTCGGTGCGGCGCGTCAGCCCGCACAAGACCGCGCCGGCGGTGAGCACGCATGACCACAGGCTTTATGACGAGTAGGCTACACTTAGGCACAGTGCATTCATTCGATGAGGTAAAATTTTTGCCTAAGGAGAGCCACTATGCCAGCCCAGCGCATGCGTTCCGTCATTCCTCCCTACATGCTGCGCCGCATCATTGAACACGGCAACGCCCCGCAGCGCGACTGCGCGCTGCACACCCTGAATCATGTGCAAAGCCTGCTCGGCAACAAGCCGCTGCGTTCGCCGACCGAAAAAAACGCCCGAGCCGGCGAAGCGCTCCGCGATATCTACGACGCGCAGAACGGCACCCTACTGCCTGGCAAACAGGTGCGCAAAGAGGGCCAGCCCAGCAACCACGATGTGGCGGTGGACGAAGCCTACGACTACCTCGGCGTCACCTACGATTTCTTCTGGCAGGCCTACCGCCGCAACTCACTGGATAACCAGGGGCTGCCGCTGGTCGGTAGCGTACACTACGGCAAGGAGTACCAAAACGCCTTCTGGAACGGCCAGCAGATGGTGTTCGGCGACGGCGACGGCGAGATCTTCAACCGTTTCACCATCGCCATCGACGTGGTCGGCCACGAGCTGGCGCACGGCGTGACCGAGAGCGAAGCCGGGCTGATCTACTACCAGCAGTCCGGGGCGCTCAATGAGTCGCTGTCCGACGTGTTCGGTTCGCTGGTCAAGCAGTTCCACCTGCAGCAAACCGCCGATAAAGCCGACTGGCTGATCGGCGCCGGGCTGCTCGCCAAGGGCATCAAAGGCCAAGGGCTGCGCTCGATGTCGGCACCCGGCACCGCCTACGACGATCCGCTGCTGGGCAAAGACCCGCAGCCCGCCGGCATGAAGGATTATATCCAGACCAAGGAAGACAACGGCGGCGTGCATCTCAACTCCGGCATTCCCAACCGCGCGTTCTACCTGGCGGCAACCGCGCTGGGCGGCTTCGCTTGGGAAAAAGCCGGCTACGTCTGGTATGACACGGTGTGCGACAAAGCGCTGCCGCAAAACGCCGACTTCGCCACCTTCGCCCGCGCCACGGTGAAACATGCGCTAGCGCGTTTCGACCAGAGCGTGGCGGACAAGGTGCAACAGGCCTGGCATCAGGTGGGGGTGGAGTAATGAAACCGCTGCCGACGCTCAATCAGGATACGGTCATTGAGCTGGCGCGCGAGGGAGGCTTCGCCTACATTCCCAAACTGGCGGGCCAGCGCCGCATTGCGCTGGCCGATATCACGCCGGAGCAACGGCAGCGCCTGAATCAGTTGCTGAATCAGACACTGCCGTACGCCCAGGAAGAGGGCCAACCCAACTCCCCCGGCTGCGGCGACCAGCGCTACTACCGCGTACAGATCAACTACACCAGCCCCACCCTGAGCACCGAGATCGTGCTGTTAATCCCGGAAAGCAGCGCGCCGCAGGCGCTGGTGGATTTGTGGAAAACCGGCCAGGTGGATGAGTGAGGGCTTACAGCGGCTGATAGCTGAAATTCACCCGTTTTTTGGAGATCAGCCCGTGCCCGTTCTGGCACAGGTAATCCACCGCCCCGCAGGCTTTCAATTCTTGCAGCGGCTGCCCGCACTCCGGGCAGCTCGCCAGCTGCCGATAATCGCAGAGGCAGGCTTCACAATGGTAATGACCCGCTACCCACTTCATGGTTTGACGACAGTGCGGACAATGCGCATCCATAACGGCTCCCAGGTTAAATCGCGCCCCATGAGCGCAAGAAATAGATCCCCAACGCGGTGGTGAAGAACGACCCGACGGTGGTGATAGCGATAATGTTGGCCGCCAGCGTGGCGTTGCCGCCCATGGCGCGCGTCATCACATAGCTGCCCGAAGCGGTCGGCGTGGCGGAAAACAGGAAGATAATGCCCAGCGCCGCACCCTGAAACCCGCACAGCCAGCCGGCCAGCGTCATCAGGCACGGCACCAGAAACAGCTTGGCCGCCGACGACAGCGCCGCCACGTTGGACGAGCGGAACATGGCGCGAAAATCCAGGCTGGCGCCGGTGCACAGCAGTGCCAGCGGCAGCGACAGCGCGGAGATATAGCTGCCGGTCTGGCGGATCACGGTCGGGATGCCCAGCCCGGTTTGCGCATACAGCAGCCCGCACACCAGGCCGATGATCAGCGGGTTGGTAACGATGCTGCGCAGCAGCGACAGGTGGCTGATTTTCTTGCCCTGCCCACCCTGTAGGCTGCGCGTGAGGGTGATAACCGACAGTATGTTGAACAGGATCACCGTCACCGTCAGGTACAGCGAGGCGAGCGCAATCCCTTCGCTGCCATAGGCGGTCATGGCGTAGGCCAGGCCGACGATGGCGGTATTGGCGCGGAAACCGCCCTGCACGAACACCCCGCGCTCACGCGGTTCTTTCACCAGCCACTTGGCCGCCAGCTCCAAGAGCAGGAAGGTCGCCAGCGTGCCGACCGCGCCGAACAGCACCAGCGGCAGGTTGCCGAGCAGCTGCGGGTGGTTGGTGGCGATGCTGAAAAACAGCAGGCACGGCAGCGCCAGATTGAACACCAGGCGGGTCGCGCCGTCGACGAAACGGTCATCCATCAGGCGCCAATGGCGCAGCAGGATCCCCAGCAGCATCATCAGCAGATTCGGCACGGTGACGTTAAACGCAAAACTCCAGGTTTCCCAGGACATGGTGTTCCTTCAGGCAGGCGAGGTAATCTTCAGATAATAAAACGATTTCGGGCCAATAAAAAAGGGGCGCGGCATCACTGCCGCGCCCCTCATGAGCAATTACTTGCTCTTTTTCAGGTGGCTCATCAGGCGCTTGCGCTTACGCATCTGGGTCGGCGTCAGCAGGTTGCGTTTGCCGGCGAACGGGTTGTCACCCTCTTTGAACTGGATGCGGATCGGCGTCCCCATCACGTTCAGCGAGCGGCGGAAGTAGTTCATCAGATAGCGCTTGTACGAATCGGCCAGATCGCTGACCTGGTTGCCGTGGATCACCACGATCGGCGGGTTATAACCGCCGGCGTGGGCATATTTCAGCTTCACGCGGCGGCCGCGCACCAACGGCGGCTGGTGATCGTCAACCGCCATCTGCATGATTTTGGTCAGCATCGAGGTGTTTACGCGGCGGGTTGCGCACTCGTACGCTTCCTGTACCGATTCGAACAGGTTGCCGACACCGCTGCCGTGCAGGGCGGAAATAAAGTGCACGCGCGCGAAGTCGACGAAGCCCAGACGCAGGTCGAGCATCTCTTTCACGTGCTCGCGATCTTCTTCGCTCATGCCGTCCCACTTGTTGACCGCAATAACCAGTGAGCGCCCACTGTTGAGGATAAAGCCGAGCAGCGAGAGATCCTGATCGGAGATGCCTTCACGCGCGTCGATCACCAGCAGCACCACGTTGGCGTCTTCAATCGCCTGCAGGGTCTTGATCACCGAGAACTTCTCGACGGTTTCAGTCACCTTGCCGCGTTTACGCACCCCGGCGGTGTCGATCAGCACATATTCGCGTTCGTCGCGCACCATCGGAATGTAGATGCTGTCACGGGTGGTGCCCGGCATGTCATACACCACCACGCGCTCCTCGCCGAGGATGCGGTTAGTCAGCGTAGACTTACCAACGTTCGGGCGGCCGACGATCGCCAGTTTGATCGGCAGATCCTGCGGGTTGAACGCTTCTTCCGGCTCTTCGTCTTCTTCGCCTTCCAGCGTTTCACCGTTTTGCTCGGCCCAGTAAGCGGCATTGGCCTCTTCCTCGGTCAGCTCGACGTCTTCCGGTTTTTCCGGCACGAACGGCACCAGCACGTGTTCAATCAGCTGGGTCACGCCACGGCCGTGAGAAGCGGCGATAGCGAACACTTCACCCAGGCCGAGCGAGTAGAAATCGGCGGTGGCGGTGTCCGGGTCCAGGCCGTCGGTCTTGTTGGCCACCAGGAAGGTCGCCTTTTGGCGGCTGCGCAGGTGCTGGGCGATGCCCTGATCCGCCGGCATCAGGCCGGCGCGGGCGTCGACCATGAACAGCACGATGTCCGCTTCTTCGATCGCCAGCAGCGACTGACCGGCCATGCGCGTTTCGACGCCGTCTTCGGTGCCGTCGATACCGCCGGTATCGACGATGATGAATTCATTGCCTTCGATTTCAGCACGACCATACTTGCGGTCACGCGTCAGCCCCGGGAAATCCGCCACCAGCGCATCACGCGTATGGGTTAAACGGTTGAACAAGGTGGATTTACCCACATTCGGGCGCCCGACCAGCGCGACGACAGGTATCATTGTTGAAGCCTCATTACTTAATAATCAATGCGTTACTGCACTGTGGATAGACACCAGCGGTGCAGCTTATAAAATACGAAACGGCCCCTGAACATTCAGGAGCCGTTTTCCCCTTCATCTTTCGCGCCACAGCGGCGTTGTCTGCGCACCTTCGCCTCGGTCACTTAGCTCACTAAGCTCCCGAGGACTCATGCGCTTGCCGCCTGGCTGCAACCCGAAATCTTTCGGGCGCAAGAAGGATCACGACGAGCGGCGTTAGCGGGTGAAAGCGTAAACTTTCCCGCCGCGAGCCTGGATGACCAGCTTGTCGCCGGCCACCATCGGCGCAGACAGGAAGCCGGAGCTGTCCACTTCCTGCTGGGCGACAAAACGGCCATCGGTGGTGTTGACCCAGTGCAGATAGCCTTCGGCGTCACCGGTCACCAGATAACCATTATACATCACCGGCGGCGTCAGGTTGCGGTGCAGCAGATCGCTTTGCGTCCACACGGTCACGCCGCCTTCGGTGCTGAGCGCCACCACGCGATCGTTCTGGTCGATCAGGTAGATGCGGCCCGCGTCGACGATGAAATCATTCACCGAACCCAGCTCGCGTTTCCAGATGATCTGACCGGAACGCAGATCCAGCGCCGTCAGGTTGCCGTTGTAACCCAGCGCGTAGACCACGCCGTCAACGATTACCGGCGTGGTGTCCACGTCGTTCAGGCGATCGATTTCGGTCGCGCCGCTCGGCTGAGAAATGCGCTGTTGCCAGATCAGTTGGCCCTGCTGCATCAGCACGGCGCTGACGCGGCCGTTGTCACCGCCGACGATGGCGGCGCCAAAGGCGACGGCCGGGGCGGATTCACCGCGCAGCGACAGCGAAGGCATGTCCAGGTTAACCGTCCACTTCACCGCGCCGTCGGCTTCGTTCAGCGCCTGCAGCATGCCGTTGGAGGTGTGCACCAACACCATGCCGTCGCTGATAACCGGACGTGAAATCGCTTCGCCGGCCACTTTGGTCTGCCAGGCGATGGCGCCGTCGGCGGTGTTCAATGCGTAAACCACCGCTTTTTCGCTGCCGACGTAAACCTTGTCGCCCGCAACCGTCAGGCCGCCCGACAGCAGCGCAGACAGGTTGCTGGAGAAGAAGCCGGTCTTCTCGGAGAGGTTGACCTTCCACTTCTCGTTGCCGCTGTCGGCATCCATCGCTTTCACGATACCAAAGCGATCGGCGGCGTAAATGGTGCTGTCCTGGTAGGCCGGACGCAGGTGGGAGTAATACTCACCGATGCCGTCGCCCACCGAGGTGCTCCACGCCTTGCTCGGCGTGAACTGATTTTCAACTTTCGGCAACGGCGACATGGTAACCACGTCTTCTTCGCTGTTAAACAGCGAGCAACCACTCAGCAAGGCAGCGGAAACCAGTCCGACCAAGAGTGTTTTACGCAATTGCATGGGAATTCCCCTTAGCTGGACAAGTTATTCAATTTCATGCGCAGCAGAACCTGCAGCGCCTGAGAAGCATTGGACTCAATGCCTTTGCTGTAAGCTTCGCGCGCGCCCTTGGCGTCGCCCTTGGCCAGCAATACATCGCCGCGCACATCCTGCATCATCGCCGCCCAGCCTTCGCCTTTCACGCCATCCAGCGTTTTCAGCGCTTCATCCAGCTTTTTCTCCTGCAGCTGGACGCGCGCCAGACGCAGGTCGATCATCGCCAACAGGTTGTCGTCTTTGGTCTGGCCCTGCGCCAGCACCAGCTGCTGTTCCGCCTTGGCGAAATCATTCTGTTCGACAAAGTGCTTGGCCAACTGCAGCGCGGCCAGTACGCCGTAGCTGTTGCCGTTAGCCTGGACAAATTTCTCTGCGGCAGCCACGTCATCCGGCTTGCCGGCCGCCAGACGATCGCTGGCTTCCTGATAGGATTGCGATGCCGCCATCATGTTGGAGTTTTCATGGCTCTGCCAGTAACGCCAGCCAACCAGGGCACCAATTCCGAGCACCACGCCCACCGCCAGCGCTTTGCCGTTCTCGGCAAAGAACCGACGCAGTGCGTCGACTTGTTCGTTTTCAGTGGTATAGACTTCCACGGTGTCCTTCTCCTTAACCTAACATCAAAGCCAGACGCGCCGCGACTTCGCTTTGCGCCAGCGTTTCTTGTTCACCACTGCGCAGGTCTTTCACCACCACCTGCTGCGCCGCCACTTCGCTCTCACCCAGGATCAGCGCGATGCGCGCGCCCCATTTGTCCGCACGGGTGATCTGCTTCTTGAAGTTGCCGCCGCCGTAATTGGTCATCAGCTTCAGCTGCGGCGCCGCGTCGCGCACCTGTTCAGCCAGCTGCATTGCCGCGCTCTGGGTGCCCGCGCCGGAAGAGATGACGTACACGTCGATAGCCGACGGCGCCTTGAATTCCGGGTTAACCGCCTGCACCAGCAACACCAGACGCTCGAGGCCCATGGCGAAACCGACCGCCGGGGTGGCGCGGCCGCCCAATTGCTCGACCAGGCCGTCGTAACGGCCGCCCGCGCAGACGGTGCCCTGCGCGCCCAGGCTGGTGGTCACCCACTCAAACACGGTGCGGTTATAGTAATCCAGACCGCGCACCAGGCGCTCGTTAACGGTATATGGGATACCTGCCTGCGCCAAAAGTTCACACAGACCGGCGAAGTGAGCACGGGCTTCTTCATCCAGGTACTCGGACAGGCGCGGCGCGTCGTTCAGCAGCGCCTGCACCTCAGGATTCTTGGAGTCCAGCACGCGCAGCGGGTTGCTGTACATGCGGCGTTTGCAGTCTTCGTCCAGCACCTCGACGTGCTGCTCCAGGAACGCCACCAGCGCGTCGCGGTAGTTGGCGCGCGCTTCCAGCGAACCGATCGAGTTCAGCTCCAGCTTGACGTGCTCGGCGATGCCCAGCGCTTTCCACCAGCGGGCGGTCAGCAGGATCAACTCGGCGTCGATATCCGGGCCTTGCAGGCCGAACACTTCTGCGCCCAGCTGATGGAACTGGCGATAGCGGCCCTTCTGCGGGCGCTCGTAGCGGAACATCGGGCCGATGTACCACAGACGCTGTTCCTGATTGTACAGCAGACCATGTTCGATGCCGGCGCGCACGCAGCCGGCCGTCCCTTCCGGACGCAGCGTCAGGCTTTCGCCGTTGCGGTCTTCGAAGGTATACATCTCTTTTTCCACGACGTCGGTCACTTCGCCGATCGCGCGTTTGAATAACGGGGTCTGCTCTACAATCGGCAACCGGATTTCGCTGTAACCGTAGCCGCCCAGCACCTGCTTGAGGGTGCCTTCAATACGCTGCCATAATGCCGTTTCTTCCGGCAGGTAGTCGTTCATGCCGCGAATGGCTTGAATGTTCTTTGCCACGTGAGTTCTCTGTCCGTTGTCTGTAAAAATGAACCCGATTATAGGGACTTTGCCGCCCGGTATTCAACGCGGATGCGGTTTTCTGCCCTTTAGGCTCATAAACAAGCGGGCCAACTGGCCCGCCGTGTAGCGATAACGCTTATTTTTCCAGCAGGTTGACCGTGATGCGGTTGCTTTCGTCCATCATCGCGGCCTTGGCGCGAATTTTCGCTTCCAGCTGGTCGATCATCTGTTCGTTGTCGAAACGCTCTTTCTGGCGCACGCCGTCTTCATAGAAGCCGCTCTTCTTGTGGCCGCCGGTCACGCCCATGGTGGACACCAGCGCTTCGCCCGGGCCATTCACCACGCAACCGATGATCGAGACGTCCATCGGCGTGATGATGTCTTCCAGGCGCTGCTCCAGCGCGTTCACCGTGCCAATCACATCGAACTCCTGACGCGAACAGGTCGGGCAGGCGATGAAGTTGATGCCGCGCGCGCGGATGCGCAGCGACTTCAGAATGTCGAAACCGACCTTCACTTCTTCAACCGGATCCGCCGCCAGCGAGATGCGCAGGGTATCGCCGATGCCTTCAGACAGCAGCATGCCCAGGCCGATGGCCGATTTGACCGACCCGCTGCGCGCGCCGCCGGCTTCGGTGATGCCCAAATGCAGCGGCTGATCGATGCGCGAGGCCAGCAGACGGTAGGATTGCACCGCCAGGAACACGTCCGACGCCTTGACGCTGACCTTGAACTGGTCGAAGTTGAGACGATCGAGGATGTCCACGTGGCGCATGGCGGATTCCAACAGCGCTTCCGGCGTAGGTTCGCCGTACTTTTCCTGCAGGTCTTTCTCCAGCGAGCCGCCGTTGACGCCGATGCGAATCGGGATGTTCTTGTCGCGGGCGCAGTCCACCACCGAGCGAATGCGCGATTCGTTGCCGATGTTGCCCGGGTTGATGCGCAGGCAGTCTACGCCATATTCGGCAACCTGCAGCGCGATGCGATAATCGAAGTGGATATCGGCGACCAGCGGCACGTTGACCTGCTGCTTGATCAGTTTGAACGCCTCGGCGGCGTCCATGGTAGGAACCGAAACGCGGACGATGTCGACGCCCACGCGCTCCAGCGCTTTGATCTGATTAACCGTTGCTTCAACATCGGTGGTACGGGTGTTGGTCATCGACTGCACGGCAATCGGCGCGCCATCACCAATAGGCACCTTGCCGACGTAAATGCGTGTAGATTTTCGACGGTTGATGGGCGCTTGGTTATGCATTACTTACTCTCCATTGCTGCTCTGACATCACGACCAGCCGCGCGATTACTGCGCGGCGACGGTCAGGCGAGCAACACGGTTTGACTTAACGAACCGGCTTAAATCAACCGGTTTACCCTGATACTGGATCTGAACTGCCGCCGGCGCGCCGATGGTCAGTTTATACGGCGCAGTGCCGGTCAGGTTCAGCTTGCCACCTTGCTTCTGGGTGCCGCTGAACAGCGTTTTACCGCTCGCGTCGGTCACCTGCAGCCAGCAGTCGGCGGAGAAATCCATCACCAGCGCGTTCGGATCGGCCGCCGGCGCAGCCACGCCCGCATCGGCGGTCGGCAGCGGCGCTTGTGCCGCCGGCGCGGTTTCCGGCAGGGTTGTCTGGCTTGGCGACACCACGGCAGGCTGCTGCTGGGCCGCGCTCGGCGCCTGGGCGGTCGCCGCAGGCGTCTGAGCCGCTGCGCCGGTATCAGCCGGCGTAGCGCTGTTGTCGACCAACGGCACGTTGGTGCCGGCGTCGGCATTGCCGTCGGTCAGCGGCACGGACTGCCCTTCGTTATTCTGTGAAAGCTGCGCCGAGGATTGATCGGCCATGGTGGCGATCTCTTCCTGCTGCGCCTTGTGGTTTTGCCACCACCAGGCGCCGGTCAGGCCGATCACCACGAACACGATAAGCCAGGTGAAGCTCATCAGCCAGCCGTCGCGTTTCTTGCGGCGCTTGCCCAGCGAGAAGCTTTGCATCGGCGCCACTTTCGCCATCTTCAACGGCGCCTGCTTGGCCAGCATCGGCAGCAGTTCGTCTTCCGGCAGATGCACCAGTTTGGCGTAGGAACGGATGTAGCCGCGCACGAAGGTGGACGCGAGGTCAGCAGACACGCTGTCTTCCTCGATATCGCGCACGGTGGACATTTTGAGACACAGGCGTTCTGCAACGGTCTGTTGGCTCAGCCCGAGTTGCTCACGGGCCTGACGCAGGCGCTGGCCCGTCGTCATGGATACGGTTTTATCTTGGGAGGCTTCAGTATTCATTAGCTAAGAACTGCTGGTACTGTTTGGATTGTGGAAAACTTCGCGCTAGCTGCTTGCCATAGCGTTGAACGCTATCCTGGCGGCCGGCTGACGCGGCGAAACGAATCTGTAACCATAAGCTGCTGGCGCTGGCCGGCAGAACATGCTGATAAACATCCAATAAAAGTTGCGACTGGGCGCGCTTCCCTTCTCCAAATTGCTTTTCGGCCTCCGCCAACAGCGGAGTGCCTTTGTCCGGATCGACTTTTAGCGCGCGGCTCAACAGCGTGCGCGCCTCATCGTTTTGTCCGGCCTTGAGAAAACAGTAACCTGCGTTTTCCAGGCTGTCGGCGACCTGGCCATAATCGGGCACCAGCGCCGCAGCGCTAAACTGCTGTTGCGCCGGTACATACTGCCCTAAACCGCAAAGAAACGCACCGTAATTATTCAATACGGTGCCATTGCCCGGCGCAAGTTTGAGCGCTTGCCGATAACGCTGTTCGGCCTCGGCGCTTTCACCGTTCCGCTGCGCGTAGAGCGCCATGCCCAACTGCGTGCGGTAATCCTGCGGGGCCGCGTCCAGCGCCTTTTCCAGGTTCTGGCGCGCGGCGTCCATGTCGCCTTGCTGCAGGTACTCCAGGCCCAGTTGCAACCGCGTCTGGCCCGCCTCAGAGACTTGTGCTTCCTTTTCCGGCGCTGAACCGGAACACCCGGCCAACAACCCGGCCGCCAGCCACATACCCCACAGTTTCAGCTTCATGCCCGCATTCATTTCCTTATCGGCCGTCAGCTAACGCCCGCCAGCGACATGCTTGCGCATAACAGGCTGTTAGATAACAAAAAATGGTGCTATAGGATTCAGACCGCCCGTACGTTGATAGGTTCCCCGGCCATTTTCTTCTTCAGGGTACGCTTGGTACGGTCGATCACTTCACCCGCCAGTTGCCCGCAGGCGGCGTCGATATCGTCACCACGGGTTTTACGAACAATAGTCGTAAAGCCGTATTCCATCAACACCTTGGAGAAACGATCCACCCGGCTGTTGGAGCTGCGGCCGTAGGGGGCGCCCGGGAACGGGTTCCATGGGATCAGGTTAATCTTGCACGGCGTGTCTTTCAGCACTTCCGCCAGCTGATGCGCATCGTCGGTGCTGTCGTTGATATGATCCAACATCACGTACTCGACGGTCACGCGGCCCTGGTTGGCGTTGGATTTCTCCAGATAGCGACGCACTGCGGACAGGAAGGTCTCGATGTTGTATTTGCGGTTGATCGGCACGATCTCATCGCGGATGGTGTCGTTCGGCGCGTGCAGCGAGATCGCCAGCGCCACGTCGATCATGTCGCCCAGCTTGTCCAGCGCTGGCACTACGCCAGAAGTAGACAGGGTCACGCGGCGTTTGGACAGGCCAAAGCCGAAGTCGTCCAGCATGATTTCCATCGCCGGCACCACGTTGTTCAAGTTGAGCAGCGGCTCGCCCATGCCCATCATCACCACGTTGGTGATCGGACGTTGGCCGGTCACCTTCAGCGCGCCGATGATTTTCGCCGCGCGCCACACCTGGCCAATGATTTCCGACACGCGCAGGTTGCGGTTGAAGCCCTGCTGCGCCGTCGAACAGAATTTGCACTCCAGCGCGCAGCCTACCTGCGAGGAGACGCACAGCGTCGCGCGGTCGGCTTCCGGGATGTACACGGTTTCGACCTGCTGATCGCCGACTTTAATCGCCCACTTGATGGTGCCGTCGGCCGAACGCTGTTCTTCCGCCACTTCCGGCGCGCGGATTTCCGCCACGCGCTGCAGCTTGCCGCGCAGGACTTTGTTGATGTCGGTCATCTGCTCGAAATCGTCGCAGCAGTAGTGGTAAATCCACTTCATCACCTGATCGGCGCGGAACGGCTTCTCGCCCATTTCGGCGAAGAACTCGCGCATTTGCTGGCGGTTCAGATCCAGCAGGTTGATTTTGGCCGCAGCCGGTTGCTCCACGTTAACGGAGGGGGTAGTCAGCGAATTATTTTCAGACACGGTGTGCTCGGACGTGATGGGTTCTAACATAATGATCTCTGGCCTCGTTATTACACGTTATGGCGCTAAAGAATGGAAAGTAAGTTGTGCATTTCAGCCCGCGAGATTCGGGTGGCGGCACTAAAAACACGCCCCTGACAAGTCGTCTTATCAGGGGCGCGGCATTGTACAAATTTTAGTAGCGGGTTTCTATGGCTGAAAGGCATTCAGGGCATTTTTATTGTTTCAGCCGGTGAATGCCTGGCTATCAGCTCAGAAACGCGCGATTAACGTGCGCAGATTTCGCTTTCGTTGAAGAAGTAAGCGATTTCGCGCTGTGCGGATTCAACGGAGTCGGAACCGTGAACGGCGTTAGCGGTGAAGCTGTCCGCGTAGTCGGCGCGCAGGGTGCCGGCCAGTGCGTTGTCCGGGTTGGTTGCGCCCATGATGTCGCGGTTGCGCTGCACGGCGTTTTCAGATTCCAGAACCTGCACCATGATTGGGCCAGAGGTCATGAACTCAACCAGACCGTCGAAGAATGGACGGCCTTTGTGCTCAGCGTAGAAGCCTTCAGCTTGTTCGCGAGTCAGACGCAGCATTTTAGCGGCGATGATTTTGAAACCGGCGCGCTCGAAACGCGCGTAGATAGCGCCGATGTCGTTGTTGGCTACAGCGTTTGGTTTAACGATGGAAAAGGTACGTTCTACGGTCATGATGGCCTCTGTATGACTTCCAAAACAGGCCGGTCTGCAATGTTGCCGGCCTTCTCAAGTGGCGCAGATTATATGTGCGCCGTTAACGCTTGCCTACGGGAAAATCAACATTTCATTAAAAAAATATGATCTTCATGGGGCATTTTCGACCACGCGGCGGCGCTACTGGGTCTTGTCGGTAGACGGGATCAAATTGCGTAGCCAACTGCCCCAGCGGCGCTGATAAAACGGCTGCGTATGGGAGATCAGATAGTGGCTGATGCCGCGCTCGTTCTCCGACACCAGGCAGAAATCCACCGGTTCGTCGTTCGGCGCCGTTTCGCTGGCGACGCTGCCGGCCTCGTTGATCAGCGCCTCGATCTCCGCCGGCTCGGCGTCCACTTCCAGTCCGACCAGCAGATTCGGCTTCTCGTCCGCCGCCTGGTCATGCATCAGCGCCAGAAACGCGCGGCGCACCGGTTTGCGCTGGCTGAACAGCGTGGTCAACGCATCCACCATCGCCGACGGATATTCCTCGGGCTGCCCCAGCAGGATCTGGGTCTCTTTATCGACGTAATGCTCCACCGGTTTGACGACGCCGCCGGTCGCCAGCAGCATCGCCACCTCTTCCGGATAGAACTCTTTGCCGTACTCCGCCTTCGGGTTGAGGAACAGATCCGCGCCCTGGGTGATTTCGAACAGCACCCGCGCCGGCATGGCGATGAACGGCTGTTCGTCCTCAACGGCCTTCTGCAGTGCTTCCAGCGAGGTGAAGAACGGAATGATGCTGCCGCCGTCCTGCTTTTCCCAATGCTGGATATTGACCGGCGTATCCGCGTTCAGCGCGATGTCGCCGTCCTGCTGCACCTGCTCGCTGTCGCCGAGGATCAGCACCGTGGCCTCGAGCAGTTCACGGAAGAACGCCGGGCGGTGGGCCGGCTCCGTCACCGCCAGCTTCAGCAGGCGTTCAAGTTCGTTCTCGCTCGGGGCGGCATCGTGATGATGGGCACTCATGGCAAACTCCAGGATCAAATAGCGAGGCCCAGCATGCTGGGCCCCGAAGATAATGCGCATTCTAGCGCCCGATGCGGCGGGCGTTCAATTATTTGGCTTTGCTCAGCAGCAGGTTGGCCAGGGTACGCACGCCCAAACCGGTCGCGCCGGCCGACCACTGATCCACCGCGCCTTTGCGGTAGGTGGCGGAGCAGTCGATGTGCAGCCAGCCCTGTTGGTAATTCTTGACGAAGTGCGACAGGAAGGCCGCCGCGGTGCTGGCGCCGGCGGTGTAGGCCGGGCCGGCTACGTTGTTCAGCTCGGCGAAGTTGGACGGCAGCTGGCTACGGTGGAACTCGGCCAGCGGCAGACGCCAGAACGGCTCTTGCTCGGCGGCGGCGCTGCTCAACAGTTCCTGCGCCAGCGCATCGTCGAAGCTGAACAGGGCGTGGTAGTCGTTGCCCACTGCGGTTTTGGCCGCGCCGGTCAGGGTGGCGCAATCGATAATCAGCTGCGGATTCTGCTCAGAAGCGTCGATCAGGCCGTCGGCCAGCACCAGGCGCCCTTCCGCATCGGTGTTCATCACCTCAACGGTTTTGCCGTTGCGGTAGCGAATGATGTCACCCAGTTTGAAGGCGTTGCCGCTGACCATGTTGTCGGCGCAGCACAGGTACAGCTTCACGCGCTGCTTCAGGCCGCGCGCCGCCGCCAGCGCCAGGGCGCCGGTGATGGTGGCCGCACCGCCCATGTCAGCCTTCATCGAATCCATAAAGGCGCTCTGTTTCAGGCTATAACCGCCGGTATCGAAGGTGATGCCCTTGCCGACCAGGCAAGCGAACACCGGCGCGTCCGGGTTACCGGTCGGGTTGAAGTCCAGCGCCAGCAGCACCGGCGGGCGTTCGGAACCGCGGCCGACGGTGTGGATGCCAGCATAGTTCTGCTCGCGCAGATCTTCGCCCTTGGTGATACGGTAGCTGACGGCATCGCAGCCGACGTCGCACATCAAATCGACAGCGCGGGTCGCCAGTTGCTCCGGCCCCAGCTCTTCCGCCGGCATGTTGATGGTGTCACGCACCCAGTCGACGATCTTCAGGCGCTTATCCAGCTCCTGACGCGCGGCTTCCGGCAGTTCAGCCCATTCGACGTTGCGCTGCCCTTTCGGCCCGCGATAGCCTTGCCAGAACGCCCAGCTGTTTTCCAAATCCCAACCGTCGCCGGCCAGCTTGACGTTTTTGATGCCCTGGCCATCAATTTTGCGGCCCGCGCGCTGGATCGCGCCCAGCTTGTCGGCCCCGGTCAGGTGGATGGTCATCCCTTCGCCGTTGGTGCTCAGCAGCGCTTTCTCGCCCCAGCGGGCGTCGGCAGGTTGTTGCGACAGCGTGACCTGCATGAATTCTGTTGTCATAGCCTTCTTACTCCGGATTATTCTTTTATTAATCTTGTCGGATACAAAATAAACGGGCCGCCCATGGCAGCCCGTTACGCTATTTACTCCGCTTCATCTAACCAGACCAGCAGGATCGCTTCCAGTATTTTTTCGTTGGAAGCCTGCGGATCGTCGTCGAACTCTTCGAGATCGCAGATCCACTGATGCAGGTCGGTAAAACGCACGGTTTTCGGATCGGTGTCCGGGTATTGGTCGTACAGGGCTTCGCCGATTTCACGGCTGTCGGTCCACTTCAGTCCCATTATGATCTCCGGGTTGACGCTGCGGCTAACAATTAATGCTCACGCGCGTGGTTGACGGTGTAGCGCGGCATTTCGACCACCAGATCTTCGTCGGCGACCAGCGCCTGGCAGCTCAGACGGCTTTCCGGCTCCAGCCCCCAGGCTTTGTCCAGCATGTCGTCTTCCAGCTCGCTGCTCTCTTCCAGCGAATCGAAGCCTTCACGCACGATGCAGTGGCAGGTGGTGCAGGCGCAGGATTTCTCGCAGGCGTGCTCGATTTCAATGCCGTTGCGCAGCGCAACGTTGAGGATCGACTCCCCTTTTTCGGCTTCCAGAACCGCCCCTTCCGGGCAAAGGTCTTGATGGGGCAGGAAAACAATTTTAGGCATGGTTAAACCTCATCCACAGAATGGCCAGCCAGCGCGCGGCGAATGGAAGCGTCCATGCGGCGCGCGGCAAAATCTTGCGTTTGTGCATCTAATGTTTTGATGGCGTCTTCGATAGCGGCGGGATCTTCACCCTGCGCCGCCTGCTGCAACGCCTGGGTCGCGGCGGCGATCGCCTGGCTTTCCGCCTCGCTCAGCAGCGCGGCGTCGGTGGCCAGCGCACCCTGCAGGCTTTCCAGCACCCGCGCGGCTTCCACGCGTTGCTCCGCCAGCTTGCGCGCGCCCACGTCGCTTTGCGCGTTGGCCATCGAATCCTTGATCATGCCGGCGATTTCGCTGTCCGACAGACCGTATGACGGCTTGACCTGGATCGAGGCTTCAACGCCGGTGGATTTCTCCATCGCGGTGACGCTCAGCAGACCATCGGCATCCACCTGGAAGGTGACGCGAATGTGCGCGCCACCGGCAGGCAATGGCGGCAGGCCGCGCAGCGTGAAGCGCGCCAGCGAACGGCAATCCTGCACCAGCTCGCGCTCGCCCTGCAGCACGTGGATCATCATCGCGCTCTGGCCATCTTTAAAGGTGGTGAACTCCTGCGCGCGCGCCACCGGAATGGTGGTGTTGCGCGGGATCACTTTCTCCACCAGACCGCCCATGGTTTCCAGGCCCAGCGACAGCGGGATCACGTCCAGCAGCAGCATGTCGCTGTCCGGCTTGTTGCCCACCAGGATGTCGGCCTGGATCGCGGCGCCGATGGCGACCACTTTATCCGGATCGATCGACGTCAGCGGCGTGCGGCCGAAGAAGGCCCCCACCTGCTCACGCACCAGCGGCACGCGGGTGGAACCGCCGACCATCACCGCTTCCAGCACCTCGTCGGCGGCGACGCCGGCATCTTTCAGCGCGCGGCGGCAGGCCATCAGCGTACGTTTCACCAGCGGAGCGATCAGCGCTTCGAACTGGGCGCGGGTCACCTCGCCCTGCCAGCCGGCGACCTCAACGCACACGCTGTCGGCATCGCTCAACGCGATTTTGGCGGCGATGGCGGCGTCCAGCAGTTGGCGCTGCACACCGTGATCGCTGCGATCGGCCACGCCGGCCTGCTCGCGCAGCCAGTCGGCCAGCAGGTGATCGAAATCGTCGCCGCCCAGCGCGGAATCGCCGCCGGTGGCCAGCACTTCGAACACGCCGCGGCTGAGGCGCAGAATGGAGATATCAAAGGTGCCACCGCCCAGATCGTAAACCGCGATCACCCCTTCCTGGCCGGAATCCAGCCCGTAGGCGATCGCCGCCGCGGTTGGTTCATTCAGCAGGCGCAGGACGTGCAGGCCGGCCAGACGCGCCGCGTCTTTGGTGCCCTGGCGCTGCGCGTCGTCGAAGTAAGCGGGAACGGTAATCACCACGCCGTCCAGCTCGCCTTCCAGCGCCGCTTGCGCGCGCGCGGACAGAGCCCGCAGGATATCGGCGGAGACGCCAACCGGGTTAACCGGGCCGGCGGCGGTGACGATCAGCGGCAGGCCGTTGTCGCTGGCCTGAAATTGATACGGCAGGTTCGGGTAACGTTGCTGCACGTCCGCCAACGAACGACCCATCATGCGTTTGATGGAGCTGACGGTATTGGCCGGATCCTGCGCCGCCTGTTGGCGCGCATCCCAGCCGACGCGCTGCGCGTCCGCCTGATAATGCACCACCGAAGGCAGCAAATGGCGTCCCTGATCGTCGGCCAGTGTTTCCGCTTGCCCGCTGCGCACCGTGGCGACCAGCGAGTTGGTGGTGCCTAAGTCGATGCCGGCGGCCAGGCGTCGCTGGTGCGGCGCGGCGCTGAGGCCAGGCTCACTAATTTGTAATAAGGCCATGTTGAAGCTTCCACAATCAGAATCAGAAGGTGTTACTCAAAACCCAGCAGTTTTTCTTCGAGTTGTTCAACCTGTTGCTGGAGTTTGTCCAAAAAGCGCAGCTTGCGCACGGTGTCGGCGGCATCCGCCCACTGTTCACTGTCCAACTGCTGCAGCATCAGCGCGCTGCGCTGCTTGATGGAGGTGGCCAGCCGCGCGCCGAAATCGGCCAGCAGGCTTTCCGCCTCCGGCTTGCGCTCAATGGCGTCGAGCTCTTCGCGCAGCTCCAGCTGTTCCATCAGAAAGGCGGTGTCGCGCATCGTATGCTGTTCGTTGCCCAGATCGAAGCCGTGCAAAGATAGCATATACTCCGCGCGTTTTAACGGGTGCTTCAGCGCCTGGTAGGCTTCGTTGATGGTCGCCGCCTGCTGCAACGCCATCAGGCGTTCGCGCTCCGGCTGGTTGGCGAAACGATCGGGGTGAAATTGGCGCTGCAGATCCTGGAAGCGGGACGCAAGCAGGCTGCCGTCCACGGTGTAGCGAACGGGCAGCCCGAATAAAGTAAAGTAATCCATAGCGTGCTCTGGGCGTTAGCGGATGAAGTTCCCCCGCCGAAACGGGGGAGCACGATGGACTGTCAGACGTTGAAACTCTCGCCGCAGCCGCACTCGCTTGAGACGTTCGGGTTGTTGAACTTGAAGCCTTCGTTCAGGCCTTCCTTAACGAAATCAAGCTCGGTGCCGTCAAGGTAGACCAGGCTCTTGCCGTCGATGATCACCTTGATGCCTTTGTCTTCAAACACGATGTCGTCATCGTTGGCTTCGTCAACAAATTCCAGCACGTAGGCCATCCCGGAGCAGCCGGAAGTTCGCACTCCCAGACGCAGGCCGAGACCCTTGCCGCGGTTCGTCAAAAACGCCTGAACACGCTGCGCAGCGCTGTCGCTCATGGTAATAGACATCACAACCTCACACTTCACATCAAAGCCCGGCGCGGCCGGGCCGATTCAGACAAATTACTTGGCGCTATGCTTGCTCTTATAGTCGGCAATCGCTGCTTTGATGGCGTCTTCAGCCAGGATCGAGCAGTGAATTTTGACCGGCGGCAATTCCAGCTCTTCGGCGATCTGGGTGTTTTTGATCGCTTCAGCCTGATCGAGCGACTTGCCTTTCATCCATTCGGTCACCAGCGAGCTGGAGGCGATGGCGGAACCGCAGCCGTAAGTTTTAAAGCGCGCGTCTTCGATGATGCCTTCATCGTTAACCTTGATTTGCAGCTTCATCACGTCGCCGCAAGCCGGTGCCCCTACCATGCCGCTGCCGACGGTAGGATCTTCGTTGTCGAAAGAACCCACGTTACGCGGGTTTTCATAATGATCGATTACTTTTTCGCTGTAAGCCATGACCTTGCTCCTGAAACCTGAGAATTAATGATGCGCCCATTCGATGCTGTTGATGTCCACGCCCTGCTTGAACATCTCCCACAGTGGGGACAGATCGCGCAGACGGCCGATGGATTTACGCACCAGTTGAATGGTGTAGTCGATCTCTTCTTCCGTGGTGAAACGCCCCAGGGAGAAACGGATCGAGCTGTGCGCCAATTCATCACTCATGCCCAGCGCGCGCAGCACGTAGGACGGCTCGAGGCTGGCGGAGGTACAGGCTGAACCGGAAGAAACGGCCAGGTCTTTCAGCGCCATGATCAGCGACTCGCCTTCAACGTAGTTGAAGCTGACGTTCAGGATGTTCGGTGCGCCGTGCTCCAGATCGCCGTTCAGATACACTTCTTCCATATCTTTCACGCCGTTCCACAGACGATCGCGCAGGGTGCGCAGACGCGCCATCTCTTCGGTCATCTCTTCTTTGGCGATGCGATAAGCTTCGCCCATGCCGACGATCTGGTGGACAGGCAGGGTACCGGAACGCATGCCGCGCTCGTGACCGCCGCCGTGTACCTGCGCTTCGATGCGGATGCGCGGCTTACGACGCACGTACAGCGCGCCGATGCCTTTCGGGCCATAGATTTTGTGGCCGGAGAACGACATCAGGTCGACTTTCAGCTTGCTCAGATCGATAGGCAGTTTGCCCACGCTCTGGGTGGCGTCAACGTGGTAGATGATACCGCGCGCACGGCACATTTCACCGATCGCTTCGATGTCCTGCACCACGCCGATTTCGTTGTTGACGTGCATGATGGAGACCAGGATGGTGTCATCGCGCAGCGCCGCTTCGAGATCCTGCAGGCTGATGATGCCGTTGCTCTGTGGCGCCAGGTAGGTGACTTCAAACCCTTCGCGCTCCAGTTGACGGCAGGTGTCCAGCACGGCTTTGTGTTCGGTTTTGCTGGTGATGATGTGCTTGCCTTTTTTCTGGTAGAAATTGGCAGCGCCTTTAATCGCCAGGTTGTCGGATTCGGTCGCCCCGGAGGTGAAGACGATTTCGCGTGGGTCGGCGCCCACCAGTTCGGCGATTTGGTTACGGGCGATGTCTACCGCCTCTTCCGCCTGCCAACCGAAACGGTGGGAACGGGAAGCCGGGTTGCCAAAAGTGCCGTCCAGGGTCAAAAACTGCATCATCTTCTCAGCAACGCGCGGGTCAACCGGCGTCGTTGCTGAGTAATCCAGATAAATCGGTAATTTCATTGCTCTTGTGCTCCGTACATCACTTCCAAAAACTAAAATAATTTCGCCAGCTGCTTATGCGCGCAGATTAACGTTGATAGTTTCTTGCGGACGACCGTTGGCCGTGCGGCGCGTATCGTTGTTTTGACGATCCGCCACCACCAGCACTTCCTGGTTATTGACCAGTTCTGCCAGCGTAATGTTGTTCAGGAACCCGCTGATGCGCTCGCTCAGATCGCGCCACAGGGCGTGGGTCAAGCAGCGATCGCCGCCCTGACAGCCTTCTTTGCCCTGGCAACGGGTTGCATCTACCGATTCATCGACGGCAGTGATGACAGCGCCAACGGCGATCTCACCCGCGTCTTTACCCAGCAGATAACCACCGCCCGGACCGCGCACGCTGGCCACCAGGCCATTCTTGCGCAGACGGGAGAATAATTGTTCCAGATAAGAGAGCGAAATACCCTGGCGTTCGGAAATGTCCGCCAGTGGCACCGGCCCTTCCTGGGAATGCAGCGCTACGTCAAGCATAGCGGTTACGGCATAACGGCCTTTGGATGTCAGTCTCATAGCTCAATGGTTACCTGTTGGTCAAATATGGCCGAAAGTCTGACATTCCTGAGTAAAACAGTCAACTATTTAACCTAGTAATTAACTCAAGTATTAGCACGTTTTGAACTTAGCAAGAACAAAGGTATATAAAATACATGTTATAACCTTTGGATAACTAATACTATTGTCGCCCACCGTTATGCCACATCAATTAATTACCTTGATGTTTATCCTGTTTCTCGATCGAGGTTAGCATGCCGCGCAGGATATTCAGCTCCTGCCCTTCCGGGCGCGCGCGGGTGAACAGCCGGCGCAGGCGGCTCATCACCTGGCCCGGATGGGACGGGCGAATAAAGCCGGTGCGCTGCAGCGTCTGCTCCAGGTGCTGATAGAAACGCTCGAGGTCATCCACCAGCGGATACGGCGTCTCTTCCAGCTGCGGCGCGCCCGCCTGTTGGCGATCGAGGTAAGCCACGCGCACTTCATACGCCAGGATCTGCACCGCCATCGCCAGGTTCAGCGAGCTGTAGTCCGGGTTGGCCGGAATGGCGACGTGGTAGTGGCACTTCTGCAATTCATCGTTGGTCAGCCCGACGCGTTCGCGGCCGAACACCAGCGCCACCGGCGCGTGCTCGCCCTCGTGCACCGCGCGCACGCCGCATTCACGCGGCTCCAGCATCGGCCACGGCAAGGTGCGAGAACGTGCGCTGGTGCCCACCACCAAGCTACAGCCGGCGATGGCGTCATCGAGGGTATCGACGATGGTGGCGTTGCCGATCACGTCGCTGGCGCCGGCAGCCAGGGCGATGGCCTGAGAATCGGGTTTGATCAGCGGATTAACCAGATAAAGGTTGGTTAACCCCATGGTTTTCATGGCTCTGGCGGTCGAGCCCATGTTGCCGGTATGTGAAGTCTCTACCAGAACAATGCGGATATTGTGCAGCATACAAACTCTGAGCGTGGCGGAAAATCGCAGCATCTTAACACAGCCGTAGGCAATTTGCCGAACAGCTGCTATACTTCGCGCCGTTTCCTGTTCTTTAACATCCTAGTTGGAAGATACCCATGCATCCGATGCTGACTATCGCCGTGCGCGCTGCGCGCAAGGCCGGTAACCTGATTGCCAAAAACTACGAAACCCCGGACGCTGTAGAAGCGAGCCAGAAAGGGACCAATGACTTCGTCACCAACGTCGATCGCGATGCAGAGCATCTGATCATCGACGTCATCCGCAAGTCTTATCCGCAACACAGTATCGTGAGCGAAGAACGCGGTGAGCTGATCGGCGAAGATCGCGATGTGCAATGGGTGATCGATCCACTGGATGGCACTGCAAACTTCATCAAACGTTTCCCTCATTTCTCCGTTTCCATCGCCGTACGCATCAAAGGCCGTACTGAAGTGGCCGTGGTTTACGATCCGATGCGCAACGAACTGTTCACCGCCACTCGCGGTCAGGGCGCTCAGCTCAACGGCTACCGCCTGCGCGGTACCAACGCCAAAGATCTGGATGGCACCATCCTGGCGACCGGCTTCCCGTTCAAAGTCAAACAGCACGCAACGCCTTACATCAACATCGTCGGCAAGCTGTTCACCCAGTGCGCAGACTTCCGTCGCACCGGTTCCGCCGCGCTGGATCTGGCCTATGTGGCCGCCGGCCGCGTAGACGGTTTCTTCGAGATCGGCCTGAAGCCGTGGGACTTCGCCGCGGGCGAGCTGCTGGTGCGTGAGGCCGGCGGCCTGGTGACCGACTTCGTCGGCGGCCACAACCACTTCAGCTCAGGTAACCTGGTCGCAGGTAACCCGCGCGTGGTGAAAGCCATGCTGGCCACCATGCGTGAAGAACTGAGCGAAGCGCTGAAGCGTTAATCGCCAGAAGCGAATCGAAAAAAAGCGCTGCCGATGCAGCGCTTTTTTTATGCCCGTTAGCGGGAGAAGGGGCGGATGCCGCCGCCGAATTCCGGCTGCGCGCTGACGTACAGCAACAGCCCGGCGGCCAACAGAATCAGACCGCCTGCCAGCGCCAGCGAGCCCCAGGCCACCGCGCTCCAGGCGGCGGGCGCGCGCGAACGGCTGAGGCGCACCGCCAGCCGGCGGCTGTAATGCACCAGCAGCGCCAGCATGGAGATGGTCAACGAGGTGCCGAACGCCATCGCCAGCGCGGAGATCACTCCCCAACCGAACACGCCGATCACCTTGGAGAACAGCAGCACTAAAATCGCCCCCGAACAGGGACGCATGCCCATCGCCAGCACGATGGCGGCCTGAGTGCGCCAGTCGCTTCCCGCCTGCAGCTCGCTGTCGCTCGGCAGATGCCGGTGGCCGCAGCCGCAATTGGCGCTGTGCACATGATCCGCCGCCAATGGCGTCAGGCTGTTGATGCGCAGCGCCGGCGCCGGGCGCATCGCCTTGATCGCCGCAAACAGGCGTTTCAGCGCGCGCCAACTCAGCAGCACGCCAAGCAGCATCACCAGAATAAAGCTGCCCTTCTCCAGCCAGAAACTGCTTTGGTGCAGCTGGCGCGAAGAGAGCTGTAACACCACCAGCATCAGCGTGACCAGCGCGATCGCCACCCCGCCCTGCACCAGCGAAGCCGCGAAGGTCAGCTTCAGGCTGCTTTTCAGCCGCGCCGGATGGGTAGCCAGATAGGTGGCGATCACCACTTTGCCGTGGCCGGGGCCGAGCGCATGCAAGACGCCATAGCCGAGGCTGAACAGCATCAGCGCCAACCCGGCCTGCTGCGGCGCGGCCTTCACCTGCTGCAACAGCCCCGCCATCTGCTGGTGCAGCGCTTTTTGCCACACCACGCTCTGCATCAGCAGCTGCGGCCAATAGTGCCACGCCAGCAGCGCGGCGGCCGCCAGCACCAGTGTGAACGGCAGCAGCGGCCACAGGCCGAAGGCCCAGTGACGCCGGCTCGTCGTCGGTTGCGAGAGATTTAACGACATTGCAGCGTCACCCGCTGGGCGAACTGTTGCCCCAGCGCCAGGTCTTCGCCGGGCGAGTCGTTCTTGTCGAGCGACAGCGCATAGGCCTGCAGCGACGCATTCGGCTGCGGCGTCATCAGCTTGTAGCTGCACTGCTGCGCCATCTCCGGCGGCAGATGCAGTGCATTTTGGTCTTTATAGGTCATATCCACGAAATAAGTCGGATCGTAAGTAGAAAGTTCGAACGGCTTGCCCGCCAGCGGCTGCGGTTCGGCCAACGGCAGCACGAACTCCAGCACCGCCTGATTGCCCTGGCGCGACAGGTGATATTCGCTGGGCAAGTTCAGATATTTCACCGGCTTGCCGTCGCGGTAAAGATCGGTGAAATAGTGCTGCCCCAGCACGTTGGCCATCACTTCCGCCGCCAGCTTTTTCCACACTTCCGAATCGCTCTTGGCGTTTTTCGCATCGTAAAGCAGATCCGCCGAGGTGATTTCATCCATCACCCACACCATTTTCAGGCCGACCAGCCGCTGGTCTTTGGCGACGAAGGTGGTATTCATGTCGATAAAGCTGTGCGGATGCGCGATCGCACCGGCGCTGAACACGGCGCCGAAAGCAGCCAAAAGACGACGTAACTTCATCATTATCCTGCCTTACCTGTATTTGTTATAACGTAACACAAATAACTGCCGAACGGCCCGCCTCTCCCGGCGATATTTGTGACGAAAGTTGTAAGCCGAAGTAAAAGCTGCGCGGTAACCCTGCCGTCACAAAGCCTTTTGCTATGCTTAGGCATAATCGCAACCTTTTATGCCGGAAGGTGATAATGAGCCTGGACACCACTCCCGTGCCCGCGCTCTCCGGACAACAACGGCGCTGCCATCTGCTGCTGATGCTGTACACGCCGGAGCCCGAGTTACAGCTGGAGACCCTAAGCCGAATCAACGGCGTCGCCCCCCCGATAACCCGGCAAGATATAGCCGAGGTGGCCAGTGAAATCCAGCGTTTCCATCACCTGGAGATCGCCGTCGATCCCGACCATGGCTACCACCTGCGGGGCAGCGCGCTCAACCAGCGCCTGTGTCTGATCCATTGGCTGCGGCGGGCCCTGCGCTGCAGCCCGCAGTTTGTCGAAGACGATTTCGCCCCGCGCCTGCGGCACGCGCTGGCGGCAGATGCCGCCCCAGCGTCTGCGCTGGCTCAAGCGATCGACGCCTGCGAGCCACTGCTCAGCCGCCACTTTGACGCGCGCGACCGCCAATTCCTGGAGCATTACCTGCTCTACTGCGCCTGGCAAAATCGCCTGCAGCGCCATCCGCATTTCGACGCCGTTCAACGCGACTGGCTGCGGCAAAAGCCGGAGCAGCAGGCCGCCGCTTGGCTGCATCAGGCCTGCAACCGACTGTTTAACCAGCAGCCGCAGGCAGACGAGCGCGATTTTTTGGCGCTGACCTTCACCATGTTGAAAAATCACAGCTACCACAGCAATGACTCGGCGCAAGAGCAGAGATTGATGGCGGCGATCGACAGCATGGTCGAGCGTTTCCAGCAGCTTTCCGGCATGGCCTTCAGCAGCAAGACGGAGCTGGTCAGCCAGCTGTTCGCCCACCTGGCGCCGGCGCTGGAGCGCTGCCGTTTCGCCATCGGCATCGACAATATGCTGCTGGAAGAAGTGGTGCGCAAATACCCGCGGCTAATGCGCACCACGCAGGAAGCGCTGATACCGCTGGAACAGGAATACGGCGTGCATTTTTCCAACGAGGAGGCGGGCCTGGTGGCCATCAGCTTCGGCGCCTGGCTGATGCAGGACAACGCGCTGCAGGAAAAACAGGTGCTGCTGCTGACGCTGGATAACCCGCAGTTGGAAGAGGAAGTGGAATACCAGATCCGCGAGCTCACGCTGCTGCCGCTGAACATCAAGTATCTGCCGTTGAGCGACTATCTGCGCGGCGGAGCGCCGCAGGGCGTCATGCTGGTGATCACCCCTTATGCGGCGGTGCACAGCGATCCGCACCCGCCGTTGATCTATACCGAATTGCCGCTGGAAACACGGCAGCGCCAGGCCATCCGCGCGCTGCTGGAAGCGCCTTAATCAGCGGCTGACGCTGACCGCCGGCGGCCGGATGAACAAGGCCGGCACCGCGACCGCCGCCATCACCCAGAATACCCCACCCTGCCAATGTTCGAACAGGAACCCGGCAATGACCGTCATGACGGCGATACCGCCGCCCATCGCCAGCGCCGAATACACCGCCTGCAGCCGGATCACCTCTTGTCCCTGGCGCGCGGCGATAAAGCGCATCGCCGCCAGATGGCAGACGGTGAAAGTGCCGCAGTGCAGGATCTGGATCAGCAGCAGCCAGCCCAGCTCGGTGCTATAGGCCATCAGGCTCCAGCGCAACACGCCGCAGCAGGCGGAGAGCAACAGCAGGTTGCGCGCATTCCAGCGGCGGAACAGCACGTTGCTGCTGGCGAAAATAATCACCTCCGCCACCACGCCCAGCGACCACAGATAGCCGATGGTCGAGGCCGAATAGCCCGCCTCCTGCCAGTAAATGGAGCCGAAGCTGTAGTAGCCGGCGTGCGCCCCCTGCAGCAGCGTGACGCACAGCAGGAAGCGCCAGACCGGCCCCTCTTTCAGCAGTGCCCACAGCGAACGTTCGGTATCGCTGTGCGTGCGTGCTTCGCCCTGCGGCATGACGCTCGGCTTCAGCAACATGCCCAGCAGCATCGCCAGCACGCTGAAGATCAGGCTGTAGAGAATGGCGTTATGGCCCCACACCGCCACCAGCTGCCCGGTCAGCGCCGAGCCGATGACGAACGCCAGCGAGCCCCACAGCCTTACCCGGCCGTAGTCCATACGGATCTGCTTTTGCCAGGTGCCGGCCAGCGCGTCGGTCAGCGGCACCAGCGGCGAGAAGAACAGGTTGAACCCCGCTATCACCAGCATCAGCCAGCCCCAACCGTTGCCGAAACAGAAGCCAACCGCGAAAGCCAGTGTCAGCAGCGCCAGCAGGCGCAGGGCGGAGACTAAATGAGAGGGATCTTTAACGCGGGGTGCAATCAGTAAACTGCCGAGGAAGCGGGCCACCAAACCGGCGCCGAGCAATATGCCGATGGTTTCCGGCGCGATGCCTTCGCCTTTCAGCCACACGCCCCAGAACGGTAAGAAGATGCCATAGGAAAAGAAGTAGGTGAAATAGCTGAGCGCGAGCCAACGCGTGGATTGCAGAACCATGATCCCTCCGGAGTGAGGGCAATACTTTGACAGAGCTCACACCGCCCCGCAATCTTCATTCCACTTCAATGCGTTAGAGTGCCAGACAGCTCACAGTTTACCGTGAGCAGCCACAAAAAAACCCGCCGCAGCGGGTTTTATCAGGCAAAAGCGGGATTATGCGTAAACCGGCAGGCGGGCGCAGATATCCAGTACTTTCTTCTTGGTGCGTTCGATTGTGGCTTCATCGTTGATGTTGTCCAACACATCGCAGATCCAACCGGCCAGTTCGCGCACGTCAGCCTCTTTGAAGCCGCGACGGGTCACGGCCGGGGTGCCGATACGCACGCCGGAGGTAACGAACGGGCTCTTCGGATCGTTCGGCACGCTGTTTTTGTTGACGGTGATGTTGGCGCGGCCCAGGGCGGCGTCCGCTTCTTTACCGGTCAGGTTTTTATCGACCAGATCCAGCAGGAACAGGTGGTTATGGGTGCCGCCGGAGACCACTTTGTAACCGCGCTGCAAGAACACGTCCACCATCGCCTTGGCGTTGACCGCCACTTGCTGCTGGTAAACCTTGAACTCAGGCTCCATCGCTTCTTTCAGCGCCACCGCCTTGCCGGCGATCACGTGCATCAGCGGGCCGCCCTGGCCGCCAGGGAACACGGCGGAGTTCAGCTTCTTGTACAGCTCTTCGTCGCCGCCCTTCGCCAGGATCAGGCCGCCGCGCGGACCCGCCAGGGTTTTGTGGGTGGTGGTGGTGACGATGTGCGCGTGCGGTACCGGGTTCGGGTACACGCCGGCGGCGATCAGGCCCGCCACGTGCGCCATGTCGACGAACAGGTAAGCGCCGATGCTGTCGGCGATTTCGCGCATTTTGGCCCAGTCAACCACGCCGGAGTAAGCGGAGAAGCCGCCGATGATCATTTTCGGCTTGTGGGTTTGCGCCTGTTTGGCCAGATCGTCATAGTCGATTTGGCCTTTGTCGTCGATGCCGTAAGGCACCACGTTATACAGTTTGCCGGACAGGTTAACCGGGGAACCGTGGGTCAGGTGGCCGCCGTGCGCCAGGTTCATGCCCAGAATGGTGTCGCCCGGCTGCAGCAGCGCGGTGTACACGGCGAAGTTAGCCTGGGAGCCGGAGTGCGGCTGCACGTTGGCGTAATCGGCGCCGAACAATTCTTTGGCACGATCGATAGCCAGCTGCTCAACGATATCCACGTATTCGCAGCCGCCGTAGTAACGCTTGCCCGGATAGCCTTCAGCGTATTTGTTGGTCAGCTGGGAACCCTGAGCCTGCATCACGCGCGGGCTGGTGTAGTTCTCAGACGCGATCAGCTCGATGTGCTCTTCCTGACGCACCACTTCCTGCTCCATGGCACGCCACAGTTCCGCATCGTAATCGGCAATGTTCATTTCACGCTTTAACATCCGGCATCTCCTGACTTAAATCAGCTAACTAAAAAATCACCAAATAACTACCCGTTTGGGTTCTGGGCCACAGTGTAAACCGTTTCGCCCCACCGAAGATAGGTCTTGACAGAGGTTTTTACGCAAACGATTGGCATGAGGTGGCGCAAGGCTTTGATCCGCTAAATGCCGTCGTTTATCAACGGACATTTCCTCATGCGAACGATGCGCTTTTTTCATGTTCTGTGAGCGCGATCGACGCCCGAAGAACACCGCAACGAAAACAAGGGTATTTACAAGCGACGCGGAACCCAATAAGATGCATTTAAAATACATCATTACAATTATCGTCAAGATCCCAACCCAAGGAGCGCTTCCATGCTGGATAGCCAAACCATCGCCACCGTGAAATCCACCATTCCCCTGCTGGCTGCGACCGGGCCGAAGCTGACCGCCCACTTTTACGATCGCATGTTCGCGCACAACCCGGAATTGAAAGACATTTTCAACATGAGCAACCAGCGCAACGGCGATCAGCGTCAGGCGCTGTTCGACGCCATCTGCGCCTATGCTGCCAACATCGAGAACCTGGCGGCGCTGCTGCCGGCGGTGGAGCGCATCGCGCAGAAGCACACCAGCTTCAATATCCAGCCGGAGCAGTACAACATCGTCGGCGGTCACCTGCTGGCGACCCTGGACGAAATGTTCAGCCCGGGCCAGGAAGCCCTGGACGCCTGGGGCAAGGCCTACGGCGTGCTGGCCAACGTATTTATCCAGCGTGAAGAGCAGATTTATCAGCAGAGCGAAACCGACAACGGCGGCTGGCGCGATCTGCGCGCATTCCGCATCCTGAAGAAACAGCCGCAGAGCGACGTGATCTGCAGTTTCGTGCTGGCGCCGGTGGACGGCGGCCGGGTGGCGGACTTCAAACCGGGGCAATACCTGGCGATCTACATCAAGCACGACAGCCTGGAGCATCAGGAAATTCGCCAGTACTCGCTGACCACCTCGCCAAACGGCGAGTTCTACCGCATCGCGGTGAAGCGCGAAGATCAGGGGAAAGTGTCCAACTACCTGCACCAGCAGGCGCAGGAAGGCGACGTGATCTACATCGCCCCGCCGCACGGCGACTTCTTCCTCGACGTGGCGCCGACCACGCCGGTGGCGCTGATCTCCGCCGGCGTCGGCCAAACCCCGATGCTCGGCATGCTCAACACCCTGCACGACAACCAACATCAGGCGCAGGTCCACTGGCTGCACGCGGCGGAAAACGGCAGCGTGCACGCCTTTGCCGATGAGGTAGCGGATATTGCCGGGCGTATGCCGAATCTGAGCCGCCATGTGTGGTACCGCGAGCCGGGTGCCGATGACGTGGAAGGCCGCGACTACCACAGCCGCGGATTGATGGATTTGAGCGCGCTGCAAGGCAGCCTGGCCGATCCGCAGATGCACTATTACTTCTGCGGCCCGGTGGCCTTCATGCAGTTCGTGGGCAAACAGCTGCTGGAGATGGGCGTAGAGGCCGAACGCATCCACTACGAATGCTTCGGCCCGCATAAGGTGCTGTAATGCTTGCGGAGCGCGGCCGTCAGACCGCGCTCCCTCTTCATTTCGCCTGCAGTTGGCGCGCGTCCTGCACCTGCTGCACCGTCACCGGCGCCGCCTGGTTACCCCAGCTTCCCCGCAGGTAGCTCATCAGATCGGCCGCCTGCCGATCGTTCAACGCCCAGCCATAAGCCGGCATGTCAAACGCCATCGCCTGCTGCGTGATCGGCGTATGCGCCCCCTCCAGCACCACCCGCAGCGCGGTCAGCGGATTGTCCGCCGTTACCGTGGCATTGCCCGCCAGCGCCGGAATGGCGAAGTCAGTGCCCTCCCCCTTATTGCCGTGGCAGGTCGAGCAGTACATCGCATAGGTCGCCTTGCCGCCCGGGTTATCCGCCTGCGTGGCTGGCGCAGCGGCTTTGGCGGCGGCGTCCGGCGCCAGGCTGCGCAGGTACACCGCGATGGCGTTCAGATCGCCGTCGCTGAGATACTGCGTGCTGTGGGTTACCACCTCGCTCATCGGCCCGGCGACTGCCGCATGGCGGCTGCGGCCGGTTTTCAGCAGCGCCGTCACCTCTTCCGGCGGCAGGCCGCGCAGATTGGAGGCGTACCAGCCGTCCAGCTCGGCGCCGCTCAGGAATACCGGCTCCTTGCCATCCAGGCCCTTCTCCTGCATCGCCCAGCCGCGCGGCGTGTGGCAGCTGCCGCAATGGCCCGCGCCCTGCACCAGATAGGCGCCGCGGTTCCACTCGGCGCTTTGCTGCGGATCTGCCTGATACGGCTGGTCGTCGTGGAACAGCGAGTTCCACACCGCCAGCGGCCAGCGCATCGACAGCGGCCAGCTGATGTCGCTGTCCCGGTTGGCGACGTTCTGCGCCGGCACCTCATTCATCAGGTAGTCATACAGCGCGCGCATGTCTTCCGCGCTCATTTTGGCGTAGGAGGTGTACGGCATCGCCGGGTAGAGCCGGTGGCCGTCTTTGGCTACCCCCTGGCGCATGGCGCGATCGAACTCCTCGAACGAATAGGCGCCGATGCCGTGCAGCTTGTCCGGCGTGATGTTGGTGGCGTAGATAGCCCCGAGCGGCGTCGGGAACTTCATGCCGCCCGCCAGTTCAGCGCCGCCCGACGCGGTGTGGCAGGCGGTGCAGTCGCCGGCTTTGGCGACGTATTCCCCGGCCGACATCGCCTGGGCCGAGCCGCCGGCCGCCAGCAGGCTCAACAGGTACAGCGAACGCAGACTCATGCTCCCTCCTTGGCGGCAACCTTGCCGTAGGCCAGTTCGTTCACCGCGCGCCACGCCTGATCGATCGCCGAGTTGGCGTACGGGCTCCAGTCGGAATCGGAGTTGGCGATAACGATCTTGCCGATCGGCTGCCGCGCCGTTTCGATGATTTTCTTGGCTTCGTCTTCGTCGTCAAACAGCCCGTTGAGGAAGTAGGAGTAACCGTGCGACCAGCGGTTGACGGTGATCGCCTGAATGTCGCGCTGATGGTCGAAACCGGCCTCGCCCAGCATGCCCTGTAGCTGTTCGCGGATCATCTGCTCGTGCACCTCGAACGGCGTGCCCAGCAGCAGCGCGCGCCCTTTGCGCGACTGCTCGCGCGGGCTGAGGCCGCTGCCCGGCAGCGTCGGCACATAGACCATATGCAGGCCGATTGGCCGAGCCGGATCGCGCGGGTGCTGGTACCCGCCCATGCTCACCGGGTAGTCCAGCTTCACGCGGCTGTACGGCGCGGCCGGCGAATAAATTTCGTGCACGCCCAGCTTGATGAACGGCTGCCAGTTGCGGATCACCACCTTGCTGTACACCAGCGGCGCCTTGACGTTCTGCTTCAGCGCCTCCTGCTGCTCGTGCGACATCTCCGGCACCAGGTATGGGATCATCATGTTGTAGCCGGCCATCACCACCTGCCCGGCGCGCACCTTGGTCATCTTCTCGCCGGTCATATAGGTGACTTCCACCTTGTCGCCGACGTTGGCCGCATGCAGCCCGGTGCTGTTCAAACGCAGCTTCACCGGCGACTCCGGCCGATCGAGCTGGCTGTAGTCGAATTTGGCCAGCACCACGTCATTCATGTCTTTGCCGGCCGGCGCCACCGCCGGGATCAGCTTGCGCACCATCAGGCGCGTCAGCGTGGCATTGCCGTCCGGGAAGTGGAACACGTAAGGATCGTCGAGATCCGCCTGCGACTCTTCGTCCAGCGGCGGCAGATTCATGCCGCCGAGGCCCGGCAGATCGCAGATGCGCGCATCGCTGCACGACGTGCCGTCGATGCCCACCGCCTGGAAGTCGTTGGTGGTCTGTTGGAAATAACGGATCGCCAGCTCGCTCAGGCCCACTTTTTCACGCAGGAACTGGGTGTAGCTGTGGGTATCGAGCCACTCGACCTTCTGCTCCAGCGTCATCTCCGGCAGATAATCTTTCTCCACCGTATGCAGCGCGATCAGCGCCTGGCGATCGCTTTCCGGCAGCGGGAAATCGCCGATGAACGCTTCATACGAACGGCCGTTGAGGCGATCGCGCGGAATGTCGTCCGCCACCGTGCGGCCCGGATCGCCGCTCACCACCTTGTCGACGCCGAAGTTCTTGCGATCGAAGTAAACCCCACGGCTCAGGTTCAGATCCGGGTAGAAGGTGGTGTCAAACGCCTGCTCCAGTTGGTCGATATCGACGCCGAGCTTGCGCAGCAGCCCCATCGCCACCGGGCTGAAGTTGGAGCGCGGCGACTGCAGCGATTCACTGCCGCCGTAGCCGAGCAGCATGCCGTCGTCGGTGTTGAATTCGTTGCGCTTGGCGTGGCCGCCGAAGTCGTCATGGTTGTCGATCAAAAGAATGCGCTGCTGCTCGCCTTTCAGCTGCTGCCAGAAACAGGCGGCCGCCAACCCGCTGATGCCGGCACCGACCACCACCAGATCGAACTCTTCAACGGCGGGTACGCTGCCGAAATCAAAGGTTTTGCCGTCGCGCCCCAGTTGATGCGCATGCTCGAACGAGCCCGGATGGTTACCCCGCAGCCCGGTCAGCGCCGGCGGGTAGTACAGGGTTTGATTGGCGGTTTGCGGCGACGCGCGCAAGATTTGCAGCGGCGTCAACCCGGCGGCGATGGTGATCGCCACCCCGTTGAGAAAATCGCGTCTGGTGATACCCATATAGGCTTCCTTTCAATTTTTATTATCATCAGCCGGCCGGAGCCGGCTCGAAGGCCGCGCTATTGTGCGGATAATTACTGTAAAATCAATGTTTGAACATTACATGACGAATGGCCGTGTAATCCTCCAGCCCGTACATCGACATATCCTTGCCGTAACCGGACAGTTTCTGGCCGCCGTGCGGCATTTCGCTCACCAGCATGAAGTGGGTGTTCACCCAAGTGCAGCCATATTGCAGCCGGGCGCTTAAGCGATGCGCGCGGCCCACGTCGCGGGTCCACACGGACGACGCCAGCCCGTAGTTGGATTCATTCGCCCAGGCCAGCACCTGCTCTTCATCGTCAAACGGCGTCACCGTCACCACCGGGCCGAACACTTCGCGCTGCACGATCTCATCTTCCTGGCGCGCGCCGGCCAACAGCGTCGGCTGGAAATAGTAACCCGGCCCTTTCACCTTCTCGCCGCCGGTCACCACCTGCACGTGCGGCAACGCTTTGGCGCGCTCGACAAAACCGGCGACCCGCTTCAGATGCTGGGCGGTAATCAACGGCCCCAGTTCGGTGCTCTCGTCCTCCGGCGCACCGATCTTCAGGCTGGCCACCGCCTCGCCCAGCCGCTTCACCAGCTCGGGATAAATGCTTTTCTGCGCGTAGATACGGCACGCGGCGGTGCAATCCTGCCCGGCGTTGTAGAAACCGAAGCCGCGAATGCCGTCCACCACCTGCTGCAGATCGGCGTCGTCGAACACCAACACCGGCGCCTTGCCGCCCAGCTCCATATGGGTACGCTTAATGCCGGCGGCGGTGTGGGCGATGATGTGCTCGCCGGTGGCGATCGAGCCGGTCAGCGACACCATGCGCACCTTGTCATGCCCGGTCAGTCGATCGCCGACGCCGGCGCCGCGGCCGAACAGCACGTTGAGCACGCCCGGCGGGAACAGCCCGGCGGCCAGTTCGGCCAGTTTGAAAGTGGTCAGCGGCGTTTGCTCCGACGGCTTAATCACCACGCAGTTGCCCGCCGCCAACGCCGGCGCCAGTTTCCAGGCCGCCATCATCAGCGGGTAGTTCCACGGCGCGATCGAGGCCACCACGCCGAGCGGATCGCGACGGATCATCGAGGTATGCCCGGCCAGATACTCGCCGGCCGCCATGCCGGTCAGGCAGCGGCTGGCCCCGGCGAAGAAGCGGAACACGTCGGCCACCGCCGGCAGTTCGTCATTCAATACGCAGTGATAAGGCTTGCCGCAGTTGAGCGACTCCAGCCTGGCGAAGGTCTCGGCATGCTCGTCGATCAGATCTGCCAGCTTGAGCAGATGCTCGGCGCGCTCCTTCGGCGTGGTTTGCCCCCAGGCGGCGAACGCGGCATCCGCCGCCAGCACCGCGCGATCGACCTGCTCCGGGCTGGCCTCCGCCACCTGCGCGATCACTTCGCCGGTCGCCGGGTTATACACCGGCTGGGTCGCGCCCTGGCCATTCACCAGTTGGCCGTCAATCAACAGTTGGCTTTGCATAGGGTTATCCTTTTATCAGAGGTCGGGTAAGGAAATTATTTGCCGCTGCCGGCGACGCTTTCTCCACCTTTGGTCAGGTAGTAAGCGCCGAGGATCGGCAGCATGGTCAACAGCATCACCGACAGCGCCACCACGTTGGTGATCGGCACGTCGCGCGGGCGGCCGAGCTGGTTCAGCAGCCACAGCGGCAGCGTGCGCTCGTGGCCAGCGGTAAAGGTGGTCACGATGATTTCGTCGAACGACAGCGCAAACGCCAGCATGCCGCCGGCCAGCAGCGCCGAGCCGAGGTTCGGCAAGATCACGTAACGGAAGGTTTGCCAGCCGTCGGCGCCGAGATCCATCGACGCTTCGATCAAGCTGTACGAGGTGCGGCGGAACCGGGCGATGACGTTGTTGAACACGATCACCACGCAGAACGTCGCATGGCCGACGACGATGGTCAGGATGCCCGGCTCGATGTTCAGCGCCTTGAACGCCGCCAGCAGCGCCAGGCCGGTGACGATCCCCGGCAGCGCGATCGGCAGCAGCAGCAGCAGCGAAATGCTGTCCTTGCCGAAGAAATCGCGCCGATACAGCGCCGCCGCCGCCAGGGTGCCGAGCACCAGCGCGATGGCGGTCGCCAGGCAGGCGATCTGCGCCGACAGCAGCACCGCATCGAGGATGTCCTGCCGCCCGGCGGCGACGTTAAACCAGTGCAGCGTGAAGCCCTTCGGCGGGAAGCTGAAGGCCGCATCCTCGGTGTTGAAGGCATAGATGGCGATGATCGCCAACGGGAAATGCAGGAAGACAAGTCCGCCCCAGGCGGCCAGCTTCAGCCCTAAGGGCGCGCGTTCAGAGTGCATCGAAAGCCCCCAGACGTTTGACGATGGAAAGGTAGATGGCGATCAGGACGATCGGCACCAGCGTAAAGGCCGCGGCCATCGGCATATTGCCGATCGCGCCCTGCTGGGCGTACACCATGCTGCCGATGAAATAGCCCGGCGGCCCCACCAGCTGCGGCACGATAAAGTCGCCCAGCGTCAGCGAGAAGGTGAAGATCGATCCGGCGGCGATACCCGGCACCGCCAGCGGCAAAATAACGTGGCGGAAAGTCTGCGCCGGTCGCGCGCCCAGATCCGCTGAGGCATGCAGCAGCGAGGGCGGCAGGCGCTCCAGCGCCGCCTGGATCGGCAGGATCATGAACGGCAGCCAGATATAGACGAATACCAGAAAACGCCCCAGCCCCGAGGTCGACAGCGTGTTGCCGCCGACGCCGGGCACCGTCAGCAGCGAAGCCAACAGCGGCTCCAGCCCCAGGTGCTGCAGGAACCACTGCGCCACGCCGTCTTTCGCCAGCAGCAGGGTCCAGGCATAGGCTTTAACGATATAGCTGGCCCACATCGGCATCATCACCGCGATATAAAAGAACGCCTTGACGCGGCCGCTGGTGTAGCGCGCCATATAATAGGCGATGGGGAACGCCAGCACCGCGCTGGCCAGCGACACCAGCACCGCCATGGTCAGCGTGCGCAGGATGATGTCGTAGTTGGCCGGGTTGAACAGCGCCGCCAGGTTGGCGAAGGTCAGGTCCGGCGTCACCGCCATGGTGAAATCGTCGAAGGTGTAAAACCCCTGCCACAGCAGCGTCAGCAGCGAACCGAGGTACACCGCGCCGAACCACAGCAGCGGCGGCACCAGCAGCAAAAGCAGATACAGCGTCGGCCGGCGATAAAGCCAGGTCGACAGCGCGCGCACGGTGCCGCCGCGCGCCGAAGGGGAATCGATGCTCATGTCCATCTCACCTCTCCTCCAGCAGCGGCACCATCGCCGCGCGCGGCCAGCAGGCGACGATCGGCTGGCCGATCTGCCGCTGTTGCCCTTCGGCGATCCACTGCGGATTGGCCTGGCTGACCAGCAGCTTTTCGCCGCCGTTCAGCGCGATTTCATACCGCGTGGCCGCGCCCTGGTAATGGATTTCCTGCAGCGTGCCCTGCACCTGGATCTCGTCCTGCGCCGCGCCGCCTTGCTCCAGCAGGCGGATATGTTCCGGCCGGATCGAGAAGGTTCGACTTTCGCCGAGCAGGCGCTGCGCCAGCTCGCTACGTACCACGTTGGAGGTGCCGACGAACTCGGCGACGAACGGCGTCTTCGGCCGCATGTAAAGCTCGCGCGGCGTATCCACCTGTTCGATGCGGCCGTTATTGAACACCGCCACCCGATCGGACATCGACAGCGCTTCGCTTTGATCGTGGGTGACGAAGATAAAGGTGATGCCCAGCTGGCGCTGCAGCTTCTTCAGCTCGCCCTGCATCTGCTCGCGCAGCTTGAGATCCAGCGCGCCGAGCGGCTCGTCCAGCAGCAGCACCCGCGGCCGATTGACCAGCGCGCGCGCCAACGCCACGCGCTGACGCTGGCCGCCCGACAGGTGCGCCGGCTTGCGTTCGGCGACGAAACCGAGCGCCACGCTCTCCAGCGCCTCTTGCGCCCGCGCCAGCCGCTCGCGTTTGGCGACGCCCTTCACCATCAGGCCGTAGGCGACGTTTTCCAGCACCGACATGTGCGGGAACAGCGCGTAATCCTGAAACACGGTGTTCACGTCGCGCTGGTACGGCGGCAGGTTGGCGGCTTCCTGGCCGTGGATGCGAATCGAGCCGGAAGTGAGCTGTTCAAAGCCGGCGATCAGGCGCAGGCAGGTGGTTTTGCCCGAGCCGGACGGCCCGAGCATGGAGAAGAATTCCCCGTCCTGAATATCGATGGATACCCGATCCACGGCGCGAACATCGCCGAAAGTCCGCGAAACATCGATGAATTGCACGGCAATGGTCATTTTCTGTGCTCCATACGGATGTGATTCGGGCGCAGCGGGCTGCGCCCCGCGGCTTAGCGGCCGCCCATGATGGCGATGTAGTCCTGGGTCCAACGGCTGTACGGCACGAACTTGCCGCCCTGCGCCTGCGGCGTTTTCCAGAAGGCGATTTTGTCGAACTGGTTGAAGCCGTTGGTTTCGCAGCCCTTCTCACCCAGCAGCGCGCTGGCCTTGCAGCCCGCCGGCGAAGCCGGCACCGACCCGAACCAGGCCGCCACGTCGCCCTGCACCTTCGGCTCCAGCGACCAGTTCATCCACTGGTAGGCGCAGCTCGGGTGTTTGGCGTCGCTGTGCAACATGGTGGTATCCGCCCAGCCGGTCACGCCCTCTTTCGGGAACACGGTGGCGATCGGCTGCCCCTCGCCCTTCAGGGCGTTGGCCTGATACGGCCAGGCGCTGGAAGCCACCACGCCTTCGTTTTTAAAGTCGCTCATCTGCACCGAGGTATCGTGCCAGTAGCGGTGGATCAGCGCGTGCTGGCTGCGCAGCAGCTTCAGCGCCGCCTGATACTGCTCTTCGTTGAGCTGATAAGGATCGCTGATGCCGAGCTGCGGCTGGGTGGCCTTCAGGAACAGCGCCGCGTCGGCGATGTAGATCGGGCCGTCGTAAGCCTGCACCCGCCCCTGGTTGCTCTTGCCGTCCGGCAGGTTCTGCTGCTGGAAGATCACCGCCCAGCTGTCCGGCGGCGTCGGGAAGGTTTTGGTGTTGTACATCAGCAGGTTTGGCCCCCACTGGTACGGCGTGCCGTAGGTTTTGCCGTCCACGGTGTACCAGGCGCCGTTCAGCAGGCGCGGATCGATGTTCTTCCAGTTCGGGATCAGCGCGGTGTTGATCGGCTGCACCCGCTTGCCGAAGATCAGGCGCAGCGAGGCGTCGCCGGAGGCGGTCACCAGATCGTAGCCGCCTTTGGCCATCAGGCTGACCATTTCATCGGAGGTAGCGGCGGTCTTCACGTTCACCGCGCAGCCGGTTTGCTTCTCAAACTGGGTGACCCAGTCGTAGTTTTTGTCGGACTGGCCGCGTTCGATGTAGCCGGGCCAGGCGATGATATCCAGCCGGCCTTCGCCTTTGCCCAGTGACTGCGGCAGATCGGCCGCCTGGGGCAGGCCGCACAGCACGGTGAGACAGAGCGCGGAGACGGTGGTGGTGACTGCGGTAGTTTTTCTCATCGTAATTACCCCTGTGTTGCGTATCTGTGTGCGGCAGGGAACGGCTGCCGCCCGATTTTGCTTTATAGAACCGCTAGAAGCTGGCTTTGAACTTCGCCATTACGTGTCTGACAACGCTGTAATCCTGCAGCGAATCGCTGGACAGATCCTTGCCGTAGCCGGAGCGTTTCAGGCCGCCGTGCGGCATCTCGCTCGCCAAGGTGAAATGGGTGTTGATCCAGGTGCTGCCGTACTGCAGATGGGCGGCAATGTGCAGCGCCCGATCGATATTTTGCGTCCACACCGACGAAGCCAGCCCGTATTCCGAGTCGTTGGCCCACTCGACTGCCTGCGCCAGATGCTCGAAGCGCGTGACGCTGACCACCGGGCCAAACACCTCGCGCTGCACGATTTCGTCGCTTTGCAGGCAGCCCGCCAGCAGGGTCGGCTGGTAGTAGAACCCCGGCCCGGAGTGGGCCGCGGCGCCGGTGATCAATTCGATATGCGGTTGGCTGAGCGCGCGCTCGACGAAGCTGGCGACGCGATCGCGCTGGCGGCTACTTATCAACGGGCCGATCTCGTTGTCCTGATCGCGCTTGCGGGCGAAGCGCAGGCTGGCGACCGCCTCGCCCAGCGCGTCCACCAGTTTGGGATAGATGCCCGCCTGCGCGTAGATGCGGCAGGCGGCGGTGCAGTCCTGGCCGGCGTTGTAATAGCCGTAGGTGCGAATGCCGTTGACCACCTCGTCGAGATCGGCGTCGTCGCAGACGATCACCGGCGCCTTGCCCCCCAGTTCCAGGTGGGTGCGCTTGACGCTTTTGGCCGCCGCCTGAAGAATTTTTTGCCCGGTGACGATATCGCCGGTGACCGACACCAGCCGCACCTGCGGGTGCCCCACCAGCTGGCTGCCGACCCCTTCACCGCCGCCGTAGACGATGTTCAGCACGCCCGGCGGCAGGATCTCCTGCAGCGCCGGCACCAGCGCCAGAATGGTCAGCGGCGTATGTTCGGAGGGTTTAAACACCACGGTATTGCCCGCCGCCAGCGCCGGCGCGATTTTCCACGCCGCCATCATCAGCGGATAGTTCCAGGGGGCGATCGAGGCCACCACGCCAATGGGATCGCGGCGGATCATCGAGGTGTGGCCGGGCACATACTCGCCGGCCAGCTGCCCTTGCTGCGTGCGCACCGCGCCGGCGAAGAAGCGGAACACGTCAACCGCCGCCGGCAGATCGTCATTGAGCGCCTGATGCAGCGGTTTTCCGCAGTTGAGGGCCTCCAGCTGCGCCAGCTGCGGCGCCTGCCGCTCGATGGCGTCGGCGATGCGCAGCAACAGAGCGGCGCGCTGGGCCGGCGTGGTGCGCGACCAGTGGCCGAACGCCTGCTGCGCGGCTTTCACCGCGCCGCCGACCTGCGCCGAAGAGGCTTCGGTCAGGGCGATCAGCGTCTCGCCGTTGGCCGGATTGACGATGCATTCCTGCTGGCCTTCGCCGTCGATAAGCTGACCGTTAATGAACTGCTGACAGGACAAACCCGAGAGAAACTGCACATCTGCCATCGCCTGACGCCCCTAAGTGACAAAAACGTTAACCAAATGTGAATAAGTTAGTTTTAATCAGCCTAAGCGAGCCTCTGGCGGGCAACAAATTCTAAATACTGAACGCCGCGTTCGATTAAATCGAATGCTTAAGCCCGGCGGCGTGTTTGCTGCCGTTCTCGCGCGCGATGGTGAGGAACGGCGTCACCAGCTCCGGCCGTGCGCTGCCGCGCCGCCACGCCAACCCGATGTCCAGCGGCTCCAGCAGATCGTCCAGCTTGCGCGCCTCGATCATGTTGCCCTCCAGCGACCAGGCGCGGTACGCCATGTCCGGCTGGATAGACACCCCCATCCCCGCCGCCACCAGGCTGCGCACCGCCTCAGTCGAGGCGGTCTTCATGGCGATTTCCGGTTTCAGCCCGGCGCGCGACCAAATGCGCCGCGCGTGCACGTCCATTTCATCGGCGTTGAGCTGGATCAGCGGCTGTTTGGCCACGTCCGCCAGGCTGATGCTCTCGTGCTCCAGCAGCGGGTGCAGCGGCGGCAGCCACAGGCGGTACGGCGAGTGCATCAGCACCTCGGTCTGCAGCGCGTCGCGGTCTTCGATGTTCGACAGGATCAGCACGCCGATGTCGATCTCGCCGCTGACCAGCAGATGCTCGATGTACGGGCGTTCGTCTTCTACCACCTGCACGGTGACGTTGGGATAGGCCGATTTAAAGCGCGTGAGCAGCTCCACCAGAAAGTAGCCGGCCACCAGGCTGGTGACGCCGACGGTCAGCTTGCCGGTCAGGCTTTCGGTGCCGATCTGCAGGCTGCGCTTGGCGTTGTCCACCGTCGCCAGGATCAGATACGACTGGCGCAAAAACTGATGCCCCTGATGGGTCAGCGTCATGCCCTTGGCGTGGCGATCGAACAGCCGCACGCCGATCTCGGTTTCCAGCTGCTGGATAGCGAGCGTCAGCGAAGACTGGGAGACAAACACCGCCTGGGCGCCGGCGGAGATCGACCCGGTTTCCGCCACGGCGATGAAGTGGCGGATTTGGCGTAACGTCATCATCCCCATCGCCTTTCAAGCCGCTGCGTTGTTGTCTGCGTGCGCTTACCCCAGTCACTTACTTGAGTAAGCTCCTGGGGATGCACGCCCTTGCCGCCTAGCCGCAACTTGAAATTCATTGGGGATCACCTCAATCAAGATAGTTAGATTGATTGTAGATCCCGCGAGAAAAGCGATCGGGAAAAGTATCAAAAACGCGATAGCGTTCGCTTTTTTAGAATGCTGACAGGCAAAAAGGGGGAAACGGCGAGGCGAAGAAGCATGATGCGCGGGGGACAGAAATGACAAGGGCGCAGCACGCTGCGCCCTGATGGCCGATGATCCTGCGGAGGATCAGATCGCTTCTTCGTCCTGCTCACCGGTACGGATGCGCACCACGCGCGCCACGTCGAAGACGAAGATCTTGCCGTCGCCGATCTTGCCGGTCTGCGCGGTCTGCATGATGGTTTCCACGCAGGTGTCGACGATGTCGTCGGCAACCACGATCTCGATCTTCACCTTAGGCAAAAAGTCGACCATGTACTCGGCGCCGCGGTACAGCTCGGTGTGGCCCTTCTGGCGGCCGAAACCTTTCACTTCGGTGACCGTCATGCCGGTGATGCCCACTTCGGCCAGCGCTTCGCGGACGTCATCCAGTTTGAACGGCTTGATAATCGCGTCGATCTTTTTCATCTTCTTTCCTTTTACCAATTTTTGCGGCCAAAACCGGATGTGATGGGGTAGCGGCGGTCTTTGCCGAAGTTACGGGCGGTGATGCGCGGCCCGACGGCGGCCTGACGCCGCTTGTATTCGTTGATGTCCACCAGGCGGATCACCTTGCGCACGATCGCTTCGTCGAACCCTTCGGCCACCAGATCGGCGACCGACTTGTCGCGCTCAACGTAGCCTTCCAGGATCGCATCCAGGATATCGTACGGCGGCAGGCTGTCCTGATCGACCTGATCCGGCGCCAGCTCGGCGGACGGCGGACGATCGATCACCCGCTGCGGGATCACGTAGGAGACGGTATTACGGTATTCGGACAGCTTGAACACCAGCGTTTTCGGCACGTCTTTCAGCACGTCGAAACCGCCGGCCATATCGCCGTACAGCGTGGCGTAACCCACCGCCATTTCGCTCTTGTTACCGGTGGTCAGCACGATGCTACGGCGTTTGTTGGACAGCGCCATCAGCACCACCCCGCGGCAACGCGCCTGCAGGTTTTCTTCGGTGGTGTCACGCTCGGTGCCGGCGAACATCGGCGACAGCTGGCCCATAAAGGCGTCGAACATCGGTTCGATGGAGACGATATCGAACTCCACGCCGAGGATTTCCGCCTCTTCCTTGGCGTCGGCGATGCTGATGTCCGCGGTATAGCGGAACGGCATCATCAGCGCCTGCACCTTGTCTTTACCCAACGCATCCACGGCGATCGCCAGCGTCAGCGCCGAGTCGATGCCGCCGGACAGCCCCAGCACCGCGCCTTTAAAGCCGTTTTTGGTCACGTAGTCGCGCACCGCCAGCACCAGCGCCTGATACACCTGCGCCAGCTGCGGCAGTTCAGCGGCCGGATCGGCCATCGGCACCACGGCCAGCTCGTTGAATTCCAGACGAGTCACCTGCTCGTCGAAAGCCGCCAGACGGTGGGTCATGGTGCCGGCGGCGTCGAATACCTTGGAGCAGCCGTCGAAGATCAGCTCATCCTGGCCGCCGACCTGGTTGAGGTACACCAGCGGCAGCTGGGTGCGCTGGCAGTGGCCGGCCATCAGCGTTTTACGGATATATGGTTTTTCGCGGTTATACGGCGAGGCATTGATCGACAGGATAATCTCCGCGCCGGCCGCCTTGGCGGCGTCGATCGGCTCAGGGAACCACAGATCTTCGCAAATCAGCAGCCCCAGACGGTAGCCTTTCAACTCCACCACGCAGGTGTCGTTGCCGGCGTGGAAATAGCGCTTCTCATCAAACACGCCGTAGTTCGGCAGCTGCTGCTTGAAGTAGCGGGTCAGCAGGCGGCCTTCGGCAAACAGCGACAGCGCGTTATACAGCTTGTCGCCTTCGCGCCACGGGTGGCCGACCAGGATCGCCGTCTCGGCGGAGGCCTGCTGCAGGCGCAGCAGCTGCGCGTCGCAGCGCTGGTAGAAATCATTGCGATACAGCAGGTCTTCCGGCGGGTAGCCGGACAGCGCCAGTTCGCTGAACATGACCAGATCGGCTCCCGCCTTCTGCTGCTCCTGCACGATTTGCAACATGCGTTCGGTGTTGCCTTCAATGTCGCCGACCAGCAGGTTCAGCTGGGCCAGGGCGATGGAAAGTGATCTGCTCATTTGTGTACGATCCCGCTTAATACGTTCCATGGTGCTCTACGCCGGGGCGCGCCGCGGCAAAGAGAACGGAGTGTAAATCATTCCGCCGGATTTGTTGAGAACCTGCGTGGCAGGCACCGGCGGGAATCTGTCATTCTTTGAAATCGTTGGCGTCCAGCTCATGGCGCGACAGCAATTTGTAAAACTCGGTGCGGTTGCGGCCCGCCATGCGTGCGGCCTGGGTCACGTTGCCCTTGGTGATCTGCAGCAGCTTGCGCAGGTAGTGCAACTCAAACTGGTTGCGCGCTTCGGCAAAGGTCGGCAGCGCGGTGTTTTCCCCTTCCAGCGCTTGCTCCACCAGGGCTTCGCTGATCACCGGCGCCGAGGTCAGCGCCACGCACTGCTCGATGACGTTGACCAGCTGACGCACGTTGCCCGGCCAGCTGGCGGTCATCAGCCGCTTCATGGCGTCGGTCGAGAAGCTGCGCACGAACGGCTTGTGCCGCTGAGCCGCTTCGCGCAACAGGTGGTTGGCCAGCAGCGGAATGTCTTCGGCGCGCTCGTTGAGCGCCGGGATCTTCAGGTTCACCACGTTGAGGCGGTAGTAGAGATCCTCGCGGAACTCGTTCTTCGCCATCGCCTTTTGCAGATCGCGGTGGGTGGCGGAGATGATGCGCACGTCGATGTCCAGATCGCGGTTGCTGCCCAGCGGCCGCACCTTGCGCTCCTGCAGCACACGCAGCAACTTCACCTGCAGCGACAGCGGCATATCGCCGATTTCGTCGAGGAACAGCGTGCCGCCCGCCGCCGCCTGGAACAGCCCCTCGCGGCTGCTGACCGCGCCGGTAAAGGCGCCCTTGGCATGGCCGAACAGTTCGGACTCCAGCAGCTGCTCCGGCAGCGCGCCGCAGTTGATGGCGATGAATGCCTTGCCGGCGCGCGGGCTGGCGGCGTGGATCGCCTGCGCCACCACCTCTTTGCCGGTGCCGCTCTGGCCGTTGATCAACACGCTGACGTCGGACTGCGCCACCATTTTCACCTGCTCCAGCAGGCGCAGCATCAGCGGGCTGCGGGTGACGATGTCTTCCCGCCAGGCCTCGTCGCCGGCCGGGGTGGCCGACAGCGCGAGCGCCTCGTCGATGGCCTTGTACAGCGCATCGCGATCCACCGGTTTGGTGAGGAAGCTGAACACCCCTTGCTGGGTGGCGGCCACCGCATCGGGAATCGAACCGTGCGCGGTGAGAATGATCACCGGCATGCCCGGCTGATGTTTTTGGATCTCGGCGAACAGCGCCATGCCGTCCATCTCGTCCATACGCAGATCGCTGATCACCAGATCGATCTGTTCGCGCGCCAGCAGGCGCAGCGCTTCCTGGCCGCTTTCGGCGGTGGTGACGTGAAAACCTTCGCTGGTCAGACGCATGCCCAGCAGCTTCAGCAGGCTGGGATCGTCGTCAACCAATAACAGGTTGGCCGGTTTGCGTGCGGTCATTGCGCGTGGGACTCCTTATTGGCAGGGGGCGGCGTATAGGTGTCTTCCGGTTCAACCGGCAGCGCGGTGCCCTTTTCCGGCTCGTCCTGCGGCTCAGCCCCTTTGGCGGCCGCGCCGTTTTTACCGGCGGCTTCGCCCTTTTGGGAGCCCGCGCCGTTGTCCGGGATTTCCCCTTGCAGCTGCTTGCGCGAAGAGAGCTGGCGCTCGATGTCGGTCAGGTTTTCCAGCTTGCGCGAGGTGTCCTGCAGCTGCGATTGCAAACGCGCCTGGCTCTGGCGCAGCGAATCGATCTGGCTGTCGCTGCTCTCCTGCAGATGCTGATAGCGCGCTTTCTCATCGAACAGCGTGATCTGCAGCATCTGCTGCTGGCGCCACAGCTGCGTCAGTGGACGCAGCGAGCCGGGGAACTCCATCCGGTAGCTGTTGATCCTGTCGATCATCTGGCGGCGTTCGCCGGAGGTCGGCTGTGCGCTACCCAGCAGGATGCTCTGTTTGAAAACGCCGGACCAGCTGTCACCCGGCACCGTTTTCGCCAGCGCGCGCGCCTGGGTCGACCCGATGCGATCGGCGCAGTCCATCGCGCGCAGCCAGTAGAGCGCATTATCCAGCGCATCCTTGTCGTCCAACTGCCACAGGGTATCGCAAGCCGCGGTGCGGTAATCGATCACCTTGGTATCCGGGATCGCCTCTTGCTGCTGAGAGTTCAGGCCGCCGCTGACGGCGCGATCGACGCAGCCCGCCAGCAACAGCGGCATAAAGAAGACGGCGCCCAACCAGCTGATCGGGCGTTTGCCGAGCGGCGCTCTGTGCGTGGCACGCGGTGAACGTTCGGTCTGTGAAAGACGAAGGCGCTTAGACCATGTGTACATTATTTATTCATTCTCGGCGGTTAACGGCAGTTCAATGCGGAAGCAGACGTCTGCACCGGCGACCGTCGCCAGTTGCAGCTCACCGCGCATGCGACGGATACAGTCCTGAGCGATGCTCAACCCCAGTCCGCTTCCTTTTACCGCCCCTTTTCGCTGGTGACTACCCTGGAAAAAAGGCTCGAAAATCATGGCTCTTTCAGCCTCGGGGATCGGCGTGCCGGTATTGGCGACGTCGATTTGCACCCGTTGTCCAACCTGACGGCTGCGGATCCAAATGTTACCGGATTCCTTGCCGTAGTGCACCGCATTGGAGTAGAGATTATCCAGCACGCGCATTAATAGCGTAGGCTCTGCCCAGCAGATTTCCGCCTCCAGCACGATTTCGGTGGAAATCATCTTCGCCCGCGCCGGCAAACTGTGCGCGGCGACCACCAAATCGACCATCTCGCGCAGCTCGACGTTCTCGTGTTCCGCCGGGCCATCGGCCAGTTTGCGGTTGTAATCCAGCAGCTGTTCAATCAGCTGCTGCAGGTGGCGACTGCTGTTGTCGAGGATCGTCACCACCTCTTTCTGATCGGAAGTCAGCGGCCCCGCCACCTCGTCGGCCAGCAGCTCGGTGCCTTCGCGCATGCTGGCCAGCGGCGTTTTCAACTCGTGCGAGATATGGCGCAAGAATTCGTGGCGCTGCGATTCCAGCCACGCCAGCCGCTCGCTCAGCCAGATGATGCGCTGCGCCAGCGAACGCAGCTCGCGCGGCCCCTTGAACGATGCAGTGCTGCCCAGCGCGCGCCCTTCCCCCAGGCGGTTGATCATCCGTTCCACGGCCTTGACCGGCCCGATGATCATGCGGGTAAACAGCACCACCAGCAGCACGCTGACCAGGAACAGCAGCAGCGCCTGCCAGCCGAAGAACTGGCCACGCTCGGCGATGGCCTGCTGCAGCTGCTGGCCGCGCGAGAACACCACCGCGCGCGTGGCCTGCACCATTTCGGCGTTGGAACGGGAGAACGATTCGAGCAAGGCCGAAGCCTCTTGGTCCGGCCCGCTGTTATGGCATTTGATCGCCGCCAGCTGGGTCAGCAACTGACGCAGCGTTTGGTAGTAGCGCTCGTCCGGCAGAATCGGCGCGTGGGCGTCCAGCATCTGCGAATATTGCTTGCGCTGGTTCTGGTACAGCTTCTGCAGCGTAGGATCGACCAGCACGCAGTACTGACGATAGCTGCGCTCCATCTCCAGCGCCACGCTGGTCATCGCCTCACTGCGCCGTGCGTCCACCAGCGTGGTGCGGTTGATGTCCGCCGCCTGCGCGCTGAGGTGATCCAGGCTCTGGTAGGCTTGATAGGCCAGCACCAACAGCGGCAGCAGCACCAACAGAAAGGCCAGCAGCACCAATTGCCGCAGCGAACGGGGAAATAAACGCCATTTTTTCAACGAAATCATCTCATTCTCTCAGCTCTGTCACGATGCTAACTGACTCGCCGGAAAGAAAAAAGCCCGGCAAGGGAGAATCCTGAACGCACAAGGAAAAAGCGACGGGATTGGTGAACCGCACCCATAGGCCTGCCGACGGCATGCGGCCCCGGTAATATCAACCGGTGCGAAAACGAGAGTGTGGGGAGAGCGTCTGCGTTCGAGGGCATAGGCAACGAAACAGGGATAAGCGCAGCGTTGAGAATTGACATCGGGGCAAGAAACTTGCCCCAACGCAAGGAAAGTGTGGATGCCCTTGAACCTCGTCCCCAGGGTGATGTAGCGCAGCGGCTGGCATCGAACAGGACGAATAGCATCCGTAAGTATCCAGGATTGATGAACCCTTCATCACAGTTGGATACAGGCGGTGCCTCACTCCACGTGTCGCCCGATGCTTGATAAAGCCGCTTGCACGGTCTGTTATCGGTTTAGTTGGACGATAGGCACCATTTCTTTGGCATCATTCGGAGGCTTATGAGGCGATTTGCCGTCTAATGACGGCGCCGTCATAAAAAGTTGAATGAGCAACTGACGAGAATAATGCACGTTGCGTGCCAAGTTTGCAATAAAAATAATAACAACATGATTTTATTAAAAAATAAAATTATATCAGCAAATTTCTTTGCGCATCACGCCTCGATGAGTGATGAAAAAAACGCCGCGCTGTCGCCAAATGCAGACAACTAAAGCCAAACCCGCTTACCATCAATAAAATCAAACAGTTAAATGTCTCCATTTAGCGACAGGAAAAATGGCGCCTGTCGCAAAATGCAGACACTGCCGCCAGTCGGCGAACGCCGGCCATAAAAAAGGGCGCAATTGCTTGCGCCCTCTGTACGGTGGTGGCCGTTTTTAGCCCAGCTGCTTACGGGCGTTGCGGAACATGCGCATCCACGGGCTGTCCTCGCCCCACTCTTCCGGGTGCCAGGAGTTGCTCACCGTGCGGAACACGCGTTCCGGGTGCGGCATCATCACCGTGGCACGTCCGTTGGCGCTGGTTACGGCGGTAATGCCGTTCGGCGAACCGTTCGGGTTAGCCGGGTAAGCTTCCGTCACCTTACCGGCGTTGTTGACGAAACGCAGCGCCACCAGACCATGGCTTTCCAGCGCCGCCAGATGCGCCGCATCGCGCACTTCGACGTGCCCTTCACCGTGGGAAACGGCGATCGGCATGCGCGAACCGGTCATACCTTGCATGAACAGCGACGGGCTGGCCGCCACTTCCACCAGGCTGAAGCGCGCCTCGAAGCGATCCGACAGGTTGCGCACGAAGCGCGGCCAGTGTTCGGCGCCCGGGATCAGCTCGCGCAGGTTGGACATCATCTGGCAGCCGTTGCATACGCCCAGCGCCAGCGTCTGCGGACGGTGGAAGAACGCCTCAAACTCGTCACGCACCCGCTCGTTGAACAGGATAGACTTCGCCCAGCCTTCGCCGGCGCCCAGTACGTCGCCGTAAGAGAAGCCGCCGCAGGCCACCAGCGTGTGGAAGTCCTGCAGATCGCGGCGCCCTGCCAGCAGATCGCTCATGTGCACGTCCACCGCGTCAAAGCCGGCGCGGTGGAACGCCGCCGCCATTTCAACGTGGGAGTTCACCCCCTGCTCGCGCAGCACCGCCACTTTCGGGCGAGCGCCCTTGGCGATGTACGGCGCGGCGATGTCTTCCTCGGGTGCGAAGGTCAGTTTCACGTTCAGGCCAGGATCTTGTTCATCCTGCTTGGCCTGATGTTCCTGATCGGCGCACGCCGGGTTATCGCGCAGGCGCTGCATCTGCCAGGTGGTTTCCGCCCACCAGGTGCGCAGCGTATTGCGGCTTTCGCTGTACAGCGCCTTGCCGTGCTGGGTGATGACGAAACGATCGCCGGCCTGCACGCTGCCGATGTGATGCACGTTGTCGGTCAGACCGTGCTGCGCGAACGCTCGCTTCACGTCGTCGAGGCGTTCGGCGCTCACCTGGATCACCGCGCCCAGCTCTTCGTTGAACAGTACCGCCAGCGCATCGTCGCCGAGGCCATCGAGGTTAACCTCTACGCCGCAGTGACCGGCGAAGGCCATCTCCGCCAGCGTCACCAGCAGGCCGCCGTCGGCGCGATCGTGGTAAGCCAGCAGCGCGCGATCGGCCACCAGCTGCTGCATGGCGTTGAAGAAGCCCGCCAGCTGCGCAACGTTGCGCACGTCGGCAGGTTTGTCGCCCAGTTGGCGGTAAACCTGCGCCAGCGCGGTGGCGCCCAGCGCGTTATGGCCGTTGCCCAGGTCGATCAACAGCAGCGCGCTGTCGCCCTTATCGGTGCGCAATTGTGGCGTCACGGTGTGGCGCACGTCTTCCACGCGGGCGAAGGCGGTGATGACCAGCGACAGCGGCGAGGTCATTTCACGCTGTTCATTGCCTTCCTGCCAGCGGGTTTTCATCGACATGGAGTCTTTGCCCACCGGAATGGTGATGCCCAGCGCCGGGCACAGCTCTTCGCCCACCGCTTTCACCGCTTCGTACAGGCCGGCGTCTTCGCCCGGGTGGCCGGCGGCGGCCATCCAGTTGGCGGACAGCTTCACGCGCTTCAGGCTGCCGATTTCCGTGGCGGCCAGGTTGGTCAGCGCTTCCCCAACCGCCAGGCGGCCGGAGGCGGCGAAGTCCAGCAGCGCCACCGGCGCACGTTCGCCGAGCGACATCGCTTCGCCGTAGTAGCTGTCCAGGCTGGCGGTGGTCACCGCGCAGTCGGCTACCGGGATCTGCCACGGGCCGACCATCTGGTCACGCGCCACCATGCCGGTAACGGTGCGATCGCCGATGGTGATCAGGAAGGTTTTCTCCGCAACGGCCGGCAAATGCAGCACGCGTTTCACCGCGTCGGCCAGCGTGATGTTCTCACGCTGCACCGCCTCGCCATGCGCCTGCAGGCGGGTAACGTCGCGGGTCATTTTCGGCGTCTTGCCGAGCAGCACGTCCAGCGGCATGTCGATCGGCTGGTTGTCGAAGTGGCGGTCGTTCAGCGTCAGGTGCTGTTCTTCGGTCGCTTCGCCGATCACCGCATAAGGTGCGCGCTCGCGGCGGCAAATCTCGTCGAACTGCGCCATCTGCGCCGGGGCAATCGCCATCACGTAACGTTCCTGCGATTCGTTGCACCACACTTCCAGCGGGCTCATGCCCGGCTCGTCGTTGAGGATATCGCGCAGCTCGAAGCGGCCGCCGCGGCCGCCGTCGCTCACCAGCTCCGGCATGGCGTTGGACAGGCCGCCAGCGCCGACGTCATGGATAAACAGGATCGGGTTCTGGTCACCCAGCTGCCAGCAGCGGTCGATCACTTCCTGACAGCGGCGCTCCATTTCCGGGTTGTCGCGCTGCACCGAAGCGAAGTCCAGATCGGCATCGGACTGGCCTGACGCCATCGACGAGGCCGCGCCGCCGCCCAGGCCGATATTCATCGCCGGGCCGCCCAGCACCACCAGCTTGGCGCCGACGGTGATTTCCCCTTTCTGCACGTGATCGGCACGGATGTTGCCGATGCCGCCCGCCAGCATGATCGGTTTGTGGTAGCCGCGCAGCTCAACGCCGTTGTGGCTGTTGACGCGCTCTTCATAGGTACGGAAGTAGCCCAGCAGCGCCGGACGACCGAATTCATTGTTGAACGCCGCGCCGCCCAGCGGGCCTTCGGTCATGATATCCAGCGCGGTGACGATGCGTTCCGGCTTGCCGAAATCCTGCTCCCACGGCTGTTCAAAGCCGGGAATGCGCAGGTTGGACACCGAGAAGCCCACCAGGCCGGCCTTCGGCTTGGCGCCGCGGCCGGTGGCGCCCTCGTCGCGGATCTCGCCGCCGGAGCCGGTCGCGGCGCCCGGCCACGGTGAGATCGCCGTCGGGTGGTTGTGGGTTTCTACCTTCATCAGGATGTGCGCGTCTTCCTGATGGTAATCGTACGTGCCGTTCTCCGGCGCGGCGAAGAAGCGACCGACCTGCGAGCCTTCCATCACGGCGGCGTTGTCTTTATACGCCGACAGCACGTAGTCCGGCGTCTGCTCATAGGTGTTTTTGATCATTTTGAACAGCGATTTAGGCTGCTGTTCGCCGTCGATGATCCAGTCGGCGTTGAAAATCTTGTGGCGGCAGTGCTCGGAGTTGGCCTGCGCGAACATATAGAGTTCGATATCCGTCGGGTTGCGCCCCAAACCGGTAAAGGCATTCAGCAGGTAGTCGATCTCGTCCTGCGCCAGCGCCAGGCCGAGCCGGACGTTGGCCTGCTCCAGCGCGGTGCGCCCTGCGCCCAGCACATCGACCGACTGATACGGCGCCGGCTGATGGTGCGCGAACAGCTGTTCGGCCTGTTGCAGCTCGCTGAAGACGGTTTCCATCATGCGATCGTGCAGCAGCGCGGCGAGCTGGCGCCACTGGGTTTCCGTCAGCTCGGGCGCCTTGACGTAGAACGCCAGGCCGCGCTCCAACCGCAGCACCTGTTGCAAACCGCAGTTGTGGGCAATATCGGTGGCTTTGGAAGACCAGGGAGAAATGGTGCCCGGACGCGGCGTAACCAGCAGCAACCGGCCTTCGGGAGCGTGTTCGGCGAGAGAAGGACCGTACTTGAGCAGACGCTGAAGCTTGGCGTGTTCTTCGGCACTTAGCGGTGCACTAACATCGGCAAAGTGGACGTACTCGGCGTAGATATCACTGACGGGCAGGTGAGCGTCCTGGCAGCGGGACAGCAGTTTGGTAATGCGAAAAGCCGATAAAGCGGGCGAACCACGCAGAATTTCCATAATCAAAGTTCTCTCGTCTTCGAAGCGACGGATAAGACGCTTCATTGGGCGCAACAGGGGAAAACGCGCGTCATTATAGAGAATCCTCGCCGCCGACGAAACCGTTTGCGTAGGGATTATTGATAAAAGCGTGCCACACCGACGAATTGTCATAACGTGTCAATAAAGTTGCACACTGGCGTTTTGTTGCGCAAAATGCCCCCCGCACTGGTGATTTAACCATGAGAAAAGTCGCGGTTGTCGTCGCCGGTGTACCTGTGCCACCACTGGATAACTATTTGAAACGTCTTAAAATAAACTACATCCTCATCGGCGTTGTCACCCTGCTTCTGGCTCTCGCGCTGTGGCCCAATATCACCTGGCGCAGCGGCCAGGGCGGGCAACTCCAGGAGATCATTTCCCGCGGCGAGTTGCGTATCAGCACGCTGAACTCCCCGCTGACCTATTTCAACACCAAGCAAGGGCCGGGTGGGCTCGACTACGAACTGGCCAAGCGCTTCGCCAACTACCTCGGGGTGAAGCTGGTGGTGATCCCCCATCAGAACATCAATGACCTGTTCGACGATCTGGACGACGACGACGCCGACCTGCTGGCGGCAGGCCTTATCTACAACCAGGAACGCCTGAGCCGCGCACGCACAGGCCCGGCCTACTACTCTGTTTCCCAACAGCTGGTGTACCGACTGGGCACCCCGCGGCCGAAAGGCTTCGCCGACATCAAAGGCAAGCTGGCGGTCGCCTCCGGTTCCGCGCACGTCAGCACGCTAAAACAGCTCAAGCAGGATAAATACCCGGATCTCACCTGGGAGTCCTCCAGCGATCTCACCTCCAAAGAGCTGCTGGAGCGGGTTGCCGACGGCAAGCTGGACTACACCCTCGGCGATTCGGTGACCATCGCGCTGCTGCAGCGCATCCATCCGCAGCTGGCGGTGGCGTTCGACGTCACCGACGAAGAGCCGGTCACCTGGTATCTCAAACGTGACGGCGACGACAGCCTGTACGCAGCGATGCTGGATTTCTACAGTCAAATGGTGGACGACGGCACCCTGGCGCGGCTGGAGGAGAAATACCTCGGCCACGTCGGCAGCTTCGACTATGTGGACACCAAAACCTTCCTGTCGGCCATCGACTCGGTGCTGCCCAACTTCCGCCCGCTGTTCGAGAAGCACGCCAACGAGATCGACTGGAAGCTGCTGGCGGCCATCGCCTACCAGGAATCGCACTGGAATCCGCAGGCCACCTCCCCCACCGGCGTGCGCGGCCTGATGATGCTGACCCGCGCCACCGCCGACGGCCTGGGGGTCAACGACCGCCTCGATCCGGAAGAGAGCATTCAGGGCGGCGCGCTCTACCTGCAGCGACTGATGGCCAAGGTGCCGGACAGCGTGCCGGAAGACGAGCGCATCTGGTTCTCGCTGGCGGCCTACAACATGGGCTGGGGCCATATGCTGGACGCACGCAAGCTGACCAAAACGCAAAAAGGCAATCCGGACAGCTGGGTCGACGTCAAACAGCGCCTGCCGATGCTCAGCCAAAAGCGTTACTACCCGCAGCTGACCTACGGCTATGCGCGTGGGCGAGAAGCCTACAACTATGTAGAGAACATCCGCCGCTACCAGGTCAGCCTGGTGGGTTATCTGCAGGAAAAAGAGAGAAAGGCGGCGCAAGCGGCCGCCGAGCAGGAAGCGTTGGGGAAAGGCTATCCGACGGTGATGCCGGAACTGGCGCTCAACTACTGATTATTCCGGCGTATCCGCCGCCCGCTGCGCCAGCTTGAGCGCTTTTTTCTGTTCGCGGCGCAGGCGGAAGAAATTGCTCAGGGTGGCGGCGCATTCGTCCGCCAGCACGCCCGAGACGATCTCCACCTGATGGTTCATGCCCGGATGGCGCAAAATGTCCACCAGCGAACCGGCCGCGCCGGTTTTCTCGTCGGCGGCGCCATACACCAACCGGCGGATACGGCTGTGCACCATCGCACCGGCGCACATCACGCAGGGCTCCAGCGTGACGTACAGCGTGGCGTTCAACAAGCGGTAGTTTTGCAGCACCGCGCCGCCCTGGCGCAGCGCCATGATCTCGGCGTGCGCGGTTGGATCGTGTCGGCCGATCGGGCGGTTCCAGCCCTCGCCGATGACCTGATTGTCCAGCACCAGTAGCGCACCCACCGGCACCTCGCCCTCTTCCTGCGCGCGCAGGGCCAGCTGCAATGCCTGACGCATCCAGTACTCATCATTATATTCAGTCATCGCATAATTCCTCGTGCGCTTTTGCGGCGGGCATTATACACACTAGCCTCCCTTTGTCGTAGCCGCCCGCCAATGGCTATACTGGCCAAATCAGCGTGTGATTCAGGGACAAGAAACATGAAACTCAGTAAAAAGAACGCCACCGTGGTGCGCAAGGCGCTGGACGGCTGGGTTGGGGAAGGCGCCTTGACGCCCGAACAACGGCAGCAACTGCTGCAGCATGTGGACGTGCAGCCTTTCGACTGGCGGCGGCTGGCGCGCTATGCGTTTCTCGCCGCGCTGGCCTCGCTGCTGATCGCCGTCACCAGCCTGTTCGCCGACAGCGAACTGCTTGCATGGCTCAGCGGACTGTTCCGCTTCGACGCGCCGGTGCGCATGGCGATCGCCGGCGTACTGGCGGCGCTGGCCTACGTCTGGGCGCTGCGTCGCCGCCGGCGCCACCCGGAAAAACGCTACGGCAACGAGGCGGCGCTGTTTGTCGCCGTGTTGCTTACCGCCTGCGCCTTATGGCAGCTGGGGGTCTGGCTGGATAACGGCAGCGGCCGGGTTTCCGTGCTGCTGCTGTTCGCCGCGCTGCTGTACGGCGCGATCGGCTGGTTCAGCCGCTCCGGGCTGGTGTGGTGGTTCGCCCTGCTGTCGCTCGGCAACGCCTTCGGCGCCGAGACCGGTTACCTGTCCGGTTGGGGGGCCTACTGGCTCGGCATGAGCTACCCGATTCGCTTTATCGCCTTTGGTGCAGTGCTGATCGCCGCCGCGTTGCTGCTGCGGCCGCTGTTGGCGCAGCGCGGCCTGCAGCGGGTGTCGCTGGCGATGGGCCTGCTGTACCTGTTTATCGCGCTGTGGCTGCTATCCATCTTTGGCAACTACGGCGATCTCGACAGCTGGTACCGCGCGCGCCAGATTGAGCTGTTCCACTGGAGCCTGCTGTTCGGGCTGGCCGCCCTCGCCGCCATCTGGCTGGGGTTGAAGCATGACGACGCCATGCTGCGCGGTTTCGGGCTGACATTCCTCGGCATCAACCTCTATACCCGCCTGTTCGAGTTTTTCTGGGACAGCATGCCGAAGGCGATTTTCTTCGCGCTGCTCGGCCTGAGCCTGTGGGCGTTGGGGCATTATGCGGAGAAGATTTGGCAACTGGGGCGCAAACCGCACGACGTAACCGACGACTGATCGCGGTAGCGATAACAGCAAAGGGCGGAATTCTCCGCCCTTTGTTTATTCCAGCTGCTGCAGCTCGCCCTGCTTGCTTACCCGCCAGCGGTGTTCGCAAAAAAACAGCAGCGGGTTATCCTGCTTGCTGTCGCTGTAACCGCTGTACAGCTTCAGCGGCGCACCGAGCCGTTGCTCCAGCTGCACCACTTTTTGTACGCCCAGACAGCGCAAGGTCAGCACCCAGCCGCCATAGCGGCGCGCGATGCGGCTGCCGACCAATCGCACCCGCGGCAGAAACGCCGAATCCCGATAGACCTGCGCCACCAGTTGCTCCGGCGAGCCGGTAATCAGCCACACCTCGGCATCGTGCTCATCCAAATACTGCCGCAAGCGCATTTGCACCACCGGAAACGCGGTCACCTTCTGGCGGAAAACCTCGATAAACTGCCGCTCCAACGCCTTCAGCGTCGCTTCGGAGCGCCCGAAGGTGATCGCCCACAGCAACAGGCTCATCGGCCAGCGCGCGGCGCGCCCCAGCAGCAACAGCGCCAGGCCAATCAATGGCAACAGCGGTATCACCAGCAGCAGATTCAGCGGTAAACGGCGCAGCAGGAAGCGCAAGAAACTGCCGAACATATCCTCCTGATGCAGAGTGCCGTCCAGATCGAAAAAGACCACGCGGCGCCCTTCTGCGGCCGATGGTTGCTGCTTGTCGCTCAAACGCTACTCCTCGGGATCGTTGAACCCCATCATCCAGGTGAAGAGAAAACCGGCGATAATCGTAATCAGCATCCCCGCCAGATACAACATCACCTTACCTGAGACGATGGTCAACGCCAAAGGCAGCCCCGAAATGCCGAAGGTGATGACCGTCGCCACCTTCCAGTAGCTGATCAGCGCGCCGCCGACCGCACCGCCGAGGCAGGCGCCGATAAACGGCCGCCCCAGCGGCAGCGTCACCCCGAAGATCAGCGGCTCGCCGATGCCGAGAATGCCGACCGGCAACGCCCCTTTGATCACCTTCTTCAGCCGCGCATTGCGGGTTTTCAACAGCACCGCCAGCGCCGCCCCCACCTGACCGACGCCGGCCATCGCCAGGATCGGCAGCAGCGGGTTGGAACCGTGCGCCTGCACCAGCTCGACGTGGATCGGCACCAGCCCCTGATGCAGGCCGGAGAGCACCAGCGGCAGGAACAGCCCCGAGAGCAGCGCCCCGACAAGCAGCCCGCCCTTGTCGATCGCCAGATTGGCGCCGTGGGCGATGGCATCGGAAATAACCCCCCCGACCGGCTGCAGGATCAGGATCGCCAACGAGGCGGTGACCAGCGTGGTCAGCAGTGGGTTAAGGATCAGTTCGACCGACTCCGGCAACAGCGTACGCAGGCGTTTCTCCACCCAGCACATCAACGCCACCACCAGCAGCACGGCGATCACCCCGCCGCGCCCCGGCTGCAGCGCCTCGCCGAACAACGTGATCTGCGCCAGCGCAGGGCTGGAGAGGATCCCGGCCATCACGCCGCCCATCGCCTGTGAGCCGCCGAACACCCGCGCGGCGTTCACCCCAACCAGAATGTTCATGATGGCGAATACCGCGCTGCCGAATATCGCCAGCAGCCCCAGCACGTTCGGGTAGTCCACGGCCAACTGACCGGCGATGTCGGGCCGTTTCAGCAGGTTGATGATGCCGGTGATCAGCCCCGAGGCGATAAACGCCGGGATCAGCGGAATAAAGACATCGGCCAGCTTTTTCAGCGCGCCGCTCATCGGCGCAGCGTATTTTTGCTTAGCCTGCGCCTTGGTGCGCGCCGCATCACCGACGGCGGCAGCGGGCTGTGCATTGCCGCTCAACAGCCCGCGCATGGCGTCCACCACCTTGGCGGCGGCGCCCGGGCCGACGATAAACTGATGCTGCTCACCCTGTTTGATATAGCCTTTCACGCCGGGCAGCTGCTTGAGGGCGGCCAGGTCCAGACGCTGCTCGTCGCTGACCTCAACGCGCACCCGCGTCATGCAGTTCTCCAGTTTGAGGATATTGCCCTCGCCCCCCACACCCGCCAAGATCTGTGTCGCCAATGCCGTTGTCTTGTCCATCGCCACCCCCACCGTGAATTAACGCGCCAACGCCGCGCGCAGGTAGCCGTCGTGCCGCTGCAGCCGCTGCTGCGCCTCATCGGCGCTGACGCCGGCTAAAATCATCAGGATCGCCGGTTTGACCTCAAAGCCGGTCTGCGCCAGCGCCGCCTCCGCCTGAGCGCGTTCTGCACCGGTGGCCTCCACCACGATGCGGCAGGCGCGATCCACCAGTTTGACGTTGGTGGCCTTCACGTCCACCATCAGGTTCTGGTAGACCTTACCCAGCTTGACCATCGCGCCGGTCGACAGCATGTTGAGCACCAGTTTCTGCGCGGTGCCGGATTTCAGGCGCGTCGAACCGGTCAGCGCCTCTGGCCCCACCACCGGCGAAATCGCCACCTGCGCTTCGTGCGCAATCGGCGAATCCGGGTTGCAGGAGATGGCCGCCGTCGGGCAGCCCAGCCCGCGCGCATAGCGCAGGGCGCCGATCACGTAGGGCGTGCGCCCCGAGGCCGCCAACCCCACCACCATATCGACGGCGGTGAGGTTCAGCGCCCGGAGATCGGCTTCGCCCAGGGCCTCGTCGTCTTCCGCCCCCTCCACCGCTTTGAGCAGCGCGCCCGGTCCGCCGGCGATCAGCCCCACCACCACGCCGTGCGGCACGCCGAAGGTCGGCGGGCACTCGGAGGCATCCAATACGCCCAGGCGGCCGCTGGTGCCGGCGCCCAAATAAATCAGCCGGCCGCCGGCCTTCAGCGCCGCCGCGGCCAAATCGACCGCCTGCGCAATCGCCGGCAGCACTTTTTCAATCGCCTCCGGCACCTTGCGGTCTTCCTGGTTAAAGCAGCGGACCATGTCCAACGTCGACATCTCATCCAGCCCCATAGTGGCCGGGTTGCGGGTTTCCGATACCAGTGCGCCTAAGTTCATCTGTTCACCTTTGAATTTTTAATTCACAAAATTAAATCAATATTTGAATATTTTATTCAACAAAGCGAGCGCTATTTGCTATTTTAACGACGAGCTCACAAAAATTTTCACCGCGCGTTTTCGCCCTCTGCATGGCAAAATGGCCGCTGGTTTCCAGGGAAAGAACAATGAGTACCCTTCTGCGCATTCGCCAGATGTATCCGACACTGGCGCAAAACGACCGCAAGCTGGCGGACTTTCTGCTGAATAACGCCGAGCAGGCGCGCCATCTCAGCTCGCAAAAGCTGGCCCAGTTGGCCGGCATCAGCCAGTCGAGCGTGGTCAAGTTCGCCCAAAAACTGGGCTATAAAGGTTTCCCGGCGCTGAAGCTGGCGCTGAGCGAAACGCTGGCCCAGCCGCAGGCCGAACCGGTAGTGACCGTCCACAACCACATCCTCAGCAGCGACACGCTGAAAACCGTCGGTGAAAAGCTATTGGCGGAAAAGCAGGCGGCGCTGCGCGCGACGCTGGACATCAACAGCGAAGAACGGCTGCATCAGGCGCTGGACATGCTGCGCCAGGCGCGCCGGGTGATGCTGATCGGCATCGGCGCCTCCGGGCTGGTGGCCAAGGATTTTTCCTTCAAGCTGCTGAAAATCGGCGTGATGGCGGTGGCCGAAGCGGACATGCACGTCCAGCTGGCGGCGGTGCAGGCGCTGGACAAACGCGATCTGCTGCTGGCTATCTCCTTCAGCGGCGAACGGCGTGAAATCAATCTGGCAGCGGAAGAGGCGCGCCAGGCCGGCGCCAGGGTGTTGGCGCTGACCAGCTTCTCGCCCAATGGTCTGCAGCAGCGCGCGGACCACTGTCTCTATACCATCGCCGAAGAGCCCCATACCCGCAGCGCGGCCATCTCCTCCAGCACCGCCCAGTTCGCCCTCACCGACCTGCTGTTTATGGCATTGATCCAGCACGATCTCGATCATGCCCGCGATCGCATCAAGCACAGCGAACAGTTAATGAAAAAGTTGGTTTGACGCGTATAATGGCGGCCGATAAAACGCCGCCAGTTCAATTATTTCCCTTCTCTGCATTCGAAAAATAATGTGCGGGCGATGACCTACTCAATTATCGATCAATAATTGGGCGTGCATGGACAGCATTATTTAACGATACCATTATGAATACACACACTTTTATTTTAGATAAGTTACGGCATTCCGTGATGCATCCGATTCTGCGTACCTTTTTGCTCTATGTCATTACTGCATTGATTCTAATCAAGGCGATGGGATACAGCGGTGGAAAAGGTATTGATATTCTTTTTATTGCGCTTACTTTGCTATTATTATCTATCCATTCGCTTACCCGATACGGCCTGATTATTCCGTTTATTCTGCTGTGCGCGCTGTATGCGCCGGTCGGGGCCATTTACGGTACCCCTTCCGCTGCCGTGATGTCCGCCCTGTTGCAAACCAACCTCATAGAAGCGAGGGAGTTTTTGCAGACCCTGCCGGCCAGTTGTTATCTGCTGCCCGCCGCCATTCTGGTTATGCTGGCCATTCTCGGCCTATTTATTTGGCGGCAAGCCATTTCAAAAAAAACTATACTTCCCTTACTAGCCCTGCTGATGGTTATCATTATCGCCAGAGCCTTCAATGGCGGTGTGGCGAATCTTAAATTGCCTGACTTCTTTTTATCCCTCTACTCGGCTTACCATCAATACCAACAGCAGGTTGATGAATTAAGTGCCGGTGCTACAACACCAGATACTTGGTCAATAACCGCAGGCGCACCGACGAATGAAAACTATGTCATTATCGTCGGCGAAAGTATGCGCAATGATCATATGTCCTTATTTGATTATCCGGTGTCCACTACGCCGTTTCTGGATAATGCCAATGGACGATTTTACAGCAATTATATTTCCACTGCGCCAAATACGTTCGAATCGCTTCCTCGCACGCTGGCTTTGAGCAACGGCCACAACATTGCCATCGGAGATAATATCATCACCCTGGCAAAAGCCGCCGGTCTCAAAACCCACTGGCTGTCCAATCAGGGCATGTTCGGACAATTCGATACGCCGGTATCAAAAATCGCCATGTTCAGCGATAGCCATTATTTCCTGAAGAAAGGCGACTTCCAATCGCGCAATACCGATGACGATGCGCTGCTGCCGATATTTGACCCATTATTGCGTCGCCAGGGACAAGGCAATCTGTATGTGCTGCATCTGATGGGCTCGCACGCCGACTTTTGCGAGCGGCTTAACGGCGAACCGCCGAGCGTCGAGTCGCCGAATAAGGAACTGGCCTGCTATCTCTCTACCTACCGCAAGACCGACCGTTTTATCGAGCAGGTTTATCACAGCCTGAAACAGACCGGCACACCGTTTAAACTGTTCTATTTCTCCGATCACGGCCTTTCCCACAAGGATATCGGCGGTGGGCGTTCTTTACGCCACAGCGGCGATACCCGGCAGAATTACCAGGTGCCGTTGCTGGTGCTGAGCGATCGCGACCAACAGCACCAGATCATTGATGATCCCTTAAGCGCGTTCGATTTTATCGGGTTGTTTGCCCAAGAGGCGGGAATACGGATTGCCCATCCCGAAGTGATGCCTACGATACGTATCGCAGATGCAGATAAACGCTGGGTGTTTGACGGGCAGAGAATGGTTGATTTCGATCAGTTGGCTGACGATCCGCCTGAGTTACCCTAAGCGGTAAGATGACGAAAAAGTGCCCGTTGCGCGGCGATTCTATGATAGATTGCGCGCCAGCCCGAGCACACCGATGGAAAGATAACTGACAATGGCACTGCTGATTACCAAGAAATGCATCAACTGCGACATGTGCGAGCATTGATTTAATTCTCTTGTTAATCAGCAAGTTGCTTTAATGTGTTATTGTTTGCGTTCCTTTAATTTTATCGTCATCCTCCTATCGATACCTACCCCGCAACACAAAATCGCTTAATCATTGTGTTGTCCAACTTGCCAAAACGCATAATCCATCCAGATAATTCTGTATATGTACCCAGATATAGAGGTGACATCTATGGGTAGCATCACCCTAGCCGGGCGGCAGATTTTCGTTCTCAATGAGAACGACAGATACCCAGAACCACAGCAGAACAGCCCTCCGATGTTCGCAATTCGCGAAGACGAGGAAGGCCAGTACTGGCTTTATGTGTGGCATAAAGGGCGCTGGCCGCTCGTATCAGATGTGCCGTTTCAGACTCAGGGTAAAGCCGTTGATGCGGCCATAGCTTTTAATTTTGATGTGCTTTACAAGTGATAGGTGCTGCCCCTGCCGATGTTCAACCTGACTGAACACTACGAGGCCGACGTCGGGGCAGCGAATTTTAGATAGGGTCAACGTTCACATTTTCAAGAGCCGCGGTTTCCTCGAGTGCTTCCGGCGCTTCTTCAACCTCGCTCACAGGCATTTCCAGGCGCAGATCGATCCAACGTCCTGCAGGAATATCCATCGGCTCCCCGGCCACAATTGCGGCAGTGTCGATGTCAAAGCGGCGCTTGCTGACCTTCACATAGATTGTGCCATCCTTGCCGGTGTTAGCTGCGACAAAGCACAAGCGGTTACCGTTCACGTCCTGGGGTACTTCGATGTTCCAGCCCTCTTCCGCAAAACCTAATGCGCCGGTGACTTTGTAAACGCCCACTGAAATACGATCAGCGGATACTCCTTCCGCCTCACCGTTGACAGCCACAAATCCGGATGGAGTAAAGCCACCGGACAAATAGTCGTCTTGCATCGCTTCTGGGGTGCCGGACAGCCTAGCGATCGGAGAGGCTTTTTTGATGAAACCGTTGCTGTCTACCGTGGTGTTCGCCTCAGACCACATCCAAAACCAAGGGGTAAACGTCGTGCCGTTCCAACTACGAACAGCAATTTTACCTACCTGCGCACCACTTGCCCCATACCCGTAACAGGTCTGCACAGTTCGATAGCTGTCATCGCTGCCCGTCTGCGTTACAGCCCAAGAGCGCGTATCAAGAAAATAAGTTCCGGTATCTCGGAAGGGATTACCGATCGGATCGGTAGCAACATACCCCCTGCGACTTTGCATTTGCGCATTGAAGTTTCCTTTATTCGCAGCAGTACCACCTAAGCTGATACCCCAGTCCTTCAACGTCGGAATATCTGTAACCTTTGGCCCGTACTCTTCAGTGAAAACTTTTTTCCATTCAATGGTTTTGTTTGATGTGCTGTTGGAACGGCCAACATACAGCCCCCGATTCAATGTGAGGCCGATATATCCGCAAGTTGGGCCACCGTCCATTGGTAGTGCAACGAATGAGCCTAGCACTGTAGACGGTGCGTTAGTTGTCGTCCCAGTAAACCGGCCGATGGATGAAATGTTCTTGGGTGAAAAAATGTCATCTGCACTGCGAGGACCAACACCAAATCCTGCTGATGTAACAGGCAGTACATTTCGTTCTGAATTCTCTTCGCTCACCTTGGCTGCTGCCGCAGACTTTGCTGCGTCAACACGCATAGCATCGACAGTTTGAACAATTTCAGGGGTAACATCACTTTCACCTGGACGGCGCAGGAAATCATTGAGTGTACCGGGTAGGGAGTCAGTATAAACCTCTATTGTGCCTACACGTTCAGGCTGTGCGCCATAAACTGACACAATGACTTCATAGGAGCCTGGTTCAACATTTAATGAGTACCGGCCCGTATCATCGGTGACAGATTGAGACTTCGCTAAATTCAACACCGTGGAAGAAGTTTTCATTGAGCGCATCGTAATCGTTACGCCAGAACGTGAATCGCCGTAAGGTCCCTTTAGTACGCCGCTGATTAATACCATTATTTATTTCTCCTTCAGTAAACTCAAGTCATCTTTAAGGCGGGAGATTAATCTCCCCTGCTCTTGAATAGCCTTAAGTGCAAGATTCAAAAGATTTTGAACATCTGGATATTTGTATGAATCACTGCCAATTGTCTTTCTTGTAAGCTCATCAGAGATTAACTCCAACTCTTGCGCAATAAGGCCACAACTTGAACTCATTTTATCAGGCGCGTTCGGAGCATCTTGCGTATATTCAAAGCTTACAAAATTCATTTTTTCCACAATGGAAAGTGCGTAATTATCCGGGGCAGGTACAACATTTTCCTTGAACTTTATATCGCAAGAGCCGCCCGGATTTCTTGGGGAATAAACTCGCGCGCCATGTTCCGCCAGAGTATATTCGCTTTCCGTTGTAACAACTTTTGTGTTCCCATTAATGGAAAATGCGATATCCATCGATGATCCGGCCACAGGTCGGTTGGCCATAAACGCCATATATGTAAAGCCAGTAGCATCAGACGATAATCCTATTCGTGATTTTAGCGATGTACCGGCACCATTCCACTGATAAAAATCGATATTCTGCTGCGACCTGGCGCCTTGGTTATAAAGCTCTACACTATTGAACTCCCCTGCTTTTAGAGATTTAGTAATCCGGGCGTCGTCTCCCGCAGCAACAGTTCCTTCCTTCACGCCAACATCACGAGAAGCCGAGTTACCGAGGTCGCTTTTATTGGCCTTTTTATTGACCTCTGTTTTATCCGCCTTCAAATTCAATTCAGATATGAAACTGTTCCATGCAGGGCCGGTAAACGTGCTGCCGTCAGGTAACGTCACCGTAATGTTTCCAGTGCCGCTGAATACCTGTTGCCAGTTGTTTTTATCAAGGTTCAATCCGCGTAGCGCTTTCGCCGTCTCTGCGGCCAGCTGAGCGGTGATGGTGTTCATCGCGTCGCGCGGTACGGCATACCATGCCGCGCCCGCCTGCGTTGGGCCGTCATAGGCTTTAATCAGCGTCGCCTGTGTGGCGCTATCAACGATTTTCACCGGTAGCGTATAGGTGACGCCGCCGACAACGCTCACGATGAAATCACCGGCTTTCAGCTCGGTATTGAATGCCGTCCCCGTCCCTTTCACTACGGCGGAGTTGTTCGTTAGGGTAAGAGTGCCTGCGGGCATGATGCTCTCCTAAATCGTTGCATAAAAAAACCGGCTCAGTGGCCGGTTGTTAGAAGTAATGGTCTGCGTTTATAACCATGAGCGGCATCTGTGACGAGTACCATCGGTTTGATGTATTCCACTGGGTCTGTATTTTTCTCCCTGATTCAGAACGCCAGAATTGGACGGCGCTGCCGTTAAACCGATAGCCGCAGCTGTAGTAGTTATAAACCCCGCCGCTACCTTGAGAATCGCCGCGCATAAATGCATTAACGGCCAGGGGGATCATTGGCCTGGCTATCCCCGTATCGACCAAATCCTCTGGGTTCCTGCCGACATTAACCGAGCGACCATCCCAGACTAACGGCTCTGTATCGCTGGTGAATGTATTATTACCGGCGGCGTTCTTAATCACCATTCCGTAACCGCGTGGTGTCGGTGGGTAATAACCGCTGTTCATAATGACCACTTTCACATTGGCAGTGGTTAACACCGCTTCCCCCGAACCATTATCACGCGATACCGTTAATTCGTTATATTGCACAGCATGGTAAATAGAAACGCCGGGGTCATCGCAACGTACAAAGACAACCTTGGTGTTATCATTTTGAACGACTGGCAATGTCCATTTTCCGTTAATCGTCACTTCCCCTTTCCAGGCAACAAAACCCAGCCTGGACGAACTGGTAATGCTCATCCAGTCCACCGAGTTTTGAATCATTATTCCATACGTGCCGGAAACTGATTGTGGCGGTTGAACCTGGTATATGCTGAACTCGGTAAAGAAGGCCGGCTGATTTGCATTGGTAAAATCAACAATTATCCTACTCCCATCGGTTCGCCATCCAGTAACCCCACCGTAAGACGGGGGGGTTGTCTGACTGCCGAATATATACCCGGTCTGACCAACCAGAAATACCGGGTTCCCAGCGACGTAATCAGGCGGAGTATAAATCTTTTGTTTATTGCCATCCGCCCAGGGTTCTTTATCGTTGGCTAATAGTGAAATGCTATTAACCGCCGCCAGCTCTTTGCCATTCATCCATAGGCCAAACGCCACGCTACAACCTCCCCATTCTCACCCGCAGATTACCGCCAGCGTCATAAACATTGATCTGGTCGCCGCGTATCTCCATGCGCCCGTTACCGTCGCCGCCGTTAATCTGGATTTGTCCAGCCCCTGCGCCGCTTTTATCCATCCGCCAGCCGCTAGTTGCGCTGAAATTGTCGGACTGAATAAAGCCGCTGATTTTGGCGTTTGTGATTGCCGCATCCGCAATTTTTGCCGACGTGATAGAGGCGTTCTGAATGAACGCATCGCTGATAAACACCTGGCCGTTAATCACAGCAAACGGCGAGTATTGCGTGTCGCCGCTGCCGCTCATCAACACGAACTGATTGGCGTTGAACCCGATACGGGTGATGACGGGTTTGCCGGTTTCTGCCAGCACGGCGATCGACATGCCCGCGTTGTAGAACACGCCGTTAACCCTCACACCGGCTTTCAGCGTGTGGATTGCCGTTGCGCCGTCGGCATCAACTGTTGCCGTCAGCTTGTCCTCCAGTACCGCTGTCACGTCGTCAATCTGCGCCTGTACCTGCGTGGACAGTTCTGCTAGGGCGTGATCGACTTCCGCTATCGTGGTTTTCACGATGAGGATGTCAGCACGCACCATGCCTAACTGCGCATACTGGTGATCCACCGTCGCATTGTTGGCCAGCGCGTTCTGAATGATGGCCTCAATGTTTGTGTCAATGTCGCCAGTGAGGCGGTCACCGTCCTTATCCGTCAGGAAACCATCGCCGATGCTCTCTAGGTAGTCACCGGCGTTAGCGTTGGATTGTCCCTTAATCCAGCCTGTCCAGTCGCCCTGATTACCGGTGCGGTCTTGCAGGCGGGCACGGAACCAGAACTCCTGTCCCGCCTTCAAGCCGGTCATGGTGTGGGTATGCAGAGGGTATGGGATATCGGCCAGCAACATCGCATTATTCCCGCCGGCGTTGTCCGCATACTGAATTTCGGTTTTCAGCGTGTCTTCGGCCCCGTCAGGGAATCCCCAATCGAGCTGGATACCCCATAACAAAGGCGATGCCTTGAAGCCAACCGGCACCGGCGGCTTGCCTTCCTTCCCCTTCAGGTAGGTTTCCGGGGCATTCGCCCAGATACTGGAAATCTCTGCCGCATTAATGGCGCGCACGCGGGCCTGATACCGGCCAGCATAAATGCCAGGTACTTCGAACCCCTGCGTTGATGTTCTTGCTGCCGGTATCCAATTTCCGTTATCTCGTCGCCATTCTGCCTCGTAGGCAATAGCGCTCTCAGCCGGTTCCCAGGTTACACGCAGGGTGGTTACCGCGATGTTCTGGTTGATAGTTGAGAAGCTGCTGATTGCCACATTCTTCGGCGGAGGTTGCACGCCCGGAGGGATGACCGTGATCGGGCGATCCTCGATGCGAGCGCCGGTATCGATACGCGCATATTTGTTCGGGTCATGCTCTATGGCTGTAATATCAAACGACACGCCATCTTCATTTTCTGTAACACCGGTAACACGGAATAGCTGAATCGCCAGATCGGAGGCATCAACAGCCCAGACGCATTCAGCCACAGGCGCTTCGCTATATTCAGTCGTCACCGTAACAATACGCCCGTTTACCGCTTGAATCGTGCGAGCTTGCGACTTACCCGATGGGAGGTTAACGATCAGGCGCTCACCCACTGCCGCCGATGACTCCCGATCCAGGGTAATATTGCGGCCAGAAACAGCGCTGATGCGACCGCCCAACGGTCTGCCAGCCAGCGTTTCATCTGCCACACCGATGATATAACCAGGCAACGGAATGTTACCGTCCATACCTACGGTAAAATTAATCACCCGATCTTTATCATTGGTCAGCAGCAACCAGCGGCCACGGCGGATAGCTTCGGTTTCGCGGGTGCAACCGATCGCCGTAATGTCAGCCTGCTTGATGTTGTAGCGGCGGATAAGTGCATTTTCAAACACCGGCGCCACTGCGTCCTGATAGCCGTTTGCGGGGTCAGCCCAACTGACCATCGCCATGCTGTAGTGCGTTTTCTCGCTGGCACTGGAGTCTCGAAACTCCCCATCCTTCACGTTGGCGCGGGTGTAGGTGTAATCCAGATCGCGCGGCATATCGGCCAGCGCGTTCATGCTGTTCTTTGCCCAATAAGTCATGCCACGAAAGATGTTGGCGAAATCACGCAGAACCGTCCAGGCTTCTTCCTGCGACTGGATATAGGCATCACACAAGAAACGCGGCTCCAGTCCATCACCACCTCGCCCATCAGGCACCAACTGATCGCAATACTGAGCAATGGCGTACAAGTCAAATTTCGTCATCACCAAATTTTCGGCTTTGATACGCTCGCCGATGCTGTATCGGTCATTAATCAGAAGATCGTAGAAAACCCACGCTGGGTTATTTGTCCAGGCCCACTTGAACGATCCGTCCCATGTGCCGGTATATGAACGGGTGATCGGGTCGTAGGTTGTCGGTACCCGAACGATGCCCATTTTTGGCTCACACGATACCGCAGGGATGTTCTGGAACTGCTTTGCGTCAAACTGCACAAACAGCAATGCGGTTTCTGGGTAACGCAACTTCACATCAATCAGCTCGGTAATCGACTCCGTAACCATTTTATCGGCGATGCGGTTGCTGGTGCTATTCGCGGTCAGACGCCGCACACGCACCTGCCAGCCGGTCATCGCTTTGGGTAGGTCGATGCGGTGGCTGCGCTCATACTTCGTTGTTGTCTTGCCGTCGATAGCGGTCTTCAGCATCTCCTGATACGCTCCGCCATCCGTCGCAACGTCGATCGCATATTCGATCCGGTAGCCTACTACATCACCGTTATCCAACTGCTGCTGCAACTGCTGCCATGAGAAGCGCAAACGAAAAGCGGACAGCTGGGTGTTCGTCAATGAGCGAACCCACGGGGTCTGACTGGTTAACTCTGTGCCGACAGTGATTTCATTCTCTACATCAGGCATGCCTTGAATGTATTCCTGATCGGGTGTGCCAGGGCGAAATTCCCACTTCACGCCTGGAAAGTTTTGAGTACCATCAGCGGCAACAATTGGCGTGCCATCAAGAAAAATGTTTGTGCCGTCCAGTCCTCCCTCCCATTCCCCCTCACCCAGCGCCAAAAGGATTTTTGCGTAAGAGGTGGATTGCAGGGAATCTGGCGATTCGGTTGGGGTTGTAGTGTTGCTACTTCCACCTTTTCGACCTTTTATCGTTACATTTCTCATATCGCACCAATGAAAAAAAGCCGCGATAAGCGGCGTAGTGAATACACTGATCAAATATCAGGGTTTACTGATAAATTTAAGGTACTATCTTGTAATGACTCAGCCCGCCCATGTAGAAGCATGAGCGTTTTAAATCAGAGGGATGGCTGATTAACTCTGTGAGCGGAGACTAAATTGGAAAGACAAATACAAAACATGACTCGTCAGATTGAAGAGTTAAAAAGAGAAAACAACAAGATAAAAACTGCTGCTAACTTCCTATTACATAGTATTGTAGAGTTGCTTGACGAGCAAAGCGGAGAGGGGAAGTTTAGCGAAGCATTAAGAGAAAAAATCAATTCCGAACTAGATAAAATAACAATGGGAGGAAAACCAACAATTAAATATGCCATAAATGAATTAATGCAGCCACCTGTTAAAGTCATCTTCTCTCAAGATAAAGCAGAGCCTTTCTTAAAATAATAAAATGCCATTGCCTTCTAATTTAAAAGGCAATGGTTTTATTATTCATTGATAATGAGATGACTATATTTACTGACATATTATTGCTGATCCTCCGCATAGATACCAGCTGAAATGATGGCACCACCAATGCGACGCTTACCGTAGCCAATTGGAACAGGGTTTCCCTGAGCAATGGTGTTAACCGGCCCTCCGAATGCGTAGCTGGGTTTATTGTCCGGGTCTTCCCTTCGGGCTAATCCGTTTTGCATGGGTGAAAGCATTTGGACAACACCGCCCAGCATCATGGCTCCGCCCATCATCATTACGTTTGCTCCCCATGGTTGCCCATAACCAAACTGCGCGATAGCCCCTACAGCAACTAATACGGCTCCCAATATTGTCTGGAAAACACCAGCTTTTTTACTGCCTATAATCACGGGTGCTATTCGGATATCTTCACTTCCTATGAACTTAATTTCATCAAGGCCGATATTCCTTTTACCATTAAATACGGCAAACGTTAACCCTCTGCCTCTTGCACTTTGTAAAAATCTCTCAAAGCCAGGAATGGTAACTGATAACGCTTTTATCGCCTCTCTTGGTGTATCAATTACCAGCCTATGTACACGCCCAAATTTAGAGCCAAGCACACCGTACAGCCTTACAGTTCTATACTTATTTTCACTATGCATAGTTAGCCCCGCAATATAATAACCCGCGTTCTGCGGGCTATCGTTTTTTACAAACACCCCTTGGCATCTCTTTCCCAAAGATTATTAAACCCTCTGGAAACCGCATATACATTCACATTTGAACCGCCAGCACCATCTGGCTCGATTGTAGCCATAGATAATGCACCTAAACCTTGGGTGGTTATTCTAAACCCATTTTCGGTTTCTATTACACTGGCTGTTGAGTTTATATCCTGCCATTTGGGTGCCAAGCATTTCGTGTATTTTTCTGGACTCTTATTACTATGCGATGAGAAGATAGGTTTTTGATTTTCTAATTGTCCAGTTGTACAACCAGAAAAAATAGCTGTGGCAACAATGGCTAAAATGATTTTCCGCATTTTGAAATCCCTTCTTATGTAGGATTCAAGATGATAGCAGATTACCATCGTACCGCAGAGTGATGATCGTCCGCGCCAGCCAGTAACCGCCATACGGCACGCGCTGGCTCATGTGTCCGTACATGTGGTGGATCATCACGCCATCCCCCAGGTAAACCGCTGCGTGATTCGGTTCATCAGCGCGCACCTGCATAATGATTACGTCGCCGACCTGCATTTCACCGGATGCCGGTACAAACCCTGCCTCGCCGTAATGTTTCATGTAGAGGTTTTCACCCCGTTCCCACCAGCCGTCATCCCGTTCAAAATTGGGGAGTGAGATATTGCGCTCCAGTGCATACCAGTCTCGCACTATTGCGTAACAGTCCCAGAACCCATGCACGAATGGGCGGCCCAACAGCGGTTTTATGCCATTCGTGGGCATCACCTGCCGAATATCGCCCTCCGGCCAGCTGGCGATAATCCACGGCAGCTGTGACAAGTCACATTGTGCAAGATCAAGGTGGCTTGGTTGTGTCGTTGCATCCGGGTGGCTATGAACGATAGCGACAATATCGCCGCTATCCTCTGCCTCGGCGTAGTCCTCAGGTGCCATGCAGAATTGTTCCGTTGGCTCGGGGGCCAAATTACGGCACGGCACATAACGCTGTCGCCTGCCGTTCTGCACCACCAGCCCGCAGCATTCCCGTGGATACTCTGCTTCAGCGTGTGCCATGATCGCATTGATAATGTGCTTTCGCATGATTACCTCTTGAGCAATGCGGAGCCTGGAAACCCGCCGAACGGCAGCGGATTACCTTTCCCCCAACGCGGCTCGCACCCCGTAGAGAGCAGGCCAGAGCATTCATCCTTAGACGGGTCATCGGTCGGATTGCCGTCAGCATCAAAATATTTGTTGCCGGTGTACCCACACGACGCACCGCGATACTGACCACGCATGCACCAGGTGCAGAGGCCGTGGATTTGCCGCGTCGGGATCATTAGCCCTTCAAGGTCAGCGGGTGAAGACAGAGCAAACTGAATTTCTTTGTTGTTGCCGTTCAGCTTATGATCGATATACCAAACGTCGATATCTTCCTGAGAAGGATCGGCTTCCGGGTTGCCCTCGGGAAAATTACGGGCATCAAGATAATGCGCGTAGGTGTCCCGGATCGTCACCTTTGCCTTGGCCATGTTCTGGTAGTAAAGGCAAAGTGAGGCGATCGTGCCGTCGATATTACTGACGGTCAGTGTAGGGCTTGGCGCTGAACCGTCGCTGGTCACCTCAAGCCCTTCTATCTTCACAGGCCACGGCTTGTATTCCTGCCCCTGCCACCAAATAGACTTCGCCAGCAGCTTACCGGGGTCATCACCGGCAGCTTCCAGTTCATCTTCAGAGTGGGGGATTGTATGGCTGTGGAAATACAGCTCTGGCCCGTTAAATTTTGTGCCGTCCACGACGAACAGGCGCACTTTACTCCCAGGCTCAAGGCGCTGGTGATCGGTGATAATCGACATTTTCTGTCCTATGGATGGTAGGCGCGGGTAAACGTAACGGAAAGGGAATAGTAAGCGCCGCTGGCCTGCACGCTGAATTTACCAGCCTGATAGAGACCAAGCTCAAACATCGGGTTTTTCCATTTAAAGGAACGGTATCCTTTATGTTCGCGGAGAAACTGAACGATGGGCTTTATCTCATCCCAGACGCCGAGAAACACAAGCGGCCAGCTTTCCTTCTCAGCGTTGATACCGTCGCCGGTACTCTGCGCATAACCGTCTCCGAATTGCGTCGTTCTCACCACTGGCTCTATCTCACCAGTAGTGCCAATCCGCGCCGGGAAATTGAACGTTTCTAATTTCATCGACTCCCCTTGATTGCGCGGTTAAGTGTTCCGCCCTGGCTCAGACTCTTATTCAGCAACACACGGAAGCGCTGATCGACATAGTTCGCGATATCATTACCCGCAGATTCAAATCCGCTCGTCGCCTGCACCTGGTTGGAACCATCAGAGTTAAGCGTAATATCAACGTTGATCAGGGTTTGGTTACCCATCACCCCATTAGCCCGCACACCCAGCGAACCGTCTGCCCCACGCTTGAGCGGCATGATCGCCTCTGGGCCAGCCTCGCCCATCAGGCCAGCACCCTTGGCGAACGCAAACATGGTGGGATTGCTGACGATCTGCCCGCTGTATGCACTCAGTGACGGCGACGAATAAACGCCGCCTTTGGCGTTGGCAAACATCGGTACTTGCCCTGGGTCATTGCCGGAGGGGGCAAAGAAGTTCATTCCGGCTTTCAGTGCGTTGAACATCGCCATCTTGATCATCATGCTGGCGAGATCGGTCAGGACAGACTTGGCGAAGTCGTTAAAGCTGGCTTTGGCTGTGGTGACGAAGTTGGTCAGCATGCCGGTCATACCGTCAAATGTTCGGGTGGTAGCGTCTTTCACCTGCCCATAAACGTTACCGGCATTGGCTGACCAGTCCATCATTCCCTTTTTCAGCCCTGCGGTGTAATCGCCCTCGATAGCCGCTTTTTCCTGCGCGGCATTTCGCACGATATCCAGTTGGCGTTGCTGCTCACTGGCGAGAATGGCCGTCTGTTGCATGTACTGCTCGGACGTTTTGTCCGTCACTTCCTTATCCAGCTGCAAGCGGTGTTGCTGGAACGACTGCCGGATTTGCTGCTCAGCCACCATCTGATCGTAGGCATCAGTGGACATGGTCATCTGCGCATTACGGTTGGCGTACTCCTGCTGTTTCGCGGCCGTTTCCATCACCAGACTGCGGGTTTGTTCCAACAGTTTTTTGCCAATCTCCCTTTCGCGGTTTGCCTTTTCCAGCGCCACATTTTCGGTTAATTGCGCCCTGATCTGGTCTTGCATGGACAACAAGCTTTTTTGACCGGCGGTCAGCTTCTTACCCTGAAGCCCTGCAATCTCCTGATCGAAGGCCACCAGCTTTTTCTGCGATTCGGTCAGTTTGTCGGTATCTTGCGCCTGCGCGCGCAGCACTGAGGATTGTTGCTGCAACTGTTGCAGACGTCTTACGCCTTCACTATCGCTATACGCAGCCCCTTTGGACTTTGCGCCATACTGCTTGTTAATGCCTTTCAGCGCCTGCGCGTATTCGTCTGCCGTCAGTTTTCCGGCCTTAAACTGCGCCGACACAATACCCGTTAGGTGGGCCTGTTCCTTTTTAGGATCAGCCCCCGCCTTAATCGCGGCGGAGACTTCATTCTGTAGCTTTAACTCTTTCCGGGCGGCTTCCTGTTCCTGCTGCCGCCGCTTGTACAGCTCTTCGTTGGTTTTCTTCACCTCGTTAGCGGTATCGTTGCTGATATCCAGCTTAACGCCCTGTGCCAGTGCCTGCGCCTGGCCGGTTTTCATGTGTGCCTGACCGATGATATCGAACGCGGACGCCACTTCATTTTTCAGCGACTTCCAGATAGACGCCAAACCGCTGACGCTGTTCTCCTGCTCGGTGACTTTGGCTTTCACATCATCAAGGTATTTCTGCTGAAGTAACGCCGTCGCTTCACTGGTTTTGCCCTGCCTGGACAGCGTGGCGATGTGATCGATAAACGTGGTGTTGAGCTGAACGCCCTGATTTGTCAACGCCTCCATTGCCTTTAGAGGTTCACCGCTCAGGCTTGATAGCGTCGCAACAAGATCATCGGATGACATACCCAGCTCGTTCATCCGGGTGCCAGTTTCAGCGATGTCCGACAGCATATTGCCACCGAATCCTGCGCCGGCGGCGCTGGTGACAGCCTTAACCGCATTCTCTGTTCCGCCGAGCGTCATCGTCAGCATGCGCAGATCATTCACCGTCATAATGGCCTGAAGCCCTGACTTTTGAAGCGCTGCGGTATATGCCTTGGTCTCTGCCTCCCCTTTTTGGAACGCGGTATACAATGCCGTGGCACCGGCAACCGCCGCCATGATGCTTAAGCCTACCGGGCCACCCAGCAGAGCCAGCGCACTTTTCATCAAGTTAGTGCTGACCGCTGCCGCACGCGCCGTAAAGGAAACCTCCTTGTTGGCCGCGCTGATTTGGTTCAGGGAGGAAAGCAGGTTGGTTTTGCCCTGGGCTTCGGCAATATCTGCCGCCAGCACCGCTTTTGATGCCTGCGCCATTTTTTCCTTGGCGCTGACCTCGGCAAGATCAGCCTCGCGCACCTTGCGGTGAATGTCGGCATACTCTTTTTGATAGCTGACCGAAAGGCCGTAGAGCTGGTTTTCCTGATTTTTTGCCGCATAGAAGCGCGACATTTCCTGAGCCTGCTCACGGGATGCTTGAGCCTGTTCACGGGTACGCTTAGCCGCGTCAAACTGCGCCTGAGCTTGCTGGCGTGCAGATTGCGCCTGTTCAATCTGGCCCTGCGCCGCCTTGTTAAACTCAAGGGCAGCAGCTTTCGCCGCTTCGCGTTGGGCTTCCCAGCCGCTGGTCAGCCCCTTAAAGCCGATGAAAGTGCGATCGAGCGTCGGGATTAACGTATTGGCCAGCGTGCTGACTGCGATGTTACTCCCACCGGCCAGGCCACTGATCACACTTCGCAGCCCTTCGAAGCCGCCCTGACTGGCGCTGAGCGCACCACTCAACGAGTTAAGCTGACCGCCGGTGCGCTTCGCCTGATTGCCTATCTGGGTCAGTGCTTCGGTGGTTTTCTGGCTTTCCTGCTGCGCCTTACCCGTGAAGTTTTTTGACGCGGTTTCTGCCGTTCTGAATGAATCGACAATTTGAGATTTAAAACTGGCGGAATTCAGGTGCAGCGCTACCGTCAGAGTAGCTACATCGGCCATTACATGAGCGCTCGCATAACGGCAGCACACTGTTCATCAACATCAGATGCGACAGGGGCTGACAGATTGACAGGGGGTGGGGTAGCAGTATCGGACGTTGCCTTATCCACCAGCGAATAGAACGCCTCCCAGTGCTGGATAATGGAGGCCGGGAGGGCTGCAATCTTTCTTACGTCAGGCTCACCGAAGCGATCGGCCAACTGATAGATCAGCCATAGCCACGGTGAGTGGGTCAGTTTTTTTCGGCTTCCTCCAGCGTGCCGTAGCTGTGGCTCTGGATAGCGCGGATTGCATCAAATAACGCCGCGTTATCATGAGCGGCAAGCAGTTCTGCCGGTGAAGGCAAATCAGACGCAGGTACTGATTTACCCTGCTCGTCAACCAGCGCAGAGAGGATCAACTGAGCGCCGAGCAGTGTTGCTGCCTTTTGATCACTATCTGCCTGTGCCTTTCCAAGACCTTCGTCGTAATCCATCAGTTCACATACCGTCAGGCGGCGGATATGTACCGGCACGCCAAACAGTGTGTGCGTCACCGCCGTATTGGTGGGTTGAAGCAGCGCGGTTTTGAGGTTGATTTTCTTCTGGGTCATGCCATGTCCTTATTTAATCGTTACGGTTGCGGTTGCGCTGTTGACAGTGTCTGACCGCTCGGCAGACAACACCACGCGATAAGCGCCAGCATCGGCGGCCACAACTGAGTTTTTGGTATAGGTGGCAGAGGTTGCGCCGCTGATATCAGTGCCGTTTTTCTGCCATTGGTATTTAACGGGCTTGCCGTTACTGGAGGTAGCCGCAACAGTCAGGGACAAATTGCCCCCGACTGCCAGATCAGCGCTCTTCGGCTGGGTAGTCACGCTGATCACACCTTTGGGGCTACAGCTCCCCAGGTGTTGCTGTTCTGCTTGCCTTGCACCGTGATCTGAATGACTTCACTCGCCGGAGCGGTGATTTCGTTCATCTTCCAGCCGGACAGCGAGAGGATCGAGGTGGAGGTGCGGCCGTTCGGCAACTCAACATAGAACTGAACGGTTTCGCGGTTGTCCGCTGCGGTCAGGAACGCCGCAAAATCGGTATTGGATGGATCGTCGATAAACCCGATCGACTTCTCCGCGCCTTCCGGCAGGTCGGAGATAAATTGCTTTGTGGTGTCGATAAGGGTCGTGCAATCGACAAAACTGCCGGTCTGCCCCATCTCGCCCACAGCCTTACAGTTAACCAGCGCCTTCATGGCCGTCGGTGCTGCGCCGACAGCGCCCCACTTAACAACCGTGCCAGCCGGAAGCATGGCGTACTCTGGCGACGTTTTATCAGCCATAATTTCCCTCACTTAATGATTGTGGCAGCGGTCGCTACCGGTTTTCGATGCCGTAGCGGAGTTCTGCCGCCAGGATGCGTAATACGCGGGTTTTGTTGTAATCGAGTGCCGGGCGGATAAACGGTTCGGCAACCTGCTTAACCGTGCCGAATTCCTGCGCCAGCGCCTTCATGTGATGCTTCTTGCTCGGGCCGACCTTGAATGTCATTACCGTCAAATAACGAGGATCGTTCATGCGGCTCGTACTGCGGATTTTTATATCGTCTCGCATGTGCGCTCCGGTGCTGCTCTCATCAAAACCGGCATGCAGTTTCATGTCTTCCAGCACCGGCTCCAGTGCCGCTCGCCCGGCATCTCGCAATACCTTGACCGCTTCATCCCCCATCGCCTTTAGCTGGCGCTCCAGAGAATCAAGGCCCGTAACGTTTATGCTGATCATGTGGCGTCCTCCGGGTAACAGATGACGTAATCACGCACCAGCCGGTACTGAACGCTGTTGTTGGTGAGGGTGGTTGCTCCCTGTTGCATCGTGCCGCGTGTCACTGTCTGAACGGGCCAGCGCCCAATATGCCCGTGCTGAATGCTCTCCCAGGCGGCGCAAATAGCCTTATCCATTTCAATGAGGCGCGCGTAATCGCCGATGACATAAAGCGCGACCTGAAAGCGCCCCTGGATCAGTGCCGTGCTGGCTAGCCCGGTATCAACTTTCGGGTTGCTGACCTTCTGATACGTCACGCCGTCCTGTTCCGGGTCAGGCAATAGCAGCGGGTATGCTGGCAGACTCGTTAGCGCCTCAAGTGACGCTTTGATTTCATACTCGATCATGACGAATATCAGCCTCCGCCGTAATTAACAGCCGGTCTCGCTGCGAACGGTCAGGCGCACGAACGGTAAAGGTTCGCTGTTGAAAGACCACCTGCCAATCAACGGTAATTTCGTCCCGTGGCCGCAGCGTGAACAGCATGGTCTCCACCACCTGCCCCTGTTCACCCGTGCGAATTTTTCGGTTGGAGATCGGCTCCGCATCCGCCCAGACCTCGGCGACAAATTCAAAGGATTTGACCGGTGCGCCGGTCTGCATATCGCGAATCGTAACGGGGCGCAGAAGCTTGATGCGAAACTCCAGCGAACCTGCGCGTAATGATTTCATAAGCCATAAATCCGATAGGGTTGGAGTAAAGACTCAACAGCCAGCGGCAATTTTGATGCCGACGCGCCAACTATCACGGCCTCACGGTTCGCGTACCAATGACCGATAAGCAGTAACATCGCGGTGCGCACGTCGTCCTCCAGCAACAGGTGATCTTCGTCGGTATCGTAACCGGGGTCGGATTCGCTGGCGTAAAGCGTGCGGCGGGTGTACCTCTCCACATGCTTTTTCGCCGCACCAATATATGCGCCTAGCAGGGTGTCATCCGCACTGAAATCAGGCTCCAGTCGGCAATGCTCTTTCACCAATTTCAGTTCTAACATGGCTCACCTTACTTTTTGGATTTCTTGATTGGCTCTGGCTGCTCTGGCTGCTCTGGCTGCTCTGGCTGCTCTGGCTGCTCTGGCTGCTCTGCAGGATTGTCATCACTCACCTGCTCGGCATAGCCTTTTTTGATCAGCTCGCGCCCGTGAAGCTCCTGCGTTTCGAACAACTCGCCGTCATTCACCACCCGGCTACCGAACAAGATTGGTACAAGTGCTTTAACTTTCATGGGTATCTCCTTGAAAGCGGCCCGAAGGCCGCTATGCGGTGCGGATAATTAACCGCCGGTTGGTGGGGTTGGCACGGTGAAGGCACCGGTAACAAACGCTTCAGGTCGTTTGACCGCCAGCGCCACACGCTCTTCGCAACGAATCGAGATCATGTTCTTCTCGAAGTCGTCGGCGTTCTCGGTACTGATCACAACGTTTGCCTCTTCACGGTCAAAGAGCTGTGCGCCCGCGCTGAAAGCACCGGTCAGGAATTTGCCCAGGAACGCCGAAGACTCCGTCGCGACAACAGGCAAGCCCCAGAGAGTCGGGCCGGTTAGCGCGGCTGGATTGGCGAGGATATAACGCCCCAGCGTATCCTTGATCAGCTCAATCTTGGCCCAGTCGATGAAGTGCAACACATGGCCGGTGGCAGGGAAACGTGCCAGTTGTGCCTGCAACATTGCTAAGCGCAGATCGTCAATGCCGTTTTGCATAGCGACTTCAAACGCCGCCTTATACTTCGACGCCTGCGGCATGATGCCTTCCAGGTGTGCGCCAGTGCCGTCACCGAACAGAATTTCCTGCTCTTCGACATACTTCAGGCCGTAACGCATTTCTGCATCAACGGTCGATTGCAGCTGCGGAAAGTCATCCAGAATCTGCTTGGAGGCTTTGAACAGATGCGCCAACGTGCGAACCGGCGTGATTTTTTCAGCAAACTGGATATCGCTGTACGGCTTAGGCGTGTTTTCAGGCACGGCAGCAGCCTTGTTGGTGAAGCCGGTTTGTTGCACCCAATAAATCGTGTTGGAGCCGGTGGTGCCTGGTGCGATCAAGTCGCGAATAAACAGGCGTTGTTTCGGCGCGGTATCGATACCCGGCAGGCGTTGTGGGGCCACAATCTGCCCTGGAACATCGGTAGAGATCAGCGTCGCGTTAACCGGAATGCTCAGCCGTTGTGAGGCCTGAATACCGGATGCAAAGTCTTTCAGCGCTTCCGCAGAAATCACCTGCTGCCCGACCGATTGAACCACTTCAGCCGCGCGGTTCAATGGCATTTGCGCCACGTGCTGCTCCAGCTCACCCAGCGCGGCCTTCAGCGTTTTCTCTGCTGCCTTCATGGCGTTCAGTTCGGTCGCCATTTTATCTACGGCGTCCTTAGTCTCTGCGGACAACTCGCCTGATTTTTTCGCCTCTTTCAGGGCGTCCTCTGCCTTGGCGTTAAATTTGCTGGTTGCATCTTCGATAGATGCGGTGACTTTTTTCAGAATCTCATTAACTTCAGACATAATTTCTCCAAATAATTAGCACGCCGCGCACAGCCCGCTTAATGCGGCGTTCAGCTTGGCAAGGATTTCAGGGGATGGTTCGGTAGCGCTCGGCGTACCCGTAGGATCGGTAACAGCGCTCGGCGTGCTACCTGTTAAGGCTTTCAAAAGTTTTCGGCGTTCTGACCGAGGGGTATTAGCCTTGGCCAGTATGGAATCCAGCTTGCGCAATGCTGCCGCCGGTGAGTCTTCATCACTGCTTACCGCATCGGATGACAACAGGCTATCGGCCAGCCCTTTCTCGATGGCATCACTGCCGCCGATGTAGCTTTCGCCGTCCATCAACTGCTTGACGGTGTCGCTATCGAGTCCGGAGCGGGCGGAGTAAATATCCGCCATTGCGTTATCGAAAGGTTCGAGGTACTCAACCATTGCAGCAAAGTCATGACGATTACCGATCGCCACCACCCAGCAGTTATGGATCATCAGGAAAGCACCGCGGCCAATTTGAATCTCGTCACCGGCCATCGCAATGATTGAGGCTGCGCTTGCAGCCAGCCCCAACACTTTTACGGTTACTTTGCCCTGGTACTCTCGCAGCAGGTTGTAAATCGCCAGCCCCTCAAACATGTCCCCGCCCGGCGAGTTAATGTTTACGGTAACGTCAGCGCCATTCATTGAGCGCAGCGCACCGGCGATCCGTTTCGCTGTAACGCCTTCGCCCCAGTAATCCTGGCCGATAACGTCGAACACCGAGATAGAATTGTCGTCAGAGGCAGCGGCCTTTAGACCGCCATTCCATCTTTCGAGCGCCGAAGGCAGCGGCTCACAGGTAACGCCCGCGCAGGGACGTCCCGCCGGTGCGACCGGAAGTCGTTTTTTTGTCATGGGGGATTGCTCCTACGCCGCTTTTTTCAGCGGTGACTGGTCTTCAGGAATATCGGGGAAAAGATAATTATGCAGCCGGGTGATAGCGCCAGCCTGAGCGCCGAGATTGTTCTGTTTCAAGTCCTCAAGCGGGGTCAAGTTAAGCTGCACGGTATAGATTTCACCGCCAGGAATCGGCGGCAGGTTTTCAAGTCGGCGTACATCGTTGCGACTCATCCAGCCATTCTGCAGAGCGGTGGTGTAGTACGCCGCGCGGCCAACACTGTCGGCACGCAACAAACCTTCCACCGAGAACTCTGCAAAGTAATCTTCATCGCTATCGAGCAGGCAACGTGAGATTTCTTGCTCGATGTTCACCAGCAGTGGGCGTAGCGTGTTGGTCAGGAAAATCAGGTTCATCCCTTCAACACTCGATGCCCAGCTACTCTGCTTCGTCACATGCCCCACCATGAAAGGCGGAACCCGGAACCAGCGGCAAATTTCCTCAATGCTAAAGGCTCGGCTCTCCAACATCTGCGCGTCTTCAGGATTCATCGTGACATTCTGGTACGATAAATCCCCTTCCAGCACCATCATTTTACCGGCGTTTTTTGAACCGGCGAACGCGGCTAAGTATGTGCGCAGACGCTCTCGCTGCTCTTTATTCAGAGCAACTTTCGAACTGATGTATCCTGACGTTTGCAGACCGTTTTCAAAGATTTTTGCCGCCGACTCATCAACAGCCATCGCCGCCCCAAACACGTCACGGCCCGAACTCAGCGGCATCATGCCGCAGACACCATCCAGACCAAAGCCGCGAATGTGCATCATCCGGTCGACCGGTATCACGCGCTTTTTGCCATCCTCGGTGTAGGTGTACTGCAACTGCCCGGTATCCAGACGTTTAACCACCATGTTTTGAGGCAACAGCGGATTAAGCGCCACCAGCTTTCTGCCAATCATTTTTTTCTCAATGAAGGCGTTTCCCCGCAAACAGATGCTGGCCACCACCATCAACATGAACCTGGACGGCGTCATTTCGAGGTTAGGACGGCGGCACAACACCTGGTATGCCGGGTGATCCTGCGCCAGCTTACGAGAACCATCGGCCTCACGACGATAGACTTTCATCGGTAAAGTGGAAACCGATTCGCTGAGTAACCGAATGCAAGCCCATACAGCGGAAAGCTGCATAGCCTTGTCGGCAGTAACCACCTTGCCGCTGCTGCTGGTGCCGAACCATTCTTGCCAGAATGTCCCGGTAGTGAGACTGATAGGAACACCCAGCCAATTTAAAAGGGCGCTTTTAACGCGCCCAGGTTGCTTGTTTTTGCCCATCAGATACCTACCATGATCGGATCATCGAAAAAGCCATCAATGTCGCCGTCATCCTCAACAATGCCGTCAGCAGCACCGACGGCCATCGCCAGCCCTACTACGCCATCTATGCGGCCATTACTGCGCCGTTTGCTGAATACCCGGTTACCGCTTTTATCTTCTTCAATAACAGCGTTTGCCGCGTTCCAGCGCAGACAAGGATTAAACAGAATGGTGATTTCTTTCTCGGTGATGAGTTGTTCGAGCAGCTCGATTGAATGCGGCATCCACAAGCCAGACTCCGCCGATTTGCCGAAGCCTTGCCCATGAGGAACCAACGGTACGGTCACCCCTTCATCCAGCAATTCAGGCTCGAGATAATCCATGTGATAACGGTCGAAAGCGATCGACCGAATATCAAAGAGTGCCGCCAGCTCGGCGATTCGTTTAGAAACGAAGCCGTAATCGATAGCGCTGCCCTTTGGCGCGTGCAGGTACTTTTCACGCACCCAGGAATCATACGGAACGCGGTCATTTCTGGCCCTGTCGTGCAGCGTGTCGCGCGGCGTCCAGAACTCCACCAGCGCCGTCTTAATGCGCGGGAAATATAGCCCCAGCGCTGTCAGGTCACGTTTGCCGGACAAGTCCAGACCGCCAAAACACTCTTCCCCTTTAAGGCTCTCGATATCGAATGTTTTTTCACATGCCATCCAGATATCGCCACCGATCCACGGGTTTTCAGCATCCACCCATTCGCAGAAGTTAAGGCGTCTGACCAGGCTTTCTTTCGACGGCATGCCCCGCGCATCTTCCACCTGCTCGCGTAAATATTCAGGTTGGAACGTGTGCCCCATTGAGGGGTTGGCTTTTGCCCAGCAGGACTCATCCTTGAAAGGATCATCACCCTCATCCAAAGAGCAGATGAACGCAAAGAAGGCATCGTTAACTTTCTGACCGGCGGCAAGTTGTTTGCCGTACTGGTGGTACTCGTAGCAAACGCTGGTTTTATCGTGACCGCTGTTTGTGATCATGAAGATGAGCGCTTGCCTGCGGCCTTTTGTCCCGGCGCGCATCATCTCAACCACTTTGTTGTCTTTGTGTTCATGCACCTCATCAATGAGGCAACAGTGCGGACGCGGCCCTGATTGCCCATCATCAGAACTGATCGGGCGGAAAAAAGAACCCGTTTGCAAAAATGCCAGGTTCCATTCTTTACCGGCCCCGCCGGAGGGGTCGATACGTTGGGCCAGCGCCGGGGACTGGTTCACCATCGCCACCGCATCACGAAACAAGATCATCGCCTGGTCTTTCTTCGTGGCGGCTGCATAGACTTCAGCGCGCGGCTCTTTGTCTGCAACCAGACAGTAGAGGCCAATCCCTGCGGATAATGGCGACTTGCCAGAGCCTTTGCCTGATTCGATATATGCTGTTCTGAATCGACGCGTGCCGTTTGCTTTTTTCCAGCCAAACAGTGAGCCAACAACAAATGCCTGCCATCCAAGAAGGACGAAAGGCGCACCTTCATGTTCACCGCCGTTCAACTTCAGCACCTTGGCAAAGAAGTCAACCACGCGGCCAACAGCATCAACATCCCAATACAGCCCCCGGCTTTCACCTTCGGCTAAATCATTAAGGTGACGTTTGCAGGCGTTTCGGATATCAGGCCCGGCAATAATTCGCCCTTCGGTAACGTCCAGCGCATATTGCGTGGCTGGATCAGGTGCCGAAGAATTCGGCGAGCGGGTCTTCTTCTTTCTCTCCACCATTTACTTTCACCTTTGACCTGGCGGCAGGCGTCAGACCAAACTCCACCAAATAACTTTTGAAGCGGCGATCGGCATCTGCCAGCATGGCAACAGCAGGGTTAGCCTTAATCAAAAAGCCCCCTTCCGTTTGAACTGTATAAGTTCGGCCCTCGTCGGCGATCGTGTTGCGCAGTTGCAATATGTCGGCGTAAATATCGCAGAGCCGCTCAAGCGCAAAAGTATCGGCAACGGTCAGAACGCCCATGCCGTCGAGCAGCACAGTCATTTTTCCCCAGGCCGTTTTCCCCCAGTCTGTCAGGTGCGAAGGTGGGCTGGGAATTTCTCTCGCCGGTTGCGGCTCTTTATCATTAAGTTTACGTTTGCCCGGATTGCCGGTGACCACCTTGAGGTGGGACGGTTTCGGGCGTCGTCCTGCCATCGGAACCTCCCAGAAAAAAACTTTTCATTTCGCGGTTGTGCGCACAAATGACAAGCGGCGGTCTTTAAGGGCGAGAGGGGGTGAACTCTTACCCCGCCCCTCCCCACCGCGTTCAAACGCCGCTGTCAGCGGTTCCAGTGCGACGCAGGGTCAAGCGGCAGGCCGTCGGGCGAGCACCCTATTACCTTGCCGGTCTTCTCCATACGTTGCTTTGTGGAGTCGTGGTGTGGCTTACATAAGCCCTGCCAGTTTTTGCGGCTCCAGAAAAGGTGCTGAGCCTTCTTCATTTCATCGGGCGTCTTCGCTTCTTTCATGCGGTGCGGCACGATGTGATCCACCACCGTTGCTGGCTCAATACGCCCCATCTGCTGACACATGGCACACAGAGGATTCTCCCGCAGGAACACAAGCCGTTCGGCTTGCCATTTGCTGCCGTAGGGTTTCTTGTTACTCATGTTCATTCCCCAGATAAAAGACCACCAGCCCGCTGAAGCTGGTTGATTGATTTCGGTGTAGTTCATCACGCAGCAGCCTCAAAAAGCTGCTCTGTGATGAAATTCCCATATATCTATTTCCACTATTGTTTTATTAATTAATAACCCCATATCCTATGGGCCAAGTACATTTAAAATCACACGAAAGGACATGATATGACCCCCACAGAAAAACTAACCTTGCTCATGATGTGCGACCTATTTGATCATTTAGAGGTGAATGGAGAGATTGATTCTTCGATAGTTCGTGAAGCTGTGATTAGTGGCAATGTCTGGGCTATTGAACGCAAATACCCCATGCTGTTGTCTGCAGAGGATGTATCAAAAGACGTTCAGAAAAGAGTTGATGCAGCATTATCTGCATATCGCAACTTAAGCAATTCACTTCGTAAACTTACATCTGACGAATCAAACGAGCTAAAAAACAAGCACAATATTAAAACTCATGAACACGCGATTCAGTTCCCAGGTTACGATGGTAACAATGAATCGGAATATTTAAGCGTGACCTCAATGCTTGGTACGCTAGGCTTATACGCTGAACAACAAGAGATCGATAAGAACTCGCATGAGGAAAATGCGGGCAAATACCTCAAGTTGACTTCTGCTCTTGAAGTTCTAAAAAAAGCCGGGCATGACGTAAATAAATTGGATAAGAGTCACCTGGATGAAATATTGTCCCTGTGCCCAACTTTTTATGAATAATATTAATAATAAATTTTAGTTAAAAAATTATTAATAACACTATAGGTGGCATTCACTGGATGCCACCTGTAATGCCGATGGTGTTAGCAATCCGCGTCCGGTCGGCCCACCGCACGGCAGGCCCACATGCAGGCTTCCTGCATCTTGGTGCGGGCGATAGCCAGACAGCGCATGGCCTCCATGCGATTGATCTCCTCCGGGGAGCCAGCCTCTACCGTCTCCAGCATGAGGTGCGTGCGTTCAAGGTCGAGTTGTTCGCAAAAATTACGGCTGATGTCTTTCAGATCGTTCATTTGCGCGATATCGTCGGCGGCCAAGGTACGGTACCCCTTCACGGTGCTGCCATCTTGCGGCTTAGCTTCGCTCATATAGAATTTCCTGCTGGTTCGATGGATATAACCCCGGCGATGCAGTTGAACACCACGCGAGAATTCAGTGCGTTTATTCTGTCAAAGGCACTCAGTGAATGCCTTTTGCAGAATTCTATAAATTAGGCCAGCTGTAGGACGCCGTGCTCTTCCGACTCCGAGTAGGCGATCAGACCACTGTACTCCGGCACATGCTGACCATCATCGGCTTCGAATGCTTCAATGGCCCCATGCGTGATGGTGTACGACGGCTGGCCATCTTCAGCAGCAAACCGTGCCAGTTCTTTAATCTGCTCTTGAGTCAGCACAATCTTGCTGACCTCCATCTCTTCCATGCGGCGGCGCTTCTCTTCGAAATAGCGCTTACGGCGCTCGTAAAACTGCTTGCTCATTGCTCTCTCCCGGCGCTCTGCGCCCACTTGATTAACGCCTCCATGCGTGAGGCGCACACCTTCATTTCGCCTTGTTTGGCGTGCAGCGCTGTCACTGCATCACCGAACGTTGTACCGGTAAACGGCGCGTCATCGCACTGTTGCAACAGCACCGCTGGCGGCAGGACGTAAATCATCTGCGTGCTCTGCGGCTTTGGCCTGTCCGCGCAGGATGTTGAGAGCAGCACCAGGCAGAGGCTTGTTGCTACAGCCGCTCGCGTCCAGAGCCTCGCGCAACGCTTTGTTTTCTGCATCAGCCTTTCCCCTCAGTTTCCGCTCTCTTTCCAACTGCGCGGCGCTCGCTTGCCTGTCAGCGTCGGAAGCCTGTTTCATCGCCACCAGCGCAGCGTCTTTGGTATCCAGCTTTTCTACCAGCGCGCCGTTGTCCCTTTTGGATTTATCCAGGTCATCGCGCAGAGAAAGCGTGTAGAGCACCAGCACTGCGGCCAGCAGCGCCACCAGCAGAGGCCACGCTTTGATGATTACATCCCACCACCAGCGCCAGCTCATAACAGCACCTTGCAAGCACGTTCGAAGCGTTCGCGTCTGTCCTGCAGGCCGTTAGTCCCGCCGTTAATACGCCGCGTGGTCAACTCAACATCACCAGCGTTGCGACCACAGTCGTTAGCTTTCCAGTACCAGCCAGCCGAACGCATGCCGTTCAGGTCTTCTTCCAACAGCTCAGGATGACCAACAAGGTCAAGCTTCAGCGCCGGGCCGCAAGCCATGTAATTTTTCAGGCCGGTCGTTTGCATCGGCCCACGTCCGCGATATTTCCAACCATCACCGCTGGCGCTGTTACCCATTCGGCCACCGTAGACCAGGTTGGCAATAGCCTCCTGCTTGGCTGGCTGCTGGGCTGTGCGCCCCAACATCCGGCACTGATAGTCAGTCAGCCGCTTGGCTTTCGATTTGGGGCCGAATGTAGCAATCAAGCCATCAACGCTGTAGTTGAATGATTCGACCTTGGCCGTGAAGCCGTTCGACTCATGGCCGACTTGAGCGATAAACATCGCCTGCTCTAACGGCTTGTTGATGCCGAATTCTGCAAACGTTACGAGCAGGTGCGGATACCAGCGCGCAGCTAACCCGGCGCTGATACCTGCCGCCCGTTGAAAGTCGTTTTGTGTCATAGGTCTATCTCAAGAAAGGTTTAGCCAGGTGCATGACATTCCCGCGTGCCGCCAGCACCGTGACGCAAAACGCGATATTGATAAATGTCTCCGACCAATCTGCACAAACGTACTCACCGGTCAGGATGCGGATTGGTACGGACGCCGCCGCGATAATGAGGAAATAAGCCGCCCATGCGGCTAATGGCCGATGAGTGCCACCAGCCCTGCGAAATGTCATCAGACGCAACGCGATAGCCGTGCAGGCCACCGCATTCACAATCAAGATAATTTCACTGGCCATCACCACTACCTCCCCGCAGCCGCTTAAACCACTGCCCCGGATTTTCCGACTGCTTGCTGATGTACATAAAGATGCGAACCGCCACAGCAGCAGCAACTACAGCACCCAGCGGCCTTTCTGCGTGAATAGCGTCCGGGGTCAGGTAGTTGATCGCGTCAGTGACGAATCCAGCCGCCAACGTGCCAATCATGAACGATGCCAGGAACGACGCCAGACGATGCCATATTGAAAGATCAGCTGCCGACAGGACATAAATCACAGCACCAGCGAAAGCCCCGATGATTACGCCCGTATCTGCTCCAGCCACCAGCCCAGCAATAGTGATACCGCCAATCATGTAAGTCCCTGCGGCGGTACTGGTTACCGGTTCGGACATGAGTTATCTCCTGTGTTAGCTCAGCCGATGCCGGGCGTTAGATGCAAAAAGCCCCAGCAGATGCCGAGGCAGTTCAGTTTTCCGGGAATATCTCCCGTTGTGTTTGTTCGAACCGTTCAGACTCCATCTCTACACCAAGACCGATACGGCCCAGCTTGATAGCTGCCTTGATGGTTGAGCCAGAACCCATGAAGAAGTCGGCCACCACGTCACCGGGGCGGCTACTGGCGCTGATGATGTGCTCCATCATTTCGGCGGGCTTTTCACAGGGGTGCTTGCCAGGGTAGAAGGCAACCGGCGGATAGTGCCAAACGTCAGTGTAGGGAACCGCTGCCGTTACCGTGAAAGGGCGGCGGAGCGATCGGTATTCCTGGCACAATTCCAAATATTCGCGGTTCAGCGTCCGGTATTCTCGCACCAGCTCATGATGGGGCCGATTCAATCCACCAGCCTGCTGCCGCTCTTTTGCTATGCGGTCAAATAACGCCTGGAGCACCTGATACTGCTTTTCGCTTGGCAACTGCCATTGGCTCTCAGAGAACCAGTGGCTGCACATCTGCGTTTTTGTTGCCGCGTTGATTTCCTTCGCTGACACGCCGAGGGATTGCCGGGCCGTTCTGAAATAATCGATCAGCGGTTTAAAGACGTTTTGCTTCAGCTCTCCACACTTCGCGGCGAATCCGTCTACCTTCGGTTGTAGAGGCCCGGAATAGTGACCGGCGAAAATGATCCGCTCAGTCGATGGGAAAAAAGCCCGTAGCCCTTCTTTGTGCTGTCGCTTCCAAGCCCCTGAGGGTTTAGCCCACACGATATGGCTCAGTACGTCGAAACGTTGGCGCACCAGCAACTCAGTATCGGACGCCAACCGGCTACCGCAGAACATGTAAAGGCTACCGTTCGGTTTCAGCACCCGCCAGAATTCCACCAGCAACGCATCCAGCCAGGCGAGATACTCGGTCTCGTTCTTCCACTGATTATCCCAATCGCAGGATTTAACCCGGAAGTACGGCGGGTCGGTCGCTATCAGGTCTACGGAGTTGTCCGGCAGGGTTTTGATAAACGCTGTTGTGTCAGCGTTGATAAGACGTGTTTCTGAAATCATAAGCGCCCTTAGTTGATACGCTCGTCCTGCTGTTCGCAGCACGGGCAAAGGTTCGCTTGTGACCATTGACATGAGCACCTGGCGGACGGGGTGTTACCTCACCCTCTCCGCCGCCCACTTCACAAACATTAAGGCGAAGCCCCATCACCCCGCTGCCGACACAACCCCTCAGTTGGGACACCGGTTAATGTTGGATGAGGCTTCGCTTTAATTTTTCCATAAAAAAACCCGCGCTAGGCGGGTATCTTCAGCTGATTGACTCTATCTGCAATATTTTCTCCAGAATCGATGATTATCCATTGACACATGGTCAGAAATGTCGAAACCATCGAGGATTCTCTGAAAAATGGGGTCATTTACATCATCTTTGTACGCTTTGAGCGTACCTTCATTTAACTTTCTATCAATGTTATCTAATCGCCAGATAGCAGCTGCTTTATAGACGATGTAGCTTTCATGCTTTATGAACGAGTGATCACCTACATTTAGAATACAAGTGTCATCGTATGGAACGCCAAATTTTACACTGGATACATTTACTACTAAGACGCAATGACAGCCATTGATCGGATAATGAACAGGGTCATTACAAACAACATGAAGGTGTCTGCAAGGCCCTGAAACAGCTAAGACTGTGCCTCTCCGGTAAGGCTGATAATCATCTGTCATGTCAGTTGAGCGCTAAATCCTTTAAGAAGCTCTGATTCTCTCATATTCTTGAGAATATTTTCAGCCTCTAGCTCACTTTTTCCTGAGTACAGAAGGATATCTTTTGTATAGATCGGGAGGCGCGACTCCCCTGGGTCTCTCCATTCAGGACAGACTTCCTTAAGATGAGTAAGGTTTGCCAAGTCGAACTTGTAGTAATGCCCGTATTTGTCAAATACGCTATCGAGCGTTTTCACGTCAGCTCGACTCAATTCGCCAAGTTCTTCTTCCCATTCAAAGCACTTACCAAATCCAGGTTGCAGCAGAACGTCACTGCCTTTTCTGGAGATAAACTTCGCCCAATCATTCCCGCCAACCTTGTTTACATTACGCATCAGGTTTAACGTTTCAGATAGTATCGGGCCAAGTTTCATTGAGTAAAATTTATCGCCACTCATCAGATCGCCATACTTGATGAGGTATTCTCGATCAGATAGATAGAGAAGCTTCATCAATTTGAGATAAGCCATGCGCCCACCGCTTTTCAGCAGCAGGTAGGCAGCCATTTGGGCTACTTTCTTTTCGCAAAACATACTTACCTCCAATCTCAGTTTGACTAGGCAGCTGCTTATGTTGGTTTAGCTACCTATACGTATTGTAATAGGCCGGCCGATGGTTAGGCAAGACTAACCGGTTCATTTTAGCGTCCAGTTCCTGCCATTTACATTACGTTTAAGCGGAGATATCAGCACGTTTACCGCATATTACCATTAAGGTAATGCAAGTACCCGGCATGTTCGGTGCATAATCGTGCGTTTTTGTGTGGGACACAGCTAAACAAGCACTTTCCTTTACTCAAGAAAAAACCCGCTCAGTGGCGGGTCATTTTGTTGCATCGCTTGATGGTACAGCTTCGCGAAAGCATACCTGTATTATGCAGTTCCTTTGGCTATTTTCAAGCTATTTTTGCATTTTTCTTCATTTTCGATGCAGATAGCCTCACGAACGGCGACGAACACCGCAGAATTGAATATTTCAATGCACCAGCGCACCCGGTCATCAACCTGATCGCGCGTTAGCCAGGGCGCGTAATGATTTTGCATGTACCGCCCCAGCACCGAGACCGTATTGTTTCGGCCCGTGTAGAACAGCTTGCCGATGATGTAGACCGGGTTATCATGCTTCATCGACGCCAGCACCGCTTTTTCCATGAAGTCGCATTCCTCGCCAGCGTCAGCAGCCACCAGCATCGACTCAAGCGAGCGGTGCGGCCAAAGAATTGTGGTCGCCTTCTTCAACTGCTCTTCCCCGCGATACCCAAGTTTGCGCAGGTCGCCCAGCACCTTCACAATTCGCGCCGCGCTTTCGTCGTCCCACTGCTCAGGCATGATTTGCCCCCATACACCGCTGCCGCCGCTGCACTTCAATTTCCCATCTGTGTTGCCGCCGTACATATCGCCCCAGGCGTTCAGCAGCGAAGTGATCCACAATGTTTGCAGTCGGGTCAGGCGCTGGTATTTACCCAGGTATTTCTTGCGAGGAACACCGGCAACAGTCGCCCAGGCGTTGTGTTTGATTTCTCGTTTCTGTTTTGGTGTCATCATGCTGCGGCCTTCTGTTTTTTAAGTTCGCGGGTTTTACGGCGATACTTAGCCGCTATGTTTTCCAGGTCTTCTTTGGTGTAATGCTTTGCTTCGTGCGGGCCTTCCAGCCATTCCACTAACGACAGCCCATACCACTCGATCAGTGTTTCCCGATAGCGGGCGTGGACGGTCGCATTCTTAGCGGCGAATCGACCTGAACCACCGTTACAGGCTTTGCACTGCCGGTATGCGTTTTTCTCTTCAAAGCGCAATTCAGGACGAGCACCTACCCCCAAGAAATGGCCGCAATCCCATTGCCCGCCAAATATCATCGGTGGGTGATAGTTGCCGCATGACGGACATGGTTTTCCTTCGTCGCGCTCGCGGATAAACGCATTGAATGCGGTCTGCGCCTTCTTGAGATAATCCCCCCTGGTCAGCAGCGCTTTTTTGCGAACCTTCAGCTTGTCCTTCCGTTCCCTTTCCGCCTGGCGATTACGTGCGTCACGCTGGTATGCGATAGCGCAGAGCGGGCCACAGACCTTTTGCAGGTACTTCACCGGCGTGAACGTTTCACCGCATTGGGCGCACTTTTTCGCCTTGTACTGCTTCGGCTTAGTTGGTTTTTTCATTGTTTTCCTAGCGGTGGAATACCCACTCGTAGACCTCTGAGCCGTTAAGCAGCAGATCGTTAAAGTCGCCGGATTTCGGCCAGCGCACTGAGACTTGTTGCAGATCGTTCTTTGCCAGCAGATTGGCGCGGGCGCACTCAAACGCCGCAGCGTGGCCGGATGCGTTCTTGTCTGCGTCGGCAAAGATGATCAGGCGTTGCACTCCACGCGGTACGCGGAACTTCTTCATGAACGTGGTGTTCAGCGTCGCCCAGGTGTTGCATTGCGTGATTTGATGGCAGGACAGCGCGGTTTCGATGCCCTCAGCGATGCCCAGCGTGGTGGACGGTGGGAACATGCGGATAGCGACCGAGCTGGCGTGCTCCAGATAGCTGTCCTCTTGCAGCTTCATCATTTTTTTCGGCGCGCCAGCTACCGTGGCTTTTTTGTCCCCGTCGAGCAGGGTGCGGTGCAGGTAGCACAGTTCGCCTTTGTCGTCCGTTGCCAGCGCATAGATGGATTGGTATTCGCCACCCGCTGCGCGTTGCCGGTCGCAGTAGCGCACGTTGTCTTGTGGCAGACTGGTGATGCCGCGCAGCTTCAGGTAACGGTCTGCGCCGGTGCCTTTCAGGCTGGTCAGCGATGCAAACTTGCAGCTCACGCGCTGGCGTTGCGAGGCTATGCCAGATGAAGGGCCACCAGCTTGATAACCCTCCTCAGGCGAGTAGACGCGGCCAATCAGCTTATCGACCTCTGCCGCCAGCGTTTTAAAGTCCTTGCCGGTTGCCCCGGTCAGCAGCGCCCAACCGTCACCCGCGCCGCATGCGCAGATGTAAGAGCCGGTGCCGTTCTTGTCGTCGCAACGATATTTGCCCTTGCGGCCACACAGCGGGCATTCACCCTTAAAATGTTTTTTCCCAGTTACCGGAGGGAGGCCGTAAAACTCGAATATTTTCGGCCAATGGCCGATAGCTGCCTGTTTGGTATTCATGCGGCTTTCCCTTCGTTTTGCTTAGATTTTGCGTAGGCGATCTGCGTTGATTTGATGAAATTGCTCACCACTGGTGTGATGGCCATCGGTGCGTGATACAGCCCTTGCGGCCATACCCCGAATTTTTTGCGGTAGACATGCGAGCACCAGCCGTCACTTACCGGTTTGCCCTGGGCAGCGCGCATGCGTTGGTAGTAGATGATTTGACTCCACCAGGCTTGTTTCACTTCTTTGGTGACAACCTCCTTGGCTTGCTTCACTTTTTTCAGGCCACGTGATTTGTCGGTTTCTACGTCCTCGCCGGCGATCGGCTTGAAGCCACATTTCGGGCAGATGTAGATGCCGACCGGCTTAACGTAGTGGCATTGTGTGCATTCTTTCGGCAGGCGCTCCGGCTGGTCAGTCTTAACCACGCGCGCGGGCGTTTTCTCCATCCCGTCAGAACTGGCGGGCAGGTAGTCGTATTCGATATCGTCGGGATAGCCGAGCTTATGCACGGTGCCAGTGTGATCGAAGATGAGGCAGTGGTCTTTACCAGGCGCAGGTCGCAGGCCACGGCCAAGAATCTGAATCCAACGCATTTCCGATTTGGTCGGACGCGCGAAGATGATGCAGCGGACATCGCTGTCAAAACCGGCCACCAGCACGCCGACGTTGATGATGATCTTCGTGATGCCCTGCTCGAAGCGGCGGATCGTCATCTGGCGGTCTTCGTGTGGCGTCGCCGCCGTCATCACTTCAACGGTTACACCCGCTTTGCTAAATTCAACGGTCACGTAATTTGCGTGGGCCACGTTGACGCAAAAACAGATGGTCGGGCGATCTTCCCCGTTCTCCAGCCAGTTCTTAACGATATCGCCCACCAGCGTCGGGTCGCTCATCACATCTGCAGCCTGCTGTTCTTTGTAGTCGCGGCCATAGCCTGCTTGCTCTGACGTTTCTACTTTGCTCAGGTCAGGATGCGATGGGGCGTAAAACTCGTATTTGCTCAGCGCGCCGATAGCGATCAGCTCTTTCATCGTCGTCGGCTTGATCAGCTTCTGGTAATACGTCCCCAGCCAGGCCGAGAACGGAGTACCGGACAACCCGATCACTTTCACGCCTTTAGCGGTCAGCTCGTCGATGAATTCCAGCATTTTTTTGCGCTTCAGGTGCGCCTCATCGATGATCAGCAGATCGATGTTGTCGGGGAAGTCGCGGCGGATCAGCGTGTCTGCTGATGCGATTTGAATAAGGCGGCTCGGGTCATAGGCCGGATGGTCGCGCCAGATGTAGCCGATTTCCTCGGCTGGCAACCCGTACTCAATAAAACGCGTTGCGGTCTGGTCGAGCAGGACGGTATACGGGGCCACAAACATTATGCGCATGTTGCGGCTGATGAACCCGCTGGCGATCAGCGCCGCGATTGCGGTTTTGCCGAACCCGACCGGGGCGTACATCATGAACGAGGCGTATTGCTTCCACGCCGCGCGCAGCATGTTCAGTGCAACTATCTGTTTTTCGCGTGGCTGGATTGTAAGCGTCATCGTTATCTCCTCGTTTAATCGTCTAGCCGTCTAAATGTCCGTTTGGCGTTTTTAAACACTCGCTCCCTTAAAGATCTTCTCTCTGGTAAAGCCCGTTCCTCCCCCCACACCCCAACCCGATCACCCCCCTTTCCCCCCTCTTACCCTTCCCCTCTCCCCCGTTTAAAAAAACACCTGCTAAAAAATTCATGCCGCTACCCTGTTTTGCCCCACCAGCGGTGGCGCGGTTGTCATGCCCTGGCCTGCTCGCGAATACCGCTCGACGTACAGCCGCAGGCGCGTGTTAGCCGCTTTGCGGCCTGCGTTCTCCTGCCGGTAGGAAACCTCCTCGGCGTCAAACGCTGTGCGGTAAGCCTCCTCGTAGGCGTGCGAAATCTTCCCGCGCTGCGCGGGCGGTAACTTACCGAGCTGGTCTTGAATCCATGCGGCATCCTCGCGGCAATACACCGCAGGCATGGCGGTTCGAACAAACGATGCAGGCTGCATACGCTTACCCTCCGGTTGTGAAATACAGCAGTTCCTACGGCATAGGGGCGCGCCACTTCGCTGTGTGGATTGGGGCTACTTCCTCCGGGCAGAACACGCTATAGAGCAACAGGATGTGCTCCTGGAATGTCGCCATCAGGCGGTAGGTATTGGCGTCCAGCGCTTTACGCTCAGCGGCGTCTATCTCGCCGTCTTCGGTAAATTTGCGGACAAGTTCGGAGTGCTTGCCGATGTACTCAATCGCTTCCATCAGCTTGGCGTTGATGTCGTCTCGATCGACGTCTTCAACTTCGGGCAGACGCACGTTCACGCTACGAGACTGGCGGGATACAGCGTCGGCAAAGTGGGTATTGCCACCAGCCCGCTGTAAAACCATGAACCAGCCGATCGGGAAAATTTGGTTGCTGTTTGGGCGAAGACGGTTAAACAGCGCGTCTTCCGTAACCCCCAGCCACTGCGCAGCCTCAGCATAGCCACCAGGAAGGCCAGCGATAATTTTGCGGGCGGCACTTACCACCCATTCAGGCTGTTTTTCTGCCTGCCATTCCGGCGCTTTTTGCTGTGACACAGTTGTACTCCTCGGGCTGTGGTTACTTTTAAATCATCGCTGTTGGATAATGCTTATCTCTGCTACTAAAGGCGTGTTAAGAGGCTTTTTTATGACTGGGAAAAGTACGAATCTCTTCCCCTTTAACGCTTCCATCTTGTTGAATGGTCACAAAAATATTACGACCACTACGAATGGCTTTGCTGATTGCACACTGGATTACTCCAAAGTCGCTGGCAGTTTTGGCCTGGCCATGAATCTTGGCGTAATCGGCTAATGTTATCCGACTCATAGGTACGCTCTGTTTAGTTATCACGCCAAAAGAATACTTTGGGTATTTATCGGTGTCAATATTACAGGTATTTTTAATTTTAATAGTGACGGTATTAGAATGGCTGTTATGGAATTCAAAAAGAGCCTGACGACAGAACAGCTTGAAGATGCCGCGCGTCTCAAAGCTTTGTATGAGTCGAAAAAGAAATCACTGGGCGTCACGCAGTACACAATCGCAGACGAATTGGGGATTACACAAGGTGCTGTTGGTCATTACCTTAACGGGAGAAATGCACTGAACCTCTCTGTAGCGGCTGCATTTGCAAAGATACTCCAGGTGTCGATTGCCGATTTCAGTCCTTCTATCGGGAATGAGGCCCAAAAGATGCTTTCGCGTGAGCCCTCAAACATTAAATACATAGGGCCTTACAACAAAAGCAGGGAGTATCCGCTGATCAGTTGGGTTCAAGCTGGCGCTTGGGCTGAGGCAATAGAGCCGTATACTCTCGATGAGGTCGATGAATGGTACGAATCCGATGTAAAGATTTTTGGTAAGGCTTTCTGGCTCAGAGTTGAAGGTGATTCGATGACTGCACCTACTGGAGTCAGCGTTCCTGAGGGAACTTTGGTTTTGGTTGATACCGGTCGTGATGCAATAAATGGCAGCTTAGTAATCGCCAAGATGGTCGATGCAAATGAAGCTACTTTCAAAAAACTCATCATCGACGGCGGACAGAAGTATCTTAAGGGTCTAAACCCTGCCTGGCCGATGAAAGAAATCAACGGTAACTGCAAAATTATCGGTGTCGCGGTCCAAACAATGATGCGATTAGTATAAGGCTGGTTAAAAAAACAGCAAAGCCACACTGAAAAACACTTTTTACTTGCATTCCGTGCCTTGCAACAAATTTTTACTTGTCGACAGGCCGGGCGGATCCTATAGTAGTGTCAGAATAATGATTATGTCTCGTTGCGTGAGTAACGGGATTTTTTTGCACCTGAAAAACGGTTTTCCTTGTGCAAGGATAGTGGATGACTACGACAGTTTACGACAGGGTGAATCGGTTGATTGCAACTGACTCGCGCTGGTCCAGAAATCTTGACGAGTTCGGCTATTTAGGACACGTCGCATATGTTGATGACTCTGGTTTTGGCAAAATGGCTACCCGTGACGATCATGTTTTAACGTTAGCTGGAAATGGCCTACTCATACAACATTGGAAAGAGTGGTGGGCTGGAGATCTTGGTGTGCCCAGACCTCCGATTTTGATTAACGGTGAAGAGGCTATTAGCCTACATATCGTAAAAATATCCACTAATTCAATAATTTTTGAAATCGGCGAAAAACTTGCCGCGCAAAACGTAGACGATGATGGCAACAAGATCATCAACGCTGTTTTTGCAGGTTCAGGTGCAATTCATGCCGGTGGTGTATGGTTAAAAACAGGTTGTGCGCGGACAGCAATTGAAGCTGCTAAAGTTGGTGACATCTGTACCGGCGGAAACGTTAGGTACGTTGACTTTAATAGCGGACAACAAGACATCGAGAGTGAAAAACATCTTATATCCGATGTTGCCGAAGCTCTCTTGCAAAAGGGGATGATCATGGATACTAACAACCCATTAAGCCAACCAGTACCGATCACTGAGCAAGAAGTTGCTCATATTCGCCAGCTTATCGCGAACGGTGGCATTACTCCTTGTGCACCTACTGGTGGCAAGGCCGTTGTTTGGGACACTAAATCCATCGCACGCCTTGATGCAGCTATCGACAGCATCAGGAAAGATGAATCGAAGAAGTAACAATTTTTGGTTTATAAAAAAAACCGGCTAACTGCCGGTTTTTTTATGCACGCAGCATAACGCCCTTCGAAAGTAGCTTTATACTATCCCTCAATCCCACCTTCACCTCCCTCCCCAAACCGCTATCTTCATAAAAAATAAATACCTAAGAGATTCATTTGGATAGGATGATATCATCAAAAATAAATACTTTGAGTATTTACAAAAATAAATACCTTGAGTACTCTTAGCCCATCAGCACCGGAACGCCACCAGCAAAACACCGCCGCAAACGTTACGGGAACGGCAGGAAGCCAACAGGCAACACGCCAAGGGGTGAGCGATGCAATCACTCCCCGGCCCCGAGAGGGATCGACCGGTAACGTTCTTTAGGGAAGAAGTGGATTTACCCTGCCGTCGAAAGCATCCGGCGGACAGGCATAAAACCACTACAGCAGAGGGTTCAATATGGAAAAGCGAGAGCCAGTTATTATCGTCACTGATTATACGAACGACGAACTGCATGCCTGGATGCAGAAAAAAATATCTGCCATGCGCCAACTGGAAGCATTACAGGCAGAAAAAGCCTCAATGGAGCTGAGGCTTGCTGAGATCACCGAAGAAATAAGGGTTATCGGCCTTCAGAGTTGTATAGAAGTTTGTCGGCAAAACTCGGGTCCCATTCTGCATCCAGCAGATCAGGAAACACCACAAGGTCATGATTCAGCGAAATAGCGGTAAGCATACGGGAGGCTTCAGCGGGTAACGATTCAATTTTAAGCTCATCATGCAACGCAAGCACTGCATCGGAAAGCGTTAACGAACGTATCTCGCTTAAAGGCCACTTGTACTTCATCAGTAGCTTGTGATGTAGCGCCGCGACGCCTTTCAGATCGTTATATCGGGTTCCAAAATCGACCCGATGCTGGGCAAGAACGGCATCAAGGGCGCATAGCTGAACAGCACGGTTGTAAACACAAGATAGACCAACAGTATCAACGAAGCCGGTCGTTTTTATATTCCGAATTTCAGCGACGTGTTCTTTCGTCCTTTCAAATAGGTGTGCGAATCCTTTAAGCATAATTATTCCCTTCTTGGCTGTGTGAGAACTCCCAAGATACCACTGCCGCCTGAGGTGGTGAAGTGACCAGGCACACATTAAAAAGCCCCGGCTGCAGACGCCAATCTTTGCCGGGGCATGACCAGTAGAACGGAGATTCAACATGATCAACCACAATGCTAACACAATCGTTGTAGACGGTATGCGCGTTGTCCCATCCGTGCAGGCCGTTCGCCTCACCTTCGTTGCTCGTCTGCGCAAAATCCTCTGCCAGAAAGGCCACCCGCTCTAAATATTTGCCGTGTGTAGTCTTTAGCGGCCGCCGAGCTTCAACCAACCCAAAGGAGGATGAAGATAATGTTCGTAGGCGAGCCGCCCTTTTTCATAGAGAGAAGAATTCAGGCATCCATTTAACCGTGGAGGGCGTCACCCGGCCCGAGTTCTTCTCTCTGTGATAACAATTAATAGATTAAGAGGTGTTTATGGCAACTTTAAGTCAGCGCTATTCTGCGAAGGAAAAAATTGGCTCAGATATCACTACCCGCAAAACGTTTTTAGTCCCCCTCAATGAAATTTATGCTGAAGATGGCTATAACGTTCGCGAATTAAATCAGGCGCACGTTGAAGAGTTTAGGGATGCGTTTATTGCGGGGGAATATATACCACCGCTGGCAGTTGAAGTGACTGAGCAAGGCGTGAAGGTTATCGATGGTCACCACCGCTTCCACGGTGCGCTGTTGGCAAGTGAAGCCGGGCATGAGGTGGCGCGTCTTGAGTGTAAGGATTTCGTGGGTACTGAGGCCGATAAAATCGCCTTCATGGTCACCAGTTCGCAAGGTCTGGCACTTACCCCTATCGAGCGCGGCGCGGCCTACCAACGGCTGGTAAATCAAGGGTGGACTAACGCAGAGATCGCAAAAAAAGTTAAGCGTTCTGAGTCCGATATCCTCCAGCACCTGCAATTGCAGGAATGCAGCCCTTACATCAAGAGCCTGGTGCGTGCGGGTTCCATTAACTATGCCCTGGCTATTCAAATTAACCGCGAGCATGGCGTATATGCCGACCGTGAAGCCGCGCGCTTAATGAAAAAGGCCGAAGAGTCCGGCAAGAAAAAAATCACTAAGAGCGTCGCCCAGCCACAATTCAATGCTACCCGCGCCCGCCGACTCTGTGAACTGCTCTATGATGCTGCGCCAATGGTTCGTGAAGAGGGTGACGTCCTACTGCTCCTTCCTGGAACCCGAGAAGAAATCAACACCATTCTCAACGAATACCGCCAGCAACATCCCCAGGTTGCGAGTGGTGAAGATCAATGAGCATCAACCTGAATAATGCGCCTTTGTGGATTACTGCGAAGGCGCTGGAAAAATTAAAACAGTTCCGCGCCGGTCGATTATTCCCCAAGAGAACCTATGGCAAAAAATACCTGACCTTTCGTGTAAATAAACGCTGGCGCTTACTTTCAAAAAACGACGGCCATAATTGGCAGTTGCTTACCCATAATGATTACAACTGCGTGATCGATAAATAGGGGGAGGTAGTGATACCAGCAAATGAACTGAAGCCGTGTCCTTTCTGCGGTGTGCACGGACATGGAAACGTGCAGTTGCAGCACCGCTCCAGCCTTCTCGGATGGCAAGTCCTCTGCTTATCGTGCGGATCCCGTGGCCCGATTGGCGACCATGACGATGCTATAGAACGTTGGAATCACCGCATCGGTGCAAGCACTAACGTGGTGGAGAGCAGTTAATCAAAACCACACTATGATAAATTAAAAATGTCGTGCTATCGTATACGCTTCACTGTTTTATGTGAGGTCCTTATGACATGTCGAGTATGTGAAAAACAGCCAAGAGCGCGGCGTCAACCGCCTTTAGATTGTATGAGATACATCCCTGAAGAACAGGGAGAATACATAAGCCTGCATGGTCGTGGCACTAAGGAAAGTTACTATGTTTGTACTGAGTGCGGGCATAAATGGTTACATGAAACAGGCAACTATGGCATGGGGTGGCAACCTTAAGACTGGCTATCACGATGTTATCAAGCTGTTCCTTAACCCAGTATTTCACCCAACGTAGGAAAAAAAGTGATGGCGAAAGTTATTTTTAACGATACCGGCATTGAGGAAGAACATGAGATTGACTTTGAGGTTCGTGCGGGACAAGCAATAACGCTTATTCGTGATGGTGTGAGTAAAAAATACATTGTCGATATTGTCTCTGGGCCTATTTATGAAAGCACATGTCATCCCACCCTTATTAGAGTCAGAGAAACGTAAAGTTCACTCATGATTATACGACCGCCTACGGGCGGTTTTTTATTACCTGGAGAATAGTTGATGAACCACCTAATGCTTGACCTGGAAACACTGGGTACGAAGCCCAGCGCCCCTATCTTGACTATCGGCGCTGTGCTTTTTGATCCGCGCACCGGTGAGCTTGGCGAGCAGTTCTACACCGCCGTAGACCTGCAAAGCGTCATGGCCGGTAAGGCGACTCCTGACGCCGATACGATTATTTGGTGGATGAAGCAAAGCAGCGAAGCCCGCGCAGCTATCTGCGTTGACGGTGCGCCGTCGTTGCTGTCTGCGTTGTATGACCTGAATAAGTTTATCCGTGCCAATGTCTCCAATCCTCGTAGCCTGCGCGTATGGGGGAACGGCGCTGTATTCGATAACGTGATCCTGCGTGAGTCTTACCAGCGTGAATGCGTTCCGTTGCCGTGGGAGTGGTACAACGACAGGGACGTGCGCACTATCGTTGAGCTTGGCCGCGTGGTTGGCTTTGATCCTAAGCGTGACATGCCGTTTGACGGCGAGCGCCACAACGCCTTAGCCGATGCTATCCACCAGGCGAAGTATGTTTCCGCAATTTATCAGCGCCTGTTTGCAGGCCACCAGCAAGATTAAATAGAAGGGATATTCTATGAATAAAAAAACCGAAGCTGCAGAGCAGCTAGATTTGCTAACCCCCCAAGAGGTATGCAAAATACTAGGAGGGATAACTCAGAAGACATTGAGAGAATGGAATATCAATCACCGATACAAAAAAACACTATCCCCCATCCGATTTACTCATAAAGTTGTGCGTTACGAGCGAAAAAATATAATTGAGTTTATTAATAAATGCAAGGAGAAATATTAATAAACTACAACACAGGGGGACCAGAAATTAAATCAACCATTTTTTCAATCTTATTTTCCCCCAATTCCAAGTGATTAATAATCGTAGATGAAAGAAGTGCTACATTAATTACATCCATATCTTCTAATATTAACTGTTTTTCATGAAAGTTATCATTACCATTATCATTTAGTTTGCACTTAAGGATTCTTAACTGCTCAATGGTAATATCACCCCCATACTCATCAGTAATGTTGTATTCTCTTGCTCTATCCTTAAGATTATATGTAAATATTTTATATGCGCGTCTTAATGAATCTATCATCCTCCCCTTAAACAAGGTTTGCAACTCATCATTATCACAAGTCATATTATATATATCAACAATATTTGCCACCCTTGAAAACCATTGATTAACAGGTGCATGACTATACTTCACATCGTTAAATACACCAGATAATGCAAAAACTCTCAACAAACTCAATTCTTTTGTGAGCCTATCTGCTTCATCAATTTTCTCTCTAAGCCTTACGGAATTACCCGCAATAGTGAACTCGACTATAGAAGGCAATAGTTTAATTATTAAAGTGATGATTGCAATGACAACAATAAAGCTTACAAATTCAGCCCCAGAAAACTTATCGCAAACTAGAAGAATCAGAGACAGACATCCCAAAATGAAAGGGAAGAAAATATATATATAGTCATGCTTTAAGCTTCTTTTATTTTTATCATCCATCTTAATGCCTTTTTAATTTTTTTCTAATTAAAGACACCTGCGCTAACACCTGCACTTCATGAGACTCAAATGCTACACGCTTCAATGCCATTTCTTCATTCATTATTTCGTCAGAAAAATCATAAAACTCACCCATTGGATCAGAGCTTTTATCCGAATGATGCATGCAAAGTTGGCTTACATCTTTCGCATCTGAACGAGAGTACCCTTTGGACCGCATCTGGGCAATAATATTGCTCTTGAGGAATTTACGGCACATTGTATTAAATGCACCTTCCTTTCCCTTCACTGTGCCATCGTGTCTAACCCCCTTCACGGCGTTCTCTGGGCTGTATGTTTTGATAAGCTTGTCCAGAGAACGTTTGGCGAATGGCTTCGCTGGATCACGCGGCTGAAGGAATACATAATCCTTATTGCTCCTTTCGACAGAATCCCTCCATTTCTTCTGTTCTTCCAGAATTTGTCTGATGCCAGGCGTGATCGGGAGGCGGAATTCCTTCTGCGTTTTCATCGCCCCTCTCATACCAATCACCCCTGCAGGGTAGACAATCTCACCAACAGTTTCGTTTATAAAACTCCATCGTAAATTACTAACGTTGATCGGGCGCACCCCCGTTAGGATCATGTACCTCATGGCGTTTTTTTGATGTACCGAGCTGGCGGCGGCTATATTCAACCATAGACCAGCAATCGACTCAATATCAGTATACAGACGGGTTGGCGTCGGTTTCTGGACTCGGGACGAGATATAATCACTTGGTAGGCTTGCGGCAACATTACGACCATTGCAGTAACGCGGCGCGCCGAACTTCCATAGCCGTCGCAGTTCTGCTGATAGCTCCAACGCCTGATTATTGGATTTGGTTTCTATCCAGAGGTCGAAAACTTCAAGCAGGCGGTTATACGTTACATCGCTGAAAACCTCACGTTCACCGAACGCGGCGGCTATTTGTTTCGTTCGTGTGCAGTATGTTTTAAAGCTTTCCTCCCCCAGCTTTTTACGCTGAACCTTAGCGTATAAGTCCTCTTCATACTCTCTGATTGCCTGTTGTACCGACTCAGCTTTCAAACCATTATCGGCGATGTCCTTAGCTTTCTCCCTGGCGATCTGAATAGCCATTTCTGGCCACTCCCCAAGTTTTTTACCCTTAAGCCCCATCTTCTTTGGAAACTCAGCGTAGAACGTAACCTTTCCTGCTTTGCTAAAATCTATGCGCAGGTAGTTGTCTTTTTCGTACTTCGATCGCCGAGGTTGGCCGAGGTGCGCCAAAATGATTTTGGCGGCAGCAACACAGATTCTCATGTGTGAACTTGCATAAGGTGGCTTGCAGTCTTCCCAACGCGCAGATGCGGCCAAGAACCCATCATTTTTGGGGATATCCTGCATCTGTGTTACAGTGCGCGGCATTGATATTTCCTTGTATCAGAGGCCACCAGCACTAAGCTCACACATGAGGTTAAATCTGGGGGCTAAAAAAGGCATGTGTTGCCATTCTGTGTTGCTGAACATGGTTTTTCAATGTTTCAAACACTGTATAAATATACACATAGTGTGGAATCGTGCGCAATAACTAAAGCCTACAAATGCATGATTTAAATAGATTAAACTCGTAAGTAATTGATATGGCATTATTAATAACAAAGCGGTGTATCAACTGCGACATGTGCGAGCCGGAATGCCCGAACCAGGCAATTTCGATGGGCGATGAAATTTATCAGATAGATACCGACCGCTGCACCGAGTGCGTCGGCCATTACGATACGCCGACCTGTCAGCAGGTCTGCCCGATCGACAACACCATCATTACCGATCCGCAGCACCGCGAGAGCAACGAACAGCTGTGGGACAAGTTCGTGGTGTTGCACCACGCCGATCGCATTTAATCGCCGCAGGACTGACAAGGGCGCCATAGGCGCCCTTTCTCTTTTCAGCTTTCGACGATCACCGTCGCGCAGGCATAACGCCGCTCGTCGGCCAGCGAAACGTGGATCGCGGTGACCCCCATCTCCCCCGCCAGCTCGGCGGCGCGGCCGTGCAAACGAATATTCGGCTTGCCCAGCGCATCGTTGAACACTTCGAATTGATTGAACGCCAGGCCGTTGCGAATGCCGGTACCGAACGCCTTGGCAGCGGCCTCTTTCACGGCGAAACGTTTGGCCAGAAAGCGAATCGGCTGCTGGTGCTGCTGATACAGCGCCCACTCGGCGTCGCTCAGCACGCGGCGCGCCAGACGATCGCCGCTGCGCTCCACCACCGCTTCGATACGCGCCATCTCGACGATGTCGGTACCCAGCCCGAGCACCGCCATTACCGGCGCGCTTCCCGCATCAGCACTTTCATGTCGGCAACCGCGGCCGGCAGCCCGCTCATCACCGCCTGGCCGATAATCGCATGGCCGATGTTCAGCTCGTGCATTTCCGGCAGCGCGGCGATCGGCTGCACGTTGTGATAGGTCAGGCCGTGGCCGGCGTTGACCTTCAGCCCCTTCTCGGCCGCGTAGGCGGCGGCGACCGCGATGCGGCGCAGCTCGGCCTGTACCGCCAGCTCGCCCTGCGCTTCGGCGTAGGCACCGGTGTGGATTTCGATATACGGGGCGCCCACCGCCACCGCCGCGTCGATTTGGCGATGATCGGGATCGATGAACAGCGAGACCAAAATGCCCGCCTGCGCCAGGCGCTCAACCGCCACGCTCATTTTGTCCAGCTGACCGGCGACGTCCAGGCCGCCTTCGGTGGTCACTTCTTCGCGTTTTTCCGGCACCAGGCAGCAGAAATGCGGCTTCAGCTCAATGGCGATATCCAGCATCTCGTCGGTCACCGCCATCTCCAGATTCATGCGCGTCTGGATGGTCTGGCGCAGCAAGCGCACGTCGCGGTCGGTGATGTGGCGGCGGTCTTCGCGCAGATGCACGGTAATGCCGTCGGCCCCCGCCTGTTCGGCAATGAATGCCGCCTGAACCGGATCCGGGTATTGGGTTCCGCGCGCGTTACGTAACGTGGCGATGTGATCGATATTGACGCCCAGCAGCAAATCAGCCATGACAACCTCTAAATACGATTTTCAGTGTCAGCAGTTTACACGCGGGCGCAGGGCGGCAAAAGGGGAAAAGGTCAGGCGTCGTCGACCGGCGTATTCGGCTGTTTGCGCACAAACTGGCGGAACAGTTCGCGGCTCTTCAACGGTTTGCCGCCGAGGTAGGGTTTCAGCGCCATGCGGGTGAAACGCTTGGCGGCGCGCAGCGTTTCGGCATCGGGAAACTGACGCTCCGCCAGCGCGCGCAGTTCGCGCCCGGTGAAGCTGTAGTGATCCACCACCAGGCTGGCGATAAAGCCCTTCTCTTCGCGGTAGCGGTAGGTCATGGCATCATCCACCGGCAGGCCGCTGCCGGCGCAGTGCAGGAAATCGAGGCCGTAACCCAGGTGGTGCAACAAGGCCAGCTCGAACTGACGCAGCGCCTGTTCCGGCGAACTGTCTTCCGCCGCCAGCGCCTGCAGGCATTGCAGGTAGTCGAAGAACAGCACCGAGTAGTTGGTTTCCTGCTCCAGCACGCGCGCCAGCAGCTCGTTCACATACAGGCCGCTGTAGAGCATCATGCCGCTGAGGGGTAAACCAAGGGAGACCGCTTCGGCGTTGCGCAGCGTTTTCACTTCGCCACGCCCGCCCCAGCGCACTAACAGGGGGGTAAAGGGCTGCAGGCAACCCTTCAGATTGGAGCGGCGGCTGCGCGCGCCTTTCGCCAGCAAGCGCACCCGCCCATGACCTTCGGTAAACAGATCCAGCATCAGACTGGTTTCACTGTACGGCCGCCCATGCAGGACGAAAGCGCGCTCCCAGCCGTCCACGGGTCGTTACTTCAGATCGTCAACATAGCCCAGGCTGCGCAGCGCACGTTCGTCGTCCGCCCAACCGGATTTCACTTTCACCCACAGCTCCAGATGCACTTTGGCGTCGAACATCTTTTCCATGTCCTGGCGCGCTTCGATGCCGATGGTTTTGATCTTGGCGCCTTTATTGCCGATGACCATTTTCTTCTGGCCTTCGCGCTCGACCAGGATCAGGCCGTGCACATCGTAACCGCCGCGATCGTTGGCCACGAACTGTTCGATTTCTACCGTCACCGAATAGGGCAGCTCTTCGCCCAGGAAACGCATCAGCTTCTCACGGATGATCTCGGACGCCATAAAGCGCTGGGAGCGATCGGTGATGTAGTCTTCCGGGAAGTGGTGTTCCGCTTCCGGCAGCAGCTTGCGCACGATGCCGGCGATGGTGTCGACGTTCATCCCTTTCTCGGCGGAGATAGGCACCACGTCGAGGAAATTCATCTGCTGGCTGAGGAAGGCGATGTGCGGCAACAGCTTGGATTTGTCAGTGACGTTATCGACCTTGTTGATCGCCAGCAATACCGGGCAGCGCAGGCTGCGCAGCTTGTTGACCACCATTTCGTCGTCGGCGGTCCAGTTGGTGCCTTCGACCACGAAAATCACCAGTTCGACGTCGCCGATCGAGCTGCTGGCCGCGCGGTTCATCAAACGGTTGATGGCGCGTTTTTCTTCGATGTGCAGCCCAGGGGTATCGACGTAGATCGCCTGATAGGCGCCATCGGTGTCGATGCCCATGATGCGGTGACGGGTCGTCTGCGGCTTACGCGACGTAATGGAAACCTTCTGCCCCAGCAGTTGGTTCAGCAACGTCGATTTGCCCACGTTCGGGCGGCCGACGATGGCGATAAAACCGCAGTGTTGTTTTACTTCACTCATTCAAGCTCCAGCTTTTTCAGCGCTTGTTCCGCTGCCGCCTGCTCGGCTTTACGGCGGCTTGAGCCGGTGCCCACCACGGGCTCGCTCAAACCACTCACCTGGCAGTGGATGGTAAACTCTTGGTCGTGCGCTTCACCGCGAACCTGCACCACCAAATAAGAAGGCAACGGCAGATGACGCCCCTGCAAAAATTCCTGCAAACGGGTTTTCGGGTCTTTCTGCTTATCACCGGGGCTGATTTCGTCCAACCGGCTGCGATACCAGTCCAAAATCAGGCGCTCGACGGTCTGGATGTCGCTGTCCAGGAACACGCCGCCGATCAATGCCTCCACCGTATCCGCCAGGATTGACTCGCGGCGGAACCCACCACTTTTCAATTCGCCCGGCCCAAGCCGCAGACATTCGCCCAGGTCAAACTCGCGTGCCATCTCCGCCAGCGTATTGCCGCGCACCAGCGTGGCGCGCATGCGGCTCATGTCGCCCTCGTCTACGCGAGGAAAGCGATGATAGAGCGCATTGGCGATGACAAAGCTCAGAATCGAGTCACCCAGAAACTCAAGACGTTCATTGTGTTTACTGCTGGCGCTGCGGTGAGTCAAAGCCTGCAGTAAAAGCTCCTGCTGTTGAAAAGTGTAGCCCAGCTTCCGCTGCAGCCTGTTTATTACGATGGGGTTCATGAGTTACCAATAGATCAAGAATGCGTCAAAAACTTGCAGCATACGGAACAGGCCTGCTTCGCCGAAAGCCGATCCAAAGCTGTTTCGTTTGCAGTGGCTCCCAGCAGGGGCCAACTTTTTATCGCTCGAGAAAGTATTCTACAACGAGTGGAAACATAATGCTGTGTTTATATCCCCTTAATCTTTCACGCCGCAGCAGGCTGCGGCGTGAAATTAACAGGGAATCAGTCAGCGATTAATGAATACCGCCGATCCGGCTGAAACGCACGCCGGTAGGCCACTCACCTTCCTGTTTTTCAAAGCTCATCCAGATGGCCGTGGCTTTACCCACCAGATTCTTCTCCGGCACAAAGCCCCAGTAACGGCTGTCCGCGCTGTTATCGCGGTTGTCGCCCATCATGAAGTAATGCCCGGCCGGCACCACCCACTCCGCCAGCGGTTTACCCGGCTGTTGGTAGTAAGCGCCCACCCGATCCTGCGCGTCCGGCACGGTCAGGATGCGATGCGTGACGTTGCCGAGGCTTTCCTGGCGCTCACGCATGCGAATGCCGCCCGACGGCACGTTATCGTTCAGCGGGATCTGATAGAAGCCGTTGCTGGCCTCGCCCATGCCGCTGCGGCTGAACAGCTGCACGAAGTCGCTCGGCTGCGCATCGGCGTAGGTCACGGCCAGCGCGGTATCGCAGGACTGCCCGCTGTTGCAGGACGGCTGCACCGTGACGCGCTTATTCACCGGATCGTAAGTAATACGGTCGCCCGGCAGGCCAATCACGCGCTTGATATAATCCAGCTTCGGATCCAGCGGATATTTAAATACCGCAATATCGCCACGCTTCGGATGGCCGGTTTCAATGAGCGTAGTCTGGGTAATCGGATCTTTAATGCCGTAGGCATATTTCTCCACCAGAATGAAATCGCCAATCAACAGCGTCGGCATCATTGATCCGGACGGGATCTGGAACGGTTCGTAAATAAACGAGCGCACCACAAAGACCAGCAGCAACACCGGGAAGACCGATGCCCCGGTCTCTACCCAGCCTGGCTGCTTCGCCACTTTCGCCAGCGTTTTATCGTCTACTGCGCCCGCGGTCTGCTCGTTGACCGCCGCAATCTTCGCGCGGCGGGCCGGCGCCCATTTAAAGCGCTCGAAGCACCAGATGATCCCAGTGACCAGGGTGGCCAACGCCAGGATCAGGGCAAACATATTCGCCATGCAAACTCCCTCGTTTCGCGAACTCGTCGCGGTTACTTGCCGTCTTTACCGACGTGCAGAATGGCCAGGAACGCTTCCTGCGGCAGCTCGACGTTGCCGACCTGCTTCATGCGCTTCTTACCGTCTTTCTGTTTCTGCAGCAGCTTTTTCTTACGGCTGACGTCACCGCCGTAGCATTTCGCCAGCACGTTTTTACGCAGCTGCTTCACGGTGGAGCGCGCGATGATGTGCGTGCCGATCGCCGCCTGAATCGCAATGTCGAACTGCTGACGCGGGATCAACTCTTTCATCTTCTCCACCAGTTCACGGCCGCGGTACTGCGAGTTGTCGCGGTGGGTGATCAGCGCCAGCGCATCCACGCGCTCGTTGTTGATCAGCACGTCCACGCGCACCATGTCGGAGGCCTGGAAACGCTTGAAGTTGTAATCCAGCGACGCATAACCGCGCGACGTGGACTTCAGGCGGTCGAAGAAGTCGAGCACCACTTCCGCCATCGGGATTTCATAGGTCAACGCCACTTGGTTGCCGTGGTAAACCATGTTGGTCTGCACGCCGCGTTTCTCAACGCACAGGGTGATGACGTTGCCCAGGTATTCCTGCGGCATCAGCATGTGACATTCGGCGATCGGCTCGCGCAGTTCCTGGATGTTGTTCAGCGGCGGCAGCTTGGACGGGCTGTCGACGTAGATCACTTCTTTGCCGGTGGTTTCCACTTCGTAGACTACCGTCGGCGCGGTGGTGATCAGATCCAGATCGTATTCACGCTCCAGTCGTTCCTGAATGATCTCCATGTGCAGCAGACCGAGGAAGCCGCAGCGGAAGCCGAAGCCCAACGCGGTGGAGCTTTCCGGCTCGTAGAACAGGGACGCGTCGTTAAGGCTCAGCTTGCCCAGCGCATCACGGAAAGATTCATAGTCGTCGGAGCTGATTGGGAACAGACCGGCGTACACCTGCGGCTTCACTTTCTTGAAGCCCGGCAGCGCTTTATCCGCCGGCTGACGCGCCTGCGTCAGGGTATCGCCCACCGGCGCGCCGAGGATGTCTTTGATCGCACAGACCAGCCAGCCCACTTCGCCGCAGTTCAGCACGTCGCGATCGACCTGCTTCGGCGTGAAGATACCCAAACGATCGGCGTTATACACCTGGCCGGTGCTCATGACCTTGATCTTGTCGCCCTTGCGCAGCGTGCCGTTCTTGACGCGCACCAGAGACACGACGCCCAGGTAGTTATCGAACCAGGAGTCGATGATCAACGCCTGCAGCGGCGCATCCGGATCGCCCTGCGGCGCAGGAATGTCGCGCACCAGACGCTCCAGTACCTCAGGCACACCGACGCCGGTTTTGGCCGAGCAGCGCACCGCATCGGTAGCGTCGATGCCGACGATGTCTTCAATTTCCTGCGCGGCGCGATCCGGATCGGCGGCCGGCAGGTCGATTTTGTTCAACACCGGCACCACTTCCAGATCCATTTCGATCGCGGTGTAGCAGTTGGCCAGCGTCTGGGCTTCTACGCCCTGACCGGCGTCCACCACCAGCAGCGCGCCTTCGCAGGCCGCCAGCGAGCGGGAGACTTCATAGGAGAAGTCAACGTGGCCAGGGGTGTCGATAAAGTTAAGCTGATAGGTCTGCCCATCCAGCGCTTTATAATCCAGCGTTACGCTCTGCGCCTTGATGGTGATGCCGCGCTCGCGCTCCAGATCCATGGAATCGAGCACCTGCGCAGCCATTTCACGGTCGGACAAGCCACCGCAGATTTGGATAATGCGGTCAGACAGCGTCGACTTACCGTGGTCAATATGGGCAATAATGGAGAAATTTCGTATATGCTTCATTATAAAAGTTTTTCTGCCTTGGTATTTCTGAATTACTCGCCTATAGAAACCCGCATGGACCTAAAGCGACAGTGAATGGGTGAGGCCGTCTTGCACCTGAATCGCTGCATTCTACATGCCACACCACTGAAAACCTAGCGATCGGTGCAGTGAAGGCATTCTATTATGCGCCGCTAAATGTTACAGGTCGCCCCGGCGGGTGAAAACAGATGTTAACGCGGACAATACAGCCTGAACCCGAGGCTTGCCGGTGCTCCGTGGCCATCAAACTCCGGTGCTAATACATAACCGGCCGCAGCGCAATAAACCCCTTCTGAAATTATCGAAAAAGAATATTTGGATCAACCTCTTAGAATTCAATTTTGCCTCACTTCCTTTAGGAAAAACCCCATATACGCCACCACCTCGCCTCGGATAGAAAGGACATGAACTCCGCGACAAAACATTATTCAGGGCACAACATCGGCAGCCCACCGGGGTTCACCAGCATATCTGCGTACGTTGATTGGAAGGTGCATTATGATCGATAAAGGGCAAATGCTGAGCCGGCACGATTTTTCGAAGGTCAACTGGGGCATTCTGGCAGCGGCGGCGCTGCTGTTTAGCGTGGGGGCGGCGCTGTTGGTGCTGCCGCTGCTGAGCAGCATTGACGAGAGCGAGGTCATCACGCTGTTGCAGGCCGGCGCGGGCACGATTTTACTCGGCTGTACGCTGCTGGCGCTGCGGCATTATCTGCGCCCAGCGCTAACCTATCGCCTGTACGAGCACGGCGTGCGGGTCTTTGACGACCACCATCACAAAGAGCGTTTCATCCCGTTTGAGAAGATCGGTGATATCTATCGCTTTCGCGGCGGCAAGGCTTTTGGCGGGCTGTTTGACGTCACGGCGTTTCGCACCGGTGCGGATCAGCCCTGGTGCACGGTTTTCAGCAATATCGCCCATTCGTGGCGGTTGGCGGACGTGATCGTCGACCAACAGCTGCAGCAGCGCGGGCCGCTGGCGTTGAATGCGCTCTATCAAGGGGAGACGGTGTCGTTTCACACCGTTGAGGGCGACGCGCGCTGGCTGTGGCAGCTGCTGCTCGGCAAGCGGCAAGGCACGCCGACCGAAACGCTGCGGCTGAGCGCCACCTTGCTGACGACTGAACGGGGAAACGTGCCGATCGAGCAGATCCGCACCTTGGAAAACCATCCGCAGCGCGGCATCCGCTTGCTCGACGGCCAGGGAAATCTGCTGTTCGCGATTAACTACGATTCGCTGCTCAGCGCCGATCTGTTCATCGCGCTGTTGGAGCATATGATCCACAACCGCATCACCGCCTATCACAACCCGGCGATGACGCGACCGTCGGTTTAAATCAGCGGGGAGTTTTCCGCCTGCATGCGCATCGCGGTAGGCGGCAACCCAATCTGCAGCACCACCGGCTGGTAATCGGCCTGCTCACCCAGACGTCGAGCCAAGCGGCGAGCCAGCATAAAGGCCGCCCCGCCGCCCAGTACGGCGCCGACTGCCGCCGAGGCGTCGCTGCCGAAACAATATTGCAGCAACGTGCCGCCCAACATCATGCCCAGCAGCGGCGTCAGGTAAACCAGCATGGCGGAGCGCAGCAGGCTGCCTTCCGCGATGCCGACCTCGACGCGCTGCCCCGGTTCGAGCGGCTGCTCGATATGCACCTGCAGCTGATGCTCGGTTTCCGGCACCAGCTCGTTCAGCGCACGCGCGCCACAGCCGGAGCGCGCGGTGCAGCTGCCGCAGCCGGCCTTGGGTTCACAGCGCAGCAGCGCTACGCCCTGTTGCCACGACACCACCGTGGCCCACTCTTTCATCATTACGGCGATACCTTGAAAGAAATGCTGTCGGCGATGCGCTTGGCCGTCGCCGGCGGCAATTCGCCCACAATCGTGATTTCGTTGCCCGCGCGCACTTCGGTCTGAATGGTGCGGCGCCCCTGACGGTAGTACTGCTGCCCGGCTCCGCTGCCCGCTGGGCTGACGTTGACCGAGAAGCTGAACAGGCCGTCGCTGTAGAGCCGGGATTCAACCGGCACGGCGACATTCGGCAATTTGCGGCGATTGCGCGCCACCTCGTCCACGCCGGCCGGCAACCAGCCGGTGCTCCAGCTCAGCTGGACGTTTTCCACCGCCGGCAGCGACAGCAGCGGCGGCAGGTTGGCTTTGAGCAGCCCCTGCATCGCGCCCTGCACGTCGGCGCCGACCGCGAAGGAGATCACCCGATATTGCTCCAGCGTTTCGCCGTCGCGATCGAGCAAATCCACCCGCAGCGGCAGCTTGGTGTCTTCGTCCATCCAGACGATGTAACTGTAGCGGGAACCGTCGCGCGCCACTACGCGCAGCACTTCACACGGCCGATCGGCGATGCGGGTGCTGCCCACGGAGATGAAGTCGTAATACTTGGCCAGACGAGTGAAATCGGCATAGACGATCGCCGGCAGCGCATCGACGATGTGATCGCCGGTGAGCGTGAACGGTTCCAGACCGGGTTCGAAGTAGCTGATCCCGCCACCGCGCTGCAACACTTCGCGACGCGGGCCATCCATATGCAGCAGCTGGCCGAGCGGCACGTTGCCGATCACCGCATGGCGATAGCGCAACGACTCGATTCCCTGCTTGCTGATGCTGATGTAGGCGAGCTCGTAATTGAGAGAACGGCTGGCGCTGCTCATCTGTTGCAATAACGCCCCGGACGCAGTTGGCTGCGCCGGGGCGATGCTGGAATAGAGCAGGCTGCCCGTCAATAAACAAACGGAGAACCAGATTGGCTTCATTACTGCTGTTGCATTCCTAAAGACTGAGTTCCGGGAACCTGAATGGCAGCCTGTTGTGGGTTGCCTTGCTCAAGCTGCAGCTGATCCGAATGTAGGCGACGTTGCAGCTCATAGTCCTGCAGCATGGCGTTGATACGCTTACGCTGTTCCTGCACCTGCTGCTGTTGACCGCTGCCGGTAGAGAAACTGTCGGCAGGCACGCCCAGGCTGACCGGCGAGGCCTGGCCCATGATCGGCAGCGTGGTGAAGGCCGGCGATTCGGACGCGTTCGATGGCGCAGAAGGCTGGTTGTACTGCTGCACGCCGACGATCACCGCCAGAGACACGCAGGCCGCCATACCGATTTGCGTAATCTGGCTCGCCCAAGGACGCACTTTGTCCCAGAACGGCATTTTCTGCCAGGTGTGAGGCTGCGGCTGAGATTCCTGAACGGCGGAAGGTACCAGCCGGGCGGGTTCTTTCTCAAGTGCAGCGGCTACGCGATCGGCGATGTCGAGATGCATCACTTGTCCGACATCACCTCGCAGTGTGTCACGTATCAGGTGATAGCTCTGCCAGCTTTGTTGAAGCGTTCGATCTTGCGACAGAGAACTCAACAGCTCGCTGTCGAACGATTCACCATCCATCAGAGCGGAAAGCTTTTCTTTCTGCATGCCTAAGTACCCTTCCTGTGCCCGCCATTGCTAACGCTGGATCAGCGGTTGAACTTTATTATCGATAGCTTCCCGGGCGCGGAAAATACGCGAACGTACTGTTCCGACCGGGCAATCCATGATGGCGGCTATCTCTTCGTAGCTTAGACCATCCAACTCCCGCAAGGTAATCGCCATGCGAAGATCCTCAGGGAGAGACTCAATGGTACGGAAAACTATCTGTCTCAGCTCTTCTGACAACATTAAGTTCTCAGGGTTCGAAATTTCTTTCAGTGCGCCCGCACTTTCGTAATTTTCCGCATCGTTGGCGTCCACATCACTGGATGGCGGACGGCGCCCCTGAGCAACCAGATAATTCTTTGCCGTGTTCACGGCGATTCGATACAACCAGGTATAAAAAGCGCTGTCGCCACGGAACGATTCCAGTGCGCGATAGGCCTTGATAAACGACTCCTGCACCACATCGGGCACATCGCCCTGCGGCACATAGCGGGAAACGAGACTCGCCACCTTATGCTGATAGCGCACTACCAGTAGGTTAAACGACTTCTGATCGCCCTTTTGGACCCGCTCGACCAGAACTTGATCCGTTAACTGCTCGCTCATCCGAGGTAAACTCTCCCCAAATCCGTCTCCACGCGTAAAATTGTACTGCCAGCCATACATTATTTTCCTGAGCAAGCACTCGCTTGGAGTTCATATAGAACACGAAGTTCCATATCGCCATTGTTTTTTCTGTTGATGTCACCCTATCCGTGGCTTTTGCCCGGACAGTTAGGCTAACATGAAATTCACTCTTCTTCTGCACACATCATACGTTATGCAACCATCATCTGAACATGTTAGCGATGTCCTGATCGTCGGCAGCGGCGCTGCGGGCCTGTCACTGGCGCTGCGCCTGGCGCAGCATTGTAAGGTTACCGTTCTCAGCAAGGGGCCGCTCAGCGAGGGGGCCACCTTTTACGCCCAGGGCGGGATCGCCGCGGTGTTCGATGAGACGGACAGCATTGCCTCACACGTTGATGACACTTTGATTGCCGGTGCCGGCCTGTGCGACAAAGAGGCCGTCGAATTCATCGCCGGCAACGCGCGCCACTGCGTGCAGTGGCTGATCGATCAGGGCGTGCTGTTCGACACCGAGATCAACGCGCAGGGCGAGGCGCATTATCACCTCACGCGCGAAGGCGGCCACAGCCATCGCCGCATCCTGCACGCCGCGGACGCGACCGGTAAGGAAGTAGAGACCACGCTGGTGGGGAAAGCAAGCGCTCACCCCAATATTTGCGTGATGGAGCGCCGCAACGCGGTTGACCTTATCACCTCGAATAAAATCGGCCTGCCGGGCACCCGCCGAGTCGTGGGCGCTTACGTCTGGAACCGCGAGCTGGAGCAGGTGGAAACCTACCGCGCCAAAACGGTGGTGTTGGCGACCGGCGGCGCGGCCAAGGTGTACCAATACACCACCAACCCCGATATCTCCTCCGGCGACGGCATCGCCATGGCCTGGCGCGCCGGCTGCCGGGTCGCCAACCTGGAGTTCAACCAGTTCCACCCGACCTGCCTGTTCCACCCGCAGGCGCGCAACTTCCTACTGACCGAAGCGCTGCGCGGCGAAGGTGCTTACCTGAAGCGCCCGGACGGCAGCCGCTTTATGCCGGATGTCGACCCACGCGGCGAACTGGCCCCGCGCGATATCGTCGCCCGCGCCATCGACCATGAAATGAAGCGCCTGGGCGCCGACTGCATGTACCTGGACATCAGCCACAAGCCGGCGGAGTTCATCACCCAGCACTTCCCGATGATCCACGAAAAGCTGCTGACGCTGGGCTTCGATCTGACTCGGCAACCGATCCCCATCGTCCCGGCGGCGCACTACACCTGCGGCGGCGTGATGGTCGATCAGCACGGCCGCACCGATCTCGACGGGCTGTACGCCATCGGCGAAGTCAGCTACACCGGCCTGCACGGTGCCAACCGCATGGCGTCGAACTCGCTGTTGGAATGCCTAGTTTACGGTTGGTCGGCGGCGGAAGACATTCTGCAGCGCCTGCCGTTCATCCAGCAGGCCAAACAGGTGCCGCACTGGGATGAAAGCCGGGTGGACGATGCGGACGAACGGGTGGTGATTCAGCACAACTGGCACGAGCTGCGGCTGTTCATGTGGGATTACGTCGGCATCGTGCGCACCACCAAGCGGCTGGAGCGCGCCCTGCGCCGCATCAACACGCTGCAGGCGGAAATCGACGAGTACTACGCGCACTTCCGCATCTCCAACAACCTGCTGGAGCTGCGCAATCTGGTGCAGGTGGCCGAGCTTATCGTGCGCAGCGCCATGGCGCGCAAAGAGAGCCGCGGCCTGCACTACACGCTGGACTATCCGGATCTGCTGCCGGAAGCGCTGCCGACCATTTTGCAGCCTTAAACTCTGCGACAGGGCGCCTTATCGGCGCCCTTTTCTTTTCAGTAGAACAGGTAGAAGTCGGTGATCAATCGGCGGAAATCGTCGGTGTAGCTGCCATCGGCCTGTTTGATCGCCAGCGCCTGCGCCTGCAGCGGCGTTTCCCGCCGTGTCAGCGCCAGCAACACCCGGTGCAGCGGCGTATCGGCCCGGTCGCTGACGTTCACTTTCACCGCCGTATGCCAGCCGCTTTGCAGCGCCAGGCGTTCGAATTCGGCGCCCACGTCGTGCGGCAGCACCACGCAGAACGTCCCCTGTTCCGCCAGCAGCTGCGCCGCGCAGGCCAACAGCGCGCCGTGCGTCAGGGTTTCGGTGTAGCGCGCGTTGTGGCGCGCCTGGTCGCGGCAGGCCACCGCCGGCTCGAAATACGGCGGATTACTGACGATCAGATCATACTCAGCGGCATGCCGCTGCGCATAATGATGAATATCCTGCGCATGCACGCGGATGCGCTGTGGCCACGGCGATTCCGCCGCGTTTTCGCGCGCCTGGCCGGCGGCGGCTTCATCCAGTTCCACCGCGTCGATGGTCACTTCGTCGCCGCTGCGCTGCGCCAGCATCAACGCGATCAGCCCGCTGCCGCAGCCGATGTCCAGCACCCGGCGCGCCTGCCCCAGCGGTGCCCAGGCGCCGAGCAGCACCCCGTCGGTGCCCACTTTCATGGCGCAACGATCGTGGGCGACAAAGAATTGTTTAAAGGTAAAACCCCCGCGGCGCGGGGTAAAATCGGCTTTCGATCGCTTGCTCACACTCACCACCTGGCTATAAAACTGGCGTAGCATAAGGCAATCTGATCGGCGGGAAAAGAGCGGCTTTCCGCTTAAATAGGTGAAGATCGCGGCCAACCCGTCTATAATCGGCGCCCCAAGTAGAGGTAGACCATGACAGCAACCACTTTTTCCGAACTCGAACTCGATGACCGCCTGATCGACGCGCTGCGCGACAAAGGCTACGATCGCCCCACCGCCATTCAGGCCGCAGCGATCCCGCCGGCGATGGACGGGCGCGACGTCTTAGGTTCGGCTCCGACCGGCACCGGCAAAACCGCCGCCTTTCTGCTGCCCGTTTTGCAGCACCTGCTGGACTTTCCACGCAAAAAATCCGGCCCGCCGCGCGTGCTGATCCTGACGCCAACGCGTGAACTGGCGATGCAGGTCGCCGACCAGGCGCGTGAATTGGCTGCTCATACCTCGCTGGATATCGCCACCATCACCGGCGGCGTCGCTTACATGAACCACGCGGAAGTGTTCAGCGAAAACCAGGACGTGGTGGTCGCCACCACCGGCCGCTTGCTGCAATACATTAAAGAAGAGAACTTCGACTGCCGCGCGGTGGAAACCCTGATCCTCGACGAAGCCGACCGCATGCTCGACATGGGCTTCGCGCAGGACATCGAAACCATCTCCGCCGAAACCCGCTGGCGCAACCAAACGCTGCTGTTCTCCGCCACGCTGGAAGGCGAAGCGATCCGCGAATTCGCCGAGCGCATCCTGAAAGAGCCGGTGGAAGTGGAGGCCGATCCGTCGCGCCGCGAACGCAAAAAGATCCTGCAGTGGTACTACCGCGCCGATGACGTGCAGCACAAAACCGCGCTGCTAATCCACCTGCTGCAGCAGCCAGACGTGCAGAAATCGGTGATCTTCGTGCGCAAGCGCGAGCGCGTGCATGAGCTGGCCACCTGGCTGCGCGAAGCGGGCATCAACACCTGCTATCTCGAAGGCGAAATGGTGCAGGCCAAACGCAACGAGGCGGTCAAACGCATGATGGATGGCCGGGTTAACGTGCTGGTCGCCACCGACGTTGCCGCACGTGGCCTGGATATCCTCGATATCACCCACGTGTTCAACTTCGACATGCCGCGCACGGCGGACACCTACCTGCACCGCATCGGGCGTACCGGCCGCGCCGGGCGCAAAGGCACCGCCATTTCGCTGGTGGAAGCACACGACCATCTGCTGCTGGGCAAAGTGGGCCGTTACCTGAACGAGCCGCTGAAAGCGCGCGTGATCGACGAACTGCGGCCGAAAACCAAGGTGCCGAACGAGAAGAGCAACGGTAAACCGTCGAAGAAAGTGCTGGCCAAGCGCGCGGAAGACAAGGCGAAGAACAAAGAAAAGGCCAAGGTGAAAGTGCGCCATCGCGACGCCAAAAACGTCGGCAAACGCCGTCAGGCGAAGGCCAAACCGGCCGGCGACGCGGAATAACCACCGCTGCCTAAGAAAAAACCGCCTGTACAGGCGGTTTTTTTATGGGCGTTTACTGCTGCGCGTAGTGCGTGGCCAGACGGTGCCCCTGCAGCCATTTATCCAGTTCGCGGAACTGCGCCTTCAGCTCGTCATTCTGCAAATGCGCCGGCGTTTGCGAGAAGTAAAACTGGAACACGACGCCCTGCTGGTTGCGTGCCCGGGCATCGGCCCCGGCCTGCAACAGCAGCAGCGCCAGGTGCGGCGCGTTAATCTTCGCCGCCAGATGCAGCGGAGTATCCCCCAGCCGATCGCTCAAGGTGGTGTCCGCTCCGGCCGCCAGCAACAGCCGCAGTTGCTCTTCGCGCCCGGCCAGCACCGCCGCCGCAAGCGGCGTGGCGCCGGTAACGGCATTACGCACGTTCACCTGTGCCCCTTCGGCCAGCAACAGCCGCAGGTACTGCGCATCTTGCAACATCGCCGCGGTGTGCAGCGCGCTGTTGCCGTCCAGCCCCGCTGCCGCCGGGTCTGCCCCGAGCGCCAGCAACGCCTGCACGCTGGCCGGCTGCTGCGAAAGCACCGCCCACTGCAACAGCGTGACCTGCCGATCGCCCCGTTCGCGCAAGCGATCCTGCGTGGCCTGTGCACGGATACCCTGCGTATCGCCACGCGCCACCGCCTGAGCCAGCGCCAGATTGCTGCGACCGTCAAACGGCGAAATCTCCTGCCCCATCTGTTGCTCCTTAGCCATCATCAGTAAACCGGTCACCGCGACCAGCGCCAGTAAGGCTATCGCCAGCGCCCGCCGCAAGCGACGCCCTTCAGGCATTGGCCTTCGCCTCCCACGGCTTTTGTTCCGCCATCGAGCTTATCACCTTGTCGATGCCGTGCGCCGTCAGGCTGCGATCCAGATGCTTGCTCGGCCGCCAGTCATCGATGCCGGTCAGGGTATCGTTGTTGGCCAAGGTGATGTTATGGCCGATGGCGTCCGGGATCAGCGAAGTCGACTCCTGGGTGCTGGTCAGCATGTCATATTGTTCGCTGTAGCGGCGAATGCCGCCGGCTTCGGCATCTTTCTTCGCCGCCGCCGGATCGATACCCAGGCGATTCAGGGTGTAATCCGAAACCCCAGCCGCGTTGAAGGTGACCGCGACGGTACCGGTCGCCAGCGCAGCCGTGGCCGCCAGGCCACCGCCAAGCGAATGACCGGCGATCACCAGCGCATCGCCAAAGGCCGCCTTGGCGCTTTTGGCAGCGGCAACCGCCTGATTGTACTGCACATCGTCATAGCCCGTCGCCTGCCGCACGTTGCTCAGCCAGTCGCGCCAGTCGTTGGTGCCGGCGAACGCCAACACATACTGCTTGTCGTTGCTGTAAACCCCGGCCTGGAAACCGCTGCCCGCGTCGTGCAGGCTGGCGGGATCGATGCCAAAACCGAGCAGTGCGCTGTCGCTCAGGCGATTGAACCCGGCAGCGCCCTGGCCGTTCAGTGAATAAACGTCCTTGGCCAACAGCGCTAACGTATAATCACCTTCCTGCGATTGTTGCCCCCGTGTCACGCCCGGCGCTGCCGCCGCCGTCGGGGCCGCCGCGGAGATATCGCCGACCAGCGTATTCAACAGGTTCTGCGCATTGAGCGTGTTCTGCGAAGGGGTGGCCACCGGCGCTGGATTTGCCGGCGCTGCCGCAGGCTGCGCCGCCGTCGCCGTCTCGGCAGCGGCGCGAGGTGTAGGGATCGCGGCCACCGGGGATACTGCAGAGGTAAAACTTAAAGGCATACTCATGCCGACTCCTTGTCGATAGACTTTTTATTGAGCACCTGAATAGGTGCTGATTTAGCTATCGGCAGGTCGGATGAGTTCTGTATTAGAAATGCTTATCTTTGTACAGAATGTGATCCGCGTTCGGTTTTCGGCCACCAAACGCAGAAAAGGGAGCCGAAGCTCCCTGATTGACTGCGCCGCAAATTACAGGCTTTCGGTAAAGGTGCGGGCGATAACGTCGCGCTGCTGTTCCGGCGTCAGAGAGTTGAAGCGTACCGCATAACCGGACACGCGGATGGTCAGCTGCGGGTATTTTTCCGGGTGTTTGACCGCGTCTTCCAGGGTTTCGCGACGCAGCACGTTGACGTTCAGGTGCTGACCGCCTTCCACGCGCACGGTCGGCTGCATTTCCAGCGGCACTTCACGGTATTCGATCTGGCCCAGGTCGCTCACTGCGACAACCTGATCTTCCGCGTAGTTGGCCTTGGCGCACACGCAGCGAGCTTCCGCTTTTTCATCATCCAGCAGCCAGAAAGAATTCACCAGCGCCTGGTCGTTCGCTTTGGTAATTTGAATACCGGTAATCATTATGTTGCCTCCGTACAAGGGCGTAAAAATTCACGTCGTGAGAAAACCCAATTCTGGTTTCGGCCATTTGGTAAAACCATTGTTGTCTTGTTGTTCTGTATACCAGCCTGACCGGGCCAGTTCCTTGATTAAAGTCAATTTTTACCGGGTAGGCACAGGGCATGAAGGGGCAAATTTATGTTTTATATCAATTTTCCCACCGCGGCAAAAACCAATTATTTTTGTAAATTTTCAAAAATAATTGCATAAGACACGGCGGCGAGAAATGAAAAGCGGGTTTCACTGCGCGTGCCGAAACGGTAAGCTATAGCCCATGAATTGCTAAAGAAAACAAAGGAGAGCGTTTATGGCCACCTCCCTCACCTGGCATGACGTGATCGGCAAAGAGAAAGAGCAGCCCTATTTTGTTGAAACGCTCGCCTTTGTTGCCGCTGAGCGTCAAGCCGGTAAGACCATTTATCCACCGCAGAAGGACGTGTTCAACGCTTTCCGCTTTACCGAGCTGGCGGACGTCAAGGTCGTCATCCTCGGCCAGGATCCCTACCACGGCCCCAATCAGGCACACGGCCTCTCTTTCTCGGTGCGCCCCGGCGTGCCGGCGCCGCCGTCGCTGGTGAACATGTATAAAGAGCTGGCGACCGACATTCCCGGCTTCGAACGCCCGGATCACGGCTACCTGCAAAGCTGGGCTGAACAGGGGGTGCTGCTGCTCAACACCGTGCTGACGGTGGAAGGCGGCCGCGCGCACTCGCACGCCAACCTGGGCTGGGAAACCTTTACCGATAAGGTGATCGCCGCCCTGAATGAGAACCGCGAAGGCGTGGTGTTCCTGCTGTGGGGCTCGCACGCGCAGAAGAAAGGCAACTTTATCGACCGCAACCGCCACCATGTGCTGAAGGCGCCGCACCCGTCACCGCTCTCCGCGCACCGCGGTTTCCTCGGCTGCCGCCACTTCTCGCAGGCCAATCAGCTGCTGGAGCAGCAAGGGCTCACGCCGATCGACTGGATGCCGCGCCTGCCGCAGGCATAGTCCAGAGACAAAAAAGGCACCCTCGGGTGCCTTTCTTTATGCCGTTGCCGGGGCGATTACGCCTTGGCTTTGGAGACCGCGACCATCGCCGGACGCAGCAGGCGGCCGTTCAGCGTATAACCTTTCTGCATCACCATCATCACGTGGTTCGGCTGGTGATCGGCGGATTCCATCATGCTCATCGCCTGATGCACTTCCGGGTTGAACGGCACGTTGACGTCGCCGACGATTTCGATGCCATACTTGCGCACCACGTCCAGCAGCGATTTCAGCGTCAGCTCGATGCCTTCGATCATCGCGGCCAGTTCCGGGTTGTTTTTATCCGCCAGATCCAGCGCGCGCTCCAGGTTGTCGATCACCGGCAGCAGATCGCCGGAGAATTTCTCCAGGGCGAATTTGTGCGCTTTCTCGACGTCCAGTTCGGCGCGGCGGCGGATGTTTTCCGCTTCCGCTTTGGCGCGCAGCAGGCTGTCGCGCTCGTGCTGCTGCGCTTCCGCCAGTTGGGCTTCCAGTTCGGCGATACGCGCATCGCGCAGATCGACGCCTTCCGCCGCTTCCGGCAGCGTATCATCGTGATGAGCGTGTTGTTCCATTTCTTCCGAGACTTGCTCGTTTGGCGTCTTCTGTTCTTTACTACTCATGAATATCTCCGCGTTTTAGCATTAATCTCGCAACTTGGCTTATTATGGGGATCAAAACCGGGGTTTCAAGTCAACCGGTCACAATGTGGGGCATAAACGGGTCCCGGTGAGGAAAATCACAACAAATGAATAAAAAATTCGCCTGTATTGGCATTGTTGGCCACCCGCGTCACCCTTCAGCGCTGGCAACCCACGAGATGTTGTTCCACTGGCTAGTCGCCCGCGGCTATTCGGTGATGATCGAACGCCAAATCGCCCATGATTTGGGGCTGAAAGACGCCGTGACCGGCAGCCTGGCGGATATCGGCCAGCGGGCCGATCTGGCGGTGGTGGTTGGCGGCGACGGCAACATGCTCGGCGCCGCGCGCGTGCTGGCGCGCTACGACATCAAGGTGATCGGGGTCAACCGCGGCAACCTCGGCTTCCTCACCGATCTCGATCCCGACAACGCCCTGCAGCAGTTGGCGGACGTGCTGGAAGGCGAATACATCGACGAACAGCGTTTCCTGCTGGAAACCATCGTGCATAAAGAGCACCAGCAGTGCCGCATCAGCACCGCCATCAACGAAGTGGTGCTGCACCCTGGCAAAGTGGCACACATGATCGAATTCGAGGTGTACATCGACGATCGCTTCGCCTTCTCGCAGCGCTCCGACGGCCTGATCATCGCCACGCCGACCGGCTCCACCGCCTACTCGCTCTCCGCCGGCGGGCCGATCCTCACCCCGTCGCTGGAGGCGATCGCGCTGGTGCCGATGTTCCCGCACACCCTTTCCGCCCGGCCGCTGGTGATCAACGGCGACAGCACCATCCGCCTGAAATTCTCGCAGATCGGCAGCGATCTGGAGATCAGCTGCGACAGCCAGATCGCGCTGCCTATCCAGGAAGGCGAAGAAGTGCTGATCCGCCGCAGCGATTTCCACCTGAATCTGATTCACCCGAAGGACTACAGCTATTTCAACACGTTAAGCACCAAGCTGGGCTGGTCGAAAAAATTGTTCTAAAATCTGTGCCAGCCACTTTACTGTATATAAAACCAGTTTATACTGTATGAAACTACAGCTATGTGTTTATACACAGGAAGGTTCCCATGCTGGCGCAATTAACCATCAGCAACTTTGCTATCGTTCGTGAGTTGGAAATCGATTTTCAACCGGGCATGACGGCGATCACCGGTGAAACCGGCGCCGGCAAATCCATCGCTATCGATGCGCTGGGGCTGTGCCTCGGCAACCGCGCCGACGGCAACGTGGTGCGCCTGGGAGCCGCCCGCGCCGACATCTGCGCCCGCTTCTCGCTGGCGGACACTCCGTCCGCGCGCGAATGGCTGGAGCAGAACCAGCTGGATGACAGCAACGAATGCCTGCTGCGGCGAGTGATCAACGCCGACGGCCGTTCGCGCGGCTTTATCAACGGCACCGCCGTGCCGCTGTCGCAGCTGCGCGAGCTGGGGCAACGCCTGATTCAAATCCACGGTCAACACGCCCATCAGCTGCTGCTCAAGCCGGAGCACCAAAAAGCGCTGCTCGACGCCTATGCCGACGAACCCGCCCTGCTGGCGGCGATGAGCCAGGCCTACCAACGCTGGCACCAGAGCTGCCGCGAGCTGGCGCATCATCAGCAGCAGTCCATCGAGCGCGAAGCGCGCAAGCAGCTGCTGCAATACCAGTTGAAAGAGCTGAACGAATTCGCGCCGCAGGCCGGCGAGTTCGAGCAGACTGACGCCGAGTACAAGCGCCTGGCCAACAGCGGCCAGCTGCTGACCCTCAGCCAGCAGACGCTGCATCTGCTCGCCGACAGCGACGAGAACAACATGCTCAGCCAGCTCTACAGCGCCAAGCACCTGCTGCTTGAACTGGCCGGGCTGGACGACAAGCTCAGCGGCCTGCTGGACATGCTGGAAGAGGCTTCTATCCAGATCAGCGAAGCCAGCGACGAGCTGCGCCACTACGCCGATCGCATGGATCTCGATCCCAACCGCCTGCACGAGCTGGAACAGCGCCTGTCGCGTCAAATCAGCCTGGCGCGCAAACACCAGGTCGCGCCGGAAGAGCTGCCGCAGCTGCATCAGCAGTTGCTGGATGAACAGCAGTTGCTGTCGCAGCAGGAAAGCGACCATGAGCACCTGAACGAGGCGGTCATCCTGCATCACCAGCAGGCGCTGGCGCTGGCGGAAGAGCTGCACCAGAAACGCCTGCACTACGCCGCCGAGCTGACCACGCTCATCACCGACAGCATGCAAGCGCTCTCCATGCCGCACGGCAAATTCAACATCGACGTGCGCTTCGAACCGCAGCACCTTAGCGCCGAAGGGGCCAGCCGCACCGAGTTCTGCGTCTCCACCAACCCGGGGCAGCCGCTGCAACCGCTGGCGAAGGTCGCCTCCGGCGGTGAGCTGTCGCGCATCGCGCTGGCCATTCAGGTGATCACCGCCCGCAAGATGGAAACCCCGGCGCTGATCTTCGATGAGGTGGACGTGGGCATCAGCGGCCCGACCGCCGCCATCGTCGGCCGTCTGCTGCGCCAGCTCGGCGAATCCACCCAGGTGATGTGCGTGACTCACCTGCCGCAGGTGGCCGGATGCGGGCATCAGCACCTGTTCGTCAGCAAGCAGACCGACGGCACGGTCACCGAAACCCAGATGGCGCCGCTGGATAAACGCGCCCGGCTGCAGGAGCTGGCGCGCCTGCTCGGTGGCAGCGAAGTCACCCGCAATACGTTGGCGAACGCCAAAGAACTGCTGGCGGCATAAAAAAGCTCAACTTTTTCACTTTCCTGCGGTCTGACAGTGACGCTGTTGACCCGAAATATATCTAAAGTGCGGCGCGGCGGTGATCTTAAGCCTCCTCAACGGCCCGAAACAGGTCAAGCGCTTGAGGTGCTAAAGGAAAGCCAACGCGTCGCAACGTGAAAGATGAAGGGTATAAAGGTTTCCAACTGCCGCAAGGTCTATTATCATCGGCATCCTATGCCCTAAAGGAATGTGATTACTATGCGCTGTAAAACGCTGACTGCCGCCGCTGTAGTTCTTGTGATGCTGACTGCAGGCTGTTCTACTTTTGAAAAGGTGGTTTATCGTCCTGACATCAACCAGGGGAACTACCTGACGTCGACCGACGTGGCGAAAATTCAGAAAGGGATGACCCAACAACAGGTCGCTTACACATTGGGCACCCCAATGCTGCAAGACCCGTTCGGAACTCAGACGTGGTTCTATGTGTTCCGCCAGCAGCCTGGCCATGAAGACATCACCCAGCAGACGCTGACGCTGACCTTCGACAGCGCAGGCGTGTTGACCGATATCCAGAACAAACCGGCGCTGACCAAGTAATCGGCGCCGCCCGCTCTTCCGGCCCATGAGGGGGCATGGTGTTCCTCATGACAGTCGCAGGCTGCAACGCGGAAGAGAAAATCAGTTTCAGATAAAAAAATAAGGCGCTATAAGCGCCTTATTTTTTTGCCTTTTCTGCCCGTTGCCGGCGCAGCTCTTTCGGATCGGCAATCAGCGGCCGGTAAATCTCCACCCGGTCGCCATCGTTCAGCCTATCGCCCAGCTTGGCCGGGCGGCTGTAGATGCCGATTTTATTGCTTTTAAGATCGATATCCTGGCGCAGCTCCAGCAGGCCCGAAGCCTGGATCGCCTGCTCGACGCTGCTGCCTTCGGCCAGCTTCACCTTGCGCAGGTACTGCCGCTCCGGCAAGGCGTACACCACCTCAACCTGGATGTCAGACACTGTAGACCTCTTTCGCCCGCTGGGTGAATGCCTGCACCATGTTGCCCGCCAGCTCTTTGAATACCTTGCCGAACGCCAACTCAATCAGTTTGTTGGTGAACTCGAAGTCCAGGTGCAGCTCCACCTTGCAGGCCTCTTCGCTCAGCGGCGTGAACTGCCAGCCGCCCATCAGCTTGCGGAACGGACCATCGACCAGCTGCATATTGATGCTCTGGTTATCCAGCAGCGTATTGCGCGTGGTGAAAGTCTTGCTGATACCGGCCTTGGCGACGTCCACCGCGGCGGTCATTTCGTTGGAGGTAGCGTTAAGCACCCGGCTGCCGGTGCAGCCTGGCAGAAAATCGGGGTAAGAATGAACATCATTAACCAACTGATACATCTGCTCGGCGCTGAACGGCACTAATGCAGACCGACTGATCTGGGGCATATCATTTCCTGTGAGACATAAAACGTACAGATAATACCATTTATCTGGCGGCAAACAAAAAATCTGCTAAGGGATGAGGGCACCAAAAATGCGAAAAATTGCGCAGGTGCTGAACGGGAAAGGATTTCTTTCGCTGAAGCATCCAGTATAATGAACGCACTATGACAAAGAAAAAAGCACACAAACCCGGTTCCGCCACCATTGCTCAAAACAAGCGCGCGCGTTTCGAATACTTCATTGAAGAAGAGTTCGAGGCGGGCCTGTCGCTGCAAGGGTGGGAAGTCAAATCGCTGCGTGCAGGCAAAGCCAACCTCAGCGACAGCTACGTGACGTTCCGTGACGGTGAAGCCTATCTGTTTGGCGCCACCATCACCCCGCTCAACGTGGCTTCGTCGCATGTGGTGTGCGATCCGACGCGTACCCGTAAACTGCTGCTGAACCGACGCGAGCTGGACACCCTGCTCGGCCGCGTCAACCGCGACGGTTACACCGTGGTGGCCTTGTCCCTGTATTGGAAAAATGCCTGGAGCAAGATCAAGATCGGCGTAGCCAAAGGCAAGAAAGAGCACGACAAACGCGATGATATCAAAGATCGCGAATGGCAGACGGCGAAAGCCCGTATCATGAAGCACGCCAATCGTTAAGCCGCTGGCTTATCGAGGTAAACTTCTGGTATACTGCACAAAGTTACTTGGGGCTGATTCTGGATTCGACGGGATTTGCGAAGCCCTAGGAGCATGCCGAGGGGCGGTTGGCCTCGTAAAAAGCCGCAAAAAAATAGTCGCAAACGACGAAAACTACGCTTTAGCAGCTTAATACCCTGCTTAGAGCCCTCTCTCCCTAGCCTCCGCTCTTAGGACGGGGATCAAGAGAGGTCAAACCCAAAAGAGATCGCGTGGATGTCCTGCCTGGGGCTGAAGCGTTAAACTCAATCAGGCTAGTCTGTCAGTAGCGTGTCCATCCGCAGCTGGCCGGCGAATGTAAAGATTGGACTAAGCATGTAGTGCCGACGGTGTAGTAATTTCGGACGGGGGTTCAAATCCCCCCAGCTCCACCAAATGATGATCCGGGTATTACCAGATAAGTCCGGAGAAGTACGGAAAGCCCGCATCCCACCTAGGTTTGCGGGCTTTTTTGTGTCTGTAGTAGTCCGAGTATATCCAGCTAAATCCGGGATTTATTGGTATACGTTTAGGTATACGTTAAAATGTATGCCATAAACGTATACCAATTATGGAAGAACCCTTACATGGCGCGGACTACACGCCCCCTCACACATACCGAAGTACAAAAAGCCAAAGCCATAGAGAAAGACCTCACCCTGCATGATGGTGACGGCCTGTTCCTGTTAGTTAAAACCACCGGCAAGAAGTTGTGGCGTTTCCGCTACCTCCGCCCCGGAACCAGTTCACGAACAATGGTTAGCCTCGGTGCCTACCCTGCCCTGTCACTTGCCGATGCCCGACAAATACGTGCCGAAAAGCTCGTGATACTGGCGAGGGGCATTGACCCACAGGCTAAAGAGGCAGCAGAAGCGGAACAACAGCAGATAGCGCAAGAAAGTATTTTCCTGAATGTGGCAAAGCAATGGTTCGCGTTGAAGCAGGCCAGCGTTAGCGCTAAGCATGCGGAGGACATCTGGCGTTCTCTTGAAAAAGACATACTGCCATCTATCAAGAATGTCCCGGTTCAGGACATCAAAGCGCGTTTACTGATCCAAGTGCTGGAACCTATCAAGGCCCGTGGCTCATTAGAGACAGTTCGACGTTTAGTGCAGCGTATTAACGAAATCATGATCTACGCCGTCAACACTGGCTTGATTGATGCTAATTCGGCCTCTGGTATTGGTAATGCATTCGAGCGCCCTAAGAAGCAGCATATGCCGACCATACGGCCCGAAGAGCTGCCTAAACTGATGCGTACAATCTCGATGAGCAATCTATCGATACCCACCCGTTGCTTGCTTGAATGGCAGTTGCTGACGCTGATACGTCCTGCAGAAGCCTCCGCAACCGCATGGGCTGAGATCGATATAGAGAAACGTGAGTGGCGTATCCCGGCGGAACGGATGAAGGCTAAGCGTGATCATGTCGTTCCACTCTCAGATCAGGCATTAGAGATACTCGAAATCATGCACCCTATCAGCGGTAGGCGTGAGCATGTTTTTCCTAGCCGTAATGACCCACGTAAACCGATGAACAGCCAGACGGCAAATGCTGCGTTAAAGCGTATTGGCTATGGCGGCAAGCTTGTAGCTCATGGGTTACGATCTATCGCGAGCACAGCTATGAATGAGGCTGAGTTTAATGCTGATGTGATTGAGGCAGCATTGGCACATAATGACAAGAACGAGGTCAGACGTGCCTATAATCGCTCTATATATTTAGATAAAAGGCGGGAATTAATGCAATGGTGGGGATTGGAGGTTTACTCAAGAAAATAGCAATCAAAACACCTCCTCTGATTTAATCCCGTGTCCACTACTGGCATGGGATTAAAAATTAACCCCATTAAAAAACAAGCGATAGAAGTGATGTTCTCTCATTTTAATATCATGAATCCAGATAAATACCAGTATATATTTATAATTATTTCACATTACTATAATTAGGGAGATTAATTACAAATGTAAATCCAAAAATCTCTTAATATCTCATTTTTAGAAAATGACAAAATTGTTTTAGCATTAACAAGGAATTGCAAAAAAAAATAAATTATTAAAAATAGGCAGCTATTATTTCCAATGCCAGTTACCCTCCCCCAGTACACTCCAATTTAATCATTCCTTTACAGACGCCAGTTTTAATGATGGCGGGAAAATGATGTATATATTTATTTTTGAGCAAACATGGAAATAAAATTAATTAACATCTTTTCAATCCCTATTTCATTTTAAACTTAATATATACACTGGCGCATTATGTATCAAGAAATAAGAAATAAATTAAAAAACTGCTAATCACTTTGTGTTGGTCATTTTTTCTGTAAGTTCCTATCCTGTAATGGATGTAATAAATTAACTTTTCTTGTTTTTGAAAAGTGCCTTACTCCATTGTTTAACAATTCAGCATCATCAAAGTGCCAAATATTAAATTTCCTTTCACGTGGGAAGGTATCTGATGCTAAATCATCCCACCCTAAATATTTAGCAATGTTCTTTTGAGTGCTAACTTTTCTTTCGTTCTCCGCTTTTTCTTGGAAAGCACTCATGACGCCCCCCAAAAGGAAATCGCATAACTGAATTGCAGGTTGCGATTTTGAATCATGCTCTGTTATTACTACCTTTCCCTGAAAACTCTTACCTATAATCTCCTTATTAAGAATATTAACTGATATTTTCTCAGCCTCTTCATCAGCTTTTTTGTATCTTGAGGCTATTGGATCAACCCAAAATCTAAACTCATGATCATAATTAGGGTGCGCATTAATAACATATTTCATTTTTCTTGTAAGGAGCATTGTAAAATGTTTTCTTCGAGCTAAATCATAGTCACCATCATGATAGTTTTTATTTACTAAAGATTTCTTCACAACAACACAATGAAATGCAAGCCATTGTTTTCTAAAAAAGAAATCAATTAAATCCTCTGACACTCTATACATGCTCTCGCTATGAGCTTTTTTCCATTTTACTTCATTGCGAAAACCTTTATTTGCGAGTATAGCCTCAAACTCACGACGAAAATCACCTCGCCTTTGCCATAACATCCATAGGCTCCCAAAACCATAATATTTCTGTCCATCAATGCCAGATTCATCGCATGCAATCAGCCATCTTTTCACATTTAAAGGAGGATCCAAATCTAATTGAGTAGCATTATCATTTTCTTCAGGCATTGGCTATCTCACATTTGAAGTGTTCATTCTAATAAAATAATTGATCACAAAACGAACATGCGCAAGTTTTTACAAAAATGGGTACAGGAGATCGTATTACTTGATTTTTATCTACCTCATAGCGTCTTCCCCTGCGCGCGCAATACTTCCCCCGCCTCGCCTGCGCGCTTCATGTGTCGCTTTTCATGCAGTTGCATGAACGGCCGCAGGCCGCGCCAGTACTGGTGCGGCAGGGGATGAAAAGCACATTGTCCTGCATGCAAAATCATGCACCCTATGCATGCACGCGCAATTTGAGACTGGCTAGCCAGGAAAAAGGCTGTTTTGGGCGAGGCGGAGGGGGAATGCCCCGCGATGCTATCGAGAGCGGTGGGGCGTTCTCATCGACCGGTTGCGCTTGTATCGGCTGGCACAGGATTTTATCGACGCTTTCCACCGTCTTGAATGTGCAAGAACAGGTCAGGCTCTGACATTGGTAATACGCCTCTTTCGTCCGCTCCGTGATATAGCGACTGGTGCGGGTATAGGACGCATGGGTGCACAACGGGCAGCGCATCATGATTGGGCTCCGTTCTCTTGCAGCAGACGGCGTTTTTCCGCCAGTTCTCTTGCCACTTGCATCTGGCGCATTGGACTTCTTTGCAGCTCCTGCAATACGCCGGTTTGTTCCGGTATTGTCAGGCCAATCTCATTCAGCACCGGGTGGTCGATATTTTGTGTAGCCATGGTAGCGCGAATGCGGCCTTGTAGCGTTCCCAGTACCTGTTGCTCAATCATTTTCATCGGATTGTCCGCATAGACGCCGTAAGCCCGTGAAGCCAGTGCACACGCCTTGATAACATCAGGGCTGATTAGCGCCTTGCTCAGCGCATCCAGGGCCTGATGCATCGCGTGAGCTGCAAAGGTCGTGAGGGCGTCTTTGTGCGCGCTCACCACCTTCGGGGCTGTGCCGCCGCAGTTGAGGTGAAGCTGCATTTTGTCCAGCTCCATCTCCTCAATCAGGCCGTCGAACTCTTTCGCCTGCTCCCGCTTGGAAATCCGACTGTGGTGCTGCGCTTGCCGTTCCGGTGTCATTTCTCCGCGCAGTTTGCGAAACAGGATGCGCCACTGGCTTTCTGCCTCCTGGCTCTGCACTTCGGTGTCTTTCTTCTGTTGGTGGCAGCGGGCAATGCCTGTCACGACGTCGGTCAACGCTTGATAGTTTTTGTCGTGGGCGGCGCGAGCGTCACGCAGGGCTTGCAGTTTATCGGTGATGTATTTCGGTAAGGCGGTGCTGCTCATGGTCGTGTCTTCGGTGTCAGTCAATGTGAAGCTATTCTGCTGACCGCCGTACAACATCGCCATTCATCCCGGTTGGACTGTCCCCAGGACAACAGCCTTGAGCACTGATGAGAAAACCATCAAGCCATTTTTAGTTTTACCTATAACTATTCACTACTGTTCACCTAAATAAAAAATACAGATAAATCAGTAAATAAGGTGGTGAACAGTTTTCTATAAACTCTTCACCCGGTGTTCACCACTGTTCACCCGGCCCAAAACCCCCTTTTCCCTGGCTAGCGGTGTTTGGCGGTTTTTCCCTATTAATCAACCGCCCATTCATCGCTCAGGCTTTTCGGCCGGTTTGCCAACAAAGGTCAATAAATGCCAATAAAGGCCAATATCGGCCAACGTCGTCCATTTGATTGAAAAATAAGCATAAAATCTGTTCCACCACACAACAACACCTTGTTGCCACCCCGGTAAATATTCACATAATAGGGCGCTACCGAAGTTCACACAGTCCCGGCCAGCGTTGGCCGGACACAAAGAGGTAGCGTTTTTATGTTGACCGTTTCCACTCCCACTCCATCCACCCCGTTGCCGGTTATTCCTGGCGGTTACACCCCACGCGAGCGCTTTATTCGTCTGCCGGAAGTGCTCTACACCACCGGCCTGTCCCGCTCCACCGTGTACGAGATGATGAGCCGTAAGCAGTTCCCGGCTCAGGTCTCCCTCGGCGGTAAAAACGTCGCCTGGCTGGCCTCCGAGGTCGAGCAGTGGATGGACGAACGTATCGCCAACCGTCACCAGGGGGCCGCCGCATGATGCAGTTAACCTTGGGTCGCCAGCACTTTACCCTGAGCGACAACGACGCACTGTTTATCGCGGAAGCCATCCTGTTGCAGCGTAAAGAGCCTGGCGTCGTCTTGCCGGAGCACCGCAGCGAAAAACACGGCGTTATTCGTCTGGCGAGTCGCCAGGCGCAGCCGCGCCTGTTCTGTGCCGGGCCGGTGCCGCTGACATGCGCAGTTGCCGATACCCGCAACGACCAGTTGACCGACTGTTGATCACTATGCAGCCGATTGAACGTCCGGGGGCGTCTTACGGCTTGCCCCCACGTCCGGCCCTGCGCTATAGTCCTCCCGCTGCCGCAAAATCGGCAGCCGGGCGTGGAAACCCGTGTTTAACTATGGCGACACAACACGCGCCACGCGTGTTTTTTTATGTCGCAGCCTTAGCGCGCTCATTTTTTGCGCGGTGCATGTTATGCTACCGCAGCAGTCAATCAATGGCGGCTCAGGCGGGGCTGACTTCGGTCAGGCCGGTTTACATAGTTACCGGTATTTCCACCCCCGTCTGGGCTACCACCCATAAGCGTGGAAACTTCGGTGGTAGCTGTTATCAGCTAACTATGGAGGCTGCCACCATGGCTACGATCCTCACCCCGACTCACCCGACATTCTGCTTTTTGTTTGCGGCCGTACGCCGGTCTGCGCTGACGGCTTCACCGCGCATCGTACGCACCGTGGCGGATTCTGAGCACAACGCCCGCCGTAGGCTTTCCCGTGACTACGTGTTGTCCTTTGCCGGTCGTCTGCCGGTTAAGGCGGCAGCATGAACACCCTGGCCGACCGCTACCACCGCGACACCCATTACCCTATTCCGCACGCCGATTTTCTGCGTCTCCAGCATGCGCACGCCACCGGTGTGCTGTTCCTCGACCTGCTGGATACCCTTGACCTCGGCGGGCAACGCCCCGATGCCGTGCAACAGGCATCGTTTGCCTCGGTCATTGCCTTGCTGACCGACCAGCTCGGCCACGTCGTCAACACCTGTGAATCCCAAATCCTTGCCCGCATGGAGGCCACCGCCGCATGAACACCTCATCCTGTTTACCGATTGAAGTCCGTACCGCCGTTTTCCGCCGCGCCGTGGCGCAAGCCTATCTGGACACCTGCGCCTTTTACCGGGTGAGCCTCGGGTACACGCTGGATGAGCTGCAGATGACGATTGCCCTGCGCCTGGAGGGGCACTTTGTGCGTCAGTATGGCGCAGAAGACGGCATGGACATGGCGTGCACCATGCTAAGCGACATGGTACAGCCGGACGTTCTGGTGGCTGCGCCGCGCCTGACCGCGCTGGGGCAGAAGATGATGGACGAACTGTGCTGCGAGCGCCTGTCGGCGGCACAGAACGCCACCGTACACTGAGGAGAAGAGCATGAGCGCCCACTTCGTATCTCAGACCGTACGCACCGCCACCGGCCAGTGGCCGGTGATACTCCCGGCCCTCGGTATTACTTTACAGCCGAACGGCAAGCCGCAGCCGTGCCCGACCTGCGGCGGTAAAGACCGCTTCCGCTTCGATAACCAGGACGGGCGCGGCACCTGGTTCTGCAATCAGTGCGGGGCCGGTGACGGCCTCAACCTGGTGGAAAAGGCCCTGTCACTGTCTGCCCGGGCTGCCGCCGAACAGGTGGCTGCCGTGATGGGGGAAAACACCAACGCCTTGCCACCGGCCGCTGAGACTGGTCATTCACCACAAGACAAGGCCGAGGCTCAGCGCAAGGCCGCGCGACAGGCACAGGCTTTAGTGGATGCCGCGCAGCCCCAGACCGGCAACGCCTATCTGAGCGCCAAGGGCTGGCCGGAGGCAGAAACCCTGACCTTGCAGGGCCAGCCGCTGCGCGTTGGCGGTATCACCTTCCAGCCCGGCGACCTGCTGTTGCCGCTGCATAATGCCGGGGGTGAGGTGGTCAACGTGCAGCTGATTAACGCCCACGGTGACAAGCGCATGCTGGCGGGCGGGCAGGTGAAAGCCGCCTGCCACACCCTCAGTGGCCCGGACAACACGGTTATCTGGCTCACCGAAGGCTACGCCACCGGCCTTACCGTGCACCGCCTGACCGGTGAGACGGTGTGCGTGGCGCTCAGCGCCAACAACCTGGCGGCGGTGGCAGAGCAGTTGCGCAGCCACTACCCGAATGCGCGGCTGCTGCTGGCGGCCGATAATGACCGCAGCGGCACCGGACAGACCCGCGCCGCCGAGGCGGCCACACTCACCGGCGGTGTCCCAGCGCTACCGCCCACTGAGGGCGACTGGAACGATATTTACTGCCAGCAAGGCGCTGAGGCCACGCGTGGGCAGCTCCAGGCGTTCAGCCAGCCGCCGCAGCCGAGCCCGTTCGACACGCTGAGCGATGCCGACCTGAAAGCCATGAGCGCCAGCGAGAAGGCCGAACTGCTGGCCGAACACTACGGCAACACCCTGGCGGTGCCGCCGGTGGGGGAAGAGCTGTGCCGCTATACGCGCGGCGCCTGGCAGGTGCTGCCGCACCGGCAGCTGAGCCGGGAGATTGCTGCGCTGTTCCAGAAGGTGCGTGCGCCGTTCTCCGCTGCCGGTATCAACAGCATCCTGGACACCCTCAAGCTGATGGTGCCGCAGATGGGCGACCCGGCCCGCCGGTTGATAGGCTTTCGTAACGGGGTGTTTGATACCGTCAGCGGCCAGTTCAGCGCCCACCGGCAAGCGCACTGGCTGCGCACCGTCAACAGCGTGGACTACACGCCGCCGCGCGCCGGGGAGAACCTGGCCGACCATGCGCCGCACTTCTGGCAGTGGCTGACCCGGGCTGCCGGGGGCAATCACGACAAGCAGGAGCGTATTCTCGCGGCACTCTTTATGGTGCTGGCCAACCGCTACGACTGGCAGCTGTTCCTTGAAGTGACCGGCCCCGGCGGCAGCGGCAAGAGTGTGATGGCGGCCATTGCCCGGCTGTTGGCAGGTAGTGATAACACCACTTCTGCCACCATCGACAACCTGGAGTCGGCGCGCGAACGGGCCAGCGTGGTCGGCTTCTCGCTGATTATCCTGCCCGACCAGGAGAAGTGGAGCGGTGACGGGGCGGGCATCAAGGCCATCACCGGCGGCGATGCGGTCGCCATCGACCCGAAATACCGCGACGCCTACGCCGCTTACATCCCGGCGGTGATACTGGCGGTCAATAACAACCCGATGCAGTTCAGCGACCGCAGCGGTGGGGTATCCCGTCGGCGGGTGATTATCACCTTCCCGGACGCGATACCGCTGGCCGAGCGCGACCCGCAGCTGCTGGACAAAATCACCCAGGAGCTGGCGGTGATTGTACGTCACCTGATGCAGCGCTTCGCCAACCCGAACGAGGCCCGCACATTGCTCCAGGTGCAGCAGAGTTCGGCGGAAGCCCTTGAAATCAAACGGCATGCCGATCCGCTGGTCGATTTTTGTGGTTACCTGACGGTGCTGGGTACCCCGGAGGGTATGATGATAGGCAACGCCAACATCACTCCGCCCAATCCGCGCCGCTACCTGTACCACGCCTACCTGTCGTTTATGGCGGCGCGGGGCTATCAGCACGTGATGAACCTGACGGCGTTCGGCCAGGCGGTGCCGCAGACGCTGAAAGAGTATGAGCATACGCTGCTGAAACGCCGCACCAAGCAGGGAATACAAACCAATCTGATATTGAGTGACGAGTGCGAAGCGGACTGGCTGCCTAAGTGCGGGGCGGTGTGACGATGAGCGGGTCGATCGGCCGAGCCGATCAATAGGCCATTATTGATCTGCCGAACCCATTGGACGCTCAATCGCCGCGCCGCCTGTAGTGGCAGAAAAAAATACACGCAACAATACAAGGACATCACATAGGCCATACTCTGGCTGACATTATTACAACAGTAATAACTAAACCGGCGCAGGCCAGTTTTTGTTGTCAGCCTTAAATCACCTCCTAAGGAAGTGGTGATTAACCTTATGAGGCTCTAGCCTAAAGGAAACACATGCCGTAATATTCCCGCTTACTCACCACAAGTAAGAAAGAAATCACCAACATGAGTTTATACGGGAGTTAATCACATGTGTTCTGACGTTGCAAATACCGCCAATTCTGGACGTCGAAGTAAGATTTAAAATACTCCGCGACAAGGTAGGAAAAGAGCTTTATCGAACGATTTCAATCCTCTACAGCATGAAGGACTGTGAAGTTCTCGATCTAAATATTCAGCCAGATCATATGCACTGGTCACGATAGTCCCACCGAAGCCTTCGATTTGGACGTTTATGGGAGACTTAAAAGGACTCAGTGCAATCCGCCTTTACAATCGTTTCCCACATATACGAAATAAGCTGTGGGGTAACCATTTTTGGGCAAGAGGATACTTTGTCGATATGGTAAGAAATTATCAGGTGATACGTGAAGCATCAGGATAAGAAGGTCCAATAGTTCGAACAGCAGATAGAGTTGTTACAGGATTAACTCGAATATGGCCCCCTGGTATGGGGGCGTCGTGTTCCATTATCAACGACTATCAGAATTCCCGCTCATCATTTTCTGATGAATAACCACGCCGTGGTTCGATATCGCTTCCCAGTTTTACTTGATAATCATCTACGGAAAACTTTATCCCTTTCAGGCGCTTAACCATGATGTTCTCCAGATCCAGTGCCAATACAAATTTTGATTCATTGGTCGCGATCTGTCTTGAGCTAAAGGTGTTGTTTTCTATTGTCTTTATTACCCTCCTGATTTTTGGGTTAAATCCATAATAAGGAACATCATTATCATCCTCACCTTCATATTCAAACAGGGTTACAGCATATTGTGAGTCTTTACCCCCAGAGTCTGAGTTTTTTATTTTTGCGGATTTATTGAACAACACAATATTGGTTTTATCAATGTCTTCATCGTTATCATTTACCTGAGTCGATTTAAACGTTATGCCATCAAGGTCAAATCCCTCGTATAATCCAAGGTATTCCGCCACCGCTTGCGTCATGAGGTACTCATGGCCATTAGCGCCATTCAACACAGGGATCGTCAGTTTATGCGCTAACGTTTTTAAAAATCGGATTTTTTCCCTGACCTGAAGATGTTTCGGGTCAAATTTACTGACCCCTGCAGGGGGGATAAAATTCATTGATGAAAGATCAAGTATCCTTAAATCACGCAAGGGGCGAAACTGGGCGACGATGACCCAGCTGCCAACTACCGGTCGGATCTCTGCCATCGCCGTTTCAGGCGATAGGGAGCCATAAAAGACAGGTACACCTAGGGCATTCATACGCCCAGATTTTGCGCTATCGGGTGGTGGTGGTCCTAGGTAACGTTCTGGCTGAGCCAGCGCCTTTTCTACCTCACTGATTTCTGTAAATGACCGTGCACGATAAAAAACATTTACATGCGTATAGGATTTTATTGCCGAACCGCTCTCATCTGTGCGCATTGTATGAATATCTTTAAACAACTCATCAAGAAAGATTTTCGCATCTTTATTAAAAAAACGAGACTCGTGCTTTAATGACCGCGTGATCTCTTCCCATTTGGCATCATAATTACCGCGTATACTTTTGATGGGAACAAAAGTACTATCACATTCATATTTTGCTTCGTTATCATAATAATAACTATCGATTAACGGATTGCTCTGCATGGACTCATAAATATCGGCAGCGATATTAAAATCGACACCCAACTCTTCCTCTATTATAAATGGTGCCTCTTCCCCCCTAGCATTGCCTACATAATCATACCCACCCTGTTCATAATAGGTGTCGAACATAGTGTCGATCCATTCGCCGATTTGTTCGATACTGACGTTTATCAACTTTCTTTGGCAATAACTGCAATTTTTCTTTCGATTTCCTTCATTTTTTATTCTGGCCTTGACATGTTTATCCGGCACACATCGATAACATATAAATCTTTCTTCTAGCATAATTTCACCCACCTGTATTTATTCATGCTGGTTGTTGTTGCAGGAGTCAAGACGTCACCAGGATGAGTTCAGCAATGTTTCGCAACCAATCATACAACGCTTTACCTTCTTCCATCGCGGAGTCAATGTTGATCTCCCAGCACGTTACGGTTCCCCGAACTGTTGTATCTCATGTAACATAGTAACCAGCGTGCCATACTTGTCCTCAATGATCACTCGGCGGCTATAGGTCAGGTAATTTACCCTTTGCCTAACTCCACCATAACATGTGAATGAACAGTGGGTTCTTTGTCCTCCCGATCACTCTGGACTGCCTGCATATGGATAATTAGGAGCTGCAGCATCGTGTCCGAGTCTCGTATATAGTGAGCAAGGAGCCTGCTGGCCAGACCTCAGCAACCGTACGGGAAATCGTTCAGTTTCTGCCAGTAACCCATCGAAACATTCGTGTGACCTGATGTCAGCAGCAAGCACCAGGGCTTTGTGGAATGCATGGAGAGGTCATTTGAAATCTTGAGTTATTTGTTCATCTTCCCTTTCTTTCATTCACCTGCATTCTCACCGGCAGACACGCGTCATATACCGACTGATACCACTCAGCGACCTCCCTCCCTCGCTGGCGAGCCCTAAATGCCCGCTTAACCTGGAAGAGTGGGGTTATGGTGCGGGTGCGCTCCGATCGTGGGCGAGTTGAGTTCATCATACTGCTGGAACAACGAATACTAATATCACATATAATCAATAACTTAAATACACCTTATCTCTTTTCATGCGCAGAGCCTAAAAAGACAATACTCAGATCAAATATCCTATGCATAAAGCGTGTGCCGGGTAACGTCAGTATTGCTACCCTGTCGTTTTGAACCGAGCGTCGCCGGAGTGCAACCAGCCCAGCGAATGATAATCTCTTGATGAAAAACTTAAACTTTCCTAACAATTTCCCCTTGAAACCTCACGTTGTGTGGGTTAATAATTAGTCGCTTTACATAACTTTACACGCTGTGGTTTCATCATCAAAAGGAGTTGTTTATGAAAGTTATTGATCCATCTATGCTCTACCATGTTTCTGGTGCAGGAAATTTTGGGGATAACCGTGATGGTGGCGGCCGAGTCAACAACAATGGTGGCAGCAATCGTGGTCACGATTCTGGGCGTGATGCAGCCCAAGCGGCAGCTGCGGCGACCGGAGGCGTTATCGGAGGGATGCTCACTGGACCGGGGGCACCATTGGGCGCTATTGTGGGTACCGTTGTCGGTGGTGTTCTTGGCGGAGCCGGTTTTGATGCCGCATGGAATGCCACTCACAGCAACAACGGTGGTAACGACCGTGGTGCCTTTGGCGGTGACAGCAACAAAAACAGTGTTAATGGACAGTGCCACTGGTAATGCGGTGATGGCCGGGGATATCTCCCGGCCACTCGAAGGAGGAGCTCATTTCGCTATGAAGAAATTTATCCGAGTTTTTTTTCTTTTTCTATTTTGTCTTACCGTGGTCAATGTTATTCAAAGCGCTGAACTTAAAGGGCTTTTAGTGATAAAAAACCTGTGCTACTCTGTCGTTATAGCGCTAGGCTATGTCTTTGTGACCAGTGAATGGTGGAAAAAAAATGTGCTGAAACTCAGGAAAGACTGATGGGTGGAGGCCTTGTTTTCGATGCTGACGCTATGAAAAGTAATAGCTGGTCGCCATGATGAAACCATTCATCAGCATATGCAGCAATACCGGCATAGCCACTCCCCTCGATAAAATGCGTGCAGCAATCAAAAGTAGTGACACCAGCGTCAGGATCACTAGCGTGCGTATATCCGAATACTGAGTATGCAGAATGGCAAAAACAACTGACGTCGTGAGCGCAGACCAATAGATACTGCCTTTGAATACCTGCAACAACCCACTGAAAAGGCACCCTCTGAATACCATTTCCTCGTAAATGGGAACGAGAAAGACCAACAGGATGGTGTTCGCCCAAAATACGCCCCCCCTTACCGCTTCTTGTTCGGTCATCCAGCTTTCTGCTTTCCTAATCCCCAAAATATAGGCGCCTAGGTATTGGAGCAGCAGAATGAATACCGTGAACGCAATCATTAACCGCCCGTTAATTTTTCCCATGCCCATACCATGCTCTTTGCTAAAAAAGGCCACATATAACGGGACGATGAGGCCGAACTCGAGGAGATATAGAACGGGTAACACCAGACCTGTTTGCACAAACGCGGCGTTATCGCTCAGAAACCAGGGGTAAAAGGTCAGGCCCACCATGAGAAGAACCAGCGCAAAACAGGCCAGCGTAAATGCAAAGCGTGATTTATTCATTGATCCGCCTTGTGGGTCAGAACGATGACGCGATCGGCCGAGGCAATGGTGGTTTCGCGGTGGGCAATAATCACCCGTGTAATGCTGAGTGCCTTAATCGCCTGATTCACCTTCGCTTCACTGTCCTTGTCCAGCGCACTGGTCGCCTCGTCCAGGAACAAAATCGCCGGTTTCTTATAAATAGCCCGGGCAATAAACAGGCGTTGCTTCTGTCCGCCGGATAATCCTTCCCCCAGTTCGCCGATCAGGGTTTCATACCCCATAGGCATTTTCATGATCACTTCATGCAGATAGCTGGCACGAGCACAGGTTTCCATCCAGGCGTCATCTACCTCGTCCACGAACCCGCAAATATTTTCCCGGATTGAGCCAGAGAACAGTTTGTCGTCCTGCATCACGCAGGCGATCATCTTGTGGTAGTTGTTGATGCCGAGCTGCCGAATATCGACGCCGTTCACCTCAACCTTCCCTGAATCAGGAGGAAACAGCCCGCACAACACCTTCATCAGCGTGGTCTTGCCTGCCCCGGACGGGCCCACGATGGCCACGCTTTCTCCCGGTGCAACGTTGATGTCCAAGGCATCAAAGACCGCCGGTGACTGGCTGTCGTACCGGTAGCTCAGGGCATGGGTAGACAACCCCATCGGTTGCATTCCCGAGATATATGGGAGGTCAGGCTTGCGATCTTCCCGTGGATGCAGGGCAATATCGGCAATTCGTTCGTTATGAAGGCTCATCATGCGCAGCTGCAGTAGAAACGCCGTCAGAGACCCGATACGATCGGAGAACTGGCCCCGAAAAGCACCGAACGCGACGAACATGCCGATAGTCATTTGATTATCAATAACCAGACTGGCTCCCAACCACAGAATAACAACCTGGTCACAGGCCGCCACGAAGGTGTTGATCCCGCCAAACAGCATGTCCATCCGGGTGATCCGGATACCGGTATTGATGCTGTCGATTTCAAGATTTAGCCAGTGAGCGATGCGGCGTTCCGCCATGCCCTGCATCTTGACGGTGGCGATACCGTACAGCGTCTCCATAAAATAGGAACCTGCGCGGGCATTTCTCACCAGCGCCTCTTCGGACAGCTGGCGATAATACCCGTAAGTCAGCAGGCGCATCAGCACATAAAGCGCGGTGAACGCGATCACCACCCAGGTCAACCAGCCACCATATAGCACCATCATCACCAGCACGCCAATCACCATGATACCGTCCATGATGGCGCCGACAATACTGGTGGTGAAAGTGCTGCGCAGCGTATCCAGTGAACTGAAGCGTGACTGAATGTCACCCAGCTTACGCCGTTCAAAGTAACCGAGCGGCAGGCGCAACAGGTGGGTAAACAGACCGGATTGCCACTGCACGTTGATGAGCGTCGACATGACCAGTCCGGACCAGGCGCGCACCATGCCAATGGCAGCTCGCAACAGGATGAACAGCATCAGCCCCACGCAGATGAGCGTCAGTAACCCGCGATCCCCGGCAGGAATAGCGTGATCCATCACCAGCTGCGTGCCGATGGGCATCACCAGGTTGATGGTTTCGAACACCAGAGACAGGCAAAAGATTTTGCCGAGCGCCCCCTTGAGCCCGTGTACGCTGCCAATCAGCGTGCGAAGATGAATGCGGTGGCGAATGCTGTCGGCGGTGAATTCGCTGCCGGGCCAGGCCTCAAGCGCTACGCCGGTGAAACTGTGCGACAGTTCCGTCAGGCTTATGACCCGGCGTCCGCGCGCCGGATCATGCAGCACCGCGCGGTGACCGTTGACGCTGACCAGCACCACGAAATGGTTGAATTCCCAGTGCAGAATGCAGGGCAGTTTCAGCGCGTTGAGTTCGTCCAGATCCAGAGACAGGGGACGGGTGCTCAACCCTAGTTGCTCGGCGATACCGGTCAGTCCAACCAGTGTTGCACCGCGGGTTGACAGGTTGAACTGCTGGCGCAGCGCGATCAGGTCGATGTTTTTTCCGTAGTAACCGCATATCATCGCCAGACAGGCCAGCCCGCATTCCGACGACTCGGTCTGGTGCACCATGGGAACCCGGTGACGTAGCCGCAGATCCAGTTGGCTGACCAGCTGTTTGAATGCAGGCTTACTCATTGACCGGCCCCGTCGCGCTGTGTTTCATGTCGTAGAACGGCGACAGCATCCATTGATAAATCCTCCTTTTTTCCAGAAACAGGGTGCTTTGCGCTTTCATGCCGTTTTCCAGGCTCAGACGTTTACCGTCATAGGCAATGGCCTGTTTTTCCGGAATGACAATCACCTTGTAGTACGGCACGGCGGCGGTCAGCGCCGCTTTGGGCGCCCCCTGATAGGTCAGCATTTCCTGCGGTGAGGCCGGGGCTTTGGAGATGACGGACACCGTACCGGCAAACTGGCCGAACTTTTCCGCCGGGAAGGCGTCATAACGTACATTGACCTTGTCACCGGCAGCAATGTAGGGGATGGCATCGTTAGGTACCCACAGCACCAGGGCGTAGTGATCGATGTCGTGGGGGATCACTTGCAGCAGACTGTCCCCCACGTTGACCATCTGGCCAACCGTGACGCTCAGAGAATCGATGCGGCCATCGGCCAGCGCACGAACGATGATCGCTCCACCGGCATCGATGTTGAGCCGCTCCTTCTGCAGCTCGTAGCGCTGCAGCTCCATCTGGTAGATCTGGTTGTCGAAGTTGGCGGCCTGGGTATGGATCTGGCTTTCCAGCGCGGTGATCTGCAGTGCATTCTGTTCGTTCTGGCCGGATAGGCCCAGCAAGTTGTTCTGCTGCTGGTAATACAGCGCCACCTGGTTGGTGAGCTGATCCTTGTTGATCAGTCCCTTGGTCTGATAGTGTCGGTAGTTCTCCATGTTCTCCTTCATGATGCGTATCCCTTCCTGAGCACGCCGAAGGATGTCGGTTGAGCGTGAGAACGCGGCGGTATATTGCGCCTTCTGTTTTTCCAGCATAGTGAGCGTGGCCTGCTTGCTGCTTTCCAGTCGGCTGATAATTTGCGCAATGCGTGCCAACTGGCCATCGATATCCCGTTGCTGGTTATCGCTGACTACACCACTACGTGTGCTTTTGCTGACGTCAATCTGGTAAATGGGCGCTCCGGCGGTGATCACCTGCCCTTCGGTGACAAATTGTTTGACCACTACCCCTTGAACCGTGGAGTAAACGTTGGCCGCGCGGGGATAGGTGCTGATCTCGCCGGTCACATTGATCCGCCGGGTATAGGTACCGGCGACCACGAAGGTGAGAAAAGCAATGAGAAAAAACAGGCAGAGCCCTGCCGTGAGCCAAAAGGGAATGCCAGGAAGTAGGAGCGCCCGGCCACGCCATTTCATTTTCTGATTATCGATCGCTTCCTGGCGAAACACCTTGTTGCTTCCTTATAAAGAGAGGGGGAATTTAGTCCTGCCCTATTATGCCGTCAACAATTCGTTAAACACCAGCATTGTGGTGAGCTGGTGTCACTAGATTATTGAGCAATATACGGGATAAAACTCTATCGTGGAGTGTTCGGCATTCAAGCTATGTTCAGCCAGCGTCTCCTGCAGCTCACGTTAACTGAATGCCACATTTGCAGTGCCAGTGTACCTCTCACAGGACGATGTTATGCAGAAAAATCGCCTTAGAGGGATTCATACGCTGCTCCCTCTGTTCAACTAAGGCATTACCCTATCTCTGCATGATATTTTCGACATTGCCTCTTGAACCCGATTTGTTTATAGTGCTAAGGTAATGAATAAAGGGAACTCGAGGGTAATGGAACTTACTATGCGAATTTTAAAACTTCTTATTCCATTCTTGATATTACACTCTTCTTTTCTGAAGGCAGCTGAAAACACAGAGTATGAAATACTGAAAAAGGCATCTTTTTTTTCGCTTGGAATGAATGGCTTTGCTGGTAAAATAAGTGACGGTGAAATGGCATATAACGCCATTCTGAATAAGAATAACTCAAAAGACATTTTCATTAGGTTGGCAAAAGATGAAAAAGCCACTCCAGAAGCCAAGCTATATGCTGCTTGCGGCCTAATCAAGTTATCTTATCGCGAAATGGACACTCTTTTTCTTCCATACAAGAAAAACAAAATCACCTTACTCAAAGGTGATATATTAAGACGTGTTTCATTTTACGATGAATACACGTCAGTATTGAAGCATGGATGTGAGTAATAAAATATTTTTTATAAGGAAATTATTAATGAAAGAGTTAACAGGTAACATGTTAGCATCAGTAAGCGGCGGATTTGTAACTGATGGTCACCGTGAATCCACAAATGTAGTCGATCAACGCGGTGTTGATAACGGGACTTATATCGATGCAAACGGGACATGTTGGGCCCCAGGAACGCCATCAAGTGTAATGTATCCTAATGGCGGTGGGCCTTCTTGGGGGAGTATGGTTGATTTTTGCCTAAATAAAGGCTTATCAGCAGATTGCAATGGTCATTTCTGATAGTTAATCATTCCCTGAATATCACAGCCGCCTTGCCGAGGCGGCTATTCCCACTTCCTTTAGCTTTTTCAGTCAGCGCATCAACGGCCAGTTTGTATTTTATTTTCGACACAACCCCACTGTAATTAGACACTCTGCATTGTGTAAAATCCCTGCGTTATCATGTTTGTGCTCAGTCCGATACCGAACGACGGCCGCACACGTTGTTTGCGGAGAAGATCAGTATAAGGAGAATGATACATAACTGTGAGAATGAGGACTCTATTGGGGTGTTCGGAAACAAGGGGAGATACGGCGACAAGAGCTTTGTTATCCCCTCCCCAACCGGAGAGAGGACAACGATTAATTTATCTCTTTGCGGGAGGGGGATATTTCTCGTAGGTGTCTTCCAGCGCCTTGCGGAGATACAAGTACTCTTGTGTTTCCTGATTGTCTCCCCACACCTTTACTTCCCAGATGTGATTATTATTTGCGTCGCGTTTTTTTATAAATGATTTCGATGGATTGCCGCAGTAAGTATCGATGTACTGGCGGAACTTCTTGTCGCTGTATCCCGACAAATTGTCTTTGGTGTGTTCTTCGGGATACCATTCCCCCTGTTTGGAAAACACATTTTTTACCTGGGAAGGAAATACCCGACCCAATGAGATTTTCTCCATGTGGTTATCATCGACCGTAACGCCATGCATATATACCCCGGTGGTGCGTTGAGCCAGCTCGTTGATAAATTTGAACACCAGTTTAAGTTGCTCACGGCATCTGTTGTAATTCCAGCGCTGGAATTCACACAGCTCATATTTGTCGAATTCCACATCACCCACTTTGTGGGGGTATTTCAGCAAGAATCCCATTCGCAGGTTATGCTTATGATCGTCGTGTTCTTCCGCCGCCGCAAAACTGACTCCTGCGCGCTTTATGACGTAAATGTCAAGTTTGCCGTGTTCAATCCGACGCTGAATAAGCGACACCGCCATTTGCTCGGTGTTTTTATACCAGGTAAGGCTGTTATTTTCGTAAATTTCATCTCCCCGTCCATTGAGCCAGGTGAGCCTCACACCAAACCATTCGCTAATCTCGGCCAGCATTTCTGGAGTAATGAGGTCGAGCAAGGCATCGCGGGACTTGAGCTTAGAGAGAGTTACCCCCCGGTGCTTCAGCAACCGGCTAATCTCCAATGGTGTGAGGTTGTGACTTTCAAACAACATCATCAATCGATCGTACATTGTGTCGATGACATTTTTCTGCGGTGTGGTTTCAACCGATACCACACCATCCACCATGATGTTGATCAGCTGTGAGACGGAGATACCTAAGTTTTCGCTCTGAACCTGGAGATACGCCCGTGTCTGGGGTTTAAGCCGAATAGACGTGATCTCTTTACGACCGTCATCCATTTCCTTGCTTTGCGCTTGTGCCGTTTTGTTGCCAAACGCGATAAGCGCTTGGACCAGCTTGCTCAGTGAGTGCATCATTCGCCCCTTGTAATCTATCGTATTTCATTTTTCACATTAATAAGAAAGATAACCTATCAATCGAATAAACTCAATACATTCGATTACTTTATTGGTTTTGTTGGTTGATCTCGGTAGCGAGAACTGAAAACCGGAAGCCGGCTCTCATCATTACATGTGCCTAGACAGCCTCCTTCTGTATACCTTTGGCTTTGTTATCTTTTCTGTTTTCAGGCGATATAATGCCTATTAAACAAACAATGTTGGGTGAACAACATGCAAGGACTATCCCGAACGGAAGCGCTGATGCCGATACTCAGTGCTGATGATGCTCAGGAAGAACAGATACATATCGCTTATGAACCTCTGACCCCTTCAGTGATTGAGGATGAAAAAGCGCAAAGCTATATCGAAGCACTGAATTTTGCTTGTTCCCGCCCGGATATCAGAAACATTGCTGTCACTGGCCCGTATGGTGCAGGTAAAAGCTCTGTATTACTGACGTGGGAAAAAGCAGAAAACAATGACTTCCGGATGATGACCGTGTCTCTGGCTGATTTTGAAATGCAACTGGCGTCATCCGGAGATACCAGTGTGGGGGATGACAAAACCGACGGTGATAAAGCTGATAAAAAAGCGGCTAAAGCTGAAGAAAAAACAATCGAGTACAGCATCCTGCAACAGCTGTTATACAAAGAAAAAAAAAGCGTGTTGCCATATTCCCGTCTGGAGCGCATTTCTGACGTTAGCGCGCCTCAGATTACCATGATGGCCGCCAGCCTGTTACTCATACTGGCATTGACGGCAACAGGCCTGCTTTTTCTATTCCCTGATTACATCAGTGCGAAGCTTTCTCTGCCGAAAGAGCTGAGTCAGTTTCTCCTAGCTTTGCCTATACTCGCCAGGGTTGGTGGCGCAGGGATATTTCTTTTCTTTACCTTATTCCTTGCGCTGAAGAAACTGCACCGTACAGGGGTATTTGACCGCCGCGTCAGTATTGATAAAGTTGACGTCCTGAAAGGAGCAATTTCTACACGCCCTACAGCCCCCTCTCTGCTCAATGTGTACATTGATGAAATCGTCTACTTCTTCGAACAGACGCAATACAATGTGGTTATATTTGAGGATCTTGACCGCCATAACGACGGCGCTATCTTCATCAAGCTCCGTGAGATAAATCAGCTCATCAATAACTGCCTTCCCGCTGATAAACCGGTGAGATTTATCTACGCTGTCAGAGATAATCTCTTCAGCACGCCAGAATCACGGACAAAATTTTTTGATTTTGTCATGCCGGTGATCCCGGTAATGGACAGTGAGAATGCCTCTGAGCATTTCTTTGGAAAATTTAAACATGATGAGCTTAAACAGGATGGCTTCAGAGACTGTATTGCCAGACTGGCTCTGTTTATTCCAGACATGAGGGTGATGCACAATATTGCCAACGAATTCCGGCTTTACAGGAATATTGTGAATAACGGAGAGGATCTTAAAAGACTGATTGCACTCATCGCCTACAAAAACCTTTGCGCCGAAGATTATCACGGAATAGATCAGAAAAAAGGGGTGCTTTACAGCATTGTTACCGAGTATACATCTGGTAAATTAAGAGAGGAATACTGTACTACACTTAACACAAGGATGAAAAAGTATCATACAGAACTTTCCATTTTACAGAATGATAAAATAGTATCAGAAAAAGAGTTAAGAAGAGAAATACTTTACCAATATATTAATGAGAAAACAGAATCTACTTTGTATATCATTCGTAACAATGGCTCTCAATTTTATCTCGAAAACGTTATTGAAGATGAAGATACATTCCTCTCAATTTTAAGTGGTAATGCTTTTCATATCCGCACAAGGGTGTATGGCATAGATGTTGCTGTAGTCGAAAAAACAACAATTGAGAGTATGAAAACCGAATACGAGGAAAGGTGTTCTATTATCCTGAAAAAATCAGATGGTGGCATCGCTCGTTTAGAGGAGAATATCAAAACTCTCAGATATGATATTCAGAATACCTTCTCATATGATCTTGCTTTTTTCATCAACAAGATGGGCAGTTCAGGCTTCATTAAGTGGGCCATAGCATGTGTATCACCGAGGCATGACGACGGAGTAGTCTTACCTGATAACGCTGGACAAATCGATTTCTTGTATTTCCTTCTATCTCATGGCTATCTTTCGACTGACTATATGGCCTATCGTTCCGTATTTATGCCGGGTAGCCTGAGCACGGAAGACAATAACTTTATTAGGGCTGTGACAGCAGGAAGATCACCTGATGAAACGACAAATATGCCCCTCAGCAACATTGCTAACACTGTGGTAAAATTAAGCGGACTGGGCATGCTGATGCGTGACAATGCTTGGCATCCTCAGATTCTCAGGCACCTTATGTACAATGATAAGGTTTCCTTGAAGACTATATTGGGAATGCAGGTGGAACCTGGGGCACCAGAGCGGATGGTAAGACTAGCCAATGAGATCTTCCCTCGCTGGGAACTCACTCTGCAGCTGAAATATATCAGGTTATTGGTCGACGGGGATGGCAACTTGTCCACAATTATCCACCAGATTGGGAGCTTGAATGATATCGAAGCTCAACACACTCTGCTCCCGTTGTTACTGTCCTTACCGGCACTGTCTTGGAACGTCGTCTCTAAGAGAGATCGGGAAGAGCTACAGCGACTCATTGATTCTCACGTTAATATCCTAACAGCCATATCTGAGGACTGTGCTCAGACTTTCTGTGAAAACCTGCGGAATTCAGACTGTCGCCTGACTAATATCCCTTTGATTCAGAGCAACTCCTTCAAGAAAGTTCTGCATTCGGTGGCACAGGAAAAACTGTGGGTCTATTCCACATCCAACCTGCAAAACCTCTGTTTTTCACTCATCCATGAGATAGAAAACAACAATGAACCCTTACGTAAAAAACCTTTAAAAACAATAAAATCGCTTCGTATTACGAACCTTGAAGCCTATGTTTATGAAAACATATCATCGTTTATCCGTGATATTTTTATTCACTCCGAAGAAAGAGAGCTCATTCCTGACCTCCTTAATTCGGCATTGGTTGACTGGGATGATGCAGAGTGCCTAATAGTCAGCATGAAGTTTATGCTGGAAGACATAACAGTTATCCTAAACAAAGAAAATAACGAAGCAACAGAAACTAATCATGATGGAAACCTTTATTCACTTCTGACGCATCATAATCACATTACCCCTTTATGGAACAATGCAATTTTTTTACTTGATGAAGATGCGTCAGTTGCCGCTGATACATTTTGTGAATGGCTCAATATTAATTACGCTTTATTGCCAAATGAAACATTACCTTTGACTGAGGTTCAGCTCTCGCAGTTACTTATAAAAGTAGTATCTTCAGAAAACATCAGTAAAGATGCACTTGTAGTGGTAACCAAGACATTCAGGTTATCTCTTATTAAGTTGCCTGACAGCTTGCCGCTGAACAATGCGGCAGTACTGGTGGATCAGAAATGGTTAGCTCCAACCGCTAGTGTCTTTGAACAACTTTATCAGGCATTTTACGAAGAGGGTGACGGATTGACCCCGCTTCTTTATGATCTGATTTGTATCCGTCCCGCCTTGTTGAATGGGAACTACGAGCTTGTTTTGTATACTGATGAAGAATTTGACCGACGCATTACCCGGTTACTTCTGAATGGCGGTAAGATATCTGATGAACTCTGTATTAGTATCCTGAACTGGCTCTGGGATAAAGATGAGGCACTGTTCTCTGATGGACCGCTTCTCAGCCTGCAAACCCTGAGCCGGCTCTCAGTAAAACTGACCAGCGACCGACAGAAGCACGCACTGCTGATACAATGTTTGAAAGATGACAGGGCGCCGCGTACATTTATCAGGTCAGTGTTGAGGACTTTCGGGCATTCGGATTATGCCGCTTTTCTCATTGAGAGGAGTCACCGCAGCATTGTGTATTCAGACTCGATGTGGCATTTGGCCACCCAGTTGGGAAAAAGTGAATTTATCAGGCCACCAAAAACCACTCACGAAAGTACACGTATCCGTATAGAGCCATTAACTAACGCTGAAAAAGATTAAGCCGAACGTAGGTGAAAGGGAGTAAGGCCGCCCAGATGACGGCCTTACTTTACTCCGCAATCTTTCCCAATCCTCCAGCGTTAGGCCCGGTACCTGCTCAAATTCTCTTACACCATTCGTCACCAACACGACACCGGATGCAGCGGCATGCCCGGTGATCGCCGTGTCGTTGGGACCGATCGGCATCCCGACCACGACCAGAATCGCCTAAATTTTCGAGGTGGCGTCCACCGCCGCCCAGCTCTTCAAGGTCAGCACGGCATCAGGGCGGACGCAGAACGCGTCGACCAGCTGCGAGTGACGCGATCAGGTTTTCTTCTCGATGACACCGAAACGTATTTCCGAGTAGGTGATAACCTAAACCACGCATCGGAGATGCACGCCAAATCATGATCTATCCAGATGCCATTTTGCACTAGACGGTGCCGCAGACGCTGAAAGAGTATGAGCATACGCTGCTGAAACGCCGCACCAAGCAGGGAATACAAACCAACCTGATATTGAGCTGTCAGCGCCAGTGATATAAGTCCCTAAAGATCGTGGCGTTGACAGAGCGAAGAGTGCGAAGCGGACTGGCTGCCTAAGTGCGGGGCGGTGTGACGATGAGCGGGTCGATCGGCCGAGCCGATCAATAGGCCATTATTGATCTGCCGAACCCATTGGACGCTCAATCGCCGCGCCGCCTATAGTGGCAATGACCCGAATACATGCAGCAACACCAGGGCATCCTATCGGCCGCTGAACGGCCAATATCATAACGACAAGCGCTCCCAAAACCGGCTCAGGCCGGTTTTTTTGTGCCTGCGATTCAGACTGTTCACCCTGTAGGTGAACAGGGGTGTACACCAAGAAGGTAGCTATGCACCTATCAATGCATTGAAATAAAAGGATAAAATAAAAAGGTGTTTAGGGTGAACAGTTTTCCTATAAATCTTTTTTTTCTGAGCAAAATGGCAGATTGGCTCTATCATGTGGCAGAGCCAAAAAAGACTCTTTGATGGGGTAACCGTTAAGATGGAAACGACCAAGAAAATAATTTTGGAAGGTTTAGGACGGCATGATTTAAGCGAACTACCCGGCCGTCCTTATGATTGTTCCTTCGAATTGTTAGCAGCTAAACCAGCAAGAAAGCGCTTAATCATGGTCGGGTTCAACGGCTCATCAGCGGATGGCGGTTTTACAAATGCTGAAGCAGTGATAAACGGTTTTAATTCACTTTGTTTCTCTAATGTTCAGGCTGGTGCCGAAGGTGAATGGGGCATCAAACATTTGGCAAGCCGCCTGCAATCCGTCCCTGAACAGCTAGGCTTTAGATGGCAAGATACTGTCTATACCAATGCACTACTCTTGTGTTCTAAAGATGCCCTGTCGCTCAAAAAAAGGGCTCAAGAGCGCGCGATTGGCAGTTTGGATCGACTGATTGAAAAATCGATGGGTTTCTTTGAAAACGTTACCGTCCCCCTATGCAAACCTGAGCTAATTATTGCTTACAGTAACGGAATGAACTCTCACTCAGCAGCTCACTTGCTTTTAAAAGCATTCGGCGATGGCCATGAGCCCGAGTACATAAGCCGAAACCGCTACTACTCTACGTTCTGCTTTACAGCACGGTTTAAGCAATTAGATGTGCCTGTGGTTGGTATCCGCCACATGTCGCGCTTCAAACCTGATATGCAACTCATCAAACAAGCATGGGAAAAAAGGCATTAACTGGTGATGCCAGATTCTAGAATCGCCCTCTAAATCGGTCTTACTTTTCTGCATTGGTATACGCTTAGGTATACCAAACAAATCTGAATTCATATTTTTACTAATTTTACAATGAGTTAATAAAATTATTCAGATTCCCCCAGCCCACCAAATAATGATCCGGATGTGTCCGGTGAAATCCTGAAAGCCCGCACGGCGCAAGCCTTGCGGGCTTTTTTGTATCTCCGTACATATTACAGGGTGTTGTGACTTCCGCTGCCTTTAGGTGCCTTGTTAGGTACCCAGTCGTCAGGTACCTAACTATCGGGTACCTAAATCGTGAGGTACATATGGCTCGTCTGACAAAACCGCTTACGGATACAGAGATAAAAAACGCCAGGCCTAAAGAAGCGGAATACACGCTACATGATGGTGATGGCCTACAACTACTGATCAAGACCAGCGGGAAAAAAGTCTGGCAATATCGTTATTCTCAGCCTTTTAACCAAAAACGGGCAAAACTGACTTTTGGGCCTATCCCGAAGTCACCCTAGCCGATGCCCGACAACGCCGCCACGAAGCCCGGAACCTTCTGACCAAAGATATCGATCCTTACACACACCAACAATCCCTACGCAGGCAGGCGCTGGAAGCTCAATCCAATACCTTTAAGATCGTTGCCGGACAGTGGCTACAGTTAAAAAAGAGCAGCATAACTGCCGACTATGCCTCAGACATCTGGCGTTCCCTCGAAAAAGATATTTTCCCTGCCATCGGAGAAATAAGTATTACAGACATTAAAGCCCCCACGCTGGTACAGGCTATCCAGCCAGTACAATCCAGAGGCGCTCTGGAAACAGTCAGGCGCTTATGTCAGCGGATTAATGAGGTAATGATTTATGCCATGAATGCTGGCCTGATCGATACCGCTCCGAGCATTAACATCAGCAAGGCATTCGAGAAACCGCAAAAAAAACATATGCCCAGCATCCGCCCTGATCAACTACCACAACTGATGCAGACGATGCGACTGGCAAGCATTGAATTACCAACTCGATGTTTATTCATGTGGCAGCTTCTCACCCTCACCCGTCCTTCCGAGGCTTCTGATACACGCTGGCAGGAAATCGATCTAGACGCCAGAGAATGGCGTATCCCGGCGGAGCGCATGAAAATGAAGCGTGCACATATAGTTCCACTGTCCGTTCAGGCATTAGCTGTTCTGGAACTTATGAGGCCCTTAAGCAGCCAACGGGAATATGTTTTCTCCAGCCGCATTAAACCGTTACAACCAATGAGTAGCCAGACGGTCAATGCCGCACTAAAACGCGCCGGATTGGGTGGTATCCTGGTATCACATGGCATGCGGTCAATCGCCAGCACCGCACTCAATGAGCAAGGCTTTCCGCCCGATGTCATCGAAGCCGCTCTCGCTCATGTGGATAAAAATGAAGTACGCCGTGCTTATAACCGTAGCGACTATCTGGAGCAACGCCGTCCCATGATGCAATGGTGGGCCGACTTTGTGAAAGCAGCGGATAATGGCAGCCTACTGGAGGGCGGGATCCGGGGGCTGAAAGCGATTAATTGATTATGTGAAGCCATATTTCTCCGATTTCATACCACAAATAATATATGGTGTGAAATTGGGCTTCCTCCAAGTAGAAAAATACAGTCCTCACGACAAGGTCTGTTCAAAGCTAAAACTATTATCCGGCAACGGGGATTTACTCTTTCCCGGCGCTCACGATGCTCATAAGCCAATGAGTGAGAACACCATCAACAAGGCGCTGCGCACAATGGGTTATGACACACAGGTGGACATGGCTTCCGTACGATAGCGTGTAGCGCGTTGATCGAATCAGGTCGCTGGTCAAAAGATGCTGTGGAGCGGCAGATGAGCCATCAGGAGCGCAATCACGTTCGCGCCGCGTATATTCACAAAGCGGAACACCTCGACGAACGGACTCAGATGATGCAATGGTGGTCGGATTATCTTGGTGCCTGTCAGCATCAATTCATCCTAGCTTATCGCTTTGAGAAATCGATTAAGGTTGCCTGAGCCAGACTTATGCACCGAAGGAATAAGCCTCTTCTGTGCAAACAAATGACTGAGGTGGATTGCAACAGAGCGAGCACTGAGCCCTGATAAAACAGCGGGATTATTCACCATCGTCATTACCCGTGCTTCAGGGACAATCGATATGGCAGGCTGCGCTTGTATGGCTTTTTAATGGATGCGAACAGCAGAAATTAAAAAGTGGCGTGAGGTGAGTAAATTCCATTTCGAAGAAATGGCTAATTTGCGTCGCCCGAACCCACCTGCGAGCGTTCACCCCGGGGGAACCGGGCAGGCCGGGGGGAGCCGAATAAATTTTGCCGCCCCAGCGAGCAAAAAGACGCGCCCACGCGTCGGTTTATTTGGGGGGCTTGCCCCGCACACCGTCGCCGCTAAGTCTCCGGCCAGAAGCCGGTAGCGTTGCGCGTGACGGTGTGCCGCTTTTGACCCTGGGGGTTTTGGCGCGGCGTCCAGACGCGACATTACCCCTATGAGACTGGAAATAAGGGCGTCCAGCCCGCATTTACAGGCGTTCGGGATGTTGTGCCGGGAAGCACAGCTTTACGGCACTTTGCCGCAGCGCGACCTGGCTATCGCCCCATGACATCGCCCAACACCGTGGGGCGTAATGGCTGGGCGATGTCATGGGGCGAATGGCAAGTAAGGCTCATTGAGCTTAAATAAGCTCTCTGTTTTTTGGGGTTTACTTTAACTGGACGTCAGTCATTTAACCGAATAATCAAGCTCATGATTTCCTCGATAACAACTGTACTACTCCCCTTACCTACTTCCGTCAAAATCCTTATCCAGTTGGCCAGAAATACTGTTAAGCACTCGCTTTAAGATTCTGGCTCTCTGTCCTGGCGTCATATATCTGAACATACTGTTAAGTAACTCGAGATCTTTTTCAAGCGCATCAGCATCCGACCGCAATGCGGGTTGACCATCCTCGTCGCCCAATAGCCATCCCGCTTTGATGCCCATCCCAGAAGCTAATTTTTTAAGCTGTAAAATCCCAGGAACTGAGTCTCCCTTCAGATAACTCCTGATAGTCGAGTTAGGTATACCTGTTTTGACAACAAGTGAGCTAACTGTGTCATCTGTCGCAGACATAGCATCAGTCAGCCTCCGGCCGAATTCGAAAGCATTCATATCTTCGAGTAGATCTTTTTCTGATTTAGACATTTTTGCGCCAGCGACTTTCAACTTATTGAATTAAATGAACACACATAAATCACAATAAATCGCTAAATAAACACCTTTAAATTAACAAGATCTTGCGATAAGCTAAATGTATGTTTTGCAAGCAATGGCTTTGCAAATCTAACTTTTGAGGATCGCATAAACAGGGCTGAAATGCCACGCCTGCGCTCGCCCTGAAAAAAACTAAGCAGGTGCTTGAATCTGTACCACCACTGTGTCCGGGGCCCCTGATTGTTGTATCAGCCATGCTGGCTCCTCCTAGTCGGTTTGCCAGGGCCACGTTTTTTTCTCCAGACAGAGGACTGGACATGGAACTGCTTAGCCTGAACGACGGCATCCTTACCTTTATCCAGAGCGCCAGCGGCCATTTTCTCACGCTGGCCGTCACCATACTGCCCGTATTTCTGTTCATGCGGATCCTGCTCACCGTGACCCTGCGCCTTGTAGGTACTGCGCAAACGGAGGCCCTCGCCCGGCTTTGTGGCCGTTCCCGGGTGCTCACCTACGGGCTCCTGCCAGTCATTGGCTGGTTGCTGCTCCGGGCTCCAGGGGCACTGGCCCTCGGGTTCGTGTTGCCGGAGAAAAGTAAGCCCGGCTTCGAGGATGCGCTCACCACCCTTGCCCATCCTCTGTCCACTGCCTTCCCGGTGGTGGTGACCCCTGAACTGGTCGCCTGGTTAAGCATTACAGCCGGACTTCGGATCCATGGTCTGCCCGTGATCCAGTTGGCTTGGCGCTATCTCCTGACTGCCGTGCTGATCAGCCTTATCCGGGGCATAGTCACAGAGTGGATCTTTCTGCGGATCACCTCACGAGGGAAACGCTGATGCAACGCTACCACACCCTCATCTGCAAGCCGGGAACCCATGTGAAAAACGGCCGCTCACGGGCGCGGGGGTCTCTGTCCGGGAACGGCATCCTGGTCATGTTCTTCGACCATGCACATGTGCCTCTCCACGACGGGGTCGAGCATCCGGGCGATCCGATGTCAGAGCTTGCCGATCGGTGTAGCGCGTTCATCATCGAGGAGGGTTATCCATGGAGTTGATTCACATCACCCCCGGCCCCGGGGGCAGCGGCACTGGCTTCTGGCTTCCATTGCGCAGCGGCCGGGTTATCCTGTGCCTTACAGGCGGGGATTTTCATCCCGTCGCCATCGAATTGGCGGCCCTGACCGAGTCCGAGCTGGTCAACGGCTATTCCACCCTGCCCCCCGACGAACGGCTGCTCTGCGTGGTGCTCGATGACACGAGCTCCCTGCTCTGCGGCCTTTACTCTCAGAAGCACATTCCGGTGATCAACGTCCGGCCGGGTCGCTACAACGGCCATCTCGCAAACTTCATCACCGATGCCACCTATGTCTCCGGGGTGACCCTCTCCGAAGTTGCCCGGGCGGACATACACACCGTGCCCGATCCAGTCTCATCGCCCATACGGGAGTCCGGGCCAGTGATTCGCCACTCGCCCCCCGCGCCACGCGGGATTAAGTGCCTTGCCGCCGGGGAGGTTCGTCTGGCCCTGTGGGCGGGGGAAGTGCTTCCCCTGTTACGCGATGCAGCACGGGAGGCTATTCAGGTATCACTGCGCGACATCCTGCCCTTTATGGCCCTGATCGCCCTGCTGATGGCACTCGCTGAAAACTCAACCCTGGGGGCCGCCATGGAACACCTGCTGACCCCACTAGTAGGCTCGGTATGGGGACTCCTGCTGCTCTCGGTCATCTGCAGCTTCCCGTTCCTTTCCCCGCTGCTCGGGCCGGGGGCGGCCTTCACACAGGTGGCTGGCGTGATTATCGGAACGCAGATTGGGGCCGGGACTCTGCCTCCCGCCCTGGCTCTGCCCGCCCTGTTCGCCATCAACGTGCAGGTCGGATGCGATTTCATTCCCGTGGGGCTCGCTATTCAGGGAGCCCGCCGGGCCACTATCGCCGCCGGGGTACCTGCTTTTTTACTCTCCCGCCAGTTGACGGGACCGCTGGCCGTCATCATCGGCTGGCTCTGTGCCACCGGACTGTTTACCTGACGCACGGCTGATGAGGAGGGCGATATGCGGATAGCCGACCACAGGGGATAACGCCCCCAGGAGGGCGCTGACGGCTGACGGGTTCACCGTATCGGGCCGAAAGGATAACAGTAAACGGTTCATCACACCCTTACCGGGTGGGGATAACTGTTGCCTGAAACTGACCAATACCCATGCACGGGGAGGTATCTGAACCCACACATAACCTGACTGACAGTACTACCTGATTTCGTCTCTGGCCTTTATTTCGCATACGGGCAACGGCTTCGCTCACGCGTTATTCAGGCAGGACGCCAAAGCTAACGCATTAACGGATAGAAAAGGATGCCCTGGAAATGAAAATTAAGAATCTACGATGGTACATTATTGTCCTGGTTATGATGGGCACCATCACTAACTACCTGTCCCGCAATACTCTCGGTATCGCTGCTCCGACCATGCTGAAGGACATCGGCTTCACCGAACAGCAGTACGCCTGGATCACCGCCGCCTTTAACCTTGCTTACCCGGTGGGCGGGGTCTGTGCCGGCTATATCATGGACCGGTTCGGCGTACGCTGGGTCTTCGCCATGATGGCCATCCTCTGGTCCGTCTTTAACGCGCTGACCGGTTTCTTCAGCTCCTGGATCCCCATGATGATACTCCGGACGGGCATTGGCCTCACCGAGTCCACCTTCAATCCTGCCGGAATGAAAGTCTCCGCCCAGTGGTTTCCGCCCCGGGAGCGCGGCCTGGCCTGTGGGATCTACAGCATCGGCACTTCAGCCGGGGCCATGCTCGCGCCACCCGTGGTCGCCTGGTCCATCATCCATTACAACTGGCGCATCGCCTTCGTCGTGGCGAGCGTCTTCGGGATTGTCTGGTCCGTGCTCTGGCTGATTGCCTACCGCGCCCCGGAAAAGCATGCCCTTATGACAGAAGAAGAGCTCGCTCTGATTGGCCGCGAAGCGACGCATATCAGGGCCACACGCCGTGTCTCGCTGAAATCACTGTTGCCCCGGCGTAACCTCTGGGCTATCTCCCTGCCCCGTTTGTTTGCGGACCCCACCTGGGCCGCGCTGGGCTTCTGGATGCCCCTCTATCTGGTGACCGTCCGCCATCTGGATCTGAAACAAATAGCCCTCTTCGCCTGGCTGCCGTTCCTCACCGCCGACGCAGGCTGTCTCTTTGCAGGCCTGTTTGCCCAGTGGCTTAACCGTCGCGGGATCGCCCTCATTAATGCCAAACGCATCACCTTCACCCTGGCGGCCTGCCTGATGATGCTTATCCCGCTGCTTAACTTTGTCACCACCACCGGGATGGCCATCACTCTCTTCTGCGTCGCCGGGTTCGCCCACCAGTGTGCCTCCATCACGGTGATCAGCATGTCGGCTGAATTCTTTAACGAGGATGAGGTCGGCACCGTCACCGGCTTTGCCGGGCTGGTCGGCGGTGTGGGGGGATTTCTCGGGACGCTGCTGATCGGGGCCGCCGTGGCCAGTATCGGCTATAGCCTGGTCTTCGACGTGCTGGGCTTCCTCGATCTTATCGGGGCTGCCCTGCTCTGGACGCTACTCAGCATTCCCCGCGCCGATCCCGTCCGCGACACTGTCCTTAACCCGGGTCTCTGACCCCACCGGGAGAAATCATCATGAAACAGTTCAGTCCGTCCGATATCCAGCGCCTGAGACAGGCCAGCCACGACGATCCACGCATCCTTAAAAAAATACGCGAGGACAATGAGGTCGTGCTTAACCACCCCGTTCTGGTCCCCGAAACAGGATGTGCCAGTTGGGAGCTCTTCTACTACTGCCCGAAACATGGCGTCCCGCTTATCTGGGACCGGCTTTCGCCGGAAGCCTACCATTGCCCGGTCGATAACGAAGTTCTGACCGGGGAACCGTACCGGGGAGCCTGGTGGCGAAAACTCAACGACCTGAACGCCCGGGCCTGTTATGAACTGGGTATCGCCTGGATGCTCACCGGAAAGCAGGTCTATTTCACGCGGGTGCGGGATATTCTCATGGCGTACGCGCGCTACTACCCCGGCTATGCCGAACACGGGGGGATCCCCTATAACGGCCCCGGAAAAATGAATGCCCAGACGCTCTGTGAAGCCCTGTGTCTGTCCGGGTTTGTGAAGGGCTACGATCTCATTTATGACGCACTGGCCCCGGCAGAACGAACCACCATCGAGCGTGATTTACTCCGGGCCTGCGCCGAATTTCTCATCAGCAAACGCTGGAAGCAGCTGCATAACCATGAAGTACGGATCAACAGTGCGCTGGCCATGACCGGTGCGGTGCTGGATGATCCCTGCTATCTGCAGACCGGCGTCAATGCCGTCTGGGGTCTGCACGACCAGCTCAGGTGTGGGGTCCTCAAAGGCGGCCTGTGGTTTGAAGGGTCCCTGCACTATCACCATTATGCCCTGCAGGGCTTCTTCGAATTTGAGCGCATGGTCCGCTACGCCCATCAGGACTACAGCCTGATGGCGCAGCCGTACTACAGGCAAATGCTCGACCTGCCCATTAAGCTGCTGATGCCGGATGGCACCGAGCCCGCATTCAATGACTGCATCCCGATGAAAGACACGGTGACCTACCCTGACCTTTATGAGTTTGCCTACGCCTGCTACGGGGAAGACAACTATGCGCGCATGCTCTCCATCATCTATGACAAGGAGCCCCGGACCAGCCTCGGTGCCTTCCTGTACGGTGATCCGCGGCTGCGCATCACGGAGCCGGTCCGGGAGACGGGCAATTATCACGACCCGGATAACGGTATCACTATCTTCCGCAATCCCGATCAGGGTCGGGCGGTGGTCGTCAAGCACACCCCCTACGGGGGCGAGCACGATCACTACGATAAGCCCGGGCTCATTATTTACGACCAGAACGTGGCTATTCTTCCTGATATGGGCACCACTGGTTACGGGGCTCCGATGCACTACAGCTACTACAAGAACACGCTTACCCATAACGTCCTGTGTGCAGAAGAGTCCAACCAGCCGCCCGCCAGTCCGCAGACACTGAGCTTTACAGAGACGGAAAAGTACGCCGAGGTGACGGTCGAGGTAGACTGGCGTGAGCCCCCACCCGATGTGCCCAGCCTGACCCATATAGAGTGGAACACCCACGCCTACCGGGACATTGTTTATCGTCGCAAGGTGATTGTGTATGAACACATAGTGGTGGATATCACCCGCGTGACCAACCCCAACCGCCGTCAAGTGGATAACATCCTGCACATTGACGGCGAACGGCTGGCGACCACCGGAAGCTACCTGCCCCTGTGTGACTATGATAAAAGCGACCCGATGTTCTACTTCAGCGAATGCTTCGTCAGTCCGATGGGGCGGACATTCGCGGTGCCGTTCCGCACCCTGATGGGAAAAAAATTCCAGATCCACTGCGCCTGCAGTGACCCGAAGGCAGAGCTTCACCAGTTGCTGGGCCCGGCAAACCCACCCCTGACGTCACTGAGCTACCTGAAAACCCGCTCACGGGCACCGGTGTTCATCAGCGTTCACGTGATCGACTTGCACGCGGAAGAGGACCTGATGCGTAACGGGGTTATCTCGCTGCGGCAAAACACCGTCAATATCGCCTCGGATTTACAGCGGGAGATTATCACCCCCCCTATCTGAAGTCTTATAATGGTTATTGTACCAGACGACACTCTAGCACCCACAGTCAGGCCGTTCGGACACCGAACGGCCTGACTTCAGGAGAACCAGCCTTAGGGCTTTTTTTGGTTTTCTGAGACTCCGGTAGATTTTTAAAAGTGAATGGCTCGTTTTGCCTGGATACTTACAATAAAAGGGGCTGCAATTTGGAAACAACCCAATCTACAACAAATCGAGTATGCTTCTAGTTAAAAGCCATAGGGAAAACCATTCACAAAAAAACATGTATTTCATTGATAATTATGTATTTTTATTAAAATCATCAAAATTTGTATATGCGTAAAACTTCCAGATACAATTAGCATGCTGTAACATAAGGTTAAAACATATGGAGTAAGCCATATCAGTGTTACAACTGAGGGCGGTAGCGTTCATATTTGTTATAAAAAATAATCGCAGCAAAGGTGAACATGTGCGCAGAAACACAATACGATCAAGCAAATTATTTTATGATCCAAAAATTTTTAATGTAAACAGATGGACCTCAACAACAGAGCTGAATAATAGAATCATTGAAGAAATAAAGAAATTCAATGTCTATAATGCAACCATACCAATATTCCAATTAGCTTCAAGCAATTTACTACCCAAACTTTTCATACCAATTTATGACTCCAATACAGAGCACTATGATGTTAGTAATGCAAGTGGGTTACTCACCACAAAAAACTATATATATTGGATAATTGGCCTTTTTTTCGGCAATGCCGATTTGTTAAAAACATTCAACAATACAAGAAAAAAGATAAATAGCAGTATTTTAAACGGTACTCCTGAAAAAGCATTAACATTAATTGACGATTTAAATATTAGATGTAAAAGCTGGTGGGCTGTACAGTTCAAGCTTCATATTCTCAAAGAATTTAACTTGGGAGACACACGAGATTACCTTGAAAAATTGCCCACAATGTTTCCTAGGGCTAACATCAAAAATAAAATAAGTGAATTACTATTGATCTCAGAAAGTAGTTCATATGAGATATTTACAAGAGAATTCTTATTACGAATGGATGAGTATAGAAGCTCATGCGTTCAATCAGCTATTGATGCAGGTGCAGTAGAGTCGTTAAAATATCTCCCTCCCTATATGGATAGCAAGAGAACATTATCTTTAGATTTAATAAAACTCGAAAACTATGAATCATTGATTGATCAATATATCTTTCTAAAAGAAATAATTTTGGAAGATAAAGTTCTTGATTCAATATCTATTGATTTAAAATCACTCCTATTAGAATTATCGGAATTAGTTGAAGATAATGAATTAAGAATACTTGTAAATGATGACAGCACGACAAAGGAAAATATTCAAGAAATAACAGATTTGTACACAATGGGCTGCTATGAAGATGCGAAGAAAAACATTGACAGTCTAATAACAAATACTAACGATGAATACTATGGACTTATTGAAATATTAACAAGAACAAAAATATACTTGAATGAAACATCTTCAGAAGATACCCTACTTAATAAAATAACCACCAATTTCTCACGAATCTTACAATGTGACAAGAATACTTTAGACAGTTTAGATTTTTTAAAGAGCATTTGTTTTAAATTCAAATTAGAAAGTTGGGCCAAATCCCTTACATTTCATCTGCTATCAACACTAGAGGAGATTGTTGACTTAGATGATGTAGAATCAGCAAGAAAACAAACTCGTATTCTTGGAGAATTAAACACTTCAAAAGCAAGGATAAAAAACTTCTCCCCTAAACCAAGTTTTTCAGTGGGTGGACAACTGCCAGAATATCGTGCTTTAAAATATGGAAAAAATGACACCAGCGAGGTTCTGGTAGATAGCTCTATCATTCCAATAAAATCTGATTTTATAAAGACTCAATGCCGCTATTTTATAGAAAACAATAAATTTACAGAAGCTATAGACTTTTGTATTGATAAATATTTATCTAATACTTTTACATCGCTCTACCTGCCAATAGCAACATTATGTAGATTGGTAACTGGTATCGATAAAAATGATAATGATATATTTATCAGCTCATTAGTCATCTACGATATTATGGCTAGAGTAATAAATAATAACTATGAAGATACTAAAACAGATTTATTCGAAGAATTTATGGATTTCAATAAAACCCATAGACCTTCCAAAATATTCGAAACTAATCAATTCAGTGCCAAAGAAGAATACTTTTTAAAATATATATGCATTCCATCACAATTAGATAACTTTACAGATTATGTTTCAAATGATGATGTAGTGCATGAGAGGATTGCAATATTAGATTTACTAATAAATGCAAAAAGTATTAATGAGGAACAGATAAAAAAGGAGAAAGATAGTGTACTTGAAAATCTTTTCTCTGAGAAACTTAGAGCAAAAATTGAGTCAGGGAAATTATATGTTGATGTCCACTCCTTAGTAAATAAAAGAAAGCATATTTATCAGAATTTATTCGAGCAGGCTATCGAAACCAAAGGGGGAATTTTGCTTTCTCCACTCGATGAGTCCAAAGGAATTAACTCCGAAGATTTATTCGAGATTGCTGAGGGAAATGCAGTTGCTTCAAGTAAAAAAATGGAAATGCTCTTTACAATTTTTAGAAACATAGTCGCCGATTTTGCACTTGATGAGAATTATGGTTTAGATAAGTATTTAAGTGCTGAAATTAGACATATTGTATTTACGACACAAATTAGATCATGTTTCGAGAAAACCCATCTTGTCACGATAAAAAAGGAAGGGGAATATTTATCCAATGTCTATTGGACTGATAAATATTCCTATGTAAACAATCATATTGTCAGCAAATTTGATGAATTACTCGGCCATTTCTCAGAAAAAATTGATAACTTATTACATGAGGTTAACGAGAATTTCCGTGTAGAAATATCCGATCTGAAATCTAAACATGTTTTTAACTATATAGCATATCATCATCGGTTGGTAAGAGTTTCAGAAATAATAACTAACGCCTCGGATTATGAAGAATTCTTTAGTGATCTTATTGATTATATGTGGGAAATAACTGCTGAGAACGCTCGCTCAGCACAAGATAAACTCAATGATTACCTTGCACCTGAAATATTAATTGCTCTAGACCTGCTTGAAGAAGGTATTAACTCAGTTAAAAGAGACGCAGCTATTATTGAACTTACGCAGGAAATAAAAAATGCAAGAACTTTGTTCAAAAAAGAAATAGAATTAGTGTTAAACTGGTTCCGCTTTGTAGGATCTGATGATATAAATAATTATGAAAAACTTTCAGTTGTTCTTGAAGCAACAATGTCTTCATTTGAAGAAATTTATGGGCATAAATATCAGTCCCCCATATATGAATTCGTCAAGAACGACTTAACCTTAAATTACAGAGAATCACGTTCTTTATTTATATCTCTTTTTACCGCACTAGAAAATGCCTGTAAATATGCTCATCCCAATACTAAAGTCTATGTGTCTCACGATAACAGTGGAGGAGTCAATACTATAAAAATTATTAACAATCTAAATATAATATCCCAGGATGAAGCCCAACAACTCATAGTCAGAGAGAAAAGCAAATGGAATGAAAAATATTCTAGCCTAAGCACAAAAGAAGGTGGGAGTGGATTATATAAAATATATAGCACGTTAAAAAACTCTTCAGATGGTTACTGTTTCGATATTGAAACAAGCGACAATTATTTCATATCACTATTTAGGTTGAAAAATGAATATTTTAATCATAGAAGACAATCTATTAAAGCGTGAAAAAATCGTTAACTTCCTAAATGAATTCTATACGGCTAATATAGTTGAAGCAGCATCGTACAATAGTGGCCTTTCGGCAGCGCGTGATTCAACATTCGATTTTTTAATTTTAGACATGAGCATGCCCACTTTTGACAGAAGTGAAACTACGCAAGGAGGTAGATTTCGTTCTATTGCTGGAAAAGAAATTGCTACAAAATTGAATAAACTTGGACAATTGCCATCTTTTGTTGTTCTTACTGGCTATAAAGACTTTAGCGTTAACACAGAAAATCTAAGCCTTGAACAAATACATGACTTACTTTCCACCTTTGGTGATAACTATAAAGGATGTATTCTGTTCAATTCATCAGAAACTTTATGGCAGGAAAATCTTAAAGAAATCATAGGGAATTTAAGTTGCTAAAGATAATTGTAGTCGATGACTCAGAAAAAAGAGTCGATCTCATCAAAAAGACTCTTTCTGGATGTGAATTCTTTACTCAACTCGATTTAAGTTATGTAGAAACTGCAGATAAAGCTAGGCAGTGCCTGCTTGAGGTTTCCGATATTTTAATACTCGATGTTCTTATACCTAAGAAGTTAAAAGGCATCCCTCAGGCGGTTCACAGCTTTAACTTGTTAACTGACATATCAAATTCACAAAAAAAATACATTAGGCCAAACTTAATTATTGGATTGACAGCGGACACGGCTGAACTTGGGAACTATAGAAATACCTTTTATGAAAATGCATCTATAGTCCTTGATGGGAGCCTTAGCAACCATGATTGGTTGAATGCCATTATTAAGCAAATAAGAACAGCTTTAGAATCTAAGAAAAAGGCATCTCAATTAACTCATGATAAAGTATTAATTACAATACATGGAATAAGAACGTTTGGTAAATGGCAGGGAAACTTAGCAAATGAAATAAAATCCTATTCAAAATCGTTCGATTTCATAGAAATAAAATATGGTTTTTTCGATTTGGTATCATTTATTTTCCCACCACTAAGAAACAGAAAAACTAAGCAGATCGCAAAACGATTAAAGAAAAATATCATCACCAATAAAGACAAAGATATCACTATCATTGCGCACAGCTATGGTACAATTATTTTATCTGATGCTCTAAAAGAACTAGAACATGATTGTAAAATTGAGAATATAATACTTTGTGGAAGCCCACTTACTTCATCATTTAACATAGAGCATTTTATATCATCAGCAAAACTAACAGTGAATGAATGCGGCACAAAAGACTATATCTTAGTAGCATCAAAGTGCTTAGTTCTAGGTTTAGGAGATGCAGGTAAAAGTGGGTTTTACTATGATAACTCAGCAAAATTTTTAAATAGATATTTCAATGGCGGCCATGACCTCTACACTAAAGAAAAACCAAATGAAGTTTCATTCTCATCAAAATACTGGCTTCCTCTTATTATTTCATCCGCACCACCTATAATGGTCGATGAGCGTAAGAATTACATAGGGGAAGACCTACTACATATCCTATCTAAATTTGCTTATCATATAAAGCCCTTTACTTACATTGCTAGTTTTTTGCTTTTGCTATATTTTTTGTATTAACAGAAAATCAAAAGCTAAAATTAAACTAATAACACCGTTAGCTTGTTAAAGCGTTATTAATACCAAACATAAAGTGATAATACGCTAAGATCTGACCGTTATCGTAGTTTTGTTGAATAAATTGGACTTTTGCCCATGGCAGGTTCAGATCACGTCTCATCCTGATAGCGCAGGCAGTACCGTGGCAAAGCAGAAGTTCAAAATCACTAACAGGTAAACCTACAACAAAGCCTTCATTAACCATGGTGCCATCACTTTCTGGCTCTACGATGAGGGCATTCATGCCTGGTACGACTCAGCCCCCCTCATCCCGGGGAAGACATCGAGTTATTCTGACCTTACCATCACCACCGTCCTAGTTGTTAAGCACATTTTCCAGCTAACCCTGCGGGGCTGCACAGGGTTTTATTGATTCCATTTTTGCCCTGATGGACGTTCCGTTGCGCTGTCCGGATTACACCAGTGTCATCAAGTGGGCGAAGCCGGTTAATGTCCGCTTTAAAACGCCCACCCAGGGTGAAATAGCGCATCTGGTGATTAATTCCACCGGGCTGAAAATCTTCGGTGAAGGTGAGTGGAAAGAAAAAAGATAGGGGGAAATTCACAGATTTGAGACATTATCACCTCTAGTACGGTGGTTAGCAGGGTCTGCTTTCAGGGCTAAGTGTAGACTGGTTTAAAATTACTATCTGACCATTCAGATAGTAATTTTTGGTAGAAATTTAAACCAATCCATTCCAGCGTTATACACGAACTTAGACACATAATGCCCCTACTCCTTAACCACGCTTTAACGTGATAACCATCACAAAACCAAAGCGATCCTTTACGGGGGCTTTTGTGGGGGCTCCTCTTGCGATAAATACCAACAAAAACGATAAGAAACATTGTGTTAATCGTAGATATGATTCCGAATCCGGCACCACTATTTAGAAAAAACCGCCTATGGCGTTTTTTTGCTCTCTGGGGTTCTGGGAGATTTCTGGTCGTTTTGACTGCTAATGTCGCTGCTTTACCTCTGGATTCCCACCTGAGCATCTATCTTTAGCGACGCCCTACCCTTCCGGTCACTGTGCCAACCCCTGCTGATCTTCATGCTGCCAATAAACACTATTTCCAGCCGGTATACCTGCTGGTGAATTGATCACACCAAGGCAGCATCCGGTCTTTGTCCGGCCAGGAGAAGCCAAGAAGCATCGCTTCTGAGGTGTGCAAAACACTACCGCGCCGGTAGGCTTGCTCAACCCCTCACAATCCCGGAAAGGATTCCCGGCCTTGCTCACGGTTCTCAATAAAATCGGTTATAAGCACTTCCTCAACCAACTTTCCCCAGCCACTGCCAAGACACCAGTAAGTGATGCTAATGACAGCGTTAATATGCCCGGTAAGCAGCCATTCCGGTCTGGTGCTGTAAGCATCCTAGCTTTAGTTCCACGCACGTTTTGAGAGTTCCGGGTTTTCAGCCATCAGCCGGTACTCTTCCGGCGTCAGGTTATTCAGGGATTCATGAGGCCGCTCGTTGTTATATTCCATCAGCCAGCGCCCGGTAATTTCCCGTGCTTCATTCAGTGTTCTGAACAGGTAAAAATCCAGAATTTCTGTCCGGTTGAACCGTTCGATAAAAGCATTTTGTGTAGGTTTGCCCGGCTTGATAAATTCGTGCTGCACGCCATGTTCTTCGGCCCATTGTGCCAGCGCCAGCGAGACCAGTTCTGGCCCGTTGTCCATCCGCATCTTCAGCGGGTATCCGCGGTTTACCACGATCCTGTCCAGCCCCCGGACGACTCGCTGAGCCGGAATATTCAGGTCGATTTCTATCGCCAGTGGTGCTGGATTACGCACTGGCAGCCGCTGTTTTCCCTTGCGACGAAAATTCAGTTTCAGCAGGCAATAAATCCGATGAACGCGTTTATGGTTCCGGGTATTTCCCTGCCTGCGCAGCAGCTGAAACTGCTTCTTGAAACCGTAGCGCGGATAGCATTCTGTCAGCGCATGGATCACAGGTTCATCACGCCGGGTATCAGGCTGATAAAAATACACCGTCCTGCTCAGCGATAACGTCCTGCAGGCCTGGCGTAAACTCATGGCAAATTGTGCCGTCAGATAGCTGACAAGTTCACGCTTTATCGCTGGTTTTAAAGCTTTTTTTCGATGACGTCTTTTAACGCACGATTATCCAGACTCAGGTCGGCAAACATTTGTTTCAAACGTCGATTCTCATCCTCAAGGTCTTTGATTTTTTTAATATCGGCCGCTTCCATCCCGCCATACTTTACCTTCCAGTTGTAATAGCGGCCTCACGGCACACATCCTTGACGGTACGTCCGGCTTCGACGAACTTCAGAACGGCGAGGATCTGGTGTTCAGTGAATCAGATCTTACGCATAGCGATCTCCTCAGGGGATATAATCAGTATGTCGGAAGATCTCTAAAAGTGAATGGAACTAAAACAGGTGTGCTTACACCTGAACTTGCCACCGCTTTAAAATTTTCCAGAATCGGTTTTCTGATTCGTTTGGTGGTAGCCCACCACGCAAAAATTATGCAATATTTTTTAAAAATCAAAGAGCTGTCTTAAAAAATCGAATATTAATGCCTAACTCACCCAGTATTGCCAACATTTTTAGGCCCGTATTTAGGCCCACGAAGAAAAAATAAAATTATTAATATGATAAATAATCAAAGTGATAAATAATAAATTCAACTCCCGCCAGCCCAGATAGACCCGGCGATAATAGCGAAAAAGCCCGCAACTTCGGTTGCGGGCTTTTTTGTGTCTGTTCGTCACCAACGTGTCAAAGATCGTTCCAGTCCGGCAGCCTGTTCGCCTTTTTCCGCCTGTAGTGGAAAAGCGCCATAAAAAAGCCAAACAACAGGCCGGCGGCGAGGCTTAATGTCAGGGCCTCTTCACCGGTATATCCCTGATTTTTCCATACCATGAACCACATCAGCACGCCCCACAGCGGGCCAAACCAAATGCCGAAGAACAGCATATTCAGCCAGAAAGGCGCAAACGGCGGCGGTGGCATATTCACATCCATTCGCCACAGCAGGCGCAAGATTGGCGGCGCATAGTTGCTCCGCCACATCTTCTTTTCCTCCATCAGCGCTATCGCCTTGTCCCTTCGTTGTTCAAACGTCATCGTTCGCTTCCTTTCAGTGGAAATTGCCTATCTGGTGAGATGATACGCGCTTAAGCCCTATTCCCAAATATCCGGCATGCCCGCAGGCATGCCGGACGCTACCTCACCGCCCCTCTTTCTCCCCCAGGAAGAAATACCACAGCGGAATGGAAAGCAGCAGGGTGAACACCAGCGTATACAGCAGCACCATCAGGCTCTGCATGATCACCATCTGTGCGCTCCAGTCACCGATCGGCAGTTGAAACTGTTCGACGGTGCCGCCGAGGATCGCCCGGCCCATCACGCAACCGACCGCCACCGCCACTGTCGCCACCGCCGCGCGGAACTTGCGCACCTCGGCGCGTCTGGCGGCCGCTTCCGGCGTTTCGTCCCGAAGGCCTTGCAGCTGCCCGCGCCAGCGCCATACGTCCACCAGCAGCAACGCCGCGAGGCTCACGCCCATTACCGGCAGGCAATAACCCAGCGCCGCTGCTACCAGCAGCGTGACGGCGCGTGCCGGCAGGGAAAGCGCCAGCCAGGCGGCAACCAGCGTATGCACCGGATGCTGCGCACCCGCCGCCGGGCGGCGACTCCACCACATGCGGTAACCCAGCGCAATCATCAGGCACAGCCCGAGGCCGAACGCCGCCAGCAGCAGCTGATTCGGCAAGCCGAACAGAATGCCCATGTGGGCGTCGATGCCCCAGCGGGTCAGCTTGGCGATGAGCGGGAAGGTGTCGAACCGCACCTGATCGATGACGGCGAAGCTTTGCGGCGCGATGGCAACCGCGTCCACCTGCGTCGGCCAGCTGCGATCCACTTCGGTTACCGTCCAGGCTTTGCCCTCGCCTTTCGGCTGGCGCAGCTCGACCTTGGCGGCGTCGATCCCGGCGGCGCGCGCAGCGTGCAGCGCCCGATCCCAATCACCGTTCAACGCATTGGCCTGCGCGGCAGGGCCCATCTTCATGCCCGGCATCATCCCGCGGTGCTCAGCGTGCGGATCGGCCGGCGTCTGCGGCGCATCGGCCTGCAGGCTGGTGTTGACCTGCGGCGTCAGCCAGCCCAGGTTGGCCCGCAGCGCGTCAATGTTGCCGCCGGCCCACTGCGACCAGGTCAGCCCGGTAGCCGAGAAGAACAACAGCCCGGCCAGCAGCGCCACGCCCAGCGTGATATGCCAATGGCGGCTGGCGGCGAAGCCCCCTTTTGCCCTTTTCAGCTTGCGCTTCGGCCGCGTCGCCAGCCACAGCGCCACGCCGCCCAGCGCGGCCACCCACAGCCAGGAGGCCGCCAGCTCGCTGTAGTTGCGGCCCAGGTCGCCGAGCAGCAGGCTGCTGTGCAGCTTGTCCAGCCAGGTGCGCAGCGGCAGCACGCCAGAGGTGCCGTACACCGTCATGTCGCCCTTGATCGCCAGGGTGTAAGGATCGATAAACAGCGCGCGCGACTCGGAGGCGCCCAGATCGGCACTCGCGAACTGCACGCGGGTGGTGTCCATTGCGCCGGGAGCCGGACGCACGGCGTAAATGCGCGCCTCGTCACCCGCCGCACGGCGGGCGGCGGCGATCTGGTCAGCCAGCGATCTCGCCTGCCCGTGCGGTTCGGTGAAAAGCGCATCGCGATACAGCGCCTCTTCAAGCTGCGGCGTCAGCACATACAGCGTGCCGGTCAGTGCAGCGACCAGAATAAAAGGAGCGACCAGCAGGCCGATATAAAAATGCAGCCGTCTGATCAGGTTCAGCATCGCGCCACGCGGCGATGCTGCAGGTGGAGTTTTGGTTATTGAAGACATGGCCTTTCTCGTTTTTCAAACTGTGCGCGCAGGCAAACCATCCGCAGCGATACGGACGGCGTTACCCATGATCAAGCAATAGGGAAAAACGGTTGGCCGGGTGGCCCGCGCGGGCTCGGCCGCAGAGTAAGGCGCCGAATGGGCGGAGAAACGATGCGCGGCGCGCAAGGCAGGCGCGCGATGCGCGTCATCAGCCACAGCAGCGGGACGAATGCCCACAGCAGCAGCGGCACGTGGATCAGCAGCTCACAATAGCCGCAGAAAATCATCTCCGCCGGATCCATGCCATGGTGGCCGGCATGCTCGGCGGCGGGCATCGCCATCCCGTGCATGTCATGCGGCATGGCGGCTGCCGGCTGTGCCATGCCGCCCATCATCTGATGGTGCATCAGCGATTTCGACACCACCGGCGCAACAAACAGCAACAGCACCGCCATAATGGCGATACAGGCGGTAAAGCGTTGCTGTAGCTGACGTGGCACTCTCATCGCAGCGGCGAATTAACCCGGTCGGTGGTGAACAAGCGGCCAGTGTAACCCGCGTTGCGCGATGAGGTGAAAGAAAAGTCAGATTTGTCTTGCTCGCCCCCGGCGGCGGCGATCACAGCACCCGTGAATAGACCCGTGAGGCTTCGCCCCAGGGGTGATACCCGAGCCCGTTGTAAACGAAGCCGCTGCGCTCGTAGTACCCCTCCAGATCGGTGCACAGGTGCAGCTGCGGGAAGCCCAGCCGGCGGGTTTCCGCCGCCACATGCTCAATCAGTTTGGCGCCGTAGCCCCGGCCGCGCTGCGCTTCCTCTACATAGAGCGCGCACAGCCAGGGATACAGCTCGCCACGGCTGATAAAGTCGTTGGTGATGAGCCCCGCGCAGCCGAGGATCTGGTCATTTTCCATCAGCAGGTACCACTGCGGCAGCGGGTTGGCGGCGCCGAGGCTGCGGTTGATGGCGTCTTCATACATCATCAGCGTCTCTGCCGTGGCCCAGTGCCGCTGAAAATACGCAATGGCGCGCGGCGCCAGCTCGGGCGCTTGCCGCACCGAAATCATGTCCATCGTCATTCCCGTTATTCATGTTGTCAGCGTAGAATTATGCAGCAATATGCACGGTATGGCAGCGGCATTCCGCCGCCGTCATTCACTAAGGAGTCATCATGACGCAAAACATCTATGACAATCAGGCCTTCTTCGACGGCTATGCGCAGCTCAGCCGCTCGCAGCACGGCCTGGACGGCGCGCCGGAATGGCCCGCCATCCGCCGCATCCTGCCGGATTTGCAGGGCAAAAGCGTGGTCGATCTCGGCTGCGGCTACGGCTGGTTTTGCCGCAGCGCGCGCGAACAGGGCGCCGCCGACGTGCTGGGACTGGACGTCTCGGAAAAAATGCTGGCCAAGGCGCGGGAGATGACCGCCGACGCGGGCATCGAGTACCGTCGGCAGGATTTGGCGCAGCTGCAGCTGCCGCCGGAAAGTTACGATCTGGTCTACAGCTCGCTGACGCTGCACTACCTCGAGGATTTGCCCGCGCTGTTCGCCACGGTGTACGCCGCACTGAAACCCGGCGGGCAGTTCATCTTCACCGCCGAACACCCGATCTACACCGCCCCGGCGCAGCAGGGCTGGCTGACCGACGGCAACGGGCAGAAATCCTGGCCGGTCAACGGTTACCAGCGAGAAGGCCAGCGCGTTTCCAACTGGCTGGCGGAAGGCGTCATCAAGCAGCACCGCACGCTTGGCGGCTATATCAACCCGCTGGCGCAGCAAGGGTTTATCATCCAGCATTTGAACGAATGGAGCCCCAGCGCGCAGCAAATCGCCGCTAATTCGGCGCTGGGCGAAGAGCAGGAGCGCCCGATGATCTTCATTCTCGCCGCCCGCAAACCCGCCTGATTGATCCGCAGTAAACCGTTCACATCACCACAGTTGGGGAGGCCGCCTCCCCCCAACGGCTATTGTGCCGGCAACGCCGCCCCGTGCGCCGCGAAGTGCGTCAGCGCCTCGCCTTCCATACGATAGCGCACCCACTCGCCCTGCGGCTGCGCGCCGATGCTGAGGTAGAAATCGATGGCCGGTTGGTTCCAGTCCAGCACGCTCCATTCCAGGCGACCGCACTGCCGTTCGCACGCCAGCTGGGCGATGTGTCGCAGCAGCTTTTTACCGGCGCCCGCGCCGCGATGCTTCGGCGCCACGTACAGGTCTTCCAGATAGATGCCATTTTTACCCAGCCAGGTGGAGTAACTCATAAAGAACACCGCATAACCCGCCGGCTCGCCGTTCACCGTACAAATCAGCGCTTCGGAACAGGCGCCCGGCCCAAACAGGCTGCGTTCGATGTCTTCCACGCTGGCCAGCACCTGTTCGCGCGCCTTTTCGTACACTGCCAGCTCGATAATCATATCCAGAATCAGTTTGGCGTCGCTTTTTTGCGCCGGATAAATCTCAATGGTCATGGCAAATCCTGAGTGTGTTGATGACTGTGCTTGCCAGCATATCGCGCCTCAAATACTGTATGAACTGCATTTTTATCAACAGGTAATGAATATCATGCATCTGGATTTGAAGCGTCTCGATCTCAACCTGCTACTGGTGTTCGAAGCAGTGTATCGGCTGCGATCGGTGACGCGCGCCGCAGCAGAGCTGGCCCTCAGTGCGTCGGCGTTGAGCCACGCGCTGATCCGGCTGCGCAAGGCGCTGGCAGACGAGCTGTTCTACCGGGTCGGCAACGACATGCACCCGACGGTGTATGCCGACAGCCTGGCCCCGACCGTCAGCGAAAGTCTGGCGCTGCTGGCCAAAGGGCTGCATCCGCGCCCGCGCTTCGTCCCCGCCGAAAGCCGGGAGAGCTTCACCTTCGCCATTACCGATTACACCGCTTTCGCGGTGTTTCCCGCACTGATGGCGCAGATGCAGCGCCTGGCGCCTGGGCTGTCGTTTCAGCTGCGCTATTCCGAGCGCAAGGTGGCGCTGAACGATCTACTGGCGGGGCGCATCGACTTCGCGCTGGGCTTTACCGAAACCGACGGCGAAAGCTACCCGGAGATCGACGAGGTGAACTGGCTGGAGGATGAGTATGTGGCGATTTGTTCACCCGCCCTCAGCGCAAAATACGGCGAGCTGACGCTGGAAAACTACCTGCAGGCGCGTCATCTGGTGGTGACACCGTGGAACGAACAGCGTGGCGTCATTGACTACCAGCTCGACAAACTGGGGCTGCAACGCGATATCGCCATCCGCACGCCTTCGCTGCTGGGCGCGCCGTTCATCGTCGCCGACAGCGAACTGGTGATGAGCATGCCGCGTTACGCCGCGCAAAAATTGCGGCAGGCGGCGGCGCTGGATATCCATCCCCTGCCGTTTCCGGTGCCGCCGTATCAGATCAAAATCTACCTGCACCGCAAGAACGGCCGGCCGGAGGCCTGCCGCTGGTTGCGGCAACAGCTGCAGGCGCTGGCGGCGTTATAACGCGGGTTCGCCGATTGGCAGATACCCCTGCCACAGCGGCCGGGCCGGTTTGCCGTGCGGGTTGGCGCGCAAATGAACGTGGTAGCCCTGCAGCGACTGCAGCAGCAGGCAGTCGTCCACGTCGGCCAGGTCATCCTTGTGCTGCTGCGCGCTGTCCGTCAGCAGTACCCGTTTGGCTTTCTCCTTCGCCTCGTCGGCGGAGCGCGCCACAAACAGGCCGAACTGGTGCAATTCCGCCAGCTCATCGCTGCGGTAGCCGCCCACGTTGACGAAAAACAGCTTCTCTTCACCGGTGAACGGCGCGGGCTCCAGACTCACGTCGTAACCGTCCGCCCAGTCGATGCGCGCATAGCCGTCGACATGCACCTTGCGCTTATCGCCGAACCATTTTTCACGCAGCAGCGGATACGCCTCTTCCGGCCCATCCGCCGCCGCAAACTGCACGTCGTGCAACTCAATATTGGCGCCCGGCGCCGTACCGCCCACATAAAACATCAATAATCCCGGCATGTTAGTCTGCTCTCCCTGGTGATAATCGCTGTATAATTTAATACATAACGAAACACCTGCCAACGGCGGCGCCATTCTGTGTTATCAATAGATGAGGTTTAATCTGTTGTGGAGGAACGCATGGCATTCAATATCGGTGATTTTGTACAACGCACCACCGGCGGCCCAAAGATGACCGTGGTAGCGATCGACGGCGAAACCCTGGTTTGCAGCTGGAATGAACTGGGTAAAGAGCAGCGCACGGAAGTGCAGGCCAGCGACGTGGCGCTGTACCACGAAGACGGCGATTTCGGCGTCTGCTGAATGACCGGGGCGCGCCGCGCCCCGTTATCGCCTCAGGCGCGAATGTCCTGATAGGCTGGGGTGGTATCGAACTCATGCTTGGCGAACGGGCATAGCGGAATGATTTTACGCTGCTCCGCGCGCATTTTCTCCACCACCAACGCCACCAGCTTTTTGCCGACGCCCAGCCCCTTCAATGACTCATCCACCCAGGTGTGATCGATTATGGTCAGCTTGTCGCCGCTCGGCACGAAAGAGATCTCGGCGATCAGCTTGCCCTGCTCATCATTGATATAAAAACGCTTCTCGTCTGCCAGTATTTTATGATCCATATTATTTCTCCCTATATTTCAGTGCGCCGCTGGGGCAGGTGTCGATAACGCGTTTCACCTCGGCCGGCTCGGCATTGTCCGGCATAATCCACGGCCGGCGGTTCAAGGTGAATATAGCCGCGTTGCCTCGCACGCAGTTGGCGGAATGGCGGCATATCGCGCTGTTAAAATAAACGTCAATCTTGTCGCCGGAATAACGACGGTAACCGGCGGCGGTCAATTCCTCATCCATCTTGGCCTCACATTGCCTGTTTTATTGTTTTTGCTCCAGGCTCAAGTATAGGCAATGCCGTTGGCTTCACCACGCGTCTCACCCAACGAAAAAAGTGGCGCAACCGCCCGTCGCCGCTAGAAAAAAACGTAAATTGTTCTAATCTTTATTCAGTAAGACAACATAATTCCGACAGTGGCTAAGGAGTTCGAAATGGGTGATAGCTCAAAAGACGGCGTAATTCTGCTGTCCCGTATTCTACTGATGGTTCTGTTTATCATTTTCGGCTGGATGAAACTGGTCAACTTCGGTGCAACCGTCACGGCGATGGAAGGCTACGGCACGCCGATGCCTTATTTGGCGGCGATCGTTGCCGTGGTGGTGGAGTTTATTTTCGGCATCGCGCTTATTCTCGGCCTGTTTACTCGGCCTATCGCGGTCATTTTCGCCCTGTATGTTTTGGGCACCGCGTTTATCGGCCATCCGTTCTGGAAAATGACCGGCATGGAAATGATGGGCAACGAAATTAACTTCTTTAAAAACATCAGCATCATTGGTGGTTTGCTGTTGCTGGCGGTAACCGGCGCCGGCCGTTATTCGCTGGACTATAAAATATTTAATAAATAATTCATCGATGGCCGGCGATATTCGCCGGCCATTTTATTTCGGCTATCCTTTCAACGACTGCGCTTGGCGTGGCGCTCAAAGTTTTCTGCCTTGGCCTGCGCCGATTTACGCAACGTGACATAACAAGCGCCCTCGCCGCCGTCGCGCGGTAAGGCGCGGCAAAACGCCTGCACCTGCTCAAACTGCGCCAGCCATTTGGCGACGTAACTGCGCACGATATTCGGATGGCTTTCGTTCTGCCGCCCGCGGCCGTGCACGATCAGCAGCGAACGCAGATTTTGCGCCTCCGCCTGCATAATGAAACGGAACAGCGCCTGCCGGCTGGCTTCAACCGGCTGACGCAGCAGGTTCAGCGACGCCTGCGGCGGGTAACGCCCGTTGCGCAGTTTGTCCAGCACGCCCTGCTGAATGCCTTCCCCTTTGAACTCCAGCGGCTGTTCACAGGGGATCACCTCGAGAAAATCGGTGCTGAGGAAGTTTTCCTGCCGCAGCCGCTGCGCTTCGCGCCGCGCGCTTTTGTCCACCGCCGCCTGCGGCTTGAGGTACAGCGTCTGCCGTCCGCTCTCCAGCGGCACCACGTCCGCCATCGCCTGTTCAAAAAAGTCTTTTTCCTGCTCGCTCATGTTCCACCTCTCTTGAACGGCAGCCTTTACGGCTGGGAATGGGGTCGATTGTAAGACGCCTTGGCGCGGTTGCAAGCCGGGAATTGTCAGCGGCATTTGTCTCATTTGTCGTCAACGGGTGAGCTTGCGAACAGTTTTCGCTATACTGCTAAGCCATCATTGAGTGCCGCAAAGGATCGAGCCCATGACAATGCGCGAGCTGGAAATCCAGTTTCAAAATGCGATGAATGAGTTGCAGAGCAGCTTCGAACGGCAACACCGCGAATGGCAGCAGAGCTACCAGGCGCTGCAGCAACTGCTGGAAGAAGCCAAACAGCGCGAAGCCGCGCTGCGGGCGCAGAATGAACAACTGGCGCGCAAACTGAGCACCGCCAGTTCGGTGCCGGAACAGCATGCGCTAGTCAAGCAGATCAAAATGCTCGGCGCCCATCTGGACGCGCTGGCCAAAGACGCGGCCACCTTCAATCACCACCTGCGCCAACAGAGCGCGGTCGGTAATTTCAGCGGCGAACAGCATTGATAGCGGGCGCTGTCGCACAGCGCCTCCCGCCCCTCTTCTGGCGTATTGAGAGTGTAATAAAGCCTAAATGACCTGGATCATCCTCGCCGCCCTGATCGTCGTATTCATTATCGGTTACCGCATCTTGACGTCCGACACCCGCAAAGCCATCGATTCGCTGGCCCATCTGCTGAGGGTCAAGCCGATGCTGATCGAATCGATGATCCAGGAAATGGGCGGCCGCCAAAGCCAGACCTTTATCCGCATGCTGAACAACGGCTACACCGAAGAGATGCACCAGGCGGCTTATCTGCTGTTCATCTACCTGACGTTTATCAAACAGGCGGACGACGAGCAGATTGCCCTGTGGCGTGACGTGCTGCTGCGCGCCGGGCTGTCACCGGAGCTACACGCCGAGCACACCGAAGCGGCGCTGTTTTACTTCGCCGATCTGGATATTGATGCGTTTGAACTGGCGCAATTCCGCCGCGCCTACAACGAGCGTTTCAACCGCGAAGCGTTGGCCCACGGCTGATAGCGTCCCCCGGGTCGGGGGACCGATTACAGGAACATGCTGTAAAGGTAGCGCGAAAGCGCTTCGCGCGAGCTGAAGCCGTGTGCGATGCCGTAGCGCTGGTTCGGGGTGTCGCTGCTTAAATCCAGGGGAAACTCCAGATACTGCTCGCTGAAGCGCACCGGGGAGGTCGGCGTGGCGAAATGCACGCTTCTCTCTTTCAGCGCCGGGTGGATCACCAACGCGGTTCTGCCCATCCGCGCTTCGCGATTCACATACACGTAGTGTGCGCCCTTGCGGTAACCATAGGCCTGATCGGTGACATAATCACGCTCAAAGCCGGTATTCTCCAACACTTTAGCCACTTCATCCGGCCGTAAATACATCGATTCCTCCTCTCATTCTGGACCGCTGAGCGACCTTACCGTAATCATTCACCGAAACAATGATTTTCTGGGAAGGAATCCGGGTTTCGGACTATTCCTGAATCAGGCCCGGCTGCGTTGCAGCAGGCGCAGGGTGAGCAACACCCCGAGCGCCACCAGCAGCGCCGCCGCCAGATAGATCGACGGCACGCCCGTCTGCCCGATCAATAGCCCGGCCAGCGGGCCGGTGATGCCCAGCGCCAGGTCGAGGAACGCCGAATAGGTGCCGAGCGCCGTGCCCTGGTTCTGCGGCGGCACCTGTTTCACCGCCTCGACGCCCAGCGCCGGGAACACCAGCGAGAAACCGGCGCCGGCCAGCAACGCGCCGGTTTGCACCATCCAGGGCTCACCAGCCTGCCAGATCAACAGCAGCCCGACGATCTCGACCAGAAACGACGCCAGCGTCACCTTCAACCCGCCGTGGCGGTTAATGACGTTGCTGAAGATCAGGCGAATGCCGACGAAGGCGCAGCTGAACAGCGTCAGCGAAAACGCCGCGCCGCTCCAGCCTTTGTCGGCATAGTAAAGTGTGATGAACGTGGCGATCACGCCGAAACCGACGGTGCCCATCGCCAGACCGAGACCATAGGCCCAGATGCGGCCGAACACCGCGCTAAAGGCGATGCGCTGCCCGGCGGCGATCGAGACGTCCGGCTTGCCGCTCGCCAACAGCAGCGCCACCGCAACCGCCAGCACGATCAGCGCCGCCACCCCGGCCAATCCCCACTGCTGATTCAGGTACACGCCAAGCGGCGCCCCGGCCGCCATCGCCCCGTAGGTGGCAACGCCGTTCCAGGAAATCACCCGCGCGGTGTGCATCGCCCCGACCCGGCCGATGCCCCATAGCGTGGAACCGGTGCTGGCGAAGCTTTCGCCGACGCCGAGAAACACCCGCCCCACGCACAGCAACAGCAGGCTGAGCCACGGGTAACCGTCAACGCCGAACGCCAGCGCGTAAAACAGGCCGCTGGCACCGCAGCAGGCCAGGCCGAACAGCACCACCTTCTTCGGCCCCAGCTGATCGGCGTAACGCCCGGCGTGCGGGCGGCTGAACAGCGTGGCGAAGTATTGCGCGCTGATGATAAGGCCCGCCAACACCGAGTTGTAGCCCAGGTGGTCATGCACAAATCCCGGCAACACCGCCAGCGGCAGGCCGATGGTCAGGTAGCAGACGAAGGTGAACATCACCACGGACAAAATACGTCGGTTCAGCTGGAGGTTATTTTCTGCGGTCATCGAAGGTGGCTCGCATCGGACGGGGTAGACGAAGCCCTCCAGCATACCCCGATGAGATTTGATGATAAATGAGAGAGTTATAACGAATTATTATTTCGCTAACGATTTTGCCGCCACCCGCGCGCGCAGAAAATCGATAAACGCCCGCACCTTCTCCGGCACGTGACGGGTATTCGGGTAGAGCGCATAGATGCTCTGCTCAGGGAAACGGTGATCCGGCAGTAACCGCTGCAGCCTGCCGGCATCGATGTCGGGCTGCGCCAGCCACGCCGGCAGCAGCGCCACCCCGGCGCCATGCAGGGCGAACGCCAACAATGCCGCAGCGCTGTCGCCGGTAAGCGTGGCGGCGTCCGCAACCTTGAACAGCACCGCGTCGCGCTGCGGCGTGACCACCTGCCAGCTGAGCGGCGAACTGAGCCGGCTGTGGGCGATCCACTGCGCCTGCGCCAGATCCGTCAGCGAATGAATCGGCCGGTCGGCCAGATAACCCGGCGACGCCACCGGAAAAATGGCAAAGCTGTCGATCAGCACCGCGCGGTGGCTGGAATCCGCCAGTTGGCCCAGACGGATCGCCACGTCGAAGCGCTCAGAGATCAGATCGGCATGATAAGAAGAAGAGACATGCTGGATGCGCAGCCGCAGATGCTGTCGCGAAAATGCCGCCAGCGCCGGCACCACCACCTGGGCGCCGTACTCCGGCGTGCTGGTGATACGCAGCACGCCGCTCAGCCCGTGATGATCGCGACGCACGTCGTCCAGCACATTTTCCGCCTCCTGCAGCAGCTGCAGGCTGCGCTGGTAGAAGCGTTCGCCGGCATCGGTCAGCGACAGCCGCCGGGTGCTGCGCGCCAGCAGTGACACCCCCAGCTCGTTCTCCAGCTGCTTGACGTTAAAGCTCACCACCGCCTTGGTTTGTCCCAGCGCCGCCGCCGCCGCGGTAAAGCTGCCCGCTTCCACCACTGCCGCAAAGATCGCCAGACGCTGCAAATTCAGCATTTCGTCGCCCTTATTGTCAAAATCATTTTGACAGTGTAATTGCCCGCCGCCGATTTATCCGCACTTTTCCCCCCGATACACTGCTCGCCTTCAACCGGAGGCACCATGTCTTATCGCAGCAAAGTGGCAATCGTCTATCTGCTCGGCTTTTTCGTCGATCTGATCAATATGTTTATCGCCAACGTCGCCTACCCCGCCATCGGCCAGGTGATGCGGGCGTCGGTCAGCCAACTGGCGTGGGTCAGCAACGGCTATATTCTCGGCCTGACGCTGGTGATCCCGCTCAGCGCCTGGCTGGCGCAGCGCATCGGCGGACGGCGGGTGTTTCTGCTGTCGCTGGCGTTGTTCATGCTGGCCACCCTCGGCGCGGGCAACGCCGACAGCATCGGCGCGCTGATCGGCTGGCGCACCCTGCAGGGCATGGGCGGCGGCTTGCTGATCCCCATCGGCCAAACGCTGACCTATCAGCTGTACCGCAGCCATGAACGCGCCGGGCTGTCGGCCGCCATCATGTTGGTGGGGCTGCTGGCACCGGCGCTGTCACCGGCGCTGGGCGGCTGGCTCGTCGATCGGTTGGACTGGCGCTGGGTGTTTTTCGCCAACCTGCCGCTGGCGGCCCTGGCACTGGCGCTGGCGGCGCTGTGGCTGCGTGCGGAAACGCCGACGGCGGCGCGCAAACCGCTCGACGCGACAGGATTACTGAGCGCCTGCGCGGCGCTGACGCTGCTGCTGCTCGGCCTGACCCGGCTGAGCGAAGCCGGCCATCAAGCTTCCGGCGCGGCGCTGCTGGCCACCGGTCTGCTGGTGCTGGCCTATTATCTGCGCCATAGCCTGCGTACCCCGCAGCCGCTGCTGAACCTGCGGCTGGTCGCCGATCCGCTGCTGCGCAACGCCATGGCGGTTTATTTGTGCATTCCCGGCCTGTTCATCGGCGTCAGCCTGGTGGCGATGCTGTATTTGCAAAACCAGCTGGGGATGCCCGCCGCACAGGTCGGCGGCCTGATGCTGCCCTGGGCGCTGGCGTCGTTCCTGGCCATCACGCTGACCGGCAAAAGCTTTAACCGCCTCGGCCCGCGGCCGCTGCTGATCGCCGGCTGTCTGTTGCAAGGCGCCGGCATGCTGACGCTGGCGCAGATCGACCTGGCCGGGCAGCACGCGTTGCAGATTGCCGCCTTCGCCCTGATGGGGTTTGGCGGCAGCCTGTGCAGCAGCACCGCACAGAGCAGCGCGTTCCTGCAGATCCCCGACGGCCAATTGGCGGACGCCAGCGCGCTGTGGAACATCAACCGCCAGCTCAGTTTTTGCCTCGGCGTGGCGCTGCTCAGCCTGCTGCTGAATCTGCTGCTGACCGTGTTGCCGCCCGCGGCGGCCTACCGAACCTGCTTCATTCTGGCGGGCGCCAGCGTATTTATCCCGCTGTTGCTGTGCCTGCGCCTCGCCAACCGCGCCATCGTGCGCCAACTCAACGCTCAACAGGATGCTTTATGAACCCGTATTTTACCGAAGTGATCGACGCCCACATCGCCATTGAACGCTGGCTGGGCAAAGGCGCCGGAGAAGAGCAAGCGCTGCTGGCGCGCTTTACGCCGGAATTCAGCATGATCGCGCTGAACGGCGCGCCGCTGGATTTCACCGCGCTGTGCGCTTTTTTCCGCGCGCATCGCGCCGCCAAACCGGGATTGGAAATCGAGATAGAAGAGATGAAGCTGGTGGCCGAATGGCCGACGGGCGCGGTAGTCAGCTACCGGGAAAAACAGAGTCTGCCGGGACAAAGCGCCACGCTGCGCTACTCCACGGTGGTGTTTGAACGCCTGCCCGACGCGCTCGGCTGGCGGCATTTGCACGAAACTGCCGCAGCGCAATGATCACAGGAAGCTGCCGGCCAAAAACAATTCCCAACCGACGATCACCCCACACAGGGTTACCGCGCTGAAAATGACTTCAAACAGATAGCGATGGATCATCGTGCGTCGCCTCAAAAGAAGACACCCGGAAGAACCGGGTGTCTGGAATACGGGCTGGAGAGTGCGGAACCTTCCGGTTCCGCAACCATCACTTAATTAAGCTTTTTTACCGGCTTTTTTGTGGTGTTTTTTAGCGGCCTGAGCTTTCTGCACTGGCGCTTTTTTGTGGTGTTTTTTAGCAGCCTGGGCTTTCTGAGCTGGCGCTTTTTTGTGGTGCTTTTTAGCGGCCTGAGCTTTCTGGGCTGGCGCTTTTTTGTGGTGCTTGGCTTTCTTGTGATGCGTTGCTTTAGCTGGCGCTTTTTCAGCAGCAGCCGCTGGCGCAGCGGTAGTGGTGGTCGCAGCTGGCGCGGTGGTGGTAGCCGGAGCAGTAGCTGCGGTATCAGCAGCGAAAGCAACAGAAGACAGACCCATAGTGGCAGCAACGATCAGCGCTAATACTTTTTTCATCTTTAAATCCTCAGAGTGTTGTTTCGGTAAGCCCCGGTGGAGCCGTTGAAACAGATACTAGTGGAATCAAACCGCCGCTTCCGTGAGTGATTGGTTTCGCCGAGTAACCAAATGTACAAAGCCCACGCGCCGGCAAACACCTGCGTGACGGCGGTTTTTTTCCGTGATCGGCCACACAAATCTCGGCATGGTCTACACTTAAAAGACATGTGTCGAAATGGAGAGCTGAATGTTTAAGAAAGCGGAAAGAACAGAACGCGATATCGATCAGGACGTCACTCTGTTGGCCGATACGCTGGATGAAGTGTTGCGCGAGTCCGGTGACAAGACCAAAGAGGAACTGAAAGAGCTGCACAGCAAGGCGAAAGGCGTGCTGCGCGACGCTCGGGCGCGGTTCAATGGCTCCACCAGTCTGACACAGCATGCGCGCGACGCCGTCGATCAAGCCGACAGCTATGTGCGTGACAAACCTTGGCAGGGCGTAGGGATCGGTGCCGCCGTCGGCATCGTGCTCGGCGTGCTGCTGGCCCGGCGTTAACACCCCTGCAGTCATAAAGATAAAACAGATGTGCGTCTGGCCCGCGGAAATCGCGGGCCGTTTAATTTGCGTGTTTAAACAGCTGTGCCAGCCCCTGTACCGCCCGCTCCGCCTCCTCTCGCCGGCTGAAATTGGCGAACCCCAGCAGTAACCCTTGCCCCACCGGATGGTCGATTCGCCAGTCAGACAACGCCTGCACCGCCAGCCCCTGCTGCCAGGCTTGCGCCGCCAACGGCGCATCCGCCAAGCCGTCGCGCAGCCGGGCCAACAGCTGAATGCCGCCCTGTTGCGGCACCGTCGTCAGCCACGCCCCCAGCTGCCGCTCCAACGCCTGCGTCAGCCACTCGCGCCGCTGGCGGTACAACGGCCGCATGCGTTTCAGGTGGCGATAGAAATGCCCTTGCCGGATAAAATCCGCCACGCCGGCCTGCAGCAGCGGCGGGCAACCGCAGCCACGCAGCCGGCTGCTGCGCGCGAATGTTTCCGTCAGACCGACGGGCACCACCAGATAAGCCATGCGCAGCGCCGGGAACAGCGTTTTGCTGAAGGTGCCGGCGTACAGCACCCGACCCTGAACATCGAGGCTTTTCAGCGGCGGCAGCGGCCGCCCGTGATAGCGAAACTCGCTGTCGTAGTCATCCTCGAGGATCCAGGCCCCGCGCTGCTGCGCCCAGTCGAGCAGCGCCATGCGCCGCGCCAGGCTGAGCGAGACGCCGAGCGGGCTTTGATGGGTCGGCGTCACCACCGCCAGCCGCGCCTCAGGCGCCGTCAGCATACCCGCGGCCACGTCCATGCCCTGTTCATCCACCGGCACGGCGACCGGCCTGACGCCGGCGGCCAGCAGCAGCGGACGCGTGACCGGATAGCCGGGATCTTCGATCCATACCGCGTCGCCGGCATGTAACAGCGTCTCCGTCACCCAGTCCAACAACGCCGGATAACCGGCACAGAGGAAAATTTGCTCCGGCCGACAGCTGATGCCGCGCGACAAATGCAGGTAATGGGCGATCGCCTCACGCAGTTCAGGCAGGCCGCCGGCCGGCGGCAGTGCCAGAGAAGCCACCGTGGAACCGCGCAGCTGGCGGGCGACAATGCGCTGCCACAGCGCCCGTGGAAACGCGTCCAGCGCCGGTACCCCCAGCTGGAAAGGCTGCAGCATGCCTTGCGGCTGCAGCGGATCGGGCGCCATTGCCGCCAGCGGTGGCGCAGCGGGGACCGCGCCCGGCGGCATGTGTGGCAGCTGTGGCGAGACATAGGTGCCCGCCTGCCCGCGGCTCTGCAAGAAACCTTCGGCAATAAGTTGCGCGTAGGCGCTTTCCACCGTAGCGCGCGCCACGCCCAGATCGCTCGCCAACCCGCGCACTGAGGGCAACCGGCTGCCTGCCGCCAGGCTGCCCTGGGTAATGGCGTCTTTAATCCGCTGGTAAATCTGCCGGTACAGCGGCTCGGCGAGCCGGCTGTCCAGCCGCAGCGAGGTCAGGAAAGTTGGCATCATGGCCCGGTTAAATAATCATTTTATGGCCCTATAGCATAGACCATAAGGCCGCTAAAGTAGCGCCATGATTTCGTTACTACCGATTGAGGTTGACCATGATTAAGCAACGTTTGAACTATGCCGAGCTGGCGCCCGCCCCGTACAAAAATATGGTGGGCGCGCTGATGGCGCTGGAGAAAGGCGCCCTGGACAAGGCGACCATCGAGTTGATGTTTATGCGCGTTTCGCAGATCAACGGCTGCGCCTACTGCCTGGACATGCACGGCAAAGCGCTACGTGAAAGCGGCTTCAGCCATGCCAAGCTGGATACGCTGGCGGGCTGGCGCGTCAGCCATGAATTCAGCGAGCGCGAGCGCGTCGCGCTGGAATGGGCCGAGTCAGTGACGCTGATCGCCGCCACCGGCGCGCCGGACAGCGCTTTCGAGGCGCTGAAAGCGCACTTCAGCGATACCGAGATCGCCGATCTGACTTTCGCCATCAGCATCATGAACGCCTTTAATCGTCTGGCCGTCAGCATGCGTCAGTAATGCGCTCGACTCCCCCTCTTCGCTGAGAGGGGGAATTTCTCACCCGCAAAAAATTTTTCCCTCGCCTTTTCCAGCCCCAGCGCGGCCTGCGCACTCAATCCCACAAAACACCATATATAGCGTGGTTGATAAAACAAATATCTACATATAGTATTTTATGAGTCAACCGCAGGGAATGTCGTTCGGTTGATAACGCCGTCAGAAACGCCAGGAACGATGCTCCGTTATCTGACTTGCCCGCCTTTCCTTCAGCCTAAAGGTAAATGCGAATCATGAGCATTATTATTTACAGTAAACCGGACTGTGTCCAGTGCAACGCCACTTATCGCGCATTTGATAAACAGGGGATTGATTATCAGGTGATCGACCTCACCCAGGATCAGCAGGCGCTGAACCACGTTAAATCCTTAGGTTATCAGCAAGTTCCGGTCATTATCGCCGGTGACGACCACTGGTCCGGTTTCCGGCCGGACAAAATCGGCGCGCTGGCGCTCACCTGCTGAGGCTCGACGATGAATCCGCTGGTCTATTTCTCCAGCAGTTCGGAGAACACCCATCGGTTCGTTGAGAAACTGGGCCTGCCGGCGATCCGCATTCCGATCGCCGGCGCCCGCAGCAAATTGCTGATGGAACAACCCTATATCTTGATCGTACCCAGCTATGGCGGCGGCAGCGCCGTCGGCGCGGTGCCGATCCAGGTGATCCGCTTTCTCAACGTTCCGCAAAACCGTTCATACCTGCGCGGCGTCATCGCCGCTGGGAACACCAACTTCGGCGCAGCGTACGGCATCGCCGGCGACATCATCGCCAAAAAATGCCAGGTGCCTTTTTTGTACCGCTTCGAGCTGCTCGGCACGACGCAAGACGTTGAAAACGTTAGACAGGGAGTAACCGCATTTTGGCAACGACAGAACTGACCAGGCCCGAGACGGGCGCGCTGGATTACCATTCGCTCAACGCGATGCTCAATCTTTACGATGCGGAAGGCCGGATCCAGTTCGATAAAGATCGGCTGGCGGCGCGGCACTACTTCCTGCAGCACGTCAACCAAAACACCGTGTTCTTCCATAACCTGGAGGAAAAGCTGCGCTATCTGGTGGAGGAAGGCTACTACGAGCCGCAGGTGCTGGCGCAGTATGAATTCCCGTTTATCAAGCAGCTGTTCCAGCAGGCCTACGCCAAGAAATTCCGCTTCGAGACCTTCCTCGGCGCCTTCAAGTACTACACCAGCTATACGCTCAAAACCTTCGACGGCAAGCGCTATCTGGAACGCTACGAAGACCGGGTGTGCATGGTGGCGCTGACGCTGGCGGCGGGCGACACCGCCCTGGCGCAGGATCTGGTGGAGGAGATGATTTCGGGCCGCTTCCAGCCGGCCACGCCGACCTTCCTCAACTGCGGCAAACGCCAGCGCGGTGAGCTGGTCTCCTGCTTCCTGCTGCGCATCGAAGACAATATGGAATCGATCGGCCGGGCGGTGAACTCCGCGCTGCAGCTGTCGAAACGCGGCGGCGGCGTGGCCTTCATGCTGAGCAATATTCGCGAGGTGGGCGCGCCGATCAAGCGCATCGAGAATCAGTCCTCCGGCGTCATTCCGATCATGAAAATGCTCGAAGACGCCTTCTCCTACGCCAACCAGCTCGGCGCGCGCCAGGGGGCCGGCGCGGTGTATCTCAACGCCCACCACCCGGACATCCTGCGTTTTCTCGACACCAAGCGGGAAAACGCCGACGAGAAGATCCGCATCAAGACGCTGTCGCTGGGGGTAGTGATCCCGGATATTACCTTCGAGCTGGCGAAGAACAACGAAGAGATGTACCTGTTCTCGCCCTACGACGTCGAACGGGTGTATGGCACGCCGCTGTCTGAAATCAGCGTCAGTGAAAAATACCGCGAGATGGTGGACGAAAAGCGTATCCGCAAGTCGCGCATCAACGCGCGCGAGTTCTTCCAGGTGCTGGCGGAGATCCAGTTCGAATCCGGTTACCCCTACGTGATGTTCGAGGACACGGTCAACCGGGAGAACCCGATCGCCGGGCGCATCAACATGAGCAACCTGTGTTCGGAGATCCTGCAGGTCAACCGCGCCAGTACGTATCACGAAGATCTGAGCTACGATCGCATCGGCAAGGACATCTCCTGCAACCTCGGCTCGCTGAACATCGCCAAAACCATGGACGCGCCGGACTTCGGCAAGGCGATCGAGACCGCGATCCGCGCGCTGACCGCGGTGGCCGACATGAGCGATATCCGCTCGGTGCCGTCGATCGCCGAGGGCAACCGCAGCGCCCGCGCTATCGGCCTGGGCCAGATGAATCTGCACGGTTACCTGGCGCGCGAGCGCATTTTCTACGGCTCGGAAGAAGGCATCGACTTCACCAACCTCTATTTCTATACCGTGGCCTATCACGCCATCCGCGCCTCGAACCGGCTGGCGATAGAACGTGGCGCCGCGTTCGACGGCTTTGAGCACTCGCGCTATGCCAGCGGCGAGTACTTCGACAAGTACACCGAACGCGACTGGCTGCCGCAGACCGAGCGGGTGCGCGAGCTGTTCGCCGCCGCCGACATCGCCATTCCGGGCCGCGACGAGTGGCGCGCGCTGCGCCAGTCGGTGATGATGCACGGGCTGTACAATCAGAACCTACAGGCGGTGCCGCCGACCGGTTCCATCTCGTACATCAACAACGCCACCTCCAGCATCCATCCGATCGTCTCGCGTATCGAGATCCGCAAGGAAGGCAAGATCGGCCGCGTTTACTACCCGGCGCCGTACATGACCAACGACAACCTGGCGTATTACCAGGATGCCTACGAGATTGGCCCGGAAAAAATCATCGATACCTATGCCGCCGCGACGCAGCACGTCGATCAGGGGCTGTCGCTGACGTTGTTCTTCCGCGATACCGCCACCACCCGTGACATCAACCGCGCGCAGATCTACGCCTGGCGCAAAGGCATCAAGACCATTTACTACATCCGCCTGCGCCAGATGGCGCTGGAAGGCACCGAGGTGCAGGGCTGCGTGTCCTGCGCGCTGTGAGGCAACTTATGACAACCGTAACATCGGCGCCGCTGGTGCGCGCCATCAACTGGAACATCATCGAAGACGACAAGGATCTGGAGGTGTGGAACCGCCTGACCTCCAACTTCTGGCTGCCGGAGAAGGTACCGCTGTCCAACGATATCCCGTCCTGGGCCACGCTGACGCCGAAGGAGCAGCAGCTAACCATTCGGGTGTTTACCGGGCTGACGCTGCTGGACACCATCCAGAACACCGTCGGCGCGCCGGCCCTGATCGCCGATGCGCTGACGCCGCACGAAGAGGCGGTGTACTCCAACATCAGCTTTATGGAGGCGGTGCACGCCCGCTCTTACAGCTCAATCTTCTCCACCCTGTGCCAAACGCCGGACGTGGACGACGCCTACCGTTGGAGCGAGGAAAACCGCGCGCTGCAGAAGAAAGCCGGCATCATTCTGGCGCACTACCGCAGCGACGATCCGCTGCTGAAAAAGGTCGCCAGCGTGTTCCTCGAGTCGTTCCTGTTCTATTCGGGCTTTTACCTGCCGATGTACTGGTCCAGCCGCGCCAAGCTGACCAACACCGCCGATCTGATCCGCCTGATCATTCGCGACGAGGCGGTGCACGGCTACTATATCGGCTATAAGTTCCAGAAAGGGCTGGAGAAAGTGGACGCCGCACGGCGCCAACAGGTGAAAAATTTCGCCTTCGATCTGATGCAGGACCTGTACGACAACGAGGTGCGCTACACCGAGGAGCTGTACGACGGCGTCGGCTGGACGGAAGACGTGAAGACCTTCCTGCACTACAACGCCAACAAGGCGCTGATGAACCTGGGGTATGAAGCGCTGTTCCCACCGGCGATGGCGGAGGTCAACCCGGCGATCCTGTCGGCGCTGTCGCCAAACGCCGACGAAAACCACGACTTCTTCTCCGGGTCAGGGTCGTCCTACGTCATCGGCAAGGCGGTCAACACCGAGGATGAGGACTGGGACTTCTGAGAACATGACAGCGATACCGGTCTTTCAGGCCGGTATCGTGCATTCAATACCCTTGTTCTTTCTGACTACGGATCGCCAGAACAAACGCCGTATCGATATCAGGGATATATTTGTAGAGCGCCAAATAACCGCGAACTTGCTGCCCAATAATCAATTCACGCAGCCCTGAGCCAAGGGCTCGTCCGATCAATGGATTATGTTCCAATACCGCAATCGCCTGGATGATTTCCTGAATGCGCCGCCCTGGATCCACGGCACCATACTGAGCCAAATGAGCGAGAATACGTTCGATATCATCCCTGACCTCTGGCGCCAACTCGACGTTTGCCATCAGCGCCCCAATTTTTTTACCGGAGGTTTAACAGCGTCAGTGTTACCGGCTGCGTAATTTTCCAAATAACCGCGCATCTCTTTCCAAGAGACCGTCTCTCCCGTCGCAATTATCTTGGCATAGCGTTTTTCCGCTTCATTCTCAAAGTCGCGGCGCAACTCTTCTTGCTGCGTTTTCTCCGCTATTGCCTGCAAAATAAAGCTGTGAGACGTCACGCCAGCCTGCTCGGCAACAGCGGTGACTCGGGCTTTAAGCTCATCTGGAATACGGATGGTCGTCGTCGACATAATCGCTCCCAACGTCGGTCAATCACATGTAGCTCAATTGTGCTACATGAAGTCTGACAGCGCAATAATGCAGAGGATTATTTCACCGATTGACGCAGCTCAAGCTGCCGCCAAATAGCGCGTTTCTCCGCGTCGCTGGCGGTCGGCCAGGCGGCGATTTCCGCCCGCGTGCGCCGGCATCCCCGGCACTGCTGGGTTTCGTCGTCGATGCGGCACAGGCTGACGCAGGGCGATCTCACGCCGTGCTGGAATTGCTGATTGTCGCCCGCCATACGCTGCCCTTGATGTGATGAGTTCCGCCACAGGATACCCGATCCTGCGGCGGCGCGTCGTCAATCAGATGATGCCGCCGTTGGCGCGCAGGGTTTGTCCGTTGATCCAGCCGCCGTCAGCCCCGGCAAGGAACGCCACCGCCGCGGCAATATCTTCCGGCGTGCCCAGACGCTCCAGCGGCGCCATCTTCGCCAGCCGCTCGATAAGCTCCGGGGTTTTGCCGTCGAGGAACAAACCGGTGGCGGTCGGCCCCGGCGCGACGGCGTTCACCGTGATATTGCGGCCGCGCAGCTCTTTCGCCAGCACGCTGGTCAGCGCTTCGATCGCCGCCTTACTGGCGGCATACATACCGTAACCCGGCTGCAGCAACCCCACCACGCTGGAAGAGAAGTTGATGATGCGGCCGTTGTCGCGCAGGCGCTTCGCCGCCTCGCGCATCGCATTGAAGCTGCCTTTCAGGTTGATGTCGAGCAGGCGATCCACGTCTTCATCATGCATGTCCGCCACCGGCGCTAGCGCGATCACCCCGGCGTTATTGACCAGAACGTCGACGCCGCCAAACGCCTGTTCGGCGCTGTCGAACAGCTGGGCAACCGCAGCCGCATCGCTGACGTCGGCCTTGATGCTCAAGGCGCGGCCGCCGCGCTGTTCTATCTTGCCCACCAGCTCATAGGCCGGCGCCGGGTTGCCCGAATAGTTGATGATGACGGCAAAGCCATCGGCGGCCAGGCGCTCGGCGATGGCGGCGCCGATACCGCGCGATGCGCCGGTGACGATGGCGACGGAGGGAGTTTTCTGATTCATCGGGAGATCCTTAAAGAAAACGACGAGGGTAACGTTAATCATGCACTCTTTATCACGGCGAATAAGCCCCGATTCTCTGGCATCATCATCCCAAATTATCGAACAATGTCCCCAAGGCGCTTACGATGGCCGCCCGTTGGGCGGCCATCTCCCTTACAGCGCGCCGTAGTTCAACGGCACCCAGGTGTAACCGTCGCCCTGGCGGTTCAGATACCCCAACCCCGGGAACGACAGGTGTGCGCCCCCCACCAGTTCGCTCTGCCGCGCGCTGTCGCCAAATATCCGCAGCCGCTGAGCGACAGCCGCCTTGGCGTCGCTGTCAAAGCTGATAGCCACCTTCGGATGCGGCAACTGCACCGCCGCCACGTGGATCAGATCCCCCAACAGCAACAGCTTCTTGCCCTGGCTGGTCACCTGATACACGCTGTGCCCCGGCGTATGGCCGTGGGCGGCGAAGGCGGCAATGCCCGGCGACAGTTCACCGTCGCCGCTGAACGGCTTAAAGTGACCGGCCGCCTGATACGGCTTGATCGCCGCCTGAGCCCGTTCGAAGTTGCTTTTACTGCCCGCGCTAGCCTGTTTCAGTTTGTCCGCGCTTAGCCAGAAGTCCGCGTCCTGGCTGGCGGCGCGCACCACCGCATTGGGGAATACCGCCTTGCCGTCGTGCGTCAGGCCGCCGAGATGGTCCGGGTGCATGTGGGTCAGGTAGATCTCATCCACCTGCTCCGGCTGGTAACCCGCCGCGCGCAGGTTATCCACCAGCTTGCCCAGGCCGTCGCCCAGCAGTTGGCCGGCGCCGCTGTCGATCATCACCAGCTTATCGCCGGTATTGATCAGATAGACATTGACCGAGGTGACCACCGGCAGGCTTTGATGCCGCTCGGCCAACCCGGCGGCGATCTGCTGCGGCGTGGTGTTTAGCAACAGCTTGTCCGCCGGCAAACGAATGATGCCGTCGGACAACGCGGTCACTTCAAAACTGCCCAGCATGATGCGATAAAATCCCGGCGTCGGGGTTTTAGCCTGCGGCGCGGCGGCCCCGGCCTGTAATGACATAACGGCCAGCGCCGCGCCCAGCAGACAACGTTTCCAGAACATGATGACTCCTTGCGAGAATTGAACAGCGCTAAGTATTGACGCAAAAATCCCGATGCGCCTGTTTAATAAATGCCTTTGATAAATATATGAACAATATATTTATTGTGAATAATTTTGTTTGCCGACTCACACAACCCCAATCAATATTTTCTCGCTCGCCACTTCGTTATTTTTCTTACTCCCTAAACCACGAGTGAGGAAATATCATGAACTATCAATTCGAAAATCTGGTCTTTGAAGGCGGCGGCGTAAAAGGCATCGCCTATGGCGGCGCGCTGGAATTGCTGGAAGCCAAAGGCATCATGCCGCAGATCAAGCAAACCTCCGGCGCCTCGGCGGGCGCCATCGCCGCGCTGCTGGTCGGCCTGGGCTGCAGCTCGGCGGACGTCACCAAAATTCTGTCGGCGATGGATTTTAAAAAATTCCTCGATTATAACGGCGGCTTTTTCGGTACGATCCAGGATGCCTATCGCCTGTTTAATCAATACGGCATCGCGCCCGGCGATTATTTCTATCAATGGTCACGCGATATTATCAAGCAGTATACCGGCAACCCGGATATCACCTTCGAGCAGTTCGAAGCGATGAAGGCGGCGAAAGGGTTCAAGTCGATTTACTTTATCGGCGCCAACCTCAACAGCGGCCAGCGAGAGGTTTATTCTCACCGAACCACGCCGCGCATGAAAGTGGCGGACGGCCTGCGCATTTCGATGTCGTTCCCCTTCGCCTTCGTGGCGAAGAACAATACTCTGGGCGACCTGTGCATCGACGGCGGCATGATCGACAACTACCCGGTGCGACTGTTCGACTATGACTTCTCCGCCACGCCGCCTTACATCGACGCCTCCAGCCAACGCATCAACACCCGCACCCTGGGCCTTCGCCTCGACTCCGCCGGCGAAATCGCCCAGGCCGCCGGTCAGGCCGGCCCGCGCACGCCGGTCAACAACCTGTTTGATTTCACCCTGGCGGTGGCCAACGTGATGCTGGACATCCAAACCAAGGTGCATCTGGACAGCGATGACTGGAAGCGCACCGTGTATGTCGATACGCTCGACGTCGGCACGCTGGAGTTCGGCATCAGCGAGGAGAAGAAACGCGCGCTGATCGAATCCGGCCGTCGCGGCGTAGAGCGCTACTTCGCGTGGTATGACGCCGCCATGAAACAGGCAGCGTAACCGGTATTATCCCCGCCCGCACGTCAGGCCGGCGCGCGGGCAAAAAAAATCCCCGCGGGGGCGGGGAAAGGCAAAGTAACGCTAAGGATTTATAGGAGTTATACGAAGAACTTGGCCAACACCAGCAGCGACAGCGAAACGTTGATAGCGCCGCCGATACGGGTTGCGATCTGGGCGAACGGCATCAACGACATGCGGTTGCCGGCGGTGAGGATCGCGACGTCGCCGGTCCCGCCCTGCCCGCTCTGGCAGCAGGAGACAATCGCCACGTCGATAGGGTGCATGCCGATTTTCTTGCCGACGAAGAAACCGGTCGCCACCAGCGCGCTGACGGTGGTGACGATCACGATCAGATTCTGTACGGTGAACGCGTCCACCAGCTCCTGCCACGGCGTGATGGCCACGCCGACCGCGAACAGGATCGGATAAGTCACGGCGGTGCGGAAGAATTTGTACACCACCTGCGAGCCTTCCTGAATGCGTGGCGATACCCCGTGCGCCAGCTTCACCGCCACGGCGGCGAACAGCATGCCCACCGGCGCCGGCAGGCCGATCAGACGGTGCAGCAGCATGCCCACCATATACAGCAGAATGGCCAACAGCGCGCCGCAGGCGATGGTGCTGACGTCCACCTTGCCGCTGATTTTTTCCACCGCGCTCATGTCGCTGTCGCCCTGCTTGCTCGGCATCAGGCTGCCTTCGCCGGTCAGGTGCGGATAACGCTTGCCCAGCTGGTTAAGCAGGCCGGCGATGACGATAGCGGTCAGGCTGCCGAGCATCACGATAGGCAGAATGCGCCCCAGCGCCACGCCCTGTTCCATGTGTAGGATCGCCGCGTAGCCCATCGACAGCGGGATCGCCCCTTCACCTACGCCGCCGGCCATGATCGGCAGGATCAGGAAGAAGAAGATCTGGAACGGTTCCAGGCCCAGCGCCATGCCAACGCCCATCCCCACCAGCATGCCGACGATCTCGCCGCACAGCATGGGGATGAAGATGCGCAGGAAGCCCTGGATCAGCACCTGGCGGTTCATGCTCATGATGCTGCCGACGATGATGCAGCAGATGTAGAGGTACAGAATGTTGGTCGATTTGTAGAACTTGGTGGTCGATTCCACCACCACGTCCGGCAGCAGGCCATAGTGCACCAGCGCGGAAGGAATGAAAGTGGCGCAGATTGCCGCCGCGCCCATTTTGCCGATCAGCGGCAGGCGCTTGCCGAATTCGCCGCAGGCGAAGCCGAAGAACGCCAGGGTGGCCACCATCACTACGATATCGCTCGGCAACTTGCCTTCCAGGCAGTCGAGCAGAATCAATACGCCGGCCAGAATAAAGAACGGTAACGGAATAATCCCTACTTTATAATTGTCCAGTATCCGCCACCATTTCTCACGCAGAGGAATATCGGCGGTCTTGTCTTTGGCTACGAGGTAAGAATCATCTGTTGTGCTCATAATCTGGCCTCTTATTAGTTTGTTCAGCCATCATAGAGAAGCGCACGGATTATCTGCTGTGATTATGTTCAAAGTTAAAAAGGGTTTTTAATGGTGGTTATGGTTTCTATGGGGTTAATTAAGATTATGTAAAAACCAACGTGGTTTTAATGGTGTTAATACCGTTTTTATTTTAAAGCTTATCAACTTTATCGCAGACGAACAATTCTCGTCCGGTTCACTCTAATCCCGTGTGAGGGATCACAAGTTGATCGAGCGCAATATTACAGACCCCGCTTATCGTGATAGGGTAAGGCTTCAGGATCTCTTTACGGTGAAGCTCCACCATGCGCCTCAAACTCTCATTTCAAATCAAACTGTTTCTGTGCCTGGTGGCCTTCTCCTGCCTGCTGCTGACCTGTATCGGCGCCTATACCTATTACCAGTTGGATGCGCAACTGCACCGCGATCTCGGCGCCCGCGCCCAGGTGCAGGCGCGGGAAATCGCCCTTATCCCTTCGCTGGTGGACGCGGTGGAAAACAACGACGCCGCCAGGATCGCCGCACTGATGAAAAGAATCCGCGCCAGCAGCGACGCCAGCTATATCGTCATCGGCGATAATCATGCCCGCCATCTTTATCATTCCGAATACGAAGGCCGCCTGGGCACACCGATGATCGGCGGCGATAATAAAGAGGTGCTGGAAGGGAAAAGCATTATTTCCATTCGCAAGGGCGGCATCGGCGTATCATTACGTAGCAAGGCGCCGATCCTGGATGAAAATAATCAGGTGATCGGCATCGTTTCCGTCGGTTATTTGAAATCGCATATCGATAATTTAAATGCCAGGACGTTGACGCAAATTATCGGCTCTATCGTGCTGCTGCTGATTGCCCTGTTCGTTTTTTCCTGGCTGCTGTCGAAAAATCTCAAGCGCCAGATGTTCTGGCTGGAACCGAAAGAGATCGCGCTGCTGGTGCGCCAGCAAAAAGCGCTGCTGGAAGCCATTTATGAGGGCGTGATCGCCATCGATCCGCAATTGCGGATCATCACCATCAACCATGCGGCGCGCGAGCTATTGGATCTACACCAGCCCGCCGCCAGCTTGCTGGGCCGACCAATCGGCGACGTGATCCAAGCGCAGCCGAACTTCTTCGCCGCCGCGCAACTGGGCCAGGATACGCACGACGAGGTGTGCCGCTTCAACCACGTGCGGGTGATCGCCAGCCGGGTGCGCATCATGCAGGAGCAGGAACTGCAAGGCTGGGTGATCAGCTTCCGCGACAAGAACGATATCAATACCCTGAGCAGCCAGCTCAGCCAGGTGAAACGCTATGCCGACAACCTACGCATCATGCGCCACGAGCAGCTGAACTGGACCGCCACGCTGGCCGGGCTGTTGCATATGCAGCGCTACGACGAGGCTATTCGCTATGTGGAAGCCCAGTCGGAGGGCGCGCAGGAGATCCTCGATTTCATCTCGCAGCGCTTCAGTTCGGCGGCGCTGTGCGGCCTGCTGCTGGGCAAATATTCCAGCGCCAGAGAAAAAGGCATCGAGCTGCGCTTCGATCCGGCCTGCCAGCTGCGGCAGATCCCGGCGGCGCTGAATGAGACCGAACTGATGTCGATCGTCGGCAACCTGCTGGATAATGCGGTGGAGGCGACGCTGCACCGCCCGGCGCCGCACGATGCGATCGAACTCTATATCAGCGACGGTAGCGACGAGCTGGTGATCGAGGTGGCGGATCGCGGTACCGGCATCGCCGAGGAGATTCGTGATACGCTGTTTGAACAGGGCGTCACCACCAAAGCGGATAAAAGCGACCACGGCATCGGCCTGCATCTGGTCGCCAGCCACGTGGCGCAGGCGCATGGCAGCATAGAAGTGTCAGACAACGAGCCGCACGGCGCGATATTCTCTATATTTATCCCTAAATAAAACCCATAACCCGATTTTTTGAGCACCCGATTATGTCACACCAAGCACTGGACGTTCTGATCGTGGAAGACGAGCCGCAACTGGCGACGCTGCACGCGGAGTTCATCGAGAAAAATTTCAACCTGCGGGTGGTGGCTTACGCCGCCACGCTGGCCGAAGCGCGAGCCAAAGCCAACGCGCACCAGCCGCGCCTGATCCTGCTGGACAACTTTCTGCCGGACGGCCAGGGCATCGAGCTGATGGAAGAGCCGGCGGTGAAGAACCCCGCCTGTTCGGTCATCTTCATCACCGCCGCCAGCGACATGCATACCTGCAGCCAGGCGATCCGCAACGGCGCCTTCGATTACATCATCAAGCCGGTGTCCTACAAGCGGCTGCGCAATTCGCTCGAACGTTTCATGCAGTTCGTACAGACCCAGCGTACCTTCAAGATCATCGATCAGGATAACGTCGATGCGCTGTACAACCTGCAGTCGAAGCAGTTCTCCAGCGAGCCGAGCGCCAAAGGCATCGAAACCAATACCCTTGAGCTGGTGCAGGCGCTGTTTATCGCCCAGCCGACGGTAGCGCATGCGGTGGAAGACGTGGTGGAGCAGGTCGGCATCAGCAAGACCACCGCCCGGCGTTATCTGGAATATTGCGTCGCCACCCAGTTCGTGCGGGTAGAGATGTTGTACGGCAATATCGGCCATCCGCGGCGGCTGTACCGCAAGGCCTGAGGCTGCCATCTGGCTGTCATATTACGGCGATAACATAGCGCTCGACGATATCCCCCTCGATATCGGCACCTGTCGTTAAAACTGATGAAATACTGATGACTTTTACCCGGCCTCTGGTCGGGTTTTTTATTATCCGAACGGCAGGCGTAAAACCGAAATAGCTCATCGCCCCACACCGCGTTATTTCCTCAAAAACCAAACCATTATGGCGAATAACGGCCGTCAATTTTGAGTCACGGGCCAAATTACCATAGCTAATTAAAACCTTGATGTAAACCACTAATATCCCATTTAAATGACATTGAGGGTTGTCTCAGATATTCACTGTGTTAGGGTAAAAAGCTCTTTTATTTTGCTAAGGACAGCCCATAACGCGTTAATTAAACCAGAGGAAACAGCAAATTGCATGGCAATTAAACTCGAAATAAAGAACCTGTATAAGATATTTGGCGAACACCCGGAACGCGCATTCAAACTGCTGGATAAAGGTCTGACAAAAGATCGGCTGTTTGAAAAAACCGGCTTATCGCTCGGCGTAAAAGACGCCACTCTGGCCATTGAAGAAGGCGAGATATTTGTCATCATGGGGCTCTCCGGTTCCGGCAAGTCCACCCTGGTACGCCTTCTCAATCGTCTGATAGAACCCACCCGCGGCCAGGTACTGATCGACGGTGAGGACATCGCCAAAATATCCGACACCGCGCTGCGCACCGTGCGGCGAAATAAGATCAGCATGGTATTTCAATCATTCGCGCTGATGCCGCACATGAACGTCCTGAATAATACTGCCTTTGGTATGGAATTAGCCGGCATACCGTTGCAGGAACGTCAGGAAAAAGCGCTGGATGCCCTGCGTCAGGTCGGGCTGGAGAATTATGCGCTGTCTTATCCAGATGAATTATCCGGCGGTATGCGCCAGCGCGTAGGATTAGCCCGCGCCATGGCCAATAACCCGGATATATTATTGATGGACGAGGCCTTCTCTGCGCTCGATCCGTTAATTCGCACCGAAATGCAGGATGAGCTGGTGAAATTACAGGCCCAGCATCAGCGCACCATCGTGTTTATTTCCCACGATCTGGACGAGGCGATGCGTATCGGCGATCGCATCGCCATCATGCAGGGCGGTGAGGTGATCCAGGTCGGCACACCGGACGAGATCCTGAACAACCCGGCCAACGACTATGTGCGCACCTTCTTCCGCGGCGTGGACATCAGTCACGTGTTCAGCGCCAAGGATATCGCCCAACGGCGCCCGGTGACGCTGATCCGCAAAACCCCCGGCTTTGGCCCCCGATCGGCGCTGCAGCTGCTGCGCGATGAGGACCGTGATTATGGTTATGTTGTTGAACGCGGGAAGAAATTTATTGGCGTGGTGTCGATAGAGTCGCTGAAAAAGGCGCTGTCCGCCAATCAAACGCTGGACGATGCCCTGCTCGAAGCCCCTGCCGCCGTGCCGGCCGATACGCCGCTCAGCGATCTGATTTCCCTGGTCGCCCAGGCGCCCTGCGCGGTGCCGGTGGTGAGCGAAGAACATAACTATCTCGGCATCATCTCCAAAGCCATGCTGCTGCAGGCGTTGGACAAGGAGGGCTCAACCAATGAGTGATACCACGCAAACCCAAGATCCCTGGGCTACCGCACCGGCAGATGCCGGCGCCGCACCCGCTCACGATGTCGCCGCCAACGCCGGCGACGCCTGGTCCAGCGCGCCGCCGCCGGCCGCTCATGACGCCGCCGGACAAGGCGCAGATTGGCTCAGCAGCGCCCCGGCGCAGCCTGAACACTTCAGCCTGCTCGACCCGTTCCATAAGGCCTGGGTGCCGTTCGACTCCTGGGTCACGCAAGGCATCGACTGGCTGGTGCTGCACTTCCGTCCACTGTTCCAGGGCATTCGCGTGCCGGTGGATATGATCTTGAGTGGCTTCCAGCAATTGCTGCTGGGCATGCCGGCGCCGATCGCCATTCTGGTGTTCTCGCTGCTCGCCTGGCAGGTCTCGGGCCTCGGCATGGGCGCCGCCACGCTGCTCTCCCTGGTCGCCATCGGCGCCATCGGCGCCTGGTCGCAGGCGATGGTTACGCTGGCGCTGGTGCTGACCGCGCTGTTCTTCTGCATTCTTATCGGCCTGCCGCTCGGCATCTGGCTGGCGCGCAGCAAGCACGCCGCCAAGGTGATAAGGCCGCTGCTCGACGCGATGCAAACCACCCCGGCCTTCGTCTACCTGGTGCCAATCGTCATGCTGTTCGGCATCGGCAACGTGCCGGGCGTGGTGGTCACCATTATCTTCGCGCTGCCGCCGATCGTGCGCCTGACCATTTTGGGCATCAAGCAGGTGCCGGAAGATCTGATCGAGGCCGCCGAATCCTTCGGCGCCAGCCCGCGGCAGCTGCTGTTCAAGGTGCAGCTGCCGCTGGCGATGCCGACCATCATGGCCGGCGTGAACCAGACGCTGATGTTGGCGCTGTCGATGGTGGTCATTGCCTCGATGATCGCGGTCGGCGGTCTGGGGCAGATGGTGCTGCGCGGCATCGGCCGGTTGGACATGGGCCTGGCCGCCGTCGGCGGGGTCGGCATCGTGATCCTGGCGATCATTCTCGATCGCCTCACCCAATCGCTGGGGCGCGATCGCCGCAGCAAGGGCATCGGCCGCTGGTATCGCCGTGGCCCCATCGGGCTGCTGACTCGCCCGTTCATCAAACAGGCCTGACGCTTTTCCCGCCGGCGGCTGCGGCCCCGGCGGGCTATGACACCACCACATCGAAAGAGGGAAACACTATGCGCACCACGGGCATCTGGGCTCTCGCCCTGACGACGCTGATTGGCTCACAGAGCGCCATCGCGGCAGACTTACCCGGCAAGGGGATCGCGGTACAGCCGGTGCAAAGCACCATTTCCGAAGAGACGTTCCAGACGCTGCTGGTCAGCAAGGCGCTGGAGAAATTGGGTTACGACGTGAAGGAACCGCGTGAAGTGGATTACAACGTCGCCTACACCTCCATTGCCTCCGGCGATGCGACCTTTATCGCGGTCAACTGGGACCCGCTGCACGCCGATCAGTACAAGGCCGCCGGCGGCGACGCCAAGTTCTACCGTGAAGGCGTCTACGTCAACGGCGCCGCGCAGGGTTACCTGATCGACAAGAAAACCGCCGAGCAGTATCACATCACCAACGTCGAACAGCTCAAGGATCCCAAGATCGCCAAGCTGTTCGACACCAACGGCGACGGCAAGGCCGATCTGACTGGCTGCACCCCGGGTTGGGGCTGCGAAGCGGTGATCAACCACCACATCAAGGCCTATGGCCTGAGCAATACCGTCGAGCACAACCAGGGCAACTACGCGGCGATGATCGCCGACACCATCACCCGCTACAAAGAGGGCAAACCGGTGCTGTATTACACCTGGACACCGTACTGGGTCAGTGATGTGATGGTGCCGGGCCGCGACGTGGTCTGGCTGCAGGTGCCATTCTCTTCGCTGCCGGGCGAGCAGAAGAACGTCGACACCAAGCTGCCTAACGGCGCCAACTACGGCTTCCCGGTCAACACCATGCGCATCGCCGCCAACAAGCAGTGGGCCGAAGCCAATCCTGCGGCCGCCAAGCTGTTCGCCATCATGAAGCTGCCGATCGCCGACATCAATGCGCAAAACCTGCGCATGCATGAAGGCCAGGCTTCGGAAGCCGATATCCAGAACCACGTTAACGGCTGGATCAAGGCGCACCAGGCGACCTTCGACGGCTGGGTGAAAACCGCCGCCGAAGCGGCGAAGTCGTAACCGTTCAGGGGCGCCGCCTTTGCCGCGCCCCTACCCCGCCATATCGATGCCGCTGAACTGTAAAAAACGTGCGGCGGCATTCGACAAGGGCTGCGGCCAGATGCAATACACCTGGCGCCGCGGCCCGTCTTCAATCGGAATCGACACCAGCGCGCTTAAGCGTTGCGCGGTCGAGACAGGTACGATACCCGCCGCCAATCCGCGCCGCACCAGATTCTCCAGCCATTCGATATGATCGATTTCAAAACTGACGTGCCGGCGGATACCCGCCGCCTGGAAGGCGCGATCGGTTTGGCGTCGCGCGCCGGTGCCGCTGTAGAAATCCACCAGCGGCACTTCCGCCAACGCCTGCAGGTTCACCCGCTCGCGATTAGCCAGCGGGTGCTGCGGCGCCACCAGCGCCACCAATGGCTCATCGGTCAACTGCCGGTGCGACATCGGCAGTAAATCGACATCGCCGGGCCAGATGCCGACGAACGCCATATCGCACTTCTGCTGACGCACATCCTCCAGCAGGGCTTCGCTCATGCCAACGTACAGGCGGATGTTCACCGCCGGATAGTGGCGATGAAACTTGTCGAGCTTTTCGGTCAGATCAATCGCGTTTATGGTTGAAATTGTGCCGATGGTCAGGGTGCCGGACATCGCATCGCCGGCGGCGGTCACCTCTTCCACCAGCGCCTGCTGCGCCGCCAATAGGCGCTGCGCCGACGGAATGAAAGCCTGGCCGGCGGGGGTCAACCGCACCCGGCGCGAGGTGCGTTCAAACAGCGTACAGCCCAGCTCTTCTTCCAGTTTTGCGATCTGGTGGCTGAGCGCCGACTGCACCGTATGGCAGCGCTGTGCCGCCCGGGTGAAACTCTGTTCTTCCGCCACCGCCAGCGCATAGCGGATCTGTTTCAGGTTCATGGCATCTATCTTGAAATGAGATAAATCAAATGAAAATTATACATTGGTTTCCACAGACGCGTTGCCGGATACTGCGCGCTATCTTCTTCCCGTGATGAAAAAATCATGAATCCACAAAACGCCCATCCGGGCCTCAGCCCGGCGCTGACCGTGCTGATTGCCATCGCCACCGGCCTGGCGGTCGCCAGCAACTATTACGCGCAACCGCTGCTGGAAACCATCGCCACCAGTTTCAACCTGTCGGTCAACCAGGCCGGCTTTATCGTCACCGCCGCGCAGCTCGGTTACGCCACCGGCCTGCTGCTGCTGGTGCCGCTCGGCGATATGTTCGAACGCCGCGGCCTGATCGTGTTCATGACGCTGCTGGCCGCCGGGGGCATGCTGATCACCGCCACCTCCGCCACGCTGCCGATGATGATCCTCGGCACCGCGCTCACCGGGCTGTTCTCGGTAGTGGCGCAGATCCTGGTGCCGCTGGCCGCCACGCTGGCCCACCCGGAAAAGCGCGGCAAGACCGTCGGCATCATCATGAGCGGCCTGCTGCTCGGCATCCTGCTGGCGCGAACCGTCGCGGGCGCGCTGGCGTCGTTCGGCGGCTGGCGCACCATCTACTGGGTCGCCAGCGTGCTGATGATCCTGATGGCGCTGATCCTGTGGCGCGCGCTGCCGCGCTATAAGCAACACTCCGGGCTGAACTACCCACAGCTGCTGGCCTCGATCTTCAACCTGTTCTGCCGCACGCCGCTGCTGCGCACCCGCGCCATCCTCGGCGCCCTTTCGTTCGCCAACTTCAGCGTGCTCTGGACCTCAATGGCCTTTCTGCTCGCCGCGCCGCCGTTCAACTATTCCGAGGGGGTGATCGGGCTGTTCGGCCTGGTGGGCGCCGCCGGGGCGCTGGCCGCTTCGCGCGCCGGGCATCTGGCGGACAAAGGTAAAGCCGGGTTGACCACCACCGTCGGCCTGGTGTTGTTACTGCTGTCCTGGATCCCTATCGCGTTAGCCAAACAGTCGCTATGGGCGCTGATCGCCGGCATTCTGATCCTCGATCTGGCGGTGCAGGCGGTGCACGTCACCAACCAGAGCGTGATGTACCGCATCATGCCGGACGCGCGCAACCGCCTGACAGCCGGCTACATGACCAGCTACTTTATCGGCGGCGCGCTCGGTTCTCTGCTCTCCGCCTCGGCCTATCAGCATGCCGGCTGGTACGGCGTGGCCGCCGCCGGCGGGGTGTTATGCCTGCTCAACCTGCTGACCTGGTGGCTCGGCAAGCACCACGATCCGCAAGGGCCAGCGACAATCTGATTATCGTGCAAATAGTCACTAAAGAAATTTATTAGCGGTGCAGGGTATAAACATTACTTACTCTCTGGTAATGTTCTGGGCATAAACTATTGAAGTCCTATCTACCCTGCGATCCACAACCATGCAAAGCCAAGCTGCAGACAGCCTCAATCCGCCCGCCGTCAGCGCCACCTTCGCCAACGGCGTCGTCGACAGTTTGCCGATCGTCATCGGGTATGTCCCGGTGGCGTTCGCCTTCGGCCTCAGCGCCGTCAAACTGGGCTTTTCCCCGCTGGAAAGCCTTTTCTTCTCCTGCATCATCTACGCCGGCGCCAGCCAGTTCGTGATCACCGCCCTGCTGAGCGCCGGCATGTCGCTGTGGGTCTCCGCGTTGACGGTGATGGCGATGGACGTGCGCCACCTGCTGTACGGCCCGGCGCTGCGTCACCGTATCGTCTCGCGCATGTCGCCCGGTAAAACGGCAATGTGGGCTTTTGGTCTGACCGATGAGGTCTTCGCCGCCGCCACCGCCAAGCTGATGCGCAATAACCGCAGCTGGAGCGAAAACTGGATGCTGGGCATCGCGCTCTGTTCCTGGCTTTCCTGGGTAGCCGGCACCGCGCTCGGCGCGCTGTTCGGCAACGGCCCGCTGGAGCAGTTCCCGGTGATCGAGGCCTCGCTGGCCTTCATGCTGCCGGCGCTGTTTCTCAGTTTCCTGCTGGCTGCTTTCCGGCGCCCGCAGAGCCTGACCATCGCTGCCTCATTGGCCGGTGCGCTGCTCGGCGTGGTGCTGTTCTCCATCCCGGTCGCCATTTTGGCCGGCATCGGCGCCGGTTGCGTCGCCGCTCTGTTCCAACCTGCCCCTGCGGAGGCCAGCCATGAACACTGATGTACTGGTGATCGGCCTGGTGGTGGGCTGCGCCAATTACTTGTTCCGTTATCTGCCGCTGCGGCTGGCGCCGGCGCGCGCCCAGCCCGGCCTCAAACGCGGTAAAGCCGCCCTGCTACTCGACAGCATTGGCATCGCCTCGATCTGCGCCCTGCTGGTGGTCTCCAGCACGCCGGTGGTGATGCGCGAACCCGACAAGCTGCTGCCGACGTTGGCGGGGTTCGCCGCGCTGGCGCTGTGCTTCTACCGCAGTAAAAGCATCATTCTGTCGACGCTGCTCGGCGCGACGGCCTTTGGCGTCACATTAAAGCTGTTAATGCTTTTCGGTCCAGGCTGACGCCGCGCCGAACGTTTGGCTTCGCTTTGGCGTTTTCATGCGCCACATCTTTACAAACTCTGACAAATGACACGAATTGCTAAATTATCCGCACGGCTGAACATTTACATTATTAGTCACCGTCGTTACTATCTCGAACGAAATTAATGAGGCCCTAAATTATGGAAAGCTCGTTTGCCCCCATAGAACAAATGCTGAATTTCCGCGCCACCCGGCAGAAAGATTTCCCGTATCAGGAAATCCTGCTGACCCGCCTGTGCATGCACATGCAAGGCAAGTTGCTGGAAAATCGCAACAAGATGCTGAAGGCGCAAGGGATTAACGAAACACTGTTTATGGCGCTGATTACCCTGGATGCGCAGGAGAGCCACAGCATCCAACCTTCTGAGCTAAGCTCTGCCTTAGGCTCCTCGCGCACCAATGCGACCCGCATCGCCGACGAGCTGGAGAAACGCGGTTGGATCGAGCGCCGTGAAAGCGATAACGATCGCCGCTGCCTGCATCTGCATCTGACGCCGCAGGGGGAAGAATTTCTCAGTCAACTGCTGCCGCCGCAGCACCAATGTCTGCATTTCCTGTGGTCCACGCTGACCGACGATGAGCAAAAACAGCTGGAACAGCTGACGCGCAAATTGCTGGCACGTCTGGATCAAATGGAAATCACAGAACAGTTATCCTAATTCACAATTTCTGTTCAGGTACCTATTATGCGATCCCCATTTAACTGGAGATTCACCCCGCTGTTCGCCGTATTGCTGCTGGCCGGGTGTGCTTCTACCGATAATATTGCCCCGCAATCCACGCTGATGGATCCGCAGAGCCTGCAGTTGGCTCAGCCGAAAGTCAGTTCGCTGGCCGTCAGCCCGCAGTGGTGGCGCGCCCTCAAGGATCCGCAGTTGGATGCCCTGATGACGCAGACGCTGCAAAACTCGCCGACCCTGCGTCAAGCCGCCGCCCGCGTGCGCGAAGCGCAGAGCGTGGTGGGCGAAGCCAACGCCGCCAACGGGCCGAACCTGGATCTGAACGCCAGCACCCAGCGTCAACGCGTGCCGCAAAACGTCAATATGGGGTTGGGGTATCCGCATAAGCCGATCTATTCAAGCTCCAACTCCCTGGGGTTGAACCTGGCGTACGAATTCGACTGGTGGGGTAAATACCGCAACCAGGTGAACGCCGCCAAAGCGCAAGTGAACGCTGCGCGCGCCGAGCAGGAACAGGCGGCGCTGACGCTGACCAGTTCGGTGGCGTCCGCCTACTACCAGCTGCAAAGCAATCTGGCGCTCGAAAAGCTACTGCAGCAGGAAGTAAACAACAATGAACGCCTGACTGCGCTGCGCCAACAGCGCTATCAGGCCGGGCTGACCGGCGTCGACGTGCCGCAACAAACCCAGGCGCAGTCCGACGTCGCCAAACAGCAGATCCTGCAGCTGCAGTCGCAAATCGAACAGCTCAGACACCAGCTCGCCGCGCTGGCGGGCCAAGGGCCGAACGCCATGCAGCACCTGCGTCAGGTGCCGTTGCCCGCAGACAACCTGATGGCACCGCAGGGCGAGCTGACGGCGGATCTGCTGGGCAAACGCCCGGACATCGCCGCGCAACGCCAGCTGGTGGAGTCTTACAGCCAGCGCGTCAGCGCCGCGCGTAAGGAGTTTTACCCCAGCCTGACCATTTCAGCCTTCGCCGGCCTGATGACCACCAACACCAGTGGCACCAGCCCGAATCTGTTTGAAGCGGCCAGCCAGGCCTGGAACGTGATGCCGGCGATTTCGCTGCCGATCTTCCACGCCGGGGCGCTGCGCAGCAAGCTGGGCGAGGAATCCGCGCTGTATGACGAAGCGGTGGAATCCTATAACCAAACCATCCTGAATGCGGTACAGGAAACCGCCGACGCCATCACCATCCAGCAGAGTTCTGCGCAACAGCAGCTGCAGGCGGCGTCCGCGGCCCAGTCGATGCAACAGGTGTATCAGGTCGCTAACGCCCGTTACCAGGCAGGGATTATCGGGCGCGACGATCTGTTGACCAGCCAGACGCAGCTATTGCAGCAGCAACAGGCGGAGTTAAATGCCAGCAGCAACTTACTGCAGGCGAAGATAGGACTGATCCGTGCGCTGGGCGGTGGCTATCAGGCCCCGGCCGCAGCGGATTCGAAAGCATAATAATATAAGGCTTGGAGAACACCATGAGCGCGAGCGCGGAAATCCAAAACCCGCAGCAGCCGAGCGGCAAAAAGAAGCAGCGTAAATTTTGGCTGCTGTTGCTGACGGTTATTTTCATTGTTATAGGGGTGGCTTACTTAGTGTATTGGTTCCTGGTGCTGCGTCATCATCAGGAAACCGACGACGCCTACGTCTCCGGCAACCAGGTGCAGATCATGGCCCAGGTGTCCGGTAGCGTGAACAGCGTCAATTTCGACAACACCGACTACGTCAAGCAGGGCGACGTACTGCTGACGCTCGATCCGACCGATGCCGAGCAGGCGTTTGAACGCGCCAAAACCGGCCTGGCCAACAGCGTGCGTCAGACCCACCAGCTGATCATCAATAGCAAGCAGTATCAGGCCAACATCGCCCTGCGCAAGACCGATCTGAGCAAGGCCGAGAACGATCTGAAACGCCGCGTGGTGCTGGGCAGCGTTGACGCCATCGGCCGCGAAGAGCTGCAACACGCTCGCGATGCGGTCGACAGCGCCAAGGCCGCGCTGGAAGTGGCGGTGCAGCAATACAACGCCAACCAGGCGATGGTACTGAATACCCCGCTGGAACAGCAGCCGGCAATCCAACAGGCCGCCGCGCAGATGCGTGACGCCTGGCTGGCGCTGCAGCGTACCAAAGTGATCAGCCCCATTACCGGTTATGTCTCGCGTCGCAGCGTGCAGGTCGGCGCGCAGATCGCCGCCGGTTCGCCGCTGATGGCGGTGGTGCCGGCCGATCACATCTGGGTTGACGCCAACTTCAAGGAAACCCAGATCGCCAACATGCGCATCGGCCAGCCGGCAACGGTAGTCAGCGATGTCTACGGCGATGACGTGGTGTATCAAGGCAAAGTGGTCGGTATCGATATGGGCACCGGCAGCGCCTTCTCGCTGCTGCCGGCCCAGAACGCCACCGGCAACTGGATCAAGGTGGTGCAACGTCTGCCGGTGCGTATTGAGCTCGACGCCAAGCAGGTGGCCGATCATCCGCTGCGCATCGGTCTTTCGACGCTGGTGACCGTCGACACCGCCAATCTGGACGGCCGCGTGCTCTCTGACGTGGTGCGCGACAAACCGCTGTACCAGAGCGACGCGCTGGCGTTGAATCTGGCGCCGGTTAACCAGCTGATCGCTGACGTGATCCATGCGAACGCCGGCTAAGCGCGCGGGAGGCCATCTTGCCACAGAAACCGCTTGAAGGCGCCCAGCTCGCCTGGATGACGGTCGCGCTCGCCATGGCGACCTTCATGCAGGTGCTGGACTCCACCATCGCCAACGTGGCGATCCCCACCATTGCCGGTAACCTCGGGTCCTCCAACTCGCAGGGGACCTGGGTGATCACCTCGTTCGGCGTGGCGAACGCCATCTCGATCCCGATCACCGGCTGGCTGGCGAAGCGCATCGGCGAAGTGCGGCTGTTCCTCTGGTCCACCGCGCTGTTCGTCCTCGCTTCCTGGCTGTGCGGCATCTCCAACAGCCTCGGCATGCTGATCTTCTTCCGCGTGATCCAGGGCGTGGTGGCCGGGCCGCTGATCCCGCTGTCGCAGAGCCTGTTGCTGAACAACTACCCGCCCGCCAAGCGAGCGATGGCCCTGGCGCTCTGGTCGATGACCGTGATCGTCGCGCCGATCTTCGGGCCGATCCTCGGCGGTTACATCAGCGACAACTACCATTGGGGTTGGATCTTCTTCATCAACATCCCGATCGGCGCCTTCGTTATCATGGCGGCGATGGCGACGCTGAAGGGGCGAGAAACCAAAACCGAGATCAAACCGATCGACACGGTTGGACTGGTGCTGCTGATCGTCGGCATCGGTTCGCTGCAGGTGATGCTCGATCAGGGCAAGGAGCTGGACTGGTTCAACTCGACCGAGATCATCACCCTGACCGTCGTGGCGGTCGTAGCGCTGTTGTTCCTGGTGGTCTGGGAGCTGACGGATGACCATCCGGTGGTGGATCTGTCGCTGTTCAAGTCGCGCAACTTCACCATCGGCTGCCTGTGCATCAGTCTGGCGTACATGCTGTACTTCGGCGCCATCGTGCTGTTGCCGCAGCTGCTGCAAGAGGTGTACGGCTATACCGCCACCTGGGCCGGGCTGGCGTCGGCGCCGGTCGGGCTGATCCCGGTGCTGCTGTCGCCGATCATCGGCAAGTTCGGCAACCGGCTCGACATGCGCAGGCTGGTGACCTTCAGCTTCATCATGTATGCCGTGTGCTTCTACTGGCGCGCCTATACGTTTGAACCGGGCATGGACTTCGGCGCTTCCGCCTGGCCGCAGTTCGTCCAGGGCTTCGCCATCGCCTGCTTCTTCATGCCGTTGACCACCATTACGCTGTCCGGCCTGCCGCCGGAGCGTATGGCGGCGGCATCGAGCCTGTCGAACTTCACGCGAACCCTGGCGGGCTCGATCGGTACCTCGATCACCACCACCCTGTGGACGCAGCGCGAATCGCAGCACCATTCGCAGCTGACGGAGTTCGTCAACCCGTACAACCCGCAGTCGCAGGAGATGTACCGGCAACTGGAGCAGCTCGGCATGAGCAAGCAGCAGGCGTCGGCGTATATCGCCAACGAGATCACCGCGCAGGGCCTGATCATCTCCGCCAACGAGATCTTCTGGCTGTCGGCCGGGGTGTTCCTGGTACTGCTGGTGCTGGTATGGGTGGCGAAACCGCCGTTCAGCTCTGGCGGCGGTGGGGGCGGCGGCGCTCACTAAGCTTCAATAAACGAAACGGGCGCCCTGGGGCGCCCGTTTTTTTATCCGACGTAGAACAGATTACGCCTGATTCTGACGCCACCAGTCCGCCAGCAGAATGCCGGTCGCCACGGAAACGTTCAGGCTTTCCACTTTGCCGGTGCCGCCGATAGACACGTTCATGTCGCCCTGTTGCCAGGCGCCGTCGCTGAGGCCGTCACGCTCCTGGCCCAGCACCAGCACCATCTTGGCTGGCAGCTTGGCCTGCGCCAGCGCGGTGCCTTTGTGGCTGGAGGTGGTGACGATGGTGTAACCCGCCTTGCGGAAGGTATCCAGCACCGACAGGAAATCATCGGCGTTGATCGCCTTGATGTGCTCCGCGCCGCCTTCTGCGGTACGCACCGCCGCGCCGGACTCCAGCAGCGCCGGATCCTGCAGCAGCACGCCGTTGACGCCAAAGTGGGCGCACGAACGGACGATGGCGCCCAGGTTGTGCGGGTTGCCCACTTCTTCCAGCGCCAGCACGCAGTCGGTCGCCGGTGCGGTTTTCAGGTAGGTCTGCGCATCCAGGCCCTGACGCTTTTTGATCAGGAAGCAGACGCCGCCGTGGTGCTCAGTGCCGGAAGCCTTGGCCAGCTCTTCCTCATCCACCACGTGGTAGGCTTTGCGGTTAGCCGCCATCCAGCGCAGCGCTTCACGGAAGCGCGGCGTGACCGACTGCACGAACCAGGCGCGCACGATCGCTTCCGGGCGGCTGGCGAACAGCGCCTGACAGGCGTTTTCACCGTAAACGCGGGTTTCTTCCGCGCGCTGGCGGCGCAGCTGTTCCGGATCGATGAAGCTTTTGCCGCTGATGCCACCGTGATCGAACGCCGGCTCTTCATTCGGTGCCCGCGAGACGGTTCTCCACGGTGACTCGTTGCCACCGCGATCTTCAGTGCGCGCCGGACGGCGAGGACGATCGCTTTCACTGCGGCGGGAGTCGGCGCCGCGGCGATCGTTGCCGCCACGCGCCTTGTCTTGACCAGTGCGGCCCGAGCGCGCACCGTCAGCCGGACGGCCTTTGCCAGCCGGACGTTTATTCTTGTTGCGGTCATCGCCATTGTCGTCGTCATTGCGGACGTACATCACTTTGACTTTACCGTTCTTGCCACTAAATGAATCGTTCATTGTCTTCTCCACCAACGCGCAGGGCGCGAAGATTACCTGATGTTGGTGCACGAAGCCACCAACTTGCGCTAAAAGCTCCCAACTATCACATCCATTGAACAAACCTCATTGTTCACGCGCCGGGTTTTGCCGATAATTGTCAGCATTAAAGAAACATCTCCGCAACCGCGTTGCGGGGACCCGGTTTTCTCAGTACCCGAGGTCAACATGAATACAGTTTGTGCAGCTTGCAATGCCACCAACCGTGTGCCGGAAGAACGTCTGGCGGACAACGCGAAATGCGGCCGCTGCGGCCACGAGCTCTTCGACGGTGAAGTGATCAACGCCACCGCCGCCACGCTGGACCAGTTGCTGCAGGACGATCTGCCGGTCGTGGTCGATTTCTGGGCGCCGTGGTGCGGCCCGTGCCGCAGCTTTGCGCCGATCTTTGAAGACGTGGCCGAAGAGCGCGCCGGCAAAGTGCGCTTCGTGAAAGTGAACACCGAAGCCGAACCGGAGCTGAGCGCCCGTTTCCGCATCCGCAGCATCCCGACCATCATGGTGTTCCGTCAGGGCAAGATGGTCGACATGCTCAACGGCGCGATGCCAAAAGCGCCGTTTGACAACTGGCTCAACGAGTTAGTGTGATTCCGCAAGTATAGGCCGTATCCCGCCATCGCGCGCGAACGCGCCCCGATCGAGCCCGCCCCTCCCGGCGGGCTTTTTTCTGCGTTACAATAGCGGTTTTTCCCCCAGGATCGTTATGACCGACAACGCCGTACTTCGCCTGCGCCAATTCCGTTTAGACCGCGCCACCCGCCCTTTTTTGGCGCGCGGTTGCCGGGTGGCGCGTTGTCAGGGTTGCCTGCTGCCGCATAAAAACTGCCTGTGTGACACCATTCGCCCGCAGCAGGCCGGCAGCCGCTTCTGCCTGATCATGTTCGGCGCCGAGCCGCTCAAGCCCAGCAACACCGGGCGCCTGATCGCCGATATCCTGCCGGACACCCAGGCGTTCCTCTGGTCGCGTACCGAGGTCGATCCCGCCCTGCTGGCAGCCATCAACGATCCGACGCGGCAGCCTTATGTGGTGTTCCCCGCGTCCTACGCCGACGCCGAACGGCCGGTGTTCAATGAGCTGCCCGTCGGCGGTAAACCGCCGCTGTTCATCATGCTGGACGGCACCTGGGCAGAAGCGCGCAAAATGTTCCGTAAAAGCCCGTATCTCAATCAATTCCCGGTGTTTTCACTCAACGTCGATGCCGCATCCGACTATCAGCTGCGCGAAGCCAGCCGCGCCGAGCAGCACTGTACGGCGGAAGTGGCCGCCGCCCTGTTGCAACAGGCGGGCGATCTGCCGGCCGCCGACGGATTGAATCAGCATTTCCGCTATTTCCGTCAACAGTATCTGGCGGGAAAACCGACCCGGCCGGAGGCACCGGTCACAGCAATGTAGCCATAAAGCGCCTAAAATCAGGCGTAACGTTGCCAAAAGGAGCCGTGCATGAGCCAGCGAGGGTTAGAAGCGCTACTACGTCCCAAATCGATCGCCGTGCTGGGCGCTTCGCAGCAGCCGGGCCGTGCCGGCAACCTGATGATGAGCAACCTGCTGGCCGGCGGTTTCGGCGGGCCCATCTTGCCGGTGACGCCGCGCTACAAGGCGGTATGCGGCGTCATGGCCTATCCCGACGTCGCCAGCCTGCCGCTGACGCCGGATCTGGCGATCATCTGCACCCACGCCAAGCGTAATCTGGCGCTGATCGACGCGCTGGGCCAACGCGGCTGCAAAACCGCCATCGTGCTCTCTTCGCCACCGGAACAGTTCGCCGAGCTGAAGGCCTGCGCGCAGCGCCACGCCATGCGGCTGTTGGGCCCCAACAGCCTGGGGCTGCTGGCGCCGTGGCAGGGCATCAACGCCAGCTTCTCGCCGGTGCCGATCCAAAAGGGCAAGCTGGCGTTTATCTCGCAGTCCGCCGCCGTGGCCAACACCATTCTCGACTGGGCGCAGCAGCGCGAAGTCGGCTTCTCCTACTTCATCGCGCTGGGCGACAGCCTGGACATCGACGTCGACGACCTGCTCGACTTTTTGGCGCGCGACAGCAAGACCAGCGCCATCCTGCTGTATCTGGAAAACATCAGCGACGCACGACGCTTTCTCTCCGCCTCGCGCAGCGCCTCACGCAACAAGCCCATTCTGGTGATCAAAAGCGGCCGCAGCCAACAGGCGCAATTACTGCTCAACAGCCAGCTGGGGCTGGACGCCGCTTATGACGCCGCCATCCAGCGCGCCGGCCTGCTGCGCGTGCAGGATACTCACGAGCTGTTCTCCGCGGTGGAAACCCTCAGCCATATGCATCCGCTGCGGGGGGAACGGTTGATGATCGTCAGCAACGGGGCGGCGCCGGCGGCGATGGCGCTGGACGAACTGCTCGGCCGCAACGGCAAGCTGGCGACGCTGAGCGAGGAAAGCCTGGCGACGCTGAGCGATGCGCTGCCGGATTTCATTCGCGCCGGCAACCCGCTCGATCTGCGCGACGACGCCACGCCGCAGCGCTACCTGGCGGCTCTCGAAGCGCTGCTCGACAGCCACGACTATGACGCGCTGCTTCTGATCCATGCGCCGAGTGCGGCGGCGCCGGGCACCGCCACGGCGCAGCGGCTGATTGACGCGCTGCATCGCCATGCGCGCGGCAAGCGCATCACCTTGCTGACCAACTGGTGCGGCGAATACTCTTCTCAAGAGGCGCGCCGGCTGTTTACCGAGGCCGCCATTCCCACCTACCGCACGCCGGAAGGCGCGGTCACCGCCTTTATGCATATGGTGGAATACCGCCGCAACCAGAAGCAGCTGAAGGAGACGCCGGCGCTGCCGGTCGGCCTGACCGCCAATACCGCCGACGCTCACCGCCTGATCCATCAGGCGCTGGCCGAAGGCGCCACCCAGTTGGATACCCACGAGGTGCAATCCATTCTGCAGGCTTATGACCTGAGCACCCTGCCGACCTGGATCGCCGAAGACAGCGCCGAAGCGGTGCACATCGCCGAGCAGATCGGCTACCCGGTGGCGCTGAAGCTGCGTTCGCCGGATATTCCGCACAAATCGGAAGTTCAGGGCGTGATGCTCTACCTGCGCACCGCGACCGAAGTGCAGCGCGCGGCGGAGGCGATCCTCGACCGTGTGAAGCGTACCTACCCCCAGGCGCGCATCCATGGCCTGTTGGTGCAGAGCATGGCCAACCGCGCCGGCGCCCAGGAGCTGCGCATCGCGGTGGAGCAGGATGCCATTTTCGGCCCGTTGATCATGCTGGGAGAAGGCGGCGTAGAGTGGCGCCAGGAAAATCAGGTAGCGGTCGCGCTGCCGCCGTTGAATATGGCGCTGGCGCGTTATCTGGTGCTGCAGGCGGTGAAAGGCGGCAAGATCCGCGGGCGCAGCGCACTGCGGCCTTTAGATATCCCTGGACTAAGCCGCTTGCTGGTGCAGGTTTCCAACCTGATCCTTGACTGCCCTGAGATCGCCCGGCTGGATATTCACCCGGTGCTGGCTTCCGGCAGCGAGTTCACCCTGCTGGACGTTTCGATGCAGCTCGCACCGTTCAGCGGCGATCCGCAGGCGCGGCTGGCGATCCGCCCTTATCCGCATGAGCTGGAAGAGACTATCGCGCTGAAAGACGGCAGCCAGTGCCTGTTCCGCCCGATCCTGCCGGAAGACGAACCGGCGCTGAAACATTTCATCGACCGGGTGACCAAGGAAGATCTCTATTACCGCTACTTCAGCGAGATCAACGAGTTTACCCATGACGATTTGGCCAACATGACGCAGATCGACTACGATCGAGAAATGGCCTTTGTGGCGGTGCGCGCAGACGAGATCATCGGTGTGACCCGCGCGCTGTCCGATCCGGACAACACCGACGCCGAGTTCGCCGTACTGGTGCGTTCCGATCTCAAAGGCGTGGGCCTAGGCCGTCAGCTGCTGGAGAAAATGATCGCCTACGCGCGCGCGCATGGCCTGACCCGCCTGAGCGGCATCACCATGCCGAATAACCGCGGCATGATCGCGCTGGCGCAGCGACTGGGCTTTGGCATCGAGGTGCAGCTTGAGGATGGCATCGTCAATCTGACGCTGCCGCTGCAGGCCGCCGACGCGCAGTGACCTGCGTCGCAATGCGCTACGAATCCACCACTTAACGCCAAAACATACGCACAATCGGGGCAACTAATGGTATTATCGCCCGATTATTCGGTTTATTGTTTTTATGCCTGTGGCGTTCCGGCCATCAATCATGAGAGAAGAAACGCACTGTGATGTTGTCAAAATTTAAACGTAGCAAACATCAACAACACCTTGCACAACTGCCCAAACTCCCCCAGACGGTTGCTGATGTTCGTACGTTGTACGCGCCGTCCGATTTTCGCACCACGCTGCTGAGCGCCATCGCCAACGCCACCCAACGCATCTATCTGGTGGCCCTGTATCTGGAGCATGACGACGCCGGGCGCGAGATCCTCAACGCGCTGTATCAAGCCAAGCAGCGTCGGCCCGAGCTGGAAATCTGCGTACTGGTCGACTGGCACCGCGCACAGCGCGGGCGAATCGGCGCCGCCGCCGCCAATACCAACGCCGACTGGTACTGCGCCATGGCCAGCCAACATCCGGAACAGTCGGTGCCGATCTACGGCGTGCCGGTCAATACCCGCGAAGCGTTGGGCGTTCTGCACCTGAAGGGCTTTGTGGTCGACGATACCGTGATCTACAGCGGCGCCAGCATCAACGACGTTTATCTGCATCAGCATGAGAAATACCGTTACGATCGCTACCAGCTGATCACCAATGAGGTGTTGGCCGATACCCTGATCGATTACATCAAGCAGCATCTGCTCACCGCCGGCGCCGTACAACGCCTCGATCGCAGCGATCGGCCGAAAAGCCCGGAGATCAAAAACGAGACCCGTCTGTTCCGTTTCGCCCTGCGCCGCGCGGGTTACCACTTCCGCGGCAAGGCCGGCAACGATGAGCTGGCGGTGACGCCGCTGGTTGGGCTTGGCAAGCAAAGCGTGCTGAATAAAACCATTCATCACCTGATGTCGTGCGCCGACCAGAAACTGACGCTGTGTACTCCCTATTTCAACCTGCCGGCGCTGCTGGTGCGCAACATCATTTATCTGCTGCGCCAGGGCAAACAGGTGGAGATCATCGTCGGCGACAAGACCGCCAACGACTTCTATATTCCGGAGGACCAGCCGTTCAAAATCATCGGCGCGCTGCCCTACCTGTACGAGATCAACCTGCGCCGCTTTCTGAGCCGCTTACAGCGTTATATCGACACCGGACAGCTGATCGTGCGTCTGTGGAAGGATGGCGATAACAGCTATCACCTGAAAGGCATGTGGGTAGACGAAGAGTGGCAGCTGATTACCGGCAATAACCTCAACCCGCGCGCCTGGCGGCTGGATCTGGAAAACGCCATTCTGATCCACGATCCCAAGCAGGAAATGCGCGAGCAGCGGCAAAAAGAGCTGGAATGCATCCGCACTCACACCACCGTGGTCGGCCACTATCAGGAGCTGCAAAGCATTCAGCAGTACCCGATCAAGGTGCGTAAGCTGATTCGCCGTCTGCGGCGTATCCGCATCGATCGGCTGATTAGCCGTATCCTGTAAGATGGACTCTGACCCCGGCCAAGGCCGGGGTTTTTATTACAGCTGTATCTCCTTGCCTTTGCGATGCAACCGGAGCGAGACCAGCAGCGCCAGCAGGCACATGCCGGAGACATACCAGAAGAAAGCGTTCTCCACGCCAAACGATTTAAGCGACAACGCGACATATTCCGCCGAACCACCGAACAGGGCATTCGCCACCGCATAAGACAAGCCTACCCCTAACGCGCGTACCTCCGGCGGGAACATCTCGGCTTTAAGCAACCCGCTGATCGCGGTGTAAAAGCTGACAACGAACAGCGCCAACACGATCAGACCGAACGCCATAAAGGGGTTGGTCACCTCTTTCAAGGCAAACAGGATCGGCACCGTCAACACCGTGGCGAAGGCTGAGAAGATCAGCATCGAGCTGCGACGGCCGATTTTGTCCGAAAACGCGCCTACCGCCGGCTGCAGCAGCATAAAGACGAACAGCGCCACGGTCATGATGGCGCTGGCCAGCTTGGCGTCCATACCAGCGGTGTTCACCAGGTATTTTTGCATGTAGGTGGTGAAGGTGTAGAAGGTCAGCGAACCGGCGGCGGTAAAGCCCAGCACCATCAGGAACGCCTTGCGGTTCTTCCACAGCCCCGTCAGCGAACCGGCATCTTTGTGGTTACGCGTCTTCGCATCGGAGGTTTCATTCAGCGAGCGGCGCAGGTACAGCGCCACCACCGCCAACACCGCCCCCAAGGCAAACGGAATACGCCATCCCCAGGCTTTCAGCTCTTCGCCGGACAATATTTGCTGCAGGATCACCAAAACCAGCAGCGCCAACAGTTGCCCGCCGATCAGCGTCACGTACTGGAACGAGGCGTAGAAGCCACGCCGCCCCTTGATTGCCACCTCGCTCATGTAGGTGGCGCTGGTGCCATACTCCCCCCCTACCGACAACCCCTGGAACAGGCGGGCAATCAGCAGCAGCGCCGGCGCCCAGCTGCCGATTGATTCATAAGTCGGCAGGCAGGCGATCACCAGCGATCCGGCGCACATCATGCAGACCGAAATCAGCATCGAGTTTTTCCGGCCATGCTTGTCAGCGATGTAGCCGAATAACCAACCTCCGATAGGTCGCATGAAGAAGCCGGCGGCGAATACCCCGGCGGTTTGCAGCAGCTGTGTCGTACTGTTGCCCGCCGGAAAAAATGAGGCAGCAAAGTAGATTGAGCAGAAGGAGTAGACGTAAAAATCAAACCACTCCACCAGATTGCCTGACGAAGCCCCGACGATAGCGAAAATGCGTTTCTTGTTATCCAGCGCTCCCTGTTCGGTGCCGTGCTCATCCCCAAGAGCCGAGGTTGTTTCTGTCATGATGTTTTCTCCGAGCCATAGCAATGATGAAATTCGGCGTCCTGCCGCCAGGTGTTACTTTATTGTTATTTATAAGTTAACAGCCAAACTTAATAGCGGACGAAGAATATCTGATATTCAGAGAAACAATGCGTTGGTTTTGTGATGAATATTAAACAGTACGATGAAAGCTGAAGCGGATTACAACGGGGATTTTCCATTTTACGCACAGCAAAAAGCCCTGAACGTCAGTTCAGGGCTTTCGGCTTTATTTGATGCCTGGCAGTGTCCTACTCTCGCATGGGGAGACCCCACACTACCATCGGCGCTACGGCGTTTCACTTCTGAGTTCGGCATGGGGTCAGGTGGGACCACCGCGCTATTGCCGCCAGGCAAATTCTGTTTCATTCCAACCGCCTCACTTCCATGAAGCCATCAGAACCAATCTCGGAACTTCGCTGAAAATCTCTCTAAAAACACCTTCGGTGTTGTAAGGTTAAGCCTCACGGATCATTAGTACTGGTTAGCTCAATGCATCGCTGCACTTACACACCCAGCCTATCAACGTCTTAGTCTTAAACGTTCCTTCAGGGGCCTTAAAGGCCCAGGGAAGACTCATCTTGAGGCAAGTTTCGCGCTTAGATGCTTTCAGCGCTTATCTTTTCCGCACT
>NZ_VOUX01000009.1 GCF_008011855.1 Serratia bockelmannii
TTTTGCATCCGAAGATGCTGGATATCGTCTTGTGGAGTGCCCACACAGATTGTCTGATAAATTGTTAAAGAGCAGTGCCGAGAAACTCATCGGCGCGGGCTGCGTATATTACGCCTTTCGCCCTGAGAGTCAAGCGTTTATTTCGCTTTCTTCTCGCTGACCCGGCGGCTTGTCAGTCGTTGTTCCCGGTCAGTGGAGGCGCATTATAGGGAGTTCTCGGCGGGCCGCAACCCCTAAATGCAAAAAACTTTTCAAGCGTTCAAATAATCACCAAAAACGCCTTTTTAGGATGTTTATTAGTCAGAAAATACCGGTTTTAGCACAGTAATAGCGGCAAACCCTGTAAACAGGGACAAACGAAGGTAAAGAAAAGGGAGCGGTCACCCGCTCCCTTTCATCTTTATTACGCTTAATTGCCGTTATTGTCGGGCAACGATATGGTCGTTTTCCACATCCAGCGTTACCAGCTTGCCGGGGATCAGCTTGCCAGACAGGATTTGCTGCGCCAGCGGGTTCTCGATCTCCTGCTGAATAGCACGCTTCAACGGACGCGCACCATACACAGGGTCGTAACCGGTTTTGCTCAACAGAGCCAGGGCCGGTTCGGTCATGGTCACTTCGTAACCGCGCTCTTCCAAACGCTTGTACAGACGCGACAGCTGAATCTTGGCGATCGCGGCAATGTGTTTCTCGCCCAGCGGGTGGAACACCACCACTTCGTCGATACGGTTGATGAACTCCGGACGGAAGTGGTGACTCACCATCTCCATCACCGACTCTTTCATCTGCGCGTAGTTCATCTGACCGAAATGCTCCTGGATCAGATCGGACCCCAGGTTGGACGTCATGATCACCACAGTATTGCGGAAATCGACGGTACGGCCTTGACCATCGGTCAGGCGGCCGTCATCCAACACCTGCAACAGAATATTGAACACGTCCGGATGCGCTTTCTCGACTTCATCCAGCAGAATCACCGAATAAGGCCGGCGACGTACGGCTTCCGTCAGGTAGCCGCCCTCTTCATAACCGACATAACCCGGAGGCGCACCGACCAGACGCGACACGGAGTGTTTCTCCATAAACTCGGACATATCGATACGCACCATAGCGTCGTCGCTGTCGAACAGGAACGAAGCCAGTGCCTTGCAGAGCTCGGTTTTCCCCACCCCGGTCGGGCCGAGGAACAGGAACGAACCGATCGGCCGATTAGGATCGGACAGCCCCGCACGGCTGCGGCGGATCGCATTGGAGACCGCGCTGACCGCTTCGTCTTGCCCAATCACTCGCGAATGCAGTTCTTGCTCCAGGCGCAGCAGCTTGTCGCGCTCACCTTCCAGCATTCTGGCCACCGGGATCCCGGTGGCACGCGCCAGCACTTCAGCAATCTCCGCATCGGTCACCCGGTTACGCAACAGCTTCATGCTCTTGCCTTCGGCCTGCGTAGCGGCGGCGAGCTGTTTCTCCAGCTCAGGGATCTTGCCGTACTGCAGTTCCGACATCCGCCCCAGATCGCCGACGCGGCGCGCCTGCTCCAGGGTGATTTTGGCCTGCTCGAGTTCAGCCTTGATGTTCTGGGTGCCGGAGAGCGACGCTTTTTCCGCTTTCCACTCTTCTTCCAGCTCAGAATATTCGCGCTCTTTCTGCCCCAGCTCATCGCTGAGCATGTCCAGGCGTTTCTTGCTGGCGTCGTCAGACTCTTTATTCAGCGCCTGCTGTTCCAGCTTCAATTGGATGATGCGGCGCTCAAGCCTGTCGAGCGACTCCGGCTTGGAGTCCATCTGCATACGGATGCTGGACGCCGCTTCGTCGATAAGGTCAATAGCCTTGTCCGGCAATTGACGATCGGCGATATAACGGTGCGAAAGCGTTGCCGCCGCCACGATGGCCGGGTCGGTGATTTGCACGTGGTGGTGCAGTTCATAACGCTCTTTCAGGCCGCGCAGGATAGCGATGGTGTCTTCCACGCTCGGCTCCGCCACATACACTTTCTGGAAACGACGTTCGAGCGCCGCATCCTTCTCTATATATTGACGATACTCGTCGAGCGTAGTCGCGCCAACGCAGTGCAGCTCGCCGCGCGCCAGCGCCGGCTTCAGCATGTTGCCTGCATCCATCGCGCCATCCGCCTTACCGGCGCCGACCATGGTGTGCAATTCGTCGATAAACAGGATAACGCTGCCTTCCTGCTTGGCCAGATCGTTGAGCACGCCTTTCAGACGCTCTTCAAACTCGCCGCGATATTTGGCCCCGGCGATCAAGGCGCCCATATCGAGGGACAATACGCGCTTGTGCTTCAGCCCTTCCGGCACTTCGCCGTTGATGATGCGCTGCGCCAGGCCTTCGACGATGGCGGTTTTACCCACGCCAGGCTCGCCGATCAGCACCGGGTTGTTTTTGGTACGACGTTGCAGCACCTGGATGGTGCGGCGGATCTCTTCGTCACGGCCGATCACCGGATCAAGCTTGCCCTGCTCGGCGCGCTCGGTCAGATCGATAGTGTATTTCTTCAATGCTTGCCGTTGGTCTTCGGCGCCTTGATCTTCCACGCTGTCACCGCCTCTCATTTGTTCAATGGCTTTGCTGATTTTGTCGGCCGTCGCGCCGGCCGCTTTCAACAAGTCGGTCAACGAGCCGCGATCTTCCAGCACCGCAAGCACAAACAGCTCGGAAGAAATGAATTTGTCCGCGCGCTTCTGCGCCAGCTTGTCGCACAGGTTCAGGACGCGCACCAGCTCATGGGACGGTTGAACGTCGCCACCGGTGCCTTCTACCTGCGGTAAACGGGACAGCGCCTGTTCGATCTCGGTGCGCACACGCCCGGCATCGATACCTGCGGAAGTTAATAGTGGACGAACCGTGCCCCCTTCCTGATTAAGCAGGGCGCTCATCAGATGTAGCGGTTCAATAAACTGGTTGTCGTGCCCAAGGGCTAGTGACTGGGCATCGGCGAGGGCAAGCTGGAATTTGTTGGTAAGACGATCCAGACGCATAACACCTCCAAGATGGGTCGAAATTGCTACTGGAGATTAAATGAGGTCATCCCTCAAATTTTCAAGGTTATCTCGACGCTAAATTTTCGGTACAACGCCATGCGTCGTTGGATCGTCCTAATTCAATAGGTTATATCAGCCAGATTAAACTTGCCAGACGTCCGGTTATTCCGTCGCGTCGATAGGAGAAAAAATGGCTCGTTTCGTTAACCGTGCAGCGATCGCCGCCGTAGATGGCCTGCACGCCTGCCCGCAACAAGCGTTGGCGAGCCAGCAGGTAGATATTAGCCAAAAACTTATCGCCGTGCGGGGTAAATGCCGCTGCGGCCTCAGCATCTTCCGCCATGAAAGCGGCCCGCACCTCTGGCCCGACCTCAAACTGCTGCGGACCGATCGCCGGCCCCAGCCAGGCGCTAATCTGGCTCGGTGCGGCGCTGAACGCCGCCACGGTTTGCTCCAGCACGCCGTGGCACAATCCGCGCCAGCCGGCGTGGGCGGCAGCCACTTCGTCACCGTGCTGCGAGCAGAACAACACCGGCAGACAATCCGCCGTCATCACGGCACACACCTGCCCCGGCACGTTGCTATACACCGCATCCGCTCGCAGATCGGCGGGCGCTTGCCCCGTCAACGTCACCACACGGGTGCCATGTACCTGCTCGAGCCATACCGGCATCTGCGGCAAGCCGGCGGCGGTAACCAACCTTTCCCGATTGCGCTTCACCGCTTGCTCCTCGTCACCCACGTGAGTGCCGAGGTTCAGCGAGTCATAAGGCGGCAGGCTGACGCCGCCGCCGCGCGTGGTACTGCAAGCTTTAACACCGGGAGGAAACGGCCAGTCGGGCAGAATGAGCGCGTTCATTACCAGTCCATCTGATCTTTGAATTCTTCGGTGTCCGCCTTCAGCGCATTGATCAGATTAACCATGTCCTGCGGCAGCGGCGCATGCCACTCCATCTGGATGCCGCTGATCGGATGGTACAAACGCAGCATGGTGGCGTGCAGCGCCTGACGATCAAAGCCACGCAGCGTGCTGATGAAGGCTTCCGAAGCGCCCTTCGGCGGACGCGGACGGCCGCCGTACAGCGGATCGCCCACCAGCGGATGGCTGATATAGGCCATGTGCACGCGGATCTGGTGAGTACGGCCGGTTTCCAGGCGCAGGCGCAGGCGAGTATGCGCACGGAAGTGTTCCATGATGCGGTAATGCGTTACCGCCGGCTTACCCATCGGGTGCACCGCCATGTGGGTACGCTTGGTGGAGTGGCGCGCGATAGGCTCTTCTACCGTACCGCCGGCGGTCATGGTACCGATCGCCACCGCTTCGTATTCACGGGTGATTTCGCGCGCCTGCAGCGCCTCCACCAGCCGGGTTTGCGCCGGCACGGTTTTCGCCACCACCATCAGGCCGGTGGTGTCTTTATCCAGACGGTGCACGATGCCGGCACGCGGCACGTCGGCGATTTCCGGATAGTGATGCAGCAGCGCATTGAGCACCGTGCCGTCCGGGTTACCGGCGCCGGGATGCACCACCAAATCGCGCGGCTTGTTGATCACCAGGATGTCGCTGTCTTCATAGACGATATCCAGCGCGATATCCTGTGGCTCCCAACGCGCCTCTTCTTCAATCTGTGCATCGATGGCGACTGTCTCTCCGCCCAGCACCTTCTCTTTCGGTTTGTTTGACGTTTTGCCATTGACCTTCACCCGATCGCCCAGGATCCACTCTTTTATGCGAGATCGTGAATAATCAGGGAACAATTCGGCCAAAGCCTGATCTAAACGTTGTCCGAGTTGAGATTCGGCCACCGTTGCGGTGAGTTGTACTTGTTGTGCCATATGCAGCTTCTTCGTTAACGTTGGGTTTTCACGGCGATGCCGTTTAATATAATGTGCTATTGTACCTGGTCTTTGTCGGGAGCTTAACGGACAGTCTCCCGGAATAACACCCTGAGGATAATCAAAACGTCATGACGCGTATGAAATATCTGGTGGCGGCAGCCACGTTGAGCCTGGCGCTGGCAGGTTGCTCCACATCCAAGGATGCGGTTCCCGACAACCCACCTTCGGAAATCTATGCTACCGCGCAGCAAAAACTGCAGGACGGTAACTTCAAGGGCGCGATTACGCAACTCGAAGCGTTAGATAACCGCTATCCTTTCGGGCCGTATTCCCAGCAGGTCCAGCTGGATTTGATTTACGCCTACTATAAGGCCGCCGACTTGCCGATGGCTCAGGCATCCATCGATCGCTTCATGCGTCTGAACCCGACGCACCCGAACATCGATTACGTGATGTACATGCGCGGCCTGACCGACATGGCGCTCGATGACAGCGCGCTGCAGGGCTTCTTCGGGGTTGACCGTTCTGACCGCGATCCTCAGCACGCTCGCGCTGCGTTCCGCGACTTCAGCCAGTTGATTCAGCAATACCCGAACAGCCAATACGCGACCGACGCCAACAAGCGTTTGGTGTATTTGAAAGACCGCTTGGCCAAGTATGAGCTTTCGGTGGCGGAATACTACACTAAACGCGGTGCTTACGTCGCGGTCGTTAATCGCGCCGAACAGATGTTGCGTGAATTCCCGGATACCAAAGCGACGCACGACGTGTTGCCGCTGATGGAAAATGCCTACAAGCAGCTGCAGCTGAACGGCCAGGCTGACAAAGTGGCCAAAGTGATCGCCGCCAACCCGCAATAAGCGCGCGTCGGTAACGGCAGAAAAACAAAACGGCAGCCTCGGCTGCCGTTTTCATTGGCGTCGACCTGGTTTTCACTGGAAAAATACACAAGTAAAAACACGGTGTTAGCTAGCGCTCCTCACCGGTCAACTCATCGATAATGCGCCATCCGGCGGCAACTCTCAAGCATTAGATAGCCAATTCAAATGCTGAATCACAGATTGAACTAACTTTGCAAAAAGTGACAAAAAATCGTGATTTACATCACGCATTTAAACAAAAAGCGGGGTATGCTGGGTTCACCAAGACGGAAAGACAGAGAGGTAAGTTATATGACATTGAACATTACCAGCAAACAAATGGATATCACTCCCGCAATCCGCAATCACGTCGAAGACCGTCTCACCAAACTGGAAAAATGGCAGACCCAGCTGATAAACCCACATATCGTCTTATCTAAAGAACCGCAGGGGTTTGTCGCCGACGCTACCATTACCACGCCTAACGGCCCGCTGGTCGCCAGCGCCAAACATGATGACATGTACACCGCCGTTAATGAGCTGATCGCCAAGCTGGAACGCCAGTTGAACAAGGTGCAGCATAAAGGCGAAGCGCGCCGCTGCAATGCCAGCGTGAAAGACATCGTGCCGGAACTCACGCAAGAGCAGGAATAACCGTCCGACAGCGATTGCCGCATCAAACGCGCCCGAGGGCGCGTTTTTTGTCGGGTATTTTTGTTGACGGGGTAAAAGCCAGCGGTTACTTTAAAACCTGTTCGCATTAACCTTAGGTAGACCATGCCACGCACACCGTTTTTCTTCGCATTCTTTTTTACCTTCCCCTGACTGGGAGGCGTTTCGTCGTGTAAGAAAGAATGCGAAGACGAACAACAAAGCCTCCTGGAAACAGGAGGCTTTTTTTATGGCTGTTTTACAACGAATAAGAACTGAAGGCGGAAGCTGATTATGACTGACAACCCGTTATTGGTGCTGCGCGAGCGCATCAGCGCACTGGACTTGAAACTGTTGGCCCTGCTGGCGGAACGCCGTGAGCTGGCGATCGAAGTCGGCAAGACCAAGCTGCACTCTCATCGCCCGATCCGCGATAAAGAGCGCGAGCGCGATCTGCTGGATGCGCTGATCGCCGCCGCCAAGCCTTACGACCTGGACGGCTTTTACGTCACCCGCCTGTTTCAACTGATCATCGAAGATTCCGTCCTGACCCAGCAGGCGTTGCTACAGCACCAGCTCAACCCCGTCAGCCAACATTCCGCCCGCATCGCCTTCCTCGGCCCAAAAGGCTCTTACTCACATCTGGCAGCACGCCAATACGCTGCCCGCCACTTCGATCAGCTGATCGAATGCGGCTGCCAGAAGTTTCAGGATATCTTCACCCAGGTGGAAACCGGCCAGGCGGACTATGCGATTCTGCCTATCGAGAACACCAGCTCCGGGTCGATTAACGAGGTGTACGATCTGCTGCAGCACACCAGCCTGTCGATCGTCGGCGAACTGACCAACCCGATCAACCACTGCGTTCTGATTGCCGGCGACAGCGATCTGAGCCAGATTGAAACCGTCTACAGCCACCCGCAACCGTTCCAGCAGTGCAGTCAGTTCCTGAACCGCTTCCCACACTGGAAAATCGAATACACTGAAAGCACAGCGGCCGCGATGGAGAAAGTCGCCAAGCTGAATTCGCCGAAGGTGGCTGCTCTGGGCAGCGAAGCCGGCGGCGCACTGTATGGGCTGCAGGTGCTGGAACACAACCTCGCCAACCAGCAGCAGAACATCACCCGTTTTATCGTCCTGGCGCGCAAAGCGATCGACGTCTCCGAACAGGTGCCGGCCAAAACCACGCTGATCATGGCGACCGGCCAACAATCCGGCGCACTGGTCGAAGCGCTGCTGGTACTGCGCGACAACGGCATCATCATGACCAAGCTGGAGTCACGCCCGATCAACGGCAATCCGTGGGAAGAGATGTTTTATATCGATGTGCAGGCCAACCTACGCGCCGAGGCGATGCAAAAAGCGCTACGCGATCTGACGCCAATCACCCGCTCGCTGAAGGTGCTGGGCTGTTACCCGAGCGACACCGTGGTGCCGGTCAACCCATCCTGAAACCATAAAAAAGGGTTCGGCTTGGCCGAACCCTTTACGTTTACTGCCCGCGTTTCACTGCCGGCTGTCGTTAGCCTGCCGCAACAGCGTGCGGCTCTCCACCAGAAAGCGCTGGGCGTAATCGCCGAACCAATGCTCTACCTTGCGGAAGCTATCGATAAACGCCTGTTTGTCGCCATGCTCCAACAGCTTGATCGCCTCGCCGAAGCGCTGGTAGTAACGCTTAATCAGCGCCACGTTTTCTTCCGACGACATGATGATGTCAGCGTACAGCTGCGGATCCTGCGCGAACAGGCGGCCAACCATCGCCAGCTCCAGCCGGTAGATCGGCGAGGAGAGCGCCAGCAGCTGCTCCAGTTGCACGTTCTCTTCCGCCAGGTGCAGCCCGTAGGCGAAGGTGGCGAAGTGCCGCAGCGCCTGAATAAACGCCATATTCTGATCGTGTTCGACCGCGCTGATACGATGCAGCCGCGCCCCCCACACCTGCAGCTGTTCAAGCAGCCATTGGTAAGCCTCCGGTTGGCGGCCATCGCAGTAAACCACCACCTGCTTCGCCACGCTGCCCACGTCCGGACCAAACATCGGATGCAACCCCACCACCGGGCCGCTGTGCGCCGCCAACATCGCATGCAGCGGACGATTCTTCACCGACGCCAGATCCACCAGAATGCAGTCGTCGGGCAACGGCGGCAGGCGGCTTATCACCTGCTCGGTCACATGGATCGGTACGCTGACAATCACCATACCGGCATCGGCCAACAGCTGTTCCGCCTGCGGCCAATCTTCCTGATCCAATACCCTGACCTGATAACCCGACAGCGTCAGCAGACGGTTGAACAGCCGGCCCATCTGGCCGTTGCCGCCGATGATGACGATCGGCCGCAGCTGCGGGCACAGAGTTTTAAAACCTTTATCGTTCTCGCTGACGTACGATTCGCGCATCACACGGCGCAAGACGTCCTCGATCAAATCCGGCGGCACGCCGAGGTTTTCCGCCTCCTGGCGGCGCGAGGCCAGCATCGCCGCCTCGCGTTCCGGCACATAAACCGGTAAACCGTGGCGGCTTTTCACCTCCCCCACTTCCGCTACCAGATGCAGGCGTTTCGCCAGCAGATCCAGCAACGCTTTGTCCACCTCGTCGATTTGATCGCGCAGCGCGGTCAGTTCTGCCACCATAACTTACTTTTCTCCCGTGCGTGCCTTCAGCGCAGCGCCGAGTTCCTGATGCATGTGGCGCAGCAGCGTTTCCGTGCTCTCCCAGTCGATGCAGGCGTCGGTGACGGATACGCCGTAACGCATGTCAGCACGCGGCTGTTCGGAAGACTGATTGCCCTCATGCAGATGGCTCTCCAGCATAATGCCGGTAATCGAGCGGTTACCCGCTTTAATCTGCTCCACCACGGACTCGGCCACCGCCGGCTGACGGCGATAGTCTTTATTCGAGTTGCCATGGCTGCAATCTACCATCAAGGACGGATGGAGTCCCGCCTCGAGCATCTGTTTTTCACAGGCCGCAACGTGCTCGGCGCTGTAGTTCGGGGTTTTACCGCCGCGCAGGATCACGTGCCCGTCCGGATTGCCCTGAGTCTGCAGCAAGCAAACCTGGCCCGCCTGGTTGATGCCGACGAAGCGGTGCGGCATAGCGGCGGCGCGCATGGCATTGATGGCGGTACCCAGGCTGCCGTCGGTGCCGTTTTTGAACCCGACCGGCATCGACAGGCCAGAAGCCATTTCACGGTGGGTCTGCGATTCGGTGGTACGCGCACCGATCGCCGACCAGCTGAACAAGTCCCCCAGGTACTGCGGGCTGTTCGGATCCAACGCTTCGGTAGCCAACGGCAAGCCCATGCCCACCAGATCCAGCAACAGGCGACGCGCGATATGCAAGCCTGCTTCAACGTCAAACGAACCGTCCATGTACGGATCGTTGATCAAACCTTTCCAGCCGACAGTGGTTCTGGGTTTTTCAAAATAAACGCGCATAACGATATACAGCTGATCGCTCAAGTCAGCCGCCAGGGTTTTCAAACGACGGGCGTAGTCCAGTGCCGCATCCGGATCGTGGATCGAACAAGGCCCACACACGACCAACAGGCGATGATCGCGCCCCTGCAAAATGTTGGCGATGGTGTTACGCGCGGTGGCGATTTCATTTTCGTCGTCGGCGCTGAGCGGGAACTGGTTCTTCAGCTCCTCCGGCGTGATGAGAACCTGTTCTGCACTGATGTGTACGTTATTGAGCGCGTCTTTTTGCATGATGCTATTCCTGTCGTTTGGCGTTATGCGTTGAAATGGAACATTGAGCGTTTCAGGGCTCTACCCTATCACGATATGTAAAGTTTTCAATCCAATTTCCGTAAATAAAAAATTACCATAATTTATCTTATGAAAGAACATGCATAAATACATCAAGAAAATACAATAAAAACAAACAAATTCAATTAAATAATAAATTCACGAACGCCTCAAAACGCACCTGTTCGCCTTCCCGGCGAAAGTCCCATATCGTAAACATATATGTACAATTTGTTTTACAGGTAAGATACGCCGCCCGTCTCGGCGCCAACGAACGGGCAGGCGCGGATACCGTCAGACTCAGCACGAAATGCCGCCGAAAGCGATGAATTTCAGTAGAAGAAAAGCGAATAAATGAGGAATAAAAATTAAAAACTTAAGCTAATAGCGGCTATTTTTGTCGCTGAAATGAACCGATATAATGTGACCGTCATCAACAATAACCACCCTTAACAACTGGATCCAAGATGCTCTCTTCTCGCGCTCGTCGCGCTTTTCCGCTGTATATTTGCTGCTTAACGACTTTCACCAGTGTTTCAGCCTTTGCCGACAATACGCTTTTCACCGCGATGGACGATCCGGCCACCGCCAAGAAACCATTCGAAGGCAACGTGCAGGCGGGCTACAACGCCCAGTCAGGTAACTCGCAGAGCTCCACCCTGCTTGCCAACACCAACATGACCTGGTTCAACAGCGACGCGGCGTACAGCCTGTGGGGGGCGGCTAACAACACCACCTCCTCCAACGTGCGCTCGTCCGAAAAATACCAGGCCGGTGGCCGTACGCGCTATAACCTGACCGATCGCAACTACCTGTTCGGCCAGGCCAGCTGGCTGAGCGACCGTTTCAACGGTTACGACTCACGCTCCACGCTGACCGGCGGCTACGGCCGTCAACTCCTCAACGGGCCGCTTAGCGATCTGCGGGTGGAATTCGGTCCCGGCGTGCGCCATGACGAATACCATGGCGGCGGCCGCTCGACCAAAGGGTTGGCCTATGGCGCGGCCAACTATTCCTATCAGCTGACCGACAACACCAAGTTCATTCAGGGCGTTTCCGCACTGGCGAACGAAGAAACCACGCTGAACTCGGAAAGCGCGTTGAACGTGGCGATCAACGATCGCTTCTCGCTGCGCGTGGCTTACACCGTGACCTACAACAGCAAACCGCCGGCCTCGGCGCCGAAGAACACCGACACGACAACCTCGGTCACGCTGGTCTACGGCCTGTAATTTCCCCCCAATATTTCTCAAAGCCCATCATTGATGGGCTTTTTTTATGCCTGCCGCCCTCTTTTGCACAATCTGCTAAAAATATTCACCCCACCCATTGACGACTTTAGCAAATAGCTTAATACTGTATGCATATACAGTAATCATTATACAGCCTCGGGGCATGATGGATTTCGATAGAGAGTGGCCAGAAACGCATCGATAGCCGCCACAGCTCCCGAGAGACTGTAAACAAAGCGAGCATAAGCTATGGAGAAAATCACCTCATTCATCACCTACGCCATGGCGTTGTTTCTCGCCTGGCTCGGCAAGCTGTCACCGCAGGACATTGCCTTTCTAGTCGGTGCGGCGGTAGGCATCGGCACGTTTCTGGTGAACTGGTACTACCGACGTAAAAGCCTGCAGATCTTGAAGGCTATTGAACGCAATGCGGCATCACGGAGGAAAATTTACGATGAATGCAATCGTTAAGCGCTGCAGCGTCGCCACCGTTTTGGCCATCGCCGTGCTATTGCCGTCATTTGGCGAGCTGCAAACCTCAGAAGCCGGCCTCAGGCTGATCGCCGATCTCGAAGGCTGCCGCCTGTCGCCTTACCAGTGTAGCGCCGGGGTGTGGACACAGGGCATTGGACACACTGCCGGCGTCATCCCAGACAAGATGATAGATGAACGCAAAGCCGCGGTGGATTTGGTAGACGATGTTCGCCGCACCGAACGCGGCATGGCCGCTTGCCTGCCGCATACGCTCTCGCAACAAACCTATGACGCAGTGATCGCCTTCGCCTTCAATGTGGGCGTCGGCGCAGCCTGCCACTCTACGCTGGTCGCGCTGCTGCAACAGCGCCAGTGGCGGCAGGCCTGCGATCAGTTACCACGCTGGATTTACGTAAACGGAAAGAAAAATAAGGGGCTGGAACAGCGACGCGCCATGGAACGCGCACTGTGCTTGCAGGGGATTGCCTCATCATGACGAGTTCGCTCGCCAAAGGGTGATGCCACAACAATTTCACTTAATTTGTTCAAGGGGGTTCTTATGATGCACTGTCCACTATGCGGTCACGTGGCCCACACTCGCTCCAGCCGCTATCTGAGCGAGTCGACCAAAGAGCGTTACCATCAATGCCGCAACATCAATTGCAGCTGCACGTTCGCCACGCACGAGTCCGTCGCGCGGGTGATCGTCAAACCTGGCGATGACATTATCCCGGCGCAGCCTCACCCGCCGGAGAGTCAGCATAAACAAAGCGCCGCGGCGCTATAATGCAAAAAGCCTGCTTATGCAGGCTTTATTATGTTGGCGGCGCGCAGACGAAATCTCGCAAATGTAACCAGTCGAGATTTAAGATAAAAAAAGGGGTTGGCATAATACCAACCCCTGATAACTATTAACTTTTGGATGCAGCGTTAGCCAACGCGGTTCAGACGCTCTTTGATACGAGCAGCCTTACCAGTACGCTCACGCAGGTAGTACAGTTTAGCTTTACGAACGGCACCACGACGTTTCACAGCAATGCTGTCGATTACTGGGGAGTGAGTCTGGAATACGCGCTCAACACCTTCGCCGTTGGAAATCTTACGAACAGTGAATGCAGAGTGCAGACCGCGGTTACGGATAGCGATAACCACGCCCTCGAATGCCTGCAGACGTTTTTTGCTACCTTCAACGACCCATACCTTCACTTCCACGGAATCACCCGGACGGAATGCAGGTACGTCTTGTTTCATCTGCTCTTGTTCAAGTTGCTTAATAATGTTGCTCATAATATGTCTCTTACCCTAGGTAAACTGATATATCGGTCCCGTCTGTTGTCAGACGTTTCCTTCATAGTCCTGTTGCCTGGCCTGATGTTCCCGTTGGAACTCAGCCAGCAACACCGCTTGCTCGTCAGTCAGAGCTAGGCTTTCTAGAAGTTCAGGTCTTCTAAGCCAGGTTCGGCCCAGCGACTGCTTTAAGCGCCAGCGACGTATCTCGGCATGGTTACCCGACAGCAGAACTGGCGGTACCTCCATCCCTTCCAACACCTCTGGGCGGGTATAGTGCGGGCAGTCCAGCAATCCGTCGGCGAAGGAGTCTTCCTCCGCTGAGGCCTGATGGCCCAGCACACCCGGTATGAAACGGGCGACTGAATCAATCAGGGTCATTGCCGGCAGTTCCCCGCCGCTGAGAACGTAATCGCCGATTGACCATTCTTCGTCAATTTCGGTTTGGATTACGCGCTCGTCTATCCCTTCGTAACGGCCGCATACCAGAATCATCTTCTGATTGGCCGCCAGTTCGCACACGCCGGTTTGATCCAGCTTGCGCCCCTGAGGTGACAGATAAATCACCTTTGCTCCCTCGCCTGCCGCTGCTTTCGCCGCATGAATGGCTTCCCGTAAAGGTTGCACCATCATCAGCATTCCCGGGCCGCCGCCGTAAGGGCGATCGTCCACGGTACGATGCCGGTCGTAGGTGAAGTCGCGAGGACTCCAACACTGCACGCTCAGCAGGCCATTTTTTACTGCCCGGCCAGTCACCCCGTAATCGGTGATAGCGCGGAACATCTCAGGAAACAGGCTTACAATACCGATGAACACAAGCCAATCCCCTTACCGTTATTCCACTTGCTTCGACCGTTTGATCCGGGGGTCAAAAACCAGGATCCCAATCTGCCTCAATCACGCGGGCAGTGAGATCGACTTTCTTGATAACCTGCCCATGAAGAAACGGAATCAACCGCTCCTTCATGCCGAACGCATCTTTCAGGTTCGCTTTCACAACCATCACATCGTTCGAGCCGGTTTCCATCATATCGATGACTTTACCCAGCTCGTAGCCGGCGGTGGTGACTACCTGGCAGCCCATCAGGTCTTTCCAGTAGTAATCGTCACCCTCCAGCGGAGGAAGTTGCTCAGAATCCACCATAATCTCGCGATTAGTCAGCAGATTCGCCGCGTCCCGATCGTCAATGCCTTTGACCTTGATGATCAGATCCTGACTGTGGCGCTTCCAGTCTTCCAACTCGATATGCTGCCACTGACCCGCCTGCTGGATAAACCACGGCTGATAGTCAAAAATGCTTTCGGCGTTCTCGGTGGATGAAAACACTCTGAGCCAACCACGAATGCCGTAAGCGGACCCCATTTTACCGAGTACAATCGGCTGCTTAGGCGCTACCGGTTTGAGTTGCTTGCTCATTGCCACCACCGCGACAGATTAAGCTGCTTTCTTAGCGTCTTTGATCAGCGCGTGAACGCGATCAGAAACGGTTGCACCCAGACCAACCCAGTGCTCGATGCGGTCCAGGTCCAGACGCAGTGCTTCAGCCTGACCGGAAGCGATCGGGTTGAAGAAGCCAACGCGCTCGATGAAACGACCATCACGAGCGTTGCGGCTGTCGGTCACTACTACTTGATAGAACGGACGCTTTTTAGCGCCGCCACGTGCCAAACGAATTGTTACCATAACATCCTCTTTAGTTAATAAAACAGCCGGGCCCCATTGAGGGACGGGGCCCGGTTGCAATATAAAAAGCCCGAAAATTTTACTCATTTTGGCGCAAAAAGCAATCTAAAGCGTCGATCGCAGGGGACAACTTTTGCAGCCTGTCAAATTTCGGGCGGTTTTCACCGCGAACGGCGAATGCTGAAAGCGCCCGCACTCAGCGTGCGGAGGCCCATCAGCGGCCTGGGAAGCCCGGTGGCATCATACCTTTCATGCCGCGCATCATCTTCGCCATACCGCCTTTCTTCATCTTCTTCATCATACGCTGCATTTCGTCGAACTGCTTCAGCAAGCGGTTGACGTCCTGCACCTGCATGCCGGCCCCCATCGCGATGCGGCGCTTGCGCGAGCCCTTGATGATTTCAGGTTTGGCGCGCTCTTTCAGCGTCATCGAGTTGATGATCGCCTCCATGCGCACCAGCACTTTGTCGTCCATCTGCGATTTGACGTTGTCCGGCAGTTGGCCCGCGCCCGGCAGCTTGCTCAACATGTTGGCCATACCACCCATGTTGCGCATTTGCTTGAGCTGCTCCAGGAAGTCGGTCAGATCGAAACCGTCGCCCTTCTTCAGCTTGTTGGCCAGTTTCTCCGCCTGCTCGCGGTCGACCTTGCTTTCGATATCTTCGATCAGTGACAGCACGTCGCCCATGCCCAGGATGCGTGATGCCACGCGATCCGGGTAGAACGGCTCCAGCGCTTCGGTCTTCTCGCCCACGCCGAGGAATTTGATCGGCTTGCCGGTGATGTGGCGGATGGACAATGCGGCACCGCCGCGCGCGTCGCCGTCGACCTTGGTCAGCACCACGCCGGTCAGCGGCAGCGCTTCGTTAAACGCCTTGGCGGTATTGGCGGCGTCCTGGCCGGTCATGGCGTCAACCACGAACAGGGTTTCCACCGGCTTGATCGCCGCATGCACCTGTTTGATCTCGTCCATCATCGCTTCGTCAACGTGCAGACGGCCGGCGGTATCGACGATCAGTACGTCGTAGAATTTCAGCTTGGCCTGTTGCAGCGCGCGATTGACGATGTCGATCGGTTTTTCTTTGACGTCAGACGGGAAGAAATCGATGCCGACGCCTTCCGCCAGCGTTTCCAGCTGTTTGATCGCCGCTGGGCGATAAACGTCCGCGGAAACCACCAACACTTTCTTCTTCTGTTTTTCTTTCAGGAACTTGCCGAGCTTACCGACGCTGGTGGTTTTACCGGCGCCCTGCAGGCCCGCCATCAGCACCACCGCCGGCGGCTGGGCCGCCAGATTCAGCTCGGTGTTGACTTCGCCCATCGCGGCGATCAGCTCGCCCTTGACGATCTTGACGAACTCCTGCCCCGGCGTCAGGCTCTTGTTGACTTCATGACCAACCGCGCTCTCTTTGACGCGGTTGATGAAGTCGCGCACCACCGGCAGCGCAACGTCCGCTTCCAGCAATGCCATACGCACTTCACGCAGGGTTTCCTTGATATTCTCTTCGGTCAGCCGCCCGCGGCCGCTGATATTGCGCAACGTGCGCGACAATCGATCGGTTAAATTTTCAAACATCGTCTCATGCTCAACGTGTAATGACAGGCCGCTCCGGCGACACAATTGCGCCGATGATAACACGAAGCGCGCAGGATCTCTGCCTCAGCGTTGGAGATAGGTTGGAGTGAAACGCGCGCAACGTTATACTGACACTCTTATTAACCACGCCGAAGCAAAATTAAACGCTATGCCAGTTTTCTCCATTGTGGCTTTGATGGCCTACCTGCTCAGCCTTGGACTGATCATTCCCAGCTTGTTGCGGAAGAACAGCGCATACCGTCGACTGGCCCTCGTCTCGGCGGTGGTGGCGCTGATTTGCCACGCCATCGCGCTGCAGCAGCGCATCTTTGACGTCAGCGCCGGGCAGAATCTCAGCCTGCTGAACATTGGTTCTATCGTCAGCCTGATCATCTGCTCGGTGATGACCTTCGTCGCTTCGCGCGACCGCGGCTGGTTCCTGCTGCCGATCGTCTACAGCTTCGCGATGATCAACCTGGCCTTCGCCAGCTTTATGCCCGGCGAGTTTATCACTCACCTGGAGGCCAGCCCGGAATTGATGGTGCATATCGGTCTGGCGCTGTTCTCTTACGCCACCCTGATCATCGCTGCACTCTACGCCTTGCAGCTCGCCTGGCTCGACTACCTGTTGAAAAACAAGAAGCTGACCTTCAGCGCCGACATGCCGCCGCTGATGAGCATCGAGCGCAAGATGTTCCATATCACCCAGATCGGCGTGGTGCTGCTGACGCTCACCCTGTGTACCGGCCTGCTGTACATGGATAACCTGTTCAGCAAAGAGAACGTGCATAAAGCCGTGCTGTCGATCATGGCCTGGTTCGTGTATATCGTGCTGTTGTGGGGCCATTACCATGAAGGCTGGCGCGGCCGCCGCGTCGTCTGGTTCAGCTTCGCCGGCGCCTTCCTGCTGACGCTCGCCTATTTCGGCAGCCGTCTGATTCAGCAGGTGATGGTGCGCTAGGCCAGCCTGGCTCAATTCTCCCTCTCTATAAGGAATACTGCATTGGAGCATGTGTCGACGGGGACCCTCATCATTATCCTGGTGATCATGATCGTGGTCTCCGCTTACTTCTCCGCCTCCGAAACCGGCATGATGACGCTCAACCGTTATCGCCTGCGTCATCTGTCCAAACAGGGCAACCGCTCGGCGCGTCGGGTGGAGAAGCTGCTGCAAAAACCGGATCGGCTGATCGGCCTGGTGCTGATCGGCAACAACCTGGTCAACATCCTCGCCTCGGCGCTGGCGACCATCGTCGGCATGCGGCTGTATGGCGATCTCGGCGTGGCGATCGCGACCGGCATACTGACCTTCGCCGTGCTGCTGTTCGCCGAAGTGCTGCCGAAGACCTTCGCCGCCCTCTATCCGGAACGTATTGCCTTCCCCAGCAGCGTCCTGCTGGCCCCGTTGCAAAAGGTGATGTTCCCGCTGGTCTGGCTGCTCAACGGCATCACCAGCCTGACCTTGCGCCTGTTCGGCATTCGCACCAACGTGCGCATCAGCGACGCCGTCAGCAAGGATGAGCTGCGCACCATCGTGCGCGAATCCCAGTCGCAGATCTCCCGCCGCAATCAGGACATGCTGATCTCGGTGCTGGATCTGGAAAAGGTGACGGTCAACGACATCATGGTGCCGCGCACCGAGATCGTCGGCATCGACGTCAACGACGACTGGAAGTCGATCATGCGCCAGCTGACCCACTCGCCACACGGCCGCATCGTGCTGTATCGCAGCTCGTTGGACGATGCGATCGGCATGCTGCGCGTGCGCGAAGCCTATCGCCTGATGACCGAGAAAAAAGAGTTCAACAAAGAGAACCTGCTGCGCGCCGCCGACGAGATTTATTTCGTGCCGGAAGGCACGCCGCTCAACGTGCAGTTGGTGAAGTTCCAGCGCAATAAAGAGAAGGTCGGCATCGTGGTCGACGAGTACGGCGACATTCAGGGCCTGGTTACGGTGGAAGACATCCTCGAGGAGATCGTCGGCGACTTCACCACCTCGATGTCACCGACGCTGGCGGAAGAAGTCACGCCGCAGAGCGACGGTTCGGTCTTGATCGACGGCACCGCCAACGTACGGGAGCTGAACAAAGCCTTCAACTGGACCTTGCCGGCCAATGAAGCCCGTACCGTCAACGGTATGCTGCTGGAAGAACTGGAAGAGATCCCCGAAATCGGCACACGGGTGCGTATCGGCCATTACGATATCGACATTCTCGACGTACAGGGCAACATGATCAAACAGGTGCGAGTCACGCCGATCACCTCGCTGCAGTCCAGCGTCGGCCATCACTGACCGCCGGCCAGAACGTAAAAAAGACGCGAAATCGCGTCTTTTTTGTTTCTGCGGGAAACGTACGGTCAGATATGCAGCTCCTGCAGCTTCTCTTTCGGCAGCGCCAGCTCGTCGTTGTGGTTCACCACCACGCCGTTATCCAGAATGTGCTTGGCGATTTCCTGCGCTTCTTCCAGCGAGTGCATGTGGTAGGTACCACACTGGTACTCGTTCAGCTCAGGGATCTTGCGCTGGTCGGTCACTTTCAGCACGTCGGCCATCGCCGCTTTCCAGGCATCGGCAACGCGCTGCTCTTCCGGCACGCCGATCAGGCTCATGTAGAAACCGGTGCGGCAGCCCATTGGGGAGATGTCGATAATCTCCACGCCCTGGCCGTTCAGGTGGTCGCGCATAAAGCCGGCGAACAGGTGTTCCAGCGTGTGAATGCCGCGTTCTGGCATCACTTCCAGGTTCGGGCGGCAAAAGCGCAGATCAAATACCGTGATGGTATCGCCATGAGGCGTTTTCATGGTTTTCGCAACGCGGACAGCCGGGGCTGCCATACGGGTATGATCGACGGTAAAGCTATCCAGCAATGGCATTTCGCTACCTCCTCGTAAAAGAGCATTTATTTCGAAACTTTTTTTCCTAACCGGGAAACCTTTTCCAACCCTGCGAGTCTGAGTATGTGAAAGACGCGCATTTGTTATCATCATCCCTGTCATCAGAGATGCATATTTGGCCACATTGATGTGGCCTTTTTCTTTTTCAGCTTCCGCCGTTTTGCTTCAGGAACGCTTCAAAGCTTAGCGTATCATTGGCTTCTATGTCGCGTTGGCGCTGCCACGAGGCTTCCCGCTCTTTATCCAGCTCGGCCTCATTCAGGATTTCCAACGGTTCTTCCAGCAACGTCTGGCGATACTGCTCCGCCAGCTGCAGACCGACGCGCCCAGTGCCTTCCGCCTTCATCGCCTTCAGAATGCGCGCGGAGAAGGTCAGCTCAGGGTCGTCAAATGCGGCGACCAGCTCATCGCACACCTGCTGGTATTGACGGTTGCCGGCTTCGCCGTCCAACACTTCCGCGACCCGACGCAGATCGGCGAACAGCGCCTTGCCCACGTTTTCCAGCGGTTCATGGCTGGCGCCACAGCCGATGCCGATGGTCTGGCCCGGCTTGCGCCCTTCCAGAATCACCCGGTTCCAGTTCTTGCGCGTGCACAGCAGTTCATCGCTGCTCATCTCCGGCGCATCGGCCAGCGCGCACCACACCAGGAACAGATCCAGGAAACGCGCCTGCACCGCATCCACGCCGATCGGCGAGAACGGGTTGATATCCAGCGAACGCACTTCGATATATTCGATACCGCCGCGCAGCAGCGCGTCTGACGGCGTCTCGCCGCTTTTGGTCACGCGCTTCGGCCGGATCGGCGCATACAGCTCGTTTTCGATTTGCAGCACGTTACTGTTCAACTGCAGGTAGCGGTCACCCTCTTTCACGCCCAGCTTGGCGAACTCTTCGGAAGGCGTAACGATCGCCCGCTTCAGACCGGCCACATAGCTGTGCAGATCGTTGAAGGTGATGCCCAGATTACTCTGCGACTTGTTGGTGTAACCCAGGTCGCTCAGACGCAGCGAGGTGGCGTACGGCAGATAGCACATCCCCTGCTCGGTGCGTTCGAACGGCAGAGTGGTCTCGCGCCCTTTGAGGAACGAAGAACAAATGGCCGGCGATGCGCCGAACAGATACGGGATCACCCAACCGAAACGGTAATAGTTGCGGATCAGGCGGAAATACCCCGCCGAGATCTGCTCTTTACCGCTTTCTGCGTCCTGCACGCCAGCCCAGGCCTGCCAAAACTCCAGCGGCAGCGAGAAGTTGTAGTGCACGCCGGAAATGGTCTGCATCAACGCGCCATAGCGATTCTTCAACCCTTCGCGGTACAGCGTCTTCATGCGGCCGATGTTCGACGAACCGAACTGCGCCAGCTCAATATCCTGCTCGGCTTCGATAAAGCACGGCATGCTGAGCGGCCACATGCGCTCATCGCCAATATTGCGCGCCACGTAGCGATGAATATCGCGCAGGAACGTCAGCAGGTGATCGATATTGTCATCAACCGGCGTAATGAACTCTAACAGCGCCTCGGCGAAATCCGTGGTGATCCAGTGGTGCGTCAATGCCGCCCCCAGCTTTTCCGGATGCCCGGTGGTCGCCAAGGTGCCGTTCGGCGTGACTCGCAGCGTTTCACGCTCGATGCCGCGACGAATGCCTTTTAATGCCTGAGGATGGGCTTCCAACCAAGAAAGCGCCTGTGATACGTCCGGGATCAAATTGACCTCCCGCTTCTAAAAACAATAACTCGTAAGCATACTGAATCCGCACCCGAGAGAATATTGAGTTATATTCACTTGGTTACTGCCACCAGGCGATGCCCTGTACCGTTATCATAGTCAAAACGATGTAACGCAGCGCCTTTCCGATACACAGAAACAGCGCGACAGAGCCCCAGGGCATGCGCAGCCAACCTGCCAACACGCACAACAAATCGCCCACCACCGGCACCCAACTGAGCAACAGCGCAGCCGGGCCGAAGCGTTGCAGCCACCCGAGCGCCGTTGCCAGCCCCCGCTGTGGTTTCAACGCCGGTAACAGGCGCCCGATAATGACATTGGTCAAGCCGCCCAGCGTGTTGCCCAGGGTCGCGGCCAGCACCAGCAATTCCGGCGAGACGCGACTCTGGGTCAGCAAGGCGACCAGAACGATTTCTGAATTTCCCGGCAGCAGCGTCGCACTGAGGAAGCTACTGCCAAATAACGATATTACGGCTAGCGTACTACTCACAGCGTGCGGACGTCTACCACAGCCATACCGGCACTTTTCGCCGCCTGAATGCCAAATTCGGCATCTTCAAACACCACGCATTTTTCCGGCGGCACGCCGATCAGTTCAGCACAGCGTAAGAAGGTATCCGGCTCCGGTTTATGGCGCTGTACGTCGTCCGCGCCGACGATCGCGTCGAAGCAGTCGAACAGGCCGAGATGACGCAGCAGCATTTCCGCCATGCGGTGCTCGCTGCCGGTACCGACCGCCATCGGACGGCGACCGTGATAGGACTTCACCACCTCGATCAGCGGCAAGGGACGCACGCTATCCAGCAGCATCGCTTCCACCGCGCGGGTTTTCTCCGCCGCCAGGTGATGGGGATCGAGGTCGGCCTGATGGCTGGCGATAATCGCCTGAGCGATGCGCCAGGTCGGCGAACCGCTCAGCGCCACCATGGCCGTTTCATCAAACGTCATGCCATAACGGGACAACACTTCATGCCACGCTTTACGGTGCGTTGGCTCGGTGTCCAGAATCGTGCCGTCCATGTCGAAAATAAGACCCTGATAGCGGTCGTACATCGTTACTCCATGATCGTTGAGGAAAGAAAACTACTTTAGCGTAAAGCCGATGGGTTGTCGCTGACTGCGTCATAGCGGAATGTGCTGTGCCTAATCGTACACAAAGGGGAAAGAGGGGGAGATAGATAAAGGCTGAAAAGCGAAAAACCCGCCGAGGCGGGTTTCTCTTAGATGGTGCATCCAGGAGGATTCGAACCTCCGACCGCTCGGTTCGTAGCCGAGTACTCTATCCAGCTGAGCTATGGATG
>NZ_VOUX01000010.1 GCF_008011855.1 Serratia bockelmannii
TGCGTTTAATATACTGGTTCATCACATTTTCCTCTGTGCGTGAGTAAAATGTGTCAACGCTATTCAGGACGGGTCAGACCCAACGAAAAAGGGGCGCCGCGGCGCCCCTTTTTACTTTCGCTCTCTCGTTACCTGGTGTGCAGCTGAATGCGCACCACGCTTTCCGGCTTGCCGGCCTTGGTGGAAGCGCCGTCGTTTTTCACCGTCACGAACAGCGCGTCGCCTTTCGGATCCAACGCCAGGCTGTTAGGGTGCGGCGGCAGGTCTACGGTTTGCAGGCGCTTGAGCGTCTTGGCGTCGAACACCGTCAGCGTCCCGGCGCCGTGATCCACGCGCACGCCTTTGCGGTTGGCGACATACAGCCGCTGGCTGCGCTCGTCGAGCAGCAGACCGATCGGCACCTCATCCGTCAGCTCGCTGGCCAGCACTTTGCCGCTGTCCGCATCCAGCGCAAACACCCGGTGGCCACTGCTGCGCTTCACGTAGTCGTGCCCCAGATGATGGTTGCGGTAGTCGTCGCGATCGATACCCTGATCGACGCCCAGCAGGCGATTGCTCGCCGGGTCATACACCAGGTTCAGCAGCTGATCGGCCTGCACTTCGTGCGTGGCGGTGATCGCCAGCGTGTCGGCGTTCAGGGTGATCACCTGCCCCTGCATGTTGGAAACGAATACCCGACGGCCCTTCTCATCCAGCGTGATGCCCACCGCGTTGTAGCCGAAGCCCGGGATCACTTTCTCCAGCTTGCCGGCCTTGGTATCGACCACGTACAGCACGCTGTCGACGCCGAAGCCCAGGCCCGGCAGGAACAGACGGCCGCTTTGCGCGTCATACTTGAGCTCGCGGAGGCGGTACAGGTAGTCCTCGGTGATTTTGAATTTCTTCAGCTCCGCCAACAGGAAATCCAGGCGCTTGCCGCTGATGCCCGCCTGCTTGTAAGCCTGCTCCAGCACCGCTTTGTCCAGCAGCTTGATGCTGCCCAACGCGTGGTTGGTGGTGGTGTCCACCACCCCGACTTCGCCGTTGAAGGCCTGCGTCAGGTACAGGCGATTGCCCGCGTCGTTCAACGCCACGCCGAAGCCTTTCACCTGCAGCGGGATCTCTGCCTTGATCGCCAGGGTGTTGGGATCCAGCCGCAGCACGCGGGAACGCGCCTCTTCCTTCCAGTCCGGCGCGCTGACGAACAGCGCCTGTTGCGAGGTGCTGTAGGCCATCTCCACCACCGTCGACGACAGCGCCTCGCGCTTGATGTCCTGCGGTTTGATGCCGACATCGTCCGCCTGCGCGGCGCCGGCGACCACCAAAGAGGCCGCCACCAGCAGCGACAGTAGCGCGCGCGGGGTTGCTAGGGTTCCAGACATCCTTTTATCTCCTTGAAAATCATGCTTTCGGTTAGAGTGAAACAACGTCATGCCTGCGGCCCGGGCGGCAGCGCCGCCAGAGCGATATCGCCAGCGATGTGCTGCGCAAACTGGGTAAAGACGTGCTGAACGCCGTCGGCGATCAGATTGGCCTGCTCCCGGCTGTAGTGATCCTGACGGTAGGTCATCATCACCCGCAGGGATTTCTTCCCGGCCAGATCGTCTTCCATCACCTCAAACTGCAGGCCGAGCAACGATTCGGCTTTCTCCGGCTCCACCTGACGGTAGGCGATCGCGCTGCCGTCCTGCAGCCGGAACTCGCCGTTCAGCTTGATGCGGCTGTGGATCTGGATGAACACTTCGAACATGTGGTTCTTGCGGTCGGCGTCCACGCCGAACAGCCCTTCCTCCACCAGATCGATCGGAATGTCGGTGTACGGCAGCGAGCCATTGATGGTGTTTTTCACCTGGCTGACCAACCCGGCCACCGTCAGCCCCTCGTCGAAGCGCACGCGGTGCACCACCACGGTGGTGAAATAGCCGACGGTATCGAAGAACTCGGCGTCGTTACGGCCAGAGGTTGAGGTGCCCACCAGCAGATCCGCCGGGCCGCCCAGCAGACGCAGCGCCGAGGTAATCCCGGCATACACCACGTTGAACAGCGAAGCGTTGTTGCGGCGGGCAAGCTGATACAGGCCTTCCGCCACGGCAGGATCGACCTCGAACTCCAGCCAGCCGCCGTTGACGTCCGCCGGTGCCGGCACCGCCGGATGGGTGGACGCTTCTTGCCGGAAGATCGGCTGGCCGACCGGCGCGCCGCGCAGCGCATCGAGCCAGTAGTCCAGATGTTGCTGCTGCACCCCGGAGGCCCGCTGCTGCCGGGCGAAAGTGTGGAACTGCGGCGGCTGCCCGCTCCACTGCGGCGCCTGGCCGACGACGCGATGGCGATAGGCGACGCCCAGCTCATCCATCATCAGATTGAGCGACCATTCATCCAGCACCACATGGTGGAACAGCAACGACAGCAGCTGTTGGCCGTTGTCCGCATCGCGCAGCAGCGTGGCGCGCAGCGGCAGCTCGGCGGCCAGATCGAACCGGTGCTGGCCGGCGTCGGCCAACAGGGCGGCGGCATTACCCGCCGGCGTCTCGTGAGAGAAGCGGAACCACTGATAATCCGGCAGTTCTGCGGCCGGCACCACCACCTGCACCACCTCCCCCTGCTGCTCGACGAAGCGTGAACGCAGCACGGTATGGCGAGTCATGACGTCGATAAACGCCTGGTGCAGCGCCGTTTCGTCTACCGCATCGAAGAAGCGAAGAGAGAACGGCAGGTTGAAAATCTCGTCATGGCCGAAGGCTTCATACACCTTCCACAGCGATTCCTGCGCCAGCGACAGCGGCGCCTGCGCCCCCTCATGATCGTCGGCGATCGCTAGCGCGGCATTCGGCTGCGCAACGTTCAGGCGTTTGGCGTAGCCCGCCAACCCGCGCGCCGTCGGATGACTGAACAGATCGTTAATGTTGATTTCGATCTGATGCAGGCTCAGCAAGCGGCCGATCACCCGGGTAGCGACCAGCGAATGGCCGCCGCGATCGAAGAAGTCTTCATCCAGGGTCATTTCCGGCGCCACCAGCGCCTCACGGAACTCCTGCAAAATCAGCGGCGCAACGCTTTCGTCGGCGTCGCCGTTCGCCGCCGGCGCGGCCATCGCCGGGGAAACGGCCTCAGCCACCGGCAATGCGACGGCAATTCGCTGCCCGGCCAGGAACGCGCTGAACTGCTCCAGCAGGAAAGGCGCCGCGTGCGGAGACAGGCGCGGGTCGGTGACCAGCTCCAGCGTTAACGCTTCCGCTTCGGGCAAGCCCAATAGCAGCGCCAGTTCAAACGGCGTATGCAGCGGCGGCAGCAACAGGCGTTCGGCGTGAACGCCTTCCAGCCGCCACTCTGCGGCCAGATCGTCACGCCAGGCCACCAGCAACTGCGCCCGCTGCGGATCCGGCTGTTCAGCCACGGCCTGCGCCAGCAGCCGCTGCCCGACGTCGCCCTCGCCATGCTGCACGGTCAGGCGCATCAGCGGCGCCGCCGTCAGGCCCAGCTCCAGACCGACGCACTCTGCCGTTTCTGCGGCCAGCACGCACAGCTGCACCGCTTGGCCGCCGGCCTGCGCGGCGACGAACTCGGCAAACCGTGCCGCCACCGCCGCCAGCAAGGCCCGCGGCGTGTCGTTGGCGGGCAACAGCGAGCGATCAATGCGTGTGACCACGCGCGCGCCCACCGGCGGCAAGGCTTCAGTACGCTGCGCCGGGCTGCGGTAATCCTGCAGCGAGACCGCCTGGCGCGCCCAGGGCAGCTGTGGCGCAGGGATTTCCGGCAGCTCGACCGGCGCCGCCGCGAAAGGCAGAGGCATCGCATCTCCGTTATAGCGGGCGGACAGCATCGCCGGCAGATGGCGCCACGGCAGCGCTTCCGCCAGGATGTCATGCAATACCACGCCCAAAATCACGTCATCGGCAGGCGTGAGCAACAGCAGGCAGCGCAGCGGCGCTTCGCTTTCCAGTTCAAATGGCGCCGCCTGCACTTGCAGCAGACGACAAATGGCGTGTTGTTCATCCGCCACCTGACGCAGGCTCACCGGCAACGGCGCCGAATCGGCAGCGCGTTTAACCAAACCGTTTTCGTCATCAAAAACGTAACGCACGTTCACGCCCGGCGTTTCCCGCACCAGCGCTTGCAGCGCCGCCGTCAGTTGGGCGATATCCACCTCTCCCGTCAGGCGCCAGGCCATCGCCCGCTGCCCGCGTGCGTCACCCTGCTGCAGATGGGCAAACCATGCCCGCTCTTCGGCTTCGCTCACCGGCCGATCGCCGTTCGCCGACGCCGCGCCCAGCGCCTGAAACGCGCTCTCCAGCCGCTGGGCCTCTTCATCGCTCAGAATGCTGTCAAAATCACCGATCACTGCGTTATCTCCTTTGCCCGGCCGTGCCGGGATAGCGCATAAAACGGGGGACATTCGTCCCCCCATCATCGCGATAGCGTTAGAAATTCAGCTCAACCGCCGCGCCGACCATGCGCGGGCGCTGCTGCGTCGCGGTGTAGATATCGTTGCCGCCAACCATGATGCGACGCTCGGAGTCGAACAGGTTTTGCGCAAACAGCGTGGCGCGCCCATAGGCGAAGGTGTAGGCCAGCTGGGCGTTAGCCGACCAGTAAGAACCTATACGCCCGCGCGAATCGTTGTCATACGCCGAGTAATAGGAGTCCGAGAACGCCACGTTAGTGCTCACTTCCCACCCTTTCAGGAACTGATATTTGGCGCCCATGTTGGCGGTGTAAGCCGGCGCGCGTCCCAATTCATGCCCTTCCACGCCGCTGCCCGAGAACTTTTTGATCTTGGTTTTCAGCAGGCCAACGTTACCGAACAGCTCGAAGTCCCAACGCGGCTGCCAGGTGGCGCCGATTTCCGCGCCGTAGGTTTCCACCTTGTCGGCGTTGCGGATCACGCTGGAATTTTCACCCAGGTAATAAGGCAGCTGCATGTCTTTGTAATCGTTGTAGAACACGTTGCTGGTCAGCACCACGTTGGCGTCTTTCAGGTGATGGCGGGTGTACAACTCATAGTTCCAGACATACTCGGAACCGTAGGTGTAACTGACGATCGGGCTGCTGAGAGTAATGCCTGCACCGCCAGCGTTATAACCGCGAGCGATCTTGGCACCGTAGGTTTGGGTGTCCGTCGGTTTCCAGGCCACGTCCAGTTTCGGCAGGAACACCGTGTAGGTTTCGTCGAAGTCGATGCGCACCGCCTTGCTGCCGCCATTGCGTTGGCGATGTTCGCGTTCCAGGCGGCTGGCGGCAGTCACGTCCACCTGCGGCGTCAGCGCATAGGTCAGCTCAGCGAAGGCCGAGTTAGTGTCGGTTTTATCTTTAAAAGTCGCGCCGCCGAAGATATTGACGAACTCATCCTGCTTGGCGTGGAAATAACGCAGCCCCGCCAGCCCGTGCAGGCGGCTGTCCGCGCCGCCGAAGCGTACCACCGGTTCTACGTGCACCTCTTTACCGCCGATGTCGGCGTACGGCAGCTGATAAGCCGTGGCGCGGTTAATGTTGAAATCGGTATAGATAACGCGGTTTTCCAACGCCAGGCCATCGGAGGCCTCCCAGGCCAGATCCCAGATCCCGCTGTTCACATTGCTTTTGAACACCGGCCGACGGATGTCGTGACGCGCACTCGCAGGATGCGGCTGCGGGTTGAGGCTTTCGTTCTGCGGTGCGGTGCTGCCAAAGTGGTTAAAGGTCAACTTGGTGGTCAGATCGCGCAAACCGGCCGGGTTGAACAGCAGCTTGGCACGGGCGGTGGTGGCCTCCACTTCACGCGGATCGCCCACCGGCTCATAGGCCGGCAGGTCAGCATCGCTGCGGCGACGCTGGCGATCGACGCTGACACGGAACGCCAACTGGTCTTCCACCAGCGGGCCGGACGCCATGGCGGCTAGTTGAGAGGAGTGCTGATTGCCGGCCCCGCCCTTGAAGGCGCTTTCCCATTCGAAGGTCGGGTCTTTACTGGCCATGACGATGGCGCCGGCGATGGCGTTGCGCCCCTGAATGTAACTTTGCGGGCCGCGGAACACTTCAACGCGATCCAGATCCCACAACGATTGCGGTCCGTAGGCTTGTTCGTTATAGGTCAGCGAACGGCCGTCCAACGACAGATTGAGGCGCGGCCTGGTGCCGCTGAGGAAAGCGCCGGCACCGGTGGTCGGGCCGGAGCCGTCAACGCCACGCACGGTTGGCAGATCGTTGCCGATGCCGACATCCACCACGTTGGGGGTCATGCGCAGCAAATCGGGAACCTGTGTCGCATTAGGCATAGAGGAGATGCGGTTGCTGTCGAACACTTCGACGCTGGAGCCGGTGTCGAAAATGGAACGTTTGACCTTCTCACCGGTAACCAGCAGCGTTTCCGCGTCCTGGTAGGTTTCGTTGCTCTTGGTTTCCGCCGCGTTGACGTTACCGATCGCCAGTGAACAAACCCCTAAAAATACGGAGGAAAACGCCCCAATGGCTTTCAACCCCGCCTTTTCCCCGTTTCCTACGCTTTCATGCCGTTGAGCCGCAAAATGCTTGCCCATAGATGTCTTCTCCTTTCATCCCAGAGGTGCACAAAATTTGATTTTTTTTTACACAACCTACATCGACACTCACACAGACCATGACGCTGCGGCCTTCCCGGCCTTGCTGTTGCTTATCCCTGCGGCAAACCCATGCCTTTCGCGGCCGGACGGGCGCGGCCCCGTCCACGGCTAAGCCGCCGGCGGAGCGGCCGGCAGCTTGTATAAAAACGTAAAATAATGTTAAGAATGATAATATTTTGCATTTTCTAATGCAAATCATTATCAACAAAGGTGTGAGACCTGACAAGATAACTGCCAGAAACCCTTATACTTTCGCAGGAAAAACGAGCGCTGCAATAACAAGCAATCATTTCAATGCTAAGAATAATATAGATAAATTATTCACACCCAATGCCCTCGCTGCCCGGCGTCGCTAAAACGCCTTATAGATAGCACCCGATCGCCAAACGGATCAAATAATAATAATTTTCATTCCTATTAACATTTGGATATATTCTTGCAGTCTCGTTGGCTGAATCAAAATGGATACCCGATGAAAGCTTTGACCACGATGCAGGCCGCCTATTGGGTAGGCCGACAGTCCGCTCCTCCCCTCGGCGGCATGGCCGCCCACCTGTATGCGGAATTCGACGGCGGCGAGCTGGATACCGCTCGGCTGCGCCAGGCCGTCGAGGCGCTGTACCTGCACCATCCGCTGTTACGTCTGCGCATTACCGACGATGGCCGGCAGACGATCGCGCCTCCCGGCCCTCGGCACGCCTTGCATCTCGACGATTGGCAGCACGCCGATGAAGCAACGCTGGCAGCCGCGCTCGCCGCCAAACGCCAGGCAAAAAGCACCCAGCTGCTGCCGCTGGAACAGGGCGTGCCCTGCGATATCAGCCTGAGCCTGTTGCCGGAAGGGCGCAGCCGCCTGCATGTCGATCTCGACATGATCGCCGGCGATGCCATGAGCTTTCGCCTGTTGATGGAGGATCTGACGGCGTTTTATCACCGGTGTCCGCCGCCCCCCTCCGATGACGCACCAGCGGCCTACTTTGATCACCTCGAACGACGCGACGCCGACGAGGCGCTACGCCAGCGGCGCGAACGCGGCCAGCGTTGGTGGCGTGAACGCCTGGCGCAGGTGCCCCCGGCGCCGCGCCTGCTGCGCACGCCGGACCGCTGCCGCAGCGATCGCCTGGCCGTACAGCTGAATGCAGAAGAAAGCCGCGCGCTGGAGAATGTCGCCAAGCGGCACCACACCTCCCTCTCTACGCTGTTTTTAGCGCTGTTCGCACTGGCCGTCGGCCAGGGTTGGAATATGACGCGCTTCCGGCTCAACGTGCCGCTGTTCCACCGCGAAAGCGAACGGGAGGACGCGCATCGTCTTATCGGCGATTTCTCTAACCTGGTGCTGCTCGGCGTGGAGCTGAACCCGACGGAAAACCTGAGCGCTTTCTGCCGGCGCCTGATGGCACAGCTGGCAGAGCTTATCGAACATGCGGATTACCCCGGCGTGAGCGTGATGCGCGATCTGTCGCGCCTGCACGGCAGCCTGCAGCCTTCGCCGGTGGTGTTTACCGCTGGTTTCGGCATCCGCGGCAAGACGCTGTTTTCCGAACGGGTCACCGACACCTTCGGCCGTCTCGGCTGGGTCATCTCTCAAGGACCGCAGGTTGCGCTGGATGCGCAGGTCGCCCACGTCGACGACGGCATTCTGATTAACTGGGACGTGCGGCTGGACGCATTCCCCGAGCACGCGCTGCCGCGCCTGCTGGCCTGTTATCGTGCGCTGCTGCACCTGGCCGCACGGCAAACGGAGGCGTTCGATCGCCCGCTGTCACAGCTGTTGGCGCAATGCACACCCGACGCGCTGGCGCAGCAGGCACCGGTGCGCCAGGTGCTGCACCGGCTGCTGGCGCGGGTGGCTCCCGAGGCTAGCTTGCACGACCACGACGATATCCACCGCTTGGCCCTGCCGGATGCTGGGGTGAACGCGCTGCTGACGGTGCTCAACAAATATCTGGCGGCGGCGCTGACGGCGCAGGATCTGGCGGCGCATCCCTCTCCGGCGGCGCTGGCGGCATTGATCTGCCAACGCTCGCCCGAGGCAGGACGGAATGCGAAAACGCTGCTCGCCGCGCTGGCGCCGCAGCACTGAGATTTAATCGGTTAGCGACTATAGGGAAGTACCATGGAGACACCATTAACCGCACTGCAGCAGGCCTATCTTCTGGGCCGCAGCGATCGATGGCCGCTGGGCGGCGTGGCGATGCACGACTTTCGCGAATATCGCGCCCGGCAGCTGGACGTACCGCGCCTTGAAGCGCGCCTGACCGAGCTGGTTCAACACTACCCGGCACTGCGCACCTGCATCGATGTGCCGCGCGGCACGCAGCACGTACGCCCGGAAACCACGCTGCATCTGGATCGCCACGATCTGCGCGCCCTTGATGGTGAAGCGGCGCAGCGCCAGGTCGAACAACTGCGCGCGCGTTACTCCCACCAGCGCCACGATCCGAGCCAACCGCTGTGGCGCATCGCCGTGATCCAACTTGCCGAACAGCAGGATCCGACGGGATCGCCGTACGATACGCTGATCTTTACCAGCTTCGATGCCTTGATCTTAGACGGCCAGGGGATCTCCACCGTGATCGCGCGCCTGTTCGACGATCGCCCTCTGGCGCCGACCGCCGCCGCCTTGCCGCCCCCCGCCGCATCGGCGGCGCAACGCCAGGCCGATGCCGCCTACTGGCGCGAAAAGCTGCAGGATGTCACCACCCCGTCGGCGTTGCCGTGGCGCGCCCCGCTCGCCAATCTCACCTCATCACGCTATCGCCGCGCCAGCCTGACGTTGCCGCACGACACGGTTAAACAGCTTGGCCGTCTGGGATCGCCGCATGCGCTGCTGCGCAACAGCCTGCTGTCGGCGCTGATCCTCGATACGCTGGCCCACTGGACCACCGACGGCGAGCTGTGCGTCGGGGTGCCGGTGGCGTTCCCCGCCGCCGACGGCGCCCTGGGCAACGCCTCCAGCTTCGTGGCGGTGCGCTATTCGCGCTACGGCGAAGACTTTATCCAGCGCGCGCAAGCCTTGCAGGACGACGTGCTCGGCGCGCTCGATCACCTGGCGTTTTCCGGCGTCGATCTGGCGCGGCAGTTGCTCGGCCAAAGCCAGGGCGGCCCGGCGCTGCCGGTGATCCTGACCAATTGCCTGGGTTGGGAAACGCTGCCAGCCGAGGCGCCGGTGCGCTTTCACGACGGCCTGACCCAAACGCCGCAGGTCGCCATCGATATCCGCCTGACGTTGGACAGCGAAAAAAATCTGCAGCTGTGCGTGGACTACGCCGAGCAGGCGCTGCATGGCGAACAGGTAGAAGCGATGCTGGCGGCGTTGCAGCGACGCATCCTGCACAGTTGCCAACGGGCCGACCTGGCGATCGCGCCGCGCGACTTCATCGATCTGGCGCATTACCGCCACAACGACAGCGAAGCGAATTACGCGCCTTATCCTTATCTGGCGCAGCTGGCCGAGCGGCTGTTCGGCGCGCAAGACGGCGGCAATGCGCTGATCTGCGGCGAGCAGACGCTAACCTACCGCGAGCTGGGCCAGCGGATCGCCACGGCGATCGCCAACCTGCAGAGCCGCGGCGTGCAGCCGGGCAACGTGGTGGCACTGTATCTGCCGCGCAGCCCGGAACAGATCATCTTCAGCCTCGCCTGCGCCCTGCAGGGCGTGGTCTGGGTGCCTATCGATATCAACTCGCCGCCGGAACGCACCGCCTACCTGCTGGAGAATTGCCGGCCGACGCTGGTAGTGCACGGCGGCGATCTCGAAACGCCGATCGGCGTGACGCCGGCGACCCTGCTGGCGCAGGCGGATCGCGCACCCGCGCTGCCGGATGAACGGACGCTGGTTGAACGCAGCGCCAGCCAGGCCGCGAGCTACTACCTGTATACCTCCGGCACCACCGGTAAGCCTAAATGCGTGGTGCTTAACAACCGCGCCACCGCCAACGTCGTGCACCAAACCCAACAGCGCTGGAGAGTCACCGCCGACGATGTCTTCATTTCCGTTACGCCGCCGCACCATGACATGTCGATGTTCGATCTGTTCGGTTCGCTGTGCGCCGGCGCCACGCTGGTGCTGCCGGCGCCACATCAGGAAAAGGATGCCATCAGCTGGAACCAACTGGTGGAAAAACATCGGGTCACCCTGTGGTGTTCGGTACCCGCCATTCTGGAGATGCTGCTCACCTGCAAAACGGCCGACAGCCTGCGCTCGCTGCGCCTGGTGGCGCAAGGCGGCGACTATATCAAGCCGGCGACGGTACAAACCCTGCGTACCCTGCGCCAGGATCTCGCGCTGTTCTCACTCGGCGGGCCGACCGAAACCACCATCTGGAGCATCTGGCACCCGATCGCCCCACAGGAGAGCGGCACCGTGCCTTACGGCCGCCCGCTGCCGGCTAACCGCTACTTCATCTGCCATGACGACGGCAGCCACTGCCCGGCCGGCGTGGTCGGCCGCATTCACACCGCCGGGGTGAACCTGGCGTTAGGCTATCTGGAGCAGGGGGAGCTGAAGCAGCACGATTTCGTTACCCTCGAAGGACCGGACGGGCAACCGCTGCGCGCTTTCCGCACCGGCGATCAGGGCTATTACCGTGCGGACGGCAACATCATGTTCGCCACCCGGGTGAACGGCTATGTGAAGATCCGCGGCGTGCGCGTCTCGCTGCCGGAAATCGAAGACGTGCTGCGCCGCCATCCGGTGATCCTGGATATGGTAGTGGTGGATTATCCCAGCGGAGAGAACAACGAGGCAGCGCTCGGCGCCCTGTATCTGACCCGCGACGGCAAGCCGCTGCCGCTGTCCGAGATCCGCGCCTTCGCCACCGGCTATCTGCCCTGTACCCATATCCCCACGCGCTTTATCCATGCCGAGGCGCTGCCGCTATCCGCCAACGGTAAAACCGATCGCCATCGCATCCGCGCCGACCTGAGCCACCAGCAAACCGCGCCGGCGTTGAACGCCTGCGCGGCCCCGCCGCCGAACGCACCGGTGGCGCGCAGCGCCGAGATCCTGACCATTTACTGGCAGGCGATTGGCGTAACGCCGCGCCCGGAATGGGGGGAAGAGACGGCGTTTATCGCCATGGGACTGAAGCTGCCGCATATCAAACAGGTGGCGGCACGCCTCAATGACGCTTTCGGCACCCGTCTGGTAAGCAGTGCGCTCTTGCCATGCAAGAACGCACGCGAAGTGGCGGCGTTGCTGGCCAGCTGAAACCATACCACTCGGGCGGGGACATCCCCCGCCCGCATTTTCTCAGGCGGGTAACGCCGTCAGGGCCGCCAGCGGTTGCTCCCAGGCTTCCCGCTGCAGCGCGCGCATCAGAAATTCTTGCAGCGCCTCGCCATAGTCCAGCGTATCCTCCGTCGGGAATTGTTCCAGATAAATATCGATATCCACCTGCAGATCGCGGGCGTCGGTGCGGCCGCGATACGTCAGGTTAAAACCGTCACCCGAGCCGCCGGCCAATACGCTGCGGGTACCGCGACAGCCAGTAAAACGAGGCGCATCGAAGGGTTGCACGTTGATGAAGGGGGAAATAAAGAAGCGCGAGCCCGGATCCACACCGCGATCGGCGGCCAATTGGCGCAGACGGTAGCCAGCGTGGCTGCGCAGCTCCCGCAGCTGCTGCGTCAGCGTGGTGAGAAAGCTCCCCAGCGTCTCCGCTTGCGGCGGTGACACCAGCAGCGGCAGCGTGTTGACCGCCAGCGAAGGCACGTTAGTGGCTGCCTGCCCACGGCGATTCATCGCCGGCATCCACATCGGCAGCGTATCGCCTTGCCGGGCACAGCGCGGCATCACCTGAAACAGCCAGGCCGCCGACAGCGCCACCAGCAAGTCGGGCCAATTGATGCCGCTACGCTCCGCCAACTGCGCCAGAGAGTGCGACACCGCCGCCGGCAGCCGGTGGTGGGTGCTCAGACGCCGTACGCCATAGGCCTCACCGCCCTTGCGCACCGTCGGCAGCACCTGCGACGGCGGCAGATAGGTCTGCCAAAAGCGCCGATCGCGCTCGCATCGCTCAGAATCAGCGTAGGCCAGCTCGGCCTGTTGAAAGACGTCGAAGGCGCCCAGAGGCATACCTGCGCTGCCCTCACCCAGATAGTGCGCATATAACGCGGCGCAGCGGTGTTCGATCAGGGCCATGCCGAAGCCATCAACCAGAATATGGTGCGCACGCACGTACCAGAGGTAGCGCTCCGGCCCCAGCTTGAGCAGCCAGGCTGCAGCTAACGGTTCGCTGTGCAGCGCCCGGCGCTGCGCGATATCTTCGCGCATCAGGTTTTGCGCCGCCTGCCAGGGATCGTCGTGCGTTTGCAGATCGATGCGTTGCAATGGCGGCGTGCGCTGTGGATCGTAACGTAACAGCGGGGGAGAGTCGCCATGCCGCTCACCAAAGCGCAAGGCAAACGCCTGCGTCTCGGCGAGAGTGGTGGCGATCGCCCGGCAGAGCGTCTCTTCCTCTACCGCGCCGCACAGTTCGGTGCAATGTGCGACGGTGGACAGAGTCTGCCCAGGGTGCAAGGTGTGTTCTTCCCAGAAATCAAGCTGCGCTGGCGCCAGCGGCAACCATTCAGAGGCCAAAGCGGTGTCCGACATGTTACCTACCTTTGATAAGCCCGAATAAAGACGTCGAGCGGGCGTAACCCCGCCGTTCAACGGCTTTTGCGTGTCTCCATACATCATCAAATGAAAATGATAATAACATCTATTATCATTTCTATTAATTTGGTAACACTTTAGATTTTGTTAAGCGGGGATGCAAGTCGCGCAGTTGGGCAGAGAAAAGAAAGTGGCAGGTTGAAGGGCCATAAAAACAAAACGCCCCGGCACAACTGCCTGGGGCGTTTTTAACGTCGGCGATACTCGTGATTAGGCCTGGTTGGCCGGCTTCACCTTCTGCGCCAGAAACTCCGTTTCGTAAGCCAGCGCCTTCTTGCGATCGAACTGGTGCTCCCACTTGGCGATCACCAGTACCGCCAGCGCGTTGCCCACCACGTTCAGCGCGGTACGCGCCATATCCAGGATACGGTCCACGCCGGCGATGAACGCCAGGCCTTCCAGCGGGATGCCGACGCTGCCCAACGTCGCCAGCAGCACCACGAACGAGACCCCCGGCACGCCGGCGATCCCTTTCGAGGTTACCATCAGCGTCAGCACCAGCACGATCTCCTGCCCCAACGACAGTTCGATGCCGTACAGCTGGGCGATAAAGATAGCGGCGATGCTCTGGTACAGCGTCGAGCCATCCAGGTTAAAGGAGTAGCCAGTCGGCACCACGAAGCTAGTGATCGACTTGGGCGCGCCGTAAGCCTCCATCTTTTCGATGATGCGCGGCAGCACCGTTTCCGAGCTGGCGGTGGAATAAGCCAGGATCAGTTCGTCTTTCAGGATGCGGATCAGCGTCCAGATGCGCAGATTGCACAGCCGGGCGACCGCCCCCAGCACCACCAGGGCGAAGAACGCGATGGCGAAGTATACCAGCAGCACCAGCTTGGCCAGCGGCAGCAGCGAAGCGAAACCGAAGTTGGCTACCGTGACCGAAATCAGACCGAATACCCCGATCGGCGCATAGCGCATGATCATGTGGGTGACTTTGAACATGCTCTCGGACACCGCCTTGAACACCTTCAGCAACGGCTCTTTGGTCTCTTTCGGCAACGACGACAGCCCCAGACCGAACAGCACCGAGAAGAAGATAATCGGCAGCATGTCGCCCTTGGCCATCGACGAGAAGACGTTCGATGGGATCAGCGACAGAATGGTCGCCACCAGACTGTGCGAACCGCTTTGCACCTGTTCGGTGGTTTTCTCATACTGCGAAATGTCCACCGTGGTCAACGTCGACATGTCGATGCCGTGGCCGGGTTGGAATACGTTGGCCAGCGTCAACCCCACCACGATGGCGATCGTGGTGATCACTTCGAAGTAAATAATGGTTTTCAATCCGATGCGGCCCAGCTTTTTCGCATCCCCCACACCGGCAATACCGACGATCAGCGTGGAAATAACGATCGGCACCACAATCATCTTGATCAGACGAATAAAGATATCACCCGCCGGGCTGAGAATATTGCTGACCAGCCACTCACGAGATTCTGTCTGGTTGTGCAATACCGCGCCAACAATAATACCCAGTACCAACGCGATCAGGATTTGCCAAGCCAGGCTAATTTTTACACTTTTCATACCCAAAAAGTCCTCAAAGACTCTTTGCGCCGTACAAAGTCGCAACACGGCGAAAAGAATACTTAATCATTTATTACAGGCTTATGTTAATTCAGTGGAAGCGTTCACCTGCCCTGGGTGCGACGCAGTATAAATCTGTATCATCCGGGCGGCATGCTCTGCAAGCCTTGATTTGTCAGGGTTGAGCGCTGAATCGAATCACAAAAATTTCGCGTAACTATTTCAAATGGCATAATTGCTTGTTATTAAAAACATAATTTTTCAGATAATGAAGCACATAACCGCGCCGGTGACGTTTTTTTGAACGCGATTAAAATGCGTTATTTTTCGTCCATTCTGCATATTTAGTCCGCACCGAATGTTTATATTTTGTTACTCAAAAGTCAAATAAATGGGAATTGGCCGAGTGACATTTTCACCCATAAATGCAGCGCCATTTTATATTTAGATTAAAAATCGAACGATACCGCAGGATGAATGCCATAGGGTATTTCCCGATTTTTCATCAGGTATGAAGCATTAATAGAACGTTATTTCACGATGTGCCGTCCATCGTTATATCGCGTTAATACCAACTTCGAATATTAATAGCGAAAAATAATCAAAAAAGATTTATAGCGCGAAATAATGCTGGTCTCTCCCATCCTTATTAAGCGCGAGGCAAATACCCTCGCCTTTTTTTATTCTTTTTTGTTCTTTAGATAAGTGTTTTTGGTTAAAAACGTGGGTTTATGAGGATTTAAGCGCCAAATAGATAGATATGTCCTGCAAATGCGACAGAACGATTACAAATCAATATCTTTGTTGCGTGATCTGCCGCGCAAAAAAGAAACAAAGAATCGTAGCAAACTATACTTAACCTTCAGTTGACATATCATTAACAACTTCAAGGAGAAAAGCTATGAGCCAACTGCATAAACACGCTATTCCTTCTGCAATTGCAGAACGCGCCCTGATTAATCCGGCACAATACCAACAGTATTATCAACAGTCGGTTCAAGACCCAGAGGCTTTCTGGGGTGAGCATGGCAAAATCCTGGACTGGATCAAACCCTATACCAAAGTCAAAAACACCTCGTTCGATCCGGGCCACGTCAGCATCCGTTGGTTTGAAGACGGCACGTTGAACCTGGCGGCCAACTGTCTGGATCGTCATTTGGCCGAGCGCGGCGACCAGACCGCCATTATCTGGGAAGGCGACGACCCGACCCAATCCAAGAACGTGACTTACAAACAGCTGCACCATGACGTCTGCCAGTTCGCCAACGTGCTGAAAAAGCTCGGCGTGAAAAAAGGCGACGTGGTGGCTATCTATATGCCGATGGTGCCGGAAGCGGCGGTCGCGATGCTGGCCTGCGCGCGTATCGGCGCCGTACATTCGGTGATCTTCGGCGGCTTCTCACCGGAAGCGGTCGCCGGACGCATTATCGACTCCAACGCCAAGCTGGTGATTACCGCCGATGAAGGCCTGCGCGCCGGCCGCGCCGTGCCGCTGAAAAAGAACGTCGATGATGCGCTGAAAAATCCCGGCGTAGTCAGCGTGGCTAACGTGGTGGTGTTCCAACGCACCGGGAAACCGGGCTACTGGCAGGAAGGGCGCGATCTGTGGTGGCATGAGCTGACCCAGGGCGTCTCCGCCGACTGCCCACCGGCAGAAGTGAACGCCGAAGATCCGCTGTTTATCCTGTATACCTCCGGTTCGACCGGCAAGCCGAAAGGCGTGCTGCACACCACCGGCGGCTACCTGGTCTACGCCGCGATGACCTTTAAGTATGTGTTCGACTACCACGACGGCGACATTTATTGGTGCACCGCCGACGTGGGCTGGGTCACCGGCCACAGTTATCTGCTGTACGGCCCGCTGGCCTGCGGCGCCACCACGCTGATGTTCGAAGGCGTGCCTAACTATCCGGGCGTCAATCGCCTGTCGCAGGTGATCGACAAGCACCAGGTCAACATTCTGTACACCGCACCGACCGCCATTCGCGCTCTGATGGCCGAAGGCGACAAGGCGATCGAGGGCACCCGACGCGATTCGCTGCGCATCATGGGCTCGGTCGGCGAGCCGATCAACCCAGAAGCCTGGGAGTGGTATTACAACAAGATAGGCAACGCGAAGTGCCCGATCGTCGATACCTGGTGGCAAACCGAAACCGGCGGCTTCATGATTACCCCGCTGCCGGGCGCCACCGAGCTGAAAGCCGGTTCAGCCACGCGACCTTTCTTCGGCGTACAGCCGGCATTGGTCGATAACGTCGGCACACCGCAGGAAGGCGCCTGCGAAGGCAACCTGGTGATCGTCGACTCCTGGCCGGGGCAGGCGCGTACCCTGTTCGGCGATCATGACCGCTTCGAGCAAACCTACTTCTCGACTTTCAAAGGCATGTACTTCAGCGGCGACGGCGCACGCCGCGACGAAGACGGTTACTACTGGATCACCGGCCGCGTCGATGACGTGCTGAACGTCTCCGGCCACCGTCTGGGCACCGCCGAGATTGAGTCCGCGCTGGTATCGCACCCGAAAATCGCCGAAGCGGCGGTGGTCGGCATTCCTCATAACATCAAAGGCCAGGCGATCTACGCCTACATCACGCTGAACCACGGCGAAGAACCGACGCCGGAGCTCTATACCGAAGTGCGCAACTGGGTGCGCAAAGAGATAGGGCCGATCGCCACGCCGGACGTACTGCACTGGACAGATTCGCTGCCCAAAACGCGCTCCGGCAAGATCATGCGGCGTATCCTGCGCAAAATTGCCGCCGGCGACACCAGCAACCTGGGGGATACCTCTACGCTGGCGGATCCGGCCGTCGTCGACAAGCTGTTGGAAGAAAAACAATCAATGAAAGTGCCGTCATAATTTATGCCGCTTCAGGCCGCTCAATCCGGATCACGCACCGTTGAGCGGCCCTGGCGCGGCGTACTCTCTCAATACCGACTGGAGACACTCTGATGAATGACACCATTTATCAAGGGATTGAAGAAAACCCGCGCTTTAAAGAGCTGGTGAGAAAACGCGGCCGGTTCGCCTGGCTGCTTTCACTGATTACGCTGGCGCTGTACGTCGGCTTTATTCTGTTGATCGCCTTCGATCCGCAATGGCTCGGCACGCCGATCGCCGCCGGATCGACCATCACCCGCGGGATCCCGGTCGGCGTCGGGCTGATCGTGATCTCTTTCGTCTTGACCGGGATCTACGTGTTTCGCGCCAACGGCGAATTCGATCGCCTCACCGCAGAGATTCTGCGTGAGGTGAAACAATGAAGCGCTTATTGTCCGCCGCCGCGCTGCTGTTGCTGCCCGGTCTGGCCTGCGCCGACGCCATTGGCGGCGAGGTGCATCGCCAGCCGCTGAACATCCAGGCGATCGTGATGTTTATCCTGTTTGTCGGCGCCACGCTCTACATCACCTATTGGGCCTCCAAACGCACCCGTTCCCGTCAGGACTACTACACCGCGGGCGGGCGAATCACCGGTCTGCAAAACGGGCTGGCGATCGCCGGTGACTTCATGTCCGCCGCCTCGTTCCTCGGTATCTCCGCCCTGGTCTACACCTCGGGCTATGACGGACTGATTTACTCCATCGGCTTCCTCATCGGCTGGCCGATCATTCTGTTCCTGATCGCGGAGCGCTTGCGCAACCTCGGCCGTTATACCTTTGCCGATGTCGCCTCTTACCGTCTGCAGCAGAAACCAATCCGCACCCTCTCGGCCTGCGGCTCGTTGGTGGTGGTGGCGCTGTATCTGATCGCGCAGATGGTCGGCGCCGGCAAGCTGATCCAGCTGCTGTTCGGGCTCAACTACCATGTGGCGGTGATCCTGGTCGGCATCCTGATGGTGCTGTACGTGCTGTTCGGCGGCATGCTGGCCACCACCTGGGTGCAGATCATCAAGGCGGTGCTGCTGCTGGCCGGCGCCAGTTTTATGGCGCTGATGGTGATGAAGTCGGTTAACTTCGACTTCAATACCCTGTTCGCCGAAGCGGTGAAGGTGCATCCGAAAGGCATCGCCATCATGAGCCCCGGTGGTCTGGTCTCCGATCCGATTTCCGCGCTGTCGCTTGGCCTGGCGCTGATGTTCGGCACCGCCGGTCTGCCGCACATCCTGATGCGTTTCTTCACCGTGAGTGACGCCAAGGAAGCGCGCAAGAGCGTGTTCTACGCCACCGGCTTTATCGGTTACTTCTATATTCTGACCTTTATCATCGGCTTCGGCGCCATCTTGCTGGTCAGCGCCAATCCGGCGTTCAAAGACGCCACCGGCGCGCTGCTGGGCGGCACCAATATGGCGGCGGTGCACCTGGCCAATGCCGTTGGCGGCAACTTCTTCCTCGGCTTTATCTCGGCGGTGGCCTTCGCCACCATTCTGGCGGTCGTTGCAGGCCTGACGCTGGCCGGTGCCTCGGCGGTTTCCCACGATCTGTACGCCAGCGTGATGAAAAACGGCAAGGCGACCGAGCGTGACGAGCTGAAGGTCTCAAAGGTCACCGTCGTGGTATTGGGCCTGGTTGCTATTGCCCTGGGGATTTTGTTCGAGAAGCAGAATATCGCCTTTATGGTCGGGCTGGCGTTCTCTATCGCTGCCAGCTGTAACTTCCCTATCATCATCCTGTCGATGTACTGGTCGCGTTTGACGACCCGCGGCGCGATGATTGGCGGCTGGCTGGGTCTGTTAACGGCGGTGATTCTGATGATCCTCGGCCCGACGATCTGGGTGCAGATCCTCGGCCATGAAAAACCGATTTACCCGTATGAATACCCGGCGCTGTTCTCGATGATCGTGGCCTTTGTCGGCACCTGGCTGTTCTCGATCACCGACAGCTCGCTGGCCGGGCAGCAGGAGCGGGAACGCTTCCGGGCGCAGTTTGTCCGTTCGCAAACCGGGCTGGGTATCTCTCAGGGCAGCTCGCATTAATCGAATAATAAGTGAAAAAAAGCAAACACACCCTAATCAAAGGCCCTTCGGGGCCTTTTCTCTGGCTGTCTGTCGGAGATAAGCTGGGGAGAGCAGCGCAGCGTAGCTGCGCTTTTTTACGTTTTACGCATAGCAAAAAGCCCTGAACGTCAGTTCAGGGCTTTCGGCTTTATTTGATGCCTGGCAGTTTATGGCGGGCGTCCTGCCCGCCCCCCTTCGGGCCGTTGCTTCGCAACGTTCAAATCCGCTCCCGGCGGATTTGTCCTACACAATTCGTCTCAGGATGCCCATGCTCGTGCAGAACGCCAGATAACAGACAAAACAAAAAGCCCCATGCTTTCGCATGAGGCTTGTTGTTTTATTTGATGCCTGGCAGTGTCCTACTC
>NZ_VOUX01000011.1 GCF_008011855.1 Serratia bockelmannii
GAGTAGGACACTGCCAGGCATCAAATAAAGCCGAAAGCCCTGAACTGACGTTCAGGGCTTTTTGCTATGCGTAAAATAAATATCCTGACTGTATCTATTACTTTGAAAAATACCTTTTTGGCATATGTAGCTTATTCTTATAAGGAAGCATAATGTTTTTTGCCGGAGAAATAGCCAGATTAATATATAATTGATAGCTTCAGATTATTATTTAAATAATAAAAATGCCTATTTATTAATGTGTTAATAAGAAATATCTGGTTATATCAAAGATAAATCTTAATTCTTTAGTGTATTATTCGATAAATTTCACGTTAATTAAAACAAATATTAGCCAGACGCCTCGAATCGAGTAGACTAGGCGAAAGATTATTTCCGTATAGGTACTGAACGTTATGTCTACTGAAAGCGCGTCTTTAAAAAACCACAATACGTTTGCGCTCCCGGTCAACGCAGCGCACCTGATCATGGCCGATAGAATTGAACTGATGCTCAAGGTGTGGCAACAAACGCGCAAGCGTCAGGAGCCGCTGCTGATTCTCGGTGAAGGTAGCAACGTGCTGTTCCTGGAGGATTTCTCGGGCACGGTAATGGTCAATCAGTTGAAGGGTATCGATGTTCGAGAAGATAACGATGCCTGGTATCTCCACGTCAGCTCCGGTGAAAATTGGCATGACCTGGTGCAATATACGCTGCAGGCTGGGATCTGCGGCCTGGAAAACCTGGCTTTGATCCCTGGATTGGCCGGTTCCGCCCCTATTCAGAACATCGGCGCCTACGGCGTCGAATTGAAAGACGTCTGCGAGTATGTCGATTTGCTGGACTTCTCTACCGGCGCTATCGATCGCATCCCGGCTGCCGAGTGTGGTTTTGGCTACCGGGAAAGCATTTTCAAGCACCGTTTCCAAACTGGGCATGTCATTGTCGGGCTGGGTCTGCGTCTCAACAAACAGTGGCAACCCAAATTGAGTTACGGCGATCTGGCCAAGCTGGAGCCCACCACGGTGACGCCGCTTCAGGTATTTGAATCCGTATGTGCTATGCGTCGCAGCAAGCTGCCCGATCCGCGCGAAACCGGCAATGCCGGCAGCTTCTTCAAGAATCCTTTGGTGAACGCAGAGAAAGCCGCAGAACTCGTCGCCAAATATCCTGGCATGCCGCATTATCCGCAGCAGGATGGTCAGGTGAAGCTGGCCGCCGGCTGGCTTATCGACCAATGCGAGCTGAAAGGATATCGCATCGGTGGTGCTGCGGTACACCGCCAGCAGGCGCTGGTGCTGGTGAACATCGACAATGCCCACAGCCAGGATGTGGTGGCGCTGGCGCGCCACGTACGCAAGACGGTGGCCGATAAATTCGGTGTGTGGTTGGAGCCTGAGGTGCGCTTTATTGGCGCGACCGGTGAGCTGAATGCCGTGGCGGTGCTGTCATGAAAGATACCAAGGTTCCGTTAAAACTGATCGCGTTGTTGGCCGACGGCGAATTCCATTCCGGGGAACACCTCGGTGAGTCACTCGGCATGAGCCGTGCTGCGATCAATAAGCATATTCAAACCATTCGCGAGTGGGGGCTGGATGTCTTTACCGTGCCTGGCAAAGGGTACAGCTTGCCTGCCCCCATGCCGCTATTGGAGGCGGAACGCATTCTAAAAGGGTTGGACGACAAACGCGTTACCGTGTTGCCGGTAGTCGACTCTACCAATCAATATTTGCTGGATCGTATCGAAACACTACAATCTGGCGACGCCTGCATCGCTGAGTATCAACTGGCTGGCCGCGGTCGTCGTGGGCGCCAGTGGATTTCGCCGTTTGGCGCCAATTTATACCTGTCGATGTTTTGGCGATTGGAACAGGGGCCAGCTGCGGCGATGGGGCTGAGCCTGGTGATCGGCATGGTGATGGCGGAGGTCTTGCAGCGCCTTGGCGCTAAAGACGTGCGAGTAAAATGGCCCAACGACCTCTACCTGAACGATCGCAAATTGGCAGGGATCCTGGTCGAGTTGACAGGAAAAACTGGCGATGCGGCTCAGTTGGTCATCGGTGCTGGCATTAATTTGGCGATGCGGGATACCAATGCCGGGGGGATCAACCAAGGTTGGATCAACCTGCAAGAAGCCGGCATTAACATCGATCGTAATGAGCTGACTGCTACTTTGCTCAATGAATTGCGGCAGTCGTTAAAACAATTCGAGATAGATGGGCTGGGGCCATTCATTGGTCGTTGGCGCACGTTGGATAATTTTATCGACAGACCGGTCAAACTGCTGATTGGTGAGCGGCAGATTGTAGGGATCGCACGAGGCATCGATTCGCAGGGGGCACTGCTGCTGGAACAAGATGGGGAGATCAAACCCTTTATCGGCGGAGAGATATCGCTGCGCAGTGCAGAATAGCGAGCGCAACCAAGGGGACGTTACCGTCCCCTTGAGCGATCGGTAGTCTTACTTTCTTAAGCGCACGCTTTCAACGGCATGGTTGGCGCTTTTGGTCATGATCAGGCTGGCGCGTTCGCGGGTAGGTAGTATATTCTGCTGCAAATTCAAGCCGTTAATTTCATTCCACAATTGTGTAGCGATATTAATCGCTTCCGGTTCCGGCAATTTTGAATAGTTATGGAAATAAGAATCGGGATTGGAAAATGCGCCCTGACGGAATTTCAGGAAACGATTGATATACCAGCTTTGCAATAGCGTCTCCGGGGCATCGACATATATGGAGAAGTCGACAAAATCGGAAACGAATACGCGATGAGGATCGTGCGGGTAATCCATACCGCTTTGCAATACGTTAAGCCCTTCCAGGATCAGAATATCCGGTTGCTCGATGACTTTATTACCCTCAGGTACAACGTCATAGATTAAATGAGAATAAACCGGAGCGGTAACGCGTTTGGCGCCGGATTTCACTTCTGACACGAATTTCACCAGGCTATGCATATCGTAAGACTGCGGGAAGCCTTTTTTCTTCATCAGGCCGCGTTCGTTCAGCACCTTATTAGGATGCAAGAAGCCGTCGGTCGTGATCAACTCAACGCTGCGGTGTTCCGGCCAGCGGCTCAGCAACGCCTGCAACAGACGTGCGGTCGTGCTCTTACCTACGGCTACGCTGCCGGCTATGCCGATGACATAGGGAATTTTTTGCCCGTCGGTGCCGAGGAATTGCTCGAGCACCGCCTGTCGGCGCAGGTTGGAACTGATATAGAAGTTCAATAGTCGTGACAGCGGCAGATAAATCTGCGCAACTTCTTCCAACGAGAGATCTTCGTTAATCCCTTTCAGCTTAACGATCTCTTCTTCCGATAACGTCAGCGGCACCGAATCTCGCAACGCAGCCCATTGGGTACGATCGAACTGTAGGTAAGGCGTTGCTAAAGATTGATCTCTTTTTATCATAAGCCAAATTCTGCCTGTTAACGCAGGTTGGGAAAGGCGCCGGACGCCAACTCCAGAGAATAAACAAGCTGCATATTATAGACAGCTTCGTTTTTGGCGTAGACTTTTTTCGCAAAAGTTGTCGATAGGCAGCAGTTTATGTCAATTGTGCGAAGCGGCGCGCAGTTGATAAGGCGGGGTTGCAAGGCGGTATCATCGGGGCCGGATACCGCCTGAAGGCTAGCAGGCAATGGCGCGCGAAGGTTGGTTTACGGTGAATAGACGTTTGTAATAAATGACGGTCGGATGATAATGCCCATCGGGGCCCGCTGCATAATCCGGTAGCTCGCCCAAACAGCGATAACCCAGGCTACGATAAAGCGCTTCAGCCGCTGAGCCAGCCTGCGTATCCAGGTACAATAGCCCGCGCTGCTGTTGCAGTGCCGCCTGCTCCAACGTCTTCATCAGCGCCAGACCTACGCCGTTGCGGCGAGCGCGGCTATGCACCAATAGCTTCACCACCTCCGCACGATTACGGCCATTCGGTTTCTGGCAGAGCTCGAGTTGCACGGTGCCAACGACGCCGCGTTCGTCGCGGGCAATCCACAATAGCAGCTCGCTTTTGGCCAAGGCGGGACGCAGGCTGTGGAAGTAACTCTCGGCGTCTTCATGCGGGATTAAGGTGTCGTAGCCCACTGAAGCACCGTGGGTGACCGCATCGGTCAACAGGCGAGCCAATTCATCGCGATAAATCGGGAGCGTAGCGGCGTTGATAGGCACTATTTTCATCGGTCATTCCTCCAGAGATGGGGGTAATGAAGATAAGCAATAACTGCGCCAGAACGACGAAAGGCATAGCCACGGCGAAAGAGCGAGCAATAAGTGTAGTTCACGCCACGAACCTGGGCAGCGATCCTCTTTTTGGTGCATCGATCCCGCTCACGGTTTACCGATGCAGGTTACGTGTTTTGAGAAGCCGACACGGAGAAAGGGGCTCTCAATGCTTGCAAAAAGTGGATAAAATTGTAGAGAATGATTGCAGCAAGTGATGAATGTTTGCACGCCGCAGGCTGCGAATTGCATGACAGCATGCAAAATTGACTGATTTGTGAGCGAAAGTGCGCGTAAAGCAATTTTTTTGTTGCATAGGCCGTCCGCTCTACCTAGAATGCGCTGCACTTGATGCCGGCTTAGCTCAGTAGGTAGAGCAACTGACTTGTAATCAGTAGGTCACCAGTTCGATTCCGGTAGCCGGCACCATTCAAGTCACAAGTAGTTAAAATCTGGTGGGGTTCCCGAGCGGCCAAAGGGAGCAGACTGTAAATCTGCCGTCACAGACTTCGAAGGTTCGAATCCTTCCCCCACCACCAAATCTTGCCTTCGGCGATTAACTGAGATGCGATAAATACCGCAGCGGTTGATGGCGGGAGGAGAGGGCGAAAGCCTTCGGCAAGGTTCGAGCTGTGCAGCGCAAGGCGCAGCCGGCCCGAAGGATGCGAAGCGAGTGATGAATAGTCCTGCTCCATCCCAAAATTCTACAGAAAAATCAGGTAGCCGAGTTCCAGGATGCGGGCATCGTATAATGGCTATTACCTCAGCCTTCCAAGCTGATGATGTGGGTTCGATTCCCACTGCCCGCTCCAAGATGTGCTGATATAGCTCAGTTGGTAGAGCGCACCCTTGGTAAGGGTGAGGTCGGCAGTTCGAATCTGCCTATCAGCACCACTTCTTAATTTCTCGCCCCCTGATTTTCTTTCTGTTCTGGATTCAACGAGCAAATGCTTGGTTGATGTGGTGATACCACCGATTTATCCGTGTCTTAGAGGGACAATCGATGTCTAAAGAAAAGTTTGAACGTACAAAACCGCACGTTAACGTCGGTACTATCGGCCACGTTGACCACGGTAAAACTACCCTGACTGCAGCGATCACCACCGTTCTGGCTAAAACCTACGG
>NZ_VOUX01000012.1 GCF_008011855.1 Serratia bockelmannii
AATTCGCTACGGTCTGCAAGGAACGTTTCGGTATCGAAGCTTTTCAAATCCATATACACAAGGACGAAGGATACATGAATGCAAAGCAGTGGACACCGAACCTTCACGCCCATATAGTTTTCGATTGGACGCAGCCGAACGGGAAGAGTGTGCGTTTATCGCGTGATGACATGGCAACACTCCAAACCATAGCATCTGAAGCACTGGGCATGGAACGTGGCGTTTCTTCTGACCGCAAACACCTATCGGCTATGCAGTATAAGACCGAATGTGCAAAAGAACAGCTTCAGGAACTATCCAACGATATATCCAGTGCGTTAGACAAGCATAAGGACGTACAAAACCAGCTTCTTCAGTTTCAGAAAGAACTACGTTCCATTGAAACAAAGAAAAACGTTCAAAAACTCATTTCTAAGGCTTCAGAGAAGTTTTACGGCTTGATTTGAAAAACAGTCAACGATAGGGAAAAGGATGCCTTAAAAGCCAAAGTAAAGGCTTTAGAGGGGGAAAATGAACAGCTATCCGATAGACTGGGAAAGGCTATACTTGAAAAAGAGCAAAACGGCACAAAGGCATTCAAAGCCGAGAGTGACAAGGAGTATTATAGACAACAAATGGACAACGCAAGGACAACCAGTAACCGATTAAGGACGGAGAACCAAGAACTAAAGACCGAAACCAAGGAATTAAAAAAAGAACTTGGTAAAATGAAAGACTTATTCGATTCCGAACAATTAAATGCATTAAAACACCGCTTCCCTAACATTTCAAACGCCATGAACGAAGGGAAAGAACTACTTAAACAAAATACACCAAAGTTGGGTGGAAGGGGAATATAACCCCCCCCGCCCCCAAAGGGGGAGCGACCAAACGGCAGCACTCACTCAATGGAGTGTTACGCCGTTCGGATTCAGAAGAAATTTTGTAGGGTTCGGAAAACGGTTGTGTGCTTATTCTAAAAAAAAGTTTATGGTGTGGCGCTCGTCGGGACGGGTGGTCCCGCCCCTTGCCGCTGGGCGCTCCCCGACCGATGATTTTTAAGTAGCTGATTTTGTGTTGTTTTGGGGTATATTAAGAACTATAAGAAACAACATAAGCTAAGTGACTGATAATCAATATAGGCTAGTTCACACTGTATGAACTGCCAGTTCAATCTAGCTTGAACTCAGAGTTCAATAAATCATGTTAAAAATCGAACTACGTGTCTATTTTTGTTGGATTAACAGTTTATATTTGTAGGCGAAAAATCGAACTAATAGAACAATATACCATGGCAAAAAACGAACTAAAATTATCCGACTTCCAAAGGAATAAGGAAAATCCATTCATGAAACAAGCAATAGAAGATATTGAAAATCACGTTGTTAAAAAATATAAGAGCAGTACGGGAAGTGACAAAAAAGCAGTTG
>NZ_VOUX01000013.1 GCF_008011855.1 Serratia bockelmannii
TCATGACTGGGGTGAAGTCGTAACAAGGTAACCGTAGGGGAACCTGCGGTTGGATCACCTCCTTACCTAAAGATATTAGTTCGAGTGGCGTGCTCACACAGATTGTCTGATGAAAAAGTAATGAGCAAACAAAACCTTGTGGTATAGGTAAGTGCCGGGAGATTTGTGACTGTCCAGTGCAGTGACAAACGACAATGGCGCTCGATTTTTCACGAAAAATCTCACCTTTACCCGAAATTATCGAATCGGTGATTCGATAAGCCAATTTCGGGTCCCCATCGTCTAGAGGCCTAGGACACTGCCCTTTCACGGCTGTAACAGGGGTTCGAATCCCCTTGGGGACGCCATTCCGATAATGAGTGAAAGACATTATCACCGGTTAGCGATAACCGAAAAAATCTTAAAGATGACTTGCGAGTCATGTTTAAGATATTGCTCTTTAACAATCTGGAACAAGCTGAAAATTGAAACATGACGGCTGAAATTTATCCCTCCGTAGACGTATTGGGATGAAGAGTAACCTGTCATAGAGTCTCTCAAATGTTTGCAGCACGAACGATGGAAACATCTTCGGGTTGTGAGGTTAAGTGACTAAGCGTACACGGTGGATGCCTAGGCAGTCAGAGGCGATGAAGGGCGTGCTAATCTGCGAAAAGCGTCGGTAAGGTGATATGAACCGTTACAACCGGCGATACCCGAATGGGGAAACCCAGTGTGTTTCGACACACTATCATGTCATGAATACATAGTGGCATGAGGCGAACCGGGGGAACTGAAACATCTAAGTACCCCGAGGAAAAGAAATCAACCGAGATTCCCCCAGTAGCGGCGAGCGAACGGGGAGGAGCCCAGAACCTGAATCGGCTTGTGTGTTAGTGGAAGCGTCTGGAAAGTCGCGCAGCAAAGGGTGATAGCCCCGTACACTAAAATGCACAGGTCGTGAGTTCGATGAGTAGGGCGGGACACGTGACATCCTGTCTGAATATGGGGGGACCATCCTCCAAGGCTAAATACTCCTGACTGACCGATAGTGAACCAGTACCGTGAGGGAAAGGCGAAAAGAACCCCGGCGAGGGGAGTGAAATAGAACCTGAAACCGTGTACGTACAAGCAGTGGGAGCACCTTCGTGGTGTGACTGCGTACCTTTTGTATAATGGGTCAGCGACTTATATTTTGTAGCAAGGTTAACCGTATAGGGGAGCCGTAGGGAAACCGAGTCTTAACTGGGCGAATAGTTGCAAGGTATAGACCCGAAACCCGGTGATCTAGCCATGGGCAGGTTGAAGGTTGGGTAACACTAACTGGAGGA
>NZ_VOUX01000015.1 GCF_008011855.1 Serratia bockelmannii
ATGAACTGGCTGCGCAAATACGGTCAACTTGACTGGCGAACTTCTCCTTCCACCAGAACGTGCGGAGACAACATGCCCAAACTCCCCCTGACGCCCGAACAGCGTATTAAAGAACTTGAGCAGCAACTGGCTGAATCTGAAGTCAAAGCCCAGTTCTTCGAAGCTGTCGTCAAAGTGATGAACACCGACTTTGGCGCCACGCTGACAAAAAAGCAGCTAACCGCCTTATCGCGCAAACACAAGTACCGGGACTCACAGTAACGCGGGCCTGCCGATGGATGGGCATCAGCCGACAAGCGTGGTATCAGTCCCTGCAGCGTGAAGCAGGCAAAGAGGAGCAGGCCCGGCATCTCGTCGAACAGGTGACGGCCATCCGCTTGCACCAACCCCGACTGGGGACACGTAAGCTGCATCACCTGTTGCGGCAACACCCCGAACCGGCGTTGCATGTGGGCCGTGACCGGCTGTTCAGTATCCTGCGCTGCGCGCGATTACTGGTGATGCCTAAACGGGCATATCACAAGACGACGCACAGCCATCATCGTTTTTATCGCCATCCCAACCTGCTAAAAGCGGGAGACAATCAAGTAATAGCCAGCCGTCCGGAACAGGTATGGGTGGCGGATATCACCTACCTGCCGCTGAGAACGGGGACGGCGTATGTCAGCCTGGTAACGGATGCCTGGTCGAGAAAAATCGTGGGATATCACGTGCATGACAGTCTGCATACCCGGCATGTCGCCTGCGCGTTCAAAATGGCACTGGCCGGCAGACGCACGGCGTTGCCGTTGGTGCATCACTCGGACAGGGGTATCCAGTACTGCTCACAGGAATATCAGGCGTTACATCAGCAGTATGGCGTCATCTGCTCGATGACGGACGGGTATGACTGTTATCAGAACGCGCTGGCGGAACGGATAAACGGGATACTCAAAACGGAATACCTGCTCGGCAGGCCAGAAGATATCGCGCAGGCAAGAAAGATGGTCAGGGAGTCGGTGAACCTCTACAACACGCGGCGGCCGCACTTGTCGCTGAAATACAAAACGCCCGATGAGGTTCATCGGGCG
>NZ_VOUX01000016.1 GCF_008011855.1 Serratia bockelmannii
AGCCGCAAGGCGAAGCTCTTGATCGAAGCCCCAGTAAACGGCGGCCGTAACTATAACGGTCCTAAGGTAGCGAAATTCCTTGTCGGGTAAGTTCCGACCTGCACGAATGGCGTAATGATGGCCAGGCTGTCTCCACCCGAGACTCAGTGAAATTGAACTCGCTGTGAAGATGCAGTGTACCCGCGGCAAGACGGAAAGACCCCGTGAACCTTTACTATAGCTTGACACTGAACATTGAGCCTTGATGTGTAGGATAGGTGGGAGGCTTTGAAGCGTGGACGCCAGTCTGCGTGGAGCCATCCTTGAAATACCACCCTTTAATGTTTGATGTTCTAACTCGGCCCCATAATCTGGGGTGAGGACAGTGTCTGGTGGGTAGTTTGACTGGGGCGGTCTCCTCCCAAAGAGTAACGGAGGAGCACGAAGGTTAGCTAATCACGGTCGGACATCGTGAGGTTAGTGCAAAGGCATAAGCTAGCTTGACTGCGAGAGTGACGGCTCGAGCAGGTACGAAAGTAGGTCTTAGTGATCCGGTGGTTCTGAATGGAAGGGCCATCGCTCAACGGATAAAAGGTACTCCGGGGATAACAGGCTGATACCGCCCAAGAGTTCATATCGACGGCGGTGTTTGGCACCTCGATGTCGGCTCATCACATCCTGGGGCTGAAGTAGGTCCCAAGGGTATGGCTGTTCGCCATTTAAAGTGGTACGCGAGCTGGGTTTAGAACGTCGTGAGACAGTTCGGTCCCTATCTGCCGTGGGCGTTGGAAGATTGAGAGGGGTTGCTCCTAGTACGAGAGGACCGGAGTGAACGCACCACTGGTGTTCGGGTTGTCATGCCAATGGCATTGCCCGGTAGCTAAGTGCGGAAAAGATAAGCGCTGAAAGCATCTAAGCGCGAAACTTGCCTCAAGATGAGTCTTCCCTGGGCCTTTAAGG
>NZ_VOUX01000017.1 GCF_008011855.1 Serratia bockelmannii
GGTACTATCGGCCACGTTGACCACGGTAAAACTACCCTGACTGCAGCGATCACCACCGTTCTGGCTAAAACCTACGGCGGTTCTGCACGTGCTTTCGACCAGATCGATAACGCGCCAGAAGAAAAAGCTCGTGGTATCACCATCAACACCTCTCACGTTGAGTATGACACCCCGACTCGTCACTACGCGCACGTTGACTGCCCAGGGCACGCCGACTACGTGAAAAACATGATCACCGGTGCTGCTCAGATGGACGGCGCGATCCTGGTAGTAGCTGCGACTGACGGCCCAATGCCTCAGACTCGTGAGCACATCCTGCTGGGTCGTCAGGTTGGCGTTCCTTTCATCATCGTATTCATGAACAAATGCGACATGGTTGATGATGAAGAGCTGCTGGAACTGGTAGAAATGGAAGTTCGCGAACTGCTGTCCGCTTACGACTTCCCAGGCGACGACCTGCCAGTGATCCGCGGTTCCGCGCTGAAAGCGCTGGAAGGCGAAGCTGAGTGGGAAGCGAAAATCATCGAACTGGCCGAAGCCCTGGACAGCTACATCCCAGAGCCAGAGCGTGCTATCGACAAGCCGTTCCTGCTGCCAATCGAAGACGTATTCTCCATCTCCGGTCGTGGTACCGTTGTTACCGGTCGTGTTGAGCGCGGTATCATCAAAGTTGGCGAAGAAGTTGAAATCGTTGGTATCAAAGACACCGTTAAGTCTACCTGTACTGGCGTTGAAATGTTCCGCAAACTGCTGGACGAAGGCCGTGCTGGTGAGAACGTAGGTGTTCTGCTGCGTGGTATCAAACGTGAAGAAATCGAACGTGGTCAGGTACTGGCTAAACCAGGCTCCATCAAGCC
>NZ_VOUX01000018.1 GCF_008011855.1 Serratia bockelmannii
TAGTTGCAAGGTATAGACCCGAAACCCGGTGATCTAGCCATGGGCAGGTTGAAGGTTGGGTAACACTAACTGGAGGACCGAACCGACTAATGTTGAAAAATTAGCGGATGACTTGTGGCTGGGGGTGAAAGGCCAATCAAACCGGGAGATAGCTGGTTCTCCCCGAAAGCTATTTAGGTAGCGCCTCGTGAACTCATCTTCGGGGGTAGAGCACTGTTTCGGCTAGGGGGCCATCCCGGCTTACCAAACCGATGCAAACTCCGAATACCGAAGAATGTTATCACGGGAGACACACGGCGGGTGCTAACGTCCGTCGTGAAGAGGGAAACAACCCAGACCGCCAGCTAAGGTCCCAAAGTCATGGTTAAGTGGGAAACGATGTGGGAAGGCATAGACAGCCAGGATGTTGGCTTAGAAGCAGCCATCATTTAAAGAAAGCGTAATAGCTCACTGGTCGAGTCGGCCTGCGCGGAAGATGTAACGGGGCTAAACCATGCACCGAAGCTGCGGCAGCGACGCTTAGGCGTTGTTGGGTAGGGGAGCGTTCTGTAAGCCGTTGAAGGTGGCCTGTGAGGGTTGCTGGAGGTATCAGAAGTGCGAATGCTGACATAAGTAACGATAAAGCGGGTGAAAAGCCCGCTCGCCGGAAGACCAAGGGTTCCTGTCCAACGTTAATCGGGGCAGGGTGAGTCGACCCCTAAGGCGAGGCTGAAAAGCGTAGTCGATGGGAAACAGGTTAATATTCCTGTACTTGGTGTTACTGCGAAGGGGGGACGGAGAAGGCTAGGCTAGCCGGGCGACGGTTGTCCCGGTTTAAGCGTGTAGGGGGTGTGACCTGGTAAATCCGGTTGCATAT
>NZ_VOUX01000003.1 GCF_008011855.1 Serratia bockelmannii
AGTCGGTGAACCTCTACAACACGCGGCGGCCGCACTTGTCGCTGAAATACAAAACGCCCGATGAGGTTCATCGGGCGCTATCAGGCTGAAAAGTGTCAACCTATATCAGGACTAGTCACCGCTATCAGGGGATCAGCAGGCTGGAGCCACTGGTGCTGCGGCTTTCCAGCACCTGGTGTGCCCGCTGGGCGTCGGCCAGCGCGAATTTCTGCTCGTCTTTCACCTCCACCCGAATGGCGCCGCTGCCGATCAGCGAGAACAGCTCGTTGCTGGCGTACTGCAGCTCGGCGCGGTTGGTGATGTAGCCGTTGAGGGAAGGGCGGGTGACGTACAGCGAGCCCTTCTGATTCAGCAGCGCCAGATCGACGCCGGTCACCGGGCCGGAGGCGTTGCCGAAGCTGACCATCAGGCCGCGCCGTTTCAGGCTGTTGAGCGAGGCCTGCCAGGTGCTTTGCCCCACCGAATCGTACACCACGCCGACCTTCTCGCCGTGCGTCAGTTCTGCCACCCGCTGGGCGATATCCTCTTTGTGGTAGTTGATGGTGGCCCATGCACCGGCCTGTTTCGCCAGCGCCGCCTTCTCGTCGGAGCCGACGCTGCCGATCAGGCGCGCGCCCAGCGCTTTGGCCCATTGGCAGGCGATAAGCCCAACCCCACCGGCGGCGGCATGGAACAGGAACACTTCACCCGGCTGCACGTCGTGGGTCTGGCGCAGCAGGTAGTGTACCGTCAGCCCTTTGAGGAAAGAGGCGGCACCCTGCTCAAAGCTGAGGTTATGCGGCAGCAGCGCCACTTTCTCTTCCGGCACGTTGTGGATCTCGCTGTAGGCGCCGAGCGACGACTGCGCATACACCACCCGGTCGCCCGGTTTGATCGCGCTGACGCCGGCGCCAACCTTGACCACCACGCCGGCCGCCTCGGTGCCGAGGCCGCTCGGCAGGCTCGCCGGCGCGTACAGCCCGCTGCGCACATAGGTGTCGATGTAGTTGATGCCGATCGCTTTGTTCTCGACCTGCACTTCGCCGGCGGCGGGATCGAGCGGTGTAAAATCAACGTATTGCAAGACTTCCGGCCCGCCGGTGGCGGAGAATTGAATGCGCTTGGCCATATCGTTACCTCGTTTGGGTGTCTGATTTCACCCTATTCTTTTTAGTATCGGAGATCCAGTTCACCCGTGCGGGATTCAATACCTTTTTTGCATCGGTTATGACGCAAAAATCACGTATACTCTCGCGTCAAGATCCTTCATTCGCAACCGGATAAAGACTACGTTTCATGGCAGGAAAAAAACCAACCAACAAAACAAACGCGGACGAAACCAGAGAGCGTTCCAGAGATCGTCAGATGGAAGGGCTGAAGATGCCGCCGCACTCGCTGGAGGCCGAGCAGTCGGTGTTGGGCGGTTTGATGCTGGATAACGAGCGCTGGGACAACGTGGCGGAGCGCGTGGTCGCCAACGACTTCTTCAGCCGCCCGCATCGCCTGATCTTTACCGAGATGCAGCGTCTGCTGGAGATGAGCAAGCCTATCGACCTCATCACCCTGTCCGAATCGCTGGAGCAGAAGGGCGAGCTGGACTCGGTCGGCGGCTTCGCCTACCTGGCTGAGCTGTCGAAAAACACCCCGAGCGCCGCCAACATCGGCGCTTACGCCGACATCGTGCGCGAGCGCGCGGTGGTGCGCGAGATGATCTCGGTGGCTAACGAGATCGCCGACGCCGGCTACGATCCGCAGGGGCGCAGCAGCGAAGACCTGCTCGACCTGGCAGAATCTCGCGTATTCCAAATCGCCGAGAACCGCGCCAGCAAAGACGAAGGCCCGAAGGGCATCGAGCGCATCCTGGAAGACACCGTATCGCGCATCGAGCAGCTGTATCAACAGCCGCACGACGGTGTGACCGGGGTCGATACCGGCTATCAGGACCTCAACAAGAAAACCGCGGGCATGCAAAAGTCCGATCTGATCATCGTCGCCGCCCGTCCTTCGATGGGGAAAACCACCTTCGCCATGAACCTGTGCGAAAACGCCGCGATGACCCAGGAAAAACCGGTGCTGATCTTCAGCCTGGAGATGCCCGGCGAGCAGATCATGATGCGTATGCTGGCGTCGCTGTCGCGCGTGGATCAGACGCGCATTCGTACCGGCCAGCTCGACGACGAGGACTGGGCGCGCATTTCCAGCACCATGGGTATCCTGCTGGAGAAGCGCAACATGTACATCGACGACTCCTCAGGCCTGACGCCGACCGAAGTGCGCTCGCGCGCGCGGCGCATTTTCCGCGAGCACGACGGGCTTAGCCTGATCATGATCGACTACCTGCAGCTGATGCGCGTGCCGGCCTTGTCCGACAACCGTACGCTGGAGATCGCCGAGATTTCGCGCTCGCTGAAGGCGCTGGCGAAAGAGTTGCAGGTGCCGGTGGTGGCGCTGTCGCAGCTGAACCGTAGCCTGGAGCAGCGCGCCGACAAACGCCCGGTCAACTCCGACCTGCGTGAATCGGGCTCTATCGAGCAGGACGCCGACCTGATTATGTTCATCTATCGTGATGAGGTGTATCACGAGAACAGCGATCTGAAAGGGATCGCGGAAATTATTATCGGTAAGCAGCGTAACGGCCCGATCGGTACCGTGCGCCTTACCTTTAACGGCCAGTGGTCGCGTTTCGACAACTACGCGGGGCCACAATACGATGACGAATAATCAGCTAAGGAACTGAAATGAAAGCGGCAACCGCTGTAATCGACCGCCGCGCTCTGCGACATAATCTGCAACAGGTGCGCCGCCAGGCGCCGCAAAGCCGCCTGATTGCCGTTGTGAAAGCAAACGCTTATGGACATGGCCTGCTGGAAACAGCACACACCCTGCAAGACGCCGACTGCTACGGCGTGGCGCGCATCGACGAGGCGCTGATGCTGCGTTCCGGCGGCATCGTCAAACCGATCCTGCTGCTGGAAGGCTTCTTCAGTGCCGAAGATCTGCCGGTGCTGGTGGCGAACAACATCGAAACCGCGGTGCACTGCATCGAACAGCTCGAAGCGCTGGAGCAGGCCGAGCTGGCGCGCCCGGTGCCGGTGTGGATGAAGCTCGATACCGGCATGCATCGGCTGGGGGTGCGCCCCGAACACGCGGAGGCGTTTTATCAGCGCCTGTGCGCCTGCCGCAACGTGGCGCAGCCGGTCAATATCATGAGCCACTTCAGCCGCGCCGATGAACCGGAGTCCGACACCACGTTGAAACAGATCGCCTGCTTTGAGCAGTTCGCGCGCGGTAAACCGGGCCAGCGTTCGGTCGCCGCCTCCGGCGGCACGCTGCTGTGGCCGGACGCCCACAACGAGTGGGTGCGCCCCGGCATCATTCTGTACGGCGTGTCGCCGCTGGATAACGGCAGCGGCGCCGAGCATGGTCTGCAGCCGGCGATGACCCTGAAATCCAGCCTGATCGCGGTGCGCGAGCACAAGGCCGGCGAAGCGGTCGGCTACGGCGGCACCTGGGTCAGCCCGCGCGATACCCGGCTGGGCGTGGTGGCGATGGGATACGGCGACGGTTACCCGCGCAGCGCGCCGACCGGCACGCCGATCCTGATCAACGGCCGCGAAGTGCCGATTGTAGGCCGGGTGTCGATGGACATGATTTCGGTCGATCTCGGGCCGGACGCCGCCGATAAGGTGGGGGATGAAGCGGTGCTGTGGGGCCAGGCGCTGCCGGTCGAACGCATCGCCGCCTGCACCGGCATCAGCGCTTACGAACTGATCACCAAGCTCACGCAGCGTGTGGCGATGGAATACATCGGCGACTGATGCGCCGCAGGGGCCGACGCGCGTCGGCCCCGTTTCTCAGCGGGTTACTTCTTTACCGCCAACCACTTGTCGATAACCTTCTGATACTCGCCGGTCGCCTTGGCCAGGTGCAGCCACTGATCCACATACAGTTTCCAGCTCAGATCGTCGCGCGGCAGCATGTAAGCCTTCTCGCCGTACTGCATCGGTTTGGTCGGATTCACCGCGCACAGCTTCGGATAGCGCTTCTGCTGGTACAGCGCCTCGGAAGCGTCGGTGATCATCACGTCCGCCTTGCGGTCCACCAACTGCTGGAAAATGCTCATGTTGTCGTGCGTCAGCGTCAGTTTGGCCTTCGGCAGATAGGCGTGCACGAAGGCTTCGTTGGTGCCGCCCGCCGGTTCCAACAGACGCACCGACGGCTTGTTGATCTGTTCGAGAGTGCGGTATTTCTTCACGTCGGTGCAGCGCACCAGCGGGATTTTGCCGTCGGTATCCAGCTTGTCGGCGAAGAACACCTGCTTTTGCCGCTCCAGCGTGACGGAGATGCCGCCCATTGCGATGTCGCACTTGCCGGAGGCGAAGTCCGGCGTCAGGGTTTTCCAGCTGGTTTTCACCCACTTCACTTTCGCGCCCAGGCTCTTGGCCAGCGATTGCGCCATGTCGATGTCGATGCCTTCATAGCTGCCGTCTTCCTTGAGGAAGGTATAGGGCTTGTAGTCGCCGGTGGTGCAGACCTCCAGGGTCTTTTGCTGCAGCACTTTGTCCAGGTGGGATTGCGCGCTGGCGCTGCCGGCGGCGAGCAGCAGCGCGAGGGGGAGTAGCTTTTTCATCTGGCGTCCTTTTTATACATTCGTGGTTTTATGCGTTACTTCGCCGTTAATTGTCGTTTGTCTGCATGAGTTAGCCGTTTTTTATGCCGCTTACCGGCGAAAACGCCGGGCGTTGCTGCTGTACGCGATTCAAGCGCCAGGGTGTGACGTCGGCAACGGTAAAAAAACTGGTAGGCTGTAACGTCAACATTTATTAACACAGTTTACAGGTGGCTATGTACAACATTGACGATTTTGATATGAAAATCCTGACGCTGTTACAGGCCAACGGCCGTTTGACCAATCAGGAGCTGAGCGAACTGGTGGGGCTCTCGGCCTCCCAATGTTCGCGGCGGCGCATCAGCCTGGAGCAGGCGCAGCTGATCCGCGGCTACCACGCGCGGCTGGCGCCGGAGGCGGTCGGCCTGGGGCTGGTGGGGCTGATTGAAGTCAGCCTGATCACGCACGCGCAGGAGCAGATCGACAGCTTTCATCAGATGCTGGAGGACGTGGACGCGATCCTTGACGCTTACAAGACTACCGGCGACGCCGATTACCTGCTGAAAGTGGCGGTGGCTGACCTGCCGGCGCTGAGCGAATTCATCAGCCAGACACTGTCGCCGCACAAAAGCGTGGCGCATATCAAAACGGCGGTGGTGCTCAATCGCATCAAGGAAAACGGTTTGTTGCCGGTGACGCGAGAAAGCTGAAACCGAATGCGCTTTTCCGTCTATATTAGGAACGTAACGCTGTGCCTAAACCACAATAAATAAACCAGGAGAAAAACCCCGTGTTCCAGAACGTTGACGCCTATGCCGGCGATCCCATTCTGTCGCTGATGGAAAAATTCAAACAAGACCCGCGCGCGCACAAGGTGAACCTGAGTATCGGCCTGTACTACGATGCGCAGGGCATCATCCCCCAGATGCGGGCGGTCGCCGCGGCGCAAGCGCAGTTGAACAGCGTCGAGCACGGCGCCTCGGTATACCTGCCGATGGAAGGGCTGCAACCCTATCGCTCCGCCATCCAGCAGCTGCTGTTCGGCGCGCAGCATCCGATGCTGCAGCAGGGGCGCATCGCCACCATTCAGACCGTTGGTGGTTCCGGCGCGTTGAAAGTGGGCGCCGACTTCCTGAAAAGCTACTTCCCGGATTCGCAGGTGTGGGTCAGCGATCCGACCTGGGAAAACCACGTCGCCATCTTCAGCGGCGCCGGTTTCAAAGTGAATACCTATCCGTATTTCGACAGCGAAAGCCTGGGCGTGAAGTTCGACGCCATGCTGGCTGCGCTGAAACAGCTGCCGAAGCACAGCATCGCGCTGCTGCATCCGTGCTGCCACAACCCGACCGGTTCCGACCTGACCCCCGCCCAGTGGGATGAGGTGGTCAAGGTGATCGCCGATCGTGAAATCATTCCGTTCCTTGATATCGCCTATCAGGGCTTCGGCGGCGGCATGGAGCAAGACGCCTACGCCATTCGCGCCATCGCGGCGGCCGGCCTGCCGTGCCTGGTGAGCAACTCGTTCTCGAAGATCTTCTCGCTTTACGGCGAGCGCGTCGGCGGCCTGTCGGTGGTGTGCGAAAGCGAAGAGGCGGCCGGGCGCGTGCTGGGCCAGCTGAAGGCCACCGTGCGCCGCAACTACTCGAGCCCGCCGAACTTCGGCGCGCAGCTGGTGGCTAAGGTGCTGAACGACGCCCAGCTGAAAACCCAGTGGCTGGACGAAGTGGAGAGCATGCGCACCCGCATTCTCGAGATGCGTCACGCGCTGGTGGACACCCTGAAGAGCGCGCTGCCGCAGCGCAATTTCGATTACCTGCTGGCTCAGCGCGGCATGTTCAGCTACACCGGCTTCAGCGCGGCGCAGGTCGATCGCCTGCGTGAAGAGTTTGGCGTCTACCTGATCCACAGCGGCCGCATGTGCGTGGCCGGCCTGAACCACAACAATGTGCGTCAGGTGGCCGAGGCGTTTGCCGCGGTGCAGTAACGCCTGTTAGTCTGAACGGACGTTCATCGGGGAGCGATAGCGATATCGCTCCTTTTTTATTGCCGGTGCGCCGCCGAAGTTGCCGCAAACCGGAGAGAGAATATACTGATTGAGGGGCGCTCACTCATGTGGCATCAGCAAACGCTAATCCTCAGCGCAAAAGCGCGTGGCTTTCATCTGGTTACCGACGAGATCGTCAACCAGTTAACCCACTTACACCGCCTGCAAACCGGCCTGCTGCATCTGTTGCTGCAGCATACCTCGGCCTCGCTGACGCTCAACGAGAACTGCGATCCCACGGTGCGAGCCGATATGGAGCAGCATTTCCTGCGCCAGGTGCCGGAAAACGCACCCTATCAGCATGACTACGAAGGGCCGGACGACATGCCGGCGCACATCAAATCCTCGCTGCTGGGCGCTTCCTTGACGCTGCCCGTCAGGCACGGGCGGCTGATGTTGGGCACATGGCAGGGCATCTGGCTGGGGGAGCACCGCATCCACGGCGGAGCACGCCGTATTGTGGCCACATTACAGGGGGAATAACCCAATGAATAACAGCGCATTGCTGGAGTACTGCATGGCGAAGCCGGGCGCGGAGCAGAGCGACCAGAACCAGTGGCAGGCCAGCCAGATCAAGGTGGGCGACGTGATGTTCGCGATGGTGTGCGAGGTCGAAGGGCGGCCGGCGCTGGCAATCAAGTCCAGCCCGGAGCTGGCGGAAAGCCTGCGCGAGCACCACCCGGAGATCGTCGCCTGCGACGGCCTGAACAAGGCGCACTGGAATACGGTGTTTCTCGACGGCAACCTGCCGAACTCGCAGTTTTATACGCTGATCGACAGCTCCTATCAGCTGGTGGTGGAAGGCCTGCCCGAACACGTGCGCCAGGAACTGCGCGCCTGATTGCCGGGCGGCGGCACCGCCCGTTTTTCTCCTGCTTTTTCGTGTTAAATCGTGATCGCGGCTTTAAATTGGGAACGTTCCCTTTTTGTCGTCAGGAAAAAACGGCTACGCTTGGGCATTCAAGAAACGCGGATAAGATTAAGGAGGCCGACATGGCCATCAGCGAAGAAAAGCGCAAGATGATCGCCGGGGAGCTGTACGACGCCGGTGATAACCTGCTGCGCAGCGAACGTCGGCGCGCGCGCCAGTTGACGCATCGCTATAACCACTCCTCGCCGGAAGAGGGCGAGCTGCGCAAACAATGGCTGGACGAGCTGCTGGGCGGCTATCAGGGCGGCACCATTGAGCCGACGTTCCGCTGCGACTACGGCTATAACATCTATCTCGGCAAGAACTTCTACGCCAATTTCGACTGCGTGATCCTCGACGTGTGCGAGGTGCATATCGGCGACAACTGCCTGCTGGCGCCGGGCGTGCATATCTACACCGCCACCCATCCGCTGGACGCCGAGACCCGCGCCGGCGGCGCGGAGTTCGGCAAGCCGGTCAAGATTGGCAACAACGTGTGGATCGGCGGGCGCGCGGTGATCAATCCGGGCGTGACCATCGGCGATAATGCGGTCGTGGCCTCCGGCGCGGTAGTGACCAAAGACGTGCCGGCCAACTGCGTGGTGGGCGGCAACCCGGCCAGGGTCATCAAGCAGCTATAAAAAAAACGGGCGCCGCCGGGCGCCCGCTGTCATCAGGCTCGCAGCGAGTCGATATCCACCACGAAGCGGTACTTCACGTCGCTTTTCAGCATGCGCTCATAGGCCTCATTAATTTGCTGCATCGGGATCAGCTCGATATCGGACGTGATGCCGTGTTGGCCGCAGAAGTCCAGCATCTCTTGCGTTTCCGCGATGCCGCCGATCAGCGAACCGGCGATACGGCGGCGCTTCATGATCAGGTTGAACACCTGCGGCGACGGATGATCGTGCTCCGGCGCGCCGACCAGCGTCAGGGTGCCGTCGCGGCGCAGCAAGTTGAGGAACGGGTTCAGATCGTGCTGAGCCGCTACCGTGTTGAGGATGAAGTCGAAGCTATTAACGTGCTGTGCCATCTCATCCGGGTTGCGCGAAATCACCACTTCATGGGCGCCGAGGCGCTTGGCGTCTTCGATTTTCGACGGCGAGGTGGTGAACAGCACCACGTGCGCGCCCATCGCCCGCGCCAGTTTGACGCCCATGTGCCCCAGCCCGCCGAGGCCGACGATGCCGACCTTTTTGCCTGGCCCCGCGCCCCACTGGCGCAGCGGCGAATAGGTGGTGATGCCGGCGCACAGCAGCGGCGCGACCCCGGCCGGATCGAGATTTTCCGGCACGCGCAGCACGAAGTCCTGATCTACCACCAGATTGGTGGAGTAGCCGCCATAGGTGACGGCGCCGGTCTGGCGATCCTGGCCGTTATAGGTGCCGGTAAAGCCGTTATCGCAATACTGTTCCAACCCCTCATCGCAGCTCGGACAGCTGCGGCAGGAATCCACCATGCAACCGACGCCGACCAGATCGCCGACCCGGTAACGCGAGACATGGCCGCCGACGGCGCTGACGCGCCCGACAATTTCATGGCCCGGCACTACCGGGTAAATCGTATTGCTCCATTCGTTGCGAGCCTGATGCAGGTCCGAATGGCAGACACCGCAGAACAACACCTGAATTTGCACATCGTGGTCGCGCAGGGCGCGGGGTGGGTAATCGAAAGGCACCAGCGCAGACTTCGCATCATGCGCGGCATAGGCATGGGTAATGTTCATGGTCGCTCCAGTTATCAATGTAGGGGGGACAACGCTTGGCCGGCAGCGGAGTGCCGGTAAGATGCGGCCTGAATCAGACAGGGCGGCCGCCGAGGGAACATTGATGATAAAAGCGGTGAGTGCGGAGGGAAATGCCTGAAAATGTCGAAATCTTGCCCGTTTCTGTTTGATTGCAATGAAACGGGTCAGCGTGCGGGTCGCCTGAACGACGGCCCGCACGTTGGCGATATTACTTGTTCAACAGCGGTTTCAGGAAGCGCGCGGTGTGCGATTTTTCACACTCGGCCACGGTTTCCGGCGTGCCGGCGACCAGGATCTCGCCGCCGCCGCTGCCGCCTTCCGGCCCCAGATCGACGATCCAGTCGGCGGTCTTGATCACGTCCAGGTTATGCTCGATGACCACGATGGTATTGCCCTGATCGCGCAACTGATGCAGCACCGCCAACAGCTGTTGGATATCGGCGAAGTGCAGGCCGGTAGTCGGTTCGTCGAGAATATACAGGGTCTGGCCGGTGCCGCGTTTCGACAGCTCGCGCGCCAGCTTGACGCGCTGCGCCTCCCCGCCGGAGAGCGTGGTGGCCGACTGGCCGAGGCGGATGTAGGACAGGCCGACATCCATCAGGGTTTGCAGCTTGCGCGCCAGCGCCGGCACCGCGTCGAAGAACTCACGCGCTTCTTCGATGGTCATCTCCAGCACTTCGTGGATGCTCTTGCCTTTGTACTTCACTTCCAGCGTTTCGCGGTTATAACGCTTGCCCTTGCACTGGTCGCACGGCACGTAGATGTCCGGCAAGAAGTGCATTTCGACCTTGATCACCCCGTCGCCCTGGCAGGCTTCACAGCGCCCACCCTTGACGTTGAAGCTGAAGCGGCCCGGCGTATAACCGCGGCTGCGCGATTCCGGCACGCCGGCGAACAGCTCGCGCACCGGGGTGAAGATACCGGTGTAGGTGGCCGGGTTGGAGCGTGGCGTACGGCCGATCGGGCTCTGATCGATGTCGATCACCTTGTCGAAATGTTCCAGACCGGTCACTTCGCGGAACGGCGCCGGCTCGGCGATGGTGGCGCCGTTAAGCTGGCGCTGGGCGATCGGGAACAGCGTATCGTTGATCAGCGTCGATTTGCCGGAGCCGGACACGCCGGTGATGCAGGTAAACAGACCGACCGGCAGCGTCAGCGTCACGTCCTTCAGGTTGTTGCCGCGCGCGCCGCTCAGCTTCAACACTTTGGTCGGATCGGCCGGCACACGCTGCGCGGGAATGGCGATCTCGCGTTTGCCGCTGAGGAACTGGCCGGTCAGCGATTCCGGCTGCGCCATGATGTCGTCGACGGTGCCTTCTGCCACCACCTGGCCGCCGTGCACGCCGGCGCCGGGGCCGATGTCGATCACGTGGTCGGCGGCGCGGATGGCGTCTTCGTCATGCTCCACCACGATCACCGTGTTGCCGAGGTTACGCAGGTGGATCAGCGTTTCCAGCAGGCGCTCGTTATCGCGCTGGTGCAGGCCGATCGACGGCTCATCCAGCACGTACATCACGCCCACCAGGCCGGCGCCAATCTGGCTGGCCAAACGAATACGCTGCGCTTCACCGCCGGAGAGCGTTTCCGCCGAACGGGACAACGACAGGTAGTTCAGGCCGACGTTCACCAGGAATTTCAGGCGATCGCCGATCTCTTTCAGCACTTTCTCGGCGATCTTGGCGCGCTGGCCGCTGAGCTTCATGTTCTGGAAGAAGGTCATCGCATGGCCGATGCTCAGATCGGAGATTTCCGGCAGCGTGGTGTCTTCGACGAACACGTTGCGCGCTTCTTCACGCAGACGGGTGCCGTGACACGAGGCGCAAGGGCGGTTGCTGATGAACTTCGCCAGCTCTTCGCGCACCGCGCTGGATTCGGTCTCTTTATAGCGGCGCTCCATGTTGTGCAGCACGCCTTCGAACGGATGGCGGCGCACGGTGGTGTCACCGCGATCGTTGATGTATTTGAATTCGATCGACTCTTTGCCAGAGCCGCTCAGCACCGCCTTCTGTACGTCGGCGCTCAGGGTGTTGAACGGCGCTTCGACGTCGAACTCATAGTGCTCCGCCAGTGAACGCAGCATCTGGAAATAGTAGAAGTTGCGGCGATCCCAGCCGCGGATCGCGCCGCCGGCCAGCGACAGCTCGGGGTTTTGCACCACGCGCTCCGGATCGAAGAACTGCTGCACGCCCAGGCCATCGCAGGTCGGGCAGGCACCGGCCGGGTTGTTGAAGGAAAACAGGCGCGGTTCCAGCTCGCGCATGCTGTAGCCGCAGATCGGGCAGGCGAAGTTGGCGGAGAACAGCAACTCGTCCGCTTTTTCGTCGTCCATGTCCGCCACCACCGCGGTGCCGCCGGACAGCTCCAGCGCAGTTTCGAACGATTCGGCCAGGCGTTGCGCCATGTCGTCGCGCACCTTGAAGCGATCGACCACCACTTCGATGGTGTGTTTTTTCTGCAGCTCCAGCTTCGGCGGATCGGACAGATCGCACACTTCACCGTCGATGCGCGCGCGGATATAGCCTTGGGCGGCCAGGTTTTCCAGCGTTTTGGTGTGCTCGCCCTTGCGATCTTTCACTACCGGCGCCAGCAGCATCAGGCGCTTGCCTTCCGGCTGGCTCAGCACGTTATCGACCATTTGGCTGACGGTTTGCGCCGCCAGCGGCACATGGTGATCCGGGCAGCGTGGCTCGCCGACGCGGGCGAACAGCAGGCGCAGGTAGTCGTGGATCTCGGTGATGGTGCCGACCGTGGACCGCGGGTTGTGCGAGGTGGATTTCTGCTCGATGGAGATCGCCGGCGACAGGCCTTCAATATGGTCGACGTCCGGTTTTTCCATCAGCGACAGGAACTGGCGCGCATAGGCGGAGAGTGATTCGACATAGCGCCGCTGCCCTTCGGCGTACAGCGTATCGAAAGCCAGCGAAGACTTGCCGGAACCGGACAGGCCGGTGACGACGATCAGTTTGTCACGCGGGATGATCAGGTTGATGTTTTTCAGATTATGGGTTCGAGCACCACGAACTTCGATATTGTCCATTTACACTTCCCGTCTTGATGATACACCGCGCCTGTCGCGATTTTTGCGGGGGATTTTGTGATGAATCTCGCAAAAAACCGGCACAGCCAGGTCGAAACGCATAATTATGACACAAAAAAACCTGAATGAATATCCAGTATGAGAATGCAACAAGGTCGATCGAAAAGACAATTCTGGAATGCAATTCGCACTTATCAACACGGGTGTGGTTTCGTACTCAGCGTGGTAAACTGACGCGTTTATACTGTGTAGAAATCAATCATCGGGAGAAGTGCTCATGGCCAGCAGAGGCGTAAACAAAGTAATTCTGGTCGGGAATCTGGGTCAGGATCCAGAAGTCCGTTACATGCCGAACGGCGGCGCAGTGGCCAACATTACCCTGGCGACCTCCGAAAGCTGGCGTGACAAGGCGACCGGCGAACAGAAAGAAAAGACCGAGTGGCACCGCGTCGTGCTGTTCGGCAAACTGGCCGAAGTGGCGGGCGAATACCTGCGTAAAGGCTCTCAGGTCTACATCGAAGGCTCCCTGCAGACGCGTAAATGGCAGGATCAGAGCGGCCAGGATCGCTACACCACCGAGATCGTGGTTAACGTTGGCGGTACCATGCAGATGCTGGGCGGCCGTCAGGGCGGCGGCGCACCGGCCGGTCAATCTGCCGGCGGCCAGGGCGGTTGGGGCCAGCCTCAGCAGCCACAGGGCGGCAACCAGTTCAGCGGCGGCCAGCAGCAGTCTCGCCCGGCGCAGAACAGCGCTCCGGCGACCAGCAACGAACCGCCAATGGATTTCGACGACGATATTCCGTTCTAAGGTTCGCCTGGAAAAGATCGCGAAAAACCCCGCTTAGGCGGGGTTTTTTTATGCCGATTTACGGGCCGTCCAAGCGTGGATCAGCAACGACTGGAAGAAACGCTGCGGCGGAGAAAATCCGGCTTCGGCGATCAACCGTTCGGTGCGTTCCGGCGGCAGCAGCAACAGCCGTTGCTGCAACTGGGCTCGGAGCTCAACCGGCGTGCGCGGAGTTTGACCGTCAAGAGACTGCATGGCGGCCCAGCTGGCCAGGTGCTGGTCAAAATCCGCCGCCGTCGTATCACCGGAAATTTCCGCAATCACCACCCGGCCTGCGGTATTTAACCGTGACGCCATATGGCGATAGAGGTCGCCACGCGCGTCATCGAGAATAAAATGGGTCACTAGCAGACACAGTACGGCGTCGTAATCTGGCACGCTCGGCAGATCCTGCAGATAGCCCTCCACCAACGTGCAGCGTTCGCCAATCTCCGCCTGCCGTAGCTTGGCAGCGCACACCGCCAGCATGTCGGCGGAAGGATCCACGCCGGTGAAACGCCAGCTCGGGTTCTGGCGGGCCAAATGGATCATCTCGGTACCGGTTCCTACGCCAACACACAGGATGTGAGCATTGACGGGCAAATCCTTCAATAGCAGCACAATCAAAAAGTGAAGATTGTCACTAATCGTATTGAAGCGCGCGTTGCCGGCGTCATACCGGCGGGAGAATTCGCCGTTGAAAATGTCATTGGTGTTCTGGTTCATGCGCGGCCTCATCACTGCTCATGCGAATTCAACATGTGCTGCGCCTCGTGTTTCATCACATGAGTGCGCACAGCCGCCTGAAATACTTTAAACAGCAGGCCGTTGATAAAGGTGGTGACGGTGAGCACGATGAAGGCGGTCATCACCCAATCGATCGGGCCGATGCCGCTGTGCAACAGCGCCGGGCGGTAAACCAGCATTCCTGCAATCACCACCCAGTGGCTCATGCAGTAAAAGCATTGGAACAAATGGCCCAGCAGGGCATTTTTGCGCGCCGCCCAGGCCCGCAGCGCCGTGAAGAGTTCGGTTTGTGTCAGGGTCATGGAAATACTGGCCGACGCCAGCGCGATCATCAGGCATACCGAGAGATCTGAAGCCGATACGGGAGTCATCATTATTCCTTACGAGGTCATGGTGCAATGGGTTTTCAGCGCCCAAGAGAACGCCGGTTATTTCATGTAACCTATAAAAGCACGTGATATTCGCCGTTGTCAATCTTTCGTATCATTGTAAGATACGAGAATATGCTGAGCTGAAAGGAAGATGGGAATGCGTCAGGACAACAAGCTTTCGCGCATGCTGCACGTGTTACTGCATATGGCGCGCCACAAGGGGGTTTACACCTCGGAACAGATCGCCGCGATGCTGGGCACCAACAGCGCCGTCGTCAGACGCACCTTGGCCGGCCTGCGTGATGCCGGTTTCGTTGCGTCGGAAAAGGGCCATCACGGAGGGTGGCGTATCGCCGACGATCTGCGGAACATCAGCCTGCTCGATATCTACCGGGCGGTGGGCGTTAAGCAGTTGTTCGCCATCGGCGGTGGGGAACAGCATCCGGAATGTGCGGTGGAGGCGGCGGTAAATCAGGCGCTGGGCAACGTGCTGGATGAGGCCGAGCAGGCGCTGCTGGCGCGCTTTGCCGAAATCACCCTGGAGGATCTGAAGGATCGCTTTGACCGCCATTTCCCTGTGGGGACGAACGAAAGCGCGGTGGTCTGCATTGACGGCGACGGTACCGAAGCGTAATTCGCCATTAAAAAAGCCCCTTGCGGGGCTTTTTGCATCGAAGAATGGTTACGCCGAGAAGCCGCCGTCTATGCTCAGGCTGGCGCCGGTGATGTAACCCGCCTGCGGGCCGGCGAGGTAGGCGACGAAGCTGGCGATCTCTTCATCTTTGCCGTAGCGGCCGATCGCCATCAGCTGCTTGAGTTGATCGGCGAATTCGCCGGCGTCCGGGTTCATCTCGGTGTCTACCGGGCCGGGCTGCACGTTATTGACGGTGATGCCGCGCGGGCCGAGATCGCGCGCCATGCCTTTGGTCAGGCCGATCAGTGCCGATTTGCTCATCGCATACACCGCCGCGCCGCCGAACGGCACGCGCTCGGCGTTGGTGCTGCCGATGTGGATGATGCGCCCGCCCTCATTCATGTGGCGCGCCGCTTCCTGGCTGGCGACGAACACGCTGCGCACGTTGACCGCTAGCATGCGATCCAGATCGTCCAGCGCCAGCGCTTCGGTGCCGCCCAGTGTAAACACCCCGGCGTTGTTCACCAGAATATCCAGGTTGCCGAAGTGGCTGACGGCCTGACGCACCGCCTGCTGCAGCGCCGCCGCATCGGCGCTGTCGGCCCTGATGGCGAGGGCTTTGCCGCCGGCGGCGGTAACGGCGCTTGCCACCGCTTCGGCGCGATCGGCCGAGGCGGCGTAGGTAAAGGCGACCACGGCCCCTTCACTCGCCAACCGTTTCACGATGGCGGCGCCGATGCCGCGTGAGCCGCCCTGGACGAATGCGACTTTGCCTTGCAGAGGATGTGCTGTGGTCATGTTATTTCTCCAAAGTGGGTGAGGGTAAGGCGTTATTCTCAGTATCGGTGAAATGTCCGGCGGCCACTGTTCACAAAGAGCTTTGCCTGCCCACAACGAGAAAAGCCCCTTGCGGGGCTTCTTTCTTCCGTCGGTTGGCTGTTCGACGATCAGTTGAAGATTTCTGCGGTGCCGTACAGTTTGTTCTGGCCGCCGGCGGCGACGATGCGGTAGGAACTGGCGCCCGACGCGGCGGCTTTGCTGGCCAGTTCGCTTTCCAGCGCGCTCAGGTTGGTGGCGCCGCTAACGGAGACTACGCCGATTTTTTGGGCGTCTGCAGCGGGTTGGCTGGAAGGCAGGTCAGCGGCGAAGGTAGCGAAAGAAGCGGTAGCCAGCAGCGCAGCGGTAGCAAAAATTTTGACGTTTTTCATGATGTGTTCCTCAGAGTATTTGTTAGGTGAGAGCCCGTTGCCTCTCGATGTGTTAAATAGTAGTGCACCGGGTGTGAATAAAAAATCGGAGAGTTTTGAGTATCTCTGTCAAATAAACTGATTGTTTTTCACCCGCTGGCGCGCGGTAAAAATCGCCACTACCCTTTACAGAGGATCTTTAACCGGAGAAGCGTAATGACGGTAAACGCGTTTATCGGCAGCTGGGCGCTGGTGTCGTCGGTGTTCAAAAACCAGAACGGCGAGCTGAATTACCCGCTGGGCGAGCAGGTGTTGGGGCGCATCCACTATGAGGCCAACGGCACGATGGCGGCGCAGCTGTATAGCGCCGTGCGGCCGCGTTTCGCCGCCGACGATTTGACGCAGGGGTCTGAGCGGGAGATCCGCGCCGCCTTCATCAATATGATTTGCTACTTCGGCCACTATCAGGTGGAGGAAAGCGAACAGCGGGTGGTGCATCAGGTCGAAGGCTGTTCGTTCCCCAATTGGGTAGGCAGCCGTCAGGTGCGTTTTTACGCTTTCAGCGGCGATCGGCTGACGTTGCGCACGGTGCCCTTGCAGCTCGGCAACGGCGTGCAGGTTGGCGAACTGGTGTGGCAGCGGACAGGGGCTTCGTCATGATCATTGTTCATCATCTCAACCACTCGCGATCGCAGCGCATTCTGTGGTTTTTGGAAGAGCTGGGCGTGCCCTATCAGGTGCAACGCTACGAGCGCGATCCGCAGACCCTGCTGGCGCCGGCGGCGCTGAAAAAGATCCATCCGCTGGGCAAATCGCCGGTGATCGTCGACGGCGATCTGACGCTGGCGGAATCCGGCGCCATCATCGAATACTTGCAGGAAGCCTATGACGCGCAGGGCATGTTCATGCCGACCGACTTCCACGCGCGCCAGCAGTATCGCTATTGGCTGCACTACGCCGAAGGATCGCTGATGCCGCTGTTGGTGATGAAGCTGGTGTTCAGCCGCCTTGGCCAGCCGCCGATCCCCTGGCTGCTGCGGCCGGTGGCCGGCGCGATCGGCAAGGGCGTGCAGCGCGAATACCTCGACAAACAGATCGCGCCGCACTGCGAATACCTCGAACAGCACCTGAACAAGGGCAGCTGGTTTGTCGGCAACGATTTCAGCGCGGCGGATATTCAGATGAGCTTTCCGCTGGAGGCGATGGCGGCGCGCGGCGCGTTGGACAATTGCCCGAAACTGCGCGGCTTCCTGCAGCGCATTCATGCCCGGCCCGCCTACCAGCGGGCATTGGAGCAGGGCGGCCCTTACGACCTGCTGAGTTAAGCGGATGGGCTATACTCGATGGGGTCATTCTTCATCGGAGGTAGCCCATGGCTACGCAAATCTTCGTTAACCTACCCGTACGCGATCTGCCCGCCTCGATGGCGTTTTTCACCCACCTGGGGTTCGCTTTCAACCCGCAATTTACCGACGATACCGCCGCGTGCATGGTGGTCAGCGACACGATTTACGTGATGCTGCTGACCCATGACAAATTCAGGATGTTTACCCCGAACCCGATCGGCGACGCCAAACAAGCCACCGAGGTGCTGGTGTGCCTGTCGCAACCCAGCCGGGCGGCGGTGGACGAACTGGTGCGCAAGGCGATCGCCGGCGGCGGCAACACTTATCATCAGCCACGCGACTACGGCATGATGTACGGCCATGGCTTTCAGGACCTGGACGGCCATATCTGGGAATTGATGTATATGGATCCCGCTGCGGTACAGGCGCAATAATCTCGCCGGGGCGTCCGTCGCCCCGGTTTTATCGTGCAGACGCCATTCCCGCCACTTTCTGCATAAATTGCCGCGATCTTTAGTTGATTAGACGCCATGGAAGGCAGGATAATCGTTTGCCTTGAATAAACCACCATAAATTACCCGTACCGCGCGCTGCGAGTTAAACGTTTGCCTTGGTGCGCATTGCCGTTGGCGATGCGACGGAAGGGCAAGGAAGCGGAACGTGACGTAAACGATTACGTGGCGATCGGGCGCGGGCGAGATGACAGGCCTGCTGTGACGGGCCGATTAATGAAACACAGGGGAAGTAACCTATGTCGAACTCTCAAGCGAACCACGCCGCAAAACCAACCGGCGGGCTTGATGGCTATTTTAAAATTTCCGCGCGCGGCAGCAGCGTGCGACAGGAAGTGGTGGCGGGGCTGACCACCTTCCTGGCGATGGTGTACTCGGTGATCGTGGTGCCGAGCATGCTGGGCAAAGCGGGCTTCCCGCCGGCGGCGGTGTTTGTCTCTACCTGCCTGGTGGCCGGGCTGGGCTCGCTGCTGATGGGGCTGTGGGCTAACCTGCCGATGGCCATCGGCTGTGCGATCTCATTGACCGCTTTCACCGCCTTCAGCCTGGTGCTGGGTCAGCACATCAGCATTCCGGTGGCGCTGGGCGCGGTGTTCGTGATGGGCGTGCTGTTTACCGTCATCTCGGTCACCGGCATCCGCGCCTGGATCCTGCGTAACCTGCCGATGGGCGTGGCGCACGGCACCGGCATCGGCATCGGTCTGTTCCTGCTGCTGATCGCCGCCAACGGCGTCGGTCTGGTGGTGAAGAACCCGCTGGATGGCCTGCCGGTGGCGCTCGGCGCCTTCACCTCCTTCCCGGTGGTGATGACGCTGGTCGGCCTGGCGGTGATCTTCGGCCTGGAGAAGCTGCGCGTGCCCGGCGGCATTCTGCTGGTGATCATCGCCATTTCCATCATCGGCCTGATCGTCGATCCGGCGGTGAAATACCAGGGGCTGTTCGCCATGCCGAGCCTGGCGGACGCTGACGGCAAATCGTTGATCTTCAGCCTGGATATCATGGGCGCGTTGCAGCCGGTGGTGTTGCCGAGCGTGCTGGCGCTGGTGATGACTGCGGTGTTCGACGCCACCGGCACCATCCGCGCGGTGGCCGGGCAGGCCAACCTGCTGGATAAAGACGGGCAGATCATCAACGGCGGCAAGGCGCTGACCTCGGATTCCCTGAGCAGCATCTTCTCCGGCCTGGTGGGCGCCGCGCCCGCCGCGGTCTACATCGAGTCCGCTGCCGGCACCGCCGCGGGCGGCAAAACCGGCCTGACCGCCACCGTGGTCGGCATCCTGTTCCTGCTGATCCTGTTCCTGTCGCCGCTGGCCTATCTGGTGCCGGTCTACGCCACCGCGCCGGCGCTGATGTACGTCGGCCTGCTGATGCTGAGCAACGTCACCAAGCTGGACTTCAACGACTTCGTCGACGCAATGGCCGGCCTGCTGTGCGCGGTGTTCATCGTGCTGACCTGCAACATCGTGACCGGCATCATGCTGGGCTTCAGCTCGCTGGTCATCGGCCGCATCTTCTCCGGCGAATGGCGCAAGTTGAACATCGGCACCGTGCTGATCGCCGTGGCGCTGGTGGCGTTCTACGCCGGCGGCTGGGCGATTTAAGCCTCTTGGGTTTCCCTCGCCCATCGGGCGGGGGAGCCTGTGACGGCAATTCCCTTCTTAAGATAAGTCTTCTTCTGCTCTGCACCGCGTTTTGAAAGGCACAACAAGCTTTAACGGCTGTAAAAAAAGTGATCTACTATCGGGACCAACGCAGGCCCTGAGCCGATGTCGTCTGAATCGTAGAGTCTAAGGAAAGCATGGAAATCTTTTTTACAATCCTCATTTTGATCCTGGTGGTCTCCTTGTCCGGGGTGGTGACGCGCATGTTGCCGTTCCAGGTGCCGCTGCCGCTGATGCAAATCGCCATCGGGGCCCTGTTGGCCTGGCCGCATTTCGGGCTGCACGTCGACTTTGATCCCGAACTGTTCCTGGTGCTGTTCATCCCGCCGCTGCTGTTCGCCGACGGCTGGAAAACGCCGACGCGCGAGTTCTTGCATCACGGGCGTGAAATTCTCGGCCTGGCGCTGGTGCTGGTGCTGATCACCGTGGTCGGCGTCGGTTATCTGATCTACGCCATGGTGCCGGGCATTCCGCTGGTGGCGGCCTTCGCGCTGGCGGCGGTGCTGTCGCCGACCGATGCCGTGGCGCTGTCCGGCATCGTCGGCAAAGGGCGGATTCCCAAGCCGATCATGGGCGTGCTCGAGGGCGAGGCGCTGATGAACGACGCGTCCGGCCTGGTATCGCTCAAGTTCGCCATCGCGGTGGCGATGGGCACCATGGTGTTCACCGTGGGCGGCGCGACCCTCGAGTTCCTCAAAGTGGCGATCGGCGGCCTGTTGGCCGGCGTGGCGGTCACCTGGACCTACAGTAAATCGCTGCGGGTGATGAGCCGCTGGAGCGGCGACGATCCGGCGACCCAGATCGTGTTCCTGCTGCTGCTGCCGTTCGCTTCTTACCTGATTGCCGAACACATCGGCGTCTCCGGCATCCTGGCGGCGGTGGCGGCGGGGATGACCATCAGCCAATCCGGCGTGATCCGCAACGCGCCGCTGGCGATGCGTCTGCGCGCCAACAGCGTATGGGCGATGCTGGAGTTCGTGTTCAACGGCATGGTGTTCATCATGCTGGGCCTGCAGCTGCCGGGCATTCTTGAAACCTCCATCCTGCAGGCGGAGCTGGATCCGACCATCCAGACCTGGTATCTGTTCGCCGACGTGGCTACCATCTACGCCGCACTGCTGGTGCTGCGTTTCACCTGGCTGTGGGTGATGAAGAAGGCCAGTAACCGCTTTATGAAAAAGCGTCCGCTGCAGTTCGGCGATTACAGCACGCGTGAGCTGTGGGTGGCGTCGTTCGCCGGGGTGCGCGGGGCGATTACCCTGGCCGGCGTGCTGTCGATACCGCTGTTGCTGAGTGACGGCACCGCCTTCCCGGCGCGCTATCAGCTGGTGTTTATCGCCGCCGGGGTGATCCTGCTGTCGCTGATTGTCGGCGTGCTGGCGTTGCCGCTGCTGCTGCGCGGCGTGCAGGTGGCCGACAAGAGCGCCAGCAAGCACGAAGAGCGCATGGCGATCGCCATGGCGGCCGAGGTGGCGATCGAAAGCGTGAATAAAATGGAAGAGCGCCTGGTTGCCGATACCGAAGAAAACCTCGACCCGCAGGTGTTGAAAGAGGTCAGCTCGCGGGTGACGGGCATGCTGCGGCGGCGCATCGCGTCGAAAGACGATATCGAGAATGCGTTGGCGATGGAAAACCTCGAGCGGCGTTTCCGCCTGACGGCGCTGCGCGCCGAGCGCGGCGAGCTGTACCATCTGCGCGCCACGCAGAAAATCAGCAACGAGACGCTGCAAAAACTGCTGCACGATCTCGACCTGCTCGAAGCGCTGCTGATCGAGCGCGAAGGCTAAACCTCAGAGGAGGAATTAACGTTTTTCCTCTTTATTTCTGTTCTGAAGGGCCGCCTGTGCGGCCCTTGTTTTTTGGCTACTTGAGCGGCGGCCAATAGTCGCGGCAGCAGGCGATCCAAGCCTGCGCGCTGTGCGACAGGTAGCTGCCCTGGCGCCAGATCAGGCCGATTTTCCACTCCATGCGCGGCTCCAGCGGCAGCCAGACCAGGTTTTCCTTGTCCAGCCAGCGGCAAACCGGCTCCGGCAGCATGGCGATGCCCACGCCGGCCTGCACCATCGAGGCGAGGAAGTCCCATTGGCCGCTGCGCACCGCGATTTGCGGTTCAAAACCGGCCTGGCGAAACGCCTTCATCAGCATCTTGTAAAGCGCAAAGTCTTCGTTATAAATCAGGATCGGGCTGTCGGCCAATTCGGCGATATTGATGCGGGTGCGGTTGAGCCACTGCGGCGTGCGCGGCGCCACTACGCACATCGGATGGCCCAGCAGCGGCAGAAAGGTCAGCGGCTGTTCCGAATCGAAGGGTAACACCGTCATCGCCAGATCCAGTTCGCCGGACATCACCGCTTGTTCGACCGACAGCCCGCCCAGCTCGGAAATCTTCAATTCGATACCGGGGTAGGTTTGGCGAAAGCGGCGGATCAGATCGGCGATCTGCCTGCCCACCATTGGCGGAATGCCCAGCCGCAGCACGCCCTTTTTCACCGAGCTGATGTCTTCCAGCTCCGCCTCCAGTTGCCGGAATTCGTCGAGGATCGTCAGGCCGCGCTGATACACCGCCTGGCCGCTGTCGGTCAGGCGCAGCTTGCGGCCTTCGCGGATCAGCAGCGTGCACTCCAGCTCCTCCTCCAGATGCCGCAGCATCTTGCTGATGGTGGGCTGGGTGACGAACAGTTTTTCCGCGGCGCGGGTGAAGCTTTGCTGGCGCACCACTTCAACGAAGTAGCGCAGGGTGCGGACATCCACGTTAGGGTTCTCCTTGGGGACGCTACCGGCGGGAAACTATTCCCGGACGGCATGATGTCGATAATTTTAATTCATTTCAGGCGTGGTTTCCCGGCTGCGTATACTGTAGGCCGTTAATTTATTGTTTGAGGTCATCTTTCATGTCTCTGGCGTTACGCCGCGTTGCCCCCTCCCTGCTGACCCGCTTGCAGGTGCCGATTCAGGTGGCGTTGTATGCGGCGCTGTTCCTGATCGCCGATCGTCTGGTGCAACAATTCCACCTGCCGCTCCCCGCCAATATCGTCGGCATGTTGATGCTGCTGGCGCTAATCCTGCTGCGCATTCTGCCGCTGAGCTGGGTTAAGGCCGGCTCCCGCTGGCTGCTGGCGGAAATGCTGCTGTTTTTCGTGCCGGCGGTGGTGGCGGTGGTCAACTATGCCCAGCTGTTGATGGTCGAGGGCTGGAAGATCTTTTTGGTGATCGCGGTCAGCACCATGCTGACGTTGGGCGCCACCGGGCTGGTGGTGGACAGGGTGTATCGGCTGGAGATTTGGCTGCAGCGCCGGAAGCAGCGCCATGAATGATTTTATCCTTAGCCTGGCCTGTTTTCTGGCGACGCTGGCGCTGTACTTCGCCAACAAGAAGCTGTATCGCCGCCGGCGCACGCTGTTGCTGATGCCGCTGGTGCTGACGCCAATGATCCTGGTGCTGCTGCTGGTGGTCACCCACATCTCCTATCAGGACTATATTGGTGAAACTCACTGGCTGCTGTGGCTACTGGGGCCGGCAACCATCGCTTTCGCGGTGCCGGTGTATGAGAACCTGCATATCATCCGCCGCCACTGGCTGTCGCTGACCGCCGGCGTAACGACGGCGGTGCTGGTGGCGGTGTACAGCTCGGTGTGGCTGGCGCGCCTGCTGACGTTGCCGGAAGAGGTGCAGCGCAGCTTGGCGGTGCGGTCGATCACCACGCCGTTCGCGCTGGAGGCCGCCAAACAGATGGGCGGGCAGCCGGATCTGGTGGCGCTGTTCGTGGTGATCACCGGGGTGTTCGGCATGGCGGTGGGGGATATTTTGTTTTTGCGGCTGGCGGTGCGCAGCCGTCTGGCGAAGGGCGCCGGATTTGGCGCCTCGTCGCACGGTGCCGGCACCGCTCGCGCTTATGAGCTGGGGCCGCAGGAGGGCGTAGTGTCGAGTTTGGTGATGATGCTGGCCGGCATCATTACGGTCGTGGCCGCGCCATTGATCGGCCGGCTGATGTGGTAAGACCTCTCGGGGCGGGCTCTGCCGCCCCTTTTACGTTATCTGTCGTTGGGAACGGTGCCGTTGGTGGATGCCAGAAAAAACGAAGAAATTTTTCAGCATAATTTTTCTCATCGTTATAACAAAAAACGATAGATGCGCCGCAGGCAAAATCGCCGTCCATTTTAATTGGAAGTAAATTAATTAAAAAATAAATTATTATCATTAAAACAATAAAGTATAACTTATTGATATGGAGGGGCTCTTACCGTAAGTATTGTTGCACATTAACTGTTGTGAATAATACAAAATAATATTAATCTCTCCATAATTATATCGAGTTAATAAAAGCGGAATACGCTCGTCATCCCTGAGTAATATCGGGGAAATAAAATGATCATTTATCCCCTTTCGCACATTTCGCCAAAAAAAATATCCTCTCCTATACTTCACACCTCAGCAAATTGAGGCACAGGGGGAACCTCTGGATTAACCATTTCATTCTTTCTTAGTTGGGGGAGACCCAGCTTTTCTACGGTTTTTTATTCTGACTTGAACTGTCGGACGGCCAGGCTTTGCCTAAATCCGGACGGACCCTTTCATTAACGTAATGAAAACGTGCTAGAGAATATTATGAACAAACAAACTGATGTGAAGAGTGGGGAATTCCGTACGGGTGCTCATATTTCGTTGGAAAAAGTCGAACTGCATGAAATTACCACCGCTCAGCGCGAGCTTTGGCTGAGCGCCAGCATGTCTGAAGGCTTGCCATTCAATATGTGGGGATACGGCACGATACAAGGGCCGTTGCAGATAGCCCTGCTGCGCCAGGCGATAGACGCGATCATTGAAGAAACGCCGGCGATGCAGGCCCATTTCACCGAACAAGACGGCGAGCTTTATCAATACCGTGCGGCACGCAGTCATGACCCGCTTTCCGTGCATGACTTCAGCAGCCAGGAATACCCTGAGCTGGCGGCGCAGCGCTGGATGCGGCAAGATGCCGATCGCGTGATCTCCGCGCTGGATCAGGACCTGTTCGGTTTTGCCTTACTGACGTTGGCGCCGGGCAACTATATCCTCTACCGACGTTTTCACCACATGCTGGTAGATGGCCGCAGCGCCGAAGAGTTTATGCGTCGTATCGCGCTGTATTACAACGCATTGGCTGAGAAAAAAAACATTCCTGAATTCAGCAATTGCAGTTTTACCCGGCTCTATGAACACGACCTGCAGTACCGCGATTCTTCCCGCTTCGCCACCGATAAACAGTTCTGGCAAGGCTATACGCTCGCCGCGCCTCATAGCCTGACGCGTCAGGAGAAACTCGTCCCTTATTCGTCCATGCAAATCAGCAATCACACATTAAAAATAAATGAGATAGCGGCGATTGATCGGGGGGCGGAAAAAGCCGGCGTACATCGCGCTCATATATTGGCGGCGGCCGTCGCATTATGTTTCCATAGTATTACTGGTCAGACCTTATTGAATTTCAGCCTGCCGGTGACCGGTACGCGAGAGCGAAACAGTATTGGTATGACTGCGAATGTGGTGCCACTGATTTTAGCTATTAACCCTGAAAGTCGTCTGGCTGATTTTGCACAACAGGTCGCTGCGGAAATAGCCAAAGTGGTTCGTCGGCAATTATATCGCGGTGAGGATATTCGTCGCGATCGCAGCACCATGAGTTCATCCTGGTTTGGTCCCGCCATCAATATCGTTTCCTTCGATCATGGCGATCCGTTTTGGGGATGTAAGACACGTTGGTACTACGGTGGCAACATCGCCGTCAGCGATATGCAAATTCTATTTTACGAAGATCAGCAGGCGCAAGAGTTGGACGTCATGTTTGCCGATGCGCCGCATGCCCATTCATTAAGCCAGCTTGAGAGTTTACAACGGCGTTTCCAATTTATTCTGCGGCTCCTCTCTGAACAACCTGAAGGCAGCATTGCCCAGGTGATGCAACAGATCTCTGCGCAGCCTGAAGCGGACGTCAGCGGCAGTTTCTATGATCTCCGTCGACTGCCGCCGGCCGCCGGCTTCATCCGCTGGGATCGCCCTGCTGCTGAGCTGGTGCGCCTCGCGACGTCACTCGGCCATCCTGCGGGGAATTGCCCGCTGAAAATCCTGTTGGCCGACCGGGCGCTGGGCGTTGGGCGCCTGGAAATGCTGCCTGACGCCGACAATGCGCCACCCGGTACGCTGCTCTGCGTCGACGATGCGGGTTGGAATATCGCCACGGCGGAAGGGGCGGTGCGGATCGGGGGTTGGTTCACCGCCGAAGGCGAGCTGACGGCGGGGGAAGCGCTGGCGCAGCTGCATGGTTTGACGGTGGGCGAGCCGTTACCGTTGCTTGATCCTTCGCAGGCGAAACGATTGGAGGAGCGACAGGCGGCCGGTGGGCATCATGCGGCCTTCTGGCAACCGCGATTGGCGCAGTTTGCCCCGGCGGCGTTCCCGGTGGCCTGGCAGCGCGAAGCCCGGCCGGCATGGCAGGCTACGGCCTGGCAACACGCGGGCAAGATCGAGGTTGAAGCGGTGTTGACCGGGCTGGCGCTGTATCTGGGATTGATGGGCGGCGAAAGTGATTTCCAACTTGGCTGGCTGAACGCGACGGACGACGTCATCGGCGAACCGGGCCAGGTTTGGACACTGCCGCTGCAGATCTCGCTGAATCCGACGCTGGGTTTCGCCGAGGCGCAGGTGCAGATGCGACGCGAATGGCAGCAGGCGCGCGCGCGTCGCGCCTACCATCCGGCATTGCTCGGCCTGGACACGCGTTCGCGCGCCTGGTCAACCGTCGTGACGCTATTGCGCCGCGACACCTCGCCGGGATTCGACGACAGTCAGGAGGGCGCAGCGGCGGTGAAACGCTCCGGCGCTCGGGCAGTGCTGCAAATCTGTGAAAGCAACGCCGCTTTCCGTTGGGTGTACGACAGCGCCGCGGTGGGGGACGAGCAGATGCTGCGTGCCGCGCAGCATCTGCTATTGCTGCTCCGGCAGGCCGCTGCGGCGCCGAATGCGCCGGTGCGAGGCGATCGTTTACTGAGCCAGGCGGAACGAGAGCTATTGCTCAACGTGCGCAACCGCACGCACCGGGCTTTCCCGCAGGCGTCGAGCGTGTCGGCCCTGTTTGAAGCGCAGGCGCGGCGTACGCCGACGGTGCCGGCGCTGTCTCAGGGGGCGATGTCGCTGAGCTATGCGGAATTGAACGCGCGCGCCAACCGGCTGGCGCATTACCTGACGGCACGCGGCGTAGGGCCGGAAAGCCGCGTAGCGGTCTGCGCCGCGCGCAGCCCGGAGATGATCGTCGCACTGCTGGCGATCCTGAAAGCCGGCGGCGCCTATGTGCCGCTGGATCCGGCTTATCCCGCTGAGCGTCTGCACTATATCGTGCAGGACTGCGCGCCGGCGCTGCTGTTGGCGGATAGTACCGGCCGCGCCGCGCTGGGGGCGGTAGCAGCGCCGTTGTTGGCGCTGGAAGACGCGCTGCCAGAGCAGGATCACGACCTGCCGCCGCGCGCGCAGCCAGGCAGCCTGGCGTATGTGGTTTACACCTCGGGCTCGACCGGCAAACCGAAAGGGGTAATGGTGGAGCAGGCGCACCTGATCAACCTGATCATGTGGCACTGCGAAGCGACCGGTTTGCAGGCTGGTGAGCGAACGACCAGCATGGCGGGGTTGGGTTTTGACGCCAGCGTTTGGGAAATCTGGCCGACGTTGACGCAGGGGGCGACGCTGCTGCTGCCACCGGCAGAGGCGGCGGGCAATGGCGAAGCGCTGCTGCAATGGTGGCGTGGCAGCGGTGTGCAGGTCGGGTTTATGGTGACGCCGCTGGCTGAGATCGCACTGATGGGCGAGATGCCTGCCGATCTGCGGATGCTGCTGATCGGCGGCGACAGCATTCGCCGCTGGCCGCTGCCGGCGCCGCCTGGTGTAACCATTGTGAATAACTATGGGCCGACGGAGACGACCGTGGTAGCGACTTCGGGCGAGCCGGCGGTCGGTACGGCGATGCCGTCTATCGGCCGGCCTATCGCCAACGGCCGGGCGTACTTGCTGGATGACGATGGCCAGCCGGTACCGCTGGGCGCCGTGGGTGAACTGTATATCGGCGGCGCGCAGGTGGCGCGCGGTTACCTGAACCAGCCGGCGCTGACGGCGGAGCGTTTCCTGGCCGATCCTTTCGCGCCGGGCGACCGCATGTACCGCACCGGCGATCTGGCGCGCTATATGCCGGATGGCAGCCTGGAGTATCTGGGCCGCAACGATCTGCAGGTAAAAATTCGCGGCTTCCGCATTGAATGCGGTGAAATCGAGTCGCAGCTGGCTATGCATGCCGCCGTGCGCGACGCGGTGGTGGATGCGCTCACGGATGGCGAAGGCGACAAACGTCTGGTGGCCTGGATCGTGCCGCAGCCGGAGGCGGAGCGTGAGGCGCTGGCGCAGACGTTGCGCCGGGCACTCGCTACAACGTTGCCGGATTATATGGTGCCGACGGCCTTTGTGTGGCTGGAGGCGCTGCCGCTGTCGCCGAACGGCAAACTGGATCGGCGCGCGTTGCCGGTACCGGCGCCGGACGCCGCCATGCGCGAAGCCTATGTCGAGCCACAGGGGGAAACCGAAACGCTGCTGGCTCAGATTTGGCAGGGGTTGCTGAGCGTTGAACGCGTGGGGCGTCACGACAACTTCTTCGAGTTGGGCGGCCATTCGCTGCTGGCGGTGAAGCTGATGGCGCAGCTGCGCCAGGCCGGGCTGTCGGCGAGCGTTCAGGCGCTGTTCTCCACGCCAACGCTGTCGGCTCTGGCGCAAACGCTGGTGTCGCAGCAGCGGATTCAGGTGCCGGAAAACGTGATTGCGCCGGGCTGCCGTGCAATCACGCCGCAGATGCTGCCGCTGGCCGATCTGACTCAGGCGGAGATCGATCAGATCGTCGACGGTGTGGAGGGGGGCATCGACAACGTACAGGATATCTACGCCCTTTCCCCGTTGCAGGAAGGGATCTTGTTCCACCACATGCTGGCGGAAGAGGGCGACCCCTACCTGCTGTCGGCACTGCTGCGTTTCGACAGCCGGGCGCGTTTCGATCGCTGGCTGGCGGCGATGCAGCAGGTGGTGGAGCGTCATGACATTTTGCGCACGGCCTTTGTCGGTGCGGGGCTGTCCGAACCGGTACAGGTCGTCTGGCGTCGGGCGCGTTTAGCGGTGATCGAGCTGGCGCTGGATCCGGCCGAGGGGCCGGTCGGCCGTCAGCTGGAAGCGCGCTTCGACCCCCGACGGATCCGGCAGGATCTGACGCGGGCACCGCTGCTGTATTACGTTATCGCCGAAGAGAGCGACGGCAGCTGGTACGTCTTGCAGCAGTGGCACCACCTGATTGGCGACCACTCGACGCTGGCGATGATGGGAGAAGAAGTCAACGCCATTCTGGCCGGGCGCGGCGATACGCTGGGCTGCGCGCAGCCGTTCCGCAATGCGGTGGCGCAAGCGCGTTTGGGGCTCAGCGAACAGGAACATGAGCGTTTCTTCCGCGGCATGCTGGCGGATATCGACGAACCGGTGCTGCCGTTCGGGCTCGGCAACGTACACGGCGACGGACAGTGCGCCAATACCGGCCGTCTGGCGCTGGCGCCTGCGCTGAATGCCGGCCTGCGTCGACAGGCGAAGCGGCTGGGCGTCAGCCTGGCCAGCCTGTGTCATCTGGCCTGGGCGCAGGTGCTGGCGCGCACCAGCGGGCGTGATGCCGTGGTGTTCGGCACGGTGCTGCTGGGCCGCATGGAATCGGGCGAAGGCGCCGACCGGGCGCTGGGGCTATTCATCAATACGCTGCCGCTGCGGCTGGATATGGACGGGCGCAGCGTTGAGGCGTCGGTGCGGCAGGCGCATGCGCGCCTGAGCGGCTTGCTGGCGCATGAGCACGCCTCGCTGGCGTTGGCGCAGCGCTGCAGCGGCGTGAAAAGCGGTGCGCCGCTGTTCAGTGCGCTGCTGAACTACCGCCACAACGACGGGGAAGCCTTGGCGCTGCCGGAAGGGGTCAGCCTGATCGGCGCGGACGAACGCACCAACTACCCGTTCGTGCTGTCGGTGGACGACGGCATGGATTCGCTGGCGTTGACGGCGCAGGTCATCGACCCCATCGAAGCCTCGCGGGTGTGCCGCTATATGCAACAGGCGTTGACCGCTCTGGTGAATGCGCTGGAACACACACCGGAAATGCCGGTACGTGAACTGTCGATTCTGCCGGACGACGAGTACGCCTTGCTGATCAATGGTTGGAACGCAACGGCACAGCCTTATCCGCAGGACGTTTGCCTGCATGGGCTATTTGAAGCGCAGGTGCGCCGCACGCCGGACGCCGTGGCGCTGGTTTGCGGCGACGCCGAACTGAGCTACGCCCAACTGAACGCGCAGGCCAATCGCCTGGCGCACGCGCTGATGCAGTGCGGCGTCGGGCCGGATTGCCGGGTGGCGGTGTGCGCCGAGCGCAGCCTGGCGATGGTGACGGCATTGTTCGGCATCCTCAAGGCCGGCGGCGCCTATGTGCCTCTGGATCCGGCTTATCCGGGCGAACGTCTGCAATATATCCTGCAGGACGCCGATCCGGTGCTGCTGCTGGCAGACGCCGCCGGCCGCGCGGCGCTGGGCGAACACGCGGTGCCGCTGCTGGCGCTGGATGAACCGTTGCCGGACGATCTGAACGCCGATAACCCGGCGCCGCGCGCGCAGCCCAATCATTTGGCCTACGTGATTTATACCTCCGGCTCGACCGGAAAACCGAAAGGCGCGATGAATGAGCATCGCGGCATCGTTAACCGCCTGATCTGGATGCAGCAGGCTTATGGGTTGACGCCGGCGGATACGGTGCTGCAGAAAACGCCGTTCGGCTTCGACGTCTCGGTGTGGGAATTCTTCTGGCCGTTGATGTATGGCGCGCGCCTGGTGATGGCGCGCCCGGAAGGCCACAAGGATCCGGAGTACCTGAGCCGTGCCATTGAACAGTATGGCGTGACAACGCTGCACTTTGTGCCGTCGATGCTGCAAAGCTTCCTGCTGTATGAAGGCGCGAGCCGCCGCTGTGGGCAGGTGGTGCGCGTCATGTGCAGCGGCGAGGCGCTGCCCGCCTCGCTGGTGGCGGAGTTCTACCGCCAGATGCCGCATGTCGAGTTGCATAACCTCTATGGTCCGACCGAAGCGGCGGTGGACGTGACCGCTTGGCACTGCACCCGCCAACCCGGGCTGGTGTCGGTGCCCATTGGGCGGCCGGTGGCCAATACGCGGATCTATCTGCTTGATGAACAAGGGCAGCCGGTGCCGCTGGGGGCGGTTGGCGAGCTGTATATCGGCGGCATCCAGGTAGCGCGCGGCTATTTCAACCGGCCTGAACTGACGGCGGAGCGCTTCCTGGCCGATCCGTTCGATGCCGGCCACGGCGGCCGCATGTACCGCACCGGCGACGTGGCTCGCTACCTGCCGGACGGCAATATCGAGTATCTGGGCCGCAACGATCAGCAGGTGAAGATCCGCGGTTTCCGTATCGAATGCGGCGAGATAGAGGCGGTGCTGGCCGCGCATCCGCAGGTGCGCGAAGCCGTGGTGGATGCGCGCGGCGGCGACGGCGGTGAGAAACGCCTGATCGCCTGGGTGGTGCCGCAGCCAGGTGCCGATGAGGCGTCGCTGGCGGAGGTGCTGCGCCGGCATTTGGCCGACAAACTGCCGGATTACATGGTGCCGGCCGCTTGCGTGCTGCTGGAGGCGCTGCCGCTGTCACCAAACGGCAAGCTCGATCGCCGCGCATTGCCCGACCCGTCGGGCGAGGCCTATCGTCGTGAAGCCTACGAGGCGCCGCTGGGGGACGTCGAGCAGCGTCTGGCTGCGCTGTGGGAAGAACTGCTGGGCGTGGATCAGGTTGGCCGCAACGACAGCTTCTTCGCCCTGGGCGGCCATTCGTTGTTGGCGGTGCGTTTGGCCAACCGCCTGCAGCAAAGCGGGTTGCCGCTGTCGCTGCAGGCGCTGTTCGCCAACCCGGTCCTGCAGGCGCTGGCGCGCCAGATCACGCAGGCGGAAAGCCTGCCGCCGATTCTGCCTGCGCCGCGCGATGCGGCCTTACCGCTGTCGTTCGCTCAGCAGCGCCTATGGTTCCTGACCCAACTGGACGGCATGAGCGAAATTTACCACATGCCGCTGGCGCTGCGGTTGCGTGGGCCGCTGAATCTGGCCGCCTGGCAGAGCAGCCTCGACGCGCTTTATGCGCGCCACGACGCGTTGCGCACCGTCTTTATCAGCCGCGACGGCCAGCCGCAGGCGCTCATTTTGCCGATCGCCGGTTTGCCGCTGACAATCCACGATCTGCGCGGCGTCGCGGATGCGCAGGCGCGCGCCGCCATGCTGATACGGGAAGAGGCTGCGGCGCCCTTTGCTCTGGCCGGGGGCCCGCTGTTGCGCGCCAGCCTTATCCGGCTGAGCGACGAGGAACAGCTGTTCGCGTTGACCTGCCACCACATCATTTCCGATGGTTGGTCGAACGGCATATTGCTGCGGGAGCTGGGTGCGTTGTATGGCGCGTTGTGTCGCGGCGAACCATCGCCGCTGCCGCCGCTGGCGTTGCAATACGCGGATTACGCCCACTGGCAGCGGCAATGGTTGCAGCCGGCGCGGTTGTCGAAGCAGGCCGATTATTGGCGCCAGACGTTGGGCGATGCGCCAGCGCTGTTGACGCTGCCGACCGACCGTCCGCGCCCGGCGGTGCAGTCATTCGCCGGGGATCGGGTGGCCGTCTCGCTCGATGCCGAACTGACTGCAGCGCTGAGGCAATTCAGCCTGCGTCAGGGATGCACGCTGTTCATCACGCTGTTGACGGCGTGGAGCGTCGTGCTGTCCCGTTTGTCGGGGCAGCGCGATCTGGTGATCGGCACGCCGGAGGCCAACCGTCGCCGGCTGGAAACGGAGCCGATGATCGGCTTCTTCGTCAGCACCTTGGCGCTGCGCATCGATCTGTCCGACGATCCGGATTTGTCGACGTTGGCGCTGCGCGTGCGCGATACGCTGCTGGCGGCGCGCGATCATGGCGATCTGCCTTTCGAGCAGGTGGTTGAACAGGTGAACCCGCCGCGTCATCGTGGCCATACTCCGTTGTTCCAGGTGATGCTGAGCTGGCAGGACGGTTCGGTGCACGACATCGGCCTGCCGGGGCTGCAGGCGGAAGCGATCGATGCCGGCTATGCCGCGGCGAAATATGACATGACGCTGGATCTGACCGAGATCGGCGAAGAGATCGCCGGTTCGCTGTATTACGCCACCGCGCTGTTCGATCGTGAAACCGCCGAGCGCTACGGGATCTATCTGCGCCAGGTGTTGCAGAGCATCGCGTTGGCGGCGCCGCAGCCGGTTTCGCAGCTTGCGCTGTTGCCGCAGAACGAACGGCAGCGGTTGTTGCATGGCTGGAACCGGACGCCGGACGAACCGCGGGCGGATCTCTGCCCGCACCATCACCTGGAGCGGCTGGCGCTGCGCACGCCAGAGGCGATCGCCGTGGTGTGCGGAGAAGAACGCCTCAGCTATCGGGCGCTCAATGAACGAGCCAACGCGTTGGCGCAGGTGTTGATCGCGCGCGGCGTCGGGCCCGATCGTCTGGTGGCGCTGTGTGCGGAGCGCAGCACGCCGATGCTGGTCGGGTTGCTGGCGATCCTGAAAGCGGGCGGCGCCTATGTGCCGCTCGATCCGGCTTATACCGGCGAACGTCTGGAGTACATTTTACACGATGCCCGGCCGGTGTTGCTGCTGGCCGACGCCGCAGGGCGTTCGGCGCTGAGCGGGGCTGATGTGCCGACGATGGCGCTGGAGGAAGACTGGGGCACCGAGGCCGCCAATCCGCAGGTTGCGGGGCTGACGGCGGCCAATCTGGCCTATGTGATCTATACCTCCGGATCGACCGGTAAGCCGAAAGGCGTGATGGTGGAACACCGTCAGGTTGAGCGCCTGTTTACCGCGACCGACGCCGGTTTCGGCTTTGACGCCGGGGATGTCTGGTGTCTGTTCCACTCGTTCGCCTTCGATTTCTCGGTATGGGAAATCTGGGGCGCGTGGCGCCACGGCGGCCGGTTGGTGATCGTGCCGCAGGAAACGGCGCGCTCTGCCCCCGCGTTCTATCAGTTGGTTTGTCACCAGGGCGTGACGGTGTTGAATCAGACGCCAAGCGCCTTTAAAGCGTTCATTCAAGCTCAGGACGACACGCCGCATCGGCTGCGCTACATCGTCTTCGGCGGCGAAATGCTGAATCCGGCCGATTTGGCGCCGTGGTATGCCCGTAATCGGCCGGACGCGCCGCGGTTAATCAATATGTACGGCATAACGGAAACGACGGTGCACGTCACCTACCGGGAAATGTCTCCTGCGGACATCACCGGCAGCGGCAGCCCGATCGGCCGCCGCATCCCGGATCTGCGCCTGTATCTGCTTGACGAACACGGTCAGCCGGTGGCGCAGGGCGCAGTGGGTGAGCTGTATGTCGGCGGGCTGGGCGTGGCGCGCGGCTACCTGAATCGGCCGGAGCTGAATGCGCAACGTTTCCTCGACGATCCTTTCGTGGCGGGAGAACGGATGTATCGTGCCGGCGATCTGGCGCGCTATCTGCCGAACGGTGAGCTGGAGTACCTGGGGCGCAACGACCAGCAGGTGAAAATTCGCGGTTTCCGCATTGAGTGCGGTGAGGTGGAGGCGGCGCTGCTGGACCATCCTGAGGTCCGCAGCGTGGCGGTTGACGCCTGGCAGGACAACGGCGGCGACAAACGTTTGGTGGCCTGGGCGGTGCCGGGCGAAGGGGGAGATCGGGAAACGCTGGCGCTGCGGCTGCGCCAGCATCTGGCCGGCCGTCTGCCGGACTATATGGTGCCGACGGCCTTTGTGTGGCTGGACGCGTTGCCGCTGACCACCAACGGCAAACTGGACAAACGCGCGCTGCCGGCGCCTGAGCTGGGGGCCGCCGCGCGCGCCGTTTATGAAGCGCCGGCCAATGAACGAGAACGCCTGCTGGCGTCCATTTGGCGTCAGTTGCTGAATGTTGAACGCGTCGGTCGTCATGATGATTTCTTCGCTCTGGGTGGACATTCGCTGCTGGCGGTACAGTTGGCCAATCGGGTACAGCAGGCCGGCTGGCGGCTGCCGCTGTCGGCGCTGTTCGCTGCGCCGGTGTTGCAGGCGCTGGCGCAGTGGCTGGAACGGGAGGGGGCGGCGCCGCCGACGGCCATCGTGCCGACCCCACGTCACGACGCATTGCCGTTGTCGTTTGCCCAGCAGCGGCTGTGGTTCCTGAGCCAAATGGGCGGGATCGGCGAGACTTACCATATCCCTCTGGCGTTGCGCCTTGACGGCGACCTGGATGCGCCGGCGTTCCAACGCAGCCTCGACGCGCTGTATGCCCGCCACGAAGCCTTGCGCAGCGTGTTTGTTTGCCAGGATGGGCAACCTCAGGTGCGGATCTTGCCGGAGGCGGCCATGCCGCTGGCGCATCACGACTTGCGCGGCGAGCGTCATGCGGAGCAACGTTTGCACGCGCTAGCCGAAACGGTGATGAAAGCGCCGTTCGATCTGGAAAGGGGGCCGCTGGTGCGGGCTTGCTTGCTGCAAGTGAGCGAGCGGCGGCATCTGTTCCTGCTGACCTGCCACCATATCGTTTCCGACGGCTGGTCTACCGGGATCCTGATGCGGGAGTTGAGCGCATTGTATGGCGCCTTCCAACGCGGTGAACCGTCTCCGCTGCCGCCGCTGGCGGTGCACTATGTCGATTATGCCGTTTGGCAGCGCCAGTGGCTGACGCAGGAACGGTTGGCCGAGCAGGCGGCGTTCTGGCGCCAGACGCTGGGCGATGCGCCGGCGCTGCTGACGCTGCCGACCGATCGGCCGCGTCCGGCGATGCAGTCGTTCGCCGGCGGCGAGGTGCCTCTGGTTATCGACGCGGCGCTCACCGACGCGCTGCGGCGGTTGAGCCGCCAATACGGCGGCACGCTGTTCATGACGGTGCTGGCCGCCTGGAGTTTGGTGTTGTCCCGCATGGCCGGCCAACCGCAGGTGGTGATTGGCACCCCGGAGGCCAACCGCAGCAGGCTGGAAATCGAACCGCTGGCCGGCTTCTTCGTTAGCACGCTGGCGATGCATGTCGATCTGCGCGGTGAGCCGACGCTGAAAATCTTGCTCGAACGCGTGCGCGAGACGGTATTGGCGGCGCGGGAAAACGGCGATCTGCCGTTTGAACAGGTGGTGGAGGTGGTCAATCCGCCGCGCCAGCTGGACGCGACGCCGCTGTTCCAGGTGATGCTGGCCTGGCAGGACGGCTCGGTGCGCGATATCGCATTGCCGGGCCTGCAAACGACGGATGCCGGGCTGAGCTATGACGTCGCGAAATTCGACATGACGCTCGAGTTGGCGGAAAGCGGCAGCGGCATTGTCGGCTCGTTGAACTACGCCAGCGCCTTGTTCGATCGCGACACGGCGGTGCGCTACGGCGCGTATCTGCAGCAGGCGCTGCGAGCGATGGCGGCGGATCTTGACCAGCCGGCGGCGCGCGTCGATCTGCTGCCTGCGGCCGAACGTCAGCTGCTGCTGCACGAGTGGAACCGCACCGAGCGGGCGTATCCGGCGCAGGCGTGCGTGCATCAACTGTTCGACGAGCAGGCGCGGCGCACGCCGCAGGCGACGGCGTTGGTCGATGGCGAGCAGCTTATCTGCTACGCACAGTTGGCGGAGCACGCCAATCGGCTGGCCTGGCGCCTGATTAAGGCGGGCGTGGAGCCCGGCCAGCGCGTGGCGGTCCGGTTTGAGCGCAGCGCTGCCCTGGTGATCGCCCAATTGGCGATCCTTAAGGCCGGTGCTGCCTATGTGCCGGTTGATCCGCAGCTGCCGGCCGGCCGCCAGAACTGGATCATCGCCGACAGCGGTGCAGTACTGTTGCTGAATGGCGGCGAGGACGACGCGCAGATCGGCGTCGGCGTCGCTCGTCTGCCTCAAAGCGATGACGCGGACCTGCCGTCCGATGCGCCGATATTGGCGAGCAACAGTCTGGATCTGGCCTACATCATGTACACCTCCGGCTCAACCGGTAAGCCGAAAGGCGTGATGGTGCCGCATCAGGGGATCAACCGACTGGTGATCAATAACGGTTATGCGGAGTTCAGCGACTCGGATCGTATCGCTTTCGCCATCAACCCGGCGTTCGATCCGGCGACGCTGGAAGTTTGGGGAGCCTTGCTGAACGGCGCCGCGCTGGTGGTAGTGCCGCCGGCGGTCTTGCTGGACGCCTCGGCGTTCGCCGATTTGCTGACGCGCCAGGCGATTACGGTGCTGGTGCTGCCAACCTCGCTGTTCAATCAGCATGCGCACAGCATTCCCGCGACGTTAGCGGGGCTGAAATACCTGATCAGCGGCGGCGAAGCGGCGGATCCTCATGCCTATACCCGGGTGCTGAAGGAGGGGGGCCGGGTGCAGCTGATCAACGGATACGGCCCGACGGAAGCCACCACTGCCGCTACCTCGGCGCACATCACCGTGGCGGCGGGGCGGCACCGTTTGCCGATTGGCCGGCCGATCGGTAATACGCGGGTGTATCTGCTGGACGAACATCGCCAGCCGGTGCCGCTGGGCGCGATCGGCGAGCTGTATATCGGCGGCGTGGGCGTGGCGCTGGGTTACCTGAATCGCGAAGACCTCACGGCCGAGCGTTTCCTGGCGGATCCGTTTAACGAGGGAGGCCGCATGTATCGCACCGGCGATTTAGCGCGCTATCTGCCGGACGGCAACCTCGATTACTGCGGACGCAACGATCAGCAGGTGAAGATCCGCGGCTTCCGCATCGAGTGCAGCGAGATTGAAGTCCTGCTGGAAATGCACCCGGCGGTGCGCGAAGCGGTGGTTGACGTGCGCGGTGCGCATCCTGCGTTGATCGCCTGGATCGTGCCGCAAGCCGAGGCCGAGGGCCGCGATCTGACCGACGAGCTGCGGCGGCATTTGGCGGCGCAGCTGCCGGACTACATGGTGCCGGCGGCCTGTCTGATGCTTGCCGACTTGCCGTTGACCCCGAATGGTAAAGTGGATCGCCGCGCGTTGCCGACGCCACAGGCCGGCGATTTTGCGCGCGTGGGCCATGAAGCGCCTCAGGGCGACACGGAAACCCTGTTGGCGGCGATCTGGGGCGAATTGCTCGGTCTGCCGAATGTCGCCCGACATGACAATTTCTTCGAGTTGGGCGGGCATTCGCTGCTGGCGGTGAAACTGATCGCGGAGCTGCGTCGCTGCGGCCTGACGGCGAACGTGCAAACGCTGTTTACCGCCCCGACGCTGGCCTCGCTGGCGGAGGCGCTGGAGGCGCGCTGCGAAATCGAGATCCCCGAGAACCTGCTGCGGCCGGATAGCGCGCGCATCACGCCTGAGTTGCTGCCGCTGGCCTCGCTGAACCAGGTTGAGATCGACAGCATCGTGGCGCGCGTGCCGGGCGGGGTGGCCAACGTGCAGGATATCTATGCGTTGTCGCCGTTGCAGGAGGGGATTCTGTTCCACCACCTGTTGGCGGAACGGGGCGATCCGTACCTGCTGTCTACGCTGTTGCGCTTTGAGAACCGCGAGCGTCTGGATCGTTGGCGGGCCGCGATGCAACAGGTGATCGATCGCCACGATATTCTGCGCACGGCGTTCATCAGTGAGGCGATCCGCGAGCCGGTACAGGTCGTTTGGCGCGCCGCCGCGCTGCCGTGGACTGAGCTGACGCTCGATCCGGCGCAGGAGGCGATTGGCGATCAACTGCTGGCGCGCTTCGATCCGCAGCATGCGCGTCTGGATCTCAGCCGTGCGCCGCTGCTGAACGTCGTGGTGGCGCAAGATAGCGATGGCAGTTGGTGGATGCTGCAGCAATGGCATCATTTGGTGGGGGACCATTCCACGGCGGCATTGATCGAAGAAGAGATCGCCGCGATCCTCGCCGGCAAAGGCGCCGAGCTGGGCGCCGCGCCGCCGTTCCGCAATGCGGTGGCGCAGGCGCGTTTGAGCGTCAGCGCGCAAGAACATGAAACCTTCTTCCGCGCCATGCTGGCGGACATCGAAGAGCCGGTGCTGCCGTTCGGGCTCGGCAACGTGCGCGGCGATGGCAAGGGCGTCACCACGGCGCACCAGCCTATCGACAAGGCGCTGAACGAACGTCTGCGGCATCAGGCCAAACGGTTGGGCGTGAGCCTGGCCAGCCTGTGCCATTTGGCCTGGGCGCAGGTCTTGGCCCGCACCAGCGGCCACGACCGCGTGGTGTTCGGTACCGTGCTGCTGGGACGCATGCAGGCGGGGGAAGGCGCCGAGCGAGCGATGGGGCTGTTTATCAATACCTTGCCGCTGCGCCTCGACATCGGCGATGACGATGTGGCGACGGCGGCGCGCCAGGCCCACGCGCGGCTGAGCGGGTTGCTGCAGCATGAGCACGCGCCGCTGGCGCTGGCGCAGCGCTGCAGCGGCGTGGCGGCGGGGATGCCGCTGTTCAGCGCGTTGCTCAACTATCGCCACAACAACGGCAGCGAGCTGGTGTTGCCGGAAGGCATGACGCTGTTGAGCGCGCAGGAGCGCACCAACTATCCGTTCGTCCTGTCGGTGGAAGACGGCGGCGACTCTCTGGGGCTGACGGCGCAGGTCAGCGAACCGGTGCCGGCGGCGAGGATCTGCGGCTATATGCAACAGGCGCTGGCCTCATTGGCGCAGGCGTTGGAAAGCCAGCCGACCCTGCCGGCGAGCGAGCTGGAGATCCTGCCGCCGTCTGAGCGCCGGCTGCTGCTGGAGGAATGGAATCAGACGACGGCGCCTTATCCGGCAGAGCTTTGCGTGCATCAGCTGTTTGAACGCCAGGCGCAGCGTGCGCCGCAGGCTGTCGCGATCGTGCAAGGCGACCGTCGGATCGGCTATGCGGCGTTGAATGCCCAGGCTAACCGGCTGGCGCATGCTCTGATCGCCCACGGCATTCAACCGGGCGAGCGCGTGGCGACGCGTCTGACGCGCAGCATCGATCTGGTGGCGACGCAGCTGGCGATCTTCAAGGCCGGCGCGGTGTATGTACCTATCGACCCGCAGCTGCCGGCGGCGCGTCAGCAGTGGATCCTGGAGGACAGCGGCGCGCGCCTTATCGTCGGTGAAGCGACGGACGGGGATACCTTGCCGCTGCTGCGGCCGGCAATCTCCGGCGGTGACGAGAACGACCCGGCGCTGTCGCTGTCGAGCGCTGAGGTGGCATACATCATGTACACGTCCGGCTCCACAGGGCTGCCTAAAGGCGTGATGACGCCGCACCAGGGCATCACTCGGTTGGTGATCAACAACCGTTATGCGGCGTTCGATGCGACCGAACGGGTGGCTTATGCCGCTAACCCGGCCTTCGACGCCGCGACGATGGAGGTGTGGGCGGCGCTGTTGAACGGCGGCGAACTGGTGGTGATCCCGGCGGAAACCGTGATGGATGCGGCGCGCTTGAGCGCCGCATTGACGCAGCATCGCGTGACGACGCTGTTCCTGACGACCGCGTTGTTCAATCAGTATGTGTACAGCATGGGCGCGACGCTCGCCCAGCTGCGCTATCTGATCTGCGGTGGGGAAAAGGAGGAGCCGAGCGCCTTCGAACGCCTGCTGCAGGAAGCGGGACCGGTACAGCTGATCCATGCCTATGGGCCGACGGAAGCGACGACCTTCGCCACGACGGCGGCGATTGCCGAGGTGCAAGGCGCCATGCGTTTGCCGATCGGTAAACCGATCGGCAACACCCGCGCCTATGTGCTGGATGCGCGCGGCCGACCGGCGCCGCTGGGCGTGATTGGCGAGCTGTATATCGGCGGCGTCGGCGTGGCGCTGGGGTACCTCAACCGGCCGGAACTGACCGCGGAACGTTTCCTGAACGATCCGTTTAACCCGGGCGGGCGCATGTATCGTACCGGCGATCTGGTGCGTTACCGGGCGGACGGCAACCTCGAGTATCAGCGACGCAACGATCGTCAGGTGAAAATTCGCGGCTTCCGCATCGAGATGGGAGAGATAGAGGCGCACCTGGCGGCGCACCCGGCGGTGAACGAAGCGGTGGTCGATGCCTGCTGCGTCGGTGCGGATACGCGGTTGATCGCCTGGATCAGCGTGCGTGAGAACGTGGCGAGCGACGGGTTGGCCGGTGAGCTGCGTCAGCACCTGGCGGCGCAGCTGCCGGACTATATGCTGCCTGCGGCCTTTGTCTGGCTGGCGGCGATGCCGCTGACGCCAAACGGCAAGATTGATCGGCGGGCTCTGCCGGCGCCGGAGATGGCCGCCGCCGCAGGCGAAGCCTACGAAGCGCCGCGCGGCGATACCGAGACGCTGTTGGCGCAGGCGTGGGCGGAGTTGCTGGGGCTGCCGCAGATCGGCAGACACGACAACTTCTTCGAACTGGGCGGCCATTCGCTGCTGGCGGTCCGTCAGGCCAGCCTGGCGCAGCAGTGGGGGATCGCACTGCAGGTACAGGCGATCTTTGACCACCCGGTGCTGGCGGATCTGGCGGCGCATGTCGAGCAGCGCACGGGCGGACAGCCGCTCAGGGCATTGCCGGCGCGCCGCAGCGGCCAGCGCCCGCCGGTCTTCTTCATGCCGACCGGTTATGGCGATCACTCCTATGTTTATGAGATAGCCAAAGAGATCGATGCGGACTTCCCGATTTATGCCGTGCCGTGGCCAGAGATGACCGACACGCCGCCGGCAACGATGGAGGCGATGGCGGAGATCGTTGCCGGCGTCATCCGGCAGGTGCAAGCCAGCGGGCCGTATCACCTGTTCGGTTACTCTTCGGGCGGGATCTTGACCTACATGGTGGCGGAACGGCTGCAGGCGGAGGGGGAAGAGGTGGCGCTGGTGGGCCTGCTCGACACCATGCGGCCGCAGCAGGCGATGCGCGATGCGACACAGCTATTCCTCAGTTGGCTGGAGGTGGAACATCCGACGCTGGAGGCGCCGCTGTTCTCCCGCCTGCAGCCGCTGTCGGTGGAGGAGGCGTTGGCGGTGCTGCACGGCCAGGGCATCAGCACTTTCCTCGACGATCCGCTGAAGGAAGCCGCGTTATGGCGCAAGCGTTATCACTATGCGACCCTGGTCGGCGCCAGCGTCATCCGGCCGCTCGGCCTTAATCTGCACCTGTTTAAAGCGGTGGAGGAGATGCCCGGCTTGCTGAACGACGATCTGGAAGCCTACTGGCAGCGCATCAAGCCGGCGGGTTACAACCGCCGCGACGGCTCGGCACTCGGCTGGGAGGGGCATTTGCCGGCGTCGGCGGTGACGGTCAACCTGGTTGATGGCGATCATGTCACCATGATGTCGGAAGCCGTGAACCGGCGCGGCTTAGGGGAGCGCATCAGCGCCGTGCTGAATTCGCTCGTCCGACGCTGACCGCGTTGCTTGTCAATGAAGCCCTCGCAGGAGGGCTTTTTTTTACCCGTTGGCGGCTGTTTTGACGAGTTCCACCACCAGCGGTGAAAGCTCGCCGCGCAGCGCGGCGCGTTCCGACTGGAACAGCGTGGCGACGTAAAAACGCCGGCCCGGCAGTTCGATGGCGCGCACGTCGCCTTCGCTGTCGTGGCCGCTGATGATCAGCGGGAAGCGCTCAAGATCGGCGACGAATTCCGGATTCACGCCAAAATTGCAGTGGTAGCCTTCATGGGTGTTCAGGCTGCCGTAGGCCTGTGCGACGCGGGTGTCGGGCTGAAAAACGATGTCGCCGGTTTTTTCCACCAGCGAGCAACTCAGCGGGGCGATCACCAGCCGGCCACCGCTGTCGGTTTCCGCATGGCCGGCGTCGTGCCAGCCCATCACGTTGCGGGCGTATTCGACGATGGCGTATTGAAAACCACCGCAGGAGCCGAGGAACGGCACGTCGTTTTCCCGCGCATGACGGATCGCCATAAAGGCGCCGTCGTCGTAACGATACGGGCTGCCTGGCACCACCCAGATGGCGTCGAAATTTTGCAGCGTTTCGGGGGAGATCAAGGTTTCGGTCGGTAGCCACTGGGGCTGCACGTCAATATCGAGATGGGCGGCGGTGAGCTGGAGCGCCACGGGGATGGCCTGATGGGCCACGGCTTGCGGGTTGTAATCACCGACCAGAGCAATGCGAACTTGAGCTTTCATCATTTCCGTTCCTGTGCGGGTAAAGAAGGAGATTACAGGAAAGTAGAGTGTCGAGCCGCCGTTTTTTAAAGGTGGCGCACAAAAAAGCCCGGCATTGGCCGGGCTGAAAAAAAAGGTCAGTACAGCGAGGGCGCACCAGCCGGTCGGGTTTTGAAACGGCGGTGCAGCCACATGTATTGCTCCGGCGCTCGCATGATCTCTTTCTCGATCACTTTGTTCATGTAAGCCGCCGCCGCCTGTTCGTCGCTGAGTGGATAGTCTTCCAGGGCCGGCTGGATCAGCAGGTCGTAGCCGCGGCCGCCTTCGCGGCGGATCAGCACCACCGGCACCAGCGCCGGGTTGGCCATGCGCGCCAGCATAAAGGTGCCGCTGGTGGTAGCGGCCTGATCGACGGCGAACAGCGGGGCGAATACGCTGCCGCGCGGGCCGTAGTCCTGATCCGGCGCGAACCATACCGCCTCGCCGCGCTTGAGCGCGTGCACCATGCCACGCAGATCTTTGCGGTCGATCATCGCCTTGTTGGAACGCATGCGGCCTTTGGTCTGCGCCCACTCCATCGCTTTATTGTTGTGCGGACGGTACATCGCCATCATCGGCTGGCACAGGCCCATTGCCCGGCCGCCCAGCTCCAGCGACATGAAGTGCACGCCGATCACCAGCACGCCGCGATCGTCGCGCTGCGCCATTTTGAGGTGGTTGATGCCGGAGACGTTGAACCAGCGTTTGACGCGTTTATCCGACCAGAACCAGGCCATGCCGGTTTCCAACAGGCCCATGCCGAGCGATTCGAAGTTGCCCACCACCTTGCGCTCGCGCTGCGCTTCGTCCATCTCGGGGAAACACAGCTCGAGGTTGCGACGAGTGATGGTGACGCGGCGTTTGAGAAATCGCATCGAGGTACGCCCCATCCACACTCCCAGCCGATTGAGCAACGGGTAGGGGAGCTGGACCAGCAGGAACAGCAGGGCGAGGCCGAACCAGGTTAACCAGTAGCGCGGGTGCAGCAAGGCCAGTTGAAATGCTTTGGCTGATTTCATAGAAACTCTTTTTATACGTTAAAAGGGGCAGCAAGCTGTAACGCATATAAAGGTTCCACTCGATAGCGATACGACTACTCAGACACCCAGGTACGGCCAGGGTTTAGTCGGAATTCCATAATTGACTAAACATTTACATTCGAAGGGCGGTTTGCGCTGCTATCAGGCTTCGGAGGGATAGCTGTTGGCCAGCGGAGGCGGCTCTAGGAACGTGTATGTTAACACAGGGTACGGGGTGTGGCGGAAGAGGGGCATGCGAATATTCTCATTCGCGTTGCCCCTGTGTTGACGATTGGCGACGGTTTACAGGCTGGGGAGGATGATGGCGGCGAAAATAGCGACGATCACCAGCCACTTCAGCAGGTAGTAACCACGGCGGTTGCGCGCTTTCAGGCGTTGGCCGGCATCGCGCACTGCGTTGACGTACTTGAAGATGCGGTTGATGCCGCCGGTGCGGTCCTGATCGTCGTTCGGCGAGCTGGCTGCCGACATCAGCGTGGCGCCGACCCAGTGGTTGACCGCCTGCGCCCAGCGCCATTTCATCGGCCGTTCGACGTCGCAAAACAGAATGATGCGCGTCTGATCGGTGGCGTTCTGCGCCCAGTGCACGTAGGTTTCATCAAAGATCACCGCCTCGCCGTCACGCCAACTGTGCTGCTCGCCATCGACCTCGATGAAGCAGCGATCGTCGTTGGGCGTCATCAGCCCCAGATGGTAGCGCACCGAGCCGGCGTAAGGATCGCGGTGTTTACCTAAATGGCTGCCGGGCGGCAGCTCGGCGAACATCGCGGCCTTGACCGACGGGATGCGGTTGAGCAGCTCGACGGTTTTCGGGCACAGCGTTTGCGCCGAAGGGTGGCTGTCGCTGTACCACTTCAGATAAAAACGTTTCCAGCCGCGCTTGAAGAAGGTGTTGAATCCGGCGTCGTTGTGCGACTGCGCCTTTTTGATGTGATCCTGCAAGCGCACCGCTTCCTCGCGGATCACTTGCCAGTTGTCGGTCAGCGTCTGCAGCTCCGGGAAGCCTTTTTCGTCGAAATAGGGCTGTTTGGCGGGCAAACGGGAGAAGCCGGTCATAAACATGTTGATCGGCCCCATAAAGGTGGAGTGATCGAACAGTTGGCGGGTAAGCTTTTGTTTCTCTTTGCCGCGGGAGTGTGCGTAGAGGAAGCTGATGATAAAAATGCCGATAATGATCGCGGCAACCATAGAATCCATCCCTGTTGGTGCTTGTTAAAAATTCGTACAAATTATAGTTTTGTGACAGGAAAAATTTAACTTTTTCGTGCGCTTTCCCCGCTCATACTGCTTGGTGGCATAAAAAATCAATAAAACCGTTGGTAATAAAATTTTGTATCGATTTTTTTGGTTTTAGTCCTATTCTTAAATCGTTCAAGGGGCATTTCATGCCATCTTGTTTCATGACGAATGGCACGTATCTGAGAAAAGAGGGACTTATGAAGAAATCAATCATTGCCTTGTCTGCACTGCTGCTCGCTTCCCCGGTGTTCGCTGCTGAAACCGCGACCGACACCGCCGCTCACGCCAGCAACGAGGTCGTCGCTGAGGCGCATAAAGGGGCGGATACCGCCAAAGAAAAGCTGCACCAGTCTCAGGACAAGGGTGAAGAGCTGAAGCTGAAAGCCAAGCACGCCGCCGAAGGCAAGAGCGACAGCGTCGGCAGCAAAGTGAGCGAAGGCTCGCAAAAGGCCTGGCACTCCACCAAACAGGGTACGGAGAAGGCTTGGGACAAGACCAAGCAAGGGGCGGAAAGCCTCAAGAACAAAGCGACCGAATAAGGTCTCCGCTTTACCCCAAGGGCCGCGTTGCGGCCTTTTTTATTGCCCGCAAACCAGAACCTATGCTCCCGCTTTGTCGCCCCGAGTAAAACGTGAGAGTATTCTTCATCGATTGGCGACTCAATCGTAAGCAAGGAGGAAGCTCTATGAGATCCCACTGGGTAAGGCGTTTATTTACACCCTCACCAACCTGGACAGGCAGAGCATCGGTTATCTTGGGTCTGCTGGTGTTTGGGGTGTTGAGCGGGCTGGATAGCCTGGGTGTGGAGTTGGACGGGTGGAAGCGCTCCGTGATGGTCGCGGCCGTGGCGGGTATTTGCTATTTCATTGCCGGATATATTGATAAGCGCATTCCGCGCAAAGCCCCGCCAATGTAGGCATAAATCAGACAAAGAAAAAGGCGCTTATCAAATGAGATAAAGCGCCTTTTCAACACGTTAACTGACTAGTATCAGTTCATGCCGTATTTTTTCAGCTTCTTGCGCAGCGTGCCGCGGTTGATGCCCATCATCAGGGCTGCGCGGGTTTGGTTGCCACGGGTGTATTGCATCACCATGTCCAACAGTGGCTGTTCAACTTCAGCCAGTACCAGCTCATACAGGTCATTTACGTCTTGACCGTTCAGTTGAGCAAAATAGTTCTTCAGTGCTTGTTTAACCGAGTCACGCAGAGGCTTTTGAGTCACCTGATCTTGTGAGTTAACGGTAGAAACGGTCAGTACGTCAGAATTTACGCGTTGTTCGAACATAGTTCTGTCAGCTCTTTTTTTACGCTAAGATTTTCGAAATATGCCTCCAACGCCTCCAGCTGTTCGCTGGCATCCTCTATGGCGTTGAATGTGCGCCGAAACTGGTCATTCGGAGCGTGTTCCTGGAGATACCAGGACACGTGCTTACGAGCAATCCGGAATCCCTTGCCTTGGCCATAGAAGCCGTGCAATTCCCGAATGTGCCCAATCAACAAGCGCTTCACCTCGCCAAGCGGCAGCGGCGGCAGCAACTCCCCAGTGTCCAGATAATGCTGGATTTCCCGGAAGATCCAGGGTCTCCCCTGAGCAGCGCGGCCTATCATCAGGGCATCGGCCCCGGTGTAGTCGAGCACTGCTCTGGCTTTATGCGGGTCAGTAATATCCCCATTCGCGATAATCGGAATGGAAACACTCTGCTTAACTGCCCGAATGCTGTCGTATTCCGCGTTGCCGTTAAACAGACAGGCGCGGGTTCGGCCGTGAATCGTCAGGGCCTGAATACCACAGTCTTCGGCCAGTTGGGCAATCTCTACACAGTTACGGTGCTCTGGCGCCCAGCCGGTGCGAATCTTCAGCGTTACCGGCACATCCACCGCGTCGACCACCGCGTGGAGGATCCGTTTAACCAGATCCGGGTACTGCAACAAAGCGGACCCGGCAAGCTTCCGGTTCACTTTTTTGGCCGGGCATCCCATATTGATGTCGATGATCTGCGCGCCGCTGGCCACGTTGATACGCGCGGCGGCGGCCATATCATCAGGATCGCATCCGGCAATCTGCACGGAGCGGATCCCTGGTTCATCGCTATGCACCATACGCAGACGCGACTTATCCGTCCGCCACACCTCCGGGTTGGAGGAGAGCATTTCGGATACAGCCATCCCAGCACCCATTGCATGACAGAGGGTTCTGAACGGGCGATCTGTAATACCGGCCATCGGGGCCGCAATCAGGCAATTAGTAAGCTGGTGGTGTCCAATGCGCATAGACAAAGAGTGACCATACTGTGTCCGCAAGGGCGCGTATATTACGCATTTTTGCGTCGAGATGAAAGGCCAAACTTTAACCAATTGGCCCTGTATTAGGGCGAAAAATGCGCTACGCGGCGATTCATAAAAATATTATATATATTTTACAATAAGTTGACGAAAAGTGCTTATTTTGTGTGCGGCAAAATATTCGCCTTTGTGCAGAATATTATCTGCATTCGCCCGCTATTTTTGCTGGTATAGCCTGCCTGGAAGGCGCATTGTCAGGGCGATCCGTCGTTGAACGGCAAAAAATTGCATAAAATTTTGTCTCGTCCGTCTGGCGATCGCCGGACAAAAAAAATCCACCGGCGCAGGGCCGGTGGATGAGGGGGCAATAGACCGTGACGCTTACTTGCGGCGGCCGGTGATACGGCACCACTCTTCGCGCTCGGCGACCGGATCGAGCGTGAACTTCTCTTCGTAGGCTTCCGCTACGCTGCTCGCCTGGCTGGCCAGCACGCCGGACAGCCCCAGATGACCGCCGGCCTTCGGCAGGCAACCAATCAGCGGCGCCAGCTCGCGCAGCGGGCCGGCGAGGATGTTGGCGACCACCACGTCCGCCAGCAGGTCCGCCGGCTGGTCTTTCGGCAGATACAGCTCCAGACGCTCTGAAACGCCGTTACGCTGTGCGTTGTCGCGGCTGGCCTGAATGGCCTGGGGATCGATGTCGATGCCGATAGCGCGCGCCGCACCCAGCTTCAGCGCGGCGATTGCCAGGATGCCGGAACCGCAGCCGAAGTCGATGACGGTTTTGCCCGCCAAATCGAGGCCGTCCAGCCACTGCAGACACAGCGCGGTGGTCGGGTGGGTGCCGGTGCCGAACGCCAGGCCCGGATCGAGCATCACGTTAACCGCGTCGGGATCGGGAACGTCGCGCCAGCTCGGGCAGATCCACAAGCGCTCACCGAAGCGCATCGGGTGGAAGTTGTCCATCCACTCGCGCTCCCAGTCCTTGTCTTCCAGCTGTTCTATCTTGTGGCGGAAACCGGCGCCCAGCAGCGGGTGCTGTTCCAGCATCGCCACCACCTCGGCCATATCGGTTTCGGCGTCGTACAGGCCGATCACGTCGGTATCGCCCCACAGCAGGGTTTCACCCGGCAGCGGTTCGAACACCGGGTTGTCGTGGGTGTCCTGGAAGGTCACCGACACGGCGCCGCTTTCCACCAGCGCGTCGCTCAGGTCTTCCGCCTGGCTGCCGGTGGTGTTCAGTTTGAGTTGGATCCAAGGCATAGCAATTCTCTTTAAGAGGGTAATGATGACGCCGCCCGGCGCTTTTCGCCGACGACGTTACCGAGATAAAACGCCAACAGGCTGAGCAACAGCGAAGGCACGATAGGATGCAGCCCCGCCGGTTGCAGGTTGAAGCTGGCCAATAGCGTATAGCATACCGCACCCGACACCATTGAGCTAAGCGCTCCCTGAGCATTGGCGCGTTCCCAATACAGGCCCAGCACCAGCGGCCACAGGAAGACCGCCTCCAACCCGCCGAAAGCCAGCAGGTTGAGCCAGATGATCATCTCTGGCGGCCGCCAGGCCGCCAGCAGCACCAGCAGACCGAGGATCAGCGTGGTCAGGCTGGAGAAGCGCTTGATCAACCGCTCGTTGTGGATCTGCTGTGGGCGTACGCCCAGATAGAGATCCTTGATGATGGTGGCGGAGGATTGCAGCAGCTGGGCGTTGATGGTCGACATGATCGCCGCCATCGGCGCCGCCAAAAAGATCCCGGCGGCGTACGGCGGCAGCACGGTGATCATCAGCGTCGGGATCACCTGATCGGGGATCTTGAGGTCCGGCAAGACCGCGCGGCCGAGCGCGCCGGCCAGGTGCATGCCGAACATCAGCACCGCCACCACCACGGTGCCGAGCAGAATGCCGCGATGCACCGCCTTGCTGTCTTTGTAAGAGATGCAGCGCACGGCGGTGTGCGGCAGGCCGATCACCCCGAAGCACACCAGGATCCAGAACGACGCCATAAACGGCAGGCTGAGGATTTGATCGCCGCCCTGCGGCGACACTAGCGCCGGATCGATCTGCTGCAGCTTGTCCACCGCGCTGTGCAACCCACCGGCGGCGTGGATCACTGCCACCAGCAGCAGTACGGTGCCGAGCAGCATCACCAGCCCCTGCATGGCGTCGTTCAGCACGCTGGCGCGGAAGCCGCCGAAGGCGGTGTACAGCGCGATGCTGATGCCGAAGATCAGCAGGCCGGTGTCGTAGGGAATGCCGGCGGCGGTCTCCAGCAGGCGGGCGCCACCGATAAACTGCACCGTCATGGCGCCGAGGAACGCCACCAGCAGACTGAGGCTGGCCAGCCACACCAGCAGGCGGCTCTGGTAGCGGCCATACAGCATGTCATTGAGGGTGATGGCGTTGTAGCGCCGCGCCAGGATGGCGAATTTCTTGCCCAGCACGCCGAGCGACAGCCACACCGCCGGTAGCTGGATCATCGCCAGCAGCACCCAGCCCAGGCCGTATTTATAGGCGGCGCCGGGGCCGCCGATAAACGAACTGGCGCTGATGTAGGTGGCGGTCAAGGTCATCGCCAGCACAAAGCCGCCCATCGAGCGGTTGCCGAGAAAGTATTCGCTGAGGAAATTCCCGCTCTGGCGGCGGCTGTAGGCATACACCGACAGGCCGAATACCAGCAACAGGTAGGCGACCAGCGGCAGGATCACTTCAGTTTGCATCGCTGTCCTCCAGCGAAATGTCGCGGAACACCGTGCGCACCATCAGCCAGCACAGGCCGGTGAACAGCAGCGGGACCAGCAGGCAGGCCATTTCGAACCAGTGCGGCAGGCCGGTGACGCCGATGGCGCTGTCCGGCAGGTAGGCTGCCAGCCCCCAGGCCAGCAGGTAGAGCAGCGTCAGCCCCAGCGCCCAGCGCGCTTCGCGGTGCGCCTGAATAAAGCGTTTGTCCATCCGTGTCTCCCATAGGTTTACGGTGATGGATTCATCAAAGGTAGGGAATTTTACGGCATGACGGCGTTTTGCCAAGCCGTTACTGGCGGCAGCGCCAAAGAAAAAGGCCGGTGATTAACCGGCCTTTCGTCAGACGATGCTGCGTGGCTGCCTTAGGTTTCCTGCAGACCCAGCTTCTTCTCCAGATAGTGGATGTTGGTGCCACCGTGCTGGAAGTTTTCGTCGTTCATGATCTTCTGCTGCAGCTCAACGTTGGTTTTGATGCCGTCGATGATCAGTTCAGCCAAGGCGTTTTTCATGCGGGCTATCGCCACGTCACGGTTTTCGCCGAAGGTGATCAGTTTGCCGATCATGGAGTCATAGTACGGCGGTACGGTATAACCGGCGTAGATATGAGATTCCCAACGCACGCCGAAACCGCCTGGCGCGTGGAAGCGTGTGATCTTGCCCGGGCTCGGCAGGAAGGTGTTCGGATCTTCGGCGTTGATGCGGCATTCTACCGCGTGGCCGTGGATCTTCACTTCTTCCTGTTTGATCGACAGCGGCTGACCGGCAGCGATGCGCAGCTGCTCTTTGATCAGATCCACGCCGGTGATCATTTCGGTAACCGGGTGTTCTACCTGAATACGGGTGTTCATTTCGATGAAATAGAACTCGCCGTTTTCATACAGGAACTCGAAGGTGCCCGCACCGCGGTAGCCGATTTCCACACAGGCTTTCGAGCAGCGCTCGCCGATGTAGCGGCGCATTTCGCTGGTGATGCCCGGCGCCGGCGCCTCTTCGACCACTTTCTGGTGGCGGCGCTGCATGGAGCAGTCGCGCTCGGCCAGATAGATGGCGTTGCCCTGGCCGTCGGCCAATACCTGAATCTCGATGTGGCGCGGATTCTCCAGGTATTTTTCCATGTACACCATGTCGTTGTTGAAAGCCGCTTTGGCTTCCGCTTTCGTCATGTTGATGGACTGCTCAAGGTCTTTGTCGCTGCGCACGACGCGCATGCCGCGACCGCCGCCGCCGCCGGAGGCCTTGATGATCACCGGATAACCGATGCGCTTGGCGAAGGCACGGTTTTTATCCATGTCGTCGGTCAGCGGGCCGTCGGAGCCCGGTACGCAGGGCACGCCGGCTTTTTTCATGGCGTTGATCGCGGAAACCTTGTCGCCCATCAGGCGGATGGTTTCGGCTCTCGGGCCGATGAAGATGAAGCCGGAGCGTTCAACCTGCTCGGCGAAGTCGGCGTTCTCCGACAGGAAGCCGTAGCCCGGGTGGATCGCCACGGCGCCGGTGATTTCCGCCGCCGAGATGATGGCCGGGATGTTCAGGTAGCTTTTTACCGATGGCGCAGGACCGATGCAGACGGTCTCGTCGGCCAGCAGAACGTGTTTCAGATCGCGGTCGGCCGCGGAGTGAACCGCAACGGTCTTGATGCCCAATTCTTTACAGGCACGCAGGATGCGAAGCGCGATCTCGCCGCGGTTGGCGATAACAATTTTATCAAGCATGGGGGCGCCTCGTTATTCGATGACGACCAGCGGCTCGTCATATTCGACCGGCTGGCCGTTTTCCACCAGGATGGCTTTCACGACGCCGGACTTGTCCGCTTCGATCTGGTTCATCATTTTCATGGCTTCAACGATGCACAGGGTATCGCCGGCGTTCACTTTCTGGCCCACTTCCACGAAGGCTTTCGCGTCCGGGCTTGGGGTGCGGTAGAAGGTGCCTACCATTGGGGAACGAACGACATGGCCACTCACGGCCGCCGGTGCTGCAGGGGTTTCTGCCGCAGGCGCGGTGGCAACGGCGGTAGCCAGGGCTGGCTGCTGCTGTGCCGGCATCGCGTAAGCCTGCTGCATGACGGGATAAGCCTGCGCCGGTGCGGCACGGCTGATGCGAACCGATTCTTCGCCTTCAGAGATTTCCAGTTCAGAAATACCTGATTCTTCAACCAGTTCGATCAGTTTCTTGATTTTACGAATATCCATGAGTGTGATTCCGTACTCTTTTTGTGGAGCAATTAGTGGGTTTTCGACAGACGGTTAACCGCTGCCTGTAAAGCGAAAGCGTAGCCATCCGCGCCGAGGCCGCAAATCACGCCTACCGCTACGTCTGAGAGATAAGAGTGATGGCGGAAAGGTTCGCGGGCGTGCACGTTGGACAGGTGGATCTCGATGAACGGGATCTGCACCGCCAGCAACGCATCGCGCAGCGCCACGCTGGTATGCGTGAACGCCGCCGGGTTTATCAGAATGAAATCGGTGTTGCCGCGCGCCTGATGAATGCGATCGATCAGCTGATGCTCGGCGTTGGATTGCAGATGGCTCAGGGTAATATCCAATGCGGATGCCTGGTTTTCCAATCCGTTAACAATCTCTGTCAGCGTCGTGCTGCCGTACTTCTCCGGCTCACGCGTCCCCAGCAGATTGAGATTGGGGCCGTTCAGAAGCAAAATGTGAAACTTATCCGCCATTGTGCTGGTATCTCCGGCAATAAAACCATCATCGTAGAAAATAACCCGATGTTACCGATTTGTCACCTGTTAAGGGGCAAATTCACCCTGAGAACAGAAACAAGGTCGGGCATTATAACGATATCGTAGCAATTCGCAGCTAAATACTGGTCTTATCAGCGAAGATATTCAACCCCAAATCGAGGAACTGGGGGATCCGTGACAGGAATATGAGCGCTGGAACACAGAAAAAGTTCCCGCCGGCGGCGCGCGTTTTTCCGCGCCAATAACGCGCACCGCCGCGCGATTCAGCGCCACCAGGCGCGGAATTTCTTGTAACGCAGGCCCAACAGCGCCACCGCCAACAGCGCGTAAATGAACGGCTGGGGGGAGAACGTTTTGACCGACCACAGGTAGTGGATGGGGGCGAGGATCGCCGCCAGATAGACGAAGTTGTGCAACGTTTGCCATTTGGCCCCCAGCTTGCGCATCGCCCACAGCGTCGACGTGGCCGCCAGCGCCAGCAGGATCAGCCAGGTGAGGATGCCGAGCGTCAGATAAGGGCGGTTCACCAGCTCGCTGCCCAGCAGGCCGAGATTGCTCAGCCCCAGCTCCAGCGTGGAGTAGCTTATCAGGTGCAGCGTGCCCCAGGCAAAGCACCACAGCCCCACCAGACGGCGACAGCGGATCAGCAGCGGCTGCCGGGCGTAGCGCGCCAGCGGGGCTATCATCAGCGTGGCCAGCAGCAGTTTCAGCGTCATCCTGCCGGTGAAATGCTGGATGTCCTTGGACGGATCGGCGCTGAACCAGCCTTGATCCACTGCCAGCACCAACCACAAAAAGGGCAAAAACGCCGCCAGATGCAGGGCGGCTTTCAGCCATTTGATATGAACAGGCGTCAGGCGCACTTAGAAATTCTCCCGCAGATCCATGCCGCGATACAGCGACGCTACCTGATCGGCATAGCCGTTGAACAGCAACGTCGGCTGCCGTTTGACGTCGAGAATGCCGCCGGAGCCGATAAAGCGCTCGGTGGCCTGCGACCAGCGCGGATGATCGACGTGCGGATTCACGTTGGCGTAAAAACCGTACTCGTTCGGCGCGGATTGGTTCCAGGTAGTCGGCGGCTGATCGCGCACCAAACGGATATGCACGATCGATTTGATGCCTTTGAAGCCGTATTTCCACGGCGTGATCAGCCGCAGCGGCGCGCCGTTTTGCGGCGGCAGGGTTTTGCCGTATACGCCGACGGTCAGCAGCGCCAGCGGATGCATCGCCTCGTCCAGCCGCAGCCCTTCGACGTAGGGATATTTCAGGCCGCCGCCGATAAAGCGATCTTTCTGGCCGGGCATCTGCTCCGGATCGTACAGCGTCTGGAAGGCCACGTAGCGCGCGTTGCTGTTCGGTTCGGCCAGCTTGATCAGCTTGCCCAGTTCGAAACCGATCCACGGCACCACCATCGACCAGGCCTCGACGCAGCGCATGCGGTAAATGCGCTGTTCCAGCGGGAAACGCTTCATCAGATCGTCGATGTCCAGCGTGATCGGCTTCGCCACCTCGCCGTCGATGCGCACTTTCCAACCTTCGGTCTTGAGCCCGCCGGCGTTGGCGGCCGGATCGGCTTTGTCGAGGCCGAACTCATAGAAGTTGTTGTAGCCGGTGACCTTGTCTTCCGGCGTCATCGCCAGCTGCGCCTGCCAGGCGGCCGGTTTGCTGAATTCCAGCGCTTTGCCCGGCGGCGCCTTGGGGCGATCGTTGCCCTTGAACCACGACAGCAGGTCCGCCTGCGCGCCGGTAGGCAGCGCCAGCGTGGCGGCGGTGATGCCGAGCGCCTGCAGCACCTTGCGCCGCTGGTGGAACACGCTCTCCGGCGTGACGTCGGCCTCGGTTAATTTCGGGTGTTTGTTCATGCTTATGCTCTCCGCGACGGATTCCCGCCGTCCGCGAGCGACTGACGGGTCTTCATGAAATAAGCATGGCGCTAAAGCCGGCCGGAAGCGAGCGGGAGCGGGAAAATATGAAATTTCGCAGATGCGGGCGAACCCCCCGTTGCCGGGGGGAGAAGGTCAGCGGATTTTCACCAGGGTGCGGCCGGTGATTTGGTTGTTCAGCAGTGCGGCGGCGGTGGCCGGCGCCTGCTCGAGGGCGATTTCATGTGTGGCCTGCTGATAGAAGCTGTCCGGCAGAATGCCGGCCAGCCGTTCCCAGGCGGTTTGGCGGCGGTGCAGCGGCGTATGCACCGAATCCACGCCCTGCAGGCGCACGTTGCGCAGAATGAACGGCATCACGGTGGTCGGCAGTTGATAACCGCCCGCCAGGCCGCAGGCGGCGACGGTGCCGTTATAGTTCATCTGCGCCAGCACCCGCGCCAGCAGTTTGTCGCCGACGGTGTCCACCGCGCCGGCCCACAGCTGTTTCTCCAGCGGACGCGGCGTGTCGATATAGCCATCGCGCGACATGACCTCTTTGGCGCCGAGCGCTTTCAGGTACTCGGTATTGCTGTCGCGGCCGCTGATGGCGGTCACCCGGTACCCCAGCGCCGCCAGCAGGGCGATGGCGGTGCTGCCCACGCCGCCGCTGGCGCCGGTGACCAGGATATCGCCGTCGTCCGGGTGCACGCCGCCTTCTTCCAGCGCCATCACGCACAGCATGGCGGTAAAGCCGGCGGTGCCGATGATCATCGCCTTGCGCTCATCCAGGCCGTTCGGCAGCGGCACCAGCCACTCACCGGAGACGCGCGCCTGCTCGGCCAGGCCGCCCCAATGGTGTTCGCCCACGCCCCAACCGGTGAGCACCACGCTTTGCCCCTCTTTGAAGCGATCGTCGCGGCTGTGGCGCACGGTGCCGGCGAAGTCGATGCCCGGCACCATCGGGAAGTTGCGCACGATCTTGCCTTTGCCGGTGATCGCCAGCGCATCTTTATAGTTCAGGCTTGACCAGTTGATGTCGACGGTGACATCGCCTTCCGGCAACCGATCGCTGCCGATATCTTTGATATGAGCCAGAGTTTGGTCGTCTTGTTGTTCCAATAACAGTGCACGCATGTCACTCTTCCTCTCGTTTACACTTTTCTATCAATGGCTGAATCACATTTATTTGACTATATGCATAATAAGCGGCCCAAGTCCTGATAAAGGACAAAAACGGCGCTTGCAGGTTTAATTCCTCGGCAAGGCTTGTTAGGGTTGGACGGCCCCTTTTAGCTAAAGGGTGAACACTCACTTAACCATAGCGGACAAGGCACAGGGATGCGATTTACCACCAAACTCTCTGCATTGATCACTCTGTTGGTCGCGCTGGCGATGTTTTTGATGCTGATGGGATGCTCATACAGCTTCTTTTACGTTACCCAGGATCGCCAGGAGCGCCGCTTTGATTCGCTGGTCACCTCTCTCGATCAAGCCATGTTGCAGGAATCGCCGCGCGATCAGGAGAAATGGTTGCCGATTGTCATGCGTCCGCTCGGCATTGTGTCGATCCGCGTAGAGGCCGGTACCAGCAAGCTCCTCGACTATAAATTGCCGACGCTGAAAAAAGAGCCCTGGGATGCGCTGAACGGCTATCGTCAGGTCTCGCGAACTCTGTTGCAGCACCCGGGCAGTACGCTGCACATCACCTACCTCGATCCCTTCGCCAGCGACGTGCGCACGCTGCAATCCACCGCCGCCGTCACGCTGTCGATCGTCGTCATGGTGGTGGTTTTGCTGTTCAGCCTGCGCTGGCTGCGTGAGCAGGCCGACGGCGAAGATCGTCTGGAACGCCGTGCGCGGCGCATTCTGAACGGCGAGCGTGAAAACGTCATGCAGGGCGACGTGCGTGAGTGGCCAGCCAACGTCAGCGGCGCGCTCGACCGCCTGCTGGCCGATCTGGCGGAAGCGCGGGAAGAGCGCAGCCGGGTCGATACGCTGATCCGCGCCTTCGCCGCGCAGGATGCCAAAACCGGGCTGAATAATCGCCTGTTTTTCGATAATCAATTGACCACTCAGTTGGAAGATGAAGGCTCGCACGGCATCGTGATGATGGTGCGGCTGCCCGACTTCGAGACCCTGCGCGAGACGCACGGCAGCATGGCGGTGCAAGAGCTGATGTATTCGCTGGTCAACCTGCTGTCTACCTTCGTGATGCGCTACCCGTCGGCGCTGCTGGCGCGCTACTTCCACAGCGATTTTACCGTACTGTTGCCGCATCGAACCCTGAAGGAAGCCGACGGCATCGCTTCACAGCTGGTCAACGCCATCGATGCCTTGCCTTCCACGGCGCTGATCGATCGCGAGGCCTTCCTGCACATCGGCATCGTGGCGTACCGCAGCGGTCAAACCACCGAGCAGGTAATCGACTATGCGGAGCAGGCGACGCGCCACGCTACGCTGCAGGGCGAAAACGGGTGGTATGTGTACGACAGCCAGGTGCCGGAAAAGGGGCGCGGCAGCGTCAAGTGGCGCACGCTGCTGGAACAGGTGCTGGCGCGCGGCGGCCCGCGGCTGTATCAGAAACCGGCGGTGACCGTGGAAGGCGAGGTGCACCATCGTGAGATCATGAGCCGGATCTATGACGGCACCCAGGAATTGCTGCCGGCGGAATATATGCCGCTGGTGCAGCAGTTGGGGTTGGCGGAGAGTTACGATCGCCAACAGGTGAGCCGCATCATTCCCTTGTTGGCGCAGTGGCCCGAGGAAACGCTGGCGTTTCCGCTGTGCGTGGACTCGATTTTGCAGCGCTCTTTCCAGCGCTGGCTGCGCGATACGCTGTTGCAATGCGAAAAAAGCCAACGTCGGCGAATTCTGATTGAACTTGCGGAGGCAGATGTGTGTCAACATATCGACCGTTTGCGTCCGGTGCTGAGGCTGTTGTCAGGGCTGGGCTGCCGTCTCGCGGTGTCCAAAGCGGGTTTAACCGTGGTCAGTACGTCCTATATCAAGTCGCTGCAGGTGGAGATCGTCAAGCTCCACCCGGGGCTGGTGCGGAGCATCGATAAGCGGGACGAAAACCAGCTGTTCGTGCAGAGCCTGACCGGCGCCTGCGCGGGCACGCGTGCTCAGGTGTTCGCGGCCAGCGTACGTACGCGCAACGAATGGCAGACGCTGAAAGAGCGGGGGATCCACGGCGGGCAGGGCGACTTTTTCGCATCGCCGGAACCTATCGACGCGGGGCGTAAAAAATATTCACGTCGTTATCGTGTTTAAGCTGATTGCCGGACAAAAATTGACGTAGAATGAGCGCCGGATCCATCTGGGCCATGTCACCCGTCATTTTGGAGTTTTCTCCAATCTGCCTGCGACAACGACGCCTATTTGAGATAGGCTCTTGTCAGCTTTTATCTGGTTGGCGTTGGTAGGTGCTTACCATCGGCGGCAATCAGGGAATATGTTAGATTTTATGAGCTGTGTTACGCCGTTTCGTGCGTTGACAGGGTGGTAAACTGAGCCTTTGTTCAGGGAATTCAGGCCTCATCCAATTTCCGTGCATTCGAGCAGAAACAATACAGACTATTTTTCACCGAAGTAGAACGTTTTTGCGCCTTGTCGCTGCTTCGTGTGGTTGGTAAAGTAGGCGGATTTTATTTTCCGCCCCCAGCTTGCAGGATTATCCTTTCGTTATGTTTAAGAAATTTCGTGGCATGTTTTCCAACGACTTGTCCATCGACTTGGGTACCGCCAATACCCTGATTTATGTTAAAGGGCAAGGCATCGTACTGAATGAACCTTCGGTGGTTGCCATTCGTCAGGATCGTGCCGGCTCCCCAAAGAGCGTCGCGGCCGTCGGTCATGACGCCAAACAGATGCTGGGCCGCACCCCCGGCAACATCGCGGCTATTCGCCCGATGAAAGACGGCGTGATCGCCGATTTCTTCGTGACTGAAAAAATGCTGCAGCACTTTATCAAACAGGTTCACAGCAACAGCTTTATGCGCCCAAGCCCGCGCGTGCTGGTCTGTGTGCCGGTCGGCGCGACCCAGGTTGAACGCCGCGCTATCCGCGAGTCCGCCCAAGGGGCCGGCGCGCGTGAAGTGTTCCTGATTGAAGAGCCGATGGCGGCGGCGATCGGCGCAGGTCTGCCGGTCTCCGAAGCGACCGGCTCCATGGTGGTGGATATCGGTGGCGGTACCACTGAAGTGGCGGTGATCTCGCTGAACGGCGTGGTGTACTCTTCTTCCGTGCGCATCGGCGGCGACCGTTTCGATGAAGCCATCATCAATTATGTGCGCCGCAACTACGGCTCGCTGATCGGCGAAGCCACCGCAGAGCGCATCAAGCACGAAATCGGTTCTGCCTATCCGGGCGACGAAGTGCGCGAAATCGAAGTGCGCGGCCGTAACCTGGCTGAAGGCGTACCGCGCGGCTTTACCCTGAACTCCAATGAAATCCTCGAAGCCCTGCAAGAGCCGCTGACCGGTATCGTCAGCGCGGTGATGGTTGCGCTGGAGCAGTGCCCGCCAGAATTGGCCTCCGACATTTCCGAACGCGGCATGGTATTGACCGGCGGCGGCGCGCTGCTGCGCAACCTCGATCGCCTGCTGATGGAAGAAACCGGCATTCCGGTCGTGGTGGCGGAAGATCCGCTGACCTGCGTGGCGCGCGGTGGCGGCAAGGCGTTGGAAATGATCGACATGCACGGCGGCGATTTGTTCAGCGAAGAATAGTCAGCCCCAGGAAGGAGGAATCGTATCGGATGAATGCGCACAGCGAAAATCGGGTACGGTTCCTCTTTCTGTTGTCGAGGAACTCGCATAATTTATGAAGCCGATTTTTAGCAGGGGGCCTTCCCTGCAACTGCGACTTTTTTTGGCGGTGATTGCGGCCATTGGCCTGATCGTTGCCGACAGCCGGCTCGGCACGTTCGTGAAGATACGCAACTACATGGACACCGCAGTCAGCCCTTTCTATTTTCTGGCCAACGGGCCACGTAAAGTTTTGGACAGCGTGTCAGAGACGCTGGCCACCCGCCAACAGCTGGAGCTGGAAAACCGCGCTCTGCGGCAGGAACTGCTGCTGAAAAACAGCGATATTCTTCTTCTTGGCCAATTCAAGCAGGAAAACGCCCGCTTGCGCGAGCTGCTGGGTTCTCCGCTGCGCCAGGACGAACACAAGATGGTCACCCAGGTGATCTCCACCGGTTCCGATCCGTATAGCGACCAGGTCGTTATCGACAAAGGGTCGGACAACGGCGTCTATGAAGGCCAGCCGGTGATCAGCGACAAGGGCGTGGTTGGCCAGGTGGTGGCGGTGGCGAAGGTGACCAGCCGCGTGCTGCTGATCTGCGATGCCTCGCACGCGCTGCCGATTCAGGTGCTGCGTAACGATATTCGAGTGATCGCCGCGGGCAGCGGCTGCGCCGACGATCTGCAACTGGAGCATCTGCCGAACAACACCGATATCCGCGTTGGCGACGTGCTGGTGACCTCCGGCCTCGGCGGCCGCTTCCCGGAAGGCTATCCGGTGGCGGTCGTTTCCTCGGTCAAGGTCGACAATCAGCGCGCTTACACCGTGATTCAGGCGCGGCCGACCGCCGGTCTGCAGCGCTTGCGCTACCTGCTGCTGCTGTGGGGCGCCGATCGCAACGGCGACATGCCGCTGCCGCCGGACGAAGTGCACCGCGTCGCCAATGAGCGCCTGATGCAGATGATGCCGCAGGTGTTGCCGCCTGCCGGTTCCGTTGGGCCGCAGCTGCCCGCACCGGCCACCGGCGTGGCGCCGCAACCCGCCGGCGCTACGCCATCGGCTCAGCCTGCCGCGGCGGGAGTGGTGCAATGAACAGTTACCGCAGCCACGGGCGCTGGATCATCTGGCTGTCGTTCCTGGTGGCGTTGGTGCTGCAAATCATGCCGTGGCCGGAGCAGATCTACATGTTCCGGCCTTCCTGGCTGGTGCTGATCCTGATCTACTGGGTAATGGCCTTGCCGCATCGTGTCAACGTCGGTACCGGCTTCGTGCTGGGGTTGATTATGGATCTGATCCTCGGCTCTACGCTGGGCGTACGCGCGCTGGCGCTGGGCATCATCGCCTATCTGGTGGCGTTCAAATTCCAACTGTTCCGCAATATGGCGCTGTGGCAACAGGCGCTGATCGTCGTGCTGCTGTCGCTGTCGATGGATGTGGTGGTGTTCTGGGCTGAGTTTTTAGTGATCAACGTCTCTTTCCGCCCAGAGGTATTCTGGAGTAGTGTGGTAAACGGCATTTTGTGGCCGTGGTTATTCCTGTTGATGCGCAAAATCCGCCGTCAGTTCGCCGTACAGTAAGGGTATATCAATGACTTCGCTTTATCTGGCCTCCGGCTCCCCACGTCGACGTGAACTGTTGACCCTGTTGGGCGTGTCGTTTGACATTCTGCTGACGCATACCGAAGAGCAGCGCCGGGAAGGCGAAGCCGCAGAGGCCTATGTGCGCCGTCTGGCGCAGGACAAGGCCAAGGCGGGCGTGGCGCTGGCGCAGGAAGATCGGCCGGTGCTGGGCGCAGACACCATCGTGGTGCTCAACGGCCGGGTGCTGGAGAAGCCGCGCGACGAAGCCCATGCGGCGGACATGCTGGCGGCTCTGTCGGGCAAACAGCATCAGGTGATGACGGCGGTGGCGATCGCCGATCGCCACGACGTGCGCTGCCAGCTGGTGGTGACCGACGTGACGTTCCGCAGCCTGTCACAACAGGATATCCGCGACTATATTGCTACGGGCGAACCGATGGATAAAGCGGGCGCCTATGGAATTCAAGGAAAGGGTGGTTGTTTCGTCAGAACGATAACCGGGAGTTATCACGCGGTGGTCGGTCTGCCGCTGGTCGAAACACATGAGCTGCTCAGTAATTTTGTCGCATTACGTGATGTAAGAACCGGTTGATGGGCGCTGCCATTATCGACCGGCTCTGAGGAGAAGGCATGACAGCTGAGCTACTGGTTAATATCACACCGTCTGAAACGCGGGTCGCCTATATCGATGGCGGCATTCTGCAAGAGATTCATATCGAACGCGAATCCAAACGCGGCATCGTCGGCAATATCTATAAAGGGCGCGTCAGCCGCGTCCTGCCGGGGATGCAGGCGGCGTTCGTCGACATCGGCCTGGACAAGGCCGCCTTCCTGCACGCCTCCGACATCATGCCGCATACCGAATGCGTCGCCGGCGACGAGCGGAAAAACTTTCATGTGCGCGACATCGCCGAGCTGGTGCGCCAGGGGCAAGACCTGATGGTGCAGGTGGTGAAAGATCCGCTCGGGACCAAGGGCGCGCGTCTGACTACCGACATTACGCTGCCTTCGCGCTATCTGGTCTTCATGCCGGGCGCGGCGCACGTCGGCGTTTCGCAGCGCATCGACAGCGAAGCCGAGCGCGAGCGCCTGAAGTCCATCGTTGCGCCGCACTGCGACGAGCTGGGCGGCTTTATTATCCGCACCGCGGCGGAAGGCATCGGCGAGGAAGAGCTGGCGCAGGATGCCGCGTTCCTCAAACGCCTGTGGACCAAGGTGATGGAGCGCAAGAAGCGCAACCAGACCAAATACAAGCTGTACGGCGAGCTGGCGCTGGCGCAGCGCATCTTGCGCGATTTCGCCGGCGCGGCGCTGGATCGCATTCGCGTCGATTCGCGGCTGACGCACGATCTGTTGGTGGAGTTTACCGGCGAGTACATCCCGGACATTACCAACAAGCTCGAACTCTACACCGGCAGCCAGCCAATTTTCGATCTGTACGACGTGGAAAACGAAATCCAGCGCGCGCTGGAGCGCAAGGTGGAGCTGAAGTCCGGCGGCTATCTGATCATCGATCAGACCGAGGCGATGACCACCGTTGACATCAACACCGGTGCCTTCGTCGGCCACCGCAACCTCGACGAAACCATCTTCAATACCAACATCGAGGCGACGCAGGCCATCGCGCGCCAGCTGCGGCTGCGCAACCTGGGCGGCATTATCATCATCGACTTTATCGATATGAACAACGAAGAGCATCGCCGCCGGGTGCTGCACTCGCTGGAGCAGGCATTGAGTAAAGATCGGGTAAAAACCACGATCAACGGCTTCTCTCAGCTAGGCTTAGTTGAAATGACGCGTAAACGCACGCGTGAAAGCATTGAACATGTGCTCTGTCACGATTGTCCTACTTGCAATGGGCGCGGCACCGTGAAAACGGTGGAAACCGTGTGCTACGAGATCCTGCGCGAGATTGTACGCGTGCACCATGCTTACGATTCCGATCGCTTCCTGGTGTACGCCTCCGCGGCGGTTGGCGAAGCGCTGAAGAGCGAAGAGTCGCATGCGCTGGCCGAAGTGGAGATCTTCGTCGGCAAACAGGTGAAGGTGCAGATCGAACCGTTGTACAGCCAGGAGCAGTTCGACGTCGTCATGATGTAGCCCGCCCGACATCGGTAGGGGCCCGGCACGCCGGGCCCGTCAGTGCATAGATATTCCCGTTGCCAGGCAGCGGAGCAAGGAGAACTGCGTGAGGCGACTGCCTGGGATTCTGTTAGCAACAGGCGCCACCCTAATCGTGATTGTGGCGCTGCTGATCAGCGGGCTGCGCCTGATGCTGCCGAAGCTGAACGACTATCGTCCCCAACTGCTGGCGCAGGTGGAGAAGCTATCCGGTGTGCCTGTGCAGATGGATTTCCTGCAGGGCAGTTGGGAAACGTTCGGCCCACAGCTTGAAGTGCGCAACCTGAGCGTTACGCTGCCCAAAAGCGATGTGCATATCGAACGCGTGACGCTGGCGCTGGACGTGTGGCAATCGCTGCTGCACTGGCGCTGGCAGTTCCGCGATCTGACCTTCTATCAATTCCGCCTCGATCTGAACGCCACGCTGGGCGGCGATCGTGAGGGCGACGGCCTTGAGCCCGGTAAAATCAGCGATCTGATGCTGCGCCAGCTCGACCACTTCGATCTGCGCGACAGCCGTATCTCGTTCCTGACGCCCGCCGGCGCGCGCGCCGAATTCGACATTCCCCAACTGACCTGGCTCAACGGCCGCGATCGCCACCGCGCCGAGGGGCAGATCAGCCTGTCGACGCTGAACGGCCAGCACGGTGTGGTGCAGCTGCGCATGGACCTGCGCGATAATCAGGGCCTGCTGGACACCGGCACGGTCTATCTGCAGGCCGATAACATCGACATGAAACCCTGGTTTACCCGCTGGCTGCGCGCCAACACCGGGCTGGAAAGCGCAGACTTCAGCCTGGCAGCCTGGCTGCAGGTGCAAAACGGCGAGATCGCCGGCGGCCATGCGTTGCTCAAGCAGGGGGCGGCCAACTGGAATACCGGCGCCGCGCAGCACCGGCTGGACGTAGACAATCTGGCGCTGTCGCTGCGCCGCCAGGGCACCGGTTGGCAGCTCGACGTGCCGCAGCTGCGGTTGAGCACCGACGGCCAGGCCTGGCCGCAGGGCGCGCTTTCTGCGCTGTGGCTGCCGGAAAACACCGAATTTATGGGGCCGGCGCAGAATGAAGAGCTGCGGGTGCGCGCGACCCATCTTCAGTTGGAGCGTCTATCGGCGTTGCTGCCGACCTTCTCGTTCCTCAGCCCGGACGTGCTCGATCGCTGGAACGATCTGCAGCCGCAGGGGAAGATGGAAGCGCTGGCGCTGGACATCCCGCTCAAGCAGCCGGAAAAGAGCCGTTTTCAGGCGCTGTGGCGCGATGTCAGCTGGCAGCGTTGGGAACTGCTGCCGGGCGTCAACCACTTCTCCGGCGCGTTGAGTGGCGGGGTGGAGAACGGCCGCCTGACGCTGGGGCTCACCGACAGCACCCTGCCTTACGGCGACATGTTCCGCGCCCCGCTTGAAATCAGCAGCGCGCGTGGCGCGCTGACCTGGCGTTACAACGATCAAGGCTGGGAGCTGGCGAGTCAGGGGCTGGACGTCAAGGCGAAGTCGCTGTGGGTCAACGGCGATTTCCGTTATCAGCAGCCGGCCAAGGGCGATCCGTGGCTGAATATCCTGGCGGGCATCCGCCTGTATGACGGCGCCGACGCCTGGCGCTATTTCCCGGAACCGCTGATGGGCAAGCATCTGGTGGACTACCTGGGCGGCGCCATTCAGGGCGGCCAGGTGGATAACGCCACGCTGATTTATTCCGGCGATCCGCAGCATTTCCCGTACCGCAAAAACGAAGGGCAGTTCGAAGTCTTCGTACCGCTGCGTCACGCCACCTTCCAGTTCCAACCGGGCTGGCCGGCGCTGACCGATTTGGCGATCGATCTCGATTTCGCCAACGAGGGGCTGTGGATGCATGCGCCGCAAACCCGCTTGGGCAAGGTGGCGGGCAAAAATATCAGCGCGGTGATCCCGGATTACCTGAAAGAGCGGTTGCTGATCGACGCCGAAGTCGCGGGTGCGGGCAGCGACGTACATGACTACTTCATGCAGACACCGTTGCACGATTCGCTGGGGGCGGCGCTGGATCAGCTGCAGATTGGCGGTGATGTCAGTGGGCGCTTACATCTCGATATCCCCCTGGACGGCGAGCAGGTCAGAGCCACCGGTGAAGTGGCGCTGAACAACAATTCGTTGCTGATAAAACCGCTGGAAAGCGAGCTGCAGAAGCTCAGCGGCAAGTTCCGCTTCGACAATGGCAATCTGGAGAGCGACACCCTGTCGGCCAACTGGTTCGGGCAACCGGTGGCGGTCAACTTCACTACGCAGGAAGGCGAGCGTGACTACAAGGTCAACGTCGGTCTGAAAGGAGACTGGCAGCCGGGCAAGTTCCCCGGCCTGCCAAAAGAGGCCGCCGATGCGCTCAGCGGCAGTGCGCCCTGGCAGAGCCAGGTGGCCATCACGCTGCCGCATCAGGGCTCGGCCAGCTACGATATCGGCCTTGACGCAGACCTGAAGAAAGTGAGCAGTCACTTACCTTCGCCACTGGACAAGGCGTCGGGAGAGGCGCTGCCGGTGAACGTCAAGGTCAAAGGCGGTTTGAACGGCTTTATGTTGACCGGCAGCGCGGGCAAACAGAACCGCTTCAACAGCGAATGGAACTTCGATAAAAAACAGGTGAACCTGGCGCGCGCCGCCTGGCAAACCAACGGGGGCGGCACCCCGCCTCTGCCGGCCGGCAAGTCGATGACGTTGAACCTGCCGGCGCTGGACGGCGAGCAGTGGCTGGCGCTGCTGGCACCGGCGCTGAAACAGGGCGGCGGCAGCGGTCAGGTGGGCGGTTTCAGCTTCCCCACCACCGTGGCGCTGACCACGCCGCAGCTGCTGTTGGGCGGCCAGGCCTGGCATAAGCTGACGCTGTCGGCCGAGAAACAGCTTGGCGCTACCCTGGTGAGCGCCAAGAGCGACGAAGTGGATGGTAGCCTGCGGGTGGCCGATCGCGGGCCGTGGCGCGCCGATATCAACTACCTGTATTACAACCCGCAGTTCGCAGAGACGAAAAACGCGGCGGGCACGCCGCCGCCGTCGACCGAGAACGTTTCCTTCCGCGACTGGCCTTCGTTGATGCTGCGCTGCAAATCGTGCTGGGTGCTGGGGCAGAACCTCGGCAGGGTCGAGGCGGATCTGACCAATCGGGGCGATACCCTGACGCTGGATCACGGCCTGGTCGATACCGGCCAAGGGCGCATGACCGCCACCGGCCTGTGGAAACAAAATGCGCAGGAAGAGCGCAGCTCGCTGAAAGGCAAGCTGCTTGGCGGCAAGCTCGATGAAACCGCCGCCTTCTTCGGCATCACCATTCCGCTTAAGGGCGCGCCTTATGACGTGGATTTCGATCTGTACTGGCATGGCACGCCGTGGCAGCCACGGGTCGATACGCTGAGCGGTGCGCTGCAGGTCAAGATGGGCAAGGGTGAAATCGACAGTATGGGCGGTGGCCGTGCCGGTCAGCTGCTGCGGCTGGTCAGCTTCGACGCCCTGCTGCGCAAGCTGCAGTTCGATTTCAGCGATACCTTTGGCAAAGGCTTCTACTTTGATTCCATCCGCAGTACCGCCTGGCTGAAAGATGGCATAATGCATACTGATAATCTATTGATCGACGGCCTGGCGGCGGATATCGCTATGAACGGCCAGATCGATCTGGCGCGCCGCCGCATCGATATGGAGGCGGTGGTGGCGCCGGCGATTTCGGCGACGGTCGGCGTGGCCACGGCGTTTGTCGTCAACCCGATCGTCGGCGCGGCGGTATTTGCCGCCTCGCAGGTGCTGGGGCCGCTGTGGAGCAAGATTTCGCTGATTCGCTACCATATCGGCGGCGATCTCGACCAGCCGAAGATCAATGAGGTACTTCGTAAGGCAAAGGAGGATAAGGCGTCATGAGGAATGCTAACGTTGCGTTGTTGCAGTTGTGCAGTGGCGATCAGGTGCGCGATAACCTGGCCCAGATTGAACAGCAGATCAAGCAGCTCAATGCCGGGGTAAAACTGGTCATGACGCCGGAGAACGCGTTGTTGTTCGCCAACTCCGCGGCCTATCGCCAACAGGCGGAAAAACAGGGCGATGGTCCGCTGCAGAACGCGGTGCGCGAACTGGCGCGCCGTTATGGCGTGTGGTTGCTGGTGGGCTCGATGCCGCTCGTCAGCCGTGAGAACCCGGAGCTTATCACCACCAGCAGCCTGTTGTTCGACGAGCAGGGCGAGATCCGCGCCCGCTACGACAAGCTGCACATGTTCGATGTGGACATCAACGACGCGCACGGCCATTACCGCGAGTCGGATACCTACCAGCACGGGCAGCACCTGACGGTGGTGGATACGCCGGTCGGGCGTTTGGGCATGACCATATGTTACGATCTGCGCTTCCCTGCGCTGTTCCAGGCGCTGCGGGCGCAGGGCGCCGAACTGATTTCGGTGCCGGCGGCCTTTACGCGGGTAACCGGCGAGGCGCATTGGGAAATCCTGCTGCGCGCCCGAGCGATCGAGAACCAGTGCATGATCCTGGCGCCGGCGCAGGTGGGGCGCCACGGGCCGACCCGCCGCACCTGGGGCCACTCGATGGCTGTCGACGGCTGGGGCAAGGTGTTGGCCGAGAACGCGGACGCCGTGGCGGCACTGAAGGTGCGTGTGGACGCCGCAAGCCTGAAAAATATTCGTGCGCAGATGCCGGTGCTGCAGCACAACCGATTCCAGACGTCGCTGACGGCGCCGTCTGACAAGTAATCCTCCAATCAAGAGTGAAACCATTATGAGCCTGACGTTTGTCAGTGAGCAGTTACTCGCTACCAACAAGCTGAGTCATCAAGACCTGTACAGGGTACTGGGTCAACTGGCAGAACGCCGTATCGACTACGCCGATCTCTATTTCCAGTCCAGCTATCACGAAGCCTGGGTGATCGAGGACGGCATCATCAAGGATGGCTCTTACAATATCGACCAGGGCGTCGGCGTGCGCGCCGTCAGCGGCGAGAAGACCGGCTTCGCCTATGCCGATCAGATCACCCTGAATGCGCTGCAGCAAAGCGCCCAGGCGGCGCGCAGCATCGTGCGCGAGCAGGGCGACGGGCGGGCGCATACTCTGGGCGAAATCGGTTATCAGGCGCTGTACCCGCTGCTCGATCCGCTGCAAAGCCTGCCGCGCGAAGAGAAAATCGCCCTGCTGCACCGCGTCGACAAGGTGGCGCGCGCCGCCGATGCGCGGGTGCAGGAAGTGAACGCCAGCATCACCGGCGTTTACGAGCAGGTGCTGGTAGCCGCCACCGACGGCACGCTGGCAGCGGACGTTCGCCCGCTGGTGCGCCTTTCCGTCAGCGTGCTGGTGGAGCAGGACGGCAAGCGTGAGCGCGGCTCCAGCGGCGGCGGCGGCCGTTTCGGCTATGACTACTTCCTGGAAGCCGTCGACGGCGAGGTGCGCGCCGATATCTATGCCCAAGAGGCGGTGCGCATGGCGCTGGTCAATCTTGGCGCAGTGGCGGCGCCGGCCGGCAATATGCCGGTGGTGCTGGGGGCCGGCTGGCCAGGCGTGCTGCTGCACGAGGCGGTGGGCCACGGCCTGGAAGGCGACTTCAACCGGCGCGGCACCTCGGTGTTCAGCGGCCATATGGGCGAGCTGGTGGCGTCCGAGCTGTGCACCGTGGTGGATGACGGCACCCTGCAAGGGCGCCGCGGCTCGCTGGCGATCGACGACGAAGGCGTGCCGGGCCAGTACAACGTACTGATCGAAAACGGCGTGCTGAAAGGCTACATGCAGGACAAGCTCAACGCGCGGCTGATGGGCGTTGCGCCGACCGGCAACGGCCGCCGCGAGTCCTATGCGCATCTGCCGATGCCGCGCATGACCAACACCTACATGCTGGCGGGTAAATCGACGCCGGAAGAGATCATCGCCAGCGTCGAGTACGGTCTGTACGCGCCGAACTTTGGCGGCGGCCAGGTGGACATCACCTCCGGCAAGTTCGTGTTCTCCACCACCGAAGCCTATCTGATCGAGAAAGGGCGTATCACCAAGCCGGTGAAGGGGGCGACGCTGATCGGCTCCGGCATCGAGGCGATGCAGCAGATTTCGATGGTCGGCAACGATCTGGCGCTTGATAAAGGCGTGGGCGTGTGCGGCAAGGAAGGCCAGAGTGTGCCGGTGGGCGTCGGCCAACCGACGCTGAAACTGGACACGCTGACCGTCGGCGGCACGGCGTAATTTTTCCTCAAGGGGCCGCATTGGCCCCTTGTTCATTCCCCATTTTGAGTTTTCTCTCGCCCGCGCAAAGAGTGCTGTGCGGCGATGATGCCGAGAAAGATGACGATGGCGTGCTTTGGTGTGTCTACCCGGCGTTGGCTGCTGGTGCTGGGGGTTCTCTCCTTGACGGGGTGCGCCCGTTCCGATGCGCTGTGGGGCGTGGTCGATAAGCTCTGCATGGCCAACTATCAGCAAAAGCGCGATCCGGCCCCGTGTGAGCAGATTTATATGCCGCAGGGGAAAGCGCAAGGCTTCAGCGTGCTGCAAAACCCGCGTTATCCCTATCACTTCATCCTGGTGCCGACGGCGCCGCTCTCCGGCATTGAAAGCCCGCAGCTGCTGGCCGGGGAACGGACGGACTATTTTGGCTATGCATGGCTGATGCGTTACCGGTTGGCCGCCGAGTATGGCGGGCCGGTGCCGGATGATATGTTGGGCATGGCGATCAACTCCGCTTACGGCCGTAGCCAGAACCAATTGCATATTCACCTGACCTGTCTGCGCGAAGATGTTCGGCGTCAATTGCAGGCGGAACGCCCCTACATACAGGAACAATGGCGGCCTTTGCCGGATAAGCTGTTGCGCCACACTTACTATGCCCGACGCGTGATGCAGCCAACCGCGATGGGCATTTACCCGATTAAGGATCTGGCGGATTATTTCCATCTGTCGCCGCAGCAGCTGGCGGAATATGGCGTGGCGTTAGTGCCCACCACGTTTGCCGGCCAACGGGGTTTTATCTTGCTGGCCTCGAAGCGCGGCTGGGACGTTGGCAACCGCGCGTCGGTAGAGTCGCTGCTGGATAAAGAGTGCGCGATATTGCCGCGTTGAGCTCAAGAATGTCTCGCTACACGATGCTGATTAACCGGCCTGTGCAGGTGTATCAGCCATTATCCCTGCAGTTCCCATTTAGCCAGCCATACTTGGCTTTGAGAGCCAGAGGGATGGTATAATTTGGTTACATTTTTTCTTGAGTAAGGGTATTGATTGGAGTACTTTAATGGCCGGAGCTGATGGACATGAATAAGCGCTTTGATGATGTTAATTTAATCGATGTAATCACCGATAGCTTAAATGAATATTTAATGGTTACAAGTTAAACCTGTCCAATAGTTCATTGAATTGCGAATCTTTCAGTTTTTTATATTGATTTTTCAGCCTGCCGATGGCTGATGAATTTATTTTGAAATACAGTAAGGTTTCCGGTTAATAAATAAATCGCGGTTTCATCTGGCGGTGAGTGTGCCGGTATTCATTTATCCATTGATGAAAGTTATCAGAATTACTTTAATATGGAGGTTGTATGAAAAGGGTTTCCAAGTTGTTAATCGCATTTTCCGTGGCGGTGGCCTTAGTGGGATGCGCGCGTACAGCACCCGTTGATAATGTTCATTCGACGGTTAGTGCCGGGCATAGTGAGGCTCAAGTCAGAAACGCAATCCTTAAGGCTGGCGCCCAACGCCAATGGATCATGAATGATGTGGGGCCAGGTGTCATCAAGGCGCGTCAGCAAAACCGCAATCACAGTGCGGAGGTGCGTATTACCTACTCGGCAACAGCTTATTCTATCGATTATGACAGCAGCCAGAATCTGCTCGCTTCTCAAGGTAAGATTCATAAGAATTATAATCGTTGGGTACGCAATCTGGATAAAGATATTCAGGTCAGTCTCGCCACGAATGCACTGCAGTAATATCTTTTTAGTCGGGCCAAGTATGGCCCGATAAATATTTTTAGCACAGGACGCTTATCATCGTTATGTACGAACAAGACACCTTTAATGCGCTTGATGCCATAACCGAAGCGCAACGCATAGCTTTCGCTCCCATGCTGTTTCAAACGGCGCTTTGTTTGCGCAATGGGGGGGTGTTGGCCTATCTGGATAAGCAAGGTGAACAAGGCGCGTTTCTGGATGAAATCGTTGCTAATAGCAGTCTGAATGATTATGCCACCAGCGTGCTGTTGGATATGGGATTGAGTGGCCGCATCATTATCTGTCGCGACGAGCGCTACCGCCTGTCCAAAGTGGGGCACTTCCTGCTGCATGACGCGATGACCCGTGTGAATATGGATTTCACACAGGATGTCTGTTACCAGGGGTTGTTCTTTCTGGCGCAAGCGCTGAAGGAGTCCAAGCCTGCGGGGCTACAGGTGTTCAGTGACACGGAAACTATCTATCCTGTGCTGTCCCAGTTACCATCCCCAGCTCGCGAAAGTTGGTTTGCATTCGATCATTACTACTCTGATGCGGCCTTTAGTGCGGCATTGCCGCATATTTTCGCCGGCAAACCCTTAAGCCTGTACGATGTTGGGGGAAATACGGGAAAATGGGCGCTGCGTTGCTGCCAATACGATGACGACGTCACGATTACGATACTGGATTTGCCGCAACAAATTGCACTTGCCCGCCAAAATGTCGAAAATGCCGGTTTTTCTCACCGCATTGGCTTTCATGCGGTTGATATGCTCGAAGAGGCCACCTTGCCTGGCGAAGCGGATATCTGGTGGATGAGCCAGTTCCTCGACTGTTTCGCTCCGCAGCAGATAATTGGCATGTTGGAGCGTATCGCTAAGGTGATGAAACCCGGCGCTCGGTTGTGCGTTATGGAGCTGTTCTGGGATGCGCAAAAATTTGAGGCGGCGTCATTCAGCCTGAACGCCACGTCGCTTTATTTCACGTGCATGGCTAACGGTAATAGCCGTTTTTACAGCGTAGAGAAATTTTATCGCTACCTGGAAGCGGCAGGATTTGAGGTGGAACAACGCGTCGATCATCTCGGTGTTGGTCATACCTTACTCATATGCAAGAAAATTTGACTTGAAAAGAGGCGTCAGTTTGGCGCGTTGTGCCAGGGATAACGGATACACCACGGATTTGCATTAATGAAATTTGCCTTGAACATTGTCGACTGGCAGGCACGAGCACCCGGCCTGAGCGCCGCGTCCCAGTGGCTTGCATGGGCGCACCAGCCTGATGCCATTGATCCGAGCGCGCCTCAGGCGTTGCCTGATGAATTGCCGATGATGGCCGCGCGTCGCTTGAGCTCCGGCAGTAAGCTGGCGGTTGATTGCGGGCTTTCTTTGCTGCGTCGTCATGCCGTTGATGCAGTGCTCTATACCAGCCGTCACGGGGAGCTGGAGCGCAACTACCGAATCCTCCATGCATTGGCGACCGGCCAGTCTGTTTCACCGACGGATTTTACCATGTCGGTTCATAATTCCGCGGTTGGAAATCTGACGATCGTTGCCAGGCAACCGATAGTATCTTCTTCGCTTTCTGCTGGCATGGATACGTTTCAGCAAGGGCTTTGTGAAGTGGTTTGCTTGCTGGAGGCCGGCCATCAGCGTGTATTGATGGTGGATTTTGATGGTGTGATCCCAGCGTTTTACCATCCGGGGCTGCCTGCGCAAATGCCCACCTGGGCGTATGCCGTGGCGCTGCTGTTTGAGGCGGGGGATACGTTGCAATGCTCCACGGAGAGTGATTATGCAGGCAATGAAATGTCTTTGCCGCAAAGCTTGCGGTTTTTAAGGCACTATCTCGCGCAGACGCCCCACTTTACGATTGACGGAGAACGAGTGCAGTGGCGTTGGAGTCTCATGAAATGAATGCTGTAACCGGATTAAATCGCATCTGGCGCCTGGTAATGACCGGGTTTTGCTTCGCGTTATTCGGGCTCGGCGGGCTGCTGCTTTCCCTGACCTGGTTTAATTTGCTGTTGCTTGTTGTACGTGATGACAATAAGCGCTGCCGCATAGCGCGGCGCAGTATTTCAGCCAGTTTTCGATTGTTCTTGACGGTGGCGAGGAGCATTGGCGTATTAGATTACCGTATCCATGGCGCCGATTGCCTGCGTAATGAACGCGGCTGTCTGGTAGTGGCGAACCATCCTACGTTGATTGATTATGTGCTGCTGGCTTCCGTGATGCCGGAAACGGATTGCCTGGTGAAAAGTGCATTACTGAAAAATCCGTTTGTCAGCGGGGTGATTCGTGCAGCGGATTATCTGGTTAACAGCCAGGCTGAGACTTTGTTGCCACAGTGTCAGGAAAGATTGGGGCGTGGTGACACCCTTTTAATTTTTCCTGAGGGCACGCGTACCGAACCGGGGAAAAAGATGTCTCTGCAGCGCGGGGCGGCCAATATTGCCGTCCGTTGCCGCCGCGATCTGCGTATTGTGGCGATTTGCTGCAGTGAACATTTATTGGATAAACAGAGCAAATGGTACGATGTCCCCCTTACAAAGCCGCTCTTTGAGATCAAAGTACGCGGTCGAGTGCCGATCGAGCATTTTTATGATGGCAAAACACCAGAGCCGGCATTGGCGGCAAGGCAGCTGAACCGGTACCTTTCGCAACAATTACAATTCGTTGAAATACCTTTTTCGGAACTTAATGATGCAAGCGCTTTATCTAGAAATTAAAAATCTCATTATTGATACATTGAATTTGGAGGAGCTGACGGCGGATGATATTGAAACGCAGGCGGCTCTGTTCGGGGAAGGATTAGGACTGGACTCCATCGATGCGCTTGAACTCGGGCTGGCGGTAAAAAATAAGTACGGCATCGTGCTTTCCGCCGAAAGTGAAGAAATGCGCCAGCACTTTTACTCTGTAGCAACGCTGGCTTCTTTTATTCATTCGCAACGAGCCTGAGAAAGAATCCGCCATGACAGAACAACACGCTATTTATGAAGAAGTCTCCGCGCTTCTGATCAAACTCTTTGAAATTGATCCCGCGTCGATTACACCGGAAGCCCGCTTGTATGAAGATCTTGAGCTCGACAGCATCGATGCGGTCGACATGATTGTGCAATTGCAAAAGAAAACCGGCAGGAAGATCAAACCGGAAGAGTTTAAAGCTGTGCGAACCGTTCAAGATGTCGTCGAAGCGGTAGAACGTTTGCTGCGGGAAGCCTGATCCATCGTGCAGGGGAAAAGGTTGTCGGTGCTACAGGTTATGATGGCGCTAATATTGTTAGCTTGGCCGTTTTTGGTTTGGTTTGGCCTGCTGCATGACGGCCTGCATTGGCTGCTGCCATCGATGGCACTGATGCTGTTTCTACGCTTACGTCAGCTGCGGCGAAAAGCCGGGCCGATGCATCGCATTATGCAGTACGTGGCATTTGCTGGGGTTGCGTTATGCGTTGCCAGCGCGCTGTTACGCGCCCATCAACTGCTGCTGTGGTGGCCCGTAATTGTCAATTTGGTGATGCTGTGCGGCTTTGGGGGTTCGCTGTGGAGTGATATGCCGTTGGTTGAGCGTTTGGCTCGGCTGCGCGAGCCGCGGCTGCCGCCCGAAGGCGTTCGTTATACGCGTCGAGTTACCCAGGTCTGGTGCATCTTTTTCGTGTTCAACGGCTCCATGGCCTGTTTAACCGCCTTGCATGGAGATATGGCGCTTTGGACAATGTGGAACGGCATGATTGCTTATCTGCTGATAGGCGCGCTGATGGCCGGCGAATGGTTGGTGCGTCGTCGAGTAATGCAGCGAGATGTGCGATGACTCCCCCTCTTTCACTGTCGCAATGGTTAAGTGCATCGCGCTCCGATGAAACGCCCATTGCTTGGCTTGGCGAACAGACCTGGACACTCGGCCAATTGCGCTATGACGTATCGATATTGCTCGATCGTTTGCGTCAGCAAGAAGCCGATCGCTGGGCGCTGTGCTTTGAAAACAGCTATTTGTTCATTGTGGCGTTGTTGGCTGTCTTGTACGCCGGCAAAACACCGGTGATCCCAGGCCATCGCCGGCTCTCACTGCTTGAGGAGCAACGGTCGCTGTTCAGCGGCATGTTAAGTGATGCCGAACTGTGCTGGAGCGAGGGGCTGCTCGTTGTGGCGTCAGCCCAAAAGTCGGCGCCGACGAAGATATGTCTACCGGCGATCGCCGATGACGCCAGCATCGAACTGTTTACTTCCGGATCCACCGGGCAACCCAAAAGAGTCGTTAAGCGGGTCGCGGTTCTGGATTATGAAGCCAGGCTGTTGGCAACCCGCTTTTCTGGGCAGTTGGACGGTTGTCGTGTGGTGGCATCGGTTGCTCCCCTGCATCTCTATGGCCTCACGTTTCGCATTTTCTTGCCTATGTCGCAGGGATTACCTCTGCATGCGGCAATGGTTCATTACGCCGAACAGCTGGCCGCTTTTGATCGTTCTTATCGCTATCTATTCGTCAGCAGCCCTGCTTTCCTCAAACGGCTCGATCCCCGGTTGGCTGCGCCATCGGTCAGCATGATTTTCTCCGCAGGCGGCATGTTGCCATGGAAAGACGTTATGGCGACGCAGGCATGGCTTGGCGTCTGGCCGGATGAAATTTACGGCTGTACTGAAACCGGCATTCTTGCTTGGCGCTACCGTGAACAAGATGACATTCCGTGGCAACTGTTTCCGGGGGTGAGGCTCACGGCGGAGGGCGATGCCTTCCGCGCCGTATCACCGTTGATTGCGCAACCTGACGGGCAATTATTGGATGATGAGCTGCAGTTTATCGGGCATGGCCGTTTCCGTTTGCAAGGGCGCCGTGGACGAGTGGTGAAAATAGAAGAAAAACGCATCTCACTGAGTGAAGTTGAACGCCGGCTGATGGCGCTGGACGGCATTCAGGACGCGGCGGCGTTGCCGGTTGTTCGTCGAGGACGCCAAGGTATCGGCGCACTGCTGGTGTTAGATCGTGAACGGCAGGATGCCTGGCGAGAAAAGCACGGTAACGCGTTGGAGTTGTCGTGGCGTCGTGCACTGTCCCCGTGGCTTGAGCCGATGGCTATTCCTCGTTATTGGCGGGTGGTTAATGAAATCCCGGTAAACAGCATGAATAAGCGCGTTGATACGCAATTACAGGAGTTTTTCAATGACGCCCCATAAAATCGAATGCCACCAGCCGCAGCCTGGTCAAGCCGAGATCACCTTTTCTCTTGAGCCGGAACTGTTCTGGTTCAAAGGGCATTTCGCCGTGCAGCCGCTGTTACCGGGCGTAGCGCAACTCGACTGGGTAATGCATTTTTCCGCGATGTTGCTCACGCCGGGTTTTTACTTCCACAGTATTCAGAACGTCAAATTTCAAGCGCCGTTGTTGCCGGAAAATCGAGTGACGCTGAGGCTCAATTGGCATGAGGAGCGAGGCAGCCTTACTTTCGCTTACTTGCGGCATGATGGCGCAACCCTTCATACCGCCAGCAGCGGGAAAATCCGGTTATGTCGTTGAGTTATTTTCCCTGTGTCGTGATCCCCTGCTACAACCACGGCGCGATGATGGCGCGCGTACTGTCACGTCTTGAGCCGTTGGCCTTGCCTTGCATCATCGTCGATGACGGCAGCGATGCCACCACGCGGCGGGAGCTTGATGCTCTGGCTGAGCAATATGAACGAGTGACTCTGGTTCGTCTGGATGTCAACGCTGGTAAAGGCGTGGCCGTTATTCGCGGTTTGGAGGCGGCGGCATGCGCTGGTTTTACCCATGCGGTGCAGGTCGATGCCGATGGGCAACATGCGATTGAAGACATCCCTGCACTGTTAGCGCTCAGCGAACGGTATCCGGAAGCGCTGATTTCCGGGTTGCCGATATACGATGATTCCGTGCCGCGAGCGCGCCTCTACGGACGTTGGGTGACGCATGTTTGGGTATGGATTGAAACGCTTTCTCTGCAGTTGAAAGATAGTATGTGCGGCTTTCGCGTTTACCCGTTAGCCCCGACTTTACGGCTTGCCGGGCGCGTTTCACTGGGGAGGCGGATGGATTTCGATACGGAGGTGATGGTGCGCCTTTATTGGCAGGGTAACACCAGCTATTTCGTCCCGACGCGAGTGACCTATCCCCAGGATGGTGTATCGCATTTCGATACATTGAAGGACAACGTTCGTATTTCGATGATGCACACCCGCTTATTTTTCGGCATGTTGCCGCGCATTCCTTCACTGTTATGTCGCAGCACAAATGCGCATTGGGCGAAACAAGCGGAAGTCAAAGGAATGTGGGGCATGCGCTTCATGTTAGCGGTGTGGCGGTTGCTCGGTCGCCGCGCATTTTCGCTTTTGCTGTGGCCGGTGGTTGGCGTCTATTGGTTGAGCGCGGCGGCGCCGAGACGGGCATCCCGGCAGTGGCTTGCACGCGTACGTCAACAGCTTGTTTTGCGCCGGCAGGCAATTCCCCCGTATCTGAATAGCTACCGCCACTTTCTGCGATTTGGGCACGCCATGTTGGATAAGGTCGCCGGTTGGCGGGGTGAGCTGAAATTGGGGCGAGATATCGTTTTTGCTCCGGGGGCGGAAGAGGCACTAAACAGCGCCAGTACGCAGGGGAAGCTGTTATTGGCTTCACACCTGGGGGATGTGGAAGCGTGTCGGGCGCTGGCGCAGCGGCAAGGTGGGAAAGTGGTGAACGCCCTGGTCTTCAGCGAAAACGCCCAACGCTTTAAACAGGTGATGGAAGAAATGGCGCCGCAGGCGGGAATAAACCTGCTCCCGGTGAATGACATTGGCCCTGAAACGGCAATGTTGCTGAAGGATAAATTGGATCGCGGTGAGTGGGTGGCTATCGTTGGCGATCGCATTGCGGTAAATCCGCAGCGTGGTGGCGATTGGCGCGTCAGCTGGAGTTCGTTTATGGGGCAGCCCGCGCCTTTCCCGCAAGGGCCGTTTATTCTAGCCGCACTGCTGCGTTGCCCGGTATTGTTGATCTTTGCTTTGCAACGGGAGGGAAAACTGCACATACATTGTGAGGCTTTCGCCGATCCGCTGCCATTACCGCGAGCTGAACGTCAACAGGCCCTTCAGCTGGCTATCGATCGCTATGCTGCCCGTCTTGAACATTTCGCACTGATGTCCCCGTTGGACTGGTTTAACTTTTTCGATTTTTGGCGGCTGCCTGACACCGCCGATAAGGAGTAATGGGTGCTTAACGACCCTCGCTTTACGGCTGACGTTGAACTCACCATCCCGTTTCATGATGTCGACATGATGGGAGTGGTGTGGCACGGCAACTATTTTCGTTATTTTGAGATCGCTCGTGAGGCGCTGCTGAACCAGTTTGATTACGGTTACCGGCAAATGCAGGCGTCCGGGTATGTTTGGCCGGTTGTCGATACTCGGGTGAAATACCGCGACGTGCTGACATTTGAGCAGCGCATCCGCGTTCGCGCACAGTTGGAAGAGTATGAAAACCGCTTGCGCATCGCTTACCAGATATTCGATGTCTTGACTGCGAAACGGACCACAACGGGTTACACCATTCAGGTTGCGGTAGAAGAGAAAAGCCGTGAAATGTGCTTCGTGAGTCCAGATATTTTGTTTGAACGAATGGGAGTAGCGCCATGAGACTTTTGCCTTTATGCCTGCTTTTGCTGGCGCCGTGGGTGCATGCCGTCACGCTGGATGAGCTTCAGCAACGTTTTACCGGGCAGCCGGTGATCCGGGCTCATTTCGCACAGACGCGTACGATTAAGGACATGCCGCAACCGCTTCGCTCACAGGGGGAAATGCTGCTTGCCCGCGATCAAGGGTTGTTGTGGGATCAAAAGAGTCCTTTCCCCATGCTGCTGATGCTGAACGATTTTCGTATGGTTCAACAGGTGAATGGCCAGCCTCAACAAACGGTTACCGCCGAAAATAATCCGCAGATGTTCCAGTTTAACCATCTGTTGCGCGGACTATTTCAGGCCGATCGCAAGGCGCTGGAACAGAATTTCCGCGTAGGTTTTCAGGATAAGGGAGAGGGGCGTTGGGTACTTCGCCTGACGCCGACGACCACGCCATTGGATAAAATTTTCTCCTCAATCGACTTGTCTGGTGAAACTTATCTGGAGTCTATTCAGCTCTATGATAAACAAGGCGATCGTACGGAAATTATACTTTCTCAACATCGACTGACCCCTGCGACCCTGACTGATGACGAACGCCAACGCTTTGCCGCCGACTAATTCCCGCCGCCTCGCCCTGTTATGGGGATTGGTATGTTTGATGCTGCTCGGCGTGTTGTTGGCGTTGCTGCCGGGCGCACGTTTGAACAGCAGCGTGTTGGCGATGCTGCCCAAGCAGGCGCTGGGTTCGGTTCCGCTCGCGATAAGTGACGGCTTTATGCAGCGCCTGGATAAACAGGTAGTGTGGTTGGTCAGCCCCGGTAAACAGCCGGATCCGCGAGTAGCAGAAACGTGGTTGGCGCAACTTCAACAGTCACCCGCGTTGTCTGAAGTTAAAGGAAAGATGAACGCCGAAAGCCAGAAAGCCTGGGGAGCCTTTTTCTGGCAGCACCGCAACGGGCTTATCGATAGCGCCACTCGCATGCGCTTGCAAAATGGCGGTGAAGCGCAAGCGCAATGGGTTCTGTCACAGCTCTATTCCGCTTTTTCTGGCGTTAGTGGCAAAGAGTTGCGGAACGATCCATTGATGCTGATGCGTGGCTCCCAGTTGGCGCTTGCGCAAAACGGTCAGCGACTGCGGCTGATGGATGGCTGGCTTGTCACTCAGGACGAGCAGCAAAACTACTGGTATTTGTTACACGGGGAGCTGGTGGGTGACTCCTTCGATATGCAACAAACCCATCGCTTGGTGGCGGAGCTCGCGGTACAGGAAGCGTCACTGAAGGCGCTCTATCCGCAGGCGCAGCTGCTTTCTCGGGGGACGGTGTTCTACAGCGACTACGCCAGCCAGCAAGCGAAGCGGGATATCGCCACCCTCGGCGCTGCCACGATCCTGGGCGTGGTTCTGTTAATTATCGTGGTCTTTCGTTCATTGCGACCGTTGCTGTTGTGTCTACTTTCTCTCAGCGTCGGAGCATTGGCGGGGACGGTGGCCACGTTGGTGCTGTATGGCGAACTGCACCTGATGACGTTGGTGATGAGCATGAGCATCATCGGGATTTCTGCCGATTATACGCTCTACTATCTGACCGAACGCATGGTGCATGGCGCGGTCATGTCGCCCTGGCAAAGCCTGACGAAGGTTGGCAAAGCGCTTTTGTTGGCATTGTTGACGACGGTGGCGGCCTATCTAATCATGATGTTGGCTCCTTTCCCCGGCATTCGCCAGATGGCCGTGTTTGCCGCCATCGGACTTAGCGCATCGTGCCTGACCGTATTTTTTTGGCATCCCTGGTTGTGCCGCGGCTTACCGGTGCGGCCGGTTCCGGCGATGGGGGTGATGCTGCGTTGGTTGGCGGCCTGGCGGCGCAATAAAGCAGTGCGCGTAGGGGTGCCGACGGCCTTGGCTCTGCTGTCAATGGCTGGGATTGCCACGTTGCGTGTGAATGATGATATTTCCCAACTGCAGGCGTTGCCGTCTTCACTGCTGGCGCAGGAGAACAAGATTAGCCGATTGATCGGGCAAAACGTCGATCAAAAATGGTTCGTGGTCTATGGCGCTACTCCAGAACAGACGCTGCGGCGGTTGGAAACTTTCCTGCCGCACCTGGAGCGAGCGCAACATGAGGGAATGATTAGCCATTTCCGCGCGATCCCCCTTAATTCGCTGGCGCGCCAAGAGCAGGATTTACGTCTGCTGCGTGACGCGGCACCAACCGTGCTTCTTGCGCTAAAAAATGCGGGGCTTGATATGGCTAACCCCGATCTGAACGCAATGCCGGTTTCCGTACCCACATGGCTGGAAAGCAGCATCAGCGAAGGTTGGCGTTTGTTGTGGCTGACTCTGCCCAACGGCCAGAGTGGGGCGCTGGTTCCCGTCGATGGTGTAACGTCAGGCAATCAATTGGGAGAGCTGGCGGACAAGCAGGCCGGTGTGGCATGGGTGGACCGCAAACAGTCTTTTGATTCGCTCTTCGCGCTCTACCGTTCCGTATTGACGGGGTTGTTGGGTATCGCGTTGGTTGTGATCGCCTGTGGCGCGATGGTTCGCCAAGGGTGGCGTAAAGGGCTTGTCAGCCTGATACCGTCCCTGTTGTCGCTGGGATGTGGGTTGGCTGTGCTCTCGTTTTGCGGGTATAGCGTAAACCTATTCTCGCTGTTGGCATTAGTGCTGGTATTGGGCATTGGCATCAATTACACACTGTTTTTCAGTAACCCGCAGGGGACGCCGCTGACTTCGCTGCTAGCCATTACGTTGGCGATGATGACGACTTTGCTAACGCTTGGCATGTTGTTGTTCAGTGACACGCAGGCAATCAGCTGTTTCGGAATTGTTTTGGTCAGCGGAATTTTCGTCGCCTGGCTACTTTCACCACTGGCGATGCCAAATAAAAAAAGAGAAAAAAGATGATGGTACGTAATTGCTGGCGATTCGCTGCGCTGCTCGTTGTGATGGGGATAGCCGGCTGCAGCCATTCGATTGCTCCGGGGAATGACACGTTCCCACAGGCCTGGCTAGAACCGGGCACCCGCGTGGTGTTGCCTGCGCCTGGTTTGTCACCTGCGATCGATAAGCAGCAACTGCTGACCGGTACTTTCAACGGCAAAAGCCAGTCGCTGTTGGTCATGTTGCATGCTGATGAGCAGAAAATCACCCTCGCCGGGCTTTCCTCCGTGGGAATTCGGCTGTTTAAGCTTACCTATGATGAGAATGGGTTACACGCCGAGCAATCTATCATCGTTCCTCAATTACCACCGGCAAGCCAGGTGTTGGCCGATGTCATGCTTAGCCTTTGGCCGCTTGAAACTTGGCGGGCGCGGTTGCCGAATGGCTGGACGATCGTCGATAAGGGTAATCAGCGCGAGCTGCGCAACGCCAGCGGCAAGCTGGTGACCGAGATCGCCTATCTTCAGCGTAATGGCCTGCGAGAGCCGATTAGCATTCAACAACATGCTTTTAAATACCAAATCACCATTCAATACCTGGGTGAATAACATGATTTACATCTCTGCCGTCGGTATGATTAATGCGCTTGGGAATTCTCTGGATGAGATAGCCGCAAACCTCGCTCGCGGCTCTGCGCCGGGTATGCGTCCGAGAGCGGGGTGGCTACAGGGGAACCCGGAAGCCGTGCTGGGCGGCGTTGAGGGAGAGTTACCCGTTATCCCTGCGTCGTTTTCCGCTCATCGTTCCCGTAATAATCAACTGTTGCTGGCCGCGCTGGAGCAGATCCAGCCGCAGGTTGATGAAGCCATCGCCAGGTTTGGCCGCGATCGGATTGCCGTCGTGATGGGCACCAGCACCTCCGGGTTAAACGAAGGCGATGAGCATGTACAGCTGACGCTCAACGGCGAAGTTAGCCCGCGTTGGCGGTATCCTCAGCAGGAGCTCGGCGATCCGTCGCGATTTCTCAGCCGCTGGCTACAGGTCGATGGGCCAGCATTTACGCTTTCGACAGCTTGCTCTTCCAGCGCCCGAGCCATTATCAGCGGGCGGCGGCTGATCGAAGCGGGGCTTGCCGATGTCGCCATTGTTGGCGGCGCCGATACGTTGAGCAGAATGCCGATCAACGGTTTTCACAGCCTTGAGTCGCTATCGTCTGAGCTTTGCCAGCCGTTCGCCCAAAACCGTTGCGGCATCACTATCGGTGAAGGCGCTGCACTCATGGTGCTGACCCGCGAGCCTCAGCCTCTTGTTCTATTAGGGGTGGGGGAATCCAGCGATGCTTGGCATATATCAGCACCGCATCCTCAGGGAGAGGGTGCCATTCGTGCCATTGAACAAGCCTTGGCCGAAGCGGATATCGAGGCGAAACAGGTTGGTTACATTAATCTGCACGGCACCGCGACACTGCTTAACGACCAAATCGAGTCCCGCGTAGTGCATTCGCTGTTTGGTGAACAGGTACCATGCAGTTCGACCAAGCATTTAACCGGCCATACTCTGGGGGCTGCGGGGATCACGGAGGCGGCTATCAGCGCGCTGATTTTACTGCGCAATTTACCTTTACCCGCCCAAGATTTCAGCGCTTCGCCAGCAGACCCCGCGCTCCCCGCTTGCGGTGTCATGCATACCAGCCAACCGTTGGCTCGACCGATAATCCTCTCTAACTCTTTCGCCTTTGGCGGAAATAACGCCAGTATTCTATTAGGGAAAGATGTATGAACGAATATTTGCCGCCGTCCGAGTACTTGCCTCATGCTGAGCCGATGATGCTACTGGATGAGGTCGTCAACGTGACTGAAAACGATGTTCACTGTCAGGTTAGCGTGCATCTTGGCGGAGTGTTGGGACCCTTTCTCGATGCTCAGGGCAATCTGCCGGGATGGTTTGCGCTGGAGTTGATGGCGCAAACGGTGGGGGTTTGGTCCGGCTGGCATCGCCGCCAAGCGGGGTTGCATGAAATTTCATTGGGCATGGTGCTTGGCGCCCGCGAGTTAACCTGTGCGGCCGGGCATCTACCAGGCAATGCGACGTTGAATGTTCAAGCTAGGTTGCTGATGCAAGACGAACGTTTCGGCAGCTTTGACTGCACCATTACCGTAGGGGAAGAGTGCCTGGCATCTGGCCGTGTGAATACTTTCCAGCCAACGTCAGAAGAATTGACATCGCTTTTTAATCAGGGAGAGACCGCATGAGTCGTTCAGTTCTGGTCACCGGGGCTAGTAAGGGAATTGGGGGCGCGATTGCTCGTCAGCTTGCCGCTGATGGTTTTATCGTCGGCGTCCATTATCACCGAGATCAGGCCGGCGCCCAGGAAACCCTCGCAGCCATTGAACAGTCTGGGGGGCAAGGTCGCCTGCTGAACTTTGACGTAAGTGAACGTGATCAGTGCCGTGAAGTGCTGGAAAAGGATATGGCTGCCCACGGCGCCTGGTACGGTGTGGTCTGCAATGCAGGCATCGCCCGGGATGGGGCGTTCCCTGCGCTTAGCGAGAACGATTGGGACAGCGTGATCCACACCAATCTCGACGGTTTTTATAACGTCATTCATCCTTGCATCATGCCGATGATCGGCGCACGTAGAGGTGGTCGAATCATTACGTTGTCGTCGGTATCGGGAATGATGGGCAATCGCGGTCAGGTCAATTATAGCGCCGCTAAAGCGGGGATCATCGGCGCCACCAAAGCATTGGCCATTGAGCTTGCGAAGCGCAAAATCACCGTTAACTGCATTGCTCCAGGCCTGATCGACACGGGGATGATCGAAATGGAAGAGGCCGCATTGAAAGAAGCGATGGCGATCATTCCAATGAAGCGCATGGGCCAGACGGATGAAGTTGCCGGCCTGGCGAGCTATTTAATGTCCGATATTGCGGGCTACATCACCCGCCAGGTCATTTCCATCAACGGAGGAATGTTATGACTTGTCGTGTTGTCATCACCGGCATGGGCGGCGTAACCGCCTTTGGGGAACGGTGGCAGGATGTTTCCCGGCGTCTGTTGGCATATGAAAATGCGGTGCGGACAATGCCCGAGTGGCAGATTTATGATGGATTGCATACCTTACTGGGCGCACCAATCGATGATTTCGTCCTGCCTGAGCATTACACCCGAAAGCGCATTCGCGCAATGGGGCGAGTCTCACTCCTTTCCACTCGCGCTACTGAACTGGCATTGGAACAAGCGGGGCTGATTGACGATCCGGTACTGACTAACGGCCAAACCGGCATCGCCTACGGTTCTTCGACGGGAAGTACCGGCCCCGTGAGCGAATTTGCCACTATGCTTACTGAAAAACATACCAACAACATCACTGGCACCACTTATGTGCAGATGATGCCACATACCACAGCGGTTAACACCGGTCTGTTTTTCGGCCTGCGCGGCCGAGTGATCCCGACCTCCAGCGCATGCACCTCAGGGAGCCAGGCGATTGGCTATGCCTGGGAGGCTATTCGTCACGGTTATCAGAAGGTTATGGTTGCTGGTGGCGCAGAAGAGCTTTGCCCCTCGGAGGCCGCGGTGTTCGATACGCTATTCGCAACGAGCCAGCGTAACGATAGCCCTAAAAGCACACCGTCCCCTTTCGATCGGCAGCGTGATGGCCTGGTGATTGGCGAAGGCGCCGGGACGTTGGTCCTGGAAGAGTTGGAACATGCGAAAGCGCGCGGCGCCGTTATCTACGGTGAAATTGTCGGTTTTGCCACCAATTGCGATGCGGCGCATATCACTCAACCGCAGCGTGAAACGATGCAAATATGCATGGAGCAGGCGTTGAAGATAGCTGGCTTGAATGTGCGGGACATCGGCTATATTTCCGCTCATGGCACTGCCACCGATCGAGGGGATATCGCTGAAAGCCAGGCTACGGCAGCTATTTTTGGCGGCCAAACGCCGATTTCATCGCTGAAAAGCTATTTTGGCCATACGCTGGGAGCCTGCGGCGCGCTGGAGGCCTGGATGAGTTTGCAAATGATGCGAGAAGGCTGGTTTGCGCCAACGCTTAACCTTCATCAGCCGGATGAGCAGTGTGGTGAGCTGGATTATATTATGGGGGAAAGCCGGCGCATCGATTGTGAATACTTACAGAGCAATAATTTCGCGTTTGGCGGCATCAATACCTCCATCATCATTAAACGTTGGGTTTAAGTTGAAACGGCGGGAGCAATAAAATTGATTTCCGCCATTCCAACCTCTATAGGGTTTACCTAAACCGCGCATCCCGAGAAAACAGAAAAGCGGCTTCCCGCAGGCGAGCCTCGGCTTGTGCCTGATCCCCCTGATAGCGCAAGATCATGATCAGCGTGGCGTAGACGTTGGCGTCGATACGGCGCTGCAGATAGGCATTGGCCCACTGCCGATAGCCGGTCAACAGGGCATCATCGCGCGTTTGGTTATAGACCAGCAGCGCGTGAGATTGCTCGTCGAACGTTTTGCGCTCCCGATAGATCCAGGCGGCCGGCGGCGGCATCTGCTCGATGCTGTCGATGGTGGCCAGCATCGTGCGCTCCGATTGGGTGAGCGCCATGCGCCCTTGCCAGGCGAAGACCGCCATCACTAACACGCCGAGCGCCGCCATTGCTACAGGCAGACTCAGGGCTTTGGCTAACGGCAGCGGGCGTGGGGCGCCGGTTTGGCCGTCCAACAGTGCCAGCAGCAGCAGAAACGCCAGCCAATGCGGCGCAGACAGATAGAAAGGGTATTCCAGTTGGGTGTGTATCAACATTGGCAGCAGCACCAGAAACAGCCCGACGCGCGCACCGGCCGGCGCTTCGCGATCCCGTTGCCAGGCGCGTTTCAGCAGCAGCGCGCCGGCGACGATGACGATAGCGATACCTGCCAGCGCCGGCAGGCCGCCCTCAACCCACCACAGCAGGATTTCATTGTGCGGATGCCCGGCGACTTCCAGCACTTCTCGCCAGGGCATTGTCTGCAGGCGGAAGTGCGCGAAGCTGTATTCAAAGCCGCCATAGCCCCAGCCCAGCAGCGGTTTGGCGAAAATCATGGCGACGGTGTCTTGCAGCATGGTCAGACGTGAATAATTAGAACCTTCGCGTGCGATGAGACCTGCGCGGCCATCCAGGCCAAAGCCGGTGAACAGCACCGTCAGACCGATCGCGGCGCCCAGCAGCAGCGCGCCACCCGCCCAGCGGCTTTCGAGCGTGCGGTGGCGGGCAAAGCGCCACAGCAGTAGCAGCGCCGCCAATGCGGCCCCCAACCAGGCGGCGCGCGACTGGATCAGCACCAGCAGGGCTGAGAAAGCGGCCAGCAGCGCGAGCAGCGGGATTTGCCGCCGCCGCGTTGGCGCAGAGAGGGGAGCCAGCAGCTGCCAGAGCGCCAAAGCCAACCCGGTGGCGATAAAGCTGCCCAGCACGTTCGGTTGCTGAAAGACGCCGTAGACCCGGCTGCCGTTAGGGGATACCCAAGCCAGCGCGGGGGCGAACAGTTGCAGAGCCGCCAGCAGTGCCTGAACGCCGACGGCGAACAGCAGACCGTACAGCAACAGGTTGCGCTGCCTGGGGGTTAGGCGCAGCTGCAGGCAGGCGACATAGAAAAGCCAACCACCGAGCAGACCGGCGCAGCGCCACAGGGCGTCTTCGCGCCACTCGGAGCGAGTATACAGCAGCGGCAGCGCCAGCACGGCGATGCCGAGCAGCAACAGGCGTGCGGTGGGGGTCAGCGAAAGACGGGTACGGCCAAGGCAAACGGTGAACGTCACTATCAGCGTGGTGAGCGCCATGACGGCCCAGGCCAGAATGTTTTGCGGCAGCGCCAGACCGTCGCCGCCCATATTGGGGTAATAAATCGGCAGGATCACCGTCATCCAGATCAGCAGCAGGGGCAGCACGGCGATGGTCGCTGCGTTAGCGGAAGATTTATCGGCCATGGTTAACCTGCCATGGCCTGATAGCGTTTATTGAATGCATGTTTTTATTATTCCCTTTCCTTTGTCCTGATATTGAAATGCGTGTAATGTTCAATTCGCAAATGTTTCACGGAAAATTTAAACCGTCTTTATGGTGAAGCGATAAATAATGTTTGCCCTGAGAATGCGCGAGGCTGTGTACCCAAAGAAAGGTTAAGCCGTATTTTTCACCCGCAAAAGGTATGTTTGTTGTTTGCAAAACAGACGCGTCATTTTCTCAAATCTATTGTGATTCAGTCAATTCATAATCTAATTCTTGTTTTTATCAATTGAAATCAAATGGTTGATTGTGATTCCTGCGTGCGTGAATATCGTGGAGTATCCCGGCAATGGCCTATATTGGCAGGCCCTGTGAAGAATAAAAGAGGTATCTGCTTTTTTAATTGATGTCGTCAGTGTCGGCGCGACGGCGGAAATTTACCTCATCGTTTCTCATTGCTGATTTTTAAATTCAATGTGATTTTCATTTTATTATTTTTATTAGGATTCTTCTTGTCTTTATCTGTTTTTTTAAATTTTCATGAAATGATTTATTATTAGGATTGTTCTGCTGCATTGGAAATAAAAGCGGTTATGACTTGAGCCTCCCCGTTGCCGCGGCAGAATACAGACTAACGCGCCTGCCCAAGCGCGTTAGTCTCGTCTCTTGTGCGCTTACTCCACGTCGCCGATCCGTTCCAGCGCATCCACCACCAGATCCCAGAATTTATCCTGATCCAGTTTGACCGCGACCTGGGTGTGGCAGTCCGGCGGCGGCGGCGCGCGGAAGTCCGCGACCGTCATGCCCAACGTCAGGGTGCCGGTCAACTCGATATCCACCGGCGCTTTGCGCACCGACATGACGCTCGGATCGATCACATAGGCCACCGCGCAAGGATCGTGCACCGGCGGGGCACTGAAGCCCTGCGCCTGCCGGTACATACGGCCAAAGAATGCCAGCAGTTCGCCGACGAAGGCGGCCGGCCGGGTGCCGAGGGCGGCGATGCGTTCGCAGACTGCCGGCGTGGCCAAAGCCTGGTGAGTGAGATCCAGCCCGACCATGGTCAGCGGCCATTTTTCGTTAAATACAATGTGCGCCGCTTCGGGATCGATTTTGATATTGAACTCCGCCACCGCGCTCCAGTTGCCCACATGGTAGCCGCCGCCCATCAGCACCACTTCCTTGACCCGCTCGGCAATGCGCGGCTCTTTACGCACCGCCATGGCGATATTGGTCAGGCCGCCGGTCGGCACCAGCGTTACGCTGCCGGGCGGGTGAGCCATCACGGTCTCGATGATCAGGTCCACCGCGTGGCGCGAGTCCAGCTGCAGATGGGGTTCCGGCAGCACCGGGCCATCGAGGCCGGAATCGCCGTGAATGTCGGGCGCCACTTCGATATTGCGCACCAGCGGGCGCGGGCAGCCGGCGGCGAAGGGCACGCCGGTGATATTGGCGATGCGCGCCACCGCCAGCGCGTTGCGCGTCACTTTGTCCAGCGTCTGGTTACCCACCACGGTGGTGACCGCCAGCAGGTCGATCTGCGGATTGCCCCAGGCCAGCAACAGGGCGATGGCGTCGTCATGCCCCGGGTCACAGTCCAGTATGATTTTTTTCATGGTTATTCCTGATGCAGGGAGAGGTTTCCGCAGCATAACGCAGCGCGGTGGCGTGGGATAATGCCGATGGTGCTTTTGTTAACGGCATCAAAGCCTTGCCACTTTTACGATGTAATGAAACGTAAATCCTTCTCGTCGGGCTTTACCCTGGAGTTTACTCCAGGGTTTACAGTGAGGTTCAGCGTCAATGCACAGAGGAGAGGCGGGATGAGCTTACTGAAACGGTTGTTGGGGCAAGGCGGTATTAACGGCGGTCATCTGCGTGCGAGCCACGGCGGTGGGCATCATGGCAACCGCTATAACCAGCATGGCGAGCCGGGGCCGCAGTGTCCGGAATGCCGGGCCGTGAATAAATCGGGCGCCCGTTATTGCCACCGCTGCGGTCAGCCGTTTGCCGCGGCGAGCGCCACCTGCGGCCAGTGCGCCGCACCGCTGCCGTCGGGCAGCCGCTTTTGCCCGCAGTGCGGCGGCGGTGTGCCGTGAACCGGGGCGGTTGGACGCTCGCGCTGCTGCTGGGCGCCATGGCGCTGTGGACCGTGTTGGCCTGGGGCGTAGCCGGGGTGCTGGCCTGGCTCCCGGCGTTGGCGGAGGCGGCCGGGAACGCATCGTTGCCGGTGAACGGTGCGCTGAACCTGGTGCCGCAGGCGGTGTTGGACGTCTGGCTGCCGTGGCTGAAACAGCTGGGCAGCGGACTGGCGAGCTATTTTCCTCTGCTGCTGACCTGGGCGGGCTACGCCGTCTGGCTGCTATGGGGCCTCGGCATGCTGGCGCTGGTGCTGCTGGGCGCGCTGGCGCACCGTTATTTGAGCGGCGCTCAGCGATAGCCCTGATAGACCGCCGCCACGCGTTCGAAATAGTCGGTTAGGTAGTTGATACACACCTGCACCTTCAGCGGCAGTTTGTCCTTCTCGGTATAGAGCGCGTAGATCGGCCGCGGATCCGAATGGTAGCTTTTGAACAGGATCTCGATCTCGCCGCGTTTGATCTCTTCGATCACCCACATCAGCGGGGCGTAGGCGATGCCGGCGCCGTTTTTCAGCCAACGGATCATGGTGGAGGAATCGTTGGTGACGAAGCGCCCCTGCGGGGAAATGCGCGTGGTGATGCCCTCCGGCGACATCAGTTCAAATTCGCTGTCGGGCCGCACGCTGTACTCCAGCCAGGAAAAGTTGACCATGTCGCTCGGCTTCTGCGGCGTGCCGTGCTGGCTGAGGTAGCTTTTGGCGGCGCACACCACCATCGGCATCTGCCCCAGGCGGCGGGAGAACAGACTGGAGTCCTGCAGCGCGCCGGTGCGGATCACCAGATCCAATCCGTCGGTGATCAGGTCCGGCGCAGGAATGCCGGTCACCAGGTTGACCGTCAGACCCGGGTACTCTTTCATCATCTCGGCGGTCATGTTCGCCAGCACGTTTTGCGCCATGGTGGATGAGCTGCCGATGCGCAGCGTGCCGGCAGGCGTATTGTTAAACGCATACAGCTGCTCATGCACTTCGCTGACTTCCTGCAGCATGCGTCGGCAGCCCTGATAGTAGATTTTGCCGGCCTCGGTCAGGCCGATGCTGCGCGTGCTGCGGTTCAACAGCTTGACCTGCAGCTCATTTTCCAGTTTCGAGACGGTTTGGCTGATCGATGAAACGCTCATGTCGAGTTGGCGCGCGGCCGCGGTAAACGACCCGAACTCAACCACTTTGGCGAATACCGACATCCGTTTTAATCTTTCCATTATTCACTCTGGCTTAAAAGTGATTTAGATCACAGATTGTTGATGCCTTGATAGTAAGCAGGCTAATATAACGTGGTCGGGTGAATAGACCTTACCAACGTGCGAGAGCGATCGGCGACGTAATCCTGCCGCTCCTCCGGCACCCTCGCAATCCCTGTCGTGGATGTCTGCCCCAAAGTTTAACCTTTTTTCGGGTTCGTGACCTGGACAAGCTGTCTGGTCAAGATTTGTGGCGCGCGCACGCTAAAATGTAAAGAGAATGTGAATGGCAAGGCCTGTCCTCCTCCGGCGCAGTGAACAATAAGGAAAAATTGATGAGTTTGCTTCCGGTTATGGTCATCTTCGGACTGTCGTTTCCGCCGGTGTTTTTCGAGCTGTTGGTGTCGCTGGCGCTGTTTTTTCTCTTGCGCCGCCTGCTGCAGCCGACGGGGATTTACGATTTTGTCTGGCATCCGGCGCTGTTTAATACCGCGCTGTATTGCTGCTTGTTTTATCTGATTTCGTGTCTTTTTGTTTGAGGTCGCTGTGAAAAATTTTTCGATAAAAATAACCCGAATCGCGATCACTTTGATTCTTGTGCTGCTGGGCATTGCCGCGGTATTCAAGGCCTGGGTGTTCTACACCGAGTCGCCGTGGACGCGTGATGCCAAGTTCACCGCCGACGTGGTGGCGATCGCGCCGGACGTCAGCGGCCTGCTGACCGACGTGCCGGTGGTGGACAACCAGCTGGTGAAGAAAGGTCAGGTGCTGTTCGTGGTCGATCGGCCGCGTTATGAGCAGGCCTTGGCGGAAGCCGGCGCCGACGTCGCCTACTATCAGACGTTGGCGGCGGAGAAACGGCGTGAGGCCGGCCGCCGCGTGAAGTTGGGCGTGCAGGCGATGTCGCAGGAAGAGATTGACCAGTCGAACAACTCGCTGCAGACCGTGCAGCACCAGCTGGCGAAGGCCATTGCGGCGCGCGAGCTGGCGCAGCTGGATCTGGAGCGCACCACGGTGCGCGCCCCGGCCGATGGCTGGATCACCAACCTCAACGTACACGCCGGTGAATACATCACCCGTGGGTCGGTGGCGGTGGCGCTGGTGAAGAAAGATTCCTTCTACATCCTGGCGTACCTGGAAGAGACCAAGCTGAACGGCCTGAATAAGGGCGATCGCGCGGAGATCACTCCGCTCGGCAGTAACCGCATCATGCACGGCACCGTCGACAGCGTGGCGGCGGCGGTGAACAACAGCAGCAGCACGGTGAACAACAAAGGGTTGGCCTCGATCGACAGCAACCTGGAGTGGGTACGCCTGGCGCAGCGAGTGCCGGTGAAAATCCTGCTGGACGCCAAGGATCAACAGCATCCGTACCCGGCCGGCACCACTGCCACCGTGGTGATCGTTGGCAAAAACGATCGCAATGCCGACAGCGGCTCACCTTTTGTGCGCCTGATGCACCGGCTGCGTGAGTTCGGCTAATGAGCAGCCCAACCTTTATCCGGCTGAGATTCGCCTTCAAACTCAGCTTCGCGATTGTGTTTGCGCTGTTCGTCGGCTTCCATCTCAATCTGGAAACCCCGCGCTGGTCGGCGATGACCGCCGCCATCGTCGCCGCCGGCCCGGCCTTTGCCGCCGGCGGTGAACCCTTCTCCGGCGCCATCCGCCACCGCGGCTGGCTGCGTATCATCGGCACCTTTATCGGCTGCTTCGTCGGCCTGATCATTATCATCACCACCGCCCGCGCGCCGGTGGTGATGCTGCTGCTGTGCTGCATCTGGGCCGGTTTCTGCACCTGGCTTTCTTCACTCATCAAGGTGGAGAACTCCTATGCCTGGGGGCTGGCCGGATATACCGCGCTGATCATCATCGTGACGGTCGCTACCAGCGAGTCTCATCTGCTGGAAGCGCCGCAGTTCGCCATCGAGCGTTGCAGCGAGATCGTGCTGGGGATCGTCAGCGCCGTGTTGGCGGATCTGCTGTTCTCGCCGCGTTCGATCAAACAGGACATCGATCGGGCGGTGGATCAGCTGCTGGTGGCTCAATACCGCCTGATGCAGATGTGCATCAGCAACGCCGACAAAGAAGACATCGATCGCGCCTGGAGCAATCTGGTCAAGAGCACCACGGCCCTGGACGGCATGCGCAACAACCTGATGATGGAGTCCTCGCGCTGGCAGAAGGTCAACCGCCGGGTAAAAGCGCTGCATACGCTGTCGCTGACTCTGATCACCCAGGCCTGCGAAACCTATCTGATCTTGGTGAATCACCCGGAGGCACTGAAAGACAGCCTGCGGGAGCAGCTGATGGCCCCGGCGGAAACCCCGCAGGAGATCCACAAGCGCATGAAGCTGTTGCGCCAGGTGCTGACCACGCATCGTTCCGAGGAAACGCTGCCGACCATCACCGGTTGGGTCGGCGCGGCGACCCGCTACCTGCTGCTGTCGAAAGGCGTGCACGCTAACTGCAGCATCAGCGCGGTGGAAGAGGGGGTGTTGAGCAACGAAACCGTGGTCAAGCCGACTTCGGCGGAAGGGCATCACGCGATGATCAACGGCCTGCGCACCTTTGTGGCGACGGCCTTCGGCAGCCTGCTGTGGCTGTGGACCGGCTGGACGTCCGGCAGCGGTTTTATGGTGATCATCGCGGTGATCACCTCGCTGGCGATGCGCACCCCGGCGCCGCGCATGGTGGCGATGGATTTCGTGCTGGGCATGCTGGCGGCGATCCCGGTCGGTTCCCTGTTCTTCATGGTGATCCTGCCGGCGACGCAGCAGAGCATTTTGCTGCTGTGTCTCAGCCTCGGCCTGCTGGCGTTTTTCATCGGCATCGAGGTGCAGAAGCGGCGGCTCGGTTCGCTGGGGCTGCTGGCCGGGACCATCAACATTCTGGTGCTGAGCAACCCAATGGAGTTCAACGTCACCCAGTTTCTCGACGGGGCGCTGGGCCAGTTCCTCGGCAGCTGCGTTGGGCTGATGGTGCTGCTGCTGATCCGCGACAATTCGCGTGAACGCACCGGGCGCACGTTGCTCAACCAGTTCGTCAGCAGCGCGGTGTCGGCGCTGACCACCAAGGCGGCGCGTCGTCGGCAAAACCATCTGCCTGCGCTGTATCAGCAGCTTAACCAGCTGCTGATGATGTTCCCGAACGACATCGCCAAGTATCGTCTGGCGTTGAACCTGATCATTGCCCACCAGCGCATGCAGCGGGCGGAGATTCCGGTCAGCGAAGAGCTGTCGGCCTTCCACCGCCAGATCCGCAGCACCGCCGATCGGGTGGTCTCCGCCAAGAACGACGTCAAGCGCGCCTATTACTACGATCGCTTGCTGGGTGAAATGAACGAGTACCAGCAGAAGCTGGTGGACAATCAGGCACCGCTCAGCGTCACCGGGCCGGTGAAACGCCTGGCCGACATGCTGCATCGCTATCGTCACGCCTTGATCGATTGATGCGTTCCCTCCTGTTGCGCCGCGTTGTGCGGCGCCTTCCCTGACTATACTGAAAGCAGTGCCTGACATGGCGGGCCGTCTCATAAGAGGCGGCCTGTTTTCAGAGAGACTCCGAGTGCCAGAACGACTGGAAAGTGGCATCATTGTCATGAATGGATGAAACGCTCACCGCCGCGAAAACGTGACGTGCCGGTCATCTTAGTTTCATCCAGGTCGACTATATACCTAACTAGCCTGGGGGAGCTGCGGCGCCTTCGGCGGCATAATTTCAGGGAATGTCATGAACAAGCGGATTCTGTTGGCGATTGTCATCGCCGTGGTCATCGCCGTCTTCAGCGCGCTGCGCGGCAACGAGCACCGTGCGATCGGCGGCAATGCGACGGTGGTGCAAGCGCCGGCGGGGCAACAGCAGAGCATCGATCGGCTCACGCAGCAGCAAACGGTGGTGAGCTACCTGCAGCAGCATCAGCGGCTGCCGGGCTATTACGTCACCAAGAAGCAGGCGCGCGAGCAGGGCTGGGACCCGCGTTCAGGCAACCTCTGTGCGGTAATGCCGGGCAAGGCGATTGGCGGCGATCGATTCTCTAACCGTGAAGGGCAACTGCCGAGTGCCGGCGGCCGGGTCTGGCGCGAAGCGGACATCAATTATCAGTGTGGCCGGCGCGGCGCCGATCGCCTGCTGTATTCGAGCGACGGTCTGATCTTCGTCACGCGCGACCATTACAAAAACTTCATTCGTGTGGAGTGAGTTTGATGGCAAAAGTAGAGTTTGATTTTGAGCAGATCCAGGACGTGCCAACCTTCTACCGCGATTTCGCGCACAAGTTTGCGCTGGACGAGGGGTTTGGCGCCAACCTCGACGCGCTGTGGGACGTGGTGACCGGCGATATCGGTCTGCCGGTGGAAATCGAGTTCACCCACCTCAATGCCCGCAGCAAGCGTCGTTTCGGCGCAATCATTCTGCTGTTTGAAGAAGCGGAAGAAGAGCTGGAAGGCAGCCTGCGCTTCAATATCCGCGAAAGCAGCGGCGAACCGGCGCATCACCGGGGATGAAACGGGTTCATCCCGGGACGGCGGCGGCGCTTAGTCAGCCGCTTCGGCCAGCTCGCGCAGGTATTGGAAGATCTGGCGGTAAGCCTTAGGCGGCTTGTTGGCGGCCTTCTCTTTCTGCGCGTTGCGCACCAGTGAACGCAGCTGTTGACGATCGGCTGCTGGATACAGATCCAGGATCGACGGAATGACGTCATCGCCTTCTTCCACCAGGCGGTCGCGCAGCGCTTCCAGCTTATGGAACAGCGAAACCTGCTGGTTGTGGCGGTTTTTCAGCTTGTCGAGCGCGGTCTGAATCGGCTCGATATCGCGGGCGCGCAGCATCTTGCCGATCAGCTGCAGCTGACGGCGACGGCCTTCTTTCTTGATCTTCTGCGCCAGCTCGATGGCGGCGCGCAAATCTTCATCCAACGGAATGCGATCCAGCGCGTTTTTGCCCAGATCGACCATTTCGGCCCCCAGGTCTTTCAGCGCTTCGGCATCACGTTTAATTTCACTTTTACTGACCCAGATAATCTCGTCATCGTCCTCGTTTTCATTCTCCGGGACATCGTCGAGCCAGTCTTCAGGCTGTTTGTTCATGGTAGGCTCCGTTAAAAAGAGGCTAATCCTAACAGGTTGCCGGCTTTATGCGAAATTCAACGCGGTTCCTGTTAGACTCAACGGCAGAGATCTCAGGATTTTTGCGCGCCGCTCCGCGTGCACAACTACGCCGCTCCGGCACTTTTCTCAACGATTTTCTGATTAATTATGGCAGATTGATGAAAGTAGTCACTCAAGTTGCAGAACAGCGCAAGGCGCTGGAACAGGCCGTTTCTCAGGCGCTGGAGCTGGCCCGCGCCGGTTCCGACGCGGCGGAAGTGGCGGTCACCAAATCGACCGGCATCAGCGTCAGCACCCGCTTCGGCGAAGTGGAAAACGTCGAGTTCAACAGCGATGGCGCGCTGGGCATCACCGTGTATCACCGCCAGCGCAAAGGCAGCGCCTCTTCCACCGATCTCAGCCCGGATGCCATCGCCCGCACCGTACAGGCTGCGCTGGACATCGCGCGCTACACCTCTGAAGATCCCTGCGCCGGCCCGGCGGAGAAAGATCTGCTGGCGTTCGAGGCGCCGGATCTCGATCTGTTCCACCCGACCGAGCTGGACGCCGAGCGCGGCATCGAGCTGGCGGCGCGCGCCGAGCAGGCTTCGCTGGCGGCGGACAAACGCATTACCAATACCGAAGGCGGCAGCTTCAACAGCCACTACGGCATCAAGGTGTTCGGCAACAGCCACGGCATGCTGCAAAGCTACTGTTCCAGCCGCCACTCGCTGTCCAGCTGTGTCATTGCTGAGCAGGACGGCGATATGGAGCGGGATTACGCTTACACCATCGGCCGTGCGATGGGCGATCTGCACAGCCCCGAGTGGGTGGGGCAGGAGTGCGCCCGCCGCACGTTGGCGCGCCTCGCGCCGCGCAAACTGTCGACCATGAAGGCACCGGTGCTGTTTGCCTCCGAAGTGGCCACCGGGCTGTTCGGCCATCTGGTGGGCGCCATCAGCGGCAGCAGCGTCTACCGTAAATCCACTTTCCTGCTGGACTCGCTCGGCAAACAGATCCTGCCGGAATGGTTGACCGTCGAGGAGCATCCGCACCTGCTGAAAGGGCTGGCGTCGACGCCGTTCGACAGTGAGGGCGTGCGCACCCAGCGACGCGATATCATCAAGGACGGCGTGCTGCAGACCTGGCTGATGACCAGCTACTCGGCGCGCAAGCTGGGCCTGCACAGCACCGGCCATGCCGGCGGCATCCATAACTGGCGCATTGCGGGGCAGGGCGCTGACTTCGCCGGCATGTTGAAACAGCTTGGCACCGGCCTGGTGGTCACCGAGTTGATGGGCCAGGGCGTCAGCGGCGTCACCGGCGATTACTCGCGCGGCGCCGCCGGTTTCTGGGTGGAAAATGGCGAGATCCAGTACCCGGTCAGCGAGATCACCATTGCCGGCAACCTGAAAGACATGCTGCGCAACATCGTCAGCGTTGGCAGCGATATTGAAACCCGCAGCAATATCCAGTGCGGTTCGGTGCTACTGCCGGAAATGAAGATCGCCGGTCAGTGATCCTCTGCGCGGCCGGCGCCCGCCGGTCGCGCGTTATCCCGTCTCAACCTTGCTTACAAATCTCCGGTTTCGGTTTTGCCCGGCCTTGCCTATGGTAACGGTGGGTTAATTAAAACAATAACTGGAAGGTGAGCAAACATGCAGAATACCCTGAAAGCGCTGGCGGCGTTGACGCTGCTGGCAGCCAGTTCGCTGGCGGTCGCTGCCGATCTGGGCGACGATATGGACACCCTGGCGGAAAACTATAAAACGGTGCTGAATACCGATTCCGCCGCTACCCTCACACAGAGCCTGCAAAACATGCGCGCCGCCGCGCAGGATGCCAAACAGGGCACTCCGCCGAAGCTGGAAGACAAAGCCGCCGACAGCCCGGAGATGAAAGATTTCCGCAGCGGGTTGGATACCCTGATCGGCCAGATCGATCAGGCGCTGGCCCTGGCCAATCAGGGCAAAGTCGCCGAAGCGAAGCAGCTGGCGCAGGGCTTCAAGCAAACCCGCGACGCCAACCACAAGAAATTCCGCTAATCCGTCAACCGTCGCGCCCGTCTTCCGTCAAATAGGAGGAGGGCGCCTGCCCGAGCACGCGGCGAAACATGGTTGAAAACGCCGCGCTGCTGTCATATCCCATTTCCATCGCCACCTGCGTTACGCTGCGCCCTTCGGCCAGCAGCGCCAACGCCAGTACCACGCAGGCGCGCTGGCGCCATTGCGAAAACGGCAGGCCGGTCTGCGCGCGAAAGAAGCGGCTGAAGGTGCGAATGCTCATGTACAGACGAGGCGCCCACCGCTGCGCGGAGTCGTGGGCGTCGGGGTGCTGCAAAAAGGCGCGGCACAGCTCGCCTAACCGAGGATCGGCGGGTAGCGGGATGTGCAACGGCAAGGGCTGCAGCCTGGCCAGCTCATGCAGCAGCAGTGTTGCCAGCGCTCCGTCGCGCCCCTCTTGTTCATACTCCAGCGGCATATCCACCGCCGCCATCAACAGCTGGCGCATCAGCGGAGTGACGCTGACCACCTGGCATACCTGCGGCCGTTCGGCGGGCAACGCGCCGGGTTCGAGGTACAGGCTGCGGGTGGTGACGCCGACCATCCTCACCGCGTGCGGCATCTGCGGCGGCAGCCATACCGCGTGCTGCGGCGGGACGACCCAATTGCCTTGCTGCGTGAAAACGTGCATGACGCCGGTGGCGCCGTACAGCAACTGCGCGCGCCGGTGGCTGTGCATCGGCAGCAGGTGTCCCGGCGGATAATCGGTGCCGATGGCGATCACCGCGCGCGTTACGTGGTCGATGTCATCAATGCGGACGTTGCGCATGTGTTTCCTTTGGCGGGCAGATTGGCCGAAACGCAATGATAGTTGGCCTTTCATATAAAGCAAGCCAGCGGCCGCCGCCCTACTATCGGGGCAGAAAAATAATGCTTGTTCGCGGTGCCGTTATTTTATCGGCCATAAAGCCCGTGCAAGTTTTCACACCGGGGTGGGACGAAGGTTTTCGTTCTCGCAATACAAGAAGTTAATAAGGAATAAAACGTCATTTTATTCCAACACCTGAAGCAATAGTTCTTAGCGCAGTTCAATGACTATAAGGTGATATTTCATGTATAAGTTCGGTGTGGTTGGCGGCGGAGCCGCTGGGATCGCTTTTGCGTATAACTTTATAAAAAATAAGTCGGTTAATCATTGCAAAAGGCCGCTTTCCCTGACGGTGTTCGACAAGCAGGGCTTCAAGGGCGGAATGGCATACAGCAGCGATTTTGACAGCCATATATTAAATATGACGCCGGAAAATATGTCGGCGGATATTTTCGACGACACGCACTTCGTTGATTGGATCGCCATGCATTTCCCGCAGTTTTGCCAGGATCGTTATCCGCCGCGCTGGCTGTATCGGGAATATCTCGATTTTATTCGCGACATGACGATTTATATGGCGGCGGACAGTAACGTCGCGCTGAATTTCGTGACCGCCGAAGTAAATGCCATCGCGCCGCTCGAAGCCGGCTACCGGCTGACCACCACCTGTGGCAGCGCCGAACAGATGAATGCGCTGGTGCTGTGTTCGGGGCACAACCCGCCGGAATGTCTCTATCCGGTGGATGGCGTGATCGCTTATCAGGCCCACCAGGATCTGCCGCCGATCAACCCTTATTCGAGCATCGGCGTGATCGGCTGCAGCCTGACGGCGATTGACGCCATCGTTGAGCTGATGGAGCGCCTGGGGGCGACCGACATCTGTGCCCTGTCGCGTTCGGGCCTGTTCCCCAGCGTGCAGCCGGCGCTGATGCGTCCGCCGCCGGAAGCGTTTGTTGAGGCGCTGCGGCGCTTTGTCGCCGGCCGCGATTTTATTGACGCGCATCAGCTGGTACATGCGATCAATGCCGCGCTGGCGCGCCACTATCCGGGGCCGGAGCGGCTGACGGTGCTCTCGGCGCTGGGGGAAAGGCGCGATTGCTATCGCGATCTGGCAGACAGTCTCGATCGCGCGCGTTTTGCCCGGGAGCATATCTGCAGCTATCTGGCGGCGATCCACCCGGCGGTGTGCGCCGCCTGGGTCAAGATGGATGCCAACAACCGGCAGGTCTTCATGCGCTTTTACAACTCCTCCTGGATGCGCAATCGACATGCCATGCCGCTAAAGAACGCCAGCAAGATCGTGGCGGCGCTGGAGAGCCAACGCCTGCGTGCCTGCGGCGGCCTGGTGGATATCAGTAAGGGGGCGGACGGGTTTATCCTTCGTTGCCATGAGACGCGAGTGCATGCGCAGTATCTGTTCAACTGCACCACGCCTTCTTATCAACTGCCGCCCAACCGCCTGAGCCATCAGCTGCTGCAAGACGGGCTGGTGCAAGAGAACCTGTTCGGCGGCGTGAAGTGCAACCCGCACACGCTGAAAATCGCCGACCGACGCGGCCGTGAGCAGCATCTCTACTCGCTCGGCGCGCCCGCCAAGGGCGATCTGTTTTACACCTCGGCGATGGAATCCATCACGCGGGATATCAGCAAGATCGTGTTCAACAACCCTATTTTCAATGCAAAGAAGGCTGAAGTATGAAAAACGTAGCGCTCTTTGTCGGCAACGACATTTTCTCCTGGCTGGTGTGTCAGGATCTGATCGCCGCCCTGAGGGACGAGTGTACTTTTACGGTGTATTTTCCCCTGGCGAAAAGCGCCGGGCGCACGCAGGAGCCAGCGGTTCGCCGCCTGGGGCTGTATGAGCGCGAGGTGCTGAATGATTTCGTGTTCCCGTTCGTTGGCCGCAACGCCGCCGCCTGTGAGGGCGCCTATCAGCCGCCGGCTCTGTTCCTGGCCGCCGCCGGGGTCAAAGCGCATCGCGTTCTCGACATCAATGACGCCGCGTTTATCAGCAGCCTGGGCCATATGGACGGGGTGATCTCTTTACGCTGTTATCAGAAATTTTCCGCCGACTATGTGCGCGCCTTCAGCCGACACGGCAAGCTGCTGTGGAACCTGCATCCGGGAGATTTGCCACGCTATCGCGGGGTGATGACGCTGTTCCGCGCGATGATGAACGGTGACAGGGACTGTGCGGTAACGCTGCATGAAATGGATGAGCACTGGGACGCCGGCCCGGTGATCGCCCGTCTGCCCGCCGAGCTGCGCCACGATCTGTCGTTCCTGGAAAACATGATGTTGCTGGGCGTACAAAGCGGCACCTTTTTGGCGCGCCAGCTGATGCGGGCGGAGCACAGCGAAGCGATAACGGCGGAAAAGCAGGGCGATTCGCGCTACTGGGGTTTCCCGGATGCGCAGACGCTGGCGCAGGCGGAACAGGCGGGCATTGAGCTGGTGGACCATGACGCCGTGCGTGAGCAGTATCTGGGGCTGTTCGTCGGCGATCGCTTCCACCCGCTGGCGGGGCAGTTCTGCGCCGGGTTCGACGACTTCGTGCGGGCGCACGGCCATGATTGAAACGTTGATTGTACTGGGGGCCGGTTTTCTGACCGGCATAACCACCATTTTGTTCGGCTTCGGCGGCGGCTTTGTAGTGGTGCCTTTCGTCTATCACTTGATCTCTGTGTCGGGCGAGCAGCCCGGCCAGGCGATGCATATCGCGGTGGCAACCTCGACGGCGGTGATGATCCTCAACGCGAGTTACGCGACGCTGACCAACTGGCGCAGCGGCAACCTGCTGCGCGAAACCATCGTGCCGCTGATCTTTTTCATCGGCATCGGCGCTGCGCTGGGCGCGTTCGCCTCCTCACTGCTGGCGGACGGCGTGATCCGCGGGCTGTTTGTGGTCTATATGGCGGTGACCATCGCCGACTGTCTGTTCCGCCGGGGTTTTCTGGTCAAACCGGCGCGCGCCGACCTGTCCCCCGTCACGCTGTGGGGCGGCGGGCCGCTGATAGGCGGCATCGCCACGCTGCTGGGGGTGGGCGGTAGCGTCATGACGGTGCCGCTGCTGCGCCGCCACGGCTACGACATGAAATATTGCGTCAGCGCCGCCAATCCATTGTCGATCCCGGTGGCGGTGATCGGGGCGCTGATGTATATCGTGTTGGGGTGGCGCGAGATGAGCGGGCCGCAGTATCTGGGCTACGTCAATCTGAACATTCTGGGGCTGTTGGTGGTGGCGGGGATTGCGGGGATCGTGTTTGCCAGGCGCTGTTTGCCGAAGGTGAGCGATGCGCTGCATGCCAAAATCTACGTGCTGCTGCTGATCGCCGTGCTGATCGCTATCTGCGTCTGAGACAGAAAGGGCGGCCGGATGCCGCCCTGAAAACCGCTTAACGGTGGTATTCGCCCGCCGCTTCCGGCTGGTACAACAACTCCAGCACTTCAATCCGCGCTTCTTCACCGTTCGGCAATTGCCAGGAGATCTGCTTGCCGACGTGCATGCCAAGCAGCGCTGCGCCCAGCGGCGCCATCACCGACAGCTGATCGTGGCTGTCTTTCAGCGATGCCGGGTAAACCAGCGTGCGCACGTGCTCTTCATCGGTGTGCAGATCGCGAAAACGAACGCGGCTGTTCATGGTCACCACGTTGGCCGGCATTTTCTCCGGCGGCAGGATTTCCGCGCGATCCAATTCGTCGTTCAGCGCGGCGGCGACGTCGGTATTGGCAAAGGCCGGTTGTTCCAATAGCGCATCCAGGCGTTCCGCATCCAGCTCATTAATAGTAATGATGGGTTTGGTCATTCCACTCTCCAGTCAAATCAAAGGGCGTCAGTCTGTGCGCCCATAAATTCGGAAAAACAACACAAAGCAACACCCCCGCGCCAGAGGAGCGGGGGTGTGGGTAATGTCGATTTGTCCTAGTGATAGTAGGCGGTTGGGGCAAGAAAAGAAAGAGATCCCGATCACGAAGGCTTTTATCGTCAATCGAGGCAAAAAAAACCGTTAGCCGGGTTATGTAATTGTTATCTCATTCACTTTTTCGCCGCAGCGCCGTTTTGCGAAATGGATCTCCACGCGTCATTCGATTTCCACTTCGAACTGGAAAAAACCGGTCTACACAGAAAATCCTACCGGGAGTAGGGTAAAGACATCACAGAAAGCGGGTTATTCAGGTGATGCGCTTTACGGCTTACTGATTAATGTGGGATCTAGGGGTACTGAAAAGTGAATGATGGATCTGCTTCGATAAAAGAAATTGAACAATCCGATGTCAGCGAGGCCGGGGCGATCACCGCTCGGGTGTTGGCGGATATTACCGCGATGCTGAATGCTGAAAATATTTATACCAATGCGGTGCAGCAACAGATGCTGGAATCGCATATTCTTGCCATGGTGCTGCGTTCAATAACCGGCGAGCCGTTGCCGGAGGTAGATAAATCATTGTTCGACGAAATCTCCGCCGAATCCATGCAAATGGCGGAGCGCGTGGTGGATCAGTTTGACACATTGCCTATCGAAGAAGCCTATTTATTGTCAGTGCACTTCGAAGTGGCGAAAGATAATAACGCATAGCGGTTAATGCATCGATTTAAATCAGGAGAATATAACATGGGTCAAATTACCGTAGTGATCGGCGATCGTTTGGGCAAAGGGCAAAAAGTCGGCCAGGGTGTTGAAAACGCAGGCGGAAAAGCGGTGGTTATCCCCGGCGTGGCGGCGGACATGAAGCTGGGCGACGTCATGAAAGCGGAAAACGCGCAGCTGGGCATCTCTTTTTGCGGTAGCGGTGGCGCCGGCGCGATTACCGCGCAAACCAAATACGGCTACAAAGCCAAATACGGCATGCGTTCGGTGGAAGAGGGCGTGACGGCAATTAATGAAGGCTGCAACGTGCTGGGTTTCGGCTTTATGGATAAAGAAGAGCTGGGCCAGAAACTGGTGGAAGCCTACGTCAAAAAACATGGCAACCCATAATGAAAGAGCAATATACCACATCGGTAAAGGTGGAGGGTAAAGGCGACAGCAAAGCGAAAGCTTTTGCTTCCGCCTTGGCTAATGTGCAGGGCGCGGTATTAAAGTCCACCAACAATATTCTGCTGCGCATCGAGCCGCAGGACGTCAGCGTAGTGAAAGCGGAAGAGAAAATAACTAAAGAGAAATTTCTTTTCTTCTTTTTGCCGCGTGAAAGAAAGAGCTATGCCGTTTCTCTGGAAATAACCGTGAACGTAACCATTATCAATACCGAGAAGGTTGTCTTCGTCACGAAATAAAAACGTTAGCATAAATGAAAGGGTATACTGATGTTTTTAATCATCTTATTTAAATCGATAATTATCGGTGGGCTGGTGGGAGTCGGCGTAGGGGCCGGCGCCGCACGCATGTTCCACGCACCGACAACACAGGGCATGGGGGCGTTTCGCACCCTGGGCGAGCTGAACTCCTGCGAGGGCGATCCGGCTTCCCACTTCTCATTCGGTCTGGGCTTCTTCTTCAACGCCTGGGCGTCTTCCGTAGCGGCGGGTTCCTTCACGCAGGACGTCGATCACCGCATCATCCCGCACTGGGGCGCGGCGGCCCTGATGGTCAAGAACCGCAATCTGGCGCAAACGCTGCACGATCCGAAAAAAATGGCCATCGCCTGCGGCATCATCGGCATGCTGGTGGTGGCCTTCCTCAATACCACCGCTTCCGCCGTGCCTGCCGCGCTGCAGGTCACCGCGATCAAGGTGCTGGTGCCGGCGGCCAACCTGCTGGTGAATACCGTGATGCCGGTGATCTTCTGGCTGGCGGCGATCGACGCCGGGCGCCGTTCCGGCTTCTGGGGCACCATCTTCGGCGGCCTGGCGCAGCTGATCATGGGCAACGCCGTACCGGGCCTGGTGCTGGGCATTCTGATCGGCAAAGGCGTGGAAGAGAGCGGCTGGAACAAGATCACCAAGATCATGATGGCGGTGATCGTGCTGCTGTTCGTGCTGAGCGGCTTCTTCCGCGGCTTCGACATGAAAGTTCTCGAGTCCTTCAGCCTCGGCGTGCCGGGCTGGCTGGACGCCATTCACAATACCCTGAGCGGTAAATAAGGAGCGGGATGATGGAAGAACAAACCCAAAAAGGCTTCTGGTACGCCGACTGGTCATTCCCGATTTTTGTTGGCCTGCTGTCCTCCGGCGTGTTCGCCGGGACGCACATGTACTACCTGTACGGCATCGGCGCCTTTAACGAAGTGGCCTTCGTCTCCATGCTGCGGGCGGGGATGGATACCGGCGTGTATGGCGCGGTGGCGGCGTTCGGCGCCAGCTTCCTGTTCGCGCGCATCATCGAAGGCTCGCTGGTGGGCATCCTGGACATCGGCGGCGCGATCCAGACCGGCGTCGGGCTGGGCGTACCGGCGCTGCTTTTGGGGGCCGGCATCGTGTTCCCGGTCGCCAACTTCGCCGCTTCGCTGGCCACCGGCCTGATCATCGGCCTGGCGATCGGTTACGTGATCATTCTGGCGCGTAAATTCACCATCAATCAGAGCAACTCCACCTACGGGGCGGACGTGATGATGGGGGCGGGCAACTCCTCGGGCCGCTTCCTCGGGCCGTTGATCATCCTGTCGGCGATGACCGCCTCGATCCCGATCGGCATCGGTTCGCTGCTCGGCGCGCTGCTGTTCTATATCTGGGGTAAACCGATCACCGGCGGAGCGATCCTCGGCGCGATGATCCTGGGGGCGATCTTCCCGGTAGCCATTTCTTAAGAGGCCTGCGCCAGGCGCCGCCCGATGCTGCGGCGGCGCCCGGGCTAACAGGAGCAATGCGGTATGTATGACTTAGTAATCAGAGGCGCCAGACTGGCGGACGATACGCTGATCGATCTGGCGGTGAAAGACGGCAAAATAGCCTCGGTGGGGCGGCTGGCGGCGGATGTCCGCGCCGTTCGCCAGCTGGATCTGGCGGGCAACTGCCGCCTGAGCGCCGGTTGGATCGATGCGCACGTGCACTGCTATCCCGAATCGCCGATTTATCATGACGAGCCGGATCGGGTCGGCGTCGCCAGCGGCGTCACCAGCGTGGTCGATGCCGGCAGCACCGGCGCCGACGATATCGACGCTTTTTATCAGCTGACGCGCAGCGCTAAAACCAACGTTTTCGCCTTCCTCAATATCTCGCGCATCGGCCTGCTGCGGCAGAACGAGCTGGCGGAGATGACGGACATCGACAAGCACGAGGCCGGCCAGGCCATCGCCAACCACCCCGGCTTTGTCATCGGCATCAAGGCGCGCATGAGCAGCAGCGTGGTGGGCAAGAACGGCACTCGCCCGCTGGTGTTGGCCAAAGAGATCCAGCAGGAAAACCGCCAGTTGCCGCTGATGGTGCATATCGGCAATAACCCGCCGGATCTGGACGAGATCGCCGATCTGCTGACCCGCGGCGACATCATCACCCACTGCTACAACGGCAAACCGAACCGCATTCTGACGCCGGCGGGCACGCTGCGCGAGTCTATCCAGCGCGCGCTGCGGCGCGGCGTATTGCTCGACGTGGGGCACGGCACCGCCAGCTTCAGCTTCGAGGTGGCGCGCCAGGCGATCACGCTGGGTATTTTGCCGCACACCATCAGCTCCGATATTTACTGCCGCAACCGCATGAACGGACCGGTGCATAGCCTGGCGACGGTGATGTCCAAATTCTTCAGCGTCGGCCTGACGCTGCCGCAGGTGATCGCCTGCGTGACGGAGAACGCTGCGTCGGCGCTGCAGCTGAGCGGCAAAGGGCGGCTGGAGCCGGGCTATGACGCCGACTTCACGCTGTTTGAACTGCGCCGGGAACCGCAGGTGTTCGCCGACGCCGAAGGGCAAACCGCCGAGGGCGAACAGCTGTTGGTGCCGCTGGCCGCCGTGGTGGCCGGGGAAATCCTATTAACCGAACAAGGGGAGGCAAGCCATGTCTTCGATTTATGAAAAATACGGTTTGAAGCAGGTGATCAACACCTCCGGCCGCATGACCATTCTCGGCGTTTCTACGCCGCGCCAGGACGTGATCGACGCCGTTGATTACGGTCTGAACCACTATTTCGAAATCAAGGATCTGGTCAATAAGACCGGCGCCTACATCGCCGATCTGCTCAATGTGGAGGACGCGGTGATCGTTTCCTGCGCCTCGGCGGGCATCGCCCAGTCGGTGGCTGCCGTGATCGTCAAAGATAACGCCAATCTGCTGGTGAACCTGCACTCGATGCCGGTGACCGTGCCGCGCGAGATCGTGCTGCCGCGCGGCCACAACGTCAACTTCGGCGCGCCGGTGGACACCATGGTGGCGCTGGGCGGCGGCAAGGTGGTGGAGGCGGGGTACGCCAACGAATGTTCGCCGGAGCAGATTGAAGCCTGCATCACGCCGCAGACTGCGGCGATCCTGTACGTCAAATCGCACCACTGCGTGCAGAAAAGCATTTTGTCCGTCGAACAGGCGGCGGTGGTGGCGCGCAAGCATAACCTGCCGCTGATCGTCGACGCCGCGGCGGAAGAAGATCTGATGTGTTACTACCAGATGGGGGCCGATCTGGTGATCTACAGCGGCGCCAAAGCCATCGAGGGGCCGACCAGCGGTCTGGTTGTCGGCAAGAAACAGTACGTCGAGTGGGTGAAGTTGCAATCCGGCGGCATAGGCCGGGCGATGAAGGTCGGTAAAGAGGGCATCCTCGGCCTGACGCAGGCGATTGAAAGCTATCTGACGCTTGAGAAAACCACCGGGCAACAGATGGTGGAGCGGATGACGCCATTCCTCAACAGCCTCAACACCCTGACCGGCGTCAGCGCCAAGACCGTCTGGGACAGCGCCGGCCGCGATATCGCCCGCGCCGAGATCACCTTTGATGAGGCGGTGCTGGGACGGTCGACCTATGACATCGTCCAGGCGCTGAAAACCGGCGACATCGCCATCTACTTCCGCGGCTATAAGGCCAACGAGGGTAAGATTGAGGTCGACGTGCGCAGCGTCGACGAGCAACAGCTGATGACCGTCTTTCGCTGTATCAAAAACCTGTTTACGGAGAAACAAGCATGAAGCTGCAGCCTAACTACTATCGCGACCGCGTCTGCCTGAACGTGCTGGCCGGCTCCAAAGCCAACGCGCAGGACATCTACGCCGCGGCGGAAGGCCATGTGCTGGTGGGCGTGCTCTCCAAGAACTACCCGGACGTCGACAGCGCGGTGACCGACATGCTGCGCTATGCGCGCCTGATTGAAAACGCGCTCTCGGTCGGCCTGGGCGCCGGCGATCCGAAGCAGTCGGCGATGGTTAGCCTGATCGCTCAGCAGGTGCAGCCGCAGCACGTTAACCAGGTGTTTACCGGCGTCGGCGCCAGCCGCGCGCTGCTGGGCCAGAACGACAGCGTGGTCAACGGCCTGGTGTCGCCGACCGGCCGCGTCGGTTGGGTGAAGATCTCTACCGGCCCCTTGAGCGCCGCGGCGCCGGACGGCATCGTGCCGGTGGAAACCGCCATCGCCCTGCTGAAAGACATGGGCGGCAGCTCCATCAAGTATTTCCCGATGGGCGGCCTGAAGTGCAAGGACGAATACCAGTACGTAGCCAAGGCCTGCGCCGAGCATGACTTCATGCTGGAGCCGACCGGCGGCATCGATCTGGAGAACTTTGAGCCGATCGTCGAGATCGCGCTGGCGGCCGGCGTGAAACGCGTGATCCCGCATATCTACAGTTCGATCATCGACGCCGCCAGCGGCGACACGCGCCCGCAGGACGTGAAAACCCTACTGGCGATGACCAAAACGCTGGTGGGCTGAACGCACAATGGGATGAGGTAAACGCTGGGAGGCGAAGGTTTTCCCGTGGCGCGGCATGCCGCGCCGCCGTTACCTATAGCCTATAGCTTTCAAGTTGCAGCTAGGCGGCAAGCGCACTCACCCCAGGAGCTTACTTAAGTAAGTGACTGGGGTGAGTGCGGGCAGCCAACAACGCTGCGGCTTGAAAGATGACGGATATATACTGAGGATTACTATGCGACACTGGCAGGTTCCAACCCGACGCACCGCGTTGTTCCTGGCGCTGCTGGCCGTGACCGGCCCGGCGCTGCATGCTGAGGATGCAATGAACTCCACGTCATCTCATTTTGCCTATATCGGCACCTACAATCCCAACGGCGAAGGCGTTTACCGGGTGCAGGTCGATCCGGCCAGCGGCGCGCTGAGCCACGCCACGCTGGTCAGCAACGTGCCGAATCCGGCGCAGCTGACGCTGGGCGTCGGCGGCAAAACGCTGTATGTCGCCAGCGAAGTGGCCGATTTCAACGGCGGTAAGCACGGCGGCATCACCGCCTACCGGGTCAATCCGGCCGATGGCGCACTGACGCAGCTCAACCAGGTGGATTCGCAGGGGGCAGGGCCGGTGTATCTCTCCTCGACGCCGGACGGCCGCCATCTGCTGGTGGCGAACTACGTCAGCGGCAGCGTGGCGGCTTTCCCGATTGAAGCGGACGGCAGCCTGGGCGCCGCCAGCTCGGTGCAGCAACAGCAGGGGCCGGCGGGCGCGGCCAAACCGGCGGCGGCGGTGAACGGCAGCTTCGCCATCAGCGATCACAACGGCCCGCATGCCCATATGATCGCCAGCGATCCCAGCGGCAAGTTTGTGTTCTCTACCGATCTGGGATTGGATCGCATCTACCAATGGCGCTTTGACGCCTCGAGCGGCCGGCTGACGCCGAACGATCCACCGTGGATCGCTGCCTCGTCCGCCGGCGCCGGCCCGCGTCACTTTGTGTTTCATCCGGATGGCGACACCGTGCTGCTGGTGAACGAAGAGGCTTCGACGTTGACCAGCTACCGTTTTGATCGCCAAAAAGGTACTCTGAAACAACTGCATGCAGTTTCCGCGCTGCCCGCCGACTATCAGGGCACCAGCTTCGCTTCGGGGCTGGCGCTCAGCAAGAACGGCGACACGTTGTACGTCGCCAACCGGCTGCATAACAGCATTGCCCAGTTCAGCGTGGGCGCCGGCGGCGAGTTGAAACCGGTGGCGGAAACCTGGACCCGCGGCGATTACCCGCGTTCGCTGGCGCTGAGCTTGGATGGCCGCTATCTGTATGCGTTGAACCAGCGCAGCGATAACGTCACTCGCTTCAGCGTCAACCCGACGGACGGCAAGCTCAGCTTTGTGGGCGGCTATCTGCCGATCGGCAGCCCCTCGCAAATGGCGTTTCTGCCGCCGGCGAAGTAACCCGTGGCCCGCCCGGTTCGCCGGGTGGGCCGCCTGATTGACGGATACAGAATGGTGCGATTTCCTTACCCGCGTTTGGCTTACTTGTTCGATGCTTTGCAAACCGAGACTTTGCCGCAGGATGAGCTGGCGAAGCGTTTCGCCGTGTCAACCCGCACGGTGCGGGCGGATATCACCGCGCTGAACGAGATCCTGGACAAGTACGGCGCGCGTTTCGTGCATAGCCGTGGGGCCGGCTATCGCCTGCAGGTCGATAACGCCGCGCTGTTCAGCGCCCTGCAGCATCAGGAGCGCCGCAAGCATGCTACCCCGCGCAGCGCGCAAGAGCGGGTGCATTATCTGCTGGTGCGTTTTTTGACCTCAGCCTTCTCCCTTAAACTGGAAGATCTGGCCGACGAGTGGTTCGTCAGCCGCGGCACGTTGCAAAACGACATGGCTGAGGTGAGGGAACGTCTGGCGCACTATCAATTGACGATCGAAACCAAACCGCGCTACGGCATGAAGCTGTTCGGCGCCGAGATGGCGATCCGCGCCTGCCTCACCGATCTGCTGTTCCAGCTGCAGCTGGCCGATGCCGAGAACCCGCTGCTCAACAACGAGATCCTGCTGCAGCCGCAGGTAGCGGCGTTCGCCGGATTGCTGCATCCGCTGTTGTCGCAATATGCCATTCGCCTGACCGATGAGGGCGAACAGTACCTGATTTTCTACTGCGCGGTGGCGCTGCGGCGCATCAACGACGGCTATCCGCTGCCGGACTTCGAGGTGGAAGACGGCGACGACGCGGTGCGCCAGGTGTCGACCCGCCTGGCGGCGGAGCTGCGTGCGGCCTCCGGCAAAGAGATCTCGATGGCCGAAGAGGCCTATCTGCGGGTCAACATCGCCGCGCGCCGCGTGCAGGACGTGCAACCGACCGAGATCAATGCCGACGATGAAGAAGCGTTGGTGGACTACATCCTGTCCTACATCAACGCACACTATAACTACAACCTGCAGGGCGACGAGCAGCTGCGGGCCGATCTGCTTACCCATATCAAAACCATGATTACGCGGGTGAAATACCAGATCAACATCCCCAATCCGCTGTTGGCCAATATCAAGCAGCACTATCCGATGGCTTACGACGTGACGCTGGCGGCGGTCTCCAGCTGGGGCAAATACACCCCCTATACCCTGAGCGAGAACGAGATAGGCTATCTGGTGTTACATATTGGCGTGGGGCTGGAGCGGCATTACAACATCGGTTATGAACGCCACCCGCAGGTGATGCTGGTGTGCGATACCGGCAACTCAACGGTGCGGATGATCCAGGCGCAGATTGCGCGCAAGTACCCGCAGCTGGTGATGACGCGCATCGTCTCGCTGCGCGATTACGAGATGCTTGCGCACATCGACGAAGACTTCGTGATTTCCAACGCCCGCATCGGCGAAAAGAACAAGCCGGTGGTGGTAATGTCGCCGTTCCCGACCGATTATCAGCTGGAGCAACTGGGCAAGCTGGTGCTGGTGGATCGCACCAAACCGTACATGCTGGAGAAGTTTTTCGACGCCGAGCATTTCATGGTGCTCAACGAGCCGCTGACGCAGGCGGAGCTGTTCAGCCGGGTGTGCGGCCAGCTGGAGCAGGAAGGGTACGTCGGCGCGGACTTTTATCCGTCGCTGGTCGAACGTGAGGCGATCGTCTCCACGCTGCTGGGTGAAGGCATCGCGCTGCCGCACTCGCTGGGGCTGCTGGCGAAAAAGACCGTGGTAGTGACGCTGCTAGCGCCGCAGGGGGTCGCCTGGGGGGAAGGTGAGATCGCGCACGTGATTTTCCTGCTGGCGATCAGCAAGAGCGACTATGAAGAGGCGATGGCGATCTACGAGCTGTTCGTCACCTTCGTGCGTGAACGCTCAATGAGCCGCCTGCTGGGCAGCGACAGCTTCGACAGCTTCAAAGCGGTGGCGCTGGACTGCCTGAGCCGGAGTTGAGGGGCATGTGAGTGATTGGGCGCAGAAGTGCCCTCAGCGACTAATCTTCATCAAACCCGGAGTTGAACAGCTCGACCACCGCCGCCAGCGCGTTGACTTCATCGGGGCCGGTCGCTTCGACTTCGATGTGCCGACCTTGGGCGGAGTCCAGCATCAGCAGCGCGATGACGCTGCTGGCTTCGGCTTCGGTGCCGCTTTCGTTGCGCAGCATCACTTCGGCGTCGAAGCTTTGCACCAGTTCGAACAGTTTCATCGCCGGGCGCGCGTGCATGCCCAGCTTGTTTTTGATTTCAACCGTCTGTTTGACCGTCATTGCTTGCGCTTTTCCAGCGTGCGGTGGCGCGATTGCACGTTCTTGCCGCGCGAGCGGAAGTAATCGGCCAGCTGTTCCGCCACGTACACCGAACGGTGTTTGCCGCCGGTACAGCCGATGGCGACCGTCAGGTAGCTGCGGTTGTTGGTTTCCAGCATCGGCAGCCACTGTTCCAGATAGCTGCGGGTCTGGTAGATGAAGTTATGCACTTCGGTATGGCGATCGAGGAACGACGCTACCGGCTTGTCCAGACCGGTCATCGGCCGCAGCTTCGGATCCCAGTGCGGGTTAGGCAGGAAGCGCACGTCGAACACGTAGTCGGCGTCGATCGGAATGCCGTGCTTGAAGCCGAAGGATTCGAACACCATCGTCAGTTCGCGCTCGCGCTTGCCGAGCAGGCGGGTGCGCAGCATTTCGGCCAGTTCGTGCACCGACATTTCCGAGGTGTCGATAATCAGGTCGGCCCGGGAGCGCAGCGGTTCGAGCAGATCGCTCTCTTCGTCGATCGCGCTTTCCAGCGACAGGTTTTTGCTGGAGAGCGGGTGCAGGCGGCGGGTGTCGCTGTAACGGCGGATCAGCGTGTTGCGATCGGCGTCGAGGAACAGCAGCTGCGGCGAGAAGCTGTCCGGCAGCTGAGTCATCGCGTATTCGAACACTTCCGGCGATTCCGGCATGTTGCGCACGTCGATGCTGACCGCCGCGGAGATATTGCGTTCCGCCAGCGTATTGGCGAGCTGCGGCAGCAGAACTACCGGCAGGTTGTCAACGCAGTAAAAACCCATGTCTTCCAGCGCCCGCAAGGCGACGGATTTTCCGGAACCGGAACGGCCGCTGACAATCATCAGCACCATGTGGCAACTCCCCTGGCATCGCGGTGGCGTTCATCGCCACCGGTGTAAACTTTGTTATTCCGGCCGAGGCCGGATCCATCATCGTGAAACAGTAACGTTATCCGGGCTGGAAGTCACGCCGACCGGGTATCACTCGGTGATGATTTGGTAAAGTTCTTCGTCGCTTTGCGCGGCGCGCAGGCGGCGGCATACGGTTTTGTCGGCCAGGCGTTTGGCGACCAGCGACAGGGTATGCAAATGGGTTTTGCACTGATCGGCAGGCACCAGCAGCGCGAACAGCAGGTCGACCGGCTGGTTGTCGATAGCGTCGAAAGCGATGGGTTGGTCGAGACGGATAAACACGCCAACGGCCCGCAGTGTGTCCTCTTCCAGTTTGCCGTGGGGAATGGCGATACCGTTGCCGATACCGGTGCTGCCCATGCGTTCCCGGGTGAGAACCGCGTCAAACACCACCTGCGAAGGCAGATTGAGCTGTTTGGCGGCCAGTTCGCTGATAATTTCCAAAGCCCGTTTCTTGCTGGTGCAGTGTACCGAGCTTTTGGTGCACTCGATGTTTAACACCGAGCTTAATTGCATATATTCGTTGTTCATCTCATCTTCACTTAAAACCGCGCCGCCGGGCGCGCCCGGCAAGGCGGTTTTTCGTCGGTTTTAACCCTGATTACCGTTCGGCGCGTCACCCATGCGGGTCACGCGCCGAAGGGCGAGGCGGCGACGGAGGCAACCTCACGGAATGGGTTAGGGTGTCAGTGTTGCTTCAATTTGTCTTTATGTTTGTTCAATTGACGTGCCAATTTGTCGATCAGCGTATCAATTGCGGCATACATATTCTCGTCTTCCGAGGTGGCGTGCAACTCGCCTCCATTCACGTGCACCGTTGCTTCCGCAATTTGCTGCACTTTTTCCACACTTAATACAACATACACCTGATTGATGCGATCAAAATACTGTTCGAGTTTGGCGAACTTGTTGTTCACGAACTCGCGCAACGGATCGGTGATTTCGATGTGGTGTCCGGTAATGTTGAGCTGCATAGTGTCTTCCTTCTCAATAGAGGTCAAACCAACTGTTTACGCTGGTTCGACGGCGGGATGGACAAAGACTCTCGGTACTTGGCGACGGTGCGCCGGGCCACGATGATCCCCTGATCGGCGAGCAGGGTGGCCAGCTTGCTGTCGCTGAGTGGTTTGGCGGGGTTTTCCGCCGCAATCAATTTCTTCACCAACGCGCGGATCGCCGTCGAGGAGGCTTCGCCGCCGCTGTCGGTATTCACGTGGCTGGAGAAGAAATATTTCAATTCGAAAATGCCGCGCGGGCTGTGCAGAAACTTCTGCGTGGTAACGCGCGAGATCGTCGATTCATGCATCTCCACAGCCTGGGCGATATCCGCCAGCACCATGGGTTTCATAAACTCTTCGCCTTGCTCGAAGAACGCCTGCTGCTGGCTGACGATGCAGCGGGTGACCTTCAGCAGCGTTTCGTTGCGGCTCTCCAGGCTTTTAATCAACCACTTGGCTTCCTGCAGGTTGCTGCGGATAAACTGGCCGTCGGCTTCGCTGCGGGCGCTGTTGCCCAGCGCGGCGTACTGCTGATTGATCTTCAAACGCGGCACGCTGTCGCCGTTGAGCTCGACCGTCCATTTGTTCTGCGTCTTGCGTACCAGCACGTCCGGAATCACATATTCCGATTCGCCGGTATTGATCGACTGCCCCGGGCGCGGATCGAGCGACTGAATCAGCAGCATCGCTTCTTTCAGTGTATCTTCTTTTAGCCGGGTTGATCGCATCAGGCTGCGAAAGTCATGGTTGGCCAACAGATCCAGATGCTCGCTGATGATCAGCCGCGCTTCGGCCAGATAAGGCGTATCTTTGGCGTATTGGGAGAGCTGCACCAGCAGGCAATCGCGCAGATCGCGCGCGGCGACGCCGATCGGATCAAAACGCTGCACGCGCTTCAGCACCGCCTCGACTTCCTCGAGGGTCACGTTCTCGTCGCCCAGGCTTTCCAGGATGTCTTCCAGCGGGACGGTGAGATAGCCGGTGTCATCCACCGCGTCGACGATGGAAGTGGCGATGGCGGCATCGGTATCGGAAAACGGCGTCAGATCCACCTGCCACATCAGATAATCCTGCAGCGTTTGGGTGGTTTCGCCCTGATAGACCGGCAGCTCGTCGTCGCTGTAGTCGGTGCCGGTGCCGGACGGTGTGCCGGCGGTGTAGATCTCATCCCAGGTGGCGTCCAGCGGCAGCTCTTCCGGCATGTCTTTCTGTTCCAGCGCCTCGCGGGTATCGAGCCCCTCGGTCTCCTGGGTTTCTTTGGCGTCGATTTCGTCGTGCAGATCGGTCTGTTCAAGCAGCGGATTGCTCTCCAGCGCCAGCTGGATCTCTTGCTGAAGCTCAAGCGTGGACAACTGCAGCAGGCGGATCGCCTGCTGGAGCTGAGGTGTCATGGCCAGCTGTTGGCTGAGCCTGAGTTGCAAACCTTGCTTCATAGTTTTCTGTCTACTTCCGTTAACGGTGTCGCCCCGCAGGGCGCGCCGGCGCTTAGAGGCGGAACTCTTCGCCCAGATAAACGCGTTTAACCTGCTCGTCGGCCAGAATAGCATCCGGCGTGCCGTGGGCAATCAGTTTGCCCTGGCTGACGATGTAGGCGCGTTCACACACGTCCAGCGTCTCGCGCACGTTGTGGTCGGTGATCAGCACGCCCAGGCCGCTGTCACGCAGGTGCTCGATGATTTTCTTGATATCGATAACGGAAATCGGATCCACCCCGGCAAAGGGTTCGTCCAGCAGAATGAATTTCGGGTTGGCCGCCAGCGCGCGGGCGATTTCGACGCGGCGGCGTTCGCCGCCGGACAGCGCCTGGCCGAGGCTGTCGCGCAGATGGGAGATATGGAACTCTTCCATCAGCTCTTTGGCGCGGTCTTCGCGCTGTTCGCTGGTGAGATCGGGACGGATCTCCAGCACCGCCATCAGGTTGTCGTACACGCTCAGGCGGCGGAAGATCGACGCTTCCTGCGGCAGATAGCCGATGCCGCGGCGCGCGCGGGCGTGCAGCGGCAGCAGGCTGATGTCTTCTTCGTCGATCACGATGCGCCCGGCGTCGCGCGGCACGATGCCGACCACCATGTAGAAGGTGGTGGTTTTACCGGCGCCGTTCGGCCCGAGCAGGCCGACGATCTCGCCGGATTTCACTTTCAGGCTGACGTCTTCGACAACTTTACGGCCCTTGTAGGCTTTCGCCAGGTTTTCTGCGATGAGTGTTGCCATAAGTGATTAGTTACTCTTTTTTTGCCCGTTTTTGTCTTGCAACTGCGACGGTACCAGAACCGTTGTCACGCGTTTGCCTTTGTCGCTAAACGCCTGCATTTGCTGCTGTTGCACCAGATAGGTGATGCGATCGCCTTTCACGTTGCTGTCGAGCTGCTCCAGATAGGCGTTGCCCGTCAGGGTCACCAGCTGGGTCGCCACGTCGTAGCGCACTTTTTGCGCGTGGCCTTTGACCGGCTTGCCGCTGTCCTGCATCTGGTAGAAGGTTACCGGGTTGCCGAACGCTTCAATATAGGTCTTATTCTGATCTCCGCCCGGGCGGGTGACGACCACCTTGTCGGCGCGAATATCGATGGTGCCCTGTTTGATCACCACGTTGTCAGTGAAGGTGCTGACGTTGCTTTGCATGTCCAACGACTGCTTGAGCGAGTCGATGCTGACCGGCTGGCTGGAGTCGGATTTCAGCGCCAGAGCGGGGGCGCTGGCGGCCAAAACTAAGCTGCCGAGCAACAGGTTACGGAGTTGGTTTTTGGTTCTGAATTTCATAGTTGGTCTTAACCTTATCAATCAGCTCAGCGGTTTTGGTCCGCAGGTTCCCACGCATTTTCATGCCGTTAGAGGTAAAATTGGTCCCGTAAAGCGTGACTTCGTCATCGGAGGTGACGTCCTGGGTGACCAGGTTTACCTGAGCGTTGTCCGTCTTAATTTTTTCCAGCTGCGAGGTGGTGGTCAGGCTGTTAACCTCGACGTGACCATACAGATACAGCATCCGGTCTTTAGTCAGTTTGGCGCGATCGGCGCGAACTGACCAGGTGGCCACCGCATTCTCATCGAACAGCGTCATCACCGGCTGGGTGAACCAGCTCAGCTCGCCGGCGGTGTAATACTTCGCATCTTCCGCCACCAGTTTATAATTCAGCTTGCCGGCTGGGTTGTACACCACGGTGACCGTGTGCTGGCTCTGGTAAGTCGGATCCTGATCGTTGACCGGGCCCGGGGCCGTGTCGTCGCTGAAGTCCGTCATGTTCCAGCCGATCAGCGCCAGAACGATCACCGTCAACAGGATGGTGATCCACAGTTTGGTTTTACTCATATCGACAGCCCTTTGGCGTCCTCCAGCTTATTTTGAGCCAAAAGAATGATGTCGCACAGTTCGCGTACCGCGCCGCGGCCGCCGGCAATGCGGGTGACGTAGTGGGCGCGCGGCGTCAGCAGCGGGTGGGCGTCCGCCACCGCGACCGCCAGGCCGACCTGCGCCATCACCGGCCAGTCGATCAGGTCATCGCCGATATAGGCGACCTGATCCGCCGTTAACGACAGTTTATCCAACAGTACACGGAAGGCCAAAAGCTTATCGGACTGCCCCTGATACAGATGGGTGATACCGAGCGTTTGCGCACGGTCTTCCAGCAGCTTGGCGGAGCGTCCGGTAATGATCGCCACCTCGATGTCCGAGGTTTTCAAGCAGCGGATGCCGTAGCCATCGCGCACGTTGAACGCCTTCAGTTCTTCACCGTTGTTGCCCATGAAGATCAGGCCGTCCGACAGCACGCCGTCAACGTCGCAAATCAACAGGCGGATGTTACCGGCACGCGCCATAACCTCTTGTTCTACCGGCCCGTAGCAGGTTTCTACCATACCCATTCCGTTCTATTCCTTAATTAAACGACGCCGGCGCGCAGCATGTCATGCATATGTACCACACCCAGCAGTTGGTCGCCATCGGCAACCAGCAGCGCGGTGATGTGGCGTTGTTGCATCAGGTTCAATGCATCGACCGCCAGGATGTTGGGGCGCACCCGCACGCCGCCCGGCGTCATGACATCGGCGATCTTCGCCTCGTGCAGGTTGATGCCCATGTCGAACACCCGGCGCAGGTCGCCGTCGGTGAAGATGCCGGCGATTTTCATCAGGTCGTCGCAGACAACCGTCAGGCCCAGATTTTTGCGGGTGATTTCCAGCAGCGCGTCGCGCAACGAGGCGTCGGCGCTGACGTGGGGCATTTCGTCGCCGCTGTGCATGATATCGCTAACCCGCAGCAGCAGTTTGCGGCCGAGTGCGCCGCCCGGATGCGACAGCGCGAAATCTTCCGGCGTGAAACCGCGCGCCTTCAGCAGCGCGACGGCCAGCGCATCGCCCATCACCAGCGTGGCGGTGGTGCTGGTGGTCGGCGCCAGCCCCAGCGGGCAGGCCTCCTGCGGCACCTTGATGCACAGGTGGATATCCGCCGCTTTGCCCATCGAACTTTCCGGATTGTTGGTCATGCAGATGAGGGTGATCTGTTGGCGTTTCAACACCGGGATCAGCGCCAGGATCTCACTGGACTCGCCAGAGTTGGAGATGGCGAGCACGATGTCCTGCGGGGTGACCATGCCCAAATCGCCATGGCTGGCTTCCGCCGGGTGAACGAAGAATGAGGGGGTGCCGGTGCTGGCGAAGGTCGCGGCGATCTTGCAGCCGATATGGCCGGATTTGCCCATGCCCATCACCACCACTTTGCCGCCGCAGGCGGCGATCGTTTCGCAGGCGCGAGTGAAGTCCGCGTTGATGTAGCTGTCGAGCTGAGCCAGCCCTTCACGCTCTATCTGAAGCACTTCTTTGCCGGCCTGTTGAAAATCGAAGCCCGGTTGCAACTCAATGTTCGACATACTCATTCCCGTCGGTTTAGCCGAAAGTACTGAAAGGGTTAAAGAACAGCACCGCAAGATACGCAATAAAGCCGCATAATAACAGCGCGCCCGCCAGGTGGCCGATGCGATGTTTGCGGCCGATGCACAGCACGCTCAGCAGCACGCTGGCCGCCAGCATCACCCAGTAATCGCGCTGGAAGGCGGCGGCATCCACGCTGCCCGGCGACAGCAGGGCGGGTACGCCCAGCACGATAACCGTGTTGAAAATATTGGAGCCGATGATATTCCCAATCGCCATATCATCCTCGCCCTTCAGCGCCCCGGCGATGGAGGTGGCCAGTTCGGGCAGGCTGGTGCCGATGGCGATAATGGTCAAACCGACCACCAGTTCGCTCAGGCCGAAATAGTGTGCAATCACCGTCGCATTATCGACCACCATTCTGGAAGAGAGCGGCAGAATGATAAACGCCAGCACCAGCCACAGCACCGCCACGGTATTGCTGCTGTCCTGCGGCAGTTCGGCGATCTGCTCCATAGTCAGGCTGTCACTGCCCTCGCGCTGCGCCAGCCGCGCGATTTTCAGCATCAACAAGATGAAGCCGGCGGCGGCGGTCAGCAGCAGCACGCCGTCCAGCCTGCTCAGGGTACCGTCCATCAACACGAAACCGCACAATACTGTGACCGCTAACATCAGCGGCAGTTCGCGCCGCAGTATCTCGGAGCGCGCGGCCAGCGGGTGAATCAGCGCCGCCACCCCCAGGATCAATAAGATGTTGGTGATGTTGGACCCTAATACGTTGCCAACGGCCATATCTATCTGCCCGTTCAACGCGGCGGTGGTGGACACGATCAGCTCCGGCAGCGACGTGCCGATGCCGACGATGGTCATGCCGATGATCAACGGCGGTACGCCGAGCGAGCGGGAAATCACGGCAGCACCATAAACTAAGCGGTCTGCACCATACACCAGTAGAAATAAACCAACGATTAATAATGCTATCGCGAGAAACATGCAGGGTCCTTTGTCGGGTATTATCCCGGTTCGTTGGTTAAAGCCGTCAATGCGGCGGTATTGCTTGCCCTCCGTTGCGCGCGTTTGAGCCGCAGCAACGGTTTTTCCCGGCTAATTGTTGAACAGTTTCGTTTTTTTTCGTTATGGCGCCAATTTTGACCGGGTGGCGCGGAAAAGTAAAACCAATGGCACCATTGGTTGCGAAATGGCAGTAAGTTTTTGTAAAGATGAGACGGATTGCGCCCATTGCTTTAACATCACGGGTAGATTCAGCAAAAGATGAGTCGTAAAGGGTCCATTAACATGCTCCAAAAGGCAGATAATTTGGTCGAAGTGCGCGACATGAGCTTCTCGCGCGGCGACCGACGGATATTTGAAGACATCAACCTGACAGTGCCTCGCGGTAAGGTCACGGCGATCATGGGGCCATCGGGCATCGGCAAAACCACGCTGCTGCGCCTGATAGGCGGCCAGCTGGCGCCGGACAGCGGGGAGATTTGGTTCGACGGCGACAACATTCCCGCGTTGTCCCGCCGTCAGTTATACGACGCGCGCAAAAAGATGAGCATGCTGTTCCAGTCGGGCGCGCTGTTTACCGATTTGACCGTATTCGAAAACGTGGCTTACCCGCTGCGCGAGCACAGCAACCTGCCGGAGCCTTTGTTGCGCAGCACGGTGCTGATGAAGCTGGAAGCCGTGGGGCTGCGCGGCGCGGCTCAGCTGATGCCCAATGAGCTTTCCGGCGGTATGGCGCGCCGGGCGGCGTTGGCGCGTGCGATCGCGCTGGACCCGGAAATGATCATGTTCGACGAACCTTTCGTTGGCCAGGATCCGATCACCATGGGGGTGCTGGTCAAGCTGATCGACGAGCTGAACCATGCGCTGGGCATTACCTGCATCGTGGTGTCGCACGACGTACCGGAGGTGCTGAGCATCGCTGACTACGCTTACATCGTGGCCGATCACCGGGTGATCGCTGAAGGCACCACGCAGCAATTGCAGAACAATCCTGATGCGCGCGTGCGCCAGTTCCTGGATGGTATAGCGGATGGGCCGGTGCCGTTCCGCTATCCGGCCGGGGATTATCAGGCCGAACTGCTAGGCTTAGGGAGTAAATAAGCTCATGTTATTAAGAGCGTTAGCGTCGTTGGGGCGCAGTGGCATCAACACCAGCGCCAGCTTCGGCCGCGCCGGGTTGATGCTGTTCAACGCGTTGATTGGCCGGCCGGAACCCGGCAAGCAGTGGCCGCTGTTGTTGAAACAGCTCTACAGCGTCGGCGTGCAGTCGCTGCTGATCATCATGGTTTCCGGGCTGTTTATCGGCATGGTGCTGGGCCTGCAGGGCTATATCGTGCTCACCACCTACAGCGCCGAGGCCAGCCTCGGCATGATGGTGGCGCTGTCGCTGCTGCGCGAACTGGGGCCGGTGGTCACGGCGCTGCTGTTCGCCGGCCGCGCCGGTTCCGCGCTCACGGCGGAAATCGGCCTGATGAAGGCGACGGAGCAGATCTCCAGCCTGGAAATGATGGCGGTCGATCCGCTGCGGCGCATCGTGGCGCCGCGCTTCTGGGCGGGGCTGATCAGCATGCCGCTGTTGACCATCATTTTCGTGGCGATCGGCATTTGGGGCGGCTCGGTGGTCGGCGTGGACTGGAAAGGCATCGACAGCGGCTTCTTCTGGTCGGCGATGCAGGGCGCCGTGGAGTGGAAAAAAGATCTGCTCAACTGCCTGATCAAGAGCGTGGTATTCGCCATTACCGTAACCTGGATTGCCATTTTCAACGGGTACGACGCCGTGCCTACCTCTGAAGGGATTAGCCGGGCGACGACGCGTACCGTGGTGCATTCGTCACTGGCGGTGTTGGGATTGGATTTCGTGCTGACAGCACTGATGTTTGGGAATTGATTCGATGCAAACGAAGAAGAGTGAAATCTGGGTTGGGGCATTTATGCTGATCGCGCTGTGCGCCATCGTGTTTATCTGCCTGCAGGTGGCGAACCTTAAATCGATCGGCAGCGAGCCGACCTACCGCATTTACGCAACGTTCGACAACATCGGCGGCCTGAAACCGCGTTCGCCGGTGAAGATTGGCGGCGTGGTGATCGGCCGCGTGGCTGACATCGAACTCGATTCGAAAACCTACACGCCGCGCGTGGCGCTGGATATCCAGAAAAGGTACGACCAAATCCCAGATACCAGCTCGCTGGCGATCCGCACCTCCGGCCTGCTGGGCGAGCAATACCTGGCGCTTAACGTGGGCTTTGAAGATCCTGAGATGGGTACCACCATCCTGAAAGACGGGGGTACCATTCAGGACACCAAATCAGCCATGGTTCTGGAAGACCTGATCGGCCAGTTCCTGTATAAAAGCGGCGGTCAGGACAGCGCCAAATCGGGAGACGCGGCCGCTGAGCCGGCTGCCGGCGCCGCACCGCAACCCGCTGTTCCAAATCATTAAGAGAGGATACCTGCATGTTTAAACGTTTACTGATGGTGGCTCTGCTGGTGGTTGCACCGCTGGCGAGCGCAGCCGACCAAACCAATCCTTACAGCATGATGCAAGACGCGGCGCAGAAGACTTTCAGCCGTTTGAAGAACGAACAGCCGAAGATCAAGCAGGACCCGAACTACCTGCGTGCCATCGTGCATCAGGAACTGATGCCGTTCGTGCAGGTGAAATACGCCGGCGCGCTGGTGCTGGGGCGTTACTACAAAGAGGCAACGCCTGCGCAGCGCGAAGCTTACTTCACCGCCTTCCAGGCTTACCTGGAGCAGGCTTACGGCCAGGCGCTGGCGATGTATCACGGCCAGACTTACCAGATCGCGCCTGAACAGCCGCTGGGCAATGCCGATATCGTGGCTATTCGCGTCACCATCATCGACAACGGCGGCCGTCCGCCGGTGCGTCTGGATTTCCAATGGCGCAAGAACAGCAAAACCGGCTACTGGCAGGCGTATGACATGATCGCCGAAGGCGTCAGCATGATCACCACCAAGCAGAACGAGTGGGCGTCTACGCTGCGTACTCAGGGCATCGACGGCCTGACCAAACAGCTGCAGGCCGCCGCCGCGCAGCCTATCACGCTGGACAAGAAAAACTGATGTCGGCAGCGCTCAGCTTCGAATCAGAGCAGCAGACGCTGATCCTGCGCGGTGAACTGGATCGGGAAACGCTGCAGCCGCTGTGGCGGCAGCGCGACGCGCTGATGGCGGATAAAACCGCGATCGACGTGGCGCAACTGCAGCGCGTGGACTCCGCCGGGCTGGCGCTGTTGCTGCATCTGCAGGAAGAGCAGCGCCAACGCGGCGTAGCGCTGAAAATTTTCGGCGCCACCGAGCGCCTGAAAACGCTGATCGCGCTCTACAACCTGCAGGCGATAATGCCTGTCGATACCGTCGGTTAGCGGCGTTTTACGCCGCCATTGCGTGGTAAAACGATACAAAGCCCCTGTTATGCAGGGGCTTTTTCTTTAGTTTAAGAAAACATCGTATTCCACTAAGATACTAGGCTGTTTATGATCCTTTAGCGGCAGAACTGGATACTATGGAAACCAACGAGATTAAAGACGTGCTGATGCAGGCATTGGCACTGGATGAAGCACATGTGACGGGCGACGGCAGCCATTTTCAAGCGATCGTGGTCGGTGAACTGTTCGCCGGCATGAGCCGCGTCAAAAAACAGCAGACGGTTTACGCACCGCTGATGGAATACATTGCTGACAACCGCATTCATGCCTTGTCTATCAAGGCGTACACCCCTGAAGAGTGGCAGCGAGACCGCAAACTCAACGGATTTTAAGGCTGTTTGCCCTGCTGGGCGGGCAGCTTCAGATTAGATAACAGAGAGTAGTCAGATGGATAAATTTCGTGTGCAGGGTCGGACCCGCCTGAGCGGTGAAGTGTCTATTTCCGGGGCCAAAAACGCCGCCCTGCCGATCCTGTTCGCCGCCCTGTTGGCGGAAGAGCCGGTCGAGCTGCAGAATGTCCCTAAGCTGAAGGACATCGACACCACCATTAAACTACTCAACCAGTTGGGTACCAAGATTGAGCGCAACGGTTCGGTCTTCGTGGACGCCAGCGGCGTGAACGAGTTCTGCGCCCCTTACGATCTGGTGAAAACCATGCGCGCTTCCATCTGGGCGCTGGGGCCGCTGGTGGCGCGCTTCGGCCGCGGTCAGGTTTCCCTGCCGGGGGGCTGCGCGATCGGCGCGCGTCCGGTCGATCTGCACATCACCGGCCTGGAGCAACTGGGTGCCGAGATCAAGCTGGAAGAAGGCTACGTTAAGGCGTCCGTCGAGGGCCGTCTGAAGGGCGCGCACATCGTCATGGACAAGGTGAGCGTGGGCGCGACCGTAACCATCATGAGCGCCGCGACTCTGGCGACCGGCACCACCGTTATCGAGAACGCCGCACGTGAGCCGGAAATTGTCGATACCGCCAACTTCCTCAATACGCTGGGCGCGAAGATCAGCGGCGCCGGTAGCGACAAGATCACCATCGAAGGCGTCGAGCGTCTGGGCGGCGGCGTGTATCGCGTGCTGCCTGACCGCATCGAGACCGGGACCTTCCTGATCGCCGCCGCGGTTTCCGGTGGCAAAGTGATGTGCCGCAACACCCGCCCGGATACGCTGGATGCGGTGCTGGCCAAGCTGCGCGAAGCCGGTGCCGATATCGAAGTGGGTGAAGACTGGATCAGCCTGGACATGCACGGTAAACGCCCGAAAGCGGTCACCGTGCGCACCGCGCCGCACCCGGGCTTCCCGACCGACATGCAGGCCCAGTTCAGCCTGTTGAACCTGGTGGCGGAAGGCACCGGCGTTATCACCGAGACCATCTTCGAAAACCGCTTCATGCACGTGCCGGAATTGATCCGCATGGGCGCACACGCGGAAATCGAGAGCAATACCGTGATCTGCCATGGCGTTGAGCAGCTGTCCGGCGCTCAGGTGATGGCGACCGATCTGCGCGCTTCCGCTAGCCTGGTGATCGCCGGCTGTATCGCCGACGGCGTGACCGTCGTCGATCGCATCTATCACATCGATCGCGGCTATGAGCGTATTGAAGACAAGCTGCGCGCGCTGGGTGCGAACATCGAGCGTGTGAAAGGCGAGTAAGGCATTAGCGCCGGCGCGGCTGCGTCGGCAGGATGAAAATCAAAGGGCCGGCTATCAATGCCGGCCCTTTTTTAATTGCTGTCTTCCGGGAATTCACCCACCGTCATTTTCAGCGTAATGCGTTTGCCGTCGCGCAGCACGATGACCGGTATCTCGGTGCCCGGTCTGATCTCCGCTACCTGATCCATGGTTTCCAGCACGGACACCGCCGGTTTGTTATCCACGTTGATGATGATGTCGTTGATCTGGAAACCGGCGCTGCTCGCCGGGCCGTTCGGCGTAATTTCGGTCACGATGATGCCCTGCAGGCGATCGATGCCGGAATTGGAGGAGCGCAGCGGAATGATCTCTTTGCCCTGAATGCCGAAATAGCCACGGATCACGCGGCCGTCGCGGATCAGCTTGTCCATGATTTTGGTGGCCAGCTCGATCGGAATGGCAAAACCGAGACCCTCCGGCGTTTCGCCGTCGGTGATTTTGTCATAGGTCAGGGTATTGATGCCGATCAGCTCACCCAGCGAGTTGACCAGCGCGCCGCCGGAGTTGCCGCGGTTGATTGATGCGTCGGTCTGCAGGAACGTCTGGCGGCCGGTGGTGCTCATACTGATGCGCCCGGTAGCGCTGAGAATGCCCTGAGTCACGGTTTGCCCCAGGTTATACGGGTTGCCGATTGCCAGCACCACGTCGCCGACGTGGGCAACGCGATTTTTATTGGTCGGGATCACCGGTAAATTGCCGGGATCGATCTTCAGCACCGCCAAATCGGTCAGGCCGTCGGAGCCGACCAACAGTGCTTCGTAGCGGCGGCCATCCTGCAACACCACGGTGATCTGCTGAGCGTCTTTGATCACGTGGCGGTTGGTGATGATATAGCCGCGTTCGTTCATGATCACGCCGGAACCGAGCGACAGCACATTGGCGGCGCCGTTCAGGTTGCGGTTGTAGATGTTCACCACGGCGGGGGCGGCGCGGCGCACCGCCTTGTTGTAGCTCACCGGCGTTTCGTCGCTGGTATTCTCGGTTTTCTCTGCAAACAGGCCGTTGGAAGAGCGCAGCATGGGCAGAGCGACCAACAGCAGGCCGGCAACGATGAGACCGATAACGACAGAACGCAAGAGCTTAGCAAACATGGAGTTTTCGTGGTGTGGTGAACGATGTTCGGAGGATAGCATGAGTTAACCGGGCGCAGTATGTCACCGAGCCCGGTTTTTGCACAAATTAACGCAGTAGCAGATAAATGGTTTCGTTACCGCGCACGATATTGAGCGCCATCACCGGTGGCTTGGCCTCCAGCACTTTGCGCAGCGTAGTGATGTTGTCCACGCGCTGACGGTTGACGCCGATGATCACGTCGCCTTTCTGCAGGCCGATCTGCGCCGCCGTTGACCCTTTATCCACGTTCTCCACCTTCACACCCTTGTCACCGCTCGGCAACGCGCCGTTACTGAGGGAGACGCCCTGCAGCGCCGGCGACAGCGTTTCGGCATTGGTCGAGGCGCTCTCGCTGTTGTCCAGCGTGACCGAGACTTCCTGCGGTTTGCCGTCGCGCAGCAGGCCCACTTTGAGGGTTTTGCCCGGCGCGGTGGTGCCCACCTTGGCGCGCAGCTCAGCGAAGCTGCTCACCGGTTTACCGTCGACGGAAACCAGAATATCGCCGGCCTTGATGCCGGCCTTGGCGGCGGCGGATTTCGGCAACACTTCGCTGACGAAGGCGCCGCGCTGTGCGTCGGTGTTGAAGGCTTTGGCCATATCCGGAGTCATTTCGCTGCCCTTGATGCCCAGCAGGCCGCGTTTCACTTCGCCGAATTCAATCAGCTGCTGGCTCAGGTTCTGCGCCATATTGCTCGGAATAGCGAAGCCGATGCCGACGTTGCCGCCGCTCGGCGCCAAAATGGCGGTATTGATGCCGATCAGCTCACCATTCAGATTAACCAGCGCGCCGCCGGAGTTACCGCGGTTGATCGAGGCGTCGGTCTGAATGAAGTTTTCCAGCCCTTCCAGATTCAGGCCGGAACGCCCCAACGCCGAGATAATGCCGGAGGTAGCGGTTTGGCCCAGGCCGAACGGGTTGCCGACCGCGACGGCAAAGTCGCCGACGCGCAGCTGATCGGAGTCGGCCATCTTGATGGCGGTCAGGTTTTTGGTGTCGCTGAGCTGCAGCAAGGCGATATCGGATTGCTCATCGCGGCCAACCAGCTTGGCGTCCAGCTCGCGCCCGTCGTTCAACTGCACGCGGATTTTATCGGCGTTGTTGATGACGTGGTTGTTGGTCAGCACATAGCCTTTGGTGGCGTCGATGATGACGCCGGAACCCAGCCCTTCAAACGGGCGGGAGCTCTGCTGTTGACCGGGGAAGTTAGGGCCGAAGAAGCGTTTGAACTCTTCCGGCAGCTGTTGACGCTGCACCTGAGTGCCAGCGACATGCACGCTCACTACGGCGGGCAGGACTTTTTCCAGCATCGGTGCCAGGCTCGGCAGCGGCTGCCCCTGAACGGCGACGGGCAGGGCCGCGTTGGCCACCGGTACGGAGCTGAGCGTCAGGCCGAGGCTAATTGCCAATGCACTAAGAATTAAAGACTTTTTCTTCATTGATGATAACTCTCTCAATACCTGCCGATGAAAATTTGATGATAAGGCAATCACCTTGTCATAGTGAAGGGTAAGACCGTGAATTTGCGTGCAAAGTTCAGTAAAGGTAATGCGAGGGAAGGTCAAGACGGTAAACGGGGGAAAACCCGCGGGTGGCCCCGCGGGCGAAGGGATATTAGTCGCGGCGCGCGCTTTGGCCGCGCAGCAGGCCGGAGGCGCCTTCCGAATAGTCGCGCGGCATTTCCACCGGCGCCTGATCGTTGTCTGCTTCCGCTTCGGTCAGGCGATAGCGGAACGGATTTTCCTGCATCGGCAGGTCCGGCAGCAGGTTGTTGGAGCTTTTCGCCATGTGCTGATACAGCTGACGATAATCGCGTGCCATGTTGTCCAGCAGCTCGGCGCTGCGGGCAAAGTGGCCGACCAGCTCCTGACGGTACTCTTCCAGCTCGGTTTTGCTCTTGTCCAATTCGTTCTGCAGGACTTGTTGTTGACGTAATTTACGGTTGCCAAAACGCATCGCCACCGCACCAATCACGATACCGACGACCAAACCAATCAGCGCATACTCCCAGGTCATGATGACTCCTATTTTGACTTCGTTGTTCCGCAGGGATTTTTCACTTAATAATATCCACTATAACCGTTAACCTTGTCCGAGTGGAATCCTGATGCGCTTCCACCTAATTTTTACAGGGTTTTCAGCGGCGCCCGCAGTGGGCATTTGTGGCGATAACGGTGCGAATCGGCATCAACTTGCCGCCAACGTTGGCTAAATAATTTCTAAGCGTTCTTAGGGAACATCGAACAGATGCAGGCACTATCACCGTTATCTCGCTACCAGCAGGCGCTGGACGCGGGGGAATATCAGGCCGATGAGGTTCAACGTCGGGCCGTTACTCAACTGGATCGCATTTATCAGGCCCTGCTGCAAAAGCCTGCGGCGAGCGCGCCGACCGGCGGGCTGCGCGGCAAGCTCAATCGCTTGCTGGGCAAGGGCGGCGAAACGGCGCCGCAGCGTCCGGTGCAGGGGCTGTATATGTGGGGCGGCGTCGGGCGCGGCAAAACCTGGTTGATGGACATGTTCTTCCACAGCCTGCCGGGCGATCGCAAAATGCGTCTGCACTTCCATCGCTTCATGCTGCGGGTGCATGAAGAGCTGACCGAGTTGCAAGGGCGGGAAAACCCGCTGGAAATCGTCGCCGACGGCTTCAAGGCCGAGACCGATGTGTTGTGCTTCGACGAATTCTTCGTGTCCGACATCACCGACGCCATGCTGCTGGCCACGCTGCTGCAGGCGCTGTTCGCGCGCGGCATCACGCTGGTGGCCACGTCGAACATCCCGCCGGACGATCTGTACCGCAACGGTCTGCAGCGGGCGCGTTTCCTGCCGGCCATCGATCTGATCAACGAGTACTGCGACGTGATGAACGTCGACGCCGGCATCGACTATCGTCTGCGTACCCTGACCCAGGCGCACCTCTACCTGACGCCGCTGAGCGACCAGACGCGCGAGACGCTGGATCGGATGTTCGTCAAGCTGGCGGGCAAGGCGGGGGAGGACGCGCCGGTGCTGCAGATCAACCATCGGCCGCTGCAGGCGATCCGTTCGGTGGACGGCGTGCTGGCGGTGGATTTCCACACGTTGTGCGAAGAGGCGCGCAGCCAACTAGACTACATCGCGCTGTCGCGGCTGTATCACAGCGTGATCCTGTATAATGTGCGGGTAATGGGGCCGCTGAAAGAGAATACCGCGCGCCGTTTCCTGGCGTTGGTGGACGAATTCTACGAACGGCACATCAAGCTGGTGATCGGCGCCGAAGCGTCGATGTTCGAGATCTATCAGGGGGTGCAGCTGAAATTTGAATTCCAGCGCTGCCTGTCGCGCCTGCAGGAAATGCAGAGCGAAGAGTACCTCAAGCTGCCGCATCTGCCCTGAATCTGCCGGGCTTGCCGCCGCCATATCGCCGGTTGTCCGCCGCCGGCGATAAATTTATTTTCCATTCAAAAACCGTTCGATCTTTGTGAGCGACTTCTCTATAATCTTGCGACCCCACGTTACAACAAAGTTTTTTTTCCCAAAAACTTTATAGTGCCGGCAATGGCTATTCGAAGGGGTAGGTTTGCTGGACTTGTATGGTCGTGTGAGCCTCAACTGTTTTCGAGCGTTTGGGTGTTCACCAACGTGTAACTAATTATTGGGTAAGCTTTCTAATGAAAACTTTTACAGCTAAACCAGAAACCGTAAAACGCGACTGGTACGTTGTTGATGCAGATGGTAAAACTTTAGGCCGTCTCGCTACTGAACTGGCTCGTCGCCTGCGCGGCAAGCATAAAGCGGAATACACCCCGCACGTGGATACCGGTGATTACATCATCGTTCTGAACGCTGACAAAGTTGCTGTAACCGGCAACAAGCGTACAGACAAAGTGTACTACCACCACACCGGCCACATCGGTGGTATCAAGCAAGCGACCTTTGAAGAGATGATTGCCCGCCGTCCTGAGCGCGTGATTGAAATCGCGGTTAAAGGCATGCTGCCAAAGGGCCCGCTGGGTCGTGCTATGTTCCGTAAACTGAAAGTTTACGCGGGCACCGAGCACAATCACGCGGCACAGCAACCGCAAGTTCTGGACATTTAATCGGGATTAATGGCAATGGCTGAAAATCAATACTACGGCACTGGTCGCCGCAAAAGCTCCGCCGCTCGCGTCTTCATCAAGCCGGGCAACGGTAACATCGTTATCAACCAGCGCAGCCTGGAACAGTACTTCGGTCGCGAAACTGCCCGCATGGTAGTTCGTCAGCCGCTGGAACTGGTCGACATGGTTGGCAAACTGGATCTGTACATCACCGTTAAAGGTGGTGGTATCTCCGGTCAAGCTGGCGCTATCCGTCACGGTATCACCCGTGCACTGATGGAGTACGATGAGACTCTGCGTTCTGAACTGCGTAAAGCTGGCTTCGTCACCCGTGACGCTCGTCAGGTTGAACGTAAGAAAGTCGGTCTGCGTAAAGCACGTCGTCGTCCGCAGTTCTCCAAGCGTTAATTTTCGCTGCTTCGGCAGTGCGATTTACGCAAAAAACCCGGTGCTTCACCGGGTTTTTTTATGCCTGAAATCCGCCGTCCCCGACTAAAATCTGTGGCATATCAGACAATTCAACATGAATTCGCCGCAGCGCCCCCACAAAACAAGCAAAATCTGGTAAACTATCACCCACTTTTGCGCCTGTTCGCCGTGCAGTTGACCTCCTGGGCCGGTTTTTTATGGGTTCGGGTCGCGCTGCGTGCTGCCGGCCTGCGGCAAGATTATTCAGGATAGCAGCCTGTCAGTTGGCTATTCGCAGTATTTTCTAGATAACTTGGAGGTTTTCATGGCTGTCGCTGCCAACAAACGTTCGGTAATGACGCTGTTCTCTGGCCCGACCGACATTTTTAGCCATCAAGTACGTATCGTACTGGCGGAGAAAGGTGTCAGCGTCGAGATCGAGCAGGTCGAAATGGATAACCTGCCGCAAGATCTGATTGACCTCAACCCTTACCAGACGGTGCCTACGCTGGTCGATCGCGAACTGACCCTGTATGAATCCCGCATCATCATGGAATATCTGGATGAGCGCTTCCCGCACCCGCCGCTGATGCCGGTTTACCCGGTTGCCCGTGGTGAGAGCCGTCTGATGATGCTGCGCATCGAGAAGAACTGGTACTCGCTGATGGACAAGATCGAGAAGAGCAGCGGTCAGGAAGCGGAATCCGCCCGTCGTCAGCTGCGTGAAGAGCTGTTGGCGATCGCGCCTATCTTCGGCCAGACGCCGTATTTCATGAGCGAAGAGTTCAGCCTGGTGGATTGCTACCTGGCACCGCTGTTGTGGCGTCTGCCGCAGCTGGGCATCGAATTGAGCGGCGCCGGCTCTAAAGAGCTGAAAGGCTACATGACCCGCGTCTTCGAACGCGACGCTTTCCTGGCTTCCCTGACCGAAGCCGAGCGTGAAATGCGCCTGCAAACCCGGGGCTAAGCGCGATGGACATGTCTCAGATGACGCCGCGTCGCCCGTATCTGCTGCGGGCGTTCTACGACTGGCTGCTGGATAACCAGCTGACGCCGCACCTGGTGGTCGACGTGACTCGCCCGGATGTTCAGGTGCCGATGGAGTTCGCGCGTGATGGCCAGATCGTGTTGAATATCGCGCCGCGCGCGGTAGGCAACCTGGCGTTGGGCAACGAAGACGTGCAGTTTAACGCACGTTTCGGCGGCGTGCCGCGTCAGGTTTCGGTGCCGATGGCAGCCGTACTGGCGATTTATGCGCGTGAAAACGGCGCCGGCACGATGTTCGAACCGGAAGCCGCCTACGACGAGAGCGAAGGCGTGTTCGAAGGTCTGGACAATGAGACGATCCCTTCGGAAACCTTGATGTCGGTGATCGACGGCGATCGCCCGGATACCGCGGAAGATGACGGCCCGGACGACGAACCGCCGCAGCCGCCGCGCGGTGGCCGCCCGGCGCTGCGTGTGGTGAAATAAGCCCGCGTGAACAAACGAAAAAGCACCCCGTGGGGTGCTTTTTTTTGCCCGGACGAAGCGGATCAGCCTTTCAAGGCGGCAATGCAGGCATCGCGCGGCGCGCTGAGATCGCCTACGCGCACGGTGGACAGCGCGTGGGCTGCACGCTCACGGAAGCTGGTGATGGCGGTGTCGCCTTGCACTTCCGGTGGCGCGGTGCAGATGTCATTGAGCGGCAGATCGTTGCCTTTGTTGAGCGCCTGCAATACCGCCGCCGGGTTGTAGATCAGGGCCGCGGAGAGGGCAGATTTAATGCCGGCGGTAAATCCGGCATTGCCGCCGCCGGCCAGCTTGGGCGCCAGAGCAATCCAGTTGTCGTCCCCCAACCGGATGCTGTTTTCCACGGCGCTGAACTGCCCGGCCTTGCCCAACTGCGCCACGACCGGCCGCGCGCCGCGCGCTTCGATATTGTAACCGACCTCCTGCGAATCCAGCGCCAGGGCTGAGGCGCTGAAACTGACGGCCAGCAGCGCGCCGGCCAACAGGGAAATGGAGCATTTCATGTTCGCTATCCTTATCTCGGTGTCAGGCGCAGCCGCGCCCTGCAATGGTGCTAACTCAATACTATAGCGCGTTGAGGCAGTGAGGAGAGGGGCGGTTGTTACAAAGCGTGGCCGGTTAAAACAAAGGCCCGGCAACGTGCCGGGCCTTTGGCGGTACGGAAGGTTTACACTTCCAGGTAGTTCATGATGCCGTCTGCCGCTTTGCGGCCTTCGGCGATCGCCGTCACCACCAGGTCGGAGCCGCGGACCGCGTCGCCACCGGCGAAGATTTTCGGGTTGCTGGTCTGGAATGCGTTGTCGCTGCCTTCCGGCGCCACGATGCGGCCCTGTTTATCGAGCTGCACGTCGTGCGCCGCCAGCCAGTCCATACGGTGTGGGCGGAAGCCGAACGCCATCACCACCGCGTCGGCGTCGATAACGTGTTCGGAACCCGGTACCTGCTCCGCCGCCTGACGGCCGTTGGCATCCGGTGCGCCCAGCTGAGTGCGCACCATTTTCACCCCGGCCACGCGGCCGGCGCTGTTCAGTTCGATGCTCAGCGGCTGCAGGTTGAACTGGAAGTCCACCCCTTCTTCCCGCGCGTTCTTCACTTCGCGCTTGGAGCCCGGCATGTTGGCCTCGTCGCGGCGGTAGGCGCAGACGACCTGCGTCGCGCCCTGACGCACCGAGGTACGCACACAGTCCATGGCGGTATCGCCGCCGCCCAGCACCACTACCCGCTTGCCTTCCATGCTGACGTAAGGCTCGTGCTGCTCGGTTTCATAGCCCATCAGCTGCTTGGTGTTGGCGATCAGGAACGGCAGCGCGTCGTACACGCCCTGCGCTTCCTCATTCTCCAGGCCGCCGCGCATCGACTGATAGGTACCGACGCCGAGGAACACCGCATCGTACTCGCTCAGCAAGGTCTCCATGCTGATGTCTTTGCCCACTTCGGTGTTCAGCTGGAACTCGATGCCCATCTCGCTGAAGATGCCGCGGCGTTTGACCATCACTTCCTTTTCCAGCTTGAAGGCCGGGATACCGAAGGTCAGCAGGCCGCCGATCTCAGGATGACGGTCATACACCACCGCTTTGACGCCGTTGCGGGTCAGCACGTCGGCGCAGGCCAGCCCGGCAGGGCCGGCACCGACGATCGCCACGCGCTTGCCGGTCGGCTGCACGTGCGACATGTCCGGCTTCCAGCCCATTTCGATGGCCTTATCGCTGATGTAGCGCTCGATATTGCCGATGGTGACCGCGCCGAACTCGTCGTTCAGGGTGCAGGAGCCTTCGCACAGGCGATCCTGCGGGCACACGCGGCCGCACACTTCCGGCAGGCTGTTGGTCTGATGCGCCAGGTCCGCCGCTTCCATGATGCGGCCTTCGTTGGCCAGTTTCAGCCAATTCGGGATGTAGTTGTGCACCGGGCACTTCCACTCGCAATACGGGTTGCCGCAGGACAGACAGCGGTCCGCCTGGGCCTTGGCCTGGGTTTCCGAAAACGGTTCGTAGATCTCGACGAACTCGATTTTGCGGATCTTCAGCGGTTTCTTTGGCGGATCAACACGCTGCAGGTCGATAAATTGATAAACGTTCTGGCTCATTAATGACCTACCTCTTACTGCGCCTGCACCCGCAGCTCGGCTGCGGAGCGGCTACGGTGACCCAACAGCGCTTTGACATCGCTGGACTTCGGTTTGACCAGGGCGAACTTTGGCGCCCACTCCGGCCAGTTGGCCAGGATCTCTTCCGCGCGGGAAGAGCCGGTCGCCTGCACGTGTTCGGTGATCAGGCCGCGCAGGTGCTCCTCATGGATCGCCAGCTGATCGACATCCAGCACTTCCACCAGCTCCGGATTCACGCGCTTGCGGAACTCGCCATCTTCGTCCAACACGTAGGCAAAGCCGCCGGTCATGCCGGCACCGAAGTTGATGCCGGTTTTACCCAGCACACAGACGATGCCGCCGGTCATGTATTCGCAGCCGTTGTCGCCGATGCCTTCCACCACGGTGATGGCGCCGGAGTTGCGCACCGCGAAGCGTTCGCCCGCGCGGCCGGCAGCGAACAGCTTGCCGCCGGTGGCGCCGTACAGGCAGGTGTTGCCGACGATACTGGCTTCATGGCTGCGGAAGGCGGAGCCGATCGGCGGACGCACTGCGATGCTGCCGCCGGCCATGCCTTTGCCGACATAGTCGTTGGCATCGCCGGTCAGGGTCAGCTCGACGCCGCCGGCGTTCCAAACGCCGAAGCTCTGCCCGGCGGTGCCGGAGAAGTGCGCCTTAATAGGATCGGCCGCCATGCCCTGATCGCCGTGCACGTCGGCGATCGCGCCGGACAGCATGGCGCCCACGGAGCGGTCGGTGTTGCGAATGTCGAAGTAGAAGGTTTTACCCTGCTTCGCTTCGATGTACGGCTGCGCCTGCGCCAGCAGCTCTTTGTTCAGCAGGCCCTTGTCGAACGCCGGGTTGCTGCTTTCGGTGCAGTACACCGCTTTGCCCGGATGCGGCGTGGCGGTTTTCAGCAGCGGCGACAGATCCAGCTTGTTCTGCTTGGCGGAGATGCCGTCCAGCTCGGTCAGGAACTCGGTGCGGCCGATCAGATCCACCAGTTGGCTCACGCCCAGTTGGGCCATGATCTCGCGGGTTTCACGCGCGATAAACTGGAAGTAATTCGTCACGCGTTCCGGCAGGCCGTGGTAGTGATCGCGGCGCAGCTTGTCGTCCTGAGTCGCGACGCCGGTCGCGCAGTTGTTGAGGTGGCAGATGCGCAGGTATTTGCAGCCCAGCGCCACCATCGGCCCGGTGCCGAAGCCGAAGCTTTCCGCGCCCAGGATCGCCGCTTTGACGATGTCCACGCCGGTTTTCAGGCCGCCGTCCACCTGCAGGCGGATCTTGTGGCGCAGGCCGTTGGCCACCAGCGCCTGCTGGGTTTCCACCAGGCCCAGTTCCCACGGACAGCCGGCATATTTCACCGAGGACAGCGGGCTGGCGCCGGTGCCGCCGTCGTAACCGGCGATGGTGATCAGATCGGCATAGGCTTTCGCCACGCCGGTGGCGATGGTGCCCACGCCCGGCTCGGACACCAGTTTCACCGAGATCACCGCCTTCGGGTTGACCTGCTTCAGGTCGAAGATCAGCTGCGCCAGATCTTCGATCGAGTAGATGTCGTGGTGCGGCGGCGGGGAGATCAGCGTCACGCCCGGCACTGAATAACGCAATCTGGCGATGTACGGAGTGACTTTGTCGCCCGGTAGCTGGCCGCCTTCGCCCGGCTTGGCGCCTTGCGCGACCTTAATTTGGATCACGTCGGCGTTCACCAGGTAGGCCGGCGTCACGCCGAAGCGGCCGGAGGCCACCTGTTTGATGCGCGACACCTTGTTGGTGCGGTAGCGCGCCGGATCTTCGCCGCCTTCGCCAGAGTTGGAGAAGCCGCCGAGACCGTTCATGGCGATCGCCAGCGACTCGTGCGCTTCCGGGCTCAGTGCGCCGATCGACATCGCCGCCGTGTCGAAGCGTTTGAACAGCGACTCCGCCGGTTCAACCTGATCGACCGGGATCGGTTCGCCTTTCGGCGTGATGGCCAGCAGATCGCGCAGCATGGCGACCGGCCGCTCGTTCACCAGCTTGGCGTAGGCCTGGTAGTCGCTGTACTCGCCGCTGTGCACCGCTTTTTGCAACGAGTTCACCACGTCCGGGTTGTAGGCGTGGTATTCGCCGCCGTGTACGAACTTCAGCAGGCCGCCTTGCTCCAGCGGCTTGCGTTTCAGCCAGGCGCGCTTGGAGAGGTTCTGCAGATCCTGCTGGAAGTCGCTGAAGCTGGCACCGCCGATGCGGCTGACCACGCCCTGGAAGCACAGATCCGCCAGATCGCGGTGCAGGCCGACCGCTTCGAACAGCTTGGAGCAGCGGTAAGAGGCGATGGTCGAGATGCCCATCTTGGACATGATCTTGTACAGGCCTTTGTTGATGCCGTTGCGGTAGTTCAGCATCACGTCGCGGTATTTCTTGTCGATCGCCTGGCTGTCCACCAGCTTGGCCAGGGTTTCATAGGCCAGATACGGGTAGATGGCGGTCGCGCCGAAGCCGAGTAGCACGGCGAAGTGGTGCGGATCGCGGGCGCTGGCGGTTTCAACGATCAGGTTGGCGTCGCAGCGCAGGCTTTTCTCCACCAGGCGGGTTTGCACGGCGCCCACGGCCATTGGAGCCGGTACCGGCAGGCGGCCGGGCGCGATGGCGCGGTCGGACAGCACCAACAGCACTGCGCCTTCGCGCACCTTGCGTTCCGCTTCGTCGCACAGGGCGCGAATGGTCTGCTCCAGATCCTGCTGCTGCGGATCGAAGGTCAGATCGAGCGTCTCGGCGCGATAGTATTCGCCTTCTAGCGTGGTGAGCTGTTTGAAATCGGAGTACAGCAGGATCGGCGATTTGAAGCTCAGGCGGTGCGCCTGGCCTTCGGCTTCGCAGAACACGTTCATTTCACGCCCGATGCTGGTGGCCAGCGACATGACGTGCGCTTCGCGCAGCGGATCGATCGGCGGGTTGGTGACCTGCGCGAACTGCTGGCGGAAGTAGTCGTAAACGATGCGCGGCCGGCTGGAGAGCACGGCGAACGGGGTATCGTCGCCCATCGAACCGGTGGCTTCCTGGCCAATCTCGCCCAGCACGCGGATCACCTGATCCAGCTCTTCGCTGCTGTAGCCGAACTGTTTCTGGTAGGTTTCGAGCTGCGCGTCGTCGAGCTCGCGGCTGCCGACCTGATCGTCCGGCAGATCTTCGAACGGCACCAGGCGTTTGACGTTTTTCTCCATCCACTCTTTATACGGGTGGCGGCTTTTCAGATCGTTGTCGGTTTCCGCTGAGTGCAGGATGCGGCCGCTGCGGGTGTCGATCACCATCAGCTCGCCGGGGCCGACGCGGCCTTTTTCCACCACTTCATCCGGCTGGTAATCCCAGATGCCGACTTCGGAGGCGCAGGTGATCAGCTTGTCTTTGGTGATCACGTAGCGCGCCGGGCGCAGGCCGTTGCGATCGAGGTTACAGGCGGCGTAGCGGCCGTCGGACATCACGATGCCGGCCGGGCCGTCCCACGGCTCCATGTGCATCGAGTTGAAGTCGAAGAAGGCGCGCAGATCGCCGTCCATGTCCGGGTTGTTTTGCCAGGCCGGCGGCACCAGCAGGCGCATGGCGCGGATGAGATCCATCCCGCCCGCCAGCAGCAGCTCCAGCATGTTGTCCAGCGAACTGGAGTCGGAGCCGGTTTCGTTGACGAACGGCGCGGCGGCCTGCAGATCCGGGATCAGTGGCGTTTGGAATTTGTAGGTACGGGCACGCGCCCATTGGCGGTTGCCGGTGATGGTATTGATTTCGCCGTTGTGCGCCAGGTAACGGAACGGCTGCGCCAGCGGCCAGCGCGGCACGGTGTTGGTGGAGAAGCGCTGGTGGAACAGGCAAATGGCCGACTCCAGGCGCAGGTCCGCCAGATCGAGATAGAAGCGCGGCAGATCCGCAGGCATGCACAGGCCTTTATAGATCGTCACCAGGTTGGAGAAGCTGCAGACGTAGAAACTGTCGTCCTGCACGCGTTTCTCGATGCGGCGACGCGCCACGAACAGGCGGCGCTCCATATCGCGCGGGCGCCAGCCGGCCGGGGCATTAACGAAGATTTGCTCGATGCGCGGCAGGGAGGAGAGGGCGATTTCACCCAGCACGTCCGGGTTAGTCGGCACTTCACGCCAGCCGACGATCGACAGCGTTTCGTTTTGCAGCTCTTCTTCCACGATGCGGCGGCTGAGGCGCGCTTCCTCTTCATTCTGGCTGAGGAACATCATACCGACGGCGTAGTTCTTGGCCAAACGCCAGCCGCGCTCTTCCGCCACCATGCGGAAGAAGCGATCGGGTTTTTGCAGCAACAGGCCGCAGCCGTCGCCGGTCTTGCCGTCGGCCAGGATCGCGCCGCGGTGCTGCATGCGGGCCAGCGCGTGAATGGCGGTGCGCACCACCTTGTGGCTAGGTTCGCCTTCTATGTGGGCGATCAGGCCGAAACCACAGTTGTCCCTCTCTTGGGATTTATCGTACAACATATCGTGAACCTCCCCAGGCTCTGCGTGACTCTCACAACCTACTGCGAGGGGGCTTCCCAATTTCAGGCAGAAGTCCAATCAGCAAGTTAACCCCGCCAATCTGCTTTTCCGCCCTCCATCAATGGCCTCTCGTGACGGTCTCACAAGTGGTATAGGACTTGTTTTAAGAGGGAGTCTTCAATTACTGCATAAATATGACGAGACGTTTGCCCGTCCAGAAAGCTTCCAGCGGACTTCCAACTTAGCGAGAAAGAATTCGCAGGTCAAATGTGGGCTTAAGATAGATTCTTATCGAATTAATGATGTTTATTTATTTGATAAATAAGTAATTTAATGCATTTTTGCACTGTCGTGGGGCAACACCGATCCCCGCAGAAGTGTGAGCTGTCTCACTATAGTGCAACCCCTTAATCTCTGCACCATGCTAGTGCGGGGGTTAATGCCAGAATTTTATTCTATAAGATATTGCTTGGCTGATGTTTATGACTATTTTTCACCGTGTTGTCATATTGCCGTTAACGGTTGCGTGACGATTAGAATAATTCATCAGAATTATAGTGAATTGATTTGCGTTTATGATGAATAGTTATGCCTGGTGGCGCCTTGCGGGGAAAGCGTTGATCTCTGTCATCGCGGGAAAAGCCGTTTCTTATTAGCATCGCGGCTTTGAACACAGAGAATCACCAAGATTATGCAGTTGCCGCAATTAGTCAATATGTTTGGCGCAGATCTCCAGCACCGCTATGGCGAAAAGATCCATAAACTCACGCTGCACGGCGGATTCAGCTGCCCTAACCGCGACGGCACGTTGGGGCGCGGCGGCTGTACGTTCTGCAATGTCGCCTCGTTCGCCGATGAAGCGATGCAGCGCCAGAGCATCGACGAACAGCTGGCGCAGCAGGCCGCGCGGGTCGATCGGGCGCGGCGCTATCTGGCCTATTTCCAGGCCTATACCAGCACCTATGCGCAGATCGAACGGCTGGCGTCGATGTATCGGCAGGCGTTGGCGCAGAGCGCCATGGTCGGCCTGTGCGTCGGCACCCGGCCGGACTGCGTGCCGCCCGCCGCGCTGGATCTGCTGGCGGGATACCGCGAGCAAGGCTATGAAGTGTGGCTGGAGCTGGGGCTGCAGACGGCGCACGATAAAACGCTGAAGCGCATCAATCGCGGCCATGATTTTCGCTGTTATCAGCAGACGGCGCGGCTGGCCCGGCAGCGCGGGCTGAAGGTGTGCTGCCATCTGATCGTCGGGCTGCCGGGAGAAACTCAGCGCGATCATCTGCTCACGCTGCAGCGGGTGGTGGAGACTGGCGTGGATGGCATCAAACTGCATCCGCTGCACGTCGTGACCGGCAGTACCCTGGCACGAGCGTGGCGCGCCGGGCGCTTGTCCGAACTGGCGTTGGAGGACTACGCCGTCAGCGCCGGGGAGATGATCCGCCACACGCCGGGCGAGGTGGTGTATCACCGTCTTTCCGCCAGCGCCCGTCGGCCGACGCTGCTGGCGCCGCTGTGGTGCGAAAACCGCTGGAGTGGCATGCAGGCGGTCGGTGCTTATCTGCAACAGCGCGGTGGGCAGGGCAGCGCGCTGGATGAAAAGTGGCGCTACCGCCCTGGAATGCCGTTCTGAAGTGCAATCTTTGCCACACTTCGGCGTTTGCCGCCTTATCTCACCGCGGTTTTACGGTATGATTCAAAAGATTGTGTCTGATGGGAGCCGCTATGAAGCAAATCCGGGTGTTGGCCCAGTACTACGTTGATTTAATGGTGAAACTGGGGTTGGTACGCTTCTCGCTGCTGCTGGCCTCGGCGCTGGTGGTGCTGGCGATGGTGGTGCAGATGGCGGTGACCATGCTGCTGCGCGGCGAAGTGGAAAGCATCGACGTGGTGCGTTCGATCTTCTTCGGCCTGTTGATCACCCCGTGGGCGGTCTACTTCCTCTCGGTGGTAGTGGAGCAGCTGGAGGAGTCGCGCCAGCGGCTGGCACGGCTGGTGGACAAGCTGGAAGAGATGCGCCACCGCGATCTGGAGCTCAATCAGCAGCTCAAAGACAATATCAGCCAGCTGAACCAGGAGATCGCCGATCGCATCAAGGCGGAAGAAGAGCGCCTGCAGGTGATGGAGAAGCTGACGGAAGAGATGGAACAGCGCGAGCTGGCGCAGATTGAGCTGGGCCAGCAATCGGCGCTGTTGCGTTCCTTCCTCGATGCCTCGCCGGATCTGGTCTACTACCGCAACGAAGACAAAGAGTTCTCCGGCTGCAACCGCGCGATGGAGCTGCTGACCGGCAAAAGCGAGAAGCAGCTGATCGGCCTGACGCCGTTCGACGTCTACGGCCAGGAGATCGCCGAAAAGGTCATTGAGACCGACGAGAAGGTGTTCCGCCACAACGTCTCGCTGACCTACGAACAATGGCTGGTGTATCCCGACGGCCGCAAAGCCTGTTTCGAGCTGCGCAAGGTCCCGTTTTACGACCGGGTGGGCAAACGCCACGGGCTGATGGGCTTCGGCCGCGATATTACCGAGCGTAAGCGCTACCAGGACGCGCTAGAGAACGCCAGCAGGGAGAAGACCACCTTTATCTCCACCATCAGCCACGAGCTGCGTACGCCGCTTAACGGCATCGTCGGCCTGAGCCGCATCCTGCTCGATACCGAGCTGAATGACGAGCAACTGAAATACCTGAAGACCATCCACGTCAGCGCCATCACCCTCGGCAATATCTTCAACGACATTATCGAAATGGATAAGCTCGAGCGGCGCAAGGTGCAGCTCGACAACCAGCCGGTGGACTTCACCGGTTTCCTGGCAGATCTGGAGAACCTCTCCGGCCTGTTGGCACAGCCGAAAGGGCTGCAGTTCATCATGGAGCCGCAGACGCCGCTGCCGCAGCAGATCGTGACCGACGGCACGCGCCTGCGGCAGATCTTGTGGAACCTGATCGGCAACGCGGTGAAATTTACCCAACAGGGGAAAATCGTGGTGCGCGTGCGGCGCGAGGCGCAGGAGAAGTTGGTGTTCGAGGTGGAAGATTCGGGCATGGGCATCCCGCAGGACGAGCAGGACAAGATCTTCGCCATGTATTACCAGGTGAAAGATCAGCGCGGCGGCCGTCCGGCCACCGGCACCGGCATCGGGCTGGCGGTCTCCAAGCGGCTGGCGCAGAGCATGGGGGGTGACATCACCGTGCGCAGCGAACAGGGGCACGGTTCTTGCTTCACTCTGACCATCCAGGCGCCGGCGGTGCAGGAAGCCGTCAGCGAGGTATCGGAGGAAGAGGAGCTGCCGTTGCCGGCGCTGCACATCCTGCTGGTGGAGGATATCGAACTGAACGTGATCGTGGCGCGATCGGTGCTGGAGAAATTGGGCAACAGCGTCGATGTGGCGATGAACGGCCACGATGCGCTGGCGATGTTCGACCCGGACGAGTTCGATCTGGTACTGCTGGACATCCAACTGCCGGACATGACCGGGCTGGATATCGCCCGGGCGCTGCGCGAACGCTATGCCGGGCAGGCGCTGCCGCCGCTGGTGGCTTTGACCGCCAACGTGCTGAAAGACAAAAAAGAGTATCTCGAGGCGGGCATGGACGATGTGCTGAGCAAGCCGTTGTCGGTGCCGGCGCTGACCCAGGTCATCAAACACTATTGGGATCATCAACCTTCTCACACTTCAAAGAAAACGGAGCACAAGGCGATGCAGATTAATGAGTCGTTACTCGATACCGCGATGCTGGAACAGTACATGGATCTGGTTGGCCCGCAGCTGATCCACCAAAGCCTGGAGATGTTCGAACAGATGATGCCGGGCTACCTGGCGGTACTGGATTCCAACATGACGGCACGCGATCAGAAAGGCATCACCGAGGAAGGGCACAAGATCAAGGGAGCCGCCGGCTCGGTCGGTCTGCGTCACCTGCAGCAGCTGGCGCAGCAAATTCAAACGCCGACGCTGCCGGCCTGGTGGGATAACGTGCAGGATTGGGTGGATGAGTTGAAACAAGAGTGGCGCAACGACGTGCAGGTATTGAGAGCTTGGGTTGAGAACGCTGAAAAAAAATGACCCCGACCTAAGCCGGGGTGCGCGAATATTGCGCCAACACCAGGGAAATTGTGAACCTGCGTATTGGTTTCAGTGTTCTGGTCGAGCAGGTTGTTGCGAATTCCTAAACATCATACAGCCAACAACATAGCAAATGTAAGCGCTCTTGTTAGAAGATTCATTAAAATGTGTGATGTAGATTAGTGTTTGTCAACTCAGAGCACGAACCAGTTGACAGCAGAGACAGGAGTAAGAGTGATGAAAAAGGTGGGTGTAGTCCTCAGCGGCAGCGGCGTTTATGACGGTACGGAGATCCATGAGGCGGTGCTGACGCTGCTGGCGTTGGACCGTGCCGGCGCCCAGGCGGTGTGCTTTGCGCCTGATAAACCACAATGCCATGTTATTAATCACTTATCAGGTGAGGAGATGGCGGAGTCGCGCAATGTCCTGATTGAATCGGCGCGCATTGCCCGTGGCGCAGTGCAGCCGCTGGCGCTGGCGGAAGCCGCCCAGCTGGATGCGCTGATCGTGCCCGGTGGCTTTGGTGCCGCCAAGAATCTCAGCAATTTCGCCGAAGCCGGCGCGGAATGTTGGGTCGATGAAGATTTGGCGCGTCTGACGTGCGAGATGCATAAGGCCAACAAACCAATTGGCCTGATGTGCATCGCGCCGGCGCTGTTGCCGAAACTGCTGGATCAACAAGCGCGGCTCACCATTGGCAACGATCCGGACCTGGGGGAAGTGATTGACGCCATGGGCGGCGAGCCGGTGATTTGTCCGGTGGACGACATCGTGGTGGACAGCGAGCACAAGATCGTGACTACGCCAGCCTATATGCTGGCGCCGTCGATCGCGCAGGCGGCCCTCGGCATCGATAAGCTGGTGGCGCGGGTGCTGGAACTGTCTGAATGAGAAAATCGCTCGGCGGATGGCGGCGGCTGCGCCCGTGGTATTGGCTGAAGCGCGGTGTCATCGCGATTATCGGCCTGTGGGTGTTGGGCATTGTGCTCTTTGCCTTCCTGCCGGTGCCGTTTTCCGCCGTGATGGTGGAGAGGCAAGTCAGCGCCTGGCTGAGCGGCGACTTCGGCTACGTCGCCCATTCGGACTGGGTGTCGATGGACGATATCTCGCCGCAAATGGCGCTGGCGGTGATGGCGGCGGAGGATCAGAAGTTTCCAGACCATTGGGGCTTCGATGTGGCGGCCATTGAAAAGGCGCTCAGCCACAACGAGAAACGCCCGACGCGCATCCGCGGCGCATCCACGCTGTCGCAGCAGACCGCTAAAAACCTGTTTCTGTGGGATGGCCGCAGCTGGCTGCGCAAAGGGCTGGAGGCCGGGCTGACGTCGGGCATCGAGCTGGTGTGGACCAAGCGACGTATTCTGACGGTGTATCTGAACATCGTCGAGTTCGGCGACGGGGTGTTCGGCGTGGAAGAGGCTTCACAGCGCTTTTTCCATAAGCCGGCCAAACGTCTGAGCGCGGCCGAAGCGGCGCTGCTGGCGGCGGTATTGCCGAATCCGCACCGCTTCAGGGCCGATGCGCCGTCCGGCTATGTGGTGCAGCGTCAACAATGGATTATGCGCCAAATGCGGCAACTGGGCGGGGAAGCGTTTTTACGCGAGAACAAGCTGGATTAAACGTGCGGGAGCGGCACGGTGCCGCTCCCGCCAAGCGGTTTATTTCACATAGGTAAAGGCGGTAGTGACGTGCTTCACGCCGCTGACCTGGCTAGCAATCTGCGCCGCTGACTGCCCTTCCTGCTGCGTGACCAGGCCCAGCAAGAACACTTCGCCGTTTTCGGTAGTAACCTTCACGTTGGACGATTTCACCGTATCGCTGGTGAGCAGCTGCGAACGCACCTTGGTGGTGATCCAGGTGTCGGAGGACGCGGTGCTCAGGCTGACCGGCGTGCCCTGACGGATCTCGTTATACACTTCGGTCGTGCCTTCCACGCCCATGGCGATCTGCTTGGCGCGCGCGGTGAGATCGGCGTTAGGCGACTGGCCGGTCAACAGCACCTTGCCCTGATAGGCGGTGGCGACCACCCGGGCATCTTTCTTCAACTGCTGGTCTTTGCTCAGGGCGCTTTCGACCCTGGCTTCCAGCGTGCCGTCATCCACCTGGGTCCCGACGCTGCGCGGGTCGGTGGCGGTTTTGGTCGCGACGGCCGCACTGCCGACGACGACGCCGGCGATACAGCCTTGCAACAGCAGGGCGCTGGACAGCACTGCAAATGTGGCTTTTAGCTTCATCTCAGTTCCTTAATCGTCCTGGTGGGGGAATAACGTATTGTCTATCAGGTCGCACAGGCAGTTTACGGTCAGCATATGCATTTCCTGAATGCGCGAGCTGCGGTGCGACGGGATGCGGATCTCGACATCCTGCTGGCCGAGCAACCCGGCCAGTTCGCCACCGTCGTAGCCGGTGAGCGCGACGATGGTCATATCGCGGGTCACGGCCGCCTCGACCGCTTTCACAATATCACGGCTGTTGCCGCGGGTGGAAATCGCCAGCAGCACGTCACCGGTGTGCCCAAGTGCGCGCACCTGCTTGGCGTACACTTCGTCGTGCAACCGATCGTTGCTGATCGCCGTCAGCACCACGTTGTCGGCGTTGAGGGCGATGGCTGGCAGGCTGGGGCGCTCGGTTTCAAAACGGTTGATCATGCTGGCGGCGAAGTGCTGCGCGTTGGCCGCCGAGGTGCCGTTGCCGCAGCACAGGATTTTGTTGCCGTTGAGTAAGGATTGAACCAGCGTCATCGCAGCGCGGGAAATGGCGTCCGGCAGTGCTTCCGCCGCCGCGATCTGGGTTTGGATGCTTTCGGTAAAACAGACTTTAATTCTATCCAGCACGTTGTATTAATCCACTAAGTCAAAGGGCCGGTCTGCGCCGCAAAACCCCAATTAATCCGCATTGAAGGCGTTGGGTATCCATTCTAACTGGCTACCGGTAATGGCCAAAACATCAAAACGGCAAGATGATGTGTCAAAACTGGCTCCGCGCCCCGCCAGCCAGACGGCGGCGGCGTGCAGCAACCGCTGTTGTTTGCGAAAGGTGACGCTGGCGGCCGCGCCGCCGAAGGCGTCGTTGCGGCGGTAGCGCACTTCGACGAATACCCAGGTAGTGCCGTCGCGCATGATGAGGTCGAGCTCACCGCCGCGCACCGCGACGTTGGCGGCGCAGAAGGTGAGCCCGGCGTGTTCCAGGTGACGGCGGGCCAGTAACTCGTAGCCCGCCCCGGAGGCGCGTGGGTTCAAGAGACCGGAACGACCGTACCCTGACGGTATTGCAGCCAAGGCAGCTTGCGGTTGATCACGCAGTTCGGCGATGCGCTCAGCGTACCGGTGGTGCCGGAAACCTGGAAACCCGGCAGCTGGCGCATTTCAGCAAAGTGGTTGGCCAATGTCCAGGCATCCATCCCCATTGCATACAGGCGCACCAGCGAGTAATCGTTGCGGAAGCGCGCGCTGGCCTGCTGCAGCAGCTGAGGGTTTGAGCCGGCCAGCAGCGGGATATCGCTGAACTGCAGGCCTTCCATTTCCAGACGGAAGTCCGGGCCGGCGCCGGCCTGGTAGCTGCGCGAGCTGGCGTACATCGCCGGTTTGCCGCGCGAGCTGGTGGCCATGTCGATCATCGGTTTGATCAGCGTCAGTTGGGACTGGGTAGCGACGATATACACCGCGTCGACGCTGCCGCCGGTGGCGGCGGGCACGTCGCTCGGCGGCGCAGGAATGGTCAGCCCGGCGATGGTGACGCTCTGCGGCGCCGGGGCGCTCGACATCGGCGTGCCGGTCATGCGGATGCCGCCGCTGTTCACCATCTGGCGCAGCTCGCCGGCAGAGCCGATGTCCTGACGCAGCACGGTTTGCCCGCCTTGTTTCTGCCATTCCTGGTTAAAGGCCTTGGCGACGCGATCGCCGAAGGCGCCGCGCGGCACCAGCAGCAGCGGTTGACGCTTCTGCTGTTCCCAGATGTGGCGGGCGGCGTCGCGCGCTTCATCTTCCGGCGACAGGGCGAAGTAACAGATGTTCAGGTTGTCCTTCGGCGTTTCCGGCTGGTTGAGCGCCAGCACGTTCAGCGTGGTGGTGCTGGCGGACAGCTGATCGACGTTCTCTTTGAGCAGCGGCCCGACCACCAGAGTAGCGCCATCCTGCTGCGCCTGGCTCAGCAAGGCGGCCAGCGGCTGGCTGGTGGTGTCGTACACTTTGACCTGCGCATTAGCGGCCTGCAGCGGCGTTATCGGCGCGCTGGACGGTGCAGCGGGTTGCGCGGCGGTCACGGCCGGCTGGCTCTCTTGCGCCGAAGGGCTGACCGCGCCGTTGGCGTTGATGTCACCCGCTGCGGCCTGATCGGCCGGCGCCGTTTGGGCCGGTGCGCTGGCAGGTTGCGCGGCTTGAGGTTGCGGCGCCGGCATGGAACCGCCGTTTTTCGCCGCTTCGAAGCCTTGCTGGATGGCGTCGGCGAACACTTTCGCCTGGCCGTTCAACGGCAGCAGCAGGGCGATTTTCGAGGTGGAGGCCTGAGTGAAGTTCAGCACCTGGTTCAGGCGAGCCGGCAGCGTTTTGGCTGCCGGGTTCTTCGGATAACGGTTCTGCCAATCTTTGATGCCGGCCTTCAGCAGATCGGGATCCTGCTTGTTGTCCTGATAGACGCGCAGCAGATCCAGCCAGCCTTGCAGCACGTTCTCGTCGGCGTTGATCACCAGGCTGTTCATCTCCTGCGGCGTCAGCTGCAGCAGGGCCTGCCAGGTTTGATCCAGATTGTCCTGGTGCGGTTTGCCGGTCAGCAACGGCTCCTGAGCGATATAGGCGCGGATCAATGGCAGCGACGCTTTGCCTTGATTGGCGGCGATCTGCGCCTGGTAGTAGCGCACCTTCTGATTCGGCGACAGCGCACCGCTGTCCAGGTGGCCCAGCGTGCTGCGGGCGCTGACGTAGCTCTTGTTGGCGATCTGCAGTTCGGCGGTCAGCAACTGGCGCTCAGTCTGCTGTGCGCCGCTGAGGTTTTTCGGCAACTGATTCAACTGGTCGCCGGCCTGCGGCAGTTTTCCTTCGCGCAGCAAGGCGCGAATAGCAAGTAATTGCCAGTCAGCCTTGTTATCATCGCTGCTTTGCTGCAACTGCTGCAGGTAGTAATCGGAGCTGGCGCTCGCTTCGTCCTGTATATTGGCGGGCGGCGTTTGCGGGGCCCGACTTGGACAGCCTGCCAGGAAAAGGGCGGCCGCGATGACTGCGGTAAGTCGGACAGGCTTGGAACGCCCTGCTTTGGTACGAACGAATGTTGAGGAAAGCATACTGTATCCAGTGATGTTTTTTTCAAGATGCTCAATATTAAATCGGCAACCCGGATGAAACAATGAATCAACACCAACAATCAGTCATTTCTGCATCAACGCTGTATGTGGTGCCCACCCCCATCGGCAATCTGGGCGATATTACCCACCGCGCGTTAGAGGTACTGAAAAGCGTTGATCTGATCGCGGCGGAAGACACGCGCCATACCGGATTGCTGTTGCAACACTTCGCGATCAACGCGCGTCTGTTCGCGCTGCATGACCACAACGAACAGCAAAAGGCCGATCAGCTGCTGGCGAAACTGCAGGAAGGCCAGAGCATCGCGCTGGTGTCCGACGCCGGCACGCCGCTGATCAACGATCCCGGTTATCACCTGGTGCGCCGCTGCCGCGAGGCCGGCATTCGCGTGGTGCCGCTGCCGGGCGCCTGCGCCGCCACTACCGCGCTGTGCGCCGCGGGCGTCGCTTCCGACCGTTTCTGCTACGAAGGTTTTCTGCCGGCGAAAACCAAGGGGCGCAAGGATACGCTGATGGCGCTGGCGGAGGAACCGCGCACGCTGATTTTCTATGAATCCACTCACCGTCTGCTGGAAAGTCTGCAGGACATGGTCACCGTTTGGGGCCCGCAGCGTTATGTCGTGCTGGCGCGCGAGCTGACCAAAACCTGGGAATCTATCCACGGCGCGCCGGTGGGCGAGCTGCTGGCGTGGGTGCAGGAAGATGAAGTGCGCCGCCGCGGTGAGATGGTGCTGATCGTCGAAGGCCACAAAGCGCAGGAGGATGCGTTGCCGCTCGAGGCGCTGCGCACGCTGGCGCTGCTGCAAAAAGAGCTGCCGTTGAAAAAGGCGGCGGCGCTGGCGGCGGAAATCCACGGCGTGAAGAAAAATGCGTTGTATAAGCACGCGCTGGAGCAACAACAGCCGTAAAGCGGTTGACCTGCCGCCGCCGCAACGCTACTATCCGCGCCGGAGTTGACCAGACAGTCGCCGCTTCATTGCCGTCCTCTTCGGGGAGACAGATGGAGGGGAGGAAAGTCCGGGCTCCATAGGGCAGGGTGCCAGGTAACGCCTGGGAGGCGCAAGCCTACGACTAGTGCAACAGAGAGCAAACCGCCGATGGCCCGCGCAAGCGGGATCAGGTAAGGGTGAAAGGGTGCGGTAAGAGCGCACCGCGCGGCTGGCAACAGTTCGTGGCACGGTAAACTCCACCCGGAGCAAGGCCAAATAGGGGTTCACATGGTACGGCCCGTACTGAACCCGGGTAGGCTGCTTGAGCCAGTGAGCGATTGCTGGCCTAGAGGAATGACTGTCCACGACAGAACCCGGCTTACCGGTCAACTCCACTCCTCTTCAAAAACATGGGTTGGTGTGTCCCGCCTGCATTTCACGTTAGAGTGAGATACATTATGGGATACACCAACCGTTGTTCACTTCCTTGTACTCTTCGTCGGAACGGTACGTTCTACCTTTACTTTCGATTATCTGATAAACACTTTTTCAAGTCTTCTTTAGGTTGCCATGATGCTAAGCGAGCTAAGTTCTTAATCACCAGATTAATGTTTTACGTTTCGTTGCTGAAACTTGGTAGGATAGATAGCAATCAGCTAAAATGATTGTGAGAAAAATAAGACGGTTAACTCAAAACGATATTGATATTTTTTTTTGCTAGAACTTCAGCAGGAAATTTACGAAGAGGCATACAAGAAAAAATCGGAATCAAGGACGGCAGTAATTTCAGGAAGTAAGGCTATTTCTATCAATGAAGGTTTGCTATTTTCTGAGTTTATTGGGCAGCATCTCGATGAGGGATTTTACAATGGTGCCAGACCATTCTCTGAGGATTATATAACAACATGCCTAAGCTCCCAATTTGATGTTGTTGGAATGGAAAATCAACTTATGGAGGCTTCGATTCAGTATGATTACTTCCCTAAGCTATGACAAGATGCCAGAAAAGCTTTCTTTAGTAAACGTTTTAAAGATTATGGCGATATAGTTGAGTATTTGAAACCTATTCAAAAAAACACTAATGCTTTGCTGACTACGGTTTCTCCTGAAGATGAATTTCAAGTTGGTAAGCAAGTTACTTTAACTGATACGTGGTCTGATTTCGTAAAATATAAATCAAGTTGGACGGATAAAACCCGTCAGATAAATGAAAAGTACTTTGAGGCAATCTCAATAGTTCTATGGAAAGACACCCCTATTGTAGATGTGTCTAAACTAGATATGGACTGACCTCGCCCCGGTAGACGATCCTGCCATATAGTTACTTTTCTTCCTCATCAGGAGCAGACTTTAATACAGGCGTTGTTGTTTTCCCTTTACGTATGCCAAGACTTAATCCTGATGGAAGTTTCTCGAGAGCAATCAATGTCCCACTGTCTACAATGATCCTTTTGTCATCCAAAACTGTATAAGTGGGATACCATCGAAGGGACTCTTGATCCCATTCATATGTTAGCTGTCGTGGTGGATTACCTCTAGTTCTCAACGTTCCAATTAGCTGTTTTGCTTGTGCAGCGGCTTCTGGGAGGGCGTCATGAGCTGCATAGAGAAGCTTCACATTTTTTCCCCTAAACAGGAAAGAAACCTGACAACCGTCTTGATATGAGCTGATGTCGAGCAATGGATTCTTTCTATCAGCTAACTTTGTGAGTAACTTACGAACCCATTCATGAAGTGCTATATAGGTACGTTTGCCAGCTTCAGAAGCAATTGATGTTGTGAATGGATTCCATACTATCGCCAGAAAACTAATGCCGATTCTGATCAGTTCCTGTGTGACTTCCGCTGTGTTATGTGAAAGCTCTGCGTATTTTATTTGTATTGGGGCACTGTCGGTAACCTGTTCTAACCACTTCGAATCAACTTCTCTCGGATCAGTTGCAAATTCAATCCAAGCGCTATCTGGTATCTCTGGAAGTTCCTCGGGGGATGGCTCTAATTTACGAGTGTCGATACCTAATTGATTGAATTCTAAAATATCTCCACCAGCATAAAACCCTAAAATAGCAACAACGAATTTTGAGCCATCTTCATGTACGAAGTTTGCACTTTCAATAGTTTGCCCTTTTGGTCTTCCCGGATCATGGTTATGCAAGAGGATGAAGGGATTTCGATTGATTTTTGCTACAAGCTCAGTAGGATCTGCTGGCACGATGAGTTCACCATCATCACCTCTAGCGTCTGTCCAAAGCACTGCCGGTACAAGTTTTCCATAAAGACCTTTTGAGTGGCGCTCAATGGCGCTGCTTACCCAATCACGAGCACTTTTTGTTTCCAACAGATTAGGCATAAGCAAATTTCCCCGTACATTGCATTTTAATGATTAAGGCGCTAATGGTTATGGTTGTTTGAATTTCAACCATTAACTAGCAAAATGTATGATATTTCAGTTTTCACACGATTGATAAGCAGCCAGTTCTATACCACTCTTTTTTCTTCAAAATGGCAGTGGAAACATTGCCAGCAAGTTCTGGATTGTATGCCATATTCAGGTTCGGCTTCGTAAAATTGTGAACGCATATGAACCGCTTTCCCTAAACCTTCGAAACACTTAGGACAAAAGGCAATATCATCACCTGCTTTCCAATAAACACCTGAATTAAAGGAGAAAGCAGCTTTATCTTTTAACTGTTCTTCAAGTTGCTTATTCTTTTGCTCTGAAGCAAAGAGCAAAGCTTGCGTTGTTATCACTTCCATTTTGGCGCTAGCAAGTTCACTCATCAACTCGACAAGCTCAAGTTTGAGTGTCGCCTTATCAAGATCCTCGCTATCGTTTGCAAGCTTTTTCGCTATCCCTACAGCTTTATCAATGATGCCAACAGCTGCTGCTGTACTAGCTAACACACTAACACTGCTCATTTTTATTCTCCGAAGCATCTAGTCACGAAGTCGCTATTTGTTTTCAAGTTTATCCAGCATATACCCAGCGATGATACCTGCCATTTCAATTGCAGCTTTTGCTTCTGTCTCGGTTATTGAGGGAATCCATGGTCTTCCATGTCCAGTGCCTTGTTTATTCCTTAACCGATTTATCCCTATCGCTGAGTGATACAATCCCCGCTCCATGCTTCTTTGAGGAGCCTCAGAAGATTTATACTCTTCTTCCGGGGTTGCTAGACCGAGTGCAATGAATGCTTGTCCCATAAGCGCTTGAAAGTTGGATTGTTGTGGGTAAGAGCCATACTTTTGAGTTAAAACATGGGCTGCGGTTGCTTCTAGGAGGTCTTTGCTAGTCCCTGATAGTAATGCGGCATCTTCAGCCCCCTTTCTTGCTCTGTTCGAATAGATGCGAAGAGCATCCGTTAACGCTCGCCCGTGTAACGAATCCAAGCTCTGGGTTTGTATGCTCCCATCTATTGCTAAGATTAAACCTTCTACTTTGAAGGCTTCGATAGCGCCTTTGATAGCATCTTGTCCAACATAATTGGGTGAATGTTCACGAAAGCCACCCAAAACTTTGACTTTGGTGAAGATGGTTTCGAAAAGCTTCTCACCGGCCATAAGATCATGCTCTAAAGCCCAATAGAGTACAGCCCGAACTCGCTTCGCTTTCCCGACTGTTTGCCCTTGAGACTTAGGATCAGCTATTGCAAGCCCTGCTCGAGCTATTGCGAATTCTAAATCCGAATGGCTTGGCTCCCTTCGATTATCTGCCTGTGCATCGTCTATCATTTTGGTAATGGCGGCTATGGTCATTTCAGTCAAAGGTACTTTCATTACTTTTCTTCCTTGCGTAACCATCCTGTAAACCGGGCGGGGGAATGCTAGAGGCTGTTAATGATACTAACTTTATCTCCTAGCACTGTGATCAACAACCAGTAGTCCATAACAAATTACTCCCCATAAGTGAGAGTTCCGCGCTATTAGAGAGAAAAAGTTCAGGTGTTAATAACACAGCCAAAGCTGATAGAATGGGATACAAACCGAGATACATATGAATGTTTAACCACATGTAAATGCGGTGGGAATCAGCCTCTTGGATTTGGCTAGTTGCCTTACCGGTCAACTCCCTCGACAAAAGAAAACCCCGCGCAACTGGCGTTGCGCGGGGTTTTTCGTTTTTCGGCCCGGCTTACACCGGCAGGTCAATCAGCAGCGCGCGCAGCGGCGTCTCGGCGCGGATCGTCAGGCGATTCTCCTCACGCACGAAGGCGCCGTCGCCGCAGGTCAGGCGCTGTTCCTCGTGGCGCTCGCCGGTGGCGGCGATGGTACCGTGTATCGACTGCAGATAAGCGCGCGGCCCATTAATCGTCAGCGTGTGTTCTTCGCCCGGCTGCAGATCGAGATGATGGATCCAGACCTGCTGGCGCAGCTGCAGGCTGCCCTGCGCGCCGTCAGGCGAGGCCAGCAGCAGGTTGCCTGCAGTCGGCAGCGTCAGACGCTGCACCCGCTCGTTGTTGCGTTCCGGGCAGGCATCCAGCCACAGCTGCAGACGAGTCAGTGGCGTATCGCTGCTGACGTTCTGTTCGCTGTAGCTCAGGCTTGGCTGGGTGGCCAACAGCAGCGCTTCGCCGGCTTTGGCGCGTGCGGTGTTGCCGTCGCTGTCGCGGTATTCCGCCTCGCCCTGCAGGATCAGGTTCAGGATATCGACGCTGGGATAGGTGCGCGGCTGGAACGACGCGCCCGGCGCCAGCACCTCCTGATTCAGCACCCGCAGCGACGCGTAGCCCATCAGTTTGGGATCGAAGTAGTGACCAAAGGAAAAGGTGTAGCGAGCCTGCAGCCAACCAAAGTCAGCTTGCCCGCATTGTTGTGCTGTTCTGCATGTAATCATGGCAATCGGCTCTCTAAATTCATTATCCAAATGGTAAGCATCTGGACGTCGGATTGTTAGCCAGTTAATCTGGTCGGCATATTCAAATTTCCTGACAGAGGGATGCGATGGCCAGAGATCGGGCGCTCACGCTTGAGGCACTAAGGGTGATGGATGCAATCGACCGGCGCGGCAGTTTCGCCGCGGCCGCCGACGAATTGGGCCGGGTGCCGTCGGCACTCAGCTACACCATGCAAAAATTGGAAGAAGAATTGGACGTGGTGCTGTTCGACCGTTCGGGCCACCGCACCAAGTTCACCAACGTGGGACGCATGTTGCTGGAACGCGGGCGGGTGCTGCTGGAAGCGGCCGACAAGCTGACCACCGACGCCGAGGCGCTGGCGCGCGGTTGGGAAACTCACCTGACCATCGTCAGCGAAGCGCTGTCGCCGCCGAGCCTGCTGTTCCCGCTGGTGGACAAGCTGGCGCTGAAGGCCAACACCCAGGTGTCGATTTTCACCGAGGTGCTGGCGGGCGCCTGGGAGCGGCTGGAGCAGGGGCGCGCCGACATCGTGATCGCGCCGGACATGCATTTTCGCGCGTCGTCCGAGATCAACACCCGCAAACTGTATAAGGTGATGAGCGTTTATGTCGCCGCGCCGGATCATCCTATCCACCTGGAGCCGGAGCCGCTTTCCGAAGTGACCCGCGTGAAATACCGCGGCATCGCGGTGGCGGATACCGCTCGCGAGCGCCCGGTGTTGACCGTACAGCTGCTGGATAAGCAGCAGCGTCTGACGGTGAGCACCATTGAAGACAAGCGTCTGGCGCTGCTGGCCGGGTTGGGGGTGGCGACCATGCCGTATCCGATGGTGGAGAAAGATATCGAGGCCGGGCGGCTGCGCGTGGTGGGGCCGGAATACAGCCGCGAAGCCGATATCATCATGGCCTGGCGGCGCGACAGCATGGGGGAGGCGAAAGCCTGGTTCCTGCGCGAAATTCCGCGCCTGTTCGCGCAGCGTTAAGTCGGTTGGATGACATCCCCTTGCCGGGCGGCAAGGGGATTTTTTTCGCCTTAACCGAAGCGCTGGTCGCGGCCGTGCGGCTCGTCCAGATCCTGCGCCGGCCCGATGGAAATGATGCCGTGCGGGTTGATGGTGGCGTGGCTGCGGTAGTAGTGGTTGCGAATGTGCGGCAGGCTGACCGTCTCGTCGATGCCCGGCATCTGGTAGATGTCGCGCAGGAAGCCGTACAGGTTGAGGTAGTCGCTGATGCGGTGTTTATCGCACTTGAAGTGGGTGACGTACACCGGATCGAAACGCACCAGCGTGGTCCACAGACGCAGGTCGGCTTCGGTCAGCCGATCGCCGGTCAGGTAGCGATGCTGCCCCAGGATCTGCTCCAGGCGCTCCAGCGCGTTGAATACCCCGTTGACCGCTTCGTCATAGGCTTCCTGGCTGGTGGCAAAACCGGCTTTGTACACGCCGTTGTTCACTTGATCGTAAATCCAACCGTTCAGCTCATCGATCTTGCCGCGCAGCGCGGTCGGGTAGTAGTCGCCTGCCCGAGCGCCGACGCCGTCAAATGCGCTGTTGAACATGCGAATGATGTCGGCGGATTCGTTGCTGACGATGGTTTGCCGCTGTTTATCCCACAGCACCGGCACGGTCACGCGTCCGCTGTAGTGCGGATCGGCCCGCAGGTAGATCTGGTACAGGAAGTCGGCGTGATACAGCGGATCGCCGGTGGTTTCCGGAAAATCCTGGCCGAAGGTCCAGCCGTTTTCCAGCATCAGCGGGTGCACCACCGAGACCGGAATGATCTGCTCCAGCCCTTTCAGTTTGCGCATCAGCAGCGTGCGATGCGCCCAGGGGCAGGCGAGAGAAACATAAAGGTGATAACGGCCCGCTTCGGCCTGGAAGCCGCCCACGCCGTGTTCGCCCGGCTGACCGTCGGCGGTCACCCAATTGCGAAACTGAGCGGTTGAACGTTTGAAACGGCCGCCGGTAGATTTGGTGTCATACCAGATGTCTTGCCAAACGCCATCGACGAGTTGTCCCATGGGAATCTCCTTGGTGTCCGAGTTAAAAAACGACAGAGCCCGGCATGCCGGGCCCTGAATGACAGTTTAGATTACCATTTCTTGTTCAGAATACGGTCGATGCTGAAGCCGCCCGGGCCTGCGACCGCCAACACGATGAAGCCGCCGGCGATGGTCAGGTTTTTCATGAACATCAGCTGGTTTACGCCTTCCGCAAAGTCAGTGTGGAACAGCAGCGCGGTCAGGATGGTGAAACCGGCAGTGAACAGCGCCACGGTGCGGGTCAGGAAACCGAACAGGATCGCCAGACCGCCGCCAAATTCCAGCAGGATGGTCAGCGGCAGCAAGAAGCCAGGCACGCCCATCGATTGCATGTACTGTTGGGTACCGGCATATGCGTCACCCATTTTGCCGTAGCCTGCCACGATAAACAGGATTGGCATCAGAATACGAGCAACCAACAAACCTGTATCTTCTAATTTTTTCATCATCTACTCCAAAGTGTTTTTGTGCGCCTGTTCGGCGGTAGTCATATCAACGGGCGGCGTAGCGGGTCTCTGACCCTGTCCGCTCCGTATCGTATTGATGGAGTGAATGTTAAGCGGGAAGTGCTCAGGTTGTTAGCAAGTAAAACTGTCGTAATTTTTCAAAAAATCTGAATCTTTAGCGTGCTAATAAAATGCCGCCGATCAGCAGGTTGCCCGGCCCCGGGGTTGGACGCGTTGTATCAAGGGAGAAAATGCGGGCAGAGCAACAGGAGGTTTGAAGGAAAGACTAAGCGGCTTACTTGGCGGAAAACGTCTTTTTAAACAGACGGATAGCGCTCCATGCGCCGAAAGCGCGACGCGACCAGCGGATCATCTTGCTGGGATGGCGGATGCCGTACAGCGCCATGACGCTGGAACCGAGCACCAGATAGCGGCGCAGGCCAAACACCGTTTGCCAGCCGCGGTCGATGCGTTCGGTCTTTTCCAGCCACAGAGACTTGTGTTCGGCCAGATCCAGACGCTGTTGCTGGATCTGCCGAATCAGCCTCTCTTTTTTCCATTCCAGATAGCGGCGGCGGCTCATGGCTCGCGCTCCAGTTCGGCGCGGTCGAGTTCCAGCTGTTTGCGCGTGGCACCGAGCAGCGTGGTGCGACGGGCCTTGACCAGCGTCCAGATGGTGCCGACCACGGCGAGGAACAGCAGCACGCCGGTTGTCGCGCCCAGCGCCACCAGCCGGTAGACCGGATCGATGGCCCAGAAGATCAGGATCAGCAGGCTCATCAAACCGAAGGCGGTGAACAGCAGCGTCATGCCGGCCATGATCAGCAGCTGAATGAGGTTGGCTTTCTCCTCTTCCAGCTCGACCACTGCCAGCCGGACGCGGGTTTCCACCATGCCGACCAGGATCGTGATGATGCGCTGACCGATATCCAGGACCCCTTTAGCGGGGCCCTGCGCGCGCACTTGCGGTTGTTCAGCCATGATTAACGACGCGCGAGCAGCACGCCCAACACGACGCCGACCGCCGCGCCGATACCGATGCCGGTCCACGGGTTGTCGCGCACGTAGTCGTCGGCCTGGCCGGCGATCTGCTTGGTTTGCGAAGCCAGCTTGTCACCGGCGTCGCTCAGGCGAGCGCGGGTCTCTTTCAGCGCGCCTTCCGCTTTCGAGCGCAGCTTCTCCAGCTCGGCTTTCGGCTTGTCGGTGGAGGAGTTCAGCACTTCCTCCAGCGTATCGGCTAAGGACTTCAGTTCAGCGCGTAAGTTTTCTGCATTTGAATCATGTGCCATGTGATTATTCCTTAACGTTTATTTCGACAGACTTTTAACATAGCGGATTTTTTCGCCGGAGCAAAGGGGTGATGGCCAGCAGATAACACCAGACATCAATTTCATATGCTTAAGAAATCCCGTGTGATGGGGCTCTCATCGATAAATCCGCTGGTGTGAAAAAATTATTCCGCCTGGGCGCGTTTCAACTCAGCCTGCGCTTCCGCCAGCTTTTGCTGCTTCTTGGCGACCTTGTCCAGCTTGCCGGTTTGCTGCGTTTCTTTCAGTTCCTGCCGGCGCTCGTCGACCTTGCGCTGTTTCTCTGCGATGTTTTTTTGGCGTTCGGCTTGCAGGCCGGCTTCGGTGCAGTGAGTCTGCACTTCGCTCAGCGCTTTTTTTAGCCCGTCCACGCGGTGGGTGTTACCGTGCTGGGTGGCGTAGTCGATTTGCTGTTGGATGTTTTGCGCTTTGGCGGCACAACCGCCCTCAGCGGCCGCAGCGAGGGCCGGCAGTGTGCAGAGAGGCAACAGCAGTAACAGGGAGTGGCGTAATTTCATCTTTCAGTTCCTTTTCATGGGGTACCTGAACAGGCACCCGCTTTCCTGGCTGCCGAAGGCGGCAGCGCGAGAGGAGGGCGTTCATCGCCGGCTGAAGTTATCCTTCAGCATAGTCATGAAACCGGCGTGCCCCCAAAGAATCAGCCGTGACTCAGTGCTGACTGATTAATTCTTGAGCTAATCGGTGCGAATGAAAATGAAGATAATGGCAGTGAAAGGAAACCCCTTCATCTGAAGGGGGATTATCCCAGATTGAGTGGGGAACGCGCAAATTCGCGCACCCAATGCGATGGCACGGGGGATTCGCTCAACGCGATGTGGTAACCGGGCGGCAGGATGGTTTGCAGCGCTTCGCGCGCCAGCAACTGCTGCTCCGGCGAATCCAGACGGACGACCAGGCCATCACCTTCCGGCGTGATGCTTTTGATGCGGATGCCGCGCTCATCCAGGCGCTGGTAGACGTAAAAGCCGTCGGGCAGCGACAGCCCTTGCTGGCTGGCGCGAATGCGCAGCTCGCTCTCGGTGCGCACCATACAGGGCACCAGCAGCGTCGCCAACGCCAGTAGGGCGAGCGCGATCATCAAGACGTATTGCCAGCGCGGGCGCTTTGCTGTCACGCCCCTTTCCCCGGGTTCTGGCCGCTGGCGCGTTTCTTGCGCCACAGCACGATCAGTGAGCCGACCAGCCCAACCACCAGCAATACCAGCGGCAACATCATCAGGCAGAACATCAGTTGATCTTCATACTTGCGGAACACCGGGGTTTTCCCGAGGGCGAAGCCCAGCGTCGTCAGGATCAAGACCCACAGCAGGCCGCTCATCCAGTTGAAGAACTGGAAGCGCGCGTTGTTCAGGCCGGACAGGCCAGCGATGGTTGGCAGCAGGGTGCGCACGAAGGCCAGGAAGCGGCCGACCAGCAGGGCGGAAAGGCCGTGGCGGTGGAACAGGTTATGCGCACGCTGATGGTAGTGGGCCGGCAGATGCGAAAGCCAGCCTTGCACCGTTCGCGTATTGCCGAGCCACCGGCCCTGTATATAGCTGACCCAGCAGCCCAGGCTGGCGGCGACGGTCAGGATAACGATGGTCAATGGGAAGCCCATGGTGCCTTTGGCGATCAGCACGCCGACCAGGATCAGCAGGCTGTCGCCCGGCAGGAAAGCGGCCGGCAGCAGCCCGTTTTCCAAAAACAGGATCATGAACAGCAGGATGTAGAGGGTCCACACCAGCGAAGGGTTCGCCAGCGTCTCAAAATCCTGCTGCCATAAGGCATGTATCAGTTCTTTAATGATATCCATCCGGTGTTCCTAAAACGTCATTGTTTATTTTTATCTCAGCGGTGGAACGGGCGTGGGCTGAAAACGCGCGGCGATCCTGAATGCTGATAACGATGAAACGGCGTTGCTTTAAGGTTTCTAAGCGGTGCGACACCGGTCATAGGTGGTAAGTCAGCGTGCCACGGTACTGCATGTTACTTTCTTTCCATCCGGCCTGCCGACTCTGTTGCCTGGAGGCGTCCAGCATCCCGTCGACCTGGGCAAGCCGGTTGGGGGCCGGCGTGTCCTGGCGGGGGAAGCGAATTCGGTAGCCCGGCTCTGCGGCCAGGGTATAGACCGGCACCGGCAGGGAGGAGGCGAGCAGCGAGCCGGAGAAAGAGTGCGCTCTGGGCAGCAGCAGCGGCAACTTGCCGGGGGCTTTGCGGCGCGCTTCGGCCGGCGCCCGATACACCTGATCATAGGGGGAAAGCGCCGGCTCCGCCAACAGCGGCAGGCTGCTCAGCGCGCTGGGGGTGGGCTTGGGTGACGCCACGCATAGCTGTGGGCCGGAGACCGAACCGGTCCAGCAGAAAACAGCAATCAGCATGGCAAACAACCAGCGCATTTATTCGCGTCCCGCCCCCGCAGCAATGGGTAAAAAAGTGGGCTAACTCTACCAAAATAGCACGATTGGCAACAGGGAAATCTACGTTGCCGACGGTGAAATAGTACACGGCAAACGGCGGTTCCGGCATCGATTCAGCGGATTTTACATTACCTGACATAAGCCGACGGTTTTTGACCGCCGTGGCTATTTCGGCTCGTGGCCCACGCCATCCAGATGCACCACCGGATTCTCGGCGAACAGGTAGCGATCGGCGTTGTATTCGAAGTCGTCGCTGGTGGCGTTGAACAGCATCTGCTTGGTGTTTTCCAGGTGCTGCCACATCGCCAGTTTGGCGGCGTAAGGATCTTTGCGCATCAGCGCCTTGAGGATCTGATCGTGATCGTCGCACCAGCTGGCGATCGAACGTTCGTCGATATGCTCGTGCAGTTTCTTCCAGTAAGGGTTGTTGACCCGCTGCACCCACATTTTTTCCACGATGGTGGCCATGGCGGTGTTCTGGGTGGCCAGCGCCACCTGCACGTGGAACTTCAGATCCCACTGCGAGTCGCGGAAACGATCCTCTTTGCGGGCATGCTCCTGGATCTCCATCAGTTGCACGATATCCTGCTTGGTCACCTGGGTGGCGGCAAATTCGGCGATGTTGCTTTCTATCAGTTGGCGCGCCTGCAGCAGTTCAAACGGGCCGGCGGTGGCGAACTCGATGCTGTCGCCCGGCACCACCAGGTGTTTTTGCTGGTTGGACACCACGTGGATCCCGGATCCCTTGCGCACGTCCACATAGCCTTCGACTTCCAGCATGATGATCGCCTCGCGCACCACGGTGCGGCTGACATTCATCTCTTCGGCGATGTATCGCTCGGCCGGCAGTTTGTCGCCTACCGGGTAGCGGCCGCTTTCGATACGTTGCTTAAGCTCGGCGGCCAGTTGCTGATACAGGCGTCTGGTTTCAGTGAATTCCATAGTGAATGCTCTATACGGTGCGGTGGGAAGGGGCGCGTGGCCATCGGATTTGTTATACCACTTATTCGGCACCGCTGCCAGAGGAGCAAGGGGCCCGGCGCAGCGGCCGGGCGGGGGATCAGCTGCGCGCCGGGGTGGGCTGCAGCGCGGCGGGTTGCGGTTCGGCGGCCGGGCGGTTTTGCAACACCGTCCAGATGACGATGGCGCCGAGAATGTCGAAGACCGACAGCGCGGCGAACAGCGGGCTGAAGCCGAGGGTGTCCGCCAGGGCGCCGACCACCAGGGCGAACAGCGTGCTGGCGGTCCAGGCCGCCATGCCGGTCAGCCCGTTGGCGGTCGCCACCTCATTGCGGCCGAACACGTCGGAAGAGAGGGTGATCAACGCGCCGGACAGCGCCTGATGGGCGAAGCCCCCGACGCACAGCAGCGCGATAGCCGCGTAAGGGCTGGTGAACAGGCCGATCATGCCGGGGCCGATCATCAACACCGCCCCCATCGTCACCACCAGCTTGCGTGAGACGATCAGGTTGACCTTGAAATACTTCTGGAACAGCGGTGGCAGATAACCGCCGACGATGCAGCCGAGATCGGCAAACAGCATCGGCATCCAGGCGAACATGGCGATCTCTTTCAGGTTAAAGCCGTAGGCCTTGAACATGAACAGCGGGATCCAGGCGTTGAAGGTGCCCCACGCCGGCTCCGCGAGAAAGCGCGGCAACGCGATGCCCCAGAACTGGCGATTGCGCACGATCTGCCAGGCGGACATCTTTTTGGCGTTAGAGGTCTGGTGCTGCGCTTCCTGGCCTTCGAGGATGTAACGGCGTTCTTCCTGGCTCAGTTTCTTCTGATCTTTCGGGTGTTTGTAGAACAGCAGCCAGCAGATGGCCCAGATCAGGCTCAGCACGCCGGTGATAATGAACGCCATCTCCCAGCTGTGCGCGACGATGGCCCATACCACCAGCGGCGGGGCGATCATGCCGCCGATCGACGAGCCCACGTTGAAATAGCCGACGGCGATCGAACGCTCTTTGGCCGGAAACCATTCGCTGCTGGCCTTCAGCCCGGCGGGGATCATTGCCGCTTCCGCCATGCCGACCGCGCCGCGCGCCAACGCCAGCCCGCCCCAACTGTTGGCCAGCGCGGTGCCCATGCAGAACAGCGCCCACAGAATGGCGAACATGGCGTAGCCGACCTTGGTGCCCAGCACGTCCAGCACGTAGCCCGCCACCGGTTGCATCACGGTGTAGCACGCGGAGTAGGCGGCGACGATATAGGAATACTGTTGGGTGGTGATGTGCAGCGTATCTTCCAGCGTCGGCGCCGCCACGGCAATGGCGTTGCGGGTCAGGTAACCCAGCACGGTGCCGACGGTCACCAGCCCGATCATGTACCAGCGTAACCCTTTAATTTTACGCATCCGAAATGTCTCCCCGTTTGAAGGTATGGCCGGCGATGCGGCTGGCGAGACAATAACCTGTCATACAGGTTTAAAAGTTGAGTGATATCACAAAAGGAATTATTCGCCTGAGCGATACTGTCGCCGGTGAAATAGGGCGTTTATGCCGCACATTTGCCGTAAAAACGAGCTAAAAAGGGATTGAAGGATAGCAGAACGGCAGATGGCGGGAAAAATTTGCTGGACGCTCGCTAAAATTGGTGTGATAACTTTTGTGATTCGATCCCTGTGCCGCACGGCAAGTAAGGTAAGGAGCCCGAGATGGCGACGTTTTTGAGCGAAGATTTCCTGCTGGACAGCGAATTTGCCCGGCGTTTGTACCATGACTACGCGGCGCAGCAGCCGATTTTCGACTACCACTGCCATTTGCCGCCGCAGCAGATTGCGGAGAATACCCGCTTCAGCAACCTGTACGATATCTGGCTGCGGGGCGATCACTACAAATGGCGGGCGATGCGCACCAACGGCGTGGCAGAGCGGCTGTGCACCGGCGATGCGGGCGATCGCGAGAAATTCGACGCCTGGGCCGCCACGGTGCCGCACACCATCGGCAACCCGCTCTATCACTGGACGCATCTGGAGCTGCGCCGGCCGTTCGGCATCACGGATACGCTGTTGTCGCCGGCCACGGCGGATGAAATCTGGCAGCGCGGCAATGCGCTGCTGGCGCAGGATGAGTTTCGCGCACGTGGCATCATGCAGCAGATGAATGTGAAAATGGTCGGCACCACCGACGATCCGATCGACGATCTGCGCCATCATCGGGCGATCGCCGACGATCATAGCTTCGATATCAAGGTGCTGCCGAGCTGGCGGCCGGACAAAGCTTTCACCATCGATGCGCCCGGCTTCAACGACTATCTGCGGCAGCTGGAGGCGGCGGCGGACACCGCCATCGGCCGCTTCAGCGCGCTGTGCGACGCCCTGTACAAGCGCATGGATCACTTCGCCACTCACGGTTGCAAAGTGGCCGATCATGCGCTGGACGTGGTGGTGTTCGGCGAGGCCGATGAAGCGGCGCTGGATGCGATCCTGCTGCGCCGCCTGAACGGCGAGCTGCCGACGCCGGAACAGAGCGCCCAGTTCAAAAGCGCTGTGCTGCTGTTTTTGGCTGGCGAATACCGGCGCCGAGGCTGGGTGCAGCAGTATCACATTGGCGCGCTGCGCAATAACAACAGCCGCATGTTGGCCGCCGTCGGGCCGGATATCGGCTTCGACTCGATCAACGACCGGCCGCTGGCGGAACCGCTGTCGCGGCTGCTGGATGCTCAGGCGCGGCAGGGCGGTCTGCCAAAAACCATTCTCTATTGCCTCAATCCGCGCGATAACGAAGTGATCGGCACCATGATCGGCAATTTTCAGGGGGAAGGCACGCCGGGCAAGATGCAGTTCGGTTCCGGTTGGTGGTTCAACGATCAGAAGGACGGCATGCAGCGCCAAATGACGCAGCTGGCCCAGCTCGGGTTGCTGAGCCGCTTCGTCGGCATGCTGACCGACAGTCGCAGCTTCCTGTCGTATACGCGGCATGAATACTTCCGCCGCATCCTTTGCCAGATGATCGGCCGTTGGGTGGCGGACGGCGAAGCGCCGGCGGATATCGCGCTGCTGGGCGAGATGGTGAAAAACATCTGCTTCGACAACGCCAAAAACTATTTCGCCATCGAACTGGCGTAGCCGTTATCCGGGACTGGTTTATGCAAAGTACGATAAAGATTCACGAGCAGGATAACGTGGCGGTGGCGCTGCGCGATCTGGCCGCCGGAGAAATGCTTGAGTTGGGCGGGGAGCGTATTCAGCTGGCGCAGCCGGTGGCGCGCGGGCACAAGTTTGCGCTCGGCCCGATCGCCGAGGGCGAAGACATCATCAAATACGGCCAGCCGATCGGCCATGCGCTCGCGGCCATTGCGCCTGGGGAGCACATTCATTCGCAAAACGCCAAAACCAACCTGAGCGATCTGGACAGCTACCGTTACCAGCCGCAGTTCCCGGCGTTGCCGCCGCAGGCGGCGGATCGCGAGGTGCAGCTGTACCGCCGGGCCGGCGGCGACGTGGGGATCCGCAACGAGCTGTGGATCGTGCCGACCGTCGGCTGCGTCAACGGCATCGCCCGCCAGATCCAGCAGCGCTTTTTGCAGCAAACGCAGGCGGAGGGGATCGACGGCGTGCATCTGTTCAGCCATCCGTTCGGCTGCTCGCAGCTGGGGCAGGATCATGCCAACACCCGCATCATGCTGCAGAACATGGCGCGCCATCCCAATGCCGGCGCGGTGCTGGTGATCGGGTTGGGGTGCGAGAACAATCAGGTAGATGCTTTTCGCGCCACGCTGGGGATGGCGGACGAGCGGCGGCTGCGCTTTATGGTGTGCCAACAACAGGACGACGAGGTGGAAGCCGGGCTGGCGCTGTTGCACGAGCTGTACCGGGAGATGCGCCACGATCGCCGCGAGCCGGGCCGCCTGAGCGAGTTGAAGTTCGGCCTGGAGTGCGGCGGTTCGGACGGATTGTCGGGTATCACCGCCAACCCGCTGCTGGGGCGCTTTTCCGACTATGTGATAGCCAACGGCGGCACCACGGTGCTGACCGAAGTGCCGGAGATGTTCGGTGCCGAGCGCATTCTGATGAGCCGCTGCCGCGATGGGGAGACCTTCGAAAAAACCGTCGATATGATCAACGATTTCAAACGCTATTTCATCGCCCATCAACAGCCAATTTATGAGAATCCGTCGCCGGGCAACAAGGCCGGCGGCATCACTACGCTGGAGGAGAAATCGCTCGGCTGCACCCAAAAAGCGGGGCTAAGCCAGGTGGTAGACGTGCTGAAATACGGCGAGCGGCTGCGTGTGCCGGGGCTGAATCTGCTCAGCGCGCCGGGCAACGATGCGGTGGCGACCAGCGCGCTGGCCGGCGCCGGCTGCCATATGGTGCTGTTCAGCACCGGGCGCGGCACGCCGTACGGCGGCTTTGTGCCGACGGTGAAGCTGGCGACCAACAGCGAGCTGGCGGCGAAGAAACCGCATTGGATCGATTTCGACGCCGGCGGCCTGATCCACGGCGTGGCGATGGAGACCTTGCTCGGCTGCTTCGTCGATCTGATCGTCGAGATCGCCAACGGCCGCCCGGCGCGCAATGAAGCCAACGATTTCCGCGAGCTGGCGATCTTTAAAAGCGGGGTGACGCTCTAAAGCTGACAAAAAAGGCGCTCGAGGGAGCGCCTTTTTATGAAGCAACGCGCGATTAACGCACCTTCAGCGGGTCCTCGTTCGCCAGCCGTTGATCTTCCGCCTGGCAGGCCGCGGCGGTGAACAGCACGTCGGTGGAGGAGTTGAGGGCGGTTTCCGCCGAATCCTGCAGCACGCCGATAATAAAGCCGACCGCCACCACCTGCATCGCCACGTCGTTCGGAATGCCGAACATGTTGCACGCCAGCGGAATCAGCAGCAGCGAGCCGCCGGCCACGCCGGAGGCGCCGCAGGCGCACAGGGCGGCCACCACGCTCAGCAGCAGGGCGGTCGGGACGTCCACCGCGATGCCCAGCGTGTTCACCGCCGCCAGCGTCAGCACGGTGATGGTGATCGCCGCGCCGGCCATGTTGATGGTGGCGCCCAGCGGGATAGAAACCGAGTAGGTGTCCTCATTCAGGTTCAGCTTCTTGCACAGCTCCATGTTCACCGGAATGTTGGCGGCTGAACTGCGGGTGAAGAAGGCGGTCACGCCGCTCTCGCGCAGGCAGGCGAACACCAGCGGATACGGATTGCGGCGGATTTTCCAGTAAACGATCAGCGGGTTGAGTACCAGCGCCACCAGCAGCATGCAGCCGAGCAGCACCATCAGCAACTGGGCGTAGCCCCACAGCACGCCGAAGCCGGTTTCCGCCAGCGTGGAAGCCACCAGGCCGAAGATGCCGAGCGGCGCACAGCGGATCACCGCGCGCACCACCAGCGTAACCGCATGGGACATGTCGTTGATCAGCCCCTTGGTGGTGTCGGAAGCGTGGCGCAGCGCCAGCCCCAGTCCGACGGCCCACGCCAGAATGCCAATGTAGTTGGCGTTAATCAGCGCATGGAACGGGTTGGCCACTACGCTCAGCAGCAGGCCTTTCATCACGTCCACGATGCCGCCTGGCGGGGTGATGTCGGTCGCGCCGGTGGTCAGCGCCAGCGTGGAAGGGAAGATAAAGCTGACGACGACCGCCACCAGCGCCGCGGCGAAGGTGCCCAGCAGGTAGAGGAACAGAATGGGGCGAATGTTGGTTTTCTGTCCCTGCTTATGGTTGGCGATCGATGCCATCACCAGTATCAGCACCAGCAGCGGCGCTACCGCTTTCAGCGCGCCGACGAACAGGGTGCCGAGCAGGCCGACGGCCGCTGCGGCCGCCGGCGAAACCAGCGCCACCAGAATGCCGGCCACCAGGCCGACCATGATTTGTTTGACCAGGCTGCCCTGAGTAATCCTTTGTAGTAGTTTTTGCATAGTGCTTCTCTTCCTGATGTTATCTGGCCGCCGCGGCGGGAACGACGCCGGGCAGCTTTATATGATTCTGTAACTAAGTGTGTTTGCCGAATCAGTATTCAGTAATCGAATGAGGTTGGAAAGAGGCTAGGGTGAAATTCTGAGCGCGGATCAACACTTGATAACATACTGTTTACATTTGTGTGATCGCAATAACGTTTGGCGTTTTGGGGGAATTGCCAAACAATCGCGGGGCGACTAGCGCCCCGGATAACAGATTGTGGTTATTTCTTGGCCAGACGATCGTTGCGATGATTGACCCAGGCGTTGATCACCAAAGTGAGCGTCAGGATGCCCGCCACCACGCCGAGCGATAGGCCGATCGGGATGTGGAAGAAGTCGATTATCAGCATCTTGATACCGATAAACACCAGGATCACCGACAGGCCGTATTTCAGCATCGAGAAACGTTCCGCCACGTTGGCCAGCAGGAAGTACATGGCGCGCAGGCCCATGATGGCGAACAGGTTAGAGGTCAGCACGATGAACGGGTCAGTGGTCACGGCGAAAATCGCCGGGATGCTGTCCACCGCGAAAATCACGTCGCTCAGTTCCACCAGGATCAGCACCAGCACCAGCGGGGTGGCGAACAGGATGCCGTTGTGGCGCACGAAGAAACGCTCGCCTTCCAGGCTGTCGGTCATGCGCAGGCGGCTGCGCAGCCATTTCACCAGCGGCTTGTCGCCGATCGCCGAATCATCTTCCTTCGCCAGCGCCATCTTGATACCGGTGAACAGCAGGAAAGCGCCGAACAGATACAGCAGCCACTGGAACTGGCTGACCAGCCAGCTGCCGGCGAAGATCATGATGGTGCGTAGCACGATCGCCCCCAGCACGCCGTAGATCAGCACCCGCCGCTGCAGGTTGGCCGGCACGGCGAAGTAGCTGAACAGCATCAGCCAGACGAACACGTTATCCACCGCCAGCGCTTTTTCGATCAGGTAGCCGGTCAGGAAGGCCAGCGCCTGGGTATCGGCGACGGCGCGCCCGGCGGTTTCATTCAGGTAGTACCAGAAACCGAAATTGAACAGCAGAGAGAGGCTGACCCACACCAGCGACCAGCTGGCGGCCTGCTTCAGGGTCATGGTGTGCGCGCCTTTACGGCCCTGCAACAGGAGATCGATTGCGAGCATCACGACTATGACGGCGGCGAAGCTGCCCCATAACCACGGTGTGCCAACGGAATTCATCATCAGAGGTATCCTTCAAAAACAAAAACGGCCAACGTCGGAAGACGCCAGCCGCTCTGTGAACGCTGCAAGCAAACCTCGCCTTCCGGCAAGGTCTCACTTACAACGTTGATGAAGGTGATTACACCTTTGACATCAGGTTGCCCGGTAACCGGATGCTTGCGCATCGTAATGACGATTGACCGGCAATGAAGTTACTCCCCTTTGCAGAGCAGAAAGTAATGCAAAATGTGTCGGCGGTCAACGTGAATCGCGTTAGCCGGCCATCGCTTTTTGCGCGCCGAGGCTGACGACGAATCCCTGCAGCAGCAGGCGGCTGAACGGCGTGTCGCTAACCTGTTGTTGTTGCTGCTGATAGCGGGCCTGCTGCTCGGGATGCAGCTCGCCGAGCCACTGCAGATACTGGCTCATCACCGCGCCGTTGAATTCCGGGTGGAACTGGGTGGTCAGGGCATGATCGCCATAGCGCAGGATCTGGTGCGCATCCTGCTGCGAACGCGCCAGCGTCTGCGCGCCGGCGGGCGGCGTCAGCACGCTCTGCGAGTGGATCAGGTTGGCTTTGAAGCGCGGCGGCAGCAGGGTGAGCCGCCGGTCTTCGGCCGCGGCGGGCAGCAGTTCGATCTCCAGCGTGCCGACCTCCATGCCCTGCGGGTGGTAACCCACTTCGCCGCCGAGCGCGTAGGCCAACAGCTGGTGGCCGTAGCAGACGCCGAACAGCGGCAGTTTGATCGCCATTGCCTGGCGCAGCCATTCGGCGGCCTCCTCGCTCCACGGCAGCCGTTCGGTCACCATCGCCGGCGAGCCGGTGATGACCACGCCGCAATAGGCGGCCGGCGGCAACGGCCGCTCGCCGGCGGGCAGATGCACGATGTGCGCGCGTTCGGCGTCGATGTTGCCCTGTTGCAGAAACATGCCTTCAAAGTTGGCCAATTCCTGACGAATGGCCTGCGGCGCGTCGCCGGTTTGCATCACGAGCAGCGGTTTCATCTCATTCTCCGTCGGCGGGGAAAACGACGCCGGTCTGGCGGCGGATGTCGGTCAGCAGGCGGGCGACGATCAGCGAATTCTCCAGCCCTGGATGTTCCACCTGACGCTTCTCAACCAACTCGGCGAAGGCCAGCGCCTCATACAACATGGTGTTGATGTGCTGCGGCTGGCTCAGATCCTGGCGGTTGCCGCCGCGCGGCGTCAGCGCCACGCCCCGGCACTCGGAAATCTTGTCGATAACCAGCGTGCCTTCCTCCCCCTGGATCTCGCTGGGGATCGCCGAGTCGCTGACCTTGGAATGGGAAAGCGTGACGTCGAAATCGCCGTAGTTCAGGCAGACGGTGCCGTGGGCGTCCACGCCGGTATCGAGCAGCGTGGCGCTGGCGAGCACCGACTGCGGCGCGCCGAACAGCGCCACCGCGCTGGCCAGGCAGTAGTAGCCGATGTCCATGATGGAGCCGTTGGAGAACTGTGGATTAAAGGTGTTGGGGTTCTCGCCGGCCAGGTAGCGCGGGTAGCGCGAAGAGTATTGGCAGTAGTTGATGAAGGCTTTGCGCAGCCGGCCGATTTTCGCCAATGCCTGTTGCAGCGCCAGAAAATTCGGCAGATAGGCGCTTTTGAACGCCTCGAACAGCACCACCTGATTTTCCCGCGCGCAGGCTACCAGCTGTTCCGCTTCGCGCTGGTTGGAGGCCAGCGGTTTTTCGCAGATCACGTGCTTTTTATGGCGCAGGAACAGCAGCGATTGCGGGCAGTGCAGGGAATTGGGGCTGGCGATATACACCGCGTCTATGGCGTCGGACTGGGCCATCGCCTCGAGAGAGTCGAAAAACTGCGTGACCTGATAGTTGGCGCCAAACGCCTGCGCCTGTTCCAGCGAGCGTGAATACACGGCGCTCAACTTAAGTTTGCCGCTTTCATGGGCGGCATCGATAAAACGTTCCGTAATCCAGTTGGTGCCGACGACGGCAAAGCGAATCATGGCGAGCTCCGGTCCAGGCTTAAAACCGCAGATTATCACGCCCTCACGCGCTATGCATACAGCTCGCCGAACAGCGAAAGGTGCGTCAGATACAGCCGGGTATCGAATTCCAACTGGTGGTAATCCGGCTCCATATGGCAGCACAGACTGTAGAATGCCTTGTTGTGATCTTTCTCTTTCAGGTGCGCCAGCTCATGCACCACGATCATGCGCAGGAACGGTTCGGGCGCGACCTTGAACACCGTCGCCACGCGGATTTCCGCCTTGGCCTTCAGCTTGCCGCCCTGCACGCGCGAGATAGCGGTATGCAGGCCGAGCGCGTGCTTCATGACGTGGATCTTGCTGTCGTAGGCCACCTTGCTCAGCGGCTGGGCGTTGCGCAGATACTGGTTTTTCAGATCGACGGTAAACTGATACAGCGATTTGTCGGTCGTGCAGTCGTGCACCTGCGGATAGCGCTGCAGCAGCACGTCCCCCAGCCGATTCTGATGGATCAGTTGCTGCACCTGGCTTTGCAGATGCGTTGGGTAGCCTTGCAGGTAGGTCAATTCAGACATTCTTGTTCCGTATCAACGGCCATTCAGCCGGTCATTCTATGCTGTTTTTTCGCTCAAATCCTGACATACGCAATTTATCCGAAAAAACATTTTACTGACGGGCGTTTTTAGGGGATAAACAGCCCAAATTTTATCAGTCAGGAGGGGCAATGAGCCAACTCGATCTGGGAACACAGCAACTTGAGCTGGAGCGTTATCCCCAACAGGAAGAATCCACCCAGCTGCAGGCGTGGGAAGCGGCGGACGAATATCTGCTGCAACAGCTTGAAAACGTAGATATCGGCGGCCGCCCGGTGCTGATTTTCAACGATAACTTCGGCACCCTGGCCTGTGCGCTGCACGCGCATCGCCCTTACAGCGTCAGCGACTCGTACATGAGCCAGCTGGCGACGCGTCACAACCTGAAACTCAACGGATTGGATCCTGAGCAGGTCACGCTGTTGGACAGCCTGGCCGAGCTGCCGGCAGCGCCGGCGGTGGTGCTGATTCGCGTGCCGAAAGCGCTGGCGTTGCTGGAACAGCAGCTGCGCGCGCTGCGCCACGTCGTGACCGAAGACACGCTGATCGTCGCCGGCGCCAAGGCGCGGGACGTGCATACCTCGACGATGCAGCTGTTTGAAAAGGTGCTGGGCCCGACGCGCACCAGCCTGGCGTGGAAGAAGGCGCGCCTGATCTTCTGTCAGGCGGCGGACATCGTCCCGCCGGCGGCAGCGGAAACCACCAACTGGACGCTGGACGGCACCGATTGGCTGATCCACAACCACGCCAACGTCTTCTCGCGTGGCAGCCTGGATATCGGCGCGCGCCTGTTCCTGGATCATCTGCCGCGTGGCCTGAACGGCCATATCATCGATCTGGGCTGCGGCAACGGCGTGATTGGCCTGGCGGCGCTGGCGCAAAACCCGGAAGCGCAGATGACCTTCGTCGATGAATCTTACATGGCGGTGGCTTCCAGCGAGCTGAATGTGGAGCACAACCTGCCGCAAGAGCTGGATCGCTGTCAGTTTGAGGTGAACAACGCGCTGGCGGGCATCGAGCGCGAAAGCGTGCAGGCGGTGCTGTGTAACCCGCCGTTCCACCAGCAGCACGCCATTACCGATCACACCGCCTGGCAGATGTTCTGCGACGCCAAGCGCTGCCTGCAGGTGGGCGGCGAATTGCGCATCGTCGGCAACCGTCACCTCGACTACCATCAGAAACTCAAGCGCCTGTTCGGCAACTGCACGCTGGTGGCCTCGAACAAGAAGTTCGTGATCCTGAAAGCGGTGAAATCCGGCGCGCGTCGCTGAGCGTGAATAACCAGGGGCGCCGGGCGCCCCTCAGTCTGTAGACAAAGGGGAAAAAGCGTGGTTTTTCCCCCTTTGTGGTTATCAGCCGAAAATCAATAAATTGATTTTCCTTGTTTTCTTTTCGCTGGTCTCTGCCTACCCGGCATGGGGATGAGGTTTGTCATCAATATCAGGGGCGCCGGGCGCCCCTTTTTTACAGTGACATCGCCAGCCGCGTGCCCTGATCGATCGCACGGCGGGCGTCCAGCTCGGCAGCCACGTCGGCGCCGCCGATCAGGTGCACGATTTTCCCCATCGCCAGCAGCGGCTGCTGCAGCTCGCGGCGCGGTTCCTGCCCGGCGCAGACGATCACCGTGTCCACCGGCAGGCAACTTTCCTGCTCGGCGCGGGTGATGTGCAGCCCTTCATCGTCGATCAGCCGATAGCTGACGCTATTGAGCATCTTCACGCCGCGCATCGCCAGGCTGGCGCGGTGGATCCAACCGGTGGTTTTCCCCAGGCCTTCGCCTACCTTGCTGGTTTTACGTTGCAACAGGTAGATCTGCCGCGCGGCGCGTGGCGCCTGAGGGCCTTGCGCTGCAAGCCCGCCGCGTTGCTCAAGGCGACCATCGATGCCCCATTCGCGGTTGAATTCCGCCTGGTCCAGACTGCTGGATACGCCGTGCTGGCTGAGGTACTCGGCGGTGTCGAAGCCGATGCCGCCGGCGCCGATGATCGCCACCCGCTGGCCGACCGGTTTTTTATCGCGCAGCACGTCCAGATAGCTCAGCACCTTGGCGTGCCCGATGCCGGGGATGTCCGGGGTGCGCGGCACGATGCCGCAGGCGAGGATCACTTCGTCGAATTCGCTTAAATCCGCCGCCTCGACCTTGACGCCCAACTTGACCGTCACTTCGCGCAGCGCCAGCTGGCGGCGGAAGTAACGCAGGGTTTCATGGAATTCTTCCTTGCCGGGGATTTGTTTGGCGATGTTGAACTGGCCGCCGATCTGTTCGGCGGCGTCGAACAGCGTCACCTGATGGCCACGGCTGGCGGCGGTGGTGGCAAACGCCAGCCCGGCGGGGCCGGCGCCGATCACCGCCAGCTTTTTCGGTTTCTCCGCCATCGTCAGCGGCATTTCGGTTTCGCGGCAGGCGCGCGGGTTGACCAGGCAGGAGGTCAGCTTGCCTTCAAATATCTGGTCGAGGCAGGCCTGGTTGCAGCCGATGCAGGTATTGATCTCGTCGGCGCGCCCCTCGGCGGCTTTCTGCACAAAGGCGGCGTCGGCAAGGAACGGGCGCGCCATTGACACCATGTCGGCGCAGCCGTCCGCCAGCACCTGCTCGGCCACCGCCGGATCGTTGATGCGGTTGGTGGTGATCAGCGGGATGCTGACCTTGCCCATCAGCTTGCGGGTTACCCAGCTGAATCCGGCGCGCGGCACCATGGTGGCGATGGTCGGGATGCGCGCTTCGTGCCAGCCGATGCCGGTATTGATGATCGTGGCGCCCGCCTGTTCGACCGCCAGCGCCAGCTGTTCGATCTCCTGCCAGCTGGAGCCGTCCTCCACCAGATCGAGCATCGACAGCCGGTAGATCAGAATGAATGCCGGGCCCACGGCCTGGCGCACCGCCCTGACGGTCTCGACGGCGAACCGCATGCGGTTGGTGAAGCTGCCGCCCCATTGGTCGTCGCGTTGGTTGGTGCGCGTCGTCAAGAATTGGTTGATCAGATAGCCCTCGGATCCCATCACCTCAACGCCGTCATAGCCGGCCTGCTGCGCCAGCGCCGCGCAGCGGGCGAAGTCGGCGATAGTCTGCTCGATCTCCGCTGCGCTGAGCGCGCTCGGCGTAAACGGGTTGATCGGCGCCTGCAGCGCGGAAGGGGCCACCAGCTTAGGTTGATAGCTGTAGCGGCCGGTGTGCAGGATCTGCAGCGCAATTTTGCCGCCCGCCCGGTGGACGGCCTCGGTTACCGGGCGGTGGTGAGGCAATTGCGCCTCGCTGTTGAGGATCGAACCGCCGCGAAACACCACGCCCTGTTCGTTCGGGGCAATGCCGCCGGTGACGATCAGCGCCACGCCGGCGGCGGCGCGCTCGGCATAGAACGCGGCCAGGCGCTGCGGGCCGTCGGGCAGCTCTTCCAGGCCGGTATGCATCGATCCCATCAGCACCCGGTTTTTCAGGGTGGTGAAGCCGAGATCCAGCGGCGCCAGCAGGTGAGGGTAATTGCTCATTGCACTCTCCATCGGGTGAAATCGGGGCCCGTTGTTATAATTATGTGAACACAAGTGGTCGGATGAGATAAATCTAGCCGTTGTCATGCCGCTTGGGAATCTGCGTTGCGCCGAATGTGATAGACGTCATGAATCTCAGACTCTGTTTGCATAACGAACAAAAGATCGGTTAACCTTTGCGCGTTGTAAATTCCTTCTCTCTGCGGAGCCACTACCGAAAATGAACACCCACACCTGTTGATATCTGGTCCCACGCTGTGCGCTCTTGCGCCCTGTGGGGATGTTTTGATCTCATTCAGGAGTGCTTATGGCTCATTTTGCGCAGTCCCCTTATTTCGTTTTACATCAACTGACCTGCCAATTTGCTGACGGCGAAACGCTGTTCGGCCCGCTGGATCTCGCTTTCGATCGGCAGCGCTGCGGCCTGGTGGGGCGCAACGGCGTCGGTAAAACCCAGCTGCTGCGCCTGATCGCCGGGTTGGATCGGCCGGGCAACGGGCACGTCGAATCCCATGCCGCGTTGGCTTACGTTGCGCAGCAGCCGGAGATCGCCGCGGACACCACGCTGGCCCAGCTGCTGGGCTATGGTGAGGTGTTCGCCGCGCTGGCGCGTCTCGAGCAGGGGCAGCCGCTGGCGGACGATATCGATCGTCTGGAAGGGCGCTGGGATCTCAACGATCGTCTGCAAAACGCCTTTGTCGCCGCCGGGCTGCCGGCCTTCGATCCGTTGCGATCCGCAAGCTCTCTGAGCGGCGGCGAGCGGATGCGCGCGGCGCTGTGCGGCGCGTTGCTGGGCGAGGCGGATTTTCTGCTGCTGGACGAACCGACCAACCACCTCGACAGCGTCGGGCGCGCCTGGCTTTATCAGCAGCTGGATCAGTGGCGCGGCGGGCTGCTGATCGCCAGCCATGACCGGCAGCTGCTGGCGCGCATGGAGCGCATTGTCGAACTGACACCCGGCGCGCTGCGCAGCTACGGCGGCAACTACGATGACTACCGGCGCCAGCGCGACACGGAACAGCAGGCGGCGCGCGCCGATCTGGAGCATGCGCGCGAGGAGCGTCGCCGCACCCGCGCTCGCCAGCAGAAAGAGCACGACATGAGCCAGCGGCGCTCGGCGCAAACGCTGCGCGTCGTCGATACGCTGAATATCGCCTCTTTTGAGCGGGTGGCCTACAAGTCGGCGGCGAAGGAGAGCCTTGGCACGCTGCGTAAACAGCATCAGGATCAGCGCGACAGCCTCGATGCGGCGGTGCGCGAAGCCTATCAGCGGGTGGAAGAGGAGCAGCCGGTGTTGCTGGCGCTGCCGGGCAGCGAAGTGAGCGCGAACAAGCAGGTGCTGGTGCTCGAGCAGCTGCAGCTGCCGTTCGTCAGCGCGCCGCCGCTGGATCTGCGTATCGACGGCCCGATGCGCGTGGCGTTGACCGGCCCCAACGGCTGTGGCAAGTCCACCTTGCTGAAGACCGTTCTCGGTCAGCTGACGGCGCTTTCCGGCCATTGTCATTGCCCGCTGTCGACGGCCTACCTCGATCAAACCCTGTCGCAGCTCGACCCGAATCTGTCGGTGATGGAGCATCTGGGGCTGCAGGATTCACCGTTGGCGGAAGGCGCGTTGCGCACCCGGTTGGCGCAGTTGCAGCTTGGCGCGGATCGCATCGCGCTGCCGCTGGGCTCGCTGAGCGGCGGCGAACGGCTCAAGGCGGCGTTGGCCTGTGCGCTGTGGCGGCGACAACCGGCGCAGCTGCTGTTGCTGGACGAGCCGACCAACCACCTGGATCTGGCGTCGTCGCTGGCGATCGAAACCGCCCTGGCGGATTTCCCCGGCGCGATGCTGGTGGTGTCGCACGACGAAGACTTCCTGCAGGCGCTGCGGCCGACACACCGTCTGCAGCGACAGATGGACGGCTGGCGGCTTCAGGCCTGGTAACGCGCGAAGGCGGCCCTAGGGGGCCGCCTTTTTCACCTCGGGCGTGTTGATGCACGCCAGCAGCTGGGTGAAGGCCGCGGCCATCTGTTCTTCCGGCACGCAGGCAAACCCCATCAGCAGGCCGCGCCGGCGGTTGGGCAGCATGTAGTAGCGCGACAGCGGCCGCACCAGCACCCCCTGCGCGCCGGCGGCGGCGGCGATCGCCACGTCGTCGGCCTCGTCCGGCAGGTTGAGGATCAGGTGCAATCCGGCGTTGCTGTTGAATTCGCTGAGCGCCTGTTTGCCGAGGTGCTGTACGATCAGGCCGGTCAGGAAGGCGCGCCGCCGGGCGTACAGCAGCCGCATGCGACGGATGTGCGCGGTGTAGTGCCCCTCTTGGATGAATTCCGCCAGCGCGCTCTGGATCAGCAGGTGCCCGCCGCGATACAGCTCGGCGTGGGCGGTTTTCAGCGGCTGCACCAGCGGCGGCGGCAATACCACATAGCCGAGGCGCAGCGCCGGGTAGAGCGTTTTGCTGAAGGTGCCGATGTAGATCACCGGCGCGTCGGCCTCCAGCCCTTGCAGCGCTGGGATCGGTTGGCCGGAAAAGCGGAATTCGCTGTCGTAGTCGTCCTCGACGATCCAACCGCCGGCGTTGCGCGCCAGCGCCAGCAGCCGTTGGCGGCGCGCCAGGCTCATCACCGAGCCGAGCGGATACTGGTGCGACGGGGTGACGAAAATCAGGCGGGGTGGCGTCGTTGGCTGCTCCGGCGGCACCAGCCCGGCCTCGTCCACCGCCAGCGGGCAGATGTTCAACGCATTGATGCGCAGGATATTGCGGATCCCCCAATAGCCCGGTTCTTCGATCCAGGCGTCATCCCCCGGATTGCACAACATGCGCGTCACCAGATCGATCGCCTGATGGATGCCTTCAGTGATCAGGATCTGTTCCGGCGAGCAGCGCACCGAGCGCGCCACCCGTAAATACTCCACCAACGCATGCTGCAGCTCCGGGCTGCCGCCCTGATTGCTGTAGGTCAGCCGCTGCGGCGCCGGGCGGCGGCTGAGGCGCGCCTGGATCTTGCTGAACAGCTGATGGGGAAAGGCGTTGACGTCGGGGACGCCGGGAATGAATGCCCCCCACTGTTTGGGGCTGGCGCTGGCGTGGTGCAGCAGCGTGGCGCCGCGCTCCGACAGTTCGACGCGCCGCGGTTGCCCGCTGCCGTCCGCCGGAGCGCCGCCGGTGGAGAGGCAGCTGTCCGGCAGCGTGTCGGCGACGAAGGTGCCGCTGCCGGCGCGCGCCGACACGTAGCCTTCCGCCAGCAGTTGTTCATAAACGGTTAATACGGTGTTGCGGGACAGGCTGAGCTCCTGCGCCAGATCGCGCGAGGCGGGTAGGCGGCTGGAGGGCGGCAGGCTGCCGTCGAGAATGCTGGTGCGGATCGCGTTGTAAAGCCGCTTGTGCAGCTTGTCATCGGGCTGTTCGCCGAGGCGCTGCAGCAACAGATCACCACTCAATGAGCGCAATTGGATCCCTCAATTATTCGTAACTGGCACTCGATTATAGGGCCACATCCTGTGTAAATAAACGGCATTGTTTCACGAATGTGAACGAAACGTGTAACTGGCACCGACCGGAGAGAACAGCATGAAAAACGCAGAATTGAACCAACGCCGTCAGGACGCCACCCCGCGCGGAGTGGGCGTGATGTGTGGTTTTTACGCCGAGCGCGCAGAGAACGCCACGCTGTGGGATGTGGAAGGCAAAGAAGTGATCGACTTCGCCTCGGGGATCGCCGTGCTGAACACCGGCCACCGCCACCCGAAAGTGATCGCCGCAATTGAAAAGCAGCTGCAGGCCTTCACCCACACCGCCTATCAGATCGTTCCTTACGAAAGCTATGTCTCGTTGGCGGAGCGCATCAACCAGCGCGCGCCGATCGCCGGTCCGTGTAAAACCGCTTTCTTCACCACCGGCGCGGAAGCGGTGGAAAACGCGGTGAAGATCGCCCGCGCTTACACCGGCCGTCCGGGCTTGATCACCTTCGGCGGCGGCTTCCACGGCCGCACCTATATGACCATGGCGCTGACCGGCAAAGTGGCGCCTTACAAACTGGGCTTTGGCCCATTCCCCGGCTCGGTGTTCCACGGCCAGTACCCGAACGCGCTGTACGGCGTGACCACCGAAGACGCGATGAACAGCCTGGATCGCCTGTTTAAAGCGGATATCGATCCCAAGCAGGTGGCGGCCATTGTGCTGGAGCCGGTGCAGGGCGAGGGCGGTTTCAACGTGGCGCCGGCCGATTTCATGCAGGCGCTGCGCGCGCTGTGCGACCAGCACGGCATCCTGCTGATCGCCGACGAAGTGCAGACCGGCTTCGCCCGTACCGGCAAGCTGTTCGCCATGGAACACTACAGCGTTAAACCGGATCTGATCACCATGGCGAAAAGCCTGGCGGGCGGCATGCCGCTGTCGGCGGTGGCGGGCCGCGCCGAGGTGATGGACGCGCCGGCGCCGGGCGGGCTGGGCGGCACCTACGCCGGTAACCCGCTGGCGGTGGCCGCGGCGCACGCGGTGCTGGACGTGATCGACGAAGAGCAGCTGTGTCAGCGCGCCCAGCGCTTGGGGCAGCACCTGGTGGAAGTGTTGCAGCAGGCGCGCAAAACCAGCCCGGCGATCGCCGATGTGCGCGCGCAAGGCTCGATGGTGGCGGTGGAGTTCAACGATCCGGCTACCGGTAAACCTTCAGCCGATATCACCCGTCAGGTGCAGCAGAAGGCGATGGAGGAAGGGCTGCTGCTGCTGAGCTGCGGCGTGAACGGCAACGTGATCCGCTTCCTGTACCCGCTGACCATCCCGGACGATCAGTTCACCAAGGCGATGGGCATCCTGTCCCGCGCGCTGGCTCACTAAGGAGCGAACGGCATGAAATTGAATAATCCTGAGCTGTTGCGCAGCCAGTGTCTGATCAACGGCGAATGGTGCGATGCCCTGAGCGGCAAGCGCGAAGCGGTGATCAACCCGGCCACCGGCGCCGAACTGGCCAGCATTCCGCTGGTCAGCGAAGAGGAAACCCAGCAGGCGATCGCGGCGGCGCAGCGGGCGCAAAACGAGTGGAAACAGCTGACCGCCAAGCAGCGTTCCGCGCTGCTGTTGGCCTGGGCCGACAAGGTGCTGGCCGCACAGGAAGATCTGGCGCAGCTGATGACCGCCGAGCAGGGCAAATCGCTGGCGGAAGCACGCGGCGAAGTGGCCTACGCCGCGTCGTTCATCACCTGGTTCGCCGAAGAGGCCAAGCGGGTGGACGGCGCGGTATTGCAGGCGCCGCAGGCTTCGCAGCGTCTGGTGGTGGTGAAGCAGCCGATCGGCGTGTGCGCGGCCATCACCCCGTGGAATTTCCCGGCGGCGATGATCACCCGCAAGGTGGCGCCGGCGCTGGCGGCTGGTTGCGCCATCATCGTCAAACCGGCCGAGCAAACGCCGCTGACCGCGCTGGCGCTGGCCAAGCTGGCGCAGGACGCCGGTATTCCCGCCGGCGTGTTGCAGGTGGTGACTGGCGAAGCGGCGCAGGTGGGCAAGGTGCTGTGCGACAGCCCGGTGGTGCGCAAGCTGAGCTTTACCGGCTCGACCGAGGTCGGCCGCATCCTGATGGCGCAGTGCGCGCCGAGCATCAAGAAACTGTCGCTGGAGCTGGGCGGTAACGCGCCCGTCATCGTGTTCGACGACGCCAATCTGGACGCGGCGGTGGCGGGCATCATGGCCTCCAAGTTCCGCAACAGCGGCCAGACCTGCGTCTGCGCCAACCGCATCTACGTGCAGGACGGCATCTACGAGCGGCTGGCGGAGAAACTGGTGGCGGCGGTCGAGCAGTTGAAAGTCGGCGACGGCAGCCAGGAAGGCACCACCCAGGGGCCGCTGATCGACAGCGATGCGGTAGCGAAGGTGCAGAGCCATATCGACGACGCGCTGATCAAAGGGGCACAGATCGCCACCGGCGGCCAGCCGCACGCGCTCGGCGGCACTTTCTTCCAGCCGACGGTGGTGACCGGCGTAACGCAGAAGATGCGCTTCGCCAAAGAAGAAACCTTCGGGCCGGTGGCGCCGCTGTTTCGCTTCCATGATGAAGCGGAAGCCATCGCCATGGCCAACGACACCGAATTCGGCCTGGCCGCCTACCTGTTCACGCAGAACGCCGCGCGCCAGTGGCGCGTGCCGGAAGCGCTGGAGTACGGCATGGTCGGCATCAACACCGGGCTGATTTCCAACGAAGTGGCGCCGTTCGGCGGCGTGAAACAGTCAGGGCTCGGGCGTGAAGGATCGCGCTACGGGATAGAAGAATATCTGGAGCTGAAATACTTGTGTATCGATGTGAGCTGTTGAGCGTCAGGACGTTAACCCATCCCGGCGGCCAGCGTCGCCGGGCGATAAGGATGATGCATGTCTGATAATATCTCTGTTTCTCCGGTGCTTGCCGCCGGGGTGCGAGCACCTGCACCCGCCAAATCGTTAAGTTTCCTCGAAGGGGTGGCGATGATCGTCGGCACCAACATCGGCGCCGGGGTGCTCTCCATCGCCTACGCCTCCAGCAAGGCCGGTTTCCTGCCGCTGCTGTTCTGGCTGGTGCTGGTGGGGAGCCTGACCACCATCACCATGCTGTACGTCGCTGAATCCACGCTGCGCACCCGCGCACATCTGCAGCTGAGCGGGCTGGCGAAGCGCTATGTCGGCGGCCTGGGCGCCTGGCTGATGTTCGCTTCGGTGTGCGTCAACAGCGTCGGGGCGCTTACCGCCTACATGACCGGCAGCGGCAAGCTGCTGCAATCGCTGTTCGGCATCTCGCCGGCGCTGGGCAGCCTGCTGTTCTTCGTGCCCGCCGCCGGCGTGCTGTACCTCGGTTTGAAAGCGATCGGCCGCGGCGAGAAGTTTATCAGCATCGGCATGGTGGTGATGTTGACCGCGCTGGTGGCGGCGACGCTGCTGAAAGACACCACCCAGATGCGCAACCTGCTGGACGGCGACTGGCGCTATATGGTGCCGGTGTTCAACGTGGTGGTGTTCTGCTTCTCGGCGCAGTACATCGTGCCGGAGATGGCGCGCGGCTTCGCCGACAAGCCGGAGCAACTGCCGAAGGCGATCATCGTCGGCATGGTGGTGACCTTCATTTTGCTGGCGGCGGTGCCGATGTCGGTGATCGCGCTCAGCGGGCTGGATGACATCTCCGACGTGGCCACCATTTCCTGGGGCCAGGCGCTGGGGCAGTGGGCGTTCTTCTCCGCCAACATCTTCGCGCTGTGCGCGATGCTGACCTCGTACTGGGGATTGGGCGGCAGCTTCCTGACCAATATTTTCGACAAGTTTAGGTTGGGCAACGACGAGCTGCCGCTGCGCCGCTTCGGCGTGCTGCTGCTGGTGGTGGTGCCGCCGTTCGCGTTGGCCTACAGCGGCCTGGTGTCGTTCGTCAACGCGCTCTACTTCGCCGGGGTGTTCAGCGGGGTGATCCTGTCGATCATGCCGATGCTGATCCTGCGCGGCGCGCGCAAACAGGGCGACCAGACCCCGCGCTGGCAGTGCAACTGGATCACGCACCCGTTGCTGCAGATCAGCATTGTGTTGCTGTATCTGGCCAGTGCGGTGTACGCCATCGCTTCATTGTTAGGCTATCTGCCCTCTGGATGGTGATTTGCCTTCCCTCAAGCAGTGATGTTGTTTCTCGGCATTGAGAACGGCGGCGTCGTGGCCGCCGATTTTTTTCTCAGGCGCGCCGTTTTTCCGACAATGCCAGCCAGGCCTGCACCGACGGGCGCTGCCACTGCTTGTGCGCATAGTGGCGCACGCGCTCCGGCACCGGATCGCCGTGCATCACCAGCCGGTTGAGCATCAGCGCCAGATCGGTGTCGGCGATGCACCACTCCCTGAACAGATTATCCTGCCCGTGGCTCAGCAGCTTTTCCACGGCGGCGATTAGCTTGCGCGCGGCCTCTTGCGCGGCTTCGGACAGCGGCGGGAACTTGCCGTTGTTGAACACCACCTCGGTCGAACGCTCGGCGCGGATCGGCAGCAGATCGCTGCGCAGCCAGGCCTGGATCTCGCGCGCTTTGGCACGTAGCTTCACGTCGCGCGGGTACACGGCGTGGGCCGGGTGGATGTCTTCCAGGTATTCGGCGATCGCTGAAGACTCCGAGAGCTGGAACTCGCCGATCGCCAGCGTCGGCACCCGGCGGGTGAGCGACAGCGCCGCGTAGGCCGCCTCTTTGTTCTCTTCCTTCGCCAGATCCACCGGCTTCACGGTGAACGGAATGCCTTTTTCCGTCAGCACGACAAAGGCGGACATGGCGTACGGGCTGAAAAATTCACTGTCGGTGTAAAGCTCGGTGATCGGTTGAGACATCGGCGGTTCCTCGGGGTTAAAGGGGGAACATTCATCATTGTCGAGGGGAGGCTAAAAATCAATCTGTTAGCTAAAAGTTCTTGGGCGGCGCGGTTTACGGCGCCGTGAGTTCCTTCAGGATGATGTGATATATTTGTTGCCAACACGTGAATTGAGCCGTATTGGGTAACATGAAGACGCAGTGGATAGAACGAGTAAAAGTGGGATGCGCGCGCCTGTGGCCGCACCCGCTGGCGGTAGGCAAGCGAGAGATGCTGATTTCCAGCGTCGGTGCCGGTTTGGGGCTGATGCTCGCCGGTTGGATCAGCCACTTTATTTTGGGTGAGGTGAACCTCTGGTTTATCGCGCCGATGGGCGCTTCGGCGGTGCTGCTGTTCGGCGTGCCCAACAGCCCGTTGGCGCAGCCCTGGTCGATCGTCGGCGGCAATGCGCTGGCGGCGACGGTGGGCGTCAGCGCCGGTCTGCTGATCCCCGATCCGGGCCTGGCCTGCGGCGCGGCGGCGGCGGTGGCCATCGGCCTGATGTTCAAGCTGCGTTGCTTGCATCCACCCGGCGGCGCGGTGGCGCTGACCGCCATCCTCGGCGGCCCCGGTATTCACCAGATGGGCTATGACTTCGTACTGTATCCGGTGCTGCTGAACTCGGTGCTGCTGGCGGCGCTGGCCATTCTGTTCAATAACCTGGCCGGGCGACGCTACCCGCACGCGCTGGCGCCGGCGGAGGCCAAGCCGGCCAATTTGCCGATCGATGCCGTTTCCATCACCCGCGCCGATCTGCACGAGGCGCTGATGGAGGGGGATCTGTTCGATATCGACGAGGACGATCTGCAGGAGATCCTGCTGCGCGCCGAGCAGTTGGCGCATCAGCGGCAAAGCAAGATCGCCTGATCAGCCCAGCGTTTTATCGGATGGCGGAAGGCGCGTAACCAAAACGCTTTTGAAAGCGTTCGCTAAAACGCGCTCTGGATTTGTAACCGCAGGCCTCTGCAATGCGGGTCATATCCCATCGGGTGGTTTGAAGCAACATCATGGCGTGATGCATACGGACGTCTATCAGCAAGTCTTCGAAGCGCGTCTGTTCGGCGGCAAGGCGCCGCCGCAACGTTGCCGGGCTCATCGCTAACGTTTTTCCCGCCGTTTCTGCCGTCCAGTTTTGTTCCGGAGCCTCAAAAATCAAAGTGCGCAGGCGCTGTGATGGGCTATCCAATGGCAAATGCGTAAAAACATGTCCCCGTTCGGCCAGCGCGGTCAAAAAGTCCAGAAGGCGGTATTGCAGGCGAATATCACTGATTTCCTGTTTTTCCACGCTTTCAATCACGTGATAAAACGTCGCCGACAGGTCTTCGTCCAGAGGCAGCGTTTTCCACGCGTCATCTTTAGGGGGAATAGGGGGTGAAGCCTGCCGGGTTCGGTGAAAGACATCCAGCAGTTCTGCCGACAGCGTCAGGAGTATCGAGCGAAAAGGCCGATCGATATCGCCCGGCGTTTTGACTAAATCTGCGCGGGTGTTGGGGGGGACCAGGAGCAGTTCGCCGGGGGTCTCCAGAGACAAATGTTGTGAAGCCGATGTGATACCGAGTTGGCCCGCCACGATCAGCAAGACCGTCGCTTCATGGAAGACGAACTGCGGCGTGTGTAGCTGACGTTTCAATGTCGGCTGGCACACCCCGCACAAGCGGCGCCTCAACACCGGAGCCCCCGACGGAGAGTGCCAGTGCAAAAGTTTCGCGCCCGGCTCGCGTCTGGTTCGCACTGATCCGAAGGAACCGGTCCGGCTCATATTCGACTCCTTTATGCGATTATTTCGCCGTTGATGCTACGTTAGGGTTCAGGCTGTAAAGGCCTGTCAGGCTCGCCTGGGCTAACACCGGCGCTTCCGCCAGGGCAGCATTCACATTAGCCCCTGTCCAAGGCCCTTGTACATCCAAACCGGGGGTAGCAAGCGCATAAACCGTGAAAATATAATGATGAACTAACGTATCGTTCCACGGTGGGCATGGGCCATCGTAACCGTAGTATTCCCCCTTCATCTGCTCATCGGCGGCAAACCAACCGGTATAGTCATTGATGCCGTGGCGATAGGCCGAAGGGGCGTTTGGCCCGGATTTGCCACGCGGCGTTACGCCGTCCGATTGAGAGCCCGCCGCAATTTCCACGGTACTGGCCGGAATATCCAGCAGCAGCCAGTGAAAGAAATCAACGCGCGGCAACGATGCGGGCACAACCCGACCCTCTTGATTCACATCATCACCACGGCTTGGCACGTCGGGATCATGGCAAACGATCACGAAAGACTGCGTGCCTGCAGGCACTTCACTCCAGGCCAGATGGGGGTTGCGATTTCTCGATAAAGCGACATGGTTGGCGGCATCGGGGATAGCGAAGGCGAACTCACCGGGAATGAACTCTCCTTCTTTAAAGCTTTGGCTGGTCAGTTTCATAAATGCCAATCTCCTGTTCTATTGAGCGGTATCTGCGGGTATGTGATGTCCCCATTATAAGTTTTTCAAAATAAAACAAGGCGACAAATCCAATCAAAATAGAACCAATTACGCTCATTGTGATTGTATTTGATGGCATTATATTGATGGGCGACCGATACGATTGCTGTGCCGATGAGAGTGCCACGGCGAAAACGCTGGATGAGGAAGGGGGGTTGGTTAATATTGGTGGGGAAGAGACTGCTGCGCGCCGAGCCGTTGACGCATCAGCGGCAACGCAAGGTGCCTGATCAGCCCAGCGTTTTGCGGTAAAACACCACCCGCTCCGTTTCGGCAAAGCCCAGCGCCGCATGCAGGCGTTGGGAATCCAGATTAGCGATGTCGGTATCCGACGCCAGCTCGCTGCACCCCTGTTGCTTCGCCCACTCCTGCACCTGCGCGATCAGGCGCGCGGCCCAGCCCTGGCGGCGGGCGCGTTCGGCGGTATAAATCCCTTCCAAAAACGCCACCGGCGACGATTCGCAGCCGTTGACATAATCGTAGCGCAGCGCGACCTCGGCAAAGCCAACGAAAGCGCCGTCCAGCCCCCGCGCCATAAACGCGGTGTGGTGCGGCGAAGCCAATATCTCGCGCATTTCCGCGCGGTGTTCTTCCCGCGGGCAGGTGGGCCACAGCGCCGAGCGCAGAGCCAGCCAGGCATCAAGGTTGTCGTGGTCGCAGTTGACGATCATGCAGGGGCCTTATGAGTCGGAATAAATCAGGAATGCCGAGAGGGAAGTGTGGCACGGCGGCGGGAAACAAAAAAGCCATTATGCCGAGGGGCGCCCTTCATTAGGATGAAAGGGATGTTGATATTTTAAGCGAAGTTAGTATAGGGTACGGCCAGGGCGCTGATAAGGGATTGTTATGGATGCGAAAGCCGTAGCTCAAGGAATTCTTGAGGGAATAGAGTCTTTACCAAGGGGCATTGCCTATAGTGCTCGTAGGACATGGCAGGGAGCAGGGCTCGGCGGCCGAGAGCTTAGGCACCGCAATGAAATTGAAACGGAACGATTTATTAAGGTCGTTCGTGCCGGTTATGGTATCGAAACCCCGCTACGTGAGCTGATAGTGGTGATTATCCGTGACTGCTATCAGCGGATGGATCTGCAAACACAAACCGCGCTAAGCCAAAAATTTAACCATGCAGAGGGTTATCTTACAGGACGTATGGGGACGCAGTTCATTCTGGTTCAGCAAATCACACACCATATTTTGAAAAAGGTTATCGGCAGCACACTTTTCAAATGGGTATTCAAAGGTGTCACCATTGCTGGGCTAAACATCATTCTTTTACAAGGAATTATTGAAAAGGCCGCCGTTTCTTCGCGTCGTTTGCGGGAACAATATCCCTCAACGTACCATAAGCTCACGCCACGAAATTTGGACATGATCTACTTTCTGGCGGAGGAGTATCTTGAACCCTTTGTTGCCTATACCAGCAAATCGAAAATGTTCTGTGAAGGTGTGAATCATGAGCTATCTAAAGTCTTGGGGCAGTAAGCTCGGTAAAGGATTGTCGCACCTTGTGGAAGCGATTTTGGGCGGGATATTTTCTATCGCTGCGTTTGGCTCACTGTTCTGGTTCGACGAATGGTGGCAACGAATTCTAAGCGCGGCAATATTCCTGTTGCTGGTGTTTGTCACTATTGCTTTGTGTAGCCTTGTGAGAGGCGAGCGATAGCGGATAAATCAATCAAAAGCCAGCGGTTGGATTTTAACTAATGATCAAGTGATGATGACTTCCTATCGTTAAGTAAGAAAATCAATGAACTGGCTAAAATCCTTTCTTGTGAAGTTCGTTAAATTTGTTGGCCGGCAAACTGCTGACTTGGCTGAGTCCATAGTCATTGGCCTGTTCTCTATAGCGGCATTTGTTGCCTTGTTCTGGTTTGATGAGTGGTGGAAATCTATCGCTGCGGCTGTCGCGATCTTCTTTGCCGGCTTCCTGGTAAGTCTGGCTATAGGCTGGTTAAGAGGGGAAAGATAGCTGAGAGTGCCGGCATACCGCCGCCATTTTGCCGCCACTGTGAGCAAGAAATAAAAAAGCCACTTCGAGGGAAGTGGCTTTTTTATATGATTTTAAAGCTAAAATTTGGTGGCCCCTGTTGGGTTTGAACCAACGACCAAGCGATTATGAGTCGCCTGCTCTAACCACTGAGCTAAGGGGCCAAGCCGCGAGATTATAGGGAATCCTTAAGCGGCGGTCTACTGTTACCCGCCCGTATGTTGCTTTTCTGCACAGTTCTAGCCTGTTGTAATTGCTGGCGGATTTTGCGATAACCGCAGTAAATCCCTGCAATGGACTCACGACACTCATGGAACTTCTGGCGCCCAATCTGCGGGTGGTGTTTTGCGGCATCAACCCCGGCCTTTCTTCCGCCCACCAGGGCTACCCTTTCGCCAACGGCAGCAACCGCTTCTGGAAGGTGATCCATCAGGCCTGTTTTACCGAGAGCCAGCTGGCGCCGGAGCAGTGGCAGCAGTTGAAGGATAACGGCTGTGGCATTACCGCGCTGGTGGCGCGCCCGACGGTGGCGGCCAGCGAGCTGTCGCGCGACGAGTTGCGCAGCGGCGGCGAGGCGCTGCAAGAGAAGATCCTGCGCTACCAGCCGCGCGCGTTGGCGATTTTGGGCAAGCAGGCGTTCACCACCGCCTTCGGGGTGAAAAACGCGCCCTGGGGCAAGCAGACGATGGTGCTGGGGCAAACCGAGGTGTGGGTATTGCCCAACCCCAGCGGATTGAACCGCGCCACGCTGGAGCAGCTGACTGCCAGCTATCGCGAGCTGTTCCTGGCGCTGCAATGACATAAGGGAGTTGCGATGACATCGATGATGAAAGGTTGTGTGATGGCGCTGTTATTGGTGACCGGCACTGCACAGGCGGGGCATTCGCCACAGGAGGCGCGCAACAAGCAGAACGTGCTGGAGTTTTATCGGCAGGGGCTGAACAACAAGGATTTTGCGGCGGCGCGGCCGTTTTTGGGCGAGCAGTACAAGCAGCATAACCCCAACGCTAAAGACGGCGTGGCGGGCTTTCGTCAATTTGTCGAGCTGCTGAAAACGCGTTACCCCAATTCGCACAGTGAGGTGAAACAGGCGTTTGTCGACGGCGACTTCGTGATTTTGCATGTGGAAGTCAGCGGGCGCGAGGCCGGCAAGACCGCGGCGATCGTCGATATCTTCCGTCTCGACAGCGCCGGGAAGATCGTCGAGCATTGGGATGTAACGCAGCCGGTGCCGGAGAAGACCGCCAGCGGCAACAGCATGTTCTGAGGCATAAAAAAACCCCGGCAAGCCGGGGTTTTTGCTTTTGGTGCGGCAGCCGGACTTAATCGTCCAGGAAGCTGCGCAGCACTTCGGAACGGCTCGGGTGACGCAGCTTGCGCAGCGCCTTGGCTTCGATCTGACGAATACGCTCACGGGTAACGTCAAACTGCTTGCCTACCTCTTCCAGCGTGTGGTCGGTGTTCATGTCGATACCGAAACGCATGCGCAGCACTTTCGCTTCGCGCGCGGTCAGGCCGGCCAGCACATCGTGGGTAGCGGAACGCAGGCTCTCTGAGGTCGCGGAATCCAGCGGCAGCTCGAGGGTGGTATCCTCGATGAAGTCGCCCAGATGCGAATCTTCGTCGTCGCCGATCGGCGTTTCCATCGAGATTGGCTCTTTGGCGATCTTCAGCACCTTGCGGATCTTGTCTTCCGGCATCAGCATGCGCTCGGCCAGCTCTTCCGGCGTCGGCTCGCGGCCCATCTCTTGCAGCATCTGGCGCGAAATACGGTTGAGCTTGTTGATGGTCTCAATCATATGCACCGGAATACGGATGGTGCGCGCCTGATCGGCGATGGAGCGGGTGATAGCCTGACGGATCCACCAGGTGGCGTACGTCGAGAACTTGTAGCCGCGGCGATATTCGAACTTGTCTACCGCTTTCATCAGGCCGATGTTGCCTTCCTGGATCAGATCCAGGAACTGCAGGCCGCGGTTGGTGTATTTCTTGGCGATGGAAATAACCAGACGCAGGTTGGCCTCAACCATCTCTTTCTTCGCGCGGCGGGCTTTCGCTTCACCGATCGACATGCGACGGTTGATGTCTTTGACCTGCTCGATGGTCAGGCCGGTTTCTTCTTCGATCTGACGCAGTTTCTGCAGGCTGCGCTGCACGTCTTCGGCAACGTCTTTCAGCTTTTCCGACCATGGCTTGGCCATCGCCACTGCGGCTTCGAACCAGGAATCGCTGGTTTCGTTGCCGGCGAACAGGGTGACGAAGTTTTTCTTCGGCATTTTGCACTGTTCAACGCACAGCTTCATGATGATGCGTTCCTGGGTGCGAACGCGGTCCATCATAGTGCGCATGCTGTTGACCAGGAAGTCGAACTGTTTCGGCACCAGGCGGAACTGCTTGAACACTTCAGACAGCTTCAGGATCTCGTCCGCTGCGCTGGCGTGGCTGCGGCCGTTCTTCTTGATCACCAGACGTGTCGCTTCATACTGATCGCGCAGCTCGGCGAACTTCTGACGCGCCAGCTCCGGATCGATGCTGTTGTCGTCTTCGGTGTCGTCGTCTTCGGCGTCCTCATCTTCTTCGTCGTCGTCTTGCTCTTCGCTCGACAGTTCAGAACCGATGTGGGTCGCGGTTGGGGCGATGTCCTCTTCCGCGTTAGGATCGACGAAGCCGGTGATCAGATCGGACAGGCGCGCTTCGCCCGCTTCGACGCGATCGTACTGCTCAAGCAGGTAGGTGATGGCTTCCGGGTATTCGGCAACCGAGCACTGCACCTGGTTGATGCCGTCTTCGATGCGCTTGGCGATGTCGATTTCGCCTTCGCGCGTCAGCAGTTCGACGGTACCCATTTCGCGCATGTACATGCGCACCGGGTCGGTGGTGCGGCCGATTTCGGATTCCACGCTGGACAGAACCTGTGCGGCGGCTTCTTCCGCATCTTCGTCCGTGCTGTTCGAGTTTTCGGCGAGCAGCAGGTCATCGGCGTCCGGTGCTTCTTCCATCACCTGGATGCCCATGTCGTTAATCATCTGGATGATGTCTTCGATCTGATCGGAGTCGACGATATCTTCCGGCAGATGGTCATTGACCTCAGCATAGGTCAGATAGCCTTGCTCCTTACCACGGGTGACAAGTAGCTTCAGCTGTGACTGCGGGTTTTGCTCCATAAGACGGTATCCACACTTCAGAGTATTTAGGTTGGTGTCGGTCGGCGAAACCGCCAACAATAGCATTTGGGGCGTTTTCGTTATCGCCGCGGCCCACTATGGCGGCACTGTGCAGGGCTCTGCCCTCGCAATTATCGGCACTTAAGCCGTTTGGTATTCAGTTTTTCTTCGCTAAAACCTGGTTGAGAGAACGGACTTCCTCACGTTCCTCCGGGCTCAGGCCGCGCGTTCTGGCCTGGGCGATCAGCGTTTCCAGCCGTTGCTCGAGCACCGAGTCGTACAGGCTGGCCAACGTATCCAAAAAGGTCTGTTCGACCATGTCCTCAACGATCATATGGTTCCATGTCGCCAAGGTTTCAAGCTGCTGGCTGAATTTGTTGTCGCGATACAGCTCCAGCAATTGCCCGGTTGTCAGGCCCGGCTGCGCCAAACAGGTCTGCACCAGTTCGACGAACAGCGGCAATCCCGCCTGTTTGGTCTGCTCCAACCCTTCCAGCGAAGGGATAAGTGTAGCCAACTGCGGATTTTGCACCAGTAACCCTATCAGTATACGCATGGTTGTGCGTTTTAGCTGGGGCGCCTGATAAGGATTCGCATTTTCCGCCTGCTTGGGCATCAGCTTGTCGAGCTGGCTGTCGTCCAGCAGCCCCAGCTTGTTGCCGAGCTCCTGACGCAGGTACAAGCGCAACGTTTCGCCCGGCACCTGAGTAATCAGCGGCAGCGCCAGCGTGCTCAGCTTGGCGCGCCCGTCCGGGCTGCTCAAATCCACCTGCGGCAGCAGGCTTTCGAACAGGAAAGTGGACAGCGGCTGCGCCTGCTCCATTCGCTGTTCGAAGGCTTCTTTGCCTTCTTTGCGCACCAGGGTGTCCGGGTCTTCACCGTCGGGCAAAAACATGAACCGCAGCTGGCGCCCGTCGTTCAGGTACGGCAGCGCGGTTTCCAGCGCCCGCCAGGCCGCTTCGCGGCCGGCGCGGTCGCCGTCGTAGCAGCAAACGACGTTGTCGGTAGCGCGGAACAGCAGCTGAATGTGTTCAGCCGTCGTCGAGGTCCCGAGCGAGGCGACGGCATAATCGATGCCGAATTGCGCCAACGCCACCACGTCCATATACCCTTCCACCACCAGCAGCCGCTGGAGGGTAGGGTGGTTCTGCTGTGCTTCATACAGGCCGTACAGCTGGCGGCCCTTATGGAAAACTTCGGTTTCCGGCGAGTTCAGGTACTTCGGCATACCGTCGCCCAGCACGCGGCCGCCGAAGGCGATCACGCGCCCGCGCTTGTCGCGGATGGGGAACATCACCCGTTCGCGGAAACGGTCGTACGAACGCCCCTGATCGTTAGTCACCAGCATGCCGGCATCGTTCAATGCGCGGCGCGAGTCGGCGTCGCGGCCGAAACGCTTCAGGGCGTTGTCCCATCCCGCCGGCGCGAAGCCGATGGCGAAATGGCGAATAACGTCGTCACTTAATCCGCGCTGCTGCAAATAGCTGCGCGCCGGTGCCCCGGAGGACTGCTGCAGTGACTGTTGATAGAACGCGCTGAGCTGCTCCATCAGTTGGTACAGGCTCTGGCGCTGATGGCGTTCGATCTGGGTCGGCCCGGTGCCCGCTTCGTAAGGCACTTCCAGCCCGTGCATGGTCGCCAGCTCTTCGATGGTTTCGACAAACTCGAGTCGGTCGTAATTCATCAAAAAGTCGACGGCGTTGCCGTGCGCACCACACCCAAAACAGTGATAAAACTGCTTTTCGCCATTAACGGTAAAGGAAGGCGTCTTTTCGTGGTGGAACGGACAGCACGCGTGGTAGTTCTTGCCTTGCTTCTTGAGCTTCACGCGGGCGTCGATCAAATCGACGATGTCGGTGCGAGCCAGCAAGTCATTGATAAATACGCGCGGAATTCGTCCAGCCATAAGCCCTTACTTCATTAGCCTATAAACGAGAACAAGCCGCGCATTCCTTTCGGAAAGCACGGCCTTCGTATGCAACTACTCGGTCTGCGCGATTTTGAAAATCAGAAATTCACGCGGTGGGGTTGCCCCCGAAGAATTAATACAGACGAGTGCGGCGTGCGTTTTCGCGAGCCAGTTTCTTCGCGTGACGTTTCACAGCAGAAGCTTTAGCGCGTTTACGTTCGGTAGTTGGTTTTTCATAAAACTCACGACGACGAACTTCAGCTAAAACACCCGCTTTTTCGCAAGAGCGTTTGAAACGACGCAGAGCAACGTCAAATGGCTCGTTTTCACGTACTTTAATTACCGGCATGTGCCTCTCACCTCAATAAAATTCGGTTTGCTGCTGGCCAAGCGCCAGCCTTTTCAAAATGGTGCGGAATTTTACTCCAATGGATGCTGCTTTGTAAAGCATCACAGCAAATTGAAACCCGCGTCGCTCTGCCGCAACGTGCGCAATTTTGCACCGGGCGCTGATTATAGACTAATCAGAAAAAAATGCTCGTATTTAATCGCTCGGGCATTTTCTGGATGAATCATCGACATAGGCGCAAGCCGGTGACAAGATGCGCCGCATCGGCGGTAAATGCGGCGGAATGTGGTAGACTGGCGGCCGCACGTGAATGATGGGAAATGTAATGCGAGTACTGGGTATAGAAACGTCCTGCGATGAAACCGGAATTGCAGTGTATGACGATCAAACCGGTTTGTTGGCCAACCAATTATACAGCCAGGTGAAGCTGCACGCCGACTACGGCGGCGTGGTGCCGGAACTGGCCTCCCGCGATCACGTGCGCAAAACCGTGCCGCTGATTCAGGCGGCGCTGAAAGAGGCCAACCTGACTCCGGCCGATATCGACGGCGTGGCTTATACCGCCGGGCCGGGCCTGGTAGGCGCGCTGCTGGTCGGCGCTACCGTCGGGCGTGCGCTGGCGTTCGCCTGGAACGTGCCGGCGGTGCCGGTACACCACATGGAAGGCCACTTGCTGGCGCCGATGCTGGAAGATAACCCGCCGGCGTTCCCGTTCGTCGCGCTGCTGGTCTCCGGTGGCCACACTCAGCTGATCAGCGTCACCGGCATCGGTGAGTATGCACTGCTGGGCGAGTCGATCGACGATGCCGCCGGCGAAGCGTTCGACAAAACCGCCAAGCTGCTCGGCCTGGATTATCCCGGCGGGCCGATGCTGTCGAAGATGGCGCAGCAGGGCACGGCGGGGCGTTTCACCTTCCCGCGGCCGATGACCGATCGTCCGGGGCTGGACTTCAGCTTCTCCGGGCTGAAAACCTTCGCCGCCAACACCATTCGCTCCAACGGCAACGACGATCAGACGCGTGCCGACATCGCCCGCGCCTTCGAGGATGCGGTGGTGGATACGCTGGCGATCAAATGCAAACGTGCCCTCGAGCAAACCGGCTTCAAACGCCTGGTGATGGCCGGCGGCGTGAGCGCCAACCGCACATTGCGTGCCAAGCTGGCGGAGATGATGCAGAAACGCGGCGGGGAAGTGTTCTATGCCCGCCCGGAATTTTGCACCGACAACGGCGCGATGATCGCCTATGCCGGCATGGTGCGGCTGAAGAGCGGCGCCAACCCGGAGCTGAGCGTTTCGGTGCGGCCGCGCTGGCCGCTGGCGGAACTACCTGCGGTATAAAGCAAAGGGCCGGATAATCCGGCCCTTCTGTTATTCGTCTTTCGGCTGGTCGCCGTTATCCTCATCCGCGTCGTTTTTCTTCTTGCGGAACTTGCCCCAAATCTTGCCTTCCTGGCCGCGCCACAGGCGCTGGATATTGTCGTGATGCCGCATCAGGATCAGGCAGGAGAGCATCGCTACCGGGAAGGTGAACTGCGGTTTGAACCACCAGACGTAGAACGGGGCGATAAGCGCGCTGACGATGGCGCCGAGCGAAGAGTAGCCGCTGAGCAGCACCGTCAGCAGCCAGGTGCCGGTCATCAGGCCGGTCAGATCCCAGCCGATAGGCGCGATGGCGCCAAACGCCGTCGCCACGCCTTTACCGCCGCGGAAGTGGAAGAACACCGGGTAGATGTGCCCCAGACAGGCGGCGATCGCCGTCAGGCCTAGGTACAGCGGCGGCACATCGAGTTTGTAGGCCAGCCAGACCGGCAACATCCCTTTCAGAATATCGAACACCAGCACCGCCGCCGCCGCCAGCCGGCCGCCGATGCGCAGGACGTTGGTCGCCCCGGGATTTCCTGAGCCATGCTCACGCGGGTCCGGCAGCCTGGCGATCCGGCAAACCAGGATCGCGCTCGAAATCGAGCCGCACAGATACGCGAAGATAATCATGCCAAGCGCGGTAGCACTCATAACGCGGTTCCGTTTAATAATGGTCGTTTTACTCGCAACATCTATGGATAATACGCACATTCCGCTGGAAGTGGTATCCGGCAAGGCCAAAAACAGAGAATGACGTGATGGATATCGTATTTATTGAAGAGCTTACCGTAATTACCACCATTGGCGTTTATGAGTGGGAACAGGGCATTCGTCAGAAGCTGGTGTTCGATATCGAAATGGGCTGGGATAACCGGCCGGCCGCCGCCAGCGACGACGTAACTGACTGTCTGAGCTATGCCGACGTCAGCGATGCCGTGATCCAACACGTGGAGTCGAACCGCTTCGCCCTGGTGGAACGCGTGGCGGAGGAAATATCTGAAATTTTGCTTCAGCGCTTCAATTCCCCGTGGGTCCGTATTAAGGTCAGCAAACCGGGCGCTGTAGCACATGCCAATCGGGTCGGCGTGATCATTGAGCGCGGCACTCGTCCCGCATGATTTTATGTCATCTGCTTGCAACGAAAGACCGTTAAGCTGGTCTTAATCCTGAGAATTGTTTTAGCGGCATTGTCTTTAAGCATTGCCGCTTTTTTATGTGAAAGCCGTTATTTTATAGGGTGAGCGAAGCACATGGCTGACATGCATTCACTGTTTATTGCGTTTGTTCTTGGGGTTGTCGAGGGGTTAACCGAATTTCTGCCGGTGTCTTCCACCGGGCATATGATTATCGTTGGCGAGTGGCTGGGCTTTACCGGCGACAAAGCCAAAACCTTTGAAGTCATCATCCAGCTGGGGTCGATCCTGGCCGTCGTCGTGATGTTCTGGCGCAGGTTGTTCGGCCTGATCGGCATCCATTTCGGCGGCAAGCCGGTGGAGCACGAGGGTAAAACCAGCGGTCAGCTGAAGCTGGGGCACATCCTGCTGGCGATGATCCCGGCGGTGGCGCTGGGCCTGGCCTTCCATGATTTCATCAAGTCGCTGTTCGCGCCGAAAAACGTGATGTATGCGTTGGTGGTCGGCGGTCTGCTGCTGCTGGCGGCGGAATGGCTGAAGCCGAAGAAACCGAGCGCGGAAGGGCTGGATGACATCACCTACCGCCAGGCGTTCATGATCGGCTGCTTCCAGTGCCTGGCGCTGTGGCCGGGCTTCTCCCGTTCGGGTTCCACTATCGCCGGCGGTATGCTGGTGGGCGTGAACCGCTATGCGGCGTCCGAGTTCTCCTTCATTTTGGCGGTGCCGATGATGATTGGTGCCAGCGGCCTGGATCTGTACAAGAGCCTGCACTTCCTGACCTGGGGCGATCTGCCGATGTTTGCCGTCGGCTTCGTTACTGCCTTCGTGGTGGCGCTGATTGCGATCAAGACCTTCCTGTCGCTGATCAAACGCATCTCGTTCGTGCCGTTCGCCATCTACCGCTTTATCGTGGCGGCCGTGGTTTACATGGTGTTCCTGTAAGCCCGATACCAAGAAAAAACCCCGCTCTGCGGGGTTTTTTTATGCCTGATCGTTGATAATCGTTTGGGTGAGCTTCCACTCGGCCAGCGCCTGCTGGCGGCGGCGTTTGAGCTCGTCGCGGATCGCGGTGCCCTGCAGCCCGCTGGCTACCACCTCTTTAATCGATACCGCGCTCGCCACCTGATACGCCTGGCGCAGATAGTCGCCCTGCGGATAGGGATTTTTCTCAAAGCCGGTGCGTCCGCGCGCGTCCGCTTCGCTGGTCAGGATCATCTGCTCCAGCCTCTGGGGCTTGCGCCAGACGTCGATGGCGTCGAACAGCTTCAATAGGGTCTCCGGCCGCAGCTTGTTCACGGTGTGGATCAGATCATGGTACTCGGCCACCAGCTTGCTCAGATCGCGCACCGGGTTAGGCACCCGCAGCCGCTGGCACAGCGCCTCGACCAGCCGTACGCCCGCCGGGCCGTGGCCGTGGTGATGCGGCCAGAACTCTTTTGGCGTCAACCCTTTGCCGAGGTCATGGCACAGGGTGGCGAAGCGCACGTCCACCTCCGGCGTGAGGCGGGCGGCGATCGCCAGCGCCATCAGCGTGTGCACGCCGGTGTCGATCTCCGGGTGCCACTTGGCGGGGGCCGGCACGCCGAACAGCGCGTCGATTTCCGGGAACAGCACCGCCAGCGCATCGCAATCGCGCAGCACCTGAAAATAGACCTGCGGGCTCTGGCTTTGCAGCGCCTTTTCGGTTTCCTTCCAGACGCGTTCGGCGGTCAGCGCAGCCAGTTCACCGCCGTGCGCCATTTGGCGCATCAGGGCGAGCGTTTCGTCGGCGATGCGAAAACCCAGGTGGGCGAAGCGGGCATTGAAACGCGCCACGCGCAGTACTCGCAGCGGATCTTCGCCGAACGCGTCGGAAACGTGGCGCAGCACGCGCGCCTGCAGATCGGCCACGCCGCCGTAAGGGTCAATCAGCTCCCCTTCGGCGGAACGGGCGATGGCGTTGATGGTCAGATCGCGCCGCAGCAGATCTTCCTCCAGCGTGACGTCCGGCGCGGCATAGCAGGTAAAACCGGTGTACCCTTGGCCGGATTTGCGCTCGGTGCGCGCCAGCGCGTATTCCTCATGAGAATCGGGGTTGAGGAACACCGGGAAATCTTTGCCGACCTGTTGGTAACCCAATGCCAGCAGCTCTGCCGGCGTGGCGCCCACTACCACCCAATCATGATCGACCACCGGAATATTGAGCAGGCTGTCGCGAACGGCGCCGCCGACCAGATAAATCTGCACTGTTGACTCCTGAATATCGTGTAAGGCTCTGTCTATCAGATTACATGAATTGGCCGCGGGATGTCGGCGCCAATGAAAAGGGCGCCCGCAGGCGCCCATACTCAAACTGAACGATACTGAGATCAGTTCATCCAGCGATTGTTGTTCTTGCGGCGCGGGATCAGGTGCGGCAACAGCAGACCCAACAGCAAACCGACGCCGGCAACGCCGCCGCCGTACATGAACCACTGCAGAATAATGGTGCGCTGTTTATCGTCGAGCTGCAGGTTAACGGCGTTGACCTTCTTCTGCGCCACCACCAGCTGGTTTTTCAGATCCTGGTTTTCCTTCTGCAGGCTGCTGATGGTGCTGTCGCTGCCCGCGACTTTTTCCTGCATTTCCGAGGTGCGCTGGTTCCAGGTGTTATCGATGTTGGCCAGTTTGTCGGTCAGGGTTTTCACCTGCTGTTCCAGCTCGGGCACGCGGGTGCGCAGGCTTGGCGTCTGGCTGAGCTGATCGAGCGGGATCCAGGTGGTGCGGCCTTTGGGATCGCGGATCTGGCCGTAATTGGTGCTGTCGTTGACGCTCAGCAGGGTCACTTCTTCACCGGCGTTCAGAGTGCCGACAATACGGTACTGATTACCTGGGCCGCTATGGACATAAGTGCTTAACTCATCGGAGATATAGCGTTTATCTTCGGCATGTGCGGCCCAAGTGATGCTGAAGCTCAGCGCGGCAAGGAAAATCAGGCGTAATTTCTGCATTAGTTCATCGTTTCTGGGTGAATTTATGGAACGATAGTAGAGGGTTCAGTCTGACGACGCAACGCCAAAACCGGAATGAGAACTATCTTACTGTGGCTGATTCTGTGAGTTGCGCAGCGTTTTATAACGTAACAGGTTTTTTCTACAGTTAGCAGGGTTAAGGCGCCGGGAATCGCGGTAAGATAACGGCAACTGTGCGTCAGTGGGCAGCATACGGCGGGCCGAGCGCGCCGAGCTGAAACCGACGTGAATGCGTAACTTATTGGTGTTAAAGAATTATGACCGTTGAAATTGAACTGAAATTCATCGCCGCGCCGCAAGCGGTGGCCGCACTGCCACACTGGCTCGCCGCCTGGCCGCATCAGCATTCCGCGCCGCAAAAACTGACCAACATTTACTTCGAAACGGCCGACAATTTCCTGCGCCGTCACGACATGGGGCTGCGCATTCGCGGTTTCGACGATCGCTATGAGATGACCATCAAAACCGCAGGTAAAGTGGTGGCCGGCCTGCACCAGCGCCCGGAATACAATGTCGCCATCGCCGAACCGCAGCTGGCGCTGGCGCAGTTTCCTGCCGACATCTGGCCGCAGGATTGCGATATCGCGGCGCTGCAGCAGGAGTTGCAACCGCTGTTCCGTACCGATTTTGTGCGTGAGAAGTGGGTGGTTACTTACGGCCAAAGTGAGATAGAGATTGGCCTGGATCAGGGTGAGGTGCGCGCCGGTGATCTCAGCGAAGCCCTGAGCGAGATAGAACTGGAGTTGCTGAAAGGCAACACCGCCGATCTGCTGGCATTGGCCGGTGAGCTGGCGGCGCACGATGGGCTGCGTCAGGGCAGCCTGAGCAAGGCGGCGCGTGGTTACCACCTGGCGCAGGGCAATCCGCCGCGCGAGGTGCGCTCGCTGCAGGTGCTGAAGCCGGCGGCGAAGGCGACCGTGGAGCAGGGGATGATCGCCGCCTTCGAACTGGCGCTGAACCACTGGCAGTACCATGAAGAGCTGTGGCTGCGCGGCGACGCGCAGGCGCGCGGGGCGGTCATCGAAGCGGTCGGCACGATCCGCCAGGCGCTGGTGATCTTCGGCGGCCTGGTGCCGCGCAAGGCCAGCGCCGATCTGCGCGCCCGTTTGACCGAACTCGAACCATTGTTGGCGGATAAAGCCGCGCAACCAGAGACCCTGTGCTACAGCACAGCTTACCTGCAGTGTAAGTTGGCGCTCACATCATGGCTGGTGAGCGGCGCCTGGAGGCCGTTTATCGATGCCAAAGGGCAGACCAAGCTGGACGGTTCTTTCAAACGCTTTAGCGACATCATGCTGGGGCGCAGCGGCGCGGAGCTGAAAGAAGCCTTCAGCCGTACGCTGAACGAAGATGAATATCAGGAACAATTGCCGCGCCTGACGCGTCAGATTTCGACGCTGATCCTGCTGTCGGGCGCTTACCCCGACGAGCAGACCGGGCCTTATATCGACGCCTGGCGCGAGTTGCAGGCGGCGCTGAGCGAGCGCCGCCAGGGCTGGTATGAAGCCAGCCGCAAACAGGCCTTATCGCATGCGCCATTCTGGTTAAACGGCGCGCTTCGTTAATCCAGTCGGCCCGCCAGCCGTGGGCCGCAGAACGGGTCATACACTATGTCGCCACTTTCAGCCGCGTTACAGGCTCAGGCACAGCAGGTTGTGCAGCGTTTTCAGGAAGTTCACGGCGCGGACAGCGCCTTTAGCGAGCAGGAGCAGTGGGTGCTGGCGTCGAGCGACTTCGTCAGCGACGCGCTGCTCGCCCAGCCGGCCTGGCTCGCGACGCTGCGCGAGCAGCCGCCGGCGCCCGGCGAGTGGCAACACTATGCCGCCTGGCTGCAGGACGAGCTGGAAGAGGTGCGTGACGAAGCGCAGCTGATGCGCACGCTGCGCCTGTTTCGCCGCGAGACGCTGGTGCGTATCGCCTGGGCGCAGGCGCAGGGGCTGTGTTCGACCGAAGAAACGCTGCTGCAGCTGAGCGGGCTGGCGGAGACGCTGATCGTCAGCGCCCGCGACTGGCTGTACCAAACCTGCTGCCGCGAGTGGGGCACGCCGTGCAATGCCGCCGGCGAACCGCAGCCGCTGCTGATCCTCGGCATGGGCAAGCTGGGCGGCGGCGAACTGAACTTCTCGTCGGACATCGATCTGATCTTCGCTTACCCGGAAAATGGTCAAACCCAGGGCGGGCGGCGCGAGCTGGACAATGCCCAGTTCTTCACCCGTCTCGGCCAGCGGCTGATCAAGGCGCTGGATCAACAGACCATCGACGGCTTCGTCTATCGCGTCGACATGCGGCTGCGGCCGTTCGGCGACAGCGGCCCGTTGGTGATGAGCTTCGCGGCGCTGGAAGATTATTATCAAGAGCAGGGGCGCGACTGGGAGCGCTATGCGATGGTGAAGGCGCGCCTGATGGGCGGGGCGGAAGACGCCTACAGCCAGGAGCTGCGCAAAACCCTGCGGCCGTTCGTGTTCCGCCGCTACATCGATTTCAGCGTCATCCAGTCGCTGCGCAACATGAAGGGCATGATCGCCCGTGAAGTACGGCGTCGCGGCCTGAAGGACAACATCAAGCTGGGCGCCGGCGGCATTCGCGAAATCGAATTCATCACCCAGGTATTCCAGCTGATCCGCGGCGGCCGCGAGCCGGCGCTGCAGGGGCGTTCGCTGCTGCCGACGCTGCAGGCGGTGGGTGAGCTGGGGCTGCTGGAGGCCGAGCAGGTGCGGGCGCTGAGCGCCGCCTACCTGTTCCTGCGGCGGTTGGAGAACTTGCTGCAGGCGATCGGCGATCAGCAAACCCAGACGCTGCCGCAGGAGGCACTCGATCAGGCGCGGTTGGCCTACGGCATGGGATTGGCGGATTGGCCGGCGCTGATGGCGGCGCTGGACGCGCACATGCAGGCGGTGCGCGCGGTGTTCGACGACCTGATCGGCGACGATAGCCCGGATGTCGGCGAAGATCCCGATTACCAGCACTACCACAGCCTGTGGCAGGACGCGCTGGAGGAGAACGAGCTGGCGCCGCTGACGCCGCACCTCGATGAAGAGGGGCGCCGACAGATGCTGCGCACCATCGCCGATTTTCGTCACGACGTCGACAAGCGCACCATCGGCCCGCGCGGCCGCGACGTGCTCGATCAGCTGATGCCGCGCCTGCTGGCGGAGGTATGCCCGCGGCAGGACGCGCCGACCGCGCTGGTGCGGCTGGCACAGCTGCTGCTCAGCATCGTCACCCGTACCACCTACCTCGAATTGTTGGTGGAGTACCACGCGGCGCTCAGCCATCTGATCCGCCTGTGCGCCGCGTCGCCGATGGTCGCCAACCAGCTGTCTCGTTACCCGCTGCTGCTGGACGAGCTGCTGGATCCGGCCACGCTGTATCAGCCGGTGGCGCTGGACGCCTACCGCAGCGAACTGCGCCAGTATCTGCTGCGGGTGCCGGAAGACGACGAAGAGCAAAAGCTGGAGGCGCTGCGTCAGTTCAAACAGGCACAGCAGCTGCGCATCGCCGCTGCGGATATCGCCGGCGCGCTGCCGGTGATGAAAGTGAGCGACCATCTGACTTATTTGGCGGAGGCGATCATCGACGCGGTGGTGCAACAGGCCTGGAGCGACATGGTGGCGCGCTACGGCCAGCCGACCCATCTGCAGGAACGCGAAGGGCGCGGCTTTGCGGTGATCGGCTACGGCAAGCTGGGCGGCTGGGAGCTGGGGTACAGTTCCGACCTCGATCTGGTGTTCTTGTTGGATTGCCCGCCGGAGGTGATGACCGACGGCGATCGCTGCATCGACGGCCGTCAGTTCTACCTGCGGCTGGCGCAGCGGGTGATGCATCTGTTCAGCACCCGCACCTCCTCCGGCATTCTGTATGAGGTTGACGCGCGTCTGCGGCCTTCCGGTGCGGCGGGGATGCTGGTCAGCACCGTCGAGGCGTTCGCCGACTACCAGCAAAACGAAGCCTGGACCTGGGAGCATCAGGCCCTGGTGCGTGCGCGCATCGTGCATGGCGATCCGGCGCTGCATCAGCAGTTTGACGCAATCCGGCGCGAGATCCTGTGCAAAATGCGCGATGCGCAGACCCTGAAGCGCGAAGTGCGCGAGATGCGCGAAAAGATGCGCAACCATCTCGGCAGCAAGCAGCGCGATCTGTTTGATATCAAAACCGATGAGGGCGGCATTACCGACATCGAATTTATCGCCCAATATCTGGTCTTACGCTATGCGCCGGGTGAACCGCGGCTGACGCGTTGGTCGGACAACGTGCGCATCTTCGAGCTGATGGCCAATTACGACATCATGCCGGAAGAGGAGGCGCGCGCGCTGACCCAGGCCTATGTCACCATGCGCGACGAGATCCACCACCTGGCGCTGCAGGAACATTCCGGCAAGGTCGGCAGCGGGCTGTTTGCCGCCGAGCGCGAACAGGTACGCGCCAGCTGGGCCAAATGGCTGGATTAATACCTTTTTGCGGGTATTCCGGCGGTCTGTGGTAATATCTGCGCCACTAAAATTTTGTTCTTTTTTGGAGTTATCGGATGAAAGTTACGCTGCCTGATTTTCGCCGCGCCGGTGTGCTGGTGGTCGGTGACGTCATGTTGGATCGCTATTGGTATGGGCCGACCAGCCGCATTTCACCGGAAGCCCCGGTGCCGGTGGTCAAGGTCGATACCATCGAAGAGCGTCCCGGCGGCGCGGCTAACGTGGCGATGAACATCGCTTCGCTGGGCGCCACTTCCCGTCTGGTGGGCCTGACCGGCATCGACGATGCGGCGCGGGCGCTGAGCGCCAAGCTGAATGAAGTCAACGTGCGCTGCGACTTCGTCTCGGTGCCGACCCATCCGACCATCACCAAGCTGCGCGTGCTGTCCCGCAACCAGCAACTGATCCGTCTCGACTTCGAAGAAGGCTTCTCCAACGTTGATCCACAGCCGATGCTGGAGCGTATTCAGCAGGCGCTGCCGCAGATCGGCGCGCTGGTGCTGTCCGATTACGCCAAGGGCGCGCTCAGCCAGGTGCAGGGCATGATCCAACTGGCGCGTGCCGCCAAGGTGCCGGTGCTGATCGATCCGAAAGGGTCCGATTTCGAGCGCTATCGCGGCGCGACGCTGCTGACGCCGAACCTGTCCGAGTTCGAAGCGGTGGTGGGCCACTGCAAGGATGAAGCGGAATTGGTGGAACGCGGCATGAAGCTGGTGGCGGATTTCGAGCTGTCGGCGCTGCTTGTTACCCGTTCAGAACACGGCATGACGCTGTTGCAGCCGGGCGTTGAACCGCTGCACTTGCCGACCCAGGCGCAGGAAGTGTTTGATGTGACCGGCGCCGGCGACACCGTGATCGGCGTGCTGGCCGCCTCGCTGGCCGCCGGTAACTCGCTGGAAGAGTCCTGTTTCCTGGCCAACGCTGCCGCCGGCGTGGTGGTGGGCAAGCTCGGTACCTCCACCGTGTCGCCGATCGAGCTGGAAAACGCGGTGCGCGGCCGCGCCGAGACCGGTTTTGGCGTGATGACCGAAGCGCAGTTGAAGCATGCCGTCGCGCAGGCGCGTCAGCGCGGCGAAAAAGTGGTGATGACCAACGGCATCTTCGACATTTTGCATGCCGGCCACGTCTCTTATCTGGCCAACGCCCGCAAGCTGGGCGATCGCCTGATCGTGGCGGTGAACAGCGATGCGTCGACCAAGCGCCTGAAAGGGGAAACACGCCCGGTCAACGCGCTGGAGAACCGCATGATCGTGCTGGGTGCGCTGGAAGCGGTGGATTGGGTGGTGCCGTTCGAAGAGGACACGCCGCAGCGCTTGATCGCCGACATTCTGCCGGATCTGCTGGTGAAAGGCGGCGATTACAAACCGGAAGAGATTGCCGGCAGTGCGGAAGTGTGGGCCAACGGCGGCGATGTCAAAGTGTTGAACTTTGAAGACGGCCTGTCGACCACCAACATCATCAAAGCGATTAAAGACGGGCGCGGCTAACGCCGGGTAATCTAAAGAACAAGGGCGCGCGGTTCATACAGGTGCGCGCCCTTCGCGGGAATTATTCGTCTTCCTGCTTGGCTGCCGGCGCCGCGCTCAGTTTGCTTTCCAGCTCGGCCATGCGCTGTTCCAACAGCGCCAGCTTCTCGCGGGTGCGCAACAGCACCTGAGTCTGCACGTCGAACTCTTCGCGGTTAACCAAATCCAGGCGGGTCAACTGCGATTGCAGGACCTGACGGATTTTTTTCTCAACGTCTTCCCCGAATTCACGAACGCCTTTAGGCATGGACTCATGAACCTGGCGTGCGATTTGTTCGATTTTTTTCGGGTCAATCATGGCGTATCCCTTTCAGAGTTTAATAGCTGCCGCTTAGTGTAATGCGAGTTGCCCGTCGGATAAACCATTAAGCGCATTCGCCGTACGTGGCCGAATTGTGCTTTTGCCAATTGCCCTGCCTACCCATTAGCGTTATAGTCATCTTGCTTATTCTCAGGGCGGGGTGAAAGTCCCCACCGGCGGTAAATCACCTTCTACGGTGAAAGCCCGCGAGCGCTCAGCCAGCCTGTAAAGGCCGGTTAGAGGTCAGCAGATCCGGTGTAATTCCGGGGCCGACGGTTATAGTCCGGATGGGAGAGAGTAACGGTATCTGCCGGGCATGCGCCCGCTTGCGTTATTTTTTTAGCTATTGCTAGCTACTCCTCAAGATCGCCCTGGTTCTGGTAATCCATAATTTTTAATGAGGTTTTTTACCATGAATCAGACGCTACTTTCAGACTTCGGCACGCCGACAGAACGCGTTGAACGCGCGATTGACGCACTGCGCAACGGGCGCGGCGTAATGGTGCTCGATGATGAAAATCGTGAAAACGAAGGTGACATGATCTTCGCCGCGGAAACCATGACCGTTGAGCAGATGGCGCTGACCATCCGCCACGGCAGCGGTATCGTGTGCCTGTGCATCACCGAAGAACGCCGTCAGCAGCTTGAGCTGCCGATGATGGTGACCAACAACTCCAGCCAGTTCCAGACCGCCTTCACCGTGACCATCGAAGCGGCGCAGGGCGTGACCACTGGGGTTTCCGCTTCCGATCGCCTGACCACCATCCGCGCGGCGGTGGCAGACAGCGCCAAGCCGAGCGACCTGAACCGTCCGGGCCACGTGTTCCCGCTGCGTGCGCAGCCGGGCGGCGTGCTGAGCCGTCGCGGCCACACCGAAGCGACCATCGATCTGGTCTCCATGGCCGGTTTCAAACCTGCCGGCGTGCTGTGTGAACTGACCAACGACGATGGCAGCATGGCGCATGCGCCGGAAGTGATTACCTTCGCCAAACAGCACGACATGGTAGTGCTGACCATCGAAGATCTGGTGGCCTACCGCCAGGCGCACGAGAAAAAAGCCAGCTGATAGCCGGCCGCTTTCAACGATAAAAAAGCCGCGTTACGCGGCTTTTTTTGTGGCTACCGCTCTGACAGGCGTTCGCCGATGCGGCTGGCGTAATTCATCACGTGGAAGGTGTAGTTCTCCTCAACCGTACCCTGGAACAGATGCGCCCAGGGGCCGATGGCGTAGATGCCGAGATCTTCCCCGCCGTGCGTCTCGCTTTTCAGCGGCACCAGCGCCGGCTGAATAAAGTCGGGCGCGGTGGTTTGCTCCATGGTCAATGCCGGGCGCTCGGCCAGCGGGATTGTGCCGCCGGGACCGTTGGCGAAACCGAGGGTGGTGTAGGGCTTGCCGTCGCTGCCCAGCCGAGGTTTACCGTCGACGCCGACGGAAATGCCGAGGATAGGATTGCCGCGCTTGGCATAGCCGGCGATGGTCAGCGTGTGGCTGTGATCGCCGGTCACGATCACCAGCGTTTCGTCCAGGTTGACCTTGCCGACGATGGTTTTCACCGCCTCGTTCAGGGCGACCGCGTCGCTCAGCGTGCGGTAGGCGTTGCCGTTATGGCTGCCGTGATCGACGCGCCCGCCTTCTACCAGCAACAGATAGCCTTCGGGATTCCTGGCCAGAATATCGATGGCCTTGCCGGTCATCTCTGCCAGTGAAGGTTCTCCCGCCGCGTCTTGCCGTCGATCGTGCTCGAAGTTCATGTGTGATGGCTCGAACAGGGCCAACAGGTGGTCGACCTTACCCGGCTCGATTTTATCGAACTGTGCCTGATTCCATACGTATTGCCCACGCTCGCCGTAGCGCTGCAGCCAGGCCTGCGTCAGGTCGCGGCCATCCTTTCTGGCGCCTGTTTTGCTGGGATATTCCGGATCGCTCACGCTGTCGGGCAGGAAGTTGGCGCGCCCACCGCCCATCGCCACGTTCAGGCCGTTGCCGTATTTCATTTCCACCAGCTGGCGCGCGATGTCGCGGCAGCCTGCGGCCAGGGCGTCCGCCGGCATTTTGGCGTCAGACTCCCAGTCGCGGTTGGCGATATGGGCATAGGTGGCGCCCGGCGTGGCGTGGGTAATGGTCGCGGTTGTCACGGCGCCGGTGGCCATGCCGAGCGTTGCGGCCATCTCCCACAGCGTGGTGACGGCCTTGGTTTGCTGATCCTCGCAATTGTTGAGGGCGGCCGTATGGTTGAGGCCCATCAGATCGTTGATGGTTTTGACGCCGGTGGTCATTGCCACCGCGCTGGGTGCGGAATCGGTGATTTGGGCGTCGGCGGAATAGGTTTTGGCCGCCGCCAAATAGGGGAAGGCTTCCCAGGCCAGCACGTTGGACTCGCCATCCACGCCGCGCTGCTGCCCTTCAAAAATGCGGGCGGCGGTCACGGTGGAAAATCCCATGCCGTCACCGACCACCAGAATGACGTTTTTGGCGCGGTTGGTGTTTGGTGTCTGCTTCAGCCGCTGTTGCAGCTGAGCTTGCGCCTGAAGGAAGTAAGGGTCTTCGCGCTGCGTCAGCGGCGCGTTGTCCACCGCGTCGGCGGCGACTGCCCCCGTGGCGAACAAGGTCATGGAAAGCGCCAGGCGGGTTGCCAGTGTGAGTCTGAACATGAATTCCTCCTTGGTGAGACGTGATTCCCGTAGCGCCGACGGGCTGCCAACACCCTGTCGACTGAAGGAGGAGTGTATAGATTGCGTTAACAAAGAGTACATAAATTGTTCACAAATTAGATCTGTGTGGCAGTAATGTCATGGTATTCACGTTGATTATTAATTATTTGAAAAATATGCATTTTTTAACTTTTTGTTTGCCAGTCTATTTTTCCGGCTTTTATTTCAAATTTATTGAATATCTTCATCACGGTTATCCGGCTGTGTTGCTGCGTCAAAGCGCGTAATGTAGCGGCATAGCACAATTTGAACTGAGGATCCCACTATGAACACCTCTCGTATGCCGGCACTGTTTCTTGGCCACGGTAGCCCGATGAACGTGCTGGAAGACAACCGTTACACCCGGGCATGGCGTGCGTTGGGTGAGTCATTGCCGCGGCCGAAGGCGATCGTGGCGGTTTCTGCGCATTGGTATACCCGCGGCACTGCGGTCACTGCGATGGAAAAGCCCAAAACCATTCACGACTTCGGCGGGTTCCCGCAGGCGCTGTTTGATACCCGTTATCCGGCGCCGGGCTCTCCCGCGCTGGCCACGCAGCTGCAGCACATTCTGGCGCCGGTGCCGGTGACGGCCGATCTCGGTGAGTGGGGGTTGGATCACGGTACTTGGGGCGTATTGATCAAGATGTATCCCAATGCCGATATCCCGGTGGTGCAGCTCAGCGTCGACGGCACGCAGCCGGCAGCCTATCACTATGAGCTGGGTCGTAAACTGGCGGCGCTGCGGGATGAGGGTGTGATGATCGTCGCCAGCGGCAACGTGGTACACAACCTGCGCATGGTGAAATGGCAGGGCGATACCAGCGCCTACCCGTGGGCGGAATCGTTCAATAACTTTGTCCGGGATAACCTGCGCTATCGGGGCGACAACCACCCGCTGGTGGATTTCATGCGCCATGAGGGCGCGGCGTTGTCGAATCCGACGCCGGAACACTATCTGCCGTTGCTGTACGTGCTCGGCGGCTGGGATGGAAAAGAAGCCATCAGCGTGCCGATCGACGGTATCGAAATGGGGGCGCTGAGCATGCTGTCGGTGCAGGTGGGGTAAAGAAAAAACGCCAGTCAGAGACTGGCGTTTTTGTCTTCAGCGGGGCGATCAGCCGAGGATGGTGTGCGGATAGAAGCGCGACAGATCCTGCGTGATCAGTTCGCGATCTTCGCGCAGGCCGATGCCGCAGGGTTGATCGTTCACCAGCCAGCTGCCGATCAGCGTGTAGCTGTCTTCGAACTTTGGCAGCGGATGGAACTGCTGCACGATCATGCCTTCTTCACCGTACGGCCCATCGACGCGCGCCACTTCCTGACCGTTTTCGACGATCTGGATATTGGCGCCTTCGCGTGAGAACAGCGGTTTGGTGACGTAATGATCCATCGGCGGATGATCGTCTTGCGCGAAATAAGCCGGCAACAGGTTAGGGTGGTTAGGGAACATTTCCCACAGCAGCGGCAGCAGCGCCTTGTTGGAGATGATGCTCTTCCAGGCCGGCTCCAGCCAACGCACGCCGGCGTCTTCGAGCTTGGTGGAGAACATCTCGCGCAGCATGAATTCCCACGGGTAGAGCTTGAACAGGTTGCCGATCACCTGATCCTGCAGATCGGTGAACTGACCTTTCTCGCCAAGACCAATCTCTTCCATGAACAGGAACTCGGTCGGCAGACCGGCTTCCTGCGCGCAGTCCTGCAGATATTGCACCGTGCCGCGATCTTCTTCGCTGTCCTGGCAGCAGGCCAGGTGCAACAGGCCGAAGCCGTGATGCGCTTTCAGCTCGGCGAAACGCTCGATCAGCTTCTCCTGCAGGCTGTTGTACTGATCCGATTCCGGATCCAGCTTGCCGGCGTTGATCTGGTCTTCCAGCCACAGCCACTGGAAGAAGGCCGCCTCATACAGCGAGGTTGGCGTATCGGCGTTGTTCTCCAGCAGCTTCGGCGGGTTGACGCCGTCGTAGGCCAGATCGAGACGCGAATACAGCGACGGCTGGTTGGTGCGCCAGGAACTGCGCACGAACTCCCAGGTGTGTTTCGGAATGCAGAACTTGGCCATCAGCTCATCGCTGCCGACCACCTTTTCCACCACCTGCAGGCACATCTGGTGCAGCTCGGCGGTGGCGTTTTCGATCTCTTCAATCTGCGCCAGCGTGAACTGGTAATAGGCGTCTTCACACCAGTACGGCTCGCCGTACATGGTGTGGAAACGGAAACCGAACTCGGTCGCTTTTTCACGCCAGTCCGGGCGCTCGGTAATAGCAATACGTTTCATGCATCAACCGCCCATGCTGCGAGAGCCGGAGTTGGAAGTGGCGCTGCTGCGCTGCATGCTGGTCTGCTTGGCCACGGTCTCGCCGAAACCACCGCGAGTCACGGTGTTGGTGACCGCAGGCTTTGGCGCCATGGCGGTTTTCGGCACCGTCATGGTGCGGCCGCCGGCGGTGGCCGGGCCGTAGCTCTTGCCGCTGGCGTCGACAAACTTGCCGTTCGCCGGGCTGGCGGCGTTCTTGGAAGTGAACAGTGGCTGCTGCGCGAAGCCGGAACCGCCCATCAGGCGGCCCATCATGTAGCCCGCCATCAGCGGCATCCAGAAGCTGCCGCTGCTTTGCGATTCCGCCGCCATGCCGGCCTGTGCCGGCGCCTGGGTGCACTGCGCTTCGCCGAACTCGGCGACGCAGTCTTCGCGGGTGGCGTATTTCGGCGCGGTTTTCGCCGCTTCTTGCAGGGCGTTGTTGTAGGAGGTGGTGCACTGCTCGCTCATCGAAGGATTGGCGCGCGAACAGTCATCGGCATTCTGATACAGGGAGACCGTTTCATCGCTCTTCTCGCAGCCGGCCAGCATAAAGACGGCGCTGATCGCCAAGGCCACGGGCGCGACACGGTAGCTGCGCCAGGATTTGCGGAACGTCTCTTGGTTGATGTTTTTTGTCCGTTTCATCGTTATCAATCCCATCATGCGGGCTGTTTTCGCCCTTTCCCAGTAGTGGCGCTAAGGATAGGGGAAACATGGTCAAAATTAAAGCTGAAACGCCCGTAGAATCCACTCTTTACGCAGTTATACGTTGGGGTGTGCGCCAGTTCGCTTTCGCGGCGAAAAAACGCGCGTTGGCGTTTCATCATGAAACGTTATCGCTATGATGATGTTCCATAATGGAACAAAAATCGCGAAGCTCGCCAGGCGGATGGCAGGCGCTCATAGTCGAAGCACAACAACAAGCCGACGGCGAAGTCGGCGCGTCATCACCTGATATCTGAACGTTACCATCGCCAACTCCCTACAAGGATCCGGTTATGTTGAGAATCATCCAGTCACCAGGTAAATACATTCAGGGCGCCAATGCGCTAGCCGTCGTCGGCGAATACGCCAAATCCCTCGCCGATCATTACCTGGTGATCGCCGACGACTTCGTGATGCAGCTGGCGGGCGACACCCTGATGGGCAGCCTGCAGCAGCACGGCGTGAAACATCACGCGGCCCGCTTCAACGGCGAGTGCTGCCGCAAAGAGATAGACCGGCTCGGCCGCGAGCTGCAGGCCCACGGTTGCCGCGGAGTGATCGGCGTCGGCGGTGGTAAGACGCTCGACACCGCCAAGGCCGTCGCCCACTACCAACAGCTGCCGGTGGTGCTCATTCCCACCATTGCTTCCACCGATGCGCCGACCAGCGCGCTGTCGGTTCTCTACACCGAACAGGGCGAATTCGCCGAATACCTGATCTACCCGCGCAACCCAGATATGGTGGTGATGGACAGTTCCATCATCGCCAACGCGCCGGTGCGCCTGCTGGTGGCCGGCATGGGCGACGCGCTTTCCACCTATTTCGAGGCGCAGGCCTGCTTCGACGCTCAGGCCACCAGCATGGCCGGCGGCAAATCGACGCTGGCGGCGCTCAGTCTGGCGCGGCTGTGCTATGACACGCTGCTGGCCGAAGGGGTGAAGGCCAAGCTGGCGGTCGAGGCCGGCGTGGTAACGGAAGCGGTGGAGCGCATTATTGAGGCCAATACGTATTTGAGCGGCATCGGCTTCGAGAGTAGCGGGCTGGCGGCGGCGCACGCCATTCACAACGGTTTCACCGTGCTGGAAGAGTGCCACCACCTGTATCACGGCGAAAAAGTGGCGTTCGGCACCTTGGCGCAGCTGGTATTGCAGAACAGCCCGATGGCGCAGATTGAAACCGTGTTGGCGTTTTGCCATGACATCGGCCTGCCGATCACGCTGGCGCAGATGGGCGTCACCGGCGACGCGACGGCGAAGATGATGGCGGTGGCCGAGGCCAGTTGCGCCGCCGGCGAAACCATTCACAACATGCCGTTCAAGGTCACCCCTGCGGGCGTGCAGGCGGCGATCCTGACGGCGGACAGGCTGGGCGCCGCCTGGCTGCAGCGTCATTGATACCGTTGGGGCGCGGTGCGCCGCGCCCCTGGGCTTACAGAGGAAATCATCGTGAAAAAACTGATTAATCAGGTCGAGTCGGTGTTGGAAGAGCAGTTGCAGGGGCTGGCGGAGGCCCATCCCGAGTTGCTGGTGCACGCGGATCCGGTGTTCGTGACCCGCGCCGACGCGCCGGTGGCGGGCAAGGTGGCGATCCTGTCCGGCGGCGGTAGCGGCCACGAGCCGATGCACTGCGGTTTCGTCGGCGAAGGGATGCTCGACGGCGCCTGTCCGGGCGAGATTTTCACCTCGCCGACGCCGGATAAAATGTACGAGTGCGGTCAGGCGATCGACGGCGGCGCCGGCGTGTTGCTGCTGATTAAGAACTACACCGGCGACGTGCTCAACTTCGAAACCGCCACCGAACTGCTGCACGACAGCGGCGTCGCGGTGGCGACGGTGCTGGTGGATGACGACGTGGCGGTCAAAGACAGCCTGTTCACTGCTGGGCGACGCGGGGTGGCCAACACCGTGCTGATGGAGAAACTGCTGGGCGCCGCCGCAGCGCGCGGCGACGATCTGGACAGCGTGGTGACGCTGGGACATCGCATCAACAACCACGGGCATTCGATTGGCATTGCGCTGGGTGCCTGTACCGTCCCCGCCGCCGGCAAACCGTCGTTCACCCTGGCGGAGAACGAGATGGAGTTCGGCGTCGGCATTCACGGCGAGCCGGGCATTGCGCGCCGCACGTTCACCACGCTCAACGCGGCGGTGGACGACATGTTCCATACGTTGATCGACCACGGCCACTATCAGCGCACGATCCGCGTCTGGGATCGTCAGCAGGGCGAGTGGCGCGACGAGATGCAGACCAAGCAGCCGCTGACGCGCGGCGATCGGGTGATCGCGTTGGTCAATAACCTGGGTGCCACGCCGCTGTCCGAGCTGTATGGCGTCTACCATCGATTGGCGGAGCGTTGCGCCGAGGCGGGCATCATTATCGAACGCAACCTGGTGGGTTCTTATTGCACCTCGCTTGATATGCAGGGTGTGTCCATCACGTTGTTGAACGTGGACGACGAGCTGTTGTCCTTGTGGGATGCGCCGGTGAAAACGCCTGCGCTGCGTTGGGGTTGCTGAGGAGGAATTATGGCGTTGACCAAACAACAGGTCGTCGATTGGCTGATGCGTTGCGGCGAAGTATTCAGCCGGGAGCGCGATTTTCTCACCCAACTGGACACCGAGATCGGCGATGCCGACCACGGTCTGAACATGAATCGCGGTTTCAATAAGGTGGTGGAAAAGCTGCCGTCGGTGGCGGACAAGGATATCGGCTTTATCCTGAAAAACACCGGTATGACGCTGCTGTCGAGCGTGGGCGGCGCCAGCGGTCCGCTGTTCGGCACCTTCTTCATCCGCGCGGCGCAGGCGGCGAACGCCAAGCAAAGCCTGGATCTGGTGGAGCTGCATCAGGTGATGCAGGAAGGGGTGGAAGGCGTGGTGATGCGCGGTAAGGCGGAGCCGGGCGACAAGACCATGTGCGACGTCTGGTGGCCGGTGGTGGAAAGCCTCGGCCAGTCCGCGCAGCAGAACCTGAGCGTGGCGGAGGCGCTGCAGCGCGCCGCCGACAGCGCCGAGCGGGCGGTGGAGAGCACCATTACCATGCAGGCGCGTAAAGGGCGGGCCAGTTACCTGGGCGAGCGTAGCATCGGCCACCAGGATCCCGGCGCCACTTCGGTGATGTTGATGATGAAAACGCTGGCCGAGGTCGCCGGCAGTTAGCAGGAGGCGAGATGATTAATATCGTGGTGGTTTCGCACAGCGCGTTGCTGGCGCGCGGCGTTGAGCAGTTGGCGCGGCAGATGATGCGCGGTGACGGCTGCAAATTGGCGCTGGCGGCGGGCGTGGATGACGAGCAGCACCCGATCGGTACCGACGCGGTCAAAGTGATGGAGGCGATCGAAGCGGTCGCCGGCGGCGACGGCGTTCTGGTGCTGATGGATCTGGGCAGCGCGCTGCTCAGTGCCGAAACCGCGCTCGATCTGCTGGACCCGGACCTGGCCGCCAAAGTGCGGCTGTGCGCGGCGCCGCTGGTTGAAGGCACCCTGGCGGCGGTGGTGGCCTCCAACTCCGGTGCTTCGCTGGAACAGGTGGTGGCGGAGGCGCAGGGGGCGCTGCAGGCCAAGCAGGCACAGCTGGGTGAGGCTTCACCGACGGCGAAAAGCGTGGCCTTGCCGCTGGCGCAGGGCAAAAGCGTAACCTGGACGGTGCAGAACCCGCACGGGCTGCATGCGCGCCCGGCGGCGCGGCTGGTCGAGACGCTGGCGCCGTTCAAGGCCGAGCTGGTACTGGAGAAGCAGGGGCAGTGCGTCGATCCGCGCAGCCTCAATCAGCTGGCGCTGCTGCAGGTGCGTCACGGCGACACCGTTCGCCTGATTGCCGACGGTGCGCAGGCGGACGAGGCGCTGGCGGCGTTCAAAGCGCTGGCGGAACAACATTTCGGCGAGACGGTCTCCGAGCGGCAGCAGCCTTCGCTGCACGGTATCCCGGTGGCGGAAAGCGTCACCAGCGGACCCGTGTTCCAGGCCCACAGCTTCTGGCCGCCAACCGTCGATCGACGGATTGGTGCGGACGAGGTGTTGGGCGAACAGCAACGCCTGCGGGAGGCACTACAGCACACGCTGAGCGATCTGAACCGGCTGGCGGAGCGTACCGGCACGCTGATCGGCAAGCCGCAGGCGGCGATCTTCGGCGCCCACAGCATGCTGCTGGACGATCCGGATCTGCAGCAGGCGGCTTACACCCGCATCGCGCAGCAGCTGTGCTGCGCCGAGCAGGCCTGGCGGCAGGTGCTGGGGGCGATCGCCGAAGAGTACCGTGAGCTGGATGACGACTACATGCGGGCGCGCGAATTGGACGTGCGCGACATGCTGCGCCGCACGCTGTGCCATCTGCAGGGGCTGCCGCTGCCGGCCATGGCGCTCGCAGAACCGTCAATCTTGGTGATGGACGAGCTGATGCCCTCGGAGGTGGTGATGCTCGACAGGCGGCTGGTGCTCGGCATCTGCCTGAGCGGCGGCAATGCCCTGTCGCACAGCGCCATTCTGGCGAAGGCGATGGGCATTCCGATGGTGGTCGGCATGCAGGATTGCCTGAGCAAAACCCGCAGCGGGCAGAAGGCGATGCTGGACGCCGCGCGCGGGGTATTGCAGCTCAGCCACTAGGCACGCAGCTTGAACTGGCGGATGTCGATCCCGTGCTGTTTGATCTTCCGCCACAGCGTGGTGCGGCCGATGCCCAGCAGCTGCGCCATCTCCGTCACCTGGCCACGGCTGACGGTCGCCGCGCGCAGGATCGCCTGGCGTTCCATGTCCGTCAGCGTCAACAGCGGTGCGCCGGGCTGCGGATCGCTTTCCAGCAGCGACGGCTGGCCGAGCAGGTGCGCCGGCAGATCCGCCAACTGGATGTGGTGACCGTGGCAAATCATTGCCGCGCGCTCCACCACCCCTTTCAGTTCCAAATCGTTGCCCGGCCACAGATAAAGCGCCAACTGGGTCATCACCTCGTCATCGACCCGGAAGCGACACTGAAAATGCAGCTCCAGCGTGCGCAAATGGTGTTTGACCAGCAGCGGAATATCGCTCAGCCGCTGGCGCAGCGGCGGGATCAGGATTTCGAACGCCTGCAGGCTGTAAAATAGCTGGCGGCGGAAACGGTTTTGCTGCACCAGCAGCGGCAGATCGGCGGCGCTGCCGGCGATCACACGCACATCGACCGGGATCACCCGGCTGGAATTGAGGCGGATCACCACGCCGGTTTTCAACACCTGCAGTAGCGCCGACTGCATCTCCGCCGGCAGGTATTCGATCTGTTCGAGGTACAGCGTGCCGCCGTTGGCCAATTCGAATTTACTGAGCTGGCCCGCCTCTTCTTCGCTGGCGTCGTTGCCCAGCAGCTCACGCAGCCCCTGCGCCTGCGTCAGCAGCTGGCAGTTGAGGGCGATATACGGCCCGGCGGCGCGTTCGCCGGCGTTGTGGATAGCCTGGCTGAGCAGCTCTTTGCCAACGCCTTCTTCCCCGCGCAACAGGATCGGATGCTGGCCTTTGGCCGCCTGCTGCCCGTAACGGATCAGTCGCCGCATTTCCAGCGAAGTGGAGGGCATCTGTTCGAAGCTGTGGCTGACGCGCCCCAGCTGGCTGCTGACATACTGGCGCAGCCGTTCGAGCGGGTGCAGCAGGGCGATGAAACTGCAGCGATCGCCGTCGAAAATCGGCTTGAGCGTCAGCAATGCGGCGATAAATTGTCGCTGACTTTCGAAGGTGACTTCGACGTGTTGCAGCGGTTGGCGATCGGCGATGGCGCGCTTGAGCAGCGCGGGCAGCGTCAACAGCTGCGTCAGCGGCTTGCCCTGGCTCTGCTGTTCGTCCAGCTTCAGCAGGCCGGCGGCGCGCTGGTTGATGTATTGCAGGTAGCCGCGGTGATCCCAGGCCATGACGCCGTCGTCCACGCCGTCCAGCAGGCCGTAAAGCTGATTCAGATGGCGGTTGGATTCCGCCAGCAGGCCGTCGGCGTTCAGCGAGTTACCGATTTCGCGGGCGATGGCCAGCGTCAGCGACAGATCGCCGGCGGCGCAATCGGCCAGCAGGCAACCCAGGGCGATCGAGCCGCGCTGGCGGCCGCTGTTGTCGTAGACCGGCGTGGCGCAGAACGACCAGCCGTGCAGCGCCCGGCGCACATGCTCTTCACCGCTCACCCGTACCGGGTGGCCTTCCGCCGCCGCCAGCGCCGGAGCATTGGTGCCGATCTGTCCCTCGGCCCAGTAAGCGCCGGGGGCGAATCCCAGTTGCTGCAAATGCTCCCAGGTTTGGGCGTCGCCGCAATGCCACAGCGTGCAGCCGCTTTCGTCGAGGATCAGCAACAGACAACGTCGCGGCTCCATGTATTCGCAGGCGTCTTCCAGCGCCGCCTGGCCAAGCGTCAGCAGATCGTTCTTGCGGCGGCAAATCGATTCGAAGGTGGCGCCCTGAGCGCGGTGCGGTGCCTGCCAAACGTCTGGCTGCATCAGGCTGCGGCAGCGTAGCCAGGAGGCGTAAACGGCTTGTGTCGGGCGCAGCGGCGGCGGCAGTTCACCGTCGTTAATCAGCCGCTGCCAGCGTGAATCGTTGTCCATCGAACCTCATCCAGACTGCGAAAACGAGAGTGAAGATGATACCACCTGGTGTAGCGGCGGCTGTGAGGCGGTGGGCAGAAGCGGGGAAATCGGGGCAAAAAAAAAACGGGGCGCGGCGTAGGCCGGACCCCGTGTTTATCAACGTGCGCGCATCAGTTACGGAATGGGTTGCCGCTGTTGCGAGCCGGTTGGCTGGTGGTAACGGCCGGCGCGGATACGCGAGTGGCCGCCGGTGCCGGCGCCGCGGTTTGTTGCATCGGCGCATTGTCCTGATAACCGTCCGCATAGGCGTCCTGCGCGCGGTTTTGCGGTGCGACGGCGTCAGGCGCGGTCGACACCGGTTTGCCCAACGCGCCATTCAGCAGCAGCAGATCGTTCTGGTTCAGCGTGCCGAGCGCCGACTTGATGTTCAGCTGGTTGATCAGATAGGTATAACGCGCGTCGGACAGTTGACGTTTGGCGTTATACAGGGTGGTGGTGGCGTCCAGCACATCGACGATGGTGCGGGTACCGACCTGATAACCGGCTTCCATCGCGTCCAGGGAGCTCTGCGCGGAGATCACCGCCTGTTTGTAGGCGTTAATGCTGCTGATCGAGGCGTTAACGTTGTTGAACGACGAACGCACGGTCTGCACCACGCTGCGGTGGGAGCTTTCCAACTGCTCACTGGCGCCGACGAAGCCGTACTGCGCTTGTTTGACCTGCGAGTTGGTCGCGCCGCCGCTGTATAGCGGCAGGTTGAAGCTGATGCCGACCTTATTTTGGCCCGCATCGGAGTCGCTGTAGCGTGCGGCATTCGCGCCGCCGGTGTTGGAGCCGTTGTATTTGGTATTGCTGATGCCGGTCGACGCGCTGACGTCAATCGTCGGCATATAGCCAGTTTGGGCTGCACGGATTTGCTCACGCGCCAGATCCTGGCTCAGACGGGCGGACAGCAGGCTCAGGTTGCGCGCTTCCGCTTCTTTCAGCAGGTTGTTCACCGCTTCCGGGCGCTGGGTACTGAAGCGATCGGTATTCAACGAGGCCAGCTCCGGGTAGAAGGCCCCGGTCACCTGGCGCAGCGTTTCCAGCGCGTTATCCAGATCGTTGCGGGCGGAGACTTCGGCCGCCAGCACGGTGTCATAGTTCGAACGGGCATTCTGCACATCGGTGATCGCCACCAGGCCCACGTTGAAGCGTTGGGTGGTTTGATCCAGCGTGCGGTAGACCGCGTCTTTCTGCGCCTGGGTATAGGACAGCGTGTCGATCGCTTTCAGCACGTTGAAGTAAGCGGTGGCGGTGTTGAGAATCAGCGACTGCTCTGCGGTTTGGAAGGTGACGTCGGAGATGCCGGCGGTCTTTTCCTGCAGCGTCAGCTGGCGCCATTTCGACATGTCGAAGAGGGTTTGCGTCAATGCCAGCGAACCGCTGGTCACGTTGCTGTTAACGCCATTGCTGTCACGATAACCGTTGGTGTAATCGTAACCTGCGGTTAAACCGAGCTGCGGCAACAGCGGGCTGCGCGCTTCATTGATCTTTTCGAATGCGGCGTCGCGGTCAGCAGCACTTTTGCGCAGATCCGGGTTACTTTCCCTGGCCTGTTTGTAGACCTGCAGCAGGTTCTCTGCCTGGCTCATTGCACTGAAGCCGCCCAGGCTCAGTCCGATAAGAAGGGGGAGCAGTTTCTTCATTTGCATTCCTTGTTGTGCAGCAATATTGCTATGTTAGCGCTGACGATAGACGAAATAGTTGCCGATTCTAGCAGAGTCTGCGGTACGCATCAGGTGGCTGAATGTGCCATCTCACGTAACTTTTACCTTTCAGACCGCCCATTTACCTTGGCGTACTGCCCCGGTCGACTGCAGCTGATATTATGGCTGACAATCCGGATTGTTTCCCGCTATTACCTGCGAGCGCACAAACGTGCCGCATCCGGCGGCGAGAAACAGCCTAACATAAAGCCGCGGCGGAGAGTCCCGCTGTTTCTGTCATCAAAACCGTTTATTTTATCGGCATACTCAAGCAGGAGAATTCGCGCATGAACCGTTCGCAGCCATCGCCCGTTACTTTCGATAAAAAAGATGTAGAAATTATTGCACGCGAGACGCTGTACCGTGGTTTTTTTTCACTCAATTTATACCGGTTTCGCCATCGGTTGTTCAATGGCGAAATGAGCCCTGAAATCACGCGTGAAATTTTCGAGCGCGGCCATGCGGCGGTGCTGCTGCCCTATGATCCGGTGCGCGATGAAGTGGTGCTGATTGAACAACTGCGCATCGCCGCGGTCGATACCCGTAATTCGCCCTGGCTGCTGGAAATGGTGGCGGGTATGATCGAAACCGGCGAAAGCGTCGAAGACGTGTGCCGCCGCGAAGCGCAGGAAGAGGCCGGCGTGGTGGTCGGGCGCTGTAAGCCGGTGCTGAGCTACCTGGCCAGCCCCGGCGGTACCAGCGAACGTTTGTCGATCATGGTCGGCGAAGTGGACGCCCGCACCGCCGAGGGCATCCACGGTCTGGCGGAAGAGCATGAAGATATCCGCGTCCACGTGGTCAGCCGCGAGCAGGCTTACCGCTGGGTAGAGGAGGGCGCGATCGATAACGCCGCATCAGTGATTGCATTGCAATGGCTGGCGTTGCACCATGAATCGTTGAGAAAAGAGTGGGCCAACTAATGAAACAGCGCTATACCCCTGATTTCCCCGAAATGATGAGATTGTGCGAAACCAACTTCGCGCAATTGCGCCGTTTGCTGCCGCGCAACGATGAAGCGGGCGAAACGGTGACTTATCAGGTGAACGGCGCCGGCTATCGTTTGACCATCGTTGAGTCCACGCGTTACACGTCGCTGGTGGAGATCGAGCAGATCTTTCCGGCGGTCAGCTACTGGAGCCTGCCCGCGATGACGGTGCGGTTGTACCATGACGCCATGGTTGCGGAAGTGTGTTCCAGTCAGCAGATCTACCGCTTTAAAGCGCGTTATGATTATCCTAATAAAAAGTTGCATCAACGCGACGAAAAGCATCAAATTAACCAGTTTCTTGCTGATTGGCTGCGCTACTGTTTGGCGCATGGAGCGATGGCGGTTCCGGTTTGTTAGACAGACTGAAATAACAAAGGACACCATTTGGAAAGCCTGTTTAAACTGCCCGTGGCGAGTGGGGCCGCGGTCAGGATTCTACAAATAACAGATACCCACCTTTTTGCCGGCGAACACGAGACGTTGCTCGGCATCAATACCTATCGCAGCTATCACGCGGTGCTGGACGCCATCCAGGCGCAGCGCCGCGACGTTGATTTGATCGTCGCCACGGGAGATTTGGCGCAGGATCATTCGCAAGAGGCGTACCGCCACTTCGCCGCCGGCATCGCGCAATTGCCGGCCCCCTGCGTGTGGCTGCCGGGTAACCACGATTTCCAACCGGCGATGGTCGACGCGTTGGCCGCCGCCGGCATTGCCCCTTCCAAACAGGTGTTGCTGGGCGACGACTGGCAGGTGCTGATGCTGGACAGCCAGGTGTTCGGCGTGCCGCACGGCGAATTGAGCGAGTATCAGCTCGAGTGGATGGAGCGCTGCCTGCAGGCTCACCCCGAGCGCTATACGCTGTTGCTGCTGCACCATCATCCGCTGCCGTCCGGTTGCACCTGGCTCGATCAGCACAGCCTGCGCAACCCGCATATGCTGGGCGCGATCCTGCTGCGTTATCCGAAAGTGAATACCGTAGTGTGCGGGCACATTCATCAGGATCTGGATCTGGAATGGCAGGGCCGGCGCCTGTTGGCGACGCCGTCCACCTGCGTGCAATTCAAGCCGCACTGCACTAACTTTACCATCGACGACGTCTCCCCCGGCTGGCGTTACCTCGATCTGTTGCCGGACGGCCGCGTCGAGACGCAGGTGTTCCGCCTGGAAAACGACGATTTCCGCCCCGATATGGACTCGGATGGATACTGATGCCTTCGACGCTGCTCTACCTGCACGGTTTCAATAGTTCGCCGCAGTCGGCCAAGGCGGTGGCCTTCAAGGCCTGGCTGGCCGAGCACCATCCCGACATCGAGATGCTGGTGCCGCAGCTGCCGGCCTTTCCGGCGGAGGCCGCCGAGATGCTGGAAAATATGGTGCTGGAACGCGCCGGGCAAACGCTCGGGCTGGTCGGCTCATCGCTGGGCGGCTATTATGCCACCTGGCTGTCGCAGTGTTTTTCCCTGCCGGCGGTGGTGGTCAACCCGGCGGTCAAGCCGTTTGAGCTGCTGGTGGACTATCTCGGCGCCAACGAGAACCCCTACACCGGCCAGCAATATGTGTTAGAGTCTCGGCACGTTTACGATCTGAAAGTGATGCAGATCGATCCCTTGGAGTCGCCGGATTTAATCTGGCTGCTGCAGCAAACGGGCGATGAAATTCTCGATTACGGCCAGGCAGTGGCGTATTACACCGCGTGTCGGCAAACGGTGGAGTCGGGTGGAAACCACGCCTTCGTCGGTTTCGAGCACTACTTCCCCCAGATTGTGGATTTTTTAGGGCTAAACGCGGTCTGACGGACCGTTCCGGCACCTCCCTTTAACCACGAAAAAATAATCAACGATGACTCAATCCAGCTATAACGCTGATGCCATTGAAGTACTCAGCGGTCTAGAACCAGTGCGCCGTCGTCCCGGCATGTATACCGACACGACGCGCCCAAACCACCTCGGCCAAGAGGTGATCGATAACAGCGTCGACGAAGCGTTGGCTGGTCACGCCAAGCGTATCGACGTGATCCTGCACGCCGATCAGTCGCTGGAAGTGATCGACGACGGCCGCGGCATGCCGGTGGACATCCACCCGGAAGAGGGCGTGCCGGCGGTTGAGTTGATCCTGTGCCGGCTGCACGCCGGCGGTAAATTCTCGAATAAAAACTACCAGTTCTCCGGCGGCCTGCACGGCGTTGGGATCTCGGTGGTCAACGCCCTGTCGAAGCGGGTAGAAGTCAACGTGCGCCGCGACGGCAACGTCTATGGCATCGCCTTCGAAAACGGCGACAAAGTGCAAGACCTGACGGTGACCGGCACCTGCGGCAAACGCAACACCGGCACCAGCGTGCACTTCTGGCCGGACGAACAGTTCTTCGACAGCCCGCGTTTCTCGGTATCGCGCCTGACTCACCTGCTGAAGGCCAAAGCGGTGCTGTGCCCCGGCGTCGAGATCTATTTCATCGACAAGGTGAACAACACCGAGCAGCGCTGGTGCTACCAGGACGGCCTGACCGACTACCTGATGGAAGCGGTTAACGGCCTGATCACCCTGCCGGAAGCGCCGTTCGTCGGCAATTTCGCCGGTGATACCGAAGCGGTGGACTGGGCGCTGCTGTGGCTGCCGGAAGGCGGCGAGCTGCTGACCGAAAGCTACGTCAACCTGATCCCAACCATGCAGGGCGGCACCCACGTCAACGGCCTGCGTCAGGGGCTGCTGGACGCGATGCGCGAGTTCTGCGAATTCCGCAACATCCTGCCGCGCGGCGTGAAGCTGTCGGCGGAGGATATCTGGGATCGCTGCGCCTACGTGTTGTCGGTGAAGATGCAGGATCCGCAGTTCGCCGGGCAGACCAAAGAACGTCTCTCTTCGCGTCAGTGTGCGGCCTTCGTTTCCGGCGTGGTGAAAGACGCCTTCAGCCTGTGGCTGAACCAGAACGTTCAGGCGGCGGAACAGCTGGCCGAGCTGGCGATTTCCAGCGCCCAGCGCCGCCTGCGCGCGGCCAAGAAAGTGGTGCGCAAGAAGCTGACCAGCGGGCCGGCGCTGCCGGGCAAGCTGGCGGACTGCACCTCGCAGGATCTGGCCATGACCGAACTGTTCCTGGTGGAAGGGGACTCGGCGGGCGGATCGGCCAAGCAGGCGCGCGATCGCGAATATCAGGCGATCATGCCGCTGAAGGGCAAGATCCTGAATACCTGGGAAGTGTCCTCGGACGAAGTGCTGGCCTCGCAGGAAGTGCACGACATTTCCGTGGCGATCGGCATCGATCCGGACAGCGAAGATCTCAGCCAGCTGCGCTACGGCAAAATCTGCATCCTGGCGGATGCGGACTCCGACGGCCTGCACATCGCCACGCTGCTGTGCGCGCTGTTCGTGCGCCACTTCCGTTCGCTGGTGAAAGGCGGCCACGTTTATGTCGCCATGCCGCCGCTGTACCGCATCGATCTCGGTAAAGAAGTGTTCTACGCGCTGGATGAAGAAGAGAAGGCCGGCGTGCTGGAACAGCTGAAGCGCAAGAAGGGCAAGCCGAACGTCCAGCGCTTTAAAGGGCTGGGTGAGATGAACCCGCTGCAGCTGCGCGAAACCACCCTCGATCCGAATACCCGCCGGCTGGTGCAACTGACGGTAGCGGAAGATGATGTCGATCAGACGCTGGCGGTGATGGACATGCTGTTGGCCAAGAAGCGTTCGGAAGATCGCCGTAACTGGCTGCAAGACAAGGGCGACATGGCCGAATTGGCGGTCTGAGCCTGACCCTAGCCCGGTGAACGCCGGGCCTGCTTTCCCGCAGGGCGTTCATGCGGCGCCCGATAACCTGGGCCGAAATGCATGAAGATCACGCTCGAAGAATTGCTGGCGTTCACCTCGGTGGTCGACAGCGGTTCCATCACCTCCGCTGCCGATCGGCTCGGCCAGACGACATCAGGCATCAGCCGCGCGCTCAGCCGCCTGGAGAACAAGCTCGATACCACCCTGATGCGCCGCACTACGCGTCGCCTGGAGCTGACCGAAGAGGGGGAAAGCTTCCTGAGCCATGCGCGTACGATCATCAACTCGGTGGAAAATGCCGAAGAACAAATGGCGGTGCGTCGGCAGATGCCGGCCGGGCGGTTGCGGATAAATGCGGCTGCGCCTTTTATGGAGCACGTCATCGTGCCGCTGGTAGCGGGGTTCAGGGAACGTTATCCGCAAATTTCGCTCGAGCTGAACACCGACAACCTGGTTATCGATCTGCTGGAAAAACGCACGGATATTGCCATTCGCATCGGTGCGTTGCGCGATTCGACCATTCATGCGCGCGCGCTGGGCGCCAGCCGGCTGCGCATCCTCGCCAGCCCGGCTTATCTGCAGCAGCACGGCACGCCGCAGAGCGTGGAGGCGTTGCATCGGCATTGTCTGCTCGGTTTTACCCAGCCGGAATCACTGAACCAGTGGCCGTTGCGCTATCGCCAGGCGCCGCATTTCACCATCACGCCAACGATCTCGGCGTCCAGCGGTGAAACGCTGCGGCAATTGGCGCTGCGGGGCGAGGGGATCGTACAGCTGGCAGACTTTATGACCCGTCGCGATCGGGAAGCCGGCAGGTTGGTGACATTGCTGGAGCAGGAGACGCTGGACGTGCGCCAGCCAATCAATGCGGTGTATTACCGCAATACGCAATTAGCGGCGCGCATCACCTGTTTTCTTGACTACGTCAGCGCGCACATCGACGCGCAGACGTTATAAGGCGGGGCTTACAGGGCGTTTTCCAGGATGTAGATCTCGGTGTCCAGCACGCTGTCTTTGAGGGTGTCGCGGTGTTTGAGCATATGTTCAATGGCCAGGTGTTTTTCCAGATGCGCCATGCTTTCCCATTTCTCCAGCATGAACACCGAATCCGGCGACCGCTTCTGCCACGGCGCCTGGGTATTGCTGTCGACCATCGGCGTGTATTCGCCGCAGCCGTCTTCCGCCAGCACCAGCGGCACTAGTTTTTCAATGGCTTGCAATACGGTGGCGCGGTGGCCGGGTTTCACTTTGATTTCTGCGATTACGGTGATCATGCTTACCTCGTTGATGAGAATGTTCTGCGCCAGTTAAGCAAAAATTTTCGCCAGATGCTCGCGATAACGCGTGATGTCGTCCGCGATATTCGGCTCTTTGATCACATTGTTGCAGATGAAGGTCGGCAGCGCTTCCATCCCCAGGAACTGGTTGGCCTTGTGGAAGTGCAGGTAAACGCCGTCGACGCCGACGCCGTGGAAGAACTGATCGGGATCGGTGAAGGCCTCCAGCGGGGCGTTCCAGGTCAGGCTCAGCAGGTATTTTTTGCCCTGGATCAGGCCGCCGGAGCCATATTTTTTGCTTTCGTCAGAACGAGAGCGGCCATCGTTGGCATACAGGCTACCGTGGCCGGCGGTGAACACTTCATCGATGTATTTTTTCAGGATCCAGGGTTCGCCCATCCACCAGCCCGGCATCTGATAGATGACCGCGTCGGCCCACAGGTATTTCTGTACTTCGGCTTCGATGTCATAGCCGTCGTCGACCACGGTGACCTGCACATCGTGCTGCAGATCGCGCAGGAAGCTTTCCGCCACGTCGCTCAGGGTTTGGTTGAGTTCGCCGTTGGAATGGCCGAATTGTTTTTTAGCGTTGATAATCAGGATATTGCTCATCTTTCGCGGCTCCCGTCAGAGTTAAGATATGGCATGCTTCCCGCCGAAAAGGCGGAAACCATCTCGCTGGTGACGAGTGTAATCGTTAGTCAGGCAAGTAAAAATGCGATCCGGCGCACAACAGTGTTGACTGCCAGTCAATAAAGAAGCCGCCAGGTAGCGAAATTTTGCATAAACCGCATCGCGGAATTGGCCGTCGCCGGCGATCCTTGCGCCAACTGTGACAGCTACCCCGCAGATGGGTTACTATCGCGGGCAGAATCGACAAGCGATGCCTTTTGTCGTCCAAGGGATTGCCAAGCCACGGTCTGAGGATAATTGAGTAATGAGTGATCTGACTCATGACGGTGTAGAGCGTTTACCGCTGCACACATTCACTGAAAACGCCTATCTGAACTATTCCATGTACGTCATCATGGATCGGGCGTTGCCGTACATTGGCGACGGTTTGAAGCCGGTACAACGCCGTATCATCTACGCCATGTCTGAGCTGGGGCTGAACAACAGCGCCAAATTCAAGAAATCCGCCCGTACCGTGGGCGACGTGCTGGGTAAATATCACCCGCACGGTGACAGCGCGTGTTATGAAGCCATGGTGCTGATGGCGCAGCCGTTCTCGTATCGCTATCCGCTGGTGGACGGCCAGGGGAACTGGGGGGCGCCGGACGATCCCAAGTCGTTCGCGGCGATGCGTTATACCGAATCGCGCCTGTCCAAATACGCCGAAGTCTTGCTGGCCGAACTGGGCCAGGGCACGGTCGACTGGATCCCGAACTTTGACGGCACGCTGCAAGAGCCGAAGATGCTGCCGGCGCGTCTGCCAAACATCCTGCTGAACGGCACCACCGGCATCGCGGTCGGCATGGCGACCGACATTCCGCCGCACAACGTGCGTGAAGTCGCCGCCGCGGCGGTGGCGCTGCTCGACAAACCGGGCGCCTCGCTCGATGATCTGCTCGAGTTCGTGCAGGGGCCGGACTTCCCGACCGAAGCCGAGATCATCACTCCGCGCGATGAGATTCGCAAAATTTACCAGAGTGGCCGCGGCTCGGTGCGCATGCGCGCCGTGTGGAAGAAAGAGGATGGCAGCGCGGTGATCACCGCCTTGCCGCATCAGGTTTCCGGCGCCAAGGTGCTGGAGCAGATCGCCAGCCAGATGCGCGCCAAGAAGCTGCCGATGGTCGAGGATCTGCGCGATGAATCCGACCACGAAAACCCGACGCGTCTGGTGATCGTGCCGCGTTCCAACCGCATCGATCTGGAGCAGGTGATGAATCACCTGTTCGCTACCACCGATCTGGAACGCAGCTACCGCATCAACATGAACATGATCGGTCTGGACAACCGCCCGCAGGTGAAAGGGCTGGTGGAGATCCTCACCGAATGGCTGGCCTACCGTCGCGATACGGTGCGCCGCCGCCTGAACTACCGCCTCGAGAAAGTGCTCAAGCGTCTGCATATCCTCGAAGGTTTGCTGGTGGCGTTCCTCAACATCGACGAGGTGATCCACATCATCCGCAGCGAGGATGAGCCGAAGCCGGTGCTGATGCAGCGTTTCGGCATCTCCGATACCCAGGCGGAAGCGATCCTCGAGCTGAAACTGCGTCACCTGGCCAAACTGGAAGAGGTCAAGATCCGCGGTGAGCAGGATGAGTTGGCGAAAGAGCGCGATCAGCTGCAGGCGCTGCTGGCGTCCGAGCGCAAGCTGAATACGCTGATCAAGAAAGAGATCCAGGCCGATGCGCAAACCTATGGCGACGATCGCCGTTCACCGCTGACCGAGCGTGCGGAAGCCAAGGCGATGAGCGAGCATGACTTCGTGCCGTCCGAGCCGGTGACCATTGTGCTGTCGGAAATGGGCTGGGTGCGCAGCGCCAAGGGCCACGATATCGATCCTGCCGGGTTGAGCTACAAGGCCGGCGACAGTTTCCGTGGTGCGGCACGCGGCAAGAGCAACCAGCCGGTGGTGTTCATCGATTCTACCGGGCGCAGCTATGCGCTCGATCCGATGACGCTGCCGTCGGCACGCGGGCAGGGCGAGCCGTTGACCGGCAAGCTGACACCGCCGCCGGGCGCCACCATTGAGCAGGTGCTGATGGCGGCCGACGATCAGAAGCTGCTGATGGCGTCCGACGCCGGTTACGGCTTCGTCTGTACCTTCAACGATCTGGTGGCGCGCAACCGCGCCGGCAAGGTGATGATCACGCTGCCGGACAACGCCAGAGCGCTGCCGCCGATGGAAATTCACGGCGCAGACGATATGCTGCTGTCGATCACCGCCGCCGGGCGCATGCTGATGTTCCCGGTCGCCGATCTGCCGCAGCTGTCGAAGGGCAAGGGCAATAAGATCGTCTCCATTCCGGCGGCGCAGGCCGCAACCGGTGAAGACAAGCTGGCCTGGCTGTTCGTGCTGCCGCCGCAGGCGTCCGTCACGTTGCACGTTGGCAAACGCAAGCTGACGCTGCGCTCGGAAGATCTGCAGAAGTTCCGCGCGGAGCGCGGCCGCAAGGGTACCCAGCTGCCGCGTGGCCTGCAGCGCATCGATCGCGTCGAAGTGGATGCGCCGGTGCGGGCGTCGGGTGGCGACAGCGAAGAGTAAGCGTTGGCGCTAGCGTTAACGGGCGGTCGCAGCATGCTGTGGCCGCCTTATTTATTTTTGCTGGCGTTTATTTTCCAAATAGTTAACATTTCTGCGCATAAAATTATTGTGCGTACTGCCGCCTGGCAGGAAAATAGCGAGAAATGCGGGCGACATGGGCGTGCTTATCGCCCGGCCGGCAAATAATGAGTAAAGGAATCTGCGCAGCGAAGTAAACTGCGTTGGCAGTGTGCTAATGAGGTTGTTATGTTATTGATTTTGCGTGCCGTTCTCGCCACTCTCTTCTGTATTCTGGTGTGTATTTTCGGTTCTATTTATTGCTTGTTCAGCCCGCGCAACCCCCGCCATGTGGCGACCTTCGGCCATCTTTTCGGCCGCCTGTCGACGCTGTTCGGCATCAAGGTTGAAACCCGCGTGCCGGCCGATGCGGCCAACAACGGCAAGTGCATCTATATCGCCAACCACCAAAATAACTACGACATGGTGACGGCTTCTAATATTGTGCAGCCGCGCACCGTGACCGTCGGTAAAAAAAGTCTGGTATGGATCCCGTTTTTCGGCCCGCTGTATTGGCTGACCGGTAATCTGCTGATAGATCGTGATAATCGCGCCAAGGCGCACGGCACCATCGCCCAGGTGGCGGAGCAGTTCAAAAAGAAAGACATTTCTATCTGGATGTTCCCGGAAGGAACCCGCAGCCGTGGCCGTGGGCTGATGCCGTTTAAAACCGGCGCGTTCCACGCGGCCATCGCCGCCGGCGTGCCGATTGTACCGATCTGTGTATCCACCACCAGCGGTAATATAAATCTTAATCGCTGGAATAACGGGCATGTGATCGTCGAGATGTTGGCGCCGGTGGATACCAGCAAATACGGCAAAGAAAACGTGCGCGAGCTGGCGGCCCATTGCCGCGAGCTGATGGAGGCGAAAATCGCCGAATTGGACGCTGAAGTCGCCCAGCGCAACGCCGCCAAAAAATAAGAGTCTACCGGCTTCAAAGAATACGTTTTTAATTGGCGTTCAGCGCCGTTAACGCCTGAACGCCTGCTAATCTTGATTGGCGGGCGTTTGGGTTTTGCACACGGTTTAGTTATTGCTTTTCATGGAGAAGATATGTCACTCAGTCGACGTCAGTTTTTACAGGCATCGGGCCTGGCGCTGTGCGCGGGCGCCGTGCCGCTGAGGGCTGAAGCGAGCGGAACGCAGACCCCGTTACCCATTCCTCCGCTGCTGGAGTCTCGCCGCGGTCAGCCGCTGTTCCTGACCTTGCAGCGCGCCCACTGGGCGTTTATGGATAACCGCAAAGCGGCGGTGTGGGGCATCAACGGCATGTACCTGGGGCCGACGGTGCGGGTTTACAGCGGTGACGACGTCAAACTGATTTACAGCAACCGTCTGCAGGAGCCGGTGGCGATGACCATCAGCGGTCTGCAGGTGCCGGGCACCCTGATGGGCGGCGCGCCGCGCATGATGTCGCCCAACGTTGACTGGTCGCCGGTGCTGCCCATCCGTCAGGCGGCGGCTACCTGCTGGTACCACGCCAACACCCCAAACCGTATGGCGCCGCACGTTTACAACGGGTTGGCCGGGCTGTGGCTGGTGGAGGATGCCGTCAGCAAAGCGCTGCCGCTGCCCAACCACTATGGCGTCGACGATTTCCCGTTGATCATTCAAGACAAACGCTTCGATAACTTCGGCACGCCACAATACGACGCGCCGTCGCAGGGCGGCTTCGTCGGCGATACGCTGTTGGTTAACGGCGTGCAAAACCCGTATGTCGACGTATCGCGCGGCTGGGTGCGTTTGCGCCTTCTAAATGCCTCCAACGCGCGGCGTTATACCCTGCAGCTCAGCGACGGGCGGCCGTTCAACGTGATCGCCAGCGATCAGGGCTTCTTGCTTGCGCCGGTCGCGGTGCAACAGCTTTCGCTGGCGCCGGGCGAACGCCGGGAAGTGCTGATCGACATGTCGAAGGGCGAGGAGGTGACCATCACCGCCGGTGAAGCGGCGGGCATCATGGATCGCCTGCGCGGCCTGTTCGAGCCGTCGAGCATTCTGGTGTCCACCCAGGTGCTGACGCTGCGCCCGACCGGCCTGCTGCCGCTGGTGACCGACAACCTGCCGATGCGCCTGCTGGCGGATCAGCTGTTGGACGGCAGCGCCAGCCGCACCCGCGATTTCCGCCTGGGCGACGGCGGCGCCGGCATCAACGGCGCGATTTGGGACATGAACCGCATCGACGTACAGGCACAGCAAGGCACCTGGGAACGTTGGAACATTCATGCGGATACGCCGCAGTCGTTCCATATTCAGGGCGTGCAGTTCCTGATCAAACGCGTCAACGGCGCGCAGCCGATGGCGGAAGATCGCGGCTGGAAGGACACCGTCTGGGTCGATGGCGACGTCGAGCTGTTGGTGTATTTCAACCAACCTACCTCCGAACACTTCCCGTTCCTGTATTACAGCCAGACGCTGGAGATGGCCGATCGCGGCACCGCCGGCCAGCTGATGGTGCAGCCGACAATGTAACCCGCTCTGCGGGCCGCTTAGGGCGCCCGCAGCATCTCCAGGAAGGCCTGCACCACCGGCGTGACGCTGTCTGCGCGGTAAACCGCGTACAGATCCGCCGGCGGCGCCTGTTGCAGCGAGCAAAAGCGTACGCCGGGCCACGGAATGCGGCCGTAGCTGTCCGGCAGCAGCGTAATGCCGCAGCCTTCCGCCACCAGCGCCAGCAGGGTTTGCGGCTCGTTAACCTGATAAGCGACGTCCGGCAAAAATCCCTGCTGCAGGCACAGATTGTGCAGATACAGCCCCAGGCTGGCCTCATGCGGCGGCAGCACGATGAAGCTATCGTTCTGCAGCGCCGCCAGCGGAATGTTTTCCTGCTGCGCCAGCGGATGATCAAGCGGCAGCACCACGGCGATGCTTTCGCTTGCCAACCGTTGGCAGGTCAACCCCGGCAGCGTCTGTTGCTGTGCCTCTCGCCAGACCCCGATGTCGATATGCCGCTTTTGCAGCGCGATGATTTGCTGGCTGGGCGTCAGCTCGTTCAACGACCAGGTGACGCCGGCGCTCCGCTCGCTGAATCGCCGCAGCGCCGCGATCAGCCCGCCCCAGGCCGAGGTGCCGACCATACCGACCACCATATGGCCGCCTTCGCCACGCCCCATCTGTTGCACCTGATGCAGCGCGCTGTCGGCCTGATCCAGCAGTCGCTCGACGTTGCGCAGCAGCGTGCGGCCGGCCGGCGTCAGCGTCATGGAGCGGGTGGTGCGTTTGAACAGCACCACCCCGAGTTGGCTTTCCAGATCCTTGATGTGCTTGCTGAGCGGCGGCTGTGACATATTCAGCCGTCGCGCCGCTTGGGTGAAGTTCATCTCTTCCGCCACCACGCGGAAATAATGCAGCAGGCGGAAGTTAATCCGGCCGGGATCGGGCAGGGCTTGGGGCGGGTTCATCCGGGGTAACGCCTCCTGTGACGCAGCTCAACTTATAGGTAAATGGAATAAATCGGCCGCCAAGAATGTATTGGTCTCGGCCGCGCCTCGCTCTCTACTATGGGGATTATTATCCCCCGCTGAAAGAGAGAATACGATGTTTAATCAAGAAGATGCTTTTACCTGCGCCGATGTCGTCCGCACCCGTTTGCCGGGCTTCCAGCCGAAAGCGGCCTTGATTCTCGGCTCCGGGCTCGGCGCTTTGGCGGAGGTGATGACCGAAACCGTCACCCTCGACTACGCGGAGCTGCCGGGTTTCCCGGTGAGCGGCGTCGCCGGCCACGCCGGGCAACTGGTCGCCGGCAAGCTGGAGGGCGTGCCGGTATTGTGCATGAAAGGGCGCGGTCATTTCTATGAAGGGCGCGGCATGCAGGTGATGACCACCGCAGTGCGCACCTTCAAACTGCTGGGCTGCGAATTCCTGCTGGCGACCAACGCCGCCGGTTCGCTGCGCCGCTCGGTGGCGCCGGGCAGCCTGGTGGCCATTACCGATCACATCAACTTCATGCCGGAATCGCCGCTGGTCGGCGCCAACGACGAGCGCTTCGGGCCGCGCTTCTTCAGTCTGGCGAACGCCTACGATCGCGATCTGCGCGCCCAACTGGCGGCGGTGGCCGAAAGCGCGGGCATCCCGCTGGCGGAAGGGGTATTCGCCGCCTACACCGGGCCGAATTTCGAAACGCCGGCGGAGATCCGCATGATGCAGACCCTGGGCTGCGACGTGGTGGGCATGTCGATCGTGCCGGAAGTCCTGGCGGCGCGCCACTGCGGTCTCAAGGTGTTGGTGGTGTCCGCGATGACCAACTACGCCGAAGGGTTGTCGGACACGCCGCTCTCCCATGAACAAACGCTCAGCTGCGCGGCGCTGGCGGCGGACGATTTCATGCGCCTTATCCGCGAGCTGTTCAAAACGCTGTAAGACCGCAAGCAAACCGGCGGCGGGCTGCAGGGGGCCTGCTGCACCAATCATCGTTGAAAACATAATAACAAGGTGATGGCGATGGCGATAAAAACACGATTAAAAATCATGATTTTCCTGCAGTTCTTTATTTGGGGCGCCTGGCTGGTGACGCTGGGCTCCTACATGATCAACACGCTGCATTTCAGCGGTATGCAGGTGGGAATGGTTTACAGCGCCAAGGGTATCGCCGCGCTGATCATGCCGGGGCTGGCGGGCATCATCGCCGATCGATGGATGAAGGCCAACTACCTGTATGCGCTTTGCCACCTGTTCGGGGCGCTGGCGCTGTACTGCGCGGCGCAGGTCGAGCAACCGATGCTGATGTTCTGGGTGATGCTGTTCAACGCCATGGTTTATATGCCGACCATCGCGCTCTCCAACGCCATTTCCTATTTTTGCCTGGAGAAGCACGGCTTTGACACGGTGAAGGACTTTCCGCCGGTGCGGGTGTACGGCACGGTGGGATTCATTCTGGCAATGTGGCTGGTCGGCTTTAGCCAAATCGAGCTCAGCAATCTGCAGCTGTATCTGGCTTCTGCGGCGTCGCTGCTGCTGTCCGCCTATTCGCTGACGCTGCCGCGCTGCCCGACCAACCGCGCGGCCGAGTCGAAGAGCTGGGTGAGCGTGCTGGGGCTGGATGCGCTGGTGTTGTTCCGCCAGCGGCGCATGGCGCTGTTTTTCCTGTTCGCCATGTTGCTTGGCGCGGCGCTGCAAATAACCAATACTTTCGGCAACCCGTTCCTGCACGATCTGTCGCTCAATCCGCTGTATCAGGACAGCCTCAGCGTCAGGTATCCAGCGGTGCTGCTGTCGCTGTCGCAGATCTCCGAAGTGTTCTTTATCCTCACCATTCCCTTCTTCCTGCGCCGTTACGGCATCAAGCAGGTGATGTTGATCAGCATGGCGGCCTGGACACTGCGTTTCCTGTTTCTGGCTTACGGCACGCCGGTCGGCTTTGGTTTCGTGCTGCTGCTGCTGTCGATGATCGTCTACGGCTGCGCCTTCGACTTCTTTAATATCTCCGGCGCCATCTTCGTTGAGAAAGAGGCCGACCACCGCATCCGCGCCAGTGCGCAGGGGCTGTTCATGACCATGGTCAACGGCCTGGGCGCCTATGTAGGTGCGCTCGCCAGCGGCGAAGTGGTGGATTTCTTCAGCCATGACGGCGTGAAAGACTGGCAGAGCATCTGGCTGGTGTTTGCGCTGTATACGCTGGTGCTGGGGATTGTGTTCGCGTTGAGCTTCAACTATCGCCACTCGCCGCAGGAGAGTGCGGCGGCGGCGGCGCAGTAAGGCTGAGGGCGCTGGATGGCGGCGCCTTGAAACGTCAGGCCTGCGGGAAGCGCTGTTGCAGTTGGGGCCGGTCCGGCGGATTGGCGGCGCCGAGGCTGGCCACCACGCAGGCGGCGACCCGGTTGGCCAGATCGACCGCCTGCGGCAGCGGCCAGCCGGCGGACAGGCCCGCCAGTAAACCGGCGCAGTGGGCATCGCCCGCGCCGATGGTATCGATGACGTCTACCGGATAGGCGGGAACGTGCAGCGGCGGTGTGCGGCCGTCACAGATCCACGCGCCGTCGCGATCCAGGCGGCAGATCAGCGTCATGTTACGGGCGGCGGCATAGCGTTGCGCGGCCTCCACGGCGTCGCCTGCGCCGCACAGCGCGGCCACTTCGTCGCGGTTGAGCGTCAGCAGGGTGTGGCTGTCGCTGAGCATGGCGAAGAAATCTTCGCTGAGCTGGGCGATGCGCGGGCCGGGATCGATCAGACGCGGTTGGTCGAACGGCATGCGCGTCAGCCACTCGCGCAGCGCTTCGCCGTTTTCGCCCGCCAGCTCGTAGCCGCTGGCGTAGATCAGGGTGTGTTCCGTCAGCGGCAGCGTGGCCAGCTGCGCTTTATTCCATTGGCTTTCGCAACCGGAAACCGTGATGAAGGTGCGTTCGCCGTTCGGCTCCACCAGCGCCAGGCACCAGCCATTGTCCATCTGGCCATGGCGCAACAGCACCTCCAGCCCCAGTTCGCCCATGGCGGCTTCGACAGCCGCGCCCCATTCGCCGTTGCCAACCGGCATGCCGTTGATCACCGGCACTTCAAGGCGCGTCAGCGCGCGCGCCACGTTGAACGCGCAACCGCCGATTTGCCGCGCCTGCGGCTGGGCTTCGATATCTTCGCCGCTGGTCGGCAGGCGGGGCAGCGTCATCACCAGATCGCCGACCGCGCCCCCAATCACCAGGACAGGTGTTACAGCTTCCCACTCACTCATTGATGTTCTCTGCGTTGGGTCAGGTACAGACCGTAAGCGATCAGACTCACCGCAAACGACACAAACAGCCCCAGGCTGGAATCGGCAAACAAGCCTTTGGCCAGCGGGCCGTCGATAAAACCAGTTTTAGTGACCAGCAGGCCGCACAGGGCGCCGAGGAACCAGCAAAACAGCGGGGCTTTGCGCACGCCGCGGTTCTGGCCATGCAGGCCGTACAAAGCGTTGCCATCATACCCGTGGCGACGGCGCAGGCACAGGTAATCGAGCAGGAAAATCGCCTCCCAGGCCGCCAGGAACACCCCGCAGAACACCAGGAAGGAGATGAACGGCCCCATAAAGTCGCCGGAGATGAACAGCACATACAGGGCGATGCCCAGCACCACGACCGCGTCGATCGATACCGCCAACCACTGTTTGACCTGCACGCCGATGGTCAGCAGATTAAGGCTGGCGGAATACAGGCTGAGCACCGCGATGGTGACGATGCCGGCGGTGGCGGCCAGCAGATAAGGGATCGCCATCCAGGCGGGCAGCACCGAGCCAATCAGCGCGATGGGGTTGGCGGCGCTGGCCAGATCGGGTAGCTGCACGGAAAGCAGAATGCCGGCCAGCATCAGCAGCATCAGCGGCAAACAGGCACCGCCCATCACCGCGGCGAAAATGCCTTTGCTCGACGAGCTCGGGCTTTGATAGCGGCTGTAATCGGCGCCGGCGATTGCCCAGCTGATGCCGGTGCCGGCGGCGATCACCGATACCGCCGGCAGGAAGCCGGTCAACCAGCTGCCGGAAGGCAGCGCCAACACCTGGCTCCACTCGGTGTTGAACAGGATATAGAGCACCACGATCAGCGTCATGGTGCCGAAGATGCGGCTGAACCAGCTTTGCATCCAGACCACGGTATTTTGCCCCAGCAGGCTGACGACGACAGTGAGCCCGCCGAACAGCAGCAGGCTGAGCGCGGTCAGCAGGTGACTGCTCCCCAGTCCGAAGGCCTCGAACAGCGCCGCCAGCGTCAGGGTGCCGGTGATCACGTTGACCGCTTCCCAGCCCATCAGATTGATCCAACTGAACAGGGTGGGCGCCACGTTGCCCTTCAGCCCGAAAATCACTCGCGACAGCGTCAGCGTAGAGGTGCGCCCGCGCTTGCCGGCGAAGCTGGTGAGGCCGACCAGCACGAAGCTGGCGACGCCGACCAGCGCGGCGAGTACCGATTGCAGAAAGGATAAGCCGAAGCCGACGATGATGGCGCCGTACACCACGCCGAGGATGCCGATATTGGCCGCCGACCAGATCCAAAACAGCTCGATGGGCTTGCCGGTCTGCTCCGCGTCCGGCACCCGGTCGATACCGGTGCTTTCTACCTTCCATGCTTCATTGCGATTGATATCGGTCATAGCAAATGATCCCTGTTGCGCAGGGCCGCGAGGGCCGCCGCAGTTGACTGAAAATCGATTCCGTTGGCGCGGTTGAGGCCGGCTATCCCGTTGTTGGGGGACGACGCCGATTCCGCGCAGTGTGTAGCGGCTGAGACCGCCAGGTCTGTCAAAATGAGGGCGGTATCCGCCTTATCGGGTGAGGCACGTCGGCCGCACGGCGCCAATGAGTGTAGCCAAAGAGTGGGTCTGCAGCGGGGGTTGGCGAAGCGGGTACGTTTCTATTTGCCGACATCAGTCCGGTTCGCTCACGCGATAGGATCCTGTGACGCGGCTATGAGCCGTGAGCAAGCTATCCATTAGCTCCGTTGCTTATTATCGGCCGTTTGTGCTGGCAGTATATGCCCGCTGCCGGCCATCAAGGGTATCCTTTAGGGCTGGCAGCGGGTTTTTTATTGTTTTTAAAGTGGGTCCCTGGTGTTGGTGCTATTGATGTATCAACATCAATAAGCACAGATTACGCGCGATCTAGATCCAATGAAAGTCCATTAGGCAAAAATTGTGATGCCACTCTGAAAACATTAGCGATATTTTAGTTAAGGTGAGGGGCCTATCGCTGGACAGGCGATAGGATAAAAATGAAATTCAGACAAATGGCATAAGCAGGAGGGCGGGCGAATGACGGATTTTATGGCCTGGCTGCGTGGCCATCTGGCGCAGGGGGCGGTAGCGCCGCGTTATATTCAGCTGGCGACGGCGATAGAAACTGCAATCAGGCAGCAGGTGTTGGCGGCGGAGGCGTTTTTGCCGCCGGAACGGCAGATGGCGGAAGGCCTGGCGCTGTCGCGCGTCACCGTCAGCAAGGCGATGAAGCTGCTGGAGGAGAAGGGGCTGATTTCGCGGCAGCAGGGCGTTGGTACCCGCGTGGCGATGCACATTGGTTATTCCCTCGATAAGGACAGCGGTTTCACCGCTCAGGCGCTGCGCCACGGCAGCCGCGTCAGCAATCGATGGCTGCTGCGCACCCGGGTCGGCGCGCCGGCCAAGGCCGCGGCGGCGCTGGGGCTGGCGGAGGGAGACGAGGTGATTAAACTGCGGCGGTTGCGCTTGCTGAACGGCAGCCCGGTCTCGCTGGAAACTACCTATATACCGCCGCGCTTCCTGCCAGAACCGGGGCAACTGGAACATTCGCTGTATGCGCTATGGCAATCGCGCGGCATCGTGCCTGAAGATAAACACTTTCTGTTGAAGGCGGTATCCTGCAGCGACGAGGTCGCCGAACTGCTCAACGTACCGTGCGGCGCGCCGTTGTTGCACATCATCCAGACCAGCCGCAACGCCCGGGGCGAGGCATTGGAGTACAGTGATATCTTGTGCCGCAGCGATGTTTATGAATTCGAGGTGAATGGTTAGCGAAATAACCATGCTCTTTTTGTCACTAGTGCGTATAATCGCCGCCCGGCGATTAATTAACCTGTAAAAAGAGCGGCAGAATGAGCACCACCAGCCTGATCCAACCCGATCGTGAACTGTTTTCCTATAAGCCTTATTGGGCGGAATGTTATGGCACCGCGCCGTTTTTACCGATGTCGCGAGCCGAGATGGATCAACTGGGCTGGGACAGCTGCGACGTGATCATCATCAGCGGCGACGCCTATGTCGACCACCCGAGCTTCGGCATGGCGATCATCGGCCGCATGCTGGAAGCGCAGGGCTTCCGCGTCGGCATCATCGCGCAGCCGGACTGGAGCAACAAAGAAGACTTCATGCGGTTGGGGAAACCGAACCTGTTCTTCGGCATCACCGCCGGCAACATGGACTCGATGATCAACCGCTATACCGCCGATCGCAAACTGCGCCACGACGATGCTTACACCGCCGGCAACGTCGGCGGCAAACGCCCGGATCGCGCTACCCTGGTCTACAGCCAGCGCTGCAAAGAAGCCTATAAAGACGTGCCGATCGTGTTGGGCGGCATCGAAGCCAGCCTGCGCCGCATCGCCCACTACGATTATTGGTCGGATACCGTGCGCCGTTCGGTGCTGGTGGACTCCAAAGCCGACATGCTGATCTACGGCAACGGCGAACGCCCGCTGGTGGAAGTGGCGCACCGTCTGGCCGCCGGCGAGAAAATCGGCGATATCCACGATATTCGCAATACCGCGGTGATGCGCAAAGAAGCGCTTCCGGGCTGGAGCGGCGTGGATTCCACCCGCCTCGACAAGCCGGGCCGCATCGAACCTATCCCGAACCCGTACGGCGAGGATCTGCCGTGCGCCGACGGCGCCAAACCGAAAGAGCCGGAAGCCAAGCCTGTCACGGTGCGCGCCGCCAAGCCGAAGCCGTGGGAGAAGACCTACGTGCTGCTGCCGTCCTTCGAGAAAGTGAAGGGCGACAAGGTGCTGTATGCGCACACCTCGCGCATTTTGCACCATGAAACCAACCCAGGCTGCGCCCGCGCGCTGATGCAGAAACACGGTGACCGCTACGTGTGGATCAACCCGCCGGCGATCCCGCTGACCACGCCGGAGATGGACAGCGTCTTTGCCCTGCCTTATCAGCGTGTGCCGCACCCGTCCTATGGCCAGGATCGCATTCCGGCCTATGACATGATCCGTTTCTCGGTGAACATCATGCGCGGTTGCTACGGCGGCTGTTCGTTCTGTTCGATCACCGAGCATGAAGGGCGCATCATCCAGAGCCGTTCGGAAGATTCGATCGTTCGCGAAATCGAAGAGATCCGCGACAAGGTGCCGGGCTTTACCGGCGTGATCTCCGATCTGGGCGGCCCGACCGCCAACATGTACATGCTGCGCTGCACTAACCCGCGCGCCGAGCAGACCTGCCGCCGCGCCTCGTGCGTGTATCCGGAGATCTGCACTTATATGGACACTAACCACGAGCCGACCATCAAGCTTTACCGCCGCGCGCGTTCGCTGGAGGGCATCAAGAAGATCCTGATCGCCTCCGGGGTACGTTACGATCTGGCGGTGGAAGATCCGCGCTATATCAAGGAACTGGCGACCCACCACGTCGGCGGCTACCTGAAGATCGCGCCGGAGCACACCGAAGAAGGCCCGCTGTCGAAAATGATGAAACCGGGCATGGGCAGCTACGATCGCTTCAAACAGCTGTTTGATCACTATTCGAAGCAGGCGGGCAAAGAGCAGTACCTGATCCCGTACTTCATCTCGTCGCACCCGGGCACCCGCGATGAAGACATGGTGAACCTGGCGCTGTGGCTGAAGAAGAACCGTTTCCGCCTCGATCAGGTGCAGAACTTCTATCCTTCGCCGATGGCCAACTCCACCACCATGTATTACAGCGGCAAAAACCCGCTGAGCAAGGTGGGGTACAAGAGCGAAGACGTGGTGGTGCCGCGCGGCGAGCGCCAGCGTCGCCTGCATAAGGCGCTGCTGCGTTACCACGATCCGGCCAACTGGGCGCTGATCCGCACCGCGCTGGAAGAGATGGGGCTGAAGCACCTGATCGGCAGCCGCCGCGAGTGTCTGGTGCCGGCGCCGAGCATCGACGAGCAGCGCGAGGCGAAACGGCTGCAGCGCCACACCCGGCCGGCGCTGACCAAACATACCGATATTAATCGGCAGCGCACGCCGTCCAACCGGCCGCCGCGCAAGCCGATTCGCAAGGCCAAGCCGTAACGACCACGCCGCGTGCGCAAACAAAAAGGAGAACCCGGGGGTTCTCCTTTTTACTTTAGCTAATTACAACCGTTCGTAAGCGGCTTCCACTTTCATCAAATGGCGCGGCGCCTGCGGTGCGGGATGGTATTTGCGCACGTGCCAGTTAAAGGCTTCTGGCGACAGGTTGTTGATCATCGCGATCGCCTGCTGGCGGTTACTGGAGAAGGTGCGCAGCAGCGCGCCGGTGCCGTTGACGTAGGCGATGATGGTGGCGTAGCGCAGCGTGACGGGATTGGCGATCCCTTTAAGCTGTTGTTTTTGCAAGGTGGCCAGATAGGCGGCGCCGAGATCGATATTGGTGTCGGGATCCCGCAGGTCATCGTCGTCCGGGCAGCCGCGTTTGCCTTTGTAGCGGTAGGCATCGCAGCCGGCGGTATCGGCTTTCAGCTGCATCAGGCCGATCGCATTGGATCTGCTCACTGCGGAAGGGTTGAAGCCGGACTCCACCTGGATCATGGCGGTGATCAGCTTGGCGTCCACGCCGTATTCGCTGGCGGCGTCTTTGATGGCGCTATCGAAGGCGTGGCGATCGTAGCTGACGCGCTGTTTCTTGCCGGCGCAACCCGCCAGCACCAGCATGATGCAAAGCATGCCCAGCCGTGACCCGTGTGAGAAAGAGAATTTCATGGTGCTCCGTGCTTGTCTGTTTTTTAACGGCGTTAACCGGTGGCCGGAGCCTCCGGCGTCGTCATCATAACGTCAGGCGGCGCAAAGGAGCAATGTGTGGGAAGGAAAAGCCCCCTCCGGCGGGAGAGGGCTTGAGCGTGGGTTTACAGGGTATCCGGATCCGGCCCCAGGCGGTTGCCGACGTCCAGCTTGGCGATCTCGCCCAGTTCGTCCTTATCGAGTTTGAAATCAAACACCTCGAAGTTTTCGCGAATGCGCGACGGCGTGACGGATTTCGGGATCACGATAAGACCGCTGTCCAGGTGCCAGCGCACCACGATTTGCGCCGGGGTTTTCTCGTATTTCTCGGCCAGGGCTTTGATCAGCGGCTGGTCGAATACCCCTTCACCGCCCTGCGCCAGCGGGCTCCAGGATTCGGTGGCGATATGGTGCGTAGCGTTCCAGGCGCGCAGTTGGCGCTGTTGCAGCAGCGGGTGCAGCTCGATCTGGTTGACGACCGGCGCCACGTTGGTTTCATCCAACAGACGCTGCAGGTGCGGCGTATGGAAGTTGCATACGCCGATGCTTTTCACCAGGCCTTGTTCGCGCAGTTTGATCAGCTCGCGCCAGGCGGAGACGTATTGATCCTGCTGTGGGCGCGGCCAGTGGATCAGATACAGATCAACATAGTCCAGCTTGAGCTTTTCCAGACTGGTTTCCAGCGCCGCCAGCGGATCGCCCTGATCGTCGTTCCACAGTTTGGTGGTGATGAACAGGTCGCTGCGCGGCAGCGCGCTGGACTGCAGCGCGGCGCCGACGCCTTCCTCGTTCTTGTAGATCGCGGCGGTGTCGATGGAGCGGTAACCGATCTCCAGCGCTTTGCTGACCGCGTGGGTGGTCTCTTCAATACTCGCCTGCCAAACGCCGAGACCCAACTGCGGCATCAGATTACCATCGTGGAGTTTGATGATGGGTTGTTGCGTTGTCATGCGCATCTCCTTGTGTACGGATTGCGGCGCCTGCGGCACCGAAACGGCTATAGATAAATTCTAGTTGGCAAAGTGGGCGGTTGCCGGGTTTGCCAGCCTAATTTCAGCGGTGGCGGTAGAGCGACGTTCACTCCGCTCTCCCTGCGAATGAGCGGTAAGACGAGGGGTGCGAAACGATCGGCGGCGCGCTGAGGCGCCCGACGACGCCCGGCGATCGGCCGGGCGCCGGATGCGGCGAAAAATGGCTGACGGAGACTAAAGCCTAGCAAAAAATCGCCGTTTTGCGATTAACGCGCCGCTTCATAAATGCGGCGGCTGACGTCCAGGGTGATGTCTTGATGCTCGCCCAGGGCGGTCATGCCGTGCTGATGCAGCTTGTCGAGCAGCGCCGGAATGCTGCTGCCGTCGAGCTGATAATCCGCCATGCGGGTCGGTACGCCCATCTGTTCGAAGAAGGCGCGGGTGGCGGCGATGGCGCCGTCGATGCGGCTGTCTTCGCTGCCTTCGCGCAGGTCCCAGATGCGGTCAGCGTACTGCAGCAGTTTTTCGCGCTTCTGCGCTTTCTTCTCGTGCAGCAGCGCCGGCAGCACGATGGCCAGCGTTTGTGCGTGGTCGAGATCGTGCATGGCGGTCAGTTCATGGCCCAGCATGTGGGTCGCCCAGTCCTGCGGCACCCCGGCGCCGATCAGGCCGTTCAGCGCCATGGTAGCGCTCCACATCACGTTGGCGCGCACCGCATAGTTTTCCGGCTCGGCCAGCGCGCGCGGGCCGTCTTCCAGCAGGGTCAGCAGCAGGCCTTCGGCGAAGCGATCCTGCACCTTGGCGTCGACCGGGTAGGTCAGATACTGCTCCAGGGTGTGTACGAAGGCGTCGACCACGCCGTTGGCTACCTGGCGCGGCGGCAGCGAGTAGGTCACGACCGGATCCAGCACGGCAAAGCGCGGCTGCACCAGCGGCGAGAAGAAGTGCTGTTTGTCGCCGCTGCTCTTCCGGGTGATCACCGCGCCGCTGTTGGACTCGGAACCGGTGGCCGGCAGCGTCAGCACGCAGCCCATCGGCACCGCGTCAGTGATGTGGCTGCCGACGGTCTGCAGAATATGCCAGGCATCGCTGTCGGCCGTATAACGGGCCGCGGCGGCGATGAACTTGGTGCCGTCAACCACCGAACCGCCGCCGACCGCCAGCAGGAAATCGATGTTTTCCGCTTTCACCACCTCGACCGCTTTCATCAGGGTTTCGTAGGTCGGGTTCGGCTCGATGCCGGAGAACTCACGCACGTCACGGCCGGCCAGCGCGCTGTACACCTGATCCAGCACGCCGTTTTTCTTCACGCTGCCGCCACCGTAGGTGATCAGGATGCGTGCGTCCGCTGGGATCTGGCCGGCCACGTCGGCAATTTGGTCCTTGCCGAACAGGATTTTGGTTGGGGTATGCAGAATGAAGTTTTGCATGGTTGATTTCTCTCTTTCTGTCAGGCGGGCGCCAACGCGGCGCAAAGGTGTCTGGCCCGTATTGTCAGGAACCTGGCGGCAACGCACAATGCACATTCCTGTTTGGTTCTTGCCTATTTCTACAACTGCCTGTAGAAATGGAGAGATTTAAATTATGATTTATGCCGAATCGTTCTGACTGTAAGAGGGGGTTTCCGTGACTGAAATCGATGCGCTGCGCAGCCGCATGGCACGCCAGGCGATGGCTATCGCCACCGGCAACGGCTATACGCCGTCACCGGTGCCGCGGGTGAAGATCCTGTATGTCGATCGCCACTGCCCGCGTCAACCGGTAATGTACGAACCGGGGATCGTCATCATCTTTCAGGGGCACAAGGTCGGCTATTGCGGCAACAAGGTGTTCCAATACGATCCGCGCAACTACCTGCTGATGACGGTGCCGCTGCCGTTCGAGTGCGAAACCTTCGCCAGCCCGGAGTTGCCGCTGGTGGGGTTGGCGGTCAATATCGATACCCAAATGCTGCAGGATTTGCTGATCGATATCGGCGACGACGACTACCTGATGCAGCCGCGGGCGGAGAGCAACGGGGTAAATCTGGCCGAGCTGACGGAAGCGCTGCTGTGTGCCACTGAACGCCTGCTGGACGTGATGGCCAAGCCGCTCGACGCCCGGGTGCTGGGGCCGCAGATCGTGCGCGAGATCCTCTACTATGTGCTGCGCGGCACCTGCGGTGCGTCGCTGCAGGAGCTGGTTAATCGACATACCCACTTCAGCCAGATCGCCAAGGCGCTGCGGCGCATAGAAAATCAGTATGCCGACAATCTCAACGTCGAGCAGTTGGCCAGCGAGGTCAACATGAGCGTGTCGGCGTTTCACCATAACTTCAAGGCGGTGACCAACACCTCTCCGCTGCAGTACGTGAAATCGTACCGGCTGCATAAGGCGCGCCTGTTGATGGTGCATGACGGTCTGAAGGCCAGCACGGCGGCGATCCGCGTCGGTTACGAGAGCGCGTCGCAGTTCAGTCGTGAATTCAAACGGCTGTTCGGCATGACGCCGAGCGATGAAGTCGCCCGGCTGCGCGATGCCAATCCGCTGCTGCTGGAGGGCTGAGCCGCGTTTACGGGGTCAGAACGATCTTGCCGAACGGCCCGCGATCGAGATGATCCAACGCCTGCGGCAGCTGGTCGAAGCGGTATACCTGATCGATCACCGGCTGCAGGTTGACGGCGTCCACGGCGCGCACCAGATCTTCCAGCGCGCGGCGATGGCCGACGCCGATGCCCTGGATCTGCGCCGATTTCAGCAGCAGCAGGCCGGCGGGCGCGGAAATCTCGGCGCCCGCCAGCACGCCGATCACCGAGATGCGGCCGCCCACCGCCACGGCGCGTACTGAGTTGCCGAGATTCGGGCCGCCGACGGTGTCGATCACATGGTCGATGCCGCGATCCTGCGTCAGCGCATAAACCGCCTCCACCCAATCGCCATTCAGCCGGTTGATGCCGTGACTGGCGCCCAGTGCCCGGGCGCGCGCCAGCTTTTCATCGCTGCCGGAGGTCACGTACACCTCGGCGCCGTGCGCTTTGGCGATCTGCAGCGCGAACAGCGCCACGCCACCGGTGCCTTGCACCAGCACCGTCTCGCCGGCATGCAGTTTGCCTTGCTCTACCAGCGCGAACCAGGCGGTCAGCCCGGCGCACGGCAGGGTGCTGGCCTGCGCGTCGTCCAGCGACGTCGGCGCCGCCACCAGCCAGTCTTCATGCAAAATCACGTATTCCGCCAGTACGCCCTGATAGAAGCCGCCAAGGGTGTGGTAAGGCACCTGGCGCGCATCGCCGTACGGTTTTTGCCGGCCGTCGAGCCAGCCGGGGCTGAAGGTGGAGATGACCCGGGCGCCGGGTTGGAACCGGCTGACGCCGGGGCCGATAGCGTCGACCTCGCCGGCCATGTCAGAGGCGGGGGTGAACGACTGCGGCAGCGTCAGCCCCATGCCGCTTTCAATCATCATTTTGTCGCGGTAGTTGAGCGCTACCGCCTTCACTTTCACTCTGATTTCGTGTGGCCCCGGCTGCGGGATCGCGTCGGTGGTCAGCTGCAGGTGTTCACGCCCCAGGGCGTCCATCGTCCAGCGTTGCATCGTGTCGGTCATGATGTTCTCCAAAGTCAGCGATTAACGACCTGTCGATAATATCGTTGATAGAGGTTCGCCAGTGGCGATAAGATTTCCGCAGATTGTTTCTTTCAGAGCGACAAATCATGAGCGATCGATTGAGCGGCATTTCGGTATTCGTCACCGCCGTGGAGGCGGGCAGTTTTGCGTTGGCGGCCAGTCGGTTGCACCTGTCGCGTTCGGCGGTAGGGAAAACCATCGCCCGGCTGGAACAGCGGCTGGGCGTGCGGCTGTTTCATCGCACCACCCGCAGCCAGAGCCTGACCGACGACGGTGCGTTGTTCTATGAGCGCTGCCTGCGGGCGCTGGAGGAGATCCGCAGCGCGGAAACGTTGCTGGAGTCGGGCAAGCGGCAGGTCAGCGGCCGGCTGCGGGTGTCGATGCCGGTGCTGTTTGGCCGCATGTGTATTGCGCCGTTGCTGACCGATCTGACGCGTGAGCACCCTGGCCTGGAGCTGGAGCTGTCATTCAGCGATCGGGTGGTGGATCTGATTGAGGACGGTTTCGATATGGCGATCCGTAACGGCACGCTGGCCAACAGCAGCGGGCTGGTGGCGCGTCGTATCGGCGATCACCGCATGACGCTGTGCGCCTCGCCGGCCTATCTGCAGCGGTGCGGCGAACCTCACAGCATTGAGCAACTGGCTCAGCACGAGGCGGTGACCTATATGCGCGCCGGCGCGCGGCGCAGCTGGCGGGTGCTGGACGAGAACGGCAAACCGCAGGACGTGATGCCGAATAACCGGTTGCAGATGGACGATTTGCAGGCGATTGCGGATGCAGCGACGGCGGGTTTCGGCATCGCCTGGCTGCCGTGCTGGCTGGTGCGTGAGCAGCTGTTGAGCGGGGCGCTGGTGCGCTTACTGCGCGATCGGCCCGGCGCCGCCTTTGATGCGCATGCGGTATGGCCACACACGCCCCACCTGCCGCTGAAGGTGCGGCTGGCGGTGGATACGCTGGTGAGCAAGTTGCCCGCCAGTCTGGCGTTGGTTGAGAAGGCGCTGTAGTGCGCCTGGATCAGGAGGAGGAGGCGCGCTTTTTACGCCAGATCACCAGCATGGCGCCCAGCAGGCCGACGAACAGCAGCAACAGCGGCAGCAGCATCAGGCCGGTCATCACCTGGCTTTCGTAGCGTTTCACCAGAGGGATTTGGCTGAACGCGTAGCCGAGGCCGACCAGCGCGCAGACCCAGATCGCCGCACTCAGCCAGTTGAACACCTGGAAGCGCGAACTGTTGAGCCCGGAAATGCCGGCCATGGTCGGCAGCAGCGTGCGCACGAAGCCGAGGAAACGGCCGATCAGCAGCGCCGTCAGCCCGTGGCGATTGAACAGGTTATGAGCGCGCTGGTGATATTGCGCCGGCAATTGCAGCAGCCAGCCTTTCACCAGGCCGGTGTGGCCCAGCCAGCGGCCCTGGATATAGCTCAGCCAACAGCCGAGACCGGCGGCGGCGGTCAGAATCAACAGGGTGGGGGCAAAGCCCATCACGCCTTTGGCGATCAGCGCACCCGACAGCAGCAGCAGGCTGTCGCCGGGGAGGAAGGAGGCGGGCAGCAGTCCGTTTTCCAAAAACAGGGTGGTGAAAAGCACGGCATAAACCACCCAAATCACGCTAGGATCGGCGAGGGCGATAAAGTCCTGCTGCCAAAGCGCATGAATAATCTCTCGTAATACATCCATTTTATGTCCTGTTGCATGCCGGTTGCGCCCGGGGTCACGTTCTCCAGGATGCGGCGGTTACCGTATCTGACAGTTATCCGGTTAGTGTACCGCTAATAGCTTAAGCCGACATTAAACGAGACGAAGAAAATTACCGGAATCCGCCTTAGCGCACGCCGTTGAGGCGATCGAAACCGGCCGCCAGATCGGCGATCAGGTCTTCGACGTTCTCCAGACCGATGTGTATGCGCACCAGCGTGCCGGAGAAATCGACCCCGCCCGCCGGACGGATGGCTTCCAGCTCTTCCGGCTGATTGGCCAGGATCAGCGACTCGAAGCCGCCCCAGGAGTAGGCCATGCTGAAGTGGCTGAAGTTGTCCAGGTAAGCGGCCAGCTGTGCATCATCCAGCCGCTCTTTCAGCACGAAAGAGAACAGCCCGTTGCAGCCGCTGAAGTCGCGGCGGTAGAACTCGTGGCCCTTGCAGCTGGGCAGGGCTGGGTGATTGACCGTCGCCACCTCCGGCCGTTCGGCCAGCCAGTTGGCGACCTCAATGCTGCTGCGCTCGTGCTGTTTCAGGCGCACGCTCAGGGTACGCAGGCCGCGGCTCGCCATGTAGGCGGTGTCGGCATCCACCATCTGCCCCATCAGATAGGAGTACTCGCGCAGCCGATCCCAACAGCGCGCGTTGGCGACGGCGGTGCCGAGCATGTAATCGGAATGGCCGATCAGGTATTTGGTGCCGGCCTGAATGGAGATATCGATGTCGAAATCCAGCGCCTTGAACAGCACGCCCGCCGCCCAGGTGTTGTCGATCATGATCACCACCTCCGGCGCCACGGCACGAATGGCCTGCACCATGGCCGGGATATCCTGCACTTCCAGAGTGATGGAGCCGGGGGATTCCAGGAACACCACGCGGGTATTGGGTTGGATCAACGTGGCGATATCGGCGCCGATCAACGGATCGAAATAGGTGGTGCTGACGTTCATGCGACCGAGGATGTGAGTGCAGAAATCCTGGGTCGGTTCGTACGCCGAACCGGTGACCAGCAGGTGATCGCCGGCGCCGACGAACGACAGGATCGCATTGGCCACCGCCGCCGCGCCGCAGGGGTACAGCACGCAGCCGGCGCCGCCCTCCAGCTCGACCATCGCATCCTGCAGGGCGAAGTGGGTCAGCGTGCCGCGTCGGCCGTAAAACAGCTCGCCATGGGCGCGTTGCGCAGTGGCGTGCTTTTTGGCGGCGACGGAGTCGAAGACCAAGGAAGAGGCGCGTTGCGTAACGGGATTGACGGAGCCCTGGGTGTAGCGTTTGCCGCGACCGGCGCCGATCAGCGTGGTTTCGATGTGTTTTGACGTCATGGTACCTGGCTCACCTCTGGTTGCTCTGCACGTGCCCGTTTACGATAGCCCTTACGTTAGCATGAGTTGATATAGCCATCCAGACGTTTTAACTTCTGGATATAGAAACGGCTATAATTGGCTGTCAGCGGCGCATTTCTCGCCTCATCCTTCTGCCGAGCGGCGAGAGAGAAGCCCATTCATCGGTCGAGACGTCGTTCGGCAGGGTGGTCTTGTTGCACCGTTGTGGGAGAAAAGTAACGAAATAACCCCATAAAAGGAGCGTTTGGCGGTGAACGGGCGCGGATTGGCGCTTTGCCGCGGGGCTGGCTAAAATTTTCGCGTTTATTTGGTAAATAATAATGAGAACTACTATCAATCCCCGGTTGGTTTGATATGATCGCACGCTGAATTATTCCTTAATTTTGATCGGTAATGGGTGGAGGCACAGCGTGAAAACGGCTGGCAAGAATTTAAATCAAGGATCGTTCGGCCAGGGCCGGGCGCAGTGGGGCAAGGCCTTTGGCCGCAGCCTGATGGCTTCTATGGTGCTGGTCGTGGGGCTGGCCGGCAGCGCGCAGGCAGCGCCGGCGGCCAATCCGGCCGTTACCGAAAGCGTTGCGCCGACCACCGCGCCGGCACCTGCAGCCGCTGCGCCGGAAAGCATCACGCCGGTGAACCCGGCACCGACGATCCAGCCACCGGAAACCCGCGGCATGGACCTGTCCATTTGGGGCATGTACCAGCACGCCGACGCGGTGGTGAAAGCGGTGATGATCGGCCTGGTGCTGGCGTCTATCGTGACCTGGACCATTTTGTTCGCTAAAGGCAGTGAACTGCTGCGCGCCAAGCGCCGTCTGCGCCGCGAGCAGTTGGCACTGGCCGAAGCGCGCTCGCTGGATGAAGCTTCCGAGCTGGCGCAAAACTTCTCCCCGGAGAGCGTCAGTGCGGTACTGCTGAACGATGCGCAAAATGAGCTGGAGCTGTCTGCGGAATCCAACGACAACAACGGCATCAAAGAACGCACCGGTTTCCGTCTCGAGCGCCGCGTGGCGGCCTACAGCCGTAACATGGGCCGCGGCAACGGCTTCCTCGCCACCATTGGTGCCATCTCGCCGTTCGTCGGCCTGTTCGGTACCGTCTGGGGCATCATGAACAGCTTTATCGGCATCGCCCATTCGCAGACCACCAACCTGGCGGTCGTGGCGCCGGGCATCGCAGAGGCGCTGCTGGCGACTGCGATGGGCCTGGTGGCGGCGATCCCTGCGGTCGTTATCTACAACATCTTCGCCCGCGTCATCAGCGGCCATCGCGCCCAGGTAGGCGACGTGGCGGCGCAGGTCTTGCTGCTGCAGGGCCGCGATCTGGATCTGGCCGCAACGGCGGAAGCCAAGCGCTCACAGCACGCACACCAACTGCGGGCGGGGTGAGTCATGGCGATGCGCTTAAATGAAGATCTGGACGACAGCGGCGAACTGCATGAAATCAACGTGACGCCGTTTATCGACGTCATGTTGGTGCTGTTGATCATCTTTATGGTGGCCGCGCCGCTGGCAACGGTAGATATTCGCGTCGATCTGCCGGCCTCCTCCGCCAAACCGCAGCCGCGGCCGGAAAAACCGGTGTTCCTGTCGGTGAAGGCCGACAAGCAGCTCTACGTCGGCGATCAGCCGGTGAATGCCGATCAGTTGACTTCGGTGCTGGATCAACGCACTCAGGCGAACAAAGAAACCACCATCTTCTTCCAGGCAGACAAGAGCGTGGACTATGAAACGCTGATGAGCGTGATGGACACTCTGCGTAAAGCCGGCTACCTGAAAGTGGGGCTGGTGGGCATGGAAGGCGCCGCCAAATAGCGGCAGCACAACGATAAAGGGCGCTCAGGCGCCCTTTTTTATTGATTCAGAAATATCACTCCCCGGCCAACAACGCCCGGGAACCGGCATGGCGCCAGTGGATGCGGCCCGGCAGATAAAGCGCATGCTGTTCCAGCGGCCGCTCGTCGATGAGCGCGGTCACCTGGTCGAAGCTATGCTGCGCCAGCGCCCGGCAGTCTTGCGCGACCGTATCTATCTTCAGCGTCATGCAATCGAACAGGTAGTGATCGTCGAAGCTGCACAGGTGGATGTCGCTCTCCATCAACTGATGCTGCGTCAGATAACGCAATACGCCCTCCAGCAGGCCGCAGGCGGCGGTAAACAGCGCTTTGGGCGGACGTCCCAGCTGTGCGCACAGCTGAGCGAACATCTCGTAACCTGAGCTGGGGTGATAGTTGCCGTTGATGATCCATTCCGGTTTGCACGTGATGCCGGCGCGCTCCAGGCCAAGCTGGAAGCCGGCGAGGCGATCGCGGGTCGGCGAAATGCGCGGCTGCCCGCCGAGAAAATAGATCTCATCCGGATGTTGGCGCGCGACCTTTTCCACCAGGTCGGCGGTCGCATTAACCGAGTCGGTGATCACCAGCGGCAGTTCGGAGCCGGCGATCAGGCGGTCCATCTGCACCACCGGTAGCCCGGCGTTGATCTTCTGGTATTCTGCATCGTTCAACTGGCTGGAGGCGACGATCAAGCCATCCACCTGCCGCTGTACCAGACTGTTCACCGCCATCATCTCCTGCGCCGGGTTTTCATCGGTGCAGGCGATCAGCAGCTGCAGACCGGCTTCGCGGCACAGCGTTTCCAGCTCGCGCGAAATCACCGCAAAGCCGTAGTTGGTCATCTCCGGCACCACCAGCCCCAGCGTGTGGCTGCGGTTGGAGCGCAAAGAGCGGGCGTGGATGCTGGGCTGATAATGGTGTTCGTGCGCCAGCGCCAGAACGCGGTCGCGGGTGTCGTCGGACACCCGATATTCCTTGCTGCGGCCGTTCAGCACCAGGCTGGCGGTCGATTTCGACACCCCGGCCAGCGTGGCGATGTCACTGATGGTAATGCGTTTATTTTTTTTCACTGACGCCATCTGAAGTCATCGGAGGATGCGTCATTCTAGCATGCATGGCGTCAGCGGCCAGTATTCCAACGCCAGCGGCGCGCTTCCGGACAGCCGCAGTTGCGGCTCGCTGGCCGGGAAGTAGCGCGCGCTCATCACCGCCTCGCCGCGGTTGATGAAGATCTCCACGCTGGAACGATCGAACAGCAACTGCAGATGCGTGACCGGGCCGCGCCAGTAACGGTGCTCCGGCTGGCCGTCGGCCAGGGAAGCGCGCGTCAGCTGCAGCCTTTCGCCGTCCCAGTTCAGCGTCATTGCCTCGCCAAACGCGGCGCTGAACGCGCCCTGCGGCGTCAACTGCAGCTCCGCAGCCCCCAGCGCATAGGCGGGGGCATCATCGGCACAGCCTTGCCAGCATGCTCGCTCGCCGCGCAGCTGTTGCAGCTCGCGCGCCGGGCGCTGGTGGAGGCGGCCATGCCGCAGCGACAGCTCGCGCGGGCAGGTCATGGTGTGGATCCAGCCGTAACGGCGCGTCGGATGGGCTTCTTCATCTTGCTCGGGCACGCCCATCCAGGCGAACAGCAGGCGGCGGCCATCTTCCGCCAGCGTCGTCTGCGGTGCATAGAACTCGAAGCCGGCGTCCAGCTCGCGAAATTCGCCGTGGCTGAAGGCCGGCTGCAGGTAATCCAGCTTGCCGAGCAGATAGCCGGCCTGATAACGGTTGAGATAGCGTTCCGGCTGCGGCGCCAGCCCCTGCGGGCAGCAGATCAACACGTCGGCGTCGTCCAGCGAGAACAGGTCTGGGCACTCCCACATGTAGCCGAATTCACCCAGGTCGTGCAGGCCGGAACCGGCGATCTCGCCCAGCGGTTGCCAGGCGCGCAGATCGCTGGAACGAAGCAGCAGCACCTTGCCGCGATCCTGCAAGTCACGCGCGCCGAGCACCATGTACCACGCATTCTGATGACGCCACACTTTGGGATCGCGTACGTGCCCGCTGTAGCCGTCCGGCAGCGGCAGCACCGGCCCGAGCTTGCGGTATTCGCCCCGATCGCTTTCCTGAGCCAGGCATTGATAGGCAGTGCGTGAGCCGTCGGGGAATTTCACATTGCCGGTGTAGATCAGCGTGATTTTATCTTCTGCCACCACCGCCGAGCCGGAATAACAGCCGTGGCTGTCGTAACAGGCACCTGGTGCCAGGGCGAGCGGCTGATGTTCCCAACGCACTAAATCGATCGACTGCCAGTGTCCCCAGCACTTGTTGCGATGATCGCAGCCCAGCGGATTCCACTGATAGAACAGGTGATAAACGCCGTTGTGCTGGATAAAGCCGTTGGGATCGTTCAGCAAGCCAACGCTGGGCGCCAGATGCCAGGCCGGGCGGTGGGGATCGCGCAGCGCGAGTGGCTGGCCGTTCATGATCGCCCGCAGTGCCTGTTTGATTAAGCTGAGTTCTTCCATCATTGCGCGTCCGTGTTGTATTTCAGCAGCAGGGAGAGCACGAAGGCGCTGCCAAAAGCGATCGCCAGGCCGATGATATAGCTGACCAACGAACTGGCCTGCACGATCGCCATGCCAGGGATCGCCGTCAGCCCGACCGCGTTCATACCGACGTGATTGGCCACCACCCAGGCGCCGCCGAGCGCACCGCCCGCCAGCGCTGCCAGGAAGGGTTTCACGAAGCGCAGGTTGATACCAAACAGCGCAGCCTCAGTGATGCCGAGCATGGCGGAAAAGGCGGAAGGCACCGCGATGGCTTTGATTTTGGCGTCGCGGGTTTTGAAATACACCGCCAGGCAGGCGCCGCCCTGAGCGATGTTGGCCATCGACCAGATCGGCAGCAGGAAGTTGACGCCGATAGTGGGGTTGCCGAGCAGCCCGGCCTCTACCGCGTGGAAACTGTGGTGGATGCCGGTGATGACGATAGCGGAATAGAGGCCGCCGAACAGCAGCCCGGCGAACCACCCCGCATGGGCAATCAGCGTGCTGAGCACGAAGGAGATGCCGTCACCCAGCGCGCGGCCGGCGGGGCCGATAAACAGCAGGGCGACAAAGCCTGAGATGACCACCGTCAGGAACGGCGTCAGGATCAGATCGAGCGCGTTGGGGATCACTTTACGCAGCCGTTTCTCCAGCAGGCTCATGAACCACACCGTCAGCAGCACCGGGAATACGGTGCCCTGATAGCCGATCATGGCGATGTCCAGCCCGAAGAAGTTCATGGTGTGGAACCCTCCGGCGACGCCCCAGGCGTTGGTCAGCGCCGGATGCGTCAAAATGCCGCCGAGCGTGGCGCCCAGGTAGGGATTACCGCCGAATTCGCGTGCGGCGGTGAAGCCGATCAGAATCGGCAGGATAATGAACGCCGCCGAGCTGAACATATCCAGCATGATGAACAGCGCGCTGTTGGCATCGGCCCAGCCGTAGGTTTTCACCATGCCGAGCAACCCCATCAACAGGCCGGAAGCGACGATCGCCGGGATGATTGGCACGAAGATGTTCGACAGCAGGCGGGCGATGCGCTGCAGCGGGTTGAGCTTTTTCGCCGCGATATCGGCGGCTTCGGCCTTGCTGGATTCGCTGACGCCCGCCGCCTTGATGAATTCCGCATGCACCTTGTTGACCAGCCCGGTGCCGAAGATTACCTGGATTTGACCGGCGTTGCTGAAGCAGCCTTTGACGCCGTCCAGTTTGCCGATGGCCTCTTTGTCCACCTTGCTGTCGTCCACCAGCACCAGACGCAGGCGCGTGGCGCAGTGGGCGGCGCTGGCGATGTTCTCTTTACCGCCGAGCAGCGGCAACAGCGCGTTGGCGGTTGCGGTAATGTCCATGTTGTCCCCTTGCTAAATAAAAATGCCGCCGCGCAGTTTGCGACGCAGCGTCGTGAATCGATGTCAGAAGAAATACTTGAATCTGGCGCGCATGCCGTAACGTTGATCGTTGTCGCCGTTGGCGATCTTGTTGTCGGCGTTGGCTTCCAGCAGCGACACATAGGCGCCTAAATACAGATTGAAATTCTTCATATTCATAATGTTAGGTATCTGATACGACGCGTGAACGGTATGGATGTCGTAGTTGCCCGGTTCGCTGAGCGGGTTGTGGATATCGGCGGCGATCCCGGCGGTATTGAACTCTTTGATATTGTTATGGGCATAGATATAACCCAGTTCGAAGCGCCGCCACAGCACGTTCACGCCGGCGGTGAAGTCTTGCTCGCCTGAGGCATCCAGATAGGCGGTGCTCAGGTTGGCCACCACGCCGTTATCCGGGTTGGCGGCGCTGTTGTTCCAGCTCATCGTCATGCCGTAACCGTTGCGCTTGGACTGATCGACGAAGCGGCCCTGGCTGTCCTGATACCCGTAGGCGTTATTTACCACGTTGCTTTCCATTGCCGCCGCGATGCTGAAGGCGTCTTTTTTCCAGGCGATCACCGGGCGCAAATAGGCGACGTTTTTCTTATTGTCCAGGGCGTTGCCGTGATAGCGGCTGTCCTGGAACAGCGAAGTGCCGTCCTCCACCAGCGTGTTCAGCTCGAAATAGACATCACCGGCGTATTTGCTCAACATCAGGTTGCCGCCGCTGCTGCTGCGGCCGCGGCCTTCTTTCATCATGTAGATATAGCCGAAGCCGTCGGCGTACAGATCGTTGGCGGTATTGCCGGAGTATTGAATGAAAGTGTCCTGATTCAGCGGGAACATGTCGTAGGCTTCGAAGCGGCCGATTTTGGTTTGCCAGTTCTTTTCATTGCCGAAGAAGAAGGCGGCGTCATCCAGGTTCATTTTGCCGCTCATGTCTGCCAGCGGTTGCACGCTGAAGCCGGAGAAGTTGCCGTCCGGATTGCGGCGGTAGCCGTCCAGCCCGACCAGAATGCGGCCGTTGATATCCCAGCGTTCTTTGTTGCCAGGCTTCCAGTCTTTGTGGTCGCTGCCTTTCAGCGACGTCAGCTGGCCGCTGCGGCTGGCGCCGTCCAGATTGAACTCCACGTCGCCGTACAGTTTCAGATCATTGAATCCATTCAGTTTCAGTGCGCTGATCGGGGCAATTGGCGTTTGCGGCGCGGCGGTATGCTGCGCAATCTGCGCGGTTTGCCGTTCCGTGTTGGCGGTGCGCTGCTCCAGCTGTTGCGCCCGGCGTTCCGCCGCCGTCGCGCGGGTTTCAGCCTGTGCGGCGCGCCGTTCCGCCTGCGCCAGGCGCTGTTCCAGCGCGTTGAGGCGCGCCTCGATGCTGCCGCTGCCCGAGGCCGCTGCATTGGAAGCAGAGAGGAAAAGCCCTGTTGTTATCGCCAAATAGCTGAGTTTTTTCATCATCGTCTATCATCCGGGTAAGGGTTGTTATTATTTTTTGCTAAATTGCTAAACCGGTTTTTCAAGGCGAAAGATAACGATCAAGAAGCGGGCTGGCAATCAAGTTTGCTAACCCGATTCAGCTATTGTGATCGAGTGCGCAAATCGTGGGGGTAAAAGACCACGGCGCCCAGGGGATCGCCGTGGATGCAGGGATCAGCGCAGAAAAGCGGTGAGCTCTTCGGCGCGGGGCAGGGCGGTCATGGCGCCTTTGGCGGTGGTGGCCAGTGCGCCGCAGGCCTGAGCCTGGGCGATAACCGCCGGCCACTGCGTTTCCTGCGGCAATTCGTGAAGGCGTGCCAGCGCCGCTAACAGACCGGCGACAAACGCGTCGCCGGCGCCGGTGGTATCGACCGGCACGATCGACGGCGCGCGGAAATGGCGCAGGCGATGCCCATCGTGTACGCAGACGCCGTCGCCGCCCAGCGTCACCAGCAGCAGGCGTGTCGGGTAGGTTTGCATCATCCAGCGGATGCCGTTCTCTACATCGTCAAGGTGGCTGATGAAAGCCAGCTCTTCGCGCGACAGTTTCACCACGTCCGCCAGCAACAGCGCCTTTTGCAGGCAGGGGCGCAGCGCTTCCGGCTGGCGCCAGACCTCTTCGCGGATGTTGGGATCGAAACTGACCTGGCCACCGGCCGCCCGAATGCGTTCCATCGCCGCAAAGGCCGCGCTGCGGCTGGGTTCTTGTGAAAGCGCGATGGAGCAGAGGTGCAGCCATTCGCCCCGTTGGAAAGCCGGCAGATCGTCGGGCTGCAAAAACAGATCGGCGCTGGGCTGCACCATAAACGTGAATGAGCGCTCACCCTGCAGATCGAGATCCACCACCACCGTGGAAGTGTGGTGGTCGGGATCCGGTCTCATATGACCGATATCCACCCCTTCATCGCTCAGTACCTGCTGCAGAAAGGCGCCGAAGCCGTCTTGCCCCACACGCCCGATAAAAGCGCTGTCGCCACCGAGCCGGGCGATACCCACCGCCACATTCGCCGGCGCGCCGCCGGGGCATTTGAGATAACCGTTGGCATTTTCCGGCACCAGGTCGATCACGGCGTCGCCCAGTACCCATACGCGATTCATCATGCTTAATCCCTATTTTTGTCGTTGTCAGATGGTTAGCTAAAATAGAAGAACCGATTTAGCAAGGCAATGAAATAATCCTCAGAGCCGCTTGGGCAGTGAGGAAGATCAATCTTTCTACTGGGCTTGGGGGGAGGGAATCTGCCCCGCGAACCAGCGCGGGGTGAGATAGCAGAGCGTTTAGCCCAGCTTCGGATAGACGCCGGGACCGATTGGCAAGCCTAGCGCATACCAGACCAGCAGCAGCAAAATCCACACGCTGAAGAACACCAAAGGATAGGGCAGGATCAGCACGTAATAGGTGCCGAGCTGCGCGTCTTTGCGGTAGCGCTGCAGGAAGCCGAGGAACAGCGGCAGGAACGGCGACATCGGCGCCAGCGGCAGCACCGCAGAGTCGGCGATGCGAAAGATCATCTGGGCGAACGCCGGGTGGAAACCGAGCAGCATAAACATCGGCACGAAGATCGGCGCTAAAATTGACCAGATCGCCGAGCCGCTGGCGATGAACATGCACAGGAAGGCGGAGAGGAACATCAGGCCGAGAAATGCCGGTGCGCCACTCATGCCGGCGGCTTCCAGCATATCGGTCAGGCCGACGGCCATAAACTTGCCCATGTTGCTCCAGTTAAAGAACGCCACGAACTGCGACAGCGGAAATACCATCACGATAAAACCCGCCATGCTTTTCATCGGATCGAGCAAGTGATGGGGAATATCGTCCGGCCGACGGATCTGTTTGGTGACTACGCCATAGGTAATGGCGACGGTGAAGAAAAACAGGATGATGATCGGCACGATACCCTTGATGAACGGGGAAGGGATCACCGAACCGGTGTTTGGGTCACGCAGCGGCGCGGCCTCCGGCACCACCAGAGCGGCGATGATGGCGATAAACACCAGCGCGGCGATACCGCTCATCATCAGCCCCCGGTTTTGCAGCGGGGTCAGCGCTGCGATTTTGTCTTCGGCGCTGCCTTGCCACTTCGGCAGACGGGGCTCGATAAATTTGTCGGTGAGCAGCGCGCCTGCGATGGTCAGCACGACCACTGAGGTGGCCATAAAGTACCAGTTGTCGATCACGCTGACGTGAACCGCGCCATCCACCGCTTTGGTGGCTTCGGTACTGATACCGGAAAGCAATACGTCGGTGGTGACGATCAACAGGTTGGCGGTAAAGCCGGAGGCGACGCCGGCGATCGCCGCCAGCAGTCCGGCTATTGGGTGGCGGCCCACCGCCACGAACATCAGTGCGCCAAGGGGCGGCATCACCACCAGCGCGGCGTCCGACGATATATGACTGAAGAAGGCGATAAACAGCACCATATAACTGGCGTAGCGGGCGCTGACGCGCGAGGCCATTTTGTACATCAGCGCCTGCAGCAGGCCGACCTTTTCCGCCAGGCCGGCGCCTATCACCAGCGCCAAAATAGCCCCCAGCGGCGCAAAGCTGCTGAAGTTATGGATGATGTTGGGAAATATCCACTGCATGCCCGCCACGCTCATCAGATTATTCACCTTGATGAGCTCGCCGGTGGCCGGATTTTTCACCGCCACGTCGAGCCAGGAAAATAGCGCGGTGGCCAGCATAAGCACCAGGATCAAATAGACGAACAGTAAAAACGGATTAGGGATCTTATTGCCGATGCGTTCCACCCAGTAAAAAACGCGTCCGGGGCTTTTATTGATTGGCGTTGTGGCCTCACTCATGATTTTACCCTCTGTGTTTGCTCTGTTGTGTGATTGTTATTATTTGATTTATTTATAATTATTCTTAGTGACCCGGTGAACCGGGCCCTGTCTGTTCATGCTATTTCAATGGGGAGGGTTTTACCCCCTGTGGGATAGGGCATCGATACGGCTGTTCGGCGCGTTGGTGCTCAAACTCGCTGCGGCAGCTCGCCAGCAGGGCGCTGTCGCTCAGCAGATCGATGGCGGTCGCCGCCATCACCTTGCCGGCCAGGCACATGCCCTTATGGGCGATAGCGGTGCGGCCCTGCGCCACCAGTTGCCAGGTGTGCAGAGGAGTGCCGAGTGCGAAACAGGGGCTAAAGCATTGGGCGGTTGGCGCCACCCAGCTCACGTCGCCAACGTCGGTAGAACCGTACAGCAGGTCGTCGGACTCCACATAAGGAGCGACCTCGTCCATCAGCACCTTATCTCCCAGCAGTTGTACCCACTCGCGCCCGGCTGCGCCACCGGTGCGGGCTATGTTGAGTTTGGCGTTGCGCAGATCGTCGCGGCTCAGCGTCTGGCGGATTTCCTCGGCGAAGCGGCGTTCGGCGTCGCTGTACTCGGGCAGACCGAAATCACACAGGTTTTGATACATCGCGCGTTCAAGACTGCGGTTCGGCACATAGTTGGAGCAAGCCTTGTCGAAGCGCACGTCCATCTGAGTGTCAGTCATCAGCGCTGCGCCCTTGGCGATGTTAATCACCCGTTGGTAAATGTCCTGCGCCTGGTCGAGCTGCGGCGCGCGGATCAGGTACAACACCTCGGCGTCGGCCTGCACCACGTTGGGGGAGCTGCCGCCGGTGTGGGTGACCGCGTAGTGCAGCCGCGCTTCCTGCACGATATGTTCGCGCAGGAAGTTGGCGCCGGTATTCATCAGCGTCACCGCGTCCAGCGCGCTGCGCCCCAGGTGTGGCGAGTTGGCGGCATGGGCGGCGACGCCCTTAAAGTGAAACGCCGCCTGAATGTTGGCCAGCGTGCTGGTGTTGAACATGCCGCTGAAGCCTTCCGGGTGCCAGGTGAGGGCGGCGTCGACGTCGTCGAACAGGCCTTCGCGCACCATAAAGGTTTTGCCGGAGCCGCCTTCTTCGCCTGGGCAACCGTAGAAGCGCAGGGTGCCGGTCAGCCGGTTCTGCTGCATCCACGCCTTGGCAGCGAAGGCGCCCGCCAGCGCGGCGGTGCCCAGCAGGTTGTGGCCGCAGCCATGGCCGTTGCCGTTTTCCACCAGCGGCTGCGGCGTGGCGCAACCGGACCGCTGGCTCAGCCCGGCCAGCGCGTCGTACTCGCCCAGCAGCGCGATAACCGGGTGGCCGCTGCCGTAGCTGGCGATAAACGCCGTCTCGATGTCGCCCACACCGCGTTCGACCGAGAAGCCTTCCTGTTCCAGCGCATCGGCCAGCAACGTGGCGGAATAGGTCTCGTTGAAGCGCGTTTCCGGGTGATCCCAAATCGCGTCGCTCAGCGTGCTGAAGCGGGGTTGACGTTGGTCAATGTAGTCGTCGATAAATGCCTGCAGTTCTGAGTTGCTCATGCTCCGCTCCCGAATGTCGGCAGGTTCAGCGCCAGCGACGCCAGCGTTTTCACCGCCACCGCCATCACCTGTTCGTTGAAGTCGAATTTCTCGTTATGGTGCCCGGCGCTCAGCTCGGTGCCGAAAATGACGTATGAGGCCTGGCCGCCGCGGGATTTCACCCGTTCCATCATGTAGGTGGCGTCTTCTGAACCCGCCGCCTGTTCGCGGCGATCGACCACCGAGGTCAGCTCGGTTATCTGCTGCGCCTGGCGGCGGATATAATCCACCCACGGTTGGGTCGGTTTGCTGCTCTGCGCCGCGCCCATCAGCGCGATGTCGCAGGCGACGCCGTGCATTTTGGCGGCGCCTTCGATGGCGTTCAGGGCCTGCTGATAGACGAACGTGTTGATCTCATTGGTGGCGCCGCGCGTCTCCACCTTCATAAACGCCCGATCGGCGATCACGTTGCGGCCGGTGCCGGCCTGCAGCACGCCGACATTGATGCGTGAGCTGCCTTCGCTGTGGCGCGGGATGGCGTAAAGCCCTAGCGCAGCCTGCGCCGCCGCCAGCAGTGCGTTGCGACCGTCTTCCGGCTTGGCGCCGGCGTGGGAGGCGACGCCGCGGAAGGTAACGTCCAGCTTGCTGGTGGCCATAAAGCTGTCGCTGCCACATACCAGCTCACCGGCCGGCACGCCGGTGCCGATATGCACCGCGGTGAAGAAATCGACGTCGTCCACCACGCCGGCCTCCACCATCGATTTTGCGCCGCGTGTGCCTTCCTCCGCCGGCTGGAAGATCAATTTGACGGTGCCGCTAAGCAGGGACTCCAGGCTTTTGAACACGTGCGCCAGCCCCAGGCCGATGGTGGTATGGCCGTCATGACCGCATGCATGCATCATGCCGCTGTTGCAAGAGGCGAAGCCTTCACTGAACGGCAGGTGTTCGGGTTCCAGCAATTCGTTGAGATCGAGGGCGTCCATATCCACGCGGTAGGCGATAGTCGGGCCGGGGCGGCCGGTATCGAGCGTTGCGACGATGCCGGCGAAGCCGCCGGAAAAATGCGGCAACCATTTTTCCAACGCGCCCTGATTGCGGGCGCGCAGTTCCTGCGCCTCCAGCTCATCGGACGAGGGTAGTCCCATGCGCGCCTCGGCCTTGATGACCTCGCGGCCTAGCTGCAGGCGGTAACCCAGCCGATCGAGTTCTTCCGCCACCAGGGTGGCGGTGCGGAACTCAAACCAGCCGGATTCGGCATAGCGGTGGAAGTCGCGGCGCCAGGCCTGCAATTGCGGGTACAGATCGGCCACCAACATCGAAAGCGAATTAGTCATAGTGATATCTCATAAGTTATCGCGCGCTGGATTGCTCCAGGCAGCAGTTATGCTCTGAACTGAAATCAGACGGTGATGCTCTTGCAAATAAAAAGGTGTATTTGGTTACTAACTGCCGTGAATGGCGCTTATTGGCGCAGAAAATGCGCTTAATTAAGCGAAATAAGAATTTGGTTATTTATTATGTTTTTTCCGAATGTACACAATGGAATCTGGCTAAATAAGATGCCAATATCTTGCTATTGATAAATAACGGTTATCGCCTTTCGCCTATGCCAGCCTCGATAAAATTGCACCAATTACGTGCATTTGTGGACGTTAGCCGCCAGGGCAGCATCCGCGCCGCTAGCCGTACCTCACGCCTTTCCCAGCCTGCACTGACCAAAGCCATTCAGGAGCTGGAAGAGGTGCTGGGCGCCAAGTTGTTTATTCGCCGTAGCCAGGGTGTGGTATTGACCGACTGTGGCGATAACTTTTTCCAGCATGCCAGCCTGATCCTTGAGGAGCTGCGGGTGGCGCAGGAAGATATCCAGCAGCGGCTGGGGTTGGCGGGCGGCACGGTGAATATCGGCGTTGGTGGCAGCATTGCGCGCACCGTGATGCCGCAGGTGGTCACTCAGTTTCATCGTGAGTATCCCAACGTGAAGGTGCGCATCGTCGAGGGGCAGCTGGTGTCGATGATCCCTGAACTGCGTCAGGGCGAGCTGGATTTTACCGTCAATACCTACTACCCCAGCAGCCTCGACAACGAGTTGCAGTACGAACGGCTGATGGAAAAAGAGTATCGGGTGGTGGTACGTAAAGGGCATCCGATGGAAGGGGCAACCTCGCTGAAACAGCTGCAGCACTGCGACTGGACCATGCCGACGCCGAAAGGCAGTTATTACCGGCTATTGCACGATCTGTTCGGGGACTTGGGCATGGCGCCGTCGATCAGCGTGACCTGCGAGACCTTTATGGCCTGTACCAGCCTGGTGGCGCAGAGCGATTTTGTCAGCATTCTGTCGGTGGACGTGATTTCGGATCCGATTCTGGGCAAGCATTTGGTGCCGCTTGAGCTGGAAGAGAGTTTGCCGAAAGCGACGTTTTATCTTATCCAACGCAAGGACACCACCTTGACGCCGATGGGCGCGCACTTGGCGCGCCTGTTTCGTCTTTACTGTCGGTGATACCGAAGCCCCATCGGGGGCCTGGGTATCAGAAGGCGATCGACCCCTGCACGAAGAAGGTGCGTGGTTCGCCGACGTACTTGCCGAAGTTATTGTCGTTGGAGCGGGTAAAGTAGCGCTGATCGAACAGGTTTTTTACCCCGGCGCCCAGCGTCAGGTTCGACAGCTGCGGCCCGAAGTTATATTCCCCGCGCATATTCCACACCATGTAACCGGCGATGTTGCCGAACTGGCCATCGGCGCTTTCCTGCGTGATGTACTCCGGCCCGGTGCCCGGCGAATGCTGTTTCGACTGCGCATAACCGTCCAGATTCCATACCCAGCTGCCGGTGGCGTAACGCGTGCCGACGGTATAGACCTGGCGCGAGTAGAACGGCAGATCTTTACCGGCGAAGTCGCCCTTGTCGGTGCTGGCTTTGGTGTAGGTATAGCTGGTGTAGACGCTGGCGCCGTCGAGCGCCCGATTCAGCTCGCTGAGATCGTAGCTGAGCGCCAGCTCGATGCCTTTGTGCTTGGTGGCGCCCATGTTGGTCCAGCCCACGTCGTTGCTGATGTACTGCAGCTGGTTATCGAAGTCGATGTAGAACAGCGTGGCCTCGGCCTTGACCACGGTGTCGTCGTAGCGGGTGCCGAACTCATAGGTGCGCGCTTTTTCCGCCGTCAGCCCCGGCGCCGGCTGGTTGCCGTTGCCGCCTTTGGTCAGTTGGAAATACTGCATGCTGCCGAACGAGGTGTTGGCGTTGGCGAACAGTTTCCAGGCGTCGGACAGGTGGTACATCACGTTCAATGACGGCAGCGGCTCGCTGTAGCTTTTCTCGCGGCTGATGTTGTTGAACGAATCGTCCACGTGGGTGCGAATGCTTTCATAACGCAGGCCCGGCGTGACCGTCCAGTTGCCGACGTTAATGGTGTCGTCGATATAGAACGCGTTGGCTGCGGTACCGCCGGAGGTATGCTGGTAATAGTCCGGGGTATCCGGCGTCGAGCCGATATTCGCCGGATTATACCAGGCGGAACGCGATGCTTTTTCGTCCATGGTTTCATTCAGATAGCGGTAACCGAGGGTGATCTCGTGCGCCATATTCCAGAAGCGAAACAGCTGCGAATAGCTTGGTTCGATCGCCCAGGTTGAATAGTGGCGCGGATAGGAGACCATGCGCCGCTGGCCCGCGTTTTTGCCGGTGCCTTCCGATTCGATGTTGCTGCCGCGGTAGCTGTCGGTGAAGTAGGTCAACACTTCGAACTGCTTGTCGTCTTCCTGATGTTTGTATTTGAACGACATATCCTTGCGGCGGCCTTCGAACTGATCCCACGGCCGCGTGGACTGGAACGGGTTCTGCGCGTATTGCGCGCTGCTCAGCCCGCCCGGCATGCCGGCTTTGGCGTCGTAGTAGTGGAAATTGGCCAGCAGTTCGTCGCGATCGGTGAACGCATAACGCGTTTTCAGCATGAAATCGTCGATGTCGGTGTTGTCGTTGTTGTCGCGGTAGCCCTGGCCGTGCAGGCCGGAATAGAGCAGCTCGGCGCCGAGGCCGTTGTCTGCGGTGCCGCCCACGGAGGCGCTGGTCAGGGTCTTCAGGCCGCCGTGGCTGGCGCCCTGGGTTTGTACGCTGGCGGTGCCGCCAAACGTTTTGGGAATGTCGCGGGTAACGAAGTTGATCACGCCGCCGACGTTTTGCGGCCCGTAGCGCACCGCACCGCCGCCGCGCACCACGTCCACCGATTGCAGGTTACCGATCGATAGCGGCGCCATCGACAGCTGCGGCTGGCCGTAAGGCGCAACCGCCAGCGGGACGCCATCCATCAGAATGGTGGAGCGCGGAGAAAGACGCGATGTCAGGCCGCGCACGCCGACGTTGAGCGAAATATCGCTGCCGCCGGTGCCGTTGCTGTCGCGCACCTGCACGCCGGGTATGCCGCGCAGGCTGTCGGCGATGGTTTGGTCGCCTTGTTCGTGCATCTGCTGCTGGGTGACGATGGAACGCGCGCCCGGATGGTTGAGCAGCACCGAACTGGTATCAGGGTTGTCCAGCCAGTTGCCGACGACGGTCACGGTGTCGGTATCGTTCTGAGATGAGTTATCAGTAGCAAGGACAGGGAATGCGACGGCGATGGAAGCCGTCAGCAGGGAAAGCCGAAAAAGAGGTGACATAATAATGCCTTAAGAGTTTCAGACCCGGATGTGTTTTTTTAGAAAAGACAATCTTAATGATAATTATTGGCAAGTAAATAGAATTGTTACGGGATAGTTAAGTGGGTAACTAAATAATGAATGCGGGAAACAGGACCCGACTGGCGGGCCCTGCGGGAGGTTATTGTGGCGTAAGCCAGAAGACGCCGCTGTAATCCAGCGCGGTGAATTTCTGGTGCACCATTTCGATATCCGCTTGCGGATCAATATCTTTAAACAGCGCCGGGTGCATGAATTTGGCGATCGCTTCAACCGCGATAAAGTTGAGCGGTGTGTCGTAAAATTGATGATAAATCGCCATCACGCGTTTTTCTTTCACCGCTTTCAGCACGTTAATACCGGTACGATCCAGCAGATGCGCCAGTTTCTTTTGGCTGGTGGCCATATCGGTGGTGTAACCCAGCGGTACCGCCAGCGTGCCGCGATGGCCACGGCTCCAGTCGGCGCCGGTCAGCAGATAGAAATCCGGGTTGCTGCTGATCACCTGCTCGACGTTCACTTCTCCGCCCATGTCTGAAAACAGCTTGCTGCCGATATTGTTGCCGCCGGCGGTATCGATGAACTGGCCGAAGCTGCCTTTGCCGAAGGTGTTGCAGCACTGTTCGCCTTTGATGCCGGCGCTGCGCTCGATGAAGACGCTGGGGCGCTGCTCCGGTTTCAGCGTGGCGACCCGCTGGCGCACCAGTTCGAGGCGTTGCTGATAGAGGCGGATAAAAGCATCGGCGTTGGGCTGCTCGTCAAACACTTTTCCCAACAGCGCCATGCTGGCGACGGTGTTGGTCAGCGGCTGCTGGCGAAAATCGATGATCAGCACTGGGATGCCGACTTTTTCCAGCTGGGTCAGCACGCCGCTGTCTTTCAATTTGCTCAGCAGGCCGATGTCGAAAATGATCAGATCCGGTTGGCGCACCACCGCGCTTTCCACGCTGAAATCACTGGTGTAGGGGTTGTCGAAGGTGGGGATCTGCATGACCTGCGGGAATTTTTTCGCGTAGGCCTCCACCAGATCCGGCGCTTTGACCTTCAGCGAGTTGTCCCAGGCGATGATGTTTTTCAGCGGCTCCTGCGGATGCAGAATATTCAGCGCCAGCAGCGCACGGGCATCGGCCAGGATAACGCGTTTGGCCGGTTGCGGCAGGGTGACCTGGCGGCCGGCGACATCGGTGACGACGATCGGCGCGGCTTGAGCGGTGCCGGCCAACAGCAACACACAGGCGGCCAACCAGCGGCCGGCTTTAGCGATAAGAACAGCGGGCATGAAGATCCTTGGGTAATCGGCGAAGAACGAGAACGCAATGATAAGCGATATCCTTTCGCTTTTTGAACTCCCTTGATGCCGATAGATCATCCCTGGCCCATCAGCGGGTCGCTGACGCTGTGCTCACCGTCCTCCAGCCGCCCCGCCAGGCGACGCAGCCAGCCGGGGCCTCGCAGCGTAAGATCATACCAGCCGCCGCTGGTGCGGGCGTCAAACGTTTGGTGGTGGCTGCCGCCCGCAGGCAGCGTAATAGGCCACGGGCCTTGCTGAGTGTAAGGGCAGCGTTCGAGGGTGACCGCTATCGCTTCGGTGCCCGGATTATTCAACTGCAGCTGCAGGCTGCGGCCCGTTGGGCGCAAACGCACTTCCGGCTGCGGCCGACTCAGGACGCCGCGCAGCTCGCGATGAAAGCCGTTGGGGCCGAGCAGCCATAGATGGTACTCATTGTCCGCCTGCCAGTCGTCGCTGACCGCCTTGCCGGCCTCGACGGTATAGCGGCGCGGGATTTGCGTCAGGTCTCGCCGGTCGTAGACGTGAAATACCGCTCCCTGCTCGCCGGTATTGAACAGGTTCAACGTCACGCGGCGCTGCTCGGTCGCGACGGTGGCCTCGACGTGCAGCTGGTAGGGCAGTGCGCGGGAAGGGCGCGCCAGGCGGCGTTGGTGCGGCAAACGCTGGTGGGCGGGCGATGGCAGCGGCACCTGCGGCAGCTGTTCCTGGCGCTGGCGCAGGCCATCGGCGGCGTGGCGGCTGGTGGCGGGCAGGCTTGGCAGCGCTTCGCCGTTAGGGTCGACAAAGTTGAACGCTGAGGTGAGATCGCCACACACCGCGCGGCGCCAGGCGCTGATGTTGGGTTCATGCACCTGAAAGCGCTTTTCCAGGAATTGCAGCACCGAGGTGTGATCGAAGACCTGAGAATTGACCCAGCCGCCGCGGCTCCAGGGCGATAGCACCAGCATCGGCACCCGCGGGCCGGGGCCGTAGATGCGGCCGTCCGGCGGCGGTTGATCCTGCGAGCCGGGCGGCGCCACGTGCTGGAAGATCTCGGTGTCGAACGGCACGGTCGATTTACCGGCGAAGCTGCCGTCTTCACGTAGCGACGGTGCAGAAGGCGAAGGCATATGATCGAAAAAGCCGTCGTTTTCGTCGTAGTTGACCAGCAGGACGGTTTTGCTCCACACCTCCGGGTTATCGGTCAGCGCGTTGAGGATCTCTTGCGTGAACCAGCCGCCCTGCACCGGGCTGGAGGGATCGGGATGTTCCGAATAGGCCGCCGGCGCGATGATCCAGCTGACCTGCGGCAGTTTGCCCTGCTGCACGTCGGCACGGAATCCGGCCAGCATGGCGTCCAGATCGTTGCCGTCGGCGGCCGGCAGGGTGTTGCCGTTGCCCTTGTACAGCGGCGCGGTCGCGTTGAGCTCGTCGCGATAAGGTACGAAGGCGTTGAAGCCTTTCGGCGGCCGCGCCGGGTTGCCCACCTGAATGCTGGCGGCGCGGTATTGGCGGAAGCCCGCCAGCGGGTTGTCGGTAAAGTTGTCCGGCAGGAATTGGTACACCTTCCAGCTGACGCCGCTCGCCTCCAGCCGTTCCGGATAGGTTGTCCACTGGTAGCCGATCTCCGCCGGGCCGGGGCTGTCCCACTCGTTGACCACCACCGCCACGTCGGCGGCGGACGGGCCGTTGGTGCCGGTCCAGTGGAACAGCCGGTTGGTGTTGGTGCCGGCGTGGATAGCGCAGTGATAGGCGTCGCACAGGGTAAAGGCGTTGGCCAGTGCGAACTGGAACGGCAGCTCCTGCTGGCGGTAGTAGCCCATCGAGGCCGGCGTTTTGTAGGTGGGCCAGGCGCTCATGCGGCCGTGATCCCAGGCGGCTTGCTCATCCACCCACGAGTGCGGCGTGCCAGTGACGCGCTGTGCGTTGCCGCGTTTGCTGTCCAGATGGTAGGGCAGCACCAGCCGCTCGGCGCCCTGCTGCTGCCAGACGAGGCGATCGCCGGGCAATGGGATGGTAAAGCGATCGCTGAAGCCGCGTACACCCGGCAGGGTGCCGAAGTAGTGGTCGAAAGAGCGATTCTCCTGCATCAGGATCACCACGTGTTCGACGTCGCGCAGGGTGCCGGTGCGGTTATTGGCGGGAATGGCCAGCGCTTTGCGAATCGAGGCGGGCAACAGCGTGAAAGCCGATCCAATGGCGGCGGCCCGCAGTAGGTCTCTGCGAGAAAGGTCAGGCATGCGTCGTTAATCTCCGTCAGTGTGCTTTGAAGATAGCCGCTGACGACGATAATGGCGAAAAATAACAGGGAGATGAAAGCGAGGAAACAATGCTCCCTGGCGGGAGCATTGGGGGGTAACGCTTACTGCCTGATCAGGCGGCCGAGCGCTGGCGCCGTTTCGAAATCGCTGCGGAAGGGGTTGATGTCCAGGCCGCCACGGCGGGTGTAGCGCGCGAACACGCTGAGTTTTTCCGGGCGGCAGCTCTGCTTGATGTCGTTGAAAATGCGCTCGACGCACTGCTCGTGGAATTCGTTGTGCTGGCGGAAGGAGATCAGGTAGCGCAGCAGGCTTTCGCGATCGATTTTGCGGCCTTCATAGCGGATCACCACGCTGCCCCAGTCCGGCTGGTTGGTGACCAGGCAGTTGGATTTCAGCAGATTGGAAGACAGCGTCTCCGACACCGGTTCCCCTTGATCGGCCGCGCCGCTCAGGTACTCCGGTTTGAAGGCGAAGTCGTCGACCGCGATATCCAGATCGTCGATGTTGATGCCCGGCAGGCGATCGATCTGCGCGGGGTAACCTTCCAGCCCCGGATAGAGTTTGACGGTGACCTGGCCATTGGCTGCCTGCGACAGGTCCTTCTGCATGGCGGCGCTCACCTGTTCCACGCTGTCGAAGCGCGTTTGGTTGAAGCTGTTGAGATACAGCTTGAACGATTTGGATTCGATCAGGTTGGAAGAAGAGTGCGGGAAGGTAAATTCGCCGATGCCCACCACCGGTTTGCCCTTGCCGTTGAGCCACGACAACTCGAAGGCGGTCCACAGATCGAAGCCGCTAAATGGCAGCTGCTGCTCGTCCACGCCGATCAGATCGCGGCCGCGCGCGCGCGGCAGGGCTTCGAGCAATGCGGGAGCATATTGATCCGGATAATCGGAGTTCGCGCCAAGATGGGTGATCTTATCTTGCTTTTGGATATGCATATTCATTGCCCTTTGCTTGTTCGGTATTGATGTAGCGGTTAAACAGACTGCGGGTGGCGTAGATCGGCCCGACGCCCAGCAGGGCGTAAACCACCTTGATCAGGAACTGCGACAGGATCATGGTTTTGATGATGTCCCAGCTCAGCACGTTGTAGAACGCCAGCGTACAGAACACCACGCTGTCGATGGCCGACGCCACTACGGTACTGGTGATCACGCGCACAAACAGGTAGCGGGAGTTGGTCAACTCTTTGATTTTGCAGAGCAGGTAGGAGTTGACGTTCTCGGAGATCAGATAGGCCGCCGACGAGGCCACCAGCACCGCCATGATGCTGTGCACGATGCCGTTGTAGGTCTCGCTGTACTCCCACTGCGGAATACTCGGCACCAGCGTTGTTACCCACACCCCCAGGACGAAGGTCAGGTTGGCGATAAACGAGATGATGATGGTGCGCCGAGCCAGCCGCAACCCATAGAATTCGTTAAGGATGTCCACCAGAATGAACGTGAGCGGGTAGATGAAGATCGCCGGCGGCGTGATGAGATTCAGCACCGGGATTTGGATCGGCTTGACGCCGCACAGCGTTGAGAAAATATAAATCACGCTGAGCGCCACGGTAATAATCAGGTAGGCGTACCAGGAGCGTTCGTGGCGATCGCTGAGCTCGTAGGCGGTTTTTTGTTGGTTATCGCCATAGAGTTTGCGGTACAGCGCCTGCAGCTCGTGCCGGCTTAGATCTTCTGATATTTCGCTGTCGGCCAGCTCATTCAGCCCCATGGTAATGGTTTTGCCGGTGGCCAATACCATGACATTGGCCGCGATGGTGCCATGCCGGGTGAAGCCCAACAGCTTGAACTTCTGATTCGGTTCCATTTATAACCTTTCTCCAACGATGTAACCCAGGAATTGCACGGTGTCCTGAGGGCGTTTGTCCATGCTTTCGCTGTCTTTGTCGTCAACCACAAAGAAGCCGCGTTTTCCCGAGTGATACAGCAAAGGTGAATCGCAAATCAGTACCGGCGGCCTTTTGATGATGATGACCTCGCCGGGAATAAATGACCCTTTAATTTCGGTCTCTATTTTCATTGCCAACATGTTCGACTCATCGCCGAAGAAATAAGTCAGAGGAAACTCGGTGACCAGCTGCCCGATCTTGCGCTGCGAGACGGCCAGATAGCGCGACTGGGGGATCACCGGAATGGCGGAAGGGTTCTTGTTGCCTTCGGTGGACAGCGTTTCGTTGAGCAGCTCCAGTTTTTCCAGATCGTAGTCTTCGATCTCTTCACAGGAGACACCGAAGAAGTCGGAGATCCGATTCACGGTGGATTGCTGAACGTTGTTCACTCTTCCGTCAAGAATTTTGTAGAGGGTAGTGCGCGTCAGGCCGCTGCGATTGGAAAAGGAAGCCTTGGTTTCACCGCGGGTACGCATCAGATATTCAATATTTTTAATGATGTTGATTTTGCGCTGTGCGTTGGTGGTTTTCATTGGCTGTCCTTACAAACATTACGCAGGCTTCACTATATCTTACGCATTGGCGTTGTCCAGATAAAAAGGCGCAGACGAGCGGGTAACGAACTGATTATTAGCGGTAATTATTGTTTACCGTCAGCCGTTTAGCGCAGTGATGTCAGCGGGGGTAGCCTGCTTCCTCTGCGAGAAAGATAAAGCCGTGCAAATCAATTGATTAGGTTTTACTTATAGAAAAGTGAACACAAAAGCCGGTTTTATGTTTACTTTTATGTTGACCAAAGCCGATTTCATGGGCTACTGTTCATGCAAGCTGAAGTTTTTCTTTACGATCAAAATACGGAAGCCGACAGTTTTTATAATAAAAAGCTCAGAGGGGGCATTGCCACACTCTGAGCATAAATGGATAGCTTGCTACCGACACCAGGGACCCTAAACACCACGGCCGTTTGTCTGCGCGATCGGCCCCATCTTTTGCATTGAATCCCCTTTTCGAGCGTCAAACACTCCCCCGATACCGGAGGAGTGCATTACCGCGTGCGCGAAAATCAGAGAGACTTCTGCGAGGCCAGCGGTTTTTGCGCCCGACTGAAGGCCAGTTTAAGCACCCAATACAGCAGGCTGGCCGCTACCAGGGAATTGATGGTCGGTACGCCCCATTCGGTCGCCAGGCCAACGGCGCCGCCGGCGATGCTGGCGACGATCGCCGCCCAGCCGATGGTTGGCGTTTCGTTCGGCAACTGGCCCATGCGGCGGCTCTCGTCCAGGATCTTGCGGTGGCTGCGCAGCAGGTAATAGTCCACCAACATGATGCCGATAATCGGCGGGAAGACCACGCCAAGCACCGTCAGGAAGTCGACGAAGCGGTCGAGAATGCCCAGCACCGACAGCGTAGTGCCCAGAATCCCGATCACCAACGTGGTGTAGGTGTACTTCAGCTTTTTGCCGGTGATGCCTTCCACCGCGTTGACGATGCCCAGCGAAGAGGAATACAGGTTGAGATCGTTGACGCGCAGGGTGGAGAACACCACTACCAGCAAACCGGCGCCGCCGGCCGCTTGTGACATGATGGTGACTACATCCGCGGTGCCCAGGGTTTTGGCGATCAGGATCGCCAGGCCGTTTACCACGAACTCGCCGGCGATGATGGTGAAGAGCGTGACGCCGAGCACGTGCTTGCCGTTTTTGGAGTAACGGGTCAGATCGGGGGTCATCAGGCTGGCCACGATGGCGCCGCCGACGACGATGGTGATGCCGGCGCTGATGGTCAGCGGTTCACCCGGCGGCGCCAGCTGGATGATCTCCTGCAGGTTATGCCCGGAAAGCGCGGTCACTGAAATAAAGGCCACCAGCATGATGAACATCGGCACCGCGATACGTGCGGCGATGCGCAGCGCCTTGAAACCGAATGCCACCAGGATAGTCAACAGCGTGCCCGAGAGCCCGGCGGCCAAGCCAAAGCCCAGCTTATTGCCGAGCGCGAAGTCGAGCGACTTGGCGAAAATGGCGTTCTGAATGCCGAACCATCCCAGCAGGCTGACGGCCACCACCACGCCGATCAGCACCGAGCCCAGACGGCCGAAGCCGCACCAGCGCGCCAGCAGGCTGCCGGAAATGCCTTCACGCATGCCCGCCAGCCCCAGGCCGTAGGTCACCACGCCGAAGATCAGGCTGCCGACGAAAATGGCGGTGAAAGCGTCAATCAGCGTCATGGAGTTGCCGAGTACGGCGCCGAGCATGAACTGGTCCAGCGCGGTCAACATGCCCATATGCACGATGGCCACGCTTAAAAACGAGACTCTTTTATCCTGCGGCACCCGGGTGAGCGGATAATCTTCGATCTTTATCACGGTGAGATCTTCCTTGCGGTTCAAATAAACTGAATGCCTTTGGTTATCAGGCGATCGGGAATGTAGTTATCCAGATTGGCGTATTTGCAGTATTCCTCAAATTGTTGCTGAGTATGCACGTTGGCCTTCTGGTAAATGTTATAAATGCGGTTTTCGATGGTCTTATTGCTGACGTTATAGATTTTTGCGATCTCTTTTACCGTAAATCGTTGCAGCATAAGAAAAATGACATCGAGTTCGGCACGGGTGAACAGCTCGTTATTGACTTCGGTGGTCAACACGCTGGGTTTTTGCTGATTGATGTATTTCAGCGGTGACAGGCTGTTCATCGGCTTGGCGTTCCAGATCACGCCAATCACCTGTTTGTCATCGTTGTACACCGGTAGCTTTTCGCTGATAAACGGCGTCAGGCTGTCTTTGCCGTACCAGTAGTGGGTTTCTATGACCGTGACCCGATCGCGCGCTGCTTCGGTCATCTTGTCATGCTCGATAAAGTCGGCGGCGGAGTCGGCCCAGTCGGCGGGGAATTCGTGGTCATATTTGCCGGCGACGTCGAAATTCAGCGGCGTATTGGTATAGAGATAAGCGGCACGGTTCATATAGAGGTGGCGGGACAGCTGGTCTTTGATGCCCCAGGGCTCGCTCAGGTGCTCCATCATGGTGATGAGGCCCTTAAAATAAGATTCATTATTTTTATGCGATGAATCCATACCTACCTCTGCGCCGCTCAGGCCGCGTTACAGGCTTTTAGCCAGGTAATGGCGGGTGTGGCGATGCGCGTAGTCGCCCAGCTCGCCGTAGACCCGGTAGCCCAGTTTTTCGTAGAAGCCTCGGGCCTGGAAATCGAAAGTATCGACATAGGCCATATGGCAACCGCGCTTGCGGGCTTCTTCTTCGGCCAGTTGCATCAGCTGGCGGCCGTAACCGCTTTTGCGACATTGATCGCCGACCCACAGATACTGCACTTCCAGGCCGCCCCACCAGGTGCGTGCGACCAGGCCACCGACGATCTGCTGGTTGTCGTCAGTGACGGTCAGGAACAGTGGGTGAATGTCTACGGGCTGGGTTTTATGGTTGTGAGCCCAGAGGCTGTCGATAACGAACTCTTCATCCTGCGGGTTGGGTTTGTCGGTGATATTAATATTCATTTTTAATATAATTCCCTGATTTAATTATTCAAAACTGAACTAGGCGCTTTCGCCCTAACCGCTTCTAATATCACTTTCATTAATGTATTTCAAGGGTGGTTTTCACCCTTTTCCGCCAGGTGAGAGGCCGCTTATAGTAGGTGCCACAGGGAGAAGAAAATAGTGAAACAGGCGGTATTAAAACGCTGAAATGCCCTGCTAACACCATCTTTTCCTACTTGCGCCTCACCAGGGCCCCACCGGGAAAACTGCAGTACTGTATGGCTCCACCGGATAGAGCAAGCTCACTTGCCGACGGGGGAGCCACTTTGTTTTTTGACGCCCCCACCCGCGCCCGCCATTCTCTGTCTCAGATAGTAAACACTCTTCTTATCAGAAGATATGCGCCGCAGATGAAAATATGGCCGATAGCTTCTGATCCGCTGATTTAGTCCTCTGCAATGACGCTGCCCAGCGCCGGCTCGATGGCCGCACCCAGCATGGCGCCGTGTCCCAGGGCAGGCCATTCGCGATAGCCGACGGTGAGACCGTCGAGCTGTGCCAGGTGTTCGGCCAATAAACGCGTTGCGTCCGCCGGCAGAGCGGGGCTCTTCACGCCGGGCGGGGCAGCGCGATCGCGTTCTGCCAGGCCAACCCACAGTTGCAACCTGGCCGCCGGCGCCGCGCGCCGTTCTGTCATCTGCTGTGCTTCTTGCAGGATCATGCCGTCGCCCCACCACAGCGAGGGTTCCACGGCGATGTAGCGCTGAAAGGCGGTGGGATGGGTGAACAACGTATGCAGAACGAAGAGCCCGCCGTAGGAGTGCCCCCACAGCGTTTGCCGCTGAGGATCGACCGCCAGTTTGGCGGCGATCGCCGGTTTGATCTGGGTCTCAATCAATTGCAGGAACGCATCCGCGCCCCCGACGGCCCGCGGCGGTTTCTTCATGCCTGCCGGCAGAGGGAGCGTATAGTCGTAGGTGCGGCCGGCGGCATCGATGCGCAGATCGTTGTCATAGCCGATCATCACCAGCACCGGTGGCCGCTTCGTTGCTGCCAATTTGGCCAGTAAGGCGGCGTTCAACTCCATCAGCACCGCATTGCCGTCGAGGAAATAAACCGTTGGATAGCCGTCTGGCACAGGCGCCTGACGCGGTTGGGCGATGCGAACACGATAATGCCGTTGGCCATCGGCGGAGGTGAATCGCAGATCGCTGAAGCGGTAATCCGCAGTATCGCTATCGGCTACGGTAGTGCCGATCTTGCGTTCCAAATCGGGCCTGGCCATCACGGAGTCCGGCAGCCAAAGGCCGATGGCGAGCGCCAGAAGCGCGGAGATAAAATGCCGGTTGGACAATAACATGCGGATCAACATCCTCGAAAAAGGCCGATAGTAGCATCCGTTCGCGCCCGGTAAAAACCTACCTTTAGGGCGGGCATTCCGGTCGCGAAGCGCTGCCAGCCGTTGCTTTGCCAGGTTAATAGCAACTCATTGTTATTATTGGTAAGTCAGGAATAAGAGGGATTACAATTAATTAGAAATGGTTATGGTTTTTATGGAGGGGGAAATGGTGAAGGTAGGTAAAAACACACGGTTATCAACGATTTTTAGCGAAAAAAGCCCTATAAAATAGGGCAAAGACACACAACAACACCAGGGAAACTTTCCTGTATCTTATATTATAGCTTCCTATACATATAGAACATTTTATTATAAATATGTAAGTGATTCTTATTAATCATTTAATACCATTGTTTTTCAAATGGTTATGTGATCTGACTGGCGTATTGCACTTGGGTCGGGTGTGGGCTGCCAGGGATAGGCAGCAGAGATTTTGCTGTAACGGTGGCATGAACAGGCGAGGTCATCGGCCCGATATCCCTCAGGGCAATACCGGCCCGCGGGCTGCAAAAAGGCCGGCCGGTATTTATCCTCAGGCGCAGCCGATCTTCACTGTGGGATGTGGGACCAGGTGAAAATCAGTGCTGTTGCAACGTCAACATCTCGCCAAGCAAAACATCGGTTGGCGGCAGAATATCCGTATCCAGCCCGGCGGATGGGGTAAAGGTCAATTCGCCGAAAATGATCTGGCCTTTGGAGATGTAGAAATCAACGCGAACAAACTCGAAGGGCGCGGACAAGCGTGAGGCGTACTCAAACAGCTCATCGTAGCCTTCTGGCTTCACGAAGGCGTCTATTTCTTCCTGGCTCAAGGCCAGGCAGTCATCGCTGTAGCACAGAAACTTGAAATCTTTGTCAAAGAAGTAATACTTCGGCGACCCGGTTTCTCTGCCGACACACAGCAATGTGCAGTAAGGTACACCGCGGAAACAATAGATTTTATAGTCTTCAGGTCCGTGACCATTGGCCGATTCGATATATTTCTCCCCAATGATCTTTTTTTGTATCCCTTTGTAGTTGAGCTCTACATAAGTTTTCCAATAATCGTCTTTCATCCAAGCGTCGATCAATTTTTTTGCGCTCTTGATATTCAGCAATTTTTTATTCTGGCAAATCAGGTTATACCCGGAACCGTGATTCCCTTTGATCACAAACTTATCCGGCAATGCGTCCCACGGAATATCGTTTACTGAATCACAGGCAAAGTACAATTCATTAAGGATCTCTTCGCACCCTTGATCTTTGATGTACTGTCTTACCGCATATTTATCTGCACACTGCTTCACCAACGCATTGTGACTATAGCCATTCAATTTCAGGTGATTGATCTTTTCATTCCAGGTGGACGGCGCCTGCAAGTTTAACGGTTTGCCAAATGCTTTTTTGTAGAGCAATCTGGCCTTGAATTCGGGGGCCAATACGGCCAGCTGCTTCGTAATAAATTTAATGACTTGTCTTTTCATATACGTAATTCCATCAAAGCGTAGTGACAATGATTAAGTCGTTCTTGTATTTAAAACGCGGGTGGTGCGCTTTCACTGCGCCATTGAATGGCTGTCGGCGTTGTTCCCAGATCAAATGGCTTGTGGTCTAACGCCCGATTAAGAATGCGAGCCGACCGCCACGCCATCAGGCTCAACTGCGGATCGGCAATGCCGTGATTGTGCATACTGGCGTTCATGGCGAATAAGCAGTTCTCCGCCGGGCCTTCCCACTCAAAGGTAAAGTCTGGGGCGATGCGGTATTCGCCCTCCGCAGTGGTTAGTAAGCGGTGGGCCAAAGGTTCAAGGAACTCTGGCGTGGCCGATTGATAACCGGTGGCAAAGATCACCACGTCCGCCTTGAAGGCTTCTTCGCCGTGATCGAGATGATGACGCGTTTCGAGTTGGTAGGCGTTATCCAGCGTGTGTTTCACGGCCGTCAGCGAACGGCTGGGCAGCAGGCGCACCCATAATTTCTCGCGCAGGACGTCGAAGCGGTGGTACATGGCGCGATAAATCGCTAGCAGCGACTCACTGGTGATGCCGTCTGAGGTCATTTTCTGTTCGGCCAGCATATGCCGTTTGGCCGCGCTATCCAGTGAGTAAAAGCTCTCGACGTAATCGGGCGTGAAGTATTCGTTGGCAAAGGCCGCTTCATCGAGCGCATTATAGTTGTTGCGGCGCGATATCCAGTCGAGCTGCTCCGGTTGCCCCCATTCCCCTTTAAAAATATTGAGGAACAGGTCTGCGCCGCTCTGGCCGCCACCGACGATCGCCACGCGTTTGCCGGTCAGATCGGGGTTGCGCAGCATCATTTCGCTGGCGTGGAAACAGCGATCGCTTTGCGTCGTCACGCAATCAGGCAGCTTTATTTTCTTGCCAATACCGATACTTACGTGCCTGGCGTGGAAGACCTTATTCGAGGTGGTCACCACGAACTGGCGCTGCCGATCGTCAAATTCGACCCGCTGAACGTCTTGATTGAATGCCAATGATCCCATCCCGGCGGCGGCCCAGGTGAGGTAATCGGCGAACTCTTCGCGCGATGCGGTGCGCTGCTCCGTCGTCAGGAAACGATAAAATTTTCTGTTTTTTACCAGATAGTTGAGAAAGCTGTAGCGATTGGTTGGGGCAACCGCGCTCACTAAATCTTTTAAAAAGTTGGTCTGCATACTGCAGTCCGCCAGGATCATCCCTGGGTGCCAGGAGAAATGAGGTTTGCGTTCAAGGAATTGTCCCGTAAATCCCTCTATTTCACTTCCTAAGGCTGCCAGGCTAAGATTCGACGGGCCAAGGCCAATACCGATGATATCCAAATGCTGATTCATTAATAAGCTCCAGTATAATGAGAATAATACCCAGAAATACGGCCGCAGATAGGGTGGCTTATAGCAACCAGGCTGCCTTTTTCTTATAAGTAAGCTTCACGAATTAAATGTAATTAAACGGTGTGCAGGCCAAAAATACCGCACTTTTAAATACCCGTTTAGAATTCGGTAGCGCATTAGGTAAAGGCTACGGGTGTATTTCTTTCCATGAAAATTCCTATGAAGGTTTTGCGCGTGTATTTAATGAATATTCCTAAGTAAAAATCCGATCTCTCCCTGATTCATCAAGCCATGAAAACGGCCACCAGGGAGGATGCCCACCGTATGAGTTCTTATCTGCTTATCTGGTGTCTATGCCATTGCATTGCCGGGATCGGTGTATTCGTTGCTTAGAATAGCCTTAAAATAGGCACGGGGAAGGTGAAATAACGTGATATTAGAGGCAGGATGCTTTTTGCAAAGATGAAATCGGAAGTGAAATTATGAAATCTGCGCGTTGTGATTTAGTTTTTATCATTAAATTCAATGTGTTATTTTGTTTTTTGCGGCAGGGTATCACACTCTTTCACTAAGGTGATACGCACACTTCTGTACCTTTATCTCTTCTTGTTGCCCCCCGAATGGCAATATTTTACCCCGAGTTGCATCACCCTATGGGCGCGGATGGTTCGCGTTAACTACCGGTGTTAGGGTTCGTTTAATTAATGCCGGGCAAAGGCTGGCCGGAGAGGACGCTTGCTCGAGGCGAGTGTGAAAAAACTGGCCACGCTGGCGCAACGGTTGAATCCGATCCGGCAATCTGCCTTGTCATCATCATTGACCATTCTTACCGACAATAAAAATCTTTTGGTCAGCTCGAGGCATTTTTGCCCCCCTGGACTGAATGGCTACCGTTGCGCCACAAGCGTGAAGACCTGCCAGGTTGATCAATCACGGGAGCTTCAAATTGCTGAGATAGTCATACTGGGCTTTCGAAATGTCCAGTTCCCCATCGCTGAAAAAAACTTTTATAAACATATCGCCCTGGCCGACGATATCTACACGCTCGTAGGTTCCCGTTACAAAACGGCGCACGATGGCCTGAATGGTCTCGGCATAGTTAGCAGGAACTGCATTATTATCCGTGACTTTTTGTTCAAATGTAATAGGGTACTCTGCTTGAGGATCGGGGCTGTATTGTGCGCGTTTGGCTGTGCTTTCAAACTTGAAATCATTAAAGGCATTGTGGGTAGAGTTAAACATATCGGCAAGGTTTTTGATATGCGCCGCCATCTGATTCACGACCATGGTTTTATTGGTCACGAAGCGTTTACCCAAATAAGTGCCTGTCACTACAGCGAGCTGGGCGGCATTTCGGCCTAAAATGCTGCCAACGCCAGAACCGGCTCCCGTCCATAATCCCGCGATCAAAACCAGACCGGCCCCGCCTACGGTACTCGATGCGATATTCTCAAAATGCTGAACACGGGCTCCCATTTGCCATGAGGTTCCGGGAAAAGAGACATTAATTCGGTTATCCAGGTGATTAATTCTTCCGCCTGGTCGTTGTCCTGACTCAATAGTATTGGCTGTCAACCGGCGGTTGTTTTCATCTTTGAGTTCACCCAGCGTAAACGCGATCTGGCCGGTCTCCGTTTTTGTTAATCGAAAGACTTCTTCTGGTGACAGAGACCTGACGAGGATCAGCGCCTCATTTAAAATCTCGCGGGTCAAAAAGTTGGCTGACACCCGATTATTCGATTCGTGTTGCGATGTCAGAGCTAGAATTTCATGTGACTTAGGAAATGCCATAACGCCCCCGTCATTACGATATGCACCGTAATATGATTAGCTTTCTTTATTTTGCTTAATATCCCAGCCCATCTGCACCGAAGCCCCTTTATTACCTTGCTTCGCTTGCTCCCAGTATTCCATCGACACTTTACCGGCCTGAAAAGAGTACTCAATGCCTAGCGTGGAACCGTGCTCGACACCGATGAAGTCGGTATGAGTCACCAATACATCTTCCAGGGTAATGCGGGTATATTCCACTTCCTGCCCACCGGCTTTGCAAAGAGACAACTGCACCTTGGCGAGATGTTTACCGGCCGAGCAGTATTTCAATAAGGCAGGTGTCGCTTTATCTATCAGAGCCTGTACGGTCAGATCGCGAAAGTTCACTTTACCCGCACCGCCGCCGCCGCCAACGGCCATATTGCCAGGCTGTCGCGCGCCCCAGTTAAAGGAAAAGACATCGATCCATTGCTTGTGATTCGCATTTTTCGATTCACCATTAATGCCTTCAACTTTTAAAAATATATCCATTGCCATGATTTTATCACCCGATCATTAACGTATTGTTAGGTGCCAGAATGCGCTTAGCTCTCTTTATTCTGCTTGATATCCCAACCAGATTTGCTTTCCGCGCCTTTAGTGCCGCTGCTGCCTTGTTCCCAGTAACTCATGGTGACTTTTGACGCCTGGAAGGCGTAATCAACCACGATCGCATCATTTTGGCCTACACCGTTAAAATCGGTTTGCGTCACCAGAACGTCTTCGAGAACGATTTTGGAATACTCCACCTGGTTGCCGCCCGCTTTGCATACGGAAAGCTCGATTTTCGCGACATGTTTTCCACTGGAACAATATTTGAGAATAGCGGGCGTAGATTTGTCGATAAGGGCTTGAATACGGAGGTCTTGATAATTCACTTTTCCGGAGCCACCCCCGCCGCCAACAGCCATATTTCCTGGCTGTGAAGCGCCCCAGTTAAACGAAAGTACGTCGGTCCATCCTTTATGATTGCTGTCTTGGGACTCGCCCGTCATTCCTTCAACTTTCATATGCATATCAATGGCCATTGTCGCCGGATCCTCCATTATTTCGTGTTGGCAGCGGAATAGGTTAAAAATGCCTTATCAATGGGTAAAATTCAGCATAGCCCTATATGAATGAATTGACAGTAATGTCGTTTTTATTCGGAATGTTCCTAGTTTTTGTGCAATATATTATTATTTAACAATGGGATGCGGTTATATGTTCGTAACTGTCTCCCATCACCGTTCGACAATAAAACACTCAATAAACACGGAATATGAGCGCGTTCGTTTGACGTTCGGGTAGTTGGGGATTAGGGGCGCTCTTTCGAGAGAGTCCACCTGTAATGCGAAGTTACACCCCATCGGATGAAGCGATGGGGAATCCGTACCCCAGAAAGCGAAAAACCCGCCATAGGCGGGTTCTTCTGAATAGGGCGACCGGACTCGGACAACCGGCGCTGGCGCCGCGTTGAACAGCGCTTCAGCGCTGGCCCGCAGGGTGAGGTCTTTAGACCGAATAATCGAACGCAGTTCGATGGAGAGTCCGTACCCCAGAAAGCGAAAAACCCGCCATAGGCGGGTTCTTCTGAATATGGTGCCCGGACTCGGACAACCGGCGCTTGCGCCGCGTTGAACAGCGCTTCAGCGCTGGCCCGTAGGGTGAGGCCTTTGGGCCGAATAATCGAACGCAGTTCGATGGAGAGTCCGCACCCCAGAAAGCGAAAAACCCGCCATAGGCGGGTTATTCTGAATATGGTGCCCGGACTCGGACAACCGGCGCTGGCGCCGTGTTGAACAGCGCTTCAGCGCTGGCCCGCAGGGTGAGGTCTCAGACCGAATAATCGAACGCAGTTCGATGGAGAGTCCGTACCCCAGAAAGCGAAAAACCCGCCATAGGCGGGTTCTTCTGAATATGGTGCCCGGACTCGGAATCGAACCAAGGACACGGGGATTTTCAATCCCCTGCTCTACCGACTGAGCTATCCGGGCAACGGGGCGCATTAAACCGTATTGGCCGGATGGCGTCAATCGCTTTCTGTCACAAAGCCGATCGGTTGCTCTATTTTCAGGCAGATAACCAAAAGGGGAGTGGCGCAGGGAGCCAACGCTACTCAATAAATATGCATATAAAACGTGTATTTATACCACTTTAAAATGCGTGATTTCTTGTTTTTAAATTAAATAACAATTAGTTATGCTTGGTTTAATAGGCGTTCAATCAAGACGATTCTTGCTTGAACCCCGCAACGAATCATGCAATCATTGCGCAAATTTTAGCACTCTCCGTTCCCTGACGGTGTTCCCGCTTCTTATAAGCCAGAGGGTTATTGGCATGACTGGTTTTGTTGCTCAAGCGCTGCTGCGCACCAGACATCTGACGCCGTCACCGTTCCGTCGTTGTTTCCTCCGCACGTCCTCCGCCCGAATACGCCTGCCGGCCATGCGGTAAGGCCGCCTGATGCTCGCTGTTAGGCATGCGTAAAGCCAGCGCTTCTGCCCTGATTTTACTGATGCCTGTCGGATGCTGCCAAGACCAGTTCCCCCGATAGCCGCCTGATGATCCCCCGATCATGAGCCGGTCACGCACGCCGCTTATGCTGCCGTGCCCGGGTATCGCTTTTACCGGGATAACCGCGTTATCTCATTACCGTGCCGGTGGCACACCCTCATCCTTCACCGTTTGAGAGTCAGCATGATGAAAGAATTGAAAATCGCGACCAGCGCCAGCCTGGTCGCCACCATTGAGACGCTGCGCCAGATCGTGCGCGTAGAGCAGACGGACTACACCGACGTGGCGGCGGTGGTGGTGTCGGTCGCCGACGTGGACGCCGGCATTCTGGCGCGCTTGCAGGCGACGGGGTTCGATATTCCGACCTTCGTGGCGGTGGAAGGGGACGAGCATCTTTCCCCGGATTATCTGCCGTTTGTCAGCGGGGTCTTCGCGCTGCTGGCCGGCGCCAGCAAGCCATTCTACATGGCACAGCTGGAGGCCGCCGCCGACGCCTACGAGCAGGCGCTGCTGCCGCCGTTCTTCAAAACGCTGAAGACCTACGTCGAAATGGAAAACTCGACCTTTGCGTGCCCGGGGCATCAGGGCGGAGAGTTCTTCCGCAAACACCCGGCCGGCCGGCAGTTCTTCGATTTCTACGGTGAAACCCTGTTCCGTTCCGATATGTGCAACGCCGACGTCAAGCTGGGCGATCTGCTGATCCACGAAGGATCGGCCAAGGATGCGCAAAAGCACGCGGCGCGGGTGTTCAACGCCGATAAAACCTACTTCGTGCTCAACGGCACCTCGGCGGCCAACAAGGTGGTGACCAACGCGCTGCTGACCCGTGGCGATCTGGTGCTGTTCGATCGCAACAACCACAAATCCAACCACCACGGGGCGCTGATCCAGGCCGGCGCTACGCCGGTCTATCTGGAAACCGCCCGCAACCCGTTCGGCTTTATCGGCGGTATCGATGCGCACTGCTTCGATGAACGCTACCTGCGCGAGCAGATCCGCGAAGTGGCGCCGGAGAAAGTCGCAGCGGCACGGCCGTTCCGGCTGGCGATCATTCAGCTCGGTACCTACGACGGCACGATTTACAACGCTCGCCAGGTGATCGACACCATCGGCCACCTGTGCGATTACATCCTGTTCGACTCCGCCTGGGTGGGCTACGAAGGCTTTATTCCGATGCTGAAAGAGTGCTCGCCGCTGCTGCTGGAGCTGGACGAGCACGATCCGGGCATTTTTGTCACCCAGTCGGTGCATAAACAGCAGGCGGGGTTCTCGCAGACCTCGCAGATCCACAAGAAAGACGACCATATCAAAGGGCAGAAGCGCCACTGCAACCATAAGCATCTGAACAATGCGTTCATGCTGCATGCGTCGACCAGCCCGTTCTATCCGCTGTTCGCCGCGCTGGACGTCAACGCCAAGATGCATGCCGGCGCCGCCGGACGTCGCATGTGGATGGACTGCGTCAAGCTGGGCATCGAGACGCGTAAACAGCTGCTCACGCGCTGCTCGCAGCTGAAGCCGTTTATTCCGCTGCAGGTGGCGGGCAAGGACTGGCAGGATTACGATACCGATCTGATTGCCAACGACGCGCGTTTCTTCACCTTCGTACCGGGGGAAACGTGGCACGGCTTCGAAGGCTATGCCCAGGATCAGTATCTGGTGGATCCGTGCAAGTTGCTGCTGACCACGCCGGGGATTGACGCCGCGACTGGCCAATACACCGAGTTCGGCGTGCCGGCCACCATTCTGGCCAACTTCCTGCGCGAGAACGGCATCGTGCCGGAGAAGTGCGATCTCAACTCGATTCTGTTCCTGCTGACTCCGGCGGAAAACCCGGCCAAGATGGAACAGCTGGTGGAGATGCTGGCGCAGTTCGAGCGCTATGTTGCAGAAGACGCGCCGCTGAGCGTGGTGCTGCCAACGGTATACCGCAAGAACGAGCAGCGCTATCGTGGCTACAGCATTCGCCGGCTGTGCCAGGAGATGCACGATCTGTACGTCAGCTTCGACGTCAAGCAGCTGCAAAAAGAGATGTTCCGCCAGGATCATTTCCCGCCGGTGGTGATGAACCCGCAGGACGCCAACGTGGAGTTTATCCGCGACAACGTCGAGCTGGTGCCGATCGGCCAGGCGGAAGGGCGCATCGCGGCGGAGGGGGCCTTGCCGTACCCGCCGGGCGTGCTGTGCGTGGTGCCGGGCGAAGTGTGGGGCGGCGCGGTGCAGCGCTATTTCCTGGCGCTGGAAGAGGGCATCAACCGCCTGCCGGGCTTCTCGCCGGAGCTGCAGGGGGTCTACATCGAGAAAAAAGATCACGGCTGGAAGCGCATCTTCGGCTATATGATCAAGCCATAGAAAAAGGGCCGGTTCGCACCGGCCCTTCTCATTTATCCACGCGGGAAGCGTTACTTTCTGCGGTAGCTCTTCTGCGCGGTATTTACTTTCACCAGATAGCGGCGCGACTCGGCGGCCGGGTGCTTGGTGGTCAGCGTTTGGTACACGTCGCCCGGCTGCATGCCGTTGATGATGCCCACCGCACGCGTTCTGTCGCTGGAGAACACCCGCAGCACGCTGCCTGCGCCGCCGTTGTAAGCGGTGATCACCGCATAGCGGCGCGAGGTCGGGTTCTGAATGCCGCCCAGGTAGTTGTTCTGCAGGATAGCCAGATAGGCGGTGCCGGTGTCGATGTTGTTCTCCGGATCGAACAGGTAGCTGCGGCTCGGGGTGCCCCATTTGCCGCGCATCTGGAACACATCCTTACCGGCGGTGTGCTGCACCACCTGCATCAGGCCCAGCGCGTCCGAACCGCTCACCGCATACGGGTTGAAGCTCGATTCGGTCTGCATGATAGCCAGGATCAGCGACTCGTCCACGCCGTATTTTTCCGACGCCTTGCGCACCATCGGCAGGTATTTGTGCGCACGTTTGTCCAGGTGGTTCGGCACCAGCTGGATGGTGACCGAGTAGATCACGTGCAGGCCGGAGGTGCGTTTTTGCAGCTTGGTCTGCAGCAGGTAATCGGCGAAGTGCGCCGCGCGCCATTCCCAGCGGATCGGCGCGCCCTTGTTATCCAGCACCTGGCCGTACAGGAACGGCTCTTTGCTGATCTGGATATCGTTGGCGTCGGAATAGAGGTCGATCGAACCCGGATCATCACCCATCAGCAGCGTGCTGATGATCGCCTGGCGCAGGTGCGCAGCCGGATCGGTGGTGGCGATGGTCTCGATGGTAATGGCGCCGGTGTCGAAGTTGATGTGGCTGCGGGTTTGGTATTGGTCGGTATATTTAACGTAGTCTTTCGGCCCGGCGATCAGAACTTCATTCAGACCCCAGATGTTCTCGATGTTGTGGGCAAATTGGCCCATCAGAATGTCGAAGCCGTTGGTATCTTTGATCCAGGCTTCGTTGATTTCTTCACTTTTTTTGCCGGAACAGGAGATCAGCAAAGGCGCTATTACGAGCAAAGCTAAAATTTTCTTCATCTTAAAGCCGTTTGGAAGAAGTATAAGAGGATTGAAGCGGGCCAGCGCCTGGCCCCAACAGCATTATTCGCTCGGCGGCGTATAGCCTTCGATGTGTACGTCGTGCCCTTCGAACAGGAACTTGATCATTTCCTCTTCCAGCAGCTTGCGGTCATCCACGTTCATCATGTTCAGCTTCTTCTCGTTGATCAGCATGGTCTGCTTCTTCATCCACTCGCCCCAGGCTTCCTTGGAGATCTCGTTGTAGATGCGCTTGCCGACGTCGCCGGGATAAAGCTGGAAGTCCTGGCCTTCGGCGTCGCGCTGCAGGAAAGTACAAAAAATGGTGCGGCTCATGCTAATTCCTCATCGATGGCGCTATCGCCATATAAGTTTTGTTGGATCGGGGGCTGCTTCGCCAGCTGTTGCAACAGGCGATCTACCGGCGCTGCCAGCCCGACCGACGGCGGCTGCGCTAAGTTATACCAGAGACCCGCGCCCTCATCCATGCCGCTGCCCGCCGCGTCGAGCGACAGCCACATCGGCACAATATCGAGATGGAAATGGCTGAACGTGTGGCGAAACGCGGTCAGCTGTTCCAGGCGCTTGCCTTTCAGACCGCGCTGCTGCAGCCAGAGTTCCAAATCCACGCGCGCGCTGAACTGCGGGAAGCAGAACAGGCCGCCCCACAGGCCCACCGCCGGGCGCTGTTCCAACCACACGCGGTCACCGTGCTGCAGCAATAAGAAGTAGGCGGTTTTTTCCGGCAGGGTCTGCTTGGGTTTCTTGCCGGGGTAGTTGACCCAGCTGTGATTGGCGTAAGACAGGCAGCCGACGTTGAGCGGGCAGAGTTCACACTTGGGCTTGGAGCGGGTGCAGACCATGGCGCCCAGATCCATCATCGCCTGGTTGAACTGGCCGACGCCCTGGGCCGGGGTGACTTCTTCGCTGATTTTCCACAGCCGGTTTTCGACCTCTTTCTTGCCCGGCCAGCCTTCCACCGCGTAGCAGCGGGCCAGCACGCGCTTCACGTTGCCGTCGAGGATCGGATAGTGTTGGCCCAGCGCCAACGACAGCACCGCGCCGGCGGTAGAGCGGCCAACGCCCGGCAAATCGGCGATTTCTGCGAAGGTTGTCGGGAACTCGCCGCCGTGCTGTGCGACAATGGTCTGCGCAGCCTTGTGCAGGTTACGGGCGCGGGCGTAATAGCCGAGACCGGTCCACAGATGCAGCACTTCGTCCAGCGGGGCCTCCGCCAGCGCGCGCACGTTAGGAAAACGGGCCATAAAGCGCTGAAAATAAGGAATGACGGTGGCAACCTGGGTCTGTTGCAACATCACCTCGGAGAGCCATACTTGATAGGCAGTTTTTTCCAGCTGCCACGGCAGAGTCTTGCGACCGTAGCGCTGATACCAGTCAAGCACCACCTGTGCGAATTGTTGTGCTTGCATCATGGGCAGCGTCGTTATCCGGCAGAAAATGAAGCGAGATTGCAGCATAGAGTCATGGTGCTGTAAACCGGAACTTTCCGACGCCGCACGGCGGGTACAGAAGATGAACACTTGCTAAACCAATGTATCTTTGCATAATGCGCGTTTCCCTAATTGGCAGCCAAACAGACAGAAAGCACTATGATTAATGACGTCATCTCCCCGGAATTTGATGAGAACGGCCGCGCGATGCGCCGTATCCGCAGTTTTGTTCGCCGCCAGGGGCGGCTGACCAAAGGCCAGCAGCACGCGCTGGAGAACTATTGGCCGGTGATGGGCGTGGAGTATCAGACTGACGCTGTCGATCTCACCGCGCTGTTTGGCCGCGAAGCGCCGACGGTGCTGGAGATCGGTTTTGGCATGGGCGCCTCGCTGGTGACCATGGCGGGTAACAACCCGCAGCAGAACTTTTTAGGGATCGAAGTGCACTCGCCGGGCGTGGGCGCCTGCCTGGCCGACGCCCACGAGGCGAAGCTGAGCAACCTGCGCGTGATGTGCCACGATGCGGTTGAAGTGCTGGAAAACATGATCCCGGACGGCTCGCTGGACATGGTGCAGCTGTTCTTCCCCGATCCGTGGCACAAGGCGCGCCACAACAAGCGCCGCATCGTGCAAACGCCGTTTGTCGAACTGGTGCTGCGCAAGCTGAAGACCGGCGGCGTCTTCCACATGGCCACCGATTGGCAACCTTATGCGGAACATATGTTAGAGGTTATGAACGGAGTCGCAGGCTACCGTAATCTTTCCAGCGATAATGATTACGTGCCGCGTCCGGATTCGCGCCCACTGACGAAATTTGAATTACGCGGCCAGCGCCTGGGACATGGCGTTTGGGACTTGATGTTTGAGAGGAAAGAATAATGGCTAAGAACCGCAGTCGTCGTTTACGTAAAAAGTTGCACATTGAAGAATTTCAGGAGCTGGGTTTCTCCGTAGCCTGGCGCTTCGCCGAAGGCACGTCGGTGGAAGACATCGACAGCACGCTGGATACCTTCATCGATGAAGTGATCGAGCCGAACGGCCTGGCGTTTGACGGCAGCGGCTACCTGCAGTGGGAAGGTCTGATCTGCCTGCAGAAGATCGGCCACTGCACCGACGAGCAGCGCGAGCTGGTGAAAAACTGGCTGGAAGCGCGCAAACTGACCGACGTTAAGGTCAGCGATCTGTTCGATATCTGGTGGGATTGATCGCGCTTGCCCGATGAGCGCGGCTTCGCGCCGCTTATTTCCCCCTAAATAATTGGATTTGCATCACGGCGGCAAGAGTGTGAGTCCCCAGGAGCTTACTTCAGTAAGTGACTGGGGTGAAAAATCTGCCGGGAGCAGATTTAAACGCTGCTTGCAGCGGCCCCGAAGGGGTGAGGCCCACGGATGGGCCGAGTAACTGCGCAGCCAACACAGATGCGGATTCAAGTATGACGGGGATGGATTTAAGGTGCCTTAACGGCGCCTTTGTTTTGCCCGGAGTGTGACCGAGGTGGTAACAACATTGGATAACGCGTTGCTGGAAGAGATCCTGCAACAGGTGCGCCCGCTGATTGGCCAGGGAAAAGTGGCCGACTACATCCCGGCGTTGGCGGAAGTGCCCGCCGATCGGCTGGCGATCGCCGTGTGTACGGTGGATGGCGAACTGTTCCAGGCCGGCGACGCCGCGGAGCGCTTCTCCATCCAGTCGATCTCCAAAGTGCTGAGCCTGACGCTGGCGCTGACGCGCTATCAGGAGCATGAGATCTGGCGGCGCGTCGGCAAAGAGCCTTCTGGCCTGCCGTTCAATTCGCTGCTGCAGCTGGAGATGGAGCAGGGCAAACCGCGCAATCCGTTTATCAACCCCGGCGCGCTGGTGGTGTGCGACATGCTGCAAACCCGGCTCAGCGCCCCCAAACAGCGCATGCTGGAGGTGGTGCGTCAGTTGGCCGGTGAAGACGACCTGGCCTATGACCTGCGGGTGGCGCGCTCCGAGTTCGAACACTCCGATCGCAATGCGGCCATCGCCTATCTGATGAAGTCGTTCGGCAACTTCGAGAACGATGTGATTACCGTGCTGCAAACCTATTTCCACTACTGCGCGCTGCGCATGAGCTGCGTGGAGCTGGCGCGCAGCTTCGTCTATCTGGCCAATCACGGCCGCGATCTCAGCGGCGAGGCGGTGATCAGCCCGCTGCAGGCCCGGCAGATCAACGCCCTGATGATGACCAGCGGCATGTACGACGGCGCCGGCGAATTCGCCTATCGGGTGGGGATGCCGGGCAAGTCCGGCGTGGGCGGCGGCATCGTGGCCATCGTGCCGGGCGAGCTGTCGATCGTCGTCTGGTCGCCGGAGCTGGATGCCTCCGGCAACTCACTGGCGGGAACTGCGGCGCTGGAACTGTTGTCTCAACGTATCGGTCGTTCGATTTTTTAATCCCAATCTGGATGGGAGTCAGGAGAAGCTATGTTGAAGAAAACCGGGTTAGCCTTACTGCTGCTGGCGGCGACTGCCGCACAGGCCCACGCTGAGTACCAATGCAGCGTTAAACCCCAGGATGATGTGATCATCAGCCCGCAGAGCGTGCAGGTGAAAGGCGCCAGTGGCGACCTGCAAATATCGCCGGATGGCGACGTGATCCGCAACGGCCAGGCGCTAAGCTTGAACGACAGCCAGCGGCAGAAAGCCTTCAGTTACCAGAGCGCCTTGCGCAAGCAGCTGCCGTGGATCGACGACGGCGCGCAGAAACACCTGGAGAAAGCCCGCTCGGCGCTGGATAAGGTGATCGTTAAAGAGCTGGGCAGCAACAGTAACGTGCGCAACCGGCTGACCACCCTGAATGGCCAACTGAAACAGCAGATGAACCGCATCATCGAACACCGCAGCGACGGTCTGACCTTCCACCACCAGGCGATTGACCAGGTGGAACAGGACGGCCGCAACATCGTGCAGCAGAGCATGGGCGGGGTGCTGCAGGACAGCCTGAACGAGATGGGCGTCAAACAGGCCGCCAACAGCGGCGGCAACCCGCTGCAGGCGATCATGGGCAACCTGGGCGGCTTGCAGAAGGCGATCCAGAACGAATGGAACAACCAGGAGCAGGACTTCCAGAACTTCGGCCACGATGTGTGCAACCGCGTCACCGCACTGGAAACCCAGCGCAAGGATCTGCTCAAGGCGTTGAAGTGAAATAAGAATCTTCTTGGTAGATCGTTTTTTGACCTTCTGAAGCTTATCTGACAGACTGATCAAACTACGTACAGATTTATGGATGTTTACGGAGGACGCTATGAGCCATACACGTTACGAAACCGATGTTGTCGCCTGGGCAAATGAACAGGCCGCTCTTTTGCGCTCCGGAAAATTGTCTGAGATCGATATTGAAAAGATCGCCGAGGAGATTGAGGACGTGGGGAAGAGCGAGCAAAGGGAACTTGCTAGCCGGATGACGGTGCTGATTGCACATTTGCTTAAATGGAAATATCAGCCGGCCAGGCGCGGAACCAGCTGGGAAAGAACGATTAAAGCGCAGCGCAAAGAGGTGCTTTACAGCTTGAAAGAGTCGCCCAGCCTAAAAGGTAAACTGAGCGATGCCGATTGGCTGGATGTCGTCTGGTCGAAGGCCGTTGCGCTCGCCACAGCCGAAACCGGGCTGGATGTGTATCCGGAAAACGGCATCTGGGAAACTCAGCAGATTCTGTCTCAGACGTTTTACCCGGATTAACACCAATAAAAAAGCGCTGATCATTCAGCGCTTTTTTTTACTCGTCGTCCGCCAGGAACAGTTCCAGCAGCGAGTTGAGGAACAGTTTGCCCTTCTCGGTGATCTGCCAGTGCTCTGCGGTTTCCTCCAGATAACCTTTGGCCAGCGCTTCGTCCAGCTGCGGGCGAATGACGCTTTCCGCCAGCCCGGTGTAGTTGACGAAGTCGGCGCGCGGCGCGGCTTCCAGCAGGCGGAAGCGGTTCATGAAGAACTCGAACGGCCGATCCGCCGCCGCCACCTCATGCTGCTTGTCCATGTAGTCGCCGCGCATAAAGCCGCGCGGGTGCTTGGTCTTGGCGGTGCGCAGGATGCGCCCGTCGCTGAAGGTCACCTTGCCGTGCGCGCCGCAGCCGATCCCCAGATAGTCGCCGAAGCGCCAGTAGTTGAGATTGTGCTGGCATTGGTAGCCCGGCTTGGCGTAGGCCGAGGTTTCATACTGCTGGTATCCGGCGGCGCTCAGCAGCTGGTGGCCGCGCTCGAAGATGTCCCACAGCGCGTCGTCGTCCGGCAAGACCGGCGGGCGTGAGCTGAACAGGGTGTTCGGCTCGATGGTCAGCTGATACCACGACAGGTGCGGCGGATTGAGGGCGATCGCCTGGCGCAGATCGTCCAGCGCCTCTTCCAGCGACTGATCCGGCAGGCCGTGCATCAGATCGAGGTTGAAGCTGCGCAGGCCAAGGCCGGTCGCCAGCGTCGCCGCGCGTTTGGCTTCTTCCGGGCCGTGGATGCGCCCCAGGCGGGTCAGCTTCTCGGTGCTGAAGCTTTGCACCCCAATGGAGATGCGGTTGACGCCGGCGCGCTGGTAGCCGCTGAAGCGATCGGCTTCCACGGTGCCGGGGTTAGCCTCCATGGTGATTTCGGCGTCGTCGGCGACGCGAATGCGCGCCCGCACGCCGTCCAGCAAGGCCTGCATCGCCTCGGCGCTCAGCAGGCTGGGGGTGCCGCCGCCGATAAAGATAGTGCTGATTTCCCGGCCGCCGGCCAGCGGCAGGTCGGCATCCAGATCCGCCAACAGATGATCGACGTACTCCTGATGCGGTACGTCACCCTTCAGCGCATGGGAGTTGAAGTCGCAGTACGGGCATTTCTGCACGCACCACGGGATGTGGATGTAGAGACTCAGCGGGGGCAGTTTAAGCATTGCGCATGGCTTCCAACATCAGCTTCAGCGCCTTGCCGCGGTGCGAAATCGCCCGTTTCTCGTCGCGGCTCAGCTCGGCGGCGGTGCGGCTCAGTTCCGGCACGTAGAAGACCGGATCGTAACCGAAGCCACCTTCACCGGCGGCCTGTTCGGTGATTTCGCCGGCCCAACTGCCGTGGAACACCAGCGGCGTCGGGTCTGCCGCATGGCGCAGATAGACCAGCACGCAGTGGAATTGCGCGCCGCGCCGGCCCGGCGCCACGTCTTTCATCGCCGCCAGCAGCTTGTCGAGGTTCTGCCGATCGTCGGCGTCTTCACCGGCGTAGCGTGCGGAGTAGATGCCCGGCGCGCCGCCCAGCGCGTCGACCGCCAGACCGGAGTCGTCGGCGATCGCCGGCAGGCCGGTGACCTGTGCCGCATGGCGCGCTTTCAGAATGGCGTTTTCGATAAACGTCAGGCCGGTCTCTTCGGCGGATTCCACGCCCAGATCGGTTTGCGCGACCACGTCCAGGCCGAAATCGGCCAACAGGTCGGCAAGTTCGCGCACTTTGCCCGGGTTACCGGTGGCAAGAACGACTTTTTGCATAATGACTACCTTGAAAATTATTCGATGAGCGCCGCGACCACGGCGGGGATCTGTTGCGGATTCACGATGCGTAACTGTTTATGCCGCCCCAGTTCGCCTTTCTCGATGGTGACGTTGCTTTTCGCCACTTTGAACTGCTTGGCGATAAACTTGATCAAATGGGCGTTGGCTTGGCCGTCGACCGGCGGGGCGGTGATGGCGACTTTTAGTTCGTCGCCATGCAAGCCGATAATTTGGTCGCGGCTGGCTTTCGGCTGAATATATAGCCTGATCGCCAGCCCGTCCAGCACCGGAGTGACGGCACTCACAGCAGGAACCAGATCTCGCCGAACAGATCCATGCCCAGGTAGTTGATCAGATAGAGGATCAGGATCACCACCATGGCGGAAAAGTCGATACCGCCCATCGCCGGAATGATGCGACGGATCGGCGCCATCAACGGTTCGGTCAGCTGGTACATCACGTAGTCGATCGGGCTGCGGCCCTGACTGATCCAGCTCATCAGCGCACGAATGATCATCACCCAGAAGATCAGGTAGCCGGCGGATTTCACCAGCGAGATCAGGCCAAACAGCAGGTTATAGGGGCTGAGCGACATCGCACCGCCCTGGATCAGCAGCAGCAGCGGGTACTTGATGGTCATCAGCAGGAACGCCAGCAGCAGCGAAGCGCTGTCGATAGGCCCCAGCGACGGAATGATGCGGCGCAGCGGGCCGACGATCGGCTGAGTGATCTTCACCACAAACTGCGAGAACGGGTTGTAAAAATCGGTGCGCGTCCATTGCATCCAAATGCGCAGCAACAGCACCATCACGTACAGATCAATAACGGTCTTGACCAGGAAAGTCAGCGTTAGCATGAAGTGGTCCTTCTCCTTAACTCATGGTTATTTAAAATAATTTTTCCATCTCTTGGGCACGAGAAACGGCGGCCTGCATCGCTTGCGCCACGGTTTCCGGCAGTTGGCGTTCGTTGAACACCCGCAGCGCTTCGGCGGTGGTGCCGCCTTTGGAAGTCACCTGCTCGCGCAGCGTGCCCAGCGGCGTATCCGGGTTGGCTTCCACCAGCGCGGCGGCGCCGGAAGCGGCCTGCTGCACCAGATCGCGCGCGGTCTGGCTGTCGAAGCCCATGCGTTCGGCCTCTTTTTGCATCGCTTCCATAAACAGGAAGAAATAAGCCGGGGCGCTGCCCGCTGCGGCGATCACGCCGTTGATGCCATTTTCGTCATCTACCCAGCAAACTTTACCGACCGACGCCATTAAATCGCCGGTGTAGTCGCGATCCTGTTGGCTGACCTGCTCCGGCGCGTACAGCCCGCTCATGCCCTTGCCGACCAGCGACGGGGTGTTGGGCATGATGCGCACGATGTCCAGCTGGTCGCCGAGCAGCTGATAGAAACGGCTGACCTGAATACCGGCGGCGATCGACAGCACCAGTTTGCCGCCGAAATCGACCTGTTCGCGCAGCGGCTGACACACGTCGGCCATCATCTGCGGTTTGACCGCCAGCACCACCACCTCGGCTTCACGCGCGCAGGCGACGTTGTCGCCGCTGCTGACGATGCCGTAGTCCGCCGCCAGCGCGTCACGGTTTTTCGCCGAAGGGGCGCAGACGCTGATGGATTTGGCCGGATAGCCGCCCGCCACCAGGCCGGCGATGATTGCACGCGCCATGTTGCCGGCGCCGATAAAGGTAATCTTGCGATGTTGCATCAAATCCCTCGTCTGTTTGTCAGGCCTGCGAGTAGTCGCGGGCGCCAAAAATTGCGGTGCCGATGCGCACCAGGGTGCTGCCTGCGGCAATCGCTGCCGCCATATCGTCCGTCATGCCCATCGACAGCGTATCGGCCTGCGGATAACGCTGGCGCAGGGCGAGAAAGGCGTCGTTCATCTGGTTGAATACCGCCAACTGCCGCTGGTAATCCGCTTCCGGCGCCGGGATGGCCATCAGGCCGCGCAGCGTCAGGTTCGGCAGCGCAGCGAGCGCCTCGGCCAGCGCCGGCAGTTCGCTTAATGCAATGCCGGATTTGCTCTGCTCATCGCTGATGTTGATTTGAATCAGCACGTTGAGCGGCGGCAGGTCGGCCGGGCGCTGATCGCTCAGGCGCTGGGCGATGCGCAGCCGATCCACGGTATGACACCAGGCGAAATGTTCCGCCACCAGCCGACTCTTATTGGATTGCAGCGGGCCGATAAAGTGCCACACCAACTCACCGCCCTGAGGCGACTCGGCGAAATGCCGGATCTTGTCTACCCCTTCCTGCACGTAGTTCTCGCCGAAGGCGCGCTGGCCGGCGGCGATGGCTTCTTCGATCGCCGCCACAGGTTTGGTTTTGCTGACTGCAAGCAGAGCAACTTCTTCTGGCGCCCGCGCGCAGTTTTGCGCGGCGGCCGCGATGCGGTTTCTGACATCCTGCAGGTTCTGTTGGATAGTGCTCATTATTGACCCGGGAGAGTGATATGGATATCGATGAATTCGTGGCCCTTAGTGTAAAGCATAATGCTTCCGATCTGCACCTTTGTGCCGGTCATCCGCCGATGTTGCGCATCGACGGTGAACTGCAGCCGCTGGCGGCGGCGCCAACGCTGACGGCACAAGGCGTGCAGGCCCTCTGCGACGGATTGCTGAATGCGCAGCAGCGCGAGAGCCTGCGGCGGCTGGGGCAGGTCGATCTGGCGCTGCACAGGCCGAGTGGAGAGCGGCTGCGTGCCAACGTTTTTCAGCAAAGCGCGGGGATGTCTCTCGCGTTGCGGCGCATCGCCGGGCAGTCGCCCTCGCTTGCCGAGCTGGCAGCGCCGGCCATCGTGCCGGCGCTGCTGCGGCGCGACGATGGGCTTCTCCTGATCACCGGCGCCACCGGCAGCGGCAAGTCCACCACGCTGGCGGCGATGATCGACGAGATCAACCGGCACCAGCAGCGGCACATTTTGACGCTGGAGGATCCGATTGAATTCCTGCACCGCAGCCGGCGATCGCTGATCCAGCAGCGGGAGATCGGCCGCGACAGCCACAGCTTTGATGCGGCGTTGCGCGCCGCGCTGCGCGAAGATCCGGATGTGATCCTGCTGGGCGAGCTGCGCGATACCACCACCATCCGGCTGGCGCTCACCGCGGCGGAGACCGGCCACCTGGTGCTGGCGACGCTGCACACCCGCAGCGCGTCGCAGGCAGTGGAACGGTTAGTGGACGTGTTTCCGGCGGAAGAAAAACCCTATGTGCGCGCCCAGCTGGCCGGCAGTCTGCAGGCGGTGATCGCGCAAAAGCTGATGAGGCGGCCCGGCGGCGGACGCGTGGCGATCTTCGAAGTGCTGACGGCGACGGCGGCGGTCAGCAACCTGATCCGCGAAGGGAAAACACATCAGTTGGCGAGCGTGTTGCAAACCGGCGCACAGTCCGGCATGCAAACCTTTGAGCAAGGTTTGCAGCAGCGGATTGACGCCGGTGTGTTGGGGGACTGTGCGGGGGAGGGAACGGGTGTTTAGCCCAGCTGCCGTTCGAACCAGCTCTCGAGGATCACTACCGCGGAGGCGGAATCCACGCTGCCTTTATCAAGGGCGCGGAAGCCGCCGCGGTCGAACAGGTTGGCGCGCGCTTCCACGGTGCTCAGGCGCTCGTCATGCAGATCGATCTGGATGCCGAAGCGGCCGTGCAGGCGGTTGGCGAACTTGCGCGCCTGGGCGGTAACGGGTTGTTCGGTGCCGTCCATGTTCAGCGGCAGGCCGACCACCACCAAATCCGGCTGCCACTCCTTCAGCAGTTTTTCAATTTTCAGCCAGTCCGGCGAGCCGTCCTGCGCTTTGAAGGCCGGCAGAGCGCGGGCGCTGCCGGTCAACTCCTGGCCGATGGCCGCGCCAATGCTTTTGGTGCCGAAGTCGAAGGCGATAATGGTGCGGTTGCTCATCAGGCGTGTCCTGCGTGGTTGGCGATGCTGCGAATGTCGATACCCAATAGGTTCCCCGCCTCGCGCCAGCGGCTGGCGATCGGCGTGCGGAACAAAATGTCGGTGTTGGCTTCGATGGTCAGCCAGGCGTTTTCCAATACTTCCTGCTCCAACTGGCCCTTTTCCCAGCCCGCATAACCCAGCGCCACCAGCACGTCGTCCGGTTGCTCTGGCGTGCCGAGCGTTTCCAGCACGTCTTTCGAGGTGGTGATCATGGTGTTGGGCGAAATTTGAATGCTGGCGCCGAAGCCGTGGCGCGGCGTATGCAGGATAAACCCGCGATCGTCCGCCAGGGGGCCGCCGGCGAACACCGGCTTGTCCAGGCTGATGGCCGGATCGCGCGCAGGCGGCATGATCTTCAGCTTGCTCAGCACCGTGGCTACCGTGAACTGCTCCACCGGTTTATTGATCACCAAACCCATGGCGCCTTCTTCATTGTGCTCGCAAATGTAAATCACCGAGCGCTTGAAGCGAGGATCCTGCAGGGTGGGCATGGCGATCAGAAAATGGTGCTGTAAATTCATGGCGTTAGTATAAGGTAATCAATGGGTGAGAAAATAAACAGCCGCCAGTATGCGGCTATACCCGCCGCCTTTCAAGCCGTTGCCGAAAGGCGCGCTTTGGCGGGCGCGATGCAGGTTAGCGGGCGGCAGGCCGCCCGCATGACGCATTACTTCGCCGCCAGGCGCTTTTCAATCGCGTCCATCAGCATGCCGGTAATCGAGATCGGGAATGCCGCCTCAATTTCGCGTGCGCAGGTTGGGCTGGTCACGTTGATCTCGGTCAGGCGATCGCCGATCACGTCCAGGCCGACGAAGATTAGCCCTTTCTCTTTCAGCGTCGGGGCGACGGTGCGGGCGATTTTCCAGTCGCTTTCGCTCAGCGGACGCGCTTCGCCACGGCCGCCGGCCGCCAGATTGCCGCGGGTCTCGCCCTGCGCCGGAATGCGCGCCAGGCAGTAAGGCACCGGCTCGCCGTCCACCACCAGGATGCGTTTGTCGCCGTCCTTGATCGCCGGCAGGAAGTTCTGCGCCATGCAGAAACGGCTGCCGTGTTCGGTCAGGGTTTCGATGATCACCGACAGGTTGGGATCGTCCTGCTTCACGCGGAAGATAGACGCGCCGCCCATGCCGTCCAGCGGTTTCAGGATGATGTCGCCGTGCTGCTGGTGGAATTTGCGGATGTGCGCGGCGCTGCGGCTGACCAGCGTATCCGGCGTCAGCTCAGGGAACCAGGCGGTGAACAGCTTCTCGTTGCAGTCGCGCAGGCTTTGCGGCTTGTTGACCACCAGCGTGCCTTTGACTTCGGCGCGCTCCAGAATGTAGGTCGCGTAGATGTATTCGGTATCGAACGGCGGATCCTTGCGCATCAGGATCACGTCCAGATCGTGCAGCGCCAGATCCTGCTCGGCGCCGAAGCTGAACCAGTTCTCCTTGTCTTCCTTCACGCTAAGCAGGCGGGTGCGGGCGCGCCCGTCACCGGCCTGCAGATAGAGATCGTTCATCTCCATGTAGTGCAATTCGTAACCGCGGCGCTGCGCTTCGAGCAGCATGGCGAAGCTGGTGTCTTTCTTGATGTTGATGGAATCGATAGGGTCCATCACGATGCCGAGCTTAATCATCTTTTCTCCTTTAACCCAGGTCGCCGAAGCGGACCTGCAGAGCGGTAATGGCGGTGAGCGCTGTGGTTTCGGTACGCAGAACGCGTGGTCCCAGCAGAATATCAGTAAATCCGTGGTCGGTGGTCATGGCGATTTCGTCGGCGGACAAACCGCCTTCCGGGCCGATCAGCAGACGGACGCGGTCTACCGGCTGCGGCAGCGTGTTGATGCTGTGGCTGGCGCGCGGATGCAGGTTGAGCTTCAGGCTGCCGTCCTGCTCGGCGCACCAGGCCTCCAGCGACATCGCCTCGCGGATTTCGGGAATGCGGTTGCGGCCGCACTGTTCGCAGGCGGCGATGGCGATCTTTTGCCATTGCTGGATTTTCTTCGCCAGACGCTCGCCGTCCAGTTTGACGCCGCAGCGCTCGGAAAATAGCGGGGTAATGACGTTGACGCCCAGCTCTATGGATTTCTGAATGGTGAACTCCATCTTCTCGCCGCGCGAGATCACCTGGCCCAGATGCAGGTTGAGCGGCGATTCGATGTCATCCACGCGGCCGTCGCCGAGGCGCACCAGCACGCTCTTTTTGTCCACCCGAACTATCTCGGCGTCGAACACCTGGTTGCTGCCGTCGAACAGCTGCAGCGCCTGGCCGGCGCTCATGCGCAGCACGCGGCCGACGTGGTTGGCGGCGTCCTCGCTGAGGGCGATCTCCGCCCGATCGGTCAACGGCTGTGGATGGTAAATGCGGGGTATGCGCATGGGTTGTCTGATCCTGACGAAACGGCGCCGCGGGTTGGCGGCGCCATGAAAGATAAAGGCTATAGTAGGTTAGCTTTTCCGCTGCTGACAAGCCTGTTGAATATAGGGGTTGTGGTTGCCCTGCACCTTGGCGATACGTGCTTCACGCTGACATTCCCATTGGCTCACAGGATATTGCCGGTTCCACACCTCGAACAGCTGGGTTTGCTGGCGTGACAGCCGCAGCTGGTAGCGATCGCGCATGTAGAAGTAGGTGCGGGCAATGGCGCCGCGGGCGCGGGCGGGCGGCTCCGCCTGTTTATTCTTGAAGTCCACCTTCATTGGGCATTGCCCGTACTGGCCTGCGCCGCCGTTCCATTGGCTGTACATGAAGTTGTTGCGGTCGCCGTTCACTTCGCCGATCGCCGGCTGCAGGTTGTGCAGATCGGTTTCTATCTGGCGATAGGTGGCGTCCTTGTTGCAATTTTTGCGCCCGCCGTCCTGCCAACACTGCAGCTGGTGACCGAACTGCCAGGCCGGCACTACGTGTTCCCATTCGATGCGCTGTGCGCGCTGGGCGTTTTTACGCACTTGATAGCCGCAGCCGGCGAGATCCGGGATGCCCTTCTTGCCCTGCCAGTCGATGCGGCAGCCGCAGTAAAAGCTGCCCGGCGCATCCTGATTAATCTTGGCCGCCGCCGCTTTGGCCTGAGAGAAGTTATTGATGCCGTGCGCCTGTACGGCGCCTGCGGCGAAAACCGCCATAAACAAAATTCTGCGAAGCATATTCCAAAACAGCTCAAAATTGGAAAAGCAGGCAGGGTAACGGAACTTGCCGGCAGTGGCAAATGGCGATATTTGCTTGTTTTAACGTATAAATCGTTTAACTAAAGGTTCTCGCTAGCAAGAAATTTCAGTTTTTCGCCGCACCGGCGGCAGCGGTATTCACTTTCGCCGCGCAGCACGCGGTTATGGCGGCGAATGGTGAGCTGGTGCTGCCCGCAGCCGCAGCGGTAGGGGAAGGTTTTGCTTTGCACCGAGGCGGTTTCGAAACGGTGAGTGCGGCTGGCGGGGGTCAGTAGCACGCTTTCCATCATCCAGCGCCATTCGCGGCCGTGCGGCGCCACACGGCCGAATTGGCGAAACACCAGCAGGTGCGCCAACTCATGCGGCACCACCTCATCGATAAACGGCTGTTGGTTTTCCAGCAGCAGCACCGGGTTCAGACGGATTTCCCAGCTTTGCAGCCAGGCGGTGCCCGCGCTGGTGCCGCGTTGCTGATAGACGATGCTGGGTTCGGGGAACTCGACGGCAAAATGCTGGCGTGCCAACTGCAGCTTTTCTCGCAGGCAGCGCATCACCGCTTGTTGCAGCGCGATGGGGATTCTTGGTTTGTTCATTGCGGCTAGCTTAAGCAATGGCACGGCGGCTGACAATATGCTCCGACGCAAATCCGCATCCGCGTTTTTTCGCCACATTGATAAAGCGATCGCCGTCGATGGATTGTAATCAATGTGTTAACTGCGGGATAATAAAGCGTGCATGATGAGCCTGTACCCGCAGTTCTCACCGAGCAAGGTTGAAACGCCGCCTGTGGTAATCCCTTACGCAAAGAGCGGTTATTTTGCGATTTGGCGCAATAACTGACTGATTAAAAATACGTAAGGTGGAGGCAGTTTTTTGACAAGGTGCCGCCTCGCGCGCCACAAGTGTGAATTTAACGCAGCTGATGTTGCAAGTGAGAGATCAATGTCGAATAAACCGTTCCACTATCAAGATCCGTTCCCGCTGAAGAAAGACGATACCGAATATTATCTGCTGAGCCGCGACCACGTTTCCGTGAGCGAGTTTGAAGGCCAGGAAATACTGAAAGTTGCCCCTGAAGCGTTAACCCTGCTTGCCCAGCATGCGTTCCACGACGCCTCGTTCATGCTGCGCCCGGCGCATCAACAGCAGGTGGCCGATATCCTCGACGATCCGGACGCCAGCGAAAACGACAAGTACGTTGCGCTGCAATTTCTGCGTAACTCAGAAATCGCCGCCAAGGGTATTTTACCGACCTGCCAGGATACCGGCACGGCGATCATCGTCGGCAAAAAGGGCCAGCGCGTCTGGACCGGCGGCGGCGATGAAGAAGCGCTGTCGCGCGGGGTGTACAACACCTACATCGAAGAGAACCTGCGCTATTCGCAGAACGCCGCGCTGGATATGTACAAAGAGGTCAATACCGGCAGCAACCTGCCGGCGCAGATCGATCTCTACAGCGTGGACGGCGAAGAATACAAATTCCTGTGCATCGCCAAGGGCGGTGGTTCTGCCAACAAAACCTATCTGTATCAGGAAACCAAGGCGCTGCTGTCGCCGGGCAAGCTGAAAAACTACCTGGTCGACAAGATGCGCACGCTGGGCACTGCGGCCTGCCCGCCGTACCACGTGGCGTTCGTCATCGGCGGCACCTCGGCGGAAGCGACGCTGAAAACCGTCAAACTGGCCTCGACCAAGTATTACGATGGCCTGCCGACCGAAGGCAACGAGCATGGTCAGGCGTTCCGCGATCTGGAACTCGAAGCGGAACTGCTGCAAGAAGCGCAGAACCTGGGGCTGGGCGCGCAGTTCGGCGGCAAATACTTCGCGCACGATATCCGCGTGGTGCGCCTGCCGCGCCACGGCGCGTCCTGCCCGGTCGGCATGGGCGTCTCCTGCTCGGCAGACCGCAACATCAAAGGCAAGATTAACCGCGACGGCATCTGGCTGGAAAAACTGGAGCACAATCCGGGTAAATTCATTCCTCAGGAGCTGCGCCAGGCCGGGGAAGGCGAGGCGATCAAAGTCGATCTCAACCGTCCAATGGCCGAGATCCTCAAACAGCTGTCGCAGTACCCGGTTTCCACCCGTCTGTCGTTGAGCGGCACCATCATCGTCGGCCGCGATATCGCGCACGCCAAGCTGAAAGAGCGCCTGGATCGCGGGGAAGGCCTGCCGCAGTACGTCAAGGATCACCCGATCTACTACGCCGGCCCGGCTAAAACGCCGGAAGGCTATGCGTCCGGTTCCTTGGGGCCGACCACCGCCGGGCGTATGGACTCCTACGTCGATCTGCTGCAATCCCACGGCGGCAGCATGATCATGCTGGCGAAAGGCAACCGCAGCCAGCAGGTGACGGATGCCTGCCACAAGCACGGCGGCTTTTACCTCGGCAGCATCGGCGGCCCGGCGGCGGTGCTGGCGCAGCAGAGCATCAAGAGCCTGGAGTGCGTGGAGTACCCTGAGCTGGGCATGGAAGCGATCTGGAAAATCGAAGTGGAAGATTTCCCGGCGTTTATCCTGGTGGATGACAAAGGCAATGACTTCTTCCAGAAGATTCAGGCCGGTCAGTGCTCCAGCTGTCTGAAATAATCGCTGCCCCCTTCGCCGCCCGCGGGCGGTGAAGGGGAGTGTGTAAAGTCCTGTAGCTTGCTGGACGTCGAGTTTTAACCTGTATACCCTACGCGGGTAGCACTAAAATTCGACTAATGGAATATCGGCAACAGAAGGTTCGGCAAGCACATGGGAACGCAGGAAAGTCACATCAAGGAATTGCTGGTCTGGATTGAAGATAACCTGACCAATCCGCTGTCGTTGGATATCGTTTCTGCCAAGTCAGGCTACACGAAATGGTACCTGCAGCGCATGTTCAAAAAGCAGACCGGATTATCGTTAGCCTCGTATATCCGCGCTCGCCGCCTCTACCTCGCCGCCTTCGCCTTGCGCTTCACGCAGAAGAGCATTCTAGACATTTCGGTTGAATATCAATTCGATAATCAGCAGACATTCTCGCGCTGTTTCAAAAAGCACTTCGCCGAATCGCCCAGCGTGTATCGCCATGCCCGCAAGCAGGACTTCAGCAATCTGGTGCGTTCGCTGGCGGCCAGCCAGCCCGGCGATATTCAGGTCGAACGCGTCAGCATCGCCAGAGGGCAATATGCCTTTCACGGCAAACATTACGCGTACCATCTGGATATCGAGAAGCTGGACAAGTCGCACCTGCCGCAGCGCAGCGCGCTTCGGGCGCAGTTCTACACCTTGTTGGGTGAGCGCCCGGCACAAACCTATTCGTTTACCCAGCTGGTGCCGGACGGCGAGCGGGTCAGGGTCGATTATACCCTGGGCGTGACGACGGAATACCCGCTGCGCGAAGGCGTGGCGCTGGAGCCGCTGCCGGAGATCCACGGCGAGTTTTGCCGTTTTCGCTATTCCGGCAAGCCGGTGGCGCTCAACGACCACATCATTAAAATTTACACGCAGGTGCTACCCGAAATGGGGCTGGCCCGCGGTGACGGGCCAGACATGACGGTGTTCAGCTATTCGCTGAGCGGGAAAGAGGAGCTGTACCTGGAGCTGCAGCATCTGGTGCCGGTGGTGCCGTTGCACTGATCCCGTCGGCGGCCGGCCGCCGGTTTTTCTGCTGCACGATCGCCGCCATCACTGCCAGGGCGATCTCCGCCGGCGTTTTGCTGCCCAGCGGCAGGCCGATCGGCGCATGAATGCGTTCCAACTCCTGCGGCGTGAATTCGGCAATCTGCTGCAACCGCTGGCGCCGCCGCGCGCTGTTTCTGAGCGAGCCCATGGCGCCGATGTAAAACGCCGGAGTGTGGATCGCTTCCATCAGCGTCAGGTCATCCATACGCGGATCGTGGGTCAGCGCCACGACGGCGGTATTGGCGTGGCAACCGCCGTCCTCAATGAACTTGGCCGGAAACTGGCGCAGCAGCGTCACGCCCGGTTTCAGCTCGGCGGCGAAGTTATCCAGCGCCTCCGGGCGGCTCTCGCACACCAGCACCTCAAACCCCAGCGCCACGGCGAAGTCGGCGCAGTACAGCGCCACGCTGGACAACCCGGCGATCAGCAGGCGCGGCGCGGCCGCGATGTGCAGGGTGATCTGCTCGAGCCGGCGTTCGACCTGGGTGGCGCTGGTGAAGTGGCTCTGCTCAAGGCTGTGGCAGGCGTGGGGCAGCGTCAGGTGTTTGATCAACGCGTGATGCCCTTCCAGCGCGCCGGCGATGCGTTGCATATAAGCGACGCTGGCTTCTCCCGCCGGCAGATACTCGATCAGCACGTCCAGCACGCCGCCGCAGGGCAGCGCCACGTTGGGCGTTATGCCGCCTTCGCCATAACGGATCACCTGGCTGGCCGCCTGATACTCCCCGGCGGCTACGCGCCGTAGAAAGTCCTCCTCCACGCACCCGCCTGACAATGAACCGCTGTAGCGGCCGTCTCGGGTCGCGGCCATCAACGCGCCCGGCGACCGCGGCGAAGAGCCATAGGTACTGAGCACGGTGCATAACCAGACCGGCTGTTGCTGCAGCCAGCTTATCGCCTGGCTGACCACGGTGACATCAAGATGTTGCATAGGTGAATTTACTCGCTGGCCGGGAGTTGCGATGGAAGATCAATATCCTGCACGACGCCGGGGTGCTCAAGCGGCAGCAGGTGCACTGCCGCGCCTTGCAGCAGTTCACGCGCGCCATTATCGCCGCGCAGTTGGCAAAGCGGTTTGCGCAATCGGGCGGAAAAGCCGACCGGGTGACCGGGCTGTTGCGCATAGCAGGGGCGCACGATCGCGTGTTGCCGTAAGGCATCCGCCACCTGTCGGAAAACGTCGGCGCCGACGAACGGCATATCGGCCAGGTGGATCAGCCAGCCCTGCCAGTGCGGCGTGGCCGCAACGCCCGCGGCGATCGAGTCGCCGAGGCCCGCGCTGGCGAGCAGGGTGACCGGCACTTGCTTGGCGGCGCAGGCTGCCAGCACCGGCAGATTATCCGGCCGGGTTACCACCTGTACCGGCAGGCCGGAAGCCAGCGCCTGGCGCAGAGTGTGTTCGAACAGCGATCGCTGCTCGCCCGCTGCATCGGCGAATCCGGCGTTCAATTTGTTGCCCTGGCCGCCGGCCTGGATAAAGCGCTCCCCGTGTCCGGCGGCGGTAATGACAATGCCCGTGGTCATGCTTGAAGTCCGCGTTTGCGCAAATTATTTATTAGCCTACAAACTACCTGTGTTTTGCAAATGTTTTTTTGTTGAAAACAGCCTGTTAATCATCACATAATTTTAGTTATAAGCATATGCTTATGACGTCTACGGCAAGGTCGTCAGCGTTTGCGCAACAACACCGCGAACAAAAACCAATTACAAGAAAGACGTGAAGGACTTATTTATGAGCAATTTCAACCCGTCGCGGCGCCGCTTTATCAAAAGCGCCGTGATTGCGGGGGTGTCTGTGTATCTCGCCCCCCTGTACAGCCGCGCCTACGCCGCGCTGTTCGAGCAAAAAATCCTCCAGTCGCCCAACTGGGATCCGCAGACCAAACGCGTCCGTTTCCGCATCGATGGCCGCGCCAAGGTCATGGGGCAGAAGGTGTTCGCGCGCGATATCCGCGCGGTGGACATGCCGCACTGGCCGCAGAAACAGGCGCACGCCTTCATTCTGCGCGTCACCAAAGCCGACCGGCTGTTCGAAGGGGTCGATCTGTCGCTGTTGGGGGACGACCTGCAGCCGGATCGCCTGGTGACGGCGGAAGATCTGGCGCGCGATGGCCTGGCCTTCCCGGCGTTCTACGGTGACGACATGCTGCTGCCGAGCGGCAAAACCCCGGCCTACCTCGGCCAGGCGGTGGCGATCCTGATCTATCACGACTTCGCCCGATTCCGCTTTGCCAAGGACAAGCTGAAATTCCGTGAAGAGACCATCAAATTCGGCGCGGTCACCGGCCCGCTGGAGCGCGATCCCTGGGGCAGCTTCCGCTATGTGCGGGTGGGGGGCGATCAACCGTTCGACGACGATCGCTTCTCCAGCCTGAAGGACACGCCAATCTTCCCGGTATCGATGAAAAAGCACCTGCCGGTGTGGCCGGAAGGGCGCGAGGGCGGCAAGCTGGATCAGGAAGGCATGCGCTATGCGGGCCAGATCGCCGACGAGATGGCCAACCCGCCGGCCGACTGGCTGGTGATGTCACGCCGCTACACCACGCAGTCGATCGATACCTCGGCGCTGGAGCCGGACAACGCCAACGGCTGGTTCGACGCGCAGACGCAAACCCTGCATCTGGTGGTGCCGACCCAGTCGCCGCAGGAAGTGGCCGACGAGATGCCGCGCATGCTGGCCAAGCGCAACCCGCCGGTGAAACAGCTGATCCTGCACCCGTGCTACACCGTGGGCTACGGCTCGAAAGATCACTACAACTTCCCCTATTACGGCGCAGTGGCGGCGATGTACGGCGACGGCCACCCGGTGCGCCTGGCCAATGACCGCTTCGAGCAGTTCCAGACGGCGCTGAAGCGCCACGCGTTCGACATGAACTATCGCATCGCGGTGAATCGCCAGACCGGCGTTATGCAGTCGTTCCTCGGTGACATGACGGCGGACGGCGGCGGCCGCAGCAACTTTACCCCTTCGGTGGTGATGGTCGGCGCGACCGCCGCCCAGTCGATTTACTACTTCCCAAAAAGCGATCTGTCGTCGGTCGGGCTGGCCTCACGCGCCATCGACGCCGGTTCGGCGCGCGGTTACGGCACGCTGCAGAGCATGGCCGCCACCGAGATGATGGTGGATGAGCTGGCCGCCGAGCTGAAGATCGACCCGATCGAGTTCCGCCTGCGCAACGTGCTGAAATCCGGCATGAAAAATACCCAAGGGGCGATCCCGGCCGGTGCGATCCGCGCCGATGAAGTGCTGGAGAAGGCGGCGAAGCATGAGATGTGGCTCAAGCGCGCCGAACGCAAGGCCAAGTTTGAGAGCCGCTATCCCGGCAAGCGCTATGGCGTTGGCTTCGGCTGCGTGCAGAAAGACTTCGGCACCGGGGCGGAAACCTCGTTCGCCCGGGTGGAGCTGAGCGAAGACGGGCGCATCACCCTGCATCACAGCGGCGCGGAGATGGGCACCGGCATGTCGACCTCGCAGTCGGTACTGTGCGCGCAGTGGCTGGGCAAACCGGCCGACGAAGCGCACTTCTCGGTCACCGACTGGTCGGTACTGCCGATGGTCACCAGCGGCGATCCTTACCTGATGTCGCAAGAAGAGCAGGACAAGCTGCAAACCAACCCCAACTGGACGCCGAGCTACTGTTCGCCGTCGAGCGCCAGCAATTCGGCCTATTACTTCTCGCACAGCACCCGCGAAGCGGCGCGCCTGATCTTCGATCACGGCCTGTGGCCGGCGGCGATGGCGCTGTGGCAGGCCGGTATCGGCGGCGGCCAGGCGGCGCCGCTGGTGGTGCGGCGCGAAGATGCGCGTTGGGTCGAAGGCGGCCTGACGGCGGCGGGCATGTCGGTGCTGAGCCTCGAGCTGCTGGCCAAGACGGCTTATCAGATGGGCGGCGTCACCGGCGCGGCGGTGCACGTGTTCAACCGCTGGCAGTGGGCGGAGGCCGATTTCACGTTGAACGGCAAAAGCGAGCGCCTGCCGGTTGACGGCATGGCGCTGCGCAACGCCGGCGGCGAATTCAAACCGCTGGCGCGCGGGCAGGTCTATTATCCGCCGACCCAGCGCAACAATGCGGCGGTGACCTACTACAGCGCCGTTGGCACGCTGGCGGAAGTGGCGGTGGATATCGCCACCGGCCAGGTGGAATTGCTGAATCACCACTCGATCATGGAGTGTGGCAACCTGATCGTGCCGGAACTGGTTTCCGGCCAACTGCAGGGCGGGCTGGCGATGGGGATCGGCCATGCGCTGCACGAATATTTACCACTGTACGAAGACGGCCCGGGCAACGGCACCTGGAACTTCAACCGTTACCACCTGCCGCGCGCTAGTGACGTGGCGGTGTGGAAGCAGAGCGGCGACATCCTGCCGGCGCTGTCGGAAACCGATCCGCCGAAAGGCATGGCGGAGGTGGTGATGATCCCGATCGTGGCCGCGCTGGTCAACGCCATCGCCGACGCCACCGGCCACCGTTTCCGTGATTTGCCCGTTCGTGCAGAAAATATTCGTGAGGTATTACAATGAGCATTAAAACCCAGCCGATTTCCCTGACCATCAACGAAAAGCAGTACGGCCCGATCGAGGTGCCGGAAGGCTTGATGATGATCGATTTCCTGCACGAGTACCTTGACCTGACCGGTTCGCGCCTCGGCTGCGGGCAGGGCATTTGCCACGCCTGCGTGGCGATCGTCGATCACCCGAGCGGCACTAGCGAAGAGGTGCGCACCTGCATCACCGGCGCGCATTTCTTCAACGGCAAGAAAGTGCGTACCGTCGAAGGCCATGCCAAGGTGGACGAGCAGGGCGAGGTGGTTGAACTGTCGCCGATCCAGCAGGCGTTTCTGGAGCACTACAGCTTCCAGTGCGGCTACTGCACGCCGGGCTTCGTCAACGCCGCCACCATTTTCGTGGAAAAGCTCAAGCGTGAGCCGATCGCCCGCGAACAGCTGGAAAACGCCATCGAGCAGGCGCTGGACAGCCACATCTGCCGCTGCACCGGCTACGTGCGCTACTACGAAGCGGTGCGCGACGTGGTGCTGAAAACGCCGGGCCTGCTGAAGGAGACGGCGCAATGAAAAAACGTCTCGCAGTGTTGATTGTGCTGGTGGCGATCGTGGTGATTGCGCTGCTGTGGTGGCGGGAAAACCGCCGTTACGACGGCCCGGTGCAGCAGGTGACCGCCAGCGCCGAACAGATCGCGCGCGGCCGCTATCTGGCGCAGGCCGCCGACTGCGCCGCCTGCCATACCGCCAGCGGCGGGGCGCCGTTGGCCGGCGGCTATCCGCTGGACACGCCGTTCGGCACGATTTACGGCAGCAACCTGACGCCGTCGGCCGACCACGGCATCGGGCGCTGGAGCAAGGACGACTTCTTCCTGGCGCTGACGCAGGGCGTGGCGCCGGGCGGGCGGCACCTGTACCCGGCGATGCCTTACACCTCGTACAAGGGCATGTCGCGTCAGGACGCCGACGACATCTACGCTTACCTGATGACGCGCCCGGCGGTGGACGTGGCCATTCCGGCCAACGAGATGCCGTTCCCGTTCAACCAGCGCATGGCGCTGATCGGCTGGAACCTGCTGTTCCGCAGCCAGGATCCGCTGCCGGCCAGTTCGCAGGGCAACTCGCCGCAATGGCAGCGCGGCCGCTATCTGGCCGACGTGCTGGGCCACTGTGGCGAATGCCACACGCCGCGCGGCGCGCTGGGGCAGATGGATCTCGGCAAGCCGATGCAGGGCGGCGATCTCGGCCGCTTCATGGCGCCGGACATTACGCCGCACGGCCTGGCGCAGCGCGGCTGGACGCCGCAGGACGTCAGCCGCTTCCTCGGCACCGGCCTCGCGCCGCAGGGTTCGGCCTTCAGTGAGATGCATATGGTGGTGGATCTCAGCACCCGTCATTTGACGCCAGAAGACCATCAGGCGCTGGCGCTGTATCTGATGGGCGAGCAGCCGCCAGCGGCGGTGCCGGTGAAAATGGGGCAGGGCAGCGATGCCGGGCGCATGACCTATCTGGATCAGTGCGCCGGCTGTCATGCGCGCGAAGGCGAAGGCAAACCGCACGTCGCACCGGCGATGCGCGATAACGCCACGCTGCGCCAGGCGGACGGCAAGAACCTGATCGTGTCGGTGCTGGACGGCCTGCCGGCCCAGCAGTTCCCGAACGGTGAAAGCATGCAGAGCATGCCGGGCTTCGGCGAGCGTCTGAGCGATGCCGACGTGGCGGAACTGGTAAATTACCTGCGGGTGACCTGGGGCGGTTTGCCGGCGGACGTCACCGCCGAGCAGGTGAAAGCGCTGCGCAAGTAAGCGGCGTTCAGACGAAAAAAATGGCCCGCATCTGCGGGCCATTTTATTGCGCGGTCACGGGATTCAACGGCTGGTGACGCCGTCGACGCGTTGGCTGCGCTGTTTGATGGCGTAACCGACGGCCAGGATCGCCACCCATACCGGGATCAGCAGCACCGAGATTTGAATGCCCGGCGTCAGGTACATGATCACCAGGATGCCGGCCATGAACAGCAGGCACAGGTAGTTGCTGAACGGGTACCAGAACGCTTTGAACTTCGGCACCACGCCTTCGCGGTTTTTGGCGGCGCGGAACTTCAGGTGCGCCAGGCTGATCATCGCCCAGTTGATCACCAGCGCCGACACCACCAACGCCATCAGCAGTTCGAAGGCACGGCCCGGGATCAGGTAGTTAATCAGCACGCACAGCGCGGTGGCGAGGGCGGAGATGCCGATGGCCACCACCGGCACGCCGCGGCCGTCGACCTTCAGCAGGCTTTTCGGGCCGTTGCCCTGCTGCGCCAGACCGTACAGCATGCGGCTGTTGCAGTAGACGCAGCTGTTGTACACCGACAGCGCGGCGGTGAGCACCACGACGTTCAGCACGGTCGCCACCAGGTTGCTGTTCAGCGCGTGGAAGATCAGCACGAACGGGCTGCCGCCTTCGACCACTTTGCCCCACGGGTACAGCGACAGCAGAATGGCCAGCGAACCGATATAGAAGATCAGGATGCGGTAGATCACCTGATTGGTGGCTTTCGGAATGCTCTTTTGCGGGTTGTCGGCTTCGGCGGCGGTGATGCCAACCAGTTCGAGGCCGCCGAAGGAGAACATGATCACCGCCATCGCCATCACCAGGCCCATGACGCCGTTCGGGAAGAACCCGCCCTGCGCCCACAGGTTGGTGACGGTGGCTTCCGGGCCGCCCATGCCGCTGAACAGCAGGTAGGCGCCGAACACGATCATGCCGATAATCGCCACCACCTTGATGATGGCGAACCAGAACTCCATCTCGCCGTAAACTTTAACGTTGGCGAGGTTGATGGCGTTGATCGCCAGGAAGAATACCGCGGCGGAGACCCAGGTCGGGATCTCCGGCCACCAGTACTGCACGTAGATGCCGACCGCGGTCAGCTCCGCCATCGCCACCAGGACATACAGCACCCAGTAGTTCCAGCCGGAGGCGAAGCCGGCGAAGTTGCCCCAGTATTTGTAGGCGAAGTGGCTGAAGGAACCGGCGACCGGCTCTTCCACCACCATTTCCCCCAGCTGGCGCATGATCAGAAACGCAATGAAGCCGCCGATGGCGTAGCCGAGAAGCACTGACGGGCCGGCCATTTTTATTGTTTGAGCGATACCGAGAAATAACCCGGTACCGATTGCGCCACCTAAGGCGATGAGCTGAATATGGCGGTTTTTCAGGCCGCGTTTCAGCTGGTCACCCTGCTGTTGACCATCCATCAATCTAACCCTCTGTCGTTGTGAATGCCCACCTGCCTGTAAAGCAGTGGTTACGATGTGTGTTTTGTTTTATTTACGGCGTTATAGCTATTAATTCCACGGCGCCGCTACCGTTTGGCAGAGAATAATGTTATGCGCGTCGGTTTGCACCTGCTTTGTCGTGTGAGTGATTAAGATTGCAGCAGTTTAGGAAACAAAATGCGGGTTGTGTGACGGCGGGGGGGATTCAGTGCATGAAATAAGCAACAAATCACATAATGCGCAAAAATAACGTAGATCTGAACGGTGGGGTGCGTTCAAATAATGAACGAACCGCCGTTGCGCTGCTCGCCAAATAGCCATTCATTAAAGCGTCATAACCATGCAATAAAACTCGGGCAAAAAGTTTGCACTCTGCCTTGCGTAAGGTTTGGTAAAAGTTAAATCCCAAACCCATCGCGTAAATGGTAATACCATCACGGCGTTACCGGTTTGCAGCGGGGTTTTCAGCGGGGTGTTAAAATGTGCGGGTAACCTGATTTCGATCAAGGCCCGTATGGACAGGAGGTGAATACTTTGTTACTTTACCGTCACGTTTTTGAAATTGGTATTACCAATTGACTCCGCGCCATTCGCAGAGAAGAATTCACTCATGGCCTACAGCAAAATCCGCCAACCCAAGTTGTCAGATGTTATCGAGCAACAGCTCGAATACCTGATCCTCGAGGGGACACTGCGCCCAGGCGAAAAACTGCCTCCGGAGCGCGAGCTGGCGAAACAATTTGATGTCTCCCGTCCTTCTCTGAGAGAGGCCATTCAGCGCCTTGAAGCGAAAGGGCTGCTCCTGCGCCGTCAGGGTGGCGGCACCTTCGTGCAAACTAATCTGTGGCAGAGCTTCAGCGATCCGCTGGCCGAGCTGTTGGCCGACCATCCCGAATCACAGTTCGATCTGCTGGAAACCCGTCACGCGCTGGAAGGCATTGCCGCCTATTACGCGGCGCTGCGCGGCACCGATGAAGATCTGGCGCGCATCCGCGATTGCCACATCGTGATTCAACAGGCTCAAGACAGCGGCGATCTCGACGCCGAGGCCGATGCGGTCATGCAGTATCAAATAGCCGTGACTGAAGCCGCTCACAACGTTGTGTTACTTCACCTGCTACGCTGCATGGGGCCGATGCTGGAACAGAACGTGCGTCAGAACTTTGAATTGCTCTACTCGCGCCGTGAGATGTTGGCAAAAGTGAGCAGCCACCGCGCCGGAATTTTTGAGGCGATTGTGGCACGCGAGCCGGAAAAGGCCCGTGAAGCCTCGCATCGCCACTTGGCGTTTATCGAGGAAATCTTGCTGGATCTCAGCCGGGAGCATACTCGGCGCGAGAGATCGCTACGGCGTCTCCAGCAACGCAAGGATTAAGAGCTGTCCTCTTCAGGGTACACCAGCCTGCGGGGGTTAAGTTCGAGGTACTTAGTTAAGTACTTAAGCGGCAACTAAACTGATGGGCCTGTCTTCGTGTGTTTTTGCACAGAGCACAGGAAGACAGGCTCCAAACAAACCATTAGACAGATAAGGAATACCACCATGTCAGAACGTTTAAACAATGACGTGGATCCGATCGAAACCCGCGACTGGCTGCAGGCGATCGAATCGGTCATCCGTGAAGAGGGTGTTGAGCGAGCTCAGTTTCTGATTGATCAGGTATTGGGAGAAGCCCGCAAAGGCGGCGTTAACGTTGCGGCCGGTGCTGCAGCGCACAACTACGTCAACACCATCGCGGTAGAAGACGAACCGGCCTACCCAGGCAACCTGGATCTGGAACGCCGCATTCGCTCTGCGATCCGTTGGAACGCGATCATGACCGTTCTGCGCGCATCCAAAAAAGACCTGGAGCTGGGCGGCCACATGGCTTCCTTCCAGTCTTCCGCGACCTTCTATGAAGTCTGCTTTAACCACTTCTTCCGCGCACGCAACGAGAAAGACGGCGGCGACCTGGTGTACTTCCAGGGCCACATCTCTCCGGGCGTTTACGCGCGTGCCTTCCTTGAAGGCCGCCTGACCGAAGAACAGATGAACAACTTCCGTCAGGAAGTGCACGGCAACGGCCTGTCCTCTTACCCGCATCCTAAGCTGATGCCGGAATTCTGGCAGTTCCCGACCGTATCCATGGGCCTGGGCCCAATCAGCGCCATCTATCAGGCGAAGTTCCTGAAATACCTGGAACACCGCGGCCTGAAAGACACCTCTGAGCAGACCGTTTACGCCTTCCTGGGCGACGGTGAGATGGATGAGCCGGAATCCAAAGGCGCCATCACCATCGCGACTCGCGAGAAGCTGGACAACCTGGTGTTCGTCATCAACTGCAACCTGCAGCGCCTGGACGGCCCGGTCACTGGTAACGGCAAGATCATCAACGAACTGGAAGGTATCTTCTCCGGCGCAGGCTGGCAGGTGCTGAAAGTGATCTGGGGCGGCCGTTGGGATGAGCTGCTGCGCAAAGACACCAGCGGTAAACTGGTTCAGCTGATGAACGAGACCCTGGACGGCGACTACCAGACCTTCAAATCCAAAGACGGCGCTTACGTGCGCGAGCACTTCTTCGGCCGTTACCCGGAAACCGCGGCGCTGGTCAAAGACATGACCGACGACGAAATCTGGGCGCTGAACCGTGGTGGTCACGATCCGAAGAAAATCTTCGCTGCACTGAAAAAAGCGCAGGACACCAAAGGCAAACCGACCGTTATCCTGGCCCACACCATCAAAGGTTACGGCATGGGTGAAACCGCGGAAGGTAAAAACATCGCTCACCAGGTGAAGAAAATGAACATGGAAGGGGTTCACCACTTCCGCGATCGTTTCAATGTGCCGGTTGCCGATGCTGACATCGAAAAACTGCCGTACATCACCTTCGAGAAAGAATCCGAAGAGTACAAATACCTGCACGAACGTCGCCAGGCGCTGAAAGGCTACGTGCCAACCCGTCTGCCGGAGTTCACCCAGAAGCTGGAAATGCCGGCGCTGGAAGATTTCAGCTCGCTGCTGGAAGAGCAGAACAAAGAGATCTCCACCACTATCGCCTTCGTGCGTGCCCTGAACGTGATGCTGAAGAACAAGTCGATCAAAGATCGCCTGGTGCCAATCATCGCCGACGAAGCGCGTACCTTCGGTATGGAAGGTCTGTTCCGTCAGATCGGTATCTACAGCCCGAACGGCCAGCAGTACACCCCGCAGGACCGTGAGCAGGTTGCTTACTACAAAGAAGACGAGAAAGGTCAAATCCTGCAGGAAGGCATCAACGAACTGGGTGCAGCCTCTTCCTGGCTGGCCGCAGCGACTTCCTACAGCACCAACGATCTGCCGATGATTCCGTTCTACATCTACTACTCGATGTTCGGTTTCCAACGTATCGGCGACCTGTGCTGGGCAGCGGGCGACCAACAGGCGCGTGGCTTCCTGATCGGCGGGACCTCGGGCCGTACTACCCTGAACGGCGAAGGTCTGCAGCACGAAGATGGCCACAGTCACATTCAGTCTCTGACCATCCCTAACTGCATCTCTTACGATCCGGCTTACGCGTACGAAGTGGCGGTGATCATGCACGACGGTCTGGTGCGCATGTATGGCGACAACCCAGAAAACGTGTACTACTACCTGACCACGCTGAACGAAAACTACCACATGCCTGCGATGCCGCAGGGTGCGGAAGAAGGTATCCGCAAGGGTATCTACAAGCTGGAAACGCTGGAAGGCAGCAAAGGCAAGGTACAGCTGCTGGGCTCCGGCGCTATCCTGCGCCACGTGCGCGAAGCTGCGCAGATCCTGGCGAAGGACTACGGCGTGGGTTCCGACACCTACAGTGTGACCTCGTTCACCGAACTGGCGCGCGACGGCCAGGATTGCGAGCGTTGGAACATGCTGCACCCAACCGAAACGCCACGCGTGCCTTACATCGCTCAGGTGATGAGCGACGCGCCAGCGGTAGCGTCTACCGACTACATGAAACTGTTCGCTGAACAGGTTCGTACTTATGTGCCGGCCAGCGATTATCGCGTACTGGGCACCGACGGCTTCGGTCGTTCGGACAGCCGCGAAAACCTGCGTCACCACTTCGAAGTCGATGCATCTTACGTGGTGGTTGCTGCTCTGGGGGAACTGGCTAAACGCGGTGAGATTGAAGCTTCTGTGGTTGCTGATGCAATCAAGAAATTCGATATCAACCCGGAAAAAGTTAACCCGCGTCTGGCCTAAGAGGTACTGAATAATGTCTATCGAAATCAACGTACCGGACATCGGTGCAGATGAAGTCGAAATCACCGAGATTCTGGTGAAGGTCGGCGATAAAGTTGAAGCGGAACAATCGCTGATCACCGTGGAAGGCGACAAGGCTTCCATGGAAGTGCCATCCCCTCAGGCGGGCGTGGTGAAAGAGATTAAAGTGGCGGTCGGCGATAAAACCGAAACCGGCAAACTGATCATGATCTTCGAAGCGGCAGGCGCAGCGGAAGCTGCACCGGCGGCGAAAGCGGAAGAAAAACCGGCGGCAGCAGCAGCTGCCCCGGCTGCCGCTGCGGCCAAAGACGTTGCTGTGCCGGACATCGGCGCCGACGAAGTCGAAGTGACCGAGATCCTGGTGAAAGTGGGCGACAAGGTGGAAGCCGAGCAGTCCCTGATCACTGTGGAAGGCGACAAGGCTTCCATGGAAGTCCCTGCGCCGTTCGCGGGCACCGTGAAAGAGATCAAGATCGCGACCGGCGACAAAGTGAAAACCGGTTCCCTGATCATGGTGTTCGAAGTGGCTGGCGCCGCTTCCGCTGCCGCCCCGGCTGCGGCTGAAGCTCCTGCCGCCGCTGCAGCGCCTGCGGCCTCTGCGGCCAAAGACGTCGCCGTGCCGGATATCGGCGGTGACGAAGTCGAAGTGACCGAGGTGATGGTTAAGGTGGGCGACAAGGTTGCCGCCGAGCAGTCTCTGATCACCGTGGAAGGCGACAAGGCCTCCATGGAAGTGCCTGCTCCGTTCGCGGGTACCGTGAAAGAGATCAAGATCGCGACCGGCGACAAAGTGAAAACCGGCTCCCTGATCATGGTGTTCGAAGTGGAAGGCGCTGCGCCTGCCGCCGCCGCCGCTCCAGCCGCTAAAGCGGACGCTGCGCCGGCGCCGGCCGCCGCTAAAGCCGCCGCTCCGGCTGCGAAAGCTGACGACAAAGGCGAGTTCGCCGAGAACGCGGCATACGTGCACGCGACCCCGGTCATTCGTCGTCTGGCGCGTGAATTCGGCGTTAACCTGGCGAAAGTGAAAGGCACCGGTCGTAAAGGCCGCATCCTGCGCGAAGACGTTCAGACTTACGTGAAAGACGCGGTGAAACGCGCTGAAGCAGCTCCGGCTGCTGCCGGCGGCGGTCTGCCAGGCATGTTGCCATGGCCGAAAGTGGACTTCAGCAAGTTCGGCGAGATCGAAGAAGTTGAAATGGGCCGCATCCAGAAGATCTCTGGCGCGAACCTGAGCCGCAACTGGGTGATGATCCCGCACGTGACTCACTTCGACAAAACCGACATCACCGATCTGGAAGCGTTCCGCAAGCAACAGAACGAAGAAGCGGCCAAGCGCAAGCTGGACGTGAAGTTCACGCCTGTCGTGTTCATCATGAAAGCCGTTGCTGCCGCTCTGGAGCAGATGCCGCGCTTCAACAGCTCGCTGTCCGAAGATGGCCAGAAGCTGACGCTGAAGAAATACATCAACATCGGCGTGGCGGTAGATACCCCGAACGGCCTGGTGGTTCCGGTGTTCAAGGACGTGAACAAGAAGAGCATCACTGAGCTGTCTCGCGAACTGATGGCCATCTCCAAGAAAGCGCGCGACGGCAAGTTGACCGCGGGCGAGATGCAGGGCGGCTGCTTCACCATCTCCAGCCTGGGCGGCATCGGGACGACTCACTTCGCGCCGATCGTCAACGCGCCGGAAGTGGCTATCCTGGGCGTCTCCAAGTCTGCGATGGAGCCGGTCTGGAACGGTAAAGAGTTCATGCCGCGCCTGATGATGCCGATGTCGCTGTCCTTCGACCACCGCGTTATTGACGGTGCCGATGGTGCGCGCTTCATCACCATCATCAACAACATGTTGTCCGACATTCGCCGTCTGGTGATGTAATGCAAAAGGGGCGCAGCATGCTGCGCCCCTGACGATTCTGTAGCAGTTTTGTCGGATTTTGCACAACTCGACAAAATTGTTGAGACACGGGTCACTCGAACACGCTTTGCAGATTATTAACAATTCTGTAAACTGCTCGCGGTGTAAGCGTCCCGGTGGATGAAGGGCGTTATGAGATCGATTAGCAATAAAAATGACGTCTGACCCGCCGGACAATCAATTAAGAGGTCATGATGAGTACTGAAATTAAAACTCAGGTCGTGGTACTTGGGGCGGGCCCGGCAGGTTACTCTGCAGCCTTTCGTTGCGCTGACTTAGGTCTTGAAACCGTTCTGGTTGAACGTTATTCCACTCTGGGCGGGGTTTGCCTGAACGTGGGATGTATCCCTTCCAAAGCACTGCTGCACGTTGCCAAAGTGATCGAAGAAGCCAAAGCGCTGGCCGAACACGGCATCGTTTTCGGCGAGCCGAAAACCGACATCGACAAAGTGCGCGTCTGGAAAGAAAAAGTCATCACTCAGCTGACCGGCGGTCTGGCTGGCATGGCGAAAGGCCGTAAAGTGAAAGTGGTCAACGGCTTGGGCAAGTTCACCGGCGCTAACACCCTGGTTGTGGAAGGCGAAAACGGCCCAACCACCATCAACTTCGACAACGCCATCATCGCTGCAGGTTCTCGTCCGATCCAACTGCCATTCATTCCTCATGAAGATCCACGCGTGTGGGATTCCACCGATGCGCTGGAGCTGAAAACCGTCCCAGAGCGTCTGCTGGTTATGGGCGGCGGCATCATCGGCCTGGAAATGGGCACCGTATACCATGCGCTGGGTTCACAGATCGACGTCGTTGAAATGTTCGATCAGGTTATCCCGGCGGCAGATAAAGACGTGGTGAAAGTCTTCACCAAACGTATCAGCAAGCAGTTCAACCTGATGCTGGAAACCAAAGTGACCGCAGTAGAAGCCAAAGAAGACGGCATCTACGTCACGATGGAAGGTAAAAAAGCGCCGGCAGAACCACAGCGTTACGACGCGGTGCTGGTGGCGATCGGCCGCGTGCCGAACGGCAAACTGCTGGATGCCGGTAAAGCCGGTGTTGAAGTTGACGAGCGTGGCTTCATCAACGTCGACAAACAGCTGCGCACCAACGTGCCGCACATCTTCGCTATCGGCGACATCGTCGGTCAGCCGATGCTGGCGCACAAAGGCGTGCACGAAGGCCACGTTGCCGCAGAAGTTATCGCCGGCATGAAGCACTACTTCGATCCGAAAGTGATCCCATCCATCGCTTACACCGAGCCGGAAGTGGCATGGGTGGGTCTGACCGAGAAAGAAGCGAAAGAGAAAGGCATCAGCTACGAAACCTCCACCTTCCCGTGGGCGGCTTCCGGCCGTGCGATCGCTTCCGACTGTGCAGACGGCATGACCAAACTGATCTTCGACAAAGAAACTCACCGCATCATCGGTGGCGCGATTGTCGGCACCAACGGCGGCGAGCTGCTGGGTGAAATCGGTCTGGCTATCGAGATGGGCTGCGACGCGGAAGACATCGCGCTGACCATCCACGCTCACCCGACCCTGCACGAATCCGTGGGCCTGGCGGCGGAAATCTACGAAGGCAGCATCACCGACCTGCCTAACCCGAAAGCCAAGAAGAAGTAATTCTGCTGGCTTGACCGGTTAACAAGCGGCTCCTGAGAAGGGGCCGTTTTTTTTTTGCTCAGATGCACCAAGCGGTATTTTTGTGGCCGCTGCGCCAAATTCCGATCCTCCTGCTTATATCCACTCTAACTATATGGATATAATGCCCTGCTAGTCCGGCAGCCGATTACGCTGCGCTCAACGATTCAGCAAAGATTTAATGTTGCTTTTATGTGAACGAATTAACAACCGTTTCAAATCCTGATATGCTGGCTGAGCGGAACCGGGCACTGTACCTTACAGTCCAGGACATCGACAGCAGTGCCCCGTCAGGATAGATGGCATCAATATCGCCGTGCGCTCTACCCATCAGTCTTTCATGCTGTAACGCTGTTTGACCGTGCTTGTTTGCCCCAATCACCGTTTCGGGGCCTTTACGGGCCGATCGCCTAGCCACAGAGTGAAACCCCAAGGGTATAAACCCGGTTTGCATATACGCCAGGCACAATAAATGACAATGAGAGCGAGGAGAACGTCGTGCTAGAAGAATACCGTAAGCACGTAGCCGAGCGTGCTGCTGAGGGCATCGCCCCTAAGCCGCTAGACGCCACCCAAATGGCCGCGCTGGTCGAACTACTGAAGAATCCGCCAAAAGGCGAAGAAGAATTCCTGTTAGACCTGCTGATTAACCGTGTTCCACCGGGCGTCGACGAAGCCGCCTACGTCAAAGCAGGTTTCCTGGCGGCCATCGCCAAAGGCGAAGCGACATCCCCCCTGGTTACCCCCGAGAAAGCCATTGAACTGTTAGGCACCATGCAGGGCGGTTATAACATTCATCCGCTGATCGATGCCCTGGACAACGAAAAGCTGGCGCCTATCGCCGCTAAAGCGCTGTCCCACACGCTGCTGATGTTCGACAACTTCTACGACGTGGAAGATAAGGCTAAGGCCGGTAACCCGCACGCCAAACAGATCATGCAGTCCTGGGCCGATGCCGAATGGTACCTGTCGCGCCCTGAGCTGGCGGAAAAGATCACCGTCACCGTGTTCAAAGTCACCGGCGAAACCAACACCGATGACCTTTCTCCGGCGCCGGACGCCTGGTCGCGTCCTGACATCCCGCTGCACGCGCTGGCGATGTTGAAAAACGAACGTGAAGGCATCGTGCCGGATCAGCCGGGCAGCGTTGGCCCGATCAAACAGATCGAGCTGCTGAACAAGAAAGGCTTCCCGCTGGCCTACGTCGGCGACGTGGTCGGCACCGGTTCCTCCCGTAAATCCGCCACCAACTCGGTGCTGTGGTTCATGGGTGATGACATCCCGCACGTGCCGAACAAGCGCGGCGGCGGCGTGGTGCTGGGCGGCAAGATTGCACCTATCTTCTTCAACACCATGGAAGATGCTGGCGCATTGCCGATCGAAGTGGACGTGTCCGAGCTGAACATGGGCGACGTGATCGACGTTTACCCGTACAAAGGTGAAGTACGCAACCACGAGACCGGTGCGCTGATCGCCAACTTCGAGCTGAAAACCGACGTGCTGCTGGATGAAGTGCGCGCCGGCGGCCGTATCCCGCTGATCATCGGCCGCGGCCTGACCACCAAGGCGCGCGAAGCGCTGGGCCTGCCGCACAGCGACGTGTTCCGTATCGCCAAACCGGTTGCCGCGAGCAGCAAAGGCTTCTCGCTGGCGCAGAAAATGGTCGGCCGCGCCTGCGGCGTCGCCGGCATTCGCCCTGGCGAATACTGCGAACCGAAGATGACCTCCGTCGGTTCTCAGGACACCACCGGCCCGATGACCCGCGATGAACTGAAAGACCTGGCCTGCCTCGGCTTCTCCGCCGATCTGGTCATGCAGTCGTTCTGCCACACCGCCGCGTACCCGAAACCGGTCGACGTGACCACGCACCACACGCTGCCTGACTTCATCATGAACCGCGGCGGCGTCTCGCTGCGTCCGGGCGACGGCGTGATCCACTCTTGGCTGAACCGTATGCTGCTGCCTGACACCGTCGGCACCGGCGGCGATTCCCACACCCGCTTCCCGATCGGCATCTCCTTCCCGGCCGGTTCCGGCCTGGTGGCGTTTGCCGCCGCGACCGGCGTGATGCCGCTGGATATGCCTGAGTCGGTGCTGGTGCGCTTCAAAGGCAAAATGCAGCCGGGCATCACCCTGCGCGATCTGGTGCACGCCATCCCTTACTACGCGATCCAGCAAGGGCTGCTGACCGTCGAGAAGAAGGGCAAGAAAAACATCTTCTCCGGCCGCATTCTGGAGATCGAAGGCCTGCCGGACCTGAAGGTCGAGCAGGCGTTTGAGCTGACCGATGCGTCCGCCGAACGTTCCGCAGCCGGTTGTACCATCAAGCTGGACAAGGCGCCGATCGAAGAGTATCTGAACTCCAACATCGTGCTGCTGAAGTGGATGATCTCCGAAGGCTACGGCGATCGCCGTACGCTGGAGCGCCGTATTCAGGGCATGGAAAAATGGCTGGCGGATCCGCAACTGCTGGAAGGCGATGCGGATGCGGAATACGCAGCGGTGATCGACATCGATCTGAACGAGATCAAAGAGCCGATCCTGTGCGCGCCGAACGATCCTGACGATGCACGCCTGCTGTCCGACGTGGCCAACAGCAAAATCGATGAAGTGTTCATCGGTTCTTGCATGACCAACATCGGCCACTTCCGCGCGGCCGGCAAGCTGCTGGATCAGCACAAGGGCCAGCTGCCGACCCGTCTGTGGGTGGCGCCGCCAACCAAGATGGATGCGGCTCAGCTGACCGAAGAAGGCTACTACAGCGTCTTCGGCAAGAGCGGTGCGCGTATCGAGATCCCGGGCTGCTCGCTGTGCATGGGCAACCAGGCGCGCGTGGCGGACGGCGCGACGGTGGTCTCCACCTCGACCCGTAACTTCCCGAACCGTCTGGGCACCGGTGCCAACGTCTATCTGGCGTCTGCCGAACTGGCCGCGGTAGCGTCCCTGTTGGGCCGCCTGCCGACGCCGGACGAGTACCAGACCTATATGGCGCAGGTCGACAAGACGGCGGCGGATACCTACCGCTACCTGAACTTTGACCAGCTGGGGCAGTACACCGAAAAAGCCGACGGCGTGATCTTCCAAACCGCCGTGTAAGCCGCTATATTGCGCAACTGTTTAACGGGAGGCCTTGGCCTCCCGTTTTATTTTGCTCAGTTGCCAACTTTGCGAGCGCTCACTGAGTTAGTCCGCCATTTATGTTTACACTAAGAAAAAGGGCTCAGGAGGGCATGCTATGGATTACGAATTTCTGCGTGACGTCACCGGTCAGGTGATCGTCAGATTTTCGATGGGGCATGAAGCGATTGGCCACTGGATCAACGAAGAAGTTAAAGGCGATTTCAACCTGCTGGACCGGATTGAAGCCGGTGCGGCCGAGGTCAAAGGCAGCGAGCGTCAATGGCAGCTGGAAGGCCATGAATATACGCTGCTGATGGATGGTGAAGAAGTGATGATCCGTGCCAATCAGCTGGAGTTCGAGGGCGATGAAATGGAAGAGGGGATGAACTACTACGACGAAGAAAGCCTCTCATTCTGCGGCGTTGAGGACTTCCTGCTGGTGTTGAAGGCCTATCGTTCTTTCATGCTGAAGTACTAAGCATCAGGGCGCGGCGTGCCGCGCCCTTTCCATCACAGATGCGGAATATTGCGGCCGTAATAGATTTCCTGCATCTCTTTCCATAACAGATCGGTGATCTGCTTGCGTTCGGCTGCGCTCAACGCCTCCGGCTCCGCGTTAAACAGGTAGTGCTTCAGATCGAAATCTTTCAGCAACATCTTGGTATGGAAGATATTTTCCTGGTAAACGTTCACGTCCATCATGTGGTACAGCGCCTTGATGTCTTCCGACATAAAGTTCTGGATCGAGTTGATCTCGTGATCGATGTAATGTTTCACGCCGTTCACGTCGCGGGTAAAACCGCGCACGCGATAGTCCATGGTGACGATGTCGGATTCCAGCTGGTGAATTAAGTAGTTCAGCGCCTTGAGGGGCGAAATGACGCCGCAGGTCGAGACCTCGATATCGGCGCGAAAGGTGCATAGCCCGCCTTCCGGATGGCTTTCCGGGTAGGTATGTACGCAGATATGGCTTTTGTCCAGGTGCGCGACGACCGTATTCGGCAACGGGCCTGGGTGTTCCGACGTATCGACGTCTTTCGGATCAATGGGCTCTTCGCTGACCAGGATGGTGACGCTGGCGCCCTGCGGCTCGTAGTCCTGACGCGCGATGTTCAGAATATTGGCGCCGATGATCGAGCAGGTCTCGCTCAGGATCTCGGTCAGCCGGTTGGCGTTATATTGTTCGTCTATGTAGGCGATATAGCCGTCGCGATCGTCCGCGGTTTTGGCATAACAAATATCGTAAATACAAAAACTCAGGCTCTTGGTCAGGTTGTTGAAGCCGTGCAGTTTTAGCTTATGCAATTTAGGCCACCTCCTTTATCTTCTCGCTTAACGTGTTACGTTCAGGGCATTGAGCAAATATTGCGGCAGGGCAAAGCTGCCGACGTGAATTGCCGGGTTGTAATAACGGCAGTGTAGGCCGCTTTGGTTAAAGCGCTGTTGCAGGGTAGGCAGATCGCGCTGGCGCAGTGCCGGGTTCTGGCTCGCCCAGGCAAAGGTCATGATGCCGCCGTAATAGGTCGGGATCGCTGCCTGATAGAAGCTGACGTCGGTAAAGTAGCGGTTCAGTTTGGCGTGGCTGTTGACCGCCTCATCCTGTTGCAGGAAGCAGACGCCGTTCTGCGCAACGAAAATGCCGCCCTCATTCAGGCAGCGGGCGCAGCCTTCATAAAACGCCGAGGTGAACAGGCTTTCGCCGGGGCCGATCGGATCGGTGCAGTCGGAGATGATCACATCGAACGTTTCGTCGGTTTGATTCACGAAGTTGACGCCGTCGTCGATCACCAACTTGAAGCGCGGATCGTCATAGGCGCCGGCGCTGTGGTTGGGCAGGTATTGGCGGCAGAACTCGACGACACCGGCGTCGATCTCGACCATGGTGATCTGCTCCACGCCAGGATGCCGGCTGACTTCGCGCAGCATGCCGCCGTCGCCGCCGCCGATGATCAGCACTTTCTTCGCCTGGCCATGCGCCAGCAGCGGCACGTGGGTCAGCATTTCGTGATAGATGAACTCGTCACGCTCGGTGGTTTGCACCACGCCGTCGAGCGCCATCACGCGCCCCAGGACCGGGTTCTCGAAGATCACCAGATCCTGATGATCGGTCTTCTCGCGGTACAGCACCTTCTCTACCGAGAAATACTGGCCGAAGCCCGTATGCAGCGTTTCGTACCAAATTTCTTTCTGGGTCATGTGCGGGAAACTCCGTAATAACAGCCATGAAAAATCGGCGCAACATCATAGCTAACTCTGTCTGGCGATGCACGGTTGAATTTCAGACAGAGAGAGCGAAAGGCGGGTGGGGGAGAGGGGCGGAATTAGTTGGCGTAGGCCAGCAGGCTCAAAGAGTCGCGCGCCAGCGATTTGCACTTCTTAGGCGTTGGAATGGCGATGCCGCTGAGATCGCGATAGCTGTCTTCGCCCAGCGCCTTCATGTTAAAGCTGTTGTAGTTGCTCAAATCCCAGCGGTTTTGTTGCGCGAAATAGACAATGGCGCGTTTGATTTGCGCATTTGGCAAATCGTTGTAGCCGCAATCATTTTTCAAATAAATAAATACCGCCGTCAGATCGGCCAGATCTTCCGCCTCGGATTCATTCAGCGCCAGACTGGCGTTGGAGAAGCCCAGCATCGCCAGCAACAGCATCGATAACGTTGTTTTTTTCATCATGAAATAGGCCTGTTTGTCGTCTGCTGACGTTACCACACTTGCCTGTAAAGGCACCAAATTTTATTGCTGCCGGGCCGGCGTCGCGCGTGCCGGTCATACTCTCTTGATTGTGAGGCATAGCTTAAAATACCGCCAGGAAAGGCTTGACCTTCCGCCTGGGGGAAGGTTTAGGCTGACGGCATTGAGTTATGTCACTGAGAAAAGGGAGTCAGCGATGTTACGCCGTGATTTTATTAAATTAACCGCTGCGCTGGGCGCGGCGAGCGCATTGCCGTTATGGAGCAGGGCCGCTTGGGCGGCCGATCGGCCGGCCTTGCCGGTACCGCCGCTGTTGATGCCGGACGCGCAGGGAAAGATTGCGCTGGCGCTGCAGGCGGGTGAAACCCGCTGGTTGCCCGGTGCCGCCACCAAAACCTGGGGATTCAACGGCGCGCTGCTCGGGCCGGCGGTGAAGCTGCAGCGTGGCCAGCCGGTGACGGTCGATATCAAAAACAGCCTGGCGGAGGCCAGTACCGTCCACTGGCACGGGCTGGAAATTCCCGGCGACGTCGATGGCGGCCCGCAGGCGCTGATCCACCCCGGCGCGACGCGCACGGTGAATTTCACCGTCGAACAACCGGCCGCTACCTGCTGGTTCCACCCGCACACGCACGGTAAAACCGGCAGCCAGGTGATGATGGGGCTGGCGGGGTTGGTGCTGCTGGAAGACGATGAAAGCGCCAAACTGCCGCTGCCGAAAACCTGGGGGCAGGATGATATTCCGGTGATCCTGCAGGATAAGCGGCTGGGCAAAGACGCGCAGATCGAATACCGCCTGGACGTGATGAGCGCGGCGGTAGGCTGGTTTGGCGATCGCATGTTCACCAACGGCGCGCAGTATCCGCAACATCTGGCGTCGCGCGGCTGGCTGCGTCTGCGTTTTCTCAACGGTTGCAACGCCCGCTCGTTGAATCTGGCGGCCAGTGACAACCGTCCGCTGTATGTTATCGCCAGCGACGGCGGTTTCCTGGCTGAGCCGGTGAAGCTGACCGAGCTGCCGATGCTGATGGGCGAACGCTTTGAAGTGCTGGTGGATGCCTCCGACGGGAAAGCGTTCGATATCGTGACGCTGCCGGTGAAACAGATGGGCATGACGCTGGCTCCGTTCGATCAGCCGCTGCCGGTGTTGCGCATTCAGCCGTCGTTGGCACAGGGTATCAAAACCATGCCGGACAGCCTGGTGAAGCTGCCGACATTGCCTGCCACCACTGGTATCCAGGAGCGTTGGCTGCAGCTGATGATGGATCCGCAGCTGGATATGCTCGGCATGCAGGCGCTGATGGATCGTTATGGTCACCAGGCGATGGCTGGCATGAGCATGAATCATGGAGCGACGGGTGCTGGAGACATGAAAGGCATGGAGAAGGGCGGCATGCAGGGCATGGACCACGGCAACATGAAGGGCATGGATCATGGCAAGATGGCCGGGATGGATCACGGCGGCGCGCAGAGCAAAGCCAAACCGTTCGATTTCAGCCATGGCAACATGATCAACGGCAAGGCCTTCGACATGAACAAACCGATGTTTGCCGCCAAACGGGGCCAGTATGAAAAATGGACCATTTCCGGTGAGGGCGACATGATGCTGCACCCGTTCCACATTCACGGCACCCAGTTCCGTATCCTTTCGGAAAACGGCAAACCGCCGGCGGCGCATCGCAGCGGCTGGAAGGACACGGTGCGCGTCGAAGGTTGGCGCAGCGAAGTGCTGGTGCGTTTCGATCATCCGGCAAGCAGCGAACATGCGTATATGGCCCACTGCCACCTGTTGGAGCATGAAGATACCGGCATGATGATGGGCTTTACCGTCGACGACTGATCGCGGTTCATCGCTCAGGTGGCGGTGCGCTCGCGTCGCCACCGCTTGGTTCAATGAAAGGAAGCCGTTATACTGATTAAAATATCAGCTGTTGAGGAGCGCGTCATGCCGACAAAATTGGATCCCATCGTCTCTGAGTTTGAGACTCAAGAACAGGCTGATAGCTACGATCGTTGGTTCAGAAGCACCGTGGAATCTTCTGTCAATAGCGACACCCCCCGTATCCCCCATGATGAAGTCATGGCTGGTGCTCGTCACATTATCGAGCAGGCGAAAGCCAAAAGAAAATCGGCCTGACCCTTATGTTAACCGTTAAATGGACTGACGAAGCAAAAACGGGTTTATATACGCTGCTGGCTTTTATCGCTGAGCGAAATCCACTTGCCGCTGAGGCTTTGTTGCAACGTATCGAAGAGTCGGTTATCCCGTTAGCGGAACATCCTTATCTATTCCGGCCTGGCAGGGTGAACGGGACTCGTGAAATGGTTGTTCATCCTAATTACATTGTGGTTTACCGCGTGCTGGCTGCACATATTGAAATAGTGAGTGTCCTGCACGCTCGTCAGGAATACCCTTAATAAAGAAAACTCCCCTGTCCGGGAGAGAGGCAAGTCGTAACGGCCTATGCTAAACTCTGCGCCTTTCTTCCGGCAACTGACCTGAATACTATGAAACACACTGTAGACGTAATGATTTCCGAGCAGGAAGTTAAGACCCGTATCGCCGAACTTGGCCACCAGATCACCGAACATTACCGCGACAGCGGCAGCGACATGGTACTGGTCGGGCTGCTGCGCGGCTCCTTCATGTTCATGGCCGATCTCTGCCGCGCGATCGACGTGCCGCACGAAGTCGACTTTATGACCGCCTCCAGCTACGGCAGCGGTATGTCCACCACCCGCGACGTGAAGATCCTCAAGGATCTGGACGAAGACATTCGCGGCAAAGACGTGCTGATCGTGGAAGACATCATCGATTCCGGCAACACGCTGAACAAAGTGCGCGAGATTTTGGCGCTGCGCGGGCCGAAATCGCTGGCGATTTGTACCTTGCTGGACAAACCTGAGCGCCGTGAAGTGCAGGTGCCGGTCGAATATGTCGGCTTCTCGATCCCGGATGAGTTCGTGGTGGGGTATGGCATCGACTACGCTCAGCGCTACCGTCACCTGCCGTACGTCGGCAAAGTGGTGCTGCTGGACGAGTAATTGGATGTGGGGCGCGGCAAGCCGCGCCCGCGGCGGGGTTATACGCCTTTATCCTGCTTCAGTTTGGCTATCGCTTTGCGGTAGCCCATCTCCAGGCTCTCGCGGCTGGTCGCCAGCACTTCCATATCGCGCAGACGGCCGTCCTGAATGCCGTACACCCAACCGTGGATCATCACCTTCTGGCCGCGCTTCCAGGCGGACTGCATGATGGTGGAGTGGCCCAGGTTGTACACTTGCTCAATGACGTTGATCTCGCACAGCATGTCGAAACGCTGTTCCGGCGGCAGCTCGCCCAGCAGCGAGCTGTGCTTGTACCACAGATCGCGAATGTGCAGCAGCCAGTTGTCGATCAACCCCAGTTCCGGGTTTTCCACCGCCGCCTGCACGCCGCCGCAGCCCAGGTGGCCGCAGATGATGATGTGTTCGACTTCCAGCACATCTACCGCATACTGCACCACCGACAGGCAGTTAAGATCGGTGTGGATAACGAGGTTCGCCACGTTGCGATGGACGAACAGTTCACCCGGCTCGAGGCCGGTCAGGCGTTCTGCGGGAACGCGGCTGTCAGAGCAACCAATCCATAAGAAGCGGGGCTTTTGCGCCTGGGCTAAACGTTCAAAAAATTCCGGGTCTTCCTGACTGATATTGGCCGACCAGGCCTGGTTGTTGGCGATAAGCTCTTCGATTTCTTTCATGAAGGTGATTGACCCGTAACGAACAGATTGCGTTGGAGTAATATAGGGTAAGCGTCACAATTTGGAAATCGGAACAGTGGTGCAACCTCATTTACCGCACGGATTCGACGCAGTGAAAACGCCGTCGATGCTAGGATTATCGTTAGTGTTTCAAGCCTCGCAAACAGGGGCGCGGCGGCATACTCATCGTCATAAGGTACTATTTTACATATGAATTATGCACTGGAATTAGCGCAGCTGACCAAGACTTACGCCGGTGGCGTCAAGGCGCTGCGCGGCATCGACCTGAGCGTCGAAGCGGGGGACTTTTATGCCCTGCTGGGGCCAAACGGCGCCGGAAAGTCCACCACCATCGGCATCATCAGCTCGCTGGTGAACAAAACCGCCGGCAGCGTGCGGGTATTCGGTTATGACATCGATAAAGACATCGTCAACGCCAAGCGCCAGCTCGGCCTGGTGCCGCAGGAGTTCAACTTCAACCCGTTCGAGACCGTGTTGCAGATCGTGGTGAACCAGGCGGGTTACTACGGCGTCACGCGGCGTGAAGCGATGGCGCGCGCCGAGAAATACCTCAATCAGCTGGATCTGTGGGGCAAGCGCAACGAGCGCGCCCGTATGCTGTCCGGCGGCATGAAGCGCCGCCTGATGATCGCCCGCGCGTTGATGCACCAACCGAAGCTGCTGATCCTCGATGAACCGACCGCCGGGGTGGATATCGAACTGCGTCGCTCGATGTGGGGCTTCCTGAAAGAGCTGAACGCCCAGGGCACCACCATTATCCTCACCACCCACTATCTGGAAGAGGCGGAAATGCTGTGCCGCAACATCGGCATCATCCAGAACGGGGAACTGGTGGAAAACACCTCGATGAAGGGGCTGCTGGCCAAGCTGAAGTCGGAAACCTTCATCCTCGATCTGGCGGCGAAGAGCCCGCTGCCGAAGCTGGATGGTTACCACAGCCGCCTGACGGATACCTCGACGCTGGAAGTGGAGGTGATGCGCGAGCAGGGGCTGAACGGCCTGTTCGCCCAGCTGAGCGCGCAGGGCGTGCAGGTGCTGAGCATGCGCAATAAGGCGAACCGCCTGGAAGAGCTGTTTGTCACCCTGGTTAACGGCAATGGAGAAAAAGCATGACGCGTTTGTATTGGGTGGCCTTACAAAGCATCTGGGCCAAAGAGGTAAACCGGTTCGCGCGCATCTGGATCCAGACCCTGGTGCCGCCGGTGATCACCATGACGCTGTACTTCATCATCTTCGGTAACCTGATCGGTTCGCGTATCGGTGATATGCACGGCTTCAGCTACATGCAGTTCATCGTGCCCGGCCTTATCATGATGGCGGTCATTACCAACTCCTATGCCAACGTCGCCTCGTCGTTCTTCAGCGCCAAGTTTCAGCGCAACATTGAGGAACTGCTGGTGGCGCCGGTGCCGACCCACGTGGTGATCGCCGGCTATGTCGGCGGCGGCGTGGCCCGCGGTATCTGCGTCGGCGTGCTGGTGACCATCATCTCGCTGTTCTTCGTGCCGCTGCAGGTACACGCCTGGTGGGTGATTGCGCTGACGCTGTTGCTGACGGCGATCTTGTTCTCGCTGGCGGGGCTGATCAACGCGGTGTTTGCCACCACTTTCGATGATATCAGCCTGATCCCGACCTTCGTGCTGACGCCGCTGACTTACTTGGGCGGGGTGTTCTACTCGCTGTCGCTGCTGCCGCCATTCTGGCAGGCGGTGTCCAAGCTGAATCCGATCGTCTATATGATCAGCGGCTTCCGCTACGGCTTCCTCGGCATCAACGATGTGCCGCTGGCGTTCACCATGGCGGTGCTGGTGGCATTTATCGCGGTGTTCTATCTGCTGTCCTGGTATCTGATCGAGCGCGGCCGCGGCCTGCGCAGCTGATCATATCACGCTCCCGCTTTCCCGGCGGGAGCGCCTTTCTTGATTTGGCGCAGGCGGCGCGTAAATCAATAGAATTGCTCAAATAACCGCTAGTTCCCCGCTGTTCAAATCGTGCTATGCTGGCGCTCCACATTTCCTTCACTTTTGTCATTACGCACTCGTAAGCAGAACATCATCATGCGGTCTCAATACACGTTAACGGCTGGGTTACTCGGCATTCTGATGTCGTTGGTTTCCCCTGTGAGCCTGGCTAATCTGCTGTCGGAAGACGGCGCGGTTAAATCTGAATACATGGAAGCGCAGCGCGATAGCGAAGTCTATGCGTTGGTGGGCGAGCATGTGATCCCGGTAGGGGAAGTGAAGCGCGGGCAGCTGATCCAAGTCTTCCCGGCGGATGCGGAATACTACGAATTCAAATTCGGGCACGGTACCGGCTTTATCGATAAAGACGACGTGCGTGAATTGAAGAAGTCGCGCAAGGTGCAAGACGATTTGGGCGAGCTGAACAAACCGCTGACCAACCAGAATCTGATCACGCAAAAAACGATAGACGTATACACCGCAGCGGACAAGGACAGCGAGGTCTTGGGCACGCTGGAAGGCAACCTGCGCTATCCCATCATCGGCAAGCTGAAAGATCGCCTGAACAACACCTGGTACGAGGTCAACATCGGCGAGCGGCTGGGGTTCATTAATGAGTTGGACTGCGAGATCGATAACGGCATACCGGTGCTGACTTACCACCACCTGCTGAAAAACGAAGAGAACAAACGCTTCCGCCACACCTCGACCACCACCTCAGACGTGGCGTTCAGCAACCAAATGACCTATCTGAAGCAGGCGGGCTACGACACCATTTCGCTGTATCAGCTGGAAGCCTACCTGAAAAATCAGATCAACCTGCCTGGCAAGGCGATCGTGCTGACCTTCGACGACGGGCTGAAGTCGGTTTATCGCTACGCTTACCCGGTGCTGAAGGATTACGGTTTCCGCGCCACGGCGTTCATCATCTCTTCGCGCATCAAACGCCACCCGCAGAAATGGAACCCGGACTCGCTGCAGTTTATGAGCGTTTCGGAGCTCAAGCAGATTCAGGACGTGTTCGACGTGCAGTCGCATACCCATTTTCTGCACCGCACCGACGGCAACCGCCAGCCGATTTTGCTGAGCCGTTCGTTGCACAATATCGAGTTCGATTTTGAGCGCTCGCGCCGCGCGCTGTCGCAGTTCAATCCGCACGTGCTGTATCTGTCTTATCCGTTCGGCGGCTATAACCAACGGGCGATTCAGGCGGCGCAGGACGCCGGGTTCCATCTGGCGGTGACCACGGTGCAGGGCAAGGTGAAGCCGGGGGATAACCCCTATACGCTGAAGCGGCTGTATATTCTGCGCACCGACTCGATCCAGACCATGGCGGATCGGATAGCCAACAAGCCGGGTACGGTGGTGGTGCAGTAGGGAAGAACGGGCGCGTAAGGCGCCCGTTTTATTGTCAGGCGACCTGAACCGGCACGGCTTTCGCCTTGCGCTGCAGGTTGTTGTCACCTTCGAAATAGGCGACTTTCGGGTGGTGCTGGCGGGCGTCGGCGTCGGTCATTTGCACATAGGAGCAGATGATCAGTTTGTCGCCCACGCAGGCGCAGCGCGCGGCGGCGCCGTTGACCGAAATGATGCGCGAACCGCGCTCGGCGGCAATGGCGTAGGTGGAGAAGCGCTGGCCGTTATCCACGTTGTAAATATCGATCGCTTCATATTCCAGAATGCCGGCGGCTTCCAGAAAATCCTGGTCGATGGCGCAGGATCCTTCATAGTGCAAGTCAGCCTGAGTGACTTTGACGCGATGCAGCTTGCCTTGCAGCATAGTACGTATCATAGCTTTACCTAACTGAATATCGGCCTTCACAGGCGCTGGGGTTGAACATCTCTCCTGCATCCCTGCAATCTCTATCGTCACCGATTGCTCCGCCATTGTCTACCAATGGTCAAGGCTTCAGGATGACGATAGTATAAAAAACGGCTTATAGCGTCAGGTCAACCTGCTGGTTGTCGATAAGACGCGCCTTGCCCAGCCAGGCGGCCATCAGCACCACCGCCCGCTGGCTATCTACCGTCAGCGGCTGCAGGCTATCGGCGTCGCGAATAAACAGCTCATCCGGCGTAAAGCCGGCGGCGCGAAGCTGCTCGGCGGTCTGCTCCAACAGCGTTTCGACCTGGCGCTCGCCATTGGCCAGCTGCTGTGCCAGCGCGTTCATGATCTTGCTCAGCTGCGGCGCGATCTTGCGCTCTTCGGCGGTCAGGTAGCCATTACGCGAACTGAGGGCCAGGCCGTCTTTGGCGCGCACGGTCGGCACGCCGACGATATCGATGTCGTAACCCATGTCCGCCACCATTTTGCGGATCAGCGCCAGCTGTTGGTAATCCTTCTCGCCGAAGCAGGCCAAATCAGGCTGTACCAGGTTGAACAGCTTGCTGACGATGGTGGAAACGCCGCGGAAGTGGCCCGGCCGGCTTGCGCCTTCCAGAATGCTGGAGATGCCGGGCACGTCGACGTAGGTCTGCTGCTCCAGCCCCTGCGGATAGACCGCGGCCGGGGCCGGCGCGAACACCAGATCGACGCCGCGGCGGGTCAGCTTCTCGCTGTCTTCCTGCAGCGTGCGCGGGTAGCGCGCCAGATCGTCCGGCCGATCGAACTGCATCGGGTTGACGAAGATGCTCACCACCACCACGTCGGCGCGGGCACGCGCTTCATCGACCAGCGTCATGTGGCCGTCGTGCAGGTTGCCCATGGTCGGCACCAGCGCGATGCGTTTGCCTTCCTGGCGCCAGCGGCGGATCTGCTGACGCAGCATCGGCAGGGTTTCGATAATAATCATTGGGTGACTCCTGGAACCATCGCTTAGTTAAAAGAGTGTTCAGCCGCCGGGTAGAGGCCTTGCTCCACTTCCTGAATGTAGTGCTGCACCGCCGTGCGGATATCGCCGCTCTGCGCCAGGAAGTTCTTGGCGAACTTCGGCGTGTGGCCGCCGGTGATGCCGAAGGCGTCGTGCATCACCAAGATCTGGCCGTCGGTGCCGTTGCCGGCACCGATGCCGATGACCGGAATGGACAACGCTTCGGTGATCTGGCGCGCCAGCTCGGTCGGCACGCATTCCAGCACCAGCAGCTGAATGCCGGCCAGTTCCAGATTCTGCGCGTCCTGCAGCAGCTGTTTGGCGGCCAGTTCGTCGCGCCCTTGCACCTTATAGCCACCGAACACGTTGACCGATTGCGGCGTCAGGCCCAGGTGGCCGCACACCGGCACGGCGCGCTCAGCGAGCATTTTCACCGTGTCGCACAGCCAGCTGCCACCTTCCAGTTTCACCATGTTGGCGCCGGCGCGCATCAGCTCGGCGGCGTTGGCGAAGGTCTGTTCCGGGGTGGCGTAACTCATGAACGGCAGATCGGCCAGCAGCAGGCAGGCCGGCGCGCCGCGGCGCACGGCGCGCGTGTGGTAGGCCACGTCGGCGACGGTGACCGGCAGGGTGGAGTCGTGGCCCTGCAGCGTCATGCCCAGCGAATCGCCCACCAACAGGACTTTGATGCCTTGCTCTTCAAACAGTTTGGCAAAGCTGGCATCGTAGGCGGTAAGGGTAGCAAACTTGCGCTGCTCCTGTTTCCACTGGCGCAAATGGGTCACGGTGGTGGGTTTCATCACAACGTCTCCTGAAACGGGCCGTGCGGCTTACGCAGGCCCAGGCTGCAAAAAAGTGCAGCCATTCTACTGTAACCCGATCGGGGTGGGTAGCGCGGATCGCCATGCTTAAGCGGTTCTTAAGAACCTTGTGGTGCAATGGTGCCATGACTGAAAAGGGATACTCATGCGAATTTTGCTGATCGAAGATGACAAACTGATCGGGGACGGCATCAAGGCCGGGCTGACCAAACTCGGCTTCAATCTGGACTGGTTCACCGACGGCGCCGTCGGCAAAAATGCGCTGGACAGTGCGCCGTACGATGCGGTGATCCTCGATCTCAGCCTGCCGGGCCTCGACGGCCTGGATCTGCTGCGCCAGTGGCGCCAGGCCGGGCAGGACGTGCCGGTCCTGATCCTCACCGCCCGCGACGCGCTGGAGCAGCGGGTCAGCGGGCTGCAAAGCGGTGCCGACGATTATCTGTGCAAGCCGTTCGCGCTGGCCGAAGTGGCGGCGCGCCTGCAGGCGCTGATCCGCCGTCGCCACGGCCAACTGATGCCGCAGCTGACGCACGGCAACGTGGTGTTCGACAGCGCCACCCGCAGCGTGAGCTGCAACGGCGAGCCGGTGACGCTGACGCCGCGCGAATTGGCGGTACTGGAGCTGTTTCTGCACAACAAGGGGCGGGTGCTGGCGCGGCCGTTAATTCAGGAGAAGCTGTACAACTGGGATGACGAGGTGAGCAGCAACGCGGTGGAGGTACATATTCACCACCTGCGGCGCAAGCTGGGCAACGGCTTCATCCGTACCATCCACGGCGTGGGTTACACGCTGGGGGATGCGCCGTGAAGCGTCTCAGCCTGCGGCTGCGCCTGATCCTGATCTTCAGCCTGCTGGCGCTGCTGACCTGGAGCACCGCCAGCATGGTGGCCTGGGTGATGTCGCGCAACACCATCAACGAAGTGTTCGACACCCAACAGATGCTGTTCGCCAAACGGCTGGCGACCGCCAACCTCGGCGATCTGCTGGCCGATGAAAGTGCGCGCAGCCTGCCGAAAACCAAGAAGCTGGTGCATCATGGCAAGCGCGGCGAGCAGGACGACGACGCGCTGGCGTTCGCCATCTTCGATCGCGATGGCAAGATGCTGCTCAACGACGGTGAGAACGGCGCTGATTTCCTGTTTGACGGGGAGCGTGAAGGTTTTACCGACGGTGAGCGCAAAGGCGATGATGACAGCTGGCGCCTGGTATGGTTGACCAGCCCCGACGGGCGCTATCGCATTGTCGTGGGGCAGGAGTGGGATTACCGGCGCGATATGGCGCTGGGCATGGTGACAGGCCAATTGGTGCCCTGGCTGGCGACGCTGCCAGTGCTGATGCTGCTGATCGCGCTGATGGTTGGGCGCGAGCTGCGGCCGCTGCGTGCGGTGGCCGCCGGTTTGCGTCGGCGTGCACCCGATGACGCCACGCCGCTGGATGCGCGCCAGGTGCCGACCGAGGTGCGCCCGCTGGTGGATGCGCTCAATGCGCTGTTCTCTCGCATCAACGCTTTGCTGGTGCGAGAGCGACGCTTCACCTCCGATGCCGCGCACGAATTGCGCAGCCCATTGGCGGCATTGCGGGTGCAGACCGAAGTGGTGCAGTTGGCGGGGGATGATGCGCCGATGCGCGAGCACGCGCTGGACAATCTGACGGTCGGCATCGATCGCGCGACCCGGCTGGTGGATCAACTGCTGACGCTGTCGCGGCTGGATTCGCTGTCGGATCTGGCCGAGCTGGCGCCTATCGACTGGAACGATCTGGTGACGATGACCCTGGCGGAACAGGATCGGCAAGCCCATGCGGCGGGTGTGACGCTGCGCTATGAACATCGGGGAACGCCACCGCCGCGTCAGGGGGAAACCTTGCTGTTGTCGCTGCTATTGCGCAACTTGCTGGACAACGCGGTGCGCTATACCCCGCAGGGCGGCGTCGTCACCGTGACGCTGAGCGAACGTTCGCTGACGGTAGAGGATGACGGCCCGGGGGTGACCGCGGAGCATCTGGCGCGGCTGGGAGAACGTTTCTATCGCCCGCCGGGACAGGAACAAACCGGCAGCGGGCTGGGGTTATCGATCGTGCAGCGTATTGCCGGCTTGCATGGTTTACAGATCAGTTTCGCCAATCGCTCGGCGGGGGGATTCGTTGCGCGGTTGGCACTGTAGGTGAGTCAGGATTTCGGTTTTGGCTGATGCCATAGCGCCATGCCGTTTTCCGGCACGCGCTTGAGGCAGCTGGCGAGCGGTTCGCCATCGGGGAAAATCAGATCGGGGGCGATTTCCGCCAGCGGGTAGAGCATGAATTCGCGCTCTTTCAGGCCGTAATGCGGTACCGTCAGGCGCTCGGTATGGATCACCTTGTCGCCGTACAGCATGATGTCTAAATCGAGCGTGCGCGGCCCCCAGCGTTCATCCTTGCGCACGCGCCCCTGATTGCGTTCTATCGCCTGGGTATGGTCGAGCAGCTGTTCGGGCGGCAACAGGGTATCCAGCGCCACCACCGCGTTGAGGAAGTCCGGCTGGTTTTGCGGCCCCAGCGGCTTGGTGCGGTAAAACGAAGAACAGGTGACCAGCCGGGTGCGCGGGAGATGCTCCAGCGCCTCCAGTGCGGCTTTAACCTGTTGCAGCGGCTGCGCCAGGTTGCTGCCCAGCGCGATATAAACGCGGATCATTATGCCCCTTCTTTACGCGGTGCCCGGCGACGAGGACGGCGTTGACGCGCGCGGCGCGGCGCCGGATCGTCACCCAGGGTGCTCAGCATGGCTTTCTGCCGCGCCGGCGTGGCGTCTTGGAACTCACCCCACCACTCGGCCAGACGCAGCATCTCCTGATTGTCTTCCACTTCCGCACGCAGCGCCAGCAAATCATAGGCGGCGCGGAATTTCGGATGTTCCATCAGTTTGTGCGCGCGTTTGCCCTGACGGCGGGACAGGCGCAGCTGCAGCTGCCAGATATCGCGCACCAGCGTGGTGATGCGTTTCGGGATCGCCAGCGAGCGGCACTGCTCGTCGAGTACGTCGTTCATCGCCAGCGCGAAGGCGTCGTAGTACGCCAGGCCGCTTTCCTGCGCCAGCTTCTGCGCGTGCTCCAGCAGCGGGTACCACAGCATGGCGGCAAACAGGAAGGCTGGGTTGACGCGCATGTCGTTCTGCAGACGGTGATCGGTGTTCTTCAGCACCTGCGCCAGAATGCGCTCCATCGGCGTATCGTGGTTCGGCGTGAAGTTGCGGGCGATCAGCGGGAACAGCGGTTGGAACAGCTGGTATTCGCACAGCTTCAGGTAGGTCTGGAAACCGTAACCCGCCTGCAGCAGCTTGAGGGATTCTTCGAACAGGCGCGCCGGCGGGATCTCGTGCAGCAGCGAGGCCAGGCGCGGGATCGGCTCGGCGGTCTCTTCGCTGATGCGCATATCCAGCTTGGCGGCGAAGCGCACCGCGCGCAGCATGCGCACCGGATCTTCGCGGTAGCGGGTTTCTGGATCGCCAATCAGGCGGATCACGCCTTGCTTCAGATCGTTCAGGCCGCCGACGTAATCGCGCAGGGTGAAATCCGCCACGCCGTAGTACAGGCTGTTGATGGTGAAATCACGGCGCTGGGCGTCCTCCTCGATCGAACCGAAGATGTTGTCGCGCAGCAGCATGCCGTTTTGCGCCTGCTGAGACGAGTTCTTGTCGGATTCCTGATTCTGTTCGTGGTGACCGCGGAAGGTGGCCACTTCGATGATCTCCGGCCCGAACATCACGTGCGCCAAGCGGAAACGGCGGCCGACCAGGCGGCAGTTGCGGAACAGCTTGCGCACTTGCTCCGGCGTGGCGTTGGTGGTGATGTCGAAGTCTTTCGGCTTTTTGCCGAGCAACAGATCGCGCACCCCGCCGCCGACCAGATAGGCCTCGTAGCCGGACTTGTTCAGGCGATAAAGCACTTTCAGCGCATTTTCGCTGATGTCTTTACGGGAGATCGAGTGCTGTTCGCGCGGGATCACGGTCATCGAGTCGTTGCTCTCGGCGATAGGAAAAGGCGGACGCTTGCGCGGCGTTGAGCGGCGGGCAGGGGCGTTGCTGCCGTTATCGGCGGCGCGCGGCTGCGGCGCAGGGCGGCTTGGCGCCGCGGCACGCTCTTCGCGGACTACGTTTTTATCGCCGGCCGCCGCGTCGTCGCGGGGCAGCTTGTCATCGCGGGTCAGTACCTTACGACAGAAGTTGGCTACTCGGGTAAAAATGGTACACCTCGATAGTGACTGATAAAAATGGAGCTAACAAAAAATAGCGGCTAATCATAGCTCACCATGGCTCCTTTGAGAATGCCGGCGTGTTTTCATCCAGAGGGATAGCCTCCTGACGCGGCACGTTTTCCAACCGCCAGTGTTCGATCGCCCAGCTCAATAATAATGGCAGGTCAAGATCTTGCCAGCTTTCCGGCAGCGGTTGGCGCAGAAATTTCAGCGCGGCGATCAGCACCGGCCGCGGATCGCCAGCGGGCAATGCCGGCGCATGGTTTTGCTTCGACAGCTTGATGCCGTTGGCACCCAGCGCCAGCGGCAGATGCACATAAGTGGGCACCGGCGCCTGCAGCTGGCGGTAAAGGGCAATTTGGCGCACCGTCGGTTCGATCAGATCGGCGCCGCGGACAATCTCGGTCACGCCCTGAAAATGGTCGTCGATCACCACCGCCAGATTGTAAGCGAACAGCCCATCGCGGCGGCGAATGATAAAGTCTTCCCCCGCCAGCGCCGGATCGGCGTGCAATTCTCCCTGCAGGCGATCGTGGAACCGGTAAACGGGGGCGGTCTGACACAAGCGGATGGCGGCACCCTGCGGGCCGAGCTGCAAATCGCGGCAGTGGCCGTCGTACAATCCGCCGATGTGCTGGATGCGGCTGCGGGTGCAGGTGCAGTAATAGCTGAGCCCCTGGCGCTGCAACAGATCCAGCGCGGCGCGATAGGCGTCGTGACGTTGGGATTGATAGATAACCTGGCCGTCCCAATGGAGACCATAATGTTCCAGCGCGGACAGGATGCGAGCGGCGGCGCCGGGGACTTCGCGCGGCGGATCGATATCTTCGATGCGAACCAGCCACTGCCCGCGTTGGGCGCGAGCCTGAAGGTAGCTTCCCAGAGCGGCAATCAGCGAACCGAAATGCAGATCCCCGGAAGGCGATGGGGCAAAGCGCCCCACATAATGACTTTCTTGCATATCAGAGGGGAGAGGTTCCCTTTTCTCTGTGCGGCGCACGCAGGTGCGCACGCCGCAGCGGTAACAACGGTATTAGCCGGCCATCTGCTTTTCGCGGATCTCAGCCAGTGTCTTGCAGTCGATGCACAGATCGGCGGTCGGACGCGCTTCGAGGCGACGAATGCCGATCTCCACGCCACAAGATTCGCAGTAGCCGAAATCATCGTCTTCCACTTTCTTCAGCGTTTTCTCGATCTTTTTGATCAGTTTGCGTTCACGGTCACGGTTACGCAGTTCAAGGCTGAACTCTTCTTCCTGGGTAGCGCGGTCGGCCGGATCAGGGAAGTTGGCTGCCTCTTCTTGCATATGCGATACAGTACGGTCCACTTCGTCCCTGAGCTGGTTGCGCCACGCTTCAAGAATGCGCTTGAAATGCGACAACTGGGCGTCGTTCATGTACTCTTCGCCCGGCTTCTCTTGGTACGGCTCCACCCCAGCGATGGCGAGAATGCTCAAGGACGAGGTTTTACGGTTTTGCCCTTCTTGCATGTTGCTTCTCCTACATACACACGCACTATCGAATCCCCAATGCGGGGGAAAAACAGGCCGCTATAAATAACAGAAGGAAGGTAGGTTGGCAATTATTCCTGTCGCCCGCTTGACAATCGTGTGAAGGAGGGCGTATTTGGCGATCGTGCTGGCCGGTTGTCTATTTATAGGGACCCGACTGCGCTAATCGATAAAAAACGGCAGCTTATCGCAGAGATAAATACCGTCAGGTGATAATTTTGCCCCATAGCAAACCACTTCCACTCCCAACTGCCGGACCTGTGCCAACAGCGCCGCATAGCGCTCATCTATATGATGTGCCGGTGCGACCTGCTCAATACCGCTGTGTAACACGGCAAAGAACAACACCGCCCGTTGCCCGCTTTCAACCACGCTGAGCAACTCACGCAGGTGCTTTTGCCCTCTGAGCGTTACCGCATCAGGAAAGTAACCACGTTGTTGTTGCAGTAATGTGACTGACTTAACTTCAATATAGCAGTTAACCCGATTTTCTGCCTGTAATAACAAATCGATACGGCTGTTTTCACCGCCGTATTTCACTTCGCCACTAATTTTACTGTAACCGGATAATTCATTGATTAAATTGTGTTCAATCGCCTCGCGCACCAGCGCGTTGGCGCGCAGGGTGTTGACGCAGATCCAGTGTCCCTGTTGGGTATGGGTCAGCTCCCAGCTGTGGGCGTATTTACGTTTGGGGTTGTCCGAGGTGGAGTACCAAACGGTATCGCCGGGCGTGGCGCAGCCGGTCATGGCGCCGGTATTGGCGCAGTGCAGCGTAAAGGTTTCCCCTTCCGGGGTGATCACGTCCGCCAGAAAGCGCTTGTAACGTTTGATCAGCGTGGCGGAACGCAGCGGTGGAGAGAAAATCATGCGGATGCCTGCTTGGCCAGCGGCCACTGTTCGAGGTGTTGATAACGGGTGCGGCCGTTTTCGAACACCGACTCATATAAGGAAAAGGCGTCGGCGCTGAACGCCCAGCCCGGCGTCGCCGGCGGGATGGCTACCGGCTGGGTGGCGGCGCGCAGCAGCGTGATGTGCGGATGGAACGGCAGCGCGCTTTGGTGGCAGCCGCTGCGGGCGGCCTGCGAACGCAGCAGCTCGGCCAGCTGCAGCAGCCCGCGCGGTGCGCGGCGGGTGCCGAGCCAGACCACGCCGGGGCGCGGCCAATGGCCGAGATCGTCGAGCCGCATGCTGAAGCCGGGTTGAACGATGCGGCCGGCCAATTTGCGCAGCGCCAGCTCTTTCTGCGCGGTGACCTCGCCAAGAAACGCCAGCGTCAGGTGCAAATTGGCCGCCGCCACCGGTCGGCCGGCCTCCGGCGCAAACGCCTCGGCGCGCCAGCGGATCACCTGCTGTTGCAGGGCATCAGGCAAAGACAGGGCGAAAAACAGGCGGCGCGAATTGGACATGGGGGCTCGGTAAATAATGACAAATCCGTCAGGAACAGACTTGAATGCGGTTTGCAACGGTCTCGCGCGAAGCGGGGCGCATGGATGAGCTCCGTACTATAGCTAACGACGCCGCAGTTTGAAAGGCTACGGGGGCAAAGCTAATGCTACACTGTACGCCGTTTAACGTTAACCACCACGGAGAGTACAGTGTCTTCATTGCCCGTCAGCGCGGTGCTTGATGAGTTGCTGGCTGCGCTGCAGTCCGCTCCTCAGGTGCTGTTGCACGCCCCGACCGGCGCCGGTAAATCCACCTGGTTGCCGCTGCAGATCCTGGCTAAGGCCGGATTGCCGGGGCGCATTATCATGCTGGAGCCGCGGCGGCTGGCAGCGAAAAATGTCGCTTACCGCCTGGCACAGCAACTGGGGGAGGAGCCCGGCCAGACCGTGGGCTACCGCATGCGCGCCGAAAGTAAAAGCGGGCCGCAGACCCGGCTGGAAGTGGTGACGGAAGGCATTCTCACCCGCATGCTGCAGCAGGATGCCGAGCTGCAGGGCGTGTCGCTGGTGATCCTCGATGAATTTCACGAACGCAGTCTGCAGGCCGATTTGGCGCTGGCGCTGCTGCTCGACGTGCAGCAAGGGCTACGCGACGATCTGAAACTGCTGATCATGTCGGCCACGCTGGACAACGTCCGTATGACGCAGCTGTTGCCGCAGGCACCGGTGGTGGTGTCAGAGGGACGCAGCTTTCCGGTTGAACGTTTATATCAGCCGTTGGCCAGCCATCAGCGGCTGGAGGATGGCGTAGCGGCGGCGGTGAAGCGCATGCTGGCCGAACAGCCGGGGTCTTTGCTGCTGTTCCTGCCGGGCGTAGCGGAGATCAATCGGGTGCTGGAGCGATTGACCGGCGAGGTGGCGAGCGATACCGATCTTTGCCCGCTGTATGGTGCCCTGCCTTTGGCGCAACAGCAAAAAGCGATTCAGCCGGCGGCACCTGGCCGCCGCAAGGTGGTGCTGGCGACCAACATCGCCGAAACCAGCCTGACGATCGAGGGTATCCGGCTGGTGGTGGACAGCGGCCTGGAACGCGTGGCGCGTTACGACGTGCGCAACGGTTTGACGCGGCTGGCGACGCAGCGCATCAGTCAGGCCTCAATGGTGCAGCGCGCCGGGCGCGCCGGGCGCCTGGAGCCGGGCCTTTGCTGGCACCTGTTCGCCAAAGAGCAGGCGGAGCGTGCGGCCGAACATGCCGAACCGGAAATTTTACAAAGCGATCTCACCGGCTTCTGGCTCGAGCTGTTGCAGTGGGGGTGCCATGATCCGGCGCAGCTGACCTGGCTTGATGCGCCTCCGACGGCGGCATTGGCAGCGGCCAGGGCACTGTTGCACCGGCTGGGAGCCACGGATGACGGCGGCAAACTTACCGCGCCGGGGCGCCAGATGGCCGCGCTGGGGTGCGAGCCGCGGCTGGCGGCGATGCTGGTCGCCGGGGCGGCACTGAGCGCCGACGGCCTGGCGACGGCGGCGTTGCTGGCGGCATTGCTGGAAGAACCGCCGCGCGGCGGGCAGATGGATATCGGCTACTGGCTGAGCCGCCCGCAACCGAACTGGCGGCAGCGCGCCGCGCAGTTGACCAAACGCCTGCCGCAACGTGCGGGGCAAGTCGACGTCGATCTGGCGCCGCGCCTGTTAGCGCAGGCGTTTACCGATCGCATCGCCCAGCGCCGTGGCCAGGACGGCCGCTACCTGCTGGCCAACGGCCTGGGCGCGGCGATGAACCAGGACGAGGCGCTGTCGCGCGCCCCCTGGCTTATCGTTCCCAGCCTGTTGCAGAGCCACAACAGCCCCGATGCGCGTATCCTGCTGGCGCTGCCGGCTGACATCGAAGCCCTGGCGGCGCAGCTGCCGGCGATCGTCACGCAGCGCACGGCGGTGGAATGGGATGAAGAGAAGGGCACGCTGCGCGCCTGGAAGCGCCAGCAGATCGGTCGTCTGACGCTGCGCGCTCAGCCGCTGGCCAAACCGGCGGACGAAGAGCTGCAGCAGGCGCTGCTCGACTGGGTGCGCGCACAGGGGTTGGCGGTGCTCAACTGGGAGGGGGCCGCTGAACAATTGCGGGTGCGCCTGCAGTGCGCGCAAGCCTGGCTGCCGGAGGCGGAGTGGCCGGCGATGGATGAAGAGCCGCTGCTGGCGGCGCTGGAGCAGTGGCTGTTGCCGTCGCTGAACGGCGTGCGCGATCTGCGCGGATTGAAGCAGGTCAACATCGCCGAGGCGCTGTCCCGTCTGCTGGACTGGCAGCAAAAGCAGCGGCTGGATAATGCGCTACCCACTCATTACACTGTGCCGACCGGCAGCCGCTTACCGATCCGTTATGAGGCGGGTAAACCGCCGGCGCTGGCGGTGCGTTTGCAGGAGGTGTTCGGCGAGCAGCGCAGCCCGATGTTGGCGGAGGGTCGCATCCCGGTGGTGCTTGAGTTACTCTCACCGGCGCACCGGCCGTTGCAAATCACCGGCGATCTGGCGGCCTTCTGGCAAGGCGCCTATCGCGAGGTGCAAAAAGAGATGAAGGGCCGCTACCCTAAACACGTTTGGCCGGACGATCCGGCCACGGCGGTACCGACGCGCCGAACGAAGAAATATCAGTAGGTCGCGATCATTTAAGGTTTGGAATTCAGATGTTTCTTCTGGTCAGCGCTGCGGCGTAGGCACAGATTAAGCGACTAATCATGGCCGGCAGTGTCGGCAAGCTCGGAGAACAACAGCCATGGCTGGGGATGACCGCGAGCCCATCGGGCGCAAAGGAAAACAACCAAAAAGCACCGCGTCGCGCAAGCCGCCGCGCCGTCGCCGAGACGACGATTATGACGATTACGAAGAAGACGAGTATGACGATGATGAGTATGAAGAGGAGGAGGAACGCATGCCGCGTAAGGTAAAAGCGACTCCGCCGCGTAAAAAACGCCGTTGGCTTGGCCTGTTTATCAAACTGATCCTGGTGATCGCCGTCCTGTTGGCGATCTATGGCGTCTACCTGGACTCGCAGATCCGCAGCCGCATCGACGGTAAAGTCTGGCAGCTGCCGGCGGCGGTGTACGGCCGCATGGTCAACCTGGAACCGGGCATGCCGTACAGCAAGAAGGAGATGGTCAACCTGCTGGAGGGCATGCAGTACCGTCAGGTCAGCCGCATGACGCGACCAGGCGAGTTTACCGTGCAGGCCAACAGCATCGAAATGCTGCGCCGCCCGTTCGACTTCCCGGATGGTAAAGAAGGGCAGATCCGCGCCCGCCTCGATTTCCAGAACAACCGTCTGGCGAAGATCGAAAATCTGGACAGCGGCCGCAGCTTCGGCTTCTTCCGCCTCGATCCGCGTCTTATCACCATGCTGCAGTCGCCTAACGGTGAACAGCGCCTGTTCGTGCCGCGTTCCGGTTTCCCGGATCTGTTGGTAGACACGCTGATCGCCACGGAAGACCGCCATTTCTATGAGCATGACGGCATCAGCCCGTACTCCATCGGCCGCGCGGTGCTGGCCAACCTGACCGCCGGTCGTGCGGTGCAGGGCGGCAGTACCCTGACGCAGCAGCTGGTGAAGAACCTGTTCCTGACCAACGAACGTTCGCTGTGGCGTAAGGCCAACGAAGCCTATATGGCGCTGTTGGTGGATTACCGTTACAGCAAAGACCGCATCCTGGAGCTGTATCTGAACGAGGTGTACCTCGGCCAGAGCGGTAGCGACCAGATCCGCGGCTTCCCGCTGGCCAGCCTGTATTACTTCGGCCGTCCGGTGGACGAGCTGAGCCTCGATCAGCAGGCGTTGCTGGTCGGCATGGTCAAGGGCGCGTCGCTGTATAACCCGTGGCGCAACCCGAAACTGGCGCTGGAACGCCGCAACCTGGTGCTCAAACTGCTGCAGAACCAGGGCGTGATCGACGGCGAGCTGTATGACATGCTGAGCGCGCGTCCGCTGGGCGTGCAGCCGAAAGGCGGCGTCATTACGCCACAGCCGGCGTTTATGCAGATGGTGCGTCAGGAACTGCAAACCAAGCTGGGCGATAAGGTCAATGACCTGTCCGGCGTGAAGATCTTCACCACGCTGGATCCGGTGTCGCAAGACGCGGCGGAAAAAGCGGTCGAAGACGGCATCCCGGCGCTGCGCGCTGCGCGTCACCTGCAGGATCTGGAAGCGGCGATGGTGATCGTCGATCGCTTCAGCGGTGAAGTACGCGCCATGGTCGGCGGCGCCAACCCGCAGTTCGCCGGTTTCAACCGCGCCATGCAGGCGCGACGCCTGGTCGGCTCGCTGGCCAAACCGCCAACGTACCTGACCGCGCTGTCCGAGCCGGACAAATACCGCCTCAACACCTGGCTGGCGGATGCGCCGCTGTCGCTGAAACAGCCGAACGGCGCCGTCTGGCAGCCGAACAACTACGATCGCAAATTCCGCGGTCAGGTGATGCTGGTGGATGCGTTGGCCAACTCGCTGAACGTGCCGACGGTGAACCTCGGCCTGTCGGTCGGGCTGGATCAGATCAGCGCCACGCTGCAACGCCTGGGGATCCCGAAAGCGGAGATCAATCCGGTGCCTTCGATGCTGCTGGGGGCGATCGGCCTGACGCCGATGGAAGTCGCGCAGGAGTACCAGACCATCGCCAGCGGCGGTAACCGTGCGCCACTGTCGGCGGTGCGTTCGGTGATCGCCGAAGACGGCACGGTGCTGTACCAGAGCTTCCCGCAGGCGGAGCGCATGGTGCCGGCGCAGGCCGCTTACCTGACGCTGTACGCGATGCAGCAGGGCGTGGCGCGCGGGACCTCCCGCTCGCTGTCGGTGAAGTTCCCGAACTACAACCTGGCGGCGAAAACCGGTACCACCAACGATCTGCGTGACAGCTGGTTCGCCGGCATCGACGGCAAGGAAGTGGCGATCGCCTGGGTGGGGCGCGACAACAACGGCCCGGCCAAGCTGACCGGCGCCAACGGCGCGTTGACCCTGTATCGCCGCTATCTGGAAAACCAGACGCCGCTGCCGCTGATGCTGCAGCCGCCGGAAGGCATAAACCAGATGAGCATCGACTCTGCCGGCAACTTTATCTGCGGCGGCGGCAGCTGGCGCACCATCCCGGTCTGGACCGACAATCCGCAGGGATTGTGCCAGGCCAGCCAGGCGGCGGTGCAGCAACAGCAGCAACCGGCGGCGGGTGAGCAAAAAGATGGCGATGGCGTCGCCGGCTGGATCAAGGATATGTTCGGTCAGTAATCGCTACCGGGGCGTCGGCCCCGGTGAAAATTTTTTCTTTGTTATTAGGCCCGTAACCGTGGTTGCGGGCTTTTTTGTTTTTCCGCTCGTTTTATTTCCCTGTTAACTACATGGCTAAGCGCCTAATCCTTAACCTATTTGCCCTATGAATTCGGCTTGCAGTTTAATTTGGCTTCTGCATAAAATGCGACGCTTATAATAATTATTATCGTTTACATTCGTCATTTAATAATTCATCAGAGAAATAAATCATGCCGACCAAGCGTCTTTCATCATCCGCGGCCAAGCAGGGCCGTCTCCCCGTCAGCGCGTTAGCGATCACCGTCGCTGCGGCGTTAGGCACGCTGGCGATGCCGGCTTTTTCCGCCGACGCCAAGCCGGCCGCCAAGGAAGACACGATTACCGTTGTGGGCGGCAGCAATTCCGCCCAGCAGGAAAGCGCCTGGGGGCCGGTCGGCACCTATGTCGCCAAACGTAGCGCCACCGGCACCAAAACCGATACGCCGATCGAAAAGAACCCGCAGTCCGTTTCCGTGGTGACGCGTGAAGAGATGGACATGCGCCAGCCGGATACGGTGAAAAGTGCTCTGGCCTATGCGCCGGGCGTATTCGCCAGCCGCGGCAGCTCCACGACCTATGACGCGGTGGCAATCCGCGGCTTCCCGGCTACCAACACCACCCAGTATCTGGATGGCCTGCGGTTGCTGGGCGACAACTACAGCGAAGCGTCCATCGATCCTTATTTCCTCGAACGCGCCGAGCTGCTGCGCGGCCCGGTCTCGGTGCTGTACGGTAAAAGCAACCCGGGCGGTTTGGTCTCGATGGTCAGCAAGCGGCCAACCACCGAGCCGCTGCGCGAAATCCAGTTCAAAATGGGTACCGATAACCTGTTCCAGACCGGTTTCGATTTCAGCGACGCGCTGGACGATCAGGGCATCTATTCCTATCGCCTGACCGGCCTGGCGAAAGACAGCGATACGCAGCAGAACATGAGCAAAGAGAAGCGCTATGCGATCGCACCGTCCTTTAGCTGGCGCCCGGATGACAAAACCAACTTCACGCTGCTGGCCAACATTCAAAACGATCCCTATACCGGTTATTACGGCTGGTTGCCGAAGCAGGGCACGCTGATCCCATTGCCGGACGGCAGCAAACTGCCGACCGATTTCAACGAAGGCGAAGCCAGCAACTATATGGCGCGCAAGCAGCGGATGATCGGGTACAGTTTCGAACACGCCTTCAACGATACCTGGGCGGTGCGCCAGAACCTGCGTTATATGCAGGTGGACACCGATATGAAGAGCATCTACGGATTCGGCTTATCATCACCGACGACGATCAATCGCGCTTACGTTCAGTCGAAAGAGCACCTGAACAATTTTGCGGTTGATACTCAGGCACAGGCGAAGGTGAAAACCGGGGATATCGACCATACGTTGTTGTTTGGCGTAGATTATTCGCGTATGCGCAACGATATCAATTCCGACTATGGTTCCACAGACGGCCTGAGCATGACCCGGCCGCAGTATGGCAATGATGTGGTCAATATCAACTTCCCATACAAGTACTTGAACCGTCAGGAGCAAACCGGTTTGTATGTGCAGGAGCAAGGGGAGTGGAACCAGTGGCTGTTGACGCTGGGCGGGCGCTATGACTGGGCGAAAACGTCGGCCAATAACCGCGTTCTCGGGTACACCAACGAACGCTCCGATGGGCAGTTTACCTGGCGCGGCGGATTGAATTACCTGTTCGACAACGGCGTGACGCCGTATTTCAGCTACAGCGAGTCGTTTGAACCGACCCTCGATACGTCAATCAATGGCCAGACCTTTAAGCCCTCGATCGGCAAGCAGTATGAAGCCGGTGTGAAATACGTGCCGAAGGATCGCCCAATCGTGCTGACTGGTGCGTTGTATCAACTGACCAAGAACAACAACCTGACGCCGGATCCGGATAACGCGCAGTTCAGCGTGCAGAGCGGCGAGATCCGTTCGCGCGGTGTGGAGCTGGAAGCCAAGGCGGCGTTGAATGCCAACGTCAACCTGATCGCCTCCTATACTTATACCGATGCGAAGTACACCAAGGACAACACCTATCAGGGCAAACCGACCGTCGAAGTGCCGAAACACATGGCGTCGCTGTGGGCGGATTATACTTTCCACGAAACGGCAGTGAGCGGTTTGACGCTGGGTTCCGGTGTGCGTTACGTCGGCTCCAGCTCGAGCTTCAACAGCGATAACACCACCTTCAAGGTGCCGGACTACACGCTGGTGGACGCGACCATTAAATACGATTTGGCGCGCTTTGGCCTGCCGGGCTCGTCCGTGGGCGTCAACATCAACAACCTGTTCGACAAGACTTACGTGTCGAGCTGCTACCGCGACTACGCCTGCTACTGGGGCGCAGAACGCCAGGTGGTCGCCACCGCAACCTTCCGTTTCTAACCGGATAGCCGGGGCGGCGCCGCGTCGCCCCGGACAAAGCAGGATCTATGCAGGACAAACTTCTTAATCCCGGCGCGGCCTTTGCGCTGGATAACGCCAGCTTCGCCGTCCCCGGCCGGGTGCTGCTGCAACCGCTGTCGCTCAGTTTTCCCCAGGGCAAAGTCTGCGGCCTGATCGGCCATAACGGTTCCGGTAAATCCACCCTGTTGAAACTGCTCGGGCGGCACCATGCGCCCAGCGGCGGCCAGGTCTTGCTCAATCGGCAGCCGTTGGCGCAGTGGGACAGCAAATCCTTCGCCCGCCAGGTGGCCTACCTGCCGCAGCAGTTGCCGGCGGCGGAAGGCATGACGGTGCGCGAGCTGGTGGCCGTCGGCCGTTATCCGTGGCATGGCGCGCTGGGGCGTTTTGGCGCCAACGATCGTCAACAGGTGGAAGAGGCCATCGCGCTGGTGGGCTTGAAGCCGTTCGCCAACCGGCTGGTGGACAGCCTGTCCGGCGGCGAGCGCCAACGCGCCTGGTTAGCGATGATGGTGGCGCAGGACAGCCGCTGCCTGCTGCTTGACGAACCGACGTCGGCGCTGGATATCGCGCACCAGGTCGAGGTGCTGGCGCTGATCCAGCGCTTGAGCCGCGAACGCGATCTCACGGTGATCGCCGTACTGCACGACATCAACATGGCGGCGCGCTACTGCGACCATTTGGTGGCACTGCGCGGCGGTGAAATGATCGCCCAGGGCGGCCCGCTGGAGCTGATGCAGGGGCCGGTGCTGGAGCAAATTTACGGTATTCCTATGGGCACGTTGCCGCATCCGAGCGGCGGCGCGCCGGTGAGTTTTGTCTACTGATGTCCTCTGCATTCACTTCTTCTCACGATCCGCTGCGCCGCCGTTTGTTGATGGCGCTCGCGCTGTCGCCGCTGTTGGGTTCGTTGCCCGGGCGGGCGGCGGAGGCGCCGCCGGATATCGCGCGCGTTGCGGCGCTGGAATGGCTGCCGATCGAGCTGCTGTTGGCATTGGGCGTGACGCCGCTGGCGGTGGCCGATGTGCATAACTACAACCTGTGGGTGGCGGAGCCGAAGCTGCCGGCGACGGTGGTCGACGTCGGCCAGCGCACCGAACCGAATCTCGAACTGCTGCAGCAGCTCCAGCCTTCGCTGGTGTTGCTGTCGCAGGGCTATGGCCCGACGCCGCGAAAAATCCAACCCATCGCGCCAACCATGAGCTTCGGCTTCAACGACGGCAGCGGCAAACCGCTGACCGTCGCCCGCCAGTCGCTGCTGGCGCTGGGCCAGCGGTTGGGCATAGAAAGCCGGGCGGTAAACCACCTGGCGCAGTTCGACCGCTTTATGCAGGACGCCCGTCAGCGCCTGCAAAGCTACACCCGCCAACCGTTGCTGCTGTTTTCCCTGATAGACACCCGCCATGCGTTGATCATCGGCCAGAAAAGCCTGTTCCAGGAAGCGATGGACCAACTGGGCATCCGCAATGCCTGGCAGGAGCCAACCGACTTTTGGGGCACGGCGGTGGTGGGGATTGAACGGTTGGCCACGGTGCGTAACGCCCGAGTCATTTATCTCGATCACGGCAATCAGGCGATGATGGACAAGGTCAGCGCGACGCCGCTGTGGCAGTCATTGCCCTTCGTGCGGAAAAACCAGCTGCGGCAGGTGCCGGCGGTGTGGTTCTACGGTGCCACGCTGTCGACGATGCGGTTTTGCCGCCTGTTGGCACAGGCTCAGGAGAGTGCGGCATGAATGCTGGCATCCGGAAATTACCGCTGACGCTGATCCTGCTGTTGCTGGCGGCGGCAGGTGGCCTGACGATATACAACCTGACGCAGCAGCTGCCGCCGGCGCAATGGGCACGGGCGCTCAGCGCGCCGGACATCGACGACGTGCGGCAAATGCTGTTCCATTACAGCCTGCTGCCTCGGTTGACGGTGTCGCTGTTGGCCGGCGCCGGCCTGGGGTTGGTCGGCGTGCTGTTCCAGCAGGTGTTGCGCAATCCGTTGGCGGAACCGTCGACGCTCGGCGTGGCCGCCGGTGCGCAGCTCGGCCTGACCATCGCCACGCTGTGGGTGCTGCCGGGGGGCGAATTTACCCGCCAGCTGGCCGCTATGGTGGGTGCGATTGTGGTGGGCGGGCTGGTGTTCGGCGTCGCCTGGGGCAAGCGGATGTCGCCGGTGACGCTGATTCTGGCCGGGCTGGTGTTGGGGCTGTACTGCGGCGCGGTCAACAGCTTGTTGGCGCTGTTTCATTACGATCAGCTGCAGGGCATGTTCCTGTGGGGCACCGGCGCGCTGAACCAACAGGATTGGAGCGCCGTACAGTTCCTCCTGCCGCGTTTGCTGGTGGCAGGCCTGCTGGCGGCGCTGTTGCTGCGCCCGCTGACGCTGCTGGGGCTGGACGACGGCGTGGCGCGCAACCTGGGGTTGGGGCTATCGATGGCGCGCTTCTGCGCCTTGGGGCTGGCCATTATCTTCAGCGCCATGTTGGTGAGTGCGGTGGGCATTATCGGCTTTATCGGCCTGTTTGCGCCGCTGATGGCGAAGATGCTGGGCGCGCGCCGCCTGGCGCACCGCATGATGTTGGCGCCGTTGCTGGGGGCGCTGCTGCTGTGGCTGACCGATCAGGTGATGCTCGGGGTGACGCAGGTGTGGCGTGAGATCCCGACCGGCGCGGCCACTGCGCTGTTCGGCGCACCGCTGCTGCTGTGGCTGTTGCCGCGTTTGCGCAGCGCCACCACGCCGCCGCCGATGAACCTTGGCGACAAGGTGCCTGCCGAGCGCGGGAATCTGCCCGGCTGGATCCTGCTGGGTGGCCTCGTATTGCTGATCGGTCTGACGCTGGCGCTGATGCTGGGCAAAAATGCCGGCGGTTGGCACTGGAGCCTGGGTGCGGAGCTGGATTCCCTGCTGCCGTGGCGCTGGCCGCGGGTGCTGTCGGCGCTGGCGGCGGGCATGATGCTGGCGGTCGCCGGCACGTTGATCCAGAAATTGACCGGCAACCCGATGGCCAGCCCGGAAGTGTTGGGGATCAGCTCCGGCGCCGCTTTTGGCGTCGTGATGATGCTGTTTATGGTGCCGGGCGACGCCTTCGTTTGGCTGCTGCCCGCCGGCAGTTTGGGAGCGGCCGCTACGCTGCTGATCATCATGATCGCCGCAGGCCGCGGCGGTTTCTCGACGGAACGCATGCTGCTCGCCGGTATCGCGCTCAGCACCGCCTTTACTACCGTCATCTTCCTGCTGTTGGCCAGCGGCGATCCGCGTATGGGGGGCTTGCTGACCTGGCTCTCCGGTTCGACCTATTCGGTGGAGCCGGCGCAGGCGCTGCGTACCGCTCTGGTGGCCGCCGGCCTGATGGTATTGGCGCCGCTGTGCCGCCGTTGGTTGACCATCCTGCCGCTCGGCGGCGCCACCGCCCGCTCGGTGGGCATTGCGCTGACGCCGGCGCGGTTGACCATTTTGTTGCTGGCTGCCACCCTGACCGCCATGGCGACCCTGACCGTCGGGCCGCTGAGCTTTGTCGGGCTGATGGCGCCGCATATGGCGCGTATGCTGGGCTTCCGCCGCGCGCTGCCGCAGATGGTGATCGCCGCGCTGCTGGGCGGCTTGCTGATGGTGTTTGCCGACTGGTGCGGGCGTATGCTGCTGTTCCCGTATCAGATCCCCGCCGGGTTATTGGCGACCTTTATCGGTGCGCCGTACTTCGTTTATCTGTTGCGTAAGCAGACGTCGTAAGCCTCGCTCCCACCTTGCTTTCTCTGCCCTCAATGGCCCTGCGTTGCTGGGCCTTTTTTCAACGCTTTGCAAGGCGTTGCGTGCCGCTACGCAAGAAAGACATTTAACGTGAAAAGGAACGTGGGAAGAGAGGGGGAGGTGAATATACTGCGGGCGGGTGCTCTGGATCTTTGTCTCTGGAGCCCGTGCGAAAGATACAAAGAGAAAAGCCCCGAGTCGATATCCATCAACCCGAGGCCTACTCTAACGCACGACAACGTTAAGTTAGCCTCTTACCCGCCGCGAGGCAAGGAGAAGAAGGCATGATGCCGAACAAACGGAGCCTGTTAAAATTGGTGGTTATTTGTGCCACGGTAATATCACTGGCATGGATAACCCGCAGCACGCTGTGTGAGCTGCGTATCCGATCGGGCACTACGGAGGTTGCGGCCATTTTGGCTTACGAATCCGAACGGTAAGGCAACCCGGCGGCGGGGGCTTTGCCTCCGCTGGCCGGCAGTCGATGCGTTGATCCAGGAGCACCCATCTGCTCAAAAAAAACGGCGAGCCCAGGCTCGCCGTTTTCATGTTGATGTCGGGGCTTATTTCAGGCCGGCGGCATCGCGCAGCAGTGCGGCTTTGTCGGTCGCTTCCCACGGGAAGTGCTCGCGGCCGAAGTGGCCGTAGGCGGCAGTTTCGCGGTAGATCGGCTGCAGCAGATCCATCATCTGGATCAGGCCGTATGGGCGCAGATCGAAGAATTCGCGCACCAGCAGCGTCAGCTGTTCGGTTGGCACTTTCTCGGTACCGAAGGTTTCCACCATGATGGAGGTCGGTTCCGCTACGCCGATAGCGTAAGACACCTGAATCTCGCAGCGATCGGCCAGGCCGGCGGCAACGATGTTTTTCGCCACGTAGCGCGCCGCGTAAGCCGCGGAACGGTCAACCTTGGACGGATCCTTACCGGAGAAGGCGCCGCCGCCGTGGCGAGCCATGCCGCCGTAGGTGTCGACGATGATCTTACGGCCGGTCAGGCCGCAGTCGCCCATCGGGCCGCCGATAACGAAACGGCCGGTCGGGTTGATGTGGTATTTGGTGCCCGCCGTCAGCCATTCCGCCGGCAGTACCGGCTTGATGATCTCTTCCATCACCGCTTCTTGCAGATCTTTCAGCGAGATGTCTTCTGAGTGCTGGGTGGACAGCACCACGGCGTCGATGCCGACGATTTTGCCGTCGTCGTACTGGAAGGTCACCTGGCTCTTCGCATCCGGGCGCAGCCACGGCAGGGTGCCGTTTTTGCGCACTTCGGACTGGCGCTGCACCAGACGGTGCGCGTAGGTGACCGGTGCAGGCATCAGCACGTCGGTTTCGTTGGTGGCGTAGCCAAACATCAAGCCCTGATCGCCGGCGCCCTGCTCGAGAGGATCGGTACGGTCAACGCCCTGATTGATGTCCGGGGATTGTTTGCCGATGGCGCTCAAGACTGCACAGGAGTTGGCGTCAAAGCCCATGTCCGAATGAACGTAGCCGATCTCGCGCACGGTCTTGCGGGTAATCTCTTCGATATCGACCCAGGCACTGGTGGTGATTTCACCGCCGACCAGCACCATACCGGTTTTCACGTAAGTTTCGCAGGCGACGCGCGCTTTCGGATCTTGTTCCAGGATGGCGTCGAGGACGGCATCGGAGATCTGGTCGGCGATTTTATCGGGATGTCCTTCGGAGACGGATTCGGACGTGAAGAGGTGTTTAGCCATTGTGTTCTTTACCTTGCATAAGACGGGTTAGAAATTACTGCACAGCGCTGGAGATCCGGCATCGAAGCGAAGGGTCTTCCGCTGATGGCGCGAGATGCATCCTGCAACGCCCCTCAGGCAAAGCCGTTAAGCAGTTTATCAGTTAACCAGTATAGATGGATTAACATCTGGACGTCTATTTTAGGTCAGGGTTTAGCCAGATTGCCAGTAATTTTTTGCGCTTTCGCTCTTTTGCGCAAACGGGTTGGCGCCATTTTCATCGCTTGAAACAGTTTTCGGCGAATTTTCATTTTGCTTTTTCACCTGCTTACCGGTATAAACTGCGCGCGCGGTTCATTTGCTGCACAGTACGGCGGTCTGGCGTGGGGGAAGGAGCGATAAACTTCCGCTTTGCATTCGCCAGCGTTGCGCTATTATCCGTCGCGGGCGTTCGCCGCTTCATCGAACGGTCACGTTCTTACACTATATTTAGAGGCTGGGTCGTTCACTCCGAACGGCGCGCGTGGAGGTGGTTGGATTAATGATCCGTTGTCTACCGGTTGTTGGTTCTCAACAGCAGTGCCGTTCTGGCGCACATTCTTCTGCTATTTCCCGTCTTGTCTCTCTGTCACTTACCAGGTGCGATAAACACTTGGCCGCTACTCAGGATTCTCGGGCCGGCTAACGGTCGTCTGAAGAACTGAACAAGGGTAGCCTGCAGCCTTCCTGTGGGATGTTTCTTGGCCCGATTCACGAGGTTTGAACAGGGTGTCTTACAATTATATGAGTGATAAACCGATCGCTGACCGCGAACGGCAGTTCTCTTCGCTGCCGCCGGCGCGGCTTGTTGGGTTGTTCTCGCGGGTTGTAGCTGCGATAGTGGCTGACGGTTTCGTCAGTAGGGAATGTGAGGCGAACCATGTCTGATGATCTGTTGATTCACCGTCCGCCGGTTGCGGGCGAGTCTTTATCTTTGCGCTCCATGCAGGAGGTTGCCATGAATGATCGTAATGCCAGCAAGATGCTGCGTACTTATAACGTCGCCTACTGGGGCAACAATTACTATGACGTCAACGAGCTGGGCCATATCAGCGTGTGCCCGGATCCGGATGTCCCGCAGGCGCGCGTCGATCTGGCAGAACTGGTGAAAACGCGCCAGCAAGACGGCCAACGTCTGCCGGCGCTGTTCTGCTTCCCGCAGATCCTTCAGCATCGCCTGCGCTCTATCAACGCCGCGTTCAAACGCGCGCGTGAATCCTTCGGCTACCAGGGCGGTTATTTCCTGGTGTATCCGATCAAGGTGAACCAACACCGCCGCGTGATTGAATCGCTGGTGAACTCCGGCGAACCGCTGGGGCTGGAAGCCGGCTCCAAGGCCGAACTGATGGCGGTGCTGGCGCATGCCGGCATGACCCGCTCGGTGATCGTCTGTAATGGTTATAAAGATCGTGAATATATTCGTCTGGCGCTGATCGGGGAAAAGCTGGGGCACAAGGTGTACCTGGTGATCGAGAAGATGTCCGAGATCAACCTGGTGCTGGAAGAGGCCGAGCGGCTGAACGTCATACCGCGCCTGGGCGTGCGTGCGCGTCTGGCATCGCAAGGCTCCGGCAAATGGCAGTCGAGCGGCGGCGAAAAATCCAAGTTCGGTCTGGCGGCGGTGCAGGTGCTGAAGCTGGTGGAGACCCTGCGTGAAGCGGGCCGCCTCGACAGCCTGCAGCTGCTGCACTTCCATTTGGGTTCGCAGCTGGCCAATATTCGCGACATCGCCACCGGCGTGCGCGAATCGGCGCGCTTCTACGTTGAGCTGCACAAGTTGGGCGTCAACATTCAGTGCTTCGACGTGGGCGGCGGCTTGGGCGTCGACTACGAAGGCACCCGTTCGCAGTCCGATTGCTCGGTCAACTACGGCCTGAACGAATATGCCAACAACGTGATTTGGGGCATCGGCGACGCCTGTAACGAACACGGCCTGCCGCACCCGACGGTGATCACCGAGTCCGGTCGCGCCGTGACCGCGCACCACACGGTGCTGGTCTCCAACGTGATTGGCGTCGAGCGCAACGAGTTCAGCGAACCGCAGCCGCCGGAAGCCGACGCGCCGCGCGCGCTGGAAAGCATGTGGGAAACCTGGCTGGAAATGAACGAGCCGGAGAACCGCCGCTCGCTGCGCGAATGGCTGCACGACAGCCAGATGGATCTGCACGACGTGCATACCCAATACGCGCACGGCATGCTGGACCTGACCAAGCGCGCCTGGGCCGAGCAGCTGTATCTGAACATCTGCAACAAGATCCAGCAGCAGCTCGATCCGAGCAACCGCGCGCACCGTCCTATCATCGACGAACTGCAAGAGCGCATGGCGGACAAGTTCTACGTCAACTTCTCGCTGTTCCAGTCGATGCCGGATGCATGGGGCATCGACCAGCTGTTCCCGGTGCTGCCGCTGGAAGGGCTGGATAAGCCGCCGGAAGGCCGTGCGGTGCTGCTCGACATCACCTGCGACTCCGACGGCACCATCGATCATTACGTCGACGGCGACGGCGTGGCGACCACCATGCCGATGCCGCCGTACGATCCGGAGAACCCGCCGGCGTTGGGCTTCTTCATGGTCGGCGCGTACCAGGAGATCCTTGGCAACATGCACAACCTGTTCGGCGACACCGCCTCGGTTGATGTGTACGTGTTCCCGGACGGCAGCGTCGAGACCGAGCTGTCCGACGAGGGCGATACCGTGGCGGACATGCTGGAGTATGTGCAGCTCGATCCGAGCGCGCTGCTGTCCAAGTTCCGCGATCAGGTCAAAGAAACCGATCTGGACAGCGAGCTGCAGGCGCAGTTCCTGGAAGAGTTTGAGGCCGGTCTGTACGGTTATACGTATCTGGAAGACGAGTAACCGCCCTCTTCAGGGGGGCGCTGTTGACCCCCTTGAAGCATGAACAAAATGCGGCCATAATCTGCCGTATCGGTAGCACCGAAACACACATCGAATAAATCCCTTTCTCGTCGGGCTAACGACGCGGGAGGGATTTTTTTTTGTAACGGCCCGGCGTCTGCGCCCGGCAACTTGTTGAACTACGAGGGTTTACTATGAGCACCTTAGGCCATCAGTCCGATAATTCATTAGTGTCCAACGCCTTTGGTTTCCTGCGCTTTCCGCTGAACTTCATGCCTTACGACAGCGATGCAGAGTGGGTCATCACCGGCATTCCGTTTGACATGGCGACCTCCGGTCGCGCCGGCGGCCGCCATGGCCCGGCGGCCATCCGTCAGGTGTCCACCAACCTGGCCTGGGAAGGCAACCGTTGGCCGTGGAGCTTCGATCTGCGCGATCGCCTGAACGTGGTTGACTGCGGCGACATCGTGTTCAACTTCGGCGATGCGCAGGACATGAGCGACAAGCTGCAGGCGCACGCGGAGAAACTGCTGAAAGCCGGTAAGCGCATGCTCTCGTTCGGCGGCGACCACTTTGTCACCCTGCCGCTGCTGCGCGCGCACGCCAAGCATTTCGGCAAGCTGGCGCTGGTGCACTTCGACGCCCATACCGATACCTACGCCAACGGCAGCAAGTTCGACCACGGTACCATGTTCTATCATGCGCCGAACGAAGGCCTGATCGATCCGCACCACTCGGTGCAGATCGGCATTCGCACCGAGTTCGATCACGACAACGGCTTTACCGTGCTGGACGCCGCGCAGGTGAACGATCGCAGCGTGGACGACCTGCTGACCCAGATCAAGGGCATCGTCGGCGATATGCCGGTGTACCTGACCTTCGACATCGACTGCCTGGATCCGGCGTTCGCACCGGGCACCGGCACGCCGGTGATCGGCGGCCTGACTTCCGATCGCGCGCTGAAACTGGTACGCGGCATGCAGTCGCTGAACATCGTCGGCATGGACGTAGTGGAAGTGGCGCCGGCCTATGACCAGTCCGAGATCACCGCACTGGCCGCGGCGACGTTGGGTCTGGAGATGCTGTACCTGCAGGCGGCCAAGAAACACGCCTGACGCTTGGCCACGCCTCGCTGAAAAAGCGGCTCCCATCGTATGGGGGCCGCTTTTTTTATTTCATTTTTCGCCATCCGAGCGGCGATTTTCAGTCTGTTGCAACGCCTTTGCGCAATTTTGCGCAGAAATGAAACGGAGTCAGTAAAAAGGAATCGGGATAACGGGGAGGATGAATATACTGCGCGCGGGTGCTCTGGATCTTTGTATCTAGAGCCTGCGTGAAAGGTACAAAGAGAAAAGCCCCGAGTCGATATTCATCAACCCGAGGCCTACTCTAACGCCAGCAACGTTAAGTTAGCCTCTTACCCGCCGCGAGGCAAGGAGAAGAAGGCATGATGCCGAACAAACGGAGCCTGTTAAAACTGGTGGTTATTTGTGCCACGGTAATATCACTGGCATGGATAACCCGTAGCACGCTGTGCGAGCTGCGGATCCGATCGGGCACTACGGAGGTTGCGGCCATTTTGGCTTACGAATCCGAACGGTAAGGCAACCCGGCGACGGGGGGGGCCCCCGTCTGCTGGTTGTTGGCGTCCAGATCCATGAGCACCCTCTCAACGCTTTCGGTTTGCCGCCGTAGAACACGGTGAAACGGATTTATGCCCGTTTCACCTGGCGCGCCAGCAACATGCGGCTAAACAGCGCGCCGCCCGCCAGCAGCGTCAGCAGCTGTGAGGCAATCAGTACCGCAAAGCCCGAGGACACCTTGCCCTGGCTGGCCATCACCATGCCCATCGCCATCGGCACAAACGCCGAGAACAGATTGCCGATGCCGTTGATCAGCCCATAGGCGCTGCCGACCGCCTCCGGCCGCGCATAATGCTGCAGCAGAGTGGGGATTGCCGCGCCCTGTGCGCCCCAACAGGCGTTGGCCGCCAGCAGGAAGAAGGCGATCCAGCCAAGCTGATGACTGTTCATTACGACATAGATGCACAGTGCGGTCGCCGCGCCGCCAAAGACGAAGATCAGTGGCGCCTGATAGGGGCGGATACGATCGAGCAGCACGCCGCCGAGGTATTTTGAGGCGATGCTGACGATGAAAGGCAGTGCGGCCATCCATCCCATCTGCTTGATGGAGAATCCTTTTTCATCAGTCAGGTAAGCCGGCAGCCAGGCGCTGGATCCCCACAGGTAGCTGAGCGTGGCGATCTCGATCAGCAGGATCCAACCGAGCATCGGTGTGCGCCAGGCCAGCGCGAAGGTGTGCCAGACGCGGCTCAACACCGGCTGAGGATCGGCGGGGCGTGAAGATGAGGGTAAGGCGAGCGGATGAACGAACCGCCGCACCAGCGCCAGGCCCAACAGCAGGTTGAGCAGTGCCAGCAGGTGAAACGACATCGCCCACCCGAAGTGCGCCATCAGAAAACTCACCAGCGGAAAGCCGATCACCAGCCCCAACGAGACGCCCAGCGCGCTGACCGCGTTGGGTTTGCCACGCTCGTCGGCGGCGACGCGGCGGTGAGCAGCGCCCACAGCACGACGCTCAGCGTCAGCGCGCGGCGGTAACCCATCAGCGTTTCCAGAAATGGCGTCAGCAACATGGCGGACAGGCCGTAACCGAGTAAAAACACCGTCATCAGCGTGCCCTGATGGGCGCGGTCGCCGCCGAGTTGAAAGTGTTGCAGGAAGTCGGGATTGACCAACATCACGGCGATATTAACCCGATCCGCATAGGCGATAACGATCAGAAACAGCAGGGCGATCACCCCAAACCAGCGTTGACGTTGTTGCACGGCGCGTTCCTCAATGCGAGCGGTTGACGAATTCAGGCAGCAGTAAACTCGCCCGCGGAGGCCATTACGCGCAAACGCGGGGGACGAGGCTGATCAATGTAAATTAATTGTTATTAAATTGAGTGTAAAAGACAGTGAGAAAACACTTTTACGCGCAATGCGCCGCCGGGATCAACGCATTTTTTGCCATAAATTAGCGGAAGAGCGCACAACTGACATAGGTTTTTCATATCGGTGCATGATTTCGTGATCCCTCCCGCATTTGTCATTTTTAAACAACCTTTCATTAACATTTGCCGTTCCGCTCGCTTGACGAAAGTTTCGCCAGACTTATAGTGGCTGTATTAAATAAGAAACTGAGTTTCATATATGAAACAATCAGATAGAGGATAAAAGCAATGAGCTGGAAGAATGTGTGCGAAGTGTCTCAGGTGAAAGAAGATTTTCCTTTCTCCGGCAAAGTGGAAGGAAAAGAGATCGGGGTGTACCTGCTCGACGGTAACTACTACGCGCTGGAAGACGTCTGCCCGCATGCTTATGCCTTGCTCAGCCAGGGGTTTGTAGACGACGGTAAGGTTGAGTGCCCGCTGCACGAAGCGCTGTTTGACGTGCGCACCGGCCAGTGCCTGCGCGAGCCAGGCGGCCGCGATCTGCAAACCTATCCCACCCGGGTGGTCGACAACCAAATCCAGATCACCTTTATCGCGGAGGAGTAATCATGCAGCACATCACCGATTTCAATCCCTGGCTGCCGGACACCCAACAGGTGACGCCGGCCCGCGAAGGCGGCAACGGCCAAATCCATCAGCCGGGCCAGTTCCGCAATGTCATCTGGCAAAACCGCGCCCGGGTGCCGGACGGTTTCGAAACCGCGCTGGTGGCGGCGCTGGAAACGATCTTCGATCAGGGGGCGGAAGAGCTGGAGCAGATCGTCAGCGCGTTGAATCAGCGCCGCCTGTTCGATCGCAGCGGCCAACCGTGGAATGAGGCGACGTTCCGCGAATTCCTTCACGTTAACGGTTTCTGAGCCACATCCGGGAGAAGACAATGACAGCAAACACAACATCCTCCGAACAGAGCCTGCAGGACTATCTTGACCAGGGATTGCGCGGCATGTGGTATCCGGTGCTGGCCAGTTGGGAAGTGGGCAACAACCCGGTCGGCATCACCCGTCTCGAGCAGCAAATCGTGGTGTGGCGCGACGGTGAAGGCCAGATCCACGCGTTGGAAGATCGCTGCCCGCACCGCGGCGCGCGGCTTTCCATGGGGTGGAACCTCGGCGATCGCATCGCCTGCTGGTATCACGGGGTGGAAGTCGGCGGCGACGGAACGGTGAAAGACGTGCCGGCGGTGGATCGCTGCCCGCTGGTGGGGCAAAAATGCCTGCGGTCTTACCCGGCCAAAGAAGCCTACGGCGCAGTGTTTCTCTATTTCGGCGTGACGGCGGATGAAGCGCCGGCGGCGCTGACTTTCCCGCAAGAGCTGGCGGACGAAGCGTCGTACAGTAATTTTCTGTGTACCGCCAGCTGGGACTGCAACTACCAGTACGCATTGGAAAACGTGATGGATCCGATGCACGGCACCTACCTGCACTCTTCCTCACACTCGATGGCGGAAGGCGATCGCAAGGCGGACATGGCGCTGGAGCCGACCGACAGCGGGTTTATCTTCAAGAAAAACGGCCAGATCGGCGTCAACTTCGACTGGGTGGAGTTCGGCAGCAGCGGCGCGTATTGGATGCGCCTGTCGATCCCGTACAAGAAGCGCTTTGGGCCGGGTGGTCACTTCTGGATCATCGGCATGGTGGTGCCGGAAGACAAGGATCACTGCCGGGTATTCTTCTGGCGCATCCGTAAGGTCAAGGACTGGCAGCGCGACATGTGGCGCTTCATGTACCGCAACCGCCTGGAATCATTGCATTGGGACGTGCTTGAGCAGGATCGCATCGTGCTTGAGAACATGGCACCTAACGCCCGTGGCCGCGAATACCTGTACCAGCACGACGTCGGTCTTTCACGCCTGCGCCGCCTGATGCAGAAAGAGGCGCAGAAACAGCTGGCGACGTTGCGCGAGCGGGAGGCGGCGCAGTGAACGGCCTGTTGAACGGTAAACGTATCGTGGTCACCGGTGCGGCGCGCGGCCTGGGTTACAGCTTCGCCGCCGCCATCGCCGCCGCCGGCGCGCAGGTGGTGATGTGCGACATCTTGGCGGATGAGCTGGCCGCGAGCGGCGCCGCGCTGCGCGAGCAGGGCGCTCGGGTGGAAACGCAGACGATCGACCTGGCGTCACCGGATTCGATCCGTTCGGCGTTCGAGAAGATCGCCGCTGGCGGCGGGATCGACGGCCTGGTGAACAACGCGGCGCTGGCGACCGGCGTCGGTGGCAAAACCATGATGGAATACGATATCGATCTGTGGGATCGCGTGATGCAGGTCAACGTGCGCGGTACCTGGCTGGTGAGCCAGGCGGCGGTGCCGCTGCTGGCACGCAACCCGCATGCCAAAATCGTCAACGTGGCGTCGGACACTGCGCTGTGGGGCGCGCCGCGCCTGATGGCCTATGTCGCCAGTAAAGGCGCGGTGATTGCAATGACCCGTTCGATGGCGCGCGAGCTGGGCCCGCAGGGCATCTGCGTCAACGCCATCGCACCGGGCCTGACGCGGGTGGAGGCCACCGAGTATGTGCCCGCCGAGCGCCATCAGCTGTATGAGCAGGGGCGCGCGCTGGCCGGGGCGCAGCATCCGGACGATGTGAACGGTACGGTACTTTATCTGCTGTCGTCGCTGGCGGATTTCGTCACCGGCCAACTGCTGCCGGTCAACGGCGGCTTCGTATTCAACTGACGGCCCGCAGGGCAGGCGCACAGCGCAGGAGCGAGAGATGGCGGACGAGCAAGCATGTAAGTATCTGATCCCGGGACTGGATCGCGGGTTGCAGTTGCTGCTGGCGTTTGGCGAGCAGCATAAGGAAATGACTTTTGCCGAGTTGCATCGCCTGGTCGATATGCCGAAGGCCACCGCCTACCGCGTGGTGCAGACGCTCGAGCACCTGGGCTTTCTGGAGCGCAATCCGCGCACCAATACCTTCGCACTGGGCATCAAGGTGCTGCGTCTCGGTTTTGAATACATCGCGTCGCTGGACGTCGCGCAGGCCGGCCAGCCGGTGATCGAGCAGTTGCGCGATCGCAGCCAGTGCAGCAGCCATCTGGCGATCCGCGACGGGCGCGACGTGATCTATATCGCCCGCGTCAGCGCCGCCGGTTCACAGATCAATCAGGTCAGCGTCGGCACCCGCTTGCCGGTGCACCAAACCTCGCTCGGCCGCATGTTGTTGACCAGCGCTACCCGCAGCGAGTTCGAACAACTCTATCCGGACGCGCAGCTGCCGGGCAACGCGCCGGGCACCCCGGCGGATCGCGAAATGCTGTGGCAGATGGTGCAGCAAGACAAGGCGCGCGGCTATGTGATCGGCGAATCGTTCTTCCGCCACGGCATCTCCTCGATCGTCTACCCGATCTTCAACCGTGAGCAGCGGGTCGAGGCGGTGGTCAGCATCATGGTGCCGTCCGATGAGATCCCGAAAGCGGATCGCGAGCGGCTGCGCATGGAAGTGCGCGATGCGGCGGAGAAAATTTCTGGCTTCCTCGGCGCGCCGCCGCAGGCCAACGTCGGCTAACCGACAGGACCGACTCTTTCACTCAGGCAGGGATAAGGCCCACAGCAAACAGGGGCCGGGGTTCACTCATGCCTGAAAACCGTATGCAGCGAGAACGTGAGGCTGAACAATGAGCGTAATCGGAATCGAAAAACTGGAATTTGGCGTCGAAAATCTGCCAACCTGCGAAAAATTCATGCAAGACTTCGGCCTGCAGCCCGCCACGCAACATTGGGGCGAACCGCAGCGCGAATTCACCACCCTGAGCGGGGCGCAGGTTGTCCTGTACCCGTTGCAAAGCGCGGCGCTGCCTGCGGCGTTTGAAGGCGGTTCTACCCTGCGCCGCATGACCTGGGGCGTGGGCTCACCCGCCGATCTGGCGCGCCTGCAGCCGCGTTTGGCGTTGATGCCCGGCTTCCGTCAGGTGGGAGAAGAGCTGGAATGCCTCGATCCCAACGGCATGACGCTGCGCTTCGTCGTCAGCCGCCAGCAGGCGGTTGAGGTGCCGGTCACGCCGATCAACCAATGGGGCGACGTGCGCCGCATCGATCAACCCAGCCCGGTCTATTCGCAGGCGCAACCGATCAATATTGGCCACGTAGTGTTCTTCGTTGAAGATCTGGCGGCGACCGAGCGTTTCTATCGCGAGCTGTTGGATTTCCAGGTTTCCGATCGCTATATCGATCGCGCCGTCTTCCTGCGCACCCAGGCGCGCGGCGGCCACCATAACCTGTTCCTGCTGAAGCTGCCTAACCGCCCACGCGGCCTGAACCATGTGGCGTTCACCGTGCGCGATATCCATGAAGTGATCGGCGGCGGCATCGCCATGAACAAAGAGCAGTGGAGCACCTTTATCGGCCCCGGCCGCCACCCTATTTCCTCGGCCTATTTCTGGTACGTCAACAGCCCGACCGGCGGTGCGTTCGAGTATTACACCAACGACGATTATCTGACGGAAAACTGGCAGCCGCGCGAGCTGGAGCATTCGCTGGTCTCCTTCACCGAATGGGCGGTAGAGGGCGGCATCGATCACGATACGCGCCGCCAGCATAAAAAGGCGCAAGCGTTATGAACCGGCCAGAACAGACGGGCATCGTCATCGTCGGCGGCGGCCAGGCCGGCGGCTGGGCGGCCAAGACGCTGCGCGACCGCGGTTACAGCGGCCGGCTGACGGTGGTCAGCGACGAGCCCTACGATTTTTACGAGCGGCCGCCGCTGTCGAAAGCGGCGCTGCTGGATGCCGCGGCTCCCCTCAGTCGGCTGTTCAGCGAACAGGCGGTGGCGGAGCTGAATATCGACTGGCGTCGCCCGCTGCGCGCCGAGTCCATCGACGCTGAACAGCAAATCGTCACGCTCAGCGACGGGCAACGGCTGCAGTTCGAGCAGCTGCTGATCGCCACCGGCGGGCGGCCGCGTGTGCCGGGCGCCGCCTGGGCGCAGCATCCGCGCGTGATGACGCTGCGTTCCTGGGACGATGCGGCCCGGTTGCGGCAGGGCCTGCAAGGTTGCCGCCGTCTGGCGATCGTCGGCGGCGGTTGGATCGGGCTGGAGATCGCCGCTTCTGCGCGCCGTCTCGGCGCCGAGGTGACGGTGTTTGAACGCCAGCCCGCGCTATGCATGCGCAGCGTCGGCGCCGATGTCTCGCAGGCGTTGCTCGAACTGCATCGCCGGCAGGGCGTTACGGTGTTGTGTGGCTGCGGCGAGATCTCGCTGGAAGATCGCGACGGCGCCGCCTGGATCGGCAGCGAAGTCAGCGATCCGCAGGCCTTCGATCTGGTGGTGGTGGGGATCGGCGTCGAGCTGAATCTCGAACTGGCGCGCAGCGCCGGGCTGGCGATCGAGTCCGGCATCGTGGTCGACGGCCAAGGGCGTACCAGCCATCCGGCGATCTTCGCCGCCGGCGACGTGGCGCGCCACCCGACGCTTGGCCTGTGCCTGCAGTCCTGGGCCTACGCGCAAAATCAGGCCATCAGCACCGCCTGCGCGATGCTCGACGCCTTTGCCGCTCCGTATGACGACGTGGCCTGGCTGTGGTCGGATCAATATGACGTCAATATCCAGATCCTCGGCGTGCCGAGCGGCGGCGTGCACCATGTGGTGCGCCGCACGCCGCAGTCGCAGGTGTTCTTCACGCTGAACGCCGATCGGCAGCTGGTGCAGATGGTGGCGTTCAACGACGCGCGCACCATCAAGCTCGGCAAGCGCTGGTTGGCGAGCGGCCGGGTGCTGGATCCGCAGCAGCTGGCGGATGCGGAGTTTTCTTTGATGGCGTTGAAATAACGCCCGAACCTCGGGAGCGTTTTATGACTACGCAAGACATTGACGCCCGCGCTGGACGGGCGGGGGAAGCCGTTGCCGAAAATCCGCAGCAACGGGTGCGCTGGTCGGTGCCGATCGCGCTGTTCGCCTGCGTGCTGCTGGCGTTTTTCGACAAGATCAGCATCGCGGCGCTGTTTTCCGACGCCGAGTTTCAGCAGGCGTTAGGGATCGGCTTTGACCCGGCGCGGCTGGGCTTGCTGATGAGCGCGTTTCTGTTCTCCTACGGCATCTCCTCGATGCTGCTCAGCGGCATCGGCGATCGGCTTAACCCGGTAAAAGTATTGATTGGCATGATGGTGGTGTGGGGCGTGCTGATGGTATTGATGGGGCTGGTGCGTTCCTATCACGCCATGATGACGCTGCGCATTCTGCTCGGCATCGCCGAAGGGCCGCTGCTGCCGATGGCCTACGCCATTATTCGTCAGGCCTTTCCGCCGCAGCTGCAGGCGCGCGCCACCATGCTGTGGCTGCTCGGCACGCCGCTCGGGGCCGCGCTCGGCTTCCCGGTCACCCTGTACATCCTCAATACCTTCGACTGGCAGACCACCTTCTTCTTTATGGCGTTTCTGACGCTGCCGGTGATGTTGCTGGTGCTGTTCGGCATGCGCCACCTGAACGTCTCGCGCCCGGCGGCGGCGGCCAAGCCGGCGGTGTCCGAACGCCAACAGCACCGCCGCGAGCTGCTGCGCAGCCCGCATTTCTGGATGATTTGCCTGTTCAATATCGCCTTCCTGACCTACCTGTGGGGCATGAACGGCTGGTTGCCGAGCTATCTGATCAAGGGCAAAGGCATTCATCTGGAACATGCCGGTTACCTCTCTTCGCTGCCGTTCATCGCCATGCTGCTCGGCGAAGTGCTGGGCGCCTGGCTGTCGGACAAGCTGGATCGGCGCGCGCTGGCCTGCTTCCTGTCGCTGTGCGGCGCCGGTCTCGGTCTGGCGGTGGTGCTGCACCTGCAGGGCACCTACAGCGTGATCGCCGCCATGGCCTTCAGCACCTTTATGTGGGGCGCCGGCGCACCGAATATTTTCGCGCTGTTGGCGAAGGCGACCAGCAGCAAGGTCAGCGCCACCGCCGGCGGCATTTTCAACGGACTGGGCAATTTTGCCGGCGCGCTGGCGCCGGTGCTGATGGGGGCGTTGATCGCCGCCACCGGCAATATGGATAACGGCCTGCTGTTCCTGGTGGTGATGGCGTTCGTCGGCTGCCTCATTCTGCTGCCGTTGCTGAGAAAGTACTGAATTAACAATTGCTAAGCCCAATGGATTTCATGCTGTGGCTAGGCGGCAAGTTCGTGAGTCTCCAGGAGCTTACTGCGGTAAGTGACTGGTGTGAACGAATGCAGCCAACAACGCCACAGCGTGAAAGACGAAGGGGATAACCATTTGATTCAACAGAGGAGTGACAACATGTCTCAGGTTGAGAACAAAGCCGGCGTCAAGCCGCAGGATCTGTCGATGGAAAACTGGGTAGAGTCGCGCATCGCCCGTTTCGAGGGCCGCAAATACGACTGGAACGCGCTGAAATTCCAGGCCGACTTTGACCCGAAATACCGCCGCGCGCAGATGCGCTATATCGGCACCGGCGCCACCGGCGTGGCCAGCGACGCCAACACCATTCCGGCGGGCAACTTCACCTTTTCCACCATGGTGCTGCCGTCGAAGTGCGAGGGCCCGTTGCACCTGCACGACGACGTGGAAGAAGTGTTCTTCATGCTGAAAGGCAGCATCACGCTGATGATCCAGGATGGTGAAGAGTATTACGAAACCAGGCTGAAAGAGCGCGATCTGATCTCGGTGCCGGCGGGCGTGTACCGCGGCCTGTTCAACCACGGCGAGGAAGAGGCGCTGATGTGCGTGATGCTCGGCACCGCCAAGCCGGAGATCCCGACCTATCCGGCGGATCACCCGCTGTCCAAAGTGAAGCGCAACTGATGAACGGCCTGGCGCAACGCCAACGGGCGCGCTGCGGGGCGTACACCCTGAGCTGGCGCGAGGCCGGGCAGGGGCGGCCGGTGGTGTTGCTGCACGGCATCAGCTCCGGTTCCGCCTCGTGGATCAAGCAGTTCAACGACAGCGGCCTGACGGACGGTCACCGTCTGTTGGCGTGGGACGCGCCGGGCTACGGCGGCAGCCTGCCGTTGGCGGACCCGCAGGCCGATGCCGCCGGTTATGCGGCGGCGTTGGCGGCGCTGATTGCTGAGCTGCAGCTGGCGCAGCCGCTGATCGTCGGCCATTCACTGGGGGCGCTGATCGGCAGCGCCTACGCCGCCGGCTATCCGGACGGGCTATGTGGGCTGGTGTTGGCGGATCCGGCGCAGGGCTATGCCACGGCGCCGGAGGAAAAACGCCGGCAGGTATACGGCCAGCGCCAACAGATGATAGAGACGCTGGGGCCGGTGGGCTACGGCGAGCAGCGGGCGGCGGCCTTGCTGCATGAAGAGGCGGATCCGCAGGACATTGCCTGGGTGCGCAACGGCATGCAACAGCTCGATCCCGACGGTTTTCTGAGTGCCGCCTGGATGCTGGCCAACGACGACATCGGTCGCTATCTGGCGCGCTATCGCGGCCCGCTGGAAGTGTGGTGCGGTGAACAGGATCGCATTACGCCGCCGGAGAAGGCGGCCGAGCTGGCGCGTGAGCAAGACGCGACGCTGCGTCTGATCGCCGCCGCCGGTCATGCCAGCTACCTCGACGCGCCGGCGTGTTTCAACCGCTATCTGCGGGATTTTACGGGAGCAATCCAACGATGAATTTTCAGCTTGAGGATCGGGTGGCGGTGGTGACCGGCGGCTCGTCGGGCATCGGTTTCGAAACTCTGAAGCTGCTGCTGGCCGAAGGGGCGAAGGTGGCGTTCTGCGGCCGCGATCCGGACAAACTGGCCGGCGCGGAGGCCAGCCTGCGCGCGGACTTCCCGCAGGCGGAGATCCTGGCGCTGCGCTGCGACGTGCTGGATGCGCAGCAGGTGGCGCAGTTCGCCGCTCAGGTGACGGCGCGTTTCGGCGGCGTGGATCTGCTGATCAACAACGCCGGTCAGGGCTTCGTCGCCCATTTTGACCAGACGCCGCGCGAGGCCTGGCTGCATGAGGCCGAGCTGAAGCTGTTCGGCGTGATCAACCCGGTGCAGGCGTTCTTACCGGCGCTGGAACGATCGGCGATCGCGTCTATCACCTGCGTGAACTCGCTGCTGGCGCTGCAGCCGGAAGAACACATGATCGCCACCTCGGCGGCGCGTGCCGCGCTGCTCAACATGACGCTGACGCTATCGAAAGAGCTGGTGGACAAAGGTATTCGCGTTAACTCGATCTTGCTGGGGATGGTGGAGTCGGGTCAATGGCGCCGCCGTTTCGACGATCGCAGCGATAAAGATCAAAGTTGGGAGCAGTGGACGGCGGCGATCGCCGAACGGCGCGGCATCCCGATGAAGCGCCTGGGCAAGCCGCAGGAGCCGGCGCAGGCGCTGCTGTTCCTCGCTTCGCCGCTGGCTTCTTTTACCACCGGCGCGGCGCTGGACGTTTCCGGCGGCTTTAACCGCCATGTGTAGCAGGGGCCGAAAAAGATGAAGAAGATCATGATGATTGGCTACGGCGCGATGGCGAAGGAAGTGATCGCCCGTTTGCCGGAAGGCGTGGAGGTCGGTTGGATCCTGGCGCGCGCAGCTCATCATGCGGCGATCGCCGAGGCTTTTGGCGGGCGGGTGCAGGCGCTGGCCCATCCTGGGCAGTGTTCGCAGCGGCCGGATCTGGTGCTGGAGTGCGCCAGCCAGCAGGCGGTGGCGGAGTTTGGCGAAGCGGTGCTGCAGCGCGGCTGGCCGCTGGCGCTGATCTCGACCGGCGCGCTGGCGGACGCCGCATTGCAACAGCGGCTGCAGCAGGTTTGCCGCCGCCATCACGGGCAGCTGATCGTGCTGTCCGGCGCGGTGGCGGGGATGGACGGGCTGGCGTCGGCGCGCGAAGGCGGGCTGGAGAGCGTGACCTATCAGGCCAGTAAAAGCCCGGCCAGCTGGCGCGGCAGCCCGGCGGAACAGTTGATCGATCTCGATGCGGTGAGTGAAGCGCAGGTGTTTTTTGAAGGTTCGGCGCGTGAAGCGGCGCGTTTGTTCCCGGCTAATGCCAACGTGGCGGCCACCATTGCGCTCAACGGCCTGGGGATGGACGCCACCCGGGTACGCCTGCAGGTCGATCCCGCCACCCGACGCAATACCCATCGCCTGCAAGTGTGCGGCGATTTTGGCGAGTTTCACATCGAGCTGAGCGGCACCCCGCTGGCGAGCAATCCCAAAACATCAACCCTGGCGGCGCTGAGCGCGGTACAAGCCTGCCGCCGTCTGGTGGACGGCGGTTTTATTGCCTGAACGGCAGGAGCGGAGCATGGAACGATTGAATATTTTTGTCGCCGGACGCTGGCGCGAAGGGCGTGGCGAAGAGATGGCTTCGGTATTCCCGGCTGACGGCAGCGTCAACGCGCGGCTGCGTGCCGCTAACGTCGAGGACGTGAATGAGGCGGTGGAGGCAGCGGAACGCGCCTGGCGCGCGCCGGAGTGGCGTGGGTTGGTGCCGCACCAACGCGCCTCGATCCTCTACCGCGTCAGCAACCTGATCCTGGCGCAGCAGGAACAGCTGGCCGAGCTGCAGACCCGCGACAACGGCAAGCCGCTGGCGGAGACCCGCGGGCTGGTGGCCAGCGCGGCGGCGACCGCGCGCTACTTCGCGGCCGCCTGCGAGGTGTTGGAAGGTGAGCTGCCGACCCCGCGCAGCGCCGAGGTGATGACGCTCAGCCAGTATCAACCGATGGGGGTGATCGCCGCCATTACGCCGTGGAACTCGCCGATCGCCAGTGAAATGCAGAAGGTAGCGCCGGCGCTGGCGGCGGGCAACGCGGTGGTGCTCAAACCGGCCGAAGCGACGCCGCTGATGGCGCTGAAGCTGGCCGAGCTGTTCGAACAGGCGGGCCTGCCGGCCGGGCTGCTCAGCGTGCTGCCGGGCAAAGGTTCGGTGATCGGCGAGGCGTTGGCGCGCCATCCGCGGGTGAAAAAGATCGCCTTTACCGGCGGGACCAGTACCGGGCGCCATTTGGCGCATATCGCCGCCGACAAGCTGATCCCCACCTCGTTGGAACTGGGGGGCAAATCACCGACCATCGTGCTGGAGGACGCCGATCTGGAACAGGCGGCGCGCGGTATCTGCTACGGCATTTTCAGCTCCGCCGGCCAGGCGTGCATCGCCGGATCGCGGCTGTTCGTGCATCGTTCGCTGTATCAGCCGCTGCTGGCGCGCTTGACCGAACTGACGGCGGGGCTGCGCATCGGCAACCCGCTGGTGCCGGGCGTGCATCTTGGCCCACTGATCAGCGCCAAACATCGGCAAAGCGTGGCGGACTACGTGGCGCTGGCGCGGCAGGAGGGTGGCCGGGTGATCATCGGCGGCGAAGCGCCGGCCGATCCGCAACTGGCGAGCGGTAGCTATTACCTGCCGACCATTATTGAAGGCTTGAACAATGACGCCCGCGTGTGCCAGGAGGAGATCTTCGGCCCGGTGCTGGTGGCGCTGCCGTTCGACGACGAGCAACAGCTGATCGAACAGGCCAACGACTCGGTGTACGGCCTGGCGGCCGGCATCTGGAGCCGCGATTTCCCGCGGGCGATGGCGCTGGCGGAGCGGCTGGAAACCGGCACCGTCTGGATCAACACCTACAAAACGTTCTCGATTTCTACACCGTTCGGCGGTTTCAAGGAAAGCGGGCTGGGCCGCGAAAAGGGCCTGAACGGCATCAAGGCCTACATGCAGCAGAAAAGCGTGTATCTGGCGCTGAGCCATCAGGTGAACCGCTGGAGCGACTAGGCCGACACCTCTACGCATAACCCTAATAACGACTACCCTAAGAAGGCAGATGATGAGCGATAAAATCACGGTTGGCGAGGCGATAGCCCGGACTCTGGAACAGTACGCGGTGTCGGCGATGTACGGCATCATTTCGATTCATAATCTGCCGATCGCCGATGCGGTGGGGCAGCGCGATAAAATTCGCTTCGTGCCGGCGCGCGGCGAAGCGGGCGCGGTCACCATGGCCGACGCGCACGGGCGCTTCTCCGGCCTGGGCGTGGCGTTGACCAGCACCGGCGCCGGCGCGGGCAACGCGGTGGGGGCGATGATTGAGGCGCTCAACGCCAACACGCCGCTGCTGCATATCACCGGCCAGGTGGAAAAAGCCTATCTGGACGCCGACGCCGGTTTTATTCATGAAACCCGCGATCAGCTCGGCTTCCTGCGCGCCTGCTCCAAGCGCGCTTACCGGGTCAATTCGCCGGAGCAGGCGGTGGCGGTGATCCAGCGGGCGATCCTGGATGCGCAAACCGTGCCCTGTGGCCCGGTGGCGGTCGAGATCCCGATCGATATTCAAAGCAGCCTGGTTTCCCGTTCGGTGCTGACCGAAGCGTTGGCGCCGGCGCCGCTGCCGAAGGCGGACGATGCGGCGGTGGAGCGGCTGCATCAGCGGCTGAAACAGGCCAAGCGTCCGCTGCTGTGGTTAGGCGGTGGCGCCTTGGCCTGCGGCGACGCGGTGCGCAAGCTGGCGGACGCCGGCGTGGCGGTGATCTCCAGCACCCACGGGCGCGGCATTCTGCCGGACAGCCATCCGCGCAGCCTGCGGGCGTTCCACAACTCGCCGAGCATCGAGGCGATCCTGACGCAGTGCGACCTGACGCTGGTGGCTGGTTCGCGCCTGCGCAGTAATGAAACCCGCACCTGGACGCTGCCGCTGCCGCGCCCGCTGGTGCAGATTGACATCGATCCGGCGGCGGCCAACCGCAACTACCTGGCCGATGAGCAGATCAACGGCGACTGTGCGGCGCTGCTGACGGCGCTGGCGGCGCGGCTGAGCCCCGGCGAGAAGGTTAACGCCGAGTGGGATGCCGAGATCGCGGGGGCGGTGCAGCAGGCGGAGAGCGCGTTGCGTCAACAGTCCGGCGAATACGCCAAACTCAACGACGCCATCGACGCCGCGTTGCCGCAGGACGGATTGCTGGTGCGCGATATCACCGTTTCCGGCAGCGTCTGGGGCAGCCGTTTGTTCCGCGCGATCTCGCCGCTGTGCAACATTCACTCGCTGGCCGGTGCTATCGGCATGGGGCTGCCGATGGCGATCGGCACCGCGATCGCCAACCCGCAGCGCAAGGTGGTGGGGCTGGTGGGCGATGGCGGTTTGGCGCTGGGCCTGGGGGAACTGGCGACCATGGCGCAGGAACAGGTGAACATCACCCTGCTGATCATGAACGACGGCGGTTATGGCGTGATGCGCGGCATTCAGGACAAGTATTTCGCCGGGCGCCAGTATTACAACGAGCTGCATACGCCGGCCTTTACTCAAATAGCCGAAGCGATGGGGCTGAAAGCCTGGAAGGTCGAGGCGGCGGCGCAGTTCAACGGCGTATTGGCCGAGGCGATCAACTACCCGGGGCCGTCGGTGGTCGAGGTGGACATGAAGCAGGTCGGGCCGCTGACCTTCGCCGGGCCGCCGCAGAAAACCCTGTATTGAGACGATAAAAAACGCCCGGCGGTTGCCGGGCGTTCTCGTTGTTACTTCTCTGCCGCGATGCGATCGCGAATGTGCTGCGCGCGCGCTTGGGAAGACGGGTGATCGTCGAACATGCTGCTCTGACGGCCGGCTTCCATTTGGGCCAATTTTTCGAAGCTGGTGGCCAGGCCGTTCGGATCGATGCCGCGCTTTTTCAGCAGATCGAACGAGTAATCATCCGCTTCGCTCTCCTGCTTCTGCGAGAACTGGGCGCTGACCAGTTTCTCGCCGATATCCGCCAGCTGCGACTGCGACAGCGAGCCGATGACGCCGCCGGCGGAGGACGCCGCGGTGCGCAGCGCCACGGTGCCGTAAGCCACCTGCATCGCTTTACGGGTGTGGCCCAGCGCCACGTGGCCCATTTCGTGGCCCAGCACGCCTTCCACTTCGTTGTCGTTCATCATGTCCATCAGGCCGCTGTAGACGCGGATACAGCCGTTGGCCATCGCCCAGGCGTTGACGTCTTTGGTCACGTAGACCTTGTAGTTGGCCGGGGTGCCGTTGATGTTGTCGCCCAGCGCCGCAGCGATTTTGTTGAGACGCTTGGCGTAGGTGCTGCCGGCCGGCGCGATTTGTGCCTTGCTGTCCATCTCGGCGCAGGATTTATCACTCAGGGCCTTAACGTCGTCGTTGCTCAGGGTCGCCGCCTGGAACGCCTGCGCGCCGGACTGCATCAAGGTTTCGGTATTCAGGTTTTGACAGCCGGTTGCCAAGGTGGCAATGCCCAACGCAATCAAAGAGGTACGGATCTTCATAACGCCATCTTCCTGTGAAGGTAACAAGGTAAAAGAGTCATTTTGCTTTGAGGAAATCTTGTCGCAAGAGCCTAGTGTACGCCAGCTAAGGCGAGAATAGTGTTATTCCGAAAAAGCGTCCAATCGTGCTAATAAGTGGTGAACTCGCTCTCATTTGGCATTAGGGATTGCCGTTGTGATGTGGAGTCTGAGAAAATAGGGAACTTGACTGCTTTTTTTATCCGACCTGGAGTAAAACATGTCCTCTCGTAAAGAGCTTGCCAACGCCATCCGCGCACTCAGCATGGACGCCGTACAAAAAGCAAATTCCGGCCACCCGGGGGCCCCTATGGGCATGGCGGACATCGCCGAAGTCCTGTGGCGTGACTACCTCAACCACAACCCGACTAACCCGCACTGGGCTGACCGCGACCGTTTCGTGCTCTCCAACGGCCACGGCTCCATGTTGATTTACAGCCTCCTGCACCTCACCGGCTACGACCTGCCGATGCGCGAGCTGGAGAACTTCCGTCAGCTGCATTCCAAAACCCCGGGGCACCCGGAGTACGGCTACACCCCAGGCGTTGAGACCACCACCGGTCCGCTGGGCCAGGGTATCGCCAACGCCGTCGGCTTCGCCATCGCCGAACGCACCCTGGCGGCGCAGTTCAACCGCCCTGGCCACGACATCGTCGACCACCACACCTACGCCTTCATGGGCGACGGCTGCATGATGGAAGGTATCTCGCACGAAGTCTGCTCCCTGGCCGGCACCCTCAAGCTCGGCAAGCTGACCGCCTTCTACGATGACAACGGCATCTCCATCGACGGCCACGTCGACGGCTGGTTCACCGACGACACCGCCCTGCGTTTCGAAGCCTACGGCTGGCACGTGGTGCGCAACGTTGACGGCCACAACCCGGACGCCATCAAGGCCGCGATTGAAGAAGCCCGCAAGGTGACCGACAAGCCGTCGCTGCTGATGTGCAAGACCGTTATCGGCTTCGGTTCGCCGAACAAGGCCGGCACCCATGACGTGCACGGTGCCGCGCTGGGCGCCGCCGAAGTGGCCGCCACCCGCGAAGCGCTGGGCTGGAAATACGCCGCCTTTGAAATCCCGCAGGACATCTACGCCCAGTGGGACGCCAAAGAAGCCGGTCAGGCCAAAGAAGCGGCCTGGAACGACAAGTTCGCCGCCTACGCCAAGGCCTTCCCGGAACTGGCTGCCGAGTTCAAGCGCCGCATGAACGGCGAGCTGCCGGCGGACTGGAAAGCCGACGCCAAGGCGTTCGTGGAAAAACTGCAGGCCAATCCGGCCAACATCGCCAGCCGCAAGGCGTCGCAGAACGCGCTGGAAGCGTTCGGCAAGGTGCTGCCGGAGTTCCTGGGCGGCTCTGCCGACCTGGCGCCGAGCAACCTGACCATGTGGTCCGGCTCGAAAGCGCTGAACGTTGACCCGGCGGGCAACTACATTCATTACGGCGTGCGCGAGTTCGGCATGACCGCCATCACCAACGGCATCGCGCTGCACGGCGGCTTCCTGCCGTACTCGGCGACCTTCCTGATGTTCGTGGAATACGCCCGCAACGCGGTGCGCATGGCGGCGCTGATGAAGCTGCGCAACGTGTTCGTCTACACCCACGACTCCATCGGTCTGGGCGAAGACGGCCCGACCCACCAGCCGGTGGAGCAGCTGGCGAGCCTGCGCGTGACCCCGAACATGAGCACCTGGCGCCCGTGTGACCAGGTGGAATCGGCGGTGGCGTGGCAGTACGGTATCGAGCGCAACGACGGCCCGACCACGCTGGTGTTCTCGCGCCAGAACCTGACCCAGCAGCCGCGCAGCGCAGAGCAGCTGGCGAACGTGTACCGCGGCGGCTACGTGCTGAAAGACTGCGCGGGCACGCCGGACGTCATCCTGATTGCCACCGGCTCCGAAGTGGGTATCACGGTGGAAGCGGCGGACAAGCTGACCGCAGCGGGCCGCAAGGTGCGCGTGGTGTCGATGCCGTCGACCGACGCGTTCGACAAGCAGGATGCGGCGTACCGCGAGTCGGTGCTGCCGGCGGCGGTGACGGCGCGCGTGGCGGTGGAAGCGGGTATCGCGGACTACTGGTACAAGTACGTGGGCCTGAACGGCGCCATCGTGGGCATGACCACCTTCGGTGAGTCGGCGCCGGCGGAGCAGCTGTTCGCCGAGTTCGGCTTCACCGTGGACAACGTGGTGGCCAAGGCGCAGGCGCTGCTGAAGTAAGCGGCCGGGCGCAAGCCGATAAAAAAGCCGGTCATTATGACCGGCTTTTTTTATGGGCGGAAACCGCGATTACGACGCGGTCTTGATGCTTTCGGCGCTGCGCAACCGGTCGTAAGCCGCCGCCAGCAACAGCACCAGCAGCGTAGGCTGCAGCCAGACCAGACCCTGTTCGGCCAGCGGCAACTTATCGAACCAGGTCGGCAGCAGGCCGCTGAAGCTGGAGGCCTTCAGGCCGTCGGCGAGGCCAAACACCAGGCTGGTGGCGATCACCGGCGCGAACACGCGCTTGGCGCTGCGCCAGCGGTTCTGGCTGAAGCTGAGCAACACCAGCGCGATGCAGGGTGGATAGATCGCCGTCAGCACCGGCAGCGAGACGCGGATCAGGTTGGCCAGCCCCATGTTGGAGACCAGCATGGCGAAGAGCGCGAGGATAACCACCAGCGTGCGGTAAGAGAGCGGCAGGTAGCGAGAGAAGAAGTCCGCGCAGGCACAGGTCATGCCGACCGCCGTCACCAGGCAGGCGATGAACATCAGTACCGCCATAAAGACGCTGCCCAGATCGCCGAAGGTGTGCTGCACATAGGCGTGCAGGATTGCCGCGCCATCCTGAGCGCCACTCTCGACCAGGCTGCCGCTGCCGGCGCCAAGTTTGAACATGCAGATATAGACCAGAGTCAGGCCGACGCCGGCGATCAGGCTGGCCCACAGGGTGTAGCGCAGCAGCAGGCCGCTGTCGCTGACGCCACGCGAGCGGGCGGCGGTGACGATAATCGAGCCGAACATCAACGCCGACAGCGTGTCCATGGTTTGATAACCCTGAACGAAGCCGGTGGAAAACGCCGCGGCCTGATAGCTGCCGACGGCGGAGACCGGCGCACCGGCGGGCCAGACCAGGGCGGCGATGCCGAGCGCGGCCAGCGCCAGAATTTTCAGCGGCGCCAGAATATGGCCGACGTTGTCGAGCAAGCGGCCGGGATACAGCGACACGACCATCGCCAGGGTAAAGAACAGCAGGCTGTAGATGAACTGCGGCAGGGCGCCGTCGCCGGTGAAGGGCGCGATGCCGAGGGCGAAAGAAACATTGGCGGTTCGCGGGGTGGCGAACAGTGGGCCGAGCGCCAGATAGCAGACGGTCGCCAACAGCAGGCCGGCTGTGCGGCCGATGGGGCCAGTCAGCAGGCTGATGCTGCCGCCGACGCGCGCCAGCGCGATCACGGCAATCACCGGCAGGGCGACGGCGGTCACCATAAAACCGAGGGCGGCCGGCCACAGATGCTCACCGGACTGCAGCCCCACTAGCGGGGGGAAAATGATGTTGCCGGCGCCGACAAACAGGGCGAAGGTCATAAAGCCCAGGGCGATAATGTCTTTCGGGGATAAACTCTTGGTCATAACGGTATGGCACTGCCTGTATTCATGAAATAAACGGCCTGGCTGCAGAATGAAGCACTGCAGGAGGAGGCGCGTGGGGCAGCGTAAGCCCGCAAAAATTTTCGTCCGGCAGGATATAATAATTCGGCGACAAAAACCTGATTAATCCAGCGCTGTTTACCCCGGCGTGAACCGGCCGCACAGAGGGATCCTGGCGGCCGGCCCGGCAGCGCGTTAGCTCGCGCGCGCCACCATGTCTATCGACAGCGGGATTTCGATATGCGGTTTAAAAGAGTCATACGCGAAGGAGACGTGGCCGTCTTCGACCGGTTTACGGGTGAAAAAGATCAGCATATCACGGGTCGAATGCCGGCGTTTGTCCTGCGCTTCCACCGGTGAGAGGCTGTGTTTGCGCTCATGGTCGACAATCAGCAGGGTATCGAGGAAATGCCGATGCTGTATTTCGCCCAAAATCCATTCCGGCCGGGCGCGATCGAATTTGATCCCGCTGGTTTCGCGCATATCGTGAATAAAGGTCTTGGCGCTGTCGTCGGTCATGTTGTCGCAGCCGAGGAAGGTCGTCATGGTGTGGTCGACGCCGTCGCTGTGTACGCCTTCCAGCGCCGGTTCGCCCAACATCTGCGGCGTGGTGACGGTGCGCAGGTTGAACACCGTGCAGACGAATTTGTTGATTTCCTGATTAAGCCGGGGGCGCGGCGTCACGCTCACGCCATCGATCACGTAGGCTTTGAATTTCATCAGTGCCTGAAATGCCGTATTCAACTGCAGATCGTCGTTGATGCCGCGGAAATGGCGCACCTTTCCCGAATCGTAGCGGATGAAGTCTTCCTCGACCGAGAGCACGAAAGGCTGGAACTCCAGCCGCTCAATCTGGGCGCGATCGAAGTCGAAACAGAAGCGGCCGTTTCTGGACTTGCGGAAAGGCAGTGTGGGATCGTCCGCCAGATTGGCGCTGACCTGCTGCAGCCTGGCGAAATCTTCCGGCCGCGCGCCCAGCGCCAGCAGGATCGCTTGCATGGTGGCGCCGGGGATAAAGGCTGAACGGTGTTCCTGGTACGCCTTCTTAACTTCATCAAGCAGGGATAACTGTCGCATTTCTCGGTGGCCTCACGAATGATGTGGCGATTATAAAATCTTGCTGCCGATCTCCACGTCGACATCGGGTTTCAGCAAGACAGTGCCTTGATCCCGGGTGACCGCGGCAAGTACCAGCACTTCAGATTTAAATCCGGCAACCCGCCTGGCGGGGAAATTAACGACGGAGATGACTTTTTTTCCAATCAGATCATCTTCCTGATAGTTTTCGCATAATTGCGCCGAGCTGTTTTTAATGCCAATTTCTTCGCCGAAATCAATGCGCAGCTTATAGGCGGGCTTTAATGCCTTGTCGTTATATTCCACGGAAATAATTTCGCCAATACGCATATCCAGTTTCATAAAATCAGTGATTTCGGCCATGAGTCAGTCCAGTTAATTAAGTGGCTTCAGGAAGGCTAGCAAAGGGGAATTATTCCGACAATGCCGCCAGGAGGGGAATAGTTATACCGGATGTAGCAATTAATTTACATTATCGTAACGTGGTGGAATTAATTATAAGCTTGGTGAATTATATAAGATTGAAACTTCATTATTTCCCGCAATTATGTTCACCACGCCTGCTTGGTGCCAGCGTCGATACTGTTAAGCCCGTGTTAAATTGGTTAGTATGCTCTGCATTAATTCATCAACGGCATTTTTTAGGTAGTGATATGGAAATAACCCAGCGCGAAAAACGCGATCGGCGAAAGGCATTTATTGCGCCGTTTTTCCTGATATTAATTTGGTCGACCGGTTTTATTGCCGCGCGGGCGGTGGCGGATCATGCCGATCCCAACCTTTTCCTGACCTTTCGCTTTTTGATCGCCGCGGCAGTATTCGCTCTGCTGGCGCTGCATTGCGCCTGGCCCAAGGGGCGACAGTTCGTAATGCACCTGCTGACCGGCATGTTGATGAACGGTGTTTACCTTGCCGCAAGCTGGTGGGCGGTGGCGAACGGCCTGGCAGCCGGAGTGATGTCGCTGATCGGCGGATTGCAGCCGCTGTTTACCGCGCTGATTTTCGCGCTGGTGCTGCGTAAGCCGATCGGGTTACGTTCCTGGGCCGGGCTGGCGGTCGGTTTTATCGGCGTTGCGCTGGTGCTCTCCCCGCGGCTGACCGGCATCGACGTCGGCAATATGGCGCTGCTGCCGATCCTGATGGGGTTTGGCAGCATCGTTGCGCTGACGATAGGCATCATGGTGCAGAAGTCTTCGCTAGCAGCGGCCGATCTGCGGGCGGCAGGCGCCATTCAGCACCTCGGCGCGGCGATCGTGACCGGCGTACTGGCGGCCGTAATGGGCTCAGGCGCCTGGGACAATTCGCCAACGCTGTGGTTCTCGCTGCTGTGGTCGGCCGGCGTGTTGTCGCTGGGCGGCACCGCGCTGTTCATTTGGATGGTGCGCCACGGCGATTTGACTCGCATTACCGCGCTGATGCTGCTGGTGCCGCCGGCGGCGGCGCTGCAGGCTTACGCGCTGTTTGGTGAGGCGTTGTCGCTGGTGCAGCTGGCGGGATTTGTTCTGACGCTGCTGGGGGTTGCCATCGTACAGCGAATTCGCCTGCTGCGGCGCTCTCACCTGGCCGAATAGTCTGCGATAGGAAGTGCTGTAAAGCCCGCGCTGCCGGGCTTTTTATTGGCTGAAAAACGTCCAACCTCACAAAACCGAAAGATAACAAGCAACGCCGTTGCCTCGTCATAAATATTAACTGTATGTTAATTTTTGGTTTATTAAATGTGATCAGGGGATGGATGATGATGAAAAAAATCAGCGCGACCGTAGCTGCTATCACCTTACTGGGCTCCGTTTCCGCCTATGCGGCCTTCCCGGCGGGCTACCCCGCCGACTATCAGAAACTGGTCGACGGCGCGAAGAAAGAAGGCAAGGTGGTGATTTATTCAACCACCGACACCAAGGCGGCGGCGCCGCTGATCCAGGGGTTCGAGGCGTTGTATCCGGGCATCAAGGTCGAATACAACGACATGAACAGCACCGAACTGTATAACCGCTTTATCAGCGAGCAGGCGGCCGGCGGCACCAGCGGCGACCTGGTGTGGAGTTCGTCGATGGACACCATTTTGAAACTGGCGGGCGATTACGCGCAGGAGTATGCCTCTCCGGAGCGGGCTCAGCTGCCAAAATGGGCGGTATGGCAAGATAAAGTGTATGGCACCACCTATGAGCCGGTGGTGTTTATCTATAACAAACGGCTGATCCCGCAGGGCGATGTGCCGGATTCACACGCGGCGCTGGCTAAACTGATCGCCGGCCAGACGGACAAATTCAAGAAGAAAGTCACCACCTACGACATCGAAAAATCCGGCGTCGGCTTCATGCTGTCGGTGCAGGACTTCAAGGCCGATCCTAACTACTTCAAAACGCTGGCCGACGTGGCCAAGGGCGGGCTGGCGGTGCAATCTTCCACCGGCACCATGATGGAGCGCGTCTCCTCCGGTGAAAACCTGATCGGCTTCAATATCCTCGGTTCATACGCCGAGGCCCGCGCCAAGAGCGATCCGTCGCTCGGCATCGTCTATCCGAAAGACTATACCCTGGTGCTGTCGCGCGTGAGCTTCATCAGCAAAGAGGCCGGCAACCCTAATGCCGCCAAGCTGTGGTTCGACTACGTGCTGTCGGAGAAAGGGCAAAATATTCTCGCCAATCAGGCGGATATCCCCTCGATCCGCAACGACATCGAAGGCAAGAACGACATCGATGGCATGACCAAGCTGTTGGGTAACGCGCTCAAGCCGATCCCGGTCGATGACAGCCTGCTGGAATATCTGCAGCCGGCCAAACGTCTCGACTACATCAAACAATGGCGCGCCGCCGCGGCGAAATAACAGGGACTGCATTCGGACGCGCGCCTGCCGCACGGGCGCGCGCCCTTTGGTCGTCGTTTACAACCATAGGGAGCATTTATGCAAGCATGGCGCAGAAAGTGGCAGAGCCTGCCGCGCGGCCTGGTGGTGTTGATAACCGCGCTGGTTATCTATGTCCCCCTGTCGTTTATCATCATTCAAAGCTTCCTCTCGGCTCCGTTTTTCTCTCCCTCCAAGGTCTTCAGCCTGGAGGCCTTCGAGTTCATCTTTACCGATCCGGATTTCTACAAAGCGCTGAAAAGCGGCTTTATTCTGGCATTCGGCCTGGTGATTATCGCCATCCCGCTCGGCGGCATTTTGGCCTTTCTGATGGTGCGCACCGATCTGCCGGGGCGGCGGATCATCGAACCGCTGATTCTGGTACCGATCTTCGTGTCGCCGATGGTGCTGGGTTTCGGTTACGTGGTGGCGGCGGGGCCGGTCGGCTTCTTCTCGCTGTGGGCGGAAGCGTTGCTGGGTTTCGTGCCGTGGAACATCTATTCGATGGCCAGCATCGTGGTGATAGCCGGGTTGACGCACGTGCCCCACGCGTATCTGTACATCTCCTCGGCGCTGCGCAGCGTGGGCTCCGACGTTGAAGAAGCGGCGCGCACCGCCGGCGCTACGCCGCTGCAGGTGATGACCGCCGTCAGCCTGCCGATGGTGCGGCCGTCTATCTTGTACGCCGGGGTGCTGCTGTTCTTCCTCGGGCTGGAGGTGTTCGGCCTGATGCTGGTGCTGGGCGATCCGGAAGGCAACCTGGTGCTGGCGACCTACCTGTATCAGTTGACCAACAAGCTGGGCACGCCTTCTTACCACCTGATGGCGGCGGTAGCGGTGGTGCTGATCTGCATCACCATTCCATTGGTGATGCTGCAGCGCAGGCTGATGCGTACCGCCAACCGTTTCGTCACCGTCAAGGGCAAAGCCTCGCAGGCGCGCGCGCTGCCGCTGGGCAAATGGCGCTGGGTGGCCGGCGCGGTGGTGATGTTCTGGCTGACCGTGACCATCGGCGTGCCGCTGATCGGCGTAGTGCTGCGCGCCTTTATCTCCAACTGGGGCGTGGGCGTGTCTGTCTGGGACGAACTGTCGATCAACACCTTCCGCACCATCTGGGCGCAACCCAACCTGCTGCGCGCCATCGTCAACTCGATGGCGATCGGGGTGATCGGCGGGGCGCTGGCGGTGGCGTGCTATCTGTTTATCGGCATTGCCATGCACCGCAAGCCGGATGGCGCCACGCGCTTCCTCGACTACAGCGTGCTGGTGCCGCGCGCGGTGCCGGGGCTGTTGGCCGGCCTGGCGTTCCTGTGGGTGTTTCTGTTCCTGCCGATGTGGTTGGACAAATCGCTTAAGGAAGGCTGGCTGTCAGTGCTGCCGATGGCCGAGTGGCTGCGCGAGAACGTGATCGTCTGGTTGCGTTCGCTGCGCAGCACCATCTTCAGCGTCTGGCTGGCCTACACCGTGGTGTGGATGGCTTACGGCCTGCGGCTGATCTCTTCTACGCTGCTGCAGGTGGGACCGGAGCTGGAGGAGGCGGCGCGCAGCGCCGGCGCCAGCCGCGGTCAGATCACCCGCCACGTCACCATTCCGCTGTCGCGCTACGGCCTGATCGGCTCCTGGTTGCTGATGTTCCTGATCTTTGAACGCGAATATTCCACCGGGGTGTATCTGCTGTCTCCGGGCACAGAAACCATCGGCTCGATGCTGGTTTCCCTGTGGGCCGCGGGCGCTATCGATATCGTCGCCGCGCTGTCGTTCATCAATATCCTGCTGGTGGTGTTGGGGCTGGGGATCGCCTTGCGCTTTGGAGTGAAATTACATGATTGAACTTTCGGTAGAGAATCTGCATTTGACCTATGGCGACAACCCGGTGTTGAAAGGGGTGTCGATGGATCTGAAACGGGGCGAAGTGGTCTCGCTGCTGGGCCCGTCGGGCAGCGGCAAAACCACGCTGCTGCGGGCGGTAGCCGGGCTGGAGAAACCGAGCCAGGGGCGGATCGTCATCGGCAACAGCGCGGTGTACAACGGCAGCGCACGCAGTGAAATTCCCGCCGAAGAGCGCAATCTGGGGCTGGTGTTTCAGTCCTACGCCCTGTGGCCGCATAAAACGGTGTTTGAGAACGTCGCTTACCCGCTGAAACTGCGTAAGACTGCCTCGGCGGAAATCGCCCAGCGGGTGCAGGCGGTGCTGGATCAGCTCGGGCTGGGGCATTTGGCCAAACGCCATCCGCACCAACTCTCCGGCGGCCAACAGCAGCGCGTGGCGATCGGGCGCGCGCTGGTCTACAACCCGCCGGTGATCCTGCTGGATGAGCCGCTGTCCAACCTTGACGCCAAGCTGCGCGAAGAGGCGCGAGTATTCCTGCGCGAGTTGATCATCAAGCTGGGTCTGTCGGCGCTGATGGTGACCCACGATCAGAACGAGGCGATGGCCATTTCCGATCGCATCCTGCTGCTCAATAACGGCAAAATCGAACAGCAGGGCACGCCGCAGGAGATGTACGGTTCGCCCACCACGCTGTTCACCGCCGAGTTCATGGGCAGCAACAACCGGTTGCCGGGCAAGGTCGTCGCGCTGGAAGGCGATCGGGCGCGCATCGAAGGTAAGGATTGGGCGCTGTGGGGCAAAGCGGGCGAAGGCGTGCAGGTCGGGCAGGAGGGCACGGCGGTGATCCGCGTCGAGCGCGTGCGGTTGGGTGAAGATCCGCAGGGCAACCAGCTTGAGCTGCCGTTGCTGACCAGCATGTATCTCGGCGATCGCTGGGAATACCTGTTCCGCACCGTGGCCGAAGATTTCGTGGTGCGTGCCTATGGCCACGAGGCGCGCGATCAAACGCTGTGCCGGCTCTCCCTGCCGGCCGAGCATTTGTGGATATTCCCGAAAGCCTAATCAGGACGCCCGCCGATGCGGGCGTTCCTTTTACAAATCCAGCACCAGCCGGCTGCCTTTGGCGCGCGAGCAGCAGATCAACAGGGTCTGCTGCGCCGTGCGTTCTTCCTCGCTGAGATATTGATCGCGGTGATCGGCTTCCCCTTCGATGATGCGGGTTTCGCAGGTGCCGCAAATGCCTTCGCGGCACAGGCACTCGACCTTGGCCGCCTTGCTGTTTTCCAGCGCCTGCAGGATGGTCATGTCTTGCGCGACTTCAAGCTCAATACCCGATCGAGCCAGCACCAGTGTAAAGGCGCCGCCCGCCGTGTCTTCGGCGGCAAAGGCTTCGCTGTGCAAGCGACCGGCATCGATACCCCGTTCGGCGGCGATCCGGTAGACCGCTTCGTTCAGCGCCGCCGGGCCGCAGACGTAGATATGGGCGCCGGGTTCCACATCGGCCAGCGTGCGCGCCAGATCCAACCGGCCGCCAAGGCTGGAGACATGGCAACTGACGTTGTCGGCGAACGGCGCTTGCATCAGCTGTTGCTGGAAGGCGTTGTGCTCTTCACTGTGGAAGCAGTAGTGCAGATGGTAGCGTTGGCCGCTGCGTTGCAGCTCATGCAGATGGGCCATAAACGGCGTGATGCCGATGCCGCCGGCGATCAGCACGTGATGTTGCGCTTCCGGCGCCAGCGCGAACAGGTTATTCGGGGTGCTGATGGTCAGCGTATCGCCGACCGCCAGCCGGTCATGCATGAAGTCGGAACCGCCTTTGGAAGGAGACTCGCGCCGAATGGCGATCTGGTAATGCTCGAGTTCGAACGGTGAGCTGAGCAGCGAATAGGCGTTGCTGTAGCGCTGCTCGCCGTCCTGCATTTGCACGATGATGTGGCTGCCGCCGCTGAAGGCGGGCAGCGGCCGGCCTTGCGGATCCGCAAGGGTAAAGCGCTTGACCCGTGCGGTGACGGTTTCGATGTCGACGATGCGGACATCAAGCATCTGATAGCTGGTCATTCATTGGCTCCAAAGCGCGGGCGTCCCCGCGCATGAAAAAGTTATACCGCCTGGCACAGGTATTTGAGCTCCAGATAGTCTTCGATGCCGTATTCGGAGCCTTCACGCCCCAGCCCCGACTGTTTCACCCCGCCGAACGGCGCCACCTCGTTGGAGATAAGCCCGGTATTGATGCCGACCATGCCGTACTCCAGCCGTTCCGAAACGCGCCAGATGCGCGCCGCATCGCGGGTGTAGAAGTAGGCGGCCAAGCCGTAGATGGTGTCGTTGGCCTGACGGATCGCCTCGGCTTCGTCATCGAACACCACCAGCGGCGCGACCGGGCCGAAGATTTCCTCTTCCAGCAGCAGCGAGCCGGGCTGAACGTCCCCCAGCACCGTCGGCGTGAAGAAATTGCCGCCCAGCGCGTGCGGCGTGGCGCCGGTCAGCATCTGAGCACCTTTGCTCAGCGCGTCATCGAGCAGCTCCAGCACCTTGTCGCACGCCTTGCGGTTGATCAGCGGGCCGATCTGCACGCCGGGTTCGAAACCATTGCCGACTTGCAGTGCCGCCACGCGGGCGACAAACTTCTCGGCGAACTGCGGGTAAACGCCGCGCTGCACGTAGAACCGATTGACGCAGACGCAGGTCTGCCCGGCGTTACGGTATTTGGCGATCAGTGCGCCTTCCACCGCGGCATCGATGTCCGCATCGTCAAACACGATGAACGGCGCGTTGCCGCCCAGCTCCAGCGACACTTTCTTGATGGTGTCCGCGCTCTGGCGCATCAGCAGCCTGCCCACCGGCGTGGAGCCGGTAAAGCTGAGTTTGCGCACCTGCGGGTGGCGAGTCAGCTCGGCGCCGATCGCCTGCGAGTTGCCGGTCACCACGTTGAATACCCCGGCGGGAATGCCGGCGCGCTCGGCCAGTTCGGCCATCGCCAGCGCTGAATAAGGGGTTTCGTTGGCGGGTTTGACCACCAGCGTACAGCCGGCCGCCAGCGCCGGCGCGGCCTTGCGGGTGATCATCGCCGCCGGAAAGTTCCAGGGCGTGATCGCCGCGCACACGCCGATGCCCTGTTTCAGCACCATCAGGCGTTTATCGCTGCTCGGCGAAGGAATGATGTCGCCGTTGGCGCGCTTGGCCTGTTCGGCGAACCATTCGATAAAGGAGGCTGCGTAGCGGATCTCACCCAGCGATTCCGCCAGCGGTTTGCCTTGCTCCAGCGTCATCAGGTTGGCCAGATCCTGCTGGTGCTCCAGCATCAGTTCGAACCAGCGGCGCAACAGCAGCGCGCGCTGTTGCGCCGGCAGCGCGCGCCAGCCTTCCAGCGCCTGCTGGGCGGCGTCGATCGCCTGTTCGGTTTCGGCCGTCGCCATGTTGGGCACGCTGCCGATTGGCCGGCCGGTGGCGGGATCGCTCACCGGCAGGGTTTCCTGGTTGTCGGCGTCGCGCCATTGGCCGTTGATATATGCCTGTTGGCGGAATAGCGCCCGATCGGAAATTTTCACAAGAACCTCACAAGTCAGGGGAAAGGGGCCCGCGGGCCCCGTCGCATCAAGGTTGATAAACCTGCGCCAGCAGGTTGTGGAAGTGGGCGATGCCGTGTTCGCTGACGCCGCTGCCGGCGCCGTCGGCCATGATGCGCCCCTGGCCGCGATAGCCGCGCGACTTCAGGCCTTTTTGCACGCTTTCCACCAGCCGCAAATCTTCCGGGCGGAACACGTCGCGGTACCAGTCGATCAGTTTGAGCTGTTCGTCGCTCAAATCGGTGTTGGTGAAGTAGATGTCGTAGTGCTGCAGGGTGGTTTCCGCATCGACCGGGAACTCATAGATCACCGTCATCATGCCTTCCAGCGGCGGCATGTTGAACATGGTGCACGGCCACAGCCAGATGCCGTGGAAGCTGGATTCTTTGCCCTCTTCAAACTTGAACGACTGCTCGGAAGGGCGGGCGTAGCCGAACTGCAGCGTCCAGTTGCCGTGCAGGGTGTGCCAGTAGCGATCGACCTGCACCGAGTCGGCGAAGCCGGGGTGTGCCGGGCCGCAGTGGTAGCACTCGAGGTAGTTGTCGACGATGTTCTTCCAGTTGGCCGGAGTGCGGGTGACGAAGCGTGCCGCCAGCTTGAGATCGTCGACCTGCGGGCAGGCCTCGCGCACTTTGGCGCCGAGGCCCGGCAGCTGGTCTTCCACCGTGCCGGCCTGCGAGTCCAGATTGACGTAAATAAACCCGGCGTACTCTTCGACCCGCACCGGCATCAGGTGCGAGTTTTCCTTATCAAAGTTCTGCACGTTTTCGCAGTTGCGCGCGTGCGCCAGTTCGCCGTCCAGCTTGAACGCCCAGGCGTGATAAGGGCAGGTGATGACGTTCTTCGCCCGGCCGTCGCCCGCCAGCAGTTGGTGGCCGCGGTGCGGGCAGACGTTGTAAAAGGCGCGCAGCACGTTGTCGCGGCCGCGCACCACCAGAATGTTTTCACCGATGATCTCGCGGGTGATGTAGTCGTTCGGTTGGGCAAGCTCGCTGCGGTGCGCCACACAAATCCAGCTGGTGGCGAACACCTGCTCTTTTTCGTGCTCGAACGCCGCCTGGTGGGTATAGAACCGGGCTGGAATGGTGTAAGCCTCGCGGGCGTCGGCGCAGAAATCTTTCGGTAAGGTAAATTCAGGGATCAGAGTGCTCATAAGTTAACCTTCCTCTTTTCTTATTGTCATTTCGCCATAGGGCGCGGTTGATACGACGATGGAGCGGGGAGTTCGGCGGCCGCCGGTGCTTCGGGCAGCGCCGGCGGGCTGCTTTCGATCAGGTGCGCCGGGATGGCCGCGTAGTCCTGCTTTAGCCAGCGGGCAAAGCCGTAGGTTTTCACCAGCAGCACCAGCAGGAACGGCAGCGCGGTCAGGATCACCGTGGTTTTCATGGTGTCCAGCGAGGCGCCGGTAAACAGGATCGACAGCGGGATCAGGGTGATCACCACGCACCAGAACAGGCGCAGCATCGGACTGGGATCTTGCCCCTCCTGCAGGTTGCGGGTGCTGGTGGCGGCCATGGTGTAGGCCACCGCGTCCATGTGCGAGGCCAGGAAAATGATCATGATGAACAGATAGGCGGCCAGGAACAGCTTGCCGAGCGGCAGCGCCGTCAGCAGCATCTGCACGGCGGTTTCGCCGCCCTGGGTGCTGAGGATCTCCGGTACGTTGAGCTGCCCGCTGATGAACTGGTGCATGGCATAGCTTTCCAGCGAGCCGAAGAAGAACCAGCAGCCGAGGGTGCTGCCGAGCAACAACGCCCAGATCACTTCTTTAATCTTGCGGCCGCGCGAGACGCGGGTGACGAACATCGCCACGCCCGGGGTATAGGATATCCACCACAGCCAGTAGAACACCGTCCAACTGCGGCTGAAGCTGCCGTCGCCCATCGGATCGGTGAACAGGCTCATCTGCAGGAAGTTTTGCGCCGTCAGGCCGATGGCGTTGATGGTGTTGTTGATGGTGAACTCGGTCGGGCCGACCAGCAGCACCAGCCCGGCGAAGGCGAAGGCGCCCCAGCCGACCATTTTGCTCAGGCGCTGCATGCCGCCGTCGATGCCGATGTAAGAGCTGAGACAGAAGATCACCGCGGCCAGCAGGATCACCGTCGCCTGCACCACGAAATTGTCCGGGATGCCGGTCAGTGCCGTCAGCCCACGGGTAAAGGTAGAGGCCGTCAGCACCAGTGAAATGGTGAGGGCGCCGACGGTGGCGACCAGGAAGATCAGATCCACCAACCGCCCGATCGGGCCGTTGGCGCGCACACCGGTGATGGCGGAAATGATCCCCGATAGGCTGAGCCCTTTGTTCTTACGCACGTGGAAGTGGTAGGCCATGATCAGCGAGGCGAGGGCATAGGTCGCCCAGGCGCTCAGGCCCCAGTGGAAGAAGGAGTAGCTGATGCTGTATTCCAGCGCCTTCGGGGTGCGCGGCGCGATGTTCAGCCCCGGCGTCTGGTAATAATACGCCCATTCCATCACCCCCCAGTACAGGGTGGACGAGCCCAGGCCAGCGCAGATGAACATGAACAGCCAGGCTAACGTGGAGTACTGCGGTTTGCCTTCGCCGAGGCGGATGTTGCCGTATTTGCTCAACGCCAGATACAGCACCACCAGCAGGGCGATCAGCACCAGGATTTGAATGGTTGAGCCGAACAGCCGGGTGACGCCGTTGAAAATGGTGTTGGCGATAAGCGCGGATTGAGCTGGAAAGAGCATCAGGCAAATGGCGATCAGCGCAATACTGCACAGGCTGATGGCGATGAGCGTGACATCCTTTTTAGGGGTGCTCTGCATGGGAGTGAACTCCTGTTATCGGTGGTGGGCCGGTGCGCGAAGAGTAGGGTGCGCCCGGGCCTTATTGGTTTGAACCCTTTGTTTTGTTACACCGCGAGGAGCAACCGCCCCGGCAGAACGCCACCGGAAATGTTTACTCTTCATTAACATTTTTGAGTGTGCACAAATTACGGGAGGGCCACAATTGGGGCATCTGTAAAAGGATAAAACACAGTATGTAAACAATTTGTTGTGATCTTGGCCGGGGTATTGGCGTGCTTTCTGCGGTGGTTTTCAACGGATTTGCGGCGGCGATCGAAGCGGAAAAGCGGACATGGCAAAGCAGGGCGCGAAAACGCGCCCTGCGCAGGAAAATCAGCGGTGTTTAGCGTTGCAGCAGGGCGGCGATCGCCTGGCCGACTTGCTGAGTGGAGGCATCGCCGCGCATATCCGGCGTGCGCGGCCCGTCGGCGATGATGCGCTCGATCGCCTGCAGGATGCCGTCGTGTGCCTGGCGGTAACGGGCATCGCCGTCGCCGAGGAAGTCCAGCATCATCGCGCCGCTCCAGATCATGGCGATCGGGTTGGCGATGTTTTTGCCGAAAATGTCCGGCGCCGAGCCGTGCACCGGCTCGAACAGCGACGGGAAGTTGCGCTCCGGGTTCAGGTTGGCCGACGGCGCAATGCCGATAGTGCCGGTGCAGGCCGGGCCGAGATCAGACAAAATATCGCCGAACAGGTTGGAGGCCACCACCACGTCGAAGCGTTCGGGGTTCAGCACGAAGCGCGCGCATAGAATATCTATGTGCTGCTTGTCCCAGGCGATGTCCGGATACCGGCGCGCCATCTCCGCCACGCGCTCATCCCAGTACGGCATGCTGATGGCCATGCCGTTGGACTTGGTGGCTGCGGTCAGGCGCTTGCGCGGGCGCTGTTGCGCCAGCTCAAAGGCGTACTTGAGGATGCGGTCCACGCCCTGACGGGTGAAGACCGATTCCTGGATCACCATCTCGCGTTCAGTGCCTTCGAACATCCGTCCGCCGAGCGAGGAGTATTCCCCTTCGGTATTTTCGCGCACCACGTAGAAATCGATATCGCCCGGCTGTTTGTTCGCGAGCGGGCAGGGCACGCCGGGAAACAGCCGTACTGGGCGCAGGTTGACGTACTGCTCGAAGTCGCGGCGGAATTTCAACAGCGACCCCCACAGCGAAATGTGATCGGGCACCGTATCCGGCCAGCCGACGGCGCCGAAGTAGATGGCATCGAAGCCCTTGAGCTGCTCAAACCAATCGTCCGGCATCATCTGGCCGTGGTGCTGGTAGTAGTCGCAGCTGGCCCACTCGAAAGTGTCGAATTCCAGCGACAGATCCCAGCGCGCCGCCGCCGCTTGCAACACTCGTATGCCTTCCGGCAACACTTCCCGCCCGATACCGTCCCCGGGGATGGCGGCAATTTTATAGGTTTTGCTCATACAGAGGTCTCATTTGTAGGTAGGGGAGATTGACAACACTCTTATCCTATAATTGACTAACTGTTAATCAACCCTGAAAACGGTGAAACATAAAACACGAATCATGAACAATATGCCGATCCTGAGTGACCTGCGGGTGTTCGTGCTGGTGGCGCGCCGCGCCGGGTTTGCCGCCGCCGCCGAAGAGCTGGGCGTGTCGCCGGCCTTTATCAGCAAACGCATTGCGTTGCTGGAAAAAGCGCTGGACGTGTCGTTGCTGCACCGCACCACGCGGCGAGTGGCGATCACCGAAGACGGCGAACGCATCTACGAATGGGCGCAGCGCATTCTCAACGACGTCGATCAGATGATGGACGAGCTGTCCGAGGTGCGTCAGGCGCCGCAGGGCATGCTGCGCGTGGTCAGCAGCTTCGGCTTCGGCCGGCGTTTCGTGGCGCCGGCGCTGTCGGCGCTGGCGCGGCAGTACCCGCAGCTGGAGCTGCGGCTCGACGTGTCCGATAGGCTGGTGGATCTGGTCAGCGAAGGGTTCGATCTGGATATCCGCATCGGCGACGATATCGCTCCCAATCTGATTGCGCGCAAGCTGGCGGACAATCAGCGCATCTTGTGCGCTTCGCCGGCGTACCTGCAGCGCCACGGCGTGCCGAAAAACCCGGCGGAGCTGGCGGGCCGCACCTGTTTGGTGATCAAGGAACGCGATCACCCGTTCGGGCTGTGGCGGCTGCAGGGGCCGGGCGGCGAAGAGACGGTGAAGGTGACGGGGGCGCTGGCGTCGAACCACGGCGAGATCGTGCACCAGTGGTGTCTGGACGGGCAGGGCGTTGCGCTGCGTTCCGCCTGGGACGTAAAAGAGAACATCGACAGCGGCAGATTGGTGCACATCCTGCCGGAGTATTATCAGCCGGCCAACATCTGGGCGGTGTACGTTTCCCGGCTGGCAACGTCGGCGAAAGTGCGGGTGACGGTCGAATTTTTGCGCGACTATTTTCGTGAGCACTACGGCGAAACGGGGCCGGCGAGCGAAAATTCGTCGCGGTCTTGAGGCCAAAAATGTGCGCCAGATCATCTTATGCTCGTAAAACTCCCCTCCGTTACCTGAGGAACTGTCGCACCTGTTCCTTTTGCCAAAACTTTGGTTTATGCTCAGCTGAAGCGTTTCAGTTGAAGCACTCTTCAACAGAAATGCCGATGTGACGGCGGTGAAAAACCGCTGAAGCGCGGGAATAATGCAAACTCGGCGATTCACAGCGGGCGGTACGATCCACTACTCTATGCGGGTTAGTGAGACAACCAGTCAGCGCCGGGCGGCGCCGGTGAGTCACCCGGCGTGGACGGCCCTTTTTCAGGAGCAGCATGACCATCCGCATAGCGATAAACGGCTTTGGCCGCATCGGCCGCAGCGTATTGCGCGCACTGTACGAATCGGGACGACGGGCGGAAATCTCCGTGGTGGCGATCAACGAGCTGGCGAACGCCGAAGGCATGGCCCATCTGCTGAAGTACGATTCCAGCCACGGCCGCTTTGCGTGGGATGTGCGGCAAGAGTGCGACACGCTGAGCGTCGGAGACGACGCGATTCGCCTGTTGCACCAGCCGGCGGTGGAGCAGTTGCCCTGGGGCGAGCTGGGCGTCGACGTGGTGCTGGACTGCAGCGGCGTGTACGGCAGCCGGGCGGATGGCGAAGCCCATCTGGCGGCGGGGGCGAAGAAAGTGCTGTTCGCCCATCCGGGCGGCAACGATCTGGACGCCACCATCGTGTTTGGCGTCAACCATCAGACGCTGCTGGCGGAACACCGCATCGTGTCCAACGCCTCGTGCACCACCAACTGCATTATTCCGGTGATCAAGCTGCTGGACGACGCCTACAGCATCGAGTCCGGCACCGTGACCACCATTCACTCGGCGATGAACGATCAGCCGGTGATCGACGCGTATCACGCGGATTTGCGGCGCACCCGCGCGGCGAGCCAGTCGATCATTCCGGTCGATACCAAGCTGGCCGCGGGCATCACCCGCATCTTCCCGCAGTTTTGCGATCGCTTCGAGGCTATCTCGGTGCGCGTGCCGACCATCAACGTGACGGCTATCGATCTTAGCGTCAGCGTGAGCGCCGCGGTGAAGGTGGCGGAGGTCAACCAGCTGTTGCAAAAGGCCGCACGGGAATCATTTCGTGGTATAGTTGACTACACGGAATTACCATTGGTCTCGATTGATTTTAACCATGACCCGCACAGCGCTATCGTCGACGGTACGCAGACCCGGGTCAGCGGGCAGCACCTGATAAAGACCTTGGTCTGGTGCGACAATGAATGGGGCTTTGCCAATCGGATGTTGGATACAACACGGGCAATGGCCGCCAGCGGTTTCTAGTACGGCGGCGCCGGCGTGATGGGCGCGCTGCTCAGGCAATTTTATAGAGATTCAATAAAGAGGGTTCACCATGTCTGTAATTAAGATGACCGATCTGGATCTGGCGGGTAAACGCGTACTGATCCGCTCCGATCTGAACGTGCCGGTAAAAGACGGTAAAGTGACTTCCGACGCGCGTATCCGCGCTTCCCTGCCGACTATCGAAGCTGCGCTGAAGCAAGGCGCCCGCGTGATGGTAACCTCCCACCTGGGTCGTCCTACCGAAGGCGAGTACAACGAAGAATTCTCCCTGCTGCCTGTGGTCAACTACCTGAAAGATCATCTGAAATCCCCAGTGCGTCTGGCGAAGGATTATCTGGATGGCGTCGACGTCGCCGAAGGCGAACTGGTGGTGCTGGAAAACGTCCGCTTCAACAAGGGCGAGAAGAAAGACGACGAAACCCTGTCCAAGAAATACGCGGCGCTGTGCGACGTGTACGTGATGGACGCGTTCGGCACCGCGCACCGCGCGCAGGCTTCCACCCACGGCGTGGGCAAGTTCGCGCCTGTCGCCTGTGCCGGCCCGCTGCTGTCCGCCGAGCTGGAAGCGCTGGGCAAGGCCCTGGGCAACCCGGCCCGTCCGATGGTCGCCATCGTGGGCGGCTCTAAAGTCTCCACCAAACTGACCGTGCTGGATTCCCTGTCAAAAATCGCCGATCAGCTGATCGTCGGCGGCGGCATCGCCAACACCTTCGTGGCGGCGCAGGGCAACAACGTGGGCCAGTCCCTGTACGAACCGGATCTGATCCCGAACGCGCAGAAACTGCTGGAAACCTGCGACATCCCGGTTCCGACCGACGTGCGCGTGGCGACCGAGTTCTCTGAAACCGCGACCGCGACCGTGAAGCAGGCCAACGAGATCCAGGACAACGAGCAAATTCTGGATATGGGCGACGTCTCTGCCGAGCGTCTGGCCGTTATCCTGAAGAACGCCAAGACCATTCTGTGGAATGGCCCGGTTGGCGTATTCGAGTTCCCTAACTTCCGTAAGGGCACCGAAATTGTCGCCCGCGCGATCGCCGATAGCGACGCTTTCTCTATCGCTGGCGGCGGCGACACTCTGGCAGCCATCGATCTGTTCGGTATCGCTGACAAAATTTCCTACATCTCCACCGGCGGTGGCGCATTCCTGGAATTCGTTGAAGGGAAACCGCTGCCTGCAGTCGTGATGCTGGAAGAGCGCGCTAAGCAGTAATTCAGACAACGGGAGGCGAAAGCCGCCCGTTTGTTTTATACCGCGTGGCTCACGCTGCGCGGCGTGAAAACATCGATTTACATCCATCTACGGCCGACGAAACAGGACAAAGTAACATGTCTAAAATTTTTGATTTCGTAAAACCGGGTGTCATCACGGGTGATGACGTTCAGAAAGTCTTCGCAGTTGCTAAAGAGAACAACTTTGCGCTGCCAGCGGTAAACTGCGTGGGTACCGACTCCATCAACGCAGTGCTGGAAGCCGCGGCTAAAGTGCGCGCGCCGGTTATCGTTCAGTTCTCCAACGGCGGCGCCGCGTTCATCGCCGGCAAAGGCGTGAAGACCGATGTGCCTCAGGGTGCAGCGATTCTGGGCGCTATCTCTGGCGCACACCACGTTCACCAGATGGCTGAACACTACGGCGTGCCGGTGATCCTGCACACCGACCACTGCGCGAAGAAACTGCTGCCATGGCTGGACGGCCTGCTGGACGCCGGCGAGAAGCACTTCGCCGCTACCGGCAAACCGCTGTTCTCTTCCCACATGATCGATCTGTCTGAAGAATCTCTGGAAGAAAACATCGAGATCTGCAGCGCCTACCTGAAGCGCATGGCCAAAATCGGCATGACGTTGGAAATCGAACTGGGCTGCACCGGCGGTGAAGAAGATGGCGTGGACAACAGCCATATGGACGCTTCCGCACTGTACACCCAGCCGGAAGACGTGGCTTACGCGTACGAAAAACTGAACGCCATCAGCCCGCGCTTCACCATCGCAGCCTCCTTCGGTAACGTGCACGGCGTGTACAAGCCAGGCAACGTCAAGCTGACTCCGACCATCCTGCGTGATTCTCAGGACTACGTGTCCAAGAAATTCAACCTGCCGCACAACAGCCTGAACTTCGTGTTCCACGGCGGTTCCGGTTCTACCGACGCAGAGATCAAAGAGTCTGTGGGTTACGGCGTGATCAAAATGAACATCGACACCGACACCCAATGGGCGACCTGGGATGGCATCCTGCAGTACTACAAAGCGAACGAAGCTTACCTGCAGGGCCAGCTGGGCAACCCGAAAGGCGCCGATCAGCCGAACAAGAAATACTACGATCCACGCGTATGGCTGCGCGCAGCGCAGACCAGCATGGTGACGCGTCTGGAGCAGGCTTTCAAAGATCTGAACGCGGTAGACGTTCTGTAATCTTCGGCACCTGTTGCACGTGCATAAGGCTCCCTGCGGGGAGCCTTTTTCGTTTTCAGCCCAGCAGGCCGGCACCGACGTTGATCGACAGGCCCAGGATCAGCATGTTGAACACGAACGAAATAACCGACTGCACGAGCGCGATTTTACGCACCTCCGCGGCGCCGACCGCCACGTCGGCCGTTTGCGACGCGACCGCGATGGTGAAGGAGAAGTAGGCGAAGTCCAGATAGGTCGGCTCGGTGAGATTGCCGGGAAACAGCAGCGGCAAAGGATCCTGCTGCGCGCCCTGACGGTAAAACTGATGGGCATAGTGCATGGTGAAGGCGGTCGGCAGCAGCAGCCAGGAGACTGCCAGCGTTGCGCCGGTTAACGCCAGATGTAGCGTTTTCAGCGAGTCGCTGGCCTGTTTGGCGCTGCTCAATTCGAACAGGATCGCCAGAATGCTTACCAGACAACCGAAACTGACCAGCGCCAACACCGTGCTGGCGCTTTCATCCTGTCGCCGAGCGATCTGGCGAATGTGCTGCGGTGTGCTGACCAGCATCAGCCGCCAGAGAAACAGCAGATAGAGCCAGGCCAGCGTATTCCAGCCGATCATTAGGCGCTGCAGCAACGAGAGCTGGGCGGGCAGCAGCAGAAAGCACAGCAGCCCGGCGCCGACGGAAAACAGCAGCCTGGGCCGCACTTGCCAATAGTGTTTGAGCGAAGAGCGAATGTGCATGAAGAACGGATCCCTTGTCGTGAAATAGCCAACGCGCTGTTTTCAGCATAGAAGACGCGGCGGGCGGTTTCGGCTATTTTTAACGCTGACGGTTGGCATGAGCCTTTAATGTTGGTTACCCTTAGGCGGTGGTTTCCTACTGGCTGCCGAGGCCAGTGTATTTTTGCGAGTTTCTCCCGTTAGGGACTGAGTTAGGACGACACGAATGAAAGATTTGAATGTAGTAGACGGCATCAACGGTGCCGGCAACTGGTTGGTGAAGAACCAGGATCTGTTGATCCAGTACGCGGTGAATATCGTCGCCGCCATCGTTATCCTGATCATCGGTTCGATCGTGGCCCGCGTGGTCGGCAATGCGCTGAACCGCGTGATGAAACTGCGCGGCATCGACGCCACGGTGGCAGACTTCCTGTCGGCGATCGTACGTTACGGCGTGCTGGCGTTCACCTTCATCGCGGTGCTGGGGCGCGTCGGCGTGCAGACCACCTCGGTGATCGCGGTGCTGGGTGCCGCCGGTTTGGCCGTCGGTCTGGCGCTGCAAGGCTCGCTGTCTAACTTCGCCGCCGGCGTGCTGCTGGTGATCTTCCGCCCGCTGCGCGTGGGTGAATATGTCGATCTGGGCGGCGTGGCCGGTACCGTCGATCAGGTGCAGATTTTCTCCACCACCCTGCGCACCGCAGACAACAAAACCATCGTGGTGCCAAACGGTAAAATCATCGCCGGCAACATCATCAACTACTCCCGCGAGCCGAACCGCCGTGTGGATATCGTGGTAGGCGTGGCCTACAACGCCGATATCGACGTGGTGAAGAAGGTGCTGGGCGATGTGATCGCCGCCGACAAGCGCATCATGCACGCTAAAGGCGTGACTGTGCGTCTGAACGAGATGGCGCCATCTTCCCTGAACTTTGTGACCCGTTCCTGGACCACCAATGCGGAATACTGGAACGTGTACTTCGATCTGATGGAAAACTTCAAGCGCGCGCTGGATGCCCACAACATCGGCATTCCGTTCCCGCAGATGGACGTGCACCTGTATCGCACTGAAGACGCTTCCGCCAAGGCGGAATAACACAGAAGGGGGCCTTGGCCCCCTTTTTTTACTGCAGGCCGAGACGCTACCGATGGCGTCTCGGCCTTTTCTTTTAGGGCGGTCAGATGTCCGCTGCCGGCTCCGTGAGCGGCACGCGGCGGCGCAGGCTGAGGCGATAAAGCAGGAAGATGGCGGCGGCGCCCAACAGCGCCGGCAGCGCCAGCCAGAGGAAGAACACCTCCGTCGAGCCGGCGGCGGTCATCATCCAGGCGCCGAGCATCGAGCCGACGATCGAACCAAAGCGGCCATTGGCCATGGCCCAACTGACGCCGGTCACGCGGGCTGCGGTCGGGTAAAGGGTGGCGGAAACCAGGTTCAGGCCGTTCTGCGCGCCGGCCACGCCGAAGCCGATAAGGAACACGACGGCGGCCAGCGTGTAGACGTCGCCCATCAGATACCCGGTGGCGCCAATCACCAGCGCGGCACCCAGGTAGGAGACGGCCAGCACGCGGTAGGGCCCGACCCGATCCATCAGCAGCGCCATCAGAATGGCGCCCAGGGTGCCGCCGAGCGGCACCATCGCGCCGATGCGCGAGGCGTGGGCGATATCGAAACCGGCGTCTTTGAGTATCGTCGGCAACCAGCTGGTGAGCAGGTAGAACACGAACAGCGAACAGAAGAACGCCGCCCACAGCAGCAGGGTGCGCACGGCGCGCCCTTCGATAAACAGATGCGAGATCGGTGATTTGATCTGCGCCGGACGCTCGTCATCGACAATCGTCACACCGGCCCAACGCTGGCCGGTGATACGCTCGACCACCCGGCGCAGCCGATCGGCATGTTTGGCGCTGGCGGCCATAAAGCGTACTGATTCGGGCATCTGCCAGGCCAACAGCGGCAGCAGCGCCAACGGCGCGATGCCACCGACCAGCAGCAGGCCGCGCCAGCCGAACGCCGGGATAATCTGCCCGGCCAGCAGGCCGCCCAGGGCTAACCCAGCGGTAAAGCCGCTCCAGCTCAAGGTGACCATCAGCATGCGGCGGCGCGCCGGTGAGTACTCCGAGCTGAGGGTGATGCAAGTTGGTATTGCGCCCCCGAGGCCAATGCCGGTGATGAAGCGCAGCAGGGTCAGGGATTCGATCGAATGCGTATAGGCCGAAGCCAGGGTGCAGCCGCCAAACACCAGCACCGCGACGAGCAGCACGCGTTTGCGGCCGAAGGCGTCGGCGATCGGCCCGAACAGCAGGCTGCCGATCAGCAGGCCGAACAGCCCCGCACCGAAGGCGGGAGAGAGCTGAGCGGGCAGCAGATCCCACTCTTCGCGCAGCGCCGGGGCGATATAGCCGATGATGGCGGTATCGAAACCGTCCAGCAGGGCAATGAGGAAACACAGGGTGAGGATCAGGATTTGGTAGGGGGAGATCCTGGCGCGATCGATGATTTCGCTGATGCGAGCGGTATTTGGGCTCATGGTTATTCCACTGTTATTCGGCTGGTGTGGGCTGGCTGAGGGCTGTTCAGGCCAGGCCTGAACCAAAACCGCTGTGGCTGGCATCGCGTAGAAATCCGAGTATACACCAGAGCGGGGACGTTGCGGGGAGGGGGAATTGATGATAATCGCCCGCCACAGGAGGTGTCTGTGGCGGGCGCTGGCAAGGTTATTTGGCTAACAGCTCTCGGCGCACGATCTCGGCACCTGCGCTTAACGCATTCAGCTTGCCGCGGGCGACCTGACGGGGCAGGGGGGCCATGCCGCAGTTGGTCGACGGATAGAGCTTGTCGGCATCGACAAACTGCAGCGCTTTGCGCAGCGTAGCGGCCACTTCCTCTGGCGTCTCAATGGCATGATTCGCTACGTCGATGGCGCCGACCATCACCTTTTTGCCGCGGATCAGTTCAAGCAGGTCCATCGGCACGTGCGAGTTATGGCACTCCAGGGAGATGATATCGATGTTGGACGTTTGCAGTTTCGGAAACGCCTCTTCATATTGCCGCCATTCCGAGCCCAGCGTCTTTTTCCAGTCGGTATTGGCTTTAATCCCATATCCATAGCAGATATGTACGGCGGTTTCACACTTAAGCCCTTCAATGGCTCTTTCCAGGGCGGCAATGCCCCAGTCATTCACCTCGTCAAAGAACACGTTAAATGCGGGCTCATCAAACTGAATAATGTCGACGCCGGCGGCCTCGAGCTCTTTAGCTTCCTGATTGAGGATCTTGGCGAACTCCCAGGCCAATTTCTCGCGGCTTTTATAGTGGTTGTCATAAAGCGTGTCGATCATGGTCATCGGCCCCGGCAGGGCCCATTTAATCGGCTGCTTGGTCAGCTGGCGTAAAAATTTGGCGTCTTCAACGAAAACGGGTTTTTGGCGCGAGACCGCCCCCACAACGGTTGGCACGCTCGCCTCGTAGCGATTGCGGATTTTAACCACTTCGCGTTTCTCGAAATCGACGCCGCTGAGGTGTTCGATAAACGTCGTGACGAAGTGCTGGCGCGTTTGCTCGCCATCGCTGACGATATCGATGCCGGCCTGTTGTTGCTCTGCCAGCGACAAACGCAAGGCGTCCTGTTTCCCTTCGATTAATTCTTCATTCTGCAATTTCCAAGGCGACCACAGGGTTTCCGGTTGGGCCAGCCAGACAGGTTTGGGCAAGCTGCCGGCGGTCGACGTAGGGAGCAATATTTTCATAATAGATGACCTGTATTTGAGTGAATCAAAGCGCGTAGTGAGCAGACCATTGCTCAAGAAGAGGTTTGTAGGGTTTGATAAATTGCTCTTCCGTAAATTTCCCCTGCTCAATCGCTAACTGGCTACGCTCTTCGCGATCGTAAACAATCTTGGTTAATGAATGATCCTGGTTATTCAGGCTTGGCTGATAGCATTGCCCCGCCGCCGAGTTGGCATTGTAAATTTCAGGCCGATAAATTTTCTGGAAGGTCTCCATCGTGCTGATGGTGCCGATCAGTTCCAGATCGGTGTAATCGCTCAGCAAATCCCCGGGGAAATAAAACGCCAGGGGCGCGACGCTATTTTTCGGCATGAAGTAGCGCACCTGCAGGCCCATTTTTTTAAAATACCGGTCGGTCAGCGAAGCGCCGTCTTGCCGATACTCGTCGCCCAACACCGGGTGTTGATTGCCCGTCCGATGGTAGGTGTCTTTGCTGGACACGCTGAGGCAGATCACCGGCGGTTTGCTGAAATTTTCATGGTATTCGTTTGAATTGACGAAGTGCTTAAAGATATTGCCGTGCAAATCGCCGAAATCATCCGGAATGGTAAATTCCGCCGTGTTTTTATTGTGCGCCGGCAGCAAGACGCTAAAGTCGTAGTCGCGCACGTAAGAGGAGAAATTGTTCCCAACGATGCCCTCGATACGCTTTTGCGTTTTTTTATCAATGATGTTGGTTTTCAGGATTTCGATCACCGGGAAGCTGGCACCCTGATCTTCAACGCGCATCTCAACCGAGATGATTTCAAGCTCGACCGAATAGCGATCGGCCTTGGGGTTATCCCAATGCGCCAACGTATTGAAGCGGTTGTTAATCATCACCAGCGTATTGCGCAGGTTCTCCCGGCGGTTTTCCCCTCTGGCCAAATTGGCGAAGTTGGTGGTGATACGCGTACTTTCAGAAGGGTTATAATCTTCATCGAAAGAACTGCTCTTAATCGTAAAGGTAAAGTCTCTATTCATCGTCTTATAGCATCCTGTTATATGATATGAAGGCTGGATTTATCCATTTCTTTCAATGGGTTGTTTTTATCTTTTTTTCATTCAGCCGATTTCATATTGTCTGTCTTTAATGAGGTCTATTTTTGCCAGAGTCCCGCAGGGAGTGAAAGAGACTTAATTTCATTACCACATGAGCGCTATTCATGATCTGGCGTTCGGGTCGGTTTATCGCCGTTGCTCTGCAGCGTAAACCGCCAACGTACCGGGCCGGCAACCTGGTGCAGCCTGAAAAATTACGGGTATAATCCCCCCATGATCCCACGGCTTCAGACACGAACATGACAAAACTCACCTTACAAGAGCAGATGCTCAAAGCGGGCTTGGTAACCAGCAAGAAAATGGCCAAAGTCCAAAGAACGGCTAAAAAATCACGCGTTCAGGCCCGTGAGGCCAGAGAGGCGGTGGAAGAGAATAAAAAGGCGCAGCTTGAGCGCGATAAAGCGCTGAACGAGCAGCAAAAGCAAGCCGCACTGTCCAAAGAATACAAGGCGCAGGTGAAGCAACTGATCGAGATGAACCGCATCGTTCTGGCGAAAGGTGATATCGGTTTCAACTTTACCGACGGCAACCTGATCAAGAAAATCCTGGTGGATAAGGCGACGCAGACCCAGCTGATCAATGGCCGCCTCGCCATTGCCCGCTTGGTGGTCGAGAACCGGGAAGAGTGTGAATACGCGATTATCCCCGCGAGCGTCGCCGATAAAATCGCGCAGCGCGATGCGGCGAGCATTGTGCTGCACAGCGCGCTGAGTCAGGAAGAACAGGATGAAGACGATCCGTACGCCGACTTTAAAGTGCCCGACGATTTGATGTGGTAATCCGCGTTCAGAACGGCGCGGCGTGACGAGCGGCGATCCGCTCTCCGCTGATGGGGTGCATAAAGTCCAGCTCGCTGGCGTGCAGCATCAGCCGCGGCGTCTGCTCGGTACCCGGCAGCAGGCGCCCGCCGTACAGATCGCAGCCTAAAATAGGGTGGCCCAACTGCCGGCTGTGAATACGCAGCTGGTGGGTGCGCCCGGTCTCCGGGGTGAGCTGCACCCGCGTCAGCGGCAGCGAGATCCCGCCTTCCGTTTCACGATAAAAACGCTCGACGACCCGATAGCGGGAGCGGGCGGGCTTGCCGTGAAGGGCGCAAATCGACATCAGCGGGAACAGCGCCGGATCTTTGGCGATCGCCGCGTCTATGACCCCTTCGTTATCCGCCAGATGGCCGCAAAGCAGCGCGCTGTACACTTTGCTGACGGTGCGCTCGCTGAACTGCCGGCAGAGCGCGGCGTTGGCGGCCTTGTTGCGGGCCACCACCATCAACCCGGACGTGCCGAAATCCAGGCGGTGCACCAGGGCGCAGCCGGGGAAGATCTGTACCAGCCGGTGGTGTACCGAATCGAGATTCTGCGGATTCTTGCCCGAGAGGCTGAGCAGCCCGGCCGGTTTATTGATCAGCGCCAGATGATCGTCCTGATAGAGGATCTCTATTGGGTCATGGCATGGCGGGGCAATAAAGGTATCGGAGATCGTAGACATCGGGCGGCCGGCTGGTGGGTGGGGGCGGATGATAGCGAATTTCGCGTCGATGAGCGAATGCGGTTTTCGTTACACTGCGGCTCATGCCCGTTGGCACCCGATGCGGCAAAGCATCGGGTGCCACGGTTAAGTCCCCGGCGCTCTACTGCCCGTAGTAGGCGTTTTGGCCGTGTTTGCGCAGGTAGTGTTTGTCCAACAGCTCGCGCTGCATGCTGTGAATGCCCGGCGTCAGCTGGCGCGAGAAAATGCCCATGTAGGCGATCTCTTCTAGCACCACCGCATTATGCACCGCGTTGTGGGCGTCTTTGCCCCAGGCGAAGGGGCCGTGGGCATTGACCAGTACCGCCGGGATCGCGTTGGGATTGATATCGCGCCGGCGGAAGGTTTCGATAATCACGTTGCCGGTTTCCAGTTCGTAATCGTGCTCAATTTCATCCTGGGTCATCAGGCGAGTGCAGGGGATAGCGCCATAAAAATAGTCGGCGTGGGTGGTTCCCCAGGCGGGGATGTCCAGCCCGGCCTGCGCCCAGATGGTGGCGTGGCGCGAATGGGTGTGGACGATGCCGCCGATATCGGCAAATTCGCGGTACAGCGCCAGATGGGTGGCGGTGTCCGACGACGGTTTTTTTGCCCCCTCGACGGTGCGGCCGCTGGCCAGATCGACCACCACCATATCCTCCGCCGTCATATGCTCGTATTCAACGCCGGAAGGCTTGATCACCACCAGACCGCGTTCGCGATCCACCGCGCTGACGTTGCCCCAGGTAAAGGTCACCAGCTTATGGCGCGGCAGATCGAGATTGGCCTCCAGCACCTGTTGTTTTAACTGAGTCAGCATGTCATGCCCCCTTGTTGCATTTTCTGTTCGATCCAGCGGCGGGCCTGAACGATCTCGGCCACCGGCTCCTCGGCTTTTTCGGTCCACATCTCAATCAGGAATGCGCCGCGGTAATTGAGGCGCTGCAGCGTGCGAAACACCTCGACGAAGTCGACGCAGCCTTCGCCAAACGGCACGTCGCGGAATTGCCCCGGCGAAGTGGCGGTGACCGGGTAGGTGTCTTTCAGGTGAATGGCGGCGATGCGATCGATGCCCAGCTCCAGCTCGCGCGGCACGTCATTGCCCCAGGCGCTGAGGTTGCCGACGTCTGGATACACCGAGAACCACGGCGAGGCCAGCAGGGCGTCCCAGGCTTTCCATTTAGCGATCGAGTTCATAAAGGCGGTGTCCATAATTTCCACCGCCAGCATCACCTGGGCGGCGGCGGCACGGTCTACCGCCCACTGCATGCCTTCGCTAAAGCGCGCCAGCGTCCCCTCGTCCTGCTCTTCGTAATACACGTCGTAGCCGGCCAGCTGGATCGTCCGGATACCGACATCTTTGGCCAGCTGAATGGCCTGTTCCATCACGTCGAAGGCGCGCTGTCGCAGCGCCGGATCGTGGCTGCCAAACGGAAAGCGCCGGTGGCCGGAGAGGCACATCGACGGAATGCGGATGCCGGTTTCCAGCATGGCGTCCACCAGCGCCAGGCGCTGCGCCTTGCTCCAGCTCAGGCGCGCCAGACGTTCATCGCTTTCGTCCACCGACATTTCGACGAAGTCGAAGCCGCAGGCCTTGGCCAGCGCCAGGCGTTCGGGCCAGCTCAGGTGTTTCGGCAGCGCTTTCTCGTAAATTCCCAACGGGTGCTGACGCATATCATGATCTCCAGATGTCATCGATGGCGGTGCGGAACTGCCTGGCGGCGGCCGGCGGATCGCCGGCCTCGGCCAGCGCGCGGCCGGCGATAAAGGCGGTGACGGCGATTTCTTTAAACAGCGGCAGGTCGGCGGGCGTGATGCCGCCGGTCACCGACAGCTCGATGCCCAGATCGGACAGCGCCTTCATCCGATCCAGATCCTGCCGGCCCCAGGTCTGCCCGCTGGCCTGCGCGTCGCGGCCGCGGTGATAGATCGCCTGACGAATGCCGAGGCCGCGCCATTGCCGCGCATCCTCCAATGTCCAGCGGCCGAACAGTTCGATCTGGATTTCACCGCCGTGACGCTCGGCGACCTCCCGCGCGCTGGCCATGGTGGCCAACGGCGCGGCGCAGATCACCGTCATCCAGTCCGCGCCCTGGCCGAAGGCCTGATCGGCCAGCGTCGCACCGGCGTCGGCCACCTTGAGATCGGCCACCAGCGTGTGCTGCGGACAGCGCTCACGCAGCGCGCTAACCGCCTGAATACCGGCGCTGATGCACAAAATGGTACCGGCCTCGATGATGTCCACATGGGGGCTGAGGGTCTCGGCGGTGCGCAGCGCCGTATCCAAACGGGTTTGATCGAGCGCCAGCTGCAGGCGCGGTTTCGTGCTCATGGGGCCTCCTTGTTGGCGGGCTGCAGATTTTGCAATGCAGCAATCAGCGCCTGATAACGTTGGTGTTTGTGGTCGTAAGCTTCGGCGGCGGCCGCATCAGGCAGCAGCCGCTCGATACGCGGCGCCAGCCGGTGCTGGGCGGCGGTGAAATCGTTGAAGACGCCGCTGCCGACCATGGCCGCCATCGCCGCGCCCAGACAGCCGGTTTCTTCCACCTGCGGCAGCTCAACCGGCAGGCCGCTGACGTCGGCGAACATTTGCATCCAGGGGCGGGATTTGGCGGGGCCGCCGGTCACGCGCAGCGCCTGCGCCTCAGGGAAACGCCGGCGCATACGGTTAAGGTGCGTCATGTGGCAGAACACCACGCCTTCGTAGATCGCCTGTACCAGGTGCTCGCGCTGGTGGAAGGCCTGCAGGCCGTAGAAGCTGGCGCTCAGCCCCAGGCCGGCGTTGGAGCCATACAGGAAAGGGGCGAACAGCAGATCGCCGGCGGCTTTCGGCAGGGCGGCGACCCAGCGGTTAAGCTGGTCGTAGTCCTGCAGCCCCCATTGGTGACAGAACCATTCCAGGTTGGCGGCGGAAGTGGGGCTGGCTTCGTGCACGATGTATTGGCCGTTTTCGGCGTGGCGGCCATAGACAAAGGGATGATCGAAACCCTCGATGATGGCGTCGGTGATGCCGCTGGTGACCGACCAGGTCCCCATCACCGCGTTGAGCCGGGTTTCGTCCTGCAGGCCGGCGCACAGCGCGGTGGACACCACGTCGAACAACCCGCCGACCACCGGAGTGCCGGTTTGCAGGCCGGTGATGGCCGCGGCGTTTGCCTCGACGCGCCCGGCGATCTCGGCCGAACCGACGATCGTCGGCAGGGCGGGCATGATGTCGCCGATACCCAGCAGCTGCGCCAGCGCCGGGTCATAGCGTCCGCTGCGCATCTGATACAGGTTGGATTCGGAGATATTGGTTTCTTCGCAGGCCAGCTCGCCGGTCAGGCAATAGCGCAGGTAGTCGTGCGCCATCAGCACGCTCCCGATGCGGGCGTAACGTTCCGGCTGATGCCGCTTCAGCCAGCGCAGCAGCGAGACCGGGTGCCCGGTCCACAGCGTTTGGCGCGTTTGCGGATACAGCGCCTGCGGCACGCCCTGTCGCTGCCATTCCTGCACCAGCGCCAGCGCGCGCTGATCGGAAGAGAGCATGGCGTTGCCCAGCGGCTGCCCCTGCTTATCCAGCAGAAACGCCCCCTTACCCTGCGCCGAGATGCCGATGGCCTGGATGGCGCCGGCAGCGACGCCGCTGGCGGACAGCACTTCACGGATCACGTCGGCGGCGGTGCGCCACAGCGATGCCATATCGCGCTCGGCCCAGCCGGGCTGCGGCGCGACGATCGCCAGATTGCGCCGCGCAACGCCGTGTTCATGGCCGCTGCGGTCGTATAATCCCGCCTTGATGAAGGTGCCGCCGCAGTCGAGCCCCAGCCAATATTCCATCATTCGCTCCTCGCGCTGTGGTCGCATTTATTGGGCAGCATCAACGCCAGCACGGAGGCGATCGCCAACGAGGCCGCCAGGCTGTAGACGCCGACATCCTTGTTGAACAGGCTGATCAGGACGCCGACCATATACGGGCCGCAAAAGCCGCCGAGGTTGCCCAGCGCATTGATCACGCCACGTGCGCCGCCGGCCACTTCGGCGTTGAACAATTTGGGCGGGATGGTCCAGAACACCCCGGCCGCCGCCTGAATGAATACGCCGCAGCCGACCAGCGCAGCGTAAGACCACCAGATGTGATCCTTCAGCAGCACCGACAGCGCCATGCAGGCGGCAAAGCAGGCCAGCGGCAGGGCGACGAAGACTTTGCGCTTACCGGTGCGATCGGAGAGGGTGGAGATGATCAGCATGCCGAAGATGGCGCCGATATAGGGCAAGATAGCCAGCAGGCCCACTTGCTCCATATCGCCGTGGGTCAGCCCTTTCAAAATGGTCGGCAGCCACAGGGTGTAACCGTAGATACCGGTCTGGTAGAAGAAATTCACCAGGATCAGCTGCCACATGATCCGGTCGCCCAGCACTCGGCGCAGCGAGGCGTTGCGCACCGTTTTTCCTTTGATCAGCAGCTGTTCGTCGTGCAGGGTCTTCACCAGATACTCTTTCTCCGCCTGCGAGATCCATTTGGCTTCCTGCGGCCGGTTGCTGATGGTGAAGTACCACAGCGCCATGACTACCAGCGACAGAGCGCCCTCCACCAGAAACAGCATGCGCCAGTCCCAGGCGGTGATGATCCAACCCGACAGCGGGGCGGTGAGAATGCCGGCGATCGGCACGAACATGATGACGATGGCGTTGGCGCGGCCGCGCTCCTTATCCGGGAACCAGTTGCTGATCATGGTCAGCACCACCGGCAGCATGCCGCCTTCGGAAACGCCGAGGGCGAAGCGCAGGAACAGCAGCTGGTACTGGTTGGTGACCAGCCCGGTCAGCACCGAGATCACCGCCCAAGCCAACAGTGACCAGCCGATGAATTTCTTGCCGTTGCCGTATACCGCCAGCTTGCCGCCGGGCACCTGCAGAAACAGGTAACCGATAAAGAAGATGCCGCCGGCCAGCCCGGCCATCGAAGCGGTGATGCCGAGTTCGTCATCCATGCCGCCGGGCATGGCGAAGGCGATGTTGACCCGATCCATGTAAGAAATGATGCAGGTGATGAGGATCGGCGGCACGATCCTCAGCCAGCGGAGCTTGGGAATAGCCTGGCTTTGGCTGACGGAAACGGAGGCTGTATTCATAAGGACCTCTTTCGATGTTCACTTTTTTGTAGGGTCGGGCGTTATTGTTTTGCTTAATTTGGGCGCAAGGGCGCCCGCACAGGCCTCATGGACCGGTGTTGTTATCGTTACGGGTGCTGCGTCTATCGGGCGCTAAACGACGCCAGCGGTATCTTCACCACCACCTTGCGTATCGCGCAGGAGCGTTGGTTAATGCAGGCCGGGCGATGCACGTCCTGCGGAAAAAATACCGCGAAATTGCCGGGCCGCATCGTGAGCCAGGATTCGTCGGCCACGTCCTGATAAAACAGGATGTCGCGCTGCGCCAGCAGCTCCTGATGAATGACGTTGTCGCCGTTGTCCGCCGCTACGCCGATAAGCTCGGTACCGCTGACCAGAAACTGCACGTCGACGTTTTGCCGGTGGACTTCCGGGCGTAGCGCATCCGGTGGTTGGGTATGCAGATCCAGCACTTGCACCACGTAGCCGGTGGCGGGATCTTCATAGCGCCCTGCGGGCAAGACGCTGAAATCGGTGCGCTGCAAATAGGCGACGGCGTTGGCGACCGGCGTCGGGTACTGCTCGGGCGCGGTGTTGGCGATGTGGCCGAATATCATGATGATCCTCCCGTTACAGCGCCTGAATGCGCGCCCAGACTCGTTCGTCAACCGGAATGCCGTCGCGCAGGTTTTCTTCCAGAATGCGCGGGAACTTGTGGCCCGGCAGGCGAATGGCGACGTCGGGGTTGTCCCGTTCGGCGCTGGTGACGTAATCCATGATGCGCTGCAGTTTTTGATCGCGGCTGTCGCCGTCGATCAACCGGTCTATCTCAATCGCGATGAACACCTGCGAGACGCCGTATTCGTCGCGGTGATCTTCCGTCACTTCCGCCACCGAGGCGCCGCCGGACAGCAGGGTGGCGATCATGTCCAGCACGATCGACAGCGCCGATCCTTTCCAATACCCCATTGGCAAAATGCGCCGGTTCTCTTCGATGGTGGCCGGATCGCGGGTCAGGCGGCCGTCGTTGTCGAAGCCGCCGTCCACCGGCAGGGTTTTGCCCGCCAGCCGGTTCAGCTCCAGCGCGCCGTAGGAAAACATCGACATCGACATGTCCACCATGGTGATCGGGTTGCCGGGCACGGCGACGATCAGCGGGTTGGTGCCGATACGGCACGTTTTGGCGCCCCACGGTGGCATCACGGCGATCGAGTTGGTCCAGCAAATGCCGATATAGCCTTTCTCCGCCGCCTGCCAGCCGTAACCGCCGCCGCGCATCCAGTGGTTGGCGTTGCGCAGCGCCACCAGGCCGATGCCATGCTCGTCGGCTAACTGCATGGCGCGATCCATCATGCGGCGGGCGGTAAGGTTGCCGATGCCCTGGTGCGCATCCCATTGCTCTATCGCCCCCAGAGACAACAGTTTGCTGGGTTCGGCGTCCGGCACGATATCGCCGGCGTCCAGCTGCTGAATAAAGCGCGGAAAGCGGTTAACGCCGTGGGAGTAAACGCCGCTGGCGGTGGTGTCGGCGAACATGCCGGCGCAGTCGTCGGCGATAGGTTCCGCCACGCCGCGCGCCAGCAGCACGCGTTTGAATTGCTGTTTTAATTCGCTGTAACTCACTCTCATGCCGGTTCTCCGCCTGTGCGAATCGTCTGTTTTTGGTTCGCTAAATTTCAATATGCGAAATTGCATTTCAAATAAATGCTATCCCGGCGATTCAGGGAAGTCAAAGCAAGGGGGAGTAAAATTATTCATGAAAAACATGACGTTAAAATTGAGTGGTGATTTTGTGATCGCCGCCACGTTTTGGTGGAGATGGCGTGCTTCAGACGTGACAAAGCAGGGCGGATCAAAACCCACCCTGCGTCTTGCGGGACCCCGGTTAACCGCGGGTGTTCAGCACCATGCGGTAGAGCGAGGTGGTGGCGGTAATATAGAGTTCATCGCCGTTCGGGCCGCCGAAGGTACAATTGGAGACGCGTTCCGGCACGCTGATTTTGTCGATCTGTCGCCCCTCTGGATCGAAGACCAGCACGCCGTCGGCGCAGCTGCAAAACAGATTGCCGGCCCGATCGACGCAGAAGCCGTCCGGGAAACCGGGTTCCACGGTTGCAAAACGGCGGCCGGCTTCCAGCTCGCGACCGTTGACCGCATAGACGCGCAGCTCGCGGCGGCCCAGCGTCGGAAAATCCACGATCGACATGTCCGCCACGTACAGCCATTTTTCATCCGGTGAAAACGCCAGGCCGTTCGGGCGCTGCAGGTCGCAGGCGGCGATGGTCAGCGAACCGTCGCGCGGATCGAAGCTGTAGAGATAGCAGCCGATCACCTGGCTTTCCGATTTGTAACCCTCTTCGTCGCCGATGATGCCGTAGGGCGGATCGGTGAACCACAGGGTGCCGTCGGAACACACCGCCACGTCGTTCGGCGAGTTAAAGCGCTTGCCGTCGACGCGGTCGATCAACAGGCGCACTTCGCCATCGCTTTCGGTGCGGCTGATGCCGCGCCGCCCGTGTTCACAGCTGACCACACGCCCCTCGCCGTCGCGCGCATTGCCGTTGGCGTAGTGCGACGGCGAGCGGTATAGGCTTAGCTCACCCCGGCGCGACCAGCGGAACATGCGATTGCCTTTCACGTCGCTGAACACCACCGCATCCTCTTGCGGCAGCCAGACCGGCCCTTCGGCCCAAATCGCCGGTGAGCACAAGCGCTCGAGCTGAGCGTGCGTGCGCAATGAATGCCGAATGCCGCCGTTCACTTCACGCCCCAGATCGCTTTGTAGTGGCCCTGGTAATCGTTTTGCGGGTCATACAGGTTATTGGCGCCGCCGTCGGCGGCGATATTGTCGCGGGTGACCAGATGCGCCGGGGTCACGTAGCCGGAAGGCGGCTGCTTGGCGAAGGCGCGGTTGAATTCGTCCAGCAGTTGCCAACCGTGCAGCTTCAAGGGCTCCGGCACCGTCGCCGACTGGCTGTCGCCCGAGCGGATACGCTGGTAAGCGGAGATTGAACCGTCGCCGGCCGACACGTTGTAAGGCGCGTTCTTGCCGCCTTTGCCGGCGGTCTTCAGCGCCGGCGCCATAAAGTCGAAGTACAGATCGTTGATCGCCAGCGCATATTGGAATTTGTCGCCGTACTTCTGCAGCAGGCTGAAGGTCATCGCCGGCATGCGGTTGGCGGTATCGGCTAGCGGCGTGTCGATGAATTCCAGCAGCGTACAGCCGCTGCATTTGGCGATCTCTTCTTTCATGACGTTGGCCTTGTCCAAGGCGATTTGGTACAGCGAGTCGGTGAAGATCAACACGCTCGCCTTGCCGCCGGACTGCACCACCGCGTATTGCGCGGCGATGCGCGCCACTTCGTTGGAATCCGACGTGACGTTATAGAACACGTTGTATTTGGCGATGGGGCCCGGTTCCGGCACCGCATGCCAGGCGGTCAGCACGATGCCCTGCTGTACGGCCTTTTTCAGCGGGATCTTGGCGACGTTAGGGTTCCAGCCGCCGATCACGATGCCGTCCGGTTTCTGGGCGATGGCCTGATTGAGCGATGCCAGCTGATCTTTCACCGAGCCGCCGCCGTCGAGCGTTTCCAGCTTCCAGCCGGCGGCTTTTGCCGCTTCGCTCAGCCCCTGTTGCACCCCTTGCACGCCGCCGTTCTTCATGTCGGAGGCGATAAAAATGATCTTCTTGTTGGCCTGCAGCTGCGGGCCGCTGGTGGGGCCGTCCCACTGGGTGGCGCTGGCGGTAGCCTTCGCGACGGCGGCGGTGGCCTGATCGAGATAGGCGTCGGCCCAGGCCGGCGATGCGGCGAGCAAGAATGTGGTGAACCCCGGTAACAGCCAAATGCGTTTCATGGTGTGCTCCTGGTTTAAGGGTGGGTCGCTGTCTGATTGTTGTTGTCAGCCGGCGTCGCCTGGCTGCGTTGTACCGCTTTCTGATTGAGCAGCCGACGGCGTTGGGCATAGCCGGCCAGAGTGATCGACAGCAACAGCGTCGCGCCGTTGAACAGCGGCTCAACCCAGAATTCGCCGCCGAACTGCTGAATGCCGGCGATGCCGATAGCCAGAATGGCGATGCCGACCACGGTGCCCCAGACGTTGACGCGCCCTGGGCGAATGGTGGTGCTGCCGAGGAAGGCGCCGACCAGCGCCGGCAGCAGATAGTCCATGCCGACGCTGGCCTGGCCGACGCCCTGTTCGGCGGCGATCAACACGCCGCTGAAACCGGTGAGCACGCTGGAGGCGATGAAGGCGCCGATGGTAAAGCGGTTGACCGAGATGCCGTTCAGGCGCGCCGCCGCCGGGTTGCCGCCCACCGCATACATGCAGCGGCCGAGCGGGGTGTGTTCGGTGATGAGCCACAGCACCACCGCGACGATCAGCACGTAAAATGCCACGATCGGAATGCCGGCGATCTCGGTGTGGTGCAGCGCGATGAAGGCATCCGGCAAGTCGCCGACGATCTGCCGCCCACCGGAGTGCCACAGGGCAATGGCGTACAGTACGGTGCCGGAGCCGAGGGTGGCGACGAAGCTGTCGATATCGGCCAGCGCCACCAGAATGCCGTTCAGCAACCCGTACAGCGCCGAGATCGCCAGCACCGTCAGCACCGCCATCTGCCAGGAGAAGCCGTATTCCACCTGCAGCGTGATCGCCAGAATGTGCCACAGCACAATGCCGAAACCGACGTTAAGATCGATCTTGCCCACGATCATCGGGATGGTCGCCGCCAGCGCCAACAGGGCGATTTTGGCCTTGCTCGACAAGATAGCCTGCAGCGTCAGCATCGATGCGAAGGAGGGGGTGAGCAGTGAGAACAGCACGACCAGCGCGATGCACAGCAGCAGCAGGCCATAGCGGGTGAGAACCTGCATCAGCCACGGGCCGGCACCGTCCTGCGCCAGACTGACGCGCTGCTCCAGCGCGGTTGATTTAACGGATGTTTTAGACATGGCCTACCTCGGATTCTGACGTGATTGCGACGCTTTCCCCGGTGCTGGCAGAGGCCAGCTCCAATAAATTGGCGAATGACACCTGCTGATTTTTCAGCTCGCCGACCACTTTCCCGCGGTTGAATACCAGTGCGCGGTTGCAAATATGGGCGATCTCCTCGAAATCGTTGGAGATAACCAGCACCGCCACGCCTTCCGCCAGGGATTTATTCAGCAGATGGTAGATTTCCGCGCGCGCGCCGACGTCCACGCCGGCGGTGGGATCTTCCAGGATCAGCAGCGGCGCCCCCAGATGCATCCAGCGCGCCATCACCACCTTTTGCTGGTTGCCGCCGGACAGTGCGCTGATATCGATATTGACGTCCTTGGGGCGTACGTCGAACAGCTGCACCTTCCACCAACTGGCGCCGATCTCCGCTCGCCGCCCGTAGCGGGAGAGCAGCCGGTGGCCGCTGGCGCAGGGGTTGATAAACAGGTTTTCACGCACGGTCATCGACATCACCAGGCTTTCGCCGGTGCGATCGCCCGCCACCAGCGAAACGCCGCAGGCCATCGCCTGCTGCGGGGTGCTCGCCAGATAGGGCCGATCGCGAAACCGAATCGCGCCGCCGTCGGCCTGGCGCAACCCGAACAGCAGCCGGCCAATCTCTTCTTGCCCGGCCCCGCGCAGGCCGGCCAGCGCCAGCATCTCGCCCGGCTGCAAGTCGAAGCTCACCGGGCCGATGTCGCCCACCGTGACGCTATCGAGCTGCAGCACCGGCGGACGATGTTCCGGCAGCGGTTCGCGCTGATCGTCCGCCATCGCTTCGCCGACGATGGTTTGCACCAGATCGCGCAGCGAGTAGTCGGCGGTGCGACCGCCGGCGACATAGCGCCCGTCGCGCATCACGCAGATCCGATCGGCGATTTCGATCACTTCGTCCAGACGGTGGGTGACATAAATCATGCCGACCTTTTTGGTGCGCAGCCGGTTGATCACGGCGAACAGATGACGCACGTCGTTGGCGGGCAGGGAGGCGGTCGGTTCATCCAGCACCAGCAGCTCGGCGTTGACCGCCACCGCGCGAGCGATCGCCAGCAGCGATTTTTCGGTGCGCGACAGTTCGAAGACGCGCGCATCGGGATCGAGCGCGATGCCGACGTCTTGCAGCGCCTGCGCCGCCCGGCGGCGAATGGCGCGCCAGTCGATCAGCCCAAAGCGGCGGGGAAACCCCATCACCAGCGCCATGTTCTCCGCCACCGTCATCCATTCGATCAGGCCGAGATCCTGATGAATAAAGGCGATCGGCTGGCGGCTGGTGCTTTTTATCGCGGCGGCGGAGGCGATGCTTGCGCCCTGAAAGCGAATATCGCCGCCGTCGCGCGGGTAGACGCCCGCCAGCACTTTGATCAGCGTCGATTTGCCGGCGCCATTTTCGCCCAGCAACGCCAGAACTTCGCCCGGCATCACCTGCAGGCTGACGTCGTTGACCGCCACGTTGCCGCCAAATCGTTTGACGATGTGGCTGAGGGTAAGGATGGGTTGTGCCGCATTATCCATAGTCATGTGATGCGCCCCTGGTGTCGTGCCCGTGCGAAGATGTCGGGCAAATTAGCCAAACTACTGGTGAGTATCTGGTCTTTAAATTTCAATATGCGAAATTCAATTTCAAAAATAATATGACGTTCGTTGCGCTAAATCAAAGGCGGCGAGGTTTTAATTATTGTTATTAAACAATGAGTTATTTTTTACTTTACGGAAGTGTGACCGATGGCTCACTTCAACACGGGGGAAATATTGCGGATTTTTATCCCGCTGCGGACAATGAAACGGCGTTCCGTCTTCACCTGATGCGGGCCTTGGGGTAACATGCCCGGCAAAGAGCCTGCTGACTTTGCCGCAGCGCCGGTTGGCGGTTCGACACTGGAGAGATTTTCGCTATGAGCCTGAAAGCCGTCGACGAGAAAGATGACAAGAAAGACAAACCGCTGGGCAGCCAAAGCCTGTTCCGCGGTTTGCAGTTGATTGAGATCCTGAGTAATTTCCCCAACGGATGTCCGCTGGCGCATTTGTCCGAACTGGCCGGCATGAACAAGAGCACGGTGCACCGCCTGCTGCAGGGGTTGCACACCAGCGGCTATGTGACCCAGGCGCCGTCGCCGGGCAGCTACCGCCTGACCACCAAGTTCATTTCCATCGGCCAGAAGGCGCTGTCGTCACTCAACATCATTCACGTGGCCGCGCCGCATTTGGAACAGCTGAATCTGGAAGTGGGGGAGACGGTCAACTTCTCCAGCCGCGAAGACGACCACGTCATCCTGATCTACAAGCTGGAGCCGACCACCGGCATGATGCGCACCCGCGCCTATATCGGCCAGCATATGCCGCTGTACTGTTCGGCGATGGGTAAAATCTTCATGGCTTACGGCAACGATGATTACCCGGCTCACTACTGGCAGACTCACCAGCAAGAGATTCAGACGCTGACGCGCAATACCATTACCGAGCTGCCGAAGATGTATGAGGAACTGGCCGATATTCGCCAGCGCGGCATGGCGATGGATCGCGAGGAAAACGAGCTGGGGGTCTCCTGCGTGGCAGCACCGGTGTTCGATATTCAACAGCGCGTGCCTTATGCGGTGTCGGTTTCTCTGCCGACCGCCAAGCTGCAGCAGATCGGCGTCAAAAGCTTGATTAAACCGGTGCTGGCCACCGCGCAACGCATCTCTCAGGAGCTGGGGTTCGTCACGCCGATTTAAGTATTAGCATCTCTGATACTGGATTAGAAACATCAATTTCACCTAATGATCGCTTCCTCGTATGATGCGCGTGTTGACCGACACGCGCCCTCGTCCGGCGCCTTTTATCATTCGAGGAATCCCCATGTTAGCCGTCTTCCTGCAGGGCTTTGCCCTGAGCGCCGCCATGATCCTGCCGCTGGGCCCGCAGAACGTATTCGTGATGAACCAGGGCATTCGCCGCCAGTATCATTTGATGATTGCCTCGTTGTGCGCGTTGAGCGATATCGTGCTGATCTGCGCCGGTATTTTCGGCGGCAGCGCATTGCTGACCCGCTCGCCGTTGCTGCTGGCGCTGGTCACCTGGGGCGGGGTGGCGTTTCTGCTGTGGTACGGCTGGGGCGCGTTCCGTTCCGCCTTCAGCCCGCAACCTGCGCAGGCCGCGGCGCAGGAGCTGGCGCAGAGCCGCTGGCGCCTCGTGGTCACCATGCTGGCGGTCACCTGGCTGAACCCGCACGTCTATCTGGATACCTTTGTGGTGCTCGGCAGCCTGGGCGGGCAGCTGACGGCGGACGTGCGCTCCTGGTTCGCGCTTGGCGCGGTCAGCGCGTCGGCGGTGTGGTTCTTTGGCCTGGCGCTGCTGGCCTCCTGGCTGGCGCCGTGGCTGAACACGCAGCGGGCGCAGCGCATCATCAACGCGCTGGTCGGGCTGGTGATGTGGGGCATCGCGCTGCAGCTGGCCTGGCAGGGGGCAAATTTATAAGAATTTGTCACTAATCCGAATTCAAAACGCCGTGCGATATGCTACGTTTGATGCCAGGAATCCGGCGGTTCTCACAGGGAAAAGCCGGCGATCAGAGACAGCCTGTCATTAAGGAGACACTGTGAAGCTAAAAGCATTGGCTATGGCCGCAATGGTCGGATTAGGGACGTTACCGATGGCGCTGCAGGCGGCTGAAGTGCCTGAAGGGCCGCACGTCGTCACCTCCGGCACCGCCAGCGTGGACGCCACGCCGGATATCGCCACCCTGGCGATCGAAGTGAGCGTCTCCTCCAAAGACGCCGCCCAGGCGAAGAAGCAGGTAGACGAGCGCGTGGCGCAGTACTTTGATTTCCTGCAGAAAAACAACATCGAGAAGAAAGACATCAGCGCCGCCAACCTGCGCACCCAGCCGGAATACGATTACCTGAAAACCGGCGAGTCGGTGTTGAAGGGCTACCGGGCGGTGCGCCAGGTGCAGGTGACTCTGCGTCAGCTGGACAAGCTGAACGAGCTGCTGGACGGCGCGCTGAAATCCGGCCTGAACGAGATCCGCGCGGTGGAGCTGGGCGTCGCCAAGCCGGACGTGTATCGCGAGCAGGCGCGGCAAAAAGCGATCGAGAACGCGACTCAACAGGCCGAATCCCTGGCCAAAGGCTTCCACGCCAAGCTGGGGCCGGTGTACAGCATTCGCTACCGGGTCGCCAACTACCAGCCGATGCCGGTGGCGCGGATGTATAAGGCGGCCGGTGCGGCGGCGGAAAGCGACGCGGCGCAAACCTATGAACAGCAAAGCATTCACTTCGACGATCAGGTGGACGTGGTGTTCGAGCTGCAGCGTAACGCCGCGCAGTAAGGTTATCGTATTGAAGAAAAGGTTCGCTGCGGCGAACCTTTTTTCGTTTTAATCCTGACGCAGCACCAGATGACCGTGTTCCAGCAGCGCGTCGGTCACTTTGCGCATCATGCGGCTTTCCGGCGCGAAACGGTGCCAGTACAGCATGCGGCGCTGGTATAGCCCGGGCGTCAGATCGATCAGTTCACCGGATGCCAGCTCCTTTTCGATCTGCAGATGCGGGATCATACAGCAGGTGGTGCCCTGACGCGCCAGCTGCACGAAGGCTTCCGATGAGTTCACGATGTGGCAGGGCACGCTGCCCGGCGACAGATCGAAGTTCTGCTGCAGGAATGCCTGATGCATGTCGTCGAGATGATCGAAGGCCACCGCCGGCGCTTTCAGCAGCGCGGAGCGGGTGACGCCGTTCGGGAAATAGCGCTCGGCGAAGCCGCGGGAGGCCACGAACAGGTAGTCCAGCGCCCCCAGCCGATCCACCAGGCAGCTCGGCAGCGGCTGCGGCTGAATACTCACCGCGCCCACCACCTCACCGCGGCGCAGCCGCTCCTGGGTGCGGGTTTCATCTTCCACCTGCAGATTCAGGCGAATGGGGGAGTCCGCCAGCACCGGCTTCAGCGCCGGCAGCAGCCAGGTTGCCAGACTGTCGGCGTTGACCGCCAGCGACAGCAGCAGCGGCGTATCGACGCCGGTGTCATTGCCGAGCCACTCTTCCTCCAGCAGCTCCACCTGATGCAGCAGCGCCAGCAGCTTTTGCCCTTGTTCGGTCGGGCGCGGCGGCACGGTACGAACCAGCAGCGGTTGGCCGAACAGGTTTTCCAGCTGTTTGATGCGTTGGGATACCGCCGATTGCGTGATACAGAGTTTTTGCGCGGCGCGCTCGAAGCCGCGCTCACGGATCACCGCGTCCAGCGCTTGCAGCGTACGATAGTCTGGGCGTTTCATCGGAAAGATATCCCTTAAATTAGAATGATACCGGCACTATGCCACATTTTGCGCACGGCGCAGGTGGAAAAATCACGCCCCCAGCTCGCCGCCAAGCGGGTAAAAATGCGGGCTGCGGTAAATAAGTGTGATCCTGCCGGCGTGAAAAATAGCGTTTTACCCTATAATACGCACACGTTTTCGTACAGAGGCAAGGGACATATTATGACGCAGGATGAACTGAAAAAAGCGGTGGGCTGGGCGGCGCTGGAATACGTGACGCCGGGCACCATCGTCGGGGTCGGCACCGGTTCTACCGCCGCCCACTTTATTGACGCGCTGGGCTCCATCAAGCACCAGATCGAAGGCGCGGTGTCCAGCTCAGACGCCTCCACCGCCAAGTTGAAAAGCCTCGGCATCCACGTGTTCGACAGCAACGAAGTGGACTCGCTCGATATCTACGTGGACGGCGCGGACGAAATCAACGGTCATATGCAGATGATTAAGGGCGGCGGCGCTGCGCTGACGCGCGAGAAGATCATCGCCGCCATCGCCAAGAAATTCATCTGCATCGTCGACGCCAGCAAGCAGGTCGACGTGCTGGGCAAGTTCCCGCTGCCGGTGGAAGTGATCCCGATGGCCCGCTCTTACGTGGCGCGCGAGCTGGTGAAACTCGGCGGCCTGCCGGAGTATCGTCAGAACGTGGTGACCGACAACGGCAACGTGATCCTCGATGTGCATAACCTGAGCATCACCGACGCCATCGCGCTGGAGAACAAGATCAACGGCATCGCCGGCGTGGTGACCGTGGGGCTGTTCGCCAACCGCGGCGCGGACGTGGCGCTGGTCGGCACCCCGGAAGGCGTGAAAGTAGTCAAATAAGCCTCTGCCGTCTGTGGCCCGGTAGTGCCGGGCCGCATAATTCTTCGGTTAAAATATCTTTTCTGAAAAACGGCAAATTTGGTGACTTATGTCACATTGTGAAAGCTGACTCCCCAAAGCTTCTGCTGAAAACTTTCCCTATGGCATTTTCTGCCGTAAACCGCCATCAACGCTGCGCCTTGTCCTGCCGGGCAGGCAATCGTTTGTATTGCCGCCCGCGTTATTTTTGTTATGTTGGATGGGAGCTGTGTCGTCACAGCCGCTTCTGAAGTCTGAACATAGGGTCGGGTAAATGGCAAAAGTATCATTGGAGAAAGACAGGATTAAATTCCTGTTGGTGGAAGGGGTTCATCAGAGCACGGTCGATAATTTACGTGCCGCCGGTTATACCAACATCGAATACCACAAGGGTGCGTTAGACACCGAATCGCTGAAGGCGTCCATCCGCGATGCACACTTCGTCGGCATCCGATCGCGTACGCATCTGACCGAAGAGGTGTTCGCCGCCGCAGAAAAACTGGTGGCGGTGGGCTGCTTCTGCATCGGCACCAACCAGGTTGATCTGAAAGCGGCGACCAAACGCGGTATTCCGGTCTTCAACGCCCCCTTCTCCAATACCCGATCCGTGGCCGAAATGGTGCTGGGCGAGCTGCTGTTGATGCTGCGCGGCATTCCGGCCGCCAACGCCAAGGCGCACCGCGGCGTGTGGCACAAATTGGCCGTGGGCTCTTATGAGGCGCGCGGCAAAAAGCTGGGCATCATCGGCTACGGCCATATCGGCACCCAGCTGGGCATTCTGGCCGAAGGGCTGGGCATGAAGGTGTTCTTCTACGATATCGAGAACAAACTGCCGTTAGGCAACGCGCAGCAGGTGCGTCATCTGTCCGATCTGCTCAATATGAGCGACGTGGTGACGCTGCACGTGCCGGAAACGCTGGCCACCAAGAACATGATGGGGGCGGAAGAGCTGGCGCTGATGAAGCCGGGCGCGATTCTGATCAACGCCTCGCGCGGCACCGTGGTGGATATTCCCGCGCTGTGCGACGCGCTGGCCAGCAATCACCTGGCGGGCGCGGCGATCGACGTCTTCCCGGAAGAGCCGGCGACCAACAGCGATCCGTTCAACTCGCCGCTGTGTGAGTTCGATAACGTGCTGCTGACGCCGCACATCGGCGGTTCCACGCAGGAAGCGCAGGAGAACATCGGCGACGAAGTGGCCGGCAAGCTGGCGAAATACTCCGACAACGGTTCGACTCTGTCCGCCGTCAACTTCCCGGAAGTGTCGCTGCCGGCGCATGGTCCGAACGCCAGCCGCCTGCTGCACATCCACGAAAACCGTCCGGGCGTGCTGACGCAGATTAACCAGATCTTCGCCGAAGAGGGGGTTAACATCGCCGCGCAGTATCTGCAAACCGGGCCGGAAATCGGCTACGTGGTGATCGACATCGAAGCGGAAACCGCGCGCGCCGACGCCGCGCTGCAGCGTATGAAGGCCATCGACGGCACCATTCGCGCCCGTCTGCTGTTCTGATTCGGCGGCTCGCCGCAACGAAAAAGGCCGGAGCGATCCGGCCTTTTCTATTTGGGCTCGTGCCACGCCCAGCTGCAGAGCGGGGTGAGGATTTCCGGCAGCGGGATATCCCAGTGCTCGGTCGGCAGGTGCTCCACCTGCTGGCAATCATGGGCCAGGCCGATGGGATAGGGGCCGCCGCTGCGCCAGTTTTGCAGGGTGCGATCGTAAAAACCGCCGCCCATGCCCAGACGCTGTCCGGTATGATCGAATGCCACCAGCGGTGTCAGCACCACCTCCAGTTCGCCCAGCGGTAACACCTGGCGCACATCGAGCCGCGGCTCGAGAATATTGAAGCGGTTGCGCACCAGCGGTGTTTCCGGCGCATAGCGCAGAAACAGCAGGTGTCCTGAACTGAACGGATGCAGTACCGGCAGGTAAACCTGTTTGCCGAGCGTCCACAGTTGCTCGATCAGCGGCCCGGTGTCGAGTTCGCCGTCAAACGACAAAAATACCGCGATGTTGTGCGAGGCCTGAATACGTGTGTGCGCGACGAGGCGTTCGGTTATCTTGTCTGCGGCAAAGCGTTGCTGGCCCGGCGTAAGCTCGCGCCGACGTTGGCGAATGAGTTGACGAATGGCTTGGCGCTGCTGCGCGAATTGAGGGTGAAAAGGCATCGTATCAGGCTTGCTCAGTGTGGCGTTCAGCACACATAAACCGCTGAGAAGGGGAATCTCCGAGATGCCGTCGCAGGCTGTAACCCTTGAACCCATGGTTCAAGGTGAACGTGCCGTCGCAATCTTAAGGCTTCTCGGCGCACCGAGCGTGCTCACCGATCGCGGAGCAACACATTCTGTTTGTACTAAATATCGGCTCAGGGGACTGGCCCGCTGGCGAACATCTCAGAGAAATTTTGTACTCGTTGCTGAAACTTTGATTTCAACAACTTAAGTTATTCGAATTGTGCATCCTGACGTTCAGAGATGCGACCTTGTTCAAGCAGCGCTTGTTCAATGGTCTGCTGCAGCATCCGTATGCGTTGTTCCATATTGGACGCATAGTCACGGGTTTTCAACCGTTCTTGAGCAAGTTCGTGACAGACGTTCAATGCCGCGATGAAAACCAGTTGCTCAGTATTGGAGACTCTAGTGCGAACTTTAAGATCTTGCAACCGTTGGTTAAGATCGTCCGCCGCCATATTCAACGCATCTTGTTGTTCTGGCGGGCAATTGACTCTTAACGAGCGGCCAAAAATTTGAATATCTACCGGTTGTGCAGACATGCCACCTTCCTGCCTAAATTTCGCGCCAGCCTTGTCCGCCCTGGCCGGGCCGTCAAAGCGGGCGCCACTATATATACCTCGGTACCAAGATACAACCCCTTTTTCAGTACCTGGTTGTAATCTACTGTGGCGCACATTGCCAGTCAAAAAAGGGTTTCAAAATGCGTATTTACCGCACTTTCGTCACCCGCCGGCGCAGTGTGAAACCTGCCACATCGCGATTATAACTAGCCACTGAGGTGTCGCGCTTATCTGGTATAGCGACGGACCTTGGTGGTAGCATAACACGAACTTATCCTGCCAACGATGACGAATGCGCATGTCTATACAGAATACATTTCCAAGTTACCAATCTTTGACCGTGGCCCTAAACCAGCAGTCGGTGGCGCTGACCGCGGCAGAAATGCACGGCCTGATCAGCGGCCTGCTGTGCGGCGGCAGCCGTGACGCCGGCTGGCAGGCGCTGGTGCACGATCTGACCAACGAAGGCGTCGCCTTCCCGCAGGCGCTTAGCCAACCGCTGCAGCAGCTGTATGAAGTGACGCGTGACACGCTGGAAGATGACGAATTCCTGTTCCAACTGATGCTGCCTGAAGGGGAGATCGTCAGCGTGTTCGATCGCGCCGACGCGCTGGGCGGTTGGGTCAACCACTTCCTGCTCGGGCTGGGCATGATGCAGCCGAAGCTGGCTCAGGTGAAAGACGAGGTCGGTGAAGCGATCGACGATCTGCGCAACATCGCGCAGCTGGGCTACGACGAAGACGAAGATCAGGAAGAATTGGAACAGTCGTTGGAAGAAGTAGCGGAGTATGTGCGGGTTGCCGCCATCATGTGCCACGGCGAATTCACCCGTCAAAAACCGACGGCGCCGGAAAATATCAAACCGACGCTGCACTAAACGTTCTATCGCCCCTCCGCCGGCGGTGCGGATGGCATGATTTCAGGAGAAGGTAATGACTCAGCAGGAATTCAACAACCGCCGCCAGGCGCTGTTGGCGAAAATGGCGCCGGCCAGCGCGGCGGTTATTTTCTCTGCGCCGGAAACGACGCGCAGTGCAGATTCAGACTATCCCTATCGGCAGAACAGCGACTTTTGGTACCTGACCGGCTTCAATGAGCCGGAAGCGGTGCTGGTGCTGATTAAAAGCGACGAAACGCACAACCACAGCGTGTTGTTCAACCGGGTGCGCGATCTGACGGCGGAAATCTGGTTTGGCCGCCGCCTGGGGCAAGACGCCGCGCCGGCGAAGCTGGGCGTGGATCGCGCGCTGCCGTTCGATGAAATCAATGACCAGCTGCACCTGCTGCTCAACGGCCTGGACGTGGTCTACCACGCGCAGGGCGAATACGCCTATGCCGATCAGATCCTGTTCGGCGCGCTGGACAAGCTGCGCAAGGGGTTCCGCCAGAGCCTGCAGGCGCCGGCCACCGTTACCGACTGGCGGCCGTGGCTGCATGACATGCGGCTGTTCAAGTCGCCGGAAGAGCTGGCGGTGATGCGCCGCGCCGGTGAGATCAGCGCGTTGGCGCATACCCGCGCGATGGAAAAATGCCGCCCGGGCATGTTCGAATACCAGCTGGAAGCGGAAATTCATCATGAATTCACCCGCCTCGGCGCCCGTTACCCGTCTTACAACACCATCGTCGGCAGCGGCGAAAACGGCTGTATCCTGCACTACACCGAGAACGAGAGCCAGATGCGCGACGGCGATCTGGTGCTGATCGACGCCGGCTGCGAGTACCAGGGGTACGCCGGCGACATCACCCGCACCTTCCCGGTCAACGGCAAGTTCAGCCGGCCGCAGCGCGCGGTGTACGACATTGTGCTGGCGTCGCTGCAGCGCGCTTTGGAACTGTTCAAACCCGGCACCAGCATTCGCGAAGTCAATGACGAAGTGGTGCGCATCATGGTGGTCGGGCTGGTGGAGCTGGGCGTATTGAAAGGTGAAGTCGACTCGCTGATCGCCGAGCAGGCGCACCGTCAGTTCTTCATGCACGGGCTGAGCCACTGGCTGGGTCTCGATGTGCACGACGTTGGCCACTACGGCACGCCGAGCCGCGATCGGCTGCTGGAGCCGGGCATGGTGCTGACCGTGGAGCCGGGGCTGTACATTGCGCCGGATGCGGACGTGCCGGCGGAATACCGCGGCATCGGCATCCGCATCGAGGACGACATCGTGATCACCGCCGACGGCAACGAAAACCTGACCGCCACCGTGGTGAAAGACGCCGATGCCATCGAGGCTTTGATGGCGGCGGCAAGGTCATAAAATGAGCGTAATTATCGTTGGTGGCGGTATGGCGGGCGCGACGCTGGCGCTGGCCATTTCGTCGCTTACTCAGGGAAGAATGGCGGTAGATCTGGTCGAGGCGACTCGGCCGGATGACCGCAACCACCCAGGCTTTGACGCCCGCGCCATCGCATTGGCGCAGGGCACCTGCCAACAGCTGGCGCGCATCGGCGTTTGGCCGGCGCTGCGCGACTGCGCCACACCGATCACTCAGGTGCACGTCAGCGATCGCGGCCATGCCGGCTTCGTCAATCTGCAGGCGCAGGATTATCAGGTCGATGCGCTCGGCCAGGTGATCGAACTGCACGACGCCGGGCAGCGGCTGTTCGCGCTGCTGGCCAAGGCGCCGGGTGTCACGCTGCACTGCCCGGCGCGGGTGGTGGACGTGATCCGCACCGCAGAGCGGGCGGAAGTGCTGCTGGACAACGGCCAGCGTCTGCGCGGGCAGTTGCTGGTGGCGGCCGACGGTTCGCGCTCTGCGCTGGCGCAGGCCTGCAATGTGCAGTGGCGGCAGGAGGACTATCCGCAGTTCGCCACCATCGCCAACGTCACCACGGCGGAAGATCCGCAGGGGCGCGCCTTTGAGCGCTTTACCCGCTATGGGCCGCTGGCGCTGTTGCCGATGTCGCAGGGGCGCAGTTCACTGGTGTGGTGCCATGCGCGTGAAGATCGCGCCCAGGTGGATGCCTGGGACGACGAGCGCTTTATCGCCGAGCTGCAACAAGCTTTCGGCTGGCGGCTGGGGCGTATCCTCAAGGCCGGTAAACGGCACAGTTATCCACTCGGGCTGCTGACCGCCGATCGCCATGTCAGCCACCGGCTGGCGCTGGTGGGCAACGCGGCGCAAACGCTGCATCCTATCGCCGGGCAGGGGTTCAACCTTGGCCTGCGCGACGTGATGTCGCTGGCGGAAACGCTGGCGGAAGCGGCAGACAGCGGCGAAGACGCCGGCGGTTACGCACTGCTGAGCCGTTATCAGCAGCGGCGGCAAAACGATCAACAGGCGACGATCGGCGTGACCGACGGGTTGATTCATCTGTTCGCCAACCGTTATGGCCCGCTGGTGATTGGGCGCAATCTGGGGCTGATGGCGATGGCGCGTTTGCCGGCGATACGCGATGCCTTCGCCAAGCGTACGCTGGGCTGGGTGGAACGTTAGAGACATGGTCGGGCGCTTTAACGCGCCCAAAGCGCGGCGCGGCAAGGCGTCGCGCGTTATTTAAGGAAATCGAGCAGCATGCAATCATTTGACGTGATTATCGCCGGTGGCGGTATGGTGGGGCTGGCGTTGGCCTGCGGCCTGCAGGGCAGCGGGCTGCGCGTGGCGGTGCTGGAGCAGCGCCAGCCGGAGATGGCGCCGCCGTCGGAACAGCCGGCCCTGCGCGTCTCCGCCATCAATGCCGCCAGCGAGCGTTTGCTGCAGCACATCGGCGTGTGGGACGACATTCTCCAGCTGCGCGCCAGCTCCTACAATGCGATGGAAGTGTGGGATCGCGACAGCTTCGGCAAGATTGCTTTCCGCGGCGACGAGTGCGGCTTCAGCCATCTCGGCCACATCATCGAAAATTCGGTGATCCAGCAGGCGCTGTGGAAACGCGCCGAAAGCCTGTCGGACATCACGCTGATTACCCCGGCCGCGCTCAAGCAGGTAGCATGGGGCGAAAATGACGCCTTCGTCACGCTGGAGGACGGGCGCATGCTGACCGCCCGGTTGGTGATCGGCGCCGACGGCGCCCAGTCGTGGCTGCGCCAGCATGCCGATATCCCGCTCACCTTCTGGGATTACCGTCACCACGCGCTGGTGGCCACCGTTCGCACCGAAGAACCGCATCAGGCGACGGCGCGGCAAATTTTCCACGGCGACGGCATTCTGGCGTTCCTGCCGTTCAGCGATCCGCATTTGAGCTCTATCGTCTGGTCGGTGACGCCGGAAGAAGCCGAACGGCTCAAACGGCTGGAACCGGAGCAATTCAACCGCGAACTGGCGATGACCTTCGACATGCGCCTGGGGGCTTGCAGCCTGGAAAGCGAACGGCTGGCGTTCCCGTTGACCGGCCGCTATGCGCGCAGCTTCGCCGCGCACCGCCTGGCGCTGGTGGGCGATGCGGCGCATACCGTGCACCCGCTTGCCGGGCAGGGCGTGAACCTGGGCTTTATGGATGCCGCCGAGCTGATTTCCGAACTGCGCCGCCTGCAGCGGCAGGGCAAGGATATCGGCCAGCACCTCTATCTGCGCCGCTATGAGCGCCGCCGCAAACATGGCGCGGCGGTGATGCTGGCCAGCATGCAGGGTTTCCGCGAACTGTTTGACGGCAACCACCCGGCCAAAAAGCTGCTGCGCGACGTGGGCCTGCGGCTGGCGGACAGCCTGCCGGGCGTCAAGCCTAAGCTGGTGCGTCAGGCGATGGGCCTGAACGATCTGCCCGAGTGGCTTGCCTGATCCCTTCCTTCTGCGGGCCCGCACCGGGCTCGCGCTTCTCGCCTTATTCCATCGCTTTTCCTTATATAACCCTTCATTTGAAATAATCTAATTTCAGCCGCTTTTTATCATTACTTTTTCTAATTCCATGTTCGGTTATCAAAAGTCGGGATCCCATGCGCGGCCATCTGTTTGTTATATAACTTCGGCGTTTTACCGCTTTAATTGTTAATTTTGTGCCTTAAGGCGCATTTTTCCAGTGAAAAACTCTGCACACTACCCCGGCATTTTACCGCCCGGGAACGGCGATGAGCCTATTTTAACTTATGGTTAATGTGGTCGTTCGATGATAAGTTCGAGGGAAAGGTATCGTTTGCGTCACGGCGGTTACACGCAGTTTCCGCCCGTCCCGGCGCAGCATTTGTGTTGAGCAGTCAGTGCGCCATGGCGATCGGGCCGCGAGCCAGGCTCCGCCGCATTGCGTGGCAGCACCCTAACTTCTAGCGACGAGTGGAAAGAGGGAAAAGATGGCAAAGCAAACCCCACTGTACGACCAGCACGTGGCGTGCGGTGCGCGCATGGTAGACTTTCACGGCTGGATGATGCCGCTGCACTACGGCTCGCAGCTCGATGAGCACCACGCGGTGCGTCAGGATGCCGGCATGTTCGACGTGTCTCACATGACCATTGTAGATCTGCACGGCGCCCGCACCCGCGAGTTCCTGCGCTACCTGCTGGCGAACGACGTCGCCAAACTGACCCAACCCGGCAAAGCGCTGTACACCGGCATGCTGAATGCCTCCGGCGGCGTGATCGACGACCTGATCGTTTATTTCCTCACTGAAGACTATTTCCGCCTGGTGGTGAACTCCGCCACCCGCGACAAAGACCTGGCCTGGATCGAAGAGCACGCCGCGCCGTATGGCGTCGCGCTGACGGTGCGCGACGATCTGGCGCTGATCGCAGTGCAGGGCCCGCAGGCCAAAGAGCGTGCCGGCACCCTGTTCACCCCGGAACAAAAAAGCGCGGTCGAAGGCATGAAGCCATTCTTCGGCGTGCAGGCCGGCGAGCTGTTCATCGCCACCACCGGTTACACCGGCGAGGCCGGCTATGAGATCGCGCTGCCGAAAGAGCAGGCGGCGGATTTCTGGCAAAAATTGCTGGCCGCGGGCGTCAAGCCGGCCGGTCTGGGCGCGCGCGACACGCTGCGTCTGGAAGCGGGCATGAACCTCTACGGGCAAGAGATGGATGAAGGCGTTTCGCCGCTGGCCGCCAACATGGGCTGGACCATCGCCTGGCAGCCGGAAGATCGCCGTTTCATCGGCCGCGAAGCGCTGGAGCAACAGCGCGAGCAGGGCACCGAGCAACTGGTCGGCTTGATCATGACGGAAAAAGGCGTATTACGTAATGAGCTGCCGGTGCGTTTCACCGACGCGGCGGGGCAAACCCACGAAGGCGTGATCACCAGCGGCTCGTTCTCTCCGACGCTGGGCTTCAGCATCGCGCTGGCGCGCGTGCCGGCAGGCATCGGCGAGCAGGCTATCGTGCAGATCCGCAACCGTGAAATGCCGGTCAAAGTGACCAAGCCCGGTTTCGTTCGCGCCGGCAAGCCGCTGACAAATTGATTTTTTATTGATTGATTCTTTTATTTCTTCGAAGGAGTAACCGGCGATGAGCAATGTGCCAACAGAATTGAAATACGCATCCTCCCACGAGTGGGTTCGTGCAGAAGGTAACGGCGTTTACACCGTAGGCATCACCGAACACGCGCAGGAACTGCTGGGCGATATGGTGTTTGTCGATCTGCCGGAATTGGGCCGCACAGTCGCCGCCGGTGAAGATTGCGCCGTGGCGGAATCCGTCAAGGCGGCGTCGGACATTTACGCGCCAATCAGCGGCGAAATCGTGGCGGTGAACGGCGAGCTGGAAAGCTCCCCGGAGCTGGTCAACAGCGAACCTTACGGTGACGGCTTCCTGTTCCAGATCAAAGCCTCCGACGAAGGCGAGCTGGCGAACCTGCTGGACGCCGCGGCTTATCAGGCCTCGATCGACGAGTAATCGTGACCACGCCCCAGGCTTCTCGGCCGGGGCGTTTTAGTTACCGTTCAAGCTATATCCCGTATCACGCAAGCATTCAGGAATTTGTAGCAATGACTCAGACACTCAGCCAACTCGAACACAGCGAAGCGTTCATCGAACGCCACATCGGCTCTTCTGCGGAACAACGCCAGGAGTTGCTGGCAGCGGTGGGCGCTCGCTCGCTCAGCGCGCTGATCCAACAGATCGTGCCGGCGGACATTCAGCTGCCGGGGCCGCCGCCGGTCGGCGACGCGGCGACCGAACACCAGGCGCTGGCTGAGCTGAAGGCGATCGCCTCGCAAAATCAGCGCTACAAATCCTATATCGGCATGGGCTACAGCGCCGTGCTGACGCCGCCGGTGATCCTGCGCAACATGCTAGAATACCCGGGCTGGTACACCGCTTATACCCCTTATCAGCCGGAAGTGTCGCAGGGCCGCCTGGAAGCGCTGCTGAACTTCCAGACCGTGACCCTCGATCTCACCGGCCTGGATCTGGCTTCCGCGTCGCTGTTGGATGAAGCGACCGCCGCCGCCGAAGCGATGGCGTTGGCCAAACGCGCCAGCAAACTGAAAGATGCCAACCGCTTCTTCGTGGCTGACGACGTGCATCCGCAGACGCTGGACGTAGTGCGCACCCGCGCCGAAACCTTCGGCTTCGACGTCATCGTCGATAAAGCGGAAAAAGTGCTGGAGCTGGACGGCGTGTTCGGCGTGCTGTTGCAACAGGTGGGCACCACCGGCGAGCTGCACGACTACAGCGCGCTGCTGGCCGAATTGAAATCGCGCAAAATCATCACCAGCGTGGCCGCCGACATCATGGCCCTGGTGCTGCTGACCGCGCCGGGCAAGCAGGGCGCCGACGTGGTGTTCGGCTCCGCGCAGCGCTTCGGCGTGCCGATGGGCTACGGCGGCCCGCACGCCGCCTTCTTCGCCTGCCGCGACGAGTTCAAGCGTTCGATGCCGGGCCGCATCATCGGCGTTTCCCGCGATGCCGCCGGCAACACCGCGCTGCGTATGGCGATGCAGACCCGCGAGCAGCATATCCGCCGCGAGAAGGCCAACTCGAATATCTGTACCTCGCAGGTGCTGTTGGCCAACATCGCCAGCCTGTACGCGGTGTACCATGGCCCGCAAGGGCTGCAGCGCATCGCCGGGCGTATCCACCGCCTGACCGACATTCTGGCCGCCGGGCTGCAGAAGGCCGGCCTGACGCTGCGTCATAACACCTGGTTCGACACCCTGACCGTTGAAGTGAAAGACAAGGCTGCCGTGCTGGAACGTGCGCTGAGCTTCGGCATCAACCTGCGTACCGACATTCACGGCGCCGTGGGCATCACGCTGGATGAAGCCACCTCGCGTGAAGACGTGCAAACGCTGTTTGCACTGTTGGCCGGCGACAACCACGGCCAGGACATCGACGCGCTGGACGCGGCGGTGAGCAAGAACAGCGCATCGATCCCGGCCGCCATGTTGCGCCAGGACCCGATCCTGACCCACCCGGTATTCAACCGCTATCACAGCGAAACCGAGATGATGCGTTACATGCATCGTCTGGAGCGTAAGGATTTGGCGCTGAACCAGGCAATGATCCCGCTGGGCTCTTGCACCATGAAATTGAACGCTGCGGCGGAAATGATCCCGATCACCTGGCCTGAATTCTCCGAACTGCACCCGTTCTGCCCGCCGGAGCAGGCTGCCGGTTACCAACAGATGATCGGCCAACTGTCTCAGTGGCTGGTGCAGCTGACCGGCTATGACGCGGTGTGCATGCAGCCGAACTCCGGCGCGCAGGGCGAATACGCCGGCCTGCTGGCGATCCGTCGCTACCACGAAAGCCGCAACGAAGCGGGCCGCCACGTCTGCCTGATCCCGAGCTCGGCGCACGGCACCAACCCGGCCTCTGCCCAAATGGCGGGCATGAGCGTGGTGGTGGTCGCCTGCGACAAGAACGGCAACATCGATCTGCACGATCTGCGCGTCAAGGCGGAGCAGGCAGGTGAAGAACTCTCTTGCATCATGGTGACCTACCCGTCGACCCACGGCGTGTATGAAGAAACCATCCGTGAAGTGTGCCAGATCGTGCATCAGTTCGGCGGTCAGGTATATCTGGACGGCGCCAACATGAACGCCCAGGTGGGCATCACCACGCCGGGCTACATCGGTGCGGACGTTTCGCACCTCAACCTGCATAAAACCTTCTGCATCCCGCACGGCGGCGGCGGCCCGGGCATGGGCCCTATCGGCGTGAAAGCGCACCTGGCGCCGTTCGTACCGGGCCACAGTGTCGTGCAGATCGACGGCGTAACCACCCAGCAGGGCGCGGTCTCCGCGGCGCCGTTCGGCAGCGCCTCCATCCTGCCGATCAGCTGGATGTACATCCGCATGATGGGCGCGGAAGGCCTGAAGCAGGCCAGCCAGATGGCGATCCTGAATGCCAACTACATCGCAACTCGTCTGAAAGACGCGTATCCGATCCTGTATACCGGCCGCGATCACCGCGTGGCGCACGAATGTATCCTCGATATTCGTCCGCTGAAGGAAGAGACCGGCATCAGCGAAATGGACATCGCCAAGCGCCTGATCGACTTCGGCTTCCACGCGCCGACCATGTCGTTCCCGGTAGCGGGCACGCTGATGGTCGAGCCGACCGAGTCGGAAAGCAAAGTGGAACTGGATCGCTTTATCGATGCGATGCTGGCAATCCGCAGCGAGATCGACCGCGTCGCCAAAGGCGAATGGCCGCTGGAAGACAACCCGCTGGTGAATGCGCCGCACGTGCAGGCGGAGCTGGTCAACGACTGGCAGCACCCGTACAGCCGCGAGCTGGCGGTGTTCCCGGTGGCCGGCGTGCGCGAGAACAAGTACTGGCCGAGCGTTAAGCGTCTGGACGACGTGTACGGCGACCGTAACCTGTTCTGCTCTTGCGTGCCGATGAGCGATTACGAATAACACGTTCGGCAAAGTTTGTGTTTGGGGGACACCGCATCATGCGGTGTCCCTTTTTATTTTATAGCGGCCTATTCTTTCCTGTACGTTCCCACGATTTAAGGAGTCACCATGCAAGCGGCAATCGTAACAGCGCTGGGGCAAGCCCCGGTTTTCGGCACTTTTGAGGAGCCCCAGGCGCAGGCGAATGAAGTGCCGATCGACGTTCTGGCGGCCGGCATCAAACAGCTGGATCGCGCCACCGTCGCCGGCACCCACTATTCCAGCCCGAAGCAATTGCCAATTGTGCCCGGTACCGACGGCGTGGGCCGTACGGCGGACGGAAAACGGGTGTACTTTGCCTCCTTCCGCCGTCCTTACGGTGCGATGGCTGAGCGCAGCGTCGCGTCATGGACGGTGCCGGTACCGGAGGCGGTGGATGACGCCACGGCGGCAGCGCTGATCAATCCGGCCTTCGCCGCCTGGCTGCCGTTGCGCTGGCGAGCGGATCTGCAGCCCGGTGAAACGGTGCTGATCATCGGTGCCACCGGCACCTCAGGCAAACTGGCGGTTGCCGCGGCGCGTCAGGCAGGGGCTGGGCGTATCGTTGCCGCCGGCCGTCGGCTGAGCGTGCTGGAGGCATTGGGCGTGGATGCCACGGTGGATCTGAGCCTGCACGGCGAGGCGCTGACGCAGGCCTTCGCGGCAGCGGCGGGGCCGGGCGGTTATCAGGTGATCGTCGATTACATCTGGGGGCCGGCGACCGAAGCGCTGCTCGCAACGCTCAATAATCACGATCTCTCGTCTTACGCCGGCGGACGCGGCATTCGCCTGGTCAACGTCGGTTCGATGGCCGCGCCGGACATCCGGCTGCCGGCGGCGGTGCTGCGCAGCAACCAGCTGCAGATCCTCGGCAGCGGCACCGGCAACTTCCCGCCGATCCCGGAGATGCAGCGCTACGCGGCCGAGATTTTGGCGCTGGCGGCGACCGGAGCGCTCACTATCGAGACGCAGGAGCACGCGTTGGCGGAGATCGCCGAGGTGTGGGATCTGAACAAGAAAAGCGACGTGCGTTCGGTGATGCGCATCGCCCGTTAACCCCGGCCGCTAGCGGCACGGGCAGACCAGATGAATGTCTTCCGGCTCACGGGCGAACAATTCGGTATCCGGTTGTTCGATGAGCCGGCAACCCTGCGCCAGATAGAAGTCTACGGTGCTTTTGTTGGGAATGGAGGAGACATACAGCCCGGCGGCGCCGTCTTGCGCCGCCTGACGCAGGCAGAGCTGGAACAGCTGCCTGCCTAACCCCTGGCCGCGTTTGTGCGCGCTGACGTAAAAGAACAGCAGCTGGCGCAGATCCCGCTGTGGGCCGCGCGGTTCGGTGTCCAGCGCCGCCGCCGCCACGATCTCCTCGCCTTCGAACAGCGCGAAGAATGTCCCGCCGCGATCGAAGCAGGCTTCGTGGATCGGCGTATAGGTTTCCCGATCGTGCGGATCCCAGCCGCGCACGTCGTAGTAGTCCGGGTAGGCTTGCAGCTTGCCGTCCTGCAGGCGATACAGAGTGTCGATAATTTCGCTGCGGTCGATATCCCATAGCCGGTCGAGTTGCTGCCGTTGCAGCAGAACAGGGGCGATCATGGTCGTTGTTAACTCTCAGTCTGTGGCCGGTAACTTTCCGGCAAATCGATGATGAAGCCGATGCCGCGATCGTCAAGGCCTTCGGTGACGCGCAGCTGCGCGCCGATTTTGTCGGCCAGGTTTCGGGCGATGGCCAAGCCGAGCCCGCTGCCGGTTTGCTGCGTACCGGGCACGCGGTAAAAGCGCTCAAACAGGCGGGAACGGTGTTCTTCGCTCACTCCCGGGCCGTTGTCGCGCAACGTAATATAGCAGCCGAGCGGCGCCAGCGAGCGGATATTGGCTTCGATACGGCTGCCGGGGGGCGCGTACTTGAGCGCATTGTCCAGCAGGTTGGTGAAGATGGCGATCAGCGCATGGCGATCGGTACTCACCACCACGTCCTCGCTGCCGTCGAGCGAGAGTTCCACATCCTTTTCCAGCGCATAGGGGACGTGCTGCGCGATGCATTTGCCGATCTCTGCGTAGATGTCCACCGCCTCAATTTTCAGTGGAAAATCTTCCGCCTCCAGCTTGGCCAGGTTGATCAGCTGGCGCGACAGCGATGCCGCGCGATCTAGCCCTTGCTGCATGTCGCCGATGATCTCCCGGCGCTCCTGCTGCTCGCCGACCTGGGTCAGCAGGTGCAGCTGTGCCAGCACGGCGGCGATCGGCGTGCGCAGCTCGTGCGCCGCATCGGCCATAAAGCGCTTCTCGCGCTGATTGGCGGCGTCGATGCGCGCCATCAGCTTGTTGACCTCCACCACCACCGGCCGGATTTCCTGATACTGCTCGCTGACGTTGATCGGCGACAGGTTGCCAGGCTGGCGATCGGAGATGGTGCGGGCGATCTGGCGCAGCGGCCGCAGGCTGAAATAGGCGGTGAACAGCAAGGTAACGATGATGGCTGCCAGAATGCCCAGCAGCGGTACGGCGGTGCTCTCCGCCGGGTTGCCGAACAGCGTGGTGCGATCGTTGAACGATTCGCCGACGATCACCCGGTACTGGTGCTTTTCGCTCCAGCTGCCGGCGAGATGCCAGTTGGCACCGGCGTAATTGACGGAGCCGGACAGCACCGAAGGCGGCAGGCGCAGCGGTTCTCCCTGCGTTTGCGAACTGTAAAGCACCCGGCTGTCCCGATCGTAAACCACAAACAGCGGGTGATAGTCGATTTCATCCTGCATGCCGTTATTGATGGAATCAATGTACATGCCTTCAATGGTCTTGATGATGCCGCGGTAATCGATATTGTCAGTGCCGGTTTCGTCGAGAATATTGGCGATGCCTGCAGCGACGATGCGTTGCTGGTTATCGAAATATTTCTCCATGTCGGGGTAATACCAATATTTCACCCAGGCGACGAGGATCCCCCACAATAATAAAATGGCCAGCACCTGAAAAATAATGGTACGCATAAAGAAGGATTTGAAACCGATCATTCCGCTACTCTTTCTTCAGCAAATAGCCAATGCCGCGTACGGTAATCACTCTTTCTTTACCGATTTTGCGCCGTAAATTATGCATGTGCACTTCCAGCGAGTTACTTTCCACGCTGTCGCCGTGGCCGAACAGCCGCTGTTCCAACACCGCTTTGCGCACCACGGTGCCGGCGCAGCGCATCAGTTCGTGCAGCAGGTGATACTCTTTTTTCGACAGCATCAGCAGTTCGTTATCCAGCATGACCTGATGGTTGACCGGATCGAGATACAGCGCGCCGAGGCTCCAGGTTTGAGAAGCGAAGCCCGCCATGCGCCGGTTAACCGCTTTGACGCGCGAGATGAGTTCGGGCAGCGCAAAGGGTTTGGCCAGAAAGTCGTCCGCGCCGGAGTCGAGGCTGTTCACCAAGCTTTCAATGCGGTCGCGAGCGGTCAGGATGATGATCGGAATATTTTGCCCGGCGGCGCGCCAGGCGATCAGCTTCTGCAAACCGTCGCCGTCCGGCAGCGTGAGATCCAACAGCATCAAATCGAACCCGCCGGGTGAAAGTTTATTTTCCGCGTCGGTGAGCAGGCGCACCCAGCACAAATTAAAGCCGGCCAGCTCCAATGCGCGGCACAGCGCCTTGCCTAATTGCAGGTCGTCTTCCACCAACAGTATGTTCACGTTATTTCCGCTGAGAGCCTTGAGTCGCGCTTATCTAACTATAACGCTGACGGGAAGACAACGGGGAAAACCGCTCTGCCTGCGCGTTCTTAAGCAAACCTTAATCTGACTTTAATCTCGCGTTAAGGGAGCGGGGGGGAATTTCAGTTATTTTGCTGCCATTCGAAATTATGGCTGGGGGAGCAAAACATGCAGACTGAAGGTTTCCCGAACGCGGGCGCCTCGCGGCGGCTGATGTATGTAGGCGTGGCGACGCTGCTCGTTCTGTTGCTGTTGTCTTTTCGCGGCGATGCGCAGAGCCATAGCCACGGCGGCCATCATGCTTCCGCTTTGCAGCGGGTGCATCAGGCGGCGGCGACGGATGCTTACGGCTGCGCCAAGTCGCGCATTAAAAAGCAGCTGCGCCGCCTGGCTCAGCTTTGAAGCGGTTTTTAGGGAGCCGTTCTATACTCTGACGGGCATACGGGGCGCCTGCGCGCAGGCCGCTGTGTTGATATCGCTAACCAGAGAAAAAACAGTATGACGAAAGTGGCATTGGTGACCGGCGCAAGCCGGGGGATTGGCCGCGCGACCGCCTTGCTGCTGGCCCGGCAGGGCTATGCGGTGGGTGTGAATTACCTGCGTGACGAAAATGCGGCGCGCCAAGTGGTGGCGGAGATCGAGGCGCAGGGCGGTAAGGCGCTGGCGCTGCAGGCCGATGTGGCCGATGAAGCGCAGGTGATGGCGATGTTCAGGGCGCTGGATGCCGGGCTGGGCACGCTCAGCGCGCTGGTCAACAACGCCGGCATTCTGTTCCAGCAGGCGAACATTGAACAGTTGACCGCCGAGCGCATCAATCAGGTGCTCGGCACCAACGTCACCGGTTACTTCCTGTGTTGCCGCGAGGCGGTGAAACGCATGGCGCAGCGTCATGGCGGGCAGGGCGGCGCTATCGTCAATGTGTCTTCCGCCGCGTCCCGGTTGGGGGCCGCGGGGGAATACGTCGATTACGCCGCCTCGAAAGGCGCCGTCGATACCCTGACCATCGGGTTATCGCGCGAGGTGGCGGCGCAGGGCATCCGCGTCAACGGCGTACGGCCCGGATTCATCTATACCGAGATGCACGCCAGCGGCGGCGAGCCCGGCCGAGTGGATCGCGTGAAGGACAGTTTACCGATGCAGCGCGGCGGGCAGCCGCAGGAAGTGGCGGAGGCGATCGCTTGGCTGCTGTCTGACGCTGCGTCTTACGTGACCGGTACTTTTATCGAGGCAGCAGGCGGGCGTTGAATGCATGAGGGGGTTTTGACATCCCGTCGTGCGGAGTGTATTTTGATTAAATAACAATCAAAATGTAGTTACAAAAATGTATGTTTATTTTGAATGGAATCAGGATAAAAATCACAGCAACCAGCGTAAACACCGTGTCAGTTTTGAGATAGCGCAACGGGTTTTTCTGGATCCCAACCATTTGGCTGTGCTGGAAAGGATCGAGGATGGAGAAGAACGTTGGCAAACGATCGGTATGGTCGGATCCTGTTTGCTGTTGCTGGTGGCACATACGACGATCGAAACGGATGTCGAAGGCGATACCGTCGAGATCGTGCGTATCATTTCAGCACGCAAGGCCGATGCCAAAGAGAGGGGAAGATATGAAGCGCAAAAATTCCGCCAAAAATCTGGCCCATAGCGTACTCCCGCCGTTGACGGAGGAGCAGAAAGCGCAAATTGCTTCACTGAATGCGTTGCCGGACGAGGACATCGATTATGCCGATGCGCCGGCGCTGGGGGAAGAAACGTGGCAGACTGCGGTTCAGGGGCGTTTTTATAAGCCGATGAAAGTATCAAAAACCATCCGAATCGATGCGGATGTGTTGGCTTGGCTTCAGCGGCCAGGCAAAGGCTATCAGAAACGCCTGAACGCCGTGTTGCGTGAGGCGATGTTGAAAGAGCATGAGCACGAAGAATAATGTGTGTCAGGCGGCTAACGATCCGGTGAGATTCTCACCGGATTTTTTTGCTGTTTTTTAAGGCAACGCCTACCAACGTCGGCCACCTCTCGATGGAGCTCGATCAAAACTATAAAAACGGTCATTCCGCGGAGCGTGAAATGTGACCGTTTACCGTTTATCTCCTGCTCATCGGCAGAACAGGGTCATCATAACTATTCCCGGTAATATCCTGCGCCGCGGGGTTACCCGTCGTGCAGCAGCGCAGTGCGGAATGACAGGATATGCGCCTGCGCGGCCTCGGCGGCGGCGGCGCTGTCTTGTGCGGCCAGCGCGGCGATAATTGCCCGGTGTTCGTCGATCACTTCGCGCATATGCCCTTCCCGCGACAGGGTGCTGGCCCAAAAACGCTGCGCCCTGGCGTGCAGTACACTCAGGATATCCGCCAGCATGTTATTGCCGGCGATCTGCGCCAGTTCCTGGTGAAATTCATGATCGAGTGTCATCATGCGCACCCTATCTCGCTCCTGGCTCGCGGCTTCGATTTGCCGATTGAGTTCGGTCAGCGTTGCTATCTGCCTCTCGGTAATCTTCTGGCTTGCCAGCCGCATACACAGCATCTCGTTAGCCAGCCTTACTTCGATCAATTCCAACGCATCGTCCATCGACAACGGTGAAACCATCACGCCCTTGCGCGGGATGACCTGCAATAACCCCTCGTTGGCCAAGCGGTGGATTGCCTGATTGATCGGCGTTCTCCCCATATCCAGGTCGTTCATCACCTGCGCGGTATTGAGATATTCGCCCGGCTTGTAGCTGAGTGTGACCAGCGCCTGTTTGAAACGCCGGTAGGCCAGCTCGTTCAGTGACACGCCGGCTTCTTCCGTCATCGGGCGCTGCGGGCTTTCTGCGTCAACAGTCTTCACGTTTTGCTCCTGCAAGAAGAAAGTTTTTAGACATAGTACACAAAAACATGGCATGGAAATCGCTTATTTGGTAACTAAAGATATAGTGAAATTTCACAGTGTTTTAACAAAAGGGGCGAAACTGCCATGAGACTGACCTTCACTTTACCTGAATCCTGCGGCGCGGCGACGTTGAATGTTGAGATTGATCATCTGGTGATCGCCGGTTGGACCGGACGCGATCGCGAGGCGATCTTGCACCATATTCGTGAATTGGCCGAGCTGGGCGTGCCCCAGCCCAGTGCAATCCCCCTGTTTTACCGCGTTGCCGCCAATCAGTTGAGCCAGCAAGAGACCATTGAAGTCATTGGCAACGCGACGTCCGGCGAAGTGGAACCGCTGATTTTTGCCCACCGCGGCGAACTGTTCGTGTCATTGGCGTCCGATCACACCGATCGTCAACTCGAAGCGCACAGCGTGGCGCTGTCGAAACAGATTTGCGTTAAACCGGTGGCGCGAGCCGCCTGGCCGCTCCAGGAGGTGTTGGAACATTGGGACAGTTTGATCTTGCGTTCGTGGATCAGGGAAGAGGGCGAATGGCGATTGTATCAACAGGGCTGCCTTGCCGCGTTGCGTACGCCCGGTGATTTGCTGGAACGTTACTTCACCGGTATGCAGCCGCCGGAGTGCGGGCTGGCGCAGCCGCAAACGCCCGACGGGTTGGCGATGACTTGCGGCACGGTGGCGGCGATCGGCGGCATTCGACCGGCTGGCGAGTTTCGCATGGAACTGGTGGACGACGTGCTCGGGCGAACCATCAGTCATCGCTACCGCAGCATCGAACTGCCGGTGGTGGCGTAATGAAAAAGCTGACTTTGATGCAGGCCACCGCCGGGCTGGCTAGCGGTGAGTTCACCGCAGTGCAACTCACCACCGCCGCTTTGGCGCAGATCGTCGATGAGCGGGGAGAGGGGGGGCGCGCGTTTACGCGAACATACACCGAGTGGGCGCAACGGCAAGCGCAGGCCTCCGATCGGCGACGCGCCGCCGGCTCGCCTCTGTCGGCGCTGGATGGCGTGCCGATCTCGGTCAAGGATCTGTTTGACGTGGCCGGTGAGGTGACCACGGCCGGTTCGCGCGTATTAGCGGACGCGCCAGCCGCTGAAAAACACGCTGCGGTAGTGGAACGGCTGTTGCAAGCCGGCGCGGTGGTGGTTGGCAAAACGACGATGACGGAGTTCGCCTATTCCGGTTTGGGCATCAATCCGCATTACGGGACGCCGGCCAATCCTTGGGAGCGCCAGGCGGCGCGCATTCCCGGCGGCTCCTCTTCCGGTGCGGCGGTGGCGGTGGCCGACGGCATGTGCCTGGGCGCGATTGGCAGCGATACCGGCGGGTCGGTACGCATTCCCGCCGCGCTGTGCGGGTTGACCGGTTATAAACCCACTGCACGGCGCATCAATGACGCTGGCTTACTGCCGCTGTCGCCTTCGCTGGATTCGATCGGCGTGATCGCTCATGACGTCGCCAGCTGTATTGCGCTGGATGCACTGATTGCCGACTGTCCGCTGCGGGTGCCGCAAAAAACGTTGGCGCAGGCGCATTTTGCCGTGCCGCAAGCGGTGGTGCTGGATGAACTGCAGCCGGAAGTTGCCGGGGCGTTCCAGCGCAGCCTGCAATGCCTGAGTCAGGCAGGCGCACGTATTGAATTGATCCCCGCCACGGCGTTCGCCGAGCTGGCGGCGATCAATGCCGATGGAGGTTTCACCGCGCTGGAGTCCTGGCGCTGGCATCAAGCGTTGATCGCTGAACGGGCCGATGGCTATGACCCAAGGGTGCTGTCGCGCATTCGCCGCGGTGCATCCTTGGGCGATGCTGAGCTGCAGCTGTTGCAGCGACAACGTGCCGACTGGCAGCGGCGAGTTACGGCGGCGCTGCAGAGTTTTGACGCTTTGCTGATGCCGACCGTGCCGCTGATTGCGCCAACTATCGGCGAGCTGGCGGCGGATGATGCCTACTTCCATTGCAACGGACTGATGCTGCGCAATCCCGCGATCATCAATTTCCTCGACGGTTGCGCGTTGTCCTTGCCTTGCCAACAGCCAGGGGAGGCGCCGGTCGGACTGATGCTGGCTGGGTTGCCGATGCGTGATGAGGCGTTGTTGGGGTGGGCGCTGGCGATCGAGCGCTGCCTCGCCGACGCGTGATTTTCCGGTGGGCGCAGGCCTGCCTTTTGAGATGACCAGGAGAATATTCATGAACGATTCCCAGAACGGAATGCTGTTTGTCGCGACGGATGTCGCCACGCAGGATGATGCGGATTTCAATCGCTGGTATGACCGCGAACATGTGGAGGAGCGAGTGCGGGTGCCCGGCTTTTTATCCGGCACACGCTATCGGGCATTGCAGGGGGGGCGTCAATATTTGGGGTTGTATAAAACCGAATCGTTGGCCAGTTTTACCTCCGAAGCCTATCGCGCCGCGTTTCAACACCAAACGCCATGGTCGGTGGCGAGCCTGGAGAAAATGCGAGATCCAATGCGCAGAGTGTGTGCGGTGGAGGCGGTCACTGGCCAAGGGTGCGGCAGTCATCTCTGTATCTTCGTGCTGCCTTCGGCGGCATCGGAAGCGCTGCATGCCCGCATCTTGCAACTGGGCGCGCAGCTGGCTGAACAGCCTGGATTCGTGCGCAGCAGCCTGTTGACGCCGGATGCCGAACTCAGTTCCCCGCTGCCGAAAGAATCGCGAGAAAACCGCCGAATGTTGCCGATGCTATTGATCGAAAGCAGCGACGCCGAAGCCGGCCTGCGTTTAAGCGAGCAGGTCGCTGAAGCGCTGAACATGCCCGCCGCCGATGCCTGGCATTATGCCCTTGGCTGGCAACTGACTGCACAGGAGCTGACATCATGAATGCATACACCACTGAAACGGCACAGGTTGCCGCACCGGCCGCAGAAAGTGCCGCCGCAACGCCCAATACCGGCAAACTTGCGGCGGCCAGCTCGATCGGTACGGCGCTGGAATGGTACGATTTCACCGTCTACAACATCATGGCCGCGTTGATTTTCAACCATGTATTCTTCCCATCGTTCGATCCACTGGTGGGCACGATTCTGGCTTTCTCCACTTACGCGGTGGGCTATGTTTCCCGGCCGATCGGTGGCATCTTATTCGGCCACCTTGGCGATGTGTTGGGACGGCGCTTTGTACTGGTCACCACGCTGGTGATCATGGGCGTGACCACGGCGTTGATGGGGTTGCTGCCCGGCTACGCCAGCTGGGGGATTTGGAGCCCACTGCTGCTGGTGACGCTGCGCTTTATTCAGGGCATTGCGCTGGGCGGAGAATGGGCGGGTGCGGTACTGTTGTCGATGGAACACGGTAAGCCGCATCAGCGCGGGCGCAACGCGTCCTTTGCTCAGGTAGGGCCGTCCTGCGGTTCGTTGATCGGCACAGGCCTCATTACGCTGGTGACGTTGGCGATGTCGGCGGACGATTTTCAGCAATGGGGCTGGCGGATTCCGTTCCTGCTGAGTCTGGTGCTGGTCATCTTCGGTTTGTGGCTGCGCCGGGGTGTGGGTGAGACGCCGGCATTTTTGCAACTGGAGGCGTCGAAAGATGTTACGCAGTCGCCGGTGCGCGAAGTCTTCACGCAGCACATGCGTCCGCTGCTGATCGCCGGCGGATCGCGTATCGGCTCTGACGTGCTCTATGCGTTGGTGGTCGTGTTCACGTTGACCTACGTCACCACCGTGCTGAATCTGCCGCGCCCGCTGGCGCTGGGTGCCACCATGCTGGGGGCGATAGGCAACGCCGTCGCAGTACCGCTGTTTGGCGCGTTGTCGGATCGCTTCGGCCGTCGTCCGGTGTATATCGGCGGTGCATTGGCAGCGATAGTGTGGGCGTTTGCGTTCTTCGTCCTGCTCGACAGCAGTCAACCGGTGTTGATCTGCATGGCTGTGGTGATTGGGCTGTTGATCCATGCGGCGATGTATGGGCCACAGGCGGCATTCATCACGGAACAGTTCCCGACACGGGTGCGTTATGCCGGCTCTTCGTTAGCCTATACCTTGGCGGGGATTATCGGTGGCGGCTTTGCCCCGCTGATCATCACTTCTCTGTTTAAATCTTACGACAGCACGCTGGCGATTTCCGCCTATGTTGCGTTGGCTCTGCTTATCACACTTTGGGCGGTATGGGCGGCGCGGGAAACGGCGCATAAGCCGCTGTAAATAGAACGCCGGGCTACTTTGGGGCCGGCGCTCGGTCAAAACCACACAAACGGTCATTAACGGTCATGCTGCGGAACGTGGAATTGTGACCGTTTACCGTTTCTCTCCTGTCTGCCTCAGGCGCCCGCGCATCATAACTGTCTGTTACTCCACACTTTCGTAATTATTCATTTCATTTCCTTCCCGATTTTTTTGACAACTATCACAGCGCGATCGTTGACCGACCGCGGGGCGATGCGCTTTGCGTCTGCGCGCAAAACGCGGCGCGGCAAATCGATATCGTAATCATCGTCGTGGAGGAGAAAAGAAACATGCTGCCTGTAGAACGTCATCGCTTTATTACCGAAGTCTTGAGCCAGCGCGGCCGCGTGATGGTGCAGGAGGTGGCGCAGCTGTGCCAGATCTCTATCGAGACGGCGCGGCGTGATCTGGCCCTGCTTGAACGGCGCGGCCTGCTGCTGCGCAGCCACGGCGGCGCGGTGTTCGTCGAGCCACCGGCGGTGGAGAAAACCTATGTGCCCGCCGAGATAGACCAGGGGGAATCTTTCCGCCAGCGCAGCAACGAGGCGCCGGAGCAGAAAACGCGTATCGCCAAACGCGCGCTGGAGTTTATCTCGCCGGGGGATTGCCTGCTGCTGGACAGCAGCTCAACCAGTTGGTTTTTGGCGCGCCAGCTGCCGGATATTTCACTGGTGGTGCTGACCAACTCGCTGCACATCATCCAGACGCTGGCCTGCAAGGCCAACGTGCGCACCATCGGACTGGGGGGCGAGTATTCCGCCAAGTACGAGGATTTTATCGGCGTGCTGGCGGAGCAGATGTTGAAGGAGTTCGTGATCAACAAGCTGTTCTTCTCCTGCCACGGCATCTGCCAGGACGGCGGTATCCGCGAGAGCAACGAGCACCATGCGCGGTTGAAGCAGCAGATGCTGCTGGCGTCGGAACGCAAGTTCCTGTTGGTGGACAGCAACAAGTTCGGCCGCCGCTCGTTCGCGCGCATCTGCCACTACCGGGAAATAGACACCCTGATCACCGACAGGCTCAGCGACGACGAATTTCGTCAGGAACTGGCCTGGAACAACGTCGACGTGATTGAAGTTTCACCCGCCGCGAAAAGGGCGGCGCGATAACAACAACGAAAACCCTTTATTACAGCCAACACTTGTGGAGAGAGAACAATGAAAAAATCCGTACTGGTCGGTCTGTTTGCCTCGCTGCTGCTTTCGGTCTCCGCGCAGGCGGCGGACAAGCTGAAAATGGGCGTGGTGGTGAAGATCGGCGGCATTCCGTGGTTCAACGCCATGGAGGCCGGCATCAAAAGCGAGGGTGCCAAACGCGGCATCGATGCCTGGATGGTCGGGCCGACGGCGGCGGACCCGGCGCTGCAGGTGCGCGCCATCGAAGATCTGATCGCGCAGAAGGTGGACATCATCGGGGTGGTGCCGAACGACGCCCGGGTGCTGGAGCCGGTGCTCAAGCGCGCGCAGGAAGCGGGCATCAAGGTGATCGTGCATGAATCTCCCGGCCAAAAGTACGCCGATTGGGACTTTGAGCTGGTGGACGCCTCGCAGCACGGCGTCAACCACATGAAAGCGCTGGCCGCCTGCATGAAAGAGCAGGGCAAGTACGCGGTGTACGTCGGCAGCCTGACGGTGCCGCTGCACATCACCTGGTCTGACTCGGCGATCAACTACCAGAAGCAGCACTACCCGAACATGCAGCTGGTGGGCGACAAGTTTGGCGTGGGGGAATCGCTGGATGACAGTGTGCGTACCACCAACGATCTGATGGCCAAATATCCCGATCTGAAAGGCGTGCTGGCATTCGGTTCGCAGGGGCCGATCGGCGCCGGGCGCGCGGTGCTCAACCGCGGCAAAAGCAACGATATCTGCGTTATCGGGCCGTTCAGCCCAGGACAGGGCGCTTCGCTGGTCAATCGCGGTGCCATCAAGGGCGGCTATATCTGGAATCCGATGGTGGCCGGCGAAGTGTTCGTGCGCATCGCCGACATGATGCACAAGGGAGAAAAAATCACCGATGGCATGACCATCGAAGGCATGGGCAAGGTGCAGGTGGATGCGCAGCAGCACACCATTCTCGGCAACGCCACCGAAAGCCTGGATAAGCAAAACCTGCCGAAGCTGGTGAAAATGGGGCTGTAATCATGGCGATTTCCGGCAATACGGCAACGCAGGGCGCACCGCTGATCGCGCTGCAACAGCTGTCGATGACTTTTGGCGGGCAGCGAGCGCTGAACGATATCTCACTGGCGCTGATGCCGGGGGAGGTGCACTGCCTGGCCGGCACCAACGGCTGCGGCAAGAGCACGCTGATCAAGGCGATCGCCGGCGTGTATCAACCGGATGACGGCAGCCGCATTACCCTCGATGGGCAAACCTTCGGCCGGCTGTCGCCGGATCAGGCGCGCGCCTTCGGCATTCAGGTGATCTATCAGGATCTGTCGCTGTTTCCCAACCTGACGGTGGCGGAAAACATCGCCTTCGAGCACAACCTGCGCGGGCTGTTGAGGTGGCACCGGCCGGCGCGGCTGCGGCGTACCGCCGAGGGCCTGCTGCAGGAGCTGAGTTTTAATCTGGATCTCGACAAACGGGTGGCGGAGCTGCCGATTGCCCAACGCCAGCAGGTGGCGATCTGCCGCGCGCTGGTGGCGGAAGCGCGGCTGGTGATCATGGATGAGCCGACCGCCTCGCTGACCCGCACCGAGGTCAATCAGCTGCTGCGTACGGTGAATTACTTGAAAGCGAAAGGCATCTGCGTGGTGTTCGTCAGCCACCGGCTGGACGAGGTGCTGGAGATCTCGGATCGCGTCACGGTGATCCGCGACGGCAACAAGATCGGCACCTGGCCGGCGGCGGCGGTCACCGGCGATCGCCTGACCGAGCTGATGACCGGCTTGAAGCTGGATTATCGCCTGAAGTCACCGAGCATGAATAAGGATCGGGTGATGCTGGAGGCGGATCGTCTCAGCCGCGCCGGGCAGTATCAGGACGTGAGCTTCCGGCTGCATCAGGGCGAGGTGCTCGGGCTGTGCGGATTGCTCGGCTCCGGGCGCACCGAGCTGGCGCTGAGCCTGTTCGGCATGACCCGCCCGGACAGCGGCAAGCTTTATCTCGACAGCAAACCGGTGCGCTTTCGCGGCCATGAGGACGCCATCAAGGCCGGCATCGGCTACGTCTCGGAGGATCGCCTGACGCTGGGGCTGGTGCAACAACAGTCGGTGGCGGACAACGCGGTGCTGACCATTCTCGATAAGCTGCGCGGGCGTTTTCGCCTGATCGACGACTACCGCAAGAATCGCATCGTCGCAGAGTGGATCGCCAAACTCGGCGTGCGGGTGGCGGATCCGGAGCAGGCGGTTTCGACGCTGTCCGGCGGCAATCAGCAAAAGATCGTGCTGGCCAAGTGGGTGCTGACCCAGCCGCGGATCCTGATCCTCGACTCGCCAACCGTTGGCGTCGACGTTGGCGCCAAGGCCAGCATCTACCAACTGATCCATCTGCTGGCGCAGGAAGGGATCGCCATTCTGCTGATCTCCGATGAAGTGCCGGAGGTGTATTACAACTGCGATCGGGTGTTGCACTTCAGCGGCGGCAGCGTGATCGGTGAATACCTGCCGGGGCAGGTGGGCCAGCAGCAGCTGGCGGAGGCGGTCAATGCGTAGATTCAGTCTGAAACCGCGCGGCAACGAAGGCTATCTGGCCTGGGTACTGCTGCTGACGGTCATCGTCTTTTCGCTGCTCAGCGATCGGTTTTTGACGGTGCAGAACCTGCTCGATCTTAGTGAAAGCTACGCGGTGAGCGGCATTTTCGCCCTCGGCCTGTTCGTGGTGCTGGTGACCGGCGGCATCGATATCTCCTTCGCCGCAGTCGCCTCGGTGGTGCAGTACCTGATCGCCACGCTGGCGACGCATTACGGCCTGGCCAGCCCGGCGGGCAGCATTCTGCTGGCGTTGGCGATCGGCGCCACGCTGGGCATGGTCAACGCGCTGCTGATCTACTGCCTGCGTATCGTCTCGATCATCGTCACCATCAGCATGCAGGCGTTCTTGTTCGGCATGCTGATGTGGCTGACCAACGGCCGCAGTGTGTACGCCTTGCCGGACTGGTGGACGTTGCCGCGCAGCGTGCTGCCGTTCCAAGTGGGTGAGCAGAGCTATCAGCTCGGTTTGCCGACGCTGGTGATGCTGGCGGTGGCGCTGCTGACCTGGCTGCTGTTGAACAAAACGCACCTCGGGCGCCAGCTGTTTGCCGTCGGTGGCGATGCGGAATCGGCGCGGCGCATCGGCATCCGCGTCGGCCTGCTGCATCTGTTCGCCTATGGCTATCTGGGCGCGATGGCGGCGATCGGCGGCCTGGTACAGGTGTACCGCATGGGGGAGGTGGTGCCCAATGCGCTGGTGGGCGGTGAGCTCGATGTACTGGCGGCGGCGGTGCTGGGTGGCGCCAGCCTCAACGGCGGCAAGGGCAGCGTGATCGGCACGCTGATGGGCGTATTCCTGATCGGCGTGCTGAAAAACGGCCTCAACCTGATCGGCGTGTCCAGCTACTTCATGAACGTGGTGATCGGTCTGGTGATCGTCGCGGCGATCACCGTCACTCACTACAAGAAGCGCAAAGAAACCGACGTCGGTTTCGCCTGAGGAGCACCTGATGGGCAACTACCTGAAATTTCGTCCAGACGGTACCGCCGTCGGCCTGTTGGCGCTGTTGCTGGCGGTGGTGCTGGCCTTCAGCATGCTGATGCCGGGGCGCTTCTTCAGCGGCGCCACCTTCACCAGCGTGGCGTTCCAGCTGCCGGAGCTGGGCCTGCTGACCCTGGCGATGTTCATCCCGATCCTCAGCGGCGGCCTGAACCTGTGCATTATCGCCAGCGCCAACCTGACCAGCCTGCTGATGGCCTGGCTGTTCATCAGCTATCTGCCGGCGGACGCCGGGCTGGGATTGCAGACGGTGTGGCTGGTGTTGGCGCTGGTGGCGGCGATGCTGCTGGCCGGGCTTATCGGCGCGGCGACCGGCGCATTGGTGGCGTACGTCGGCGCGCATCCGATTCTGGTGACGCTGGCGACCATGACCACGGTCAACGGCATCGGCATCTACCTGACGCGCGGCGCGGCCCTGAGCGGCATGCCGGATATCGTGCGGTTTATCGGCGCTGAGAGCGTGCTGGGCGTGCCGGTACCGCTGTGGATCTTCCTGGCGGTCGCCGCGTTGCTGGCGCTGTTCTTGCAGAAAACCCGGCTCGGCAAATGCATCTACATGAGCGGCAGCAACATCAACGCTACCCACTTCAGCGGCGTGAATACCCATCGAGTACTGATCGCCATTTACACCCTCTCCAGCCTGCTGTGCGTCATTGCCGGGCTGGTGATGATGGCGCGCTTCAACTCGGCGCGCATGGGCTACGGCGACTCTTACCTGCTGCTGACGGTGCTGGCGATCATTCTGGGTGGCACCGATCCATTCGGCGGTTTTGGTCGGGTCAGCGGCGTGGTATTGGCGCTGATCGTGCTGCAGGTGATCGCGACCGGTTTGAACCTGATGAACGTCAGCCCGCATTTCAGTCTGGCGATGTGGGGCGCGGTGCTGATCGCGGTGCTGGCGATGAAGTTTTTCCGGCATCGCTATCGGCAGCGGCGGGCGATGCGCCGCAGCGCGGCCCAGGCCAGAACCGCGGCGGGCCACTGATCCCTTTTCCCTTTTGCGCAGGATAACGCTAATGAAATACCAGATTTCACCTTCACTGATGTGCATGAACCTGATGGATATCCGCCAGCAATTGGCGGTGCTGAATCGCCGCGCCGATATGCTGCATATCGACATCATGGACGGGCACTACGTTAAAAACATCACGCTGTCGCCGTTCTTTATCGAACAGATCCGCCCGCACACCTCGTTGTTGCTGGATGTGCATTTGATGGTGGAGAACCCGACCGATTTCATCGACCCGATCGCCCGCGCCGGGGCGGATTTTATCTGCCCGCACGCCGAAACCATCAACCGCGACGCGTTTCGGGTGATCAATCAAATCCGCGCGCTGGGCAAAAAAGTGGGGGTGGTGCTGAACCCGGCCACGCCGGTGGAGTTTATCCGCCACTACCTTCACCTGCTGGACAAGGTCACCGTGATGACCGTCGATCCGGGCTATGCCGGGCAACCGTTCATTCCCGAAATGCTGGAAAAGATCCGCCAGTTGCGCGATCTGAAACGCCAGCAAAATCTGCGCTATCTGATCGAGATCGACGGATCCTGCAATCAGCGGACCTACCGCGATCTGATGGGCGCCGGCGCGGAGGTGTTGATCGTCGGCAGCTCCGGGTTGTTCAACCTCGATCCGGATCTGGAGACGGCATGGGAAAAAATGCTGGATCAAATGCGGCAGGCGGCCTGAGGCGGGGGACATGATGCGGCATTTTCTTGGCGTTGACGTCGGCGGCACCAATACCCGCCTGTTGTTGATGAATGATGACGGCGAGTTCAGCGGGTACCGCAAGATAGCGACCGCCGACTGGGCGCAGCAGGCCGATCCGCTGGCGGCGTTGGGCCGCCTGATCGCCGGGCATTGCGAGGATCGTCAGGTGGCGCAGGTGATGCTGGGGCTGCCGGGGATCCTCAGTCGCGATCGCTCGCGGGTGCTGTCGCTGCCGTTTATTCCGGCGCTGGACGCCCAGCCGGTGGCGGTGCTGTTGGCCGATTTGTTGGCGTTGCCGGTGCGAATGGACAAGGACGTCAACCATCTGCTGTGGTGGGATTTGCAGCAGCTGCCGGCGCTGCCGCAGGTGGCGGTGGGGCTGTATCTGGGCACCGGCATGGGCAACAGCCTGTGGCTGAACGGCGACTTTTATCACGGGGCGCACGGCGCCGCCGGCGAGCTGGGTCACATTCCCTGGCCCGGCCATCAGGGCGAGTGCCCGTGCGGTAAACGGGGCTGCGTCGAGAGCCTGACTTCCGGCCATTGGCTGACCGGCTGGGCGCGCGCCAACGCGGCACAAACGCCGTTCGACCGGCTGTTTGAGCGCCACGGCGATCATCCGGATCTGCGGCGCTTCGTCGAACGATTGGCGCAGACCATCGCCATCGAAATGAACGTGCTCGATCCCCAGCGGCTGATCCTGGGCGGCGGCGTGATCGCCATGAGCGGTTTCCCGTTGGCGCACCTTGAGCAAGAGATCCGCCGCCATTTACGCGGGCCGCAGCCGGCGCAGGGGCTGGCGATCTCCGTCAGCCGCCTGACCGATGAAACCGGCTGCAAAGGCGCCTGCCTGGCCGCCCGGCGCCACCTCCAATTGAGCAGGGAGTACCCGCAATGAAAGGCAAAGTCTGCGTGTTCGGTTCGTTCAACCTAGATATCGTCGCCGGCATGGCGCGCTTTCCGCAGCCCGGTGAATCGCTGATCGCCCGCAACAGCATGATGGGCGCGGGCGGTAAGGGTGCCAACCAGGCCACCGCCGCGCTGCGCGCCGGGGCGCGGGTGCATTATATCGGCAAGGTGGGGCGCGACGACTTCGGCACCTTCGCCCGGCGCCACCTCGCCGCCGCCGGTTTCGATGCGGTGACGCTGTTTTCGACCGGCGATTGCCCGACCGGCAATGCGCTTATCTATGTTGCCGGCGAGGAGGCGGAGAATATGATCGCCGTCGATCCCGGCGCCAACCTGACGGTCAGCGAAGACGAGGTGCACCAGTGCCGCCCGGCGATCGCCGCGGCGGATATTCTGTTGACCCAGTTGGAGAACAACCTGCCGGCGATTGAGCAGGTGATCGCCATCGCCCGCGAAGCGCAAACGTTCATCATACTCAATCCGGCGCCGTTTCAGCCGGTGCCGGACAGCCTGTTGGCTCAGGTCGATCTGCTGACGCCCAACGCCACCGAGTGCACGTTGCTGACCGGCGTGCCGGTGCGCGATGTGGCTTCGGCGCGCCAGGCGGCGCAGGTGTTGCACGCTAAGGGCATTCGTTTGCTGATCGTGACGTTGGGCACGCAGGGGGCGTTGTTCTCGGACGGGGAAAACAGCGAGCTGATCCCGGCGTTTCCGGCGCAGCCGAAAGACACCACCGGCGCGGGCGATGCGTTTAACGGCGCCCTGGCGGCGCAGCTGGCAAATCAGGTGCCGTTAGCCGATGCGGTGCGCTTTGCCGCCGCCTACGCATCGGTCTGCGTGGAACGGGCCGGGGCGGCGGGATCGATGCCGAGCTATGAGGAGGCGTTGGAACGCCAGCAGGCGTTCGCTTGACGAAGACGGGCTGCGGCCAAGAAGCGGCAGCCCGGTCCCTTACTTCAACCAGCCTTTGCGCTGCGCATCCCGCAGGTGTTGCTCCATATGGTGCCACAGCTCGGGGTGTACGTCGGCGATCGATGCATTGCGCGCCAGCACCTGCTCCAGGCTGATGTTGTTTTCCACCCAGCTCTGGCCTTCATTGTGCAGGTTCATCAGCATCGGCATGGTGCGATCCAGCAGCAGAGCGAAGCGTGCATCGGCGCTTTCGCCATCTTCATACTCCTGCCATAAAGCGGTGAAATACTCGCGCTGAGCCTCCGGCAACATGCCGAACAGACGACGTGCCGCCGCCACTTCCTGATCGTGGATCGCTGCGCGGGCCGCCAGATCGTAGACCAGCACGTCGCCGGCGTCGATTTCTACGATGTCATGCAGCAGCGCCATCTGGATCACGCGCTGAATGTCTACGTCATCACCGGCGTAGGGCGCCAGGCTCATGGCGGCGATGGCGAAGTGCCAACTGTGTTCGGCGGAGTTTTCCTGGCGCTGGGTGCCCAGCACTTTGGTGCGGCGTTGAACACCTTTCAACTTATCGATTTCCATCAGGAATTGGATGACTTGGGTCATTGAGCCGAAATCTAACGCGGGTACAGCGGATGACATGGTGTAAACCTCAAGGTGGGTGGGTTGAAGCCTGACGATTGTAGACCACCGGGCGGGGGATTTCGATGGTTACACGCGTTCACATTTTTATTTTAGCGTACACGTGTACACTGGAATTATTCTCAGTTAAGCTGCTTTGCGTTAATTTCGAACAAAGCAGGGCATTTTGAGGGGTTGCGCGTTATGGGGAAAACGGACGTAGTGAAAGCCGGGAGCAATAAGATTGTCGCCGCGGCTTATCCGTGGGCGGAAGAGATCGCCAACAGCATCAGCCACGGCATCGGGCTGGTGTTCGGCATCGTCGGCCTGGTGTTGCTGTTGGTGCAGGCGGTGAATACCGGCGCCGATGCGACGGCCATCACCAGTTACAGCCTGTACGGCGGTAGCATGATCCTGCTGTTTCTCGCTTCCACGCTCTACCATGCGATCCCGCATCAGAAGGCCAAGCATTGGCTGAAAAAATTTGACCACTGCGCCATTTATCTCCTGATTGCCGGCACTTATACCCCGTTTTTACTCGTGGGGCTGGATTCGCCGCTGGCGAAGGGCCTGATGGCGGTAATCTGGGGATTGGCGCTGCTCGGCGTGCTGTTCAAGCTGGCCTTCGCCCACCGTTTTGAAGCCCTGTCGCTGGTGACCTACCTGACGATGGGCTGGCTGTCGCTGATCGTAATTTATCAGTTGGTTACGCGGCTGGAGGCCGGCGGCGTCACGCTGCTGGCGATCGGCGGGGTGGTCTATACCCTGGGCGTGATTTTCTACGCCTCCAAGCGCATTCGCTTTGGCCACGCCATCTGGCACGCCTTCGTGCTCGGCGGCAGCGCCTGCCATTTCATGGCGATCTACCTCTACGTCTAAGCGTTCCCGCTACGTCTGAATGCGTATTGAACTGGCGCCTCTTTTGTTTTAAAAAAGAGGCGCTTGCTTCTTTCGGGTATCCAGCAAGCCCGTTCCTTCATTTCTGAGCCCGCATACCGTTTCTTTAACCTCTGTTCAGGACTCACCAAGATGATCGTTCGCTTATCCAAAGCGCTGCTGGTCTGCGCTATCGCCTTGTTCGCTTCGCTGGTCGCCTTCGGCAACATCACCGACTACGGTTCCAACTTCGCCTTCGTGCGCCACGTCTTTATGATGGACACGATTTTCCCCGACGCCACCATCGGATACCGCTCGATACAGACGCCGTGGCTGCATCACGCCGGTTATATTTTCATCATCGCGCTGGAAAGCCTGACCGCGCTGCTGTGCTGGATCGGCGGCCTGCGTTTGTTGGGCGGCCTGAAACTGCCTGCGCACGCCTTTAACGGTCGGAAAAAGCTGGCGGTAGTGGGGCTGACGCTGGGCTTTCTCACCTGGCAGGTCGGCTTTATGTCGATTGGGGGCGAGTGGTTTGGCATGTGGATGTCGAAGCAGTGGAACGGCGTGCCGGATGCGTTTCGCTTCTTCGTCACCATCATTCTGGTGCTGATTTATCTGGTGCAGCGCGACGGGGAATTGGACGAGTAATGAAGATGGCCGCAGGCAGGGCGCCTGCGGCCGACGGATTATTTCTCTTCGGCCAGCGAGTAGGGCAACGGTTTGATCGCCAGTTGGCTGGCGGCATCGTCGCGCACCCGCAGCTGGCTGTCGGCATCCAAATCGTTGTTCATCACCACCTGTACCCACAGCGTGCCGTCGGCCAGTTGGCTCGACGCCAATACGGTGCCGGTGCGGCGCCAGTTTTCACCCAGTTGGAGCTCCAGATCTTCCGCCGCCTGCGGGGCGCGGGCCGCTTTACCTTCCAGCCAGTAGAGCGCCCGCTTGTTGGCACCGCGGAATTTGGCGCGCGCCACCATCTCCTGACCGGTATAGCAGCCCTTGCTGAAGCTGATGCCTTCCAGCGCCTGCAGGTTGGTAGCCTGCGGGATCAGCTGTGCGCTGTTGGCAGCGTCGATAACCGGATAACCGGCTTCGATCTCCAGCGCCAGCCATTGGCTGCTGTCATTCAGCTCTGCCTGGTCATGCAGCTTGCCGATCAGCTGTTCGGCCACGGCGGGGCGGGTCACCAGCAGAAAACGTTCCGCCGGCGTAGCGAAGTGCAGAATCGTGGTCTCGCCGTCCTGCACCACCGGGTGCTCGGCGTCCGGCAACGTGGCGAACAGGCCCGTCAGCGCGGCGCGCGCCTGGAAACCGGCGACGCCCAGCAACACCGCGTCATTATCGGCGGCGATAGTGACTTTGGAGAACACCGCGTATTTTTTGATTTCAGCCAGCTGGCTGTCCAGCACGCTGCGGCGTTCCAGATAGGCGAAGCCTTCGCCACGGTGGAACAGACGCAGGTTGCTCCACATTTTGCCCTTGGCGTCACAGTGGGCGCACAGCACGTGCTGATCGGCCGCCAGCGCGTCGATGTCCGCCGTCACCTGGCCCTGAAGATATTTCACTGTGTCCGGCCCGTTCAACGTCACCAGCGCCCAATCTTCCAGCGAGATCAGCGTCAGGGGGAGATGGGTGGAAGCGGAGGGCTGACGGGGTGGGAATGGAATGTTATGCGCCATAGTAAGTTCCTGCTCAACGTTTAGCTTACCTGAAGGGTATTGAACCCATGGTAAAAGAGGCGGCGGGCTTTGCAAACTGTTATTCGCGCCGTGGGACCGGGGGGCGCTTTTTTTGGCATTTTGCGCTTTATTACGTTTTCCGCAGCAAAGCGCCTTCCCGGCGTGTATGTCAAATTGTTACTCTATAGGCTTGCGGCCAGGGCACCCTTGCAGACAGATCCCCGGCTGATGGAATTATATTGCGACGGCGTTGCCATACAGTGTGTCATTTGAACCCTGCGCTGGCGCTGCCGCGCTGAAAAGAGGTGAGTCATAACAACATGGATATTAACAACAAAGCACGTATTCACTGGGCTTGCCGTCGTGGCATGCGCGAGCTGGACATCTCCATCATGCCGTTCTTCGAATACGAATACGACAGCCTGAATGACGCGGACAAGGCGCTGTTTATCCGCCTGCTGGAGTGTGACGATCCCGATCTGTTCAACTGGCTGATGAATCATGGCGCGCCGCAGGACGGCGAGCTGCAGAGAATGGTGACCCTGATCCAAACGCGAAATAAAGACCGTGGCCCAGTGGCGATGTGATATCCGCATTTCCTGGCGCACCCAGCTTTTTTCCCTGTTGACTCATGGCGTTCTGATCTTGCTGATCCTGATTTCGCCCTGGCCGGAAGGTTATGGCCCGCTTTGGCTGGTGCTGCTGACGCTGGTGGTGTTTCAGTGCATTCGTAGCCAGAAGCGCATCGCCGCAGTGCAGGGCGAGCTGCGGCTGCTGGCGGACCGGCGTTTCAGCTGGCACGGCCGAGAATGGCGGCTGGCGAAAAAGCCCTGGATGCCGGGCTACGGCCTGCTGCTGACGCTGCAGCCGATGGAAGGCAAAAAGCGCCGCCGGCTGTGGCTGGCTTCCGACTGCATGAGCAAAGAGGAGTGGCGCCACCTGCGGCAGCTGTTGCTGTATCCGCCGGCGGGTAACGGCGAGGAACCCTGATGAAACCCGTGCTCTGGTTGGTGGAGGATGAACCCAGCATTGCCGATACGCTGGTTTACACGCTGGAGAGCGAAGGCTTCGAAGTACGCTGGTTCGAACGTGCGGAACCGGCGTTGCAGGCGCTGGCGCAAGGCGCGCCCGCGCTTGCTATCCTCGATGTCGGTTTGCCGGATATCAACGGTTTTGAATTGTGTCGCCGCCTGCTGGCTCAGGCGGCTGACCTGCCGATTCTGTTTCTTACCGCCCGCAGTGATGAAGTGGATCGCCTGATCGGGCTGGAGATCGGCGCCGACGACTATGTCGCCAAGCCGTTCTCCCCTCGCGAGGTCAGCGCCCGGGTGCGCACCATTTTGCGCCGCCTGCATAAGCAGCAGCGCCTGCAACAGAGCGCGCGCTACCATTTCGGCGCTTTCACGCTCGACGAAGACGCGGCCACCATCTCCTACCATCAGCGGCCGCTGCCGCTGACCCGTTACGAATACCTGCTGCTGAAGACGCTGTTGTTGGCGCCTGGACGGGTGTTCTCGCGGCAGCAACTGATGGAAAGCGTTTGGGCGCAAGCGGAAGAAAGCCTGGATCGCACCGTCGATACCCACATCAAAACGCTGCGCGCCAAGCTGCGTGCGGTTGAGCCCGGTGAGCCGCCCATCCACACCCACCGCGGATTGGGCTACAGCGTGAGCCGCCAGCCATGAAAATTGGCCTGCGCCTGCTGCTGGGATATTTTCTGATCGTGGCGGTGGCCGGGTACTTCGTGCTGAGCATTTTCGTCCAGGAAGTGAAGCCCGGCGTGCGGCGCGCTACCGAAGGCACGCTGGTGGACACCGCCAACCTGTTGGCGCAAATCGCCCGTCAGGACATGCAGCGCGGCGATGCGGCGCATGGCCAACTGGCGCAGGCGTTCACGCAGCTGAACCAGCGGCCGATCGGCGCCAATATCTCCGGCATCCGCAAGGATCGCAGTGAATACCACGTCTATCTGACCGATGCCCAGGGCCGGGTCATTTTCGATTCTGCCGGCCGCGCGCAGGGGCAAGACTACTCGCGCTGGAATGACGTTTATCGGACGCTGCGCGGCCAGTACGGCGCCCGCAGCACCCGTAGTGATCCAGAAGATGAAAACAGTTCGGTGATGTATGTGGCCGCGCCGGTGATAGAGCAAGGGCGTATTATCGGCGTGCTCACCGTGGGCAAACCCAACAGCACCATGGCGCCGGTGATCAAACGCAGCGAACGGCGCATTCTATGGGCCGGCGCGTTGCTGCTGGGGATTGCGTTGCTGATCGGCGCGGTATTCGTCTGGTGGATCAACCGTTCGATAGGCCGGCTGGTGCGTTATGCCGACGGGGTGGCGCAAGGGGAAAACGCGCCGCTGCCCAAAGTGGGCGGGCGGGAATTGACGCAGCTGGCGCAGGCGTTGGAGAGCATGCGGCTGAAGCTGGAAGGCAAAGCTTATATCGAACAGTATGCACATACCCTGACGCATGAGCTGAAAAGCCCACTGGCGGCGATCAGGGGCGCGGCGGAGCTGTTGCAGGAGCTGCCACCGCCGGAGACCGCCCGGCGTTTTCTCACCAATATCGAGCAGCAAAGCGCACGCATCCAACAGCTGGTGGACAAACTGCTGGTGCAGGCGCGGCTGGAGAGTCGGCCAGACATGGAAACCGCGCCGATTGCGATCGCGGCGCTGGTCAGCCAGACGATGGCGGGCAAAGAGGCGCAGGCGACGCAACGCGGCGTCAGATTGCAACTGGAGGCGTTGGCGGAGGTGACGCTGAACGGCGATGCGTTGCTAATCAGCCAGGCGCTGACCAACCTGCTGGACAATGCGATCGACTTTACCCCGCCGGGCGGTTGCGTCAGCGTGCGAGGCGAACGGCGGGAACAGCATTACTGCATCAGCGTTTGCGATGACGGCAGCGGCATTCCGGACTATGCGCTCGATAAGGTGTTCGAGCGTTTTTATTCGCTGCCGCGCGCCGAACGGCCGAAAAGCAGCGGGCTGGGACTGAACTTCGTGCAGGAGGTCGCCCGTCTGCATCATGGTGGCATTCACCTGTGCAACCGCCGGCCGCACGGGGTGGAAGCGACGTTTATGTTATCGCTGTGACTTCACCTTCCCTTCACATAACCACATTCTGATTTCACCTGCGGATTTTATCGTGGCCTCATAACCTACGAGGAGCGAGCATGATGAAATCGGTACTTTTCTGGAAAATAACCACGCTGCTGGGATTGATGGTGGTGATGTTGATCCCCATCGCCCAACTGATGAGCGTGATCGACGAACGCAGCGGCTATCGGCAAAGCGTGGTCGGGCAGGTGAGCGAAAGCACCAGCGGGGCGCAGCGCGTGCTCGGCCCGTTGATTGTCATTCCCTATGTCGAACGTGAAGAGAAGAAAGACGAGAAAGGACAAACGGTAGTGCAGCGGGTACAGCATTACCGCTATTTGCTGCCTGAGTCGCTTCAGGTGCAGGGGGCGCCGAAAGTAGAGGTGCGCAAACTGGGTATTTATCAAACGCAGGTTTACCAGGGGCCGCTGAGCTTCAAGGTGCGTTTCGGCCAGCCGGAGCTGACGGATTTGCAACGTGCCAACGTGACCGTCGGCCAGCCGTTCCTGCTGGTGGCGCTGAGCGACTCTCGCGGCATCAAGCGCATTTCCCCGCTGGGATTGCCGCAGCCGGTGGCGTTTGAGCCGGGCACCGGCGTGGGATCGTTGCGCCAGGGGATCCACGCCCCGCTGACGCTGGCGATGCTGCAACAAAAAGAGGGGCTGAACGCCGACTTCACCCTGACGTTGGCGGGCACCAGCAGCCTGTCGCTGGTGCCGTTGGGGCGCAGCAGCGAGCTGCAGCTGCAAAGCAACTGGCCGCATCCGAATTTCCTCGGCAACTTCCTGCCGGACGAACGCAAGGTAACGGAGCAGGGGTTTAGCGCTCGCTGGCGCAGCACCTGGTTTGCCAACAACATCAACAGTGCGTTCTATTACGACGATGCTATTATCGACGAGGACAAGCTGCCGGCCTTCAGCGCCAGCCTGGTCGAACCGGTCGATCACTATCAGCTGACCGAGCGCGCGGTCAAATACGCGCTGCTGTTTATCGGGCTGACGTTTATGGCGTTTTTCCTGTTCGAAACCCTGACCGGGCTGCGGGTGCACCCGATTCAGTACCTGCTGGTCGGCGCGGCGCTGGTGTTGTTCTACCTGATTCTGCTGGCCTTCTCCGAACACCTGGGATTCGCTTTCGCTTACCTGGCGGCCAGCATCGCCTGCAGCGGACTGATCGGCTTCTATCTGAGCGCCGTACTGCGCGGCAAGCTGCGCGGTGCGCTGTTCGCTGCGAGCCTATTGCTGTTGTACGGCGTGCTCTATTTGCTGTTGCAGTCGGAGGATAATGCGTTGGTGCTGGGGGCCGGGCTACTGTTTGCCATTCTGGCGGGCATTATGCTGTTGACGCGCAAGCTGGACTGGTACCAGGTGGCCGATCCGGCGCGTTTGACCAAGGAAACGCCGGCCGGGGAAGAGGAGCCACGCTTCCGTCTGTGGAAATAAGCGAGGGAAATCGGGCGCGTTCAGCGCCCGAGAGCGGCTACAGCAGCGGTTCCATTTCCAACAGGATCTGTTCGCACCATTGCTGCAGGCGCTCTTCGCTCAGATCGTATTGGTTGACCTCATCGAGCGCCAGGCCGACAAAGTGTTTGCCGTCGGCACTCAGCGGTTTGGGGCTGGTGAACTCGAAGCCCTCGGTTGGCCAGAAGCCGATGAACTGCACGCCCAGCGGCGCGATCTGATCGTGCAGCATGCCCAGCGCGTCAAGGAACCACTCACCGTAACCGAGCTGATCGCCCATGCCGTACATGGCGACGATCTTGCCTTTCAGATCCAGCTCTTGCAGCTGCGGCCAGATCGCTTCCCAGTCTTCCTGCAGTTCGCCGAAATCCCAGGTCGGGATGCCGAGGATCAGAATGGAATAGTCCTCCATCAGCTTGGGCGAGACGTCTTTCAGGTTGTGCAGGTCGACCAGGTCTTCACCCAGAATCTCACGGATTTTTTCTGCCGCCATCTCGGTGTAGCAGGTGCTGGAGCCGTAAAACAGACCAATCTTCATGTGTAAACCGTTACGTTGCTGTTTAGAGAATTGCAGCGAGTATACCTGATTTGCGTCGGCTTAAGGCATAATGGCGCGGGTGGAAATGCAACAAAGAGAGGACCGCGTGCAACAGCAAGACAATGCGCTGATTGAACAATTCCTGGATGCGCTGTGGCTTGAGCGCAATCTGGCGGAAAATACGCTGGCCTCCTACCGGCTGGATTTGCAGGCCCTGGGCACCTGGCTTGGCCAGCAAAATACCGCCTTGCTGCAGGCGCAGGCGTTGGATCTGCAGGCGTTTCTCGCCGAGCGGGTGGACGGCGGCTACAAGGCTACCAGCTCCGCGCGCTTGCTGAGCGCCATGCGCCGCCTGTTTCAGTACCTGTACCGCGAGAAGCTGCGCGCCGACGATCCCACCGCGCAACTGGCGTCTCCCAAGCTGCCGCAGCGTTTGCCTAAGGATCTGAGCGAGGCGCAGGTCGATGCGCTGCTGCAGGCGCCCTGCGTCGATCAACCGCTGGAGCTGCGCGACAAGGCGATGCTCGAAGTGTTGTACGCCACCGGGCTGCGGGTTTCCGAACTGGTGGGGCTGAGCATCAGCGACGTCAGCCTGCGCCAGGGCGTGGTGCGGGTGATCGGCAAGGGCAACAAGGAGCGGCTGGTGCCGCTGGGTGAAGAGGCGGTCTACTGGATAGAAAACTATCTGGAACACGGCCGCCCGTGGCTGGTCAACGGCCAGACGCTGGATGTGCTGTTCCCCAGCAATCGTTGCCAGCAAATGACCCGACAGACGTTCTGGCATCGCATCAAACACTATGCCATCCTTGCGGGCATCGACAGCGAGCGTCTGTCGCCGCACGTGTTGCGGCACGCGTTCGCCACCCATTTGCTGAACCATGGGGCCGATCTCCGTGTCGTACAGATGTTGTTAGGGCACAGCGATCTCTCGACCACGCAAATTTATACACATGTAGCGACCGAACGACTGAAACAGCTACATCAACAGCATCACCCGCGCGCCTGAGCGGCGGGTTCGAAAGGATTGGAACAATGAAAAAAGGTTTAATGCTGCTCTCTCTGCTGGTGGCTTCGGTGGCCGGCGCCGCCCATGCCGATGACGCGGCGATCAAAAAAGCGCTCGCCAGCCTGGGCATTCAGCAGGCGGACGTGCAGCCTTCGCCGGTCAACGGCCTGAAAACCGTGCTGACCGACAGCGGCGTGCTGTACGCCTCCGAAGACGGCAAGCACATCCTGCAGGGCCCGCTGTTCGACGTCAGCGGCAAAGAGCCGGTCAACGTGACCAACCAACTGCTGGGCACCAAGATGGACGCGCTGAAAGATCAGATGATCGTTTACAAAGCGCCGAAAGAGAAACACGTGATCACCGTGTTCACCGACATCACCTGCGGTTACTGTCACAAACTGCATCAGCAGATGAAAGAGTACAACGATCTGGGCATTACCGTGCGTTACCTGGCATTCCCGCGCCAGGGGCTGGCTTCCCAGGCTGAAAAAGACATGCAGTCGATCTGGTGCACCGCCGACAAGGCCAAGGCGTTCGACGCCGCCATGAAGGGTGATGCCGTTTCTCCGGCGACCTGCAAAACCGACATCAGCAAGCATTACGAGCTGGGCGTGCAGTTCGGCATTCAGGGCACGCCGGCCATCATTCTGGAAAACGGCATGATGATCCCGGGCTATCAGGGGCCGAAAGAGATGGCCGCCATGCTGGATGCGCACCAGGCCGCCACCAAAGCCGGTGGTTAATCGCCGGTGAGTATTAAAACGCAACTACGCCGCCGCCCGGCGGCGGACGACACGCATTTGCCCGCCAGTTTGCCGCCGCTGCTGCGTCGGCTTTACGCCCTGCGCGGCGTGCAGGCTGAGCAAGAGCTGGAACGCGGCGTCAAGGGCATGCTGCCCTGGCAACAGCTGGACGGCATCGACGACGCCGTCGGCCTGCTGCAACAGGCGCTGGCCGACGGTCGCCGTATCATGGTGGTGGGCGATTTCGACGCCGACGGTGCCACCAGCACCGCGCTGACGGTGCTGGCGCTGCGCAGCATGGGCGGCGCAGCCGTCGATTATCTGGTGCCTAACCGTTTCGAAGACGGTTATGGCCTGAGCCCCGAAGTGGTGGAGCAGGCGGCGGCACGCGGCGCAGAACTCATTGTCACCGTCGATAACGGCATCTCCTCCCACGCCGGCGTCGACGTGGCGCACGCCAAGGGCATGCAGGTGCTGGTGACCGATCATCACCTGCCGGGCGAGACCCTGCCGGCGGCCGAAGCGATCGTTAACCCCAACCTGCGCGGCTGCGCCTTCCCGTCCAAATCGCTGGCGGGGGTTGGTGTCGCGTTCTACCTGATGCTGGCGCTGCGCGCCCGCCTGCGGGACAGCGGCTGGTTCGAGCAGCGCGCGCTGGCGATGCCCAATCTGGCGGAGCTGCTGGACCTGGTGGCGCTCGGCACCGTGGCCGACGTGGTGCCGCTGGATGCCAACAACCGTATTCTGGTGTATCAGGGGTTAAACCGCATCCGCGCCGGCAAATGCCGACCGGGCATCCGCGCGCTGCTTGAAGTGGCTAATCGCGATGCCCGCCAACTGGCGGCCAACGATCTCGGTTTCGCCCTCGGCCCGCGCCTCAATGCCGCCGGCCGGCTGGACGACATGTCTATCGGCGTGGCGCTGCTGCTGAGCGACGACATTGCGCAGGCGCGTATGCTGGCCAACGATCTCGATGCGCTGAACCAGACGCGACGCGAGATAGAGCAAGGCATGCAGGTGGAAGCCCTGCAGCTGTGCGATCAGCTGGAGCGCACCAGCACCGAGCTGCCTTACGGGCTGGCGATGTATCACCCGGAATGGCACCAGGGCGTGGTGGGCATCCTCGCTTCGCGCATCAAAGAGCGTTTCCACCGCCCGGTGATCGCGTTCGCACCGGCGGGCGACGGCATACTGAAAGGCTCCGGCCGTTCGGTGCCCGGCCTGCACATGCGCGATGCGCTGGAGCGGCTGGATATGCTGAACCCCGGGCTGATGATGAAGTTCGGCGGCCACGCGATGGCGGCCGGATTGTCGCTGGAAGAGGCCAAATTCGACGAGTTCCGCCAGCGTTTCGGCGAGTTGGTGGGTGAATGGCTCGATCCGGCGATGTTGGAAGGGGTGATCTGGTCCGACGGCGAACTGGCGATGCAGGAGCTGTCGCTGACAACGGCGGAGCTGCTGCGCGAGGGCGGCCCGTGGGGCCAGGCGTTCCCGGAACCGACCTTCGACGGCAAGTTCCGCATCCTGCAGCAGCGGCTGGTGGGCGAGAAACACCTGAAGCTGATGGTGGAGCCGCTCGGCGGCGGCCCGTTGCTCGACGGCATCGCGTTCAACGTGGACACCACGCTGTGGCCTGACAGCAGCGTGCGCGAGGTGGAACTGGCCTACAAGCTCGACGTCAACGAGTTTCGCGGCAACCGCAACGTGCAGCTGCTGATCCAGCATCTTTGGCCGCGCTGAGGCGAAATTGACGTTCGTGCATCGGTAAGTGACTGGTGCACGAACGCTCATCAGTTTCGTGGTGAGATGATCAGGCTGGCGACCCCTTTCTGTTCGATAATTTCCAGCATTCTGAGCGCGGCTCCCTGGGGTTTTACCGCGTTACGTTCCCATTTTTGTACGCTGGTGGTCGACATGTTGACCACGGCCGCTAAATCGGCCTGGCTCAAGCCGAGCCGTCTGCGCAGCATTTTGATGCGTGCGCCGTCCATTTGATCATGCTGCTCACGCTGGGCATGTTGTTCCTGCGCCTGTACTCGTGTGGCGATGTTGCGTACGGTATCGTCTGACACCGCACCGATCTCATTAAAACGCTGTGCCATTTTTTGCAGTCTGAGCAGGCGATTATCAGTCATCGCATTTCACCTCTCGCAAGTAGCCGCTATCGATGGCTCGTTTGATAATTTCCGGCGGCATGGCAAGAAAATCTCTGGCGAGCTCGCGCTAGGTTGCCAATTCATCATCGTTGATTTCTTTTGCACCGTTCTGTTTTACGGTGTTTTTCAGCCATCCATCAATAAAATACTGATGACGACCGCGTTTAAACGCCACGATGGATCGAGCGCCACCCCGTTTACCCCGATTGAGCGAAATACGTTTCTTGTAGACGCCGCCGCCCAGATCGCCGTCATGGTTACCGTGTGCGAGTTCGTGAGCCGCGGTGCAAATCTTTTGATCGACGATGCGATTTTTCTTCATAAATTTGTCGAAATCATCCGTGACGAAAATGTCCATTTTGGCACCGCCTGTCCCTGTGAGTCATCATAGCGACTATAGTCTCAATGACCACATTGCTCAATACTTGAACAGCTTAGCGGCGTGAGGGGCACCGGTAATAAAACGCTGGTGAAATTCCTGCTCTTCCTGCCACCCGCTTTGTCGCCCGATCGCCACAAAAACTGACCAACTCGCTATAAACTGCCGCCCGGATCCGTTAGAATTAGCGGTTCCAATGGCATTCCGCCATCGACGACATCAACGTAAAAGAACGAAACCATGTTTGAAATTAATCCGGTAAAAAACCGAATTCAGGACCTGTCCGAGCGGACTGCGGTTCTTAGGGGGTATCTTTGACTATGATGCCAAGAAGGAACGCCTAGAAGAAGTCAACGCCGAGCTGGAGCAGCCGGACGTTTGGAACGAGCCGGAACGCGCACAGGCGCTCGGCAAAGAGCGCGCCGCGCTGGAAGCCATCGTTGAAACCATCGATCAGCTGGAGCAGGGCGGCGAAGACGTCGGCGGGCTGCTGGAACTGGCGGTGGAAGCCGACGACGAAGAAACCTTCAACGAAGCGGTCGCCGAGCTGGATCAACTGATGAGCAAGCTGGATCAGTTGGAATTCCGCCGCATGTTCTCCGGCGAATACGACAGCGCCGACTGCTACCTGGATATCCAGGCCGGCTCCGGCGGCACCGAAGCGCAAGACTGGGCCAGCATGCTGCTGCGCATGTACCTGCGCTGGGCCGAAGCCAAGGGCTTCAAGACCGAAGTGATCGAAGAATCCGACGGCGACGTCGCGGGCCTGAAATCGGCCACCATCAAGATCATCGGCGACTACGCGTTCGGCTGGTTGCGCACTGAAACCGGCGTGCATCGCCTGGTGCGCAAGAGCCCGTTCGATTCCGGCGGCCGTCGCCACACCTCGTTCAGCTCGGTGTTCATCTACCCGGAAGTGGACGACGATATCGATATCGAAATCAACCCGGCGGATCTGCGTATCGACGTGTACCGCGCCTCCGGTGCGGGCGGTCAGCACGTCAACAAGACCGAATCCGCCGTACGTATTACTCACCTGCCAACCAACATCGTGGTGCAGTGCCAGAACGATCGTTCTCAGCATAAGAACAAGGATCAAGCGTTTAAACAGCTGCGAGCCAAGCTGTACGAGTTTGAGATGCAAAAGAAAAATGCTGATAAGCAGACGATGGAAGACAACAAGTCCGACATCGGCTGGGGCAGCCAAATCCGTTCTTACGTGCTGGATGACTCCCGCATCAAGGATTTGCGCACCAACGTCGAAACGCGTAACACGCAGGCCGTACTGGATGGCGACCTGGATAAATTCATTGAGGCAAGTTTGAAAGCCGGGTTATGAGGAATAGAAATGTCTGAACAACAAGTACAGGGCGCCGATCAGGCGCTGGATCTCAATAACGAACTGCAGTCCCGCCGCGAGAAGCTGGCCGGCCTGCGTGAGAACGGCATTGCGTTCCCGAATGACTTCCGTCGCGATTCCACCTCCGACAAACTGCACGCCGCGTACGGTGATAAAGACAACGAAGAGCTGGAAGCGCTGGGCGTAGAAGTGACCGTCGCCGGCCGTATGATGACCCGCCGCATTATGGGCAAGGCATCCTTCGTTACGCTGCAGGACGTGGGCGGCCGCATTCAGCTGTACGTCGCGCGCGACGATCTGGCTGAAGGCGTGTACAACGAGCAGTTCAAGAAGTGGGACCTGGGCGATATCCTCGGCGCGCGCGGCAAGCTGTTCAAAACCAAGACCGGCGAACTGTCGATCCACTGCACCGAGCTGCGTCTGCTGACCAAAGCGCTGCGCCCGCTGCCGGACAAATTCCACGGCCTGGCAGATCAGGAAACCCGTTACCGCCAGCGTTACCTGGATCTGATCGCCAACGAAGAGTCGCGCAACACCTTCAAAGTGCGTTCGCAGGTGATGTCGGCTATCCGTAACTTCATGGTGGAACGCGGCTTCATGGAAGTCGAAACCCCGATGATGCAGGTGATCCCGGGCGGCGCATCCGCGCGTCCGTTCATCACGCACCACAATGCGCTGGATATCGATATGTACCTGCGCATCGCGCCGGAACTGTATCTGAAGCGCCTGGTGGTCGGTGGCTTCGAACGCGTGTTCGAAATCAACCGCAACTTCCGCAACGAAGGCGTTTCTCCGCGTCACAACCCAGAGTTCACCATGATGGAACTCTACATGGCTTACGCGGATTACAAAGACCTGATCGAGCTGACCGAGACCCTGTTCCGCACCCTGACCGAGAAAGTGCTGGGCACCTCTCAGGTGCAGTACGGCGACGAAGTGTTCGACTTCGGCAAGCCGTTCGAGAAGCTGACCATGACCGAGGCGATCAAGAAATACCGTCCGGAAACCGATCTGGCTGACCTGGCCGACATGGGTAAAGCGGTGGCCATCGCCGAATCCATCGGCATCAAGGTTGAGAAGAGCTGGGGTCTGGGCCGCGTCGTGACCGAGATCTTCGAAGAAGTGGCGGAAAGCCATCTGATTCAGCCGACCTTCATCACCGAGTACCCGGCTGAAGTGTCGCCGCTGGCGCGCCGCAACGACGTGAACCCGGAAATCACCGACCGCTTCGAGTTCTTCATCGGCGGCCGTGAAATCGGCAACGGCTTCTCCGAGCTGAACGACGCCGAAGACCAGGCGCAGCGCTTCGCCGATCAGGTGAACGCCAAAGACGCCGGCGACGACGAAGCGATGTTCTACGACGAAGATTACGTTACCGCGCTGGAGCACGGCCTGCCGCCGACCGCCGGTCTGGGCATCGGTATCGACCGTATGGTGATGCTGTTCACCAACAGCCACACCATCCGCGACGTGATTCTGTTCCCGGCGATGCGCCCGCAGAAATAATCGCGTTTAGCGTGAAACAACCGGTGCGGGAAACTGCGCCGGTTTTTTTTCGTCTACGGGACTTAACCGCTTAAAACATCGACAGTTACGCGCCATCTCCGCTTGCCCGCCGCCGATAACCGGTTATAATGCCTGTCGCACACCGATGCGGGTGTAGTTCAATGGTAGAACGGCAGCTTCCCAAGCTGCATACGAGGGTTCGATTCCCTTCACCCGCTCCAAAACCTCCGTAAACATCACCCCATTGAGCTATAACCGTTTTCAGAAAAGCTGATTCTCAACGATTGCATCACCGTTTGGTGTGGGTTGACGTGTGAGACGAGCAAGCCGCTGGCCTGGCATCTTACCGCGATAACACAACGCGCCATCCAGTCCTGCTGCGGGTGTGAGCCACCGTTGCTGCCCACACCGCGCCATTGCCGCTTAGCTCCATTTCTGTTTAGCCCCGGAGGGCAGGCGGTTATCCGTTTCTTCGCAGGAGCGATCGCATTCTTTCGGCAGCAGGAAGGTGATACTTCCCGCCAGCAGCAGCGATGCCGCCAGCGCGCAAACCGCGACGTTCTGTCCGTACACATAAATCATGACGCCTACCAGATAGGGGCCGCAGAACCCACCGAGGTTGCCCAGCCCGTTGATCACCCCGCGTGCGCTGCCCGCCACTTCTGCCGTCGCAATGCGTCCGGGAATTGACCAGAAGGGGCTGGTCGCCGCTTTAAGGAAGAAGCCGCACACCACCAACGCGATATAGGCGGCCACCACGTGCTCATGCAGGATCACCGAGGCTATCAGCGCCGCCGCAAAACAGTACAGGGAGATCCTGACCCACAAACGGCGTTTACCGCTGCGATCGCTGAACATCGAAATCACATAAATCCCCGCCAGAGTGGCAACAAACGGCAGGATCGCCAATACCCCAACATTGGCCATGCTGCCACCGGTCAGGTTTTTCAAGATGGTGGGCAGCCACAACGTATATCCATAGTCTCCGGTCTGGTAAAAGAAATTCAGCACGACCAGGCGCATCAATCCCTTGTTGCGAAACACCGATTTTAACGGTGCTTTTGCCGCCGGCACCATCCCTTCTCGCGCTTTGCGCTCCCGGGCCAGTTCGGTCAATAAATAGTCGCGTTCCTTCGCCGGCAGCCAACGCGCCTCTTCCGGACGGTCACTGATCACCAGCCACCAAATGGCCAGCACCACGACCGACAACAAGCCTTCGATAATGAACAGCCAGCGCCAGTCGAGAGTGGCAATAATCGCGCCGGAAACTGGGGCAGTCAGCATCCCCCCTAGTGGGGCAAACATCATGACAAAGGCATTGGCCCGGCCCAGTTCTTTTTCCGGGAACCAATTGCTGACCATGGTCAGCACGACGGGCAACATTCCTCCTTCGGAGATCCCGAGAATAAAACGCAGCACGAGCAGCTGATACTGATGGGTGACAAAGCCGGTGGCGATAGAGACAATCGCCCAGGCCACGAGCGACCAGGCGATAAAACGTTTCCCGCTACCGTAAACCGCAAGTCGTCCGCCAGGGATTTGCAGAAATAAATAACCAATAAAAAATATCCCACTGGCCACGCCAGCCATTTGGCTGGTAATACCTAAATCCTGTTCCATGCCGCCCGGCAGAGCAAAGCTGATATTAACGCGATCCATAAATGAAATAATGCAGGTGACAAGGATCGGCGCGATAACCCGCAGCCAGCGAGTTCCTGGTATTTTATCGGTCATAGTAATGCCTCGATGATATCCGCCACGATAAGCGGATATTTTGTTAGGCTGAATAAAAATGATGGTGCGCCATTCAGGCGATCATTTTTATTGAATTAAGCCAGGAATATCCTGATGGGAAAAATAACCTGCGAGATTATCCAAAACGGATTGGCTCATTCCCTGGCGGGTTTCTACGGTAGCGCTGGCCACGTGGGGCTGAAGCAAAACATTCTCGAGCGCAAAAAACGCTGTCGGGACATGGGGCTCGTTTTCAAACACATCCAGAGCGGCCCCGGCGATAACATGATTTTGTAACGCCTTTATCAGCGCCGCCTCATCGACCAGGCTGCCGCGGGCGATATTGATAAGCCAGGCACGATCGGGCATGGCGTTAAATACGCTGGCATCAATAATCCCGCGGTTTTCCGCACTGCCAGATGCCGCGATCACCAGGAAATCACTCTGCGCTGCGAGCGTGTGCAGATCGGCGCACCACTGGTAATCCAGGTCGTCTTTGCGCCGGCGGTCAGTATACAGGATGGTCATATCGAAGCCTTTCGCCCGGCGGGCGATGGCTTGGCCAATATTCCCCATGCCAAAAATACCGATGCGCTTACCGCTCACTTTGGTCGCCAGCGGTGGCGGCGTCGTTTCCCAGCGGCCTTCGCGTACAAAACGGTCTCCTTGGCAGAGGCGGCGGCTGGCGGACAGCAAGAGCCCCATCGCCAGATCGGCCACATCATCGGTCAGCACGCCGGCGGTGATCCCGACGCTGATATGGCGTTCCCGGGTGTAGTTGAGGTCGATAGCGTCGGTTCCCACGCCAAAAACAGCAATCATGCCCGCCTGCGGCAGCTGCTCCAGCGTCTCCCGGGTTACCCCCACGTCGCCACGGGTGACCACCGCCTGAACGTCTGCGCCATGGCGAGCCAGGAAGGCTGGAATATCTGATTGTTCATAGAGACGGAATACCCGGTAACTGGCGTCCAACGCGGCCTGTAAAGCATCCATCACCGGCGCGATAAGTAAAATGGTAGGTTGAGTGTCAGTGTGCATCGTTGCGATCCTGTCTGAAAACAATAGGGGATATCCTGTATCAGACGTTTTTTTACCGCTTATTATTGCGATCTACATCACGCCAAAGAGTGTTAAAAAAGCATGTTACTGCTGGCGTGATCTCGTGTGCAATTTCGTGGCTTCTGTCGATTATTATCGGGGGCGATAGCCCGTTATGCCCGTAGGCGGAGAGTGTGAAATCGGTCGATTCTGGTGAAAAGGGTGAATAGCCAGTGATTTTCTGCCGTGGATCACAGGATAAGTAACGCTGTTTCGTAACACTTAATTAAGTGACTTTTGTCACAGTTTTAAACGGCTAAAAACCGTGAGATAGGCCATGACTTATTTCACCATGCCGAATGGCCTTTCAGGTGGAGTTTACTCACAGTGGTGATAGGTTGTAAATATTAGAAACAAAGCGGTTTGCTTTGTTGTTTATTCATAGTGGCGCCCGTAGAACGATCTAATAGTGATTCTGCCGTAATTACGCCGAGATTGCGTGTTGCCATAACACTATCCAACCATTGTTTTTGTCGGTGAAATACCGAGCCGATATTGACCAGAGAAAATATTATGATTATTGATGCTTTAACCACTGCCGTAAATAATAGGTTCTATCCGGCGGCCATCCGTAAAATGCTGGCCAGTATTATTGAAAATGAGCCGTACAATTTACCTGTCGGGCACTATCAGGTGCAGGGTAAACAGATGTTCTTTAACGTCGTTGAAGGGGAAACCAAACTATTGGCCGACCAGAAGCCAGAGTTTCATCGCCAGTATCTGGATATCCATCTTGTCCTGGAAGGGAAAGAAGTGATTGGCGCCGGGGTTCTGGGGCTACCTCTGCCCCTGAGTGAGCCGTTTAACGAGGCGCACGATCTTGGGTTTAGCCCGGCGATCCCCGGTGAGACTCTCATCCACCTGCAACCCGGTGAACTGGCTGTTATCTTCCCGGGTGAGTTGCACCGCCCGATGAGTACCTGCACGGCACCGGCAGCTCTGCGTAAAATTGTGGCGAAAATCGACTGCGCCCTGCTGACGTAGCAAGACGTTCAGCGGCGGCTGGTATCGCGACTTCAGGCTGCCCGGCGGAAAGCCTCGCTCATCCGCTGTCTGCAGCGATTCCGAAGAATACGCCTTTCCCGTCAAAGCCATAGCCCCTAATTTTTAAAGATTGAGTTGGGTTGAATAAATTTACGGCAGAGATTACGCCGTATTATTTACAGGGATATTTTCTTCAGGTTCACATTACATCCTTAAAGGCCGTGAGTTTACCTCTGTAGTCGATGTAGCCAATCTCATAACGCCTTGATCTTTTAATGCGGTTCCTCCCCATTGGCACAATTTTTTATTTTGGTTTGCCTGCGTTCTGATAGATATTAAAAAAACTATATAAAAATAAATTATTTCGGAGCTAACAATGTCGTTGCAAATCGTGCTTACCCGCAGGGAGGCGCTGGGAAAAATGGTGGGCGTCATCGTCGCCGCCAGCCTGTTGCCTTATTCAAATATAACCTATGCCGAACGGGCACAAATTGCCGCCTCGCCCGTTGAATACGCGCAATTTTTGCAAATTTCGAGAAAAATTACCGAGTTTGACGATTTGGACGTCACCCTCTCCGCCCGCTTTTTTTCCGCACTGCGCGAACATTTTCCGCAGTTGAACTCGCAACTCAACGCCCTGTTCACCCTGAGCCAGCAAGCTACCGATGCGGAAACCTTGAACCGACATGCGATTGAACAGGGGCAGAGGGAGCTTATTCAGGCCATCGTGACCGCGTGGTATACCGGAACCGTAGATCCTTCAAGCGCCGAGCAGGGTCAGTTGATTACCTATAAAGAGGCGCTGATGTATCGCACGGTTCAGGATGCCCTGATTGTTCCGACCTGGTGCAATTTTGGTCCGCTGTGGTGGACCGGCTTGCCGCCGGGCGTTACTCGCCAACCTTCCATTCCCGCAACAGATTTGCCTGCCGTAGCCGATAAAAAATATGGGGACCGCGTGTGAAAAGCCCAATAATTAATGCTTCCGGCGATGCAGAGGCCGATGTCGTCATTGTCGGTTCCGGTATTGTGGGCGGTCTGATGGCGGATGCTTTGGTGAGCCAGGGCTACTCGGTGCTGGTACTTGAGGCAGGCCCGCGCATTGAGCGCGCACAGGCTGTGGAAAACTGGCGCAATATGCCACTGCACAATCGTGCGGGGTCGGATTTTCAGGGGCTTTACCCGCAATCGGAGTACGCCACCGCGCCGCTCTATTTCCCGGAGAACGACTATATCAAACTGACCGGCCCCAATGGCTCTGGCTTTAAACAGGGCTATTTGCGTGTGGTGGGGGGAACCACCTGGCACTGGGCCGCTTCTTGCTGGCGCAACCATCCCAATGATTTTCGCATGAAATCTCTCTATGGCGTGGGGAGAGACTGGCCTATTTCTTACGAAGATATCGAACCGTGGTACGCGAAAGCCGAAGAGGAAATAGGCGTTGCCGGCCCGAATAATCCGGAGTGGCAGTCCCCTGCGGAACGCAGCGGGCCTTACCCGATGGACATGGTGCCTTGGGCCTACGGCGACAGACGCATTGCTGAGATTGTTAATCCTCACGGTTTTAAATCGGTGCCCATTCCGCAAGGCCGCAGCACCCGGCCCTGGAATGGACGGCCCACCTGCTGCGGCAATAACAATTGCCAGCCGATTTGCCCGATCGGGGCGATGTACAACGGTATTCACCACGTTGAACGGGCCGAACACAAGGGGGCGAAGGTGATCCCTGAAGCGGTGGTGTACAAAATTGACACCGACGACAATAACCGCGTCACCGCCGTTCACTGGTATGACACGGCGCACAACTCCCATCGGGCGATCGGTAAAACGTTCGTTCTGGCCTGCAATGGGATTGAGAACCCGCGCTTGCTGCTGCTGGCGGCCAACGAAAAGAACCCGAACGGCATCGCGAACAGCTCGGATCAGGTGGGACGCAACATGATGGATCACTCGGGCCTGCACTGCTCCTTCCTGGCGCGAGAGGCCCTGTGGGTTGGCCGCGGCCCGGCGCAGAGCAGCTGCATGGTGGGGTATCGTGACGGCGCGTTCCGCAGCGACCACTCCGCCAACAAGATCATCATCAACAACATCAACCGGGTGATCCCCTCCGCCCTTGAAGTCCTGAAAACGGGCAAGGTCGGCAAGGCGCTGCAGGATGAAGTGCGCGATCGCGCCAGCCGCTCGGTGGATCTCTCCATCAGCCTGGAACCGCTGCCGGACCCGAACAACCGTCTGACCCTGAGCCCCACTCGCAAAGACAAGCATGGCCTGGCCTGCCCGGACATCCACTACGACGTCGGCGATTACGTGCGCAAAGGGCTGGAAGTGGTCAAAACCCAGCTACGGCAGATTGGCGACTTGTTCGATGCGCAAGAGTTTGTGATTAACGACAAGCTGAATGCCAACAACCACATTATGGGCGGCACGATCATGGGCAGCGACCCCACGAACTCGGTGGTGAACGGTAATTGCCGTGCTCACGATCACGACAACCTTTGGATCCCGGGTGGAGGCGCCATGGTTTCAGCCAGCGTTGTCAACACCACGTTGACGATGGCGGCGCTTGGACTCAAGGCGGCCAATGACGTACTTCGAGCCCTGGAGAGCAAATGAATAAAATCACCCACGCGCTGGCAGCGACGCTGCTGCTGGGAAGCGGTTTTGCGGCGCATGCCCAGGACGGCGATCTGATCGCTAAAGGGCAAGCGCTGGCTATCGCCTCGGACTGCATGGCCTGCCATACGAATACGCAGCAGCAGGGTAAACCTTTTGCCGGGGGGTACGGCATCGCTTCCCCTATGGGCACTATCTACGCCACCAATATTACTCCATCGGTAAAATACGGCATCGGCGGCTATTCCGAAGCGGCGTTTGCCGACGTTCTGCGCGCCGGGATCCGGAAAGATGGGGCGTATCTCTATCCGGCCATGCCCTACACCGCCTACACCCGTCTGAGTGATGACGAGATCCACGCTCTGTATACCTATTTCATGTATGGCGTTGCCCCGGTCGATGAGCCGGCCAAGCACCAAACCGATCTGCCGTTTCCGTTCAACATCCGCCTCTCCATGGCGGTGTGGAACAGGCTTTATTTGGACAATCGGCGCTTCACCCCGGATCTGACGAAAGGTGAGGCGTGGAACGAAGGGGCCGCGCTGGTGCAGGGCCCGGCTCACTGTGGAACCTGTCATACGCCGCGTAATATGCTGATGGCGGAAGACAATTCGCGCTTCCTGATGGGGGCATCGTTGGGCTCTTGGTACGCGCCGAATATCACCGCAGATCGCCAAGAAGGGATCGGTGGCTGGAGCGAGCAGGAGTTAGTGGCCTACCTGAAAACCGGTCGGGCGGAAGGGCGCGCGCAAGCGGCGGGGCCAATGGCTGAAGCCGTTGAGCACAGCTTCCAATACCTGACCGACCGGCAGCTGCAGGCGATAGCGACTTACCTGAAGACCGTGCCGTCACAGGGCGATGAGCGCCAGGGCAATAGCTTTAGTCAAGCGCATTACAACGTTGAGCACCATCTCCGCGGCATCAATTCGCCCAACGCCAACCACACGCTCAATAGCGGCGAGGCGCTCTACAGCGGCTACTGCGCCAGTTGCCATCAGCCGGACGGCAGCGGCAGTTTGAACCAGGCCTACCCTTCGCTGTTCAACAACTCCACCACGGCCGCGAGCAATCCGTCAAACCTGATTGCCGTCATTTTGCAGGGGGTTGATCGCCGGGTTGACGGTAAGCACGTACTGATGCCGAGCTTTGGCGCCGGTTCCTATGTCGGAGAGCTGACGGATAAGCAGGTTGCCGATATCGCTAACTTCGTGCTGCAGAAATACGGCAACAGCACGCTGAGCGTGACTGAGGCGGACGTGAGTGAAGTCCGCGCCGGGGGCCCGAAACCGCTGTTGGCGCGCGCGCAGCCGATGATTCTGCCTGGCATGGCCGTCGCGGCGGTCGTCATTATTCTGCTGGTCCTATTCTGGCTCCGGCGCCGCAAGGCCCGTTAAGGAGACGTTCGGTCAGGTGGGTGGCGCCATCTGGCCGAATCTCTGGCCGGGATAACGAGTGATGCTCTTCTGGCTAAGCGGGCAATGATGGCCAGTGATAAAGTCACTGGCAGGGGCAAGTTATATTGTCTCCCCCATCGACAGGCGGAAGTGGAGATCGACACGTTCAATGGTCGGCAGCCCTTTAATTTTTTTTATTATGATTTCTGTCGCCACTTTCCCCATCTCATACCGTGGCGTCAATACGCTGGCTAACCGAGGGGTAATGATCTGCCCGATCTCAAGACCGTGAAATCCGGCAATGGCAATTTGCGCTGGAACGCTGATACCGTTTGCCAGACATTCCTGTAACACGCCCACGGCCAGATCGTCGTTGGTACAGAGAATCCCATCCATATCCGGATACATCTGGCTCGCAAGCGTCATCATGCCTGTTCCAATCGAAATGGAAGAGATCTTATTGGGGGAGATACGACCGGTAGGTAAATCATGGTTAGCCATTGCCTGACAGTATCCCGTATAACGCTGTTCATCGCGGATATCAGACATTGAACCAAAATAGATAATGCGTTTTTTACCGCTGGCCAGCAGCATGGTGGTCATATCGTAGCCGGCTTTCACATTATCAAAACCCACGTTAATTCGATCTGTATTGCCTGACAGCCCCATGATTTCAGCAACGGGTATTTTTGCCGTCTTCAGGAATTTTTCCGCCCGCAGACTATGGACCGACTCGGTCAGCAGCAGCCCTTTTATCTTAAAAGCCAGGATCGCGGCAATTTGCTCCTCTTCGCGTTTGCTGTTGTAGTCATAATTGACGACCAGCGTCTGATAACCCTGTATAGACGTCACGGATTCAATGCCGGCGAGGACATCAGCAAATATCAGATTGTTAAAAGAAGGAACCAGAACGCCGATGAGGGGAGGGCTATTGGAATAGAGGGCGGGATTGTCGGGATCGGCCTGATAGCCGACTTCCTCGATAACGGCGGCAATGCGCGCAGCTGTTTCCGGTTTAACCCTGTCCGGCGTGCGCAGATAGCGACTGACCGTCATTTTGGTTACACCCGCCAGTACAGCAATGTCATTTAACGTAATTCGCTGCGACTTCACCATTCATACTCATCTGACCCAGACCGTGTTTGTCATTATGCCCACTGCTGAGTCAAAAGAGAATGCGTGCAATGCGCTACCTCCGGCGTATCCGGTGACAACCGCACGATGCGCCGATCCCGGCTTCTTTTGCCGTTCCAGCATGAGTATGTTCATTATCCCCGCATTTCGTAACGGAGTGAAAGAAAGGCACGCATCAGCGTGCCGTGGACTCTCATGGAAGAAAAGGCGGGCAGTTTGATTCCTTTTCGTCCGCTCAACCCGCTCAATAAGGTGAGCGGGCCGATGTGGCGAGTTAACTGAGGATATCTTCGGCGATCACCTTAAACAGCGTGTCTATTTCGCCTTGGGTGTTGTAGTGCATCATGCCGATGCGCAGCACGCCGCCGTCCTGTAACCCCAACTGCTGGATCAGGCCCAGCGCATAGAAATGCCCGCTGCCGGCGCAGATGTTGTGCTGCCCCAGGCGGCGGGCGATTGCGTCAGGCGTATGGCCGCTGAAGGTCAGGGCGAAGGTCGGTGTGCGGCGCGCGCTGTCCGCCTGGGGATTGCCATAAAGCCGCACCCCGTCGAGCTGCTGCAGCCGCTGCATGAAGTGGCGGCACAGCGCCTCTTCATGCTGGTGGTAGGCGGCGAAGCTCTCCTGCAAACGCTGCCTTAACGGCGCGCCGGGCGAGCCCCACTGCGCCAGATACTCGATAGCGGCCGCGACGCCGGCCAGCGCTTCGAAGCTCTGAGTACCGGTCTCGAAACGGCCGGGGCCGACGTCGGTGGCCGGCTCGACTTTGTACGGACGCAGGCGCTGCAGCCACTGCGGCGCGATGTAGGCCATGCCGACGTGCGGGCCAAAGAACTTGTAGGCGGAGCACACCAGGAAATCACAGCCCAGCGCCTGTACGTCGATCAGGTTATGCGGGGCGTAATGAACGGCGTCGACATACACCTGCGCACCGACCCGATGCGCGGCTTCGACGATGGTTTTGATATCGACAATGCTGCCGGTGACGTTGGAGGCGTAGCTGACCGCCACCAGGCGGGTGTTGGCATTGATGCGCTCACACACTTTCGCGGCATCCAATGCGCAGTCGGCGCTTTCGAGCGGTATCTGATGCACCACGGCCCCTCTGTCGGCAGCGGCCTGCTGCCAGCTGGAGACGTTGGCGTAGTGATCCAGCGCGGTGACGATGACCTCATCGCCGGCCTGCCAGTCGCGGCTGATGATGCGGCTGAGATGGAAAGTCAGCGTGGTCATATTCATGCCGAAAACGATGTTGTCGGGCGAAGGCGCATTTAACAAGGCGCGCACCGATTCCCGCGCCTGGCCCATCACCTCGCCGGTGACTCGGCTGGAGAAGTAGTGGCCGCCCAGGTTGGCGTTGTATGCCCCCAGGTAATCCGTCATTTTTTCCAGCACGCCCCGTGAAACCTGCGCACCGCCGGGGCCGTCGAAAAAGATCGCCGGTTTGCCGTCGATGTGCTGGGACAGGGCGCTGAACTGGCGGCGGGCGAGCTCGGGAGTAAAGGTCATGCTTTCTCTCCCCGCGCGGTGAGGACGAAGAGGTCCAAATGGCCTTCTTCTGTTGGGCTCACGGCGTTGATCGGCGTGGCGTTGTGCCACAGTTTGCTGTCCGCCAGCAGCACGGCTTCGCCGTCCGCCAGCGCTTTTTTAAAGAAGGGATCGTGGTGACTGTCGTCATACAGCATGATTTCACCGCCGACGATGTTGTGCCGGTGAATGGCGATCATCGCGATGTGGTCGAAACCATCCTGGTGAATGCCTTCCGGCGCCACCTGGGTGTCTTTCTCGATGGCGACCACGCGCATCTGGTGGATCTCTATCTCGGCGCCTTCCGGCAGTTCGTTGCTTTCTGCAAACAGGTTGCACATCTCTGCCATGCCGGCGCTCTGCAACACGGCGCTGTCGATAGGTTCGAAGCGGCGCACCACGTTGCCCTGAAAGTGGTTGATCTGATCCGACTGCATGAAAGTGCGCGGCCCCACTTCGGCGACGTTGGGGTTGAGGTATTTGACGACCGAGTAACGGCGCAGGCGATATTTTCCGTCGGCGTGTTGCGTGTGGGGCAAGGAGGAGAACGATGGCATCAGCTGTTGGGTGGCTTGCGGGCTTAGTACAGTCATACTTATTACGTTTTCGTGTTTCTGTAACATAATCACCTCTAATAATAATAATTTCTGATGTTGTAGGGGGTAATTCGATTGAATTGTAGACGACTCTATAACCAACGCAATTTGGCGGTGGCGCGGTGTGACGGCGGTCGTAAAGTGGGGTGAACAGTAGAGAGGATGAGCGAAAGGGAATGCCGGTATGAAGCGGGTCATTCAGCAAAATAAGCGCTAACGGGGGGAGAATTCATGCGCAAGCATAACGTGACCAAGGTTACGCTTTCAGGGATAACTCTCATGAATATGAGGTGCTTTACTATAATTCCGGGACAGAGTGACCGCAGTGGCATTGCCTGGTTGTTGAAAGAACAATCTTCAATTCCCCCTGAATAAGGACTCCGATCATGCAGCATGTCAGAAAATTCGTCATTTCCTGCCTGTTTGCGTCGATAATGTTCCCCGGCATGGCCTTCGCGGAAGATCCCCCCGTGACACCGTTGGCTACCGGGATCGTCAGCAGCGGCGTAGCCGAAGCGCAAGTGACCGAGGCCGTGCGCCACGGTGAAATCCTGACCATCAAAGTGCGTTTCAAAGGGTTGAAAGACAACCTTAATGGGCAAGGCTTGTATAGCAGTCTGGATAAAAGCAGCCTTGAGAAATCCTTCTATATTCTGGTGGGTAATAAAAAATACCTGCTGCTTACCGATAGCAATAATGTCCCACTGGCCTCTCCCAGCGTGTCATTCAGCTCAAGTTCAGGCATTCCCTATGTCGCCACCTGGTTTGGCAGCTTCCCTGCGCCTCCACCTGATGTGAAAGAGGTGTACCTGACGATCGCCAACGTCGAGCCGCTCGGGCCGATAGCCATTACGGATCGTTGAGCGATGAACGGCCTCAGGAAAGCCGCCTGTGTGGGTGGGATGTTAGCCTTTGGGTTGGTGTCATTGGGTTCATGGGCTGACAGCGGAGAGCCGGCATCCGTGGGGAAACCGGTGATACTCGATCTTAAGGCCACCCGGCTGGATTTGGTTGGTTTGCCTTCGGGGCTGAATGCCGGCGTCCTTGATCTGCAGAGTAAGGCAGCGGATTTGGCTAAACAATCCGCCGACATTTCCGTCAGAGACAGCAAAAATGCCGTAACGTTATCGATGCGCAGCGATGTGCTGTTCGCTTTCGACAGCGATGCGATTGCTGCTAAAGCGGAGCCTGCGCTGCAACAGGTGGCGCAATTTATCGCGGCCGAACCGGTAGGGAACGTGGTGATCGAGGGGCACACCGATGCGGTGGGCAGCGATAAATATAATCAGGATCTGTCGCTGCGACGCGCACGTGCGGTGGCTGTTTGGCTGATCGCACATGGGGTAGAAAAATCTCGTCTGAGTGAACGGGGAAAAGGGGAGGCTGAACCGGTGGCTTCCAACGACACGCCGACGGGCCGGGCCAAGAATCGGCGGGTTGACTTCGTGTTGCCGAAAACCGCTGCCGCCGGTTAACCCCGCGTCGGTGGACGTTTCTTTTGCCAGAGCCGCTTTTAAACGGGCTCTCCTGCTGACTGCTTGTAGGGCGTGGAGCCGGTGACGTTAATGATTGATGAACATAATCGCGTCGCCAAAAGCCTGTATCCCACTTTCGGCTTTCGCTTTAGCGACCCCGACAAAATGCGGGGTCAGAACGTCTCGAAATACAGCTCGCGCAACAGCCAGGATATTTCGTTATTGGTGCGGTTCAGGACGTCTATTCTGTGAACTCCTATCGCTTCTGCGCGCAGATCGAGCAGCAAGTTGCGAATCTGCCGGAATAACGGGGTTTGCGGGTTGGGTTTGGCCAACTGCTGTCCACACAGTTTGATACCGGCGTCGCAGCCGGTGGCGATGTCCGTCAGGCAGCACGGGCAGGTGGTTTTTTGGCGCGCCATATTGCGGCATTGTTGCCCGATTACCTGATTAAAATGGCGTAATTGCAGGCAGACTTCCCGCGAGTTCAACGGGTTGGAATGGGTTGTCATCGGTTTCAGCTCCCTTGTCTGCGCCTATATTGGCACTTACCGATGAAGATAACCACGGACAAGCCGAGGGGGTATCGCCTTGTTTTGTCTGGAAGCAACGAAAGCGATGAGGCCCGCGATGGCGGGCCGGTAGAGTCAGGCGCGTTTAAACAGATTCGCCGCCTGGAACAGCGCAAAGGAACTGACCAGCATCTCGATGCCGACGATCGCCGTCACCAGCGTGACCGACGCCGCCGGGCCTGAACCGATCAGCATCCAGGCGATGATCAAATCGAGCACGCCGATAACGAACTGCAGCCAGTTGCCCGGCAATCCGCGGCGCATATAGCCAGCCGCCAGGCGGGCGATGCCGCCGAGCGCGAACAGCACGGCGAGGTACACTGCCAGCGCCAGAATGCCCGCCAGCGGGCTGGTGATGAACACATAGCCGATAATCAGGTAGGCCACGCCCAGCAGAATGCCGCCGATCATCGGCCAAGTATTCTGCGCTCGGTTGGCGATCATGGCGATAATCAGCCCGGCGCCGCTCAACAGCAGCAGGACGCCGACCACGATGCTCAGCGCCGCGCCGGAGGCGAAAGGATTAACCAGGCACACTATACCGCCCGCCAGCAGCAGGAAGGCGATGATCAGCAGGGTGGTGCGTTGCTTTTTGAGCAGTTCTTCGCTCAGGAGGGGCAGATTATTGCGATCAAGGTTTAGCATGTTACAGCTCCATTCTCTTTGTTGCGATCCTCGGGGGCACTCTATTTTTCCGAACGCTCTATTATAGTAGTCACTTTTTAATCACTGCGGTAAATCCGGCGTGGCGTTTATGCTTGGTAGCGGCGTGTTATTCGGCCAGTTCATCAACGATGAAATCAATCAGCGCCCTTACCGAAGGGGGGAGTCCTTGTCTGGAAGGGTAAAACGCGACAATCTTGTGTTGTTCCAATGTCCAGTCGTCGAGCAGCGTTTTCAGGCTGCCGTCGAGCAGTTCCTGGCGGGCTAATTTCAGCGGCAGGCAGCCAACACCGACGCCTTTTACGATCGATTCCTTGATCAGGCGAATGTCATCGCACACCATGCGCGACTCGTTGTTTATTTTGACTTCGCGATCGGCTTGTTGAAACGTCCAGGCGGCCTGAAGATGGGTCGATAACCACCCGACCGTTGGCAAACTGGAGAGATCTTCGGGCGTATTGATACTTTGGTACTGAATAGTTGCAGAGGGGGCGACCATAAATGCGGTGGGCACAGCGCAAATTCGACGCATCACCAAGTTGCTGTTTTTGGGTTCATCGGCGATGAGTTTTAATGAGAGGTCATACCCTTCAGAAATAATATCCACGTTGCGATTAAATATTTTCACATGCAAATTGACCTTGGGGTATTGCAGCATGAATTTCGCCAGGACTTCCGTTAGGCCAAGATCCAGGAGAATGTTTGAGCAGGTTAGTTTTATTTTTCCAGTGGGTTTTTCGCTTTTGTTAATAATGAGGCATTCCGCTTTCTCTGCGGTGCTAATCATCTGCAGGCAGTACTGATAATATTCTTTTCCTATATCGGTGACCATGAGGTTTCGCGTTGAACGCTGAATAAGTCTGACATTGAGCCTTTTTTCCAAATTGGATATTCGTCTTGATAGCGTCGATTTGGGTATACCAAACTTCTTACTGGCGGAAAGAAATCCACCGCATTCAACTACTCTGGCAAACATAACCATCTCATTGAAATCTACCATATAAAGTTGACCTTCCCAGTGGTGAGATACTCATTCCCAATAATCGTTCTATTTACCCGGCTGGTTCATTGCTAGCCTGATGTCGGAGCGTTTGAAAGCATGCTACATGCTTGGAATGCATGGGGCGATCGGAATTTGATGGTTTTGATGATAAAGGAGAAGGGAATGACTTTTAAATATAACCGATTAGATAAGGCACAGGCCGCCGTGTTATTAGTCGATCATCAGACGGGGCTACTGTCCCTGGTTAGAGATCAGGATCCGGATAAATTCAAAAATAATGTTTTGGCGCTGGCCGATCTGGCTAAATACTTCAATTTACCGACGATACTGACCACGAGTTTTGAAAACGGACCGAACGGCCCTTTGGTGCCAGAGCTAAAGCAAACGTTCCCTGACGCCCCCTATATTGCTCGTCCCGGCAATATCAATGCCTGGGATAATGAAGATTTCGTCAAGGCGGTAAAGGCCACGGGCAAGAAACAACTGATCATCGCCGGCGTGGTGACCGAGGTTTGCGTGGCGTTTCCTGCGCTCTCTGCGTTGGAAGAGGGGTATGAGGTTTTCGTCATCACCGACGCATCCGGCACGTTCAATGCGATTACGCGCGATGCGGCTTGGGATCGCATGTCCCAGGCCGGCGCGCAGCTGATGAGTTGGTTTGGCGCGGCGTGCGAATTGCACCGCGATTGGCGAAATGATATCGAAGGGTTGGGGAACCTGTTCTCTCAACATATCCCTGACTATCGCAATCTGATGACCAGCTTCAGTTTTCTGACCTCAGGTAAACAGTAACCCCGGCATCGCTGCATGATTTGGCGCCTTATGGCGCCATTTTTCCTCCCGCCGATCGTGCCGCAGCGGCCTCCGTGCCAGTTGTTTTCCGATAGTTGCCTCTTTCCCGCTTTTTGACTGACCCGGCGCAAATGTTACACTGTGCGGCTGACGCGTATCAGAACCGAAAAGACGATTGGGGACAGGATTTGAGCACAGGAAGCAAGCTGGCGAGGTGGCGCCGCATCGCGGTGTGTCTGACATTGGGGCTGTTGTTGGCTGGGTGTTCGGGTAAAAATACCTACAACCGTGACTACGACAAACTGCCGAAGGGCAGCTACACCGGCAAGTCTTACACCGTCAAACGGGGCGATACGCTGTACTACATCGCCTGGATCACCGACAGCGAAGTCAGCGATCTGGCCAGAATCAACAAGATACGCCCGCCTTATAGCCTGGAAGTGGGGCAAAAGCTGCGGCTGAGCGGCGGCGCGCCGACCAAAACCGCCGCCACGCGCCGTAAAACGTCTTCCTCCGCGATCGCCAAGCAAACGCCGCCGCCGGGCGCCGCACGTTGCTGGCGCTGGCCGACCAGCGGCCGGATCGTGCAGGCGTACTCCAATGCCGATGGCGGCAACAAGGGCATCGACATCGCCGGTAAGCGCGGCCAGCCGATCTATGCTTCCGCCAAGGGCAAAGTGGTGTACGTCGGCAACCAACTGCGCGGCTACGGCAACCTGATCATGATTAAGCACGGTGAAGACTTTATTACCGCCTACGCGCACAACGACACCACGCTGGTGCGCAACGGCCAGGATGTGAAAGCGGGGCAGAAGATTGGCACCATGGGCAGCACCGGCACCGATTCGGTGTTCCTGCATTTCCAGATCCGCTACCGCGCCACCGCGCTCGATCCACAGCGCTATCTGCCGCCGCAGGGATCGTCGCCGTCCTGTTAACATTAATCCGGCTCCTTACGGGGCCGGATGTCAGCTATTTCAGTGGCAGATAAAGATCGGTCACCAGTTCATATTCCGCCACCTCGTGCACGAAGTTGTGGTAGTGGAAATAGAGCGGAAAGTCACGCAGCTCCTCGCCGCTGGCCGGCAACCACTCGCGGTACAGATAGTGGGCACTTTCCGAGAGCCCATCCAGCGAGCCGTGATGGCGCAGCACCGCGCAGCGTCCGGCCGGCAGCGTGCCGTTCACCACGCCAGAGGCGTTGTCCTCCGGGATCGGTGCAGTGACCTCGCCGCAAATGAAGAAGTGGAAGTCTTGCGCGTCGGTGGTGGCCGGATCGTGCGGTGCGATGCCGTAAGTGCGGCTGCTTCTGACCGGCGACAGGCCGCTGGTTTTGCGCCACTCGATAAAGCGTGCGGCGGTTTCGTTGACCAGCGCGGGCGGGCCGCTATGTTCGATCATCGCCACTGGCGTGGCCGGGAAATCGACAATGTCTACCTTCATGGGTTGTTTCCTTTTGTGTTTCGGCTCGGGAAAGCGCTGCTGCCAATCGATCCAGGCCGGCTGTTTGCGAAACTGGCTCGGCGTTTGGCTGAACGCCTGTTTGAAGGCGCGGCTGAAGGACTCCGGGTTTTGAAAACCGGCGTCCAGCGCGATGTCAATCACCGGCTCCAGCGGGTTATACGCCAGGCGGTAAGAGGCGCGTTTAAGCCTCATCCACTGGATATAACGCCACACCGAGATGCCGCAATACGCGCTAAACTGGCGTTGAAAGTGAAAGCGCGAAAAATGGGCCACTTCGCTCAGCGTGTCGACGGTAAGCGCTTCGTCCAGGTGGCGGTCGATATAGTCAAAGACCTGCGCAAAGCGCTTTGCATACGTCTGGGTCATGTGATTGTCTCCTCCATGCCTGAACTTTGCCCGAGTCGCTGCTGCTTCTCCTGACGGATGATGCTGAGTTGCCACCGCAGGAAAACGGAATGGCTGAGGCGTTCGCCGCCGGCCAGGCCAAACTCATAACCCCCGCGCGGCCATGCGCCGCGAGCCCGACCGAGAAGATGAATATTACATGATGGACCGTTCCCGTTTGCTGAAATTCCTACTGCCCTACCTGTGGCCGAAAGACAACCCGCGGCTGCGGGGGTATCTGGTGGTGGCCTTCGTGTTTATGGTGGCGGCCAAGGTCAGCACCACGCTGGTGCCGCTGGCCTACAAAGCGATGGTCGATGCGCTGAGCGGCGAGACGGCGAAAATGCTGGCGGTGCCGCTGGGGCTGATTATCGCCTACGGCGTGGCGCGGGTGGGCGGCGCGCTGTTTGAGGAGCTGCGCAACGTGATGTTTATCCACGTCAGCCAGAACGCCACGCGCCTGCTGGGCGTGCGGGTGTTCCGCCAGCTGCATGCGTTGAGCCTGCGCTTCCATCTGGAGCGCCAGACCGGCGGGCTGTCGCTATCCATCGAGCGCGGCACCCAGGCGGTGTCCACGGTGCTGTCGCGGCTGTTGTTCTCCATCGTGCCGATCCTGTTCGAGCTGGCGCTGGTCACAGCGATCATGTGGCATATGCTGAACGGCTGGTTCGCGCTGGCGATCCTGACGACGGTCGGCTGCTACATTCTGTTTACCGTGCTGGCGGTGAGCTGGCGCACCCGTTTTCGCCGCGAGCTCAACAAGGCCAACGCCGACGCCAACAGCAAATCCATCGACAGCCTGCTGAACTATGAGACCGTGAAGTACTTCGGCAATGAAGAGTTCGAGGCCGAGCGTTTCGACCTGTCGCGGCGGCTGTACGAATACGCCGCCATCAAGAACCAATTCAGTTTTACCGCGATCAACCTGGGGCAAACCGCCATTATTTCGATCGGGCTGATCGTGATGATGGCCATGGCGGCGCAGGGCATTACGCAGGGGACGATGACGGTCGGCGACTTCGTGTTGGTTAACGCCTACCTGCTGCAGCTGTATCAGCCGCTGAACTTCTTCGGCTTTATTTATTCCGAGGTGCGCCAGGCGCTGATCGACATGGAGAATATGTTCGATCTGCTGCAGGAAAAGCGTGAAATCGTCGATAGCCCGGATGCGCAGCCGCTGCGCCTCGAGCGCGGCGAAGTGCGGTTCGACGCGGTCAGCTTCGGTTACGACACGCGCCGGCCGATCCTCAAGCTAGTGAGTTTTACCATTCCGGCGGGCCACACGGTGGCGGTGGTCGGCGCTTCCGGCGCGGGCAAGTCCACGCTGTCGCGCCTGCTGTTCCGCTTCTACGACGTGCAGGGCGGTGCCATTACCCTTGACGGCCAGGACATTCGCCAACTGACCCAGGCCAGCCTGCGGCAGGCGATCGGCATCGTGCCGCAGGATACGGTGTTGTTCAACGATACGCTGCGCTACAACATCGGCTATGGCAAAACCGGCTCCAGCGATGAAGAAATCGAGCGGGCGGCGCGGCTGGCGCATATCCATGATTTTATCGTCGGTCTGCCTGACGGTTATGACACCCGGGTGGGTGAGCGCGGGCTGAAGCTGTCGGGCGGTGAAAAGCAGCGGGTAGCGATCGCGCGCACCATCCTGAAAAATCCGGCCATCCTGGTGTTCGACGAGGCAACCAGCGCGCTGGATACCCAGACCGAGCGCGAAATCCAGGGGCACCTGCGTGAGGTGAGCCGCAACCACACCACGCTGGTGATCGCCCACCGGCTCTCCACCGTGGTGGACGCCGATGAGATCATCGTGCTGGAGGCGGGGGAGATCGTCGAGCGCGGGGGGCATGAGGCGCTGCTGGCGGCGAACGGTCGCTACGCCGCCATGTGGCAAACCCAGTACAGCGAAGATCAGGAACCGCACTGACGCTGCCGTTCACTCCGTCATGGCGCAGCCTTGAGCCGTTGTATCACGTAGTCGCAGGCGATGCGGTAATCCTGCTGCAGGTCGGTGTCATCCCCGGCCAGGCTGCCGCGCAGCCAGAGCCCATCGATCATCGCCGCCAGCCCTCGCGCTGCGTCGCGCGCCTGTTGCAGCGGCAGCTCGCGGCGGAACTGGCTGCAAATATTGGAATAGAGCCGCCGATCGTTGGCGCGCTGCAGGCGGCGCAGCCCCGGCTGATGCATGCTGGCGGCCCAGAAGTCGAGCCAGGCGCGCATGGAAATGGCGTTGGTTTGGCTGGGGTGGAAGTTGCCCTGAATGATGGCGCACAGCTGCGATTGGCTGTCGCTTGCCGCCTGAGCGCGGCACTCGGCCACCGCGTCGCGCAGATCGCGCAGGATCTTGCGCATGGTCGCGCTCAATAATCCTTCTTTATCGCCAAAATAGTGGCTGACGATGCCGGTCGACAGCCCGGCTTCTTTCGCCACCTGAGAGAGGGTGACGCCGGCCAGCCCCACAACGTTGATGGTCTCGAAGGCGGCGTTAATCAGCTGCTCCTTGCGCTGCTCAGGAATGTCTCTGCGGTACATATTTTCCCCAACTGATAGGCAAATCACACTTTGAATTTGATTGATTGAACGATCAATCAATACTCTATATGCTGCGAAAATGTCAAATAAATGACGGTAATATGTTAACCAAAAGTTACGTTTAAATCGTCTGTCTTTCGCATCATGGAAGCCTGCCAATGACAATGAAAACTCCCCCATCGCTTGACGAAGAACCTGTCAGATTAAATGTCCCGGTATTTTTCGGCTCAGCGGCGGTGATCCTGCTGCTGGGATCGCTGGTCGTGCTGTTTCCCGCCGCCAGCAAACAGTGGCTGAATGTTGCGCAAAGCTGGGTGGCCGACGTGTTCGGCTGGTATTACATGCTATTGATGGTCGCCTGCATGGCGTTCGTGTTCTGGCTGGCGCTGTCGCGCTTCGGCCATATTCGCCTGAGCCAGGATGACGAACCGCCGCAGTTCAGCTATCCCTCGTGGGTGGCGATGCTGTTCTCGTCGGGCATCGGTATTGCGCTGGTGTATTACGGTGCCTATGAGCCGCTGGATCACTTCCTGTCGCCACCGGAAGGCAGCGGTGGCAGCGTGCAGGCGGCGCGACAGGCGATGGCGCTCACCTTTTTGCACTGGGGGCTGCACGGTTGGGCGCTGTACGCGCTGATCGCCACCGCGCTTGCCTATTTCGCCTATTGTCGCGGTTTGCCGCTGGCGCTGCGTTCGGCGCTGTACCCGATCTTCGGCGAGCGCATCCACGGCGGCGTCGGCCATCTGGTGGACAGCTTCGGCATTCTGGTGACGGTTATCTCGATGGTGACCAACCTGGGGATCGGCGCGCTGCTGGTGAACTCGGGGCTGTTTTACCTGTTCGACATCCCGCAAAGCACCGGCGTACTGCTGGCGCTGATCGTGGTGATGATGGTGGTGGCCACGCTGGCGGCGGTCACCGGCGTCGAGAAGGGCATTGCCATGCTGTCTAACATCAACGTCGGCTTCCTGTGCCTGCTGCTGCTGTTCGTGTTCCTGGCCGGCCCGACGCTGAACCTGCTCAACGGCATGTTGCAGAACCTCGGGGATTATCTGACCTCGCTCGTCAGCCGCAGCTTCGATATGTATCTGTACGGCAAGGCGCGCCAATGGCAGGGCGCCTGGACGCTGTTCTATTGGGCCTGGTGGGTGGCGTGGGCGCCGTTCGTCGGGCTGTTTATCGCCCGCATTTCCAAAGGCCGCACCATCCGTGAGCTGATCTTCGGCGTGTTGCTGATCCCGCTCGGGTTTACGCTGGCGTGGCTGTCGATCTTCGGCAATACCGCCATCAGCCTGGTGCTGGAAGGCGGGCAGGCGATCCTGGGGCAGGTGGCGCAAAGCGATCCGCCGATGGCGGTGTTCAAGCTGTTCGAATACCTGCCCTATACCCAGCTGACCGCCGGTTTCGTGGTGGTGATAAGCTTCGTGCTGTTCCTGACGCCGGTTGACTCCGGCACGCTGATGATAGCTAACCTCTCTTGCCAGGGCGGGTCCGCCCACGATGACGCGCCGGCCTGGCTGCGGGTGTTCTGGGCGGCGGTCACCACGCTGGTGTGCGCCGGGTTGCTGTACGCCGGCAGTTTCAGCGCGATGCAGACCGCGGTGGTGCTGTGCGGCCTGCCGTTCTCGGCGGTGATCGTGCTGTACATGATCAGCCTGCGCAAGGATCTGCGCGGTTACGCCATGACGCCGGCGATCCCCTGAGGCGGTTTATTCGTCCGTGCGCGGCCGGTGATGCACGTATTCGACAATCGTGCCGTCCGGCAGGCGCGCATTGAAACAGGCGCCGGTGGGCACCTCCACCGGACCGAAGAAGATCTCGGCTCCGGCGGCCTGCAGCCGCTGGTGGTAGGGATAAATGTCATCGACCAGCAGCGTGCCGACGGTGCTGCGAAAAGGGCGCAGGTTTTCTTCCGCGCCTTCCAGGATCAGAAACGGTCCTACCGCTGCCAGCACCAACCGATGCTCGGGAAAGTCGAAACGCATATCCGCTTCCACGCCGTGCAGTTGCTCGTAAAACGCGATGGCGCGGTCAATCTCGCCTTCGTCGACGTAGACCCGGATCAGCACGCGCGGCTCGCGCAGCGATGAAGAGTCGGCGGTTTTGCGCCAAAAGCCCGCTTCTGTCAGTTTTGCCGTCATTGCTCATTCCTCATGGTGGCTCGTTTCCCCGTCATCATGCCGCCGTTTGGCCGTAGGGATTAGACTGAGTTGTTATGAACTAGCAGCGGCGGAAATAAAAAAGCCCCGGTAACGGGGCAAAGACCAGCTCAGGTCGGAATAGCGGGCTAAAGCGGGCGTCAGGCGCGATGGAATTCCGGTAACACCAGTTGGCCGATCTCCTGCATCGTCTCTTCCAGCGGCCGCTGGTTGCGGCGGAAATGCAGGCCGATGTGGTTGACCCCGGCGTCACGCATGGCGCTCAGTTCCTGAATCAACCCATTGCGGCCGCTCTTGATGCCGAAGCGATGGCGCTGAATCGGCGCGTCGGCGTTATCTGTGAGGTCGAGATGAATAAAGCTGACGTAGGGTTTGTCACCGGCCACGTTACGCCAGAGTTTGACCCGCGAAACGTGGTCCGCAGGCGTGCCGGGATACGACAGCCAGCCATCCATATTTTTTCCCACCCACTCAGGCGTTTGTTGCGCCAGCCCGGCGACCAGCAGCGGCGGCGGCGGCGTGGCCGGCAGCAGGCGCAATCCAGGCTGGAGCGCGCTGTCGGCTTCCCCTTTGAGAATGCCGACGCTGGTGCGAAAGCGTTCACCGCGCGCGGCGTAATCGGCGCCGAACAGCGGGTATTCCACAGGGCGATCGCCGCTGGCGACGCCGAGCAGCAGACGATCGCCGCTCAGCGTTTGCAGCGTGGAAGCCGCTTTGCGTACCAGCCACGGCTGGCGCAGCGGCAGCACCACGGCCGCGGTGCCCAGCAGAATATTGCGCGTCAGGCTGGACAGGTAGCCGAGGTAGGTAAAGGTCTCAAACACCTGCGCGGCGTCGCCGAAGTCCGGATCGTACAGCGGCACGTCGCGAACCCAGGCGGCGCGAAAGCCGAGCTCATCGGCCAGCTTGATGCGCGCAGCGTGTTCGCTCATGTCCGGCACGCCGAACGGTCGCCCATCCTGCTGGCGTTTCAGCTGCCCGCTGGTGGACCAATCGTTGTCCAGCGGCAACTCGATGCCGATGGAAAGCGGCTCCCGGGTTAGTTTTTCGATGCTCATGTGTCACTCCGTCTCTGGCCTTGCGGCGCGGTGTCGAACGATGGCACGAAGTGTTGCATGGCGCTTAATTGAGATAAACAGCCCTAATCGCAATAGATAATTGCTGTTGCGAGCATAATTACTTTGCAGGATACGGCATGATTGCCGTGATTTACGTCACGCTCTGCGCTTTTGTTATTGTCCAGATGAAATGATGTAACCCTGCCAATAGCCTTTCCCTCGTAAGAGTTATTTTGTTGCGCGGTCATGAAATAAAACGAAATAATTCAATAGATAAAAACGAATCCGAATGCTGCCTATCGTTAACTGAAAGGGGGTGACAAATTAATAAACCTGAAGAGTTAATGGTGAGATTATTCACAGATGGCGTGAAAATAGGCGTTTTTAACCGCGGGAAAATACTCGTTATTATTTTATTGTCTGTAAAAACAAAGTGATAAAATATCTGATTGTGATAATTCTATTTTAAAATAGTACCGGATAAAAACTTCATTCGTCTCTAAGAAAGCGCCGGTTGACAGACCGCCGGCTTGCGATAATTTTATGTCATTAATATGTTAATGAGTTGTTGTCGTGACGGAGGGCCAATGTTTCTCTTGGCCGAGTGCTTAATACACTTATGCCATGGCGGGTCGCCATTCATAAGTTAACTTATGGACAAATGACGCTATGAATACATCGCCAGGGCCTCGCCGCGCATTAAGTGAAGAGAACCGGTTGCTGATTATTTTGTTTTTCGTCTTCGGCTGCGTGTTCGTCGATCGTCTGACCATCTCGTTTCTGTTTCCGATGATTGCCGCCGACCTCAAGCTCAGCAACGTGCATCTCGGCACGCTGTCGGCGGTGCTGGCATTGACTTGGGCGCTGTCTGGCGCGGGGCTGGGGGCGATAGCCGATCGCTTTAATATCCGCAAACCGATGCTGATCCTGTCGATCCTGGTGTTTTCGCTGTTCTCCGCGCTGTCGGGGTTGGTCAGCGGGTTTGCCATGCTATTGATCTTCCGGGCGCTGATGGGGATCGCCGAAGGGCCGGTTTTGCCGATCGCGCAATCGTTGATGGTGGAAAAATCGCAGCCGCAGCGCCGCGGTTTCAACATGGGATTGATCCAGGGCGCGGCGCCGGGGCTGCTGGGCGGCATTATCGCGCCGCCGCTGATCATCTATCTGGCGCAGAAGTGGGGCTGGAGCATGGCGTTTCACCTGACCGCCGTGCCGGGCATCATTCTGGCGTGGTTGATCTATCGCCATGTGAACGGCAAAAAGGATCCCGCCTTTATCGCCGCGCCGGCGACCGGTAAGGCGGCGGGCAAAGCCGCTTACGGCGAGCTGTTCAAAATCAAGAACGTGGCGCTGTGCATTCTGATTTCCTGCGTGTTCGTCACCTGGTTCATGATCATCATTACCTTCACCCCTAACTTTTTGGTGACCGACCGTGGCTTCGGTGAAGGCACGATGGGCGGCATCATGAGCGCCATCGGCGCCGCCTGGGTCTTCTGGGGCGTGGCGGTACCGGCGATCTCCGATCGCCTTGGGCGCAAACCGACGCTGATTTTCTTTTCGCTGCTGGCGGTGTGCTGCCCGCTGTTCCTGAGCTACGTCGACAACCCGTGGCTGCTGGGCGTGCTGGTGTTCCTGTCTTATACCGGCCTCGGCTGCTTCACGCTGTTTATGGCCACCATCCCGTCTGAAACGGTATCGCCAGCCCGTATTGCCACCGCATTAGGGCTGGTGATGGGGATCGGCGAGGTGATTGGCGGCTGCCTGGCGCCGTTTATCGCCGGGCTGATCGCCGATCGCTATGGCCTGGTCAGCGTGATGTGGCTGGCGGCTGCCGGCGCGGTCTGCGCCGGCGTACTGAGCTGTTTTCTCGATGAAACTGCACCCGCGGTGGTGAGCCGCAGAACGGTGAAACCGGCGAGCGTCGCCGACGTGTAAGACGGTTTTATCCCATTCAATCAAGGAGAGCGAAGATGTCAGCAGAACAATCCGTACTGAATCAAAATGCCGAACCGGACTGGAAGAATTACGACGATTTCGCACGCGGCATCGACACCAACCGGCTGCCGGGCACCCAGGACTGGCGCGGCAAAACGTTGCAGATCGCCTTTGAAGACGGCGGGGACTTCACGCTGCGTTTCAGCGCCGATCGGCAACGGGTGCTCTGGGCCTGGGGCGGGGAGAGCGGCGAGGACGCTTACGAAGAGGTGCAAACCTCCGCCGCACGCTATTTCTTCAATATTCCGCTGCAGTCGCCGGGCAACGAATGCCTGACGCTGGTGCTCAACCGCGACAGCGGCCGGGCGCTGCTGGTGCGCAGCACGCTACTGCCTGAACATGCGGTAGAAAAGGGGTCTCGCCTCAAGCAAAGCTTCCACGTTGGGCTGATTGCAGGCGTCACGCCGGGCGGCATCGCACCGCATTTGACCCGCGAGCTGATCGGCTATCGCACGCTGAACGTCTACAGCCCCAACCATTACTACGAGCACTTCTACGTCAACACCGAGCGCTACGCCTGGCAAAACCTGCGCGGCGAACAGTTCGGCCACGGCGACATGGACTACGCCACTTACTACAAGTTTGAGGATGAGATGTTCCTGTTCACCTTCCGGGAAAAGATTATCCCGGTGTGCTCGGTGTTCTTCCTCGACTTTATCTCCGGACGCTGCACCGGCACCTTCCTCGGGCTGGACGCCGCCGGCCGGGTGCTGGTGTCACCGGCCGGGGCATTCATCAGCAAGATGAGCTACAACGCGTACCCGGAGGGCGTGCAGCCGCTGTGAATCAGGCGTTTCTGACCAGCGATCCGGCGTTGATCTCCGTGATGGATTTCGCGCCGGTGAGCGTCATAGCGACGCGCATTTCCTTGTCGATCAGATCCAGCAAGTTGGCCACCCCGGCTTCGCCCGCCGCCGCCAGCGCATAGACGAAGGCGCGCCCCAGCAGCACGCTGTCGGCGCCCAGCGCGATCATGCGCACCACGTCCAGGCCGCTGCGGATGCCGGAGTCGGCCAACAGGGTAATGTCGCCTTTCACTGCGTCGGCGATCGCCGGCATGGCGCGCGCGGTCGACAGCACGCCGTCCAGCTGGCGGCCGCCGTGGTTGGAGACGATGATGCCGTCGGCGCCGAAGCGCACCGCGTCTTTGGCGTCTTCCGGATCCAGAATGCCTTTGATGATCATCGGGCCGTCCCAGAATTCGCGGATCCACTCCAGATCTTTCCAGGAAATCGACGGATCGAAGTTGGCGCCCAGCCAGCCGATGTAGTCTTCCAGGCTGGTCGGTTTGCCGCGGTAGGCCGAGACGTTGCCCAGATCGTGCGGCTTGCCGAACAGGCCGACATCCCAGGCCCACTGCGGATGGGTAAACGCCTGCAGAACGCGGCGCAGGGCGGCGTTAGGGCCGCTCATTCCCGAGTGGGCGTCGCGGTAACGGGCGCCGGGCACCGGCATGTCGACGGTAAACACCAGCGTTTTCACGCCGGCGGCCTTGGCGCGCTCCAGTGCGTTGCGCATAAAGCCGCGATCTTTCAGCACGTAGAGCTGGAACCACATCGGCCGATCGATCGCCGGCGCTACCTCTTCGATCGGGCAGACCGACACGGTGGACAGCGTGAACGGAATGCCTTTTTTGGCCGCGGCACGCGCGGCCTGCACTTCGCCGCGGCGGGCGTACATGCCGGTCAGCCCCACCGGCCCCAGCGCAACCGGCATCGCCAGCTGCTCGCCGAACAGCGTGGTCTCCAGGCTGAGTTCGGACATATTGCGCAGCACGCGCTGGCGCAGGGCAATATCGGCCAGATCTGCGGTATTGCGCTTCAGCGTATGCTCCGCGTAGGCCCCGCCGTCGATGTAGTGAAACAGAAACGGCGGCAGTTTGGCCTGGGCGGCGGCCCGGTAGTCGGTTGACGCGGAGATGATCATAGTGTTTACCTTCTTGTCTTGCTTGCGATAACGAGTGTTCAGTCAGAGCGTGAGGATCGCTGCCATACCGGCCGCAATCCCGCCGTACGCCAGCATCGGCAGCACGGTCTTTCTGATGATTTTGCCTTCGGCGTTACCGATCCCGAGGATCGAACAGACCGCGATAATGTTGTTCAGGCACACCATGTTGCCCATGGCGCCGCCGACGGACTGCAGGGCCAGCGTCAGATTGACGTCAAGGCCGCTGCTCTGGGCGATCGATTGCTGAATGCCGCCGAACGTCAGGTTCGAAACGGTATTGGAACCGGAGAAGAACGAGCCCAGCGCACCGAGGAACGAAGAGAACAGCAGCCAGCTCTCGCCGGTCAGCGCCGCCAACGCTTTCCCGATCAGGATCACCGGCGCGTTGTCGCCGCCCTGCATCATCAGGTTGACCATCACCAGCGCGCCGAAAAGCGCGATAAAGGGCCGCGCGATGCGCCCGCCGGTTTCGCTGAACATTTGCCGCACCTGGCCGCCATTCAGACGGAACAGCGGAATACACAGCACCACCACCAACAGGAACGGGATCAGCGCCGGGACATACAGCGTTTTGTAGCCGGCGGCGGCGGAGGTGCCCAGTACCTGCTGCAGTTCGACGATCAGCGCCTGACTAATGCGCAGCTCCCCGAGCCAGCCGAGGTTTTCCTGCCACAGCAGCGTGGTGTTGTTGAGCAGCGCCTTCAGGCCCAACTGATGCACGCGCGTCACTATCAGAATAGCAATCAGTAGCAGGGTCGGGGTCATGGCCTTGACCACCTGCAAGAACGGCACCGCCTGCCCGGCGTTCTGCAGTTTGTCGCTGCGGGCGAGACCGATGCCGCCGCGTGCCAGCAGCACCGAGAGCGCCAGGCCGATGGCGCCGCCGACCAGCGCCGGGAACTCATAGTTCACCTGGGCCAGCAGCAGATAAGGCACGGTGCAGCTCAGCACGCTGAGCAGGATAAAGGGCAGGTTGCGGCGGATATCCTGCCAGGAAACGATAAAGCGCAGCGCCAGCAGAGGAATAACGAAGCCGGCGATAAAGTGGATCAGCGCGGTTTGCCGGCCGATCTCCAGCAGGCTGGCGTCCGACAGGCCGAGATTGGCAAAGCCGAACCAGGTGGGGGTGCCCACGGCGCCGAAGGAGACCGGTACCGAGTTCATCACCAGCGTCAGCAGGGCGACGCGCAGCGGGTTGAAGCCGAGCCCGACCAGAATCGGCGCGGCGATGGCGGCCGGTGTGCCGAAGCCGCTGGCGCCCTCAATCATAAAGGCGAACGCCCAGCCGATAATCATCAGCTGGGCCACGGGATTGGGGCTGATGGTTTCCAGCCAGCGGCGCACCACGTTTTCCGCGCCGCTTACCTGCATCAGTTTATTGAGCAGGATGGCGCCGGCGATGATGGTGATCGGCGTCAGCGTCGACACCAGCGCGGTGATGATATTGGCATGCAGCAGCCGCAGCGAGGCATCGAACCACAGGAGCTGGACGGCATACACCACGGCGGCCGTCAGCGGCAGGGCGAGGTAAGAGGGCACGCCATTCCTTTTGGTCATCATCCAAATCAGTAGGACGATGGGCGCAATACTAAAAAGCAGGGGCATAAGATCCTCAGGGTTATTATTTTTATGGGCAGAGATATGTAGCTGAAAGGTTAATTACCGCAACATTTTCATTCTAATCACAACGATGGCGACGATGCCATGCGGTAATTTTTTAACATCGGCGAACGGCGTTGGCGGCGGGAAATTGGTCGACGGGAGGGGGTAAATTAACTGCTTTAAAATCAGTTTGATAGAAGGTTTTTATGTGTGATGAATGCGCGATATCACATTAATTAAGCCGTAATGTTCAATAGATTATGTCCAAAAATGCCGTAATCCCCGCGGTCTTTTGTGGCCGAGGGGAAATAATCAGAGAAGAAAACTCAAAAGTAATGGCCGATATTTTGGTAGGAACCGATGATATGTTCGATCAGCAGACGGGTTTTTAACGGCAGATTGCGGGTGTAAGGATAGACGGCGTAAATGCCCAAAACTTTGCCGCAGTGGCCGGCCAGGATCTCCGTCAGTTTGCCGTCCTGCAAATCTTCATACACCATGCAGCGCGGCACCATGGCGATGCCGTGGCCGCCGATCACCGCTTTGCGGATCGCCCGCGCATTGTTGGCCGACAGGTTGCCGTTAACCTGCAGCTCGTAGATTTCGTTGCGCCCCGGCCGTTTCATCAGCCAGTTGGCGGTGCCGCTCTCCTGGTAGGTGTAGGTCAGGCAATTGTGGCCGAGCAGGTCTTCGGCGCTGCGCGGTTCCGGGTGGCTTTCCAAATAGCCCGGCGAGCAGACGATCACCCAGCGGGAATCGAAGATCGGCCGGGCAATCAGGCTCGAATCTGGCATAGTGCCGGTACGGATCGCCAGATCGATGCCTTCTTCCACCAGATCGACGAAGCGGTTTTCCAGCCGCATTTCGACCTTTAGACTGGGATGCAGTGCGCAAAACTCCGCCACGCTCTCGCTCAGCAGCAGCTCGCCCGAAATGGTCGGCACCGACATGCGGATGGTACCGGTTAATTCTTCGCTTTTTTCGCTGACGGCGTACAGTGCCTCCTGCACTTTGGCGCCGATCTCTTTGGCCTGTTGGTAGAGCGCCTGGCCGCTTTCGGTCAGCGTCAGGCTGCGCGTGGTGCGGTACAGCAGCCGGGCGCCCAGGGATTTCTCCAGCCGCCCGATGCGTTTACTGACCACCGAACTGGTGATGCCGGCGCTCTCCGCGGCCTTGCTGAACGAGCCGTAGTCGACAATCAGGGCGAACAGAATCAGGTCGTTGGCGTATTCGTGAGTGGCGAGCATAATCGGCTGTTCCCTTCAGCGGATAGAGGCGTCAGTGTAAGTCTCTCGTTTCAATAAGCAATCATCAAAATGCCCTTGGCGTCGAAATCAGAGGCTGCGCGAGCAATGAGAATTCGTCTTGATCTCATTCTCGTGCCGCTTACAATGCCTGCCAGATCGCGACTTCAGAGGTTTTTTCATGGAACTGCTACGGGTGGTTTATCACCAGTATCGTTGGCCATTTCTGGCGGTTATGGCATTGACCATGACCAGCGCCGGCTTAGGCATCGGTATTATTGCGTTTATCAATCAATACCTGATGGACGCCGGCGGCGATGCGTTGGCCGTACTGCCAATGTTTCTCGCCCTGCTGGCATTGCTGATGGCGGTCACGCTGGGATCGCAATTGGCGCTGACGACATTGGGCCATTACTTCGTCTACCGCCTGCGCGGGCAGTTAGTGAAGCGCATCCTGGATACCGATATTGAACGCCTTGAACAGTTAGGCAGCGCCTCATTGTTGGCGAGCCTGTCCAGCGATGTCCGCAATATCACCGTCGCCTTCGTGCGCTTGCCCGAACTGGTGCAAGGGGTGATTTTAACCTTGGGGTCGGCAGCCTATCTGGGGTGGTTATCGCCGAAAATGTTGGCGGTGACGGCGGTGTGGGTCGCCGTCACCGTGGTGGGCAGCGGCTGCCTGGTCTCGCGGGTTTATCGCCATATGGCCAGTTTGCGCGAGTCGGAAGAGCGTCTCTATCATCATTACGAATCGGTGATTGACGGTCGCAAGGAACTGACGTTAAACCGCAAGCGAGCGCAGGCGCTGTACGAACAGACCTATCAACCCGATGCGCAAACTTACCGCCACCATATCATTCGCGCCGATACCTTCCATTTGAGTGCGCTCAACTGGTCAAATATCATGATGTTAGGCGCGATTGGGCTGGTGTTCTTTATGGCTAACAGCCTGGGATGGGCGGACTCGGCGGTGGCTGCCACCTATTCCCTGACGCTGCTGTTCTTGCGCACGCCATTACTGCAGGCGGTGGGGGCGTTTCCGACGCTGGTCAGCGCCGAAGTCGCCTTCAACAAGCTGAAGACGCTGCACTTGGCCGAGTACCAACCGGCGTTCCCTGTCGCCGCCTGCCGTTCCTGGCAGACGCTGGAGCTGCGTGACGTGGTTTTTCACTATGCAGATAAGGAACAGCAGCCCGGTTTTGCCGTCGGGCCGCTTAATCTGACGCTGCGGCGTGGCGAGCTGGTCTTTTTGATCGGCGGCAACGGCAGCGGCAAGTCAACGCTGGCGATGCTGTTGACCGGATTGTACCGACCGGTGAGCGGCCACATCGTGCTGGATGGCGTCGCCCAGACCGCGGCGGATATGCCGGACTACCGCCGGCTATTTTCGGCGATTTTCACCGATTTTCATCAGTTCGATCGTTTACAAGGGCCGGAAGGCGGTGAACCCGATGCGAAGCTGGTCGCCGCCTGGCTCGAGCGGTTGAATATGAAAAGCAAACTGCAGTTCGACGGCACCAGGGTGACCAATCCGCAACTGTCGCAGGGGCAGCGCAAGCGTCTGGCTTTGCTGCTGGCGGTGGCGGAACAGCGCGATATCTTGCTGTTGGATGAATGGGCCGCGGATCAGGATCCGCAATTCCGGCGCATTTTCTATCGTGAACTATTGCCAGAACTGCGTGCGCTGGGCAAAACGGTGTTTGCCATCAGCCATGACGATCACTATTTCGAATACGCCGATCGGTTGCTTGAGATGCGCTCGGGTCATTTACGTGAGCTGACCGGCAGCGAGCGTGAACATGCCAGCCGGGATTCCGTCAGCAGAATCGGTTAACTCACGCCGGCCCGGGCGAGACCAAAGCGGGCCGGTGCTTCTCTTCGTATGATCCCAGTATGTCGTTTCATTTTATCCCCCGCCTTTAGCGCTGTCTGTTGTCGATTTGGCTTACGGCCAGTCAAATAATTGATAGTTGAATTATTTACCAGTGGTTTAATTTTGACCTTTCAAGGTATGACACACTGCACGTTCGTTCGCCTATCAATTCAAGTTATCGCCTGCCGATAACAGTGATATCCACGGTGCCGTTCTTACCAGGGCGGTAATGCAGATCTATGGCTAGCAGCTGTTTTTTAAATTTCCATAGGAAAAAACGACTTTATTGATCGTTAAAACAGATCGATAATTAATGTTTGAATGGTTTAATCTATTGGTTGGGGGCGCTGTGGTGAGCAAGGATGGATCTGATATCAAACGTAGAGCATGGCTGTGTGTGTTTATCGGTAGCGGGCTATTCTGGCTGTTAACCGCCGCCGTGATTTACTGGTTACTGAGTTAGCAGGTTAAGCAGGAAGGCGATTCGTGAACAAAAAGCAGGCTAAAAACCGTGAGGGCGCTGAGCGTCGCGCACCGTCCAAAATTCCGCCGTCATGGGTGCTGAGCGATGAGCAGCGCGCCTTTATTGAAGATTTATGGCAGGACACCGACTCTGAGGCGGCGCGGCCCCCATCGCGCCGCAGCGTTAGCTGATCACGCGGCTGCGGCCGGCCAACGCGCCGAACAGCATTTGCAAGACGGTCAGGCACAGCAGGGCGATCAACGGCCAGCGCCAGCCTTCCGTCAGATCGTGCAGTAAGCCAAATAGGGTGGGCCCCAGCGCCGCTAACAGATAACCGACGGATTGCGCCATACCCGACAGCAGCGTCGCCTGATGATGATGCTGACTGCGCAATCCAAAGAACGACAGCGCCAGCACCAGCGAACTCCCCGCCCCCAACCCGGCAAACGTCAGCCACACCAGTGAACTGGCGGGTTGCACCAATAATCCCCCGACGCCGATGAAGATCAGCAGCGAGCTGCCCAACGCTATTGCCCGCTGATCGCGCGCACGCGGCAAAATCACCACCATGACAAAGTTGGCGACGATTGCCACCACCTGGTAAACGAACAGTTCGAAACCCGCCTGCTGAGCGGAGGTGCCGTGGCTGGCGGCAAAGGCGCTGAACCAGCCGATGATGGTGTAGAAGGCGATCGATTGCAGCCCCATGAACATCGCTACTTGCCAACCCAGTGCGCTGCCCCAGGGAGAGCGATAGCGTTGCAGCTCTGTTGGCTGCGGCTCTTTGGCGACGGGGGTGGCGGAGCGCCGCAGCTGCGGCAGCCACACCAACAGCGCCAGCAGCGCGGGCAAACCCCAACACAGCAAAGAGAACCGCCAGCCGAGGTTGGCCAGGGAGGCCAGTGGCACGGCCAGGCCGGAAGCGATGGCGGCAACCAGTGACATCACCGCCGCATAGGCAGCGATCATCGCGGCGGCGCGATGTGGGAAATCTCTTTTCACCAGCGTTGGCAGCACCACGTTGGCGAAGGCGATGGCGGCGCCGATCAGGACGCTGCCCGGCCAGAGCATGGCGTCTTGCGGCAGGGAACGTAGCACGATACCGCAGACCAGCAGCGCGAGGGCCAGGCCCAGGGTGCGCTCGATGCCGATGCGTTTCGCCAGCGCTGGGGTCAGCGGCGAGAGAATGGCGAACAGGATCAGCGGCAGTGAGTTGATCAGGCCGGCGGCGGTGGCGGACAACGCCAGCTGTTGCTGGATCTGCTCCAGCAGCGGGCCGACGCTGGTCAGGGCGGCGCGCAGGTTGGCCGCGATCAGCATAATGCCGACGATCAGCAAAATAGGGCGGTGTAACCGGCGACGCGGGGTCGCGGTGGACGCTGGGGATGAAGCGGGTTGCGGCATGGGTTCCTCGCACCAGGGCATGCAGTCAATCAGCGCTGCATGGCGTGATGCGTTGATTGACGTTAACGCTTACGTACCGACAAGGGGCCGATATCTGATCGCAAGTGTAGGGAAGATGGCTCGTACTGACAAGGGGATGGCCCGGCGGGATGGTGGCGGTTAATCCCCGCCGGCCGCAGGATAATTATCATTATGTGATCCTGGTCACTGAGTGAACTAAAAGTCATGGCGTGGGGCGCACCATGCGCCGCTTTCGCTTTCCGTGCAGCCCACGTCTCAGCGCTCCGGGGGTTAGCGCTCGTCATGGCATTTCATTTTTCTCCCATTCCACTTTTTGCTTTTCGATTCGTTTCGATTCGAAAGGTTTTTTGGCGGTTTTTTTGCTAAAACGGGGCTGTAAGCCCGATCACAATTTCATTGCTTTCGCTTTGCTGTAATGCCAGCGCAGTAGAGCGAAAGCCATCTTCTCCCCGGCGATGCCGGAAACCTGAGGACCGCAGCTCATGCCAGTGAATACCGCAAAGCGACGTGAACACATCATCGATCTGTTATGCGAGCACGGCAGCGTGCGCGTGGAGCAGCTCAGTAAGCAGTTTGCGGTATCCACGGTGACGATCCGCAACGATCTGCGCTTTCTGGAACGAAAAGGGTGTGCGCTGCGCGCTTACGGCGGCGCAATGCTCAATCAGCAATTCGCTTTCGATCGGCCGTTACGGGACAAAGGGCGGTTGAATCGCGACGTCAAAACGCTGATCGCCAACGCGGCGGCCGGCTATGTGCGCGATGGCGATGCGTTGATCCTCGATTCCGGTTCCACCACCGCGCAGATCGTGCCGTTCCTGAAGGGGCGGCGCGATCTGGTGGTGATGACCAATGCGCTGAACATTGCCTACGAGCTTTCGGGAAACGACGGGGTGGAAGTCATGGTGCTGGGGGGCAGCGTGCGCCGCAACTCTTACTCGCTCTACGGTCCGGCTGCCGAGCAGCAATTGCGTCAGTACCGCTTCGACAAACTGTTTTTGGGCGTCGACGGGTTCGATCTGAGCGCCGGCATCACCACGCCTCACCCCGGTGAGGCGCACCTCAATCGCGTGATGTGCGAGGTGGCGCGCGAGATTATCGCGGTGGCGGATGCCAGCAAATTCGGTCGCAAGAGCTTTTGCATGATTCGCGAAGCCGGACAAATCCATCGGCTGATCACCGACAGCCGTCTTCCGGACGATTACGAGCGGGCGTTAACCGAGCTGGGCGTGGAGGTCATCATCGCCGATCGGTAGCAGGGCGCCTGCATGGGGGCTTCATGCAGCAGTTGTTACAGCTTGTCGAGCAGCACAAGGCCGGTATGCCGGTCGGGATCTTTTCCGTCTGTTCCGCCCATCCCTGGGTTCTGAAGGCCGCGCTGCGGCAGGCCAAAGCGCGCGGCACGCCGGTATTGGTGGAGGCGACGTCCAACCAGGTTAATCAATTCGGCGGCTATACCGGCCAAACGGCGGCCCAGTTCCGCGATGCGCTGTGGCGCCTGGCGGATGAAGTGGGCCTGGCGCGCGAGCGCGTGTGGCTGGGTGGCGATCACCTGGGGCCCAACGCTTGGCAAGATCGCCCGGCTCAGGAGGCGATGGCGCTGGCGGAAACCTTGATCGACGATTACGTTCGCGCCGGATTTCGCAAAATTCACCTCGATTGTTCCATGTCGTGCGCCGGCGATCCCTCGCCCCTGGGGGATGCCACGGTCGCCGAGCGTGCGGCGCGCCTGTGCGCGGTGGCGGAGCGGGCCTGGGCGCAGAGCGGCGGCGAAGCGCCGGTCTATGTAATCGGCACCGAAGTGCCGGTCCCGGGCGGCGCGCAGGAGGCGCTGGCGGGTCTGCAGGTCACCACGCCGCAGGCGGTGGCGCAAACGCTGGAAACGCACCGCATCGCCTGGCAAAAAGCCGAGCTGAACGATGCCTGGCAGCGAACTATCGCGCTGGTGGTACAGCCGGGCGTCGAGTTCGATCACCACAGCGTTGAGCATTACCAACCGCAGCGCGCCGACGCATTGAGCCACTTCATCGAAAGGCAGCCGGGCATGATCTATGAAGCGCACTCTACGGACTACCAACCACCGCAGGCCTACCGCCAACTGGTGCGCGATCACTTCGCCATCCTGAAGGTGGGGCCGGCGCTGACCTTCGCGCTGCGCGAAGCGCTGTTCGCCCTCGATCGCATCGAGCGTGAATGGCTGGGGGAACGCCAGTCGGCGCAGCTGTGCGCCACGCTGGAGCAGGTGATGCGCGAGCAGCCGCAGCAGTGGAGCCGCTATTACCACGGCACGCCGCACCAGCAGTATCTCGATCGCCACTACAGCCTGAGCGATCGGGTGCGTTACTACTGGCCGCAGCCGCAGGTGCAGCAGGCCGTCGACGGGTTGCTGGACAACCTGCGCCGCAGCCCGGCACCGCTGGCGCTGCTCAGCCAGTACCTGCCGGATCAGGCGCGGGCGCTGAACGCCGGCGAATTAAGCGCCGATCCGCAGGAGTGGGTGCTGCATAAAGTGACGCAGGTGCTCGACGATTACCACGCCGCCTGTTACCCGGAGGGCCGCTGACATGCCGAACATTTTAATGACCCGCATCGACAATCGCCTGGTGCACGGCCAGGTGGGTGTGACCTGGACCAATACCCTCGGCGCCAACCTGGTGGTGGTGGCCAACGACGAGGCCGCCGCCGATCCGGTGCAGCAGAACCTGATGGACATGGTGGTGGCGGAAGGGGTGCAGACCCGCTACTTCACGCTGCAGAAAACCATCGACGTGATCCACAAGGCGGCGGACAGGCAGAAGATTTTTCTGGTGTGCAAAACACCGCAGGACGTGTTGACGCTGGTGCGCGGCGGGGTGCCGATCCGTTTCGTCAACGTCGGCAATATGCACTTCGCCGAGGGGAAGCGGCAGGTGCACAAAACGGTGTCGCTGGACGACGGCGACGTGGCCGCGTTCCGCGCGCTGGCGGCGCTGGGCGTGGAGTGCGAAGTGCGCCGGGTGCCGGATGAAGCGGGCGAGGCGATCGGCAAATTGCTCTTTTGAGCCTGGGGGGAAGCATGTTGACGGATGCGTTATTGATTGCGCTGTTGGCCGGATTGGCGGGGGTTGACCTGTTCGACGGTCTAACCCACTTCCACCGGCCGGTGGTGATGGGGCCGCTGGTGGGGCTGATTTTGGGTGACGTCTACACCGGCTTGTTGGTGGGCGGGACGCTGGAGCTGGTGTGGATGGGGATGGTGCCGCTGGCGGGCGCCCAACCGCCGAACGTGGTGATCGGCGGGGTGATCGGCACCGCGTTCGCCATTCTGACCAAGGCCGATCCTAAAGTGGCGATCGGTGTGGCAGTGCCGTTCTCGATTGCGGTGCAGGGCTGCATCACGCTGCTGTTTACGCTGTTCTCACCGATGATGCACCGCTGCGATCGTATGGTGAAAGAGCTGAACTGGCGCGGCATCGAACGGGTGAACTATCTCGGCATCAGCATTCTGTTCATCTTCTATTTCGTGGTGGCGTTCCTACCGATTTACTTCGGCGCCGACGCGGCCAGCGCCATGGTGCAGAAAGCGCCGGGCTGGCTGCTGGACGGGCTGGCGGTGGCGGGCGGCATGATGCCGGCGATCGGTTTCTCGCTGCTGATGAAGGTGATGATGAAAAAAACCTACGTGGCTTATTTTATCCTCGGTTTCATCTCGGTCACGTTCCTCAAGCTGCCGATCCTGGCAGTGGCGCTGGGCGCCCTGGCGATCGCTTTGATTGATTTCTTCAACACGCAACGCGGCGCGGCAGAGGCGACCGCCCGGCCCGCTCCGCAGGAGGACGCCGAAGATGGCATTTAACGATTCCGACGATCTGCTGGCGCAAAAGGCCGAGCAGCGCATGGCGCAGGCGCTGGCCACCAGCCAGGTGGAGCAGGATGATTATCTGGACAGCCAGCCCGCCGAGGCGCTGACGCGCGGCGACATCAACCGCATGGCCTGGCGTTCGCTGCTGCTGCAGGCGTCGTTCAACTATGAACGCATGCAGGCGGGCGGCTGGCTGTATCAGCTGATCCCCGGGCTGCGCAAGATCCACCGCAACCCGCAGGATCTGGCCAACTCGATGAGGATGCACATGGAATTTATCAACGTGCACCCGTTCGACGTCACCTTCCTGTCCGGCCTGGTGCTGGCGATGGAGCAGAACAAGGAGAAAATCTCCACCATTCGCGCGGTGAAAGTGGCGCTGATGGGGCCGCTCGGCGGTATCGGCGACGCGTTATTTTGGCTGACGCTGCTGCCGATCTGTGCCGGGATAGGCGCTTCGCTAGCGTTGGAAGGGAGCTTGTTCGGGCCTATCGTCTTCCTGTTGCTGTTCAACCTGTTTCATTTCGGCCTGCGTTTTGGGCTGGCGCACTACGGCTATCAGGCCGGCACCAGCGCGCTGGCGCTGCTGAAGACCCACACCCGGCGCATTTCTCACGCCGCGTCGATCGTTGGCATGACGGTGATCGGCGCGCTGGTGGCGTCGTATGTGCACCTGTCCACGCCGCTGGTAATGCATGCCGGCAAGGCCAGCGTGGCCTTGCAGACCGACGTGCTGGACAAGTTGATGCCCAATTTATTGCCGCTGTGTTTCACGCTGCTTATTTTCTTCCTGATGAAGCGCGGATTCTCACCGGTGAAGCTGATAGGCGTCACCGTAGCGATTGGCGTAGTGGGCAAATTTATCGGCATTTTGTGAGGAGCGAGCGATGCCAGGCATTGTGATTACCGGCCACGGCGGTTTTGCCACCGGGCTGTTGCAGGCGGTGGAACAGGTGGTGGGGCCGCAGCGGCACTGCGCGGCGGTTGATTTCCCCGAACAGATGAGTACCGCGCAGCTCAGGGACGCCCTACGCTCGGCGCTGGCTGCGGTGATGCAGCCGGACGGCGTGGTGTTCCTGACCGATATGCTCGGCGGTTCGCCGTTTCGCAGTGCCTGCGAACTGGCAGATGAGCAGGGCGATTGCGAAGTGCTCACCGGCGTCAATATGCAGCTGGCGGCGGAAATGATGCTGGAGCGCGACGGGTTGAGCCTGGATGAGTTTCGCGAGGTGGCGCTGGCGTGCGGCAAACGGGGCCTGACCAGCCTGTGGCATGAGCGCCGCCGAGTGAAGTGCGAAGACGTGCAGACCGACGGTATCTGAACGAACGCCGGGCACGGTAGCGCCCGGCTCTGCGGGTTATACCGGCAGCGGGCTCAGCGCCAGGCGCGCCGGTTGATCTTCGCTGCGGCTGAAGCGCCAGCAGGTCTGGTGGTACTTCGCCACGCTGTTGCGGTGCGCCACGCTGATCAGCGTCACGTCCGGCAGTTCATCCACCAGCAGGCAGTACATCAGCTGCTCGGTTTCGTCGTCCAGCGCGCTGGTAGCCTCGTCGAGGAACAGGATGTTCGGGCGGATCAACAGGGCGCGGGCGAACGCCAGCCGCTGTTGCTCACCCGGCGACAGGCGATGGCTCCAGTTGGCGGCGGTATCCAGCCAGCGCTGCAGGTGCTTCAGGCGGCAGTTTTCCAGCACCCGCATCAGCTGTTCGTCGCTGTATTCTGACGCCAGGCTCGGGTAGCTCAGCGCCTCGCGCAGCGTGCCGATCGGAATGTAGCTGCGCTGGGGCAGGAACAGCGTGTTGGCGTTGGCCGCCACCCCGATGGCGCCCGCGCCGTAAGGCCAGATACCGGCGATGGCCCGCAGCAGCGTCGACTTGCCGCAGCCGGAAGGGCCGACGATCAGCAGGCGATCGCCGCGTTGCAGCGTCATCTCGGCGCCGGCCAGCAGCGGCTGACCATCGGGCAAGTTCAGGCTGAGGTTATCCAGTGTTAACGGGTGGGCGGTCTCTTTCCGCAGCTGAATGCCGCGCGGCTGATGGTGAACCTGATCGACGGCGGCGTTGAAGCCGGCCAAACGGTTAACGCAGGCTTTCCAAGTCGCCAAATCGTTAAACGCGTCGATAAACCACGACAGCGCACCCTGCACCTGGCCGAAGGCCGAGGCGATCTGCATCAGGCCGCCCATCTGAATGGCGCCGGAGAAGTAGCGCGGCGCGGCCACCAGCAGGGGAAACACGATGGCGAACTGGCTGTAGAAGTTGGTGGCAATGTTCAGCCGCCGGGTGATGCGCATAATTGCCCACCAGTTGCTGCGAATGGTGTCAAAACGATCGCCTAGCTGCTGTGCCTCGCGCGGTTCGCCGTGGTACAGCGCGATGGCGTCGTTGTTTTCGCGGATGCGGATCAGGCCGAAACGGAAGTTCGCCTCGTACCGTTCCTGGTTGAAGCCCAGCATGACCAGCGGTTTGCCGACCCACCAGATCAGCAGCGATCCCAGCACCGCATACAGCAGCGCGAACCACACCATATAGCCGGACAGCGTGATGGCGTGCTGACCGAGCGCGAAGGTCATCGGCCCGCTGACGTGCCATAAAATGTCGATAAAGGAAAACAGCGTCACCAGGCTGGAGAGCAGCCCGAGTGACAGCGACAGGGTATATTGGGTCAATACGTTGAGATCTTCCGCGATACGCTGATCGGGGTTATCGACGATCTGTTGCTGCTCGGTGTGATAATACGCCTGGTGCGCCAACCACTTCCCCATGAACTTTTCCGTCATCCAGCGCCGCCAGCGCATCTGTAGCCCCTGGGTGAGGTAGATCTTGTAGACCGCCAACACGATAAAAATCAGCGCCAGATAGGTAAAGCGCCACAGCTGCGCCTTGAATACCGGGTAATTTTTGTTCTGCAACGCATCGTAGAACACCTGGTTCCACTGGTTGATCAGCACGCTGATATAGACCAGGCCGAGTGACAGGATGACGATGGCGATCAGCATCATCCAGGCGCGCCATCGTTCCTCCGACACCCAAAAGGGTTTGATCAGCTGCCACACGGCGTGTTTCTGCAAGGGGGTTGCGTTCATAACGGCTCGATAATTGCGGTATTTCGTTCAGCATGGGCTGCGGGCCGGTAACAAACAAACCGTGACTGTAAGCAGTTTTAACTCCGCTAACCGTTTGAAATAAAGCGGCTGAATCGCCGGCAGCGTGCAGCTGGGCGCAATTGCGGCATACACTCCGGCGCCGGGCGGTTATACTGGCGCCGAATTTTTGCAGAAAGGATAAACGATGAAGGCTTGGTTTCCTCTGTTGCTGACCTGCGGCGTCTTCGCCAGCGTCCGGGCCTGGGCGCACATTGACGAGCCGGACATCGCCGCCGACTGCCAAAAGGTGGCGAGCTACGCCGAACTGGGAAAAAAGGCCTATCAGCGGCAGGATTACGCTAAAGCCGCCGACATCTTTCGCGATCAGGCGGCTTGGAGCGAGTTTTGCGGCCTGAGCGAGCAGGCTGTCGCTACGGCCTACAACAACGTGGCGTTGTCGCTGATGCACGCCGGCGAATTGCTCAAGGCGCAGGCCTATCTGGCGCTGGCGCCGCACGATGACAAATCGCAGCACAACATGAGCCTGTTGCGCCAACGCCTGGCGCAGTGGCCACAGCCGCAGGGGCTGGCCGGCGTGTATTGGCAATACGCCGGGCGCGGCGTGTGGAGCGAAGTGACGGTGAAGCCGCAGGGCGAGCGCTGGTTGATCGCGTTTTCCGGCTACGCCATGCCGCAGATGGGGCTGTATTACGGGCCGAACATGGGCGACTTCACCGCCGAGCTGCCGATCGAACACGGCAAGGCTGTCTACCACCAGCATGAAGCGGAAAGCGCGCAGGTCTGCGACGTGACAATGGCGTTTGGCAAACAAGCGCTGGAGATGCACACGCGGGGGGATTGCGGGTTCGGTCACAACGTGCGGGCCGAAGGGCGGTTCGTGCGGGTCGAATGACCCGCCCCGGCGATCGGGGCGAGAAGGGTTACGCCAGCGCGGCGGCGCCCAGCAGGTTTTTCCAGGCTTCCACATTGCCCAGATAGTTGCCGGCCGGCAGCAGATGCAGGCGGCCTTCGCTGTCCTGCAGCGCAAAGGTCGGGAAGCCCTGGCCTTGCACTTTGGCCAGCAGCGCCCGGCTTTCCGCGATGTGTTGCGCGGTTGGCGCGCCGCTGCTAAAGCGCATTTCGGCGATAAACGCCGCCGAAGGCAACCCCAGCTCTTTCGCCAACGCTTCCAGCACCGGCGTGTCGGCGATGCGCCGGCCTTCCTGATAGTGTGCCTGCTGAATGCGGTGCAGCATGTCCAGCCCGCGTCCCGCCAGTTTCTCCGCCGCCAGGATAGCGGTGATCGGCGGCTCGGAATCCATCACTGCCGTGGTGTCGCGCAGCAGTCCGTTGAAATAGGCTTCGCCGAAAGGCTGGCCCGTCATCTCCGCGATGCGTTTGTCGTGCGGAATGACGTAGTTGCGCCATTCGTCGGTGATTTGGCGGCGGTTGTTACCGGTCATCATGCCGCCGGCGTGCGGCACCACCTTCAGCCCGGGGAGGCTCTGAGCCGCTTTCACCAGCGGCGCGGCGCCGTAGCACCAGCCGCACAGCGGATCGAAAATATAATGCAGAGTGGTTTCGGTCATTTTTACTCCTCGCTTGGCGCGCGGCAGTTCACCGCGGCGCCAGGGCTGGTTCAATCACGCACGGGCGCTTATTGCGGCCACTTCATCTCGCCTTTCAGCACTTTCGCGCTCAGTTCCAGGCTCGACTCGTCTTTCAGCGTCGGGTAGTGTTTTTTCATCGCTTCAATCAGCGCGGCGGAATCCTTGGCTTTCGGCAGCTCGGCTTCCAGCGTGGTCAGGTATTTTTGGGTAAAGTGCACCGATGCCAGCGTTTGCGCGGCGCCCGGCAGGAAGTGGCCCGGCACGACGACCTGCGGCTTCAGCGCTTCGATATTTTTCAGCGTCTGCTGCCAGTGCTGGCGCGATTCCACGGTCTGGTTGTCGGCGATCCACGGATGGATATTGTCACCGGCGACCGCAACGCCGCCCACGACCGCTTTCAGCGCCGGGATCCACACGAAGGTGCGATCCGGGGTCGGGCCGTTCAGGCCTTTCACTTCCACTTTCTGGCCGTCGATGGTGAAGCTGTCGCCCTGCAGCGGCTGCGGCACGATCACGGTTTTCGGCGCGTTGTCTTTCAGGATCGAGCCCCAGTAGGCAACTTTACCGTCTTTGGTCGCATTGATGTCTTTGATGGTGCCAGGCGAAGCGATGATTTTCGCCTCCGGGAAGGCCGCCTTGATCACGTCCAGACCGAAATAGAAATCCGGGTCTGAGTGGCTGATATAAACGGTGGTCAGTTTCTTGCCGGTCGCCTTGATCTTTTTCACCAGCTCTTCGGCATCGTTACGCTGGAACTGAGCGTCGATCAGCGCCACTTCGTGTTTGCCGCTGACGATTTCGGAAGACACCGGGAACACGCTTTTCTCGCCCGGGTTATACACTTCCATGGTCAGGGTATCGGCAGCGGTGGCGTAAGTGCTCAGGGTGGCGACGCCGGTGAAGGCCAGAGTTAACAGTGATTTCTTAAACATGGGCAGAGGTCCTTAGGTATCAGTTAATGTTGTAATGATGTTAGGTTGCATAAAGCGATAGAAAAACCGGATAATAAGCAATTATTCGTTGCATAAATCGGACTAATCATGGATCGCATTACCGCCGCTGAGGTTTTTGTCACCATCGTCGATCGCGGCAGCATGATCGCCGCCGCGGAAACGCTGGAGATGTCGCGCGCGATGGTGACGCGCTACCTGGCGCAGATGGAGCAATGGGCCGGGGCGCGTTTACTGCACCGCACTACCCGTAAGCTTAGTCTGACCGACGCCGGGGAGCGTACTCTGGAACGTTGCCGGCAAATGCTGGCGCTGGCGGGGGAGATCGATCTGGTGGAGGAAGGGCAGAGCGACGAGCTGCGCGGCCTGCTGCGCATTACCTGTTCGCAGTCGCTCGGGCAAACGGCGCTGGTGGGGGCCGTCGCTCAGTATCTGAAGCGTCACCCGCAGGTGGCGGTCGATCTGCAGATGAACAACCGGGCGGTGAACCTGGTGGAGGAGCGCATCGATCTGGCGCTGCGCATCACCAACGAACTGGATCCCAACCTGATCGCCCGGCCGCTGTCCACCTGCGCATCGGTGGTGTGCGCCGCGCCGGCATATCTGGCGGCGCACGGCACCCCGCGCCAGCCGCAGGATCTGGCGTTGCACAACTGCCTGACCTACTCCTATTTCGGCAAAAGCCTGTGGCACTTCGATGCTCAGGGCGTGAAATCGGCGGTGGCGGTCAGCGGCAACCTGAGCGCCAACGAATCGGTGGTGCTGATGGCCGGCACGGTGCAGGGGGCGGGCATTTCCATGCAACCCTATTATTCGGCGGCGCCGCTGCTGGCCAGCGGCGAACTGGTTGAGTTGCTGCCGGGTTATCGGCCGCAGTCGATGGGCATCTACGGCATCTATACCTCACGCCGCCAGATGCCCGCCACCTTGCGCACCATGCTGGACTTTCTGGTGGAGTGGTTCGCCACCGATCCGCAGTGGCAGGCGACGCTGCGCTGATACTTCGGCAATATTCCCACGCCGCTTTCAGCGCCTGACGGCGGCGGCCAGCCGGGCGGCAAAGGCGGCGGCCTGCTGATGAAGGTGGTCGATAAAGGCGGTGACCAGCGCCGATGAAGGGCGGTGCAGCGGCCGGATCAGGCTGACGGTGAACGGCACGTCGATGCTGAACGGCCGCACGTGCACACCGTTGCCGGCATAGTCGAGCGCCGTCAGCGGGTTGACGATCGACACCCCCACGCCGGCCCTCACCATGGCGCACACCGACGCCGCGCTGTGCGTTTCCATCACCATGCGGCGCTCGACGCCCTGTTCGCCGAACAGCGCATCCAGCAGGTGGCGATAGCTGTCGGTGCTCGACAGGCTGATAAAGTTCTGCCCGGCGAAGTCCTGCGGCGTCAGCCGATCTTTCACCAGCAGCGGGTGGCCCGTCGGCAGCACGCAGACTTCGTTCAACGTCATCAACGTCACCCGCTCGGTGCCCGCCGGCGTCAGGGTGGTTTCCGTCAGCCCGAGATCGTGACGCTGGGCAGACAGCCACTCTTCCAGCAGCGGCGACTCTTGCGGGATGACGCTGAAGCTGACTTCCGGGTAACGTTCGATAAAGGGCCGACACACCGCCGGCAGCAGCGATTGAGAAAATACCGGCAGGCACACGATCGACAGCTGCGCCTGCTGAAACTGGCGAATGCCGGCGGCGGCGTTGACGATGCGATCGAGGCCGTAATAGGAGCGCTGCACTTCTTCGAACAACCGTAGGCCCTGCACCGTGGGGGACAAGCGACCGCGCACCCGGTCGAACAGCTGCAGCCGGATCAGCTTCTCAAAGCGCGCCAGCTCGCGGCTGACGGTCGGTTGCGAGGTCTGCAGCAGGGCCGCCGCCTCGGTCAGGTTGCCGGTGGTCATCACAGCCCGAAAAATTTCGATCTGCCGCAAAGAGATGCTGTGCATGGTGAGGCCGCTCGATTAAGGGGAAAGCCATATCATAAATGAATAGACTATGGCTAAATAGATATTTTCCACCCGATTCAGCGTGCGGCACTATGGCTCTATCTGCCGTCATTTTCGAATTGGGAATATCGCCATGCCACGCCCGTTGCACGACACCTCCACCGCGTTGAACGCCGCTAACCTGTTGGCCTTGCCGCAGCGTTTCGGCTGCCCGGTCTGGGCCTATGATGCTGACATCATCAGCCAGCGCATCGCTCAGCTGCGCCATTTCGATACCGTCCGTTTCGCGCAGAAGGCCTGTTCGAACATTCATATTTTGCGCTTGATGCGTGAGCAGGGCGTGAAGGTGGATTCGGTGTCGCTGGGCGAGATTGAGCGGGCACTGCGGGCCGGTTTTCAGCCGGGCGGCGAACCGAGCGAGATCGTGTTTACTGCGGACGTGTTGGATCACGCCACGCTGGCGCGCGTCAGCGAATTGAAGATTCCGGTCAACGCCGGTTCCATCGACATGCTGGATCAGCTCGGCCAGGTTTCCGCAGGGCACCCGGTGTGGCTGCGCATTAACCCGGGGTTTGGCCACGGCCATAGCCAGAAAACCAACACCGGCGGCGAGAACAGCAAGCACGGTATCTGGTATGCCGACCTGCCGCAGGCGGTGGAGAAGATCCGCCGCTACGGCCTGAAGCTGATCGGCGTGCACATGCACATCGGTTCTGGCGTCGATTACCAGCACCTGGAGCGCGTCTGCGATGCGATGGTGCAGCAGGTGATCGATCTCGGTCATGACATCAGCGCCATTTCCGCCGGCGGCGGCCTGTCTATCCCGTATCAGTACGGCGAAGAGGCGATCGATACCGAACACTATTTCGGTTTGTGGAACCGGGCGCGTGAACGCATCGCCGCGCATCTGGGGCATCCGGTGCAGCTGGAGATTGAACCCGGGCGTTTCCTGATGGCGGAAGCGGGCGTCTTGGTGGCCGAGGTGCGGGCGGTGAAAGACATGGGCAGCCGCCACTTCGTGCTGGTGGACGCCGGTTTTAACGATCTGATGCGCCCGGCAATGTACGGCAGCTATCACCATATTTCACTGTTGCCGGCCGATGGGCGCGCTACCTCGGGGCAACCGCTGCGCGAAACGGTGATCGCCGGGCCGCTGTGCGAATCCGGCGACGTCTTCACCCAGCAGGCGGGCGGCGGCGTGGAAACCCGCGAACTGCCGCCGGTCCAGATCGGCGATTATCTGGTGTTTCACGACACCGGTGCCTACGGCGCGTCGATGTCCTCCAACTACAACAGCCGCCCGCTGTTGCCTGAAGTGCTGTTCGAAAACGGCGAGCCGCGCCTGATCCGCCGCCGCCAAACCATCGAAGAACTGATCGCGCTGGAACTTATCTGATCAGCGGGCGGGCGCCTGGCGCCCGCTTCACAGCGTCATGCGGCGGTGCTGGCCATTGGGCAATTGCACATCCAGCGACAGCGTGCCGCCCATCGCCTCGATATAGCGTTTGAGCGACGACAGCTTTATTTCGCTGCCGCGCTTTTCCAAATTGGCGACGGAGGGTTGGCTGATGCCGAGCCGCTTCGCCAATTCAACCTGAGAGACCGCCAGCTCTTCCCTCAGCATTGCCAGCCGCAGCTCGAAAATTTCCTTGTCCGCTTTTTGCCTGGCTGCGGCAACGACGGCGGGATCGAGTTTATCGATCAGTTGGGATAAAGGTTTGGCCATCTGCACTACCTCCGGGTTGCCAGATAATGTGAAAACTCCATGGCGGCGATGGGCAACATGCGCTGGTAAAAGCGTTGGTCGCCAGTTTTATCGCCGCCGCACAGCAATACCGCTTGCCGCTGTGGGTCAAAGGCGAAAAACCCTCTGAAAGGGCGCCCGCGATGTTGAACGCGCAGCTCCTTCAACTGCCGGGCCGCGTCGGAAAAATGCAGCGTATCGGCGTGCGGCCGCGCCAACTGCGGGCCGAACGTCTGTAATTTGAAGATCGCCGCCAGGATGCTGGTTTGCTGGGCGTTGTTCAGCGCTAAAAACCAGTCGTCGAACCGTTCGACGGTCACCACTTGCCACATGATGCGCTCAGAATATAGCTTTTATGCTATATAGTGTAAGGGTTATTGTTCGAACAATATGCACGAACGCAGGGAGCGGAAAAAATCCAAAAGCGGGAAATGCGGCGGGCTACGCAATATGAACGCATGGGTGACTGCTCACCCATGCAGCGATGTCATTACGGCTGTTCGTGCGCGTTGTTGAGGGTGGCGACCGAGTGGCGGCGCACCAGCGTCGGGCTGAACATGTTGGTGATTTCCGGCAGCGGTTGCCGGTTGGCCAGCGCCAGGGCCAGCTCTGCCGCCTGGGTGGCCATCGCGACGATAGGGTAGCGAATGGTGGTCAGGCGTGGGCGCAGGTAGCGCGAAATCAACACGTCGTCGAAACCGATCAGCGAAATTTCCCCCGGTACGTCGACGCTGTTATCGCTCAACACCGACAGCGCGCCGGCGGCCATCGGATCGTTATAGCAGGTAATGGCGGAGAACGAACGGCCGCGGCCGAGCAACTCGGTCATCGCCTGTTCGCCGCCGATCTCGTCCGGTTCGCCATAGGCGATCAGCTTTTCATCCACCGCGATACCGTGTTCCCGCAGCGCGTCGAGATAGCCCTGCAGCCGGTCGGTGGCGTCGGAAATCTGGTGAGTGGAGCAGATGATGGCGATGCGCTGGTGCCCTTGCTGGATCAGATGACGGGTCGCCAACCAGGCGCCGTAGCGATCGTCGAGCGCCACGCAGCGTGTTTCGAAGCCCGGCAGCGTGCGGTTGATCAGCACCATGCCCGGGATCTGTTGCATCCAGCCGCAAAGTTCCTGATCGCTCAGCCTTTTGGCGTGCACCACCAGCGCTTCGCAGCGGTGCCGCACCAGCTGTTCAATCGCCTGGCGCTCTTTTTCGGCGTCGTGGTAACCGTTGCCAATCAGCAGAAAATTGTGGGTGGCATAGGCCACCTGCTCGACCGCTTTGACCATTGCGCCGAAGAAGGGATCGGAAACGTCGGAGACGATCAGGCCCAGCGTCTCGGTGGATTGCTGCGCCAGCGCCCGTGCGTTGGCGTTAGGGTGATACTGCAGTTGTTCCATGGCGGCCAGCACCGCGGTGCGCGACCCTTCGCTGGCCTTGGGGGAATTGTTTATCACGCGGGATACCGTGGCCACGGAAACACCCGCCAGCCTGGCAACATCCTTTATCGTAGCCATATCAGTCAACACATCCTGGGTAATCGCTTACATCCCCCAGTTTTGCGGAAAAAAACCGGGGCTGCAAGCGGTCTCGTGCGCAACTTGTGGCGGCCGTTGCAGAATCTCTTCGAGTCTGTACGCATAACCATCGACGACCGAACGATAGCGCAATTTGTACGTTGGCACTGGCGCCGGGCTGAGGTAACGTCTGTGCATTCCGATTTGCGCCGAGAATGCCATGTCCATTAAACGCTATCCGCAGCTCGCCCATTGGGGCGCTTATACCGCCGTGGTTGAAGACGGTCGGCTTATCCGTTGTGAACCCTTCGTCGACGATCCCGACCCTTCGCCGCTGCTCGATTCCATCGTCCCGATGGTCTACTCCGACAAACGCATTCGCAAACCGGCGGTGCGCCGCTCGTGGCTGCAAAAGCGCGAGGGCAGCGACCGTACGCTGCGCGGCAGGGAAGATTTCGTCGAGGTGGGCTGGGAGTTAGCGCTCGATTTGGTGGCGGAAGAGAATCGCCGGGTGCGCGATCGCTACGGCGCCTCCGGGCTGTTCACCGGTTCTTATGGCTGGTCGTCGGCCGGGCGGCTGCACCATGCACGCTCGCTGGTGCGGCGGTTCTACTTCGGCGGCGGCGGCGGGGTCGATCAGCAGGGCAACTACAGCTGGGGCGCGGCGCAGTTCTTTCTGCCGTATGTGATCGGCACTTTCTCGCCCTTGACCGGGCGCGTCACCAGTTGGCCGAGCGTGGTGGAGCATTGCGAGTTGTTTGTGGCGTTTGGCGGGCTGGCGCTGAAAAACGCTCAGGTTTCTTCCGGCGGCGCGGCGGAACATGCGCTCAAACCCTGGCTGCAAAAGCTGGCGCATAAGGGCACGCCGGTGATCAACATTAGCCCGATGCGCGACGACTGCCCCGCGTTCGTCAACGCGGAATGGATCCCGATCCGGCCGAATACCGACGTGGCGCTGATGCTGGCGCTGGCTTATGAAATCCAGCGGCTGGGCGCGCAGGATGAAGCCTTCCTGCACAGCCACTGCGTGGGCTATCAACAGCTGGCGGATTACCTGAACGGCGCCGGTGACGGCGTGGCGAAAACCCCCGACTGGGCCAGCGCCATTACCGGCATTCCGGCGGCGCGTATTGCGCTGCTGGCGCGGCAACTGATCGGCGTGCGCAGTTTCATCACCTGCTCCTACTCCGTGCAACGCGCACATCGGGGGGAACAACCGTACTGGATGATGATCGCGCTGTCGGCGATGCTGGGCCAGGTGGGGCTGCCGGGCGGCGGCTTCTCGTTCGGCCACGGCTCGATGAACGGCGTCGGCAACCCGCGCGTGGATACCCCCGCGCCGACCATGCCGGTAGGAGAAAACCCGGCCGGGCTGGCGATCCCGGTGGCGCGCATCTGCGACATGCTGTTGCACCCCGGCGAAGCCTATCAATTTTGCGGCGAGACGCGGCATTATCCGGATATCCATTTGGTGCACTGGGCCGGCGGCAACCCGTTCCATCATCATCAGCAGTTGAATCGGCTGGTGGAGGGGTGGCAGAAGCCGGACACGGTGATCGTTCAAGATATCTGGTGGACGGCGGCGGCCAAAATGGCGGACATCGTGCTGCCGGTCACCAGTTCGCTGGAGCGTAACGACATCGGCGGCTCGTCGCGCGATCGCTACGTGTTGGCGATGCATCAGGCCATTGCGCCGCAGCATCAGGCGCGCAACGATTTCGATATTTTCGCCGATCTGGCGGAGCGTCTCGGCTATCGTGAGCGCTTTACCGAGAATCGCGACGAGCGGGCTTGGATCGAAGCTATCTACCGGCAATGCGGCGCAGCGCAGCAGCGCGCCGGCGTCGCCTGGCCCGAGTTTGAGGATTTCTGGCGCCGGGGCTATGTCGAACTGCCCGCGCCGGCCAAAGAGTTCGTCTTTTTTGAGGCGTTCCGCGCCGATCCGCAGGCTAACCCGCTGCAAACGTCCAGCGGCAAGATAGAGCTGTTCAGCGAGCGGATCGCCGGCTATCGCTACGAAGATTTCGCGCCGCATCCGCAGTGGCGGCCGCCGGTGGAGTGGCTGGGCGCGCCGCAGGCCAAAAACTGGCCGCTGCACCTGATCTCCATTCAACCGAGCGATCGCCTGCATAGCCAGATGGATCCGGCGCCGCTGGCGCAGAACAACAAGACTGCCGGGCGCGAAACCTTGTACATGCATCCGGACGATGCGGCGCCGCGCGGCGTGGCGGACGGCGCCGAAGTGCTGGTTAGCAACGCACGCGGCAGCTGTCTGGCGGGGGTATCGCTCACCGATGGCGTGACGAGCGGCGTGGTGCTGATGGCGACCGGCGCCTGGTTCGAGCCGGGTTACGACGCGCAGCGCCGGCCGGTCGAGCAGGCGGGCAACCCGAACGTGCTGACGCTCGATATCGGCACCTCGCCGCTGACGCAGGGGCCGAACGCCATGAGCTGTCTGGTGGAGGTCAGCGCATTCACCGAACGTCGGGATCAAGATAGTTAGCGCTGACCAGCAATTGGGTCGACAGCGGGATGTTATCGCGTTGCTGTTGACGCAGTTGTGTCGCGGCCGCGGCGAAACTGGAGACTGTTAATGACAGTGTGAAGTGTTGCCCAACCTCGTTATCCGGTACAAGGATGTGTAATGCTTCCCGATCGACGGATAAACGATAGTTGGGTAGATGTCTTTGGCGTGGTTGCCCGGGGGCGAGTGAAAAGGAAAGGGGCTCACCATCATCGTTGCGTAATTCATCAACCGTGAGGCTGAGATAGCTAGAAGCATCGGTTGCGCCGCCTCCTTCTGCCAGGTTTCTATTCTCCCGCAGAGTGAACCCCTGCAACTGCACTGGCTCATCGCAAGTCAACCGATACTGCAATGGGGCGCTGTGCAGCAGAGTGGGTTGCTGAGACAGTGTCCCAATATTGTGCTCCCCCAGATAAATGCTGTTTTGTGTGGTCGTTAGCGTGCAGTTAGCGTTAGCCCCAAAACTGATGGCTATGGCTGCCAACCCATAATAAATCACTTTCATGTGTTCTCCTGATATCGATGAACGTTTAGCGACACACGGCTTCGGAGTGGCTGATGCCGGCACGATTGCGGGAAGAGGTGTCGGCAGCAATTGCGAAATAACATGCCTGTCCCGACGAGTGTTTCATGCTGAAGCGTTGTGAAGACGCATCGTTCTTCGCGTGGTGCGCTTTCTGATGTTCAATGAAGGCTGCGCCCTGATCATTGGTAAAAGCGACTACTCGTTGTTGTTCATCCAAAATCATGCTGCCGATAGCGGGTTTTGTGCCGTCTGCATAGCTAATCTGGACAATGGCCCGCAATGTATTAATGGCACCGATATTGATACGTTTAACGCTGCCACGTGCCAGATTGATCTTGCGCACGCCGTTATCGATATCGGCGCCGGGGGGTAAGGTGCTGGTGTCTACGTTAATCAGACTTGGTTGATACTCACGCAGCCTTGGGATGACCGCCTTACCTTGCTTGCCATAGGTTTTCACCTTTCCGCCTGGCGTAGACACGCTGATTCCGGCGAGGCCCGGTATCGTCAAGACGCCGAAGGTATCGCCGATTTTCTGTGGTGAGAGCGTTAGCCCGCTGCTGTCTGCCACCAGGGAGCCAGAGGCACTGTAGTAAAATGCCTGCTGATTTTCTGACAGATGGCTATAGCTGCCGGAAAGCGTTGTGAACGGACTCAAATAGTTCACATTGCCTGAGTAGGTGCCGTTGTTGGATTGGGTGCCCTGTGTTGCATTGAGTCCATAAGCCAGATCGCCATTCAACGCTTGGCCGGAAAGCGAATTGCTGATGCTACGATGTCTTCCGTTGCTTATCATATTGGCGCTATAACGTCGGTTTTTTCCCAGAGGCAATGAAAGGGTGGCGAACACCCTGGTATCGTTATCGCGAACCTCGCGGCTGCGCTCTTTTTCCAGGCTAACGCCAACGGTGGTTGCGCCAAATTGACGGTTCCAGAAGGCGTAGACTCGTTGATTTTGTTGCTTATCTCCCCCTTCAGCGCGTGTAACGCCTAAAGATAGATTTCCAATGTATTTATGGTGCCAGCCTAGGCCCAGGCTGTAGCTTTGACGTTGGTGTGAAGATGATGCACCGTACGATACAGGCCAATAAGTTCCTTCGCCGTCATCTTTACGTGGAGAACGAAGCTGTGTGGGCGAACGGTATCGCTCTGACTGGATGCTGTAACCGGCTTTCAGCTTAAGGTTTTTTATCAGGGGCAATGCACTATTCAGCTGCAGCTTGGTGCCCTTTCCACTTGGCGACTGCGCCACGTGGCTCAAGGCTGTAAAACGATAATCGCTATTGGCAATGCTATAACCGGCGGCGATGCCGCGATAATCGCGGCTGAGGAAACTTCCCCCTCTCACCTGGTGGTGGTTGAGCCATGGCAAAGAGAATGAGCCAGTGATGAAAGGCATTTCTGTACTTTTTTCCAGGCTGTGAGTGCGCCCGAGAGCAAGGGAGTAACTGCCCTGGCGGGGAGTAGAGCGTCCTGAGGTCGTCAGATAAGGGACGATGAATTGTTTGCGGCTACCGTTACTTTCCGTGACGGTGACGGACAAATCGACTGCGTCGAACTGCGCAGGGATATCGGTCAGGCGGAAAGTGCCCGGCTGCACCTGCGTAGCGTAAACTAATCTGCCATTCTGAAAAATCTCAACCTTGGCTTGGCTCTCGGCGATACCTTCGACTACCGGCACATCACTGCGTTGACTCAATGACAACGACGAGTCAGGCAGCCATTGCAGGCCATCTAAGGTAATGCCGCTGTAAAGCGAATCTGATAACGTCGCTCGTCCCAAACGCATCATGGCGTCGTGATCCGTCAATGTCCGCTGCAGATAACTATTATAAGGCGTGTACCCCTGATGTCGTTCTGACTTGTTATAGGTGCCATTATGGCGAAACAGCCAATTATTGCTGTTAAAGCCGGTTTCCAACGCCGCGTAATCACTGCTGTGATTTTGGCTGTCGAATCGGCTAGCGGTATAATTCAGCATCAGGGCATGGCCGCCAAATTCATAGTCCGCCGGTTGTCGACGGATATAGCGCTCGGGCAACAGCAAAATCAATTGATTATTACCGGTTTCATTGTCGATGCGGCTGCCTTGATAACATTGGCTCATCAGCATATCTGCCTGAGTGTTGAGCTTGCAGGGGTATAACCCTAGGCTTTCTACGAGTTCAGCGTCGTATTGCCATTCGCCTTGTTTGTCTATGTTGACTTCATGTCGTCCATGATTTTGTCCGTTGACGTTGATGAATAGCGCTTGTTTTCCTGCGGGGAATTTCGCTCCAGAGGAAAAGTAATCAGCAATCTCACTGGGTAATCCAAGTGCGCGCATCATTTCAATATCGTAGTCAGCCAGGCTGGTCGAGGCATAGCCTATAGGCAGACAAAACGCCAGCAGACGTAGCGGTATATGCAATTTCAAAGGCTGCCTCACTGGATTGGGGCAAGGTTGACCGTGATATCGGGTATGGCGCGCCCCGTGTTACTGATTGGCGTGAAGTGCAAACGGGAGGGGGGGCTGGTAAGCCTATCGCTCTTACGTGTACCGATCGTTTGCCCAGGCAGCAAATAAGGTTGTTCTAAAACAAACTGCTGGTTACTGGGTTGTACGGTGATGGAAGGGGCTAACCTGATAACGTAAGGGCTGAGATTTTTGACTTGTATAGAATGCCCATTTTGTTGCCAATGCAAGGTTTGCCAGGGAGATTTGTTTTCCACCAGCGCGGAGGGTGTGGCGATAGCGACGACCCTATGCCGAGTATTCACCTTAAGCTGGTTGCTTTTTTCTCCCATATCGGGAATTTCCTGGAAATAGATATGGCGCATTTGCTGACGGGTTTTATCAAGTCCCGAGGGATCGGCAAGCATGACGCGTACCAGCTGAGATTTACCCGGATCAATACGCGCGGCTGGCGGAGAAAGAATGAATAAGGGATCTTCTCCTTGCTTGCTTAATGCATTTTTAACAACGGATGAGAATAGCAATACAGGATAATTACCGATATTATCGACTCTTACCGTTGTCTCTCCTTTCTCTTGATTGACCAAAAGGCTTATTTTTTCCAGTTTAATGGTTGCTTGGCCATAAAATGGAGTAAGCAATATAAATATTGCGGTGAGATAATGGATGAGACCTTTCATTTTATTTCCTGAATAGCGGAGAATAACGAACTCTAGTCAAAGGACGTTAAGGTATTTTGCCAAACAAAGAGGCTGAAATAAGTGGGGACAGCGAAGTGTCCCCACCTGGTGATTACAGGTAGTGAACCGAAAGATTCACAGAAGCTTGCAATGCAATGCTATCTTGCATTTGGATGCTTTTATCATCAATGTAGCTAAGCGGGGTAAGGAATGAACGGTAGTTGAATGTGCCGCTCAGGTTCTGACCGATCGCCATGTTGTCGTAATTAGCATCTGATGTGACCGCAAAGCGATTACCTGAGGCAACAGAGAAAATAGCCTGTTCGTGATCTGCACCGTCAGTTACATTGGTCAAATCAAAAATATCATCGCCTTCAGGAATCAGCGCCGCACGCACGGTTTCACCATCCATAGCGATATCTGACAGTGCAAGGCCCAGCACGGCGATATCTTTATTGCTGGCGTCTTTTGCCAGCGATGCGGTGAAGCTTCTGTCCATATATTGATAATCGGCATCGCCGCTGGCGCTGGTAACTTCAATGCCCATGCTGGTCGGTGCCGTGCAGTTTACGGTGAACGGGATGCTGCCCATGCCGTTGCCTTCCAACTGGACAGGATTTACTTTATCAAAAGCTTCGCTGGAATGGCGGCCAAGATCAATGCTATTGGTGTTGGCAGCAATACTGCAGCTGGTGTTATTGTAAATTTCTCCGGAGAAATCTACAGACGTACTGGCTGTTTTTGCGGCCAGTACGCTCGTGCACGACAGAGGTAGCAGGGCTAAAAATAAATATTTCTTCATTCAGGTTTCCTTCTGAGAATATGCCACTAAATAAATAAAAGTCGTATTGCTTGAAAATATAAAGCAAGGATGTCGCAATTTTTTACTAGCGATTCAATGCAGGGTTATTTTATTTTTCAATCTCAATTCTTGCAATATTCTGCTAAAAATTTACATCAAAATAGATTTATATTCTGATTGATTGGTTTTTATTATTCAATTTTAATTATTAATTCTGTTTGGTTGTTAGTGTATAGGTTTTATTGCTTGCGGTTCTTTTAATTATTAATAATTAATTATCCTCGGCGCGCACTTTTACCGTGAGATCACGATAACAGCAAGGTCTGGAGGTGGCTCTGTTGTTAGCTGGCGCTTTTTGACTTTGTCTTTTTATTGTTACCGTGCTTGAAAAGCAAGAAAACGCATTGCATACGTTGATCAAAATGACACGTTGGATATCACGTCTAACTTGGCTCTTGCGTTTGAGAATAGTTTTCGTAATTGATTTCTTTAGCGTGGATGATACAAGAGGGATTAAAGGATCTGCTTCAGTCTCGATTAGGCCGAACCCTCATGTGCTGCACTTACCTGCATATGCGCATGGTCTTTTTGCTCCCCTCACTCGCTTCCTGCGGATGACGCATCATTATTGATCTTTCCGTCGTGAGGATTATTTAAGTTTCATTGAGTTATTACAACAGAACGCGGGAAATTTACAGCTGGTTGCATTTGGAGCAGAACTCTTGCGATTCGGCGGTAGTTTCCTGCACGACATCTCTCTAGAGTAGGTGATCCCAGAGGTATTGATTGGTGAGAAATCAGCATACTCTGTATGTTGAAGCCATTTTCAATTGCACCAACCTACGCGGATGCGTAGGTTTTTTTTTGCCTGCCATATAGTATTCTTTTCCCTACAACGATTTACGCCTCCATGGCCAAGGGAGAAGGGCATGATCTTTTCACTGCTGCGCGCGCTGTTTCGCCTGTTGTTTCGGGTTCGGGTCGAAGGGGACGTCCAGCACTTCGAACGGCAAAAATTACTGATTACGCCGAACCACGTCTCTTTCCTCGACGGCGTGCTGTTGGCGCTATTCCTGCCGATAAAACCGGTGTTTGCGGTTTACGCCAGCATCGGCGAGAGCTGGTTTATGCGCTGGCTGCGGCCTTACATCGATTTTGTCTCGCTCGATCCTACCAAGCCGATGGCCATCAAGCAGCTGGTGCGGATGGTCGAACAGGGACGGCCGATCGTGGTGTTCCCTGAAGGGCGCATCACCGTGACCGGCGCGCTGATGAAAATCTACGACGGCGCGGCGTTTATCGCCGCCAAATCGGGCGCCACCGTGGTGCCGGTGCGGATCGACGGCCCCGAATTCAGCCCGTTCGGCCGTATGGCTGGGGTGTTCAAGATCCGCTGGTTCCCGCAAATCAACATTCGCATCTTGCCGCCGACCACGCTGCCGATGCCGGAGGCGCCGCGTGCGCGCGATCGCCGGGCGTTGGCGGGCGATCGGCTGATGCAGATTATGATGCGGGCGCGGATGGACACGCGCGAACCGCAGACGCTGTTCCATGCCTTGCTGGCGGCGCAGCACCGCTATGGGCGCCGAAAACCGTGTATCGAAGACATCACTTTCAAAGAAGACAGCTACCAGACGCTGATCAAAAAATCGCTGGGTGTCAGCCGCATTCTGCAACGCTTTACCGCCGAAGGGGAACACGTCGGGCTGCTGTTGCCGAACGCCACTATCACCGCGGCGGCGATCTTCGGCGCTTCGCTGCGCAATCGCATTCCGGCGATGCTCAACTACACCGCCGGCGCCAAGGGACTGAACAGCGCGATGACGGCCGCCGGTATCAAGACCATCGTCACCTCGCGCCAGTTTCTGGAGAAGGGCAAGCTGACCCACCTGCCGGAACAGGTGCCGCAGGCTAACTGGGTATATCTGGAAGATCTGAAAGACACTGTCACGCTGGCGGATAAGCTGTGGATCCTGCGTCACTTGCTGCAGCCGCAACGCGCGGCGTTGCCGCAACGCCCGGAGGACGCGGCGCTGCTCCTGTTCACGTCTGGATCTGAAGGCCACCCCAAGGGCGTGGTGCATTCGCACGCCAGTCTGCTGGCCAACGTAGAACAAATCCGCACCATCGCCGATTTCACGCCGCGCGACCGCTTCATGTCGTCGCTGCCGCTGTTCCACTCGTTCGGCCTGACGGTGGGGCTGCTGACGCCGCTGATTACCGGCAGCCGCATTTTCCTCTACCCCAGCCCGCTGCACTATCGCGTGGTGCCGGAGCTGGTGTATGACCGTAACTGCACGGTGCTGTTCGGCACGGCGACCTTCCTTAACAACTATGCGCGCTTCGCGCATCCGTATGATTTTGCCCGCCTGCGCTATGTCGTGGCCGGCGCGGAGAAACTGGCGGACAGCACCAAACAGATCTATCAGGACAAATACGGCATCCGCATTCTGGAAGGCTATGGCGTGACCGAGTGCGCGCCGGTGGTCTCGATCAATGTGCCGCTGGCGACCAAGGTGGGCACCGTCGGCCGCATCATGCCGCAGATGGAGGCGCGCCTGATCGCGGTGCCGGGTATTGATAACGGGGGCCGTCTGCAGCTGAGGGGGCCGAATATCATGAAAGGCTATCTGCGGGTTGAGCGCCCCGGCGAACTGGAGCCGCCGGCGGCGGAAGATGCGAATGGTGTACTGCAGCCGGGCTGGTATGACACCGGTGATATCGTCAGCCTGGATGAGCAGGGTTACTGCACCATTCGCGGCCGCGTGAAACGCTTCGCCAAGCTGGCGGGTGAGATGGTGTCGCTGGAGAGCGTCGAACTGCTGGCGCAACGGCTGTCGCCGGAAAAACTGCATGCCGCCACGGTCAAAGGCGACAGCAGCAAGGGGGAGGCGTTGGTGCTGTTCACCACCGATCCCGCTATTACCCGCGAGGCATTGCTGCGGGTGGCGCGCGAACTGGGCAGCCCGGAGCTGGCGGTGCCGCGCGATATTCGCCTGCTGAAAACGCTGCCGGTGCTCGGCAGCGGCAAACCCGATTTCGTCACCCTGCGTCATATGGCCGAACAGCCGGAGAGTGCCTGATGAATCCTTCGACCGAGTCCCCTTTGTTGTCACGCGGCATGATCGCGGTGATCAGCGCACAGTTCCTCTCGGCGTTCGGCGACAATGCGTTGCTGTTCGCCACGCTGGCGTTGATCAAGCAGCAGCTGTATCCAGACTGGAGCCAGCCGATCCTGCAGATGGCCTTTGTCGCCACCTATATCATTCTGGCTCCATTCGTCGGGCAGATCGCCGACAGCTTTGCCAAAGGGCGGGTGATGATGTTCGCCAACGCCCTAAAATTGGCGGGAGCGTTGGTGATCTGTTTTGGGGGGAACCCGTTCCTGGGTTACAGCCTGGTCGGCGTGGGGGCCGCCGCATATTCACCGGCCAAATACGGCATTCTGGGCGAGATCACCAGCGGCGAGAAACTGGTCAAGGCTAACGGCCTGATCGAGGCCTCGACCATCGCGGCCATTCTGACCGGTTCGGTGGCCGGCGGTATTCTGGCGGACTGGCATGTGGTCGCGGCGCTGGCGGCCTGCGCCTTGGTTTACGCGGGGGCCGTGGTCGCCAACCTGTATATTCCGCGTCTGGCGGCGGCGCGCCCGGGGGCTTCATGGCGGCCGCGGGCCATGACGAACAGTTTCTTTACCGCCTGCGTTACGCTGTGGCGCGATGGGCAGACGCGTTTCTCCCTGATCGGCACCAGCCTGTTTTGGGGGGCCGGCGTGACGCTGCGTTTTCTGCTGGTGCTATGGGTGCCGGTGGCGCTGGGTATCGCCGATAACGCCACGCCGACGCTGCTGAACGCCATGGTGGCCGTCGGCATCGTGGTGGGCGCGGGTGCCGCCGCGCGCTTCGTCACGCTGAAGACGGTGAAACGCTGTATGCCGGCCGGGATCCTGATCGGCGTCGCGGTCGCGGTATTTGCGCTGCAAACGACCATGCTCAATGCCTACGTCTTGCTGGCGATCATCGGCATGCTGGGAGGCTTCTTCGTCGTACCGCTCAATGCGTTGCTGCAGGAGCGGGGCAAACATTCGGTCGGCGCCGGCAATGCGATCGCGGTGCAAAACCTGGGTGAAAACGCCGCCATGTTGCTGATGCTGGGCCTGTATTCTTTGGTCGTGAAGCTGGGCGTGCCGGTAGTGGGCGTCGGCGTAGGGTTTGGCGTGGTGTTTGCGCTGGCGATTTGCGCGTTGTGGTGGTCGCAGCGGCGGTGAAACGGGGCGCAGCCTGGCTGCGCCCTCAGGGTATTAAGGTGCCGGAATGGTAAACCGGGTGTGGATTTCTTCGAGCGCCTGCAGCACGTCCTCATCCAGAATCACGTCGAGGCTGTCGAGGTTGATTTTCAACTGCTCCACCGAGGTGGCGCCCAACAGGGTGCTGGCGACGAACGGCTGTTGACGCACGAAGGCCAGCGCCATCTGCGAAGGGTCCAGCCCGTGTTTTTTGGCCAGCGCCACGTATTCGGCGATCGCCAGCTGGGTTTGCTGCCCTGAATAACGATTGAAGCGGGTGAACAGCGTATTGCGCGCACCGGCCGGTTTAGCGCCGTTGAGGTATTTACCGCTCAGCGTACCGAACGCCAGGCTGGAATAGGCCAGCAGTTCTACCCCTTCGTGCTGGCTGATTTCGGCCAGGCCAATCTCAAAGCTGCGGTTCAGCAGGCTGTACGGGTTTTGGATCGACACGATGCGCGGCAGCTCGTGTTTCTCCGCCAGCTGCAGATAGCGCATCACGCCCCAGGGCGTTTCGTTGGAGACCCCGATATAGCGAATTTTACCGGCGCGCACCTGCTCGGTCAGCGCCTCCAGGGTTTCCAGCAGCGTGACCGTGGCTTTGTCATCGGTATATTGATAGTTGAGTTTGCCAAAGCAGTTGGTGGCGCGCTGCGGCCAGTGCAATTGGTAAAGATCGAGATAATCGGTGTTCAGCCGCTTGAGGCTGGCGTCCAGCGCGGCGCGGATGTTTTTGCGATCGAGCGCCTGCTGCGGGCGGATGCTGCTGTCAGTGCCGCGCACCGGGCCCGAGACTTTGCTGGCCAGGACGATTTTTTCGCGATTGCCGCGCGCTTTGATCCAACTGCCGATATAGCTCTCGGTCAGGCCCTGGGTTTCCGGGCGGGGCGGCACCGGATACAGTTCGGCGGTGTCTATCAGGTTCACGCCTGCGGCCAATGCATAGTCCAGTTGCGCATGGGCGTCGGCTTCGCTGTTCTGTTCGCCAAAGGTCATGGTGCCCAGTCCCAGCACGCTCACTTCTAAAGAACTGTGGGGAATACGGTGGTATTGCATTAACGGCCTTCCTTTCTTGTTAGCGCTGACGGGCCGTGCGGCCCGGTGAAACAGGAGCCCAATTCAGAAGACGGCGCAAAGTCCGTCGGGCGGCGATGTCGCCTTTCCTGACTATAACCAAGCGGTGAAGATGGGGGAAGCGGATTCCGTGCGGACACGAATGAGAGCTACCGCGCTCGAGCGGGCGATAGCCGGCGAGCGGTGATTAGCGTTCGATAACCTGGGAAACCTGGTCGCCGTTGATCTGGCGGTGGTTGCCTTTCTCATCTTTATAACTGATGAGTCCGGTGTCTGTGTCGATCTCTGGTTTGCCTTGCGTCAGGATCATGTTGCCGTCTTTGGTCGCCATGACGTAGTCGCTGGAACATCCCGCCAAACCGGCGGCCATCACCAGCGCAGACACTGCCATTACCCACTTTTTCATCCTGCGGATCCTCGATTATGCAGAAAACAATGTTCTTTCAAGATTAGCAAACTCTTGGCCGGGGGCGTCTCAGATAAGTCTTTATCTGATAAGAAAAAGTGAAATGAGGGGGCAACGAAACGGCGGAAGCCGCCTATGGCGGCCTCCGCGTAGGGTTATTCCGGCGAACGGTTTTTCTTGCTGCGCATCAGATTGAGCGCCTCTACCGACATGGAGAAGAACATGGCGAAGTAGATGTAGCCTTTCGGCACGTGCACCTGGAAGCTTTCCAGCATCAGCGTGAAGCCCACCAGGATCAGGAACGCCAGCGCCAGCATTTTTACCGACGGATGGCGATTGACGAATTCGCCGATCGGCCGGGCGGCGAACATCATCACGCCGACGGCGATCACCACCGCCGCCATCATGATGAACAGATGGTCGGAGAGGCCCACGGCGGTAATCACCGAGTCCAGACTGAAGATGATATCCAACAGCATGATTTGCACGATCGCGCCGAAGAAGCTGTGCACCTTGGTGTGGTGCTCTTCTTCCGACCCCTCGATGGTTTCGTGGATCTCTTTGCTGGCTTTCCAGATCAGGAACAATCCCCCCAGCAGCAGGATCAAATCGCGGGCGGAAATAGAGTGATCCAGCACGGTGAACAGCGGGTGCGTCAAGCGGATCACCCAGGCTATGGAGGCCAACAGCGCCAGACGCATAATCATGGCGGCGGCCAGCCCGAGCCGGCGAGCTTTGTTCTGTTGCGCTTTGGGCAGCTTGGCCACCACCAGCGACAGAAAAATGATGTTATCAATACCCAGTACGATCTCAAGAATGGTTAGCGTACCTAACGCTAACCAGGCATTGGGATCCATAATCCATTCGAACATTGCCCGACACACCTTAATACTAAATAAATGCAAAGTGTGAATTATACGCGTTTATCGCGGCGCTGACAGGGTTAGCTAAACCAGAGTTAAACGAAATCGCCTAGATTGAGAAATGTCTTGCCAGCAGCGCGCCGGTAAAACCCTTTTTCAGATAGAAACCGCGCGGCAGCGTCATGATAGGTTGCCCCTGTTCGCCGATGGCTTCGGTGAGCGCCTTGTTGTTGGCCGCTTTGGGGCGCAGTTGCAGCACTTCGCCGTGGCGCGCGGTGATGCGTTCTACGTGACCGAGCACGATCAGATCCATCAGTTCTTCCCAATCGCGGCGCAACCTCTCTTCTTCTGCCGCGCTCGGGCTCCACAGCAGCGGCGAACCGACGCGGCGCTGGGCCAGCGGGATCTGCCGTTCGCCTTCTACCGGTATCCATAACACGCGCGCCAGCTTGTGGCGAACGTGGCTGCTGGCCCAGGTGACGCCGCTGTTGCCGGTGAGCGGGGCGACGCAGACAAAAGTGGTTTCCAGCGGTTTGCCGGCGGCGTCGACAGGAATGGTTTTCAGCTCAATGCCCAGCTCGGGAAAATCCTGTTCCGGTTTGCTGCCGGCCATGGCGCCGAGATACAGCTCCAGCAGCATGCCCACCCAACCCTTATCGCGTTTCAGATCCTTGGGGATCGGCAATTGCGCACGGGCGGCCAGTTCACCAAAGCTGAAGCCGGCCAGCGCCTGAGCGCGCTCGAACAGCTGCCGTTCATTTTCCGGCGGGGGCGGCAAAGGGGATAAAAATGCCATAAATCAAGCCTGTCGAATTTGGTTGAAAAATGTACTGCAATTATACACGGCGAGCGATAACCGCTGTCGCCTGGGGAAAAGAATAATAGTAGCATGATTTTACATGACTTTTTTTCTTTCCTTACGTGGTCGACAATACACTCACGGGGCTTGTTCACCTGAAGCCACCGACAATAAACAGGATCTTACACCTATTTATCCACAGATTTATGGGATAACCCAAATTTTTGCCGATCACTGGTTCAATTTACAGCCTTGACTCAGGCGGTTTTTTACGAATTTGTCCGTTTTGTGCGTAACTTGCCCGCATAATCTGTGGATAAAAACGGCGTTGGTGGATCTTTCGCCAGGGTAAGATCCTTACCGTGCATAGATCACATTTTTGACCTGTTCATCATTGCGTGTTGTTGGTTAATCATATGTTTTTAAAGTAAATATGTGTTTTTCGGTATGAGGGGATATTTGAGGGGGTGAGAGTTTTACCGGCTTATCCCTCGAGTTCTGCACACACCTATCCACAGAAAAAGTGAATAAAACCGGCTTAAAAGGCTGGGGTATGTTTATAACTTTGCCTATATCTGTGAGTTATCCCAATGTTATCCGGCCCGCAGCACCGTAAAGCAGTGGTTTACCGCCTGTAGCTTGTGTGAAACAATCAGGACATCTATGCGAATTTAAGCTTATCGAGGTAGTCCGGTGATCGATGATGATGGCTACCGCCCGAATGTTGGTATCGTAATCTGTAATCGTCAGGGGCAGGTCTTATGGGCCCGCCGTTACGGTCAGCACTCCTGGCAGTTTCCCCAAGGTGGGATTAACCCTGGCGAAACTGCGGAGCAGGCGATGTACCGTGAGCTGTTCGAAGAAGTGGGGCTGAGTAAAAAGGATGTGCGCATCCTGGCTTCGACCCGCAACTGGTTGCGCTATAAATTGCCGAAACGTTTGGTGCGTTGGGACACAAAGCCGGTTTGTATCGGCCAAAAGCAAAAATGGTTTTTGTTGCAGCTACTGTGCAATGACGCTGATATCAATATGCAGCGCAGCAGCACGCCGGAGTTCGACGGTTGGCGCTGGGTGAGCTTCTGGTATCCGGTGCGCCAGGTGGTGTCGTTCAAACGCGACGTTTACCGCCGGGTGATGAAAGAATTCGCCGTGACCGTGATGCCGATGCAAGAGCAGGCGGTGCCGCGGCAGGCCCCCGCTTATCGCCGAAAGAGAGGTTAAGTTAAGCCGACTATGCTCACGCGCTTGCGAGAAATTGTAGAGAAGGTGGCCGCGGCGGCCAGTCTGACGGATGCGCTGGATCTGCTGGTCAATGAAACCTGTCTGGCGATGGACACCGAAGTGTGTTCCATCTACCTGGCGGACAACGATCGCCGCTGCTACTACCTGATGGCCACGCGCGGTCTGAAAAAGCCGCGCGGGCGCACTATCGCATTGGCGTTTGACGAGGGCGTCGTCGGGTTGGTCGGCCGCCGGGCCGAGCCGATCAACCTGGCCGATGCTCAAAGCCACCCCAGTTTCAAATATGTCCCTCAGGTGAAAGAGGATCGTTTCCGATCCTTCCTCGGGGTGCCAATCATTCACCGGCGCCAGCTGTTGGGCGTGCTGGTGGTGCAGCAGCGTGAGCTGCGCCAGTTCGACGAAAGCGAAGAGTCTTTCATGGTCACCCTGGCCACGCAGATGGCCGGGATCCTGTCACAGTCGCAGCTTAACGCCATTTTCGGCCAGTATCGCCAAACGCGCGTGCGCGCGCTGGCGGCCTCGCCCGGCGTGGCGGTGGCGGAAGGGTGGCAGGACAGCAGCCAGCCTTCGCTCGATCAGGTTTACCGCGCGTCGACGCTGGACACCGCCAGCGAGCGCGAGCGCCTGACGTTGGCGCTGGAAGAGGCCGGCGCCGAATTTCGTCGCTTCAGCAAGCGTTTTGCCGCCAGCTCGCAAAAAGAGAGCGCGGCGATCTTCGATCTTTATTCTCACCTGCTAAACGATGCCCGCCTTAAGCGCGAATTGTTCGCCGAAATTGATAACGGCTCGGTGGCGGAATGGGCGGTGAAGCAGGTGATAGAAGCCTTTGCCGAACAGTTCGCCAAACTGCAGGACACCTATATGCGCGAGCGCGGCAGCGACCTGCGCGCGCTGGGCCAGCGCCTGCTGTTCCACCTCGACGACACCACTCAGGGCGCCACCCAGTGGCCGGCGCGCTTTGTGCTGGTGGCGGATGAACTGACCGCGACATTGCTGGCCGAAGTGCCGCAGGATCGCCTGGTCGGCGTGGTGGTGCGCGACGGCGCCGCCAACTCGCATGCGGCGATTTTGGTGCGGGCGATGGGCGTGCCGACGGTGATGGGCGCCGACATCCAGCCTTCTCTGCTCAGCCAGCGGCTGCTGATCGTTGATGGGTATCGCGGCGAACTGCTGGTCGATCCTGAGCCGGTGCTGGTGCAGGAATACCAACGGCTGATCAGCGAAGAACAGGAACTGAGCAAGCTGGCGGAAGACGACGTCGAACAGCCGGCGCAGTTGAAAAGCGGCGAACGCGTTCAGGTGATGTTGAACGCCGGCCTCAGCCCGGAACATGAACAGCTGTTGGGCGGCCGGGTGGACGGCGTGGGATTGTACCGCACTGAAATTCCGTTCATGTTGCAAAGCGGTTTCCCTTCCGAAGAAGAACAGGTCGCGCAGTATCAAGGTATGTTGCAGCTTTACCCCAACAAACCGGTCACGTTGCGCACGCTAGACATCGGCGCCGACAAGCAACTGCCCTACATGCCGATCAGCGAAGAAAATCCCTGCCTGGGCTGGCGCGGCATTCGCATCACTCTGGACCAGCCGGAGATCTTTTTGATACAGGTGCGCGCCATGCTGCGCGCCAATGCCGGCACCGGCAACCTGGGCATTTTGCTGCCGATGGTCACCAGCCTGGAAGAGGTCGATGAGGCCAAGCGCCTGATTGACCGCGCCGGGCGCGAGGTGGAAGAGGTGCTTGGCTACGCGATCCCGAAACCGAAAATCGGCGTGATGCTGGAAGTGCCGTCGATGATTTTCCTGATCCCGCATTTGGCCGGGCGCGTCGACTTCATCTCGGTAGGCACCAACGATTTGACCCAGTACCTGCTGGCGGTGGATCGCAACAACACGCGGGTAGCCTCGCTGTACGACAGTCTGCATCCCGCGATGCTGCAGGTGCTGAAGCTGATCGCCGAACAGGGGAAAGCGGCCGGGCTGCAGCTTAGCCTGTGCGGTGAACTGGCCGGCGATCCGATGGGCGCGCTGTTGCTGGTGGGCATGGGCTATCGCAATCTGAGCATGAACGGCCGCAGCGTGGCGCGCATCAAATACCTGCTGCGACATATCGACCTTGCCGACGCGGAAGTGTTGGCGCTCCGGGTGTTGAACACCCAAATGACCACGGAAGTGCGCCATTTGGTGGCGGCGTTTATGGAGCGACGCGGCATGGGCGGGTTGATTCGCGGCGGCAGATAATCGCCGCGCGATGTGATTTTTTTACAGAACTTTTCCCGCGCTGCCGGCCCGGACCACGCTAAGCCTATGTTATGATGCGCAACCTCAGCGCGACGCATGTTCGTCGTCTTGCAAACCGCAGCGGCCAATGCTGCCGTTTGCAAGGCGCGAGGTAATGTCCGTCGCCGTTTGGCACCTGCCGCCCCCGCATGGGGAAAAATAACAGACATGTTGTGGTGATAGATGAGCAATAGCTATCTGGCGTTTCCTAAATTTGATCCGGTCATTTTCTCCATTGGCCCGGTTTCTTTGCATTGGTACGGCCTGATGTATCTGGTCGGCTTCGTTTTTGCCATGTGGCTGGCGGTGCGCCGCGCCAACAAGCCGGGCAGCGGCTGGACCAAAGACGAAGTGGAAAACCTGCTCTACGCCGGTTTCCTGGGCGTATTCGTCGGCGGCCGCGTGGGCTATGTGCTGTTCTACAACCTGCCGTTGTTCCTGGATAACCCGCTCTATCTGTTCAAGGTCTGGGATGGCGGCATGTCGTTCCACGGCGGTTTGATGGGGGTGATTCTGGTGATGTTCTGGTTCGCTCGTCGTACCAAACGCACCTTCTTCCAGGTTTCCGATTTTATCGCGCCATTGATCCCGTTCGGTTTGGGCGCCGGCCGCCTCGGCAACTTCATCAACGGTGAACTGTGGGGCCGCGTGACTACCGACACCCCTTGGGCGATGCTTTTCCCAAGCTCGCGCAGCGAAGACGTGGCCCTCGCCGCCGCCGATCCTTCTCTGCTGCCGCTGCTGAACCAGTACGGCGTGCTGCCGCGTCACCCGTCCCAGCTGTATGAACTGCTGCTGGAAGGCGTGGTGCTGTTTATCATTCTGAACCTGTTCATCCGCAAGCCGCGGCCGATGGGTGCCGTATCGGGCCTGTTCCTGATCGGTTATGGCGCATTCCGCATCATCGTCGAAGCGTTCCGCCAGCCGGATGCCCAGCTTGGCCTGTTCGACGGCGTGATCAGCATGGGGCAGATCCTGTCCATCCCGATGGTGGTGGCCGGTATTATTATGATGATTTGGGCGTACCGTCGTCGCCCGCAGCAACAACTGTCGTGAGGGACAAATGAAACAGTATCTGGATTTGATGAACAAGGTGCTCGCCGAGGGCACTCCTAAAGCCGACCGTACCGGCACTGGCACGTTGTCGATTTTCGGCCACCAGATGCGTTTCAATTTGCAGGATGGCTTTCCGTTGGTGACCACGAAAAAATGTCACCTGCGTTCGATCATTCATGAGCTGTTGTGGTTCCTGAACGGCGATACCAACACCGCCTACCTGCGTGACAACAAGGTCACCATTTGGGACGAGTGGGCCGATGAAAACGGCGATCTCGGCCCGGTGTACGGCAAGCAGTGGCGCGCCTGGGGGGCGGCGGATGGTCGTCAGATCGATCAGCTGAGCAACGTGCTCCAACAGCTGAAGCAGGATCCGGATTCGCGCCGCATCATCGTTTCCGCCTGGAACGTCGGTGAGCTGGACCAGATGGCGCTGGCGCCGTGCCACGCGTTCTTCCAGTTCTACGTGGCGGACGGCAAGCTCTCTTGCCAGCTGTACCAGCGTTCCTGCGACGTGTTCCTGGGCCTGCCGTTCAACATCGCCAGCTATGCGCTGTTGGTGCACATGATGGCGCAGCAGTGCGATCTGGAAGTGGGTGATTTCGTCTGGACCGGTGGTGATACCCACCTGTACAGCAACCACATGGAACAGACGCGGCTGCAGCTGACGCGTGAACCACGTCCGTTGCCGAAACTGGTGATCAAACGCAAGCCGGCTTCGCTGTTCGATTACCGTTTCGAAGACTTCGAGATCGAAGGTTACGATCCGCATCCGGCCATCAAGGCGCCGGTCGCGATCTGACCTTAACCGCATCACACCAGGGGCGCAGCGATTGCGCCCCTTTTTTTATCCGCATTGCGCGCCGCGCCGCATTTTATTGTCGCCATTTGTCACTATAGGGAAAACATTGCGCAGCTTGCCGCAAGGCTTGCGCATGCGGCTTTACCACTTTGTTACGGCCCTTACACTGGCCGCATGAACGAAAATACGCTATCGAACATCGATGACCGCCAGCGTGGTATGACGCTGATTGAGCTGTTGGCGGCGCTCCTGATCGCCGGCATGCTCACCGGCTGGGGCGTCGGGCAATGGCGCTATCATCAGCAAGCGCTGCGGCTGGAACACACGGCCCAACAGCTGCTGGCGTTTTTGCTGCGACTGCAGGCGGACGCCAACTGGCGTAACCGCCCGGCGCTGCTGTGGTTCAAGAACGGCACGCCCTGGTGTCTGGGCGGTGGCGTGCCGCCGCCGGATTGCGGTTCAGCCGAAGGCTCCGTTTTTTTGCCGTTTTATCGTGACGTTGCGCTGAGCGGTTATACCGACAAAGAAATCGGGTTTTACGGTTTGCGCAATACTGCGCAGGCGGGGCATATCCAGCTCAGCAATGAGGCAGGCGGCCTGCGGCTAGTGCTGTCTGCCCGAGGGCGGCTGCGTTTATGCAGCGAAGGGCTCCGGATAAGGGGGATCGCGCCATGCTGACTGTCGAACGCGGTTTTACTCTGCCGGAGGTCATGTTGGCGCTGGTGTTCGGCAGCGTGATCGCGCTTGGCGCGGCAAAAACTTACCCGCTGTTACGCCAGCAGAACGTGGCCGTTGGTCAGCACTTTCGGCTGGAGTCAACGCTGCGACAGCTGGCGTTCGGCATTGAGAAAGATCTGCGCCGCGCCGGTTTTTGCGCCGGGCAGTGCGCAGGCCGTCCGTTGCTGATCGGCCAGGCATCGGGAGAAGCGGCGGGCAGCTGCGTTATCGTCGCTTACGACATCACCCGCAGCGGGCAATGGCTCACCTCGGGCGAGGATGTAGGCTATTTCGGTTATCGGCTGCGCAATGGCGGCTTGGAAGGGCAGCGCGGCGTAAGCCAATGCGACGGCGGCGGCTGGGAGCGGCTACTCGATCATGACGAAGTGCGCATTGAGCGGTTTCATGTGGCGATAGAGCGGGGCGATCACGGCGCAGCGTTGGCTCGTCTGACGCTGACGGGGCGCTCCGCCAGCGATACGCGTATCAGGCGCAGTCTGAGCGGGAGCGTCGAAATGGCGGCGCTGCCATGAAGCGGCGCACCCAGCGAGGCGGTAGCACCCTGGCGGCGGTGATGTTGCTGCTGGCGCTGGGGCTGATGTTGCTCAATGCTCAGCATCGGCAATTGGATAACACGCTGTTACTGGCCGCCGATCAGCAGCGTTACCTTCAGGCTTACAATCAGGCCGCTTCGGCGCTGAGTTGGGGGATGAGCCAGCGCTGGCCGCGCGCCGAGCTGAGTGCAGCGGCCTGGCTATGCAGGCAGCGCGTGGAATTGACGGCCTGCGCCCGGCTGTCTACCAGAGCGGGGGTGGTGACGGTACGCGGCCTTGGTGAGATGCACGGGGGGGAGCCGCTTTGGCTGTATCAATGGGGCGTGTTTGACGATGCAGAGGCTGCTGGCAAGGTGCAAGCGCAGCCAGGGGGGCGGCTGGATTTTTGCCCCGAGAAAAGGCTGGCTGACTGCGATGGCTAACGCTCGCGCAGGGCGGCTATCCCGCAACGGCTTCAGCCTACCGGAGGTATTGGTGGCAGCCTTGCTGTTCTCGGTGTCGCTGCTTGGCTTGTTACAGTATCATCAGGTGCTGTTGCAGTCGTTTCAGCGCCAGTGGCACTACCGGCAAGCCTGGGCGCTGGCGCACCAGCAGTTGGAAGCGTTCGCTGTCACCGGGCGGCTCGATGCCGAACCACCGCCGGAAGGCTGGCGACGTGAGGCGGCGCTTGACGATGCGGAGAGTGATTGCCGTCGATTGACGGTCAGGGTTCAAACGCCGCAGCGGCAGTGGGCAACGCTGAGCCGTTGGTATTGCACCCGTTTTTGAGCCGGTATGTTTTTTGTTTTAAAGGAGCGTTCATGTTCACGGTTTATCATTCCAATCAGCTGGATTTATTGAAGACGCTGACCAGCGCGCTGATAGCCAGAGATCCGTTGGCCGATCCTTTTCAACAGGAAGTGGTACTGGTGCAGAGCCCCGGGATGGCGCAATGGCTGCAGATGCAGCTGGCGGAACAATTCGGCATCGCCGCCAATGTCGCGTTTCCGCTGCCAGCGACCTTTATTTGGGACATGTTCACCCGGGTGCTGCCGGATATCCCGAAAGAGAGCGCCTTCAGCAAGGACGCCATGACCTGGAAGCTGATGTGGTTGCTGCCAGAGATGCTGACCCAACCGGCGTTTGCGCCGCTGCAGCACTATCTGACCGATGACGGCGACAAGCGCAAAATTCATCAGCTGGCCGGCCGGGTCGCCGACCTGTTCGACCAATATTTGGTTTATCGCCCGCAGTGGCTGGAGAGTTGGCAGCGCGGTGAGCGCATCGACGGTCTGGCGGAGGCTCAGCAATGGCAGGCGCCGCTCTGGGCGCGGTTGGTAGAGTACACGCGCGAACTGGGGCAGCCGGAATGGCACCGCGCTAATCTGTACAGCCGCTTTATCCACGCGCTGGAGCAGGCAAAAACGTGCCCGCCCGGTTTGCCGCCGCGGGTGTTTATCTGCGGCATCTCGGCGTTGCCGCCGGTCTATTTGGAGGCGCTGCAGGCGCTGGGGCGGCATATCGATATCCACCTGATGTTCACCAACCCCTGTCGTTATTACTGGGGCGACATTCAGGATTACGCTTTCCTGGCCCGCTTGCAGAGCCGCAAGCGTCGTCATTACCATCAGGCGCGTGAGCAAGGGCTGTTTCGCGAGCCGGCCGACGCGGCGCGCCTGTTTGACGCCGAAGGTCAGCAGCAGCTCAGCAACCCGCTGCTGGCCTCCTGGGGCAAGCTGGGGCGCGATCACCTCTATCTGCTGTCGCAGATGGAAGGGGCGCAAGAGGTCGACGCCTTTGTCGATATCCCGGCGGATACCATGCTGCACGCCGTTCAGCGCGACATGCTGGAGTTGGAAGATCATGCGGTGATCGGTATTACCGCGGAAACGCTGGAAAGCAGCGTCAGCAAACGCCCGCTTGATGAGAATGACCGCTCCCTCAGCCTGCACGCCTGCCACAGCCCACAGCGGGAAGTGGAGGTGCTGCACGATCAACTGCTGACCATGCTGGCGCAGGATCCGTCGTTGACACCGCGCGACATCATCGTGATGGTAGCGGATATCGACAGCTACACGCCTTATATTCAGGCTGTGTTCGGCAACGCCCCCGCCGAGCGCTACCTGCCGTTCGCCATTTCTGACCGTAAAGCGCGGCAGGCGCATCCGGCGCTGCAGGCGTTCATTTCACTGCTCGATTTGCCGCAAAGCCGCTTTACCTCGGAACAGGTGCTGGCGCTGCTGGAGGTGCCTGCCCTGGCTACCCGTTTCGCCATCGGCGAAGAGGGGCTGCGCCTGCTGCGTCACTGGGTTGGTGAATCCGGCGTTCGCTGGGGCCTGGACGACGATAACGTGCGCGAACTGGATCTGCCCGCCACTGGCCAGCATACCTGGCGCTTCGGCATTACGCGCATGCTGCTTGGCTACGCGATGGACAGCAATGCCGGCGATTGGCAGGGCATTTTACCTTACGACGAATCGAGCGGGTTGGCCGCCGAGTTGGCGGGGCAGTTGGCAGACCTGCTGGCGCAGCTCAGCCACTGGCGGCAAATCTTGAGCGAAGCGCGCCCGCTCGAGGCGTGGCTGCCGTTGTGCCGGCAACTGCTGGATGCCTTCTTCGCCGCGGACAGTGACACTGAAGTCGTGCTGGCGCTGATCGAACAGCAGTGGCAGCAGGCCATCAATTTTGGCCTGGCGGCGCGCTATCCCGACGAGGTGCCGTTGACCATTCTGCGTGGCGATCTGGCGGCGCGCCTCGATCAGGAACGCATCAGTCAGCGCTTCCTCGCCGGGCAAATCAACTTCTGTACGCTGATGCCGATGCGTTCCATTCCGTTCAAGGTGGTGTGCCTGCTGGGCATGAACGACGGCGTGTATCCGCGCACGCTGCCGCCGCTGGGGTTCGATCTGATGGCGCAGCAGGTCAAACGTGGCGACCGTAGCCGGCGGGATGACGACCGCTATCTGTTCCTGGAAGCGATTTTGTCCGCTCAGCAGCGGCTGTATATCAGCTTCATCGGCCGTTCCATTCAGGACAACAGCCCGCGCTATCCTTCGGTGCTGGTCACCGAGCTGCTGGAGTACCTGGAGCAAAGCTATTGTCTGCCGGGAGACGAGGAACTTAGTGCAGACGACAGCGCCCGCCGAGTGGGCGAGCACTTGCTGAAGTGGCATGCGCGCATGCCGTTCGCCGCCGAGAATTTCTTGCCGGGCTCGGAGGCGCAAAGCTATGCCGCCGAGTGGCTGCCCGCCGCCGATGGTCGCGGTGCGGCGCATCCGGCGTTCAACCAGCCGCTGCCCGCCGAAGCGCTGCAGCAAATAGCGTTGGATGAGCTGCTGCGGTTTTATCGCCATCCGATTCGTGCCTTCTTCCAGCTGCGCTTGGGCGTCAGTTTTATCCTGGAAGAGACCGAGTTGCCGGACGAAGAACCCTTCACGCTGGATAACCTCAGCCGTTACCAGTTCAACAGTCAACTGCTGAATACGCTTATCGACGGCGACGATCCCGAGCGGCTATTCCAGCGGGTGCGCGCCGCCGGTGGGTTGCCCTATGGCGCCTTCGGCGAAATTTATTGGCAAAAGCAGCAGGAAGAAATGAGCGAACTGGCCGAGCAGGTGCGTGCGGAACGGGCGCAGAGCCATAGCCTGGAGCTGGATATCGATATCGCCGGCGTGCGCCTCAGTGGCTGGCTGCACCAGGTGCAGGATGACGGCCTGTTGCGCTGGCGGCCCGCTACGCTGTCGGCGGTGGACGGCATATTGTTGTGGCTGGAGCACCTGGTGTATTGCTGTGCCGGCGGCACCGGCGAGAGCCGCATGTATGGCCGCAAGAACTCCGCCTGGCGCTTTGCCGCGCTGGCGCCAGAAGAGGCGCAGGCACAGTTGGCGGAGCTGCTGGCGGGCTATCAACGCGGTCTGTGTGAGCCGCTGCTGTTGCTGAACAAGAGCGGCTGGGCGTGGCTGAGCCAGTGCTATCTGCCGGAAACGCAGCAAATCGACTGGGAGGAAGACGCGCAAATTAAGGCCCGCGCTAAATTGCTGCAGGCCTGGCAGGGCGATCAGCGCATTCCCGGAGAAGGGGAAGATCCCTACGTGCAGCGAGTATTCCGCCAATTGGATAATGAATACTTGGCGCAAATTCTGGCCGAAACAGAGCGTTATCTGCTGCCGGTGGCGCGGCATAACCTGGGGTAACAATCCCCCGGTGGTGCTGTGCAGCGGGAGGTGGTAAAAATAACGAAGGTTATATTCAACCATTGGGGTAATTCCCGGTCTGACATAACGTACAGGCATATACCCGCCGTGTTTCGGACCGCCACATTGGCGAAGAACCCGGCGAGTACCGATTTGGTTATGTGGTTTTGATGCACGTCGCCAACGTCAGGGAGTGGGCGTAGCGACGTCAGAATAGGGGTTTATTTTGGATATGCGCAGACAGTTGGCCCGTATCGCCGGGCTGGTATTATTGGCTATGTGTTGGGCACCGTTGAGTTGGGCCGCGCAAGGATGGCAACCGCTGGCGGAGAAGATCAACAAGAGCGAACACGATCCGCGTCAGTACGAGGCGATCAAGTTGGCTAACGGCATGACGGTGTTGCTGGTGTCCGATGCCCAGGCGCCGAAATCGCTGGCGGCGCTGGCATTGCCGGTCGGGTCGCTCGAAGATCCGAACAGCCAACTTGGCTTGGCGCACTATCTGGAACATATGGTGCTGATGGGCTCCAAACGCTATCCAGAGCCGGAAAACCTGTCCGAATTCCTGAAAAAGCACGGCGGCAGCCATAACGCCAGCACGGCCTCTTATCGCACCGCCTTCTATCTGGAAGTGGAGAATGACGCGCTGGAGCCGGCGGTCGATCGCATGGCCGACGCCATTGCCGAGCCGCTGCTGGATCCGGGCAATGCCGATCGTGAGCGCAACGCGGTGAACGCCGAATTGACGATGGCGCGTTCGCGCGACGGCATGCGCATGGCGCAGGTCGGCGCGGAAACCCTTAACCCGGCGCACCCGAGCGCGCGTTTCTCCGGCGGCAATCTCGATACGCTGAAAGACAAGCCGGACAGCAAGTTGCATGATGAACTGACCGGCTTCTATAAACGCTACTACTCCGCCAACCTGATGATGGGCGTTTTGTACGGTAATCAGCCGCTGCCGCAGTTGGCGGATATTGCGGCGAAAACCTTTGGCCGCGTGCCGAATCACGACGCCAGCGTGCCGCCGATCACCGTGCCGGCCGTGACGCCGGAACAGCAGGGTATCATCATTCACTATGTGCCGGCACAGCCGCGCAAGCAGCTGAAGGTCGAGTTCCGCATCGATAACAACAGCGCCGCGTTTCGCAGCAAAACCGATACCTACATCAGCTACCTGATCGGCAACCGCAGCAAAAACACCCTGTCTGACTGGTTGCAGAAGCAGGGGCTGGCGGACGCCATCAATGCCGGCGCGGATCCGATGGTCGATCGCAACGGTGGCGTCTTCGCCATCAGCGTTTCACTGACCGACAAAGGTCTGGCCAAACGCGACGAGGTCGTCGCCGCCATTTTCAACTACCTGAAAATGCTGCGCAGCGAAGGCATCAAGCAGAGTTATTTCGACGAAATTTCGCATGTTCTGAATCTGGACTTCCGTTATCCGTCGATCACGCGCGACATGGACTACATCGAATGGCTGGTGGACACGATGCTGCGTGTGCCGGTTGAGCATGCGCTGGACGCACCCTACCTGGCCGATCGTTATGATCCCAAGGCGATCGCTGAACGTCTGGATGCCATGACGCCGCAAAATGCGCGCATCTGGTTCGTCAGCCCCGATGAGCCGCACAACAAGACGGCCTATTTCGTCAACGCGCCTTACCAGGTCGACAAAATCACGCCACAGCGCTTTACGCAGTGGCAGCAGCTGGGCAGCGGCATTTCTCTGTCGTTGCCGGCGCTCAACCCGTACATTCCGGATGATTTCACCCTGACCAAACCGTCGCACGAGTTCAAAAAGCCGGAAATGGTGGTGGATAAACCCGGCCTGCGCGTGCTGTATATGCCGAGCCGTTATTTCGCCGACGAGCCGAAGGCCGACGTCACCGTCGCTTTCCGCAACGCCAAGACCATGGATTCCGCGCGCAACCAGGTGCTGTTCTCGCTGACGGATTATCTGGCCGGCCTCGCGCTGGATCAACTGAGCTATCAGGCGTCGGTCGGCGGGTTGAGTTTCTCGACGTCGCCGAACAACGGCCTGATGTTTAACGCCAACGGCTTTACCCAGCGTTTGCCGCAGTTGTTGACGGCGCTGATCGAGGGCTATTCCAGCTTCACGCCGACGGAAGATCAGCTGGCGCAGGCCAAATCCTGGTACCTGGAGCAGTTGGACGCCGCCGAGAAGGGCAAAGCGTTTGAGCTGGCCATTCAGCCGGTGCAGATGGTTTCCCGCGTGCCGTATTCCGAACGCAGCGAGCGCCGCGAAGTGCTGAAGACGCTGACGCTGAAAGACGTGCTGGCCTATCGCGACAGCCTGCTGGCCGAGGCCACGCCGGAGCTGTTGGTGGTGGGCAACATGAGCAAGCAGCAGGTCGACACGTTGGCGTCGACGTTGAAACATCGTCTGGGCTGTACCGGCATCGAATGGTGGCACGGCGAAGACGTGGTGGTGGACAAGAATCAGCTGGCCAACCTGCAACAGGTGGGCAGCAGCACCGACTCGGCGCTGGCGGCGGTCTATGTGCCGACCGGCTACGACGAAGTGACCGGCATGGCCTACAGCTCGCTGCTGGGGCAGATCATTCAGCCGTGGTTCTACAGCCAGCTGCGCACTCAGGAGCAATTGGGGTATGCGGTCTTCGCCTTCCCGATGTCGGTGGGGCGCCAGTGGGGCGTGGGCTTCCTGCTGCAGAGCAACAGCAAGCAGCCGGCCTACCTGTACCAGCGCTATCAGGATTTCTACCCGAAAACCGAGAAGCGCTTGCGCGACATGAGCGAGGCGGACTTTGAGCAGTACAAACAGGCGCTCATCAATGAGCTGAAGCAGCGGCCGCAAACCCTGAGCGAAGAAGCCAGCCGGTTCGCCAACGATTTCGATCGCGGCAATTTCGCCTTCGATACCCGTCAGAAGCTGATTGCGCAGGTGCAACAGCTGACGCCGGCCAAGCTGGCGGATTATTTCCACCAGGCGGTGATCCAACCGCAGGGGCTGGCGGTGCTGTCGCAGGTGAGCGGCAGCGGGCAAGACAAGGCGGATTACGCGGCGCCTAAGGATTGGGTTACCTATCCGAACGCGTCGGCATTGCAGCAGATCCTGCCGCGCAAAGTGGCGACGCCATGACGGAAGTCGCCCCGCAGAGGCTGGAGCCGCTGACGCTGCCGCTGTTTGGTGAACGCCTGATCGAGGCGTCGGCGGGCACCGGCAAAACCTTTACCATCGGCGCGCTGTACCTGCGTTTGCTGCTGGGGTTGGGCGGTGAAGCAGCGTTTCCCCGGCCGCTGACGGTCGAAGAAATCCTGGTGGTGACCTTTACTGAGGCCGCCACCGAGGAGCTGCGCGGGCGCATCCGCGAAAATATCCACGGGCTGCGCATCGCCTGCGTGCGCGGTATCAGCGCCAACCCGCTGTTTACGGCGCTGATGGCTGAAATTGACGATTTGACCGACGCCGCCTCGCAGCTGCTGGCGGCGGAGCGGCAGATGGACGAAGCGGCGATTTACACCATCCACGGCTTTTGCCAACGAATGTTGACGCACAACGCCTTTGAGTCCGGCATGCTGTTTGAACAAACGCTGGTGCAGGATGAACTGCCGCTGCGGCGGCAGGCCTGCGCCGATTTCTGGCGTCGCCACTGCTATCCGTTGCCACTGGGCGTGGCGCGTGCGGTCAGCCAGGAGTGGAGCGGCCCGGAAGCGTTGCTGGCCGACCTTTCCGGTTATCTGCACGGTGAAGCGCCGGCGCTGCGTCGGCCGCCGAAGGACGAAGAAACCGTCCTGATGCGCCACGAGCAGATCGTCGCGCGCATCGACGCCATCAAGGCGCAATGGCGGGCGGCGGCGGGCGATCTGGAGGCGTTAATCGCCCAGTCCGGTGTCGATAAGCGCAGCTACAGCAGCAAACACCTGCCGAACTGGCTGAACAAGGTCGGCGAATGGAGCGGGCAGGAGACTCAGGACTACCAGCTGCCGAAGGAACTGGATAAATTTCGCCAGTCGGTGCTGCTGGAGAAGACCAAGAAAGGCGAGCCGCCGCGGCATGCGCTGTTCACGGCGATCGACGAGCTGTTTGATGAACCCTTGACGCTGCGCGACCTGATCATGGCGCGCGCGCTCAGCGAGATCCGCACTTCCATTCAGCAAGAAAAGCGCCAGCGCGCCGAGCTGGGGTTTGACGACCTGCTCAGCCGGCTGGACGGCGCCTTGCAAAGCGGTGGTGGCGAACAGCTGGCACAGGCGATCCGCCAGCGTTACCCGGTGGCGATGATCGATGAATTCCAGGATACCGATCCGCAGCAATACCGCATTTTCCAAAGACTTTACGTCGGCCGGCCCGATTGCGGCCTGCTGCTGATCGGCGATCCCAAGCAGGCGATTTACGCCTTTCGCGGTGCCGACATCTTTACCTACATGCGGGCGCGCTCAGAGGTGAGCGCCCACTATACGCTGGAGACCAACTGGCGCTCGTCGCCGTCGATGGTCGCCAGCGTTAATCACCTGTTTTCTCAGGTAGAAAAGCCTTTCCTGTTCGGCCAAATCCCCTTTATCGAGGTCAGCGCGGCGGAAAAGAACCAAGGGCTGGCGTTTGACCTGCACGGCAAGCCGCAACCGGCGATGCAGTTCTGGCTGCAGCAGGGGGAAGGCGCCGGTGTAAGTGATTACCAACAGCTGATGGCGCGCCTGTGCGCCACGCAAATTCGCGACTGGCTCAGCGCCGGGCAGCAGGGGCAGGCGTGGCTGCAGGGCGGCAAGATGCCAAGGCCGGTACAAGCCTCCGATATCACGGTGCTGGTGCGCAGCCGCAATGAGGCGGCGTTGGTGCGCGATGCGCTGAGTGCGCTTTCTATTCCGTCGGTGTATCTGTCCAACCGCGATAGCGTGTTCGACACCCCGGAGGCCAAAGACCTGCTGTGGTTGTTGCAGGCGGTGTTGGCGCCGGAGCAAGAGCGCACGCTGCGCAGCGCCATGGCCACCGGGCTGATGGGGCTGGACGCGCCGACGTTGGACGGCCTGAGCCGCGATGAGCGCGCCTGGGACTCGCTGGTTAATGAATTCGACAGTTACCGCACGCTCTGGCTGCGCCGCGGCGTGTTGCCGATGCTGAGCGAGGTGATGAAAGCGCGCCAGCTGGCGGAGAACCTGCTGGCCAGCGCCGGCGGCGAGCGTCGCTTGACCGACGTGCTGCATCTGGGGGAGCTGTTGCAAGAGGCGGCGGCGCAGCTCGACAGCGAGCATGCGCTGGTGCGCTGGCTGGCGCAGCAGATCGCCCAGCCTAATCGTCAGTCCGATAATCAGCAGCTGCGGCTGGAGAGCGACCGGCATCTGGTGCAGGTGATCACGATTCACAAGTCTAAGGGGTTGGAGTTCGATCTGGTGTGGCTGCCGTTCGTCGGCAACTTCCGCCAGCAGCAACAGGCGCTGTATCACGATCGCCACAGTTTCCAGGCGTTGCTGGATCTCGACGCCAATGAAGAGAGCCAGGCCTGGGCGGAGGAGGAGCGATTAGCGGAAGACCTGCGTCTGCTGTATGTGGCGCTGACCCGCTCGGTGTACCACTGCAGCATCGGCATCGCACCGTTGTTCCAGGGCACGCGCAAGAAACAGGGCGATACCGATCTGCACCGCAGCGCATTGGGTTATCTGGTGCAGGGCGGGCAAGCCGGTGACGCCGTGTATCTGCAGGAGCGGCTGCAGCAATTAGCGGGCGGCGGTATCGCGCTGTCGCTGGTTGAACCGCCGGATGAAGAACCCTGGCACCCCCAGGCTTCGCTAACCGAGGCGTTGGAGGCGAAAAGCTTTACCCGGCGGATCCAGGATTTTTGGCGGGTGACCAGCTATACCGGTTTGCAACAGCACGGCGCGAGCCTGATGCAGGATCTGCTGCCGCGTCTGGATGTCGACGCGGCCGGTGAGCGCGGGGAAGAAAGTGAGCCAGCGCTTACACCGCATACCTTCCCGCGCGGCGCAACGCCCGGCACCTTCCTGCACAGCCTGTTTGAAACGCTGGACTTCACCCAGCCGCTCGACGAACAGTGGCTGCTGGAACAGCTACAGCAGCAAGGGTTCGCCGAACACTGGCAACCGATTCTGCTGGCGTGGATGCAGGTGCTGCTCAATACGCCGCTCGATGACAGCGGCGTGACGCTGGCGGCGCTGACGCCGCAGCATAAGCAGGCAGAGCTGCAGTTCTATTTACCGATTAATCGGCTGTTGCAGGCGAAGGAGCTCGATTCCCTGGTGAAGCGTTACGATCCGCTTTCCGCCCGCTGTCCGGCGCTGGATTTTCACCAGGTGCAGGGCATGCTGAAAGGCTTTATCGACCTGGTGTTCTGCTGGCAGGGCAAATACTACCTGCTGGACTACAAGTCCAACTGGCTAGGAGAGGACAGCAGCGCCTATACCCGGCCGGCGATGGAGCAGGCGATGGCGGAGCATCGTTACGATCTGCAATACCAGCTGTACACGCTGGCGTTGCATCGTTATCTGCGCCATCGGTTGCCGGATTATGATTACCGACGCCATTTTGGCGGGGTGATTTATCTGTTCCTGCGCGGCGTGGATGCGGCGCACCCGGGCAATGGCATTTTCACCTGTCTCCCCGAGTTTGAGTTGGTGGAGGGGATGGATCGCTTGTTCAGTGGCGAGGCTGCGGCGGCGGAGGAAGGATCATGATCGCACTGCTGGAGCAGGCGGTGGCGCTTGGCGCGCTGCGCCCGCTAGACGTGCAGTTCGCCCGCGTGGTGGCGAACGAAGACGAGCCTGATATTTTGCTGGCCGCCGCCTGCCTGAGCGCAGAGGCGGGGGCGGGTCATGTCTGCCTGATGCTGGAGCAACTGCAGGCGGACACGCTGTTTGAAGGGCGCCAGCCGGCGCTGGCGTTGGCGGTGTGGGAGGCGGTCGGGCGACCGGATAGCGCGCGTTGGCAGCAGCGTTTGGCGGCCAGTGCGGCGGTCGGGGATGGCAGCGGCGCAACGCCGCTGGTACTGCGCGGGCCGCGTTTATACCTGCAGCGCATGTGGCAAAACGAAGGTGAAGTAGCGGCGTTTATCGGCGGCGAAGGTGAATCGCTGGCGGTGCCGGAGGAGGCGTTGCGCGCCATTCTCGACCGCTTGTTCGGCACGGCGAGTGACGAACCCGACTGGCAGAAGATCGCCGCCGCGGTGGCGGCTACGCGGCGTATCGCGGTGATTTCCGGCGGGCCGGGCACCGGTAAAACCACCACCGTCGCCAAGCTGCTGGCGGCGCTGGTGCAGCTGGATGAAAGCGCGCGCTTGCGAATTCAACTGGCGGCGCCGACCGGCAAGGCGGCGGCGCGCCTGACGGAGTCGCTTGGCAGCGCCAGCCGTCAGTTGGCGTTGACCCCGGCGCAGCAGGCGTTGTTCCCGACGGAGGCGGCGACGTTGCACCGTCTGTTGGGGGCGCAACCGAACAGTCAGCGCATGCGCTATCACCGCGGCAACCGGCTGCATTTGGATGTGCTGGTGGTGGATGAGGCTTCGATGGTCGATCTGCCGATGATGGCGCGCCTGATTGCCGCGCTGCCCGATCGGGCGCGGGTGATTTTCCTTGGCGACCGCGATCAGCTGGCTTCGGTAGAGGCCGGCGCGGTGCTGGGGGATATTTGCCGTTTTGCCGAGCAGGGATACAGCGATGCGCGTGCCGCAGAGCTGAGCCGCCTGACCGGCTGTTCGATCGAAGGGCGGCAGGCCGACGCGGAAGCGGTGGTGCGCGATAGCCTGTGTCTGCTGCGCAAGAGCTATCGCTTCGATGCCCGTTCCGGCATCGGCCAACTGGCGTTGGCGGTCAACGCCGGCGCGGGGGATCGCGCACTGGCGGCACTAAACGGCAGTTTCGGCGATGTCGCGGGCTATGCGCTGGCGACGAGCGAAGAGTATCAGGCGCTGTTGGATGCCTGCGTGGCGGGCTACCGCGACTATCTGCGGCTGACCGCCGAAGGCGCGGACGCGGCGACGGTGCTGGCGGCTTTTGGCCGTTTCCAGGTGCTGTGCGCGCTGCGTGAAGGGCCGTTCGGCGTCGCCGGCCTGAACGAGCGCATTGAGCTCAGGCTGCAGCGTGCGGGCCTGATCGACCGCAAACCGGGCGTGCTCGGCCGCTGGTACCGGGGGCGGCCGGTGATGATCGGCCGCAACGACAGCGCACTGGGGCTGTTCAATGGGGATATCGGCATTACATTGCCGGATGAGCACGGCGATCTGCGCGTGCATTTCCAACTGCCCGACGGCAGCATCAAGTCGGTACAGCCAAGCCGTTTGCCGGCGCATGAAACCGCTTATGCCATGACGGTGCACAAATCACAGGGATCGGAGTTTGACCATACGGTTCTGGTGTTGCCGAACCATTTCCTGCCAGTGCTGACGCGTGAGCTGGTCTATACCGCGATCACTCGTGCGCGTAAGCAGCTCTCACTGTACGCTACGGAGACGGTACTGCTGCGGGCTATTCGCACGCCGACCCAGCGCCGCAGCGGATTGGCTGAACGGTTGCAGGCAACGGAATAAGCGATGAACGGGCGCGGCAACGGCCGCGCCCACTGTGATTACAGATCCGCCAGCAGAATTTTGGAGCGGCGCTGGTAGTTGTACAACGCCTGTTTCTGCATCGGCAGCACGTCGACCTCCGCCGGGGTAAAGCCACGTTCCTGGAACCAGTGGATGCTACGGGTGGTCAGCACGAACAGCTTCTTCAGCCCCATCTGCCGCGCCTGATTTTCCACCCGCTGCAGCAGCATCTCGCCGCGCGAAGAACTGCGGTAATCGGGATGTACCGCGACACAGGCCATCTCACCGATTTTTTCCTCCAGGAACGGGTACAGTGCCGCACAGGCGATGGTCAGGTTGTCGCGTTCGATAATGGTGAACTTGTCGATCTCCATCTCCAGCTGTTCACGTGAACGGCGCACCAGAATACCCTGTTGTTCGAGCGGTCGGATCAGTTCCAGGATGCCGCCGATGTCGTTGATCGTCGCCCGGCGCACCTGCTCGGCGCTTTCCATCACGATTTGGGTGCCGATGCCGTCGCGCGAGAACAGCTCTTGCACCAGCGCGCCATCCTCCTGATAGCTGATCAAGTGGCTGCGGCGCACGCCGCTGCGGCAGCCTTTCACCGCGCCGCGCAGGAAGCGCACGGTGCCGGAATGGTAATCGCCGCCTTCCTCCAGTTCTTCAAGGCGCTTTTGCGCGTCGTTGGGGAACAGTTCGGAAAGGATATTGCCTTCTGCATCGGTCACGCCCTGTGAGGAGCAGAAACCGATCATTTTTTCCGCTTTCAGTTTGATCGCCAACTGGGTGGCCACTTCTTCCGAAGTCAGGTTGAAACTCTCGCCGGTGACTGAGACCGCGACCGGACCGATCAGCACGATGGCGTTGCTGTCGAGTTGGCGATGGATCGCTTCTTCATCGATGCGGCGAATGCGGCCGCTGTGGCAATAGTCGATGCCGTCATCAATACCCAGCGGCTGAGCGATGATGAAATTGCCGCTGACCACGTTAATGTGCGCGCCCTGCAGCGGCGTGTTGTTGAGGCTCATCGACAGGCGGGCGGTGATGTCCAGCTGCAACAAACCGGCGGCCTGCTTGACCAGTTCGAGCGTATGGGCGTCGGTTACGCGCGTGTGCTTGTGGTAGATCGGCTCAGAGTTATGCTGCGCCAGGTTGGCGTCGATCTGCGGCCGTGCGCCGTAAACCACTACCAGGCGGATGCCCAGACTATGCAACAGCCCGATATCGTTGACGATGTTGGAGAAATTCTCGTGTTCGATGGCTTCCCCGCCGAGCATGATGACAAACGTCTTGCCACGGTGGGCATTGATATAAGGGACTGAGTGACGGAATCCTTGCACCAGCTCTGTACTACGTTCCTTCACGGGCAAACCTCTTGTGAATATTTATACGATATTTTTGTATTTTTATTCTTTTATGGCGCTAATGGCAAGTGGGAAATCGTCATGAAGAGCGAGCTAAGGGCGCTAAATCGTTAATAAATTGAAAAACCATAAAAAGATTTTCTGATGACAGGGCTGGCATGATTGGTTAAAGTTTTTCGGCACCCCCATTTTATTGGTGTTTTTTTAATCTGTTGTAAACAGCTATTACTGCCGGAGCCGCATGCCAAACGCTAATCACAATCTGGGCCGCCGTCGTTTATTACAGGGCGTTGCCGCCAGCTGGTTGCTGAGTGTGAGTCGCACGGGCTTCGCCGCGTCGTCGCACGTGATTGCCGTGCGCGTCTGGCCATCCTCCACTTATACCCGCGTCACGCTGGAATCCAACGTCGAGCTGAAATACAAGCAGTTTGCCCTGACCAATCCCGATCGCGTGGTGGTGGATATCGAAGGCGTCCACCTCAACAGCGTGCTGAAAGGTATTGCCGGGCAGGTGCGCGCCGACGATCCGTATCTCAAGCAGGCGCGCGTCGGCCAGTTTGATCAGAATACCGTGCGGCTGGTGCTTGAGCTCAAGCAGAGCGTCAGCCCGCATATTTTCACGCTGGCGCCGGTACCGGAGTATCGCAACCGTCTGGTGATGGATCTCTACCCGACCAAGGGCGGCAGCGGCGGTGAGGAGTATGATCCGCTACTGGCGTTACTGGAAGATTACAACAAGGGCGATCTGGAGCGCACGCTGCCGCCGGAAGCGCCGCAGGCCGGCAAGGCGGGGCGCGATCGGCCGATCGTCATCATGCTGGATCCTGGCCACGGCGGCGAAGATCCCGGCGCTATTGGCAAGTACAAGACGCGCGAGAAAGATATCGTGCTGCAGATTGCCCGCAAGCTAAGCGCCATGATCAAGCGCGAGCCGAACATGAAAGTGTTCATGACGCGCAACGAAGATGTGTTTATCCCGCTCAAGGTGCGTGTCGCCAAGGCGCGCAAGCAGCGCGCCGATCTGTTCGTTTCGATTCACGCTGACGCCTTTACCAGCCGCGCCGCGCGCGGTTCATCGGTGTTCGCGTTGTCCACCAAGGGCGCCACCAGCTCGGCGGCCAAGTTCCTGGCGCAGACGCAGAACGCGTCGGACCAAATCGGCGGCGTCAGCAAGAGCGGCGACCGCTATCTCGACCATACCATGTTCGATCTGATCCAGACCGCGACCATCAACGACAGCCTGAAGTTCGGCAAGGAAGTGTTGAATCGGATGGGGAAAATCAACCGGTTGCACAAGAATCGCGTCGATCAGGCCGGTTTTGCGGTGTTGAAGGCGCCGGATATCCCGTCGATCCTGGTAGAGACGGCATTTATCAGCAACATCGAAGAGGAGCGCAAGCTGCGCACCAGCCATTTCCAGCAGCAGGTGGCGGAGTCGATTCTGGCGGGGATCAAGGCTTATTTCGCCAACGGCGGCGCGCTGGCGAGCCGATAAAAGCAGGGCCGGGCGCGAGTCCGGCTATTTTTGCGGATTGCAGATACAAAAAAACACCCGGAAGGGTGCTTATCTGTTGTCATCAAGAGTTGGTTGCGGAGGCCGGATTTGAACCGACGACCTTCGGGTTATGAGCCCGACGAGCTACCAGGCTGCTCCACCCCGCGTCCGTCTTGATGCTGTATTACTACGAAACCACCGTTCATGTTATGCCGCTGGTACGACATTCGGTTGGTTGCGGGGGCCGGATTTGAACCGACGACCTTCGGGTTATGAGCCCGACGAGCTACCAGGCTGCTCCACCCCGCGTCCGTATAATACTTTGTTATCGAAGCCAAACGCAAATACCGCCAATGCGGCATCGGTTGGTTGCGGGGGCCGGATTTGAACCGACGACCTTCGGGTTATGAGCCCGACGAGCTACCAGGCTGCTCCACCCCGCGTCCGATGGATGCGCACTATACTCTCCGTGCGTTTTGTTGCAAACCCTTTTTGCATTTTATTGGCCTAAACCCGTTTTTCTGCTGGATTTGCCCGCAATTTGCCTTCTTTTTCATCACCATCCTCCGTGCGGCTTTTTTTATTTGCAGCGATTCCTTTATCAATGAGCGTTTGTTATCGTTCAGCCGGTAGATCATATCAGTTTGAGAGTGTGCGCGATGAAAGGACGTTGGGGCAAATACCTGCTGGGCGGGTTGTTGGTGGCGGTGTTGGCGGGCTGTTCGTCCAAGCCGACCGATCGGGGTCAGCAATATAAAGACGGCCGTCTGGATCAATCGCTGGAGCTGGTCAATCAGCCCAACGCCAAAGGTTCGCCGGTCAACGCCAAGGATTATTCGGATCAGCTGATGGAGATCAAGTACGCGTCGCCTTCGCTGTTTAACCGCAACAACAGCACCTATCAGGCGGTGCAAAGCTGGATGGCGTCCGGCGCCGACACGCGCATGCTGAGCCAGTACGGCCTCAGCGCTTACCAGATGGAAGGTGTCGACAATTACGGCAACGTGCAGTTTACCGGCTACTATACGCCGGTGGTGCAGGCGCGCTATACCCAACAGGGCGAGTTCCGCTATCCGCTGTACCGCATGCCGCCGAAGGGCAGAGGCCGCTTGCCGGATCGCGCGGGCATCTATTCCGGCGCGCTTGACGATCGCTATATCATCGCTTACACCAACTCGCTGATGGACAACTTCATGATGGAAGTCCAGGGCAGTGGCTATGTCGACTACGGCAACGGCCAGCCGCTGGTGTTCTTCGGCTACGGCGGCAAGAACGGCCACGCCTATCGCAGCATCGGCAAGGTGCTGATCGATCGCGGTGAAGTGGCCAAGGCGGACATGTCGATGCAGGCGATCCGTCAGTGGGCGGATACCCACAGCGCCGCAGAGGTGCGTGAGCTGCTGGAGCAGAACCCGTCGTTCGTGTTCTTCCGTCCGGAAGCTTTTGCGCCGGTGAAGGGCGCCAGTGCGGTGCCGCTGATCGCCAAAGCCTCGGTGGCCTCCGACCGTTCGCTGATCCCGGCGGGCACTACGCTGCTGGCCGAAGTGCCGCTGCTGGACAACAAGGGTAAATTCACGGGAAAATACGAGATGCGTCTGATGGTCGCACTCGACGTGGGCGGGGCCATCAAGGGCCAGCATTTTGACATGTATCAGGGCATCGGGCCGGATGCCGGCCACTCGGCGGGATACTACAACCACTATGGCCGCGTCTGGGTGCTGAAGAACAACGGTGGCGGTCAGTTGTTCAGCGCCAATCAGTCAAACGGCGGCGGTTCGTTGCTGGCCACTCGGTAAACGCATACGACGTGAAAAGATTGACCCGCAAGGGCCGGATTTTCCGGCCCTTATCATTTGCATTACGAAGGTAATTAAAGCGTTATGAGCACAGCTTATTCGGAAGCCTATCTGCAGCGTTTCGGCGGCACGGCGCGATTGTACGGCCAGCAGGCGCTGGCGGTGTTCGCGCAGGCGCACGTCTGCGTGATCGGTATCGGCGGCGTGGGTTCCTGGGCGGCTGAGGCGCTGGCGCGCACCGGCATCGGCGCCATCACCCTGATCGACATGGATGATGTCTGCGTTACCAATACCAACCGCCAGATCCACGCGTTGCGCCAGCATGTCGGGCAATCGAAAACCGAGGTGATGGCGGAGCGTATCCTGGCGATCAACCCGGAATGCCGGGTGACCTGCATCGACGATTTCATCACCCCGGACAACGTCGCCGAGCTGCTGGACCATAACTTCAGCTACGTCATCGACGCGATCGACAGCGTGCGGCCGAAGGCGGCGTTGCTGTCATACTGCCGCCGCTTCAAGATCCCGGTGGTGACCACCGGCGGCGCCGGCGGTCAGGTCGATCCGACCAAAATCGAAGTGGCCGATCTGGCCAAAACCATCCAGGATCCGCTGGCCGCCAAGCTGCGCGAGCGGTTGAAGCACGATTTCAACGTGGTGAAAAACGGTAAGGGTAAGCTGGGCATCGACTGCGTCTTCTCCAGCGAACCGCTGGTTTACCCGCAGCCGGACGGTTCGGTGTGCGCTTCGCGCAGCACGGCGGAAGGGCCAAAAAGAATGGATTGCAGCGCGGGGTTCGGTGCGGCGACCATGGTTACCGCCACCTTCGGTTTCGTCGCCGTATCGCACGCGCTGAAAAAGATGGTGGCGAAGGCGGCGCGTCAGGCGTAACGGGCGGCGATCGCCTTGACGGCGGAGCCCAAGGCCGCCAGGCCGCTGGCGCGGGTGGCGCTCAGCTGCGCGCGCAATGCCAGACGGTCGAACAGCGCCAGCGGATCCAATGCGGCGATCTGCTGCGGCGTTTTTCCTTCCACTTCGGTCAGCAGCACCGCCAGCAGGCCGCGCACGATGCGGCCCTCGCTGTCGCCATAGAAGTGCAGCGTGCCGTCTTCCAGCAATTGGTGCCCTAACCAGACACGGTTTTCACACCCGCTCAACGCCATTTCTTCACTGCGCAAGGCCTCCGGCAGCGGCGGTAGCCGTTTTGCGAGCATGATCAGCTGGCGGTAGCGGTCTTCCCACTGTTTCAGCGCGCTGAAGGTGGCAATCAAGGCTTCGGCGGTGATCTCTCGGCCAAAAGGATGGGGGGCGAGCATAGTGTCTCCGGAAATCACGTCAGTCGGCCAGCAGATCGAGGGCGTGAGTCAACGCGCTGACCAGCGTATCGACATCCTGTTGTGTATTGTAGGGGGCGAACGACGCGCGCAGCGTGCCGCTGACGCCTAATGCCGCCATCAGCGGCTGCGCGCAGTGCTGGCCGGCGCGCAGCGCAATGCCTTGCTCCGCCAGCAGCGTGACGATGTCGCTGTGGTGTATGCCGGCGACATCGAACGCCAGCAGGCTGGAGCCGGAGCTGCGGAAGCTGCGAAAGCCCGGCAGCTGCGCCAACCGCTGTTCGGCCTGATCCGCCAGCTCGCGGCTGTAGCGCTCCGCCGCCGCCATGTCCTGTTCGCTGAGCCAGGTGAGTGCGGCGGCCAACCCCAGCACGCCGGCGATGTTTGGCGTGCCGGCTTCGAAACAGTGCGGCGGCTTTTGTGGGGTAAAACCGTCGAACGACGCCTGGGTCAGCATCTTGCCGCCGCCTTGCCAGGGGGCCATCTGCGCCAGCAGCTCGGCTTTGCCGTACAGCGCGCCGATGCCGGTCGGGCCATACAGCTTGTGGCCGGAGAAGGCGTAGAAATCGATATCGAGCCGCTGTACGTCGGCCGGGCCGTGAACCACGCCCTGAGCGCCGTCAATCATCACGTGCGCGCCGGCGGCATGCGCCATGGCGATTGCCGGTGCCAGATCCGGGCAGCCGCCGGTGACGTTGGACATTTGCCCCAACGCCAAAAGGCGGGTTTTGTCGTTGAGCAGGGCGGGCAGCTGCGTCAAATCCGGCAACCGATCGGCGCCGATGGGCAGTTTCACCACCCGCGCGCCGGTTTGTTCCGCCACCATCAGCCAGGGGATCAGGTTAGCGTGGTGTTCCGCTTCGCTCACCAGGATTTCATCGCCCGGCAGCAGACGCGGGCGCAGGTAGCTCTGCGCCACCAGGTTGATCGCCTCGGTGGTGCCGCGCGTCCAGACGATGTCGTCGGCCGACGGCGCATTGATCAATTTCGCCACCTGGCCGCGTGCCTGCTCGAAGCGGGCAGTCAGATCCTGCGCCGCCCGATGCTGGCTGCGGTGCACGGTGGCGGCGTCATCGCGATAAAATTGCTGCGTGGCGTCGATGACCGCCTGCGGTTTCAACGCGGTGGCGGCGCTGTCCAGATAGATACCATCCTGCGCGAGCGCGGGAAACTGTTGGCGAAAAAGGCTGGGGTTAAAAGGCGTCATACCCTGATTGTCACTGGCTTGAGTCGATGGGTGATCCTGTCCTATTTTGCCGCCGGAGACAAGCGATCCTGCCTATTAGGACTTATCGCCTGGCAAAATTGGAAAAGTTTGTTATGCTATTAAATGTGCGCTTATTAATCGCATCTATACACATAAAAGGTATTTATCAGCATTTAAAACTAAAAAGGAGTCCTCAATGAAGAAAACAGCCGCAGTTCTCTCTGCCCTGATGCTGACGTTCACCCTGGCCGCCTGTTCCAGCAACTACGTGATGCATACCAATGACGGACGCACCATTGTCGCTGACGGCAAGCCAAAAGTGGACAACGATACCGGCATGATCAGCTATAAAGACGCTAACGGCGTCGAGCAGCAGATCAACCGCGCCGATGTGAAAGAGATGGTTGAAAGCAACCAGTAACCGTCAGGCAAAAAAAAGCACCGCAAGTTTTGCGGTGCTGCATAAAATCACTATGGACAGACAGGGTAAATGTACAGGAAGTGAAAAAACAGTAGCCTAGCTACCATGTCCGGAATCGCCGGACAATTTGCAAACACAACATCACAACCACAAGCCAAAAGTTCATCGGCGTCCTCGACACCCACTCCCTTTTCGTTCCGGCCCGGGAAGTGCCGCCACTATAGGTATTTGCTGGCGCATCCTCAACGGACAAATTATAATGGCTCGGATTAAAAAAACTAATGGCAATACGCCGTTAGCGTTTACCGATGGCTTGCCACACAAAGCCGCCCGATTTTCGGCGCCGAATCATTCGGATTAATGTTACACAAAAGTAGCTAATTTAATGTCTAAACGCTTACCTCCCCTCAATGCGCTGCGCGTGTTCGATGCGGCCGCTCGCCACCTGAGTTTCACCAAGGCGGCGGAAGAGTTGTTCGTGACCCAGGCCGCGGTGAGCCACCAGATCAAGTCGCTGGAGGACTTTCTCGGACTGAAGCTGTTTCGCCGGCGCAATCGCTCGCTGCTGCTGACCGAAGAGGGCCAAAGTTACTACCTCGATATCAAGGAGATTTTCTCTTCGATCAACGAGGCGACGCGCAAGCTGCAGGCGCGTAGCGCCAAGGGGGCATTGACCGTCAGTCTGCCGCCGAGCTTCGCCATTCAGTGGCTGGTGCCACGGCTGTCCGGCTTTAACTCAGCTTATCCGGGCATCGACGTGCGCATCCAGGCGGTGGACCGCGAAGAGGACAAGCTGGCGGACGACGTCGACGTGGCGATTTTCTACGGCCGCGGCAACTGGCCGGGACTGCGCGCCGAGCGCCTGTATGCGGAATATTTGCTGCCGGTGTGTTCGCCGAGCCTGCTGACCGGCGATCATCCGCTGAAAACCGCAGAGGATCTGGCTTATCATACGTTGCTGCATGACGTTTCACGCCGCGACTGGCTGGCCTATACGCGCCAGCTGGGGTTGCAGCACATCAACGTGCAGCAGGGGCCGATCTTCAGCCACAGCGCCATGGTGGTGCAGGCGGCAGTGCACGGTCAGGGCGTGGCGCTGGTGAACAACGTGATGGCGCAAACCGAGATTGAAGCCGGTCGCCTGGTGTGCCCGTTCAACGATGTGCTGGTCAGTAAAAACGCTTTTTATCTGGTATGTCATGACAGCCAGGCAGAACTGGGTAAAATAGCCGCCTTCCGGCAGTGGATCCTGGCGCGCGCCGCCAGCGAACAAGAGAAGTTCCGCTTCCGCTACGAACAATAAGGCCGGCCGCCGCCTTGCCGCGGCCGGTAATTTTTAATGGGATAGATCACGATGAGCAGCCGTTCCATGCTGGTTTTCGCCGCTATCAGCGGCTTTGTGTTTGTCGCGTTGGGCGCATTCGGCGCGCATGTGTTAAGCGGTACGCTCGGCGCCAATGAAATGGCCTGGATCCGTACCGGGCTGGAGTATCAGGGGTTCCACACCCTGGCCATCCTGGCGCTGGCGGTCGCGATGCAGCGCCGCGTGAGCCTGTGGTTTTACTGGAGCGGAGCGCTGTTGGCGTTCGGCACCGTGTTGTTCAGCGGCAGCCTCTATTGCCTGGCGCTGTCGCACCTGAAGGTCTGGGTATATATCACGCCGGTTGGCGGCGTGTGCTTCCTGATCGGCTGGATATTGATGTTGATTGGCGCTTTGCGTCTGAGGAAAAAGGCCGAGCGCCATGAATAAGATTGCGTTGTACTGCCGCCCAGGCTTTGAAAAAGAGTGTGCGGCAGAGATCACCGACAAAGCCGCCCAGCTGGAGATTTACGGCTTTGCACGAGTAAAAGAGCACAGCGGTTACGTGCTGTTCGAATGCTATCAGCCGGACGATGCCGATCGCCTGGCGCGGGAGATTCCGTTCCGCGAACTGATTTTCGCCCGCCAGATGATCGTGGTAGGTGAGCTGCTGCGCGATCTGCCACCGGAAGATCGGGTATCGCCGATCGTTGGCATGCTGATCGGCGTGGTTGACCGCGGCGGCGAGCTGCGGGTGGAAGTGCCGGACACCAACGAAAGCAAAGAGCTGATGAAATTCTGCCGCAAATTGACGGTGCCGCTGCGCGCCGCGATGCGCGAGCAGAAGGTGCTGATGGCGCGGGAGAACCCGACTCGCCCGGTGGTGCACGTGTTCTTTATCGCGCCGGGCTGCTGCTACGTCGGTTACTCCTACAGCAACAACAACTCGCCGTTCTACATGGGCATTCCGCGTCTGCGTTTCCCGGCCGATGCGCCGAGCCGTTCGACGCTGAAGCTGGAAGAAGCGTTCCACGTGTTCATCCCCGCCGACGAGTGGGACGAACGCCTGGCCAGCGGCATGCACGCGGTCGATCTGGGCGCCTGCCCGGGCGGCTGGACCTATCAGCTGGTGAAACGCAGCATGATGGTGCATTCGGTGGATAACGGCCCGATGGCGCCGAGCCTGATGGAAACCGGCCAGGTGACGCACCACCGCGCCGACGGCTTCAAGTTCGAGCCGAACAGCAGCAAAATCTACTGGCTGGTGTGCGACATGGTGGAGAAACCGGCGAAAGTGACCAGCCTGATGATTCAGTGGCTGGTGAAAGGTTGGTGCCGCGAAGCGATCTTTAACCTCAAGCTGCCGATGAAAAAGCGCTATGAGGAAGTGTCGCAAAACCTGATGAGCATCCGCGAAGCGCTGGGCGCTGCCGGCATCAGCGTCGAAGTGCACGCCAAACAGCTGTATCACGACCGCGAAGAGATCACCGTACACGTGCGCCGCATGTGGTCGGCGGTGCCGGGTCGGCGCGACGAGCGCGATTAATCGCGTTAAACCTGATGAAGGGCGCTGCTTGCAGCGCCCTTATTGTATCGGCAGGCGCAGCTGCTGCAGGTTGCCGTCCAGCGACAGATCGGTGCGCAGCGTGGCGACTTGTTTGCTGACGTAGGCCAGCTCGTGGTGCTGCTCCAGCTTGCCGCGCCATTTCTCCGGCACCTGCTCCAGGTGCTGATAGATCCCGTCCAGACTGCCCGACTGCTGCAACAGCAGCACGGCGGTTTTCGGCCCGATGCCGGCCACGCCGGGGATCTTGCTGCTGCCGATCCCCGCCAGCCCCCAATAGTCCGGTAGCTGCTGCGGCTGTACGCCGAATTCCTGTTGCACGAAAGGCATATCTAGCCAGCGTTTTTGGAAGTAATCGCGGATCTGTACGTTCGGCGCCAGCAGTTGGCAATAGCCTTTGTCGGTGGAGACGATGGTCACCTGATGGCCGCCGCCGGCGACTTTCGCCGCCAGCGTGGCCGCCAGATCGTCCGCTTCGTTGCCGGGTGAATGCCAGCTGGCGACGCCCAGTTCGGCGAAGGCCTCACGCAACTGCGGCATCTCCTGTTGCAGGTTTTCCGGCATCGGCGAACGCCCGGCCTTGTAGTCCGGCAGAATTTGGTGGCGCCAGCTTTCGCTGCGGTCGTCCTCGTCAAATACCGCCACCGCGTGGGTCGGGCGGCTGTGCTGAAGCAACTGCTGCAGCGCGTGGCGACAGGCGTTGACGCAAGGGGAGCCCTGTACGGCGTGAATGCGGCGGATGAGGTTCAGGGCGTCGACAATCAGTAGGTGTATCATCATGGGCGGCAAGGTCAGAAAAACAGGGCGGCCGTTACGCCGCCCAGGATTGAGGATCAGGCGACGATTTCGTAGCAGGGCACATAGGCGCTGCCCGGCAGCTTCATGCGGTGCTGGGCGACAAAGCCCTGCAGCAGGCTGTCCATCTGCTTCATCATCTGCGGTTCGCCGTGCAGCTTGTACGGGCCGAACTGTTCAATGGCGTGGATGCCGTTTTCCTTCACGTTACCGGCCACGATGCCGGAGAAGGCGCGGCGCAGCGCGGCGGCCAATTGCTCCGGCGGCTGGTTCGGATACAGATTGAGGTTCGCCATGTTCTCGTGGGTCGGCTCGAACGGCAGCTGCAGATCCGGCGCGATGCGGATCGACCAGTTAAAGCTGTAGGCGTCGCCGGTGTTGCGGCGGTTTTCCTTCACCAGCGGCATGGCTTTCTTCATCTGCCGCGCCACTTCCGCCGGATCGTCGATGATAATGGTGTAGTGACGGCGCGCCGCGTCGCCCAGCGTGTTCATGATGAACTCGTCCAGCACGCGGAAGTAGTCGGCGCTCTCTTTCGGCCCGGTCAGGATCAGCGGCAGCACCTGTTCGCTGTTCTCCGGATTCATCAGGATACCCAGCAGGTACAGCAGCTCTTCGGCGGTGCCGACGCCGCCAGGGAAGATGATGATGCCATGCGCGATGCGCACGAACGCTTCCAGACGTTTTTCGATGTCCGGCATGATCACCAGCTCGTTCACCAGCGGGTTAGGCGGCTCGGCGGCGATGATCGACGGCTCGGTCATGCCGATGAAGCGGCTGTTGCGGTAACGCTGCTGTGCGTGACCGACCGCTGCGCCTTTCATCGGCGCTTCCATGGCGCCCGGCCCGCAGCCGGTGCAGATGTTCAACTCGCGCAGGCCCAGCTGGCTGCCGACCTTGCGCGCGTACAGGTATTCGTTCTCGTTGATTGAGTGGCCGCCCCAGCACACCACCATGTTGGGATCTTCATCCAGATGCAGCGTGCGTGCATTGCGCAGGATCGAGAACACCAGGTTGGTGATGTGGGCCGAGTTTTCCAGGTTCAGATGCTGGAAACGGCCGGCGCTGGCGATTTGGCCGTGCACGAACAGGATGTCGCGCAACACGGCGAACAGGTTGGCCTGCAATGAACGGATGATGCGGCCGTCGACGAACGCCTCTTCCGGCGGGTTGACCAGCTCCAGTTTCACGCCACGCTCGCGGCGCAGCACGTTGATATCGAAGGTTTCATAGCGCGACAGTAGCTGTTTGCTGTTGTCGGTTTGGCTGCCGGAGTTCAACACGGCCAGCGAACAGTTGCGGAACAGGCGGTACAGGTCGCTGCTGGCAGTGCGTTTCAGCATGTCTACTTCCAGCTGCGACAATAAATCCATAGAGCCAAGCGGGCTGATGTGTGTAATCAAGGTAACTCCTTTGCACCCGGTGCGGGGCGGTAGTAATCCATACGCAGCAAAACAGCATCTCGTTATGGTTGGCGTGCTGCGGTGCAACGGGCGTTCTGCCCGGCTGCAGCCTCGTTTTAACCTTACCGCCGTCCCTGCGCTTTTACCAACACAAACCGCTCGTTAGCTCAGTTGTTGAGCAATGTTTCGCACTTATTGGCGCGCCAGGCGGCCGTGCTCGGGAGTGAACGCGACGTTGCTGCGCCACGGGTTGATGTCCAGCCCGCCGCGACGGGTGTAGCGAGCGTAAACCGTCAGGCTCTGCGGCCGGCAGTAGCGCATCAAATCATTGAAGATGCGCTCGACGCACTGTTCGTGGAATTCGTTGTGGTGGCGGAAGGAGACCAGGTAGCGCAGGAGCGCTTCGCGATCGATCTTGGCGCCGCGATAGCTTATCTGCACCGAGCCCCAGTCCGGTTGATGGGTGATCAGGCAGTTGGACTTCAGCAGGTGGCTGACCAATTGCTCTTCCACTACTTCTTCACCGGCGGCGTTCAGCAGGTAGTCGGCGTTGAACTCATAATTGTCGATGCGGATATCCTGTTGGTCGATGCAGTCGCCGGCCAGACGGGCGATCGGCGTGCCTTCCAACTGCTCGACGCTGAACAGGGTGACGCTGACTTCGCCCTGGGCGCAGGCGGACAGATCGCGCTGCAGGGTGCTGCGCACCGTTTCCCAATCGGCGAACGGCGTTTGGTTGAAGCTGTTGAGATACAGCTTGAAGCTTTTCGATTCGATCAGGTTCAGGCTGTCGGCATTGAGGCTGATCTCGCCGACCGCCACCTGCGGCAGCCCGTTGGCGTTCAGCCAGGAGAGTTCGTACAGCGTCCAGATGTCCGCGCCGTGGAAGGGCAGGTTGTCGGGATACAGCCCCAGCGGCTCGCGGTTCATGCTGCGCGGCACCGCCTGCAGCAGCGTGGCGTCGTAGCGATCGCGGTAGGCGGTGGGTTTGCCCAGCGTCAGCCCCGACAGGGCCTGGTGGTCTTGATATGAGGACATCTGCTGTCACCTCGGTCAGAGATAGGTACAATGGCCGTCAGTTTAACGTATGCGAGAAAGAATATGGACCATGATGTATCGCACGCCCTGCGTGAATTCACTCAACGCTATGTCGAGTTGTGGCAGCAAGAGCGCGGCCACGCGCCGGCCAGCGAGGCGCTGTACGGCGTGCCGTCGCCCTGCATCGTGGAGAATCGCGAGGACGACGTGCTGTGGTTGCCGCAGCCTTTCGAACCGGCGGCGACGCTGGAAAAGGTAGAGACCGCGCTGGAGCTGCGTTTGCAGCCGGATGCGCATCGCTTCTACACGCAGCAATACGCCGGCGACATGAGCGCGCAGTTCGGCGAGCATCGCCTGAGCCTGCTGCAGGTCTGGAGCGAAGAGGATTTTATCCGCCTGCAGGAAAACCTCATCGGCCATTTAGTGACGCAAAAGCGCCACAAATTGTCGCCGACCCTCTTCCTGGCGACCACCGAATCCGAGATGACGATGGTGTCGCTGTGCAACGTCAGCGGCAACGTGGTACTGGAGCAGTTCGGCAGCGATAAGCGCACCTTGTTGGCGGCGACGCTCGGGAATTTCCTCGATGCGCTGCGCCCGGTGTTGGACTGAATCGCGACGGATTCGCCGTCGCCCGTGTGAGAGATCTCTCACACGGGCTGTGAGATATCGCTCTTAATTTTTCCCACCTTTTTCCAGGCTATGAGATTATTGTTATCCAGATCAATTGGTTAGAATTTCTTTAGGATAACTCTTAGTCTTAATTTAGTGTGAGACACCTCCCAAACCCTTGTGATTCCGGGGAATTTAAGCGATCTTATCGTTACCGGAACGGAACCGGCGGAGCAGGAAAGCATCAGGATGATGCAGCTTCAGGAAGAAGAAAGGGATGCGCTCAGGCAGAGCGAAGGATGGCGTCAGGAGATGCCCAGGATGTTTCAGGATAGAAACCAGGGACACCTCCAGGACGGAGATTGAGAGCCGACACAGGACTGTCGGCGGGTCAGGAAGGCTGAGGAACCGCGTCAGGACGATGCTGCAGGATGATGCAAGGATCACTTGGTCAGGATGGCCGCAGGAAAAGTTTTCAAGGATTGAGCAGGGAGCACACTGTGTAGCGGGATAGCTATAAAACGAACCGGGGGCACTGTTAACGCAGTGCCCCCAACTTTTTGTTCTCTCCCGCCGTGCGTGCTCCTCTGCTTAATCCATCGCCAGCGTTAACCAATCGCGCCCAGCGTATCGCCTGCGCCCTGTTTTTTCGGCAGCAGGAACAGCGTGGCGTAGATATCCAGCAGGTAAATCGCCGCCAGCAGGCTGATGGCGGCGGTAAATGACACCTGCGTCACCAGCGCACCGATCACCAATGGCCCCAGGCCGCCGACGCCGCGCCCCAGATTGAACAGGATGTTTTGCGCGGTGGCGCGCGCCTGTACCGGGTAGGTATCGGAAATCAATGCGCCGTAGCCGCCGATCATGCCGTTGACGAACATGCCCATCACGGCGCCGGCGAACAGCATCAGCATCGGATCGCTCAACTGGGCGTAACCGATCACCATCACTACCGCGCCTACCTGATACAACACGAAAATCTTCCAGCGGGCGAAGCGATCGGCCAGCACGCCAAACAGCCAGATACCGAACGTCATGCCGACCACCGTCACCGCCGTCCACAGGCCGGACTTGGTGAGTGAGAAGCCGAAGTTTTTCGCCAGGTAAGTCGGCATCCAGATCATCAGCCCGTAGTAACCGAAGTTCTGCACCGAACAGAGAATGAAGATGCCGATGCTGGCCTTGCTGGTAGTGCGATCCTTAAACAGCAGGCGCAAACGCTGCAGGAAGGAGAGCGGCCGCCCGGCGTCTTTCTGCCGCACGAACGCCTCCGGCTCGCCCAGCGTGCGGCGGATCAGGAATGACGCCAGCGCCGGCAGCAGACCGACCAGGAACATACCGCGCCAGCCGATGTGTTCCAGCAGCAGCGGCGTCAGGAAGGCGGCTGCCAGCACGCCCAATTGCCAGCCCATGCCGACGTAAGCCGAAGCGCGGTTGCGTTTCTCCGCCGGCCAGGCTTCGGCGATCAGCGCCATGCCGATGCCGAATTCGCCGCCCAGCCCGATGCCCGCCAGGGTGCGATAGGCCAGCAGATCCCAATACCCTTGCGCCACGGCGCACAGGCCGGTGAACAGGGAAAACATCAGAATGGTGATGGTCAGCACCCGGATGCGGCCGAAACGATCGCTGAGGTGGCCGAAGATCACGCCGCCCAGCACCGCGCCGATCAGCGTCCAGGTGACCAGCGAACCGGCGGCCGATGAGGTTAATCCTAATTCGATGCTGATGGCCGGCAGCATAAAGCCGAGGATCAGCAGGTCAAACCCGTCCATGGCATAACCGGTGACCGAGGCCAGCATGGCTTTACCGGGCGTCGCGTGGTTTTTTTTCTCTGTTATTACGGACATGAATCTTTATCTGAGTGGTGTATTCGGTGGGCCTATTGTGCCGCGCGGCGGCGATCGCCACCAGATAAAAACGGCAGCCGGTCTCGGGCGCGCCAAATTTGGGCTATAAAAATGCTATGCTTTGCCGCCTTTCAGCCAGCGAGCTGAATACCATAATGAAAAGAGATCGGGAATGCAGATGAGTATACATAACCAGGTGCGCCGCAGTTTGCAGGCGATTGAACAATCCATGCGCGATCTGGCGCTGTGGCAGGCCGCGCCGCCTGAGCATGAGGCTTTTTCCAGCACCGAGCCGTTCTGTATCGACAGCATGTCGGCCGAAGCCTGGCTGCAGTGGGTGTTTCTGCCGCGCATGTATGCGCTGCTGGACGCCCAAGCGCCGCTGCCGACGCGCTTCGCCATCACGCCTTATTTCGAAGAGGCGCTGAAAGATCGTGAGCCGAGCAGCCTGCCGCTGCTGGTGCTGCTGCAACAGCTGGATTTGATGTTGAATAAAGAGCCGTAATCCGCCGGCGGCGCGCAGATTTTTGCCGTCCGGCAGTGTAGAGTACTCGCGCGGATGCCGGGCAGGAGAGCCGACGGTGTCTTTCGGCTCGGTTGAACCGCGACGGTTGACCGGGGGCTGCATTAGGATGATGAGGTGCTGCAATAATGGATTTATTAAGGTTTATCCTGCGTTTGCCTTTTACCCTGGTTAAGGGCGTTTGTCGCCTGCTGGGTGGGGTGTTGTCGCTGTTGGGACGGTTGCTGAGACCGCTGGTCGGCAACCTCAGCTGGCGCGCGCCGGCCTGGTGGGCTGCGCTGCCGCGCGGTTTCTTGCGGCTCGAAAGCGGCGTGGATAAACACCCGAAAGCGATCGGTCTGGGCCTGCTGCTGCTGGCGGGGGCCGCGGGCGGCGCGTTTTACGGTTGGCACTGGTGGCAAAATCGGCCCCAGCCCATCGAGCCGGCGCCGTTGGTGGTTCAGGAGATCAGCGCCGAGGTGGCCAACCCCGAGCCGATAGATTACGCCGCCGCCCGGCAGGCGCCGCAAACGGTGAGCCTGACCTTCAGCGGCTCGGTCGCGCCGATCGCCGTGGTGGGTAAAACCGTGAGCGCCGGTATCACCCTCAAACCGACGGCGGAAGGGCAGTGGGCGTGGAGCAATGAATCAACGCTGGTGTTCTCGCCGAAAAAACCGCTGCCGATGGGGGCGAAATATGAGGTGGCCCTGGAGCCCGCCACCTTGCTGGCGCCGCAGGTCAAGCTCGCCAAAACCCGCTATGCCTTCACCGTGCCCGCGTTCGATTACCGTCTGGGGCAGGCCGAGTATTACCGCGATCCACAGAATGCACAGAAACGCAGCGCGATTTTCAATCTGCAGTTCAACGCGCCGGTTGACGTCGCCAGCTTTGAAAAACAGATTTCGCTGGGATTGAAGGAAGGCAGCACGTCCTCCGAGAAAAAGCTGAACTTCTCTCTGGTCTATGACGAGAAAAAACTGAACGCCTGGGTGCATTCCGAACCGCTTCAGGCGCTGGATCAGGGCGGCGCGGTGCATCTGACCGTCGGTAAGGGCGTTAAATCGACGGCGGCCGGCAACGCTGTCGAAGAGGCGAAAAGCAACTGGGTCAAGGTACCCACCCTCTACAGCCTGGCGCTGAGTGACGCCAGCGCTCAGGTCGTGGACACCGACGGCGGCCAAGGGCAGCGTGCGCTGGTGGTCGGTTTCAGCGATGCGGTGAAGGATAAAGAGTTGGTGCGGGCCACCAAAGCCTGGCTGCTGCCGCAGCATGATCCGAGCGATGCCGAGGCCGCCAACGATGCCGAAGACTTCTATCAATGGACGGTCGACAGCGTCGGCAAAAACGTGCTGGCGCAGGCGACGCCACTGCCGTTGACGCTTAACGAGGCGGAAGAGGCCTATCAACCGCAGTTCAGCTTCCGTTTCGACGCTCCGGCGCACCGCTTTGTGTTGCTCGAGATAGACAACCAGCTGGTCTCTGTCGGCGGTTACAAGATGCCGAAGAAGGTTTATCGGGTGGTCGAAGTGCCGGAGTTCCCGAAATCGCTGCAGTTCATGTCGCAGGGCTCGCTGCTGTCGGTTAACGGCGACAAGCAGATCAGCGTGGCGGCGCGTAACGTGGCGGGCCTGCGGCTGGACATCAAACGGGTGATCCCGAGCCAGCTGCAGCACATTGTCTCCTTCAAAAGTCGGGACTACTCGTCCACGGAATTCAACCGTCTCAACGACGAATATTTCACCGAGCATTTCAAATACCAAACGGCGCTCAACAACGAGCGGCCGGGGGAAGTGAACTATCAGGGCATCGATCTCTCCCGTTATCTCTCCACCAACGCCAGCTCCCATCGCGGGGTATTCCTGCTGACGCTGTCCGAATGGCAGCCGAACCGAAAACCGGCGGCGGAAGAGGCGGGCACCGAGCAGGATCAGGAACAAGATGAAAGCGAAGGGGAAGAGCAGCCCGACGTCGGCGATTCGCGCTTTGTGGTGGTGACCGATCTGGGCATCGTCGCCAAGAGCTCGCAGGATAAGACGCGCGATGTCTTTGTGCAGTCGATCCAAAGCGGCGCACCGGTCAGCGGCGCCACCGTGTCGGTAGTGGCCAAAAACGGCGTGACGCTGCTCAGCCAAACCACCGGTGCCGACGGCCACGTGCGTTTCCCGGCGCTCGATGTATACACCAACGAGCGCCAGCCGGTGATGTTCCTGGTGGAAAAGGAAGGGGATGTCTCCTTCCTGCCGACCGGTAGCTATAACGATCGCGGGCTGGACTTCTCGCGCTTCGACGTCGCCGGTGAACAAACGCCGACCGATCCGCGCACCCTCAGCAGTTATCTATTCTCCGATCGCGGCGTTTATCGGCCGGGGGATACTTTCAATATTGGCCTGATCACCCGCGCCGCCGACTGGGGCGTTGGCCTGGCCGGCGTGCCGGTGCGTGCCGAAATTCGCGATCCGCGCGACAAGCTGATGTCCACCGTACCGCTGACGCTGGGCGCCAGCGGTTTCAACGAGCTGAGCTATACCACCGATGAAAACTCACCGACCGGCGAGTGGAACGTCTATCTGTATCTGATCGGCAAAAACAACGATACCTCCACGCTGCTCGGCCATACCGCGGTCAATGTGAAGGAGTTCGAACCGGATCAGCTGAAAGTGAAGCTGGCGTTGACGCCGGACCGCCAGCAAGGCTGGGTAAAACCGTCTGAGCTGAAGGCCAGCATCGACGTGCAGAACCTGTTCGGCACCCCGGCGCAAGATCGCCGCGTGACCACCAGGATGACGCTGCGGCCGATGTATCCGAGCTTCGATCGCTTCCCGGATTATGCGTTCTACGAAAACCGGCAAAACAGCGACGGGTTCGAAACCGAGCTGGAAGATTGCACCACCGATGAGCATGGCGCGGCCGATATTCCGCTCGATCTGAAATCCTACGCCGACGCGACCTATCAGCTGCAGCTGTTGTCGGAGGCGTTCGTCGCCGGCGGCGGTCGTTCGGTGGCGGCTACCGCCCGTACGCTGGTTTCGCCTTACGATTATCTGATTGGGGTGAAGGCCGACGGCGATCTGGGCTACATCAATCGCGACGCGGAGCGGCATCTGAATGTGATCGCCATCGATCCGGCCCTGAAACAGATCGCCATGCCGAATCTGAAGCAGGTGCTGATCGAACAGAAATACATTTCGGTGCTGACCAAACAGGATTCGGGCGTTTACAAATACCAGTCGAAGATGAAGGAAGTGCAGCTGTCGGAACAGCCGCTGGCGCTGAGCGAGCAGGGCGCGGATCTGCGGCTGACGACTGATAAGCCGGGCGACTTCGTGCTGGTGATTGAAGATGCGCAGGGCAAGACGCTCAACCGCGTCGCCTACAGCGTGGCCGGCAACGCCAACCTGAGCCGTTCGCTGGATCGCAACGCCGAACTGAAGCTGAAACTGAACCAGGCGGAATACCAGCCGGGCGAGGAGATCGAGGTGGCGATTAACGCGCCCTATACCGGCAGCGGTTTGATCACCATCGAGAAGGACAAGGTTTACGCCTGGCAGTGGTTCCACAGCGATACCACCAGCTCGGTGCAGACGATCCGCGTGCCGGCCGGCATGGAGGGCAACGGCTACATCAACGTGCAGTTCGTGCGCGACATCAACTCCAGCGAGATCTTCATGAGCCCGCTGAGCTACGGCGTGATGCCGTTCAAGATCAGCACCAAGGCGCGCCAAAACAGCCTTGAGGTGACGGCGCCGGCGGTCATCAAGCCGGGTGAAAACCTGACGATGACGGTCAAGACCGACGCGCCGCAGCAGGTGGCGCTGTTCGCCGTCGATGAGGGCATTCTGCAGGTGGCGCGCTACCACCTGAAGGATCCGCTGGAGTTCTTCTTCAGCAAGCGCGAACTGAACGTGAGCAGCTCCCAGATCCTCGATCTGATCCTGCCGGAGTTCAGCAAGCTGATGGCGCTGACCGCGGCGCCGGGCGGCGACGCGGGCGAAGGGCTGGATCTCAACCTCAACCCGTTCAAACGCAAGCGTGACAAGCCGGTGGCCTATTGGTCCGGCATTACCGAGGTCAGCGGCGAGAAGCAGTTCGTCTACCCGGTGCCGGACTACTTCAACGGCAAGATCCGCGTCATGGCGATTTCGGTGACGCCGGAGAAAATCGGCAAGGCGCAAACCGCTGCCACGGTGCGCGACAGCTTCATCATGACGCCGAACGTGCCGGCGATGGTGGCACCGGGCGACGAGTTTGACGTCAGCGTGGGTGTCAGCAACAACCTCGAAGGGCTGAACGGTCAGCCGGTGGCCATCAACGTTCTGTTGACGCCGCCGCCGCAGTTGGAGGTGGTGGGCAACGCGACGCAAAGCCTGACGCTGGCGGAAAAACGCGAAGGCGTGATCGCTTTCCGTCTGCGCGCCAAAGCCGTGCTGGGCGATGCGCCGCTGGTATTCGACGCCCGTTACGGCGACCAGGCCAGCCGCCGCACCGTCAGCACCTCGGTGCGGCCGGCGGCGCCATACCGCACCCAATCGGTGATGGGGCGCATGAGCGGTAGCAGTCAGAACGTCGATGGCCTGCGTCAGATGTTCGACGCTTTCGCGCAGCGCCGGGCGGCGGTGTCGAATTCGCCGCTGGTGCTGACCAATGGGCTGGCGCAATACCTGGCGGATTATCCGTATTACTGTTCCGAGCAGATTGTCAGCCGTTCCATTCCGCTGATGCTGCAGAGCCGCCACCCAGAGATGAAAAGCAGCCTGAGCCAGGCGGAAGTCAGCAAGCAGCTGCGCAACCTGCTTGGCGTGCTGCGCGCGCGCCAGAACGACAGCGGGGCGATCGGCGCCTGGCGTTCATCGCCGGATGCCGATCCTTTCGTCACGCCTTATGTGGTGCAATATCTGCTCGAAGCCAAAGCGGCGGGCTACGCCCTGCCGGAAGGCATGCTGGATGAAGCCAACGGCGCGTTGCGCGAGCTGGCGGCCAGCGGGTTCGACGATCTGTATCTGCTGCGCCTGCGCAGCTGGGCGGTTTACCTGCTGACGCTGCAGGGCGAAGTGACCACCAACTCGCTGGCGGCGGTGCAGGATACGCTGCAAAAACGCTATGGCGAGGAGTGGAAAACCGACCTGAGCGCGCTGTATCTGGCCTCTTCCTATCGCCTGTTGAAGATGGACGACGAAGCCGCCGCGCTGTTGCAACCGAGCTGGCAGCAACTGAGCAAAGCCTATGACAGCGCCTGGTGGACGCAGAACTATTTCGATCCGCTGGTGCAGGATGCGACGCGGCTGTATTTGATTACCCGTCACTTCCCTGAGAAGGTGGCGTCGATTCCGCCGCAGGTGCTGGAGAATATGGTCAAGGCACTGAAAGAAGAGCGTTACACCACGTACTCCTCTGCAATGAGCATCCTGGCGCTGGAAAGCTATTCGACTGAGGTGGCGGCGCAGTCCGCCAATGCGGATGCATTGGGCATCGTGCAGGTAGGCAAAAGCGGCGGCGAGCCGCAGCGCATCAGTGAGCTGCAGGGGCTGTTCGTTCAGGGGCAGTTTAACGCCGATGCCACCGCCGTGCGCTTCACCAACGGCGGCAATGCGCCGGCCTGGTATGTGGTGACGCAGGCCGGTTACGATCTGAATGCGCCGCAAAAAGCGCTGTCGCGCGGGATTGAGATCGTCCGCGAGTACACCGACGAGCAAGGCAAAGCGGTGACGCAGGTGACGCTGGGGCAGAAGATCAACGTCCATCTGAAGGTGCGCGCCAACTCGAAAGAGGGGCAGAGCAACCTGGCGATCGTCGATCTGCTGCCGGGCGGGTTCGAAGTGGTGCAGCAGACGCCGCCGGAACCGGCCGATACCGGCGAGGAGAGCGACGATCGCGGCGGTTGGCAGTCGCCGCTGGCCGCCACCGGCTCTACCTGGGCGCCGGATTACAGCGATATCCGCGAAGATCGGGTGATTATCTACGGCAACGCCGGCACCGAGGTGCAGGAGTTCGTCTATCAGATCAAGGCCACCAATACCGGCAGCTTTATTGTTCCACCGGCCTACGGCGAAGCCATGTACGACCGTGAAGTGCAGGCCATGTCGGCCGGCGGCGGCAAGCTGGTGGTGGTGCCGGCGGGCAACGACTAGGCCGTATCCGGCGCCAGGCCAGCGTCTGGCGCCGATATGTTGAGAACGTATGAAGATCCTGACCGGGCGCGTGCTGCAAAACGGCTTGATGGCGGTGTTTTTACTGGCGCTGCTGCTGGCCGCGATTCGGCTGTGGCCGCATCCGCCCCTGTGGCAGGGGCTGCCGCAGTCTTCCGTTTATTATGACAGGCACGGCGCGCTGCTGCGCATCACGCTGGCCAACGACGATCGTTACCGGCTGTGGACCCCGCTGGAGCAGGTGTCCCCGCTGGCGGTGCGCGGGCTGCTGCTGCACGAGGATCGCTGGTTCTACTACAACCCCGGCTTTAACCCCGTCAGCCTGATGCGCGGCTTCTGGCGCAGCTATGTCGCCGGCGGCAAAATGCAGGGCGGATCGACCATCAGCATGCAGCTGGCGCGGATGCGCTGGCATCTCAATACCCGCACGCCGGGCGGCAAGCTGCTGCAGGTGCTGCGCGCGGTGCAGCTGGAACTGAGCTACTCCAAGCGCGATATCCTGGAAGCCTATTTGAATTACGCGCCCTACGGTCGCAACATTGAAAGCATCGGCGCCGCCAGCCTGATCTACTTCGCCAAGTCGCCGAAGGCGTTGACCCTGCCGGAGGCGCTGACGCTGGCGGTGCTGCCGCAGTCGCCCAGCTACCGTCTGGAGCCAAAAACCGGCGTGCTCGGTGCCGCATTGACGCAGGCGCGCAACCGTCTGTTCCAGCGCTGGCAGCAGGTTTACCCGACCGACGCCAGCCAGCAAACGCTGTTCCGCCTGCCGCTGGCGCTGCGGCAGCCTGAGCAAGTACCCTATATTGCGCCGCACTTTATCGAACAGCTACGCCTGCAGACGCAGCAACTGGTGCAGCGCGACACTCGCGTCGACACTACGCTGGACGTCGGGTTGCAGCGGCTGGTCGAGCGGCAGGTTAACGCCTTTATCGCCCGCAACCGCAGCCGCGGCATTCAAAACGCCGCGGTGCTGCTGGTGGACAGCCGCGATATGGGGGTGCGCGCGCTGGTAGGATCGGCGGACTATTACAATCGGCCGATCCAGGGGCAGGTGAACGGCACCAACGCCAAACGTTCGCCGGGCTCGACGCTGAAGCCGTTCATCTACGCGCTGGGCATGGAGCAAGGCGTGTTGCATCCGATGACTATCCTGAAAGACGTGCCTTCGTCGTTCGGCGCCTATGCGCCGGAAAACTTCGACCGGCGCTTTCTCGGCCCGGTGACCGCCACCGACGCGCTGAACTTCAGCCGTAACATCCCGGCGGTATATGTCGCCTCGCAGCTGCGCCAGCCGACTTTTTATCAGTTCTTACGCCTGACCGGCGTCGCCAATATGGCCAATGAGAGCCACTACGGGCTGTCGCTGGTATTGGGCGGCGGTGAGGTGACGGCGCAGGAATTGGCGAAGCTGTATGCGCTGCTGGCGAACCGCGGCGAGCTGCGGCCGCTTCGCATGCGATTGAACGAGGCCGAATCGACGCCGGTGCGGCTGCTGAGTGAGGAGGCCAGTTTCATCACGCTGGATATGCTGCGCCAGCACCGGCGGCCGGGCGATACGCTGGCACAGCGTTCTTCTTCGCTGCCGGTGTATTGGAAGACCGGGACTTCATGGGGCTTTCGCGACGCCTGGAGCGTCGGAATCTTCGGCCCTTACGTGCTGGTGGTGTGGGAAGGCAACTTCGACGGGCGCGGCAACAATGCGTTGGTCGGCGCCGAGGCGGCCGCGCCGCTGTTTTTCAATATCATCGACAGCGTCAACGCCAGCTACCCTGGCCTGCGGGAACCGAAACATCCGTTCCCCCAACGGCTGCGGCGGGTGGAGATTTGTCTCGCCAGCGGCGATCTGCCGACGCCGTGGTGCCAGCAAAAGGGCAAGACCTGGTTCATTCCCGGCAAGTCGCCGATCAAGGTGGACAGCGTCTATCGGCCTGTGGTGCTGGATATTCACAGCGGCGAGGTCGTTTGCCCGCCGTATGACGCGGCGCAGACTCGTACCGAAATCTTTGAATTCTGGCCTTCCGATTTGGCCAACGTGTTCGCCCAGGCCGGGCTGCCGAAACGGACGCCGCCGGTTAACCGCTGCAAGGATAACGGCATCGCCGTCGGCGGCAACGCACCGCGCATCACTTCGCCGCTGAAAAATACCACCTATACCCTGCGCCAGTCGCAGCAGGGGCGGGACAAAATCGCCTTCAATGCGGTGACGGACGCAGACAGCAAGACGGTGTACTGGTTTGTCGACGATATCTATCTCGGTAGCAGCGCCAGCAAAAAGCCGATCGACTGGCGGCCGATCAACAACGGGCGTTATCGCATTCGGGCGGTGGACGATCGCGGCCGCGCCGATACGCGCCTGGTGACCATCGAATGGGTAAACTAGCGCTGAGCCGCACGCCTGTTATACTCGCGCCCGAAACGGCTATTGACCTGGGAAAGCGATGTGATTGAGATTTTGTATCAGGATGAACACCTGGTGGCGGTGAACAAACCGTCGGGCTGGTTGGTACACCGCAGTTGGCTGGATCGTCATGAAACACGTTTTATGATGCAAACGGTGCGCGATCAGCTCGGGCAGCACGTCTTTACCGTGCACCGTCTCGATCGCCCGACCTCCGGCGTGCTGCTGATGGCGCTTTCCAGCGAGGTGGCGCGCCTGCTGTCGCAGCAGTTCGAGCAGCATCAGGTGCAGAAAACCTACCATGCGGTGGTGCGCGGTTACGTGCAGGAGGGGGCGACCCTCGACTACCCGCTGACGGCGGAGCTGGACAAAATCGCCGATAAACATGCCGATGCCGACAAGGGGCCGCAGCCGGCCGTCACGCACTACCGGCCGTTGGTGCAGGTAGAGATGCCGGTGGCCGTCGGCCGCTACGACAGCGCGCGTTACAGTCTGGTGGAACTGCAGCCGGAAACCGGCCGCAAACATCAGCTGCGGCGCCATATGGCACACCTGCGCCACCCGATCATCGGCGACAGCAAGCACGGCGATCTGCGGCAGAATCGCGGGGTGGCGCAGCATTTCGGTTGCCCGCGCCTGATGCTGCACGCCAGCCATCTGCAGCTGACGCACCCGGTGACCGGCGAGCCGCTGCAGGTAACGGCGCGCTGGGACGAGGCCTGGCAAGGGGTGATGGCGCAGTTCGGCTGGGCGGGGGTATTCCCTGAACTTGCCGGGGTTGAGTTTAGCGCGGCTAACGGTCAGGATAGCTGACAATTTTTAAAGGTAATGAAGGGAGTAGGAGCCATGGCTCAGGTTGGTATCTTCGTGGGAACGGTCTACGGCAATTCGCTGCTGGTGGCGGAAGAGGCGCAAAACATCCTCAGCGAGCAGGGCCATGAGGTCAAACTGTTCGAAGAGGGCACGCTGGAGGCCTGGCAGTTTTATCGTCAGCACTACGCGCTGGTGATCACCTCCACTACCGGGCAGGGCGATCTGCCGGACAGCATCGCGCCGCTGTTCCACGCTATCCGCGATCAGGTTGGCTATCAGCCGGAGCTGCGCTATGGGCTGATCGCCCTCGGCGACAGCAGCTATGACCACTTCTGCGGCGCCGGGCGCACGTTCGATGCGCTGCTGCAGGAACAGGGCGCCACCCGCGTTGGCGAAGTGCTGGAAATCGATGCGATGGAACAGCCGGAGCCGGAAGTGGCCGCCTGCCCGTGGGTCGAGCAGTGGGGCACGCTGCTGCAGTCATAACGTAAAAAGGCGCCGTAACAGGGCGCCTTAACGATGATGCGGATCAGCCGATCCGCATTATTTGCCGCGGGTGAGTTTTTCCAGATCGGCTTCGATCTCGGCAATCTTGTGCGACACCACGCCCTCGAGATGGCGCAGGTCGTCGAGGATTTTACGCTTCAGATCCACTTCCACCTGATCGCGCTGGCACAGCTGATCCAGTTCGTCGATCACGTAACGCAGGTTCGGGTTGATCTCGTGAATTTCCTTGTAGCCCTGGCCGGCGTTGTCCGCCACCACGGTTTTACGCTGGCGCGGATACTTGAACTTCACGCTCTTGGCGAAGAACTCGCCCTTGTCCTTGCGGAAATAGATCTTGAGGATGTCGTTGTTGGCCTCTTGACGCAGGCTATAGCGATCGACGTCTTCCGGTTGATTGATGCCCAAACTCTTCAAGTTATCGTACATACTGCGCCCTCTTTAGATGTGATCGTTATATTCCACGACTGCGATTATGGCGGAAAGCGAGATCTGCGACTGTGACTGCCAGCGAAACGCAGACAAAAAAATAGCGGGTGAATCACCCGCTATTTCAATTTAGTCGATAGTACGCAATAACTCATTAATGCCGACTTTACCGCGCGTTTTGGCGTCGACTTTCTTGACGATCACCGCGCAGTACAGGCTGTAAGAACCGTCTTTCGACGGCAGGTTACCGGAAACCACCACCGAACCCGCCGGCACGCGGCCGTAATGGATTTCGCCGGTCTCGCGGTCATAGATGCGGGTGCTCTGGCCGAGGTAGACGCCCATCGAAATCACCGAGCCTTCTTCCACGATCACGCCTTCCACCACTTCGGAGCGCGCGCCGATGAAGCAGTTGTCTTCGATGATGGTCGGGTTGGCCTGCAGCGGCTCCAGCACGCCGCCGATGCCGACGCCGCCGGACAGGTGAACGTTCTTGCCGATCTGCGCGCAAGAACCGACGGTGGCCCAGGTGTCGACCATGGTGCCTTCGTCGACGTAGGCGCCGATGTTAACGTAAGACGGCATCAGCACGGTGTTGCGCGCGATGAACGCGCCCTGGCGCACGGTGGCCGGCGGCACGACGCGGAAACCTTCCTTCTGGAAGCGCGCTTCGTCGTAGTCGGCGAATTTCATCGGCACTTTGTCGTAGTAGCGGGTTTCCGCGCCGTCCATTACCTTATTGTCGTTGATGCGGAAAGAGAGCAGCACGGCTTTCTTCAGCCACTGATGGGTGACCCATTGACCGTCGATCTTCTCGGCAACGCGCAGGGCGCCGCTGTCCAACAGGCCGATCACTTGGTTTACCGCTTCGCGCGTTACGGTGTCTACGTTCACCGGGGTGATGTCCGCACGGCGTTCGAAGGCGCTTTCAATAACGTTCTGTAATTGCTGCATGCTGTTCTCTTTCCTGATGTTGTCGGTAAAAAGTTACTTGTATCACATTTTATCGTTCGGGGTGAGGGCCTCTGTCAACCGTTGCTCCAACTTTCTGCGCGTTTCTTGGTCGAGCGCGCGCCGCTCGCCGTCAGCCAGGATAAACAAATCCTCGACCCGCTCGCCGATGGTGGAAATGCGCGCGCCGTGCAGCGACAGCCCCAGGTCGGCGAACACTTCGCCCACCCGCGCCAGCAGGCCGGGTTGGTCGAGCGCCGTCAGCTCCAGGTAGCTGCGGCGATCGGTGTGGGTCGGCAGGAAGGTGACCTCGGTCGGCACGCTGAAGTGGCGCAGCTTGGAAGAGGGGCGGCGCACACGCGGCGGCTGATACTCTCGTTGGGTGATGGCCTGTAGCAGCGCCTGACGGATCGCCGCGTGGCGATCCTGCGCCAGCGGGCTGCCGTCCGGTTCCAGCACGATAAAGGTGTCCATCGCCATACCGTCGCGGTTAGTGAAGATCTGTGCGTCGTGCACGCTCAGGTTGCGGCGATCCATCTCCCCGGCGACGGCGGCGAACAGATAAGGACGATCCGGGCTCCAGATGAAGATCTCGGTGCCGCCGCGCGTCGCCTGGCGGCTGACCAGCACCAACGGCTGGGTGGAATCGTGGGCAAGCAGATGGCGGGCGTGCCAGGCCAGCTGATTCGGCGAGTGGCGCAGGAAATAGTCGGCGCGGCAGCGGCTCCAGATGCGGTGCAGCGCCTCTTCGTCGATGTTGTCCATGCGCAGCAGCGCCAGCGCCTGCAGCCGATGGTGGCGCACGCGTTCGCGCAGATCCGGGCTGTTTTGCATGCCGCGGCGCAGCTGTTTCTCGGTGGCGAAATACAGCTCGCGCAACAGGCTCTGCTTCCAGCTGTTCCACAGGGTTTCGTTGGTGGCGCAGATATCCGCCACCGTCAGGCATACCAGGTAGCGCAGGCGAGTTTCGCTCTGCACTTCGCTGCTGAACTGCTGGATCACCGTCGGATCCTGGATATCGCGGCGCTGCGCGGTGACCGACATCAGCAGGTGGCAGCGCACCAGCCAAGCCACCAGTTGGGTTTCTCGCGAGTTGAGACCGTGCAGCTCGGCGAACTCGACCACGTCCTCCGCGCCGAGGATCGAGTGATCGCCGCCGCGCCCTTTGGCGATATCGTGGAACAAGGCCGCCAGCAGCAGCAGTTCCGGGTGCGGCAGGCGCGGATACAGCTCCACGCACAGCGGATGGCGCGGCCGGGTTTGCGCATCGGCGAAGCTCTCCAGCTTCTGCAGCACCCGGATAGTGTGCTCGTCGACGGTATAGGCGTGGAACAGATCGAACTGCATCTGCCCGACGATCTTGCCCCACTGCGGCATATAAGCCCACAGCACGCTGTGACGGTGCATCGGCACCAGCGCGCGCGACACCGCGCCGGGGTGGCGCAGGATGGCCATAAACAGATCGCGCGCTTCCGGGATGGTGCACAGCGGCTGTTTCAGGTGACGGCGCGCGTGGCGCAGCTGGCGCACGGTGGTGGAGTAAATGCCTTTGATCTCGCGGTTGCGCACCATCAGGTAGAACATGCGCATGATGGCTTGCGGCTCGCGGATGAACAGCGTTTCGTCACGCAGATCGATCAGATCGCCGCGCAGCTGGAAATCGTCGTTCAGCGGACGCGGTTTCTCGGTGGCGTCCAGCGCCAGGATGGCCTCGTCGAACAGCTGCAGCAGCATGTGGTTCAGCTCGCTGACGCGCCGCGTCATGCGGTAGAAGTCTTTCATCATGCGCTCGACCGGCTCGTTGCCTTCACCTTCATAGCGCAGCAGCTGCGCCACGTTGAGCTGACGATCGAACAGCAGACGGTTGTCGTAACGCGGCAGCACCAGATGCAGCGCAAAGCGGATGCGCCACAGGAAGCTCTGACATTCGTTCAGTTCGTTGCGCTCGGCCTGGGTGAGGAAACCGAAACCGACCATTTCGTCCAGCGAGGTGGCACCGAAGTGGCGGCGCGCCACCCACAGCAGCGTGTGGATATCGCGCAGGCCGCCGGGGCTGCTTTTGATATCCGGCTCCAGGTTATAGCTGGTGCCGTGGTAGCGCTGGTGGCGTTCCTGCTGCTCGTTGATCTTGGCGTGGAAAAACTGCGGCGAAGGCCAAAAGCCGTCGCTGAAGATGTGCTTTTGCATCTGCAGGAACAGCGCGACGTCGCCGCAGATCATGCGCGATTCGATCAGGTTGGTGGCCACGGTCAGATCCGCCAGGCCTTCCAGCAGGCACTCTTCCAGGGTGCGCACGCTGTGGCCCACCTCCAGCTTGAGATCCCACAGCAGGGTGATGAATTCGCCGACTCGCTGCGATTGCTGTTCCGTCAGCCGGCGTTGGCTGAGCACCAATACGTCGATGTCCGACAGCGGATGCAGCTCGCCGCGGCCATAGCCGCCGACCGCCACCAGCGCGGTTTCCGGGATATCCTCGAAACCGTAGAAGGTCCACAGCCGGCGCAGCAGGCGATCGATGAAGTCGCTGCGCGCCGCCACCAGGCTTTCGGCGCTGGAGCCGGCGTCGAACGCCGCCGCCAGCCACAGCTGGAACTGTTCCAGCCGCTGTTTCAGTTCCGGACAGGTGAGCTCGTCGTCGCCGTAAGCGCTGGGAGAGACGGGCGGCATCGGCACGGCCGGGGCCGCCTGTTGAAGAAGATTGTCAGACATAGTGCGCAGCCCATAAAAAAGGCCGGCATAAGCCGGCCTGGTGATATTCTGCACGCGGCGTTCGCCGCGGTGCTTACATCTCGTGCGTAATGATGTTGGGGATGGTGTCATCCTTGCGCAACGTCATTATCTCGCAGCCGTTATCAGTGACCACAATAGTATGCTCATACTGCGCCGACAAGCTGCGATCTTTGGTTTTTACCGTCCAGCCGTCTTTCATGGTGCGGATGCGGTAGTCGCCGGCGTTGACCATCGGTTCGATGGTGAACGCCATGCCTGCCTGCAGCACCACGCCGCCGTCGTCCGCGTCATAGTGCAGCACCTGCGGTTCTTCGTGGAACACTTCGCCGATGCCGTGGCCGCAGTACTCGCGCACCACGGAGAACTTCTCGGCTTCGACGAATTGCTGAATAGCCTTGCCCAGGGTGCGCAGACGGATGCCCGGTTTGACCATCTTCAGCGCCAGATACAGGCTTTCCTGAGTGACGCGGCACAGGCGCTCGCCCAGAATGGTCGGTTTGCCGACGATGAACATCTTAGAGGTGTCGCCATGGAAACCGTCTTTAATCACGGTCACGTCGATATTGACGATGTCGCCGTCTTTCAGCGTTTTGTCGTCGCTCGGGATGCCGTGGCACACCACTTCGTTCACCGATATACACACGGATTTCGGGAAGCCGTGATAGCCGAGGCAGGCGGAAATGGCCTGCTGCTCGTTGGTGATGTACTCGTGACAGATACGGTCCAGCTCGCCGGTGGTCACGCCAGGTTTGACGTGCGGCTCGATGATCTCCAGCACTTCGGCGGCCAGGCGGCCGGCCACGCGCATTTTTTGGATGTCATCAGGTGTTTTAATTGAGATTGCCATGAAATTTGTCCGCAGGTGTCGTTATCGTCGACAATAAGAAGCAGTGACTTATGGTATCAGCCCGGCCGGAGGCTGCCAAATTTCATTTCCCGACGCCCGGCGAAAAGCAACAAAAGTTGGTGTCGGCAGCGGGTTTATGGTATAAAGCGCGCCGGCGATCCGCGACTTGGTTCTTGTGACCTGGCAGGAATTGGCCGAAAATACTTTAACTGCACTCATTTTGTGTAAATAACACACACGTATCGGCACATCCGCCGGGGTGCCCTGAGGTGACTTGTCGCCGCCAGGGTCGGCGTTATGGGATACGTGGAGGCATAACCCCAATTAATCTATAGAGGTTTAATCATGGCAACTGTTTCCATGCGCGACATGCTCAAGGCTGGTGTTCACTTTGGTCACCAGACCCGTTACTGGAACCCGAAAATGAAGCCTTTCATCTTCGGCGCTCGTAACAAGGTTCACATCATCAACCTGGAGCAGACCGTACCAATGTTCAACGCCGCTCTGGCTGAACTGAGCAAGATCTCTTCCCGCAAAGGCAAGATCCTGTTCGTTGGTACCAAACGCGCAGCAAGCGAAGCGGTAAAAGACGCTGCGAACAGCTGTGACCAGTTCTTCGTGAACCACCGCTGGTTGGGTGGCATGCTGACTAACTGGAAAACCGTTCGTCAGTCCATCAAACGTTTGAAAGATCTGGAAATCCAGTCTCAAGACGGCACCCTGGACAAGCTGACCAAGAAAGAAGCGCTGATGCGCACTCGTGAACTGGCCAAGCTGGAAAACTCCCTGGGCGGTATCAAGGATATGGGCGGTCTGCCAGACGCACTGTTCGTTATCGATGCCGATCACGAGCACATCGCGATCAAAGAAGCCAACAACCTGGGTATCCCGGTATTCTCTATCGTTGATACCAACTCCAACCCAGACGGCGTTGACTTCATCATCCCTGGTAACGACGACGCAATCCGTGCAGTAAACCTGTACCTGACTGCTGTTGCTGCCGCTGTGCGTGAAGGTCGTTCTCAAGATCTGGCCGTTCAGGCGGAAGAAGGCTTCGTAGAAGCTGAATAATAAGGCAAGCTCGTCACTGAGCCCTTATTAACCAGGTATTGACATATGTTGGTTAGGGGGGCCTGTAAAGGCCCCCTTTGCTTATCTGAATGAGAACTGTCTCCACGCGAGATAACCGAGGAAAAATAAATGGCTGATATTACCGCTGCCCTGGTAAAAGAACTGCGCGAGCGTACCGGCGCTGGCATGATGGATTGCAAGAAGGCGCTGGTTGAATCCAACGGCGACATCGAACTGGCAATCGAAAACATGCGTAAGTCCGGTGCGATCAAAGCCGCTAAAAAAGCAGGCAACGTAGCTGCTGACGGCGTGATCAAAACCAAGATCGAAGGCAACTACGGCATCATTCTGGAAGTTAACTGCCAGACTGACTTCGTCGCGAAAGACGCCGGTTTCCAGGCGTTCGCCGACAAAGTGCTGGATGCCGCTATGGCCGGCAAAATCACTGACGTTGACGTGCTGAAAGCACAGTTCGAAGAAGAGCGCGTAGCGCTGGTGGCAAAAATCGGTGAAAACATCAACATTCGCCGCGTTGCTTCCCTGGAAGGCGACGTGCTGGGCAGCTACCTGCACGGCGCGCGTATCGGCGTTCTGGTTGCGGCTAAAGGCGCTGACGACGAGCTGGTCAAGCAAATCGCAATGCACATTGCGGCGAGCAAGCCAGAGTTCGTGAAGCCAGAAGACGTGTCTGCTGAAGTGGTAGAAAAAGAGTACCAGGTTCAGCTGGACATCGCCATGCAGTCAGGCAAGCCGAAAGAAATCGCAGAGAAAATGGTTGAAGGCCGCATGAAGAAATTCACCGGTGAAGTTTCTCTGACCGGTCAGCCTTTCGTTATGGATCCGAGCAAATCTGTTGCTCAGGTGCTGAAAGAGCACAACGCTGACGTGACCAACTTCATTCGCTTCGAAGTGGGCGAAGGCATCGAGAAAGTCGAAACCGACTTCGCTGCTGAAGTTGCCGCGATGAGCAAACAGTCTTAATGACTGTCGATGGAACCGCCGTCTGGCGGTTCCATACTATCCAGCCAGAATTACACCGGTGGCAGGCCCTGCAGCGTGATACTCACCTCAGGCGCGTTTCATCGGCTGAAATCCCCAATACTAATACTGCTTCTTAGGACAGAACACCATGGCAACCAATGCAAAACCCGTATATCAGCGTATTCTGCTTAAACTGAGTGGCGAAGCCCTGCAAGGTGCAGAAGGTTTTGGTATCGACGCCAGCGTTTTGGATCGCATGGCTCAGGAAGTGAAAGAGCTGGTCGAACTGGGAATTCAGGTCGGTGTAGTTATTGGCGGCGGGAACTTGTTCCGCGGCGCGGGCCTGGCGCAAGCCGGCATGAACCGCGTAGTGGGCGACCACATGGGAATGCTGGCTACCGTGATGAACGGCCTGGCTATGCGTGATGCACTGCACCGTGCCTATGTGAACGCCCGCCTGATGTCGGCGATCCCGCTGAACGGCGTGTGTGATAATTACAGCTGGGCAGAGGCGATCAGCCTGCTGCGCAACAACCGCGTGGTGATCTTCTCCGCCGGTACCGGCAACCCGTTCTTCACCACCGATTCCGCCGCTTGCCTGCGCGGTATCGAGATCGAAGCGGACGTGGTGCTGAAAGCCACCAAAGTGGATGGCGTATACTCCGCCGATCCGGTGAAAAACCCGGATGCGACGCTGTATGAACAATTAACCTATCAGGACGTGCTGGAGCGCGAGCTGAAAGTGATGGATCTGGCGGCGTTTACGCTGGCCCGCGATCACGGTCTGCCGATCCGCGTGTTCAACATGAACAAGCCTGGCGCACTGCGCCGCGTGGTGATGGGTGAGAACGAAGGTACGCTGATCAGCAAGTAAGGCTGTTCGCACCCCTTTTTCGGAGCGCGTGACGCCAGGCGCCGCGCGCTCTTCGAGTACGATTACGGGCTATACTTGAGTATCGCCTGCCAAGTAACCAGCTTCCAAGGGTTTGCAACGTGACTAATGAAATCAGAAAAGATGCTGATTCACGCATGGAAAAAAGCGTAGAAGCATTCAAAAACCAAATCAGCAAGATCCGCACCGGCCGCGCTTCTCCAAGCATTCTGGACGGCATCATGGTGGAATACTACGGCGCCGCTACGCCGCTGCGTCAGCTGGCCAACGTAACCGTAGAAGACTCCCGCACGCTGAAAATCAACGTGTTCGACCGCAGCCTGAGCCAGGCCGTTGAGAAAGCGATCATGAGCTCCGATCTGGGCCTCAACCCGTCTTCCGCCGGTTCTGACATTCGCGTTCCGCTGCCTCCGCTGACCGAAGAGCGTCGTAAGGATCTGATCAAGATCGTGCGCGGCGAAGCCGAGCAGGGCCGCGTAGCGGTGCGTAACGTGCGTCGTGACGCCAACGACAAGGTCAAGGCGCTGCTGAAAGACAAAGAGATCAGCGAAGACGAAGAACGTCGCTCACAAGACGAGATTCAGAAAATGACCGACGCTTACATCAAGCTGGTCGACGCCGCGCTGGCGGAGAAAGAAAAAGAGCTGATGGATTTCTAATCAGCATCGCGCAGAAAGAAAGCGTCGCCTGGGCGGCGCTTTGTTTTTTGTGGCGCAGATCCCGTTTCATCGTACTGAAAGATCATGGACAAGCGGTGTCCAAGGTTCCACACTGGAACACCTCCGATCTCATCAGACAGTTATTCAGAGTGAACTCATGAAGCAACTGACCATTCTTGGCTCGACCGGCTCGGTAGGGACCAGTACCCTGGCCGTGGTCAGGGCGAATCCCGACCGTTTTGCGATCAAAGCGCTGGTGGCCGGCCGTAACGTCGCGGTCATGGCGCAGCAATGCATGGAATTCCGGCCCGCCTTCGCCGCGATGGCGGATGAAAACGCTGCGCGCGAGCTGCGCGCTGTCCTGGCGGAAAACGGTGTCGTTACCGAAGTCTTGGCCGGAGAACAAGCGGCCTGCGAGCTGGCAGCGTTGGATGACGTCGATCAAGTGACGGCGGCCATCGTCGGCGCTGCGGGGCTGTTGCCGACGCTGGCGGCGATCCGCGCCGGCAAACAGGTACTGCTGGCCAACAAAGAATCGCTGGTCACCTGCGGCCGTCTGTTTATGGACGCGGTGCGGCAAAGCCAGGCGCAACTGCTGCCGCTCGACAGCGAGCACAACGCAATTTTTCAGAGTTTGCCTGAGAACATTCAGCGTCAGTTGGGATACTCTTCACTGGACAGTCATGGTGTTTCGCGCATCGTGCTTACCGGTTCCGGCGGCCCGTTCCGCACCACGCCGTTGGAACAGTTCGCCGCGATGACGCCGGATCAAGCCTGCGCCCACCCGAACTGGTCGATGGGCCGCAAGATCTCGGTGGATTCCGCCACCATGATGAACAAAGGTCTGGAATACATTGAGGCCCGCTGGCTGTTTAACGCCTCGGCCGAGCAAATGGAAGTGATCCTGCACCCGCAGTCGGTGATTCACTCGATGGTGCGCTATGCCGACGGCAGCGTGCTGGCGCAGTTGGGGACGCCGGATATGCGCACGCCGATCGCCCACGCGATGGCGTATCCGCAGCGCGTGAACTCCGGCGTGGAAGCGCTGGACTTCTGCCGCATCGGTTCGCTGACCTTCGCCGAACCGGAACGCGAACGTTATCCTTGCCTGTACTTGGCGATCGAGGCGTTCGAGGCCGGTCAGGCGGCGACCACCGCGCTGAACGCGGCCAACGAAATCGCCGTGGCGGCATTTTTGCAGCAGCAGATCCGCTTTACCGACATTGCCGCGGTCAACCGCCAGGTGGTGGAACGTCTCGCGCTGCAGGAACCGACCTGCATCGACGCGGTCTTAGACATTGACCGTCAGGCGCGCGCCGCTGCCGAGGAGCGCGTTCGCGCGTTGTGCGGCTGATCACGGCGATTATCCGATTTTGCTCGTAATTCGCGCGTGCCGCAGCGGGGCCGTTTGTTCATGCCCCGCTGAGGTGGTATAGTCTGCGCCACCTGTCAGCGGTTATACCGTTGAATTATGGCCCGATTGGCGCTCTGTGCGCCAATGGCGGCCCGGCTGTGCCGGGTATCGCGAGGGCAGGCTGAAAGCCGTGTCGGGCACACGGCTTTTTTTGCGCGTAAGGGCCTGATGTTCCGGAAAGGCAGTTATATTTCTACTGAGGAAATAAGTACGAGTTATGTCGTCCGCAAACCAACAAGAGGCTAATCCATCTTCCCAGGGGCCGCGCCATGTCGCCATTATCATGGACGGTAACGGACGCTGGGCCAAACGTCAGGGCAAGTTACGTGTCTTCGGTCATAAAGCAGGGGTGAAATCGGTTCGCCGCGCGGTCAGTTTTGCCGCCAGCCACCATTTAGATGCACTCACGCTTTATGCCTTCAGCAGCGAAAACTGGAACCGTCCGGTGCAGGAAGTCTCCGCCCTGATGGAGCTTTTTGTCCGCGCTCTGGATAGTGAAGTAAAAAGCCTGCATAAACATAACGTCAGGCTGCGGGTGATCGGCGATATCAGCCGATTCAGCGCGCGTTTGCAGGAGCGGATCCGCCGCTCTGAAGCACTGACGGAAAATAACGATGGCCTGACGCTCAATATCGCTGCCAACTACGGTGGCCGTTGGGATATCATTCAGGGAGTAAGGGAACTGGCCGAACAGGTACGGGTAGGGGAGTTGCACCCGGATCAGATCAGCGAGGAATTATTGAGCGAGCGGGTTTGCATGAGCGACCTGGCGCCGGTGGATCTGGTTATCCGCACCGGTGGCGAGCATCGCATCAGTAACTTCCTGCTGTGGCAAATCGCCTATGCTGAACTTTACTTTACTGATGTGCTCTGGCCTGATTTCGATGAACTTGTCTTTGAAGGTGCGCTGAATGCATTTGCACAACGTGAGCGCCGCTTCGGGGGAACAACACCTATCGGCGCCGATGCGTCCTAGGGAGAACTTTTGCTGAAGTATCGCCTCATAACTGCTCTGATTTTAATCCCGATCGTTATCGCGGCGCTGTTCCTGTTGCCGCCGCTGGCCTTTGCTCTGGTAACGCTCGTCGTGTGCATGTTAGCAGCCTGGGAGTGGGGCCAATTGGCCGGTTTTACCTCCCGTTCGCAGCGCATCTGGTTGGCGATACTGTGCGGTTTTCTGCTGGCGTTGATGATGCTCAGCGTCCCCGCTTACCATCAATCCGTGCCGCAGATAAGCGGCTCGCTGTGGCTGTCGCTGGCCTGGTGGCTGGCGGCGTTGCTGCTGGTGTTGTTCTATCCCGGCTCGGCCTCTATCTGGCGCAATTCGCGCCCGCTGCGCCTGCTGTTCGGCTTGCTGACCATCGTGCCGTTCTTTTGGGGCATGCTGGCGCTGCGCCAGTTCGGCTACGAGCAAAATCCGTTTACCGGCGCCTGGTGGCTGCTGTACGTGATGCTGCTGGTGTGGGGCGCGGATTCCGGCGCCTACATGTTCGGCAAGCTGTTCGGCAAGCATAAACTGGCGCCGAAGGTCTCGCCGGGTAAAACCTGGGAAGGGTTGATCGGCGGGCTGCTGACGTCGGCGGTCATTTCCTGGCTGTTCGGCCGCTACGCGCCACTGAACGTGGTGCCGACCACGCTGTTGGCCTGTTCGGTGCTCGCCGCGCTGGCTTCGGTGCTGGGCGATTTGACCGAAAGCATGTTCAAACGCGAAGCGGGCATCAAGGACAGCGGGCATTTGATTCCCGGTCATGGCGGCATACTGGATCGTATCGACAGCCTGACCGCGGCGGTGCCGGTGTTTGCCTGCCTGATGCTGTTGGTGTTTTAATCCGTCGATGACGGAAAGTGAGGGATGATGGTCAGCGTGCTTTGGAACCTGGTGGCGTTTCTGATTGCGCTCGGTATCTTGATTACCGTGCATGAGTTCGGACACTTTTGGGTTGCCCGTCGTTGCGGCGTGCGCGTTGAACGCTTTTCCATCGGCTTCGGCCGGGCGCTGTGGCGCCGTACCGATCGCCAGGGCACCGAGTACGTCATCGCCTTGATCCCGCTTGGCGGTTACGTGAAGATGCTGGACGAGCGCGTGGAGTCGGTGGCGCCGGAAATGCGCCATCAGGCCTTTAACAACAAAACCGTCTGGCAGCGCGCGGCCATCATCAGCGCTGGCCCCATCGCCAACTTCCTGTTTGCTATCCTTGCCTATTGGCTGGTGTTCATCATCGGCGTGCCGAGTTTCCGCCCGGTGATCGGCGAAATCGCGCCGCAATCCATCGCCGCCAAGGCCGAAATTTCGTCTGGCATGGAACTAAAGTCGGTTGACGGCATCGAAACGCCTGATTGGGAATCAGTTCGTCTGGCGCTGGTGGCGAAGATTGGCGATGCGCAAACCGAAGTCGGCGTCGCGCCGTTCGGCTCTTCGCAGGTGGTGACCAAAACCCTGGATTTGCGCCAGTGGAACTTTGAACCGGACAAGCAGGATCCCGTTGTCGCGCTGGGCATTATGCCGCGCGGCCCGCAGATCGAATCCGTGTTGGCGGAAGTGCAGCCTAACTCGGCGGCGCAAAAGGCGGGTTTACAAGCGGGGGACAGGATCGTTAAAGTCGATGGTCAGCCGTTGGGTCGTTGGCAGACGCTGGTGAAGCGTATCCACGATGGCCCGGGGCAGCCGCTGGCTTTGGAGATTGAAAGAAACGGCGCCCCCTTGTCTTTGACGCTGATACCGGATACAAAGCCGGTGGGAAAAGACAAATCGGTGGGGTTTGCAGGCATCATTCCAAAGGTGCTGCCGCTGCCTGAAGAGTATAAGACGATTCGCCAGTATGGACCGTTCCCGGCGCTGTATCAGGCCGGCGACAAGACCTGGCAGCTGATGCGGCTGACGGTCAACATGCTGGGCAAATTAATAACCGGTGATGTAAAGCTGAACAACCTGAGTGGCCCGATCTCGATTGCACAGGGAGCTGGGGCGTCAGCCGGAGTCGGATTCGTGTATTATCTGATGTTCCTGGCGTTGATTAGCGTCAACCTGGGGATCATCAACCTGTTCCCATTACCGGTGTTAGATGGTGGGCATCTCCTCTTCCTGGCGATAGAAAAGCTGAAGGGTGGGCCGGTTTCCGAGCGAGTACAGGACTACAGCTACCGCATAGGTTCGATCGTGCTGGTGTTGTTGATGGGTCTTGCACTTTTCAATGATTTTTCCCGCCTCTAGGGGCGGGGATAGGTTAGGAAGAACGCATAACAACGATGGCGATGAAAAAGTTGCTCATAGCGTCGCTGCTGTTTGGCAGCGCCACCGTATACGGTGCAGACGGGTTCGTAGTGAAAGACATTCATTTCGAAGGCCTGCAGCGAGTTGCCGTCGGTGCGGCGTTACTCAACATGCCGGTTCGCGTCGGCGATACCGTCACTGACGATGACATCAGTAATACCATTCGTGCCTTGTTTGCCACCGGCAACTTCGAGGACGTGCGCGTACTGCGCGATGGTAATACCTTGATCGTGCAGGTGAAGGAACGTCCTACCATCGCCAGCATCACTTTCTCCGGCAACAAGTCGGTGAAAGATGACATGCTCAAGCAGAACCTGGAAGCCTCCGGCGTCCGGGTGGGCGAGGCGCTCGACCGCACCACGATCTCCAGCATTGAAAAAGGGCTGGAAGACTTCTACTACAGCGTCGGTAAATACAGCGCCTCGGTGAAAGCCGTAGTCACGCCGTTGCCGCGCAACCGTGTCGACCTGAAACTGGTGTTCACGGAAGGGGTCTCCGCCAAGATTCAACAAATCAACATCGTCGGCAACCATGCTTTCACCAACGACGAACTGATCTCACGCTTCCAACTGCGTGACGAAGTGCCGTGGTGGAACCTGGTCGGCGACCGCAAATACCAGAAGCAGAAACTGGCGGGCGATCTCGAAACCCTGCGCAGCTTCTATCTGGATCGCGGCTATGCCCGCTTCAACATCGATTCTACCCAGGTGAGCCTGACGCCGGATAAAAAAGGCATCTACATCACCATCAACATCACCGAAGGCGAGCAGTACAAGCTTTCCGATGTTGTCGTGAATGGCAACCTGGCCGGCCACTCGGCGGAAGTCGCTCAGATCACCAAAATTGAGCCAGGCGAGCTGTACAACGGCAGCAAGGTGACCAAAATGGAAGACAACATCAAAACGATGTTGGGCCGTTATGGTTACGCCTACCCGCGCGTCGGCACTCAGCCTGAGATCAACGACGCGGATAAAACCGTCAAGCTGCACGTCAACGTTGACGCGGGCAACCGCTTCTACGTGCGTCGCATCAAGTTCGAAGGTAACGACACCAGCAAGGATTCCGTACTGCGTCGCGAAATGCGCCAGATGGAAGGCGCCTGGCTCGGCAACGAGCAGGTCGAGCAGGGTAAAGAGCGTCTGAACCGTCTGGGCTATTTCGAAACGGTTGACGTGGAAACCCAGCGCGTGCCGGGCACCGCCGATCAGGTCGACGTAACCTATAAGGTAAAAGAACGCAACACCGGTACCTTTAACTTCGGCGTCGGTTACGGCACCGAGAGCGGCGTCAGCTTCCAGGCCGGCGTGCAGCAGGATAACTGGTTGGGTACCGGCTACTCGGTCGGCATCAGCGGCACCAAGAACGACTACCAGACCTATACCGAACTGTCGGTCACCAACCCGTACTTCACCGTTGACGGTGTGAGCCTGGGCGGCCGCATCTTCTACAACGACTTTAAGGCGGATGACGCGGATCTGTCGGACTATACCAACAAGAGTTACGGTATCGACGGCACGCTGGGCTTCCCGATCAACGAAAACAACTCGTTGCGCACCGGCCTGGGCTACGTCCACAACGGTCTGTCGAACATGCAGCCGCAGATCGCCATGTGGCGTTACCTCGACTCGATGGGCGTGGATGCGAACAAGACCGACCGCGCCAGCTACTCGACGGACGACTTTACGCTGAACCTGGGCTGGACCTATAACAACCTGGACCGCGGCTACTTCCCGACCTCGGGTAACCGCACCACGTTGAACGGCAAGGTCACCATTCCGGGCTCGGACAACGAATACTACAAGGTGACGCTGGACAGCGTACAGTACGTGCCGATCAACGACGACCGCACCTGGGTGCTGTTGGGTCGCGGTCGTCTGGGTTACGCGGATGGGCTGGGCGGCAAGGAAATGCCGTTCTATGAGAACTTCTATGCCGGTGGTTCGAGCACCGTGCGCGGCTTCCAGTCCAACACCATTGGTCCGAAGGCGGTGTACTACAATTCCAACTCGTACCAGTGTCAGTTCAACGCCGGCAGCACGACCGATCGTCAGAGCATCTGTAGCTCGGATGACGCGGTAGGCGGTAACGCCATGGCGGTCGCCAGCCTGGAGCTGATCACCCCGACGCCGTTCATCAGCGAGAAATACGCCAACTCGGTGCGGACGTCGCTGTTCATCGATGCCGGTACCGTGTGGGACACCAAGTGGAAGAATACCAACGAAACGCTGATGTACGGCGTGCCGGACTACAGTAAAGCCAGTAATATTCGTTCTTCCGCCGGTATCGCGCTGCAGTGGATGTCGCCACTGGGGCCGTTGGTGTTCTCTTACGCCAACCCGATCAAGAAATACGAAGGCGACAAGTCCGAACAGTTCCAGTTTAACATCGGTAAGACCTGGTAACGGGTCTCGCCTCTGGGCATAACAGTTATTAAGAATCGCAATGGCCAGGCGCCCGCCGGCAGAGGGAGATGATTCTCATTGTTTGGTGGGACAAGTCTGGCAAATTGTGTACTTCAGTGTCATATGACACAAATGGGTGATGGTAAGGAGTTTATAGTGAAAAAGTGGTTGTGTGCCGCAGGCCTCGGTTTAGCAATGGCTGCTTCAGCTGGCGTTCAGGCAGCAGATAAGATCGCTGTCGTTAACGTCTCCAGCATTTTCCAACAGCTGCCGGCCCGCGAAACGGTCGCTAAACAGCTGGAAAACGAGTTTAAAGGCCGTGCAAGCGAACTCCAGAACATGGAACGTAGCCTGCAGACCAAAATGCAGCGTCTGCAGCGTGACGGCGCTACCATGAAAGCCAGCGATCGCAGCAAGTTGGAAAAAGACGTGATGGCGCAGCGCGAGCAGTTCTCTCAGAAAGCGCAGGCTTTCGAGCAGGACAACCGTCGTCGCCAGATGGAAGAGCGTAACAAGATCCTGAGCCGCATTCAGGACGCGGTGAAATCTGTCGCCAGCAAAGGCGGTTATGACGTGGTGATCGACGCCAACGCCGTTGCCTATGCAGACTCTTCCAAAGATATCACTGCTGACGTGCTGAAACAGGTTAAATAACACATGCTTTCAATTCGACTGGCTGATTTAGCGCAGCAGTTGGATGCACAATTGCACGGTGATGGCGATCTCGTCATCACCGGCATTGCTTCTATGCATTCGGCACAGCCTGGCCAAATCACGTTTTTGTCAAACAGCCGCTATCAAGAGCAGCTGTCTTCCTGCCAGGCAAGCGCCGTGGTGCTTACCGAAGCGGATTTACCACACTGCCGTGCTGCGGCGCTGGTGGTTAAGAACCCTTACCTGACCTATGCGCGCATGGCGCAGCTGATGGACACTACGCCGTCGCCGGCCCAGGATATCGCGCCAAGCGCGGTGATCTCACCTGAAGCGCAGCTGGGGCAGAACGTCGCCATTGGGGCGAACGCGGTGATCGAGTCGGGTGCGGTGCTTGGCGATAACGTGGTTATCGGCCCGGGCTGCTTCATCGGCAAACATGCACGCATCGGCGCGGGAACGCGTCTGTGGGCGAACGTCACGATTTATCATGCGGTCGAAATCGGCCAGCGTTGCCTGATCCAGTCGGGCACCGTGATCGGCGCAGACGGTTTCGGCTATGCGAATGAGCGCGGCGAGTGGATCAAAATCCCTCAGTTGGGCACGGTGATTATCGGCGATCGCGTCGAAATCGGCGCTTGCACCACCATTGACCGCGGCGCTTTGGATAACACCCAAATCGGGAATGGTGTTATCATCGACAACCAATGCCAGATTGCACATAACGTCGTGATTGGCGACAATACCGCCGTCGCCGGCGGTGTGATCATGGCCGGCAGCCTGAAAATCGGCCGCTACTGCCAGATTGGCGGTGCCAGCGTGATCAACGGTCACATGGAAATTGCCGACAAGGTGGTTGTCACCGGAATGGGAATGGTTATGCGACCAATCACCGAACCTGGGGTATACTCTTCGGGCATTCCGTTGCAGCCTAACAAGGTTTGGCGTAAAACCGCTGCGTTGGTGATGAATATCGATGAGATCAGCAAACGCTTGAAAGCTGTCGAACGTAAAGTCGGAAAAGACTAATCATTGCCGCCCGCCCCTAGCGGGTACAAAACGAAACGCGTTGGTCGTGAGACCAAAAGCGCAAAGAGATGTTAATTTGCGGCCTGCATGATGATCTCCTTTTGGGGTCAGCGCAGGCCGTGTTGTTGATGCCATCAGTTTTTAGAGACAGGAAGAGTATTTTGACTACTGACACTCATACTCTGGATATTGCAGAAATTTTGGATCTGCTTCCTCACCGTTACCCGTTCTTGCTGGTCGACCGCGTCCTCGAGTTTGAAGAGCACAAATATCTGCGTGCGGTGAAGAACGTATCGGTGAACGAACCGTTTTTCCAGGGCCACTTCCCTGGCAAACCGATTTTCCCAGGCGTATTGATCCTGGAAGCCATGGCGCAGGCCACCGGTATCCTGGCGTTTAAAAGCGTCGGTAAACTGGAGCCGGGCGAGCTGTATTACTTCGCCGGTATCGACGAAGCACGCTTCAAGCGCCCTGTGGTGCCAGGCGATCAGATGGTCATGGAAGTCACCTTCGAGAAAACTCGCCGCGGTCTGACTCGCTTCAAAGGCGTAGCGACCGTTGACGGTAAAATTGTCTGCGAAGCAACCATGATGTGTGCCCGCAGCCGGGAGGCTTAATCCGTGATTGACCAAACCGCCTTTATCCATCCTAGCGCGATAGTCGAAGAGGGCGCCGTGATCGGCGCCAACGTGCATATCGGCCCTTTCTGCTACGTCGGCTCCCAGGTGGAAATCGGCGCCGGCACGGTGCTGAAATCCCACGTGGTGGTGAACGGTATTACCAAGATTGGCTGCGATAACCAGATTTATCAGTTCGCTTCCATCGGTGAAGTGAACCAGGATCTGAAATACGCAGGCGAACCGACGCGCGTTGAAGTGGGCGATCGCAACCGCATCCGCGAAAGCGTCACCATTCACCGCGGCACCGCGCAGGGCACCGGCCTGACCAAAGTGGGCAACGACAACCTGCTGATGGTCAACGTGCACGTTGCCCACGACTGCGTGGTCGGCAACGCTTGCGTGCTGGCCAACAATGCTACGCTCGCAGGGCACGTGGAAATCGACGATCACGCCATTATCGGCGGCATGACGGCGATCCACCAGTTCTGCATTATCGGTGCGCATGTGATGGTAGGCGGTTGTTCCGGCGTCGCTCAGGACGTGCCTCCATTCGTCATCGCTCAGGGCAACCACGCGACGCCATTTGGCGTCAACGCGGTCGGCCTGAAGCGCCGCGGTTTTGATAAGGATGAAATGCAGGCGATCCGCAACGCCTACAAAATCCTGTATCGCAGTGAAAAAACGCTGGATGAAGCGAAGGCGGAAATCGAAGCCCTGGCCAAAGAGCAGCCGGTGGTGCAGCAGTACCTCGATTTCTTCACCCGTTCCACCCGCGGCATCATTCGCTGAGCTATGTCGAATCGTCCATTGACTATCGGACTGGTCGCCGGAGAAACCTCCGGTGACATTCTCGGCGCCGGTTTGATCCGCGCGCTCAAGGCGCAGATCCCCGACGCGCGTTTCGTTGGCGTCGCCGGCCCGCTGATGCAGGCCGAAGGCTGCGAAGCCTGGTACGAAATGGAAGAGCTGGCGGTCATGGGCGTGGTGGAAGTGCTCGAACGCTTGCCACGCCTGTTGAAGATCCGCAAGGATCTCACCCGCCGCTTCGGCGAACTGCGGCCGGACGTGTTTGTCGGCATCGACGCACCGGACTTCAACATCACGCTGGAAGGTCGCCTCAAGCAGCGCGGCATCCGCACCATTCACTACGTCAGCCCTTCCGTGTGGGCCTGGCGGCAAAAGCGCGTTTTCAAAATTGGCAAAGCCACCGATTTGGTGCTGGCCTTTCTCCCTTTCGAAAAAGCATTTTACGATCGTTTCAACGTCCCTTGCCGGTTTATCGGCCACACCATGGCGGACGCCATGCCGCTGCAGCCCGATCGGTTGGCGGCGCGCGCTCAGCTTGGCATCGCTCCGCAGGCGCGCTGTTTGGCCTTGCTGCCGGGCAGCCGCGGCGCCGAAGTCGAGATGCTGAGCGCCGACTTCCTCAAAACCGCGCAGCTGCTGCGCACGCGTTATCCCGAGCTGGAAGTGGTGGTGCCGCTGGTTAACGCCAAACGGCGCGAGCAGTTTGAGCGCATCAAGGCCGAGGTTGCGCCGGATCTGACGGTACATCTGCTGAACGGCCAGGGGCGCGAGGCGATGATCGCCAGCGACGCGGCGCTGCTGGCGTCCGGCACCGCGGCGCTGGAGTGCATGCTGGCCAAGTGCCCGATGGTGGTGGGCTATCGCATGAAGCCGTTCACTTTCTGGTTGGCGCAGAAGCTGGTGAAAACGCCTTATGTCTCGCTGCCGAATCTGCTGGCGGGGCGGGAGATCGTCACCGAACTGCTGCAGCATGACTGCGTCCCGGACAAACTGGCCGCCGCCGTGATGCCGTTGCTGGAAGAGAGCCCGGAAACCGACGCACTGAAACAAACTTTCCTTACCTTGCACCAAAGCATTCGTTGCGGTGCGGACGAACAGGCCGCTCAGGCTGTGTTGGAGCTGGCGAAAGCATGATTGAACCCTTTATCTATCCCGCTGCCACGCTGATTGCCGGTGTGGACGAAGTGGGCCGCGGCCCGTTGGTCGGCGCGGTGGTCACCGCTGCCGTGATCCTCGATCCGGCGCAGCCGATCGTCGGTCTGGCGGACTCCAAGAAACTCAGTGAAAAACGCCGCCTGGCGCTGTATGACGAAATCGTCGCCAAGGCGCTCTCCTGGAGCCTGGGGCGCGCCGAACCGGCGGAAATCGACCAGCTGAATATTTTGCACGCCACCATGTTGGCGATGCAGCGCGCGGTGGCCGGGTTGCATATCGCGCCGGACATGGTTTTAATCGACGGTAACCGTTGCCCGAACCTGCCGATGCGTTCGCAGGCGGTGGTGAAGGGCGACAGCCGTGTGGCGGAGATCAGCGCGGCGTCCATTCTGGCGAAGGTCACGCGCGATCGCGAAATGGCCGAGCTGGACAGCGAGTTCCCGGACTACGGTTTCGCGCAGCATAAAGGCTACCCGACCGCCCTCCACCTGGAGCGGCTGGCTGCGTTGGGCGCCACCGAGCATCATCGCCGCAGCTTCGCGCCGGTGAAAAGAGCGCTGGCGCTGTAGTCTGCGGGCCTGACCGGGCTCGACGATAGCATTAACCCGGGCTCAGCCTGCTGAGCCCCTTCAATCAGGTATCTGGAGATGGCCGAACCTCGTTTTATTCACCTGCGCGTCCACAGTGACTACTCCATGATTGATGGATTGGCCAAGACGGCGCCGCTGGTGAAAAGAGCCGCCGCGTTAGCCATGCCTGCTCTGGCAATCACTGATTTCACCAACCTGTGCGGGCTGGTGAAGTTCTACGGCAGCGCGCACGGCGCCGGGATCAAACCGATCATCGGCGCGGATTTCCATGTGCAAAGCGATGAGCTGGGCGACGAACAGGCTCAGCTGACGGTGCTGGCCAGCAACAACGAAGGCTACCAGAACCTGACGCTGCTGATTTCCCGCGCCTATCAGCGTGGCTACGGCGCCGCCGGCCCGACCATTGATCGCGACTGGCTGATTGAACATCGCGAAGGGCTGATCCTGCTTTCCGGCGCGCGTCAGGGCGACGTCGGCAAGTTCCTGCTGCGCGGTAACCAGGCGCAGGTGGATCAATGCCTGGACTTCTACCAACAGTATTTCCCGGACTGTTACTACCTGGAACTGATCCGCACCGGCCGCCCGGACGAAGAGAACTATCTGCATGCGGCGGTGGCGCTGGCCACCGAGCGCGGTTTGCCGGTGGTGGCCACCAACGACGTGCGCTTCCTGGTGGAAGACGATTTTGACGCTCATGAAATTCGCGTCGCCATTCACGACGGTTTTACGCTGGACGATCCCAAGCGGCCACGCAACTACAGCCCGCAGCAATACATGCGCAGCGAAGACGAGATGTGCGAGCTGTTCGCCGACATCCCGGAAGCGCTGCTGAACAGCGTCGAGATCGCCAAGCGCTGTAACGTCACCATTCGCCTCGGCGAATACTTCCTGCCGCAGTTCCCAACCGGCGATATGAGCACCGAGGACTTCCTGGTGCTCAAATCTAAAGAAGGGCTGGAAGAGCGTCTCGAGTTCCTGTTCCCCGATCCTGAAGTGCGCGCGCAGCGCCGCCCGGAATACGACGAGCGTCTGGACGTCGAGCTGAAGGTGATCAACCAGATGGGGTTCCCCGGCTACTTCCTGATCGTGATGGAGTTTATCCAGTGGTCGAAGGACAACAACGTGCCGGTGGGCCCAGGGCGCGGCTCCGGCGCCGGTTCTCTGGTGGCCTATGCGTTGAAAATCACCGACCTCGATCCGCTGGAATTCGACCTGCTGTTCGAACGCTTCCTGAACCCGGAACGTGTTTCGATGCCCGACTTCGACGTCGACTTCTGCATGGAGAAGCGCGACCAGGTGATCGAGCACGTGGCGGAGATGTACGGCCGCGAAGCGGTATCGCAGATCATCACCTTCGGGACCATGGCGGCGAAAGCGGTTATCCGCGACGTAGGCCGGGTGCTGGGGCACCCGTACGGCTTCGTCGATCGCATCTCCAAACTGGTGCCGCCGGATCCGGGCATGACGCTGGAGAAAGCCTTTGCCGCCGAACCGCAGCTGCCGGAGATTTACGAGGCCGATGAAGAGGTCAAGGCGCTGATCGACATGGCGCGCAAGCTGGAAGGGGTAACGCGCAACGCCGGTAAACACGCCGGGGGCGTGGTGATCGCGCCGACCAAGATCACCGACTTCGCGCCGCTGTACTGCGACGCCGAAGGGCACCATCCGGTGACCCAGTTCGACAAGAACGACGTGGAATATGCCGGGCTGGTGAAGTTCGACTTCCTCGGCCTGCGCACCCTGACCATCATCGACTGGGCGCTGGAAATGATCAACGCCCGGCGCGCCAAGACCGGGCTGGAACCGATCGACATCGCCGCCATTCCGCTCGACGACAAGAAAAGCTTCGACATGCTGCAGCGCTCGGAAACCACGGCGGTGTTCCAGCTTGAATCGCGCGGCATGAAAGATTTGATCAAACGCCTGAAGCCCGACTGCTTCGAAGACATGATCGCACTGGTGGCGCTGTTCCGTCCGGGGCCGCTGCAGTCAGGGATGGTGGATAACTTCATCGACCGCAAGCATGGCCGCGAAGAGATCTCCTACCCGGACATTCAGTGGCAGCACGAGTCGCTCAAGCCGGTGCTGGAACCGACCTACGGCATCATCCTGTATCAGGAACAGGTGATGCAGATTGCCCAGGTGTTGGCCGGCTACACCTTGGGTGGCGCGGATATGCTGCGTCGTGCGATGGGTAAAAAGAACCCGGTCGAAATGGCCAAGCAGCGCGGCGGCTTTGAAGACGGCGCGAAATCGCGCGGCATCGACGGTGAACTGTCGGTGAAAATCTTCGACCTGGTGGAGAAATTCGCCGGTTACGGCTTCAACAAATCGCACTCCGCCGCCTATGCGCTGGTGTCGTATCAGACGTTGTGGCTGAAGGCGCACTATCCGGCCGAGTTTATGGCGGCGGTCATGACCGCCGATATGGACAACACCGACAAAGTGGTGGGGCTGGTGGACGAATGTTGGCGCATGGGGCTGAAGATCCTGCCGCCGGACATCAACAGTGGCCTGTATCACTTCCACGTCAACGACGACGGCGAGATCGTTTATGGCATCGGCGCGATCAAGGGCGTGGGGGAAGGGCCGATCGAGGCCATTATCGAGGCGCGCAACGGCGGCGAACAAGGTTACTTCAAAGACCTGTTCGACCTGTGCGCGCGCTCTGACATCAAGAAACTGAACCGCCGCATTCTGGAAAAACTGATCATGTCCGGGGCGTTCGATCGCCTTGGGCCGCACCGCGCTGCGCTGATGAATTCGCTCGGCGACGCGTTGAAAGCGGCGGATCAGCATGCGAAAGCCGAAGCTATTGGCCAGGTGGATATGTTTGGCGTGCTGGCGGAAGCGCCGGAGCAGGTGGAGCAATCCTACGCCAATATCGCGCCCTGGCCGGAGCAGGTGGTGCTGGACGGTGAACGGGAGACGCTGGGGCTGTACCTGACTGGTCACCCGATCACCCAGTACCTGAAGGAAATCGAACGTTACGCCGGTGGCCAGCGTTTGAAAGACATGCACCCGACGGATCGGGGCAAAATGACTACCGCCGTCGGGTTGGTGGTCGCCGCGCGGGTCATGGTGACCAAGCGCGGCAACCGTATCGGCATCTGCACGCTGGATGACCGTTCGGGCCGTCTGGAAGTGATGCTATTCACCGAAGCGCTAGAAAAATACCAGCATTTGTTGGAAAAAGACCGTATCCTTATCGCCAGTGGACAGGTCAGCTTTGATGACTTTAGCGGCGGGCTTAAAATGATGGCCCGCGAGGTAATGGACATCAGTGAAGCCCGGGAAAAATACGCTCGCGGGCTTGCTATCTCGCTGACTGACAGGCAAATTGATGACCAGCTTTTGAACCGTCTCCGTCAGTCGTTGGAACCCCATCGCTCGGGGACGATTCCAGTGCATCTCTACTATCAACGGGAAGATGCACGAGCCAAGCTGCGTTTTGGCGCAACCTGGCGCGTGACGCCCACCGACCGCTTGTTGATCGACTTGCGGACGTTGGTAGGCAATGAGCAGGTGGACTTGGAATTTGACTAAAATAGGAATGCTATGAGTCTGAATTTTCTTGATTTTGAACAGCCGATTGCAGAGCTGGAAGCGAAAATTGACTCGCTGACTGCAGTCAGCCGTCAAGACGAAAAATTAGATATTAATCTGGACGAAGAGGTTCAGCGCCTGCGTGAAAAGAGCGTTGAGCTGACGCGCAAGATTTTTGCCGATCTTGGGGCTTGGCAAATTGCCCAATTGGCACGCCACCCGCGCCGTCCTTATACCCTGGATTATATCAAACACATCTTTACCGACTTCGAAGAGTTGGCGGGCGATCGCGCTTACGCTGACGACAAAGCGATCGTCGGTGGCATTGCGCGCCTGGATGGCCGCCCGGTGATGATCATCGGGCACCAGAAAGGCCGTGAAACCAAAGAGAAGATCCGCCGCAACTTCGGCATGCCGGCGCCGGAAGGTTACCGTAAGGCGCTGCGCCTGATGGAAATGGCCGCACGCTTCAAGATGCCGCTCATCACCTTTATCGATACTCCGGGCGCTTATCCGGGCGTGGGTGCGGAAGAACGCGGCCAGTCAGAAGCCATCGCGCGCAACCTGCGTGAGATGTCGCGTCTGAACATCCCGGTCATCTGCACCGTCATCGGCGAAGGTGGCTCCGGCGGCGCGCTGGCGATCGGCGTGGGCGATAAGGTGAACATGCTGCAGTACAGCACCTACTCGGTGATTTCGCCGGAAGGCTGTGCCTCCATCCTGTGGAAGAGTGCCGACAAGGCGCCGCTGGCCGCAGAAGCGATGGGCATTACCGCACCGCGTCTGAAAGAGTTGAAGCTGATCGATTCGGTGATCCCGGAGCCGCTGGGTTCCGCGCACCGCGACGTGCCGGCGATGGCTGCCGCGCTGAAAGCGCAGCTGCTGGCCGATCTGAAAGATCTGGATGGTCTAAACGACGAAGAGTTGCTCAACCGTCGCTACCAGCGTCTGATGAACTACGGCTACTGCTGAGTTCTGTTCTTCGCTGCAAGAAACCGCCTCCGGGCGGTTTTTTTTTGGCTACACACCGCCGAATTTTCGTGGTGTTATAGAGACTTGGCCGTTAACTGACAGGAGCTGCCGATGAATATCATCGCCATCATGGGCCCGACGGGCGTCTACTACAAAGATGAGCCGATCCGCGAGCTCCACGCTGCGCTGGCCACCATGGGATTCCAACTGGTGTACCCCAAAAACAGCGGTGACCTGCTGAAGCTGATCGAAGCCAATGCCCGCATCTGTGGGGTGATCTTCGACTGGGACGACTACAGCCTGGAGCTGTGCAGCGAGATCAACGAGCTGAACGAATACCTACCGCTGTACGCCTTTATCAATACCCACTCCACCTTCGACGTCAGCCTGCATGAAATGCGCATGGTGCTCTATTTCTTCGAGTATGGCCTGAATGCGGCGGACGATATCGCGCAGCGCATCCAGCAGTACACCGCAGAATATATTGATACCATTACGCCGCCGCTGACCAAGGCGCTGTTCAACTACGTGCGTGAAGGGAAGTACACCTTCTGCACGCCGGGCCACATGGCCGGTACCGCGTTCCAAAAAAGCCCGGTGGGCTGCCTGTTCTATGACTTTTTCGGCGCCAATACCCTGAAGGCCGACATTTCGATTTCGGTCACCGAGCTCGGCTCGCTGTTGGATCACACCGGGCCGCACCTCGAGGCCGAAGAGTATATTGCGCGTACTTTCAACGCCGAGCAGAGCTATCTGGTTACCAACGGCACCTCCACCGCCAACAAGATCGTCGGCATGTATTCGGCGCCGGCGGGCAGCACGGTGCTGATCGACCGCAACTGCCACAAATCGCTGTGCCACTTGCTGATGATGAGCGATATCGTTCCGATCTATCTGCGCCCGCTGCGCAACGCCTACGGCATCCTTGGCGGCATTCCGCAGCGTGAGTTCACCCGCGCCAGCATCGCCGCTCGGGTGCAGGAGACCCCGAACGCCACCTGGCCGGTGCATGCGGTGATCACCAATTCCACCTATGATGGCCTGCTGTATAACACCGACTACATCAAGCAGACGCTGGCAGTGCCGTCGATCCACTTTGACTCCGCCTGGGTGCCTTACACCAACTTCCATCCGATTTACGACGGCAAGAGCGGCATGAGCGGCGATCGGGTGCCCGGTAAGGTCATCTACGAAACCCAGTCCACCCACAAGCTGCTGGCGGCCTTCTCCCAGGCCTCGATGATTCATATCAAGGGCGACTACGACGAGAGCACCTTCAACGAAGCCTACATGATGCACACCACCACCTCGCCGCACTATGGCATTGTGGCATCGATGGAGACCGCCGCCGCCATGCTGCGCGGCAACCCGGGGCGCCGCTTGATCAATCGATCGGTGGAGCGCGCGCTGCATTTTCGCCGTGAAGTGCAGCGGCTGCGCGAGGAGAGCGACAGTTGGTTCTTTGACATTTGGCAGCCGGAGGAGATCGATGAGGCGCAGTGTTGGCCATTGGATCCTGACGATAACTGGCACGGCTTCGGCCAGACCGATCGCGATCATATGTACCTCGATCCGATCAAGGTGACGATCCTGACGCCGGGCATGAATGAGCTGGGGGCGCTGGAGGAAGAGGGGATCCCGGCGGCGCTGGTGGCGAAGTATCTCGACGAGCGCGGCATCGTGGTGGAGAAGACCGGGCCGTACAACCTGCTGTTCCTGTTCAGCATCGGCATCGACAAAACCAAGGCGATGAGCCTGTTGCGCGGCCTGACTGATTTCAAGCGCGCCTACGATCTCAACCTGCGGGTGAAGAACATGCTGCCGGATCTGTACGCCGAGGATCCGGATTTTTATCGCCATATGCGTATCCAGGATCTGGCCGCCGGCATTCATCGGCTGATCCGCCAACACGATCTGCCGCGCCTGATGCAGCGGGCGTTCGACGTGCTGCCTGAAATGAAGCTGACGCCGCACCAGATGTTCCAGGAGCAGGTGCGCGGCAATGTGGAAACCTGCGAGCTGGATCAGTTGGTGGGCAAGGTGGCGGCCAATATGATCCTGCCTTATCCGCCGGGCGTGCCGCTGGTGATGCCGGGAGAAATGATCACCGAAGAGAGCCGGGCGGTGCTCGATTTCCTGCTGATGCTGTGCTCTATCGGTGAGCGCTATCCTGGTTTTGAAACCGACATCCACGGCGCCAAACTGACGGAGGACGGGCGCTATCTGGTAAAGGTGTTGAAAGCGCCAGCATAGTCGTTTAGGCGAATTCTCGGCAGATCAGGTTCACGCTGTCGAGCGGCAGCGGTTCCTGTGTCAGGCCGCAAAACGGTTGGCCATTGCGCTGCTGGTGATAGCGGCAGCGGTGGCATTCGCCGAACAGCGCCGCATTTTCCTGCCGCTGCAGTTGGCGCAGCAGCTGGGTTAACAGCGCCTGCAACTGTTCGCCGTCCTGCTGCATGGCGTCTTGCGCCTGCTGCAGATAGGCAGGAGGAAACAGAGTCTCCATTAAACTTCGCGATTTTTCTGTCAGCCGCAGCCGCACGCTGCGGCGATCCTTTGCGTCCGCCGTGCGGGCGATCATGCCGTTCAGCTCCAGCTTTTTCAGCGATTGGGACACCGTTCCCTTGGTCAGGCCAAGGTATTCCGCCACGGCCATCGGCGTGTTGGAGTAATGATTACAGCGTGCCAGATAGTAGAGCGCGCTCAGCTGCACCGGCGGCAGGCTTTCCAATTCTTCGTGGCTGCGCAGCCAGCTGCGTTGCAGGCTATTCAGGCGTTCAAGCAGATCAAACAGTTTTAGCATCGTATCCTCATCAGGCTGCGTAAATAGTATCGATTAAAAACTATATTGACAAGTCATTGGTGCTGGCATACTGTTCACATTGTTTCGATTCGAAACAATATGGGTAAGTAAACGTGCCCGAAACCGTCAATACCAAGGAGAATGAGGATGACTAAGGCCGTGTTTTATCATGCCGGCTGCCCGGTATGCGTGAGTGCCGAACAGCAGCTGTTGGGACTGTTGAGCGATAACGTGCAGGTGGAAGTGGTGCACCTGGGGGAACGCCCAACGCGCGTGGCGGAAGCTGAGCGCCTCGGCGTGCAGAGTGTACCGGCGCTGGTGGTCGATGGGCAGGTGCTGCACATCAACTTCGGCGCGGCGTTGGTGGATCTGAAGGCCTGAGACGCCGTGTGCTGAATCATGCCCCGCGGCAATCCGCGGGGTTTTTGCCGTTGACGTCATCGCCGCCGCCGGATACCGTGCCCCATCAGAATGAACAGGAGAGGGTTTCTATGCTGGGATTACGTCAGGTGCATCACATTGCGATCATTGGCGCGAACTACGCTGCCAGTAAGCATTTCTATTGCGATATTCTCGGTTTTACCCTGCTGAGTGAAGTTTACCGCGAGGAGCGCGACTCCTGGAAAGCGGATCTCGCGCTCAACGGACAATACACTATCGAACTGTTTTCTTTCCCTTCGCCGCCGGCCCGCGTCAGCCGCCCGGAGGCCTGCGGCCTGCGCCATCTGGCGTTCAGCGTTGACGACATCGATCGGGCCATCGCCCATCTGCAGGCGGCCGGCGTTGCCTGCGAACCGGTGCGCGTCGATCCCTACACCCAATCCCGCTTTACCTTTTTCAGCGATCCTGATGGTTTACCGTTAGAATTATACGAGAGTTAACGGCTTAATCGCCTCCCGGCGGCCACAGCCGGGGGCGGTTATGCTATGATCGCGCCCTTGCCCTACATGCCTACAGAGTTATTTCCGCCATGCAAGAGCCTGCTTTTCGCGTCGGGGAGTGGCTGGTTACCCCTGCCGACAACACCATCAGCCGAGACGGCCGCCAGAAAACGCTGGAACCGCGCCTGATCGACATGCTGTGCTATTTCGCCCGGCACCCCGATGTGGTGCTGAGCCGCGACGAGCTGATCGACAACGTCTGGAAGCGCAATATCGTCACCAACCACGTGGTGACCCAATGTATTTCAGAGCTGCGCAAATACCTGAAAGACGGCGACAGCGACAGCCCGGAATACATTATCACCGTGCCCAAGCGCGGGTATAAGCTGGCGACGTCGGTGATATGGTGTGAAGAGGGCGAGACGCAACCTGCTCCCGCACAGGCGCCGCAGATCGCGGTGATCATGCATGAGCCGGAAGACGGCAGCGATGACGACGACGAGACGCCGTACGTGCCGCCGAGCCGGCCCCGAACGCCGGTCGCCGCGCCTGGCGAAAAGAAGCCGCGCTTTTATCTCCGCTCGACGTTCTGGGTGTGGCTGGCGTTTCTGGCGGCGCTCAGCGTCTGCGTGGCGTTTGTCGGCATCGCCACGCTGTCGCAGCGCGTGCCGGTTTCGACCATGCCGGTGCTGCTCAACCCGCGCGATATCGATATCCGCATCCAGGGCGGCGAGAGCTGCAGCAACTGGATGCCGCAGCTCTCTTATGTGGTGGGCGTCAGCGAGCTGATCACCGATTCGCTCAACACCTACTCGACCTTCCTGGTGCACGACCAAACCAATTACAACTATTCCGGCCCCAGCAACTCGGGCAAGTCGCTGTATATCGAGTTCGTCAATCAGCGCCACTACCGCGCCCAGCAGTGTTTCCTGTCCGTGCGGCTGGTGGATAACGCCGACAGCTCAATCATGTTGGACAAGCGTTACTTCATTACCGCCGATAACCAGCTGAAGATCCAAAGCGATTTCCTCGCCAGCCTGTCCACGGCGCTGAAGCAGCCCTGGCCGCCGCAGTTGGAGCAGCGTCTGGCGCAGCTGCTGCCCGACAACGGGCCGCTGCTGCAGCGCTTCTACCAGGCACATCAATTGTTGATCCACGGTGATGCCGATTCGTTGACTCGCGCCAGCGCTCAGCTGAGCGAGCTGATTAAAAGCGCGCCGAATTTCCACTACCTGCTGGCGGAAAAGGCGCTGGTGGATGTGCTACGCAATTCTTACCAACCGTTCGACAGCCAGGCCTTGGCACAATTGCGCGCCGATATCAGCCATCTGACGACGATCCCCGAATTGAAAAACACGCCGATCATGCAGCAAGTTCTGGCGGTCGATGCGTTGGCGCAGGGGCGCATTGACGAGGCGCACCGGGCGATCGATCTGGGGATTGAGTTGCAAATGTCGTGGCTGAATTATGTGTTGCTGGGCAAAGTGTATGAAATGCAGGGGCAGAATCATTTGGCGGCGGATTCTTATATTACCGCGTTCAATTTGCGCCCCGGTGAGGATACCTTGCATTGGATCACCAATGGCGTATTCCAGACGTCATTGACCAACGTGGTGCCTTATTTAAATAACTACCAGCACCAATAATTAACCGATACTACGCCGCCATTATTCTCCGGGAATGCTGTCGGCGTTATTTATTGGTGAAGACATGTTGCGCCATTGTGTTATTTTGCTGCGTAATATTGTTCCTTTTCTGTCGTTTGTTATTCATTATTAACCTGGGCATCATTCTGTTTTTAAACGATGTTTATCTTTTCTTTAGCAAACCATTTTATCTTGATGTGTTAATCAAAAACCTCAGGTTATCATTTGTATGATCATGAGCGTAATCTCACTTTATCTTTAGGACTTTATTCCCCCCGATGGTTAGCATCCTGACTATCAAGCCGGCTCATTAAAATCTTTTATTTATGGGTGTGGCTTATAAGAAACGTAAATCAGGAGAAACTGACCATGGCTTCACCCAAGAAAATAGGGCTTATTGCCTGCACCGGCGTCGTCGCCGGCAATATGATGGGGAGCGGGATTGCCTTATTGCCTGCCAACCTGGCGAGTCTCGGATCCATCGCCATTTGGGGGTGGGTGATCTCGATTATCGGGGCGATGTCGCTGGCCTATGTGTATGCCCGTCTCGCCACCAAAAACCCGCAGCAGGGCGGCCCTATCGCCTACGCCGGTGAAATTTCCCCGGCCTTCGGTTTCCAGACCGGCGTGCTTTATTACCATGCCAACTGGATCGGTAACCTGGCCATCGGCATTACCGCCGTTTCTTATCTCTCCACCTTCTTCCCGGCGCTGAACAACCCGATACCTGCCGGTATCGCCTGTATCGCCATCGTGTGGGTCTTCACCTTCGTCAACATGCTGGGCGGAACCTGGGTCAGCCGTTTGACTACCCTGGGCCTGGTATTGGTGTTGATCCCGGTGATCGTGACCGCCACCCTCGGCTGGCACTGGTTTGACGCCGCCACCTACCAGGCTAACTGGAATACCTCCGGCACCACCGACAGCCATGCGGTCATCAAAAGTATTCTGCTGTGCCTGTGGGCGTTCATTGGCGTGGAATCCGCGGCGGTCAGCACCGGCATGGTGAAAAACCCGAAACGCACCGTGCCGCTGGCGACCATGCTCGGCACCGGCCTGGCGGGCATCATCTACATCGCCGCCACCCAGGTGATCAGCGGCATGTTCCCGGCGTCTGAAATGGCCGCCAGCGGCGCGCCGTTCGCCATCAGCGCCTCGGCGATTATGGGCAACTGGGCGGCACCGATGGTTTCCGCGTTCACCGCCTTCGCCTGCCTGACCTCGCTCGGGTCATGGATGATGCTGGTCGGCCAGGCCGGGGTGCGCGCCGCCAACGACGGCAACTTCCCGAAAGTGTACGGCGAGCTGGATAAAAACGGCATTCCGAAAAAAGGCCTGCTGCTGGCCGGCTGCAAAATGACCGCGCTGATGGTGCTGATCACCCTGATGAGCTCCGCCGGCGGCAAGGCTTCCGACCTGTTCGGCGAGCTGACCGGCATCGCGGTGCTGCTGACCATGCTGCCTTACTTCTATTCCTGTGTAGATCTGATCCGCTTCGAAGGGGTCAACGTGCGCAACCTGCTGAGCCTGATCGCTTCGGTGTGCGGCTGCGGCTTCTGCTTCATCGCGCTGATGGGCGCCAACTCATTCGAACTGTCCGGCACCTTTATCATCAGCCTGATTATCCTGATGTTCTACGCCCGGAAAATGAATACCCGCCAGGCTGCCAACGCAGCGGCGGTCGATGAAAACACCACGGCCAAAGCGCACTGATTCGCGTCCGCTGACCGACTGAATTTACCCAGCCCCTTTCTTTCCGACCTGTCAGCCGCGACGGGAAGGGGCTTGCTTTGCCAGGAGAAATGCATATGAACGTTATCGCCATCATGAATCACATGGGTGTCTACTTCAAAGAAGAGCCTATCCGTGAACTGCATCAGGCGCTGGAAAGTCTGGATTTCCGCATCGTTTACCCTAACGATCGCGAAGACCTGCTGAAACTGATCGAGAACAACGCCCGCCTGTGCGGGGTGATCTTCGACTGGGACAAATACAACCTGGAGCTGTGCGAAGAGATCAGTCAGCTGAACGAATACATGCCGCTGTACGCGTTCGCCAACACCTATTCCACGCTGGACGTCAGCCTGAACGATCTGCGCATGCAGGTGCGCTTCTTCGAGTATGCGCTTGGCGCGGCAACCGACATCGCCGCCAAGATCAAACAGAATACCGACGAATATATCGACACCATCCTGCCGCCGTTGACCAAGGCGCTGTTTAAATACGTGCGCGAAGGCAAATACACTTTCTGTACGCCGGGCCACATGGGCGGCACCGCGTTCCAGAAGAGCCCGGTGGGCAGCCTGTTCTACGATTTCTTCGGCCCGAACACCATGAAGTCGGATATTTCGATTTCGGTGTCCGAACTGGGGTCGCTGCTGGATCACTCCGGCCCGCACAAAGAGGCGGAGGAGTACATTTCCCGCGTGTTCAACGCCGAACGCAGCTACATGGTCACCAACGGCACCTCCACCGCCAACAAGATCGTCGGCATGTATTCGGCACCGGCGGGCAGCACGGTGCTGATTGACCGTAACTGCCACAAGTCGCTGACTCACCTGATGATGATGAGCGACATCACGCCGATCTACTTCCGCCCGACCCGCAACGCCTACGGCATCCTCGGCGGCATTCCGCAGAGCGAGTTCCAGCGCGCCACCATCGCCAAGCGCGTGAAGGAGACCCCGAACGCCACCTGGCCGGTGCACGCGGTGATCACCAACTCCACCTATGACGGGCTGCTGTACAACACCGACTTTATCACGAACACCCTGGACGTGAAGTCGATCCACTTCGATTCCGCCTGGGTGCCTTACACCAACTTCCACCCGATCTATAAAGGCAAGTGCGGCATGAGCGGCGGCCGCGTGGAGGGCAAGGTGATCTACGAAACCCAGTCCACCCACAAACTGCTGGCGGCCTTCTCGCAGGCTTCGATGATTCATGTGAAGGGTGACATCAACGAAGAAACCTTCAACGAAGCCTACATGATGCACACCACCACCTCGCCGCACTACGGCATCGTGGCGTCGACCGAAACCGCCGCGGCGATGATGAAAGGCAACGCCGGCAAGCGCCTGATCCACGGTTCTATCGAACGCGCGATCAAGTTCCGCAAAGAGATCAAACGCCTGAAAGTCGAGTCCGACGGCTGGTTCTTCGACGTCTGGCAGCCGGAGCATATCGATGAGCCGGAATGCTGGCCGCTGCGCTCCGACAGCGCCTGGCACGGTTTCAAGAACATCGACAACGAACACATGTATCTGGACCCGATCAAGGTCACCATTCTGACGCCGGGGATGAGCAAGGAAGGCGAGATGCAGCCGTTCGGTATCCCGGCCAGCATCGTGGCGAAATACCTCGACGAACGCGGCATCATCGTCGAGAAAACCGGGCCGTACAACCTGCTGTTCCTGTTCAGCATTGGCATCGACAAAACCAAGGCGCTCAGCCTGCTGCGCGCGATGACCGACTTCAAACGCTCGTTCGATCTGAACCTGCGGGTGAAAAACATGCTGCCTTCGCTGTATCACGAAGCGCCTGATTTCTATGAAAACATGCGCATTCAGGATCTGGCGCAGAACATTCACCGCCTAGTGGAGCAGCACAACCTGCCGGACCTGATGTACCGCGCGTTCGAAGTGCTGCCAACCATGGTGATGAATCCGTACCAGGCGTTCCAGAAAGAGCTGCACGGCGAAGTGGAAGAGGTCTATCTGGAAGAAATGGTCGGCAAGGTCAACGCCAATATGATCCTCCCATACCCACCGGGCGTGCCGCTGGTGATGCCGGGCGAAATGCTGACCGAAGAGAGCCGGCCGGTGCTGGAGTTCCTGCAGATGCTGTGCGAAATCGGCGCGCATTATCCGGGCTTTGAAACCGACATTCACGGCGCCTATCGTCAGGCGGACGGACGTTATCGGGTGAAAGTGCTGAAGGCGAAATAACCGCAGCCAATAAGAGGGGAGGCGCTCGCGCTTCCCCTTTGCCGTTCACCGACTGATGGGAGACCTCCATGAAAACACCCTCACAGCCGCGCGCAATCTACTATGTCGTAGCCATACAAATTTGGGAATATTTCAGCTTTTACGGCATGCGTGCGTTACTGATCCTCTATCTGACCCACCAACTCGGCTATACCGACAGCCACGCCATCGATCTCTACAGCGCTTACGCTTCGTTAGTTTACGTCACTCCTATTCTTGGCGGCTGGCTCGCCGACCGCCTGCTGGGCAATCGCGTCGCGGTGATCGCCGGTGCGGCGCTGATGACCCTGGGGCATATCGTGCTCGGCCTGAGCGCGGTTTCCGCCCAGTCGCTCTATCTGGCGTTAGCCATCATCATCTGCGGCTACGGCCTGTTCAAATCCAATATCAGCTGCCTGCTGGGCGAGCTGTATCCGGCGCAGGACTCGCGCCGCGAAGGGGGCTTCTCGCTGCTGTACGCCGCCGGCAACGTCGGGTCTATTCTGGCGCCGATCGCCTGCGGGTTGGCGGCTGAGCGCTATGGCTGGCACGTCGGCTTTGCATTGGCCGGGATCGGCATGTTCGCCGGCCTGGTGATTTTCCTGCTCGGCGGGCGCCACTTCCGCCACACGCGTGGCGTGAATGCACCGCTGATGCGCGCCAGGAGTCTGGGCCTGCCGCACTGGGGTTGGCTGCTGGCGGCGCTGCTGGCGTCGCCGCTGTTCTTCACGCTGCTGTTTGAACGTGGCTGGGCCGGCTATTTGCTCGGGTTGGTGTGCGTGGCGGCGGTGGTGCTGGTGGCGCGCATTATGCTGCGCGCGGACACCGGCCAGCGCCGGGGGCTGTGGCAGATCGTTGTGCTGATGCTGCTAGGCACGCTGTTCTGGGCCTTTGCCCAGCAGGGCGGCAGCTCCATCAGCCTGTTTATCGATCATTTCGTTGACCGGCGCTGGTTCGGCTGGACGGTGCCGACCGCCTTGTTCCAGTCGGTTAACGCCTGTGCGGTGATGCTGGGCGGCGTGGCGCTGGCCTGGCTGGCGAGTGGCGATGGCGACCGCACGCTGCGCATCTGGTGCAAGTTCGCCTTCGGTCTGCTGTTGATCGGCGTCGGCTTTACGCTGATGGCGCTTAATACCCGGCTGCACGGGCCGGGATCGATGGGGCTGATGATCGCCGGTTTGGCGGTGATGGGCTTTGCCGAACTGTTTATCGATCCGGTGGCGATGGCGCAGATCACCCGGCTGAATATCCCCGGCGCCACCGGCGTGTTGACCGGTATCTATATGCTGGCGACCGGTTCGATCGCCAACTACCTGGCGGGCATCATCGCCAATCAGACCGCCGAAGACCACATCGAAGGGGCGGCGATGCAGGCGTATGGCCGCATTTTCGCCCAGATCGGCTGGGGAGCGGCCGGATGTGCGCTGGCGGTGATCGCGGTGCTGGGCGGCTGGTGGCTGCTGACGCGACGCCAGGCCCGGACGGTTAATGCTTGATTGATGGCGGTAGGCGGGGTTAACGTGCAGCTATGTAGAAGTGACAAAGCCTACCGATGGATACTGATCAATTAACGACGCAGGTGGCGGACCAGCTGGGCGCGCAGCAGCGGCTGCTGGTGGCGTTCAGCGGCGGCCTGGATTCCAGCGTGCTGCTGCATCTGCTGGCGGCGTTGCGCCGCCAACGTCCGGCGCTGCAGCTGCGTGCGCTGCACGTGCATCATGGCCTGAGCGCCTTTGCCGACCGTTGGGTTGAGCATTGCCGCAGCCGGTGTGCCGACTGGCAGATCCCGCTGACGGTGACGCACGTGCAGGTAGATGCCCGCCAGGGCGGCATCGAAGCGGCGGCGCGTGCGGCGCGCTATGCCGCCTTCAGCGCAGCATTGGCGGAGGGCGAAGCGCTGCTCACCGCCCAACACCTTGACGATCAAAGCGAAACCTTCCTGTTGGCGCTCAAGCGCGGCAGCGGGCCGGCGGGGTTGTCGGCGATGGCGGCGCGCGCCACGCTGGGCGAGCACCTGCTGTTGCGGCCGCTGTTGGGCTGTTCGCGTCAGACGCTGGAAAGCTACGCGCAACGTCACGCCTTAACCTGGATAGATGACGACAGCAATCAGGACACGCGCTTCGATCGCAATTTCCTGCGGTTGCAGGTGTTGCCGCAGCTCAACCAGCGCTGGCCGCACTTCGCCTCGGCGGTAGCGCGCAGCGCCGGCCTGTGCGCCGAGCAGGAGCAACTGCTGGACGAACTGTTGGCAGAACCGCTGCAAAGCCTGTTGGCGGCGGATCGCTCATTGGCGATTGACGGCCTGACCGACTGTTCGCCGGTGCGGCGCTTCGCCTTGCTGCGGCGCTGGATCGCATTGTTTAACGTCACCATGCCGGCGCGTGAGCAGCTTCAGCGCCTGTGGGATGAGGTGGCGCTCAGCCGGGAGGATGCCGAACCGCAGCTGCAGCTCGGCGCCTATCAGATCCGCCGTTTCCGCGGCCGATTGCACCTGTTGCCGCCGCTGGCGGCGCTGCTCGATGTGCATCTGCCCTGGCAGCCTGACCAGCCGCTGACGTTGCCGGACGGGCTGGGGCAGTTGATTGCCGGTGAGGGCGAGCTGGTGCTGCGCGCACCGCAGCCATCGCAACAGGTCAGCGTTCGGTTCGGCGGCGTGCAGGGTGCGGTGCGCATCGTGGGGCGCGTCCATTCGCGGCCGATAAAAAAACTGTGGCAGGAGCTGGGTATTCCTCCCTGGCAGCGTGAACGCATCCCGTTGATTTATTATGATGAGCAGCTGATCGCCGCGCTGGGCGTATTCGTCTGTGAGGCGGGGCAGGTGCCGGAAGGCGAACGCCCGTGGCGGCTGCGCTGGGAAAAAAATCATAATCGTGAGGAGCAATGATGAAGTTTGTGGAAATCGCGCTGTTGGCTGCCGGCCTGTTCAGCCTGCCGGCGTTGGCGGCGGGAGATGCGGCGGCCGGCCAGGCCAAAGCCGCCGCCTGTGCGGCCTGCCACGGCGCGCAGGGCAAGGTGACGGTGCCGATGTACCCGAATCTGGCCGGGCAGAATGCCATGTACCTGCAGCACGCATTGCAGGCGTACAAGAAAGGGGAACGCAACGGCGGCCAGGCCGAGGTGATGAAGGCCTACGTGTCGGGGCTGTCGGATGACGATATCGCCGATCTGGCGGCCTATTACGCCAGCCTGAAGCCCTAAATGACGAGGGCAGCCGTTGGGCTGCCCTGTTGGGATGGGGTTACCGCTGCTCAGTCCGACAGGCTGACGACCACGGTACCGATTTCCGGATGACTGAAACTGCTGATATGGTCCAGACGCAGGTCGCGCTGCTGGCCGTTCTGTTCGATGGTCAGATACTCAACGCGTTTCTTTTGCAGCAGGTCGATCGCCTTGGCCTCGATCACTTCTCCGTCGCGTAACTCCAGCTTCAGAATAAGTTTATGCTGACAGGCGAGTTCCAGGTTGTCGTAGTCATCGCAATTGATGGGTTGGTACTCATCATTCATCAACATAGTCGCTCACCAATAAGTTAGCGGCGGCAAAGGCCGCCTGTTCCCTAACGGAGGACGGTAGCGCATCGTTCGCTGCGACATCGTCCAATGCCTTTAACGCACAAGCCAGCGCATCAGGCACGTAGCCAAGATCTCCACTGCCAATCTCGGCGTAAGTACGGCGTACTAACTCACAGTATTGTTGCACAGTTTCCTCCCTTAAGAACCTCTGCATCATCAAGACTACTATCGCGATGAGGCGCAGGCTCTCGGAGTTTTATCCTATCCTAGACGACTATAGCACAGCTGTTATGGAGTTATCAGCACCCCGGCACGCCTTTCGCACTGCCGTGGCCTGGCCGCGCTGGCGGGGTTTGGCCCTGATCAAGTACACTGTCGCCGGATAATAACGAGGTCACCCATGGCGCTGAAAGCAACCATTTATAAAGCCGCGGTCAATATTGCTGATATGGATCGTCACTTCTACCACGACGCCACGCTGACGCTGGCGCAACACCCGTCCGAAAATGAGCAGCGCATGATGCTGCGCCTGTTGGCCTGGATCTGTCATGCCGACGAGCGGTTGGTGTTCACCAAAGGGCTGAGCGCCGACGACGAGCCGGAGATCTGGCAGCGCAACGACCACAACGGGCTGGAAATGTGGATCGAGATGGGATTACCCGACGAAAAACGCATCCGCAAGGCCTGCAACCAGTCGCCGCGCGTGGTGTTGTACGCTTACGGCGAGCGCGCTGCGCACGTGTGGTGGCAGGGAATGCAGGGTAAGGTGGCCGGCTACAAGAACCTGAGCGTGCGTTTCCTTGACGACGAGCAGTTGGCGCGCCTGACGGCATTGGCCAGCCGCACCATGACGCTGCAGGCAACGCTGCAGGAGGGAACTATTTGGCTGTCCGATGCTCAGAATAGTCTGGAAATCCAGTTTGCCGAGTGGCAGCAGGCACAGGTGTAACCGGTGCTGGAACTGTCAAGAAACGTAGCCATACCGGATAATGAACTGGAATTGACGGCGATCCGCGCACAGGGCGCGGGCGGCCAGCACGTGAACAAAACCTCAACGGCGATCCATTTGCGCTTTGACATCCGGGCATCCAGCCTGCCAGAGTATTATAAGGAAAGGCTGCTGGCGCTGAATCATCATCTCATTACCGCTGATGGCGTAGTGATTATCAAGGCGCAAGAGTATCGCAGTCAGGAATTGAATCGCGAAGCGGCGTTGGCCAGGTTGGTCGCGCTGATTCAGCAGGCGATGGTGGTGGAAAAAACGCGCAAGGCGACCAAGCCGACGAAAGGGGCGAAACTGCGTCGCCTGGAAGGCAAGACGCGTAAAGGCGCCACCAAGGCGCTGCGTGGCAAGGTTCGCACTTAGGAATACATGAACACAGTAGGAGAATAACTGTGAAGAAAATTACGGTAGCCCTGTTCTTGGCGGCAGGCGCACTCTCGTTGTTGGGATGCAACAATCATTATCAGCCGAAGGAACAACCGCTGCAGGCGATGCCGCAGAGTTATCAAGGATTGTTGCCTTGCGCCGATTGCGGCGGGCTGGATACGGCGCTGTTCCTGGATGAGGACGGCACCTTTGTGCTGCAGGAAACCTATCGCGGCACCAAAGACGGCGATCAGACCTTTGCCGACTACGGCAAATGGGCGCGCACTGCGGATAAGCTGGTGCTGACCGACAGCACCGGTGAAAAACGTTACTTCCGTCCGGTGGGCAAGAGCCTGGAGATGCTGGATCGCAGCGGCGCGCCGATCGCCTCCAAGCTGAACTATCGCCTGGAGCCGATTGAAAAACCGTTGCCTAAAACGCCGATGGTGATGAAAGGCAGTTACACCTATATGGCGGATGCGGCAGTTTTCAAGGACTGCGCTACCGGCATCACGTTCCCGGTGGATAACAACATCGCGCTGGAGCAAGGTTACGCCAAAGCCAACAAAAATGCCGGCGAGCCGGTGTTCCTGACCTTCAATGCGCATTTCAGCGTGCAGCCATCGATGGAAGAAGGGCAGATAGAGAAGGCGGTGGTACCGGACGGCAAAATCGCGTTCGACCGCAGCAAAAACTGCAGCAGCAAGTAAGCGTTTTCGGATATAAAAAAACCCGCCTAGGCGGGTTTTTTATTTTCTGGCGTTCGTCGCTCAGCGTTTGATCTGGCCCAGCAGGAAATCAACGATTTCGCCGGTTTTGATCATTTGCTTCTCGCCGACGCGGCGGTTCTTGTACTCGATCTCTTCGTTGTCGAGGTTACGGTCACCGATAACGATAGAGTGCGGCACGCCGATCAGTTCCATATCCGCGAACATCACGCCCGGACGCTCTTTGCGGTCATCGAGGATCACGTCGATGCCATGGGAGCGCAGGGTGTTGTACAGCTCTTCGGCGAGCGCCTGCACGCGGAACGACTTGTGCATGTTCATCGGCAGAATAGCGACCTGGAACGGCGCGATAGCGTCCGGCCAGATGATGCCGCGTTCGTCGTGGTTCTGCTCGATGGCGGCGGCCACAACGCGCGTGACCCCGATGCCGTAGCAACCCATGGTCAGTACCTGGTTACGGCCATCTTCGCCTTGCACGGTCGCTTTCATCGCTTCCGAATACTTGGTGCCGAGCTGGAAGATATGGCCCACTTCGATGCCACGTTTGATCAGCAGCGTACCCTGACCGTCCGGGCTGGCGTCGCCTTCCACCACGTTCCGGATATCGGCCACCTGCGGCAGCGGCAGATCGCGCTCCCAGTTGATGCCAAAGTAGTGTTTGCCGTCAACGTTGGCGCCGGCGCCAAAGTCGCTCATCGCCGCCACGCTGCGGTCAGCTACCACCGGCATCGGCAGGTTGACCGGGCCGAGTGAACCCGGGCCGGCACCGACGATGGCGCGAATTTCTTCTTCGGTGGCGAAGGTCAGCGGCGTGGCAACCAGCGCCAGCTTCTCTGCCTTGACTTCGTTCAGCTCGTGATCGCCGCGCACCAGCAGAGCGACCAGCTTGTGGCCGCTCTCTTCGGTGGCGCGTACCATCAGCGTCTTCACGGTTTTTTCCACTGGCAGCGCGAATTGCTCGACCAGCTCGGCGATGGTTTTTGCGTTCGGGGTATCTACCAGGCGCAGCGCTTCGCTGGCCGCCGCGCGCGGAGCCGCCGGCGCGACCGCTTCCGCCAGCTCGATGTTGGCGGCGAAGTCGGAACCGGTGGAGAACACGATATCGTCTTCACCGCTGTCTGCCAGCACCTGGAATTCGTGCGACGCACTGCCGCCGATCGAGCCGGTATCGGCCTGCACCGGGCGGAAATCCAGGCCCATGCGGCTGAAGATTTTGCTGTACGCTTCGTACATCGCGTCGTAAGTCTCCTGCAGAGACTCCTGCGAGGTATGGAAGGAGTAGGCATCCTTCATCAGGAACTCACGGGAACGCATCACGCCGAAACGTGGGCGCACTTCATCACGGAACTTGGTCTGGATCTGGAAGAAGTTCAGCGGCAGCTGCTTGTACGAGCTGATCTCGTTGCGGATCAGATCGGTAATCACTTCTTCATGCGTCGGGCCCAGCACGAAAGGACGGTCACCGCGGTCGACGAAGCGCAGCAGCTCGGGGCCGTATTGCTCCCAACGGCCGCTTTCCTGCCACAGGTCGGCAGGCTGAACCACCGGCATGGACACTTCGATCGCATTAGCATTGTTCATTTCTTCGCGAACGATGTTTTCAACCTTCTTCAGAACGCGCAGGCCGGTCGGCAGCCAGGTGTAAAGACCGGAGGCCAGCTTGCGGATCATCCCGGCGCGCAGCATCAGCTGGTGGCTGATCACTTCGGCGTCGGCAGGTGTCTCCTTCAGAGTGGAGAGCAGATATTGGCTAGTACGCATGGTGTTTTGGTTCCGTTAGAACTGCAAATTGCATCGGGCTGCCAGAGTGGCGGCCAAAAAGTGATTTAGTTTACCAGCGCGAGCGGGTCGCCAAAAGAGAGGCGGCGGAATTTTAACGCGGGTCGAGCGACAGCACTTCGGTGTGGCCGTCCACGACGCGCCAGCGCACGTTGAAATCCAGCAGCCAGACGGCGTAATCCCGTTCGACGTCCTCTCCTTTACGATAGGCGGGACGGGGGTCCTGTGCCAGCACCTGGCTGATAAAACGCCTTAATTGCGGGTAGCGCGCCTGATGTTGCTGCAGCTGCTGTTCCGCCTGCGGCGCGAAACGCACCGGCATATCGCCGGCGGGCGCGGCCTGGGCAAAGCCGGCGCGGGCCTGCGGTTGGCTCTCGGCGAACGGCAGATAAGGCTTGATGTCCACCACCGGGGTACCGTCGACCAGATCGAGGCTGCCCAGTTCCAGCGCCACTTCCCCGTTTTTCACCCGTACGCCTTTGAGCTCAATGAGCGACATGCCGAGCGGGTTGGGGCGGAAGGTGGAGCGGGTGGCGAACACGCCCATGCGGGCATTGCCGCCTAAACGCGGTGGGCGTACCGTCGGGCGCCAGCCGCCTTCCATGGTTTGATGGAAAATGAACATCACCCACAGATGGCTGAAATCGCGGAGACCGCGAACCGCTTCCGCCTGGTTGTAGGGCGGTAGCAACAGCAGTTCGCCGCCACCGTCTTCGACCAGCCCAGGTTGGCGGGGCACGGCGAATTTCTCTTTATACGGCGAGCGGATCACGCCGATCTGCTCGAAAACGAATTCGGTCATTTGGACGAGACGTTAAGCGCCGAGCCCTGGCAGACGGCCTGCTGATAACAACCGGCGACGCCGCTGACAATCTGGCAGTCGTGCAGCAGCACGGCGTTGGCCTTCATGTAAGACGCGCGGATTTGCATGCGTTTACGGGCGGTAGCCAGATTCGGTGGGGAGTCTTGTACGGTGGTTTGGCACGATTCGCCGGACACTTCACCCAGATCGCGGAACGGTTTACCCACGAGTTCTTCTGCACTTTTATACAGTTTTACCGGAGCGGGGCGGGCGGCCGGCGTGGTCTTGGCCGGGGCGGTCGTGGTCGGCTTGCTGGTGCTGTTTGTTGAGGATGGCGCGATACGTTGCGATGAACATCCGGCCAGCGCGAGCGCTAACAAACAGAGAGGTAAAACACGCATTGAGATTCCTCTGCCTTAATGAAAGTGGCGCTATTGAAGCAATCTATGGCGGAAATAACAAGACGGGCCTTGGCCCGTCTTGCAATTATAGGAATAAAATTGGTGAATAAGCGCTTACCAGCCTTTCACCGCACCGCCGTTGAAGATTTTGTTGGCGGCGGCGTCAACTTCGTCAGACTGATAGGCCTGCACGAATTTCTTCACGTTTTCCGCATCTTTGTTATCTTCGCGCGCAACCAGCAGGTTGACGTAAGGCGAGTCTTTATCTTCCACGAACAGACCGTCTTTCGCCGGCGTCAGGCCGATCTGGCTGGCGTAGGTGGTATTGATCACCGCCAGCGCGATCTGCTGATCGTCCAGAGAACGTGGCAGCTGAGGCGCTTCCAGCTCAACCAGCTTCAGGTTTTTCGGGTTCTCGGTCACGTCCAGCACGGTCGGCAGCAGGCCAACGCCGTCTTTCAGTTTGATCAGGCCGACTTTCTGCAGCAGCAGCAGCGAGCGGCCCAGGTTGGTCGGATCGTTCGGCAGTGCGATCTGAGAACCCTCTTTCAGTTCGTCCAGCGATTTGATTTTCTTGGAGTAACCGGCGATCGGGTAAACAAAGGTGCTGCCGACCGGCACCAGCTTGTAGCCGCGATCTTTGATCTGCTGATCCAGATAAGGCTTGTGCTGGAAGGCGTTCAGGTCGATATCGCCTTTGCTCAGCGCTTCGTTTGGCAGCACGTAATCGTTGAAGGTGACCAGCTCGACGTCCAGACCGTATTTCTCTTTCGCCACTTTCTGCGCCACTTCAGCCACTTGCTGCTCTGCGCCGACGATCACGCCGACCTTGATGTGGTTTGGATTCTTTTCATCCTGGCCGCAACCCGCCAGAGCCAGAGTGCCGATCAGTGCGCCAATTGTCGCGATGGATTTAAATGTTAACGACATATCCCTTCCTCATTAGACTCGCATTAATATGCTGTGAAACTATTTATGGGTAACGGCTTTGACGATGCGATCGCCGCAGAATTGGATCAGATAAACCAAAACTACCAGTAATACTAATACGGTATTCATAACTGTGGCGTTATAACCGATATAACCGTATTGGTAACCGATTTGGCCCAGACCGCCGGCACCGACCGCGCCGCCCATGGCGGAGTAACCCACCAGGGTGATTAGGGTGATGGTCGCGGCGTTGACCAGGCCCGGTAGGGCTTCCGGCAGCAACACTTTCTTAATGATCTGCATCGGCGTGGCGCCCATGGCGCGCGCCGCTTCCACCAGACCGGACGGGATCTCCAGCAGGGCGTTTTCCACCATGCGCGCGATGAACGGCGCGGCGCCCACGGTCAACGGCACGATGGCCGCCTGAAGACCGATCGAGGTACCGACGATCATGCGGGTAAAAGGAATCATCCAAACCAACAGGATAATGAACGGGATGGAACGGAAGATGTTCACCAGCCCGGACAGGATCTTATACAGCGAATTGTTGGCGATGATCTGCCCCGGGCGGGTCACATACAGCAGCACGCCTACCGGCAGGCCGAGCACGAAACCGAAGAAGCCGGAGACAAAGGTCATCATGACGGTTTCCCACACGCCACGCGCCATCAACCACATCATTGCCTCAGACATAACCCAGAACCTCTACTTTTACCTGATTTTCTTGCAGGAACTTAATCGTCGCCAGCGCGTCTTCGTCGCTGCCGTGCAGCTCCGCCAGCATCACGCCGAATTTCACGCCGCCGGCATAATCCATCTGGGCGCTGATAATGTTGTTGTTCACGTTGAAGCGGCGAGCGGCTTCAGACAGCAGCGGCGCATCGACCGACTGGCCGGTGAATTCCAGGCGCAGCAGCGGCTGACGGTCGCCCTGGCGCTCCGGCGACAGGCGCGCGGCGTAGTCGTCCGGAATATCCAGATGCAGCGTGGACTGAATGAACTGTTGGGCCAGCGGGGTTTTCGGGTGTGAGAACACTTCGCTGACGCTGTCTTTTTCGATCAGTTGCCCCTGGCTGATGACCGCGACCTGGTCGCAGATGCGTTTCACCACGTCCATTTCATGGGTGATGAGCAGAATGGTCAGGCCCAGACGGCGGTTGATGTCTTTCAGCAGTTCCAGGATGGAACGGGTGGTGGCCGGATCCAGCGCGCTGGTGGCTTCGTCGCACAGCAGCACTTTGGGGTTACTGGCCAGCGCGCGCGCGATCGCCACGCGCTGTTTCTGGCCGCCGGACAGATTGGCCGGGTAGGCGTCGTGCTTGTCCGCCAGGCCGACCAGCTCCAGCAGTTCGGTCACGCGCTTTTTGATCTCGGTGCGCGGCGTATTATCCAGTTCCAGCGGCAGCGCCACGTTGCCGAACACCGTGCGGGACGAAAGCAGGTTGAAGTGCTGGAAGATCATGCCGATTTGGCGGCGCGCGCGCGTCAGTTCGCTTTCCGAAAGCGAGGTCAGATCCTGACCATCGACCAGCACCTGGCCGGACGTAGGGCGCTCAAGCATGTTGGCGCAGCGAATCAGCGTGCTTTTACCGGCGCCGGAAGACCCGATAACGCCATAGATTTGCCCTGCAGGGACGTGAAGGGTCACGTCAGAGAGCGCGGTAATGGTGCGCGAACCCTGCTGGAACACTTTAGTGATGTTAGAAAGTTTAATCATATTCTTCTTATTTTAGCGTGGTTGCCCGTGGCTAGATAAAAGTAAACCTCGGCGTGGAACCAAGGTATGGCTCAGATGTTAAGGCGTCTAGACGTCTAAGTCAACGGCCAGCGACGTTCTCCGGCGTTCTCAGTGCGGGGTAAAACATGCGATACTGTCAGCGTATTCAGCCCCTCAGGAGCAAAGCGGTGACACAAAGCGTTCCAGCAATTTTTCTCGATCGTGACGGTACGATTAATGTTGACCATGGTTATGTCCATGAAATCGACAATTTCCACTTTATTGACGGCGTGATTGACGCCTGTCGCGAACTTAAAAAGATGGGCTTCGCGTTGGTGATGGTGACCAACCAGTCCGGCATTGCGCGCGGCAAGTTCAGCGAAGACCAGTTTATGTACCTGACCGAGTGGATGGACTGGTCGCTGGCCGATCGCGATGTCGACTTCGACGGCATCTATTTCTGCCCGCATCATCCGGAGGCGGCAGTAGAGGAGTATCGTCAGGTGTGCGACTGCCGTAAACCGCAGCCGGGCATGCTGTTGCAAGCGCAGCAGGAATTGAACATCGATATGGCCGCTTCTTATATGGTGGGGGATAAACCGGAAGACATGCAGGCGGCGATCGCGGCCGGCGTCGGCACCAAGGTGCTGGTGCGTACCGGCAAGCCGGTGACGGAGCAGGGCGAAAAGCTGGCCGATTGGGTGCTAAATAGCCTGGCGGACCTGCCTGCAGCCATCAAAAAGCGGGTTTAATAGGCGTTACGAATGAATAGTGAGCGGTCAGATAAAAAATGCATATTAACGCTTGTCATTCTGAACCGGCTCCCTATAATGCGCCTCCATCGACACGGAACATGTGAACAACTTCACAGAGTATCCGGGGGTCGCAGAGAAAAAATCCTGAAAATTAGGGTTGACTCTGAAAGAGGAAAGCGTAATATACGCCACCTCGAGTTAGCAAGCGAAAGCGCCTAACTCACTGCTCTTTAACAATTTATCAGACAATCTGTGTGGGCACTCCACAAGACGATATCCAGCATCTTCGGATGCAAAA
>NZ_VOUX01000019.1 GCF_008011855.1 Serratia bockelmannii
TCACCACCTTCCTCCTCGCTGAAAGTGCTTTACAACCCGAAGGCCTTCTTCACACACGCGGCATGGCTGCATCAGGCTTGCGCCCATTGTGCAATATTCCCCACTGCTGCCTCCCGTAGGAGTCTGGACCGTGTCTCAGTTCCAGTGTGGCTGGTCATCCTCTCAGACCAGCTAGGGATCGTCGCCTAGGTGAGCCATTACCCCACCTACTAGCTAATCCCATCTGGGCACATCTGATGGCAAGAGGCCCGAAGGTCCCCCTCTTTGGTCTTGCGACGTTATGCGGTATTAGCTACCGTTTCCAGTAGTTATCCCCCTCCATCAGGCAGTTTCCCAGACATTACTCACCCGTCCGCCGCTCGTCACCCAGGGAGCAAGCTCCCTTGTGCTACCGCTCGACTTGCATGTGTTAAGCCTGCCGCCAGCGTTCAATCTGAGCCATGATCAAACTCTTCAATTAAAAGCTTGATTTGCTTCCACTCGAGAAGCGATGCTCAAAGATTTACTGCATGAATTTTACTTCAGTTAGTCACTCTTCAAGACTTGATATTTTTTTGCATCCGAAGATGCTGGATATCGTCTTGTGGAGTGCCCACACAGATTGTCTGATAAATTGTTAAAGAGCAGTG
>NZ_VOUX01000020.1 GCF_008011855.1 Serratia bockelmannii
GGATCGTGCCGGTTTTGCCTTTGGTCAGCAGTTCCGCGAGCTGCTTGTCGGTCAGCTCCTTGCGGGCCACGGTTCTCCATACGGTCAGGCCGCAATCGGGATTCTGACACTTGGCGAGTTTGGGATAGAACACCACGGGCCTGCCGCAACGCGGGCAGGCTGTGTCACTCTCCGCGCCGTCGATTCTTGCTTCCAGCAGTTCTTTGGCGATTTGCGAGGCGAAGACCTCGATACCGCGATGGAACGTCGGGGCGTCTATCTCCCCGGTGGCGATCTTCGAGAGGGCCAGTTCCCAGCCGCCCGTCATGGCGACATCGGCGATCTTCTTGTCCCTGACCACGGCATACACGGCCAGTCCCTTGTCCGTGGGTACAAGCGACTTTTTCTCTCGCCTGACATACTCGCGGGCAAAGAGCGTTTCGATGATGGCGGCACGGGTGGCGGGCGTGCCGATGCCGGCATCCTTCATCGCCTCGCGTTCGGCCTCGTCGGACAGTTCGCGTCCGGCGGTTTCCATCGCCGCCAGCAGGCTCTATTCCGTGTGAAGG
>NZ_VOUX01000021.1 GCF_008011855.1 Serratia bockelmannii
TTTTCATCTTCGGGCAGCGTATAACGGACGACCGCGTCGTTTTTCTCCGCGCAGAGGACGATACCCACCGGAGGGTTATCCCCGGGATTCATCAACTCACGGGTGTAGTAATTGACATACATCTGCATCTGCCCCAAATCCTGATGGGTCAGCTCCCCGGATTTAAGGTCTATTAAAACGAAACAACGGGCCAGGTAATTGTAAAAGACCAGGTCGATGTAGAAATGCTTGTCATCGAAGGAGATACGCTTCTGTCGCGCGACGAAGGCGAAGCCTTTCCCGAGTTCGAGCATCAAGCGCTGCAAGCGGCTGATGAGCAGTTGCTCCAGATCGGTTTCCAGAAAATGCTCTCCCTGCGGGATACCGAGAAACTCCAGGATATACGGGTCGCGGATGATCTCTTTGGGTTCGACACGTCCGGGTTCGGTACGGGAAATCTCCTCTTTCACAGCTTTCTTGTCTCGGCTGGCCAGCAGGCGGTCATAGAAAAGCGTGTTGATTTGGCGGTCGAGCTGCCGGACACTCCAGTTTT
>NZ_VOUX01000022.1 GCF_008011855.1 Serratia bockelmannii
AATTTCGCTACCTTAGGACCGTTATAGTTACGGCCGCCGTTTACTGGGGCTTCGATCAAGAGCTTCGCCTTGCGGCTGACCCCATCAATTAACCTTCCAGCACCGGGCAGGCGTCACACCGTATACGTCCACTTTCGTGTTTGCACAGTGCTGTGTTTTTATTAAACAGTTGCAGCCAGCTGGTATCTTCGACTGGCTTCAGCTCCATCCGCGAAGGACTTCACCTACATGCCAGCGTGCCTTCTCCCGAAGTTACGGCACCATTTTGCCTAGTTCCTTCACCCGAGTTCTCTCAAGCGCCTTGGTATTCTCTACCTGACCACCTGTGTCGGTTTGGGGTACGATTTAATGTTACCTGGAGCTTAGAGGATTTTCCTGGAAGCAGGGCATCAACTACTTCTGCACCGTAGTGCATCGTCATCACGCCTCAGGGTTAATATGCAACCGGATTTACCAGGTCACACCCCCTACACGCTTAAACCGGGACAACCGTCGCCCGGCTAGCCTAGCCTT
>NZ_VOUX01000023.1 GCF_008011855.1 Serratia bockelmannii
TGTACGAGAAAATGATGGAAGGCTCTTCGGAGATAGGCATCCGCATCAAGGGGCTTATCGAGATTCGGCTGAAGAAATCTGAAAAGGAGTTCGTCGTGCCGGACAACATCGAGGAGTTCGACATTCGCAACTATGTATGACAACAATAAAAGAAATGAACATGAAAGAATGACATCAACCCACGCGGCGAGGAAACGCAAGGCGCATCCCCATCCGCAACGGACACGCCCACGTCCGTGGAAACAAACGGGCATCCACTAAAACCAAAGTAAAGTAACAGAGTACCAACCGCCCGACAAAGGACTATCCACCCTTTCGACGGCAAAAAACAAGGACAATTCATGAACAAGAACATCTTGAAAAACAGAAAAGCAATCCTATCCGCGGCACTTTTCATCGCCGCAACCGCCTCCGCTTTCGCGCAAGGAAACGGCATCGCGGGCATCAACGAAGCCACCTCTATGGTGAGTTCGTATTTCGACCCCGGAACTAAACTGATATACGCCA
>NZ_VOUX01000002.1 GCF_008011855.1 Serratia bockelmannii
ATGGTGCATCCAGGAGGATTCGAACCTCCGACCGCTCGGTTCGTAGCCGAGTACTCTATCCAGCTGAGCTATGGATGCATGTCTATTTTTTTACTGCTTGCCTGCTTCGCTAACGAAACACGACAGAAAGAATGGTGCATCCAGGAGGATTCGAACCTCCGACCGCTCGGTTCGTAGCCGAGTACTCTATCCAGCTGAGCTATGGATGCACAGGAATTCTTTTTTGATACCGTATGGTACGTTGTTACTACCCCACCATACTGCAAAATATGGTGCATCCAGGAGGATTACTCGGCGCTAGCGCCTCGCCCTACGGGCCATTGCTTAAGCAATGTTATCCTCCTTCGAGCACTTTCTTGCTCGTCACCTGTCTGAAACTCTCGCTTCGCGACACATGAGGAAAATATGGTGCATCCAGGAGGATTCGAACCTCCGACCGCTCGGTTCGTAGCCGAGTACTCTATCCAGCTGAGCTATGGATGCAAATGGCGGTGAGGCGGGGATTCGAACCCCGGATGCAGCTTTTGACCGCATACTCCCTTAGCAGGGGAGCGCCTTCAGCCTCTCGGCCACCTCACCATACGCTTCTTTCGAATTGTGCCTAACTTGCTTTGGAGAAGCTCATCGGCACTGCGTGGCGCACATATTACTTTCTCCGACTTTTAAGTCAAACAATTTTTCCCAACTCATGCGCGTTTGCACAATTCACACCCAACATGGGCGATTTCACGGCAAAAAGGGCGTTTTATCAACAGGCAACCGCAGCGTCTGTGGCAACAAAGCAGGAAACTCACCGGGAAAATAATCACGAAAAAGAGAGGGGAGAACGAAAGAAGTGGGTAAAACGATGCAGTAGCGTCTCGTCTGGCAACGAGACGCTGCTTCGGAATCAGTAAGTCGTCTGCTGAGACTTCTCTGCCTGAATGCGCTGATAGATTTCTTCACGGTGAACCGAAACCTCTTTGGGGGCATTCACACCAATACGCACCTGGTTGCCTTTTACCCCTAGCACAGTGACCGTAACCTCATCGCCAATCATGAGGGTTTCACCAACTCGACGAGTCAGAATTAACATTCTTTGCTCCTTGAAAGATTAAAAGAGTCGGGTCTCTCAGTTTCCCCGTCATTATCCATCATATGTGGTGAAAACGTAAGCCGCGCAATCCACAATAAGTGTAAGCAGACTTGGTCCCACCTCAGATAATGGTAAGTTTAGCCGACCTGAAAAACTTTGTTCCCGCAATTGTAACTAAATTGTGTTAGCACAGTATGAAAACGCCATAATCAACAAAGTATTATGGCGTTTGTGCGTGCTATTTATTTATGTTCACAGCTTCGAGGCCACCCAGGCTTCTACGCTGTTTAACGCCGCTGACAGGGCGTTGATATCCGTCCCCCCCGCCATCGCCATATCAGGGCGACCACCGCCCTTGCCGCCGACCTGCTGCGCCACGTTGCCGATCAACTCGCCGGCTTTCACGCGGTCAGTCAGATCCTTGGTCACGCCCGCGACCAGGCTGACTTTGTCATCAGCCGTCGTCGCCAACACGATAATGGCCGAACCCAATTGATTTTTCAGGTCATCCACCATAGTGCGCAGCATTTTGGCTTCGACATTGTCCAACTGGCTGACCAACAGCTTCACGCCGTTAACCACTTTCGCCTGACTGGACAGCGACGCGCTTTCCTGCGCCGCCTGCTGATCTTTCAGTTGCTGCAGTTCTTTTTCCAGCACGCGGGTGCGATCGAGCACCGAGCGCACTTTATCGGTCAGGTTGTTGCTATCGCCCTTCACCAACTGCGCAACGTCTTGCAACAAATCGCTTTGCTGATGCAGCGTAGCGATAGCGCCAGCGCCGGTTACCGCTTCAATACGGCGGATGCCCGCCGCGGTGCCAGACTCGCTCAGAATGCGGAACAGGCCGATATCGCCGGTGCGGCTGGCGTGGGTGCCGCCGCACAGCTCGGTGGAGAAGTCGCCCATGGTCAGCACGCGAACGTTGTCGTCGTACTTCTCACCGAACAGCGCCATCGCACCCTTCTCTTTGGCATCTTCCAACGCCATCAGCTCGGTCTGCACCGGCAGGTTACGACGCACCTGCTGGTTAACCAGATCTTCCACCGCGCGAATTTGTTCCGGCTTCATCGCTTCGAAATGCGAGAAGTCGAAGCGCAGGTATTTGTCGTTAACCAGAGAGCCTTTCTGCGCAACGTGCTCGCCCAACGTTTGGCGCAGCGCAGCGTGCAGCAGGTGGGTCGCGGAGTGGTTCAGGCGGATGCTGTTGCGGCGTTCAGTGTCGATCTGCGCGTCTACGCGATCGTTCAGCTTCAGCGAACCTTGCGCCAGCTTGCCTTGATGGCCGATAGCCTGACCGTATTTCTGGGTGTCGTTGACCACAAACTCGGCGCCTGCGGCTTTCAGCACGCCTTTATCGCCGACCTGGCCGCCGGATTCACCGTAGAACGGCGTCTCGTCCAGCACCACCACCGCCTCTTCGCCAGCGTTGATCTGATCGACCGGCTGGCCGTCGCGGAACAGCGCAATGACCATCGCCTGCTGCTCGTCGTGATCGTAGCCGCTGAACTGACTTCTGCCGTCCACACGGATCAGGCTGTTGTAGTCGGCGCCGAAGCCGCTGGATTCGCGCGCGCGGCGGCGCTGTGCTTCCATCGCCTCTTCAAAGCCCGCTTCGTCGACTTTCAGACCGCGCTCGCGGCAGACGTCAGCGGTCAGGTCCACCGGGAAGCCGTAGGTATCGTACAGACGGAAAGCGGTTTCGCCGTCCAGGGTATCGCCCTGCAGCTTGGCCAGCTCTTCATCCAGCAGCGCCAGACCACGCTCCAGCGTACGGGCAAACTGCTCTTCTTCGGTTTTCAGCACCTGCTCCACCAGCGACTGCTGGCGTTTCAGTTCATCGGCCGCCGGGCCCATCACTTCGATCAGCGGCGCCACCAGCTTGTAGAAGAAGGTGTCTTTCGCGCCCAGCATGTTGCCATGGCGGATCGCACGACGAATGATGCGACGCAGCACGTAGCCGCGGTTTTCGTTAGACGGGATCACGCCGTCAGACACCAGGAAGGCGCAGGAACGGATGTGGTCGGCGATAACGCGCAGAGATTTATTGTCCAGATCGGTCGCACCGGTCACTTTCGCCACGGCGGCAATCAGGGTGCGGAACAGGTCGATCTCATAGTTGGAGTTCACATGCTGCAACACCGCCGCGATGCGTTCCAGGCCCATACCGGTATCCACCGAAGGTTTCGGCAGCGGCAACATGGTGCCGTCGGACTGACGGTTGAACTGCATGAAAACGATGTTCCAGATCTCGATGTAGCGATCGCCGTCTTCTTCCGGGCTGCCCGGAGGACCACCCCAAATGTGATCGCCGTGATCGTAGAAAATCTCGGTGCACGGGCCGCATGGGCCGGTATCGCCCATCTGCCAGAAGTTATCGGAAGCGAAAGGCGCGCCCTTGTTGTCGCCGATGCGGATAATGCGCTCGGCCGGTACGCCGATTTGCTTCTGCCAGATGTCGAATGCTTCGTCATCGGTTTCATACACAGTGACCCACAGTCGCTCTTTCGGCAGGTTGAACCAGTTTTCACCGGTCAGCAGTTCCCACGCGTAGCTGATCGCATCGTGCTTGAAGTAATCGCCGAAGCTGAAGTTGCCCAGCATTTCAAAGAAGGTGTGGTGACGAGCGGTATACCCGACGTTTTCCAGGTCGTTATGCTTGCCGCCTGCGCGCACGCAGCGCTGCGAGGTAGTGGCGCGGGAATAGGCGCGTTTGTCGAGCCCCAGGAAAACATCCTTAAATTGGTTCATGCCGGCATTGGTAAACAGCAATGTCGGATCATTGTTAGGCACCAGGGAGCTGCTTGCTACAACCTGATGACCCTTACTATGAAAGAAATCGAGAAACGCTTGACGGATCTCAGCGGTGCTCTTGCTCATAATTTTCCTGGAAAGGCTAGAATAACGACACGTGAGCCGGTGGCGCGTCATCCCGACGATGACAACCAGCTCACGAACAAAAAGTGGGGATAAGATAAATTTTCTTCAGAGGGAAGTAAAACCCCGTGTGCGCTCATTGCGCAAAATCACGGTAAATTGACTGAATTTCTTCCTGGAAAAAGCCGCGATAGAGCAGATAACGCTGCACTTTGGCTTTCTCTTTCCAGTCAGTTGGCAACGCATCGCCAAATTTTCGCTGCGCCACCTGTTTCGCCTGTTCACACCAGTCGATGTCGCATTCCGCCAGCGCGTCCTGTACCAGCGCTTTGTCGACGCCCTTTTGCATCAGTTCGCTGCGGATGCGCTGCGCGCCGTAACCTTTGCGGCTGCGGCTGCCAATGTAGCTGTGGGCGAAACGCTTATCGTCCAGCCAATTATGCTGATAACAGTAGGCGATAACCTGCTCGATCAGCGCAGGATCTACCGGCTCTTCAGCCACCGGCGGTGATGTCGACGCATGTGGCCCCTTGCCGCCAAAACGGGCTTTCGCCACAAACGGCTGCGCCGCAAGTTTGCGGCGCAGTTCAGCTTCACTATGATCGCGTTGCGACAGCAGGCGCATGGCGCGGCTTAGCAAGTCATTCATCATTTGAGCCTGAATTCAGGGGATGTGCGCCACATAAACGGCGGCGCACATCTTCAGCGATTAAAACTGCTCGCTGGTTTCCGCTTCGTCATCTTCGAAGTCGTCACCGGAGGCAGCCACCAGCTCACCGCCGCTGTGCAGCAGCAGGTCGCGCAGTTTCTTATCCAGCTCGGCGGCGATAGCCGGGTTTTCTTTCAGGAAGTTACAGGCGTTCGCCTTGCCCTGACCGATCTTCTCGCCGTTATAGCTGTACCAGGCGCCGGCTTTTTCGATCATCTTGTGCTTCACGCCCAGATCGACCAGCTCACCACGGCTGTTGATGCCTTCGCCGTACATGATTTGGAATTCAGCCTGTTTGAACGGCGCAGCGATTTTGTTCTTCACCACTTTCACGCGGGTTTCGCTGCCCACCACTTCGTCGCCCTCTTTGATGGCGCCGATACGACGGATATCCAGGCGTACCGAAGCGTAGAACTTCAGGGCGTTACCACCGGTGGTGGTTTCCGGGTTGCCGAACATCACACCGATCTTCATACGGATCTGGTTGATGAAGATCAGCAGGGTATTGGCGTTTTTCAGGTTGCCGGCCAGCTTACGCATCGCCTGGCTCATCATGCGCGCCGCCAGACCCATGTGCGAATCGCCGATTTCACCCTCGATTTCCGCCTTCGGCGTCAGCGCCGCCACGGAGTCGACGATGATGACGTCAACCGCGCCGGAGCGGGTCAGCGCATCACAGATTTCCAGCGCCTGCTCGCCGGTGTCCGGCTGGGAGCACAGCAGGTTGTCGATATCAACGCCCAGCTTTTTCGCATAGATAGGATCCAGCGCATGCTCAGCATCAATGAACGCACAGGTTTTTCCTTCGCGCTGCGCAGCGGCGATCACCTGCAGCGTCAGGGTAGTTTTACCGGACGATTCCGGGCCATAGATTTCGACGATGCGGCCCATCGGCAGGCCGCCGGCGCCCAGAGCGATATCGAGTGACAGTGAGCCGGTGGAGATCGTTTCCACGTCCATGGAGCGGTCTTCACCCAGGCGCATGATGGAGCCTTTGCCGAACTGTTTCTCAATCTGGCCCAGTGCCGCAGCTAACGCCTTTTGCTTGTTCTCATCAATAGCCATTTTTGCTCCTTCGTTTCGCAATGCCGGTGTTACCCCACACTGCCACTGAATGTATGTTGTGCAGGAAATGTCACTAATTATACTGTATGGTCATACAGTATCAAGCCTAATTTACAAAAATTCGTCGATGGCGGTTTGCAGCGCGAAAATCGTCGCCTGCAGCCGCACCGCATCGCGGTCGCCCTCGAATTGCATCTTGCGCGACAGCCCCCGGCCATCGCTGCCGGCGAAACCGAACCACACGGTGCCGACCGGCTTTTCCGCGCTGCCGCCGTCCGGGCCGGCGATGCCGCTCACCGACAGCGCCAGATCGGCCTGCGCCGCACGCAGCGCCCCTATCGCCATCTCGCGCACCACCTCTTCGCTGACCGCGCCGTGCGCCGCCAACGTCGCTTCGTTCACCCCCAGCAGGTCATGCTTTGCCGCATTGCTGTAGGTGACGAAACCGCGATCGAAATAGGCGGAGCTGCCGGCGATATCGGTAATGGCCTTGGCGATCCCCCCCCCGGTGCAGGATTCCGCACAGGTGATCCAGCGGCCCTGAGCCTTCAGTTTCTCCCCTGCCAGCACGCTGAGCTGACGCAGTTGGTTTTCACTCATAATCCCTCCCTCGCGAATTCAGGTATATGCGCCCGATAGTAGCATTTATCAAGGCGCTGCAGCGGCTGACACGTTGAAATGCGCAGCGCCTCGCAGGAGGTGCGGTTTTAAGCGCCCGGCCAAGCTGCTAGTATCAAAAGAAGCGCCCCATCGAGCGGCGGCGCACCAGCACAAGGAACATCACGGAGGCGGCACGCTGCGGCGGCGGCCTCAGGGCGCACCAGAAGAGATTAGGATGATAGCGTGAAAAAAACGTTGGGCGTATTTTTGCCGTTGTACACCACCACCCTGCTGCTGCTGTTGGGCTCGGGCCTGCTCACCACCTACGTCTCGCTGCGGCTGACCTCCATCCACGTCAGCAGCGCGTTGATCGGCGCTATCATCGCCGCCAACTACATCGGGTTGGTGATCGGCGGCAAGGTCGGCCACTTTCTCATCGCCCGCGTCGGGCATATCCGCGCCTACGTGGCCTGCGCCGGCATCATCACCGCCGCGGTGCTGGGGCACGGCCTGACGGAGTTCATTCCCGCCTGGGTCGCGCTGCGTCTGGTGATCGGGCTGTGCATGATGTGCCAGTATATGGTGCTGGAAAGCTGGCTGAACGACCAGGCGGAATCCAACCAGCGCGGCATGGTGTTCGGCTTCTATATGGCGGCGACCTATCTCGGCATGTCGCTGGGCCAGATCGTGCTGATGCTGCAAAGCAATCTGGGCATCACCACGCTGCTGGTGATCGCACTGTGTTTCGCGCTCTGTCTGGTGCCGATCGCTCTCACCACCCGCACCAATGCGCGCCACATGTCGCCGGCCCCGATGGAGCTGCGTTACTTTGTCGGCGCCATTCCCAAGGTGCTGGCCACCACGTTGGTGATCGGCATGGTGGTGGGCTCGTTTTACGGCCTGGCGCCGGTCTACGCCAGCCTGCAATCCTTAACCACTCAGCAAACCGGCCTGTTCATGGCGCTGGCTATCTTCGCCGGGTTGGTGGCGCAGTTCCCGCTCAGTTGGCTGTCGGATCGCTATAACCGCCCGTTGCTGATGCGCTTCAACGCCATTTTGCTGATCGTGGCGGCGCTGCCGCTGGCACTGCTGCCGCACATCGATTTCCCGCTGCTGCTGGCGGTGGGGTTCGTCGTCAGCATGCTGCAGTTTACGCTCTATCCGCTGGTGGTGGCATTGGCCAACGATCTGATCGAGCCGGAGCGCCGCGTCTCGCTGGCCGCCTGTCTGCTGATGGCGTTCGGCGTCGGCGCCAGCATCGGGCCGTTGGCGGTCGGCGCACTGATCGAGCCGCTTGGCGGCAATATCCTGTACGCCTTCTTCGCTCTGTGCGGCGTACTGCTGGCGGCCCTCGGCCGTACGGCGAAAGCGGAGGAACCGCAGCTGGCACAGGACGCGCCGGTGCCGCACATTGCGCTGCCAGACAGCCTCGCCAGTTCACCGCTGTCGCCTGCGCTCAATCCGACCTTCGATGAGCAGATCATTCACGACACCATGCCGCCGCCGGAAGCGGCGCCCGATGTCGAGGAGCCACAGCCCGAAGAACAGGAGGAGGAACCCTTGCCTCAGGGAGCCGATCCGCAAGAGGACACCGGCCTGAAAAAGGCGCACGCCATGCTGTAAACGGTGGTGCTACAGATCCTGGAAGGAGCCCAGCATAAAACCGCGTTCGGCGATCGCCGCTTTCAGCGTCGGCGCGGTCAACACATCCAGCTCGACGAGGCGCGGGTGGCAGTATTTGCTCTGCAGGATCGTCGCATCGAGGAACGCCGGGTGGCACATCATTTCCAATGACTCGGCGCCCTGCGCGTCGGCGCGTGCCAACCTCTGCAGGAACAAGGCTTCGGAAATCGTTTCACCGTAGAATCCCGCGTCAAACGCGTCGGTGCTGTAGGGCGTCTGCAACGCAATACCGCGCCGTTTCGCCTCTTCGCGATCGAGGCGCAGCGGCAGACCCTGTGCCTGTGCAAACGCCTCCACCAGCGGGTAAATCTGCGGCTGCATATGCACATGGTGGTGGCTGTCGATATGCGTTGGCGCCCTGCCGAACAGCGTCACAAACCGCGTGAACTGGCGCTGCAGCTCCTCCTGAATCTCGTCCAGCTGCAGCTCGCCGGCCTCGGCGCGGCCCCACAGCCATTTGCCCAGCTCGCCATGCTCATTGACCAGCGAAGGCATGGCGCCCAGCGGCCTGCCATGGGTCAAAACGAAATGCAGCCCGATCGGCAACCCCGGATATTGCCGGCTGAGCGCCGCCGCGTGCTGGGCGCCGCCGCCGTTCACCATCGCCGTGGTGGAGGAAACGACGCCATGCTGATACGCCTCGACGACGCCGTAGTTCTGTCCTTTGCTCAGGCCGAAGTCGTCGGCATTCACGATCAGTAGTTTTTCCATAATGGCTCCCGCAGGATGAATTTTCGGCAAGGAAAAGCCGACCGACCGGCGCGGCATTCCCCTTCTCGAAGGTAAAAATCGAATGATTAACCGGCCGGCGACCTAAAGCTCATCGGCATATCGGCGTTAATACTGATCGGGAGCGGCCCTAAAGAGGGCCGTAACACTTTTTTCGGTAGTTGCCTGGGGTCACGTCGGTGAGCCGCTTGAAGTTTTTAATGAACAGACTGACGTCGCCATAGCCAGAATCAAAGGCGATATCGGAAACCGAATAGTTGGTGACCTCCAGCTGCGTCTTGGCGAAATTGATGCGGATCTCATTGATCACCTGCATCGGCGTCTTATGGTAGTAACGCCGCATCGCCCGGGTCAGATACTCCTGAGTCTTCCCCGACAGCGCCACCATGTTCGCCAACGCCCTTTCGCCGAACATCGCCTTGTCATGCATGCCGGCCAGGGTGTTCTTCAGCCACTGCGGGATATCATCGCCGCCGTCGTTTTCTTCTTTATAGTGACGAATGCGGCTGATCACATAGAAAGTCAGCGTTTCGAGAAACTCGGCGAAATCATCCTCGCGAAACTGCGGCGAACTCACCACCGATTCGATATAGGCCAAGAACTCGCTTCTCAGGCTGTAGGCCTGCGAGGCGATGAAGCAACGCGGCAGCTGCTGCAAATAGTGCTCTTCAAAAAACGCCTTGCTGACCGCCACGTTGAAGATTTTCGTCGCGCCAAACTCGTAAAAGCTCTGGTGGTAGGAGCCGATAGGGATAAAGACGAAATCCCCGCGTTCCAGCAGCACCCGCTTGCCGTTGATCTCCTGGTAGCACTTGCCGCTCAGCACGATGGTGAACTCGTAATAGTCGTGCTGATGCAGCCCGGTGGCGCTTTCCACCTTGTTGTAGATAAACAGGTGAAAATCTTTGCAGTTAAAGAAATCCTGCTCGCGAATCAGCTTCACATCGTTCGCACTCAGCGAAATTCGGTTGTCGGACACGGCGCCGGCCTCCCGTTAGTCAAATCCGTTGCGTCTGGCCGCCTCGGCAAACCAGTAGCCGCTTTTCTTGATGGTGCGGCGCTGATCCGCCCGATCCAGCCGCACCAGCCCATAACGATTCTTGTAGGCGTTCAGCCAGGACCAGCAGTCGATAAAGGTCCACAGATGATAGCCTTTGCACTGCGAGCCTTCCGCCAGCGCGCGGTGCAGCCATTTCAGGTGCTCGCGAATAAAGTCGATGCGGTAGTCGTCTTCCACCCGCCCATCGGCGCCGATAAACGCCTCTTCGCCCTCAACGCCCATGCCGTTTTCGGAAATATAACAAGGCAGATTGCCGTAGTTCTCTTTCAGATCCATCAGGATGTCGTACAGCCCCTTTTCGTAGATCTCCCAGCCGCGGTGCGGATTGATTTTGCGGCCCGGCATTGCATAGTAACTGAACAAATCCTCCGGCGATGCGATCGGCCCCTCGGCACGGCGCCCCTCTTTCGCCTGCACCCTGCGCGGTTGGTAATAGTTGACGCCGAGGATGTCCACCACGCCGTCTTCAATCAGCTGCGCATCCTGCGGCTCGCAGTGGGGCATCAGCCCATGCCGCTCCAGCAGCTGCAGCAACGCCGCCGGATAACGCCCTTTGGCGACCGGATCGAGGAAACTGCGGTTGAGCAGCAGATCGGCGTCGTGCGCAGCCTGCCGATCCTCCGACGCATCGGAACGCGGATAGGTCGGGCTCAGATTCAGAATGATGCCGATGCTCCCCGGCAGCCCGCGCGCTCTGAAACGCTGCACCGCCATGGCATGCGCCAGTACGCTGTGATACGCCACGGTGACCGCCCGTTTGAAGTCCACTACGCAAGGGTAGTGCAGGTCATTCAGGTAACCGGCCTCCACCGGCACGATCGGCTCGTTGAAGGTGAACCAGTGGGTGACCCGATCGCCAAACAGACCGAAGCAAATGTCGGCGTAACGCGCATAGGCTTCGACCACCGCCCGGTTTTCCCAGCCGCCGCGCTGCTGCATGCACAGCGGCATATCGAAGTGGTAGAGATTGATAAACGGGGTGATGCCCTGCGCCAGCAGCTCCTCGATCATCGCGTTATAGAAAGCCACCGCCTGTGGGTTCACCTCGCCGTCGCCGTCCGGGATCAGCCGCGACCACGAGATCGACGTTCTAAAGGTATTGTGGCCCAACGTTTTGAGCAGCCCGATGTCGGTGCGGAAATGGTCGTAAAAGGTCGAGGCCTCGGCCGGCCCCACCCGATCGTGAAAGCGCTCGGGCGCGATCTCGAACCAATAGTCGAAGATGTTGCGGCTTTTGCCGTCCCGTGCGGCCGCCCCTTCAGACTGCGGCGCGGAGGTGGCGCTGCCCCACCAGAACCCGTCGGCAAATTGATATTCCATACTCGCGTCCCTCGCGGGGCGGCCACGCCGCCCCGTTCCACTGTTAGAATTTCAGCGCCTTGGCGATGTCTTCTTCGCTTTCCGTCGCCGCGTCGATCTGGCTCTGCGCCTTGTTGGAGATCGCCACGAACGGCAGATAAATCACGGTGGCAACCGCCAGGTTGAACAGGCTCAGCAACAGGGCCATGATGCTGCCGTTGGTGTTGAAGAACGCCCCCAGGCCGACTGGCATGGTCCAGGGCGCGATGTTGGTGATCGGCGGGATCAGCCCGGAGTAATAAGCCAGTGAGGTGATGATGGTCAGCACTGGCTGCACCAGAATAAACGGAATGAACATCACCGGGTTCATGATCACCGGCAGGCCGAACAGAATCGGTTCGTTGATCTGGAAAATGCCGGATGGCGTCGCCAACTTGGCGACCTGGCGGTAATCCTCGCGGCGCGAGGCGATGAAGATGGCGATGATCAGGCCCAGCGTCGAGCCGGTGCCGCCAAGGTAGATGTAGGAGTCGACGAACGGTTTCGCCCACATATGGAACTCTTTGCCGGCGGCCACCGCCGCTTCGACCGAACCGTATTTGTTGTACAGCTCCACGTTTTCCAGCGCGAACGGCGTCATGATGCCGCTGTCCAGCGCCGCCAGCGCCATGGAGCCGTGCACCCCGAAGAACCACAGCAGCGAGGAGAACAGCACGTAAACCCAGCCCACCACGCTGCCCATCTTGGCCAGCGGCGCCGAAATGCCGTCCATGATGATCTGGTGGAAGTTGGTGCCCCAGTGCGCCAGCGCGAACGCCACCAGCCCCATGATGGAGAGGATGATGAAACCGGGGATCAGCGCCGAGAAAGAGCGCGACACCGAAGCCGGCACGCTGTCCGGCAAGCTGATCACCCAGTTGCGCCGTACGATGAAAGCAAACATCTCAGCCACCGCCAGCCCGATCACCATACCGGAAATGATGTTGGCGCCGCCCAGCCAATTGGCGCCCACCGCATAGGCCTCGCCGACGTTGAACGGCGTGACGGTCATGAAGGCCGCCACCGCCAGCAGCGCCGAGGCCAGTGGATCGACCTTGCGCTCTTCGGCCAACGCCATGCTGATAAAGAACGGCGTCATCAGGGACATGATCCCTAGCGTACCGTTATAAACGCTGCCACCAATGCTCTTCAGGCTATTCAGCGTCTCGATGGTGGAGGCGTCCACCCTTACGCCCAATGAATAGAAAAACGATCCCTCGCCGAAGCTCAGGAACACGTTGTTGATCAACACGAACATCGCCCCGGTCAAGGTCAGCGGCATCAGGCGGATAAAGCCGTTCTTGATGGCGTTGACATGGGGCTGCTTACCGATTTTTACGGCGAAAGGCAGGATAACCTTCTCGAGCGAGGCAATGAGGGTATTCACGGCGGCCTCCTGTTATTGATTGGCTTTCTTGATGGCGGCCACCGCGGCCTTCAGTACGCCCAGCCCATCGACCTTGCCGTACAACAGCGGATCGATGACTTCAACAGGTTTATTGGGCAGCTGTTTCTGCACTTCCGGCAGAGTGTAGGCGATCTGCGGCCCCAGCAGGATCAGATCCGCTTCAACGCCTTTCTCCGCGGCCAGCGCTTCCGGATAGGCGGCGATGATCACCGGCACTTCATATTTTTCGGCCTGCGCCTTCATTTTTGATACCAACAGGGAAGTGGACATACCGGCAGAACAAAATAGATAGATTTTTTTCTTTTCCATACCAAGCACCTCAGATAATCAAAAAAACCCGGTGTTATTTGTATGCCAGATGCAATCACGATTGCTTCACGCACATTCCTTATGAAAATTTCCGTCACGTTGCCCTGGTTACAGACAGTATACGGAGCATGAAAAACGGATCGGTAAGCCAAGAGGAGACAGAACCGTCTCTCATTGACCTGATGGATTGACCCTCTTCACATTTTGCACAAAAAAATAGTGTGACCGGGCTCTCAAATAACCGCCAAAAACTCAGAATATTCTTAATAAATAATCAAATAACAATTATAAACAGCAAGTTATGAACTCGCTGAGAATTTAAGAGGTTATTTGCGTCTGAACAAACGGCGAGGGAATAAAAATAGTTCAAGCTTGATTCGGCTGCTGCCATCCGAACGCGACGGCAGCAGGCGAAGAGGATTACATGGGCAGACGCAGCAACTCGATCACCGTGGCCAGCGCCACGGAATGGTTCCTGCGGTTGGGGTAATAGAGGTAAAAACCGGGAAACGGCGCGCACCAGTCGGCCAGCACCCGCCGCAACCGCCCGCTCGCCAGGTATTCTTCCACCTCCTGCTCGATGGCAAAAGCGATGCCGACGTTCGCCAGCGCCGCCTGCACCATCATCCTGCCGTCATCGAGTATCAACGGGCTGTTAACCGCCACAGAAAATCGCTGCTCCCCCTGCTGAAAAGCCCATTTGTAGCGCTCGCCTGAAGAGGCTTTGCGCCAACCGATGCAACGGTGCTGCAGTAAATCCCGCGGATGCGTCGGCTCGCCGTGCCGCTGAAAATAGTCCGGCGTGGCGACGATGGCAAAACGCAGATCCGGTGTCAGGCGCACCGCGCGCATATCGTTATGCAGGTCCTCACCGAGCCGGATGCCGGCGTCAAAACCTTGCTCGACGATATTGGCGAACCCCTCGTCCGCCACCACTTCCAGCGTAATGCCGGGGTATTCGCTGGCCAACCGCCCCAGATGCGGCACGATGGCGAGATCGATCGCAGAACGCGGCGCGTTGATGCGCACCAGGCCGCGCGGCCCTTCGCGAAACGCATTCAGGCTCTCGAGCGCGGCGTCGATGTCGGTAAAAGCCGGCACCAGCTGCGCCAGCAGATGCTCTCCGGCCTCCGTCGGCGAGACGTTGCGGGTGGTGCGGTTCAGCAGGCGAATGCCCACCTGCGCCTCCAGTTCGCGCAGGGTGTGGGTCAGCGTCGGCGGCGTCACGCCCAATCGGGCGGCGGCGCGGCGGAAGCTGCGTTCACTGGCGATAGCCACGAAGGCCGCCAGGCCGGACAGTTCGGGTTTCTTCATGCTATTGATATAAATTATCTAATAGTGAGATGAATTTTTAGCGGATAGTTATCCGTCATCTAACAACATAGCATTGCGATCGAACCCATTACCAGGTATCGATGCGATGATTAATGCTACAGCTCCAACCCATGAAACGCCGCGCCGTCTGGCAGACAAAGTCGTACTGGTGAGCGGCGGCGGTACCGGTATCGGCCGCGCTGCGGCGCTGGCCTATGCCCGCGAGGGCGCCAAAGTCGCACTAGTCGGCCGGCGCGCGGCGGAGATCGAAGCCACGGCGCGCGATATCGCGCTAGCCGGCGGTGACGCCCTGCCCATCGTGGCCGACGTCTCCCTGGAAGACGATATCCGTAGGCTGCTCGCCGCAGTGACCGCCCACTACGGCCGGCTCGACGTCGCTTTCAACAACGCCGGCATCATCGGCAACTTCGCCCCCATCACCGAACAGAGCAGCGAGGATTTTGACCGCGTGATCGCCATTAACCTCAGAGGCGTCTGGCTGGCGATGAAATACGAGATTGAAACCTTCCTGGCACAGCATTCAGGCGGCGTGATCATCAACACCTCCTCCTGGCTGACCCACGGCGCGCTGGCCGGCTCATCCAGCTACTCCGCCAGCAAAGGCGCGCTCGATGCGATGATCCGCGCGGTGGCGCTCGAATACAGCGGCCAGGGCATCCGCGTCAACAACATCAACCCCGGCATCATCGACACGCCGATGGCGCGCGGCAGCGTGGCCGACAGCGCGGCGTTCGCGCCCTTTATCGCCCATACGCCCGCCGGCCGCTTGGGCGAATCGGAAGACATCGGCGATGTGGCGCTGTGGTTGGCGACGAACGAGGCCCGCTTCATCACCGGCCAAAGCCTGCTGGTGGACGGCGGTTACACCATCGCCGGCATGCGCTGAGGAGACGATGCCATGAACTACGTTCGGCTTGGCGACAGCGGCCTGCAGGTGTCCCGCCTCTGCCTGGGTTGCATGACCTACGGCGATCCGGCCTGGCGGCCCTGGGTGCTGAAAGAAGATGAAGCGCGCCCCTTTATCCGCGAGGCGCTGGAAGCGGGCATCAATTTTTTCGATACCGCCAACATTTACTCCGGCGGAGAAAGCGAGCGCATTCTCGGCCGCGCCCTGAAGGCGTTCGCCCGCCGCGAAGACGTGGTGATCGCCACCAAGGCCTACTTTCCGATGGACGCGCAGCCGAACAGCCGAGGGCTGTCGCGCAAGCACCTGCTGCACAGCGTCGACGCCTCTTTGCAGCGGTTGGGGACGGATTACCTCGATCTGTTTGTACTGCACCGCTTCGACACCGAAACGCCGATCGAAGAAACCGCCGACACCCTCGATGGCCTGGTGCGGGCGGGCAAGATCCGCTATCTCGGCGCCTCCTCGCTGCACGCCTGGCGCCTGATGAAAATGCTGGCCTTTCAACGTCAGCACCGCCTGGCGCCGTTTATTTCGCTGCAGAGCCAATACAACCTGGTGACGCGTGAAGACGAAGAGGAGCTGATCCCGCTGTGTCTGGAGGAGGGGCTCAGCCTGACGCCCTGGTCGCCGCTGGCCCGCGGCGTGCTGGCCGGTTCCGGCAACGCCGGCACGCTGCGCGCCGCCACCGACGAACAGGCGCCCCGTTGGTACGGCGGCAGAAACGAAGTGGAACGCACCGTCGCGGCGGTCGCGGAGGTGGCGGCCACGCGCGGCGTTCCACCGGCGCAGATCACGCTGGCCTGGCTGCTGGCCAAACCCGGCGTGGCGTCGCCGCTGGTGGGCATGTCCAAGCCGCACCATCTGCAGGATGCGCTGGCAGCGCTCACCCTCAGGCTATCGCCGGAAGACCTCGCCGCGCTGGAGGCGCCAATGGCACAGGCTGCCCGCCCCGAGCGCTGGTAGCCCCTTTTCCGTCATTCCAGGAGAGAAGACATGTCATATGCGCTTACCGCGCGAGCAGCGTTGTTCACCCTCGCCGCCGCACTCCCCCTGACCACTCCGGCGCAGGCCGCCGCCAATACCCACTGCGCCGAAAGCAGCATGACGCTGCCGCCCGGCGCGCTTTATCCCAACGGCATCGCCCGCGCGACGGACGGCACGTTGTATGTCGGCCTGATCACCAGCGGCAACGTGCTGCGCAAGCGGCCGGGTAAAGCGTGGGAAACCTTTTTCCCTGGCGCTGACACGGTGTTCGCCTCAAACGCGCTGCGGCTGGACGAACGGCGCGGGTTGCTGTGGGGCAATTCGCCGGACTTCCTTTCCGGCAGCAAAACGCGGGCCAACCGCATCTATGCGCTGAACGTCGCGGATGGCACCCTCAACCGCAGCCTGGCACTGCCGACGGGGGAAATGGGCAACGATATCGTGCTCGGCGCAGACGGCACGGTGTACGTAACGGAAACCCGCGGCGGCGGCATCCTGCGCCTGCGGCCGGGCGAAGCGGCATTCAGTACGCTGTTTCAGGATGCGCGATTGGCGGCCCCCAGCGGGCTGGGCGCCGCCGGGATCGTGCTGCTCGACGATCGGCTGATGGCTGTCGCCAATTTCGGCACCGGTAAGCTCTACACCCTCAGCTATAACGATCCGCAGCCGCAGCTGACGGAAATGCAGCTGCCGCGCCTGATTGAAAACCCGGACGGGATGGGATTGGCGCCGGACGGCGCGCTGATCGTGCTGGAAAACGGGATCCAGAGCGGCCAAGGGCGGATCCTGCGGATCCCGTCACCCAAGGCGGCAGGGATGCACCAACTTGAGGTCTTGCGCGAAGGCATGGAGTCGCCGGTTAACCTGACTATCACCCCACAAGGCTGCGCCTTCGTCAGCGAGTCGCGCATCCGCCACCGTCTGCTGCCCGGCCATGAAACCGAAGTGCCCGACAGTTTCCGCCTCTATCAACTGCCCCTGCCTCTCACCGCCGCGCAATAAAGTCGCCCCCCCACTGCGGGCGGCGACACTTGCGTTGTTGCCCGCAGGCGAACAACAATCTCGCTGCGTTACAAACCGGCCTTGCGCAGCGCTTCCCATTTTTACCTGTGACAGCCGATTGCCCGCTAGGCTAGTATAAGCGTCTGTGCAAACCTCGGGTTTGAGCGCGCCGTTTGGCGTTTTGATGATTTGATTTGCGCCGCTCGCCAAGCGCTAAAGGGGGGCGGCGCCTGCTGAAACAATGTGATAGCGAATGACGACAATGAAAATCACAGTTCCCTTTACATTCAATGGATTGGAAAAATAATCGCATGAATAGCACCGATAAACTCGATTCGCACACGCCGATGATGCAGCAGTACCTGCGCCTCAAGGCCCAGCATCCTGAAATCCTGCTGTTCTACCGCATGGGCGACTTCTACGAGCTGTTTTACGATGACGCCAAGCGCGCTTCCCAACTGCTGGATATCTCGCTGACCAAACGCGGCGCCTCGGCGGGTGAACCGATCCCGATGGCCGGCGTGCCGCACCACGCGGTGGAGAACTACCTGGCCAAGCTGGTGCAGCTTGGCGAGTCCGTCGCCATCTGTGAGCAGATCGGCGATCCGGCCACCAGCAAAGGGCCGGTCGAGCGCAAAGTGGTGCGTATCGTCACCCCCGGCACCATCACCGACGAAGCGCTGCTGCAAGAACGCCAGGACAACCTGCTGGCGGCGATCTGGCAGGATGCGCGCGGCTTCGGTTATGCCACGCTGGACGTCAGCTCCGGCCGCTTCCGCGTCGCCGAGCCGCAGGATTTGGAAACCATGGCTGCCGAGCTGCAGCGCACCAATCCAGCCGAGCTGCTCTACCCGGAAACCTTCGAACAAATGGCGCTGATCGAACAGCGCCACGGCCTGCGCCGCCGCCCGCTGTGGGAATTCGAACTGGAGACCGCACGCCAGCAGCTCAACCTGCAGTTCGGCACCCGCGACTTGACCGGTTTCGGCGTCGAGCAGGCGCATCAGGCGCTGCGCGCCGCCGGCTGCCTGCTGCAATACGTCAAAGATACCCAGCGTACTTCGCTGCCGCATATTCGCGGCATCACTATGGAGCGCCAGCAGGACGGCATCATCATGGACGCCGCGACCCGCCGCAACCTGGAGCTGACGCAGAGCCTGTCCGGCGGCAGCGACAACACGCTGGCGGCGATCCTCGATCGCACAGTCACGCCGATGGGCAGCCGCATGCTGAAACGCTGGCTGCACATGCCGACCCGAGACATCAAGGTGCTGACCGCCCGCCAGCAGGCGATCGGCGCATTGCAGGAACTGTTCGCCGATCTGCAGCCTTCGCTGCGTCAGGTGGGCGATCAGGAGCGAATTTTGGCGCGCCTGGCGCTGCGTACCGCGCGTCCGCGCGATCTGGCGCGCATGCGTCATGCTTTCCAGCAATTGCCGGACATCCGCGCGCTGCTGCAAGACGTGGACACCCCGCACGTGCAGCAGCTGCTGGCGCAGGTGGGCCAGTTTGACGAGCTGCGCGAGCTGCTGGAGCGCGCGGTGATTGAATCGCCGCCGGTATTGGTGCGCGACGGCGGCGTGATCGCCCCCGGTTACAACAGCGAGCTGGACGAGTGGCGCGCACTGGCCGATGGCGCCAGCGACTACCTCGACCGGCTGGAGATCCGCGAGCGTGAAAAGCTGGGGCTGGATACGCTCAAGGTCGGTTTTAACGGCGTACATGGCTACTACATTCAGGTGAGCCGCGGCCAAAGCCATCTGGTGCCGATCCACTATGTGCGCCGCCAGACGTTGAAAAACGCCGAGCGCTACATCATCCCGGAATTGAAAGAGTACGAAGACAAAGTGCTCACCTCCAAGGGCAAGGCGTTGGCGATCGAGAAAAGCCTGTACGACGAACTGTTCGATCTGCTGCTGCCGCACCTGGCGGAGCTGCAGCAGAGCGCCGCCGCACTGGCCGAGCTGGACGTGCTGGCCAACCTGGCCGAGCGCGCCGATACCCTGAACTACGCTTGCCCGACCATGAGTGAGCAGCCGGGAATCCGCATTACCGAAGGCCGCCACCCGGTGGTGGAGCAGGTGCTGAGCGAACCGTTTATCTCCAACCCGCTCACCCTGTCGCCGCAGCGCCGCATGCTGATCATTACCGGCCCAAACATGGGCGGTAAAAGCACCTATATGCGACAAACGGCGCTGATCGTGCTGATGGCGCACATCGGCAGTTACGTGCCGGCCACCAAGGCCACCATCGGCCCGGTGGATCGCATCTTCACCCGCGTCGGCGCGGCGGACGATCTGGCTTCCGGCCGCTCCACCTTCATGGTGGAGATGACCGAAACCGCCAACATCCTGCACAACGCCACCGAGCACAGCCTGGTGTTGATGGATGAAATCGGCCGCGGTACCTCCACCTACGACGGCCTGTCGCTGGCCTGGGCCTGCGCCGAGAACCTGGCTAACCGCATCAAGGCGATGACACTGTTCGCCACCCACTACTTCGAACTGACGACCCTACCGGAGAAAATGGAGGGCGTGGTCAACGTGCATCTGGACGCGCTCGAACATGGCGACACCATCGCTTTTATGCACAGCGTACAGGACGGGGCTGCCAGCAAAAGCTATGGCCTGGCGGTCGCCGCGCTTGCCGGCGTGCCGCGCGACGTCATCAAGCGCGCCCGCCAGAAGCTGCGCGAGCTGGAGTCTATCTCCAGCCACACCGCGTCGGGCAGCGTCGATGCCACCCAGATGACGCTGCTGCAGGAAGAGGCCTCGCCGGCGGTTGAAGCCCTGGAAGCGCTGGATCCGGATTCCCTGTCACCGCGCCAGGCGCTGGAATGGATCTACCGGCTGAAAAATATGGTGTAGTCAGGCGCCAGACGCAGGCATAAAAAAACGGTGAGCATAATGCTCACCGTTTTTATTTGATGCGGTTCAACAACCGGCGTTATTCGCGGAACAGCGCCTCAATGCTCAGGCCCTGCATCTGCAGAATCTCACGCAGACGGCGCAGACCTTCAACCTGAATCTGACGGACGCGCTCGCGCGTCAGGCCAATCTCCCGGCCTACGTCTTCCAGCGTCGCCGCTTCATAGCCCAGCAGGCCGAAACGACGCGCCAACACTTCACGCTGTTTGGCGTTCAGTTCGAACAACCATTTGACGATGCTTTGTTTCATATCATCGTCTTGCGTGGTGTCTTCAGGCCCGTTGTCCTTCTCGTCGGCCAGAATGTCCAGCAGCGCTTTCTCCGAATCCCCGCCCAGCGGCGTATCCACCGAGGTGATGCGCTCATTCAGGCGCAGCATGCGGCTGACATCATCCACCGGCTTGTCGAGTTGCTCGGCAATCTCTTCAGCGCTCGGTTCATGATCCAGTTTATGGGAAAGCTCACGCGCGGTGCGCAGATAGACATTCAGTTCTTTGACGATATGGATAGGCAAACGAATAGTACGGGTTTGGTTCATGATCGCCCGTTCAATCGTCTGACGGATCCACCAGGTTGCATAAGTGGAGAAGCGGAAACCGCGTTCCGGGTCGAATTTTTCCACTGCGCGAATCAAACCGAGGTTACCCTCTTCGATCAGATCCAGCAGCGCCAGACCACGGTTGCTGTAGCGGCGGGCGATTTTCACCACCAGCCGCAGGTTGCTTTCAATCATGCGACGGCGGGACGGCACGTCACCGCGCAGAGCACGCCGCGCAAAATAGACTTCTTCCTCTGCGGTCAGCAGAGGTGAATAACCGATCTCACCCAGATAGAGCTGCGTCGCATCCAATACGCGTTGCGTAACGCCTTGAGACAACAGCTCTTCTTCCGCTAAATCGTTCTCGCTGGTCTCTTCTTCTACCAGCGCTTTTTCATCAAACGACTCGGCCTCAGCTCCATTCTCGTCGAAATCCGCATCATCATGTAACTCGTTAACTTTCAGCGTATTTTGGCTCATATGCTGCTCCTACCCGTGATACCGCGAGCAGAATCTCAGCGTATTCTGCCCAATCTATCGCTGCGGAAGATAACGCAGCGGGTTTACGGATTTCCCCTTGTAACGAATTTCAAAATGCAAACGTACTGAACTGGTACCGGTGCTACCCATGGTGGCTATTTTTTGACCCGCCTTCACTTCTTGTTGTTCCCGGACCAGCATTGTGTCGTTATGAGCGTAGGCGCTCAGGTAATCATCATTATGTTTGATGATGATTAGATTACCGTAACCCCGTAAAGCGTTGCCTGCATACACTACGCGACCATCGGCGGTAGCGAAGATAGGCTGCCCACGAGAACCGGCGATATCGACACCTTTATTCCCACCTTCTGATGAGGAAAAGTTATCAATAACCTTACCGTCAGTCGGCCATCTCCAGGTACTGACCGGAGCGCTGTTGCTGACGGTGCTGCTCACGGGAGGAGCGGCTTCCGGCGCGGTAACAGGCGCAGTCGCGGTCCCAACCGCTGCGGCACCTGCTGCAGGTAACATCTTACCTACATTCTGTTTACCCGAGTTTTCAGAATACGCGTTAGTTGATTGAGAATCAACCGTTGCCGTCTGGATCTGGGCGCTGGAAGGTGGCTTCGGAACGCCGCCTTTGGTCGCGTCTGTCGTCGCCAACATGCCGCCGCCGCCGTTGGCAGAACCATTACCAAGCTGAATGGTTTGACCAACATTCAGGCTGTATGGCTCGGGAATATTGTTGCGCTGAGCCAGGTCGCGGAAATCATTGCCGGTGATCCAGGCGATGTAAAACAGCGTGTCGCCGCGCTTGACCGTATAAGTTTCACCGCCGCTGTAGCTCCCTTTTGGGATGGCGTTATAACTACGATTATAGACAATGCGGCCCTCTGGGCTGGCCTGCTGCACTCCGCCATTATTATTGCCGGATGGAACGGCGCCGCCGCCCACACTGCTGATAGGGGCCGACGTCGAGGCCGTATTCGTACAACCCGCCAACCACAAACTTACCATCGTACACACCGCTACCCGGCGTAACGTAATCATTGGGCTTCCCGTGCTCATGCTTCCCCCATGACAGCAATATCAGTGATATATCCAAAATACCCTTTACATCGTAGCCGAGCTTTTGCCACTTCCCAGTTTCTGCGATGTAAAGGCGCCGCCGGCCGATCCCTGAACGCCAGGTCATCTCCCGCCGGAGCATCAAAACGCGCGCCAATGCTAACCACATTGGCGTCGCCGCACCATAAGACAACTACGTAGAAAGGCCAATTCTAGTGAAAATTAGCCTGATTGGAACGAGAAAACCTTATCCGCACGTGATGAAAGTGCAACAGATTTTGCAGACGGTCGAAAAATCAGACAATCGCTAGGCCAATTCGCCTTTCACCAACGGCACAAAGCGCACCGCTTCTACCGCATCGACCACGAAATCGTTGCCATGACGCTGAATGCGTTTGAGGGTTTGGGCCTGCTCGCCCACCGGCAACACCAAAATGCCGCCGTCGTCCAGCTGCTCCACCAGCGCCTGCGGGATCTCCGGCGGCGCGGCAGTGACGATGATCGCATCGAATGGGCCGCGCGACGCCCAGCCCTGCCAGCCGTCGCCGTGGCGAGTGGAAACATTATGAAGATCGAGCTGCTTCAGGCGGCGCTTGGCCTGCCACTGCAGCCCCTTGATGCGCTCGACAGAACAAACGTGTTGCACCAGATGCGCCAGGATGGCGGTTTGATAACCGGAACCGGTGCCGATCTCCAGCACTCTTGAGGTGGGCTTCAGATTCAGCAGCTCGGTCATCCGCGCCACCATATAAGGCTGAGAAATGGTCTGGCCAGAGCCGATCGGTAATGCAGTGTTTTCGTAGGCTTTGTGATCCAGCGCTTCGTCGACAAAACGCTCGCGCGGCACCGCCTCGATCGCTCTCAGCAGCTTTTCGTCCCGGATCCCTTGCTGACGCAGCTGCGTCAGCAATGTTTGCATACGCTTGTTCACCATTCCCCGCTAACCTCTGCCTTGGTTAACCATGTTGTCACGACTTCCTGCGCCGCGTAGGCGGTCAAATCCACCTGTAGCGGCGTGATCGCCACATAGCCTTGTTCCACCGCCGCAAAGTCGGTATCCGGCCCGACATCAAATTTATCACCAGGCGGCCCGATCCAGTAGAGATTTTGTCCACGCGGATCCTGCTGGCAGAAGACCTTATCGGCAGGATGGCGGCTACCACAGCGAGTGACGCGCAGGCCTTTGACCTCCGCCAGTGGCAAATCCGGCACATTGATATTCAGGATTTTTCCGGTGCGTAACGGTTCACGCTGCAGCGCACGCAGGATGCGGCAGGTAATGGCCGCTGCGGTTGCGTAGTGTTGGTGGCCGTTCAGAGACACCGCCAGCGCGGGCAGCCCCAGGTGTCGGCCCTCCATCGCCGCCGCGACGGTGCCGGAATAGATGACGTCATCGCCTAAATTCGGTCCGGCGTTAATGCCGGAGACGACGATATCCGGCGCCGGGCGCATCAATGCGTTGACGCCAAGGTAAACACAGTCGGTCGGCGTCCCCTGCAGCACCGCGATATCGCCGTTGGCCAGCGTCTGCGTGCGCAGCGGCGACTCCAGCGTCAGGGCGTTGGAAGAACCGCTGCGGTTACGATCCGGCGCCACGACCTGCACCTCGGCGAACTCCCGCAGCGCCGCCGCCAGTACCTGAATGCCCGGGGCGCTGACGCCGTCATCGTTACTCAGCAATATCCGCATTGTAGACTCAACCCCTTGTTGTCATGACAAGCAAACTTAAAACCGCACTCTTGTTATCCGGTTATTGTCCGGCTGCGGGTTCATTGGATCACCCTGGTTCACTTTGTCCCGAATTATAACCGAACTTGATTGTGTTACTAGCGCGTCAAACTCATGTCAGCGCCCTCCGAACTCACCGTAGAAACGGCGAGCGCAGCACAGCGGCGGTAAACCGTGCCTGCACAGCATGCGCCGCCGTTCTCACCAACACGGCATACGGAACGCCCAGTCATGCACAAAAACGCCCATGGAAATAAATTCAATTTAAATAATAACCAATCCAAATAAAACACAAAGCACTTTCTCAGCATACATGTCGCTTTCCATCTATATTTTACAGGTTCCTAAGCCACAGTACCTTAAATATTTAACCCCATTATTCACAAAGGGAAAACCATTATGACTCATTTATCAATGACTGATTATCCGGTTGAACTGACACCGGAAACAGAAAAACTGTCGTTCACCAACATCAACAATACCAATGTAATCATCTCTCCAACATCAGACTTAACGATTTCCAAAGCACAGATAAAGATAGGCAGCGGTTTTAATATGCTAAGTTGGGCAGGAAACTCGTCCCTCGGTGGGCCAAACATTGTCAGCGCTAATTTTCGCGCCAATGGCAGCGCTGAATATGGCACAAATAATACGACGATCCTTTCCGCCAACTTCATCACCAAAGATATCCTGATTTCGACCGCCGCCAATGGCGCGAAATCCGCGGTCATCAACAGCAACATCGGCAACTTCGATCAATTTAGCCATATCGATCTCGCCGGCTATGTCGGCACCGGCAGCATATACCTCGATGGGCACCCCGTAGCGACCGAGGGAGCCCACACTTTTGACGCTGGCGTTATCTTCGGCAAGGCCATCATCAACAACAACGCTTATGCTAATGTCAGCAACATCGAGCAATCTCCCTACTTCCCCAGTGCGCCGCTTACTTTTGCCCTTAGCGGATTTGCTGATAACGTCCATTTAATTAACGCTAACGCCTCTTACTCCGCCGGGCAATATATCCCCACTACCATTCGTATATTTGATGACGCAACGGCTGCCAGTAAATTACATGTCGAGCTGGCGAAAGCTCAGGGAAGCAATGTCACGACCGATTTAAATATTGATATCGGCAAAGAGTTCAATCCTTATACCGACACGCCTCCCGCCTACAGCAACCAGAAAATCAACGGCGGTACCTTCGCCGTCACCAGTCATTACACGAATAGTCTGGTGAAGGAAATATTAAATATCACCTCCAACCTTACCCATTCTGAATTAACGTTATCCGGCGGAAGCAATCACATCACGGATATCAGCCTCAACGGTTTCGCACTGGGTGGTGCGAATAATTATGTACTGAAGCTCAATGTCAAAGCGGGCTTTACCGATTCGCTGGCCCACATCTACGTGGGCGAGTTGAGCAACCCTTACGGCAATCTCGCGCCAATCAGCGTGGACATTCACAGTGAAATCGGCGGGACCGGCGGCGGTGACTTTTATAACACACTGACCAGCCTGCAAAACAGCGGGCAGTTCAGCACAGTTATCAATACGCTGGTCGGCAAGCAATTGGTGGTAGAAGGCGCTTCGCAAGACGACCGTTTCAGCGTGATCGGCAACACGACCATCACCGGACATGGCTCGGGTGTGCATGGCGACACGATCAATTTCGCTCAAAGCTCCATTTCCAGCCAGGTCAAAATCACTGATTATAATGCGGGCAACGACCGGATCAATGCAGGCGACGCCGCACAGCAATGGACGTTCTCAGCGGCCGGCGGCAAATCGTTGGTTACCTATGGCGACTACGGTAATGCGAGCAATTTGAATACCTTATTCTCCACGTTGGGTGGCGGTGCCGATGCACAATCCCTATTCAGCGCCGCGCTTAGTAAAGCCACCGGCGGCGCCAGCGAACATGCGCTGGCGGAAGTCGGAGCCATAAAGCTGGGCAATGCGCTGTATATCATCATCGACAGCAATGGCAACCACGGCTTTGACAGTCAGGATATCGTCTTCTCGTTAGGTAACCGCGATCTGCAACAAACGGTGGCGGACATGCATTACAATTCACCGTCGATCGAGCTGAGTGGTATGGCCGCACCGCAGTTGGATGCACTGGCATAAAAATGCAAAAGCCCCGGCTTGGCCGGCCGGGGCTTTTGGGGATTGTCAAAGCCCAAACGGGTATTCTCCGTTACGCACTGATATCCGCATCACCATCATCGGGAAGCATAATTTCACGCACTACGCTGGTGGCGAAGCTGCCTGCTGGCAGCCAGAAGCGCAGTTCCACGGTAACGTCATCCCACCAGTTCCACTGCAAATTTTGCGGCTGCAACAGCAGGGCCCGACGAGCGGGGTCGACACGCTCGCGCTTTAAAAGCGTAAGCAATTCCGGTTGTTCCGCCAAGCATTGTTGTTCAAAAGCCAAGGCTTTGCCGGCGGTGCCTGGCTCACCGTCGCCCGGCAACGCCGCGGTGACAACCAACTCGCCGGCATCCAGCCGTTGCTGCAACGTCTCCAGCTCATCGGCCTTGGCGACGAACCAGCTGCCGCGGCCGCTCAACTGCAGGGCGTCCCCCTCCAGCACGGTGCGCTGCAGGCCGTCGGTCAGGCGCCGGCCGACTATCAGATTGAACAGCGCGCTGCGGCTGGCGGAAAGGTAGAAGCTGCGTTTGCTGCGCTCTTTGACGCGGATTTCGTCGTTTGCCCAGCGACGCGCCATCACCAGATTGTTGCCGCCGCGGCCGAAGCGCTGGCTGCCGAAATAGTTTGGCACGCCCTGCGCGGCGATAGCCTGCAGACGGTTTTCCACGTCCTGACGATCGGAAATGTGGCGCAGCACCAGCGTAAAGTGGTTGCCCTTCAGGTTGCCGATGCGCATTTTGCGCAGGTGGCGGGCGAACGAGAGCACCTCGCAGCCTTCCAGCGCAAACTGTGAGAAATCCGGCGTGTCCTTGCCCGGCATATGCAGGCAGAACCACTGTTCGGTCACCGCGTGGCGATCCTTCAAGCCGGCATAGCTGACGGAACGGGCGTGAATACCGGCGAAGCGCGCCAGATAGTCGGCCACGAACTGGGTATTGCAGCCGTTTTTACGGATGTTCACCAGCACGTGCTCGCCTTCGCCGTCCGGCGCAAAGCCCAGGTCTTCCACCACCACGAAATCTTCCGGATTGGCTTTCAACACCCCGGTGCTCTGCGGCCGGCCATGCAGCCAGGTCAGATTCGCCATATCCATGCGGTTATTCCTTAATCAGCAAGGCGACCGCTTCGCACGCGATGCCCTCGCCGCGCCCGGTGAAGCCGAGCTGCTCGGTGGTCGTGGCCTTCACGTTGACGTCATCCATATGGCACTGCAGATCTTCCGCCAGGAAGACGCGCATCTGCGGGATGTGCGGCGCCATTTTCGGCGCCTGAGCGATAATCGTGATATCGAGGTTACCGAGGCGGTATCCTTTGGCGCGGATACGTTTCCAGGCTTCGCGCAGCAGCTCGCGGCTGTCCACGCCCTTGAAAGCCGGATCGGTATCGGGGAACAGCTTGCCGATATCACCCAGCGCCGCAGCGCCCAGCAAGGCGTCGGTCGCGGCGTGCAGCGCAACGTCGCCGTCGGAATGGGCCAGCAAACCTTTGTCGTAAGGGATGCGAACGCCACCGATCACCAACGGGCCTTCGCCGCCGAATTTATGTACGTCAAAACCGTGACCGATACGCATGGTGCGCTCCTTAATTGTCTAACTGAGTCAAATAGAACGCCGCCAGCGCCAAATCCTCCGGCCGCGTTACTTTAATGTTGTCCGCCCGGCCGGCGATCAGCTGCGGATGATAACCGCAATGCTCCAGCGCCGAGGCTTCGTCGGTGACGTTAGCGCCTTCATCCAGCGCGCGCTGCAGGCACTGCTTGAGCAGCGGCAGCGGAAACAGCTGCGGCGTCAGCGCATGCCACAGATCCTGCCGTTCGACGGTGTGGGCGATGGTGTCGCGGCCAGGTTCGGCGCGTTTCATGGTGTCACGCACCGGCGCGGCAAGAATGCCGCCGACCTTGCTGTGTGCGGTGATCGCCAGCAGGCGCTCGAGATCGTCGGCGTGCAGGCAGGGGCGCGCAGCGTCATGCACCAGCACCCAGTCCGCATCGCCCGCGAGCTTCAGCCCGGCCATCACCGAATCAGCGCGCTGTTTGCCGCCCTCAGTGACGGTCACCCGCGGATCCTGGACGATGGGCAGCCGTTCGAACTGGCGATCTTCCGGGCTAATCGCCACGATCACCCGTTCAATGCGCGGGTGGCGCAACAGGGCATGGATAGCGTGTTCGACGATGCTGTGCCGGCCGATGGTTAAATATTGCTTCGGGCATTCCGCCTGCATGCGGCTGCCGATACCGGCAGCGGGCAGGACGGCAATCACCGAGGGAAAGGTGCCTGCGGAGTGATTCATGCGTTATTTTTGTGCGTTATTTTGCGAGGAAGACGCCGCGTTGCGTCTGGATTGGTCAGGAACCAGACGATAGAAAGTCTCACCGGGCTTGATCATGCCCAGCTCATTACGCGCTCGCTCTTCGATCGCTTCCTGACCGCCGTTCAAATCATCGATTTCGGCAAACAGCTGATCGTTACGCGCTTTCAACTTGGCGTTACTGCCCTGTTGGACCGCAACGTCTTCATTGACTCGCACGTAATCGTGAATACCATTTTTGCCCAGCCACAGTGAATACTGTAACCAACCGAGCAATGCCAGCAATAGCAGCGTAAGTTTTCCCATCTCCGCCCCCTGAAAAACCGACCAATCATCCCACAACTTCTCGTTGGACTCCACACTGAGAGCGGCATTTCAACGCCAAATTCAGAATACGGATGAAGGATTCCCGACTTTATCGCCTAATTCCGTGGTGAAAGCGGCAAAAAAAGCCCCTTTTGCCCGGCACGCGCGGCGCATTTTCCGATGAGACACGCACTGCCCTTTCCCCATTATGCAGCAAGAACCACTGCATCGCCGCTTGCTGACCCATTTCTTACGCCAAAGCAACGTCAAAAGTGAATATTTAACACCATAGAAAGAATAATTATCATGCAGTGGTTGCACTTTCATTCATTGGAGCTTATTTTTATGCACTCATAGTGCATAAATAATTCCAATATATAACCATTCATTATCGGGGATCGCGATGTTAAAACGTTTAGTTCTGATCGGCGCCTGCCTAGCCGCCACCTTCTCCACCGCCGCGTTAGCGGCTGAAACGACCTACGTCGTCGGCTCCGGCGGCACCTATCGGCCGTTCGAGTTTGAAAACAGCCAAAAGCAGCTGGAAGGTTTCGACATCGACATCATCAAAGCGGTGGCCAAGGCCGAAGGCTTCCAAATCAAACTGATCAATACGCCGTGGGAGGGGATCTTCGCCACGTTGAATTCCGGCGATCGCGACATCATCATTTCCGGCATCACCATCACCGACAAGCGCAAGCAAATGGTTGATTTCTCGGCGCCTTACTTCCCGGCCGAACAGGCTATCGTGGTGCCGCAAGACTCGACGGTGGACTCCATCGCCGCGCTGAAGGCGCTGAAGGTCGGCGTGGTGAACTCCAGCACCGGCGACATCGTGGTGTCCGACGTGCTGGGTAAAAACAGCACCGCCATCAAGCGCTTCGACAATACCCCGCTGATGCTGCAGGAGCTGTATGAAGACGGCATCGGCGCGGCGGTCGGCGACGTCGGCGTGGCCAAGTTCTATATCAAAACCCACCCTGAGAAAGTCTTCAAGTTGGTGCCCGACGCCAAGTTTGAGCGCCAGTATTTCGGCATCGCCGTCGCCAAAGGCAACGATGAGCTGCGCAACAAAATCAACGCCGGCCTGAAGAAAATCGTCGCCGACGGCACCTACGCCAAGATCTACCAAACCTGGTTCGACAGCAACGTACCGACGCTGCCGGCGGAATAATGCCCTGCCGCCGGCGCCCGCATGGGCGTCGGCGCGCCACCGTTTCAGCCTACCAAGAAGGAATACCCCTTGAACTTCCGCTGGGAGATCATCCAGGAATACGCGCCGCTGTTTATGGAAGGCGCCTGGATGACCATCAAATGCACCATTATCTGCGTGCTGCTGGGCACCACCTGGGGCTTGATCCTCGGGCTGGGCCGCTTGGCGCAGGCGCCGCACGGCATCTGGAAACCCATCCTGCATTACGGCGTTCAGTGGCCGGTACGCATCTACATCAGCGCCTTTCGCGGCACGCCGCTGTTCGTGCAGATCATGGTGGTGCACTTTGCATTGGTGCCGCTGTTCATCAATCCGCGCGACGGCCTGTTGGTCACCAGCGGCCTGATGAGCGTCGATTTCGCCCGTGCTCTGCGCGCCGACTACGGTGCCTTTCTTTCCTGCGTGGTGGCGATCACGCTCAACGCCGGCGCCTATGTGTCGGAGATCTTCCGCGCCGGGATCCAATCGATCGATCGCGGCCAGATGGAGGCTTCGCGTTCGCTGGGCATGAGCTACGGCAAGACCATGCGACAGGTTATCTTACCGCAGGCCTTCCGCCGCATGCTGCCGCCGCTGGGCAACAACGCCATCGCGATCGTCAAGGATTCGTCGCTGGCCTCCGCCATCGGCCTGGCGGATCTGGCCTATGCCGCCCGTACCGTCTCCGGCGCCTACGCCACTTACTGGGAGCCCTATCTGACCATTTCGCTGGTCTATTGGGTCATCACCTTCCTGCTCTCGCTGCTGGTGCAACACATGGAAAAGAGGTTCGGTAAAAGTGATTCGCGTACATAACCTGCAAAAACAGTTCGGCGAGAGCCACGTGCTGCGCGGCATTTCCTGTCAGATCGCCGCCAACGAAGTGGTGTGCGTCATCGGCCCTTCCGGCTCAGGGAAGAGCACCTTCCTGCGCTGCATCAACGCGCTGGAAACGCTCTCCGGCGGCGAGATCGAGGTGAATGGCTTCGCCGTCCACGATCAGAAAACCGACCTGAACAAAATGCGTGAAAGCGTGGGCATGGTATTTCAGCGCTTCAACCTGTTCCCGCACATGACGGTGTTGGAAAACATCATCATGGCACCGGTAAGCGTGAAGAAACTGCCTCGCGCCGAAGCCATTACGCAAGCTGAACAGCTGCTGCGCAAGGTCGGCCTGCTCGACAAGATTGACGCCTACCCCAACAGCCTGTCCGGCGGCCAGCAGCAGCGGGTGGCGATCGCCCGCGCGCTGGCGATGGAGCCGAAGATCATGCTGTTCGACGAACCGACCTCCGCGCTCGATCCGGAGCTGGTGGGCGAAGTATTGGCAGTGATGAAATCGCTGGCCCACGAGGGCATGACCATGGTGGTGGTAACGCATGAGATGGGCTTTGCCCGCGAGGTGGCCGACCGGGTGCTGTTTATCGATCAGGGGATCATTCAGGAGGAAGGCGCACCGCAGCAGATCTTCAGCCATCCGACTAATCCGCGCACTCAGGCATTTCTAAGCAAAGTTTTGTAACCTTCGGCACCGCTTTGCAATCCTTCGGGCGCCGGCATCGGCGCCCGCTCCCTCACCACCCGGTCAGGAAGCTGAACACCAGCCAAAACAGGCACAGCACAATGGTGCCGGTCAACAGCAGCGTCAAGATCAGACGACCGCGCAGCAGCATGCTGAGGGTGATGCCGATCAACACCGACAGCGGCATCAGCGCCAGGAAGAATGGCCAAGTATAAAGCAGGAAAAACAGCGTGTTGGAACCGTAAACCAGAAACGGCAACGCGAACGCCAGCCAGTAGAAAACAAAGCCGCTGACGCCGCCCAGGAAAGAATAAGAAGGCTCCTCTCTCTCCTGTTTTGATTGCTTGGCGTCGATCAAGATAGGCGTGACATTTTGCATAGTGATCCCTGGTTATTCGGCTCGCTCTGCGGCGGCTTAGAGTAAAAAGCGCATGGCGAAAAACGCCACACGCTTTTTTTGAATTCAGGGTTTGATAATAGCCTGACCACGCAACACGTCTAACAATTGCGCAATCAAATTTGTTACCAATTGTTGGCCATCAAGGTGGATTTCCGGCTGCTGCGGCGCCTCGTAAACCGCGTCGATACCGGTGAAATTGCGCAGCTCGCCGGCGCGCGCTTTCTTATACAATCCCTTCGGATCGCGCGCCTCGCAGATCGCCAACGGCGTATCGACAAACACCTCGATAAAGCGATCGTCACCGAGCATCTCGCGCACCATCTGCCGTTCGGCGCGGTGCGGCGAAATGAACGCGGTCAGCACCACCAGCCCAGCGTCCACCATCAGCTTGGCCACTTCCCCCACCCGGCGAATGTTCTCGCGCCGATCCTCGTCGGAGAAGCCGAGATCGCGGCACAGGCCATGGCGCACGTTATCGCCGTCCAGCAGGTAGGTGCTGACGCCGAGCCCATGCAGCGCCTGCTCCAGCGCGCCGGCGACGGTGGATTTGCCCGAGCCGGACAGCCCGGTAAACCACAGCACCGCGCCGCGATGGCCGTTGCGCGCTTCGCGATCCGCGCGCGTCACCGCGTGCGGATGCCAAACCACGTTCTCGTCGTCCGGCCCGGTCGCCCTCAGTTCAACGGCCACCTTATCGGCCACCGAGCAGATCGCGCGCGCCCCAGTGCGGGAAGTGCTTGCGCACCAGCGCATTCAGCTCCAGCTCGAAGGCGCTGAATTCGCCGCGCGCCGCCGATGCGGCCTGCAGCGTTTCACGCACCAGACCGGCGCCAACCGTGACGTTGCTCATGCGATCGATAAAGATCAGCCCGCCGGTGTCGTGATTGCTCTGATAGCTGTCCAGCATCAGCGGCTCGTCGAAGGTCAGTTCCACCAATCCGATGCCGTTGAGCGGCAACGTGTCGGCCGGATGCTGCGCCAGCGTATTGATCTCCACCTGATGACGGATGCTCTCCACGCGTGCGCGGGTCTTTTTACCGGCGATCTTGATGTCGTAGCTCTGGCCCGGCACCAACGGCTGCTCGGCCATCCATACTACGTCCACCAGCGCGCTCTGCGCCGCCTGCAGACTTTCGCCGGCGTCGACCAGCAGATCGCCCCGGCTGATGTCCACTTCATCCTTCAGCACCAGCGTAATCGCCTCGCCCGGCACCGCTTCTTGCAGATCGCCGTCGAAGGTCACGATGCGCGCCACGTTGGACTCCACACCGGAAGGCAGCACTTTGACCCGTTGCCCCACCCGCACCACGCCGGCAGACAGCGTGCCGGCATAGCCGCGAAAATCGAGGTTCGGGCGGTTGACGTACTGCACCGGGAAGCGCAGCGGCTGGTTTTCTCGCTCGCTGATCACATCAACGCTCTCCAGCACTTCCAGCAGCGTCGGGCCGCTGTACCACGGCATATGGGCGCTTTCGCTCGCCACGTTGTCGCCGTCCAGCGCCGACAGCGGCACGAATTTGATGTCCAGGTCGCCTGGCAGCTGCTGGGCGAAGGTCAGGTAATCCTGTTTGAACTGCTCGAACACCGTTTCCTGATAGTCCACCAGATCCATCTTGTTCACCGCGACCACCAGATGGCGAATGCCCAGCAGGGTCGCGATAAAGCTGTGGCGGCGAGTCTGATCCAGCACCCCTTTGCGAGCGTCGATCAGCAGGATCGCTAGATCGCAGGTAGAGGCACCGGTGGCCATGTTGCGGGTGTACTGCTCATGCCCCGGGGTATCGGCGATGATAAACTTGCGTTTTTCGGTCGAGAAGTAGCGATAGGCCACGTCGATGGTGATGCCTTGTTCGCGCTCGGCCTGCAGGCCGTCCACCAGCAGCGCCAGATCGAGCTTCTCGCCCTGGGTGCCGATGCGTTTGCTGTCGCTGTGCAGCGTCGACAGCTGATCCTCGTAGATCTGGCGGGTATCGTGCAGCAGGCGGCCGATCAGGGTGCTTTTGCCGTCGTCGACGCTGCCGCAGGTCAGAAAGCGCAGCAGGCTCTTGTGCTGCTGCGCGTGCAGATAGGACTCGACGCCGCCCTGGTCAGCGATTTGTTGTGCAATTGCGTTGTTCATCCGGCGGCTCCTTAGAAATACCCTTGACGCTTTTTCAGCTCCATCGAGCCGGACTGATCGCGATCGATCATCCGCCCCTGGCGTTCACTGGTGGTGGAGACCAGCATTTCTTCGATGATCTCCGGCAGGGTTTGCGCCTGCGAGTCCACCGCGCCGGTCAGCGGCCAGCACCCCAGGGTGCGGAAACGCACCATGCGCTGGCTGATCACTTCGCCCGGCTGCAGATCGATGCGATCGTCGTCCACCATCATCAGCATGCCGTCGCGCTCCACCACCGGGCGTGGTTTCGCCAGGTACAGCGGCACGATGTCGATCTTTTCCAGGAAGATGTACTGCCAGATATCCAGCTCGGTCCAGTTCGACAGCGGGAAGACGCGGATGCTCTCCCCTTTGTTGATCTGGCCGTTGTAGTTGTGCCACAGCTCCGGCCGCTGGTTTTTCGGATCCCAGCGGTGGAAGCGATCGCGGAACGAATAGATGCGCTCTTTGGCGCGCGATTTCTCCTCGTCGCGCCGCGCACCGCCGAAGGCGGCGTCGAAACCGTACTTGTTCAGCGCCTGCTTCAGGCCCTCGGTCTTCATGATGTCGGTATGCTTGGCGCTGCCGTGCACGAACGGGTTAATGCCCATCGCCACCCCTTCCGGGTTTTTATGCACCAGCAGCTCGAAGCCGTACTCCTTCGCGGTGCGATCGCGGAATTCGTACATTTCGCGGAATTTCCAGCCGGTATCGACGTGCAGCAGCGGGAACGGCAGCGTGCCGGGGAAGAACGCCTTGCGCGCCAGATGCAGCATCACGGAAGAGTCTTTGCCGATGGAATACAGCATCACCGGGTTGGCGAATTCAGCGGCGACTTCACGGATGATATGGATACTCTCCGCCTCCAATTGCCGCAAATGAGTGAGTCGTTTTTCGTCCATAACAGGTCCTTAAAAGCCTTGCCTATGCCAAATTCACGACGGCCGGGCGCGCTGCCCCTTCCGTCTGCGATTGATGCCCGAACCAGGCGATTTGATGGTGCAGTTCCACCACTTCGCCGATCACCAACAGCGCCGGCAGCGGCGCCTGTTGGGCCAGGTGTTCCAGTTGTTCCAGCGTGCCGATCTGCACCTGCTGATCGGCGCGCGTGCCGCGGCTGATCACCGCCACCGGCGTCGCGGCAGCGCGACCGTGGGCGATCAGCCGCTGGCTAATGTCCGCCGCCTTCATCGTGCCCATGTAGATAGCCAACGTCTGCCGCGCCCGAGCCAGATCGGCCCAGTCCAGGCCATCGCCGTCGGGGCGGCAGTGGCCGGTGATAAAGGTCACGCTCTGCGCGTGGTCGCGGTGCGTCAGCGGAATGCCGGCGTAGGCGGTCGCCCCCGCGGCGGCCGTGACGCCCGGCACCACCTGGAAAGGAATGCCGGCGGCGGCGGCCACCTGCAGCTCTTCGCCGCCGCGGCCAAAGATGAACGGATCGCCACCCTTGAGGCGCACCACGCGTTTGCCCTGCTGCGCCAGTTCCACCAGCAGCCGATTGGTCTCCTCCTGGATCACCGAGTGCGCGCCGGCGCGCTTGCCCACGCAGATGCGTTCGGCGTCACGGCGCACCAGATCGAGGATTTCGCCGCTGACCAGATGGTCATACAGCACCACGTCCGCCTGCTGCATCACCTGCAGCCCGCGCAGGGTCAACAGCCCCACGTCGCCCGGCCCGGCGCCCACCAACGCTATCTCGCCCTGGGCGCCCTCATCGCCTGCGGCGAAGCGGTGCAAATCCTGCTCCAGCTGCCGTTCCGCCTGCGCCGTCTGGCCGTTGGCCACCAGCGTGGCGAAACGACCGCCAAAGGTTTTCTCCCAGAAACGGCGACGCTCGCCAATCGAGGCCAGCCGCTGTTTGACCTGGCCGCGCCAGCGGCCCGCCACCTGCGCCATCTGCCCCAAACTGGCGGGTAGCAACGCCTCCAGCTTTTCGCGCAGCAACCGCGCCAGCACCGGCGCCTGGCCGCTGGACGATACGGCCACCACCAGCGGCGAGCGATCGATGATCGACGGGAAGATGAACGAACAACGCGGCTGATCGTCCACCACGTTGGCCAGCACCCGGCGTTTATCCGCCTCGGCGAACACCGCGGCGTTCAGCGCATTGTCGTCCGTGGCGGCGATCGCCAGAAACACGTCGTCCAGCTGCTGCGGATCAAAGCTTTTCCCCAGCCAGAGCACCTGACCTTGCTGACGTTGTTGTTCCAGTTCCGGTGAGAGCGACTGCGCAACTATCCGTATTTCAGCCCCGGCGCGCTGAAGCAGATCGACTTTGCGCGCCGCCACGTCACCACCGCCAACGACCAGTACCGGACGTTGTTTCAGGTCGGCGAATATTGGTAGATAGTCCACAACAGCCTTTTCATATAACAGAAAGATAGTGTGACTATACGGGCTGAGATTTAGCCTCTGAAATGACGAAAAGGAATGATTAGTTCCTTTATGGAATATAGGCCGCAACGCCGAAGGCAAACGGTGATACTCACGACAGCAGTTTGCGCGTTGGCGCGAAAATTAAGAGACAGGGAAATTGTGTAATGCCGCCCGGCGTCTCATACTGGGTGCCGAAGAAAAATGATCGGCAGCGCCGATAGCAAAGAAGGATTTTTCGGTATGTTTTCCCGTTTTTACCTGAAGACCAGCCTGCTGGCCCTCGCACTCGGCGGCGTCTTCAGCGTGTGTGCCGCACAGCCCGTAAAAGACGCGCCAATGGGCCGTTTCGCCGCCGAACAGACCCGCCACATCGCCACTTACTTCCCCGGCCGCATGGCGGGCAGCCCGGCCGAATTGCTCACCGCCGACTACCTGAAGCAGCAATTCAGCAAGATGGGTTACCAAAGCGATATTCGCAGCGTCAATACGCGCTATCTCTACACCAGCAAAGATGGCAAGAAGAACTGGAACAACGTCACCGCCAGCTCGGTGATCGCCGCCCGCAACGGCGACAGCCCGAAACAAATCGTGGTCGTCGCCCACTTCGACACCTATACGCCGCGGAGCGACGAGGATCTGGATAACAACCTCGGTGGCTTGACGCTGCAGGGTGTCGACGACAACGCCTCCGGCATCGGCGTAATGCTGGAACTGGCGGAACGCCTGAAGAACATCCCCACCGCCTACGGCCTGCGCTTCGTCGCCACCAGCGCCGAAGAGCTCGGTTCGCTGGGGGCGCAGAACTACCTGCAGCGAATGAGTGCGGAAGAGAAAAGCAACACCGTGCTGGTGATCAATCTCGACAGCCTGATCACTGGCGATCGGCTGTACTTCAACGCCGGGCGCAACACGCCGCCGCAGATGGCGAAGCGCTCCCGCGATCGCGCGCTGGATATCGCCCATCGCTACGGCATCGCCGCCGCCACCAATCCAGGCAGCGCACAGCATCCGCAGGGCACCGGCTGCTGCTCCGATCAAGAGGTGTTCGATGCCGCAGGCATCCCGGTATTGTCGGTAGAGGCCACCAACTGGTCGTTGGGGGAGAAGGACGGCTATCAGCAGCGCGCCGTCAGCCCGCACTTCCCGCAGGGCATCACCTGGCACCGCCCGCAATACGACAACCTGCAGTATCTGGATCGCTATCTGCCGGGGCGGATCGACAAACGCAGCCGCGACAGCGTGCAGATCCTGCTGCCGCTGATCAAAGAGTTGGCGCAGGCGCACCCGCCGAAAGCACAAAAGAAAAAGTAGCCTACAAAAAAACAGGGCCCAGCATTGCTGAGCCCTGTCGGGTGATTCGCCTCTTTTAGCCTTCGTGCAGACCGCACTCGCGCTTCAGGCCGAAGAAACGCGTCTCTTCCTCACTCATGCCCGGCTCCCATTTCTGGGTGGTGTGGGTATCGCCTACCGACAGGTAGCCCTGTTCCCACAGCGGGTGATAACTCAGCCCGTGTTCGGTCAGATACTGGTAAATCTTGCGGTTGTCCCAGTCAATGATCGGCAGGATCTTGAACACCCCACGCTGCACCGCCAGCACCGGCAGATTGGCGCGGCTACCGGACTGCTCGCGCCGCAGACCGGCGAACCAGCTCTGCGCCCCCAGCGTCTCCAGCGCGCGGTTCATCGGCTCAACCTTGTTGATCTGGTTGTACTTTTCAATCCCTTCCACGCCCTGTTCCCACAGATTGCCATAGCGCGCCTCTTGCCAGGCGGGAGACTGTTCGGCGCGGAACACCTGCAGATTCAGCTTCAGCTGGTCGGTCAGTTGATCGATAAAGCGATAGGTTTCCGGGAACAGGTAACCGGTGTCGGTCAGGATCACCGGGATATCCGGCCGGATGCGCGTCACCAGGTGCAGACATACCGCCGCCTGAATGCCGAAACTGGACGAGAGTACGAACTCGCCGGGCAGATGCCCCAGCGCCCATGCAACGCGCTGTTCGGCGCTGAGGGTCTCCAGTTGGCCGTTGACTACCGCCAATGCCAGCGCCTGCCCGGATTTGGGCAACGCGTTCAGCGCCGCCAGATCGAATTCAGCCATGTTGTCTCTCCTGATGCTTGAAATTACCTGCGCGGCCCCTCTGCCCAGAGGCCGCCCGGCCTCACTCCCAGAAATCTCGCGCCGGATCCAGCACCGGTTTGACGATGCCCGCACGCACGGTGAAGTCGCCGAAGCCTTCGCCGCCGTTGCGCTCCTCCGCCCAGCGCCCCACCAACAGGTCGATCTCGTTCAGGATCTCGTCTTCGTTGATGTTCTCGCGGTACATGCGCGGAATGCGCGTGCCTTCGCGGTTGCCGCCCAAATGCAGGTTATAACGGCCGACCGCCTTGCCCACCAGCCCCAGCTCCGCCAGCAGCGCGCGGCCGCAGCCGTTCGGGCAGCCGGTAATGCGCAGCACGATATGCTCGTCGCCCACCCCGTGCCGATGCATGATCCCCTCCACCTTGGTGACGAACTGCGGCAGGAAGCGCTCGGCCTCCGCCATCGCCAGCGGACAGGTCGGGAACGACACGCAGGCCATCGAATTCTTGCGTTGCTCGCTGATCTCGTCGTCGATCAGGCCATGATCGCGCGCTAGGGCTTCGATCTTCGCCTTCTCGCTTTCCGGCACGCCGGCGATGATCACGTTTTGGTTCGCCGTCAGACGGAAGTCACCTTTATGGATCTTGGCGATCTCCGCCATGCCGGTCTTCAGCGGGCGCCCCGGATAGTCCAGCAGGCGGCCGTTCTCGATAAACAGCGTCAGGTGCCATTGATCGTCGATGCCCTTCACCCAACCGATGCGATCGCCGCGGCCGGTGAATTCATACGGCCGGATCGGCGCGAAAGTAATGCCGGCGCGCTTTTCCACTTCGGCGCGGAAAACATCTACCCCGACGCGCTCCAGCGTGTATTTGGTCTTGGCGTTCTTGCGATCGGTGCGGTTGCCCCAGTCGCGCTGCGTGGTCACCACCGCTTCCGCTACCGCCAGCGTATGTTCGAGCGGAATGTAGCCGAACTCGCTGGCCTGGCGCGCGTAGGTTTTCTTGTTGCCGTGTTCGATGGACAGCCCGCCGCCCACCAGCAGGTTGAAGCCTACCAGCTTGCCGTTTTCGGCGATCGCCACAAAGTTCATGTCGTTGGCGTGCAGATCGACGTCGTTCTGTGGCGGGATCACCACCGTGGTTTTAAATTTGCGCGGCAGGTAGGTCGGCCCCAGAATCGGTTCTTCGTCGGTGGTGGCCACCTTTTCCTGATCCAGCCACACCTCGGCGTAGGCGCGGGTGCGCGGCAGCAGGTGTTCGGAGATCTTCTTCGCCCACTCGTAGGCTTCCTGATGCAGCTCGGACTCCACCGGGTTGGAGGTGCACAGCACGTTGCGGTTCACGTCGTTGGCGGTCGCCAGCGCGTCCAGCCCCAGGCGGTTCAGCAGCTGGTGCACCGGTTTGACATTGCCTTTCAGGATGCCGTGAAACTGGAACGTCTGGCGGTTGGTGATGCGAATGCTGCCGTACAGCGTGCTCTCCTGCGCGAACTTGTCGATGCCCAGCCACTGCTGTGGGCTGATGACGCCGCCCGGCAGGCGGCAGCGCAGCATCATGGCGTGGCGCGGCTCCAGCTTCTGCTCGGCGCGTTCGGCACGAATGTCACGGTCATCCTGCTGGTACATGCCGTGAAAACGGATCAGCAGGAAGTTGTCGCCGTTGAAGCCGCCGGTCAGGCCGTCGTTCAAATCTTCGGCGATGGTGCCACGCAGGAAGTTGCTTTCCTTCTTCATGCGCTCCGCATCGGCCAGTTTGCCTTCGACTACCAAAGGCCCGGGGTGTTTATCACTCATCAGTAAACATCTCGCTGATAACGGCGCTCAAGGCGCAGCTCACTTAAAAATTCATCCGCCTGCTCGGTATCCATGCCACCGTGCTCGGCCACCAGTTCCAGTAATGTGTTTTCCACGTCTTTCGCCATGCGATTGGCATCGCCGCAGACGTAAATGTGCGCGCCTTCCTGAATCCAGCGCCACACTTCTGCGCCCTGTTCGCGCAGTTTGTCTTGTACGTATATTTTATGTTGCTGGTCACGGGACCAGGCCAGATCGATGCGGGTCAGCAGGCCGTCTTTCACGTAGCGCTGCCATTCGACCTGGTACAGGAAATCTTCGGTAAAGTGCGGGTTGCCGAAGAACAGCCAGTTCTTGCCGCCGGCGCCGTCGGCGTCGCGCTGCTGCATAAAGGCGCGGAACGGCGCGATGCCGGTGCCCGGGCCAATCATGATCACCGGCGCTTCCGGATTGGCCGGCAGGCGGAAGTTGTCGTTGTGCTCGATAAACACACGCACGTCACCGTCTTCGTCCAGGCGATCCGCCAGGAAGCCGGAGGCGCCGCCGCTGCGGGCGCGCCCGTCGATGTCGTAACGCACCACGCCCACGGTGATGTGCACTTCGCTTTCGTTCTCCGCCTGCGAAGAGGCGATGGAGTACAGGCGCGGCGTCAGCGGACGCAGCAGCCCGACCAGCTGTTCGGCGCTCAGATCCGCCGGCGCCTGGCGCACCATGTCGACGATCGGCGTGTTGTGCGCATACTGCTGTAGCGCAGCCTTATCCGCCAACAGACCGATCAGCGTTTCGTCGCGCGACAGCGCGGCGTATTTATCGACGATCGGCGTGGTGTTCTGCGTCAGTTCGAAATGGCTGCGCAGCGCCTGCGCCAGCGGCAGGGTCTGCCCTTCCACCTCGACCGGCTCGTCGCCTTTCAGCCACAACAGCTGCACCAGTTCGTCCACCAGCGCCGGATCGTTGTCGAACCATACGCCGAGCGCATCGCCCGGCTGATAGCGCAGGCCGGAATCGCCCAGATCGATCTCGATATGGCGCACGTCTTTATCCGACGCGCGGCCGGTAATTTTCTGCTTGACCGCCAGTTGGGCGGTGAGCGGTTGTTCCTTGCTGTACGGACTGCTGTCGATCAGGTCAACCGCGCCGCTGGCCAACACGCCCGGCGCAGCGCTTTCCGCCGGCGCGCGCGCCTTCAGCACCGACACCACCTGTTTGCGCCAGGCGGCGGCCAGCTCCTGGTACTCCACGTCGGCATCTACGCGCTCCACCAGGCGCTCGGCACCCAGCTCGGCCAGCTTGCCGTCGAAATCTTTACCTGACTGGCAGAAATTCTCATAAGAGGTGTCGCCTAACCCGAACACCGCAAACGCGGTGTCATTGAGCTTCGGCGCCTTCTTCGAGAACAGGAATTTATGCAGCGCCACCGCTTCTTCCGCCGGTTCGCCTTCCCCTTGTGTGGAGGCGACGATCACCAACAGGCGCTCTTGCGCTATCTGTTTGAACTTGTAGTCGCCGGCGCTGACCAACGTGGCGCTCAGATTGGCGGCCAACAGATCGTCGCGCAACTGCTCCGCCAGGCGGCGCGCATTGCCGGTCTGCGAAGCGGAAATGATGGTGATGGCGGCCGCAGCCGCAGGGGCGGCAGGCGCAATGGCCACGGCTCCGGGCTGTTGATTGACCATGCCCCAAAAATAACCGGACAGCCACGCCAGCTGCGTCGGCGAATAGTCGCCGATCGTCGCCTGTAAGCGCGCCAGCTGTTCCGGCGTCAGCGGGAGCAAAGATGTTGGAGGAGCCTGAGTCGTCATTGCTGTACTTATTTCCTATACTTAGCGCCTTTCCTGCCAGGCGCGCGCCAGTGCCAGTCGCTGTCTCTTCGCTGCGTCGGGTGTGCGGAAAAGATCAGGAGAGTTTGTAAGGTTACCGAGCAGAATAGCAACGATTAAATAAGGGATAGCAATAAATCATAACCAAAATGACTAAGCTGTTTTTCTGGTAAGGGATAACGCTTAAACCGTTAAATAAAGTTTTTTATCCAGATGAAAATAAAGCACTTTTTTTCATCATTTTTTCACCGTTCAACATTTCGACTCATAACCCCAGCCGATAGGTGCCGCAGACACCAAACAAAAAAAGTGTTAACCGGGTGCGTTTGCCGTGGCGGTAGACCATAACGGTATAAATGGCAAGCAGGCGCGCTTTCCGGTACTATGCGGCGGTTTTTGAGTCAATGAGGCCGTAATAATGGCAACCACGCTGTTTAAAGATTTTCAGTTTGAAGCCGCACACCGTTTGCCGCATGTACCGGAGGGCCACAAATGCGGCCGTCTGCATGGGCATTCGTTTATGGTGCGTCTGGAAGTGACCGGTGACGTGGATCCCCACACCGGTTGGGTGATGGATTTCGCCGAGCTCAAGGCTGTGTTTTCCCCGATCTGGGAGCGGCTGGATCACCATTATCTGAACGATATTCCAGGATTGGAAAATCCCACCAGCGAAGTGCTCGCCGCCTGGATTTGGCAGCAGCTCAAGCCTCAGTTACCGGAACTGACTGCGGTGATGGTGAAAGAGACCTGTACGGCGGGATGCGTATATAAAGGTTGATGCCGTGAGGGTATGTGCAGATACCCTCACACTACCTCGCCTTGCAGATCCAGGCGCCGCGCCACCCAGGGCCTTTCCGACAGGCTCAGCACCATTCCCCCGCGATAGACAAACGTTTTGCTCTCGCCATCCTCAATGAACGCCGTCTCGTTTTCCATCGCCCGATAGCCGGCGCCGGTATAGTACTTTTCGCTTACCGCAAACAGTATGGAATACGCGATCCCTTTACTGCGCAAATAGTCATGCGCCTTCACCAGCATGTTTGCGGCCACGCCGCGGCGCCGATGCGTTTGTGCCACGGCCACCAGCCCGATGATGCCGATCACCTCGGTCTCACCGTCAATCAACACCGGCCGCTTATGCACCGCCAATTGGCCGACGATCGCCTCGCCTTCCGCGGCGGTCACCAGGCAAACCGGCACCTGCCGCCGATAAAATCCGTCGGTTATCTCGGGGAAAGCGTCGGACAACAGCGAGCGAATCGACCGCAATTCCGCTTCCGTCACCGCCTCGAATGCACGCGATACAATTTTCACCGTAACTCCCGTCCCGTTCGAAGGCCTGCGGCCAATAAAAAACTCAGGCGATATTCAGATATTTGTGGGTCTGCATCGACAGCCGCCAATTGCGCGCAATGCAGGTTTCGATGCACAGGCGGGTCGCCTCTTCTTTCTGGCTGATCGGTTGCAGCGCGATAATCCGCGCCTTGTCATCCTGCAACGTCGCCAGCAGCGCATCCAGCGCCTCGATGTCGCGCTCGCGCGCCACCGGATGCTTCACCTCGTCAGCGCGCCGCAGTGCCTGATCCAGCACCTTCATGCCGCCGCGCATATTCACCTTGGGCGAAACCGTCACCCAGGTGTTGGCGGAGCAGCGAATTTCGTGGGTGCCGCTGGTCTCAATCTGGCAACGGTAGCCGTGCTGTTCGAACAGCTCGGTCAGCGGCGCCAGATCGTAAATGCAGGGTTCGCCGCCGGTGATCACCACATGACGCGCGGTGTAGCCTTGTTGGCGCATCACCGCCAACAGCTGCTCGGCGCTGGCATTGCCCCAGGCGTCGCTCTCTTCTGTTTTGACCAGGATCCGTTGCAGGTCGACTTCCCGATGGGCTTCCTTTTCCCAGGTATGTTTGGTATCGCACCAACTGCACCCTACCGGGCAGCCCTGCAGGCGGATGAAAATGGCCGGCACGCCGGTGAAAAAGCCTTCGCCCTGCAAGGTTTGGAACATCTCGTTGATCGGGTACTGCATCGGTTTCTCAATCTGGAAAAGTAAAAAGCGATTATCGCAGATTCCGGCCCGGCGACCAAACGGCCAAAATTGTATTAAATTTTATCCTCCGCGCCGCCATCAGCATATCTCACCGCCAATGGCGTTCATTTAATTTGTTAACCGGTCTTTGGCCTTTCATCGGCGGTGCAACCTGCTCCACAGAAAACAACACGCAGTTAACAAATAAGATAATTATATTTGACATAAAGCGCTGACGCGCAGATGTATATACAAGCAAACACAAGCCGAGCGCCAGTTTCGGCCACGTTCCATCACGACTACATCTGCGTTTAGAGGGTGCCATGACTCATTCCACCAGCGAGTTAAACATTCAACAGGCCATCGACGACAGCAAGTTTTCGCTGTTTCACTGGACCCTGATCATTCTCGGATTCCTGATCCTCGCCATCGACGGTTTCGATACCGCCGCCATGGGCTATATCGCCCCCTCGGTCGCCAAAGACTGGGGCATCGTCAAACAGGATCTGGGGCCGGTGCTGAGCGCCGCGCTGCTGGGGCTGTCGCTCGGCGCGCTGATCGCCGGGCCGATCTCCGACCGCATCGGCCGCAAGCGCGTGCTGGTGTTTTCCTGCCTGTTCTTCGGCCTGTCGAGTTTGGCCACCGCCTACGCCGGTTCGCTCAACAGCCTGACGCTGTGGCGCTTCCTCACCGGCCTCGGGCTGGGGGCGGCGATGCCCAACGCCATTACCTTGATCTCCGAATACGCGCCGCAGCGCTGCCGTTCGCTGGCGATCAACACCATGTACTGCGGCTTTCCGCTGGGCGCAGCCGGCGGCGGCGCCATTTCATCGTGGCTGATCCCGAGCTACGGCTGGCACAGTGTGCTGCTGCTCGGCGCCATCGCGCCGCTGGTATTGACGGTTCTGCTGATCCTGCTGCTGCCAGAGTCGGTTAAATATATGGTTAACCGCGGCCAGGATGCGGCGAAGATCAAACGCATCGCGCAGCGTTTCGTCAACCGGAGCCTCGACGGCGTGACGCGTTTTTACCTGTACGAAGAGAAGCTGGCGCAGACCAAAACCAGCGTCGGCCTGCTGTTCAGCCGCCCCTATCTGCTCGGCACGCTGATGCTGTGGCTGACCTACTTTATGGGGTTGGTGATCTACTACGTGTTGCTGAGCTGGATGCCGATCCTGATGCAGGGATTGGGTTACCAGTTGGAACAATCGGCGATGCTCACCTCGCTGTTCACCTTCGGCGGCACGCTGGGCATCCTGGTGGCCGGCTGGCTGATGGATCGCTGGAATGCGCATAAAGTGGTCTCGAGCGGCTTTGTCGTCACCGCCCTGCTGATCGTGGCGATGGCCACCGAAGATAAACAGATCGTGCTGCTGGGCGCCTTCATCTTCCTGATGGGCGTCACCATGAACGGCGCGCAGTCCGGGCTGCAAACGCTGGCGGCGACCTTCTACCCGACCCACAGCCGCGCCACCGGCATCGCCTGGATGCAGGGCATCGGCCGCTTCGGCGGCGTCGCCGGCACCATGATGGGCGCCCAACTGCTGGCGATGCAGTGGGAAGTGCAGAGCATCCTGATGTTCCTGTGCGTGCCGGCGCTGATCGCCGCCATCGCCACGGTGTGCAAGATGAGCCGCAAACCGACGCTGCAGCCGGCCGCCTGACCCTTGCAAGCCCGCCCACGGCGGGCTTTCTTCCTGCGGTGATAGGGCTTTTTTATCCTGCGCCGTCAACTGTAATCAGACTGTAAAAATATTGTGACTAGCCGCCCAAAAATGAGTCAATTTTAATTCATTTTTGCCGAACAGCTCACTTTTCTCCGGCTTTCCGTACCTGGGACCGGCGATAAAAACTCGCATATCAACCTGATATAAAAAGAAAATAACTTTTTCTTATGCCACTTTTCAGCGGCAACTGGTCAGTGTTGCATATGCTTGTACATACAAGTATATGTTAATAAGCCCTACGCATTGTTATGCCGTGGTACTCATCCCCACCGCGGCATGGAATCTGCACCGATACTGTTTGAGGAAACTGCTGTGACTACAAATAACAAAGTTCGCAATGTCGATGTACGCGCGCCACGCGGCACACAATTAAACGCAAAAAGCTGGCTGACCGAAGCGCCGTTACGCATGCTGATGAACAACCTCGATCCTGAAGTTGCGGAGAACCCACACGAGCTGGTGGTGTACGGCGGCATCGGCCGCGCCGCGCGCGACTGGGATTGCTACGACAAGATCGTCGAAACCCTGAAAACGCTGGAAGAAGACGAAACCCTGCTGGTGCAGTCCGGCAAACCGGTCGGCGTATTCAAAACCCACAGCAACGCGCCGCGCGTGCTGATCGCCAACTCCAACCTGGTGCCGCACTGGGCAACCTGGGAACACTTCAACGAACTGGACGCCAAAGGCCTGGCGATGTACGGCCAGATGACTGCCGGCAGCTGGATCTACATCGGCAGCCAGGGCATCGTTCAGGGCACCTATGAAACCTTCGTTGAAGCGGGCCGCCAGCACTACGACGGCAGCCTGCAGGGGCGCTGGGTGCTGACCGCCGGTCTGGGCGGCATGGGCGGCGCGCAGCCGCTGGCCGCGACGCTGGCGGGCGCCTGCTCGCTGAACATCGAATGTCAGCAGAGCCGCATCGATTTCCGTCTGAAAACCCGCTACGTCGATGAGCAGGCCAAAGATCTGGACGACGCGCTGGCCCGCATCAAGAAATACACCTCAGAAGGCAAAGCCATCTCCATCGCTCTGTGCGGCAACGCGGCGGAAATCCTGCCTGAGCTGGTGCGCCGCGGCGTGCGCCCGGACATGGTCACCGACCAGACCAGCGCCCACGATCCGCTGAACGGCTACCTGCCGAAGGGCTGGAGCTGGGAAGAGTATCGCCAGCGCGCGCAAACCGAGCCGGCCAAAGTGGTCGCCGCCGCCAAGCAGTCGATGGCCGATCACGTCAAAGCCATGCTGGCGTTCCAGCAGATGGGCGTGCCAACCTTCGACTACGGCAACAACATTCGCCAGATGGCGAAAGAAACCGGCGTCGACAACGCCTTCGACTTCCCGGGCTTCGTGCCGGCCTACATCCGTCCGCTGTTCTGCCGCGGTATCGGGCCGTTCCGCTGGGCGGCGCTGTCCGGCGATCCGCAGGACATCTACAAAACCGACGCCATGGTGAAAGAGCTGATCCCGGATGACGAACACCTGCACCGCTGGCTGGACATGGCGCGCGAGCGCATCAGCTTCCAGGGCCTGCCGGCGCGCATCTGCTGGGTTGGCCTCGGCCAGCGCGCCAAGCTGGGCCTGGCGTTCAACGAGATGGTGCGCCGCGGCGAACTGTCCGCCCCGATCGTCATCGGCCGCGACCACCTGGATTCCGGCTCCGTTTCCAGCCCGAACCGTGAAACCGAAGCGATGAAAGACGGTTCCGATGCGGTTTCCGACTGGCCGTTGCTGAACGCCCTGCTGAACACCGCCAGCGGCGCCACCTGGGTTTCCCTGCACCACGGCGGCGGCGTCGGCATGGGCTTCTCCCAACACTCCGGCATGGTGATCGTCTGCGACGGCACCGACGAGGCCGCCGAGCGCATCGCCCGCGTCTTGCACAATGACCCGGCTACCGGGGTCATGCGTCACGCCGACGCCGGTTACGATATCGCTATCGACTGCGCCCGCGAGCAAGGCCTGAACCTGCCGATGGTTGCCGCGACCCAAGGAGAAAAAGCATGAAAGCGCTGACTATTCGCCCAGGCAAACTGACGCTGGCCCAGCTACGCGACGTCTATCAACACCCGGTGACGCTGACGCTGGACGACAACGCCTACGGCCCTATCCAACAGAGCGTGGCCTGCGTGGAACGCATCGTTGAAGAAAACCGCACCACTTACGGCATCAACACCGGGTTTGGCCTGCTGGCTTCGACGCGCATCGCCCGCGACGATCTGGAAAACCTGCAGCGTTCGATCGTACTGTCACACGCCGCCGGCGTGGGCGAGCCGACCGACGACAACCTGGTGCGCCTGATCATGGTGCTGAAGATCAACAGCCTGTCGCGCGGCTTCTCCGGCATTCGTCTGGAAGTCATTCAGGCGCTGATCGCGCTGGTCAACGCCGAAGTTTATCCGCATATTCCGCTGAAAGGCTCCGTCGGCGCCTCCGGCGACCTGGCGCCACTGGCGCACATGAGCCTGGTGCTGCTGGGCGAAGGCCAGGCGCGCCATCAGGGCCAATGGCTGCCGGCGACCGAAGCGCTGGCCAAAGCCGGCCTGAAACCGCTGACGCTGGCGGCGAAAGAGGGCCTGGCGCTGCTGAACGGCACCCAAGTCTCCGCCGCCTTCGCGCTGCGCGGCCTGTTCGATGCCGAAGATCTGTTCGCCGCTGCGACCGTGGCGGGCAGTCTGACGGTGGAAGCGGCGCTGGGCTCTCGCAGCCCGTTCGATGCGCGTATCCACGAGGTGCGCGGCCAGCGCGGCCAGATCGACGCCGCCCTCGCCTATCGCCACCTGCTCGGCGCGCGCAGCGAAGTCTCCGACTCGCACCGCAACTGTGAAAAAGTGCAGGATCCTTACTCCCTGCGCTGCCAGCCACAGGTGATGGGCGCCTGCCTGACGCAGATCCGCCAGGCCGCCGAGGTGCTGGAAATCGAAGCCAACGCCGTCTCCGATAACCCGCTGGTGTTCGCCGAACAGGGCGACGTGCTGTCCGGCGGCAACTTCCACGCCGAACCGGTAGCGATGGCCGCCGATAACCTGGCGCTGGCGTTTGCCGAAATCGGTTCGCTGTCCGAACGCCGCATCTCGCTGATGATGGACAAACACATGTCGCAACTGCCGCCGTTCCTGGTGGAAAACGGCGGCGTGAACTCCGGCTTCATGATCGCCCAGGTCACCGCCGCGGCGCTGGCCAGCGAAAACAAAGCGCTGGCGCATCCGTCAAGCGTCGACAGCATCCCGACCTCCGCCAACCAGGAAGACCACGTCTCCATGGCGCCGGCCGCCGGTCGCCGCCTGTGGAGCATGGCGGACAACGTGCGCGGCATTCTGGCGGTCGAATGGCTGGCCGCCTGCCAAGGCCTGGATTTCCGCAACGGCCTGAAGACCTCGGAAGGTCTGGAGCAGGCGCGCCGTCTGCTGCGCGAGCATGTCAGTTTCTACGACAAGGATCGTTTCTTCGCCCCCGACATTGAAGCCGCCAGCCAACTCTTGGCGGCCGGTCACCTGACATCGCTGCTGCCTGCGGCGCTGCTGCCTAGCCAGGCATAATCATCACACACTGAATCACGCAGTTTGTTCTGCCCCGCCGGGTGCGTTCCACCCGGCGCGGGCAGCGCGTGCCTGTTCGGCAAACACTTAACGGGAAGCAACATGCGTAACGAAACGACACAACTCAGACGCGGACTAAACGCGCGGCATATCCGTTTCATGGCCCTCGGCTCGGCGATCGGCACCGGCCTGTTCTACGGCTCCGCCGGCGCCATCCAGCTGGCCGGCCCGGCCGTGCTGCTGGCCTACCTGGTGGGCGGCGCGGCGGTGTTCATGGTGATGCGCGCGCTGGGTGAAATGGCGGTGCACCAGCCGGTTTCCGGCTCGTTCGGCCACTACGCCAGCCACTATCTCGGCCCGCTGGCCGGGTTCCTCACCGGTTGGACCTACACCTTCGAAATGGTGATCGTCGCCCTGGCGGACGTCACCGCCTTCGGCATCTATATGGGGCTGTGGTTCCCGGACGTCGCTCAGTGGGTTTGGGTGCTCAGCATCATCCTGTTTATCGGCGCGCTCAACCTGTGCAGCGTCAAGGTCTTCGGCGAGCTGGAGTTCTGGCTGTCGCTGGTCAAAGTCGCCGCCATCGTGGCGATGATCGTCGGCGGTGCGGCGGTGATGCTGTTCGGTTTCGGGCAAACCCAGCACGCCACCGGTATCAGCAACCTGTGGCAACACGGCGGCTTTATGCCTAACGGCTTCGGCGGTGTGGTCGCGTCATTGGCAGTGGTGATGTTCGCCTTCGGCGGCATCGAGATCATCGGCATTACCGCCAGCGAGGCGAAAGACCCCGCCAAAGTGCTGCCGAAGGCGATCAACGCCGTACCGGTGCGCATCCTGCTGTTTTACGTGCTGACGCTGACGGTGCTGATGGCGATCTATCCGTGGAACAGTATCGGCCAGAACGGCAGCCCGTTCGTCGAGATTTTCAGCAACCTTGGCATCAGTTCCGCCGCCAACGTGCTGAACGTGGTGGTGATCACCGCGGCCATTTCGGCCATCAACAGCGACATCTTCGGCGCCGGCCGCATGATGTACGGCATGGCGCAGGACGGCCAGGCGCCGCGCAGCTTCACCAAACTGACCGCCAGCGGCGTGCCGTGGATGACGGTGCTGGTGATGTCAGTCGCCCTGCTGCTGGCGGTGGTGCTCAACTACCTGATCCCGGAGAAGGTCTTCATGATCATCGCCTCGATCGCCACCTTCGCCACCGTCTGGGTGTGGCTGATGATCCTGCTGTCGCAGATCGTCATGCGCCGCACGCTGTCGCCGGAAGAAACTCGTCAGTTGAGCTTCCCGGTGCCGTGGTGGCCGGTGGCGCCGGCATTGGCGACCGCCTTTATGGCGTTCGTCATCGGCCTGCTCGGCTACTTCGAAGAGAGCCGCATCGCGCTGTACGTCGGGCTGGTGTGGATCGCTTTACTCACCGTGGCTTACTGGCTGTGGGTGCGCAAAAAAGGCGGCGGCTCGCCGGTGACCGCGGCGACGCAACAGATGTAACGCCCGCTGTTGATAAAACCCGCTGCGGCGGGTTTTTTTATTGCGCTTGCGCCAGCGCCTGCAGGATATCGGCCTGCAGATCGTCAAACGCCTCCAGCCCGGCGGACAGCCGCACCAGCCCCTCGCTGATGTGGTGCCGTTTCCGCTCTTCCGGCGTGTAGGCCGAGTGCGTCATGCTGGCCGGGTGTTGCGCCAGGCTTTCGCAATCGCCCAGGCTGACCGCGCGCAAAATGAGCTGCAGCGCATTGAGGAAGCGAATGCCTGCACGCATGCCGCCCCGCAGTTCAAACGCCAGCATGCCGCCGGGGCGCGCCATTTGCCGCTGCGCCAACGCATGCTGCGGGAAGTTCGCCAGGCCGGGGTAATACACCCGCTCGACCGCCGGATGCTCCGCCAACATCTCTGCCAGGCGCTGCGCGTTATCGCAATGACGTTCCATGCGCAGCGGCAAGGTTTTCATCCCACGCAGCACCAGCGCGGCATCCTGCGCCGACAGTACCGCCCCGTTCATGTCCTTTAACCCCTCCAGACGGATCGCCTCGGCCAACGCCTGACGCGTCACCGCTATCCCGGCCAAGAGATCGCCGTGCCCGCCGAGGTACTTGGTCGCCGAGTGCACCACGATATCGGCACCTAACGCCAAGGGCCGCTGTAGATAGGGCGTGCAGTAGGTATTGTCCACCAGCAGCAGCGCCTGATGCCGATGGGCGATCTCCGCTACGGCGGCGATATCGACCAAGCGCATATTGGGATTGGCCGGGGTTTCGCAATACACCAGTCGGGTATGCGGACCCATGGCCGACGCTAGCCGCTCCGGCCGGGTCAGGTCAACGTGGGTTATCTTGACGCCGAAGCGTGCCAAGCCATGATGAAAGTAGCTGAAGGTACAGCCATAGACGGTTTCATCGACAATCAGCTCATCGCCCGGTCTGAGCAGCGTCCAGCAACACGCGGTGATCGCCCCCATACCGGAAGCGAACGCCACCGCCGCCTCCCCCTCCTCCAGGTTGGCGATGCGTTGCTCGAGCAGGGTTAACGTCGGATTGGCGATGCGCGAATAAAAGTACCCCGGCTCGGTGCCGGCAAAGCAGGCACCGCCGTATTCCGCGGTGGGAAAAGCAAACGTAGAGCTCATAAACACCGGCGGAGACAGTGCCCCCTGATACCGCTGCGGATCGTAGCCGTAATGAATAGCCCGGGTGGCAAAGTCGTGGCCAACTGCTGTAGCGGACATAACACAACTCCTTACCTGAGTGGGTGAAGCTTAATTCGTTGATTCATCCGAAAGGGCCGGCGGCAATGCGCTGTCTCGCGTGCGCTGGCCGATGATTTGTAAAGTACGCAGCAGCAGCGTCAACCCCAGCAGGGTATCCGGCTGCTTCAGCAAGGCGTACAGCGCGCGAAAACTGGCCGGCGGAGGATTCAATTGCAGCTCGCTGTGCGCCATCTGCAACGCAGTCCCCCCCTCCCAACCGACCGTAACCAGCCCTTCAAACACGCCGGCCAGTTTCTCCACCAGCGCGTTGTCGGCGATATCCACCACGTCCGACAACAGCGACAACAGATCGACCACGTTATCCAACCGCCCGCCCGCCAGCAGCGGCTGCAATTTCTCGAGCAACGCCGCCAATGATTGCAGGTCCGCCGCATGCACCGTGCTTTCCGTCATATCAGCCCCCTTACCGTGGCCCAGTAAAGGCCGCGGTTAAACCCATTACGCAGCATGCCGCCTACCTTGGTGGCGGGCGTCGGCAGTACGTCATGCCGGTAGTCGTAGACCAGCGGCATGCCGGCATTCAGCCCCATTTGCGCGACCGCCTGCACCTTGCCATCGTAATGGCTCACGGGCTGGCCCAGCCGCATTTCCGCCACGATGTTGTCGGCAATGACCGGCGCCTGATTATGGCAAGAGCCGCCGGCCTTGCTGACCGGCAAATCCACGGTATCGCCGATCACATATACGCCCTGCTGGCCGTAGACCTGCAGCGTTTGATGATCGGTTGGCAGCCAGCCTTCGCCGTTTTGACTCTCGCTCAACCCGGTATTGCGCACCGCCTCGACTGCGCGAATCGGCGGCGTTGCCATCAGAATGTCGAACGGCTGTTCTTCCCCTTCGGCGGAATAGGCGATGTTACGCTGGGCGTCTACTCGGCTGAGGGTAAACCCACGCTGGTGGCGAATGTCGCGCGCGGCAAAAATGGCGGGCAGCGCTTCGCCGGTCGGCCGCTGCAAAAACAGGCAGTTGCGCAGCAGTTGGGAAATGGTCGGGTAGGTGTACACAATCTCTACCGCCTTGCGCACGCCGCGCCGCCGTAGGTAGTCGTCCAGCATCAAGGTGGTTTCGATCGGCGCAATGCCGCACTGATGGGGCACGTTGGGCGTTTCGGGGAAGGACACGGTGATGAAAATTCGGCCTTTTTCGATCGTCGCCAGCTTATGCGCCAGCCGCCTGGCGGCCTGATACTGATAAAAATGATCGCCCGCCTGCGCCAATCCTTCGATTCGTTCTGGCCAAGGGACACAGCCGGTAGCAAAGACCAGAAAGTCATAGGAATAAATTTTACCGCTTTGCGTAGCTATACTTCGCTGTTTTAAATCGAAAGATTGCGCTTTATCAACAATAAACTGTATTTCAGGCCGCAATAAACTCCGCTGTGAACGCGTGAGCTCTTGCTTGAAAAAAGCATTGAACGCCACATACATAAACGCCGGCTTGTAATAATGCAGCGGCGAATCCGATATCATTAATAACTCGACTTTATTATTAATAATCTCTTGGTGTAATTTTGCGGCCAATAAATTGGCCAGGATGGTGCCGCCGGTTCCACCGCCGATAATGATGATTCGCTGTCGCATCAAGCCCCCGCTCAACCGGCCAGCAAGCCGGCAGTATTAAGGTATGGTGATGATGAAGTTCTACGGCAGAACGGCGAGAAATAAACTGCCTTATTGGCAGTCTAGTAACGAATAGTTATAAAGCAAATAAAATGGGAATATAAAAACGGGAAAGAGAGATATCGGAATAAATTTACCCCGTTAAAAACTACCGTTTTTAATAAATAACTACTGGTTAATATATCGGTTATAGCCACAAAAAAACCCGCCGCAGCGGGTTTTTATTTAACAACCGAATCGGTCGAACTTACTGGCCTTTAACTTCTTTCAGGCCGTTGAATGGCGCACGGTCACCCAGCGCTTCTTCGATACGGATCAGTTGGTTGTATTTAGCAACGCGGTCAGAACGGCTCATGGAGCCGGTTTTGATCTGGCCAGCCGCAGTCCCTACCGCCAGGTCGGCGATGGTCGCGTCTTCGGTTTCACCGGAACGGTGAGAGATCACCGCGGTGTAACCAGCGTCTTTCGCCATCTTGATTGCAGCCAGCGTTTCGGTCAGAGAACCGATCTGGTTGAATTTGATCAGGATGGAGTTAGCGATGCCTTTCTCGATGCCTTCTTTCAGGATCTTGGTGTTGGTCACGAACAGGTCGTCGCCCACCAGCTGAATTTTGTCGCCCAGCACTTTGGTCTGGTAAGCGAAGCCCGCCCAGTCAGATTCATCCAAGCCGTCTTCGATAGACACGATTGGGTACTGTTTGGTCAGCTCTTCCAGGAAGTGAGTGAACTCTTCGGAAGTGAAGGCTTTATTGCCTTCGCCGGCCAGCACGTATTTACCGTCTTTGTAGAATTCGGAAGCCGCGCAGTCCATCGCCAGAGTAACGTCTTTGCCCAGCTCGTAGCCCGCCGCTTTTACCGCTTCAGCGATAACGGCCAGCGCTTCGGCGTTGGAACCCAGGTTTGGCGCGTAGCCGCCTTCGTCGCCCACGGCGGTGTTCATGCCTTTGGCTTTCAGAACTTTCGCCAGATGGTGGAACACTTCAGAACCGATGCGCACCGCTTCTTTCAGGGTCTTCGCGCCAACCGGCTGAATCATGAATTCCTGAATGTCGACGTTGTTGTCAGCGTGCTCGCCGCCGTTGATGATGTTCATCATCGGCAGTGGCATGGAGAATTTGCCTGGGGTGCCGTTCAGTTCAGCGATGTGCTCATACAGCGGCATGCCTTTAGAGGCTGCGGCCGCTTTCGCTGCTGCCAGGGAAACCGCCAGAATGGCGTTGGCGCCGAAGTTGGATTTGTTTTCGGTGCCGTCCAGATCGATCATGATCTTGTCGATGTTCGCCTGGTCTTTGGCATCTTTACCCAGTACTGCCTGAGCAATCGGACCGTTTACTGCAGCAACGGCTTTCAGTACGCCTTTACCCAGGAAACGAGACTTGTCACCGTCACGCAGTTCCAGCGCTTCGCGGGAACCGGTAGAAGCACCTGACGGCGCAGCAGCCAAGCCGACGAAACCGCCTTCCAGATGAACTTCGGCTTCAACAGTCGGGTTACCGCGGGAGTCGATGATTTCACGACCGATGACTTTAACGATTTTGGACATTAGGTTTTCCTCAGTACAAGTTAAACTAAAACTCCAGACAAACAGCGCGCGGTTCTCACCGCGCGCCGCCCACCAAATATTTTATTTCACCTGGCGCTTCTGATGCTCGCCTGCGGCTTTCACGAAGCCGGCGAACAGCGGATGCCCATCACGCGGCGTAGACGTAAATTCCGGGTGGAACTGACAGGCTACAAACCACGGGTGATTCGGCAGTTCAATGATCTCGACCAGCTTGTTGTCGGCGGAACGACCGGCGACACGCAGCCCTGCGGCTTCGATCTGCTTCAACAGCATGTTGTTAACTTCGTAACGGTGACGATGACGCTCGACAATGGTCGGTTCGCCGTACAGCTGACGCACCAGGCTGTTGTCGCTCAGGTTGCACTGTTGGCCACCTACGCGCATCGTGCCGCCCAAATCGCTTTCTTCGCTGCGCACTTCGACGTTGCCGTCTTCGTCGCGCCATTCGGTGATCAACGCCACCACCGGGTACTTACAGTCTGGCATAAACTCGGTGGAGTTGGCGTTTTCCATGCCGGCCACGTTGCGAGCGAACTCCATCAACGCCACCTGCATGCCCAGGCAAATGCCCAGGTAAGGAATGTTGTTCTCGCGCGCATAGCGTGCGGTCATCACTTTGCCTTCCACGCCGCGGTAGCCGAAGCCGCCCGGGATCAGGATCGCATCCAGCCCTTTCAGCACTTCCACGCCGCGGGTTTCTACGTCCTGCGAGTCGATCAGCTTGATGTTCACGGTCAAACGGTTTTTCAGCCCGCCGTGTTTCAGCGCTTCGATCACCGACTTGTAGGCATCCGGCAGCTCAACGTATTTGCCGACCATTCCGATGGTCACTTCGCCGCCCGGATTGGCTTCTTCGTAGATCACCTGTTCCCATTCGGCCAGGTTGGCTTCCGGTGCGTTCAAGCTGAATCGTTTACAAATATAATCGTCCAGCCCCTGAGATTTCAATAGGCCTGGGATTTTATAAATAGAATCAACGTCTTTCAGAGAGATAACCGCTTTTTCCGGCACGTTACAGAAAAGCGCGATTTTCGCGCGTTCGTTAGCAGGAACCGCGCGATCGGAACGGCAAATCAGCACATCAGGCTGAATACCGATGGAAAGCAGCTCTTTTACGGAATGCTGGGTCGGCTTGGTTTTCACTTCGCCCGCCGCCGCCATGTAAGGCACCAGCGTCAGGTGCATGTACAGGGTGTGCTCGCGGCCCACTTCCACCGCCATCTGACGGATGGCTTCGAGGAACGGCAGCGATTCGATATCGCCGACGGTGCCGCCGATTTCCACCAGCACCACATCGTGGCCTTCGCCGCCTTCGATGATGCGTTCTTTGATCGCGTTGGTGATGTGCGGAATGACCTGCACGGTCGCGCCCAGATAGTCGCCGCGGCGTTCTTTACGCAGCACGTCGGAGTAGATGCGGCCGGTGGTGAAGTTGTTGCGACGCGACATTTTGGTGCGGATGAAGCGCTCGTAGTGACCCAAATCCAGATCGGTTTCTGCGCCGTCTTCGGTGACGAAAACTTCCCCATGCTGAATCGGGCTCATGGTGCCCGGATCCACGTTGATGTACGGGTCCAGTTTCATGATGGTAACGTTGAGGCCACGGGCTTCAAGAATAGCCGCCAGAGAGGCTGCGGCAATGCCTTTACCCAGAGAGGATACGACCCCGCCGGTCACAAAAATATAATTAGTTGTCATGCTGAACCTGAGAGTTTAGGTTTAAAGACGATGGAAGAACCAGGACGGGAAAGTAGTATACCCGAACCTCTCCTGACCTACAAACGATCGTTTTGCTGTCCATCATCTCGGCCGCCCTCCCGTGTTCATCAGGGTTTACTCCGCCGGCGCCGCCTAAACCCTCTAGTAAATACAAAGAGTTAGCGGAGAAAATTTCTTTTTACCGCCCCTATCGAGCGATAAAACGCCTTAGATTTCAGTTTGTTGGCCTTTTGCTGCCGACGGCAGCCCTGCGCCTGTGACCTGACCGTAAGCTTAACCGTTTCAGCCTGAGTGAACCTTGTTTGCGATCAACATTGTCGTTGCAGCGATTCAACTTTCCTTGCGCTTCACCTGCTGCCAGGCGTCTTCCATCTGCTCCAGCGTGGCGTCTTCAAGCCGCAGCCCGCGTTGCTGGACGATCGCCTCCACCTCCCGGAAGCGGCGTTCGAACTTGCGGTTCGCCGCCTGCAGCGCGTTCTCGGCCTTGTGGCCCAAATGGCGCGACAGGTTCACGGTGGCGAACAGCAGATCGCCGATCTCCTCTTCCAGCTTGCTCTCATCAACCACCGCCTGGCGGGCTTCGTGCATCACTTCGTCGATCTCTTCATACACTTTGTCCAGCACCGGGCCCAGCGTGTTCCAGTCGAAGCCGACCGAGGCGCAGCGTTTTTGGATCTTTTGCGCCTTCATCAACGCCGGCAACGCCTGCGGAATGTCGTCCAGCACCGAGTGCAGCGCTTTTTCGGCGCGCTCGCCGGCCTTGAGCTGCTCCCAGCGCGCCGCCACGGCTTCGCTGTCTCCGCCCTTGGCGTCGCCGAAGATGTGCGGATGACGGCGCTCCAGCTTGTCGCTGATGGCGGTGCACACCTCATCAAAATCGAACAGCCCCTGTTCCTGCCCCATCTGGGCGTAGAACACCACCTGGAACAGCAAGTCGCCCAGTTCGTCGCGCAGATCGGCGTAGTCCTGCCGTTCGATGGCGTCCAGCACTTCGTAGGTCTCTTCCAACGTATAAGGCGCAATGGTGGCGAAGGTTTGCTTGCGGTCCCACGAGCAGCCGAGCTGCGGGTCGCGCAGCGTTTTCATGATGTTCAGCAGACGCTGCAGCGGAGTGGATTGGGTCATAAAAAATCTCTGAGAAAGAATGGGGGCGCAGGGGAGCGCCCGCAGAATTCATGGATTTCGGGCCGCATCCGCTATCGATACGGCCCGAAAGGCGATATGGGCTTAGTTGCCGTGCAAACGCTTGGCGTCTATCACGTCCGGCAGTTGGTTCAGCTTCGCCAGCACCCGGCTCAACACCTGCTGGTTGTAGATTTCGATATCCATGTCGATAGTGGCCAACTGCTTCTTGGTATCGCTGCGGCTGGCGACGCCCAGCACGTTGACCTTTTCGTTGGCCAGAATGGTGGTGATATCGCGCAGCAGCCCGCTGCGATCGTTGGCCATCACGCGCACCACCAGCGAATAACCGCTGGAGTAGCTTTCGCCCCACACCGCATCGACGATGCGCTCCGGCGCATGCGATTGCAGATCGACCAGCTGATCGCAGTCCGCACGGTGGATCGAAATACCGCGCCCCTGGGTAATAAAACCGACGATGTCGTCGCCCGGGATCGGCTGGCAGCAGCGGGCGATGTGGTGCATCAGGTTGCCCACGCCCTCCACCACCACGCGGCCGTTATCCTTGTTGCGGGTCGGCGGCGGCGCTTTCTGCTGCACCAGCTGGCGCAGCGCCTCGCGATCCTGCTCTTCGGCGCTCGGCTTGTTGAACTTGCCCTGCAGGTAATTCACCATCTGGTTCAGGCGAATGTCCCCGCCGCCGATCGCCGCCAACACCTCGTCCAGCGAGTTCATGTTGTAGCGCGGGATCAACAGCTTCTCAGCCTCTTTCAGGCTGATGCCGAGATGCTCCAGTTCGTTGTCCAGCATCTGGCGGCCGGCGAGAATGTTCTTGTCGCGATCCTGCTTGCGGAACCAGTTGTGGATCTTCGAGCGCCCGCGGCTGGTGGTCACGTAGCCCAGGTTCGGGTTCAGCCAGTCGCGGCTCGGGTTTGGCTGTTTCTGGGTGATGATCTCAATCTGATCGCCCATCTTCAGCTGATAGGTAAACGGCACGATGCGGCCGCCGATCTTGGCGCCGATGCAGCGGTGACCGACGTCGCTGTGAATGTGGTAAGCGAAATCGAGCGGCGTGGAGCCGGCCGGCAGATCCACCACGTCGCCTTTCGGGGTAAAGACATAGACCCGATCGTCGAACACCTGGCTGCGCACTTCGTCGAGCATTTCGCCGGAGTCCGCCATCTCTTCCTGCCAGGCGATGAGCTTACGCAGCCAGGCGATGCGCTCTTCGTAGCCGGAGCGCACGGTCACGCCCGCGCCCTCTTTGTACTTCCAGTGTGCGGCCACGCCCAGCTCGGCGTCTTCATGCATTTGCCGGGTGCGGATCTGAATCTCGACGGTTTTGCCGCGCGGCCCCAGCACCACGGTGTGGATCGACTGGTAGCCGTTGGGTTTCGGGTTGGCGACGTAGTCGTCGAACTCGTCCGGCAGGTGGCGGAAGTGGGTATGCACGATGCCCAACGCCGCGTAGCAATCCTGTAGACGCTCCGCCACGATGCGCACCGCGCGCACGTCGAACAGTTCGTCAAACGCCAGGTGCTTTTTCTGCATCTTGCGCCAGATGCTGTAGATGTGTTTCGGCCGGCCGTAAATCTCCACCCGAATGCCTTCTTTGGCCATCTCGGCGCGCAGCCCGGCGACGAAGTCGTCGATGAACTGTTCGCGATCGATGCGGCGCTCATGCAACAGCTTGGCGATGCGCTTGTATTCTTCCGGGTGCAGGTAGCGGAAGCAGAAATCTTCCAGCTCCCACTTCAGTTGGCCGATGCCGAGCCGGTTAGCCAGCGGGGCGTAGATGTTGGAACACTCTTTCGCCGCCAGCACACGTTCGTCTTCCGGCGCGTCTTTCACCTCGCGCAGGTGGGCGATACGTTCCGCCAGCTTGATGACCACGCAGCGGAAATCCTCCACCATCGCCAACAGCATGCGGCGCACGTTGTCGACCTGTTCGGAGGCCATCGAGTCGTTTTGGGTGGCTTTCAGTTGACGAATGGCGTCCATGTCGCGCACGCCGTGCACCAGCGCGACGATGCCATTGCCGAACGCTTCGGTCAGGGTCTCTTCCTGCACGATGCCGGCGTCCACCAGCGGGAACAGCAGCGCGGCGCGCATACTGTCGTTGTCCATGCTCAGCGTCGAGAGGATTTCCACCATCTCCAGGCCGCGCCACAGCAGCAGCGAGGCGTCGGGATGGTTTTGGGTCTGCTGCTCACAATAACGCCAGGTTGCGGCCAATCGCTCACATGACTGCGGGTTGGGTAGCCCCAAGCCGGCGATCCACTCATCGAGAGCGAACTCACCCGCCGTATTCAGATGTGCACTTCTTACCGCAACCATAACTTCTCCCTACTTTGCAGCGACCTCTGGCGCGCGCTCGTTGATAAACAGCGCCATTGATTCAAGATGCCCCGTGTGCGGAAACATATCCAACATCCGCACGCGCGCAAGACGATAACCGGCGTTCAACAGCACTTTGCTGTCGCGAGCCAGCGTGGTGGGGTTACAGGAAACATACACCACCCGCGCCGGCGCCAGTTTTACAATGTGTGACATCACCCCGGCCGCACCGGCGCGGGCGGGATCCAGCATCACCTTATCAAACCCTTGTGCTGCCCAAGGTTGCCGCTCAACGTCGTCCTCCAGATTCTCATGGAAGAACGACGCATTATTCAGCTTATTCTTATGTGCATTATATTGCCCATTCGCTACCAGCGTGGCAACACCTTCGATGCCCACCACCGCAGCGGCGCGGCGCGCCAGCGGCAGGGTGAAATTCCCCATGCCGCAGAACAGGTCCAGCACCCGATCATTGGGTTGAATGTCGAGCCATTCAAGGGCCTGCGCCACCATTTGTTGGTTTACGGCGTCATTGACCTGAATAAAGTCGCGCGGACTGAAGTCTAAGCGTAGCCCGTCAACCTGATAATACGGCGTTTCACCGCACAGTTTTTCCACGCGGTCGCTGTCCGGCGCCAGATAAACAGCGACGTTTTCCCGCTCGCCAAACGCCAACAGCGCCTGGCGATCCGCCTCTTTCAGGGCATCGAGATGGCGCAGCACCAGCAGCGGGCCGTTATCCGCCAGCACCAGCTCCACATGCCCCAGCCGCCGCACCGCCTGCAGCCCGCTCAGGCAGGCGCGCACCGGCGCCAGCAGCTGTTCCAGCTCCGGGCGCAGCACCGGGCAGTGCTCCACCGCTACCAGCTCGCTGGAGGCCGCCTGTCGAAACCCCATCATCAGGCGCTGCAACTTCGGCTGCCACGCCAGGCTCAGGCGGGCGCGGCGGCGATAACCGTATTCCGGGCCGGCGATCACCGGTTCCTGCTGCGGGGTCACCCCGGTTTCGCGGGCGATCATGCGCACCAGCGCCGCCGCCTTGCTCTGCTGCTGCAGTGCCTCATCCGCATGCTGCTGCTGGCAGCCGCCGCACACGCCGAAATGCGGGCAGCGCGGTGCCACCCGCTGCGGGCTGCGGCTCAGCAGGCGCTTGAGCTTGCCTTTGGCGAACTGGCGCTTGTCTTCGGTCAGCTGGATTTCCGCCTGCTCGCCCGGCAATACGCCCGGCACGAACACCGCTTTGCCGTCGTGGCGCGCCACGCCCTGGCCGAAAGGATCGAGATCGCTCACCGTCACGGTGAAGATTTGTGAGCTCTGCCGGGTCGTCACGCGGCGTTTGGGAGAGTAGAATTGCGCCATATTTGTCGATTGTGTGCTGGTTCATTAAGCTAGTGTCAGCTGTCAATTCTCCCACATTGGAATCCCATGACCAAATACAGCCTGCGTGCGCGCATGATGATCCTGATTCTGGCCCCGACCTTGCTGATTGGTTTGCTGCTCAGCACCTTCTTCGTGGTGCACCGCTATAACGAGCTGCAGGAGCAATTGGTCGACGCCGGCGCCAGCATCATCGAGCCGCTGGCGGTGGCCAGCGAGTACGGCATGACGTTCCGCAGCCGCGAATCGGTCAGGCAGTTGGTCAGCCTGTTGCACCGCCGCCATTCGGACATCGTGCGTTCGATCACCGTGTTCGATGCGCAGAACAATTTGTTCGTCACCTCCAATTATCACCACAACTTCGCCCAGCTGCAGCTGCCGAAAGGCGTGCCGTTGCCCACCGAACTGATGCTCACCCGGCGCGGCGATTCGCTGATCCTGCGCACGCCGATCCTGTCGGAAAATCAGTATCCGGATGAAACCGCCGACGGCGGCAGCCACCCCGACAACAACCTGGGCTATGTGGCGATCGAGCTGGATCTGCAGTCGGTGCGGCTGCAGCAGTATAAAGAGGTGTTCGTCTCCACCCTGCTGCTGCTGCTGTGCATGTGCATCGCCATCCTGTTCGCTTACCGCCTGATGCGCGACGTGACCGGCCCGATCCGCAACATGGTGAACACCGTCGATCGCATTCGCCGCGGCCAGCTCGACAGCCGCGTGGAGGGCTACATGCTCGGCGAGCTGCACATGCTGAAGAACGGCATCAACTCGATGGCGATGTCGCTCACCGCCTATCACGAAGAGATGCAGCAGAACATCGATCAGGCCACGTCCGACCTGCGTGAAACGCTGGAGCAGATGGAGATCCAGAACGTCGAGCTGGATTTGGCGAAAAAACGCGCGCAGGAGGCGGCGCGCATCAAGTCCGAATTCCTGGCCAACATGTCGCACGAGCTGCGTACCCCGCTCAACGGCGTGATCGGTTTTACCCGCCAGATGCTGAAAACCGATCTGAGCGCAACCCAAACCGATTATTTGCAGACCATCGAACGCTCGGCCAACAACCTGCTGACCATCATCAATGACGTGCTGGACTTCTCCAAGCTGGAGGCCGGCAAGCTGGTGCTGGAGCATATTCCGTTCGCCCTGCGCGAAACGCTGGACGAAGTGGTGGTGCTGCTGGCCCCCAGCGCCCACGACAAAGGGCTGGAGCTGACGCTGGATGTGCACAACGACGTGCCGGAGCAGGTGATCGGCGACTCGCTGCGCCTGCAGCAAATCATCACCAACCTGCTGGGGAACGCCATCAAGTTCACCGAAACCGGCAATATCGATATCCGCGTCGAGCTGCGCAAACAGCTGGATCGCCGGGTGGAAGTGGAAGTGCAGATCCACGACACCGGCATCGGCATCTCCGAACGCCAGCAGTCGCAGCTGTTCCAGGCATTCCGTCAGGCAGACGCCAGCATCTCCCGCCGCCACGGCGGCACCGGGCTAGGGTTGGTGATCACGCAAAAGCTGGTGAAGGAGATGGGCGGCGACATCTGCTTCCACAGCCAGCTGAATCGCGGCTCGACCTTCTGGTTCCACATCACGCTGGATCTGAACGAGGGCATGCTGTCGCTGGCGCCAAGCCTGCCGGATCTTAACGGCAAAACGCTGGCCTATATCGAGTCCAACCCGACGGCGGCGCAGGCAACGCTCAACATGCTCAGCGTCACGCAGCTGGTGATCACCCACTCGCCGACGCTGGGCCAGCTGCCGTCAGGCCATTACGATTTCCTGCTGGCCGGCGTGCCGATCCCGTTCCGCGACAACATGGCGCAACATCAGGACAAATTGTTGGCCTCGCTGAAGCTGGCCGATCGGGTGATTCTGGCGCTGCCGTGCCAGGCGCAGATCGACGCCGAACTGCTCAAGCAACAAGGTGCGCTTGGCTGCCTGATCAAGCCTATCACCAGCACGCGTCTGTTCCCGCTGCTGAGAATGGAAACGCCCGATCGGCTCGCCGCCCCGCCTGAGCGCAAACGTCTGCCGCTGACGGTGATGGCGGTCGACGACAACCCGGCCAACCTGAAGCTGATCGGCACGCTGCTGGGCGAACAGGTGGAAAAAACGCTGCTGTGCGAGAGCGGTGAGGAAGCGCTGGCGCTGGCGCGCAACAACGTGCTGGATCTGATCCTGATGGACATTCAAATGCCGAAGATGGACGGCATTCACGCCAGCGAACTGATCCGCCAACTGCCGCACCACAACTCTACGCCGATCGTCGCCGTCACTGCCCATGCCGCCAGCGGCGAACGCGAGCATCTGCTGCAGGCCGGGATGGACGACTACCTGGCCAAGCCGATCGACGAGAAAATGCTGACCCGCGTGCTGTCGCGCTACCACAGCGGCGACGTGGAAAGCGCCGTCGCCGACGATGCCCCGCTGTCGCTCGACTGGCCGCTGGCGCTGCGCCAGGCGGCCAATAAACCGGATCTGGCGCGCGATCTGCTGCAAATGCTGCTCGATTTCCTGCCGCAGGTGCGCGAACGGGTGCAGGCGCTGCTCGAGGGGCAACACGACGACGAGATCCTCGACCTGGTCCATAAGCTGCACGGCAGCTGCAGCTACAGCGGCGTGCCGCGCCTCAAGCAGCTGTGTTTCTACCTCGAGCGGCAGCTGCGCCAGGGCATCACCAACGACGAACTGGAGCCGGAGTGGCTGGAGCTGTTGGATGAGATTGAACTGGTGATCCACGCGGCGCGCGCGCATCTGGCGCAACCGGCCTGAATCCTCAGGCCATAATGCAAAAAGGCACGCCGTAGCGTGCCTTTGTTACTTTTAGCGCCTGACGTTTATCACTGCGCCAGCAGGTACAGTTGGCTATCGCCACGCTGAATATTCAACGCCAGCACCGACGGTTTGCTGTCGAGGATTTTACGCAGCTCGCCCAGGTTCTGGATCGGCTGTTGGTTCACGCCCAGGATCACGTCGCCCTTTTTCAGGCCGATGCGCGCGGCGGCGCTGCCGGCTTTCACGCTGTCGACCTTGACGCCTTTCACGTTGCCGACCTGGGTATTGCTCAGCTCGGCGCCTTCAATGCCGGTGTAGATATTGCCCGAGGCCACCTGGGTCTGTGCGCTTTGCTCCAGCGTGACGTCAATCGTTATCGGCTTGCCGTCGCGAATAATGCCCAGCGACATCTTGCTGCCGACCGGCAGCGTGCCGATCTCCGCCCGGAACGAGGCGAAGCTGGAGATGGCCTTGCCGTTCATGGTGACGATCACGTCGCCGGCCTTGATGCCCGCCTTCGCGGCGGAAGATTTCGGCATTACCTGGCTGACGAAGGCCCCGCGCTGCGCATCGACCTTCATCGCCTTGGCCAGCTCAGAGTTCAGCTCGGTGCCCATGATACCCAGCTCGCCGCGTTTCACCTGGCCATACTCGACCATTTGCGCCGTCAGGTTTTTCACCATGTTGCTCGGAATAGCGAAGCCGATACCGATATTGCCGCCGTCCGGCGCCAGGATCGCGGTGTTGATGCCGATCAGCTCGCCGTTCAGGTTAACCAGCGCGCCGCCGGAGTTACCGCGGTTGATCGCCGCATCGGTCTGGATAAAGTTTTCGTAGTTTTCGATGTTCAGGCCGCTGCGCCCCAGGGCGGACACGATGCCCGAGGTGGCGGTTTCACCCAACCCGTACGGGTTGCCGATCGCCACGGTGTAATCGCCGACGCGCAGCTGATCGGAGTCCGCCATCTTGATCGCCGTCAGGTTCTTGAAGTCTTTCAGCTGGATCAACGCGATATCGGAACGCGGATCCTTGCCGATCACTTTGGCGTCGAAGCGGCGTCCGTCGCTCAGCTGCACCTGGATCTTGTTGGCGTTGTCCACCACGTGGTTATTGGTCACCACATAGCCCTTGGTGGCATCGATGACCACCCCGGCGCCCAGCGCCTGGAATTTCTGCTGCGTGCCCTGCGGCTGGCCATCCGGCCCTGGCTGTTCACCGCCCTGACACATCGGCGAGCCCTGGAACGGCGAACCGTCCTGGCAGAACGGCGAATCCTCACCGAAGAACTGTTGGAACTGCTGCGGCATGCGCGGCGTATTGACCGTGGTGCTGCCCTCAACGTTAATGCTCACGACGGAAGGCATCACCTTCTCCAGCATCGGTGCCAGGCTCGGCAGCTGTTGGGTGCTGGAAGAGGCGGTTTCAGCGGCGCTGGCCGTCGCCGGGCCCATCGCCATACCGATACTGAATGCCAGTGCGCTCAGAACTAATGCGGTTTTTTTCATCTGTGTGTCTCTTATAAAGTCGTTCAAAAAGAATGGCCGTCTTGCGTGCTTATTCAGAGTTAATTAATAGCCCGAAGTTCCGGCACAGATGATTGGCAATAGTAAACAAATATTGTCCGTCTTTACAAAACTCGAGACAGCCAACCGGTTGGAATTGCTGGCAATTATTCTTCAGCTCAATTATTCCGCCGCCATCAATCGACGATATTCATCATAGGCGTACAGGTCGGTCATTCCGCTGATATAGTCCTGCAATAAACGCGCGCGGAAATAATATTCCCGAATGCCTTGCTGCTCCGGCGATAAATGCTGCAGCCCTTCTACCGCCTCCGCATACGCTAGCCGATGCTTGGTGGACAGCTTGTGGAACAGGCGTGTTTCAATCGGATAAGCGCGATGGCTGTCCTCGCGCACCAGCTGGCTGAAGTCCGCCAGCGACATCGCCAACAGCGGGCTGTAAATGTCCAGCAGGCCGCTGATCACCCGATAGCCTTGCAGCTCGAGCTGCTCGACCTCAGGGTGGTTGAACACGTGCTTGAACGCCACATTTTTAAATATCTTCAGTAGCCGATAGGCCGGGCTGGAATCCTCCAGCAGCGCCTGATTGAAACTGCCCTGATAGACCGCGTCCAGATTGTCGATAAAGCGCTGCGCCGCATGCGGCACCAGCCGCGCCACGGTAAACACCCGCAGATACATGAAGAACTGATCTTCCGCGCTGCGCCGCGCGCCGCCGCGATCGATCTTGCGAAACGCGCTGGCGACGGTCTTGTCGAACAGATCGCCCGGCACCACCTCGCCCCACTCCTGAATCAGGTGCTGATACAGCTGCTCGACGGTGAAAATGCTCTTCTCCACCGCGTCTTCCAGATCGGCCACACAGTACGAGATATCGTCGGCGGCCTCCATAATATAGGTCAGCGGGAAACGATCGAACTCGCCCATGTGCAGCTCGCGCCGCAACCGATCGACGAAGGCCTCTTCCGCCAGATAGTAGCCGGGCTTTTTCATCAGGTAACTGTGGCTGGCAGGGATGTCGCTCGCCCAGTAGGCCGGGCGGGTGTATTTCAAAATGCAGCCGACCTGCGCGTAGGTCAGGTTGAGCTTGAGCAGGCTGTACACCATGCGGATCGCCTGGGCGTTGCCCTCGAAGTGGCTGAGATCCTGACGGATCCGGCTGCGCAGCCGGTTCAGATCGCTCTCCCCTTCATGCAGGCGCAGCGTCGCCACCTGGCAGCGATCGTGGCTGCCCGGCTCGCTGCCGCAGCTGGCGGGATCGAGCCGCTGGGCGAACCAGTCGTTGATCGCCGACTCGCCGAAGTGTCCGAACGGCGGATTACCGATGTCGTGCATCAGGCAGGCCATTTCCACGATGCTTTCAAACGGATCGAGCAGCCGGGTCAAGCCGAGCTCATCAATTCTCCCCGCCTGTTTGAAGCGATTGAGGATCTCTTTGGCGATGTGGCGCCCAACCTGCTGCACCTCCATCGAGTGCGTCAGGCGGCTGCGCACCGCCGCGTTGCGTTCCAGCGGAAACACCTGGGTTTTTTGCTGCAGACGGCGAATGGCGGCCGAGTTGACGATGCGCCCGCGATCGCTCTCGAACTGCCGCACGATGTCGTACTCTTCCTCGGCCTCGATCGGTTTGCTGAAAGGCCGTTGGAAGCTGATTTTTTGCTTGAAGTCGATCCCGGACATCTGTTTCTCCGCCGTTGCGCCCTGCCCCCGTGATAACAATTCCCGGCAGCGGATGCAACGCATTATCTCTGATACACAGCCATGATAGACTATGCCGCAATTCTCACGGCCAATCAGCGAGTGTTATTTATGAAAGTAGGCATCATCGGCGCAATGGAGCAGGAAGTCACCCTGCTGCGCGATCAAATCGAAAACCGTCAAACCATCCAGCGCGCGGGCTGCGAAATCTACACCGGCCAGATCGGCGGCGTTGACGTGGCCTTGCTGAAATCCGGCATCGGCAAAGTCTCTGCGGCCATGGGCACCACCCTGCTACTGGAACACTGCAGCCCGGATCTGGTGATCAACACCGGTTCCGCCGGCGGCCTGGCCAGCACCCTGCGCGTGGGCGATATCGTGGTGTCGGAAGAAGTGCGCTACCACGACGCCGACGTCACCGCCTTCGGCTACGAGCCGGGCCAGATGGCCGGCTGCCCGGCGGCGTTCGTCGCCGACGACGCGCTGATCGCGCTGGCGGAAAGCTGCATCAAACAGCTGGATCTGCACGCGGTGCGCGGCCTGATCTGCAGCGGTGACGCCTTCATCAACGGCGCCGAGCCGCTGGCGCGCATCCGCGCCACTTTCCCGCGCGTCGCCGCCGTGGAAATGGAAGCCGCGGCGATCGCCCACGTCTGCCATCTGTTCGGCACGCCGTTCGTGGTGGTGCGCGCCATTTCCGACGTCGCCGACAGCGAGTCGCACATGAGCTTTGACGAGTTCCTGGTGGTAGCGGCCAAGCAGTCTACGCTGATGGTCAATGCCATGCTGCAAACCCTGGCCAAGCGCGGTTGATGTGAGGCTGCGCTTCACCTCGATGCTCTGTCTGTTGGCGCTCTGGTTGGCCATGCCAGCCGGCGCCGCTCAGCGGGTGATCAGCCTGGCGCCCAACGCCACCGAGCTCGCCTATGCCGCCGGCATGGGCGAGGTACTGGTGGCGGCGAGCGCCTATTCCGATTACCCGCCGCAGGCCGCCAAGCTGGAGCAGGTGGCCTCCTGGCAGGGCATCAACCTGGAGCGGGTGCTGGCGCTCAAGCCGGACCTGATCCTCGCCTGGCGCGGCGGCAATCCGCAGCGCGTGCTGGATCAGCTCGCCGCGTTCGGCATCCCGATCTTCTATGCGGACGCCGACAACCTCGGGGGGATCGCTGGCTTGCTGGATAAGCTGGCGCAATACAGCCCGCACCCGGATCAGGCGCATCAGGCGGCAGACGACCTTCGCCGCCAGTTCGCCGCTCTCAAGCAACAATACGCCGCTAACTCACCACGGCGCGTGCTGCTGCAGTTCGGCACCCAGCCGCTGTTCACCAGCTCCGGCGCCACATTGCAAAGCCAGGTGCTGGCGCTGTGCGGCGGGCAGAACGTCTTCGCCGATAGCCGCACCCCTTGGCCGCAGATCAGCCGCGAGCAGGTGCTGGCGCGTCAACCCCAGGCCATCGTCATCACCGGCGGCGCGAAAGAGGCCGCCAATGTGAAAGCCTTCTGGGCGCCGCAGCTGCAGGTGCCGGTGATCGCGCTGAACGAAGACTGGTTCAATCGCGGCGGGCCGCGCCTGCTGTTGGCGGCGCAGCAGCTGTGCCGCCAGCTGGCGGAGATCCGCTGATGCTGGTGTTCTGGTTGGATATTCTCGGCACGGCGGTGTTCGCCGTCTCCGGCGTACTATTAGCCGGCAAGCTGCGCATGGATCCGTTCGGCGTGCTGGTATTGGGTGTGGTCACCGCGGTCGGCGGCGGCACCATCCGCGACATGGCGCTGGCCAACGGCCCGGTGTTCTGGGTCAAGGATCCCACCGATCTGGTGGTAGCGATGATCACCTGCGTCTTGACGCTGCTGCTGGTGCGCCAGCCGCGCCGCCTGCCGAAATGGGTGCTGCCGGTGCTCGACGCCGTCGGGCTGGCGGTGTTCGTCGGCATCGGCGTCAACAAGGCTTTCGCGGCCGGCACCGGCCCGCTGGTGGCGATCTGCATGGGAGTGATCACCGGCGTCGGCGGCGGCATTATCCGCGACGTGCTGGCGCGCGAGATCCCGATGATCCTGCGCACCGAAATTTACGCCACCGCCTGCATCATCGGCGGCATCGTGCACGCTACGGCGTTTTACACCTTCCACATGCCGCTGCAACAGGCCATGATGCTGGGCATGATCATCACGCTGGCCATTCGGCTGGCGGCCATCCGCTGGCACCTCAAGCTGCCCGCCTTTATTCTCGAACGCTGAGCCGTCGCCCTGCGGGGCGACGCTTGGCAACGCCACACCGGGTGATTTATTAGACTAAAAACGGGTCCAGTGTTATTATTTTCGTCCGAAAAATAGCGTAGTGACGATGTAAAATTCTGTTATTCGCAGGTTAATCCCTTCCCCACGCTGTTAAAACTTTTTAACTTTTTGCCGATAAGTCATCACAAGATGGCTTACGGATGACTATTCCCGCAATGATGAAAAAAATTCTGCTTGCCTGCTGTGGCGCCCTGCTGAGTGGCGCCGCGTATGCCGATGCCGTCAGCGGCCAGATCGGCGTTACCCTGACCATTGAACCGCAATGCGCCGTGCGCCTCGAAGCCGCCGTCCCCCAGGCCGAATGCAGCCACGCGACGGCGCAGCCGAAGATCATCCGCAACCCACCGACGCAGCAGAACGGTGCGGAAGTGATCCTCGTGGAATGGTAATGGTAGGTATAAAAAAAACCCGCCGGCCTAAGGCGAGCGGGTTGATGTTCTGACAGGCAAACTCAGATGCTAAACGACGAACCGCAACCGCAGGTGGTTTTGGCATTCGGGTTGGTCACCACGAAGCGCGACCCTTCCAGCCCTTCGGTGTAGTCCACCGAACCGCCGACCAGATACTGCAGGCTCATCGGATCGACCACCAGCGCCACGCCCTGCTTCTCGATGGTCATGTCGCCATCGTTGACCTTGTCGTCAAAAGTGAAGCCGTACTGGAATCCGCTGCAGCCGCCGCCGGTAATGTAAACCCGCAACTTCAGGTTCGGGTTTTCTTCGTCAGCAATCAGGAACTTAACCTTGTTTGCTGCTGCCTCGGTAAATTGCAGGGGCAGTGCCGTTTGATCACTCATACTCTTTACTCCCAACATTGTTCAGCATCAGATCGCGACTATGGCTGCCTGATTAATATTAACGATTATCCGATACCTGAGTGTTGCGTTCAAGTATTCACCGCATTTGTTGTATTTTCTTTACCTGTTTTCTCCGCCGCTTCCCGTGCCAGCTGCGCCTCCTGCCTTTGCAGGGTGCGAGCCAAGATCGATGAATACAGCGGCTTGCCGCCGAGCAGCTGCGCCACTACCGTGGCGCCGAGGCAGGTGATGATCATCGGTAAAATCAGCTGGTAGTTGTCGGTCATTTCCAGCACCAGCACGATACCGGTCAACGGGGCCCGCACCGTGGCGGCGAACAGCGCCCCCATACCGGCGATGGCGAAGGTGCCCGCTTCGATGCCGTATTGCGGGAACAGATGCGCCCCCGCCAGCCCGAAGGCGGTGCCGAACAGCGTGCCCAGCGCCAGCATCGGCGCAAAGATGCCACCCGGCGCGCCGGAACCGAAGCACAGCAGCGTGGTGAAGATGCGGGTAATGAAGATAAACATCAACATGCCGACGCTGTAATTGCCCGCCGCGGCGATCGGGATCAGCCCAAAGCCGCCGCCCGCCGCCTCTGGCTGAATCAACCCCAGAATGCCACACACGCCGCCGAGCAACCCACCCATCAACAAGATATTGCGCATTCTGCCGCCGTGCAGGCGCGCGAACATGTCTTGGGTGCGGAAGATCAGCGCGTTGAACCCCACGCCCACCGCGCCGAATATCGCCCCCAGCACCAGATAGAGCCACAGGGTGTTGATGGGCGCCGAAGAAAGTTTGTCGACCGCGATCACCGAGCCCTGGCCGTTAAACAGCTGGTACACCACGCTCGACATGATAACGCCGATAAACACCGCTTTAATCGAGATCAGGTTGTAGCGAAACTGCGGCCGCATCTCTTCGATGATAAACAGAATGCCGGCCAGCGGCGCGTTGAACGCGGCGGACAGCCCGGCGGCGGCCCCGGTCGCCAGCAGCGAATGACGCGCCTCGGCGCCGCGAATGCGCAGCACGTCCAATACCATGCGCCCGACGTTGCCGCCCATTTGCACCGTGGGCCCTTCGCGCCCCAGCACCATACCCGCCCCCAGCGTGCCCATGCCGCCGATGAATTTCACCGGTATCACGCGCCACCAGCGCACCGGCCGCAGCTCCTCCAGCGCGCCTTCGATCTCCGGAATGCCCGAGCCGCCCGCCTCAGGCGCAAAGCGCCGCACCAGGTAATAGCCCAGCGCCGCCAGCGCGGCGGACAGGATAAACGCCAGCGGCCACACCAGGAGCCAGGAGTCGGCGACCTGCGCCAACGAAGCTAGCCGCTGCTGCTGCACCCACTCCACCGCCTTATCGAAAGCCACGCCGAGCAAACCGGCCAGCGCCCCCACCAGCGCGGCCATCACCAGGATCGCCACCGGGGTTTTATCACGGCGAATAAACTGACGCACCGCATCGCTGCGGCTAAGACGCGGGCTCAACGTCCCGACTGGCTGTGAATGTGATTCCGTCATCGCGAGTGATTCGTTAGGTAATTTGTAATACAAATAGGCAGGGCGATAATTCTACCCCAACCCGGCGGCGGGCGCTGCCGTTAATGGTATCTGACTGTGATCGTTTCATAACGCGGCGCTCTCCTCTAGAATAGCGCGGTCAAATCATTCAAAAGAGAATCCAGGAGCCGATTTATGAGCCTACACAGCAAGTCCGAAAGTCTGTACGCCCAGGCGCAACAGTTGATCCCCGGCGGGGTGAACTCTCCGGTGCGTGCATTCACCGGCGTAGGCGGTGTGCCGCTGTTTATCGAGCGGGCAGACGGGGCTTACCTGTTCGATGCCGACGGCAAGGCCTATATCGACTATGTCGGTTCCTGGGGGCCGATGGTGCTGGGGCATAACCACCCGGCGATCCGCGACGCGGTGATCGAAGCGGCGCAGCGCGGCCTGAGCTTCGGCGCGCCGACCGAGATGGAAGTCAAAATGGCGCAGCTGGTCACCGAGCTGGTGCCGACGATGGATATGGTGCGCATGGTGAACTCGGGCACCGAAGCCACCATGAGCGCCATCCGCCTGGCGCGCGGCTACACCAACCGCGATAAAATCATCAAGTTCGAAGGCTGCTACCACGGCCACGCCGACTGCCTGCTGGTGAAAGCCGGCTCCGGCGCGCTGACCCTCGGCCAGCCGAACTCACCGGGCGTGCCGGCCGACTTCGCCAAACACACTCTGACCTGCACCTATAACGATCTGGATTCGGTGCGCGCCGCCTTCGAACAGTACCCGTCAGAGATCGCCTGTATCATCGTCGAGCCGGTCGCCGGCAACATGAACTGCGTGCCGCCGCTGCCGGAATTCCTGCCGGGCCTGCGCGCCCTGTGCGACAAGTACGGCGCGCTCTTGATCATCGACGAAGTGATGACCGGCTTCCGCGTCGCGCTGGCCGGCGCGCAGTCCTATTACGGCGTTGAGCCGGATCTGACCTGCCTCGGCAAAATCATCGGCGGGGGTATGCCGGTGGGCGCCTTCGGCGGCCGTCGCGACGTGATGGAGGCGCTGGCGCCGACCGGTCCGGTCTACCAGGCGGGCACCCTGTCCGGCAACCCGATCGCCATGGCGGCGGGCTACGCTTGCCTGACCGAAGTGTCGCAGGTTGGCGTGCACCAGACGCTGACCGAACTGACCGAGATGCTGGCCGCAGGCCTGCTGCATGCGGCGCAGGAAGAGAATATCCCGTTGGTGGTCAACAACGTCGGCGGCATGTTCGGCCTGTTCTTCACCGACGCGCCGGCGGTCACCTGCTACCAGGACGTGATGCAGTGCGACGTGGAACGCTTCAAGCGCTTCTTCCACCTGATGTTGGAAGAAGGGGTGTATCTGGCACCGTCCGCCTTCGAAGCGGGCTTCATGTCCGTGGCGCACAGCAAGGAAGACATCCAGCGCACCATCGACGCCGCGCGTCGCTGCTTCGCCAAGCTGTAATCCCGGCCGGATGGCCAAAAAAATGGGCGCCTCGGCGCCCGTTTTGTTTTTCGCTGCGGCTTAAAGCAGCGTGCCGTAAATGGTCAACAGCGCCACCACCACCACGATGATCATCGTCACCTTGCGCGCCAGCGTCACCGCCGCGCGCGGCGTTTGCACCGGATCCATATGCGGATCGCGCGCCAGCGAGAACTGCGCCAGCCGCGTCAACACCTGATACGACGACGAATGCCGATCCCCCAGCGAGGCGAACCAAGCCGGCAGCGCCCGCTCGCCGTGGCCAAACAGCGCATAGGCCACCCCGGCCAAACGCACCGGGATCCAGTCCAACCAGTTCAGCAGATGATCGATGCCCGACTGCGAACGCTCCAGCGGCGTATTGTGGCGCGCCAGCCAGGTTTGATAGGCGCGCAGGAAGGCATATCCCGCCAGCGCGATCGGCCCGTACGGCCCAAAGACCACGAACCAGAACAGCGGCGCCAGGTAATAGCGGAAGTTGATCCACAGCAGCGCGTTTTGCAGCTCGCGCAGGCGCAGCTCCTCACTGCAGTCCACCGGCAAGCCGTGGATCAACGCCAGCTCTTCCGCCATCTGGTCGCTGGCGTGGGTATCGCCCTGTCGCGCCGCTTTCAGGTAGGCGCGGTAGTGTTTGCGCTTGATGCCGGCGCCGACGCATAGCAGATCGATGACGATCCACAGCAGCAGCGTCACCACGCCAAAGAATAACCCGTGCGACAACCACAGAACGCCCCAGACGACAACCATCCAGGCGGCGGTCATCGCCAGCGTCTGCGCCAGCGAAACCCGATGCAGCCGCTGAAATACCACTTCGAGGCGATGATCCAGCTGCCAGTGTTCCCCCAGCTTGAACAGGCGCTCCCAGGCCAAAACCAGCAACAGCGTAAACAGCGTCATTAGCGATTCCTCTCCCTTTTTCTTGTCTCAAGCATAGCGTCGGCAGGCGCGCCGCGTTGTTCCAGAGATGCCAGATAGCGATCCCAATCGAACGCCGGCCCGGGATCGGTTTTGCGGCCGGGGGCGATATCGCAATGCCCGGCGATATGCGCCGCCAACGGCGGATAATGTTCGGCCAGCAGCGCGGTGACCGCCTGCAGCGTGCGATATTGCGCCTCGGTGTAGGCTAACTGGTCGGTGCCTTCCAGCTCGATGCCGATGGAGAAATCGTTGCACCGTTCGCGCCCCTGATACAGAGAAACGCCCGCGTGCCACGCGCGCTGGTCGAAGGGCACATACTGCACGATCTCCCCATCGCGGCGGATCAGGCAGTGCGCAGACACTCGCAGCTGATGGATCTCGGCGAAATAAGGGTGCTGCGCGGGATCGAGCGTGCCGGTGAACAGCTGGTCGATATAGGGGCCACCGAATTCGCCGGGCGGCAGGCTGATGTTATGGATGACCAGCAGCGAGGGCGGCTCGTCATCCGGGCGACGATCGCAGTGCGGCGAAACCACTCGCGTCACCCCGACAATCCAGCCATTTTCCAACTGCATCAGACACCTCTCTGCGGTGGTACTTATTCCTGCAACAGAGTAGCATGTTCCCCTACGATCTAACCGTCCATTTCGGAGTTTTCCATGCCGACACGCCGCTACAGTGCCGACCGTCGCCGTACCGAGCTTCTTGAACGTATTGAAAGTGATATTCCCTATTCCGTCGCCCAGGCGCTGCGCGAAGACCTGGGAGGTGAAGTTGACGCCGGGCGCGATATTACCGCGCAATTGTTACCGGCGGACAAGCAGGCCGAAGCCACCGTCATTACCCGCGAAGCCGGCGTGTTCTGTGGCTGCCGCTGGCTGAACGAAGTCTTTATTCAGTTGGGCAACCAGGTGCAGGTGGAGTGGCTGGTGGCAGACGGCGACCGTCTGATACCGAACCAACCGCTTTGCCGGCTGCGCGGCCCTGCGCGGGTGCTGTTGACCGGCGAGCGCACCGCGCTGAACTTCGTGCAGATGCTCTCCGGCGTGGCGACCGAGGTCAGCCGCTATGTGGCTCTGCTGGAAGGCACCCAGACTCGCCTGCTCGATACCCGCAAGACCTTGCCCGGCCTGCGCACCGCGTTGAAATATGCCGTACTGTGCGGGGGCGGCAGCAACCACCGGCTGGGGCTGTCCGATGCCTTCCTGATCAAGGAAAACCACATCATCGCCTCCGGCTCGATCAAAAACGCGGTGGAAAAAGCCTTCTGGCTGCACGCCGACGTGCCGGTGGAAGTGGAAGTCGAATCGCTTGATGAACTGCAGCAGGCGCTGGACGCCGGCGCCGACATCATCATGCTGGACAACTTCAGCGTCGAGATGATGCGTCAGGCGGTCGCCCAAACCCAGGGCCGCGCCCAGTTGGAGGTATCCGGCAACGTCACCAGCGAGACGCTGCGCACCTTCGCCGAGACCGGCGTGGATTACATTTCGGTCGGCGCGCTGACCAAACATGTGACCGCGCTCGATCTGTCGATGCGCTTCAAATGATCCCCTCGCCCCCGGCCGCCGCCGGGGGCGTTACCGCAGATTTGCGAAGCCCCTCGCACCGTTTTTCCCTCCGCTGCAAACGGCATCATTACTGATGGAAGCACGCCGAGAAACGCGTAAAACCCGCTCGCCGTTCCCCCGCGCAAACCGCTACCGTTGTTTTCCACACCCTTATGGAGGAAACAACGCATGGAAACGCAACGCGGCTTTAGCCTGATCGAACTGATGGTGGTGATCGCCATCATCGCCATCCTCAGCGCCATCGGCATTCCCGCCTACCAGCGCTACATCCAGAAAGCGGCGATGACCGACATGCTGCAAACCATGGCGCCGTATAAACTGGCGGTCGAACTGTGCGTGCTGGATGAAGGCGCGCCCGCCGGCTGTGACGCTGGCAGCAAAGGCATTCCCACCGGCGGCGCGTCGCGTTACGTCAGCGAGGTGAAAGTCGTTAAAGGCGTCATCACGCTGACCGGCGCCCAAACGCTGCAGGGGCTGGCGGTGGCGTTAACCCCCAAATCGAACGCCGATGGGCTGACCCACTGGACCCGGCTGTGCAGCAGCGAAAACGCGACGCTGGTTGAGGTGTGCCGGGAAGTCTTCCGCTTCGACGACGCAGCGGAGTAGCAGCGATGAACGCGCAAATCAGCGAAGAGGTTCACACCCTGTGTCGGCGCTATCAGGCGCTGGCGCTGAGCGAAGACCCGACCACCCTGACGGTCGCGCTCAGCGAAGAAGCGCCGCAGGGGCTGCTGGTGGCGCTGCGTTTCGCCACCGGCAAACGCATCCATCTGGAACAATGGCCGGCGGCCAGGTTGGAGCTGGCGCTGAATCAGCACCACGAGCCGCTCTCGGCACCGCTGGCAGCCGAAGAGGACACAACCGATATCGCCTACCCCGACGACGGCGATGCGCCGGTGGTACAGTTCATCAACCAGACGCTGCGCCTGGCCATTCAGCGCCGCGCCTCGGACATCCACTTCGAGCCCTTTCGGCAGCATTTTCGCATTCGTCTGCGCATCGACGGCGTGCTGCAAACCCTCGCCTCACCGCCGCCGCAGCTGACCGCGCGCCTCATCGCCCGGCTGAAGATCCTCGGCCAGTTGGATATCGCCGAGCGCCGTCAGCCTCAGGACGGGCAGCTCAGCCTGACGCTGGACAGCGCGCGCTATGCCATGCGTATCGCCACCCTGCCGACGCTGCACGGCGAAAAGGTGGTGCTGCGCGTCCAGCAGGGTGAGCAGCAGGAGCTGCCGCTGGATAAACTGGGCATGAGCCGGGCGGATCTGGCGCGCTACTCGACGGCGCTGGCCTGCCCGCAAGGGTTAATCCTGGTGACCGGCCCGACCGGCAGCGGCAAGACGGTGACGCTGTACAGCGGTCTGCGCCAGTTGAACGATGCGCAAAGCAACCTATGCAGCGTCGAGGATCCGGTCGAGATCCCGCTGTTCGGCATTAATCAGACCCAGATCAACGCCAAAACCGAGCTGAGCTTCGCCCGGGTGCTGCGCGCCCTGCTGCGTCAGGATCCGGACGTCATCATGATCGGCGAGATCCGCGATGCGGAAACCGCCGAGATCGCGGTCAAGGCCGCGCAAACTGGCCACCTGGTGCTGTCAACGCTGCATACCAACTCCACTGGCGAAACCCTGACGCGGCTGATGCACATGGGGATCCCCGGTTACCTGCTCGCCGGCTGCCTGAAGCTGATCGTCGCGCAGCGGTTGGTGCGCAGGCTGTGTCGCCACTGCCGCTACCCGCAAAGCCAGCCGACGCATTTTCCCACCGCGATCTGGCCAGAACCGCTGACCGCCTGGCGCGCCGACGGCTGCGAGCACTGCTTCGGCGGTTACTATGGGCGCATCGGCGTGTATGAGCTGTTGGCCATTACGCCGGAAATACAGGCGGCGCTGCTGGCGAACGCTGCTCCTAGCCTGCTGGCGGATATCGCCCGCGAACAGGGGCAGCTTTCGCTGCTGCAGGCCGGGCTGACTCTGGCCGCCGAAGGCACGACCTCGCTGGAAGAACTGTATCGCGTGATCGACGTCGTCCAGCTCGGCGCAACCACGTCATGAAAGCACGCCGCCTGTTTCTGTGGCAGGCTTTCGACGCTCAGGGCGCCTTACGCCGCGGCGAACTGATGAGCGAAGAAAAACGGCAGGTGAGCCGGTTGCTGATCGAACAAGGCCTGCAACCGTGCCGAATCGGGCACGGCAAACGCGTTACGCCCGGCCAATGGCGTGGAGAACCCTTAATCCACTTCACCCGCCAGCTCGCCACTCTGCTTCAGGCGGGGTTGCCGCTGGTCGATGCGCTGCAGTTGCTGGCAGCAGAGCATCCTTCGGCAGCCTGGCGCTGCCTGCTGCGCCAGCTGGCCGACCAGGTGCGCGAAGGGCAACCGCTTTCCGAAACCCTCGCCGAACAACCGGGGATTTTTCCCCTGATCTACCGCCAGCTGATCGCCATCGGCGAACTGACCGGTAACCTCGATCGCTGCTGCCTGCAGCTGGCACAACAGCAAGAAGCCCAGCTGCTGCTGCGCCGCAAGGTGACCAAGGCGCTGCGGTATCCCCTCTTCATCTGTGCGGTGGCGCTGCTGGTCAGCGTGCTGATGCTGGTGATGGTGCTGCCAGAATTCGCCAAGGTTTATCAATCGTTCGATGCGCCACTGCCCTGGTTTACCCAAGGGCTATTGAAGTTGTCCGCGCTGCTGATCGCCGTTGGCCCCTATTTGGCGCTGCTGCTCGGCGCATCGCTGTTCGGCTACTGCCGCTGGCTGCATCCGCGCCCGCCGTGGCGCAGACGTGAACAGGCACTCTTGCTTCGCCTGCCGCTGATCGCCCGGCTGGTGAGCGGCGGCGCGCTGAGCCAAACATTTCGCATCCTGACCATGACCCAACGCGCCGGGCTGACGCTGGTGGAAGGCTTGAGCGCGGCGGCGCTGGCGGCTGACCATCTGCTGTACCGACAGGCGCTGGAGCTGGTGCGACGGCAGATCGCCGAAGGAGAAGCCTTTCATCATGCCATGGGCCTGCAACCGCTGTTTCCGCCGCTGTGCCGGCAGTTGGTGCGGGTGGGCGAAGAGTCCGGTTCGCTGGACGCCTTGCTGGATAAATTGGCGCAGTGGTATGAACGGCAGACGCACGAGCTGGCCGATACGCTGGCGCAAACGCTGGAGCCGCTGCTGATGCTGGTGGTGGGCGGGATTGTCGGCGCTTTGGTGATCGCCATGTACCTGCCTATCTTTCAACTGGGCAGCGTGTTGGGATAAAGGGAAAAGGATAGCGGGCGCCGCGGTGTGCTGCGCCCGAATGCAAGGTGCGGCTTATTTGCTGCCGAAGACGCGGTTTTCCTGCTCTGCCACGCGGATAAAGGTGGTGCGCTTGGTCAGCTCTTTCAAACGCTCGGCGCCGACGTAGGTGCAGGCGGAACGCAGGCCGCCGAGGATATCGCGCACGGTAAACTCCACCTCGCCCCTCAGCGGCAGCTTGACGGTTTTCCCTTCGGCCGCGCGATACTCCGCTACGCCGCCGACATGGCGCTTCATCGCTGACTCGGAGCTCATGCCGTAGAACAGCATGAACTTCTCGCCGTTCTCTTCCACCACGGTGCCTTCGCACTCGTCGTGGCCGGCCAGCATGCCACCCAGCATCACGAAGTCCGCGCCGCCACCGAAGGCTTTGGCGACATCGCCCGGCACCGAGCAGCCGCCGTCGCTGACAATTTGGCCGCCCAGCCCATGGGCCGCATCGGCGCATTCGATCACCGCCGACAGCTGCGGGTAGCCCACGCCGGTTTTCACGCGGGTGGTACAAACTGAGCCCGGGCCGATGCCGACCTTAACGATGTCGGCGCCGGAGAGAATCAGCTCTTCCACCATCTCGCCGGTCACTACGTTACCGGCGCAGATCACGTGATTCGGGCAGGCTTCGCGCGCTTTCTGCAGGAAGGCGACGAAGTGTTCAGAGTAGCCGTTGGCCACGTCGATACAGATGAATTTCAGCGCCGGAGACAGGGCCAGGATCTGCTGCATTTTGGCGAAGTCGGCTTCGGAGGTGCCGGTGGACACCATCACGTGGCGCAGCACCGATTCCGGCATGCGCTGCACGAAGTCAGCCCATTGCTCGACGCTGTAATGTTTGTGTACGGCGGTGAGAACGTCGAAAGAAGCCAGGGCCTCGGCCATGCGGAAGGTGCCCACCGTGTCCATGTTGGCGGCGATAATCGGCACGCCGGACCAGCTGCAACCTGAATGCTTGAAGGTAAACTGACGTTCCAGTTCAACCTCGGAACGGCTTTTCAGCGTGGAACGCTTAGGGCGGATCAACACGTCTTTAAAGCCTAACTTCAAATCTTCTTCAATACGCATGACTTATGATTTCCTGGTTAATGGCGACGGATCGCAAGGAGGATATTCGAACCTCTGCCCGACGGCTTTCCCGTGGCGCGGAAAGATGACGGCGAGATTAATGCCAGTTCCAGTGACGTTATAATACGCGCTAATAATCGCCGAACAAGACTGCGAATTCGCCTTTATTTACGCTACAATCCGACAAATTTACCTGCATAATCGCAGTGTGATTGCCCGCTCATTTCTGCCGTGCCGCTGCGCTTTTTCTCGCCGCCCGAACGGGGCCGAGGCGCAAGCGCCGCCTGCCGACTTGCACTTCTGCGCGATCGCTTTATGATTCGTCTATTATTTTTTTATGAACATCGGATGCACCTAACACCATGGCCTACATTGTTGCGTTGACCGGGGGCATAGGCAGCGGCAAAACGACCGTTGCGAACGCCTTTGCGCGCCACGGCGCAGCCATTGTCGATGCCGACGTGATCGCCCGTCAGGTCGTTGAGCCGGGCACCCCTGCTCTGGCCGCGATCGCCGAGCGATTTGGTAATGAAATGTTGCTGCCGGACGGTGCGTTGAACCGCGCTGCGCTACGTCAGCGCATCTTCAGCCACCCCGATGACAAAACCTGGCTGAACCAACTACTGCATCCGCTGATACACCGCGAGACCCAACGCCAACTGGCGCAGGCTGCCAGCCCGTACGCACTGTGGGTGGTGCCGCTGCTGGTGGAAAACCGCCTGCAGGATCGCGCCGATCGGGTGCTCGTGATCGATGTCGACGCTGAGACCCAGTTGGCTCGCACCATCGCGCGCGACGGCGTCAGCCGCGAGCAAGCGCAGAGCATTCTCGCCGCCCAGGCCACGCGCCAGCAGCGCCTCGCCGTGGCGGATGACATTATTGACAACAGCGGCGCCGCTCAGGGGATAGAGCCACAGGTCGCCGCACTGCATCGTCGCTACCTTGAACTGGCGGCAACAGCGCCCCAACAGGATTAAACTGCATGAGTGATGTTTCCCCAACCGTTCTCTTTGAACACCCGCTTAACGAAAAAATGCGCACCTGGCTGCGCATCGAGTTTTTACTGCAACAGCTGCACGGCCAGCGCGCCCTGAGCGAAACCGCCATCGCCCTTACCTTCTTTCGCACCGTCTCCGACCTGCTGGACGTGCTGGAGCGCGGCGAAGTGCGCACCGAACTGCTCAAAGAGCTGGAGCGCCAGCAGCAAAAACTGTTGGCCTGGGCCGATGTGCCGGGCGTGGATATGGCGCTGATCGATCAGCTGCGCGGCCAGTTGAAGTCGCGCTCATCGGCGCTGATGGCGGCGCCGCGCCTCGGTCAGGCGCTGCGTGAAGACCGGCTGATCGGCCTGGTGCGCCAGCGGCTGAACATTCCCGGCGGCTGCTGCAGCTTCGATCTGCCAACCCTGCACATGTGGATGCACGCGCCGCAGCAGGATCGCGACGCCGACGTCGCCGCCTGGCTGCAATCGTTGGATCCGCTGAACCAGGCGCTGATCATGGTGCTGGATCTGATCCGTCAGTCGGGGCCGTTTCGCAATCAAATCAGCCTGAACGGCTTTTTCCAGGACAACGCCGAAGGGGCGGATCTGCTACGCCTGCGCCTCCATCTGGCGCCGCAGCTTTATCCGCAGATTTCTGGCCACAAGACGCGTTATGCCATTCGTTTCCTGCCGCTGGACAGCGAAAATGGCGTGGTGCCTGAACGCCTGACGTTCGAATTGGCCTGTTGTTGAACTCATGAAAGCAAGCCTTCTCAGCACTGACAGAAGGCGTAAGGAACCGTTATGACGACCGTAGTGAAATGCCCAACCTGTGGCACCGGCGTGGTTTGGGGTGAAGTCAGCCCGTTCCGGCCGTTTTGCAGCAAGCGCTGCCAGCTGATTGATCTTGGCGAGTGGGCCGATGAAGAGAAGCGCATTCCGAGCAACAGCGATCTGTCGGAAAGCGAAGACTGGAGCGAACTCGACGATCGCTAGTCGCCGGTTGAAGGCCTGGCGGACGCCAGGCCAATCTTGTTATTGCGCGGCGTTCGCCTGCGCTACCAGCAGTTGAATAATGCCGACGTTGGCTTCCGGGAACTCGTCTTCACGCAGATCGGCCTGTTTTACCCAGCGCATCGGCTGCCCCTCACGGCCAAACGGCTCGCCCGCCCAACGCTCCACCAGATAAAAATTCAGTGTCACGATGCGATCGCTGAAACGATGTTCCACCACCTCCAACAGTTCGGCCCGCTCGGCTTCGATACCGGTCTCTTCACGCAACTCGCGGCTCAGGGCCTGTTCCGGCGTCTCACCCGGTTCGATCTTGCCGCCGGGAAACTCCCAAAATCCGGCCATGTGCGTGTCAGCGGCGCGGCGGGTAATAAAGATCTCCCGTTGAGCATTGCGGATGATGCCCACGGCGATATTCAGATGTTTCATCTCACCCTCCTGATGGGTGCCAAAAAACAGGGGCTCAGCAAGCTGAACCCCTGGGTGTTATCGGTTAACCGCAGCCGGCATTACTGCAGGCGGCCGTGGCACTGCTTGTATTTCTTGCCGGAACCGCATGGGCAAGGATCGTTGCGGCCCACTTTGCGCTCGGCGGTCGCCGGCGCGTTCGGATCTTCGGTCACCAGCGCGTTCTCGTCGTGGTGGCTCAGCTGTTGCTGCTGCGCCAGGCGCTCAGCCTCTTCACGACGCTGCTGTTCCAGCGCTTCCACTTCTTCCGGCATCCGCACCTGTACCTTGCTCAGCACACTGATCACTTCATATTTCAGCGATTCCAGCATGGTGGCGAACATGTTGAAGGATTCGCGCTTGTACTCCTGCTTCGGATCCTTCTGCGCATAGCCGCGCAGGTGGATGCCCTGACGCAGGTAGTCCATCGCCGCCAGGTGCTCTTTCCACAGGGAATCCAGCGTCTGCAGCATCACGCCCTTCTCGAAGTTGCGCATCATTTCGCTGCCGACCACGTCTTCCTTACGCAGGTACTGCTCTTTGGCGTTCTCCAGAATACGTTCGCGCAGCGTCTCTTCGTGCAGCTCCGGCTCTTTGTCCAGCCACTGGGCAATTGGCATCTCCAGATCGAAGTCGTTCTTCAGGCGCTCTTCCAGCCCCTGAATGTCCCACTCTTCTTCCAGCGACTGCGGCGTGATGTAGTTGTCGATGGTGCTCTTGAACACGTCCTCGCGGATGCTGGCGATGGTTTCGCTCACGTCGGACACGTCCAGCAATTCGTTACGCTGGCTGTAGATAGCGCGGCGCTGATCGTTGGCGACATCGTCGTATTCCAGCAGTTGCTTACGGATATCGAAGTTACGGCTCTCCACCTTGCGCTGAGCGTTGGCAATCGCCTTGGTCACCCACGGGTGCTCAATCGCCTCGCCTTCTTTCATACCCAGTTTACGCATCATGCCAGACACGCGATCCGAGGCGAAGATACGCATCAGGGCATCTTCCATCGACAGGTAGAAGCGGGATGAACCGGCGTCGCCCTGACGACCGGAACGGCCGCGCAGCTGGTTATCGATACGGCGCGATTCATGGCGCTCGGTGCCGATGATATGCAGGCCGCCCGCCGCCAGCACCGCATCGTGGCGCACTTTCCAGGCGGCTTTGATGGCTTCAATTTGCTCTTCGGTCGGTTCTTCCAGCAGCGCCACTTCGGCCTGCCAGCTGCCGCCCAGCACGATATCGGTACCACGGCCCGCCATGTTGGTGGCGATGGTCACCGCACCGCTCTGACCCGCCTGGGCGACGATGTCCGCCTCCATGGCGTGGAATTTGGCGTTCAGCACCTTGTGCTCGATACCCGCTTTGGTCAGCTCATGGGAAACCACTTCGGATTTCTCGATTGAGATGGTACCCACCAGCACCGGCTGGCCTTTGGCGGTACGCTCGCGGATGTCTTCGATGATGGCACCGATCTTCTCTTTCTCGGTCATGTACACCAGATCCGGCATATCCTTACGGATCATCGGACGGTTGGTTGGCACCACGATCGTGTCCAGTTTGTAGATCGAGCTGAATTCGAAGGCTTCGGTATCGGCGGTACCGGTCATCCCGGCCAGCTTCTCGTACAGACGGAAGTAGTTCTGGAAGGTGATCGAAGCCAGCGTCTGGTTCTCGTTCTGGATCTCCACGCCTTCTTTGGCTTCCACCGCCTGGTGCAAACCGTCGGACCAGCGGCGGCCCTGCATGGTACGGCCGGTGTGCTCATCGACGATGATCACTTCGCCGTCTTTCACGATGTAGTCCACGTCGCGGGTGAACAGCACGTGGGCTCGCAGCGCGGCGGTAACGTGGTGCATCAGCATGATGTTGGTCGGCGAGTACAGCGATTCGCCTTCATCCATTATGCCAGCTTCCACCAGCATCTCTTCGATCAGGATCAGGCCGCGTTCGGTCAGGTGGACCTGACGCGCCTTCTCATCCACCGAGAAGTGCCCTTCACCCTTGAAGGTGTCGGAGTCTTCTTTTTCCTGGCGGATCAGTTTAGGGATCAGCTTGTTGACCTTGATGTACATCTCGGAGCTGTCTTCTGCCGGGCCGGAGATGATCAGCGGCGTACGCGCTTCATCGATCAGGATGGAGTCCACCTCATCCACCAGCGCATAGTGCAGTTTGCGCTGCACGCGCTCTTCTGGGCTGAACGCCATGTTGTCGCGCAGGTAGTCGAAGCCGTATTCGTTGTTGGTGCCGTAGGTGATGTCGGCGGCGTAAGCTTCACGCTTGGCCGGCGCCGGCATGCCCGGCAGGTTGATACCGATGCTCAGGCCGAGGAACTCGAACAACGGACGGTTGTTTTCGGCGTCACGCTGCGCCAGATAGTCGTTGACGGTCACGACGTGCACGCCGCGGCCGCTCAGGGCGTTCAGATAAGCCGGCAGCGTCGCGGTCAGGGTTTTACCTTCACCGGTGCGCATCTCGGCGATGCAGCGATCGTTCAGCACCATGCCGCCCAGCAGCTGCACGTCGAAGTGACGCATGCCGAACACGCGCTTGCTCGCCTCACGCACCACGGCGAAGGCTTCCGGGATCAGGCTGTCCAACGACTCGCCTTTCTCCAGGCGCGCGCGGAACTCGTTGGTTTTCGCTTTCAGCTCGTCATCGGACAGTTTTTCCATGTCCGGTTCCATGCGGTTGATCTGCTCAACCACTTTGCGCATGCGGCGCAGGGTACGATCGTTACGGCTGCCAAAAACTTTGGTTAATAATTTCACTAACATGATGTTTGATATCTCTGTCATGACGGCCGAGCACGGCAGTCAACTTGCTATTATTTATGGTTTTTGTGCCCGAAGGGCGAAGTCAGACGAGTGCGGCGGGCCCGGCACGAATGCCTTGCACCTGCGCCACCCACAGGCCGGTCTGATGCCGTGCCAGCGTTGGCAACACCTCAAGGTGGGTGTGACGAATGATGGTCGGCGGCTTCGGCTCGTGCGTCAGCAGCGCGTTGAGAGTAGAAAGCAGCGCCAGTTGCGCCACTTGCAAAGGGGGTTCCGCTTCGGCTTCGCTCTCCTGCACCCGCGCATAAACCGCCTGCGGCGCCAGCGCGAAAGAGAGGTGACGAATGACGGTGCGCAGCGCATGTTGCTGCCAATAATCTACGCTGAAGGTAGGACGGCGATGTGCGTCCTGCAGCAGGGCCAGGCTGTTGAAGGTGCCGTTGGCCGAATTTTGCCGGTTAAGGCTGGACGATGTGCTCGGCAGTGCGGCCTGATCGGGGGCGCCGGACAAATTGGAAGGTGCGCCAAGCGTGGCCGCAACCATCCCTAACAGGAGATGGGGCCAGAAATAACGTCTGCCAAATTGTCGCCAACGATTTAGAATACCGATCACGAGTTTATAATCCGCCGGAGCCCATTATGCGCGATAGCCGTCCACAATTATTAGATGTCCTGTTCGACGACGCGTCTGCCGGCAGCAAAGGGACGCTGCAAAACGTCCAGCAACGCGCGGTGGCGCTGCTCAAGCTTAACCGTGCAGTGAAGGGCCTGTTGCCCGCTCCCCTGCATCCCTGGTGCCGCGTCGCGAATTTCCGACAGGGTATTTTAGTGCTCGAAACGGCAAATGCCAGTTGGATGATGCGCTTGCGCTACGAACAACCCGCTTTGCTGTCTGCACTACGAGCGCAAATTCTACCATCATTGTCGTCGATCGACATCAGGATTAATCCGGCCTTGATGGCGAAAGGCAGCAACCAGGTGCAAAACGCCGAAAAAGCGCCTGAAAAACCCGTGCCAATGCGGCATTTGAGTCTGGAAAGTGCGGAGGAACTGAGAGGATTGGCAAGCCGTAGCCCGGAGAAGCTGCGCAAAATATTGGAACGGCTGGCTGCATTGGCCGGAGAGGGTACCAACACAACCAGTCGTGATAAGTAATCAGCGACACGAACTGCAAAACACCCGACAGCCGGCATCACACCATCGCGAGCCTGAATTCTCAGGCTCTCAGGGGATGCGCCTGCCGTTATTCGCAGGCGAGGAATTCAGACCTTACGCCAATACGGTAGACGGCGCCTTGAATGCCAATGGCATTTCGGCTTCGTCCTGGAAGGTCACGTATTCCCACGCTTCCTGCTTGGCCAACACGGCCTGCAGCAGTTTGTTGTTCAGCGCGTGGCCAGACTTGAACGCGGTGAACGCGCCAATGATGTTGTGGCCGCACATGAACAGGTCGCCGATGGCGTCCAGCATTTTGTGACGTACGAATTCGTCTTCGAAACGCAGACCGTCTTCGTTAAGCACGCGGTAGTCGTCTACCACGATGGCGCAATCGAAACTGCCGCCCAAGGCCAGGCCACGGGACTGCAGGTATTCGATGTCACGCATAAACCCGAAGGTGCGCGCGCGGCTGATTTGACGCACGAACGACTCAGCCGAGAAATCAAGGCGATAGCGCTGAGAGCTGGCGTCGATAGCCGGGTGGTTGAAATCGATGGTGAAGTCCAAGCGGAACCCGTTATGCGGGGACAGCTCGGCCCATTTATCGCCATCTTCAACACGCACAGTCTCTTTCAGACGCAGGAATTTCTTCGCCGAGTTCAGTTCTTCGATGCCGGCATCCAGCAGCAAGAACACGAACGGACTGGCGCTGCCGTCCATGATTGGGATTTCAGCGGCGTCGACTTCAATGACGATGTTGTCGATGCCCAGCCCAGCCAGCGCGGCGTTGAGGTGCTCAACGGTCGAAATACGCACGTCATGCTCATTCACAAGGCAAGTACAGAGCATGGTATCACGCACGGATTTTGCATCAGCCGGAAAATCAACCGGTGGATTCAAGTCAGTGCGACGATAGATGACCCCGGTATTAGCCGGCGCTGGGCGCATTGTCAGCGTGACTTTCTTGCCGGTATGCAAACCGACGCCAGTCGCCTGAACAATACGTTTTAATGTCCTTTGTTTGATCATCGTTTTATCTCGCAATGTTATCCATCCTACCAGCCAAGCATACAGCATGGCTGGCGGGACAGTTTAGCACAAAGAGCGGAGATTCCAAATTCTCAGGATATTCTTAGTCTGCCTGCTTACGCAGGAAGGCTGGAATATCAAGATAGTCGGGCTCTTTATTCGGCTGCGCAGCTTGGTCGTTGACCACCTTCGCGGCAGGTTTCACTTCCTGCGGCAGAGGCGACATGCCGTGCTGCTGATAACGGTGATCCATCACCGGCTGGCTGGCCTGCTTATTGGTCACCAGGGTGATTTCAGGACGCTTGTCCATACCGATACCGGTTGCAACCACGGTTACGCGCAGTTCGTCGTTCATTTCTGGATCCAGCGAGGTACCGATAACCACGGTAGCGTTGTCGGAAGCGAACGCGCGGATGGTGTTACCCACGGTTTCGAACTCATCCAGACGCAGGTCGAAGCCAGCGGTAATGTTGACCAACACGCCGCGCGCGCCGGACAGGTCGATGTCTTCCAGCAGTGGGCTGGAGATCGCCATTTCGGCCGCTTCTTCGGCGCGGTCTTCACCGCAAGCCACGCCGGAACCCATCATCGCGTAGCCCATTTCGGACATCACGGTGCGCACGTCGGCGAAGTCGACGTTCATCAGGCCCGGACGGGTGATCAGCTCGGCGATACCCTGCACCGCGCCTTTCAGCACGTCGTTGGCCGCGCCGAACGCGTCCAGCAGGGAAATGCCGCGACCCAGAACTTTCAACAGCTTGTCGTTCGGGATAGTGATCAGCGAGTCCACGTGTTTGGACAGCTCAGCGATACCCTGCTCCGCGAATGCCATGCGCTTCTTGCCTTCGAAGTTGAAAGGCTTGGTCACCACGGCCACGGTCAGAATACCCAAATCTTTAGCCACTTCAGCCACCACTGGCGCTGCACCGGTACCGGTACCGCCGCCCATGCCGGCTGCGATGAAGACCATGTCTGCGCCGTCCAGCGCTGCGCGCAGGGCTTCGCGGTCTTCTTCCGCTGAATTGCGACCCACTTCAGGGTTCGCGCCCGCACCCAGACCTTTGGTAATACCGCTACCAATCTGGATGGTTTGGCCAACCGCCGTTTTGCGGAGCGCCTGGGCGTCCGTGTTCACAGCGAAGAATTCAACACCTTCGATGCGCTCGCGCACCATGTGTTCAACGGCGTTGCCACCGCCGCCGCCGACGCCGATGACTTTAATCACCGCGTCATTGGTTAGTTCCATTGGTTCAAACATAGTTTCTCTCCGTTTTGTGCCTGTCGCTGCGAGATCATAAAAAGATTACTCAGCATGATCTCTTTGTTGAAACATTAAAACTCTTTTCTCAGCCAGCTATTGATGCGTTTAAACCAATTGCCCACCGAGGCGCGTTTTTCTACCTCTGTCTCACCGCTCAGGTGAGACTCTTTTCCATAGTGCAGCAGACCTACCGCCGTCGAGTAGTAAGGCTCCTGCGCATAATCCGTCAGACCCGTGATGTTCAAGGGTTGGCCGATGCGTACCTGGGTGTGGAACACCCGTTGCGCACAGGCTGCCAGGCCATCAATCTGGGCGGCGCCACCGGTCAGCACGATACCTGCCGCCAGATGATGCTTCACCCCTTGCTGACGCAGTTGCTCCTGCAATTGCAAAATTTCATCGTTAACCAGATTCAACAGTTCGGTGTAGCGTGGCTCAATGACTTCAGCCAGCGTCTGTCTTTGCAGACTGCGCGGAGGACGTCCCCCGACGCTAGGCACCTCTACATTCTCATCCTTGCTAACAATCGACCCAAGCGCACAACCGTGTCGAACTTTAATCGCTTCCGCGTCGGTCGGCGGCGTGCCGAAGGCGTAAGCGATATCGCTGGTGACCACGTTCCCGGCGTAAGGGATCACTTTGGTGTGGCGCAGCGCACCGCCGGTGTACACCGCCATATCCATGGTGCCGCCGCCGATATCCACCACGCAAACGCCGAGTTCGCGTTCATCTTCGGTCAGCACCGCGTAGCTCGCGGCCAGACCGGCGAAAATAAGTTGGTCAACTTTCAGGCCGCAACGTTCCACGGCCTTGACGATGTTCTTCGCCATATCGTTATGGCAGGTAATCAGATGCACCTTGGCCTGCATGCGCACGCCGGACAGCCCAACCGGGTTTTTGATGCCTTCCTGATAATCGATGGCGTATTCCTGAGGAATCACGTGCAGGATGCGGTGTTCGTCGCGCACGCGCACCGATTTGGCGGTGTGCACCACGTTCTCCACGTCGTCCTGCGTCACTTCCTCTTCCGAGATCGGCACCATGCCGATTTCGTTCTGGCAGCTGATGTGCTTGCCCGACAGCGCCAGGTACACCGACGAGATCTGGCAGTCCGCCATCAGCTCGGCCTGATCGATGGCGCGCTGTACGCACTTCACCACCGACTCCAGGTCGTTTACGCCGCCCTTATCCATGCCGCGAGACGGGCAGCTGCCCACCCCGATAATGTTGACCATGCCATCGGGCAGAACTTCCCCTACCAACGCGGAGACTTTTGCAGTACCGATCTCCAGTCCAACTACCAGTTTTCTGTCCGTCGACTTGATCATTGTTGTTTTGCCTGTGCCTGATTCTGTTGCTGATTACTGTTTTGCTGACCGCCAAGCGCCTGCGGATCGACCAACACCGGAGCCCACCCTACCGAAGCGCCGGACTCGTAGCGCAGATCGACATAGCTGACACGCTTGCTCTCCGCCTGGCCCTGCTGCTGCAATACCGGGTAAAGCTCAATAAACCGCTGCAAACGCCCGTTGCGGTCATCGCGCCCCAGCTCAAGCCGAACATCGTTGTCCAGCGCCAGCTGCCAGGAATGGCGCGCGGTCATCGCCGCCATTTTCAGCGTATACTTGCTGGCCGCCAACGTGGCGCTCATCGCCCGATAGCCCTCCAGCACATCCTGTTCGCTTCCTTCCGGCCCGTAGAGCAGCGGCAACTTCTGCTTGCCCGCCCGCTCCGCCGGCACGCTGAACGCTTTGCCCTCGGCGTCCACCATGTGCAAATCGTTCCAGCGCGCCACCGGGACGTACTCCACCAGATGGATCTTCAGCTCATCCGGCCATTGTTTGCGCACGCTGGCCTGCTTGATCCACGGCAGACGTTCGATCTGCTGCTGGATGACGTCCACATCCTGCGTCATAAAGGTGCCGGGGGCGCCCAGCGCCAGGATCGCCTGACGAATATCATCGTTGGTGGTGTAGTGGCGTTCGCCGGTCACCACCAGCCTTGAGAGCGGCAGGCGACTGGCGTCTTTCATCCAGCCAAGCACCGCCCAACCGCTCCACACGACCGTTCCCAACACCATCAGCAGGAAAATCATTCCCGCCAACTGGGTTCCATTGCTGCGGCGCGGGCCGTTATCCACCTCGCGATCGCGCGCATTTAGGGCAGCTTGCGACATATCAGTCGGCCAACTCCAAAATTCTCGCCACTAGCTGCGAGAAGCTTAATCCAAACTGGCGCGCCGCCATCGGCACCAGGCTATGACTGGTCATGCCCGGAGAGGTGTTCACCTCAAGCAGATAGAAGCTGCCATCGCTGTCTTGCATCACGTCGACGCGGCCCCAGCCGCTGCAGTCCAGACCGCGGTAGGCGCGCAGCGCCAATGCCGCCATCTCGGCTTCCTGCTCGGCGCTCAAACCGCTCGGGCAGAAGTACTGCGTATCGTCCGAAATGTACTTGGCCTGGTAGTCGTAAAACACGCCGGCCGGCTGGATACGGATAGACGGCAGCACCTGGTCGCCCAGCATTGCCACCGTGTATTCCGGGCCGCTCAGCCACTTCTCCACCAGCACATCGTCGTCATGGCGGAAGGCTTCTTCCAGCGCGGCTTCCAACGCAGCGCTCTCGGTGACCTTGCTCATGCCGACGCTGGAGCCTTCACGGCTCGGCTTGACGATCAGCGGCAGGCCGAGATCCGCCACGCGCGCCAGCAGCGCCGCTTTTTCGGCGCCGAGATACAGCTGGCGATTCAGCGCCACGTAAGGCGCCACCGGCAAGCCCATCGACTGCCACACCATCTTGGTGCGCCATTTGTCCATGGTCAGCGCCGAGGCCATCACGCCGCTGCCGGTATAAGGCAGCTCGAGGAACTCCAGCAGCCCCTGCAGGGTGCCGTCCTCGCCGCCGCGGCCGTGCAGCGCGATAAACACTTTGGTGAACCCTTGATCTTTCAGCTGGGTCACCGGGAAATCGCGGGTATCGACGCCGTGCGCATCGATGCCGGCTTCGCGCAACCCGGCCAGCACCGCGGCGCCGGACTGCAGAGAAACGTCACGTTCAGCGGAGGTGCCGCCCAGCAGAACTGCAACTTTATCAGCCATGGTGCTCCTCCTCTTTCTTCGGCGGCTGCAGCTTCAGCTCGGCCAGTTTACGGGCGATTTTGCCCACGTTGCCGGCGCCTTGCACCAGCACCAAGTCTTCATCCTGCAGCAGCTGCGCCAGCGTTTCCGGCACGGTATCGGCATCGGAAACCAGGATCGGATCCAGCTTGCCGCGGCTGCGGATGGTGCGGCACAGCGAGCGGCTGTCCGCGCCCGGGATCGGCGCTTCACCGGCGGCGTACACGTCAAGCATCAGCAGCACATCCACCTGCGACAGCACGTTGGCGAAATCGTCGTACAGATCGCGAGTACGCGTGTAGCGGTGCGGCTGGAAGATCATCACCAGACGCTTGTCCGGCCAGCCGGCGCGCGCCGCTTTCAGCGTGGCGTCCACTTCGGTCGGATGGTGGCCATAATCGTCCACCAGCATCGCGCTGCCCGCTTTGCCGTTGACCGGCTCCAGCGGAAACTCGCCGAGGAAATCGAAGCGGCGCCCAGTGCCCTGGAAGCCCGCCAGCGCGCGCAGGATATCTTCGTCGTCGATGCCTTCTTCGGTCGCTACCGCCACCGCCGCCGCTGCGTTCAACGCATTGTGGCGGCCCGGCGCGTTCAGCGTCACCGTCAGCAACGGTTTGTCCTGACGGCTCAGGGTAAAGTGCCCCTGCGGCCCAATCTGCCGGTAGTCTTCGATGCGCACGTCGGCATCTTCACTGAAGCCGTAGGTGGTGATGTGGCGACCCACGCGCGGCAGCAGCTCACGCACCACCGGATCGTCGATGCACATTACCGCGCGGCCGTAGAACGGCAGGTTGTGCAAGAAATTGATAAACGTCTGCTTCAGGTTCTCGAAGTCGCCCTGGTAGGTGTCCATGTGGTCGGCTTCGATGTTGGTGACCACGGCCACCATCGGCTGCAGATGCAGGAACGACGCATCGCTCTCATCCGCTTCCGCGATCAGATAACGGCTGGACCCCAGTCGTGCGTGGGTCCCCGCCGCCTTCACCAGCCCGCCATTGACGAAGGTCGGGTCCAGGCGGGCTTCGGCGTAAATGCTCGAGACCATCGCCGTGGTGGTGGTTTTGCCGTGCGTGCCGGCGATAGCGATACCGTGGCGAAAACGCATCAGCTCCGCCAGCATTTCAGCGCGGCGGATCACCGGGATGCGCGCTTCACGAGCGGCGACGATCTCCGGGTTGTCGGCGGAGATGGCGGTAGACACCACCACCACGCTCGCATCCAGCACGTTTTCCGGACGGTGATTGAAATAAATCGTCGCCCCGAGCGCGCTTAACTGTTGGGTGACCGGATTCGGCGCCAGGTCGGAGCCGCTGATCTGATACCCTTCGTTTGCCAACACTTCGGCGATACCACCCATGCCGGCACCACCGATGCCGACAAAGTGAATGTGCCGGACGCGACGCATCTCGGGCACGATAGTACGTAGTTTCGCCAGTTGTTGTGTATTCATCACTCTCTCTAATCCGGATCCGGTACCCCGGCCCTACATCACATTGCTTTTATTCAGGTTCGGCGCGCCGAACCCCTGCACTCGTTACTTGGCGAGCCGCACCAGCTCCGCCGCCACGCGCTCGGTGGCATCCGGAATGGCGACCGCACGCGCTTTCTCGGCCATGGCCAGCAGCGTCTTGCGATCCCAACTCGCCAGCAGTTCGGCCACCACATCGGCGTTAAACTGCGGCTGTTCGATAATCTTCGCCGCGCCGGCTTCTTCCAGCGGACGCGCGTTCCAGTACTGCTGACGATCCTTGTGCATAAACGGCACGAAGATCGCCGGCAGCCCTGCCGCCGCGATTTCACTGACGGTCAACGCGCCGGAGCGGCAGACCACCACGTCGGCCCAGGCATAGGCGGCGGCCATGTCGTCGATGAACTCGGTCACTTTGTGCTGCGTCTGCCCTACCCTTTCGTAGTCGCGCAGCACCGTTTCCAGCGCGCCCTTGCCAACCTGATGCCAGAGCGTAATTCTATCGCCCAAACGCGCCGCGACTTCAGGAACTGTCTGATTCAGCACGCGGGCGCCCTGACTTCCGCCAATCACCAGCACGCGGATCGGGCCTTCGCGCCCTTGCAACCGCTCTGCCGGCAGTGGCAGCGCCAACACGTCGGTACGCACCGGGTTGCCCACCACCTCGGCGTTCGGGAACGCGCCGGGGAAGGCCTGCATCACTTTGGCGGCGATGCGCGCCAGCCAGCGGTTGGTCAAACCGGCGATGCCGTTCTGCTCGTGCAGCACCACCGGGATGCCGCACTGCCAGGCTGCCAGGCCGCCGGGACCGGAGACGTAACCGCCCATTCCCAGCACCACATCCGGCTGATAGCTGCGCATAATGGCTTTTGCCTGACGCACCGCCTGCCAGATCCGCAGCGGTGCGGTCAATTGAGCCTTCAGGCCCTTGCCGCGCAGGCCGGAGATGCGGATAAAATCGATCTCGATCCCGTGCTTCGGCACCAGATCGGCTTCCATTCGGTCTGCGGTTCCGAGCCAGCGCACCTGCCAGCCCTGCGCCATCAGATGATGCGCGACCGCCAGCCCCGGGAACACGTGCCCGCCGGTACCGCCTGCCATCACCATTAAACGCTTAGGTTTCCCGCTCATCCCTTACCTCTTCACAAACGCCTGAGCCTTGGTCAGGCGCGTTTCATAATCAATTCGCAGCAACAGCACGATCGCCGTCGACATAATCAGCAAGCTCGAACCGCCGTAACTGATCAGCGGCAGCGTCAGACCTTTGGTCGGCAGCATGCCCGCGGCGGCGCCGACGTTAACCAGCGCCTGGAAGCTGAACCACACGCCGATCGCGCAGGCCAGGAAGCCGGAGAAGCGTTGGTCGATCTCCAGCGCGCGGCGCCCGATGGACATCGCGCGAAAAGCGACGAAGAATACCATTAACAGGGCTAAAACCACACCGATATAGCCCAGTTCTTCCCCCAAAATGGAGAAGATGAAGTCGGTGTGTGCCTCTGGCAAATACTCCAGTTTCTGCACCGAGTTGCCGAGCCCCTGCCCCCAGAACTCGCCGCGGCCGAACGCCATCAGCGACTGGGTCAGCTGGTAGCCGCTGCCGAACGGGTCGGCCCACGGGTTCCAGAACGACGTCACGCGGCGCATACGGTACGGTTCCGCGATGATCAGCAGCACCACGGCGAACACGCCGGAGCCGATGATCGCCAGGAACTGCCACATTTTCGCACCGGCCAGGAACAGCATTGCTAGCGTGGTGATGAACAGCACCACCACGGTACCGAGGTCCGGCTGCGCCAGCAGCAGCACCGCCAGCACCACCATCACGCCCATCGGCTTGCAGAAGCCCCAGAAGTTGCTGCGCACCTCTTCCACCTTGCGCACCAGATAGCTCGCCAGGTAGCAGAACAGCGACAGCTTGGACAGCTCCGCGGGCTGAATACGCAACGGGCCGAGTGCGATCCAACGCGAGGCCCCGTTTACCGAGCTCCCCACCACCAGGACGATCAGCAGCATCACGATCGACATCAGCAGCATCACGTTGCTGTAGCGCTGCCAAATTTCCATCGGGATGCGCAGCGTCACCAGCGACAGGCCGAACGCCAGGCCGAGGTACAGCGCGTCACGTTTGGCGAACAGGAACGGATCGTCCGCCAGGCGTTGGCCGATCGGCATCGAGGCCGAGGTCACCATCACGAAGCCGATGATCGCCAAGCCGAAGGTCAACCACAGCAGGGTGCGATCGTACAGCACCATGTTGACCGCGTCGTTGTCGCGCGCGCCGGTCACCCAGTCTTTCAGCCGTTCTGTCAGCCCGAAGTTCGGCAAGCGTAGTTTCATCCGCCAAGCTCCTGCGCCAGGCGGGCGAACTCATCGCCGCGTACTTCAAAATTACGGAACTGATCGAGGCTGGCGCAGGCCGGCGACAACAGCACCATATCGCCGGGCATTACGCGGCCGGCGATGGTGCGCATCGCCTGCTCCATGGTCTCGGTCAACGTCGCCACTTCCGGCCGCAGCTGTGCCAGCTGAGCGCCGTCACGGCCAAAACAATACAGACGCACGTTGTCGCCCTGCAGATAGCGCGCCAGCGGCGAGAAATCGGCGGACTTGCCGTCGCCGCCCAGCAGCAGATGCAGCGTGCCGTCCACCTGCAGGCCGTTCAGCGCCGCTTCGGTGCTGCCGACGTTGGTGGCTTTGGAATCGTTGATCCAACGCACGCCGTTGTGCTCCCAGGCCAGCTGGAAGCGGTGTGCCAGGCCGGTGAAGGTGGTCAGCGCCTTCAGGCTGGACGCACGCGGGATATTGACCGCATCCGCCAACGCCAGCGCCGCCAGGGCGTTGGTGTAATTGTGGCGGCCGGTCAGCTTCATTTCGCGCGTATTCAGCACCTTCTCACCGCGCACCCGCAGCCAGGTTTCCCCCTGCTGGCGGTTCAAGTGATAGTCGCCTACGTCCGCGCCGAAGCTGACACAGCGTTCGTCGGCGCCGCGCACCGGCATGGTCAGCGCGTCGTCCGCGTTCACCACGCACACCGCGGCGTTTTCATACACGCGCAGCTTGGCACCGCGATACTGCTGCAGACCGAACGGATAGCGATCCATATGATCTTCGGTCACGTTCAGGATGGTCGCCGCCGCCGCCCGCAGGCTATACGTCGTTTCCAACTGGAAGCTGGACAGCTCCAGCACGTAAAGCTGACATTCCTGGCGCAACAGGCTCAGCGCCGGCAGGCCGATATTGCCGCCCACGCCCACCGCCCAACCGGCGGCTTTCGCCATCTCGCCCACCAGGGTGGTGACGGTGCTCTTGCCGTTGGAGCCGGTAATCGCCACGATCGGCGCCTGCGCCTCGCGGCAGAACAGTTCGACGTCGCCGACGATTTCGACGCCGGCGTCAGCCGCGGCGCTCAATGCCGGGGTCGCCAGCGCGACGCCCGGGCTGGCAACGATCAGATCCGCCGCCAGCAGCCAGTCTTGATTCAGATCGCCCAGATGGCGCTCCACGCTTTCAGGCAGTTTGTCCAACCCTGGCGGCGCGATACGGGTATCCATCACGCGCGGCGTCACGCCGCGCGCCATGAAGAAATCGACACAGGACAGGCCGGTGAGGCCCAACCCGATGATGACGACTTTTCTACCCTGATAGTCTGCCATGATTAACGCACCTTCAGCGTTGCCAGGCCAATCAGCACCAGCATCAGCGAAATGATCCAGAAGCGCACGATCACGCGCGGTTCCGGCCAGCCTTTCAATTCATAGTGGTGGTGAATCGGCGCCATGCGGAAAATGCGTTGTCCGCGCAGCTTGAACGATCCCACCTGCAGGATCACCGACAGCGTCTCTACCACGAACACGCCGCCCATGATCACCAGCAAGAACTCCTGGCGCAGCAGCACCGCGATGGTGCCCAGCGCGCCGCCCAGCGCCAGCGAACCGACGTCGCCCATAAACACCTGAGCCGGGTAGGTATTGAACCACAGGAACCCGAGGCCGGCGCCGACGATGGCGGTGCAGACGATCACCAACTCACCGGCATGACGCAGATACGGAATGTGCAGGTAGTTGGCGAAGTTCATATTACCGGTCGCCCAGGCCACCAGCGCGAAGCCGGCCGCCACGAATACCGTCGGCATGATCGCCAGGCCGTCCAGGCCGTCGGTCAGGTTGACCGCGTTGCTGGTGCCGACGATGACGAAATAGGCCAGCAGGATGTACAGCAGGCCCAGCTGCGGCATCACGTCCTTAAAGAACGGCACAACCAGCTCGGTGGCTGGCGTGTCTTTTCCTACGGCGTACATGGCGAATGCGACAATCAGCGCAATCACCGATTGCCAGAAATACTTCCAGCGGGCGATCAGCCCTTTGGTGTCCTTACGCACCACCTTGCGGTAGTCGTCAACGAAGCCGACGATGCCGTAACCCACCAGCACAAACAGCACGCACCAGACATATGGGTTGGACGGGTAGGCCCACATCAGCACCGAAATGGTGATGGAGGTCAGGATCATGATGCCGCCCATGGTCGGCGTGCCGCGCTTGCTGAAGTGCGACTCGGGGCCGTCGTTGCGCACCACCTGACCGAAGGACATTTCTTGCAGGCGCTTGATCACCCGCGGGCCCATCCACAGTGACAGGAACAGCGCGGTCAGCAGGCTGACAATGGCTCGGAACGTCAGATAAGAAAAGACGTTGAAGCCTGAGTAATACTTGACCAAATGTTCGGCCAGCCAAACTAACATGGTGCTTTCTCCTGTAACGCGCGTACTACCTGCTCCATTGCGGCACTACGTGAACCTTTGATTAACACGGTGATGACCGCATGTTCCGACAGTAATTCCGCCACGCGCGCGATCACTGCTGTCTTGTCCTGATAATGTTCGCCGTTGCCGGACGCTTCGCTCAGCACGCGGCTCAACCCGCCGACGCTGATCACTTTATCGACCCCGGCCAGGCGGGCGGCTTCACCCACCTGACGGTGGCACTCTTCCGCTTCTGCGCCCAGCTCGGCCATATCGCCGACCACCATCACGCGGTAGCCCGGCATTTCCGCCAGCACCTGCGCCGCCGCGGTCATCGACCCGACGTTGGCGTTATAGCTGTCGTCCAGCAGCAGCTTGCCTTCGGCCAGCGCCACCGGGAACAAGCGCCCCGGCACCGCCTGCAATTGTTTCAACCCCTGACGCACCGCTTCGAGCGTCGCGCCCACCGACATCGCCAGCGCCGTGGCCGCCAGCGCGTTGGCCACGTTGTGGCGCCCCGGCAGCGGCAGTGCGATCTCGGCGGTGCCGAACGGGCTGTGCAGCGTGAACTGCGTACCTGCGCCATTCACTCGCACGTTGTCCGCGAAGAAGTCCACACCTTCGGCGGCCTGCGGCGAGAAGCGCCAGACGGTTTTGCCGACCAGTATGCTCTGCCAGTGCGGCCAATCGTTGTTATCGGCGTTGATGATCGCCACGCCGTCGGCCGGCAGGCCGGTAAAGATTTCACCTTTCGCCTGAGCGACGCCGGCCAGCGAGCCGAAGCCTTCCAGGTGCGCCGCCGCCAGGTTATTCACCAAAGCGGTCTGCGGACGCGTCAATGCGGTGGTGTAAGCGATTTCGCCAATGTGGTTAGCGCCCAGCTCTATCACGGCAAAATCATGCTGCGGCTCCAGACGCAACAGCGTCAGCGGCACGCCGATGTCGTTATTGAAGTTACCGGCGGTATACAGCACTTCGCCGCATTCACGCAGAATGGCGGCGGTCATTTCTTTCACCGATGTCTTGCCCGAGGAGCCGGTCAGCGCCACCACGCGCGCCGGCACCTGCTGACGCACCCAGGCGCCAAGCTGCCCCAGCGCCAAACGGGTGTCTTCCACCACCAGCTGCGGCACGTCCACCAATAAGCGCTTACTGACCAGCAACGCCCCGGCGCCTGCGGCTACGGCATCCGCCGCGAAGTCGTGAGCGTCGAAACGCTCACCTTTCAGCGCCACAAACAGGCAACCGGCGGTCACCTTGCGGGTGTCTGTCGTCACCTCGACAATTTGGCAATCGGCGCCGATCGGTTCAGCGCTCAATACCTCAGCCAGTGTCTGAAGAGAGACAGGGATCATGCCAGCACCCCCAGCAGTCGGGCGACCGTCGTGCGGTCGGAGTAATCCAGGCGGCGGTTGCCCACCAGCTGATAATCTTCATGGCCCTTGCCCGCCACCAACACCACATCCTGCGCCTGCGCTTGCATGATGGCGCTGGTTACCGCTTCGGCGCGGCCGTGGATCACCAGCGCCTGCCCGGCGTCCAGCAATCCGGTCAGGATGTCGTTGATAATTGCGCGCGGCTCTTCGGTACGCGGGTTGTCATCGGTGATCACCACGCGATCGGCGAACTGCTCGGCGATGCCGCCCATCAGCGGACGCTTGCCCTTGTCGCGATCGCCGCCGCAGCCGAAGACGCACCACAGCTGCCCCTGGCAGTGCAGGCGCGCGGCTTCCAGCGCTTTCTCCAGCGCATCCGGCGTGTGGGCGTAATCCACCACCACCGTCGGTTTGCCCGGCGCGTTAAACACTTCCATGCGGCCGCAGACCGGCTGCAGACGGCTGCCGGTTTCCACCAGCGCCTCCAGCGGGTAGCCCAGCGACAGCAGCGTGGCCAAGGCCAACAGCAGGTTGCTGACGTTGAACGCGCCCATCAGGCGGCTTTCGATCTCGCCGTCGCCCCAGCTGGAGCTGAAACGAACCGTGGCGCCGTTGTCGTGATAATCGACCGCCGTGGTTTTCAACCAGCGGCCGTGGCAGCCCGGCTGCAGGTTGTCCTGCATCGTCACCGCTATCGCATCCGGCAGCTTGCCGAGCCAGCGCTGACCGACTTCATCGTCGGCGTTGATGATTGCCTGCCCTACGCTATGGGCGGCGAACAGCGACCATTTGGCCGCTTCGTAATTGACCATGTCACCGTGGTAATCCAGGTGATCGCGGCTCAGGTTGGTGAAAACCGCCGCAGCGAACGGCAGCGCCGCCACCCGGTGTTGCACCAGACCGTGGGATGAGACTTCCATCGCGGCGAAGGTCGCGCCCTGTTCCGCCAAGTCGTTTAATACGTGTTGAACATCCACCGCAGAACCGGTGGTATTCTCCGTCGGACACACCTGGCCCAGCAGGCCGTTGCCGACGGTGCCCATCACCGCGCTGGTTTCGCCCAGCAGTTGGCTCCACTGCGCCAGCAGCTGCGTGGTGGTGGTTTTGCCGTTGGTGCCGGTCACGCCGACCAGGCGCAGACGCTCGCCCGGCTGATGGTAAAAACGCCCTGCCAGCGCGGAAAGGCGCTGGTTCAGTTGGCTCAGGTAGATCACCGGCACGCCGTGCATCTCAACGATGGCGCCGTCTTCGGCCTGACCGTCAGCTTCGGCGATCACGGCGGCGACGCCCTGCGCAATGGCCTGCGGAATATAGCGGCGTCCATCCGTTTGATGGCCGACAACGGCGATAAACAGATCCCCGGCAGCCGCCACACGGCTGTCTAATGTCATTTCCCGCAGCGCGCGCCCGGGTGCCGTCGGCACCCACGGGGCGAGTAAGTCGCGCAAATTACGATCTGCCACCTGAACCCTCTTTCTTGTTAATCACTAATTCGCTTTTGTCACCGGTAGGCAACGCGTCAGGCTCGACGTTCATGGTGCGTAATACGCCGCCCATGATGGCACCGAACACCGGCGCGGAGATTGCACCACCATAGTATTTCCCACCCTGCGGGTCGTTGATGACGACCACCAGGGCAAAACGGGGGTTACTTGCCGGCGCGACGCCGGCGGTATAAGCGATGTATCGGTTGACGTATTTGCCGTCCGGGCCCACTTTTTTCGCGGTACCGGTTTTGATGGCGATACGGTATCCCTTGATGGCGGCTTTCACGCCGCCGCCGCCCGGCAAGGCCACGCTTTCCATCATGTGCACCACGGTGCGCACCAGAGGTTCTGGGAAAACGCGTTCGCCGGCGACCGGAGGGTCAACCTTGGTGATCGACAATGGGCGATACACGCCCAGGCTGCCGATCGTTGCATAGACTCGCGCCAACTGTAACGGAGTTACCATCAGCCCGTAGCCGAAAGAGAAGGTGGCCCTCTCTATGTCAGACCACCGTTGTTTTTTTGGGTATATGCCACTGCTTTCTCCGACCAGCCCCAAATTGGTCGCTTTTCCCAGCCCAAAACGAGAGTAAGTATCTACTAACGCTGAGGACGGCATCGCTAACGCCAGCTTTGAAACACCGACGTTACTCGACTTCTGCAAGATCCCGGTCAATGACAGCTCCGAGTACCGCGCCACGTCTTTGATCTCGTGGCCCTGAATGCGGTACGGGATGGTGTTCAGCACGCTGTTTTCTCTCACCACGCCGTTTTGCAGCGCGGTCATCACCACCATCGGCTTCACGGTTGAACCGGGTTCAAAAATATCGGTGATAGCACGGTTACGCATGGTCTCTTTCGGCGTACCGGCCATGTTGTTCGGGTTGTAAGACGGGCTGTTGGCCATCGCCAGCACTTCGCCGGTGTTCACGTCGATCAGCACCGCAGTGCCCGATTCGGCCTTGTTGAACGCCACGGCGTTGTTCAGCTCGCGATACACCAGCGCCTGCAGGCGCTCATCGACGCTCAGCACCAGGTTGTGCGCAGCCTGGCTGTCGACGGAGGAGATATCTTCGATCACCCGGCCGAAGCGGTCCTTACGCACCGTTCTCTCGCCCGGTTGCCCGGTCAGCCAGCGGTCGAAGCTCTTCTCGACGCCTTCAATGCCTTGCCCGTCGATGTTGGTCACGCCGATGATGTGCGACGTCACCTGCCCCGCCGGGTAGTACCGGCGCGACTCCTGCCGCAGGTAGATCCCCGGCAGCTTGAGCTTGTGGATGTAGTCGCCGATCGCCGGGTTCACCTGGCGAGCCAGATAAACGAAACGCCCTTTCGGGTTGGCGTTGATGCGGTTGGAAAGCTGGTCCAGCGGGATGTTCAGCGCATCGGAAAGCGCTTTCCAACGGCTGTCCAGCGTGATGCCGCCGCGCTCGTTCAGCTCTTTCGGATCCGCCCACACCGCATTGACCGGCACGCTGACCGCCAACGGACGGCCGGCGCGATCGCTGATCATGCCGCGCGCAGTCGGCACTTCCTGCACGCGCAGCGAACGCATGTCGCCTTCTTTCACCAGACGATCGGGGTTGATGACCTGCAGGTACGCGACGCGCAGCATCAGGCCGACCATCGCCAGCAAAATGCAGCCGCACAGCAACGCAAAACGCCAGCTGACAAAGCTGGCCTGATCTTCCTGGCGTCTCATCTTACCGGGGCGCGCTGCTTTCATGCGTTTCCTTTCTACTCCGTGTCATTATTCCGGTTAAACCATTCATTGTTTAACGATGATATTTTCCTGCGATGGATCAACGTGTTGCATCTGCAGTTTTTCTGTCGCGATACGTTCAACCCGGCTGTGATCGCCGAGGGCGTTCTCTTCTAAAATCAGGTTGCGCCACTCGATATCCAGCGCATCGCGCTCCAGAACCAGCTGTTCGCGCTCGGCGGTCAGCAGGCGGGTGCGGTGCGCGGTGGTCACCACGAAAATCGCGGAGACCAGTGACGCAATCAGTAAAATCATGGGGATCTTGGCGTTGCGCAGCAGGTCGCCGCCAATGACCCCGACCAAACCGTGACGTTCGTTGCCGATCACGCGGGCATCCTCTCAGCAATACGCAGCACCGAGCTGCGCGCACGCGGGTTGTCCGCCACTTCCGCTTCCGACGGCATCATTTTGCCCAGCGCTTTCAGCGTTCGCCCGCCCATGCTGCGCAGTTGCTCTTCGGTCAACGGAATGCCCGCCGGCACCTGAGCGCCGCGGCTATGGTGACGCATAAAGCGTTTGACGATGCGGTCTTCCAGCGAGTGGAAGCTAATGATCGACAAACGGCCCTGTGGGGCCAGCACTTCCAGCGCGCCGTCGAGCGCACGCTCGATCTCTTCCAGCTCGCTGTTGATATAGATACGAATCGCCTGGAAGCTGCGCGTCGCCGGATGTTTGTGCTTTTCACGGAACGGGCTGGCATCGGCAATCAGATCCGCCAACTCTTTGGTGCGCGTCATCGGCTCCACGCGGTTTCTTTCCACGATGGCGCGCGCGATACGTTTGGCGAAACGCTCTTCGCCAAAGGTTTTCAGCACCCAGGCGATGTCGTCCGCCTCGGCCTTCATCAGCCATTCCGCGGCAGACAGGCCGGTGGACGGATCCATGCGCATGTCCAGCGGACCATCGCGCATAAAGGAGAATCCGCGCTCCGCATCGTCAAGCTGCGGCGAGGAAACGCCCAGATCGAGCAGAACGCCGTCGATCTTGCCGGCCAGCTCGCGCTCCCGCACATAGTGCGACAACTCGGAGAATGGGCCGTGTACGATGGTAAAACGAGGATCTTCAATAGATTTGGCGGCTGCAATCGCCTGAGGGTCACGGTCAATCGCCAGCAAGCGCCCTTCCGGCCCCAGTTGGGACAGAATCAGACGAGAATGGCCACCGCGACCAAAAGTACCGTCGATATATATGCCGTTGCTGCGGATGTTGAGGCCGTTGACGGCTTCGTCCAGCAGGACGGTGGTGTGTTTATAGTTTTCCAACATGCTTATAGCGACAAGTCCTGTAGCCGCTCAGACAACGGTTCCTGAGTCGACTGTTCAGCGTCAATATCATCCTTGACTTGTTGATACCAGGTCTGTTCATCCCACAGTTCAAACTTGTTGAACTGACCGACCAGCATCACTTCTTTTGTGAGCCCGGCGTGTTGCCGCAGCGTATTGGCGAGCAGCAAACGACCGGCACTATCCATCTGACACTCACTGGCATGCCCCAGCAGCAGGCGCTGAACGCGGCGCTCGGCGGGATTCATGCTCGACAGACGTGATAATTTTTGTTCAATAATTTCCCATTCGGGCAAAGGATAAAGCAGCAGGCAGGGCTGATGGAGGTCAATGGTACAGACCATTTGGCCTTGCGATTCCTCGTTGAGCAATTCCCGATATCGGGTAGGTACGGCGAGCCGCCCTTTGCTGTCGAGGTTGACCATCGTCGCTCCACGGAACATTCCTGAGCTACCCCTTAGTGACCGTTTTCACCACTTTACCCCACAAATTCCCACACAATGGAGTTTACGGAGGGTATGAAAACCTTGTCAAGCCAGAGCGCCAGCGCTTTGGCAATATTTCTCTGGTCATTTTGGGAGCTGACTCGCGAAAGAAACTCTGATTATTCGACGATTAAAAATTAACACCATGATAAACGGAGAGAATTTTCTAAGCGGAAAGAATCTGATTAAAAACCTGACGAACTGGCGATTAATTAACTCATTACTTCCTTCTGCAAGCCATGTCTCATTTTTCAGCTCGGCAATCTCAGGGCTGTAACCGCTGCCGCCCCGCGCCCGCCAAGGCTCAGCGCCTGGCGAATCGACCGAAGAATAAGGCCATAACCCCTTGAGTTAATAACGCTCAATCGTTATTCACCGTGAAACTGCGCGCTATTTTACTTCAATTTGTCCCGCCATGATGAGAGCACGATAAAAATAAATGGCTCGGATATTACGAGCAGAAGTAATTTCGATTTAAATCAATTTGGTAAGATTATTCCCAAAATACCTGTTTACAATTATGGTTTCATTTTCTTACACCTTTATTTCCACAATTTTTGCCGGAAAAAAACCTCTTCAAACACCAAAAATCGCAACTGCATGTTTTTAATGAATTTATTTAAATTCACCGATTTTAATCTCCCTGTCCCATCCTGTGCCCCTGTTCTGCGGGACAAAAACCGAACAAATGTTAAAAATAAAAATTTAAATCCAGTTAAAAAACACAATACAGATTAGTACACTATATGAAGCGCAAAAAACCAGAACTAACAACTACGAATAAATAATTTAACAGAACATTAACCAAAAAGGAGAGAGTGCATGCTTTCGCCCGCCCCTCACTGGCGTAGCGCCGCTGCCGATACGTTCGCACTGGTGGTGTACTGCTTTATCGCCGGCATGGCGATAGAAGTGTTGATCTCCGGCATGAGCTTCCAGCAATCCCTCTCTTCGCGCCTGCTGTCGATCCCGGTCAACATCCTGATCGCCTGGCCTTACGGCCGCTATCGCGATCTGTTTATCCGCACGGCACGCCGCTGCCCACGCGGCCAATTCCTACTGCGCAACCTCGCCGATCTGCTGGCTTACGTCAGTTTCCAGTCGCCGGTTTATGCCGCCATTCTGTGGAGCGTGGGCGCCGACGGCCAACAAATGCTGGCGGCGGTGACCAGCAATGCGCTGGTCTCCATGGCGATGGGCGTAGTGTATGGCTATTTCCTGGAATATTGCCGACGGCTGTTTCGGGTCGCGGGTTACGTCTAAACCAGGAGCCCGACAACGCGGGCTCCTGTAGAGCGGCCTATTTGCGGCTCAGGCTACCGCGGCGGAACAGATTACGGCGTATCCGCGTCAGTCCCGGTTTGGGTTTACGCGGTTCGTCCAGGCTGGCCAACACCAGCTCCAGCACGCGTTCGGCCACGTCGCGATGGCGCTGCGCTACCGCGAGCACCGGGCACTCCAGAAAATCCAACAGCTCATGGTCGCCGAAGGTGGCAATCGCCAGATCGGTCGGCAAACGGCCGCGTTGCTTCAGCGTCACGTCCATCACGCCCTGCAATAAAGAGAACGACGTGGTGAACAGCGCCTGCGGCATCGGGTGCGTTTTCAGCCATTCGGCAAACAGCGCGCCGGCGGCCTCACGCTCATAGCTGTTGGCGTACAGATAATCGACATGGCGAGGATCCTCTTGCCAGGCCTGACGGAAGCCCTGCTCACGCAGGAAGCTGACCGAAAGCTCCGGCAAGGCGCCCAGGTACAGTACCGACTCCGCCGGGAAGGTGCGCAGCTCCTGCGCCAGCGCAAAGGCATCTTCCTCGTCGGCCCCGACGACGCTGATGAAATGCTCGCGATCCAACGCGCGGTCCAGTGCGATGATCGGCAGCGGATCGTTGGCCCAGCGTTGATAGAAGGGGTGCTCCGGCGGCAAGGCGGTGGAAACGATGATGGCGTCCACCTGACGCTGCAGCAAGTGCTCGATACAGCGCATTTCGTTGTCCGGCTGATCTTCGGAGCAGGCGATCAGCAATTGATAACCACGCTGGCGCGCCTGACGCTCCAGGTAGTTGGCGATACGGGTATAGCTGGTATTTTCCAGATCCGGGATCACCAGACCGATAGAACGGGTGCGCCCAGCGCGCAGCCCTGCCGCGACGGCATTCGGGTGGTAGTTATGCTCCCTGACCACGGCCATCACTTTCTCGACGGTTTTATCGCTGACACGATACTGCTTCGCCTTGCCGTTGATGACATAACTGGCCGTCGTGCGCGAAACGCCCGCGAGACGCGCGATTTCATCCAGTTTCACATTAACCCCTTAATGACGCTGAAAATAGAAGTGAAGGCTGTGCTCGGATTAACCATGATATCCCGTGCGGTTATTCAATCCAGCCTCTGCGATCTAACAGCAGAAAACACTACCTAGCAACCGCTTTTGCCGAAAGGTGCCAGCAATCGGGCAAAAAAATGCCGAAAAACAAAGGGCGCAGCCATGCCGCGCCCCGATTATTCGCCACTAAACCGCGCTCAGCGCATGATTTTGTCGCCGCGCGACACGCCGACCACGCCGGAACGCGCCACTTCCACAATCTCCGCCACTTCACGCACCGCGCTCAGGAAGGCGTCGAGCTTGTCGCTGGTGCCGGCCAGCTGTACCGTGTACAGCGTCGCCGTCACATCGACGATCTGGCCGCGGAAAATGTCGGCGCAGCGTTTCACCTCTTCACGGCCATAACCGCTGGCCTGCAGCTTCACCAGCATGATCTCGCGCTCGACGTGAGCGCCTTGCACCAGCTCGCTGACGCGCAGCACGTCCACCAGCTTGTGCAGCTGTTTCTCAATCTGCTCCAGCACTTTCTCGTCGCCGACGGTCTGGATAGTCATGCGCGACAGCGTCGGATCGTCGGTCGGCGCCACCGTCAGGCTTTCAATGTTATAACCGCGCTGGGAGAACAGCCCGACCACGCGCGACAAGGCGCCGGATTCGTTTTCCAGCAAGACAGATAAAATACGGCGCATGATCAGGTCCTCTCCGTTTTGCTAAGCCACATTTCGTCCATGCTTCCGCCGCGGATCTGCATCGGGTAAACATGTTCGGTTTCGTCGACGGTCACGTCGACGAACACCAGCCGCTCTTTTTCCGCCAGCGCCTGCGCCAGCTTGCTTTCCAGCTCATCCGGCGTGCGGATGGCGATGCCGACATGGCCGTAAGCCTCGGCCAGCTTGACGAAGTCCGGCAGCGAATCCATGTAAGACTGCGAATGGCGGCCGGAATAAATCATGTCCTGCCACTGCTTCACCATGCCCAGATAACGGTTATTGAGGTTCACCACCACCACCGGCAGGTTATATTGCAGCGCAGTGGACAGCTCCTGAATATTCATCTGAATGCTGCCGTCGCCGGTCACGCACACCACGGTTTCTTCCGGCAGCGCCAGCTTGACGCCCAATGCCGCCGGCAGGCCGAAGCCCATGGTGCCGAGGCCGCCGGAGTTGATCCAGCGGCGCGGTTTGTCGAACGGATAATAGAGCGCGGCGAACATCTGGTGCTGGCCCACGTCCGAGGTGACGTAGGCGTCGCCTTTGGTCAGGCGGTGCAGGGTTTCGATCACCGCCTGCGGCTTGATGGTGCCGCTGTGCTTGTCGTAACCCAGGCAGTCGCGGGCACGCCACTGCTCGATAGACTGCCACCAGTCGCGCAGCGCATCGTGATCCTGCGCTTTCTCATCCTGCGCCAGCAACTCCAGCATTTGAACCAACACCTGCTTGGCATCACCGACGATCGGAATATCGGCGTCCACCGTTTTGGAGATCGAAGTCGGATCGATATCAATGTGCAGCACGGTGGCGTCCGGGCAGTATTTAGCCAGATTGTTGGTGGTGCGATCGTCGAAGCGCACGCCTACGGCGAAGATCACGTCGGCATGGTGCATGGTTTTGTTGGCTTCATAGGTTCCGTGCATGCCGAGCATACCGACGCTCTGACGATGGGTGCCGGGGAAAGCGCCCAATCCCATCAGGCTGCTGGTTACCGGCAGGTTCAGCTGCTCCGCCAACGACAGTAATTCAGCTTCACAACCGGCGTTGATCGCGCCGCCGCCGACGTACATCACCGGCTTTTTGGCCGCCAGAATGGTTTGTAACGCGCGTTTGATCTGCCCGCGGTGGCCCTGCACCGTCGGGTTATAAGAACGCATGCTCACGTCCTGCGGGTAGGCATAAGGCATCCGCACCGCCGGGCCGACAATGTCTTTCGGCAGATCGATCACTACCGGGCCGGGGCGGCCGCTGGAAGCCAGGTAGAACGCCTTCTTCAACACCGCCGGGATGTCTTCGGTGCGTTTTACCAGGAAGCTGTGCTTCACCACCGGGCGCGAAATCCCCACCATATCGCACTCCTGGAAGGCGTCGTAGCCGATCAGCGAGCTGGGCACCTGCCCCGACAGCACCACCATCGGGATCGAGTCCATATAAGCGGTAGCGATACCGGTAATGGCGTTGGTGGCGCCGGGGCCTGAGGTCACCAACACCACGCCCACTTCACCGGTGGCGCGCGCGTAACCGTCGGCCATGTGCACCGCACCTTGCTCGTGGCGCACCAGAATATGATCGATCCCTCCGACCGTATGCAGGGCGTCGTAGATATCGAGCACCGCCCCGCCGGGATAGCCGAATACATGCTTAACGCCCTGATCGATCAACGATCGGACGACCATCTCGGCTCCTGACAACATCTCCATGGGTTTGCCTCCAGGCTTGCTTATTCTTCTCTGGCGCCGGAACGTAGCGCCTGCTGCGGGGCAATGCCCCTAAATTTTTATGGGTTGTCGCTATCGAATTAACATAACGTCAGAAGATGGGGCAGGCAAACGGCAAAATGGCTTAACAGCGGCGGGGTTATTGCCAAGCGGCTGGAGATCGCGGCTTTATAAAAACAATGCGCTAGCCCCAGAGGCGTCAGGCTAGGCATTGTTTCGAACAGAGGGAAAATTACAGAACTAAATCAGGCGAGGTATATGCCGTTTTTTTCGCCGGACGCGCGATCCGGCGGCGGCGTCAAGCCTGTTCCTGGTACATTGAGTCGATTTCACGCTGATAGCGCTGCAGGATCACTTTGCGGCGCAGCTTCAGCGTTGGCGTCAGCTCTCCCAGCTCCATGGAAAAGGCCGCCGGCAGCAGAGTGAACTTCTTCACCTGTTCGAAGCGCGCCAGCTCCTTTTGCATCTCGCGCAGACGCTTTTCGAACATCTCGAGAATTTCACCGTTGCGCAGCAGTTCCAGACGATCTTGGTACTTCAGGTTGACTGACTTCGCGTACTCTTCCAGCGACTCAAAGCACGGCACGATCAGCGCGGAAACGAACTTGCGCGCATCGGCGATGATCGCCACCTGTTCGATAAAACGGTCCTGCGCCAGCGTACCTTCCAGCATCTGCGGCGCGATGTATTTGCCGCCGGAGGTTTTCATCAAATCCTTCAGGCGCTCGGTGATGAACAGATTGCCCTCTTCATCGATCGCCCCGGCATCGCCGGTTTTCAGCCAGCCGTCTGCGGTAAAGGTCGCGGCGGTTTCCAATGGCTTGTTGAAATAGCCGCGCATCACGATCGGCCCTCGCACCTGGATTTCATTTTCTTCACCGATGCGCACCTCGACCTCCGGCAGCGGTTTGCCGATGGAGCCGAAACGGAAATGCCCCTCTTCCCAACAGGAGACGGTCGCACAGGTTTCGGTCATGCCGTAGCCGTACTTGATGTTGACGCCCATCGCCTGGAAGAACAGGATCACATTGTCATCCAGCTTGGCTCCCGCCGCCGGCAGAAAGCGCACCCGGCCGCCGAGGATACCGCGCAACTTGCTCAATACCAGCTTGTCGGCCCAGCGATGAGAGAGTTCGAACAGTTTGCCCAACGGTTTGCCGGCCCGCTCTTGAAGGAACTTGCGCTCCCCGCAGACGATCGCCCAGTGGAACAGCGCGCGGCGCAGCCAAGGGGCGCGCGCCACTTTTTCATGCACCGCGCTGAAAATCTTCTCGTAGAAACGCGGTACCGCGCACATCAGCGTCGGGCGGACCTGCCCCATCGCTTCCCGCACCCAGTCGGTGTTCGGCAGGAAGACGTTCTGCGCGCCGGAATGCATCACAAAGAAGCTCCAGGCACGCTCGAACACGTGCGACAGCGGCAGGAAACTGAGCGACACATCTTCTTCGCCGACCGTCAGCCTTTCATCATGCAGGTAGAGCTGCGCCGCCAGATTGCGGTAGTCCAGCATCACCCCCTTAGGCTCACCGGTGGTGCCCGAGGTATAGATCAGGGTGAAGAGATCCTGAAGGTCGCACTCTTCAATGCGCTGCCGACGTTGAACGATAAAAGCCGCCGGATCGGCGGCACGCTCGAAGGCGCTCAGATGCTGTGCGATCTCGCAGCCGCGCAGATCGGCATCCTCGTCAAACACGATAATATGGCGCAGCTGTGGGCAAACGCCGCGCAGCGCGATGGCGGCGTCAAGCTGCGCCTGCTCGCCGACGAACAGTATACGGATGTCGGCGTCGTTGATGACAAATGCCGCCTGCGCCGGCGTATTGGTGGAATACAGCGGCACGCTGACGCCGCGCAGATGCAGGATAGCGAGATCGGCCAACGACCAGGCTATGCCGTTATTGGCGAATATACCTATGCGCTCTTGCACTTCGGCCCCAAGGGCCAACAGCCCGGCGGCAATGCGATCGATGCGGGTGGCAGCCTCTCCCCAGGTCAGTTGAAACTCGCCGTTGGGCGACCATTGGCGAAAAGCTGTGCGATTGGCTCGATGGGTGATTTGATGCTGTATACGATGGATCAAATGGTATTGCAGCAGATTAGTGATCATAGTGCTCTAAGCCTGAAATGAATCATACAGTTAAGCCTGAACGACGCCTTGCGGCCCTCATCTCAGCTTACACGTGTTTACTTTTTTCCGCGCAGTCTACCTACTCTCAGGCAGAGGGAAAAGTGATTTCAGCGTAGAAGTGTGAGCCAAAACTCAGGCCGGCTTTCGTGCTTTCATGGGTTGGACAGAACGGGAAGGAAAAGGTTGGGTGGCAGCAATAAAACGCGGCCCATCCGGGCCGCCGCATCGAATTAGTTTAAAATACCAGCCGAAAAGTAAAAATCAGAATATTAATTTATATTAATTATTTTTGGTAAACGAACCAACCCACCCTGAAAATAAGTTATTTTATCGCCGCAAAACCAAGAAACATCTTAATAAAAACCCAGATAGTTCTTAGCTTTTATCATGAGAAAAAAACGCTCAGTTGAATATTATTTTTGTATGACCCCATTTTTTATCGCGTTACTTTGGGTTACCGGCCTCAATCAGAACGGATTTCATCCACTGGTGGCCTTTATCCCGCTCGGAGGATTCATGCCAGGAGAGATAGCAAGTGGCTTTATTATCGTTGCCACATAAAGGAACCGACTTTATTTTCAACGCTTCCGTCTGTTGCCGCACCAGCCAGGCGGGCGCAATCGCCACCATGTCCGTTTGCGACACCATATTCAACACGCTGTAGAGATCCGTGCACTGTTGTGTCACGGTGCGCAGCATCGGTTCCTCTAAATAAAAAGGTTTACTGAAAGAACCAAAACTTTCCAGAGAAACTGCCGCGTGCTGTTCGGCCAACATTTTCTCCGGCGTCACCTCCTCCCCTATTCGCGGGTGCGCCTGCGCGACCGCCAGCACTAATTCGTCGTCGAACATTGCCAGGCTGCGAAACTCCGCCGACTCGAAACGGCTGTAGCCGATGACAAACTCGACGTCCTGATAACGCAATTGATGTTCGATATTATTGTTAATGTATGACTTTATTTGCAGGTTAAGCTGCGGCGCGATCTGTTTGACGTGATTGATTATTCCAGCGCCCAGACGTAAATCGAGCGGGCTGCACAGCGACAAGGAGAACGCTCGCGTGCTGGTCAGCGGCTCAAACTCAGATCCTGGCAACTCATTTTGTACCAGCTGCAGCGCTTGCCGCACCGGCCCGAACAGCTGCCTGGCGCGCATAGTGGGCTGGATCCCGCGCCCGCAGCGCACGAACAGTTCATCGTTGAACATCACCTTCAGGCGCGCCACCGCGTTACTCACCGCCGGCTGCGACATCCCCAACGAATTAGCGGCTCGCGTAATATTTTGCATTTGCATCACGGCGTCAAACACCGTCAGCAAATTAAGATCGACGCTGCGCAAATGGATGTCCGCCGGCTCTTTGACCATGGCGATTTCTGAATCATATTCAGCCATATTTCACTCCACTAAATCCTGTGTAGATAATCTAATCCTTATGCTCGAAAAACAATGAAACGCCGCATTGTCTTATCTTTGCACGACAAATCCTGCTATTACCGTCATGAGCCGATAAAAAACCTCGTGTTATCGACACGATATAAGTCGTATATGGAATGCATGTCAGTCACTTATCCCGTCAGCAGGAAGAATGCTACCTGGGTGGTACCAACAATTAGGTATTAACAATGATTAATACAATTAAACAACGTAACCGCACTGTATGAGACAAACTATAAAAACACATCATAAGCAATCAAACCATCTAAAAACACCGCTCACTTTGTGTAAAATCGCATTATTTTGTTATATTATGACTAAAACAATCAATTAATCATATGAATCCAATTTCAATCATTTGAATTAAAAATGTTATTTTGTTGCCTCCCGTGATTAATCTCTCTTAATTTTCATCACAAATCTTAACCCAACAAAATCCAGAAGCAATTAGCGCAGTCTCTATTCGATTCGTTTATGCTAAGCAACGCGCAAACTGCGCCCCACTTTTTCTCTAGAGCACCGCATTTTTACCGAATGTTCCTCTGTTTGGCCACTTAGCCGGTGCATTGTCCCCGCATTCAATCAGGTGTTGACATCGCCAGGCCAATCACGTATCAAATTAGGCAGACACCCAATTTAAGAGAAGCTGAACCCTTATGATCCGTACCCACCGTCTACTAGGCCTACTACTCAACGCATCTTGTTTGCGCGGTATGCCTGTGGATGAAGTTCGGAGCTGACTCAGCCGATCACCCATAAGAAACCCGCGCTACTGCGCGGGTTTTTTTTTGCCCGCTTAGCGTGAAATCAACACGATAAGGAATGCACCGATGAGCCAACAAGTCATTATTTTCGATACCACGCTGCGTGACGGCGAACAGGCATTGCAGGCCAGCCTGAGCGTAAAAGAGAAGATTCAGATTGCGCTGGCGCTGGAAAGAATGGGCGTTGACGTGATGGAAGTCGGCTTCCCGGTCTCTTCGCCGGGCGACTTCGAATCGGTGCAAACCATCGCGCGCCAGATCAAGAACAGTCGCGTCTGCGGCCTGGCCCGCTGCGTGGACAAAGACATCGACGTGGCTGCCGAAGCGCTGCGCGTCGCCGAAGCGTTCCGCATCCACGTGTTCCTGGCCACCTCCACCCTGCATATCGAATCTAAGCTGAAGCGCTCGTTCGACGAAGTGTTGGAGATGGCGGTGCGCTCTGTCAAACGCGCCCGCAACTACACCGACGACGTAGAGTTCTCCTGTGAAGACGCCGGCCGCACGCCGATCGACAATCTGTGCCGCGTGGTCGAAGCCGCCATCAACGCCGGCGCCACCACCATCAATATTCCGGACACCGTCGGCTACACCACGCCGAACCAGTTCGGCGGCATCATCACCACCTTGTATGACCGCGTGCCGAACATCGACAAAGCCATCATTTCCGTACACTGCCACGACGATTTGGGCATGGCGGTCGGCAACTCCATTGCCGCGGTCCAGGCCGGCGCCCGTCAGGTGGAAGGCACCCTGAACGGCATCGGTGAGCGCGCCGGCAACTGTTCACTGGAAGAGGTGATCATGGCGATTAAAGTGCGCCAGGACATCATGAACGTGCACACTAACATCAATCATCAGGAAATCTTCCGCACCAGCCAGATCGTCAGCCAGCTGTGCAACATGCCGATTCCGGCCAACAAGGCGATCGTCGGCTCCAACGCCTTCGCCCACTCCTCCGGCATTCACCAGGACGGCGTGCTGAAGAACCGCGAAAACTACGAAATCATGACCCCGCAGTCGATCGGCCTGAAGGACGTGCAGTTGAACCTGACCTCCCGCTCCGGCCGCGCGGCGGTGAAACACCGCATGGAAGAGATGGGCTACCAGGAGCAGGACTACAACCTGGATACCCTGTATGCCGCCTTCCTGAAGTTGGCCGACAAAAAAGGCCAGGTGTTCGACTATGACCTGGAGGCGCTGGCCTTCATCAATAAACAGCAGGAAGAGCCGGAGCACTTCAGCCTGGGCTACTTCAGCGTGCAGTCCGGCAGCAGCATCATGGCCACCGCCTCGGTGAAACTGATCTGCGGCGGCGAAGAGAAAGCCGAAGCCGCCACCGGCAACGGCCCGGTCGATGCGGTCTATCAGGCGATCAATCGCATCACCGATTACCCGATCGAGCTGGTGAAGTACCAGTTGACCGCCAAGGGCCATGGCCGCGACGCGCTGGGCCAGGTGGATATCGTCGTCTCTTACAACGGCCGCCGCTTCCACGGCGTAGGCCTGGCGACCGACATCGTCGAATCCTCTGCCAAGGCAATGGTGCACGTGTTGAACAATATTTGGCGCTCACAGCAGGTAGAAAAAGAAAAGCAGCGCCTGCAGCAAAACAAACATCAAAATAATCAGGAAACGGTGTGAACATGACGAAGACTTATCACATTGCCGTCTTGCCCGGAGACGGCATCGGCCCGGAAGTAATGGCTCAGGCGCGCAAAGTATTGGACGCAGTGCGTCAACGCTTTGATATTCGCATCACCACCGCCGAGTACGACGTCGGCGGCATCGCCATCGATCGCCACGGCAGCCCGTTGCCGGCGGCGACCGTCGCCGGCTGCGAGCAGGCCGACGCCATCCTGTTCGGCTCGGTGGGCGGCCCGAAATGGGAACACCTGCCGCCGGCCGAGCAGCCGGAACGCGGCGCGCTGTTGCCGCTGCGCAAGCACTTCAAACTGTTCAGCAACCTGCGCCCGGCCCGCCTGTATCAAGGGCTGGAGGCATTCTGCCCGCTGCGCGCCGACATCGCCGCCCGCGGCTTCGACATTCTGTGCGTGCGCGAACTGACCGGTGGCATCTACTTTGGCCAACCGAAGGGCCGCGAAGGCCAGGGCATGCAGGAGCGCGCTTTCGATACCGAGGTGTATCACCGTTTCGAGATTGAACGCATCGCACGCATCGCCTTCGAATCCGCCCGCAAGCGCCGCCACAAGGTGACGTCGATCGACAAGGCCAACGTACTGCAAAGCTCCATCCTGTGGCGTGAAGTGGTCAATCAGGTTGCCAAGGATTACCCGGACGTGTCGCTGTCGCACATGTATATCGACAACGCCACCATGCAGCTGATCAAGGATCCGTCCCAATTCGACGTGCTGCTGTGCTCCAACCTGTTCGGCGACATCCTGTCCGACGAATGCGCGATGATCACCGGCTCGATGGGCATGTTGCCATCCGCCAGCCTGAACGAGCAAGGCTTCGGCCTGTACGAACCGGCGGGCGGTTCCGCGCCGGATATTGCAGGCAAAGGCATCGCCAACCCAATTGCGCAGATCCTGTCCGCCACCCTGCTGCTGCGTTACAGCCTGGGCGCCGATGAAGCGGCCGACGCCGTGGAGCGCGCCATCAACCAGGCGTTGGAACAGGGCTACCGTACCGCCGATCTGGCCGGTGACGGCAAAGCCGTCAGCACCGATGAAATGGGCGACATCATCGCTCGCTTTGTAGCTCAGGGGGCATAACATGGCCAAGACCTTATATCAGAAGCTGTACGACGCCCACGTGGTATACGAAGCGCCGAACGAAACGCCGTTGCTGTATATCGACCGTCACCTGGTGCACGAAGTCACCTCGCCGCAGGCGTTCGACGGCCTGCGCGCCATGGGCCGCAAGGTACGCCAGCCCGGCAAAACCTTCGCCACCATGGATCACAACGTGTCGACCCAGACCAAAGACATCAACGCCAGCGGCGAGATGGCACGTATCCAGATGCAGGAGTTGATCAAGAACTGCGCGGAATTCGGTGTTTCGTTGTATGACCTGAATCACCCCTTCCAGGGCATCGTGCACGTGATCGGGCCTGAGCAAGGCATGACGCTGCCGGGCATGACCATCGTCTGCGGCGACTCGCACACCGCCACCCACGGCGCTTTCGGCTCGCTGGCGTTCGGCATCGGCACCTCCGAAGTGGAACACGTGCTGGCGACCCAAACCCTGAAGCAGGGCCGGGCCAAAACCATGAAGATTGAGGTTACCGGCGACGCCGCCGAGGGCATCACCGCCAAAGACATCGTGCTGGCGGTGATCGGCAAAACCGGCAGCGCCGGCGGCACCGGCCACGTGGTGGAGTTCTGCGGCAAGGCGATCGAAGCGTTGAGCATGGAAGGCCGCATGACCCTGTGCAACATGGCGATCGAAATGGGCGCCAAAGCCGGCTTAGTGGCGCCGGACGACACCACCTTCGCCTACCTGAAGGGGCGCCAGTTCGCGCCAACCGGCGAAAACTGGGAGCAGGCGGTCGCTTACTGGCGCACGTTGAAGTCCGACGCCGACGCCCAGTTCGATACCGTGGTGACGCTGCGCGCCGAAGAAATCGCGCCGCAGGTCACCTGGGGCACCAATCCCGGCCAGGTGATCGCCGTCAATCAGGCGATCCCGGCGCCGGAATCGTTCAACGATCCGGTCGAGCGCGCCTCCGCCGAGAAAGCGCTGGCCTACATGGATTTGAAGCCGGGCATCAAATTGACCGACGTGCCGATCGACAAAGTGTTCATCGGCTCCTGCACCAACTCCCGCATCGAAGATCTGCGCGCGGCGGCGGCGATCGCCAAAGGGCGCAAGGTCGCCAGCGGCGTGCAGGCCATCGTGGTGCCGGGATCCGGCCCGGTGAAGGCCCAGGCGGAAGCCGAAGGGTTGGACAAAATCTTTATCGAAGCCGGTTTCGAATGGCGTTTGCCGGGTTGCTCAATGTGTCTGGCGATGAATAACGACCGTCTGAATCCGGGCGAGCGCTGCGCATCCACCAGCAACCGTAATTTTGAAGGGCGTCAGGGCCGCGGTGGGCGCACCCACCTGGTCAGCCCGGCGATGGCCGCCGCGGCCGCCGTCGCCGGTCACTTCGCCGACATCCGTGATATTCACTAAGGGGCTAACGTGGCTAAATTTACTCAACATACCGGCTTAGTGGTGCCTTTGGATGCGGCCAACGTCGACACCGACGCCATTATTCCCAAGCAGTTCTTACAGAAGGTCACCCGCACCGGTTTCGGCCAGCATCTGTTCAACGACTGGCGCTTCCTCGACGATGCCGGCCAGCAACCGAACCCGGCGTTCGTGCTGAACAAACCGCGCTATAAAGGCGCCAGCATCCTGTTGGCGCGGGAGAACTTCGGCTGCGGCTCCTCGCGCGAACACGCCCCTTGGGCGCTGACCGACTACGGGTTCAAAGTGGTGATCGCGCCGAGCTTCGCCGATATCTTCTACGGCAACTCATTTAACAACCAGCTGTTGCCGGTAACGCTGAGCGAGCAGCAGGTGGATGAGCTGTTCAAACTGGTAGACGCCAACGAAGGGACGGAGTTCGTGGTGGATCTGGAGAACCAGACGGTCAACGCCGGCGGCAAAAGCTATCCGTTCGAAATCGACAGCTTCCGCCGCCACTGCATGATCAACGGGCTGGACAGCATCGGCCTGACGCTGCAGCACGAAGTGGACATCTCCCGCTACGAAGCGCAGCAGCCGGCGTTTCTGAATTAATCCCCTTCACCCGCCGCCCGGCGGGTGAATTTTTTCCTCACCAGTAGCCCAGCAGCTTCCACCACGCCCCGCCGATCAGCATCCAGATCAGCAGGTTAACCACACTCATCACCCATCCCGCTTTCCACCATTCTCCCAGCGTCACATAGCCGGAGCCAAAGATGATCGGCGCGGTGCCGGTGCCGTAATGCGTCAGCGACATCATCAGCGAAGAAGAAAACGCCAGGATCAGGCCCAGCAGCGCCGGTGGCGCGCCAAGCGCGATGCCGGCTGCGAAGAAGGCGGCGAACATCGCCGTCACGTGTGCGGTGGTGCTGGCGAAGAAATAGTGCGAATACAAGTAGATGAGAGTCAGCAAGATCGTACCGCCCACCCAGCTCATGCCCATATGGTCAATGCCGTTGCCCACGGTCTGCGACAGCCAGCCGATCAGCCCCAGCTTGCCGAGGAAACTGGCCATCATCACCAGCGCCGAGAACCACACCACGGTGTCCCAGGCCCCTTTATGCTTCAGCACATCCTCCCAGCTCAGCACGCCGGTGGCCAGCAGCACCGCCAGGCCGATCAGCGCCGCGGTGGTGGGATTGACCGCCAGCGCCGGGCCGAAGATCATCGCCGGAATGCCGGCCCACAGTATCAGCAACAGCGCGAACACCCCGAGGGTAATTTTTTCCGGCAGCGTCACCGGCCCCAACGCCTGCAGTTTTTCGCGCGCGAAGCGCGGCGCGTCCGGGGTGCTTTTCACCTCCGGCGGATACAACAGGTAGATGACCAGCGGCATCACGAGCAGCGAACACAGCCCCGGGACCAGGGCGGCAATCGCCCACATCGACCAGGACAGCTCGAAGCTGCCATGGGTGCCTTTGGCGATCAGGCTGACGATCAACGGGTTAGGCGCAGTGGCGGTGATAAACATCGCCGAGGTGACCGGGTTGATGTTGTAGTTCACCAGCGACAGGTAGCGGCCGATCTTGCCGGAGGTATTGAGCTCCGGTTTTGAACCGAAACTGTCGGCGATCGATTTCATGATCGGGTGAATGATGCCGCCGCCGCGCGCGGTGTTGCTCGGCGTCACCGGCGCCAGCGTGGTTTCCGCCAGCGTCAGCGCATAGGCGATGCCCAGCGTTTTTTTGCCGAACAGCGAAATAAAATAGTAGCCGATGCGCGCGCCCAGCCCGGTTTTGTTCAGGCTGAGGGAGATCATGATCGAAAAGCCGATCAGCCAGATCAGTTGGTTGGAAAAACCGCTGAGTGCATCGTCCAGCGCGGCGCCCGGCTTGCCGGGATTGGTGACGCCGGTCACCGCCACCAGGGCGATGGCGATCACTGAGACCGCGCCAATCGGCATCGCTTTGCCGATAATGGCGATGATGGTGCCGATAAACAGCGCCAGCAGCTGCCAGGCGTTGGGCGCAACGCCCTCCGGTACGGGAATGAGGAACCAGATAATCAGCGTGGCGGCCAGGGCGCACAAGGAAGGAAGCGGTTTGAGCGGTGTGAGTTTATCCATAACGTTCCCACTGTTCTAAACAACAAGGCGGCATCTCAATAGCGAGACGGGCGTGGGCGCAACGATCGCGCTCCATATGCCTCCAGCTTGGGCGTCCGCTTCAGCCTTCTCAATGACTTGCATCAAGAATGCCGTCGTTTAACCTCACACTTCACGCACTTTGGCGCTCATCCCGAGCGCCGCCAGCGCCAACAGCGCCGCCATCCAATACACCGAGCCATGACCGAGGTTCTCCACCAGTGCGCCCTGCAGCACCCCGGCCAGGATCACCCCGGTCGAGATACTGTTGGTGAACAGCGTGGTAGCGGCGCCCGGTCGGCCCGGCATCAAATCCTGAAAATAGAGCATGCCGATACCGGCGACGATACCGATAAACACCGCGTTGAGCAGCTGCAGCGCGATCAGGGCCGGCTTGCTCTCCAGTACCGTCAGCCCGAGGTAAAACAGCACGCCTGCCACCACCGCCAGCAGCATCATGTTGCGCTTGCCGAAACGTTTGACGTAGTAACCGGCCAGCAGCATCGCCGGGATCTCCAGCCCGGCGGCGGTGCCCATCAACACCCCGGCCAACCCTTCCGGCAGGCCGAGATCGGCGGTGATATACAGCGGCATATCGATGATATACAAGGTGTTGCAGGTCCACATCAGCATTGAGGCGATGAACAGCAGCCGTACGTCGCGATTGCGCCAGGCACTGGCGGGCGCGATCGGCGCAGACACCCCACCCTGCAGCCCCTCATTTTCCGCCGCGCGCGGCACCGAAGGCAGCATAAACCCCACCAGCAGCACGCAAACCGCGAAGGTGGCGGCGGCGATCAGGAACATCACGGTGAATCCGTAGTTCAGCGCCAACGCAAACGACAGCGGCGGGCCGATCACCCACGCCAGCGAAAGCTGGGCGCGCATCACCGAGCTGAACATCACCACTTCACGCGCCTCGCTATCGGCATATTCCCGCGCCAGCGCGAAGATCTGCGGCATGGCGGTGTTGGCAACGGCGGACATCAGCACCCCGGCGGTGATCAGCGTCAGGTAGTCGCGGTTAAAGGCGAACAACAGGCAGTTACCGACCGCCATCAGGCAGCACAGCAGGATCAGCCTGCGGCGATCGCCGCGGGTGTCGGAACGTTTGGCCAGCAGGAAGCTGACGACGATGCCGGCCACCGCGTTGGCGGTATAAAACAGCCCGACCCACAGCGGCCGCACCTTAACTTCGGTGGTCAGAAACAGGCTGAGCGTCGGCGTCAGCAATGCGCCGGCGATGCCGGAGAGAAAAGCGATCAGTAGGAATGCGGCAAAGATGGGGTTAATGCGCAGTGACAACCGGCTCAGGCGTTGCATATCGTCTTCCCTGACCTCAAAGCAGAAGAAAGAACCTTAGGCCACGGCAAGAAAAATGCAAGCGCATCGCCATGTCCATGCATAAAAAAACCAGTGGGTTGCCCCACTGGCTGGTGAAACAGCACCATTACTCAGAAACTTGTTGCCGCAGCCCCTACAGGTGCTCGCGATATTGCTTATCGGTCATCTCTTTGATGTCCCATTGCGTCAGGTGTGCCAGCATCGCCAGCCGCGCCTGTTCGGGCACCACGCTCAGCCAGTCGGCGCGTTGACGGCGCACCGCGCTGAAATAGCGCTGATAGAACTGTTTGGATAAGAAAGCTTTCATGATTACGCCCTCCCCTTTCATTGATGAAAATTATCGGCGTAATATAGGGAAAGAAAAATTGACGAGTTGAGGCGGGAGCGTTCCTCTTTTATGTCCACGTCCAGATTGCAGCAACAGTTCATCCGCCTGTGGCAGCGCTGCCACGGTGAAACCACCGACACCACCCTGCAGGATCTGGCGGAGGTGCTCAGCTGCTCGCGGCGCCACGTGCGCTCCCTGCTGAGCGCCATGCAGCGGGAAGGCTGGCTCACCTGGCAGGCGGAGTCGGGGCGCGGCAAGCGTTCACGGTTAACCTTCCACTACACCGGCCTGGCGCTGCAGCAACAGCGGGCCGAGGAGCTGTTGGAACAGGATCGCATCGATCAGTTGGTGCAGCTGGTGGGCGACAAAAACGTGGTGCGCCAAATGCTGCTGTCGCAGCTGGGGCGTAGCTTCCGCCAGGGTAAACACATCCTGCGGGTGCTCTACTACCGGCAGTTGTACAACCTGCTGCCCGGCTCGGCGCTGCGGCGTTCGGAAACCCATTTGGCGCGCCAGATCTTCAACGGCCTGACGCGCATAAATGAGGAAAACGGGGAACTGGAGTCCGATCTGTCCCACCATTGGCAGGCGCTGACGCCCTTGCACTGGCGGTTTTACCTGCGCCCGGCGATCCATTTTCATCACGGCCGTGAGCTGGAGATGGCAGACGTCATCACTTCCCTCTCGCGTCTCACCTCGCAACCGCTGTTCTCACATATCGAAAGCGTCACCTCGCCGACGCCGTTCGTTATCGACGTGCATCTGCGCAGCCCCGACCACTGGCTACCCTGGCTGCTGGGCAGCGTGCAGGCCATGATCCTGCCGCGCGAATGGCGCGAACTGCCGGACTTCGCCCGCCATCCGGTCGGCACCGGCCCCTACCGCGTGGTGCGCAATCTTCCCAGCCAGATGAAGATCCACGCCTTCGACGACTATTTCGGCTACCGGGCGCTGATCGACGAGGTGAACATCTGGGTGCTGCCGGAGTTCTCCGAAGAGCTGGTGCACTCCGGCGTGCAGCTGCAGGGCGATGAAACCGGCAAAAACGAACTGGAAAGCCGACTGGAAGAGGGCTGTTATTTCTTGCTGTTCGATCAGCGTTCCCCGCTGGCCGCCGACCCCGCCATTCGCAGCTGGCTGTGCGAATTGATCAACCCCATTTCATTGCTGAGCCACGCCGGGCCGCTCTACCAGCGCTATTGGTCGCCGGCATACGGCCTGCTGCCGCGCTGGCACCACAACCGCACGCTGGCGCAGCAACCCAAACCGGCGGGGCTGACTGAACTGACGATGACCCACTTCAATGAGCATTCGGAGTTTCACGCCATTCGCCAGGCGATCGAACCGCTGCTGGCGCAGCACGGCATCCGCCTGATCGTACAAAGCGTGGATTACGCCACCTGGCACCAGGGCGACGCGCGCAGCGATCTGTGGCTCGGCAGCGCCAACTTCTATCTGCCGCTGGAGTTTTCGCTGTTCGCCACGCTGTACGAACTGCCGCTGATGCAGCACTGCATGAACGAGGATCTGGCGCAGGACGCGGAGTTATGGCGCGCCAACCGCTTGCCGCTGGCGGAGTTTTGCCAGCGGCTAGTCAGCAACCACCAGCTACATCCGCTGTTCCACCACTGGCTGCAGCTGCACGGCCAGCGCAGCATGCGCGGCGTGCGAATGAACACCCTCGGCTGGTTCGACTTCAAGTCAGCCTGGTTTGCCCCGCCGGAGGCATAAGCGCCTTTCGCCCGGGTCGGTTAATCTTTACAATAGCGCCGTCTCAACGGGGTGCGGTGAGTCGGGCCGTGTGCATAAGCCCGATTTTCCGCTGAGAGCACACCCGTCGAACCTGATCCGGTCAATACCGGCGGAGGGATTTGAGCCCAGCGAACCGGCGACGCCGCCTCGCCCCCTCAGATACCCTTGCCCCCTTATTTTTCAGGAGTGCAACGTGGTCAAAAAATATCTGCCCTGCTTATTGCTGCTATGCGCCGCGCCGGTGTTCGCCAAGCCGACGCTGACGGTTTACACCTACGATTCCTTTGCCGCCGACTGGGGCCCTGGCCCGGCGGTAAAAAAAGCCTTCGAAGCCGAGTGCGACTGTGAGCTGAAGTTCGTGGCGCTGGAAGACGGCGTCTCACTGCTCAACCGCCTGCGCATGGAAGGCAAGAACAGCGCCGCCGACGTGGTGCTGGGGCTGGACAACAACCTGTTGCAGGCGGCGCAGCAAACCGGCCTGTTCGCGCCGAGCGGCGTCGACACCGCCAAACTGACGGTGCCGGGCGGCTGGCAGGATACGACCTTCGTGCCTTACGACTACGGGTACTTCGCCTTCGTCTACAACAAAGAAAAACTGAAGAATCCACCGAAAAGCCTGCAGGAGCTGATCAGCAGCGATCGCGACTGGAAGGTGATTTACGAAGATCCGCGCACCAGCACGCCGGGCCTCGGCCTGCTGCTGTGGATGCAAAAAGTGTATGGCGACAAGGCGCCGGCCGCCTGGCAGCAGTTGGCGAAGAAGACCGTCACCGTCACCAAAGGTTGGAGCGAGGCCTATGGCCTGTTCCTGAAAGGCGAAGGCGATCTGGTGCTCAGCTACACCACCTCTCCCGCCTACCACCTGATCGCTGAGAAAAAAGACCTCTACGCCGCCGCCACGTTCAGCGAAGGCCACTACCTGCAGGTGGAAGTGGCGGGCAAGCTGAAGGCCGCCAAACAGCCTGAACTGGCGGAGCGCTTCATGCAGTTCATGGTGACGCCGGCGTTCCAGAACACCATCCCGACCGGCAACTGGATGTACCCGGTGATCAACACCCCGCTGCCCGTCGGTTTTGAGCAGATGAACGTGCCGCAGACCGCGCTGCAATACAGCGCCGAAGAGGTGGCCACACAACGCGGCGGTTGGATCCGGGCATGGCAAACCGCCGTCAGCCGCTGATCCCCCGCTGGCTCTGGCCGGGGCTGCTGGCCGCCGGCGTGATCCTGCTGGTCGCCGCACTGGCGATGGGCTCGCTGTGGCACCATGCGCCGGACAGCGACTGGCGCGGCCTGTGGCAGGACAGCTACCTGTGGCACGTGGTGCGCTTCACCTTCTGGCAGGCGCTGCTGTCAGCGCTGATTTCGGTGCTGCCCGCCGTTCTGCTGGCGCGCGCGCTCTATCGCCGCCGTTTCCCCGGCCGGCAGCTGTTGCTGCGGCTGTGCGCCATGACGCTGGTGCTGCCGGTGCTGGTGGCGGTGTTCGGCCTGCTCAGCGTCTATGGGCGCCAGGGCTGGCTGGCGACGCTGTGCGGCTGGCTGGGCGTCGAATATGGCTTCTCGCCCTACGGGCTGCAGGGCATTCTGCTGGCGCACCTGTTCTTTAACCTGCCACTGGCCGCCCGCCTGTTGCTGCAGGCGCTGGAGAACATTCCGGTGGAGCAGCGCCAACTGGCCGCCCAACTGGGTATGAGCGGCTGGCAGCAGTTCCGCTTCGTCGAATGGCCGGCGCTGCGCCGCCAGATCCTGCCGAGCGGCGCGTTGATCTTCATGCTGTGTTTCGCCAGCTTCGCCACCGTGCTGTCGCTGGGCGGCGGACCGCAGGCCACCACCATCGAACTGGCGATCTACCAGGCGCTGAGTTACGACTACGATCTGGGCCGCGCCGCCATGCTGGCGCTGATCCAGTTAAGCTGTTGTCTGGGGCTGGTGTTGATCAGCCAGCGCCTGAGCCAGGTGCTGCCGGTGGGCCATACCCACGCCCAGCGCTGGCGCAACCCGGAAGACAGCCGGTGGCGGCGCATCAGCGATTTTCTGCTGATCGCCGCCGCGCTGCTGCTGCTGCTGCCGCCCCTGCTGGCGGTGATTGCCGACGGCGCCAATCAGGCCGTCGTCAGCGTGCTGCGCCAGCCGGTGCTGTGGCAGGCGCTGTTCACGTCGCTGCGCATCGCCCTCGGCGCCGGGCTATTGTGCGTGGCGCTCACGATGATGCTGCTGTGGAGCAGCCGCGAGCTGAAGCTGCGACAGCAACTGCGCGGCGGCCAGGCGCTGGAGCTGAGCGGCATGGTGATCCTGGCGATGCCGGGCATCGTGCTGGCCACTGGCTTCTTCCTGCTGCTGAGCGATACGATCGGGCTGCCGCAGTCGCCCTATGCGCTGGTGATCCTCACCAATGCGCTGATGGCGGTGCCCTATGCGCTGAAGGTGTTGGAGAACCCGATGCGCGACCTCGCCGAACGTTACAACCCGCTGTGCCTGTCGCTGGATATCCGCGGTTGGCAGCGGCTGCGGCTGATCGAACTGCGCGCGCTGCGCCGCCCGCTGGCGCAGGCGCTGGCCTTCGCCTGCGTGCTGTCGATCGGCGATTTCGGCGTGGTCGCCTTGTTTGGCAATGAGCATTTCCGTACCCTGCCTTTTTACCTGTATCAGCAGATTGGCGCCTACCGCAGCAACGACGGGGCGGTGACCGCGCTGCTGCTGCTGCTGCTGTGCTTCCTGCTGTTTACCCTGATCGAACGCTTACCGGGGCGCCATGCTGACGCTTGAAAAACTGACCTACCTGTATGAACACCTGCCGATGCGCTTTGATCTGCGCATCCAGCCGGGCGAGCGCGTCGCGGTGCTCGGCCCCAGCGGCGCCGGTAAAAGCACCCTGCTGAGCCTGATCGCCGGTTTTCTGCCGGCGGCCAGCGGCCGGCTGCTGCTGAACGGCGAAGATCATACCGCCACGCCGCCGGCCAAACGGCCGGTGTCGATGCTGTTTCAGGAGAACAACCTGTTCGCGCACCTGACGGTGGCGCAGAACATCGGGCTGGGATTGGATCCCGGCCTGCGCCTGACTGAACAACAGCGCCAACAGCGGGCGCATATCGCCCGTCAGGTCGGCCTGGAGGAGCACCTGGAGCGCCTGCCGTCGCAGCTTTCCGGCGGCCAGCGTCAGCGCGCCGCGCTGGCGCGCTGTTTGATTCGCCAACGGCCGATCCTGCTGCTCGACGAGCCCTTCTCGGCGCTCGATCCGGCGCTGCGCAACGAGATGTTGCAGCTGCTGCAGACGGTGTGCGAACAGCGTAATCTGACGCTGCTGATGGTGTCGCACAATCTCGACGACGCCGCACGCATCGCACCGCGCACGCTGCTGGTGGTCGACGGCCGCATCTACTACGACGGCCCGACGCAGGCCCTGCTGGACGGCAGCGCACCGGAAGCGCGCGTGCTGGGCATTTCGGGTAAAGCGTGATCTGACGCGCGTTTTTTATGCTGCGCCAATAAACCTGTTGTGCGAATTTTGCGCCTGTGTTTTTATAAAAACCTGACTTTTTTTACTGATGATAAGGTTCCCTGTGATCGCATCCTCGCTGACTTCGACCCTACTAGTTACCGCGCTACCAGCCGCGGTGGTCGTCGTGCGTGTGGTGGTGGTCGTCGGCAATGCGCCGTAGGGTCCGAATCAACGCATCGATTCCCAAACCCCGCCGGCGCAAACCGGGCGGGGTTTCTTGTTTTAGCACCCTGCCCAGCAAAGCTCACCGGCCTTGAGAAAGGACAGGAACATGGCAACTTCGGGCACGCCTCAACCGAGTACCCGCTTCACCGGCGCACAATTGATCGTTCATTTGCTGGAGCGTCAGGGCATCACCACCGTCGCCGGCATCCCCGGCGGTGCGGCGCTGCCGCTGTATGACGCGCTGAGCCAAAGCACCCGCATTCACCACGTGCTGGCGCGCCACGAACAGGGCGCGGGCTTTATGGCGCAAGGCATGGCGCGCGCCAACGGCAAGGCGGCGGTGTGCATCGCCTCCAGCGGGCCGGGCGCCACCAACCTGGTCACCGCTATCGCCGACGCCAAGCTCGACTCCATTCCGCTGGTGTGCATCACCGGTCAGGTGCCCTCCTCGATGATCGGCACTGACGCCTTCCAGGAAGTCGATACGTACGGCATTTCCATCCCGATCACCAAGCACAACCATCTGGTGCGCGATATCCGCGAACTGCCGCAGGTGATTGGCGACGCCTTCCGCATCGCCGAGTCCGGCCGCCCCGGCCCGGTCTGGATCGATGTGCCGAAAGACGTGCAAACCGCCACCATTACCCTGGAAGAACTGCCGCCGATCGCCGTGCCGGACGCCGCTCCGAGCTTCGATCCGGCGCAGGTTTCTCAGGCCGCCACGATGATCAATCAGGCGAAACGCCCGATCCTCTACCTGGGCGGCGGCATCATCTGCGCCGACGCTCACCGCCAGGCGGTGGAACTGGCCGAGCGCGCCGGTCTGCCTACCACCATGACGCTGATGGCGCTGGGCGCGATGCCGGTGGAACACCCGCTGTCGCTGGGCATGCTGGGCATGCACGCGGCGCGCAGCACCAACTTCATTCTGCAGGAGGCCGATCTGCTGATCGTGCTGGGCGCACGCTTCGACGATCGGGCAATCGGCAAAACCGAGCAGTTCTGCCCTAACGCCGCCATCATTCACGTGGATATCGACCGCGCCGAGCTGGGTAAGGTCAAACAGGCCAACGTGGCAATCCATGCCGACGTCGGCCAGGTGCTGGAACAGCTGCTGCCGCAGATCGACACGCAGCCACGCAGCGCATGGCTGAACACCGTCAACGACCTGAAACGCGAATTCCCGTTCAACATGCCGAACGCCGACGATCCGCTGAGCCATTACGGCCTGGTGCTGGCCGCCGCGCGCTGCGTGGACGACAGCGCCATCATCACCACCGACGTGGGCCAGCATCAGATGTGGGTTGCGCAGGCCTATCCGCTGAGCCGGCCGCGCCAGTGGCTGACGTCGGGCGGCCTGGGCACCATGGGCTTCGGTCTGCCGGCGGCGATCGGCGCGGCGTTGGCAGAGCCCGAGCGCAAAGTACTGTGCTTCTCCGGCGACGGCAGCCTGATGATGAACATTCAGGAAATGGCCACCGCGGTCGAGCACGATTTGGACGTGAAAATCATTTTGATGAACAACCAGGCATTGGGGCTGGTGCACCAGCAGCAAACCCTGTTCTACCAACAGCGCATCTTCGCCGCCGCCTATCCGAAGCGTACCGACTTTCTGAAAATCGCCGCCGGATTCGGGCTGGATACCTGCGATCTGAATGCTGCGGAAGATCCGCAGGCGGCGCTGGCCGAGGCGATCCAGCGCCCAGGCCCTTGCCTGATCCACGCGCTGATCGATATCAACGAAAAAGTATTCCCGATGGTGCCGCCGGGCGCCGCCAACATCGACATGATTGGAGAATAAGCCATGCTGCAACCACAAGATAAACCCCAGGTGATCCTGGAGCTGGCCGTGCGCAACCATCCCGGCGTCATGTCGCACGTTTGTGGGTTGTTCGCCCGCCGCGCGTTCAACGTCGAAGGCATTCTGTGTCTGCCGCTGAAGGACGGCCAGCAGAGCCGCATTTGGCTATTGGTCGCCGACGATCAGCGGCTGGAGCAAATGATAAGCCAGGTAGAAAAGCTGGAAGACGTGCTGCAGGTGAAGCGCCACAGCGAAGACGTGCGGGTATTTGAACAGCTGGAAGCCTTCTTCCAGTGATACGAAGGGGGCTTACGCCCCCGCAATCATTGCCCGGCCAGCACTTTCCACAGCAGGTGCCGGTACACCGGCATCAGCGGCTGTTGGCTCAGCAGATAGCCGACCGCCAACGCCGCCAGCCAACTCAATCCGCACACCACGCGCAGCCGCAGCGGCGTCAGCCAACGGCTCAGCCGATCGGCGTTGCGCTTGCCCTCACGCCACCAGCGCCAGCTCAGCCACACCGCCAGCCAGAGGGTAAGCGCCGCAGCGAGCAGCAACCACTTGAACATCGCGCTGTTGGCGCCGGCGGGAATGTCGATCGCCACGCCCGCCAGGATGCCGGGGAAGAAATAGACCGGCGGCCAGGTCAGGCAACCAATGATGTTCGGCAACGCGAACTTGTACGGCGGCAAATCGAGCATGCCGGCCACCATCGGCACCAGCGGGCGCGTCGGGCCAACGAAGCGGCCGATCAGAATGGTCGCCATGCTGTGCTGGTGCAAGGCATGTTCGGTTTTGTCGAGCAATGCTTTGTTCTTTTTCAGGAACGACCAGCGGTGCAAGGGCCCCTTAAAAGCGCGGCCGACGAAATAGGAGATCCAGTCGCCGAGCAGGCAGCCGACGATGCCCGCAGCCCAGGCGTAGTAAAAATCCACCTTGCCGCTGCCGATCAGCGCACCGATGCTGGCCATCATCACCGTGCCGGGCAGCAGCAGCCCCACCAGCGCTAGCGACTCGAGAAAAGCGACCAGCAGAACGACCATCAGGGTGAAAGCCAGTGACTGGGTGATCAAATCTTGTAAATAGGCTTCCATTACACCTCTGCGGATTATTCGGGCCAAACGGGGCGGAGGATTTTCCAGCGCCGCCGCTGGCGAGTCAATCGATGAATTGTATGCGTATTTGGCAACGCGCGCGGCGATGGACAATCACTGTATAAAAACCCATACTATAATATATCTATATTAGCGCCAAAACCGACATCACGCTGAACGTCGCGCACGCCGCCCGGTGGAAAACGAAGGGGTTATGACAGCACTGCAACAGGGGTTCCTGCTCACTCGCCACTGGCGCGACACGCCCGCCGGCACCGAGGTCGAATTTTGGCTGGCGACCGACGCAGGCCCGCGCCAACTGCGCTTGCCGCCGCAGACCTCGGTGGCGTTTATCCCCGCCGAACAAAGGCAGCGCGCGGAACTGCTGCTGCGTGAAGAGCGGCAGGTGGAACTGAAACCGCTGGCACTGACGGATTTTCATCACCGCCCGATGCTGGGGCTGTACTGCCGCCAGCACCGTCAGCTCATCAAGCTGGAAAAGCTGCTGCGGGAAGGCGGCGTTGCGGTCTACGAGGCCGACATTCGCCCGCCCGAGCGCTACCTGATGGAACGCTTCATTACCGCGCCGGTGTGGTTCAACGGCCAGGGCAACGGCGATGGGCCGTTGCTCAGCGGCCAGATGAAGCCGGCACCGGACTACCGCCCGACGCTCAGGCTGGTGTCGCTGGATATCGAAACCACCGCCCACGGCGAGCTTTACTCCATCGCGCTGGAAGGCTGTGGCCAGCGGCAGGTCTACATGCTGGGGCCGGCCAACGGCGGCGATGAGCCGCTGGATTTCGATCTGGAATACTGCGCCAGCCGCCCTCAACTGCTGGAACGGCTAAACGCGTGGCTGGAGCGTCACGATCCCGACGCCATCATCGGCTGGAACCTGGTGCAGTTCGATCTGCGGGTGCTGCAAAAGCACGCCGAGCGCTACCAAATCCCGCTGCGGCTAGGGCGCGGCGGCAACCTGCTGGAATGGCGCGAGCATGGCTTCAAGCAGAATCACTTTTTCGCCGCCGCCGCCGGCCGCCTGATCATCGACGGCATCGAGGCGCTGAAATCCGCCACCTGGAATTTTCCCTCCTTCAGCCTGGAATACGTTTCGCAGGAACTGCTGGGCGAAGGCAAGGCTATCGACAACCCTTATCAGCGCATGGCGGAGATCGACCGACGCTTCGCCGAAGACAAGCCGGCGCTGGCCCGCTACAACCTGAAGGACTGCGAGCTGGTGACGCGCATCTTCGCCAAGGCCGATCTGCTCAACTTCCTGCTGGAGCGCGCCACCGTCACCGGGTTGGCGGCCGATCGCAGCGGCGGATCGGTGGCGGCCTTCAGCCACCTCTATATGCCGCGCATGCATCGCCTGGGCTTTGTTGCCCCCAACCTCGGCGAACAGCCGGAGGAGCACAGCCCCGGCGGCTTTGTGATGGACTCCCAGCCCGGCCTGTACGATTCGGTGCTGGTACTGGACTATAAAAGCCTGTACCCGTCGATCATCCGCACCTTCCTGATCGATCCGGTCGGATTGGTGGAAGGCATGCGCCACCCCAGCGACGCCGATTCGGTGCCCGGCTTTCGCAACGCCCGCTTCTCGCGCAACAAACACTGCCTGCCGGCGATCGTCGAACAGATCTGGCAGGGGCGCGAGGCCGCCAAGCGCCAACATAACAAGCCCCTGTCGCAGGCGTTGAAGATCATCATGAACGCGCTGTACGGCGTGCTGGGATCGAGCGGCTGCCGCTTCTTCGATCCGCGGCTGGCGTCGTCGATCACCCTGCGCGGCCACGAGATCATGCGCCAAACCCGCGAGCTGATCGAAGCCGAAGGCTATCAGGTGATCTACGGCGACACCGACTCCACCTTCGTCTGGCTGAAACAGCCGCATGACGAGCAACAGGCGGCGCAGATCGGCCGGGCGCTGGTGCAACGGGTCAACGCCTGGTGGCAGCAGCATCTGCAGCAGCAGTTCGGGCTGAAGAACGCGCTGGAGCTGGAGTTCGAAACCCACTATTCCCGCTTCCTGATGCCGACCATTCGCGGCGCCGAGCAGGGCAGCAAGAAACGCTACGCCGGCCTGATCGCGCGTGCCGACGGCCAGGAAGAAATGGTGTACAAAGGCCTGGAAACGGTGCGCACCGACTGGACGCCGCTGGCGCAGCAGTTCCAGCAGCAGCTCTATCAGCGCATCTTCAAACAACAGCCCTACCAGGACTATGTGCGCGACTACGTCGGCAAAACCCTGAACGGCGACTTCGACGATCAATTGGTGTACCGCAAACGGCTGCGCAGAAAGCTCGAGGACTATCAGCGCAACGTGCCGCCGCACGCCCGCGCCGCGCGCATCGCCGACGACTACAACCGCAGCCAGGGGCGGCCGCTGCAGTATCAAAACGGCGGCTGGATCAGCTACGTGATGACCGTCGCCGGGCCGGAACCGCTGGAAACCCGTCATTCGCCCATCGACTATCAGCATTACCTCGAACGCCAGCTGCAACCGGTGGCAGACGCTATACTCCCTTTCTTGCACGACGATTTCACTACGCTGGTCACCGGGCAGATGGGGCTGTTTTGAGATTGCGCCAGGTTAAGAAAAATCATCCGGTTTTGCAGGTGACGAACGCGCCGCCTTCCATTACCATAGCGCCCTTCCCAAAACTGAACCACGCTTAGCCCTGCCGTCTCGCGACGTCTGCATGGCGTGAACGGCTATTGCCCGTCAAATTTAAAACAAACCGGGATTAACCGATGTTCAGTACAGGTGCCGCGGCCCTTCCCGCCCGGTAACAAGACTTACTTACAAAGAATCGAGCCGACAATATATGCCTTTTACTCTTGGTCAACGCTGGATCAGCGACACGGAAAGCGAATTAGGACTGGGCACCGTCGTGGCGCTGGACGCGCGCATGGTTACCCTGCTTTTCCCCGCCACCGGTGAAAACCGCCTCTATGCCAGAAATGATTCGCCGATCACCCGCGTGATGTTCAACCCGGGCGATACCGTCAGCAGCCACGAGGGATGGCAGCTGCAGGTGGAAGAGGTGAAAGAGGAAAACGGTCTGTTGACCTATATCGGCACCCGCCTGGACACCCAGGAAAGCGGCGTGGCGATGCGCGAAGTGCTGCTGGACAGCAAACTGACCTTCAGCAAGCCGCAGGATCGCCTGTTCGCCGGCCAAATCGACCGCATGGATCGTTTCGCGCTGCGTTTTCGCGCCCGCAAATACCAGAGCGAGCAGTATCGCCTGCCGTTCGCCGGCCTGCGCGGCATGCGCGCCAGCCTGATCCCGCACCAGCTGCACATCGCTCATGAAGTCGGCCAGCGCCATGCGCCGCGCGTTCTGCTGGCGGACGAAGTCGGCCTCGGCAAAACCATCGAAGCCGGCATGATCATCCACCAGCAACTGCTGGCGGGCCGCGCCGAGCGCGTGCTGATCGTGGTGCCGGAAACGCTGCAGCACCAGTGGCTGGTGGAGATGATGCGCCGCTTCAACCTCTACTTCTCGCTGTTCGACGACAGCCGCTACGCCGAAGCCAAGCTCGACAGCAGCAACCCGTTCGAAACCGAACAGCTGGTGATCTGCTCGCTGGACTTCGTGCGCCGCAACAAGCAGCGCCTGGAAGAGCTGGCGGACGCCCAGTGGGATCTGTTGGTGGTCGATGAAGCGCACCACCTGGCCTGGAGTGAAGAAGCGCCGAGCCGCGAATATCAGGTGATCGAACAGCTGGCCGAGCATATCCCCGGCGTGCTGCTGCTGACCGCCACCCCGGAGCAGCTTGGCCAACAGAGCCACTTTGCGCGCCTGCGCCTGCTCGATCCGAACCGTTTCCACGACTACGGCGAGTTCGTCGCCGAACAGCAAAAATATCGCCCGGTGGCCGACGCCGTCACCCTGCTGCTGAGCGGTGAACGCCTGGCCGACGACAAGCTGAACCTGCTGGGCGAGCTGATCGACGAGCAGGACATCGAACCGCTGCTCAAAGCGGCCAACAGCGAAGGCGACAACGCCGAGCAGGCGCGCCAGGAGCTTGTTTCCATGCTGATGGATCGCCACGGCACCAGCCGCGTGCTGTTCCGCAACACCCGTAACGGCGTGAAGGGCTTCCCGCACCGCAACCTGCACCAGATCAAGCTGCCATTGCCGACCCAGTATCAGACCGCGATCAAAGTCTCCGGCATCATGGGTGCCAAGAAGTCCGTCGAAGCGCGCGCGCGCGACATGCTGTATCCGGAGCAGATCTACCAGGAATTCGAAGGCGAAAACGCCACCTGGTGGAACTTCGACCCGCGCGTCGAATGGTTGCTGGATTACCTGCTGGCCAACCGTAACGAAAAAGTGCTGGTGATCTGCGCCAAAGCCGACACCGCGCTGCAGCTGGAGCAGGTGCTGCGCGAACGTGAAGCGATCCGCGCCGCGGTGTTCCACGAAGGGCTGTCGATCATCGAGCGCGACCGCGCCGCCGCCTACTTCGCCTCCGAAGAGGAAGGCGCGCAGGTGCTGCTGTGTTCCGAGATCGGCTCCGAAGGCCGCAACTTCCAGTTCGCCAGCCAACTGGTGATGTTCGATCTGCCGTTCAACCCGGATCTGCTGGAGCAGCGTATCGGCCGTCTGGATCGTATCGGTCAGATGCACGATATCCAAATCATGGTGCCTTACCTGGAGCACACCGCGCAGGCAGTGCTGGGCCGTTGGTTCCACGAGGGCCTGGATGCCTTCGAACACACCTGCCCGACCGGCCGCACCATCTACGACAGCTGCTACGAGCAGTTGATCGGCTATCTGGCCGCGCCGACCGAGCAGGAAGGCTTCGACGAATTCATCCACGCCTGCCGCCAGCAGCACGATCAGTTGAAAACGCAGCTGGAACAGGGCCGCGACCGGCTGCTGGAGATGCACTCCAACGGCGGCGACAAGGCCCAGGCGCTGGCCGCCGCCATCGCCGAGCAGGATAACGACGTCAACCTGGTGGGCTTCGCGCTCAACCTGTTCGACATCGTCGGCATCAATCAGGAAGACCGCAGCGACAGCCTGATCGTGCTGACACCGTCCGATCATATGCTGGTGCCGGACTTCCCTGGCCTGCCGCAGGACGGCTGCACCGTCACCTTCGACCGCGATCAGGCGCTGTCGCGCGAAGATGCGCAGTTCGTCAGCTGGGAACACCCGATCATCCGCAACGGCCTGGATCTGATCCTCTCCGGTGATACCGGCAGCTGCGCGGTGTCCCTGTTGAAAAACAAAGCGTTACCGGTTGGCACTCTGCTGGTTGAACTGGTGTACGTGGTGGAAGCCCAGGCGCCGAAGCACCTGCAGCTGACCCGCTTCCTGCCGCCGACGCCGATCCGCATGCTGATGGACCGCAAGGGCACCAACCTGGCGGCGCAGGTCGAGTTCGAAAGCTTCAACCGCCAGTTGAACGCGGTCAACCGCCACACCTCCAGCAAGCTGGTCAACGCCGTGCAGCAAGATGTGCACGCCATGCTACAGCAGGCGGAAAGCCTGGTGGAAGCGCAGGCACGCACGCTTATCGAACAGGCGAAGCAAGAGGCGGACGACAAGCTGAGCGCCGAGCTGGCGCGTCTGGAAGCGCTGAAGGCGGTCAACCCGAACATCCGCGACGACGAAGTCGAAACGCTGGAGTTCAACCGCCGTCAGGTGTTGGCTAACCTCAATGAAGCCGGCTGGCGCCTGGACGCCATTCGTCTGGTGGTGGTCACCCACCAGTAACCGGCGCGATGCGGGGAGACCACCGTCTCCCCGTTCGGCCCTTTTCGCGGAGCCAAGATGGAACCCTACAATCCCCCGCAGGACCCGCTGCACATCCTGTATCAGGATGAACACATCATGGTGGTCAACAAGCCCAGCGGCTTGCTGTCGGTACCCGGCCGCGCCCCGGAAAACAAAGACAGCCTGATGACTCGCATTCAGGCCGATCATCCGGCCGCCGAATCGGTGCACCGGCTGGATATGGCCACGAGCGGGGTGATCGTGGTGGCGCTCAACAAGGCCGCCGAGCGTGAGCTAAAGCGTCAATTTCGCGAACGCGAACCGAAGAAATCCTATATCGCCCGCGTTTGGGGACATATGGCGCATGATGAAGGGTTAGTGGATTTGCCGCTGATCTGCGACTGGCCGAACCGGCCGCTGCAAAAAGTGTGTTTTGACACCGGCAAAGCGGCGCAGACGGAATATCGGGTGCTGTCGCGCGACGCCGACGGCAGCACCCGCGTGAAGCTGACGCCGATCACCGGCCGCTCGCACCAGCTGCGGGTGCACATGCTGGCGCTGGGACACCCGATCCTCGGCGACGGTTTCTACGCCCCGCCGGAAGCCAAAGCGATGGCGCCGCGGCTGCAGCTGCACGCGCAGGAGTTGCGCATCACCCACCCCGCCTTCCAGACGCCGATGCACTTTCGCGCCGAGCCGGATTTCTGAGCTCATCACCCTGAGATACCCTAAATAATTCGAGTTGCAGGAAGGCTGCAACTAAGCGCAGCCCCGGGAGCGTACAAAAAGTACGTGACCGGTGTAAGCGCGGGCAGCCAACACACCTGCAGCTCGAAGTATGACGGGTATCGTTATTTAAAACCTTTCTCGCGTTTGATCAGGTCGTACGCCGCCTGGATCTCCTGCGCTTTCTGCTTGGCCATTTCCATCATCTCCGGCGGCAAGCCTTTCGCCACCAGCTTATCCGGATGGTGTTCGCTCATCAGCTTGCGGTAGGCGCGTTTGATGGTGGCGGCATCGTCGCTGCTGCGCACGCCAAGCACCTTGCACGCATCGTCGAGCGTCGGGCCGCGCTGAGCCTGCTGATAGCCGCCCTGCGAATACCCGCCCTGCTGACCGCCGCCGAACTGACGCCCGCCCTCCATCATGCTGAGGAACTGATCGAACTGCGCGCGCGAAATGCCCAGCTCTTCGGCGATGACATACAGCACCTGACGTTCGTTCGGGTGCAGCGAGCCGTCGGCGAACGCCGCCTGTATCTGAATTTCCAGAAACATCCGAATCAGATCGAAGCGGCCGAAACAGATACTGCGGAACTGCTGCAGCGTCTCACGCAGCGGGAACTGGCTCTGTTTGCCCTCGCGGAACGCCTGCTGCGCCGCGGTGCGCGCTTCGCCGTGCAGCTGAAGGCGATCCATAAACAGGCTGGCGATCTGAATATCCGCCTCGGTGACGCGTCCTTTGGATTTGGTCAGGTGGCCCATCACCTGAAAAGTGGTGCGGAAAAACAGCGTTTGCCGCGTTTGCTGGTCGGTGAAAAAGCCCCGACTGCGCTTGTTGCTGCGCGCCGTATCGATCATATGACCGATAATCAGCCCCAGAACTACACCCCAGAATCCCGCGCCAGACCAGATGGCGACGATGACGCCGAGCAGTTTTCCCCAATACTGCATATACTCCTCAATTATCATGCCGAAAGCCGCCCGCTCTCCTCCGTTTCAGGAAAGGGCGCAGGCGATTTTTCCTAGAATTTGGATTATCATACCTGTCATTTATCTTTGCGCCTAACGACGACGCAAGTAAACGGCTGGATTTAGCACTAGCGCAACGCAGATGAGTAATATAGTCTCTGACCGTTTGCCGGACACGACGCCTCTGATGACGGAACACCAAAACCGCGTATGAAAAAAAGTTTCCCAACACTGCTGGCCACGATGATTTGGACGGCACTCTACAGTCAGCATGCGCTGGCTGATCTGGCCGAGCAATGCATGCTTGGCGTTCCCGTTTACGACAAGCCTTTGGTCAGCGGCGATCCGAACAGCCAGCCGGTGACCATCAATGCCGATGACTCGCGCGCCGACTACCCGAAAAGCGCCCTGTTCAGCGGCAACGTGCATATCGAGCAGGGTAACAGCACCCTGACCGCCAAAGAAGTTGAGCTGAACCAGACGGAAAACCCCGGCCAGACGGATCCGGTGCGCACCGTCACCGCTACCGGCGACGTGCACTACAGCGACAATCAGATCAAACTGAAAGGCCCGAAGGCCTGGTCGAACCTGAATACCAAAGATACCGACGTCTATGAAGGCGACTACCAGATGGTAGGCCGTCAGGGTCGCGGCGACGCCGACAAGATGAAAATGCGCGGCGCCAACCGTTACACCATCCTGGAAAACGGCACCTTTACCTCCTGCCTGCCGGGCGACGACAGCTGGAGCGTGGTCGGTTCCGAAGTGATCCACGATCGCGAAGAGCAGGTGGCGGAAATCTGGAACGCCCGCTTCCGCATCGGCGGCGTGCCGGTGTTCTACAGCCCGTACCTGCAATTGCCGGTCGGCGACAAGCGCCGTTCCGGCTTCCTGATCCCGAACGCCAAGTACGGCAGCAACAATGGCTTCGAGTTCATGTTGCCGTACTATTGGAACATCGCGCCGAACTACGACGCCACCATCACGCCGCACTATATGTCCAAGCGCGGCCTGCAGTGGCAGACCGAGTTTCGTTATCTGGTGCAGCCGGGCCTCGGCCTGATGGAGTTCGACTGGCTGCCGGACGACAAGGAATACGGCAAAGATCATGACGACAACAAACGCTGGCTGTTCTACTGGAACCATAACGGCGTCATGGATCAGGTATGGCGCTTCAACGTCGACTACACCAAGGTCAGCGATTCCAAATACTTCACCGATCTGGACTCCAAATACGGTTCCACCACCGACGGCTACGCCACGCAGAAATTCAGCCTCGGCTACGCCAACGAAAACTGGAACGCCACGCTGAGCTCCAAGCAGTTCCAGATCTACGACGACACCGATCGTTCACAGTCGGACTCGTATAAAGTTCAGCCGCAGCTGGACCTGAACTACTACAAGAACGACATCGGCCCGTTCGACTTCCATATTTACGGCCAGGCGGCCAAGTTCACCAGCGTCAACCCATATAGCCCTGACGCCACCCGTCTGCACATGGAGCCGACGCTGAGTCTGCCGCTCACTAACGGCTGGGCCAGCCTGAACACCGAAGCCAAGGTGATGGCGACCCACTACCAGCAGGATATTCCTGACGGTTTCGCTGCCAACTACCAGAGCCGCAAAAACGCTGCCGCGCCGGAGCTCGATGATTCGGTCAACCGCGTACTGCCGCAGTTCAAAGTCGACGGCAAGCTGGTGTTCGAGAGGCCGATGATCTGGGCCGAGGGCGCTACCCAGACGCTGGAGCCGCGCGTGCAGTACCTGTATGTGCCGTACCGCGACCAGAGCAACATCTACACCTACGACACCACGCTGCTGCAGACCGACTACTCCGGCCTGTTCCGCGATCGCACCTACAGCGGCCTGGATCGCATCGCTTCGCAGAACCGCGTCTCTACCGGTTTGACCACCCGCATTTATGATGACGCCCTGGTTGAACGTTTTAACGCTTCCGTGGGTCAAATCTACTACTTCAGCCGTTCGCGTACCGGTGACCAGATGACCGGTTACGACAACAACGATGATACCGGCAGCGTAGCCTGGGCCGGCGATACCTATTGGAAAATCGACGATCGTTGGGGCCTGCGCGGCGGCCTGCAGTACGACACCCGCCTGAACAGCGTCTCGCTGGGCAACGGCGTGGTGGAATACCGCCAGGACGCCGAGCGCGTGGTGCAGTTGAACTACCGTTACGCCACGCCGGAATATATCCAGACGGCGTTGAACACCAAAACGGTTCCGGCCTTCCAGGACGGCATCTCGCAGGTGGGCATCACCGGCAGTTGGCCGATCGCCGATCGTTGGGCGGTGGTCGGGGCGTACTACTACGACACCCGCGCCAAACAATCCGCCGATCAGTTGGTGGGGCTGAAGTACAACACCTGCTGCTGGGCGGTGACGCTGGGCTATGAGCGCAAGATCACCGACTGGAACAACAGCAACAATACCAGCGTTTACGACAACAGAGTTTCGTTCAACGTCGAACTGCGCGGCCTGAGCAGCGATCATAGTCTCGGCTCCGCAGAAATGCTGCGCTCCGGCATCCTGCCGTATCAGCGCGCATTCTGACGCTTTGCAACACTTTGAAAACGAGAACTTTCACCCGCATTTGCGGATTACATAATGGGAAATGTATGAAGAACTGGAGAACGCTTATTCTCGGATTGGTGGTTTGCGCCAATGCCGCGTTCGCAGCACCCCAAGAAGTGGATAAAGTCGCCGCCGTCGTGGATAACGGCGTGGTACTCGAAAGCGACGTCAACGGTCTGTTGCAGTCAGTCAAGCTCAACGCCCAGCAGGCCGGCCAGCAACTGCCGGACGACAAGACGCTGCGCCATCAGATCATCGAACGCCTGATCATGGATAACATCCAGCTGCAGATGGCCAAGAAAATGGGCATCACCGTGTCCGATGCCGATCTGGACAAGGCGATCGCCAACATCGCCGCGCAAAACAAGATGAGCGTCGATCAGCTGCGCAGCCGCCTGTCGTACGAAGGGTTGAACTACAACACCTACCGCGCGCAGATCCGCAAAGAGATGCTGATCTCCGAAGTGCGTAACAACGAAGTGCGCCGCCGCGTCACCATCCTGCCACAGGAAGTGGACGCACTGGCCAAACAGGTGGGCGCACAGAACGGCAGCGACACCGAAATGAACATCAGCCACATCCTGATCCCGCTGCCGGAAAACCCGTCGCAGCAGCAGGTCGACAAAGCCGAAGAGCTGGCCAAACGTCTGGTGGGTGAGATCAACAGCGGCGCCGACTTCGGCAAGCTGGCGATCACCTACTCCGCCGACTCTCAGGCGCTGAAAGGTGGCAACATGGGCTGGGGCAAACTGCAAGAAATCCCGACCCTGTTCGCGGAACGTCTGGTGAGCGCCAAGAAAGGCGACGTCGTCGGCCCAATCCGTTCCGGCGTCGGCTTCCACATCCTGAAAGTGAACGACATTCGCGGCGCCAGCCAGTCGGTGTCGGTCACCGAAGTGCACGCCCGTCACATCCTGCTGAAACCTTCAGTGGTGCTGACCGACGACCAGGCTCGCGCCAAACTGCAATCCGTGGCGGAAGCGATCAAGAGCGGCCGCGCCAAGTTTGCCGACGAAGCCAAACAGCTGTCGCAAGATCCGGGTTCTGCGATGCAGGGCGGCGATCTGGGCTGGGCTTCCCCGGACATCTACGATCCGGCCTTCCGCGATGCGTTGCTAAAGCTGAGCAAGGGTGAAATCAGCGCGCCGGTCCACTCCTCCTTCGGTTGGCACCTGATCCAGCTGCTGGATACCCGTCAGGTGGATAAGACCGACGCTGCGCAAAAAGACCGTGCTTACCGTATGCTGTTCAACCGTAAGTTCGCTGAAGAAGCGCAGACCTGGATGCAGGAACAGCGCGCCCAGGCTTACGTGAAGATCCTCGATGGCAGCGATGCACAGCAATAAACGCGTCGTCATTACCCCCGGCGAACCCGCCGGGGTGGGGCCGGATTTGGTAGCCGCGCTGGCGCAACAGGATTGGCCTGTTGAGCTGGTGGTGTGCGCCGATCCGGCCCTGCTGCTTGAACGCGCCAAGCGTATGGGCCTGCCGCTGACGCTGCGCGACTACCAGCCGCAGCAACCGGCCGAAGCGCAACGCGCCGGCACGCTGACCGTGCTGCCGGTCCCGCTCGCTCACCCGGTGACCGCCGGTGAGTTGAACGTCGGCAACAGCGCCTACGTGGTGGAAACCCTGGCGCGCGCCTGCGACGGCTGCCTGAACGGCGAGTTCGCGGCGCTGATCACCGGCCCGGTGAACAAGGGCGTGATCAACGACGCCGGCGTGCCGTTTATCGGCCATACCGAATTCTTTGCCGATCGCAGCCGCTGCGATCGCGTGGTGATGATGCTCGCGACCGAAGAGCTGCGCGTGGCGCTGGCGACCACCCATCTGCCGCTGCTGGCGGTGCCGGGCGCCATCACGCAGCAGAGCCTATTCGAAGTCATTCGCATCCTCGACCACGATCTGAAAACCAAATTTGGCATCGCCCAGCCGCACATTTACGTCTGCGGTCTGAATCCCCACGCCGGGGAAGGCGGCCATATGGGGCGCGAAGAGATAGACACCATCATCCCGGCGCTCGACGCGCTGCGCGCTGACGGCATCCATCTTGTCGGCCCGCTGCCGGCGGACACCCTGTTCCAGCCCAAATATCTGCAAGATGCCGATGCGGTGCTGGCGATGTATCACGATCAGGGGCTGCCGGTGCTAAAATACCAAGGGTTCGGCCGCGCGGTGAATATCACCCTCGGTTTGCCTTTCATACGCACCTCGGTCGACCACGGTACCGCTCTGGAACTGGCCGGCACCGGCACCGCCGATGTCGGCAGTTTCCAAACGGCCCTGAATCTCGCCATTAAAATGATAATTAATTGTAATGAATAACAGAGTCCACCAAGGGCACTTTGCCCGCAAACGCTTTGGACAAAACTTTTTAACCGATCAGTTTGTCATCGATAGCATTGTCTCCGCCATTCACCCGCAGCCGGGCGAAGCGGTGGTCGAGATCGGCCCCGGCCTCGGCGCCTTGACCGAGCCGGTCGGCGCGCGCATGGACCGCATGACGGTGATCGAACTGGACCGCGATCTGGCCACCCGGCTGGAGAACCACCCGCGGCTGAAAGACAAGCTGACCATCCACCAGCAGGACGCCATGACGGTGAATTTCGCCGAACTGGCCGAGGAAGCTGGCCAACCGCTGCGCGTATTTGGTAACCTGCCGTACAATATTTCGACGCCGCTGATGTTCCACCTTTTCAGCTATACTCAGGCAATCCGCGACATGCACTTTATGTTGCAAAAAGAGGTGGTCAACCGTCTGGTGGCCGGCCCGAACAGCAAGGCCTACGGGCGTTTGACCGTGATGGCGCAGTACTACTGCAACGTCATTCCGGTGCTGGAAGTGCCGCCGACCGCGTTCGCGCCGCCGCCGAAGGTCGATTCCGCCGTGGTGCGTCTGGTGCCGCACACCGAGCTGCCGAACCCGGTGGGCGACGTGCGCATGCTGAGCCGCATCACCACGCAGGCATTCAACCAGCGGCGGAAAACCATCCGCAATAGCCTGGGCGACCTGTTCACGCCGGAGCAGCTGACGGAGCTGGGCGTCGATCCTTCGCTCAGAGCAGAAAATATTTCTGTGGCGCAGTACTGCAAGCTGGCGAACTGGCTGTCAGCCAATCCGGCGCCGCAGCAATAAGGAGTTGTTGTCATGATTGATTCGCCCCGCGTGTGTATTCAGGTTCAGAGCATCTATGTGGAATCACAGTCGATCCCTGAAGAAGAGCGTTACGTCTTCGCCTATACCATCACCATCCGCAATCTGGGGCGGACCGACGTGCAACTGTTGGGCCGTTACTGGCTGATCACCAACAGCAACGGCCGTCAGACCGAAGTCCAGGGCGAAGGCGTGATCGGCGAACAGCCCGTCATTCCGCCCGGTGGCGAGTTTCAGTACACCAGCGGCGCCATTCTGGAAACGCCGCTGGGCACCATGGAAGGCCATTACGAAATGGTGGACCATCAGGGTCAGCCGTTCCGCACCGCTATTCCCGTGTTCCGCTTAGCCATTCCAACGCTGATCCATTAACTATGTCGACATACCTTATCGGCGACGTTCACGGCTGTTTCGATGAACTGAAGTCGCTGCTGGCTCAGGCTGCTTTCGATCCCGAGCGCGATCAACTGTGGCTGACCGGCGATCTGGTGGCGCGCGGCCCCGCCTCGCTGGACGTGCTGCGCTATGTGCGCTCGCTCGGCCCGGCGGTGCGCATGGTGCTGGGCAACCACGATCTGCACCTGCTGGCGGTTTACGCCGGCATTAGCCGCAACAAACCCAAAGATCGCATCACGCCGCTGCTGGAAGCGCCGGACGCCGACGAGCTGATCAATTGGCTGCGCCGCCAACCGGTGCTGCAGGTGGATGATGAGCAAAAGCTGGTGATGGCCCACGCCGGCATCACCCCGCAGTGGGACATCGACACCGCGAAAATGTGCGCACGCGAAGTGGAGGCGGTATTGAGCAGCGACAGCTATCCGCTGTTCCTCGACGCCATGTACGGCGACATGCCGAACAACTGGGCGCCGGAGCTGAGCGGCCTGGCGCGCCTTCGTTTCAGCACCAATGCGCTGACGCGCATGCGCTACTGCTTCCCCAACGGCCAGCTCGACATGATCTGCAAAGATGCGCCGGGCAGCGCGCCGGCGCCGCTGAAACCGTGGTTCGAGCTGCCGCGCCTGGTGGATCCGGAATACACCATCATCTTCGGCCACTGGGCCTCGCTGGAAGGCAAGGGTACGCCGGAGGGCGTGATCGGGCTGGATACCGGCTGCTGCTGGGGCGGCGATCTGACGATGCTGCGCTGGGAAGACCGCCGTTACTTCACGCAACCCGCCAATCGCGGCGAAGCGCCTGACCACGCCGGCAGATTAGCCGCATCCTGAAACGATAAAGGCGGCCCGGTGGCCGCCTTTGTTCTGTATTGATTGCCGCCTTACGCTCCAATCACTCCGCCATCTTCACGCGTGATCATCAACACCGATGAACGCGGGCGCGGGCTGTTGTTCGGGAAGTGCGAATCGCCCTCTTCTCCCGGATGCTGTACGTTGACGAACATCGTCTTGTAGTCCGGGGTGAAGGTGAGGCCGGTCAGTTCGCAGGACTTTGGCCCCACCATGAAACGGCGGATCTCGCCGCTGACCGGATCGCCCACCAGCATCTGGTTGTTGCCCTGCCCGACGTAATCGCCCTTGTTGCTGTACTTGCCGTCGGTGAGGATCCACAGGCGGCCGGCGCGATCGAAGCCCAGCCCGTCCGGGCTGTTGAAGGTATTTTCCGCCGTGATATTCGGCGTGCCGCGGTTGACGCCTTCGGGGTGGGCGATCGGGTTGCCGCACAACGCATAGATGTCCCAGGCGAAGACGTCGGCGGTGGCGTCGCCGCCCTCGTCCCAGCGAATGATTTGGCCGTAGATATTGTTCGGTCGCGGGTTGGCGGCGTTCAACGGCATCCCTTCCTCGCCGCGCTTGCTGTTGTTGGTCAGCGTGCAGTACGCGCGCCCGTCATGCGGGTTGACCGCGATCCACTCAGGGCGATCCATCTTGGTGGCGCCGACCTGCTGCGCCGCCTTGCGGGCGAAGATCAGCACTTCGGCCTCGTCGCGGAAGCCGTTCTCCGGCGTCAGGCCGTTCTTGCCGAACTCGAGCGCAATCCAGCGCCCTTTGCCCTTCAGCGGCGTGCCGGCTTCGTCGCCGTCGAACTGCGCCACGTACAGCGTTCCCTCGTCCAGCAGCGTGCGATTGTTGGCCGGATTGGCGGCGTCGACCACGCCTTTGGAAACGTACTTATAGATATGTTCACCGCGCTCGTCGTCGCCCATATACACCACCAGACGGCCGTCTTTGGCCACGGTCACCGCCGCGTTTTCATGTTTGAAGCGGCCGAGCGCGGTGTGCTTGATGGGCGTCGAGGTCGGATTCAACGGATCGATCTCGACGATCCAGCCGTGGCGGTTGAATTCGTTGGGATTCTTCGCCACATCGAAGCGCTCGTCATAGTCCGGCCAGTTGCGCTCCGGTTCGTTGACCTTCAGCGTGTAGCGCTTCTGTTCCGGCGTGGTTCGATAATCGGCCTGACGGGTGCCGAAATAGGTGTCGAAGTTTTCCTCGCAGGTCAGGTAGGTGCCCCACGGCGTCTTGCCGTTGGCGCAATTGCCGAACGTGCCCAGCACCTTGCGGCCGCTCGGATCGGCGGCGGTCTGCAACAGCGGATGTCCGGCGGCCGGGCCGCTGAATTGCATCTCGCTGTTGGCGGTGATGCGGCGGTTATAGCGCGACGGGCGCTCCACCGCCCAGCGCTGGCCGTCGCCGACCCGCTTGACCGCGACAATGGAGACGCCGTGCGCCGCCTGCGATTTGCGCACCTCTTCCAGGCTGGTGGCCTTGGCGCCGCCGTGGGCGAACAGGTACTGCTCGTTAACGTATTCGTTATTGATGGCCATCACGCCGTGATTGTCATCGATAGGGAAGAAGCTCATGCCATCGTTGTTGTCGCCAAACTGTTTTTCCTGATCGGCGGCGCTGTTGTTGCCCTGCGGATCGAAGGCCGGCGCGCCGTCCACCAGCGGCTCGCCCCAGGAGATCAGCACCTCGGCGCGGTAGCCTGTCGCTATCGTCACTTCATCGGCGGTAGACGCGGCGATGCCCCGGAAACCCAGCAGCGTGTTCGGCGGCAGATCCTCGGCTAACGCCTCGGCGGAGACCGACCAGATGCCGCCGCCGAGAAAACCGGCCAGGCCGACGGCGCCGGCGCTGCCGAGCAGCAGCTTGCGGCGAGTGGGATCGATCAGGCGGTCGGCGTCTAATTGCTCAATTTGCTTGGTCATAACGTGGTTACCTTTTTAGTTATGGCGCCGCGGTCAAGATTCACCAGAGTTGCCGTGGCGCTCGGAGTTGGGCTTCATACTAATCAGGTAATGTGACGGAAAGGTTACGAATGACCGGCGCAAAAAGACCGGGGGCGCAATTGCTTGCGCCCCCGGGGATAGCTGGCTAACGCGCTGAAATCAGCGGCGCTGCAGGATTTCGAAGCAGTAGCTGTGCGAATTCAGCTCGTCGGCGTCGTGGAATTCGCTGAACGTGGTTTCCCACTCGTCCGGCTCGTAATCCGGGAAGTGAGTATCGCCGCCGACTTCGGCGTCGATGTGCGTCAGGTACAGGCGATCGGCGCGCGGCAGCAGCTGGGTATAGATGCGCCCACCGCCGATCACCATCACTTCTTCCACCTCACCCGCGGCGGCCAGCGCCTCATCCAGCGAGGTCACCCAGGTCACCCCGGCGGCATTACCTGGGCGGCTGCTCAAAACGATATTGTGGCGGCCCGGCAGCGGGCGGCCGATGGACTCGAAGGTCTTGCGGCCCATAATAACCGGCTTATTCAACGTGTTGCGTTTAAACCACGCCAGGTCCGCCGGCAGGTGCCACGGCATGGCGTTTTCCATGCCAATAACGCGATCCGCCGCCAAGGCAGCGATCAGGCTGATAATCATTGTTTAACCCTGTGTAGGCAGCAAAATTGGTGACACTATACGTAAAGGCCTGAGTGCCGTCGATAGGCTAATCAAGCAAGATGAATATATAAGATAGCTCTTATCAGCATATCTAATAACCAACGATCGCCCGCCGGGAAATTTCACACGCCGGGGCGTTTGCGATACAGCCACAGGCCCGGTAACGACAGGCCGATCGACAACGCGCCGACGATGAAACTGGCCTTGAGGAAGTTGGTGATCATGGTCTCCATCAAGGCTTCGCTGTAGCCAAGATGCGAGATCTCTACCACAGTTATCATCGCGGTATAGGCGGAAATGCCGGGGAACATCGGGATCACCGCCGCCACGGTGAACACCTTCGGATGCGCCAACAGCCAGCGCGACCAGTAGATGCCGATGATACCGATCAGGATCGCCGCCAGCAGTGACGCCCACTCGATATTCATGCCAGCGTGCATCATCAACATGCGCGAGCCGCGCCCGATTGCCCCGAGCAACGCGCAATAGCGCAGCGCGCGCAGCGGTACGTTGAACACCATGGCGAAGCCCAGCGCCGGTACCGCCGCCAACAGCATCTCCTGCAACAATGCCCACAGCAGAGTCATGACCACCCCCGCAGATCCCACAGCGACATCGCCATCACCACCCCGATGCAGGTGGCCAGCGTCAGCAGGCTGGCCATCGCCCAGCGCGCCAGCCCGGTGTTGACGTGCCCCTTAAACATATCGGCCACTGCGTTGATCAGCGGGAAGCCCGGCACCAGCAACAGCACGCTGGCGGCCATCGCCACGCTCGAGGTCTCTTTAAACGCCGGTAGGCGCAGCAGCAGCCCAGATATCGACGTAGCGACAAACGCCGTCAGGCAAAAATTGATCAGCGGATTCATCTGGCGGGCGGTGAGGATCTGGCGCACCAGCATCGCCGCGCCGCTGGCGATAAAGGTCACCAAAAAGGCGTCGCCGCCGCCGCCGTTGAGCATGCTGAAACATCCACAGGACAGGCCCACCATCAGCACCACCAGCCAGCGCGGGTAGCGCAGCGGCCGGATCCTTTCAAAGCGACGCGCCACGTCGTGCGCATCCGCCAGGCGATGCTCGGCGAGGATCACGATATGCTGCACTTCGGTCACCACCTGCATATTGATGCCGCGATCGACATTCTTGCGGGTGGTGGTCAGGCAGGCGCCGTGGCTGAGGGTGGTCAACACCACCGCATTGGCGGAGATTGAACTTTCCACGCTGTCCATCCCCAGCGCCAACCCCAGGCGGGTCGACAGCTGTTCCACCACCGTGCTCTCGGCGCCGTGCTGCAACAGCAGCAGCGCGCATTGAATGCACAAGCGGGTAATTTCACGCTGTTGCCGGTGCGGCTCCGGCCTCTCTGTGGCGGTAGTCTGCTGCATGGTGCTCCGTCGCTGGCGGTAGATGAATTATTATCATAGAGCCTAACAATACCTCATTGGGTTGATGCGCATCAGAGGAAGCGGCGTTATTATCGCCAGAACTCTGTCTTTTGCGCGAGACGCTCCCATGCTTGAAACTTCGCTGTTCGTCGCCGGCATTGCCGCCCTCGGCATGCTCTCCCCCGGCCCGGATTTTTTCCTGGTGATCAAAAACGCCGCCCGCTATCCTCGGCTAGCCGCCATGATGACCGCATTCGGCGTGATCTGCGGTGTCGCCACCCACATGTCCTACTGCGTCGCCGGGCTGGCGGTGGTGATCACCACCACGCCGTGGCTGTTTAACCTGCTGAAATACGCCGGGGCGGTCTATCTGGTGTGGATCGGCATCCAGGCGCTGCTGTCGCGCGGCGGCGGCAAAATGAACGTCAGCAATCTGCCGCAGCAGCAGGTCAGCCTGAAGAGCGCCTTTGCGCAAGGCTACCTGTGCAACCTGCTGAACCCGAAAGCCACCCTGTTCTTCCTGGCGGTATTTACCCAGGTGCTGCAGATCGATTCCGGCCTGGGCGACAAGCTGTGGTACGCGGGGATTATTCTCGGCCTGTCGGTCATCTGGTGGCCGCTGCTGGTGTTCCTGATCCAAAGCGGGCCGGTGCGCCGCGGGCTGGAAAAGACGCAGAAGGTCGTCGACAAATTGCTGGGCGGCATGCTGATCGCCTTAGGGATCAAGGTCGCGTTGAGCTAAGCAAATAAACGGGGCGCCATTACGGCGCCCCTGCTGTTATCCTTTGGCTTCCACCACCTCATCTTCCGGCGCCTTGCCGTCGATACTGCCGCGCCAGCCGGTCTGCTGCACCCGCGACAGCCGATTCTGATCCTGCTCGATGGCCGCACTGAGCATCTCCTTGGCTCGCTGCAGGCTGGCGATACGGAATTCAGTATCCTGATAATTCTCCAGCGTGTCTTCCAGCATCTTCAGGTTATAGCGGCGGAACGTGTCCGCCTTCTCGCGCGCCTCATAGGCGTCCAGCCCCAGCAGTTCCAGCGTTTCACGGCCGATGCGCAGCGAGCTTTCGAAAGTTTCGCGCTCCGGTTTTTCCACCCCCAGCTGCCGCAGCTGATACCAGTGATCGACGTCGCGCGCCCGCGCCACCACCTTCAGATGCGGGAAGTGCTGCCTGGCCAGCTCGGTTAACGCCAGGCTGTCTTCCACATCGTCGATGGCGTTGATCAGCACCTTGGCGTGAGCGGCGCCGGCGGCCTCCAGCAGATCGGCCCGCGTGGCGTCGCCGTAAAACACCTTGGTGTCGAATTTGCGCAGCGTTTCAATATGGTCCGGATCGTGATCCAGTACCACGGTGTGCACGCCGTTGGCCAACAGCAAACGGCCGGCGATCTGGCCGAAACGGCCGAAGCCGGCAATGATCACGCTGGCATTCTCGTCGTCGATGACGTCAGCCGGGCGCTCCTCTTTCGGCGCATTTTTTTCCAGCTGCGCGGCGATCACCAACAACAGCGGCGTGGCCGCCATCGACAGCGCTACCGCCAGCGTCAGCGATTTGGCCCATTCGACCGGCAATACGCCGGCCAGCTGCGCGGCGCTGAAAATCACAAAGGCAAACTCACTGCCCTGGCCCAGCAGAATGGCGAACAGGCCGCGCTGGCGCTTCGGCACCCCGAGCAGCGGCCCAATCAGCCACAGCAGCGCCGCCTTGATCAACATAAAGCCCAGCAGCAGCGAGGCGATCAGCAGCGGGTGATGGAACAGGGTGCCGAAGTCAATCGACATGCCAACGCCGATAAAGAACAGCCCCAGCAGCAACCCCTTGAACGGCTGAATATCGCTCTCCAGTGCGTGACGGTATTCCGAGCTCGCCAGCAGTACCCCGGCGAGGAACGCCCCCATCGCCATCGACAGTCCGGCCATCTCCAGCAGGATGCCAAAACCGAACACCAGGAACAGCGCCACGGCGCTGAACACCTCGCGCATGCCCGAACGGGCGACGAAGTGCAGCAGCGGGCGGGTGACGTAGCGGCCGAGCAGCACCACCATCGTCAACGCGCCCACCACCTTGGCCGCCGACAGTACGAAAGCGCCCAGCGTGGTGGTGGCGCCGCTGCTGGCGAGCAGCGGGATCATCGCCACCAGCGGGATCGCCGCGATATCCTGGAACAGCAGCACCGCAAACGCGCTGCGGCCGATTGGCGACGGCGTCAAATTACGTTCGCTCATCGCCTGCATGGCGATGGCGGTAGATGAAAGCGCCAGCGTCAAGCCGATCAGCAGCGCCACCTTCCAGTTGAGGCCGAGGAAGTAACAGAAGGCGCTCAGCGCCAGGCCACAGCCCACCATTTGGATGCTGCCGCCGCCGAACACCGAGGCGCGCAGCGTCCACAGCCGCTTGGGATCCAGCTCCAGGCCGATGATAAACAACATCAGCACCACGCCGATCTCGGCGAAGGTCAGGATCGACTCGGCATCCGACACCAGCTTCAGCCCCCAGGGGCCGATAATACAGCCGGCGATCAGGTAGCCAAGCACCGAGCCCAGCCCCAGTCGCACCGCGATCGGCACGAACAGCGCCGCGGAGCCGAGGTAGATCAGTCCCTCGATCATCATGTGATGGTTATCCATGGCTGGCCTCCCGGGTTTCCGCTTCGGCATGTTCCATCAGGTAGTCAACCAACCGCTGGCGGTAGGCTTCGCCGGCGGCGAGCAGCGCCGGCTCGTTGCAGGTAAAGGTGTTGTGCACGGCGAAATAAGGTTGCCAGTTCATGCCGCAATAGATCGCCGTAGCCTGCAGCGGCTGCGCCAGCGTAGCGAAGTTAGGAAAGTCGCCCAGCTCGAAGTGGTGCTCGTCGCCGCCGCTGGTCACTGCCCACAGGCAGTCTTTACCCACCAGCGCATTGCCGTCGTGGCCGTAGGCCCAGCCGTGCTCCAGCACTTTGTCGATCCACAGCTTCAACAGCGGCGGGAAGCTGTACCACTGCATCGGATGCTGCAGCACCACCAGGTCGGCGCGCTCCAGCGCCTGTTGCTCGGCGTTGATATCGATATTGAAATCGGGGTACAGCTCATACAGCGAGCGCACCTCTACCTCGGGGAGATCCCTCACCGCCTGCAGCAGGCGCTGATTGGCATGCGAATGCCGGGGATACGGGTGAGCATAAATTATCAGAATCATTGTTATCGTCGTTCCTTCGTTTCTTGCCAATACACCAAGCATATACCAATCACACAGAGTGACAGTTTGCCCACTGATTGATAGCGGAAATTTTTAACACCAGCCGACAAATTCGCTGAATAAAAAAAGGCGCTGCATCTGCAGCGCCCTGGCATAACGTTCTCGCGCGGTTACTTGCCGATACGCGCGTGCATTTCCTGCACCGAAGTCACCTGCTCGGTCGGATCCGCTTTCAGCGCCATCGCGGTGGCAAAGCCGCCGTTCAGCGTGGTGTCGTAGTGCACCTTGTACTGCAGGGCGCTGCGGCGAATCAGCTTGGAGTCCTCAATCGCCTGGCGGCCTGCCGTGGTGTTGACGATGTAGGTGTACTCGCCGTTCTTGATACGGTCTTGAATGTGCGGACGCCCTTCGTGCACCTTGTTGACCAGACGCGGGTTGATGCCCGCTTCGCCCAGCACCACCGCGGTGCCGTGGGTGGCATCCAACTCGAAGCCCTGCTTCAGCAGGCTGGCGGCCAAATCGACCACGCGGGCTTTATCGCCTTCGCGCACCGACAGCAGCGCGCGGCCCTGCTTCTTCATGCCCGAGTTGCTGCCCAGCATCGCTTTGGAGAAGGCTTCCGCGAAGGTGCGGCCTACGCCCATCACTTCCCCGGTAGAGCGCATTTCCGGCCCCAGAATCGGGTCGACGCCCGGGAATTTGTTGAACGGCAGCACCACTTCTTTCACCGAGTAGTACGGCGGGATAATTTCTTCGGTCACGCCCTGCTCAACCAGCGTTTTGCCCGCCATCACGCGCGCGGCCACTTTGGCCAGCGGCACGCCGGTCGCTTTGGACACGAACGGCACGGTACGCGCGGCGCGCGGGTTGACTTCAATCAGGTAGACTTCGTTGTCTTTCACCGCGAACTGCACGTTCATCAGACCGCGCACCTGCAGCTCGAACGCCAGTTTTTCCACCTGGCGACGCATCACGTCCTGAATTTCCTGGCTCAGGGTGTACGCCGGCAGTGAGCACGCGGAGTCGCCGGAGTGCACGCCCGCCTGCTCGATGTGCTCCATGATGCCGCCAATCAGCACGCGCTCGCCGTCGCAGATAGCATCGACGTCCACTTCCACCGCGTCGTCCAGGAAGCGGTCCAGCAACACCGGCGCATCGTTGGACACGCTGACCGCGGTCTGGAAATAACGGCGCAGGTCGGTTTCGTCATAGACGATTTCCATCGCCCGGCCGCCCAGCACGTAGGAAGGACGCACTACCAGCGGATAGCCGATGCCCGCCGCCTTCTCTACCGCCTGCTCGATGGCGGTAACGGTGGCGTTGGCCGGCTGCTTCAGGCCCAGGCGGTTGACCGCCTGCTGGAAGCGTTCGCGGTCTTCGGCACGGTCGATGGCGTCCGGGCTGGTACCGATGATCGGCACGCCTGCGGCTTCCAGCTCACGCGCCAGCTTCAGCGGGGTCTGGCCGCCGTACTGTACGATAACGCCTTTTGGTTTCTCGATGCGCACGATTTCCAGCACGTCTTCCAGGGTCACCGGCTCAAAGTACAGGCGGTCCGAGGTGTCGTAGTCGGTGGAGACGGTTTCCGGGTTACAGTTGACCATGATGGTCTCGTAACCGTCTTCGCGCAGCGCCAGAGAGGCGTGCACGCAGCAGTAGTCAAACTCGATGCCTTGGCCGATACGGTTCGGCCCGCCGCCCAACACCATCACTTTCGGCCGGTCGTTGGTCGGGTTGGACTCGCACTCTTCTTCATAGGTGGAGTACATGTAGGCGGTGTCGGTGGCGAATTCCGCCGCGCAGGTATCCACGCGCTTGTACACCGGATGCAGACCGTGGCTGTGACGCAGCTTGCGAATTTCGCTCTCGGCGACACCGGCTAGCTTGGCCAGACGCGCATCGGCGAAGCCCTTGCGCTTCAACGTGCGCAGGAAGTCTTTGTCCAGGCCATTGATGCCCGCTTCGGCTACCTGCTCTTCCAGGCGCACCAGCTCTTCAATCTGCACCAGGAACCAGCGATCGACGTTGGTCAGGTTGAAGACGCCGTCGACCGACAGACCGGCCCGGAAGGCGTCGGCGATGTACCAGATGCGGTCGGAACCGGCGTCTTTCAGCTCGCGGCGGATTTTGGTCAGCGCTTCCGGATCGTCCAGGCTCACTTTCGGATCGAAGCCGGTGGCGCCCACTTCCAGACCGCGCAGCGCTTTCTGCAGCGACTCCTGCTGGGTGCGGCCGATGGCCATCACTTCGCCGACCGACTTCATCTGGGTAGTCAGGCGATCGTTGGCGCCGGCGAACTTCTCGAAGTTGAAGCGCGGGATCTTGGTCACGACGTAGTCGATGGACGGCTCGAACGACGCCGGAGTGCGGCCGCCGGTGATGTCGTTCATCAGCTCATCGAGGGTATAGCCCACTGCCAGTTTGGCGGCGATCTTAGCGATCGGGAAGCCGGTGGCTTTCGACGCCAGCGCCGAAGAGCGCGACACGCGCGGGTTCATCTCGATGACGATCAGGCGGCCGGTTTTCGGGTTAACCGAGAACTGCACGTTGGAACCGCCGGTTTCAACGCCGATCTCACGCAGCACCGCCATCGAGGCGTTGCGCATGATTTGGTATTCCTTGTCGGTCAGGGTCTGGGCCGGCGCAACGGTGATCGAGTCGCCGGTGTGGATGCCCATGGCGTCGAAGTTTTCGATGGAGCAAACGATGATGCAGTTGTCGTTCTTATCACGCACCACTTCCATCTCGTACTCTTTCCAACCGATCAGCGATTCGTCGATCAGCAGCTCGTTGGTCGGCGACAGGTCCAGACCGCGTTCGCAGATCTCTTCGAACTCTTCGCGGTTGTAGGCGATGCCGCCGCCGGTGCCGCCCATGGTAAAGGAAGGGCGGATGATGCACGGGAAGCCGACGTCAGCGGCTACCGCCAGCGCTTCTTCCATGGTGTGCGCGATGCCGGAACGCGCGGTATCCAAACCGATTTTCTTCATCGCCACGTCGAAACGGCGGCGGTCTTCGGCCTTGTCGATGGCATCGGCGGTCGCGCCGATCATGGTGACGCCGAACTCGGCCAGCACGCCCTGACGCTCCAGTTCCAGCGCGCAGTTCAGCGCCGTCTGGCCGCCCATGGTCGGCAGCACCGCATCCGGGCGCTCTTTTTCGATGATCTTGCGCACCACTTCCCAGTGGATCGGCTCAATGTAGGTCGCGTCGGCCATCTCCGGGTCGGTCATGATGGTCGCCGGGTTGGAGTTGACCAGAATGACGCGGTAGCCCTCTTCGCGCAGCGCTTTACACGCCTGGGCGCCCGAGTAGTCGAACTCACACGCCTGGCCGATAACGATCGGACCCGCGCCGAGGATCAGGATGCTTTTTATGTCTGTACGTTTTGGCATTTTTTACTGCTCCTGATTATTTGGCGTTAGAACGGTAAGTCTCAATCAGTTCGATAAAGTGATCGAACAGCGGCGCGGCGTCGTGCGGGCCTGGGCTGGCTTCCGGGTGCCCCTGGAAGCTGAACGCCGCCTTGTCGGTGCGGTGAATGCCCTGCACCGTGTGGTCGAACAGCGATTTGTGCGTCACGCGCAGGTTCGCCGGCAGGTTGTTTTCATCTACCGCAAAGCCGTGGTTCTGCGCGGTGATCATCACGGTGTTGTTGTCCAGATCCTTCACCGGGTGGTTGCCGCCGTGGTGGCCGAGCTTCATCTTCATGGTTTTCGCCCCGCTGGCCAGCGCCAGCAGCTGGTGGCCCAGGCAGATGCCGAACACCGGAATGTCGGTTTCCAGGAACTGTTTGATGGCGGCGATGGCGTAGTCGCACGGCTCCGGGTCGCCCGGGCCGTTGGACAGGAAGATGCCGTCCGGATTCATTTTCAGCACTTCGTCGGCTGGGGTCTGCGCCGGCACCACGGTCAGGCGACAGCCGCGATCCACCAGCATGCGCAAGATGTTGCGCTTGGCGCCGTAGTCGTAAGCCACCACGTGGAACGGCAGTTCCGCGGCGGTTTTGGCTTCCGGCAGATCGCCTTCAAGCGTCCAGCTGCCTTGCTGCCAGCTGTAGGCCTCTTGAGTGGTGACCTCTTTCGCCAAATCCATGCCCTTCAACCCCGGGAAGCCTTGCGCCTTGGCCAGGGCCAGCGCGGCGTCCGGCGAGTCGGCGGCGATGATGCAGCCGTTCTGGGCGCCTTTTTCGCGCAGCAGGCGGGTCAATTTACGGGTATCGATATCGGCGATCGCCACGATGTTGTGACGCTTGAGGTAGTCGGACAGGCTTTCTTCACTGCGGTAGTTGCTGGCGATCAGCGGGAGGTCACGAATGACGAGGCCTTGGGCGTGTACTGCGGAGGATTCTTCGTCGGAAGCATTGGTGCCGACATTGCCGATATGAGGATAAGTAAGAGTAACGATCTGGCGGGAATAGGAAGGATCAGTGAGGATTTCTTGATAACCGGTCATCGACGTATTGAAGACCACTTCCCCCACTGCCGTTCCCTCTGCCCCGATGGCCCGACCGTGGAATTGGGTTCCGTCTTCCAGAACCAATAGCGCTGACTTTATCAAAACATCCTCCGAGGAATAATCAATCACAATATTTGCATATTAATTCAGATATCGCGATCTAAATCAATGCAAAAACCGTCCGCGAGGCCAATTTTTGGCAAATTGGGCGCATTTTAATGATGAGTGCCTGGCTTGTCTACCCAAACTGCCATTTTTTGTTTTATTTTTGCAGTTCTCGGCGCTCATGCGGCGTGAGCGGCGATAAAAACACAGAAAACCGGGGCTAGGAAACGGTTGCGGGGAAGAATGACGGAAAACGCGGCCAGAATGGGACGAAAAAGACGCTAAAAAAGCTGTAAGCGGAAAAAACGGAGGTAATCAGCAGGATAAACACACAAAAACAACCACTTCAATGACAAAGTAAACAAAACATAATATTTATCATGTTAAAAAAAAGGACAATAAAATTATTGCCCTATTATCATAGCATTATGATCAACACAACCACATCACGATGGTATTCAATTTAGTTATATCTGGTCCAAACTTAGCACATCGCGCATATCAAATAGGCCTTTATCCCGGTTATGCAACCAGGAAGCCGCGCGCACCGCGCCGCTGGCAAAAGTCATACGGCTGGAGGCCTTATGGGTGATTTCCACCCGTTCACCGATGTCGGCGAACATCGCGGTGTGCTCGCCGACGATGTCGCCGGCGCGGATGGTGGCAAAGCCGATGCTTTTCGGATCGCGTTCGCCGGTATGCCCTTCGCGCGCATAGACCGCGCAGCTTTTCAGGTCGCGCCCCAGCGCGCCGGCGATCGCTTCGCCCATGGCCAATGCCGTGCCCGACGGCGCATCCACTTTGTGGCGGTGGTGCGCCTCGACGATTTCGATATCGGTATAGTCGCCCATCACCTGTGCGGCCTTCTCCAGCAGTTTCAACACCAGGTTGACGCCGACGCTGAAGTTGGCGGCGAACACGATGCCGATATGCTGCGCCGCATCGCGGATCGCCTGCTTGCCGGCGTCATCAAAGCCGGTGGTACCAATCACCATCGCCTTATGGTGCGCCACGCAAAATTCCAGGTAGCCCAGGGTGCTTTCAGGGCGGGTGAAGTCGATCAGAATGTCGAACTCGCTCGCCACGTTATCCAGACTGTCGCTCACCTTGACGCCCAGCGCGCCGATGCCCGCCAGCTCGCCGGCGTCGACGCCGATCAGGCTTGAACCCGGGCGCGACAGCGCCGCTCCCAACACCACGCCTTCCGCCTGCTGCACCGCCTGGATCAACTGACGGCCCATCCGGCCGCCGGCGCCCGCAATCGCAATGCGGATTTGTGAATCACTCATGCTTGCTCTCTTCTTGTTTTGACGCCTATCCCATTAGGCTATCGATTCAGGGTAACCGTCCCACTTCAGCGTCGCCAGAGGATTCATTTCATAATTAGAAAATTATGATATTCCCCCGCTTTCATCAGCGGCGCTGTCGTGAGATTAACATTCAACCGATTTGGCGGCCTGCGACGATTGTACATAATCATGCAGTTTCCATGGCAAGAAAATGCAGAAAAAAGGCGCCGAAAACGGCGCCTGGGGAAAGGAACACTGCGAGGTCAGGCGGTAATGGCGGCCACTTCGTTGGCGATCGCCGTGAGCGCATCGTGGCGGGCATAGTCCTCACGCACCAGCGCTGCGCGTTGCCGATAGATCGGCTGCTGCAGAATACGCGACGCCGCCGCCAGGATCTGTTCTGCGCTCGGCGTGCTGGTGTGCAGACTGATGCCGCAGCCGGCGGCCACCACGCGCGCGGCCGCCTCCAGCTTGTCCTCGCCGGTGCCGGCGACAATCAGCGGCACGCCGCTGTCCAGCGCATAGTTGATCGAGCCGTAACCGCCGTTGGTGATCAGCAGCGCCGCCTGCGATAACCAGTGTTCGAAGGAGATGAACGCCCGCACTCGGGCGTTGTCCGGCAACGCGTCCATCAGCCCTTCGGTCGCTCGCCCGCCGGTGGTGGCCAACACCCGCACCGGCAGATGCGCCAGCGCCTGCAGCGTCGGCACGATCAGCTGATGCAGATCGACATTGGCCAGCGTGCCCTGAGACACGATCACCAGCGGCCGACGATCGTCCTCCTCCCACAGCGCCTCTTCCGCGGCCGGTTGACCACCGCTGCGCAGCGGCCCGACGAAGCGCACACCGCTCGGCAGGTCGTCGCGCTCATATTCCAGCGCCGTGGTGGCCAACTGCAGGAAACGCTCGCAGCCGCCGATCAGCGCATCGGTAAACGGGCGATTCAGCGGCCGCCCGCCCGCTTGCACCAGCGCGGCATCAAAGCTTTGCTGCACCTCATCAAGCAACACCCGCGTCGCTTCATCCACCAATTGCTCGCGGGTCAGCGCCCGCGGCAGCAGCGCCGGCGGGATGCGCGGGCCATAGAAAATGGCGTCGCGCGAAGAATACGACAGCGGCGTGACGCCGATCCCGAAGACCGGCGGCCGTTCGGCGGACTGCAGCAGCGGCAGCACGCCGTAGAAGCAGTTCTCCACCATCAGCAGATCGGTCTTTTCGGCGGCGATGGCCGCACGCAGCTGACGATCCAACAGTGGGATCGGCGCGGCGAAGAAATCTTTCAGCGCCAGCGCCATCTGCGCATTGCCCGGCGGCAGCGCGGCGCGCTCGGGGAAATGCTCCTCCAGGTGGCGATAGTCGAAATCCACCTGCGCGTCGAACGGCACGAAGCTCGCCCCAGCCGCTTCGGCGCGTTCGCGGAACAGCGCGCCGGTCATCACCCGCACCTGATGCCCTTGGGCAACCAGGTGGCGAGCGATGGCCAACATCGGGTAGACGTGCCCCGGAGTGGCGACCGCCGCCATCAGTATCCTTGCCATAATGCTCCTTTACGCTTCTGCGTTGGCAGGCTTCAGCGCCAGATTGGCGCACACCGGGTTGCTCTGAATATGCACGCGCTGCAAATGACGCGCGGAACGGGCAGTAAAGCCCTCACGGCCGTGCAGCAGCGAGAAATTGTCCGCCACCACCACGTCGCCCTGTTGCCACTGATGGGCATAATAGTGACGCGGATCGTACAGGTGCTGCTGCAGAGTGTGATGGAACTGTTCCTGCTGTTGTTCCGGCACGCCGTGATATTCCAGCGCATGCTGGTTGAGGAATTTTTTCCCCTCCGTCGGCGGTTCATTGTAGCGCATGATCAAGCCCCTGCCGTTCGGGTGCTGCACCACCAACGGCGAACAGACTTCTCCGCCGTAATGCACCACCTGCTTGATGCGGTAGGTGATCGACACCGACAGCCACTGATCCAGCAACGCTTCGTCCGCATTGGCCAGCAGCCGCGTGGTATCGACGAAGGTAGTGCACCCGCCTTCGTCCTGCGACGGCGCCGCCACGCAGTGGAACAGCTGGAACTCGGGGATGGTCGGCTTATACATGCCATCCCAATGCAGCGGGACGTAGCTGCTGTCGAAAATATGATCCTTGGCGTCAGGATGTTCCTTCACGTCCAGCACCGCGCCGAACGGCCACATCATGATCTCGCCCCACTGCTCGGCGTAGCGCGTCAGAACCTCCCCATCGCTGAAACCGGAGTCGAATCCGCGCAGCACCAGCAAGTGGTGCTCCTGCGCCAGCGCTCGCAGCGCCGCCACCGGTAGCTCGCCGATCTTTTGCCCCGGATGCTGCGGCGTCAGGATCGCGCCGAACGGGGTATTCGGTTGGATATGGCAATTAAGCGGTTGGTTGTTCATCAGTATTCTCCTTGCATCGAATGTGCTGCTCACACGGCAACGTGCCGTCAAAAACGCGCCCGTCAGGATTTCGGGCGCAAAAGCATGCAGCGGCCTCAGGCCATCTGCGGTTGTTCGATCAGGTAATGGCTCGGCGTGCCGCGGATCTCTACCAGCTCGCCGTCCAGGCTCTGCGCGTCTTTACGTTTCATCAGCACGAACTGGCCGTTCACGTTGGCTGCCACGCCGTGCCACGGCGTCAGCCAGTCGTCTTTGGTCGGCATCATGTGGATACCCATTTTCAGACTGTCGACCGGCTGCGGGTGAATCGACAGACGGATCGCCGCCGGGAAGTGCTGCGCCAGCAGATTGCCCCAGGCCCAGCTGCGCTGGATCACGCCGCAAGCGCGCTGTTTGGCGTCTTTCTGCAGCGCGGCGTTGGAACCGCTGTAGCCCGGCAGTTGGCTGTCTTCATACAGGAAACGCGTGATGGCGCGGTACAGCAAGAGGCCCTGTTCGTCCTGCATCAGTTGCTGTTTGATCGCCTCTTCCGATTCGGCATAGCCCTCCACCAACAATCGGCGCAGCAGATCATAATCATCGGTATGCTCCGCCAGGCCTTTGACATCGCCGAGGTTGAACACGCTCAGGTATGTCGCGCCCACTTCATGCAGCAGGCTTTCAATCTCGCGCTGATAGTGGTTGATCGCGTCGTCGCTGACGCGGATCAGATCGCCGAACACGTGACCGTCGGAGCAGATAACGATATGCGCCCCCGGCGGGTAATAGAGCTGAATGCGCTGGCACAGCGAGTTGAGGAAGATCAGCGACAGCCGCTCCGCCATGTCCGGCACCGCACCGATCACCTTGTTGGTGTTGGGCGACTTGGTCGGGAAGGCCGGCAGCACGAATTCGATACGTTGCTCGTTTTCGATGAATGCCCGAATGCGCGGCAATTGCACCTGAGTGACCCGCCGTTCTTCTTCGGCGATCGAGGTGTCGTCGCCGGGGAAACGGCGGCGGTATTGCAATAATTCACGTAGGATCTTTAACGATATTTCTTCTTTCTGAGCGCTGTCCACAATGAGCTCCTGTTGCGATGTGGCGCGGGTGTATTATTGATAAGCGCAATAAGATTTATCAAAAAGAGAAAAAATCTCTGCAAAATAATAATCAGCCCGGCGTTTATATGCTTCAGGCAATATAGAAGAGATGGTGCTATATTATTAGCCCGTATAATTCACAATCTTGGTTAAGTTGTGCTTAACAAACTATGAGCAATATTTTAAAACGCATGGCCATTTTCTCAAAAGTGGTCGATTGCGGCGCATTCAGCATGGCGGCAAAAGAATTGGGCATGACGACCTCCGCCGTCAGCCAACATATTCGCCAGCTGGAGGAACATCTGGGCATTCAATTACTGTTGCGATCGACGCGTTCATTGAGTCTGACCGAAGCAGGATTGTGTTTTTATGAAGATTGCCTGCTGATGATCCACGCAGCCGAACGTGGCCAACAACGGATCGCCGCGCTGCGTGGCGAGCTGGTCGGCGAACTGCGTGTCGCCACCTCCACTGAATTCGCCACCCACTATCTGGTGCCGGCGCTGCAAAGCTTCCTCGATGAACACCCGCAGCTTACGCTGCGACTGGAAATCCACGATGAGAAGATAGACCTCATCACGCAACGCATCGATCTGGCGATACGTGGCGGCGTGCTGGCCGACTCCAGCTACGTTTCCACGCGGCTGGCGCGCTGCCGTGAAGTGTTATGCGCCTCACCGGCCTACCTGGCACACCACGGCGTGCCGGATTCACCGCAGGCGCTGAGCCATCACCACTGGGTCACCTTTACACCGCTCGGCAACCCGCAGTTTGTCCGTCTTATCCATCGCGACGGCGGCGAACACCGCATGCGTATGACGGGGCGTTTGTTCACCAACAGCGGTATGGCGATGAAGGAGTTGGCGCTGACCGGCAAGGGGATCATTCGCAATTTCTTCGCCAACGTTGAACGTGAATTGCGCAGCGGTGAGCTGATTGAAATATTGCCCGATTGGCGGTTACCGGAAATTAATTGCTATGCCATTATGCCGCGCAGGGAGATCCAGCCATTAAAAGTCAGACGGTTGCTGGAACATATGAAACTCTATTTGCAGGAGAAGGGATTAACGGCCGTAGAACATATTCGACAGGAATAAAATAAGAAACATCTGCAACATCCATTATTGTAATTATTGTAATCACTTTGCCAACACCGGGCCTCATTTAGATTGCAGCCTAATGATATTCTGATTAATGACTTTTCGCCAGCCTTTATAATTAAATACACCGCCGTTATTTCAAATACTCAGAATAAATTTGACTTTAGTTAGCAGAAAATTTGAATATGCATGGCATGTTATTTTTAACGCGGCACGATTCCAAAAAAAACGGGAAGCCTAAGCTCCCCGCTGTCATCCGCCGGCGCATGTCAGTCAATCTGACGAACGTCCACCCGCAGCTCTTTAGGCACTTCAAACACGATGTTCTCTTCACGCCCGCTGATTTCATGCACGTCCAGGCCGCCCAGCGCTTTCAGGCGAGAGATCACCTCCTGCACCAGCACGTCCGGTGCCGAGGCGCCGGCGGTAACGCCGATATTGCGCGCTTCGCTCAGCCAGCTCTCCTGAATATCCGCCGCCGAATCGATCAGATAAGCCGGTTTGCCCACGCGCTGCGCCAGTTCAGCCAGACGGTTAGAGTTGGAAGAGTTCTTTGACCCCACCACCAGCACCACATCCGCATCGCCGGCCAGGTTACGCACCGCTTCCTGACGGTTGGTGGTGGCGTAGCAAATGTCATCCTTACGCGGACCGATAATGCTCGGGAAGCGCTGACGCAGCGCGTCAATCACGTCCGAGGTATCATCAACCGACAGCGTGGTCTGCGTCATGAAGCACAGATTGCTTTCGTCTTTCACCTGCAGCTTCCACACGTCTTCCGGCGATTCGACCAGGTACATGCCGCCCTTCGGGTTGCTGTACTGGCCCATGGTGCCTTCCACCTCCGGATGACCGGCATGGCCAATCAGAATCGCTTCGGTGCCGCGGCGGCTGGCGCGCGCCACTTCCATATGCACCTTGGTCACCAATGGGCAAGTGGCGTCGAACAACATGGTCAGATCGCGCGCCTTGGCTTCGGCGCGTACCGCCTGAGACACGCCGTGCGCCGAGAAGATCAGGATAGAACCGTCCGGCACTTCGGCGATCTCTTCGATAAACACGGCGCCCCGCTCACGCAGGCTGTCAACCACGTAGCGGTTGTGCACCACTTCATGCCGTACGTAGATCGGCGCGCCATACAGCTCCAGCGCACGTTCCACGATGCTGATCGCACGATCAACCCCGGCGCAGAAGCCACGCGGGTTAGCCAGCAATATTTGCATGCGTCTCCTCCTGCTGCGGATCGATCTCCAGCACTTCAATGTCGAAGGTCACCGGATGGCCCGCCAGCGGATGGTTGAAATCGACGGTGATTGAATCCTCCGCCACCGCGCGCACCACGCCCGGCATTTCGCTGCCGTCGATGGCGGTAAACAGCATAATGGTACCCACGTCCGGCACGCCGGTTTCCGCGAAGTCGCGGCGCGAGAAGAACTGGACCAGATCCGGGTTCTCCGCGCCGAACGCCGCTTCCGGCTGCAGGGTAAAGGCACACTTGTCGCCCGCTCGCAGGCCGAGCAGCTGCGCTTCCAGCGGCGCCGACAGGCTGCCGTCACCCAGACGGAACAGCGCCGGTTTGCCGCTGCTGCGGGTAGATTCGGCGGTCGAACCGTCTTCCAGTTTCAGCGTAAAGTGAACCAGCACCGCGCTGTCACTGATAATCTGAGCCGTCATGTTACTCACCTTTACTCTTTGCGCCTTTGTTCGCCGGCGACAGGAAACCTTCCAGCACGATCATCGCCGCACCCACGCAGATAAAGCTGTCCGCCAGATTGAAGGTCGGGTAGTGCCAGTCACCGACGTAGAAGTCGATGAAATCGACCACAAAACCGTGCCACAGGCGATCGAACAGGTTGCCCAACGCCCCGCCGATGATGAAGGCGTAGGCGATGTTGTTCAGCTTCTGCTGCGCCGCGCTGCGGTACATCATCACCAGCAGCACCGCGACGATGGCGATGGCGATGCCGGCGAAGAACCAGCGCTGCCAACCGCCGTGATCGGCCAGGAAGCTGAACGCAGCGCCGTAGTTGCGCGCGTAAAACAGGTTGAACGACGGGATCAACGGCTGGGACTGGCCCAGCGTAAAGTTAGCGAGGATCCACTGCTTGCTGCCGAAATCCAGCGCCAGCACCGCCACTACAACCCACAGCCAACGCAGGCCGGTCGAACAAATTGGTTTACTCATCAGGCGCGAGTTCTCAGGCAAAGTTACGCTTCTCGCCGTCACCGGCGACGTTGCTCACACAGCGGCCGCAGATGTCTGCGTGCTCCGCCACCAGACCGATATCGGTGGTGTAATGCCAGCAGCGCGGGCACTTCTCACCTGGCGCCGTGCTGAAGGCGATCTTCAGCCCTTTCAGCAGCTCGGAGGCCTGCGCGTCGGCCGGCGCATCCGCCAATGGCGCAACGCTTGCCGCAGAGGTCAGCAGCACGAAGCGCAGCTCATCCTGCAGGCTGTTCAGGCGAGCCGCTAGCTCGCTGTCGGCATACAGCGTCACCGCCGCTTCCAGCGAACCGCCGAGGCGTTTGTCGGCACGCGCCTGCTCCAGCACCTTGTTCACTTCGCCGCGCACTTTCAGCAGCTCAGCCCAGAAAGCGTCGTTCATCGGCTCGCCTTCCGCCAACCCGAACAGGCCGTCGTACCACTCTTCGGTGAACACGTACTGCGCGCGTTTGCCCGGCATGAAGCCCCAGATCTCGTCTGCGGTGAACGACATGATCGGCGCCATCCAGCGCACCAGCGCTTCCACGATGTGATACAGCGCGGTCTGGCAGCTGCGGCGGGCGACGCTGTCGCTCTTGGCGGTGTACTGACGATCCTTGATGATATCCAGGTAGAAGGAGCCCATCTCGACCGAACAGAACTGCATCAGGCGCTGCACCACTTCGTGGAAATCGTAGTTGGCATAAGCCTGCTCGATATCCTGCTGCGCCGCCAGCGCGCGGCCGACCGCCCAGCGATCCAGCACCACCATGTCTTCAGGCGCCACGCAGTCGGTGCTCGGCTCGAACCCGTTCAGGTTGGCCAGCAGGAAGCGCGCGGTGTTGCGGATGCGGCGGTAAGAGTCGGCGGAACGCTTGAGGATCTCGTCGGATACCGCGATCTCGCCGGTGTAATCGGTCGACGCCACCCACAGACGCAGAATGTCGCCGCCGAGCTTGTTCATCACATCCTGCGGGCTGACGGTGTTGCCGATCGACTTGGACATCTTGCGGCCCTGGCCGTCGACGGTGAAGCCGTGAGTCAGCACTTCCTTGTAAGGCGCCTTGCCCTTCATCGCGGTGGAGATCATCAGCGATGACATGAACCAGCCGCGGTGTTGGTCGGAGCCTTCCAGATACATGTCGGCGCCGTGGCCGTTGAATTCAGGGCGCACATCGACAACAGAGGCGTGGGTAGAACCGGAATCGAACCAGACGTCCAGCGTATCCGGCACTTTCACGTAGTCGGCGGCTTCCGCGCCGAGGATGTCGGCCGCGTCCAGATCCCACCAGGCCTGAATGCCGTCTTGCTCGACGCGCTTGGCCACTTCTTCCATCAGCTCAACGGTGCGCGGGTGCAGCTGCTCGGTCTCTTTGTGCACGAACAGCGACATCGGTACGCCCCAGGTGCGCTGACGCGAGATGCACCAGTCCGGGCGGTTGGCCACCATCATTTCGATGCGCGCCTGGCCCCAATCCGGGATCCACTGCACGCCCTTGATCTCTTCCAGCGACTGCTGACGCAGGCCTTTCTGATCCATGCTGATGAACCATTGCGGCGTGGCGCGGAAGATGATTGGCGTCTTGTGGCGCCAGCAGCACGGATAGCTGTGCAAGAACTTCTCGACGTGCAGCAGCGCGCCTTTGTCACGCAGCAGATCGACGATCAGATCGTTGGCCTTGAAGACGAACTTGCCGTCCAGCAGCGGGTAGGTGTCAGTCAGGTAGCAGCCGTTCGGCCCTACCGGGTTGGCCACTTCCAGGCCGTATTTCTGGCCGATCACGAAGTCGTCCGGGCCGTGGCCTGGCGCGGTGTGCACCGCACCGGTACCGGCGTCCAGCGTCACGTGCTCGCCGAGGATCGCCGGCACGTCGAAGTCCATGAACGGGTGTTTGAAGCGCAACAGCTCCAGATCGGCGCCTTTGCAGCTGCCCAGCACCGTCCACTCGGTGATGCCGGCGCGTTTCATCACGCTTTCCACCAGTTCGGCCGCCAGGATCAGGCACTGGCCGTCAACCTGCACCAGTTGATAGGTGAAGTCCGGATGCAGCGAGATCGCGCGGTTGGCTGGCAGGGTCCACGGGGTGGTGGTCCAGATAACCAGCGAGATGGCGCCGTTGAAGTGGCTCACGCCAAACTTGGCCGCCACGGCAGCCGCGTCGGCCGCATGGAAGGTCACGTCGATCGACGGCGAAGTCTTGTCGTAGTACTCCACTTCCGCTTCCGCCAGCGATGAGCCGCAGTCGGTGCACCAGTGAACCGGCTTGGCGCCTTTCAGCAGGTGGCCGTTGCTGATGATCTTGCCCAGCGCGCGGATAATGTTGGCTTCGGTTTTGAAATCCATGGTCAGGTAGGGACGATCCCAGTCGCCCAGCACGCCCAGGCGGATGAAGTCCTTCTTCTGACCTTCAACCTGCTCGGCCGCGTACTCGCGGCACTTCTGGCGGAACTCGGCCGCCGTCAGCTTCTCGCCCGGTTTGCCGTACAGCTGTTCCACCTTCAGTTCGATCGGCAGGCCGTGGCAATCCCAACCCGGCACATAAGGCGAGTCGAAGCCGGCCATCCCTTTCGACTTGATGATAATGTCTTTGAGAATCTTGTTAACCGAGTGACCAATGTGAATGCTGCCGTTCGCATACGGAGGGCCGTCATGCAAAATGAAGGTTTTTTTGCCCTTTTTGGCAGTACGAATAATCCCGTACAGATCCTGTTCATACCAACGTTGCAGCATGCCAGGTTCGCGCTTGGCGAGATCGCCGCGCATCGGGAACCCTGTTTCCGGCAAGTTCAGGGTATTCTTGTAGTCACTCATTAGATTCTCGGTTCCGTTTTCGGCTATAGAGATTAAACCGGTGTCTGTAGCCCGAAGAACTTCCGGGCCGTCACCACATCATTGGCGATTTGCTGCTTCAGGGCATCGAGCGAAGCAAACCGTTGTTCATTGCGCAATTTTGCGCGGAGCACCACCTCAATATGGCGCCCGTAAAGATCCATTGTGACATCCAGCAGATGCACTTCCAGCTGCTGGCGCACGCCGGCGACGGTCGGACGCGTGCCGATGTTGGCCACGCCCGGCAGCGGCTGCGGCCCCAGGCCGTACACCTCCACCGCATACACCCCTTTCACCGGCGCCACCAGGCGCTTGAGCGGCAGGTTGGCGGTCGGGAAGCCGATGGTGCGGCCCAGCTCATCGCCGTGCACCACGCGCCCGGAGATGCTGTACGGGTGGCCCAGCAGGGTCTCTGCCAGCGGCAGATCGTCCTCGCTCAGCGCGGTGCGGATCGCGGTGCTGCTGATGCGCCGCTCGCCTTCGCGGAAGGTCGGGGTGCTGACCACGTCGAAGCCATACTCTTTTCCGGCCTGCTGCAATAGCGGAAAATCGCCCTGACGCCCGGCGCCAAAGCGAAAATCATCCCCCACCATCAGGAATTTGACGCCCAGTTTTTCCACCAGCAGCTCGGCGACGAACGCCTGCGCGGTGTTGGCGGCAAAACGCGGATCGAACTTGACGCACAGCAGGTAATCAACGCCCGCCTGCGCCAGATAGTTGGCCTTGTCGCGCAGGCGCGTCAAACGGGCCGGCGCCTTGTCTGCGGCGAACATCTCCAGCGGCTGCGGCTCAAAGATCATGACCATCACCGGCAGCCCGAGGCGTTGCCCTTGTTGCTTCAACTGCTCCAGCAGCGCCTGATGACCGCGGTGTACGCCGTCAAAGTTGCCGATGGTGAGCACGCAACCATGGTGGCGCGCCCGGATATTGTGAATGCCGCGAATTAGCTCCATAGCTGGCTCAAAACAGTGGAAATCGGCGGATTATACCTTGTACAGCCGGTAAGGTTAACCCGCGATTGGTGCCTTTATGTAATAGACATACCATACCGGAGATAATCTGCGCGTGAAACGGCTTCACCGCAGCTTATCCCGCGCCGCCGGGCCGATTCTCGACCGCGGCCAACGGCTTGCGCCCGCCGCGGCAAATCATTGGCGAATTTTCTCGCGAAACACTGTATTCCCAAGAGCGAAGCTGGTAAAATCCTGCGCCATCACAACGTAGCGAGTGCCGCCTGTACAAACGGCGCTTATTTGCACAAATCCATTGACAAACGAAGGCTAAAAGGGCATATTCCTCGGCCTTTGAATTGTCCTCAATAGAATATATTTGGGAGTTGGACCTTGGCTAATATCAAATCAGCTAAGAAACGCGCCGTACAGTCTGAGAAACGCCGCAAGCATAACGCAAGCCGTCGCTCAATGGTGCGTACCTTCATCAAGAAGGTAGACGCAGCTATCGCAGCTGGCGACAAAGAAGCAGCACAAAATGCATTCCTGGTAATGCAGCCACTGGTGGACCGTCAGGCAGCTAAAGGCCTGATCCACAAAAACAAAGCAGCGCGTCATAAGTCAAACCTGACTGCACGCATCAACGCAATGCAGTAAGCATTTCGTTATCTGCTTGATAAAAAAACCGGCTCAGGCCGGTTTTTTTACGCCCTGCGTTCAGTGAACCGCTAGCAGGAAAACAGCGCCGAGAAGTCTTTGTTGCACACGCGCTGCACCGCCGGATGCTGGATCATGCGCTCGGCGAAGATGATGTAATACTCCTCCTGCACGCTGTCTATACGTCCAATCTCCACCACGTTATCATCGTTGTAGGTATCCTGCGCATACAGCGTCGGCGCCACGAAGATCGCGTTGTGGTACATGCCGAAAGCCTTCATCAGCGCCGCATCGTCGAACTCGCCCAGAATCTCCACCTGGATGCCCTGCGTATTGAACCAGTTGAGCAGTTTGCGCCCCAGCATCGAACGGCGGCCGGGGATCAGCAACTTGCGCTGCTCCAGGCAGGCCGGGAACGGCAACTCCGGCGCCGGCTGGCGACAGAAGAAGCTGATGCCGCACTCGCCCAGCTTCAGCGAGAACAGCCCTTCCTGCTGGCTGGAGTCCACCGGGCAATCCGACAGGATCATATCCAGCTTGTGCTGGCTGAGCTGCTCCAGCAGCATCTCGTGCGTCGATTCAAAACAACGCAGGTGGATCTGTTCGTTGTCCACCACCACCGCCGTTTCCAACACCTGGCTGACCAGGCGCTTCGACAGCGCGTCCGCCACGCCGACGTCGAACAGCAGATTCGACTCTTTGCGATAGTTGACGATATCCAGCATTTCCTGGCTGAGCATAAACATCTTGTCAGCATAGCGGAACACCAACTGCCCCAGCTCCGAAGGCACCAACCCGCGCCCCTGGCGTTTGAACAGCTTGCCGTCCAACCGCTCTTCTAGCGCCTTGATCTGGCCGGTGATGGTCTGCGGCGTCAGAAACAACGCTTCAGCGGCGCCGACCACGGAACCGGCCTTGCAGACCTGCCAGAAATAGTAAAGGTGATTAAAGTTGATATGCGACATCCTCACGAGCGGCTCTCCTTAACAACGTTTCGCAGCGGCAAACGGTGTGCCGTGACGAGCGACAAACTTCCTTTCCCTGCTTCAGACAACGTATAGCCCCATTAGTCCCAACGAAGAACGGCCGAAGCTGCACATATTTTATACCGTACAGCTCCGACCAGCCATTTTATTATGTGCCCTTACCGGGCACATTCAGGATTAACGTACGCGCGGCAACGCCAGACGCAGCAATCCATACCCTACCACCGCCGCAGCCGTCGAGCCCAACAGGATCCCCAGACGGGAATAGGTGCTGAGCGCCATATCCGCCTCGCCGAACGCCAGCGAGGCGATAAAAATCGACATGGTGAAACCAATACCGCAAAGCACCGAAACGGCAAATACCTGTTTGAAGCCGATGCCTTCAGGCAAACGGGCGATGCCCATTTTTACCGCCAGCAGGCTGAAGAGGAAAATCCCCAGCGGCTTACCGATAAACAAGCCAGCCGCAATCCCGACCGGCAGCAGCGACGTCAATCCTTCCAGCGATACGCCCTGCAAAGAGACCCCGGCGTTAGCGAAAGCGAACAGCGGCAGGATCATAAACGCGACCCACGGGTGCAGCTCATGCTCCAGCGTTTCCGATGGCGATGGCCCCTTCTTGACGTTCAGCGGGATCATAAAGCCGACGATCACCCCGGCCAACGTCGCGTGCACCCCGGACTTGAGGATCGCCACCCACAACACCAGGCCAACCATCATATACAGCGAGGTTTTTCCCACGCCACGCCAGTTCATCACCGCCAGCAGCACCGTCGCCGCCGCTGCCACGCCCAGCGCCACCATCGACACTTCGTGGGTGTAGAACAGCGCGATGATGATAATCACGCCCAGGTCATCGATGATCGCCAACGCCAGCAGGAATACTTTCAGGCTAGTCGGCACGCGGTTGCCCAGCAGCGCCATTACGCCCAGCGCGAAGGCGATATCGGTCGCGGCCGGGATCGCCCAACCCTGGCGAGTGACTTCATCCGCGCCGTTGAAAAGCAGGTAAATCAGCGCCGGCGCCAGCATGCCGCCCAGTGCGGCGATCGCCGGAAATACCGCCTTGTCACGCCCGGACAGCGAGCCTTGCATCAGCTCGCGCTTGACCTCGAGCCCCACCACCAGGAAGAAGATGGCCATCAGGCCGTCGTTGATCCACAGCAGCAGCGGCTTGGCGATCTCCAGCGAAGCAATTTTCACCATCACCGGCAGGTTAAGGAATGCCTGATAGATCCCCTGCGCCGGGCTGTTGGCCATGATCAGGGCGACGATCGCCGCCGCGATCAGAATGATGCCGCCCGCGGCTTCCTGACGTAAAAATTGACGAATGATGTTGGTCACAGTACGTCTCTCCAAATCTGTGCAGGACGTAGCGCCCTGCGAACCACAGTCATGAAGTGAGTATAGAGGGCGTTTTAGTTCGAAAAAATAAGTTTATAAATGCTAAATAACTCGAAAAAACCGATCAAAAGCACGAGTAAATCACATTATTCTTAGGGAATGAGCGTTGTAGCACGCAAATAAAAACCCCGGGCAAATGCCCGGGGTTCTAACATAAACCAACAGAAACAGAAGGTTAGCGAGTCAGATCGTCAAAGAACTTTTTCACCCCGTCGAAGAAGCTCTTCGAGCGCGGGCTGTTCTTGTCGCCGGATGGGCCGCCCAGGCTCTCTTCCAGCTCACGCAACAGTTGCTTCTGCTTGTCGTTCAGATTGACCGGTGTTTCCACCACTACGCGGCACAGCAGGTCGCCCTGGCTGCCCCCACGCACCGATTTCACACCCTTGCCGCGCATGCGGAACAGCTTGCCGGTTTGGGTCTCCGAAGGCACCTTCAGTTTCACCCGGCCATCCAGCGTCGGCACTTCAATCTCGCCGCCCAGCGCCGCCATGGCGAAGTTGATCGGCACTTCACAGTACAGGTTGTTGCCTTCACGTTCGAAGATCGGGTGCGCCTTCACCTGCACCTGAACGTACAGATCGCCCGCCGGTGCGCCGTGCTCGCCGGCTTCGCCTTCACCCGCCAGGCGGATGCGGTCGCCAGTATCGACGCCGGCCGGAATTTTCACCGACAGCGTTTTGGATTTCTCAACCCGGCCGTGACCGTGGCACTTGTTGCACGGATCTTTGATGATCTGGCCGCGGCCATGGCAGTGTGGACACGCCTGCTGCACGGTGAAGAAGCCCTGACGCATTTGCACCTGGCCTTGACCGTGACAGGTTGGGCAGGTGACCGGTGAACTGCCCGGCTTGGCGCCGCTGCCGTGGCAGACGTCGCACTCTTCCAGCGTCGGGATGCGGATCTCTTTGGTGACGCCACGTACCGCTTCCTCGAGGGTCAGCTCCATGTTATAGCGCAGATCAGAACCGCGGCTGGCGCGCTGACGGCGGCCTCCGCCGAAGATATCGCCAAACACGTCGCCAAAGATATCGCTGAAGTCGGCACCGCCGCCAAAGCCGCCGCCGCCCATGCCGCCCTGTTCAAAGGCCGCGTGGCCATACTGGTCGTAGGCCGCGCGTTTCTGGTCGTCGGTCAGGACTTCGTAAGCTTCTTTAACTTCTTTAAACTTGGTTTCGGCGTCTTGTTCCTGGTTGCGGTCAGGATGGTATTTCATCGCCAGGCGTTTATACGCCTTTTTGATCTCACGTTCATCCGCCGTCTTGCTGACGCCGAGAATCTCGTAATAGTCTTTCTTCGCCATTCTTTCGCTTACCCTTAACATGCGTGCACGGGCGCAGAGTTGCCTCGACGCCCGTGCTGGTTTCCGGTAGCGGCATCTCGGCCGCCCCGTGCCCGCTTAAGGGCGATTATTTTTTGTCTTTAACTTCTTCGAACTCAGCGTCAACCACGTCGTCGTCTTTCTGCGCCGCGTTGTCCGCGCCGGCGTCAGCACCCTGCTGAGCCTGCTGCGCCTGAGCCATTTCCAGCAGCTTGCCGGAAACCTGCACCAGCGCCTGAGTCTTCGCTTCGATCTCGGCTTTATCTTCGCCTTTCACCGCCGCTTCCAGATCTTTCAGCGCCGCTTCGATCGCCGTTTTATCTTCCGCCGGCAGTTTGTCACCCGCTTCTTCCAGCTGCTTGCGAGTACCGTGGATCAGGTGATCCGCCTGGTTACGCGTCTGTACCAGCTCTTCGAACTTGCGGTCAGCTTCAGCGTTCAGCTCGGCATCGCGCACCATTTTCTGGATTTCGTCTTCGTTCAGGCCAGAAGATGCCTTGATGGTGATCTTCTGCTCACGACCGGTGTTCTTGTCTTTGGCAGACACGTGCAGGATGCCGTCGGCATCGATATCGAAGGTCACTTCGATCTGCGCCATGCCGCGCGGTGCCGCCTGGATGCCGTCCAGGTTGAACTGGCCCAGAGATTTGTTATCGCTGGCGCGCTTACGCTCACCCTGCAGCACGTGGATGGTTACTGCAGACTGGTTGTCTTCCGCAGTAGAGAACACCTGGCTGTGCTTGGTCGGGATCGTGGTGTTTTTGGTGATCAGCGGCGTCATCACGCTGCCCATGGTTTCGATACCCAGCGACAGCGGGGTCACGTCCAGCAGCAGAACGTCCTTCACATCACCGGCCAACACGCCGCCCTGTACCGCAGCGCCTACGGCAACCGCTTCGTCCGGGTTCACGTCTTTACGCGGTTCTTTGCCGAAGAAGTCTGCGACTTTCTTCTGCACCATTGGCATACGGGTCTGGCCGCCCACCAGGATCACGTCCTGGATGTCGGAAACCGACAGGCCTGCGTCTTTCAGCGCCACTTTCAGCGGCTCGATAGAACGCGCAACCAGATCTTCAACCAGAGACTCGAGTTTGGCGCGAGTCACTTTGATGTTCATGTGTTTTGGACCGGTCGCGTCTGCAGTGATGTACGGCAGGTTAACGTCGGTCTGCTGAGCGGAAGACAGTTCAATCTTCGCTTTCTCAGCGGCTTCTTTCAGGCGCTGCATCGCCAGCGGATCGTTGCGCAGATCGATACCCTGATCTTTCTTGAACTCTTCCACCAGGTAGTTGATCAGACGGCTGTCGAAGTCTTCGCCACCCAGGTGGGTGTCACCGTTGGTCGCCAGCACTTCAAAGGTTTTTTCGCCGTCAACGTCGTCGATTTCGATGATAGAGATATCGAAAGTACCGCCGCCCAGGTCATAAACCGCGATGGTGCGGTTGCCGACTTCTTTGTCCAGGCCGTAGGCCAGGGCCGCAGCGGTCGGTTCGTTGATGATGCGTTTGACTTCCAGACCCGCGATGCGGCCGGCGTCTTTGGTCGCCTGACGCTGGGCGTCGTTGAAGTAAGCCGGTACGGTGATAACCGCTTCAGTTACCGGTTCGCCCAGGTAATCTTCCGCCGTTTTCTTCATTTTTTTCAGCACTTCCGCAGAGATCTGCGGCGGAGCCATTTTCTGGCCTTTCACTTCCAGCCAGGCGTCGCCGTTGTCGGCTTCGACGATTTTGTACGGCATGATCGCTTTGTCGCGCTGCGCTTCTTCATCCTGGAAGCGGCGACCGATCAGGCGCTTGATGGCGAACAGGGTGTTTTCAGGGTTGGTCACTGCCTGACGCTTAGCCGGCTGGCCAACCAGAGTTTCACCGTCCTGGGTATATGCGATAATAGAAGGAGTGGTGCGGTCGCCCTCGGCGTTTTCCAGCACGCGTGCCTTGGCACCATCCATAATTGCTACGCAAGAGTTGGTAGTACCCAGGTCGATACCAATAATTTTGCCCATCTAAACGTCTCCACTAAAAAATTCATAATCAGTCAGGTTGCTAACCTATATGCGGGCGATTTTTTGCTTTTCAACTGCCCGATATCTCAGTGCGACCCGCGGTTAGCAGCTGCGGTTGCAAATAAGATGGGGCCATCCCGTCCGGCATCAAGGGGCAAGGCGAAAAAAATTTCTTTTTTTATCGTCATTCAGATCATTGTTTCCGGCTGCGGGGATCATTATGATGCGCGCGCTCTGGTGGAAAACTTCGATTTTTTGGCCATTCAGACCATTTATGATTTTACTTCGCTGTTTCCGTTAATTTTCTGTTATCGCAGAGGACTTATGCACACCAACAAGTTGGCGAATCCCGGCCCTCTCGGCCTGATGGGCTTCGGGATGACCACCGTCTTGCTGAACCTGCACAACGCGGGCTTTTTCCCACTGAACTCCGCCATCATCAGCATGGGGATTTTCTTCGGTGGCCTGGCCCAGATCCTGGCCGGCCTGCTGGAGTACAAGAAGGGCAACACCTTCGGCATGACTGCGTTCACCGCCTACGGCAGCTTCTGGCTGAGCCTGGTCGGCCTGCTGCTGCTGCCGCGTTTGGGCCTGGCTGAAGCCACCGAGGCGCACGTGCTGGGCATCTACCTGGCGCTGTGGGGCGTCTTCACCCTGTTCATGTTCTTTGGCACCCTGGGCGCCAACCGCGTGCTGCAGTTCGTGTTCGCCAGCCTGACGCTGCTGTTCGCCCTGCTGGCCGTCGGCAACATCACCGGCAACCACGCGCTGCTGACCTTCGCCGGTTATGAGGGCATCATCTGCGGTGCCAGCGCCATTTACCTGGCGATGGCCGAAGTGCTCAACGAGCAATACGGCCGCACCGTGCTGCCAATTGGCGAGCCGGCTCCGGCCCGCGTCGCGGCATCGCCGGTCACGGCGTAATCGCCCTTCCCTGACGAAAAAGCCCTGCAGTGCAGGGCTTTTTTTTAGCTGTAGGAACCGGCTCGCCGCTCGCCGGCTTCGCTGTTCAGGTCGCGATGCAGGTAGACGCCGAGCAGCAGCCCGATGAGCGACAGCGCCAGCACATAGTAAGCGGGCGCTAACGGGGTCAATTTCATGATCAACGTCACAAAAATAGGGGTTAAACCGCCAAAAATAGCGTACGAGACGTTATATGAGAACGAGATGCCGGTAAACCGCACTTCTGCCGGGAAGGCCCGCACCATCACATACGGCACGGCCCCCACCACGCCTACGCTGAAGCCCACCAGCGCATAGCAGGCGAACAACATTTCCGGGCGCACGCCCACCGTTTGATAGAACAGCCAGCTGCAGCCGGCCAGCAGCACACTGCCGACCACCAGCGTTTTGCTGGCGCCGAAGCGATCGGCCGACAAACCGGCGACAATGCAGCCGGCGATCAGCATGATGGTGGCGATACTGTTGGCCTGCAGCGTCAAAGCCGGCGCAATGGCGAACTGTTTTTGCAGATAGGTTGGGGTCATCAGGATCACCACCACGATACCCGCAGAGAGCAACCAGGTCAGCAGCATCGACACCGCCACTTCCCGTTTGTGATTGAGCACCACCGATTTCAGCGGCAGCTCTTCGGCCAGCGCTTTACGCGCCTGCATCTCGATAAAGATTGGCGTTTCCTGCAGCCAGCGGCGCAGGTACATCGCCACCAAGCCGAACATGCCACCCAACAGGAAAGGAATACGCCAGCCGCCGCCGGCGATGCTCTGCGGGCTAAGCGTGGTATTGATCACCGTCGCCACCACCGAACCCAGCAAGATGCCTACCGTCAACCCGGCGGTCAGCGTGCCGCAGGCGAAGCCGATGCGCCGGCGCGGCACGTGTTCGGCGACGAAGACCCAGGCGCCCGGCACCTCACCGCCGATCGCCGCGCCTTGCAGCACGCGCATCAACAGCAGCAGCAGCGGCGCGGCGATGCCGATGCTGGCGTAGGTCGGCAGCAGACCCATCGCCAGCGTCGGCAACGCCATCAGCAGAATGCTCAGGGTAAACATCTTTTTGCGGCCGACCAGATCGCCGAAGTGCGCCATCACGATGCCGCCCAGCGGGCGGGCAAGATAGCCGGCGGCGAAGATGCCGAAGGTTTGCACCAGCCGCAGCCACTCCGGCATGTCCGCCGGGAAGAACAGATCGCCGACCACGGCGGCGAAGAACACGAAGATGATGAAGTCGTAAAACTCCAGCGCGCCGCCCAACGCGGCCAACGTCAGCGTTTTGTAGTCTTGCCGGTTCAGCCGGCGATTAGTGTCGTGAGGCATAGGGCACCGTCGGTAAAGGCTGTAAAAATAAAAGCCGCAGGCTTTCTGTAAAAGAATCCTTACTATAACGGCAAATTATTTTCACACCAGACGGGCTGAAGCCGATCTCGCAGAACGCTGAAATTTAGAGGTTTATCTCGCGACGCGCGCTCTTTGGCCGAAATGCTGCTACCACCGCGGCGTGCGTTTCGACGTAAGGCCCGTCGAGCAGTTGAATGCAATAAGGCACGCTGGCGAAGATGCCGTGCACCACCGCATTGCCCTGCTCATCCTTTACCCCTTCCAGCGTTTCTTTGATCGACTTCGGTTGGCCGGGCAAGTTGATGATCAGCGCCTGCTTGCGGATCGCTCCCACCTGGCGAGAAAGAATTGCCGTTGGCACATAGTGTAGGCTGATCTGACGCATTTGCTCGCCGAAGCCGGGCATCACGCGATCGGCGATCGCCAGCGTGGCGTCGGGGGTGACGTCGCGACGCGCCGGCCCGGTACCGCCGGTGGTCAGCACCAGATGGCAGCCCATTTCGTCCACCAGCTCACACAGCGTTTGTTCAATTTGCGTCTGCTCATCGGGGATCAGCCGGGTTTCCAGCTTGAACGGCGTCGCCAGCGCGCCGGCCAGCCACTCCTCCAGCGCCGGAATGCCTTTATCCTGGTAAACGCCGCCGGAAGCGCGGTCAGAAACGGAAACCAAACCAATACGTAAAATATCCATGCGTAACCTCTACAGCCTGATGGGGTCCGAACGGGTTCGTCTCCCGTTCTGTTGTCATTGCCGAGAGTATAAGGGCTTCCCCCGCCGGCGGGAGCGTCGGGCATAAAAAAAGGTGGCCTGAGCCACCTTTTTACTGCGCGATCTGCAGGAATTACAGCAGGTCGGCGATCATTTTTTCCAGTTTACCCTGGTCTACGGCGAACTTGCGGATGCCGTCGGTCAGTTTCTCAACCGCCATCGGATCCTGGTTGTGCTGCCAGTAGAACTCAGGTTCGGTCAGTGCGGCAGGACGCGCCTTCACTTCACCGGTGTAAGACAGTTTGCGCTCCAGCGCGCCTTCGCTCTCCGCCAGCTCTTTCAGCAGCGCAGGCGCGATGGTCAGGCGGTCGCAGCCGGCCAGTTCGATGATTTCGCCGACGTTACGGAAGCTGGCGCCCATCACCACGGTGTTGTAACCGTGCTGTTTGTAGTACTGGTAAATTTCGGTCACGGAGATCACGCCCGGATCTTCGTGCGGGGCGAACTCTTTCTTGTCGCCGTTGGCTTTGTACCAGTCGAGGATACGGCCAACGAACGGCGAGATCAGGTAAACGCCGGCTTCGGCACAGGCGCGAGCCTGAGCGAAGGAGAACAGCAGCGTCAGGTTACAGTTGATGCCTTCTTTCTCCAGCTGCTCCGCCGCGCGGATGCCCTGCCAGGTCGAGGCCAGTTTGATCAGAATGCGATCGTTGCTGATGCCGGCTTCGTTGTACAGCTTGATCAGGCGCTTGGCCTTGGCCACGCTGGCAACGGTGTCGTAAGACAGACGCGCGTCAACCTCGGTGGAGATGCGGCCCGGAACCAGTTTGAGGATCTCCAGACCGATGTTGACTGCCAGCTTGTCGGCGGCGTCGGCGATCTGCTGCTCGCGATCGCTGCTCTGGCCGCGCGCCCAGGCGATGGCTTCGTCAATCAGTTTGCGGTATTCAGGAATTTGGGCTGCATTGAGGATCAGCGAAGGGTTGGTTGTGGCGTCCTGCGGTTGATACAGCTTCATTGCCGCGATATCACCCGTATCTGCAACCACTGTAGTCAGCTGGCGCAGGGAAGTTAATTTGTCGGTCATGTTGGCATTATCTCATCGTTTGTGCATGAACTTTTGGCATTGTTCAACCATGCCCTGCCCTGATAATAACATGCGCCAAGCCCGGCGCAAGGCTGGAAAACCGCGGCGCGCAAGCATCTGTTTTATCCTTGGGCGAGCAACCGTTTACGCCGATATCTTTCGCCATAACCGAGCGGATGGAAAGGCAATAACGTGCTATCGCCCGAATAAATTATGTTAAATTCGAAAAAATTGATGCAATTCGTCCGCTAATCTGCGAAAAATCTTAATCGACTGACGCCGGACCGATTCCAGCTAAGCTCTTGTAAAAAATAGGCCAATGTTTTTCACCTGCGGTGGATGCTGACAGGTGCGCATGACATTTCGATAAGAGGAGGGATCCCTTGACGGACCTGATGAATTTTATAAACAACATTTTGTGGGGGTCAGTGCTGATTTATCTGTTGCTCGGCACCGGCATCTACTTCACGTTGCGTACCCGCTTTATCCAGCTTCGCCACTTCAGCCACATGTTCTCGGTGTTGAAAAACAGCAATAAAAGCGACAGCGCCGGCATCTCCTCTTTTCAGGCGCTCTGTACCACGCTGGCGGCGCGCGTCGGCACCGGTAACCTGACCGGCGTCGCCATTGCCCTCACCGCCGGCGGCCCCGGCGCCATCTTCTGGATGTGGGTGGTGGCGTTTATCGGCATGGCCACCTCCTTTGTGGAAAGCTCGCTGGCTCAGCTCTACAAAACCAAAGACGATAACGGCAACTACCGCGGTGGCCCGGCCTATTACATGGAAAAAGGTCTCGGCATGCGCTGGATGGGCGTGCTGTTCTCCATCTTCCTGATCATCGCGTTCGGCCTGGTATTCAACGCCGTGCAGGCCAACTCCATCGCCCAGGCCTCCGCCGTCGCCTTCCATTTGCAGCCGCTGCACGTCGGCATCGGCCTGGTGTTGCTGAGCGGCGTGGTGATCTTCGGCGGCATCCGTTCCATCGCCAAAGTGGCCGAACTGGTGGTGCCGCTGATGGCCGGCGCCTACCTGCTGTTGGCTCTCTGGGTGATTGGCCATAACATCGAACACATGCCGGCGATCCTGGCGCTGATCTTCAAAAGCGCCTTCGGCCTGCAGGAAGCCGCGGCCGGCGCCGTCGGTTACGGTATTTCCCAGGCGATGACTCAGGGCGTGCAGCGTGGCCTGTTCTCCAACGAAGCCGGCATGGGCTCGGCGCCCAACGCGGCGGCGTCCGCCTCGCCTTATCCGCCGCATCCGGCTTCGCAAGGTTATGTGCAAATGCTCGGGGTGTTTATCGATACCATCGTCATCTGCAGCGCCACCGCGGCGATCATCCTCTCTTCCGGCATACTCAATCAGCCGACCGACAGCATCAGCGGCATCGATCTGACCCAGCGCGCGCTGTCAACCGCCGTCGGCAGTTGGGGGGCACCGTTCGTCGCCATCGCCATCTTCTTCTTCGCCTTCACCTCGATCATCGCCAACTATGCCTATGCCGAGAGCAACCTGGTGTTCCTCGAGCACAACCACCCGGGCGGCCTGCTGATTTTCCGCTGCGTGGCGCTGGGCATGGTGATGTTCGGCGCGCTGGCGGAGCTGCCGCTGGTGTGGAAAATGGCAGATACCTCCATGGCCCTGATGGCGATCACCAACCTGACGGCGATCCTGCTGCTGTCGCGGGTGGCGCTGAAACTGGCCGACGACTACCATCGCCAACGCCGCCTGGGCAAGCTGCCAACCTTCGACGCCACCCGTTATCCGGAGCTGAAGTCGCAGCTGGAGCCGGGCGTGTGGGACGACCAAAAGCCGCCGCGCTGAGTTTTCCGGGGCGCCTGCGATACGCGCCCCGGCCTATTGGACCGATTGCCCCTTTTTCCCGCGCTTTTTGCTACAGTATCCGCACTTGGATAAACAGGATCTGGCCATGCTCGTTATTATTTCCCCTGCAAAAACGCTCGATTACGAAAGCCCGCTGGCGACAGAACGCTTCACGCAGCCCGAACTGCTGGACAAGTCGAAACAGCTGATCAAAATTTGCCGCGAGCTGACGCCGGCGCAAATCGCCAGCCTGATGAGCATCAGCGACAAGCTGGCTGGGCTGAACGCCGCGCGCTTTAGCGAGTGGCAGCCGACATTTACCCCGGACAATGCCCGTCAGGCGCTGCTGGCGTTCAAAGGCGACGTTTACACCGGCCTGCAGGCGCAGGATTTCAGCGAAGCCGATTTCGACTTCGCCCAGCAGCATCTGCGCATGCTGTCCGGCCTGTATGGCGTACTGCGCCCGCTCGATCTGATGATGCCGTATCGGCTGGAGATGGGCATCAAGCTGGAAAACCCGAAGGGCAAAGACCTGTACAGCTTCTGGGGCGATCAGATCACCAAAAAGCTCAACGAAGCGCTGGAGCAGCAGGGCGATGACGTGGTGGTCAATCTGGCGTCCGACGAGTATTTCAAGGCGGTGAAGCCAGCCAAACTGCACGGCGCGCTGATCAAACCGGTGTTCCTCGACGAGAAGAACGGCAAGTACAAGGTCATCAGTTTCTACGCCAAGAAAGCGCGCGGGTTGATGAGCCGCTTTATCATCAAGAACCGCCTGACGCGCAGCGAACAGTTGGTGGACTTCAACCTGGAAGGCTACGCCTTCGACGAAGCCGCCTCGCAGGGTAATGAACTGGTGTTCAAACGCCCGGAGCAGGCATAAAAAAAGCCGTCGCAAGACGGCTTTTCGCATTTTAGCCTGCCGAACTTCAGGCCGGCAGTCCCATCAGGAACTTGCGCAGCTCGCCGAAATTGGCCGGCAGCGAGTGCGACAGCAGCGGCAGATCGGCCCGCAGCGCCAGCGCTTTCGGCAACGGCAGTTCCTGGCCGAGGATCGCTTCTACGCTCTCTTTAAACTTGGCCGGATGCGCGGTACCGAGGAACAGGCCAAACTCTCCTTCCTGCAGCTGGTCACGCAGCGCGCGATAGGCAATGGCCGCGTGTGGTTCTGAGATATAGCCCAGCTCGGCCAGTTCACGCATCGTTTCCTTGGTGGTCTCATCGCTGACCGCCGCGTGACCCAGCTCTTTCAGCTGCCAGACCTTACGACGGAACAGCTCTTCCACGCGCGGCCAGTTGTTTGGCTGGCTGACGTCCATGGCGTTGGACAGCGTCGCGACCGTAGCGTGCGGCTGCCACTGGCCGCTGGTCAGGAAGCGCGGCACGGTGTCGTTGGCGTTGGTGGCGGCGATGAAGCGCTTCACCGGCAGACCCAGCGACTTGGCCAGCAGCCCGGCGGTCAGATCGCCGAAGTTGCCGCTCGGCACCGAAATGACCAGCTGATTGCGCGCTTCCTGCGGCAGCTGCGCCACCGCTTCGAAGTAGTAGCAGATCTGCGCCAGCAAGCGGCTGATGTTGATCGAGTTGGCCGAGTTCAGGTGCAGCGCATCTTTCAACTCCTGATCGTCGAACGCCTGCTTCACCAGCGCCTGACAGGCGTCGAAGTCGCCGTCGATCGCCACGGTGTGAATGTTGCCGCCCAGGGTGCAGAACAGCTTTTCCTGCAGCGGGCTGATTTTGCCCTGCGGATACAGGATCACCACCCGGACGTTTTTCAGGCCGTAGAAGGCGTGCGCCACGGCGGCGCCGGTGTCGCCGGAGGTGGCGGTCAAAATGGTCACCGGCTGATCGCCGGCCACTTCCGCCAGCATCTGCGCCATAAAGCGGCCGCCAAAGTCTTTGAACGCCAGCGTCGGGCCGTGGAACAGCTCCAGGCAGGAGACGTCTTCCGTCACTTTCGCCACCGGCGCCGGGAACTCAAAGGCGGCCTGTACGCGTTTCTTCAGCGCAGCTTCCGGCACCTCTTCGCCGATAAAGGCCGACAGAATGCGGCTGCTGCGGGTGACAAAATCCTGCTCCAGCAGCTGGTCGATCTCGGTCAGTTCGAACGCCGGCAACTCCAGCGGGAAGAACAGCCCCTGCTGCTTACCCAGGCCTTGTTTGATCGCCTGCGCGAAGCTGACCTGCTCGTTGTGATCCTTAAGGTTGTACAGTTTCATGCGTTATCCCAGTAGTCGAGCGCCTGCGGTATCCAGACGGCAAATATGAACAAAACCTTCGTCGTTTTGCAGATAGTGTTGTTGCAGCCAGGCGGCCATGCGCTGCGCGGTAGCGCCGTCGTTGCAGACGGCGAACAGCGTCGGGCCGGAGCCGGAGATGCCGCAGGCCAGCGCGCCGATGTCCTGCGCCGCCTTGCGCGCTTCGGCAAAGCCCGGCAACAGCCGGGTGCGGTACGGTTCAGCGATCACGTCCTGCATCAATTTGGCGGCCAGCTGCGGCTGCCGGGTATGGCAGGCGTGAATAAAGCCGGCCAGGTAGCGGCCGTGGCTGATGCAATCCTGACGACGGTATTGCGCGGGTAAAATGGCGCGCGCTTCGGCGGTGGACACTTTGATGCCCGGATAGGCCATAACCCACAGCCAATCGTCAAAGCACGGCACCTCCTGGCTGATAATGCCTTCTTCTTCCAGCATCAGCTGCAGGCCGCCCAGATAGCAAGGCGCCACGTTGTCGTAATGCACGCTGCCGGAAATGCGCCCTTCCAGCTCGCCCATCAGGCCGAGCAGCGTCATTTTATCCAGCGGCCGATCGCAGAATTCGTTCATCGCCATCAGCCCAGCCACCACCGAACAGGCGCTGGACCCCAGCCCCGATCCGATCGGCATGTTCTTTTCCAAGCGCATCGCCACCGGCACTTCGCGGCCGATCTCCTGGCAGAAACGCTCCCAGCATTGATAAACGATGTTCTCTTTCGGCTCGGCCGGCAGCTTGCTGACGAAGCGCCCGGCATTCTGCAAACTGAACGTTTCGGCGGCTTCGACGCTGACGCAGTCGCCCAGCAGCGTGCCGTCGATCGGCGAAACCGCCGCGCCCAGCACATCGAAACCGACGCTGACGTTACCGATCGAGGCCGGTGCATACACCTTAACCATATTAAACTCCCAACTTCCATGACAGTGTGCGCAGCAGATCGGCAAACACGCCCGCTGCGGTCACATCGTTACCGGCGCCGTAGCCGCGCAGCACCAGCGGCAGCGGCTGATAATAGCGGCTGTAGAAGGCCAGCGCGTTCTCGCCGTTCTTCACTTTATACAACGGATCGTTGCCGTCCACCGCCTCGATGCACACCTTGCAGCGCCCTTCGTCGATCAGGCCGACATAGCGCAGCACCTTGCCTTGCTCGGCGGCGTTGGCCACGTTGCGCGCGAATTCTTTATCCAGCTCCGGCAGCCGCGCCAGGAACTGATCCACATCGCCCGACGCGTCGAAGGACGGCGGCAGCACCGCCTCAACCTCGATATCGCTCAGTTCCAGTTTGTAACCGGCCTCGCGCGCCAGGATCAGCAGCTTGCGCGCCACGTCCATACCGGACAGGTCGTCGCGCGGATCCGGTTCGGTGTAGCCGTTGGCCCTGGCCTGCAGGGTCGCGGCCGACAGCGACATCCCTTCGTCCAGCTTGCCGAAGATAAAGGACAGCGACCCGGACAGAATGCCGGAGAAGCGCACCAGCTCATCGCCGGCGTTCAGCAGGTTTTGCAGGTTCTCAATCACCGGCAGACCGGCGCCAACGTTGGTGTCGTAGAGAAACTTGCGGTGCGAACCGGCAGCGGCCGCGCGCAGTTGCTGATAATAGTTCATCGACGAGGTGTTGGCCTTTTTGTTCGGCGTCACCACGTGGAAACCGTCCGCCAGGAAGTCCACGTATTGATCGGCCACCGCCTGGCTGGAGGTACAGTCGACGATCACCGGGTTCAGCAGGTGATACTCCTTCACCAGCCGGATCAGGCGGCCGAGATTGAACGGCTCCTGCGCGCCGGCCAGCTCGTCGCGCCAGCTGTCCAGCGCGATGCCGTGCACGTTGGTCAGCATCACGCGCGAGTTGGCGATGCCGCACACCCGCAGGTCGATATGTTTTTGCTTCAGCCACGGCTGCTGGCGGTAGACTTGCTCGATCAGCGCCCCGCCGACGCCGCCGACGCCGATGACGAACACTTCGATCACCTGATCGGTGTTGAACAGCATCTGGTGGCTGACGCGCACGCCGGTGGTGGCGGAATCATTGCTGACCACCACCGAAATTGAACGCTCGGAAGAGCCCTGGGCGATAGCGACGATATTGATGTTGGCGCGCGCCAGCGCGGAGAAGAAGCGCGCGGAGATGCCACGCAGGGTGCGCATGCCGTCACCGACCACCGAGATGATCGCCAGGCGTTCCATGACGTCCAGCGGATCCAGCACACCGTCTTTCAACTCCAGATAGAACTCCTCTTCCAGCGCCCGGCGGGCGCGCTGCAGTTCACCCTGCGGCACGCAGAAGCTGATGCTGTATTCGGAAGAGGATTGGGTGATCAGCACCACCGAAATGCCGGCGCGCGACATCACGGCGAACACCCGTGCGGCCATGCCGACCATGCCTTTCATGCCCGGGCCGGAGACGTTGATCATCGCCATGTTGTTCAGGTTGGTGATGCCTTTGACCGGCATCGCGTCATCGGTGCTGTCTTTACCGATCAGCGTGCCGGGGGCTTGCGGGTTAGAGGTGTTTTTAATCAGGCAAGGGATTTGGAACTGGGCAATCGGCGTGATGGTGCGAGGATGCAGCACTTTGGCGCCGAAGTAGGAGAGCTCCATCGCCTCCTGGTACGACATCGATTTCAGCAGCCTGGCGTCCGGTACGGTGCGCGGATCGCAGGTATACACGCCGTCGACGTCGGTCCAGATTTCGCAACAGTCGGCGCGCAGGCAGGCGGCCAGCACCGCGGCGGAATAGTCGGAGCCGTTGCGGCCCAACACCACCAGCTCGCCCTTGTCGTTACCGGCGGTGAAACCGGCCATCAGCACGATGTGGTCGGCCGGGATCGCCGCTGCGGCGATGCGCAGCGTGGACTCGGCGATGTCCACGGTAGACTCCAGGTAGTGGCCCTGCGCCAGCAGCTTCTCCACCGGGTTGATCACCGTGACCGGATAGCCCTTGGCGCGGAACACCCCTTCCATGATGGCGATGGAGAGTTTTTCGCCGCGGCAGATGATCGCCGCGTTCACGCTGTCCGGGCACTGCCCCAACAGCGAGACGCCGTGCAGCACCTGCTTGAGTTGCGCGAACTCCTGATCGACCACGCCTTTCAGGCGATCGTATTCAAAGCCCGGCAGCGCCTGCGCCAGGCCGCTCAGCAGATCGGCAAAGATCCGCTCGGCGTCGCTGATATTCGGCAGAATGTCCTGACCCGCCACCGTCTTGTCGATCATCGCCACCAGATGGTTGGTGATCTTTGCGGGGGCGGACAAGACCGTGGCTACCTGTCCCTGACGCGCGTTACTCTCCATGATGTCGGCGACGCGCAGAAAACGTTCCGCATTCGCTACCGAGGTTCCGCCAAATTTCAGCACTCGCATGTGTCATCTCTCCGAATTTAAGCCGAAAAAAAAGCCCGCACTGATTAGGTGCGGGCTTTTTTCTGTGTTTCCTGTGCGCGTCAGCCCGCCCCGTTACCTGTGGTATCGGTGGTGGTAATAATTGTGGTTTTCAGGCTGATGTTGCGCATGTTGTCTGTCTGTCTCATGAAATACTCTGTCCCCTCTATTGGTTAAAGCAATCGCTATCCCAAGTCAAACTATTTCTTTTTTTTGCTTATTTTCCGTTCAGCGGCGACATTGCGCGATATCGGAGGTGAAAAGCAAAACGACAGAACAAAAAAACAACTTAAAGCCGATTTACTAGTGGATCACGCTGGGTAACCGTCTGATGGAGCCGCTATCACTTGGCGAGTTTTTTTTCGATGTCGTGCAGCAGCGTATGCAACATCGCCGTGTCTCGCTGTTGCAACGCCCCGAGGCGCTGATGCAGCCAATCGCGCAATTTTTGGTCATCGCCGACATCCAAAGCGTTCAACAAGGCATCGGCGCGGTGGCGCAGCGCTTTGAGTTGCCCTTCCGACGCCACCTTTTCCTGCGGCGTGCTGACGCCCATCAGGCTCGCCAACTGGTAGCAGTACACCATCACCGCCTGGCCCAGGTTAAGCGACGGGTAGTCCGCCTGCATCGGCACGCCGGTCAGCAAATCTGCCAGCGCCAGCTCTTCGTTGGTCAGGCCGGAATCTTCACGGCCGAACACCAGCGCGGCCTGGCCGACCCACTGCTTACGCTCACTCAGCTGTTCCAGCAGCTCAGGCGGCGTGCAGTAGTAGTGAAAACGCGCGCGGCTGCGGGCGGTGGTGGCGACCGTGAAGTCTACATCCGCCAGCGCCTGTTCCAACGTGGCGAACGTTTGCACGCCGTCGAGGATCTCGCCGGCCCCGTGTGCCACCCAGCATGCAGCCGGCTGCAGGTGCGCCTCGCTGTCGACGATGCGCAACGAAGCGAAGCCCATGGTTTTCATCGCGCGCGCCGCCGCGCCGACGTTTTCCGGCCGCGCCGGAGCCACTAAAACAATATGAAGCTGCATCACTCTTCCACCGAAGGCGGGCCTGCGCTTTTGACGGTATCGCAGCGCCCGCTTATATTTACAATTGCGTAACAATAAACGCGTTAATAGCAACAAACAAGATTAAACGGCTCGTTGAGCTAATAAATCCGCCGTAATAGTCATTATTCATGCTTATGTTTTACTGTATTTATTTATCAATGAGTTAAAACAAGACGATGATCAATAAGCGAATAATTGTATCCTATCGGGCCCGATAATGCTGAATCGTTCACAGAATTTGAGGTTCTGTGACTTAAACTGGCATTTCTGTAAGTGTTTTTCACAAATCTGTTAACGTGCTACAATTGAATTTGATATATGTCAACAAAGCGTAGTTTTGTTGGGTGATGAATTCGGCACGCGCTGTTATATTGCTGTTAATGGGGTTAGGATATGCGCCGATTTGGCACCCCAGGGGTTGTAGGGAACAGCATCCCCACCAGGCTAGCGATCTTGTTGACATGAGATGGAAAGTGCATCAAGAACGAGTTTACGTACTTTAGTCATTTGCTGAGAGGGAACGTGGCGCTATCTCTGCCCTCCTCTAAGAAAACAGAGACTTCTGTACTTCCTATTTTCTATTTTGTTGGCAATTTTAGGTAGCAAATATGCAGACCCCGCACATTCTGATTGTCGAAGACGAGTTAGTCACTCGTAACACCCTGAAGAGCATTTTCGAGGCGGAAGGCTACATTGTTCATGAAGCCAATGATGGTGCAGAGATGCACAATATCCTGTCTGAAAATGATATCAATCTGGTCATCATGGACATCAACCTGCCAGGCAAAAACGGCCTGCTGTTGGCGCGCGAACTGCGTGAACAGGCCAGCGTCGCCTTGATGTTCCTGACCGGCCGCGATAACGAAGTGGATAAGATCCTCGGCCTGGAAATCGGCGCCGACGATTACATCACCAAGCCGTTCAACCCGCGTGAGCTGACTATCCGCGCACGTAACCTGCTGTCGCGCACCATGAATCTGGGCAGCCTGGGCGAAGAGCGCCGCCTGGTCGAGAGCTACAAGTTCAACGGGTGGGAACTGGACATCAACAGCCGCTCGCTGATCAGCCCGGCCGGCGAACAGTACAAACTGCCGCGCAGTGAATTCCGCGCCATGCTGCACTTCTGCGAAAACCCGGGCAAGATCCAATCCCGCGGCGAACTGCTGAAGAAGATGACCGGTCGCGAACTGAAGCCACATGACCGCACCGTGGACGTCACCATCCGTCGCATTCGCAAACACTTCGAATCGACGCCGGACACGCCGGAAATCATCGCCACCATTCACGGCGAAGGCTACCGCTTCTGCGGCGAGCTGGAAGAGTAACTCCCGCCTGCCGTCATGAAAACGGGGTTCAGCATGCTGAACCCCGTTTTTTTATTTCGTCTCAGCCCACGGCATGATCGGCACCGCGCTCAGCGCATTTTTCGGCGAGCCATCGATCACCTTGTCGGAATAGCTCAGGTAGATCAGTGAATTGCGCTTGGCGTCGTAGAAGCGCACCACCTGCAGCTTCTTGAACACCAGCGAAGTGCGTTTCTGGAACACCACATCGCCTTCCGCCTTGCCGTTTTTGATCTTGTCGCTCAGCTCTATAGGCCCGACCTGCTGGCAGGAAATGGCCGCGTCGGCGGTGTCTTCCGCCAGCCCCAGGCCGCCTTTGATGCCGCCGGTTTTGGCGCGGCTGATATAACAAGTTACATTTTTAACATCCGGATCGTCGAACGCTTCGACCACGATTTTGTGGTCCGGCCCCAACAATTTAAACACCGTATCAACGGAGCCCACTTGCTCAGCCTGTGCGCTTCCCACGGTTGCGCAAACCAAACCGAATAAAAATATCCAGCTTTTTTTCATTTACTTAACTCCGATATAACCTTGCCGCAAAAATAGGTTCGGCGATCGCCATTATTTATGTCTAAGCTCACGGAATCGGTTTTATACGGGTCCGCACCGTCCGTTTTAGCACAGAGCGTGACAAAAATCTTTGAGAGTCGCGGAGTAAAAAAGTTGCTATGATGCGGCGTCGTTATTTCTTTGCGCCCACTACGGTGTACCCCAATCCAACTCTGGCGCGGCATGCGCAGCAGAGGCAAAGAGTGCAACGCATAATGGCTCATGGATCGGTCTGATAGCGCAGCACCAGCGTGACGAATCAACAGTTCGGGTTCCTACCCCCAAGCTTTACGAGGAAGATCTATGGATCAAGCCGGTATCATTCGTGATCTGCTTAGCTGGCTGGAAAGCCATTTGGACCAACCCTTGTCGCTGGATAACGTGGCGGCCAAGGCCGGCTACTCCAAATGGCATCTGCAACGGATGTTCAAAGATATTACCGGTAATGCCATCGGTGCTTACATCCGGGCAAGGAGACTGTCCAAAGCCGCCGTCGCGCTGCGTCTGACCAGCCGGCCGATTTTGGATATCGCCCTGCAATATCGTTTCGACTCGCAGCAGACCTTCACCCGCGCCTTCAAAAAACAGTTTGCGCAAACGCCGGCGCTGTACCGCCGCGCCGAGGACTGGAATGCGTTCGGCATCTGTCCGCCGATCCGTCTGGGGGCCTTCACTCTGCCGCAGCCGGAATTCGTCTCGCTGCCAGACAAACACCTGGTCGGCCTGACCCAAAGCTACTCCTGTACGCTGGAACAGATCACCACCGTGCGCACTGAACTGCGCTCGCAGTTCTGGCGTCAGTTCCTCGGTGACGTCGAAACCCTGCCGCCGGTGCTGTACGGGCTGCACCACTCGCGCCCAAGCCAGGAGAAGGACGACGAACAGGAAGTGCTGTATACCACGGCGCTGGAGCCGGATCAGGTGCCTGACAAGGTACAGGAAGGCCAGCCACTGGTGTTGCCGGGCGGCGAATTTGCGATGTTCAGCTACGAAGGGCCCACCGAGGGGCTGCAAGACTTCATCCTGACGGTGTATGGCACCTGCCTGCCGGCGCTCCAGCTGACGCGCCGCAAAGGGCACGACATCGAGCGTTTCTACCCGAAAGGCGAGCGCCGTCCGCATCAGGCGCCTATCGAGATCAAGTGCGATTACCTGATCCCGATTCGGCGTTAACGCTGCAGTTCGTCCAACGCGGGCATGTCCAGGTGCGTGACATCGCCCGCCGTTTCCACGATCCAGCCGGAAGCCAGCCACGGGCTCTGCTGGTGATCGACGCGCGACAATGAGCAGTTGCGCAAGCGCAGGCGGCGTTCCGCATAGGCCGGTAGCCCAAGCACCGTACTGATCAAACACCCCAACGCGATGCCATGGCTGACGAGCAGCGGTTTACTGCCTTCAGGCAGCATCAGGCAGCTCTCCAGCGCGGCGCGCATGCGCTCGCCCAGCTCCTCCATGGATTCGCCTTGAGGGATACGGCCGTCAGGAGTACCATCGACCATCTGTTTGCGCCACTGCTCTTCCTGCGGCGTCAAACTGTCGATCAGGCGTTCTTCCAGAACCCCCATGTGCAGCTCACGCAAACGCGGATCGCCAATCACTTCGCAGCCACAGGCTTCGGCGATGATTTGCGCGGTGCGGCGCGTGCGCCCCAGATCGCTGGTAATGATGTGCGTAATGCCTTCTTTGCTGACCCGCCTGGCGACCAGACGGGCCTGGTGTTCACCCATGGCGGTTAACGGGCTGTCGGACTGACCCTGGATGCGGCGAGCCGCGTTCCATTCCGTTTCGCCATGGCGAACGAGGTATACCTGTAACATTTTTGTTTTCCGTTATACTGCGTGAAATTTGCGTTTATCCCCGGCCCGGCGGCGCTTTTGCCGCTGCCCGGCGTATCGGCCAGAAGGATATCAAACCCGTTATGTACCATGTTGTCGCTGCAACTACCAACCCGGCAAAGATCAAGGCTATTCAACTCGCCTTCGATGACGTCTTTGGCGCGGGCCAATACCGCATTGAATCCGTTGACGTCGCCAGCGGCGTCTCGCTGCAGCCGATAGGCAACCACGAAACCCGCACCGGTTCGCGTCAACGCGTCATGGAAGCGCGCCAGGTCAGGCCCGAGGCCGATTTTTGGGTCGGCGTGGAAGCCGGGATTGAAGAGAATATGACCTTCGCCTGGATGACCATCGAGAACCCGCACATCCGTGGCGAATCCCGCTCGGCGAGCCTGATGCTGCCGGAAGTCATCTTACAAGGTATTCGCGCCGGTCGCGAATTGGGCAGCGAAATGGCGGCGATCACCGGCAACGCCGAGGTGAAACGTCAGGGCGGCGCCATCGGCGTCTTCACCGACGGCCGGCTGAGCCGCACCAGCGTTTACCACCAGGCGCTGCTGCTGGCGCTGGTGCCGTTCCACAACGCCATCTATCAGCAATAACGCTGAGTCTGCTAGGGCGCGTCGTGCAGCAACTGCTGCTCAAGCCACTGTTTCAGCGCGGGTGAAGCCGCTTTCAGGCTGTTAGAACCGCGGGTGATGGTGGCGATCCCCGCGCCCAGTTCATTTTTCAGCTCGCGCTGGCTCATCTCGCCGCGCATCAATTCCTGAATGATCCGCACCCGGGTGCCCAGCGCGGTGCGCTCGTCCGGCGTCAACATCAGCTGCAACAGCGGTTGATGAAGTTCTTGCGCAAACGAATTCTGCAGCAGCGCGACGAAGCGCAGCCAATCCTCATTGCCTTGTTCTGAAAGAGCGGGGTCGTTTAACGATAATTGCGTCATGGCAGCCACCATACTATTTAACTAGTACAGCAGCATACCATAGGGCCGTCAAAATCAATAACGTCTCTGCCACTCGGCGTCGGTCAGCACCTTGGCCGGCCGGTGCGTCAGATAACGGTAAAACGCATCATAAGCCAGCACGTTCTTGACGTAGCCGCGGGTTTCAGAGAACGGAATGCTTTCGATGAACGCCACCGGATCGATCCGCCCCGCGCTGTTGCCCAGCCAGGTATTCACCCGCGACGGGCCGGCATTATAGGCGGCGCTCGACAGAATGCGGTTGCGGCCGAACTGCTGATAGACCGACTCCAGATAGCTGGTGCCGATGGTGATATTGGTCTGCGGATCGAACAGTTGGCTCGGGCCGACATAGCCGGGAATATTGAACATCTGCACCGTATGCTGCGCGGTGCGCGGCATCACCTGCATCAGGCCGGCGGCACCGACCGGCGACTGCGCCTTCGGATTCCAGGCGCTCTCCTGGCGCGCGATCGCCATCGCATAGCTGCTGGTGATCCCCTTGTCATCGGTGGCGCGGCGGAACTCCTGTGGCCAAGCGACCGGGAACCGTTCCTCCAGATGATCCCACAGCTTGCCGACGATGGTCGCCTGCACGCTCAGATCGGCCCATTTTTGCTCAAAGGCGTAGCGCGCCAGTGCCTCTTGTTCCGGCCGGCTGCGGCTGGCGACGTAGGAGCCCCATTCGCTGCGGGCCAGGTTGTCCATATTCCAGTACATCAGCTCGCGTACCCGGGCGACCTCCGGCCCGTCGACCAGCGACGTGCGCGGCTTGGCCGCCACCGCCACCATCACCGGATAAGTGGCGTTCAGCTTCTGCGCCGCCACCATCGGATAGAAACCGCGTTCGGTCATCAGGTTGCGCAACATCTCCTCGCCTTCGGCGCGTTTGCCTTCGTCCATCAGCTGACTGGCGCGCCAGTAGCGCCACTCATCCTTGTTGCGCGACGCTTCCGGCAGACGGGCCAGCCAGGTCGCGACGCCCTGCCGATCGCCGTTACCCAGCGCCATGCGCACCCGGCGCTCCAGCAGCGAAGGCGAACGGCTGCGCAGAATCACCTGATCGCGCCACTGCGCCTGTTCATAGGTAGCGTCGCTGCCCATCAGGCGCCAGGCCACCGACTCTTCCAGCCCCAGCCGCTCGTCGTCGCTCATTTTCTGCAGCCGCGCGAGCGTCGGGATCATCGCCCGCGCGTTTTCCACATCCTGCCGCGCCAGGCGTTCAAAGGCGATGCCGGTGGCGGCACGGGTAAAGTCGGTCGGCCCTACGCTGCGGGCGAAGGCTTCCACGGTGGTCGGATCGTTTTGCAAGCGCACCAGGGCGTTGCCCATGGTTTGATAGTCGGCCGGCAGTTGGCTGTAAAGGTTGCTGACCAGCGAGCTGTTGCCCTCTTTCAGCGCCAGCTTCATACGCGCCAGAATATCCAGCGGCGTTTGCTTGCCTGCGCCGCGCCAGACGCTGAACAGCCGATCGCAGGCGCTCGGCAACGTTTTGCCGTTCAACCACAGTTCATCGGCGCCGCTCCAGGCTGCCTGCTGGTCGCCGGTAGCCCATTTGGCGTAGTAATAGTTGCAGCGCGCCGCCACCGGTTTGGGCGGCTGCGGGCTGAAGGCCAACAGGGTGCGCCAGTCCTCGCGACGCGCCAACTCATTGACGAAGCGCGGCGCCAGTGATTTCGCCGGCGGCAGCGTCGGGTTGCGTTTGATAAAGTCGTTCACCTCGGAGAACCCCGCCTGACTCAGATCCTGAGTCAGCTCGCGGTATTCCAGGTAAGGATAAAGCGGGTAATCGCGCAGTGTCGGCATCAGCTGCGCCACCACGTCCATCTGATTGCCGTCCCACGCCTGTTTGATCTGCTGGTAGCGCTGACGTTGCGCATCCAGAGAATCCGCCAGCGCCGCGCCTGAAAACGCCGTCAGGCACAGCCCCATCGCCAACAGCCGTCGCTTGTCCACCTTGACCATCCTCGCTCTTTCCTCACTGGTTATACCGCAGGAGCCGCCCAGCTCCCCGGTGACCGCCGCGCCACGGCGCCGCGGGACAAAATAAAGCCGGGCACACGGCCCGGACGCAGATATCTACCATAGACAGCGCAATCGCTTATCCATTCAATACTGTAGAAGAAGAAGTGTATCGCCATGACCGGAGTCAGGTAAAAAACGTTTACTTTGGCTGACAAATCAGGCCGACGGGATATTTACGGCCACCGGATTTTTATTAGCCGCAGCGGCGTTTATTGGAGAAGTAAAATACCTTTTAATTATTAGCTATCACATTATTTCATTTGATAGAGGGTACAGCCGTTGCGCAAATCGCCTGACAGCTGGCCAAACGCGCCAACTTTGCAGAAAAGCGGTGGCAAACCCGGGTAGGCATTTTTATACTATCAAAAATAAGTAGGATAATTCCGAGAAAACAGCACATAAAGCGCCCAACGAGGACATCTTATAATACAATCCGCGCCAATTATGGGTTAGATAGTGTTCATTAGGCAGTGCGACTGACAGCTTTCAGCAAAACGATTGTCCCTTCAAGCGGACCGGATTTTTCCTTGTCAGGCCACGGCCTGCGGGCGGTAGATCAGGCCGGAATGGCGGGTGAAAATGGCGAGTAAGACCGCGATAGCGATGCGTTGCGCAAAAAGCCCCGTACCGGGCTTCCATGCCGCACGCCTGAATATCGGTCGCCTGCTGCTGATCGTTTTGTTAACGCTGCTGACGTTGTCCGGGCCTGCGCACGCCGCCGATGATCCCTATCAAAAGCGCACGCACGCCGTGACGACCGTGGTGGTAGGCATCATCAGCTACGCCCGCTGGTCGCGTGAACCCAATCCGATCCGCTTGTGCGTGACCGCGCCCACCCAGTATGCCGAAGGGCTGTTCGATCCGATCCTGCTGAGCGCGCCGCGCCCGATTAAAGCCGAGCGCGTGCCGTTCGACAGCCCAACGCTGAGTACCGGCTGCGATGTCATCTACTTAGGGAACATCACCGCCGCGCAGAGACAAAATTTCATGCAGCGCATTTCCGGCAACTCCATTCTCAGCATCAGCGAAAACGATAGCGAATGCTCCGCCGGCAGCGCTTTTTGCCTGCAGATCGATGGGGACCAGGCCAGTTTCAAGGTCAACCTGGACGCTCTGGCGCGCAGCGGCGTGCGCGTTCACCCCAACGTGCTGCAGCTGGCACGCAAACAGGCGCCGCCGCTATGAGGCTGTTGCGTAGAAACCGCTCTGGCAATGCGCGCCCGACGCTGGGCCGAGTGCTGCAGCGGGTGCATCTTGGGCTGGCGCTGATCGCCGTCGGCACCGCCGGCATCTTTTTGACGCTGGTGGCGCTGTTTGCGCTGCGCGCCTATGCCAATCACAACCTGCACCTGATCGCGCGCTCCATCAGCTATACAGTCGAAGCCGCCGTAGTGTTTGAAGATCGCACTGCCGCGCGCGAGGCGCTGATGCTGATCGCCTCCAACGAAGAGGTATCGGACGTGCGGATCCTCGACAACAACGGCAAGATGCTAGCCAACTGGCGCCATCCCACCGATGGGCCGCTGCATGGCCTTGAGCAGATCGTCGCGCACTGGGCGCTGCCCGAGCCGGTCATTCTGCCTATCACCCACGAGGGCAAGCAGGTCGGTCAGGTCTGGCTGAGCGGTAACGGCGGCAGCCTGCTGCGTTTCCTGTTGCGCGGCATGGTCGGCATGATCGCCTGCCTGGTGCTCAGCACCCTGTGCGCCCTGGTGTTGTCGCGCCGTATGCTGGTCGGCATCGTCAGTTCGCTGGACGACATCGCCAATGTGGCGCATGCGGTGCGCCGCGATCGCACCTTCGGCCTGCGGGTGCCGTCGGCGCCTATCGCCGAGTTGCATGAGCTCAGCAACGATTTCAACGGCTTGCTCGACGAGCTGGAGGCCTGGCAGGCCCATCTGAAGCAGGAGAACGACTCGCTGGCGCACCGGGCAACGCACGACAGCCTGACCGGTTTGCCGAACCGCGCCTTCTTCGAAGGGCGACTGAGCCGGGCGCTGGGCGATATCGAATCGCCGGCGAAATTGGCGGTGCTGTTTATCGACGGCGATCGTTTCAAGGAGGTGAACGACAGTTACGGCCACGCCGCAGGCGATGCGGTGCTGACCACCATTGCCGGGCGCATTCGCGCGCAGCTGCGCGAAACCGATCTGGTCGCACGCCTGGGAGGGGATGAATTCGCCGTGCTGCTGGCGCCGGTACACGGCACGGAAGATGTCTTGCAGATCGCTGACAACATCATCGACTGCATGACGCAACCGGTCATTTTGCCGAACGACGAGACGGTCATTACCTCTCTGAGTATCGGTATTGCGCTGTACCCTGATCACGCGTCAACGCCTCAGGGTCTTTTGCACGAAGCTGACGATGCGATGTATCAGGCAAAGCATCGTTATAACGGAGGCTGGCGGCTGGCTATACATAAATAAGAGCCCCGGCTATAACACTTGAACTAGGGATTTTGACTATGATACAGCAACTGTTTAAAGGTCGTTTTTCACTGCTGGCGATAACGTTCGTCACCCTGCTGGCGCTCGCCGGCTGCCAGAGCAAACCGCAGGGCCTGACACCCGAGCAGGTTGCGCTGCTGCAATCGCAGGGCTTCAAACTGACCGATAACGGCTGGGAGTTCGGCCTGTCGGATAAAGTGCTGTTCGGCAACAATATCGGCAAGCTGAACCCGGAAAGCACCGAGACGGTGCAGAAGATGGGCCGTGCGCTGCTGAGCGTCGGCATCACCAAGTTCCGCCTGGACGGCCATACCGACAACTACGGTGAAGACAGCTACAACGACCAGCTATCCCTGCGCCGCGCCGATGCGGTGGCCGATCTGCTGGCCAGCGTCGGCATTCCGCGCGCCAATATCGAAACTCGCGGCATGGGCAAACGCGACCCCGTTGCCGATAACCGCACCTCCAGCGGCCGCGCGGAAAACCGCCGCGTCGCGATCGTCGTCACGCCATAAGCCGCCAATATGCGCCTTTATCGGCGCATAAACGGTTATACTTAGCGATCGCTGAGCGATGTCTGGGATCCGAGATCGAAACGGGCTACACTCATGCCGCCAGACATCCTATAAATACTGATATAGAGAGGCTTAGAGCAACGTGGCTCAATACGTCTATACCATGCACCGCGTCGGCAAGGTAGTACCGCCGAAGCGTCATATTTTGAAAAACATCTCCCTGAGCTTCTTCCCTGGGGCAAAAATCGGCGTACTGGGCCTGAACGGCGCCGGTAAGTCCACCCTGCTGCGCATCATGGCCGGCATCGATACCGATATCGAAGGGGAAGCGCGCCCGCAGCCGGGCATCAAGATCGGTTATCTGCCGCAGGAGCCGCAGCTTAACCTCGAACACACCGTGCGTGAATCGGTGGAAGAAGCGCTGGCGGAAGTGGTCGGCGCGCTGAAACGCCTGGACGAAGTGTACGCACTATACGCGGAAGAAGGCGCAGACTTCGACAAGCTGGCCGCCGAACAGGGCCGCCTGGAAGAGATCATTCAGGCGCACGACGGTCACAACCTCAACGCTCAACTGGAACGCGCCGCCGATGCGCTGCGCCTGCCGGACTGGGACGCCAAAATCGCCCACCTGTCCGGGGGTGAACGCCGCCGCGTCGCGCTGTGCCGCCTGCTGCTGGAAAAACCGGACATGCTGCTGCTGGACGAACCGACCAACCACCTGGACGCCGAGTCCGTGGCCTGGCTGGAACGCTTCCTGCACGACTTCGAAGGCACCGTGGTGGCGATCACCCACGACCGTTACTTCCTGGATAACGTGGCCGGCTGGATCCTCGAACTCGACCGCGGCGAAGGCATTCCGTGGGAAGGCAACTACTCGTCCTGGCTGGAGCAGAAAGACGCGCGTCTGGCGCAGGAAGCGTCCGCCGAAGCCGCTCGTCGCAAGTCGATCGAGAAAGAGCTGGAGTGGGTGCGTCAGGGTGCCAAAGGCCGTCAGTCCAAAGGCAAGGCCCGTTTGGCCCGCTTCGAAGAGCTGAACAACACCGAATACCAGAAACGTAACGAAACCAACGAACTGTTCATCCCACCTGGCGCACGCCTGGGCGATAAAGTGGTCGAAGTCAGCAACCTGCGCAAGTCCTACGGCGACCGCCTGCTGATCGATGACCTGTCGTTCTCGGTGCCGAAAGGGGCAATCGTCGGCATCATCGGCCCGAACGGCGCGGGTAAATCCACGCTGTTCCGCATGATGTCCGGTCAGGAGCAGCCTGATTCCGGCAGCATCGTGTTGGGCGATACCGTCAAGCTGGCGTCCGTCGATCAGTTCCGCGACAGCATGGACGGTTCGAAAACCGTGTGGGAAGAAGTCTCCGGCGGGCAGGACATCATGCGCATCGGCAACACCGAGATGCCGAGCCGTGCCTATGTCGGCCGCTTCAACTTCAAGGGCGTCGATCAGGGCAAACGCGTGGGCGAGCTGTCCGGCGGTGAGCGTGGCCGTCTGCACCTGGCCAAGCTGCTGCAGGTTGGCGGCAACGTGCTGCTGCTCGATGAACCGACCAACGACCTGGATATCGAAACCTTGCGCGCACTGGAAAACGCCCTGCTGGAATTCCCTGGCTGCGCCATGGTGATCTCGCACGACCGTTGGTTCCTCGACCGTATCGCCACCCACATCCTGGACTACCAGGACGAGGGCAAGGTGGAATTCTTCGAAGGCAACTTCACCGAGTACGAAGAGTACAAGAAGCGTACGCTGGGCGCCGACGCGCTCGAGCCGCACCGCATCAAGTACAAGAAGATCGCCAAGTAATACGAAAGGCGCCGCATGCGGCGCCTTTTTTTATGCCCGCGCCCGCCGATAGTCGCGCGGCGAGCATGCCATCATGCGCTTAAAGGCGTGGCTGAACGCGCTGTCTGAGTCGTATCCCAAACGCTGCGCGATGACGGACACCGGTTCGCTGCCGGTACGCAAAGCCCGCGCCGCCAGCAACATGCGCCAGCGCGACACGTATTCAAGCGGTGCCATGCCGGCCTTCTGCTTGAAGCGCAGCGCCAACGTCGAACGGGAAACGCTCGCCGCGTCGGCCAACGCCGCCACCGTCCAGCGCCGGGCGGGATCGGCGTGCACCGCCAGCATCGCGGCGCCGATGCGCGGATCGAACAAGGCGGGCAGCCAACCCGACGCCGCACTCTCCTCCCCCATCAGGTAAATCCGCAGTGCCTGGGTCAACATGATTTGCCCCAGATGATGCGTCATCAACGTACTGCCCGGCGAAGGCCTAACCAGCTCATCCGCCAGCCGTTGCAACGCCCATTGCAGCACGGCAGCCTCTTCCGTGCCTCCGCGGATCACCATCAGCGCGGGCAGGCTGCCAAACAGCCGTTCCACTTCCTGGCCGAAGCTAAAGCGGCCACCGATAAACAGGCACGTTTCCCCCTCGCCGCAGCTCGCCATGCCGTTTTTCGCCTGCAGATAGAGCGCGTCGGCGTCGAGCGCCGGCAGTGACAAGTCGCTGCCAACGGTCAGCGGCAGGCTGCGAGTCAGCAATAAACAGTCGCCGGCCGCCAGCCACAGCGGCTCGGCCTGCCCTTCCGCCGCCAGCCAACAGCCGCCGCGCACCACCGCGTTGAACTTCCCGCCTTGCGGAGCGGGAAAATGAACGGCCCAGTCGCCGCCGGCCTTCAGGCCGCCGAAAAACGCATTCTGGCTGTTCAGTGGCGCCAGCACTTCCGATAAAGGATCCATACCCTCTCCCCCCAAGGCCCTTTCAAGAGCATAGCCCGTGCGATGCTCCAGCCAAAGGCCTTAGGACGATGGCGACAGAAATTAGGTTTTTGTTGCATTCAGCCGCTGATAGAGCCGACTTACACTCCCAGTGTCACAGCCAACCGCAGCGAGGAACGCCCAATGAACCGACAAATGCCCCTCAACACCAGCTTTAACGCCACCACCACCGCCGCCGACGTGCTCAAAGATAGGCAACTGGCCGGCATGACGGCGCTGATAACCGGCGGTCATTCCGGCCTGGGATTGGAAACGACTCGCGCATTGACGCAAGCGGGAGCACAGGTGATCGTCGCCGCCCGCAATCCCGTCATCGCCCGTACCCGTCTGGCCATCGCCGGTATCAGCAACATCGACATTTATGAGCTTGATTTGGCCGACCTGAGCAACATCAGAAAGTTCACGCAACAACTTCTGGCGACCGGCGTCCACCTCGATATGTTGATCTGCGGTGCCGGCATTATGGCCTGTCCTGAAACCCGTATCGGCCCAGGCTGGGAGGCACAATTCGCGATCAACCACCTGGGGCATTACGCACTGGTGAGCCACCTCTGGCCGGCATTGGCGGGCGGCGCCCGCGTTGTCGTCATCTCCTCTTCCGGTCACCATGCCAGCGCCATACGCTGGAATGACGTTCAGTTTCACAGCGGCTATGACAAGTGGCTGGCCTATGGCCAATCGAAAACCGCTAACGCGCTCTTCGCCCTCCAGCTTGACAAGCTGGGGAAAAACGCCGGCGTGCGCGCCTTCTCGCTGCATCCCGGCATGATCCCAACGCCGCTACAGCGCTATCTCTCGCAGGAAGAGATGCTCGCATTGGACTGGATCGACGCCAACGGCAAACCCGCCCACCCGGAAATGCTGAAGACCCCGCAACAAGGAGCGGCAACCCAGGTCTGGGCGGCGACATCGCCCCAACTCAATGGCCTTGGCGGACTGTATTGCGAAGATTGCGATGTCGCCCGGCGCAACGATGACACCGGCTTTTCCTTCAGCGGCGTAAAAAGCTACGCCGTCGATCCTGAACAGGCCCAACGCCTGTGGAAACTCTCGGCGCAACTCACCGGCGTCGATGCCTTCGGCAAGATTTAATCAGGAGCCCACCGATGCAGAATCGCCAAATCATCCTCGTCAAACTCCCGCAAGGAAAACTGACCGTCGATTGTTTTCAGACTCGGGAGGCCCCCATGCCGATCCCCGGCCCTGAAGAGGTTTTGTTGCGCACGCTTTACGTGCCTCTGGATGCGGCCAGCCGAGCCTGGATGCAGGGCGTCACCTATCGTTCCGGACTGCAGGCGGGAGACGTCATGGCTGCGACCGTGCTGGCCGAAGTCGTCGAGTCGCGCTCTCCCCTGCTGGCCGCCGGAGATTTAGTGCTGGCAGAAACCGGCTGGCAAACCTTCGCAGTCGTACCGGCGGCAGGCGCGCTCAAGCAGTCGGATATCGTTCCGCATACGCACTTGCTCAGCGTTTACGGCGTGCCTGGACTCACCGCTTACTTCGGCCTGCTGGAATGCGGACGCCCCAAGGCCGGTGAAACCGTCGTCGTATCCGCCGCCGCGGGGGCGGTAGGCATGTTCGCCGGACAAATCGCCCGGCTTCACGGCTGCCGCACGGTGGGCATTGCCGGCGGCGGCGCCAAAACGGCGCTGCTGACGGACAGGCTGGGGTTCGACGCGGCGATAGATTATAAAGCGGAAAATCTGCATGACGCCCTGCGCCGCTCGTGCCCCAACGGCATCGATGTGCTGTTCGACAACGTCGGCGGCAATATTTTGGCGACCAGTCTGCAGCACATGGCAAAACAGGGGCGCATCGTTTGCTGCGGCGCGGTATCGCAGTACGATACGGCCTTTCCGCCGGCAGCACCTGCCGGGATCCCCGGTGTGTTGATCGTCAACAGCTTGACGATGCGTGGGTTCCTGTTGGCCGATTTCCTTCACCGCCAAGAACAGGCGCTGGCGGCGCTCACGGTCTGGATCGCTGAAGGAAAACTTGCGGTCATCGAAGACCTGATCACCGGTTTCGAACTGCTGCCCGCTGCGCTGGTCGGCCTGCTGGCGGGCAAAAATAGAGGGAAGAGCATCGTTCAGGTGGCGCGGCCCTCCGTCTGAAGAGAAGGCTCTGCGCGCCCCGGCCATCATTCCCGCGCCAGCTCGCGCGCGTAGTCGTCGAACGCCGGATGCTGCAGCACCACATCGATGAAACAGGCCAGCGCCGGGGAATTCAGCTTGCGGCTCGGGTAGACCAGATACAGCTCGTTCCCTTCCGCACGCCACGCCGGCAACACCTCCACCAACAGCTTCTGCGCCACCACCTCGCGGCTGAGAAACGCCGGCAGCAGCGTGATGCCGGCACCGGCAATGGCACATTCGCGTGCATACAGCAGGTTGTCGGTGGTGTGCGCCAGCGGCAGCTGCCAGCGGTAATAATCGTCGCCGCAGCGCAGGTTCCAGGCCGTCCAAGCCCGATGGGCGATGCAACGATGCTGCTGCAGTTGCTGCGGGTGTTCGATCGGCGGATGCTGCGCCAGATAGGACGGCGCAGCCAACAGATAGCGCGGCGCGTACCCGAGGCGGCGGCCGATCAGTGAAGAATCCTGCGGCTTGCCGGTACGCAGTGCGGCGTCGTAACCTTCCTGCACCAGATCCACCATGGCGTCGGACACCGACACCTCCAGCGAAACGTCCGGGTACTGGCGCTGAAAATCCGCCGCCAGCCGCGCCACCAGGGTTGCCCCTAGCCCGGCAGGCGTCGAGATGCGCAGGCGGCCGCTCGGGTTATCGCGCAGCCGCTGCAGCGCCAGATCGGCGCGTTCGGCGGCGGACATCATCGCCTGACAATGCTCCAGATAACGCTCACCGGCGAAGGTCAGGTTCAGCTGGCGCGTGGTGCGATTGAGCAATCGCAGCCCCAGCGTTTGTTCGAGCTGGCTGATACGCTGGCTGACGCTGGACTTCGGCAGCCCGACGCGCTGCGCGGCGGCGGTAAAACTGCCGCACTCCGCCACCAGCGCGAACAGCGCCATGTCCTACAGCTGTTTGAATTCCATTGTTCACCTTAAACGAACACTCCGTTAGATATTGTCCATCTTATCACCCCACTGCTGCGGGTCTACACTGGAGGCATCATTTGAAAGGAGTACAATCATGTCGATAAAAGCCATTGCCGTAGACCCGCAGAACCCCGCCGGTTTCATCGAAATCTCACCGGAGATGCCGGTACCCGGTCAGTACGATCTGTTGGTGGAAGTGAAAGCGGCGTCGGTCAATCCGGTGGACACCAAAGTGCACGCCGGTCTGCAGAAAAGCGGCCTGCAGCAGCCACGCGTCCTTGGCTGGGACGCCAGCGGCATCGTGGTGGGCGTGGGCAGCAGCGTCAGCGGCTTCAAGCCCGGCGATGAAGTGTGGTACGCCGGCGACATCACCCGGCCCGGCAGCAACAGCAGCCACCAGCTGATCGACTCACGCATCGCCGCGCACAAACCGCGCAGCCTGAACTGGGCCGAGTCCGCCGCCATGCCGCTCACCGCCCTCACCGCCTGGGAAGCGCTGTTCGAACACCTGAACATTCAGGACGCGCCGGAGCACAAGACGCTGCTGATCATCGGCGGCGCCGGCGGTGTCGGCTCGCTGGCCATTCCGCTGGCCGCATTGCGCAGCAAGGTGAAAGTAATCGCTACCGCATCAAGACCGGAATCCGCCGCCTGGTGCCGTGAGCGCGGCGCCGATCTGGTGGTGGATTACCGCGATCTGAAGGACAACCTGGCGCAGCAGGGCATCGAGCAGGTGGATTACATCCTGTGTCTGAACGACACCGACGGCCACTGGCCGGCGATGGCCGAGCTTGTCGCGCCGCTCGGCCATATCTGCACCATCGTCGAGAACGCGCAGCCGTTGGATCAAAACGCGCTGAAGCTGAAAAGCGCCGCGCTGCACTGGGAGTTCATGTTCACCCGCAGCATGTTCACCACCCCGGACATCGCGCAACAGGGCAAGATCCTGCAGCAAGTGGCGCAGCTGCTGGACGAGGGCAAGCTGAGCACCACGCTGAGCGAAACCCTGCACGGGCTGTCGGTAGACACGCTGACCGCCGCACATCAACAGCTACTCGGCGGCCACATGCAAGGCAAGCTGGTTATCGCTTACTAAGTTCGCATCGCGGCGGCGTTCTGCGCCGCCGTTATTGCGGACGAACGAAACCTACGCACAGCGTTTGCTCATCGGCCTGCGGATCGGCGCGGAAGGTCAGCGTCTGCTGCCAGTCGAGGCGCAGTTTCGGCCAGTGGGCCAGCTCCCCGCCGAAATCGCTATGCGCGCAGTCTTCACCCAACCGCCCGAACAGGGCGACGCCGTGCTGCGCAATCTGCGGATAGCTGATGTTGACGTTGTAGATATTCGGCCGCGTATGATTGGACCAGCGCGTAATGGTCTGCGGCCGGGAACCGGCGTACACCGTCATCCACTGCGACAGGTATTCGCCGCCGACGTAGCGTAGGTCGACGCCATACCGCTCCTGCCACAGCCGCTCCACCCCGGCGCTGAACGCCTTGATACCCACCATCTTCTGGCCGGCGTTGCGCACGTTGCCCAGCATCACCGCGGCATACCCCAGATAGACCGCCAGCGCTGCGCACATCAGCCCGAGGGTCGCCGCGCGCAGCGAACGCACCGGCGGCTGACGCACGCAACCGACCAGCAGCGCGGGCGCCAGCATGAAGAACGGCTGCAGCCATTCGGTCAGCCGGCCGCCGACGTTGAAAGAGAACCAGAAGGTAATGATGCCGAGCGGCAACAGGTAGACCCACAGCAACACCCGCATCGGCAAGGCTGATGGCCAGGCCAGCACCGCTCCGCTGCGCCGCAGGATCCCCCACAGCACCAGCGACGGATAAAACACCAGCAGCAGCGACTGCAGCATGTCGAGATTGAGCTGCATCTTGATCTGCGAATCCACCCACTTAAAGGCGGCAAAGTCGTGGTTCCACAACCAGAACACGTTCGGCAGCACCAGCGCTAACCAGATCGCCACCGCTAGATAGAACTGCGGCTGGCGGTAGCAGCGGCGGATCTGCGGTACGAACAGCGTCGACAGCGCCGCGAAATAGACGAAGGCGAAGGTCGAGTACTTCGCCATCATCGCCAGCCCGGCGGCCAATGCGAAGGCCGGCCACCAGTTGGCCGAACGCGAGATCGCCAGGTGGAAGAACAGCGCCATCCACGGCCACAGCATCACCAACAGGTAGTTGTCGTTGTAGGGAATGATGTCGAAATTGATGATGCCGGACAGGTTGAGCGTCAGCAGCGCCATCCAGGCCAGCGAGGTGCTGCCGCTCAGGCGGCGCGCCAATAGCCAGACGCCCAACATGCCGATGGCGATGGCGATGAAGTGGCCGCCGTACCAGTAAACGTTCAGCGGCAGCCACGAGAGCCCGATCGCCGGCTGCATCGCCGCACCGACCAACCAAGGATTTTTCGGTGAGCCCCACTCGCCGTTGAGGCCCCAGTTGAGCGCCTCAACGGCGTCGTAAGGCAGGGTAGGATCGAGATGAACGGTCAGCAGCGTCCAGGCTGCGGCATAGCAGACCAACCAGAGAGCGAGTAAGCGATAAGACATGACTTCTTCTGAGCGTTATTGTAAAGAAAATCTTAACTTAGTCGCTGTCGAATGAACCATGTTTAAACAAGCCGTTAAATGTGCGCCCGGGCGGCCGTTTCTGCCGCCGCGATCGCACATTACGCTAATTTCCCTCAGCCTGCGGCGTGGCGATGGGCGGGCGCATTCGCCAGCCGGCCGGCGTCCGCCGCCAGCAGTTGTTGCACCAGCTCGACGCAGCGCAGGAAGCGCTCTTCGTAATCGCTGGACTCAACGTGCACGTACTCGATGTTGTTGGCGCGCAGCATCTCCTCCAGCAGGCGCTGGAACGCCAGGCGATCGGCGCTGCTGCCGAGGCTGCGCAGCCCGTCCGCCACCCACGGCGTGTTGTTTTCCAGCAGGATCACCAGATCGAAACGGTATTCGTCGATCAGCGCCTGCACGAAGGGGTGTTCACGCCCTTCGTACTTTTTGCAAAACGCCTGCGTAGTCACGAAATCGGTATCGATAAACGCCACCTTGTTGGCATATTTGACTGCGAAGTCCACGTATTGCGCCTGCCCGAGGGCAATTTTGTCGTAGTCGGAGTACTGCAGCGCCATCTCGTCGCCGCCCAGGTGCGAAAATACGTAATCGCGGCCATATTCCCAGGCGCTGGTGGTGTTGAAGATGTTGGCCAGCTTGTTGACCAGCGTCGACTTGCCGCTCGACTCACCGCCGAGGATCGCCACGGTGCGCACAAAGAACGGCTTCACCTCGGTCGGGATGTAATCCCAATAGCGGAACGGATCCTGACGGATCTGATTGCCGCTGATGTTCATGAACGACCGTTCGGGATCGACCAAAATGGTTTCGATGCCCAGATGCTCGCGGTAGCGCGGCGCATCCTGCGCTTCGCTGGAATAGATAAAGCTCGGCACGATGCCCTTCTGTTCCATAAAGGCCTTCATGCCGTCGCTCCACACGTTCCAGCCGTGCGGATAGGGTTCGATACCCTGCTCGTCGAACGAGTGGATATGGATGTTTTTCTGGTACTTGAAGGTCTGCAGCAGCCAGCGCAGGCGATCGCTGACCGTCGGCTGTTGCGACATCGAACTGTTCTCGAACAGCTCGCGGTCGCGCGGTTCGTCGTGGCACAAAATAACGTGCAACTCGTCCACCTGGCTGCAGGCGCGCTGGATCAGATAGATGTGGCCGGTGTGCAGCGGGTAAAATTTACCAAACACTACGCCGACTTTAACCTCTTTGCGCGGGAACTCCAGCCCGAGAAAACGGTGCAGCGCCTCGAGCTTTTGCGCGCTCGGGCTTTTGATTTTGTCGTTCAACAGCTGGCTCAGATAGCCCTTGGTCATGCCGCTGGCATCCGCCACCTGCTGCAGAGTACAACCCTTTTGCTTGATGGACGTCTTCAGGTAATCAAATTGCGGCATGGCCACCTCCGTTTAATATGCTAAACAAAATAGCATATCTTGCTCGCCGTCAGCGACATTAATAAAACTCTTCCAGCACGTCCAGCGCGTCCGCCAGCTTCTTGACCCCGAACACCTGCATGTTGGCCGGCGGCTTCTTCGGCATATTGCCGTGCGGCACGATGGCGCGCTTGAAGCCGTGCTTGGCCGCTTCGGAGATGCGCTCCTGGCCGCTCGGCACCGGGCGGATCTCCCCCGCCAGCCCCACTTCGCCGAACACCACCAGATCGTTCGGCAGCGGCCGATCGCGCAGGCTCGAGACCAGCGACATCAGCAGCGCCAGATCGGCGCTGGTCTCGCTGACCTTCACCCCGCCGACCACGTTGACGAACACGTCCTGATCCGACATCTGCAGCCCGCCGTGCCGGTGCAGCACCGCCAGCAGGATCGCCAACCGGTTCTGCTCCAGGCCCACCGCCACGCGGCGCGGGTTGGACATCATCGAGTGATCCACCAGCGCCTGGATCTCCACCAGCAGCGGCCGGGTGCCTTCCCACACCACCATCACCGAGCTGCCGGAAGTGACTTCATCGCCGCGGCTAAGGAAGATCGCCGAAGGGTTGCTGACTTCGCGCAGCCCCTGTTCGGTCATGGCGAACACGCCCAGCTCGTTGACCGCGCCGAAGCGGTTCTTGTGGCTGCGCAGGGTACGGAAGCGGGAATCGGCGTCGCCGTCCAGCAGCACCGAACAGTCAATGCAGTGTTCCAGCACTTTTGGCCCGGCCAGCGAGCCATCTTTGGTGACGTGCCCGACCATCACGATCGCCACGCCGCGCGTCTTGGCGAAGCGCGTCAGATAGGCGGCGGTTTCCCGCACCTGCGCCACGCTGCCCGGCGAAGACTGAATGTCCGCCATGTGCATCACCTGAATCGAGTCGATCACCATCAGCTTCGGCTGCTCCTGCTCAGCGATCAGGCAGATCTGCTCGATGCTGGTTTCCGACAGCATGTTCAGGCCGCCGGTCGGCAGCCCCAGACGGTGAGCACGCATCGCCACCTGCTGCAGCGATTCCTCGCCGGTGACGTACAGGGTTTTCATCTGTTCGGACAGTTTGCACAACACCTGCAGCAACAGGGTACTTTTGCCGGCGCCGGGGTTGCCGCCGATCAGAATGGCGCTGCCGGGCACCACGCCGCCGCCCAGCACGCGGTCGAACTCGAGAAAGCCGGTGGTGAAGCGAGGCAGTGCCTCCAGGCTGATTTCCGACAGCTTCTGCACCTTGCTGACGCCGGCGTCGCCGGCATAGCCGCTGAGGCGATCGTTGCGCGCCGCTGCGGGCGACGCGGCCAAACGCACTTCCGTGATGGTGTTCCAGGCATGGCAGGCGCTGCACTGCCCCTGCCAACGCGGATAGTCCGCCCCGCACTCATTGCACACAAATGCCCGTTTTGCCGCTTTTGCCACGTCTTACCTCAATCTTTCGTTATCGCACTTCGTGTTTCAGGCTGCCGGTGAGAATACACAGCACGCCCATCAGATCCGCATGCCGGATCGCCACCTGCGCTTTTTCATACACTTTCGGCTTGGCGTGGTAGGCGATGCCCAACCCCGCCGCCTGCATCATTTTCAAATCGTTGGCGCCGTCGCCGATGGCCACGGTTTGCGCCAGCGGGATCTCCAGCTTCTCCGCCAGCCGTAGCAGCGTATCGGCTTTGAACTGTGCGTCCACCACCGGCCCCAGCACTTCGCCGGTCAGCTTGCCGTCGCGGATCTCCAGCTCGTTGGCCGCCGCCGCCACCAGCCGCAGCCGGTTGCGCAGGTATTCGGCGTAGTAGGTGAAACCGCCGGAGGCGATCGCCACATGCCAGCCCATCGCCTGCAGCTTGCCCACCAGGCTGGTCAGCCCCGGCATCAACGGCAGTTCGTCGCGCACCTGCTTGAGGATATTGGCGTCAGCCCCTTTCAGCGTGCCGACGCGCTGGCGCAGGCTGGCGGTAAAATCCAGTTCGCCGCGCATCGCGCGTTCGGTGACTTCCGCCACCTGCTCGCCGACGCCCGCCAGCTTGGCGATCTCATCGATGCACTCGATCTCGATCGCCGTCGAATCCATGTCCATCACCAGCAGCCCCGGCGTGCGCAGGTGCGGGATCTTGCCGAGCGGCGCCACGTCCAGCCCGCTCTCCGCCGCCAGCAGCTTGGCGCGCGGCGTCAACGTGCCAGCCAGGCGCACCACCTGATAGTCGTCCACGCCCCAGGCGGTGACGATCACCATCGCCGCGCCCAGCTTGCGTTGGAATTGCGTAATGCGCGCCTTGTCCAGCTTCCTGCCATATAACAGCCACCCGGTATTGCCCGCCCGGTAGTCCAGCGGCATCACTTCGTCGCCGCTGAGCGAAAGGGGAAGACCCGGCCATTGAGAGATCTCCGCCGGAAGATCGCAATAGGTCAGACTGTTTGACATCATTGACTCCTGAATGGACAAAAACGCTGCATGATAAAACGACGCATCAAGCTATCCTATCGCCAGCGGTTCTGGCAACATAAAGTGTCCCCGATGCCCAAGGAACCTGCATGGCTCGCGCTAAACTGAAATTTCGCCTGCACCGCACCGCTATTATCCTGATTTGCCTGGCTTTGCTGGTGCTGCTGATGCAGGGCGCCTCTTATTTTAGCCTGAGTCACCAAATGGCGCGATCCGAGCAGGTGGAAGAGCTGGCGCAGACGCTGACCAAACAGGTCGCCTACAGCCTGGCGCCGCTGCTGGACGACGACGGCAACACCCCGCGCATCGACGCCATCCTCAAGCAGCTCACCGATCACAGCCGCATTCTCGACGTCAGCGTGTATCAACAGGATGGCACGCTGGTCTCCCACGCCGGGGAACAGATAAGTATACGCGATCGCCTGTCGCTCGACGGCAAGCGCGCCGGCAGCTATTTCAACCACCAGTTGGTCGAATCCATTCAGGGCAAAGACGGCCCGATCGGCTTTATCCGCATCACCCTCGACACCCACGTGCTGGCGACCGAATCCAAGCAGGTGGACAACACCACCAACCTGCTGCGCCTGATGATCCTGCTGGCGCTGGCGATCGGCATCATTCTGGCGCGCACCCTGCTGCAACACCGCCGCAGCCGCTGGCAGCAGTCGCCGTACCTGTTGACCGCCAACACGCCGTTGGCAGAAGGCAATACGGTGGAAGACGACGAAGAGGATGCGCCGGAGACAAAGCAGGAAGCGCCGAAGAAGGAATAACTCAGGCCAGGCGTTGAATGCGCTGGTGCAGCTTCTGCAGTTGCACCAACATTTGCTCGGCAATCGCCCGGAACGCCTCGCTGATGTCGTCATGTTGCGCCGTTTGCCGCCAGAACTCGAGAGCCAATCGCTCCGCTTGCCGCCAGACGGCGCCGCTCACCTCGTTGCTCAAACGGATCTCCACCGCGTCGTGGCGCAGATTACCGCTGCTTGCCGGGGCAAAAGCCATCGGCAACATATCATACAAAGGCGCCAACATGACCGGCCGCTGGGTTATCCGCAAGAACGACAGGTTGCCTTGGTGCATATCGCTATTGGCGATCAACCGGCCAAAGGCCCAATACAGGGCAATCCGTTGGTAGGCAGAGTGATTGATCACCCCTTGCTGTAATAGCCTCTCGGCGGCCACGACCCAGTTGGCATGGCCGCTGCCGCTGAACTCGGCATCCAACGCCTCCAGCGACACCATCGCTACCCGCCCTTCTTCAGCGATGCGATCAAAGCGCTCAATCTCTAAAAAGCATTGCCGGTCGGCACCGAACAGGATTTGCGCCGATGCGGCAGGCAATCCCGCAGCGGCGACCGTCTGCAACGCCAGCGACTCGGCGATCAGCAAATCGCTCCAGCGCTGTGCAATGACATGCGTCGGCGCCAGGCTGAACTTCACCAAAACATGCGCGCGGCGCCCAGACGCCAGCTCAGCATAGGCGGCAAATTTGGGCTGCTCGCCACCGGCGGAAGAGCCCACCAGTTCCCCGGCCAGCGCCTGGACAGACAATGCGGCGTAACGCTCGGCTTTATCTTCCACCGTGATGGCGAGGGCAGTATCCCGCATTAACCAGCGCTGATAGCTATCGGCACCAGGCAGCAGATCGCCGGTCATGTCTTCGCCATAACGGCAGAGCGCCAACAAGCGTTGGCCTTCATCCCATCGCCGCACATCCTCCGGCAAATTCAACTCGCGCGCCGCTGCTTTTCCCCAGGCTCGCCCGAGAAAGCCAATCGGCCGCAGGTCGTTCAAATACCATGGCATACCATCATAGAGCTGCCACTCTCCGCTGCGCTCATCGCACACCGCACAGTTATCGGCAGGATACAGCGGGCAAAGCGTGGCAAACAGGTGCGCCTTACCCCGTTCATCAACCCGATACATCGGAAACTGCCTCTCACCGCCGATCCCGCGCCGCAATACATAGCGCGTCGCCTTACCTTTACCAAGGATCAATACCGCGCCCGCCAGTTCGCGGATACGGCGCGATAGCGTCGGCTGGCTGATGCCTAACGCTTCTGTCAGTTGACGAGCCGTAGCCGGCCCATGGCGCAAAACTTGTTCAACGGTGATCATCAGATGAATAGATTGGTGAATAGATTGATAGAGGAAGTAATAGCGTTAAACGGCAGAAAGGTAAAGCGTTAGCCAAAACTGGCCAAGCGGAATGAATAGATTGACGGGCGGGCGCCATGATGACGCCCGCCGGGGTATTACGCTTTGTCGCCCAGCAGCACGGATTCCAGCGCGATAACGATCATTTCGTTAAAGGTGGTCTGGCGTTCCGCCGCCGTGGTCGCTTCGTGACGCAGGATGTGGTCGGACACGGTGCAGATGGTCAGCGCCTTGCAGCCGAACTCTTCGTACAGCTCCGCCGCCACGCCGTAGATGCCGGCCGCTTCCATTTCCACGCCCAGGATGCCGTACTTCTTCATCACCTGGAACATGTCCGGATCCGGGGTGTAGAACAGATCGGCGGAGAAGATGTTGCCCACGCGCGCCGGGATGCCCTGCGCCGCCGCCGCGTCGACCGCGTTGCGCACCATGTCGAAGTCGGCGATCGCCGCGTAGTCGTTGTCCTTGAAGCGCAGACGGTTCACCTTGGAGTCGGTGCACGCGCCCATGCCGATCACCACGTCGCGCAGTTTGATATCGTCACGCACCGCGCCGCAGGAACCGACGCGAATGATCTTCTTCACGCCGAATTCGGCAATCAGCTCGCGCGCATAGATGGAGCAGGACGGGATGCCCATACCGTGGCCCATCACGGAGATGCGGCGGCCTTTGTAGGTGCCGGTGAAGCCCAACATGCCGCGCACGTTGTTCACTTCCACCGCGCCTTCCAGGAAGGTTTCGGCGATGTATTTTGCGCGCAGCGGGTCGCCCGGCATCAGTACTACGTCAGCGAAATCACCCATCTCAGCATTAATGTGCGGCGTAGCCATAATTTTCTTCCTTTAGAAATCTTATTTAATAAAAACGTCAAACATCTAAGCCTTGAATGTCGAGTTGCAGCCAGGCAGCTAGCGGGTGAATCCCCAGTCGCTTACTTGAGTAAGCGACTGGGGTTCACGCGTGAAGCTAACAACGCTACGGCTTGAAAGACAGAGCTTAGAACAGGGTCTTACCGTAATCCATCGGCGACAGGCCAAAGTAATTGGCGACGGTCTGGCCGATGTCGGCGAAGGTCTCGCGGTGGCCCAGCGAGCCCGGTTTCACTTTCGGGCCGTAAACCAGCACCGGGATGTGCTCGCGGGTGTGGTCGGTGCCCGGCCAGGTTGGGTCGCAGCCGTGGTCGGCGGTGAAGATGATGATGTCTTCGTCTTTCACCAGCTTCAGCAGCTCCGGCAGGCGGCGGTCGAACAGCTCCAGCGCGGCGGCGTAGCCCGCCACGTCGCGGCGGTGGCCGTAAGAGGAGTCGAAGTCCACGAAGTTGGTGAACACAATGGTGTTATCGCCGGCCTTTTCCATTTCAATCAGGGTCGCGTCAAACAGCGCATCGATGCCGGTCGCCTTCACCTTCTTGGTGATGCCAACGTTGGCGTAGATGTCGGCGATTTTACCGATCGACACCACTTCGCCGCCCTTCTCGTCCACCAGCTTTTTCAGCACGGTCGGCGCCGGCGGCTCTACCGCCAGATCGTGACGGTTGCCGGTGCGCTGGAAGTGGCCCGGCTTATCGCCGACGAACGGACGCGCGATCACGCGACCGATGTTGTAACCGCCTTCGGTCAGCTCTTCACGCGCAATTTCGCACAGCTCATACAGACGATCCAGGCCGAAGGTTTCTTCATGGCAGGCGATCTGGAACACCGAGTCAGCGGAGGTGTAGAAAATCGGCTTGCCGGTTTTCATGTGCTCTTCGCCCAGCTGATCGAGGATCACGGTGCCGGATGAGTGGCAGTTGCCCAGGTAGCCCGGCAGCTTGGCGCGTTCGACCAGTTTGTCCAGCAGCGCCTGCGGGAAGCTGTTGTGCTCGTCCTTGAAGTAACCCCAGTCGAACAGCACCGGCACGCCGGCGATTTCCCAGTGGCCCGACGGCGTGTCTTTACCGGAAGAGAGTTCGCTGGCGTAAGCGTAAGCACCGATGATATCGGCGTTGCGATCCAGCCCCTGCGGGAAGTTGCCGGTGGACTCTTCCGCCGCTTTGCCAAGGCCCAGACGGCTCAGGTTAGGCAGCGTCAGAGGGCCCTGGCGGCCCACGTTGGCCTCACCACGCGCGCAAACTTCGGCAATATGGCCCAGGGTGTCAGAACCCCGATCGCCAAAACGTTCGGCGTCTTCGCTGGCACCGATACCGAAGGAGTCCAATACCATAATAAATGTACGTTTCATCTGTGCTCTCCTGCGTGTTCTCACGCTTTGGACGGCCGCGAAAAAGCCGCGGTCGTTCCTGATTCTTGGGTTATTCCGTGATGCGCTTATACACCACCGGCGTCGCTTCCGGCGCCTTGTCGCTCAGCGTCATTGCGCTGCGCACCGCATCGGCCGCCAGCTGCCAGCTCTCTTCATCGTTGGCGTGGATCATCGCCAGCGGTTGCTGGGTATCCACCTTATCGCCCAGGCGCGCCACCTCGGTCAGGCCAACGCTGTAGTCGATGGCGTCGCTTGCCCGGCGACGGCCGCCGCCCAGCGACACCACCGCCATACCCAGCGCACGGGTATCCATGGCGCTGATGATGCCCGGCTTTTCAGCATACACCGGCTTGCTCAGCGTTGCCGCCGGCAGATAGCTATCATAACGTTCGACGAAGTCTATCGGCCCTTGCTGCGCTGCCACCATGCGGCCAAACACCTCAGCCGCTTTGCCGTTGTCCAGCACCGCCTGCAGTTTGGCGCGCGCATCGGCCTCGTCTTGCGCCAGGCCGCCGGACAGCAGCATCTCCACGCACAGCGCCAGCGTCACTTCCAGCAGGCGCGGGTTGCGGTATTCGCCGGTCAGGAAGCGCACCGCTTCGCGCACTTCCACCGCGTTGCCGGCGCTGGAAGCCAGCACCTGGTTCATGTCGGTCAGCAGCGCGGTGGTCTTGCAGCCCGCGCCGTTGGCCACGCCGACGATCGCCTGCGCCAAATCTTGCGACAGGGCATAGGTCGGCATAAAGGCGCCCGAGCCCACCTTCACGTCCATCACCAGCGCATCCAGCCCTTCCGCCAGCTTCTTGGCCAGAATGGAGGCGGTGATCAGCGGGATCGAATCCACGGTGGCGGTGATATCGCGGGTGGCGTAGAAACGTTTGTCCGCCGGCGCCAGCGAGCTGGTCTGGCCGATGATCGCCACGCCGACGTCCTGAATAATTTTGCGGAAGGCGTTATCGTCCGGGAAAATATTGAAGCCCGGAATGGCTTCCAGCTTGTCCAGCGTGCCGCCGGTATGCCCCAGGCCGCGGCCGGAGATCATCGGCACATAGCCGCCGCAGGCCGCCACCATCGGGCCGAGCATCAGCGAGGTCACGTCGCCCACGCCGCCGGTCGAATGCTTGTCGACGATAGGGCCGTTCAGCGCCAGGCTCTTCCAGTCCAGCACGGTGCCGGAATCGCGCATCGCCATGGTGAGCGCCACGCGCTCCGGCATGCTCATGTCATGGAAATAAATGGTCATCGCCAGCGCGGCGATCTGCCCTTCCGACACCACGTTGTCGCGAATGCCGTTGATGAAGAAGCGGATTTCCGCTTCGCTTAACGGCTGGCCGTCGCGTTTCTTACGAATAATTTCTTGAGCCAGGAACAAGGCATCCCCCTGTGTCGCCGAGAGTCGGTGCAGACGGGCGCGCCAGGCGCCCGCCAACGAAATCGATCAGTAACCGCCGCCGGCGGTCTGGGTCTGGTGGCCCAGCGCGGTCAGCAAGCTGGCCAGCAGGCTGGAAGCGCCAAAGCGGAAATGCCGCGCGTCGGCCCACCCCTCGCCCAGAATACGATCGGCAAGTTGCAGATAATGCAGCGCGTCTTCCGCGGTGCGCACGCCGCCGGCCGGCTTGAAGCCCACGGTCTTCGCCACGCCCATATCGCGGATCACCGACATCATCAGCTCGGCGCTCTCCAGGGTGGCGTTGACCGGCACCTTGCCGGTGGAGGTCTTGATAAAGTCCGCCCCGGCCTTGATGGCGATCTCGGACGCTTTGCGGATCAGATCGGCCTGCTTCAGCTCACCGGTTTCGACGATCACTTTCAGCAGCACGTTGGCCGCCTGGCATGCCTGCTTGCACTGTTTCACCAGCTCGAAGCCGACCTGTTCGTTGCCGGCGATCAGCGCGCGGTAAGGGAACACCACGTCCACTTCATCCGCGCCATAGGCGATGGCCGCGCGGGTTTCCGCCAGCGCGATGTCGATATCGTCGTTGCCATGCGGGAAGTTGGTCACGGTGGCGATACGGATGTCCGGCGTGCCTTGCTCGCGCAGCGCCTTACGCGCCACCGGGATAAAACGCGGGTAGATGCAGATGGCCGCCGTGTGGCCGGCCGGGCTGTTGGCCTGACGACAGAGGGCGATCACTTTCTCGTCGGTGTCATCATCATTCAGCGTGGTTAAATCCATCAAGTTCAGCGCACGTTGCGCTGCTGCGGTTAATTCGGTCATAAAACTCTCCAACTGAGTACCTGGGTGTTGGCGAGCGGACTTGGTTCCATGAAGATAGCGCAGGGGAACGGCGTTCCCGCGGCGGCAACTGAGATCCTTCTCACCGCACATGGCCACCCGCCTTGCGGCCGGCCAGTAATAGCTATTTGAACACGAATGCCGAGGGCGATTCGCGTTCATCGTCACACTATATGAAATAGCACTGTAACAGACCGGAATTATATGTGAAGAACATCACAAAATAACGCGATATCGTTCACAAATTCGCTAAAGAAGCGGCTGAAGATCGCGGGTGCGACAAACACCCACGTTGCTTAGAGTATAGGCGGAGTCCCGCGATCGGTCGCGCCGTCGCGGGCTCCGTGAAGGCTTACAGCGCCAGGAAGAAACCGGCGATGGTGGCGCTCATCAGGTTGGACAGCGTGCCCGCCGCCACGGCTTTCAGACCGAAGCGCGCGATGTCATGGCGACGGTTGGGCGCCATGCTGCCCAAACCGCCCAGCAGGATCGCCACCGAGGAGAGGTTGGCAAAGCCGCACAGCGCAAAGGAGATGATCGCCTTGGTGTGCGTTGACAGCACCTGCAGGCCTTCTGCCGCCACCACATCGTCCGGGCGCAGATAGGCGCCGAAGTTCATGTAGGCGACAAACTCGTTGACGATGATCTTCTGGCCGATAAACGAACCGGCGGTCATCGCTTCACTCCACGGCACGCCGATCAGGAAGGCGATCGGTGAGAACACCCAACCGAGGATCAGTTCGAGCGACAGCTGCGGGTAATCGAACCAGCCGCCGATGCCGCCGAGAATGCCGTTGAGCAAGGCGATCAGCGCGATAAACGCCAGCAGCATCGCACCGACGTTCAGCGCCAGCTGCATGCCGGAGGCCGCGCCGGAAGCCGCCGCGTCGATCACGTTGGCCGGACGCTCTTCTTCGGCGATCAGCTTCATCGCATCGTCTTTATCGTGGGTCTGCTCGGTTTCCGGCACCATCAGCTTGGCGAACAGCAGCCCGCCCGGCGCGGCCATGAAGGACGCGGCGATCAGGTATTCCAACGGTACGCCCATCTGCGCGTACCCCGCCAACACCGAACCGGCCACCGAGGCCAGGCCGCCGCACATCACGGCGAACAGTTCTGACTGGCTCATGGTGGCGATATACGGGCGCACCACCAGCGGCGCTTCGGTCTGGCCGACGAAAATGTTGGCGGTCGCCGACAGCGATTCGGTGCGCGAGGTGCCCAGCAGCTTGTGCAGGCCGCCGCCCAGCACACGGATCACCAACTGCATGATGCCGAGGTAGTACAGCACCGCAATCAGCGAGGAGAAGAACACGATCACCGGTAGAACGCGCAGCGCGAACACGAAGCCGCCGCCGCCGAACACTTCGAACATCTTGTCGGACACCAGCCCGCCGAAGATGAACGAAATGCCCTGATTGCCGTAGGCGATAACGTTTGCCACGCCGTTAGACATACTGCCGAGGATGCTGCGGCCCAGCGGCACGTAGAGCACCAGCGCGCCGATGCCGATCTGAATGATGAACGCCCACACGACGGTGCGCAATTTGATGGCCCGGCGGTTGCTGGAGAGCAGCACCGCAATGGCGATCAGCACCGCCATGCCGACCAGACTCATGATGAGTTGCATGCAAAGTTTCCCTGTTGCAAAAAATAAAGTACATCCCTGCTCATGAAGAGAGGTCTGCTATTGGAGTGTTTCGGGGGGGGATTATACTGAGCGAGGTCACCCTCGCACCGATTTATGTCACAAATGTATACAACGAGACGCAAATGAAAATCTTATAACGTGATACAAGTCACGTTATGTTGACTTCAATTTGGCATGGCGAACAGCGTTTGGGTATTGCGTTGCAGGTGGGCGGCGATCTCGTCGGCCGACTCCGGCCGCAGTTCACACAGCGTCTGAAACACCTCGGCGGCGCGTTCGGGGCGATTCGGTTGCCCTTGATAGCCGGCCAGCGGCATGTCCGGCGCATCGGTCTCCAGCAGCAGCGCCTCTAGCGGCAGCTGCGCCATCACGGCACGCGTTTTCTGCGCCCGCTCATAAGTGATGGTGCCGCCCACGCCGATGTAATAGCCGAGGCGAATAAACGCCTGCGCCTGCGACAGGCTACCAGCAAAGCCGTGCACCACACCGCGACGCGGCAGCTGCATGCGCCGCAGCGCGGCGGCCAACTGATCGTGGGTGCGGCGCGAATGCAGGATCACCGGAAGGTCATACTGTTTCGCCAGCTTCAACTGGGCCAGCAGCAGGCTTTGCTGCCGCTCGAACTGTGGGTTGTCCATATACAGATCGAGCCCGATCTCCCCCACCGCCACCAGCTTGTGCGGCCGTTCGGCCAACAGCATCGCCAGCTGTTCCAGCTGCGGCTCATGATGCTGCGCGATATATAGCGGGTGCAGACCCAGCGCGGCGAACAGCGGCGCATGCTCCTGCGCCAGCCGCAACACCCGCGCGAAGCGATCGGCAGTGACCGTCGGGACGATGATGCGCTGCACGCCGGCGCTTGCCGCCCGCGCCAGGCTCTCGACTTCATGCCCGGTAAAGGGCGGGAAATCGAAATGGCAGTGGGTATCGGTAAAGGCGTAACTCACAGCGCCCCCCCTTCACCCGGCGGCAGATCGCCCGGCAGGATGATTTTCGGCGCCGCTACTGCCGCCTCCGGCTGCGCCGCCCGCTCGGTGGGCATGGCGATGTCGGTCACGATCGGCGAAGGCATTCTGACGTTCTCCGGCTGGATCAGGCGGCGCGACAACGCTTTTCGCACCTTGATGCCGTCGGGCTCCGGCTGTGCCATCCACTGGCCGACGGTGGCCAGAAAGTAGCGGCCACAGCGGCGCCCCAGGTGATAATCCTGATTGAGCGCTCCCAATCGGCTGCCCAGCGCATTGCTGGCCAGCGGCTTCGGCGGGAAGATCTCGAAGATGCGCAGCTTGCCCGGCGGCTTTTCGATAAAGCGCTGGATGCGGTGATAGCTTTGCTCGTGATGCTGCAGGATGCGCACCATCTGCTGCAGGCTGCTGTCGCTCAGCCAATGCTCCATGCGCTTCATCCACTGCGGGGTGTAGTACATCTGCGAAGGCACGGTGCGGATCACCACGATAGTGTCGGCGCCGCGGCGATAGGCCTCTTCCACCGGGATCGCATCACTGATGCCGCCGTCCTGATAGCTGACGCCGTCCAGCTCCACGCCCTGGCGATAGAAGCCGGGAATGGCGCTGGATGCCTTGATGGCCGGCAGCCAGCGTTCGCGCTGCGCAGGCAGATAGGTCGGCTCGAAATCGTCGCTGCGGCAGGCGCACAGTAAGAATTCGCGCCCGTCGGTAAAATGCTGTTCCGCCACGTCCATCGCCAGCGGCATCTGCGCCGCCGCCGTATCAACCAGCCAATCGAGATCGATCAGATGCCCGCCACGCACGAAGCGCAGCGGATTGAAGAACTGTGCCGAAGTGGTGTAACGGGTGATCACCCGGCGCGCGTAGCCCATCTGCCCGCAGATATAGGCAGACAGATTCTGAGCGCCGGCCGATGTGCCGATCAGCAGATCGAAAGGGTTAAAGCCCGCGCGCTGAAACTCGTCCAGCACGCCGGCGGTGAAAATGCCGCGCTGGCCGCCGCCTTCGCAGACCAGCGCCATTTTGCCTGGCCGAAAGGGTTTAGACGCCAGCGGTTCTATATTGCCGAGCGTGATGGGTATTCTGTATCCCAACTTGGCATCCTCAGTGAGACGTTTTCTCCGAGGATACCGCGTCTCGCTCTCTTCCGTAATCCTCTTGCAGTACGCCGGCGAGGAAATCGTTGCTGCCGGCCAGCCAGGCGCAATCGCTGCCGGACCATTCGGCCCACGCCTGCCATACCTGGCCTTTCAGCTGTTTCCAGCGCCCGACGATGATGTCGCTGTTCATGTCCGGCCCTCCCCGACGTGAGAAAAGGAGTTAAGCTTTGTTACAGTTTACGGGAAAATGCCGGCCGGCTAAGGGCGCCGGCGGCCGGTGAACAGGCTGACCAGGAACAGGATGATGCCGACGACGAACACGATTTTAGCCGCCCAGGCGGCGGTGCCCGCCAGCGAACCGAACCCCAGTGCCGCAGCGATAAGCGCGATAACTAAAAAGATAATGCCCCAACGAAACATAAGCTTCTCCTTACCATTGTGAAAAAATTCGCTGCCGTCTACCGCCCCGACAACGGGACATCGACGGCAAATCAGTTTCTTTTTTTGGTGGTACACGTCGGGCCGCCTTGACGGCCCGACAGATGCGGCTTGTTGTTACTTGTTACGGGCGCCTGGCGGGATTACTGCTTAACCACCAGGTCGTTTTTCACGCTTTTCACGCCATCGATAGCCTTGGCGATGCTTTCGGCACGCTCAGACTGCGCCTGCGTTTTCACTTCACCGGAAAGCTGCACCACGCCATCGGTGGTTTCCACTTTCACATTGCGCGACGGCACGATGTCATCGGCCAGCAGCTTGGCTTTCAGCTCACTGGTGGTGGCGGTGTCGCCGGCATACGATTTGATCGATTGATTGGCTTCATCTTTCACGTGCAGCTTGTCGCTAACGGTTTTGACGCCTTCCACCTTGCCGGCAACCGCAACTGCATGCTCCGCCTGCGCCTGGCTGCCGACAAACCCGCTCAGGATCACGGTCCCTTTTTCGGTTTTCACCGAAATGTCAGTGCTTTTGATGGTCTTATCGTCCACCAACGCACTTTTAACTTTAGCCGTTATCGCGCTGTCATCCATGTAACCGTCAACTTTTTTCATGGAGCTATCGATTTTGGCACCGGCACTGTCCGCGGCGTTAGACGCCTTGTTGAGCAGACTGTCTTCGGCTAGCGCAGTGCCGCTCACCAAAGCAGAACCCAAAACAACAGCCATCAGCGAGTGTGCAAATTTGGTCTTTTTCATCGATCTCTTCCTTTTGTTGGGGGCCCGCAGCGCCAGAGTGCCGGAACCCTTCAGCCACCTTCACGCGGCCTCTCGGTAAATACTTCATCATCGCTATACGATTAAGCGTTCACGATAGGAATATTGCAACAGCCGTGCCAACTCAATAAACACCTTTAAAATCAAGCAAAAGAAGCGTTGAGCCGGATTTTTAATCAAAAAACTGTCGCCTATTGACGACAGACTAAGTGACACGAAACGGTAAAATAGTCATCTCATTGATATTTAAGGAAACAGACTGTCTCCTATCGGCAACACATCAGAATAACTCACCAAACAATCAGCGTATTGCAGTGATTTACTCTCAAGCAATGTGCGGACATCTCGTTAAAGATAGACCATGCGGCGGAAAACGCAGGCCAATCGCGTCTCGCCTTGGCGATGTCGATTCGCAGGATAAAATATGAGGAAGTTTTATTAATTAGCGGAGTGAGAATACGGGGAGCTGGCAGGGCGCACCGGGCGCCCTGCAGAGTTATCAGTGTTCGCGGGTTTTGCGGAAGGTCACGTCAGGATAGCGTTCCTGCGTCAGGTTGAGGTTCACCATGGTCGGCGCGATGTAGGACAGGTTGTCCCCACCGTCCAGCGCCAGGTTGATCTCGTTCTTGCGCTTGAACTCTTCGAACTTCTTCACGTCGTCGCACTCGACCCAGCGTGCCGTCGACACGTTGACCGACTCATACAGCGCTTCCACGTTGTACTCGCTCTTCAAACGCGCCACGACCACGTCGAACTGCAGCACGCCGACCGCACCGACGATCAGATCGTTGTTGGCGATCGGGCGGAACACCTGCACCGCGCCCTCTTCGGACAGCTGCACCAACCCCTTCAACAGCTGTTTCTGCTTCAGCGGATCGCGCAGGCGAATGCGGCGGAACAGTTCCGGCGCGAAGTTCGGGATGCCGGTGAACTTCATGTCTTCGCCCTGGGTGAAGGTATCGCCGATCTGAATGGTACCGTGGTTGTGCAGACCGATGATGTCGCCCGGGTAGGCTTCTTCCACGTGCGAACGGTCACCGGCCATAAAGGTCAGCGCGTCGGAGATCACCACGTCTTTGCCGGTGCGCACCTGGCGCAGCTTCATGCCTTTCTCGTAACGGCCGGACACCACGCGCATAAAGGCCACGCGGTCGCGGTGCTTCGGATCCATGTTGGCCTGGATCTTGAACACGAAACCGGTGAATTTCTCTTCCGCCGCCGTTACTTCACGGGTGTCGGTTTTACGCGGCATCGGCGCCGGCGCCCAGGCCACCAGGCCGTCCAGCATATGATCCACGCCGAAGTTGCCGAGTGCGGTACCGAAGAACACCGGCGTCAGCTCGCCGCTCAGGAAGGCCTCCTGATCGAACTCGTGGGAAGCGCCCTGCACCAGTTCCAACTCATCGCGCAGCTGCGCCGCCAGATCTTCGCCCACGGCGATATCCAGTTCCGGGTTGTTCAGGCCTTTGACGATGCGCACTTCCTGAATGGTGTGGCCTTTACCGGTCTGGTACAGGTAGGTTTCATCCTTGTACAGGTGGTAAACGCCTTTGAACAGCTTGCCGCAGCCGATCGGCCAGGTGATAGGCGAACAGGCGATTTTCAGTTCGCGCTCGACTTCGTCCATCACTTCCATCGGATCGCGGATGTCGCGGTCCAACTTGTTCATGAAGGTCAGGATCGGCGTGTCGCGCAGACGGGTGACTTCCATCAGCTTGCGGGTGCGATCCTCAACGCCCTTGGCGGCGTCGATCACCATCAGACAGCAGTCCACGGCGGTCAGGGTGCGATACGTATCTTCGGAGAAGTCTTCGTGCCCCGGGGTATCCAGCAGGTTGACCAGGCTGTCGCGATACGGGAACTGCATCACCGAGGTGGTGATCGAGATCCCACGCTGCTTTTCCATTTCCATCCAGTCGGATTTGGCGTGCTGGCTGGAGCCGCGGCCTTTTACCGTACCGGCGGTCTGGATCGCCTGTCCGAACAGCAGCACTTTTTCGGTAATGGTGGTTTTACCGGCATCGGGGTGCGAGATGATGGCGAAAGTTCTTCTTTTGGAGACTTCGCGGGCAAATTCACTAGGAGACATGGTTTTCAGGTTCTACGGTTAGTCCGCCCTGCGACATCATCAGAACGCGCCGATCGCGGCGCCGGGCAAAGCGGTGAATAAAAGATAACAGCCGGGCATTTTCGCCGATTTGCCAACCGGTGACAATCAATGGATCCGATTTCCCGCTAACGCAGGCGGAAATCGGGAGACAAAGCGGCCCAATGCCGGCGCAATACCGATTTGTGATCGTCCGCCATCGGCAGCTCTTCCAATAAGGCCGGCCACAAATTTCGCGCCTTGTCGATGGCATCCACCAGGTGCACCCGTATCGCAGACCAGGGAATATCGACCCGCTCAGCCCAGCGTTCGAAGGTTTGCATTGAGATCCTATCCCAGCGCTTTTCCTTCGCCATATTGAGCGCAGCCTCAGACTCACCAGGAATATAAGCCAACGTAGTGACGATGTCATAAGCGGGAGAAAGCCGAATATCAGTCTGGTTTGGATAGAACATGGACCAATTTTTTACGTGCGCATCGCCATTGGCGAGCAAAATATTCGCCAACAGACGGCGCGCCATTTGCTGCACATCCGCTAAAGATTCACTGCCATACTCATAGAGATAAGCCGCTATTTGATCGTAATTTTTGCCGCGGTATTTATCGTGCGCGTAAATCTCGAATATCTGGGCAAAATCTTCTGCATGCACTCGCCCGCTTTCGCTGCGGTCAAAACGACGGGTGGCATAAGCATAGGGTTCATCCGCCAAGCGAATATCAGGCAAGTGTTCAAGTCGTGTCAGTTCAACCAGCTCAATATCAGGAATATCCACGCCGATGGCTTGCGCCAAACGCATTGCCGTATATTCATTTTCAGGGAGATGACGATGAACCGTTGAAGGCGTTTTAATGATCCAGCTATCAGCGCCCACCTGAGAAGAAATGTTGAAGCGGCCCTCTTTGCGCACAGAGGAAAATTTCATTTGTACCCCTGCCAGAGAAAACTTTTGCGCCTCCATCCCAACATCAATTTGCACGGCTTCCAACTCGCCGCGCGACCTTAACGCCCAGGCGGGTATGTCACTGGCAGCCAACGGCCGTGCTTCAAGCGCTCCCGGCAAGTTTCCACCGGCCCAGGCAATTAAAGGAAACTCCTCATTCACATGGGCTTTCAACGACTGTGCCACCCAAGCGCGCAGTGCGCCTTCGGGTAACAAGTTGGACAAAACGGGCGGCAGACGCTGCGATGACTGTAAAACTTGCTCAAGATACCCCGCGTGCGCCTTCTGCCTGAGCGTAAACAAAGGACGAACACGCTCCGGCAAAGCGAGGTAGTGTGGATCAAACGTCAGGATGTTTCTGCCGCCGCTGTAATGCGCCAGCACGCCAACACGCACGCCATGCAATATCAAGGCTAATGCCTGTACCGATTCAACCTGTCGCAGCCCTTTCATCAGCTAGTCCTCGAGATCTTTCAGTTTTTTTTCAAAATCCTGCGGCTTACCGACTTCCGGTGCGCTACTCACTTCCTGTTGCAGCAGGCACTCCACATCACGGGCAGACTTTTTTGGCACGATGACATATTCCAAATTCATCGCCGCCAATATTCGTAGCAACGTGCTTACCCGCAGATCGCTCCCCGCTTCAATACGCTGATATTGCTGTTGGGTCATGCCAATCTTCATTAAAAAGTCTTTTTGACTCCAACCCAACTCACTGCGTTTTTCTTTCAGCAACGCTGATATTTCGGATAGTTTTCTCATCCGCGCCTCCAAACAACGCATTGATTGTCTCACCAGCAATAAACAACAAACTAGTTGTCGAGACAGTGAAAAACAACTTTTTTGATGTAAATTAATGAAGAAACAACTTTTTAGTTGTAAAAGGGAATGCAAACAATAAACAGGATGTTTTAGATTACCCCAGCGGCAGCGCCATCACGATCGCGTCTTCGCGGCCGTGGGCGCTCGGGTAATAATTGCGGCGCACGGTGACCTCGTTGAAACCGAGATCTTCATACAGCGCGATCGCCGCCTGGTTGGAAGCACGCACCTCCAGCCACAGCGTAACCACGCCGCGGCTCTCCAGCTGTTCGATCACCGCGTTGAGCAGCAGGCGGCCAAAGCCCCGGCGCTGATACTGCGGATGGATGGCGATGTTGAACAGCGTGGCTTCGTCCAGCACGATCTGCGTGATGGCGAACCCCGCCATCGCCCCGTCGGCGCTCAGCTTCAGGTTAAGGTAGCGATCGCCCTGATTGCTGGCGAAGGTGGTTTCCGTCCAGGGAAAAGCGTGGCTGGCTTGCTCAATGGTGAAGGCCGTGGCCAGATCGGCCGCCGTCAGGGTAGAAATCGTGTTCATGATGACAAATCTGCTGCCAGAGGGCGCGTTTGGCCCCCGCGTCTTGGGAAAGCTCGGCCAGCGCCGGGCTGTGTAGCTGCGCGCCGGCGACCGCGAGCGGTTCCGCCACGCCCAGCCGCCAACTGTTGCATGCGGTCTCTTCAGGCAGCATCGCCGCCTGTTCCGGCGTCAGGCTGTAAGTTTGCGCCGGCGTCAGCCCCAGGCTGTGCAGCACGTCGCAAAACAGCGGATCGTCGGGTGCGGGCAGCGTCTGCGCCACCACCAGCAGGCGAGCCTCGGGCGGCAGACTGACCGCCACTTCGCCCTGCAACACGCTCGGGCGGCGCAATGTCCACTGCGTAATACCCAGTTGTTGTAACAGCCAGTCGCGTTTTGATGCCATGCCGATTCCTACCCGTTGTGGTGCGCCATGCCTGCCATGCGCCGCGCTATGCTAACAAACCCGCGCAGCCCGCGCCAACAAACCCGTCGAACATATCGCCACAAAGCTCTATAATCCCCGGTCTCATTTCCAGGAGCCAATATCTGATGTCTGCATTAACCCCCGCCAGTGAAGTCATGCTGCGCCACAGTGATGAATTTATCGAACGCCGCGTGCTGTTTGCCGGCGACCTGCAGGACAGCCTGCCGGCCCAATTCGAGGCCGCGGACGTGCGCGTCCACACTCAGCAATACCATCACTGGCAGTTACTGAACCGGACGATGGGCGATAACGTGCAGTTCGGTTTGACCGTCGATCCCGCTTTCGTCGCCGACTGCGACACGCTGGTTTACTACTGGCCGAAGAGCAAGCAGGAAGCGCAATTCCAGCTGTGCAACCTCCTGGCGCTGCTGCCGGTGGGCGCGGACGTGTTCGTGGTCGGTGAAAACCGCAGCGGCGTGCGCAGCGCCGAGCCAACGCTGGAAGGCCACGTCACGCTGGTGAAAATCGACAGTGCGCGCCGCTGCGGCCTGTATCATGGCCGCCTGGACGCGCAGACCGAGTTCGACCTGAACGACTGGTGGGACAGCTATCAGCTGCACGATCTGGAAGTGAAAACGCTGCCGGGCGTGTTCAGCCGCGACGGTCTGGACGTCGGCAGCTCGCTGCTGCTGTCGACGCTGGAAAAACACATGAAAGGCAAGGTGCTGGACATCGGCTGCGGCGCCGGCGTCATGGCCTCGGTAATGTCCAAGCTGTCGCCGAAGGTGAAACTGACCCTCAGCGACGTCAACGCCGCCGCGGTGGAATCCAGCCGCGCAACGCTGGCCGCCAACGGCATCGAAGGCGAAGTGATCGTCAGCAACGTTTACTCCGACATCACCGGCCGTTTCGACATGATCATCTCCAACCCGCCGTTCCACGACGGGCTGCAGACCAGCCTGACCGCTGCTGAAACCCTGATCCGCGGCGCGGTGAAGCACCTGCCGATCGGCGGCAGGCTGCGCATCGTCGCCAACGCCTTCCTGCCGTACCCGGACATTCTGGACGCCACCTTCGGCAGCCATGAAGTGCTGGCGCAGAACGGCCGCTTCAAGGTGTATCAGGCCACCGTCGGCCGCCCGCCGCGCGCGCCGAAGAAGAAATAATTCGCCGTTGGCGGAAAACGACAGAGCGCGGCCTGAGGCCGCGCTTTTTTTTAGCCGTTGATATAGGTCATCGACTCGGCGCCGTAGCGTTCGCCGGCCGCCGCACTCAGTGGGAACACCGCGTCGATCGCCGCCAGTTCAGCCGCGCTCAGCGTTATCTCCGCCGCCGCGACGTTCTCTTCCAGGTAGCGACGGCGTTTGGTGCCGGGGATCGGCACGATGTGCTCGCCCTGCGCCAACACCCAGGCCAGCGCCAGCTGCGAAGGTTTGACGCCTTTCTGCGCCGCCAGCTCGCCCACCTTCTCCACCAGCGCCAGGTTGCGGGCGAAGTTTTCCCCCTGGAAACGCGGGTTGCCTCGGCGGAAATCGTCCTCGGCCAGATCCTCCGGCCGCCGGATAGCGCCGGTGAGGAAACCGCGCCCTAACGGGCTGTAAGGCACAAAGCCGATGCCCAGGCGCTCACAGGCCGCCAGCACGCCCTGCTCGGCGTCGCGCGTCCACAGTGAATACTCGGTCTGCAGCGCCGTGATCGGATGTACCTTGTGCGCCCGCTCCAGCGTGGCCACCGACGCCTCACTCAGGCCGATGTGGCGGATCTTGCCTTCGCGGATCAGATCCGCCATCGTGCCGACGACGTCTTCGATCGGCACTTGCGGATCGACCCGGTGCTGATAATAAAGATCGATCTCCTCCACGCCCAAGCGCCGCAGGCTGCCCTCGACGGAGCGCCGGATATACTCGGGGCGGCTGCTGACGCCGCGCGCCGAAGGATCCGCCGGATCGCGCAGGATGCCGAACTTGGTGGCCAGGAACACCTGTTGCCGTTTGCCTTTGATCGCTTCCCCCACCAGCGCTTCGTTGGTGTGCGGGCCATACATGTCGGCGGTGTCGAGCAGCGTGACGCCCAGCTCCAGCGCCCGGTGCAGCGTGGCGATGGCTTCTTGCCGATCGGCGCCGGTGGAGTAGAAGTCGCTCATGCCCATGCATCCCAGCCCCAGGGCGGAGACGACGGGACCGTGGGAACCCAGTTTACGTTGTTGCATTGTGCTGCCCTCATGCGGTGAATGGATAACGCAGCAAAGTCTGGTTGTTTACACTACAAAGATAAATAATGCAGATTGCACATCACTGTTCAAAAATCACCAACAATCCGGAGTGGACATGGATCAGGTTCAAGCCATGCGCATTTTTACCCGCATCGTCGAACTGGGCAGCTTCAGCCGGGCGGCCGAACGCCTGCAGCTGCCGCGCGCCACGGTCAGCAACGCGTTAAAACGGCTGGAGCAGCGGCTGGGCGTTCGCCTGCTGATCCGCACCACCCGCCAGGTACAGGTGACCAGCGAAGGCAGCCTCTACTATCAACGCTGCGTGCAGTTGCTGGGGGCACTGGAGGAGGCGGACACGCTGTTCAGTCACCATAAGCTGCAGCCGTCCGGCAAGGTGCGCATCGATATGCCCCATTCGCTGGCGCGCCAGATCGTCATTCCGGCGTTGGACGACTTTTACCAGCGTTATCCCGACATCACCCTGGCGCTGGGTGCCAACGACACCCACGTCGATCTGTTGCGCGAAGGCGTTGACTGCGTGCTGCGCGCCTGGGAAACCGAAGACGACAGCCTGGTGGCGCGGCGCATCGCCCAGTTGCCACAGATCACCTGCGCTTCCCCCGCTTACCTGCAGGCCTGCGGCACGCCGCTCGACATCGATAGCCTGGCGCCGCACCGCGCGGTGGGATATTTTTCGCTGGCCAGCAACCGCGATTACCCGCTAGAGTTCTGCCGCGGCGGCAAGCTGGAACTACGCGAACTCCCCGCCCGGCTGAGCGTCAGCGGCGCCGACGCCTATATCGCCGGCGCGCGAGCCGGTATGGGATTGATACAGGCGGCGCGCTATTCGCTTGCCCCCTGGCTGGAACAGGGCGAACTGGTGGAAGTATTGACGGAAACGCCGCCCCCGCCGATGCCGATTTACATCATGTATCCGCCTGGCCGTTTCCTGGCGCCACGGGTCAGGGTGTTGATTGATTGGCTGATTTGGCTGTTTGACCAGCAGAAAAGCGGCGATATGGCTGTTTTTCCAGCAAACGCCCGCAAAGCGGGGAAATAACTGTTGACGTGCCCGCCAAAATCTCTAGAATTCGCCTCCGTGGTAACGTTACTCCGGTAATGTTTCTGGTACGCGAAGGTGGCGGAATTGGTAGACGCGCTAGCTTCAGGTGTTAGTGTCCTTACGGACGTGAGGGTTCAAGTCCCTCTCTTCGCACCAAATAACCACATGATTTATATTGCACTCAGCATCGATGCGAAGGTGGCGGAATTGGTAGACGCGCTAGCTTCAGGTGTTAGTGTTCTTACGGACGTGAGGGTTCAAGTCCCTCTCTTCGCACCACGCTGGCGACGTAATATAAATCAAAGCAACAACATCGACTGTGCGAAGGTGGCGGAATTGGTAGACGCGCTAGCTTCAGGTGTTAGTGTCCTTACGGACGTGAGGGTTCAAGTCCCTCTCTTCGCACCAATTGATGTTCTCTCCGGTAGTCTCCCCGAAAAAATACCAACGCATTGATGAACAACACGCTTAAGCGTGGTTTTACCGTTTCCAGCGTTTACGCGAAGCTGAAGTTTAGGCTGACAGCCGCCAGGCCGCCCGCCAGCGCCATACAGGAAGGCAGCAGCAGATAGTGGCGCAGCCGGCTGTTGAACAGCATCACCAGCGTGGCCAACATCGCTATCACGATCAGGGTGCGCAACTGCAGCATATCCAGGTTGATCAGGGCCAACAGCGGCATCAACGCACAAGGCAGCAAAACGCCCCAGGCGCTGGCCAGGCGATCGCCGAGGCACCAACTGACGCCCCACAGTCCGCACGCGGCAATCATGGCAGTGAGCATGACAACCCTCCTCAAGTGATAATGATAACCAATATCATATAACACTTTTTTGGCCGCCGCATCATTTTCACTGCGCTGACCAAACTCAGATGACACCAGCAGGAAAAAATGATAATTTGACATAAGAAAATTCCTAGTCCTGTTTGCATGATAATAATCACAATCCTCAACCATGCAATTCAAGTGGATATTCGCGCCAAGGGAATGCTTCTCAACCTTAATTATTCGACAGAACGACTTTGCAAAGAGTGACCTCCGTATGAACGCCCGTTCTTATCAGGAATTACTGAACAGCAAGCAGCGCCTGGCATTATTTCTTTTTCTGATAATGAATGCCGCCTCTTCCGTATTTACATTATTGTTCCCTTTTAGGGATACGCCCGCATTTACCCTACCTTTATTATGTATACCGCTATTTTGTCTGGTAGCAGCGCTATTTTCTCTGCAAACGCCACGTAAATATTTGTGCAAACTCAACCTGTTCTCCAGCGTGCTTGGCCTGCTGTGGGCCGCACATATTTACGTTAAAAGTCAATATTGCTTGCCGAATAACCAAGATTTTTTATTAATTAGTTTGTTCAGCATCTTTTTTATCAGCGCTATTTCTCTGACGGATAACTTTACCGCCTTTTGTTTACACGCCGTGCCTTCCGCAATGGTGATCCTGGCTTTAGACGGCATGCATAATACCCTGCGGATATTATTCACCACGCTATTACCTATTATCGCTTTCTCCATTCATCACCTGATGTTGAAACGCAGTGAAATCTTTACCCACGCGCTGGTGGCCAACCTGTATAACGAGCGGGACAAATTCAATAATTTGAGCATGCTCGATCCCCTGACCGGCCTTTATAACCGGCGTGGCCTGGAAAATAAGATCACTATGCTGCTGGAACCGCAAACCGGCCGCCACTACGTGCTGCTGCTGGATATCGACCACTTCAAGGTCTACAACGACAGCTACGGCCACGCCATGGGCGACCGGGCGCTGGTGCAGGTAGCGGTCGCCATTCGCGATGCGGTGCGTTCGCGCGACATCGTGGTGCGTTACGGCGGGGAAGAGTTTTTGGTGCTGCTGACCAACGTGCACGAAGGCTACGCGGCGCAACTGGCCGAACGGGTGCGCCAGCGGGTGGCGGAGCTGAACATCCCGCACGGCGCCAGTCCGCAGCACAGCGGCACGCTGACGCTCAGCGCCGGCATCTCCGCGCTGGAAAAACTGGACATCGAATCGGCGATAGGCGCAGCCGACGCCGCGCTCTATCTGGCGAAGCACAGCGGCCGCAACAATATTCAGCTGGCGCAAAACGTCGAGCCCGCCGCCGTTCACCCTTAAGCCGCCGCCGTAACGGCGCGGCGGCTGACATCAACACTTATACGGCTATACGGCGGTGGAACGCAGCCCGTTCAGCAACAGGTTCAAACTGACCAAGGCTTGTTCCAGCCCCACGTCTTTTTCCGGATGATGGGCGACCCACAGCGCGGCATCCATCAGTCCGCCGTTGATTAAATGCGCCAGCGATTCCGGCTCGGCGACGGCGATGCGCCGCTGCGCCATCAAGGCCTGCAATGCGCCCGTCATCCAGCTGATGCACGCCAGCTTGCTGGCCCGCAGATATTCAGCTCCCAGCACCGAAGGTGAATCACGCAACAGAATGCGTTGCGCTTGCGGCTCCGTCATCATGATCAGATAACCGCGGCAACGCGCCGCAAACGCCTCCCAGTCATCCGCAGTACTCGCGGTTATGTCAGCCAGATGCGCATCCATCTCCGCGTCTATCGCCTGCACCACCGCCAGGAACAACCCCTTTTTATCGCCAAAATGGTGATAGAGCGCGCCGCGCGTCAGGCCGGCCTGGGCGGTGAGATCATCCATCACCGTCTCGGCATACCCCACGCTGCCAAACTGCCGGCGGGCCGCCGCCACCAGCTTTTGTCGGGTTTCTTCAATCATTTCGGTGCGCGCTTTACGTGCCATGGGTCCACTCCGCCTCATTATTGATGACGTTATAATTGACATACGCCATGTATGTCAATTAACGTAACATACGTGGCGTATGTCAATGATGGACATTGAGCGAATACCGAGCCGCCAACATTCCGGAGCCCTTTCCATGGCAAATCCTTATTTCAAACTGTTCAACGCCCCGGGCAGCAAGGCGTTTTCCTCTGCCGGGCTAATCGCGCGCCTGCCGGTCTCGATGACCGGTATCGGCATCATCACCATGCTCTCGCAGGTACGCGGGTCCTATTGGTTGGCGGGCGCGGTGGCAGCGACGTTCGCCTTTTCCATGGCGCTGCTTGCGCCGCAAATCGCGCGCGCGGCGGATCGTCACGGCCAAAGCCGCGTGTTGCCGTATGCCACCGGGATCAGCGCGATCGCCCTGCTGCTGCTGTTGTTCTGCACCCACTATCGGGCACCGGACTGGACTCTGTTTGTCTTCGCCGCGCTCGCGGGCGGCATGCCCAGCATCTCCGCGATGGTCAGGGCCCGCTGGAGCGAAATTTATCGCGGCACGCCACAGCTGCACACGGCATTTTCATTCGAGTCCGTATTGGACGAGGTGGCCTTTATCGTCGGCCCACCGATCGCCGTGGGGCTTAGCGTTTCACTCTTCCCAGAGGCCGGCCCTCTGGTGGCCGCGCTGCTTCTGGTAGCGGGCGTTGCGGCATTCGCCGCGCAAAAAAGCACCCAGCCCCCGGTTTACGCCCACAATAACCAGCGGCAGCGCGCCATCCTGACCATGCCGTCGATGCAGATCCTGGTGCTGGCGCTGATCGCCCTCGGCACCATCGTCGGCACCGTGGACGTCATCAGCGTGGCCTTCGCCGAGCAGCAAGGGCAGCCGGCCGCCGCCAGCATCGTACTGTCGGTTTACGCGTTCGGCTCCTGCCTGGCCGGGCTGATTTTCGGCGCAATGAAGATCCCCGTCCCCTTGCCTCGTCTGTTCTTATACGCGGCGTTCGCCACCGCTTTCACCACCTTGCCGCTGCTGTGGGTGCACAATGTCTTAACGCTGGCGGCGTCGATGTTTGTCGCCGGATTGTTTTTTGCGCCGACCATGATCGTTGCCATGGGGCTGGTTGAAAACATCGTGCCGCCCTCCCGGCTGACGGAAGGATTGACCTGGATGGTCACCGGCCTGGGGATAGGCGTGGCACTCGGCGCCGCATTGGCGGGCCTGGCGATCGACGCTGCGGGGATAACGGCCGGCTTTGGCGTCACGCTCACGGCCGGCCTGGTCGTACTGCTGGTGGCGGCCGGCGGCTACCGCTTAATGCAGCGAACGCTGGCCTTGAAAGCGGCGTGAATCGCCCGCGCTAAGCGGTTTCCCAAATCGCCTTGCCCTGCCAGCGCCGTTCGATCGCCGTCAGAAACAGTTTCACCTTGGGGGAGAGATGGCGCCGGCTGGGATAGACGGCGCAGATCGGCGGCCCCGGGCGACAATAGCGCTCCAGCACCGGCACCAGCGTGCCGGCCGCAATCTGCTCGCCGACCAGAAACGCCCCCACTTGGCACAGGCCGGCCCCGGCGACGGCCGCATCCCGCAAGGCCTCGACGTTGTTGAAACGCATCCGGCCGCGCACCGGCTGTTCGTGCAGTTGGCCGTTGACCAAATAGCGCCAGGGCGCCGGCAGCCCCTGATGGCTGAAGACCAGCGTCTCGTGATCGCCCAACGCCTCCGGTTTCGCAGGCGTGCCGTAGCGCGCCAGATAGTCCGGCGCCGCGCAGGTGATTAGGCGATGCGGCGCGAGCACTCGCCGCACCAGCCGGCTGTCGTCGCTGCCGCCGACCCGGATAGCTACGTCGATGCCGTCGCGCACCAGATCGCTGTACTCATCGGAGAAGCTGACGTCGGCGTCCACCTCCGGCCACTGTGCCAAAAACTCCCGTAAAATCGGCAGGATATGCAACCGCCCCAGCGAGACCGGCAGATCCAACCGCAGCCGCCCGCGCGGGGTTTGCCGCCGCGTATTGAGCGCCGTTTCCGCCTCTTCGGCCTGCGACAGGATGCGCTGCGCATACTCGTAAAACACCGCGCCGTCTTCGGTCAGGCTGACGCTGCGCGTGGTGCGCTGCAGCAGCCGGGTCGCCAATCGCTCCTCCAATCGGTTCACGCATTTGCCCGCCGCCGATCGGGAGATGCCCAGCCTCTCGGCCGCCAGCGTGAAGCTGCAGGCGTCGGCGACGCGGATGAACACCAGCAGGTCAGTCAGGTTATCTAACGGCATAGACGGTAAATTAGCCACGATTTGTCCCCAATGTTGCGCATTCAGGCCAGTTTATCAGTCATTTTGGCGCGGATACACTGAGGTTCTTCATCTGTTGGGAGAGTCATTATGAGTGCCTTACATGCCGTCGGCGGCGCAAAACCCTGGCTGGCGACCTTCGCCATCGGCCTGGCCACCTTCACCGTCGTTACCGCAGAAATGCTGCCCGTCGGGCTGCTGACCCCGATCGTCAGCACCCTGAACGCGACGATCGGCCGCGCCGGATTGCTGATTTCCCTGCCGGCCCTGTTCGCCGCGCTGTTCGCCCCGCTGATGGTGCTGGGCGCCCGGCGCACGGACCGCCGCAGCCTGTTGGTGGGCTTTCTGCTTTTGCTGATCGCCGCCAACCTGCTGGCCGCCTCCGCCACCTCCATGGCGCTGCTGCTCGCCGCACGCATCCTGCTGGGCTTTTGCATCGGCGGTATCTGGGCCATCGCCGGCGGGTTGGCAGAACGCCTGGTGCCGCCGGCCTCCGTTGGGTTGGCGCTGTCCGTCATCTTCGGCGGCGTAGCGGCGGCCTCGGTGTTCGGCGTGCCGCTCGGAGTGTTCCTCGGCGAAGCGCTGGGCTGGCGCATGGCGTTTCTGGCGGTCGCCGTCCTGGCGGCGCTGACCCTGCTCCTACTGGTGTGCGTGCTGCCGCCGCTGCCGGTCACGCAGGCGATAAGCTGGCGGTCGTTCACCGCGCAGCGCGCGAATCGCCGACTGTTGACCGGGCTGCTGCTGACGTTTCTGCTGGTCGCCGGCCACTTTATGGCTTACACCTTTGTCCGCCCGCTGCTGCAGACGGTCGCCGGCATCGAGAGCCGCTGGGTGGGGCCGCTGCTGTTCGCCTACGGCGTCGCCGGTATCGCCGGGAATTTCATCGCCGGCCAGGCCGCCGCCAAACGGCTGCACCGCACCCTGGCGCTGATCGCCCTCGGGCTGGCGCTCGCCGTCCTGCTGCTGCCGCTGCTGGGCCACGCGCCGCTGAACGGCAGTGCCTTCCTCCTGCTGTGGGGCATCGCCTACGGCGGCGTTTCCGTTTCACTGATGGCATGGATGCTCAAGGCGGCCCCCGACGCGGTCGAGGTCGCCTCTTCGCTGTATATCGCGCTGTTTAATCTGGCGATTTCCTGCGGTTCACTGGCGGGCGGACTGGTGGTGGATGCCGGAGGCTTGACGATAAACGGCGTGCTGTCCGGCATGGTGCTGCTGCTGGCGTTGGCGATCCTGATGCGAACCCGCCCGCAGGCGCTGACAACGGCGGCGAAGGCCGATTCGCCGCCGGGTTGAATCAGGCGCGGCGCTGCCGCAGGCCGTAAACCAGCACCACCGCGAAACACAGCAGCGGCAGCAGATAAGAGAGCGCGGTACTGTAACGGTCGGCCAGCGCCCCCATAAAGTACGGCATGATGGCGCCGCCGACGATCGCCATGATCATAAAGGAGCTGGCGCGCTTGGTGTGTTTACCCAGGTTTTTCACCCCCAGGGCGAAAATGGTCGGGAACATGATCGACATAAAGAAGAACACCGCGATCAGCGCCACCACCGACACGCCATCGACGCTCAGCATCACCACGCCGCACAGCGCGATGTTGATCAGCGCATAGGCCGCCAGCAGCGTCGCCGGTTTGACTCGCCCCATCAGCCAAGTGCTGAAGAAGCGCCCGACCATAAAGCAGATCATGGCGATCGACAGCAGGTAAGAGGCGCTCTGGTTAGACACCTCGCGCCAGTGCTCGGTGGCATAGTTGATGAAAAACGCCCCGACGCCCACCTGCGCCGCCACGTAGAAGAACTGTGTGATAACCCCGCCGACGAAATGCGGATGCTGCCACAATCCCTGCGCTATCACGCCATGCACCGGTTTTTCCTCCTCGCGGATCGCCGGCAGCCGGGTGCGGCTGAACAACAGCGCGATCAGCAGCACCAGCACGGCGATCGCCACATAGGTCATCTTCACCGCGCTCTGATCGCCGTCGCCGGCGGACTGGCTGGCGGAGAAGAACAGCGTGCCGCCGATCAGCGGGCCGATAAACTGCCCGAGGCCGTTGAACGACTGGGCCAGGTTGAGCCGCCGTTCGGCACCCTGCGCATCGCCCAGCACCGTGGCGTACGGGTTGGCCGCCGTTTCCAGGCAGCCCAGGCCGCTGGCGATAACGAACAGCGCGAACAGGAATACGCCGAAGCTGTTGGCCGACGCCGCCGGCACGAACAGCAGCGCCCCCAGCGCATACAGGCACAGCCCGACCAGAATGCCCGCCTTATAGCCCTTGCGATCCATAAAGTACCCGGCGGGCAGCGCCACCAGGAAATAGGCGCCGAAATAGGCCGCCTGCAGCAGCCCCGACTGCGCCTTGGTGACGTGCAACGTCTCCTGAAAATGTTTGTTTAATACGTCCAGCAGGCCATAGGACAGCCCCCACATGAAGAACAGGCTGGTGACCAGGATAAAGGCCCAGCGCAGATTGGCGGTCACGGGGACGCCCGGCTGCGCGGAGGCCGCACTTTTTTCAGCAAGCATGGTGATACCCTCGTATCGTCTGGCGATGATGATGTTGGCGTTATTGCTGTTGCAGAGAGAAAATCCGCGCCATTTCCACCCATTTTTCGCCCTGCGGCGTCCAGGGGGTGGCGGCCTGGTAGTGCCACATCAGCGCTTCCCATCGCTGTACTTCGGGGTTGTTCAGGCTGGCGGCGTCAAAACGCGCGGCGTCGAAATCGGCGCTGACCTCCACGATCATGAACAGCCGGGTGCCCAACCGGTAAATTTCCATGTCCAGAATGCCGTGCTCGCGCAAATGCGCGGCGATGCCCGGCCAGATGCGCTGATGATGCTGCTGGTACTCCGCAATCAGCGCCGGTGAGTCAATCAGATCGAGCGCCTGGCAGAAACGGCGCCGCCCTGCCGCCGCGCCGCTCACGTCAGCGCCCGATCGAGATGCAGGTAGCCGCCGTCCACCGATAGCCACTGCCCGGTGGTATGCGATGACCGCGACGACAGCAAAAACGCCACGGTATCGGCGATCTCCTGCGGCGTGGTCATGCGCTGCCCGAGCGGAATGCGCGCGGTGATTTTCTCCATCTGCCGCTGCGGCTCGGCGAAGGTGTTGAGCCAGCGCTGGTACTGCGGGGTGATCACCTCCGCCGGCACCACCGCGTTCACCCGCACCCCGTCATGGCGCAGCGATACCGCCCATTCGCGCGTCAGCGCCAGCACTGCGCCCTTGGCGGCGGTGTAGCCGCTGGTGCCCCCCTGCCCGCTGAGCGCGGTCTTGGAGGCGATGTTGACGATGGCGCCCCGGCTCTCCTGCAGCGCCGCCTGGCACAGGTGCGCCATCAGGTAGTAGTGCACCAAGTTCTTCTCCAGCGAGCCGACGAACGCTTCACGCCCCGCCTCCAGCCCGACGCCGTCATTGACCCCGGCGTTGTTCACCAGTCCGTCGATGCGGCCGAAGGTCGCCAGCGTCTGGCTGACCGCCCGGCGGCAGGCCGCCTCGTCGCACAATTCGGTGAGGATCACCTCGGTGCGCGGCTGCAGCCGCTGCAAATCGGCCAGCAGCGCCGCCTCCGGCGCGGCGTTGGTGACCAGCACCGGGCTCGCCCCCTCCTCGGCCAGCACATGAGCAATCGCCGCGCCGATGCCGGCACCGCCGCCGGTGACCAGCACCACCTTATCTTGCAGATACAGATCCATAACCAGACTCCGTTAAACCGTAAATTCGCCAGGCGGTGCCGCCCCAAATCGCCGCCTGCTCGGCGGCCCCCAGCGTCGACAGCGCCCGTTCGCACAGTTGCACCACCTGGCGGTAGTCGCCGGCCAGCAGGCACACCGGCCAGTCGGAGCCGAACATCAGCCGCTCCGGGCCGAACGCCTCCAGCGCGGCGTCGAAGAACGGCAGCAGTTCTTCCGCCCGCCACCGGCCGCCCGGCGCCTCGGTGATCAGCCCCGATAGCTTGCAGACCACGTGCGGCAGCGCCGCCAGCGGCCGGATTTGCTGCGCCCAGTGCCGCGCGCCGCGCGCGATGTCCGGCTTGCCGAGGTGATCCAGCACCAGCCAGTGTTCGTCATGGCGGGCGGCGAACGCCGCCGCTGCCGCCAGATGCCGGTGCGTCACCAGGATCTCGTACACATACCCGGCGCGCTGCAGCGTTTGCATGCCGCGTTCCACCTCGGGCCGCGCCAGCCAGGCCGCCGGATCTGCTTCGTCCTGCACCTGATGACGCACCCCGCGCAGCGCGCTGTAAGGCCGCAAGGCCTCCAGACGCTGCGCCAGCTGCGGCGCGGCGATGTCCAGCCAGCCCACTACGCCGCATATGCCTTCGCTCTGCTCAGCCAGCGCCAGCAGGGCCAGCGTCTCGTCCTCGCTGGGGCGCGCCTGCACCGCCAGCGCGCCGTCGAAACCGTGTTCCTGCAACAGCGGCCGCAGCCGGGGCGGATCGAAATCCTGCCGCAGCACGCGCATCCGCTCGTCGATCCACGGGTAGTGCCGTGGGTGATAGCGCCAGTAGTGCTGATGCGCGTCGATGCGCGGCATGCGATCCTCCCGCCTCACCCGCGGAACCGATACTGCTCGATCGACGACGGATGCATCTCGATCGAATAGCCGGGACGGCTCGGCGGCATGTAGGCCGCGCCGTTGATCACGCAGGGATCGACAAAGTGTTCATGCAAATGATCGACGTACTCGATCACCCGGCCTTCGTGGGTGCCGGCGATGCACAGGTAGTCGATCATCGACAGGTGCTGCACGTACTCGCACAGCCCGACGCCACCAGCGTGCGGGCAGACCGGCAGCTGGTATTTGGCCGCCATCAGCATCACCGCCAGCACTTCGTTGACGCCGCCGAGACGGCAGGCGTCGATCTGCACCACGTCTACCGCGCCACGCATGATGAACTGCTTGAACATGATGCGGTTCTGACACATCTCACCGGTGGCCACCTTGACCGGCGCCACCCCTTCGCGGATGCGGCGATGCCCTTCCACGTCGTCCGGGCTGGTCGGCTCTTCGATAAACCAGGGTTTGGCGAACGCCAGATGCTTCACCCACGGAATGGCTTCGTCCACTTCCCACACCTGGTTGGCGTCGATCATCAGCCGGCGATCCGGGCCGATCACCTCGCGGGCGATGCGCACCCGGCGGATGTCGTCTTCCAGATCGCGCCCGACCTTCAGCTTCAGGTAGGAGAAACCGGCGTCGACCGCTTCCTGGCACAGGCGGCGCAGCTTGTCGTCCGGGTAGCCCAGCCAGCCGGCGGAGGTGGTGTAACAGGGATACCCCTCCTGCAGCAGCCGCTCCAGGCGCCGCTCTTTGCCCTCGGCCCGCTGTTTCAGCAGCGCCAGCGCCTCCTGCGGCGTGATGCAGTCGGTGATGTAACGGAAGTCGATGCAGCGCACCAGTTCCTCCGGCGTCATCTCCGCCACCAGCCGCCACACCGGCTTGCCGACCGATTTGGCCCACAGATCCCACACCGCGTTGACCACCGCGCCGGTCGCCAGGTGAATGGCACCTTTGTCCGGCCCGATCCAGCGCAGCTGGCTATCGCTGGTGAAGCGCCGCCAGAAGGCGCCCATATCGGCGGCGATCGTCTCCAGCCGCTCACCGACGATCTGATGCTCCAGCGCGCGGATCGCCGCGCAGCAGATCTCGTTGCCGCGGCCGATGGTGAACGTCAGTCCGTGGCCGCTGAGATCCGCGCGATCGGTCTCCAGGATCACGTAGGCGGCGGAATAGTCGGGATCCGGATTCATGGCGTCGGATCCGTCCAGCCCCAGCGACGTGGGGAAACGAATGTCTTCAACCCGCAGTGCGGTAATGGTGGTCATGGCGGCGCTCCCGGTTAAGCCTGTACGGTTTGCTGGCGCTGTTCGCCCAGCCCTTCAATGCCCAGACGCATCGTCTGGCCCGCCCGCAGGTAGATGGGCTGCGGTTTCTGCCCCATGCCGACGCCCGGCGGCGTGCCGGTGGAGATCACGTCGCCCGGCTGCAGGCTCATAAAGCGGCTGAGGTAACTGACGATCTGTGGAATGCGGAAGATCATGGTGCTGGTGTTGCCGTCCTGATAGCGCTTGCCGTCCACCTCCAGCCACAGGTTCAGGCTGTGTGGATCGGCGATTTCGTCGGCGGTCACCAGCCAGGGGCCGATCGGCCCAAAGGTGTCGCAGCCTTTGCCCTTGTCCCAAGTGCCGCCGCGCTCAATTTGATACTCGCGTTCTGAGACGTCGTTGATCACGCAATAACCGGCGACGTGGCGCATCGCGTCCGCTTCGCTGATGTAGCGCCCGCCCAGGCCGATCACCACGCCCAGCTCCACTTCCCAGTCGGTTTTCTGCGAGCCGCGCGGGATCTCCACCCGGTCGTAGGGGCCGACCACCGCGCTGGTCCATTTGTTGAACACCACCGGTTCCTCAGGAATGGCCGCACCGGTCTCCGCCGCGTGATCGGCGTAATTCAGGCCGATGCAGATGAACTTGCCGATGCCGCCGACGCAGGCGCCGAGACGCGGCTGCCCCTCGACCAGCGGCAATGCGGCGCTGTCCAGCGCACGCAGTTTGGCGAGCGACGCCGGCAATAACGCGGCGCCCCCCACGTCGGCAATATGCTGCGACAGATCGCGCAGGCGGCCCTGCGCATCCAACATGCCGGGGCGCTCTTGCCCAGGTTGCCCGTAACGTAAAAGTTTCATGCCTTCCTCTCTCAAAAATGGCGGCTCAGTTGCTCCAGCCGCCGTCGATGATCTGCACTGTGCCGGTGGTGTACGAACTGGCGTCGGAGGCCAGATACAGCGCCAATTGGGCGATTTCCTCGGTGGTGCCGATGCGCCCGATCGGCTGACGGGCGACGAACGCCTGATACACCTCTTGCTCGCTGCGCCCCTGTTCGCGCGCCTGCTCGGCGATGCGCTGGCGCAGCGACGGCGATTCCACCGTGCCGGGGCAAATGGCGTTGCAGCGGATGCCCTGGGTGACGTAATCCGCCGCCACCGAGCGCGTTAGGCCGATCACCGCCGCCTTGCTGGCGCTGTAGGCGAAGCGGTTCGGCACCCCTTTCACGCTCGAGGCCACCGAAGACATGTTGATGATCGAGCCTTTGCCGCGCGCCAACATGCCCGGCAGGAAGGCGCGGATCATGCGGAACATCGCGGTGACGTTGAGATCGAGCGCGAACGCCCACTGATCTTCGCTGCAGTCGAGGATCGATCCGCTGTGCACCACGCCAGCGCAGTTGAACAGCACGTCGATCGGGCCGATCGCTTCCGCCGCCGCCGCGATGGCGGCCGGATCGGTGACGTTCAGCGTCAGCGCGCGGATCCCGGCGGAGCCCTGCAGGCGCTCGAGGTTGATGTCGCTGGCGATCACTTCAGCGCCGGCGGCGGCGAACAGCCTGGCGGTGGTGAATCCGATCCCTTGCCCGGCGGCGGTGATCAGTACGCGTTTCCCGGTTAAATCCATCTTGACTCCTCGGCCTAAAGGTCTAATGGTCAGGCCACTAAAGGCGGTTAAAGGTCAGGCCTCTAACATGACAAAAGACGCTTTACGCGTTATCGTTGGGGGAAGAAGTTAATAAAAACAGCCTTGAAACCGCATTTCAATTAACCATTTTTTTACACTTGAATAACGATTACTCAAGCGCCTTATCGCATAATTGTGCGCCAAATCACTGAACGCCGAATCGTCAAAGGTCAAAAATGCCGATTACCCGACTGGAAAACCCAAGAATTTACAGACAGATAGCTGACCAACTCAAACGTCTTATCGAAAATAACGAATTTCCGCCGGGCAGCCGTCTGCCCTCGGAGCGCGATCTCGCCCAGCAATTGCAGGTCAGCCGCGCGTCGGTGCGCGAGGCGCTGATCGCGCTGGAAGTGATCGGCCTGGTAGACGTCAAGGTCGGCAACGGGGTGATCGTGCGCTCGCCAACGCCGCTGGCGCCGTCGCAGGAGCCGGTGATGGCCCAGGCCGGCCGCAACCAGTGGGCGGAGATCGACGACGAGCTGAACATCGAGCTGGATTTCAACGCCGAGTTGCCGCCGTTTTCTCTGCTGCAAACCCGCCTGCTGATCGAACCGGAGACCGCCGCGCTGGCCGCGCGCCACGCCACCGACGAAGAGCTGGCGGGTATCCGCGCCGCCTATGAACAGAACTGCCGCGATAACCGCGCCGGTTCCGCCACCCACCCCGGCGATCGGCTGTTCCACATCCGCATCGCCCAGGCCAGCGGCAACCCGGCCTATGCGTTCATCATCGGCCACCTGCTCGGCCACCGTTACGGCAGCATGTTCCGCGTGCTGCAGCGCCACTATACGCCGGACGACATGCCGCACCGCTCCGAGCTGGAACACCGGGCGATCCTGGCGGCGATCGAAGCGCGCGACGTGCGCGGCGCCCGCAAGGCGATGAAGGCGCACCTGGACGAAGTGATCGCCATTTTCGCCCGCGCGCAGTAGGCCGCCGGCGGTGAAAAAATTTTATCGCCACCGCTCTTTTTTCTACATGCAGCCGGGGTCTGGGGGCATTACACTGGGCGACGAATAAGCCCTTTCCCCGCTGCATTGTTAAATGGATAACGACCGTTGAAGAACTCTGTCTCCGCTTTATTGCTGGCGCTGGGCCTGTGCACCGCGCCGCTGGCCGTGCAGGCCGCGCCCCCGCAGCTGGCTTCGCAAATCGTCGACCAGTATGCCGAACATATTTTCTACAACAGCGGCGCCACCGGCATGGCGCTGGTGGTGATCGACGGCAATCAGGTGGTTAACCGCAGCTTCGGCGACACCAAGCCCGGCAACAACCTGCGCCCGCGCCCGGATTCGCTGATCCGCATCGCGTCGATCACCAAGCTGATGACCAGTGAAGTGATGGTAAAAATGGCGGCGGCAGGCCAGGTCAAACTGACCGATCCGCTGCGCAAGTACGCCCCCAAAGGCGCCTATGTGCCGGCTTACAACGCCGGCCAGCCGATCACCTTATTGAACCTGGCCACTCACACCAGCGCGCTGCCGCGCGAGCAGCCGGGCAAGAAGCCGCCGAAAACGCCGGTGTTCACCTGGCCGACCAAGGCCCAGCGCTGGCAGTGGCTGGCGCATGCCAACATCACGACGCCGCCGGGCGTGCACGCCGCGTATTCCAACCTGGCGTACGATCTGCTGGCCGACGCGCTGTCGCGCGCCGCGGGCAAGCCTTACAACGCGCTGCTGAAAGAGAAAATCACCGCGCCGCTCGGCATGGTCGACACCACGCTGACGCCGAGCCCTGAACAATGTTCGCGCCTGATGGTGGCGGCGGCCGGCCCGAGCGCCTGCCGCGACACCACCGCCGCAGCCGGCAGCGGCGGCGTCTACTCCACCCCGCGCGACATGCAGCGCTGGATGCAGCAGTTCCTCTCCTCCAGCGCCAGCGGCCCGCGCAAAGCCACCGCCGCCAGCGAACAAACCATGTACTTCCAGCGCCACGATCTGGTGTCGCTGAAGGGCATGGACGTGCCGGGGCAAGCGGATGCATTAGGATTGGGCTGGGTGTATATGGCGCCGAAGGACGGGCTGCCGGGCATCATTCAGAAGACCGGCGGCGGCGGCGGGTTCATCACCTACATGGCGATGATCCCGGCGAAAAATGTCGGGGTGTTCGTGGTGGTGACCCGCTCGGAGCTGAGCAAGTTCACCAACATGAGCGATCCGGTCAACCGCCTGGTGAGCGATCTGGCAGCCAACAAGAGTTGATATGTGGGGCGCAGCTGGCTGCGCCCCCACGTCTCAGGCCAGCACCGCCATCTGATGGATCACCGGATGGAAGTTGCGCTTGAAGTAGATCAGGCCGTTGCCGGCTTCGCTCAACGCGATCTGCTTGATCTGCACCAGGTACATCTGGTGGGTACCGATGCTCTGGATCTGCTCGATTTCCCCTTCCAGGCTGGCCAGGGTATTGCGCAGCACCGGCTGCCCCAGTGCGCCGAGCTGCCACTCTTCCAGCCGGAAACGATCTTCCATGCTGACGCCGGTCATGCCGGCGAAGTGGCGCGCCATCAGCTCCTGCTCGTGGTTGAGCACGTTGACGCACAGCCTGCGGTTTTCCTGAAACACCGGGTTCATCGCGCTGTTGCGGTTGATGCACACCAGCAGCGTCGGCGGCGTATCGGTTACCGAGCACACCGCCGTGGCGGTGATGCCGCAGCGCCCCGCCGGGCCGTCGGTGGTGACGATATTCACCGCCGCCGACAGGCTGGCCATGGCGTCGCGAAAGCGCAGGCGCTGTTCATTTTCCTGAGACATACAACCTCCTCCTGAATTACTTCAGCAGATTATCCAACTGATTAATATCGTCATTGTTCCGCAGGTGCGGCACCTTCCAACCGTGCTGATCGTAATCGGCCAGGCACTTGTCGACCATCTGCATCATGCGATCCATATTGCCGGATCCCTGCGCATGGCGCAGGCACTGCAGGCGGATCTCATCCTGGCTGCCGGCGTAGTTGATCTCATACAGCTCGTGGCGCCCGCCGAACTCACTGCCGATCGCGTCCCACATCAGCTTGAGGATCTTGATGCGCTCGACGTGATCCATGCCGTCCGATCCGCGCACGTAGCGCGCCAGGTACTTGTCGATCTCCGGGTTGTTCATGTCGCGCACGCTGGACGGCAGGTAGATCAGGCCGCTGGTGACGTTCTTCTCGATGATGTGTTTCACCTTGGTGTAGGCCATCGGCGCCATCACGCGGTAGGTTTGCAGCGCGGCGGAATCCGGCAGGTAGGCGCCGTTTTCCCATTGCGTGGCTTCGGCGCACATCGCGTCGCTCAGCGACCAGAACAGGTTGCGCCAGGCCACCACTTCGCCCAGATCGGCCTGCACGCCGCGGAACTCCAGCACGCCGGTGCACGAGAGGCTCTTTTGCAACAGCGCGGTGATGAAATCCATCTTCACCGCCAGGCGCACGCAGGCCTGCAGCGGGAACAGCCGGGCGAAACCGCCCTGGGTGCTCCAGCGGCGGCAGCGGTCGAAATCGCGGTAGATCAGCACGTTTTCCCACGGGATCAGCACATGATCCATGATCAGGATCGCGTCGTTCTCGTCGAAGCGGCTGGTGAGCGGATAGTCAAACGGCGATCCGGTGGCGCCGGCCACCAGCTCGTAGGAGGCGCGCGAAATCAGCTTCACTCCTTCGGCGTCCATCGGCGCCACGAACATCAGCGCGAAGTCCGGGTTATCGCCCATCACCTGCGCCGAACCGAAGCCGATGAAGTTGTAGTGGGTCAACGCCGAGTTGGTAGCCACCACTTTGGCGCCGCTGACCACGATGCCGGCGTCAGTTTCTTTCTCCACCTGAATGTAGACGTCCTTCACCTCATTGACCGGCTTATGACGATCGATCGGCGGGTTGACGATGGCGTGGTTGAAATAGAGCCCGGTTTCCTGAATGCGTTTGTACCAGTGGCGCGCGTTATCGGCGAACTGGCCGTAGAACTCCGGATAAGCGCCCAGCGCGCAGCCGAAGGCCGCCTTATAATCCGGCGTGCGCCCCATCCAGCCGTAGCTTTGGCGTGACCAGTCGGCGATGGCGTCACGCTGCTGGCGCATCTCTTCCGGGCTGCGGGCGTAGCGGAAGAACTTGTGGGTATAGCCGCCGTTGCCGGTGTCGGTGTTCCAGCACAGGCGATCCTGGCTGGCCGGATCGTGCAGCGCGTCGTACAGCTGGCCGACCGACGCCGCCGCGTTGCGGAACGCCGGGTGGGTGGTGACGTCTTTTACGCGTTCGCCGTAAATGTAGATTTCGCGGCTATCCTGCAAACTTTTCAGGTATTCGGCGCCGGTGAACGGGCGTTTGCTGTCGGCACGAAAGTCTTCTGGTTTCATCGGGTCTTCCTCGTCATCGGCATTTTTCAGGCCGTGGAGTCGGCCATTTGTTAAAATAATGTTTTCTTTTGGTTGCTTAATTGAAGCTGCCAAAGCCGGTTTCGAGAAGAGACTTTTGCGGCAATCGCCGGTACTTTTCAGGTCAGTTTGCCGCTTTCGCGGCAAACTGTGATCGCGGTTACGAAAGGGCGTGTTGCGCCGCGCGGTAGGTCGAGGGGGAACAGCCTTCCAGCCGATTGAAAAAACGGGCGAAATAGGCCGGATCCTTGAAGCCGAGGCTGTAGGCGGTTTCATGCACCGTACAGGCGCTGAACAGCAGCATGCGCTTGGCCTCGCGCAGCAGCCGATCGAAGATCAGCCGTTTGGGCGGCCGGTTGGCGAAGCGCCGACACAGGTCGTTGAGCCGCGATTCAGTCACCCCCAACGCCTGCGCATACTCCGGCACCGGCAGATGCTCGCGAAAACGCTCGTCCACCATTTTGTTGAAGCGTTGAAACAGCTGCAGTTCGCCGCGCACGCCGCTGTTGGCGCTGTCTTCCAGCGCGGTGTTGCGCAGCAGCAGCGTGAACACCGCCTGCGCCAACAGCGCCAGCGTCTGTTCGCGCCCGGCCAGGTTCTGCGCGAACTCGCGGCGGATCAGCGCCCAGTAGTGGCTGAGCGCCGTCAGCTCCTGCGGCGCATCGGCCAGCGACAGGCAGATGCCCGGCATGTCCAGCGCCAGGTTGCTGCCGGGGTACAGGCGCTCCAGCAGCGGCCAAATCAGCTCCTGGCGCACCGTCAGCACGTGGCCGTCGCTGTCCGGTTCGGTGAAGAACGCATGCGGCACCGACGGCGGCGTGAGGATGAACAGCGGCGCCTGCACCGAATAGTGCTGATCGTCGAGCTGCAGCTCTATCTTGCCGGTCTCCAGGAAATGCACCTGGAAGAAGCAGTCGTGCCAGTGCACCTGCATGTCGCGGCCGAAGAATGCCGCCAGCCCGGCGAAGGTTTCGTAGTGCACCTCGTCGGCGGCGTAGCGCGCGTCATACTCTTTGCAAATATCGATGTTGGCGATAAAGCCGGTACTTTTCCGCACCTCATGACCTCCTGCAATCATGCCCACTTGCGCATCAAGGCGTCGCTCTCGGGCGCGAATCCTTCATCGGAATGCGCCACACCAGCACGGCGCCGACGATCAACAGCGCCGAAACGAAATACAGCCCGGAGTTGAAGCTGCCGGTCAGATCCTTGAACCAGCCGATCAGCAGCGGGCTGAGCGCCGATCCGATGTTGCCGGTGGCGTTGATCACCGCGATCCCCACCGCCCGCGCTTCCAGGCTGATCGACTGATCTGGCGTGGTCCAGAAGATCGCCATGGCGGTAAAGGAGCCGACCGACGCCATCACGATCCCGAGCAGCTGGATCAGGCTGTGATCGGTGGCGGACGCCAATAGCCAGCCGGCGGCGGCGAACAGGTACGGCAGCGCGGTGTGATGCTTGCGCTCCTGCAGCCTGTCGGATCGTTTGCTCCACCACACCATGCCGGCGATGGTGCAGATCTGCGGGATCGCCGCCAGAATGCCGATCGTCACGTTGCTGCTGCCCTGGTTGAAGCTCTGCAGGATCTGCGGCGTCCAGATGTTGATCGCGCTCAGGGTGTTGGTCAGGCAGAAATAGGCCAGCGTGTACATCAGCACAATCGGCGTGCAGATCTCACGCCACAGGCTGCGCTGCTGCAGCGCGCGGTGGCTGCTCGGCCCGTTGGGCTGCACCAGCTGCAGCTTGTCGGCCTCCATCATCGCCTGCAGGCTGGCTTTTTCCTCGTCGGTCAGCCACTTGGCCTTGGCCGGGGTGTCGTCGAGATAGAACCACACCACCACGCCCAGCAGCACCGATGGTATGCCTTCCAGCAGGAACAGCCACTGCCAGCCCTTCAGGTTCATCACCCCGTCCAGCGCCAGGATATAGCCGGAGACCAGCGAGCCGATCGCCATGGTCACCGGCATGGCGATCATGAACAGCGCGTTGGCGCGGGCGCGGTAAAACGCCGGGAACCAGTAGGTGAGGTACACCAGAATGCCCGGCAGGAAGCCGGCCTCGGTGATGCCGACAATCATGCGCAGCACGTACAGACTGGTCGGCCCGGTAGCGAACATGGTGCAGGTGGAGGCGATGCCCCACAGCACCATGATGGTGGCGATCCAGCGCCGCGCACCGACCCGGCTCAGCATCATGTTGCTCGGTATGCCAAAGATCACGTAGGTGACATAGAACAACGTCGCCGCCAGCCCGAACATGGTCGAGCTGAGGCCGAGATCTTTACCCATCGTCAGCCCGGCGAAGCCGATGTTGATACGATCGAGGAAAGAGAAAACAAACAACACGAACAGGAAAATGATCAGGCGCCGAAACAACTTTTTAATCACCGATTGCTCGGCGGCGGTTAACGCTTTATGTTGCTGCGCCGGGTTGGCCGGCGGCAGCGAATCGACGTGGTTCATGGTTCAGTAGACTCCCGATGAAGGCGCTTGCGCCCCGCCCTGTTTGAACTCGTCCGCCAGGGCTTCCGCCGCCCGCGCCAGCAGGGTGGTATCCACCCCCACCGCAACGAACAGCGCGCCGGCCTCCAGATAGCGCTGCGCCAGTACCTTGTTGGCCATCAAAATGCCCGGCGCCTTGCCGGCGGCGCGGATACGCGCGATGGCGTCGTCGATGGTGCGCTGCACCTCCGGGTGCTGCGGATTACCGGCAAAGCCCATGTCGGCGCTGAGATCCGCCGGGCCGATAAACACGCCGTCCACCCCTTCCACCTGCAAAATGGCGTCGAGGTTTTTCACCGCTTCGCGGGTTTCAATTTGCACCAGCACGCACATCTGCTCATCGGCCTGCTGCAGGTAATCGGGCACCCGGTTCCAGCGTGAGGCGCGCGCCAGGGCGCTGCCGACGCCGCGCACGCCGTGCGGCGGATAGCGCGTGGCGCGCACCGCGTCGCGCGCCTGTTCGGCATTCTGAATCATCGGGATCAATAAGGTTTGCGCGCCGACGTCCAGCAGTTGCTTGATGATCACCGCGTCGTTCCACGGCGGGCGCACCACCGGCTGGCTCGGGTAAGGCGCGACCGCCTGCAGCTGCCCCAGCACCGTTTGCACGTTGTTGGGCGCATGTTCGCCGTCGATCAGCAGCCAGTCGAAACCGGCGCCGGCCAGCAGCTCGGCGCTGTAGCTGCTGCACAGCCCGAGCCACAGCCCGATCTGCGGGCGTTTTTCCTGCAGCGCTCGCTTGAAGTGGTTGGTTAACATCGCATTCTCCCTGACAAGCGGGCGCGACGCGTGGCCCCCGCCCGATTATTGCGGCCCGGTTCGCCGAGCCGGCTTATTAGACGAAGCGGCAGCTGATGCAGCCCATCGGGCCGTAATCGACGTGGAAAGTATCGCCGCGCCGCGCCGGCACCGGCCGGGTGAAGGAACCGCCGAGGATCACCTGCCCCGCTTCCAGCTCCACCTCATACGGCGCCAGCTTGTTGGCCAGCCAGGCCACACCGTTGGCCGGATGATTGAGCACCGCCGCCGCCACGCCGGACTCTTCAATCACGCCGTTGCGGTACAGCAGCGCAGAGATCCAGCGCAGATCCAGCGCATCCGGTTTGATCGGCCGCCCGCCCATCACCACCCCGGCATTGGCGGCGTTGTCGGAAATGGTGTCGAACACCTTGCGCGGCCGCTGCGTCTCGGGATCGACGTTGTGGCTGCGCGCATCGATGATCTCCAGCGCCGGAATGACGTAGTCGGTGGCGTTGTAGACGTCGAACAGCGTGCAGTTCGGCCCGCGCAGCGGCTTGGCCAACACGAAAGCCAGCTCCACCTCCACCCGCGGCACGATAAAGCGATCGATCGGAATGTCGCTGCCGTCGTTGAAGAACATGTCGTCCAGCAGCGCGCCATAGTCCGGCTCGGTGATCTGCGAGCTCACCTGCATGGCGCGCGAGGTCAGGCCGATCTTGTGGCCTTTGAGCGTGCGCCCCTCGGCGATCTTCAGCTCCACCCACTGCCGCTGAATGGCGTAGGCGTCTTCAATGGTGATCTCGGGATGATCGAGCGACAGCGCGCGGATCTGCTCACGACTCTTTTCCGCCTGATGCAGGCGCTGCACGGCGCGGTTAATCTGCTCTTTATCCAGCATGTACGACCCCTTATTCACGCCTTGTTGAACAGCGCGTGGACATTGTTCTGTTTGTAATTCAGCACCGGATCCAGCTCTTCCATGGTGAAAGAGAGCGCCAGGTAACGCTGCGCCATCAGCGCGGCAAAGTGTTCCTTGATCAGCGCAAACAGCATCTCGCCCACCTGCTGCCGGCTTTCCAGACTGCGGCCGTGGCCGATCTTCAGCGTCATGTGCACGAAGGCGTAGTCCTGCTTGCCGTCGGCCATCTGCCAGGTGTCGAGCCAGATGGCGCGGCTGCGCACGCCGGCCAGCGGAAAGATGCCGGTCGCCGCCAGCGCCTCGTTGACCTTGGCGAACAGGGTGGGCAAATCCGCCTCGCGGCGGATGTTGTCGGTACATTCAGCGTAAAAATGGGGCATAACGTTCTCCAGACGGCGCATAGGCGCGGGCGCGGCCCGCGCAGCGGCATTTACAGCGTATTGCCAAGTTTGAAACCTTTTTCCGTATCGCCCTCGCGGGTATAGGAAAAACCGTCTGCGCCGATGGTGACGGCCATTTCGCTGGGCGCACTGCGCTCGATGACCGGCTGCGGCTGCCCATCGAGATCCAGCACCAGCGATCCTTCGGTATACCAGCTCGGCACCACCGGATTGCCCCACCAGTCGCGGCGCTGGTTGTCATGCACGTCCCAGGTCACGGTCGGGTTGTCCGGATCGCCGGTGTAGTAATCCTGCGTGTAGATTTCCACCCGGTGGCCATCGGGATCGCGCAGGTAGAGATAGAACGCGTTGGAGACGCCGTGGCGGCCAGGGCCGCGTTCGATCAAATCGGATTTGCGCAGCGCGCCGAGCTTGTCGCAGATGGCCAAAATATTGTGCTTTTCATGGGTGGCGAAGGCGATGTGATGCATGCGCGGCCCGGCGCCGCCGGTCATCGCGGTATCGTGTACCGTCGCCTTGCGGCGCATCCAGGCGGCGTAAACCACGCCGTCTTCATCGCGGATGTCTTCCGTCACGCGGAAGCCCAGCCCCTGGATGTATTCCACGGCGCGCGGCACGTCAGGGGTGATTTGGTTAAAGTGGTCGAGGCGCACCAGCGCGCCCGGCGTATACAGATCGTAGCGCCAGGCCAGGCGCTCGACGTGCTGCACGTCGTAGAAAAACTCGTATGGGAAACCGAGCGGATCCTCTACCCGCACCGCATCGCCGATGCCTTTGGCGAACCCGTTCACCCGACGCTCGGTGCGGCAGCCAAGCGCCTTGAAATACGCTTCGGCGCGGTCGACGTCTTCCGGCGTGCGCACGCGGAAAGCAAACGCCGCCACGGCGGCGACCGGGCCTTCGCGCAGCACCAGGTTATGGTGAATAAACTCCTCCATCGAACGCAGATAGAGGGTTTTATCCTCTTCGGCGGTCACGACCAGGCCGAGGATATCGACGTAAAATTCGCGTGCGGCTTTAAGGTTCGTGACCTGAATTTCCATGTAGGCACAGCGCACGACGTCGGGAGCAGGGACAGCATCAGTGGTAAGTTTTATCGTCATTGTTCTCATCTCTTTCGTTATTATTGTGGCCTGAGGCTCAAACGCCCCATTTCGGGATCGGGTGGTCGCCCATGGAAATGCACACGTTCTTCATTTCGGCGAACACTTCGAAGCTGTATTCGCCGCCTTCGCGGCCGGTGCCGGAGGCTTTCACGCCGCCGAACGGTTGGCGCAGATCGCGTACGTTTTGGGTGTTGACGAAAACCATGCCGGCTTCGATGCCGCGGGCCAGGCGCAGAACCTTGCTCACATCCTGCGTCCAGATGTACGACGCCAGGCCGTACTCCACGTCGTTGGCCATGCGCAGGCCGTCTTCTTCCGACTTGAACGGCAGCAGGCAGGCCACCGGCCCGAAAATCTCCTCCTGCGCCACGCGCATCCGGTTATCGACATCCGCCAGCACCGTCGGGCGCAGGAAGTTGCCGTGGCTCAAACCGGCCGGTTTGTCCGGGCCGCCGGCCAGCAGGGTTGCCCCTTCTTCCACCCCGAGGCGGATATAGCCGGAGACTTTTTCCCAGTGCTGCGGGCTGATCAGCGCCCCTACCTGGGTGTTGGGATCTTGCGGGTCGCCCACGCGCAGGCGGTTGGCACGCTCGGCAAAGCGTTTGACGAATTCCGGGTAGATGCTCTCCTGAATGAAGATGCGCGAACCGGCGGTGCAGCGTTCACCGTTGATCGAGAAGATGGTGAACAGCGCGGCGTCGAGCGCCCGCTCGATGTCGGCGTCTTCAAATATCAGCACCGGCGACTTGCCGCCCAGCTCCATGGAGAATTTCTTCAACCCAGCGCTTTCGATGATGCGGCGGCCGGTGGCAGTGCCGCCGGTGAAGGAGACCGCACGCACGTCTTTATGGCGCACCAATGCGTCACCGGCGGTGGCGCCGTAGCCCTGCACCACATTCAGCACCCCGGCCGGGATGCCGGCCTCCAGCGCCAGCTCGCCCAGGCGGTCGGCGGTCAGCGGCGACAGTTCGGACATTTTCAGCACCGCGGTGTTGCCCAGCGCCAGGCAAGGCGCGGTTTTCCAGGTGGCGGTCATGAACGGCACGTTCCACGGCGATACCAGCGCGCATACCCCTACCGGCTGCACCAGCGTGTAGTTGAGCATCTTGTCGTCCACCGGGTAGGTCTTGCCGTTCATCTGCTGGCACACCTCGGCGAAGAACTCGAAGTTGTGCGAAGCGCGCGGGATCAGCACGTTTTTGGTCTGGTGGATCGGCAGGCCGGTGTCGGCGGTTTCCAGTTCGGCGATCTGCGGCACGTTCTGGTCGATCAGTTCACCCAAACGGCGCATCAGGCGCGCGCGCTCTTTCATCGGCGTATTCGCCCACTTGGGGAATGCCTCTTTCGCCGCGGCCACCGCCTGGTCTATCTCCAACTGACCGCCGGAGGCCACTTCCGCCAGCACCTCGCCGTTCGCCGGGTTGGTGGTGGTGAAATACTCTTTGCTGGCGACGTTCTTGCCGTTAATCCAGTGGTTGATGGTTTTCATCTCAGGCTTTCCTCGTAATCTTTTTCACTGATAATGTGGTTAACCAAACGGCCGATGCCTTCGATCTCCACCACCACTTCATCGCCCGGCTGCACGTCGGCCAGCCCTTTCGGCGTGCCGGTGGCGATCATGTCGCCCGGCTGCAGCGTCATGAATTCGCTCAGGTAGGCGATCAGGAACGGAATGTCGAAAATCATGTCGGCGGTGCTGCCGCGCTGACGCAGCTCACCGTTGACATAGGTGCTGAGCGCCAGCCGGTGCGGATCGGCGACGTCGTCGCGATCGACGATGTACGGCCCGATCGGCGTCAGGGTGTCGCGGCTCTTCACCCGCAGATTTGGCCGGTAGTAGTTCTCCAGGTAATCGCGGATGGCGTAGTCGTTACACAGGGTGTAACCCGCCACGTACTCCATGGCGTGCTCACGGCTGACGTTGCGCGCGGTCTTGCCGATCACCGCCACCAGCTCGGCTTCGTAATGCATGTACTCCACGCCGGCCGGGCGTACCGACACCTGACGGTGCCCGGTCAGGGTGTTTGGCGCCTTGAGGAACACCAGCGGTTCTTCCGGCGCCTTGAATTCCAGCTCGCTGGCGTGGTCGGCATAGTTCAGCCCCAGGGCGAACACCGTGCCCTGCGCCGGCGGCAGCCATTCCACTTCGCGCTCCTGCAGCACCTCGCCGTTCGGCAGCGTGACGCGCAGCTGGTCATCCACCTGCACGTTGAAGACCTGGCCATGATGGCGAATACGAGCATGTTTCATGATGCGGCTCCTGCCTGGGTGACGCGGTTGGTCAGAGTGGGCAGGCCGGCGGCGCGCACCGTCACCTCATCCCCCGGTTTGATCTCCACCCGCTGGTGCGGGGTGCCGATCAGCACCGCATCGCCCGGCTGCAGAGTGATGAAGTCGCTGATGGCGGCGATCAGCTCCGGCACCGAGCGCACCAGATCGGCGGTGGACCAGCGATCCCGCTCCACGCCGTTGATCTCGGTGACGATCTCCAGCCGATCGGCAGTCGCCAGCTGGCCTATCTCCCCCAGCGGGCAGAACCCGTCGCGGCATTTGGCCTTGATCGCCGGGCGGTAAAAGCTGCTTTCCGGCAGGCTGACGTCGTTGGCCAGCGCGTAACCGGCCAGATAACGGCCCACCTGCGCCGCCGGCACCTTGCGCGCGGTGTCGCCGATGATCACCGCCAGCGTGCCGCCGCTTTGCACGGTTTCACCGGCCGGAAACGGGATCGCCCCGCCGTTGGCGAGGTGGGTGTTGCGCGGTTTGATAAACCACACCGGGGTTTTGGGCGGGGTTTGATACGGTGGCTGGTGAAACGCCTGATCCCAAGCGTCCAGTTGGCTACGGTGGTTCAGCGCAACGGAAAATACGGTGCCTTTCATGCGAACTCCTCCAATGGCAAAACATGACAACCGGCATTCATTAACATATTAATGATTACTTTTATACGCTGTGCAGCTTTTACGCAACGCGCTTGGAGTGATTTGTGATCGTGATAACAAAATATTCACAAACAACGAACATTAGCGTGATTATTCAGCGTATTAATCATTTTTCTCGCCATTTTTCGCTGCGCCGCGCATTTTTGCTTTATCCCTGCGGGTAACTTTGGCTACTATTAAGTTATTAACAAAATCGGGCCTGCGGGGTAATAGCCCTGCGGTAAGCGCCGTGACAACGAACACCTTGATAGCTAAGGCCAAACTTATGCATGAATCGTTAACCATCGCCCTGCTGCAGGCGCGCGAAACCGCCATGGGGTTCTTTCGCCCGATCCTGAAAAGCCACAACCTGACCGAGCAGCAGTGGCGCATCATCCGCGTGCTGGCCAACAGCCGCTCGATCGAATTCCACGAACTGGCGGCGGAAACCTGCATCCTGCGCCCCAGCCTGACCGGTATTCTGTCGCGCATGGAGCGTGATAAGCTGATCTTCCGCCTCAAGCCGGTCAACGATCAGCGCAAGCTGTACGTGTCGCTGACCCAGCAGGGTCAGGATCTGTATGAAGTGGCGCGCCACCAGGTGGAACAGGGCTACGCCGAGATTGAAGCCGCTTTCTCGCGGCAAAAAATGGATCAGCTGATGACGCTGCTGGACGAGCTGATCACCCTGGGAGACAGCCTGCCTGCCAACGTCACCGCGCATCCCGCCAAGCAGTGATTTAACCCATCGGAATTCTCAAATTAATTGGCGTTGCAGCCAACAACGCTGCAGCGTCAAGTCAGCAGAGAATTCGTTTCCGGCAACAGCGCGCCGCCGTCCACCACCAGCGTCTGGCCGGTGATGTAGGCCGCCGCCGGCGAGGCGAGAAACACCATCGCCGCGGCGATGTCTTCCGGTTCCCCCAGCCGCCCGAGCGGCACCGAGGCGGCGATCGCCTGATTCACCTGCGCGTCGCCCAGGTTGGCCATCGCCGGCGTGCGGATCATCCCCGGCTCCACGCCGTTGACGCGAATGTTCTCCGCCGCCAACTCCAGCGCCGCCGCGCGAATAAATCCGTTCACCCCGGCCTTGGAGGCCGCATAGTGCGCCAGCCCCGGGTAGGCCACCCGCGGGCCGGTCACCGACGAGGTCACCAGAATGCAGCCCCCGCCCCGACGGCGCATCCACGGCAGCGCCGCCTGCGCCAGAAAGAACGGCGCCATCAGATTGACGCTCAGCGTGCGTTGCAACAAGGCCGCGTCGATGGCGGTAAACGGCGTCAGCGGAAAATAGGCGGCGTTGTGGATCACCACGTCCAACCGTTGACGGCGCTCACCCACCGCCGCCACTCCCTCGGCAATCTGCCCCGGCTCGGCCAGATCGCAGGCCAGCGCCTGTACGCTCAGCCCTTCGTCCCGCAGCGTTTGCGCCGCAGCCTGCGCCTGCGGCAGCTGCACGTCCGCGATCGTCACCTCGGCGCCCAGCCGAGCAAAGGCGCTGACGATCGCCAGCCCAATGCCCTGAGCGCCGCCGGTCACCAGCACCACCTGCCCCGCGAAGGCATTGGCCGCATAGGTTGCGCTCATCGGCCTATCCTCGCGGGTGGTGCGTGGTGTTCAGCACCTGCGCGTGGGCGCCGACCGCAAAGTTGCTCAGCGCGCTGAAATCGCTGCCCTGATAACCGAGGATCTTACCGTCGGTGCGCATGCCCTGCAGATCGATCATCACCACGCCCAGCGTCGGGATGATCTTCTCGCGCCAGACGAACAGATAAAGCTGCTCCGCCACCTTCACGTAGTGGCAGCGATCGACGTCCGCCAGCCCTTTCTCCACCCCGTCCAGGCACTGCCAGGCGTAGAAGTTGTCGTTCAGGTAGATATGCTCGTACCGCTCGGTCGGGCTGTAGGTGTACATATTGCGCATGCCGATCAGCTCATCGGTAAAACCCGGCGGCGCCACGTCGGCGTCGTCCAGCGTGCCGAAGCGGAATTCGGCCTCGACCGGGGTCAGCGGCAGCCCCTGTTCCACCCGGCTGAAGGCGTCGAGCCGAGCCTGCGCTTCGTCCGGCAGTTGGCCGTACACCGCGGTGAAGTTGCCCTGATTGCGGTCGCACACCAGCGTAATGCTGGCGTTGGCGCGGGCGGGGTCGAGAAAATCGATGAACAGCACGCCGGGACGAATGCTGGTCGCGCGATAGGCGACGCCGCGCCGCTCTCCCCACTCCAGCGTCTGCTCGTCGGTGAACCGGCAGCGCTGCGTCGCGCCGTCGCGAAAGCGCAGCGTCAGCGTGGTGCCCGCCAGGCCGTGCTGGCGTTCCAGCGTATTACTGTGCGGCGCAAAGCCTTCCGCCAGCGCGCCAACCTGAATGAATACCGCTTCTGAACTCATGGAAATGCTCCTTACAGGGAAGTGAAAGCCAATGTCGGAACATCGACGATGGTGGAGCCGCCGTCGGCCACCAGCGCCGCGCCGGTAATGATTGAAGCCTCGCTGGAACAGAGGAAACGGCAGACGCGGGCGATCTCCTCGGCGCTGGCCGGCCGGCGCAGCGGCACGTCGCGGCAGACCATCTGGTAAGCCTGCTCCAGCGAAATCTGATGGGCGTCCATCAGCAGCTGCATCTCTTCGTCCGCCATCGGCGTGGTCACCCAGCCGGGGCACACCGCGTTGGCACGCACGCCCAGCGGGCCATAGTCGCGGGCGATGGAGCGCATCAGCCCGATCAGCGCATGTTTGGCGGTAACGTAGCCGCAGACCTCCGGCCCGGCGGCCAGCGAAGCGATCGAGGCCACGAACAGCAGGTTGCCGCCGCTTTTAATCAGCTCCGGCAGGCAGGCGCGCGCACTGGCGAAAGCGCTGTTGAGGTTGCTGTCCATCGCCCCTTGCCACTGCGCGTCGGTCATCTCGGTGATGCGCTTGAAGCCCATGCCGCCGGCGCTGCCGATCAGGCAGTCGATGCGCCCGGCGTCGCCCAGAATCGCCGGCAGCAGCGTGTGGTTCCAGCTCTCGCCGCTGGCGGCATCGCCCACCAGCGCCTGCGCGCCGATCTCTTGCGCCAGCGCCGCCAGCGGTTCCGGGCGGCGGCCGATGATGAACACCCGATCGCCCTGCGCCGCCAGCAGACGGGCGCAGGCGGCGCCGACGCCGGTGCCGCCGCCGGTAATCACAACCACTCTATTCATGATTCAGCTTCTCCATCAGTTGGCCGATCATCAGCAGGCTGCTCAACAGCAGCCGCCGCTGTTCGGCATCCAGCCGCAGATAGCGGCGGCCGGCCGGCAAACGGCTGACCACCTCCGACGCGGCAAAATGCTCGATATCCACCTGCCAGCGCCCGTCGTTCACCGTCAGCCGCACGCGGCGAAAATCCAGCTGCGCCAGCGTCTCGCCGATCTGCGGGTAGCGCTGCAGCCCTTCCAGCACTCGCTGCGCGGCTGCATGGCGTTGGCGCAACAGATAGCGCACCCCGCGCCGCCGCAGCCAGCCGCCGGTCACCACGTCCAGCGTCAGCGGAGGCTGCGCTGCGCATGCGCCCTGCAACCGAAAACGGTGGCTGACGATATGCGCCATAAACAGCCCCTGCACCTGTTCGCCGATCTCGATCTGCGGCCCCTGCGGCAGCGTCAGCCGCAGCAGGCCCGGCGCCAGGCGTTCGCACGCGTAGGGTTCCAGATTGCGCGCCAGACGATCCAGCGCGGCGCCCGGCCGATAGCCCGACGGCGCGCGCCGCCAGGCGCGATTAAGTGAGGGAAGTAAGCCGATCAAACTGCGCCTCCTCGTTTTCACCCTTGGCAAATGCGTTCTCCAGCACCTGCTCGACCGGCACCGGCTTGAACGGGTTCACTTTCTGCACGCACAGCGTCCAGAACAGCGCATAGGCGGCGGTCAGGCCGATCATCCAGCCGAAGGGAATGTAGATATCGCTCGGGTTCATCCCCGGCGGCGTGATGTAGACGATGGCCAGCACGATGCCGACGCTGGAAACGATTTGCGGCAGCGGGAACCACGGCGATTTATAGGCACGCGGCAGGTCGGGGCGGCGCACGCGCAGGATCACCACCGAGCAGGTCACCAGCAGGTAGGCCACGCCCCAGGCGCACACCGCCGCCAGCACCAGCGGAATGATCCTGTCGAGGTTGCCCTGAATGGCGAAGGCGTGTACGCAGGGGATCAGGACCGCCACCAAAATGCCGACCACCGGCGTTTTAAAGCGCGGGTGCAGATAAGCGAACATGCGCGGCAGCGCGCCGTCCAGCGCCATGCCGTACAGAATGCGCGGCACCGCCGCCATCAGCGTGTTGATGGTCGCCGCGCCCGCCAACAGCAGGCCGACGCCCAGCCAGTATTTGCCGAACTGGCCCATCACCTGGCCGGCGAACGCCGGGATGGCCATCGGCGTTTCCAGCAGGCGCGTGCCGCTGGCGGCGTCGATCACCACGTTTTCCACCTGATGGCTGAGTGCCGCGCCATATAGCGCCATGCACACCGCCACGCCGCACAGCCCGAGCGCCATCGCGCGCGGGATCACCCGATCGCAGCGTTTGATCTCCGGCGCCATCGGTGTCACCAGCTCACAGCCGACGAACATGAACATCGCCATGCCGATCAGGCTGAACACCGCGAACGGATCGTTCAGGCTCAGCGTGCTGCCGAACCAGCCCTCAAGCGGCACCGCATGCGGCGACAGCAGCCCGACGATGCCGAAAATCACCAGCGTGCTCCACATGGCGAAGGTCAGCACGATCTCCGCCTTGCCGAAGGCCTCGATACCAAACGCGTTGAGCAGGCCGAACACGACAACCAGCCCGACGCCGACCATCCAGGAGGCATTGTGGCTTTCCATCAGGGTGTTGAGGTGCTCGAAGTTCACCAGCGCCATGATGCCGGAAAGAATGGTCTCGGCGGTGCCGGCGAAGATATGCACGATCAGGTAGGCCGACAGCGCGCCGGTGATGGCGAAAAAGCGCCCCATGCCGCAGGAGATGTAGTCGTAAACCGAACCGGAGGTCGGCAGCAGCGACGCCGCTTCGGAGAAGGTGGTGAGCTGCGCCTGCATCATGATGAAGGCGATCAGCATCGCCAGCGCGAAGGTGTCGCCGCCGATGCCGAAGCCGCTGGTGACCGTCAGGATCACCGGGCTGGCCATGATCACCCCGACCGAACTGGCCAGGGTGGTGGGAAAGCCGACCTTGCCTCTAGCCAGGTGGGCGTGCAACCGCGACGACAGGTTCATGGTTATTTCCTCTTATAGTTTTGGCCTGATGCATGCAGGTGCTTGCAGGTTTTTCACCGCCAGCGGCGGTAATCTCACTATAGAGAGGAAAGGAAAATGCTGACTATCGTCCTTAAGGACGAGACGGTTTCAACCTGCGGCGGCGCTCACGGCGGCGCGCCATTGCATCGCCCCTTGCGGGCTGCGCGGGTAGGCGCGCAGCGGCGCCAGCAGCGCGGAAAAGAAGGCATAATAACCGGCACACAGCCGGTTATAGCGATCTTCGCCCACATGCGCCGGGCACCCGCCCTGGCAGACGCTTTTCACGCTGCAGCGTTGGCACTCGCGGCGCAGGCTCTTGTTTTTACCGAACGGCATCTCCGCCGCCCTTGCCGCCAGGGTGGCGAGCGGCGTGTGGCGATCGGCATGGCCGAGCAGATGCTGCGCATTGATCAGATGATCGCAGGCGTAAAGCCGCCCGTCCGGCTCCATCACCAGATTGCCGCCGCAGCGTTCGGCGTGCACGCAGCTGGGGCTGACGTGGGTGAAATACTGCGCGTAGACCTGTTCGATGTTCATCACGAAGACCTGGCCAACGTGCCCGCGGCTGCGCCAGCGGCGATATACCGCCAGCATAAAGCGCCCCCAGTTGGCGGCGCTCAGTCCGTAACCGGCGGTGGGCGCATCCCCTTCCAGCATCAGCGGCTGAAACTGCAGATAACGCGCACCGATCGCCACCGCATGATCGTAGATCGCCTCGGCGCGATCCGCGACGCCGTCGTGCACCACCATCAGCAGGTTGAAGTCGATCTGATGGCGCTGCAACAACGCAATGCCGCGCAGCGCGGCGTCATAGCTGGCGCCGCCGCGCTTGTCCGGCCGGTGGGCGTCCTGCACCTCGCGATCGCCGTCCAGGCTGACGCCGAGGATAAAGTGATGTTGCCGGAACAGCCGGCACCAGGCGTCGTTCAGCAGAGTGCCGTTGGTCTGCAGGCTGTTGCTGATCCGCACGCCCGGCGGCGCATAGCGGCGCTGCAACGCCAGCGCCCGCTTGTAAAAACCGATCCCCGCCAGCAGCGGCTCACCGCCCTGCCAGACGAAGTTGATCTCGCGGCTGTAACGCGGCTGGGCGGCGATGTAGCTGCGGATAAATTCCGCCAGCAGGTCGTCGTCCATCTTGCGCGTCCGTTCTTCCTGGCGCTGCGGATAGTAGCAGTAGCGGCAACCCAGGTTGCAGCCGGCGCCGATCGGCTTCACCAGCAAATGAAAAGGCGCCGCCGCGCGCGGTTCGCTCTCCACCGGGATCTGCTGCGCACGCAGCTGGGCCAGGTTCATGGTGCCGCCTGCGGCAACGGTTTGTGGGTCTGCGGATCCAGGCCGATGTAGTCACCGGTGCTGGCGTCAACGCCGAGGTAGTCGATCGCTGCGCCTTTAGCTTCAATAATCATGCTCTGCTGCGCAAAGCGGCGATACGCTTCGCTCAGCCGTTTGACCCGTTCCGGGTTGGCGGCGGCCAGATCGCGCGTTTCCAGCGGATCGTCATGCAGGTTGAACAGCCCCCACGGTGCCATCTGCGCCGTCGGCCCGGCCTTCACCAACCGCCGCAGCTTCCAGATGCCGTCTACATAGGCGGCCTGGTTATGCAACTCCACGCCGTAGGTCGCGCGCGGCACACCGTCGGCCTCGCCGCTGAAATAGCGCTTGAAGCTAACGCCGACCATCGGCAGCGTCGGTTTGGCCTTCAGCGGTTTGTTGGCGTCGATGCCGGCATAGTCATACAACGTCGGGGCGATGTCATACACCGCCATCGGCGTGCGGTCGATGCCGCCGCGCCCCTTCAGCCGCGGCGCGGAGATGATGAAATCGGTATTGATGCCGCCCTGTGCGCTGGTGGTTTTGTGGTAGTTGGCGTACGGCGCATTGCTGACGTTGGCCCAGTGCGGCCCGTAAGAGATGAACGATCCCTTGCGGCCGAGGTTGGCGTAACTGTTGTCGAACTGCCGCCAATACTCCGGCTTCGAGCCGTAGTAGAAGCCGCTGGCCGGGTTAGCGCCGTTGTCGGTGGCGAACACGATCACCGTATTTTGGTCGCGGCCGGTCTGCTTCAGGGTGTTCAGCACCGCGCCGACCTGATCGTCCATATAGGCAATCATCGCCGCGTATACCTGCATGGTCTTGGCTTCATATTTTTGCTGCTCGGGCGTCAGCGCGTTCCAGGCCTTATCCAACGCCAGCGTCGGCATCGGCGTGCGATCGGAAATCAACCCCAGCGCCTTCAGGCGCTGAATGCGCTGCTGATAGGCCTGCTGATAGCCGGCGTCGTATTTGCCGTCGAATTTAGCGATCCAGTCATCCGGCGCCTGCAATGGATCGTGCGGCGCGGTGAACGCCAGATAGGCGAAGACGGGCTGATTCTGCGGTGTATCGCGGATCCACTGTTCCAGCTGATCGGCATAGGCCTTGCTGGAGTAGAAATCTTTGGGCAACGACACGCGTTTGCCGTTCAGGGTGTAGAAGGTGTGGAACGCCTCCACGGTGCCCAGCGGTTTCGCATCGTCGAAATGGCTGGTGCCGCCGCCCATGAAGGCGAAGGCGCGCTCGAAGCCGCGATCGGTCGGTTTGGCGCCGTCGACATAGCCCAGGTGCCATTTGCCCGCCATCATGGTGGCGTACCCCGCATCGCGAAAGCGCTCCGGCAATGTGGTCACGCGGTCGGTCAGCCGCATTTCATAGCCCGGCTGCGCCGCGGTGCTCTCATACCACCACATGCCGCCCATGCCGGCCTGCTGGTTGGTGTTGCCGGTCATCAACATCGACCGCGCCGGCGCCGACATCGGCGAGGTGTAGTACTGGCTCATGCGCACGCCCCGTTCGGCCAGCGCCTGCAGGTTGGGGGTCGGTATCTCGCCGCCGAACGGGCTGATGTCGGAGTAGCCCATGTCGTCCACCAGAATGATCAGCACATTAGGGCGATCGGCGTCCGCCCCCTGTGCCAGGCCCGATAAGGCACCGCTCAACGCCACCGCCAACGTTTTTTTCTGCATCGTTCGTTCCCCGTATGGTCATGCGGACTGAACAACCCGACGCCTCAGCCCGAGAAAGGTCATCATTTTTTCGTCTTATACGTTTGGCGCCGCCTGGCGCTATCTTCAATTCGCAGTGTAGGAAGCGGTGGAAAAGCCTGGCTATCGTTCTTAAGAACGAGGGACGGCGACGGTCGCGCCGGTTGTAGCACGCGCAGAGCGGCGAGGGCCTCGCCCAGGCAAGCATTCAAAAGCGCTGTAAATTCAGCGGGAAAAGCGGCGAACTATTTCATTAACCTATTAATGAAAATCGCGAAAAATCCGCCCTAAAAAGCCCTGATAAACGCAGTGTCATCTTGTTATTTATGTGTTTTATTGCAATCGGCCTCACGTTGTTAATATGTTTTTATTGTGTTGCCAAATTGCTACGACTATGCTTGTATCGTTCATATATTGACCGCCAACATTCTCCAGTTGAACGATAAAGGGAGGAATACGAATCATGCACAGCACCGCATCCGATGCCTTTATCAACAGTTGTTTGGCGACCATTACGCACCTGATCCCGGTGTCCGCCGGGGTGTTTTATCTGGTCGATCGCGACCTGCGGCCGGATCACTACATCCTGCACGGCATGCCCGATAAAACGCATCAGCAGTACCTGAACCACTTCCAGCAGATAGACCCGCTGCAGCCGGCCAATTTCCATCGCCAGGACATCACCATGGTCGGCATGAGCCCGGCGGCGATCGCCGGCAACCGCCGCTATTACCACGACTTTATGCTGCCGAACGACATGCGCGACATGACGGAGATCTTCATCCGCCAGCGCAAGCGCATCGTCGCCGGGGTATCGCTGATCCGCGATACGCCGTTTACTGACGTGGAGCGCGGCCGCCTGCGCGCGGTGCTGCCGCTGATCGAGCTGGCGACGCGCGATCTGCTGCCCGACGGCGAGGCGCAGCTGTTGACCGCCAAAGAGCAAGAGATCGTCAACCTGGTTCGCGAAGGCGCCAGCAATAAGCGCATCGCCCTGAAGCTGGGCATTTCGCTGTCCACGGTGAAAACCCATATGCGCAATATTTTCGCCAAAACCGACGTGGTGAACCGCACCGAACTGGTCGCCGGCGGCTTTCTCGCCCACGGTTAACGCCCGATAACGGCCGCCGCTGCCGACGGCCGGAAAATAACGCCAAAACGTATTCGCCATTTATGGCGCGGCCTCCCCCTGCCCGCAATCGGGCCGGGCGGGATATTTCATCGTCACTCAACGCTTGGGGAAAAGGTTTATGTCCAGTGATTCGGTTTCCGCGCCCGCCGTCGGCGCGGCGCTCCCCTGCCCGCCGCGGCTGTTGACCGCCATTATCGTCTTCGCCGCCATCGCGCCGGGCATTCTGATGACCGCCCCCGCCGTGGCCGCCCAGCTCGCTACTCAGTGGCAGCTCGGCCCGGCGCAGATCGGCCACCTGTTCTCCACCGAACTCGGCGCCATGAGCCTGGCCACGCTGCCGGCGTGGTGGTGGATCGGGCGCATCAACTGGCGGCGGGTCGCTACGCTGTCGGCGCTGGTGTTTATCGCCGGCAACCTGGCTTCGGCGCTGGTGCAAGATTTTACCTTGCTGCTACCGCTGCGCTTTATCGCCTCGCTGGCGGGCGGCACCCTGATGATCCTGTGCATCACCTGCGCTGCCGGCACCGCCAATCCCAGCCGCGTCTATGCCTTCTGGGTGCTCGGCCAGCTGGTGCTGGGCGCGGTCGGGCTGCTGGTGCTGCCACCGCTGTTTGCGCACTTCGGCCTGATGGCGGTCTACCTGATTTTGGCCGCCATCATGCTGTGCTGCCTGCCGCTCATCCCGGCGTTCCCCAACGGTTTCACCGCCGCCCGCACCGCCCGCAGCGGCCCCGCCGCCTCGCTGGCGCGCAAGCTGTGCGCCGTGCTGGCGGTGCTGACCTTTTACATCAGCCTGAGCGCGCTCTGGACCTTTATCGGCGGCATCGCCGCCGGCGCCGGGCTGTCGCCGGCCCACAGCGGCCAGGTGCTGGCCGTCGCCACCTTGCTCGGCATCGTCGGCGCGGGGGCCGCGGCGCTGATCGGCGCGCGCTTCGGCGGCGGACGCCTGATCGTGCTGGGGTACGCCCTGCTGCTGGCCAGCGTGGCGCTGCTGACGGGCCAGCCCCTGCTCCTGCGCTTCGCCCTGGCCGCCCTGCTGTTCAAATTCACCTGGACCTTCGTGCTGCCGTTCATTCTGGCGCGGGTCGCCGGGCTGGATAACGACGGCAAGCTGATGAACGGCATCAACCTGGTGATCGGCGGCGGCATGGCCATCGGCCCGACGCTGGCCGGCTCTCTGATCGAATCTTCCGGCGGTTTCAACGCCTTGCTGTTCGGCGCGCTGGGCTGCGCGCTGCTGTCGCTGCTGTTGATTTCGCTGGCTTCACCGCGCGCACCGCGCCGTATAACAGGAGGAGAAAGGTGAAAAGAACAACCGGTTTCTTGTTTGATGAACGCTGTTTCTGGCACAGCACCGGCCTGCACGCCACCACCCTGCCGGTCGGCGGCTGGGTGCAACCGCCCTCGGGCGCCGGCCATGCCGAATCGCCGGAAACCAAACGGCGTATGAAGAACCTGATGGACGTATCCGGCCTGTCGCGCCAGCTCACCCTGCTGAGCGCCGAACCGGCGACGGAAGAAGACCTGCTGCGCATCCACCCCGCCCACTACCTGCAGCGCTTCAAACAGGTGAGCGACAGCGGCGGCGGCCTGCTGGGGGAGGAAGCGCCGCTGGGGCCAGGCAGCTATGAAATCGCCAAACTCTCCGCCGGGCTGGCCTGCGCGGCGGTGGAGGCGGTGCTGCAGGGCGAGCTGGATAATGCCTATGCGCTGTCGCGCCCGCCGGGCCACCACTGCCTGCCGGATCAATCGATGGGCTTCTGCTTCCTGGCCAATATTCCCATCGCCATCGAGCGCGCCAAGGCCCGCTACGGCCTCGGCAAAGTCGCGGTGCTCGACTGGGACGTGCACCACGGCAACGGCACCCAGCACATCTATTGGCAGCGCGGCGACGTGCTGACGCTGTCGCTGCATCAGGACGGCTGCTTCCCGGCGGGCTATTCCGGCGAGCAGGATCGCGGCGAAGGCGACGGGGCGGGCTGCAACGTTAACGTGCCGATGCTGGCCGGCGCCGGCGACGACGGCTACCTGCACGCCATGCGGCGCATCATCATCCCGGTACTGGAAAAATTCGAGCCGGAGCTGATCATCGTCGCCTGCGGTTACGACGCCAACGCCCTCGATCCGCTGGCGCGCATGCAGCTGCACAGCGACAGCTTCCGCGCCATGACCGCGCTGGTGCAGGAGGCCGCCGACCGGCTATGCGGCGGCAAACTGGTGATGGTGCATGAAGGCGGCTACGCCGAATCCTACGTGCCGTTCTGCGGGCTGGCGGTGATGGAACAGCTAAGCGGCGTGCGCACTGAAGTGCAGGATCCGCTGCTGACGTTCATCCAACAGCAGCAGCCGCGCGACGTCTTCAACCGCTTCCAGCGCGAAGCGCTCGACGAGCTGGCGCGCCAGTTCGGCCTGTAATCCCCTCTCTGCGGGCGCCGCACCCGGCGCCCCTGACAACCTCGCCGCCAGCCGCTACGCTGAAAGGCAACCCTACCACCATGAGAACAATAACATGTCCGAACAAACCGTCAGCTTTATCAAAGGCCGTCACGGCGACATCGCCGTGCACGACTGGGGAAACGACAAGCCGCACTATCTGGCGCTGCTGGTGCACGGCTACGGCGAGCACCTCGGCCGCTATCAATACGTGGCGCGCACGCTGCAGGCGCAGGGCGCGCGGGTGTTCGGCCCCGACCATCTCGGCCACGGCCTGTCGCAGGGCGAGCGCGTGCTGATCGAAGATTATGACGCCGTGGTCGACGACGTGCAGCGCGTGGTCAGCCATTTCCGGCAGCAATACCCCACCTTGCCGCTGGTGGTGATCGGCCACTCGATGGGCGGCATGATCGCCACCCGCTACGTGCAGCGCCATGGCGAGGAGGTACGCGCGCTGGTGCTGTCCGGCCCGCTGCTCGGCGACAGAACGGCGATTTCCGATCTGGCTGAACTGCCGACGATCCCCGACGCGCCGCTGGATACCGCGACCCTGGCGCGCGATCCGGCGGTTGGCGCGGCGTATCAGGAAGATCCGCTGGTGTGGCACGGGCCGTTCAAGCGTCCCACCCTACGCGCCATGCAGCGGATCCTCGCCGCCATCAACGCCGGGCCGGGCTTCGGCGCGCTGCCCACGCTGTGGATCCATGGCGACGACGATCGGCTGGTGCTGATGAGCGAAACGCAAACCGCGCTCGATCGTCTGCGCGGCGACGATTTCGAACGGATGATCAATGCGGGCGGGCGGCACGAGAGCTTTAACGAAACCAATAAGGATCAGATCCTCAAGCGGGTGACTGATTTTATTACGCGGGCGTTAGGCTAAGGCGCTCCCCCTCGGCATTCAGCCTGCTGAGGGGGGCATGACGGCGTCAGCCTTCGACGATGGCGAGGTAGTGTTTGACGAAGCGATCCGAGGTGATGTCCCAGCGCACCGGGGTGCCTTTCTCGACGAACCAGGAATCGCCGGCCTGATACTGCACCGATTCGCCGGTGCGTTCGTTGGTCAGGGTCGCGCTGCCTTCCCACACCGTAGCGTGCTCGGCGAACGGATACTCCATCACGAAGCTGCCGCGGGTGCAGCTGAACACGCCGCAGTTCAGGTTGTCGGTCGGTTCGCCGAAGATGCTGGCCACGCCGACGTTTGGCGTGCCGGCGATCACCGTGGCGCCCAGGTTGCTGACGCTGCCGATCTCCAGCAGTTCTGGCAGCGGTTGTTTAAGCAATAACGGTTTCATGAGATTCTCCTCTGAGGGTTAACGGCGGCCTTTCCAGTAGCCGGATGTCTGGTGCCAAACCTTACCGGCGGTGGTCATCACCCGCCGCAGCTTGTCCTTGCCGAAGATGTTGACGTGCGGGATCGAGCTCATCAGATCGTACCGATCGGATCCTTCGCTCATGCCCTCCGCCAGCACCTTGCACACGATGTGGCTCGGCGTCACGCCGAAGCCGGAGTAGCCCTGCACGTAAAACACGTTGTCGCGATCCGGCAGCGTGCCGATCTGCGGGAACAGGTTGGCGCTACAGCACAGCGGGCCGCCCCAGGCCAGATCGATCTTCACGTCTTTCAGGTACGGGAACACCTTCAGCATCAGGTTGCGGTTCCAGGCCTTGAGATCCGATGGGAAATATTCGATCAGGCGGGTGGCGCTGCCGAACAGCAGCCGGTTCTCGTTGGTCACCCGGTAATAATCGATCACCGGGCGGATGTCGCTGTAGGCGCCGCGGATCGGGCTGATCTGACGGATCAGATCGTCAGACAGCGGCTCGGTGGCCAGCTGGAAGGCGTAGGTATTGATGGTCTTGCGGTAGATCTGCGGCTCCATGCCGTTGAGAAAGCCGTTGCAGGCCCACAGCATCTTGTTGGCGCGCACAGAGCCCATGGCGGTACGCACCGTGATGCGCGGGCCATACTCCACGTTGAGCACGCTGCTGTTCTCAAAGATTTTCACCCCGTAGCCGCTCAGCGCCTTGGCCTCGCCCAGCAGCAGGTTGAGCGAATGTACGTGGCCGCCGCCCATGTGCTTCAGCGCGCAGGTGTAGGCGTCTGAGCCCACCACCTGCTTCACCTCCGCCCCGGTGTAGAGCTCAATCTCCTCCTGCGGCGCTACCGCCTTGAACTCCTTCAGCCAGCCGCGCAGGGTCTTCTCCTGGCGCGCGTTGCTGCCGAGATAGCCGTAGCCGAAGCAGAAGTCGGCGTCGATGTCATATTTCTTGATGCGCTCGCGGATAATGCCGGCGCCGAGGTTACTGATTTTGAAGATGGTTTCCAGCCCGGCCGGGCCAACGTGGCGCTTGATCTTCTCCAGATCGTGGCCGATGCCGGCCATCACCTGGCCGCCGTTGCGCCCGGTGCCGCCGTAACCCAGATAGCGGCCTTCGAGAATGGCGATGTTGGTGATGCCCTTCTCCGCCAGCTCCAGCGCGGTGTTGATGCCGGAGAAGCCGCCGCCGATGATCACCACGTCGACGTCCAGATCCTCTTCCAGCGTCGGGAAGCGCAGATCGTATTTTTTGGTCGCCGCGTAGTAGGTTAAGGACTCGATTTCGTTGTTCACTGCCGCACTCCCGATTGCCTATGCCATGACATCGGATTATCGGGAGCAGTGGGATCGTTCGCTATGTCCCCTTAGGGACATTCGCTACAAAAAATTAACATTCACGCGCTGCGCCGCTGCGGGGCGGTCAGCAGCAGGCTAAACAACTCGGCCTGCGAGCCGATGTTCAGCTTGCCGTAGATGTTCTTGCGGTGATTTTTTACCGTGCCGAGGCTGATGAACAGCCGGTCGGCAATCTGCTGCGAACCGCAGCCGGCGAGGATCAGATCGACGATCTCGCGCTCGCGCGGCGTCAGCAGATAACGCGCCTGCCCGCCGTCGTTGTTCACCGTCGCGGCCTCGGCCGGCGCCGCCACCACCTCACCGTGCAGCCGCGCCACGCTTTTCACCAGCGTCAGCGCACTGCGCAGATCCGCCCGCTGCGGATAGCGTACCGTCACCGTGCGGCGCGCCGAGCCGAAGAACACCCCCAGCCCGCGCTCCGGCGTCAGCTGCAGCAGCACGCCGGCCTCGTCGTGCCAGCCGGTCTTGCGATAAAAATTACGGTAATAATCGCTGTGATAAAACCCGCAGGGCGCCAGCTGGCGCAGCGTGAGCACCTCGCCTTCGCCGCCGTCGCTCAGCGCGCGGTAAAACGGATCCTGCAGGTAGGCGCCCTGTTGGTAGATCTGGTTGACCGCATCGCTGTTTTCCCGCTCGGTTTTAATCAGGCAGCGCGGCGGCCGGCCGCGTTCGAAGGCATAGACGATGGCGTTGTCGAAGGCGAAAAATCCCTCCAGCCAGCTCAACAGGCTGGGATAAAAGCGTGGGCTGGCCACCGCATCGATCACCGCAGACAAGCGTTCAACCTGAATTTCCATACCCGCCTCGCCATTATTAATACATTAACAATCTACCGATTTCGGATGGTGTTGGCCGCATGAAGGCCGGTACTGTTAAAAAAAGCACCCAAAACGCCGAAATGCAAGAGCGCGATCGTTTACATGTTAAACAACTCACAGGTTGCCGCGGCGGGGAAAGCGGTGGCCGCTCCGCGCCCGCTGGCTTATGCTGTGGCATCGCGCTCTGCAACGTCGTCAAGGAGACCTCATGTCCGTCAGCCACATCATCGCCAACCGCCAGACCTGGTTCGGCCACGGCAGCATCCAGCAACTGCCGCCGCTGCTGCTTGCCGATCCGCAGCCGACGCTGCTGTTCAGCTGCCGATCTTTTCTCAACGGCCCGGTGTACGCCGGCCTGCGCGAATCGCTGACGCCGCTGCTTATCGGCACTGAGATCGTCAGCCACGAGGCGTCGCCGCAGGAAATAGACGCCTGGGTGGCGCGCTGGCGCGGACAGGTGCAGCGCGTAGTGGCCATCGGCGGCGGCAGCGTGCTGGACGCCGCCAAAGCGTTCTCCGCGCTGGTGGAGCACCCGCTGCCAACGCTGCGCTATATGGAAAAGGTGGGCGACAGCAAAATCAGCGGCGCCACCCTGCCGCTGATCGCCATTCCCACCACCGCCGGCACCGGCAGCGAGGTGACGCAGAACGCGGTGATCACCGATACCCAGGTCAGCAAAGTGAAGGCCTCGCTGCGCCACAATAACTTCGTGCCGCACACCGCCATTCTCGATCCGCAGCTGCTGGCGGGCGCACCGGACAAAGTGTTGGCCTACTGCGCTATCGACGCCTTCACCCACCTGTTCGAGGCCTATCTGTCGAAAACCGCCGGCGCCATGACGCGCGACATGTCGCTGAACGGCATACGCCACTTCCTCGCCGCCTGGCCGGCGCTCAACCGCAGCGATGCGGCGCGCGAGGCGATCATGCAGGCTTCCTACCTCGGCGGGCTGACGCTGAGCGCCGCCGGGCTGGGGGTCATTCACGGCATCGCCGGCGAGATCGGCGCGCTGCGCGACTACCACCACGGCCAAGTCTGTGGCCGCCTGCTGCTGCCGTTCCTCGCCCTGCTGGAAACCAGCGAACAGCCGCAGCAACGCGCGCTGATGGCCGAGCTGGCCGCGCGCCTGTACCCGCACTGGCAGGGCAGCCCGGAGAGCTACCTGACCGATTTCATCACCCGCCACGCCATTGCGCCGTTCTGGCAGGACGATTTGCCGATTTCCGGCCAGGAATTGGCGGTGGCGCTGGAGAAATCCAACAGCAAGAATTCCTGGATCGACTATGCGCCGGCGCAGCGGCAACGGATGATCGAAGAGGCGTTTCGCGTCGAATGATTATATAATCAGATCAACGCACTAGCAGGAGTTAAGAAAATGGGCATCATCGGCTGGATCTTCGCCGGCATCGCGGTCGGCATCCTGGTCGGCGCGCTGATCAGGATCTTCGGCAAGAAGAAAGAGCAGTAAGCGTCACGCTGTTCCGTGGGCCGCCAGCAGGCACTCATGGAACAGCTTCACCACCCGCTGCGGCACCGGCGAGCGGCGCAGCACGCTGGAGTATTCGCAGTGATAGCGGAACAGCGCCGGTTTGATCGCCCGCATCATATTCTGCGCCACGAAAAACGCCGCGTAGTGATCAGGCAAAAAGCCGACGTATTTGCCGGACAGGATCAGCGTGGCGATCGACTCCTGCGCAAACCCCGTCGCCTTGCGATGCAAATGTTGCTGCAGGCTCAGTTCCATATTCGGCGAATGATAGCCTAATCCGGCGAAGGCATAATTGTGCAGCAGATCCCAATTTAATGTTTCATGGGGGCCGGAAAATAATTCATGCTGCGCGCCGCAATATAAGAACATCCTCTCACTGAATAACGGATGATAAGATAAACTTTCCGCGCTGCGGTGCATGGGAATAACGCCAACCTGAAATTGCCCGTCAATGACGCCGCGTTCAATGGTATTAATCGGCTCCACGTACATTTGCAAAGAAACCTCCGGCGCGCGCTCGCTGAATAACGCGATGGCCCGGCCGATCTGCGCCTGCGGATTGCTGACCGTATGGTCGAATATCGCCACGTGCAGCTGCCCGCCCATGCGCTGGTGCACCTCGTCCACCCCGCGCCGGAACGCCTCGGTGGCCGCCAGCAGGTTGACCGTTTCCTGATAGATCAACAGCCCCTCGTCGGTAACCGCAAAACCCTCGCGCCCGCGCTGGCACAGCGTCAGACCCAGCCGCTGCTCCAGATCCTTGATGTGCTTGCTGATGGTCGACAGGCTGATATTCAGCTCCAGTTCGGCGGCGCTCATGCCGCCGCAGTCGACCACGGCCTTGAATACCCGCAGCAAACGCAGATCCATATCCGACAATTGCCCTAACAGCGCGCGCTTTTTTACTTGCATAAAACCTTAAGTAAGTTTCGACATATGATTATTCACAGTAGAGAACAAGCGGTACATAGTCAATTTCGCACAACAATTCGTTAACAACTCATTTTATTTAATTAATCGCACTTATTTTCCTGCCCGGAGGAAAACATGGCCGCTGAAAATTATTCGCTTAATCGTCTCGATGCCGAAGGGTTAGAGGCCCATTGGATGCCTTTTACCGGCAACCGTAATTTTAAAGCGCAGCCGCGCATCATTACTCAGGCCGCAGGGGCGTATTACACCAGCCACGACGGCAGAAAGATTTTCGACGGCCTGTCCGGATTGTGGTGCTGCGGATTGGGGCACGGCCGGCAGGAAATCACCGACGCCGCCCAGCGCCAGCTGGCGACGCTGGATTACTCGCCGGCGTTTCAGTTCGGCCACCCGCTGTCGTTCGAGCTGGCCAACAAAATCAAGACGCTGACGCCGGCGGGGCTGGATTACGTGTTCTTCACCGGCTCCGGCTCGGAAGCGGCGGACACCTCGCTGAAAATGGCGCGCGCTTACTGGCGCGCCAAAGGCCAGGCGGGCAAAACCTGCTTTATCGGCCGGGAAAAGGGCTATCACGGCGTTAACTTCGGCGGCATCTCGGTCGGCGGCATCGCCGGCAACCGCAAGACGTTCGGCGCCGGCGCCGAGGCGGACCACCTGCCGCACACCCTGCTGGCCGGCAACGCCTTTTCGCGCGGCATGCCGCAACAGGGGGCGGAGCTGGCGGAAGAGCTCAACCGCATCATCGCGCTGCGCGACGCCTCGACGATCGCCGCGGTGATCGTCGAACCGTTCTCCGGCTCCGCCGGGGTGATCGTGCCGCCGGTCGGCTACTTGCAGCGCCTGCGCGAAATCTGTACCCAGCATGACATCCTGCTGATCTTCGACGAAGTGATCACCGCCTTCGGCCGCTGCGGCGCGATGACCGGCGCCGAGGCGTTCGGCGTCACGCCGGACATCATGAACATCGCCAAACAGGTGACCAACGGCGCGCAGCCGATGGGCGCGGTGGTGGTACGGCCGGAGATTTACCACACCTTCATGAACGGCGGCGAGCCGGACTACCAGCTCGAATTCCCGCACGGCTACACCTACTCCGCCCATCCGGTCAGCTGCGCGGTCGCGCTGGCGACGCTGGACATCCTGCAGCGCGAACAGATGGTGGAGCGCGTACAGGCGCTGGCGCCCTACTTCGAGCGCGCGGTGCACAGCCTGCAAGGAGCCAAACACGTCGCCGACATTCGCAATATCGGCCTGGCGGCCGGCATCACGCTGGCGGCGCGGCCCGGCGAGCCGGCGCGGCGTCCCTTCGAGGCGGCGATGCGCTGCTGGGAAAGCGGATTTTACGTGCGCTACGGCGGCGACACCCTGCAGCTGGCGCCGCCGTTCATCAGCAGCGAAGCGCAGATCGATGCGCTGATCAACGCCGTGGGCGACGCCCTCAACGCCACCGAATAAGGAGAGAACCATGACCATCACCCATTGGATCAACGGCGAGCCCGCCGCCGGCGGCGAACGCAGCCAGCCGGTTTACGACCCGGCCACCGGCCAATCGGCGCAGGAGGTGCAGTTGGCCGACCGCGCCACGGTGGAGCGCGCCATCGCCGCCGCCGAACAGGCTTATCCCGCCTGGCGCGATACCCCTCCGCTGAAGCGCGCGCGCATCATGATGAAGCTCAAGGATCTGCTGGAGCAACACGCCGACGCCATCTGCCAGTTAATCACCGCCGAGCACGGCAAGGTGCTCAGCGACGCCCTGGGCGAACTGCAGCGCGGCATTGAGAATATCGAATACGCCAGCTATGTGCCGGAACTGCTGAAGGGTGAACACAGCAAAGAGGCAGGCCCGGGCATCGACAGCTGGAGCGAGTTTCAGCCGCTGGGGGTGGTGGCGGGCATCACCCCGTTCAACTTCCCGGCGATGGTGCCGCTGTGGATGTGGCCAATGGCGGTCGCCTGCGGCAACACCTTCGTGCTGAAACCTTCCGAGCGCGTGCCTTCCGCCGCGCTGTATATCGCGCGGCTGGCGGCGGAAGCCGGGCTGCCACCGGGGGTGCTCAACGTGGTCAACGGCGACCGCGAAGCGGTGGAGACGCTGCTGCATGACGGGCGCGTCAAAGCGATCAGCTTCGTCGGTTCGACGCCGGTGGCGGAGCACATCTATCACACCGGCTGCGGCCAGAACAAACGGGTGCAGGCGCTGGGCGGCGCCAAAAACCACGCGGTGGTGCTGCCGGACGCCGATATCCCCGGCGCGGTCGGCGCGCTGATGGGCGCGGCGTTCGGCTCGTGCGGCCAGCGCTGCATGGCCATCCCGCTGGTGGTGGCGGTGGGCGACGACACCGCCGACGCGCTGATCGCCGGGCTGCGGCAACAGATGGCCGCCATGCGCGTCGGCCCCGGCAGCGACAACCGCAACGACATGGGGCCGCTGGTGACCCAGCAGCATTATCAGAAGGTGAAAGGCTATATCGAGCAGGGCGTAGCCGAAGGCGCCGAGCTGCTGGTGGACGGCCGCGAGCTGAGCGTGATCGGCGCCGACGGCCGCCCCAGCCAGGGGTATTTCCTCGGCCCGACGCTGTTCGATCACGTGACGCCCGGCATGCGCATCTATCAGGAGGAGATCTTCGGCCCGGTGCTCGGCGTTGTGCGCGCGGCCTCGCTGCCGGAGGCGATGGCCTTGATCGACGCCCACGAATACGGCAACGGCACCTGCCTGTTCACCCGCGACGGCGAAGCGGCGCGCCACTTTTCCAGCCGCATTCAGGTCGGCATGGTGGGGATCAACGTGGCGCTGCCTGTGCCGGTGGCCTACCACTCGTTCGGCGGCTGGAAGCGCTCGCTGTTTGGCGATCTGCACGCCTACGGCCCGGACGCCGTCAGGTTCTACACCAAACGCAAGACCGTGACCCAGCGCTGGCCGGCCTCCGGCGATGCCCGCCGCGCCAGCTTCAGCTTCCCGTCGGGGCAGGGGTAACACATAAGAACAATAAACTTCCGGGGAGCAACGCTCCCCGGCATTTAGCGCGCTCCATTTGATTCCTGCGTACAGCCTGTGCAGCAAAACAATAACTCACTCACACGTTAATGGAGTCGTTATCCCATGAAAGAGTCCGCCCCTGAACACACCTTCAAAGGCAATCTCAGCGTCCTCGACGTAGTGATGATCACCGCATCCGGCGTGACGCCGGCCAGTTCGATCTTCGTTATCGCGCCGCTGGCGATCGCCAACGCCGGCAGCGGCGCCTTTCTGTCGTTTCTGATCGCCGCCTGCGTCGCCGCCGCCATCGCGTTGTGCTATGCCGAGCTCGGCGCCGCACACCCCAGCGCCGGCGGCGAATACAGCATCATCAAGCGCCTGTTCGGCACCCTGTGCGGGTTGCAGACCTACCTGTTTATCCTCAGCGCCTCGCTGTTCGTGCCGGCGGTGCTGGCCACCGGCGCAGTGCCTTACCTGAACACCGCGCTGGGCACCCAATTCGACGCCTCGACCGCCGGCATGCTCACCGTGCTGGTCGGCGGTATCTGCGCCATTTTCAACATCAAAGCCAACGCCCTGCTGACCGGCGCCTTCCTGGTGGTGGAAGTGGCGGTGCTGGCGCTGATCGCCTGGCTCGGCTTCAGCCACCCGCATCAGAGTACGGAGATCCTCACCGCGCCGGTGATGCTGGACGCGCAGGGCAGCCTGGCGCCGGTATCGCTGCCGCTGATCGTCGCCATGGTCGGGGTCGCGCTGTTCTCCTACAACGGCTACGGCGCGGCGGTGTACATGGCGGAAGACATGCGCGAACAGGGCAGGCCGATGGCGATCGCAATCATGCTGACGCTGGTCATCGTGGTGCTGGTGGAACTGGTGCCGTTCACCGCCCTGCTGATCGGCTCGCCGTCGCTGACGGAGATGGCCAAACAGGCCGATCCGGTCGGCTACGTGGTCACCCAACTCGGCGGCCCGACGCTGGCGCGGGTGGTGAGCGGCGCAATCTATCTGTCGGTATTCAACGCCATCATCGCCATCGTGGCGCAGTTCAGCCGCATGATGTTCGCCAGCGGACGTGACGGCTTCTGGCTGCCGGCGTTCAACCGGGCGCTGAAAATCATCCATCCGCGCTTCGGCACCCCCTGGATCGCCACCCTGCTGTTCGGCGTGCCGTCGGCGCTGCTGGCGTTTTGCTCCGATCTCGAATCGCTGACCTCGTTCACCGTGATCCTGCTGCTGCTGGTGTACATCATCATGGCGGTGGCGGCGCTGATCAGTCGCCGTCGCCGCCACTTCCACCATCCGTACCTGATGCCGCTGTGGCCGCTGCCGGTGGTGGTCGCGCTGCTGTGCTGCCTGTACGTACTGTGGACAATTTTGATCGCCAGCAGCCTGAAAGACTTTATTATCATTGCCGGCATCATCGGCTTCGGGCTGGCGCTGAACCATCTGCGCGGCCGCCAGACGGCGCCCCTCGCCGCCCCCTCAATAGAAGGAGAATAACCATGACGCAGCGCGCTCAGGATCTGGGCATCATCATCGGCCAGGGCACGCCCGGCCCGCTGAACGCCATCACCGACGTGCCCGGCGTGCGCGTCGGCCATGCCAGCATTCATGCCGACTTGGCGGACGGGCGCAGCGTGCGCACCGGCGTGACGGTGATCGAACCGCGCCCCGGCTCCGCCCGCCACGCGCCCTGCTTCGCCGGCGTGCACGTGCTGAACGGCAACGGCGACGCCACCGGCCTGGAATGGGTGCGCGAAGCGGGCCTGCTGACCAGCCCGATCGCCTTCACCAATACCCACAGCGTGGGCGTGGTGCGCGATGCGCTGATCGCGCTGGAGCGTGAAGCGCTGCCCGCGAGCGACAATGCGGTGTACTGGAATATGCCGGTGGTGATGGAAACCTTCGATGGCCTGCTCAACGACATCAACGGCTTTCACGTCAAGGCCGAGCACGTGCGCCAGGCACAGCAGGCGGCCCAGGGCGGCTTGCCGCAGGAAGGCGCGGTCGGCGGCGGCAGCGGCATGATCTGCCATGAATTCAAAGGCGGCAGCGGCACCGCCTCGCGCCGCTTGCCTGCCGATCAAGGCGGCTGGACGGTGGGCGCCATCGTACAGGCCAACCACGGCAAGCGCGAGTCGCTGCTGGTCGGCGGTTACCCGGTGGGCCGGCATCTGGGGCATCTCCCCTCGCCGTTCACGCCGCAGTTGCCGCATCCCGGCATGGGCTCCATCGTGGTGGCGCTGGCGACCGACGCGCCGCTGCTGCCGCACCAGTGCGCACGGCTGGCGCAGCGCGCCAGCATCGGCATCGCCCGCACCGGCGGCGGCACCGAGGATTCGAGCGGCGATATCTTTATCGCCTTCGCCACCGGCAACGACGGCCTGCCGCCCGCCGACTACGCCAATAAAGGCGATTTCACCACACCGCTGCGCATGGTGAACAACGACTACATTTCGGCGCTGTTCGCCGCGGCGGCGGAAGCGGTGGAAGAGGCGATCGTCAATGCGCTGCTGGCGGCCAATACCGTCAGCGGCAACGGCCATCGGGCGGAAGGGTTAAGCGCCGAACAGCTGGTGACGGCGCTGGAGAAGGCCGGCTGGCGGCGATAAACAACGCGGGGCGCGGGTTAACGCGCCCTGACCGTCAGGATTCGCCGCCCGGTTTAGGCGTCGGGTAGTCGTAATCCAGCCGCAACGGTTCGGCGTAGACGCTGTTCCACAGCTGTTGGTATAGCTGGTCCAACCGCCCGCTCATCGCCGCGCTGTGCATCACCAGCTCCAGATTGCGCGAGTTGTCCAGATAGCCGCCGGTCCAGTTGCTAGTGCCCACCCAGGCAATCTCATCGTCGATGGTCATCAGCTTGCTGTGGATCACGCGGGCAAACGGAATGAAGCCGCTGCTGGCCGGCGGAATGGTCACCACCTTGATCTGCACGTTCGGCACCAGCGCCAGGCTCTTCAGCCAGGCGATATCCGGCTTTTTGGTGTTCCAGTTGGCCACCATTAGCTCGATCTGCACGCCGCGCGCCGCCGCGCTGCGCAGCGCGTTGTCGATGACCGCGTAGAAGGGGCGACTGCGCTCCGGGCCAAACGACAGTGGCGCGTAGTCCATCACCTGCACCCGCACCCGCCGTTTGGCGCCGGCCAGCAAGCGCGGCAGCTCGGCCTGCGAGTCAATCACCCCTGCCGGGTTGTAGGCGCGCGGGCTGGCCACCAGATAGTTGCCCTGCGGCTGCGCCATCGTCGGCGCATCGGGCAACGCCGGCACCGGTTTATCCTGCGCCAACAGCGCCTGCGCCTGCCAGTCCTGTTCGAAGATCGCCTGAATTTGTCCCACCACTTTGGCGTCGCTGATGCGCAGCCCGGTTTCGTGAATATGCTCCAGCGCGCGCCAGTCGAAGTTCTGGCTGCCGACGAACGCCTGTTCGCCGTCCACCAGCAGGTATTTGGCGTGCAGAATGCCGCCGCTCAGCTTCTGGTAAGGAATGATGCGCAGCTCCAGATGGGGGATTGCCTTCAGCTGTTCCAGCGTTTCGGCGGTAGAAATGCGAATGCCCTTCTCTTCCACCAAAAAGCGGATTTTCACCCCGCGCTCGCCGGCCGCCTTCAGGTGCTGCAGCACGCCGTCCAGCAGCGAACCGTCCTGATTCGCCACGTAAAACTGCCCCAGGTCGATGCGGGTTTTCGCCGCGTCGAACATCTCGCGCCACACCTCGGCGGTGTTGCGCAGGTCGTCGGCCTGCAGCGCGGTTTCCACCGGCGCGGTGTACACCAGCTCATAGCCGGGAATAGCAAAACGCGCCGCAGCGCTCTGGCTCAACATCAACAAACAACCGCCCCACAATGCCGTATAAAGGCGGCCGAGCGGCCGCCGTACTGGATGGCCATTAGGCATAGCGCGGCGCTCCGCTGTCAACCCATTGTTCGCCGCTGCCGTTCTCCGGGCGGCTGGCCGGCTGACCGGCGCGGATCAGCAATACTTTCAGCAGCTCGTTGATGCGCTCCATGCGGCTCTGCAGGAAGTTGTTGGCGACCAGGCACAGCAGCGCGATGGCGATGCCCAGCCCCGTGGCATACAGCGCGGTGCCCATCCCGGCCGACACCAGGCTCGGCTCGGACACTCCCGAGGCGGCCAGCGCCTTGAAGGTTTCGATGATCCCCATCACCGTGCCCAGCAGCCCCAGCAGCGGCGCAGCGGTGACCACGGTTTCCAGCAGCCACAGGCCGCGCGCCATCGGCGGCTTGCTCAGCAGGTACTGGGCGTCGATCAGATCGCCGATCGCCTCGCGGTCGCCGGCGCGGTGCTTCTGCGCCAATACCGGCGCGATCACCGCCATCGGCAGGCTGTTACGCTGGGTCAGCTCGTCCGGCAGATCGGCGGCGCGGCGCACGTCCGGCGTCAGCGCCTGCTCCAGCCGGCGCGCCTGGCGCTGGGTATAGGCGAAGTACAGCGTGCGCTCGATGATGATCACCAGCGCGATCGCCAGCGCGGCGTACATCACGTAGAAAATAATGTCGTGCAACAGATTGGCGTCCATACAGGGCTCCTCTTTCCCGCCGCCCGGCAGGCGGCGGGATATTCAGTTAAAAGGTGGCTTCCAGCGAAACGCTGAAGGTGCGTTCTTCGCCGACGTTGTAATACGGCGTGCTGGCCTTCACGCCGCCGTAAGGCGCCGCGTTGAAGGTGGTGGTGCGCACCGAGGTCAGGTATTCCTTGTCAAACAGGTTGCTGATGCCAAAGCGCAGCGCGGCGCTCTTGACGATTTTCTTGTCCACCGGCAGATGCACACCCGCCGCCAGATCGAACACCGTGCGGCCGCCGATCTTCTCGTCGTTGGTCAGATCGCCGTAGAACGAACTGACGTACTTGCCGCTGACGCTGCCGTAATACAGCCCGTCGTCATAACCCAGCGTCATGTTCAGCAGGTTTTTCGGCACGTTCGGCACCTCTTTGCCGGAGGTCGGCAGCGGCAGCCCGCCGTTGCTGACAATGTCGCTCTTCTGCTTCGACTCTGTGTAGGTATAAGAGGTGTAGTAGTTGAAGTTATGCGGCAGCTGGCCGCTCCACTCCAGCTCCAGCCCTTTGTTCTCCACGTTGCCGATGTTCATCATCTCGTAGTCGCCGGCCGAGTTGGTGGTGGAGATCTGGCGATCGCTGTAGCGCATGTAGAACAGCGTGGCGCTCAGCAGCATGTCTTCCTGCTGGAAACGCCAGCCCAGCTCGTGGTTCCAGCTGAGCTCCGGCTTGGTGCTGAGCGAGTCGCCGACGTTGTACAGCACGTAGTTCGGCGGCGTGCGCATGTTGCGCGTCAGGTTGTAGAACACCTGGTTTTCCTGGTTCACCTTATAGCTCGCGCTGAAGTTCGGCAGGAATTCATGATAGGTGGCTTTGCGCTTCTCCGGCACGTTGTACAGGCTGCCGCGGTTGTCCCCTTTGCGCTCCACGTACTGATAGGCCAGGCCGCCGACGAAGGTCCAGTCCGGCGTGGCGAACCAGGTGTCCTGCAGCCACACCTTCTGCGCCGGGGTGATGGTGTACTGGTTGCGCCCCTGCACCGTATTGCCGTTGGCGTCCTTCACCTGATCGGATCCGCCCGGTTTGCCCGAGATTTGCGCCGGATTGCCATCATCTTTGATGCTGATGAACGGTTGGGTCTGCAGCTGGCGCGCGCGCTCGTACCAGTAACCGATGTCCAGGCTGTGCTGATCGTTGATGTCCCACTTCAGCTTGGTGGTGATGCCCGGCCGCCAGGTTTGGGTCCACGACGGGCGGTAATAGGTGTTGGACTGCAGGTTGCTGAGGTCATACTGCCCGGCCTTGTCCGACGTGCTGGACAGCACCGAGGCCGTCTGGCCGTTGAAGCTGCCGCCGTTGCCCCAGTAGTAATACGGTTGCAGAGTCAGCGACAGGTTATCGCGCAGCTGCAGCTTCTGGGTGAACGACAGCGTGAAGGTTTCGAACGGGTTGCGTTCAATCTTGTAGTACTTGTTCAACTGCCCTTTGCTGTTGTACTCCGGTGTGGTGACGTAGTCGGTGTCACGGCCGTCGTTTTGGAACTGCGCCTTGCTCAGAGTGTTGTAGTTGGTGTTGTTCTGGCGGTTGTACTTCATCACCAGGTTGCTGCTGTTGCCGTTGCCGTCTTCGTACAGCGAGTTCATCTCGAACTTGTCGGAATACAGTCGCCCCTCGCCGCGCCACTTCTTCGCTTCGGTGTGCGAATAGGAGAGCCAGTTGCTGAAGCCGTTGTACTCGCCGGTCTCCAGGCGGGCAAAGGTTTTGCTCAGGCTGTTGCTGCCCAGCGTTTGCTTGACGAAACCGCCGAAGTCTTTCGCCGGGCGGCGCGTCACCAGGCCGATGTTGCCGCCGCTGGAGCCGATGTGCGGGCCGTCCGCTTCGGAAGACCCTTGGGTGACGAACACCTCCTCCAGGTTTTCCGCATCGCCGAGCAGGTTCGGGTATACCGCGTAGTTGCCGGAGTCGTTGATCGGAATGCCGTCCATCGACAGGCCGATCTGATCCGAGTTCATGCCGCGCATGGTGTAGTCCACGCCGCTCAGGCCGCTGGCGTCGTTGCTGTTGACGTTCAGGCCCGGCGTGTATTTCAGCTTGTCGATGGCGTTGGCCGCCGACGGCATTTTATCCATCGCCTCTTTGGTGACGGTAGAACGCGCCTTGGCGCTGTCATCCTGCACCATCATGCCGCCGCCGAGCGACTGCCCCTTGACGCTGATGGTGCCGACATCGGTGGCGTCGGCCGCCAGCGCGGCGCCCGGCAGCATCGCCGACATCACCGCCAGATAGATCCCAGAACGATTAAACGATTTCATTGTGTGCATCCCATAAAAATCAAACGATTAACCTTGCGCTAAGGCGCCTGATAATTGAACGTCGCGGTAAATCTTTTGGTTGTTTGCCCGGCGAATGCCTCGCTCGGGAACGGCTTTACTGAACTGATGCTTTGCAAGCTGCCCATCGCCGCGCGGTTCAGCAGCATGCTGGCGGCTTTGTTGGCGATGCCGGAAGAGAGCACCCGCCCGCTGCGATCGACCTCCAGCCACACTTCGACGTTGCCCTGCGGGCGCTCGAGCGAGGCCTGACGCCCGCTTGGGTAGCGCTTGCGCTGTTCCAGCTCGCGGCGCAAGGCCAGCAGATAGCCGTTTTCAATCGCCTGAGCGTTCACCTTCGGCGCCGCGGGGGCGGCCGGTGCGGGCTGCGCCGCCGGTTTGCTGACCAGCGCGCGCGGCGCGGCGGGCGCCGGCGTCGGTTTAGGTTTCTCTACCGGTTTGGCTTTCTCTTTCACCGGTTTGGGTTTGGGCTTCGGCTGCGGTTTCGGCACCGGCTTGGCTTCCACGATCGGTTCCGGCGCCGGCACCACCGGTTCGGGGATCGGCTCCGGCTCGGGCGGCGGCGGTTCGGGCTGGGGTTCCGGCGGCGTTTCCGGTTGAGGTTCAGGCGCCGGTTCAGGCTCCACCAGCGCCAGTTCGATGGCGGTTTCGTCGTAGCGCGGCTGGATCTTCAGCGCCGCCTGCTGGCTGGCGAACAGCAGGCAACCGGCGACAATCAGCGCCGGCAACCAGCTGAAAAGATGACGTGAGCGATAGAGCAGATACATGTCACAGCTTCCGTGTCGCGATGGAGACGGAGAAGAAACCGCCCTGGCGCAGGTTGTCCATGACCGCCACCAGCCGCTCGACCGACACGCCCTTGTCGCTGTTGACGATGATGGTGGTAGTCTGGTTGGCCTGCTGCTGTTGCTTCAGCGTGTTGACCAACGCGCCGAGCGCGATCGGCTGGCCATCCAGCTGCAGCTGTTCGTCGGCCCCCAGCGTGATAATCGCTTTCTTCTGCGGTTTCAGCTGCTGCGCACTGCCGGCGGACGGCAGCTGCGTTTTCAGCCCGAGCGCCGGAATAACGTTCAGGCTAATCAAGACGAAAAACACCAATAAAAACATCATCACGTCGATCATCGGGATCAGTTCGATGTGCGCTTTGTTCTTTTTCGGTTCGTTCCAGTTACGCATGACACTCCCTCCCAAAAGCGAAGCAGCCAATATAGGAGGGGTATGTTTACCTTTTGTTACGCTTGTGTGATCTTATTTTCACAGCGTGGTTTTTTTGCGAGAATTTTTTCAATGGCAGGCGATAAGGGAGAAGATATAACTTATTAATTAGCGATAGTTTTTATTGGAATAATTGCAATGCGGGCATTTCAGAGAGCCAAGGCCAGAGAGGATAATGTGAGAATAGTGACAGCCCAAACGGTCACTACAACAAGACCTCAAGCCCGTGCTTGTGTACGATCGAAAGCAGCTTAAGCGACACGCCGCCCGGCCGCTTCACCCCCGTCTCCCATTTCTGTATGGTCGACACCCTGGTATTCAGATAACGGGCAAAAACCGGTTGGCTTAAACATAGCTGCTCGCGCAACGCTTTGATCTCCTGGGGCTGCAATCCAACGCCCCCTACGATTACGATACAATTCAGCAAATCGAATAAGTAGTTTCCGTATAGAGAAAGGCAGTTCTGTTGAGTAGACTGTCACCGGACGATAAGCAAAAGGGAAGTGAGTCATGGCAAAAGGTGCGAAGGAAATCGCCCAAGAGATGGCGAACGCTGTAAATTCAAAAAGTAATTTCTTTGGCGGTTTTATCGAAGGGGCTATCTCCTTTCCCGTCGATATAGGATACCTGGCATATGATTTTATCAATACAGATAACCGCTCTATAAATCGATATGACACAGAAAGAATGCTTCGCCTCATTAAAGCTGGACTTGCTAACCAACACTCACTGACCAAAATCGTTAAACTTGTCGTTGACGAATATCTGAAAAAAGTCGATGTAGATAAAGTCAAAAGATGGGTTGAAAAAGGATCCGGGAAAATTGCAGGTAGGTTTGTGAGCAATCAGGTTCTGATGGTTAACTTAGGGGCGGTGCTTTCCGAACGGGTGGTTATTCGCCTCGCAACAGGTTATGCCCTAACGTCACTGCTGACCCTCGGAGCTATGAACTCAAGAGCAATCCATACCTCACGCCAGTTACGACAGCGAAACCCTGAAATTTACGATAACTTAAGGCGTGCGGGAAATTTGGATCTCTTATATTTTCTGGTAGAACCCAAAACAAAGCCATTTGAACAAGCGATAGAGATTTGGCGAAAAAACAGAGGCGAGTTTGACCGCATTACCGAGCTATTTTTTGAAAAGGTGTCGAAATGAAGGTTTTTTCAGTGCTCATATCAAGAGTCATCATAGGGATTAGCTATGCCGTCATCACCATGACCTTGCTATGCATCGCCTATTTCACGCTGCTCTCCGACTCTTCATATCATATTGTTTATGCGATTTTTTCTTGCATTGGGTTTGTTCTGGCCTACTTCATCTATTATATAGCCATGAAGTTCCATGATGGCGTTTAGAGCAAGCGTAGAGCGTTCTACAAACTGCGCCTACGCTCAATTGAGTCCCTATCAAAACTGCATAAAAAAAGACGCCCGCAGGCGTCTTCTTGGCATTTGTCACTGAGGCCGGAAGGCAATCAGTTCACTTTCACCGGCATACCGGAACGGGCTTTGATCGCCGCGTCCACTTCACTCTGGTTAACACCGGCGTCCATCAGCACTTTGCCGACCGGTGCGGAAATGGTCAGCGGCACCGGATCCTTGGATTGCAGCTGCTCTTCGTTGGCCGACAGCGGGTTGTGCACTTCCACGTAGCGCGAGCCGTCCGGTTCGACGGTGGCCTTCATCGGTTCGTTGATGAACTGCACGCGGGTGCCTACCGGCACGTTTTCGAACAGGTACTTGATGTCGTCGGCGCGCAGACGCACGCAGCCGTGGCTCACGCGCAGGCCGATGCCGAAGTTGGCGTTGGTGCCGTGGATGGCATACAGGCGGCCAACATACAGCGCATACAGCCCCATCGGGTTGTCCGGGCCGGCCGGGAACACCGCAGGCAGGATTTCGCCGTCAGCCGCGTATTCGGCGCGCATTTTGGCGGTCGGTGTCCAGGTCGGGCCGTCTTTCTTGCGCTGCACGGTGGTGGTCCAGTTCAGCGGGGTGTCTTTACCCAACTGGCCGATACCGATCGGCAGCACCACCACGGTGTTGGAACCTTTCGGGTAGTAGTACAGACGCATTTCGGCGCTGTTGATGATGATGCCTTCACGCGGCGCGTCCGGCAGGATCAGCTGTTGCGGGATGGTCAGGGTGCTGCCGGCCTTCGGCAGGAACGGATCCACGCCCGGGTTGGCCTCCAGCATGTTGCTCAGCCCCATCTGATACTGGGCGGCGAAGCTCTCCAGCGGCAGTTTGCTGTCTTCCGGTACGGTGATTTGGATATTCTCGCCCACCAAACGGCTGTCTTTTGGCGGCAACGGGTAAACGACGGCGAAGGCAGCCTGGCTGAAAGCAACCAGTGCCGTAAACAGGGTTAATAACGCGCGAATGCTCATTTTCATCTTCGTGTTGGTCAAGGCCACTGGCGATTAGGGATATCGGTTTCTACGGCCACTTTACCCCGTTGAATTTCAGCCGACAGCCAACGGCGCTGCGGCCTGAAAAGCCAGGGGGGTTTGACCGGATGCGCATTATATGTGCACATCAATCAAAGTGTGAACCATTACCGATGTAATATCGCAATTTTTTGTAACCTGACGCGCCACGAAGGCGATTTTTTGCGAGAACCGCCGCCTAACTGGCGGCGGCCAACGCTTCCCCCCGCCGAATGGGGATCAGATATTCACAGCGGATCGCCGCGCCGCCGAGCGGGCAACAGCCCTCCTGCGCCGGGTAGAAACGCTCGATATCCTGCCCCGGCCGGCGGATGGCGTTCATCTGCGGCATGGCAGTGTCATACAATCGGACAATAAAGTTTTGTAACCCTTCCGCCTGCCCCTGATAGGTGAAACGGGCATACTCCCCCTGTTCGATAGTCACCCGCTCCCCCATCGCCCCTTCGTCCGGCAAAGCGGCGGTATACGCCATACGCGGGCAGCCCCGGCGTTGCCTGTCGACCTCCAGGCTGGTGAGGCCGTACACCACCTCCGGCAGCGCCTGCGGCCGCAGCAGTTGCCGCCAGGCATGGCGGCGCAGCTCGCACTTGGAGTCCGCCAACTGCCCTAGCGTGAAGCTGCGGCGCTGGGTGTTGCCCACCAGCTGCATGGCGGGCAGCGTCACGATGTCGGCCTGCGGCAACGGCGCTTCGGTCAGCCGCAGCGGCGGCTGCAGGCCATAGCTCGACCAATCTTGGCTGCGGCGATAGCTGGCCGGCGGCAAACCGAATTGCTTGCGGAAGCAGCGGGTGAAGGTCTGCTGTGAATCGAACTGGTAAGTATCGGCGATGCAGGCCACGCTGGTGCCGGTCAGGCGCAGTTCGCGCGCGGCGGCGGTCAGCCTTCTGCGGCGCGCGTAAGTACCGAGAATATGGCCGGTATGCTGCTTGAATATCCGCTGTAAATGCCACTTGGAGTAGCCGGACTTGGCGGCAATGTCGTCCAGCGTCAGCGGCTGATCCAGGCTCTGCTCGATCCAGGCCAGCAGCTGTTCAATCACCTGTTGCTGGTGCATGGTATTCCCCTTATTTTAGCAATAACGTCTGCGCCAATACCCGGCCTGCGGCCTCATCGGTGGCCACCAGCACCGGATAGCCCCAGAACTTGGCGCCGTATTCGGCGAATTCTTCCGCCGCCGCGCGTTTGGCGTCGTCAGGCTCCAGCATGATCATGCCTTTCACCCACAGCTTCAGCGCCTCGCGGTTATCGCGTTTCCACAGCGCCACCAGGGTGCGGGCATCGCGATCGTGCTCTTCACCTTCATCGCCGACGCTGCGGTCGGTCAGCAGGACAAAGGGTTCGGCGCGCGCCAACAGCGCGCTGAATTCAGCCAGCTCGGCCTGGGTATCGCGCCCGTTTCGGCGCATCCACACCAGCGGAAAATCAGTGGTATCCAATGACATAATCAGTTTCCTCGCGAAAGGGTTTAGGACTGGCGCTTACTTTATCGGCACCGGCGCTAGACCACATTGCGCAATCAGGACATAATACTTTTCAATTCCGCCAAATTGAGAATTATTCTCATGAAAGTACAAATTCCCCGCCACTGTCTGGATATCGATCAGGTGCCGCGCCCGCTGTTTGCCCTGCAAGGTTCGACCCTTGAGCAGGATTGGGAAGTCGAGCCGCACCGCCACCAGAAGGCGCAGCTGATCTACACGGTACGCGGCATGATCCGCTGCGAGGTGGAGAATGGGCTGTGGCTGGTGCCGCCGCAGTGTGCGCTGTGGATGCCGGGCAACGTGTTGCACAACGCCCAGGGCGCCGGCTCCACCGAGGCCTACTGCCTGTTCGTCGATCAACATGCCGCCGCCGATCTGCCGCAAAACTGCTGCACGCTGTCGGTCTCGCCGCTGCTGCGCGAGCTGCTGCTGCAGGCCAGCACCTTCGAACCGCTCTACGACGAACAGGGCGCCGAAGGGCGTCTGACGGCGGTACTGCTGGATCAGCTGGCGGCCGCGCCGATCGAGAATCTGCACCTGCCGGTGTCCGACGACGCGCGCATCCGGCAGTTGACCGAGGGCATGCTGAGCAGCCCGGCGGACAAATCCACCCTCGGGCAGTGGGCACAGCGCATCGGCATGAGCGAGCGCTCCCTCAGCCGCACCTTGCAACAGCAGATGGGCATGAGCTTCGGCCACTGGCGGCGCCAGCTGCACGTGATGCTGGCGCTGCAGCGCCTGACGCAGGGCGAGAGCGTACAGACGGTGGCGCTGGATCTGGGCTACGAGAGCGCCAGCGGCTTCGTCACCATGTTCAGAAAGGCGGTAGGCAAACCGCCGGCGCGCTACCTGGCGGAGCGCAACGCCTCTGGAGAGACCCTGGGCGGGGCGATCAGCATGTGAAAAAGCCGGCGCAGGCGCCGGCTTGGAGCAGGTGAAAATCAGAAGTCGTAGAACACCGTAATCCAGGTGGAATCCGGCTCGTTGTCGCTGCTGTTGGCCAGCGTGCGCTCCACATACACCGACAGGCCGTAACCGATGGTGGTGCCCGCGCCGAGATAGACGTGGTTGGCGTGATACGCCTCGTCCCCCTTCAGCCGCAGCGAGTCCGCCGCCACGTAAGGCTGGACGGATTTGAGGAACGGCTTGTCGATATTGAAGGTGTAACCGACAAAGCCTTCCAGCCCGTAGCCGTCACCGGCGAAGAAGTGCGACAGCGTGCGCTGGCGGGTGCTCGGCACATAATCTTTGTAATAGCTGGCGGTGCCGACGATATACCAGTTGTTTGGCTGCCAGGTCAACGCGGTGCCGGACAGCTGCTGGTGATAATCCTTTTCGCTGTACAGATTGTCTTTGATCTTCGCGTCGGTATAACTGTAGGCCGCGCTGAAGGTGAAGTCTTTCGTCACCTTGTAATCGAAGCCCAACCCACCTCCGCCCTTGCGGCGGTAAATCAGGTTATCCGCAGTGTGCAGATCGTCTTCCGGCAATAAATAGTTGGCGTACAGCGTCACCGGCCCGAAATCATTGGTGTACTTGATGCTGTTTTTCGGTTTATTGCCGCCGTCGTAGTCGCCGGAAATGCCGATGCCGGTGCCGCCCGCATGGCCATCGTTATCCCAGACGTCGCTTTTGATGCCGACCACGGAATAATAGATGCCGTATTGGTGGCCGTAGGTCAGGGTGCCGTAACGATCGTCCTTGAAACCGGCGTACAGCTGGCGCTGATAGTCGCGCTTGCCGTCTTCGTTATAGTGCCCGTCCCAGCTGAGCGCGTGCGCAAGATCCACGCCCCACTCGTAATAGCCGATGATCGAGGTGTCCTGCGTCAGCGCATAGTCGCCGCTGAAGCGAAAACGCGTGCCGCCGTCGTGGCCGTTTTTGTCATAGCCCGGCTCCGGGCCGTTATTGAAGATCCACTCGGGGCGAATGCTGCCGCCCACCTTTAAACTGAGCGGCGCCAGCAACACATTACTCTGCGGGTTTTTATCCAGAATGGTGATCTCGGCCTGTGCGCCGGCGGATAACGCCGACAGCAAGACGCCGCCAATGAATATTGGCGTTGTATTTTTTCTCATTATTACCCCTGCCCGAAAAAATTATTGTTATAAACACGGTGGTCTTAAGCCACGCGGAAATAATTACCCGATGTAAACAGCGCACGCAAGATATAAAAATTCACGTCATAATCTGCCATTATTCCAGGTTGGTTTTATTTTCAGCATAAACGTGTTCATCTGTAACGCGAAGAAAAACAATGTAATAACCGCAGCACGAAATAAACCAATCCGCATCTTTTATCCAAAATAACCCGGCGTGATTATCCGGGAATAAAGATAGCAAATAACAAATAAATATTATTGCCGCAGGTAAACCGTCACGCAGGGGAATTAACTAAAGGCGGGAAATAACGACGGAGCGCGTTGCGCGCTCCGGGAGAGAGAATTCACTACTGCGCCAGCCAGCCGCCGTCCATGTTCCAGGCGGCGCCGCGCACCTGCGCCGCCGCGTCGCTGCACAGGAACAGCGCCAGCTCGCCGAGCTGCTCAGGCGTGACGAACGCTTGCGAAGGCTGCTTCTCCGCCAACAGCTCATCGCGCGCCTGCTGCGGATCGGTCCCGGCGGCGATACGTTTGTCGATCTGCTGCTGCACCAGCGGCGTCAGCACCCAGCCGGGGCAGATGGCGTTGCAGGTGACGGGCGTGCGCGCGGTCTCCAGCGCCAGCGTCTTGGTCAGCCCCACCACGCCGTGCTTGGCCGCCACATAGGCCGACTTGTCTTTCGACGCCACCAGCCCGTGCACCGACGCCACGTTGATGATGCGCCCCCAGTTGCGCTCGCGCATCCCCGGCAGCGCCAATCGGCAGGTATGGAACACCGCCGACAGGTTGATGGCGAGGATGGCGTTCCATTTCTCCACCGGGAACTGATCCAACGGCGCCACGTGCTGAATGCCGGCGTTGTTCACCAGAATGTCCACGCCGCCGAACTCGCGTTCGGCATAGTGCATCATGTCCGCTATCTGGCCCGCATCGCCGAGATCGGCGCCGTGATACCCCGGCACGGCGCCCAGCTGCGCGACCTGCGCTTGCGCCTGCTCCACGTCACCGAAGCCGTTGAGGATCACGCGTGCGCCGGCGGCGGCCAACACGGATGCTATCCCGAGGCCGATGCCGCTGGTCGAGCCGGTCACCAGCGCGGTTTTGCCTTGTACACTCATGGTATCGCTCCTTTAAACAATGCCGGTCAGGTAGAACACGCCGATCACGAACAGCACCGCGGCGCTCTTGATCAGGGTGATGGCGAAGATGCCGCCATAGGCCTGCCGGTGGCTGAGGCCGGTGATCGCCAGCAGGGTGATCACCGCGCCGTTGTGCGGCAAGGTGTCCATGCCGCCGCTGGCCATCGAGGCCACCCGGTGCAGCACCTCCAGCGGAATGTGTGCCGCATGGGCGGCGGCGATAAAGCTGTCGGACATCGCCGCCAGCGCGATGCTCATGCCGCCGGAGGCCGAACCGGTGATACCGGCCAGCAGGGTGACGCTGATCGCTTCGTTCAGCAGCGGGTTGGGGATTGCCGACAGCGCCTGCGACAGCACCAAAAAGCCCGGCAACGCGGCGATCACCGCGCCGAAGCCGTATTCGGAGGCGGTGTTCATCGCCGCCAGAATTGCGCCGCCGACCGCCGTCTTGCTGCCTTCCGCCAGCCGGCCGCGAATATTGCGAAAGCCGAACACCACCACCAGCAGAATACCCGACACCAGCGCCGCTTCCACCGCCCAGATGGCGGTGATCTTCGCCACATCGGTGGTGATCGGCTTGGCCAGCCCCGGCAGCGTCAGCTCATGGCTGGCGCCGTACCACTGCGGGATCCAATGGGTGAAGCCAAGGTTGAATACCCCGACCAAAATCAGCGGCAGGATGGCGATCAGCGGGTTCGGCAGGTTGATGTCGTCCGGGGTTTCCGGCTCGTTCAGCAGATCGGTACCGTAACCCTCCCCCTTCAGCTGCGCCTTGCGCCGCTGGCGTTCAAGATACAGCAAACCGACCGCGATGATGAACAGCGAGCCGATCAGCCCCAGCCAGGGCGCAGCCCAGGCATTGGTGCCGAAGAAACTGGTCGGGATGATGTTTTGGATCTGCGGCGTACCGGGCAAGGCGTCCATGGTGAAGGAGAAGGCGCCGAGCGCTACGGTGGCCGGGATCAGCCGCTTGGGGATGCCGCTCTGGCGGAACAGCTCGGCGGCGAACGGATAGACCGCGAACGCCACCACGAACAGCGACACCCCGCCGTAGGTCAACAGCGCGCACACCAGCACGATCACCGGAATGGCGTGGCGTCGGCCGAGAATACGGATCGCCGCCGCGACAATCGAACGGGAAAAGCCGGACAGCTCGATCAGCTTGCCGAACACCGCCCCCAGCAAGAACACAGGGAAGTAGAGCTTCACGAAGCCGACCATCTTCTCCATAAACAGCCCGGTGAAAGTCGGCGCCACCGCGCCGGGATCGGTCAACAGCACCGCGCCCAGCGCGGCGATCGGGGCGAACAAAATCACGCTGTAGCCGCGGTAGGCGGCCAGCATCAGTAATCCCAGTGCTGCCAGGGCAATCAAAACGCTCATCAGGCACCTCGCTATCGTTGTTATTGTCAGGTACGGCGTGCGAAATTACGGTTTCAGCGCAAAGCGCAGCTGATGCGCCCGTCGCCGTTGAATGCGTTCCTTGCGGGCTTCATCCCAAAGATAAAATCCCCGGCCGCTGCGCTGGCCGGTATCGCCGCGCCGCAGCCGCTGTTCCACCAGCGCCATCATCTCGTCGCCGGTCGCCAGTTCCGGGAACAGGTGGCGGGCGATGTCCGCCACCGTCGCCAGCCCGGTCATGTCGGCGGCCTCCAGCGGGCCGACCATGGCGTAGCGCCGCCCCAGCGAGGCGCGCATCACCTGATCCACCACCTCGGCGCTGGCGATGCCGCTGTGGACGATGTGCAGCGCCTCGCGCAGCACCGCAAACTGCAGCCGGTTGCCGACAAACCCCGGCGCGGCGCGTTCCAGCAGCACCGCCTCCAGCGCCATCCCGCCGAGCAGCGCCTGCACCGCCGCCAGATGGCGCGGATCGGTGGCGCGGCCGGGCACGATCTCCACCAGCGGGATCAGGTGCGGCGGGTGCCAGAAGTGGGCGATCAGCAGCCGCTGCGGATGGGTCATGCGCGCCGCCAGCTCGTCCGGCGGCAGGCCGCTGGTGTTGCTGGCAATCACCGCGTCGTCGGCGATCAGCCCCTCCAGTTGCTCATACAGCGCGTGCTTCAGCTCGAGCCGTTCCGGGATCGCCTCGATAAGCAGCCGGGCGCGCGCCACGCCATTCAGATCGCCGGTCACGCGCAGGCGCGCCAGCGCCGCGTCGCGCTCACCGCGATCAAACTGCCCGACGTCGCTCAGCTCGGCCAGAATGCCGCTCGCTACCGCCGGCGCTTCCGCCAGGCGCTGCGGATCCGGGTCATACAGCAGCACCTCATGGCCGTGGCGGATAAAGTGGGTGGCGATACCCCCCCCCATCAGCCCGGCGCCCAGTACCGCATAGTCAGATGACTGCATGGTGCCCTCCTCGGTTGTTTACGGGCGCTCTACCGCCAGCGCCACGCCCTGCCCGCCGCCGATGCACAGCATCGCCAGCCCCTTGTTCACCTCGCGGCGCTGCATTTCGAACAGCAGCGACACCAAAATGCGGCAGCCGGAGGCGCCGATCGGATGCCCCAACGCGATCGCTCCGCCGTTGACGTTGACCCGCTCCGCCTCCCAGCCCAGTTCTTTGCCCACCGCCAGCGCCTGCGCGGCGAAGGCTTCGTTAGCCTCGATCAGATCGACGTCCTCCAGCCGCCAGCCGGCTTTCTCCAGGCAGCGGCGCGCGGCCGGCGCCGGGCCGATGCCCATGATCGCCGGATCGACCCCCGACGACGCGTAACCGGCGATGCGCGCCAGTACCGGCAAGCGCAGCGCGGCGGCTTTTTCCGCGCTCATCAGCAACACCACGGCGGCGCCGTCGTTGAGCGACGAGGCGTTGCCGGCGGTCACCGTGCCCTCTTTGCGAAACGCCGGGCGCAACCGCGCCAGCGCCTCCAGGCTGGTGTCGCGCGGCTGTTCGTCGTGCTCGACCCGCAGCGCCTCGCCCTTCGGCTGCGGCACCGTCACCAGCGTAATCTCCTGCGCAAAACGCCCGGCCTGCTGCGCCGCCTGCGCCTTCTGCTGCGAGCGCAGCGCAAAGCTGTCCTGCTCGGCGCGGCTGATGGCGTATTTCTCCGCCAGGTTCTCGGCGGTGATGCCCATGTGGTAGTCGTTGAACGCGTCCCACAGGCCATCGTGGATCACGCTGTCCACCATCTGCGCGTGACCGAGGCGCAGGCCGGCGCGCGCGCCGGCCATCAGGTAAGGCGACTGGCTCATGCTTTCCTGGCCGCCGGCGATCACCGCGTCGGCGTCACCGCTGCGGATCGCCTGCACCGCCAGATGCACCGCCTTCAAACCGGAGCCGCACACCTTGTTGATGGTCAGCGCCGGGGTCGTCACGGGCAGCCCGGCGTTCAGCGCGGTCTGGCGCGCCGGATTCTGCCCGCAGCCGGCGGTCAGTACCTGGCCGAGGATCACTTCATCGATCTGCTGCGGCGGCACGCCGCTTTGCGCCAGCAGCCCCTGCACCGCCGCCGTGCCCAGTTCCACCGCCGTCAGCGGCGCCAGCGCGCCGTGAAAACTGCCGACCGGCGTGCGCGTCGCCCCCACGATCACCACTTCACGTTGTTGCACATTCACCTCCCGTTTCAGAAACGCATTTCAGGCACATGCTCCGGCACGATCAGCCGGCCGGCGGTTTTGGCGACAATCTCCGCCACGCTGACGCCGGGCGCGCGTTCGCGCAGCACGAAGGCGCCGTCTTCTATTTCCAGATAGGCCAGATCGGTCAATACTTTGCGGATGCAGTTGGCCCCGGTCAGCGGCAGCGTGCAGCGCGGCAGCAGCTTGGACTCGCCGCCCTTCGAGGCGTGGGTCATCACCACGATGATGTTCTCCGCCCCCGCCACCAGATCCATCGCGCCGCCCATGCCCTTGACCATCTTGCCGGGGATCATCCACGAGGCGATGTTGCCCTCGACGTCCACTTCAAACGCCCCCAGCACGGTCAGATCGACGTGGCCGCCGCGGATCATGGCGAACGACTGCGACGAATCGAAGATCGACGCGCCGAGGCGTGCGGTGACCGTCTGCTTGCCGGCGTTGATCATGTCGGCGTCCAGCTGCTGCTCGGTCGGGAACTCGCCCATCCCCAGCAGGCCGTTTTCCGACTGCAGCATCACGTCCATGCCCGCCGGCACGTAGTTGGCCACCAGCGTCGGAATGCCGATGCCCAGGTTGACGTAGTAACCGTCCCTCAGCTCTTGCGCCACGCGCTGCGCCATTTGTTCACGGGTAAGCATGCGAATTCTCCTTATGCCCGCAGGGTGCGTTGTTCGATACGCTTCTCGAAGGTGCCCTGGATCAGCCGATCGACGTAAATGCCGGGGGTGTGGATCGCCGCCGGATCCAGCTCGCCCGGCGCCACGATCTCTTCCACTTCCACCACCGTGATGCGCCCGGCGGTCGCCATCAGCGGATTGAAGTTCTGCGCGGTGTGGCGGTAGATGACGTTGCCGAAGTGATCGGCCTTCCAGCCTTTCACGATGGCGAAATCGCCGGTGATAGCGGTTTCCATGATGTAGGGGCGGCCGTTGAACTCGCGTACCTCTTTGCCTTCGGCGATCGGCGTGCCGTAACCGGTGGCGGTGAAGAACGCCGGGATACCGGCGCCGCCGGCGCGGATCTTCTCCGCCAGCGTGCCCTGCGGCGTGAGATCCACCTCCAGCTCGCCGCTGAGCGCCTGCTGCTCGAACAGCGCGTTTTCACCGACGTAAGATCCCACCACCTTGCGGATCTGATGGGTTTCCAGCAGCCGCCCGAGGCCGAACCCGTCGACGCCGCAGTTGTTGGAAACCACCGTCAACCCGCGCACGCCGCGCCGGCGGATCTCTTCGATCAGATTCTCCGGGATGCCGCACAGGCCAAAGCCGCCCGCCAGCACCGTCATGTTGTCCGTCAGGCCTGCCAGCGCTTCCTGGTAGCTGCCGACGCGTTTGTCGAGCCCTGCCATATCGTTGCCCCTGCATGTTGCGGCGCAGGGCGAAATGCCCTGCCTTGCGTGAGGGCATCTTCAGGTCACAAAAATGATTTGTTAATTTTGTTTTTATGCCGCATTCATTTAGAATTTTTATTAATCACTCGTTAACCGACAATTAACAAAGAGTTAACGCAAACCAAAATGAAAATGAGCATCAAACAGTTACGTGCGTTTTTAGCGGTAGCTCACACTCTGAATTTCGCCCAGGCCAGCGAGCGGCTGAATATTTCTCAGCCGGCGCTCAGCCTGGCGATCCGTGGGCTGGAAGACGCGCTGGGCGGGCCGCTGCTGCTGCGCACCACCCGCCGGGTGACGCTGACGCCGGAGGGGGAAACCTTCTTCCCGATGGCGCGCCAGCTGCTGGCGGATTGGGACAACGCGGAAGAGGCGATGCGTCAGCGCTTCACCCTGCAGATGGGCAAGGTGGCGATCGCCGCCATGCCGTCGTTCGCCGGCAACCCGCTGCCGCCGATCCTCAAGGCGTTTCGCGATCGCTATGCCGGCATCAATGTGGCGGTGCATGACGTCATCAACGAACAGGTGTTTGAAATGATCCGCGAAGGGCGGGTAGAGATGGGCATCGCCTTCGAGCCGGAGCCGAGCGACACCCTGCACTTCACCCCGCTGTGCCGCGATCGCTTTCTGGCGGTGGTGCCGAAGGATTCGGCGCTGGCGCGCAAGGCGCAGGTGAGCTGGAAGGAACTGCTGACGCTGGATTTCATCACCCTGCAGCGGCCATCGGCGGTGCGGCTGCTGCTGGAGCAGGAACTGGCCCGCAGCGGGCGAACGCTGGAGGTGGCGTTTGAGAGCCACCAGCTGGTGACGGTCGGGCGCATGGTGGCCAACGGCCTCGGTGCCAGCGCGGTGCCGGCGCTGTGCGAGAAACAGATGGATGAGCTGGGGGCGGTCTGCGTGCCTCTGATCGGCCCGATCATCGAACGGCGCGTGGGCCTGATCCGCCTGGCGCAGCACCAACTCTCTTCCGCCGCGCAGGCGCTGGCGACGGTGATCGAACGGGAAATGGCGGGGAGTGGCGGGCAGCCTGCGCTTAAACCGTAAACCCGACGTGCTTGCCGCCCGGCAGCTCAACGTCCAGGCGCAGCGTGCCGCCCATCGCTTCCACGTAGCCACCAACTACAGCGGCATTATTGGGCCAGACATCAAAAAACGTTATGAATGGGTATTGCGAGCTTTCCTGCACAATCCAAAGAACCGGAACACCTTGCTATGACAAGACCTTATCTCTCTTTACTGTGCGTACTGCTACTGAACGGCTGTCAATCCACTCAGCCCTGGTACCATCCGTTGGATGTCTCGCTCAAAGACAATCAACCTTGCTTTGCCGTGCCTATCAACAGCGTTCGCAGCGGCGACAAACTGCAAAACCGGGGAGTGATCGTCTCACGACAGGAACAACAGCAATGGCATATCGTCTGGACCTCACCAGAAATCACTCCGTTGCCTGACCTGAAACCAGGGCAATGCGTCACCTATCCGCAAGTAAACTGGGCAGCGGGAGAATACTCAGTCTTGCTCGGCATCTCGATGAATAACGACACGGAAAGGCGTAAATACATGAAAGAATTCAACTTAATAATTAATCCCAAGGGAGAAATACAGCTACAGTAAGGAGACTGGGATTATTTATTCCCCCTCCACCGCCTGCACCGCCGCCTTCTGCGTGGCGCGCTGATATAAGCACAGCTCCCTGCCCGGCTGGTTTTTCATAAACGGCTGCGGGTAGCGCCCACCGATAAACAGCGCCGAATAGCCGACGTCATCACCGTAGTGAACGATCGCCCCTTCCACCCTGGCGTTTTTTAGCCCGCTGGCTTTCAGGCAGGCGGCGCGCATCGCCCGCTCGCTCTCGGCCCACGCCTGTGGGGAAGACGCGGTGGCGTGGAACGCGGCCAGCGCGGCGATAAGCAGCCCTATTCTCTTCATCGTTATCTCTCCTTCTACGGCCCATCTCGCCAGTATAGACCGTGCCGACCCGGCCAGCCCGCCGCGCTCTTTACGGCATTTTTATTCCGCGCCCCGTTAACGTTACGGCGTTTTTACAGACAGTTTTTGCCGCCGCAGATACCCTTTTCACATCGCCGCTATGGCCTCACAAGAGAGTTGTCTCATGCGTTTATCCCTGCCTCTGGCCGTGACCGGTCTTCGTTCTGGAGCGCGCCATGCATTCTAATATCATCGGCTTCAATCCTCTGCTGGCGGAGCTGCCCGCATCGCCGACGCGCACCTTCCGCAAAGAGCTGGAACACTACCTGCAGCGCTATCCGGATACCGAACAGTTGGATATTTATCTGCACGATCTGAACGGCCAGCTGCGCGGCAAGCGCCTGCCGATCGCCGAAGCCTTTGGGCTGGAAAAAGGCTGCTACTTCCCGCTGTCGATCTACGCCCTGGATCTGCACGGCCGGGTGATTGAAGAAAGCGGGCTGGGGCAACGGGCGGGCGAGCCGGATCGGCTATGCCTGCCGGTGCCTGGCACGCTGCGCCCCTGCGCGCGCGATCCCGAACGCCACGCCCAGCTGCTGCTGACGATGCAAAACGCCGACGGCGACGCCTGCGAGCTGGAGCCGCGCGTGGTGCTGCAACGGGTGCTGAAGCGCCTGCACGAGCGCAACTGCTTCCCGGTGGTGGCGGCCGAACTGGAGTTCTACCTGCAGGATCCGCAGCACCCCGCCGAGGCGGAAGCCTGCCCGACGCAGAGCTTCGCGGTGGATGCGCCCGAGCGCCACCATGCGCTGCTGAGCGACATCGAACGGCACGCGCGGCTGCAGAGCCTGCCGCTGACCGGCGTGGTGGCCGAAGCCGCTTCCGGCCAATACGAGCTGAATCTGCATCACAGCCGGCGCGTGCTGGAAGCCTGCGACCAGATCATGGCGCTGAAACGCCTGACGCGGCAGATTGCCGAGCAGCATCACCAGCACGCCTGCTTTATGGCCAAGCCCTGCGCCCACGCCGCCGGCAGCGGGCTACATTTCCATATCAGCTTGCAGGACGAGCACGGCGAGAACCTGCTGACCGGCGCGCCGGGCGAACTGAGCGATAACATGCAGCAGGCGATGGCGGGCATGCTGGCGCTGATGCCGGCATCGATGGCGATCCTGGCGCCCAACATCAACGCGTTTCGCCGCTTCCGCCCCGGCATGCACGTGCCGCAGCGCGCCTCCTGGGGCCACAACAACCGCACGGTGGCGCTGCGCCTGCCCTGCGCCGACAGCGCCAACCAGCGTATCGAATACCGCCTGGCCGGCGCCGACGCCAACCCTTATCTGGCGCTGGCGGTGATGCTCGGCGGCCTGTTGCACGGGCTGGAACACCCGCTGCCGCTGCCGCCCGCCGTCAACGGCTGCGAGAGCGATAACGCCGCGCCCTTGCCGCTCGGCCAGCAGGAGGCGCTGGCACTGTTCCGCCACAGCGATCCGCTGCGTGAGCTGCTCGGCCCGGCGTTCTGTACCCTGTGGCACACCTGCAAAAGCGCCGAGCTGCGCCGCTTCGAGGAACAGGTCACCGCCGCCGAACTCGGCTGGATGCTGTAACCGACCTCCGATTCGTTAACCTAAGGATAATCATGAACATGCAACCGCAACGGGCGTCCGTGCAGCCGCTGCTCTGCTGGCGCAAAGGCGTTTTTCATATCAGCACCGATCGGCAGTTGTTGGATATCGACGCGATCCAGCGTTTCCTCAGCCTGCAGGATCGGGCGGCGGCGGAGCGCCTGGTACACCACGGCCTGTGCTTCGGGCTATACCGCAAGCGCCACCTACTCGGTTTCGCCCGCATGGTGACCGACTACGCCACCTTCGCCTCGGTGAGCGAACTGTTCGTCAGCGCCGAGTACCGCGGCGTCGGGCTGGGAAGCTGGCTGACGCGCTGCTGCCTGGCGCACCCGGCTTTGCGCGGCCTGCGCGTCACGCTGCCCGCTCTGCAAGCGCCCTGGCGCGCCGATGGTTCGGCGCACGCCCTGCGTGCCCTTCACTGATAAGGAGACCCTCATGTCTCGTTTGGTGCTGATTTCCAACAAGCAGTGCGACGGCAAGGATCTGGCCTGCGCCGGCCAGACGCTGGCGGCCGACGCCGAACCGGGGCTGTGGCTCGGCTGGAACGGCGACGTGCAGAATTTCGCGCAGCGCCCGATCAGTTGCCGCCAACGTGCCGGTTATGATCAGGTGACCTTCCCGTTGTCGATCGAAGAGTTCCGCCGCCACTATCAGGGCTACTACCACGACGGCCTGTGGCCGGTGTTCCACAACCAGCCGGAGAAAGCGCACTTCACGCCGGAAAACTACCGCGCCTACCGGCAGCTGAACCGCCGGTTTGCCGATATCGCCTGCGAGCACCTGTGTCCGGGCGACATCGTCTGCATCGACGACTACCAGCTGCTGCCCTGCGCGCAGGCGCTGAAGGAACAGGGGCTGCTGAACGCCTGCGCGTTCTTCTTCCACCTGCCGTTTCCGTCGGCGGCGCTGCTGCGGCGCATCCCGGAACATCGCCAGTTGATCGCGTCGCTGCTGTTCTACGATTTGATCGGTTTTACCACCACCGACGATCGCAACGCCTTTCTCAGCTGCCTGGCGGGCGAATTCCCGCTGGAGATGCTGCCCGACGATCAGATCCAGGCCAACGGGCATCTGTTCGCCACCGGCATTTTCCCCGCCGGCATCAACGGCAGGCAGGTTTATTAATTTACGGCGGTGCGCCCCCTTCGGGCGCGCCGTTTTATTTCGCCGTGATTTATTTTCACCGTATTTACCGCCATCAAAATAGGTTATTTCATTTTCTGAATATAGCGATTAAAAAATAAATATTCATCCTGTTACATATCAACCGTAAAAACCCTACGCCGCCAATTGCTTTTTATCAGCAAAACACATTACCCTCTCCGTGCCATATTTAAACCGAGGAGGGCCCTATGGGCGATGAAAGTTTTAGTTTTATGCTAATGCTATTGGGCACCTTTCAGTAATGCCATCCACGTTGCATTCTGAAAGATACGGAATGCGGCAACCGCTCCCCTTCTGACGGCCTTTCCCGCTCTGCCTGCCCGCCCATCGCCCCGCTGCGAAAACAACGTCTGTCTCAACCGCTACAGCGGTATTTATCTGGTGTCGCCGGGCCTATTACCCGAGCGGCGACGGATTTCTTATGGGAAAAATAAGGTATTGCGTTATGCAAAATAACCGGGGTACATCTATTTTCAGAAAGTCTTATTTAAATGACTTTATCGTTATCGCCATCGGCGTTTTCTTCATTGCCTTTTTTATTCGCGCGTGGGGCGACATGCACGGCGACTTCAATGAACAAAACGTCTCTGCCATTAGTCTCGATGCCTGGAACCTGCTTTATTATTCGCTCAGAACCAGCATGCGTTTTCTCCTCGGCATGGCCTGGTCGCTGCTGTTTTCTGTGGTGTTCGCCGTGCTGGCCGCGCGCTATGCGCCGCTGCGCCGGGTGATCTTGCCCTTCGTCAACTTTATGGAGTCGGTGCCGCTGGTGGGGTTCCTGACCTTCACGACCGTGTACTTTCTCAACCTCTACCCGCACAGCGTGATGGGGCTGGAGTGCACCGCCATCTTCGCGGTGTTTACCGGCCAGGCCTGGAACATGATGCTGACGCTGTATCAGACGCTGCGCATCGTGCCCAAGGAGCTGGATGAAGCCGCCCGCAGCTTCAATTACAACCCGTGGCAACGCTTCTGGCGGCTGGAATTCATCTATTCGGTGCCGGGCCTGCTGTGGAACGCCATGGTGTCGCAATCCGCCGCCTGGTTCGCCCTGGTGGCCTCCGAGGCCATTCCGGTCGGCGATCGCTCGGTCGAACTGCCCGGCGTCGGCTCCTATATCGCCGAAGCGCTAGCGCAGCAGAACGTGCCGGCGATCCTGTATGCGATCGTCGCGCTGGCCGCCAACATCGTGCTGCTCGATCAGCTGGTTTTCCGCCCGCTGGTGCGTTACACCGCCCGCTTCAAATACGAAGACGTCACCGCCAATCGCCCACTCGGCAATCCGTGGTTTTACAACAGCCTGGCCTTCTCGCACGTCGGCGCGGCGCTCGGCCGCACGCTGCGCGCGCTGGCTGACCTGTGGCTGTTCAAGCTGCCGCGGCTGTGGTACGCCCTCGGCCTGCACCGCCTGTTTCGCCTCGCCGCCAAAGGCAATTGGCTGTGGCGCAGCCTGTGGTATCTCGGCGTGGTGCTGGCCTGCGTCTGGTTCGGTTACCGGCTGTGGGAATACTTCCCCAAACAGTACTTCGCCATGCTGCCGGAGTGGATGCTGCTCACCACCGCGCGCGTGGCCGCGGCCATGCTACTTAGCGTGGCGATCTTCACGCCGCTGGGGGTGTGGATCGGCCTGAATCCGCGCCTGGTGAAGATCTTCCAGCCGATCATCCAGATCCTGGCGGCCATTCCGCCCAACATTTTCTACCCGCTGATCGCCGCCTTCATCGCCATTTATCACCAGGATCTCGGCTGGTGGGCCATTCCGATGATCATGCTGGGCACCCAGTGGTACGTGTTGTTCAACGTGATCGCCGGCGTTTCCGCCATTCCGACGCAGATCACCGAGGTCAGCGAAACCTTCGGCCTGCGCCGTTTCCGCTGGTGGCGCTACTACATGCTGCCGGCGATCTTCCCCTACATCGTGACGGGCATCATCTCCGCCGCCGGCGGCGCCTGGAACAGCGCCATCGCCGCCGAGGTGATCCAGTGGGGCAGCACCACCCTCAGCGCCACCGGGCTGGGCGCGTTCATTTCCGTCGTCACCGACGCCGGCAAGAACCCGGAGTCTGCGCTGGGCTGCGCCGCCATGTGCGCGCTGGTGGCGCTGTGCATCATCTTCGTCTGGCAACCGCTGTATCGCATCGCGGAAACCAAATTCAAATATGACTGATCAAGGGGGAACCACATGCTGACTCAAGAGGTAATTATCAGCGCCCGCCGGCTGAACAAGACGTTTATCGGCGAAAACAAGCGCCCCACCCCCGTGCTGCGCGACGTGTCGCTGACCGTGCACGCCGGCGAGTTCGTCACCATTCTGGGGCAATCCGGTTCGGGTAAGTCCACGCTGCTGCGCATGCTGGCCGGGCTGATCCCGCCGGACAGCGGCACGCTCACCCTGGCGGGCAAACCGATCAATGGCCCGAGCGCGAACGCCGGCATGGTGTTTCAGTCCTACGCGCTCTATCCCTGGCTAACGGTGTACGACAACATCGCCTTCGGGCTGCTGGCGCAACGGCTGCCGCCGCAGACGATCGCCGAGCGGCTGGGGGCGCTGCTGCGCCTGGTGGGGCTGAGCGGCTATGAGCACGCCTGGCCGCGCGAGCTCTCGGGCGGCATGCGCCAGCGCGTGGGCTTCGCCCGGGCGTTGGCGGTAGAGCCCGATGTCTTGCTGCTGGACGAGCCCTTCTCCGCCCTCGATATCTTTACCGCGCAAAAACTACGCAGCGATCTGCTGGCGCTGTGGGGAGACAACCGGCTGCGCACGCGCGCCATGGTGATGGTGACCCACGACGTCGAAGAGGCGGTGCTGATGTCCGATCGGGTGCTGATCCTGGACGCGACCAGCAAACGGATCGATGACGAATTCAGCATCAATATTCCCCGCGCGGCGCGCAACCGGGACAGCCTGCGGCACCTCACCGATCGGATCCGCAGCTGCCTGTACAAAAAAATCGCGCGGGCGCAACCGGCCGGATAAGGCCGCATTTTCGTTAACTCAGGGTAGTGAAATGAAACATAAAAGCTTACTGATGGCGCTGGTCATCCTGATGCCGGCGGCCGCCGCCGGGGCAGAAATCGTCAATAAAGACGGCAATAAACTGGATCTGTACGGCCAACTGAACGGGGTGCATTACTTCAGCAGCGATGCCGACAATAACGGCGATCGCTCCTACACCCGTTTCGGTTTCAAAGGCGAGACGCAGATCGCCGACGGGCTGACAGGGTATGGTCAATGGGAATATCAGGCGGGGCTCGATCAGGCGGAAAGCGCCGGGCCGGGCGACAGCTATACCCGGCTGGGCTTCGCCGGGCTGACGTTCGGCCGCTGGGGCAGCCTGGACTACGGCCGCAACTACGGCCTGCTGTATGACGTGGCCGGCTGGACGGACGTGCTGCCTGAATTCGGCAACGACAGCTACGAAGCGGCCGACAACTTTATGACCGGCCGCGCCAACGGCCTGCTGACCTACCACAACCGCAGCCTGGGCGGCCTGGTCGACGGCCTGGATCTCGGCCTGCAATATCAGGGGAAGAATCGGGGGGACGACGCTCTGCGGGCGAAGGATATTCAGACGCAAAACGGCGATGGCTACGCCTTTTCCGCCACCTACGACACCGGCGTGGGGCTCAACGTTGGCGGCGCCTACGCCAACTCTGCGCGCACGCTGGCGCAACAGCGCTTCGGCCTGGCTGACGGCGATCGCGCCCGGGCCTGGACCCTGGGGCTGAAATACGATCTGGACAACCTCTACCTGGCGGCCAGCTACGCGCGCACCGAGAACATGACCTACGTCGACGGCGATCGCTACGCCGGCTTCGCCCCCCGCGCGGACGCCGTCGAGGCGGTCGCGCAGTATCACTTCGATTCCGGCGTCACGCCCTCGGTAGCCTACCTGCAAACGCGCGGCCGTAACCTGCCCGGCATCGGCGACGCCGATCTGGTCAAATACCTGGATCTGGCGCTGAACTACAGCTTCAACGCCAATATGTCGACCTACGTGGAGTACAAGCTCAACCTGCTGCAACGGCAGAACGCCGTCGGCGCCGGCGCCGACGACATCGTCGAAACCGGCATCATGTATCAGTTCTGATCCCCATCCCGGCCGGAGGACGCTCTCCGGCCGGTTTATTCTGTGACTTTCCGCCCGCCCCTTATTCTCTCGTTTAATTCAGGTTTATATTTCCATAAAATAGCGCCTATATTCATTCTCATGATTTTCGTTGACACCCCGTTTAATAAATAAAGAAAAACTTTACCGCATTCATATTAAATTACATTTTGCCGCGATAATTCCGCCTAACCACATTGAATCACAGGCAATATCACGCGTATTATGGCCACACGAAAAATAACGGGGAAATGATATGGACGGCGACAGTTGGTTGTTTATTTTATTGTTGGAATCGCTGAGGTCACAGGAGCAATAGTCATCCCATTGCATCCTGAAAGTGTCAGGATATGCGTCAGTTACCACATCCCTTCGCTTTACCCCTTCAGCGCATGGCCTCCGCGTACGCCGCTCCGGCGCGCCTGACAGGCTAATCCTTCCAGCATACGCTTATTAACAGTCCGATAACGCTCAGGCTTATTTGCGCTCGCATTTATTTTACCCCTGCGCGGCGATAACTATCGGCCATTTTCCCATGCTCATATTTTTAATTGAGTGGAGAAACATCATGATGGTAAAAAAAACCACGTTGCTGACGGTTAATAACGTCAGCAAAAGCGTTCAGCCTACCGGTAAAAAAAAACGCCTGGTGCTGAATGAAATCAACCTGCGCCTCTACGATAACGAGGTCGTCAGCATTTTGGGGCAGTCCGGCTCGGGCAAATCCACCCTGCTGCGCATACTTTCCGGCCTGATCGCGCCGGATCTGGGCACCGTGATGCTGGGGGATAAAAAAGTCTCGGGGCCGAATCCGCAGATCAACATGGTGTTCCAGACCTTCGCCATTTTCCCGTGGCTGAACGTCTATCAAAATATCGCCTTCGGGCTGCAGGCGCAGGATCTGCCGCCGCAGGTGGTCGAAACCCAGACGCTGAAAATGCTCGATCTGGTCGGTCTCGCGCCCTACCGCGACGCCTACCCGCGCGAGCTTTCCGGCGGCATGCGCCAACGGGTCGGCTTTGCGCGCGCGCTGGCGGTAGAACCGATGCTGCTGTTGCTGGACGAGCCCTTTTCCGCACTGGACGTCTATACCGGCGAACACCTGCGCAGCGATCTGCTGCGCATCTGGAGCACGCGCCAGATCAAAACCCGCTCCATCGTGCTGGTGACCCACAGCGTAGAGGAAGCGGTGATGATGTCTGATCGCATCCTCCTGCTGGGCGCCGGCACCCTCGACGGCTGCTATCACATCGCGCAGCGCCGCGAGACGCGCACCCGCGAGGGGATGCAGCCGCTGACGGACAAAATCAGCGAGACGCTCAGCCGGCAGATCGCCGCCGCGCACTGAGCGCCGCCCTGGCCTGGCGGGACGGATCCCGCCAACTTAACTACCTGTTTATCAAGAGTCACCCCACCACGGGTGGCTCATGATAAGCGGATAATACATCGAGTTATTATCATGCATTTCATTCATACACTGCTGACGCTGCTGACCGCGTCCGTCCTGGGCGCCGCCATCGGCTACGAAAGACAATTCCGCCAGCGCACCGCCGGGCTGCGCACCAATACGCTGGTGGCCACCAGCGCGGCGATCTTCGTCCACCTGGCCATGACCATCGACGGCAGCGGCGGCGCGGTGCGCGTCATCTCCTACGTGGTCTCCGGCGTCGGCTTTCTCGGCGCCGGGGCCATCATGAAAGAAGGGATGAACATCCGCGGCCTGAACACCGCCGCCACGCTCTGGGGCTCCGCGGCGGTCGGCGCCTGCGCCGGCTGCGGCCTGTACGGCGATGCGCTAGCCGCCACGCTGTTCGTGCTCGCCGCCAACACCCTGCTGCGCCCTCTGGTCAATATGGTCAACAAACAGCCCTTCAATGACGTTAACGGCGAATCCACCTACCAGATTTGCGTCATTGCCTTCGAGCATGAACAGCGTGAAGCGCTGGCCAAATTCAAACAGGTGCTGCAAGGAGAAAACTGCTTTATCTCGCATCTGGATATCGAACCCTTTGGCGACGACGACGTGGAGATCACCGCCACGCTGATGCCGGCCTCCGTCACCACGCCGGTGCTCGACCAGACCATCAATAAACTGCTGAACGACAGCATGATGAAACAGGCCTATTACAGCCGCATCGCCGGCTCCGGCTAATGCCGTTCACTTCCAGGGAGATCCACCATGAAAACCATGCCAAAACTGGCTCATCTGACGATGTTCAAAGACATCGTTCACTGCGGAAGTTTGCACGATGCCGCGAAAAAACTGGCCGTCTCGCAACCGACGCTAAGCCGGGTGCTCAAAGAGCTGGAAATGTCCATCGGCGCGCGGCTGCTGGAGCGCAGCAACCGCGGCGTGCGCCTGACGGCGGTCGGCGAGCTATTTTACCGGCGGATAGACGCCGCCACCAATCAGTTGCTCAGCGCGTTTGACGAGCTGCGCGGCATGAGCGCCGGCGGCGAGAAGCGCCTGCGGGTGGGGATGAGCGTCGATCCGCTGCTGTGCTACCTGCCCCAGGTGCTCGAAGGCTTCAACCGCCGCTACCCGCATACCCGGGTGACGGTGGTGGAAGACGGCCCGGAAGGCCTGCTCGCCCGGCTGAGAAACTGTGAGCTGGATTTGGCGGTCAGCAGCCTGAACGGCGCGGCGGGCGGCGCCGATCTGGCCATGCAGGCGCTGAAGAGCGAGCGCTTCTCGCTCTATCAAGGGGGCGACCTGACCGGCGCCGGGCAGCCGCCGGCCGAAGCCAAATGGGTGGTGCCGCGCTCCTGCTCGGTGGGGCATGCCGCCATCCGCGAGATCGCCGAGCGTTACACGCCGCACGGCCAGATCGTCGAGACCGACTCCTTTCTGGCGACCTGGTGCCTGGTCAGGCAGCAGGGCTATATCGCGCTGCTGAGCGATCGGGTGGTCGCGCACTACGCCCCGCAGCTGCACCTGCAGAAAATCCCGACGCACGAGATCGACATCAGCGCGCGCTTTTACGTCTTTACCCGCCATGAGCCGGCCACGCCGCCGCTCAGCGCCGCCTTTATCCACCTGCTACAAACTCTGCAAACGGGTTGAACGCTCAGGCCGCTGCCCGCTGGCGCTCCAGTTCGCGCACCAGCGGGATCACTTCGCGTCCGAAGTACTCCACCTCTTCCTGGAAGTGCAGAAATGCCAGCAACAGCAGATCCACCCCGGCGTCTTTCAACGCGATGATGCGCTCGGCGATCTGCTGCGGCGTGCCGATGAGGTTGGTTTTAAACCCGTCGTTATACTGCACCAAATCTTCGAAGGTGGACTTGGCCCAGTTGCCCTCGCCCTCGGGCGAGGCCGCCCCGGCGTTTTTCACCTCGTGCCCGAAGCCCTGCACCGCCTCCGGGTTGGCGTGATCGATGATCTCCTGCAGCACCGCCTGCGCCGCCTGTTCGCTCTCGCGGGCGATGACGAAACCGTTCACCCCCACCTTCACCCGATGGTGATTGGCCTGCGCCTTGCTCTGGATGTCCTCCACCTGCCGGCGAATGCCCTCCACGCTGTTGCCATTGGTGAAATACCAGTCCGAGACCCGCGCCGCCATGTCGCGCGCCGCGCGTGAGCTGCCGCCCTGGAAAATTTCCGGCAACGGCGCCAGCGGCTTCGGCTTCAGCGAGTAGTCGCGGAAACGGTAGAAATCGCCGGCGAAGGTGAAGCTGGGTTCAGTCCAGATGCCGCGCAGGCAGCGGATAAACTCTTCCGAACGCAGGTAGCGCTCCTCATGATCCAGCCACGGCTCGCCGATGGCCTTGAACTCGCCGCGGAACCAGCCGCTGACAATGTTCACCGCAATGCGCGCGTTGGAAAGATGGCTGATGGTGGCGATCTGTTTGGCCGCCAGCGTGGGGTTCCACGGCCCCGGCAGCAGCGCGGCGATCACTTTCAGTTTCTCGGTGGCGTCCAACAGGGCCTGTGAGAACGACACCGATTCGTGCTGGTTTTCCGCGCCGTAACCGGCGGTGAAGCGGATCTGGGTAAGCGCGTAGTCGAAACCGGCGCGCTCGGCGATCTGCGCCAGCTTGCGGTTATAACCGATGTCCCAACCGGTGCGCTGCGGGATATTGCTGATCACCAGGCCGCCGGAAACGTTCGGCACCCAGTAGGCGAACTGAATCGGCTGCTGCGAGTGGTTTGCTGCTGACATGCTTCTCTCCCTCTGACCGTCGGCGCCGTTATGCGGCGCGCATATAACCATTATTGACTTACAAATATTGAAAACATTGTTTTGGTTATAAAACCGATAGCAGGATGTGTGCCAACCGCCGCATTAAGGCATCTGGCTGAAAAACCGGGCGTTTAAAGCCAGCGAGTTCGGGCGGGTGCTGCATTGGCAACAGCGGCTGACGGGCGGCTGTTGGTTATGCAACAAACCGCTTACCCCGCCAATCCAACCGTTCACCCGGCGGATCTGACCGCTGACCGAAATACGCCTGTCTTCCCCCCTTACCCCCGGCGATGATGAGCTGTTCCTAAACCCGCCTTACCTCGGGAAAGACGCTACGGCTCACCGCGCCACTCTGACATCTCTTACAAGCGGATGAGTTCATTCATATTTTGCAGACTGGAATTAAGGATACCTCATGAAACGAGAGGGGATTTTAAAGCACATTCCGTGGATGCTGCTGGGGATACTCGGCGCAGCCTGCCTCGGCGTGGTGGCGCTGCGCCGCGGCGAACACATCAGCGCGCTGTGGATCGTCGTCGCTTCGGTGGCGGTGTATCTGGTGGCCTACCGCTACTACAGCCTGTACATCGCCACTAAGGTGATGAAGCTGGACGCCGGCCGCGCCACCCCGGCGGTGGTCAACAACGACGGCCTGAACTATGTGCCGACCAACAAGAACGTGCTGTTCGGCCACCACTTCGCCGCCATCGCCGGCGCCGGGCCGCTGGTGGGGCCGGTGCTGGCCGCGCAGGTCGGCTACCTGCCCGGCACGCTGTGGCTGCTGGGCGGCGTGGTGCTGGCGGGGGCGGTGCAGGACTTTATGGTGCTGTTCATCTCCTCGCGCCGCAACGGTGCCTCGCTCGGTGAGATCATCAAAAAAGAGATGGGGCCGATACCGGGCACCATCGCGCTGTTCGGCTGCTTCCTGATCATGATCATCATCCTGGCGGTGCTGGCGCTGATCGTGGTGAAAGCGCTGGCGGAAAGCCCGTGGGGCGTGTTCACCGTCTGCTCCACCGTGCCGATCGCGCTGTTTATGGGCATCTACATGCGCTACCTGCGCCCCGGCCGCGTGGGTGAAGTGTCAATCATCGGCATCGTGCTGCTGGTGGCCGCCATCTGGTTCGGCGGCGTAGTGGCGCACGACCCGTACTGGGGCCCGGCGCTGACCTTTAAAGACACCACCATCACCTTCACGCTGATCGGCTACGCCTTCGTCTCCGCTCTGCTGCCGGTATGGCTGATCCTGGCGCCGCGCGACTACCTGGCGACCTTCCTGAAAATCGGCGTGATCGTCGGGCTGGCGATCGGCATCGTGATCCTCAACCCTGAGCTGAAAATGCCGGCGGTGACCCAGTTCGTCGACGGCACCGGCCCGGTGTGGAAAGGCACCCTGTTCCCGTTCCTGTTCATCACCATCGCCTGCGGCGCGGTCTCCGGCTTCCACGCGCTGATCGCCTCCGGCACCACGCCGAAGCTGCTGGCCAATGAGACCGACGCGCGCTTTATCGGCTACGGCGCGATGCTGATGGAGTCCTTCGTCGCCATCATGGCGCTAGTGGCGGCTTCCATCATCGAGCCGGGCCTGTACTTCGCCATGAATACCCCGCCGGCGGCGCTGGGCATCACCATGCCGGATCTGCACCGCCTGGGCACCGAAGACGCGCCGATGATCATGGCCTCGCTGAAGGACGTGACCGTGCATGCGGCGGCGGCGGTCAGCTCCTGGGGCTTCGTCATCAGCCCGGAACAGATCCTGCAGACCGCCACCGACATCGGCGAACCTTCGGTGCTGAACCGCGCCGGCGGCGCGCCAACGCTGGCGGTGGGCATCGCCCACGTGTTCCACCAGATCATTCCGGGCGCCAACATGGGCTTCTGGTACCACTTCGGCATTCTGTTCGAGGCGCTGTTCATCCTGACCGCGCTGGACGCCGGCACCCGCTCCGGCCGCTTTATGCTGCAGGATCTGCTGGGCAACTTCGTGCCGTTCCTGAAGAAAACCGACTCGCTGGTGGCCGGCATCGTCGGCACCGCCGGCTGCGTCGGGCTGTGGGGCTACCTGCTGTATCAGGGCGTGGTGGATCCGCTCGGCGGCGTGAAGAGCCTGTGGCCGCTGTTCGGCATCTCCAACCAGATGCTGGCCGCCGTGGCGCTGGTGCTGGGCACCGTGGTGCTAATTAAGATGAAGCGCACCCAATACATCTGGGTGACCGTGCTGCCGGCGGTGTGGCTGCTGATCTGCACCACCTATGCGCTGGGCCTGAAGCTGTTCAGCGACAACCCGCAGCTGGAAGGCTTCTTCTTCCTGGCCGGCGAGTACAAACGCAAAATAGCCGAGGGCGGCGCCGAGCTGAGCGCCCAGCAGATCGCCAACATGAACCACATCGTGATAAACAACTACACCAACGCCGGGCTGAGCATTCTGTTCCTGCTGGTGGTGTACAGCATCATCTTCTACGGGGTGAAAACCGCGATGGCGGCGCACAAAAACCCGAAACGCACCGACCAGGAAACGCCTTACGTGCCGGTGCCGCAGGCCGCGCCCACCGACGGCGTAACTGAGGGGGAGGTCAAAGTTTCGACCCAGCATTGATGTGATTTAACGGATACCCTGCATAATAAACGTTAAGTAGTACCCAAAGCCGCACGGCCTACGTATCGCAAGATGCCAGGCGTGCGGCGCGATGCAATCGAGATACCCGGGGCGACCCGGAGGTGGGGCATCCCTGCGGGAACCCCATCCCCCGGCTTCCCCTAATATCAGGCTTAAGCAAGCGCTGTAGTGATGCAGGGTAAAGTTGGAGAAGGCTTATGTTCGGAAATCTCGGCCAGGCGGGGAAATATCTTGGGCAGGCGGCGCGCATGTTGGTGGGCGTGCCTGACTACGATACCTACGTCCAGCACATGAAAGACAACCACCCGGACAAGCCGGTGATGACCTATAAAGAATTTTTCCGCGAGCGCCAGCAAGCGCGCTACGGCGGCGACGGCAAAGGCGGCATGCGCTGCTGTTAACCCGCAGTCACAAGGACCCGTATGAAACCCATTGCAGTCACCATCCTGACCGGCTTTTTGGGCGCCGGCAAAACCACCCTGCTGCGCCACATCCTGAACGCCGAACACGGCTATAAAATCGCGGTCATCGAGAACGAGTTCGGCGAAGTGCCGATCGACGACGCGCTGATCGGCGATCGCGCCAGCCGCATCACCACCCTGAGCAACGGCTGCATCTGCTGCAGCAAATCCAACGAGCTGGCGGACGCGCTGCTGGATCTGCTGGACGGCGTCGACAGCGGCCAGCTGGCGTTCGATCGGCTGATCATCGAATGCACCGGCATGGCCGATCCCGGCCCGATTACCCAGACCTTTTTCTCGCACGAGATCCTGTGCGAGCGCTTCCTGCTGGACGGCATCATCACCCTGGTGGACGCGGCGCACGCCGACCAACAGCTGAGCCAGTTCAGCATCGCCCAGGCGCAGGTGGGCTACGCCGACCGCCTCCTGCTGACCAAAACCGACGTGGCGCCGGACTGCGAGGCGCTGATCCAGCGGCTGCAGCGGATGAACGCCCGCGCGCCGGTGTACAAGGTGACGCACGGCGACATCGATCTGAGCGTGCTGTTCGACATCGAAGGCTTCACGCTGAACGACAAGCTGAACCTGACGCCAGCCGCCCCGCTGTTCCGCCGCATCCCGCAGCCGCAGAGCGACATCCGCTCGATCGTAGTGACGCTGGAGCGCCCGCTGCCGCTGATGCAAATCTCCGAAGTGATGGAAGGCCTGCTGCTGGAATACGCCGACAACCTGCTGCGTTACAAAGGCATTTTGTCTATCGAAGGCGAGCCGCGCCGCCTGCTGTTCCAGGGCGTGCAGCGGCTGTACAACGCCGACTGGGATCGGGAATGGCTGCCTGAGGAAGAGCGCAAGAGTACGCTGGTGTTTATCGGCGTGGACCTGCCGGAGGAGGAGATTCGGGGAAGGATTGGGGGGTTGGGGTAAGATAAACCATTCCCCAGGCCAACACGGCCCATATCCAGCAAACTCAAGGATGAACGATGGCAAACAACGTGATGATAGTAGGATTAAAGGCGCTTAACCTGTGCGCGAGCGCCTATATCGTCATCAAACTGAGCACGGTGTTAGCCATCGGCATCATGTTTCTTATTGTCTCTTACGCCGGCGTAGAGGACGTTGGGCTATCCAATCTCCTCGCCGGGGCGCTCATCATTCTGCCGCTGTTGGTCGGCCCCCTTATCGTCTGCGCCGTCGCCGCCTATCTCAACCTAAAGGCGCCCTATCGTAAAAAAGCGCTGTTCTTTAGCCTGCTGTTGGGCAGCCTCTCTGCGGTTGGCCTGCTGCTGCCCTACACGCGCGAGTTCGCGCTATCCACGGCAGCCGCCAGCGCCCTGGCATTGGGCAGCGCGCTGGGGATTTTTGCTTTATCGAGGAGGTGTGTTCAAGCGTTGTAGTGTCTGAGATGGTCGAGAAGGCGCTATTTAAGAATGGCTAGTTCAATTTCCAAGTAAAACCTCATCATATAACTCACGCAAATAGGGTATTTCTTGCAGTGAAGAAGACTGCATAACTACCGTCTTCTTTTTTGAACTGAAAGATTAGCGCTATACTTTCTGCCGCTCAATCATTTCTCTAAGCTCATCAATAGAAAGCGTTTTATCTTTTTTACGATGAATGATGCTATGGCAGTTAGCGCAAACGGGCACCAGATCGGTTTGAGGATCTACTGTTTTCTTTCCGCCAAATTCCGAGACCGGCACCACGTGGTGGATATGGATAAACCCTTCAGCATAGTCCCCGTAAAAGGCCTCAAAGTTGAAACCACAAGCACAGCAAGTTGAACCGTGTAACTTCAGGGCTGCACGTCTTAACTTGGGATTACGCTCATATTTGGTGGTGAAATAACCAATCTTTGCCCCTTCTTGAGGAGTGTCCGCAGATTCTAGACTTTGGTTGTAATCCTCTTCTTCAATCACAGACTCAATCACCGGGCCAAGTACCGCCTGTGCCACAATTGCCTGATAAATGTCCTTAGTGATTGGCCGCACGCCATCACGCCAATAGTTCGATTGGCGACTTGCCGGGATCACCTCGAAATAACCTGTGGCGGTCTTTGCCAACAGCGGTTTAGTGAAAGGCTGAAAATCCTCGACTATCGCGTATAATTCCCCATTCTGCGCATTTGGATCGGAATAAACATAGGCAATAGTAGCTACCGCAAAGTAATGCGGTTCATCCGTCATTCGTTCATCTCGGTAGAGCTTATCTCTCAACTTACCTTTGTAGTAAACCACTCGAGTACCAGGAGTAAGCATAGCGGTGTAACGCTTAGGGAAGTGATACTCCTCACCGGTCTTATCATCCCACTTTGACTCATCCATTTCTGCGATTACGGTAAACGGCATACGGATATCCACATAAAAAGTAAACCATGTGAATATATCCAAATCCATTGATTTATTAAATATTTTAAGAGATGAAATATTTTTCAGATTAAATATTAGAGAAACCGATAAAGATAACAACCAACATTATTAGCCGTGAAATAGTAATAGGCAGTTACAATGCGGTTGATTATTCAGCAAAAACTCTGAGGGTATTCAAAATATCAACCGCATTGGGTCTTAAAGGAAATCTATTCCTCCATGGAAAAATCTCTGCCAGTAAGTTTGAAATAGCACCCCTGCAAGACCAAATCATGGCGATTTTTTAGTACCAACGGATGTAACAACGGATTTTCCCTATGTTCCCCGGTGAAATTTACCTGCAAACGCTCCAAAGCATAATGAAGCAAAGGCATCCGCTGAGTAATCAACAAATGCCCATCTCTCATCGCATAATCACTGGCAATAATCGCGCGTTGAGCAGCATTCAGCTCTGGATTCGGTACGACAATGGCTGTCACAAAAGTGTTCCATTCACTATCTTTATCCCGCCCTCTGTCCGAGGCATCAAGCAACTCAGGAATACCGCGAAAACGGCTCATGACGAAGTCCAAATAATTCCCTTTTTTCTCACAATAAGCTCGAACATGCCAACGAATCCCATCATAAACCAATGTGTGCGGAACAATGTTGCGGCCACTTTGCTCCCCAGAGTTGAGGGAAACATAATCAACATCCACTCTCAATTGATAACGCGCCGCCTGCACCAATCCGCGTACCATTATTGGGTTAACATGACGAGTTGGGACGCTCAAGATTTCGATATGACCATATCGAAGATCCATTAATGGCAGAGTAGCTCCCTTATCAAAGCATTCATTCGTCTGCTGTTTTTCCTGATGCAGCAGCATCAGGTATTCATCAACTTTCCCTTCACTGAACTTTGGTACAAATTGCGCGGTCGGCCTGAATCCCTTTAGCTTAGAATCATACTCTACGCCGTTCAGCGCATAATTATTTATATACCAATTGATATCTCGTGATGCCTGTTGGCGGCCTATATTAAAAGCAGTACAAAGGTGGTTAGTCGTCAACCGCCCCTCCCATTGCAACACGATCTCAAGCAAGCGAAAACGTAGAGTCTGATCCCAAGTTAGCCCAACCATAGCCATATATGCTCCGAAATGCGACATGTTCAACTAACCAGTATCGGAATATCTTTCAACATCTAATATACTGGTTCTATTCACAACATTCAGGTTAGAAAAAACAATGTGTTATATAACTTCAACAAAGAAATCTCACTTTACCTTTATCGACTGGATTTTGGAATACCTTTGTAGAGACATAAAATTGCAACTTTGTGAAACTAAATCAAGACGAATCATGTTTATACAGTGATAAACATCTACAAGCATGCGATGCGAAGAGAGAACAAAGTATAATCAACCTTCAAATTAGGATAATGCATGAGAATCGAACGGGCTTATAGCATTGAATTAGGAAAAGATATTACAGCAGAAGAGGCTGACAAATTATTCGCTGAAAAGATCGTAGCATCAAAGCATCTATTTAAATGCCCTGAAAAAAATTGCTTAGCTCAAGTCACATGTGCCAACCTGGACAGACCAAAACGACTGCGCAAACGCGATCCTTATTTTAAGTTTGTTTCCGAGCATAGCCCTGGTTGCCAACTTGAAGCCGAAACGGACGAAGACCTACGACGAGTAAAATCAGTCAGAGAAGACCCTGAAGCCCTTCCTTTTATACGAGATGATATTGTTGACATTGACTTGTCTCCACTAAATATGCGTTTTATTCGTGATATTCCCTCTTCAGGGGATGAAGAAGACATAACAAAGCGTCAACGAAAAATAGCGGGTGAGGAGCAAGAAGATAATAACCAACGTCGTCACTCCAGAAAACGACTTTCTGGTTTGGTTAATTCGTTTATTGCAAAAGAGAATTTCTTCCTAAATACAGCTGAAGGTAAGCTCCACTTAAGGGATTTCTTCATCAGTATTAATGACAGAAAAGACTTAAGCACATATATCGATGAGCCACGAATTTACTATGGTAAAGCGTGGATTAACCGTAAAGATGACTACTACTTGGTCCGTTTCGATAATGAGATGAAAGCAGGAATGATAAAATATAAACCAACATTTTTTATCCCTTCTCGCCTTGTTGATAGCTCCGAATACCGTAGAACCTCACGAGAGAAGCTGGATGAGCTTGCGATGGCCACGCCACCAAGACCTCTATATTTATTTATTTTTAGCGAGTTACCGCCCGTTAAAAGCAATGTTGGTGATTATATCAATTTCAAATTAGACGATTTAACCTATTTATATTACCTTCCATGGGGAAAGAAAAAATAAAACAAGAAAGCGTAAGCTCTCTTACTGGCACTTCCCTCATGAATAAAAAGATGCTGCACTTCAGGATCCTAGCTCGCATAATTTTTTATATACGGCCCAACTCCCCGTGCGAGCTCATCGCCGTGTACTGATTCTGCAGCCCAAAAACAGGTAGCACCACCACGCTCAGATAGAAAATAGTGTTACCAAACGCTGAACGCGCCAGGTTGACTTCGCCCGGCGTTAACGCCCGCGTGATCTCTTTCTGTTGTGGCTCCATCCTGGAACTCCTTGTTCTGAAAGAGTTCAATGAAATGCAATTTTTTCATTTAATGTCAATTATATATGCGTTATGAAAGCATCAGGACGATCTGGTTTTTACTAAAGTGAAAAGCGCATCACCCCGTGGCTGATAATTGAAATGAGCCATACAGGGCAAATCCCTAACACAAAAAACCACCTACCGGTGGCTTCTTGTTCGCACTGTACTAACGCTGCCAGATGATGAGCTACCGCTCTCATCTTCACTGACGTAATCACACATTCAGCGTGTTTTTAAATATCGCGCCTGAAGTTGCAAGCGGTCTTATCTGTGCAAATCACCGACGGTAAGTATTTGTCCTCTCGCACCTTGGTTGGGATAACCGCACACTGTTTGCTCAGTTCTAGCCTGCGTGTTGCCCTAACGGTCATCGACTTATCCTGGGGAATAACGAAATTAACTTCAATTTTTTCTGGCTTGTCTCCAAACCACAAGCCAATCGTACCTTTGGCCTGTACCATCTCCTCCCCTTTCTCATCAAAAACATAGTAACTGCCAGTGCCACTACGATTTTCTAGTATACGGATTGGACCGCTGGGATAATTATTGGCAATGGCATCATTCTCCCACAAGTCTCGTACACAATATGCCATTCCTGCTGTACCCGGTGTTCCCGAAAAAGTATCCACGACTTTATTCGTACTGCAGGCTGACAAAGCAAGAAAGGACATAAAAAATAGAGGTTTAATAGACATTTAATCAAAGCATCCCTGGCTTTATTTTGGAAGTGCTTATCATATCACTGATACACTTTATTGAGAATGAATATCAATATCACATGAATGATGCATCTCTACACGAATTTGCCAACTGATGCGCTAGATAAGCTATTTCATCAGATCGATTATGAGCCCTCTCACTGGGCAGCAATCATGCCAGTCGCATCAGCAAATCTCGGTCAAATCAGTCTCAATGGCACTGAGCCAAGGCGTATCGCGATATATGAATGACCCCAAAACACACAACTCTACTTATGAGTTAGCAAGGAACAAAGGCAGGGGACTGTTCGCAACCAAATTCCAGGCACAAAAAAACCACCTTTCGGTGGCTTCTTGTTCGCGCGGTACTTAATGGTGCGAAGGCCGGACTCAAATCACCAATCAAGTTACTGAAAAATATAATATTATTAAAAACAAATCAAGATTATGCCCCCTTTTGTGCCCCCAGTATAAATTTCGTGAAACGCTGGAAGATTATACTATTGCTCTGACAACAGCATAAAATTCAACCATACAAAGAGCTCGGTTAGGTTCCGTGTCACGAACCCAAACCAAAAATTATTGTTACGCATAATTTACTGTCGCTATTTTCTGATCGCAGCTTTTATTTCTTGGACTCACAGCCACAAAAAAAAGATTTATAGAAAAACTGTTCACCCTATACACCATTTAAATTTATCCTTTTATTTCAATGAATTGATTGATGTATAGCTACCTTCTCGGTGTACACCCCCTGTTCACCTACAGGGTGAACAGCCTGAACCGCAGGTACAAAAAAACCGGCCTGAGCCGGTTTGGGGAGCTTGTCGTTATGATATTGGCCGTTCAACAGCCTATAGGATGCCCTGGTGTTGCTGCATGTATTCGGGGCACTGCCACTATAGGCGGCGCGACGATTGAGCGTCCAATGGGTTCGGCAGATCGATTCACTCATCATCACACCGATCCGCACTTCGGCAACTAGGCTGTGCTTATCTGGGACAGGTAAGGCGATCAATTCCGGAAAAATTTGTGACCCCGACGTAGCCCCCGAACCAAGAGGGATTACGTGGCGCGTGTTAATTGATGAAATTTAACACAAGCAAGTCATATTAATTTTTAACATCTGCAATGCATTAAGTCAGTTCATCGCCGCATGGCGTCGATAATTATACATAGAGATCCCCAACAGCAATACAGCCAGCGCGGCAGCCAACGCGAAGGAAAAACGGTAGCCCAAGCTGGCGGTCATCCCCACCATCAGCATATTGCTGACCATTTCCCCGATATCGCGCGAGCTTTGCACCATGGTCATGTCGGTGCCCGCCTGATCGCCCTGCGCGGCGAACTGCATGCCGGCAGTCATGATGGCGACCGAGGTCACGCCGGAAGCCAGCGCGCCTCCCATCACCGCGGCGATCACGCCGCCGGGTTGCAGGCCCCAGTTGGCCATCGCCAGCCAGCATAACGCGGCACCCAGCGCGCAACCCAGGCCAACCGCGAACGCCTTCCACACCCCGAGCCGGCTCACCAGCCAGGCGCCGCCGCCGCACCCGAGCACCAGCGTCACCATGCCGCCGGCCATGCCTATCTGGCCGATCTGCGCCGGCGTCCAACCGTGATCGGTTAAAAACAGCTTGGCCAACCCGAAGCCGGATACCGCGGTCACCGCCGACAGCAGCGTGAGCGTCAGCAACCGCGCCGCACCGCGACGGCGCAGCGTGCGCAGCAGGCTGGCCGGACGCGAAGCGGCGCGTTCGGGCGGCAGATCGGCGTGTTGCCGGAAGCGGCCAATCGCCAGCAGGCTGGCGGCAGGGAAGATCGCCATCGCCAGCAGCGCACCCTGCACGCCGACTCTGGCGCTCAGCATCATCATGCCCGCCCCGCCGACGAAGAAGCCGCTCATCACCCCGGCGATTTGAATGGCATTGACGCGCGACAGCAACTCACCGCTGACGTGTTCCGCCGCCATGCCGTCGGTGGCGATATCCTGCGTAGCGCTGGCCAGCGACGCGACGACCAGCAGCGCGACGCACAGCCCGGCCGCCGCTGCGGAAATGCCGACCGCGCTGAGCAGGATCAGGCACAGCGTCACTACGCACTGCAGCGGAATAATCCAACTGCGGCGGCGTCCGAAGCGCGGCGACCAGTGATTGTCCACCAGCGGCGCCCAAAGAAACTTCACCACCCAGGGCAGCCCCACCAGCGGCAAAAACGCCAGCGCCTGCAGGCTGGCGCCGTCATGGCGCAGCAGGGTCGGCAACGCATCCATGGCGATGCCGATCGGGATGCCCTGGCTGAAATAGAGCAGCCCCAGGGTCAGCACCAGATGCCGATGTTGCAATAGTTGTCGCATATTTTACTCCGATTGGCGCGGCCAGGCGCCGCGCGATTGCCATAACAAGGCGCCGGCGGCGAACAGGGCCGCGCTGACCAACAATAAAGCGCTGTCCAGCCAGTACAGGCCGGGGCCGGCGCTGAGCATATGGCCGAGCGCCGCCGCCAGCAGCGCCGTGCCGCCGACCATTCCGCTGCCGAACAAGAGCCACCCCGGCCAAACCCGCCACGCCGACAGCGCCACCGTGCCCCACATTCCCCAAAACAGCCATGCGGCAGGGAACGCCGCCAGCGGCCGGGCGGCCAACAGCAAACTTCCCGCCACCGTCAGACCGCAGCAGACGCCGGTGATAAAGCGCGCGGCACGGCGCTGCGGCTGCCGCAGGCACCACAATCCCAGCCCGCTCAGCGCCAGCGTCGCCGCGCCGAACCCGGCCAGAAAATGCAATGCGCTCACCGCCGCCGCCGCCCGCGGCAACCAGGCGTATTGGCCATAGTGCAACGGCTGCACGGCGATGAACGCGCGCGTCCATGGCCCCTGACGAGCGGCGCTGCGCCGCATCAGCGCCGGCTGCTCTCCGCTGCCGAAACGAAATTGCTCGAACAGCGCGCTGCTGGGAATGCCGCGGATGACGCCTCCCACCGCCAGCAGTGCGCCATCCGGCGCGCGCTGCAGGGTTTGCGGCGTAAATTCCGGCGCCTGGCGCCGCAGCGCCGCCAGCGTCTGCGCGGGAGTACGCCCGGCGTCAGGCATCGGCGGCGCGGGCTGCGCGCCGCCCATCAACTGCGCCATCACCCGCTGCGGCGCACCGGGGCTGACGCGGTCGGCCAGCAGCACCGTACCGAGCGCGCCAAGGCCGGACAGCGCGCCGGTCAAAGCGAACATCACCAGCCACGGATAGCACCAAAGCCCCAACAGATTGTGCAGATCGAACAGCAGCACCCGCAGCCCCTGACGCCGCCGCAGCTGCAACAGCTGGCGCAGCCGTCGGCCATGCAGCGCGATCCCGCTGATCAGCAACACAGTGAACGCAATGCCGAACAGGCTGAGAAACACCCGACCGGGAAAGCCGAGAAACAGGTTCTTGTGCAGCGTCACCAACAGCGTGGTCGGCGCCGTCAGGCTGATCGGCCGCCCGCTGACGGCGCTCAGCGCAAGGGCGCAGTCGTCCGGGGCGCGGCAAAAGCGAATCACCGGATAACGCGCGCTCGGCAGTATGACGTAAGGCGCCGCGCCGTCTTCACCGTAGGCTTTCGCGTCGTCCAGCAGCTGCGCCAACGGCCGTTGCTCGCCGCTCATCGTCACGCCGTTCCACCACAGCGTGAAGCTGTCGCCGGCCAGGCTCCAGCAGCCGGTGAACAGGATCACGAACAGCGCGCAGCCGAACAGCGCGCCGCAGCCCCGATGCAGCGCCGCCAACGCCCGTCGCGCGACGGCGTTCATCGCCACGCCTCCAACAGCGCCAGCGGCAGCGGCCACCACAGCCAGGCGCGCAGCAGCGTGCGACGCCAGTCCGGCGCCAGCAGGCTATATGTCAGCAACGCGATGCCGCCGAACAACGCCAGAAACAGCGCGCCGTAAAGCCGATCGAGCGGGTCGGCCGAGGGGTAGCCGCGCGCCAACAGCAGCGCCAGAGTAACGCCCCCCATGGCGCTGCCGAGGCACGCCGCCCATACGCGCGGGCTCATCAGAACTCGGCCTTGACGGTGAACATCAGGTTGCGCGGTTCACCGTAACGGTTGTTCCACTGCGGCGAGAACAGCCCGGCGTAGTAACGGCGATCGAACAGGTTGTTGACGTTGAGCGCCGCCGACCAGGTCTCGTCGATGCGATACCCCAGCCGGGCGTTGACCAGCGCATAGCCGCCCTGACGCAGCGTCGTCGCGCCGTTGGCGCTGCTGAACGCGCTCTGCGCCTGGATGCCGCCGCCGATGCTCCACTTGCGCTGATCCCACGGCAGATCGTAATCGCTCCACAGCCGCAGCATATGACGCGGCGTCAGGCTGTTGTAGGCGCGCCCCTGGTTGCTGACGTCGCGGGTGTAGCGCGTGTCGGTATAGGTGTAGCCGAGCGTGACGTCCCACCAGGGCGTGAGATAGCCGCGCCCTTCCAGTTCGAAGCCTTCGCTGCGCGCCTTGCCGCCGCTGATGTACCAGGTATCGAAACCGCCGCCCGGATGATCGGGGTCCACCTGCGGATTGTTCTCCAGATCGATGCGGAACGCCGCCGCCGAGAGGTTGAGCGCGCCGTGCATCAGCGACGCCTTCACCCCGCTTTCCAGCGTGCGGCCTTCAACCGGCTTCAGCATCTGCCCGCTCCAGGTTTTGCCGGTCTGCGGCTGGAACACCGTGGCGTAGCTGGCATACCACGACCAGTCTTCGGCGAAGTCCCAGATCAGGCCGCCGTAGGGCGTCAGGCGCGCGTTCTCCTCCAGGCTGTCGCTGGGTGAACGCAGCTGCCACCAGCTCTCACGCGCGCCGGCCACCAGCGTCAGCGGTTCCGCCAGTTTGATGCGGCCCATGCCGTACACCCCGCGCTGAATGGTTTTGGTCGATCCCGGCGAACCGTAGGCGCCGATCGCCGGCTTCGGCACGCCGTGCGGATCCCAGCGATAGACGTTAACCGGCACCTGAAACGCCGGATCTAACTGCGCAGTGAACTGCTCCTCTTCGGCATGGGTGTAGCTGGCGCCGACGATCAGCTCGTGCTGTCGTCCCCAGGCGTCGATCTTGCCGTTCAGGCTGGCATCCAGCCCCAACTGCTGATTGCGGAAACGATAGGCGCCCCCCATCAGCGCCGCGCCGTCGCCGGTGGCCGGATCGACGTTGCCCCAGGCACCGGCATACAGCAGCCGCGACTTGGCATACAGATAATCGCTGCTCAGCTTGAGCTGCCAGGCGTCGTTCAGCCGCTGCTCCACGGCGGCGAACAGTCGCGTGGTGTCCCATTTGAAGCGATCCCAGTCCACGTCCAGATAGGTGCTGCGCGGCAGGTGCAGATCGCTGCCGTCTTTCCCCATCGGCACCCCGGCCATGTTGGTGACGGAATCGATGGTCTGGTACTGCGCGCCGACGCGCAGCAACGTGTCCGGCGTCAGATCGGCATCGACGGTGGCGTACAGCAAACGGGTTTTCTGATCCGAGACGCGATAGAAATAATCGCGGTCTTCCCATGCCATCACCGCCCGGCCGCGTACGCTGCCCGAGGCGTTCAGCGGGCCGCCCACGTCCGCTTCGCCGCGATACTGGTTCCAGCTGCCGGCGCTGGCGGTAAACTGCGCGCGGTTTTGCGCCAGCCCGTGCTTGCGCACCATGTTGACCGTGGCCGCCGGGTTGCCGAGCCCGTGCAGCAGGCCGTTGGAGCCGCGCAGGATCTCCACCCGCTCGTACACCGCCATGTCCTGCGGCGAGCTGGCGGTATTGCCCAGCAGCGTCGGCACGCCATCCAGTTCGAACGAATCGATCTTGAAGCCGCGCGCATACCACGCGGTGGTCAGCAACACGAAGGGGGCGCTGGTGACGCCGGTGGCGCGCGTCATCACCGCGTCCAGCGAAGTGAGGTTCTGTTGGTCCATCTGCTGGCGATCGATCACGCTGACCGACTGGGCCACTTCACGCGGTTTCAGCGGGATTTTCCCCAGCGTGGTGACGCCGGGAGCCACATAGTCATCCCGCGCCGCCGCGCCGGCGGTCACGGTGAGGGTATCTTCTTTTACGTCCGTTTTGGCCGGCGCATCCTGCGCCAGCGCCCCGGTGCCGCACAGCGCGCACAGCAACGCGCCGCGGCGCGTCGCGGCCGCCACTGGTGAGAGATGAATGAGTCGCATGTTTTTCCCTGGTTGTTATTGTTAAATGATAATCGTTATCAATCTAACAAAACGGCCGCCGCGACTTTTTCGATTGCCGGAGTTTCTCTATCGATCGCCGGTCATTTTCGCCTGGCAGAAACGGGCGAACCACCCCCCCGCCTCGCGCAGCGCATCCGGGCTGCCCGCCGCCGTCAGCCGCCCGCCTTCCAGCACCCATACCCGATCCGCCCGACAGGCCAACGCGGGATCGTGGGTGACGACAACCCGCGTGCCGGGCCAGCCGGCCAGCAGGGCCGCCACGCGCTCGGCGTTGCGCCGATCCAGACTGGCGCCCGGTTCATCCAACAGCAGCCGGGGAGCCCCCTGCAGCAGCGTGCGCGCCAGGCACAGCCGCTGCTTCTGCCCGCCGGAGAAACGATCGCCGTCGCTGCCGACCTCTTCTTCCAGCACGTCGGGCGGCAGATCCAGCGCCGCCAACAGCGCCAGCAGACGCTCATCGCCGATATCCGTTCGCCCCTGGGTCAGATTCCAGCGCACGCTGCCGCGCAGCAGGCGATTGTCTTGCCACATCACGCCGCGCCCGCTCGCCAATTGCCGCGCCGACAGCGCGCGCACGTCACGGCCGCCGTAGAACACCCGCCCCGCCGTCGGATCCTGCGTGCGCGCCATCAGGCTCAGCAGGCTGCTTTTGCCGGCGCCCGAAGGGCCGACGATCGCCAACATCTCTCCGGCGGCACAAGCTCCGCCTATCTCCCGCAACCGCCAACCGCCGTGCGCCGCCGCCAGGCTCAGCGCCTCAAGCGCGATGCCGTCGTCCTGCGGCGCCGGGCCGTCCCGCTCCGGCAACGGCAGCGCGGGCGCCGCCAGCGTCTGGCGCAGTTGGCCCCAGCCGTTCTTCAACTGACGCAGCGCCTGATCGAGGTGAGAAAGCTGAAGCAGCGGCTCCAACGAGCGGGCCAGAACAATCATCAGCGCCAGCCATTGGGCGGCGTTCAGGCGCTGCGCCAACACCTCATGGGCGCCGAACCACAATGCCGCCAACAGCGTCAGCTGCAACCCGGCGCTGAACAGCAGATGATACGGCAGGCTTTGGCGCAGCAGCGCGGCATACGCTCGATGATGGCTATCCAACCGCTGCGTCAGCGCTTCGGCGGCGGCGGCCTGCCCGTAGCCGAAGCGCAGCAATGCCTGATGACGGGCAAACTGCATCAGCGCCCCTTCGATATTCTGGTTGGCCTCCCCCAGCTCCCGCTCTCGCCGGTGCAGCCGGACCGCCGAACCGCGCAACACCAGCGCCAGCAGCACGCCGGCCGCCAGCAACGCCAGCGCCATTCCCAGGCTCTGCCAGGCCAGCCCGGCGACCAGCGTCAACGGCGTGACGATCGCGCCAACCAGCGGCGCCAGCAGGTGCGCCGGCGCCGACATCGCCTGGCCGATCGCCCCGGTCAACAGGCCCGGCGCCTGCTCCTGCGGCGACAGCGCGCGCGGCAGACGGCGGAACAGCGCCCGCAGCAACGCGTTCATCACCGCGCCGCCGGCGAAGAAACCGCGGGTGGCCGCCGCATACTGCACCGCCAGCGCGAGGGGCGTGGCCAGCGCCAGCAACCCTAACCAATGGCCGGGATTTTGCCGCCAGCTCGCCACCGCCGCCGCCAGCAGCAAGGCGCAGACGCCCTCCAGCGCCGCGGCCAACGCCATCAACAGCAGCGCCGGGGCTAGCGCCTGCGCCAGCTCACGCTTCATCGTCCACCTCCCGGCGCTCGGCCAACGCCGCCAGCAGCGCCGGATGTTGCGCCAGCGCGGCGGGCGTGCCGACCGCCAGCAACCGCCCCTCCGCCAGCACCGCCACCCGATCGGCGCGGCGGCACAGTTCCGCGTCGTGCGTTGCCACCAGCCGAGTGGCGGGCAGCTGCGCCAGCGCCGTCAGGATGCGTTCGCGACTCTGCCGATCCTGCGCCGAAGTCGGTTCGTCGGCCAACAGCAGCGGCCGCCGCGCCAGCAACGCCCGGGCAATGGCGAGACGCTGCGCCTCCCCGCCGGAAAGCGACGGCGCCTCATCCAACCGCTCCTGCAAACGCGCCGCCAGCCCCAGCGCGGCCAGCACGCGCCGCAGCTGCGCCGCCTCCGCCCCGGCGGCGAACAGCGTCAGGTTGTCGCGCAGCGACATCGCCGGCGGCGCATGCTCCTGCGGCACCACGGCCACCATCTGATTGAATGCCTGCGCCGAAAACGCGTCGGCGGGCACGCCGTTGAGCGATACCGTTCCGCTATCCGGCTCGCTATAACGAGCGATCAACCGCAGCAGCGTGCTTTTACCGCTGCCCGACGCCCCGACAATCGCCAGCCATTCCCCCGGTTCGACGGCCAGATTGACGCCCTGCAACAACCAGCGTTCGTCCTGTCGGCAACCGAGATCGCTCAGCCGCAGCGCCGCCCCCTGCGGCGCCGAAGCGATCGCCGAGCGCTCTCCCCAGCGTATTTCGGGATGCGCCAGCAGCGCCCGAATGCGGCCGGCGGCCAGCGTCGCCGCGCGCAATGCATCGCCGCCGTGCCCCATCGCCATCACCGGTTGCGACACGCTGCGCAACAGCAACACGAACAGCGCCAGCTCCGCCAGCGTGAGATCGGGCGCCAGCCAGCGGGCGCCGAGCAACAGCCAGCCGGCCGACAGCGCGGCGCTGAGCAGCAATTGGGTCACGGCGCCGAGCGCGCCGATACGCCGCAGCCAGCGGTGAAAGGCGGCGAGAAAGTCCCGCAGGCTCTGCCGGGCGCGCGCTTCGATGCCCGCACCGGGAAACTGGCGCGCCAACAGCGGATGCGCCGCCAGCTGCCGATAATCGTCGTTCAACTGCCGAAACGCCCGATCGCGTTGTTCAAACGCCGGCCGCAGGCGCGGCGAACGGATGACGCGAAACAGCAGCGCGGCCGCCAGCAAAGGTATCAGCGCGAACAGCAGCAGCGGCCACTGCACCGCCGCCAGCAGCGCCAGCGCGCAGCCGGGCACGACGGCCAGCTGCACCAGTTCCGACGGCGCATGGGCCACCAGCTGATGCAGCGCCTGAATGTCCTGCGACAGCGCCCGGGCGGCGCCGCTCTCGCCCTGTCGCACAAACCAGTTCAGCGGCAGGCGTGCCAGCTTGGCGGCCAATTGGCTGCGCAGCCGGTGGCACAAACGCGCGTCAAGCAGATGAGTCAGATGCAGCGCCAGCGTTTGGGCGAACAGCCACAGCGCCAGGCCACCGGCGGCGACGCCGAGCCAAAAGGGATAGGCCGCCGGTGAGGCGTCCACCAGCCGGGCGATCGCCAGCCAGGGAAACAGCGAGCTGACGCCGGCCAGCGCCTGCAGCGCCAGCGCGGAATACAACATGATGCGGAAAGGACGCGTCAGCGCCCGCAGGTCACTCAGCATGAGATCCTCCACGGCAAAGGCGCCTACTGTAGCCACAAGCGGCGGGCGCCTTCATCCGCAAAGGCTTTCGTCGGCGGGACTTTTTCTTTCGATTGCGTGGCTAACGCTTTTTGACGTCGCAGGGCATGACGCCAAAACGCTTGCGGAAAGCGACGGAGAAGTGCGCCGGCGTATAACCCACCTGCCAGGCGACGGTGGAAACGTGCAGATCCTGCTCGCTCAGCAAGCGCCAGGCGGTTTGCAGCCGGTGCTCCTGCAGCAGGCCGAACACGCTGGCGCCAAACAGCTGGCGGAACCCTTGCGTGAGTTTGCGGGTATTCAACCCGGCGCGTTGCGCCAGTCGATCCAGGCTCGGCGGCTGCTCCATCTCCGCCAACAGGATTTCACGCGCCAGCTGCAGGCGCGCCACGTCCCGCGCAGCCAGGCGCACGCCAACAGACGGCGCGGCGGCGCTGCGGTTCCAGCATTGATGCAGGCAATGCGCCGCCAGTTCGTTGGCCTTGGCGCTGAACCACAGCCCGCGCTGAGACTCGTGCAACGGGCAGGCGAACAGCTGCCGGGCCTGGCCAATCAGCGCTGCCGGCGCCGCCAGCGGCACCAACTGCGCATGCCGCCGCCCATCGAGGCCGGGCGGCAGGCGGACATCGTTCTGTTCCAGCCAGGCGGCGGAGAACTGCAGCAGGGTGTAATCGAGCGGTTCGCCGGCCTGGAACAGGTTGTTCAACACGAAGTCGTCCCGCCCGGCGGCCAGCAACAGCGAAGGGCCGTTCAGCTCCACCTGCGGCCCCGCTCCGCTTTCACAGCGCAGACGCCCGCGGCGGATCACCACGATCTTCAGGCCCGCGCGGTGGGGTTCATCCAGCTCGATATCGACGTCGGCGGCCAACACGCCGCGCCGCGCGCGCAGCATGTCCGACAGCGCATAGTCCTGCGCTTGCTGATGATATTCCTGCAGTAACCGTTGAGGGGACGTAGACATGTTCGCCCTGCCTGTGAGTGATGACGCCGACGTCGGCGAGGTTTTTGATAGTGATTCTCATTAGCAATATAAGGCCGGCCGACGGGTTTGTCTATTGAGGCGATGGATGAAAAATCGGCAGATCAGTTACCAACCCAATACGGCCCCGCCGCCACCGACTCGCGCTCGATCAGGCTGGCCGGGAAACTGGGGCGCTTGCTCAGCTCGCCGCCGTCCAGCATCGACAGCAGGCGGTTGATGGTCTCCTGGATCATCTCGGTGACCGGCATCTTCATGCTCGACAGCGATGGCACGGTATAGGGCGCCAGCGGGATGTCGTCAAAGCCGATGACCGATACCGCCTCCGGCACCGCCACGCCGCGCTCCGCCAGCCGCTTCATCGCGCCGATGGCCATCTCGTCGTTGCCGGCGACGATGGCGCTGAACGGCTGCCCGCCGGCCAGCAGCGCATCGACCGCCGCCACGCCGCTTTGCGCGTGCCATTTTCCTTCGACGATCAACGCCTCGTTAACCGCAATGCCCTGCTGCGCCAGCGCGGACTTGTAGCCGGAAAGCCGCTCCAGCCCGGTGGGGGAATCGAGCGAGCCGGTGATAAAAGCGATGTCGCGATGGCCGCGCGCGATCAGGTGCGCCACCGCCGCCGCGCCGGCGGCGTGCTGATCGCTGAAGATGCAGTAGCTGTCGTTCAGCCGCAGCCGCCGGTTGATCACCAGAATCGGCTGGCGGTGTTGGGAGACGATCTCGTCCATTTCCGCGATCGACAGAAAACGCGGATAGATAATCACCCCGTCGCAGCGCAGATCCAGCAAAAACTGAATGGCGGCCCGCTCCTCTTCGGCGGTGTGCTTGCCGTCCGCCAGGATCAGTTGGCGGCCGTTCGCCTCCATGATGCGCGCCGACTGCGCCATCAGTTCGCTGAAATAGTTGCCGCTGTAGAGAGTGTTGGTGACCACCAGACCGAGGGTTTGGGTGGTGTTGGTCGCCAGGCTGCGCGCCAGCAGGTTGGGCCGATAGCCGGTTTCCGCAATGGCTTTATCCACCAACGCGCGCTTCTCCTCGCTGACATAGCCGCTACCGGACAAAACGCGCGACACCGTCGCCTTTGAAACGCCGGCCTTTTTCGCCACCTCGAGTATCGTTGCCATCTGTGCGCCGCCAAAATCCATGGGTTCAGCGCAGTCTACCCAAGACGCCCGGCGTTTGGAACGTTTTCACGCCCCTGCACATCGGTATGCGCTTACCTCTGACGATCCAGATCACGAAAACGAAACGCCAAAAATCATAGTTCTTGCCAACAACAAAACACCAATACATGATTTTGTGAAACCGGTTTCTTACGGGCGTTTCATACGGATGGAACGACGGATCGCCCAGGCAGTAAATATTCGCCTTTGGGCTATCCGAATTGCTATCTGAGAGACGACACGCCATGCCGAAGAACTACGCAGAGATCTCGCACGCCATCATGGCCGCCCTGGGCGGCACGGGCAATATCGAGGCCGTGACCCACTGCATGACCCGCCTGAGATTCGTGGTGAAAGACAAAGCGCGGATCGACACGCCGGCGCTGAAGGCCATCGACGGCGTGCTGGGCGTGGTGCACAGCGGCGAGCAGTGCCAGGTGATCATCGGCAACGAGGTGGCCAAGGCCTATCAGGCGGTGCTGGCGCTCGGCATGCCGGGCGCGGCGGCCCCCGCCGCCCCGGTGAAACGCAAGCTTACCCTCAAGGGCATCGGCGCCGGCATTCTCGACGCGCTGGTGGGCACCATGTCGCCCCTGATCCCCGCCATCATCGGCGGCTCGATGGTGAAGCTGCTGGCGATGATCCTGGACATGGCCGGGGTATTCGAGAAAGGCTCCTCGACCCTCGTCATCCTCAACGTGATCGGCGACGGCGCGTTCTTCTTCCTGCCGGTGATGGTCGCCGCCTCGGCGGCGCTGAAGTTCAAAACCAACATGTCATTGGCGATCGCCATCGCCGGGGTGCTGGTGCATCCCAACTTTATCGATCTGATGGCCAAGGCGGCGCAGGGCCAGGCGGTGGAATTCGCCTTCATCCCGGTGACGGCGGTGAAATACACCTACACGGTGATCCCGGCGCTGGTGATGACCTGGATCCTGTCGCACATCGAACGTGGGGTGGATCGCATCACCCCGGCGGTGACCAAGAACTTCCTCAAGCCGATGCTGATCGTGCTGATCGCCGCGCCGATCGCCATTCTGCTTATCGGCCCGCTCGGCATCTGGATCGGCAGCGGCATCTCTGCGCTGGTCTACACCGTGCACGGCTACCTGGGCTGGCTCTCCGTGGCCATCATGGGGGCGATTTGGCCGCTGCTGGTGATCACCGGCATGCACCGGGTGTTTACCCCAACCATCATCCAGACCATCGCCGAGACCGGCAAAGAAGGCATGGTGATGCCTTCGGAGATCGGCGCCAACCTGTCGCTAGGCGGCGCTTCGCTGGCGGTGGCGCTGAAAACCAAGAACCGCGAGCTGCGCCAGACCGCGCTGGCCGCCGCGGCCTCCGCCATCGTGGCGGGGATTTCCGAACCTGCACTGTACGGCGTGGCGGTGCGCCTGAAGCGGCCGCTGGTCGCCAGCCTGATCAGCGGCTTCGTCTGCGGCGCGGTCGCCGGCATCGGCGGGTTGGCCAGCCATTCGATGGCCTCGCCCGGGCTGTTCACCAGCGTGCAGTTTTTCGATCCGGCCAACCCGATGAGCATCGTGTGGGTGGTGGCGGTGATGGCGCTCTCGGTGGTGCTGTCGTTCGCGCTCACGCTGATGCTGGGCTTCGAGGATCTGCCGGAAAACGCCGCCGCGCCCGGCCAAACCGCACCGGCGGCGAACGCCGCCAGCGCAACGCATTGAGACACCAGAGGATTGCATGTCCAATTCAACATTCCCTAAAGGATTTTTATGGGGCGGCGCTTTAGCCGCCAACCAGGCGGAAGGCGGCTATCGCGAGGGCGGCAAAGGGCTGACCACCGTCGATATGATCCCGCACGGCTCGCACCGCATGGCGGTCAAACTCGGGCTGGAGAAGCGCTTTAGCCTGCGCGACGACGAGTTTTACCCCAGCCACGACGCCATCGATTTCTACCATCGCTACCGCGACGACATCGCGCTGATGGCGGAGATGGGCTTTACCGTGTTCCGCACCTCCATCGCCTGGAGCCGGATTTACCCCAACGGCGACGAGCTGACGCCCAACCCCGAGGGCATCGCCTTCTACCGCAGCCTGTTCGAAGAGTGCCGCCAATACGGCATCGAGCCACTGGTGACCCTGTGCCACTTCGACGTGCCGATGCACCTGGTGACCGAATACGGCTCCTGGCGCAGCCGCAAGATGGTGGAGTTCTTCACCCACTACGCCCGCACCTGCTTCGAAGCCTTCGACGGACTGGTGAAATACTGGCTGACCTTCAACGAGATCAACATCCTGCTGCACAGCCCGTTCTCCGGCGCGGGGCTGGTGTTTGAAGCGGACGAGAACCCCGAACAGGTGAAATACCAGGCCGCGCACCACGAACTGGTGGCCAGCGCGCTGGCGACGCGCATCGCCCACGAAGTGAACCCCGCCAACCAGGTGGGCTGCATGCTGGCCGGCGGCAACTTCTACCCGTGGTCCAGCAAGCCGGAAGACGTGTGGGCCGCGCTGGAGAAAGACCGCGAGAATCTGTTCTTTATCGACGTGCAGGCGCGCGGCGCTTACCCCTCCTACGCCGCCCGCGTCTTTCGCGAGAAAGGCGTGAGCATCGCGATGGCGCCGGAAGACGCCGACATCCTGAAACACACCGTCGACTTCGTCTCCTTCAGCTACTACGCCTCGCGCTGCGCCTCCGCCGACATGAACGACAACAACAGCAGCGCCGCCAACGTGGTGAAATCGCTGGCGAACCCGCACCTGCCGCGCAGCGACTGGGGCTGGGGCATCGATCCGCTGGGGCTGCGCATCACCATGAACATGATGTACGACCGCTACCAAAAGCCGCTGTTCCTGGTGGAAAACGGCCTGGGCGCGCACGATGAGTTCAATGCAGCAGGCGAAATTGAGGACGACTACCGCATCAGCTACCTGCGCGAACACATCCGCGCCATGGGCGACGCCATCGCCGACGGCGTGCCGGTGCTGGGTTACACCACCTGGGGCTGCATCGACCTGGTGGCCGCCTCGACCGGCGAAATGAGCAAACGCTACGGCTTTGTCTACGTCGACCGCGACGACCAGGGCAACGGCACCCTCGCCCGCACCCGCAAGAAATCGTTCTGGTGGTATAAGAAAGTGATTGCCAGCAACGGGGGGGATTTGGGGTAGGTTTGGGTCGGAGGCTAGGAGGGTTGGGCGCTGGTGGTGAGATTAGCGTGGGGGACGGAGGACTTCCAACCTAAGTTGATTGCCTTCCTGCCGCACAGCAAATTCGGCGACGAATTCACGCGCAGAGGGAAACTCGCCCGCCTGCTGTTTGTTGAGGGAGACCAGCTTCGCGGAGAAATGGTATTGCTGCCCCGGCGTAAATACGTAGCCCTCATCAGGGACGCACTGATTGGGGGCGACATCCCGCAGCGGATCGAAGAATTTGAACGTGCGGCTCTGCGCCTCATCCAATCGGTAGATCGAGATGCCCGCGAGTTTTTCGTCTCCCTGCGACTGAACGGTGATGCATACTTTGCCCTCACGCAGGCCGGCAGTTGCAGGGTAGTCTACGGGGATACGATCGCCTATCGACGGGCAGCCGGCGAGCAGGAAGGGGAAAGTGAGGGGGAAGATCCGTTTCATTTTGTCTCTGCGTTATCTGCTGCCCTGCGTGATATTTTCAATTTCGTAAGCGCCGTTGAGCTTTTTCACTTTGAAGTGAGCAATAAAGGCCCTGCCGGAAATATCCTGCAGGTTTCTGCGCTTCTCAATCGGCACAAAATTTAGCCTCATGCTATAGGTATGATTTTCCTGAAACGGGTAATCGTTCTGCGTAACGCAAATACCCTTTTTCAGATCCTGATTCCCCACCTCAATCAATTTCTCATCAGTATCACCAGTGAGATAGAGCGTATCTTGCCTCTCGTTTTCCTTTGGTGACGGAGAAATGCAGATGTCACCATTCGCTTTAGCATGGACGGTGATAGGGATATCCGGCGCATAGCGCTGATCGAGACGATCGCCAGTGCAGGCGCTCAGTAATGCTGCACCGAAAGCGATAAGTAAGAAATTAGCTTTCATCATATTCAAATATTTATAAATCTTAATGAGGAAATATTATCCATGAATGGATTGCTGATAATTCAACGCAAAGATGATATGCCGAATTGCGAGGTACATTCCAATCCTAAAAGTAAATAAACTGTAATTCCATACAGCTTATTTCTTCCTTTTACTGATAACGTTATAGTTTTTCCGCTGCGGCAAAATCCGCAGCCGGAGTTAGCGTTCCGAATCTGACATACTACCGCTGTATTATGTAATAATGCAGCAGCTTTAGTTCACTCCAAATAATGGTGACTCAGGCGGGGGCTTCGCAAGAAGCGCCGGTTCGTATGTCCCGGAGACGCTAACCCCGTCTGGGCTACCACCCGAGTTTAGCGTCTCTGGTGATAGTCATTAGCTAATGACATACGGAGATGCACCCATGACAAAGACTCCCACTACAGAATCCGTTGCAAGCACCCTTTCCCTCTACCGCCAACTGTTTGACCACCTCGATCTCAGCGCTTTTAACCCCTCTGAACTTTTAGACCTGGCTGCCCTCTCTGCCGAACAGGCGGAAGGTCTGTGCCACGGCCTGATGCTGTTCGGCCATTTACTGCAAAAGACCCCGCAGTTGGATGCCGAAGACTGGGAACAGTTGAATCGTTGTCTCAACGCTACAGCGCATCTGGTTCCTGTGTTGTGTAACCTTTATGGGCGTGCACTGCGGGAGATGGAAACCTGCGGCTAACGTAAGCGACAATCAGGGCGATACTCATCGCCCTTCCCACCCACGATTTCCAATAGATCTGACTGACATATCACAACAAAAACATTCATCAAGGTAGGCATTTCCTCCCCTACCTGGCATAGTTAACACATTCGGTAAATCGATGAGTTAACTGCTGGGTATTGATGCATACTGCTCTCGTCAGCAAGCACATTGCTCAGAGTCTACTCGGCAATGTGAGGGAGTGGTTTTGGCAACTGCAATAGAGGCGTTATCCTCAAAAGAATTCGTTTTAAAAGCCATCGAAGAATATAAGAAACTTGGCCGAGATGAATTCTTAAAACAACATAAAATTAAGCGATTTAAAAAACACACCCTTCATTATAATGGCGAGAAGTACGACATCCGCGGCATTGCCGCTAGAGCATACAGTGAGCAGCATGGCTATCCGTTAAAGGGAATCAACGCCGATAGCGGAACGGAAAAAGACATCCAATTTCTCAAAGATCTCGGTTTTGAGATCGTCGAAACGCCACATCCTTTTGACTATTTAACCGAGGGCAAACTGTACACACGCAAAGCACTTATCGAGCTCTACGGCGGGCAGCTGCAAGGCGGTATCTGGACCCCACGGGAATTTCCGGTGATCTTTATCTTCACCGGAGAAAGCGGCGAAACCTACGGCTATAAAGATGGATGGACAGCCGAAGGCAGCTTCTCTTATACGGGGGAAGGCCAAAAAGGCGATATGGAATTTATTCGAGGTAATAAATCCATCCGCGACCATAAAAAAGATGGCAAAGACATCTTCCTGTTCGAAGACAACAAGAAAGAAAAAGGCGTTCGCTATCTTGGCATGTTCGAGTGTGATTCTTGGGATCATATTCAGTGCTTAGACTTAGAAAATAACATGCGCCAAGGCATTACCTTTAACCTGTTCAAAGTCTCATCACTGCACGCGGTTGAAGAAGATGCAGACACCGATGAAGCCGATACGCAGACAGAAACGCTCGAACAGTTACGCAAGAAGGCACTGCAGTCCTCAAAACAATCGGGCCAGCGCCAACAGAGCGACAGCAAAAAATCCTGGTTCAAACGCAGCGAAGACGTAAAAAAATACGTGCTGCGGCGCGCCAATGGCATCTGTGAAGCCTGCGACCAGCCGGCACCATTCAAGAAAAGGAACGGCGAGCCCTACCTTGAACCCCATCACACTAAACGCTTAGCCGACGAAGGTCCCGATCACCCGCAGTGGGTGGGCGCCATCTGCCCAACTTGCCATCGGCGGATTCATAGCGGGGTGGATGGGAAAGAGGTGAACAAGAAGCTGATGGTGAAGTTGGAGTTGAAAGAGGCAGCTATCGGTTAAAAGTTGCCTTCAACAGCGTGTGGACTGAGCCAGGCACTGGCATGTTAACTTTCCGTCGAAATGGTTTTACTTTTGCTTCAACGGTAAGATTGCCTCCAAGTTAAGTAACATCACGTAAGCCTGCCGGGGAGACTACGTGGCTAAGCAAACCGGCGAAGACAGAACACTAATGAGATTTAAAAATGAATACCTCTGAGGACTTCAACCGGCTTTATGCCGACGTGGGACGTAACATTGAGCAAACATTAGCTGATATTGCAGGACTTCACGTCGAGAACGAAGCTGCTAAAAAGCAGCTTAATGCGATGACGGCGCAACTGCAGATTCTGCAGAATACTTTCAACCAGAAGTTATCCTATCTGCAGGAACATGCCGAGTGGGACAAATTTACGCTCGCGTTTTTTGGCGAAACCAACGCGGGCAAAAGTACTATTATCGAATCTCTGCGGATAGTGTTTGATGAAACCTCCCGCCGACAATTGCTGCAAAATAATCAAAACGATCTACAAAAAGCCGAGCAAGAACTGCGCGAGCACTTGACGCAATTACGCGATGATTTAGGGCGGATTTACAGCGATGTTGTCGATAAAATTAGTGCTATGAGTTTTTCCGCCATCCGCTTGCAGCAAATCATTACCAATGAAAGTGCCTTACGATTAAAAATGGAAGAAGAGGCGAATAAAGCACATCAGTTGCTGGAACAAAATGAAAGTCAGTCGCGTCTACAAATTTTGCAACAGCGAACCAGTACTAAGTCGCGTATCACCCTGCTTGTCACTGCCTTTGTGGGGGTGGTAGTTGGTGCTGGAGCAGTTCTGCTAATTAATCTCCTGACGGGGCATTAGGGATGAGTGATGCACTTTATCTTGCAGAGAAAAACCCTGAACGGCTGGCTGATGTCAGCCTCAGCGAACGTAAATCGGCGCTCAACATTCAGAAATTACTGGATCAAAGTTTGTCGTGTCTTATCCAGTCAGTTATCCGGACGGAAAAGTTAAAAAATACGGCAAAGCGCGTCGATGGCTTAATTATTGGTACTGGCGAGTCAGATTTTACCAAAGGAAATACCCATTACACGTTACATATCGACGATAAAGACTTTCAACTGATTGACGTACCGGGGATTGAAGGTAATGAGACCCGCTACGTTCATCTTGTGAAAGAAGCCATTGCGCAAGCACATATGGTGGTTTACGTCAACGGGACCAACAAGAAACCCGAAACTGCGACTGCAGAGAAAATTAAGTCATATCTAGAATATGGCACGCAGGTTTATCCGCTGGTCAACGTTCGTGGTTTTTCCGAAGCCTATGAGTTCGAAGAGGATCGTCTGGAGCTCGCTCAGCAGGGCGGTGCTGGCGACGCACTACGCCAGACCGTTGAAGCGCTGGCTCCAGTCTTAGGGGCGGTAGTGCTACAGAAGGGCCATTGTGTTCAGGGGTTGCTTGCATTTTCGGCGCTGGCGTATGACGACAGTACGCAAAGTACGAGCATTCACCCTTCCCGGGAGCATAACCTGGTAGTATCCCAACAGGAGTTTCTGGACGTGTTCCCTAGCCGTCAGGAAATGCGGACATTTAGCCAGATTGACGCGGTTGCACAGACCATCAGAAATAAAGTTGCTACCTTCCGTGAAGATATTGTCGAAAGCAATAAAGGCAAAGTCCGTGAGACGTTGGGGCAATATTTACAGGTGCTGGAGGAGCAGTTAACCAGCCATCGACGCTTTCTGAAAAAGACGGAGCCGGAGTTTGAAAAATGTCGGGTTGCATTCAGGAATGCAGTTGCGGAGTTTGAACGCCGTATTGTGAATAACCGCCGCAACCGCTGGAATACCTTTTTTAACGAGCTGGCGGATGCCAGTGACGCTATTGTCGAAGACGATTTCGGCGATAGCGACACGATATCTCAACGGATTCAGCGCGAGTTTAAAAAACGACGCATCAGCGTTGAGGAAGAAATGCTGAAGGATACAGAACAAGCCGTGGAGGTACTACAGCAACAGATGCTTCAGGCGGTGGAGCGCCTGCTGGAAGATATCAAGCATGTGGAATTTCAACAACGCGTTAGTTTTGAGCGTAGCGGCGGCATCAATTTTGGTAGTGATATGGTACTGGGCTACGACCTTGGTTTGGGCGATTTTGGCTCTATGGTTTTCAAAATTGGCAGCTATGCGATGACAGGTGGCACTATCGGCAGCGCATTCCCGGTGATTGGAACAGCAATTGGTGCCATAGCTGGGGCGCTTGTGGGCGTGGTCATGACGGTGATCGGCTTTTTTACCAGCAAATCGTCAAAAATTCGCAAAGCACAGAGAAAAGTGCGTGACAAGCTGGAGGGGGCGAGGGAGAAAGCCCTGGACGGCGTGCCCGCAGAGGCCCAGAAACTGGTTGCAGCCATAGATAAAGAACTCCAAAGCGGCCTGTTGAAAAAAATAAATGATATGCAGAGTGCCTTGCAGCAGCCAATTACAATTTTTGAAACGCAAATTATCCGAATAACACGATTAAAAAATCAACTTGAGACGATGCCTTATGGAACAATTCAAACAGTTCAGTATAGAGAAGCAGGCAGCCATTGATTCGCTATTACAATTGCGCAGCATGTTAGAGACGCTGGGTGAAATGGAGATAGACATTGGTGATGACCTACAAAAAATAGCTTCCGCTATTACCGCCGTTGAATCTGATGTACTGCGCATTGCGTTGCTTGGCGCGTTTTCCGACGGCAAGACCAGCGTTATCGCCGCCTGGATGGGCAAAATCATGGAAGATATGAATATCTCCATGGATGAGTCCTCCGATCGGTTGAGTATTTACAAACCAGAGGGCTTGCCAGGCCAATGTGAGATTGTCGATACGCCGGGGCTATTTGGTGATAAGGAGCGCGAGATCGACGGTAAACAAGTGATATATGAAGACCTGACCAAACGCTATATTTCTGAAGCGCATCTGATTTTTTACGTGGTTGATGCCACCAATCCGCTTAAAGAAAGCCACAACGACATCGTAAAATGGGTTTTGCGCGACCTGAATAAGCTGTCTTCAACCATCTTTGTGATTAATAAAATGGATGAAGTAGCTAACCTAACGAACCAAGTGTTGTTTGACGAGCAGGCGGTCATAAAAAAAGAGAATTTGAAAAGCAAATTGCAGCGCGCCGCTAATCTCAACGCGGCAGAATGCGAACGGTTGAAGATCGTATGCATAGCCTCAAATCCAAACGGTCGCGGTCTGCCATTCTGGTTCGGCAAACCTGAACATTACGAAAGCCGCTCGCGCATTAACGATCTTAAAAACACCGCTGCCGAGATTCTGAAAGCCAATGTACCTGAAGTACTTTTGGCGAAAACCGGCATGGACGTTGTGAAGGATATTGTTAGTAAGCGCGTTACACAGGCGAGCTTACAGCTCAACGAACTAAATACCTTTGTTGAGAAAAATGAAGAGGATACGCGTCGCTTTCGTAACGATATAACGCAGAGTCGTACAGAGGTTAAAAGGCTGGCTGGTGAACTATTTGAAGAGCTGAACCAGATGGAAAAACAGCTGATGAGTCAGCTGCGTCCACTCAGCCTGGAAGATATCCGCCCGTTTATGGACGATGAACTGGGATATACGCAAGAGGGGGTTGGCTTTAAACTTCACCTGCGCATTAAGCTGTCTGTCGATCGTTTTTTCGATCAGTCGACAGCGGTCACACAACGCTTATCTGATGACATCACTCGTCAGCTAAACTCCAGTGAAAGCTTTTTAAGCGGCCTGAGCGAAGGTGCTTTTCGCTCCCTTGGCGGGGCCTTTCAGGGCGTGTCGAAAATTAGCCCGGCGACGCTGAAAACGACTATTTTTGCTGCACGCGATACGATTGGCAAACTCACGGGATATGTCTATAAATTTAAACCTTGGCAGGCCACCAAACTGGCCGGAGGTATTGCCAAATGGGCAGGCCCAGCGGGCGCAGCGTTTACGATTGGCTCCGATCTATGGGATGCCTATAAAGCACATGAGCGGGAGCGGGAACTGGAAGAAGTAAAAGCCTCGCTGGTGAAAATCATTAAAGAGCCGTTTAAAGATATCTATGACGTGCTGATCTCAGATGAAAAAATGTTCGCCTTTTTTGCGCCGCAGATTCAAAACATGGAACTGGTCATCACTGAAATGATGGGGAAAAGCCACGCTATTCGTGAGAGCCAGCAAAAACTGACCCTTATCCAGTCACAACTTGCACATTTAACGCTGCCCGCGCCGGTAGCCCCATCAGTCTGATTTGAATGCCGCTCTACCTCTTCAGAAATCGGTGGCGGTAGAGCGGTAAAATATTGGCTCTTTAAGAGGTACTTCTATCAGTCTAAAACTGGCGATTAACGAGCTATGAAAAATGTATGCAAAAGCAAGCAGCAGATCATAAATTAAACCAAGGAAATAGGTATGGCATCCGCGTTAGGTTGGCTTGATCACGATGCAAACGCACAGGCCAAAACGTTAAATATTCTTGCGCTCTTTCAACAAAAAGAGAGCCGAGATGAGCTGGGTATCGGCACTATCAGAGATAGTTTTGCTGAACAACTATTTCCAGGAACCAGCACCATTCAAACCCGTTTACGCTACATGCTTTTTGTTCCATGGATCTATCAGCGTCTCGAAAATAAACGCATATCCGCTGCAAACTTTGGTTCCCAGGCCGACCGGGACGAACGCGCCTTAATTATTCCCCTCTCCCGGCTCGAAGAAGATTCGGCCGGTACATTTGGTAAAAACTCACGCGAAAAGCTTAAACGCCTGCCCAGCTCCGTTTACTGGTCTGGGCTGCGGCGCTGGGGTATTCGCGAGATCCTGTGGTCGCAGGAAGAATATCATCGACGTGTTGATGAACTTTATCGCTCACGCACTGAAATCAGTGAGCAGAAATATAAAGAAGAAAATCGTGGTGATATGGGCGACACCAGCTTGTACAAACCAGCCCAGAGCTGGCACTCCAGCCTGCCTGCGCCACCGCCCAATTTTCCTGATGATGCAACGTTTGCACTAACACGCCAGGAAGCCAGCTTTCTTCGCGACCGTATTCAATTGTCCTGCAAAGGCAGTCTGTTGGCTTGGCTGACGCTGCATAGCGAACCAGCAGATGTGAGTTCACCATGGGAACATCCGGATTACGCGAAATTCCCGGACGATCTCAAGGAACTGTTGACTCACGCGCGGCTTTTTTCTTATGCGATGCACGGCGCAGCCCTGCTTTATAACTATTTACTTGCCAAAGAACGAGCAGATAACGACCTTCTGTCTCAACACCATGACAGCTTCGTCGCTTGGTTTACCTCACTCCCCCGCAAGGACATCTCGACCTGGTCGCTCGAGCGCATGTGGGAACTCACCGCCGGGCCGGACTATAGCATTAGTCTCAAGACCCGCCGCTTTGTGGGACAGTGGATTACCCTTATCCGACAATCCTCTGGGACATTACTCACCAGTAAAGAAGCCTGTGCACTTATCCGTGCCCGCGAAATAGCGCTTAAAGGCCCGCGTTCACGCTTTAAAAACAGACGTGCACTGGAGCAATGGAGTGGATATGCCGGAACCTTGCGGCTGGTTTATCGCTGGCATAACGTCCAGATAGTGCTTAACGATCTGGCGCAAGGTCTCAGGAGAGAAGAATGTTAAACCCCAACAATCGCAGCTTATATACTTCGGCACTGACCTCTCCACCCGGCATGGTGTTTGATGAAGCCATCGCCACCAGCTTTTCACTCGACCCGGTATTTTTACTGCAGGCGCCTGTCTATTTGGCGTTCACAGCGACTGACAGCAATCGTGCTCAGGATCCGCTGTCCATTTTTGAAGCCATTCGTCGTTATTCCGAACGGATCACGGTGTACGTCCAAAAAGGGCGTATTCAAATCCCCATAAAGCTCAAGCCCAACCCCTTATTCGGCCTGCTTGAGGAGATGATTGCTGAATCAACAGCCAAAGGCCGCGGAGTCTTTCACCCCAAAACCTGGGCGATCCGTTTTATCAATCCTGAAACAGACGAAGTGATGTACCGGCTGGTCGTACTGAGTCGAAATTTAACTACCGATTCATCCTGGGACCTCTCTTTGCAACTGGACGGCTACCCCGTAAAACGTAAGCAAAGTGCCAATAAAGCGCTGGTGCATTTATTCTCCACACTGCCCAAACGGGCGACGGGAAAAATGGCGAAACATCGCCGAGCGCAGGCGCAGCGCTTTGCAGATGAACTGTTGTATGTGGAATGGGAATGTCCCGCTGGCTTTGATGAGGTCGCGTTTTTCCTGCCTGGCGAAGGATACGACTGGCAGCCACCCGAATCGGAACGCGCGGTGGTTATCTCACCATTTTGCACCGACGAGGCACTGCAACACATCGTGAAGCATTGCCAGCAAGCCGATGCGCTGATTTCACGCCCGGACACTCTGCTTGCCTTGAGTGAAGAGACGCGCGGCCTTTTCACACGTCAGCTTCACCTTGACGATGCCGCAGAAGAGCAAGCATCCGACGAGAATACCCCTGACGACATCATCGCTTCCGGCCTGCATGCCAAAGCGTATCTGTTTGAAAATGGCCAGGACAGCGAGCTGGTTCTGGGTTCAGCAAATGCCACCAACGCAGCACTACTGGGGAAAACGAACTGCGAAATTTTAGTTTCGCTCAAGGGTAAGAAAAAGCACATAGGCACCATTGATGACCTTCTGAGCAGCGATGGAATGGAAAGCTATCTGCAAGATTTCGACCCTGCCCAGCCGTTTGAACCCGATGTCCTGCGTGTAGAAGCCGAGTCCCACGTTGAACAGGCACGTGAGTTGCTCGCCGACGCCGAATTGACTCTTCACTGTCACCCCGGTGGAAACGACCAAAGCTGGGCATTGTGGCTTGTCGGTGAAATTCCTGAGCTACCGGGTATCGTGCAGGTAACTGCGTGGCCCGTGACGGTATCAGACGGACTTGGCTGTAGCCTGCTGGACCCGGCCGATGGGAATAAAAGAGCACTCGGTGAGTTTTCAGTCCCAGCCATTACCGGGCTGACAGCGTTTTCCCTTAAAACATCGCACCCGGATGTATCGGTCAGATTTGTCCTCAATCTGCCGATTGATACCTTACCCCCCGATCGCCACGCAATGATTTTACAAAGCAGCATGCAGAAACAGGATTTTCTGCGTTATCTGTTGATGTTGATAGGCGAGGCGGGACAGCAATCCTTCTTTGCCGAAAACGCCTTTGGCGATGGCCATTTCTTTACAAGGCTTGCCAGTGGCGAAGAATTTGCCGTGCTGGAAGAGCTGACGCGTATCTATAGCCGTGAGCCTGAACGCTTAAAAGATATCGCCGCGCTGATTGGCAATATGCGCAAAGGACAAAGCGACATGATTCCGCAAGATTTTCTTGCTTTGTGGGCCGTATTTGAATCAGCCATGGGAGGACGAAATGGCCGATAAGCACCCCAGTATTATCGCCCCGCTCACGGGATTGAAAGATTTTCAGCAACGCACCGTAAATTATGTTTTTCAGCAATTTTACGGTGATAAACAGCAAAATCGCTTTCTGGTCGCCGATGAAGTTGGTCTGGGAAAAACGATGGTTGCCCGCGGCATCATCGCCAAAGCCATCGAGCATTTACAGGATAAAGTTGACCGTATCGACATCATTTATATCTGTTCAAATGCGGCTATCGCTGCGCAGAATATCAAGCGCCTGAATGTCAGCAATGAGACGCAATTTTCGCACTCAACCCGCCTGACACTCCTGCCAAAACAGGTACGGTCTCTGCGCAAAAACAGAATCAATTTTATCAGTCTAACGCCGAATACCGCCCTCGATCATACCCGCAGTCGTGGCGGCCATAAAGAAGAGCGCGCGATCCTGTATCGCATTTTGTACGATTTACCGCTGGCTAAAGGCGAGCGTCGTGAACGTTTACGCATGGGTATGCTTAACCTGCTTCAGGCAACAGCAAATCGGCCAGGCTGGTGTTCCGCGGTTGACCAGCTTTCTGTCGACGACATTGACAGGGAACTGGCAAAAGATTTTCGCCGCCAGGTTCTGGACGATACCGAACTGTACGCTCAACTCAAAGAAGGTTGTGAATGTTTTGCCGATAATGACGAGGACGGCGAAACACACGATTCTGAACTGCGTTACGCCCTGATCGGCAAACTCAGAAGCAAACTGGCTTCCGTGTGCTTATCTGCGCTGGAACCCGATCTGGTTATCCTTGATGAATTTCAGCGATTTAAAGCCTTACTCGATGGTGACGATGAAGCCGCACTGCTGGCCAAAGCGCTCTTTGAGCAGCCCGACGTGCGCGTGCTCTTGCTCTCAGCGACCCCGTATAAAATGTTCACCCTCGATCAGGAAAGCGAAGAAGATAACCACTACGCCGACTTTATCCGTACATTGCAGTTTTTGTACAACGATGACAGTCAAATCAAAGATATTCAGCGGCACTTGCTCCATCACCGTACCGCATTGCACGCTTCAGAAAACGCAGCGGAGACAAAAAAAGCACTGGAGCAGGCTTTATTACAGGTAATGTGCCGTACCGAACGGGTAACGATGACTCAAAAGTTGGATGCGATGACGAAAGAAGTCTCGCAACCGGCAATGATTACGCCAGCCGACCTTTATCACGCGGCAGCCGTTGATGGCGTAGCCATGGAAGTACAAGCTCGCGATATCCTCGAATACTGGAAATCGATACCTTATCTTTTCAATTTCCTGAAACATTACGAATTACGAACCCTTATGGATAAGGCACTGAAATCCCCTTCTGATGCGTTGCGTAAACTCGTTAAATCAGCAAAACCTCAGTTGCTGACGAAGGCAAAGCTGGAACGCTACCAACCGTTAGATGCCGCAAATCCCCGTATGCGGATGCTGTTTGAAGACACGCTGGATAAAGGCATGTGGCAGCTTTTGTGGATGCCGCCATCACTGCCTTACGTGACACCAGACGGGGTATATGCCAACAAAGGCAGCCTGACCAAAACGCTGGTCTTTTCCGCCTGGAGTGCAGTACCCAATGCAATTGCCACTGTCTGCTCTTATGAAGCCGAACGACGCATGATTGGTTCCGATCCCCAAATTCTGCACAGCCAGTTCAAGAAAAAAGTAAAACCCCTGCTCAATTTTGCGAAATCATCAAAAGATGGTCGCCTCACCGGCATGCCCGTTATTGCCTGGATGCTACCGTCACCGACGCTCGCACGTCATATCGATCCACTTGAAATTGCCCGCCAAAACGCCGGCGAGCCGCTGAGCGTGAAGGCCGTAAGAGCGATTGCAACAGCGAAATGTGAAGCGCTGCTTGAGACACTGGGCAATGGCGGGCCGGGGCCCCGTGCGGACGAACGCTGGTACTGGGCAGCCCCAGCGTTGTTGGATGCCCGTACCGCAACGCCAGACTGGTGGCAGGGTGAACATTACTGGTACACCGGGCCATCCCAGGATGAACCGGCTGAGAACTTCCAGGAACATATCGATCAGTTTGCCGGGATGGCAAATGGTGACATCCCTCTCGGCCCACGCCCTGACGATCTGACAGAGGTTCTCTGTGACTTCGCGCTTGCCAGCCCCGGCACATGTGCCCTCCGGGCGCTCAGCCGTATCGGCACAGGACTGAGAATCGATTCGGCAGAGATGTTGTCTGCCGCAGCGAAGATAGCCTCTGGATTTCGTTCGCTCTACAACCTGGCAGAGAGCATTTCGCTTCTGCGCGGCACCGGGGATGATACTTACTGGCGGCTAACACTGCGTTATGGCATTGATGGCAACATTCAGGCCATGCTGGATGAGTATGTCCATACGCTGCTGGAGTCGATGGGGTTACAGCATGAGCCAGCCGGGGAGCAACTGGCGGCTATTGCGTCCCGTATTCAAGCTGTGGTTTCACTGCGTACCACACAATTGAATGTTGAAGAGTTCAAAACGAACAAGGGCAATTATACCTGGAGCGATTTATATACACGTTGTCGCTTTGCTTTACGCTACGGTCAGTTGAGAGACGACACGGATCAAGCCGTCGCACATGCTGAATCGGTAAAAGATGCGTTTAACTCCCCCTTCCACCCCTTTGTATTGGCTTCCACCTCAATCGGGCAAGAGGGGCTCGATTTTCACACCTGGTGTCATGCGGTGATGCACTGGAATCTACCGTCAAACCCGGTCGATCTAGAACAGCGTGAAGGACGAGTACACCGTTATAAGGGCCATGCGGTAAGGAAGAATATTGCCGAGCATTATGGTTTGAGTGCACTGTATTCACTGGCAGAAAGTGCAGATCCATGGGCACAGCTCTTCGCGCTTGCGGCAAGCCAGCGCAAAGCTGGACAGTCGGATCTGATTCCCTACTGGATTTTTGAAGAAGGGACCTCTCGCGTCGAACGCAGGGTTCCCATACTGCCGTACAGCAAAGAAAGCATTAAGTTTAAGCGGCTCAAGCGAGAACTTGCACTCTACCGTATTGTCTTTGGCCAGCCGCGCCAGGAAGATTTACTGTTCGGCCTGAAACATAGTGGCGATGAGTCTTTAACGGATATGGCACAGTGGCTTATCTCTCTTGAACCACCAAAGGTGTGATCCACTGAAGGTATCCGCCTCCTTTTGTAGCCATAAGGTTAGTTGGTCGGAGAGTTACCGATAAGACTATCCCTTTATGATAGGATGTAACCTAACAAAACCAACCAAGCTAACTAACAGAATTTAATCATTAGAATTAGTAAGTTAAGGAATATGTATGCCAACTTTGGATTTTAAAGGTAAGCAGTTTGTTTATTCCCATCATCTGAGCGTACCTTTTCGCGAGTTAAAAGTAGAAACGGATAAATCTTTACCACTAGAAGGCAGCTCACCTTCACTCGATGACAACCTGATCATCCACGGTGATAATCTAGAAGCCCTTAAAGCTTTGCTGCCAACCCATGCAGGTAAGGTGGACTGTATCTTTATCGATCCGCCTTACAACACGGGTAATGAAGGCTGGTGCTATAACGACAATGTACGCTCACCGCTCATGCAAGAGTGGCTTAAAAAATCAGCAAATCCTGTTGATAAAGAGGATCTAGAGCGTCATGACAAGTGGTTATGCATGATGTGGCCTAGGTTGGCTCTTTTGAAAGAGTTGTTGGCTGATGAAGGCAGTATTTGGATGACTCTGGATGATAATGAGATCCACAGAGCCCGCTTGCTTTTTGATGAGATATTTGGTGAAGACAACTTCGTTGCTTGTTGTGCATGGGAAAAAACCTATACACCTAAAAGTAATGGTAGGGTTATCAGTACGGATCATGATTATGTTTTAGTTTATTCAAAAACATCGCAGTTTGTCGATCATGGTTGGAATTATCTTGCTAAAAATGAAGAGCAGATCGGTCGCTATAAGAATCCAGATAATGACCCTAATGGGCCCTGGAGAACATATCCGTTGGATGTACGTACGGAAGATAGCGAACGTCGAGAAAAATATCGCTATGAAGTTACATTACCATCAGGGAGAGTAGTTAAACCAGCTAAAGGTAGGCATTGGGCTTTGCCTGAACATGAATTTATACGGCAGATGGACGCTGGCGAAATTTATTTCGGTAAAAAAGGTGATGCAATGCCGACGAAGAAGGCTTATTACGACCCAAATGAAGATAAGGGAGTAATAGCTCGCAGCTGGTGGACATATAAAGATGTGAAGGGTAATCAAGACGCGAAGAAAACTTTGCTCGATATATTTGGTGATGTTGAAACAGATTTTCTTACACCAAAGCCATATCAGTTGATTCAGAGGGTATTGGAAATAGCAACAGATAAAGAAGCTGTAATTTTAGATTCTTTTGCGGGTTCAGGGACTACAGCTCATGCGGTTCTAGAGATGAATAGAATTGATGGCGGAAATCGCAAGTTTATTCTAATCGAGTGTGAGGATTATTGTGATCGCACTACAGCAGCTCGTGTTCGCGGAGTCATAAAAGGTTATTCTTTTAAAGGTAAGCAAAAAAAAGAACTGCTTACTGAAAAAATCACTTGGTCAATATTTGAGAAAAAACATACCGAGTTACTTGAAAAAATCGCTAAAGTTGAAGCGAAGCATAATAAAGAATTCGATAAGATAAAAAAAGATCTGAAAGATGGCGTTCTAACTGTTACCGGTGAGCGAAAAATCGATGAATTTGCCCCAGGTATTGGTGGAAGCTTTACCTATTGTACCTTGGGCGAGCCCATTCAAATTGAAACTCTATTGACTGGCGAAAAAATGCCATCATTTGACGCATTGGCACGTTATGTATTTTATACTGCCACAGGACAATCCTTAGAAACTGTTGCGAAAGCCTCTGCTGATGGTTTTATCGGTGAAACAGATCTCTTCCGTATTCACTTATTCTACCGTCCTGAAAGTGAATGGCTGCGCTCTAATGAAGCTGCACTTAACGCTGACAAGGTTGAGATTATCGAAAAAAATAACACGACTAAAAAACGCACTATCGCTTTTGCTGTCGCTAAGTTTATGAGCCAAAAAGACTTAACTGAAAAACGTATAGAGTTTTGTCAGTTACCATACGCCATCCATCGGATTATGGGGGCATAACATGGAGTTAAAAGACTATCAAAATGGTGTTCTGGACAAGCTTGATTACTACCTGAAAACTCTGTCAGAAAGTAAAGAAGAAGCGGAAGATTTTGTTGCCTTTCAAAAAATGAAGGGTAAAGACGCACGCATAAACGACTACGCCAAAGACGCCTGGGAACAGCTAGTACAGGAACGCCGAATTGATTTACTTAAAGATAAAAGTGGTCATTTTGTGCCTGCGCCATATGTATCAAGGTTCGATGGTTTAGAACAGCCTATCCCTAATGTATGCCTTAAAGTACCGACTGGTGGTGGTAAAACTTTATTAGGTGTGGCGGCGATTGAACGACTGCAAACTGACTTATTTACACAGCAAACGGGCATGGTGCTTTGGGTGGTGCCGTCGGACGCCATATACAAGCAAACATGGAAGCAATTAGCCAATCGTGAGCATCCTTATCGGCAAATGCTAGAACGTGCTTCTGGTGGACGAGTCAAAATGCTCGAAAAGAACGATGCGTTTACAAAGCGAGACATTGACGAAAATCTTTGTGTAATGCTGTTAATGCTGCAATCCAGTGCACGCCAATCTAAAGAAACACTCCGTATGTTTCGTGATAGCGGTCGATTCACCACCTTTTTCCCTATTGAGGATGATACGACGGCTAATGAAGCATTACTGACTCAAATTCGCAATTTAGACTGTAACGACCTCTCTGATTATGGCTGGCAGGAAGGCATCGCGCCAGGATCTGTATCGGTGAAGCAGAGTTTAGGCAATGTATTACGGTTAGTCCGTCCAGTAATTATCATTGACGAAGGTCATAAGGCATACAGCGACACGGCTAGAGATACACTTTGCGGCTTTAATCCGAAGTTTATTCTTGAACTATCTGCTACCCCTAACGCAAACGGCAAACACCATTCGAATGTATTGGTCAACGTATCGGGGCAAGCCCTGAAAGATGAGCAAATGATTAAGTTGCCAATCAACTTAATCAATGAAGATAAAAGTGAGTGGAAGCACACTTTATTGCTCGCACACTCTAAGCTGAGTGAACTTGATCGCGATGCTCAGCAGTTTCAGAACGAAACAGGTCGTTATATTCGCCCTATCATGCTGATCCGTGTAGAGCGCACAGGTAAAGATCAGCGTGATTCGGCTTTTGTTCATGCTGAAGATGCGCGTGAGTATCTGATGGATAAGTTGGGCGTAAATGAAAATGAAATCCGCCTGAAAACGTCAGACAAGGACGAACTAGGCGATGATGATTTGCTCAGTGATATGTGCCCTGTGAAGTACATCATTACGAAAGATGCATTGCGTGAAGGCTGGGATTGTCCCTTCGCTTATGTGTTGACAGTGTTATCTAAGATGACTGCGAGAACTGCGATTACGCAAATGATTGGTCGGGTACTGCGCCAGCCGCATGCGCGTTTAACGCAAAAACCAAGCTTAGATGAATGTTATGTCTATACCTTTGATCAAGACGTAATGAATGCCGTTGCCGGTGTTAAGGAAGGTTTAGAAGAAGAAGGTATGGGAGATGTTGCAAATCAGGTCAAAGCCTCTGAAGCTAATAAGCCTGCCACAGCAGTGACCAAAGAAACTTTATTGCTTAGAGAGCGTTTTCGCTCTTTACCTAAAGTATTTTTGCCGAGAGTTTTACATCGAGATAATCGTTGTGAAGACGGCTACAGATTATTTGATTACGAAAGAGACGTTTTAGGTGACATAGATTGGGAGTCTTTGTTATACCTGAATGCCGATAATTTTCAGTTAGTCAATGACAAGTTACAACGTACCATTGCTCGCATCGACTACAAAATGTCAAAAGATAACCAAGGTGAATTGGATTTAGCTGACCCAGTGCAAGAAAATATAGTGTTTGATGCCAGTGTGGGATTGGATATTTCCTATATGGTTCGACAGCTTACTGATGTCATCCCCAATCCGTGGCAAGCAATGCGGATATTAACGCACACTTTAGACATCTTGCGTGATAATGGCGTCAGTGAAGAGTCGTTGTTCACCAATCGCCTTGAATTGCTCAAGGAAATGAAGCGTGATATTAAACAACAGGTTGTTCAATTGTCGGAACAAGTCTTCAGGGCCAAGTTGGAAAAGGGAGATATTTCTCTTCGATTACTCGCATCCGACAATGACAAACTGAATTGGGAACTGGCGCAAACCTTAGAAGTAAATATCACGGAGCATGAGCAAGTGCTTCGTCGCAAAGACGGCTCAGAGCTAGAAAGAAGCTTGTTTGAGAAAGTGTACCAAAATGGACTTAATAGCCTAGAGCGAGAAACCGCCTGGTATTTGGATAAACAAGAATCAGTGTATTGGTGGCATCGTATCGCGGTAAATCAACGCGAATATAGTCTTCAGGGTTGGCAGAAGCAGAAAGTTTACCCTGACTTATTGGTGTGTGTCGAAGAGCCTAGTTCAGGCAATTACCGTTTCTCAGTACTGGAGACTAAGGGCGAGCATTTGAAAGGGAATGATGACACTGAATACAAACGTCGCTTATTTGAATTGTTGACCGAACACGTCAAAACGGCGGTGGATACGGGAGAACTTACTTTGGAAGCGGCATCTGGTGGTATTTCATTCCGCATGCTCATGGAAAACAGTTGGTCGCAGGAAATTGTGCATGAATTGAACTAATTATCAATCCAGTTAAGATTGTACGTCCTTCAACTTTCACGCTCCTCCTTAAAAGAGGAGCGAAGCTCAAATGGGGTGTCAAGTTTATTTGTAGGAAGTTGAGTCTGCCGATACCTTACCCTATGAAACTGTAGCTGTCTGTAATTAAAATTGTGTAATCGAATGTTAATGATATGTTCATTCCAGGCAGCTTTGTGCCATCAGAAACGAAAATTCTCATGCTTAAAAAGGACTAAATCTGCGATATCAGCCCAAAAGAATTATGTTGCTTCGGCTGATATCTTACCTGGCGTTAGCAAAAAATATTTTTTTGCATTCCTCGCTAATTTTAACTAACTCCAGCCCGATGAACCTCTCAGCCATCTTGACTATGCTTACAGAATTATAATCATCATTTAATAAGCGAAAACCTTTAATATATCCTCTGTCGGCTACGGGATATGAATATTTCGCCCAATGTTCTCAAACATCGCTCACTAGCTACAAATTGAGCGTAACTGAATAATCAATTTGTGCATATTCATTATCAGCGATGATTTCATATTTGGCGGCAGAATGTGCATCCAGCGAAGCTTTCCGAGGATGACGATAAGTCGCGTGATTCCCTGCAGAAAAAAATGCTTTGGCAAATACATTTCTTGATTTAAAAACACCAATACTACTGGCTTCATCACCATGATGTGGCACAATTACATAACTATATTATTTACAATATAATCTTGCAATATCCAAATTTTTATCCGTAACTATTTTAGAATAGACATAATCTGCGGGCAGCAATACTGTTTCTTTATTCGAATCAATAACAGAAATCAGCGCATGATTATTTTTTGTTTTTTCCGTACACGTCGGTTCGGTGCGATAGGCTTGCAGCTTACCGTTATTGAAATAAATGGTAATTGAGATGCAGGGTTTAACGATAGGATAGATATTTACATCTTTAACAAGCTCCGCAGGCATATTTGCTGGGACATAGAGATTATCAATTTTAGCCAAAATATTGCTGTCCCAGGATAGCAACCTATGATGGTCGCTATCAAAATGCGAAAGAATCATTGAAACCTTTTTTAATCCATTTAAGTCAGCAATTAATTTATTGGAAGTTAAGGAGGCATATCCCAGCCGCTTGATTGGCGTACCAGCACCGCAGTCGAGTAAAAAACCTTCGCTATCATTGTGCAACAGAGAACACATCCCCTGCCCTACATGATAGGAATGCAAAGTTACATTACCCAACAAGCTGAACTCATAATTACCAGCGGGCAGAGATGGGCATCGAAAAAGAAAATTAAAGATAGTCTGATTATTATGGATAATATTATTGTATTGATGCACAAATGCTAGAGTATCTATCTCAAAATAAATCGGAGACTGTTCCATAGCAGTGTTTTCTTCTGGTAAAACATAAGTACGGTAATAATAAGACTGAGAGCGCCTAACCTCATGGAATTTTAAAAGTATATAGCATTCACCACGATAAAACTTTTTGATATGATAGGGTATGTAGGAATTGCCTTTGCGGGACTTTAAGTTAAAGAACATGTCCCGTTGAATATCGACAGTAAATGTCTCAATATCTTCCGTATCTTCATGAATCGCTTCTCTAACAAAACCGGTAAGGCGAATACAGCTTTCACCCTCAACATAATCCATATCGATGTTTTCTTTATCTATTACACAGATAAGTGATTTTACGCCGCAATGTTCCTTCACCATTTCAATTCCCCATATGATCACTGCATTAAGTTAAACATTAAAGTATTTTCGCTGAGATACTTTAACGCAACTGCTAGCTTTATGATGCAAGTTTTCAGAATGTCATACCATCAATATAAATTTTCATTAAGGTAATATAAAATATTAAGTTCACATCTCATAGAGCTAATGAGATGGTAGATAACTTGGCGCTATCGCAATTAAATCGATAGGTTTTAACACCGTATAAACCGTTACAGCCTGAGAAATCCCCACAAAATTGGGGTGAAAAAGACAGGCATAGACTTTAGTGACCAACTGGTTGTGCAACCAACTCCATGAGCCCCCCTGTGTCTGCCCACCAAGTATGCCAAAAATTTTTCTTCGATATTCTTATGGCATTTCATAAATACCGACCGAGTGCACTGCAGAATGCTACTACCGGGATAGTGAACGGGGCTTTCTCTTTAACTAACCAGCATCCGACGTTACATGTTCGGCGGAACTCAGGCTAAAAATAGAACGAGTGGAAAGTTTTCTGGTTAACCAGCCGCTTCAGAAAGATGCCTTATCCATATTCAGCAATATTATCGCCACGCTTACAGACTGGTTATCCCTGTGCACCATTGCAATGAACTGAAGCAGTTATCCATTTATCATTAAATCTTGAGCATGGTCTTCAACGCACCTTCCTAGCCTAATCAGGGCTCACAAGCAGGCCTCTCTTACAGCCTGCTCATTTATGACAATTTTAACCAGTCGTTAGTTTTCCAAAATCAAATGGACTAACCCCCTTCTCTCGATTCGCATCCAGATAATCCGCCCACCACTGCAGCATTAACCTCCGCTCCCCAAGATGCTCCGCCTTATGGATATATGCAGCCCGAACAGAGTTACGCTCCTGATGGCTCATTTGCCGCTCTACTGCATCCCTCGACCACAACCCCGATTCTATCAGTGAACTACAAGCCATGGTCCTGAAACCATGCCCACAGACTTCCGTTTTTGTGTCATAGCCCATCACTCTCAGAGCCTTGTTCACCGTGTTCTCACTCATGGGTTTACGCGGATCGTGATCACCAATGAAGATCAGCTCACGGTTTCCACTCATACTTTTGATCTTTTCCAAAATGACTAACGCCTGCTGCGACAAAGGAACAAGGTGAGGTGTCCGCATCTTCGAACCTCGCTGAGAATGTTTAACACCTTCCAGCGGCTCACGCTCTCCCGGAATCGTCCACATGGCCGTTTCAAAATCCACTTCTGACCAGCGGGCAAAGCGCAGCTCGCTTGAGCGGATAAAGACTAACAAGGTAAGTTCGACAGCAAGTCGGGTTAATGGTCTTCCGGAATAGTGATCAATGCGATGAAGTAATTCAGGAATACGATTAAGCTCCAAAGCCGCACGATGCTGTCTTTTCGCCGTAGCAACCGCACCGGCAATCTCTTGCGCAGGATTGTAGTCGATTAACCCACTCTGCACAGCAAAGCGCATAATCGCGGTAGTTCTCTGTTGCAAACGAGCCGCAACTTCGAGACGCCCGGATGACTCCACCGCTTTGATGGGTACAAGCAAATCCCGTGTCTTCAACTCAGCAATGTTCCGCTTACCGATAGCAGCGAAGAGATTATCTTCCAGGCTTTTTAATACACGAGCACTGTGCGATGCCGACCATTTCTGGTTGCTGGCATGCCAGTCTCTGGCAACCACTTCAAACGTTATCGCCTCTTGCTCCTGCTCTACCTTAACGGCTTTCTTGTTTTCACTGGGATCGACGCCATTAGCTAACAGCTTACGGGCTTCATCACGTCGTGCCCTAGCATCCGCCAGCGAAACCTCAGGGTATTTTCCCAGCGCTAGCATTTTCTCTTTACCGCCAAAGCGATAACGCAACCGCCAATATTTGGAGCCGTTAGGGTGAACCAGCAAAACCATGCCTTCACCGTCAGTCAGCTTATAGGCTTTTGCTTCAGGCTTAGCCGAACGAACCTTCACATCACTCAGAGCCATGATGAGTATCCTTTCAAGGGTTCTGTGTGGGTACAAACATTATCGAACCGGGATATACCCGCAGTTGTACCCGCATCAGTAAGTTGATGTAGATTGAATCAGGTTGACTTAGGTTGAGTGAAAAAGCGAGGAAAGCCTTGCGGATACTGGATTTCAGACACAAAAAAAGACGTCCGTTGACGTCTATTAATTTTCCGATGGTGCCGAAGGCCGGACTCGAACCGGCACGTATCTCTACGGTTGATTTTGAATCAACTGCGTCTACCGATTTCGCCACTTCGGCACTGAAGTAGTATGCGGAAAACGGGTGCATTATACCTTCCCGCGATCGGCGCGCAAGAGTTATCAGGCATTCAATGAGTTAAATGTTGAAAAAAGCATCACAATCCCCGTTTACCCTCTTATTGCGGCATTTGCCGCATCTTCCTCCCGCACTTTCATGCCCCCCATAACAAAATCGCAGAACCGATCACAATTTCACCAAATGATGATTTTAAAGCCATATGAAAGAGAATAAGGTGAAAAAATAAAATCAAATGAAAATAAAAGAAGGATAAACGCAATGAATGAAACAACCAGACGCATGGCCAGGTTGATCGATCTGAGCGCGGTGCAGGCCACCAATACCGAGGAAGACGTGCGCCACTGCGCCGCGCTGGCCAGCCGCTATCGCATCATCTCGGTGCACGTGCTGCCGTGCTGGACGCGTTTCCTCAGTACCCTGCTGCCGGAGCACGGCCAGGCGGACGTGATGATTGGCGGGCCGGTCGGCTTTCCCGGCGGTGGGCAGACCACCGATCTCAAGGTGCAGGAGGTGCGCCAGCTGATCGCCGAGGGCGCGCGCGAGGTCGATATGGTGGTGAACATAGGTAAGGTGCTGTCGGGGGATTACGGCTACGTGCGTGAAGATCTGCGCCGAGTAGTCGAGGCCGCCGCACCGGTGCCGGCCAAAGTCATTCTGGAGACGCACTATCTGAACGAGCAGCAGATCCGTCGGGTGTGCGATATCGCCGTCGAAGTCGGCATGGTCTGGGTGAAAACCTCCACCGGCTGGGCACCGACCGGCGCCACGGTAGAGAAAGTGGCGATCATCGCCGATCAGTTGCGTGGCCGCATCCAGATCAAAGGGGCCGGCGGCATTCGCGATTTGGACACGGTGCGCGCGTTGTATCGGCTGGGCGTACGCCGCTTTGGCATGAGCGCGGCGGCCACCCAGCGCGTGCTGGAGCAGCTCGAACAGGATCCAGGTCTGTTCCCAGAACTGAACGATAACTAAATCCTGCGCGATCCCAGCGCACGCTTCTGCGGGTGGCCCGCGCCATCCGCCACGGGAGTGATAACAATGAAAGATTTACTTCTTACCCTTGATATTGGCACCGGCAGCACCCGCGCCGGGCTGGTCACCAACACCGGGGAAATCCTTGGCTTCGCGCAGCGCGAGTACGAGCAGATCACGCCGCAGGCCGGTTGGTCGGAACAACCGCCTTCGCTGTGGTGGCAGAGTGTCTGCCAGTGTACGCAGGAGCTGTACGCGCGCTACGCCGAATACTGGCCGCGTATCGCCGCCGTCGGCGCCTGCGGGCAAATGCACGGCACGGTCTTGCTCGATGCCGACGGCAAGCTGGTCGTCCATCGCGCCATGCTGTGGAACGACAAACGCGCACAGCCGCAAGTGGCGCGCTTTAGCCACCAACAACAGCCGCAGCCCTGGCTGGAACTGTTGAACAATCCCCCCACCGCCGCCTGGCCGGCGTTCAAGCTGGCCTGGCTGCGTGAGCATCACCCATCGCAGTGGGAGCGCATCGCCACGGTGTTGATGCCTAAGGATTACGTCAATTTCCGGCTCTGCGGCGTACGCGCCACCGACTACAGTGAAGCCTCCTGCTATTACCTGATGGACAGCGCCACGCTGCAGTGGTCGCCAGAGGCGCTACGGCAGTTCGGGCTGCGCGCCGATCAGCTGCCCGCCATCCACCTCTCCAGCGAGGTGATTGGCCACATTACGCCCGCAGCGGCAAGCGTTACCGGTCTGCCGCCGGGCGTGCCGGTAGTAGCGGGCTCGGCGGATATGGCCGCTACCCTGCTCGGTTCCGGCGTCTATCAGGCTGGCATCGCCTCCGACAGCACCGGCACCTCCACGCTGCTCACCGTGGTCTCGGAACACCCGCTGCTCTCTGCCAGCGTCAACAACCTGCACCTGGCCAACTCGGCCTGGGGCGGCTTTACCCTGCTCGATGCCGGTGGCGACGCCATGCGCTGGGCGCGTTCGGCGCTAAGCGCCGGCCAACTCAGCCACCAACAGATGCTCGATATGGCGGCCGAGGTGCCGCCGGGTGCCGAGGGGCTGCTGTTCCTGCCCTACCTGACCGGCGAGCGGCTGGCGGAACACACCAACTCGCGCGCGCAGTTCTTCGGCCTGCAGCGCAAGCATGGGCAGCCGCATCTCTACCGCGCGGTGCTGGAAGGCGTAGCGCTGGCCTCCCTGCGTAATCTGCAGCAGCTCAGGCGCCACGCACAGGAGCCGGAGGCAATGATCGCCTCCGGCGGCGGCGCGCGCAGCCCGCTGTGGCTGCAGATCAAAGCCTCGGTCTATAACCTGCCGCTGCTGCAGACGCGCAATCAGGAGAACGGCACCACCGGCTGCGCGATCGTCGCCGGGGTCGGCGTCGGGCTATTCAGCAGTTTCGCCCAAGGGGTGAGCCGCACTGTCAGCATCGAGCGCGAATTTACTCCCGATCCGCGCCAGCACGAGCACTACCTGCGCTGCTTCGAGCTGTTCGAACAGCTCTACCGCCAAGCGCAGCCCCTCTACGAGCAGCTTGACGTTATTAGCTCGTTCTCTTTTTCTCCGGATGAAGGAACACCGCAATGAGCGACTCTCTGATTAACAAGGGCGACGTGGCGCAACACGCCGCGGCCGAAAGCATCGACCGCAGCGCCTATCTGCCCGCCACGCCCTGGCTGCAGCTGATGCTGGTCTGCTGCCTGTTCGCCCTGTGGGGCATGGCCGGCAACCTGAACGATATTCTGATCGCCCAGTTCAAAAAAGGCTTCGATCTGTCGGATACCCAAACCGCACTGGTGCAGTCGATCTTCTTCCTCGGCTACTTCGTGATGGCGCTGCCCGCCGCAGCGGTGATCAAACGCTACTCGTACAAGGTGGCGATCGTGATCGGCCTGTGCCTGTACGCGCTCGGCTGTTTCCTGTTTATCCCGGCAGCGCAGATCATGACCTACGGCGCCTTCCTGGCCTGCCTGGGGGTGATCGCCACCGGGCTGTCGTTCCTGGAAACCTCCGCCAATACTTACTCCAGCCTGCTGGGGCCGCTGGAAACCTCCACCCAGCGCATCAACTTTTCGCAGATCTTCAACTCGCAGGGGATCATTTTTGGCGTATTGATCGGCCAGCAACTGGTGTTCGGCAAAAACGATCCCAGCCACGCCGAGCTGCTGCAGATGCCACCGGCGGCGGCCGAAGCGGCACGCACCCAGATGGTGTCACAGGTGGTCACACCTTATCTGATCATCGGCAGCGTGCTGATCGTGCTGGCGCTGATCTTCGTGGCGGTGAAATTCCCCGCCTGCAAAACCCAGCGCTCGCACCAGGGAGCGGGCAAGCCGCTGATGCAATCGCTGAAGATCCTGCTGGCGCTGCCGCGCTTCCGGTTGGGGGTGCTGTCGCAGTTCCTGTATGTCGGCGCGCAGGTAGGGCTGTGGAGTTTCACCATTCGTTTTGTGCAGATGATTGAACAGGGGGCAACCGAGCATTCGGCCACCTACTGGCTGCTGGCCACGCTGGTCTGTTACTCGGCCGGCAAGGTGGTCACCACCGCGCTGATGAAAAAGTTCAGCCCGGCGCGGTTGCTCGGCGTGTTCTGCTCGGTATGCGTGCTGCTGTTGCTGTTGGCCGTCAACATCCAAAGCCTGCTGGCGGTGGTGGCGATCATGGGCGTCAACTTCTGCATGGCGCTGTGCTGGCCAACCAACTTTGGCCTGACGATCAAAGGGCTGGGCGAAGAAACTCAGGTGGCCGGTTCGATCGTAGTGATGTCGATCATCGGCGGTGCGGTGGTGCCGTTAATCATGGGCATCATCTCCGATCTCAACGGCGGCGATATGCAGATCGCCTTCGCGGTGCCGCTGATCTGCTTCGCCTACGTCGCCTTCTATGGCTTCTACTGCGCGCGCAAGGGGATTTGATATGGCACACCGAATTAACGGGCTGATGCACGTCGGTTTGCGCTGCGCCGATATCGAACGAGCCGCCGGCTTCTATCGTTCACTCGGTTTCGAACCCCGGCAAACGCTGGCGCTCAGCGGCCCCGTCACCGTACAGTTTTTGCAGTTGGGTGAGTTAACGCTGGAGTTATACCAGCTACCCGCCGAAGGGCTGACTCGCCCCGCCAGCGCCTATGGTATCGACCACATCGCTTTGCGGGTCACCGATCTGGCGGCCACGCAACGCTGGCTGGCGGATCTGGGCTATCCGGTGATTGAAGGGCCGACGCTGCAGCCCAGCGGCGCCAACGGCGTGCGCTATCTGATGATCGCCGGGCCGGACGGTGAGCGGGTGGAGTTCAGCCAACCGTTGTAATGTTTCTTCCCACATAGCACAAGGCCCGATGGCTGTTATAAGCCATCGGGCCTCATTCGCTTTTTTGTCAGCTCACGCGTCTTTATAACCTTGGCTCGCCGCTTGTCGGGTTATGCTTGTTACTCCCCCGATCTATGTAAACGATGCCAAATAATCCCGAACCGGGATAACAATGCTGAAAATAATTGCATCACAATAATTCAGCCAATAAAAAATATGTTTGCACAACATTTCGACAACACTATTTTTTCATCTACGGCAGTCATAACTGGAATAAGTCAATGGGAACGGGGTTGTCAGGGGAGAGATGTTATTTCTTGATATGGGATTTTATCTAGAACCAACAGAAAATAGCGTGCATACGTAACAAAACAGCAACCCAAAGCTAAAAACCAGCAGAGAACACTTGCCTCTGCTGAGTTGATAGCTTTAAGATGGTGTAAGAAAATTTTCCCTGGTGTTGGCCGATCTTGGCAGCCTGACCCTACGAGGTCAGGTTTTTTTTATGTTTTTTTCATCAAAAATTGACTAGAAAAGTGTATCGCCTTAGGGAGTTAGAAGCTAGTTAGACTAAAGTATAGTACCCTACTAGACCTTCATCAGTTCAGTTGGGTTATTATTTCACATAGCGGAAATCGGGTGCTAGCACTATTTTTCGCTCTGTATCTCAGCCGCCACGGCGTTCTATCAAGACCACCACACATTGCTCATTTCACCCAGCAGCCCAACATACCCGCAGAACCATCACGAAATAGCACCGTTCCTGTCATTACAATAATGTGATCTCTATCAGATATTTTTTAAGAGCGGACTTGGTCACGCAGGAGTACAGGTCCGAGGACATACTGTAAAAATCACACTGGCCGCCATTTTCACGCTTATTCCTCTGCGGGACGACGAAGTCATGCCTTATAGGCAAATCTTCAGTAGGAAAATATCACCAATTCACTATTAAAATAATTAAGACACCATTCATTATAAAATCACCAGTTAATATTTCGCCATGGCAGACAAGCCGGGCAGCCCATGATAGCAATTCTGGAATCCTCTCCTGTCTTTAATCGGCCAGGCCGTTCAATTTCGCCGGCCTGCTGTGTTCACTGTGCCATTGCCCTGAAACTGCCTCGCGGCACGGCATAATAAGGTTAGCGCCGATCGCTTAAAAAGCCTTATCATTCTCACGCACCGGCATGCTCGTAGTGAAACTTCGCTGATGTTACTGGATAAAGTTATTTCTCTTAATTTATTCAAAGGTAACATTATGTTTAATATTTACAGCACCAACTACGCATCAATGAGCACCGAAAAATCAGCAGAACTTTATGTTTTAAGGAAAAATGTCTTTAAAGACAGGCTGCAATGGGCCGTGAACTGTTCAGACGGCAAGGAGCTGGATGAGTTTGATAATGATAAGACAAACTATATATTTGGCGTAAAGGACAACATGATAGTTTGTGGTACCAGGATGATTGATATGAAACACAAGAATATGCTGAACAGCGCATTTTCCTCTTTCTTTCATGACATCGTCATTCCAGAAGGGAATTTCATCGAATCCACACGCTTTTTCGTCGATAAAGAAAGAACCCAGTCACTGCTGGGTCGCCGGTTCCCTGTGACTCTGGCGCTGTTCTTATCGCTGATCAACTATGCGCGGCAACACGGCTATGACGGCATACTGGCCGTCTCCAGCCATCCGATGTTGCATATCATCAAAAGCTCCGGCTGGAACGTCACGCTGCTGAAGACAGGCATATCGGAAAAGAACGAGCCCGTTCATTTGCTGTTGGGCCACGTTGATCGTCAGAGCCAGGAGGCATTAAAAAACAAAATATTCAAAAAGTTGAATACGCAAGACGAGCACATGCTAAACGCCTGGCCGTTGAGCGACGAACCTGCATTCTAATCACCCCACCGGTTTAATCAGCTGAAGTTCCATCCCTAAACGGATTGCATGCCGGGCATTCGCCACCCCCAGCTTTTTGACAATGTTCCCCATATGAAACTTGATGGTGCAGGTTTTGATCCCTAGGATCATACCCATTTCCTGGTAGGTTTTCCCTACGCTGGCCCAATAGAGGATCTCGTTTTCTCTCTCGGTAAAACGGGCGTTTTTTTCCTGGCGCGCGGTGTTTTTTTCGGACAGTGAAGTCAGCGTCAAATACATCTCATGGGTCGATGCCAGCAGCAACGAAATATCGCCTTTATGCTGATTCAGCATCTGCATGGTTTCCGCCTTGCGCTCGGCAGCGAGGGTAAAGGAAAGGGTCACCAGATTATTATTAAAATCATGCAACACGAAGGTATAGCCGTCGGCTACGCCGAATTCGCGTGCTTGCTCGAACAACTCAGAAAAGCGGAAGCCGGCACCGGCCATCAGATTTTCATCCCAGGCAAAAGGCGTCAGGCGATTGAGCGCCGTAATGACTACCGGATCGGTATATTGTAGCCCTTGCTCTTTATATTGCTTTACCCATTCACCGGGATAATTGGTGACGCCAAAGATACATGACATATCTTTCTTGGATAACACCACGTAGGCCCAGATAAGCTCGCCGAAATCGCCTAATGCCGCTTCCAGATGCTTGCTGATAATGTGACTGATATTCTCTTCATATTCCATTAACTGCCTGCCCCGCTACCCAATACGCTGCTGGGTAGACTATACCAAAAAGGATCGACGCGCCGTAACCTTCACATCTCGCACGGATAATGCCCGGTGGAATATTGCCAGCGGCGGCCGGCAAGCGCTTTGCCTGCCGCCGATACGCGGGGTATATTAGCCGCACGTCCATTGTGCCTGTCAGGAGTGAATGAGTGAGCATGTTCGCAGAAGAGCGCCAGGAAAAACTCCTCGCCATTCTCAAGGAGAAGCGCAAGCTCTCCGTGGGGGAAATGAGCTCGCGCTTTAACGTCTCCGGCGCCACCATCCGCACCGATCTGCGCATTCTTGAAGACGCCGGTATGCTGACACGCACCCACGGCGGCGCCATTCTGCGCACCCGTGCCAGCTTCGAGGTCGGCTCCGATCAGCGTGAAGAGGTGAACCTCAGCGCCAAGGAGCAAATCGGTCAATTGGCCGCCGGCCTGGTGGAAGACGGCGACATCATCGTATTGGATACTGGCACCACCACCCTGCAGATCGCCCGCCATCTGCGCCAGCGCCGCAACCTGACCGTGGTCACCAACGATTTCATGATCGCCAAGAGTCTGGAAGACGTCGAATCGATCCAGATCATCCTGCTGGGCGGCATCGTCAAAAAGGGTTATCACTGCGCGGTCGCCATCAACGGCCGTTCGCTGCTGGATACGCTGAACATCGACAAGGCGTTTATGGGCGCCAACGCATTGTCGCTGAAACAGGGCGCCTGTGTGGCCGACATCATGCTGGCCGAAACCAAGCGCGCGATGGTGGAGCATGCCAATCAAGTGATCGTAGTGTGCGATCACTCCAAGCTGAGCAACACCTCGCTGGCGCAGTTCGCCTCCCCTGCACAGATCGATACCCTGGTGCTGGATCGCCTGCCGGAAGACGCGCAGGCCTATCAGGATGCCGGCATCGCGCTGCTGAGCGTTAGCTAATCCTCCCAACAAAAAAGGCGCGGCCCCACGGCCACGCCTTTCTTCACTACCGATCGCCCCGCTACTTGCGTTTGAGCAGCATATATACGCTGATCAGCAGGAATAGCATGCTCGGCAGCAGCGCGCCCAGCACCGGCGGCATGCTGTAGACCATGCTCAGCGGGCCGAAGATCTGGTCCAGCACGTAGAACAGGAAGCCGAAGCTGATGCCGGTCACCACGCGGATACCCATCGGCACGCTGCGCAGTGGGCCGAAGATGAACGACAGCGCCATCAGCATCATTACCGCCACCGACAGCGGCGAGAAGATTTTGCTCCACATGTTGAGCTGGTAACGGTTGGATTCCTGGCCGCTCTGCTTCAGGTACTTCACGTAGTTGTGCAGCCCGCTGATGGAGAGCGAATCCGGATCCAGCGCCACCACGCCCAGCTTGTCCGGGGTTAGGTTAGTTTTCCATTCGCCGGTCAGCGTCTGGGTGCCGGTCACCTGTTTCGGGTTGGTCAGATCCGAGGTGTCCACCTGCGAAAGCTGCCACAGGCCGTTCTCGAAGCTGGCGGTAGCGGCATAGCGCACCGTTTCCAGGCGACGCTGATCGTTGAAGTGGTAGATGTTCACGCCGGAGAGTTCTTTATCGCCGGAGACGCGCTCGATGTAGATGAAGTCGTTGCCGTCCTTCGCCCACAGCCCGCTCTTGGTGGAGAGCAGCGAGCCGCCGTACATCTGCTGGGCGCGGTAGTTGCGCGCCATCTGCTCGCCCTGCGGCGCTACCCACTCGCCGATCGCCATGGTCAGCAGCACCAGCGGAATGGCGGTTTTCATCACCGAGCCGGCGATCTGCAGGCGGGTAAAGCCGGAAGCCTGCATCACCACCAGTTCGCTGCGCGTCGCCAGTTGGCCCAGGCCGAGCAGCGCGCCAAGCAGCGCCGCCATCGGGAAGAAGATCTCGATGTCTTTCGGCACGCTCAGCAGGGTGTACATGCCGGCGCTCAGCGCGGTGTACTCGCCCTGGCCGACCTTGCGCAGCTGATCGACGAACTTGATGATGCCGGACAGCGACACCAGCATGAACAGCGTCATGATGATGGTGTTGAAAATCGTTTTACCGATATACCGGTCTAATACGCCAAACATCAGGCCGCTCCTCTCAGGCGTGCGCGCAGCTTACGCATCGGCACGGTATCCCATAGGTTCAGCGCCAGCGCGATCGCGAAGTAAACGCCGTTAACCAGCCACAGCCACAGCATCGGATCCAGCTTGCCCTTGCCGGCGTTGGAGCGCAGCGAGGTCTGCAGCAGGAAGAAGATCAGATACAGCAGGATGGCCGGTAGCATGCTCAGCACGCGGCCCTGGCGCGGGTTCACCACGCTGAGCGGCACCACCAGCAGCGCCATCAGCGCCACCGAGACCACCAGCGTCAGGCGCCAGTGCAGCTCGGCGCGCGCGTCCGGATCGTCGGACTCCCACAGCGTCTGCATCGACATCTGTTCGGATTCGGTGTTATCCGCCGCCACGGTGCGGTGGCCAATCACCGCCTTGTAGTCGGTGAAGTCGGTAATGCGGAAGTCGCGCAGCAGCGCGGTGCCTTCAAAGCGGGTACCCTTGTCGAGCGTCACCACCTGCGAGCCGTCTTTCTGCTGCACGATGTTGCCGTGCTCGGCCACCACCACCGACGGGCGTTGGTTGCCGTTTGGTCGCAGCTGCGCCAGGAACACGTCGTTGAAGGTGCTGCCCTTCACGTTGCCGATAAACAGCACTGCGTTGCCGTCCTGCGAGGGTTTGAACTGCCCTTCCGCCAGCCCGGCGATGCTCGGGTTGGCCTTGGCTTCGTTCACCACCACGTCCTGATAGCGCGAGGCCCAGGGGCCGGCCCAAAACACGTTCACCGCCGCGATCGCAGAGGTGAGCAGCGCCAGGATCATGGCGGCGATAATCAGGGTGCGTTTACCCAGCCCGCAGGCGTGCATAACGGTGATTTCGCTCTCGGTATACAACCGCCCAAGCGTCATCAGCAAGCCGAGAAACAGGCTCAAAGGCAGGATGAGCTGCGCCATTTTCGGCACGCCCAACGCGAGCAGAGAGAGTACTAAGTTTGTCGGGATATTGCCGTCCACCGCGTCGCCCAACACCCTGACCAAATTCTGACAAAAGAAGATCAGAAGCAGGATGAACAGGATGGCGATTTGGCTCTTGAGCGTTTCCCGTACCAGATATCTTATGATGATCACGCTTATTACGCCTGTGAAAACTTGTCTTTTTGCAGGAAAATCGATAATTTCATCGTTAATCCGCCATTTATTCTCATCATATGGCAACCTTCACAGCTAAAATAGTATTACAACATCAAGCCGTTTGGGTGTCCTATAGGAACTTGCTTATAGTCGCCAAAACAGAGCAATTTATGCCGTTCAGGTTAACATAATCCGTTAACTCAAATGGCAGGAGATCGTTACGGAGTCGGTTATTCTAGCCGTAGCGTCCGCCTTTGTCTTTAAGATTCAGGAGAGTGCATGGAGTTCAGTGTAAAAAGCGGTAGCCCGGAAAAACAGCGCAGTGCCTGTATTGTAGTCGGCGTTTTCGAACCGCGCCGCCTGTCCCCTATCGCAGAACAACTCGACAAAATCAGTGATGGTTATATCAGCGCATTGCTGCGCCGTGGCGAACTGGAAGGCAAGGTCGGGCAGACGCTGCTACTGCACCATGTGCCCAACATTCTCTCCGAGCGCATCCTGCTGATCGGCTGCGGCAAAGAGCGCGAGCTCGATGAGCGCCAATACAAGCAGGTGATCCAGAAAACCATCAATACCCTCAACGACACCGGCTCGATGGAAGCGGTCTGCTTCCTGACCGAACTGCACGTGAAAGGCCGCAACACCTACTGGAAAGTGCGTCAGGCGGTGGAAACCGCCAAAGAGACGCTCTACACCTTCGATCAGCTGAAAAGCAACAAGGTGGAGCCGCGTCGTCCGCTGCGCAAAATGGTGTTCAACGTGCCGACCCGCCGTGAGCTCACCAGCGGCGAGCGCGCTATCCAGCACGGCCTGGCGGTGGCTTCCGGCATCAAGGCGGCCAAAGATCTCGGCAACATGCCGCCGAACATCTGTAACGCCGGCTACCTGGCCTCGCAGGCCCGTCAGTTGGCGGACGCCTTCAGCACCAACATCACCACCCGCGTCATCGGCGAACAGCAGATGAAAGAGCTGGGCATGAACGCCTATCTGGCGGTCGGCGCCGGTTCGCAGAACGAATCATTGATGTCGGTGATGGAATATAAGGGCAACCCAAATCCGGACGCTAAGCCGATCGTGCTGGTAGGCAAAGGGCTGACCTTCGACTCCGGCGGCATCTCGATCAAACCGGCCGACGGCATGGACGAGATGAAATACGACATGTGCGGCGCGGCGACCGTGTACGGCGTGATGCGCGTGGTGGCGGAGCTGAACCTGCCGCTGAACGTGATCGGCGTGCTGGCCGGCTGTGAAAACATGCCGGGCGGCCGGGCGTATCGTCCGGGCGACGTGCTGACCACCATGTCCGGCCAGACCGTCGAGGTGCTCAACACCGACGCCGAAGGCCGCCTGGTGCTGTGCGACACCCTGACCTACGTCGAGCGCTTCGAACCGGAGCTGGTGATCGACATCGCCACCCTGACCGGCGCCTGCGTGATCGCCTTGGGCCACCACATCACCGGCCTGATGTCGAACCACAACCCGCTGGCGCACGAGCTGCTGGGCGCTTCCGAGCAGGCAGGCGACCGCGCCTGGCGCCTGCCGATGGCCGACGAGTACTACGAGCAGTTGGACTCCAACTTCGCCGACATGGCGAACATCGGTGGCCGCCCTGGTGGCGCCATCACCGCCGCCTGCTTCCTGTCGCGCTTCACCCGCAAGTACACCTGGGCGCACCTGGATATCGCCGGCACCGCCTGGCGCTCCGGTAAAGCCAAGGGCGCGACCGGCCGCCCGGTGGCGCTGCTGTCGCAGTTCCTATTGAACCGTGCAGGCCTGAACGGCGACGATTAAATCTGAGCGGTAATTCAGGTATAATCCCAAGGGGCACAGCATGCTGTGCCCCTACATTTTTTTATCGGCAGCGGTGGATCCTTAATGAAACAGGCGACGTTTTATTTGCTCGACAACGCGGAACCGTCTGGTGCGCTCAGCGCCCATGAGGCCGTGGCCTGCGCCGTTGCCGCCAGCGGTTTCCGTTCCGGCAAACGGGTGCTGATCGCCTGCGAGAGCCAGGAGCAGGCCCAGCGGCTGGACGAAGCGCTGTGGCAGCGCGAGCCGCATGAATTTGTGCCGCACAACCTGGCCGGCGAAGGGCCGCACTACGGCGCGCCGGTGGAACTGTGCTGGCCCGGCAAGCGCGGCAATGCCCCGCGCGATCTGCTGATCGCCCTGCTGCCGCAGTTTGCCGATTTTGCTACCGCTTTCCATGAAGTGGTAGACTTCGTTCCTTACGAAGACACTCTGAAACAGTTGGCGCGCGACCGTTACAAGGCCTATCGCAGCGTCGGCTTCCATTTGACCACGGCTACGCCGCCAACTCACTGAATACGATAAAGAATGGAAAAGACAAACAGTCAGCTCGACACCGCATACGACCCAAAACAGATCGAACAGAAGCTGTACGATCACTGGGAGAATCAGGGTTACTTCAAGCCGAACGGCGACACCAGCCAGGAAAGCTTCTGCATCATGATCCCGCCGCCGAACGTCACCGGCAGCCTGCACATGGGCCACGCGTTCCAGCAGACCATCATGGACACCATGATTCGCTATCAGCGCATGCAGGGTAAAAACACCCTGTGGCAGGCGGGCACCGACCACGCCGGCATCGCCACCCAGATGGTGGTGGAGCGCAAGATCGCCGCGGAAGAAGGCAAAACCCGCCACGACTACGGCCGTGACGCGTTCATCGACAAAATCTGGCAGTGGAAGGCGGAATCCGGCGGCACCATCACCCGCCAGATGCGCCGTCTGGGCAACTCCGTGGACTGGGAGCGCGAGCGCTTCACCATGGACGAAGGCCTGTCGAACGCGGTGCGCGAAGTGTTTGTCCGTCTGCACAAAGAAGACCTGATCTACCGCGGCAAGCGCCTGGTGAACTGGGATCCGAAACTGCGCACCGCCATCTCCGATCTGGAAGTGGAAAACCGCGAATCCAAAGGCTCCATGTGGCACCTGCGCTACCCGCTGGCCGACGGCGCGAAAACCGCCGAGGGCAAAGACTACCTGGTGGTCGCCACCACCCGTCCGGAAACCGTGCTGGGCGATACCGGCGTGGCGGTCAACCCGGAAGATCCGCGCTATAAAGACCTGATCGGCAAAGAGATCATTCTGCCGCTGGTCGGCCGCCGCATCCGCATCGTCGGCGACGAACACGCCGATATGGAAAAAGGCACCGGCTGCGTGAAGATCACCCCGGCGCACGATTTCAACGACTACGAAGTCGGCAAACGCCACGGCCTGCCGATGATCAACATTCTGACCTTCGACGGCGACATCCGCCAGGAAGCGGAAGTGTTCAACACCCTGGGCGAAGTCTGCACCGACTACTGCAACGAGATCCCGGCCGAGTTCCGCGGCCTGGAGCGCTTCGCGGCGCGTAAAGCGGTGGTTGCCGCCTTCGAAAATCTGGGCCTGCTGGACGAGGTTAAACCGCACGACCTGACGGTGCCTTACGGCGACCGCGGCGGCGTGGTGATCGAGCCGATGCTGACCGACCAATGGTACGTGCGCACCGCGCCGCTGGCCAAAGTGGCGGTGGAAGCGGTCGAACAGGGCCAAATCGAGTTCGTGCCGAAGCAGTATGAAAACATGTACTTCAGCTGGATGCGCGACATTCAGGACTGGTGCATCTCACGTCAGCTGTGGTGGGGCCACCGCATCCCGGCCTGGTATGACGTGAACGGCAAAGTCTACGTGGGCCGCAGCGAAGAAGAAGTGCGCAGCGAGAACAACCTGGGCGCCGACGTGGTGCTGACCCAGGACGAAGACGTGCTGGACACCTGGTTCTCGTCCGGCCTGTGGACCTTCTCTACCCTGGGCTGGCCGGAGCAGACCGACGCGCTGAAAACCTTCCACCCGACCAGCGTGATGGTCAGCGGCTTCGACATCATCTTCTTCTGGATCGCGCGCATGATTATGCTGACCATGCACTTCATCAAGGATGAAAACGGCAAGCCGCAGGTGCCGTTCAAGACCGTCTACATGACTGGCCTTATCCGCGACGACGAAGGCCAGAAGATGTCCAAGTCGAAAGGCAACGTGATCGATCCGCTGGACATGGTCGACGGCATCTCGCTGGAAGATCTGCTGGAAAAACGCACTGGCAACATGATGCAGCCGCAGCTGGCAGAGAAGATCCGCAAGCGCACCGAGAAGCAGTTCCCGAACGGCATCGAGCCGCACGGCACCGACGCCCTGCGCTTCACCCTGGCGGCGCTGGCCTCGACCGGCCGCGACATCAACTGGGACATGAAGCGCCTGGAAGGCTACCGCAACTTCTGTAACAAGCTGTGGAACGCCAGCCGCTTCGTGCTGATGAACACCGAAGCGCACGACTGCGGCTTCAACGGCGGCGAGAAAGTGCTGTCGCTGGCGGATCGCTGGATCCTGGCCGAATTCAACCGCACGGTGAAAGCCTACCGCGAAGCGCTGGATACCTACCGCTTCGATCTGGCGGCCAACATCCTGTACGAATTCACCTGGAACCAGTTCTGCGACTGGTATCTGGAGCTGACCAAGCCGGTGGTGAGCAACGGCAGCGAAGCGGAACAGCGCGGCACCCGCCACACGCTGATCACCGTACTGGAAGCGCTGCTGCGCCTGGCGCACCCGATCATTCCGTTCATCACCGAAACCATCTGGCAGCGCGTGAAGCCGCTGACCGGCACGACCGCAGACACCATCATGCTGCAGCCGTTCCCGGCCTACGACGCCGCGCTGGAAGACGAGCAGGCGCTGAACGATCTGGAGTGGATCAAGCAAACCATCATCGCCGTGCGCAACATCCGCGCCGAGATGAACATCGCGCCAAGCAAAGCGCTCGACGTGCTGCTGCGCAACTGCAGCGCCGACGCCCAGCGCCGCGTGCAGGAGAACCAAAGCTTTATCGCCCGTCTGGCGCGCCTGGAATCCATCGCGCTGCTGCCGGCCGGTGAGAAAGGCCCGGTCTCCGTCACCAAGCTGGTGGACGGCGCCGAGCTGCTGATCCCGATGGCCGGTTTCATCGACAAGGACGCCGAGATCGCGCGTCTGGCCAAAGAGATGGGCAAGCTGGATGCGGAAATCGCTTCGATCGAAGGCAAGCTGGCGAACGAAGGCTTCGTGGCACGCGCGCCGGAGGCGGTGGTCGCCAAAGAACGCGATCGTCTGGCGGCCTGCAAAGAAGGCAAAGTGAAACTGCAGGAACAGCAGGCGACCATCGCCGCACTGTAATCCACCGGCTCACGCCAACGCCTGAAAAACAGCGGGGTCTTCCCCGCTGTTTTTTTATCGCCGTTGCATCCGGGCCGGGTTAGATGTTATTACAAGATATTACTGCTGCAGGGACGCCGCCGGGAAATAATCCCCGGCGCGTTTCGTGCTGCGATAAAAACGAAAAACGAACGTGGTCTCTTTCAATGGCGAGTGTAAACATGACAACAGCAACCCCGGCGCGCCTGCTGGTGCGCCCCATCACGGCGGAAGACAATCCCGCCATTGCTCACGTCATTCGCGAAGTCTCCGCCGAGCACGGCCTGACGGCGGATAAAGGCTATACCGTCTCCGATCCCAATCTGGACGCCCTGTATCAGCTCTACAGCCTGCCGCGCAGCGCTTACTGGGTGATCGAGGTGGACGGCCAGGTCGCCGGCGGCGGCGGCATCGCGCCGCTGCAGGGCGGCGCAGACGATATTTGCGAATTGCAGAAGATGTATTTCCTGCCGGTGTTGCGCGGCAAAGGATTGGCGAAACGCCTGGCGCTGCAGGCGCTGGATTTCGCCCGCCAGCACGGCTTCCGCTGTTGTTACCTCGAGACCACCGCCAGCCTGACGCAGGCCGTTGCGCTGTACGAACACCTGGGCTTCGAACACATCGACCACGCGATGGGCGCCACCGGCCACGTCGATTGCGAAGTCACCATGCTGAAAACGCTGTAATCGTCCCCCGCCTCTCTATCATGGCGCAGCTTGCTGCGCCTTTTTATTAATATCGCAATCAATCAGTAAAACTCGCTATAACGCCGTTTTTCAAGCAGATAAACTGACGTTAAAAACCATGATGTAAATTTAATGTGAAGTTCGTTAATAAATTAACGATCGCAAATTGACCGCTTTTTCCCCCGCGTTACTCTGCCAGTATCCCAATCGCGCACGGAGAGCTGTCATGTCGGAAAATACCTTTGATTACATCATCGTCGGCGCCGGTTCCGCCGGCTGCGTGCTGGCGGCGCAGCTGATCCGCCGCACCCAGGCGCGGGTGCTGCTGCTGGAAGCCGGCGGCGACGACAATAACCTGTTCATCAAGATGCCGGCCGGTGTGGCCAAGATCATCGCCAAAAAGAGCTGGCCCTACGAGACGGAACCGGAACCGCACGCCAATAACCGCCGCATGCAGATCGCGCAGGGCAAGGTGCTGGGCGGCAGCAGTTCGGTCAACGGCATGATCTACCTGCGCGGCCAGCCGCAGGACTACGACGACTGGGCCGAACGCTATGGCTGCACCGGCTGGAGCTACCGCGAGGTGCTGCCCTACTTCAAACGCGCCGAGGCCAACGAAAGCCTGTCGGACGACTACCACGGCGCCGACGGGCTGCTGCCGGTCAGCGAAAACCGCTATCGCCACCCGCTCAGCATGGCGTTTATCCGCGCCGGCCAGGAACTGAACCTGCCCTATCGCAACGACTTCAACGGCGACAGCCAGCACGGCGTCGGTTTCTACCAAACCACCACCCACAACGGCGAACGCGCCAGCACCGCCCGCACCTACCTGAAGGCGGTGCGCGACGAACGGCGGCTGGTGGTGAAACTGAACGCCCTGGCGCATAGGCTGACCTTTGAGGGCAACGTCGCCACCGGCGTGGTCTACAGTCAGAACGGCGGCGCCGAAGTCACCGCGCGCGCCACCAAAGAGGTGATCGTCAGCGCCGGCGCGGTCGGTTCGCCGAAGCTGCTGATGCTGTCCGGCATCGGCCCGCGCGACCACCTGCAGCAGCTGGGTATCGAGGTGCGGGCGGATCTGCCGGTGGGCAAAAACTTCCACGACCACCTGCACATGTCGATCAACGTCAGCACCCGCGAGCCGATCAGCCTGTTCGGCGCCGATCGCGGCCTGCAGGCGCTGAGCCACGGCGCGCAGTGGCTGGCGTTTCGCAGCGGCGTGCTCTCATCCAACGTGCTGGAAGGCGCCGCCTTCACCGACAGCCAGGGCGACGGCCGGCCGGACGTGCAGATCCACTTCCTGCCGCTGCTGGACAGCTGGGACGACGTGCCCGGCGAGCCGCTGCCGAACATTCACGGCTTCACGCTCAAGGTCGGCTACCTGCAGCCGAAGGCGCGCGGCGAAGTGCAGCTGCGCAGCAGCAACCCGCGCGATCCGGTCAAGCTGCACGCCAACTACCTCGGCCACCCGGACGATCTGGCCGGCAGCGTGCGCGCGGTGAAGTTCGGCCTGGGCTTCCTGCAAACCGCGGCGCTGAAGCCTCTGATCAAAGATCTGCTGATGCCGCAGCCGGAGTGGACACGCGACGAGGCGCAGCTGGAAGAGTTCGTGCGCAACTTCTGCAAGACGGTGTATCACCCGGTGGGCAGCTGCCGCATGGGGCCGTCGCCGCAGGACGCAGTGACCGATCCACAGCTGAGGGTGCACGGTTTTGAACAGCTGCGGGTGATCGACTGCTCGGTGATGCCGCAGCTCACCAGCGGCAACACCAATGCGCCGACCATCATGCTGGCGGAAAAGGCGGTGGATCTGTTGCTGGGCGCGCCGCAGTAGGGGCGCCCCTCAACGTCATGCGGCGGCGGGCACGCCGCTGTGGAAGCGCAGCTCGCTGTCCGGCGACAGGATCAGCTCAGCTTCGAGGCGGCCGAAATGCGCCACCCGTTCGCTGATGTCGCCGCCGGCGATCTGCTCGGCCAGCGTCAGGTAGTCCTGATAGTGGCGCGCTTCGGATCGCAGCAGCGAGACGTAAAAGCGGTTCAGCTCGTCGTCCAGGTGCGGCGCCAGTTTGGCGAAGCGTTCACAGGATCGCGCTTCGATGTAGGCACCGCAGATCAGTTTGTCGATCAGCGTCGCCGGATCGTGGGTGCGGATCTCGCGGATCATCCCCTTGGCGTAGCGGCTGGCGGTGATCTTGCGATACGGGATCCCGCGTGCCTGCATGATCTCCAGCACCTGCGAGAAGTGGTGCAACTCTTCCTTGATCAACAGCACCATGCGATCCGCCAGATCCTGGCCGTAGGCCGAGCCGTTTTTCGGCAGGATCTTGCGGGTGAACTGGCCCTGGCGGAACAGCGTGTCCGGCGCGCCCTGCGCCTCGTGCAGAAACGCCTCGTAGGGCCGCAGCAGCGCCAACAGCGCGTCGCCGCTCTCTTTGTCCGCCACGTAGCGGCGGATCAGCCACATGCCGGTCTGCGCGGCTTTCAGCTCGCACACCAGGTGGTCGGTCAGCAACAGCTGCAGGTTTTCCGGACGGCGCGCGGCGTCTATCCAGGCGTCGGGAGTTTCACAGTGCAGGAAGCTTAAAATCGGGGCTAACAGGGATTGGTATGTCATCGGCTTAATTGCCCTATGTATTTCAAGTTGCAGCTAGGCGGCCAGCTCACTCATCCCCAAGAGCTTACTCAGGTAAGTGACTGGGGTGAGAGAGTGCAGCCAACAACGCTGTAACTTGAAAGACGACGGGGATATCAGGGGCCGGCGAGAGCCGGCCCACAGGCATTAATCGGAAAGGAATCAGTGGCGTTTACCGTCGTCGTCTTCGTCGATGTAGTCGCCGTCTTCGTCATCCTCACCGTCTTCACCGTTCGGATCTTCGAAGTAGGTGCCCCAGCCGTCGTAGTTGACGCCGCAGCGCTCCGCCAGCGCCACCAGCTGTTCGACCTGGGCGTCGATCAGCTCGGCGTTCAGGCCGACTTCGCTGATCACGTCGCAGCACATCACCATCGAACCGTCTTCCACTTCCAGCTCTTCGGCGTCGGTCACTTCGTAGCCCAGCTTGAAGGCTTCAACGGCGGCCTGCTCCAGAACCTCAAATTTCTCGGCGGACAGATGGTGCTCGATGGTGTAGAGCGCGTCCGGATCGCTGCCGTCTTCCAGCAGTTCTTCGATGATCAGGCGGGTCTCTTCACGTTGTTCTTCCAGCAATTCGCGGTTTGCCATGCCTATATCCTCAAGTCAAATGGCCTTCATTCCTTCTATTTTCACACACCGCCGACATTGCTTCCACGATAAACGTGAAAGATTTCCTCGCCGGGGTTGAAATTGAATATTCATACATATAAAGTGAATTTTAATTCAATTAAGCAATCAGGGAATCGGACTATGAGCACCGGCAATGCGTTCTACCAACGTCACTTTCTGAGGTTAATGGATTTCACCCCCGCCGAGCTGCAGGCGCTGCTGCGGCTTTCGGCCGATCTGAAACAGGCCAAGAAGCAGGGGCAGGAACAGCGCCGGCTGCAGGGCAAAAACATTGCGCTCATCTTCGAAAAAGACTCGACCCGCACGCGATGCTCTTTCGAAGTTGCCGCATTCGATCAGGGCGCGCAGGTGACCTATCTCGGCCCAAGCGGCAGCCAGATCGGCCATAAAGAGTCGATGAAAGACACCGCCCGGGTGCTGGGCCGCCTGTACGACGGTATTCAGTATCGCGGCTACGGCCAGGCGCTGGTGGAAACCCTGGCGCAGCACGCCGGCGTGCCGGTGTGGAACGGCCTGACCGACGAGTTCCACCCTACCCAATTGCTGGCGGATCTGCTCACCGTGCAGGAACACCTGCCGGGCAAGGCGCTGAGCGAGGTGAAGCTGGCGTACGTCGGCGACGCACGCAACAACATGGGCAACACGCTGCTGGAAGCCGCCGCGCTGGCGGGCATGGATCTGCGGCTGGTGGCGCCGAAGGCCTGCTGGCCGCAGCCGGAACTGGTGGCCGAATGCCAGGCGCTGGCGCAGCAAACCGGCGCGAAACTCACCCTGAGCGAAGACATCGCCGAAGGGGTACAAGACGCCGACTTCCTCTACACTGACGTCTGGGTGTCGATGGGCGAACCGAAAGAAACCTGGCAAGAGCGTATCGCGCTGCTGCGGCCGTATCAGGTCAACATGGCGATGCTGAAGCTGACCGGCAACCCGAACGTGAAGTTCCTGCACTGCCTGCCGGCTTTCCACGACGACCAAACCACGCTCGGCAAGCAGATGGCGCAGCAGTACGACCTGCACGGCGGCATGGAAGTGACCGACGAGGTGTTCGAATCGGCGCACAGCGTGGTGTTCGATCAGGCGGAAAACCGGCTGCATACCATCAAGGCGGTGCTGGTCGCCACGCTGAGCGAAACCCTCTGATTGTTCCCCCTCCGCCCTGGCACCCCCGGCCAGGGAGGCTAATATATTCCTGGAATATCAAATAGCGGATTAACCTTTGCCCGCCGCCGGCAAAGGTTCTACCGTGACAGGCCGACGGCGCCCGCGCCGTAAAAACCAACGATAACAAACCGTTCTCAGCGCCGCCTTGCGGCGCCTTCAGGGGATACACACCGATGAAAGCCAAACTCTTGCCGCTGTTCCTGCTCGCCGCCCTGCCCACCGCCACGTTAGCCGCCACGCCGCCGAATACGCTGGTGGTGGTGCAATCGCTGGATGACATCGTCAGCCTCGATCCGGCGGAAGCCAACGAACTCTCCAGCATCCAGACAGTGCCCAGCCTGTATCAGCGTCTGGTGCAGGCGGATCGCGACGATCCGGCTAAGGTGGCGCCGGTGCTGGCGGAAAGCTGGCAGGGCGATGCGGCAGCTAAAACGCTGACGGTGAAACTGCGGCCGCAGGCGGCGTTTGCCTCCGGCAATCCGCTGACCGCTGACGACGTGATCTTCTCTTACAGCCGCGCGGTGAAAATGAACAAGTCGCCGGCGTTCATCCTCAACGTGCTCGGCTGGCAGCCGGACAACATCGACGCGCAGCTGAAGAAGATCGACGACCATACCGTGCAGATGCGCTGGACGGCGGACGTCAGCCCGGCGGTGGCGCTGAATATCCTCTCGACGCCGATCGCCTCGATCGTCGACAGCAAGGCGGCGCTGGCCAACGTCAAAGACGGCGACTTCGGCAACGCCTGGCTGAAAATGCACTCCGCCGGCAGCGGCCCGTTCAAGATGCGCGTCTATCAGCCGCATCAGGCGATCGTGCTGGACGCCAACCCCACCTCGCCGGGCGACAAGCCGCAGCTGAAAAACATCATCATTAAAAACGTACCGGATCCGGCCACCCGCCGCCTGCTGATCCAGCAGGGCGACGCTGATATCGCCCGCGAACTCGGCGCCGATCAGACCGACACGCTGAAGAACCAGCCGGGCGTCAAGGTGCTGGAGATCCCGTCCGCCGAGCAAAACTACCTGGTGTTCAACACCGGCAACGGCGCCAATCCGCTGCTGAACAACCCGGCCTTCTGGGAAGCGGCGCGCTATCTGGTGGATTATCAGGGCATCACGAAGGATCTGCTGAAGGGCCAATACTTCGTGCACCAGAGCTTCCTGCCGGTCGGGCTGCCGGGCGCGCTGGAGACCAACCCATTCAGCTACGATCCGGCTAAGGCGAAAGCCATCCTGGCCAAGGCGGGCATCACCCACGCCGCCTTTACGCTGGACGTAGAGAACAAACCGCCGTTCATCACCATCGCGCAGGCGCTGCAGGGCAGCTTCGCCGCCGCCGGTGTGAAGATCGAACTGCTGCCGGCCGCGGGCAGCCAGGTTTACTCACGCGTGCGCGCCAGGCAGCATCAGGCGGCGATCCGGCTGTGGATCCCGGATTACTTCGACGCCCACTCCAACGCCAGCGCCTTCGCCTACAACGACGGCAACAGCAGCACGGTGGCCGGGCTGAACGGCTGGCAGATCCCGCAGTTGAATAAGCAGACGCTGGCGGCGCTGGCCGAAGCCGATCCAGCCAAGCGCCGCGCGCTGTACACCGCCATGCAGCAGGAGCTGCAGCGCAGTTCGCCGTACGTGTTTATCGATCAGGCTAAAACCGAAGTGGTGCTGCGCGACAACGTCAAAGGCTATCAACAGGGGTTGAACGCCGACATGGTCTACTACGATCGCGTCAGCAAATAGCCGGCGGGCGGCCATCGCCGGCCAATCGATTGCGGGGCGGCAAAAAACGGCGTTTTAACGCTTGCAGTGGCGAAAAGCGCGAGTATAATGCGCCACAATTTGCCAGGAGAAAGCATGAAAAACGACGTTTGTTTTGTTAGCCGCAATCGACAAAACCGACTGCCTATCGGCGGCCAGCTGCCGTTGTTTCTCCTGTTGCTAAACCGATCTTTTCAAGCCCCTCATTGAGGGGCTTTTTTTTGCCTTAAAAAGTCCCGCGCCACGGGCACGCGTCGAGGAGGAGTGAAAAATGGCCAACCCGCTGTATCACAAACACATCATCTCTATTAACGATCTCAGCCGCGAGGATCTGGAGCTGGTGCTGCGCACCGCCGCCGGTCTGAAAGCCAACCCGCAGCCGGAGCTGTTGAAACACAAGGTGATCGCCAGCTGCTTCTTTGAAGCCTCGACCCGTACCCGCCTGTCGTTCGAAACCTCGATGCACCGCCTCGGCGCCTCGGTGGTCGGTTTCGCCGACGGCAGCAACACCTCGCTCGGCAAGAAAGGCGAAACCCTGGCCGACACCATCTCGGTGATCAGCACCTATGTGGACGCCATCGTGATGCGCCATCCGCAGGAAGGCGCAGCGCGCATGGCCTCGGAATTCTCCGGTAACGTGCCGGTGCTCAACGCCGGCGACGGCGCCAACCAGCACCCGACCCAGACCCTGCTGGATCTGTTCACCATCCAGGAAACCCAGGGCCGCCTGAGCAACCTCAGCATCGCCATGGTCGGCGACCTGAAGTACGGCCGCACCGTACACTCGCTCACCCAGGCGCTGGCCAAGTTCGAAGGCAACCGCTTCTACTTCATCGCCCCGGACGCGCTGGCGATGCCGGCCTACATCCTGAAAATGCTGGAAGAGAAAGGCATCGAGTACAGCCTGCACAGCAGCATTGAAGAAGTGGTGCCGGAGCTGGATATTCTCTACATGACCCGGGTGCAGAAAGAGCGCCTCGATCCGTCCGAGTACGCCAACGTGAAGGCGCAGTTCGTCCTGCGCGCTGCGGATCTGGCCGGCGCGCGCGCCAACCTCAAGGTGCTGCACCCGCTGCCGCGCATCGACGAGATCGCCACCGACGTGGATAAAACGCCGTACGCTTACTACTTCCAGCAGGCGGGCAACGGCATCTTCGCCCGCCAGGCGCTGCTGGCGCTGGTGCTCAACGCAGATTTGGATCTTTAAGGGGGAACCGCCATGACTCACGACAACAAACTGCAGGTCGAAGCGATCAAATGCGGCACGGTGATCGACCACATTCCGGCGCAGATCGGTTTCAAACTGCTGACGCTGTTCAAGCTGACCGCCACCGACCAGCGCATCACCATCGGCCTGAACCTGCCCTCCAACGAGCTGGGCCGCAAGGATCTGATCAAGATCGAGAACACCTTCCTGACCGAGCAGCAGGCCAACCAGCTGGCGATGTACGCGCCGAAGGCCACGGTAAACCGCATCGACAACTATGAAGTGGTACGCAAGCTGACCCTCAGCCTGCCGGACCACATCGACGGCGTGCTGACCTGCCCGAACGGCAACTGCATCAGCCGCAGCGAGCCGGTGGCGTCGAGCTTCAGCGTCAAATCGCGCGGCGGCGAAGTGCACCTGAAATGCCGCTACTGCGAAAAAGAGTTCGAGCATCAGGTGGTGCTGCAGGCGGACTAAGCCCGGCATGGGCGCCGGGAGATGGCGCTGTCATTCTCCCGGTGACGCCCTATAATGGGTCCTCTGAAAATTACTCTACCCACGTTGCTACCCACCGAATTTTACGCTGCGGCCGACCGCGCGGCGGCGTGAAAGACAACGGGTCTATCAGGAGAAAACATGTCACGTAATATCAGCACTGAACTCGCCCCGGCAGCCATTGGTCCTTACGTGCAGGGCGTTGATCTGGGCAGCATGATCATCACTTCCGGCCAGATCCCGGTCGATCCGAAAACCGGCGCCGTCGCCGACGACGTCGCCGCACAAGCGCGCCAGTCGCTGGAAAACGTTAAAGCGATCGTCGAAGCCGCCGGCCTGATCGTTGCCGACATCGTGAAAACCACCGTATTCGTGAAAGACCTGAACGACTTCGCCACCGTCAACGCCGCGTACGAAGCCTTCTTCACCGAGCACAGCGCGCCGTTCCCGGCCCGCTCCTGCGTGGAAGTGGCGCGTCTGCCGAAAGACGTGAAGATCGAAATCGAAGCCATCGCCGTGCGTCGTTAATCGACACGCATGCGAATCACGGCCAGTGCAGACTGGCCGTTTTTACATTACTTGAATGCAGGGCGCCGACGGACACAGCCCAGAGTTTCAGCAGCCGGAGAGGATAAAGCGTTAACCTGTTTAACCGACTGTTTTAAAACGGCGATAACCTCTTCTCGCGAAGCCGTAATCGGTTTGCCGCGAGGCGTTATGCGGTCAATCTGTTCAGATGTATAGGTGTTCACTGCATCTACACCTTCCATGCCGAATTTATACACCTTCAGCTCATAAGAGGCAGGTTTTGTTACCTGACGTTTTGTTGACTTTATCACCATGCGAACCTCCTGTGACCCTACCGGCATTTCGCCATTATTGCGCAAATTTCACCCACCTTCAATTATGAGGCCGGCGGCGAAAAACCTTCCTGGAACCACAGGAAAAGCGCCTCAGCGTCTCGATAAAGTATCTGTTTGAGCCCCCCGGTGAGGTCGACAAAATGATGATGATTTATATAATAATCAGCCAACTCCGTATTAATCGGCGATATTAAGCGCAAACCTGCGCATGCCGTATCCACCATAAAGAGCACGGCGACATAGAGTGCAAAACGTAGCGTATTTCCATCAAGGCTCGAGTCTCTAATACGAAAATTCTGCAGCATCTCAATATTTAACATCGCCAGATGCTCGCCTGCAGCCGGACAAAACCGGCAGAGACAGGCGCCTGCCGGCCGGTCATCGATGCCCTGTATCTTAAAGCTAAACATAAAGCCGTCAGGATCGCCCAACGCGGCGCCATTCAACGCCCAGGGAATACGGCGCTCTTCGGGTTGTTGGCGAGCCAACGCAACGCACCACTCAAAATCTTCAGCATTCATCATTTGCACCCGGACGCCATACCCGGCCTCAGCAAAGAGGTCATTGGCTGCAGCCAGTGCGCCTTCTCCAATCAATCGGACATTAAAAACATGCGGCATTATCAATCCCTTGAATGCGTAAACCGTATTGAATGAACAAATCGGGCTGGATTTTACAACCAGCCCGTCGTTTCTGCTCTTTCAACCACATCGCAATGTCGAGATATGGAATACGCCCCGCAGTTTCTTCGCCACCTCTCCTTACGGCGCCATTTGCATCCCCCGCAGCAGCGCCTCCAGCGGGTATACCGCGGCAATCACCACTTCGTCACGCGTCTGCGCCGCCGCATCCAGCCGGCGCTGCGCTTGTTCTGCCTCGGTTCGGCTCAGCGGTTTGTCCTGCTGATACCGCTCCAGCAGCGTTAACCCCAATGCGGCCAGGGCATCGACGTCCTGCGCCACCGGCGCCAGCTCCCGCAGCGTGCGGTTGCCCGCGATCGCCGTCTGCAACGCCGCGCCGTTCGCCTGCCAGCGCTGCAACCGTTCGCGCAGCGCCTGCGCCGCCGCCTTATCGCGCTTATCCTTCAGCAAAGCCGCAACCTGGGCATGCATGTCACGCACCGCGCCGCTCTCCGGCGGCAGCGCATCGGCAAAGCGGTTCAGCGGTTCGAACTGATGATAGTTGCCGGCCTGGAACTTCAGGTGCTGCCGGGTGTAATACTGCGCCGGTTCCACCGCCTCGGCCAGGATCTGCAGCGGCGCGATCTGCACGCTGTTGCTCAGCCGGGTGAATTCGCGCGCCGTTTCCGCATGCTGCTGCAGGCCGACCGACACCACCGACCAGGCGTCGATCGCCGCCAGCCGCCGGTACATGTTGCTTTCGTCGGTAACGTCCTGCGCCGACCACAGCCGCTCCGCCACCGCGAAGGCGCGCGGCCACAGCTTGAGATCGATCAGCGGCGCGCGCACGTTTTCCGCCCACAGCGCCGCTTCACCGCCGAGAATATTGGCCTGCCCTTTCTCGTCCGGCACCACCGGCATCTTGCCCGCCGGCGCCGCCGCCAGCTTGTCGCCGCTGGTGGGGTAACGCACGTTGCCGACCAGCGTATAGCCGCTGAGCTTGTCCTGTTGCAGCGTGACCACCGGCCGCGTGTCGCCCATCCAGGTATCGACGCGGAACGTCACCTGCTGCGGCGTGCGCCAGACGATGTCGTGCACCGCGCGGCGCGACTTGCCGTTGAAATCGATAAAGCCGCGCCAGCCCTGCTTGCCCTCGATCAGCGTGAAGCTGCCCTCCACCGCGCTACCCTTCAGACGCGGCATGCTGAAACGCCAGCTTTGCGCCTGCTCGCCGGGTTGCACCGCCGTCTCAACCCCCAGCGGCTGCGGCAGAATTTCATTGCGGTAGTGATAGGCGGTGCTTTGCGGCTGATCGAGGTAGAAACCGGTGGAGAGGATGCCCTGATAGCCGTCCTGCGCGCTGGCGCCCAGCGAGTCTTGCCCCTGCCAGGATTGAATGACGATCGAGCGCGGCAGCGACGGATGGTAGATCTCGTCCCAACCGACCATCTGCCGCTGATGCTTCTCGAGGATCTTTTCCAGCTTCTGGTTGAAGTAGGCCTGCAGCGCATGGGTATCCGCCAGCCCGTTCTGCTGCATAAACGCCTGAATCGACGGCGACGCCCGCCACTGGCTGGCGTCCACTTCGTCGCCGCCGATGTGCAGATAAGGATCGGGGAAGATCGCCGCCAGCTCGCCGACGATCGCATCGACAAACTGATACACCTCGTCGCGGGTTGGATCGAGCGTCGGCTTATGCACGCCCCACTCGCGCTCCATGCGATACGGCCCCGGCGCACTCATCAGATCGGGATAGGCCACCGCGATGCTGGAGGCGTGCCCCGGCATGTCGATCTCCGGCACCACGCGAATGCCGCGCGCCGTGGCGTAAGCCACCACCTGCCGCATTTGCTCACGGGTGTAAAACAGGCCGTCGCTGGCCTGCTGTTGCAGTTTGGGGTAATGCTCGGAGGCAAAGCGCCAGCCCTGATCGTCGGTCAGGTGCCAGTGGAATACGTTGAGCTTGGCCGCCGCCATGCCGTCGAGCTGGCGCAAAATGTCCGGCAGCGGCAGAAAATGGCGCGCCGAATCCAGCAGCACACCGCGCCACGGAAAACGCGGCACGTCGCGGATATCCACCAGCGGCAGGAAGGTGTTTTGCCCGTCGGTCTGCAGCAGCTGCAGCAGGGTTTCCATGCCGCGCAGCGCGCCGAAGCGGGTGTTGGCGGTCAGCGTGGCACCCTGCGGCGTGACCGCCAGCCGGTAACTCTCGTCGCTGCCCGGCAGCGGCTGCGCCGCCACCCGGTCCTTGATCACCACCTTGATCGCCGCGCCGTTTGCTTCTTCCCTCAGCGCCAGCGTCCAGCCGGTCTGCAACTCGATGCGCTGGCGCCAGCGCGGCAGCGCGTCGCCCAAGTCGTCACCCTGCAGCGTCAGGGACAAGCGGTGATCCAGCACCAGCTTGCCCGCCGGTTGCGTCACTTCCACCTGCTGCGGCCAGGGCATCAGCGGCAAATCACCCGCCGGCTGCGCCAGTGCGCCGCAAGAAAACCATAACGATGAAGCCAGTAGCGTATAACGGAAAGGTCTGTGCATCGGAAATTCCTCAGAGGAAAAAAATCAATAAAAACAGCCAACGCTGTAGATAAAGACTCAGCACAGAACAGATGTCCAACCGTTGCGGTGAAAAAGCGGACGGGATCACAGTTGCCCCCTCCCGGCCGGAGGGGGCGAGCGGGTTATTGCCAGCCGTAGCGGCGCACGAACCAGCCTTTCACACACTGGGTCAGCACCATGTAACCGGCGAGGATCAGCACCAGCCACGGGAAGTAACCGAGCGGCAGCGCCTGCAGCTGCAGGAAGCCGGCCAGCGGCGAGAATACCAGGCCGATGCCGGTGGCGATCACCGCCAGCGTCATGATGCACAGCGGCCAGGACGGGCGGCTCTGGATAAACGGAATTTTGCGCGTGCGGATCATGTGCACGATCAGCGTTTGCGACAGCAGCCCTTCCACGAACCAGCCGGACTGGAACAGCGTCTGCATTTCCGGCGTGTTGGCCTTGAATACCCACCACATCAGGCTGAAGGTCAGCACGTCGAAGATCGAACTGATCGGCCCAAAGAACACCATAAACCGCCCCAAATCAGCGGAGTTCCAGCGCTGCGGCTGGGTGATCTGATCGTCGTCGACGTTATCGAACGGGATGGCGATCTGCGAGATGTCATACATCAGGTTCTGAATCAACAGATGCAGCGGCAGCATCGGCAGGAACGGCAGGAAGGCGCTGGCGATCAGCACGCTGAACACGTTGCCGAAGTTGGAGCTGGCGGTCATCTTGATGTATTTCAGCATGTTGGCGAAGGTGCGGCGCCCTTCGATCACCCCCTGCTCCAGCACCATCAGGCTTTTTTCCAGCAGGATGATGTCCGCCGCTTCCTTGGCGATATCCACCGCCGAATCGACGGAGATGCCGATATCTGCCGCGCGCAGCGCCGGCGCGTCGTTGATGCCGTCGCCCATAAAGCCCACCACGTGCCCCTGGCGGCGCAGCAGTTTGACGATGCGCTCCTTGTGCAGCGGCGTCAGCTTGGCGAACACCGTGGTGCGCGCCGCCGCCTGCGCCAGCTGCTCGTCGTCCATCTGCTCGATCTCGCCGCCGCGCAGCAGATGATCGGCCTCGAGCCCGACGTCACGGCACACTTTGGCGGCCACCAGTTCGTTGTCGCCGGTGAGGATCTTCACCGTGACGCCGTTCTGTTTCAGCGCCGCCAGCGCCGGCGCGGTGCTTTCCTTCGGCGGATCGAGGAAGGCGACGTAGCCTTCGAGGATCAGATCCGACTCGTCCGCCACGCCGTATTCATGGGTTTGCGCCGGCAGGATCTTGTTGGCCACCGCCACCACCCGCAGCCCCTGCTGGTTGAGATCGTCGGTGATGCGGCGGATCCTCGCCAGCAGCGCCTCGCTCAGCGGGATCACCTCGTCTTCGTGGCGCACGTGGCTGCAAATCGCCAGCATCTCTTCCAGCGCGCCCTTGCACACCAGCTCGTGATACTCGTTGTCTTTGGCCACCACCACCGACATGCGGCGGCGCACGAAATCGAACGGGATCTCATCCACCTTGCGGTAGTTTTGCAGCGCCTGCGGCTGCTGATTTTGCTCCGCGCAGCTCAGCACCGCCACGTCGAGCAGGTTTTTCAGCCCGGTCTGGTAGAAGCTGTTCAACCAGGCGTAGCGCAGCACCCGCTCGCTGCTGGCACCGAACACATCGGTGTGGCGCTCCAGTACGATCTTGTCCTGGGTCAGGGTGCCGGTCTTGTCGGTGCACAGAATGTCCATCGCGCCGAAGTTCTGGATGGCGTCCAGGCGTTTGACGATCACCTTCTGGCGCGACAGCTTCACCGCCCCTTTGGCCAGCGTCGACGTGACGATCATCGGCAGCATTTCCGGCGTCAGCCCGACCGCCACCGACAGCGCGAACAGCGCCGCCTCCCACCAGTCGCCCTTGGTGTAGCCGTTGATCAGCAGCACGATCGGCGTCATCACCAGCATAAAGCGGATCAGCAGCCAGCTGACCTTGCTGATACCGCTCTGGAAGGCGTTCGGCTGCTCATCCTGGCTGGTGACGCGCTGCGCCAACTGGCCGAAATAGGTGCCGCCGCCGGTGCCAATCACCATCGCCAGCGCGGTGCCGCTGACTACGTTGGTGCCCATGAAGCACAGGTTCTGGCAGTCGAGCGGATCGGCCGCCAACGCCTGCGGCGCCGCGGATTTTTCCACCGGCAGCGATTCACCGGTCAGCGCCGCCTGGCTGATGAACAGATCCTTGGCCGACAGCACGCGCAGATCCGCCGGGATCATGTCGCCGGCCGCCAGCTTGATGATGTCGCCCGGCACCAGCTGCGCGATCGGCAGCTCCACATGCTCACTCTTGCCGGTGAGCGCATCGCTGCGGATCACCGTGGCGGTGTTGCTCACCATCGCCTTCAGCGCGTCGGCCGCCCGGTTGGAGCGCGCCTCCTGGATGAAGTTCAGCAGCGTGGAGATCAGCACCATCAGCGCGATCACCAACGCGCCGGTGAGATCCTCGGTAGCGTAAGAGATCATGCCGAGCGCGGTCAGCAGCAGGTTGAACGGGTTGCGGTAGCAGTGCCAGAGGTGTTGCCACCAGGCCTCTTTCTGTTGATCGTCGATGACGTTCTCGCCGCAGCGCTGGCGCACCTGTTCCGCCTCATGGGCGGTGATGCCTTCCGGGTGGCTGTGGAAACGCTCAAACAGCTGCATCGTTTCTGCGGCGGCGCATTCCAGCCGCTGCTGCGCCAGGCCGGCCGGCATGTCGCGCGCAGCGCCGCCGACGCTGTCCAGCAGGCTGTCGCGGCGCACCAAACGGCGCGGGAGGCCGCGGGCGAACAGGCCCAGCAGCTGACGGGGGAGTTTTTTCAGTTTCATGGTTCGCACCTCGTCGCCCGGTGCCTCACGGCAGCGGGTAAACGGGGATCGTCATCGGCCGGGCGGATGGCGGGTGCGCCAAAAAGCCTCTGCCAACGCAGATCCTTATTCTTTTTTTCAGCAGCAGGAGCGAACGACGAAGCGCGCGCTACCGGTTACCGTGATGTACTTCACCGGTAAAACAGCAGCGCCAGGCGGAGAGGTTTTACCGGAGAACCGAGTGAGTGTCTAAAGCAGTCGGGTCGGGGTCCATATGGGGAATAACCTCCGGTAAAGGGAAAAACAGAGCGGCAGGAGCGGCCGTTCATCGCAATGTCACAATCCCGTTTTGCATCAAGATCCGCGTCGGAAAATGAGCTATGCTGACGGGCATTGTTTTACAGGCCGTTATGTTACGCCTGTCCACTTCAACGAAAAGTAAACCATGCAAAACCGGCTGACCATCAAGGACATCGCACGCCTGAGCGGCGTAGGTAAATCCACCGTCTCACGCGTGTTGAACAATGAAGGCAGCGTGAGCCCGCAAACCCGTGAACGGGTGGAAGCGGTGATCCGTCAGCAAGGGTTTACCCCCTCCAAGTCGGCACGCGCCATGCGCGGCCAGAGCGACAAAGTGGTGGGCATTATCGTTTCCCGTCTCGATTCGCCGTCGGAAAACCAGGCGGTGCGCACCATGCTGCCGTTGCTGTACCAGCAGGGCTTCGATCCGATCGTGATGGAGAGCCAGTTCGAAACTCGCCTGGTGCAGGAGCATCTGCACGTGCTGCATCAGCGCAACGTCGACGGCGTGATCCTGTTTGGCTTCACCGGCCTGACCGCGGCGATGCTCAAGCCGTGGCAGGAAAAAATGGTGGTGATGGTGCGCGAATACGACGGCTTCTCGTCCGTCTGCTACGACGACGCCGGCGCGGTGAACCTGCTGATGGATCGCCTGTATCGGCAAGGGCATCGGCATATCGGCTATCTGGGGGTGCAGCTCAGCGACGCCACCACCGGCCAGCGCCGCTACCAGGCCTATCTCGACGCCTGTGAACGCCTCACGCTCACGCCGCGCGCCACGCTGGGCGAGCTGAGCTACCAGAGCGGTTTCCAGCACGCCGCCGAAGTGATTGACGCGCACACCAGCGCGCTGGTTTGCGCCTCCGACAGCATCGCCCTGGGGGCGATCAAATACCTGCAACAGCAGCCGACGCGCGCCATCCAGGTATGCGCCATCGGTAACACCCCGCTGCTCAGCTTCCTGTTCCCCGACACCCTGTCGGTGGAGTTCGGCTACGGCAGCGCCGGCCTGCTGGCGGCGCAGCAGCTGTTGGCACAGCTCAGTGGCGAACAGGGGATCCGCCGCCTGGTGGTGCCCAGCAAACTTTCCTGACGACCTGATTAGAAGTTGACCATTTTTTGTCATTTTGTGATCCTCGCCCCAATCCGGGAACGTTCCCATTTCATTCAAAAAGCCGAGTGGCTAAGCTTTGATCATTACTCAGTCAACACCTCTGCAGGTATCCCATAATGAGCAAAGTAAAACAGCAGGATATTGATCGCCTGATTGTTTTGGTCGGCGGCCGCGAGAACATCGCCACCGTCAGCCATTGCATTACCCGGCTGCGTTTCGTCCTCAACGATCCCAACAAGGCGAAACCGAAAGAGATCGAAGCGCTACCGATGGTCAAGGGTTGCTTCACCAACGCCGGGCAGTTCCAGGTGGTGATCGGCACCGACGTCGGCGACTACTATCAGGCGCTGATCGCCAGCACCGGCGTCAACGAGGCCGACAAGGAGCAGGCCAAGGTGGCCGCGCGCCAGAACATGACCTGGACTGAGCGCACCATCTCCCACTTCGCCGAGATCTTCTTCCCACTGCTGCCGGCGCTGATCAGCGGCGGTCTGATCCTCGGCTTCCGCAACGTGATCGGCGACATCCCGATGTCCGACGGCCAAACGCTGGCGCAGATGCACCCGGCGTGGAAAACCGTTTACGACTTCCTGTGGCTGCTCGGTGAAGCGATCTTCATGTTCCTGCCGGTGGCCATCTGCTGGTCGACGGTGAAAAAGATGGGCGGCACGCCGGTGCTCGGCATCGTGCTGGGCGTCACCCTGGTGTCTCCGCAGCTGATGAACTCCTACCTGCTCGGCCAGCAAACGCCGGAAGTGTGGAACTTCGGCTGGTTCGTGATCCAGAAAGTGGGCTATCAGGCGCAGGTGATCCCGTCGATCCTGGCGGGCATGGCGCTGGGCTGGATCGAAACCCGGCTGAAAAAGATCGTTCCCGACTATCTCTATCTGGTGGTGGTGCCGGTGGTCTCGCTGCTGCTGGCGGTGTTCCTGGCACACGCGCTGATCGGGCCATTCGGCCGCATGATCGGCGACGGCGTCGCCTGGGCGGTGAAAGCGGTGATGACCGGCAGCTTCGCGCCGGTGGGCGCCGCGCTGTTCGGCTTCCTGTATGCGCCGCTGGTGATCACCGGCGTGCACCAGACCACGCTGGCTATCGACATGCAGATGATCCAGAGCATGGGCGGCACCCCGGTGTGGCCGCTGATTGCGCTGTCCAACATCGCGCAGGCCTCGGCGGTGCTCGGCATCATCATCATCAGCCGCAAGGCCAACGAGCGTGAAATCTCGGTGCCGGCGGCGATCTCCGCCTACCTCGGCGTGACCGAACCGGCGATGTACGGCATCAACCTCAAATACCGCTTCCCAATGCTGTGCGCGATGATCGGCTCCGCGATCGCCGGCCTTATCTGCGGGCTGGACGGCGTGATGGCCAACGGCATCGGCGTCGGCGGCCTGCCGGGCATTCTGTCTATCAAGCCGCAGTTCTGGCTGATTTACTCGCTGGCGATTCTGGTGGCGATCGTCATCCCGCTGGTGCTGACCATCATGGTCTACAAACGCAAGGCCGCCCGCGGCGAGCTGCCGGTTTGATTGACGCAAGATGAATGTAGGGGCCTGCTCACGCGGGCCCGTTGTCACGATTCAAAGGTATTGAACTATGAGCAACCCAACCCTCTGGTGGCAGAACGGCGTCATCTACCAAATTTATCCAAAGAGTTTTCAGGACAGCACCGGCAACGGCTACGGCGATTTGGCCGGCGTGACGCGGCGACTGGACTATCTGCAGGAGCTGGGCGTCGACGCCATCTGGCTGACGCCGGTCTACGTATCGCCGCAGGTGGACAACGGCTATGACGTGGCGGACTACTGCGCCATCGATCCGGCTTACGGCACGATGGCGGACTTCGAGCAGTTGGTCGCCGCCGCCCACCGGCGCGGCATCCGCATCGTGATGGACATGGTGTTCAACCACACCTCGACCGAGCACCCGTGGTTCAAGGCCGCGCAGGATCGCCACAGCCCGTATCGTCAATTCTACGTCTGGCGCGACGGCGAAGGCGATACGCCGCCGAACAACTGGCGTTCCAAGTTCGGCGGCAACGCCTGGCAGTGGCACGCCGACAGCGGCCAGTACTACCTGCATCTGTTCGCCGCCGAGCAGGCGGATCTCAACTGGGAACACCCGCCGGTGCGCGAAGAGCTGAAGAAAGTGTGTCAGTTCTGGGCGGATAAAGGCGTCGACGGCCTGCGCCTCGACGTGATCAACCTGGTGTCCAAACAGCAGGACTTCCCGTCCGACAGCCAGGGCGACGGCCGCCGCTTCTACACCGACGGCCCGCGCATTCACGAATTCCTGCAGGAGATGAGCCGCGAGGTGTTTCAGCCGCGCGGCCTGATGACGGTGGGCGAGATGTCCTCCACCACGCTCGAGCATTGCCAGCAATACGCGGCGCAGAGCGGCGAAGAGCTGTCGATGACCTTCAACTTCCACCACCTGAAGGTGGACTACGCCGGCGGCGAAAAATGGACGCGGGCGACGCCGGATTACGTGGAACTGAAGCAGATCTTCCGCCACTGGCAGCAAGGAATGCATAACCGCGCCTGGAACGCGCTGTTCTGGTGCAACCACGATCAGCCGCGCATTGTGTCGCGCTTCGGCGATGAAGGCGCACTGCGGGTACCGGCTGCCAAAATGCTGGCGATGGTGCTGCACGGCATGCAGGGCACGCCTTATATCTACCAGGGTGAAGAGATCGGCATGACCAACCCCGGCTTCCGCGCCATCGAGCAGTATCGCGACGTGGAAAGCCTGAACATGTACGCCGAACTGAGCGCCCAGGGCCGCAGCGATGCCGAACTGCTGGCGATCCTGGCGGACAAATCGCGCGACAACGGCCGCACGCCGATGCAGTGGAGCGCCGCGCCGCACGCCGGTTTCACCACCGGCACGCCATGGATCGGCTGCGCCGAGAACTACCCGCAGATCAACGCCGACGCGGCGCTGGCCGATCTCGACTCGGTGTTTTATGCCTACCGCCAGCTGATCACCCTGCGCAAGCAGTATCCGCTGCTGACCCACGGTGACTATCAGGATCTGGCGCCGGAACACCCGGCGCTGTGGTGCTATCAGCGCAGCTGGAACGGCCAGCGTCTGCTGGTGACGGCCAACCTGAGCCGCGAACCGCTGGCCTGGGCGGCGGAGGGCGTGGAAGCCTCCGCGCAGTGGCGCCCGCTGATGAGCAACTACGCCGATTCGGCAGACCAGCCGCAGGCGCTGACGCTGCGGCCGTTCGAAGCGGTGTGGTGGCTGCTCGAAGACTAACCCCGCAGGGCGCGGCGAGCGCTGCGCCCTACAATGTCCCCATCAGCGCCACCACCCCGGCGGCCTCTTGCGCCAGGCGTTCATCGCTCATGTCGAACACGCCCTGCACCAGATGCGGCGGCAGATAATCCATGCCGGTCAGGTTGGCCATGGCGTGGAACGGCAGCAGCAGATCCTGCACCGGATAACGGTTGTACCCTTCCGCCGTATAAGCCTGCGCGTTACCGCCGGTGCTCACCACCAGCTGCAGCGGCTTGCCGTGCAGTTGGGTGCCTTCGCTGCCGTAGGCGAAACCGTAGGTTAATACCGCATCCTGCCATTCGCTGAGGATCGCCGGCGAGCTATACCAGTAAAACGGGAACAGCATCACTACCGCATCATGGCTCTGCAGCAACTCCTGTTCGCGCGCCACGTCGATGCGGTAATCCGGGTACGCGCGGATCAGCTCATGTACGGTCACGTTAGGCAGTGTGCGTACGGCCTCGATCAGCGCCTGGTTAATGCGTGACTCGTCAGGGGTGCGGTGAGCGGTTAACACTAAAATGCGTGACATAACGATTCCTCGGTCATAAGAAGATGGGGGCATTTTTCCATTTCCGCCGCTTCGGGTGTAGGCTGTTAGAGGTCACTTCAATTTCAACCGAAAGTATCAACCACTATGTCACTACCCTTTGACGTGCATCGCCTGTTGCCGGCCTTCCTCGCCGCCGCGCAGGCGCAAAATTTCTCCGCCGCCGGCCGCCAGCTGGGCGTGACGCCGGCGGCGGTCAGCAAAAACATCCGCGCGCTGGAAGAGAAGCTGGCGCTGCGACTGTTTCAGCGCAACACCCACAACGTGCTGCTGACCGACGAGGGCAAAGCGCTGCTGGCGCAGGTGGCGCCGCTGTGGCAGGCATTGGCGGCGACGCTGGAAAGCGCCGGCGGCGAACGGCAGACGCCTGCCGGGGTGGTGCGCGTCACGATGATCCCCGGCTTCGGCCGCCAGATGCTGATGCCGTTGATCCCGCAATTTCTGGCGCGCTACCCGCAGATCGATCTCGATCTGTCGCTTGATGCGCGGGTAGTGAATCTGGTGGGCGAAGGTTTCGACGTCGGCATCGGCAGCCGGGTCGATCCCGACAGCCGGCTGGTGGCCCGCCCGCTCTACCCGATGCACATGGTGCTGGCGGCATCGCCGGACTATCTGGCGCGGCGCGGTGAACCGCAAACGCCGCACGATCTGCTGCGGCACGACTGCCTGCTGCACCGCAACCCGGCCAACGGCCGCCACGTCAAATGGCAGCTGCGCCATCAGGGCGAAACGCTGGCGCTGGATCTGAACGGCCGGCTGGTGGTCAGCCGCCCGGAGATGTTGCTGGATGCGGCGCTGGCCGGGCTGGGCATCGTCAACCTGGCGCACTGGTACGTCGAGAAACACTTCGTGCAGGGCACGCTGCGGCCGGTGCTGGCGGAATGCTGGCCGCGCCCGGTGCAGCTGTGGCTCTATTACGCTTCGGCGGATCTGCCGCCGCGGGTGCGCGTCTGGGTCGATTTTCTGCTGGAACATTTCCGCGATCGGCCAACCGGCGATTGACGTCTGTTCAGCTTGCACACGCTCTTCCGTTTTCCTTGTTCTACATCAAAAGAATCGCGCCAATATCTATATATAGTGCATTAAGAATTGCGAACACCTATATATAGTAGTTATCCACAAAATCATCCACACGCCGCCACAGCCCTTGCGCGCTGCGGCTTTGCCCTGTGGATAAGCGAAATTTGACGGTTGCTCGCCATGCCAGGCGGGTATGAACGCTCCCTCGGGGAACAAGGAGTACAACGTGAAACCAGTAGTGATTAAGCGGGACGGTTGCCAGGTACCTTTTGACGAAGCGCGCATCGCGCAGGCCATCGAGCGCGCCGCGCTGGCGGTGGGCGTGGTCGACGCCGACTACTGCGCTACCGTCGCCCGCGTGGTCGCTCAGCGCATGGAGCTGCAGCCGCGCGTCGATATCCACGAGATCCAGCAGGCGGTGGAAAACCAGCTGATGGCCGGCGAGTACAAACAGCTGGCGCGCGCCTATATCGAATACCGCCACGATCGCGACGTGGCGCGCGAGCTGCGCGGCCGCCTGAACCAGGAAATTCGCGGCCTGGTCGAGCAGAGCAACCGCGCGCTGCTGAACGAGAACGCCAACAAGGACAGCAAGGTGATCCCCACCCAGCGCGACCTGTTGGCGGGCATCGTCGCCAAACACTACGCCAAGCAGCACATCCTGCCGCGCGACGTGGTGCTGGCCCATGAACGCGGCGAAATTCACTACCACGATCTCGACTACTCGCCGTTCTTCCCGATGTTCAACTGCATGCTGATCGATCTGAAAGGCATGCTGACCAACGGCTTCAAGATGGGCAACGCCGAGATTGAGCCGCCGAAGTCGATCTCCACCGCCACCGCCGTGACCGCGCAGATCATCGCCCAGGTCGCCAGCCATATTTATGGCGGCACCACCATCAACCGCATCGATGAAATTCTGGCGCCGTTCGTCGACGAGAGCTTCCGCAAACACCTGCAGGTGGCGGAAGCGTGGCAGATCCCGGATGCCAAAGGCTATGCCATGGCGCGCACCGAGAAAGAGTGTTACGACGCCTTCCAGTCGCTGGAGTACGAGGTCAACACCCTGCACACCGCCAACGGCCAGACGCCGTTCGTCACCTTCGGCTTCGGCCTTGGCACCAGTTGGGAGTCGCGCCTGATCCAGCGCTCGATATTGAAAAACCGCATCGCCGGGCTGGGCAAGAACCGCAAGACCGCCGTGTTCCCCAAGCTGGTGTTCGCCATCCGCGACGGCCTCAACCACCAGTACGGTGACCCGAACTACGACATCAAGCAGCTGGCGCTGGAGTGCGCCAGCAAGCGCATGTACCCGGACATCCTCAACTACGATCAGGTGGTGAAGGTCACCGGCTCGTTCAAAACGCCGATGGGCTGCCGCAGCTTCCTCGGCACCTACGAGCAGGACGGCGAACTGGTGCACGACGGCCGCAACAACATCGGCGTCATCAGCCTCAACCTGCCGCGCATCGCGCTGGAGGCGATGGGCGATGAGTCGCGCTTCTGGGCGCTGCTGGAACAGCGCCTGCAGCTGGCGAAAAAGGCCCTGATGACGCGCATCGCCCGGCTGGAAGGCATCAAGGCGCGGGTGGCACCAATCTTGTACATGGAAGGCGCCTGCGGCGTGCGGCTCAAGGCCGACGACAATATCGCCGATATCTTCAAGAATGGCCGCGCCTCAATCTCGCTGGGCTACATCGGCCTGCACGAGACCATCAACGCGCTGTTCGGCGGCGAAAACCACGTGTATGACGACGAGGCGCTGCGCGCCAAAGCGGTGGCGATCGTCACGCGGCTGCGCGCCGCCGTCGACGCCTGGAAAGACGAGACCGGCTACGGCTTCAGCCTCTACAGCACGCCGAGCGAGAACCTGTGCGATCGCTTCTGCCGACTGGACACCGCCGATTTCGGCGTGGTGCCGGGCGTCACCGACAAGGGCTATTACACCAACAGCTTCCACCTCGACGTGGAGAAGAAGGTCAATCCGTACGACAAGCTGGACTTCGAAGCGCCCTACCCGCCGTTGGCCAGCGGCGGCTTCATCTGCTACGGCGAATATCCGAACCTGCAGCACAACCTGAAGGCGCTGGAAGACGTGTGGGACTACAGCTACAGCCGGGTGCCTTACTACGGCACCAACACGCCGATCGACGAGTGCTACGAATGCGGCTTCACCGGTGAATTCTCTTGCACCAGCAAAGGCTTCACCTGCCCGAAATGCGGCAACCACGACTCGGCCAAGGTCTCGGTCACCCGCCGGGTGTGCGGCTATCTCGGCAGCCCCGATGCCCGGCCGTTCAACGCCGGCAAGCAGGAGGAGGTGAAACGCCGGGTGAAACACCTCGGTAATGGGCAGCTCGGCTGAAAAGCGCCGTGCAGCCTAGGCAGAAGCCTGTTCATCAGGCGTGATTGTCGCAGCCGGTTTGCCTTCGGCCAGCGCGCACCAACCGCAGCGTACACGCAGTACGTGAGGATTGGCAGCACTGCCCGGAGGCAAAATGGCCAGTAAAATAGCCTGATGGGCAGGCCTCACATGAATTATCACCAGTACTATCCAATCGACGTCGTCAACGGCCCCGGCACCCGCTGCACGCTGTTTGTCGCCGGCTGCGTGCACCAGTGCCCCGGCTGCTACAACAAAAGCACCTGGCGGCTCAACTCCGGCCAGCCGTTTACCCCGGCGTTGGAAGACCGCATCATCGCCGATCTGAACGATGCGCGCGTGCCGCGCCAGGGGCTGTCGCTCTCCGGCGGCGATCCGCTGCACCCGGCCAACGTGCCGAGCATCCTGCAGTTGGTGAAACGGGTGCGCGCCGAGTGCTCCGGCAAGGATATCTGGCTGTGGACCGGCTACCGGCTGGCGGAGCTGGACGCGCAGCAAATGCAGGTAGTAGACAGAATCAACGTGCTGATCGACGGCAAGTTCGTGCAGGATTTGAAAGACCCGGCGCTGATTTGGCGCGGCAGTAGCAACCAGGTGGTGCATAGGTTGCGCTGAGCTAGCGGTATACGTGTCTCGACACGTGTTAATCCAAAGTAGGCCTGGCACAGCTGCGGCTACGGCTACGGCTACGGCTACGGCACAGAACTAAACCTGATCTGATAGGCGGCTTTGTGCCAGGAGCGGACATTGGTGATGTTTTTCTATATGATAAAAGTCCGCTTTTTTAGGCTTTATATGAACTTTAATTTTAGAAAAAATCCAAGCTGATTTTGCCTTAAATTAACTTAGGGCTCGATATTTGCAATCAGTAACCATATGCCCTAAATAAATTTAAAGTGCCATATGCAGGGGGTATAATTGTCCTTAGATAGTAGTTTCGATAGATACATTAAACAATTATTTTAAACAATATTAAAAGTTGAAGGGCTATCGGCTGATAACTAGCTGTAAGTTAGTCGTAGCTGATTCTCCAAAAACGCTAGGATTAACAAATTAGATTGATAACTTGTTTTTTAGGTTGACAGAGAATGTTTTTTCTAATTTATTTTTTGAAAACGTAATGCTATCCAGTTCAGTATATAAATCACAGTATATCCTAAACCGTTTATAGGAAGAGTATTCTTCAATATGCTCTAGAAAAAGCTGGATTATACTTGAAAGTCCTGCTTTTTGTGGCGTGACTACAGCCTTTGAAATATCACCTAAAGAAAGCTTTCGTTTGAACAAAGAAGGTTTTTTAAAACTACTCTTAAGCAATTTATCCCATGATTCATTCCACTCGTCAATTATTTCCTTCTTATTCCTAAGTCCCTTGCTGAGAATTATCTCTGAGCTGTATAACGATCCGCTAGATCGTAATTCCTTATAATCCTCTCTAATTTTGGCAATGACCTCGATTGAATGTTCTTGGCTTAATGATTGATCGATGACTAATGATAGAAATGGCGGAATATTTTCTAGGTAATCATTAAACTGTTCACCGACAGCTACTGACACAGTTTTTATCATCGATTGATAATGGACATTCAGTTCGTTAATTTTATTTAAGTGAAAAGGTAGTTCTTTTCTTTGAAATAGATCTATGTCACGAAGTGACAATGGGAGGATCGCACAACACTCTGTAAGTTCAGTAATTTCATTAATTAAAGACAACTGCCACAGCCTTAACAATGAAAATGACATGAAATTTTCACTTACCATTTCATCAAAATCTTCTGGACTGCAATATCCAGTATGTTGAGAAAACCATAAGTAATCATCTTTTTTTAAAGAGTTTATGTCAGGAATATTAAGTGATAAATCTATTGTCAGTCCATTGCACAGATCATCGGAGTTTATGAGATCATTTGATTTAACATATTCAAATATAGATTGGTTGGGATCAAGTTTTTTTAATATACCTTCCTCTTTATATCTTTCTGGAATAATGACAGTGTCAAACATTATGTATGCATCTAAAAAACCAGAAACGCGTGACATGAGCTCTGAAGACCATTCAGCTGTATATCTGCGAGGCGTGACCCAGTACAAAAATGCATCAACTGACCAAAAGGGAAGGGTTGTTTTCATGTCACTCCAAAAATTTTAGAAAGTTATTAGAGATCATACTTGTTATGTTATACCTCTACCCGATTTAATCAGCAACTAAGTAGTTGTTGTTTTTGTGACCATTTTGTTAATTTAATACTCTGGATCTTGGCTATTGATAATCAGAGGCAACTTCCATCCTCGCTCATAGAAGACCTTCATGCCTAGCCACTTAGTGCCAGAAGCGGAAGTAGCTAATAAAATTTGTGTGGATCAGCGGGGAGCAGGTCAATGCCATTTAGGTTCACTATTAGGATAGAATGTCTTTTTCACCCACTCCCAGCGATACTCATCTATAACATAGACCTGCCACCAATTCTGGCTCATCTCATGAGATACTTGGTTTAATTCATCCATTTCTTTTTCTGTAATAGGCAATGTAAGTAAGGGACTTGCATCCTTTATTAAAGGAATAACCACCATATCTGATTCCTCATTAATGACTCGTTCTTGTTGAAAGAGAAGACCAGCTAAGGAAATTGTCCATAGGAACATAAGCACAACTAAAACCAATAAATATTTTGTAATTTGTTTACCAAGGGGAAGCTTCGCCTTGAGACTAACGATAAGCATGATAGTGGCAAAAACCAGTGCGAACTTGAGAAGGTCTTGCGCTTGGTTCCATAGACTTAATCCTTCGTAGTCTGGTTTTATTTTCGATTCCAATTCAGCACTTCTGAGCGCGAGGTAGTATGCCTCGACAACACTTTGTGCCATTGGGTACTTTCGAATTAGCGCGAGTTGCTGAGCTTCTGACATTGCCTTAGTGGCAAGTAAAGCGGGGTTATAAGAAACATATGGAGGAATGTTGCTGACAAGGCTAGTAATCGGCCCGTTTAGAAGAAACATGCCACTAACGAGCATAATAATTGAAATAGTAGGCACTAACTTCGTTAGGCCATATGGTTCAAGGATCGTGCGAGTACTTTCAAGCTTATCTCCGTATTTTTTCATTCCTGATAAAATTTTCTGTAACGAACTGGTGGTACCGGCAGGGTGAAAGAAACGAGCCATAAAATATGCAAGGCCACAAATTACCAAAGGGGGCCAGGAAAATGACCAAATGTCTTGCACCATTTTTATTATGTCACTGAATTGCACAAGCTCTCCTTGGATCTTAGTAGTCGATAATGGTCTGACCTGCTTCTCGTTGTTCCACACAGAATGCAGTTAGCAATACCTGTTGATCACTCTGAGCAGTCCCTCTGTCACAAGCGTATCCGCTCCGTGCCAAAAGCGGCATTATCTAATAGGATATTGCGCGGATCAACGGGACGCAGATCAAATAGCTGTTATTGACGCATGATGCAAATACCCCGCAAGGGCGGGGTTTGAACGAAGCTACAATCTTTTAATCAGATTCACAATCTTGGCTGGTTCAAAGTAATGCGGATTAACTTCATCACTCATGAGGAAACTATCTAATAGACAAAGTGTCCACTATCTTACTCCTGAGTTAAGATTGAGGTTCATAAAGCACAAACTCCGTAGAAGGAGGGTATTAGACTGCAGGTCGGACGCGCTATTCATTATACAGCGTTCATGTGAAAGTGCTTCACCTATGGTGGCAAATTGCTTGCAAATTCGTTTGCCGTTTGCCCTAAATAGGTAACACTCGCTAAGCCACTTTTCTAATGGGTGCTTACGAACGATCATTCTGTTTAGTCTTCATGAGTAAATCCCGAATTTTCGCAACGTTTGAATTTTCGGGGGCTGAATCCATGTATGGATCGCGCTCAAACACTAATTGCTCAGACTCAACGAAAGCCTGCCACTCTACTGGGTCTAGCTCAAATTCCATCGCAGACATATCACTTTCATCTTCTCCCTCGATCCAACGGACTAGATAAAACAATTCATCATCAGGAGAGTCATCAACAATATCAACGTCGGTTACAGTGATGCGAAGGGTGGGATCTATTTTTGATACATAAATCCCTAACTGCGGCATAGAGGGAATATTGTTCATGAAAATGCCTTTCATTGGTGTTTGCTATTTGAATAAAAATACGCCAAACAGAGTCCTTACTGTGAATACGGCAAGAATCGTTGTAAGTATCCCGCTTAGACGCCCCATTCTCTTTTAGAAATCCTCTTGCATAGGGATTATGTTACCTGAAAACGAACTTCCGTTCCTCGCTCAAAGCCGACCAACAGCGCCCCTAGACACTGTAAGTCCAGCTGTGAGCTAGCGCAGCTCAACACCCTCGTCGATAGCGCCCCCGGAGCTTCGCTTTGAATAAAGCCATTCGTTTTCCTGCCTCCGAATGGCTTAGATAAATCGCTGTGCCGGTGCTTAAACGTTCAAAGGCGCCATCTCCTCCCTTGAGACAGCATCGAACCACTCATCAGCAACGGTAAGTTACACCAACCCCATCCCCACCACGCCGGTCAGTACGCCGCACAGCGCCACCAGCGCCGCCGTCAGGCACAGAGCCCGGGCGGAGAAGGCCTTGTTGAGCATCAACAGCGAAGGCAGGCTGACCGCCGGTAGGGTCATCAGCAGCGCCAGCGCCGGGCCTGCGCCCATGCCCGCCAGCATCATGGTCTGTACGATCGGGATTTCCGCCGCGGTGGGGATAACGAACAGGCAGCCGACGATCGCCAGGCCGATGATCCACAGCAGGCTATTGTCGACGGCGCCGTCGGCGTGCGGGAACAGCCAGACCCGCGCCGCGCCCAGCGCCAGCACCGCCAGCACGTAGATCGGGATGGTCGACCAAAACAGCGCCCACAGCGCTTTGCCCCAGCGGGCGAGGAACGGCTGTTCCTCGCTCTGCGCCGTCAGCACCAAAGGCTGCGGCGCGGCGGGCAGCGGATCGTTGGCGGTCATGCGCTGCACCAGCCAGGCGATGCCCAGCACCATCACCACGCCCGCCACCAGGCGGATGGCGGCGAACGGCCAACCGAGCACAAACCCCATGAACACCAGCGTCGCCGGGTTCAATACCGGGTTGGCGAGCCAAAAGGCCAGCGCGGCGCCGCTGGACACCGACTGGCGGCGCATGCCGGCGGCAACCGGCGCGGCGCAGCAGGTGCACATCATGCCCGGCAGCGCGATCAGCGCCCCCAGCACGGTGCCGGAAAAACGCCGGTGGCCGAGCGTGCGCGCCAGCCAGTCGCGCGGGATCAGCACCTGCACCAGCGAACCTAGCAGCACCCCGAGCAGCGCCGCCTTCCATACTGCGGTGAAGTAGACCAGCGCGTACTGCCAGGCCGCCAGCCAGGGGCTCGCGGCGCCGTCGGCCAGGATCGACTTGCCGATCGAGTGGCTGTCCGCCGCCACGAACGCCTTGCCGTAGTAAGGCTGCCATTTGACGTAGTAGAGGCCGATGGCCACCACCAGCAGAAACAGGATCGGTTTCCACAGCGGCCAGGCGCGTGGGGCGGGTTCAGGGGCGTTCAGAGGTTGCGGCATGGTAGCGGCCAGAGTCAGTCAACAGAGGCGCCAGCATAGCGCGCCGTCGCCGCCCGTGCACGCCCGGGCTGTCCTAAATAGTTCATCTGTTCGCCACCGACGCGTAACGCGATTGTCATCTGCGCCCGGCACCATGATGCCAACTTGAAAACCACAGGGTAGACGCACGATGAAACGCACCGCTTCCGCCTTCATCGCACAGCCATCGGTATGACGAGGTTTTTATTATGATGGAGTTATCTAGACATCCGACCACTTACCCCACGCGCTATCAGCAGATCGCCGCACAGCTGGAACAGGAGCTGCGCACGCAATACCGCTGCGGCGACTACCTGCCTTCGGAACAGCAGCTGGCCGAGCGTTATCAGGTCAATCGCCACACCCTGCGCCGCGCGGTGGATCAGCTGGTGGAACGCGGCTGGCTGCAGCGTCGCCACGGCGTTGGCATTCTGGTGCTGATGCGGCCTTACGACTACCCGCTGCACGCCAATACCCGCTTCAGCCAGAACCTGTTCGAGCAGGGCAGCCATCCCACCAGTGAGCGCTTACTCGCTGTCTTGCGCCCGTGCAATGGGCATGTTGCCAGCGCACTCTCGCGTGAAGAAGGCGAAATGGTGATCCATCTGCGCACCCTGCGCCGGGTCAACGGCGTGCCGATGAGCGTGATCGACCATTATCTGCCCGATCTGGACTGGTGGCCGGCGCTGCAGCAGTTCCACAGCGGTTCGCTGCACCAGTTTATCGAACAGCACCTCCAGCAGCCGCTGACCCGCCGCCAGACGCGCATCAGCGCGCGCCGCGCGCAGGCCAAAGAGAGCCGGCTGCTGGAGATCGCCACCCACGCGCCGCTGCTGTGCGTGCGCACCCTTAACGTCCGCAGCGGCGGCGAAGACGTGGCGGAATACTCCGTCAGCCTGGCCCGTGCCGACATGATTGAACTGACGATGGAGCACTGAATGCAAGCCTTAGAGTCGAGACAACGCTGGATGTCGGTGCTGGCGCACAGCCGGCCCGAGCAGCTGCGCAGCCACTGGCAGGCGCTGAACCTCAGCCCGGGTTACCGCAGCATCCGCGCGCCGGAGATCGGCCTGGCCCAGCTGCAGGGGCGCATGGGCGCCACCGGCCGCCGCTTCGTGCTGGGGGACATGACGGTCACCCGCGCGGTGGTGCAGCTGGACAACGGCGGCTATGGCTACAGCTATATCGCCGGACGCGACAAGGCGCACGCCGAGCTGTGCGCGCTGGCCGATGCGCTGCTGCAACAGCCGGAACACGGCGAACGCCTGCAACAACAGCTGATCGCACCGCTGGCCGCGCTGCAGCACGAGCAGCGCCAGCTGCGCGCCCGGGCGATCGCCGCCAGCCGGGTGGACTTCTTTACGCTGGTGCGAGGGGATTAAGCCATGAGTTTATTGACCGGTTTTGAACAACCGATAGACCAATCGCAGCACGCTTTCCGTTTGATTCTTAAAGCCTTGAGTGAACCGGGCCACCGGGTGACGCTGCCGGCCAGCCCGGCCTGGGCGCCGCTGAACGCCGCCAGCACCGCCGCGCTGCTGACGTTGGCCGATCAGGAAACGCCTCTGCAGCTGTGCGCTGCGCTCAAAAGTGAGCAAGTGCTAACAAACATTCGTTTTCACAGCGGTGCGCCGCTGGCCGCCACGGCGCAGGAGGTCTGTTTTGCCCTGTTCGATGAGCAGCTGCAGGCCGCCGATCTGCAGGCGTTGCCGCACGGCACGGAAATCTCGCCGGAATGCGGCGCCACGGTGGTGGTGCAGCTTGCTGAGCTGGAGAACGGCGCCGCGCTGCGCCTGACCGGCCCAGGCATCGAGAGCCAACGCCTGATTGCGCCGCGTCTGCCGCCGGCGCTGTTGGATTATCTGGTCAACCGCCCGCAGCGCTTCCCGCTGGGGCTGGATATTTTGCTGACCTGCGGCGATCGCCTGCTGGCGATCCCGCGGACCACCCGCGTGGAGGTGTGCTGATGTACGTAGCGGTAAAAGGGGGCGAAAAAGCCATTGAGGCCGCCCATCAGCTGCAGGAACAGCTGCGGCGCGGCGACGACGCGCTGCCGGCGATCGGCGCGGAACACATCGAACAGCAGCTGGGGCTGGCGGTGGATCGGGTGATGACCGAAGGCGGCATCTACGATCGCGAGCTGGCGGCGCTGGCCATCAAACAGGCCAGCGGCGATTTGGTGGAGGCGATCTTCCTGCTGCGCGCCTACCGCACCACCCTGCCGCGCCTGGCGGTCAGCGAGCCGCTGGCCAGCGAAAACATGCGGCTGGAGCGGCGCATCTCGGCGGTTTACAAGGACTTGCCCGGCGGGCAGGTGCTGGGGCCGACCTACGACTACACCCACCGGCTGCTGGACTTCGCGCTGCTGGCGGAAAGCGAGGCGCCGCGCGCGCCGCAGGCCGACGAACCGCTGCCGGACAACTGCAGCCACGTGTTCGATCTATTGTGTCGCCAGCAGCTGGCGCGGGAGGAACAGGACGACGGCAGCGCGCCGGACGACATCACCCGCAACCCGCCGGTCTACCCATGCTCGCGCTCGGCGCGCCTGCAGCAGCTGGTGCGCGGCGACGAAGGTTTTCTGCTGGCGCTCGGCTACGCCACCCAGCGCGGCTACGGCCGCAACCACCCGTTCGCCGGCGAGATCCGCACCGGCCACGTTTCGGTGGAGATCGTGCCTGAAGAGCTCGGTTTCGCCATCGATATCGGCGAAATCCTGCTGACCGAGTGCGAAATGGTCAACGGCTTCGTCGATCCAAAGGACCATCCGCCGCACTTCACCCGCGGCTACGGGCTGGTGTTCGGCCGCGCCGAACGCAAGGCGATGGCAATGGCGTTGGTGGATCGCGCATTGCAAAGCCCCGACTACGGCGAAGGCGTCGCCGGCCCGGCGCAGGACGAAGAGTTCGTGCTGGCCCACGCCGACAACGTCGAGGCCGCCGGCTTCGTCTCCCATCTCAAGCTGCCGCACTACGTCGACTTCCAGGCCGAATTGGAACTGCTCAAGCGGCTGCGGCAGGAATACAGCGAGCGTCAGGAGGCCCGCGATGAGTGAAGTATTGACCGGCTATAACCTCGGTTATCTGGACGAACAGACCAAGCGCATGATCCGCCGCGCCATCCTCAAAGCGGTGGCGATCCCCGGCTATCAGGTGCCGTTCGGCGGCCGCGAGATGCCGATGCCCTACGGCTGGGGCACCGGCGGCATCCAGCTCACCGCCAGCGTTATCGGCCGCGCCGACGTGCTGAAGGTGATCGACCAGGGCGCCGACGACACCACCAACGCGGTGTCGATCCGCCGCTTCTTCCAGCGCGTCGCCGGGGTGGAAACCACCGAACGCACGCCGGAGGCCACGCTGATCCAAACCCGTCACCGCATTCCGGAAACCGCGCTGCGCGAAGACCAGATCCTGATCTATCAGGTGCCGATCCCGGAGCCGCTGCGCTTTATCGAACCGCGCGAAACCGAGACCCGCAAGATGCACGCGCTGGAGGAGTACGGCGTGATGCAGGTGAAGCTGTATGAAGACATCGCGCGCTACGGCCATATCGCCACCACCTACGCCTACCCGGTGAAGGTCAACGATCGCTACGTGATGGATCCGTCGCCGATCCCGAAATTCGACAACCCGAAAATGCACATGATGCCGGCGCTGCAGCTGTTCGGCGCCGGGCGCGAGAAACGCATCTACGCCCTGCCGCCGTTCACCAAGGTGGAAAGCCTGGACTTCGACGACCATCCGTTCAGCGTGCAGCAGTGGGACGAACCCTGCGCGCTGTGCGGCTCGCGCCACAGCTACCTGGACGAGGTGGTGCTCGACGATCAAGGCAACCGCATGTTCGTCTGTTCGGACACCGACTACTGCCGGCAGCAGCTGGCGCAATCTTCGCAAGAGGCGCAGCACTGATGACTTCCACCCCTTTGAGCACCACCCCGCTGCTGTCGGTGAACCGGCTCACCCACCTGTACGCCCCCGGCAAGGGCTTCAGCGACGTGTCGTTCGACATCTACCCCGGTGAAGTGCTGGGCATCGTCGGCGAATCCGGCTCCGGCAAAACCACGCTGCTGAAGTCGATCTCCGCGCGGCTGGCGCCGCAGCGCGGGCAGATCCTTTACCGCCCGCAGGCGGACCGGGAACAGGATCTGTACGCCATGGCGGAGAGCGATCGCCGCCGCCTGCTGCGCACCGACTGGGGCGTGGTGCACCAGCACCCGCTCGACGGGCTGCGGCCGCAGGTCTCCGCCGGCGGCAACATCGGCGAGCGGCTGATGGCCATCGGCCAGCGCCACTATGGCGACATTCGCCGCCAGGCTGGCCAATGGCTGGAAGACGTCGAAATCCCGCTGTCGCGCCTCGACGATCTGCCGACCACCTTCTCCGGCGGCATGCAGCAGCGGCTGCAGATCGCCCGCAATCTGGTCACCCACCCCAAGCTGGTGTTTATGGACGAGCCGACCGGCGGGCTGGACGTATCGGTGCAGGCGCGCCTGCTCGATCTGCTGCGCAATCTGGTGGTGGAAATGCAGCTGGCGGCGGTGATCGTCACCCACGATCTCGGCGTGGCGCGGCTGCTGGCCCACCGCCTGCTGGTGATGAAACAGGGCGAAGTGGTGGAGAGCGGCCTGACCGATCGGGTGCTCGACGATCCGCACCATCCTTACACCCAGCTGCTGGTTTCTTCGGTGCTGTCGTAACCCAAGGCGATAACAGATGACTATGCAAATCCGAGTTGAACATCTCAGTAAAACCTTTGTGCTGCATCAGCAGTACGGCACCCGCCTACCGGTGCTGCACGACGCCAACCTGACGGTCCACGGCGGCGAATGCGTGGTGCTGCATGGCCACTCCGGCAGCGGCAAATCCACCCTGCTGCGCTCGCTGTACGCCAACTACCTGCCGGACAGCGGCCATATCTGGATCCACCACCAGGGCGACTGGCTGGACATGGTCAGCGCCGATGCGCGCCAGATTCTGGCGGTGCGCCGCCATACGCTGGGCTGGGTCAGCCAGTTCCTGCGGGTGATCCCACGCATCAGCGCGCTGGAGGTGGTGATGCAGCCGCTGCTGGAACAGGGCGTCGAGCGCGCCGAGTGCCGCGACCGCGCCGAAGCGCTGCTCGCAACGCTCAACGTGCCGCAGCGCCTGTGGCCGCTGGCGCCGTCCACCTTCTCCGGCGGCGAGCAGCAGCGGGTGAACATCGCGCGCGGCTTTATCGTCGATTACCCCATTCTGTTGCTGGACGAACCGACCGCCTCGCTCGACAGCCGCAACAGCGCGGCGGTGGTGCAGCTTATCGAACGCGCCAAGGCGCGCGGCGCGGCGATCGTCGGCATTTTCCACGATGAAGGCGTTCGCCAACAGGTCGCCGACCGGCTTTATGACATGCAGGCGCCGCAGGCGCTGGAGGCCCTCTGATGATCGTCAATAACGTTAAGCTGGTGCTGGATGACCAGGTGGTGCAAGGCTCGCTGGAGATGCAGGACGGCGTGATCCGCAGCTTCGCCGACGGCCCGAGCCGGCTGCCGCAGGCGCTGGACGGCGACGGCGGCTGGCTGCTGCCGGGGCTGATCGAGCTGCATACCGACAACCTGGACAAGTTCTTCACCCCGCGCCCGAACGTCGACTGGCCGGCCCATTCGGCGATGAGCAGCCACGATGCGCTGATGGTGGCCAACGGCATCACCACGGTGCTGGACGCGGTGGCGATCGGCGACGTGCGCGACGGCGGCCACCGGCTGGAAAACCTGCAGAAGATGATCGACGCGGTGATCCACAGCCAGCGCGCCGGGGTGAACCGCGCCGAGCACCGGCTGCATCTGCGCTGCGAGCTGCCGCACGAGAGCACCCTGCCGCTGTTCGAACAGCTGATGGACAAGCCGGGCGTGTCGCTGGTGTCGCTGATGGACCATTCGCCGGGCCAGCGCCAGTTCGCCTCGCGCGAAAAATACCGCGAATATTATCAGGGCAAATACCACCTCAACGACCAGCAGATGAGCGAGTACGAGGAGCAGCAGGTCGCCCTGTCCGCCCGCTGGGCCGCGCCGAACCGCGAGGCGATCGCCGCCCACTGTCGCGCGCGCCGCATCTCGCTGGCCAGCCATGACGACGCCACCGCCGCGCACGTGGCCGAATCCTGCGCGCTGGGCAGCGCCATTGCCGAGTTCCCCACCACCGAGGCGGCCGCCCGCGCCTCGCACCAGCAGGGCCTGCAGGTGCTGATGGGCGCGCCGAACATCGTGCGCGGCGGTTCCCACTCCGGCAACGTGGCGGCGCACCACCTGGCGGCGCTGGGGGTGTTGGACATTCTCTCTTCCGATTATTACCCGGCCAGCCTGCTGGATGCGGCGTTTCGCCTCGCGGCGGACGAACGCAACGCCTACGATCTGCCCCAGGCGGTGCGCATGATCACCCGCAACCCGGCGCGGGCGCTGGATCTGCAGGATCGCGGCACCCTCGCCGAAGGATTGCGGGCGGATCTGGTGCTGGCGCGGCCGCACGGCGAGCACGTTTACGTGCAGAACGTGTGGCGCCAGGGCAGGCAGGTGTTCTGATGGCGCGGCTCATCTACCTGATGGGGCCTTCCGGCGCAGGCAAGGACAGCCTGCTGGCCGCGCTGCGGGCCGACGCCGACCACGCGCCGCTGGTGGCGCACCGTTACATCACCCGGCCGGCGGACGCCGGCTGCGAGAATCATATCGCGCTGAGCGAACCGGAATTTCTGCGCCGCCGCGCCAAGGGGCTGTTCGCGCTCGACTGGCAGGCCCACCAACAGCACTACGCGTTCGGGATCGAAGTGGATCTTTGGCTGCTGCAGGGGATCGACGTGGCGGTCAACGGTTCACGTGCCCACCTGCCGCAGGCGCAGCAGCGCTATGGTGCACAGCTGCTGCCGGTGTGCCTGCAGGTCAACGCCGCGATCCTGCGCCGGCGCCTGCAGGATCGCGGACGAGAAAGCGCCGAACAGATCGAGCAGCGGCTGGCGCGGGCGGCGGAATATCAGCAGAGTCTGCCCGCCGGCTGCCGGGTGCTGCACAACGACGGCCCACTCGACGACACCCTCGCGGCGCTGCTGGCGCTGCTGCCCCCCCCCTACCCGACAAGCTCAGGATGCGACGCCATGAACGACTTTGCCCAGCCGAAAATCGGCGACAACGTGACCCTTAACCGCACCCGGCTTGGCCAGTATGTACACCTGGCCGACGATGCGATCCTGGAAGAGGTGGATATGGGGGACTACTCCTACACCGCCGGGCACAACCAGATTTTTTACGCCACCATCGGCAAGTTCGTCTCCATCGCCTCCTATGCGCGCATCAATCCCGGCAACCACCCGACCTACCAGCGCATCGCGCAGCATCACTTCACCTACCGCGCTTCCGAATACGGGCTGGGGGAAGACGACGCGGCGTTCTTCGACTGGCGGCGCGAGCACCACGTTACCGTCGGCCACGATGTGTGGATCGGCCATAACGCCATTCTGATGCCGGGCGTCAGCGTCGGCAACGGCGCGGTGATCGGCAGCGCGGCGGTGGTCACCAAGGACGTGGAGCCCTACAGCATCGTCGCCGGCGTGGCGGCCAAAAAGATCGGCATGCGCTTTGACGATGCGCTGATCGAGCGTATCGAACGCAGCCAGTGGTGGCACTGGGATCACGCCACGCTGCAGGCGCGGCTGGCGGATTTTCGCGACATCAACCGCTTTGCGCAGAAGTACCTTTAACGGAGGGGAGCGATGCAACTGACCTTTCTCGGCACCGGCGGCGCGCAGCAGGTGCCGGTGTTCGGCTGCGACTGCCCGATCTGCCAACGGGCGCGGCGCGAGCCGGCATTTCGGCGGCGAGCGTGCAGCGCCATGCTTAACTATCAGGGAGAAACGACCTTATTGGATGCGGGATTGCCGGCTTTGGAGCGGCGATTTTCGGCGGGGCAAATTCAACGTTTTTTACTGACACATTACCACATGGATCACGTTCAGGGGTTATTTCCTTTGCGTTGGGGGTGCGGAAATTCCATTCCGGTGTATGGCCCGCCGGATGAACAGGGCTGCGACGACCTGTTCAAACACCCCGGCATTCTGGCGTTTCAGCCGCCGCTGGTGCCCTTTGCCACCGTCGAGTTGGGCGGCATGCGCATCACCCCGCTGCCGCTGCAACACTCCAAACTGACCCACGGTTATCTGATCCAGGCGGCGGGCGCTGCGCTGGCCTACCTGACCGACACCGTCGGCCTGCCGCCGGCTACCGCCGACTATCTGCAAAACGTGGCGCTGGATCTGCTGGTGCTCGATTGCAGCCTGCCGCCTCAGCCGCAGGCGCCGCGCAACCACAACGATCTGACCCGCGCGCAGGAGACGCAGCGGTTGCTGCAGCCCAAACGCACGCTGCTGACGCACATCAGCCATCATCTCGATCTGTGGCTGCTGGACAACGAACTGCCCGCCGGGCTGGAGCTGGCGTTCGATCACCTCAGCGTCAGCCTCGGTAGCAGTGCAGCCGATCCGACTCCAGCACCCTGACCCCTTCGCCCGGCGTGAACGCCTGCTGCAGCAGCGTTTGCGCCACGTCTTTGGCGGAGACGGCGCGCCATTTGCCGGGCAGCAGCCTGAACAGCGGCAGCGTGAGGCGCTCCATCAGGCGCGGCGCAGGGCGCTCCCCTACCAGCATGGAAGGCCGCACCAGCGTCAGGCGCGGCCAGCGCTGTTCGCGCAGCGCTTGCTCCATTTCGCCTTTGGTGCGGTTATACAGGAAGGTGGAATCCGCGTTGGCGCCCAACGCACTCACCACCAGACAGTGCTGTGCCCCCAACCGGCGGCCGGTCAGCGCGCTCTCCACCACCAGTTGGTAATCGACGTAGCGGAAGGCATCGGCGCTGCCCGCCGCCTGGCGGGTGGTGCCCAGGCAGCAGAACACCAGATCGACCGGCTGCTGCAGGCCGCTCAGCAGCTCGAACAGCGCATCGCCGACCGGGTTGGTCAGCTTGCCGTGCGGCGGCAGCGGCGCACGCGTCGGCGCCACGATGGCCGTTATCTGCGGATCGCTTTGCAACAGCTGCAGCAACTCGCGCCCCACCAGCCCGGTTGCGCCGACTAACAGTGCTCGCGCCATGCAATCTCCCGTTGTAATCAATAGGTCGACTTAAAGTATAGACCGCGCCCAGTGCAGCTTCTTGCCGAAGCCGAGGGTGTTGTCGGTCATCTTCACCTCGTGCAGATCCAGCCGCCATACCGAGGCCTTCATCGCCCTGGCGATCGGGAAGCGCTTGCAGTAACGCGCGCGCGCCGCCTCGGCTTCTTCACCGCTCAGCAGCACCGCCTCGGCGCGGTATTGCACGCCGCGGATCAGCGCGATGCTTTTCGGTTTCGGCGCGATGGTGCCGACCACCCGGCCGTTGTTCAGCATCAGCCCGCCGTGGCGGGTGTGCGGTTCGGTCATCAGCCACAGCGCCATCGTCGCGGCGTCGAACACGTAAAAACAGTTGGCGCACCACATGTCGAGGCCGTCGCCAGCGCACAGCGTTAAGACATGTTGCTTGCCGATGAAATCCGCAATCTGTTGCCGTTGTTCTGAGGTATTCAAGGTTACTCGCCTCCCGGTTCACTCACTTCATCTTACCCTGCGTTGTTGAGGCGAGTCACAAATAACGATAATCATCAAAAATCACACATGAATATAAACACAACAATAATGAATTTTTATTTATTTTTGCATAAAGCAGATTGATAACATAAAAAACACAAGGCGGATTTATTTGATCGTCATGTAGCCGGTTATTTGACCGCTTTTTTTATTCCTTTCCGAGCGCCATTGAAATTAAGCGCTTAAGGGCCGCGAGCATTAGCAATTCATTTACATGCCAACCTCTGGACCCGGATGATACTTATGCAATTCATTGCATAACAGGTGAATAGTTATTTATAAACACCGGCATTTATGTGACTTTAATCACGATTTTTAGCCCACCTTGCGTTAAAATAGCGCCATCTTTTCACTCAGCAAGGTGGATTAGAAAATGGAAAACAATAACCGAAAAATGGCGCACATCAGGCGCACAACCCATATTATGATGATGGCTCATCGCAGCTGCTTTAGTTTCGCATTCTTCAACTACAGATAACCCTCCCCCTCGCTCTTACGCCGTTGATAAGAGTGTCATTGCGTTTTATTTATTCTCCGCACGCCGGTGATAATATCTCTTTCTCGCTAACCGGGAAGGACACGCAATTCATTTTTAATTTCGGCCAAGCGCATCCAAGCTAAATAAAACAGCGAACACAGTTAATGCCTTTCGGCATCACTGGGTTCTCGCACACATTTATTTTCGTGAAGGCGTTAACGGCAAATGGAATTATTTGCCGGCGGAATGCCTTTGCCTGAAGAATGAGAAAAATGAAAAAATTAAAAATTGCCGCCAACACCCAAACCCTCGGCTGCTTTGAAACCGAACGCGACATCGTCGATGTGCACCACAGCGATTTCAATGACGTCGCCGCCATTGTGCTGTCGGTAGACGACGTCACGCAAGGCATGGTGGCGCGCATCGAAGAACACGGCCTGAACATTCCGCTGTTCGTCGCCGTCTGCTGCGAAGAAGAGCTGGATAACGCCGTCTTGCCGGCGCTGCACGGTGTGTTTGAGCTGTGCGGCAAGAATACCCAGTTCTACGGCAAACAGCTGGAGGCCGCCGCCGCCAAGTATGAAAGCGAGCTGCTGCCGCCGTTCTTCAACACGCTGACGCAATACGTAGAAATGGGCAACGCCACCTTCGCCTGCCCCGGCCACCAGGGCGGCGAGTTCTTCCGCAAACATCCGGCGGGCCGCCAGTTCTTCGACTTCTACGGCGAAACGCTTTTCCGCTCCGACATGTGCAACGCCGACGTCAAACTGGGCGATCTGTTGATCCACGAAGGCGCGCCTTGCGCGGCGCAGCAGCACGCCGCCAAGGTGTTCAACGCCGACAAGACCTACTTCGTGCTCAACGGCACCTCGGCCTCGAACAAGGTGGCGACCAATGCCCTGCTGACGCGCGGCGATCTGGTGCTGTTTGACCGCAACAACCATAAATCCAACCACCACGGCGCGTTGATCCAGGCCGGCGCCACGCCGGTGTATCTGGAAACTGCCCGCAACCCGTTCGGCTTTATCGGCGGCATCGACGCGCACTGCTTCGACGAACGCTACCTGCGCCAACAGATCCGCGAAGTGGCGCCGGAACGCGCCAACGAAGCCCGCCCGTTCCGCCTGGCGATCATCCAGCTCGGCACCTACGACGGCACCATCTACAACGCCCGCCAGGTGGTCGACAAGATTGGCCACCTGTGCGATTACATCCTGTTCGACTCCGCCTGGGTGGGCTATGAGCAGTTCATTCCGATGATGAAAGACTGCTCGCCGCTGCTGCTGGAGCTGAACGAGAACGATCCCGGCATCATCGTCACCCAGTCGGTGCACAAACAGCAGGCCGGCTTCTCGCAAACCTCGCAGATCCACAAAAAAGACAAGCATATCAAGGGGCAGAGCCGCTACTGCAACCACAAGCGCTTCAACAACGCCTTTATGCTGCACGCCTCCACCAGCCCGTTCTATCCGCTGTTCGCCGCGCTGGACGTCAACGCCAAGATGCACGAGGGCAAGAGCGGCCAGCGCCTGTGGCAAGAATGTGTGCGCGTGGGCATCGAAGCGCGCAAAATGCTGCTGGACACCTGCACGATGATCAAACCGTTCGTGCCGGATCAGATCGACGGCAAGCCGTGGCAGGCCTATGACACCGCGGCGATGGCCAACGATCTGCGCTTCTTCAACTTCGTGCCCGGCGAGAAGTGGCACGCCTTTGAGGGCTATGCCGAGTCGCAGTACTTCGTCGATCCGTGCAAGCTGCTGCTCACCACGCCGGGTATCGATACCGCCACCGGCAGCTACAGCGAGTTCGGCATCCCGGCGACCATTCTGGCCAACTACCTGCGCGAAAACGGCATCGTGCCGGAAAAATGCGATCTCAACTCGATCCTGTTCCTGCTGACGCCGGCGGAAGACATCGCCAAGATGCAGCACCTGGTGGCCCTGATCGCCCGCTTCGAGAAGCACATCGAGCAAAACTCCCTGCTCAGCGAGGTGCTGCCTGCGGTCTATAAAAACCACCAGCAGCGCTACAAAAACTACACCATCCGCCAGCTGTGCCAGGAAATGCACGATCTTTACGTCAGCTATGACGTTAAAGAACTGCAAAAAGAGATGTTCCGCAAAAGTTATTTCCCGCGCGTGGTAATGAATCCGCAGGATGCCAATACCGAGTTCGTGCGCGGCAATGTGGAATTGGTGTCGCTGGCCAAGGCCGAGGGCCGCATCGCCGCCGAAGGCGCCCTGCCTTACCCACCAGGCGTGCTGTGCGTGGTGCCCGGTGAAATTTGGGGCGGCGCCGCGCAGCGTTATTTCCTGGCACTGGAAGAAGGCATCAATTTATTGCCAGGATTCGCGCCGGAATTACAGGGCGTTTATATCCAACAGGATGAGGACGGCTGGAACCGTGCTTACGGCTACGTCATGAAAAATTAATCACCTTACGGGGCGGCGATGATTCCCGCCGCCCGGATCGCATCCTAAAAGAGAAAATGATCATGAGTAAGTCCAATAATAAAATGGGGGTCGTGCAATTAACGATCCTGACCGCCGTGAATATGATGGGTTCCGGCATAATTATGCTGCCGACCAAGCTGGCCGAAGTGGGCACGATTTCGATCGTTTCCTGGCTGGTGACCGCTGTCGGCTCGATGGCGCTGGCCTACGCCTTCGCCAAATGCGGCATGTTCAGCCGTAAATCCGGCGGCATGGGCGGCTACGCCGAATACGCCTTCGGTAAATCCGGCAACTTCATGGCGAACTACACCTACGGCGTTTCGCTGCTGATCGCCAACATCGCCATCGCCATTTCCGCCGTCGGCTACGGCACCGAGCTGTTCGACACCACGCTCAGCCCGCTCGGGATCTGTATCGCCACCATCGGCGTGCTGTGGCTGGCGACCGTCGCCAACTTCGGTGGCGCGCGTATCACCGGCAAAATTAGCGGCATCACCGTCTGGGGCGTGATCATTCCGGTGGTGGGCATCTCGGTCATCGGCTGGTACTGGTTCAGCGGCAGCGCCTACGTCGCCGCCTGGAACCCACATCAGGTGCCGACCTTCGAAGCCATCGGCGCCTCGATCTCAATGACCCTGTGGGCGTTCCTGGGGCTGGAATCCGCCTGCGCCAACACCGACGTGGTGGAAAACCCGGAGCGCAACGTGCCGATCGCCGTACTGGGCGGCACCCTCAGCGCGGCGGTGATCTATATCATTTCGACCAACGTGATCGCCGGCATCGTGCCGAACATGGATCTGGCCAACTCCACCGCCCCGTTCGGGCTGGCGTTCTCCCACATGTTCAACCCGACGGTCGGCAAGATCATCATGGCGTTGATGGTCATGTCCTGCGTCGGCTCGCTGCTCGGCTGGCAGTTCACCATCGCTCAGGTGTTCAAATCCTCCGCCGACAGCGGCTTCTTCCCGAAAATTTTCTCCAAGCTGAGCAAGGCCGACGCGCCGGTTAAAGGCATGCTGACCATCGTCGTCATCCAGAGCGGTTTGTCGCTGATGACCATCAGCCCGTCGCTGAACAAGCAGTTCAACGTGCTGGTGAACCTGGCGGTGGTGACCAACATCATCCCTTACATCCTGTCGATGGCGGCGCTGGTCATTATTCAGAAAGTGGCGAAGGTGCCGGACAACAAGGCGCGCATCGCCAATATCATCGCCGGCATCGGCGCGCTGTACAGCTTCTATGCGCTCTACAGCTCCGGTGAAGAAGCGATGATGTGGGGCGCCATCGCCACCTTCCTCGGCTGGACGCTGTACGGCATCGTCTCGCCGCGCTTCGAGCTGGCGGGAAAAAAGGGGTAAAGCGGTAAGGCTCCGGCGGCCGGGGATGGGATTGTGATGGCGAACATGCCATCATACGCCGACCCTGGCCACCGAAACGGCGTACGATGACCGACACTACCCCCACTCCCTGGCACCTCTATATGCTGCGTTTACCGAGCGGCATGCTGTATACCGGCATCACTACCGACGTGGCGCGCCGCCTGGCACAGCACCAAGCCGGCAAAGGCGCCAAGGCGCTGCGCGGTAAAGGGGAACTGACATTGGCGTTTCACTGCCAGGTGGGGGATCGCTCAACGGCGCTGAAGCTGGAATACCGCGTCAAACAGCTGAGCAAAATACAAAAAGAGCGGCTGGTGAATCACCCGCCGCTGTCGTTGGCGTATCTATTGCCGGTCGTTAAAAGCGATTAAACGGCGCCGAAAAAGCCACTTCGCCGCTGACGCCATTCAGGGCGTCTTCCGCCAGCGGATACACCTGGAACGCGCTTTCCGTGTCCGGCCAGCGGCAGTTCAGGCCATAGGTGGCGGCCGGTTTAAAGCCGAAGCGGCCGTAGTAGGCCGGATCGCCCAGCACCACCACCGCGGCGTAGCTGAATTCGTTCAGCGAATCCAGGCCTTCGTACACCAGCTTTTCAGCCAGCCCCTGGCGGCGCAGGCTTTCGTCTACCGCCAGCGGCGCCAGCGCCACCCATTGGCGGTCTTCGCCGGCCACGTCTACCGGGCTGAACGCGGCGTAACCCACTACCCCGCCTTCGTCGTCAGTGGCGACCACGCCCAGCGTCAGCAGGCCGTCTTCGCGCAGCTGCTGCACCAGATCGGCTTCGTCGTCGCGGCCAAAGGCGCGGCGCAGCAAGGTGTCGATGCCCGCCGCGTCTACCGGGATCTCTACGCGGATCAGCATGATACCGCCACACGGGAAGCCGACGCCGTGCCCTCCTGCAACCCTTTTTCGACAAAATCAGCCAACTGCAACAGCCCCATGCGCAGCGGCGCAGGCATGCTTTCCAGCTCGATGGCGTCCATCAAATTTTTCACATACAGGCCCAATTCGGTATCCCCTTCAATCTGCAGCCGACGCTGAAAGAACAGCGTATCCGGATCTTGCTTGCGCGCCGCGATCAGGATCAGATCGTTGGCATCGCCGCTGAAGCTGACGTCCGCTTCGGCGTGCTGGCTGACCACCAGTTTGTCGTTTTCTACCGTCATAAACCATTGTAGCGCCAGATCGCGAACTTCGATCTTCAGCCAACGCGATTCGAGAAACTCCAGATCCCCATCCGCCAATGCCTGGCGGAACTGCCAGCTCAGCACCTGTTGCAGCAGCTGACGCTGCAGAGCGAACGGCGTGAATTTCAGCGGGATGCGCAGCAGCGACGGCCCCTGGCGCACAAGGCGTGCTCGTAGTTGTTCCAACACGGTCATCCACTCCTTTCAATACGGACTACCGCTATTTTGCCACACTGACGCGCGGCTTCAGCGGTCTATATCAACAAATAGTGCATTTCACCGCCATGTTTATCAATACGCCATAAGCTGCCTCAAATCAAAACCTGTGTGTGCCCCATTGCCTAAAATGACCTCCCCGATTCGCATTTGCCGGCGGAACACCGCCGCCGGCAACCTTTAAAGACAGCGTGCGCCCGGCCGGGCGCACGGCTAAGCCAGGATAAATCTATGGAGCTGCTTTGTCCCGCCGGCAACCTGCCGGCCCTGAAGGCCGCGGTGGATAACGGCGCCGATGCCGTTTACATCGGTCTGAAAGACGATACCAACGCGCGCCACTTCGCCGGCCTTAACTTCACCGAGAAAAAGCTGCAGGAAGCGGTCGATTATGTGCATCGCCACGGCCGCAAACTGCATATCGCCATCAACACCTTCGCCCATCCCGACGGCTATGCCCGCTGGCAGCGCGCGGTGGATATGGCGGCCCAACTGGGCGCCGACGCCCTGATTCTGGCGGATCTGGCGATGCTGGAATACGCCGCCCAACGCTATCCGCAGTTGGAACGCCACGTTTCGGTGCAGGCTTCCGCCACCAACGAGGAAGCGATCCGTTTTTACCAGCGCAACTTCGAGGTCGGCCGGGTGGTGCTGCCGCGCGTGCTGTCGATGCATCAGGTGAAACAGCTGGCACGCACCAGCCCGGTGCCGCTGGAAGTGTTCGCCTTCGGCAGCCTGTGCATCATGGCCGAGGGGCGCTGCTATCTCTCTTCCTACCTGACCGGCGAGTCGCCGAACACCGTCGGCGCCTGTTCGCCGGCGCGTTTCGTGCGCTGGCAGCAAACCCCGCAGGGCATGGAGTCGCGCCTGAACGACGTGCTGATCGACCGCTACCAGGACCATGAAAACGCCGGTTACCCGACGCTGTGCAAGGGCCGCTATCTGGTGGACGACGTGCGCTACCACGCGCTGGAAGAGCCCACCAGCCTCAATACGCTGGAGCTGCTGCCGGAGCTGCTGGCCGCCAACATTGCCTCGGTGAAGATCGAAGGCCGCCAGCGCAGCCCGGCTTACGTCAGCCAGGTGGCGCGCGTCTGGCGCCAGGCGATCGACCGTTGCCAGGCCGATCCGGCCGCCTACCGCGCCGACGCCGCCTGGATGGAGACGCTGGGCGCGATGTCCGAGGGCACCCAGACCACGCTGGGCGCCTATCACCGCAAATGGCAGTAGCCGGAGGAAACATGAAATACGCACTGGGGCCGGTACTCTACTACTGGCCGAAAAACGACATCGCGGCGTTCTATCAGCAGGCGGCGGAGAGTAACGCCGACATCATTTATCTCGGCGAGAGCGTTTGCACCAAGCGGCGCGAGATGAAGGTCGGCGATTGGCTGGCGCTGGCGCGCGACATCGCCCGCAGCGGCAAGCAGGTGGTGATCTCCACGCTGGCGCTGCTGCAGGCGCCGTCCGAACTGAATGAGCTGAAACGCTATGTGGAGAACGGCGAGTTCCTGTTTGAAGCTAACGATCTGGGCGCAGTGAACATGGCGGCGGAACGCGGTCTGCCGTTCGTCGCCGGCCATGCGCTGAACTGCTACAACGCCTATACTCTGCGCCTGCTGCGCCGCCAGGGCATGATGCGCTGGTGCATGCCGGTCGAGCTGTCACGCGATTGGCTGGCCAATCTGCTGACGCAGTGCGACGAGCTGGGCTTCCGCCACGACTTCGAGGTGGAGGTGCTGAGCTACGGCCATCTGCCGCTGGCCTATTCGGCGCGCTGCTTCACCGCCCGCTCGGAAAACCGCGGCAAGGACGAGTGCGAAACCTGCTGCATCAAGTATCCGCAGGGTCGCATGATGCGCTCCCAGGAACAGCAGCAGGTGTTCGTACTCAACGGCATCCAGACCATGAGCGGTTACTGCTACAACCTCGGCAACGAGCTGCCAAGCATGCAGGGGCTGGTGGACATCGTGCGACTGTCGCCGCAGGGCGCCGAGACGCTGGCACAGATCGACGCCTTCCGCGCCAACGAGCGCGGCGAGCAGCCGCTGGCCTTGACCAACCACGTCGACTGCAACGGCTACTGGCGCCGCGTGGCGGGGTTGGAGTTGGTGGGGTGATCCTCGCTCCCCTCCTCACCGAGGGGAGTTTTCAATCAACTCGCCCGCCGTTTCCTGAACATCCCGCGCAGCGCCACGCTGTTGCGCAAGAAGGCCACGCCGAAGCCCAGCAGGGTGTAGACCACGCCGAGTATCAGCATCATCACCACGTCGCCCCACACTTCATTCAGCGACAGCCCCATCTGGTTGACGCCGGCGATCGCCTTGGTGCCCCAGGTGGAGGGAATGCTGTACGAGATGGCGCGCACCCAGGCCGGCATCGACTGCAGCGGCCAGATAGTGCCGGACAGGTAGAAGACCGGCGTCGTGATGAACGCCAGCGTCAGGTAGATCATCTCGACGCTGCGCAGGCACTCGGTCACCAGCTTGCCCAGCCCCAATACCGCCAGCAGGAACGGGAAGGTCAGCAGCAGCAGTTCGGCGATGTTCGCCGTCTGCCGATAGCCCAAGACCCACGGCCACAGCACGAACAGCACGATCGACAGGAACAGCCAGATCGGCAGCAGCGCCGTCAGCCCGCCGAGGTGCGCCGCCAGCGGCGCTTTGCCGCCGGGCATGCTCTTCATGGCGATATTGACGCGGATACAGGCGATCAGCAGCGAGTGCTGCAACAGCATCACCAACAGGCCGGGAAAGATGATCGCCGCGAAGCTGATGCCGGGGTTAAACACGTCCAGCGTTTGCCCCAGTATCGGCGTCAGCAGTATCTGCGCCTGCCGTTCGCTGAAACCGCTGCGCAGCAGCAGCCCGTTGTTGTACTCCGTCAGCAGCTGCTGATAGGCCGCCACCACGTCCTGTTGGATCTGGCCGTTGGCCAGACGGTTGGTGGCGTCGCCGTACACCGGCACCACGATGTTCTGCCCGCTGAGGATCTTCTTCTCCAGATCCACCGGCATGATGATCACCGCAAACAGCTTGCGCCAGCTGAGATCGCGCTGTGCCTGTTCCAGGCTGTCGTAGGTTTCAATCGCTATCTTGGAGGTGGCGTCCAGTTGGCGGATCAGCTGGCGGCTGGCGGTGCTGTGGTCCTGATCGACCACCCCCACCGGCAGATCCCACACCGTGCGGTTGGCGTACACCAGGCTCATGATGCACAGCGACAGGATCAGCATCAGCCACACCGGCCGCTCCAGCATGCCGAGCAACACCTTAACGAAGGTTTGCCAATAGAGCTTCATCCGGCGTTCCCCTCTTTTGCCAGCCGCGCCGGTAGGCGATTGCGCACCAGCAGCGCGGCCACCAGCGGATAGACCGCCAGCAGCGCGCACACGCTGAAGATGGCGCTGGCGTGCACCTGCCGCAGGAACACGTCGAACATCGCGTACAGCGCGTGGGTCAGCGGTTCGATGTTGGAAATGATGCGCGCCGGCAGCGGCATCGACAGCTCAGGCACCGCCATGCCGGAGAAGGTCATCGCGATACTGACCAAAATACCAATCAGGCTGTAGGCGGTGATGGTGCTGCCGGTAAAGGTGTACAGCAGCAGGCCGATGCTCTGCGCCGCCATCACGTAGAACAGGCCGATCATCAGCATAAACAGCGGATTGCCGCTGACGCGGGCGTCAAAGATACCCACCAGCGCCGCGATCTCCACCATCAGCAGGGTGGTGAAACACAGCGTGTACGGTGCCAGCTTGCCGAGCAGCGCCAGGCTGAACGGCTTGGCCTGCAGCAGCGACTTGCTGCGCGCCAGCACGTAGATCATGCAGGTCACCGCGAACAGCTGCAGCAGGTGGATGGTGGCGGCGAACTGCTGGTAATAGATATAGCTGCCGCTGGCGTTGAACAGGCTGCCGTAGGAGAGCGTCACGTCCGCCAACGGCGGCAGCGTTTTACCCATCTCGGTGGCGATGATGCTGCGGGTGCTGGCGTTGATTTCGTTCATCAGGCCGCCAAAGTCCTGGGTGGAGTACAGCCCGGCACCGTAGAACAACGCATTGTAGTACATCACTACGCTAGGCTGTTTGCCCGACAGCGCGTTGGCCTCAAAGTCCGGCGGGATATACAGCAACGCGTAATCCTGCGCGCTGCGCAGGCGGCTCAGCGACTCCGGCAGCCCGCCGCCATATGCCTCGACGTGGGCGTGCGAGCCGGCGTCCAGCCGCCGCGTCAGCGATTTGGACAGCGGGCTGTGATCGCTGTCCACCACCGAGACCGGCAGATCGAGCAGCGTGCCTTCGGAGAAGTTGCTGCTGATCAGCACAAACAGGATCAGCGGAAAGATCCAGCTCAGCCAGTGCACCACCGGGCTGCGAAAGGCGACGCGACACTCTTTGTCGAACGCGTGACTGAAGCAGCGCCAGCCGGCCCTTACTCTTTCCATTGCCATAAGGTGCTCATCCCCGGACGCAGGCCGTCCACCGGCTGTGACGGATACAGGCGCACTTCGAAGGTTTTCAGGTCGAAGTCGCCAGTGGCGCGGGTGGCGCGTTTGGTGGCGTAATCCCCCAGCGGCGCGATGTAGCGCACCTCGGTGTCGATCATTTTGTCCTTCAGCGCCGGCACCCGCAGCGTGACCTTGTCGCCTTTGCGCACGTGGGCCAGGATGTCTTCACGCAGGTTAAACACGAAGTAGGCGTCCGGCACCCGGATCAACGTCACCAGCGGGCTGCCGGCGTTCAGCAATTCGCCCACTTCGGCCGGGATCGGCCCCACTTCGCCGTCCACCGGCGCTTTCACCTGCAGATCGTCGCTCTGCGCCTGGATCTGCAGCAGATTCTCTTCCGCCGCCCGCAGCGCCGCCGCATATTGCTGCCGCTGCTCGACGCGGTCGCCGTTAATGCCTTCATCCAGATTGGCCTTGGCGGCCTGCACCTGTTGGAAGGCGGTGTCGCGCGACCGGCGCGAAGCGTCCAGCTCGGACTTCGAGATATAGCCCTTGCCGGCCACGCTCAGGTTCCGGTTGTAGTCGTTTTGCGCATTGCGGTACTGCGCCTCGGCCTGCGCCAGGTTGGCGCGCAGGTTGCGGATGCTCTCTTCACGGGTGCCGTGCAGCGACAGCTCAAGCTGCGCCTTGGCCTCGTCGCGCGTCGCCTGTGCGGAACGCAGCTGCGCCATCAGTTCGGGGCTATCGAGTTGAATGATCAGTTGGCCGCTTTTCACGTCGTCGCCGCGTTCGATCAGGCGTTCAACGACCCGGCCTTTCGCCTTGGATGCGACGATCACTTCGGGGGCATCCACTTCACCCTGCAGCAACAGATCCTGATTGTGCGCGCGGAACAGGATCGCCAATGCGATCGCCGCCAACATCAGCAACAGGGTAAACAGCGTCTTTTTTTTCATTATGTCAGCTCCCGGAACGGTAAGCGGCGGGCGGGGATCATCATTTCCATGTCTCAAATTGCTCCAAAAAACACCATTGCTCTCATGAGGATATCACAAGCACATATCTCCTCTTTTATAACTATAAATTGGATTATGCTTTTAACACTAAAAAGCATCTTTTTTCGGCTTTTTGGTATGCAGACTCCTGCAATCGCCCTTTAAGCGATCCACTCTCTGATGGACGATGTCATGACTGAACACACTGCGGTACCGCTGTCGGTACTGGATTTATCGCCAATCCCGCAAGGGGCCAAAGCGCGCGACGCTTTCCACTGTTCGCTGGACTTAGCGCAGCACGCCGAACGCTGGGGCTACCAGCGCTACTGGCTGGCCGAGCACCACAACATGACCGGCATCGGCAGCGCCGCCACCTCGGTGCTGCTGGGCTATCTGGCCGCCGGCACCCAGAGCATTCGCCTCGGCTCCGGCGGCGTGATGCTGCCGAACCATGCGCCGCTGGTGATCGCCGAGCAGTTCGGCACGCTGGAGTCGCTCTACCCGGGGCGCATCGACCTGGGGTTGGGCCGCGCGCCCGGCACCGACCAGCGCACCATGATGGCGCTGCGCCGCCACCTGTCCGGCGACGTGGATACCTTCCCGCGCGACGTGCAGGAACTGCAAAACTATTTCTGCGACGCGCAGCCCGGCCAGCCGGTGCAGGCGGTGCCGGGCCAGGGGCTGCATGTGCCGCTCTGGCTGCTCGGTTCCAGCCTCTATAGCGCGCAGCTGGCGGCGCAGCTCGGCCTGCCGTTCGCCTTCGCTTCGCACTTCGCCCCGGATATGCTGTTCCAGGCGCTGCAGCTGTACCGCGAGAACTTCAAACCGTCCAAACAGCTGGCGCAGCCGCACGCCATGGTGTGCGTCAACGTGATCGCCGCCGACAGCGACCGCGATGCGCGCTTCCTGTTCAGCTCGATGCAGCAGCAATTCATCAATCTGCGCCGCGGTTCGCCCGGTCCGCTGCCGCCGCCAGTGGATAACATCCACGCGCTGTGGACCGCCGGTGAACAATACGGCGTCGAACAGGCGCTGCGGATGTCGATCGTCGGCGATGAAAAAACGGTGCGCCACGGGCTGCAAACGCTGCTGCGTGAAACCGATGCCGACGAGATCATGGTCAACGGCCAGATTTTCGATCACCAGGCGCGGCTGCGTTCGTTCAAGATTGTTGCCGGCGTGAAGGGCGACATCGTGAAGGGATAAAAAGCGAAAAGGCGGTGGGGAACCCCACCGCCTCGGCGTTAACGCTGGATCAGGTAGCGGATGGTCGGCCCGTCCTGCTGGATATCCAGCACCTTGTAGCCGTGGTTGCGCGCATCAAGCGGGATGTTGTTGATCGACTGCGGGCAATCGCTGATCACCTCCAGGATCTCCCCCGGTTTCAACTGCGGCATCGCCTCCAGCGTCGCCACCGCCGGGTACGGGCAAGGCTCGCCCAGCATGTCCAGCCGGTAGTCCGGCACTATCGTCGTCGCTTTCATGGCATGCTCCTCAAATTCACCACCTGCGCCTCAGGCCGGGCGCGGAAAAAGCGTTTCTCCCACCACAGCATGGCGGCGAAGGCCAGCGCCAGCAGCAGGTAAGTCACCAGCAGGCCGCCGATCGGGCCGAAGGTGTCGAGCAGGTTGATCTTGTCGTAGTCGGTCGCCAGCGCCGGCGCCAGATCGTCCCAGTAATAGGCCAGCAGCGTAGCGCCGATGATGTTGCCCAGCCCCACCCACCAGTAGTGCACCTGCCCTTCCACCGCGCGGTACATCCAGCCGGTTTCGCAACCGCCAGCCAGCACGATGCCGAAGCCGAACAGCAAGCCGCCCAGCACCGCATTCGGGCCGGCCCACATGATCTTCGGCGCCACGCCGAGCTGCACGTAGCTGAAGATGCCGATGGCGCTCACCGCCATGCCGATGATGATGGCTTTCGCCATGTGAGTGCGGCCGGTGATCCACAGATCGCGGAACGCCGAGGTGAAGCAGATCTGCGCGCGTTCGATCAGCAAACCGAAGCCGATACCGAACAGCATGGCGATACCGAGCTTCGGCGCATCGAACAGCGTCCACAACGACCAGGCCACCGCTAGGCCGAAGACCGCCATGCCCAGCCGGAAGCGGCGGCGCGCCTGCTCAGGCTTCTGCGTCAACGGCGCGGCGGACTTCACCTTTTGCAATTTGACCGGGATGCGGAACATCGGCAACAGCGTGAATTTGGCGCCGAAGTAGGAGCCGGCGGCGGTCGCCAGCGCGAAGAACCAGGCATGCAGCGAGAACTGCGGGATGCCGGTGAAAAACGCTGCCAGGTTACAGCCCATCGCCAGGCGCGCGCCGAAACCGGCGATGATGCCGCCCAGCAGCGCCTGCACGATGCGAATGCGGTGCTGCGGCTGGCGCAGCTTGATGTTGTTGGCCCACAGCGCGGCGGCGATGCAGCCGGCGAACATGCCGATGATCATGCGCCCGTCGATGCGTTCCAGCGGCGTGCCCTGCAGGCCGATAACCTTGAAATAGCCCCACTGCTCGGGGTGCAGGCCGAACCACTGCAGCACATGGCCGCCCCAGCGGGTGAATTCCCCGGTCACCGCCCAGAAGGTGCCGGTCATGCCGAAGTAGTAGGTAGAAAGGATCCCGGCAGCGATCACCGCCGGCAGCGGCGCCCAAAAGCGCACCAGGTATTGAGATTTGAACTGCTGCCAACTCATGGCATCTCCCGTGCATATCATCCATAAGAAAAAACCTTATGAATGATACGCCATTCAGGGGCGTTTGACGGCAATTTTCAGGCATAAAAAAACCAGCCCGCAGGCTGGTTTTTCAGAGTGCTTCACCGCGAACGGTGAATCAGCGATTACGCGTCGCCGAAACGACGACGTGGTGCTGCCGGTGCGCTGTCATCACGGCGTGGCGCCGGCTTGCCGTCACGGTTGTAGTTACCGCCACGACGCTCGCCGCCGTTACCGCCTTCGCGACGTTCACCGAAGGAACGACGTGGGCCGCCTTCGCGACGTTCGCCGTTGAACGGACGGCCGTTACCGTTGCCACGACGCTCGCCACCGTTGCCACCGTCACGACGCTCGCGACGTTCGAACGGCTGTGCATCACCCAACAGCTGCATGTTCATCGGCTTGTTCAGGATGCGAGTGCGAGTGAAGTGATTCAGGATCTCGCCCGGCATGCCTTTTGGCAGCTCGATGGTGGAGTGGGAAGCGAACAGCTTGATGTTACCGATGTAACGGCTGCTGATGTCGCCTTCGTTAGCGATAGCACCAACGATATGACGGACTTCAACGCCATCGTCACGGCCCACTTCGATGCGGTACAGCTGCATTTCGCCAACGTCACGACGTTCACGACGCGGACGGTCGCCGTCACGGCTATCGCGACGGTCGCCACGATCACCGCGGCGATCGTCACGGTCGTTGAACTCACGGCGCTGGCGCGGTTTGAAGACCGGATCCGGCGGCAGGATCAGCGGACGTTCGCCCTGAGCCATTTTCAGCAGCGCTGCGGCCAGGGTTTCCATATCCAGCTCTTCTTCCGGCTGCAGTTTGGTCAGCAGTGCGCGGTACAGATCCAGATCGCTGCTTTCCAGCTGCTGCTGAACTTTCGCGGCGAACTTGGCCAGACGACGCTCGCCCAGCAGTTCTGCGTTTGGCAGCTCCACTTCAGGGATGGTCAGCTTCATGGTGCGTTCGATGTTGCGCAGCAGGCGGCGTTCGCGGTTTTCCACGAACAGCAGCGCACGGCCGGCGCGACCCGCACGGCCGGTACGGCCGATACGGTGAACGTAGGACTCGGAGTCCATCGGGATGTCATAGTTGACAACCAGGCTGATGCGCTCAACGTCCAGGCCGCGGGCCGCAACGTCGGTCGCGATCAGGATATCCAGACGACCGTCTTTCAGGCGCTCCAGGGTCTGCTCACGCAGCGCCTGGTTCATGTCGCCGTTCAGCGCGGCGCTGCTGTAACCGCTGCGCTCCAGCGCTTCGGCCACTTCCAGGGTCGCGTTCTTGGTACGAACGAAGATGATCGCCGCGTCAAAGTCTTCGGCTTCCAGGAAACGTACCAGCGCTTCGTTTTTACGCATGCCGTAGACCGACCAGTAGCTCTGGCTGATGTCCGGACGGGTAGTCACGCTGGACTGGATGCGCACTTCCTGCGGCTCTTTCATGAAGCGGCGGGTAATGCGACGGATCGCTTCCGGCATGGTGGCGGAGAACAGCGCGGTCTGATGTTCAGCCGGGATCTCAGCCATGATGGTTTCTACGTCTTCGATAAAGCCCATGCGCAGCATTTCGTCGGCTTCATCCAGCACCAGACCGCTCAGGTTAGAGAGGTTCAGGGTGCCGCGCTTCAGGTGGTCCAGTAGACGACCTGGGGTACCCACAACGATTTGCGGGCCCTGGCGCAGAGCGCGCAGCTGTACGTCGTAACGCTGGCCGCCGTACAGGGCTACCACGTTGACGCCGTTCATGTGTTTGGAGAAATCGGTCATCGCTTCGGCAACCTGAACCGCCAGTTCGCGGGTCGGTGCCAGCACCAGGATCTGAGGTGCTTTCAGGTCTGCCTGCAGGTTGTGCAGCAGCGGCAGCGAGAACGCTGCAGTTTTACCACTACCGGTCTGTGCCATGCCCAGCACGTCGCGGCCGTTCAACAGGTGAGGAATACACTCAGCCTGGATCGGAGATGGTTTTTCATAGCCCAGATCGTTCAGGGCGGAAATGATTGGAGCAGACAGCCCCAGATCAGCAAAAGAGGTTTCAAACTCAGTCGTCATGTACACGTGCCTCATTAATAATGGCAGCCAGTCTACATAACTCGTCGAGAAAATTTTCAGTCATTTTCATTGAAAAGTGTGAACCGGCTCAAATTAGATTATAAAACGAACAAAAAAGCCCTCGCCCGTTAAGGCGATAACTTTGGTTAAAAACCAATGTTCATCAGGCTGATAGGTGTTCGTCAGCTATTGCTGGTCCGATTCCGATAGGTCGTCTTGCTCTTGGCCCAAAAGCGCCAATTCCAACAATGCATAGCGGTGCTCAACGAAGTTGTGAACGTTGTTAGACACCGTCAGTTTGAACAGCGCCGAAGCGGTGTCCTTGTCCCCCAGACTCAGGTAGTGTTTACCCAAATAGAAGTCAGTTTCACTGAGATGCTCAGCGAGCGAAGTGTTATCCGTTGCATCTGCCTTGAGGCGTTCCATCAGCGTTTTTTCGCTGATCTTGCCCAGGTAGAATTCGACAATATTCCATCCCCATTGCCCTCTGTCCGATTTGTCATAGCGCTGCTGAAGCGCTACTTCGGCCTTCTTGGGATCGATTTCTCGCTCCACCAGATACAGCCATAACGAACGGAAGGGATCGTTTGGGTCGTCTTGATAAAACGCCTGCAGATCATCCTGCGCCAACGGGAAGCGGCCGCCATAATACAGTGCGATGCCCCGGTTTAAACGCGCGTAATTGTAAGTTGGATCAAGCTCTAGTACAGAATCAAACGCTTCATAGGCAGCATCAAAATTGCCTGCCTGCGTTAAGTAAATGCCCAGGTAGTTGAAAACTTCCGGCATGTCGGGACGTATCGCCAGCGCCTGCGAGAAATCATTGCGCGCTAATGCACGTAACCCGAGGCTATCATACAGCACACCGCGCTCATATAAAAGCTGTGCGCGTTCGTCATCCGTCAGTGCCCGGCTGGCAAGAATTTGTTCCATGCGCGCCAGGATCACTTCCTGCTGCAACGTAGGCTGCAACGGGATTGCCAAAACTTCGTCTTTACGCCAATCATGGTTGCTGCATCCTGCCAGCATGAGTGCTGTCGCAACGTAACACCAGCGCAAGAAAGGCTTCATTTCCCACTCCCGAAGACAAACATTGGATGAACGTCCTGTCCTCCGTTTGCTAAAACGCGGGTATCCTACCCGCGCGATACGAACAGCTCCCAACCCCATGGCGGGGAGCTGTAAAACTATCTATACAGTTATTCTGCTTCAGGCGCAGGTGAACCTGCTTCCGGCGCCATCGCTTCTTTGATGCTCAGACGCACGCGGCCCTGACGGTCAACTTCCAGTACCTTAACCGGCACTTCCTGACCCATCTGCAGATAGTCGGTCACTTTCTCAACGCGCTTGTCGGCGATCTGAGAAATGTGCACCAGACCTTCTTTACCACCGCCGATAGCGACGAATGCGCCGAAATCAACGATACGGGTCACTTTACCCTGGTAGATACGGCCCACTTCGATCTCTGCCGTGATCTCTTCGATACGACGGATAGCGAATTTCGCCTTCTCACCGTCGGTCGCAGCGATTTTAACTGTACCATCATCTTCAATTTCGATGGTAGTGCCAGTCTCTTCGGTCAGTGCGCGGATAACGGAACCGCCCTTACCGATCACGTCTTTGATTTTATCCGGGTTGATGCGGATAGTATGAATACGCGGTGCGAATTCGGAGATATCGCCGCGTGGGGAGCTGATAGCCTGTTCCATCACGCCCAGGATGTGCAGACGCGCGCCCTTGGCCTGGTTCAGAGCCACCTGCATGATCTCGCGGGTGATGCCTTCGATTTTGATGTCCATCTGCAGCGCAGTGATACCGTCGCGGCTACCGGCCACTTTGAAGTCCATGTCGCCCAGGTGATCTTCGTCACCCAGAATGTCGGACAGAACCACAAAGTTATCGGCTTCTTTCACCAGGCCCATCGCGATACCCGCAACGGCAGCCTTGATTGGCACACCGGCGTCCATCAGCGCCAGAGATGCGCCGCACACGGAAGCCATGGAAGAAGAACCGTTGGATTCGGTGATTTCAGACACGACGCGAACCGTGTACGGGAAATCTTCCGGTTTAGGCATCATAGCCAATACGCCGCGTTTCGCCAGGCGACCGTGACCGATTTCACGACGCTTAGGAGAACCGACCATGCCGGTTTCGCCTACGGAGTACGGAGGGAAGTTGTAGTGGAACAGGAAGCTGTCGGTCTTCTCGCCCATCAGCTCGTCCAGGTTCTGTGCGTCGCGCGCGGTACCCAGGGTCGCGGTAACCAGCGCCTGAGTTTCGCCACGGGTGAACAGCGCGGAACCGTGGGTGCGCGGCAGTACGCCGGTGCGCACGTCCAGGCCACGGATCATGTCTTTTTCACGGCCGTCGATACGCGGCTCGCCACGCAGTACGCGGCTACGCACCACGTTCTTCTCGACGTTGCCCAGGATGTCCTGGATTTCGCCGGCGTCCAGCGTTTCGTCCTGCGCCAGCAGGGTTTCAACCACGCTGTCTTTGATCGCGTCAACCTGAGCGTAACGCTCTTGTTTTTCGGTGATGTGGTAAGCGTCGCCCAGGCGAGCTTCGGCCAGTTCAGCCACGCGCGCGTGCAGCGCTTCGTTGACCGCAGGGGCCTGCCAATCCCACTTCGGCTTGCCGGCTTCGGCAACCAGGGAGTTGATGTTTTCGATAACCACTTGCTGCTGGTCGTGGCCGAACACCACGGCGCCCAGCATCTGATCTTCGCTCAGCACTTCCGCTTCGGATTCAACCATCAGCACCGCGCCTGCAGTACCGGCAACCACCAGATCCAGACGGCTTTCTTTCAGCTCGTCAGTTGTCGGGTTCAGCACATACTGATCGTTGATGTAACCTACGCGCGCTGCGCCGATTGGGCCGTTGAACGGAATACCGGACAGGCTCAGGGCGGCAGAGGCGCCGATCATCGCGACGATGTCCGGGTTCACCTGCGGGTTAACGGAAACCACGGTCGCGATCACCTGAACTTCGTTCAGGAAGCTGTCCGGGAACAGTGGACGGATCGGACGGTCGATCAGACGGGAAGTCAGGGTCTCGCCTTCGCTCGGACGGCCTTCGCGACGGAAGAAGCTGCCCGGGATGCGGCCGGCGGCGTAAGTACGCTCTTGGTAGTTAACGGTCAGCGGGAAGAAGCTCTGGCCCGGCTTGGCTTTTTTCTGGCCAACGACGGTAACGAATACGGCGGTGTCATCCATGCTCACCATAACGGCGGCGGTGGCCTGACGAGCCATCATACCGGTTTCGATGGTGACGGTATGCTGGCCATACTGGAATTTGCGAATGATCGGTGTCAGCAAAATTATATCCTTGATTAGCGGCGCGCAATCGCATTGACGACTCGACACGCCTGTGACTCGATTTGCCTTCTCACTACATCCTCGCGACTAATGACAATCCTTATCTCAGGCAGGAGATAAAGCCTCTCATTAGCCGCGCGAACCTCTGTAACGGAAGAACCTGTTTGGAAACATCAGTAATACATTAACCTGATTTGCTTATGCTTCCTAGAAGAAAGGGGCCAAAATAGGCCCCTTTCCACTGAAACTTGCTAGATTAGCGACGCAGACCCAGACGCTCGATCAGGCTGGTGTAACGTGCTACATCTTTACGCTTCAGGTAGTCCAGCAGCTTACGACGCTGAGAAACCATACGCAGCAGACCACGACGGCTGTGGTGATCTTTTTTGTGCTCGGAGAAGTGGCCTTGCAGATGGTTGATCTGCGCAGTCAGCAGGGCAACCTGAACTTCGGTAGAACCGCTGTCGTTAGTACCACGACCGAAATCAGCTACGATTTGAGCTTTAGCTTCAACACTTAGAGACATTGTAATACTCCAGATTATAGATAATAAAAACAGGCGCCGATCTCTAATTCAGCAACCCAATGCATAAGCTGCGCCATTCTACTCTTAGCGCAGTGCGATCGCAAGGCGACGCAGTGCCCCGCCGTCAGTCGAAATGCTCGACCACCAGGCGGCGCGGCGCCACGCGACCATCTTCGGCGATGTCGCCAACGCCGATGAATTTTCGCTCTTCACCCTCGGTGATACGCACCAGGCCGGAAGCCGGCGCGCCGGCCACTTGCACCGGTTGCCCCTGCTTGACGTAACCCGCGACCACCGGCAGCAAATTCACTTCCGGATAGTTCTCAACCGGGCTGTCCATCGGCATCAGCAGCGGATCGAGCAGCTCGCCGGGCGCGATCGCTTGTTCCTGCGCCTGAGCCAGCAAGGCGTTCAGCTGTTCCAGCGTCACCATGCGCGCAATCGGATAAGTCGCCACCTGCAGGCGGCGCAGATAGATCACGTGCGCGCCGCAGCCCAGCAGCTCGCCGAGATCGTCGGTGATGGTGCGGATGTAGGTGCCTTTCGAGCAGTGGATCTCCAGCTCCAGCTCATCCCCTTCCCAGCGGATAAACTGCAGCTCGTACACCGTGATGCTGCGCGCTTCGCGCGGCACTTCAATCCCCTGGCGCGCATACTCGTAGAGTTTCTTGCCCTGGTATTTCAACGCCGAATACATCGACGGCACCTGCTGGATGTCGCCGCGGAAGGTGTCCAGCGCCGCGTCGAGCTGCGCCTGGGTGAAATTCACCGGGCGCTCCTGCACGATCTGGCCGTCGGCGTCGGAGGTATCGGTACGCTGCCCCAGCTTGGCGATCACCCGATAGCGCTTGTCGGAATCGAGCAGGTATTGCGAAAACTTGGTCGCTTCGCCCAGGCAAATAGGCAGCATGCCGGTCGCCAACGGATCGAGCGCGCCGGTATGGCCCGCTCGGTTGGCGTTGTACAGACGTTTTACTTTTTGCAGCGCATCGTTGGACGACAACCCCTGCGGCTTGTCCAGCAACAGCACGCCGTGGATGTCACGGCCGCGGCGACGAGGGCGACTCATTAATCCTCCTTGTCATCGCCTGAGGCGGAACGGCGCTCGGCGTCGTTCTTCACCACGTTGGTCACCAGGTTGGACATGCGCATGCCTTCCACCAGGGAGTTGTCGTAAGCGAATGTCAGCTCCGGCACCACGCGCAGGCGCATCGCTTTGCCCAGCAGGGTACGGATATAGCCGGAAGCGTCCTGCAACGCTTTGATGCCGTTGGTGACCAGATCCGGATCGTGGTTCTCGGTCAATACGTTCAGGAAGGTGACGTAAACCTTGGCATACGCCAGGTCGCGGGACACTTCCACGCCGGAAACGGTCGCCATGCCGACGCGCGGATCTTTAACTTCACGCTGCAGAATGATCGCAATCTCTTTCTGCATCTCTTGCGCCACGCGTTGACCGCGGCTGAATTCTTTTGCCATTTTGGATTCTCCAGACAAATCGGGGGGCACAAAGGCCCCCCGTAAACAGATATAAGCAGATGTGCAATCGTTAAGCGATGGTGCGTTGGATCTCAATGATTTCGAACACTTCGATCATGTCGCCGACGCGCACGTCGTTATAGTTCTTAACGCCGATACCACATTCCATGCCGTTACGGACTTCGTTAACGTCATCTTTGAAGCGGCGCAGGGATTCCAGCTCGCCTTCATAGATAACCACGTTGTCGCGCAGTACGCGGATTGGGTTGTGACGCTTGATGGTCCCTTCGGTAACCATACAGCCGGCGATAGCGCCGAACTTAGGCGATTTGAACACGTCGCGCACTTCGGCCAGGCCGATGATCTGCTGCTTGTATTCCGGCGCCAGCATACCGCTCATCGCCTGCTTCACTTCGTCGATCAGGTTATAGATCACGGAGTAGTAACGCAGATCCAGGCTTTCCGCTTCGATCACGCGGCGCGCAGAAGCGTCGGCACGCACGTTGAAGCCCAGGATGATGGCGTTGGAAGCCGCAGCCAGCGTCGCGTCGGTTTCGGTGATCCCACCTACGCCGGAGCCGACAATCTTCACCTTCACTTCGTCGGTAGAGAGTTTCAGCAGCGAGTCGCTGATCGCTTCGCAAGAACCCTGCACATCGGACTTCAGTACGATGTTCAGCTCGGACACTTCGCCGTCGGTCATGTTGGCGAACATGTTTTCCAGCTTGGACTTCTGCTGACGCGCCAGTTTGACTTCGCGGAACTTGCCCTGACGATACAGCGCCACTTCACGCGCTTTCTTCTCGTCGCGCACCACGGTCGCTTCGTCACCCGCTGCAGGCACGCTGGACAGACCCAGGATTTCCACAGGGATAGACGGACCGGCAGAGGTCACTTCACGGCCCAGCTCGTCACGCATCGCACGCACACGGCCGTATTCGAAGCCGCACAGGACGATGTCGCCCTTGTTCAGCGTACCTTCCTGAACCAGTACGGTAGCCACTGGGCCACGGCCTTTATCCAGGAAGGACTCGATCACTACGCCGCTCGCCATGCCGCTGCGTACCGCTTTCAGTTCCAGAACTTCGGCCTGCAGCAGGATAGCCTGCAGCAGCTCGTCGATACCGGTACCGGCTTTCGCGGACACGTGAACGAACTGCGCTTCGCCGCCCCACTCTTCCGGCATAACGCCGTACTGAGACAGTTCCTGCTTAACGCGGTCCGGATCGGCTTCCGGCTTGTCGATTTTGTTCACCGCAACCACCAACGGCACCTGCGCCGCTTTCGCGTGCTGGATAGCTTCGATGGTCTGTGGCATCACGCCGTCGTCGGCCGCCACCACCAGAACCACGATGTCAGTCGCCTGAGCACCACGAGCACGCATCGAGGTAAACGCGGCGTGGCCCGGGGTATCCAGGAAGGTGATCATGCCGTTCTCGGTTTCTACGTGGTAGGCACCGATGTGCTGGGTAATGCCGCCGGCTTCGCCCGCCGCCACTTTGGTGGAGCGGATGTAGTCCAGCAGAGAGGTTTTACCGTGGTCAACGTGGCCCATGATGGTCACGACCGGCGCGCGCGGCTCAGCCGCAGCGCCCGTATCACGGTCGCTCATCAGCGCTTCTTCCAGCTCGTTTTCACGACGCAGAATAACTTTGTGGCCCATCTCTTCGGCAACCAGCTGTGCGGTTTCCTGGTCGATAACCTGGTTGATGGTGGCCATAGCGCCCAGCTTCATCATCACTTTGATGACCTGAGAACCTTTTACCGCCATCTTGTTGGCCAGCTCGGCCACGGTGATGGTTTCACCGATCACCACGTCACGGTTAACCACCTGCGCCGGCTTGTTGAAGCCCTGCTGCAGAGCGCTAGGCTTGCGTTTGCCTTTACCGCCACGGGTAACGGCACGCGCTTCTTCGCGATCCGCTTTGGATTCGGACAGCTTGTTGCCTTTCTTCTGCTTGGTCGCTTTGCCGCCGCGGGTGCGGCTACGACGATCGCCTTCAACTTTGGCGTCGTTTTCGTCTTCTGCGGCACGCGCATGCTGAGAGGTGGTCACGTGATAGTCGGCACTTTCAACCGCAGCGCTTGCCGCGTCGGCCTGGGCCCACTTCTCGCCGTTCTCTTCGGCCATGCGACGGGCTTCTTCCGCCACGCGCTTGGCTTCCTCTTCAACCTTGCGGCGCACTTCCTCTTCCGCTTTACGTTTCAGTTCAGCGGCTTCGGCTTCACGGCGTGCTTTTTCCGCCTGAGCTGGCTTGGTCATTTCGTCGGTATGTTGATTGGTCACTTTTTCTTTTTCCGCTGAATTACGCTTAGCAATCTCCGCGGCCTCACGTTTGGCTTGCTCTTCGGCTGCGCGCTTCGCTTCCGCTTCGCGTTTTGCGAGCTCTTCCGCTTCGCGCCGTGCCTGCTCTTCCGCTTCACGCTGTGCCTGCTCTGCCGCTTCAGCCAACTGGGCTTCCTGCGTATCGCGATTTACATAAGTGCGTTTCTTGCGGACCTCAATTTGCACCGATTTACTTTTACCGCCGGTGCTCGGGATATTCAAGGTGCTGCGCGTTTTGCGCTGCAAAGTGAGTTTACCTGGCGCGCTGCCGTGTTCACGGTTCAGGTGCGCCAGCAATGTTTCTTTTTCTTGCTGGGTAACAGAGTCCGACTCGGACTTGTTGATCCCTGCATCAGCAAACTGCTGTACCAGGCGATCAACCGGAGTCTGAATCTCTGCTGCCAGCGATTTTACGGTTACATCTGTCGTCATGCTGTTCCTTCCTGCTACAGTTATTACGCGTTGTCGCCAAACCAACAGATATTGCGTGCAGCCATGATCAGCTCACCGGCTTGCTCATCGCTAAGCCCTTCAATATCAGCCAGATCGTCAACACCCTGCTCGGCAAGATCTTCCAGCGTACAAACCCCACGCGCGGCCAGTTTAAAGGCCATGCTGCGCTCAAGACCCGGCAGGTTGAGCAAATCGTCGGCCGGTTTGTTGTCGCCCAGGCTTTCTTCTTGTGCCAGGGCCAGCGTGGTCAATGCAGCTTTGGCGCGTTCGCGCAATGCTTCAACCGTATCTTCATCCAGACCGTCGATTTCCAACAGCTCTTTGATCGGCACGTAGGCCAGCTCTTCCAGCGTGGAGAAGCCTTCTTCAACCAGTACGGTGGCGAAATCTTCGTCGATATCAAGATACTTGGTGAAGGTATCAATAGCGGCATGAGCCTCGGCCTGGTGCTTGGCCTGCAGATCGTCCGCCGTCATCACGTTCAGTTCCCAACGATCGTCGCCGCGGTGTTGTTTCAGCAGCTGGGAAGCCAAACGCACGTTTTGGCCGTTACGGCCGATCGCCTGTGCCAGGTTGCTGGCTTCAACGGCGATATCCATGGTGCAGTTATCTTCGTCTACCACGATCGACGCGACGTCGGCCGGCGCCATGGCGTTGATGACGAATTGCGCGGGGTTATCATCCCACAGGATGATGTCGATGCGTTCGCCGCCGAGCTCGCTCGACACGGCCTGAACGCGCGCACCGCGCATACCTACGCAGGCGCCGACCGGGTCGATGCGCTTGTCGTTGGTTTTCACTGCAATTTTCGCGCGAGAGCCTGGATCGCGGGCTGCCGCTTTAATTTCGATCACTTCTTCGCCGATTTCCGGCACTTCGATGCGGAACAGTTCTTTCAGCATTTCCGAGCTGGAACGGCTGACGAACAGCTGCGCGCCGCGAGCTTCGGGACGTACGGCATACAATACGCCGCGAATGCGGTCGCCCGGACGGAAGTTTTCGCGCGGCAGCATGTCTTCACGGCCAATGACCGCTTCGGCGTTGTTGCCCAGATCCAGCGCGATGCTGTCACGGTTCACTTTCTTCACCACGCCGGTGACGATCTCACCTTCGTGTTCACGGAAAGCGTCGACCACCATCGCACGCTCGGCTTCACGTACTTTCTGCACGATAACCTGCTTGGCGGTTTGGGTGGTGATGCGGTCGAAGGTCACGGATTCGATCTGATCTTCGACGTAGCCGCCGAGCTCGATGCTCGGATCTTCAAACTGAGCGGCTTCCAGCGTGATTTCACGCGTCGGCTGAGTCACTTCGTCTACGGCGACCCAACGGCGGAAGGTGTCGAAATCGCCGGTTCTACGGTCAATGCTGACGCGCACGTCGATTTCCTGCTCGTATTTTTTCTTGGTTGCGGTGGCTAATGCAGTTTCCAGCGCTTCGAAAATCTTCTCGCGCGGAAGGGATTTTTCATTGGAAACTGCTTCAACAACAGCCAGAATCTCTTTGTTCATCCTAGTTGCCTCTTCCAAACTTTAAAAGTGGGGTACCAGGTTCGCTTTCTGGATGTTGCTCAGCGCGAACACTTCATCTTTCCCTTCCACAGTAACCGTGATCATCTCGCCTTCGACAGACTTGATAATACCCTGCCACTTGCGACGGTTCTGTACCGCCATGCGCAGGACCAGGCTGACTTCTTCACCGAGGTAACGCGTATAGTGTTCTGCGGTGAACATCGGGCGATCAAGGCCAGGAGAGGAGACTTCCAAGTTGTAAGCGACCGTGATTGGATCTTCGACGTCCAATACAGCGCTGACCTGGTGGCTGACATCAGCGCAATCATCAACATTGATGCCGTTATCACTATCAATATAGATGCGGAGCGTCGATTGGCGCGCACGAATGAATTCGATGCCTACAAGCTCAAAGCCCAACGCTTCTACGGGTGCCGAAAGCATCTCTGTTAACTGTTGCTCTAATGTGGACAAGCCCACCCCCAAGACATAAAAAAAGGGCTAAATAGCCCAGTGATTCTGTTGCCAAATAACAAAAAACCCCGAAAAATCGGGGCTTTATGCAACTGGACCCTGTTTGCCGCTAGGCGGCCTCGGTACAACTTTCGAGCAAGTGTCATTTTCAAATGTTGATCGAGAAAAGCGGATTTCAATCGAAAAGTGTATTTGAAAATAAACACTTAAAGGAAAGTGGTTGCGGGGGCCGGATTTGAACCGACGACCTTCGGGTTATGAGCCCGACGAGCTACCAGGCTGCTCCACCCCGCGTCCGAAAACGTGGCAAATACTACGCCGATAATCGCAAAATTGCAAGTTATCTCTGGGATTTGGTACCGAGGATGGGACTCGAACCCACAAGCCCGTTAGGGCACTACCACCTCAAGGTAGCGTGTCTACCAATTCCACCACCTCGGTACTGATTCTTACTGCTAACGGCCGTTGTTCCTTCGAGTTCACAACCACCGTTTACAAACTTTTTGCGGCTTACTGCGGGATGTCGCTGCTCGGCTTAGCTGGTGCTGCCGGCGCGGTCGTCTGCTCAGTTTTCACTGGCTGACCCAGGTTTTCCCACTCACTGCCTTTCTTGCTTTGGTTGCTGCTGAGGTTGCCCAGAATCAGGCTGATGACGAAGAACAGCGTCGCCAGCACAGCAGTCATGCGGGTCATAAAGTTACCGGAACCACTCGAACCGAACAATGTGCCTGATGCACCTGCTCCGAAAGAGGCTCCCATATCAGCGCCTTTACCTTGCTGTAGCATAATCAGAGCAACCAGCCCGATTGAGATCAGCAGGAAAATTACTAGAAGAGCTTCGTACATAGTAGTACCCGTATCCTTGCGGCCTCACCGCATGCCAAATGCTTCACACTCATCAAGCAGGCGTTTTTACAAACTGCCTACTGAAGCGGGTGTGAATACTAACCAAAGCCGCCAACCCGCGCAAGGGCAATTTGCTGCCGCCGGCGCGTTTGCGGAAAAAAACGCCAACAATCATCTATTCGGGCTCAGCGATGCCAAGCCCGATGGCTAACTGTCTGTTTTAACCTGCGGATTTCACCGCATCGGCGATGCGATGCGCCAGCGCGGTCACCTGCTGCTCGTCCTCGCCTTCCACCATCACGCGGATCAGCGGCTCGGTGCCCGATTTACGCAGCAGCACCCGGCCACGGCCGGCCAGCTCGGTTTCCACCTGCTCGGTGACCTTACGCACCGCTTCAGACTCCAGCGGATTATGCTCGCCGGCGAAGCGGACGTTGACCAGGATCTGCGGCAGCAGCTTCATGCCGCTGCACAGGTCATGCAGGCTCATGTGGTTGCGCACCATGGCAGTCAGCACCTGCAGCCCGGCCACGATGCCGTCGCCGGTGGTGGTTTTGTCCAGCAGGATCACATGGCCGGAGTTTTCCGCACCGATGCGCCAGCCCAGTTCCTGCAGTTTCTCCAGCACGTAACGGTCGCCCACTTTGGCGCGAGCGAACGGAATACCCAGCTGTTTCAGCGCCAGCTCCAGCCCCATATTACTCATCAGGGTACCGACCGCGCCGCCGCGCAGCTGCCCCTGACGCAGGCCTTCGCGGGCGATGATGTACAGGATCTGATCGCCATCCACCTTGTTGCCGAGGTGATCCACCATCATCACGCGGTCGCCGTCGCCGTCAAACGCCAGGCCAACGTGCGCTTTTTCCTGCAGCACGCGCTCTTGCAGCTGACGCACGTCGGTAGCACCGCATTTTTCGTTGATATTCATACCGTCCGGCTCAACACCGATGGCGATCACCGTGGCGCCCAGTTCGCGCAGCACGCTCGGCGCAATGTGGTAAGTCGCCCCGTTGGCGCAGTCGACCACGATTTTCAGCCCCTTCAGGCTCAGCTCGCTCGGGAAGGTACCTTTGCAGAATTCGATGTAACGGCCGGCGGCGTCGATGATACGGCTGGCTTTACCCAGCTCGGCGGACTCCACGCAGGTCAGCGGTTTTTCCATCTCGGCTTCAATTGCCTCTTCGACGTTGTCCGGCAGTTTGGCGCCGTCGATTGAGAAGAACTTGATACCGTTGTCATAGAACGGGTTATGCGACGCGGAAATGACAATGCCTGCTTCGGCACGGAAGGTACGCGTCAGGTAGGCCACCGCCGGCGTGGGCATCGGCCCGGTGAAGGAGGCGGACAATCCAGCGGCCGCCAGACCGGCTTCCAGAGCGGACTCCAGCATATAGCCGGAGATGCGCGTATCCTTACCGATGATGATCTTGCGGGAACCGTGACGCGCCAGCACTTTACCGGCCGCCCAGCCCAGCTTCAGCACGAAGTCCGGCGTGATGGGGCTGTCCCCGACCTTGCCACGGATGCCGTCGGTGCCAAAATATTTGCGCTCGCTCATGTCTCTACTGTCCCTTAGCTGAAAGTGTTGCCTCGACGACACGCATCGCCTCGACGGTTTCTTTAACGTCATGCACTCTGACAATCTGCGCACCCTGCATCGCCGCGATCACCGCGCAGGCCACGCTGCCGATAACCCGTTGATCCGGCGGCACGTTCAGCAGTTGCCCAATCATCGATTTACGCGACATGCCGACCAATAGCGGCAAACCGAAACGATGAAACTCCGACAACCGTGCCAGAAGCTGATAGTTGTGCGCCAAATTTTTACCGAAACCGAAGCCTGGGTCGAGCAGCAATTTCTGATTTGTTATCCCCGCCTCGTTACAGCGCTGAATATGATGCTCGAAAAACGCCTGAACATCGGTAATCAGGTCATCGTAATGCGGCGCCTGCTGCATGGTGCGCGGCTGCCCTTGCATATGCATCAGACAGACCGGCAGACCGCTTTCCGCCGCCGCCGCCAGGGCACCCGGCTCCTGCAGCGAACGAATGTCGTTAATCAGATGTGCGCCTGCATGCGCCGATTCGCGGATCACGCCCGCTTTCGAGGTATCGACCGAGATAAAGACTTCGAAGCGCTGCGCCAGCGCTTCCACCACCGGCACGACCCGTTCCAATTCTTCCTCTTCACTCACCTCAGCTGCCCCCGGCCTTGTCGATTCGCCGCCGATATCGATCATCGTGGCACCGGCCGAAATCAGCGCATGCGCGTGGAGCAGCGCCTGGTTCAGGGTGTTGTGACGGCCGCCGTCGGAAAACGAATCTGGCGTCACATTGAGGATACCCATCACCTGCGGATAGGAGAGGTTGAGCGTCATGTCGCGCACGGTTAACTGCATGGTTGGTCCACCTTACTGTTGCCTGGTTCACTGCCCGCCGGGCAAAAAAAAACCCCGGCGTACCGGGGTTTGATGTTATTACACAGCCGCTGTTACTTGTCGAGCTGTTCGGACATGGTGTTGCCCGGCGTTGGGGTGCGCGGCTCATCTACCGGCGTCGGGGCTTTCGGAGTGCCACCGTTGTCGGAGCTGTTGCCTTTGTTCGCATCGTCCCAGCCCGCCGGCGGACGCACGTCTTTGCGGTTCATCAGATCGTCGATCTGCGGCGCATCGATAGTTTCATACTTCATCAGCGCATCCTTCATCGAATGCAGGATGTCCATATTTTCCATCAACAGCGAACGAGCACGCGTGTAGTTACGTTCGATCAGCGACTTCACTTCCTGGTCGATGATACGCGCGGTTTCATCCGACATGTGCTTCGCCTTGGCCACGGAACGGCCCAGGAACACTTCACCCTCTTCTTCCGCATACAACAGCGGCCCCAGCTTCTCGGAGAAGCCCCATTGGGTCACCATGTTGCGGGCAATGGAGGTCGCCACTTTAATGTCGTTCGACGCACCGGTAGAGACTTTTTCCGGCCCGTAGATGATCTCTTCCGCCAGACGACCGCCGTACAGGGTGGAGATTTGGCTCTCCAGCTTCTGACGGCTGGCGCTGATCGCATCCCCTTCCGGCAGGAAGAAGGTCACACCGAGCGCCCGACCACGAGGAATGATGGTGACCTTGTGTACCGGATCGTGTTCAGGAACCAGGCGGCCAATGATGGCGTGGCCCGCTTCGTGATACGCGGTCGACTCTTTCTGCGCTTCGGTCATCACCATGGAGCGACGTTCCGCACCCATCATGATCTTGTCTTTGGCTTTTTCAAACTCCACCATCGACACCACGCGCTTGTTGCCGCGGGCGGCGAACAGCGCCGCTTCGTTGACCAGGTTGGCCAGGTCGGCACCGGAGAAGCCCGGCGTACCGCGCGCAATGACGGAGGCGTCGATGTCGGCAGCCAACGGCACGCGGCGCATGTGCACCTTCAGGATCTGCTCACGGCCACGCACATCCGGCAGCCCGACCACGACCTGACGGTCGAAGCGGCCCGGGCGCAGCAGCGCAGGGTCAAGCACGTCCGGACGGTTGGTGGCCGCGATGACGATGATGCCCTCGTTGCCTTCAAAACCGTCCATCTCAACCAGCATCTGGTTCAGGGTCTGCTCGCGCTCATCGTGACCGCCACCCAGGCCGGCGCCACGCTGGCGACCGACGGCGTCGATTTCATCGATGAAGATGATGCACGGCGCGGCTTTCTTCGCTTGTTCGAACATGTCGCGCACGCGGGATGCACCCACGCCGACGAACATTTCGACGAAGTCGGAACCGGAAATGGTGAAGAACGGTACCTTCGCTTCGCCGGCGATCGCTTTCGCCAACAGCGTTTTACCGGTCCCCGGCGGGCCAACCATCAGCACGCCTTTCGGGATCTTGCCGCCCAGCTTCTGGAAACGGCTCGGTTCGCGCAGGTATTCCACCAGTTCGCTCACCTCTTCTTTCGCTTCGTCACAACCGGCGACATCGGCGAAAGTGGTCTTGATCTGGTCTTCCGTCAGCATGCGGGCCTTGCTCTTGCCGAAGGACATCGCGCCCTTGCCGCCGCCGCCCTGCATTTGCCGCATAAAGAAGATCCAGACCCCGATCAGCAACAGCATCGGGAACCAAGAGATAAAGATAGAAGCCAGCAGGCTCGGCTCTTCAGGCGGCTCGCCGACAACTTTCACATTCTTCGTTAACAACGTATCCAGCAACTTAGGATCGTTGACAGGGATGTAGGTCGTGTATTTGTTACTGTCTTTCTTGGTAACGTTAATTTCACGTCCGTTGATTCGCGCTTCGCGAACCTGGTCCTGGGTCAGTTCGGACATGAAGGTAGAGTAATCCACCCTACGGCCATTCGACTCGCTGGGCCCAAAGCTCTGGAATACAGACATCAACACTACCGCGATGACTAACCAGAGAATTAGGTTTTTCGCCATGTCACTCAAGGGATTAACCTCATCTTACAACTGTGTTAACAAACAGCGTTAGGGTACTACAGTTTGCGCCCTGTCGCTACAATGTACACTTCGCGCGAACGGGCGCGGGAAGCGTCTGGCTTACGAATCTTAACCTTCGTAAACAGGGAGCGAATTTCCCGTAGGTACTCGTCAAAGCCATCTCCCTGGAACACCTTCACCAGGAAACTTCCGCCTGGTGCGAGGACATCACGACACATATCCAGCGCCAACTCCACCAGATACATCGACCTTGGAATATCGACCGCCGGGGTGCCACTCATATTCGGGGCCATATCGGACATGACCACCTGAACCTTACTCTCGCCTACTCGTTCCAACAGCGCCTTCAGCACCAGTTCATCACGAAAATCGCCCTGAAGGAAATCGACGCCAACGATAGGATCCATTGGCAAAATATCACAGGCGATGATGCGCCCGGTACCGCCGATTTGGGTGACCACATACTGCGACCAGCCGCCCGGTGCGGCGCCCAGATCAACCACGGTCATTCCCGGTTTGAACAGTTTGTCGCTCTGCTGTATTTCATCAAGTTTAAACCAGGCACGGGAACGCAGTCCCTTTTTCTGCGCCTGCTGCACATATTTATCGCTAAAGTGTTCTTGTAACCAGCGACTGGAGCTAGCCGAACGCTTTTTATTAGCCATCTCGTTTTCCAACTATCATAAAAAGAGTCTTATGTCAGGGTCGCTGCTCACGTAGACTCACACCGGTGAAGACCGATTTGGTGATATACATGAGATGGCGGTAGAATGTACCGTTTTCAATCCCAACTTAAGCAAAAAAGACAATGAATCTGAATAATAAACAAAAACAGCACCTGAAAGGCCTGGCGCATCCGTTAAAACCGGTGGTAATGCTGGGCAATAACGGTCTTACCGAAGGGGTGCTGGCTGAAATTGAACAGGCTCTGGAGCATCATGAGCTGATCAAGGTAAAAATCGCCGCTGAAGATCGCGAAACCAAAACCCTGATCGCCGACGCTATCGTGCGTGAAACGGGCGCCTGCAATGTGCAAGTTATCGGCAGTACGCTTATTCTTTACCGCCCGTCGAAAGAGCGCAAGATCAGTCTACCGCGTTAATAACCATCAGGTTAACGAAAAGGTGCCATGCGCCTGACGAAGATAAAAGGCCGCTTGCGGCCTTTTTCCTATCTTTACAAAACGTTGGCGCATTAATGACCAACGGCCTCGATCAGAGATACTCGACCTTCAGGATCTCGTATTCCACGTCGCCGCCGGGGGTTTTGATCACCACCACGTCGTCTTGCTCTTTGCCGATCAGGCCGCGCGCCATCGGCGAGTTTACCGAAATCAGATTTTTCTTGAAATCGGCCTCATCGTCGCCAACGATGCGGTAAGTCACTTCTTCTTCACTGTCCAGATTCATCACCGATACGGTGGCGCCGAAGATCACCCGGCCGGTGTTCGGCATCTTGGTGATATCGATCACCTGAGCATTGGACAGCTTGGCTTCGATCTCCTGAATGCGGCCTTCGCAGAAACCCTGCTGTTCACGGGCGGCATGGTACTCGGCATTCTCTTTCAAATCGCCGTGCTCACGGGCGTCAGCGATATCCGCAATGATTTTCGGGCGGCGCACGCTTTTCAGATATTCGAGCTCTTCGCGCAGTTTTTCAGCGCCAAACAAGGTCATCGGAATTTGGTTCATCGTATAAATACCTCTAAATCTTTCCTGTTCAAATAACCGTCATCCTGACGTATTCGTATGAAAACACGGTTGGCATACCGCCACCCGCCTCCAGGCGACAAACAAAAGAAACCTGACTCGGAACGAGGCCCAAGCCAAGATTGGTTTTGCATTTTGATACGCATTTTAGCCTAGAGTTCCTTGAGGGTCATCGTTTACTTTTTCCCTGATTGCACCGTAGTATGACGGCACGTTATCCAGCTGTTATCCCGAGATTATGCGTTTTTCACGAATTGTCAGTGCATTGGCTTGCGCATTTGTTCTGAATGCGAATGCGGCCCCGGTTGAAGAGTACACACAATATCTGCCTGATGGGGCCAACCTTGCCCTGGTCGTTCAGAAAATCGGTGCCGGCGCGCCGACGATCGATTATCACTCTCAGCAGATGGCGCTGCCGGCCAGTACCCAAAAAGTGCTGACCGCGCTGGCGGCCTTGCTGCAACTCGGGCCCGATTACCGTTTCACCACCACGCTGGAGAGCCAGGGCGATATCCGCGATGGCGTGCTGCGCGGCAACCTGATCGCCCGCTTCAGCGGCGATCCGACCTTCAAGCGCCAGAGCCTGCGCAATATGGTGGCCGTCCTGAAGAAACAGGGCGTGCGCCAAATCAGCGGCGACGTGCTGGTCGATACCTCGGTCTTCGCCAGCCATGACAAGGCGCCCGGCTGGCCGTGGAACGATCTGACGCAGTGCTTCAGCGCGCCGCCGGCCGCCGCCATCGTCGATCGCAACTGTTTCTCGGTCTCGCTGTACAGCGCGCCGAATCCGGGCGACATGGCGTTTATCCGCGTCGCCTCCTATTATCCAGTCAATATGTTTAGCCAGGTGCGCACCCTGGCGCGCGGCTCAGCAGACGCGCAGTACTGCGAGCTGGACGTGGTGCCGGGCGAACTGAACCGCTTTACCCTGACCGGCTGCCTGACGCAACGCAGCGAACCGCTGCCGCTGGCCTTCGCCATCCAGGACGGCGCCAGCTATGCGGGCGCAATCCTGAAAGACGAACTGACCCAGGCCGGTATCCAGATCGACGGGCACTTGAAACGCCAGACGCGTCCCGGCATCACCGGCACGGTGATCGCGCAAACTCAGTCGGCGCCGCTGCACGATCTGTTGAAGATCATGCTGAAGAAATCGGACAACATGATCGCCGATACCGTCTTCCGCACCATCGGCCACGAGCGCTTCGGCGTACCGGGCACCTGGCGAGCGGGCTCCGATGCAGTGCGGCAGGTGCTGCGCCAGAAGGCCGGCATCGATCTGGGCAATACCATTATCGCCGACGGTTCCGGCCTGTCGCGCCACAACCTGCTGGCGCCGGCGACTATGATGCAGGCGCTGCAGTACATCGCTCAGCACGACAACGAGCTGAACTTCATCTCGATGCTGCCGCTGTCCGGCTATGATGGCACCCTGCGCTACCGCGGCGGCCTGCACGAAGCCGGCGTCGACGGCAAAGTGTCGGCCAAGACCGGTGCACTGCAGGGCGTCTACAACCTGGCGGGCTTCATCACGACCGCCAGCGGCCAGCGCATGGCCTTCGTGCAGTATCTCTCCGGCTACGCCGTGCCGCCAGAAGATCAGAAACAGCGCCGCGCGCCGCTGGTGCGCTTCGAAAGCCGCCTGTATCGGGACATTTACCAAAACAACTGAGGATCGTCATGAAGCTGCTGGTCGTTGAGGATGATGAACTGTTGCAACAGGGGCTGGCACTGGCGCTGACCGGCGAAGGTTACGTCTGCGACTGCGCCGCCACGGCGGCGGAGGCCAACAGCCTGCTCATCACCAGCCAATACAGCATGGTGATCCTGGATCTCGGTCTGCCGGACATGGACGGCGCCGCACTGCTGCGGCAGTGGCGCCGCCAGCAGATCGATCTGCCGGTGCTGATCCTGACCGCCCGTGATGCCCTGGAAGATCGCGTCGACGGGCTGGATGCCGGCGCCGATGACTACCTGGTCAAACCCTTCGCGCTGGTTGAGCTGCAGGCGCGCGTGCGGGCCCTTCTGCGGCGCTACCAGGGCCACAGCGACAATCTGATGCAGGTGGATGACCTGCAGTTGAACCTCTCCAGCCAGCAGGTCTACCTGCAGCAACAGCCGGTGGAGGTTACGCCGAAAGAGTTTGCCATTCTGGCGCGTCTTATCATGCGTGCCGGGCAGACGGTCAATCGTGAACTCCTGCAGCAGGATCTCTACACCTGGCAGGACGACCTGGGTTCCAACACGCTGGAGGTGCACATCCACAACCTGCGCCGCAAACTGGGCAAGGATCGCATCCGCACCGTGCGCGGCATCGGCTATCGCCTGGAACCCTCGTCATGATCAGCATGCGCCGCCGCCTGCTGCTGATGCTAGCGCTGATCCTGCTGGTCACACAACTCATCAGCGCCTTCTGGCTGTGGCACGAAAGCCAGGAGCAGATCAGTTTCCTGGTGGATGAAACCCTGTCCGCCAAAGTGCGTACCGAGCGCGTCGATACCGAGATCGCCGAGGCCATCGCGTCGCTGCTGGCGCCTTCGCTGATCATGATGGTCGTCACGCTGCTGGCGTCGTTTTGGGCCATCAGCTGGATCATCCGCCCGCTAAACCAATTGCAGCAGCGGCTGGAAAAGCGCTCTGCCGATAACCTGACGCCGCTGCCAATCACCAGCGACAGCCAGGAAATGGTAGCGGTCACCAATGCACTCAATCAGCTGTTCTCACGGCTGGATAACACCATTCAACAGGAACGCCTGTTCACTGCCGACGCCGCCCACGAGCTGCGCACGCCGCTGGCCGGCATCCGCCTGCACCTGGAACTGATGGAAAAACAGGGCGTCAAGGGCAGCCAGGCGCTGATCGCCCGCATCGATCAACTGATGCACACCGTCGAGCAGTTGCTGATGCTGTCGCGCGCCGGGCAAGACTTCGCCAGCGGCCATTATCAGCATTTCGATTGGGTGGCCGATGTGATCCAACCGCTGCGCGAAGAACTCGACGAAATGACCGCCCAACGCGGACAGACGCTGGATTGGCAATTGCCGGCCGTCGCCGCGGTGAACGGCGATCCGGTGCTGCTGCGGTTGCTGCTGCGCAACCTGGTCGAAAATGCCCACCGTTACGGCCCGGAAGGCGGCGCGATGCAGGTGCGATTAACGCCGCAAGACAGCGGCTATCTGCTGCAGGTCATCGACGATGGCCCGGGTATCAAGGAAGAGATGGTTGGGGAGCTGACGCAGGCGTTTCGCCGCATGGATCAACGCTACGGCGGCAGCGGACTGGGCCTGAATATCGTGATCCGCATCGCGCAACTGCACCAGGGGCGATTGACGCTGGAAAACCGCCGCGATGCGCGCGGCCTGAACGCCCAGTGCTGGTTGCCGGAAAAGGCGCTCAAATAACAAGGGCCCAGCGTTGCTGAGCCCTTTATCACCGAATTACTTCTGGTAAATGATTTCGACGCCTTCGTCGTCGTCTTCGTCCCAGTCGTCATCCCAGTCATCTTCCGCTTCGGCTTCCACCTCCGCGATTTGCTCGCGGTGGTAGTCATCCCACATGAATTCGACTTTTTCCGGCGCGCTTTCTTCAATCGCCATCGCTTTCGGCTGAGTGTTGATGAAGTTCATCACGTCCCAGCACAGCGCGTTGACGCCTTCGCGGTTGGCGGCGGAGATCATGTAGTACTTCCCTTCCCAACCCATGCCTTCCACAATCGCTTTGGCGCGTTCGGCGGCTTCTTCCTCACCAATCACATCAATTTTGTTGAACACCAGCCACCGCGGCTTCTGCGCCAGATTTTCGCTGTATTGGTTCAACTCGTTGATGATCACTTTGGCGTTTTCCACCGGATCGGTTTCGTCGATCGGCGCGATGTCCACCAGGTGCAGCAGCACGCGGCAACGCTCCAGGTGTTTCAGGAAGCGAATACCCAGGCCCGCCCCTTCGGAGGCCCCCTCGATCAACCCCGGAATGTCGGCAACCACAAAGCTCTGCTCGTGGTCCATACGCACCACGCCCAGGCTCGGTACCAGCGTGGTGAACGGATAATCGGCCACCTTAGGTTTGGCAGCAGACACCGCGCGGATGAAGGTCGATTTACCGGCGTTCGGCAGCCCCAGCATGCCCACATCGGCCAGCAGCAACAGCTCCAGCAACAGGTCACGCGCTTCGCCCGCGGTACCCAGCGTCTTCTGACGCGGCGCGCGGTTGACCGAAGATTTGAAACGGGTGTTGCCCAGACCGTGCCAGCCGCCTTTGGCGACCATCAGCTTCTGCTCGTGACGCGTCATGTCGCCGAGGATCTCGCCGGTGCCCTGATCCTTCACGCGCGTGCCGACCGGCACCTTGATGATGACGTCTTTACCGCGTTTGCCGGTACAGTCGCGGCTCTGGCCATTCTGGCCGCGCTCGGCGCGGAAAGACTTCTCAAAGCGGTAGTCGATCAGGGTGTTGAGGTTCTCATCCGCCAGCAGGTAAACGTCGCCGCCGTCACCGCCGTCACCGCCGTCAGGCCCACCGTTCGGGATATATTTTTCGCGGCGGAAGCTGACGCACCCGTTGCCGCCGTCGCCTGCAACGACCAGAATCGCTGCTTCATCTACAAACTTCATTTACCGTCTCCGTAAATCATTCACCGGGCTGCTTCAAAGGAGCAACCAGGGGGGGTTCTGCCCGTCGCGGCCACCACCGGTGACCAATTGCGGAAAACATGGCGCCCGCCACAACCACAAACGCACCCACATAGCCGACGATGTTCAGCGTCGGCGCAGCGAATGCCTGGGGCCAGGCCAGCGCCAATAAATCTGAAAACAGCAGGGTAAACAGCGGGGTCAGCGTCACCAACGCGCTCACCTGCGCCGCCTGCCAGCGCGCCATCGCTTCCGCCAACGCGCCGTAACCGATCAGCGTGTTGGCGCCGCAAAATAGCAGACACGCCAATTGCCAGCCGCTCAGCTGGAAAATCACCTCGGGTTTGGCCAGAGGGAACAACGCTATCGCACATAAAGTGTACAACATAACCAGGATCTGCGGCGAAGCCAGTCGGCGCAGCAACACCTTCTGCGCCACGCCGTAGCTCACCCAAACCATCGCCGCGCACACGCCCAGCATAACGCCCAGCGTGTAGTCCGTCAGCCGGGTGAAGATCTCTATCAAACTGACGTTGAAAAACAGCATCAGTCCGCAAATCAGCATCAGGGCGCCAATAACCTGGGTGATGCGCATACGTTCTTTTAAAATCAGCACGCTGGCGAACATCATGCCCACCGGCGACAGCTGGCCAATCACCTGCGACGCCGTCGGGCTCAGGTATTGCAGCGAGGAGCTGAAGAACACAAAGTTGCCTAGCAGCCCCGCCGTCGCGATCGCCAACAGCAGCAGCCAACGCGGCTGGCGGAACATCGTCAGCCGCGGCAGCTTGCCGCGTACCGCGAGGATCACGCCCAAACCGATGGCGGCCATGGTAAAGCGATACCAGACAACGGTAAACGGCTCCATCACGACCAACACTTCTTTCATCGCGATCGGCAACGCGCCCCAGCAAACCGCCGTGGTTAACGCCAGAGAAATGCCAACGCCGACCTGCTGCTTCGTATCCATATCACCTTCGCCAACGCTGACGGGCCTGCCCTCAGGCAACCCATAAATGTAAAAAGCCCCGCAACGAATTGCGGGGCTTACATCTATTTCGTAAGGCTCGAAAAATTATTCAGCTTCGATGCTGATGAATTTACGATTGCTCGGGCCTTTAACTTCGAATTTGACTTTACCGTCTTTCAAAGCAAACAGAGTGTGGTCTTTGCCGCAACCCACGTTGGTACCAGCGTGGAATTTGGTGCCGCGCTGACGAACGATGATGCTGCCTGCCAGTACTGCTTCGCCGCCAAAGCGTTTTACGCCCAGACGTTTAGCTTCTGAATCGCGACCGTTACGAGTCGAGCCGCCAGCCTTTTTGTGTGCCATTAATCCGCTCTCCTAACTTAAGCGCTGATGCCGGTGATTTTAACGTCAGTGAACCACTGACGGTGGCCCTGCTGCTTACGGTGGTGTTTACGACGACGAAACTTAACAATTTTAATTTTCTCGCCACGACCGTGAGCAACAACTTCAGCTTTGATCTTGCCGCCATCGACGAAAGGAACGCCGATTTTGATATCTTCGCCATTAGCGATCATCAGAATCTGGTCAAACTCAACCGCTTCACCAGTTGCGATGTCCAGCTTTTCCAAGCGAACGGTCTGACCTTCGCTTACTCGGTGTTGTTTACCACCACTTTGGAAAACCGCGTACATATAAAACTCCGCTTTCCGCGTGCCCGACTGTGTTAGTTCAGAGCGCGCTATAAATATTCACAATAGGGCGCGAATTCTACGCAAAAAAGCAGCGTATGACAAGAGCAGAATAAGACCAGAACAAGAAAAAAGAAGAAAAAAAGCGCAGTTTCTTTCGTGGCGTTTATCTGAACCGTTTTTCAAGTACAATCATAGGGACAGTTACCGCCATGTACCGATGTGAGCAGCGATCTCAACGCGGTGAAGAGAAACACAGCTGAAAAAAACACAATGAACCTAGAGCAAATTACCGAGTTAACCGCGCAAGATATGGCGGCCGTGAACGCAACAATTCTCGAACAGCTGAATTCCGATGTCACGCTCATCAATCAGCTTGGCTATTACATTATCAGCGGTGGCGGTAAGCGCATCCGGCCGATGATCGCCGTCCTGGCGGCGCGGGCGTTGGGCTATGAAGGCAACAAGCACGTCACCGTCGCCGCCCTGATCGAATTCATTCATACCGCCACGCTGCTGCATGACGACGTCGTCGACGAATCGGACATGCGCCGCGGCAAAGCCACCGCCAACGCGGCGTTCGGCAACGCCGCCAGCGTGCTGGTCGGCGACTTTATCTATACCCGCGCCTTCCAGATGATGACCAGCCTGGAATCCCTGCGCGTGCTGGCGCTGATGTCGGAGGCGGTCAACGTCATCGCCGAAGGCGAAGTGCTGCAGTTGATGAATGTGCACGATCCCGACATCAGCGAAGAAAGCTATATGCGGGTGATCTACAGCAAAACCGCCCGTCTGTTTGAGGCGGCGGCGCAATCGTCGGCGATCCTGTCCGGCGCCAGCGCCGAACAAGAGAAGGCGCTGCAAGATTATGGCCGCTACCTCGGCACCGCTTTCCAGCTGATCGACGATCTGCTCGACTACAGCGCCGACGGCAGCACCCTGGGCAAAAACACCGGCGACGATCTGAACGAAGGGAAGCCGACCCTGCCGCTGCTGCACGCGATGCACAACGGCGACGACGCCCAGCGTGACATGATCCGTGGCGCAATTGAGCAAGGCAACGGCCGTCATTTGTTGGAGCCGGTACTGCAGGCGATGCAGCAATGCGGTTCGCTGGAATACACCCGCCAACGCGCCGAGGAAGAGGCCGACAAGGCGATCGCCGCGCTGCAGGTGTTGCCGGCATCGGAGCACCGCACGGCGCTGGAAGGCCTGGCCCATTTAGCGGTGCAACGCGATTTTTAAGAAATCGTGATTTCGCAATACACTCATCAGGCCCGCGTACGCGGGCCTGCTTAGGTATTGCTCTCTTCGTCGATACGCGCCAGCAGGCCGCCAATCCCTTCCCGCATCAGGAAAGCCACCATTTTCTCGCGCTCGCTCTCCGTCAAATGGTAGTAATACTCGATCCAGACCGCCAACGGATCCTGGCGTTCTACGTCATAGGCCGCCCCGTCTTCCTTCAGCACCAGCAGGTTACGCACACCTGAAGGCAGGCTATCGATATGGTATTCCAACGCTTTTCCCTGCACGCCTTTACGCCTGCGGCTGATCCAGCCTTCGCGCCGGGCCATCAAATTGATTCCCTGTGGTGAGGAGGGTAATCCTGCGATGCCTGTCAGTTCCTTGGCGGCAAACCACTCGTTTTTCATGGCCATCATCTCTGGGCAATAGTGGGTAACGTCATTTTTGGAAATTACCTGGGTATTTTTTAGGAAATTTAATGGTATTCTGGTTTCCGAATAAACGTTTCACGTTGTTCAAACGCTTAACTTTGACTCGTTAGTTATACCACTAACGCAACTTTGGCTAATCAGAAAAGGAATGTAAACATGAATTCAAGGAACCCAGATTGGCACCCGGCAGATATCATCGCGGCGCTACGCAAGCAGGGCACCACGCTGGCGGCGGTATCGCGCAAGGCCGGATTGAGCTCATCGACGCTGGCCAATGCGCTGTCGCGCCCGTGGCCGAAGGGGGAATGGCTGATCGCCGAAGCGATAGGCATTCACCCATCGGAGATCTGGCCAAGCCGTTATTACGATCCGCACAGCGATTGCCTGCTGGATCGCAAAGCACGCATCAAGTCGTGAACGCGGAACAAAAAAAAACCGCCGGAACAGCGTCCGGCGGCGTTTATCGGCTGACTCTCGGTATCGATCAGTTATTGATGAACTTCTCGCCCAGTTCGATATCTTTGTGCAGCACGTCCAGCATCTCGTTCAGCGCTTTCTGCTCGAAGGCGCTCAGGGTGCCGATATCTTTACGCTCTTCAACGCCGTTCTTGCCCAGCACCAGCGGCTGCGCGAAGAAGCGAGCGTATTTGCCGTCGCCTTCAACGTAAGCGCATTCCACAACGCCTTTTTCGCCCTGCAGCGCACGCACCAGAGACAGACCGAAACGTGCGGCCGCCTGGCCCATGGACAGCGTTGCAGACCCGCCGCCGGCTTTGGCTTCTACCACTTCGGTACCGGCGTTCTGAATGCGTTTGGTCAGATCCGCCACTTCCTGATCGGTGAAGCTCACACCAGGGATCTGCGACAGCAGAGGCAGAATGGTCACGCCAGAGTGGCCGCCGATAACCGGCACGTTCAGCTCTTCCGGCTGCTTGCCTTTCAGCTCGGCCACGAAGGTGTTGGAACGGATGATATCCAGCGAAGTCACGCCGAACAGTTTGTTCTTGTCGTAAACGCCGGCTTTTTTCAGCACTTCCGCCGCGATGGCGACCGTGGTGTTAACCGGGTTGGTGATGATGCCGATGCAGGCTTTCGGGCAGGTTTTCGCCACTTGCTCAATCAGGTTACGCACGATGCCGGCGTTAACGTTGAACAGATCAGAGCGATCCATGCCTGGCTTACGGGCCACGCCGGCGGAAATCAGCACCACGTCCGCACCGTGCAGAGCCGGGGTCGCGTCTTCGCCGCTGAAGCCTTTAATTTTAACTGCGGTTGGGATGTGGCTTAAGTCGACGGCAACGCCTGGGGTAACGGGGGCAATGTCGTAGAGAGAGAGTTCAGAACCTGAAGGAAGCTGGGTTTTGAGTAGAAGGGCGAGGGCCTGGCCGATACCGCCAGCAGCACCGAGAACTGCAACTTTCATCCTATACTCCTTTATTATCTTAAATATATAAAGCGCCGTGAATGTGTTGGTTACGGACCTTGAGTCATTACACCTTTTAAAACAATAAATTAGCCAATTCTTGCCTGCAGGTGTAATAAAACGGCCGCTGTCGCGCCCATTTTAGATTAAATCGCTTGCGCATGAAGGGCATAGCGCACACTAATCAAAAATAGTGCGAGGTTATTCACGAGCAAGTTAACCGGCCGTTACATTACACCCTTACGCAACATCAGAACAACATCATTTTAATAACATTTTATTTACCACCGTAGGCCGATTTTCCGTCGTCAAAAGGGCATATTCATCGCGGCCGGATTTTGTTAAAATGCCGCCCTTTCCTCGCCGCCCGGTCTTTTTTATTTTCTTTGGGGCGGCCTTTGTTGCATAAAAATTCATCTATATGCATAATCATGACTTCCACTATCAACATTCCACGGTGCAAAATGCGTAATCCCGCAAAACAGGAAGATCTGATCAAGACGTTCAAAGCGTTATTGAAAGAAGAAAAATTCAGTTCTCAAGGCGAGATCGTTTTGGCGCTGCAAGAAGAAGGCTTCGAAAACATTAACCAATCCAAAGTATCGCGCATGCTGACCAAGTTCGGCGCGGTACGTACGCGCAATGCCAAAATGGAAATGGTGTATTGCCTTCCTGCCGAACTCGGCGTGCCGACCACCACCAGCCCGTTGAAGAATCTGGTGCTGGACGTCGACCATAACGACGCCGTCGTGGTGATCCATACCAGCCCGGGCGCCGCGCAGCTGATCGCCCGCCTGCTCGACTCACTGGGTAAATCCCAGGGCATCCTCGGCACGATTGCCGGCGACGATACCATTTTCGTCACCCCGTCCAGCGGCTTTACCGCTCAGAAGCTGCATGAAGCGATCCTGGGCGTGTTTGAGCAAGAGCTGTGAAACCTGGCGCTAACAAAGTGCGGCTACCTTCCGCATTTTGTTAGCGCTTCTTTAACCCTCGCGTTACCTCCCCGGCCTTTAACCGCGTTTAACACTGCTTTTTTATCCCGCAACAACACATTTCCATGACATCGCCATGTAACCAGCAGTACCCACTGTGATCTTCCGCACTTTTGGTTAAAAGCACTTACCTTATTGAAATTACATAAATTTAACATCAAAAGATCGTTTTATGAGCGTTTTTTATTCCTTGCAGTTATAAAAAATAAGGATCATAAGGTTAAAGTTTCACTAGCAACTGTTAGCGAACTATTAATTTTTCGCGTTACTAGCTGTATACTCATTTTCGTGAACTGAATCACAGTTCGTTGGAACTGATAAAAGAATACGATGAGGTGAGATGATGAAAATTAAAGCTACCGTTGCAACCCTGAGCGTTCTGTCCATGCTTTCATTTGGTGCATTCGCAGCACAATCTGTTGATGCAACCCAGGCCGCACAACTGCAACCCGCCGGTGTGATCACCGTGAGTGGCGTCGCCGCTGCGCCTTCCGACATTCGCCAGGCACTGTCTGACAAAGCTGACGCCAAAGGGGCGACCGCTTACCGCGTGATCGAAGCGCGCAACGACGGCAACTTCCACGCGACCGCTGAAATCTACAAATAAGTAACGACATTACCCGGCAACGGGCAATACATCTCTGGAATCAAACGCTGTCATAACGGCCTTCAAGAATAAAAATCGCTGCCAAGCCCTTCCAGGCTGTTATGACCAAGGATCGCTATCATGAACATGAAAACTACTCTTGCTGCACTCGGTCTGCTGTCCGTCATCTCCTTCGGCGCATCTGCCGCCCAGTTGGTGACTAACGATCAGACCGCCAATCTGCAATCTATCGGCACCATTACCGTCAGCGGTATCGACGGCGCACCGACCGACATTCGCCAGGCGCTGTCGGAGAAAGCCGACGCTAAAGGCGCGACCGCCTACCGCGTGATCGAAGCGCGTAACGAAGGCAACTACCACGCCACCGCCGAGATTTACAAATAACAACTCTGGGAACGGCTTTGCAGAGCTGATTACCCTCGTCACTGCCACTGCCGAGTTCTGACGCAAACGCCGATTTCCCAGAGACCCTCTCGTCGTCCTATCCGACGAACCCCGTTGCCCTCGCTCGCGAGGGCTTTTTTATGGGCGTAAAAAAGGCCGCAAATGCGGCCCTTAGAGTGGCTTATGCTACTGAACAATCAGTAGGTCACCTTCGGTTCCTGCTTTTTCGCCAGCGCGTCCAGCAGGCGATCGTGAATGCCGCCAAAACCGCCGTTGCTCATCACCAGAATGTGGTCGCCCGGCTGTGCGGTTTTCACCACCATGTCCACCAGCGTGTCGAGATCCGCGCTCCAGTGCGCCGGCTGCACACAGGCATCAGCCACTTCCGCTACCTGCCATGGAATGTGATGCGGCTGGAACAGGAACACTTCGTCGGCGCGGCCGAGCGAAGGCGCCAGATCGTTTTTGCTGATGCCCATTTTCATGGTGTTGGATCGCGGTTCCAGCACCGCCAGAATGCGCGCCGTGCCGCCGACCTTGCCGCGCAACGCGGCCAGGGTGGCCAGGATCGCGGTCGGGTGGTGCGCGAAGTCGTCGTAAACCGTGACGCCGTTGGCTTCGCCACGCAGCTCCAGGCGGCGGCGGGCGTTGATGAAATCGCCCAACGCGCGGCAGGCGTCCGCCGGCTGCACGCCAACGTGGCGAGTCGCGGCGATGGCCATCAGGCCGTTATGCATGTTGTGCTCGCCCACCAGCGCCCAGTTCACTTCGCCAACCTGCTCGCCGTCGAGGAACACCGCGTAATGACTGGCGTCCGGCGTCAGCTTCTGCGCACGCCAGGTCCCCTCTTCGCCCACCAGCTCCTGTTCGCTCCAGCAGCCCATCGCCATCACCTGCTTCAGGTGGCTGTCGTTGTCCGGCAGGATGATCTTGCCTTTGCCCGGCACCAGGCGCACCAAGTGGTGGAACTGTTTCTGGATGGCTTTCAGATCGTCGAAAATATCGGCGTGGTCGAACTCCAGGTTGTTCATGATCAGCGTGCGCGGGCTGTAGTGCACGAACTTGGAGCGCTTGTCGAAGAACGCGCAGTCATACTCGTCGGCCTCAATCACGAAGAACGGGCTGCCGCCGAGGCGCGCCGATACGTCGAAGTTGCCGGGCACGCCGCCGATCACGAAGCCGGGCTGGTAACCGCAGGCCTCGAGGATCCAGGTCGCCATGCCGGCGGTGGTGGTTTTGCCGTGGGTACCGGCGACCGCCAGTACCCAGCGATCGCGCAACACGGCGTCGTGCAGCCACTGCGGGCCGGAAACGTAAGGGATGCCACGCTCCAGCACCGCCTCCACGCACGGGTTGCCGCGCGTCATGGCGTTGCCGATGATCACCAGATCCGGCGCCGGATCCAACTGGGCTGGATCATAACCCTGAATAAGATCGATCCCCTGGTTCTCCAGCAGCGTGCTCATCGGCGGATAGACGTTGGCGTCCGAACCGGTGACGTCATGCCCCAGTGAACGCGCCAGCATCGCCAGCCCGCCCATAAAGGTGCCACAGATCCCAAGAATGTGAATGCGCATAGGTTTCTCATGTGAGTGCATCGAATGTCGGCATATTCTAACGCTCAGAATCGTCCAGAAGAAATGGATTTGCCTATGAATGGCGCGCATCTTTGGGCTACACTGCTCGCGAAAACGTTGGCGGTTTGTTAACAGGCCGCTATCCATCCGTAGATTCAGGGATTGTGTCATGAAAACGTTAGGCGAATTTATCGTCGAGAAACAGCACGACTTCTCGCACGCCACCGGCGAGCTGACCGCGTTACTTTCTGCCATTAAACTGGGCGCCAAAATCATCCACCGCGACATCAACAAGGCTGGCCTGGTTGATATTCTGGGGACCAGCGGGGTGTCCAACGTACAGGGCGAAGTTCAGATGAAACTGGACCTGTACGCGAACGAAAAACTGAAAGCGGCGTTGAAAGCGCGTGGTGAAGTTGCGGGTATCGCTTCCGAAGAAGAAGATGAAATCGTGATATTCGACGGCGAGCGTGCTGAAAATGCCAAGTATGTCGTATTGATGGATCCGTTGGACGGTTCGTCCAACATCGATGTCAACGTCTCGGTCGGTACGATTTTCTCTATCTACCGTCGCATCACGCCGGTCGGCACACCGGTGACCGAAGAAGACTTCCTGCAGCCGGGCAGCGCCCAGGTCGCAGCGGGTTACGTGGTTTACGGTTCGTCCACCATGCTGGTGTACACCACTGGTTACGGTGTCCACGCCTTTACTTACGACCCGTCTCTGGGCGTGTTCTGCCTCTCCCACGAGAAAGTACGCTTCCCGGCGAGCGGCAACATGTATTCCATCAACGAAGGCAACTACATCAAGTTCCCTCTCGGCGTGAAGAAATACATCAAGTACTGCCAAGAGCAGGATGAAGCGACGCAGCGCCCTTACACCTCGCGCTACATCGGTTCTCTGGTGGCGGACTTCCACCGCAACCTGCTGAAAGGCGGCATCTACATCTACCCAAGCACCGCCAGCCATCCGCAAGGCAAGCTGCGCCTGCTGTACGAATGCAACCCGATGGCGTTTCTGGCCGAACAGGCCGGCGGTAAAGCCAGCGACGGCAAAAACCGCATTCTGGACATCACGCCGGTGAAACTGCACCAGCGCGCGCCATTCTTCGTCGGCACCAAGTCGATGGTAGAAGACGCAGAACGCTTCATCGCCGAAAACCCGGACGAGTAACGCGTTTCTGGCAAGGGTTCGGCACCGCGCCGAACCCTTATCGCCTTACAGCTTGAACGCCGCCATGCTCTGCGCCAGCAGCTGAGCCTGATCTTCCAGCGAGCGCGTTGCCGCCGCAGACTCTTCCACCAGCGCCGCATTCTGCTGCGCCACCTGATCCATCTGCGCCACCGCCAGGTTTACCTGTTCGATACCGCTGCTTTGTTCGCGCGTCGCCGCCGAGATCTCACGCATCAACGCCGTCACCCGGCCCACTTCACCGGTGATGCCGCTCATGGTCTGCGCGGCCGACTCCACCATCTGTTCGCCTTCCTGCACCCGGTTCTGCGACGCTTCAATCAGCCCTTTAATCTCTTTCGCCGACTGGGCGCTACGCTGCGCCAGACTGCGCACTTCACCGGCCACCACCGCGAAACCGCGGCCTTGCTCGCCGGCACGCGCCGCTTCCACCGCCGCGTTCAGCGCCAGGATATTGGTCTGGAAGGCGATGCCGTCCATCACGCTGATGATGTCGGCGATGCGGCGCGAACTGTCGGTGATCGCCTGCATCTTGCTCATCACCTGGCTGACCACGTCACTGCCCTGGTTGGCGATATCGGACACGCTCAGCGCCAGTTGGTTGGCCTGCTCGCAGTTCTCGGCGTTCATTTTCACCGTCGAAGTCAGCTGTTCCATGCTGGCGGCGGTCTCTTCCAGCGAAGCGGCCGACTCTTCGGTACGCTGCGCCAGATGCAGGTTACCGGCCGCCAGTTCGCGTGAACCGGTGTCGATCTGGCTGCTGGCATCGCGCACTTTGCTGACCGAACTGGCCAACGCCTGCTGCATACGCTGCATCGCCCGCACCAAGCGGCCCATCTCGGTATCACCCTCACCGCGGATCTCATGGGTCAGATCGCCGCCGGCGATGTGTTCCAACTGCGCGATGGACTCGCCCAACGGGCGCAAAATGATCACGCGCAGCGCGAACCAGGCCAGCACCGCCAGCAGCACGCTGAGCAGGCCCGCCACCACGATCAACGAGATCTTGGTGCTGGCGTTGTTTTCCGCGTCATACACCTGCTTTTCGCCGAGCTTCATGGCAAAGCTGCGGAAATCGCTGAGATCCTTTTCAAACGCGATGCTCAGCGCAGAGATGCGGGTCTCCTGAATATGGTAATACTCATCGATTTTGCCGGCCTTGATGGCGGCAGCCATCGGCTTCACGCCCTGCTCGAGGTAGGCGCGATAGCTGTTTTGCAGACGATTGGAGAGTTCGCGGCCGCGATCGGTCACGGTGCCGACGCCGACAAAGCGCGCCATTTCCTTGTTTGACTGATCGAGGTAACCGTAGATGCGGCCCACGGTGGCGTCGGACACATCGATCTGGCCGATCTCCCGTTGGCGCACCGCCAACGAAGCGGCGGTTCGGGCGCGCAGCGTCAGGTTGGAGCTGTTGGCCAGCGAGCCCAGCTCTTCACCGAGGATCTGATTCAAGGTATGGATCGATCGCGATCCTTCGTTAATCGCGTTGACGCCAATAACGCTGACCATGATCAGCAACATGGTCATCAGGCTCAGCAGGGCGATCAGCCCAGCCTTCACCGTAATCTTTTTTAGCATGAGTTCTTCCCGGCTTCAGAAATTGTGAGATCAGACGTAGTAGGGGTGGCAAAACGCGGAGCCAGCTTTGCTAGCTCATTATTGTTTGTTGAAGTTATCGGCAGGCGAAGGCAAAACTTCATGCCGCGGCGGGATTAATCTGGAAATTATCCCTGCGCCGGCACACTGGGTTTTCGACGATGAAAAGGGCAGGAAATCGCAAAAGAGTCCGCTATAATAGCCGCCACTCCATTTCTGGTTTGATGATTAAAGGAAACCGACATGAGCTTGAATCTGGTCCCTGCTGGCAAAGACCTGCCGGAAGACATCTACGTAGTAATCGAAATCCCGGCCAACGCCGATCCAATCAAATACGAAATCGACAAAGAAACCGGCGCGCTGTTCGTTGACCGTTTCATGTCCACCGCGATGTTCTACCCGTGCAACTACGGCTACATCAACCACACCCTGTCTCTGGACGGTGACCCGGTTGACGTGCTGGTCCCAACCCCATACCCGCTGCAGCCGGGCTCCGTGATCCGCTGCCGTCCGGTTGGCGTACTGAAGATGACCGACGAAGCCGGTGAAGACGCCAAGCTGGTTGCGGTACCACACAGCAAGCTGACCAAAGAGTACGATCACGTGAAAGACGTGAACGACCTGCCGGAACTGCTGAAAGCCCAGATCGCTCACTTCTTCGAGCACTACAAAGATCTGGAAAAAGGCAAATGGGTGAAAGTGGAAGGCTGGGCAGACGCTGCCGCGGCTAAAGCGGAAATCATCGCCTCCTTCGAACGCGCTGCCAAGAAGTAATTCCAGCCGCCGTCCGATGAAAAAACACCGCTCATTGAGCGGTGTTTTTTTTCTTACTGTTCTTCGAGACGCTTCAGCCAGTCACCGCTGGTAATCCGCGGGTAACCGTCCACGCTGTGTTTGTACAGGTAGATCCACGCACTCCCATAAGGCGTCTGAATCAGCTCGCGCTTATAGTCCTTGGTGTTGCTTTTCAGTTCGTCCAGCTCTGCCAGAATCGATGAGTTAATACGATACACCTCGCAATGTATCGTGCCCTCTCCAGGGATCGCCGCCGGGTAATGGCCCAGATTATAAATCTGATAGCCTTCGAGCTCGTGCTCGCCGAGCCATTGGGCGTTGGTCATCCAATGGCTGTTTCCCTGTTTGCGCCGTAAACTGCCGTAGACAATTATTCGCATCGCTAAAACTCAAACTGATAGAGCAAATCTAATGCCTGGTCGAGACCAGACACCGCTTCAAGATACAACTTAGGCATCAGGCGATAACGCAACGTCAGCGTGGCCAGCGAGTCGAAAATGCCCACCCCATATTTTACTTGTAAGCCTGGGAGGACATAGCCGCTCACGACAACCTGGGAATTGTCGCCAACCCCTTGAGTGTCCAGAGCCAAATTACTCACGCCGAATGCCTCGCCGATTTTACCCACAAGTTGACCACTTTGTGCAACCCCCATGCCGATTAACATCGACGTCATGGCGTTGCCGTCGGCGCCGGAGCTGCTCAAGCCCTGGCCGCGCAGCAGATAAGACAAGGCTTCCTGTTGCGATTTGGCCGGATCGGAGAACACTTCCAGCTTCGGTGCATCCGCCAGGCCGGTCACGCGCACGCCGGCAGTCACGTCGTCCTCGGTGGATTCCGGGTTGCGGATCGCTTCAATATTGAGCAGCGGCTGATCCGGCGGGCCGGAGAACATCAGCTGCCCTTTACGCACGATCAAATCCTGACCATAAGCATGGAAGCGACCGGAAGGGATGTCAATCTGGCCGTTGAGGCCCAGCCCTTTCTTGTCCTGTACCACTTTCAAATCGCCCTTCAAGCGGGCTTTCAGGCCGAAGGCGTCCAGCCGCACGTCATTGCCGACGTGGATCATCAGGTTGCTGTTGATCGGGATCGAAGCGGTCTTCGGCTGAATCGGCTTCAGCTGATCGTCCAGCATCACCTCGTCGGAAGAGACGCCCACCGCGCTTTCCGGCAGCTCCTGCACCGTAATGCGCGCCCAAGGGATATCGACCTTGCCGTTGAGCGAGAACAGCTGCGGCGTGGCTTCGAACACCAGATCCGGCGACACGTCGATGCGGATCATCGGCGGCACCGTCACCCGCAGCTTGTCGCCCTTGGCGGCAATGCGCGCACGCCAGGCGTTGATGTCACGCCAGTCTGCATCGCCCGCCAGATTCAGCTGGCCGCGGGTGGTGCTGAGCAGCCCCTCCAGCGTCGAGGTCATGCCGTTGAAATTCACCGCCAGCCGCGCGTCGGTCATATCGAACGGCATCCAGTGCCCCTGCACCTTCGCCCGATCCAACGCCAGACGCCCGAACACCAGCGGCTTCTGCGCGCTGCCGCCCAGACGCAGGTTGGCATTCAGCATGCCCGCTGCACTTTCGCCCTTCATCAGCGCCGGGTTGATCAGCGCCAGCGAGATGTTGGTGATATTGACGTTGCCGCTGATGGTGCGCCGCACCTGCGGATCCACCACCTGGATATTGCCGTCAAACTGGCCGTTGTTGGTCAGTTTGATCCGCCAGTCGGCCTGCGCGCGGCCGTTGTTCAGGCCGGCGTTGAGGGTCAGCGTATCGAAAGCGATAGGCAGCGCGTTGCCCTGCACCTGCTGTACCACCTTGACGCCGTTGCCGGCCAGCGTGACTTTCGCCTCCGGCAGCGCGCCGCCTGGTTTCCAGCTGACGTCGGCCCGGCCGGTGAACACGCCGCTCAGGGCGGTTTCCGGGCCGAGAAACGGCTTGATCATCGCCAGGTCGAACCGATTGAGCACCACGCTAGCCTGGCCGCTCTGGCCGGCTTCAATGGTCTTCGGCACGCACAGCTCGGCGTTCGGGTTCTGCCAACAGTGCGGCCCGATGCTGATTTTCTGCGCGGTGTTCAGGTAATCCAGCGCGATGGCGCGCGTCAGGCGCCACTCCCCTACCGGCGTATCGAAGCGGGTATTGTTCAAATTGCCGCGCCAGCGCTGCTGCTGACGATCGAAGCTGCCCTGCAGCGCCAGCTGGCCGGAGACCGGTTTGCCGTCGATCTTCAACTGCAGCTGATGCTGCTTCTCGCTGCCTTTGGCGTCGAGGGTCAGCAGGCTGACTTCCAGCGCGTCCTGCTTCAGCTGCTCGACGCGTACCGCCAACTGCCCCTGGATCTGATCCGTGGAGCGCACGTCGCCGTCTATTTTCACGCGGTTGATACGCAGCGCCTGCCACTGCAAGCCGGAGGCGGTCAAATCCGCCAGCAGTTGCGGCGCCTGCAGATTGCCGCGCAGTTTCAACAGCCCTTTGGCGGTGCCGCCCAGGCCCGGCAGCGCGCCGTCCAGACGCGGCGCGTCGATGTTGGCGTCCAGGTTCCAGCTTTTCTCATCCAGCTGCCCTTTGACGTTCAGCTGGTTGCGCCCCAGCGTCAGATCGATGCCGGGGATTTTCCACTGCCCGGCGGCGTTGCCGCTCAGCGTACCGCGCGCCGTGACCTTGTTCTGCTTCACGTTGCCGTCCAGCTGCAGCACCGGCACCTGCAGCTGCCAGCTGCCGCCGTGCAGGCTGCCGCGCGTGGTGATCTTGCCATCCAGCTTCGCCGGCCATTCCGGCCACTGCTTGGCGGTATTGATGCCGCTCAGCGTCAATTGCGAGTTCCAGCTGATGGCCTTGCTCCAGTCCACCAGCGCAGTGAGATCGGTATTGCCCTGCAGCGCCGCCAGCCGCAGGCGCTCCAGCTTGAACTGCTCAACGTTGCCTTTGCCGTCCAGCGTCAGCACCGCCGGCGGCAGATCCTGGCCTTTCAGATTGGCGCGTGTCGACAGCGCATAGTCGGTCGCCTTGCCGTTAAAGCGCAGGCGAAAATCGTTGACCTGGTACTGCGCCTCGCCGCTCAGCGGCCATTTCAGCTGCTTGCTTTGCAACGTCAGCGCCAGCGGCAAGCCGGCTTCGGCCAGCCGGGTTTGCACATCGAGCTGGGCGCCGACCGGGCCGGACAGGTTCAGCGCGACTTTCAGCTCATCACGCAACCCGCCACCGATGTTCAGCTTCACCTTCTCGCCCTTCAGCGGTTCGATGTTCAGCGCGCTGTTGGCGGTCAGGGCCACCGGCCAGTCGCCGGTCAGGGTCGCCTGCCCCTGCACCGACAGCGTGCCCTGCGGCGACTTCACGTCGAAGTTGTCCAGTTGGATATGCTGATCCTGCGTGCTGGCCTGCAGCAACAGACTCGTGATCAGCACGTCGGTATCGCCGGTCAAGCGCAGCTGTTCGCCGCTGATCTCTTTGACGGTGATATCCAGCGGCAGGCGGATGTCCGGCAGATCCGGCAACAGCGGTTTGGCGAACAGTTCCTTCAGCGTTTCGCCGAGCGGCTTCTCTTCCGGCTGCGGCGCCGGTTTCGCCGCGTCGGTAACCTGCTCACCGACCTTTTTCGCTACCTCAACCGCCGGTTGCACCGCTTCCGGCAACGGATTTTGCGGCGTTTTCGGCAAGGCGATCAGCAACGAGCCGATCTTGGTTGGCATCAGCGTCAGCGCGCGCTCTTGCCACTGTGCGCCGGTGCGGAACTCGGCCAGAGAAATGGCGGTGTCGTCGACGGTGACCTTGACGTTGTTCAGCGCCAACAGGCGCAGGGTGATCGGATAAGGGGTGCTGAGATTGGAGGTCGGCTCACTGCTCTCCTCCACCGGCGTGGAGGGCGCCATCTCTTTGGTGTTCACCGCCACGTCCACGTCCTGAGCGGTCAAGGCGTTGACGCACAGCGAGCTGCGTTTAAAGCAGGAGAGATCGAGGGACAGATGGAATTGCCCAGCGTTGACCGTCACGCCCGGCATCTGATACTTCACGCCCTTCAGCGTCAGATCGCGCCAGCCGCCGCTGACGCCGGCGATCTCCAGCCCCGGCACCCAACGCGCCGCGCCGTTGATGACCATATGCAAACCGGTGGTAGTGCCCACCAGAAAGGCCAGCCCGCCGATCAGCAACAGCAGGACGACCAGAAATCCGAGACAAATCTTTTTAACCAGGCTCATAGTTCAGGCCCCAAACCGATGTAGAACTGCATCCCGTGAGTGTCCTTGTCCCCCACGGGCGCGGCGATATCCAACTTCACCGGCCCCACCGGCGACTGCCAGCGCACGCCGACACCGGCGCCGGTCTTGAAGTTGCTTTTCTTGATATCGTTCACCGCTTCACCGGAATCGACGAACATTGCCCCCCACCATTTGCCGGTCACGTTGTATTGATACTCCAGCGAGCCGGTCAGCATCTTGGAGGCGCCGGTCAGCTTGCCATCGTCGCCGCGCGGCGAAATGTCTTTGTACTTGTAGCCGCGAATGCTGCGGTCACCGCCGGCGAAGAAGCGCAAATCCGGCGGCACCTTGTCGAAGTCGTTGGTTTCTATCCATCCCACCTGCCCGCGCGCCACGAAACGATGCTTGTCGGCAAGCGTGCGGATCCAGACGTTTTGCGCCTGCATCAGCGCGAAGTCCACGCCGGAGCCCCAGGTGGTGTCGGACACGTCGATGGAGTAGCGTTGGCTGTCGCCCCAGGTCGGCATCAGGCCACCGCGTGAGCGGGTGCGGTTGAAGCTGACGCCGGGGTACAACAGCATGGTAGTGTTGCTGACGTTGCCCTGGGTAAAGTTATCCCAGCGCCAGGTCAGGTTGATCGCCCGCTGCCAGCCGCTGGAGAGATCCCAGTTGCGCGAGGCCACCACTTTGGAGGTCACGGATTTGGTGTCGTTAAGATCGACGTTCTTGAGCCCGCCCTGCAGCAGGTAATACTGCTCCAGCGGATTCTTCAGCAGCGGGATCTTATAGGTCAGATCCAGTTGCTGCTCCGGCGCCGACACGCTGGCGCTGGTTTCCAGGCTGTGGCCGCGATCGTTGAGCCAGGGCTTTTTCCAGGTGCCTTTCACCCGCGGGCCGACGTCGGTGGAGTAACCGATACCGGTTTCGATGGTATTGCGCGTACGCGGCGTTACCAGCGCGTCCAACGGCAAAATCTTGTTCTCTTTGGCATCGTTGAAATCAGGGGACACCACCACCGAGTTGAACCAGTTGGTAGCGGACAAACGGCGGTTCAGCTCGGCCAAATCCTCCGAACTGTAGTAATCCCCCTGATGAAAGGGCACCAGATTTTGCAGATAGTCTTCGCGGATTTGCGAACCGGTGAATTTCACCTTGCCGAAGCGGTAACGTTCGCCGCTGTTGAAATCGATGTCCCAAAACGCCTTGTGCAGATCTTCGGCCACGCCGAGCTGGCTTTTGGTCATGTCGGCGTCGAAATAGCCTTTGCGCAGCGCCAGGCCGGTGAGCGAGCCTTTGAAACTGTCATACTTGCCGTGGTTGAGGATCTCGCCGATGGTCGGCCGCCCCTTCTTTACCAGCGTCAGGTAGTCTTCATCGGTCTTCGCGCCGCCCTCCAGCACGATATTGGCGCCGGCGATACGCACCGGCTCGCCCGGATTGACCTTGGCATGCAGCACCGGGCGCGACATTCCCGGTCGGTCGTCCAGCGTAAACTCGATGGTCGGCTGGTAATAGCCGAGCGCGCGCAGCCCCTGGCGCACCGCCTCATCCACCCGCGCGCGGAAGCGGCCGTCGGTGCCGACCTCTTCAGGCGTGATCGACGACAGGCGCACCCGGACGTTTTTTTCCAACTCTCCGCTTAACCCCTCCACCTGCAGCCGCACGTTCGCCGCATAGGCCGCAGGTGCCGCAAGCAACACAGATATCAAGCACATGACCGGGTACTTTGGCACGTGTTCTCCTTATTGATTTTACTTTCCTGTTATGGTGTTTGCTCCGGGGCCAGGGCAGACTCCGCGCTATCATGACGGCAGCCCTCTTCAACCTTATTCCGGACGCCGCCCGCCGCGCTTTGCCACCGCCGCGCAACAGGCGAATTCTTCACTTTTGGCGCTCAAAATACTGCGTTAAGCTTATACAAAATCCAACTTGCCACTTATTGTGGGCAAAGACGCGGTGAGATACAACCGAACCGCCGCCATGTAGGGTCAATTCTTACTGTGACAACAGGAGTCAACCGTGGTGCCATTTTTTGATAAATCACAAACCGTCGATAAGGCAAGCGCGCTGCCTGGCCGCACCACGCCAATGCCTGTCGCAACGCTCAACGTGGTCACCGAACACTCGATGACCCAGGTGCCGGCAGGCATGGAAGTGGCGATCTTCGCCATGGGCTGTTTCTGGGGCGTTGAGCGTCTGTTCTGGCAGCAGCCGGGCGTCTACAGCACCGCCGCCGGCTACAGCGGCGGCTATACGCCGAACCCGACCTACCGCGAAGTGTGCAGCGGCCAGACCGGCCACGCCGAAGTGGTACGCGTGGTGTTCGATCCGCAGGTCGTCAGCTACAAACAGCTGCTGCAGGTATTCTGGGAAAATCACGATCCGGCGCAGGGCATGCGCCAGGGCGGCGACGTCGGCACTCAGTACCGCTCGGCGATTTATACGCTGAGCCCAGAGCAGCAGGCCGAGGCGGAAAGCAGCCTGCAACGCTTCCAGCAGGCGATGGACGCGGCGGGCGACAAGCGCGTCATCACCACCGAGATCGCGCCGGCGCTGCCGTTCTATTATGCGGAAGACGATCATCAGCAGTACCTGTTCAAAAACCCGGAAGGCTACTGCGGGCTGGGCGGCATCGGCGTTTGCCTGCCGCCGCAGGGCTGATCCGATGCTAGCCGGCGGCACTTTTTTAACCGCTGGCGGCCCCTGTGGGGCAACTGCTATACTATGCGGGCCGCTTCTGCGGCCCGATAGCTTCCCTTCTGGTTGTTATCGCTGCTTTTTTTACTATGTACTACCCTTCCTCAAGAGCGCCGTCATCCCGTCGGCACGTATGGATAGATTATGTTAAACAGTATTTTACTGATTCTTTTTCTGATCGCGGTGAGTGCGTTCTTCTCACTGTCGGAAATCTCTCTGGCCGCCTCGCGCAAGATCAAACTGAAGCTGATGGCCGACGAAGGTAACGTCAACGCCGCCAGAGTGCTCAAGCTGCAAGAAACCCCAGGCATCTTCTTCACCGTGGTGCAGATCGGCCTGAACGCCGTGGCCATCCTCGGCGGTATCGTCGGCGACGCGGCTTTCTCTCCCACCTTCAAGGTGTTGTTCGATCGCTTCCTGTCGCCTGAACTGGCAGAACAGGTCAGCTTCATCTGCTCCTTCGTGCTGGTGACCAGCCTGTTTATCCTGTTCGCCGATTTGACCCCGAAGCGCATCGGTATGATTGCACCAGAGACGGTCGCCGTCCGGATCATCAACCCGATGCGTTTCTCCATCATGATCTTCCGCCCGCTGGTGTGGTTCTTCAACGGCATGGCCAACCTGATCTTCCGCATGTTCAAGCTGCCGATGGTGCGTAAGGACGATATCACCTCCGATGACATCTACGCGGTGGTGGAAGCCGGCGCCCTGGCGGGCGTGCTGCGCAAGCAGGAGCACGAGCTGATTGAAAACGTGTTCGAGCTGGAATCGCGCACCGTGCCGTCTTCGATGACCTCACGCGAAAGCGTGGTGTACTTCGATCTGCGCGAAAGCGAAGAAAGCATCAAGGAGAAGGTCTCGACCCATCCGCACTCCAAGTTCCTGGTGTGCGACGGCCATATCGATCAGGTGGTGGGTTACGTCGATTCCAAAGACCTGCTGAACCGCGTGCTGGGCAACCAGAGCCTGGTGCTGAGCAGCGGCGTGCAGATCCGCTCAGCGCTGATCGTGCCGGATACGCTGACGCTGTCCGAAGCGCTGGAAAGCTTCAAAACCGCCGGCGAAGACTTCGCGGTGATCCTCAATGAATATGCGTTGGTGGTGGGCATCATCACCCTTAACGACGTGATGACCACGCTGATGGGCGATCTGGTCGGCCAGGGCCAGGAAGAACAGATCGTGGCGCGCGACGAAAGCTCATGGTTGATTGAAGGCGGCACGCCGATCGACGACGTGATGCGCGTGCTGGACATCGACGAATTCCCGCAGGCGGGCAACTACGAGACCATCGGCGGCTTTATGATGTATATGCTGCGCAAGATCCCGAAACGCACCGACTTCGTCAAATACGCCGGCTACAAGTTCGAGGTGGTGGATATCGACAGCTACAAGATAGACCAGTTGCTGGTCACCCGGCTGAGCGACAAACCGGCGGCGGTGCTGCCGAAAGCGCCAGACGACACCCCGGCGGCCTGACGGCGCGAAGGACAGAAACATCAGCGGCCCCATCGGGGCCGCATTTTTTTACCGCTGTCAGCGAGGTGTTCACCCCATCTCGGTCTGCAACAGCAGCACCTGACGGTTCACTTCAGACATCACGCTGAAATGGCGCTTGTCGCGAATCTTCGGCGGCAGGATTTTCCCTTCGTCGAATTCAAATGCGCCTACGTCCTTGATATACAGCCTTCCACGAAACAGGGTCTTAACGTACTTTGCCACTTTCAAAGGGTTATAACGCTGGAAGATTCTCATTCTTTTACGCTCCTCCCGTTGATCCATGCGCTCAGCGAGCCGCCAAAGGTGGCAGCCTCGAAATTCAGAACGCAACTTGATTGCATGTAGTAGACCCAGTAAAGACCAGAACGTTCACTTCTGCCTGGTTATCTACGCTGGATTTACACTTTTTGACAGAATTGTATATGATAATTTATAACGTTTTCAGGATATCCCTTCAAAATCTGATGATTAGCGAACCAAGGGAAAATCTGCGATCCGGTTAACAGGACAGACCTCTTATCACATCCTATGCTTTAGGCTGTCGAAGTGCTGTCGCACAAATTCCCCCCATTACAAGGAGAAAGCATGAAAACAAGTCGCATGCTGATGGTATCCCTGCTGCTCGCCCCACTTTTCGCTTCCGCGCACAACTTCCAGCTCCAGCAGCGCGTAGCGCCGGTTGGCGTCAGCGACAAAGGAGAGCTCAACTACGCTGACGGTAATTTTAGCTACCAAAACTGGAACAGCGCGCAGCTCAGTGGAAAAGTGCGAGTGATACAACATATTGCCGGCCGCAGCTCCGCCAAAGACATGAACGACCCACTGATTGAAGCGATCAAGAAAGCGAAGCTACCACACGATCGTTACCAAACGACGACAATCGTCAACACCGACGATGCCCTGATGGGCACCGCGATGTTCGTGCGCAGCAGCATTGAAGACAGCAAGAAGGAGTTCCCGTGGTCGCAGTTTATCGTCGACAGCGACGGTAACGTGCGCAAGGCCTGGGATTTGCAGCCGAAAGGCTCAGCCATCGTGGTGCTGGATAAGCAAGGGCGCATTCAGTTTGCTAAAGACGGCGCGCTGACGCCGGAAGAGGTGCAGCAGGTGATATCCAAACTGCACCAGCTGTTGGCGAACTAACTCAGAACAGCGACACCCGGAAGCCGGGGTTGAGGAAAGATTCACGCGGGGTATAGAGCAACGGCTTGCCCTGCCAATCGTGAATTTGCGCCCCGGCAGCCACCGCCACCGCATGCCCTGCGGCGGTATCCCAAATGTTGGTCGGCCCAAAGCGCGGATAAAGCTGCGCCTTGCCTTCCGCCACCAGGCAAAACTTCAGCGAGGAACCGACGGACACGGTCTGGTGCTCGCCCAGTTGCTGAAGGTAATCTTTCAGCTCGTCGTCGATATGCGAGCGGCTCACCACCACCAGCGGCGGATGCGCGTTGCTGACGCCGATCGCCTGCCGCACGCCCTTCTCTTCTTTCCAGGCCTTGCCGCGCTCCGCCAGATACAGCACGTCGATCGCCGGGGCATACACCACGCCCATCACCGCCTGCCCGTCTTCAATCAGGGCGATATTGACCGTGAACTCGCCGTTGCGGTGCAAAAACTCTTTGGTGCCGTCCAACGGATCGACCAACCAGTAGCGCGTCCAGTTGCGGCGCTCTTCCCACGCCGGCGGATCCTCTTCCGACAGCAGCGGCACCTCCGGCGTCAGGGCCGCCAGGCCGCGCTTGATGATGTGATGCGCCGCCAGATCGGCCGCCGTCACCGGTGAGTCATCTTTTTTCTGTGCGACATCAAGCGGTTGTTCACCGTCGTACACCGCCATGATCGCCGCCCCCGCCTCGCGGGACAGTTGGCAAATTCGCTCTAACATCATGCACCTCAACTCTGCATCTCCGTGGGAAATTTCCCTCTGTCTCTGCTAGCAGACTAGTTTTTTTTACGCCGAATATCCATCTCAACCGGCTAAGCCACGGGAAATCCTCAGATCTTGTTGGGCACAACTGTGAACTTCCCCGCGTTACCTGCTCCCGTTTTCTGCCACACTTCACAGTTTACTGTGGCAAGCAGTGTTAATTACATTTCCCTCTGCGATAACACTCGAATAATGGAATGGAGAGAACCCCAAATGATGAAGCATCCACTGACGCTGTCCGCGCTTGCGCTGCTGGTGTGCGCCTCGGCGCAGGCGGCGACCGTCGATCTGCGCGTGCTGGAAACCACCGATCTGCACAGCAACATGATGGACTTCGATTACTACAAGGACACGCCGACCGACAAATTCGGCCTGGTGCGCACCGCCAGCCTGATCCAACAGGCGCGCCAGCAGGCCGCCAACGCGGTGTTGGTGGACAACGGCGACATCATTCAGGGCAGCCCGCTCGGCGACTACATGGCAGCCAAGGGGCTGAAACCGGGTGACGTGCACCCGGTCTATAAGGCGATGAACACGCTGGACTACGTCGTCGGCAACATCGGCAACCATGAGTTCAACTACGGGCTGGACTATCTGAAGAACGCCATCGCCGGCGCCAAATTCCCGTACATCAACGCCAACGTCATCGACGCCAAAACGCAAAAACCGCTGTTCACGCCGTACATCATCGTCGATACGCCGGTGAAAGACCGCGACGGCAAGGCGCATACGCTGCGCATCGGCTATATCGGCTTCGTGCCGCCGCAGATCCTGGTGTGGGACAAAGCCAACCTGCAGGGCAAAGTGACAGTGGACGACATCACCGCCACCGCCAAGCGCTACGTGCCGCAAATGCGTAAACAGGGCGCCGATCTGGTGGTGGCGATCCCGCATTCCGGGCTGTCCAGCGAGCCTTACAAGGCAATGGCGGAGAACTCAGTCTACTACCTCAGCCAGGTGCCGGGCATCGACGCCATCATGTTCGGTCACGCCCATGCGGTGTTCCCGAGCAAAGACTTCGCCAACATCAAAGGCGCGGATATCGACAAAGGCCTGCTGAACGGCGTACCGGCGGTGATGCCGGGCCAATGGGGCGATCATCTCGGCGTGGTCGATCTGCAGCTCAACAACGATAACGGCAGTTGGAAAGTGACCGCCGCCAAAGCGGAAGCACGGCCGATCTACGATAAAGAGAACAAGACATCGCTGGCGGCGGAAGATGCCGCGCTGGTGAAGGTGTTGGCGGACGATCACAAAGGCACGCGCGAGTTCGTCAGCCAGCCGATCGGTAAATCCGACGGCAACATGTACAGCTACCTGGCGCTGGTGCAGGACGATCCGACGGTGCAGATCGTCAACAATGCGCAGAAGGCCTACGTCGAACATTACATCCAGGGCGATCCGGACCTGGCCGCTCTGCCGGTGCTGTCGGCGGCGGCGCCGTTCAAGGTCGGCGGCCGCAAGAACGATCCCGCCAGCTTCGTCGAAGTGGAAAAAGGCCAGCTCACCTTCCGCAACGCCGCCGATCTCTATCTCTACCCCAATACGCTGGTGGTGGTGAAGGCCAGCGGCAAAGAGGTGAAAGAGTGGCTGGAGTGCTCCGCCGGCCAGTTCAACCAGATCGACGTCAACAGCGCCAAGCCGCAGGGCTTGATCAACTGGGACGGCTTCCGCACCTATAACTTCGACGTGATCGACGGCGTCAACTACCAGATCGACGTCAGCCAGCCGGCGCGTTACGACGGCGAATGCCAGCTGATCAACGAGAAGGCGGAGCGTATCAAACAGCTGACCTTTAACGGCAAGCCTATCGATCCGAACGCCACCTTCCTGGTTGCCACCAACAACTATCGCGCCTACGGCGGCAAGTTTGCCGGCACCGGCGACAAACATATCGCCTTCGCTTCGCCGGATGAAAACCGCTCGGTGCTGGCGACCTACATCAGCGCCGAAACCCAGCGGCATGGCGCGGTGCGCCCGCAGGCGGACAACAATTGGCGTTTGGCTAACTTCAGCAGCAAGCAGCCGCTGGATATTCGCTTCGAGACCTCGCCTTCGGACAAAGCGACGGCGTTTATCAAAGAGCACGCCCAATACCCGATGACCACCGAAGGCAATGACCGTATCGGTTTCGCGGTCTATCGCATCGATTTAAGCGCGAAATAATCACCAGGCCGGGGCACTCCCCCGGCCATCACCTCTATTTTCCCGCTGGCGCGCCCTTTAAATTGCATTTAAAATGCATGTTATAAAATCCCTTCGTTTAAAGAGGCACTACCATGGATTACCGCAATCAATCCCTTGGCGCGCTCGCTATCGCCATTCCCCGGGCATCCCGCCTGTTTCGCCAGCATCAGCTGGATTTCTGCTGCGGAGGCCGGCAATCGCTGGCACGCGCCGCCGAGCGCAAAGGGCTGGATATCGACACACTGGAAAACGAACTGGCCGCCTTGGCTGCCACACCGGAGCAGAGTCGGGACTGGCGCACGGCGCCGCTCGGTGAAGTAATTGATTACATTCTGCCGCGCTTTCATCAGCGGCACCGCGAGCAGCTGGCCGAACTGGTGCTGATGGCGGAAAAAGTCGAACGTGTGCACGGTGACAAACCCACCTGCCCGCGCGGACTGGCGAAGCAGCTGAACCTGATCCGCCTGGATCTGGAGAATCACATGATGAAAGAGGAACAGATCCTGTTCCCGCTGATCAAACAAGGCATGGGGCCGCAGGCCGCCGGACCGATCTCAGTGATGGAACATGAGCATGACGAGGCGGGTGAACAACTGGAGGTGGTGAAGTTCCTCACCGATAACGTGACGCCACCGGAGGGCGCCTGCACCACCTGGCGGGCGCTGTACAACGGCCTCGACGAGTTCATCGGCGATTTGATGGAGCACATCAGCCTGGAAAACAATCTGCTGTTCCCGCGCGCGCTGAGCGGCGCATAAAACAAGGGCGCCATAAAGGCGCCCAGAGCAATCTTCGGTAGGATTACAGGATTTCCAGCAGCTCGACGTCGAACACCAGCGCGCTGAACGGCGGGATGGACGCGCCTGCGCCACGTTCGCCGTAGGCCAGGTTGTGCGGGATATACAGCTGCCATTTGGAACCGACCGGCATCAGGGTCAGCGCTTCAATCCAGCCTGGGATCACGCCGCTGACCGGGAATTCTGCCGGCTGGCCACGCTCGACCGAGCTGTCGAACACGTCGCCGTTGATCAGACGACCGGTGTAGTGCACACGCACGCGATCCTGACGGGACGGGATTGGGCCGTTGCCCTGCTCCAGTACGGAGAACTGCAGGCCAGACTCGGTCAGCGTCACGTCGTCGCGCTTGGCGTTGTCGTCCAGGAATTTCTGGCCTTCAACGGCCATCGCCTGCTGGCGCTCGCGGCGCACCGCATCCGCACGCTCGTGGATTTCACGCAGCGCACGGTGCACCACATCTACCGGAACCGCCGGGGCATTCCCTTCCAGCGCGTCGCGCAGACCCGCCAGCAAAGCTTCCGGTTGCAAACCTTCCAGCCCGGACTCTTGCAGCTGCTGGCCGACCTGTAAACCAATCCCGTAACTTGCTTGCGCTTCAACGCTGTCAAAAGAAGGGGTTGTCATGGGGTTTTCCTTAAGTCTGTAAAAAGTCGAAAGCGCAGCATAACAGCGCGTCAATGCCGGGTAAAATCTTGTGTGGAGAATGATGACTTTTGTCGTAGAAAAAGAAACAATAACCTTCTGTTAACGCCCGCAGCCGCAAACGCCGGCCCTGCCGCTCAGCCGCCTTTCACTTCAATCAGTTAGCGGACTATACTGAAAGCAGGATATCGGGCAGGCAACGCGCTTGCCGCGCCGCGCTCATTATTACGCCGTCGAAGAGAGGTCACCATGGGCAGAATCGCGCCCAGGAGAAGGAAAACCACCCGCATCTACCAGCCGCTGCTGCGCACCTGGCTGAACGTCAGCCAGCGCCTGAAACCGGGCGCCGCACCCACGTCTGAAGGCGCGGAACCGCCATCGGAGCCACCGCCGGCCAACGACAAAATGCAGCAGGTCAAAGCGCTGCTGGCCAAAGTCTGGCATCTGCCGGACGGTTTCCATTGGATGGAGCCGCTGCCCTACTTTCACCGCCGCTGGGTGCTGATCTTCGGCATCATCCTACTGTTGGCGTTGCTGTGGCCCTATTCGCCCGAAAGACAGCCGTTCCCGGTCTCCCACCAAGAAACCAGCGTGCCACTGCAGGCCGATCTGCAAAACGACGGCGGTACCACTTCAGCCAACGAACCGACGCCGGCAGGCAACTGGCAGCGTTACCAAATCCAGCCAGGCCAGACCCTGGCCCAGCTGTTTCGCGATAACAATCTGCCGGTAAATGAAGTGTTTGCCATGGCGCAGGTGGAAGGCGGCGACAAGCCGCTGAGCAACATGAAAGCCGGCCAGGAAGTGCGTATCGAACGCGACGCTAACGGCGTGATTAACGCGCTGTCAGTCACCACCGTGGACAACAGCCAGGCGCTGTTCCGCCGCCAGGCCGACGGCAGCTACCGCCGGGAACGCTAATCCCTACAGCTGCGCCAGCAAAAACTCGCGCAGCACCACGCCCTGATTGTGCTCGGTGTCCTTGCTGCCATACAGCAGCGTCAGCGTTTTCCCCTGCCGTAAGAGCGCCACCAGCGGCTGCCAGGCGTCGTTGGTAGCCAGCTGTTGGCGGTAACGCTCTTCGAAGACTGTCCACTGGTCGGTATGCTGATGGAACCACTTGCGCAGTTCGTCATCCGGCGCCACCTGTTTCAGCCACTGCACGCCCGTCAGCCGCTCCTTGCTGATACCGCGCGGCCATAGCCGGTCTATCAGATAACAGTGTTCCGGCGCCGGCGCGCTGAAGTCATAAACCCGCTGCAGCATAATCTTTGCCATCGCTCGCTCTCCTTTTCATCCCGTCTTCAAGCGTAGCGCGTTTTGCCGGGCGCAGAAAAGCAAAACGCCAGCGCGAGGCTGGCGTTTTAACCGGGTTAACAGCAGCGTAAATTACGCTTCTGCAACCACAACTACATTCAGCTGTGCGAACACGTCGCTGTGTACCTGGAAGTGCACTTCGTGCTCACCAGTGGTACGCAGAACGCCGTTCGGCAGACGAACTTCGCTCTTGGCAACTTCAACGCCTGCCGCAGTCACTGCGTCAGCGATGTCGCGGGTGCCGATAGAGCCGAACAGTTTACCTTCGTCGCCAGATTTGGAAGCGATGGTCACTGAACCCAGTTCGTTGATCTTGGTTGCGCGAGCTTCAGCAGCAGCCAGAACGTCAGCCAGTTTGGCTTCCAGTTCAGCACGGCGTGCTTCGAAGAACTCAACGTTTTTCTTGGTAGCAGGAACAGCTTTGCCCTGTGGTACCAGGAAGTTACGAGCGTAGCCCGCTTTAACGTTAACTTGATCACCCAGGCTGCCCAGGTTTGCTACTTTATCAAGCAGAATAACTTGCATTACCTTATCCTCTCAAAGTCGTTAATGGACAGTGGCCGATTACTGATGACGATCAGTGTACGGCAACAAAGACAGGTAGCGCGCGCGCTTGATAGCACGGGCCAGCTGGCGCTGATATTTTGCACGAGTACCGGTGATACGGCTCGGTACAATTTTACCACTTTCGGTGATGTAGTTTTTCAGCGTAGCGATGTCTTTATAGTCAATCTCTTGAACGCCTTCCGCGGTGAAACGGCAGAACTTGCGACGACGGAAATAACGTGCCATTTGGCTAGTCTCCAGAATCTATCAATTCAATCTGCTCGGCATGCAGAACCAATTTGCTCAGCCCGTTGCGCCCTTGATGGCAGCTTACAAAGCCTTGCACGGTAATCTGACTGCCGACCGTTAATCTTTGAGTTAGTGCTTGTGACTGTTGTCCGCTGACAACCACGGGCATTCGGCACCATGCTTGTCTGCTGAATCCGGCTTCCATCTGCTGCGAACGGTGCTCTAGCACAAATTGGCAGTGCGGTATCCCGGAAGGACTCACTTTTCGAACCGGCGCCTTGCACACAGTGCCCGACAAGACCAGACGATTAGCCGTCACGACGGCAATTACTCTTCAGAATCCCCAGCATCTGCATCATCTGCGGTTTCGTTAGCGAAGTCTTCGCGGCGATCGCCACGACGTTCGTCTTTCGCTTTAACCATCGGAGATGCTTCAGTTACCGCGTGCTTAACGCGCATAACCATGCTGCGGATAACGGCGTCGTTGAAGCGGAAGTTAGTTTCCAGCTCATCGATCGCTTCCTGCGGCGCTTCAACGTTCAGCAGAACGTAGTGAGCTTTGTGCAGTTTGTTGATCGGATAAGCCAGCTGACGGCGGCCCCAGTCTTCCAGACGGTGAATCTGACCTTGCGCGTTAGTGATGGTAGCACTGTAACGCTCGATCATGCCCGGAACCTGTTCGCTTTGGTCAGGATGGACCATAAAAACGATTTCGTAATGACGCATCGAATTGCTCCTTACGGATTATTCAGCCTCCTGTCAGGGTCAACCGCGGCCCATGGAAGCAAGGAACGTGTTTAGTGTGCGGCTGAAAAATGACGCGTAATCATACTGACGCAGGGCGGGAAACTCAAGGACTGCGTGGGTTTTATTCGCGTTAATGCGAGGCGCTATGGGAAATAGCACGATTTGCTCGTGGGTGAACCTATGTACGCCGATCCATGGGTTTCAAAAATCTTTCAATGAAATCAGCGCTGAGTCACAAATCTATTTCATTTTTTTTGAAAGAGGTCATCAAAACACCCCACTTTTTAATCCGCAGTAACGGACTAAAATTAACCATATCCGCCGCAGACAGCGCGACGAAAAAGATTTCAGGTTATTCAATGCAGATAAATGACTTTTTGCCGCAGCGACACTCGCTGTCAGGCCGTAACGGCAAAGGGTTAAGAGAGGCACTATGAAACGCATTATTCTCGCGACGGCGCTGGCCGCCCTATTCTCCGCCAACGTGATGGCCGCGACGGAGATTAGCTCGCACCAGGCCGATCAACGCCAGAGCGTTGGCTTCGTCACCCTGAACCAGAACGTGGTTTCGCCGGATGACGCCAGCAGCCAGGTCAGTAAAATCGCCGATCAACGCGGCGCGACCTCTTATCGCATCATCGCCCTGCACGAACCGGGCGACAACAGCACGATGCACGTCAGCGCCGAGCTGTACCGCTAAAAAGACGCGCCACGCCAGGGAAATCCCCAGGGCTTCATCAGAAAGCCCGCTCAATCCTCGCCGGAGCGCCGCTTGTCGGGCGCTCCACTTTCTCACCTGTCACAGCTTGAGCAACGCCGGCGCGCTGAACGCTTTGCCCGGATTGTGCAATTGCAGCGCCATCCGCAGATAGTTTGTCCGCGTTTGCAGCAGCTCGGCGCTTTGCGTCAGCGTCACCCGCTGCTCGAAGGAGAGCGTACCGGCCGCCGCGGTGTGAGTGGCCGCCGCTTTCGGCGCGAAGGCAAACAGCGCCGTCAGGTTTTGCACCGTCTGCGCGGTGATGCGCGACAGCGGATCCGCCTTGTTTTGCCGCACCTTGCCGTCGGCTGCCCCCAACATCTCGCTGAAGGCCGCTGAGTTAAGATCGGCGCGCACTTTCATCGTTCCCACCAGCCCGCGCGCTGTCTCGGCCGTATTGCTGATACCCTTTATCATGCTCTCCGCTCCTTGCTGCCCTGAAAGAATTCACGCTGACATTCTCCTCCGCCATGCGTCAAACAATGACCGAAACAGCCCGCAGAGAGCGGCGCAATTCCACGCATCGCGCCCGGATGCGTATTACAGCTCGCGGAGGAAGAAATCGGTGGTAGCGGACAGCGCCAGCGGCGTGATGCGGTGCTTCACGCCCGGCTCGACGAACGACGTCAAGCGGCCATCTGCGCCTTGCTGCCGCAGTTCAGCCGCCAAACGCAGGCTGTCCGCCGCCGGCACCACGTCGTCCGTCTCGCCGTGCCACAGCAGCAGCGGCCGCCCGGCGATCGTCTCCAAACGCCCTTCCAGCTCATACTCCGCCAACACAGCGGTGCGCGCCGCAAACGCCGCCGGCGAGAGTGCCTCGCCCTCTTCGCCCAACGGCGGATACAGCGTTTGCGCCAGCGCACGGTAATAGCCTGAGCCCATCAGGCTGGCGGCCGCCCGGATCCACGGAAAGCGCGCGAAGGCGCCCAGCGCGGTCATGCCGCCCATTGAGGCGCCGGCGACGCCGATGCGGCCGTCGACGATCAGGCCAAGCCGCTCGAAATGCGCCTTGATCTGCGGCAGTTCGTCGATATTGCTGCGCAGGATCTCCCAGAATGACGCCAGGCGCTGCGCCTCATCGCCGTCGAATCGCTCGCCGTGCCGATCGGCATCCGGCAACACCGCCCGAAAACCGGCACGCGCCAGCGCATAGGCGAAGTAGGCGTACACCTCTTTCGACGAGGTATAACCATGGCAGAAGAACACCGTCGGCAGCGGCCGATGATACTGCCCCGCCGGCACCGCATGGATCACCGCGATATCGCCCACTCGCTCGTCATGAATTTCGATCATCCGTTCATCCTCACTCCACCTGTTGGCCTTAATCATGACAAACTTGCGCGAAGCAGCGTTAGCTCAATCTGTTACAGCTTATATTGCGTTACACTGAAGCCATCGCACCGGCTCTTTCGAGGTCACCATGACGCTAGTCCGCACACTCATCGCCCTGACGCTGGCCGCACAGCTTTCCGCCTGCGGCATCATGACCACCACGCCGAAACCGCCGCCGCCCCCCACCGCACAGGCGCAGGAGATCGTCCGCGCGCAGACCGCCGCACTGGCGAAAATGGGCACCATCACCGCCGTGGTGCGCGGCAGTCCGATGGACGTGGAAGCGGAGATCCAACGCAAGGCCACCGCCGCCGGCGCCCGTTATTACGTGATCATCATGAACAGCGAAACCGTCGTGCCGGGCCAATGGTATTCCCAGGCGATCCTGTATCGTTAAGGCGGGGATTTTTTAAGCAGATTTACACTGGCTTTGCACTGGCTGAAGAAGGGTGTTGCACACTGAGGGACAGCATGCCGCATGTTGCGGGTGTCGATTCAGGATCTGACGAAGGGGAACGCCATGAAACGCTCCACCGCACTCACCTCCCTCTTGCTTTCCATGGGATTGCTCAGCACCGGCGCACAGTCCGCCGAGCTGGCGCCCGCCGATCGTGTGACGCCGCTCAGTGAAATCGCCGAGATCACTTTCAACGATCTGCCCGGTTCGCCGCAGGAAGCGGAACTGGCCATTGCCCGCACCGCCGACCAACACGGCGCCAGCTATTACCGCATCCTGCGGATGGAAGAACAGGCGCACCCGCTTGGCTGGCGCGCCTCCGCCATCTTATACCTTTAATAGCTCATGCAAGCCGCATTCAACACGCCGCCGCTAACGGAGACGCCCCCCAGGAAAATCCCGGCGGCCAGGTGATTCGCTTCGATCTTTTCGCTGATACGCGGCATGTAGATCTTCACGGCCGCGAACAGCAAGAGTTGCACCACCAGCGCCACTACGCCCCACAGCAGGTAATCCAGCAGGCTGATCGAGTTGATCGCCGCGCTGGCCAACGGGATCACATACCCCAGGCAGGCGCCGATGAAAGCAAAGGCGGCGGATTGATTATCGGCCTTGATCAGCGCCCATTCATCGTGCGGGGTGATACGGGTATAGACGAACAGAAACACCAAAATCATGGCGAAGCCGCTGAAGAAGTAAGAGGCAAACGCCGCCAACGCGCTGAGAATATCCATGTGCATTTTCCTGTCAGAGTGAGGCTGAATTAAAAAGGTTTTCGCCGCCGGGCGCCACCCTTTTCCCTAACCGCCGATGGCGCGACTCAGCAGCAGTTCGCACACCTCGGCCGACAGCAGGCTCTCGCCACGGTGATCCAGCGTCAGATGACACCAGGCGTCGGCGATCTGCGGGCTGGCGTGCTGCAGCAGCTGCGCGGCGCAGCACAGGTCGAACAGCTGCTGGGTCAGCAGCCGCCCCATCTCTTCACGCGGTTGCCGGGCACGCTGCTGCCACTGCCGCCAGGCGCGATCGAACAACCGATTCTGGCCGCGCACCGGCTGCAGCTCGAACTGCAACATCTCGAGCGCGCCCGGCAGTTTGTGCAGGCTGCGCAACACGTCCAGACACATGATGTTGCCAGAGCCCTCCCAGATGCTGTTCACCGGCATTTCACGGTACAGGCGCGGCAGTTCACTCTCCTCGCAGTAACCGATGCCGCCCAGCACCTCCATCGCCTCGGCGATGAACGGCATGCCCTGGCGGCAAATGCTGTATTTGGCCGCCGGCGTCAGCAGACGGCTGTAGATCAGTTCGCCTTCATTGCTGCGGCTTTCCCAGGCGCGAGCCAGCCGGAACAGCAACGCGGTATGCCCTTCCAGCCGCAGCGCCATGCGCGCCAAGACCTGGCGCATCAGCGGTTGTTCTATCAACAGCTTGCCGAACGCCTGCCGCTGCAGCGCATGATACAGCGCCACCGACAGCCCGCGGCGCATCAGGCCGTGGCTGCCCAACGAACAGTCGAAACGGGTCAGGCCGCCCATCTTCAGGATATGCCGCACGCCGTCGCCCTCATCGCCCAGCAGCCAGGCCGTGGCATCCTGAAACTCCACCTCGCTGCTGGCGTTGGAGCGGTTGCCCAGCTTGTCTTTCAACCGCTCAAGGCGAATGGCGTTGCGGCTGCCGTCCGGCAAAATGCGCGGCAGGAAGAAGCAGGACAGCCCGCCTTCGGCCTGCGCCAGCACCAGGTGCGCATCGCTCTGCGGCACCGAGAAGAACCACTTGTGCCCCACCAGCCGGTAGGCTTCGCCCGGCCCGCGCGCGCCGAGCGGCGTGGCGGTGGTGGTATTGCTCAAGACATCGGAGCCGCCCTGTTTCTCCGTCATGCCCATGCCGATCAGCAGGCCGCGCTTTTGCCCGCCCGGCAGCAGGTGAGCGTCATAACGGTCCGACAGCAGCGGCGTCAGCCAGGAGCGAAACTCGGCCGGTAAAGCCTGCAGCAACAGCGGCGTGGCGCCGAAGGTCATGGTCACCGGGCACAGCGTGCCGGCCTCGACCTGCGCATGCAGCATAAAGCGCGCGGCGCGCGCCACGAAGGAACCGATGCGCGCATCCTCCTGCCAGGGCAGGTTGTGCACCCGATTGGCGATCAGGCCCTGCATCAGAATATGCCAGGCGGGGTGAAAGCGAACGTCGTCCAGCCGCTGGCCAGTGGCGTCGTAGCGCAACAGTTCCGGCGGGTTGGCGTTAGCCAGCCGCCCCAGCTCCAGCGACTCCTGGGTACCGAGCTGCTGGCCCAGCGAGGCCAATACCTCGGCGTCCCAACCGCCTTGTTCACGCTGCAACGCTTCGCGCAGCGGCGTATCGGAGAGAAACAGGTTGCTGTTGCCCAGCGGCTTGGGTTGGTTAAAAACGGTGTGCGTAGTCCAGACCATGAGAGTGCTCCCTGAAAAAAGCGTCAGGAGTAAGTATGGTCGGCGCAGAGATTTCTGCCGCAGGCGGGATCACAAGAGGGGGAATTAACGGGGGCACGGGGCCCCCGTCAGAAGAATCAGCCGCGCTGACGCACCGCTTCGAACAGGCAGATGCCGGTGGCGACCGACACGTTCAGCGAAGAGACGGTGCCGGCCATCGGGATGCTGATCAGCTCGTCGCAGTGTTCGCGAGTCAGGCGACGCATGCCTTCGCCTTCCGCGCCCATCACCAGCGCCATCGGGCCGGTCATTTTGCTCTGATACAGCGTATGGTCGGCTTCGCCGGCGGTGCCCACCACCCAGACATTCATCTCTTGCAGCAGACGCAGCGTACGCGCCAGGTTGGTCACGCGGATCAACGGCACGTTTTCGGCGGCACCACAGGCCACTTTCTTGGCGGTGGCGTTCAGCTGGGCGGAACGGTCGCGCGGCACGATCACCGCGTGCACGCCGGCTGCGTCGGCGCTGCGCAGGCAGGCACCGAGATTGTGCGGGTCGGTCACGCCGTCCAGCACCAGCAGGAACGGGGTCGCCACGCTTTCCAGCAGGCCCGGCAGATCGTTCTCCTGATACTGACGCCCTTCGCGCACCCGGGCGATGATCCCCTGGTGCACCGCGCCTTCAACCTTGTCATCCAGCCATTGGCGGTTCGCCACCTGGATCACGATGCCGGTCGCTTCCAGCTCGGCGATCAGCGGTTGCAGACGGCGATCTTCGCGGCCTTTCAGGATAAACACTTCCAGGAAGCGTTGCGGATCGCGCTCTAACAGGGCTTTGACGGCGTGGATGCCGTAAATAATTTCGCTCATGATGCTCTTTTAAATTCGTGCGGCCGGCGATAACCGGCCGATGATAACGATGTGCGGCAGGTTAAGCCTGCTCGGCACCTTTCTTCTTGGCTGCGCGTTTGGCTTTGGTCGCCGCCGCGATTTTCCGCGTTTTGTCGGACGCTTTCTTGGCTTTCTTTTTCGCCTTCTTCACGTTGTCCGCAGGCTTGGTGTCATCCTGCTTGCGGAAGGCGCTGTCCGGTTCGAAGTTGGCTGGCGGTTTGCCGCCACGGCGCTTGCCGCGCCCCGCGCTACCGTTGTCGCGCAGCGTGCGCTGGCCGCCCTTCTTGGCGCGATCGCGCTCGGTTTTGCCTTCACCGCGCGCTTTGCGGGTGCTGGATACCAGCGCGAAGTCGATCTTGCGCTCGTCCATATGCACCGCATCCACGCGGATCTCCACCGTATCTCCCAGGCGATAGACCGTGCCGGAAGATTCGCCGATCAGGCGCTGGCCGATATTATCGTAGCGATAGTAATCATTATCCAGCGTTGATACGTGCACCAGCCCGTCGATAAACAGATCGTTCAGGCGTACGAAGAAGCCGAAGCCGGTCACGCTGGAGATGATGCCGCTGAACACTTCACCGACGTGATCCTGCATGAAGTCGCACTTCAGCCAGTCGGCGACGTTGCGCGTCGCTTCATCCGCACGGCGCTCGGTCATCGAGCAGTGTTCGCCCAGCTGCAGCATCTCTTCGAATTCGCTGTGCCAGCCGCCGGTCGGCGTCCAGCGCTCTTTCGGCTCGCCGTGTTCTTTGGCCAGCTGATATTTGATCGCGCGGTGCAGCGCCAGATCCGGATAACGACGGATAGGCGAGGTGAAGTGGCCGTAAGACGCCAGCGCCAGACCGAAGTGGCCGCGGTTTTCCGGATCGTAAATCGCCTGCTTCATCGAGCGCAGCAACATGGTTTGCAGCATTTCGTGGTCAGGGCGCTCGGATACTTCATCCATCAGCACCGCATAGTCTTTCGGCTGTGGCTTGTTGCCGCCGCCCAGCGTCAGCCCCAGTTCGCTCAGCACGCTACGCAGCGCGGAGATGTGGTCATCGCTCGGACGATCGTGCACGCGGTACAGCGCCGGCTCGTTGCGTTTCTCGACAAAGCGCGCGGCCGCCACGTTGGCCATGATCATGCACTCTTCGATCAGCTTGTGGGCGTCGTTGCGCACCGTCGGCTCCACGCGCTCGATGCGGCGTTCGGCGTTGAAGATGAATTTGGCTTCTTCGGTTTCAAACGCGATGCCGCCGCGCTCGGCGCGCGCCTTATCCAGCACCTTATACATCGCGTGCAGCTCTTCCAGGTGCTTGACCAGCGGGTGGTAATGCTCGCGCAGCTCCTGATCGCCCTGCAGAATGTGCCACACCTTGTTATAGGTCAGGCGGGCGTGCGAGCTCATCACCGCCTCGTAGAATTTGGCCGTGGACAGGCGCCCCTGGGCAGAGATGGTCATCTCGCATACCATGCACAGGCGATCGACCTGTGGGTTCAGGGAGCACAGTCCGTTGGACAGCACTTCCGGCAGCATCGGGATCACCTGCGACGGGAAGTAGACCGAGTTGCCACGGCTGCGCGCTTCGTCATCCAGCGCGGTGCGTGGACGCACATAGTAGCTGACGTCGGCGATCGCGACCCACAGGCGCCAGCCGCCGCCGCGTTTTTTCTCGCAGTACACGGCGTCGTCGAAGTCGCGCGCATCTTCACCGTCGATGGTGACCAACGGCAGTTTGCGCAGATCGACGCGGCCCTTCTTGGCCGCTTCCGGCACCTGCTCGCTGAGATCGGCCACCTGCTTTTCCACCTGCGGCGGCCAGGTATGCGGGATCTCATGGGTGCGCAGCGCGATGTCCACCGCCATGCTGGTGCCCATTTTGTCGCCGAGGATCTCGACGATCTTGCCGACCGCCTTAGTACGGCGGGTCGGGCGCTGAGTCAGCTCCACCACCACCATAAAGCCCATGCGCGCGCCGCTGACGCTGTCGGCTGGGATCAGAATATCGAAGCTCAGACGGCTGTCGTCCGGCACCACGAAGCCGGTACCGGCGTCCATGAAGAAGCGGCCGACAATCTGGCTGGTTTTCGGCACCAGCACGCGCACGATGCGCGCTTCGCGGCGCCCTTTACGGTCCGCACCCAGCGCCTGCGCCAGCACCACATCACCGTGGATCGCCATTTTCATCTGTTCGGCAGACAGGTACAGATCGTCTTTGCTGCCTTCAACGCGCAGGAAGCCGTAGCCGTCGCGGTGGCCGATCACCGTGCCGCGCAGCAGATCCAAACGCTCCGGCAGCGCATAGCACTGGCGGCGGGTAAACACTAACTGGCCATCGCGCTCCATGGCGCGCAGGCGGCGACGCAGCGCTTCCAGCTGCTCTTCACCGCTGAGGCCCAATTCGTTGCCCAGTTCTTCGCGACTGGCCGGCGTTTCTCGTTTCGCCAAATGGGCCAGGATATATTCACGGCTGGGGATAGGGGATTCGTATTTTTCTGCTTCTCGTTCCAGGAATGGATCTTGTGACATTGCGGTTCCTCCGTTGTCATCAGCAGGATGACGTTGAGCCTTGTCTTCTCAACATCGTTTTATTCGACAAGCAATAGCTTGTAGAGCGGCGGATTGTCTTCGACCATGTCGGCCAACGTATGCTTATCCAGCTCTTCAAGGAAATTCTGTACGCCCTGTTGGAGCACCTGCTTCAATCGGCAGGCAGGGGTGATGTGGCAAAAATCACTGCTGCAGTTAACCAGCGCAAGCGGCTCCAGCGCCCGCACGACGTCACCGAGGCGAATGCTCTCGGCCGGTTTACCCAAACGAATGCCGCCATGCTTGCCGCGCACCGCCGTGACAAAACCGACCCGGCTCAACTGATTGATGATCTTCACCATATGGTTGCGGGACACGCCATAAACCTCAGTCACTTCCGAGATGTTGGTCATCTTGTCCTGCGGCAACGAGGCCATGTAGATCAACGCCCGCAGGCCATAATCAGTAAAACTTGTTAACTGCACATCTTACCTCTGGGTATCACTTTACCCGTCTGATACGCCGCTTTTCGGCGCTATTCAAAAGATTACTCATTGGATAATAAACCAGCCGGAGAGTTCGTCGCTAATTATTTAGCGGATCCCGCGCCCTAAGGCGAGTTTATGAAAGGATTTTTTGACGTGAAACCGCAATCGGAGGGAGTCAGGATAAAAACAAACCGGGACGCGCCCGGTTTGTTTAATGCCGCAAAGCCTGATTATGCGTCGAACGGGTCGCGCAGGATCATGGTTTCGCTGCGGTCCGGGCCAGTAGAGATGATGTCTACCGGTACGCCGGTCACTTCTTCGATGCGCTTGATGTAGTTCAGCGCAGCCTGAGGCAGCTTGCTGTGCTCTTTCACGCCAAAGGTCGTTTCGCTCCAGCCCGGCATGATTTCGTAGATAGGCTCGATGCCTTCCCAACCTTCAGCCGCCAGCGGAGTGGTGTCCACTTCGCGGCCGTCCGGCATGCGGTAGCCCACGCAGATCTTCACTTCTTTCAGGCCGTCCAGGACGTCCAGTTTGGTCAGGCAGAAGCCGGACAGGGAGTTGATCTGCACCGCGCGACGCACCGCTACCGCGTCCAACCAGCCGGTACGACGACGACGGCCGGTGGTGGCGCCGAACTCGTTACCCTGCTTGCACAGGTACTCGCCGGTTTCATCGAACAGTTCGGTTGGGAACGGGCCGGCACCCACGCGAGTGGAGTAGGCTTTCACGATGCCCAGCACGTAGTCCACATAACGCGGGCCAATGCCGGAACCGGTAGCCACGCCGCCGGCGGTGGTGTTGGAAGAGGTCACGTACGGATAAGTACCGTGGTCGATATCCAGCAGGGTGCCTTGAGCGCCTTCGAACATGATCAGGTCGCCACGCTTGCGTGCGCCGTCCAGCAGTTCGGAAACGTCAACCACCATGGCGGTCAGGATGTCGGCGATAGACAGTACGTAGTCCAGCGTCGCCTGATAATCGACGGCTTCAACTTTGTAGTAGTTGACCAGCTGGAAGTTGTGGTAATCGACGATCTCTTTCAGCTTAACGGCGAAGGTTTCTTTATTGAACAGGTCGCTGACGCGCAGGCCGCGACGAGCCACTTTATCTTCGTAAGCCGGGCCAATGCCGCGACCGGTGGTGCCGATCGCTTTCGCGCCGCGCGCTTTCTCACGCGCGTTGTCCAACGCAACGTGGTAAGGCAGGATCAGCGGGCAAGCTTCAGAGAGTAACAGACGTTCGCGTACCGGGATGCCACGCGCTTCGAGTTCACCCATTTCTTTCATCAACGCGTCCGGCGCCAGAACAACACCGTTGCCGATGATGCTGGTGACGTTTTCACGCAGAATACCTGAAGGAATTAAATGAAGGACGGTTTTTTCACCGTTGATTACCAGAGTGTGGCCAGCGTTATGGCCACCTTGGTAGCGCACAACATATTGAGCCCGTTCAGTCAGCAGGTCTACAACCTTGCCTTTACCTTCGTCACCCCATTGGGTGCCCAGTACGACGACGTTCTTACCCATTTTTCAAAATCACCGATTGCTTAAAAATGGATTCTACCACCGTAATTTTCGATTTTCAGCACTTTTAGCATACGATTGCATAAATTTTGGGCTAGACTTTAAAGACCCGTGCGGCCGCTCAACATGTAGTAGATCACGCAGCCCGCAACCACTATTCCACCACCAAATCGCCGCAGCGTCGCGTCCGGCAGCTGCGACATCGCCACAATCATTTTGCGCCAGGCCTGCGGAAACAGCATCGGCCCTAACCCTTCCAGCACCAGGACCAGCCCGAGCGCCAGCCAAATCGTTGAGTTCATGCATCCCCCAAAAACGAGAAAGGGCCCGCGTAAACGGGCCCTCGGTCAGATTGCCTGCCGCGCTTATTTGCGCAGGGTATCAGGCGACTTCATGTAGCGGAAGAAATCGCTGTCCGGGCTCAGTACCAGCACGTCCTGGTTGTCCTTGAAGCTGGCCTCATAGGCACGCAGGCTGCGGATAAAGGCATAGAAGTCCGGATCCTGGCTGAACGCGTTGGCGAACAGTTTAGCCGCTTCGGCATCGCCTTCACCGCGGGTGATACGCGCCTGACGCTCGGCTTCCGCCAAGGTACGGGTCACTTCGTAGTCCGCGCTGGCGCGCAGTTTCTCAGCTTCTTCCTGGCCCTGCGAGCGCAGACGACGGGCTACCGCTTCACGCTCGGCGCGCATACGCTGGTAGATGGCGTCGGACACTTCGGCCGGCAGGTTGATCTGCTTGATACGTACGTCGATCACCTCGATGCCCAACGCCGCCATGCTGTTCGGGTTAACCTGCGGCTGTTTGCCGGTGGTTTCCCGTTCAACGCGCGCCGCCGCAGAGGCGATAGCGTCATCGGCTTCGGTGGTCGCCACTTCTTCGCCGTCACCCACGGTGCCGGTGTTCAGCGCGTCACGCACGTCAGACATCAGCTTGCCGCGCGAGTCGGTCACGATGTCTTTCACGTCCAGGCGGCCGATTTCGGAACGCAGACGGTCGCTGAACTTGCGTTTCAGCAGCACTTCGGCCTGGGAGACGTCGCCGCCGCCGGTCGCCAGATAGTAGCGGCTGAAGTCGCTGATGCGCCACTTCAGATAGGAATCGACGATCAGGTCTTTCTTCTCGCTGGTCACGAAGCGATCGGCCTGGTTGTCCATGGTCTGAATACGCGCATCCAGGTTCTTCACGGTCTCAATGAACGGGATCTTGAGGTGCAGACCCGGCGCATACACCAGCGGCTTGTTTTCGCCGTCGCGCAGAACCTTGCCGAAGCGCAGCACGATGCCGCGCTGGCCTTCCTGCACCACGAACAGCGAAGCGTACAGCACCACCAGCACCGCGAGGACAATAACTACAAAAGACTTACGCATTGATTACTCTCTCCCTACGCGAGTGGTGTCGTCACGCTGCGCATTCGCCCGGCGCTGATCCATAATCGAACCGCCGCTGGTACGCGGAGCGCTGCTGTTGGCAGCCGGCGCAGGATTCGGATTGAGGCGAATCAGGCTGGTATCCTTGTTGCCGCTCTCCGTTGCCGCGCCTTGACCGCGCAGCATCTGATCCAGCGGCAGCACCATCAGGTTGTTGCCTTTGTCGCTCACCAACACCTTACGGGTATGGCCCAGCACTTTTTCCATGGTTTCGATATACAGACGCTCGCGAGTAATCTGCGGTGCGGACTTGTATTCCGGCAACAGCTTGGCAAAGCGCGCCACCTCACCCTGAGCTTCCAGGACGGTACGGTCTTTATAAGCCTTGGAGTCTTCCAGCAGACGCTGCGCCTGGCCGTTCGCACGCGGCTGAACTTCGTTGGCGTAAGCTTCCGCTTCACGGATGTATTGCTGCTCGTTCTCACGCGCAGCGATCGCATCGTCGAACGACGCCTTCACCTCTTCCGGTGGACGCGCCGCCTGGAAGTTGACGTCCAGCAACGTGATACCCATGTTGTAAGGACGAATAGTCTCTTCCAACATGCGCTGCGTATCGTTACGCACCACGGTACGGCCTTCGGTCAGGATGCGGTCCATCGAGTATTTGCCGATCACGCCGCGCAGGGCGCTGTCGGTCGCCTGGCTCAGGCTGTCGTCGGCATTGACGACGCTGAACAGGTACGCTTCCGGGTTGGTCACGCGGTACTGCACGTTCATTTCCACGCGCACCACGTTTTCATCGGAGGTCAGCATCACGCCGGACGCCGCCAGCTCGCGCACGGACTCCACGTTCACCGGACGCACGTCATCGATGAAGGTCGGCTTCCAGTTCAGGCCCGGCTGCACCAGGTGGCTGAACTTACCGAAACGCGTCACAACGCCGCGTTCGGCTTCCTTGATGGTGTAGAAGCCGCTGGCGGCCCAGATCACCACCACGGCAACCGCCGCGATACCGATAATGCGGCCGCTGAAGCCCGGACCAGAGGTGCCGGTGCCGCCGCTATTGCTGTTGGAGCCTTTGCCCCCGCCGAAACCGCTCAATTTCTTGCTCAGTTTGCGGAAGATATCGTCCAAATCAGGTGGCCCTTGATCACGACCGCCTTTGTTGTTACCGCCAGAGTTGCCGCCATTATTATTGCTGCTCCCCCACGGGTCGCGGTCCTGTCCGTTATTACCGGGCTGATTCCACGCCATGTTTTAGCTCCATATTCTGTGATTGGGTACTTCAGGCTTTCGCGAAGCATAAATGTAACAGGATATGATCATACGATAAAGTCAATCAGGTCCTGTTCTTGCTTGCAGAGACGACGCCATTCGACGATCGGCATTCGCACCACCACGCCAATGCTGCCGTCCTCTTCGTTCCACTCTTTTTCAATCGCCTGAAGCTGGTAAAAACGGCTGCGAAGACGGCCTGCCCGTGGCGGTAAGCGCAATTCGTAATGCGCGATCTCCCCCGATAAGCGCTCCGTCAACGCCTGATACAGCAACGGAATACCCTCTCCGCTGGCGGCGGACAGCCACACCCGGATCGGCAGGTTTTCGTCGTTGCGGTCGATACGCGGCACAAAATCGTCCAGCATATCTATTTTGTTCATCACTAACAGTGTAGGAATTTCATCCGAGTCTATCTCCGCCAGCACGGTGTTCACCGCTTCGATGTTCTCATCGACGCGCGGATCTGCGGCATCGATGACGTGCAGTAGCAAAGACGCCTGGCGCGTTTCCTGCAGCGTCGCCTTGAAGGCGGCCACCAGATCGTGCGGCAGGTGCCGGATAAAGCCTACGGTATCCGCCAACACGGTATCCCCCACGTCCGGCACGTCAATGCGCCGCAACGTAGGATCCAGGGTGGCAAATAGCTGGTCCGCCGCATACACCTCGGCAGACGTTATTCGGTTAAACAGGGTGGATTTGCCGGCGTTGGTGTAGCCCACCAGCGATACGGTCGGCACATCGGCACGGGTCCGCGCGCGTCGGCCTTGTTCACGCTGCTTTTCTACCCGCTCCAGGCGGCGCAGAATCAAGCTGATGCGATCGCGCAACAGGCGACGGTCGGTCTCAAGCTGGGTTTCCCCCGGCCCGCGCAGGCCAATCCCCCCTTTTTGCCGCTCCAGGTGCGTCCAACCGCGTACCAGACGCGTGGCGATGTGACGCAACTGCGCCAGCTCCACCTGCAGCTTACCTTCATGGGTGCGGGCACGCTGGGCGAAGATGTCTAAAATCAGCCCGGTGCGATCGATCACCCGGCATTCGCACAGGCGCTCGAGGTTTCTTTCCTGCGCCGGGGAAAGGGAATGATCAAACAGGACAACAGACGCGCCGCTGGCTTTCACCGCATCTGCAATTTCTTCGGCCTTTCCTTCGCCGACAAAGTACTTCGGATGCGGGGCTTTGCGGCTACCAGTCACCACTTGCAAAGCTTCGACACCGGCTGAGGAAACCAACGATTCGAACTCGCTGAGGTCTTCCGTATCTTTGTCTTGCGAGAAATAGATATGAACCAGTACGGCCTGCTCACCGGCTTCATAACGGTCAAACAAGCGTGCAACCTCTCAAACGGACACTCACCGTGAGTTTGGGGGACATAAACAGCCCGCGGCTGCTTATGCTCCCCGTCATGGTTGACTTGCAACGCGCTTTATTCAGCGTCATCGCTTTCCTGCTGCGGCTGTTGCTGCGCAGACGGATTGTTGCCATGGTGATAGTTGCTTGAACCGCCGCTCGGGTTGTTGCTGTGATGCGAAACCGGGCGTGACGGGACGACGGTAGAGATAGCGTGCTTGTACACCATCTGGCTAACCGTGTTCTTCAACAGGATGACAAACTGGTCAAAAGACTCAATCTGGCCTTGCAGCTTAATACCATTCACCAAATAAATAGAAACCGGAACACGTTCACGACGCAATGCGTTCAGGAACGGATCTTGCAAAGATTGCCCCTTAGCCATTCTATCTTTTCCTTATTTGCTTGTTGTTTGTAACTAAGAACCTGTCGGCTCTAAAATAAACGACGTAAAAAATTTGCGCGCTGAATACTCAGCAATTGTACACAATCACCCAACCTATGCACTAACAACCTGTGTCACCGAGTCCAAAGCCTCTCCCGGCTTTTCACTGTCCAACCAATGGACCGACTCCCAACCCCGTAACCAGGTCATCTGACGTTTAGCCAACTGACGTGTTGCGCAAATACCACGATAAACCATCTCATCGTAACTAATTTCACCAGACAAGTATGACCACATCTGGCGGTAACCGACACAGCGAATGGAGGGCAAGTCCGTATGCAAATCACCCCGTGCGAAAAGTGCACGCGCTTCCGTCTCAAAACCCGCCGCCAACATTTGATGGTACCGCAGCTCGATGCGTTGATGGATCAACTCACGGCTGGTCGGCGCTATCGCAAATTGGTGAACTTGATACGGTAACGATTCACCCGAAATTTGAGTCAGTTCCGTTAAAGTTTTACCCGAAATAAAAAAAACTTCCAGTGCTCTGGACAGTCTCTGCGGATCATTCGGATGAATTCTCACTGCCGCGACCGGATCGATCGCCTGCAACTGACGGTGCAGCGCCTCCCAGCCCTGCTCCGCCGCTTGGCGTTCGATGCGCTCGCGCACCGCGGGATCGGCGGAGGGCAGCGGCGACAATCCTTCCAGCAACGCCTTGAAATACAACATGGTGCCGCCGACCAGCAGCGGAATGCGCCCGGCGGCGGTGATATCGGCCATCTCCTTCAGCGCGTCGGCGCGGAACTCCGCGGCCGAGTAAGCTTCGGCGGGATCGCGAATATCGATCAGCCGATGCGGCGCCTGCGCCAATTCTTCGGCGCTCGGCTTGGCGGTGCCGATATCCATGCCGCGGTAAATCAGCGCGGAATCGACGCTGATCAGTTCCACCGGCAGGCGTTCGCGCAGCGCGATCGCCAGCGCGGTCTTGCCTGAGGCGGTCGGCCCCATGATGAAAATAGCCGGGGGACGTGGTGTCATTTCAGTGTTAGTCATGCTTGAGGGCCGCCAGTGCGGCCTGTAAATCAACGGGTTGTAAAAGTCCGCTCGGTGGCGATTTGACCAGCTGCGGGCAAAGTCGTTCAACGTCGGTCAGCAATTGTATCGCTTGCGAGGTGTTCCACTGTTCATGTTCGCTGCCAAGACGGCGAGCGAGCCAGGTGGCCAGCACCGCGGGCGACATCTCCTGATGTTCGGCCAGATAGCCTAACAGTTCGGGTATCAGTTTTTGTAAATTTTGTTGGCGTAATGGTAAAGGCACTGCGCGCAGCGTCACACGGCCGTGATCCGTCTGCAGATCCAGCCCCATCATCGTCAGCAGCGCCTGATGCCGTGCAATGGCCGCCGCTTCGTTCTTATCCAACGTCAGCTTGATCGGTATCAGCAGCGGTTGCGGCCGCAGCCCTTCCGTCGGCGGATTGAGCTGCGCCTGGCGCAGCCAGCGTTCGGCCACCGTCAGATTGAGCAACGCCGGCTGCTGGCGCTGTTCAATCAGCGCGTAGCACGGCGGATGGATCATCAGCACCCGGCCAAAGCTGTGTTGTCCGCTCGCCAACGGCGTTTCCACGGCGGCTTTCGCCGGCGGGAACAGCGGCGGCTTGCTCGAAACTTCCGGCGCCGCATCGGCCGGTGGCTCGGTGGCGGGCTGCATCAGTTTGCCGTACAGCTCGCCTTCGCGTTTCTGGTAACCGCCCGCCGTTTGCCAACCGGGCTGCGGCGCGCGCTCGCGGACGGCGCCGGCCGATGACGGCGTTTCGCGACGCGGCGCCGGCTGAGAAAAATGGTTGCCGCCGGCGGCGACGCGGTTTTCCTGCTGCCAGACCGGCGCGGGCGCTTCGTCGGGCGTTTCCGCCAGCGGCAGCGACGGTGTCTGACCGGCCTGTTGCAGCACGGTGGTCACCGCCTGGTAGATAAAATCGTGTACCAGCCGCGCCTGATGGAAACGCACCTCGTGTTTGGCGGGATGAACGTTGACGTCCACCTGGTGCGGGTCGACTTCCAGATACAGCACGTAAGCGGGCTGCTGATCGTCTTTTAGCTGATCCTGATAGGCCTGACGAATCGCGTGATTGATCAAGCGATCGCGCATCATGCGGCAATTGACGTAGCAGTATTGCATCTCACCCAGCTGGCGCGCCCCCGCCGGATCCGCCACCCAGCCGCGGATACTCAGATCGCCGTGTTGCCAGTCGATGTTCAGCGCATGCTGTAAAAACGCCGGGCCGCAGATGCTGCCCAAACGGCGTTCGTGCTGGCTCTCTTCTTTCGCCGCCCGGTATTGGCGGATCAGTTTGCCGTTGTGGCTGAGGTTGATCGCCACATCGAAACGCGCCAGCGCGATGCGCCGCACCACTTCATCGATATGGCCGAATTCGGTTTTCTCGGTACGCATGAACTTGCGGCGCGCCGGCGTGTTGTAAAACAAATCCAGCACTTCCAGCGTACTGCCGACCGGGTGCGCGGCGGGTTTGACCGTCACCGCCTGCTCGCGCCCTTCGGCATAGGCTTGCCACGCCTCGCTTTGTTCGGCGGTGCGCGACGTCAGGGTCAAACGGGAAACCGAGCTGATACTGGCCAGCGCTTCGCCGCGAAAACCGAGGCTGACGATCGCTTCCAGGTCATCGAGCGTGCTGATTTTACTGGTAGCGTGCCGCGCCAGCGCCAGCGCCAAATCGCCCTTGCCGATGCCGCAGCCGTTATCGCGAATGCGGATCAGCTTGGCACCGCCGCGTTCGATATCGATATCGATGCGCGTCGCACCGGCGTCCAGACTGTTTTCCACCAGCTCTTTGACGACCGACGCGGGGCGTTCAACCACCTCTCCGGCGGCGATCTGGTTGGCGAGCTGTGGCGGTAACACCTGGATAGGCATGCTGACTCCTGTAGCGGTGGCGCTAGGCCTGCGGAATGGTCAGCGTCCGGTCCAGCGGCGCGACGTCCGACTTCAGATTATTGACCCGTTTCAGATCGCCGACGCTGACCCCATAACGAGAAGCGATAGAGGACAGCGTGTCCCCGCGGGCCACTTTATGTTTAGACGGCTTCTTCGCCGGCGTTTTCGCCTTGGCGACGGCGGTGACGGCGGCGGTTTTCCCCGCCGGCACCTTCAGACGTTGCCCGACCCACACGCCGTCTTTTTTCAGTTTGTTCAGATCCCGCAGCGCCGCCATGGTCGTGCCGTAGCTGTCGGCGATGCCGGACAGCGTCTCCGCCCGTTTCACCACATGGATCTGAGTCTTGCCGCTTACGCTGCGGCTCGCGCCGGCCGAGCTCACGATAGGCTCCGGCTGGCGCACGTCTGGTGTTGAGGTGTTAACCGCCGCTGCGACGTCCAGCGGTCGGTTTTCCACCTTTGGGTCGGCTTGCAGCGGATGCGCCAGGAAGTAGCTGCGCAGGCCGTTATGAATGGCCTTGGCAATCTTCTCCTGATACGCGCTACTGCCCAGCAGCCGCTCCTCCGTGCTATTACTGATAAATCCGGTTTCCACCAGCAGCGAGGGAATATCCGGCGAACGCAATACACCCAGGCTGGCGTGTTCCGGCCGGCGTTTATGCAACGATCCGACGCTCTGCAACTGCTGCAGCACCTTCACCGCCACATCGTACCCGACGCGTTGCGAGTGGCCGAACTGCAGGTCCAGCACCGCCTGGCTCAGATAAGGATCGGCCTGGCTGTTGGCCAGCAAATCGCCGGCGCCGCCGAGCAACTCAGACTGCTTCTCATGCTGTTCGAGCCAGCCGGCCATTTCGCTGTTGGCGCGGCGATTGGACAGCACCCAGACGGAAGCCCCGCTGGCGCTGCGGTTCGGCGCGGCGTCGGCGTGGATGGAGACCAGCACGTTGGCACCCTGTTTACGCGCAACGTCGGAACGCCCCATCACCGAGATGAAATAGTCGCCGTTACGCGTCAGCACCGGTTTGAACTGCGGATCGGCGTCCAGCATCGCCTGCAGGCGGCGCGCGATGGCGATGGTGACATTCTTTTCTTTCAGCCCGCTCGGGCCAATGGCGCCCGGATCCTGGCCACCGTGGCCGGCGTCGATCGCTACCACCACCCGATCGCCGGAACCGGCGGAAACGCGGCTACTGCGCGGCGTCACCTCGGTGGCGGTGCCTGCAACCACGGTCTGTTTATGGGTAAACGGATTCGATCCCGTCGGCGCTTTGCGCAGCGGCGGCTCCGGCGCTTCACGCACCGCGACCGGCGCCTGGCGCGGTGGCTGGCTGACCGTGACGGGTGCCTGACGCGGCGTTGGATTGACCGCAACCGGCGCTTTACGCACTACGGTATTGGCACTGCCTTCGGCCGTGATAGTGAACACTACGGTGTGCACGCCGCCGTTCTGGCGGGTGGCGACGCGGGTTTTGGCGCGCTGCGTCAGATCAAACACCAAACGCACGCTCTGAGCGTCTTTCGGCGCGCTGGAGCGAATGCTCTTCACCAGGTTTTGGCCGCTGAAATTGAGCGGCAGGCCGCCGACCTTGCCTTTCTGGTTGACGTCAAGCACCACGCGCTCCGGGCCGTGCAGCGGGAAAAACGCGTAGTCCGGCGGACCATTGAAGCTCACCGACACCGTCGCTTCGCGTTGGGCGTTGGACACTTTGATATCGGACAGCGAGGACGCCGCCAGCGCGTTCAACGCGCCGAGCGGCCCCAGCACGGCGATCAGCATGATGACCGCAAATTTTTTCAACACATGCGTCATTGCAGCATCATCCCTGTGATCCATGAATGCGGTCTAACAGCTGGCTGCCGTATGCGGAAATCGCCTCGATCTTCGCCTCTCGCCCCTCGCCCTGATAGCTGAGGTGCAGCGCCAGATCCGGCTCCGGCAGCACGCCAGTGCCCTGCTGCGGCCATTCGACCAGGCAGATGGCGTCTTGCGCGAAGTAATCGCGAATGCCCATAAATTCAAGCTCTTCCGGATCGGCCAGGCGATACAGATCGAAGTGATACACCGCCAGCGGCTGCAAGGCATAGGGTTCCACCAGCGTGTAGGTTGGGCTTTTGACGTTGCCCTGATGCCCCAACGCCTGCAGGAAACCACGGCTGAAGGTGGTTTTACCGGCGCCCAGGTCGCCGTAGAGATAGATGACGCTGGCGCGATCGCAGGCCTTGGCCAAAGTGGTGCCCAAAGCGACAGTCGCTGCCTCGTCCGGCAGAGGTAAAACGAGTTCTTTCATTCGATAAAGTCTATTTTGCCCACTCAGGGTTAACGAAATGAAGGATGTCCGGCAGTAAATCGGTCGCCAACATGCCTCTTGTTCCTTGTCTTTCCGCTACGCGATCGCCGGCCGCGCCGTGTACGACGCAGCCCGCACAGGCGGCATCATACAGCGAGAGCTTTTGCGCCAGCAAACCGCCGATGATGCCCGACAGCACATCGCCCATGCCGCCGGAGGCCATGCCGGCGTTGCCGACGTCGGCGATCGCCATCTGCCCCTGCTCATCGGCGATCAGCGTACCGGCGCCTTTTAGCACCGCCACGCCGCCGTAGCGTGCCGTCAGCTTGCGCACGGCAAGTAAGCGATCACTCTCGATGTCGACAGTGCTGCAGCTCAACAGCCGCGCAGCCTCTCCAGGATGCGGAGTCATCACGCGATTCTGCCGTTTCTCGGGATTTAATGCCAGCAAGTTCAGCGCATCGGCGTCCCACAAGGCCGGTTTATCGCTGGTTTGCAGCACGTTCAAGGCATTTTTGCCCCACTCAGCCTGGCCAAGCCCCGGACCGATCACCAGCACATCCGCCCATTGCATCGCCTGCCGCAAGGTCGTCTCGTCCAGCGCCTGCGCCATCAACTCCGGCCTGGCCGCCAGCAGCGGCGCGACGTGCTCAATGTGAGTAAGCACTCGCACCAATCCAGCCCCGCTGCGCAGCGCCGCTTCCGCCGCCATGCGAATGGCGCCGCCGAATCCGCGGTCGCCGCCCACCAGCAGCAGACGGCCATGCTCGCCCTTATGGGCGCAGGGGCGCCGCGGATGCAGCCAGCGCGGCAACGCCTCGGCGGTAAGCCGCTGAATCTGTTCCGGTTGCTTCGCCAGCCAATCCGATAAGCCTAGCGTATTCTGATGAAGTTGCCCGACCCAGTCGCGCGCCTGCCCGGTCAGCAAACCCGGCTTGAGGCCAATGAACGTGATGGTGTGCGCGGCACGCACGACCGGACCCGGCGTCGCGCCACTTTCCGCCAGCAGGCCGGACGGGATATCGAGCGCCACCACCGGCGCCGAATGGCGGTTGACGGCCTCGATCAGCGCGTCGTAGGGCGCACGCGGCGCGCTGCCGAGGCCTGTGCCTAGCAGGCCATCAATGATGAGCGAAACAGACGCCGGCCAGCGGCTGTTCGCCGGCAGAATGTCGCCGCCGGCAGCCAGCCAGGCCTCGCGGGCCGCTGCGGCCTCCGGCGGCAAAGGCCGCGCGCCTTCGCAGGCGATCAGCGCCACCTGCACGCCCGCCGCCTTCGCCAGGCGCGCCACCACATAGCCGTCGCCGCCGTTGTTGCCGTGGCCACAGAGCACCAGCCAGTGGTTGCAGGAGGGATAAGTGTCGCGCGCCAGAACGTAGGCCGCCTGACCGGCGCGCAGCATTAAATCGTAAAGAGAAAGACCGAGCGAGGCCGCCGCCGCGGGTTCCGAGCGACGGATCCAATCCGCAGGCCAGACAGAGTGTGGTAAACTGTCAGCGTATGCTTTTTCACTGTGGCCCGTCATGACGCACCCCCTCGATCTCCATCAACTCGCCCAACATATCAAGCAATGGGGGCAATCGCTAGGATTCCAGCAGGTTGGCATCTGCGATACCGATCTGAGCCTGGAAGAGCCGAAGCTGCAGGCCTGGCTCGACAAGCAGTACCACGGCGAGATGGAATGGATGGCGCGCCACGGCATGTTGCGCGCGCGCCCTCACGAGCTGTTGCCGGGCACGCTGCGGGTGATCAGCGTGCGCATGAACTACCTGCCGGCCAAGGCGGCGTTTGCCAGCACCCTGCAGAACCCGCAACTGGGCTACGTCAGCCGCTACGCGCTGGGGCGCGACTATCACAAGCTGTTGCGCCAGCGTCTGAAAAAGCTGGGCGATCAGATCCAGGAATACTGCGGCGAGTTGAATTTTCGCCCCTTTGTCGATTCTGCGCCGGTGATGGAGCGCGCGCTGGCCGCCAAAGCGGGCATTGGCTGGGTTGGTAAACACTCACTAATTCTCAACCGTGAAGCCGGGTCGTGGTTTTTCCTCGGCGAACTGCTGATCGACCTGCCATTGCCGGTGGATCAGCCGCAGGAAGAGCAGTGCGGCCGCTGCGTTGCCTGCATCACCACCTGCCCGACCGGCGCCATCGTCGCGCCCTACACCGTCGATGCCCGGCGCTGCATCTCCTACCTGACCATCGAGCTGGAAGGCGCGATCCCGGAAGAATTCCGTCCGCTGCTCGGCAACCGCATCTACGGCTGCGACGACTGCCAGCTGATTTGCCCGTGGAACCGCTTTTCTCAGCTCACCGACGAAGACGATTTCAGCCCCCGCGCCGCGCTGCATGCGCCGCAGCTGCTCGATCTGTTCAACTGGACGGAAGAAAAATTCCTGCGCATCACCGAAGGCTCGGCGATACGCCGCATCGGCCACCTGCGCTGGCTGCGCAATATCGCAGTGGCGCTGGGCAATGCGCCCTACGAAGACAGCATCGTGCTCGCACTGCGCACGCGTTTGGGCCAAGACGCCATGCTGGATGAACATATCCACTGGGCGCTGGCGCAACAGCTCGCTCGCCGCGAAGCGCAGGGTATCGAGGTGCAGACGGCGCAGAAAAAGCGGCTGATACGGGCTGTGGAAAAAGGTTTGCCAAGGGATGCCTGACGGCGTACGCCATTCAGGCGTATCGCCGGAAGACTCACTCTGTGGATTTGTGCATAAAAATAAAAACACGTTGTCTTTCAACTGCAACAAAAAGAGCAAGTGATCGGCATAACGTTTTGGGATAAATAAATAAGCATACAAATCAAATAGATAAATATTTAATTTGTATGACGTTGATTTTTCAGGCAGGCGAGTTTATGTACAGAGGCTGTGGATAACTCTGTTTACAACATTTTTACCAGGCGTGTAAAACGGGACAAAAACCCGCGCCGGATAAGGCGTTGGATTTGAGTTTGAAACGAAGAGAAAATTGGAGCGGGAAACGAGACTCGAACTCGCGACCCCGACCTTGGCAAGGTCGTGCTCTACCAACTGAGCTATTCCCGCATTGAGATGCTTTTGGCATCCGGCCACCAAATACTGGCGTGACCTTTGAATTTTTGGAGCGGGAAACGAGGCTCGAACTCGCGACCTCAACCTTGGCAAGGTTGCGCTCTACCAACTGAGCTATTCCCGCGTCGCATAGGTACTGCTTGATACTGCTTTATTTACTCATCATGCCGCATCGCGACATTGTTGAATTTGGAGCGGGAAACGAGACTCGAACTCGCGACCCCGACCTTGGCAAGGTCGTGCTCTACCAACTGAGCTATTCCCGCCCGGCGTATCGATGGTGGAACGTTACGAAATTCTTCATCGGTACGGGGTGCGCATTATACGAGAAATCCTTTTTGTCGCAAGCCCCTGAAAGCAAAAAAACGCGATTTTTGTTTGATTGCCGATTAAAGCGCCAGATTGGCGAATTAAGCGGCTAAAAACGGCGTTTTTTCCCCGCAGGGGCCGTCATCGCCTTAAAGCTGAATGAAATGTTCGCGGTAATAAGCCAGTTCGGCCACCGATTCACGGATGTCATCCAGCGCCTGATGGGTGCCCTGCTTCTTAAAGCCGCCGAGAATTTCAGGCTTCCAACGGCGCGCCAGCTCCTTCAGCGTGCTGACGTCCAGATAGCGGTAATGGAAGTAGGCCTCCAGCTCCGGCATATAACGGAACAAGAAACGGCGATCCTGGCCCACGCTGTTGCCGCAGATCGGCGATTTGCCGGCCGGTACCCACTGCTGCAGGAAGGCTATCGTTTCCAGCTCAGCGGCGCGATCGTCCTGGCGGCTGGCTTTCACCCGCTCCACCAGCCCGCTGCCGGTATGGGTGCGCACGTTCCACTCGTCCATCAAGGCCAGCTGCTCGTCGGATTGGTGCACGGCGATCACCGGCCCTTCCGCCAGGATGTTCAGGTTGGCGTCGGTGACCAGCGTGGCGATCTCGATAATGCGGTCACGCTCGGGATCCAGCCCGGTCATCTCCAAATCGATCCAAATCAGGTTATTTTCGTTTCCTGTCATGATGTTTCCTGCCTAAAAGCCGAGAGAAAAACGCTGTGCGGACGAGACGACGGGCGCCGCCGGTGGCAACGCGCCGCAGCCGGCGGCTAACAACGGTTATTTAATATAAAATAGCGTGTATCATAGTCTTTTTGGTCGCCATCGGCGACATATACCCTGACGGGTTCAAGGCTGCGCCCGGGGCTAGTCCCTCGCCGCAGCTGTGCGTATACGTAAAGGTATAAAACCGATTCAAGTGAGGCGCAGTGAGTAAGAACAAACTGTCCAAAGGTCAGCAACGCCGCGTGCAGGCGAACCATCAGCGCCGTCTGAAACGCGCTGATAACAAACCGGAACCGGATGATTCCCAGCTGGGCGAGCCGCAGGAAGGCGTCGTCATCAGCCGTTTCGGCATGCACGCCGACGTTGAGGCGCCGGATGGCACTCAGCACCGCTGCAATATCCGCCGCACGCTGCGTTCGCTGGTCACCGGCGATCGCGTGGTGTGGCGCCCCGGCCTGGGCACCCATGAAGGGGTAAAAGGCATTGTGGAAGCGGTACACGAGCGCACCTCGGTGCTGACGCGCCCGGACTTCTACGACGGCGTGAAACCGATCGCCGCCAATATCAATCAGATCGTCATCGTGTCGGCGATCCTGCCCGAGCTGTCGCTGAACATCATCGACCGCTATCTGGTGGCCTGCGAAACGCTCGAAGTCGAGCCGCTGATCGTGCTCAACAAAATTGACCTGCTGGACGCCGAAGCGCGCAAGCTGGTCGACGGCATGATGGATATCTATCGCAAGATTGGCTACCGGGTGCTGGAAGTCTCCAGCCAGACGCGGGAAGGCATGGCGGAATTCGAACAGGCGCTCGCCGGGCGCATCAGCATCTTCGCCGGCCAGTCGGGAGTCGGCAAGTCCAGCCTGCTGAACGCGCTGCTGCCGCCGTCTGAAGAGCAAATTCTGGTAAATCAGGTTTCCGACGTCTCGGGCCTCGGTCAACATACCACCACCGCCGCGCGGCTGTACCATTTCCAGCACGGTGGCGACGTGATCGACTCCCCGGGGGTGCGCGAGTTTGGCCTGTGGCACCTGGAGCCGGAACAAATCACCCGCGGCTTTGTCGAATTCCGTGATTATTTAGGCGGTTGCAAATTCCGCGACTGCCGCCACGATACCGATCCCGGCTGCGCCATCCGCGCGGCGATGGAGAAAGGCGATATCGCGGAAGAGCGTTTCGACAACTATCACCGCATTCTGGAAAGCATGGCTCAGGTGAAGGTTCGCAAGAACTTCACGGACGCCGCAGACTGACACTGACGGGCGAGCATTGACGACGGCGAGGCCCTCGTTACAATGCGCGCCCTTTACCCTGATTCACGAGGTTAACGTGCTGGATAGCATCAAGATTAAACTGCAATATTGGCTACCGAAGCTGGCGCTGACCCGCCTGGCGGGCTGGGGCGCCGACAAACAGGCAGGCTGGCTGACCCAACTGGTGGTCAAAACCTTCGCCCGCTACTACCGCGTGGACATGCAGGAAGCGCAAAACCCGGACCTGACGTCTTACGCCACCTTCAACGACTTCTTCGTGCGCCCGCTGCGCGATGGCGCGCGCCCGATCATCGCCGACGCCAACTGGCTGGCGCTGCCTGCCGATGGCGCCATCAGCCAGCTCGGCCCGATCCGCGAGGATCAAATCTTCCAGGCCAAAGGCCACCACTACAGCCTGGAGGCACTGCTGGCCGGCAACTACCTGTTGGCCGAGCCGTTCCGCAACGGCCTGTTCGCCACTACCTATCTGGCGCCGCGCGATTACCACCGCGTGCACATGCCGTGCGCCGGCGTGCTGCGTGAAATGATCTATGTGCCGGGCGATCTGTTTTCGGTCAACCCGCTCACCGCCGCCAACGTGCCTAACCTGTTCGCGCGCAACGAGCGAGTGATCTGCGTGTTCGACACCGACATCGGACCGATGGTGCAAATCCTGGTCGGCGCCACCATCGTCGGTAGCATCGAAACCGTCTGGGCCGGCACCGTCACACCGCCGCGCGAAGGCATCATCAAGCGCTGGACCTACCCGGCCGCCGGTGAAGAAGGCGCCATCGCGCTGGAAAAAGGCGCCGAGATGGGCCGTTTCAAACTCGGCTCCACGGTGATCAACCTGTTTACCGCAGGCAGCGTGCAGTTTGCGCCGCAGCTGCATAACGGCACCGTCACCCGCATGGGTGAGGCCTTCGCCGAAATCCCGGCCGCCGCTGAAACACCACAGACCCCGCTCTAAAGGAATCGACGCCGTGCGCCTGATCATCACGCTTTTGCTCGGTTGCCTGCTGTGGCAACCGGCGCTGGCCGCCCCCGTGCCGACCGAGAACCAGCTCAAACAGGAGCTGAAGCAGGCGGAAAGCAGCAAAAACGCCCCGAATCAGGCGGAAACCACCGAGGCGCTGCAAAGCGCCCTCAACTGGCTGACGGAGCGTAAAGAGTCGCAGACTCGCTCCGAGCAGTATCAGAGGGTGATCGACGATTTCCCTAAGATGACGCAGGAGCTGCGCCGTCAGCTGGTGCTGGAAAGCAACAAGATCCTGCCGAACGGCGACGATCTGCCGGCCGCCGAGCTGGAACAGCAGATCCTGCAAACCAGCAGCCTGCTGCTGGAACAGGCGCGCCTGCTGCAGCAAGAGCAGGATCGCACGCGGGAAATCAGCGATTCGCTCGGCCAGCTGCCGCAGCAGCAGACCGACGCCCGCCGCGCGCTGACCGAAGTGCAGCGCCGTCTGCAGGCGCAGCCCGCCAACCCGACCACCCCGTACGCGCAGGCCGCCCTGGCCCTGCTGCAGACCGAAGCCGCGGCGCGCAAAGCCAAAGTGGACGAGCTGGAGCTGGCGCAGCTGTCGGCCAACAACCGTCAGGAGCTGGCGCGCATGCGCGCCGAGGTCTATAAAAAGCGCCACGAGAAAATAGACGTTCAGCTGCAGGCGCTGCGCAACAACCTCAACGCCCAGCGCCAACGCGAAGCGGAACTGGCGCTGGAAAAAACCGAGCAGCTGGCCGAGCAGAACGGCGACTTGCCAAAAAGCCTCAGCCAACAGCTGCAGATCAACCGCGAACTGTCCGCCGCGCTGAACAGCCAGGCGCAGCGCATGGATCTGATTTCATCGCAGCAGCGGCAGGCGGCGGCGCAGACGCTGCAGGTGCGCCAGGCGCTGAGCACCATCATCGAACAGGCCCAGTGGCTCGGCTCGTCGTCGGCGTTAGGGGAAACCCTGCGCGCCCAGGTGGCAACGCTGCCGGAAATGCCCAAGCCGCAACAGCTGGACGGCGACATGGCCCAGCTGCGCGTGCAGCGCCTGCAGTTTGAAAATCAACTGGAAAAACTGTCGCAGCGCGAATTCAAACGCGACGACGGCAGCGCGCTGACCAACCAGGAGCAGCGCATCGTCGATGCTCAGCTGCGCACCCAGCGCGAACTGCTCAACTCGTTGCTGTCCGGTTGCGACACCCAAATCCTCGAGCTGACCAAGCTGAAGGTGGCCAACACCCAGCTGATCGAAGCGTTGAACGAGATCCGCGACGCCACCCACCGCTATCTGTTCTGGGTGCCGGACGTTAATCCGATCAACTTTTCCTACCCGCTCAACGTGGCACACGATCTGACCCGCGTCCTGTCGCTGGACACGCTGTCGCAGCTCGGCGGCGCCTTCATGATGATGGTGACCAGCCGCGAAACGCTGATCCCGATCTTCGGCGCCCTGCTGCTGGTGATTTTCAGCATCAGTTCGCGCAAGCACTATCACGCCTTCCTCGAGCGCGCCAGCAGCCGCGTCGGCAAGGTGACGCAGGACGAATTCTTCCTGACGGTGCGCACCGTATTCTGGTCGATTCTGGTGGCGATGCCGCTGCCAGTGCTGTGGGCCGCGCTCGGTTACGGCCTGCAGAGCGCCTGGAACTACCCGGTGGCGGAAGCGATCGGCAAAGGGGTGACCGCCACGCTGCCGATCCTGTGGATCTGCATGATCTGCGCCGCCTTCGCCCACCCTCAGGGGCTGTTCATCGTGCACTTCCGCTGGCCGGCGAAGCAGGTTTCGCGCGCCATGCGCTACTACAAGATGTCGATCTGGCTGATCGTGCCGCTGATCATGGCGCTGATCACTTTCGATAGCCTGAAAGAACGCGAGTTCGCCAACACGCTGGGACGGCTGTGCTTCATCCTGCTGTGTCTGGCGCTGGCGCTGGTCACCCACAGCCTGAAGCGCGCCGGTATCCCGCTGTATCTGGATAAAAACGGCTCCGGCGACAACATGCTCAACAGCGCCTTCTGGGGGCTGCTGCTGTCGGCGCCGCTGTTGGCGGCACTGGCCTCGACCGTCGGTTACCTCACCACCGCGCAGGCGCTGTTGGCGCGCCTGGAAACCTCGGTGGCGATCTGGTTCCTGCTGCTGGTCATCTACCACATCATCCGCCGCTGGATGCTGATCCAACGGCGGCGCATCGCCTTCGATCGCGCCAAACAGCGCCGCGCCGACATCCTGGCCCAGCGCGCCCGCGGCGAAGACGAAACCTCGCACACCCCGAACAGCACTGAAGGCGCCATCGATCCGGACGATTCGGACTTCGATCTGGACACCATCAGCGCCCAGTCGCTGCGGCTGGTGCGCTCGATCCTGACGCTGATCGCGCTGGTGTCGGTGATCGTGCTGTGGTCGGAGATCCACTCCGCGTTCGCCTTCCTGGAAAACATCTCGCTGTGGGACGTGACCTCGACGGTGAACGGCGTGGAAACCGCCCATCCAATCACTCTCGGCGCGGTTCTGATCGCCATTCTGGTGTTGATCATCACCATGCAGCTGGTGCGCAACCTGCCGGCGCTGCTGGAGTTGGCAGTGCTGCAGCACCTGGATCTGACGCCGGGCACCGGCTACGCCATTACCACCATCACCAAGTACCTGTTGCTGGTGTTCGGCGCGGTGCTCAGCTTCGCCTGGATCGGCATCGAATGGTCGAAACTGCAGTGGGTGGTTACCGCGCTCAGTCTGGGGTTGGGCTTCGGCATGCAGGAGATCTTCTCCAACTTCATCTCCGGCCTGATCATCCTGTTCGAGAAACCGATCCGCATCGGCGACACCGTGACGATCCGCAACCTGACCGGTACCGTCACCAAGATCAACACCCGCGCCACCACCATCTCGGACTGGGACCGCAAAGAGATCATCGTGCCGAACAAAGCCTTCATCACCGAACAGTTCGTCAACTGGTCGCTGTCCGACACCCTGACCCGTGTGGTGCTGACCGTACCGGCGCCGGGCGAAGCCAACAGCGAAGAAGTGACCAAGATCCTGATGAACGCCGCCGAGCGCTGCTCGCTGGTGCTGGATAACCCGGCGCCGGAGGTTTACCTGGTTGATCTGCAACAGGGCATCCAGATCTTCGAGATGCGTATTTACGCCGCCGAGATGGGCCACCGTATGCCGCTGCGTCACGAGATCCACCAGTTGATCTTGGCGGGCTACCGCGAGCACGGCATCACGCTGCCGTACCCGCCGTTCCAGGTGCGCACCGAGACGCTGTCGCGGTTGACCAACAACGGCCGTACGCCGCCGTCCACGCCGGCGCCGAACACCAAGCGCGACGCCGGGGGGCTGTAAGCGTTTCTCGCGATAAAAAAAGGGCCGGCAAATGCCGGCCTTTTTTGCTTTTCTTACCGCCTGAAACTCAGGCGATCCCGACTGGGAAGGCTAATACTTCGCTCAGGCTCTCGGCGCCCAGCGCCAGCATCACCAGGCGATCCACGCCCAGCGCCACGCCGGAGCATTCCGGCATGCCGTGCTGCAACGCCGCCAACAGGTTGTAGTCGATCGGCTGCTGCGGCAGGCCGCGCTCCGCACGTTTGCGGTTGTCCTGCTCGAAGCGCTGCTGTTGTTCACGGCCGTCGGTCAGCTCGCGGAAACCGTTCGCCAGCTCAATGCCCTTGAAATACACCTCGAAACGCTCCGCCACGCGGTGGTCTTCGGTGCTGATCTCCGCCAGCGCCGCCTGGCTGGCCGGGAAGTGGTACACGAACGCCGGTTTTTCACGGCCGATATGCGGCTCCACGCCCACGGTGAACAGCAGCTGCAACAACGTATCACGGTCTTCTTCGGTATCGGCGATGTTGCTCAGATCGAGTTTGGCTGCCGCTTCACGCAGCTGCGCCTTCTCCGCCGACAGCGGATCGATGTCCAGATGGCGCAGGAACGCCTGCTGATAGGACAGGGTCTCCGCGCTCTCGCAGTCCAGCACCTGTTGCAGCAGATCGTCCACCTCGTTCATCAGGCGGTACATGTCGTAGTGCGGACGGTACCACTCCAGCATGGTGAATTCCGGGTTGTGATGCCGCCCGGCTTCTTCATTGCGGAAGCTGCGCCCCATTTGGTAGATCGGGCCGCTGCCCGCCGCCAACAGGCGCTTCATGTGATATTCCGGGCTGGTCATCATGTATAGCGTCAGGCCCTCTGCCGCCCCCGGCCCGACGAAACGCGTCTCGAACGGGAACAGGTGAACGTCGGTGACCGTCGCCTGGCTCATGGTGGGCGTCTCAACTTCCAGCACGCCACGATCGGCGAAGAAACGCCGGATCTCAGCCAGAATCGCTGCGCGTTTCAACAAATTGGCGATGGGTGCACTAGGCTGCCAGCTTGCCGTTTCGCTCATGGTAATTAACTCCGAAATCAAACAGGGGATGCAGTCTACTCGCATCCTTGCAGCCAAACAAATTCTTCACGATGCACAACCGTCCATAACGCCAATTTCCGATAAATGGGCGGCAAAAGCGCGTTAAAAAGGGTAAAGCAGGCCAAACGCGCAAAAAAACAGGCAAGCCTGTTGGTCGAGCGTTAATCGACAAAACAATCGATCACATCAAATTTCGACTACTTAACTTTAGGTATAGTTAATTCCCCATTATTGGTGGGAGATATCTATCCTTAACCTTTAAGCAACATTAATCGGTTCAATTAGTTAGCAACCGAAGAGTTCGCTAAATTTTAAGCATAGATATTTAACTTGCCGTTCTTAACAAGAACATTGGAGGAATGCAGTGCAAACCTTTAACGCCGATCTTGCCATTATTGGGGCCGGGGGCGCTGGTTTACGTGCAGCAATAGCCGCAGCGGAAGCCAATCCCCAACTGAAAATCGCGCTGATCTCTAAGGTCTATCCGATGCGCAGCCACACGGTCGCCGCTGAGGGGGGCTCCGCCGCCGTCACCCAGGATCACGATACCTTCGACTACCACTTCAACGACACCGTCGCCGGCGGCGACTGGTTGTGCGAGCAGGACGTGGTCGATCACTTCGTGCATCAGTGCCCGCGCGAGATGACCCAGCTTGAGCAATGGGGCTGCCCGTGGAGCCGCAAACCGGACGGGTCGGTCAACGTGCGGCGCTTCGGCGGCATGAAGATCGAACGCACCTGGTTCGCCGCCGACAAGACCGGCTTCCACATGCTGCACACCCTGTTCCAAACCTCGCTGAAATACCCGCAGATCCAACGCTTCGACGAGCACTTCGTGCTGGATATCCTGGTGGATGACGGCCAGGCGCGCGGCCTGGTGGCGCTCAACATGATGGAAGGCACCCGCGTGCAGATCCGCGCCAACGCGGTGGTGATGGCCACCGGCGGCGCCGGGCGCGTTTATCGCTACAACACCAACGGGGGCATCGTTACCGGCGACGGCATGGGCATGGCGTTCCACCACGGCGTACCGCTGCGCGACATGGAGTTCGTGCAGTATCATCCGACCGGCCTGCCCGGTTCCGGCATCCTGATGACCGAGGGCTGTCGCGGCGAAGGTGGCATCCTGGTGAACAAAGACGGCTACCGTTACCTGCAAGACTACGGCATGGGTCCGGAAACCCCGCTGGGCGAGCCGAAGAACAAATACATGGAGCTGGGCCCGCGCGATAAAGTGTCCCAGGCCTTCTGGCATGAATGGCGCGCCGGCCGCACCATCGCCACCCCACGCGGCGACGTGGTCTACCTCGATCTGCGCCACCTGGGCGAGAAAAAGCTGCTGGAGCGGCTGCCGTTCATCTGCGAACTGGCCAAGGCCTACGTCGGCGTCGATCCGGTGAAAGATCCGATCCCGGTGCGCCCTACCGCGCACTACACCATGGGCGGCATTGAAACCGACCAGAACTGTGAAACCCGCATCAAGGGGCTGTTCGCGGTCGGCGAGTGCTCCTCCGTCGGCCTGCACGGCGCCAACCGCCTCGGCTCCAACTCGCTGGCGGAACTGGTGGTGTTCGGCCGCGTCGCCGGTGAACACGCCGCGCGCCGCGCGCTCGAGACCGCGCCGGCCAACGGCAGCGCGCTGGATGCGCAAACCCGCGACGTCGAAACCCGCCTGAGCAACCTGATGAAGCAGGAAGGCAACGAAAACTGGGCGAAGATCCGCGACGAAATGGGGCTGTCGATGGAAGAAGGCTGCGGCATTTACCGCACGCCGGAGCTGATGCAAAAAACCATCGATAAGCTGGCCGAGCTGAAAGAGCGTTTCAAGCGCGTCAACATCACCGACAACACCAGCGTCTTCAATACCGATCTGCTGTACACCATCGAGCTGGGCTATGGCCTGGACGTCGCCGAATGCATGGCGCACTCCGCGTTTAACCGCAAAGAGTCGCGCGGCGCCCACCAGCGCCTGGACGAAGGCTGCACCGAGCGTGACGACGTCAACTTCCTCAAGCATACGCTGGCGTTCCATAACCCGCAGGGCGCGCCGCGTCTCGAATACAGCGACGTGAAAATCACCAAGCTGCCGCCGGCCAAACGCGTCTACGGCGCAGAAGCCGAAGCGCAGGAGAAAAAGAATAAGGAGCAGGCAAATGGCTGAGATGCAAACCCTGAAGATCGACGTCATGCGCTATAACCCGGAAAGCGACGCCGAGCCGCATTTCGTCACTTACGCCGTGCCTTACGACGAACAGACCTCGTTGCTCGATGCACTGGGCTACATCAAGGATAACCTGGCGCCGGACCTCTCCTACCGCTGGTCTTGCCGCATGGCGATCTGCGGCTCCTGCGGCATGATGGTCAACCGCGTGCCGAAGTTGGCGTGCAAAACCTTCCTGCGCGACTACGTCGGCGGCATGAAGGTTGAAGCGCTGGGCAACTTCCCGATCGAGCGCGATCTGGTGGTCGACATGACCCACTTCATCGAAAGCCTGGAGGCGATCAAACCGTACATCATCGGCAACGATCGCAAACCGGAGGATGGCCCAAACGTGCAGACGCCGGCGCAGATGGCCAAATACCACCAGTTCTCCGGCTGCATCAACTGCGGCCTGTGCTACGCGGCATGCCCGCAGTTCGGCCTCAACCCCGAGTTTATCGGCCCGGCGGCGATCACGCTGGCGCACCGTTATAACCTGGACAACCGCGACCACGGCAAGAAACAGCGCATGCCGCAGCTCAACGGCCAAAACGGCGTCTGGAGCTGCACCTTCGTCGGCTATTGCTCCGAAGTCTGTCCGAAACACGTCGATCCCGCCGCCGCTATCCAGCAAGGCAAGGTGGAGAGCGCCAAGGACTTCATGATCGCCATGCTGAAGCCGCAATAAGGGAGAAAATTGCCATGACAACTCAACGTAAGCCCTATGTGCGCACCATGACGCCCACCTGGTGGCAAAAGCTCGGCTTCTACCGTTTCTACATGCTGCGCGAAGGCACCTCGGTGCTGGCGGTCTGGTTCAGCATCGTGCTGCTCTACGGCGTGTTCGCGCTGAAGGGCGGCGCCGAGAGCTGGGCCGGCTTCGTCGGTTTCTTGCAGAATCCGCTGGTGCTGTTAATCAACGTCGTCGCATTGCTGGCGGCGGCGCTGCACACCAAAACCTGGTTCGATCTGGCGCCGAAGGCCGCCAATATCGTGGTCAACAGCGAGAAAATGGGACCGGGCCCCATCGTGAAAGGGCTGTGGGCCGTCACGATCGTCGTCAGCGTGGTCATCCTGGCCGTGGCCCTGTTCTAATCCGGAGGAAACATGATAAATCAAGCACCTAAACGCTCCGATGAGCCGGTTTTCTGGGGATTGTTCGGCGCCGGCGGCATGTGGGGCGCGATCGTCGCGCCGGCTATCGTGCTGCTGGTCGGCATTCTGCTGCCGCTGGGGCTGTTCCCCGGTGAAGCGCTGGGTTACGAGCGCGTGCTGGCGTTCTGCCAGAGCCTGATCGGCCGCCTGTTCCTGCTGCTGATGATCATTCTGCCGCTGTGGTGCGGCCTGCACCGCATCCACCATGCGATGCACGATCTGAAGATCCACGTGCCGGCCGGCAAGTGGGTGTTCTACGGTCTGGCGGCAATCCTCAGCGTCGTCACCGTCATCGGCGTCGTCACTCTGTAAACCGCTCGGGTGGCCAACGCCCGTTGGCCGCCCTTTTCTCATCGGCTACACTGTCTACTCGCCCCCGGTAAACAGGAGTCACCGATGCGTTTATGGTCAAAGCTTTGCGTCATGCTTTCCGCCCTGCTCTCCGTCGCCTGCAGCGTCTCCCCGCCTAAAGACATCAAGGTCGTGACCCCCTTTGACAGCCAGCGCTATCTCGGTACCTGGTATGAGATCGCTCGTCTGGATCATCGTTTTGAACGCGGTTTGCAGCAGGTGACCGCCCATTACAGCCCGCGCGCCGACGGCGGGCTGAAAGTCATCAATCGCGGCTTCAATCCGCAAAAACAGCAATGGCAAGAAAGCGAAGGCAAAGCCTACTTTATCGGTTCACCGCAGGTCGCGGCGCTGAAAGTGTCGTTCTTCGGCCCCTTCTACGGCGGCTATAACGTGATTGCCCTGGACCCGGCGTATCGCTACGCGCTGGTTTGCGGCCCTAACCGCGACTATTTGTGGATCCTGTCGCGCACGCCGACGCTTGACGCCAGCGTACGCGACAGCTTATTGCAGACGGCCAAAGGCTACGGTTTCGCCACCGACAAGCTGATCTGGGTGCAACAGTCCGCCGATCAGTGACTGCTGAACTTCAGCCCGAGTATGCCGACCACGATCAGGCACAGGCTGATGATGCGCGCGATATTGGTCGATTCGCCCAACAGCACCATGCCCATGATGGCCGCGCCCACCGCGCCGATGCCGGTCCACACCGCATAGGCGGTGCCGGCGGGCAGCGTTTTCATGGCGTTGGCCAACAGCAACATGCTGACCACCATCGCGGCGATGGTGATGATGCTCGGCGTCAGCCGGGTAAAACCGTGGGTGTATTTCAGACCGATAGCCCAAACCACTTCGAGCAAACCGGCGATAAGCAGAATAATCCAGGCCATGAGACGGCCTCCCTACCACTGGGGTCGTCCCCGAAAAAATGACGCGTAAACGGGTCGTCCCGTTTAGCGAGGTGATGCATGACGGGTAACCTCACCCGCACTGCGGCAGGATAGCAGCAGCGTTAACGCTCAGGCAAGGGATAGAAATGTGGCGGCTCTCCGCAGCCGGAACGCCGCCGGGTGGAATGCGGATTATTCCGCGCTGCGCTGAATAGCCTTGCCGCCGGCCTGAATGTCTTCACCCACACCGCGGGTGGTATTGCAGGCGGTCAGCGAGCTCAAAATCATCAAAGAGAAGATCGCGATAATACTTTTCTTCAGCATAAGAAAGTCCTTATTTGTCGTTGATGAAAAAGTACGGCTTTCTAAGCGTAGTCAAAATTGACGGAGGGTGTGGGATCGTGACCGGCTTTGTGGCGCAAATACATCGGGTTAAAGACGGGGATCAGCTGGCCGTGCGGGAGATGGCGCCGCCGAGATGCTGAACGTCTTCGCCGAAACCGCGAAACGTATTGCAACTGCTGAGGGAGAAAAGGAACAACAGGGAGAGCACGGCCAACAACGTTTTCTTGAACATGCGGATTTTCTGCCAACGAACGGGGATAGGATAAAACAGAGGAACCGCGTGGGTTCCTCTGTTTTGAAACTTATTTAACGCGAGAGACGTATTCGCCAGAGCGAGTGTCAACCTTGATCACTTCGCCGATCTGGACGAACAACGGCACTTTCACCACGGCGCCGGTGCTCAGGGTTGCCGGCTTGCCGCCAGTCCCTGCGGTATCGCCTTTCAGGCCAGGATCGGTATCGGTGATTTCCGCTTCGATGAAGTTCGGCGGCTGAACGGCGATTGGACGGCCATCCCACAGGGTGATGATGCACTCTGCGTTATCCTGCAGCCATTTGGCCGCGTCGCCGACGGTTTTGCCGTCAACCTGATGCTGTTCGAAAGACTCAGGGTGCATGAAGTGGTAGAACTCACCGTCGCTGTACAGGTAGTTCATGTTGGTGTCCATCACGTCTGCGCCTTCGCAAGAATCGGTAGACTTGAAGGTTTTTTCCACGCGGGTGCCGGTCAGCAGACGACGCATTTTCACGCGCGCGAATGCCTGGCCTTTGCCCGGCTTAACGAACTCACTGGCTTCGACGGCGTAAGGTTCGCCCTCGAACATGATTTTAAGACCCGGACGGAAATCGTTGCTAGAATAAGTCGCCATGATGGCCCTCTGAATATTTGAACTGGTAGCTTAGCCAAAAAAATGGCACACATTATAACCCAAAGTACGGCACATAGAGAAGATTGGTTGCATCAACTCGCCGATGTTATTACCGATCCTGATGAATTACTGCAGCTTTTGTCACTGAATACGCACCCGGAACTGCCGCAGGGGCGCGATGCCCGCCGGCTGTTTGCCCTGCGCGTGCCGCGCGCCTTCGCTGCGCGCATGCGCCCCGGCGATGCCAACGACCCGCTGCTGCGCCAGGTGCTGACCGCCAGAGAGGAGTTCATCAACGCCCCAGGGTTCACCACCGATCCGCTCGATGAGCAGCGCAGCGTGGTGCCGGGCCTGCTGCACAAATACCGCAATCGCGCACTGCTGCTGGTCAAGGGCGGCTGTGCGGTCAACTGCCGTTACTGCTTCCGTCGCCACTTCCCCTATCAGGATAATCAGGGCAATAAGAACAACTGGCGGCAGGCACTGGATTATATCCGCCAACACCCGGAACTGGACGAGATCATTTTTTCCGGCGGCGATCCGCTGATGGCCAAAGACAGCGAGCTGGAATGGCTGGTTGGCGAACTGGAGGCCATCCCGCACCTGAAACGCCTGCGCATTCACACCCGTTTGCCGGTGGTGATCCCGGCGCGCATCACGCCGGCGCTGTGCCGCCTGCTGTCGGCCTCGCGCCTGCAGGTGCTGATGGTCACGCACATCAACCACGCCAACGAAATTGACCGCGACCTGCAAAGCGCCATGGCGCAGCTGCGCCTCGCCGGCGTCACGCTGCTCAACCAGAGCGTGCTGCTGCGCGACGTCAACGACGATGCCGACACGCTGGCGGCGCTCAGCAACGCGCTGTTCGACGCCGGTATCCTGCCTTACTACATCCACGTGCTGGACAAGGTGCAGGGCGCAGCGCACTTCATGGTCAGCGACGATGAAGCGCGCGCCATCATGCAGGCGCTGCTGAGCAAGGTGTCCGGTTATCTGGTGCCGCGCCTGACGCGTGAAGTGGGCGGCGAACCGAGCAAAACGCCGATCGACCTGCGCCTGATGCAGGAGTGACGCGCGCCACATGGCCCGATGGAACGAAAAGAGGAATGCCGTGGCATTCCTCTTTTTTATTTCTTTGCGGCTGCGGCCTCAGCGCCTTACGGGCACTTGTAAACCTGGCCGACCATTTTGCTGTCCAGCGGTGCGAAGCTGGAGAGCAGATTCTGGCTCGGGCTGTTGGCGCCGTAAATGACGTTGCCGCCCATGGCCGCCGCCTTGTTGCGCAGATCGTTGGCCGCACCGCGCATGGAGCTGCCTTCACCGCCGTTGCCGGACAGCCAGTTGCTCTGGGTGCCGGTCACTTCCCCCAGCAGCTGGCATTCCGCCGCCGGCTTGCTGTCGGTGAACTTGATCTGCTGACCCGCAGCGGTCAGTTCATGAGTGGTGCTGCAACCCGCCAGCAGCATCGCTGCCGAAAGACCCAGTAAGGCTTTAATCCGCATCTTGTTCCCCATTCGATGTTGAGAATTACGCAAAATCTTCTACCCGTCGCCTTTCAAGCTGTAGCGTTGTTGACTGCGCTCGCTCACCCCAGTTACTTACTCAAGTAAGCGCCTGGGGACTCACGAGCTGGCCGCCTAGCTACAACTTGAAATTCATAGGGTATATCAGAAAGCGATGCCATCTCTTAAGCATCCGTTGCCGCGCGAGCGGGCCAACGTCTTGAGCGACAGCTGATGACTTACCAGTTTACCAGCTAAATCGCACCGGGCGGCAAAAATATCATCAAATACAGTGCGGCGGCGTTATACCCAACCGGCAACGGCCGCCGATGCCTGCGCCTCCACGTCGCCCTGGCGCGGTCCCCCCTCCGCCAGTTTGAATACCGCCACCGCCTGCGCCAGCAGGGCCGCCTGTTCCTCCACGCCGACGGCGGTGGTCGCCACCTCCTCCACCAGCGCGGCGTTCTGCTGGGTCACCTGATCCATCTGGGTCACCGCCACCCCGACCTGCTCGACGCCTTTGCTTTGCTCTTCCGACGCATAGGAGATGTTATCCATCAGCGACGTCACCTGGTTCACCGAGCCGACGATGGCATTCATCGTCTCGCCCGCCTGTTCCACCAGCCGCACGCCGGCGGCGATATCGCCGGTTACGCCGTCGACCAGACCGCTGATCTCCTTGGCCGAAGTCGCGCAGCGCTGCGCCAGATTGCGCACTTCGCCGGCTACCACCGCAAAACCCCGCCCCTGCTCCCCGGCACGTGCGGCCTCGACGGCGGCGTTCAGCGCCAGAATGTTGGTCTGGAAGGCGATGCCGTCGATCACGCTGGTAATATCCCCCACCTGACGCGCGCTGTCGTTGATCGCCCGCATCTTGTCGATCGCGCTGGCCATCAGCGTTTCGCCATTGCGGGCAATGCCGGCGGTCTGATTGACCATGCCGGCGGCCTGAGTGGCGTTATCGGCGTTTTGCCGCACCGTGGCGGTAATCTGCTCCATGCTGGCGGCGGTTTCCGTCAGCGCGCTGGCTTGTTCTTCGGTGCGGCTGGAGAGATCGGCGTTGCCGACGGCGATCTCGTGCGTACCGTGGTTGATCGACTCCACGCCGTCACGCACCTGCTGCACGGTCGCACTCAGCTCCTGCTGCATCGTCCGTAGGCTGGCGAACAACATGCCGATCTCATCGTTGTTGCGTACCGCGATCTCGCTGCGTAGATCGCCGCGCCCAACCTTTTGCAAGTGTTCGGCGATCTGGCGCAGCGGCAGAATCAAGCGCCGGCGGAAATCACGCTGCACGGCGACCAGCAGCAGCAGGATCGCCGCCAGGGTGCCACTCAGCAGGCGGGCGAAGACTTTTTGGGTCTGCTCCGCCTCTTCCACTGCCAGACGGTGGGCGGCCACCGTGGCCCGCATGTAGTCGGCAAACTGGTTATCCAACCGCTGGCGCACCTGGCGCTTCTCTGCCGCCATGGCGTGCAGCCGCTCGATCAGCGCCGTCTGTGGCGTGTCGGCCAACAGCGTCAGTTCTTGCTTCAGCACCGCCTGCTGCGCCAGGTAAACCTTTTTCATCGCCTCGCCCAGATCCGGGCGCGATACCGTCAGGCCCGGCGTCTCCCAAAACAGGTTGAACGCGACGTCGGCGCTGCGCAGCTCACCTCGCGCCTCATCGATACCCTGCTGAATATCGGCTCTGCTGGTCTGCGCCCAGCGCTCGAACGCCATGTTGTCGATCAGCGTCTGCGTTTGCAGCAAAGCACGCCAACTGCGGTTCAGCGCCGCTTCCTCGTCGGAGAAGGTGCTCATCCTGTCGATACTGTGGCCGTTTTGCTGCATGAAATAGAAGGCAATGGCGCCGGTTCCCATGGGCATCAAGCCCAGCAGCAACAGCATCATCATCAGCCAGGTGGCTATTTTCATATTTTTCAGCATAAGTCGTCTCCGTTGACAGTCACACCGGCGAGGGGAAATTCCCCGCCTGGTAGGGGCTATATCGGTACGAAACGACAACGGTTTAGGGTAAAAACAAAATAATGCAATTATTCATTTACCAAACTAATAACAAGCTAACGAAACATCATTTTAATTGATTTTTAAGCTAAAAAAAACCCCGGTCAGTTGACCGGGGTTCTCAGCACACAAGCGTGTGGGGGATGATTACATCATGCCGCCCATGCCGCCCATGCCACCCATGCCGCCTGCTGCGCCCAGATCCGGTGCGTCAGCCTTCGGCAGGTCGGTGACCATGCATTCGGTGGTGATCATCAGGCCAGCCACGGAAGCCGCGTACTGCAGAGCAGAACGGGTCACTTTGGTTGGATCCAGGATACCCATCGCGATCATGTCGCCGTATTCTTCAGAGTAAGCGTTGTAGCCGTAGCTGCCTTCGCCCGCTTTCACCTGGTTGGCGATAACGGAAGCTTCTTCACCGGCGTTGACCACGATCTGACGCAGAGGGGCTTCCATTGCGCGCAGCGCAACTTTGATACCCACGTTCTGGTCTTCGTTGTCGCCTTTCAGCGCGGCGATTTTGCCTGCAACGCGGATCAGCGCGACGCCGCCGCCGGCAACCACGCCTTCTTCCACTGCGGCGCGGGTCGCGTGCAGGGCGTCTTCAACGCGGGCTTTCTTCTCTTTCATTTCAACTTCAGTGGCTGCGCCAACTTTGATAACGGCAACGCCGCCGGCCAGTTTCGCTACGCGCTCCTGCAGTTTTTCACGATCGTAGTCAGAGGTCGCTTCTTCGATCTGCTGACGAATTTGAGCAACGCGGCCCTGGATGGTCGCTTCGTCGCCCACGCCATCGATGATGATGGTGGTGTCTTTGTTGATCACAACGCGTTTTGCCTGACCCAGGTCTTCCAGAGTGGCTTTTTCCAGCTCCAGACCGATCTCTTCAGAGATAACGGTACCGGCAGTCAGGGTCGCGATATCCTGCAGCATGGCCTTACGACGGTCGCCGAAGCCAGGTGCCTTAACGGCAGCCACTTTCACGATGCCGCGCATGGTGTTGACCACCAGAGTCGCCAGCGCTTCGCCTTCTACGTCTTCAGCGATGATCAGCAGCGGTTTGCCTGCTTTGGCAACGGCTTCCAACACCGGCAGCATTTCGCGGATGTTGGAGATCTTCTTGTCAGCCAGCAGGATGAACGGGCTTTCCAGCTCAACAGAACCGGTTTCCGGCTTGTTGATGAAGTATGGGGACAGGTAACCGCGGTCGAACTGCATACCTTCAACCACGTCCAGCTCGTCTTGCAGGCCGGTGCCTTCTTCAACGGTGATAACGCCTTCTTTGCCCACTTTCTCCATCGCTTCCGCGATCAGTTTACCCACGGTTTCGTCGGAGTTGGCGGAGATGGTGCCGACCTGAGCGATAGCTTTGGAATCGGAGCAAGGTACGGACAGTTTTTTCAGTTCTTCAACCGCAGCGACAACCGCTTTGTCGATGCCGCGCTTCAGATCCATCGGGTTCATGCCTGCAGCAACCGCTTTCAGGCCTTCGGTGATGATGGATTGAGCCAGTACGGTTGCAGTGGTGGTGCCGTCGCCCGCCGCGTCGTTCGCTTTGGAGGCCACTTCTTTCACCATCTGTGCGCCCATGTTCTCGAACTTGTCTTCCAGTTCGATTTCACGCGCAACGGAAACGCCGTCTTTGGTGATGGTCGGTGCGCCGAAAGATTTATCCAGCACTACGTTGCGGCCTTTCGGGCCCAGGGTCACTTTTACTGCATCAGCGAGAACATTCACGCCGCGGAGCATTTTCACGCGAGCGTCATTGCCGAATTTTACGTCTTTAGCTGCCATTGGTATTTCCCTTCAACTCGTTCAGTTCAGAAGATAAAGCGCAATTACGCTTCAACAATTGCCAGAATGTCGCTTTCGGACATGATCAACACTTCTTCATTGTCGATCTTCTCTGCTTTCACGCCGTAGCCGTCGTTGAAAATCACGATATCGCCAACTTTCACATCCAGCGGTTGGATGTTGCCGTTTTCCAGCACACGCCCTTTACCCACTGCAACCACTTCACCGCGAGTGGATTTACCCGCAGCAGAGCCAGTCAGGACGATGCCGCCAGCAGATTTTGATTCAACTTCTTTGCGCTTGACGATAACGCGGTCATGCAATGGACGAATACTCATTGAACGCTCTCCTGTAAGAAGGTCTCTATCAGATTTAGGGTTGTACACCGGATGGTTGTTATTACCGGCCTCGTGGCATTTGAGATGGGGGCGTTCCAGCCCCCTTCAAGGGGGCGAACAAAAAAAATTTCGCATTTTCGGTTCGGCGAGTGCCGCAGAGATGAAAAACGCGGCCTGAGCCGCGTTTGCTTAACGATCGTGAGGTTTGCGATCCTCGTCCGGGCGGTGTTCCAGCACCGGGCGTTCGTCGTCCTTGCGCTGGAATTCGCCGTCGAAGGTATTGCCGTTGGCGGCGTCGCCGCCCGTCCAACCGCCGGGGCGATACACCGACAGGTGCGGCATCAGCTTCAGCGTCAGCGATTTTTGCACCGGCGGCAGCAGCAGCAACAGGCCGAGGAAGTCGGTGAAGAAGCCCGGTATCAGCAGCAGGAAGCCCGCCAGCACCAGCGAAACGCTTTTCACCATTTCCGCCGCCGGGCTTTCGCCGGCCGCCAGTTTTTGCTGCATCTGCACGAAGGTTTTCATGCCCTGATTGCGCACCAGCGAAATGCCGACGCAGGAGCTGAACACCACCAGCAGCAGGGTGACAGCCACGCCGAGCACGGCGGCGACTTTGATAAAGATGGATATTTCTATGTAAGCCAGCAGAAATATCAGCAGTAGCGGTAACCAGCGCACCTGGTTCTCCTATCGGTAGGTAAAGCACGGCCGCCATGGGGGCGACAGCGCGAAAAAAGAGGCCGTAAACGGCCGACACCATTACAATGAGGGCATCCCCCCACCATTTCAACCGAGAGCCGGTTTTTATTGCTAAAGTTCACAAACGTGAAAGAAGTCACAGAACCGGAAAAGGGCATATCCTTAAACACCATAAGGTGATCTGGGTTCAGTCATTTCTTACCAACCAGCATATGATCTGGGCAGCAACGGGCGATTTGGTTAATCGTTTCACGCCCCAAGCCTTCGGCAACATTAATTTAGGCTGTGCCCTTACTAGCCTTGACCTGACAAATTATTAATTCGGCAGCAACACATAGAGAAGGTTCTCATGTCAAACAACATTCGTATCGAAGAAGACCTGTTAGGAACACGTGAAGTCCCCGCAGACGCTTACTACGGAGTTCACACTCTGCGTGCGATTGAAAACTTCTACATCAGCAACAGCAAAATCAGCGATGTCCCCGAGTTCGTTCGCGGCATGGTGATGGTGAAAAAGGCCGCGGCGATGGCCAACAAAGAACTCAAAACCATCCCACGCAAAATCGCCGACGTGATCATCCAGGCCTGCGACGAGGTGTTGGATAAAGGCAAGTGCATGGATCAGTTCCCGGTGGACGTGTTCCAGGGCGGCGCAGGCACCTCGCTGAACATGAACACCAACGAAGTGCTGGCGAACATCGGCCTGGAGCTGATGGGCCATCAAAAAGGCGAATACCAGTACCTGAACCCGAACGATCACCTCAATAAGTGCCAGTCCACCAACGACGCCTACCCGACCGGGTTCCGCATCGCGGTGTACGCCTCCAACCAGAAACTGATCGACGCCATCAACCAGCTGCGTGAAGGCTTCGATCGCAAGGCGAAAGAGTTCGAAACCATCCTGAAAATGGGCCGCACCCAGCTGCAGGACGCAGTGCCGATGACCCTCGGCCAGGAATTCCACGCCTTCAGCGTGCTGCTGAACGAAGAGACCCGCAACCTGCACCGCACCGCGGAGCTGCTGCTGGAAGTTAACCTGGGCGCCACCGCCATCGGCACCGCGCTCAACACCCCGGAAGGCTATCAGCCGCTGGCGGTGCAAAAACTGGCGGAAGTCAGCGGCCTGCCGGTGGTACCGGCGGAAGACCTGATCGAAGCCACCTCCGACTGCGGCGCCTACGTGATGGTGCACAGCGCACTCAAACGCCTGGCGGTGAAACTGTCCAAAATCTGTAACGACCTGCGCCTGCTCTCCTCCGGCCCGCGCGCCGGCCTGAACGAAATCAACCTGCCGGAGCTGCAGGCGGGGTCGTCCATCATGCCGGCCAAAGTGAACCCGGTGGTGCCGGAAGTGGTCAATCAGGTGTGTTTCAAGGTGATTGGCAACGACACTTGCGTTACCATGGCGGCCGAAGCGGGCCAGCTGCAGCTGAACGTGATGGAGCCGGTGATCGGCCAGGCGATGTTCGAGTCGATCCACATCCTGACCAACGCCTGCTACAACCTGCTGGAAAAATGCATTAACGGCATCACCGCGAATAAAGAAGTCTGCGAACACTACGTCTTCAACTCGATCGGTATCGTCACCTATCTGAACCCGTTCATTGGCCACCACAACGGTGACATCGTCGGGAAGATCTGCGCCGAAACCGGCAAGAGCGTGCGCGAAGTGGTGCTGGAACGCGGCCTGCTGACCGAAGCCGAGCTGGATGACATCTTCTCCGTGGAGAACCTGATGCACCCGGCTTATAAAGCTAAACGCTATACGGATGAAAATGAACAATAACAGACCTACCCGGTAGCCCTGAAAGGCACGCTAAATCCTCTGGATAGCGTGCCTTTTTACTTTCCGGCGCCCACAAAATTTTAACGTTTGATTTTCAATTTCTCTCATTTTAAGGAGTAAACACTATGCTAGCCGTAGAATTGGTTATCGTTCTGCTGGCCATCTTTTTAGGGGCCAGGTTGGGCGGTATCGGTATCGGGTTCGCGGGGGGGTTGGGCGTTCTGGTCCTGGCGCTGATCGGCGTCAAGCCAGGCAGCATTCCCTTCGACGTGATTTCCATCATCATGGCGGTGATCGCGGCGATCTCCGCGATGCAGGTCGCCGGGGGGATGGACTATCTGGTGCAGCAGACCGAAAAACTGCTGCGCAAGAACCCCAAACACATCACCATTCTCGCCCCTATCGTCACTTACTTCCTGACCATCTTCGCCGGCACCGGCAACATCTCGCTCTCGGCGCTGCCGGTGATCGCCGAGGTGGCGAAAGAACAGGGCATCAAGCCTTGCCGCCCGCTGTCGACCGCCGTCGTCTCCGCCCAGATCGCCATCACCGCCTCGCCGATCTCCGCCGCGGTGGTGTACATGTCTTCGGTGATGGAAGGCCACGGCGTCAGCTACCTGCACCTGTTGATGGTGGTGATCCCATCCACCTTCTGCGCCGTGCTGGTGATGTCGCTGCTGGTGACCTGGCTGTTCGACTCCAAGCTGTCTAACGATCCGGTGTACCTGAAACGCCTGGAAGAAGGCCTGATCACCCTGCGCGGCAACAACGCGCTGGCGATCAAACCGCGCGCCAAAACCTCGGTGCTGCTGTTCCTGCTGGGCGTGCTGTGCGTGGTCGCCTACGCCATCATCAACAGCCCGGGCCTGGGCCTGGTGGCCAAGCCGCTGATGAACACCACCAACGCCATCCTGATCATCATGCTGAGCGTCGCCACGCTGACCACCCTGCTGTGCCGCGTCGACACCGACATGGTGCTGAACTCCAGCACCTTCAAGGCCGGCATGAGCGCCTGTATCTGTATCCTCGGCGTCGCCTGGCTGGGCGACACCTTCGTGCAGGCCAACATCGACTGGATCAAAGAGACGGCCGGCAGCGTCATTCAGGCGCACCCGTGGCTGCTGGCGGTGATCTTCTTCTTCTGCTCGGCGCTGCTGTACTCGCAGGCCGCCACCGCCAAGGCGCTGATGCCAATGGCGCTGGCGCTGAACGTGTCGCCGCTGACCGCCGTCGCCTCCTTCGCGGCCGTTTCCGGCCTGTTCATCCTGCCGACCTACCCGACGCTGGTCGCCGCGGTGCAGATGGACGATACCGGCACCACGCGCATCGGCCGCTTCGTGTTCAACCATCCGTTCTTCATTCCCGGCACCATGGGCGTGATTTTCGCGGTGGTATTCGGCTTCCTGCTCGGCAGCGTCATGCTGTAAGGCTTAGACCGGGGCTGCGGCCCCGGTTTTCCTTCTGGCGATAAACTCGCCTTCTAGCCAATCCGCCTTCAGGGTATAGTGCCCATTCAAACCGATGAGAGGGCTGAAGATGTCTGATTGCGAAGCTGTCGTCATACTCTGTACCGCACCCGATGAAGCCAGCGCCCAGGAACTGGCGGCGCGGGTCTTGGGCGATAAGCTGGCGGCCTGCGCCACGCTGCTGCCCGGCGCCACCTCGCTGTATTACTGGGAAGGGAAACTGGAACAGGAATACGAAGTGCAGATGCTGTTCAAAAGCGATCGCCGCCGTCAGCAAGCCCTGCTCGACACCCTGAAACAACATCACCCTTACCAGACGCCCGAGCTGCTGGTCTTGCCGGTGATGGCCGGAGATAAAGACTACCTGTTATGGATCAACGCTTCCTTAAACTGATTTTGCTGCTGTGCAGCCTGTGCTTCCTGCCGCAGGCGGCGCAGGCTTCGCTGTTCGCGCCGAAGGGCGGCAGCCAGTTCGTGCCTGTCGATCAGGCCTTCACTTTCGATTTCAAACAGCAAGGCAACCAGGTAACGCTGAACTGGCAGATCCGCCCCGGCTACTACCTGTATCGTCAGCAGATCAAACTGGTGCCGCAGCAGGCGACGCTCGGCGCGTTTACCCTGCCCGAAGGACTGAGCCACAAGGATGAATTCTTCGGCGAAGTGGCGATTTTCAAACAGCAGCTGAATCTGCAGGTGCCGCTGCAACAGGCGGCGGCCAACGCCAGCCTCAGCGTCACCTATCAGGGCTGCGCCGAGGCCGGCTTCTGCTATCCGCCGGAAACCCGAACCATCCCGCTGGACGCGGTCAGCGCCACCGCCGCCGCGCCGCTCTCGGCCTCTGCGCCGGCTGAAGCCCCTGCCGCACCGGCCAGCCTGCCGTTCTCGCCGCTGTGGGCATTGCTGATCGGCATCGGTATCGCCTTCACCCCGTGCGTACTGCCGATGTACCCGCTGATCTCCGGCATCATCCTCGGCCGCGACCGGCCGCAAAGCAGCGGCCGCATTCTGGCGCTGGCGGTGGTTTACGTGCAGGGCATGGCGCTCACCTACACCCTGCTGGGCTTGGTGGTGGCCGCCGCCGGATTGCAGTTCCAGGCGGCGCTGCAGCATCCTTACGTCCTGATTGGCCTGTCGGTGCTGTTCATCGCGCTGGCGCTGTCGATGTTCGGCCTCTATTCCCTGCAGTTGCCCTCAGCGCTGCAAACCCGGCTGGCAAACTGGAGCAACACCCAGCGCGGCGGCTCACTGACCGGCGTGTTCCTGATGGGCGCCCTGGCCGGGCTGATCTGTTCCCCCTGCACCACCGCGCCGCTCAGCGCCATCCTGCTGTATATCGCCCAGAGCGGTAATCTGTGGGCCGGCGGCGGTACGTTGTACCTGTACGCACTGGGGATGGGCATTCCGCTGGTGATCGTCACCCTGTTCGGCAACCGCCTGCTGCCGCGCAGCGGCCCGTGGATGCAGTACGTGAAAGAGGCCTTCGGCTTCGTCATTCTGGCGCTGCCGGTGTTCCTGCTGGAGCGGGTGATCGGCGACCTGTGGGGCATGCGCTTGTGGAGCCTGCTCGGCCTGGCGTTCTTCGGCTGGGCCTTCGCCCTGAGCCTGAGAAGCACACGCGGCTGGACGCGTGCCCTGCAATTGCTGTTGCTGGCGGCGGCGGTGATCGCCGCGCGGCCGCTGCAAGACTGGGCTTTCGGCACCGACCAGGCGCAGCAGGCGGCTCAACCGCATCTGGCCTTTACCCGCATCAACAACGTCGAACAGCTCGATCTCGCGCTGCAACAGGCGCGGGGCAAGCCGGTGATGCTGGATCTGTACGCCGACTGGTGCGTGGCCTGCAAAGAGTTCGAAAAATACACCTTCAGCGACGCCGCGGTGCAGGCAAGCCTGGCCAACGCGGTGCTGCTGCAGGCGGATGTGACCGCTAACAGCGCGGAACAGGCGGCGCTGCTGAAGCACCTGAAGGTGCTGGGGCTGCCGACGATCCTGTTCTTCGATCCGGCGGGCCAGGAACTGACGGCGCAGCGGGTCACCGGTTTTATGAAGGCGGCAGCCTTCAACGCGCATTTGCAGAAAGTGATGTGATAAATAACACTGAGGTTCTGAACCGAAGAGGAGGAAGCACAAGTGCAACGTGAACACGTCCTTGATACCGCGCTGGGCCTGTTGGAACAACAGGGCCTGGCGACCGCCACATTAGAGATGCTGGCGGAAAAACTCGACGTTCAGCCCGGCGATCTCAAGCGGTTCTGGCCAGATCGCGAAGCGCTGCTGTACGACTGCCTGCGCTACCACGGCCAACAGATCGACACCTGGCGCCGCCAGCTGCTGCTGGACGAGAGCCTAAGCCCGCAGCAAAAGCTGCTAGCGCGCTATGACGTGCTGGCGGAATACGTGCAGCAAGACCGCTACCCCGGCTGCCTGTTTATCGCCGCCTGCAGCTTCTTCCCGGAAACGGATCATCCGATCCACCAACTGGCGGAGCAGCAAAAGCTGACCTCGCTGGAGCTGACCCGCGAACTGCTGCGCGACATGGACGCCGACGACGCCGACATGGTGGCGCAGCAAATGGAATTGATTCAGGAAGGCTGCCTGAGCAAACTGCTGGTAAAACGCCAGCTCCAGGACGTATCGGTCGCCAAACGGCTGGCGGAAGACATCTTGCAGGTGGCGCAGTGCCGCCGCAACGGGGCGTTAAGCTGAATCGGCAGGGTTGGCGGCACAGCCAACCCAAGGTGATCGCCAGAACAGGCGCATTTTTTGCGCCCTTTGCCTGAAAAGCCAGCAACCGGAGGCATTTTAACGTCTTTCACGCATAAAGCCGTTGACGGCTTTCGGCCAATACGGTTTAATGCTGCCCGTTGCCCGGATAGCTCAGTCGGTAGAGCAGGGGATTGAAAATCCCCGTGTCCTTGGTTCGATTCCGAGTCCGGG
>NZ_VOUX01000001.1 GCF_008011855.1 Serratia bockelmannii
TGGGTCGTTAGCTCAGTTGGTAGAGCAGTTGACTTTTAATCAATTGGTCGCAGGTTCGAATCCTGCACGACCCACCATTCTTCGAGAATGGCTGCGATAGAGAATCGTAAAGGATGAGAACCGTAAAGGTTCGAGTCTCGCGCAGCGAGACAACATCACTCCGGTGATGGCCCGCAAGGGCGAGGCCAAAGGCCGAGTTATCCTGCACGACCCACCATTCTTTAAGAATGGCAGCTTCAGAATCGTTTTGATGTGGCAAAGTAAAGGTCCGAGTCGAGTACCCGTCGAGTTGTCCTGAACATCCCCATCCTTGTTTTCCGCGAGTCGGTTCCAATAACCTATTCGCCATCAGCAGTAAACCACATCAGTGGGTCGTTAGCTCAGTTGGTAGAGCAGTTGACTTTTAATCAATTGGTCGCAGGTTCGAATCCTGCACGACCCACCACTCTTTAATAGAGCAAGGTGTTAAATCGTCAGGATGAGACAAAAGCGTTTACGCTTTTGAACAGCGCTTGCGCTGGCCCGAAGGGGCCGTCTATGAAATAGACGGATAGCCGTAAAGGTTCGAGTCTCGCGAAGCGAGACAACATCACTCCGGTGATGGCCCGAAGGGCGAGGCCCAAGGCCGAGTTATCCTGCACGACCCACCACTCTTTGAGAGTGAAAATAGCAGTACCACAGCAGTGGGTGATTAGCTCAGTTGGTAGAGCATCTCCTTTACACGGAGGGGGTCGGCGGTTCGAGCCCGTCATCACCCACCACACTGCGGGTCGTTAGCTCAGTTGGTAGAGCAGTTGACTTTTAATCAATTGGTCGCAGGTTCGAATCCTGCACGACCCACCAATTCAGAAAAAAGCGCCTTTTGGCGCTTTTTTCGCATCTGCGCCCACCTGACTCTACCTTTATCTTCTTGCTGACATAGCCCACTGAGTCGTGCGGGTGAGATCCTGCGTTCAGGTTCGAGCATCGCGCAGCGATACGACAACGCGCAGCGTTGCCCGTAGGGTGAGGCCACAGGCCGAATCAATCCTGCACGACCCACCAATTCAGAAAAAAGCGCCTTTTGGCGCTTTTTTCGCATCTGCGTCATCGCAATCTAAATCCGCTGCTTTCTCGTTTCAACACCACACCGATCGTCATCCTGCTCTTTTCTGAACGGCTATACGTTCTCGCCAGGCTGTTAATCCGCTGTGAACTGCGCGGTAACGCCTGTTTTTTTAATTCATTAAACAATAGGTGCGCAAATATGAAAATATCAGCGGACTTTTCGCGCAGTTTTAGGTATTTTGTTTAGTATATAAAACGAAGGGCGTTGCGGCAGGCGATATTCACGCGGCAGGCGCCCAGCCTAGCATGAGATTGCAGCGATGAGTGAAATGTTTGATGTCAATGCGGCGGTGTATCCCTTCCCGCCTAAACCGGTACCGCTGGACGTAGCCGAAAAAGCCTTTTATCGCGAGAAGATCAAAACCCTGCTCAAGCAGCGCAATGCGGTGATGGTCGCCCACTATTATACCGATCCGGAAATCCAGGCGCTGGCGGAAGAAACCGGCGGCTGCGTGGCGGATTCGCTGGAAATGGCGCGCTTCGGCAGCGCCCATCCGGCTTCCACGCTGTTGGTGGCCGGCGTGCGTTTCATGGGGGAAACCGCCAAAATCCTCAGCCCGGAAAAGCAGGTGCTGATGCCGACGCTGTTTGCCGAATGTTCGCTGGATCTGGGCTGCCCGGAAGAGGAGTTTCATGCGTTTTGCGACAGCCATCCCGATCGCACCGTGGTGGTCTATGCGAACACTTCGGCGGCGGTCAAAGCGCGCGCTGACTGGGTGGTGACCTCCAGCATCGCCGTCGAATTGATCGAGCATCTGGATAGCCTGGGCGAGAAGATCATCTGGGCGCCGGATCGCCATCTCGGCAGCTACGTGCAGAAGCAGACCGGCGCCGACGTGCTGTGCTGGCAAGGCGCCTGCATTGTGCATGACGAGTTCAAGACCCAGGCGCTGCGGCGCATGAAGGCGCTTTATCCGCAGGCGGCGATCCTGGTGCATCCCGAATCGCCTCAGGCGGTGGTCGAGCTGGCGGATGCGGTGGGTTCTACCAGCCAACTGATCCAGGCGGCGAAAACATTGCCGCATCAACAGCTGATTGTCGCCACCGATCGCGGTATCTTTTACAAGATGCAGCAGGCCTGCCCGGACAAAGAGTTATTCGAAGCACCGACCGCCGGAGAAGGCGCGACCTGCCGCAGCTGCGCGCATTGCCCGTGGATGGCGATGAATGGCCTGAAGGCAATTGCCGAAGGGCTGGAGCAGGGGGGCGCGCAGCATGAGATCCACGTGGACGCCGCGCTGCGTGAGAAGGCGCTGGTGCCGCTGAACCGCATGCTGGATTTCGCCGCTCAGCTTAAGATGCAGGTTAAAGGCAACGCTTAACCGTTTAAAAGGATGACCTCATGAGCTTCTTCAGTACCAGCAATATTCTGGTGCACATTCCGCTTGGTGCAGGCGGTTACGATCTGTCGTGGATCGAAGCTATCGGCACATTGTTCGGGTTGCTGTGCATCTGGTACGCCAGCAAGGAAAAAATCATCAACTACCTGTTCGGCCTGATCAACGTCACGCTGTTCGCGGTGATTTTCTTCCAGATCCAGCTGTACGCCAGCCTGCTGCTGCAGCTGTTTTTCTTCGGCGCCAATATTTACGGTTGGTATGCCTGGAGCCGCCAGACCCAGGATAATCAGGCCGAGCTGCAGATCCGCTGGCTGCCGCTGCCGAAAGCGTTGGCCTGGGCGGCGGTCTGCGTCATCGGCATCGGCCTGATGACCTTTAACATCGACCGCGTGTTCGCCTGGCTGACGCAGGTTGCGGTGGCGGTGATGCAAGGGCTGGGGCTGAACGTGCAGATGCCGACGCTGCAGCCGGACGCGTTCCCGTTTTGGGATTCGGCGATGATGGTGCTCTCCATCGTGGCGATGATCCTGATGACGCGCAAATACGTGGAAAACTGGCTGCTGTGGGTGGTTATTGATGTCATCAGCGTGGCGATCTTCGCCTACCAAGGGGTGTACGCGATGGCGCTGGAGTACGTCATTCTGACGCTGATCGCCCTGAACGGCTCCTGGCTGTGGATCAAGAGCGCTGGGCGCAACCGTTCCAATCCGCTCTCTTCCGCACCGTAACAACGCAGAGGGCGCCGTGGTGGCGCCCTCTTGGCTTAGTGGCGATGTCCCAGATGGGAATGCGCTTCGGCATGTGAGTGTTCACTCGGCTCCGGCGCCCGGTTGATACCGCAGTCCGGCGTCTCGCAGTGCTGGTATTCCATCTGAATGGTCACGTGGCCAATTTTGTAGTGTTCCAACAGATAAGCCTGAATGCGTTGCAACAGCCCATCGTGGTCATGCGGCGGGATCACCTGCGCATGCAGCGTCATCAGCTTCTGGTCGCCAATCTGCCAGACGTGTACGTGGTGGATGTTGCGCACTTCCGGGATATTCAGGCACAGGTCTTTTTGCAGCTTGGCGATGTCGACCTCCTGCGGCGTGCCTTCCAGCAGCTCGTGGAAGCTCTCCTTCAGCAGCCGCCAGGCGCTGCGCAGTACCAGGCAGGAGACCAGCACCGACAGGATCGGGTCAATCGGCGTCCAGCCGGTGGCGAGAATGACGATGGCGGCGACGATGGCGCCCACCGAGCCGAGCAGGTCGCCCAACACATGCAGCGCGGCCGCCCTCACGTTGATATTTTTCTCTTCGCTGCCGCGATGCAGCAGCCAGAAGGCGAACAGGTTCGCCAGCAGCCCCGCTATGGCGATGATCAGCATCGGAGTACCCATCACCGGCTGTGGTTCGAAGAAACGCCGTATCGCCTCCCACAGGATGAATACCACGATCACCAGCAGCGCCGCGGCGTTGAGGAAGGCCGCCAGGGTGGTCAGGCGCAGATAGCCGAAGGTGTGGCGCGCGTTGGGCTTGCGCTGGGAAAAGTGCACCGCCATCAGCGCCACCAACAGCGCGGCGGCATCGGTCAGCATGTGCCCGGCATCGGCTAACAGCGCCAGCGAGCCGGACAACAGGCCGCCGACCACCTCGGCCACCATAAAGACCGCGGTGACTAAAAAAGCGGTCAGTAGGCGTTTACTATTACTGTCTTTCGGCAGGTGTACGTGTGGAGTGTCCGACATTATTCATCCTTATGCATAGCGAAAGAGGGGGCGGCGGCGAGCAGAGCGTCCAGCTCCGGTTCTATCTGCGCCACTAACGCCTTTAATTTAGTATAAGCGGCGGCGGCAAGCTCGCCCCGACGTGCGGTATCCACCAGCTGCTGGCACAGCTGCGCGGCTTCCGGCAGCTGCAGCATCAGCAGGCTGCCCTTGATGCGGTGCGCCGCCTGCTCCAGGCGCGGCCAGTCGTGCGCGTCGACGGCGTCCGCGAGCCGCTGCCGGTCTTGCCGCAGCGTATTGCCGAGTGTCTGCGCCAGCCGCTGCAGCATGGCGCGATCGCCACCCGCCATTTCGGCCAGCGTTTGCCGCAGGTCAGTAAGGACTGACTTTTCTTCCTGAGCCTGCGGCTGTTGAGCCAATACCTGGCCGATCGCCGCCAGTGAAATCGGTTTGGTCAGGAAGTGGTCGATCGCCACCAGCCCCGGCGGGATGCGGGTAAACTCCTGCACGTCTGCCGAGCAGAGCACGATGCGGCAAGGCGGGCGCTGCAGCCGCTGTTCGTCGCGTCGGATCAGTCTGGCCAGCGTCAGGCCGTCCGGGCGCGGCATGTTATAGTCGATAAACAGCAGATCGAACGGCTGTCGGCGCTGGGCCTTCAGCAGCGCATAGCCTTGTTCGAAGCGGGCCGGCTGTAATCCGAAGTGGCGCAGCTGGCGTTCCATCAGCAACAGATTGGTGGGATGATCGTCGATCAGCGCGGTACGTAAGGCGGAAGACGGCAGATCAAAAGTGCGCTCTGCCGGGGCGACAGCCGGCAGCGCGCCGCTCAGCTCGACCGGTATCGCGACCTTGACACGGGTACCGACGCCCGGCTGCGAGTGCAGTTCGATACGGCCGCCCATCTGTTCGACGATTTCTTTGCAGATCGACAGCCCCAAACCGGTGCCCTGCACCGAGATGCGTTGCGCGCCGCGTGCACGGTAAAACGGTTGGAACAACTTGCCTATTTCATCGGCGGCGATGCCGCAGCCGCTGTCGTTTACCGTCAGATGCAATTCCCCCTGCCGCTCATCCTGCGCGCGCCAGCCGACCTCGACCTGAATAGCGCCGCGTGGCGTGAACTTTATCGCGTTGTTTATCAAGTTATTAGCCACCTGAAGTAAACGCTCACCATCAATAATCACCGCCTCCGGCAGCGCCGGATCCGCCACTACGCTCAGCGTCAACGGCCGTTCGCCGATCAGCGGCCGGTAGAGGGCGTCGATGCGCGCGACCCAGGGGCGCAGCGCCACCGGTTTCGGCGCCAGCGTCAGCGAACCGGTTTCCAGCCGAGCGTGATCCTGCAGGTCGTTGAGCAGGTTGAGCAGCGAAGAGGCCGAGCTGTATATCACCGGCAGGCCTTCCTGCGCGGGTTGGCGTTTGAGCTCCAGTTCCAGCAGGCCGAGGATGGCGTGCATCGGCGTGCGCAACTCGTGGCTGACGGTGGCGAGGAATTTGCTCTTCATGCGGTTTTCCGCTTCGGCGCGGCGGCGCGCCTGCTCGAGCTCTTCGCGTTCGCGTTTTTCACGGCGCTGCAGCATGAAACGGCGCAGCGTCAGCGCCAACAGCAGCACGGTGGCGGCGGCCAGCAGCGCCAGCAGCCAGGTAGTCTGCGGTGGCATGCGGTTATCGTTCACCGCATCGATCAGGTTGCTGCGATCGACGATCCACTCGTCGCGCAGCGATTGCAGGGTGTCCGCCGGGATCTGCATCAGGTTCTTATCGAGGATTGCCAGTAGCAGCGTCTGATCGCGACGCACGCCGAAGGCCACCGGATAGGGGATATTGTTGGCGGCGAAGGCCAGTTTGATGGCGCCGGAATAGCGCGACAGCGCCAAAAAGTTGGCGGAAATGACGTTATCCACCAGCGCATCCAACTGGCCGTTGGCCAGCGCGTCGTACATCGACTTGCTGTCGGCGAAGCTGACGGTCTGCTCCTGTTCCGGTACCAGCCCCCGCGCCAAATCGCCCTGCAGCACGCCGATGCGCTTACCGGCCAAATCGCTCCAGGTTGAGATGCCGTTGGCGTATTGGCCGACGTAAACGCCCCACAGCGAACGGTGGATCGGCATGCTGGCACCGTAGCGCGCCTTGACGCCGCGCGCCAGCGGCAGGGCGGCGCGGAAGCTGGCCTGGCCGGACTGCACCAGCTCATCGGCCTGCTCGGCGTTGCGCGCCCACAGTGGCGCGAAACGCAGTCCGGTGTTTTGCGCGATGATGTTGAGAATGTCGATGGCGTAGCCACGCGGCTGGCCGTCGGAGCCGCGGTAGGCGAACGGGAAGTTGTTCTCGATGGCGGCGTAGTAAACCACGCGGTGGCTCGCCACCCAGTTTTTCTCCATCGCCGTCAGATCGGCATTGCCGGTGTCGAGGTAGCTGGGGATCTTTTTGCTCCAGCGGCTCAGCAGGGCATTCATCAGCTCCATCGGCGCGTCGGCGATGGCGGTGTCCAGCGTGTCTATCAGGCGCGGATCGGCGGCGGCGAACACGAAGGAGAGGTTGCCCAGGTTCTCGTTGCTTTCAATCTGATAGAGCTGGCCGAGCTGCAGCTGGTCGATGATAAAGCTGGCGCTGGCCTCGTCGGCGATAAAGTAGTCGCTGCTGCCGTTGAGCAGCGAATAGACCGCCTGCAGGTTGTTGTCGTAGCGCTGGATCTGCGATGCCACCGCCTGCAGGGCGCCGCCGGACTGCATGTCGGTCAGCGCGCCGATCGCGACGCGGGCGTTGGCGGAATTGAGCATCACCGGCCGATCGTTGCTGCGATCGCGCAATACGCGCAGATTGCTGACGTAGTAGGGCTGAGAGATCTCCAGCCCGTGCAGCGCTTCACTCTGCGGGATGCCGTACAGCAGATCGACCTTGCCGTCGTGCAGCGCCTGCTCCAGCTGCGTCAGGTCGGCGAAGCCGTAAATGGCGAAGCGGATGCCGGTCACCTGCTGAATATAGCCGAGGTAGTCGGCGTTCAGCCCATACAGATCGTCGTCCACGATGATGTTGTATGGGCTGGTGTTCTCACTGATGATGCCGACGCGCAGCGTGCGATCGCGCCAGGGATTTTTCTCGCCGACGATCAGCATGTTCTCGGGGGTATTCAGGTTGCTGACCAACTGATAGCGCACCGGCTCCGCCGCCTGCGCCAGGCCGCACCACAGGATCAGCAGCAGCAGGGCGCGGCGCATCATGGCGCCAGCTCTTTAAACACCGCCACCAGCTCCAGCAGGTTGCCGGCGCCGGTTTTACGCTGGATGTTTTTTTTGTGCGTGCTGACGGTCTTGTTGCTGATGTGCAGCCGGTCGGCGATCTGCAGGTTGGACAGCCCCTGGCTCAGCAAGCCCAGCACCTCGAGCTCCTTGGGGGTGAGCTGCCCGCCGTCCGCCGTCGGTGGCTCTTCGGCCAGCGCGGCGGCGGGGAAGCGGGTTTCACCGTCCAGCACCTGCTCGATCGCCTGCACCAACTCCGCCAGCGAGCTGCCTTTATTGACGAAACCGTCGGCGCCGGCGGCATGCGCCATGCGCGCATAGACATCGGCTTCCTGCGCGGTATAGATCAGGATTTTTTGTTGCGGATAGCGGCGGCGGATTTTTTTCAACAGCTGCAGCCCGTCGGCCTGCGGCAGGCCGATATCCAGGATCACCAGGCCAAAAGCGGCCTCGGCCAGCAGGGCCAGCGCCTGTACGTCATCCTGTGCCGCCTGCAGGTGGTAGGGACGGGATGATTTCATTAGCGCCGCTTCCAGTGCGACATGAACCACCGGGTGGTCATCAACTAATAGCAGAGAGGGCATGTTCAACTCGGGTCACTTTATATTCTGATCGCTAGCATAGCGAAAAAGGAGGCTCTGCGCTCGCCAGATGAAACAGCACAATCTGCTGTTAATTTGGCGGTTCCAGCGGTGGGGGGCAAAGGTGATTTACAGCGCCATTCTCACAGGCTAGATTGTTGGGATCTACACCGTTACGCACTGCGAAATACCCCACGATACCGAATGGAAAAGCTATGAATTACCAAAACGACGATTTACGCATTAATGATATTAAGGAACTCCTGCCGCCGGTGGCTTTGCTGGAGAAATTCCCGGCCACTGAACGCGCGGCAAAGACGGTGTCCCAGGCCCGCAGCGCAATTCACAATATCCTCCGCGGCAGCGACGATCGCCTGCTGGTGGTGATTGGCCCTTGCTCCATCCATGATACCCAAGCCGCCAAAGAGTACGCGGGGCGCCTGCTGGCGCTGCGTGAAGAACTGAGCGGCGAGCTGGAAGTGGTGATGCGCGTGTACTTCGAAAAACCGCGCACCACCGTGGGCTGGAAAGGCCTGATCAACGATCCGCAAATGGACAACAGCTTCAACATCAACGACGGCCTGCGCCTGGCGCGCAAGCTGCTGGTGGAGATCAACGACAGCGGCCTGCCGGCCGCCGGCGAATTCCTCGACATGATCACGCCGCAGTACCTGGCGGATCTGATGAGCTGGGGCGCCATCGGCGCGCGCACCACGGAATCGCAGGTGCACCGTGAGCTGGCTTCCGGCCTTTCTTGCCCGGTCGGCTTCAAGAACGGCACCGACGGCACCATCAAGGTGGCGATCGACGCTATCAACGCCGCCGGCGCGCCGCACTGCTTCCTCTCGGTGACTAAATGGGGCCACTCGGCGATTGTTAACACCAGCGGCAACGGCGACTGCCACATTATCCTGCGCGGCGGCAAAGAGCCGAACTACAGCGCGGCGCACGTGAAGGACGTCAAAGCCGGTCTGAGCAAAGCCGGGCTGCCGGCGCAGGTGATGATCGACTTCAGCCATGCCAACAGCAGCAAACAGTTCAAAAAGCAGATGGACGTGAGCGCCGATGTTTGCGGGCAAATTGGCGGCGGTGAAAAAGCGATTATCGGCGTGATGATCGAAAGCCATCTGGTGGAAGGCAACCAGAGCCTCGAAAGCGGCGAACCGCTGGTTTACGGCAAGAGCGTCACCGACGGCTGCATCGGCTGGCAGGATACCGAAACCGTGCTGCGCGATCTGGCGGCGGCGGTGAAAGCGCGCCGCGGTTAATCGCGTAAAGAAGGGCTCGCCAGCGGGCCCTTTTCTATTTATCTTAAATTTTTATATCTCCTGTCAATTTAAGGCCTACAGTAAATAGGCTTATTAAATCATTAAGCGACCGTCTTCGCATTATTCCTATTTAATAAAAGAATAATTGTCACCGCTCTCGGCATTGTGCTTATATAAGACGCTTTTTTATTCCACAAACTCCGCATGACGAATAAGCGGGGAGTGGTATGACCTATTCCTTTCAGGACGAAAGAATTATGACAAGTAATACCTCGCAGCCGCTGGGGCTGCACCGGATTAAATTCCATGGGAAAGGTGGTGAGTACTTCGCTATTTGGTTAGTCAACGCGTTATTGACGGCTCTGACCCTGGGCATCTATTCCGCCTGGGCGACGGTGCGTCGTCGTCGCTATTTTTACGGCAACACGGAATTGGACGGCGATCGTTTCGATTATCATGCACAACCGCTGCAAATTCTGAAAGGGCGGCTGTTGGTGATCGGCGGCATCATCGTGTTTTATATCTTGCTGGCGATAACGCCTCTGCTGGGGCTGCTGGCTTTGCTGGTGTTGCTTGCCCTGTTGCCGTGGATCGTTATCCGCAGCTGGCGTTACAATGCGATTATGTCGAGCTATCGCGGCGTGCGTTTTAATTATGTCTGCCGCACCGGGCGCGCCTATTGGGCTTTACTGTTCTGCCCGTTATTGCTGATTATCGGGCTGTATGTCGGTCTGATCGTCTTGCTCGGCATTGGCAGCGGTCTTGGCAGCATCAACGCCATTGCTTTTATGCTGGTGCTGACGCTGATTTTGGCCGTGCCGGCATTTGCGGCGGTAAACGGCATTATTAGCGCACTGCAGCATGACTTGTACGTTAATAACCTGTTTTTCGGGAAGACACCGTTTATTGCCGAACTGAAGAAATCGGCCTTTATCAAATTTGCCTTGGTTGGCCTGCTCATATTCCTGCCGTTCATGTTGGTCGCTCTGGTGTGCATCGGTTCGTTCTTCCTTACCCTCTATCAGATGATGTTGATGGGCATGTTGACCAATGAAGCCATTGATGTGCTGGTGCTGGACAATATCAGCAGCCTGCTGCTGATGATGGTGGTGCTGCTGATCGGCGCCCTGGTGGCCAGCAGTTACCAGGTTGTCGCCCAACGCAACTACCTGTTTAACCAGGCAAGGCTGAACGGCGACATCAAGCTGCATTCCTCAATGAAAACGATGCCGTACATGGGATTGTTGATCACCAATACCCTGATTACCCTGTTCTCGCTCGGTTTGGCGGCGCCGGTGGCGGAAGTGCGCCATGCCCGTTATCTGGCGGCCTGCACGGCGGTTGAAGGCGATTTGGCGCTGCTGAACATTACTGCGCATCAGGAAACTGCCAACAGCGCGGTGGCCGAAGAAGCGGTGCAGGCGCTGGATCTGGGCGGCAGCTTCTGAGGCGCCGATGATCCTTGAAGGCGCTTATCAATTGCCGGGGCGGGCCGCACGTGAGGCGGCCCGTTTACTGGTGAACGAAAGCGGCGAAGGCGTGACGCTGCAGCGGCAGGATGAACAGCGTTACATCCCGCTGGCGGACATCACCGTTTCTGCCGCGCTGGGCAATATTCCGCTGACGCTCACCTTTAGCGACGGTGCGCGCTTTGTGCCGGATGACGATGCGGCCTTTCGCCGCTGGTTCTATCAGCGCCGTTCGCCGGGGTGGGTACATCGCCTGGAACGCCATAAACGCGGCGTTGCCCTGGCGCTGCTGATGACGCTGCTGGCGGTAGTGGCTTACGTTTACGTGGTGCTGCCGTGGGCGAGCAGCGAGATCGCCATGCGCATCCCCACCTCGGTGGAACAGACGCTGGGCGAGCATACACAGACGTTTTTGGACCAGAGCGGCTTCGCGCCCTCCGCACTCCCGGTCGAGAGGCAGCAGGCGTTGCAACAGCTGTTCCGGCAGGTGATGCCGCCTGAGATGCGCCAGGAGCGCACGCCGCTGTCGCTGAAGTTGATGGCGGCGCCCGGTGCGCCGAACGCCTTTATGTTGCCAGACGGCACGCTGGTGCTCAGCGATGAGCTGGTCACTTTGTCGAAAAACGACGATGGCTTGGCGGCGGTGATGCTGCACGAAATGGGGCATCACGCTTATCGTCATCCGATGCGCATGCTGGTGCGTTCGTCACTGGTGGCGTTGACGCTGATGTGGATGACGGGTGACGTCAGCGGCATCGGCGACACGTTGCTGCAGTCCGCGTCCTTCGTGAATGAGATGCAGTTTTCTCGCGGGATGGAGCGTGAGGCCGATGCGTTTGCGATAGCGGAAATGCAGCGCCAGGGGCGTTCGCTGGCGGAAATGGCGGCGATCTATCGCGCGTTGGCGCAGGCGCCTGAACGAGAAAAGACCGATGACTGGGCGCTGCCTGCCTGGCTCAGCACCCATCCGGCGATGCAGGAACGGCTGGACGCGGTGAACGAGGCGATGGCGCAGCAGCCGCGACAGTAATAAAAAAGCCCCCGGTGAAAACCGGGGGCTTTTTCGTTAACGGGCGAAATTACTTCGCTTTACCCTGGTTCGCCACGGCGGCCGCTTTTGCAGCGATTTCGTCGGCGTTACCCAGGTAGTAACGTTTGGTTGGCTTGAAGTTCTCATCGAACTCATACACCAACGGCACGCCGGTTGGGATGTTCAGTTCGAGGATTTCGTCTTCGCTCAGGTTATCCAGGTATTTCACCAGCGCGCGCAGCGAGTTGCCGTGCGCCGCAACGATCACGCGTTCGCCGCTCTTGATGCGTGGCAGGATCTCTTCGTCCCAGTAAGGGATAACGCGATCGATGGTCAGCGCCAGGCTCTCGGTCAGCGGCAGCTCTTGCTCGCTCAGGGAGGCGTAGCGCGGATCGTGGCCAGGGTAACGTTCGTCTTCTTTGGTCAGCTCCGGCGGGGTCACCGCGAAGCCGCGACGCCATTGCTTCACCTGCTCGTCGCCGTATTTTTCAGCGGTTTCGGCTTTGTTCAGACCCTGCAGCGCACCGTAGTGACGTTCGTTCAGCTTCCAGGATTTTTCGGTTGGCAACCAGGCCTGATCCAGCTCGTCGAGGATGTTCCACAGGGTGTGGATCGCGCGCTTCAGTACGGAGGTGTAAGCGAAGTCGAAAGTGAAACCTTCTTCTTTCAACAGCTTGCCTGCTGCTTTCGCTTCGGTGCGGCCCTTGTCGGACAGATCAACATCATACCAACCGGTGAAGCGGTTTTCTTGGTTCCACTGGCTTTCGCCGTGACGCACCAGAACCAGCTTAGTTACAGCCATAGCTTAACTCCTTAATAATCTGACATTTCAATGATAACGAAAATCATTATATTGCCGCGGGCCGGGGCTCGGCAATCGATAGTGTCTAACCATAGCCAATTTCTTGCCGCAAAGTAAGGGCTGGCGAAAGGAAAAAGCTGAATCGTTCAGGCTGGCGCTGTGAGGGGGAAACGGCGCGCCGAAATCGCTCCGGGCGCGCCGTGGCGTGGGGGAAATCAGGCCGATTTTTTCAGGCAGTTGCTCATGAAGGTTTTACGCGCGTCGCCCTTCAGATCCTTGGTCTTGGCGTCGGCGTTGCAGCTTTTCATCTTCTGCTGCTGCGGCGTCAGGGTTTTGCCCGTTGCAGCGGCGCCTTCGGATTTCAGACAGGTGCTCATGAAGGTGGAGCGATCGGCGCCTTTCAGCGATTTGGTGGATGCCTGCTGGTTGCAATCGGTCATGCGTTTCTGTTGGGCGGCCTGCGCCGGAGAAGGCGTTTTCGTCGCCGTCGTCGCGTCGGCCGCCATCAGATTGGTGCTCAGCATTAAGCCCGCCAGCAATGGAAGTGCAGTAATCAGACGCATAGGTGTTCCTTCAGCTATTGATTGGCCGCCATCGGCCGAAAATGGTGACGTTGCACAAGGCGTTGTGCTTATCACGGTAGCCTGAGTGTAGTGCGCGCTTTGGAATAAGGGAAGGTGGGCGCCGGTAGGGGGATAGCGCTAAAAGGTAAGCATTTATAACAAATTGCCCCCGGCCGCACGGCGAGGGGCGTAGCGGGTCAGATAGGATAAAACTGATAATGCGTGGCGCTGCGGTAGCGACTCCCCGGTTGCAGCCAGCAGTCCGGCTGCGGCCACTCGGGATGGTGCGGGCTGTCCGGCAAAAACTCGCTCTCCAGCGCCACGCCGGCATGGTTGGCGTAGCTGCCGCCATCGCGCGCCGGCGTGCCGGCCAGAAAATTGCCGCTGTAGAGTTGCAGTGCAGGCGCGTCGGTGAACACGCTCATTTGCACCTGGCCGTCGGCGGACCACAAATGGGCTGCCGGGCTCTCCAGCGCGCCGCAGGTGCGGTGCAGCAAGAATGCGTGATCGTAGCCTTTTACCCGCTGCTGGTCGCGATCGCGCAGGAAATCCTGCAGCAGCGTTTTCGGCTGACGAAAATCCATGCCGCTGTCGTCCACCGGCGTCAGATCGGCGCAGGGAATGCCCTCGGCGTCGACGGGCAGATAGCGATCGGCGAACAGCTGCAGCCGCTGGGCGCGGGCGTCGGTGCCGGCGCCGTCCAGATTGAAATAGGCGTGGTTGGTCAGGTTGACCGGGCAGGGGCGATCGACCTGTGCCAGATAGCTGATTTCCAAACGATTATCCGGGGTCAGACGGTAGCAGACCTGCACGTCGAGATTGCCGGGGAAACCCTGATCGCCCTCCGCCGAGTGCAGCGTATAGCAGACCTGTTGCGCATCCTGCTGGACCCGGCGCCAGCGGCGGGCATGAAAACCGTCGGGGCCGCCGTGCAGCTGGTGGAGGCCTTGATTGGCGGCCAGCGCATGGGGAGTCCCATCGATGGGCAGGCTGGCGTTGGCGATGCGGTTGGCGTAACGGCCGACGGTGGCGCCCAGATAGGCGCCTTGACGCGGGTAGTCTGCCGGGCTGCGGCAGCCGAGCAGCAGTTCGCGTTTTTCACCGGATTTGAGCGGCAAGACGGCGGACAGCCAGGTGGCGCCCCAGTCCATCAGCGTCACCGTCATGCCGGCGGCGTTTTGCAGCTGCGTCAGCTGATAAGGCTCCCCATCGGGCGCCGCTGCCGTGCTCATCGTCAGCATGTACCGGCCCCCTGCGAAGCCTGGCAGACATAGAACGTTTCCTGTAATCCGCCGGTTTGCCGCGGATACTCGTGCGCCACGGCGGCACGCACCGTCTCCACGAGATCCTGTGGCATCAGCGCGACGATGCAACCGCCAAAGCCGCCGCCGGTCATGCGCACGCCACCGCGCGAGCCGATCGTCGCTTTGACAATCTCGACCAACCGATCGATTGGCGCCACGGTGATTTCGAAGTCGTCACGCATCGAGGCGTGGGACTCCGCCATCAGCCGGCCCATGCGTTGCAGATCGCCGGCCGCCAGCGCATCGGCCGCCGCCAGCGTGCGGGCATTCTCGCTGATGACATGGCGCGCGCGTTTGGCCACCAACGGATCCAACTGATGTTGACGTGCTTCAAACTGTTCCGGGCTGACGTCACGCAGTGCCTTGACGCCGAAGAACCGAGCCGCTTCTTCACACTGTTTGCGGCGGGTGTTGTACTCGCTGTCCACCAGCCCGCGCTGCACATTGGAGTTGATGATCACCACCGCGACGCTGTCCGGCATCGGCACCGCACGGGTCTCCAGCGAGCGGCAGTCGATCAGCAGAGCGCTGTCGCGCCGGCCGAGCGCGGAGATCAGCTGGTCCATGATGCCGCAGTTGCAGCCGACGAACTGGTTTTCCGCCTCCTGGCCGTTCAGCGCCAGCGCCACGCCGTCCAGCGGCAGCTGATAGAGCGCCTGCAGCGCCTGGCCTACCGCCACTTCCAGCGCGGCGGAGGAGCTGAGCCCCGCGCCCTGCGGCACATTGCCGGCGATCACCAGATCCGCGCCGCCGAAATCGGGGTTGCGTCGCTGAAGATGTTTCACCACGCCGCGCACATAGTCGGACCAGCGCTGATCGGGGTGGTTGACGATCGGCTCGTCGAGCGAGAATTGATCCTGCTGATTCTGATAATCGGCGGCCAGTACGCGGATCTGGCGGTCGTCGCGCTTGGCGCAGGCGATGACGGTTTGGTAATCGATGGCGCAGGGCAACACGAAGCCGTCGTTGTAATCGGTATGCTCGCCGATCAAATTCACCCGCCCCGGCGCCTGGATGGTCAACGCCGGCGCGTAGCCGAAGTGTTCGGTAAACAGGGAATGGGTAAGCGGTTTCAGGCTCATGCTTGGGCTCCGGCTTCACGGTAATGAATATCGCTGACGGCGCGCAAACGCTCTGCGGCCTGTTCGGCGGTCAGATCGCGCTGGGTTTCCGCCAGCATCTCGTAACCGACCATAAATTTACGCACGCTGGCTGAACGCAGCAGCGGCGGATAGAAATGGGCGTGCAGCTGCCAGTGTCGGTTGTCGGCGCCGTTGAACGGCGCGCCGTGCCATCCCATCGAATAGGGGAAAGAACACTGGAACAGGTTGTCGTAGCGGCTGGTCAGCTTCTTCAGCGCCAGCGCCAGATCGCGGCTCTGCGCCGCGCTGAGATCGGTGATGCGCTGCACCGCCGTTTTCGGCAGCAGCAGCGTTTCAAACGGCCAGGCGGCCCAGTAGGGCACCACCGCCAGCCAGTGTTCGGTGTTCACCACGATGCGTTCGCCTGCGGCCAGCTCGCGCTGCGCATAATCCAGCAGCAGCGGGGAGGCATGTTCCCGGAAATAGTCGTGTTGCAGGCGATCTTCGCGCTCGGCCTCGTTCGGCAGAAAACTGTTGGCCCAGACCTGCCCGTGCGGGTGCGGGTTGGAGCAGCCCATCGCCGCGCCTTTGTTTTCGAACAATTGCACCCAGGGGTAGTGCTTGCCCAGCTCCTCGGTTTGCGCCTGCCAGGTGGTGACCACCTGCTCCAGCGCCGGCAGCGTCAGTTCGGGCAGAGTCTTGCTGTGATCGGGAGAGAAGCAGATCACCCGGCTGACGCCGCGCGCGCTCTGGCTGCGCATCAGCGGATCGTGGCTGTCGGGCGCCGGCGGCGTATCGCTCATCAGTGCGGCGAAATCGTTGGTAAAGACATAGGTGCCGCGATATTCCGGATTGTGATCGCCGGTGACGCGCGCGTTGCCCGGGCACAGGAAACAGTCGGGATCGTGCGCCGGCAGCATTTCCGTGGGGACAGTCTCCTGCTGGCCCTGCCAGGGGCGCTTGGCGCGGTGCGGTGAGACCAGCACCCACTGGCCGCTCAGCGGGTTAAAGCGGCGGTGCGGATGGTCGATAGGGTTAAATTCCGTCATACGGTTCCTTCTTGGCGTCGACAAGGGTGTAATCGCTTCCAATTACCGTTTTAATACGCCCGTTGCTGAACAGGGAGAAGTCATTGCGCAAAAAGATAGCACGCTCGCGACGGTAAAAAGGTGATCTAACGCGAAAAATGGAATCGTTTACACTTCATTGAAAAGCACTGTACGGGCGGAGAAAAGCAGGGGGCAGCATGATTGAGGTCATACGGTGAGCTGCCGGTGATAGCGTTTTCACCTGGCCAACCGGCAGAGAGAGGCTCTCTGCCGGCGTCAGCCGTCAGGGGTGCTGATACAGCGGGTAGGTGAAGAACAGCAGATGGGTCAGGTTAAGCCCGAAATGGAACAGAATCGGCACCCACAGGCGGCCGCTCCACATCCATGCCAGGCCGTAGATCACGCCGGCCAGCGTCGCGAAGATCACCATCAGCATGCCACCGGCCAAATGCGCGGCGCCGAACACCAGGGCGGCGACGATCAGCGCCGGCCAGGCCCCCAGCCATTGGCTGAGGCGCTGTTGCAGGTAGCCGCGAAACAGCGCTTCTTCGGCCATGCAGACGAAGAACAGGTTCGCCATCACGAATGGCAGCATCCAGGCGGGCGCATGCAACTCGATTTTTAAGCCGCCCAGCGCCACGGCCAGCAGCAACAGCGCCGGTACGCTGATGATCAATGCGATCCAGGAACCCGAGGCGACGCTTTTTTCCGCTTTATCGGTTCTGAACAGCGTGGGCAAGCAGGCGAACAGCAGGAAGGGCACCATCGCCTTGTCGAAATTGTAATACATGGTGAACGGCGCGCTGAGCGGGCCGGCTTTCTCGCCGTCGATCATCAGCTGGTTGTGGATGCCCGGCACCAGATGCAAGAACAGCGCGATGCAGCCGGCGACCACCAACCCTTCGAACGCGATCGCCAGATTACGCTGCGCGCGAAAATGGTGACGCAGCCCGGCCAACGCTACGATCGCCAGCAGATAACTCAGGCTGAGCGGCGTCAGTACCCCATGATAAAGCCCCATGCCCGCCGAGGCGGCCAGGATCACCCAGGCTATCAGCCGATTAAACGGCAAGAAAAATAACGAAGCAGCCAGTACGCCCCACATAATATGTCCCTTTAAAATATGTACACGGCGCTCAGCGCCTTTGCGGCGTGCGATGATGGCGAAATTGAGCGCTAAAGCGGATAGTAGCACACCCAAATGACGCTAAAGGTCGGGGCAGTGACGGATTTGTGCATGATGCCGGCCCACACGACCGGCGACAACGCGGGTCAGCCTTTCATCCAGGCCTGCGAACGGGTGATTTCGGCCAGATTTTGCAAGGTATCGAGGCTTTGTTGGTGGATTTCCTGCGTGGGGGCCGCGCACAGGTCGTGCAGCACGGTCACCTGAAAGCCGGCGTCGTGCGCCTGACGCGCGGTGCTCTCGATGGCGAGCGGCGTGCTGACGCCCGCCAGCAGCAGATGATGGCACCGATGCTGCCGCAGCCAGGCTAACAAATTGTTACCGGAGAAGGCGCTGACCGCCGTTTTTTCAAACTGCAGATCGGTCTCTTCCTGATGCAGTTCGGGCACCCAGCGGCAGCCCGGGCCGTTTAACCGCAGCGCGCCGATCTGCTTGAGATGGTTGAACAGCGGCGAATGGGGCGGGATGTCATGATAATCGTCGGCGAATCCCACCCGCACCCAGATCACCGGGATTTTTCGCACCCGCGCGTAGGCCGCGGCGGCATTGACGTTAGCGAGCAGGTGGGTTGCCACCACCTGTTCACGGCAGTGGTTGGCGCGGCCTTTGGGCCCGATCAGATCCTCGATCAGGTCGATGATAATCAACGCAGCGGACATGGCGTCTCCAGAAAATGGCCTTCTTTCTTTCTATGATAAAAGGCCAAATGTGATGTGCTGCGGTGAAGTGTTGCCGGATATGTTTACGCCGCGTTTCAGGCGGAGGCCGCCTCCAGCCGCTGGTGTTGATAGCCGTAGCCGCCCCCGCCGTCGGGCACGAAGCTGAGGCGGTGAGTGATGCACTGCGGCGCGTCTTCGGCATGGTGCGAAACGAACAGCAACTGGGTGGCGCCCTGGCCGATCAGCACGTCGATGAAGCGGCGCACCAGCTGGCGATTGAGCGGATCCAGCCCTTGCAGCGGTTCGTCGAGGATCAGCAGCGCCGGGTGTTTCACCAGCGCACGGGCGATCAGCGCCAGCCGCTGTTGGCCCCAGGAAAGGCTATGGAACGGGGCATCACCACGCGCGCCGTCGAGCCCGAGCAGCGCCAGCCATTGCTCGGTCAGCTGCCGCTGACGATCCGAGACCGCCTGATAAATGCCGATCGAATCGAAGAACCCCGACAGCACCACGTTGCGCACGCTGGTGTTGACGCGATAATCCAGATGCAGGCTGCTGCTGACGTAGCCGATATGGCGCTTGATCTCCCAGATGGTTTCCCCGCTGCCGCGACGGCGGCCGAACAGCGTCAGATCGTTGCTGTAGCCCTGTGGATGATCGCCGGTGATCAAGCTGAGCAGCGTGGATTTTCCGGCGCCGTTCGGACCGACGATTTGCCAGTGCTCGCCGGGGTTAACCTGCCAGTTGAGGTGATTGAGGATCGGCCGATCGTTATAGCTGACCACGCCGTCGCGCAGGACGATCAGCGGCCGGTCCGTCGACAGGGCTACTTTTTGCGTCGGATCCTCGGTCTCCGGCAGCGCCAGCCCGCTGAGGTTTTCGCTGTGCGCCAGCTGCGCCACCAGCGCGTCCGCCATCACCTGGCTGCGCGGCCCGCGGCTGGTTAGGGTGCAGTCCGCCAGCACGCCCACCTGCCGGACAAAATCCGGTATTTCGTCGAACCGGTTGAGCACCAGCACCACGGTCTGGCCCTGGGAGGAAAGCTCGCTCAGCAACGCGGCGAGCTGTGCGCGCGAGTGCACGTCCAGCCCGTCGAAGGGTTCGTCGAGGATCAGCAGGTCAGGCTCGGGCATCAGCGCCCGGCACAGCAGGGTCTTGCGCGTTTCGCCGGTGGAGAGGTATTTAAAGCGGCGGGTCAGCAGGGCGGTGATGCCGAACTGCGCGGCTAGCCGCTCACAGCGCGCGGCGTCTTTCACCTCTTCCTGAATGATCTCCGCCGCGGTGCGGCCGGTATCGTCCTCGTCCGCGCTGAGCAGGTCGGTGTTGTTGCGTTGCCACTCGTCGCTGACCATTTTTTGCAGCTGTTCGAAGGAGATGCGCACCGCATGCTGAAAGTCGCTGCGGCGTTCACCGCTCAGCAGAACCAGTTCGTCGGCCAGCGCGCGCGCCAGGGCGGATTTGCCGCTGCCGTTGGCACCGACGAAGGCCCAGCTGTCGCCGGCCTGGATCGCCAGTGCACCCAGCGTCAGGGTACGGGTATCGCTTAAGCGGAATGAACCTTGCGAAATGTGCAACGACGACATCACCTGTTCCTTTTTTTGCAATTATTTGCCTTAGAAATAGGCGCATTGCACGGTGATGTCAATCAGCAAAAACGCAACGTTACGTTGCGCTTAACACAACGTGGCGATAATCACGTGGTCGGCGTTGAACAGGGCGTGTACGGCGGTACCGACGCTCAGCTGCAGGCGCTGCAACTCCGCCGTCGTCAGGGTGGCGCACAGGGTTTCGCCCCCCGCCAGCGTCACCAGCACCTCGCTGTGTTCGGCCCCCGGCTGAATGCCGGCTACCACGCCCGCCAGCGCGTTATCCGCACCGGTATGCTCCCCCGTCTCGACGCTTAACCGCACCCAGGGCGCTTTGATCAGCGCCAGCACCTCTTTGCCGGGCGTCAGCTGCAGCCGATCGGCGCTTTGCTGGGTAATGGCCGCCGTCAGGCGAGTGGTGCCGTCGTTCAACAAAATCGCCAGGTGCTGCTGCACCTGCTGATGATCGCGTTCGATCACGGTGCCGAAGAACTGATTGCGCGCGCTGGTTTGCAGCGAGAAGCGCGAGATGGCCGCCAGCAGGCTGTCGAGCGGCAGATCGTCCTGCTGCAGCACGTCGAAGGCTTTTTGCTGCACCTGGCCCAGCAGGTCATACAGCTGGATCAGCCGTTGGCCGTAGTGCGTCAGCTGCGCGCCGCCGCCGCCTTTGCCGCCGGTGGCGCGTTCCACCACCGTGTGTTCCGCCAGTTGGTTCATCTCATTGATGGCGTCCCAGGCGCTTTTGTAGCTGATGCCCGCCAGTTTGGCGCCCTGGCTGATGGAGCCGGTGTGCTGCACCTGTTTCAGCAGCGCGATGCGGCGCGGATCGGCGAACAGCTTTTGCTGGAGTTTGAGAGTCAGAAGAATTTCGGCCTGCATAGCGCATCCTGTCGACGGCAAAAACCGTATTGTCGCCGATTTGGCGGCAAAGCGCCAAACGCCGTGCGTGGGAGAGTGGGGCAATAAAGACTGGTATTGTAATATTGTAATAATATAACATAACAGAAAAACAATAAGGCTTTACGCCGGCTGCGGCCGGTTTTTATTTCACCACAGGGATGCTCCACATGAGTACGACACGCCGGCGTCTTGGCACGCCCAAAAAATCTTTATGTCTTGCCGCCACATGGATCGGCGGCGCACTGACAGCGCCGCTGGCTTTCGCCGCCGACTGCGATAAAGCCCGCAATGCCACGGGGTGTGAAGAACAGCTCACCGTGGAGGCGGCGGCCCCCGCCGGGCGTTACGATGCGTTGAACGCCGTGAGCCGCAGCGCTTCGCAGATCGGGCTGACCGCTCGGGAGACGCCGCGCAGCGTCGATATTATCAGCGCGCGGGCGATCCAACAGCGGGGCGATCGTTCGCTGGCCGCCGCCGTCGAGCACGCTACCGGTCTGTCCGGCGTCGCTTCGCCAACGTTGTCCAACAACTTTTCCGCACGCGGTTTTCGGCCGATCGCCTGGCTGTATAACGGCGTAGAGATGCCCGGCAGTACGCTGCAACTGGGCGATCCGGCGCATTACGACAGCATCGAGGTGCTGCGTGGGCCGGGGTCGGCCTTGAACGGGCTGAGCGCCGCAGGCGGCAGCGTCAACCTGATCTCGCGGCAGCCGACCTTCAACCGGCAGCCGTTCGAGCTCGATTATGGCCTCGGCAGCTACCGCAGCCAGCGTTTGCATCTGGGTGCCGGCGGCGCGCTGGTGGACGATGTGATGGCGTACCGGTTGGACGTCAGCGGCAACGACAGCGGCAGCAACGTGCAGTATGAACGCGATCGGCAGAAGCGGGTATCCGGCTCGCTGCTGTTTAAATTGACGGACGATGCGCTGCTGACGCTGAGCCTGGACCGCATGCTCAACCGCACCAACAACCCTTACTACGGCACGCCGCTGCTGAATGGGCGCATTGCCGGCGAGCTGCGCGACATCAATTACAACAACCTGACCGACAGCCGTATCCAGAGCAACGCCACCGCATTTCAGGCCAGTCTGGACTGGTTTATGACGCCCGAAGTGGAGTGGCATAACCAATTCTATTACTACAGCGGCTTTCGCGAATGGCGCAACGTCGAGCGTTTCCGCGTCGCGGCGGCGGCCCGGCCCGGCGACGTCAACCGCGACTCTTTCGGCGCTCTGGCGCACGACGACGATCTGATCGGCAACCGCAGTTCGCTGGTGTTCGATCGCGCTATCGCCGGTTTCGATAATCGGTTACTGGTCGGCTTCGATCTGAGCAAGCGGCATTTTCAGTACTACTCCAACGGTTTCCCCGGCTCCGAGGACGTGCCGCTCGGCGCGCCGCCCAGAGAGCAGTTCGCTCAGGGCACCGCCAGCCAGCGTGCGCCGGTGCGCCACGTCACTCAGAATCAGTACGCCGCCTTTCTTGAAGACCGCTTCAGCCTGACCGAGCGTTTAGCGCTGCTGGGCCAGCTGCGCTACAACCATATGAACATGGATTGGCGCTTCCAGGGGCCGCAGGAAGAGAGCCGCGCGCGCACCTACGTTTTCAGCACCTGGAGCCTGGGCCCCAGCTATGCACTGACCGATAACCTCACGCTTTACGCCAACTACACCACCGGCCAGGAGCCGGGCAACGATCTGTTCTTCCTCAGCCCGACGCAGACCGATCTGCCACTGACGCGAGCGCGCCAGTGGGAGGCCGGCGCCAAAGGGCAGTTTTGGGATAACAAGGGAGAGGCGACGCTGGCGCTGTACGAACTGCGCAAGGACAACCTGTTTGTGCCCGACGCGCAGCGGCCGGATGCGTTGAACGCGGTAGGTAGGCAGACGTCGCGCGGCATCGAGCTTGGCTTGGTGCTGCGTCCCGACGATCGTTGGGAGCTGGCCGGCAATGCCGCCTACACGCACGCCCGCTACGACGACTATCGCGGCGGTAGCCCGCTGCGCAGCTACAACGGCAATCGCCCGGCCTATATCCCGGACTGGACCGCCAACCTCAGCGTGCATTATCAGGCGACGGCGCGCCTGGGGCTGGCTTCTTCGCTGCGCTACGTCGGCAGCAGTTATAACGACGACGCCAACCAGCGCAAGATGCGCGCGTACACCACGCTCGATCTGGCGGCGGATTATCAGCTGACGCCGATCGTCGATGTCGGTTTCCGCATTCGCAACGCCACCAACCAGCTGTACGCCTATCAGCGCACCTACCCGGATCAGGCGCTGATCGCGCCGCCGCGCAGCTATGAAACCTTCGTGTCGGTCAGGTTCTGACGGCGTGAAACGATCGCTTTGCCTGTTGTTGTGCGCCCTGGGGTTGGGCGGGGGCGTGCCGTGGCACGCTGAGGCCGTCGGCCTGCAAAATTGCGGGGTAACGCGCGATTATCCGCAGCCACCGCAGCGGGTGCTGGTTTACGCCAACCCGGCGTTGGAAAACCTGCTGGCGCTGGGGCTGGCTGGCCGTGCGATCGGCGTGGTCGGGTATGACCGCATGCGCGATCCCGCGCCGACGGCGTCGGCCGATGCGCTGCGGGCGCCCACCAGCCCGGCGCCGCCCACGGCGGAAGCGTTGCTGCTGATGCGGCCGGATTTTGTCTATTCGGCCAGCTATTACTGGCTGCACAGCCCGGAAACGCCCGATCGGACGCGGCTGGCGGAATGGGGCATCGGCACTTACCTCTCTCCCGGCGCCTGCAGCGGCCAGCAAAGCGCGATCGCCGCTGCGCTGACGTTTGAAGACATCTTCACCGAGCTGCGGGAGCTTGCGCGCATTTTCAACGTCAGCCGCGGCGGTGAAGCGCCGATCGCGCGGCTACGTGGGCAACTCCAGGCGTTTGAGGCGCAGCGCGCGCCGCTGCCGCATTTACGTCTGCTGTGGTGGTATGCCGGCACGCAGACGCCCTACGTGGCGGGCTGCTGCGGCGCACCAGGTTTGCTGAGCCGAAGCGTCGGCAGCGAGAACCTGTTCGGCGATCTGCCCGAGCTGTGGCCGACGGTATCCTGGGAGGTTATCGCCGCCCGCGATCCGGATGCGATCGTGCTTGGCGATCTGCCGCGCGGCGGCTTCGGCGACAGCGCGGCCGACAAGATCGCCTTTCTGGAGCATCACCCGCTGACCGCGACGCTGCGCGCCGTGCGTCAGCGGCGCTACGTGATCCTCCCCGGTTACGACATGGACCCTTCCGCCCGCACCGTGGCGGCGCTGGGCCGTTTGATTCGAGGCCTGGCGGCCTTGCCGCCGCAGGCTACGACTTTTTCCAACAAGGAACCTTGATATGACAGCCGTTTCATTATCTTCATCTTCTTCGCTCTCTTCACTGCTGGATGCCTGGGATCGCCAGCAGGCGGCCTACATCGCCGAGCGGGAAGCGCGTTTTAACGCCCAGCTGGAGGTGCTGGCGCTGGCCGCCGGCCAGGATTTTCACGTGGTGGATCTGGCCTGTGGCCCGGGATCGCTGAGCCTGCGCATTTTGCAGCGCTTTCCGCAGGCCAGGGTGACCGCCATCGATCTCGATCCGCTGCTGCTGGCGGTGGCGCGCGGTGCGCTGGCGGCGTACGGCGATCGGATCCGCATTCTGCAGGCCGATCTGGCGGATCCTGCCTGTTTTTCCGCGCTGTCCGGCCCCGCGCCGCAGGCGGCGGTGTCCAGCACGGCGCTGCACTGGCTGATGCCGGAGCAGCAACTGGCGCTGTACCGCAACGTCGCCGGGCTGTTGGCCGACGGCGGTGTATTCCTCAATGCCGATCATCAGCGCTATGACCACCGTCAGCCACGGCTGAAGGCGTTGGCCGAGCGGCACGATGAGCAGACCCAGCAACGCGCCTGGGACAACGGCGTCGAGGATTGGGATCGCTGGTTCGCCAGCGCGCTGCAATTGCCGGCGTTGGCCGCTTATCAGGCCGAGCGTGAGGCGCTGTTCGCCGGCCGCCCGGTGCCGCCGCCGACGCCGGTGGATTTCCAGCTCGCGGCCCTCAGGCAGGCCGGTTTCAGCGAGGCGGGGACGGTGTGGCAGCTGTTGGACGACTATGTGATAGCAGGCTGGAAATAGCATGAGCCGGCGGTTACTGCCCGGCCGTGAGGCCGGCTGGCTGCTGTTGCTGGCGGCGGCGCTGCCGATGGCCCTGCTGAGCGCCACCTTGTCGGGGCCTGCGCCGATCGCGTGGCACGACGCCTGGCGCATCGTATTCGGCGTCAGCGGCGGCGCGGCGACCGATGCCGAGGTGTATCAGCGCATCATCTGGTCGCTGCGGATGCCGCGCGCGCTGCTGGCGGCGGTGGCCGGTGCCGGGCTGGCGTTGGCGGGCACCGTGCTGCAGTCGCTGACCCGCAACCCGCTGGCCGATCCCTGGGTGCTGGGGATCTCCTCCGGCGCGGGCGTGGGGGCGGTGACGGTGCTGGTATTGGGGCTGGGGGGCGGCCTGCTGTCGGTGTCCGGCGGGGCGTTTAGCGGCGCGCTGGGGGCGTTTGCGCTGGTGATGTTGCTGGCCGGGCGTTCGCTACAGGGGGAGTCCACGCTGTTTATTCTGGCCGGGGTGGCGGTGACGCAACTGCTCTCCGCACTGACTTCGCTGATCACCCTCTGGCAGGCAGACGCCAACGCCACGCGCGGCGTGATGTTCTGGCTGCTGGGATCGTTCAGCGACGCGCGCTGGCCACAGGTCGGGCTGTGCGGGCTGGCGCTGGCGGCGACGCTGCTGCTTTGCTGGCTGCGGGCGGGTGAGTTGGACGCGCTGGCGTTCGGCGGCGTGACCGCCGCTTCGCTGGGGGTGGCGGTGGCCCCGCTGAAGCTGCTGCTGTATGTGGCGACCACCGCGCTAACGGCGGCGATCGTCGCGTTCAGCGGCGCGGTGGGGTTTATCGGGTTGACGGTGCCGCACGTCGCCCGGCGGCTGGTCGGCTCGCGGCATCGTCAGCTGTTGCCGGCCAGCGCGCTGTGCGGCGCTTTGTTCGCCGTGGCGGCGGACACGCTGGCCAGAACGCTGTTTGCCCCGCGCGAACTGCCGGTCGGCGTGTTGACGGCGCTATTGGGAGTGCCGGTATTCCTGCTGTTGCTGTATCGGAAGGTCAATGCATGACGGTTGAAAAAACGCAATTCGGTCTGTGCGCCGAGGGGGTAAGTTGGCGAGTGGGCGCGCGCACGGTGCTGGAAAACCTCAGTTTCTGCGCCTTGCCCGGTGAGATCACCGGCGTGCTCGGCGTCAACGGCAGCGGTAAATCCACGCTGCTCAAGCTGTTGGCCGGGCTGCAGCCCGCCGGCGGCGGCCGCGTTTGGCTGGAAGGGCGCGAGATCGCCGCGTTTACCGGGCGGGAACGCGCCAGGCGCATCGCTTTTCTCGAGCAATCCGCCCCCGGCACCTTCGCGCTGCCGGTGAAGGAGGCGGTATTGTTGGGGCGGCTGGCCCATATCGGCCGCTGGCGCGGTTTTGGTACCGAGGATCGCCGCCTCGCCGGGCAGGCGATGGAGCAGGTGGGCATCAGCCACCTGGCCGATCGCGATTGGCAGCGGCTGTCCGGCGGTGAACAGCAGCGGGTGCACCTGGCGCGCGCGCTGGCGCAGCAAACGCCGTGGCTGCTGCTGGACGAACCCGCCAACCACCTGGATATCGCTCATCAGCAGCAGTTTATGGCCTTGCTGCGGCGGCTGAAGCTCAGCGTGGTGGTGACGCTGCACGATCTGAATCTGGCGGCCTGTTATTGCGATCGGGTCGCGCTGCTGCAGCGGGGCGGGATCTGTGCGGCGGGCACGCCGCAGCAGGCGCTGACGCCGGAGCACATTCGCGCGGTATACGGGGTGGAGGCCCGGCTGGCGGCGCCCGCCGGCTATGCGCCGCCGCTGATCTATTACCCCGCGGCGGGATGAGATCGGTCAAAAGGGCACGTTTGGCCGATCACAATTTCGCCTCGCTGGCTAAAATAACTCCGGTTTTAGCGATTTTTTTGGGTTAGAATAACCCGATATGCGGTGAAAGGCATTTGCCGCTCAATGGGCAGTTAAGCGAGGCTATCATGTTGGAATTATTGAAAAGTCTGTTATTCGCCGTGGTGATGGTGCCGGTGGTCATGGCGCTCATTCTCGGTCTGATCTACGGTTTTGGCGAAGTGTTCAACGTCTTCTCCAAAGTGGGCCGTTCGAAAGAAAACCGCACCCAGCACTGACCGTTCCCTATCCCGATACCCGTCGGCATCGCCCGGCGGGCATTCCTCAAGTTATCTCACGCTTTGCCGATAAACCGCATGACAAGCTTTCGCGCCGCGTTATATTATTTTTTATATAACGAAGAGTGATAATGCACGTTAACTTGCGGAGAAAAACAATGAAACAGCAATGGACCCAATGGGTTGGCGGGATCGTTTTGGCATCGGGCCTGGTGGCTCAGGCCTCGGCGGCGGAAAAGATCACCGTGTTCGCCGCCGCGTCGCTGACCAACGCGCTGCAGGACATCGCCACCCAATATCAAAAAGGCAAGGACGTGCAGGTGGTTTCCTCCTTCGCGTCGTCTTCTACGCTGGCGCGCCAAATTGAGCAGGGCGCCCCGGCCGATCTGTTCATCTCCGCCGATCAGCAGTGGATGGATTACGCCATCGACAAGCAGCAGATGGTGAAAGACACCCGTTACACGCTGCTGGGTAACGAGCTGGTGCTGATCGCCGCCAAGAGCGATAAACAAGACAAGATCGCCATCGACAAGCAGACCGACTGGGCCAAGTTGCTCAGCGGCGGCCGCCTGGCGGTGGGCGATCCGGATCACGTGCCGGCCGGCATCTACGCCAAAGAGGCGCTGGAGCATCTGGGCGCCTGGCGCACGCTGGAGCCGAAACTGGCGCGCGCCAACAACGTGCGCAGCGCGATGGCGCTGGTGGAGCGCGGTGAAGCGCCGCTCGGCATCGTCTACGGCTCCGACGCGGTCGCCAGCGACAAGGTGAAAGTGGTGGGCGTATTCCCGGAAGACAGCCACAAACCGGTTGAATATCCGATGGCGATGGTGAAAGATCGTCAAACTCCGGCGGTCAGCGCTTTCTATACCTATCTGAAGAGCCCGGAAGCCGCCGCTATTTTCGAACATTATGGATTCACCCCGCGTAAATGATTCTGAGTGAGTACGAGTGGCAGGCGGTTGAGCTGAGCCTGAAAGTCTCCGGTTTGGCGGTGGTCTGCAGCCTGCCGTTCGGCATTCTGATGGCCTGGGTGCTGGTGCGTTGCCGCTTTCCCGGCAAGGCGCTGCTGGACGGCGTCATTCACCTGCCCCTGGTGCTGCCGCCGGTGGTGGTCGGCTATTTGCTGCTGATCGCCATGGGGCGGCGCGGCGTCATCGGCGAGTGGCTGTATGACTGGTTCGGCTTCAGCTTCAGCTTTAGCTGGCGCGGCGCCGCGCTGGCATCGGCGGTGGTGGCGTTTCCGCTGATGGTGCGTGCCATCCGGCTGGCGCTGGAGGCGGTGGATACCCGGCTGGAGCAGGCGGCGCGCACGCTGGGCGCCAACCCGTGGCGGGTGTTTTTCACCATCACGCTGCCGCTGTCGCTGCCCGGCGTCATTGTCGGCGTGGTGCTGGCCTTTGCCCGTTCGCTGGGGGAGTTCGGCGCCACCATCACCTTTGTCTCCAACATTCCCGGTGAAACCCGCACCATTCCGCTGGCGATGTATACGCTGATCGAAACGCCGGGGGCGGAAGCCGCCGCCGCGCGTCTGTGCGCGATCGCCATCGTGCTGTCGCTGGCTTCCCTGATGGTGTCCGAATGGCTGGCCCGCTGGGGCCGCAAACGGATGGGGGTGTAAATGCTGGAGCTGGATTTCTCGCAGCAGCTGGGCGACCTTAATCTCAACGTCCGCGCCGATTTGCCGGCGCAGGGCATCACCGCGATTTTCGGCCTGTCCGGCGCGGGTAAAACTTCATTGATCAACGCCATCGGCGGCCTGACCCGTTTGCAACAGGGGCGTATCGCGCTCAATGGCCGCACGCTGGTGGATACCGTCACCGGTCTCTGCCTGCCGCCGGAAAAGCGCCGTATCGGCTATGTATTTCAGGATGCGCGCCTGTTCCCGCATTATCGGGTGCGCGGCAACCTGCAGTACGGCATGGCGGCCGGCATGCGCGCGCAGTTCAATACCATTGTCGAGCTGTTGGGCATCGGGCCGCTGCTCAATCGGCTGCCGCTGACGCTCTCCGGCGGTGAAAAACAGCGGGTGGCGATCGGCCGCGCGCTGCTGACCGCGCCGGAACTGCTGCTGATGGACGAACCGCTGGCCTCGCTCGATCTGCCGCGCAAACGCGAGCTGCTGCCGTATCTGGAGCGGCTGGCGCAGGACGTCAACATCCCTATCCTCTACGTCAGCCACAGCCTGGACGAGATCCTGCGTCTGGCCGAGCAGGTGATGGTGCTGGATCGCGGCGAGGTGCGCGCGTTCGGCGGACTGGAAGCCGTCTGGGCCAGCAGCGCGCTGCGGCCGTGGCTGCAGCGTGAAGATCAGAGCAGCGTGCTGCGCGTCAGCGTGATTGAGCATCATCAACGCTATGCCATGACCGCGCTGGCGCTCGGCGATCAGCGGCTGTGGGTCAGCGGCATCGACGCCGAACTGGGCACTCAGCTGCGCATTCGCATCAATGCCGCCGACGTCTCGCTGGTGCTGCAACCGCCGGTCAACAGCAGCATTCGCAACGTTTTGCCGGCCAAGGTCAGCGAGTGTCTGGACGTGGGCGGGCAGGTGGAAGTGAAGCTGGCGGTCGGGGAACACGTGCTGTGGGCGCGCATCACGCCGTGGGCGCGAGACGAACTGGCGATCCGCCCCGGGCAGTGGCTGTACGCGCAGGTGAAGAGCGTGTCGATCAGCCGCGAGAGCCGCTAAGACAGGCCCTCCCGGCGGGAGGGCGAAAAGACTAGAGTACGCGGGTGCGGATCACCTCGGCGATGCCCGGCTGCAGGTTATCGGCGATCACCAGATCGGCGCGTTCCTTGATCGCGTCATCGGCGTTGCCCATCGCCACGCCCAAACCGACCGCTTCCAGCATGCTGATATCATTGTAGTTGTCGCCGAACGCCACCACCTGATCCATGCTCAGTCCCTGCGATTCCACCCATTGGCGCAGGCGCTTGCCTTTGCTGTTGCCGCCTTTGGCGATATCCACCTGATCGTGCCAGGACCATTCGCACGCCAACCCCAGCTCTTTTTCCACCGTGTCGGCAAACTCGCGCAGCGCAGGAATATCGGCGTGCGAGGTGGCGAATTTCCAGATCGCCTGCGCGTCGTCGGCCGCCTGCGCCAGGCTGCCGACCTGCAGCAGCGTTGGGCGCTGTGCCGCCGGCAGGGTTTCGGCCCAGGCCAGCGAGCGGGTCACGTGGCCGCTCGGTTCCTGATACAGCATGGCGTCGTCAACGTACATCAGCCCGTGAATGTCGGTCTGTTTGAGCATCTGCAGCACCTGTTTGGCCTGATCTTTCGCCAGCGGATCGGCGGCCAGCACCTTTTTCTGCTGAAAATCATACAGGTAGGTGCCGTTGCAGCAGATGGCCGGCGTGTCTATCTGCAGCGCCTGGTAGAACGGATGGATGGCGACGTGATGGCGGCCGGTGACCACCACCACCTGGACGCCGGCGGCGCGCGCCAGCGCCAGCGCTTCCAGCGACTGCGGTAAGATGCGTTTTTGATTGTCCAGCAGGGTGCCGTCAAGATCGAGGGCGATGACGCGGTAGCTCATAGGGTTCTCGTTATCGTTAGCCATAAAATTAATCCGATGGTACACCGGATAGCCAACGGAGAAAACCGCGTGAACATCCGGTGCTAAGCAGGGTTGCCATGCGACGGATGTGCGGTAAGCTAGGAGCAATCGAACGGCCTGAAACCGGTTCCTCTTTTACCCTTTGCAAGGAGAACACATGAAGCAAATCGTTTATGTCGCCAGCCCGGAGAGCCAGCAGATCCACGTCTGGCAGTTGGACGACGCGGGCGCGCTGGCGCTGCTGCAAACCGTTGACGTGCCGGGCCAGGTGCAGCCGATGACCCTTCATCCGGACAAGACCCACCTGTACGTCGGCGTGCGTCCGGCGTTCGGCATCGTCAGCTACCGCATCGAGGCGGACGGCACGCTGCAGCAGGCCGGCATGGCGCCGCTGCCGGGCAGCCCGACCCATATCTCCACCGATCTGCAGGGGCGTTACCTGTTCTCCGCCTCCTACAGCGGCAACTGCGCCAGCATCAGCCCGATCGGCCATGACGGCGTGGTGACGGCGCCTATTCAGCAGATTGACGGCCTGAACGCGCCGCACTCGGCGAACATCGATCCGACCAACCAGCTGGTGCTGGTGCCGTGTCTGAAAGAGGACCGCATCCGCCTGTTCAACCTGAGCCTGACGGGCCAGCTGACGCCGCACGTGCAGGAGGCGGTGGATATCGCCGCCGGTGCCGGTCCGCGCCATATGGCATTCCACCACAACGATAAGTTCGCTTACTGCGTCAATGAGCTGAACGGCACGGTAGACGTGCTGGCCATTTCGGAAAACGGCGGCAAATACACCGTGACGCAAACACTGGATATCATGCCGGCCGACTTCGACGGCACCCGCTGGGCGGCGGACATTCATATCACGCCGAACGGCCGTTTCCTGTACACCAGCGATCGCACCGCCAGCATTCTGACCCTCTTCAGCGTTTCCGAAGACGGCGGCACGCTGAGCGTGGTCGGCTATTATCCGACCGAAACGCAGCCGCGCGGTTTCAATATCGATCACAGCGGCCGCTTCGTGATTTCGTCCGGCCAGAAGTCCGATCACATCGCGGTGCATGAAATTGACCAGGCCAGCGGCGAGCTGACCACGCTGGCACGTTATCCGGTGGGCAAAGGCCCGATGTGGGTCAGCGTGCTGGCGAAGTAATTCGGCGGTCAGACGAGTATGGAAAAAGCGCGGTTCGGTTGAGCCGCGCTTTTTTATGGGTGGGAGATCAGTTGAACATCACTGTCAGCGTGGCGCTGCCGAGGCTGTGGAAATGCACGTTAAAGCCCACCAGCGCGCCGCTGGAACCTTCATCCACCTCAATGCTTTCTACGTCCAGCGCATGCACGGTGAACTGATAGCGGTGGCTTTCGCCATTCGGCGGCGCTGCGCCGCCGTAACCGGCTGAGCCGAAGTCGGTACGGGTTTGCAGCGCGGCGCTCGGCAGCGGCGCTTTACCGGAGCCTGCGCCCTGCGGCAGCTCACGCACGTCGGCCGGAATATTGGCCACCACCCAGTGCCACCAGCCAGAGCCGGTCGGGGCATCGGGATCGTACAGGGTGACGACGAAGCTCTTGGTGCCGGCGGGCACGCCGTCCCAGGCCAGGTGCGGCGACAGGTTATCGCCGTGGTAGCCCATGCCGTTGAAGACCTGCGTCTGCGGCATTGTGCCGCCGTCCTGCAGATCGTTGCTGTACAAACGAAAAGCCATAATGACTCCCAGTTGTCGATAAACGCGGACCCTTAAGCTAGATCTTTTCGGTGGAACAATACAACCCCTTGCGCCAACGGCGGACGGTTGATCTCGACGGTGACATGCACCAGTTCGGGATGTGTGGCCAACAGTTGGCGCACCCGATCGGCGGTGAGGGCGCGATCGGCGCTGCTCAGGGCGAGGACGCAATGATATTTTCCTTTGCCGATGCGGCCTACATGCAGATCGGTCAGCGTGAGCGCGTGGCCGGAAGCGGCCAGGGCCTGGCGGATGTCTTGCGCCACGGGGGCGTCCATTTCGGCATCCAGCAAAATCTTTCCGCTATCGCGCATCAGGCTATAGGCCCAGGCGGCCACCATCGCCGCGCCGACGATGCCCATCAGCGGATCGAGCCAGGCGGCGCCCCAAAGCTTACCGCCGAACAGCGCGATGAGCGCCAGTACCGAGGTGGCGGCGTCGGCGAGCACGTGAACATAGGCGGAACGCAGGTTGAGGTCATGATGAGTGTCGTCGTGGTCATCCCCGTGATGATGATGATGGCCGCCACCGCGCAACAGCCAGGCGCAGAGCAGGTTGACGGCCAGCCCGATCGCGCCGATGGCGATGGCTTCGTTGTAATGAATCGGGCTGGGATTCAGCAGCCGCTGCCCAGACTGAAACAGCATCAGCGCCGCCACCAGCACCAACAACACCGCGCTGGTGTAACCGGCCAGCACTTCGATCTTCCAGGTGCCGAGGCTAAAGCGGCGATCTTTGGCCAGCCGGCGTGCGGCGCCGTAAGCCAGCACCGACAGGCCCAGCGCCAGCGCGTGCGAACTCATGTGCCAGCCGTCGGCCAGCAGCGCCATCGAGTTAAACAGCCAGCCGCCGGCGATCTCGATAGCCATCATACTGGCGGTGAGTATCACCGCCCATCTGGTGTTTCTTTCGGCCAATGGGTTACCATCGTCAAAAACGTGGCTGTGTTCGCGGTGCAAAACGGGCGCGTGAGACGTCATGGTGAAGTTCCTCAGCAAAAGATAGTGTGCTGAAATATACTATACCCCAGTATAGTAAATAACAATCAGGCGGAAATGATGAGCCATACCCACAGAGATCAAAAGAAGCTGTTGGCGCGGGTGCGCCGCATTAAAGGGCAGGCCGAAGCGCTGGAACGTGCGCTGGAGAGCGGTGGCGAATGTTCGGCTGTTCTGCAGCAGATCGCGGCGGTGCGCGGCGCGGTCAACGGTTTGATGGCGCAGGTGCTGGAAGGGCATGTGCGCGAACATCTGGCTGCCGCGGACGCTACGCCGCAGCAGCGCGAGCAGGACATCGAGCAATTGATGACCGTTTTACGTTCTTATATGAAGTAATCATGATTTCACTGAAAAAACGCACGCCGTGGTTCGGCTGGCTGCGCCGTTGGGCCAAAGGCATCAAGCGCGATATTTACGCGCTGTGGCTGGCCGCCCGTGATAAGCGCACCCCGTGGTACGCCAAGCTGATCGCGCTGCTGGTGGCCGGCTATGCGATCTCGCCGATCGATTTGATCCCGGATTTTATTCCGGTGTTGGGCTATCTGGACGATGTGATCATCGTGCCGTTGGGCATCATGCTGGCGGTTCGCCTGATCCCCAAGCCGCTGATGGCCGAGCTGCGCGAGAAGGCGCAAAAACGCGTCGACAACCCCACCGGCCGCATGGCGGCGGCGATGATCATTTTACTCTGGCTGCTGTGCCTGGGGTTGCTGGCCCGCTATCTGGACCAGCATTGGTAAGGCATTAACGCGCGGCGGCGGCCACGGCGGCGGTCAGGCGGCTGAGCTGTTCCGCTTCGATGATGTAAGGCGGCATCAGGTAAATCAGCTTGCCGAACGGCCGGATCCATACCCCGCGCTCGACGAACCCGCGCTGCAGCTCGGCGACATTCACCGGTTCGCGCATCTCCACCACGCCAATCGCCCCCAGCACCCGCACGTCCGCCACCTTCGGCAGCGCCGCCAACGGCAGCAGTTCCTGTTTCAGCTGGGCTTCGATGGCGCTCACCTGCGCCTGCCAGCGATTTTCCGCCAGCAGCGCCATGCTGGCGTCCGCCACCGCGCAGGCCAACGGATTGCCCATAAAGGTCGGGCCGTGCATAAAACAGCCGGCCGCGCCGTTGCTGATGGTCTCCGCCACATGGCGGGTGGTCAGGGTGGCGGACAGGGTCATGTAACCGCCGGTCAGCGCCTTGCCCAGGCAGAGAATGTCCGGCACCACCTGCGCGTGCTCGCAGGCGAACAGCTTGCCGGTGCGGCCGAAGCCGGTGGCGATCTCGTCGGCGATCAGCAGCACCCGATGGCGATCGCACAGCTCGCGCACCCGCTTGAGGTAGGTTGGGTGGTAGATGCGCATGCCGCCGGCGCCTTGCACCACCGGTTCCAGGATCACCGCCGCCACTTCACCGGCGTGCTGCTCCAGCAGCGCGGCGAACGGTGCAATATCTTCTTCACGCCATTCTTCGTCGAAGCGGCACTGCGGCGCGGTCGCGAACAGGTGCGGCGCCAGATAGCCCTGATAGAGGCTGTGCATCGAGTTGTCCGGATCGCAGACCGACATCGCGCCGAAGGTATCGCCGTGATAGCCGTGGCGCAGCGTCAGGATGCGCTGCCGGCGCTCGCCGCGCGCTTGCCAGTACTGCAGCGCCATCTTCAACGACACTTCCACCGCCACCGAACCGGAGTCCGCCAGGAACACGCACTGCAGCGCCTCTGGCGTCATTTCCACCAGCCGACGGCACAACGAGATGGCGGACGGATGGGTAATACCGCCGAACATCACGTGTGACATCTTCTCCAACTGCTGGCTGGCGGCCTGATTCAGGTGCGGATGGTTGTAACCGTGGATCGCCGCCCACCAGGAGGACATGCCGTCCACCAGACGCCGGCCGTCCGCCAGCTGCAGTTCGACGCCGCTGGCCGATTCGATCGGGTAACAGGGTAACGGGCGGCTCATGGAGGTGTAGGGGTGCCAGATATGGCGTTGGTCAAACGCCAGGTCGGAAGCGGTCACAGACATACTTGTAAACCAAATTGAATTAAGATTGGTTGACAGTATATCCACAATATTTAAACTGGCGACACTTTTTCGTTTTGGAGACGCCATGATGGCCGACCGCATTCACTGGACAGTAGGGCAAGCCCAGGCCCTGTTTGATAAACCGCTGCTGGAACTGCTGTTCGAAGCGCAAACCGTACACCGCCAGCACTTCGACCCGCGTCAGGTGCAGGTCAGCACGTTGCTGTCGATCAAGACCGGCGCTTGCCCGGAAGACTGTAAATACTGCCCGCAGAGCTCACGCTACAAGACCGGCCTGGAGTCGGAGCGGTTGATGCAGGTCGAGCAAGTGCTGGAATCGGCACGCAAGGCCAAAGCGAACGGCTCGACCCGTTTTTGCATGGGCGCGGCGTGGAAGAATCCGCACGAGCGCGATATGCCTTATCTGCAGCAGATGGTGCAGGGCGTGAAAGCGATGGGCATGGAAACCTGCATGACGCTGGGCACGCTTGACGGCACTCAGGCTGAACGGCTGGCGGAGGCCGGGCTGGATTACTACAACCATAACCTCGATACCTCGCCGGAGTTCTACGGCAGCATCATCACTACCCGCAGCTACCAGGAACGCCTGGATACGCTCGACAAGGTGCGCGACGCCGGCATCAAAGTGTGCTCCGGCGGCATCGTCGGGCTGGGGGAAACGGTGCGCGATCGCGCCGGGCTGCTGGTGCAGCTGGCTAACCTGCCGAAACCGCCGGAGAGCGTGCCGATCAACATGTTGGTGAAGGTAAAAGGCACGCCGCTGGCGGATAACGACGACGTCGATCCGTTCGATTTCATCCGCACCATCGCGGTAGCGCGCATCATGATGCCGTCCTCTTATGTCCGCCTTTCCGCCGGCCGTGAACAGATGAACGAACAGACGCAGGCGATGTGCTTTATGGCCGGCGCCAACTCGATCTTCTACGGTTGCAAGCTGCTGACCACGCCGAACCCGGAAGAAGACAAGGATCTGCAGCTGTTCCGCAAGCTGGGGCTGAACCCGCAGCAGACCGCCACCGAACATGGCGACAACCAGCAACAGCAGGTGCTGGCTAAGCAGCTGCTGAACGCCGATACCGCCGAGTTTTACAACGCGGCGCTGTGATGAGCTGGCAACAACGTATCGAACAGGCGCTGGCAGAACGGCGTCTCAACGCCGCCTACCGTCGGCGACAGACCACCGAGGGCGGCAACGGCCGCCAGATCCGGCTCGGCGATCGTCTCTATCTGAACTTCTCGGGCAACGACTACCTGGGGCTGAGCCAGGATACGCGGGTGATCGCCGCCTGGCAGCTGGGCGCGCAGCGTTACGGCGTCGGCAGCGGCGGGTCGGGCCACGTCACCGGCTTTAGCGTGGCGCATCAGGCGCTGGAAGAGCAACTGGCGGCGTGGCTCGGCTATCCGCGCGCGCTGCTGTTCATCTCCGGCTATGCCGCCAATCAGGCGGTGCTGGCGGCGTTGATGCAGAAGGGCGATCGCATTTTGGCCGATCGCCTCAGCCACGCCTCGCTGCTGGAGGCGGCGGCGCAGTCGCCGGCCGAGCTGCGCCGGTTCCAGCACAATCAGCCGCAGGCCTTGGCGGATCTGCTGGCCAAACCCTGCGACGGGCAGCGGCTGGCGGTGACCGAAGGGGTGTTCAGCATGGACGGCGACGGCGCACCGTTGGCGGAGCTGCATCGCTTAACCCGCGCGGCGGGCGCCTGGCTGATGGTGGACGATGCCCACGGCGTCGGCGTGCGCGGTGAGCAAGGCCGCGGCAGCTGCTGGCAGCAGGGCGTGCGCCCTGAACTGCTGGTGGCGACCTTCGGCAAGGCGTTCGGCGTCAGCGGCGCGGCAGTGCTGTGCGATGAGGCGACCGCCGAGTATCTGCTGCAGTTCGCCCGCCATCTAATCTACAGCACCGCAATGCCGCCGGCGCAAGCCTGCGCGCTGCAGGCGGCGCTGGCCTGCATTCGCGAGGGCGATGAACTGCGTGCCCGGCTGCAGGACAACATTCGGCGTTTCCGTCAGGGCGCGGCGCCGCTGGCGCTGACCCTGACGGATTCCGACACCGCCATCCAGCCGCTGCTGGTGGGGGATAATCAGCGCGCGCTCGATCTGGCGACCCGCCTGCGCGAGTGCGGACTGTGGGTGAGCGCCATTCGCCCGCCGACGGTGCCGCCGGGCGGCGCGCGGCTACGCATTACCCTGACGGCGGCGCATCAGCCGCAGGATATCGATCGCCTGCTGGAGGTGCTGAATGACGTCAGCCAATGACACGGTGAACAAACAGGCGGTCGCCTCGGCCTTCAGCCGCGCGGCCGGCAGCTACGACGCCGCCGCCGCGCTGCAGCGTGATGTTGGCGAGCGCTTACTGGGGATGGGGAGTCCCCATCCGGGCGAGCAGCTGCTGGATGCCGGCTGCGGCACCGGCTATTTCAGCCGCCTGTGGCGCGAGCGCGGCAAGCAGGTGACCGCGCTCGATTTGGCGCCGGGCATGCTGGAGGTCGCCCGCCAACGGCAGGCGGCGCACCATTATCTGCTGGGCGATATCGAACAGGTACCGCTGCCCGATGCGGCGATGGACATCTGTTTCAGCAGCCTGGTGGTGCAGTGGTGCAGCGATCTGCCCGCCGCGCTGGCGGAGCTGTATCGCGTGACCCGCCCCGGCGGCGTGATCCTGTTTTCCACGTTGGCGGCGGGATCGCTGCAGGAATTGGGGGACGCCTGGCAACAGGTGGACGGCGAGCGCCACGTGAACGCCTTCCTGCCGCTGGCGCAGATCCGCGCCGCCTGTGCTGAATACCGGCACGAGCTGGTCACAGAGTTACGCACCTTGAACTACCCGGACGTGATGACGCTGATGCGTTCGCTCAAGGGCATCGGGGCGACGCATCTGCATCAGGGGCGCGAGGGCGGCCTGATGTCGCGAGGCCGTCTCGCCGCGTTGCAGGCGGCTTACCCGTGCCGGCAGGGGCAGTTCCCCCTCAGCTATCATCTGGCTTATGGAGTGATTTATCGTGATTAAACGTTGGTTCGTGACCGGCACCGACACCGAGGTGGGGAAGACCGTTGCCAGCAGCGCCTTGTTGCAGGCCGCCAACCGGGCGGGCTACCGCAGTGCCGGCTATAAGCCGGTGGCCTCCGGCAGCGAGATGACCGCCGAGGGGCTGCGCAACGGCGACGCGCTGGCGCTGCAGGCCAACAGCGGCGTGGCGCTCCGTTACGACGAAGTGAACCCTTACGTTTTTGCCGAACCGACCTCGCCGCATATCGTCAGCGCCGATGAAGGTCGGCCGATCGACGCGGCGCGGCTGTCCGACGGCCTGCGCCGGCTGGAGCAGCGCGCCGACTGGGTGCTGGTCGAAGGCGCCGGCGGGTGGTTTACCCCGCTGTCGGCGGAGTACACCTTCGCCGACTGGGTGCAGCAGGAACAATTGCCGGTGATCCTGGTGGTGGGCATTAAACTGGGCTGCATCAACCACGCAGTGCTGACGGCGCAGGCAGTGCAACAGGCGGGGTTGACGCTGGCCGGTTGGATCGCCAACGACGTGGCGCCCCCGGGGCGGCGGCATCAGGAATACCTGGCCACGCTGCGCCGCATGCTGCCGGCGCCGCTGCTGGGTGAAATACCACACCTGCCGCAGGCCGAACGGGCGCCGCTGGGGGAGTATCTGGATATCAGCCTGCTATAAACGCTCAATGAGGGGGGGTTCTCTCCCTCATCCTTCTTCTTGCCCTGCCAGCCCGGCGCCGATCAGCGCCTCATCCAGCTGCGCCAGCGCGCCGTGCGCCACGGTGCGACCGCTATCGAGCAGACAAAAACGATCCGCCACCCGGCGCACGAACGGCAGCTGATGCTCTACCAGCAAAATGGTCATGCCCAACTCATAGTTGAGCCTGCGGATCACGTTGCCGATGTCGGCGGCGATCGAGGGCGGTACGCCCGTTGTCGGCTCGTCGAGGATCAGTAGCGCCGGCTCCTGCACTAGCGCACGACCAATCGCCAACTGGCGCTGAGCGCCTTCGCACAGATCGCCGGCGCGGCGGGTACGCATCTGGCGCAAATTGGGAAACAGGCTGTAGATCAGCGGCGGAATGCGGCGAGGGGCACCGCGCACGGCCATCTGCGCCACCTGCAGATTCTCCTCCACGCTCAGCTGCGAGAAGAGTTGCCGCCCTTGCGGGACGTGGCTGATGCCGAGTGCGGCGCGGCGCTCCATCGGTTGCAGCAGCAGATTTTGCGGCGGCTGATCCGCGGGCTGCCAGGTCATGCTGCCGCTCACCACCGGCACATGCCCCATGATGCAATTGACCAGCGTGGTCTTGCCCACGCCGTTGCGCCCAAGCAGCACGGTACACTGGCCGCGCGGCAGCTCCAGGTTGATGTCCCACAGGGTATGATTTTGCCCGTAAAATTGATTGACCGATCTCAGGCTCAGCATTTGGCATTCTCCTCATAGACACAGGCGCCCATCCACTCGTTGGTGGGGTGCAACAAAGGCCGCATTGGCGGTTGATTTCCCGAGTGTGGCAATGTCTGGAACAAAATGCCGTCCATCCGATTCACCTGAGCAATGTCTGCGGTGGACGGAAAGACAGTCAGTATGTCGTGAAAAACGACGTTTATGACGACTTGGTGTCGTTCTCGCGCTTTTACGAGGGGTAGCCAGGCGGCGGTTGCACGCCGCATTCGGCAGCGCATTATGCTGTCGCGCCTCGTTCGCACGCTGAAAGATAAAGCAACTCCCAGGCCAGTTTTGCTACTGGCCGAAAAGGGGGGATGTTATCGCTTTGTTAACCCTCTGCCAGGCCTGATGCGCTCTGCCGCGGTGGCCTGAAAATACGCCGAGAAGTTAACCCGGACGTTTTTTGCACTCTTGTGGTGCCCTTTGGTGAGGACATGGTGCAAGGCATTGCGTCGCCGTCAAGAGCGATCCGCGAGAAAGAGGCCGATGCGATTTTGGCAATGGGGATTTTTAGTATTAATCGGCATAAACAAAGCGATATTTTTATGAAAAAATAACTAAAAAAGCCATTTTAGCGGGTGTAAAGGGCGAAAAGCTTTCTTTCCGTAACTCCCGCCCCGGGCGGGACGGTGAGAGTTATCCACTATTCCTGTGGATAACCTTGTGTATTAGATTTAGAAAAACGCTGTAAAGCGAGAGCGGACGCGGGTTGTGTTCGCTTTGCCCGCATTCTCGTCTTTTTATTAAAACTGTTATATATCAATATATTAACTAAAATCAAGACGCAGGGGTATTGATCAGGTCTCTATGTATGATTTTTCGACGCGGTGCTATCAATAAGTTAATTCGCGGCAAGTTCTGGGGATAAATCTGTTATTGACAATAAAAATGTCACCCGGCTGTAACGTCACGGTGCAACGACATTGCCGCAGTGCCGGGTGCAGCGACGAATCCGCTTGAAGCTGGTTTTATATCCAGTATCATGGGCACTGGCGCAAATCGCCGACACTTTCCATAATTAGGGGCCATATCCGGCGCAGAGCCGGCTGGCCGCCTGAGCGCGCGCATCTCCACAGGGTAGCCGAGCAATGAGTAAACTTTTCAAACTGCATTCCGAGTTCAAACCGGCCGGCGATCAGCCGGAAGCCATCCGCAAGCTGGAAGAGGGGCTGGAAGACGGCCTGGCGCACCAGACGCTGCTGGGGGTTACCGGTTCGGGCAAGACGTTCACTATCGCCAACGTGATAGCCGATCTGAATCGGCCGACCATGGTACTGGCGCCGAACAAGACGCTGGCGGCGCAGCTGTACGGCGAAATGAAAGCGTTTTTCCCGGAGAATGCGGTGGAGTACTTCGTCTCCTACTACGACTACTACCAGCCGGAAGCCTACGTGCCCAGCTCCGACACCTTCATTGAAAAAGATGCTTCGGTGAACGAGCACATCGAGCAGATGCGTCTTTCCGCCACCAAGGCGCTGCTGGAGCGGCGCGACGTGGTGGTGGTGGCGTCGGTGTCGGCGATCTACGGCCTGGGCGATCCGGATCTTTACCTGAAGATGATGCTGCACCTGACTCAGGGCATGATCATCGATCAGCGATCCATTTTGCGCCGCCTGGCGGAGCTGCAGTATTCCCGCAACGATCAGGCTTTCCAGCGCGCCACCTTCCGCGTGCGCGGCGAGGTGATCGATATCTTCCCGGCGGAATCAGACGAGCTGGCGCTGCGCGTCGAACTGTTCGATGAAGAAGTGGAACGGCTGTCGCTGTTCGATCCGCTGACCGGGCAGATTGAGCAGGTGGTGCCGCGTTTTACCATCTACCCGAAATCGCACTACGTGACGCCGCGTGAGCGGATCATGCAGGCGATGGAAGAGATCAAGGTTGATCTGGCGGACCGCCGCAAGGTGCTGCTGGCCAACAGCAAGCTGCTGGAAGAGCAGCGCCTGACGCAGCGCACCCAGTTCGATCTGGAGATGATGAACGAGCTGGGTTACTGCTCGGGCATCGAAAACTACTCGCGCTATCTGTCCGGGCGCGCCGAGGGCGAGCCGCCGCCGACGTTGTTCGACTACCTGCCGGCGGACGGCCTGCTGGTGGTCGACGAATCCCACGTCACCATTCCGCAGATCGGCGCGATGTTCAAGGGTGACCGCGCGCGCAAGGAAACGCTGGTGGAGTACGGCTTCCGTTTGCCGTCGGCGCTGGACAACCGCCCGCTGCGCTTCGAGGAGTTTGAGGCGCTGGCGCCGCAGACCATCTATGTTTCCGCGACGCCGGGCAAATATGAGCTGGAGAAATCCGGCGGCGATCTGATCGATCAGGTGGTGCGGCCGACCGGGTTGCTGGATCCGATCGTGGAAGTGCGGCCGGTCGCCACCCAGGTGGACGATCTGCTCTCCGAGATCCGCAAGCGCGCGACGATCAACGAGCGCGTGCTGGTGACCACCCTGACTAAACGCATGGCGGAAGACCTGACCGAATACCTGGAAGAGCATGGCGAGCGCGTGCGCTACCTGCACTCGGACATCGATACCGTGGAACGGGTCGAAATCATCCGTGACCTGCGTCTGGGCGAGTTCGACGTGCTGGTGGGCATCAACCTGTTGCGTGAGGGGCTCGACATGCCTGAGGTGTCGCTGGTGGCGATTCTGGACGCCGACAAGGAAGGCTTCCTGCGTTCCGAGCGTTCGCTGATCCAGACCATCGGCCGCGCGGCGCGTAACCTGAACGGCAAGGCGATCCTGTATGGCGATCGCATCACCGATTCGATGGCCAAGGCGATCGGTGAAACCGAGCGGCGCCGCGCCAAGCAGCAGGCCTACAACGAAGCCAACGGCATCGTGCCGCAGGGGCTGAACAAGAAGATCGGCGACATTCTGCAGATCGGCCAACCGGTCAACCGCACCAAGAGCAAAGGCAAGGGCAAGGCGGTGGAGGGCGGCGCTCAGCTGCAGAACCTCACGCCGAAAGCGCTGGATCAGAAAATTCGCGATCTGGAAGCGCAGATGTACACCCACGCGCAAAACCTGGAGTTCGAGCAGGCGGCTGCGCTGCGCGACGAAATCCACCAGCTGCGCGAGCAGTTCATCGCGATTTCCTGACCGTTGGACGGCGCCCGCGCCGTGGGCGTCAAAATTCCTTGTCGGCCGCGCCAAAGCTGTTATGGTGTGCGGCCCGATTTGACCACGAAGAGTACCGAACATGAGCCAACACCAGTCTAAAGACCCGCTGCACGGCGTAACGCTGGAGCAACTGCTGAATAAACTGGTGGATCACTACGGTTGGTCCGAACTGGGCGCGCGCATTCGCATCAACTGCTTCCGCAGCGATCCGAGCATCAAGTCCAGCCTGAAGTTTTTGCGTCGCACGCCCTGGGCGCGCAAAGAGGTGGAAGATCTGTATATCGATATGGTCAGCCATCCCGCCCCAGCCAGCGATAATCCCTGGCTGCGCGGGCGAGACGGTTAAATTCGGTCAGCGGCGCGCGGCCAGCTCCACCAGCGCGTGATCCAGCGCCTGGCGCAGCAGCTGGCGATCGTGGCGGTAGGGGATGTCGCTCGCTTCCAGCGGTTGCTGAATCACCACCCGATCCTGCACTTCACTGGCATCCACCGCCGGGCCGACGATCAGCGCATCGATCATCCGGCGGCCGATCTTCTCTTCCATCAGCGTCAGCTTATCCTTTAACGACAGCGCCGCGGCGGCCACGCTCAGCTCGCGGCCGAGGTTGCCGATATAGATCATGCTGGCGCTGCTGCGGCGCAGCGCCTGGGTGAGATCGTCCAGCAGCAGCAGTGGCATCAGGCTGGTGAGGAAGCTGCCCGGCCCGATCAGGATCACGTCGGCCTGTGCGATGGCGTCCAGCGCTTCGCGCGTGGCGTTGACCGGGGGCGACAGCATCAGCTCCTGCGGCATGTGGGCCAGTTGATCGACATTCACTTCACCGTAAACGTGATTGCCTTCGTGATCGTGCGCCATCAAATCCACCGGCTGCTCCGACATCGGGATCAGCGCCGCGTCCACCTTCAGCAAGCTGCGCACCAGATTGATCGCTTCCAGCGGGCGCACGCTCAGGTGATCCAGCGCTTTCAGCATCAGGTTGCCCAGGTTATGGCCGGCCAGTTCGCCGTTGCCGCTGAAACGGTATTCGAACATCGCCGAGGCGACGCTCGGTTCGGTGATCAGCTGGTTGAGACAGTTGCGGGTATCGCCCCAGGCAATGCCGCCTTCCGAACGGCGGATGCGGCCGGTGGAACCGCCGTTGTCGGTGGTGGTGACGATGCCGGTCAGGCGGGAGCCTAAGGACGACAGGGCCGACATCACACGGCCCAGGCCGTGTCCGCCGCCCAACGCCACCACGCGGTCGAGATCGGCCAGGGTACGATTACGCATAAATTTCCTTACAAAGGGTCTGAACTGCCCGCATAAGGTAGCGGATCCGGCATAAAAACGCGATAAAGAGTGTCATTTGCGTGATTCTGGTCAATTCGTCCACGCAAGCGATGTTTATCATGGTTTACCCGAATAGGCGGCGTCTAAAAACGCTGTATAGACAATTATATAGCGAATTAACGCGTTGGCTATCGTTGCCGATTAGCGCTAGAATTCTGCTGAAAACCACGGTTTCATTCCGGCTACTCAAGGTAGCGGGAAGAGAAATCAAACTCCTAGCCCCTGCGCCTACGTTGTTCATCCGGAACGATATGGCGCCTGGGCCGTGGCGAAGTTAGCCACCAGGGTGCAGAGGGGAAACGCTCGCATCTCCCGACTTTGGAAAGGTGTTATGGTACCGCAACTCATTGATGCTTATGAGCGCAAGTTCTATTACCTGCGTTTGTCGATCACCGACGTGTGCAACTTTCGTTGCACCTATTGTCTGCCCGACGGCTACAAGCCGAGCGGCAGCCCGAAAAGCTTCCTGTCGCTGGATGAAATCCGCCGCGTCAGCCGCGCGTTTGCCGAACTGGGCACCGAAAAGGTGCGCCTGACCGGCGGCGAGCCTTCGCTGCGCCGCGATTTTACCGAGATCATCGCCGCCGTGCGGGAAAACCCGGCCATCCGTACCCTGGCGGTCACCACTAACGGCTACCGTCTGGCGCGCGACGTCGCCGCCTGGCGTGACGCCGGTCTGACGGCGATCAACGTCAGCGTCGACAGCCTGGATCCCCGCCAGTTTCACGCCATCACCGGCCAGGACAAGTTCCGCCAGGTGATGGACGGCATCGACGCCGCCTTCAGCGCCGGTTTCAGCAAGGTCAAGGTCAACGCGGTGCTGATGCGCGACGTCAATCACCAGCAACTTGGCGCCTTTCTCGCCTGGATCAAGGATCGGCCGATCCAGCTGCGCTTTATCGAACTGATGGAAACCGGCGAGGGCGGCGAGCTGTTTCGCAAACACCACGTTTCCGGCGAAGTGATTCGCCGGCAGTTGGAGCAGCAGGGCTGGCAGCGCCAGGCGCGCGGCCGCAGCGACGGTCCGGCGCAGGTGTTCAGCCACCCGGACTACCAGGGTGAGGTGGGTCTTATCATGCCGTATGAAAAAGATTTCTGCGCCAGCTGCAACCGGCTGCGCGTTTCTTCCATCGGCAATCTGCACCTGTGTCTGTTCGGCGAGCAGGGGGTGCCTCTGCGCGATCTGCTGGCGGATGACGGCCAGCTCGACGCGCTGAAGGCGCGCATCCAGAGTGGGCTGCTGAGCAAGAAGCAGACCCATTTCCTGCATCAGGGCAACAGCGGGATCACCCAGAACCTGTCGTTTATCGGCGGCTGACAGCCAATAGGAGCTTATTGAACCATGAGCCATGCGAGCAGCGAGTTTATTCCGGCGCATATCGCCATCCTGACCGTGTCCGACAGCCGCGGCGCGGCGGAAGACACCTCCGGCCAATATCTGCAGGACGCGGCGCAGGAAGCCGGCCATCAGGTGGTGGATCGCGCCATCGTCAAAGATGACATTTACCAGATCCGCGCACGGGTTTCCGCGTGGATCGCCGATGACAACGTGCAGGCGGTGCTGATCACCGGCGGCACTGGTTTTACCGCGCGCGACAACACGCCGGAAGCGCTGTTGCCGCTGTTCGACAGAGAGGTGGAAGGGTTCGGCGAACTGTTCCGCATGGTGTCGTACGAAGAGATCGGCACCGCGACGATCCAGTCGCGCGCGCTGGCCGGCCTGGCGAACCGCACGGTGATTTTCGCCATGCCGGGCTCCACCCGCGCCTGCCGCACCGCCTGGGAGCGGATTATCGAAGAGCAGTTGGACGCGCGCCATCGCCCGTGCAACTTCCAGCCCCATTTGAAGAAGCCCTGAGTCATGACACAGCTAACCCACATTAACGCCGCCGGCGAAGCCCATATGGTCGACGTATCCGCCAAGGCCGAAACGGTGCGCGAGGCGCGCGCCGAAGCCTTCGTCGAGATGTTGCCCGCCACGCTGGCGATGATCGTCGACGGCAGCCATCACAAGGGCGACGTGTTCGCCACGGCGCGCATCGCCGGCATTCAGGCGGCCAAACGCACCTGGGAACTGATCCCGCTGTGCCACCCGCTGATGTTGAGCAAAGTCGAAGTGCAGCTAGAGGCGCAAACGGAGCACAGCCGGGTACGCATCGAAACCTGCTGCCGGCTGACCGGCAAAACCGGCGTCGAGATGGAAGCGCTGACCGCCGCCTCGGTGGCGGCATTGACCATCTATGACATGTGCAAAGCGGTACAGAAAGACATGGTGATCGGCCCGGTGCGCCTGCTGGCGAAAAGCGGCGGCAAATCCGGTGATTTTAAGGTGAACGCATGATCGATATTCTTTTCTTCGCGCAGGTGCGCGAACTGGTGGGCACCGGCGCGCTGTCGATGCCGGCGGATTACCCGACCGTCGAGGCGCTGCGCCAGGCGCTGTGTGCGCGCGGCGATCGCTGGGCGCTGGCGCTGGAATCCGGCAAGCTGTTGGCGGCGGTCAATCAGTCGCTGGTGGCGGCGGATCACCCGCTGCGTGCCGGCGATGAAGTGGCCTTCTTCCCGCCGGTTACCGGGGGGTAAGCATGGAAAATACCCGCATTCGCGTGGGCGAAGCACCGTTCAACGTCGGCGATGAGTACCAGTGGCTGGCGCAGTGCGACGCCGATGGCGCGGTGGTGACCTTCACCGGCAAGGTGCGCAACCATAACCTTGGGGACGACGTCAGCGCGCTGACGCTGGAACACTACCCCGGCATGACCGAGAAGGCGCTGGCGGAGATCGTGGCCGAGGCGCGCAGCCGTTGGCCGCTGCAGCGCGTGACGGTGATCCACCGCGTCGGTGCGCTGTATCCCGGCGACGAGATCGTGTTCGTCGGCGTGACCGGCGCACACCGCAGCATGGCGTTCGCCGCCAGCGAATTCATCATGGACTATCTGAAGACCCGCGCCCCGTTCTGGAAGCGCGAAGCCACGGGCCAGGGTGATCGTTGGGTGGACGCTCGCGACAGCGATCGCGAGGCCGCGCAACGCTGGCACGACGCGGCTAAATAACGCGTCAACAGCGGAAACAAATCAAGACCTTTGCCGCTTTCGCGCGGCCTATTCTGTGGTACGCTTATAGCAGGCGAAGCCCCGTTCGCGGGGCTTCGGAATCTTGTTTATAACGCAAAAGGTAACCGTCATGGACCGATATCCACGCTCTAATGGTTCAATCGTCGAACGTGCCAACAGCGGCATTCAGGCCTACATGGCGCAGGTTTACGGCTGGATGACCTGCGGTCTGCTGCTGACGGCGTTCGTTTCCTGGTATGCGGCCAACACGCCCGCGATCCTCAACTTCATCTTCTCCAGCCAGATCACCTTCTTCGGTCTGATCATCGCCCAATTGGCGCTGGTGTTCGTGATTTCCGGCATGGTCAACCGCCTGAGCGGCGCGGTGGCCACCTCGCTGTTCATGCTGTACTCGGCGCTGACCGGGCTGACGCTGTCGAGCATTTTCATCGCCTACACCTACAGCTCGATCGCCAGCACCTTTGTGGTCACCGCCGGCATGTTCGGTGCCATGAGCCTGTACGGCTACACCACCAAGCGCGATCTGAGCGGCTTCGGCAGCATGCTTTTCATGGCGCTGATCGGCATCGTGCTGGCCTCGCTGGTGAACATCTGGCTGAAAAGCACCGCGCTGATGTGGGCGATTACCTACATCGGGGTGGTGGTGTTCGTCGGTCTGACCGCCTACGACACGCAAAAACTCAAGGCGATGGGTGAGCAGCTGAACGCCGATGATAAAGACAGCTTCCGCAAGTACGCCATCGTCGGCGCGCTGACGCTGTATCTCGACTTCATCAACCTGTTCCTGATGTTGCTGCGTATCTTCGGCAACCGCCGCTAAATCCCTTGTCTTTCAAGCCTTAGGGTATCTGGCGATCAAAAAGCTCTGCATGTGACATGCAGAGCTTTTTTTATGCGATCTTGCGGCGGAACAGCGCGTAGGCGGCGCTGCCGGTGGTGGCGGTGATCACCAGCAGCGGCCACAGGCTGCGCCAGATAATGCTGAAGCTGGCGTCCTTCAGGTAGATCTGCTTGGTGATGTCGGTGAAGTGGCGTATCGGGTTCACCCAGGTCAGATCCTGCAGCCACACCGGCATATTCTCCACCGGCGAGACATACCCCGAGAGCAGGATCGCCGGCATCATGAACACGAACACGCCGATAAACGCCTGCTGCTGAGTGGCGCACAGCGACGAGATCAGCAGGCCGAAACCGACCAGCGACAGCCCGTAGATCAACATGGTGGCGTAGAACAGCAGCAGCGATCCAGCGAACGGGATCTGATACAGGAAGATGCCGATCAACAGCACGATGCTGGCCTGGAAGCTGGCGACGATCAGCGCCGGCACCGCCTTGCCGATAAAGATCTGCCAGGTGGTGAGCGGCGAGACCAGCAGCTGTTCCAGCGTGCCCTGTTCGCGTTCGCGCGCCACCGACAGCGAGGTGACGATCAGCACGCCGATGGTGGTGATCATGGCGATCAGCGACGGCACCACGAACCATTTGTAGTCCAGATTCGGGTTATACCAGTTGCGCACCACCAGCTCGCTGTTGTTGGGTTTGGCGCGGTTGCCGAGCAGCTCCTTCTGATATTCCTGCACGATCTGCTGTACGTAGTTGGCGGCGATCTGCGCGCTGTTGGAGTTGCGCCCGTCGAGCAGCAGCTGCAGCGGCGCGGTGTTGCCGGTGGCGATATCGCGCGAGAACTGCGCCGGGAAGCGGATCAGCAGCAGCGCCCGTTGGTTATCGATGGTGGTCTTTATCTCCTGCGGGCTGCGCAGCAGCAGCACGTGTTGAAAGGCCTTGGCCTTGGCGAAGCGCTGGGTCAACTCCACCGAGGCCTGGCCGCTGTCTTCGCTGTAGACCGCGATGGTGGCGTTGGTGACTTCCAGCGTCGCGGCGAACGGGAACAGCAGCACCTGCAGGATCACCGGCATGATTAAAATGGCACGGGTTTGCGGATCGCGCAGCAGCGCCTGCATTTCCTTGATGATGAGCGTCAACAGACGATGAAACATCGCTCTTTCTCCTCAATCCAGCCGGCGCTGGGTTTTCCAGGCCGTCAGGCCGATGAACACCACGGCGGAAGCAATCAGGAACAACAGATTGATCACCAGCACGGTGCCGACGTTACCCGCCAGGAACAGCGTTTGCAGCGTGCTGACGAAGTAGCGCGCCGGAATGATGTAGGTCACCGCGCGCACGATGGCTGGCATGCTGTCGATCTGGAAGATGAAGCCGGACAGCATGATCGACGGCAGGAAGGCGGCGTTCAGCGCCACCATCGCCGCATTGAACTGGTTGCGGGTGAGGGTGGAGATCAGCAGGCCCATGCCGAGGGTGCTGGCGAGGAACAGGCTGCTGATCAGCAGCAGGATCGGCAGCGAACCGCGATAGGGCACGCCGAGCACCCACACCGCCACCGCCATGCACAGCGCCATGGCGATCATGCCGAGGAAGTAATATGGGATCAGCTTGGAGAGCAGCAGCTCGCTGCGCGTCACCTGGGTGGACAGCAGGGCTTCCATGGTGCCGCGCTCCCATTCGCGGGCGATCACCAGCGAGGTGAGGATGGCGCCGATCACCGTCATGATGATGGTGATGGCGCCGGGGATGATGTAGTGCCGGCTGATGGCCGCCGGGTTGAACCAGTAGCGCATCTGCACGTCAATCAGCGGCTTGTCGCTGCTCCCCCGATCGGCGGCGCGCTGCTGCTGCCAAACTTGCCATACGCCCTGGGCATAGCCCTGCACGAAGTTGGCGGTGTTCGGTTCGCTGCCGTCGGTGATCACCTGGACAGGGGCGCTGTCGTGCGGGCGCGCCATGCGCTGGTCGAAATCCACCGGGATCACCACCAGGCCGCGTATCGTGCCGGCCTGCATCTGCTGGATCAGCTGTTGGCGGTTGTCGCTGATGGTCGGTTCGATATAGGGCGAGCCGGCAAACGCCTGGGCCAGATCGCGCGCGTCTTCGCTCTGTTGCTCCATCAGAATGCCCAGATGCAGCTTGCTGGAGTCCAGGTTGATGCCGTAGCCGAAGATGAAAAGCAGCATCAGCGGGATAACGAAGGCGATCAGGCCGCTGCTGGGATCGCGCAGTATCTGCCGCGTTTCCTTCAGGCACAGCGCGCGCAGTCGGCGCCAGGAGAAGCCGCCGTCGTCGATGGGGGTACGGTTATCGCTCACCGTGATTCCTCCTCGTCGTAGCCCTGAACCAGCTCGATAAACGCCTGCTCCATCGAGGGGTTGGGATTGTCGTCGCGCGCCACCTGCTGTTTGAGATCGTCCGGCGTGCCGGCGGCGATGATCTTGCCGCGATAGACCAGGCCGATGCGGTCGCAGTACTCCGCTTCGTCCATAAAGTGGGTAGTCACCATCACCGTGACGCCCTTGTCGACCATGCCGTTGATGTGCAGCCAGAACTCGCGCCGCGTCAGCGGATCGACGCCGGAAGTCGGTTCGTCGAGGAACAGAATATCCGGTTCGTGCATCAGCGCGCAGGCCAGCGCCAGGCGCTGCTTGAAGCCGAGCGGCAGCGCGTCCGGCGTTTGATCGAGGATCGGCGCGAAGTTGAAGGCGTGGGACATCTCGTCGATTTTTTTGCGCTGCGCCTTGCCGCTCAGGCCGTAGACGCCGGAGAAGAACTTCAGGTTCTGCGCCACCGTCAGGTTGCCGTACAGCGAGAACTTTTGCGCCATGTAGCCGAGGCGTTGGCGCGCTTTGCCGGAACTGGTTTTCAGATCCATGCCCAGCACCAGCGCCTTACCGCTGGAGGGGATCAGCAGGCCGCACATCATTTTGAAGGTGGTGGACTTGCCGGCGCCGTTCGGGCCGAGCAGGCCGAAAATTTCGCCGCGCCGCACCTGGAAATCAACGTGATCGGTGGCGGCGAAGTCGCCGAATTTTTTGGTCAGCTGCACCGCTTCGATCACCGTTTCACCGCTTGCGCCGTTGACGGTCGGCATGATCTCCGCCAGCGCCGAGCGGTGATTGGGGCCGCCGCCGAGCAGATCGATAAACGCATCCTCGAAGCGCGGATCCGCTTCATCCAGTTCGGCGTTCGGCAGATCAAGCGCCTGCAACAGCTGGCGGTGATCTTCGCCTTCCTTCAGGATCAGGCGCAGGTACTTGCCCTGGATCACGCCGTCGGTGACCGCCGGCAGGCAGATCGCCCGCTGCAGCAACGATCGATGGCTGCCGGGGGGCGCGGCGATCAACACCGTGCGCCCGGCCATACGGCGGGTCAGCGCCTGCGGCGCGCCGCTGAACAGCAGCTCGCCCTCGTTGAGCAGCAGCACTTCGCGGCACTGCTCGGCCTCATCGAGGTAAGAGGTGCTCCACAGGATCAACATGCCGTCGTTGGCCAGCTCGTGCACCATGCGCCACAGCTCGCGGCGCGAGATCGGATCGACGCCGACGCCCGGTTCATCCAGCAACAGCACCTGAGGTTCGCCCACCAGCGTGCAGGCCAGTCCCAGTTTCTGCTTCATGCCGCCGGACAGCTTGCCCGCCAGGCGCTCGGTGAAGCGGGTCAGATCGGTGAATTTCAGCAGCCGTTCGAAGGTCTGGCGGCGAAGATCGCCGGTGACGCCGCGCAGATCGGCGTACAGCGTCAGGTTCTCCATCACCGTCAGATCCTCATACAGCCCGAACTTCTGCGGCATATAGCCGAGGATCGCGTGCAGTTGACGATCCTGGGCGATCGGATCCAGCCCGGCGACCCGCAGTTTGCCGCTGCTGGGCTGCAGCAGCCCGGCCAGCATGCGCAGCAGGGTGGTTTTACCTGCGCCGTCCGGGCCGACCAGCCCGATGACCGCGCCGCTGCGCAGGGTGGTGGTCAGGCTGGCGACCGCCGGTTTCTCAAGCGACGGGAAGCGCTTTTCCAGCCCTTCCAATTCGATGGTGTGCGCCTGTTCCATGGCCGGCCTCAGGGTTTGGCGAAGCGCAGGGTGACCGGCATGCCCTGACGCAGCGCATCGTCGGCGTCGGTGACGATCACCCGCAGGCGATACACCAGATCGGTGCGCAGATCCGGCGTTTCAACGCTTTTCGGCGTGAATTCCGCGGTCGGCGAGACGAAACCGATCTTGCCGTGGTAAGGCTTGCCGGGGCGGCCGTCGGTGTAGATCTCCAGCTCGGTGCCGGGCACCGCCTGGTTCAGGCTGGTTTCGTTGACGTAGGCGCGCACCCACACCGGCCGGGTCAACGACAGGGTGAACACCGTGCCACCGGCGCCGAGCATGGTGCCCGGTTCTACCGCACGGGTCAGCACCGTGCCGGCGGAAGGGGAGAGCAGCGTGGCGTCTTGCAGGTTCAATTGCGCCTGCGCCAACGCCGCTTCGCTTTGCGCCACCTCGGCCTTGGCCTGTTCAATCTCTTGCGGGCGGTTGCCGCTGCGGTATTGCGACAGTTTGTCTTTCGCCGCTTGCAGGTTGGCCAGCGCCTGGTTGCGGGCGGTGCGCGCATCCTCCAGCGCGTCGGCGGAGGTGGCGTTTTTCGCCCACAGCCCTTGCTGGCGCTTCAGGAAACTGTCGGCGTAGGCGAAAGCGGACTGGCGCTGCGCCATTTCTGACTGCACCTGGGCTATCTCTTCGCTACGGTAGCCGGCCTGCAGCAGCGACAGTTTGGCGCGCGCGCTGCCGACGTTGGCTTCGGCCTGCTGCAGCGCGTTGCGGTAGGGGGCATCGTCCAGCTTGCCAAGCAGCTGGCCCGGCTGAACGGTATCGCCTTCATCCACCGTCAGCGACGCCAGGCGCCCGTCGACGCGAAAGCCGAGGTTGACCGTGCGAATATCGACGTTGCCGTACAGCGTCAGCGGCCGATCCTGCTGCTGTTGGTAATGCCAAACCCCGTATGCGACGGCCGCGATCAGCAGAATTAACAACACGATCAAGGCACTGCGTTTTTTGTTCATAACACTCCCTGCCTGAATTTACGCGCCATGACGTTGGCGCAGCCCAGTAACCAGAATCTCAATATGTTCGCTCAGTACCGCCGCGATTTGCGCCGCTTCGCCCTCGCCAATGTCTTGCCAACCTGCCTGACGGCGGATAGTTTCGCGCGCCACGCGAAACGACAGCACCTCGCCGATCAGCGCATGGGTATGCAATACGAGGCGGGTCGCCTGTTCGTCGATGCCGGTCGCGGCCGACAGCAGGCGGCACAGCCGCTCGTGCATCGGCGCGATCACCTGGCTGTGGATCAGCGGATAGGCCTCGGTCGGGGCGAGCTGTTCGCGCGACATGATTTTGCTCAGATTCAGCGTGTGCGGCTGGGTCATCAACTCGCTGAAGGCCAGCAGGCCACGCTGCAGCAAACGCAGCGCCGCGTCAGGTGACCGTTGTGCGGCTGGTTCTTGCCGGAAGCGATCGACTTCCGCGACCAGCGGGGCGAACGCCTGCTGAATGAAATCGGCGAGCGACTGCGCCACGGCCAGGTACAGCCCCTCTTTGGAGCTGAAGTAGTAGGTGATGGCGGCGATGTTCTGGCCGGCGCGCTGGGCGATATCGCGCGTGGTGGCGCCTTGCAGGCCATATTCACCGAACAGTTCGGTCGCCGCGGCGAGCAGTTGCCGGCGCGTTTGCTCGCCGCGCGCCCGGCCGGCGGCCTGATGAGGGACGGAAGCTGGCATGGGTCACGCTCGAAGTTAATCAATCATATGATTAACTTTATGCCAGATTGTCTAAAACGCAACCTCTAACCACAATGAGTTATGTGATCGGCTTCAGACAATGCTGAATTTACGGCAGATTGTGCTCTAGGTGCGTAAAAGTGCTTTTTATTGCGCGACTTCTGTTACAATCGGCGCCTGGTGCACTGCAGTTTGTGCCAATCCCTCGTGGTCATGCTTAATGCCCCGTCTGATCATCCTCCCAGGAAACTGCACCGAACACCGTTAGGTTAGGGGGGATCTGGAGTTTTTCTCTTTATGTCATTTGAAACCCTCGGCTTAAGTGCTGAAATTGTGCGCGCTGTTGAAGAACAGGGCTATCGCGAACCGACGCCAATCCAGCGTCAGGCTATCCCTGTCGTGCTGGAAGGTCGTGACCTGATGGCCAGCGCCCAGACCGGCACCGGTAAAACCGCCGGTTTTACCCTGCCGCTGTTGCAGCTGCTGAGCAAGCATGACCATCCGGTCAAAGGCCGTCGCCCGGTGCGCGCGCTGATCCTGACGCCAACCCGTGAGCTGGCGGCGCAGATCGGCGAAAACGTCGAGGCCTACAGCAAACACCTGCGCCTGCGTTCGCTGGTGGTGTTTGGCGGCGTGAGCATCAACCCGCAGATGATGAAGCTGCGCGGCGGCGTCGATATCCTGGTGGCGACGCCGGGCCGTCTGCTGGATCTGGAACATCAGAACGCGGTTGACCTGTCCAAAATCGAAATTCTGGTGCTGGACGAAGCGGACCGCATGCTGGACATGGGCTTTATCCACGACATCCGTCGCGTGCTGGCCAAGCTGCCGGCCAAGCGCCAGAACCTGCTGTTCTCCGCAACCTTCTCCGACGACATCAAGGCGCTGGCCAACAAACTGCTGCATAACCCGGCCTCGGTGGAAGTGGCGCGCCGCAATACCGCGTCCGAGCAGATCGAGCAGAGCGTGCACTTCGTCGACAAGAAGCGTAAGCGGGAACTGCTGTCGCAGATGATCGGCGAAGGCGACTGGAAACAGGTGCTGGTCTTTACCCGCACCAAGCATGGCGCCAACCACCTGGCGGAACAGCTGAACAAAGACGGCATCACCGCTGCGGCGATCCACGGCAACAAGAGCCAGGGTGCCCGTACCCGTGCGCTGGCCGATTTTAAAGACGGCCGCATCCGCGTGCTGGTGGCGACCGACATTGCGGCGCGCGGTCTGGATATCGACCAGCTGCCGCACGTGGTGAACTACGAGCTGCCTAACGTGCCGGAAGACTACGTGCACCGCATCGGCCGCACCGGCCGCGCGGAACGCACCGGTGAAGCCATCTCGCTGGTGTGCGTGGATGAACACAAGCTGCTGCGCGACATCGAGCGTCTGCTGAAGCGTGAAATTCCGCGCATTGCGCTGCCGGGCTACGAGCCGGATCCGACCATCAAGGCCGAGCCGATCATCAACGGCCGCCAGGGCGGCGGACGCGGCGCGCCGCGCGGCAACGGCGGTGGCCAGCGTTCCGGTAACGGCGGCGGTCAGCGCAGCGGTAACGCGAACGGCGGCCAGCGTGAAAACCGTGGCAACGGTAACGGTAACGCTCGCCCGCAGGGGGACGGTCAACGCCGTTCCGGCGCGCCGGCCTCGCGTCGTCCACGTAGTCGCAAACCGGCCGAATAAGCCTGATTGCTCAAAGAGTAAGCCGCCGATACGGGCGGCTTTTTTTTTGCCTGGCGGAACGGCATTTTCGTACTAGGCTGGACGGTGGCTAACCCTACATTCCAGGAGACGGAGATGAAATTGAAGTGCGCAATTCTCGATGATTACCAGCAGGTGGCGCTCAAGATGGCGGACTGGTCGGCGCTGGCCGATCGGGTGGAGGTGTCCGCCATCAGCGCGCACTTTACCGATGAGACGGAGCTGGCGGTGCATCTGCAGGAGTGCGACATTCTGGTCATCATGCGCGAACGCACGCCGATGACTGCCTCGCTGCTGGCGCGGCTACCGAAGCTGAAGCTGCTGATCACCTCCGGCATGCGCAACGCTTCTATCGATTTGGCCGCCGCCGCCGAGCGCGGCGTGGTGGTATGCGGCACCAGCAGCGGATCGGCGGCGCCGATGGAGCTGACCTGGGCGCTGCTGCTCGGGTTGGCGAAGCATATCGTGCCGGAAAGCGTCGGGCTGCAAAACAACGGTCCGTGGCAACGGGATCTCGGCGTCACCCTGCAGGGCAAGACGCTGGGGTTGCTGGGGTTGGGCAAGATCGGCGGCCAAATGGCCAAGGTGGCACAGGCGTTCGGCATGCGGGTGCTGGCCTGGAGCCAGAACCTGACGGCGGAACGGGCGGCGCAGGAGGGCGCTTTGCTGGCGCCGTCCAAGCGGGCGCTGTTTGAGCAGAGCGATTTTGTCTCCATTCACTTGGTGCTGAGCGATCGCAGCCGCGGGTTGGTGGGGCGCGACGAATTGATGGCGATGAAGCCCACTGCTTACCTGATCAACACCGCGCGCGCGGGGATCGTCGATCGGGTGGCGCTGGTGGACGTGCTGCAACAGCGGAAGATTGCCGGCGCCGGGCTGGACGTGTTCGAGACGGAGCCGCTGCCGGCCGACGATGCATTCCGTCAATTGCCCAACGTGCTGGCGACGCCGCATGTGGGTTACGTGGCGGACGACAACTATCGCGCCTACTTCACCGAGGCGGTCGAGGACATAGCGGCGTTTCTCGCCGGTCAACCGATCCGTCGGCTGGGCTGATGGCGTTTTTAATGCCCGCAGAGGCTTGTCTGGCGCGGGCATTCACCCGTATCATTGCGGGTCTTTTTTTAGCTGGGATTGGTCATGCGCGTATTATTGGCTCCGATGGAGGGCGTTCTCGACTCTTTGGTGCGTGAGTTGCTCACCGAAGTGAACGACTACGATCTGTGCATCACCGAATTTTTGCGCGTGGTCGATCAGCTGCTGCCGGCCAAGTCGTTCTACCGGCTGTGCCCGGAGCTGCGTCACGCCAGCCGCACGCCGTCGGGCACGCAGGTGCGGGTACAGCTGCTGGGGCAGTACCCACAGTGGCTGGCGGAGAACGCCGCGCGTGCGGTAGAGCTGGGCTCTTACGGCGTCGATCTCAACTGCGGCTGCCCGTCCAAGCTGGTGAACGGCAGCGGCGGCGGGGCGACGCTGCTCAAAGATCCGGAATTGATCTACCAGGGCGCCAAGGCGATGCGCGCGGCGGTGCCGGCCCATCTGCCGGTCACGGTGAAGGTGCGTCTGGGCTGGGATTCCTCCAGTCGCAGCTTTGAAATCGCCGATGCGGTGCAGCAGGCGGGCGCCAGCGAACTGACGGTGCACGGCCGCACCAAAGAGGACGGTTACAAGGCGGATCGCATCAACTGGGCGGCGATCGGTGAGATCCGTCAGCGGCTGAGCATCCCGGTTGTCGCCAACGGCGAGATCTGGGATTACCAGAGCGCGCAGGATTGCCTGCAGGCGACCGGCTGCGACGCCATCATGCTGGGGCGCGGCGCGCTCAACGTGCCGAACCTGAGCCGGGTGGTGAAGTATAACGAACCGCGTATGCCCTGGCCGCAGGTGGTTGAGCTGCTGCAAAAATACGTCCATCTGGAAAAGCAGGGCGACACCGGCCTGTATCACGTGGCGCGCATCAAACAGTGGCTGGGCTATTTGCGTAAAGAATATGACGAAGCTACCGAACTGTTCAGCGAAATACGCGCGCTGACGACGTCAGGGGATATTGCGCGTGTCATCTGCCGCAGCTAAAAATAAACCCGCGCTCGGCGGGTTTATTTAAATATGTATTATCAGGCGGCTTTATCAAGACGATTTAATTCTATCTCGATATCCTGAATGGTTTTTTCCAGCCCTTCCAGGCAGGCGCCCTGTTTATTCAACAGGTCGTTAATGGCTTCGGCGAACGCCTTATTTTTGCATTCCCCCTGATCGAAGGCCAGCCAGTGTGCGGAGAGCGTCTCGGTATTCGCCTGCGCATAGTGGCGCATTTCCTTCAGCTGGGAAGCGACGTTGCGTAAATTATCCAGCTGCGCCTGTGCGTTTGCATTGTTGCTCATGAATTTCTCCTTGAGTTGGCCGTTAAATAATTTCGACTGCGGGATTAAGCTTACCCTATCCAAATAAAAATATCACCCTCGGTGGCCTTGTTGGTTATTTTTTAATGAATGCGGATGTATTTATTTCTCGGCTGAACAAGGACTTGGGCGGAATTGTAAAAATAGATAAATACGGTTTTTTTTGGCAGTTATTTTCGGTCATTCCATACGGAATGACCGTTATTCTAACGCTTAAGGGTGATGCTTATTATGCCGCGTCCGCCAGCATAAACATGCCGTAGGGATGAATTTCCAGATAATAGTGCTCGCCGACGTTCGGCTGCAGGCGGGTGGCGTTAACCTGCAGCAAAATCTGCTGCCCGTGCCATGCCACCGTCACCTCATACTGCGGCCCCATGTAGGCGACATGTTGGATCACGCAGCGCTGGCTTTCATCGCCATGCTCACTCAACGTGATCGCCTCCGGTCGCACGCCCACCGTGCCGGCGCCTTCGGCGGCAAAGTGCGCGGGGCGCGGCAGGCGGTAGCCGCTGATATCGACATGATCGGCACTGAAGCCGGCCGGGAACAGGTTGGCGTCCCCCATAAAGCTCGCCATAAAGCGCGACGCCGGCTGCCGATAGAGATCCTGCGGCGAGCCCATCTGCATGATATGGCCCTTGTTCATCACCAGCACGGTGTCGGAGACCGCGAAAGCCTCGCTCTGATCGTGGGTAACGTACAGCGAAGTGATATCAAACTGCTTTTGCAGCTCGCGGATCTTTTCGCGCATGCTGCGGCGCAGGTTGGCGTCGAGATTGCTCAACGGCTCGTCGAACAGCAGCACTTTCGGCTTGAGGATCAGCGCGCGCGCCAGCGCCACGCGCTGCTGTTGGCCGCCGGAGATCTGATCGACATAGCGATCGTCGAACCCCGCCAGATCCACCATCGCCAGAGCTTCCTGCACGCGCGCTTTCACTTCGGCGCGCGGAATGCCGAGCATCTTCAGCCCATAGCCGACGTTCTCCCCCAGCGACATATGCGGGAACAGGGCATAAGACTGAAACACCATGCAGATGTCACGCTGCTGGATGGAACGATGGGTAACGTCTTCACCATCAATGAATATCTGCCCGTCGCTCGGTTTCTCCAGCCCGGCCACCAGGCGCAAAATGGTGGTCTTGCCGCAGCCGGAAGGGCCGAGCAGCGTCACCATTTGCCCCCGTGGGATGGTGAGCGTGATGTTATCGATTACCGTGTTGCTGCCGAACCGTTTGGAGACGTTACGCAGTTCAACGAAATTTTTCTGGCTCATCATGGGCTCCATTACGCCTGGTTTTTGGCTTTTGAACGGGAGATGCGTGCCTCACCGATCAGCCAGTCAAAGAGGAAAATAATCGCCAGCATCACCACGATCAGAATTGAACCGTAGGCGATCGCCACCCCGTATTCGCCGTCTTCCACGCGGTTGAGGATGTAGGCGGTGGCCACGCGGGTATCGGGGGTGACCAGGAAGACGATGGCGCTGACGGTAGTGATGGCGCGCACGAAGCTGTAGATCAGCGCCGACAGGATCGCCGGGCGCAGCAGCGGCAGCAGGATGTGCGTGATGGTGCGCAGCGAGCCGGCGCGCAGGCTGAGCGAGGCTTCGTCCAGCGATTTGTCTATCTGGCCCAGCCCGGCGATCCCGGCGCGAATGCCTACCGGCACGTTGCGCATCACCATCGAGATAATCACGATGGCGGCCGTCCCGGTGAGGTACACCGGCGCGCTGTTGAAGGCGAGAATGTAAGAGACGCCCGCCACGGTGCCCGGCACCGCAAAGCACAGCATGGTGGTGAATTCGATGGTCTTTTTGCCCTTGAACTGCTGACGCACCACGATCCAGGCGATCAGCAGACCGAACGCGGCGGTGATCGGCGCGGCGATCCCGGCGTACAGCAGCGTGTCGAGCAGCGAAGGCCACGCGCCGTCGCTCATGCCCTGGCCGAACAGCTTGATGAAGTTATCCAGCGTCAGCGTGTAATCCACCCCCCAGTTGACGGTGAAGCTGCCGTAGAAAATGCTGCCGTAGAGCAGGGCGTTAAAGGCTACCCACACCGCCAGCAACGCGATCACGCCCCACACCAGCGTGACCGGCAGCGGCTGTACGTCGCCGCGGTAGGATTTGCCTGACACGGTGACGTAGGAACGCTTGCCGATCCACAGGTACTGGATGCAGAACACCAGCAGCGAGAACAGCAGCAGGAAGGCGCCGAGAGTGCTGGCGGCCTGATAGTCGAGCTGCGAGCCGGTGATGTAGAAATAGATTTGCGTTGCCAGCACGTCGAAGTTGCCGCCGAGCACCAGCGGGTTGCTGAAGTCGGCCAGCGATTGCACCACCACGATCAGAAACGCGTTGGCCAGCGCCGGTTTCAGCAGCGGCACGAACACGCCGTTAAAGGTTTGCCAACGGCTGGCGCGCAGGGTGTAGGAGGCCTCTTCCAGCGAAGGATGAATGGTCTTGATCGCGCCGTCGAGGATCATGAACGCCATCGGCGTGAACGCCAGCACCTGCGCCAGCCAGATGCCGGTAAAACCGTACAGCCAGTTGGTGTTGGTCAGGCCGAACCAGGCCACCATCCACTCGGTGACGTAGCCGGAACGCCCCATCATCAGCGTGACGCCCAGGCCGACGACGAACGGCGGCGTGACGATGGGCAGGATGGAGAAGATGCGGCCGATAATGGCGCTGCGCTTGGCGATGCGGGTGGTGTAAATCGCCAGCACCAGGCCGAAGAAGGTGCAGCCGGCGCCCACCGCGATCGACAGGGCGATGGAGTTGAGGATCACCTGAACGATATGCGCCTGCGACAGCACGTTCATAAACGCCAGCGGTGCGAATGCACCCGTCTGGTCGGTGAACATCGGAATGAAAATCGCGATGCTCGGCCAGACGATGAAGACGCCGATCAGCGCTACGATGGTGACCAGCGCACCGATAACGAAACGGTCGCCGCCCAGCCAGTCGAGGCGGGTCAGCGCTAGCGTCATGATGGCGCCCAGCGCGGTCAATTGCACCAGGGTGGCGTAGCCTAAGCCGCGTCCCGCCACCGTGGCGCTGACGACGATAAAGGCCATGCACAGCAGCGCCCAGCCGGCATCGAACGCGTGGCGGCGCCGCTGCTCACGGCCCGCCGCAGCGTAAGGACGCAGCAGCAGCAGGCTCGGCAGCAGGCACCAAAGCCAGCTGATATTGCGGTGTGACCAGCCGTAGGCCGCGAGGATTTCATCGCTGGTGGATTCCAGCAGGCCGTAATCCAGGCTCCAGCTCGGCAGCAGGGCGAACGCCAGCCAGCCAAGCAAAACCCAAAGGAATATCGCATCTCGTTTTTTCACGAGATGGAGTGCATGTGTATGTGACATAAGTTTCCCGGATGTTCAGGCCGGGTAAGGCGTGAAGCTTACCCGGCAACAGGCGCAGAATGTGGGTTTATTTACCCATCTTGACTTCGCTGACCCATTTATTGATCAGCGCCTTGCGGACCTCGGTCGAGCCGTACTTGTCCATGTCGTAGTTGATCAGTTTCAGATCGTCGAGCTTCAGCGAGTTCGGCGAGGTATCGGCGGTGGTGTTGGTCAGGATCTGATAGGATTTGCCTTTCTTCCACGCCAGCTCCTGCGCCTCTTTCGACAGCACCCAGTCCACGAACAGTTTGGCGTTATCGAGGTTGCGCGCGCCTTTGAGGATGCTGACGCCGCCGATTTCGTAGCCGGTGCCTTCACACGGCGAGATCAGCTCAAGCGGCGCGCCCTGTTCTTTTTCGAGCGAGTAGTCATGCAGGAAACCGATGCCGATCGCCGTTTCACCGCGGGCGGCGTTGCGCGCCGGGGCAATGCCGGACTTGGTGTACTGCGAAACGTTGGCGTTCAGCTGCTTGAGGTAATCGAACGCCTGATCGTCTCCCCACAGTTGGGCAAAGGTCGCCAGCGCGGTGTAGGCGGTGCCGGAACTTTGCGGATCGGCGATTTGAATCTCGCCTTTGTATTCCGGTTTGGTCAGGTCTTTCCAGCACTTGGGCACCGGCAGGTTTTTCTCTTTCAGGCGCTGGGTATTGACGCCAAAGCCGAGAATGCCGACGTAGACCGCCGAGGAGTAGTTGCCTTTCAGCTTGGCTGGATCGCGGAATTGCGTCATGACTTGTTCGAGGTTGGGCGATTTGTACGGTTGCAGCAGCCCCATTTCACCGGCCTGGGATTGCGGATCGAGCGTGCCGCCGTACCAGACGTCCGCCTGCGGGTTCTTCTTCTCGGCGTCCACTTTCGCCAGCGTGCTGCCGGAACCGTTGCGGATAAACGCGGTTTTCACGTCATATTTCTCGCCGAAGGCTTTGGTTTCCGCTTCGCACATTTCATTGGTGGCGCTGCAGTAAACCACCAGGCGGCCCTTGGCGTGCGCGGCGCCGCTCAGCGTGGCCAACGCGATGCCGGATGCTATCAGGGTAGTGACCCACGTTTTTTTCATTGTTTTATCCTTCTCTCGGTAGAGGTGGTAACGCTCGCCATCAGCAGCGGCATCAGCAATAAACCCATAAGAACGGCGGCGATCGACAGCAAACTGAACATGCCTGACCAGCCATAGCCTTCGATAACCCGCGACAGCGGCCAGCCCGCCAGCGCCGCCCCCAGATAGGCGAACAGGCCGAGAAAGCCGGTGATGGAGCCCGCGGCGCCTTTGTGCCCGCATTCCACGGCGGCGAGGCCAATCAGCATCTGTGGGCCGAAGACAAAGAAGCCCACCGCGAAAAAACAGCCCGCCAGCAGCGCGTAGTGATGCACCGGCGCCAGCCACAGCGCGGCGACGGAAACCATCAGCCCGAGCGTGAACAGCAAAATCATCGGCGCGCGCTGCCCGCCGAACAGCACATCCGAACCCCAGCCGGCGAACAGCGCACCGAGCAGGCCGCCTATTTCGAACAGCATCACCGTGGCGTTGGCGCTGAGCAGGTTGACGCCGTGGCTTTCCGTCAGCCAGAGATTGCCCCAGTCGTTCAACGCGATGCGGATCAGGTAGACCAGCACGTAAGAGACGCCGAGCAGCCAGATCATCGGGTTCTTCAGCATCGTGGTGCGCAACATCTGCCACAGCCCCATCGGCGGGCTTTGCTGTTCCTGGCGCAGCTCCAGCGGATCGTAGCGCCACTGGCCGACCGACGGCAGGCCTTCTTCCTGCGGCGTGCCTGTCAGCTGCCGCGTGAGCCAGATGCCCAGCACCATGCTGACGGCCCCCGGGATCAACATCGCCGCCTGCCAGCCCCAGCGCTGGGCGGCGAAGGCGCTGATCAACGGCACGATCGCGCCGCCGAGGTTGATCGACATATTCCAGCAGCCCCACCAGAAGCCGCGCTCATTGCGCGAATACCAGTGGGTCAGCAGCCGCGCGCAGGGCGGCCAGCCCCAGCCCTGAAAGAAGCCGTTCAGCGCCCAGACCGCCAGCAGCAGCGTCAGCGATTCGCCGAAGGCGAACGCCACGTTCAGCAAACCGGTGGCGAACAGGCCGATCCCCATAAACCCGCGCTGCCCATGGCCGTCGTGCCACAATCCGGCGGCGAATTTCGACAGGCCGTAGCTCAGATAAAACAGCGAGCCGAGCAGGCCGATGTCCCCTTTATCCAGCCCCAAATCCGTTTGCAGCGCCGGCAGCACGTAATTCACGCTTTTGCGCGTCAGGTAAAAGGCGGCGTACCCGATGACCATATACAGCAGCAGTCGCGGACGCAGCGCGCGGTAACGATGATCGATTTCAGATGCCGAGCGTGCTTGCATAGCCGCCTCCCTGGTGCTGACTATAAGAAGGTGAAAGGGAAAGGGGATGAGAGAAAGTCCGGAGTGGCTAAGACTTTTTCCTAGTTAGTCGGCGGTTTGTTGCAAATTTGTGGGCAGGTTAACAATTACCCGGGTGCCGCGCTGCGTTTCCAGCGTCAGTTCGCCGCCGAGTGCGCTGACCCGTTCGCGCATCCCCTGAATGCCGAAGCCAGGCACCTTGTCCGCACGGATGCCGATGCCGTTGTCCCGCACCTCGAGGTGCAAAAGCTCACCCTGTTGATACAAGACGATGGCGACTTCGCTGGCTTCGGCGTGTTTGCACACGTTGTTGAGTAGCTCTTGCAGCAGCCGGTAGAGGGTGAAGCGCACCGTCTCGCCGGCGGGCGTGTCGATGAGTCGGTAGTCGAAACGGCAGCGGATGCCCCGTTCGCTAAAGGCGAATTCGCTCAGCAGGTGGTGAAGCGCGTCTTTGAACGTCAGCTCGTCCAGCGCGGGCGGGCGAAGCTGGCGCAGCAGCTGGCGCGTGGAGTGATGAATGCGCCGGGCGAGATCGGCTATCTGGTTCGCGGCGGCCTGGGTTTGCGCCGGATCGCGCGCCCGTTTGACCAGCTGCGACTGGATTTGAATCGCGGTGATGTTCTGGCCGATTTCATCGTGCAGCTCGCGCGCCAGGTTTTTCCGCGTGTCTTCTTCGGTGTGGATCAGTTTTTCGGTCAGCGCCCGCCGCGCCGCCAGCTCTTCTTCCAGGCGTCGGCGATAATGGTGCAGGTTTTGCGCCAGGTGTTGCTGGCGGCTGATGGCGATGCCCAGGCCGATGCCGAGCAGCGCCTGCGTCGCCAGAAAGATTTCCAGCTCGACCAGATTGCCGAACCCCACGCCGACCTGCCGGGCGAGGGTGATCATCATGCTGCCGAGCAGGCCGGACAACACGCCGCCTTGCCAACCGAATTTCCACGCCATCACCACGTTCGGCAAAAACACCACGATCAGCAGCAGGCGTTCGATTTCCGGCGACAGCACCATCTGGGTGCCGATGCCGATAACGAAAAACAGGCTGCACCAGATGATTAAGGAGGCGCGCAGCGGCGGGTTGGTGGTGTCCAGCCCCAGCAGGTGGTAACGGTGCTGCTGGCGCAGAAATTCAAAGATCAGGTAGACGAACGGGGTCAGCAAGACGCCGCCGGTAAACGACGCCAGGCCGAGCAACATCGCCGGGCTGTGCGCGAAAGGCGAAAGCAGAGCGGTATTGAGCAGCGAGGCGGCGGTCACGGTAGCCAGCAGCAGCGTCAGCCGCTGCCAGTAGAGCGGAAAACGGCGCCAGAATCGCTGCGCGAGCGCGGCCGGGAGCAGGGTGATGAACGGCGCGGCCAGCAGGCTGTAGCCGCTCAGCAGGCGTTCGCCGTGCAGCCAGAACAGCAGCAGCACCGGCGGTATTATCAGAGCGGGCCAATAGCGGCGCGCCAGCAAGATCAGCAGCGCGAGATAGACGCCGTGAGACAGAAACAGCGCTGCCTGATTGCCGTTGTGGGTCAGATAGAAGCCGAGCGTCCACAGCATCAGCCAGCCACTGCCCCAGGCCAACAGGATAAACAGCGAGATAACCCAAGGGCGGAAGCAGGGTGACATCAATGCCCCGCCAGCAGCTGATGATCGAGGGCGAAATGCACCAGCTCAATGGTGCTGTTGCACTGCAGCTTGCCCAGGACGTTGGCGCGATGTACGTGTACCGTTTTATGGCTGAGATCGAGCTTGAAAGCGATCTCCTTTACGCTGTCGCCTCTGACCAGCAGATCGAATATTTCACGCTCGCGCGGGGTCAGCACTTCCAGCGCCGTGGCCGGCTGCTCGCCGCCGCGCAGCGCCCGCAGCGCGTCGGCGCACAGGTAATGGCCGCCCATCTCGACGGAGCGCACCGCCTGCACCAGTTCTTCCGGCCCGCAGCGTTTGGTCAGATAGCCGCTGGCGCCGGCGTCCAGCGCGCTCTGCACGAAGGTGGGGGAGTCATAGATGCTGAGGATGATTGCGCGGAACTGCGGCTTCTGCGCCCGCAGGCGTTTCAACAGGCTCAGGCCGTTTTCATCCGGCATGGCGATGTCCATCACCGCGACGCTGACGTCGTCGCGCAGCAATGCCGGCCAGGCCGCCGCCGCGCTGCTGTATTGCCCCACCACGTCGATATCGTCCTCGAGGCTGAGCAATTGCGCAAAGCCGGAGCGCACCACTACATGGTCATCCACCAGTATCACACGGATCATTTTCGCACTCTGTTGCCGAATCATGACCCTATGATGCCTGCCGCCGCGGTGCTGGCAATCAGCCAAGCGCGGTTATGCAATCGATGTAACAGAATCGTAATAAAAGGGTGCCACCGGCGTCGTCAACGATCCAAATCGATGGCGAAATGCTGCCACAGCGCGGCGCGGCGTTCCTCTTCCGAATGCAGCGTCGTTTCGTGGCGCTGGTGATCTTCGGTCACGATCAGCTTCATGTCGCTGAGGGTCACCCGGCCGTGCTCCGTCGGCCGTGAGCACACCAGGCGTTGGGTGAAATGCGACTGCGGCGAAGTGCTGTGGAAGTGGCACATCTCGTCGAACTCAGGCAATTCACGCGGCTGAACGGTAAAGCGATACAGGGTTTTGGCATGCGAGCGTTGGTCGCCGTTGCGGCGCTCCAGCAGGTAATACTCACCTTCCTGCTCCAGGTGGAAGGTGCCGCTGGCCTGCGGTTGCGGCTCGGCGGCGACGATTTTGAGCGGCGTCAGGAAGGAATCGCCGAAACCGACATCCACCAGCCAGGCCTGGCCCGCCAGATCCACCCGCAGCGCCAGATGGTCGTAGGGCGGGCCGAAATGGCCGTCGCGCGCGCGGATCTCGCCGGAGATGAAGCTCACCTTGAAACCGATCTCCCGCAGCAGCAGGGCAAACAGCGTGTTCAGCTCATAACAGAAACCGCCGCGGTTACGCTCGACCACCTTGCTGAACAGTGCCTCCGGCGTCAGCTGAATACCCTGATGATAAATAATGCTCAGGTTCTCGAACGGTACGCTCAGCATGTGGCGATGGTGCAGCTGTTGCAACGTGGGGAGGTCAGGGCGGGCGCCGCCGGTAAAGCCGATATGCTGCAGGTAGCGTTGGGTATCCACAGGGTGTCTCGCATGAGAAAAAGTAGGCATAAAATAGCGGGCTTTGCGGCGTTTGTGAGCGCATTACGTGCTGCGTTGTCACTGCTGCCGCAAACTGTCACTTGCCGGCGCTAGCCTGTTCCCCTGAGTTCAACGTTGCAGGAGAACCGCTATGCAAGATTTCAAACATCGGGTGGCGCTGGTGACCGGCGCGTCCACCGGCATTGGCGAAGCGATCGCCGGCGAGCTGTTTCGGCGCGGCGCCACGGTGGTGATGACCGGCCGCCACGCAGTGCCTCTCGCCGCCGCCGCCGCGCGGCTCGATCCCGACGGCCGACGGGTGATGACGTTGCGGATGGACGTGCGCGATGCGCCGTCGGTGCGGCAGGGTATTGAAGAGATCGTGCGGCGCTGCGGCGCGCTGCATCTACTGGTCAACAACGCCGGGATCACCGGCCCGCACGAGGTGGATATCGATCGGTACGCGGTCGACGATTGGCACGAGGTGATCGCCACCTGCCTGAGCGGCACGTTTTTCGGCATGAAGTACGGCCTGCCGGCGATCGTCGCCGGCGGCGGCGGGGCGGTGGTGAACCTCTCTTCCGCCAACGGCGTGGTGGGCATTGCCGGGATCGCACCTTATACCGCCGCCAAGCATGGCGTGCTGGGCCTGACACGCTCGGCGGCGCTGGAATTCGCCACGCGCGGCGTGCGCGTTAATGCCGTCGGGCCGGGCTATGTGGATACGCCAGCGATGGGGAAACTGCCAGCGTCGGCGCGGGCGCAGATGGCCGCTTCGCACCCGATGGGGAGGATGGCGACGCGGGAAGAGGTGGCGAAAACGGTGGCTTTCCTGCTTTCGGACGACAGCAGTTTCACCACCGGCGCGTTTTACAGCATCGACGGCGGTTATACCGCGCGCTGAGCCAGCGCCTGCAGCCAACGGAGAAACGCCGCTGCGCCGGGTTTTTCCAGCGTGCGCGGCGGGTAAACTACGTAGTAGGGTTTGCTGAGCCGCAGCGCCGGTTCGGCCAGGGTGACCAGCTGGCCTTCCGCCAGTTCACGGGCGATCAGCCGCCGCTGGCCGAGCAGCACCCCGCGCCCTTGCACGGCGGCGTCGATGGCCAGCGAGGTCAGGTTATAGGTTAGCCCGCGCCGCGGCGGCGGCGGCCGATCGGCGGCGGTGAACCACTCGTGCCAGCCCGGCAAAAACTGGCTCTCCTTGCCCCAGTCGACGTGGATCAGCGGCAGCTGCGTCCAGTCGCCGCACTCGCGCAGCGCCGGGCTGCACACCGGCTGCACCCAATCCTGAAACAGCTGCACCTTTTCCAGCAGCGGGTAATCCTGATCGCCGAAGCACAGGGCGAAATCCGCCGCCGAATGGGCGAAATCGACCGCCGCATGGGTGGCGTGCAGCCGCAAATCGCCGTCGGGGCACTGCGCCAGCCAGTCGCCCAGCGCCGGATTCAGCCATTTAGACGCCAGCGCCGGCAGGGCGAACACCGTCAGCGCCTGTTTGCCGCGCTGGCGTTCGACGTGCTGCTGCGCCACGCGCAGCGTTTCGAACGCCTCCTGCACGTAGGCCAGGTAGTCCGCGCCCTGTTCGGTCAGCGTGACGCCGCTTTTGGCGCGAATGAACAGCGTGATGCCCAGATGCTGTTCGAGCTGGCGGATTTGCTGGCTGACGGCGGCGGCGGTCAGCGCCAGCACATCCGCCGCAAGGGCCAGGCTGCCGGTGCGAGCGGCGGTTTCGAACGCCAGAATGGCGCTCAGCTTGGGCAGGCGAGCACGGGACGGTGGCGGCATGGGCAGGACTATCGCTAAGAATTCGTTAGCTTATCCATAACGTATTTTTGTTATGGCGGCAATGCGCCATTCGCTACAGTGAGAAGCATCCGGCTATCGCACACGAGGGGAACGTCATGCCGCAACTTGCCGATATTATCGATCTGTCCGTCCATCCCATCGACGACGCCGCATTCCGCGCCCGTTGCAGGCAAACGCTGGCGCGCGCCGGCGCGCTGGTGCTGCCGGGATTTCTGCGCCCCGCCGCGCTGGCGACGGTAAGGCTGGAAGGTGCCGAACAGCACCACGCGGCGTTTTACGCCAGCAGCAAACACAACGTGTATCTACGGCCGCAGGACGACGCGCTGCCGGCCGACCATGCGCGCAACCGGCTGGTGGTGTCATCCAAGGGCTGCATTACCGACGAGGATATCCCATCGCAGTCGCCGCTGCGTGCGCTGTACGATGCTCCGGCGTTTCGCGAGTTTCTCTGCGCGGTGTTGGATGAGGCGCAGCTGTATCCCTACGCCGATCGGCTGTCGTCGATCAACCTGCATTACGCCCACACCGGTCAGGAGCTGGGCTGGCATTTTGACAACTCCTCGTTCGCCATCACGCTGCTGATCCAGAAACCGCAGGGGGGCGGCCGTTTCGAATACGTGGAGAACCTGCGCGACGCCGACCGCGGCGAGATGAACTATGCCGGGGTCACGCAGGTGCTGGACGGTGAGCGGGCGGTCAAACAGCTGGCGATGGAGGAGGGGGATTTAGTGCTGTTTCGCGGGCGCAACGCCATGCACCGGGTGACGCCGACCGAAGGCGACACCACGCGCATGCTGGTGGTGCTGGCCTACAATGCGCAGCCGGATGTCATGCTGTCGGAAAGCGCCAGAATGACGTTTTACGGCCGGTTATAGCGGATAAAAAAACCGCCCCGGAGGGCGGTTTGTCGATTCAGTGCGGGTTCTGCTCTTCGTGAGCCTGCTGCTCCCGCTTCACTTCCTGCGCGCGCTTGCGCAGGCCGAACCAGCCCAGCGTCAGCAGCACCGCCAGCACCGGAATGGTGGCGATGGTCCAGGTGCCGTTCGGATAATCGAACGCCATCATCACCACGACGACCAGCAGGAACGCCAGCGTCAGCCAGGAGGTGAACGGCGCGCCCGGCATTCTGAACGATACCGGCTGCGCACGGCCTTCGCGCACGGCTTTGCGCAGGCGCATCTGGCAAACGATGATAAACGCCCAGGAGGCGATGATGCCCAGCGAAGCGATGTTTAGCACGATCTCGAAAACCCGCGACGGCACCAGGTAGTTGAGCACCACGCCGATCACGTAGATGCCGCAGGTAACCAGGATGCCGGCGTAAGGCACCTGCTGGCTGCTCATTTTAGCCATCAGCTTCGGCGCGGAGCCGCCCATCGCCAGTGAACGTAGGATGCGGCCGGTGGAATAGAGGCCGGAGTTGAGGCTGGACAGCGCGGCGGTCAACACCACGATGTTCATGATGGTGCCGATGTAAGGCACGCCCAGCTTGCTGAAGAAGGTCACGAACGGGCTTTGGCCGGCCTGATAGGCGTTCCACGGCAGCAGCAGCACTAGCAGCACCACGGAGCCGACGTAGAACAGACCGATACGCCAGATCACGCTGTTGATCGCTTTGGGCATCATTTTAGCCGGATCTTTACACTCGCCGGCGGCGGTGCCGATAAGCTCGATGCCGGCGAAGGCGAAGATCACCCCTTGCACCAGCACCAGCGCCGGCAGCAGGCCGTGCGGGAACATGCCGCCGTTTTCGGTGATCAGGTGCATGCCGGTGGTGTGGCCGGCGACCGGGGTGCCGGTGCCGAGGAAGACGACGCCAACAATCAGGAACAGCGCGATAGCGACGACCTTGATCAGCGCGAACCAGAACTCCATCTCGGCGAACCACTTCACGCCGATCATGTTCATGGTGGCGACGATGCCGAGCGCGCCGAGGGCAAACAGCCACTGCGGCACGTCGGCAAAGGTGCCCCAGTAGTGCATATATAGCGCCACCGCGGTGATGTCGACGATGCCGGTCATCGCCCAGTTGAGGAAATACATCCAGCCGGCGACGTAAGAGGCTTTCTCACCGAGAAACTCGCGGGCGTAAGAAACGAAGCTGCCGCTGGAAGGGCGATGCAGCACCAGTTCGCCCAGCGCGCGCAGGATGAAGAAAGAGAAAATCCCGCACACCAGGTAGACCAGCGCCAGCGCAGGCCCGGCCAACTCGAGACGGCCGCCGGTACCGAGGAACAAGCCGGTACCGATGGAGCCACCGATGGCGATCATTTGGATTTGCCGGTTGCCCATGCTTTTGTGATAACCGGATTCATGAGAGTCTAGCCAGCGTCTTCTGGCGGCGTGTTTGTCATCCGCCGACTTTTTTTGTGAGTGCATTATCCGTCCTGTTTACCTGTCTATGATGAACTCCGCTCTGAGCTGCAGAGCAAACGATTGCCATTAACAATCGTAATGAGAATGAGGTCGTGGCATCATTCCGCTGTTTATTGTGTATACAGCCGCCATTAAATAACGGCGTGGCATGCTACCGTTTCCCGATAAATGTGGCAAAAAAACCTGCGTACAAAGTGTGAACAATGGTGTGTATTTTTTAAACTGAAAACAAAAGCGCATATTATTCAGTAAGATGAGTCTCATTATCAACACGGAAATATCGAACGATAAAAGTGATTGAAATCACAGAATAATAATTACCGTGCAAATTAAAGGGATTTGGAGGTTATTTTGCGTGAGGGGAGAAGGCGGGCGGAAAATAAAGCGATGGCGCCTGCGCGGCAATGAGCGTGCGCAGGCGAATCGGACGAGGAGCAGGCTTAGGCGGATTCACCGGCCGGCAGAGCCGAAGCCGGCAGGCCGAACAGCTTGTCGAACGCCCAGTTAAACAGGAAGGTGTAGCAAGGAATGATGACGATCAGCGCCATATCCAGCAGCAGCGCCTGCCACAGCGTGATGCCCATCCACCAGGCGATCAGCGGGATCAGATACACCACCAGCGTCAGCTGAAAGCCGACGGCGTGCAAAATGCGGCGTTTGAGCGTGCGGGTGCGCGACACCTGGCGGCTTTCCCACCACTCGAATAAATAGTTGTAAATAAAGTTCCAGCTTACCGCGATGGTGGTGATCACCACCGCCAGCGGCCCGGTGCTGCTTGGCGCATGGCCCGACAGCAGCGCCAGCCCCAGCGCCGAGATCGCCATGCCGATGATTTCATAAGCGGTGACATACACCAGTTTGCGTTTGACGCCTTGCATCGTTTTCTCCCGATCTGTTTTTAGTTGCCTCTGTGGCGACGGCGGCTAAGATAACGTCAATCACATTGATAGAAAAAGTCAGGAGCTGTCAGTTTTTCTGACAGGTTGAGCGATGAATTTTTCCAGCGACAACATCGAACTGTTTTTGGCGGTGCTCGACCGCGGCTCATTTTCCGCCGCCGCCCGCGCGTTGCGGCGCGTACCGTCTGCGGTCAGCATGGGCATCGCCAACATGGAGGCGGAGCTCGGTTTCGCCTTGTTCGACCGTTCTCACCGTGAACCGACGCCGACCGCGCTGGCGTTGGCCCTGGCGCCGCACGCCCGCCTGATCGCCGGGCAGCTCAAGCAGCTGCAGGTGCACGCCATCGAGCTATCCCAGGGGCTGGAGAGCCGGCTTTCGATCGGCGTGGCGTCGGATATTAACGGCGCCGGCCTGCTGGCGGCGGTGAAAACGCTGTCGCAGCGTTATCCGCTGCTGAACATTGAAGTGCTCAGCGCGCCGCAGGACGACGTGCTGCACATGCTGCATCAGGAGCGCATCGGCGTTTGTCTGGCGTTCGGCGGGCTGAACGTCAACAGCGCGGAACAGTTTCACTTCGTCGGCGCGGAATCGCTGGTGGCGATGCTGTCGCCGCAGCATCCGGCGCTGGACGGCGCGGCGGGTGAGCTGTTTCTCGAAGATCTGGTCAACGTGCGGCAGATCATGGTGGCCAGCCGCGATCTGCCGATCGGCGATCTGCGTCCGCAGGTGGCGGAGGCGTATTGGCGCACCGACAGCCTACCGATGGCGCTGAACATGGTGGAGGCGGGGCTGGGGTGGGGAAATTTCCCGCTGTCGCTGGCCAAGCCGCTGCTGGCGCAGGGGCGGCTGGTGCGGCTGAAATTCAAAAATACCAAGAACGAACTGCGCTTGCCGATGCATTTGATCTGGCTGAAGAACCGCCCGTTGGACAAGGCGGCGCGCGAGCTGGTCGAGCTGATGCGCACGGCGCCGCAGGAAAGCTGACGCCCGCTGCGTTTGCTTACTCCGGGTGGCGTTTACGCCACCAGAAACGCACCAGCAGGATGGCGGCGATCGCCAGCGCGACAAACAGCAGGCCGGAGAGTTTTTTGTCGAAGCCGGTAACGAAGCGTTCGATCGCCTGGCCACCAAAATAACCGAGCATGACGAAGATCGTCGCCCATAAAATAGCGCCGAGGATATTGAGCGGTACGAAGCGCGACGGCGGCAGGCGGCTGGCGCCGATCAGCACCGGGCCGATGATGCGGAAACCGTACATAAAGCGCACCCCGATAACGAACAGCATCGGGTGGCGAGCGATCAGCCTTCTGGCGCGCGCGATGCGCTTTTCCTGTCCCTTGAGCCGCGAGATGACGCGGCCTTCAAACCGGCGGCCGGCGAAGTACAGCAACTGGTCTCCCGTCATGCCGCCCAGCGCCACCACCGCGATCACCCACGGCCAGTGCAGCAGCCCTTCGTGGGCGGCGATGCCGCCCAGCAGCGTGATGGTCTCCCCTTCCGCCAGGCAGCCGATAAACAACGCCCAGTAACCGTAGTCCGTAATGTAGTGGGCCAAATCGGTCATTCCTTACTCCTTATGTGGCTGACGCATAAGGGCAAGTATACGCCCGATCGCTAGCCTTGGGCGATTTGGGCCACCAACGCTCTGCGCCGCGCCAGGCTTTCCGCCATTTGTGCCTGTACCTTGGCGTAAATGTGCGGCGGGGCCAGTTTCGGCGTGCCGCCCTCGAACGGCGGGGCCGGGGCGTATTCCAGATAAAGTTGGATCGTCTGAGCGGTGTCTTCGCCGTGCAGTTCGGCGATCAGCGCCAGCGCGAAATCGATGCCGGCGGTGACGCCGCCGCCGCTGATTACGTTGCCGTCGCGTTCTACGCGAGCAGCGCTGGGTATGGCGCCGAACAGCTTCAGGCTATCGCGCATAGACCAGTGGCAGGCGGCGCGTTTACCCAGCAATAGCCCGGCGGCGGCTAGGATCAGCGAACCGGTACACACCGAGGTCAGGTAGCGAGCATCGGTGCCCAGCCGACGGATTTGCCGCATGAATGCTTCATCCTGTAATGCCTGGGTGCAGCCGCTGCCGCCCGGCACGCACAGCACGTCGCAGCGCGCGATCTCCGGCAGCGGGCGCAGCTGAGTGAAGTGCAAGCCTTCCGATTCGACATCCGCGCCGTCTACCGAAGCGACGATGATTTCCGCGCCCGGCATGCGGCGCAGAAACTGCAGCGGGCCGGTGAAGTCGAGTTGGGTGACGCCTTGATAGATGGGAAATACAATCACGAGTGGTTCAGACATGACATTCGCCTCATTTTTATCGTTGGACCTGGGCCATAATAGCCGCCCTGTTTTTGGCTGATATGACAGATAACCCTCAAAAAGCGCCATCATGAAAACGATCGGTTTTGTGGTTTTTCCCGGTTTTAACCTGCTGGACTTTGCCGGCCCGCTGGCGGCGTTCGATAACGTCAGCCAGTTTACCGATCCGCCGGCTTACCGCTGCGTGGCGATTTCGCCGCAGGGCGGGATGGTCGCCAGCTCGGCCGGGGTGGAGATCGCCACGCAGCCGTGCGGCGACGAGCGTTTCGATACGCTGGTGGTGGCCGGCGGCAGCGGCAACGTGATGGCGGTGCAGTCGCCGGCGCTGGTGGCGTTCCTGACGACCCACAGCCGGCGCGCGCGGCGCATCGCCAGCGTGTGCACCGGCGCGTTTATTCTGGCAGCCTGCGGTTTACTGGACGGCAGGCGCGCTACCACCCACTGGTATCACGCGGCGCGATTGCAGCAGAGCTATCCGCGTATCCGCGTCGACAGCAACCGCATTTTCATTCGTGACGGCGATATCTGGACGTCAGCCGGCATCAGCGCCGGTATCGATCTGGCGTTGGCGCTGATCGAGGACGATCTGGGCGCCACGATGGCGGCGGGCGTGGCACGGCAGCTGGTGGTCTACCACCGGCGCCCCGGTGGGCAGTCGCAATACTCGCTGCTGCTGGCGTTGAATCCGTCGTCGGATCGCATGCGCGCCGCGCTGTCGTACGCGCGCGAACACTTACATCTGCCGCTGTCGGTGGCGGATCTGGCCGACGCCGCCTGCCTGAGCGAGCGGCAGTTCGGTCGGCTGTTCCGTGCCGAAACCGGGCAGACGCCGGCCAAGGTCATCGAGCAGCTGCGGGTGGAGGCGGCCAGGGTGCGCATCGAAGAGAGCGCCGAGCCGCTGGAGGCGATCGCCCGCTTGGTGGGGTTCAGCGATCCGGAGCGCATGAGGCGGGCGTTTATCCGCGTATTTGGCCTGTCGCCGCAGGCGATCCGCCGGCTCGGCCGCGCGGGATAATTTTTTTGCCACGCCTGGCGGCGGGGCACACCAGAGGAGCAACGGATGTATCAGGATTTTGAGAGCGAATTGAGCTGGGCGACGCGCCATATGCCGCGCACCCGGGCGGCGGTGGCAGCGTTGCCGGACCTGCACGGGGTGCGGCTGGCGTGCAATATGCACCTGGATCTGAAAATGGCGCCGCTGGTGGCCGGCCTGCTGGACAAGGGCGCGGCGATCTTCCTGACCACCTGTAATCCCACCACGGTACAGAACGACGTAGTGGCCTGGCTGGAACGGCGCGGCGCGCAGGCTTACGCCTGGCGTGACATGAGCGTCGGCGAATGGTCGGAATCTTTCGACCGCGCGCTGGCCTGGCAGCCGACCCATCTGTGCGAAATGGGGGCGGATCTGACCACCCGTCTGCACCAGTCGCCGAGCGGCCCACAGATCGTCGCCGGGTTGGAGGCCACCGGATCGGGCATCAGCCGGTTAAACGGCGTGGCGCCGCGCTACCCGATCTTCAACTGGGACGATCTGCCGGTGAAAGAGGGGTTGCACAATCGGCATATGGTTGGGCTGACCGCCTGGCATACCTTCTTCCAGACCACCCATTTGACGCTGCACGAGAAGCGCGTGCTGGTGATCGGTTACGGCCTGGTCGGGCAGGGGACGGCAGCGGCGGCCAGGGCCTACGGCGGCCAGGTGATGGTGGCGGAAATCGATCCGGCGCGCGCGCTGCAGGCGCGTTATGACGGCTGGCAGGTGGTGGATCTGGCGAGCGCGATCGCGCAGGCGGACGTGATCGCCACCGCGACCGGCGCGAAAAACGTGCTCTCGGCGCAGCATCTGCAACAGGCGCAGGACGGCGTGTTTATCCTCAACGTCGGCCACGTGGCGGAAGAGATCGACGTCGGCTTCCTCAAGGGCTTGCCGCACCACGAGCCGATGCCTTATGTGAACGCTTACCAACTGAATGAAAAGACGGTCTATTTGCTGGCCAATGGCTCGATGTTCAACCTGACCGCCGGCTATGGCGACAGCCTCAACGCCTTCGACGTGACGCTGGCGGTGATGGCGGCCGGCATCGGCCATATCGTCGGCGCCGGGGCGCGGCAAACGCCGGGGCTGTACCTGCTGCCTCAGTCGGCCTGGCAGCCGGCGCTGTAACTTTTTCTACGCGGGCGTTCATCCCAGAGCGCCCGCGGGCTGCGTCGTTTTTCGGCCGACAGAATTTGTCACAAATCCGCCATACAATCCCAGTGCCAAGCGCTGAACCCTCACATATAATTCGCTGAGTTCAAGCCCCCATTTCAGAGTAATGCCTGTGAAAATACGTGTTTTGGTTCTGACCCTGCTCGCTTTGCAGGCGGGCGCAGGCTTTGCGCCGCGCGCGCTGGCCAGCGACAACGCCGCCGCCGTACACGCCACCCAGCCGGAGCTGGCCTCCGGCAGCGCGATGGTTGTCGATATGCAAACCCATAAGGTGATGTACGCGCGCAACCCGGATGAAGTGGTGCCGATCGCCTCGATCACCAAGCTGATGACCGCCATGGTCACGCTGGACGCGCACCTGCCGCTCGACGAGATGCTGTCAGTGGACATCCACCAGACGCCGGAGATGAAAGGGGTGTATTCGCGGGTACGGCTGAACAGCGAAATCAGCCGCAAGGACATGCTGCTGCTCGCGCTGATGTCGTCGGAAAACCGCGCGGCCGCCAGCCTGGCGCACCACTATCCAGGGGGCTACAACGCCTTCATCAAAGCGATGAACGCCAAGGCCAGGGCGCTCGGCATGACCAATACCCATTATGTGGAACCGACCGGGCTCTCTATTCATAACGTGTCGACGGCGCGCGATCTGACCAAGCTGCTGATCGCCACCAAACAATACCCGTTGATCGGCCAGCTCAGCACCACCACCGAGCGCATGGCCAGCTTCAAAGACCCGAACTACACGCTGCCGTTCCGCAACACCAACCACCTGGTGTACAACCCGAAATGGAACATCCAGCTGACCAAGACCGGCTTCACCAACCAGGCGGGCCACTGCCTGGCGATGCGCACCATGATCGGTAACCGCTCGGTGTCGCTGGTGGTGCTGGACGCCTTCGGCAAATATACCCACTTCGCCGACGCCAACCGGCTGCGCAGCTGGATCGAAACCGGCAAGGTGACGCCGATCCCGGCCGCCGCCCGCGACTATCGTCGCCAAAAAGACGCCAGCTTGGCGAAAAACGCCACCGAATGACCCGCCTGGCGGCCTGCTCATTTGCAGCAGGCCGCTATCGGCCCTCGGGCCGCCTGATGACAAATCCCCGCTCGCGATCGCCGTCGAAACCTGCTTTGAGATAAAGCTGGTGCGCGCCGGTGCGTTGCTGCCCCGACAGCAGCATCACCTTGTAACAGCCCTTGCGCCAGGCCAGCTGCAGCGCGTATTCGATCATCGCGAGCGCCACGCCGTGGCCGCGATAGGGCTCCGCCGTCACCACATGCTCAATAACACCGAACGGCTGCGCCTGGTGTGCCAGCCCCGGGATCAGCGCCAGCATGCAGGTGGCGATCGGTTGTTCCTCGTCCGCTGCCACCACCAGACGGATCGCCGGATCGTCCAGCAGACGTTGCAGGGTGCGGCGCGCATCGTCGGCGCGCAGCGGCGCGTCCTGCGGGCGCAGCTCGCGATATAAGGCTAACAGGCCGTTGAGATCGTCCGGCTGCGCCAGGCGATGAATGATGCTCATGGTTGCTCCTTTCCGCCGCTTCAACGGTAATCCGCTATCCTCCATTAATACCACAACGATTGCCGGAGGGGATGTTATGAGTCAGGTTTCGACCTTTGTCATGTTCCAGGGAGAGGCGCAGCGGGCGATCGATCTCTACAGCCAGGTGTTCGAGCGTTTTCGGCTCATGCAGGTACAGCATTACGACCCGACGCCGGACGGCCGGCGATTGATCAAGCATGCTGCCATCGATTTCGATCGGCAGAACCTGGTGTTTATCGATAGCCCGATCAGCCATGACTTTAGCTTTACCCCGGCGGTGTCGCTGTTCATCAACCTGCCTAACGAAGAAGCGTTGGAGCGGGCGTTCCACCGGCTGGCGGAGGGCGGCAAGGTGCTGATGCCGCTCGATGACTACGGCTTCAGCGCCCGTTTCGGCTGGCTCAACGATCGTTTCGGCCTTTCCTGGCAGCTCAATGTGCCGGCGGGCGATCTGCCCTGACGCTAAGGGAGAATGTGCAAAAGAATGGTAATTACTGCTGTTATTTCATATTGTTATCACCATTTTGGCGAGGAGCTTTGCCGTAGGAAATACCGACAACATCATGGAAAGGTGCGCTTTGATTGATTTTGACCGCTATGTTGAGCAAGCGAAGTCTTACGGCGAGTGGCCGGGCGGGCATGTGGAGATGTCGTCCGGTCGCGTTGAGGGATTGAGCTATCGCCTGTATCGGCAAACTGCCGCGAGTGCAGACGTGATGGTGGTGTATCACGGCGGCGGGGTTAACAGCGCTGCCGGGTATGACGTCCTTGCGCGCCAGCTGGCCGCCGAGCCGACGCTCGCGGTGTGTCTGGTCGATATTCGCGGACATGGCGATTCCAGGGGAGAGCGGGGGACGGTTGAGCGGCCTGAGCGTATTTGGCGCGATGTCGATATCATCCTGGCAGAAATGCGCTGCCGGTTTCCGCTGGCGCGCAGACACCTGCTTGGCCATTCGAGCGGCGCCGGCATGTTGCTCAACTACTTGACCCGTTACCCTGGCGAACAGCAGGCGGACAGCCTGATCATGCTGGCGCCCGAGCTGGGTCCATTTTCCGGGATGGCCCGCGATCTGGCGGCGGAGGCCCGTTTTGCTCAGGTGCGACAATGGCCGTTTGTCGCCAATGCGCTCAGCGGCGGGCGCTGGTTTGGGCAATCCCGGGCGGTCAGCCTGAATTTTCCCCCGGCTGTGCTGGCCGCCGCCCCCGATTTTGTCTGCCAATACAGCGTCAATATGGCTAACGCGTTGACGCCACGCATCCCGGCAAAGCAACTGGCGGCGCTGCGATTGCCGACCTTGCTGCTGGCGGCAGCGCAGGATGAGCTGTTCAATGCGCAAGCGATGCAGCGCTTCGTCGAACAGCATGGCAGTGCGCATGTTGCCTTTGGCTTGCTTGAGGGCAGTACGCATTTATCGTGCGTTTTTGAGGCCCACGGTCATGTCCTGCGCTATCTCGCGGGCGTATTCGCTATCGCATCCGATTGAGACGTATGCGCGTAGCTGTTTGTTTATTAATCACTTCTTCTCCACCGCTAACTGGACGGAGGAGTGGTGATTAAGATCACGAAATTAGTTAATAAATCTTTATGGATTTGATTGCATAATGTTAACATCCTGCCGCTTTCATTAGGCTTGCTAATGATATTCTTATTGTCAAGGAATGCTCAGGATGGATTACCAAAACGTCTTTCAATTGACGGATCAGGAAAGAAACGAGTTATTTTCGGCATTAGATAAAATTGCTTACGATCCCGCCGGCGGTGATGCGTATATTCACGCTATACGTTCGGCCATGATCACCCACTTACCCCACAGATTAAGCGCTGCATTAAGCCAGCAAAAGGCGTCAATCAAACCACGGCCTTATCTTATTTTAAAAAATGTGCCGGTGGATAAAGAAGTGTTCTTTTCCCCTTGTCCGAACCAATATACGCCTTCGGCCAAATCAGGGAATATCAGTGAAAACCTGTTGGTCGGCATCTCTTCGCTAATTGGTGAACCCTATTCGATGTATTTCGAAGGGAAAGAACTGATTAATAATCTGATCCCCAAACGCGAAGCCAAAAAAGAATATACCGGTCTGGGGTTCGATGTTGAATTGGATTTCCATATTGAAAATGCGGCCCTGAAACACCTGGAGCAGTTCAACGTCTCGCCGATGGGGTTGCTGTTAGCCGGCGTGCGCCGCGATCCGCACAGCCCGATGACGCGTATCTCCGATTCGCGTTTGGCTATCGCTCAACTGAGCCACGAGGACGTCGAAACGCTGGCCAGCCCGCTGTACAGCATCAAGCTGCCATACCGTTGGCGCCAGTCCACGCAGGCCGGGCGCGAAGAAACCGCGCTGGTGCCGCTTATTTCGCAAAACCATGTTCTGCCGGATGTGAGCGCCGTTTTCTATCCCGGCATGATTGCCGCCAGCACGCCGCGAGCGGAAGCCGCGCTGGAGCGTTTCTACGGGCTGGTGAAAGAAAATGCCATCGGCATCGATATTTGCCCGGGCGATTTGGTGTATATCGATAACCGTTTTGCGCTGCATTCACGCGATAAATTCACGCCATCTTTCGATGAAAGAGATACGCCGTTGCGCTGGGTGCAACGCGTCTTCATTTCGGCAAGCTTGTGGAATCACCGCAACCTCAATCAGGTTGAAGAGCGCATTTTCTCGATTTAAGGTTATTATTCATGCTGAACGTTTTTCTTTCTATATTGCCGATTTTTTTGTTAATCGTTCTGGGCTATTTGTCAAAGCTCTATGTTAAAGACGTTGCCGTATTTTGGGGCTTTTCAGACAAATTCGTTTATTACCTGTTTTTTCCGGCGCTGTTGATATTGGATATCAGCGAGGCGGATTTTAGCGGCGCGGACAGCTTTTATCCCGTTGTGGCGACCATAGTTTCCACGCTGGCCATCGCGTTGATTATTTTCGTTGGCAAATTGTTTTTCAATACGTCGGCCGATCTGTTTACCTCCATTTTTCAGGGCGGAGTCAGATATAACTCTTATGTATTCATCGCGCTGTCGCAATCGCTGTTCGGCAGCGAGGGGGTGGCGCTGTCCGGTTTCTTCGTGGCCTATATGATCATTCTGACCAACATCATGAGCGTGTTGGTGATGAACCATTACGGCACCGGCAGCAAGAAAAGCCTGAGCGGCGCGCTGCTGGCGCTGACGAAAAACCCGCTGATCATCGGCGCGTTGTTCGGGGTGCTGATGAACCTGTGCAACCTGCACATCACCGGCGCGCTTAAACAGCTGTTCGTATATCTCTCCAACGCCGCCACGCCGCTGAGCCTGATGTCGGTCGGCGCAGGGTTGATCGTCAGCATGCATATTCGCAAGCTGGTTTCCATCTCTTATGCGACCGTGCTGAAACTGGTGGCCATGCCGCTGATTACCATTGCGCTGGTGCACTATTTCGGCGCCACCGGCGTGCCGGCCAGCATCGCCATTCTCTACTCCGCCGTGCCTTGTGCCGGCAACGCCTATATCCTGGCGCGGCAAATGGGGGGCGATCATGAAGCGATGGCCTCCATCATCACCTGGACGACGCTGCTGTCGGTGATTACCGTCACCTTCATCCTGGGCAGCGTAGCGCTTTAACGCCGGCGCCGGGCGGCAATCGCCCGCCCGGCATTTTCCGAGATCCTCCCATATCCTTTCATGATGCTTTACCGCTATGCTAAACATAGAATGGCCCGTGAATATGAAAAGGATGAATCATTTTGGCAGGAAGTAGCTTACTTACCCTCATCGACGACATTGCCTCGTTGCTGGACGATGTCTCGTTAATGAGCAAGATGGCGGCGAAAAAAACCGCCGGGGTGCTGGGGGACGATCTGGCGCTCAACGCGCAGCAGGTCACCGGCGTTAAAGCCGACCGCGAGCTGCCGGTGGTGTGGAGCGTCGCCAAAGGCTCGCTGATCAACAAGGCGATCCTGGTGCCGCTGGCGCTGCTGATCAGCGCCTTCGCGCCCTGGGCGATTACGCCGCTGCTGATGGTGGGCGGCGCCTATCTGTGTTACGAAGGGTTCGAAAAGGTGTTTCACAGCCTGAGCCACGGCAAGGCGGCGCAGGAGGAAAAATCGGACGGGCCCGGCGCCAATGAGGACGCCGCGGCTTATGAGAAGCGCAAGGTGAAGGGGGCAATACGCACCGACTTCGTGCTGTCCGCCGAGATTATCGCCATTACCTTGGGCACCGTCGCCGGCGCCACCTTTAGCCAGCAGGTGATCGTCTTGTGCGGCATCGCCGTTGTGATGACGCTCGGCGTGTACGGCATCGTCGCCGGCATCGTTCGGCTGGACGATCTGGGGCTGTATCTGAGCCGCAAACGCAGCGCAGTGGCGCGCTCCCTCGGCGGCGGCATCGTGCGCGCCGCGCCTTATCTGATGAAAACGCTGTCGATCGTCGGCACTGTTGCCATGTTTATGGTCGGCGGCGGCATCCTGACCCACGGCCTGCCGCCGGTGCATCACCTGTTCGAAGACTGGGCCTCGTACACCACCGTGGTGCCGACGTTTGGCCATCTTTTGCAGGGTGTGGTTCCGGCACTGCTGAACGTGGCATTCGGGCTGGTGGCCGGCGGCGTGGTGCTGGCGGTGGTGTCGGCGCTGGGCGCGGTACGCACGCGTTTCAAGGCATGATGAAAAGTCTCGCCCCGGAAGGGGCGGGACGTATGAGACGGATTAAAAGATCAGTTTGAGAACGCCGGTAATCGTCAACAAACCCACGATGAAGATGATGGCGACAATCCACAGAATAATTTTCATTCACTTCTCCCTTACCGGTTAGATGGCGTGCGCGATTGGCGCTAACTCAATGAAATCCCTCTTCACTATAGACGCTAACTTCCTATCGTGCGTCGCCATGCATTCAAGGATGCCGATTGTCGCCGTCACCCAGCGCGCGCTGCATAATCTGCGTGTCACGCCATTCCCCCAGTTTGAACCCCACGGCCTTTAACGTTCCGGCGCTGGTAAAGCCGAGCGACTGGTGTAGCGCCAGCGAGCCGTGGTTGGCGGCGGAATCGCCGACGATCGCCAGCATCTGGCGCCAGGGGCCTTGCTCGCAGCGGGCGATCAGCGCGCTCAGCAGCGCCTTGCCGACGCCTTTCCCCTGTTGCCCTTCGGCGATATACACCGAGTCTTCTACGGTAAAGCGATAGGCCGGCCGGGGGCGATATGCCGTGGCATAGCAGTAGCCCATAACACGGCCTTCGCTTTTCGCCACCAGCCAGGGCAACCCGGCTTCCCGCACCTTGCCTAGCCGCAGCTGCATTTCCGCCAAGGTCGGCGGCTGTTCTTCAAACGAGGCGGCACCGTACAGCACGTGGTGAGTGTAAATTTGCAGCACGGCGGCCATATCGTCCGGCGTGGCATCGAGGAGGCTGAGTACGGGAGCGGAGAGCGTCATGGTAATGCCTGTTTACCTTGGAAATCAGCGGATAAACGCCATTATGCGCGCCGCTCGCCGCCGGGATAAATCGGGTTTTCTTATGGTGAGATAAGAAAATCCTATGAGCTATTCAGCCGCGCATCAGCCGGGCCACGGCCTGGCGCAGATAGGCCAGCAACGGCGGAGTCAGCCAGGTGCCCTCGGTCAGCGAGGGTTCCCGTTCCATCGCTTCACGGATCTTCATCTGCGTCGCCGGGTTGGTGCCGGCATAGGATTGGAACAGCGCCAGCCAATCGGCCGCCAATCGCACCGCCTCCGGCGAATCGGCAGGTATGCCGTCGTTCATTGCTTGATGGAATTGAGCGATCAGAGCCGGCCACTCCTGCAGGCGGGTGAAATAGTGTTGACGCACATAGGCGTACTCTTCCACCGACAGGTATTTTTGATAGACAGCCAGCTTGGTTTCGGCAAAGGCGCGGGTGATGTAGTCCGTCATCGTCGGTGTAATGCCGGTCTGTTCGCGCATCGACGGTTCGTCGGCGTGCATGGCGTTCAGCCGGGTGAGAAAGGCCGGGTTGCCGGCGGTGTCGCGTTCCAGCATCAGCATCCAGCGGCGTGCCATCGCCTGAGCCTGTGGCGCCTGAGGTTCGATGCCTTCCGCCATCAGTTGTCCCACGCTGCTCACCAATGCAGCCCATTCCTGATTGCGGGTGGGATCAGCTTGGTAGAATGGTAGTTGCATCAGCTCATCGGCGGTAAAGTATTTATCGTACATGGTCATTAACTCCAACGTAGTCAGCCAGTCGTTCAGTTCCGGTTCGTGCCCGGCGGAAAGTTGGGCATGCATGTGCTGCAGCCGGCCGCGCAATGCGGCGATCTGTGCCAACTGCTGCTCCAACATGGCGATCTGCTGCTCAATCACCGCCGGAAGCGCTGGCCCTGAACGCGCGAGAATTGCCCCGACTTCCGCCAGCGAAACGCCCATCCGGCGCAGCGCCTGGATGTGGTGCAAGCGGGTGATGTCAGCCCGGTTGTATAAACGATAACCGGCGTCGGAACGCGCAGAAGGGACCAGCAAACCAATGCTGTCATAGTGATGCAGTGTGCGAACGGTAATGCCGGAACGGCGCGCCAGTTCGCCGACTTTCAATAACATATGTAGCTCCTCCCTTGTGCGTGCCGGGATACTAAAGCCTGACGCCACGTAAGGGTCAAGAGCGGGAAGAAAAGATGACGTTTTAAAAATCGGTAGGCGCCAGAGAGGCAAAAGCCCAGCTGGATGGCTGGGCTTCGCAGGTCCCTGAAAGGGAGGGTATAGCATAAGGGCCTTTATCGGCTACGGCGACAATTTCACCTGATTTGTCTGTTTTGTCAACAACAGCGTACTGGTCAGAACAGCATATTTTTGGCATTGATCGACTTAATGACGGCGCGTTGTATGTCAGCAACAAGCTCGCGCGACAGACACTGGGTAAGAAAGTCTCTCTCTTTACGGGCTCTGTTCAGCCGTTGGCGGCTGACTTGCTGCACCAGATCGCCCTTTGCCCAGCGCGTTTGCGGATGAAAGAATCTCATATCTTCGATGAGTTCACGTGTGATTTCGATGTGCAATCCCAGTTCGATCTTGTTCGAATCTCTGGTGGTCGACAGCGGTACGATAATGCAGGCGTTGCCGTTAATTTTGCCGTTTAACACAACAACTAAACGGTTCTTCACCATTTCCGGTGGAATGTGGCCATCATAAAAGCCGGCTTCATGCGGTTGGCAGACTGATAGGGGATAGTTGCCATAGTTGCACTCGAGAATTTCCCCGACCTTGGGGGCAAATTTGATCGGCATCGATACACTGCTTTGTTGTGAACAATCCGTGTTATGGAGGAATGAGCATGCGGGCGTTTTGCTTTTAGAGAAAGGTGTGGCGTAAGGAAACGGGGAATGAAAGTGAAATATTGCGGATTCGTGCGCAGAATCCGCCTTGATGGTGGCCGAATTTACCAGCCTTTCACCGCGCCGCCGTTGAAGATTTTCTCGGCGGCTTTGGCGACTTCGTCCGACTCATAGGCCTTGATGAAGTTCTGTACGTTTGGCGCGTCCTTGTTGTCTTCGCGGGTGACGATGATGTTGGTGTACGGCGAGTCCTTATCCTCGATGAAGATGCCGTTTTTGGTCGGCGACAGGCCGGTCTGGTTGATGTAGGTGGTGCTGATGACGGCGACGGTGACTTTCGGATCGTCTAACACGTGCGGCAGCTGCGCACCTTCCAGCTCCATGATCTGGTAATGATGCGGGTTGGCGCTGATATCCAGCGCGGTGGGCAGCAACCCTTTGCCAGGCTTCAGGCTAATCAGCCCGGTTTTTTCCAGCAGCAGCAGGGCGCGCCCCAGGTTGGTCGGATCGAGCGGGATGGCGATCACCGCGCCGTCCGGCAGCTCTTTCAGCGATTTTATCTTTTTGGAGTAGCCGGCCATCGGGAACACGAAGGTATTGCCGACCGCCACCAGCTTATAGCCGTGATCTTTGTTTTGCTGTTCGAGGAACGGGCGGTGCTGAAACACGTTGGCGTCCAGTTCGCCTTTGTCGGTGGCGTCGTTCGGCAGCAGCGAACCGCTGAAGCCGACCAGCTCGACCTCCAGCCCGTATTTCTCTTTCGCCACCTGCCTGGCGACTTCCGCCACGTCCTGTTCCGCGCCGTTGATGACGCCGACTTTGATATGGTTTTGGTCGGTTTTTTGATCGCAGCCCTGAAGCGCCAATACAGCGGCGAAGGCCGCCGCCAGAGGGGTGATACGCCAGCGTAAGGTCATCGAAGTCTCCCTGAAAAGAACAATAAAATCAGTTGGTTTTTGTCCTTACAGCTAAGCCTGAACCGCCGGTGAAGTCAAACGCTCGTTCAGCATAAACGGCTATAGCTTATAGCCGTTATGCGGCGGTGATTATCGGCTGAGCGAACGCAGCACCACGATGCCCGGCGTAGCCATCACGTAATCCATAAAGGGTGAGTCGACGACCTGCATGTTGGCCTTGCGCGAGGAGGCGTTGCGCAGCACCGGGCCATGGTCGGTCATCACGAAGATGCCGGTGTGGGTCACGTCCAGCCCGGCGAGGTTGGTGTAAATACCGATGTAGTCGCCGGTGCGCAGCTGGGCCAGCACCTTGTCGTCGACGTTGTCGCTGGGAATGTAGGTGACGCTGCGCTGCACGTTGGGCAAGCCGGGCAGGTAGCTGCTGCCGTCCGCCTTTTGATTGAGGTTTTTCACGAGGGTGACGGCGTGCGGGCTGAGCTGGGCGGTGATGTCTTCGGCCACTTTTTTCGGCCGCTGCGCCCAGTCGGTGAAGAAGTGTTTGCGCTGCGGGAAGGCTATGTTGCCGTCGACGTAGCGAATGTCTACCAGGCGCTGAACGAACTCGGCTTCGCTGCGGGCGGTGCTGAGCGCTTCCACATAATCGATGTAGGTGAAGCAATCCAGTCCGCGGAAGTCGATCACCAGCTGCTCGGGCGTGTTCTGCGAACCGATCAGACGGTTGGCGAGATACGGCGTGCCGAGAAACTCGCGCGAAATCAAATCGACGGTGCGACCATGCGGCTGCGCGGCGGGCCAACCGGCGTGCAGCGCGAGGATCTCACGTAGCTTGCTGCGGGTGCTGGCGTCCATCTCCGGCTGCACGCCCGGCGGCGAAACGGTGACGTCGGTCGGCGGCGTCGCGGGGGAGACGGCGGTGGAGCGTTCGGCGCATCCGCTCATAGCGATAGCTAACATCAGTAAAACAGCCTTGTTCTTGTTCATACGGCCCTCCATGGGTGTCGCTGGCTTATCAGAGTAAGTGATAACAGTTCTCATCCGATGGTAGGGGTTAAAAAGTAAACATCACCTCAATGGCAATCGATAAATCAGTAACCGATTTCGCTATTGAACGGCAAATACCAGAACAGCGCGATTTCGTGATCGGCGATCTCCGGTTCGGCGCGGTACAGCAAACGGTCGATGCCGCCGAGGATAAACCCGTAATGCTGGTAACAGCGGCAGGCCGCCAGATTGTTGTTCTGCGTTTCGAGCATCATACCTGAGGTTTCCTGCTGCCGCGCCCACCGTTTGGCGCAGTCCAGCAGTGCCCCGGCGATGCCCTGACGGCGCGCATGAGCGCTGACGGCGATCTCGTCGATCAGGGTGTAACCGTTCCAGTTTTTGCTCAGCGTGATATGGCCAACGGCGTCGTTCTGACGATACGCCAGGAAGGTCACGCTGTCTTCGTTGGCGAACGGCGCCAAGGGATAGCGTTTGCGAAATGGCGCCACCGGGCGGGTTGGCCAGCTGTCGACCGGGCTGTCGAACTGCGGCAGAGCGTAACAGGCGATGGTGAAGCTGAAATCGCCGCGCGTCAGATAATCGTCGGGCAGCGCCTCAATGGCCGCGATGCGGATGGCCGGGTTCATTACGGCAGCTCCCGCAGCAGACGCGCCGGGTTGCCGGCGTAGATCCCCTTGCGGGTGATGTCGCGGGTCACCACCGCCCCGGCGCCGATCACCGCGTCGTTGCAGATCTCTACCGCCAGGATCGTGGCGCCGGAGCCGATGGACACCCGATCGCCGATGCGCGTGCGCCCCCAACTGGCCGGATCGGCGTTGGGCGCGCCCTCTTTGAACAGATCGTTGGCGAAGGTGACGCCGTGGCCGACAAAGCACGCTTCGCCGAGGGTGACGTATTCGCAGATAAAGCTGTGCGACTGAATTTTACTGCGTGCGCCGATGCTGACGTGGCGCTGGATCTCGACGAACGGGCCGACGAAGACATCGTCGCCGAGCCGGCAGCCGTAAAGATTGCAGGGCTCGACAACGGTAACGTTGCGCCCGGCGTCGACGTCGACGATCCCCGCCTGACGGGTGGTGATTACGGATGACATGACCTTCCTCGCAGCCTGGTTTTTATGGTGGGAGTATAAGACAAAGCGCTGGGGCGTTGCGCTTTCCGCACGTTTTTTCGCCGAAAGACTATAATTAGTACAGGGGAGAGAGCCCCGTGGCCGCAATCCTCGCACGGGTAGCAGTCCGTCGGAGGTGTGAAATTCGTTCGCCGATCGCGGCCTACGGCGAGATAGGAGGTGTCTCATGGTCAGTCATGTTTGGGGACTTCTGGCGCATCCCAGCGCCGAGTTCGAACAGATCAAAAGCGAGAATGAAAGCGTCTCGCACCTATACACCCATCACGTGTTGCTCTTGGCAGCCATCCCGGTGGTCTGCGCCTTTATCGGCACCACCCAGTTGGGCTGGCTCTCCGGCGAGGGACATGCCATCAGGCTCGACATGTTTACCGCGTTTTATACCGCCGTGGCGTTCTACCTGCTGATGCTGGCGGGCGTAGCGGCCATGGGGAAAGTCATTCACTGGATGGCGCGGCGTTATGAATCGCGCCCCAGCCTGCACCGCTGCATGGTGTTCGCCGGCTACGTGGCGACCCCGATGTTCCTCAGCGGGGTAGTGGCGCTCTATCCGGTCGTCTGGCTGTGTCTGTTTGTCGGCATTATCGGCCTGTGCTATTCGGGCTATCTGCTGAATCTGGGGATCCCGCACTTCCTGAATATCGACAGTAAGGAAGGGTTCATCTTCTCCAGCTCGACCTTCGCCATCGGCATTCTGTTGCTCGAGCTGCTGCTTGGGGTGACGGTGCTGCTGTGGGGGTACGGTTCCTGGTTGTTCTGAGTTAACGGCTGTTGTTGCCCCCGCGCCGGTGGAACGGCGCGGGGGCTTTTGCTTTTATGCGCGGCGGAAAACCAGCATCACGCCGAGCACGATGCCCGCCATGCCCAGCAGGCTCAGCGCGGCTAGCGCGTGGCCGAGCAGCAGGTAATCCAGCAGGGCGGTCACCGCCGGGATCAGGTAGAACAGGCTGGTCACCTGCACCAGATTGCCGCGCTGGATAAGGCGATACAGCAAGAACGTCGCCAGCACCGAGATCACCACCGCCATCCACAGCAGCGGCAGCACGAACGCCGGCCGCCATTCGACCCGCAGCGGCTCAAACGGCAGTGCCAGCGTACACATCAATAATCCGACGGCATACTGCAGCGGCAAGACCGCCAGCGGCTGCTGCGTCATGCCTTTTTGCAGCAGGGTGCCGGCGGTCATGCAGCCCAGCGCGATAAAGGCGAACAGCATGCCGCTCAGCGAGAAGTGGGCCACCATCAGGCTTTGGTACACCACCAGCGTCAGCCCGACCATCGCCAGCGCCAGGCCGAGTGCCCGCAGCCCGGTGCAACGCCGCTCGGTGATGAACTGGGTGAGGATCGGCTGTACGCCGAGCAGCGTCGCCAGCACGCCGGGCGTAATACCTTGTTCCAGCGCCAGCAGATAGCAGATTTGATAGCTGCCGATCATCAGCACGCCGATCAGCACGACGCGCCAGCGGGTGCCGGGGGCGGGGAGACACTGGCGCTGCCACAGGCCGATGACCAACAGCACCGCCAGCGCGATGGCGCAGCGGAAGAACAGAAAAGCGAAGGCGGAGGCGTGCTCCAACCCCCAACGGGAGAAGATCGCGCCGCTGCTCCAAAGCAGGACGAACAGCGTAGCCAGGCCGGCATTGGCCCAGAGAGAAGGTAATCGCATATCAATTTCACCTGTCGTGAAAATTACAGGCTCCGGCGCGCGCGGCGGTCTACGCCTGAACGCAACAGATCAATAAGCCGGAGGTAAAAGTCGGTGTGGCTTAGCGCACAACCACAATGCGTGGCGGGTAAGCGGCAACCGCTGAAACGACAGAGGAAACGGCGGGTGGGGCAGAGGAAGCACACAGCAAAACGACGGCCGGAGCGGTCGTAAGAGTCGGATCTGTGCTGTGCGCCAACGGAGTCATAGGGGTTCCTGCAAACCGGGAATAAAACTTATCTCTTCAAACATAACCAAGTTCAGAGGGGCGTGCAATCGGAAATCACAATGGTTTAAATGATAATGTAAATCATTATCATTAATTAAAAGGTATGCTATGTTGCTTTTGCCGCGCAGTGTTGAAGCAGGGGGGCGCGGCTTGCTCCCAGTCTCGCGGCACGCAGCGCGTGCGGCAAAAGAGGTTGCGATTCGCTTTTGCAGAAGGCGCGGAATCGTGGTAAAAATATTGATATGTTATAATATAACAATTAATGCATAATGAATTCAGTTCACGACATCCTCCGCGTTGATGGAGTTAGCCTGACCGGCCACGGCGGGGCATTGATACTCGACAACATCCATTTCGCGCTCCGTTCCAGTGAAAAGCTGGCGGTGATCGGCCCTAACGGCAGCGGCAAGTCCAGCCTGTTGCGCGCCCTGATCGGCGAAACGCGGCCGGACAGCGGCGGCATTTACTGGCGAGGGCGCGCCTTGTCCGAGTGGCCGGCGGCGGAACGTGCCAGAAGCATCGCCTTTCTGGCACAAAACGATCTGCCGGATTTGCGGCTGTCGGTTGAGGACTACGTGGCGTTGGGCCGTTTACCGCATGGCGAACGCTCTGCGACGGGAAAGCGCATTGTTGACGAGGCCATCGGGGAAACCGGGCTGGCGCCGCTCAGGCACCGCCCGTTGGGGCGGCTCTCGGGCGGTCAGCGTCAGCGTGCTGCACTGGCCCGGGCGTTGGCGCAGTCTCCCGATCTGTTGTTGCTGGATGAACCGACCAATCACCTCGATCCGCCCGGGCGCTCGGCGCTGCTGTCGTTAGTGAAAAATAAAGACATTGCCGTGATTGCAGTGCTGCACGATTTGCCCGTGGCAGAGGCGTTTGCCGATCGGATCCTGGTGCTCAACGAAAGCCGCCAGGTAGCCTGTGGTACGCCCGAGGCGGTGTTGCAGACCCCGGTGATTTTGCCGGTGTTCGGCATGAACAGTTTCAAGGTGGCGCACCCCGTCAGCGGGAAAACGCTGCGTATTTTTGACGTTCCCCATTGCGCTTGATAAACCAGAGAGAAACATGAACACACGCGTATTCCCCCTGCTCCTGCTGCTGGCCGGCGGGGCGGCGGCGGCCGAAAAATTTCCCGTCACCGTAGAAAGCTGCGGTACGCCGGTCACCTTCAACCAGGCGCCGCAACGCGCCGTCATCAACGACATCAATATGGCCGAGATGGCCTTTGCGCTCCATTTGCAGGATCGCATTGTCGGGCTGACCGGCATCACCGGCTGGTACAAACTGACGCCCGACTTCAAGGCCGCGATGGGCGCCATTCCCGAACTGGCGCCGAAATACCCTGCTCTGGAAACGCTGCTGGCAGCGCAGCCGGACTTTTTCTTCGCCGGCTGGAATTACGGCATGAAGATAGGCGGCGACGTCACGCCGGAGAAGCTCGCCCCGTTCGGCATCAAAACGCTGGTGCTGAGCGAGAGCTGCGTACAGGCTGGCGGGCGGCCGCAGAAGGCCGATATGAACCTGCTGTATGACGATGAGCTGAAGCTCGGCAAGATTTTCGGCAAGCAGCAAGAGGCCACCGCGTTGGTTGCGGGCTGGCAGCGCCGGTTGGCTGCGCTTCCCGCCAGGCCGGCGGGCCAGCCGCCGCTCAAGGTGTTCGTCTATGACTCGGGGGAGGAGAAGCCTTTCACCAGCGGCAGATACGCTATGCCGACGGCGATCGTCGAAGCGGCGGGCGGCCACAACGTGATGGACGGTTTGCCGGCGAGCTGGACGACGGCGTCCTGGGAGGCGGTGGCGGCGGCCGAGCCTGACTTCATTATTCTGCTGGATTACCAGACCGGGTCAGGCGCCGATGCGCTGCGGCGCTTCCTCGAGTCTCACCCGTTGATGAAATTGACGCCTGCCGTACGGCACCACCGCTATCTGAAACTGCAGTATGCGGAGCTGACGCCGGGGCCGGCCAACATCGGCGCGGTGGAAAAGCTGGCGCGGGCGCTGTACGCGCCGGAGGCTGAATGAACTCGCCGACCCGGCGATTTATGCTGCTCGCGCCGTTGGCGCTGTCGGTATTGTGCGGGTTAATGATCTGGAGCCTGCAGCTGGGCAGCGTCGCGCTGTCATGGCGGCAGACGATGGCGGCATTGGGGCTTTCATCGGCGACCCTCTCCGGCATGCTGGATACCATCGTCGTGCAACTGCGGGTGCCTAGAGCCTTACTGGCGGCGTTGACCGGCGCCGGGCTGGCGATGACCGGTGCGCTGCTGCAGACCACCACCCGCAATGAGCTGGCCGATCCTTTTTTGTTTGGGCTCTCCTCCGGCGCCTCCGCCGGCGCGGTGCTGGTCATCACGCGCTTTGGCGATGCGCTGGGCGCGCTGACGTTGCCGCTGTCCGCTTTCGCCGGCGGCGTTTTGTCCGCGATGGCGGTGATGATCCTGTTTCGCGTCAGCCGGGTCAGGCGCGCCGAGCAGCTGATCGTCTGCGGTCTGGCGGTCTCGTTTTTGTTCAGCGCGCTCACCAGCTACCTGGTGTTTTCCGGCGATCAGCGGGCGGCCGGTTCGGTGTTGTTCTGGTCGCTGGGCGGGCTGGGGTTGGCGCGTTGGGATAATCTGTTCATTCCGCTGGCGAGTTTTGTGCTGCTGGCCGGGTTTACGGCGCTGCGTTGGCGGGCGCTGGACGCGCTGCTGGCGGGCGAGCAAACCGCCCATTCGATGGGGGTCAATGTGGCGCGCCTGCGCACCGAGACCTTTCTGTGCTGCGCATTGTCTACGGCGTTTCTCGTTTCGCTGACGGGCGTGATTGGGTTTGTCGGGCTGATGGTGCCTTATCTGGCCCGGCGCCTGGTGGGCGTGCGCCATCGCTTGTCCGTGCCGATGTGCGGCCTGCTGGGGGCGATGCTGCTGACCGGCGGCGACATGCTCAGCCGCAGCCTGATCCCCCATCAGGAGCTGCCCATCGGCATCATTACGGCGGGGCTGGGGGGCGCGTTCATCGTCTCCTTGCTGCTGCGCGCGGAGCGGTGAACGCCGCCCTGTCTCAATAGAGTTCCAGGTGCAGGCGCTGCTGCTCAATCAGCGTCTGCCACAGGTTTTCCGCCCCGCAGGCTTGCTCCAGCGCCGTCGCCACGGCATGTTCCAGATACTGACGATTGCCGCACAGGTAGACATGCGCGCCCCGCTGCAGCAGGCCGCTGACGACATCGGCGCGATCGTCGATGGCGTGTTGCACGTAATACTTGTCGGCGGCGTCGCGCGAGAATGCCGTGATGAGCCGTGTGAGTACGCCCGTCGCGTTCAGCGTGACCAACTCCTCGCCATACAGGAAGTCTTCATCGCGCCTTTTCTCACCGAAGATCAGGACGGTTTCACGCCGTTCGCCCTGGGCGGCCATTTCGCGCAGTAAGCCAATCAACGGTGCGATGCCGGTACCGGTACCGATAAGCAGCACCGGTAAGGCGGTGTCGCGCGGCAGGTAAAAGCCGGGGTTGGCGCGGCAGAAAAGGCGGAAAGGACCGGGATGCTTGAGCAGCCAGCCGGTTGCCGTGCCGCGCCGCGTGCGGCCGCCGCGTTCATAACGCACGTCGCGAACGCACAGATCGAGGCTCTCTTCCCGCGTTGCCGAAGCGATGGAGTAGGCGCGCGGTAGGCAAACGGGCAGTAGCGCCAACAGGTTCTCCAGCGTGATCGCGTGCGGCGGGCAAAAATCGTGCAGCACGTCCAGCAGATCGGCGCCGTACAGATAACTCTCCAGGGCTTTGCGCTGACGGATCTTCAGCAGGCCTTTGAGCTCTTCGCTGTCGGCCAACTGCGCCAGTTCGCGCAGCGTCGTTTTGCTGAGCTGGCGCAGCTCCCGGCGCCGTAGCGCGTCGACGGCCTCCGGCCTGCCGAGCCAGTCTGCCAGCCGGGACAATAATCCTTCGTCGTTCTCCGGCAACAGATAGACGGTATCTCCCGCCCGGTAAACGATGCCGCTGCCGGCGATATTCAGCCTCAGATGCCAGGCTTGCGGCGTGCGAGCGCTGAGCGGCCGTCGTTCGAGGAGGGCGGCGCTGAACGCATGGTCTTCACCGTAGGCGGTCACGCGCAGATGCAAGTCGCGACCCGCCTGGGCATCGCCGGCCAGCACCTTACCCAGCGTCGTCAGCCAGGTGGTGAAGAACGGTTCGAAGTTAACGTCGGCGTCGACGCGATTGACGATGGCGCGGGCGCCGTATTGCGTCAGGCGCGCATCCAGCGCCTGCGTGAAGCCGCAGAAATGCGGGTACGCGGTGTCGCCGAGACCAAAGATGGCGTAGCGCAACCGGAGGGGATCCGGCCATTGCGCCAGCGCGTCGGAAAAACGCTCGGCGTTGGCGGGCGGTTCGCCGTCGCCAAATGAGCTCGAGACGATCAACAGGATGTCACGCTCGCCCACATCGGCGGGCTGGATGGCGTTGAGTTCTTTAACCATGGGGCGGTAGGGTTGCAGGCTGCTTTGCTCGCCCAGGCGCATCGCCAGCGCCCGGGCGTTGCCCGACTCCGAACCGTAACCAATCAGGATGCGTTCGATGAGGTCGGCCATAGCGGTTACTTGTCGTAGTGGTTGTCGAACTGTTCTTTGGCGAATTCCACCGATTCGAAGTCGGTCATCAGATCGTTGATCACGCGGCGGATGCTGATATAGGCCTCGATATTGCCCTGGGCGTCATACAGCGGCTGCACCGTGGTGTCGACCACGTACAGCACGCCGCCCTTGCCGACGTTCGGAATGATGCCGGTCCAGATACCGCCCGCCTTGATGGTGTCCCACATCGCTTTGTAAACGGCTTTCGGCACGGAAGGGTGGCGCACGATGCTGTGGGGCTGGCCCACCAGCTCTTCCCGGGAAAAGCCGGTCAGCTGACAGAACAGGTCATTGACGTAGGTGATGGTGCCCTGCAGATCGGTGGTGGAGATCACCATCACTTTATCGAGCGCGGCCAGCAGCTGGGCTGAATCGAGGGTTTGACTCATGGTAGGTTCCTTCTCATTAACTTCGCGGTGAATGCCACGGCGGATGTCATGTATCCGTCATGACAGCTTTGTAATTGATTCTCATTTGCGATGATAGGGTGAATGGTAATCGGGAATTTTATAAGTTGCAATAAAAATACATCTTTAAAGGCGCAGAAAGATCGCGATGAGGCAGGTAGGGCAGAGGAGGCCCGCGCCGGGTGCGGCGGCGGGCCGATCGTGCGGCGTTTAGCGGGGGTCTTCGGCCCAGCCTTTGCGTTTGCTGGTTTTGCCGATGCCGGGGTTGAAGCTGTTGGTTGGATCGGCGGTGCGGTAGAACGTTTGCAGATCCGGTTTGGCGTGGTACAGGTGGCCAACGTTATGCTCCGCCGGGTACTCGGCGCCGCGCCGGTTGAGGATCTCGAGCATCTTTTCTTTCAGCGCATGGCTGTCCACGCCTTTTTTCACCACGTAGTCCTGATGGAAGACGTGGCACATAAAGTGGCCGTAATACAGCTTATGCACCAGCTGGCTGTCGATTTCCGGCGGCAGCGTTTCAAACCAGTCGGTGTCGTTGCGGCGCAGGGCGATATCCAGCGCCAGAATATCCTCCACCTTGTCGGCGTGCACCGCGTGGTAGCGCACGGCGGCACCGGCGGCGGCGAAGCGGTGCAGGAAGGCCTTTTTGCCTTCGTCAGGCGTGCAGGCGAAGAAGGCGCCTTCGGCCTGGGCGAAATAGTCGGTCAGATAGCGCTGAGCTTCGTCTACGCCGGGGCCGGCCATCTTCAGCAGCAGGTGGTGTTCGAAACGTTCGCGGTATTCCTTCATGCGCTTCGGCAGGTGGCTCGGTGCCAGATGGCTCAGGCCCTGCATCAGCCGATCGGTCAGGTTGTGCGGCAGCAGCGGCAGCTTGTTGAGGCTGGCATCCATGCGGCCTTTCAGGGTGAAGAAGCGCGGCATCTGATCGGTGCCGAGCTTGTCGATCATCATGAAGGTGTCTTTGCCGTACACCTCGGCGATGTCGAAGATATCGCGGTGCATGTATTCACCGGCCACCGGCAGGTTTTCGAATTTGCTCAGCATGTGGCGGCGCAGTTCGGTCAGCACCGCGGTGTCGTTGGTGCCGATATAGAACACCTGCTCTTTGCCTTCTTTCTCGAAGGTGTCGAGCCGCACCGCGAACACCGCCAGCTTGCCGGCGCAGCCGGAAGCTTCGTACAGGCGGCGTTTGTCGGCGTTGAAGCGGGAAGGGGTGTCGGCATCGACGTCGCGCACCCGGCTGGCGTATTCGTTATCCGAGGCGCGCAACTCGCCGTACTCGACGTCTGTCGGGCGATAGTCGCCTTTTTCTAACCGGGTGAGGATCTCTTCCGGCGTGTCGCCAAGCCGGATGCCCAGATGGTTCACCAGGCGCAGCTGGCCGTCTTCCCCTAACTGGGCGTACAGCGCCATTTCGGTATAGGCCGGGCCGCGTTTCACCAGCGAGCCGCCGGAGTTGTTGCATACGCCGCCGATCACCGAGGCGCCGATGCAGGAGGAGCCGATCACCGAATGCGGTTCGCGGCCGTAGGGTTTGAGCAATTTCTCGAGGTGGTGCAGAGTGCTGCCGGGGAAGCCGACCACCTGCTTGCCGTTGTCCAGCACCTGAATATGATCGAGGCGCAGAGTGCTGACGATGACGATGTCGCGGTCATAGTCGTTGCCGCTGGGGGTTGACCCTTCGGTCAGGCCGGTATTGGCGGCCTGCATAATGACGATTTTGTCGGCAGCCACGCAGGCCTGCAAAATGCGCCACAGCTGCAGCAGGCTAGTGGGAAACACCACCGCCAGCGCCTGGCCTTCGCCGGAGCGGAACCCCTTGCGATACCGCTCGGTGTTGCGATCGCCGGTCAACAGCTGCGGGCCGCCGACGATGTCTTTGAGCTGATTGATAAACGTCTGATTGCCTGACTGCATGCTGCCTGTCTCCCTGTCATCTCCGTCGCTTTAACCGCGGCGCCGGAGTGCCGCACATAAGCTAAGAGGTTATCAAGTGAATAACTTATTAAGCCATTAGCTTATTTGGCTAATGGCTTGCGGGTTTAGTAGCGCTCGGCGTAGCCGGCGCGGCGCTCTTCGTCGCGCAGCGTCAGAATCTCCACGCCGTCGGCGGTGACCGCCACGGTATGTTCCCACTGCGCCGACAGTTTTTTGTCGCGCGTCACCACCGTCCAGCCGTCCTTCTTCTGCTTGATGCGGCGGTCGCCCTGGTTGATCATCGGCTCGATGGTGAACACCATGCCCTCTTGCAGCACCAGACCGCTGCCGGGTTGACCGTAGTGCAATACCGCCGGCTCTTCGTGCATGTCGCGGCCGATGCCGTGGCCGCAATACTCCCGCACGATGCTGTAGCCGGCCTGCTCGGCATGCCGCTGGATGGCGTGGCCGATATCACCCAGGGTGGCGCCCGGTTTCACCGCGCGAATGCCCTGCCACATCGATTCATAGACGTTGTTCACCAGCCGTTTGGCCAGCGGCGTCACCTGGCCGATGCAGTACATCTTGCTGGAGTCGGCGATGTAGCCGCCGTTTTCCAGCGTGATATCTACGTTGACAATCATACCGGAACGCAGGATTTTGCTGGCCGACGGCACCCCGTGGCACACCACATCGTCGATTGAGGTGTTGAGCACATAGGGGAAATCATACTGCCCCTTGCTGGCCGGGCGCGATTTCAGTTCTTCGACGATAAACGCCTCGGCGCGGTCGTTGATCTCCATGGTGGAGATGCCTTCGACGATGACCTCATCGAGCATAGCAAACACTTTGGCCAGCAGGGCGCCGGAATGGCGCATTTTGGCAATCTCTTCCGGCGTTTTAATCACAATCTCTTTCACCCGACAATCTCCTTCAGCGTCAGCGCGTTATCTTTCATCATTTTTTTTACCAGTTGCGGGTAAGTCAGTTCCGGATGGAACTCCGCCAGCATGCCAATCTTGATCCAGTACTCGGCCTGCGCGTTGATCGAACGCGTCATGGTCAGGCTGGCGAGGCGCAGATCGTCATGCAGCGCGTCCGAAATTTTTACGATGCCCATCGGCGTCTCCATAAGTAAACAATATATGAAGTGTATACGTTTAGGATGGTCGCGATGTGGCATTCCGTGGCGTAAGAAGATTCTGGCAACAACGATTGCCGCCGCCAGGCAATGCGTTTATTGTGATGAACGACTTTTTTGCCATGATTTTTTCAGAAGGATTTAAGGCGTGACTAAACTACGTGTTGGGGTGATTTTTGGCGGTAAATCGGCGGAGCATGAGGTGTCGCTGCAGTCGGCCAAAAACATTGTGGATGCAATCGACAAAGAGAAGTTTGACGTCACGCTGCTGGGGATCGACAAACAGGGGCAGTGGCACATCAACGACGCCTCCAACTACCTGCTCAACGCCGAGAACCCGGCGCTGATCGCGCTGAACCGCTCGAACAAGAACGTGGCGCTGATCCCGGGCCAGGAAAAACAGCAGCTGATCGAAGCGGGCAGCGCCGGTGCGCTGGGCCAGCTCGACGTCATTTTCCCGATCGTACACGGCACGCTGGGGGAAGACGGCTCGCTGCAGGGGCTGCTGCGCATGGCCAATATGCCGTTCGTCGGCGCCGGCGTGCTCGGCTCGGCGGTCAGCATGGATAAAGACGTGACCAAGCGCCTGCTGCGCGACGCCGGGCTGGCGGTGGCGCCTTTCGTCACCCTGACCCGCGCCAACCGCGCCGGGTTCACGTTTGAGCAACTGAGCGAGCGCCTAGGCCTGCCGCTGTTCGTCAAGCCGGCCAACCAGGGCTCGTCGGTCGGGGTCAGCAAGGTGGAAAACCGCGCCGAGTTTGACGCGGCGGTGGCACTGGCCTTCAGCTTCGATCACAAAGTGCTGGTGGAGTCGGCGATCGTCGGCCGCGAGATCGAGTGCGCGGTGCTGGGGAACGACGATCCGCAGGCCAGCGTGTGTGGCGAGATCGTGCTGAGCGACGCTTTCTACTCCTACGACACCAAATACATCAATGAGCAGGGTGCTCAGGTGGTGGTGCCGGCGGCGATCGCGCCGGAAGTGAGCGACCACATCCGTGAGGTGGCGCTGAAGGCGTTCCGCGCGCTGGAGTGCTTCGGGCTGGCGCGGGTGGATGTGTTCCTGACGCCGGATAACCAGGTGGTAATCAACGAGATCAACACGCTGCCGGGCTTCACCAACATCAGCATGTATCCCAAGCTGTGGGCCGCGAGTGGCGTCAGCTACCAGGCGCTGATCACGCGCCTGATCGAATTGGCGCTGGAGCGCCACCAGCAGGATCGCGCGCTGAACAGTTCGGTGTTCGATCGCTAAACGCGGCAGGGGGCGGCGGTACCGCCCCCGTCCATCACTTCACCGTCACGTCGATATCGCCGAAATACTTCTTCGACAGCGCCGTCACCGTGCCTTGCTGTTTCACTTTGGCGATGGCGGCATCCAGTTTCTTCTTCAGCGCCTCATCCCCTTTACGCAGGCCGAAGGCAATGCCTTCACCGAGGATCTTGTCGTCGCGCACCGCCTCGCCGACGAAGGCGAAGCCCTTGCCGTCCGGCTGCGACAGGAAGCCGCTTTGCCCCGACGGTGCCATCACCAGCGTAGCGTCGAGCCGACCGGCCGCCAGGTCAAGGTAAACCTGATTCTGATCCTGATAAGACACCACGTCCACGCCCGCCGGCGCCCAATGGGTTTTGGCGTAAATCTCCTGAATCGAGCCTTGCAGCACGCCCACGTGTTTGCCCGCCAGCGCTTTGGCGTCCGGCAGCAGGCCGCTGTCGGCCTTGGCGATCAGGCGGTTCGGCACCTGATAGATGGCGTCGGTAAAGGCGATCGCCTGGCGCCGCTGTTCGGTCACGTTCATCGCCGAGTTGATGGCGTCGAACTTGCGCGCCTGCAGCGCCGGGATCAGGCTGTCGAACGAGGTTTCCACCCAGCTGCATTGCAACTGCGCGGCGGCGCACACCGCGTCGCCCAGCTCGATGTCGAACCCTTCCAGTTTGCCGCTGGCGGATTTGGATTCGAACGGCGGATACAGCGCTTCCAGGCCGAAACGCAGGCTGTTTTCCGCCGCCAGAGAAGAGCCGGCGGCCAGCAGGCATCCGGCGGCGAACAGCGTTTTCAAAGCTTTCATAGGCAGTGCCCCTTTCCCATGGTCGGACAAAAAATTACACCTGGCTCAGGCGGCGCGCGCCTTCCAGCAGGGTCTCGTTATCTTTGGAAAAACTCAGCCGAATAAGGCCGGTATCGGTGCCGTCGCTGTAGAACGCCGACAGCGGGATCGTCGCCACCTTCGCTTCGCGGATCAAGCGCACGGCGAAATCATTGTCGCTTTCGTGGCTGAAGCCGCTAAAGCGGGCCAGCATGAAGAAGCTGCCGCTGCTGGGCAGCAGCTCAAAGCGCGAATCCTGCAGGGCGCTGGCCAGCAGATCGCGCTTTTGTTGGTAAAACGCCGCCAGCCCCAGGTAGCTCTGCGGATTGGCGAGCGCGGCGGCGAAGGCGTGCTGCATCGGCGTATCGGCGGAGAACACCATGAACTGGTGCACCTTGCGGATCTCGTCCATCAACGCCGCCGGCGCCAGGCAATAGCCAACGCGCCAGCCGGTGACGTGGTAGGTTTTGCCGAACGACGAGACGATCACGCTGCGTTCGGCCAGCTGCGGATAGCGCGCCATGCTGTGGTGAATATCGCCGTCGAACACCACATGCTCGTAGACCTCGTCGGACAAGATCACGATATCGGTGTCGCGGGTCAGGGCGGTCAGGCGGTCGATATCCTGCGCGTCGAACACCGCGCCGGTCGGGTTGTGCGGCGTGTTGACGATGATCATGCGCGTTTTGCCGTTGATGGCGGCGGCCACTTCGTCCCAGTCGACGCGAAAGTCCTGCAGCGACAGTTTGATCGCCACCGGCGTGGCGCCCTGCAGGCGCACGATCGGCGCATAGCTGTCGAACGCCGGTTCGAAATAGATCACCTCGTCGCCGGGATGCACCAGCGCGCTGATCGCCGAGTACAGCCCTTCGCTGGCGCTGGCGATCACCGTGATTTCTTCGTCGGCGTCATAGCGCGCGCCATACAATCGTTCAGCTTTTTCCGCCAGAGCAGCACGTAATGCCGCCACGCCGCTCATCGGCGCGTATTGGTTATGACCTGCGCGCATGGCTTGTGCCGTTGCCTCGATCAGCTGCGGGTCTCCGGCGAAATTGGGCGCGCCCTGCGACAGGTTGAGGGCCTGATGTTCGGCGCTGAGTTGGCCAATGACGGTGAAGATGGTGGTGCCGACGTCCGGCAGCTTCGAGCGGGGTGAGCAGGCGCTCTGCATGATGGGCTCCAGGCAAACAGGGAAGTGTTGAACGATTAAGCATCAGCCGGCGTAGGCGGACAAGGGAAAGTTTGTCATACTTGCCATGCACTACGATCATACCTAATCGAGGCACGCTATGCCGATATCCCTGCCGTCGCTCGACGTGTTGAAAACCTTTGTGGTGGTGGCGCAACGCCTCAACTTTACCCATGCCGCCCGGCAGCTGCACCTGACGCAGGGGGCGGTCAGCCGGCAAATTCTCGGGCTGGAACAGCGTCTGGGCTATCCGCTGTTCAGCCGTCAGGCGCGCGGTTTGGCGCTGACGCCGCAGGGCGCGCAGCTGCTGGCGCCGGTGCAGCAAGCGCTGGGGCAGTTGGATGAAGCCCTGACGCGGGCCGCCGCCCCGCCAGGGGCGCTGCGCATCAAATGCCCGACCTGCGCCATGCGTTGGGTGCTGCCGCGCATTATTCGCCTGCAAAATGAACGGCCGGACATGCATATCGAGCTGACCGCTTCGGTGTCGCACGGCCTGGATTTCAGTACCGAGCAGTTTGACGCCGCGGTGGTATTCGGCCGGCCGCCGGGTAAAAAGCTGACCGCGCACCTGCTGTTCGATGAAATCCTCACGCCGGTCTGCACGCCGACATTTTTGCCGCCGACGCCTCGGCTGACGGACTTGACGGACAAAACCCTGCTGCACCCGACGCGCGATCGGCGCGACTGGCTGCGCTGGCTGAAGGCAGCGGGCGCCGATGCGTTGCCGTCCGGCAAGGCCCAGCATTTTGATACCCTCGATCTGGCGATGAGCGCCGCGCTGCAGGGGTTTGGCATCGCCATCGGCGATCTGTGCCTGCTGGAGGAGGATATTCAGGCGCAGCGTATCGTGACGCCGTTCCCGCTCTGCGTCAGCAGCGGCGCGGCCTATTATTTGGTCTATCCTGAACGCACGGTGGCGCCGCCGACGTTAACCGCGCTGGTCGATTTTCTGGCGGCGGAGGCCGCCGACAGCCGCGCCCGGCTACAGAATTACCTGCCGATGACCTGTAATGCTTTGTAAACATTAGCGATGCGAATTCCCTTGGCGATGAAACAGAGTGTGGCAAACTGTTTCTTCACTCCGATTAAACCCCGCGGCTTTAGCGGCGGAAACACGCCTGAGATAAAACAAGATGAAATGGCTTTGTGTGGTGAGTATGTTGTCCGGTCTGGCCCTCAGTCCGGCTTTTGCGCAGGAAACGCCGATAACGCAGGGCATTCACGCCCAGCAGCGCGACGCCTTCGTGTCCAATTTGATGAAGCAGATGACGCTGGAAGAGAAGATTGGCCAGCTGCGGCTGATCAGCGTCGGGCCGGATAACCCGAAAGAAGCGATCCGCGAGGGGATCCGCAAAGGGCAGATCGGCGCCATCTTCAATACCGTCACCCGGCCGGATATCCGGGTGATGCAAGATCAGGCGATGCAGCTCAGCCGCCTGAAAATCCCGTTGTTCTTTGCCTATGACGTGGTGCACGGCCAGCGCACCGTGTTCCCGATCAGCCTGGGACTGGCGGCCAGCTTCGATCTGGAAGCCATCGCGCTCAGCGCCAGGGTCGCGGCGCAAGAGGCCAGCGATGACGGCCTGAACATGACCTTCGCGCCGATGGTCGATATCACCCGCGATCCGCGCTGGGGCCGGGTCTCCGAAGGCTTCGGCGAAGACACCTGGCTGGTCTCGAAAATCGCCAAGGTGATGGTTGACGGTTTCCAGAACGGCGATCCGGCCAAACCCGGTTCGGTGATGGCCAGCGTCAAGCACTTTGCATTGTACGGCGCCGTCGAAGGCGGACGCGATTACAACACCGTCGACATGAGCCCGCTGCGCATGCATCAGGACTATCTGCCGCCTTACAAAGCGGCGGTGGACGCCGGCAGCGGCGGGGTGATGGTGTCGCTCAACGCGATCAACGGCGTGCCGGCCACCGCCAACCCGTGGCTGCTGAAAGATCTGCTGCGCGAGCAGTGGGGCTTTAAAGGCATCACCATCAGCGACCACGGCGCGATTAAGGAACTGATTAAGCACGGCGTGGCCGCCGACGCGCGCGACGCGGTGCGCCTGGCGATCACCTCCGGCGTCGACATGAGCATGAGCGACGAGTTCTACGACAAATACCTGCCGGGCTTGGTGAAAGACGGACTGGTGTCTGAAAGCGATATCGACCGCGCCTGCCGCGACGTGCTGAACACCAAATACGACATGGGGCTGTTCACCAATCCTTACGTGCATCTGGGCCCGGCGGGTTCCGATCCGCAGGACACCAACGCCGAAAGCCGCCTGCACCGCGCCGAAGCGCGGGTGGTGGCGCGCAAGACGATGGTGCTGCTGAAGAACGATAAGCAGACGCTGCCGCTGAGCAAGCAGGCGACCATCGCGCTGGTCGGGCCGATGGCCGACAGCCAGCGTGACGTGATGGGCAGTTGGTCGGCCGCCGGGGTGGTCAAGCAGTCGGTCACCCTGCGTGAGGGGCTGGAGCGGGCGGTGGGCGACAAGGCGCGCATTCTGTACGCCAAGGGCGCCAACGTCACGCAGGATAAAGGCATCATCGACTATTTGAACGAGTATGAGCCGGCGGTGGCGTTCGATACCCGTTCGCCGCAGCAAATGATCGACGAAGCGGTACAGGCGGCGAACAAGGCCGACGTGGTGGTGGCGGTGGTGGGGGAATCGCAGGGTATGGCGCACGAGGCCTCCAGCCGCGCCGACATCACGATCCCGCAGAGCCAGCGCGATCTGATTGCCGCGCTGAAAGCCTCCGGCAAGCCGCTGGTGCTGGTGCTGATGAACGGCCGGCCGCTGGCGCTGAGCTGGGAGAGCGAGCAGGCGGACGCGATGCTGGAAACCTGGTACAGCGGCACCGAGGGCGGCAACGCGGTGGCGGACGTGCTGTTCGGCGATTACAACCCGTCGGGCAAGCTGCCGATGACCTTCCCGCGCTCGGTCGGCCAGATCCCAATGTACTACAACCACCTGAACACCGGCCGGCCGTTCGGCAAGGAGAATCCGGGCAAGTACACCTCGCGCTACTTCGATTCGCCGAACGGCCCGCTGTATCCGTTCGGCTACGGCCTGAGCTACACCACCTTCAGCCTGTCGGACCTGAAATTGTCCAGCCCGACGATGGCGCGCAACGGCAAGTTAACCGCCAGCGTCACGCTGAAGAATACCGGCAAGTACGACGGCGCCACGGTGGTGCAGCTGTATCTGCAGGACGTGACCGCCTCGGTCAGCCGCCCGGTGAAAGAGCTGCGCAACTTCAAGAAAGTGACGCTGAAGGCCGGTCAGTCGCAGCAGGTTGAGCTGCCGATTAGCGAAGACGATCTGAAGTTCTACAACGCCAGCCTGAAATGGGGGGCGGAGCCGGGCAAATTCAACGTGTTCGTCGGCCTGGATTCCGACAACGTGCAGGCGCAAAGTTTTACGCTGAAGTAACCTTTTCCCCCTCTTTCACTGCGGTGGGAGAGGGGGCATCCATCCCTTTCCGCTAACGTCACCGGAGCTTGCCTCATGAAACGCTATCTGGACTGCAGCGCCAGCGATCTGGCCGATATCGGCAAAGCCGATCTGCTCTATGCCATCCGCGCCAGCGAAGGGCGCATCTTGGTCAGCGAAACCATCGCGGTCACTCAGCCGCTGCTCAATAACGTCACCAACGCCGAGCTGGCGGCCAGCCAGGGCGCCGACCTGCTGCTGTTGAACCTGTTCGACGTCGATCGTCCGCATATCGCGGGCCTGCCCGCCGACGTGCCGCCGCAGGAGGCGCTGCGCACGCTGCAGCGCCTGACCGGGCGGGTGATCGGGGTGAACCTGGAGGCCGTCGATCCGGCTTTCGCCACCGAACATAACGACTTCTGGCAGATGACGGCGGGCCGCGCCGCCACCGCCGAGAATGCCCGCAAGCTGTATCAGCTCGGCGCGCGCCTGCTGGTGCTGACCGGCAACCCGAACAACGGCGTCAGCAATCAGGCGATCGCCGCCGCGCTGAAAGCGATTCGCGATGAAGTGGGCGACGAGATGGTGCTGGTGACCGGCAAGATGCACGGCGCCGGCATTGTGCGCGAAAGCGGCAGCCAGCTGATCGGCGAGCAGGACATCGCGCTGTTTGTGGAAAACGGTGCCGACATCGTGCTGTTGCCGGCGCCGGGCACCATTCCCGGCATGTCGCAGGAAAAAGTGGCGGCGCTGATCGCCTATGCCCAGCGGCAGGGAGCGCTGGCGATGACGGCGATCGGCACCTCGCAAGAGGGGGCCGACGTGCAGACCGTGCGGCAGATTGCGCTGATGAGCAAAATGGCCGGCGCGGACCTGCACCATATCGGCGATACCGGCTATCTGGGGCTGGCGCTGCCGGAAAACATCTTCGCCTACAGCGTGGCGATTCGCGGCGTGCGCCATACCTACAGCCGCATGGCGCGTTCGGTGAACCGCTAAGCCTGGGTTTTTTGCGCCGTCACGATGCTGTAGTAGCCGAGCGACGGCAGTAATTGAGCAGGCCCGACGCCGACGTCGAGCAGTTGGTCGGCGATATCCAGCGCCGAGCGAGGGGGGGGCAGCGCGGCCAAACGCTGGCCGATCCCACGCTCAGGCTGGGTATGGCGTGGGTAAAACGCCGCATTCTGTCGGCGTCGAGCGTATGCGCTTCGAACAGCTCCTCCTCGTCGTAGGTCGGCGAGGTATTTTTTCTGATGGCGTTTTCCAGGTTTTTCAGCGAGAAAATCTCCCTGTTTTCAATCATCAAATCCCAAAAATAACCGAAGTAATGTGGGTTGTTTTTTAACAAAAAGGTTTCCGCTTCCGGCTAGAGAGAGAATGTATCGCCGTCTCTGGCGATCAATTTCAATGCCAATAGCGCCATGGCCAACGTTTCCGCTGGGCGTCTTTCCAGATTGGCCTGAGTGCATATATTGGCCAGGCTGCGGGGGGCTGAGCAATAAACTCAAAGATGCCCAAGCGGTGCGCAATAAGCACCGCCGGATAAAGATATAAATTCATCGTGATATCGAGAAGGGTTTTATCGTCGCATTGCGGCGGCCGGACGGAAGGGTTCATGCGAATCCCCTTTCACTATGGCATGGCGCGTCTTAACAGGCTATGCCACGCCGGGGGGGATTGGCAAAGTGCGGAACGTGATTGACCGCGGGCCAACGATTTCGTTACGAATAATTCCATAATGAGACTATTTTAAATTTGAATTGAGCGCGGTCAATGTCGAACGTAAAAAACTGACGCTGGGAGGAGGTAATAACCCCACCATGCGTTTTTATTTTATTAGGCGCTAACTTAACCACAGTTATTAACGCGTTAGTGTTGTGTTAATCTAGGGCGCCGTTATATCTTACCGGCATTCACATTTTTTTTGTGAATAATTAAAAATTAACTACTTCATTATTAAAACGAGATAACAATGAAAAAGAGCATTCTGACCGGCATGATTGCCGCGACTCTGGGCCTGTTTAACACCGCCAATGCCGAAGGGATGGATCCTGCCGCGTTGAAGAACGTCTATGACATCACGCGTAATACCGCCGGGCTGATGTCCTACTGCGTCGATAAAGGTTTCCTGAAAGCGGAGAGTATCGACAACGCCAAGAAAATGGTGGCCTACGTGGCGGCTATTCCGGGCGGCGTTGATACCCGCGATGGCGACAAGCGTGAAGCGATGGGCCGTGAAGGCAATGTGCTGAACGACGACGGCAAAGTGGTCGCGTTGGAGAAGGAAGCGCCGCAGGGGCTGCAGGCGTGGTGTCAGCAGGCTGACGAAGGGATCCGCCAGGGCCTGACGTCTATCGGCCAATAAGCGCTTTTCACGCGCTCGTTCTGGTTTTCAGGATCTGCCGGCGTTCCGGCGGATCCGCTTCTTTCCCATCGTTATCTCCTCGTTTTTCTTCCTGCATACATGGCATAGGGTTTGATCTCGCTGATTGTTTCGCCATGCCCATCGCTATATTATTAGATATATAACGATAATCAACCGGTCACTGCCATGTTTAACTTTCTCCCGCGCCTGATGCTGGCGCTCGCGTTGTTCTCTACCGCCGCCCTGGCGGATCGCCAGGTCACCGATCAGCTCAACCGTCAGGTCACGCTGCCCGATCACATTACCCGTGCCGTGGTGCTGCAACACCAGACGCTGAACCTATTGGTGCAGCTTGATGCGATGCCGCAGGTGGTCGGCGTGCTTAGCAGTTGGAAAAAGCAGCTGGGGCCAAACTACCTGCGGCTGGCACCGACGCTGGCAACCCTGCCGATGCCGGGCGATCTGACTTCGGTGAATATTGAAAGCCTGCTCGGCCTGCATCCACAGGTGGTGTTTGTGGCCAACTATGCGCCGCCGGAAATGATTGCACAGATCGAACGGGTGGGCATTCCGGTGGTGGCTATCTCGCTGCGCCGCGAGGCGGCCGATCAGGCGGGCAAAATGAACCCTCAACTGAGCGATGAAGATCGGGCCTATACGCTGGGGCTGCAGGACGGTATTCGGCTGATTGGCGAGGTGATGGAGCGTCAGCCTCAGGCCGAAGCGCTGATTAAGGACGTCACTCAGCAGCGTGCCCTGGTCGCCGAACGGCTGGGCACGCTGCCGGACGATCGGCGGGTGCGGGTGTATATGGCCAACCCCGATCTCACCACCTACGGTGCCGGCAAATATACCGGGTTGATGATGCGGCACGCGGGTGCGCTCAACGTGGCGGCGAAAGAGATCCAGGGGTTTAAACAGGTCTCTATCGAGGATGTCCTGAAGTGGGATCCGGCGGTGATTTTCGTGCAAGAACGCTACCCGGACGTGGTGAAACAGATCCTGACGTCACCGCAGTGGCAGCCGATTGACGCGGTGAAGAATAAGCGGGTCTACCTGATGCCGGAGTACGCCAAGGCCTGGGGATATCCGATGCCGGAGGCGATGGCGTTGGGTGAGTTGTGGATGGCGAAAAAACTTTACCCGCAGCGTTTTGCCGATATCCATCTGCAGCAGCGGGTCGATACTTACTATCAACGCTATTACCGCGCCACCTGTTGCCAGAGCGGGCAATGAAGCTGGGTTGGCTGGCGCTGCTGACGCTGTGCTGCGCGCTGTTTTCGCTCGGCGTTGGCCGCTTTCAGGTGCCGATTACGCACAGCCTGATGATTTTGCTGGAGCCATTCACCGGGCAGCATTATGCCGGCATCGATGCTGTCCAACGCCAGGTGATCCTGGGGGTGCGCTTGCCGCGGGTGCTGTTGGCGATGGGCGCCGGCGCGGCGCTGGCCATGTGTGGCGCGGCTTTGCAAGGCGTCTTTCGCAATCCGCTGGTCGATCCGCATATTATCGGCGTGTCTTCCGGCGCGGCCTTTGGCGGTACGCTGGCTATCCTGCTCAGCCTGCCGTTGGCGGCGCTGCTGCTGTCGGCTTTTGTTTTCGGCATGGCGGCACTGCTGTTGATTTTCACCCTCACCAGCGTCATTGCACGGCGCAATATTCTCTCGTTGGTACTGGCGGGGGTGATCCTCAGCGGTTTTTTCTCCGCCTGCGTTAGCCTGATGCAATATCTGGCGGATACCGAAGAGAAGCTGCCGAGCATCGTGTTTTGGCTGCTCGGCAGCTTTGCCACCGCCGATCGGCAAAAGCTGCTGATGCTGTTTTTACCTTTACTGTTGGCCGGCGGTCTGCTGCTGGCGCTGCGCTGGCGCATCAATCTGCTGTCGTTAGGCGATGAAGATGCCGGTGCGCTCGGCATCAACGTTGAGCGTACCCGCTGGCTGATACTGACGCTGTGTACCGCCATCGTGGCCGCTCAGGTGGCGGTCAGCGGCAGCATCGGGTGGGTCGGCTTGGTGATCCCGCACGTCGCAAGACGACTGGTGGGGCCGGATCACCGGCGCCTGTTGCCGGCTTCGCTTTGCCTGGGCGCCCTGTACATGCTGTTGATCGACGATTTGGCGCGCACGTTGAGCAGCAGCGAAATCCCGCTGGGCATTTTGACTGCGCTGATTGGCGCGCCATTGTTCGCACTGCTGCTGCGCCGCGCGCAAGTGAGAGGCTGGCATGACTGACACGTTATTGGCCGCCAAGGGCGTGAGTTTTGCCTGGCCTGGCGGGCCCCCGCTGTTCCAACACCTGGAGATTCAGCTGCGGCGCGGTGAAGTGCTGGCGGTATTGGGCCCGAATGGGCGCGGTAAAAGCACGCTGCTGCAGCTGCTGTTAGGCAGCCTGACGCCGCAATCCGGCGAGATTGAGCGCCGCGGCGAGATAGGCTTTGTCCCGCAGCACTTTTCGCCGCCGTTTGCCTATCGGGTGCTGGATATCGTGTTGATGGGGCGAGCACGCCATGTTGGCCTGTTCCGTTCCCCGTCAGCCAAGGATCATCGGCTGGCCAGAGAAGCGTTGCAGTCGTTGGATTTACAGCACCTGGCAGAGCGTGAGTTTGGCAGCCTATCCGGCGGCCAACGCCAGTTGGTGATGATCGCCCGCGCATTGGCGATGCGCTGCGAGGTGTTGATTCTGGATGAACCGACTTCGGCGCTGGATCTGCATTACCAGGATCGGGTATTGAGCCTGATGGCGCGCCTGGCGCGGGAACAGCAGTTGGCGGTGGTGTTCTCCACGCATCAGCCCAACCATGCACATGCGGTGGCGGATCGGGCTTTGCTGCTGGGCAAGGAAGGGCGCAGCCAGCTCGGTGCCTGCCGCGAGGTGTTAACGGCACATTCCCTGTCACCCTTATTCGGCCTGGCGATCGAACGGGTGCCGCTGACGGTGGCGGGCCGCCGCTACGCGACGCTGGTGCCGCTGTATCGCAGCCAATTGGAGCGACATGATGAGTGATATCCTGCTGTTTGCCGCCGGCAGCCTGCGGCTGGCGTTTACGCCGCTGCTGTCGGCATTTCAGCGCGACACCGGGCAAAAGGTTTCGGCGGAATTCGGCCCGGCGGGGTTGTTGCGCCAACGGATAGAGAACGGCGAGCGGCCACAGCTGTTCGCCTCGGCCAACATGGCGCACCCGCAAAGGTTGGCGGATCTCGGGATGGCGGGGGCGGTGCAGGTTTTTGCGCGCAATCGGCTCTGCGTGACGGTTCGCAACGTGCCGGCATTAACTGAGCGTCCGCTTCCTGAGGTATTGTGCGATCCGCGCTGGCGGCTGGCCACTTCGACACCGGGAGCGGATCCTTCCGGCGATTATGCGCTGCAGCTTTTTGAACGCTGCGAGCAATACTGGCCGGGGCAGGGGGAAGCGCTACGACGGCGGGCGTTACCGTTAGTCGGCGGGATAGATTCTGCCCCGGTGCCGGCAGGCCGACTGGCGGCGGAATATCTGATAGCCGGCGGGCAGGCAGATATTTTTCTCGGCTACGGCAGCTATGCGCCGGCGTTGGCGGCCTACCCGGCGTTGGCGGTGCGGCCGCTGGCGCCACCGTTGGATATCGAGGCGGATTATGGTTTATGCCTGTTGGATGACGGTGCGCAGCGGTTGGCCGCATTTATCTTGAGCGAACAAGGGCAGGGCATACTGAGCCGACACGGATTTATGCGGCGTACGGAATGACTCGCCGGGCCTGGCGGCCCGGAGAATCTTACCAGAACAGCGGCGTGGTGTTTTCAGCCAGAAATGCCAGCAGCGTTTCGTTGACCGCCGCCGGGTTTTCCTTGTTGCTGATATGCCCGGCGTTGGGGATCAGCACATGTTGGCAGCCGAGAAGATCCGCCATGCGCTGGCCCTCTGCCGGTGGGCGCGGCTTATCCTGTGCGCCGGTAATGACGATGCTGGCGGCGGAGATGTGTTCCAGCAGCGCCAGCTTGTCGGGGCGGCCAAAGATCATCCGGCCCAGCGGTACGATGCTCTCGCGCAGGCGATCGGCAGGCAGGTTCTGGAGCTGACACAACAGCGATTGCAATAAGGCATCGGGGACATCATCGGAATAAAACAGCGACGCGACATGTTCCAGCAGGGGCGACGTGATGGCGCCGGCCTGTTCAACGGCCGCCAGCATGCCCATATAACGCTGCCGCGCTTCTGGGGTTTCGTCGCCCAGGTAGCTGTCCAGCAACGCCAGCACTTTCACCCGCTCCGGCGCCAACGCCGCCAGTTCGGCGCCCCACATGCCGCCGACGGACAGGCCGACGATGCCGAACTCTTCAATATCCAAATGATCCATCAGCGCCAAATGATCGGCGGCGATATCCGACAGGCTGTTTCGCCCGGGCGGCAGCGCCGGTGAATCGCCGTGGCCCCAGAGATCCGGCACGATCAGGCGGTAGCGTTTAGCCAGCGCTTCGAACTGCGGCGCCCACATATTCAGATCGAACAGATAGCTGTGGCCCAACAGCAATGGAAAGCCTGAACCTACGTCGAGATAATGCAGGGATTTGCCCATTGTTGGCATCTTATCGGTTCCTTATATAAAAAGAGTCCCGGCTGCTTATATCACACTCATATTCAACCCACGGTATTAATTTACCTTAAATTACTCAGGTGGAAGCTTATTTTTAATTATCCATTGCTAACAAGACGTCAATGAAAGGTGACATTAAGGATAATATTCTGGTCGACGCCAGAGCCTTGGTTTATGCTGGCGCCCCTTTCGAGATGGAATAGATAAACAGGGTGTTGCGATGAAAAGACTTTTCAGACTATTAATTATTTTGCTTGTCATTTTGCTGCTGGCGGCGGTGCTGTGGTGGTTCTTCGGGCGTGGTAATCCGAATGCGCTGTGGCAAATCGTCAGCCAACAGTGCGTGCCCAATCAGCAGCAGAACAACGATCCGGCGCCCTGCTTAAAGGTAGATTTAACCGAAGGTTATGTGTTGTTTAAGGACAGCAAAGGCCCCTATCACGACCTGGTGATGCCAACCGAAAAGGTCAGCGGCATCGAGAGCCCGGCATTGCAGACGGAGCACGCGCCGCCTTATTTCGCCCAGGCGTGGAATAACCGGGAACATATATCCAGCGAGTTGGGTAAACCGCTAAAAGATGCGTGGCTTTCTCTGGCGGTCAATTCGGAATATGGTCGCTCTCAGAATCAGCTGCATATTCACGTTGCCTGCCTGCGTCAGGATGTCTATAACGCGCTGGGGCAGCAGGCGGAGCAATTAGATCAACAGTGGCGCCCGCTGGCGGTGAAATTGGTCGGCCACCACTATCTGGCCAGAAAATTGGCGGGCACCGATTTAACTCAGGAAGATCCTTTCCGTTTACTGCACAACTATGTGGTCGAGCAGGGCGACAGCATCGGCAATTATGGCCTGGCGCTGGCGGTCAGCCCACAGGGCGAGATGCTGCTGTTGGCGAACCGTTTGAAGCTGACCGATCTCAACCTGGGCTCGGCCGGTGAAATTCAGGACTACCGGTGCGAGGTGGCGGGGAACTGAATTTTTCTTATCGCTCCCCGTCGTGGGGGAGTGTATGCCGTGCGATACGAACTAACCAAATGTATTAACTCGTTTTTACTTTATTTTCCCTCATCTGCTTGATCCTGTTCTCATGTTCGATCTACTATTTGTTTGCACAAGCAAATAAATAATCGAGAGCAATCCGATATGCCACAACCACGTAAACTCCCTGCTGCGCTGGGCATCCATCTGGATGTGACCAATCGCCTGTGGCGCACGGCGATGGACCAGTCGGTGAAAATGACCAATCTGACGCGTCCGCACTGGCTGGCGTTAAGTGCGATTGCCGACTTGGGGGAGGGCTGCACATTGAAAGACGTTTCGCAGCATTTGAACGCCGAAGTCTCGACGATGTCGCGCGCGCTGCTGTTTCTGGAAAAAAATCGGCTTATCGCTCGCGATGCTCTGTCCGAAGATAAGCGCGCCAAAGGCGTGAGAATGACCGAGGCCGGGCAGGAGATGCTGGCGCAGTTGGATCATTCCAGCCAACAGGCGCGGCAAAAGCTGCTTAGCGGTATTTCGGCCGACGATCTGGAGGCTTTTTACCGCGTATTGTTTGGCATCAAACATAACGCGATAGCGATGCTCGAACAGGACAATCTGTTGCCGGACGAGTTTGCGCTGTTGGCGGAGGAGCGAGCGGGGGCGATGAAGCCGGAAGGTGAAGCGTGAACGGCCGCTGGCGGAGAGCACAACAGCGGTGCGTTATCGCGTTGGGGATCTTCTCCTGCTCGGTCTTCGCCAGCCAGAATGACCAACAGGTCATCGCACGGGGAAAATATCTGGCTACCGCCGCAGATTGCGCGGCTTGTCACCGCGGCAGCGCCCAACAGGACGCCCCCTATGTCGGCGGTTATGCCATCGCTTCGCCGATGGGCGACATCATCGCCAGTAATATCACGCCCGCCAAAGGAACCGGCATTGGCGACTACAGTGAACCGGAGTTTCGCCGCGCCTTAACGCAGGGCATTCGGCGGGACGGTCAACCCTTGTATCCCGCCATGCCCTATACCGCTTATCAGGGGTTGAGCGATGACGATCTGCACGCGTTGTATCGCTATTTTATGGCCGGGGTCGCACCGGTCGATCGTGCGGTGCCTGAGACCCAACTGAGGTTCCCTTTTTCCTGGCGTTATGCGATCCACGGCTGGAACTGGCTGTTTCTGAAAAAAACGCCCGTCGATGCAGACGAGAAGAAGGCGCGTGGTCGCTATCTGGTGGATGTGTTGGGGCATTGCTCGGCGTGTCACAGCCCACGTAATGGGATGATGGCTGAACGCGACGATCGCTACCTAGCGGGCGGGGAGGCAGGCGGTTGGATCGCGCCGAATATCACCTCGGATCCCGTGAGCGGCATCGGCGGCTGGAGCCGGGAAGAATTGGTGCAGTATCTGCGAACCGGGCGCAATGACAAAGCCCAGGCGGCCGGCGGCATGGCGGAGGCGGTGGAGCATAGCCTGCGTTTCCTGAGTGACGATGATCTCGACGCTATCGCCGATTGGCTTAAACAAACGCCGCCGATCGTCACCGTACAAGGAACGAAAGCGGCCTATCACTATCAGGGAGGCGGCCAAGGCGACCCTGCTGGGCAGGCGCTGTATGCCGCTGCCTGCGCCAGCTGCCATCGCCTGGGCGGCGAGGGGGCTTACGACGGCCATTTCCCTTCTTTGACGCACAACTCCACCGTAGGCAGCGAGCAGGCCAATAACCTGATCATGGTGATGCTGCATGGCGTGCAGCGCCAGGGGGAGACGCTGCAGACCTGGATGCCGGGGTTCGCCGATAGCCTGGATGACCGGCAACTGGCCGAGTTGGGCAATTACGTATTGCAGCAATTCGGCAATCCGGCGGTCAGGATAACGCCGGAGCAAGTGGCTCTGCAGCGGGCGGGCGGTGAAAAACCGTTGTTGATTGCGTCATTGCCTTATGTGTTCTGGGGCGGCGTATTGCTGGTATTGATCGTCATTGGGGCGTGGGTGAAACGTCGGGTGAAGCATTGATCCAAGAGAGGATGGCATGAAGTTCAATTTGAACGGCCAGGCGGTCGAATTTAACGGCGAGCCGGATACGCCGCTGCTGTGGGTGATCCGAGAACATTTTAAGTTAACCGGCACCAAGTTCGGCTGCGGTATTGGCGCCTGTGGCGCCTGTACGGTACATGTCGACGGTAAGGCAGTGCGTTCATGTTGCTATCCGCTGCAATTGGTGCGCGATCGGCAGGTGACCACCATCGAAGGACTGTCCCTCGATCGCCGTCATCCGGTGCAGCAGGCCTGGATTGCGGAGGATGTGCCGCAGTGCGGCTACTGCCAATCAGGCATGATCATGGCGGTCAGCGCGCTGCTGGCGGAACACCCGAGGCCGGACGATCGGCAGATAGATACGGGCCTGACCAATCTGTGCCGCTGCGCCACCTACCACCGGATCCGTGCGGCGGTGCACCGCGCCGCGGACAAGGGAGGATCTTGAGTATGGCGATCACCCGCAGAACCTTGATAAAAGGCAGCGCGTTGGCAGTGGCCGCCATGCTGCTGCCGATATCGACGCGCAGCCTGGCGGCCGTGGTTTCACAGGACATGGCGCCACCGGACGGTCAGCATGAATTGAACGATTGGATCTGGATCGATCGCGATGGGCGCATCGTTATCGGCGTGTCGCAATGTGAGGTCGGGCAGGGGATTTACACCGGCCTGGCCGAAGTGGTGGCGGCGGAGATGGATGCCGATTGGGCGCAGGTGACGGTGAAATTCGTCACCGGCCGTGACGCTTACCGTCAGGTTGCCGGGGGTGAGGCTTTCGCACAGTTTGTCGCCGCCTCAACCTCCATGACCAAATTTTATCAGCGTGCCCGGCTGGCCGGCGCACAGGCGAGAGATTTTTTTCTGCGGGCCGGCGCAAAACATTTCGCGCTTTCACCGGCGCAGTGCCGCACGGAGAAAGGCTGGGTGCTTGAGAAAGGCGGACAGCGCAAGGTCGCCTACTGCGATCTGGTGCGCTATGCCGCCGAGCTGCCGTTGGATCCGCAGCCTGGTTTAAAGAGTGAGGCGCAAGAGCGAGAGAGTGTCATTGGCAAGCCGCTGTTGCGGGTCGATACGCCGGAGAAAGTGGACGGCAGTGCGATTTACGGTATCGATATCGACTTGCCGGAGATGCTGATCGGCGTCCCCTGGATGGTGCCCGATCTCAGCGGAAAGCTGGTCGCCGTGCGCAATGAACGGCAGATTCGGGCCATGCCGGGCGTGGTGGATCTGGTGCTGACCCGGCAGTGGTCGATGAACAACATGGTCGGATTGGATCACGATATGTCGCTCAATACGGTGATCGTGGTGGCGGCGAGCTACTGGCAGGCCAAAAAGGCGGCGGATTTGCTGGAGGTCGACTGGCTGCCGGGCACAGGAAAAGCGCTGACCGATAGCGCGATTGCGGCGGAGAATCTGGCGATGCTGGATGGCGATACACTGGTGCCGGCGGTCGATCGCGGCGAGGCGTCGGCGTTGATTCGTGGCGCTGAACAAGGTTCACGCTTGCATGAGGCGCGTTACAGCGCACCTTATGTGGCGCACGCCACCCTGGAGCCTTGCAATGCCACCAGCCATTACGGCGAGGGCCGTATCAAAACCTGGGGCCCTTTCCAGGGCCAGGACATGGTACGCAACGTTCTGGCGAAAATGTTCGGGCTGAAGCCGACGGATGTGGTGGTGAATACGACCTATCTGGGGGGCAGCTTTGGGCGCAAATATCTGCCGGATGCCGTGATGCATGCTACCGCCGCCTCCCGGGTGGTGGGGAAACCGGTCAAAGTGATCTATCCGCGCGAGATCGACATGCGGCATGAATACTATCGTCCGGCCTGTATCAGCCATTATCGGGCGCTGTTGGATGAAAACGACTATCCGCAGGCGCTGTGGGCGCGCTATGCCGGGCAGTCTCTCTTCTGGCAAATGCGGCGCGAAACGGTCAACGAGGCCGGGGGATGGGATGAAAGTATGGTGGAGTGCGTTTACAGCACGCCGTATCGCATCCCACACCTGAAGGTGGAGGCCGGCATCGTCGATCAGCCGATCTCCCTGAGCTATCTGCGCGGTGTCGGCAGCGTCGCCAGCCTGTTCTTTTTGGAAAGCTTTATCAGCGAACTCAGCCATAAGGCCAACCGGGACGAATATTCGTATCGGCGGCATCTGTTGCAGGACAGCCCGGAAGCGTTGCGCGTCCTGGACGCCACCGCGGCGGCGGCCGGTTGGCAGCATGAACCGCCGTCGGGCGTTTATCGCGGTATGGCGTGCAATATTTGGGTCGGCCGCAATAACGCTTTCACCACCTACGTCGGTTTGGTGGTTGAAATCGCCATCCAGGGGGGGCGACTACGGGTGCTGCGCGCGGTATGTGCGATTGACTGTGGCAAGGTGATAAACCCGAACCTGGTGCGTGCCAACGTAGAGGGCGGCATCGGCTTTGCGCTGACCACCTGTCTGCACAGCGAGCTGCATTTTGAACGGGGCGGCGTGGTGGAAGGGAATTTCGATCGCTATCCGCTGCTCGCGATCGCCGAAATGCCCAAGGTGGAGGTCGTGGTGCTCGATAGCGCGCGTGCACCGCAGGGATGCGGGGAAGTATCGACTGCGGTGGTCGCCCCGGCGATAGCCAGCGCGCTGCATAAGGCCACCGGCAAAACCTATCGTACTATGCCGTTCCCACGCGAGTTCTCGTCGGTGTAACGGCAGCCGCCGGTTTGGCCAGCCGGCGGGCCGTGCGGTCAGAGCTTTTTCAGCAGTTCCAGCAGTTGCGCTTCGCTTTTCTCCGCCAATCCGTCGATCGCCAGTTTGATGATGTCGGAACGGGTGATGCGCACGATGCCGTTGCGCGCCGCCTGCACGATCACTTCATCGATAGCCTCAATGTGGTTGTCCGTCAGGCTGACGGAGATCGCCTTATAGGTGCGCTTGCGGCCGGCCGGTTTGGCTTCTGGCGCGGGCGCCGCGACCGGCAGCGTGTGCGAGGTGGCGCTGTTGATGAATTCGTCTTCCGACATGCGGTGGGTGGGGGTGCGTTTTTTCACAGGATCACCTCTTTCACCAGGCATTCAATTTCGCTCTGCGCCTTTTCGTTGTTCGCCTCGTGCACGGTGATGGCTTCACCCCAGGCGTCACGGTAAATCTTGCGGTCGCACAGGCGGTTGCTCACCAGGGTGAACTCCGGGTATTCGCTCAGCACCTGCGCCGCTTCGTTGGCTTCATTAATGAAGATATTGGTCGGGCACATGTTCAATACGATGTAGCCTTTGACCTTCTCGTTGTATTCCTGCGCGGTGGAGAACATCTCCGACAGATAGCCAATGGTGTCGAGATCCATCTGCGAAGGGCGCAGCGGCGAGAGGAACAGATCGGCGGCCAGCAGGCCGGAGCGCAGTTCGGCGCTGTCGCGGCCGGCGGTGTCGACGATCACGTAGTCGTAATGGCGATCGAGCTCCAGCAGCGTTTCCTTGATTTTACCCGACGCGGCCACCACCGGAATGTGCGGCAGCCCCTCGACGTTCTGACGGTCGTTGTACCAGGTCATGATCGATTTCTGGTCGTCGGCATCGACGATGATCGCCGTCTTGCCTTGCTTAAGAATCAGATACCCGGCGATGTTCACCGCTTTCGTCGACTTGCCGACGCCGCCTTTTTGCGAGCCAATCAGGACAATCATGCTGCCATCTCTCAAGTTATTAAGCTGATAACTTATTAAGTTAATGTGCTTATTAGGTTGATAATCAAACAGGTTAACAAGAACAACTCGCGAACAATATGCACCAACTGCGGCGGCTTGCCAAGCCAGTATGTTGTTAACTGCGCAGCTTATTTTGCGGTGAATCGGCCGGGTGGGTAAGTAGGAATTCTCTGGGAAGTGGCGGAACGGAAGAGAGTTTTTGTTAATTTAACAGCTTAATAAGTTAGTGACCCATTAAGCTGTTGCCGACATTATTTCTTCATCATCGCCTTCAGGTTGGCGAACGGGTTGTGGGTGGCGACGCCGATATCTTTCTGAGCGTCTTCACCGGCCACCACCGTTGAACCGTATTGATCGGCCTCGGTGTATTTCGAGTGCTCGTGGTCGTGACAATACAGGCACAGCATTTCCCAGTTGCTGCCGTCTTCGGGGTTGTTGCTGTGATCGTGATCGATATGGTGCACCGTCAGTTCGCGCAGGTTGGAATAGACGAATTCGCGTGAGCAGCGCCCGCACACCCAGGGGAACAGTTTCAGCGCTTTTTCGCGGTAGCCGGTTTCCAGCTTCGCATAGTTTTTGGGGATATAGGCCATGGTGGTTGTCCGTCGTGAATCACTATGCGGCAAATAATACCACACTGCGTGCGGCTACAACGTGCGGCTCATCTTGCCGTTGTCAAACGTCTCCACCGCCCAGTCGATAAACGCCCGCAGCTTGCCGCTGAGGTGGCGATTGGACGGGTAGACCACGTACATTTGCTCCGGCGGCGGCTGCCAATCGTGCAGCAGACTGACCAGCTCGCCGCTGTCGAGGTGCGGCTGCGCCATAAACCGATAGATCTGGATGATGCCCAATCCGGCCAGGCTCGCCGCCAGCAGCGCGTTGCCTTCATTGATGCTGACCGGGGAGCGCTGTTGAATGGCGATCTCTTTGCCGTGTTCGGCATAGCGCTGCGGGTGGATGCGGTCGTTAAGCGGGTGGCGATAGTGCACCATCGGAAAACCCTGTTCCAGATCGCACGGGTGGCGCGGCTTACCGTGAAGCGCCAGGTAGGCTGGGGTGGCGCAGCTGACCCAGTCCAAATCGAACAGGCGCCGGGCGATCAGGCTGGAGTCGGCCAACGGACCGCTGCGGATCACGCAGTCGGTGCTGTCGCTGATCAGATCGATCACGCGGTCGCCGACGCTCAGATCGATCTGTATCTGCGGATAGCGTGCCAGAAAGTCGGGCAGTGCCGGCAGCAGTAAGCGACGTGCGGTGCCACCGCCGGTGTCGATACGCAGCACGCCCTGCGGAGAGCTTTGCGATTCGGTCAGGCAGCCTTCCATCTGCTCCAAATCCGCCAGCCATTTCACCGTATTCTGGTAATAGCATTCACCTTCGCGGGTGACCGACACGCTGCGGGTGGTGCGCTGGAACAGCTTGGTCTGCAGGTGATCCTCCAGATTCTGGATCAGCTTGGTGACCGTCGCTTTCGGCATGCCCAGCGACTCGGCGGCGCGGGTAAAGCCGCCGGTTTCCACCACGCGGTTAAATACCCGGATAGCGAGCAAATGATGGTCCATAGGTTCTCAACGCCATGCCCCGGCGACGGCCGGGGCATGTTTCTGCAGATAGATAATGATTAACACTGTTTAGCGCCAATCGCGCCGGAGCGCAAGCTGAGGCCGAATACCAGCGTGGCGGAAAGGATCAGCGCACCGCCAAACAGCATGGCGCTGCTGACGCCCTGCCAGTCCACCACCTCGCCGCCCAGCAGGGCGCCGGAAGCCAGCGCGATCTGGATGACGCACACCAACAGCGCCTGGCCGGCTTCCGGCGCCTGCGGCACGGCGGCGAACATCCAGTTGGTGGCGCAGACCGGCACGGCGCCAAAGGCCAGCCCCCATACCAGCACCATCAGCGTGGCGCCGGCGAGGCCGCTGAGCAGCGGCGAAACGATTAAAATGCCCGCCAGCATGGCGGCGATCAGTATGAAGGTGGCGCGCAGGCTGTATTCCCCCAGACGCTCGCCGAGGAAGGTGCCCAGCAGGCCGATGGCGCCATAGGCCAACAGCTGCAGTGAGATAGCCGATGGGCTGAGGACGAACACCTGCTGCAGCAGGGGCCGCAGGTAGGTGTAGGCGGCGAAGTGGCCGATGAACAACAGCACGATGGCGATCAGGCCGATGCGCGCCATCGGCAGGCGCAGCGGCAGTACCAGATCGCGCGGTGTGACCGGCCGGGACGGTGGTACCGAGGTCAGCAAACGCAGCTGCGCCAACAGCACGCCGACCGCCAATGCCGCACCGCCGAAGAAGGCGGCGCGCCAGCCGAACAGATCGCCGATCAGCGCCCCGGCCGGCACGCCGCACACCGCGCCGACCGAGATGCCGCTGAGGATCAGCGCGGTGGCGCGGCCCTGGCTGGCTTCCGGCACCAGATGGCGGCCGTAGTTGGCGGCGAACGACCAGAAACCGCCGACGCAGATGCCCAGCAGCACGCGGCCCAGCAGCATCATCGGGAAGTTGACGGCCAGCGCCGCCACCAGGTTGGACACCATCAGCAGCAGCGACAGCCCCAGCATCAGTAAACGCCGATCCAGACGGCCGGAAATCAGGCTCAATGCGGGAGCGGCCACCGCCGCCACGATGCCGGGCATGGTGACCATCAGCCCGGCGGTGCCGGTGCTGACGCCAAGTGAAGGGGCGATGTTGGTCAGCAGGCCGATCGGCAAGAACTCGGTGGTGACCATGACAAAACAGGCGACCGTCAGCGAAAAGATCGCCGGCCACGGGGATAATGCAGAGTTATCTTTATTATTCAGCATAATGCCGCTCGTCTCAGGTGAATGCGCAGGCCGCGCTCGGGGCGCGGCGTGATCAAAGTCACAATCTACGGCAGGCCGAAGGCGCAGATAAATCCATCTGCGGTGGTTACACTGTTTCTGAAGGGAAACAATCGCGGCGGCGAGTGAAAACGCGGCTCGCGCCGCGCCTAAGAGAAAGGAATAAAACGGCATAAGGTTATGACCGAATGCCGCGTGGCGCTTATAGCCCCGGCGCTTTCCACAGCGAGGTGGTCAGGCCGTTGTCCACCAGCGTCAGCTGATCGGCGTAGACCCGCCGCCAGGTTTCTTTCTGTTCCTGATACAGCGCGTGGTGGGTCATGTCCGGCTGATGCTCGCGCTCCCAGCGCACCAATCGCTCGCCGGTTTCGGCCAGCGACTCGTATAACCCGGCGCCGACGCCGGCGGCGATCGCGCAGCCCAGCGCGGTGGCCTCTTTCACCACCGGTACCCGCACCGTCAGCCCGGTGACGTCGCTGAGGATCTGACTCCACAGTTTGCCCTTGGCACCGCCGCCGGCGAACACCAGCGAGCGTGCCTGCACGCCGGAGAAGGCGGCGATCTGCTCCAGATTGCAGGCGGAGACGATGGCGGCATTCTCCTCCAGCGCGCGGAACAGCGTCTGTTTGTTGCAGCGCTCCGGATCGATAGACATGTTGATGAACGACGGCGCCGCGTGATACCAGGTTTTGAAATGCATGGCGTCGGAAAAGATGGGCATCACGCCGTAGGCGCCCGGCGGCACTCTGGCCGCCATCTCTTCCAGCAGGCTATAGGCATCGACGCCCAGCCGCTCCGCCAGCAGTTTCTCTTCGGCGCAGAACGCGTCGCGGAACCAGCGCATGGTCAGGCCGGTAAAGAAGCTGATGGATTCTGCCTGCGCCATGCCGGGAATGACGTGAGGGTTGATGCGGATGTTCATCTCCGGATCGATGGCCGGCTCCGGCAGGTTGACGATTTGCTGCCAGAAGGTGCCGCCGAGCACCGCCGTCTGCCCGGCGCGCACGATGCCAAGCCCCAGGCTGCCGAGCTGCACGTCGCCGCCGCCCATCACCACCGGGGTGCCGCGCAGCAGCCCGCTTTCCTGCGCCGCCTGTTCGGTGACGCACCCCAGCACGCTGCCGGTCTCTTTCACCGGCGACAGAATATCGGCGCGCAGCCCGGCCATATCGAGCAGCGCCGGCCGCCAGTCACGGCTGCTCAGATCCAGCATGCCGGTGGTGCCGGCGTTGGAAGGATCGACCGCCAGCTCGCCGCTCAGCATGTTGGCCAGCCAGTCGCTGATCATGGTCAGCGTCGCCGCCTGGCGATAGATGTCCGGGCGGTGGTGCGCCAGCCATAGCAGGCGCGGCATGGCGCTCAGCGCCAGCGTCTGGCCGGAGTATTGATACACCTCGCGTTCGAAGCCGTGGTTGTGCAGCTCTTTCAGTTCACTGACCTCATGGCTGGCGCGCGCATCGACGTTGGCACAGGCCCAGATCGGCACGCCGTTGCGATCGTACAGAACGATGCCTTCGCGCATCGAGCAGCAGGCCACCGCGCGGATCGCCTGAGCGCTCAATCCAGCGCGTTGCATTGCCTGGCGGATGCACTGGCAGGCCAGCTGCCAGTTGCGGGTGAGGTCAAACTCCATTGAGCCGGGTACGCCCGGCACCGCCAGGTGTTGCCACTCCGCCTGGCCGTGCGCGATCTGGTTACCCGCCAAATCGAAGATCACGGCGCGAATGCTGCCTGTTCCTGCATCCAGCGCCATCAAGTAGTTATCCATAGCCTATGCTCTCAGGGGGAGGAGTGTTAACTATAGATGCCGCCGTCTTCCCTCGCCGGGGGTGGGGTGGGCATCGCCGGTGCGATTTGTGAGCCAGGCGGCAAAATTGCCGTTGCGGCAGGGCAATCGACGGGAATGAACCTATGGTTGGAAAGCGCCATGCTACGGCGCGCCGTTCAAACAAGGAGCTGTCATGCACGTCACATTGGTAGAGATCAACGTTAAACAGGACAAAATCGACGAATTTATCGACGTTTTCCGCGCCAATCATCTGGGGGCGATCGAAGAGCCGGGCAACCTGCGCTTCGACGTGCTGCAGGATGAGCATATTCCGACGCGGTTTTACATCTACGAAGCCTATCGCGACGAGCAGGCGGTGGCGGCGCACAAGCAGACCCCGCACTACCTGCAGTGCGTAGAGAAGCTGGAGGCGCTGATGACCGGCCCGCGCAAGAAAACCACCTTTATCGGTCTGATGCCGGAATAAGCGCCGGCGTTTGCCGGTGTCCATGTCCCCGGTTTGGTTGTAATCTGCAAGGTAAAGCGAATTTTCAATGGGATAAGCGGGGCGAGGATGACATTGCGCGATCGGCTGTTGGCGCTGTTGGTGGTGGTGATCTGGGGTGTGAATTTCGTCGTCATCAAGTTCGGTTTACAGGGCATGCCCCCGTTTCTGCTGGCTGGGATGCGCTTTTTGCTGGTGGCGTTGCCGGCGATCTTCTTTATTCCGCGCCCGACGATCCCGTGGAAATGGCTGTTGCTGTACGGCATGACCATGAGCTTCGCGCAGTTCGCGTTTTTGTTCGTCGCCATCAAGGTGGGCATGCCGGCGGGGCTGGCCTCGCTGGTGCTGCAGGCGCAGGTGTTCTTCACCCTGCTGTTGGGTGTCGTCCTGATGGGCGAAAAGCTGCGCGTCAACCATTTCGTCGGCATTGCTATCGCCAGCGGCGGCATGCTGGTGCTGGCGCAGGCCAGCCTGCATAAGCCGGGCAGCGGCGCGGTCCCCCTGGCGGGCCTGCTGCTGACCCTGGCGGCGGCGTTTTCCTGGGCGCTGGGCAACCTGACCAACAAGAAGATCCTGGCCGGTTTCCCGCAGCGCAACATTTTGTCGCTGGTGGTGTGGAGCGCGCCGATCCCGGTCGTGCCGTTCCTGGTCTGCAGCTGGCTGTTCGACGGCCCGCAGGTGGTGCTCGCCAGCCTGAGCCATGTGCAGGTCGGCACCTGGCTGGCGATTGCCTATCTGGCGTTCGCCGCCACGCTGTTCGGTTATTCTGTGTGGGGTAGCCTGCTGGGGCGCTACGAAACCTGGCGCGTCGCGCCGTTGACGCTGCTGGTACCGTTGGTCGGGCTGTTCGCCGCCTGGCTGCTGCTGGACGAAGCGCTGTCGCCGGCGCAGTTCGGCGGCGCATTGCTGGTGCTGGCCGGCATGGCGGTCAACACCTTTGGGCTGCCGCGCCGCCGGGCCGTCGCCGTGCGCTAAATTGAACAGGGCAATTCTGTTCAATACGTTGTCGGCGCGGCCCGGCACTCTGGCACCTGTGAATATTTTCTCAGGTGCCCATCATGAATATCTACATTTCCATGGCCGCGTTTGCGCTGGCGGCCTCCATCACCCCCGGCCCGGTCAACATCGTCGCATTGAGCGCCGGGGCGCAATTCGGCTTTGGCGCGACCCAGCGTCACGTATTCGGCGCCACGCTGGGGTTTACCCTGTTGCTGTTACTGCTGGGATTGGGCATGCATCAGCTGCTGATCCTGTGGCCTGCGCTGACCCGCTTGATTCAATGGGCCGGCGTGGCCTTCCTGCTGTTTATGGCCTATCGGCTGGCGTTTGACGACGGCAGATTGGGCAACGGCGCGACGCAGGCGCCTTCCTGTTGGTACGGCGCACTGATGCAATGGCTGAATCCCAAGGCATGGTTGGCGTCGGTGGCCAGCCTCGGCGCTTTTGTCGGCGACGGCGACATCCGGCTGCTGTGGCAGTTCGCCGGGCTCTACTTCGTGATTTGCTATGTCTCGGTGGCCTGCTGGGCCTATGTCGGCGCGATGCTGCGCGGCCTCCTCAGGCAGGCGCGCAACGTGCGGCGTTTCAACCGCGCGATGGCGCTGCTGTTGGCGGTCAGCGCCTGCTATCTGCTGGCGGAAGGTTTTTGATATTGGCCGGGCGTGGCGGCCAGCAGCTGTTTGAAGGTGCGTTGAAAGTGCGCCTGATCGGCAAAGCCGCTTTCGCTGGCGGCCGCGGCGATCGGCAGGCCGCTTTTCAATAGCCGATGGCCGTGCTGCACGCGGCGATTGACCAGATAAGCGTGCGGCGTCATGCCGTAACGCTGGCGGAAGGCGCGGATCAGGTAAGAGGGCGAGAGCGCGGCGGCGCGGCAAATATCGTCCAGCGTCAGCGGCCGGGTGCAGTGCGCGTCGATAAACGCCGCCGCCGCTTCCAGCCGGGCATGCGGCGGTGTCTCCGGCTGGCGGCCGCTGCCCAGCCCGAGCTGCAGGGCGCTGAAATACTCCACCATGGCGATCTGTTTTTCCAGCGCGCTGCACAGCGGATCCGTCAGCAGCGCATAAAGCCGATTCAGGCCGTGGAACAGCACCGGATCGCGGCTGTGCGGCTGGCTGAAGGGAACAAAACGCTCGCCTTCGCCCCCGAGCAGCTCCTGCTGCAGCGCGCCGATCCAGGCGAGATCGAGATAGAACATGATGTATGACCAACGGCGGTCGGCGATCGGATTACAGGCATGCGCCTGCTGCGGGTTGATGACAACCAGATCGCCGGCGCTAACCTGCATGCGCCGCTCGCCGTTGACATAGGTGCTGACGCCGCCGGTGATGGCACCGATGGAAAAGAATTCGTGGCTGTGCAGGCTGTAACACGCCTGGCGGCCATCCGCGATGGCGCGGGCTTCGACGAACGGCAACTGCGGATCGCGCCAGAACTGCGGCGTTTTTTCACTCATACGCTTTCCTTTTCACTGCGGTGGCATCACAGTGTTATAGCCTGAAAGCGACGAGAGGGGGAATGGCGGATGATGATTTTTAACGTGTTCGGCCGTCTGCTGGGCGTGAAGCGCATCGGGGATGAGTGGCGGCTGTTCCGCGTGACGCTGCCGGAGCGCAAGTATGCCCCCAGCCACGATATCGTGCTGCCGGCCGATCTGCGCGAAGAGGAGATCGCCGGCTATCTGGGGGATATTTATCACGAGGCCGCGACGCCGCAGCGGCCGGACGTGTTTCGCGTCGAATAGCGCGGCGCGTTACTCTTCCGCGTTGCGCGCCATGATGCGGCGCTGGTGTTCCTCGCTGGCGGCCTGGATCTCTTCCAGCACCGAGCCGACATCGGCGCGCTTCTGGATTTCGCTGAACCGGCCGCTGAGGGCGCTGTCCGGCGTCAGATTGCCTTCCTGATACAGCGCCCAAATCTCTTTGGCGTATTGGCTGTCGCGCAGTTCCGGCGCGAATTGGCCATAATATTCCGCCAAATTGTTGATATCGCGCTCGAACATGCTTTTGGCGTGATTGTTGGCGGCGGCGTCCACCACCTGCGGCAGATCGATGATCACCGGCCCGTCTTTATCCATCAGCACGTTGAATTCCGACAGGTCGCCGTGCACCAGCCCGGCGCACAGCATGCGCACCGCGTAATTCATCATCAGGGCGTGATCGGCGCGCGCCTGTTCCGGCGTCAGGATGACATCGCTCAGGCGCGGCGCCACCAGACCTTCTTCGTCGGTAATCAGCTCCATCAGCAGCACGCCGTCCAGGCAGATATCCGGCTGCGGCACCCGCACCCCGGCCTTGGCCAGCAGATACAGCGCGTCCACTTCGGTGTTTTGCCAGGCTTCTTCCTGCTGCTGGCGGCCGAATTTGGAGCCTTTGCTCATGGCGCGCGCGTCGCGGCTGTTGCGCACCTTGCGCCCTTCCTGATAGTGAACCGCCTGCTTGAAGTTGCGCTTCTCGGCCTCTTTGTACACTTTGGCGCAGCGGATCTCATCGCCGCAGCGCACGATAAACACGTCGGCTTCTTTGCCGCTTTTCAACCGGCGGATGACGTCGTCGATTAACCCGTCATCCACCAGCGGCTGGAGTCGTTTTGGAATTTTCATGCAGCCTTGTACCCTATTTAGGCTCCGGTGTGAATGGCTTGCGCAGTTGATAGCGTAAGTTAGACCCGAAAGGCAAACATTAGTTTTGCCGCCGCGGCATCATTGCGCGGCGGCGGGCGTTCACAGGCTGCCTGCCGGCACCCAGACGCTGACGCTGCCGGCGTTAACCGGGAAATGGGCGCTGCCCTGGTCGTCGGTGGTGATTTCCTCCTGGCGATTACCGAGGAAATCGCGCCAGGCGGTGTGCGCCAAATCGGCGCCCAGCGCGATCGTCTTGCCGCTCTCGCCGCCGTTGGTCAGCACCACCACGCAGCCGGGGGCCTCGGCGGTGCCGGCGCGGCTGAAGGCCACGCAGTGGCTGTCGTCGAAGTAGTCGGTTTGCGGGCCGTTGGCGAAGCGCTGGCGGGCGGCGATCAGCTTCTCCAGCTCCGGGATCGCCGGCATGTCGATCTGGTATTCGCCGCCGTCGCGCCCCTTGTCGCGGTAGCTGGCGCCATACAGGTCGGGGTAAAACACGCAGGGCACGCCCTGTTCGCGCAGCAGGATCAGCGCATAGGCCAGCGGTTTGAACCAGGGTTCCACCGGCGCTTCCAGCGATTGCAGCGGCTGGGTATCGTGGTTGGCGACCAGCGTCACCGCGTGGGCCGGATCGGCGGCGGTCAGGGTATCGGTGAAGATCTGCGCCATGTCGAAGCCGTCGCCCTGTTTTGACGCCTGATGAAACTTCAGGTGCAGCGCCACGTCGAACAGCATCACCTTGCCGTCCACCAACTCGATATATTGTTGCAGCGCGCCGAGATCGTGCGACCAGTATTCGGCAACGATAAACAGGTCGCGCTGCGCGCTGCCGCGCACGTGATCCGCCCACTCTTTGAAGAACCAGGCGGGAATGTGTTTGGCGGCGTCGAGGCGGAAGCCGTCGCACGGCAGCGTGTCCAGCAGCCAGCGCGCCCAGTATTTGAGTTCCTCCGTCACCGCGGCGTTGCGGAACTCCACGTCGGCGCCCATCAGGTAGTCGTAGTTGCCTTTCTCGTCGTCGACCTGATCGTTCCAGCCGTCGTCGCCGTAGTCGTTGGCGATTTTAAACACCCCTTTGTCGTCCGGCTGCTCAACATAGTCGACGCCGCTGAAGCATTTGTAATCCCAGATAAACTCGGAATGCACGCCCTGGCGACCGGGAAAGGTGAAGCGGGTGTAGGCCAGCGCGTCGAAGCCCTGGTCGTCGATATCGTTGCGGTTGTTGGCGTCCACCTTGAATACGTGTACCCGTTCTTTTTCGTCCGCGCCGAGCTTGTGGTTGAACACCACGTCGTAGATCACCCCCACGCCGTGTTCGCGCAGCGTAGTGGCGGCATGTTCCAGCGCCGCCTTGTCGCCGTATTTGGTGGCCACGCTGCCTTTCTGGTCAAATTCGCCCAAATCGAACAGATCGTAGGTGTCGTAGCCGACGGAGTAGCCGCCGGAAGCGCCCTTGCAGGCGGGGGGTAGCCACAGATCGGTGATGCCCAGTTCGGCAAGGTGCGGGGCGCGCTCGGCGGCCTCCTGCCACAGTTTGCCGCCGTCGGGGTAGTACCAGTGGAAGAATTGCAGCAGGGTGGTTTTTTTCGTCATGAGCCAGCGTCCCGGTTAGCCAGAAGGAAAGGAGCAGTTAAAGCATGGGCTACTTTTGGCAAAAGGGACAATGGCGTAGGGGAGCGCGCGAAGGCAGGCGTAAATATGTAACCGATATTGACGGGATAGCGATTAAGTTGCTGCTATCAAGTTTTCACGTTTTAGTTTTTATTAACTATTTTTCAAATAGATATTTGCTTTATTTTTTGTTATGTCAAATTTTGATGTTTTTACTCTCATTTTCATTGGTTTTTTATTTTAATTTTAAATATTAATTTGTATTTAAGTTTTTAAAATAATCAATTAAATGGTTTTAAATTCTGGTTAATGAAATGTTTTGACATATTCAGATGCCCCGTTGGTTATTCATTCGCAATTGTTTATGCGTTATCGTTATGTTCTAAATTAGGTAACACTATCAACCAATAATCCATCCAACGCAGCGTGAAGGTGGAAGGACAGGGGAGCATAACGCCGTGAACATCAGGGATTTCAGAGCATTGGCGCGCAGTTTGGTCAGAGAATTCGGCATGTTGAACAAGCAGAGCAACGGCTCGCGCTTTTCGCCGCTGCAGATCCATCTGATGATCGAAGTCAGCGAGCAGCCGCTGGGCGTCACCGAGCTGGCGGCCCGGCTTTGCATCGACAAGGCCAGCGCCAGCCGGGCGCTGCGCAGCCTGGTGGCCGCCGGCGTGATAGAAACGGTGGATCATCCGGATGACAAGCGGCACAACCTGCATCGGCTGAGTAAACAGGGCGGCAAGGCGCTGGCCGGCATCGAGAGCGACGCCGACGGTTTTATGCAGGCGGCGCTGGCGCAGTTGGACGACGATGAGCTGGCGAGCACCACTGCGGCGATGAAAAAGATGACCGCGGCGCTGCGCAGCGCGCGCAAACAGCGCGACGCCAACCTGCGGGTGCGGCCGATCGCCGCGCGCGACGATGCGGCGATGGCGGCGATCATTCGCGACGTGTTTCGCGAGTACGGCATGGACAAGATGGAAGGGGTCAGCCTGCACGATCCGGATCTCGATCGGCTGACCGGCCTGTATCACGACAACGGCGGCCGCTACTGGGTGCTGGAGCGGGACGGGCAGGTGGTGGGGGGCGTCGGCATGGCGCCGCTGGCGGGCGAAGAGCCCGGCTATTGCGAGCTGCAGAAGCTATTTTTCAAGCCCGGCGCGCGCGGGCTGGGCATGGCGCGCTATATGGTGGTGCAGGCGATGAAGGCGGCGCGGGCGGCAGGGTATCGCTATTGCTATCTGGAAACCACCGAACAGTTGAAAGAGGCGATTGGGCTGTATTACGCGCTGGGTTTCACGCTGTTGACGGAACGGCGCGGCAATACCGGCCACCACGGCTGCAATGTGTGCATGCTGAAAAATCTGCAGAACGACGATATGTGAGCGGTTTCAAGGTTAACGCCCGCGCCTTGTGTCACCCTGTTAACCGTTTGATAACAATCACAACGTTTTATCAGGGAGGAAACTATGTTGGGGGATCCCATGGCGCTGTCCGCGCTGGTCACGCTGGTGGTCATCGCGCTATGGGCCAGCGCCCGCTTGCCGGAGTATTTGGTCGCGCTGCTGTTCTTTGCAGCGGTGATGGTATTGCAGCTGGCGCCCGCTGCGGTGACCTTTTCCGGTTTCGCGTCCTCCGCATTCTGGCTGGTGCTCAGCGGTTTCGTGTTGGGCAGCGCCATCCGCAGCACCGGCTTGGCGGATCGCCTGGCCAACCGCCTCTTGCCGCATCTGGCCGGTTCCTGGCCGCGCCTGGTGGGCGGCGTGGTGGCGATAAGCTACGCGTTGGCGTTTGTCATGCCCTCGAACATGGGGCGGATTACGCTGCTGATGCCGATCGTCATGGCGTTGGCCGATCGCGCCGGTCTGGCGGAAGGCTCGCGCGGCCGCATCGGTTTGGCGCTGGCGGTGGGGTTCGGCACCTTCCAGCTCTCCGCCAGCATTTTGCCGGCCAACGTGCCCAACCTGGTGATGAGCGGCGCGGCGGAAAGCGCCTACGGCAGCCACTTCGCCTATCTCTCTTATCTGCTGTTGCATGCCCCGGTGCTCGGGGTGGCCAAAGGCGCATTGTTGACGTTGTGCATCTGCGGCCTGTTCCGGGCGCGGCCGCAACCGGTGGTGGCCGAGGCGGGGCAAACGCCGCTCAGTGCCGCCGAGTGGCGACTGATCGCGCTGTTGGGCATGACGGTGTTGCTGTGGATGACCGACAGCTGGCACGGCATCGCCCCGGCCTGGATAGGGTTGGCAGCGGCCTGCGTCTGCCTGCTGCCGCGCATCGGTTTTCTCAACGGCGAACAGTTCGCCGCCGGCGTTAACGTGCGCACCTGCATTTACGTGGCGGGGATCCTGGGGCTGACCGCATTGGTCAGCCACTCGGGGCTCGGCGATCGGCTGGGCGGCGCGCTGCTGGCGATGATGCCGGATCTGCATGGCAAACCGTTCGCTGCGTTCGGTTCGCTGGTGGGGATCACCGCGTTGCTGAATTTCGTGGTGACCGCCAACGGCGTGCCGGCGCTGTTTACCCCGCTGGCGCAGGCGTTGTCCGCGGGCAGCGGCCTGCCGCTGCTGACGGTGCTGATGACCCAGGTGATCGGTTATGCCACCCCGCTGTTGCCGTATCAGGCCTCGCCGATCGTGGTGGCGATGGGGATGGGCAAAGTGCCGGCGCGCGAAGGGCTAAAGCTGTGCCTGCTGTTGGCCGTGCTCAGCTTCGCACTGCTGGTGCCGTTGGACTATCTGTGGTTCAGGCTGCTGGGGTGGATCCCGTAAACAGCCCCGCGCCGCCGGCAAAGCAGTCTTCGTCCAGCGTCAGGGTGGCGATTTTATGCACCGGCCCGCGCATGCTGACCTGAAAATCGCCGCTGAAGGCGATCTGCAGTTCGCCGCCCGGCATCCGCACGCTAACCCGATCGCCGACTCGTCCCAACTTGCGCATCACGCTGGCGGCGGCGCAGCTGCTGCTGCCGGAGGCAAGGGTAAAGCCGGCGCCGCGCTCCCAGATGCCGATGCGCAGCGTCTGGCGATCGACCACTTCCACCAGTTGTACATTGGTGCGTTTCGGGAACAGCGGATGGCGCTCAATCTGCGGTCCGAGCCGATGCACCTGCGCCAGATCCAGTTTTTCCACCGGCACCACGCAGTGCGGGTTGCCCATCGACACCAGCGAAACGCTTAACGTCTCCTCCCTCAGGGGCAGCGGATAGTTCAGCGCCTCCGGCAGATCGATCAAGGCCGGCAGCGCCGCCGGGCTGAAATTGGCGCGCCCCATCTCCACGGTTATCTGATGCGCGTCTTCCGCCACCTGGCAACGCACGTCGCCGCCGGCGGTGTGCACCAGAAACGGCTGATGCCCTACGCGCTCGCTGTCAAACAGATAGCGCGCGTAGATACGCAGGCCGTTGCCGCTTTTCTCCGCTTCGGAGCCGTCCGGGTTGATGATGCGCAGGGTGGGATTGACGGCGTCACCGCTGTCGATCAGCAGGCCGTCGGAACCGATGCCGTAATGCGGGTGGCACAACAGGCGGATCTGTTCCTGGCTCAGACGATCGGCGACCGAACGGTGACAGACCAGGTAGTCGTTGCCCAGGCCGTGATATTTGTGAAACAGCAGGGGAGTCATGGCGTTGCTCGGCTCAGCAAGAAAAGGTGGCTACAGCTTACAACAGAACGTTGGCGTCAAAACAAACAAAAGGCGGCCTGAGCCGCCCTTTTGCACGATTGCCTATCTGGCCATTAATTGTAGATGATCGCGGTGCCGTGCAGTTTGTTGTCACCGGTGGTGGCGATGATCTGGAAGGATTTGGCGCCCGCCGCGTCGGCTTTGGCCGCCAGTTTGTTTTCCAGGCTGCTCAGGTCGGACGCACCGCTGACGGTGACGACGCCGGCTTTTTGCAGGTCGGCGGGTTGTGCGTTAACCAGATCGGCGGCGAAGCTGCCGAAGGAGACGGAAGCCAGTGCGATGGCTGCGATGGTCATTTTCAGGTTTTTCATGGTCTTATTTCCTATCTTTGTTCTTTACGATGTTTGTTTTGTAAGGTCGTTAAATTGATTAACGATCGATAATTTAATGTTAGATGCCGGTTTGACGGATTGCAAGTATTTTTTTAATGCTCGTTAATTAATTTTTTTACGCCCTGGCGTTGTGAGCAAAAGGACAGGCAATCAGTTGGCTTAATGCTTTGTTATTGATAGATTTCTGCGGTACCATGCAGCTGGTTGTTACCGCCGGCGCCGATGATGCGGAAGGATTTTGCACCGGCCTGATCGGCTTTGGCGGCCAGGCTGTTTTCCAGCGAGGTCAGATCGGATGCGCCGCTGACGGTGATAACGCCCACTTTCTGCTGGTCTGCCGGTTGGTTCTGGACTAAATCGGCGGCGAAGCTGCCGAAGGAAACGCTGGCCAGAGTGAGAGCTGCTAAGGTTAATTTTAAGTTTTTCATGATGTTAATTCCTTTCCGATAACGGTCAATAGAGGGTTTTAATCTGCTTCGTTAAATTATCTTAACGATCGATAACTAAATGCTAATCGGTTCTCGACGAGCGCGCAATATTTTTTTATAATGATCGTTAAGTTATTTGTGCTAAGCCTGCCGTGGAGCGGGATAGGAGAGGAACGATGAGCATCAATGAAGCGGTCTGCGGCAAGAAAAGCCGTGGCAGACCAAAACAATTTGATCGCGACCGGGCGCTGGAAAGCGCGCTCGATCTGTTCTGGCGGCACGGTTATGAAGCCACCTCGCTGGCCGATCTGGTGGAAGTGACCGGCGCCAAGGCGCCGACGCTGTATGCGGAATTCGGCAACAAAGAGGGGATGTTCCGCGCGGCGGTGGAACGCTATCTGCAAAAATACACCACCTGCACCAACCAGCTGTTGGAACAGGATGTGCCGGTGGCCGAGATCGTCGAGGCCTACGTGCGCTCTTCCGTCGAAGTGTTTACCGACCCCGATACGCCGTCAGGCTGTTTTATGGTGTGCGCCTCCGCGGCACTGTCGTCCGCTTCCGACGACGTCGCCCAGATGCTGCGCAAAAAACATCATGCCCAGGAAGCGGCGCTGAAAGTCTGCTTCGATCGCAAGGTGCAGCAGGGCGAATTGTTGGCGAAAACCGATACCGCGCTGCTGGCGAAATACGTCATTTGCACCATTGAAGGCATGTCGGTGCAGGCGCGAGAAGGGGCAAGCCGGAGCGAGCTGTTGCGGTTGCTGGAGGCGCTGATGCTGGTGTGGCCGCGGCTCAGCCAGATTGGCAATAAGGTGTAACAACAGGCCCGGTTTTCACCGGGCCGTATAACCTACTACTGATTGACCGGGATCACCGCGCCCTGGTATTTCTCGCGGATAAAGTCCTGAATCGGCTTGGAGTGCAGCACCTTCACCAGCGCCACGATCTCCGGCTTGTTCACGTCGGCTTTGTGCACGGTGATGATGTTGGCGTACGGGTTGTTTTCGCCGCTTTCGACCGCGATCGGATCCTTGGTCGGATTCAGCCCGGCGTCGATGGCGTAGTTGGCGTTGATCACCACGGCGTCACCTTCGTTGTTGTTGTACATCTGCGGCAGCAGCGCGCCTTCAACGTTCGCCTGGAACTTCAGGTGTTTCGGGTTTTCCACCACGTCGGCGATGCGCGCGTCCACCTTGCTCACCCCTGGCTTCAGCTTGATCACGCCTTGCTGTTCAAAGATTGACAGAATGCGGCCTTCTTCCGCCACCGCGTCGCGCATGATGATTTTGCCGTTTTCCGGCAGATCTTTCAGGCTCTTGTACTTCTTCGAGTAGATGCCGATAGGCTCAATATGGATCGCGCCGGCGCTGACGAAGTCGTAGCTCTTGTCGTCGGCGTGGTCTTTCAGCACCGAGTTCAGGTAAGGCACGTGCTGGAAGTAGTTGGCGTCGATGTCGTGGCTGGCCAAGGCGGTGTTCGGCAGAATGTAATCCTGGAAGCGCTTGATCTGCAGATCGATGCCTTCCTTCGCCAGTATCGGTTTGGCCTGTTCGAGGATCTCGGCGTGCGGCACGTTGGAGGCGCCGACCACCAGCTTGGTCGCCGCGGCGGCGCCGTAAGAGGCGAGGGTGGCGACAGAGGCGAAAGCCAACATCAGTAAGTGCTTTTTCATCATCGTTTTCCTTGGTTAATTAACGTTTATCGAGCGTTCTTGTCAGGGTGTCGCCAATGAACTGAATGACGAAAACGATCAGCAGAATCGTCAGCGTCGCCACCAGCGTCACGTCACTGTGGTTGCGTTGGAAGCCTTCCAGATAGGCCAGGTTGCCCAGGCCACCGGCGCCGATCACCCCGGCCATCGCGGTGTAGCTCACCAGCGCGATCAGGGTGACGGTGATGCCGGAAACCAGCGCCGGGGAACTCTCCGGCAGCAATACGCGGAAAATCAGGGTGCGGTTTTTGGCGCCCATCGACCGCGCCGCTTCGATTACCCCTTTGTCGACCTCGCGCAGCGCGATCTCCACCAACCGGGCGTAGAACGGCGCCGCGCCAACGATCAGCGCCGGCAGGGCAGCGTCCGCGCCGAGAATGGTGCCGATCAGCGATTTGGTGAACGGGATCAGCAGCACGATCAGAATGATGAACGGAATGGAGCGGAAGACGTTGACCAGTACGGAGATCAGCGAGTAGACAGCCCGGTTCTGCAGCAGCTGGCCCTTCGAGGTTAAAAACAGCAGCACGCCGAGCACGATGCCCAGCACCAGCGTGGCCAAACCGGCGATGCCGGTCATGTACAGCGTTTCCCAGGTGGCGTCCCACAGTTGGTCCAGACGCAGGTGGGGGAACAGGGATTCAATCATGTTGGATAACCTCGACGGCGATATCTCTTTCGTGCAGCAGGCTGAGCATGTCGGCGACTTGTTGTTCGTTGCCTTCGGCGTGAATGTACAGTTCGCCGAACGAACCGTTGAGGGTGTGGCTGATCTTGCCGTGCAGAATGTTGACGGTCAGGGCGTAGCGCCGGATCACTTCGGAGATCACCGCCTGATGGGTTTGCACACCAACGAAGGTCAGCTTGAAAATCGCTCCCGGCAGATGAGCGGTGAGCCGCGGATTGAAGCTCTCTTCCGTGTCCGCATACTGCGACACCTGTTTGACGAACTGCCGGGTGATCGGCTGCTGTGGCCGGGTGAACACGTCAAGCACCGGGCCTTCTTCGACGATGCGGCCGTTTTCCATCACCGCCACGCGGTGGCAGATTTTGCGCACCACGTGCATCTCGTGGGTGATCAGCACGATGGTCAATTTCAGCTGGCGATTGATGTCCAGCAGCAGGTCGAGAATGGCGTCGGTGGTTTGCGGATCGAGCGCCGAGGTGGCCTCGTCGCACAGCAGCACGCTCGGGTTATTGGCCAGCGCGCGGGCGATGCCGACGCGCTGTTTCTGGCCGCCGCTGAGCTGCGACGGATAGGCGTTTTCGCGCCCCTGCAGGCCGACCAGCGCGATCAGTTCCGCCACGCGCGGCGCAATCTGCGCCTTGGGCACGCCGGCGATCTGCATGGAAAAAGCGATATTCTGGCTGACGGTGCGCGACCACAGCAGGTTGAAGTGCTGGAACACCATGCTGATTTTCAGGCGTGCCTGGCGCAGATGGCTCCCTTTGGCGCGGGCAATATCGAAACCGCCCACGTCAATGCGGCCGCTGGTGGGCGTTTCCAGGCCGTTGAGCAGGCGGATCAGCGTGCTTTTCCCGGCGCCGCTGTAGCCGATGATGCCGTAAATTTGCCCGGCCTCTATCGCCAGACTGACGTCGTCAACTGCCACGACGCGGCCCTGTGCGCTGTCAAAAGTTTTGCAAACGTTCGAAAGAACGATCATAACGAAGCGGATCCTTATCGATACATCACAGCATTCCGTCCGGAGCGCGTTGCGCCGGACAGGGATCGTTCGGCTTTTCAGCGGGGCACAACCCGGCGGGAAGTGGCGGACGGAACCTCTGTTGCGGGTGAATACCGGGCAATCCTACCGAGGGTTGATAGTGACAGGAAGAATGTAAAATCTATTACTTATTCTGATTTGATATATTAAACGGCGGGCGCCATGGGGGGAGAAAACCGGCCGCTGGGCGGCCGGTGGAGGGCTAGCGTTTTTCCAGCTTCATGTGCAGCAGCGGGAACGGGTTGCCCTGGCCGTCGAGCGGCGAGCGGCCGGTGATGACAAAACCGTAGTGGCGGTAGAAGCCGCTGGCCTGCGGATTTTGCTCGTTCACGTCCAGCTGCAGCTCATCGTGCAGCGTTTCCGCGTGGGTCAGCAGCGCTTTGCCCACCCCTTTGCCGCGCTGATCGGCGTCGATAAACAGCATCTCCACCTTGTTGCCGTTCAGACCGATAAAGCCGCAGGGATGCCCCGGCCGCTCTTCGGCCACCCAAACGTTGACCGCCGGCAGGTAGTCGTTCAGCACCAGCGGGAACAGCTGTGCGATGTTGTCTTCGGTTAAAAAGTGGTGAGTGGCGCGCACCGAACGCAGCCAGATATCTGCCAATTGCGCGTTGTCTTCCGCCGCGCGTGCTCTGATGGTAATCATCGAACTCTCTGCTATCTAAGTTGAAGGAAAAGAAACTAGATAGAGGTTTTGTGGGGTTAGTGCCGAATTAACGTGGGTTAACGCCCTGCAAAGCGCCTCTGCAGTGGATCGAATAGGCCCGCCTGGTTGCAAGCGGTATAACAACTGTAATTCAGTAAGTTAATGCTTTCAACCGCCGCAGGGCGCAATGAGGCGCTCGCCGCGTGATACACTGGCCGCTGAATGAGCAAGAGGGCGGCAGGATGGAAGCGGTACGCGCAGCGATAGAAAAACAGGTGCTCAGCCTGACCGGGTTGGCGCTCGGCGGCGTCGATTTTGAGAATCCGCCCGGCGATCCGGGGCTGTTCGGCCCGCAGTCGGTCATCTGGCAGGTACACCGCGATTTCACCCCAATGCTGTGCGGCGGCGTCAGCGCCTTGCTGTTGCAAATGCTGCACCCGTTGGCGCTGGCCGGCGTATGGGATCACTCCAACTTCCGCGACGATATGATTGGCCGCCTGCGCCGCACCAGCCAGTTCGTGTCGGTTACCACCTTCGGCCCGACCGCCGAGGCGGAGCGGCTGATCGCCAAAGTCAAAGCCATCCACCTGCGGGTGACCGGCGTCGGCAGCGACGGCACGCCCTATGCCGCCAGCGATCCGGCGCTGCTGACCTGGGTGCACGTGGCGGAGAGCAGCCGTTTTCTGGCCAGCCACCTGCGCTACCGCAACCCGCATCTTTCCCGCGATTTGCAGGATCAATACTACCGCGAAGCGGCGCGCGTGGCCGCCGCGCTGGGGGCGACAGCTATCCCTCAGTCCTGCGCGGAGGTAGACGACTATCTGCAGGCGATGCGGCCGCAGCTGGTCTGTGACGAACGCACCCAAGAGGTGGCGCGCATTCTGCTGAAGGCGCCGGCGCCGAGCGCGTTGGCGCGCCCGCTCGGCGGGGTGGTGATGCAGGCGGGCATCGATCTGTTGCCCGATTGGGCGCAGCGGCAGTTCGGCTTTCATCCGGGCGCGTTGCGGCGGCGGTTGGTGCGAACGGGGGCTGCAGGCCTCGGCAAAGTGCTGGGCGCGTCGATGCGCAACGGTTCCTATCAGCGCGCGGTGCGGCGCATCACTCAGCCGTCATGAGCCGCAGCCGCTATAATTAACCTTTGTTTATCTTCGTTTACGGCCGTTTTTGAGACTTTTACGGGTGATCCGGCCAGTAATGCGTTTTACACTTGAGGGCAAAGCCACATTCCATTTTTTGCGCGCAGCCGATTCTGCCGCGCCCTGACCCTATTGAGGTGATATGAACGAGTCATACGTACTTGCTGAAGTCAGCAATGAGAACCAGACGCTGGTCGCGGTGGTTCAGCAAGATCACCGGGCAGCCTATTTTTACATCTATCCCGCCGAAGCCTACAGCGATCGCTATCAGGTGCGCGCCTGCTGGCTGCGCAATCTGGCCGCCGCGCCGCTGCAGGAAGACCGCGCCGCGCTGGAGCAGGGGCAACCGCCGATGCTGGCGGCGGAATTTTGCCGCAACCTGGAAGGGGAAGCGCCGCTGAACCCGGAAGGGCTGATGGTGGTGTGGAGCGAAAGCGACGACGGCGCGGCCCTGTGGTATTACGGCCAACTGCTGGCGGTGATCCCCGGCTGGAGCCTGTATATCGACCATTCGGTGTGCTATTCGGCCAGCTGCATCAAGGAGAGCCCGTTGGCCTATCCACTCGGTTCGGCCTCGACCAACACGCAATATGCGCAGGCGGAAAGCACCCGCCAGTTTTGGCGCAGCTGGCAGCGTGAAGAGGGCAATCCGTGGCCGAAGATGCAGCGCGATTTTCAGGCGCGCTATGAGCAGCATTTCGGCCCTTCGGTAAAATACTACGCCATCGATCAGGGCAAGTGGCCGCCGATGGCCATCACTCAGCACGAGCGCGACGGCATCTATTACTTCCTCACCATGGGCGTCAGCATTCGGCCGATGCCGTGGGTGGAGATCCTGTTCAACGATGAGGCTTCGCGCTATCGCCGCATGGAGATGGCGATCGCCATCGACAGCCAATACATGACCGAAGACAACGCGGTGCAGATGGCCAGCGCGCTGGCCGGTTTCGCGCACGCGCCTTGGGCGCGGCTGACCTGGATCGGCGAAGGGCATACGCTGGAGTCGGACGTGGCGCCGCTGGGCTACGAGGGCTATATTTTATCGTCGTCCTTCTACCCGCATAGCGCGCACCTGGCTCTGCCGCAGCAGTACGGCGATCCGGTGAACCTGTTTTGGGCCAGCCCGGTGTTTACCGCCGAGCGCCAGCTGGCGCACGCCACGCCGAACGGCGGGCACGATCTGGTGAACCGGTTGCGTGAGCAGGGCGTCGATCATATTTTCCGCCCGCGCCAGCCGGTGTGCTGACGCGGCTTAATCTTCGGGAGCCGCCATGACCACCGCGCTGTTGATTATCGATGTGCAGGAAGGATTGTTTACGCCGCCGCCGGCGGATGCCGCGGGCACCGTTGCGCGCATCAACCAACTGAGCGAGCGCGCCCGCCGGGCGGGCGTGCCGGTTGTCGTCATTCAGCACCATACGCCGGACGACGAACTGCCGCACGGCAGCGCCGCCTGGCAAGTGCTTGCGGCGCTGAAGGTGGCGCCAGGCGACCATCGGGTGGATAAAACCACGCCGGACTCGTTCCTGCGCACTTCGCTTGGCGCGTTGCTGATCGCCAACGGCGTATCGCAGTTGGTGGTTTGCGGTTACTCCACGCCGTTTTGCATCGATACCACGGTGCGCAGCGCCGCGGCGCACGGCTATCCGGTGACGCTGGCGGCGGATGCCCACACCTGCCACGACAAATCCTATGCCGACGGCCTGCTGATCCGTACCCACCATAACGAGACGCTGTCGAATATCGACAGCTTCGGCGTGCCGATCCGCGCCGTGCCCGCAGCGGACATCGTGTTCTGAGAACGGAAAACGGGGGCCAGCGCCCCCGTTCGTTATTTCAGGCCCGCCCGCCGCGCCGCCACCTTGGCCAGCGCCGCCCAGTCCAGATCCGCATCCCCTTGCGCCATCGCGTCGAGGAAGTTGTCCTTCAGCACTCCGGCGAACGGCATCGGCGTATGGCTGTCGGCGCCGGCGGCCAGCGCCAGCCCGACGTCCTTCAGCCCCAGCGCCAGCCGGAATCCGGCGGGTGAATATTTCTCGGCGGCGATCAGCGCACCATAGCCCTGGTAAGCCGGGGCGGCGAAGACGGTGCTGCTCAGCATCTGCAGGTAGTCGGCGCCGGAAACGCCGTAGTTGCGCACCAGCGCGCTGCCTTCCGCCATCGCTTCAATGGCGCTGGCCAGCGTAAAGTTGGTGGCGATTTTGACCACGTTGGCCTGCGCCGGGTCGGCGCCGAAGTGCCAGGTTTTCTGGCCGAGGGCATCGAACAGCGGTTGCGCTTGCTTCAGCCGTTCGCTATCGCCGGCTGCCAGAATATTCAGCTTGCCGGCGGCGGCCACGTCGATCCGCCCCAGCACCGGTGCGGCGAGATAGCCGATGCCGTGTTCCGCATGCAGCGTCGTCAGGCGTTTGGCTAGCTCGACCGAGATGGTCGCCATATTGATATGCAGCGCGCCCGGTTTCATCCGCTGCAGCAATCCGCTGTCCACCACCACCTGTTGCGTGGCGGCATCGTCGGCCAGCATGGTGATCAGCACGTCGGCATCGGCCAACTGCTCCGGCCGTTCGGCCTGCCGTGCGCCGGCGCTCACCAGCGGCTGCGCCGCCTGCGGCGAGCGGTTCCATACCGTCAACGCGAAGCCCGCCTGCACCAGGTTAGTTGCCATGGCGCTGCCCATCCCACCCAGTCCGGCAAATCCGATCTTCATCATGCGCTCCTTTTTCAGGTTGAAGGTTTTACCCTAGCGCGCCGGGCCAGGAACGCAAATGCCGGAGTGTAACGCCGTCTTACGCGCCGGCGGCGGGCTATTGACGCATTGCCGCTGCGGGTATACCTTGATGGCATGAATATATCGATGCACTCCACCCACAATCAGTCATGGTGGCGCCTCTTCTGAGGCGGCACGAGTATTCACATCTCTTTTTAATGCCGCCGGTTTGGCGGCATTATCTTTTGTGGCGTTGATCCGGCGGTCTACAGACCTTCAGGAGCACTGTCATGAGCTACACCATTCTTACCGGCGATCGCGCTACCGGCCCACTGCATTTAGGTCACTTTGTCGGCTCGCTGCGCCAACGCGTCGAACTGCAGCACCAGCATAACCAAACGGTGATGGTGGCGGATCTGCAGGGCCTGACCGACAACGGCAACAACCCGCAAAAAATCAGCGCCAACGTGCTCAATGTCGTGGCCGACTATCTGGCGGTCGGCATCGATCCGCACAAGACCACGATCTGCCTGCAGTCGGCGCTGCCGGCGTTGGCCGAGCTGACGATGTACTACCTCAATCTGGTCAGCGTGGCGCGGCTGGAACGCAACCCGACGGTGAAAAACGAAATCGCCGAGAAGGATTTCGCCCGCAGCCTGCCGGCCGGTTTTCTGATCTATCCGGTCAGCCAGGCGGCGGACATCACCGCCTTCGGCGCCACCCACGTGCCGGTCGGCGAGGATCAGCTGCCGATGCTGGAGCAAACCAACGAGATCGTGCGGCGCTTCAACCACATCGTTGGCCAACCGATATTAACGGAGTGTCAGCCGCTGTTGAGCAACGTCGGGCGTCTGCCGGGGCTGGACGGGCAGGGCAAGATGTCGAAATCGCGCGGCAACGCCATCCCGCTTGGCGCCGGCGCCGACGAGGTTCACAAGGCGGTGATGAGCATGTTCACCGATCCTGGCCATCTCAACGTCAGCGATCCCGGCCGGGTGGAGGGCAACATGGTGTTCACCTATCTGGACGCCTTCTGCGAAGACGCCGCACTGGTGGCGGAGCTGAAGGCGCACTATCGGCGCGGCGGGTTGGGGGACGTGAAAATCAAACGGCTGCTGGAGGATTGCCTGCAGAGCCTGCTCGAGCCGATCCGCACCCGCCGCGCCGAATTCATTGCCGATAAAGGCGAGCTAACGCGTATCCTGCAGCACGGCACCCGCCGCGCGCATCAGGTCAGCCAGCAGACGCTGCAGCAGGTCAAGATGGCGCTGGGGCTGGACTTCTTTAGCCTGGAATGATGCGCACGCCGGGGCGGCACGCGTCACGCCCCGGCCATAAAACGATCATCCCACTGTCATAAACTTATCCGTTAATAGGTGCCCATAATGATTAGCCACTGAAACCAGAGAAATCATATGGCTCAGGCACTGTTAAAATTGGCACAGCACGACTTTCCAGGGCAGCACGCCGCCGCATCTCGCAAAGTATTATCGGTAAAGGGACTCGGCAAGGCCTATAAAGCGCAGCAGCGCGTGCTGGATGACATCAATTTCGATCTGCACGCCGGCGAGTTCGTGGCGGTGATCGGCCGCTCCGGCGCAGGCAAGTCCACGCTGCTGCATACCCTCAACGGCACCATTCCTTCCAGCTGCGGCGAGATGCTGCACTTCGAAGACGATGGCGTGGCGCAGGATATCGCCCAGCTTGCCGGCCGCCAGATGCGCCAATGGCGCGCGCGCTGCGGCATGATCTTCCAGGACTTCTGCCTGGTGCCGCGGCTGGACGTGATGACCAACGTGTTGCTGGGGCGCCTGAGCCACACCTCCACCCTGAAATCCTTCTTCAAACTGTTCGATGACGCCGACCGCGCTCGCGCCATCGAGCTGTTGCAGTGGCTCAACATGCTGCCGCACGCGCTGCAGCGCGCCGAGCACCTCTCCGGCGGCCAGATGCAGCGCGTCGCCATCTGCCGCGCGCTGATGCAAAACCCGCAAATCCTGCTGGCTGATGAGCCGGTCGCGTCGCTCGATCCGAAAAACACCCGCCGCATCATGGACGCGCTGCAGAAAATCAGCGAAGACGGCATCGCGGTGATGGTGAACCTGCACTCGGTCGAACTGGTGAAAGAGTATTGCTCGCGGGTGATCGGTATCGCCCACGGGAAGATCGTGTTTGACGGGCATCCTTCGCAACTGAACGAACGGATCCTGCACCAGCTGTATGGCGAAGAAGCCAATCAGATCCATTGAAGCACTTTTGACCTTTACCCTTTACCTTTACACACAAGGCACACCTAATGAAAAAAGTATTGAGTCTGACCACCCTGATGGCCGGCGCGATGATGGTATTTAATGCTGCCGCAGCGGATGCGCCGAAAGAGCTGAACCTGGGCATTCTCGGCGGCCAGAACGCCACCCAGCAGATCGGCGATAACCAGTGCGTGAAGCAGTTCCTGGACAAGGAACTGAATGTCGATACCAAGCTGCGCAACTCGTCCGACTATTCCGGTGTGATCCAGGGCCTGCTGGGCGGCAAGATTGACCTGGTGCTGAGCATGTCGCCGTCATCGTTCGCTTCGGTCTACATCAAGGATCCGAAAGCGGTGGACATCGTCGGCATCGCGGTCGACGACGTCGACCAGTCGCGCGGCTACCACTCGGTGGTGGTGGTGAAGGCCGGCAGCCCGTACCAGAAACTGGAAGATCTGAAGGGCAAGGCCATCGGCTTCGCCGATCCGGATTCCACCTCCGGCTTCCTGATCCCGAATCAGGCGTTTAAAAAGCTGTTCGGCGGCACGGTCGACAACAAATACAACAACACCTTCTCCAGCGTCACCTTCTCCGGCGGCCACGAGCAGGATATCCTTGGCGTGCTGAACGGCCAGTTCGAAGGCGCGGTGACCTGGGCGTCGATGATCGGCGACTACAACACCGGCTACACCAGCGGCGCGTTCACCCGCATGATCCGCATGGATCACCCGGACCTGATGAAACAGATCCGCATCATCTGGCAGTCGCCGCTGATCCCGAACGGCCCGATCCTGGTGAGCAACTCGCTGCCGGCCGACTTCAAAGCCAAAGTGGTCACCGCCATCAAGAAGCTGGATAAAGACGATCACCAGTGCTTTATCAAAGCGATGGGCGGCAAACAGCACATCGGCGACACCACCCTGGCGGAATACCAGACCATCATCGATATGAAGCGCGAGCTGACCAAAGGCGACCGTTAATTCCCGGCTGCCTCGGCCGTCCGAATGAAGGGGGTCAGCGTGCTGAACCCCTTGTTCCATCAAGATGGAAGACCTGCTTTGAATACCGATTTCGCACACTATTACCAACGGATCCGCAGCAAGCAAAAACGCGAAGCGCTGCTGTGGTCGCTCGGGCTGGTGGTGCTGTACCTGGGCGCCGGCAACCTCGCCGAGTTCAACCTGCACACCGTCTGGGTGTCTATTCCGCACTTCTTCGACTACCTGGCCGAAACCGTGCCGACGCTGCACTGGCACCTGCTGTTCGCCGATGGGCGCACCGAAGGTTCGCTGGCCTATTGGGGTTACCGCCTGAACATCCAGCTGCCGCTGATCTGGGAGACCCTGCAGCTGGCGCTGGCGGCGACCATTTTTTCGGTGCTGGTGGCGACCGTGCTGGCGTTTCTGGCGGCCGGCAATACCTATACCCCGGCCTCGGTGCGGCTGGCAATCCGCACGCTGGTGGCGTTCTTGCGCACCATGCCGGAGCTGGCGTGGGCGGTGATGTTCGTGATGGCGTTCGGCATCGGCGCCATTCCCGGCTTCCTGGCGCTGGCGCTGCACACCATCGGCAGCCTGACCAAGCTGTTCTACGAATCGATCGAAACCGCCTCCAACAAGCCGGTGCGCGGGCTGGCGGCCTGCGGCGCCACGCCGCTGCAGCGCATGCGCTTTGGCCTGTGGCCGCAGGTGAAGCCGGTGTTTCTCTCCTACAGCTTCATGCGGCTGGAGATCAACTTTCGTCAGTCGACCATTTTGGGGCTGGTGGGCGCGGGCGGCATCGGCCAGGAGCTGATGACCAACATTAAACTCGACCGTTACGATCAGGTCAGCATGACGCTGCTGCTGATCATCGTGGTGGTTTCCGTGCTCGACTACGTGTCGGGCGAGCTGCGCAAGCGCGTGGTGGAGGGGGCAAAATGATAGCGGGCACTCCGGCATCGGCGGAAACGCTGCGCCAGTTGAAACAGCAGCATCCGGCGATCTTCGCGCAGCAGGGGCGCTACCTGCGCACCGTCGGCCTGATCGCGCTGGCGATCGTGCTGTACTATGTGTTCTTCTTCCTGGTCTTCGGCATTAGCTGGCCGCAGTTTATCAACGGCTGCCAGCAGCTGGGGCGCTATTTCCTGCGCATGTTCGTCTGGCACGACTTCGCCAATTGGCCGTTCATGTACTACTTCCAGCAGATCGGCATCACCATCGCCATTGTGTTCGCCGGCACCATCACCGCGTCGTTGATCGCGCTGCCGCTGTCGTTCTTCGCCGCGCGCAACGTGATGTCGACGCCGCTGCTGCGGCCGATCTCCGTGCTGGTGCGCCGCTTGCTGGACGTGCTGCGCGGCATCGACATGGCGATCTGGGGGCTGATCTTCGTGCGCGCCGTCGGCATGGGGCCGCTGGCCGGGGTGTTGGCTATCGTGATGCAGGACGTCGGGCTGCTGGGCAAACTGTACGCCGAAGGCCATGAGGCGGTGGACAAGTCCCCCAGCCGCGGCCTGACGGCGGTGGGCGCCAACGGGTTGCAGAAGCACCGCTACGGCATCTTCACCCAGTCGTTCCCCACCTTCCTGGCGCTCAGCCTGTACCAGATCGAGTCCAACACCCGCTCAGCGGCGGTGCTGGGCTTCGTCGGCGCCGGCGGCATCGGCCTGGTGTATGCGGAGAATATGCGGCTGTGGAACTGGGACGTGGTGATGTTCATCACCCTGATCCTGGTGGTGGTGGTGATGATCATGGACAAGGTCTCGTCGATGCTGCGCAACAAGTACATCATCGGCGAAGACATCCCGCTGTATCAGCAAAAAAGCCAAATCGATTGAGAAACCCCTTGCCGATCCCTATACTGCCGCACATTCAAGGTGTGCGGCCATACCCGTCATACTTGGAGCTGCCTCTTTGTTGGCTGCATTTGCGCGCCCCGGTCACATAGTTAACTATGCGCCGGTGGCTTACAAATTTGCCGCCGCGATGCAACTCCAATTATTTTGGGTATGGGGCATTTTTTTACAATGCGCACGTCCCCGTTAGACAAGTAAAGGCAATGCAATCCCATGATGAACAACGACGTGCTGCGCAGCGTGCGCTATATGCTGAGCATTAACAACGCCAAAATGGTCGAGATTATCAAACTGGACGATTTCGAGGTGGCGGTGTCGGCGATGGACGCTTACGTGATCAAAGAAGGCGAGCCGGGCTACGAAAAGTGCCCGGACGAAGTGATGGCGCACTTCCTCAACGGCCTGGTGTTCTTCAAGCGCGGTAAGGACGACAAGTTCCCGGCGCCGGCGGTTGAGCTGCCGATCACCAATAACCTGGTGCTGAAAAAGCTGCGCGTGGCGTTCGAGCTGAAAGACACCGACATGCACCAGATCTTCACCGCGGTGGACTTCCGCATCTCCAAGCCGGAGCTGAGTGCGCTGTTCCGCAAAGAGGGTACCAAGAACTACCGCCCGTGCGGCGATCAGATGCTGCGCTACTTCCTCAAAGGGCTGGCGCAGCGCGTTCGCGGCGAGTAACGCGCAGCGTTCACCGAACATCAGGCGCAATCGCAAGGTTGCGCCTTTTTTATTGCCGCTCTCCCGCCCGCCGTTGTTGTACTGGCCCTCAGCCACCCGTCATCGATGGAGGGCGTGCCGCCCGTCCGTTTACTTTTCTAGGGTTCGTTCAATGTCGATTGAAACGTAAAATCCAGAGGAGTAATTCAATGGCTCAAATGTCAAAAGAAGATCCACAGTTCAACACAAAAAATGCCGCCGCTCAGGTCAATGACGGCGGCGAATTCGCTGAATATACCCCTGAACAGTTCGGCGCCGTAGGCGATGGCCTGGCTGACGATCGAGATGCCGTCAGCGCCATGTTCGCTAAAGTGGCGATTGACGCCGCTAACTCGATGAAAAAACGCCAGGTCAGAATGGCGAATGTCTATCGGTTGACGTTGGGTTCGGCTTGGCAGCCTCTACAGATCCCCAGCAACTGCCATATTTATGGCGGTGGTGAAATTCACCTGGATGACGATACGCCTCAAATCAATATTTTTAATACCGTGGAACAGTCGAATTTCATCGTGGAAGATCTGAGGATCACGAGAAAGGTGACTCAGAAAGATGCAGATCCTATTTGGTGGTATGCCACTCGCGCGTGTACCGGCATGGCTTTCACCCGTTGTGAAAACTTCACCGTGAGAAATTGCGTCATCAGCATGCATACCGATGCTTTGGGCCTTTCTGACTGTACGTCAGTTACCCTTGAGAACAATTTACTTAAAGATCTGGGTGAAGAACCTATCGCCGTTCGTGGCGGACGCCATATTACAATCCAGAATAACGAACTGACGAATCATCAGGGTGACGGGATCTTGCTGAAAACGGGCGTGAACCGAGATGCTTATGACATCTTGATTGTGAACAATCATATTCATGATGGACATAAACCCGCTAAACCCGCTGGGGCCGGGCATACGCAAAGAGGGGGCGGGGTGACATTGAATAATGAAGTGACCGGCACGCCTCATTCATTCACTAACCTGACCGTTGCCAATAACCATATTGTTAATACCAGCTATGGCATCTCGCTGGGTGGAATCAGTGACATTAATATCTCTAATAACTACATCAAAACGATCGAAAGGTTCGGCATTCAGATCGACTATTCCTTAGTGAATAACCCCACCAAAATCCCTACGAATAATTCACGAATTATCGGGAATCACGTTGAAGATACCGTTGAGAATGGCATCGATTATCACGGCAATAACGATATTTCTGTCGCGGAGTCTGTTATCGCAGATAACTTTTTAAATTACTGTGGTACCTCCACGACGTCGGCCTTCAATGGCATTGCCGCAACGGAGGCGACCCTTTCAGGCAATATTATCAATAACTGTAAGGTCGCTCTGTTCGCCAATAGCTGCGTGATGACCGGTAACAAGATAACCAACTCCGGGTGGGCCAGCAGCCAGGTATGGATCAAGCTCTATGGCGACCGTACGGTGTTTTCCGGCAACCGGGTAACGGACTCTGATTTTGGCTATATCCGCTTTTTGAATGGGAAAAACGCCATTATTGAAGGGAATGTGATTAAGCTTGCTTCTCCCGCTCGGGCGCTGGAGTTAGGCGGGGCATTTGACGAAACGACTCTCATTGGCAAGAACGTCTGGGATTGCGCTTTTAAACCGATTCTCTCTACGATTGCAGGGGTAACGGGCAATCAACTCATTCAGTATTCCTTCCCGAATGAAGGCGTGCCCCACATTACCCCTCAGATGTTCGGCGCGAAGGGCGATTGGAATGATACAGCTGGCGTTGGTACGGATGATACGCAGGCGTTTAAACAGGCTATCGCTTATGCGATTAGCCAAGGCTGCAAGAAGCTCTATGTTCCTGCCGGTAACTATTACATTACAGATACCTTAAATTTAGGAGGAGAAAACTACACCGGAGATAAAGGCATTGCGATAGAGGGCGAAAATTGGATTAGTACGAAATTCTTCTTTAAGCCGACGTCTAATGATCATGCGTGTTTTGAGTCGAAAGGCGGTTCCGGGATCCATACCAACAGATATATCAGCGATGTGACGATTACGCCGGCCAAGGGCGCGTTATATACGGGCACCGGCTATCGGATCAATGGTTCCTGTTTCATGCGGCATGAAAGATTGCTGATTATGAAGTTTTTTGTGAACTTACATCTGTTGAACGGCTATGCCGGTGCGTTTACCGAGTTCGTCAGTTTTCACTCTTGCCGGTTCCACCGTGGCTTGTCGAACATCTTGATGGAAAGCAATGGCGGGGATAGCTCCTTCCACGGCGTGGGGTTCCATGAAATTCAATGTCAGATCAAGGTCTCCGGCAATCCGGGCGATGGTGGCACAAATACGGATGCCGGCGTGGGGCTGGAGTTGAGAGGAAACGCCAACAGCGTAACGTGGTACAACGGTTTCTGCTATATCCACCTGTTCGGCGGCGTCGGCGCTACGGCGATCAAACTCACCCGAACCAACACCGATAACATCCTGGGGCAGTTTACTTGCGAAGGTGAAACCATTCTTCAGAGTGATGGAAGCACCTTTGAATGTCGGGGCGGTTTCTATAACGTGGGTAATACCACTTACAATGTGGCTGCAGAACCGGTAAACGGCATCGCGGCGGCATTTGTGTTTGATAACATGCTGAGCAATACGACAAGATTCGCCAACGCGGCAATCGCCGATATGGCTCCTAGGCAACTTCCGTGGTCCTTGGCGGACAGGGCCAGCCATGGCGCTTATCCGGCCATTTTCCATGGTATCAAGGACGGCTCCGATAACCTGTTCTATGCCGCCAAAGGAGGGAGTACCAGCTACCATTACTTTGGCGGCATTTCTCCAGGCAATAACCTTCAGGGGTTTGAACCGGGCGTCAGGTTGGCTCAGGACGGGGCTTCTTTAATTAGTTTTTCACCTAAGTTTACGCTTGGCGCTAATAACAATACGACCAGCAGCGGCGTATCCATCTCCCCGGCGGATTTTTCGCCGCAGAAGGATATCGCGACCGCCTTAGGACAACCCTCATTTAAATGGAGCGGGTTGTACACCAAGCAGTTAACGGTTGCGGATAATGGCATCTATCCGGCCGGTAACGGCGCTTATCCTATTGGTGGGCCGAATAACCAATTCTCCTCCGGCCACATAAAAGTGTTGAATATTTATGATTCAGCGAACGTGAACGGAGATCCTGTAGGTGTCAGAGTTGCTGTCCCCGCTTCGGCCGTTGCGCCCGGTAAAATAGGCCAATGGTCGGCAGACTCCACGTTCTTTTATATTTGCACGGCGGCCAATACCTGGAGAAGGGTAGCGCTCACCACATGGTAGGTACTGAGCTTGCGGCTGGCGGTTGACCTATCCCCATCGGCCTGCGGGGCGGCGAGTGTCGTCGCCCCGGTTTTTCCTCTGCGTCATCCCGCCATTGCACTCTTTTTGTTCTCCCGCTGCGCGCCGCTGGTGCAGCCCGTTTGCCGCCGCCGTCATAAGTTTTAATTATAATTCATTGAAATCATGAGATTAAAAATTGGCACGCCGGTTGCTCTGTTGAATCCCATCTTGTGTACCAGATGGAATTCAGTCGATGAGCGAACCTGTTGTAGCGTGTGGTTTTACCCTCAGTGAATGGCAACACCATTACCAAACCCGTCCGGCGGGCGAGCGCCTTACCTGCGTCAGTGCGACGATCGAAACGCTGGTCGCTGGGCTGAACCCAGACGATAACGCCTGGCTGTATCTCGCTACGCCGGCGCAGCGCGAGCAGCAGTATCGGCAGCTGGCACAGAGGCTCGAGGCGGTCGCCGGCGATCTCAGCCGCCTGCCGCTGTTCGGCGTGCCCTTCGCCATCAAAGACAATATCGACGTCGGCGGCTGGCCAACCAGCGCCGCCTGCCCGGCGTTCACCTATCAGGCCGCGGCGGACGCCACCGTGGTCGCCCACCTGCGCGCCGCCGGGGCGATCGCCCTCGGTAAAACCAACCTCGACCAGTTCGCTACCGGGTTGGTGGGCACTCGCTCACCTTATGGCGCGGTGGTCAACAGCTTCGACAGCCGCTACGTCAGCGGCGGTTCCAGCTCCGGCTCCGCCTCGGTGGTGGCGCGCGGCCTGGTGCCGTTCGCGCTCGGCACCGACACCGCCGGTTCGGGGCGCGTGCCCGCCGGGTTCAACAACATCGTCGGGCTGAAGCCGACCAAGGGGCGGTTGTCCAACCGGGGCGTGGTGCCGGCCTGCCGGTTGAACGATACGGTGTCGGTCTTCGCGCTGACGGTGGCCGATGCCGCGCTGGTGGCGGAACTGGCGAGCGGCTTTGACGCGGCAGACCCGTATTCCCGCCCCGATCCGCATACCGCGCCGGCGGATATCCCCGCCGCGCCGCGTTTCGCCGTTCCCGCCCAGCTGGAGTTTTTCGGCGACGTTCAGGCCGAGCGGGCGTTTCACCGAGCGCTGGCGCAGCTGCAGGCGGGCGGCGCCACGCTGGAATCCCTCGATTTCGCGCCGTTTCGCACTCTGGCGGAACAGCTGTATTACGGCCCCTGGGTGGCGGAGCGCACGGTAGCCATTGAGCAGGTGCTGGAAGCGAGCCCGCAGGCCATCGATCCGGTGGTGCGCGGTATCGTCGGCAACGGCCTCGGCTACAGCGCCTGCGACGCCTACAAGGCGGAATACCTGCGCGCCGAGCTGGCGCGGCAAATCGCCCAGCGGCTGGCGCCGTTCGACGCGCTGGTGGTGCCGACCGCGCCCACTATCCGCACCCTGGCGGAGATGGCGCAGGAGCCAGTGCTCTTCAATTCGCAATTCGGCACTTACACCAATTTCACCAACCTGGCCGATCTGAGCGCGCTGGCGCTGCCGGGGCCGCTGCGCGAAGACGGCCTGCCGGCGGGCATCACCCTGATCGCGCCCGCCTGGCATGACCGGGCGTTGGCGGCGTTTGGCGTGCGCTGGCAACGGCAAAGCGCCTTGCCGCTCGGCGCTATCGGCCGGGCATTGCCGCCGCAGCCTGTGCCTGCGCCGTCCACAGGGCACGTGCGTCTGGCGGTAGTGGGCGCTCACCTTAGCGGCATGCCGCTCAACGTCCAGCTGACACAGCGCGACGCGGTGCAGGTGGAGCAAACCGCTACCGCCCCCTGCTATCGCCTGTATGCGCTGGCCGATACCGAGCCGCCGAAGCCGGGGCTGGCGCGCGCGGCGCAGGGGGCGGCGATCCGCGTTGAGCTGTGGGACATCCCGCTGGCCCGTTTCGGCGAGTTTGTGGCGGAAATTCCGGCGCCATTGGGCATCGGCACGCTGCTGCTGGCGGACGGCCGGCGGGTGAAGGGGTTTATCTGCGAAGCCTGGGCGCTGGAAGACGCGACGGATATCACTGAGTTTGGCGGCTGGCGCGACTATCTCGCCAGCGTTAAGGGGGCATGAACATGTTTACTACCGTACTGATCGCTAACCGCGGCGAAATCGCCTGCCGCGCCATTCGCACCCTGAAACGCCTGGGCGTAACCAGCGTGGCGGTCTATTCCGACGCCGACCGCAATGCGCCGCACGTCGCCGAGGCCGACAGGGCGGTGGCGCTTGGCGGCGACAAGGCCGCCGACAGTTACCTGCGCATCGACAAGATCCTCGCGGCGGCCGCGGCCACCGGAGCGCAGGCGATCTACCCCGGCTACGGCTTTTTGTCCGAGAGCGCCGAGTTTGCCGACGCCTGCGAGGCGGCGGGCATCGCCTTTATCGGCCCGACGGCGGCGCAGATGCGCGAGTTCGGCCTCAAGCACCGGGCGCGCGAGCTGGCGGCGTTGGCCGGGGTGCCGATGACGCCGGGAACCGGCTTGCTGGAGAGCGTTGAGCAGGCGGTCGCCGCCGCTGCGCGCATCGGCTACCCGGTGATGCTGAAAAGCACCGCCGGCGGTGGCGGCATCGGTCTGACGCGCTGTGACGACGAGGCGGCGCTGCGCGACGCGTACGACAGCGTCAAACGGCTGGGAGAGCAGTTCTTCCGCGACGCCGGCACCTTTATCGAACGCTTCGTCGATCGGGCGCGCCACGTCGAGGTGCAGATTTTCGGCGACGGCCAGGGGCGGGTGGCGGCGCTCGGCGAGCGCGACTGTTCGCTGCAGCGGCGCAACCAAAAGGTGGTGGAGGAAACCCCGGCGCCGCATCTGCCGGCGGCGACCCGCCAGGCGCTGCACCGGGCGGCGGTGGCGCTGGGCGAGTCGGTGAATTACCGCAGCGCCGGCACCGTAGAATTTATCTATGACGCCGCGCGCGACGAGTTTTATTTCCTGGAAGTGAACACCCGCTTACAGGTCGAGCACCCGGTCACCGAAATGGTCACTGGCCTGGATCTGATCGCATGCATGCTGCAGGTGGCGGCGGGCGACGCGCTGGATTGGGCGGCGTTGCAGCGCGCGCCGCAGGGCGCGGCGATCGAGGTGCGCCTCTACGCCGAAGATCCGCTGAAAAACTTCCAGCCCAGCCCCGGCGTGCTGACCGAGGTGCATTTCCCTGACGACGTGCGCCTCGACGGGTGGGTGGCGACCGGCAGCGAAGTGTCGGCGTTTTACGACCCGATGATCGCCAAGCTGATCGTGCACGGCGCCGATCGGGCGCAGGCGCTGGAAAAATTGCGCGTGGCGCTGGCGGCGACCCGTTTGCACGGCATCGCCACCAACCTCGATTATCTGCGGCAGGTGATCGCCACGCCGCAATTTCAGCGCGGCGACGTCTGGACGCGCCTGCTGGACGATGTGCGTTTCCAGCCGCACTGCCTCGAAGTGCTGCAACCCGGCACCTACAGCAGCGTGCAGGATTATCCCGGCCGCCTCGGCTATTGGGACATCGGCGTGCCGCCGTCCGGCCCGATGGACGACTTCGCGTTTCGGCTGGCCAACCGCATCGTCGGCAACCACCCGGCGGCCGCCGGGTTGGAGTTTACCCTGCAGGGGCCGACGCTGCGCTTTCACTGCGACGCCACCATCGCGCTGACGGGCGCGAGCTGCCCGGCCGATCTGAACGGTGAAGCGGTTGCGTATTGGCGGCCGATCGCGGTGCGGGCCGGGCAGGTATTGACGCTGGGGCGCGCCACGCAAGGCTGCCGCACCTATCTGGCGGTACGTAACGGCTTTGACGTGCCGGTGTATCTCGGCAGCCGCTCCACCTTCGCGCTGGGCCAGTTCGGCGGCCACGCCGGGCGCACCTTGCGGGTGGCGGACATGTTGGCGATCGCCCAACCGGCGCTGGCGGCCAGCACTACGCCGGCACCGATCGCCGCGCCGCAGGCGATGGACGACAGCCTGATCCCGCACTACGGCGACCAGTGGCACATCGGCGTGCTGTACGGGCCGCACGGCGCGCCGGACTTTTTCACCGCTGAATCGATAGAGGCCTTTTTCGCCACCGACTGGCAGGTGCATTACAACTCCAACCGCCTCGGGGTGCGCCTGGCGGGGCCGAAGCCCGAGTGGGCGCGGGAGGACGGCGGCGAGGCCGGTTTGCATCCTTCCAACGTGCACGATTGCGAGTACGCCATCGGCGCCATCAACTTCACCGGCGACTTCCCGGTGATCCTAACCCGCGACGGGCCGAGCCTTGGCGGCTTCGTCTGCCCGGTGACCATCGCCAAGGCCGAACTGTGGAAAGTGGGGCAGGTGAAGCCGGGCGACCGCATCCGTTTCCATCCGATCGGCTTCCGGCAGGCGCAGTCGCTGGAGCAGGCGCAGCTCGGCAGCATCGAAGCGCTGGCGGCGGTGAAGGCCATCACCCTGCCGCCGCCGGATCTGGCCCCGGCGGAGACCGTTTCCGCCGCGGTGCTGGCGGCGCTGCCGGCGGCGGAAGGGCGCCCGGCGGTGGCGTATCGCCAGGCGGGGGACGGCTACATCCTGATGGAGTACGGCGACAACGTGCTCGATCTGGCGCTGCGGCTGCGCATACATCTGCTGATGCAGTCGCTGCGGCAGGAGGCGATCCCGGGTGTGGCTGAGCTGGCGCCGGGCGTGCGTTCGCTGCAGATCCGCTACGACAGCCGGCTGATAAGCCAGGCCGACCTGTTGCAGCGTCTGCTGGCGCGCGAACGGGCGCTGGGGGACGTCAGCCGCCTGAAGGTGCCGACGCGCACCGTCTGGCTGCCGATGGCGTTCGAGGATTCGGCCACTCTGGGGGCGGTGGATCGTTATCAGCAGACGGTGCGCGCCTCGGCGCCCTGGCTGCCGAACAACGTCGATTTCATTCAGCGCATCAACGGTTTGAGCCAACGCGAGCAGGTGCGCGACATTCTGTTCGACGCCAGCTACCTGATCCTCGGGCTGGGAGACGTCTACCTCGGCGCGCCCTGCGCGGTGCCGCTCGATCCGCGCCATCGCCTGCTGAGCTCCAAATATAACCCGGCGCGCACCCACACCGCCGAAGGGACGGTCGGCATCGGCGGCATGTACATGTGCATCTACGGCATGGATTCGCCGGGCGGTTACCAGCTGGTGGGGCGCACGCTGCCGATCTGGGACAAGTTTCTCAAAAACCCGCAGTTCACCGCCGGTGAGCCCTGGCTGCTGCGCTTCTTCGATCAGGTGCGCTTCTACCCGGTCAGCGAGCAAGAGCTGGACGAGCAGCGCGAAGCGTTCCGTGAAGGGCGCATGCAGGTGCGCATCGAAGAGAGCGAGTTCGACTTCGCCGCCTACACCCGTTTCCTGGCCGACAACGCCGAGGCGATCGCCGACTTCCAGCATCGCCAGCAGCAGGCGTTCAGCGCCGAAGTGGCGCGCTGGCGCAGCGATGACGACGAGGCCGAGGCGCAGCTGTTGCCGCCGGAGGAAGAAGACGCCATCGACGGCGATTTGGTCAGCGCCGATCTGAACGGCAGCGTGTGGAAGATCCTGGTGGAACCGGGGCAGGCGGTGGCGGCCGGGCAGCCGCTGATCGTGGTCGAGGCGATGAAAATGGAGCTGGCGGTCACCGCGCCGCGCGCCGGGGTCGTTAAACGCATCAGCTGCCGGCAGGGGCGGCCGGTCGGGCCGGGCGACGCCCTGCTGTGGCTGGAAAAAGCGGTCTGAACGGAGGAGCGATGATGCAAATCACCAACGGAGAGCACAAGGCGCGCCCGGAGGGGCTGGCGGAGCGCATTTATCTGCAGCTCAAGGCCGACATCTTCGAGTTTCGCCTGCTACCGGGCGATCGCTTCAGCGAAAGCGACGTGGCGCAGCGCATGGCGGCCAGCCGCACGCCGGTGCGCCAGGCGCTGTTTCGACTCGAGCGTGAAGGCTATGTCGAGGTGCTGTTTCGCAGCGGCTGGCAGGTGCGGTCGTTCGACTTCGCCTACTTCGAAGAGCTGTACGACCTGCGCATCGTGCTGGAGCAAGAGGCGGTGAAACGGCTGTGCGAACGCCCGGCCGGGGAAACGCCGGACGCGCTGGCGGCACTGAGCCGTTTTTGGACCGAAGCGCCGCGCCTGGCGGACGGCAAGGCGGTGTCGCAGCACGATGAGCAGTTTCATCAGGCGTTGGTGGCCGCGGCGGGCAACGGCGAAATGGCGCGCATCCACCGCGAGCTGACCGAAAAGATCCGCATCATTCGCCGGCTGGATTTCACCCAGCAGGCGCGGGTGGACGCCACCTACCGCGAGCACGCCGCCATTTTGCAGGCGATCCTGCAGCGGCAAAGCGAGGAGGCGCAAACGCTGCTCGGCGAGCACATCGCCGTCAGCAAGGCAGAAGTGCGAAAAATAACGCTGCACATGTTGCACCAGGCGCGGGCTCAGCCGCCCGCGCGCTCGGCGTAACGATTTTGATTTCACACACATCAGGAGTTTGAACTATGCAACGTCGTCGTTTTATCAAAGCTTTTGCGCTGTCCGCCGCCGCTGTCGGCCTGGGCCTGGCCTGGAGCGCGCAGGCCGCCGATACCATCAAGGTCGGCATTCTGAGTTCGCTCTCCGGCACCATGGCGATTTCCGAGACGCCGCTGAAGGATGTGGCGCTGATGACCATCGACGAGATCAACGCCAAAGGTGGGGTGCTCGGCAAAAAGCTGGAGCCGGTGGTGGTAGATCCGGCCTCCAACTGGCCGCTGTTCGCCGAAAAGGCGCGCCAGCTGCTGAGCCAGGACAAGGTGGCGGCGGTGTTCGGCTGCTGGACTTCGGTGTCGCGCAAGTCGGTGCTGCCGGTGTTTGAGGAGCTGAACGGACTGTTGTTCTATCCGGTGCAATACGAAGGCGAAGAGATGTCGCCGAACGTGTTCTACACCGGCGCGGCGCCGAACCAGCAGGCGATCCCGGCGGTGGAATACCTGCTGAGCGAGGACGGCGGCGGCGCCAAGCGCTTCTTCCTGTTGGGCACCGATTACGTCTATCCGCGCACCACCAACAAGATCCTGCGTGCCTTCCTGCACAGCAAAGGCGTGCAGGACAAGGATATCGAAGAGGTCTATACGCCGTTCGGCTACAGCGATTACCAGACCATCGTCGCCAACATCAAGAAATTCGCCGCCGGCGGCAATACCGCGGTGATCTCCACCATCAACGGCGATTCCAACGTGCCGTTCTACAAAGAACTCGCCAACCAGGGCGTCAAGGCCACGGACGTGCCGGTGATCGCCTTCTCGGTCGGCGAGGAGGAGCTGCGCGGCATCGACACCAAACCGCTGGTGGGCAACCTGGCGGCCTGGAACTACTTCGAATCGCTGGATAACCCGACCAACAAACAGTTTGTCAGCCAGTGGAAAGCTTACGCCAAGGCGCACAATCTGCCGAATTACGCCACCGCGGTGACCAACGATCCGATGGAAGCCACCTACGTCGGCCTCCACATGTGGGCGCAGGCGGTGGAAAAGGCCGGCACCACCGACGTCGATAAGGTGCGCGCGGCGATGGCCGGGCAAACCTTCGCCGCGCCGTCGGGCTTCACGCTGACCATGGACAAGACCAATCACCACCTGCACAAGCCGGTGATGATCGGCGAGATCGAGGGCAACGGCCAGTTCAACGTGGTGTGGCAGACCGAGGCACCGGTGCGCGCGCAGCCGTGGAGTCCGTATATCGCCGGCAACGACAAAAAGCCGGATTACCCGGTGAAAGGCGGCAAGTAACGTCACTCAGCGCCGGCGCGGCTCGACGCGCGCCGGCCCAACAGAAGAGGCAGCTGATGCAATCTCCGTTTTTATCCTCTCTGCGCGCCGGGCTGTGGCTGTTGTGCGCCTGGCCCCTGCTGGCGCAGGCCGGGCCTGCCGATGAGTTCGCGGCGGCCAATCGCGCGCAGCAGGCCAAACTGCTGCAGGCGTGGGCGGCCGAGCCGGACGCCGCGCGCCTGCCGCTGCTGCAGGGGCTGCAGCAGGAAAACGTGGCGATCGACGAGGCGAAGCGCGCCTTTATACGCCAGGGCGACCGCTATCTGCCGCTTGAAGGTGAGGCGGCCCCGGTTGGCGAGCCGAAGAAGGTGTGGCTGAACAACCGGCTGCGCATTCTGATCGCCAACGCGCTGTCGGCGCAGCGGTTGGTCAGCGCGGACGCGGCGGTGCGGCTGCAGGCGGCGACCGCGCTGCAGCGTGAGGCGCAGGGCGAGCAGTTGCCGCTGTTGACCCGGCGGCTGGCGCAGGAGAAAGACCCGCAGGTACGCGACGCGCTGAGCATTGCGCTGGCGAACCTGCAATTGGCCGACGCCAGCCCGCAGGTGCGCTTCAATGCGGTGCGGCTGCTGGGGGAATCGGGCGAGCCGGAAACCCGCGCGCGGCTGCAGGCGTTGACCGACGCGGCCAATGAGCCGGACGCCGCGGTGCGCGCCGAGGCGCAGCGCAGCCTGCAGCGCGTGCAGCACCGCCTGATGATCGGCGATCTGCTCGGCCAGGCGTTCAGCGGCCTGTCGCTCGGCTCGATCCTGCTGTTGGCGGCGCTCGGCCTGGCGATCACCTACGGCCTGCTCGGCGTCATCAATATGGCGCACGGCGAAATGCTGATGCTCGGCGCCTATTCCGCCTATCTGGTGCAGGGGCTGTTTCAGCAATTTGCGCCGCAGTGGCTGGCGCTCTACCCGCTGGCGGCGCTGCCGGTGGCGTTCGCCATTACCGCCGGGATCGGCATGGCGCTTGAGCGCACGGTGATCCGCCACCTGTACGGCCGGCCGCTGGAAACCCTGCTGGCCACCTGGGGCATCAGCCTGGTGCTGATCCAACTGGTGCGGGTGCTGTTCGGCGCGCAGAACGTCGAGGTTGCCAACCCGGCGTGGCTGTCGGGCGGCGTGCAGCTGTTGCCGAACCTGGTGTTGCCGTGGAACCGCATCGCGGTGATCGCGTTCGTGCTGCTGGTGCTGGCGTTGACCTGGCTGCTGCTGAACAAGACGCGGCTCGGCATGAACGTGCGCGCGGTGACGCAAAACCGCGCGATGGCGGCCTGCTGCGGCGTGCCCACCGGGCGGGTGGACATGCTGGCCTTCGGGTTGGGATCCGGCATCGCCGGGCTTGGCGGGGTGGCGCTGTCGCAGTTGGGCAACGTCGGGCCGGAGCTGGGGCAAGGTTACATTATCGACTCGTTCCTGGTGGTGGTGCTCGGCGGCGTCGGCCAGCTGGCGGGGACGGTGGCGGCGGCCTTCGGCCTCGGCATCGTCAACAAGATCCTCGAGCCGCAGATCGGCGCCGTGTTGGGCAAGATCCTGATCCTGGTGCTGATCGTTCTGTTTATTCAAAAGCGTCCGCAGGGGCTGTTCGCCCTCAAGGGCAGGGTGATTGACTGATGAGCCAACCATTGACCGTAACCGGCGTGCAGAAAGCGCCCCGGCTGGCGTTGAGCATCGGCGGGCTGGCGTTGCTGGCGCTGCTGGTCATGCCGTTCATGACGTTGTTGCCGGCGGATCATCCGCTGGCGGTGTCCACCTATACCCTGACGCTGGCGGGCAAGATCCTGTGCTACGCGGTGGTGGCGGTGGCGCTCGATCTGGTGTGGGGCTATGCCGGGCTGCTGTCGCTCGGCCACGGGCTGTTCTTCGCGCTCGGCGGCTACGCCATGGGCATGTACCTGATGCGGCAGGCGGCGGGCGACGGGCTGCCGGCGTTTATGGCGTTCCTCTCCTGGAACGAGCTGCCGTGGTTCTGGAGCGGCACCCAGCATTTCGCCTGGGCGCTGTGCCTGATCGTGCTGGTGCCGGGCCTGTTGGCTTTCCTGTTCGGCTACTTCGCCTTTCGCTCGAAAATCAAAGGGGTGTATTTCTCGATCATGACCCAGGCGCTGACCTATGCCGGCATGCTGCTGTTCTTTCGCAACGAAACCGGCTTCGGCGGCAATAACGGCTTTACCGGTTTCACCACGCTGCTCGGCTTTCCCATCACCGCCGCCGGCACGCGGGTGGCGCTGTTCCTGGCGACGGTGCTGCTGCTGGCCGCCAGCCTGGCCATCGGCTTTGCGCTGGCGCGCAGCAAGTTCGGCCGGGTGCTGACCGCGGTGCGCGATGCGGAAAACCGCCTGACCTTCTGCGGCTACGATCCGAAGGGCTTCAAGCTGTTCGTCTGGACGCTGTCGGCGGTGCTGTGCGGGCTGGCCGGCGCGCTCTATGTGCCGCAGGTCGGCATCATCAACCCCGGCGAAATGTCGCCGACCAACTCGATCGAGGCCGCCATTTGGGTCGCCCTCGGCGGGCGCGGCACCCTGGTGGGGCCGTTGCTCGGCGCCGGCATCGTCAACGGCGCCAAGAGCTGGTTCACCATGGCCATTCCCGAATACTGGCAGTTTTTCCTCGGCCTGATGTTTATCGTCGTCACGTTGTTTCTGCCCAAAGGGGTGATTGGCCTGCTGCGTCGGAGGAAATCCTCATGAAGGTGATGCAAGTGACCGACGAACTGTTTACCCATCCGCTGCCGGCGGACAAATACCGGCAGCAAACCGATCCGGTGCTGCAGCTCGATAACGTCAACGTCAGCTTCGACGGTTTTCGCGCGCTGACCGATCTGTCGCTGCGCATTGGCGTCGGCGAACTGCGCTGCGTGATCGGCCCCAACGGCGCCGGCAAGACCACGCTGATGGATGTGATCACCGGCAAAACCCGGCCGGACAGCGGCAGGGTGTTTTACGACCAGACCGTCGATCTGACCCGGCTGGCGCCGATGCAGATCGCCCACGCCGGCATCGGCCGCAAGTTTCAAAAACCGACGGTGTTCGAGGCGCTGACGGTGTTCGAAAATCTGGAGATCGCCCAGAAAACCCGCAAGTCGGTATGGGCCTGCCTGCGCGCCCGTTTAAGCAGCGAACAGCGCGACCGCATCGACGAGATGCTGAAGACCCTGCGGCTGGGGCATGAGCGCCACCGGCCCGCCGGGTTGCTGTCCCACGGGCAGAAACAGTTTCTCGAGATCGGCATGCTGCTGGTGCAGGAACCGCACCTGCTGTTGCTCGACGAGCCGGCGGCCGGCATGACCGACGCTGAAACCGACTACACCGCTGAACTGTTCCGCGAGCTGGCGGGCAAGCATTCGCTGATGGTGGTGGAGCACGACATGGGGTTTGTGGAAACCATTGCCGATCGCGTGACGGTGCTGCATCAGGGACAGGTGCTGGCGGAAGGATCGCTGGCGCAGGTGCAGGCCGATGAACGGGTGATTGAGGTATATCTGGGGCGCTGAGGAGGCGTAATCATGCTGCAGGTAGAGGAATTGAATCAGTATTACGGCGGCAGCCATATTCTGCGCGGCCTGTCGTTCGAGGCGCGCATCGGCGAGGTGACCTGCCTGCTGGGGCGCAATGGCGTGGGCAAGACCACGCTGCTGAAATGCCTGATGGGGCTGATCCCGGCGCGCAGCGGCAGCGTCCGTTGGCGGGGCGAAACCATCACCGGTAAAAAGCCGCATCAGCGGGTGCAGGCGGGCATCGCCTATGTGCCGCAGGGGCGGGAGATTTTTCCGCGCCTGACGGTGGAGGAAAATCTGCTGATGGGGCTGGCGCGTTTTTCCGGCGCCGACGCGCGCGCGGTGCCGGATCCGATCTATGAACTGTTTCCGGTGCTGCGGCAAATGAAGGATCGGCGCGGCGGCGATCTTTCCGGCGGGCAGCAACAGCAGCTGGCGATCGGCCGGGCGCTGGCCTGCCGACCGCAGCTGTTGATCCTCGACGAACCGACGGAAGGGATCCAACCTTCGGTGATCAAGGAGATCGGCGCGGTGATCAAACAGCTGGCGGCGCGGGGCGATATGGCGATCCTGCTGGTGGAGCAGTTCTATGACTTCGCCGCCGACCTGGCGGACAGCTATCTGGTGATGTCGCGCGGCAGCATCGTGCAGCGCGGCGCCGGCAGCGCTATGGAACAGGACGGCGTCCGCGCGCTGGTGGCTATTTAACGTTGGGTCAGCTGAAAAAGGATTGGCTGAGCGGACCGCGGGAATGATGCAGCGCTCTGATGATATTCACCTCCCGCCTGTGCTGTCGAAAATAAATCAGGTGGTTGGCGACGGGCAATACCCATAGGCCGGGGCCGATTGCATCGATGTTTTTGCCGAGTTGGTGGTGGCTAAGGTTATCGAAAGCCTGATGCAGGCGGCGCAGATAATCTTCGGCCACCTGCAAGCCAAAGTGCGCCAACCCGTAAAAATAGATCTCTTCCATATCGTCCAACGCTTTTGGACGAACGGTTACTCTCCTGCGCATCCTTTTGCTTTGCTCCGTATTCTTTCCATGAACACATCACGATCCCATTCGACGGCTTCGCCGCTGTTCTCTCCTTCGGCGATCAAGCGCCTAAGCTCTTCCAGTTTTGAGGCGGCGGTACGTTCGCGCAAAGTGCGCACGGATTCGCGGATGACTTCGCTGGGCGTGCGGTAATCGCCGCTGGCCACCAGGTCTTCGACGAAGCTACGCAGTTCGTCACCCAGATCTACCGTTAGTGTTCTGCCCATTGTTCCTCCTCACTTTCGGCTATGCTGCGTCATTGTAAGATTAGTTCTTACATTGTGCACGTCAAACTATCAGGATCTCAATAGCGGTCCCGTCATGAGGACGGGAGCCACCCGTTTATTCATTAAGGATAACCATGAACGAAATCACTGTGTCACGCCTCGGTTGCATCGTCCTGTCTCTGTTTCCGGCTCTGTGGGGGCTGTTCAGCCTGTTGAACAATACGGCGGATTTCGCCGGCACCGCGCGCAATGCGGTGGGGCCGCTGCTTGCCATGCAGGATACTTATCAAACGCCGGGGCTGATGTGGCGCGCGATCCGCGCCGACTGGGCCTGCATGTTGGGGTTGGCGGTCATCACCACGCTGGAAACGCTGGCCGGCCTATTCGCGGCCGCGGGCGTGGTGCTGATGATCGGGCGATTGAAAGGCCCTTACGCCGCCTTCGCCAAGGGCAAAGCCTGGGCGATGCTGGGGGCGCTTTGCGCAATTGCGGTGTGGGGCGTCGGTTTTATGGTGGTCGCCGGCGACTGGTTTATGGCCTGGCAGGCCAAGAAGGATCCGCTGGCGGTGCAGCTGGGGGCGCTGATCTACCTGGCGCCCAATGCGTTTGCCTTGCTGTTCCTGATGCTGCAGCGGGAGCCGCGCTAAACGACGGCGGAGCGGGGCGCGGTTACAGCGCCTTGCTCATATACCAGATGCCTATCGAGCCCTGGGCGCTGGTGTAGCAGGTCTCGCCACAAATGCTCAATCCCTGGCGCTGATAAAAGCGTTGGGCGCCGGTGTTGCGTTGCAGCACCTCCAGCCACAGCGTCTTTTGCCGGCGCTCGATGGCCCGCTGTTGCACCTGTTCGAACAGGCGCTGGCCATAGCCATTGCCGGCATGGCCCGGCAGGAAATAGATTTTCTGCAGCTCTGCGCCACGGGTTTGCGTTGGCGCCAGCAGGCTGTCGACGTTGAGCCGCGCATAGCCGACGAGGGCGTCATTCTCATAGGCCAACAGCCAGCACACGTCGGGATCGCGCAGCGTCTGTTCCAGCGCGGAGACGGAAAAATCCTCGGCCAAAAAGGCCTCCAGCTCGTGCGGGTAGTGCCACAGCTCACCGAAGTGGGCGCGGTAGGTGCGGATGCCGATATCGCGCACTTGCGTTAAATCTTCCAGCAATGCCTGACGAACGGTGAACATCAGTGCCCCTTTGAGTAAGAAAAATTACAGCCGTTGTTCCAGATGCCGGTGAGGCACCATCGCCTGATGCAGAATGGCGAGAACGGTGATGCCGGCAGGGCGGTTGCGGTAGTAGATCCTATGGCTGGCGTAAGGAAAACTGCGTATCTCTTCGCCCAGATCGTGGAAGTGAGCTTTACCCGCTTCCGGCATATCTGCCAAATGATGCATGACCTCTCTCAACTGCTCAAGATAGCGGCGAGATTGCGCTTGGCCCCAGTGCTCGATGGTGAAATGACGAATAGCCAGCAGATCTTGTTGGGCCTGCGGGGTGAGGCGAAACGCGGGCATCTCAGTCTGTTTCATCGGTGAGCAGACGGTTGAAGAAGGCATCGCCGTCTACCGCCTTACCGGCGTCTTCCTCGGCGGTAGCCTGCGCGATTTTTTGCTGCAGTGCGCTTAATTTGAGATCTTCCAGCGCCTGGTAATCTTCTACAGACATGACGACGGCGACCGGTTTGCCGTTGCGATTGATTTGCACCGGTTCACGCTGCGCCTTGAGCAGCAAATCGCCGAATTGGGTTTTGGCCTCGTTCGCGGTGAGTGCGTACATTCAATCGCTCCAGTTAATTAAATCGTTCGATTTAACCATTATACGGCGCGATGAAAAAATCACCAATGCTATTCCGGCGGGCAGGTTTCGTTGGACAGATGCCGCGGCGTTTCACGGCGAAAACCCAGGCCGATGATGCGGCCGAACAGGCGCGGCAGCCAGCGGCTGTTGCCGACGCGGGCGATCAAGCGCGAGCCGCCCGCCGCGCGGCGTTCGCCCGGCTTGCGCTGGCTCATTTTGATCTGCAAAAACTGGATGGCGCGAGTGGGGAATTCGCGCCGGCGCTGCACGCTCAGCAGATGCTTCAGCTGCAGCCGATGCTGGCGCAGCGGCGGGATCAGGGCGTTGGCGGCGGCCACCGCGTCCTGAATCGCCAGGTTGACGCCCACACCGCCGATCGGCGACATGGCGTGCGCGGCGTCGCCGATGCACAGCACCCCCGGTTTGGCCCAGCGATCCAGACGATCGATGCGAATGCTCAGCAGTTTGACCTGATCCCACTCGACGATCTCCTGCAGGCGATCGTCCTGGAATGGCGCCACCTCGGCGAGGTGCAGCAAAAATTTCTCCAGGCCGCTGCGGCGGATCGCGTCGAAGCTGCCTTTGTCGATCGAGTAGCCGCACTGCCAGTAGTCGCCGCGATCGATCATGATGAAGTTTTGCTTCGGCCCGGTGTGGCCCATCGACCAGGCCGGATCGCCCGGCTGCTTGCTGAGCTTCATCCACACTACGTCGCGCGGCGCGCCGAAGGATCGGCTGCTGAGCGCCGCCTGTTCGCGCACCACCGAGTTGCGGCCGTCGGTGCCGACCACCAACTGGCTGCGCACGCGGATCGGGCCTTCCGGCGTGTCGGCCAGCACGCCGCACACCTGGCCGCTGTCGTACAGCAACTGGTGAACCTGCGTTGAGGTCAGCAGCCTGAAGTTGGGGAAGGCTGCGGCCTGCTGGGCCAAAAAGTTGAGGAACTCCCACTGCGGCATAAAGGCGATAAATTTGCAGCGCGTCGGCAGGCGGGTGAAATCCGCCAGCTTGATGTCGCGCCCGGCGACTTCGGCGTGCAGAGACTCCGCACGCTGGTGCGGCAACGTCAGCAGTTCGTCGAGCAGGCCCAGTTGGTGCATGACTTCCAGCGTCGATGGGTGAATGGTGTCACCGCGAAAATCGCGCAGGAAATCGGCGTGCTTCTCCAGCACCGTCACGTCGATCCCCGCCCGCGCCAGCAGATAGCCGAGCATCAGCCCGGCGGGGCCGCCCCCCACGATGCAGCAGGTGGTGGCGTAAGGTGTGATCGGTGATGACGACATGGCGGTTGACCCCGGAGAGCGGCCCGCATCCCGCGAGCCGCAAGTGAATGTTTAATGTTGATAATGATTATCAATATCAAGTTTGACTGTCAACCCGCGGCGCAGTGTGGTCAAAGGGGGCGGACAGATGGCCGACGCGGAACAGTTGGCCGTTTTGCGGCCCTGCCTGCGGGGGTTCACGCCAGACATCCAGCCGCACTAACCGCCACTCGGCGGGATCGAACGCCACGATGGAGGCCAGCGCACCGGGCGCCACCTGCTGTTGGCGCCGCAGCGCAGGCAGATCGCTGTAGGGGGCGATAACCTGCTCCTGACAGGTCGCCCAGGCGGCCTCGGCCAAATGAGGGCGATCGAAATGCGTCAGCCACGGCAGCCAGTGATTGACGCGCGGCCAGCCGAACGCCTGACTGAGGCCCCTGAAACCTTCGCCGGTCAGGAAGTCGCTCATGCCGGCGCTGCTGTTCCACAGGTAGAAGGGGGCGTAGAGATTCTCGGCGCTGCCTTCGCTGCGCTGTGCGTACAAATAGGCTTTGACGATCAGCTGCGGGCAGGCGTCGAGCCGATGGCCGACATCGGCGATGCGGCGGCGGACGATCGCCATGTCGTAATCGGCGGGCAGGGTGAAACGGTATTGCATCGCGAGCATAAGGATTCTCCGGAAAGACATTGACCCGGAGAGCGTGACACGCCATCTTTATCAGTAAAATCGGTATTATTTTGATTGATGGTTCAAAAAATCAGGACGGTCAGCATGGGGCGAATAACGTTCGATCTCGAGGATTTGCGCAGCTTCGTCACCGGCGTCGAGCTGGGCAGCTTCGCCAAGGCGGCTGAACGGCTGGGGCGTTCGACGTCGGCGGTCAGCGCCCACCTGAAAAAGCTGGAACAGCAGGTCGGCGCGCCGATCCTGCGCAAGGCTGGGCGCGGCATGGTGATGACCGAGGCGGGGGAAACCCTGCTCGGCTACGCGCGCCGTCTGCTGGAGCTCAATGACGAAGCCGCCGCCGCGGTGCGCGGGTTGGATCTGCAGGGCACGGTGCGGCTGGGGTTGCAGGAGGATTTCGGCGAGACGTTTCTGCCGCAGGTGTTGGGCAGCTTCGCGCGCGCCAATCCGAAGGTGCGCATCGAGGCGCGCATCGCCCGCAATGCCGAGCTGATCGACTGGGTGCTGAAAGGCCAGCTGGACCTGTCGCTGGCGTGGGATGGCGGTTTGAGCACGCCGTTTCATCAGGCGCTGGGGCAGCGGCAGCTGCACTGGATCGCCTCGCCCGGCTTCGCGCTGGCGCCGTGGCGAGAAGGGGATGAGCCCTTGCCGTTGGTGATGTTCGACGCGCCCTGTCTGATGCGCAGCGCGGCGACGCAGGCGCTGGATCGCGCCGGTATTCCCTGGCGCATCGCCTTTACCAGCCGCAGCCTGAATGGCGTTTGGGCGGCGGTGAGCGCCGGGTTGGGCGTCACGGTGCGCACGGCGGCGGGCTTACCGCCCGGCCTGTCACCGCTGGCCCCCGATCTGCTGCCCGCTCTTGGCCAACTCGGCGTGGTGCTGCACCGCGCCGAGGATCAGCCTTCGGCCGCCGTGCAGCGGCTGGCGCAGATCGTGGTCGAGCGGATCGAAACCTAATCTTGGGCGATTGGCTGCTTGCCGCTCAGCTGGCCCCATTCGCTCCAGGCACCGTCGTACAGCTTGACCTGCGGCGCGCCGAGCGACAACAAGCCAAACGCCAGCACCGCCGCCGTCACGCCGGAGCCGCAGCTGGTGATGATCGGGCCGTTGATGTCCACCCCCTTGTCGCTGAAGGTTTGGCGCAGTGCCTCCAGCGATTTGAAACGGCCGTTCTCCAGCAGCTCGCCGTACGGAATGTTGATGCTGCCCGGAATGTGGCCGCGGTGCAGGCCGGGACGCGGCTCCGGCGCTTCGGCATGGAAACGCGGCGCGGCGCGCGCGTCGAGAATTTGCACCGGCGTGCCTAGCGCCTGTTCCACTTGCCGCATATCCACCACCGCGTCGGCGTTGAACCGGGCGTTGAACGTCTGCGGGGCAGGCTGCGCCGGGCCGGTTGCCAGCGCTTGCCCCAGCGCGGTCCAGCCGTTCAGCCCTTCGTCCAGTACGTAAACATGCTCGGCGCCGAAATTGCGGAAGGTCCACCAGCCGCGCGGTGCGGAGAACTGGTTGCCCTCGTCGTAAATCACCAGGGTATCGCGCTCGCTGATGCCCAGTTTGCCCACCGCCGCGCCAAACTCCGCCGCCGTCGGCAGCATGTGCGGCAGCGCGGTGTTTTTGTCCGCCACGTCGTCGATGTCGAAATAGACCGCGCCGGGGATATGGCCGCGTTCGAACTCGGCAAGCATGTCCTTTTTCGGCGTTAGCCCCACCGGCGACATCCGAACGTCGATCACCACCAGATTTTCATCGTTGATATGTTGCGCAAGCCATTGGGGAGTCACCAGAAACGGAGAGTTCATCGTTGTTGTTCACCTGTTGTGAAAACGGATTTTCACTATACACCAGGCCGCGCGGGGATGAAGTATGATGTTCGGTCAAAGGCGATGGGCCGGGAGCGGAGAAATCATGACGGACGAGGCGTTTGGCGGGGCCAAGATCGCGCTGCTGTGCGACGATCGCTTGCTGGTTTACCAACGGGACGACAAGCCGGGCATTCCATGGCCCGGTCAATGGGATCTGCCTGGCGGCGGGCGGGAAAACGGCGAAACGCCGCTGCAGTGCGTGCAGCGGGAAACGCAGGAAGAGTTCGGCGTGACGATCGCGGAATGTCAGGTTGTCTGGCGGCGGCGCTACGATGGCGTTCTGCCCGGCTCCCCGCCGACCTGGTTTATGGCCGGCGAGATCGCCCCGGCGCAGATCGCCGCCATTCGCTTTGGCGACGAAGGCCAGCGCTGGCGGATGATGCCGGTGGCGCAGTTTATTGAGCATCCGCAGGGCATCGAGCATCTGCGCCGCCGGGTGGCGGCGTATTGGCGGCGGCGCGGTTGATGACGGTATTTCAGCGCGTCGCCAGTTGATTGATCTGCGGCGGCTCCAGGATGCGCAAGGCGGTTTCCCGGCGCGCCACTGCCAGCATCGCCAGCCCGATTCGTTCGGTGCTGCTCACCTGCGAGGGAAACAGCCGCAATGCGCCGAGCCACAGCGGTTTGAACAGCCGATAAATCAGATCGTATGTACGGACTTTGGAGCGAATGCCGTGCAGCGGCACAATGGCGCCGGGGCGGAACATCACCGCGTGGAACGGCAGCGCCAGCAGCGCGTTTTCGGTGGCGCCCTTGACCCTGGCCCACATGCTGCGGCCGCGTTCGCTGCTGTCGGTGCCGACGCCGGAAACGTAGATGAAGACCATCGTCGGGTTCAGCGTCGCCAACGGGCGAGCCGCGGCCAGCGTCAGGTCGTAAGTTACCGAGCGATACTCGGCTTCGCTCAGGCCGGCGGACGAAATCCCCAGACAGAAGAAACAGGCGTCGTAGCCGGCGAGCTGCGGCTCCAGCGCCGACAGGTCACGCAGGTCACGCAGGTCGGGCAGGGAGAGCTGGCGCAGTTTGGCGTGGCTCTGCGCCAACGGGCGCCGGCCGATGCTGAGCACTTCGCTGACCCGCGGATCGCGCAGGCATTCTCGCAGCACGCCCTGGCCCACCATGCCGCTGGCGCCGAAGATAATCACTTTCATGCTCTGTCCTCCCGATGGTCGGCTGCACGCTGAGTGCGCCAGCGGCTGGGCGTCAGCGCTTCCCACTGAATAAAGGCGCGGCTGAACGAATTCAGCTCTTCGAATCCCAGCACAAAGGCAATTTCCCCAGGCTCAAGATCGGTATCCGCCAACAAGCGGCAGGCGGTGCGGTGGCGGGTTTTGTCCAGCAACTGCTGGTAGCTGTAGCCGTGCCGTTGCAGACGGCGCTGCAGCGTGCGCGGGCTGAGATAGAGCTCCGCGGCCACGCTGTTGACGCTGGGGCGCTGGCCGCGCATGCTGCGGCCGAGGATCGTCATCACCTGTGTGGGCAAGTCTTGCTCGGCGCGCGCTTCGGCCAACTCGGCCTCCAGCTCCGGCAGCAGCAGCGCCAACATGTCCTGGTCGTGGGTGATGAGCGGCTGCTGCATCAGCGCACGGTCAAATACCAGCACGTCCAGCGGCGCGTCGAATCGCACCGGGCAGCCGAAGTGGCGCAGCAGCGGTGAGTGGGGATCGCGACGGCGGGTCACCTCAAGCGCCTTGGGCTGCAGCGGTAAACCGGTGCCACGGCGGCACAGGGTGGTGATAGAGGCGAACATGGTGTCTATCAGCAATTCCGGCGTATGGTCCTCGATCATCGTCCAACGCGTATGCAGCCGAACGCTGTCGCCATCTTCCTCCAGCATCAGTTCTTCCGGGCACACCAACCGTTTGTAGCGCGCGACTTTACGCAGGGCCTCGCCCATCGTGGCGGAGTGCAGTGCGGCGACTGACGCGATATCGTAATGCTCCGGCGCGACGTCGCCGCCCAGCCGCAGACCAAAGGCGGGATCGTCGCTCAGTTGGGCGAGGGCGCGCCAGACGGCGAAGAACTGGTGGGTGGTCAACCGCACTTTTACGCGCCGCTCGCTGAGCAGCCCGGCGGGCAAGCCGGCTAACTGACCGACCCGTTCGAGATCGACGCCTTGCGCCGCGAGGCGCACCGCCAACGCGTTGGAAACCGGAATTTGATCGCTGCTCATGGTTGTTGCCTGCCAGTGGTAAGAGAAGGCCTTACTCTAAAACAGCCCGTCCGTGCGCCGATAATCCGATCGCGTCAAGATTTAATCCGATTGCGCCAAACTGTCGGTTGGCATCAGCGCCTGGATGGTGGCGCCGACCCGTTGTACCGCCTGTTCGATCTCCGTCGTCAGCGTCGGCGCATAGTTGATGCGCAGACAGTTGCGGTACTTGCCGGCGGCGGAAAAAATGCTGCCGACGGCGATTTGTACGCCTTGCTGCTCGAGATGGCGGTTTAGCCGCAGGGTATCGAACGCTTCGTCCAATTCGATCCACAGCATAAAACCGCCGCGCGGCCGGCTGACGCGGGTGCCGACCGGGAAGTGTTTCAGGATAAGATCGGTCATGCGATCGCGGTTCTGCTGGTAGCGGGCGCGCATGCGCCGCAGGTGCTGCAGATAGTGCCCGCTGCGGATAAATTCGGCGATCGCCAGCTGCGGCTGGGTGGCGGTGGCGCCGGAGCCGATGAACTTCATGTGTAGCACCCGCTCCAGATAGCGGCCGGGCGCGATCCAGCCCACGCGCAGCCCCGGCGCCAGCGTTTTGGAAAACGAGCTACACAGCAGCACGCGGCCGTCGTCGTCGAACGACTTGATGGTGCGCGGCCGCGGGTAGTGATAGGCGATGTCGCCGTAAACGTCATCCTCGATGATCGCCGCATCGTGGCGTTGCGCCAGCGTCAGCAGCCGCTGTTTATGGGCGTCGGGCATGATGTAGCCCAGCGGGTTGTTGCAGTTGGGCGTCAGCAGAATGGCCTTGATCGGCCACTGTTCAAGGGCCATCTCCAGCGCCGCCAGGCTGACGCCGGTCAGCGGATCGGTGGGGATTTCCAGCGCTTTGATGCCCAATCCCTTCAGCGTTTGCATGGTGCCGTGGAAGCAGGGGGAATCGACCGCCACGATGTCGCCGGGTTGGCAAACGGCGCGCAGCCCGGCGGAGATCGCTTCCTGGCAACCGGTGGTGATCAGCAACTGATCGGCACCGATATGGCAGCCGGAATCCAGCAGCAGACGAGCGACCTGTTCACGCAGCGCGGTCACGCCCTGAATGCTGTCGTAATAAAGGCTGCGCAGGTCGCCGTGGCGGGCGGCGTTGCGCAGGGCGACAATCAGCGGTTTCATCGTCGGCTCGGCGACGTCCGGCATGCCGCGCCCCAGTTGGATCAGGCCTTCGCGCGGCCGGCTGCGCACCAGCTCCAGCACCTGCTCCCATTGCGAAATGTCCACCGGCCGCTGCACCGGCGCCGTCATAGCGGGCAGCTCGGCCTGAGCGCGCCGCGTATGCACGAAGTAGCCCGACTTCGGCCGCGCTTCCACCAGGCGCTGTTCCTCGAGCAGCCGGTAGGCTTGCTGCACCGTGCTGATGCTGACGCCGTGCTCCTGGCTCAATGCGCGCACCGAAGGCAGGCGATGGCCGGCCGGATACAACCCTTGCTGAATGCGTTGGCTGAGAATGGCGGCCAGCGTGGCGTAGCGTGTCATACAGAGGCCTCTCATCGGCGGTAAGAATTAAAAAACCGGTACAGATGCTTTCAAAGTAAACCATTCAGTGGGTTTTTTGGTGCAGCTGTATGAAAAAAATAGCGCCAGCGTGAATCTGTATTGTTTTTCTCTCGGCGAGCATGATGACTGCAACGCGAAAACATCAGGGAGAATAACAAGATGGCTCTGTTTACTGGCGCGCCGCGGCGGCGCTCATTCGGTGGGTCACGCTGGCGTCTGTATCTGCAACGCTACAGGACGCGAAAAGAATTATTATTGCTGGACGATGCGCGGCTGATCGATATTGGTTTGTCGCGTGCAGAAGCGCTGCGTGAAGGATGTAAACCTTTCTGGAAAGAATAGATAAGAGGAAAACCGATGCTGAGAGTCTTGGGCAAGGCTTCATCAATCAACGTGCGCAAAGTGTTATGGACCTGTCAGGAGCTGGGGCTGACGCTGGAACGGGAAGACTGGGGCAGCGGCTTTCGCTCCACGCAGGAGCCGGCGTTTCTGGCGCTGAATCCCAACGGCCTGGTGCCGGTGCTGATTGACGGCGAGCGGGTGCTGTGGGAGTCGAACACCATTTGCCGCTATCTGGTGGGGCGGGAAGGGCGCCGCGATCTGCTGCCGCAGGAACCCGGCGCGCGCGCGGCGGTGGAGATGTGGATGGACTGGCAGGCCACCGATCTGAACGGCGCCTGGCGCTATGTGTTCATGTCGCGCGTGCGCGGGCATGCGGATTACCAAGATGCCGCCAGCCTGGCCGCCGCCGAACGCGAGTGGAATCGGCTGATGGGGCTGCTGGACAGGCATTTGGCGCAGCACGGCCCTTATGCCGCCGGCGCTACCTTCACGCTGGCGGACGTGGTGCTGGGGCTGTCGCTGAACCGCTGGCTGATGACGCCGTTCGAGCGGCCGAATTATGCGGCGCTGGCGGCCTATCAGCAGCGCCTGATGCAACGCCCTGGCTACGTGCAACACGGTGCCAACGGTTTGCCGTAATATGAAATAAATGGTTCATTTTATCCCGTCCGGATACGACCAGCCGCGTCCGGGCTTTCCTCATTGCATCATCCCGTCAACGTTTCATGAACGGCATCACGAATATGAACTTTATTTTCCCGCGTGCTTGTTATTGAAATTTATATTCCATATAAACCCGTTATCAATCGGCGCGTTTCATTGAGCCGCGCCTGGTTCTACACAGAATTTCGGTCACGGGAGAAAATGATGAAACAGGTACGCGTTGGGTTAATTGGCACCGGCTATATCGGGCGTTGTCACGCTATCGCTTATGCGCAGGCCCCCACGGTATTTCCCCTTAAAGGGGATCTGGTGCTGGAGATGCTGGCGGAGGTGACGCCCGAGCTGGCGGCGCAGCGCGCGGCCGAGTTCGGCTTTGCGCGTTCGACCGGCGACTGGCGGCAGCTGGTGGCCGATCCGGCGATCGACGTGGTAGACATCTGCGCCCCTAATTTCTTGCACAAAGAGATGGCGCTGGAGGCGATCCGCCACGGCAAGCACGTATATTCGGAAAAACCGCTGGCGCTGGACGCCGCCGACGCGGCGGAGATGGTGCAGGCCGCCCGCGCCAAGGGCGTGAAAACGCTGGTCGGTTTCAACTACATGAAGAACCCGACCAGCCAGCTGGCGCGCGAGATCATCGCCAACGGCGAAATCGGCGAGGTGGTGCATTTTTACGGCACCCACAATGAGGATTACCTGGCCGACCCGCGCACGCCGATCGACTGGCACTGCCGCCGCGCCAGCGCCGGGCTGGGCGCGTTGGGGGATCTGGCGGCGCACATCGTCAATATGGCGCACTACCTGGTGGGCGATATCGTGGCGGTCTCTGGCGATATGCAGACCGTGATCAAGCAGCGCCCGGACCCGCAAGACCCGGCGCGCCTGCTGCCGGTGGAAAACGAAGATCAGGCCAGTGCACTGCTGCGTTTCGCCGGCGGGGCGATGGGCACGATCGAAACGTCGCGCATCGCCTGCGGGCGCAAGATGGGGCTGACCTATGTGGTCACCGGCACTAAAGGCACGCTGAGCTATACCCAGGAACGGATGGCGGAGCTGAAGCTGTATCGGCATGATGAACCGGCGGAGCGGCAGGGGTTCAAGACGTTGCTGGTGGGGCCGAAGCACCCGGACTATGCGGCGTTTTGCATCAGCGCCGGGCACGGCATTGGTTTTAACGATCAGAAAACGGTGGAGATCCGCGATCTGGTCAACGGCATCGCCGCGGGCGATCGCATGTGGCCGGACTTTGAAGAAGGCTGGAAGGTGTCTTGCGTGCTGGATGCGATAGCCACCTCCGCCGAGCAGCGGCGCTGGCTGGAGATCAACCGCGATTGACAATAAAATGGCGCTCTCCGTGGACAGCGCCATTAATTTGCTACTTTACTAACTTAGTATCTTATTAAGCTAGTTGCGTAATAAGTTGCTGGGCTGGCAACTTAGAACGAGAAGCACGAACAGCCGAACGCGCCCCAGAAGGCATTCTCGTCCGACACCGGGATGCTGGAGCGGCGCGCAATGTCATGCTGATGCGCGTGTACGCCGCACGGGCCGCAGCATTGGTGCGCCTGGCTCACTACCCCGACGCGGGCCGCCGCCGACGGCGGCGCGGAGCGGTAGTGGCCCGGCACTTGAGTGACCGGTGACCACTCCGGCAGCACCGGCAGCGGCGGTGGCGCCAGCGGCGAGAAGCTGCCAGCGGCGTAGACCACTTTGCCATCCACCACCGTCATCACCGACTCGATGCCTTTGATCTGCTCTTCCGGCACGCTGAAATAGTCCTGCGACAGCACCGCCATATCCGCCAACTGACCGACCTTGATCTGGCCTTTCTTGCCCTGTTCGGTGGAGAACCAGGCGCTCCCTTGCGTCCACAGCATCAGCGCCGTTTCGCGATCCAGACGGGCGCTGTCGTCGTACATCGCCATGCCGCCGACGGTGCGGCCGGAGACCAGCCAGTACAGCGCCGTCCACGGGTTGTAGCTGGCGACGCGGGTGGCGTCGGTGCCCAGCCCGACCGGCAGCTCAGCCGCCAGCATTTTCGCTACCGGCGGCGTATGTTTGGTGGCTTCGATGCCGTAGCGATCGGCGAAATATTCGCCCTGGAACGCCATGCGATGCTGCACCGCAATGCCGCCGCCCAGCGCCTTGACGCGCTCAATATTGCGTTCGGTAATGGTTTCGGCGTGGTCGAACAGCCAGTGCAGGCCGTTGAATGGAATATCGCGGTTCACCTTCTCGAACACGTCCAGCATGCGGCTGATGGATTCGTCATAGGTGGCGTGCAGGCGGAACGGCCAGCGGTGCTCGACCAAATGGCGCACCACTCGCTCCAGCTCGTCTTCGGTGCCCGGCGGCAGATCCGGGCGCGGCTGCAGGAAGTCTTCGAAGTCGGCGGCGGAAAACACCAGCATCTCGCCGGCGCCGTTGTGGCGATAGAAATCGGTGCCCTGGCCTGGCTTGAGCATATCAGTCCACAGCTCGAAGTCTTCCAGTTCCTGCTTCGGCCGTTGGGTGAACAGGTTATAGGCGATACGGATGGTCAGCTGCTTTTTCTCGTGCAGCTCGGCGATCACCTGATAATCCTCCGGGTAGTTCTGGAAACCGCCGCCGGCGTCGATGGCGCTGGTGAGGCCGAGGCGGTTCAGCTCACGCATGAACTGTCGGGTGGAGTTGACCTGCTGTTCCAGCGGCAGCTTCGGCCCTTTCGCCAGCGTGGCGTACAGGATCATGGCGTTGGGTTTGGCGATCAGCATGCCGGTCGGGTTGCCGTTGGCGTCGCGCTGGATCTCGCCGCCCGGTGGGTTCGGCGTGTCTTTGGTGTAGCCGACCACCTTCAGCGCCGCGCGGTTGAGCAGCGCGCGATCGTAGAGATGCAGAATAAATACCGGCGTGTCCGGCGCCGCCTGGTTGATTTCGTCCAGCGTTGGCATGCGGCGTTCGGCAAACTGGAATTCGGTCCAGCCGCCGACCACCCGTACCCATTGCGGGCTCGGCGTGCGCAGCGCCTGCTCTTTTAACATGCGCAGCGCGTCGGCCAGCGAAGGCACGCCTTCCCAGCGCAGCTCCAGGTTGTAGTTCAGGCCGCCGCGGATCAGGTGCAGGTGCGAGTCGTTCAGGCCCGGAATGGCGGTGTGGCCATGCAGGTCGATCACCTGGGTTTCCGGCCCGGCGTGCTGCATGACTTCGCCTTCGCTGCCGACCGCCAGAAACTTGCCGTCGCGGATGGCGACCGCCTGTGCGGTAGGATTTTGGCGATCGACGGTGTGAAACTTGCCGTTGGTGATGATCAATGAAGCGTGGTGGTTCATAACATTCTCCCGGCGAACCGCCTAGCGGCGGGTCAGCCATTGATGAAAAACGCGAGTCACGATGGGCATCCACAGGTACACCACCAGGGCGACCACGGTGGCGTCATTGAGAAAATGGCCGAGCAGCGTGCCGTCCAGCTGCGGCAGCGCCAGCCCCCAAAACCAGGGCACCAGATTGGTGGAAGGGAAGATCACCAGCAGGGTGATGATGAACTGCTTCCACTGGGGCGGCTGGCGCACGTTGGGGTTGGGTGGGGTAAACCAGAACTCCGCGCCGGGGCGGATCTCGATATGGTCGTTCTCCAGCAACAGCGGAGTGACTTCTTCGATGTATTGCTTGCGCAGCGGCGAGTTGAGCCAGCGGTAGAGATTGTCGACATTGTCGAAGCGGACCAGCACCGTATAGGCCTGTTCGCTGTCGGATGGGCGGATGACGTTGACGCCCAGATGGCCGGTGAAGCCCGCGGCGTCCGGCATGATGCGGTTCAGCCAGGCCTCATAGGCCTGCTCGTTCCCCGGCGCCAAACGGTGGGTGATCACCAGCGTGACATGCTGCGGATGGGCCATAAAACCGACTCCTGAAAATACCCCGGCGCGGGGCCGGGGCAGGGGGAATTATTTCACCGTGCGGGCCGGTGCGTGGTGCACCATGGTGTAAGCGTAGTCGACGCCCATGCCGTACGCGCCGCTGTGTTCGCGCACCAGCGCCATCACCGCGTCGTAGGTGTCTTTGCGTGCCCAGTCGCGTTGGTACTCCAGCAGCACCTGTTGCCAGGTCACCGGTACGGCGCCGGCCTGCACCATGCGATCGATCGAGCGTTCGTGCGCATCGACGGAGGTGCCGCCGGAGGTGTCGGTCACCACGTACACTTCATAGCCGGCTTCCAGCGCCATCAGCGCCGGGAAGGTCAAACAAACTTCGGTCCATAGCGCGGAGATCACCAGCTTTTTGCGGCCGGTGGCTTCCACGGCTTTAACGAAGGCCGCGTCTTCCCAGGAGTTCATCGAGGTACGTTCAATCGGGGTGATTTCAGGGTGTACCGCCAGCAGTTCCGGCCAGATATAGCCGCTGAAGCTTTCGGTTTCGACCGAGGTGAAAAGGGTGGGGACGTTGAAAATCTTGCCTGCCTTCGCCAAACCAACAACGTTGTTTTTCAGTTGCTGACGATCAATATTAGCCACGCCGAAGGCCATTTGTGGTTGATGATCGATAAAAATCAGTGCGGAATTGTCTTTATCAAGCAGTTGAAACTTGGACATAATTTACCTTCCCAGTGATATTTCGGTTGAACATCTGATGAGTGTAACGCCGATAAAACCCATGGTAGGCAGAGGGCGATTTCAAAGATACCGCAGAATTTTTGCCGACTTGTTGAGTTTTTTTATACACGGGAGAAAGCATGAGATTAAACCTGGAAGCGCTGCTGATTTTGGACGCGCTGGACCGGCACGGATCTTTCGCCGCCGCGGCCGCCGCACTGTTTAAAACCCCTTCGGCACTGAGCTATATGGTGCAAAAGCTCGAGAACGATCTCGACATCACCCTGCTGGACCGCTCCGGCCATCGGGCGAAGTTTACCGATACCGGCAAGCTGATGCTGGAAAAAGGGCGGGTGCTGCTGCGCGCGGCGCAGGATCTGGAACAGCAGGCGCGCTACGTGGAGAACGGCTGGGAAAGCGAGATCACGCTTGGGATCGACGCCTCCTTCCCGTTTGCCCGCCTGTTGCCGCTGATCGACGAGTTCTATCGGCAGCATCACCATACCCGGCTGCGTTTCAGCCACGAGGTGCTGGCCGGTTCCTGGGAGTCGCTGGTTTACGGCTGCGCCGACATTATCATCGGCGCCATTTGCGAGCCGCCGTCGCGGGTGGGCTATGCGTTCAGCCGCCTGGGGCAGCTGGATTACGTGTTCGCCGTCGCGCCGCAGCATCCGCTGGCGGCGCTGCCGGAACCGTTGCCGAAGGATGAGATCCGTCAGCACCGGGCGGTGGTGGTGCGCGATACCTCGCGCGTCAACGCGCCGCAGAGCCTGAACCTGCTGGAAGAACAGGATACGCTGACGGTCTTCGGCTTTGACGCCAAACTGCAGGCGCAGTTGGCCGGGCTGGGCTGTGGCTATCTGCCGCGCTCTCTGGCGGAACCTTACCTGAACAGCGGCGAACTGGTGGCGAAACGCGTTGAATCTGAGCGCTGCAGCGACGCTGCCTATTTCGGCTGGCGTGAAAGCGCCAGCGGCCTGGCGGCCAAGTGGTGGCGCGAGCGCCTGCAGCGTTACGCGGATGACGGTGAGGCTTACCCAGCGGCGCAGTAAGGGCGCTCGATAAAGATTAATCCCCAATAAGGACATCGGGAATGAAAAAGACACTAGGCCTGTTGGCGCTGTTGTTGTTGAGCGGCTGCGGCGCGGGTGCCGGCCATCAGGCCGGCACCCCGTTGCCGGGGCCGCAGGCCGAGGCGCAGACTGCGACGCCGCTCAGCTATCCGGTGCGGGTGCATAACGCGGTGAGCCGCGAGCTGCGTTTGCCGGAACACGCGCGCGGCCAACGCTGCACCATCAGCATACGGCTGCGGCCGGACGGCAAGCTGGTGAGCAGCAAGATCGTGAGGGGCGATGCGCCCCTGTGTGCGGCGGCCAGCGCGGCGGTGCAGCACGCGCAGTTTCCGCCGATGGCCAACGCCACCGAGTACGCGCTGTTCAACGCCGTGGTGCTCGATTTCGTTCCCTGAAGGGATGTGACCGATGGGCCGCCTGCGCGGCCCGCTTTTTCTCGTTTCGCCGTTTGCGTATTCACGCTTTTCCGCCAATAGTGTTCTCCGGGCATGCACCCAGACAATTTTTCATTGGCCGGCCAACGGGAGCAAAAGACATGAAAGGCGAGCATCATTATCAGGTCTCGGTGACCTGGCAGGGGAATCTGGGCGCAGGCACGGAAGATTATCGCGCTTATGGACGCGATCACCTGATCGGCGCCGTGGGCAAGGCAGATATCGCCGGCTCAGCCGATCCGGCCTTCCGCGGTGACGCGACGCGCTGGAATCCGGAGGATTTGCTGGTAGCATCGCTCAGCGCTTGCCACAAATTATGGTACCTGCATCTGTGCGCCACCTCGGGGATTTCGGTGCTGGCCTATCAGGACGATGCCGTGGGCGTGATGCGCGAAGACGCCGCGCGCGGCGGCTTTTTCACCTCGGTGACGCTGCGGCCGCAGGTCACGGTGCGCGATGGCGACGATCTGCAACTGGCGCAACAGCTGCATGAGAAGGCGCATCACCTGTGCTTTATCGCCAATTCGGTGAATTTCCCGGTGGCGTGCGAACCGCAGGCCGCGTACGCAACCCGCTGAATTTTCACTTAGCTTTGCCATTTTCGTTATTTTGAACGCCGCAACGGCTCACGGATACTGAGAGAAAATCTCTTACCGCGAGCCGCAGCATGTCCCACGCCCACTATTTGCACCCCGAACAGCGCGAACGAATCAGGCAGCTTTATCGGCGCCGGCATTGGCGGCTGGAGCTGCCCACCTGGGGGATCATGGCGGCGGTGTACGGCGGCTGGTTCGGCGTGGCGTATTCTTGGCAGGCGCTGGGCCCGTGGCTTGGCGCACCGCTGCTGATCCTCCTGACCACCTGGTACCTGTCGTTGCAACACGAGCTGATCCACGGCCACCCGACGCGCTGGCCGCGCGTCAATCAGCTGTTCGGCCTGTTGCCGCTGGCGGTGTGGTATCCCTATGGGCTGTATCGCGATTCGCATCTGCGCCACCACCGCAACGACCACCTGACCGATCCGCACGAAGATCCCGAAAGCTATTACTTCAGCGCCGCGCAGTGGCGGCGTTATCCCCGCCTGTTGCCGCTGTTGGCCGCCGTGCGCAATACGCTGATCGGCCGGGTGCTCCTCGGCCCGGCGCTGGATATTGCCGCGACCCTGGCCGGGGCGGTGAAAGCGCTCGCCGGAGGGGAGTGGCGCGCCTGGGCGAGGTGGTTAGCGCACCTGTCGCTGTTGGCGGTACTGCTGCACTGGTTGCAGATGCAGGGTATCGGCACGGCGTTTTACCTGTTGGCCATCAGCTATCCGGCGTTGGCGCTGACCAAGGTGAGATCGTTTTTTGAGCATCGCGCCGTGGACGCACCGCAGGCACGTTCTATTATTAATGAGGCGGGCTGGCCGTGGCGGCTGTTGTTTCTCAATTTGAACTACCATTTAGTGCATCACGATCTGCCCGGCCTGCCCTGGTATGGTTTGCGCGAAGTCTATCTGGCGGAGCGCGAGGCGTATCAGCGGCGCAGTCAGGGATTTGTCGCGCAAGGCTACGGCGAGTGGCTGCGCGATTACGCCCTGACGCCGATCGACGTCGGCGTGCATCCGTTGCGCGCCGGTGAACCGCAGGGGGGAGGCGATGCCCTGCCGACGGAAAAATTTATTGCGCGCTGGAAGCGCGTTTCTCAGGATTTTCCAACCTAACTGGCCCATGAGCCGGAAAACGTATAACCAGAGGAAAAGTATGGCAATCACCTTATCACGCGGACGTTCCTTTGCCGTCGCGCTGGCTCTGCTGGCCACCGGCGGCCTGGCGCAGGCGGCCGACTCGGTGCGCGTCGGCTCCAAGATCGATACCGAAGGTTCGCTGCTCGGCAACATCATCGTGCAGGTGCTGGAAGCCAACGGCATCAAGACCACCAACAAGCTGCAGCTCGGCACCACCAAGGTGCTGCGCGGCGCCATCACCTCCGGTGAGATCGACATCTACCCGGAGTACACCGGCAACGGCGCGTTTTTCTTCTCCGATGAGAAAGATCCGGCGTGGAAGAACGCCCAGGCCGGCTTCGAGAAAGTGAAACAGCTCGACTACGACAAAAACAAAATCGTCTGGCTGGACGCGGCGCCGGCCAACAACACCTGGACCATCGCTATTCGCCAGGACGTGGCGGAGGCCAATCATCTGAAAACGCTGTCGGATCTCGGCAAGTGGATCAACGGTGGCGGCAAGTTCAAGCTGGCGGCCTCGGCGGAATTTATCGAACGGCCGGATGCGCTGCCGGCGTTCCAGAGTGCCTACGGTTTCAAACTGAATCAGGATCAGCTGCTGTCCCTGGCCGGCGGTGATACGGCGGTGACCATCAAGGCGGCGGCGGAGCAGACCTCCGGCGTCAACGCGGCGATGGCCTACGGCACCGATGGCCCGGTAGCGGCGCTGGGGTTGCAGACCTTGGCGGACCCGAAAGGCGTACAGCCGATCTACGCGCCGGCGCCGATCGTGCGCGAAGCGGCGCTGAAAGCGCACGCCAATCTACCTGAGCTGCTGAAGCCGGTGTTCGCCTCGCTGGACGGGCCCACGCTGCAAAAACTCAACGCGCAGATCGCCGTGGAAGGCCAGGACGCCAAACAGGTGGCGGCCGCTTACCTGAAAGAGAAAGGGTTTGTTAAGGGATAATGCCGAGGTGCCCCCTCTGCCGTCGGGAGAGGGGGTTAACCGAGGGAGCCGGAGCGTTTCTTTGACTATCGCCGTAAAACATCGCGTCTTGTTGACGCTGTTCATGCTGTTGCTGCTGGCCGCGTTCGGCCTGCCGTTCCTCAGTTATGCCCCCAATCGCCTGTTGTCGGGCAAAAGCCTCTCCTTGTTCTCCCTGCTGCACGGCCCGGCGCTGTGGCTGCTGTTGCCGCTGGCGGCATTGGCGAGCCTCAGCCTGTTGCCGCCGACGCGGGGGCGGGCGCTGCTGGCGGCGCTGGCCGCCTGCGGGGTGTTGACGCTGGCCTTCTGGATCAGTGGGCAGGCCGCCGAACGCCTGGCGCAGGAGGGGTCGCGCCTGGCGCGCACCTCTTGGGGCAGCGGCTGCTGGCTGACGATGGCGCTGAGCCTGCTGATCGCGGCCGACGCCATGGCGCGCCTCACCGCGTCGCACCTGTGGCGCATGCTGGGCAACGCGCTGGTGCTGGTGCCGCCGGCGCTGCTGCTGTTCGGGCATCAGCTCGATCAGCTGTCGCTGCTGAAGGAGTACCACAATCGTCAGGAGGTGTTTGACGCCGCGCTGTTGCAGCACCTGACCATTCTGCTGGCGACGATGGCCCCGGCGCTGGCGATCGGCGTGCCGCTCGGGGTGCTGTGTTTTCGCTCCGAGCGCTGGCAGAGGCCGATTTTTTCCGCGCTGAACATTATCCAGACCGTGCCTTCCATCGCGCTGTTCGGCCTGCTGATCGCGCCGCTGGCGGGGCTGGCGGCGGCGGTGCCCTGGCTGGCGGAGCACGGCGTCAGCGGCATCGGCATGGCGCCGGCGATCGTGGCGCTGGTGCTGTACGCGCTGTTGCCGCTGGTGCGCAGCGTGGTGGCGGGGCTGCAGAGCGTGCCGGCCGGGGTGATTGAGTCCGCCACCGGCATGGGGTTGACGCGCGGGCAGATTTTCCTGCGCGTGCAGCTGCCGTTGGCGTTGCCGCTGTTCCTGACCGGCGTGCGCATCCTGGCGGTGCAAACCGTCGGCATGGCGGTGGTGGCGGCGCTGATCGGCGCCGGCGGTTTTGGCGCCATCGTGTTCCAGGGGCTGCTCAGCAGCGCGCTGGATCTGGTTCTGCTGGGGGTGATCCCGGTGGTCATGATGGCGGTCATCGTCGATTCGCTGTTTAAATTTTGGGTTTCAATCCTGGACGTATCGCGCCGATGATTCACTTTGAGCAAGTCAGCAAAATTTTTCAGGGCAAGCCGGCGGTCGACGATCTCACGCTGCACATCGCCGAGGGCGAATTCACCGTGTTGATCGGCACCTCGGGTTCTGGCAAGTCCACGACGTTAAAAATGATCAATCGCCTGATAGAACACGATCGGGGCAAGATCCTCTTTGCCGGCGAAGAGATCCAGTCGTTCAAACCGCAGGATCTGCGGCGGCGCATGGGCTATGCGATCCAGTCGATCGGCCTGTTCCCGCACTGGACGGTGGAGGAGAACATCGCCACCGTGCCGCAACTGCTGAAATGGCCGCGTGCGCGCATCCGCGATCGGGTTACCGAGTTGCTGGAGCTGCTGCACCTGGAGCCGGATCTGTTTCGCCGTCGCTACCCGCACCAGCTGTCCGGCGGGCAACAGCAGCGGGTGGGGGTGGCGCGTGCGCTGGCCGCCGATCCCGAGGTGTTGCTGATGGACGAACCGTTCGGCGCGCTGGATCCGGTCACCCGCACGGCGCTGCAGGCGGAGATCGCCCGCATTCATCAGATCTCGGGCCGCACCATCGTGCTGGTGACGCACGACATTGACGAGGCGCTGGGCCTGGCGGATCGCCTGGTGCTGCTCGATCAGGGGCGCGTGGTGCAACAGGGCACGCCGCTGGCGCTGCTGACCGCGCCGGCCAACGATTTCGTGCGCGATTTCTTCGGGCGCAGCGATCGCGGCATCAAGCTGCTGTCGCTGGGTACGGTGGCGGAGCGGGTGCGGCCCGGCGTCGCTGGGGGCGAGCCGATCGCCGCCGCCATGAGCCTGCGCGAGGCGCTGTCGGTGTTCGTGGCGCGCGGCAGCGACTGCCTGCCGGTGGTGGATGAACGGGGCGAAGCGTTGGGGGTTCTGCACTTCCACGATCTGATCGCCGGGCAGGCGCTGTCATGAGCGGGCGCATCGGGCGCCTGCTGCGCGATCCGCTGCCCTGGACGTTGGCGCTGCTGTTGGCGCTGGTGTTCGGCATGGATCATCTGCGCGGCCTGTTCGCCGCCTGGTTCCCTGATTTGGAGCGGCCCATTTATCAGCAGGACAGCTTTATCGCGCTGGTGGGGGCGCACCTGTCGCTGGTGGCGATCTCCAGCCTGATCGCGGTGGTAATCGGCGTGGCGGCGGGCGTCGCTGTGACCCGACGCAGCGGCCGGGAGTTTCGTTCGCTGGTGGAAACGGTAGTGGCGGTGGGGCAGACCTTCCCGCCGGTGGCGGTGCTGGCGGTAGCGGTGCCGGTGATGGGCTTCAGCGAGCAGCCGGCGATCATTGCGTTGGTGCTGTACGGCCTGCTGCCGATCCTGCAGGGCACGCTGGCGGGCATCGAATCGGTACCGCCCGCCACGCGCGAGATCGCCCGCGGCGTGGGGATGAGCGCCTGGCAAATTCTGTGGCGGGTTGAACTGCCGCTGGCGGCGCCGGTGATTGTCGCCGGGATCCGCACGTCGGTGATCATTAACATCGGCACGGCGGCCATCGCTTCCACCGTCGGTACCAAAACGCTCGGTTCGCCGATCATCATCGGCCTGAGCGGGTTTAACACCGCCTATGTGATCCAGGGCGCGGCGGTCGTGGCGTTGTTGGCTATTATCACCGATATGCTGTTCGAACGTTGGGTGCGTTATCTCACCGCCTGGCGCCAGCAGACGCTGGCGACCACTCCGGCGGGGTAAGGGGGAAATGATGCAGGTGTCTCTACCGATGTACGGCGTTGGCCGGGAGCAGGCCGAATCCTTCTGGCAGGTCTTGCGCGGCAAGCTGCTGCGGCTGGGGTTGCCGGCGGCGCCGGAACGGCTTAGCTGGCCGGACGATCTGGCGCAGCACTGGCGGCGCGAGGATCTGCTGCTCAGCCAAACCTGCGGTTATCCGTTGGTCAGCACCTTGCCGCAGGTGCAGCTAATCGGCACCTACCACTACCGGGTGGAAGGGTGCGACGGGCCGAATTACCGCAGCTGGCTGGTGGTGCGCGCGGACGATCCCGGCGAGCGGCTGGCGGATTTTCGCGGCCGGACGGTGGCGTATAACAGCACCGATTCCCAGTCCGGCTACAACGGCTTGCGCGCGCTGATCGCGCCGCTGGCGCAGGACGGGAAATTCTTCGGTGCGGCTATCGCCTCCGGGGCGCATTACCAGTCGCTGAAGCTGATCCGCAGCGGGCAGGCGGATATCGCCGCCATCGATTCCATCAGCATGGAACTGCTGCGCCGCGCGCAGCCACAGGCGCTGGAGGGGCTGAAAATCATCGGCCGCACGGCGGCGGTGCCCGGTTTGCCGCTGATCACCGCAGCCGGCACGCCACCGGAACAGGTGGACATCCTGCGCGCCGGCGCCCGAGCGATGCTGGATGAGGCGGTCAGCGACCGCCTGCTGATCGGCGATTTCAGCCTGGTGCCGCGCTCGGCTTACCAGATTATCACCGTGCTGGAGCAGCAGGCCGCCGCACAGGGCGTGACGGCGCTCTAGCCGCCGTTACAGCAGGCCGCCGCCGTCGATGTCGATCACGCTGCCGGTGACGAAACCGTTCTCCATCGCCAGCAGGTAACCCGCCGCGACGTCGGCCGCCTGGCCGATCCGGCCGACCGGCAGGCTGCCGCTTACGCGCTCGAACAGCGCCTGACGCTGCGCGGCGCTCATGCCGTCGTAGGCTTCGGTGGCGGTGATGCCGGGGCTGACCACGTTCACCCGCCGCGGCGCCAGCTCCTTCGCCAACTGTTTGCCGACCGCTTCCAGCGCGGCGTTGATGCCGGTTTTGATCAACTGACCGCCAAGGTATTTACGCGACAGTTGGCCGGAGGTCAGGGTGATGGAGCCCTGCGGCGCCAGCGTCGGCAGCGCCGCCTGCACCGCGCGCAAACTGCCCCAGAATTTGACGTTGAAGTCGGCCTGCGCCTGCTCAAAGGCAGTTTCCGCCAGCGGTTTCGCGTCCACCAACGGCCCGGCGGTGATCACCAGATGGTCGAAAGCGCCGACGGCGGCAAACAGCGCATGCAGTGATGCTTCATCGGTCAGGTCGGCCTGCATCAGATGCAGCGCGTCGTTTTTCTCCCCGGCGTGGGGAAGGCGACGTGAAGCCAGCACCACTTCAGCGCCGCGCGCCGCCGCCGCGTAGGCCACCGCGGCGCCAATGCCGCTGGTGCCGCCCAGGATCACCAGCTTTTGTCGTTTCAGGGGGGAGTCGGGAATCGTCATGTTAAGGCCTCTTTTTAGGTAAGTTTCAACGGGATCTATCTTTCCTGATTGAAAATGAGGAAAAAAGCCCGCCTAATAGCAAACACTTGTAAATTAATATTAATAATTGATTGGGCTAAAAAGAGGGGAAATACATGACCTCATTTGTCGATCTCGAGGTGTTTGTCCGCACGGTGGACGGCGGCAGTTTTTCCGCCGCGGCGCGCTCGCTGGACATGACGCCGGCGGCGGCCAGCATCGCGGTGAAAAGGCTGGAGCAGCAGCTGGGCGCGCGGCTGCTGGTGCGTTCCACCCGCAGCCTGAGGTTGACGGAGGAGGGCGCCCGCTATCTCGACAGCGCGCGCCTGGCGCTGGGCGCGTTGGCCGAAGGAGAGCAGGCGATCCGCGAGAAGCATCAGGGGCTGTCCGGGGTACTGCAGATTTCCGCGCCGTCGGATTTTGGCCGCAATTTGCTGCTCTGCTGGCTGGATGAGTTCCGCCTGCAGCACCCGCATATTCAGCTGCAGCTCCTGATCAACGATCGGCAGGCCGATCTGTTTCGCGAACCGGTGGATGTGGCGCTCCGTTTCGGGCCGTTGGCCGACTCTTCGCTGGTGGCGCTGCCCATTTTGCCGCAGCACCGGCGGCTGATCTGCGCCAGCCCCGATTACCTGCGGCGGCATGGCGCGCCGCAAACGCCGGCCGATCTGGTTCGGCACAGCATTCTGGTGTATCAGCCCAGCGGCAAACGACAGGTGGAATGGCGGCTATGGCGCGGTGAGGAACTGATCGAAGTGCCGTTGAACGGCAGCTATTTTACCGATGATGGCGAGGTGGCGCGGCGCTGGGCGCTGGCTGGCCACGGGGTGGTGCGCAAGTCGGCGATCGACGTGGTGGCCGACATTCGCGCCGGGCGGCTGGTGCAGCTGTTGCCGGAATGGCGCAGCGACGCGGTGCCGATCAATCTGGTCTGCCCGCATCGCTCGCAGGTATCGGAACGCGTCCGGCAGCTGCAGCGCTTTTTACAGCAGCGCTGTCAGCGTTGGATGGACGATCACTTGGCCTGAAGGGTTTCGGTTTGCGCCGGCGTGGCGGCGGTATCCCCGGCAGGCGCGCTTTCTTCATGCGGGGTGGTGGAACGGGTGTAGATGTTCAGCCCGGCGAGGAATACGCCGCCCAGAGAACCGAAGGCGCACAGGGCGATGACGATGAGGAACGCTTTTTTCAGCATAGGAATAATTTCGCAGGTTGCTTGGAACAGCGGGAATTATAGCCCCTTCGCCGGGTGAAACAAGAATCGTTTTTAACGGCGGCCCGCAGACCGCCCTTTGTGATCACCGCCGTTCGCAGTCGATGGCCTGTACGTTGGCCGGGCGGGCGAACAGGTATTTTCCCAGCGTCACCAGCACCACCGCCGCCACGATGATCACCAGCGCCAGCCACTCGCGCGGCGCCAGCGATTCGCCGGCAAAGCCGATGCCGAGCAGCACCGCCACCACCGGGTTGACGTAGGCATAGCTGGTGGCGACCGCCGGGCGCACATTCTTCAACAAGAACATATAGGCGCTGATCGCCAGCATCGAGCCGAAGACAATCAAGTACCCGAGCGCCAGAAAGCCGCCGGTGCTCGGCATCTGAGCCAGGTGCTCGCCGCTCAGCCGGCTGGCGACCAATAACACCACGCCGGCGACCAGCATCTCCGCCGCGCCGGCCATCGGCCCGGCCGGCAGCGAGATGCGCGATCCCAATACCGAGCCAAAGGCCCAACTGGCCGACGCCAGCAAGATCAACAGCGCGCCGGTCGGGTTGCCCGCCAGGTTGTTGCCGGTGTTGAGCAGCACGATGCCCACTAACCCGAGCGCAATACCGGCCCATTCCAGTTTGGTGTTACGCATGCCCCACAGCAGGCTGAAGCAGAGGGTGAACAGCGGCACCGTCGCCACCATCACCGCGGCGATGCCGGACGGCACATGTTGGTGTTCCGCCACCGTCACCAGGCCGTTGCCTACCGCCAGCAACAGAATGCCAATGGCGCCGGCGGCCAGCCACTGCTTCGGCGTCGGCAGCGCGTGGCCGCGCCAGGCCAGGAAACTGAACAGCACGATGCCGGCAATCAGAAAGCGAATCCCGGCCATCATCAGCGGCGGCCACTGCGCGACGCCGAGGCGAATGACGAAATAGGTGGAACCCCAAACGATATATAACGTGAACAACGCCCCGATCAACGGCAGGACGCTACGGCTTTGTTGGCTAAGCATAGGGATGTGTTTTTGCAGGGATGATTATTATTAGAACGCTCAGTAAACCCGATTGGGCAACCGATAAGCAATGGCTTTCGGCATTATTTTTCCCGACTGCCGCAAGCCGTTCAGCTGTTCCGCCGCTTCCACTGCAGCCAACTGACGGCCGGCAGGTAAATCGACCAGCCGACGGCCAGCAACAGCAGCATGAACTCCGGCGGCACGCCGGGCAGTAACACGCCCAGCTTCCAGGAGACGGCGTAGGCGAAAGGACCGACGGCGGCGCCCAGCACCGCCAGCGGCCAGGGCGCCGCTCTGACCACGTCCAGCAGCCAATACCACCAGCAGCCGAAGCCGATCCACAGCGCGAGGGTCCAGAGCGGCAGGCCGTGTTGCCCGCTGTAGTGCAGCACGCCGCTGTAGCTCCATAGCCCATCCATGCCGATACCGCCCAGGGCAGCCAGAGCCGCGCCCTTACGGCGGGTGGCAGGGGTAAAGATCAGCGCCAGCGCCGCGCCGGCCAGCAGTAGGCCGTTGAGCCGATCGCGAGTCAGCAGCGCCAGCAGCCAGCAAACGCCCAGTCCCAGCGTCGCCAGCCAGAATCCGGCATGCGGCTTCTTCATCGTTCAACTCCCGTGGGGTTACTCTGCCGCTGCGCGCTTAGCGCCGACGGATTTGCCAAGCGGGCGCGAGGCCCGCTGTTTGCCTGAATGTTCGTTAATTCAACCTTAGAAGGGAAGGTGTGGGGTGCACAAGCAGAATAATCTGTACCGGTTGAAAACGTGGGCAAAAACCGGTGTTACAGGAGCGAAATCCGGTAGGCGCAGCGGCGCGAGCCGGCCAGAATGTGTTCGGCGCGCTCCACCTGCGCCTGCAGCACTTCGGTGAAGATACTCAGCTCCGCCCGGCAGAAGCCCTGGCAGACGGTGGCAGCGGCGCAGATCGGGCAGTGGTTTTCCACCAGCAGATAGGCACCGTCCTCCTCCTGGCGCCATTCGGCCATATACCCTTCGCGACAGCGGATCTCGGTCAGGCGCGCCACGCGCTCCTGCAGATCGGCGGCGCCAATCATCGCCTGCTTGTAGTTGATGCGGTTTTCCTGCTCGCGGGTTTCGATCAGCACGTCGAGCGCCTGTTCGCCCAGCTTGTCGCGCACGGTGCGCAGCAGCTGAACCGTCAGGTCCGCATGGGTATCGGGAAAGCGCGCATTGCCGGCCGAGGTCAAATGCCACAGCTGTACCGGGCGGCCTACGCCGCGCGTTTCCGCCACCGCTTCGACCAGCCCCTCTTTCGCCAGCTTGACGAACTGCTGGCGGGCCGCCTCACCGGTGGTGCCGAGCACCTTTCCTGCGTCAGAAGCTTGCTGCGGGCCGCGGGTTTTCAATAGCGTCAGCAAGCGGTCACTGACCGATTGTGCGGTCTTTCCGCTATTTTCCAAGTTTATTCTTGACATATTTCTCCGCCTCGCCCTAACTTATTCCAAGATAACTCTTGTTAAATTTAACGCAATCTTATGATCAACTCAATGCCATTCCTCTGAAAACAGGACGACAACCGTGATAACCCATGACGATAGCCGCTGGAGCGACCTTTTCTCTGGCAAAAATGCGGCCAGTGCGATCGCGCTCTCGCTCGGCGTGGCGCTGCATGCCATCAATATTCTGGTCGCCACCACCATCTTGCCCTCGGTGGTGCAGGATATCGGCGGGCTGGATCTCTATGCCTGGAACACCACGCTGTTCGTGGTGGCGTCTATCCTCGGCTCCGCGCTGTCGGCCCGCTTGCTCAGCGGCTACGGTGCGCGCAGCGCCTATCTGGTGGCTTCGCTGTTCTTCATCGCCGGGGCGGCGCTGTGCGCGCTGGCGCCGAGCATGCCGGTGATGCTGATCGGCCGCACGGTGCAGGGCTTTGGTGGCGGGCTGATCTTTGCGCTCTCCTACGCGATGATCAATCTGGTATTCGAGCAGCGGCTGTGGCCGCGCGCCATGGCGCTCATCTCGGCGATGTGGGGCATCGCCACCCTGGTGGGGCCGGCGGTAGGCGGTATTTTCGCCGAACTGAACGCCTGGCGCTGGGCCTTCGGCATTCTGCTGCCGATCATGGCGTTGTACGCCGCGTTTACCTTCCTGATCCTGCCCAAGGGCAAAGCGCAGCAGGCGGCCGCACCGTTGCCGACCGCACAGCTGCTGTTGCTGACCGTGGCGGTGCTGGTGGTGTCCGCCGGCAGCCTGGCGCACAGTGCCTGGATCAACCTGGCGGGCATCGCGCTCTCGCTGGTGCTGATGGCCTGGTTGCTGAAGCGCGAAGCGCACTCGCGCGCCCGCCTGTTGCCGCACGGCGCACTGCGGCGCGGCTCATCGCTGGCGGCGTTGTACATCACGACCGCGTTGCTGGTGATCGGCATGACCAGCGAAATCTTCGTGCCTTATTTCCTGCAGCTGCTGCACGGCCAGTCGCCGCTGATCTCCGGCTATATCGCCGCCGCTATGGCCGCCGGTTGGACGTTGTCCGAGATCCTCAGCTCCGGCTGGCGCGGAGCGGGCATTCGCCGGGCGATCGTCAGCGGGCCGCTGTTCGTGCTGGTGGGCTTGCTGGCGCTGGCGATCCTGATGCCGATGCCGTCCGGCGGCCACTGGCAGGCGTTGGCGCCGATCGTCATTGCGCTGTTGCTGGTGGGATTCGGCATCGGCTTCGGTTGGCCGCACCTGCTGACGCGCATTTTGCAGGTGGCACCTGAAGCGGACAAAGATATCGCCGGCGCTTCAATTACCACGGTGCAGCTGTTCGCCACCGCATTCGGTGCGGCGCTGGCCGGGATGATCGCCAACCTGGCGGGGCTGAACGATCCGGGTGGCGCGACGGGCGCGGCATCGGCGGCGCGTTGGCTGTTCCTGGCGTTCGCGCTGGCGCCGCTGCTGGCGGTATTCAGCGCCTGGCGCTGCGCGGCGATCGCGCCGCCGGGGGCCGAGACGGGCAATTTTGTACAAAACCCGCCCTCGCGCGAGTGCTAGAATGCCTCTCATTCAGCGGAGGTAGGCAAGATGAAGGCGGAAGGCATAGCGCGCAAAGCATCCCGGGAGCAGGCTCATTTTATGCACGTCGACGATCTTGGCGGGCTGGAAGTGCTGCAGGCCACCTACCGCCGCCAAACCTTCTCGCGCCACAGCCATGAAGGCTTCTGCGTGGGCGTCATCGACGATGGCGCCCAGCGCTTCTACCGCACCGGCGGCGAACACGTGGCGCCGCTGGGCAGCATCATTCTGGTCAACGCCGACGATATTCATACTGGCAGTTCCGCCACCGAAGAGGGCTGGTCGTATCAGGCGATGTACCCGACGCCGGAGCTACTGGCCTTTTTATCGCGCGATCTGAAAACCGGCGCCGGCGCGACGCCTTATTTTCCCAACCCGGTGGTGCACGACGTCGGCCTGGCTGGCCAGTTGCGCATGGCGTTCAGCCTGCTGCGCAGCGATGAGAACCGGCTGATGAAGGAGACCATGGTGTTCTCGGCGCTGACCTGGCTGATGCTGCGGCACGGCAAAAGCCGTATCGATCCTGCGCCGCAGAGCCGGGCGCAAAGCCAAGTGGCGCGGGTGAAAGCCTTTCTCGACGATTTCCCCGAGGCGGACATTTCGCTGCTGGAGCTGGCGGATCGCGTGGCGCTCAGTCCTTATTACCTGCTGCGGCAGTTTCAGCAGGCCACCGGCCTGCCGCCGCACGCCTATCAAATTCAGGCGCGGCTGCGCAAGGCGCGCGGCATGCTGAAGGCCGGCAACAGCGTGCTGGACAGTGCGTTGAGCTGCGGCTTTCACGATCAAAGCCATTTCCACCGCCATTTTCGCAAGTCGATGGGCGTCACGCCGGGCGACTACGTCAAATCGCTGAAATAGCCGGGCAATCGGGTGCAATACCCGTGTACGCCTGCGCCGTAAGCTGGCTTCTTCAACTCAAGGAGAAGCCCATGACTGATTCAATCCCCCTCATCACGCCGCCCTCCGCCCGCCTGCGCCCCGCGCTGCAGGGCGGGGTGGCTATCTTGCCGCTGTGCCTGGCGGTGGTGCCGTGGGGAGTACTGGCGGGCTCAATGGCCCTGCAAAGTGGCCTGACGCCGGCGCAGGGGCTGGGCATGTCGGCCATCGTGTTCGCCGGGGCGTCGCAGCTGGTGGCGATGGGCATGATCAAGGGCAGCGCCGGGCTGCTGGCGATCCTGCTGTCGACCTTTTTCGTCACCGCCCAGCATTTTCTTTACGCGCTGCGGCTGCGGGAGCGTATCGCGCCGCTGCCGTTGCGCTGGCGGCTGGCGCTGGGATTCTTGCTCACCGATGAACTGTTCGCGCTGACCGGCGAACAGACGCCGGCGCGTTTCAACCGCTGGTATGCGCTGGGCGCCGGGCTGACCTTTTACCTGTGCTGGTTTCTCTCCACGCTGCTTGGCATCGTGGCCGCCGGCAGCGCCGGCGATCTGGACGGTTACGGGTTGGATTTCTCCATCGCCGCCACCTTTATCGCCATCGTGGTGCCGCTGGTGCGCAGCCTGCCGGTGTTGGCCTGCGTGCTGACCGCGCTGCTGCTTTCCATCGTGTTGCACCATTTCCAGACGCCGGGCGCATTGGTGATCGCCACCGTGGCGGCGATGCTGGTCGGGCTGCTGTGCAGCGGGGGGCGCCGATGATCTGGCTGACGATCGTTTTGATGGGGCTGGTGGTGTTTTTCAACCGCTACTGTTTTCTGGCGCCCGGGTTGCCGCTGCGTCTGTCGCCGCGCGTTAAAACCCTGCTGAGCTTTTCCGTGCCGGCGGTGCTGACGGCGATCTGCGGGCCGATTGTCGCCTTCAGCGGCGACCAGCTGCGCGCCGCGCCGGATAACCCTTACCTGTGGGGGGCGGTGTTTGCGGTGATACTGGCGTTCTTTCTACGCAATATGCTGGCGGTGGTGTTGCTGAGCATGCTGATTTTCATCGCGCTGCGCGGCATTTTTTAAAATTCGCTTGCCATATCTCTAATTTGAGATTATTTCTCTTTTATGAGATTTTTTAGGCGAGGTATGAGCGGTGGATAACGGTTTGGAGACGGCCGACCTGAGGTTGGCGCAGCGGCTGGCGGATTTGCGCCAGCAGCGGGCGTGGTCGCTGGAGGAGTTGGCGCAGCGCACCGGCCTTAGCCGGGCGACGCTCTCGCGGGTGGAGCGCGCCGAAACCAGCCCGACGGCGTCGCTGCTGAACCGGCTGTGCGCCGCCTACGGGTTGACCATGTCGCGCCTGCTGAGCGAAATCGAAGACGAACCGCCGGAGCTGCTGCGGCCGCCGCAACAGCCGGTGTGGGTCGATCGGGCCAGCGGTTTTCACCGTCGCTCCGTTTCCCCGCCCGGCGCATTGTATAAGGCCGAGTTTATCGAAGCCCGGCTGGATGCCGGCGCGCAGATCGATTACGACCTGCCGTCGATTCCAGCGCTGGAGCATCACCTCTGGCTGTTGTCCGGGCAGCTGGAATTGACCCTGGAAGGGCGCGTTTTCCGGCTGTCGCCCGGCGACTGCCTGCGCTACCGCCTGTTCGGCGCCTCCCGTTTCCATGTCCCCGGCGATGAGCCGGCCCATTACACGCTCGTTATCTGCAGGCCATAGCCATGATTGAATTGCAACAGTGGGACGCCGATGCGGCGCAAAGTGCCATGGCCGAGTTGGCCGAGATGCTGCACGCCAGCGTGGCGCACGGCGCCAGCATCGGTTTTGTCATGCCCTTTACGTTGGAACAGGCGCAGGCGTTTTGGCTGGGGCTGCTGCCGGCCCTGGTGCGGGGAGAGCGTGCGATGCTGGTGGCGCTCGAGAACGGTCGGCCGGTCGGCACCGTGCAACTGCTGTTGGCGATGCCGGACAACGGCCGTCACCGGGCGGAAGTGGTCAAGCTGATGGTGCATCCGCAGGCGCGGCGGCAGGGCATCGCCCGGCTGTTGATGCAGGAAGTGCAGGCGCTGGCGGCGCGTCATCGGCGCAGCCTGTTGGTGCTGGACACCCTGAGCGGCAGCGCGGCGCAGGGATTGTACCGTCAATTGGGGTTCGAGGCGGCGGGCGATATCCCGCAATACGCCCGCGCCAGCGATGGCGGGGCGTTGGAGGCCACCTGCTATATGTACAAACTGCTGTGAGGCTTCGGATACTATTAAGTGAAGTCGATAGCCCAGACGCATTGGCACTGATGGCGGAATTGTCGGTGCAACTGGCTGAGATCACCGGCGATAGCGGTACATCCTCGTTTGATCCTGCTTCTATAGAAGCGGATGGAGGTTGTTTTATGTTGGTACGCAATGCTGCCGATGAAGCCGTAGCTTGTGGAGCGCTGCGTCGATTAACGTCGGGCGTTGCAGAGTTAAAACGAATGTATGTACGTGAGCCTGGCAATGGTATTGGTCGTAAATTATTGCATGCTCTGGAACAGCAGGCTCGATGGTTGGGGTATCGACAACTGTGGCTGGAAACCCGAAGAGTCAACCTGCGTGCCATCAAATTTTATCTGGCTCAGGGGTATCGGGTACGCGAGAACTATGGCCGTTATCGAGGTAACGCGCAGGCGGTCTGTTTCGAAAAAGTTCTGTAATGATGTTGCAAATCCCTATAGCCATTTGACATTGAAGAGCCGTGCTTTGCTGCTTAGGTTACGGCCAGATTAAATCAAAGAGCGGATGCCGCTACGGTTTTCGGGCGGTTAAAATCGAGAGAGTTAAGGGACGAACTTCTCTGATATTGCTGAAAGGAGAGTGAAAGAACTCGTTTCACCGGGAAGCGTTGTTGGATTGGCTCACAGGGCGGTGCCGATACCGATTTCTCACATTTCTGATACCCACAACCCAAAATTTGAGCATACGCATTTCTTCATGTTCATGCCGCCGAACTAACGTCCCCATTGGTTCGGCGGCATGCGCCGTTAATCCTTTTTTGACAAAATATTAGGTTATATGGAGCATTCCTCCCTATTCCTGAATCAGCGTCCGTGCCAGGCTTTGATCGCCTGTTGGCGCACCTGCAGCTTCTGCTGTGGCGTCAGCTTGTTGTAGTCGCGGGCCAGGCCGCTTTCCCAATCGCCGTACAGCGGGTTGGGCAGCACGATGAATTCGGTGCCGAACTTGTTCTGGTTCTCGCTGACGAACGCCCGGCGCTGCGCATTATCCTGGTGGTAAGTCGCGGCGCCGAAGTCGTTCAGGTTGTCGCCCGCGTACACCACGATGTCATAGCCGGCTTGTTTGATGGCGTCGAAGCGCGCCTGCTTATTGGAAGTGTCGGTACTGAGCAAGACGGTCTTTTCCGACATGCCGGTGAAGCCGAGCTTCTGCATGTTGGCCACCGTGGCAGCGTATTCGCTCTGCTTGCGGTTCGAGACGTAGAACATTGTTCCCTGATGAGCGTTAACGTAGCGGGCGAACGACACGGCACCCGGCACCGCGCCGGCCTGTTCGGCCTGCGTCCACTGGGCCCAGGTGGTGCCGTCGTACGGCTGGCCCTGCTGCGCCTGCCAGCCGGAGTAGGCGCTGTTGTCCAGCAGGGTTTCATCCAGATCGACCACCACCGCCTTTTTGCGGCCCGGTGCGGCCTTGGCCTGATCGAAGGCGCGCTGCGCGCTGTTGAACGCCTGATGCGCCAGCGCCTGGTATTCACCGGACTGTTGGAACCAGTTCACCGCCAGCACCGACTGATCCGCCAGCCGCTGCTGGGCCTGAGCGTCGGTATGCGGCGGCTGCGCGCAACCGGCCAGCGTCAGCAGCGCGACGCCAACTGCCGCGCCAAGGGTGAGTTTCCTTGCCTGTTTTCCTGCCATCGTTCTCTCTCTCGGTTTTAGTCTTGTGGGCTGTCCAGCAGCATATCCATCTCGAACTGGCGCAGGGGCTCCTGACGCCAACCAAGATGCGTAAAGAAGGGGGCGGCCACCTCGGGCACAAAGACGTTGGCGGTCAGCGGCAAAGGGGCGAACTGCGCTTGCAGGGCGGCTAGCAAGGCGCGGGCATGCCCCTGACCGCGGTGCTGCGGGGGCACGTAGATCAGGCGCAGCCAGCAGTGCTCGGCGCCGGGCATCACCACGGCGTAGGCCTGACGATTGAGCGTATAGGCTCGCGGTGTGCCCGGCAGCTTGAACAGCGATTCGGGGGCAATCAGCCAGGGCAGGTCGGTGGCGCCTTCCGCCGTCAGGCGATGGCTGACGGTCAACGGATCGACCGCCTGCAGCACCGCCGTGCCTGGCGGCACTTCCGCCGGCGCCTGGTGGCCGGTCAGGGTGCGCACGATGCGCAGCCCGGCGCGATGGTACAGCGCCAGCGCGGCTTCGTTGCCTTCGATCACTTCCAGCGACAGCCGATGGTCGCCGCGCTGACGGGCATCCGCCACCACCCGCTGCATCAGCGCCTTACCCAGCCCCTGACCGCGCATCTCGGGGCGTATGGAAAAGGCCGCGACCCGGCTGTGTCGGCCGCGACGGGCGATCAGCGCCACCGCCACCGGTTCCTGGCGATGGGTGACGATCAGGCTGTCGTTCAGGCTGAGGTCTTCGGCGCCGAAGCGGGCGGCGAAGGCCGGCCCGTCGAGCACGAAGCGTACAATGTAGTTTTCAAAACAGTGGGTGAGGATATTGGCCAGCTCGTCGCTGCTGTAGCGCACGGCGTTGTGGAAGTCGAAGCGTCCGTCGTTGTGCATGGCTGATTCCGCTCGGGGGAAAGCTATACATGTAGACCCGTTTGTTTTGCAAGGCAAGCGGGGGGATTCGTTGGCGGGGAAAATAAAAACAAAAAAGCCGGACGCAGCCGCCCGGCGAAATAAAACTCTGGGTATCAAGTGACGCTAAAGTTTGCAGTGGTGGTTATTCATTCATCACATCAGAACTGGTAGGTCAGGGCGAGAACAACGACGTCGTCGTTTTTCAGGCCCAGCTTGTTGTCGTCATCGAGCTGGTTGATTTTATATTCGACATAAGTGGACATGTTTTTGTTGAAGTAATAGGTCGCCGCCACGTCGAAATATTTAACCAGATCGACATCGCCGATGCCTTCAATATCTTTGCCTTTCTGCTGAACGTAACCCAGCGATGGGCGCAGACCGAAGTCGAACTGATATTGCGCGACCAATTCAATCCCTTCCGCTTTATTGGCGAAGCCGCTAACGGAAGTCGAATTGTTATTGATGGTGGCGGTGCCGGAAATAGGCGCAATATTGCGGCTCTGCGAATAAGTCGCGGCCAGGTAGACGTTGTTGTTGTCGTATTTCAGACCACCGGCCCAGATATCGGCCTTGTCGCCTTTACCGAAGGTGCCCGCTTTTTGCGTGGCGGTGCGGTTGGAAGAGGCATAGGCGGCACCCACGCTCAGGCCGTCGATGATTTCGTAGCTGGAGGAGAGGCCCCAACCGTCGCCGTTCGCCTTGCTGGCGGAGCGGCCGTCGTTTTCGTTCTTGCCCTGGTACTGCACGGCAAATTTCAGGCCGTCAACCAGACCGAAGAAGTTGTTATTACGGTAGGTGGCGACGCCGTTGGTGCGGCCGTTCATGAAGTTGTCGGTCTTGATATAAGCATCGTCGCCGAATTCAGGGATCATATCCGTCCAGGCGCCGACGTCGTAAATGATGCCGTAGTTGCGGCCGTAGTCGAAGGAGCCGAGATCCTTATATTTCAGACCGGCGAAGCCCAGACGCGTTTTGGTGTCTTTAGTGCCGTCGGATTCAGTATGGTTGGCGGCGATCTGATATTCCCACTGGCCGTAGCCGGTCAGCATATCGTTAATCTGAGTCGCGCCTTTAAAGCCGATACGGACGTAAGTTTTATCACCGTCGTTGCCGGCATCATCGGAGAAATAATGCAGGGCTTTTACACGGCCGTAAAAATCGAGCTTGTTGCCGTCTTTATTGTAGATTTCTGCTGCCTGTGCCGCTTGCGCAAGTAAAAGTGCCGGAATAATAACGGCCAGAAGATTACGTTTCATGGGTTACCCTGCTTTATTCGATTGAAAGACGCTTATCATCAGTTGCATTGCTGTTTCACTGTGCCGCCTGATTGTTGGCGGCGGAGAATTTTTACCGTAGTAATGTGATCTATTTATGACAAAAAATTCATTTTCATGTCGAACGATTAAAAAAGTCGCGCAAAGGGTGAATTTTTTCTTCAGCCGACGGTCGGCGGCTGGTCTACAGTTATCGATACCTTGTTCCGCTGCGGGAGGAATCATGCACGATACTTATACTTTGTTCGGCACGCAGGGTTGTGGTTCGACGATCGTGGCCGCCGCGTTGGCGTTGACCGCGTTCCCCTGGGGCTATGAGGAGGTGGACTACACGCAGGACGGCCCGGAGCGCGATCGCCTGCTGGCGCTAAACCCGCTGGGCCAGGTGCCTACCTTGGTGTTGCCCAATGACGAAGTGATGACGGAGAGCGCGGCGATTATCCTGCTGCTGCACGATCGCGCACCGCATGCTGAACTGGCGCCGCCCGGCGGCTCACCGCTGTTGCCGCGTTTTCTGCGCTGGCTGCTATTCATTAACGCGGAGATTTACCCCACCTTCACCTATGCCGACCATCCGCAGCGCTGGCAGCCGCAGGCGACGGGGGCGGAGCAGCTGAAAAATGCGGTGATGGATTATCGCGAGCGTTTATTGCAGCAGCTGAACGCCGCCGCCGGCGCAGCGGGCCCGTGGTTTCTCGGCAAGAGCTTCAGCGCGTTGGATCTGTACGTGGCGGTGATGTGCAACTGGCGGCCGGGCCGCGCGTGGTTCCGGCAGCACTGCCCGCGGCTGTACGCCATCGCCGAACGGGTGGAGCAGCGGCCGGAGCTGAATGCGCTGCTGAGCGCCCATTTCGACGGCGTTGCCCCACTGGAATCGTGAAACCTCCCCGCTGCCCGGCGGGGAACCCTCCCGTTTTTCTGAACCGAGACTGTCGAAAATCCCGATTTTCACTCGCTGCGGCGGCGGGTAGCGTAAGGCTATCCGTAACTGACAGGAGAGTGTGATGCCATCAGAATCCCAGGCCGGGCAACAGGCGTTCGGCGATATTGCCCCCAAGCTGGCGCAGCTCAGCGACAACATATTGTTTGACGATGTCTGGCAGCGGCCAGAGCTGAGCCCGCGCGAGCGCAGCCTGATCACCGTCGCCGCGCTGGTGGCGCTCAACCGCGTGGAACAGCTGCCGTTTCACCTGCAGCTGGCGCAGCGCAACGGCGTGGCGCGTCAGCAACTGGCCGAGCTCATCACCCATCTGGCGTTCTACGCCGGTTGGCCTGCAGCGGCATCGGCCGTGGCGCGCCTGCGCGAGCTGGAACCGGAGGCGCCCCATGCCGTTTAGCCGCATCGCCCTGCATCAGGGCAAATCCGCCGACTACCTGCAAACCTTGTCCGACAGCCTGCATCAGGCGCTGGTGGAGGCGTTCGAGGTGCCGCCGGCGGACAAATTTCAGGTGTTCGATCAATACCGCCCCGGTGAGCTTATCTACGATCGCGACTATCTCGGCGGGCCGCGCAGCGCGGATTTCGTGCTGTTTTACATCACCGCCGGGCGGCCGCGCGACAGCGACACCAAGCGGCGTTTCTACCGACGGCTGGCGGCGTTGCTGATGGAAAAGCTGCGGCTGAACCCCGAGGATGTGATGGTGGTGATCGCCACCACCCAGTTGGACGAGTGGTCGTTCGGCGGTGGTCGCGCCTCGATGATCGATCCGCAGGCGTAACTCGGGCTGACGTCGCCGGCGGTCTGTGGGACAATAGCGCCATCATTTCGTTTAGATAAGAGTTGAATGGCGCTCTCCTCCGCAGTTAAAGATCAGATTGGCCAGTGGTACAAAGCCCTGCAGCAGCAAATACCGGATTTCATTTCCCGCGCGCCCCAGCGTCAGATGATCGCCGAGGTGGCGAAGACGTTGGCCGGTGACTACCCGCGCCATCTGGCGATCGAGGCGCCGACCGGCGTCGGTAAAACGCTGTCTTATCTGATCCCGGGCATCGCCGTCGGGCGGGCGGAGAGCAAGCCGCTGGTGGTGAGCACCGCCAACGTGGCGCTACAGGACCAGATCTACAGCAAAGATTTGCCGCTGCTGAAGAAGATTATCCCCGATCTGAAATTTACCGGTGCCTTTGGCCGCGGGCGTTACGTCTGCCCGCGTAACCTGGCGGCGATGAGCACCGACGTCAGTCAACAGGGCGATCTGACGCTGTTCCTCGACGACGAACTGGCGCCGTCCAGCGGCGAAGAGCAGGCGCTGTGCCAGAAACTGACCAAGGCGTTGGCTCGCTTCGAGTGGGACGGGCTGCGCGATCACTATCAGCAGAGCATCGACGATCCGCTGTGGGCCAAGCTGAGCACCGACAAGGCCAACTGCCTGGGGCGCAACTGCCACTACATTCGCGAATGCCCGTTCTATATTGCCCGCAAAGAGATCGAGAGCGCCGACGTGGTGGTGGCCAACCACGCGCTGGTGATGGCGGCGCTGGAGACGGAATCGGTGCTGCCGAACCCGAAAGAATTGCTGCTGGTGCTGGACGAAGGCCATCATTTGCCTGAGGTGGCGCGCGACGCGCTGGAGATCGACGGGGAAATCACCGCGCTGTCGACCAACCTGCAGTTGGACATGATCGTGCGCCAGGTCGAGCAGTGCATGACGCAGTACCGGCCGAAGAATCCGCCGGGGCTGGCCAACAGCGAACGGCTGAAAAATCATTGCGAAGAGCTGCGCGAGCTGGTGCAGATCTTCGAGCATCAGGTCAGCGCCTACCTGCCCGGCGATAGCGTGGCGGCCGAGCACCGTTTTGAAATGGGCGAGCTGCCCGCGGAGATGGTGGAGAGCTGCGCGCGGCTGTTTAAACTGACCGATGCATTACGGGGGCTGGCGGAGTTCGTGCTTAACGATCTTACCGAGCAGACCGGCAAGCACGACATCGTGCGTCTGCATCGCGCGATCATTCAGATGAGCCGCACGCTGGGCTATCTGGAGGCGATGAGCAAGCTGTGGCGGCTGGCGGCGCTCGACAAGTCGTCCAACGCGCCGATCTCCAAATGGGTCACGCGCGAGCTGCGCGATAACGTTACCCATCTGTATTTGCACTGCGTCGGCATCCGCGTCAGCGACCAGCTGGAGAAGCTGCTGTGGCGCAAGGTGCCGCACGTGGTGGTCACCTCGGCCACGCTGCGTTCACTGAACAGCTTCGCGCGTTTGCAGGAGATGAGCGGGCTGAGCGAGAAGGCCGGCGATCGCTTCGAAACGCTCTCTTCGCCGTTCAATCACGTCGAACAGGGCAAAATTGTCATTCCGCAGATGCGCTATGAACCGGCGCTCGCCAACGAGGCGGAGCACCTCGAGGAGATGGCGCGGTTTTTCCGCGCCGAGCAGGCGAGCGGCAAACACAAAGGCATGCTGATCCTGTTCAGCAGCCACCGGGCGATGCAGACTTTCCTCAGCTACGTGACCGATCTGCGGCTGATGCTGCTGGTGCAGGGCGACCAGCCGCGCTACCGGCTGGTGGAAGAGCACCGCAAGCGGGTGGAGAAGGGCGTCGCCAGCGTGCTGGTGGGGCTGCAATCGTTCGCCGAAGGGCTGGATCTGAAAGGCGAACTGCTGACCCAGGTGCATATTCACAAAATCGCGTTCCCGCCGATCGACAGCCCGGTGATCATCACCGAAGGCGAGTGGCTGAAATCACTGAAGCGCTATCCGTTCGAAGTGCAGAGCCTGCCGAGCGCCTCGTTCAACCTGATCCAGCAGGTCGGCCGACTGATCCGCAGTAACCAATGCTACGGCGAGATCGTGATCTACGATCGCCGGCTGTTGACCAAAAACTACGGTTCGCGGCTGTTGGCGTCGCTGCCGGTGTTCCCGATTGAGCAGCGCGCGGTGCCGGAGGCCGACAAGGCGCATCTGGCGGCGCTGAAATCCGCCGCCGACGCGGCCAAAAAAGAGAAGAAGCGCGGCAACCCGTTCGCCCGCAAACGGCGGCGTTGATCAGAGCAGCGGCGGCAGGCGGCGCTTGACCGGCGTGGTTTTCACGATCGAGGTGTTGCTCTGCGCATGCTCGGCCAGCCGATCGAGGGTATGGTCGAGCTGTTCCATCGAGTGCGCCACCAGCCGCACGATAAAGCAGTCTTCGCCGGTCACCTTATCGCATTCGACCACTTCCGGGATCGCCTGAATCAGCTGCTCGACCTTCTTCAGCATGCCCGGCAGCGGCTTGATGCGCACCAGCGACTCGAAGGCATAGCCTACCGCCTGCAGATTGACGTTCAGGGTATAACCCTGGATCACGCCGCTTTCTTCCAGCCGCCGCAGTCTTTCCGACGTGCTCGGCGACGACAGCCCCACCTGCGCGCTCAGCGTCTTCAACGATGCACGCGCATCTTCCGCCAGAATGGTCAGGATTTGGCGATCGATATCATCCATAACGCCTCCGTTAGGTGTTTTCTTTATTATAGCTGCGAGAAAAAGGCAGTTAAGCATATCTGCCTTTTTTATGCTATGGAAAGCCGCCCCGCGAAGCCGCAAGCTATGTCTCTGGGCAAGCTTCGAGGAACGCAGAATGAATGCAGAGATAAAACGCGGATCGCTGGAGATGGCGGCGGCGATGTTGATTTCCGGCTCTATCGGCTGGTTTGTGTTGATGTCAGGCCAGCCGGTTATCAACGTGGTGTTTTGGCGCTGCGCGGTAGGCGCGCTGGTGCTGCTGGCGGTGTGCGGCGTATTGGGGCAGCTGCGACGCGATGCGCTGACGCGCGCCACGCTGCTGCTGGCGATCGCCGGCGGCGTCGCGCTGGTGATCAACTGGCTGCTGCTGTTTGCCGCCTATTCCTATGCCTCTATTTCCATCGCCACCGCGGTGTATAACACCCAGCCGTTTATGCTGGTGGGGCTGGGGGCGCTGTTTTTGGGGGAACGGCTGACCGCCCGCAAGCTGCTGTGGCTGGGGCTGGCGTTCGGCGGCATGATGCTGGTGGTGCTGGCGCAGCCGCGGCAGGCGGGGGAGCAGAGCCATTATCTGGCGGGCATCGCGCTGGCGCTCGGCGCGGCGTTTTTCTACGCCCTGATGGCGCTGGCGGCCAAGCGGCTGAAGGGCACGCCGCCGCATCTCATTGCGCTGATCCAGGTGACGGTAGGGGCGATGATGCTGTTGCCGCTGGTGGATTTCCATGTTTCGGCCAGCGTTGGGCAGTGGGGGATGCTGGCGACGCTCGGCGTGCTGCACACCGGCCTGATGTACGTGTTGATGTACGGTGCGCTGCAGAAGCTGCCCACCAACCTGATCGGCTCGCTGTCGTTTATCTACCCGATCGCCGCCATGTTGGTGGATCGCCTGGCGTTTGGCCACCGCCTGTCGGCGTGGCAGCTGCTGGGTGCGGCGATCATCCTGCTGGCGGCGGCGGGCATGAACCTGCTGGGCGATCGGCGAGCGCGACTGCTGCCGGCCTCGGACGGCCGGCGCGCCGGCTGATGCTCAGTTCGGTTTTTTCAGCCGGCGCCATAAAGTGGTGCGGCTGATCCCGAGCAACCGGGCGGCGGCGGCGTGGTCGCCTCCGCACCGCGCCAGGGCTTCGTGGGCGGAGATGGGCGCCGCCTGCGTCTCGGGCGGCGTGACCGCCGCCAGCTCCGGCAACAGCCACTGCAGCGTTTCACCGCTCGGCGCTGCGCCGGTGCTCAGCATCAGCGCTACCCGTTCCATCATGTTGCGCAGTTCGCGCAGGTTGCCGGGCCAGGCGTAATGGCTTAGCGCGGCGTAACAGCCGGCCAGGGCGGTGCGCAGCGGCTCCGTCAGCGGCACATCGAGCGCCGCCAGCGACTGTTTCAGAAAGTGTTCCGCCAGCATCGCAATATCGTCGCCGCGCGCCCGCAATGGCGGCAGCTGCAGCCGCAGGGCGCTCAGGCGATAAAACAGATCGGCGCGAAAACCGCCCCGTTGAATCGCCTGCTCCAGGCGGGTGTGGGTGGCGCTGATGACGCGAAAGTCGACCGTTACCGGCTGTTGCCCGCCCACCCGGGTGATAGTTTTCTCTTCCAGCGCGCGCAGCAGTCGCGTTTGCAGGTGCAGCGGCATTTCGCCGATCTCATCCAGAAACAGGGTGCCGCCGTTGGCGGTTTCCAGCAGCCCGCGCCGGCCGCCGCGCCGTGAACCGGTGAAGGCGCCTTCCTCATAGCCGAACAGCTCCGCCTCCAGCAGCGATTCGGCGATGGCGCCGCAGTTGATGGCGACGAACGGCGGCGTCGCCCCCCTGGACGGTGCGCCGCGCCGGGAAAAGTATTCGCGGTGGATTGCCTGCGCCGCCAGCTCTTTGCCAGTGCCGGTTTCTCCTTCAATTAATACCGCCGCCGGCGAGCGGGCGTACAACATGATGGTGCGCCGGGTCTGCTCCATCTGCGGGGAGTCGCCCTGCAAATCGCCCAGCCCATAGCGTGGCTGCAGGGTATCGCGTGCGGCGTAATCGCCGCCGCGTTTGCCGCCGCTCAGCATCAGGCGCGTTACGTCCAGCGCATCGCTGAAAGCGGCGCGCAGGGTGGCGGCGGAATAGAGAAAAATGGCGGTGAGCCCGGCCTCTTCCGCCAGATCGCTGATGAGGCCGGCGCCGACCACCGCCTGAATACCGGCGGCTTTCAGCTCGGCGATCTGGCCGCGGGCGTCCTCTTCGGTGACGTAACTGCGCTGCTCCAGCGGCAGATCGAAGGTTTGCTGGAACTCCATCAGTGCGGGCAAAGGCGTTTTATAGGTGATGACGCCGATCCGATCGGCGGTTCTGCGCGCCTTGCTCAGCGCCTGCAGCAGGTCGAAGCCGCCGGGCTTGACCAGGATGACCGGCACCGACAGGCGACTTTTCAGGTAGGCGCCGTTGGAGCCGGCGGCGATGATGGCGTCGCACGGTTCGGTCGCCAGGCGTGCGCGGATGTGCTGCACCGCCTCCTCGAAGCCGAGACGGATCGGGGTGATGGTCGCCAGATGGTCGAACTCGAGGCTGATGTCCCGGAACAGATCGAACAGGCGGGTGATGGAGACGGTCCAGATCACCGGTTTGTCCGGCGCGCGGGATGGCGTGATGTGATCGCTCATGGTGGGTTACCGAATGGAAGTGGCTGCATTAGGTGTAGCCCGGTTTCAGTTATGTTTCAAATTTACTGTGTGAAACAACGATTGAAACGTTAACTGAAACGTTTTTTATCCCTTTGCCAGGCCAATGGCGCTGAATATGTTGTAACTCACTTATTTTTATCGTTTTTAATTTTTCCCCTCACCGAAGTGAAACCTGGCCCGCTCCTTGCTCTGTCTGTTTCATCTGGCTAATCGGAGAAAACGTCATGACGCTGCGCTCACCCGGGCTCGCCTTTCGTCAGGCCCTGAATAAAGAGAAACCCCTGCAAATCGCCGGCGCGATCAACGCCAACCATGCGCTGCTGGCCCAGCGGGCCGGGTTCCAGGCCATCTATCTTTCCGGCGGCGGCGTGGCGGCGGGTTCGCTGGGGCTGCCGGACCTGGGCATTTCGACGCTGGACGATGTGTTGACCGATATTCGCCGCATCACCGACGTCTGCCCGCTGCCGCTGCTGGTGGATGTCGACAGCGGTTTCGGCGCATCGGCGTTTAACGTTGCCCGCACGGTGCGCTCGGTGAGCAAGGCCGGGGCGGCGGCGCTGCATATCGAAGATCAGGTCGGCGCCAAGCGCTGCGGCCATCGGCCCAATAAGGCCATCGTCTCCACCGAAGAGATGGTGGATCGCATCAAGGCGGCGGTAGATGCGCGCAGCGATCCGGACTTCGTGATCATGGCGCGCACCGACGCGCTGGCGGTGGAGGGGCTGGAGGCGGCCATCGAGCGCGCTCAGGCTTACGTGGCGGCCGGGGCCGACATGCTGTTCCCGGAAGCGATCACCGAACTGGGCATGTACCGCCGTTTCGCCGAAGCGACGCAGGTGCCGATCCTCGCCAACATCACCGAATTCGGCGCGACGCCGCTGTTCACCACCGACGAGCTGCGCAGCGCTCGGGTGGATATGGCGCTGTATCCGCTGTCGGCCTTTCGGGCGATGAACCGGGCGGCGGAGCGGGTGTACCGCGCCCTGCGCGAGGAGGGCACGCAGAAAAGCGTCATCGACACCATGCAGACCCGCAACGAGCTGTACGAAAGCATCAACTACTATTTGTTCGAAGAGAAACTCGACGCTCTGTTCGCTCGCCAACGCGACGAATAGGCGCCATTCACGCAGAAGCCAAATGAGGACAGTATGAGCCAAGCGATCCCCCCGCAAAGCCCGACTGGCGTTAAGCCGAAAAAATCCGTGGCGTTATCCGGCGTGCCCGCCGGAAATACTGCGCTGTGTTCCGTAGGGCGCAGCGGCAACGATCTGCACTACCGCGGTTACGACATCCTCGATCTCGCGCGCCACTGCGAGTTTGAAGAGGTCACCCATCTGCTGATCCACGGCAAGTTGCCCAACCGCGACGAGCTGCAGGCCTATAAACACCGTCTCAAAGCGCTGCGCGGCCTGCCCGCCAGCGTGCGCACGGTGCTGGAGGCGCTGCCGGCGGCTTCGCATCCGATGGACGTGATGCGCACCGGCGTTTCGGCCCTTGGCTGCACGCTGCCGGAAAAAGAGCAGCACGGCGCGGCCGGCGCGCGCGACATTGCCGATCGGCTGCTGGCGTCGTTGGGATCGATGCTGCTCTACTGGTATCACTACAGCCACAACGGCGAACGTATTCAGCCGGAGACCGACGACGATTCCATCGGCGGCCACTTCCTGCACCTGCTGCACGGCGAGGCGCCTTCCGCCAGCTGGGAACAGGCCATGCACGCGTCATTGATCCTGTACGCCGAGCATGAGTTCAACGCCTCGACCTTCGCCGGCCGGGTGATCGCCGGCACCGGATCCGACGTCTATTCGGCGATCGTCGGCGCCATTGGCGCGCTGCGCGGGCCGAAGCACGGCGGCGCCAACGAGGTGTCGCTGGAGATCCAGCAACGCTATGAAACGCCGGACGAAGCGGAAGCCGACATTCGCCGCCGCATCGACAACAAAGAGGTGGTGATTGGCTTTGGGCACCCGGTGTACACCGTCTCCGATCCGCGCCATCAGGTGATCAAAGAGATCGCACTGCGCCTGTCGCAGGAAGCGGGCGCGATGAAGCTGTATGACATCGCCGATCGGCTGGAAAGCGTGATGCACGACACCAAAAACATGTTCCCCAACCTCGACTGGTTCTCGGCGGTGTCTTACCACCAGCTGGGGGTGCCCACCGAAATGTTCACGCCGCTGTTCGTCATGGCGCGCGTCAGCGGCTGGTCGGCGCACATCATCGAGCAACGGCAGGACAACAAAATCATTCGCCCGTCCGCCAACTATACCGGGCCGGAAGCGCGAGCCTTCGTACCGCTGGATCAGCGCTGAGCGCCGGTCGTTATCGTGTCGTTTTCACTCTGGAGCCTTTGGGAATCATGATGCTTGAGTCTGCCAATACCCGCCGTCCGCCGTTCGATCGCGAAATGGTCGATATCGTCGATTATGTGATGAAAGAGGCCGTCGATACCCCGGCGGCGTACCGCACCGCTCACTATTGCCTGCTCGACACCCTCGGCTGCGGGCTGGAGGCGCTGAGCTACCCGGCCTGCAAGAAACTGATGGGGCCGGTGGTGCCGGGCGCCGAGGTGCTGAACGGCAGCCGGGTGCCGGGCACCCGTTTCCAGCTGGATCCGGTGCAGGCGGCGTTCAATATCGGCGCCATGATCCGCTGGCTCGACTTCAACGACACCTGGCTGGCGGCGGAGTGGGGCCACCCGTCGGATAACCTGGGCGGGATCCTGGCGGTGGCCGATTGGCTCTCTCGCCAGGCGGTGGCGGCAGGCAAAGCGCCGCTGACCATGCGGCAGGTGCTGATCGCCATGATCAAGGCGCATGAGATCCAGGGCTGCCTGGCGCTGGAAAACGCCTTCAACCGGGTAGGGTTGGATCACGTGCTGCTGGTGAAGGTGGCGTCCACCGCGGTGGTGGCGCAGCTGCTCGGCCTGAGCCGCGAGGCGATCCTGAACGCGGTGTCGCTGGCGTGGGTGGACGGGCAGTCGCTGCGTACCTATCGCCACGCGCCGAACGCCGGCACCCGCAAATCCTGGGCAGCGGGAGATGCGACCGCCCGCGCGGTGCGGTTGGCGCTGATGGCCGCCACCGGCGAAATGGGCTACCCCTCGGCGCTGACGGCACCGACCTGGGGATTCTACGACGTCTCGTTCAACGGCAAACCTTTCCGCTTCCAGCGGCCGTACGGCGCATATGTGATGGAGAACGTGCTGTTTAAAATTTCGTTCCCGGCGGAGTTCCATGCCCAGACCGCCGTGGAGGCGGCCATGACGCTGCACCGCCAGATGCAGGCCGCCGGCAAAACCGCCGCCGACATCGCCAGGGTGAGCATCCGCACCCACGAGGCTTGCCTGCGCATTATCGACAAGCAGGGGCCGCTGGATAACCCGGCGGATCGCGATCACTGCATTCAGTATATGGTGGCGATCCCATTGCTGTTCGGCCGGCTGACGGCGGCGGACTACGAAGACCGGGTGGCCGAAGATCCGCGTATCGACGCATTGCGTAGCAAGATCCACTGCCATGAAGATCCCGCTTTCACGCGCGATTATCACGATCCGGAAAAGCGCTCGATCGCCAATGCGCTGACGGTGGAGTTCGCCGACGGCAGCCGTCTGGATGAGGTGGCGGTGGAGTATCCTATCGGCCATGCGCGGCGGCGCGAAGAGGGCATCCCGCTGCTGATCGAGAAGTTCAAAACCAACCTGGCGCGCCAGTTCCCAGCCCTGCAGCAGCAGCGCATTCTCGAGGTGTCGCTGGACCGCCAGCGGCTGGCGCAGATGCCGGTCAACGAGTATCTCGATTTGTGGGTGATCTGAGGTGAGCGGCGCTGACAAGCCACGTCGGCGTCGCTATGATGGACGTTCCATCCCCGTCCGTCTTCTTATCAGGTGATTCATGATTGATGCCGCAACGTTGTTGTTGTTTTCCGGTGCCTGCGTGGCGCTGGCGCTGACCCCCGGCCCGGATATGCTGCTGATCGCTTCGCGCAGCGTCAGCCAGGGGCGGCGCGCCGGTTTCGCTTCGCTGGCGGGCATTCAGCTCGGCACATACTGCCACGCGCTGGCGGCGGCGCTGGGGTTGTCGCAACTGTTCGTCGCGGTGCCGCTGGCTTACGACGCGGTGAGAATGTTGGGCGCCGCCTATCTGCTCTACCTGGCGTGGAAAACGCTGCGATCCGGCAGCAGTCTGCAGGCTTCTGCCGGGTTGCAGGCCGTGCCGACGGCGCGAATTTTCCGGCAGGGACTGTTCACCAACATCCTCAACCCGAAAATGGCACTGTTCGTGCTGGCGCTGTTCCCCCAGTTTATCGATCCGCGTGCCGGCTCGGTGGTGGTACAGATGCTGGCGCTGGCGACGGTGCTGAATCTGGTGGGGTTGCTGATTAACGGCGGGGTGATCCTGGCGGTCAGCCGCATGAAAAGCCGCTTCGCCGGCCGCCGCTTCAGCGCCCGCTGGCCGAACTACCTGCTGAGCGGCGTATTTGCCGGGCTGGCCTGCAAGCTCATTTTCGACAGCCGCCGCTAACCCTCGCGCAGCAGCGCTTCAAACGCCGCGCTGGCCGGTTCGTCCGGCAGCGCGCTGTACATCACCAGCCGCAGGTGATTCTCTTCGTCGACGATAAAAGAGGCGTGGTCAAAGGTGACCGGGCCGATCTCCGGGACGATGAAGCTGCGTCGCCCCTGGCAGCGCCCGTGGATATCGTGCTGCCGCCAGAGCCGGCGGAACGGCGGCGACACCCGCTCCAGCGCCTGTACCCGTTGGCGCATCACCTCATCCTCCGGCGCACGGGCATAGTCGCGGCGGAAGCTGGCCAGGATCTGCGGCGCCTGCGCCTGCCACTCCAGCAGGCGTTCATTAAGCTGCGGATCGGCAAACAGCATCCACAGCATGTTGCGCTCTTCCGCCGGACGTTCGTCGATGGCGAACAGCCGCTGCGCCGCCGGATTCCAGGCGATGATGTCCCAACTCAGGTTCATGACGTAAGCCGGCCGCAGCGTCAGATCGTCCAGCAGGCGCCGCACCAGCGGCGAGACCTGGCACCACTGATGGCCGACCGGCACCGGCGGGCGCTGATGCGCCAATAAGAACAGGTGGTAGCGGCCGGCGGCGTCGAGCTGCAGCACCCGCGCCAGATTTTCCAAAAACGTCACCGACGCATTGATTTCCCTGCCTTGCTCCAGCCAGGTGTACCAGGTGAGGCCGACGCCGGCCAGCGCCGCCACCTCCTCGCGCCGCAATCCCGGCGTGCGGCGGCGGCTGCCGCTCGGCAAACCGACCGCCTCCGGCGACAGCTGTTCTCGTTTTTGCCGCAGAAAGTCCGCCAGTTCGTGGCGGGTGCGTTCGAGGGTGCGTGGGGGCATGGCGGCCGTCCTGTTGCTGTCAGTAATAGTATAAATGGCTATATAGTAACAGTTTAAACCCTGTTCCATACTGCGGCCATCATAATCTCTGGAGGTGGTATGGAACATTCATTATCTCGTGAGCGGCGAGGGCTGCCCGGCCTGCCGGTGCTGCTGTTGGGCGGGTTCGTCACGGTGTTCGATCTGTTTGTGGTCAACGTGGCGGCGCCGGTGATCCAGCGGCAGTTCGCCGCCGATTTCGCCGGTGTCGGTTTGATCGTCGCCGGTTATGAGTTGGCGTTTGGGGTGCTGCTGATCGCCGGTGGGCGTCTGGGCGATCGCTTCGGACGTCGGCGTCTGTTCAGCCTCGGCATGCTGGGATTCACGCTGAGTTCTCTGCTGTGCGGGTTGGCGGGATCGCTCAGCCTGTTGATCGCCGCGCGTATTCTGCAGGGGGCGACGGCGGCGCTGTTGTTCCCGCAAATTTACGCCTTGATGCGGGTGCTGTACGCGCCGCAACAGCGGCGGCGCGCCTTCGCTTGGCTGGGCATGACGCTGGGATTGGCGGCGATCTTCGGCCAGATCCTCGGCGGATTTATCATCGAGGCTAACCTGTTCGGCAGCGGCTGGCGCATGATCTTTTTGATCAATTTGCCGATCGGCGCACTGGCGCTGTGGGCGGCGCGGCGCATTCCCGAATCGCGCGTGGCGCAGGCGCAGCGGCTGGACGGCGTTGGCCTGTGGCTGGCGGCGACCGGCCTGTCGCTGTTGTTGCTGCCGTTGCTGGAGGGGCCGGCGCGCGGCTGGCCGTGGTGGATAGCGCCGATGTTGGCGTTAGCGATGCTGACGCTGTGGGGCTTTCTGCGTTGGGAGCGCCGTCTGGCGCAGCGCGGTGATGATGCGGTGCTCGATCCGGCGCTGTTCCGTCAGGCGGGCTTCGCGCCGGGCATGGCGGTGGTGCTGGCGATTTATGCCACCGCCTCCTCGTTTTTCTTGTGTTTCGCACTGCTGCTGCAGGCGGGGGCGGGGCTGACGCCTTTTCAGGCGGGCAGCCTGTTCGCCCCGGCCAGCGCGGCCTTTATGCTGGCGTCGATGCTGGCGCCCCGGCTGGCGCTGCGTTGGGGCAATGGCGTACTGAGCGTGGGCGTGGCGATTTACGCCGCCGGGTTGGCGCTATTGATGGCGCAGGCGCTGTGGGGTGAGGCGCTGGCGCACCCTCTGCGGCTGCTGCCGGGGTTAGTGGTGCTGGGATTCGGTCAGGCGCTGAGCATGACGCCGCTGCTGAATCTGGTGCTGGGTTTGGCGCCGGAGCGGCAGGCGGGCATGGCGGCGGGTCTGGTTGCCACCGTGCAGCAGGTGGGGGGCGCGCTGGGCATCGTGGTCAGCGGCGTCGCTTTTGTGCCGCTGTTGGCGAGCGGCGGCGCAGCGGAGCGCTATGCCCAGGCCTTTGCCGGCGCCATGGTATTTAATCTGTTGGCGATGGGCATCGCCCTGCTGTTGTTAAACCGGATCACTCGAAATACTCAGAAAGCGGATCTTAAGTAGGCCGCCGGCGGGTGCTTTACTGTTGTCATCATGAGAGAGCGATAAGGAGCCACACTGATGTTTCAACCCGCCACATTTCGCGAAGACAATCTGGATGCCCAACTGGCGCTGGTGCGCGCCCACCCGTTGGGGCTATTGGTCAGCCACGGCGAGCAGGGATTAACGGCCGATCCGCTGCCGTTTCTGGCCGATGTCGAACAGGGGCAGATCCGGCTGCGGGCGCACCTGTCGCGCGCCAACGCGCACTGGCAACGGCTGCAGCACGCGGCGGAATGCCTGGTGATTTTTCAGGGCGTGGAGGGCTATGTGTCGCCCGGCTGGTACCCGAGCAAGGGCCAGACCGGCAAAGTGGTGCCGACCTGGAACTACAGCATGGTGCAGCTGTATGGCGTGCCGACGGTGACGGACGATCCGGCCTGGCTGCGCCGCCAGCTGATCGACCTGACGGCACAACAGGAAGGGCGCCGCCCGGCGCCCTGGCGGCTCGACGACGCGCCGGCCAACTATATCGCCGCACAGCTTAAAGGCATCGTCGGTATCGAGATCGCCGTTACCCGGCGCGAAGGTAAATGGAAAATGAGCCAAAACCGCAGCGCCGACGATGCCGGCGGGGTGATCGCCGGGCTGCGCGAGGGCGATGACGCGCAGCGGCGACTGGCGGCGGAGGTTGAGCGGCGGCGCGGATAGGGTATGCTAACCGAAGAGTGAGCTGAGGGAACCTTCGGATGGATTACACCAAAATTATCAAAGAAATAGGCCGCGGCAAAAATCATGCGCGCGACCTGGACCGGCAGACCGCCTTTGAGCTGTATCAGGCGATGCTGGCCGGGGAGGTCCCCGAGCTGGAGCTGGGCGGCATTCTGATCGCGCTGCGCATCAAGGGCGAAGCCGAAGAGGAGATGCTGGGCTTCTATCAGGCGATGCAGCAGCAGGTCTTGCCGCTGCAGGCGCCGCAGGGGCGGCCACTGCCGGTGGTGCTGCCGAGCTACAACGGCGCGCGCAAGCAGGCCAACCTGACGCCGCTGCTGGCGCTGCTGCTCGCGAAAGTGGGCCTGCCGGTGGTGGTGCACGGCATCCTGGACGACAGCACCCGTGTGACCAGCGCCGAGATTTTCCGTGCCCTGGGGCTGCCGTGGTCGGAACAGGCCGCTCATGCCCAGCAGCGCCTCGATAACGGCGAGGCGGTATTCATGCCGGTTTCCGCGCTGTCGGCGCCGTTGGCGCAGCAGCTTGGGCTGCGTTGGCGCATGGGGGTGCGCAACAGCGCCCATACGCTGGCCAAGCTGGCGACGCCGTTCGGCGAACAGGATGCGCTGCGCCTCGCCAGCGTCTCTCACCCGGAGTATGTTGGCCGGGTGGCGTCGTTTTTCCGCCAGATCGGCGCCCGCGGGCTGTTGATGCACGGCACCGAAGGCGAAGCCTACGCCAACCCGCTGCGCTGCCCGCAAATTCACCACATCGTCGGCGGCGAACAGCACGTATTGCTGGAGCGCACCTTGCCGGATGAAACGCCGGCATTGCCGGCGGCGAAAGACGCGGAAACCACCGCACGCTGGACCGAGCGCTGCCTGGCGGGCGAGGTGGCGATCCCGCAGGCCATCCAGCGGCAGGTCGCCTGTTGCCTGGTGGCCGCCGGCGAGAGCGAGACGCTCGAGCAGGGGCTGCAGCGCCTGCGTCAGGCCTAAGCGCGACTATACTGGGATATTTCCTCATCGGCTGAGAAGGACGGTTATGCAACAGGCTCTCGATTACTTCAATCAATTGAACCAGGATTACCTCGACGTTCACCGCGCCAAAGAAGAGCTGTTCTGGCAAAACTACATGGGCACCGGCGATGAAGGCGTGTCGGCGCGCTTTTCCGCCGCGGAAAGCGCCTATAAGCGCTTTATCGCCGAACCGCGCCGGCTGGCCGAGATCCGCAATCTGCTGGCCGGATTGGAAACGCTGCCGCAGGAGGCGCAGCGCGATGCGCTGATCCACGGCCTGCAAGGTTGGCTGCGTTTCTTCGACTGTAACGCCATTGAAGATCCGCAGGCGCAGGCGTTGTTGGATCAGATCATCCACGCCGAATCCGATCTCTACTCGCGCCGCAAGGGCTATCAGGTCACGCACCTGAACGCCGACGGCCAGCGGGTGGCGGCCTCGCTCGGCGAGCTGCTGACCAACCAGGCGACCAACCCGAATGAAGACTACCGCCGCAGCTCGCAGCAGGCGCTGCGCGACCTGGAGCAATGGCTGCTGCATAACGGCCTGCCGGAGCTGATTGGCCTGCGCAACCGCTTTGCGCGCCAGATGGGTTATCGCAACTATTTCGACTACAAGGTGAACAAAACCGAGCGCATGACGCCGGAGCAGCTGTTCGCCATTCTGGATCGCTTCGAGCGGGAAACCCGCGAGGCCAACGCGCGCAGCCTGCAACAGCTGGCGGCCGACAAGGGCAGCCAGGCGCTGGAGCCGTGGAACGTGCGCTTCGCCAGCGCCGGCGACGTCACCCGTCAACTGGATCCTTACTTCCCGTTTTCTCGTTCGCTGGAACGCTGGGTCGACAGCTTCAAACGCCTGCACATCGGCTTTGGCGGCGCCGAGATGAATCTCGATCTGCTGGTGCGCAAAGGCAAGTATGAGAACGGCTTTATGCACGGCCCGGTGCCGCCGTTTGTGCGCCAGGGGGAATGGGTGCCGGCGCGCATCAACTTCACCAGCCTGGCGCAGCCGGGGCAGGTGGGTAGCGGGGCTTACGGGCTCAACACGCTGTTCCACGAGGGCGGCCATGCGGCGCATTTCGCCAACATTCGCCAGAATGCGCCGTGCTTCTCGCAGGAGTTCCCACCGACCTCGATGGCCTATGCCGAAACCCAGTCGATGTTCTGCGACAGCCTGCTGGACGACGCCGACTGGCTGAAACGCTATGCGAAAAACGCCGCCGGCGAAGCGGTGCCCGATGCGCTGATCGAAGCCGGCATCGCGGCGCGCCAGCCGATGCGTGCGTTCAACGAACGCCACATCCTGCTGGTGCCGTACTTCGAGTGGGCGCTGTACCAGTGGGATGACGCGCAGCGAACGCCGGAAGCCATCACCGCGCTGGCGCGCGAGGTCGAGCAAAAGATCCTTGGCATCAGCGGCAGCCCGCGCCCGACGCTGGCGATCCCGCACCTGCTGTCGCTAGAATCCGCCTGTTCCTACCAGGGCTATCTGCTGGCGATGATGGCGGTAGAGCAAACCCGTCACTTCTTCCTGCAGCGCGACGGCTACCTGACGGACAACCCGGCCATCGGCCCGGATCTGGCGCAACACTACTGGTTGCCGGGCAACAGCGTCAGCCATGACGACACGCTGCACAGCCTGACCGGCGAAGGATTCAATCCGGACTATCTGGCGCAGGCGTGCAACCAGACGGTGGCGCAGGCGTGGCATGAGGCGCAGCAAACGATGGCGGCCGCGGCCAGGCGCCCGCAGCCGCCGGCAGATTTCGATTTGGAGGCGCACATCCGGGTGGTGGATGGCGAGACGGTATTGGCGGACAACGCCGACGGTGATGAACGGATGTGCCACGACTTCGCCGCGGCGATAGAGGCGCGCCAGGTTTAAGGCTGACAATAAAATCCACGCCGCGGCGTGGATTTTATTTAATGGCTAAAACCGGCGCTATTTTATTCGAAATAGACGTCGGGATTATCGGCCAGAGAAATGAAACTCTTGGTGTTTCTATCCAGCGTACGAATCTCCCCGCTTTCGATGTCGTACACCCAGCCGTGCAGGCGCAGCCCACTGTTGCGCAGACCCACCGCCACAGAAGGGTGGGTTTTGATATTATTTAGCTGAGCTATGACGTTCTCTTCAACCATAGCGTTAACTTTGTCTGTTTCGTTATCCCAGGTTTTCTTTTCGACCACCGCTTTGGCCGCATCCGCGTAGTGCAGCCAGTGGGCCACCGCAGGCATGGGGTCGAGGCACTGACAGGACGCGATAGCCTTCATGGCGCCACAGTTCGAGTGGCCACAAATCACGATATCAGTCACGCCCAGCGCCACCACCGCGTACTCGATGGTGGCAGAAACCCCACCCGGCTCCGGGCCAAAGGAAGGGACGATGTTACCGGCGTTACGGATAACGAAAAGCTGCCCAGGTTCTTGCTGCGTCACCAGCTCGGGCACCAGACGGCTGTCAGAACAGGAGATGAAAAGCGCTTTAGGATTTTGGCTGGAGGCCAGGCTGCGAAAGAGTTCCTTACGCTGCGGGAAAATCTCTTTCTGGAAACTGAGGAAACCTTCAATGATATGTTGCATACAACGCTCTCTGCATCTGTAGTCTGCGTAACATGATAATCATCCTCTCCCGTTAGTCCAGCAATGGGGTGGTAAAAAAATGTGTGCTTAACTGCCTGCAAACCCCATTAAATAAAGGGTTTCTGCCTGTTGGCGACGGTATTTTCCGGGTCGTTGACGCGTGGGTTGCTGACAAAGCGGACGATAGGAAAATTGCTGTCGTACCCATTCAGCGCTGACGTACGCGAACATAAAAAAAGCCCGCCGGGATGATATCCGGCGGGCTTTTGGACGTCTGGGGCGGCGATTATTTGTAGATAACCGCGGTGGCGTGCATCAGGTTATTGCCGCTGGTAGAGGTGATGGTGAAAGCCTTGGCGCCTACGGCATCGGCTTTGGCGGCCAGCTGAGAGGTCAGGCTGCTCAGGTCGGTTGCGCCGCTGGCGACGATCACGCCGGCTTTTTCGAATTGGGCGGCATCCTGGGCGCTGACGTGTTCAGCGGCAAAAGTGGTGAAAGAAACGGTGGCCAGAGCAATAGCAGCAGCAAAAGTTTTGATGGTTTTCATGTTCGTCATTCCTGTCAAAGTGAATTAGGGAGAAAGGGTTTGCCTTTCGATGGGCAGATTATTGCGCAGTGACAGGCGGGATGAAATCGGAGAGTGTTGATAGTTTTATTCAGATTTTTTGATTATTAATTCCCCCGTTTATCTTCTGCATAAACGGGGGAAACGATCAGCGTGACGGGCGCGTCAGATCGAAACGGTGCTGTTCGGAAATGCCGTAGTAGGCGGTCGGGCCGCCGGCGCGCAGGATAGGTTCGGCGGCGGCCGTCTGGTAGACGCCGTGTTCATCCAGCAGCGCCGGATCGAGATGCACCGCCACCACCTCGCCCAACACCAGCCAGGTCTCCACCTGTTCCCCGGCGGCGGTTTGCAGTTGGATGCATTGGGTCAGCCGGCATTCGAAGTTCACCGGGCTTTCGGCCACGCGCTCGGCTTTGACCCGGCGCCCGGGCAGCGGCGTGACGCCGGCGAAGGCGAATTCGTCCTCACCGCGCGGCAGGGTGATGGAACTGTTGTTCATCGCTTCCGCCAACGGGCGCGTCGCCAGGTTCCAAACGAACTCGCCGGTTTCTACGATATTCGCCACGCTGTCTTTCCAGCCGGTGCTGGCGAAACCGATGATCGGTGGGCGGTAGTTGAAGCAGTTGAAAAAGCTGTAGGGCGCCAGATTACGCAAGCCAGCGGCGCTGCGGGAAGAGATCCAGCCGATGGGGCGCGGGCCGACGATGGCGTTCAGCGGATCGTGCGGCAGGCCGTGGCCGGCGGCGGGTTCATAATAATAGCGAGATTCACGGCTCATGGGGGCCCCTGTGGCAATCGATGAAGCTTTCATTGTGCCGGGTTTCCCGCCGCTGCGCCATTGCGGGCCGGATGTGTTATCTTACGCGCCGGAAATCCCTTCAAGAGAGCCCGTCACGGTGGAAAAAAAGAAAACCTTCCCGCAGCAGAAAAGCGGCCTGCACCCGCGCAACCGTCATCGTTCGCGCTACGACTTCCCGGCGCTGATCGCCAGCTGCCCGGCGCTGGCGCCGTTCGTGAAACCGAACGCCTGGGGCGATGTCTCGGTGGATTTCGCCGATCCGGCGGCGGTGAAAATGCTCAACCGTGCGTTGCTGCAACACTTTTACGGCATCGAACACTGGGATATTCCGGCGGACTACCTGTGCCCGCCGATCCCCGGCCGCGCCGACTATCTGCACCACCTGGCGGATCTGCTGGCGACCAGCAACGGCGGCGAGATCCCGCGCGGCAAGGGCGTGGCGATCCTCGACGTCGGCGTCGGCGCCAACTGCATCTACCCGATCGTCGGCCTGCGCGAATACGGCTGGCGTTTCACCGGGTCTGAAATCGATCCGGTGTCGCTCAACGCGGCCAAGATGATCGTCGAGATGAACCCGACACTGCGCAATAGCGTGCGTCTGCGGCTGCAAAAACAGCCTGAGCTGATTTTTAGCGGCATCATCGGCGCGGCCGAGAAATTCGACGCCACCCTGTGCAACCCGCCGTTCCACGCGTCCGAGCAGGAAGCGCGCGCCAGCACCCGCCGCAAGCTGCATAAATTGGGCAAAGGGGAAGTGGCCGACAAGCCGGTGCAAAACTTCGGCGGCAAGAACAACGAGCTGTGGTGCGAAGGCGGCGAAGAAGCCTTTGTGCGCAAGATGGTGGAAGAGAGCGTCAGCAAGGCCAACAACTGCCTGTGGTTCACTTCGCTCATCTCGAAAAACACCACGCTGCCGGCCATTTATCATGCGCTGAAGGTGGCGGGCGCGGCCGAGGTGCGCACCATCGAGATGGCGCAAGGGCAGAAGATCAGCCGCTTCGTCGCCTGGACCTTCCACGACGCCGAGCAACAGGCCACCTGGGCAGCCGAACGCTGGCGTTAATCCTTCCGGCGCCGGTTATCCTGCCGGCGCCGACAAAAAACCGCATTTTACCTTTCAATTTTCATCACTTACGTTATTCTCAATACAGTTTTCATAATAAAAATCTTAGGTTGTTGGTTTATTTAAATTCGAATAATTACTTTACTGAATAAATAAATTTAATCCGGTTGAGAGCAATAACCAGAAGGAGCGGCGCTGCCCGTTCCTTCCGCGATGGCACGTCTGCGTGTGGGCGCGGCATGTGGCCAGGAAAAATAAGAAAAGCGCCATCATCTGCCACAAGGACTACACCTTATGCTGTTACGATTCAGTCAGTTAACTACCCACAAAGGCGCCGAGCTGAGCGCGATAGAACACGCCGTTCCGATGATCGTATTTTCGCTCGACGGCACGGTCTTGCGCGCCAACGATCTTTTCCTCAGCACGCTGGGATTTCAACGTGATGACGTGATAGGTCAGCATCACCGTATTTTCTGCGATCCGAACTATGTCGCCAGCCCGTTATATCGCAAACATTGGGAGACGCTGAATAAAGGCCAACCCATCACGGACACCATAAAGCGCATCGCGAAAAACGGCGAGGCGGTGTGGCTGCAGGGCACCTATGCGCCGGTGCTGAATAAACAGGGTAAGGTGGTGGAAATCGTCAAGATCGCCAGCGAAGTGACCGAGCGAGTGACGCAGGCGCAGGAGCACCGCAGCCTGCTGGCGGCGTTGAATCGCTCGATGGCGATGATTTCTTTCACGCCGCAGGGCACCATTGTCAGCGCCAACGACAATATGTTGGCGCTGATGGGCTATCGGCTGGAAGAGGCGTGTGGGCAGTCGCATGCGGTGCTGTGCCCGCCGGAGTTCGCCGCTTCCGACGATTATCGGCGGCATTGGCAGCGCCTGGCGCGCGGCGAGTTCATCACCGGGCGTTTTGAGCGCGTCAACCGGCGCGGTGAACGGGTATGGCTGGAGGCCAGCTATAACCCGATCCTCGACAACGACGGCCAGGTGGTGAAAGTGGTGAAGATCGCCCAGGACATCACCCGGCTGATGCAACAGCAGCAGCACGAAGAAGAGATGGTGCGTAACGCGCATCATCTGTCGCTTGACACCGATCGGCAGGCGGCGCAGGGTGCGGTCATCGTACAGCAGGCGGTGAAGGGCATGCAGCAGGTCGAAGCGGCGGCGCGCGAAACGTCGGACGTGGTCACCGAGCTCGGTAAGTGCTCTCAGCAGATCGGCACCATCGTCGAAGCCATTCGTAAAATCGCCTCCCAAACCAACCTGCTGGCGATTAACGCCTCCATCGAAGCCGCCCACGCCGGTGAGCACGGGCGCGGTTTTGCCGTGGTGGCCAACGAAGTGCGCACGCTGGCGGAGCAGTCGCGCAAGGCGGCGACCGAGATCGAACGCATGACCAAGTCTATCCAGCAGGGCGTAGCGGCGGCGATCGCCGGCATGGCGACCTGTGTGGAACAGGCTGGCGGCGGCGTGGCATTGACCCATGACGCCGGAGAAGTGATCAACCAGGTCAACATCGGCATGCACGACGTCGTGAAGCTGATGCAAGCATTTACGTCAGTGAAGCAGGGCGACGCGCTGCACTGAGTGTGCCGGGCGCCGCCCCTAAAAGCGGGGCGGCGTTTGCCTCTTCCTACCGATTCCTGCGCCGTTGAGCTGCGGTTCAATTTTATCGGTCTATGCTAGACTTGAAAATGAACGAACGTTCGTTCATTTGTTGATGTCAATTTGTGGCGCCAGGCGCCCCTTCACCGTTTCGGGAGCTGACGATGGGAAATCGAGAAAAGATTGTCGAGGCCGCGCTGCACAGCTTTACCCATAAGGGATTTCACCAGACCAGCATGCGAGATATCGCGCAGGCAGCGGGCGTCAGCGTCGGCAACCTCTATAACCATTTTTCCGGCAAGGAGGCGTTGATCGGCGAAATTGCGCTGCTGGAAAACGGCATATTCGCCGAGTTCGCCGCCGGATTGCGGGCCGACAGAACGCGGCCGAAACAGGCGCTGTCGGCCTTTTTCACCGCCTATCACGCCTTTGTCGCCGAGCCGGCCAATGTGCAACTGTCGGCGGAGATCGTGGCGGAGGTGGCACGCAACCCGGCGTTGGCCGAGCCGTTCAGCGCCAACCAGCGGCAACTGATTGAGGCGCTGGCGACGACGATCGCCGAGGCTCAGCAAACCGGTGAGATCGCGGCGGCGATAGCGCCGTTACCGCTCGCGCAGCTGGTGCTGGACGTGATCGAAAGCCAGGCCTGGCGGCAGGCGATCTTTGCGTCGCCTGCGCCGGAGGAGACCGCGCCGGTGCGGCTGTTGGAGCAGCTGCTCTACCGCCAACCCTAGACGAGGTTGATATGTTGCATATTGATCCTTATCGCGACGCTGATCGCCTGCAAACGGCGGCGCTGATCTACGCCGCGTTCAGCGACAAGTTTCAGCGTGCGCGCCGTCTCAGCGCCCGCCTTCAGTGGCGTCTGTTCTATCGGCTGTGGAGTTGGCAGCAAAGCGGCAGCCGGGAGCGCAGCTTCGTGGTGAAGCAAGATGAACAGGTGGTGGCGGCCTTTGCGCTCAATGCGGCCGCTGGCGAGAACAACGTCAGGCTGCGTCCGCGCACCTTGCCGATTTGGCGGCTGTGCCGCCGCTATGGCTGGCTGAACGTTTGGCGCATGTATCTGCAAATTGCGGTGCTGCAGCACACTCCGGCGGCCGGTGAGCTGTATCTCTCTTACCTGGCGGTGGCCGAGAACCAGCGCGGTAAAGGGGTGGGCAGGCGGCTGCTGCAGTGGATGAACGACTACGCCGCCGAACAAGGCACAGGCCGGCGTCTGAGCCTGCACGTCAGCCGGCGCAACGTGGATGCGCAGCGTCTGTACCGGCGCTGCGGCTTTCAGGTGCGGCGCGAAGAGCATTACGCCTCGCTGGGCTTACTGTTCGGCCAGGCCGATTGGATATTGATGGAGAAACGCAACGGGGAGGCGACGTGCGCAAAATAGGGCTGTGCCTCGTGGCGCTGGTTTTGGCGGCGCTTGGCTGGGTGATTTACGTCAACGACTTTCGCTTTGTCACCGAACCGGTCGTGGTGACCGCCGGCGGCAACCGGTTGACCGGCACGCTGGTGTTGCCGCAGCATGCGCCGATCAAGCCCGGCGTCGTGGTGTTCGTGCACGGCGATGGGCCGGCTAACGCCAGCCGCGACGAAGGCTATTACGGCATTTGGGAGGCGATGGCGCAGCAGGGCTATGCGGTTTTATCCTTCGATAAGCCGGGCGTTGGCGGCTCCGGCGGCAACTGGCTGCATCAGACCATGGCGGATCGCGCGCGGGAAACCGCCGATATCATCGACTGGGCCCGGCGGGACGGGCGCTTCGATGCGCGCTGCGTGGGGCTCTGGGGCACCAGCCAGGCGGGGTGGGTGATGCCGGAGGTGGCGCGTTTGCGCCCCGACATCGCCTTCACGCTGGCGTTGGCGCCGGCGATCAACTGGCTGCGGCAAGGGCGTTATAACACCCGGGCAGCGATGGTGGCGGCAGGGGACAATGAAGCGTCGATCGCCGCGCGCGAGGCGCACTGGCGCCACATTCAAACGCTGCTCGAACAACCGGACGGCTACGCGCAGTACCGCCGTGAGTATGGCGCCACCGCCGCATTGAGCGCCGACCGCTGGCGCTTTATTCGCGCCAACATGGCCAACGACGCGACGGCGGGATTACGAAATTTCCACACGCCGGTACACCTGATACTGGGCGGGCGCGACGTCAACGTGGACGCGGACGAAACCGAGCGCGTTTATCGGCAAACGATCCCCGCCTCGCTGTTGACCGTGACGCGCATCGACGAAGCCGACCACGTGATGATCAAACTGCTGTTCGCGCGCCATCCGTGGCTGATCAACGTGGTGGGCCTGTTTGCCCCGCGCTCGGTGCAATACGATGCCTACCGGCAGGACGTGGTGGCCTTCCTGGCCGCTCAGCCCTGCGGGCGCGGGCGCTAACCTCAGATCGCCGCGGGCGGCGCCTGTTCTTCGTGCGGCTGCGGCGCGCGGGAGATCTGCATCGCCTGCTGCGGCATGCCGATGCCGGCCCGATCGAAATGGATTTTCACCAGCCGGTCGAGGGCGTATTGCACCACCCACTGTTTCAGCGCCTGCGTGCGCACCGTCACGCGGGTGGTGAACGAGCGGTCTCCCAGCGCCACCACGCCGTTGAAGACCGGCTCGCCAATCAGGAAATGCTTCACCTGTTCATCCTGCTTCAGCGCCGCGATGGCCTGATGCAGCACCTCATTGACCCGATCGATGTCCTCGTCGCGGCTGACGGTGTAGTTGGCGCGATACACCCCGAACTCACGCGCATAGTTGGCCAGCGTGGTGATCGAAGAGTACGGCACGATGTGATAGACGCCGTAGTCGTCGCGCAGGCCGATCGAGCGGATGGTCATGCGCTCCACGGTGCCGGTGATGCCGCTGACGGTGACGTATTCGCCGGTGTTCATGCCGTTTTCGAACTGGATGAACACGCCGGTGATCACGTCTTTCACCAGCGTCTGGGCGCCGAAGCTGATGGCCAGGCCCAGCGCCCCGGCGCCCGCCAGCAGCGGCGCAATGTTTAGCCCCACCTGCGACAGTACGATCATCACGGTAATGGTGCTGATAACGATAGCCAACACGTTGCGAAACAGCGTCAGCAGCGTGCGTTCGCGCGCGCTCGGCCGCACGCCGTTGCTGAGTTCTAGCGCCAGGCGGTGCTCGATGATGCTGGCCATCAGCGTCCAGCTGAACACGGCGATCAGCAGGATCAGCAGGATATGCACCAGCCCGCCGAGGGTGCGCTGGCCATTTTCGCTGCCCGCCCACTGGTACAGGTTGATCAGGTGCCAGGCATCGAGCAGGAACAGCGTCACCGCCAGCACCACCATCACCCGCAGTATCTTCAACCCGTTGGGGATGTAAGAGTTGATGCGCCGCTCGAGCATCGGATAGCGCAGATTGACGTCGGTCGGCAGCGAAATGCGGCGGAAAATCCAGCGGGTCAGCATGCCGGACAGCAGGGCGCCGACGCCGACCACCAGCAGGCTTTTCACCGTGGCGCTCATCATAAAGCGCAGGCTGTTGCCGATGTCGAACTGAGACAGCACGAACAACACCAGAAAATAAGCGATCGCCAGCAGGTGCCAGATATGCCCCAGGCCGCGCAGGATCACGCTGAAAAACGCCATCGACCGTTCGGCCAGCAGGTTGATCTGTTGCTGTATCGGTTTGCGGTTGTGCAGGATCAGCCAAATGGCGTACAGCGTCAGCGCCAGCATCACCACCAGGTTGACGGCGGCGGCGGCCGGGTAGCTTATTTGTACCGCCACCACCGGCACCACCACCATCAGACCGTAGCCGATCAGCCCGCTGAGCCAGGCGAGGCGCGTGTTCCAGTAGCGTGCGCTCCGGTCGCTGAAGGGGAAGGGACGCAGGTAGTCGAAGTTAGGGGCGAAAATCAGCCGCAGCACCGCCTTGAAAAATTCAATCACCGCGAAGGCGCTGAGAAACAGGGTCTGCAGCCGCAGAATGGTGGCGCTGTCGGCGTGGACGTGGCGGGCGAACAGATTGCCCGCCGCCAGCGCCAGCAGCAGCACCAGCAGATCGACGGCGAAAGCGCCGAGAATGGCGGCGGGGCGCTTATACCACGGGCCGCGCTGCAGCCGCGCATTGTGCCCCCAACTGCCCATGCGTTTGTACAGCGGCGCGATCAACCGCCGGATCAGGTGGAACAGCGCAAAGGTGACCGCCACCGTCAGCAGAAAGTAGCCCAGCGCGCGGAAAAAGCCGGCGGGATTGAAAACGCGCTTCGGGCCGGAGTCGATCAGCTTTTGCAGCGCGCCGAGCTTCTGGTTAAAGGTGCCGATGCCTTCCTGCGCCAGCGAGTTCAGGCTGTCGCTCAGCGTGGCTGGCGTCGATTCCTCCGACGTTGCCGGCGCTGCGGCGGGGGCGTCGCCGGCGGTCTGTTTCAGGTGATTGATGAGTTCCGCGCGCGCTTTGTCGTCTTGCAGCAGATCGGCCAGCGCGGCGTAGGCGGCCTTCTGCTGCTCGCTCTTGTCGGCGGGCGCAGGCGGCGCGTTTTGCGCCAGCGCCGGTGGTGCGAAGACGCTCAAGGTCAGCAACAGCAGCAGGAAAAGCAGGTGTTCTCGCAGATGAGAACCTCGTCGGGAGTATGCGTTTGGCGGCATTGTTCCTCTCTTTGGCGTTCTGTGATCGGCGGATGTCAGAGCAATACGATGAAAACAATGAATATAGTAGGAAAGGAAACGCGATGGGGCGTGGGAACGCGTGCGGAATGAAAGCGGCGGGCGCGTGGCGCGCCCGCCGTTAAACCGCCAGGATCAGGAAACGTGCTGCAGGAACTCCTGCAGACGCGGGCTTGGCGGATGGTTGATCAGGTCGTGCGGGTTGCCGTCTTCGGCAATCCGGCCCTTATCGATAAAGATCAGACGCGACGCCACTTTTTCGGCAAAGCCGACTTCGTGGGTGACGATGACCATCGTCATGCCTTCCTCGGCCAGATCCTGCATCACCTTCAGCACTTCGTGGCGCAGCTCCGGATCGAGCGCAGAGGTCGGCTCGTCGAACAGCATCATTTTCGGCTTCACCGCCAGCGCGCGCGCAATGGCCACGCGCTGCTGCTGGCCGCCCGACAGTTCGGACGGGTAGTGGTGGGCGCGCTCCGCCAAACCGACCTTAGCCAGCAGCTCGCGCGCCAGCTTTTCCGCATCGGACTTCTTCGCGCCGCGCACGCGGATCGGGCCAAAGGCGACGTTTTCCAGCGCCGTCAGGTGCGGGAACAGGTAGAACTGCTGGAATACCATGCCGGCTTCCTGGCGGATCAACCGATCGTCCACTTTCGGATCGTTGGCTTTTAGGCCATCGACGATCAGATCGCCGCTGGTCACCTCTTCCAGCTTGTTGATGCAGCGCAGCAGGGTGGATTTGCCAGAGCCGGATGGCCCGATGATCACCACCACTTCGCCTTTGTCGATCTTCAAATCGATGTTGTGCAGCACCTGGGTTTGGCCAAAATGCTTGGAGACGTTTTTAAATTCAATCACAGGATTTTCATCCTTCTTTCCAGACGACGCAGCACGAAGCTCAGCACCAGGGTAATAATCAGGTAGATAACCGCCACGGCGCTCCAGATTTCCAGCGCGCGGAAGTTACCGGCAATAATTTCCTGACCCTGACGGGTCAGCTCCGCCACGCCGATCACGATGAACAGCGAGGTATCTTTGATGCTGATGATCCACTGGTTGCCCAGCGGCGGCAGCATGCGGCGCAGCGCCAGCGGCATAATGACGTAGCGGATGGTTTCGCGGCGCGACAGGCCGAGCGCCAGCCCGGCTTCGCGGAAACCGTTATGGATAGACAGCACCGCGCCGCGGGTGATTTCCGCGATGTAGGCGCCGGAGTTGATCATGATGGTCACCACCGCCGCGGTGAACGGATCGATGCGCATATCGGTGAACGCCATCGGCAGGGCGAAGTAGATGAACATCACCTGTACCACGATCGGCGTGCCGCGGATCACTTCGATAAACACCAACGCGATGTGGTTGGCGATCCATCCGCCGTAGGTGCGGGCAAAGCCGGCGACGAGGCCGATGATCAGGCCGCCAATCAGACCGAGGACCGAAATCCACAGGGTCATTTTGGCGCCCTCTAACAAGATAGGAATGGCGGGCCAGATGGCGCTCCAGTCGAACTGCATGATATTTCTCCCGGTGATCCCAAACGTGGGTATCAGATACAACGAAGCGCAGGGGGTTAAGCGACCCCCTGTGCTTAAGTTAATAGCTTGCCAAATTCACAGCTTACTTAGGTTCGGTACCGAACCACTTCTTGTAGATTTCGTTATAGGTGCCGTTCTCGCGCAGGGTTTTCAGCGCGCCGTTCACCTTCTCGCGCAGCTCGTCGCTGCCTTTAGGGAAGGCGATGCCATACTGCTGCGCTTCCAGCGAATCGCCGACGGTTTTGAACTTGCCGGCGCCGGCCGTCTTGATGAAGTATAGGATGTTTGGCGTGTCGTGCAGCACCGCATCGGCGCGCTTGGTGCCCAGCTCCATGTAGGCGTTGTCGATGTTAGGGAACTGACGCAGATCCTTGGTTTTGATGTGCTGCTTGGCGTAATCCACCGAACCGGTGCCGCTCTTCACCGCCACCACTTTACCATTTAGATCGTCGATGCTTTTCACGCTGTTGTTGTCGGCGTTGACCATTACCAGCAGGCCGCTCTTGTAGTAGCCGTCGGAGAAGTCGATAGCTTTCTTGCGCTCATCGGTGATGGTGATGCCGGCCAGCGCCAGATCGACGTTTTTGGTCTGCAGCGCCGGAATGATGCCGCCGAAGTCCATCGGTTTCAGGGTGTAGTCCAGCTTCAGCTCTTTGGCGACAGCCGCCCACAGATCGATGTCGAAGCCGACGTATTTGTCGCCTTGTTTGAACTCAAAAGGAACGAAAGCGGTGTCGGTGGCAACCACCAGTTTGTCTGCTGCGTGGGAACTTACGGCAAAGGCCAGAGAGAGTGCGGCCAGGGAGACTTTAAAAATCGACTTCATGAGAGGAATTCCTGTACAGGTTGCGGATTACCCATTTTTTATATTGCAGTTGGTGCCATGAAAAAATCGTGCCATGTTTTCAACTACTATAAAAACAAAGAGTTACTTCGTGATGTTGTGCCGAAAAGGCGAATTGTTATGGTTGTGCACCACAATGAGGCACCGAAATGGTGCGTAAGAATTATCTTGGTGCACGGGGCTATCATTAACCAAATTTTGGCTGTGAAACAACCGTTCTTTAACGTTTTTGCTTCAATATTGATAACTAACTCTAACTTTCATGATGCACCGACGGTGCAAGCGGGGGCCGCGAGAGGAGAAAAAGGGGAGCAGATAATGCTAACGCAACTGGCTGTCTTTGCTGCCGCGCCGGTTGTACAGGCTATTGGCCGCGTGTTTTTTGTCTTGTTCTGCCTGGCAGGCGAGACAAAAACGCACGCCTGTTAACGCCTTGCGGCGCGCCTCGGGGATCGGTTCTCCGCATTCCTGGCAATAGCGTTCGCTCTCGCCATGCCCGAGCGCATCACGCGCACGCTGCACCGCATCGTCGACGGTGGAGTCAATCTGATCTTGTACGGCGCCGTCTGCCGCCCAGCCGCTGGCCATCATCACCTCCTAACAAGGGAACCCTACCGTTTAATATGGGCCGTTTTTTGCACAATTCAACGACCGCGCAAAAGAAAACAGGCCGGGCGAAGCCCAGCCTGTTCTGCCCGGCACGACGGGCGGTCTGCAACGCGTTGCGGCGTTATTCGATATTGGATTCGATGAACCACAGGAACTTGTCCAGATCGCGCGATGCGGCGGTGAACATGTCGGCGGTGTCTTCATCTTCCACTTCGGTAATGGCCTTACGGATGTCATTCGCCACCGCGCCGTAGCGATCGGCCAGCGCTTTCAGGTGTTCTTGCACGCTGTGGATATTGGTCGGATAGCTTTTCAGCGGCGTCTGATCGTTAACGACCTGTACGGTGCCCAGCGCCACGCCGCCCAGTTGCACTACGCGCTCGGCGAAGGTGTCCTGATGCTCGATGATGGCGGTACGGAAGCCGTCCAGCATTTCATGAACCGCGATGAAGTTCGCACCGCGCATGTTCCAGTGCGCCTGTTTGGTGATCAACGAAAGATCGATAAATTGCACGACCTGATGGTTCAGCGCCTTGATGGCGGCCAGTTTGACTTTTTCGTCCAGATCGTTACGGGTATACAGCAGATCAGAAGATTTCGTTTTCACCAGTTTAGCGGTACTCATATCAGATATCCTCTTGATTAGTCGTTGTCCTATTTCGTTACGGGATCAATTATAGCAGGGGTATTTATTTTTGCCGTACGAAAATGGCTATTGCACAAATAGGCTTGGTCTAATGTCAATATTTTAATTTGGTTTGTGTTTCTATGTAATGCAATGAATTTAATTGCTATTTTTATTTTTTTGTTATTGTTTTGGTTAGTGACGATTTATCCCTGTTATCTTATTTTCTGCGGATAGGCTGATTCGACTAAATATCCATATTGTTATCGTGCTGTTAATTGTAAGCCTATTCAGATTGATAGCCGTAATTGATGCGGTTAAAGTAAGGGAATTATCCCAGTTTTTATTGGCGAGTGATGAAAATTAACGTCGTCGGCACCAGCGGCAGCGGTAAAAGCACCCTGGCGCGTCAATTGGCGGAACGGCTTGACGTTCCCTATATCGAGATGGACAGCCTGTATTGGCGGCCCGAGTGGCAGGGTACGCCCGATGACGCGTTCCTGGCGCGGTTAGAGCAGACGCTGGCCGAAGCGGGAGGAGGCTGGGTGCTGGACGGCAACTACAGCCGCACGCAACCGATTAAGTGGCGCGAAGTCGATTATATCCTGTGGTTGGACTACGGCTTCTGCCGCACGCTGTGGCAGGCCGTGCGCCGGGCGTGCCGACGCGCGGCCAGCAAACGTGAGCTGTGGCCGGGCACCGGCAATCGTGAAAGTTTCCGCCGTTCTTTCTTCAGCCGTGAGTCGATCGTGTTGTGGACGATCCGCACTTACTCGAAGAACCGGCGAAAATACCTGGCGGAGATGGCCCGTACCGATGTAGGGCGCCATTTCAAGCGCTTGCGCTCTCCCCGCCAGGCCGCCGATTTTCTACGGGCGCTGCCGCAGGGTCACAGCAGTAGGCGGTGATGGATCCTCACCACCGCTTTCTTGATGTGCTGCGGGCGCTGCCACAGGCAGCCGGTCTTGTGCGGTTCCATCTGGAAAAAGATCGCGAACATACCGTGCGTCATGTGCAGCGTTTGCGGGTGGCGTTTGATGTCCAGCAGCAGCAGATCGCTATTTTCCGCGTGGGGGTGTTCACGATGCCCGTTGCCCGCCAGGCCGTATTCGATTCGCTCTTCACCGCTGATCAGCAGATGCAGCGCGATGTATTCCTGATGCATTTCGGCGCGCTTTTCCGCCGCCGGCGCGGTGGTCAGCGTCATCACGTCCATAAAGATGTTGTCGCCGTCTATCGGGTGATGCCCCAGCGCCAGTTCGGGCAGGTCGCATCGGCGCAACTCGGTCAGGGTTGAAACCAGCGCCGGCGCGAGTCCGCGGCCGAAGCGTGGGTTGAACAGGCTGTTGTGAATCACTGTTATTCTCCATGTGAGCGAAAGTCCAAAGAGCCTGCGATACAGGCTAAGGGGAAGTATGCCGACTTGTCACGAGGAAAACAGTTAACCCGCCTGCATTCCGACGTTGCGGTCTGCAGGCGGGTCGGGCGATCAGGAAAGGCTTTCGAGGCGAGGTTTGGGGCGAATGGTGAGGGCGGAGCCCATGGAGGCGGCGATGATCGCCGCCAGCGCCAGCCATTGCACGCCGCTCAGGTGTTCGCCGAGGAACAGCATGCCGGATAACGCCGCCATCGCCGGTTCCAGGCTCATCAAGGTGCCGAAGGTGCGCGCCGGAATTTTGGGCAGCGCGATGATCTCCAGCGAATAAGGCAGCGCGGTGGAGAGGATGGCTACCGCCAGGGCTATCGGCAGAATCTCAACGTTGAACAGCACGCTGCCGGTTTGCCAGGCGCCGATCGGGCAGAACACCAACGCGGCGATCAGCGAGCCGAGCGCTACCGTGCCGGGGCCGTGATCGCCGCCGGCCTTCTGGCCGAAGATGATATAGACCGCCCAGCAGGCGCCGGCGCCGAGCGCGCAGGCGGCACCGAAGGGGTCTATCCCGCCCACGCCGTGGCCGAGCGGCAGCAGGAACCATAATCCGGCGATCGCCAATGCCACCCAGAGGAAGTCGATCGGCCGCCGCGAGGAGAACATGGCCACCGCGAGCGGGCCAGTAAACTCCAGCGCCACGGCGATGCCGAGCGGCACGGTGCGCAGCGACAGGTAGAACAGGTAATTCATCGCGCCGAGCGACAGGCCGTAAATCAGCAGCGGCAAGCGGCTGCCGGCGGCGATGCGCATACGCCATGGGCGGAAGATAATGAACAGAATCAGGGTGCCGATGAAAAGACGCAGCGTCGTAATGCCTTCCGCACCCACGATCGGGAACAGGCTTTTGGCCAACGAGGCACCGCTCTGGATAGACACCATGGCGATGATTAACAGACAGATAGGCAGCAGCGCGGAGGGCGCTCTGCCGGAAGTAGATAACGACATCCTTAACGGGCCTTTTATGCGCCGTTCCTCAGCCTTGAGAAAACGGTCGAAACGGGGATGCGAGCAGTGTAAATGAAATGGCGAAAATCTGTCTGAGAAAAGCGCGCATCGCGGTGAAATCCACCGATCCTCGGATGAGATGGGGTGGATTTGGTCAAAAAGTGCGCTTTTTCTTAAGAATTATCTGGATATTAAATTGGTGATTTTTGTCACAGAAAGCCGTAGAATATGGCCGAAAATAGAGCGAAAATAAGCAGATACACTGTTCTTGAAATCTTCTGTTACACGATATAAAGCATTAGACACTCATTTCAAGGCAGAGTTTCACGCTAATTTTTGTTATATTTTCAAAGCATGAACAAATGGATGTACTTAATAATAAAACGCGTTTGAGGTGGTTATGAAAAAAATTGCATGTCTTTCCGCAGTAGCAGCTTGCGTATTAGCAGTTAGCGCAGGTACCGCATTCGCTGGTCAGAGCACCGTATCCGCTGGCTATGCGCAGGGTGATTTCCAAGGCGTTGCTAACAAGGCCGACGGTTTCAACCTGAAATACCGTTACGAGTTCGACAACAACCCACTGGGCGTAATCGGTTCCTTTACCCACCTGGAAAAGGACGGTTCTCAGGACGGTTTCTACAACAAAGCTCAGTACAACTCTATCTCTGCCGGTCCAGCATACCGCATCAATGACTGGGCGAGCATCTACGGTCTGGTTGGCCTGGGTTACGGTAAATTCACTACCAACGCTCAGAACGGTACTTCTCGTCACGATACCGCTGACTACGGCTTCACCTACGGTGCCGGTCTGCAGTTCAACCCAATCGAGAACGTTGCCCTGGATGTCGGTTACGAGCAGAACCGCATTCGTAGCGTTGACGTTGGCACCTGGAACGTTGGCGTAGGCTACCGCTTCTAAGTGTGTTCGTGCCTGAGGGCATGAACCTGCGGCAGCTTTTGTCGCACCGATAAAAAATCCGCCTCCGGGCGGATTTTTTTTATCTGTTATCGGCTGCCGCGCCCCGTCGGCTGTGTCGAAAAGCGCGCGCTGCGGGCATCGCGTTCATAGCCTTGCGGTTCGGTCAACAACCCGTACAGCTCGGGGCGGCGTCCGTAAATCCAGCGGCGGCCGGTGCTGAGCGGGATCAGCGTCAGATCGAGATCGGCGCTGACCAGCCGGTCTTCCGCCGCCCAGGTCTCCGCTACGATGCGGCCGTAAGGATCGAGGATCATCGCGTTGCCGGTGCGTATTTCATCGTCATCTCGGCCCACGCCGTTGCTGAACAGCAAGAACAGCCCGTTGTCGTGAGCGCGCGACGGCAGCCAGCGCATCAGCCAGCCGCGGCCGTGTTCGCCGCGAAAGGCGGCTTCTATCGCCTGCGGATCTTCCACCCGCCGCTGCCACAGCGCCTGCGGGATTGGCTTCATGCCGTGCGGGCTGCGCGAATGGGTGCCGCCGGTCTGGTGCGGGGCCATCAGCACGTCCGCGCCCAGCAGCGCCGTTGCGCGCACATTCTCCACCAGATTGTTGTCCCAGCAGATCAATACGCCCACGCGTACGCCCCAGGGGGTATCGAACACCGTATAGCGGTCGCCGCTGGCGATAGCCGGGTGCTCGAAGGCGTGCAGTTTGCGGTGCACATGCAGTTCGCCGTCCGGCAGACAAACGGCATAGGCGTTGTAACACCGGCCATCATCGCCCAGCTCGATCAGCCCGACGCCAATCGCCATGTTGTAACGCTCAGCCAGCGGGCGAATGCGCGCCAGCGAGGGGCTGCTCACGATCGGCTCCGCCAGCGCCCACACTTCGGCGTCGGACAGATGGCGCACGTGCCAATAGCCGGTGACGCACATTTCCGGGAAGGCCAGCAGCTGTACCTGCTGCTCGGCCGCCTGAGCGATAAAGCGCTCCATGGTCGACAGGTTGTAATTTTTATCGTTGGCGCGATGCTGGAATTGCACCGTGGCGGCGCGTAATGAGATGGTCATGGTGTCTCTCCGGTTAGGGTCTGCGTTGATTACAGCAGGCGAATTGATTACTGTATAATCAATTAAATTCCCTATTCGATAACTTAATGGAATGGATATAAAACAACTGCGCGCCCTGGTGGCGCTGGCCGAACAGGGCAACTATCGTCAGGCGGCGAGCCGGCTATGCATCAGCCAACCGGCGCTGAGCAAGCAAATTCAGGCGCTGGAAACCCAGCTCGGCGTTCGATTGTTCGAGCGTGGCCGACAGGGGGCGGTGCTCACCGCCGGCGGGCAGCGGCTCTACCCGGAGGCGCAGGTGCTGGTGGCGCAGTACCAGCAGTTTCAGCAGCGCGCTCGGCGGGTGGCGCTCGGGGAAGCGGGGCGGCTGTCGCTGGGATTTGGCCTTTCCAGTTTTCATCTGGCGCCGCAGCTGGTGGCCGCCTTTCGCCAACGGTTTCCCGAGGTGGCGATTGGCCTCGAAGATCTGCCGTCCGAACGGCAGTATCAGCTGTTGCTGCAGGGAGAGTTGCAGGCGGGGTTCGTGCGCTTGCCGGTCAATACGCCGCTGTGCGGCGTCGCGTTGTTGAGCGATCGGTTGGTGCTGGCTGCGCCGGGCGCGCTGGCGCTGCGCACCGACGATCTGATGGCGCGTTTCAATCTGCTGCCGCTGTTGCAGTTGACGCCGAAACGCGGGCGCGGGCTGAGCGATCAGTCGCTGCGGTTTATCGCCGCTCACCGGTTGACGCCGAACGTGGTGCAGCAGGCCGGTGATATCCAAACGTTGTTGGCGCTGGTCGCCGCCGGCGTCGGCGTCGCGCTGCTGCCGCACAGCATCACGCATATCGCGCCGGCCGGCATCGACATTTTACCGCTGAGCGGCGAGGAGACGGAGTGGCAGGTCGGTATCGCCTGGGATCCGCAGCGCACCGACGCGCTGCGGGACAACTTCATTCAGACGGCGTTGGCGGTGCAACACGCTTAGGCATTCAAAGCGGGCAATGCATCACCACGATCGGGCTCTGGTGATACTCGCTGCGGTGGCTTTCGCTGAAGCCGACCTTTTTCGCCAACGCCAGCGAAGCCTGGTTTTCCGGCGAGATGATGCAGACGGTTTGCTCGCCCGGCAGGTGCGTCTTACCCCAGGCCAGCGCCGCTCGCAGCGCCTCGGTGGCATAGCCTTTGCCGTGCGCCGAACTCACCAGCGTCCAGCCCATCTCCGGCGCATCGAGCGCCGGGGTGATGTCGCGCAGGAAGTTGGAGAAGCCGATGCTGCCGAGATACTCGCCGCTCTGTTTGTCACGCACCGCCCAATACCCGTACCCCAACAGCGCCCAGTGGCCGACGTAGCGCATCAGGCGCCCCCAGGAGTCTTCCCGGTCGCGCGGGGTACCGCCGATATAGCGTACCACCAGCGGATCGGCCCACAGAGCGGCCAGCGAGTCGAAGTCGTCCAGCGTGTGTGCGTCCAGCCGCAGGCGTTCGGTGACAAGCGTTGGCGCGGTGTTGATTACGGTCATGTTGCTGCTCCTGCACAGGGTGAAAGGCGATGAAAAACAACGGCGTTCAGTATGCCAGAGAAATCACACCGCCAGCCACAATAGCCAGGTGAACAGAAAGCCGCTCAGACCGAGCAGGGTGGTCAGCACCGTCCAGGTCTTCAGGCCATCGGCCACCGACAGCCCCAAATAGCGCGTGACGATCCAAAAACCGGAGTCGTTGACGTGGGAAAGCCCCAGCCCGCCAAAACAGGTCGCCAACGTCACCAGCACCAGCTGCAGCTGATTCAGCCCGCTGACCGCTTCCGACAACAGACCACCGGTGGTCAGGATCGCCACGGTGGCGGAACCCTGTGAAGCGCGCAGCGCCAGCGAAATGATAAAGGCGGCGGGTACCAGCGGCAGGCCGATGGCCGTCAGTACTTCGGCCAGCGCCTTGCCGACGCCGGATTCCACCAGCACCTTGCCGAACACGCCGCCCGCGCCAGTCACCAGGATCACCACCGCGGCGGTCGGCAGCGCGGCGCCCATCACGTCGCTGGCGTGTTGCAGGCTCCAGCCGCGGCGCAGCGCCAGGAAATAGAAGGCCAGCAGCAGGGCTATCATCAGCGCCACCGCCGGCGAGCCCAGCAGAGACAGCGCATCGCGCAGCGCCGAACCTGCCGGCAACAGCGTGGCGGAGACGGTGCCGAGCATGATGATGGCGATCGGGATGACGATCAGCGCCGCCACCAGGCCGGCGCCAGGCGGGTTGATGCGATCGCTGAGGGGCGCTTGCCCTTCCGGACGCGGCTCCGGCGCCGCCAGCTGCAGCTGTTCCAGCACCTCTATCGATAATGGATAGGTTTTGCGGTTGAGGTAGTTGGCGGCGAAATAGCCGATCACGCCGACCGGGATACAGATCGCGAGGCCGATGATGGTCAGCCAACCGATGTCGGCGTTGAGCAAGCCGGCGGCGGCGACCGGGCCGGGGTGTGGCGGTAGCGCGACGTGTACCGTCAACATCACGCCGGCCATCGGCAGGCCGAACTTCAGCGGTGACACTTTGGCGACCTTGGCGAAGCCGTAAATAATCGGCGCCAGAATGATAAAGCCGACGTCGAAGAACACCGGAATGCCGAGGATAAATGCAGCGAGGGTCAGCGCGGCGACGGTATGTTTCGGCCCCAGCCCCTGGCTGAAGCGCTGCGCCAGCGACTCGGCGCCGCCTGAGTGTTCGATCATGCGCCCGAGCATCGCCCCCAGACCGATGATGATGGTCACCGAGCCGAGCACGCCGCCCATCCCGGCGGTCATTACTTTCATCACTTCACCGGTCGGAATGCCGCTGGCCAACGCCACCAGCAGACTGACCACCAACAGCGCGACAAAGGGCTGCACCTTCGCCTTAATCACCATCAATAACAGCAGCACCACGCCGAGTACGGCAATCAGCAACAGCAGAGAGGTAGACATGAAAAAAGCCTTTCGTTAGGTAAGCGTTGGGCACCGCGATCGCCGCGTGGCGATACGGGTGCGTTTCATTGTTATAAAATCGATTTCCTGGTGTCGGCGTGCGGCTTTAGCGGTAAGGCTTCAGCCAGCCGAGCCCGGCGGCGGTGTCGCCACGCGGGCGGTATTCGCAACCGATCCAGCCCTGATAGCCGAGCGCATCCAGCTTGTCGAACAGCCACGGGTAATTCAGTTCGCCCTCGTCAGGCTCATGGCGATCCGGCACCGAGGCTATCTGGATATGCGCGTAGCGCCCGGCCAGCGTCTCCAGCAGCCCGCTGATATTGCCGTCCACCAACTGCGCGTGGAAAAAGTCGAACTGAATGAACACGTTCGGTCTTTCGATCGCCGCCACCGCTTCCGCCGCCTGATGTTGACTGGCGAACAGGTAGTCGGGCTTGACCGGCGGGCTGAGCGCTTCGATCAGCACCTTGACGCCGTGCGGGGCGAAGGCGTCGGCGGCATAGCGCGCATTGGCGATAAAGGTGTCGAGATAACGCTGTCGATCAGCGCCCGCGGGCACTACGCCGGCCATCAGGTGCACGCAGGGGCAGGAAAGGGCGATGGCGTAGGCCAGCGCGCGATCGATATCGGCGCGCGCATCCCGCTCGCGGCCCGGCAGCGCCGCCAGCCCCCACTCACCGGTGGCGGCATCACCGGGCGCGGTGTTGAACAGCACCTGTTGCAGGCCGTGTTCGCGCAGCTTCTCGGCCAACAGCTCCGCGGGATGCTCGTAAGGGAACAGGAATTCCACCGCGTTGAAGCCCTGCGCGGCAGCGGCGGCGAAGCGATCGAGGAATGGCACCTCGGTAAACATCATCGACAAATTGGCGGCAAATTTAGGCATGGTTCAGCTCCGTAATTCGGCAATTTCATCATCGGTCAAATAGCGGATCGGACGATCGCCGAGGGTGAAGATCAGTCGCGCCGCATCTTCCATCTCTTCGGCATTGTCCGCCGCCGCTCGCAGGTCTTTACCGGTCACCACCGGCCCGTGGTTGGCCAGCAAAAAGGCACGGTGGGTCGGCGCCAGGCGGGCCAGATCCTGTGCCAGCCTTTCGTCGCCGGGCCGGTAGTAAGGCACCACCGGCACCTTGCCGACGCGCATCACCACATAGGGGGTGAACGGTTTGATGGCGTTGTCGGCGTCCAGCCCCTGCAGGCAAGAGAGTGCCGTGAGGTAGGTGCAATGCAAGTGCACGACCGCTTTGCATTCCGGGTTGTTCAGATAGAGCGCCCGATGAAAGCTGATCTCTTTCGACGGCTTGTCGCCGGAGAGCCAGTCGCCGTTCAGGCTCACTTTAGACAGGCGGTCGGCCTGCAACTCGCCGAGACAGGAGCCGGTCGGCGTCGCCAGCAGCGCGCCGTCCGGCAGCAACAGCGAGAGGTTGCCGGCAGAGCCGGTGGCGTAGCCGCGTTGGAAAAACGAGGCGCCCAGGCGCACCATCTCTTCACGCGCCTGCTGTTCGGTGGTCATGCTCATACTGAAAACTCCGTTTGCGCGCGTGAGAAGAAGGCTTCATCGCCAAAATTGCCTGATTTCAACGCCAGGGAAATGGCCCGATCGCTGGCGCGCACCCAGGGAACGCCGGGGGAAATGCTGGGGCCGATATGGAAGCCGCGAATGCCCAGCGCCTGCGTGACCACGCCGGAGGTTTCGCCGCCGGCGACGATAAAGCGGTTGAACCCCAACTGATGCAGTTGCATCACCAGTTCGGCGAACAAGGCTTCTACCGCTTCGCTGGCGGCGGCGCCATGCCGTTTTTGCGTTTGCTGCAGCGACTCCGGCGATGCAGTGGCGTAGATCAGCGGGGCAAGCGCTTCCCCGGCATGGCGCTGCGCCCAATGCGCCAACTCGGCGGCGTAGGCCGCTCGCGCCTGCGGATCGAGACAGCGGCCGATATCGATGGCCTGCGCCGCCGCGCGTTCACGGTAGTGCGCCACCTGCCGGTTGGTCATCACAGAACACGAGCCCGACAGCACCGCCGCTTTTTCCCCCTGCGGCGCACCGGCCGCCTCTGCCGAACGTTCGCCATTCTGCGCCCATTGACGCGCCAGGCCGATCGCCAGGCCCGAACCGCCGGTCACCAGCTTCATCGTTTTCAACGCTTCACCCTGGGTGAGCAGATGCCGTTCGTTGAGCGTATCCAGCACTGCGTAGCGCACGCCGTCCTGCGCCAATTGCTGCAGCTTCTCGCTGACCGCCTCGGCGCCGCGATCCATTTCTGCCGCCGTCACCAGCCCACAGAGTCCGGTGGCCTGGGATTCCATCAGGCGAAGCAGGTTGCTGTCGGTCATTGGCGTGACCGGGTGATGACGCATGCCGGATTCAGACAACAGCTGTTCCCCGACAAACAGGTGGCCCTGATAGACCGTGCGGCCGTTTACCGGCAACGCCGGTGAGACAACCGTGAAATTTTCTCCCAGCGCGGCGAGCAGAGCATCGGTCACCGGGCCGATATTGCCCTGTGCGGTGCTGTCGAAGGTGGAGCAGTACTTGAAGTAGAACTGACGGCAGCCCTGTTCTTGCAGCCAGGCCAGCGCCTGCAACGACTGTTCGACCGCCTGCTCTGCCGGGCAGGAACGCGATTTCAGGCTAATGACCGCCGCCTGTGCGTTTATTTGCGTTTCGTCTTGCGGCACGCCATTCAGCTGCACCGTCGGCAGGCCATTTTGCACCAGAAAACTGGCGATGTCGGTCGCGCCGGTAAAGTCATCCGCGATTACGCCAAGCAGCATCAGAGCGCCTCCTTTTTTTGCGGCAAATCAATGCCGGCAAAGATTTTGATTACCGCACTGTCGTCTTCTTTACCGTAGCCGGCGTTGCTGGCGGCGGTAAACATGGTGAAGGCGGTGGAGGCCAGCGGCAGCGGGAAATGCAGCGCCTTGGCGGTATCCGCCACCAGCCCCAGATCCTTGACGAAGATATCCACCGCCGATTTGGGCGTATAGTCGCCGTCGACCACGTGGCGCATGCGATTTTCGAACATCCAGGAGTTGCCGGCGGCGTGGGTGACCACGTCGTACATCACGTCCAGCGGGATGCCGGCGCGGGCGGCCAGCGCCATGGCTTCCGCGCCGGCGGCGATGTGTACGCCAGCCAACAGCTGGTGGATGATTTTTACCGTCGCGCCAAGGCCGATCGTTTCGCCGATGCGGTAAACCTTGCCGGCGATGGCGTCCAGCACGGGTTGCAGGCGCTCGAAGGTGGCGTCTGCGCCGGCGGCCATCACCGTCATCTGGCCTTCCTCCGCCTTGGCCGCTCCGCCGGAAACCGGCGCATCCAGCATCGGCAGCCCGTAGTCCAGCAGCCGTTGCTCGATCTGTTTGGCGTCATCGGCGGAAATGGTCGAACAGACCATCACCGCGGTGCCTGGCTTGAGCTTTGGCGCCAGGCCTTGTTCGCCGAACAGGATCTGCTTCACCTGGGCGGCGTTCACCACCAGCAGCAGCACGGCGTCCAACTCGGCGGCGAAGTCGCACGCGCTGGAGGACGTTTGCTTAGCGCCGGCCTGTTGCAGCGCCGCCAGTGCCTGCGGATTCAGGTCCGCCCCGTAGGTGGTCAATCCGGCGCGGAGGCACGAGCGCGCCGCGCCCATGCCCATCGCCCCCAGTCCGATGACGCAAACGGCATAATTCCCTGGGTGTGTCATACTGCACTCCTGTTAATTTTAGTGATAATTTGTTTTGTTGTGTTAAATGTAAGCGCTTAGTGGCCGTTTATCCGCGATCGATATCACAATAATTAACAATGTGTGAAACGAATTTTTCGGGTGATTTCTGGTCTGTATCAACATTACTATTATGTTTTTAAATAAGATTATGTTTACCTGACCTAACTGCGCTCGCCGTCACGCCGCGAAAAATTAGGGCTATCGGCGAACGAAAATTGACGTAAAATCACAATTATTATCACCGCAGCAACGAGAGGGAACCGTGATACCTGTAGAACGCCATCAACAAATTCTTGCGCTGGTATCCGAACGCGGCGTCGTCAGCATTGCCGAGCTGACCGAACGGCTGGGGGTGTCGCACATGACGATCCGCCGCGATTTGCAAAAGCTGGAGGAACAGGGCGCGGTGCAGTCGGTCTCGGGCGGCGTGCAGGCGCCTGAGCGGGTGGCAAGCGAACCTTCGCACCAGGCCAAAGAAGGGATGTTCAGCCGGCAGAAAATCGCCATTGGCCGGCTGGCGGCGCGGCAAATTCCCGCCAACAGCTGTATTTATCTGGATGCCGGTACCACCACGCTGGCGCTGGCGAAACAGATCGGTGAACGTGAAGATTTGACGGTGGTGACCAACGACTTTGTCATCGCCGGGTTCCTGATAGAGCATAGCCAGTGCCGAATCATCCACACCGGCGGCACCGTGTGCCGGGAAAACCGTTCCTGCGTTGGCGAAGCGGCGGCGCAGGCGCTGCGCGGTCTGTTTATCGATCTGGCGTTTATCTCCGCCTCTTCGTGGAGCATGCGCGGCCTGTCGACGCCGAACGAAGACAAGGTGATGGTGAAGAAGGCCATCGTCGAGGCCAGCCGCCGCCGCATTCTGCTCAGCGATACGTCCAAATACGGCAAGGTCGCGACCTACCTGGCGCTGCCGATTGCTGCCTTTGACGCTGTCATTACCGACGAGGGGTTGCCCGCCGCCGCGCGGGAGGCCATTGAGCAAGCGGGGATTGCATTGCTGACGGCGGGAGAAGAAGAATAAGGACGAACCGGAATCAGGATGAAAGTTCGGTATCGATGCTACGTGCGGGCGGTTCACTGGCTTCAACGCCGCCGCGTTCACGCCATTCGCGGCGCCTTTGTTCAGCCCATTCTTCGTGGAAGGCTTGCATCTCTTTTTGGTGCCGTTCCTTCATGCTCATAGGGATTGGGTGGGATTCTGCCGTTAACAGGCGGGATTTCGATGACATATAATCCGTCCTCAATAAGCGCTTGGTTGTACAAATAATGTACGCGATGCGCGTGTTTTTTCAAGAGCGAGTCGTAAATTCTGGCTAATGCTGGCCTGAGCGGTACGCTGAAAACCAATCCTCCGTGACAGGTGGCGCATTGATCTCCCTCACATCAATATCCATGATAAAATCCTTTTTACTATTATTTTTCCTATAGTTATCCCCTTTGTGACGAACAGATTATTAACTGCGTCGGAGACGATCCTCCAGCCGCCGATGAAAGTTGTGCGCAGCGCCGCGCAAAACTAAATGCCGCTGAACCAGTTGTAGCCCTGATCTTCCCAATACCCGCCTGGATTGACGTCGCTGACGAAGATCGCGGCGATATGTTTGGCGTTTTTGAACCCCAGTTTGGTCGGCACGCGCAGCCGCAACGGGTAGCCATAGTCAGCCGGCAGCGCCTTGCCGCCGAAATCCAGCGCCAAGATGGTCTGCGGGTGCAGCGCGGTGGCCATGTCGAGGCTGGCGTAGTAACGATCGGCGCATTTGAAGCCGACGTAACCGGCATTCAGATCCGCGCCGACGTGCTGCAGAAAGGTGCGCAGCGGCACGCCTCCCCATTGACCAATGGCGCTCCAGCCCTCAATGCAGATCAGACGCGTGATCTGGCTTTGCTGCGGCAGCCGCTGCAGCTGTTCCAGCGTCCAGGGGGCTTTTTTCTCCACCTTCCCCGCGACCTCAAGCCGGTAGCCGGCGAGATCGATCTCGGGGACGTTGTATTCCGGGTAAAACGCGTTGAAGGGGAAAGGGTGGGTGATCTGGTCCGGCCGGTAAGTTTGCGCCAGCCGCTGGCCGCTGAACAGCCAGGCCTGCACCCGGTCGTTCCAGCGTGACATGGCCCACAGCACCTTATCCACCCGATCGCCGTCTTGCAGGTTGCAACCGGTGAGCATGGCGATGCCGCCCAGTGTCAGCCCGGAGCGCAACATCAGGCGGCGCTGTAGATTGACCAACTGCTTTTTTTGGTCCGGTTCCAGTTTTGGCGCGGTTGCCCGCGGTTTTTTCTCATTCATGTTTGCCACCCGTTATCATCGCCCACAGGGTTTTGGGCACGACAGCCACCATAAAGACGTGGATCGCCACAAACAGGCCAATGCCGGCCATGGCGAAGAAATGCACGTAGCGCGCGAAATCGAAGCCGCCAAACAGGGCGACCAATCCCTGCAGCTGAACCGGCTTCCAAATCGCCAGGCCGGACAGCACCAGTAATAGCCCCAGCGCCAGTACGCCGAGGTACATCAGTTTCTGAATGGCGTTATAGCGGCCATGCCGGTGGCGCAGGCGCAGCGTCAACGCCAGCCAGATATCCTGCCGCAGCGCGCCGAGGCGAAGCGGCAACAGATCGCGGCGAAAATGACCGCTGAACAGGCTCCACAGCAAATAGCAGACGGCGTTGAGCGCCAATAGCCACATCACCGCCAAATGCCAACCAATCGCGCCGCCCAGCCAACCGCCCAGCGTCATCTGCGGCGGAAAGCGGAAATCGAACAGCGGCGAGGCGTTGTAGATTTCCCAACCGCTCATGAACATGCACACCATGGCGAACAGGTTGATCCAATGAGTGATTCGAACCGGCCAGCGATGCACCGGCGGCGACGCGTTGGTCTTCATGGCTTTCCTCCGGTTACATCGGCGGCACAGTGCCGTCTTTGCCGGCGGAAATGCGGGTGGCGATGCGTTCGCCCTTATCGTCGGCGGCGGAGAACAGCACGATGTGCACGCCCGGTTTCAGCAGGCTCAGATCGCCCGGATCCAGCGTCACGATCGGCACGTCTTCCGGCACGACGACGGTTTTCTGCTGGTTGCCGTAGGTGACGGTCAGGGTGCGGCCGTTGGATTTCACCAGTTTACCGACGGTGCCGTTGGTCATGGTGTCCACTTTGCCGTCGGCGGATTCCCAGGCCGAGTGCCCTTCGCCGGTGCCGCGCAGGCTGGCGGCGAACACGTGCACTTCCAGCGCTTTGAGCGTGCCGTCCGGCTGCGGCACGGCGGCGGTGCCGATAAAGCTGTCCGGTTTGATATCGTCCAGCGTGGCTTTGGAAACGCTGAGCACTTTGGTCTGATCGTTCAGCTTGACGCTGAGTGTCTCGCCCTTGCGGTCGGTCAGCTGCAGATTGCCGTCGGCAACCTGCGTGATGGTGCCGCGCAGCGGCGCAATCACCTTGCCCGGCGGTTGGGCGGCGGCGGCCAATCCGCTGGAAAGCAGTAACGTGGACAACAGTAAACCGGCTATACGATGACGGGTAATCATAACGTTCTCCTGAAATGAGTTTGCCGGTTAAGCATGGTTGACCTACTGGGTCAGCGCCATGGCCGTTTGATGACATTAATGTCATCAAGTTTGTCCGCCGAAGCTGCTAGTATTTTTGCAGACGTAACGAGGTGGTGAGCATGCGAATACTGGTAGTTGAAGACGATATCGGCACAGGGGATTACCTGAAGAAAGGGCTGGGGGAAGCGGGCTACGGCGTCGATTTGGCGCGCACCGGCACCGACGGGCTGTTTCGCGCGTTGGAGCAGGACTACGATGCGATCGTGCTCGATGTGATGCTGCCGGGGCTGGACGGTTGGCAGATCATCGAGGTATTGCGCAAGAAAAGCGACGTGCCGATCCTGTTTCTCACCGCCCGTGATGGCGTGCAGGATCGCATCCACGGCCTGGAGCTGGGCGCGGACGACTATCTTATCAAGCCGTTTTCCTTTACCGAGCTGGTGCTGCGTTTACGCACCTTGCTGCGCCGCGGGCCGGCGCGCGAAGCCGATCATTACGCTATCGCCGATCTGCAGCTGGACGTGCTGCGCCGTCGGGCGGTGCGCCAGGATCAGGTGATCCCGTTGACCAACAAGGAATTCATGCTGCTGCACCTGCTGGTGCGGCGCGAGGGCGAAGTGCTGTCGCGTACGCAGATCGCCTCTCAGGTGTGGGACATGAATTTTGACAGCGACACCAATGTGGTTGACGTGGCGATCAAACGCCTGCGCGCCAAAATCGACCGGCCGTTCGACGTCAAGCTGATCCACAGCGTGCGCGGCATCGGCTATGTCTGCGAGCCACGCTCGTGAGCGGGCGCACGTCACGTCGGCCGGTGTCGCTGACGCTGCGCACCGCTACGCTGTTCGCGCTGGTGGCCGCGTTGGTGGTGAGCGGGACAGGCGGGTATCTGTTTAGCGCCATGCGCCAGGAAATGACGCTGCGCAGCGATCTGCAGGTGACCGGGCGCGTAGAGTATTTCCGCCATTTACTGGGGCAGCGCTTTCCTTTGGCGCGCCTGACCGCCAATAACGGCCTGTTTGAAAACATGCTGGGCAATGAACAGGACGTGCTGATTTTCCAAATCCCGGGGCAAAAACCGCTCATCAACGTGAACCCCGCCAGGGTGGCCCTGCCGCCGATCGCGCCGACGCCGCCTGAACAGGCGCAGACGCTGGCCGCCGTGCGTGGCGGAGAAACGGCGCAGGGGGTGCCGCTGCGCGCCGCTTCGGCGATGGTGCGTCTGGAAGACGGCAGCCTGTTGCAGATCTCCGCCGCGCATGTGATGGCCAACGAGCAGAAGATGCTGGCGCGTTACCTGTGGCGCATCGTCGCGGCGGTCGCGGTGGCTTTCCTGCTGATTGCGCTGCTGGGCTATGGGGTCATGCGGCGGGGATTGAAGCCGTTATGGCGCATGGCGGCGCAGGCGTCGCAGATTGCGCCCAATACGCTGTCGACACGCCTCAGCGAGCAGGGGGCGCCGAAGGAGTTGCAGCAGCTGACCCGTTCGTTCAATGCGATGCTCGATCGGTTGAATGAAGGCTATCAACGGCTGACGCAGTTTTCCGCCGATCTGGCCCATGAGATCCGCACCCCGGTAGGGGCGTTGATGGGCCAGTGCCAGGTGGCGCTTTACCAGCCCCGCAGCGTGGAAGAGTACGAAACCCTGCTGTCGAACAATATGGATGAGCTGGAGCGCATTTCCCGCATGGTGGAAAACATTCTGTTTCTGGCGCGCGCCGGCGAGGCGCAGTCTGCGCTGAATTACAGCCGCCTGGATGTGGCGCTGGAGCTGTGGCGGGTGGCGGATTATTTCGAAGGGCTGGCGGAAGAACGCGGCATTGCGTTGAGCTGCGAAGGGGAAGGCGCGCTGGAGGCGGACGCGATGTTGTTCCAGCGGGCGCTGAGCAACCTGGTGGCCAACGCGGTGCGTTATGCCGACGAAAACAGCCTGATCGTCCTGCGGGCTGAACGGCGCGCCGATGCCTGGTGGGTGCAGGTCATCAATCAGGGGAAGCCGATCGCGCCGGCACAGTTGGAAAAATTGTTCGATCGTTTCTATCGCGCCGATCCCGCACGCAGCGCCGGCAATCATGCCAGTGGGCTGGGGCTGTCTATCGTGCGCGCCATCATGACGCTGCACGGCGGTGAGGTGCGCGCCGAATGTATCGGGCGCGCGCCTGTCGCCAACATCCTCTTCAGCCTGCGGTTCCCGATCGCACAATAACCGTTGTGCCGTGTTAACGCGGCGGAATGGCGAAGCGGAAGCAGGCGCCGCTTTGCGCTTGTTCGATCAGCTGAATATCGCTGTCGTGCAGCTGCAGAATACGCCGCACGATCATCAACCCCAGTCCGCCGGAAGGGCGCCGGGCGCCGCTCAGGACAGACGGGCGCACGAACAGATCGGCGCGCAGCGTCTGCGGAATGCCGGGGCCGCTGTCGCTGACCTGGACCATGACCCGATCGTCCTGCCGCCACAGCCGCACGCCGATGTCGCCGCCGGGCGGCGTATGGCGAATGGCGTTGTCCAACAGGTTGGTCAGCACCCGCTCAATCATGCTGAGATCGGCGAACACCGGCGGAATGCCGGGAGCGATGTCGGCGTGCAGCCGCTGGTTGCGCGCCTCTGCCGCCAGCTCGAACTTCTGGAACACGTCCTGCAACAGCTCGCTGAGGGAGAAGGGCTCTTTCTGCGGCTTCACCACGCCATACTCTAATCGAGCCAGCTCGAACAGCTCCTGCGCCAGCTTGCCCACCTTGCGGCTTTGCGCCAGCGCGATCTCCAGATAGCGCCGCCGATCGGCTTCGCTCAGGGTGGCGGCCTTAACCGACAGCGTCTCCAGATAGCCATGCAGCGAAGTGAGCGGGGTGCGCAGATCGTGCGAGACGTTGGCGATGAATTCACGCCGCAGCCGATCCTGCTGCGCCAGCGTTTGCCACTGTTCGGCCAGGCGCTGCGCCATGCGGTGGAAGGCCTGTTGCAGCTGGCTGACTTCGTCGCGCCCGGCCCGTACCGCCGGCAGCGCCGCGTAGGCCTGCACCGCTTCGATGCCGCCGCTGTCCAGCGCGCTGACCTGCCGGGTCAGGCGACGGATCGGGCGCGTTACCCAATAAAACGCGAAACCGCCGGCCAGCAGGCTGAACAGCACCATCAACCCAGAAGTCCACAGCGCCATCCTGACCGCCGAGTTGAACTGGGCGTTGCTGGCCAGCGCCGTGTACTCTTCGCCGAGCAAGACCACGTACAGATAGCCTTCGACCCGGCCGTCGACCTTCAGCGGCGCGACGCTGAACACCTTGCGCCCGTCCGCGCTGCGCGGATCGTCGCCATACACCGGCATCTGCGCGCCATCGAGCAGCGCCTGCAGCGGCGCCAGCGCGACCCGCTGCCGCTTCAGATGCCCGGCCGGCGCGGCGTTGCCGATAATCGCGCCCTGTTTGTCGAGCAGGTAAACCTCCACGCTGGGGTTCACCGCCATCAGCTGGTCGAACAGGGTATGCACCGCCTGAGGATCCGGCCCGTTCACCCCCAGCAGCGGATTGCTGTCGGCGATATGCTGCGCCAGGTTGCCGGACAGGCGCTGGATCACCGCCTGGCTGTACTGGGTGCTGCTGCGTACCTGCATCCAGCCGGAAAAGGCGCAGCCGATGACGATCAGCAGCGTGAAGATCAGCGTGAGGCGTTGCGCTAACGTCAGGTTTTTCATGGCTCACTCATGCGGCGCGGCCGCGAATTTATAGCCCATGCCCCACACCGTGAGGATGCGCTCGGGTTCTGCCGGGTTGCGCTCGATCTTGATGCGCAGCCGGTTGATATGGGTGTTGACGGTGTGCTCATACCCTTCGTGCTGATAGCCCCAAACCTGATTCAACAGGCTGAGGCGCGAGAACACCTGGCCCGGATGGCGGGCGAAAAAATACAGCAGGTCGAATTCGCGCGGCGTCAGCTCGACCGGTTGTTGGTGCAGGTGCACCTCGCGGGCGATCGGATCGATGGTCAAATCGCCGAAGCTGAGCACGCCGGCGTCCATGCGCAGGTTGCGGCTCATCGCCTCCTGGCGGCGAAACAGCGCCTTGACCCGCGCCACCAGCTCCAGCATGGAGAAGGGTTTGGCCAGATAGTCGTCGGCGCCCAGTTCCAGCCCCAGCACGCGGTGCACCTCGCTGGAGCGCGCGCTGGTGATGATAATCGGCGTGTAGCGCGTCATGGTGCGCGCCCGGCGGCAAATCTCCAATCCGTCCACGCCCGGCAGCATCAGATCGAGGATGAGGGCGTCCCAGCCGCCCTGTTCCAGCATCGCCATGCCCCGGTTACCGTCGGCGGCGTGGCTGATGGCGTAACCCTCGTCACGCAGATGCAGCTGCAACAGCTCGGCGATGTCACCGTCGTCCTCGACGATCAAAATTCGTTTTGGCTTTTCCATTCTCATTACCGCTGATTGCCCATCCTCTCTGAAGTCTACACAACCCCCACCGGTGGAGTTATCACATTTTATTTAACTTTGCGTGAGGTCTTGGGGAACAAATCCGGGGAATACTTGGCTCATCGCATCGCTAGCTGGCAGGAATCTTTATGAGCCTCACTCTCACTCCGGAACAACGACAGACCGTACATCCGCTGTGGCTGCGGTTGACGCACTGGCTGAATGCGCTGGCGATGCTGATCATGGTGACCAGCGGCTGGCGTATCTACAACGCCTCGCCGCTGTTCAACTTCAGCTTTTTCAACGAGCTGACGCTCGGCGGCTGGCTGGGCGGCGCGCTGCAGTGGCACTTCGCCGGCATGTGGCTGTTTGGCGTCAACGGGCTGTGCTACCTGCTGATCAACCTGGCCAGCGGGCGTTTCAAACGCAAGTATTGGCCGCTCAGCCCACGGCAGTTTCTCGCCGATATAGGTACCGCGCTGCGCGGCAGGCTGCAACACGCCGACCTGCGCCACTACAACATGGTGCAACGCGTGGCCTATCTGTCGGTGATGATCCTCGGCGTGATGAGTGCGCTGTCCGGGCTGGTGCTGTGGAAATCGGTGCAGTTTCCGCTGCTGCGCACGCTGCTCGGCGGTTATGAGGCGGCGCGCTATATCCACTTTTTCGCCATGTCGGCGCTGGTGGCCTTTGTCGCGATTCACCTGGTGATGGTGGCGCTGGTGCCACGGACGCTGCTGGCCATGCTGCGCGGACGCTAAGGAGTGAATGATGGAAAAGGATAAACCGATCATGACGGTCATTGAAGGGCAGGCGATCGTCAAAGAAGCGCAGCGGCTGTTGAGCGCGCCTTCGCGCCGCCGCTTTCTGCGCAACGGCCTGACGCTGGGCGGCATCGCCATGCTCACCGGCTGCGATCTCAGCGATAACGCCAACGTCGAACAGGCGCTGAGCCGCATCTCGCGCTTCAACGATCGGGTGCAGGGCTGGCTGTTCAATGGCGACCGCCTGGCGCCGGTCTACCCGGAATCGATGATCACCCGGCCGTTCCCGTTCAACGCTTTCTACGCCGAGGAGGACGCGCCGGACATCAACGGCGACGACTACCGTCTGGAGGTTGCGGGACTGGTGCAGGACAAACGCGCCTGGAGCCTGCCGCAGCTGCACCGGATGGCGCAGGTCAGCCAGGTGACGCGCCATATTTGCGTCGAGGGCTGGAGCGCCATTGGCAAGTGGGGCGGCGTGCCGTTCGCGACCTTTCTCAAGGCGATCGGCGCGGATCTGAGCGCCCGCTACGTCAGCTTCAAATGTGCCGATGACTACTACACCAGCATCGACATGGCCACCGCGCTGCACCCGCAGACGATTATCGCGCTGACCTATGACGGCCAGATCTTGCCGCGCAAGTATGGCTACCCGATGAAGCTGCGCATGCCGACCAAGCTGGGCTACAAGAATCCGAAACACATTCAGGTGATCGAGGTCACCAACCGTTTCCCGGGCGGTTACTGGGAAGACCAGGGTTACAACTGGTTTGGCGGCAGCTGAGGCGGCCGCCGGCCATTCTCCGGCACCCCGGTGCCTTTGACATGACGGAAGGAAATACCATGAAAAAGTTATTCGCAATGATGATGTGCAGCGCGTTGATGCTGGGCGTGGCCGGCGCCAACGCCGCGGACGGCATGAGCAAAGACGCGATGAAAAAGGACGGCATGAGCCAGATGTCGCACGACGGCATGGCCAAAGACGGCATGAAGAAAGAGTGTATGGGCAAGGAGTGCATGAAGAAAGACAAGATGGGCAAAGACGCGATGAAAAAGGATGGCATGGCGAAAGACGGTATGGCCAAAGACGGCATGAAGAAAGACGAAATGAAGAAGGACGCGATGGGGCACTAAGCCGCCGCACCCCGCGGCCGCAAGCGGGCGAGCCGCGGCGGCCGCGGACAATTAAGGAGAGAGGATGATGCAGGCGACATGGCTGCGGCGCTTTCAGCGCTCGAACGGGGACGTTATCTTTATGCGCGCGGCGCTGGTGGTGATCTTCGCCGCCTTCGGTTACGCCAAGTGGTTTGATTACGAGGCGCAGGGGCTGGTGCCGCTGATCGGCAACAGCCCGCTGCTGAGCTGGATGCATCAGGCGTTCGGCATCCGCGGCGCCAGCTATGCGCTGGGCGTTGCCGAGTGGAGCTTCGGTTTGCTGCTGCTGGCGGGATTCTGGTCGCGGCGGCTGGGATTGCTGGGGGCGATCGGTTCGACGGTGACCTACCTGACCACGCTGACGCTGATCTTTTCCACGCCGGGCGCCTGGGAGCCTTCCGCCGGCGGTTTTCCTGCCATGGCCGGGGCCACCAGTTTTTTAATCAAGGATCTGGTGTTGCTGGCCGGTTCCCTGGTGCTGCTGAAAGCCGACTTGCCGGCCGAGCAGGCATAAAAAAGGGCGTAGCCTGGCTACGCCCTTTCGCTGATTGACCGGTTATCACATATCCGGGAAGGTCAGGGTGCCCCCCGGCGCTTCGCGATGAATGTGCAGGAAGTTCAGGTGCTTCTCGTACTGGTCGAGGATATCGCCAATCACCTGTTCCTTGCTGTAGTCCATCAGGTCGTTGCCCTGGGTGCCTTCCATCAGGAAGGTTTCCAGCCGGTAGTAGTGCGACTTGCCGGAGCGCGCGCGGTAGGTGAAGCCCGGCACCGAGTAGCGCATCGGCCAGATCTGATAGATAAAGTTCTGTTCCTCACCCAGGTGCACCAGCAGCTCCAGGTGGTTCAGGCGTTCGTCTTCGGTCGGCGGCACTTCGCTGAACTCCACTTTCGCGCCGCGCAACTCCAGCTCGCGCGCCACGTCCTGCATCGCCGGGCGGCACACCTTATCCAGCATTTTCTGCGTGTACTGGGTGCCCGGGTAGTTCATCACCCGCGACAGGCGCTGCTTCCAGTTGAGCACGTCGTGGCTGGAGACCGGCACTGGCGCCAGGGTGCTGAGCGCGCTGGCCTTGCGGTAGTCTTCCACCCGCAGCGATTTATACAGCCCGGCCATCACGAAGAAGATCACGAAGCTGAACGGCAGGCCCATGATCACCGTGGTTTTCTGCAGCGCCGGCACGCCGTCGGTCATCAGCATGCCGATGGTCAGCAGGCCGATAGCCACCGACCAGAAAATCCGCAGCCAGTTCGGCGCATCATTATTAATGTCGGCCAGGCGCGAGGTGAAGTTGCCCAGCACCAGCGAGCCGGAGTCCGCCGAGGTGACGTAGAACAGCAGGCCGGTGATGGTGGCCACCGAGGCGCTGAAGGTGAAGCCGGGGTATTGCGCCAGCAGGCTGTAGAAGCCGCGTTCCGGGAACTGCATCACTTCCTGAGCAAACTCGGCGTTGCCGTGGATGATCTGGTACAGCGCGCTGTTGCCGAAGATAGACAGCCACAGCAGGGTAAACACGAACGGTATGATCAGCGTGCCGACCACGAACTGACGAATGGTGCGCCCGCGCGAGATGCGCGCCAGGAACAGGCCGACGAACGGCGACCACGCCACCCACCAGGCCCAGAAGAACAGCGTCCAGTTGTTCATCCACTCCACCGGCCGATCGAAGGCGAAGCTGTTGAGCGTCATGCCCATAAAGCGGTTGACGTAATCGCCGACGTTGAGCACCAGCGCGTTGAGCAGGAACTCGGTGTCGCCGAAGAACAGCACGAACAGGATCAGGCCCAGCGCCAGCAGCACGTTCAGCTCGGACAGGATGCGGATGCCCTTGTTGACCCCCGAGGTGACCGAGATGGTGGCCATGATCACCGACAGCAGGATCAGCGAGCCCTGCACCGTCAGGTTTTCCGGGATCTCGAACAGCACCTTGAGGCCGTAGTTGAGCTGCACCACGCCAATGCCCAGCGTGGTGGCGATGCCGAAGATGGTGCCAAGCACCGCGGCGATGTCCACGCTGTGGCCGATCGGGCCGTTGATGCGCTTACCGAAGATCGGGTACAGCGCCGAGCGGATGGTCAGCGGCAGATTGTAGCGATAGCTGAAGTAGCCGAGGGCGATGCCCATCAGCGCATACATCGACCAGCCGGTCAGGCCGTAGTGGAACAGCGTCCAGACCATCGCCTGGCGGGCGGCCTCCAGCGTTTGCGCGTCGCCTTCCGGCGGCATCATGTACTGGGTCACCGGCTCGGCGACCGAGAAGAACATTAGATCGATGCCGATGCCGGCGGCGAACAGCATCGCCGCCCAACTCATCAGGCTGAACTCCGGTTTGGACTGTTCCGGCCCGAGCTTGATGGAACCGAAGCGCGAGGCGGCGATAAACACCACGAACACGATGTACAGCGTCGCCGCCAGCAGGTAGTACCAACCGAAGGTGGTCGACACCCAATTCAGCGTGCGGGTGATCCACTGCCCTGAGAAGTCGGTGAAAAAGATGGTCATCAGCGAGAAGGCCAGGATCAGCCCCGCCGAGGTGAAGAAAACCACAGGGTTGAGGCGGTCCTGCTGCGGTTTGGAGGAGGTTTCGCGTGTTGTCATCGTCATCCTCTGAACTGAGTAAAATCGTGCCGCTCCGCATTTCGGGGCGCGTTGGCGCCGCCGGAAAACGGGCGAATGAAGGCGGCGACCATCCCCATGGGAATGGCCTGAAAAACGCCGCTTTCGCCTGTTGCTGAAGCACCGGAGCGCTTCGTGGCGGGAACCGCTTACAGCCACTGATTTTGGTCAGATTCGTTAATTACCTCACAAAAATCAGCCAGTTCTACAACCAGATAGTACAAATTTTTAACCAGGCGGCAATAAAATATATGCAATTTTTATTGAACGTTCAATCAAAAAAAAGTTTAATAGTCCTCATGATGACCTGAATCACGGGCGAAACGGCAGTGAAATTTGCCCGCTGAGATAAGGCCGAAGTCGGTTTTGTGAGAGTCGAAATATGCCAAAGGTAGGAATGCAGCCAATCAGAAGGCAGCAGTTGATTGATGCCACGCTCGCCGCGGTAAACGAAGTGGGAATGCATGACGCCACCATCGCGCAGATCGCGCGGCGGGCCGGCGTTTCCAACGGCATCATCAGCCATTATTTCAAGGACAAGAACGGCCTGCTGGAAGCCACGATGCGCTATCTGATCAGCCATCTGGGCGAGGCGGTGAAGCTGCGGTTGCAGGCGCTGACCGATAACAGCCCGGCGGCGCGGCTGCAGGCGATCGTCGCCGGCAACTTCGACGACAGCCAGATCAACAGCGCGGCGATGAAGACCTGGCTGGCCTTTTGGGCCAGCAGCCTGCACCAGCCGCAGCTCAACCGGCTGCAACAGGTGAACGGCCGCCGGCTTTATTCCAACCTGTGCGCCGAGTTTCGCCGCGTTATGCCGCAGCCGCAGGCGCGGTTGGCGGCCAAGGGGCTGGCGGCACTGATCGATGGGCTGTGGCTGCGCAGCGCGCTGCGCGGCTCGGCGTTCAATCAGTCGCAGGCGTTGACGCTCACGACCGAATACATCACGTTCCAACTCCGGGGGCAAACGCCGCCCGGAGGCTAACTCAAGGAGATCCTATGTCCCGTTTTGGCTTGCAGAAGCTCTATATTCATGGCGCCTATGTAGACAGCACCGCTGGAAAAACCTTCAACGCCATTAACCCGGCGAACGGCGAAGTTCTGGCTGAAGTCCAGTCCGCCGGCGCTGAAGACGTCGATCGTGCGGTGGCCAGCGCGGCCAGCGGGCAGAAGGTGTGGGCGGCGATGACGGCGATGGCGCGTTCGCGCATCCTGCGTCGCGCGGTGGATATTCTGCGCGAGCGCAACGATGAACTGGCGGCGCTGGAAACGCTGGATACCGGCAAAGCGATGTCGGAAACCACCGCGGTGGACATCGTCACCGGCGCCGACGTGCTGGAGTATTATGCCGGCCTGATCCCGGCCATTGAAGGCGAGCAGATCCCGCTGCGCGACACTTCGTTCGTTTACACCCGCCGCGAACCGCTGGGCGTGGTGGCCGGCATCGGCGCCTGGAACTACCCGATTCAAATCGCGCTGTGGAAGTCCGCGCCGGCGCTGGCGGCGGGCAACGCGATGATCTTCAAGCCGAGTGAAGTTACGTCGTTGACGGCGTTGAAGCTGGCGGAAATCTACACCGAAGCCGGCCTGCCGGACGGCGTATTCAACGTGGTGACCGGCAGCGGTGCGGAGGTGGGGCAGTACCTGACCGACCATCCGGGCATCGCCAAAGTCTCTTTCACCGGCGGGGTGAAAACCGGCAAGAAGGTGATGGCCAACGCGTCGGGTTCGACGCTGAAGGAAGTCACCATGGAGCTGGGCGGCAAGTCGCCGCTGATTATCTTCGACGACGCCGATCTGGATCGTGCCGCCGATATCGCCATGATGGCCAACTTCTACAGCTCCGGCCAGGTGTGCACCAACGGCACCCGCGTCTTTGTGCCGGCGGCGCTGCAGGCGCAGTTTGAGGCGAAGATCCTCGAACGCGTGAAGCGCATTCGCCTCGGCGATCCGACCGATCCGCAGACCAACTTCGGGCCGCTGGTCAGCTTCGCGCACATGGAGTCGGTGCTGCGCTTTATCGAAAGCGGTAAGAACAGCGGCGCGCGCCTGCTGTGCGGCGGCGAACGCGTCACCCATGGCGAATTCGGCAAGGGCGCTTATGTGGCGCCGACGGTATTCAGCGACTGCCGCGACGAGATGGAAATCGTGCGCGAGGAGATCTTCGGGCCGGTGATGAGCATTCTCAGCTACCAGAGTGAAGAGGAAGTGGTGCGCCGCGCCAACGACACCACCTTCGGCCTGGCCGCGGGCGTGGTGACCCACGATCTGGCCCGCGCACACCGCGTGATTCATCAGTTGGAAGCCGGCATTTGCTGGATCAACACCTGGGGCGAGTCGGCGGCGGAAATGCCGGTCGGCGGCTATAAGCAGTCCGGCGTCGGCCGCGAAAACGGCCTGACCACGCTGGAGCACTACACCCAGATCAAATCGGTGCAGGTCGAGCTGGGCGAATACGCCTCGGTATTCTGATCTTCCCGTCGCCTTTCGAGCCGCAGCCGCGTTGGCTGCGGCCGACACTCCTCGAGAGCCAAATACACCGCCTGCTGCGGATCAGCGCTTCGCGTTTTCGCATCGTGCAGGCCTATAAAGTAAGGAGATAATGAATGGAATTTGACTACATCATTATCGGTGCCGGTTCCGCCGGCAACGTGTTAGCCACCCGATTGACCGAGGACGCCGACGTCAGCGTGCTGCTGCTGGAAGCCGGCGGCCCGGATTACCGGATGGATTTCCGTACTCAGATGCCGGCTGCGCTGGCGTTTCCGCTGCAGGGCCGCCGCTATAACTGGGCGTATGAAACCGATCCTGAGCCGCACATGAACAACCGCCGGATGGAATGCGGCCGCGGCAAAGGGCTGGGCGGTTCGTCCCTGATCAACGGCATGTGTTATATTCGCGGCAACGCAATGGATTTCGACAACTGGGCCAAGGCGCCGGGTCTGGAAGACTGGACCTATCTGGACTGCCTGCCGTATTTCCGCAAGGCGGAAACGCGCGATATCGGCCCGAACGATTACCACGGCGGCGATGGCCCGGTGAGCGTCACCACGCCGAAGGCCGGTAACAACGAACTGTTCCACGCCATGGTGGAAGCCGGCGTGCAGGCGGGCTATCCGCGCACCGACGATCTGAACGGTTACCAGCAGGAAGGCTTCGGCCCGATGGATCGCACCGTGACCCCGAAAGGGCGCCGCGCTAGCACCGCCCGCGGTTATCTGGATCAGGCGCGTTCGCGGCCGAACCTGAAAATCGTCACCCATGCGCTTACCGACCATATCGTGTTCGACGGCAAGCGTGCGGTGGGCGTCAAGTATTTGCAGGGCGACAGCAATCAGCTGACTCACGCCACAGCGCGCCGCGAAGTGCTGCTGTGCGCCGGCGCCATCGCCTCGCCGCAAATTCTGCAGCGTTCGGGCGTCGGCCCGGCGGCGCTGCTGAAAAGCCTGGACATTAACGTGGTGCACGATCTGCCGGGCGTCGGAGAAAACCTGCAGGACCACCTGGAGATGTACCTGCAATACGCCTGCAAGAAACCGGTGTCGCTGTACCCGGCGTTGCAATGGTTTAACCAGCCGAAGATCGGTGCGGAGTGGCTGTTCAACGGCACAGGCGTCGGCGCCAGCAACCAGTTCGAGGCCGGCGGCTTCATCCGCAGCCGCGCAGAGTTCGCCTGGCCGAACATTCAGTATCACTTCCTGCCGGTGGCGATTAACTACAACGGCAGCAACGCGGTGAAAGAGCACGGCTTCCAGGCGCACGTCGGCTCGATGCGTTCGCCGAGCCGCGGCCGGGTACAGGTGAAATCGAAAGATCCTCGTCAGCACCCGAGCATTCTGTTCAACTACATGGCGACCGAACAGGATTGGCAGGAGTTCCGCGACGCTATTCGCATCACGCGCGAGATCATGGCGCAGCCGGCCCTGGACGAATACCGTGGCCGCGAGATAAGCCCAGGGCCGGACGTGCAGACCGATGAGCAGTTGGATGCCTTCGTGCGCGAGCATGCCGAAACCGCGTTCCACCCGTCCTGCTCGTGCAAGATGGGCGAGGATGAGATGGCAGTGGTCGACGGCCAGGGCCGGGTGCACGGCATGGAAGGATTGCGGGTGGTGGATGCGTCGATTATGCCGCTGATCATCACCGGCAACCTGAACGCCACCACCATCATGATCGCCGAGAAGATCGCCGATCGCATTCGCCAGCGTGCGCCGCTGCCGCGTAGCACCGCCGACTACTACGTCGCCGGCGATGCGCCGGTGCGCAAGCAGTAACCGACACGCCCTCTCGCCGTTGAGGGGGAGGGCCGCCGTAGCAAGCAACCCCTCTCCATATGCTCTTCCCCAAGGCGAGGGGGCAACTCTCTTTTTATCCCTTATCCCATCATGCCGCCGGCAGCGAGATCGCCTGATCGAAACTGTTGGGCGTCGCCATGCGCCACATGCGGGCGTAGAACTCGCTTTTGATCTCCGGCTGCAGCAGCGCGCCCGGCTCCAGGTAGTAATAGATATCGGCATACACCTTGATCTCGGTCGGCGTGATGCGGCGCAGCATATGGTGCGAGGTCAGCTGCTCCGGGCGGCTGACGCCGGCCGCCGCCAGCATGTCCGCCAGCGCTTTCACCGTATTTTGATGGAAGTGATAGACGCGCTCCGCCTTGTTCGGCACCACCAACGCCTTCTGACGCAGCGGATCTTGCGTCGCGACGCCGGTCGGGCAGTGGTTGGTGTGGCAGCTTTGCGACTGGATGCAGCCGACGGCGAACATAAAGCCGCGCGCCGAGTTCACCCAGTCGGCGCCGAGCACCAGCACGCTGGCGATGTCAAAGGCGCTGATGATCTTGCCGCTGGCGCCAATCTTGATTTGGTCGCGCAGGCCGCAGCCCACCAGCGTGTTATGCACGAACAGCAGCCCTTCGCGCAGCGGCATGCCCATATAGTTGGAGAGTTCGAGCGGCGCGGCGCCGGTGCCGCCTTCCTTGCCGTCCACCACGATAAAGTCCGGCAGAATGCGGGTGTGCAGCATCGCCTTGACGATGGCGACGAACTCCCACGGGTGGCCGATGCACAGCTTGAAACCGACCGGTTTGCCACCTGACAGCTCGCGCAGCTGTTGGATGAACTGCATCATTTCCAGCGGGGTGGTGAAGGCGCTGTGCGAGGCCGGCGAGATGCAATCCATGCCTTCCGGCACGCCGCGGGTGGCGGCGATTTCCGCATCCACCTTCTTCGCCGGCAGAATGCCGCCGTGGCCGGGTTTAGCGCCCTGGCTGAGCTTGATTTCAATCATTTTCACCTGCGGGCTTTGCGCCTGTTCGGCAAAGCGGCGCGGATCGAAATGGCCGTCGGCGGTGCGGCAGCCGAAATAGCCGCTGCCCAGCTCCCACACCAGATCGCCGTTGTTTTCGCGGTGATAGCGGCTGATGCTGCCCTCGCCGGTGTCGTGGTAGAAGTTGCCTTTGGCCGCGCCGAGGTTGAGCGCGCGGATGGCGTTGGCGGAGAGCGCGCCGAAGCTCATCGCCGAAATGTTGAAGATTGACGCGGAGTAGGGCTGGCGGCAGTCGGCGCCGCCGATGGTGACGCGAAAACTGGTCGGATCGACGGCTTCCACCGGCCGCATGGAATGGCCGATGCACTCATAGCCGGTTTGGTACACATCTAGCAGGGTGCCGAACGGCTTGTCGCCCATCTCGTTTTTCGCCCGGCGATACACCAGCGTGCGCTGGGTGCGCGAAAACGGGATTTCTTCATTGTCCTGCTCGAGGAAATACTGGCGCAGTTCCGGGCGGATGAACTCGAAGAAGAAGCGCAAGCGGCCGATGATCGGGTAGTTGCGGCAAATGGCGTGGCGTTGCTGCGTGAGATCGTAGATACCCAGCACCATCAGGCAACCGCAGGCCAGGGCCGGCAGCCAGAACCACGGATGATTGTGCATCATGATCAAGAAAACCAGGGTGAGCAAGATGCTCAGCACAAAGCAGGTATAGCGGCTGAATAAGGACGACTTCATAACATCTCCTGATGTTTATTTTAATCCACACGACATGACTCACGGATAATCCGTGTGCAAATCGTAACCAACAGGAGGGGATGTTGTGTGTCTGTTGCTGCTTTGTCGCCAGTTGTTACATTAATTTAACGTGACGGAAGGGGGAGCGGGTTGCCGCGCGGCGAACCGCGCAACAAGCCTGGGTATTTATTTGCCGGCGACGAAGATGGTGCTCATGCTGCGCAGCCGCAGTTTTTTCATCGCGCTGTATTTCTGCGAGAAGATGGTTTTCGGGTGCGTGCCGCGCTTTTCCGCAATGTGCAGCAGGCTGTCGCCACGCAGCAGGTTGAAGATCACGTCGCTTTCCGCCGGACTGAGCTCGCGGGTTTTCTGCACCCGGATACCGCCCGGTTCCTTGCTTTCCAGCAGCCGCTGGATTTTTTCCTGCAGCGAATAAAGCGGAATGCGGGTGGAGACCAACTCGACGGAAATCCCCAGGATCGACAACAGTTTCACTACCCGCTCGTCGTCATAAAACACCAGCAGGCGCGTCTTGCTGTTGTACTGCTGATGCAGGGACACCAGGCTTTCGATCACGTTGACGCTCTGTTCCAGGTTTTGCGAGGTGAAAATCAGCGCAATATCGTGCTTGGTGATCTTCTCTGCTTTGGCGCCGCCGTGCATGAAATCGGAAAACAGGCGGATATCGTACGCGCCGTAGTGTTTCTTTAGCAGCACCGACAGGCCAACATAGCTGTACTTACACTCACTAATCACAAGAACGTTGTTTTTAGACATAGGGCAAACACCAATACCGAGTTAAAAGTATTCAGCTGTAAGAAGCGAGTTCAAATCCTTGATGCTGGATTCCTTCCACAGCTTTCCCTGCAGTGCGTAATATGGCATTTCATCCAGCCATTTCTTGTGTTCGGGAGTTTCAACTCCTTCGATAATTACCTTGTAATGATTAAGGTAAAAAAAGCGCAGTAACGCGCGCATCAAGCCCTCGCCGCCGGACTTTTTCATGAAGTCCCAAAGCAGAAAACGGTCGAGCTTAACGAAGCGGAACTGGCTGTTGTACAACGCGGAAAAACCCGCATAGCCAGAACCAAAATCATCGAGCCAAAATGAATAACTATTCAATGACGGATCGCCGTGCACGCGATCTTTCACCAGCCGGGTTGAATTCTCGCTGATCTCAAAATGAATACAGCGCAGGGCATTAATTCTTTCGGCAAAGTGAGTATTCGCCAGCGATTGCAGGGAATAATCGTCAACATTCAAAGTGGCTATCACTTGGTTTTCATGAAACCAGTGTTTGTATTTATCGATCAGATTGATCTGATCCATCAAAATCTCAATCCGGGTTGCGCTGTCGGCGTGACGAAAGAACTGTTCAGGAGAAAAATGGGCGTATTCGCTATTAAACGTAAAGCGAGACAGACATTCAACGGCCAGCAATTGTCCCGATTTCGCGAACATTGGCTGAAAAACATAATTAATGCCGTTATTTTTCTCTCTGAAAGAACCGCTCATTTCCCAATCCTTGGATTGATATTTAACTTGTTGATTTTAAATGCTTAAAAAGAAAGTTACTCCAGGTTTATTGGTAAATTTCTTATTTAAAACGTCAGAATGGCCGAAGCGTGTCGACAGACCATTTAACGCGTAATTCGTGCCAAATTCCAAACGTCGCAATCTGTTACTAAATGTAAATATTTGGGATAATATTCTGATTTTCAGGCCTTAATGCAAAATCTTGAACTCTGCAGCTTTCCCAAACACAGATTATTCCTATTCATATGAATCGTCAACATCGATCGATAGGTATCCGCCGATAGTTTATTCCTATCAAGAGGGGCCTTATGAATGTTTTAAACGATTTAACATTAAGAATATGCTTAGTCTATATTTCGTCCGGCAATGGATTCATCGGGCTTCATTCCTGACAAGGAGTAGCATCGCTGAATGTACTTTATAAGCGTATTAATTCATCGAGAGTCTAAATATGAAAATCTCTAAACTGTCTGCTGTATTGGCATTGGCTGTAAGCACTGCTGCTATTTCTTCTTTCTCTGCTCAAGCTGCTGACGGGACTATTACTTTCAACGGTAAAGTGACTGACCAAACTTGTACTATCAGCACCCCAGGTGGTAAAGATTTCACCGTAACTCTGCCAACTGTTTCTGCTTCTACTCTGGCAACTCAGAGCGCAACTGCTGGCCGTACTCCGTTCGCGATCAACCTGACCAAATGCTCTAAAGGCCAGGTAGCTACTTATTTCGAACCGGGCGCTACTGTTGATTTCAATACTGGCCGTCTGAACAACCAGGCGCAGACTGATGCTGCAACTAACGTGCAGATCCAGCTTCTGGGCAGCAACAACCAATTCCTGCCTATCCTGGCTGCTGGTGCTAATGGTGCGCAGAATAACTCCCAGTGGGTTACCGTTGCTAACGAAGGCGACTCTGCTGACCTGAACTACTACGCTGAATATTACGCTACCAACGCTGCCGGCGCTGGTGATGTGACTTCTAGCGTTCAGTACACCATCATTTACCAGTAAGTAATATTTCTTTAAGTAATATTCTTATTCGGGTGGGGGAGTTATGCCCCCACCGTTTTCCCTTACCGTAGCGATAAGATAATGAAGAACTCATTTAAAAAATACAGCATATTGCTGAGCGCCATGCTTTTCAGTAGCAGCGTTTTTTCCAGTGTCATTATTAACGGTACTCGTATTATTTATCCGGGAAAGCAACGGGAAGTTACCGTCCAATTATCAAATAATGGTGCTTCACCGGCACTTATTCAGTCTTGGATTGATGAAGGCGACGCAAAAACCACACCAGAAAACAGCAAAGCGCCATTTATCGTTTCACCGCCAATCAGCCGTGTTGAACCGGCTACCGGCCAAGCGCTGCGCGTTTCATTGACCACGGCGAGTTTGCCGCAAGACAAAGAATCCTTGTTTTGGTTGAACGTACTGGAGATCCCGCCAGCACCAACCGGGGCAAACAATGGCGCACCTGAAAACTTTTTACAGGTGGCATTCCGTACCCGCGTAAAACTGCTGTATCGGCCGACCGGTCTGGCGGGAGAAGCGAATGATGCGCCGGAAAAACTGCAGTGGCGCTTCAGCGCTGGGGGCGTCAGCGTGAAAAACCCAACGCCGTACTATGTGTCATTTACCGAGATTAATGCTGTCGTGAACCAAAAACGTGTGCCGTTGGCCCCGCACGGCGACATGCTGGCACCCGGACAGGAAAAGACATTGTCGTTCTCCGGCGACAGCGCGCGCATTGCTGACATTGCCTACACCACTATTAATGATTTTGGCGGACGCGTGTCCCGTACTAAGAATAAGCAAAAGTAACTCTTGGAACAGAGCCTCAGGCCCAGAGCAATTTATTTCAGAGGGCGAGCTTAATTTGGTAAAGGAATGCTTTATATGAAAGAGTTACCTATCTCTGCAGCTGTTAAAATGGCGCTGTCCAATTATAAATCGATTCTGCTGTTAACCGGTAGCGCGCTCTGTCTGGCGGCCCCTGCGACGTCTTGGGCGGAGGGGGTTGCCGATAGCAAAAAGCCGGCAGCACCGGTTGAAGCGACTTTTAACAGCAGCTTCCTGATTGGGGAAGCGCAGGGCGTGGATCTTTCACGCTTCCGTGATGGTAACCCGATCTTGGCGGGAAAATATTCGCTCGACGTGTATGTGAACGGCGAGTGGAAAGGCAAAAAAAGTATCGACTTTAAAAACGTGCCGGGGAAAAACAGCGCCGATACCTGTTTTAGCTTACTGTCGTTGGATGAGTTCGGTGTGGATACCGCCACAATGAGCGGGGATCCTGCCGTTAATACCGAGACGTGCAAAACGCTGACTCAATGGGTACCGGAAGCCTATTACCGCTTGGACACCAGTACGCTGCGCATGGATATCAGCATCCCTCAGGCGGCACTGCGCCGCAGCGCTCGCGGTTATGTCGATCCGCGCTTCTGGGATCGCGGTATTACCGCCGGCAGCCTGTCGTATAATTTCAATGCGTTCAATACCCACAGCTCTGCCAACGGCAGCAACTCCGATTCAACTAATGCATATTTAACGTTGAATGCCGGGTTAAACGTGGCGGGTTGGCAGCTGCGTCACGATTCCAACGTGAACTGGCGTTCTAACGACAGCACCCATTGGCAAAACACCGCGACTTACGCGCAGCGGGCAATGCCGTCTATCCGCGGCATGCTGACGTTGGGCGACAGTTACACCAGCGGTGATTTCTTCAACTCCATCGGTTTTCGCGGCGTGCAGATCGCCACGGACGATCGCATGCTGCCTGATTCATTGAACGGGTATGCGCCGGTTGTGCGTGGGGTCGCGCAAAGCAACGCCCTGGTGGAAGTACGTCAGAATAACCAGCTGATCTACCAAACTACCGTCGCTCCGGGCGAGTTCATCATCAACGATCTCTACCCTACGGGTTACGGCGGCGATCTGAATGTCACCATTAACGAGGCCGACGGCAGCAAACGCCAGTTCAGCGTTCCCTATGCTTCGGTAGCGCAGATGCTTCGTCCAGGTATTCAGCGTTATGCCATCACTGCGGGTCGAGTACGCGATGATAATTTAAGCAAGGAACCCGACATGTTCCAGGCGACTTATCAGCGCGGTTTTACCAACATTCTTACGGGATACACAGGCGGGATCGTCAGCGATGGCTATGGTGCAGTGCTGGTGGGCAGCGCGGTCGCGACACCGGTTGGCGCATTTGCGCTGGACGTCACGCAGTCCAATACCCGCTTGAAGCAGGGCGACCAATCAGGCCAGAGCTATAAGCTCAGCTATAGCAAGTTGATGACCGAAACCAACACCAACTTCACGATCGCTGCTTATCGCTATTCGACTTCCGGCTACCTCTCTTTGCAGGATGCCGTTTACTCCCGTGACAATGAGCGCAAGGGTTTAAGCGCAGATGCGGTTAACCGCCAGCGTAGCGAATACCAGCTGACGCTGAACCAAGGGCTGGGCGACAATTACGGTTCCTTGTACATCACCGGTTCGGTACGCGACTACTGGAACCGTGGCGGGAGCACCAAGCAGTACCAGGTGGGCTATAACAACTATTATGGTCGCGTGACCTATGGCCTTTCCGCCATGCGCACCTCGGATATGTATAACCGAGATGAGACTCGTTATTACCTGACACTGTCGATTCCATTCAGCGTCGGTTCGCAAACCCTGAGCCTGAACAGTTCACTGGGCTACACCGACAACGGTTACGACAGCAGCCGTGTGGGCATGAATGGTTCAACCGGCGAAGACAACAACATCAGCTATAGCGCTACCTTAGCCAACGATCGTTCAGGCGGCACCAACAGCAGCGTGAGCGGTGAATACCGTAGCCGTTTCGCCACGATGAACGGGTCCTACAGCTATGGTAAAGATTACCGTCAGTCGTCGATCGGTGCATCGGGCAGCGTGGTTGCCCATAGCGGCGGCGTCACGCTGACACCGCAACGCGGACAGACCATGGTGCTGGTGGAAGCGCCAGACGCCGCTGGCGCGATTGTGACCAACTCGCCAGGCGTTCGTATCGATGACAACGGTTATGCTGTGGTTCCTTATGTTGCACCATATCGCATGACGAGCGTAACGCTCGATCCGAGCGGCATGTCACGCGATGTTGAATTGGAAAGCAGCAGCCAACAGGTTGCGCCATATGCCGGCGCGGTTGCCCGGTTGGAATTCAAAACAACGAAAGGCCAGGCATTGATCATTCATGCGCTCGGCCCTGATGGCAACGCGCTGCCGTTTGGCGCTGAAGTGCTGGATACCCGTAATCAGGTGGTCGGCATTGTTGGGCAGGGCAGTCGCATCTACTTGCGTACCGAAGCTAAGAAAGGTTTGTTGCAGATTAAGTGGGGCACACAGCCAACGCAGCAGTGCTCTGTCAGCTATAGCGCCAAGGCGCAAAGCAATAATCCTGACTACGAAATTATTGAAGCGAGTTGCAAATGATAAAGTTTACGCGTGTTCCACCGCTGAATAAAGCGCCAGCGAAATGCCTGATGCTGCTCGGACTGCTGATGGCGGGCGGCCAGAGCGCTTACGCCGCCTGTTACGTTAATAATGGTTACAAGGCGCAGGTGATCAACATGAAGCTTGGGCGCGTGCTGGTTACGCCAAGCAGCCAGGTTGGAGACACCTTGGTCACCGGTCAGTTCGCGATTAACCCGGTCTCCGGTTATGGTCGTTGTTATAACGGCGGTAGCGCGATTGGGCAGATCCTCCAGGGCAGCCGGACGAGCTTCAGCAATGTATGGAGCACCAATATTCCAGGTATCGGGATTCGTTTATACCGTGAAGCGGGGACAATAAGTACTTATTATCCCCACACGTTGGCATTACGGGGTAATACAACCGTCAACCTGAATGGCGGTTACTTTAAGATCGACATTGTGAAAACCGCCGCGCAAACCGGCACCGGCCAACTGGTCCCAGGCAAGTACACGACTTACTATATGGATGGTTCCGGTCAGGGGTTGCCGATGCTGGAATCGATCGTCGATGCCAACAGCCTGACGATCGTGACGTCGACTTGCAACGTGGACAGCGGTTCCAAGAACAAGGTGGTTAATCTGGATACTGTCACTGCAGCCTCGTTTGGCGGCGTAGGTTCAACGCAGGGTGAAAAAGCATTTGATATCAATATCAATTGCGTTGGCGGCGTTGGTGAGGATCTGTTGCCAGGCAGTGCGGGACAAGGGATCGTCAATGTGCGTTTTGACTATACGCAGGATGCTTCCAATGCACCTGGGGTGATCAAATCCGAGCCTGGCGCCAACACAGCATCCGGTGTTGCCGTCCAGCTGTTGACCGGCAATACGACCCAGCCGATCAAAAATGGCGATGCGGTCAATGCCGGACGTACCATTCCCAACCAGGCCAATACCTTAACGCTGCCGCTGAAGGCACGCTACTATCGCACCGGTTCGACGATTAAAGGCGGCAATATCAAGTCGACCGCCACCTTTACCATCGAGTACAACTAAGTCGCGTTCCGACGAAAAAGCCAATGGGTTTTATCCATTGGCTTTTTTGCGTTATCGATTAACGCAGCCCCATCCAGCTGGTGCAAACGCCTTCCGGCGGTTTGCCGGCGTACCAGCGTGGCAGCGTGGGGGCATCATGGTGCGATTCAGCCTGCGCCTCTATCGGCTGTGCCGGCCACTCCGCAACATCCCAGCGGGTGGTACGGCGATACACCGCCGGGGTTTTACCGAACTGTTTCTTGAAGGCGCGTGAGAACGAAGGCTGAGAATCGAAATGGTATTGCAGGGCGATATCCAGGATCGGACGCGGGGTGGAGCGCAGCGCCTGCGCCGCCTGCGACAGGCGCCGCTCGCGGATATAGCTGCCGAGTGCGTGGCCGGTGGTGCTGCGGAACATGCGCTGCAGGTGCCATTTGGAGTAGCCCGACTTGGCGGCGACGTTATCCAGCAGCAGCGGTTGGTCCAGATGAGTTTCAATCCAGTCTAGTAAATCGTGAATGATATTGACGCGATCCATGGTTTTAGTTCTCCCGCAAAAACGACATTCAGGTCACAGTGACTTAGCTTAATTATCCAAGAATATACTTTGATAATAGGCGTGAGTGCGCCGTTACGCAAGGGTAAACCGGGGGTAAAAAGGTGGCCAAAAATGCTCTTTGAACGGCAGGGGGATAAAAGAAAGGCCGCATAAAGCGGCCTTATCAGTAGGAAGCGATGGAAAATCAGTTAGTTTCCGGTTTCACTTCAATGTAGTTCAGACCCAGCACGCTGCTGGTGTAACCGCGGATCTTGTTGGTCATCTCGATATCGCCGTTCAGCTTGTGGCCGTAAGACGGGATGATCTCTTTCAGCTTGCTCTGCCATTCCGGCGTCGCCACTTTGTCTTTGAACACGGTTTCCATCAGATGCAGCATGATCGGCGCAGCGGTAGAAGCGCCCGGCGAAGCACCCAGCAGAGCGGCGATGCTGCCGTCTTCAGAGCTGACGACTTCGGTGCCGAACTGCAGCACGCCGCCTTTATCCGCGTCTTTCTTGATGATCTGTACGCGCTGGCCTGCGGTCCACAGCTTCCAGTCTGCCTGCTTGGCGTCCGGGAAGTACTCTTTCAACGCGGCGAAGCGATCGTCGTCGTTCATCATCAGCTGGCCGACCAGGTATTTCACCAGATCGAAGTTATCCAGACCGACGTGGGTCATCGGCATCAGGTTCGAGGTGCTCAGCGAGTGCATCAGATCGAACAGCGAACCGTTCTTCAGGAACTTGCTGGAGAAGGTGGCGAACGGCCCGAACAGCAGCACGCGCTTGCCGTCCAGCATGCGGGTATCCAGGTGCGGCACGGACATCGGCGGCGAACCTACGCTGGCCAGGCCATACACTTTGGCCAGGTGCTGGTTGGCGATCGCCGGGTTGGTAGTGACCAGGAACTGGCCGCCGACCGGGAAGCCGCCGTAGCCGTCGGCTTCTGGGATGCCGGATTTCTGCAGCAGGGTCAGGGACGCGCCGCCTGCGCCGATGAACACGAACTTGGCGTTAACGGTGGTTTCTTTACCGTCGCGGTTCAGATCGGCAACGGTCACGCTCCAGGTTTGGTCGGCGTTGCGCTTAATGTCGCGCACTTCGTGGCTCAGGTTCAGCTTGAACTTGTCGCTGGCGCTCAGCGCGTCAACCAACTGGTGGGTGATCACGCCGAAGTTGACGTCGGTACCCAGCGGCATGCGGGTCGCGGCGATTTTCTGCGCCGGATCGCGGCCGTTCATCACCAGCGGCGCCCACTGCTTGATTTGCGCAGGGTCTTCGGAATATTCCATGCCGCGGAACAGGGTGCTGTGCTGCAGCGCCGCGTAGCGTTTACGCAGGAAGTTGACGTTGTCGTCACCCCACACGAAGCTCATGTGCGGCACGCTGTTAATGAAGGATTTCGGATCTTTCAGGACAGCGTTTTTCACCTGATAAGACCAGAATTGGCGAGAGATTTCGAAAGACTCGTTGACCTTCACCGCCTTGCTGATGTCGATGGTGCCATCGGCTTTTTCCGGCGTGTAGTTCATTTCGCTAAAGGCGGAGTGGCCGGTACCGGCGTTGTTCCAGCCGTTGGAGCTCTCTTCCGCCACGCCGTTCATGCGCTCGTACATGTCGATGGTCCAGGTCGGCTCCAGCTCATGCAGATAGGTACCCAAAGTGGCGCTCATGATGCCGCCGCCGATCAACACCACGTCGACGGTTTTATTCTTCTCTTCAGCCGCCGCCTGCTGCGTAACGCTAAACAGGCTGAGACTGAAAATCAGGACGAGTAATTTTCTCATTGAATTAAATCTCTTGTGTGTAAATTCTACTCATTGCAGGTGAAAGAATTTAGCGGGAGTTACCCTGGAAAATAATGAAGCCGACCGCCCGGCGTGAGCCGATAGGCAGCGATAATGCCTTTTTGTTAATAGGGTATTTAACGAAAAGTGAACTATTGCAGGCCGTCCGGATGCAAATTGATCGGTTCACGTTACTGGCGGGGTATTATTGTTTGCGAGAATGTTAAAAACTACTTTTGTAACTAAAAAAAATGAATATAAGCAAAAATAGGGCGGTTGCTGTCGCAGGAATAAACAGAGAGGGAAGAAAGGCCGTATAACCGCGTTATTTTAAGGGGTTAATTGTCACGCAATTAAACGTTATTTCGTTATCACACAATAATTGCGGTTAAATTGCAAATACCTATCGGTAACCAATCATAAATGGCCGCCGTTGCGAGCGGCCATCGTTCAGCTGGCGGTTACTTGATGCCCATCGCATCGCGCATGGTGAAGAACAGATCGGTCTGATCGGTCAATCCCACCACGTTGGCGGCGTGCGGGCCGTAGGCCGCGACGCGCAACTGAGTGCCGGTATGCCCCTGCGACTCTTCTTCCGAGTTGCCGTAGCTGAGGGTCATCGGTGCGCCGTCTTTGGTGGTCAGTATCTGGGTCAGGCCCGGCGCTTTGGCGTTGGCGGCGACGATCTGGCTGGAGTGCGCGTGGTCGGCGGTGACGATCACCAGCGTGTTGCCGTCGGCGCGGGCGAAGGCCAGCGCTTTTTGCACCGCTTCGTCCAGATCGACGGTTTCACCAATCTGCCCGCACGGATTGGCGGCGTGATCCTGCTTATCGATCGACGCCCCCTCGACCTGCAGGAAGAAGCCGTTCGGGTTGTCTTTCAGCAGCGCGATCGCTTTGTCGGTCATCGCCGCCAGCGTTGGCGTGGCCGCGGTGCGCGCCGGGTTGTTTTCGCAGGTTACCGCCGGCTTGTCGAGGTTGCCGTGATAGCTGGCTTTCGGCCCCAGCCAGCGCACCGGCATGTTGCCGTCGGCGAACAGGCCCAGCAGCGGTTTTTGCTGATTGGCCAGGGTAACGGCCTGCAGTTCATCTGCGTTGCTCACCCACTGATAACCCTGTGCCGCCGCCTGGTCCTTCAGCGATTTTCCTTGCCATTCGCCGCTTTTCGCCAGCTGGTTGAAGGACTTCGCACCGCCTCCCAGCGTGACGTCGGCACGGGTTTTCAGCAGTTGCTCGGTGATCGAGCCGCGGCCGCCGTTTTCCAGCGCGTTAGCGGCACATTTCTCGCTGGTTTCTTCCGGGCCGTAGCATTTGCGCGAGGTGACGTGCGACACCAGCGCCGCCGGCGTGGCGTCCTGCAGTTCGGCGGTGGAGACGTTGCCGGTGGCCTTGCCGGCCGCCTTGGCGATCTCCAGCAGCGTTGGCTGGTCTTTGCCGTTCACGTCCACGCCGAGCGCACCGTTATAGGTTTTCACCCCGGTGGCCCAGGCGGTGGCCGAGGCGGCGGAGTCGGTCACGTAATCCGGCTTGTGGGTTTTCTTGTCCAGCGAGTAGTGGGTGTATTGCCCGGTCAGCGGCAGGGCGTCGATGCCCTTGAAGTAACCGCCTGCGCCTTCAGCGTAGTTGCGCGCGGCGGTGATCTCGGAATCCCCCATGCCGTCGCCGATCAGCAGGATCACGTTTTTCACCGTTTTGTCCGACAGCGACGCTTTCAGCGCGGCGGTCTGATCGCCGGCCAGGCGACGGGCGCCGCCCGGCTCGGTGAGGGTGCCGCGCGCGGCGCGCTCGGTCAGGCCATCGGCATTGGCCGAGGTTTCCGCCGCGATGGCGGAGGAACAGAGCAGGGCGGACAGCACGGCGCCGGCGATCAGGGATACAGCAGGTTGCATGGGTAAGCTCCTTGTCGTAATACAACAATGTAAATAACATCAAATTGTTACGAAAGGAGAGTAGAGCAGGGGGATGACAATTTTATGACAATGAAAGACGGGACGGTCCGATGGCCATCCCGTGTGACGATCAGGCCGCGCGCGCCGGGATAGCGAGCCCACGCTGCACCGCCGGCCGCGCTAAACCGCGCTCCAGCCACTGCGCGACGCGCGGGAAGCTGTCGAACTCCACCAGATCGCGCGCCTCATAGAAGCCGATCAGGTTGCGCACCCAGCCCAGCAGCGAGATATCGGCGATGGTGTAGTCTGCGCCCATGATCCAGTCACGGCCCTCCAGGCGCGTTTCCAACACACCAAGCAGGCGTTTCGATTCGTTTTTGTAACGCTCCAGCGGCCGCTTGTCTTCATATTCGCGCCCGGCGAATTTATGGAAGAAACCGAGCTGGCCGAACATCGGGCCGACGGCGGCCATCTGGAAGAACACCCACTGAATGGTTTCATAACGCTGGGCTGGATCCTGCGGCAGGAAGCGGCCGCTCTTTTCCGCCAGGTAGAGCAGAATGGCGCCGGATTCGAACAGCGGCAGCGGCCGGCCGCCGGGGCCGTCGGGATCGATGATCGCCGGGATCTTGCCGTTCGGATTCAGCGCCAGGAATTCCGGCGTCCAGGTTTCGTTGTTGCCGATGTCGATTAGGTGCGCTTCATAAGGCAGGCCGATCTCTTCCAGCATGATGGAGACTTTGACGCCGTTCGGCGTCGGCAGAGAGTAGAGCTGCAGCCATTCCGGATGCTGAGCCGGCCAGCGTTTGACGATCGGGAATTGGGTGGAATCGAGCATGGGAACTCCTCGGGTTGGCGGGGTCGCTTAAGCGTACCCCTAGAGTATTGCAGTAAAACTACCCTGTCGCCGGGTTACACCGTGAGGTCAAAATGTGCGGCCAGCGCTTTTTTACCGGCGGGGGTCAGCTGCAGCTCGCGGCTGTCGAGCCGGCGAAGGATCCAGCCGCGTTGGATAAAGGCGGCCAACAGCGCGGCGCCCAGCGCGCCGCCGAGGTGAGATCGGCGCTCGCTCCAGTCCAGACAGCCGCAGGCGAAACGGCGGCGAGTGGGCGCGGGGGAGCAATCGACGCCCAGCCGCGTCAGCGCGGTCTGACCGGCGTCGCTTAATCGGTAGTCTTCTTCACCGGTCAGCCAGTTCAGCGCATGCAGCCGATCGTGCAGCTTCACCGCCACCTCGCCCGCCATATGGTCGTAGCAGGTGCGGGCATATTGCAGCGTGGTGGGCGTGCTGCTTTTCACCGACGGGCGCGGTACGCCCGCCAGCGCCATCAAGCCTTCCAGCGCGTCGGCCACCGGCTGACCGGCCAGCCGGAAATAGCGGTAGCGCCCCTGTTTGACGCAGGCGATCAGCCGCTGCTCCAGCAGTTTCGCCAGATGCGCGCTGGCGGTGGACGGGGCGACCTCGACCGCCGCGCTGAGCTCGGTGGCGGTGTAGGCGCGCCCGTCCATCAACAGGCACAGCATGCGCGCCCGGGTGCGGTCGGCGATGGCGGCGCTCAGCGCCGCTAAACGATCTTCAATGTCGATGTTATGCATACTTCGAGGTTAGACGAAGTATGGCTGCGCGTCCATCGTTAGTCTGTGGTTATCGCACTCTGGTGCTGTGCGTCCGTGTCCGCTTGATATTGATGAGCGGGCGTTGGAATCGGTGCGGTGGCGCCATTCTTACCATGCGTGCGTACCGGAATTTTACCGTGAGAGGAGACGATAATGATCGCCGTGATTTTTGAACTGCAGGCTGCCGACGGGCAGCGCGATACCTATCTGGCGCTGGCGGCGGAGCTGAAGCCGCTGTTGGCGCAGATCGACGGATTCATTTCCATCGAGCGCTTTCAAAGCCTGGCCGATCCCGCGCGCCTGCTGTCGCTCTCTTTCTGGCGCGACGAGGCGGCGGTGCAGCAGTGGCGCAATCTCGAGCAGCATCGCGCGGCACAGGCGCGCGGCCGTGGCGAGGTGCTGGCGCAGTATCGGCTGCGGGTGGCGGAGGTGGTGCGGGATTACGGGCTGGAGAGACGCGACCAGGCGCCGCAGGATAGCCGTTGCTATCACCGCACCTGAAAAAAGCCCGCTGACGGCGGGCTTTCGTCCGCTATTTCGCTTCGCTGCCCACCTTCATCGCTCCGGCGTAGCTGGCGCCCATTCCCCAGGCGGCGCCGTGGTCGCGGGCGATCTGCAATACGCCCCCCGCCGTGGCCTTGCGGCTCCAGTCCTGCTGCCATTCCAGCATCAACGCCACCCAGTTGATAGGGGTGGCGCCCGCCTGTATCAGGCGCTGCATGGCGTTGTTTTGGCTATCTGGCGTAATGTCGCCGGTGACGTCCGACAGAATATAAACCTCATACCCCTCGCCCAGGGCTGACAGCGCCGGCAGCATCACGCAGCTGGCGGTCCACAGCCCGCCGATGATGATTTTCTTGCGGCCGGATTGTTTAATCAGATCCACCACGCGCCGATCCTGCCAGACGTTGATGGCGGTGCGATCGTACACCTGCAGGTCCGGGCGTGCCTGCGTCACTTGCTGGAATACCGGCCCGGCGAAGCTTTTGGCGTTGGCCGAGGCCAGAATGGTCGGCACGTTGAACACCTTGGCGGCCTTGGCGATGCCGGCGGCGTTATTCACCAGATTGGTTTGATCGATAGAGGAAATGGTCATGCCGAACATGTCCTGCAGATCGACCAGCAGCAACAGGCTGTTGTCGGCGGTCAGCGGTTGCACATAACCCGCCTGGCGGCTATCGGCGGCGGGGGATTGCGCCAGCGCGGCGACGGGGGCGGCGGCGGCGCTCAGGCCGAGCATCAGGGCGATTAGGGTCTTTTTCATTATTAACTCCATGATTATCAGTAGATTAAATTCACTTCCCACTCAGGGAAGCGGTTGAATGAAGTCTACTGAGGTTGTTGAGGTTAATAATCTGTGTTTTATTGAATTTATAATTAACCAATAGGACATAATATGGACGTGCTACTGACGATGCGCGCCTTTCGCCGCGTGGTTGAGCGCAACAGTTTCTATAAGGCGGCGGAGGATCTGGCGATCACGCCGGCGGCGTTGAGCAAGCAGATTAAGCAGTTGGAGAGCCGATTGGGTACGTTGTTGCTGGTGCGCACCACCCGCAGCATGAGCCTGACCGAAGCCGGGCAGCTCTATTACCAGGAAGCCTGCCGGTTGCTTGGCGAGTTCGACGCGCTGGAGCAGACGGTTGCCGCCAGCGCGCAGCAGGTCTCCGGCACGCTGCGGGTCAATGCGCCGCTCTCGTTCGGCCTGACGGTGCTGTCGCCGCTGCTGCCGCCGTTTATGCAACGCTACCCGCAGCTGCAGGTGGAACTGACGCTGGACGACAGGGTATTGGACGTAGTGGCGGCCGGTTTCGATATTTCCTTGCGCATTCGCCGACGGCTGCCGGATTCTTCCCTCAGCGCCCGGGCGCTGGGTGACGTGCACCAGCGAATTTGCGCCGCGCCCGGCTATTTGGCGCAGCACGGCGTGCCGCAAACGCCTAATGAATTGCCGCGGCACAGCTGTCTGGCCTATTCCCTGGCAGAAAAGCCGGGGCAGTGGCAGTTCACCGCCGGCGAGGAGAGCCTGAGCGTGACGTTCACTCCCCGGCTGATCGCCAACAACAGCCTGATGCTGCGGGATATGCTGGTGGCGGGACTGGGCATCGGTTCGCTGCCGTCGTTTGTGGCGGATCCCGAGATCGCCGCCGGCAGACTGGTGCGGCTGTTCCCTGAACAGATTGCCGACGTGCATCAGGTCTTCGCGGTTTACCCGACGCGCCGGCATGTGCAGCAGAAAGTGAGTTTATTCACCGAGTTTGTGCGAGAACAGGGATTGATGACGGCGAATTGACAACGGTGCACGGTTGTCATATTCATTAGCTATGAAAAAATCCTACCGCTCATTCGCGCTAATTATTATCACCCGTCTCCAAAGGGTGGGATAGCGCGTGTGTCGCCAATAAAAACCCGCCGGCAGGCGGGTTTTTATTATCCCCTTCCGGCAACGACCGGAGAACGTCATGCAAACCTACCCTGCAGTTTTACACCTGATGTGCGGCAAGGCCGGCGCAGGCAAATCGACGCTGGCGCAGCGTTTGGCGCAGCGGCCGCAAACGCTGTTGCTGGTCGAAGATGCATGGCTGGCGACGCTGTATGAACAGGAAATGGCCAGCCTGCAAGACTATGCGCGCTGTTCCGAACGGTTACGGCGGGCGCTGGGCGGGCACCTTTTTCAGCTGCTGCGCGGCGGTTGGTCCGTGGCGCTCGATTTTCCGATGAATACGCCGGACAGGCGGCGCTGGGCCAAAGCGTTGGCGGAGGAGGCCGGCGTCGCACACTGCCTGCACTTTCTCGATGTCAGCCATGCGCAGTGCCTGAGCAGGATAACGCTGAGAAATGCGCGCGGCGAGCACCCGTTTACACTGAGCGAAGCGGAGTTTGAGCGCCTGGCGCAGTACTTTGTTCCCCCGGCGGAAGAGGAAGGGATGACTATCTTGCGTTATGGCGAACAGGACTGAAAACCGGCGCCATGACGGCGCCGGCAACAGGGTTAGGCTTCGGCGTTAAACGCGTTGTGGAAGGTGACCTCCGCGCACGGCAGCGCGCCCTGGAAGGCGATGGCGCGGAAGTAGTCTTGCGGCACGCCCGGCAGGGCCAGCGCGCACTGCGCCTGGAAGCCGAAACGGCCGTAATAGTTCGGATCGCCCAGCACTACGCAGCCTGCGGCGCCGCGTTCCTGCAGCTCGGCCAGCAGCCGGCGGATCAGCCGGCTACCGATCCCCTGGCTCTGATAGGCCGGCAGCACCGACACCGGCGCCAGCCCGTACCACCCGGCGGCGCCGTTGCTGAGCACGATCGGCGAGACGGACGCGTGCCCGATCGGTGTGCCATTGTGCTCGGCGACCAGCGACAGGGTGAGAGCGCCTGCCGCGCGCAGCGCGCTGACGATAAACTGCTCGGTGTGGCTGCTGTGCTCGGCATGCAGGAACGCGGCGGCGGTCAGGGTGGCGATGGCGCCGACGTCGGCCGGCGTTTCGTGGCGTAACGTGATGTTCATGGTTGTATCCTGATTAAATAAGGCTGTGCCGACCGGGCTGCCTGCCCGGCCGGTATCGATGATTAACGGTTATCCAGCTGCGCCCGCACGGCCTTGAGCCCGGCGAAGGTGACGCGATAAGGGCGCCCCTGGCGAGAGAGGATCAGGCGTTTGGTTTTGAGCTTGGTGAAGACGGCCAGCGAGCAGTCGGCCAGGCCGAGCCCTTCGCGGGTGTAGCATTCGACGTGGGTGACGCGACCGGCGTCGTTGCGGGTGAAGGCGATATAGCCGCCTTTGGCCAACACGTGCAGCACGCGTTGTTCCGCTTTGGAAATGTTCATGTTGGGAGATCCTGTAATAACCCCAGATACGCGCATCCCCGCGCAAACGCGCGTCGGATACGTCAGAGTCCCTCGCCATACGGCAAGGAAGCGACTATCGGGTGGTTACAATCTCCAACATACAGGCCTCGGGCAGTGAAAAACGCCAGGGCGGCGTTTAAGCGCAGTTAATGTAGCCAATGGCAGGTTGGCTGTCAATTTGCCGGCAGCGCGGGCCGCCGGCGAAAGGCCAATTAGAAAGGCTTGGTTGGCAGGTATTTGCCGTCCAGGGTGATCACCGCGCGTTCACCACCTTCGGGATCGGCGACCTTCTTGATATCCAGCTTGAAGTTGATGGCGCTGATGATGCCGTCGCCAAACTGCTCGTGCACCAGCGCTTTCAGCGTGGAACCGTAAACCTGCAGCATTTCATAGAAGCGATAAATGGTCGGATCGGTTGGCACGCCGCCGGGAATGCTGCCGCGCAGCGGGATGGTTTGCAGCAGCAGCACCGCTTCTTCGTCCAGCCCCAGCTTGGCCGCTACCGTGCGCGCCGCCGGTTCCGGCAGCGCATGCTGCCCCAGCAGGGCGGCGGTGACAAACGCCAGGCTGAGACCGGTGCCCTCGGCCAGCGCTTCGAACGTCAGATTATGGCGGATCTTGGCGGCCATGATGGTGTCGGTGAGCGCTTCGCGCGGGGCGGTGTTGTGCAGAGAGTGTGTCATGTTGACTCCTTTTGTGGGCTTAAAAACGGGCGATCGCCGGGGTGGCGGTCACCTCGGGATGGGTGGCGAGCGGCACGAAGCGGCGGGTTTCGCCGTCCAGCGCCTCGATAGCGCCGCTGGCGATGTCATAGACCCAGCCGTGCAGCGCCAGGCGGCCCTGATCCAGCGCCAGGGCGACGGAAGGGTGCGTTTTGATGTTGTTGAGCTGGGCGATGACGTTTTCGCGCACCATCGATGCGACCCGGGCTGCGTCGGAGGTGTGCGGATAAGCCTGGTTGACCGCCTTGGCGGAATCGGCGTAACGCAGCCAGCCGGCGACCGTCGGCAGGTGATCCAGACACTGGCAGGTGGCGATGGCGGTCATCGCGCCGCAGTCGGAATGGCCGCAGATCACGATGTCTTCTACGCCCAGCGCAGCGACGGCGTACTCGACCGAGGCGGTCACCCCGCCGGGTTCGGGGCCAAAAGAAGGCACGATGTTACCGGCGTTGCGGATCACGAACAGATCGCCCGGCTCGCGCTGGGTGACCAGCTCCGGCACCAGGCGGCTGTCGGAACATGAGATAAACAGGGTGCGCGGGTTTTGGCGGGTCGCCAACTGCTGAAACAGCGCCGTGCGTTCAACAAAGGCTTCGCGCTGGAACTTCAGGAAGCCTTCAATCACCTCTTTCATCCGTTTCTCCATTGGGTGTCGTTATGCGATGGCGGCATGATGAACGCTTCTGGCTATAGGGTCTAAGACCCATTTATAATGCTGGCTATAGGTTTTACTAATAGCTGGGGCGCTATGCTGCTGCGACACATCCGTTATTTTCTGGCCGTTGCCGAACAGGGCAACTTCACCCGCGCCGCCGAAGCGTTGCACGTCTCGCAACCGACGTTGTCCCAGCAGATCAAGCAGTTGGAAGACGCACTGGGAGCGCCGTTGTTCGATCGCAGTGGCAGAGCCGTGCGCCTGACCGACGCCGGTGAGGCGTGGATGCGCTATGCGCGGCTGGCGCTGCAGGATTTGGACGCCGGCGCGCGGGCGATCCATGACGTGGCGACGCTGGCGCGCGGCCATTTGCGGCTGGCGATGACGCCAACCTTCACCGCCTATCTGGTGGGGCCGACGATCGATGCGTTCTACCGCCGCTACCCGGGGATTACCCTGAGCATTGAGGAGATGGCGCAAGAGCGGATCGAGGCGCTGCTGGCGCAGGATCGGCTGGACCTGGGGATCGCCTTCGAGATGGCGCAGTCGGCGGAGGTAGAAGCCACGCCGTTGTTCAGCGAGACGCTGGAGCTGATGGTCGGCGCCGATCATCCCCTGGCGGCGCATCGCCGTCCGCTGAGGCTGGCGGAGTGGCAACATCTGCCGCTGGCTTTGCTGAGTGGCGACTTCGCCACGCGGCAGTTTATCGATCGCTACTGCACACAGTTGGGATTTCGGCCGCAGGTGGCGGTGGAGGCCAATGCGCTGGGCGCCATCGTCGAGATCGTGCGGCGCGGGCAGCTTGCCACGCTGCTGCCAGCCGCCATTGCGCGCGAGAACCGGCAGTTGAAAAAAGTGGCGTTGGCCAACGCCATGCCGGTGCGACAGGCGGTATGGCTGCAGCGCAAAGGCGCTTACCGCAGCGCCGCCGCGCAGGCGTTTATCGCCGTTTTGCAGCAACAGGGCGTTACGCCAACGCACTCCAGCGCTGCGTCATCCCCAGCAGATGCACCAGCCCGAAGCCGAGGCAAATCAGCGAGCTGACGACGATGAAGCGTTGGCTGCGGCCAGTATCACGCAGGGCGAAAGGGCCGGCGACGCCGCGCAGCAGGTAGATAAAGGTGATGATAAACAGCGCGGGCCGCAGCAGCGGCAGCGGCACGATCAGGCCCGCGCCGGACAGCGCGTACAGCGCCCAAATAAACAGAACCAGCGCGATACCGGCGGTGACGACGGCCGGGAACTTTTTACCCGCTTCCGCCGCCTTAATGAAGCGATCGCCGGCGCCGCACAGCCGATAGCCGCGCGGCCCGGCGGCGATCACCCAAATATGCAGCAGGGCGGCGATGGTGCTCAGCGCGGCGCCGATCAGCAGTGCGGTGTTATAGAGGTGTGGCATGGTAAGGCTTCCCTGTCAGAAACGTGATTGGCATGAAGCGTAGACCAGAAAAGACGAATTAACCGAACGCAACAGGGAAGAGGAGCAAGTGATGAGAGTGGCGACAGGCATGCTGAGCGTATTGGCGCTGTGGAGCGGGCTGGCGATGGCGCAATCTGCAGCGCTGACGCTGCCGCGGGAGGATGGTTCGAGTATTCATTACTATCTGGACGCTGCGGTGCCCGGGCAATCGTCGGCGGCGCTGTTGGTGATCCTGCAAGGTTCGGATTGCAACAGCGTGCGGCATATCCGCCTGGTCACGCCGATGCGGCAGGTGTTACCCGCCGCAGATCTGCTGACGGTGGAGAAATACGGCATCGACGACACCTTGCCGTACCGCGAAGAGGTGCCGCGGCAGGATTGCCCGGACGCTTTCGTGCAGCATGATACGCCGCAGCGGCGGGTGAGCGATGTCACCCAGGTACTGCAGGCGGTGAGTGCGCGCAACGGCTATCAAAAGGTCGCGGTGCTGGGGGGCAGCGAAGGGGCGGTGATCGCCAATCTGGTGACGGCCTCCTCGGGCCTGGTTGACGCCACCCTGGCGTTCAGCGGCGGCGGACGCTGGTTTATTGACGATGTGCGCCACAGCGTGGCCGACGCGCCAAAAGAAGAGAAAGCCGGGCTGAACGCATTTTTACAGCAGGTGCTGACGGCGCCGCCGTTCCCCCTGAACGCCAGCGATCATGGCTATGCCTGGTGGCATGGCATGCTGAACATCGATCAGCTTGCCACCCTGCGCAGCATCAAGACGCCGGTGCTGATCGTGCAGGGTGACCAGGATCGCGCCGTTTCGCCGGGGGCGGTAGGGAAAATGATCGCCGAGCTGCGGGCCGACGGCAAAACGAATATCACTTACCTGAATTATCCGGCTTTAGACCATGTGATGCGGCGCGAAAATGGCGAGAGTGAAATGACGCGGGTGGTGGCGGATATGCGCGCGTGGCTGGAGAAGCAGCTGCGCTGAGCGTCGGTATTAGGACAAACTATGTAATAATTGACGCGAGTTTCTTTGGACTGAGTGATCTGCTGCTCAATTGAACACAATGTTATTTAATCAGGGCTTCCGTCGTGTATTTTTTTAACCGCAAACCTGAAAATGAAATACCCTAAGAAAATTCCAGCTATGGAGGTCGCAACCCACAGATACTTAAAACTATCGTCGGAATAAAACATGAACCAGACAATGGCTAACAGCGAGAGGGCCACAACGCCGCACCCAATGCCCTGAATAATTCTGGATAAAGCCGCCAGCATAAAGTTCTTCATACGTTAACCTTTGCAAAAAAGTACTGACAAATTTGGTTGAATTTCTTTCGATCTCTTTCCCAAACCGAGACGGCATCCTCGAATGGTCGGACTTTGTTTTCTAACAGAAAGTACAGCAGATCGAGGTTTCCCAGGCGTCTGAGTTGATCATACATCCGTGAGTTTCTTGCCCTCAAGTCGCGTGATGTATAGACAGAGCGCGATATGCTTGCCCCAGCGGTGAGAATTGAGCCAACGGCAACACCGGAGACAAGCCGTGGGATGATTTGTTTAGAGAATATATATCCCATGTTTGCGGTGGCTAACTGATTAAAGGCGAATTTGCCGATGAGTTTGCCTGATGTTCTTATGGTCATGTCCTTAACATCTTCAAACTTGACCTTACTGGCGAAGTTTTCGATGAAGATATGAGCCACTTTCTCGATGCTTGCTTTATTGGCCAGGCCTGACTTGATGAGTCTGATAAATCGCTCTTTATCTTGCGAGTTTAACCATCTGTTTTCAGTATCAATATAGTCGTAGCCCAGGTAGTAGAAATCGACCGGTACGCTGATAAAACCTTGTGCAAACCCGCGCACTAAATTGCTGTCAATGTTTACGGCATCCGCCATGTCGTTGGCTATCTGCTTTGCGCTTTTCATAGAAATCCTTTTCAATATGAACCGCCGAATCTAGCAGACTTTTTGTACGCAAGCCAATGCCCACCGGCAAACGGCACCAGCCTGACGCTCAAAATGTCACCGAAACTTCCCGCGATCTCTGCACCCCGTTGTGGCATAATGCGCGCCAAATCACATTCCCTATGTATAAAGAGCGAGCGCTGTGTTAAGCACTAACAACATCACCATGCAGTTCGGCAGTAAGCCGTTGTTTGAAAACATCTCTGTTAAATTCGGCGGCGGCAACCGTTACGGCCTGATCGGCGCCAACGGCTGCGGCAAGTCCACCTTTATGAAAATCCTCGGCGGCGATCTGGTGCCGAGCGGCGGCAACGTGTTCCTCGATCCGAACGAGCGCCTGGGTAAACTGCGTCAGGATCAGTTCGCCTTCGAGCAGTACAGCGTGCTGGACACCGTGATCATGGGTCACACCGAACTGTGGGCGGTGAAGGAAGAGCGCGACCGCATCTACGCATTGGCGGAGATGAGCGAAGAAGACGGCTATAAAGTAGCCGACCTGGAAGTGGCCTACGGCGAAATGGACGGTTATACCGCCGAAGCGCGTGCCGGCGAACTGCTGCTTGGCGTGGGCATTCCGGTGGAACAGCACTATGGCCCGATGAGCGAAATCGCGCCGGGCTTCAAGCTGCGCGTGTTGCTGGCGCAGGCGCTGTTCTCCGATCCGGAAATCCTGTTGCTCGACGAACCAACCAACAACCTGGACATCGACACCATTCGTTGGCTGGAGCAGGTGCTGAACGAACGCAATAGCACCATGATCATCATCTCGCACGACCGTCACTTCCTGAACATGGTCTGCACCCACATGGCGGATCTGGACTACGGCGAGCTGCGCGTCTACCCGGGCAACTACGACGAATACATGACCGCCGCCACCCAGGCGCGTGAGCGTCTGATGGCGGACAACGCCAAGAAGAAAGCGCAGATCAGCGAGCTGCAGTCGTTCGTCAGCCGCTTCAGCGCCAACGCCTCCAAATCCAAGCAGGCCACGTCGCGCGCCCGCCAGATTGACAAGATCCAGCTGGAAGAGGTGAAAGCCTCCAGCCGCCAGAACCCGTTCATCCGTTTCGAGCAGGACAAGAAGCTGTTCCGTAACGCATTGGAAGTGGAAGCGCTCACCAAGGGCTTCGACGAAGGCCCGCTGTTCAACAAGCTGAACCTGATGGTGGAAGTGGGCGAGAAGGTCGCGGTGCTGGGCGCCAACGGCATCGGTAAAACCACCCTGCTGAAAACGCTGGTGGGCGACGCGCAGCCGGACAGCGGCACCGTGAAGTGGTCGGAAAATGCCCGTATCGGTTATTACGCGCAGGATCACGAATACGAGTTCGACGACACCCTGACCGTGTTCGACTGGATGAGCCAGTGGAAGCAGGAAAAAGACGACGAGCAGGCGGTGCGCAGCGTGCTGGGCCGTTTGCTGTTTAGCCAGGACGACATCAAGAAGCGCGTGAAGGTGCTGTCCGGTGGCGAGAAGGGCCGCATGCTGTTCGGCAAGCTGATGATGCAGCGCCCGAATATTCTGGTGATGGACGAACCGACCAACCACCTGGATATGGAATCCATCGAATCGCTGAACATGGCGCTGGAGATGTACGAAGGCACGCTGATCTTCGTCTCCCACGACCGTGAGTTCGTCAGCTCGCTGGCGACCCGGATTCTGGAAATCACCCCGAACAAGGTGATCGACTTTACCGGCAACTACGAAGACTATCTGCGCAGCCAGGGCATCGTGTAACCCTCGCGGTAACGCATCAGGGCGGGAATTATCCCGCCCTTTTTTTATCCGTCACGCCCCGCCGCACACTTCGCAGTGCGGATCCTTCGGCAGCTTCATCTCGCGGAACTGCATGCTCATCGCATCGAACATCAACAGCTTGCCGCGCAGCGGCTGACCGTACATTTTTCATAGTAAGCTAAGTGTCTCGGCTTCCTTGGCGCTATACAAAGGGTTTGCGTAAGGCAATGTTTTACAAACTTTGCGCTTTTGCGATAAGACGCTCAGATGTAGCCTGCGCGTTCAAACAGCCGGCTAGATCAGCTCTTCTGAGATCAATATGCAATCGCCATAGCAATTAGAGTTATCGAAGTCCTGTAATCCAAGATAGGTGTTGAAACTTAATCCCTCCCCATTTTCGGCTACCTGTTGCGAGGTAATGCTGCAGGCCAGTGATAATGCCAGCATAGTTTCATTCCAGTATGGCCGCTTCATGCCATGCCGCGAAATATGCGACGCCGAACGAACACGCGACAAACGTTGAGGCCGCAAAATGCATGATTTATGCACTTCAACACTGTCCGAGTCGTCAACCAACAGAATCCGATAAACCTGTGTTTGAGATAACTGTTTGATGATGGCCGATGCAAAATCACTGAGGCCAATGATAATAAACGTATCCCCTTTTTCAGTTCGCCCAGGCAACTCCCGGATGATCTGAACATCGGTCAAGAGAGGGAAGTGATCCATCATCCGGTTGGCATAAGAGTTATTCTGTACCACCGCATAAACATTTCCTTCCTGACAGTTAATAATGCTGTCATCAATGCAATAAGCCATCAAGGCGGCATCATCTTTCTGATACTTAATTACCTCGACTCGATTAATCTTGTTAAATTCACCAAACTCACACGCTGTCGAGGCCGGTAATATCAGGGGTATGGATTGTCGGAGATATAATGGTAATGCCGCCAACGCGGCAAAACTAGAAAAATGACCGACAACCACGTCAGCACCCCATTCAATCAACTCAACAGCGGCGCGCTCCCCTCCTGCCGACGACTTTTCATCATTGACAATTTTCAACGTGTTTTGTTTTAATTCTGGGAAATGCTTGAGGCTATAATTAATAGCCTCAATAAAGGTTCGTGTATGGCTGTTGGCATCTTTCCCTAACGCTATCGCCAGTCCGATCTTTTTCATCGTGTCGTCACAATCACCTGCTGGCTGTAGTTCATCGCTTTCTGTTCTGTCTCCTGGCGACTGTCGCCCTTAACGCCCAGGAAACCGATAATATCGTTCCCCAACGGCGGCCGTTTGATGACGCTGCCGAGCGGTGAAATGATTTTCAGCATGAAGGTGTTCGGATCCTGCGTAATGTGTTCAGGGACGCTGATGGTGTCGATCCGCCCAGGCGAGGAGATCAGGCAAAGCGCAAACGTGTGTTTACCGGTTGGCGAATAACACTGGTAGTCCGGTTTCTGCCCAATCGCCATATCAATGACCGCTTTGATAGGGCAATAGCCGGCGGAGATGCGGGCCATAAAATCGAGGCCGCCGCCGCCAGGCCGGGCGGCAATCTCAACGATGTAGGGTTTACCCTGATGGAACCGGATCTCTGCGTGCATCACACTGCGCGTCAGTCCCTGCGCCACGGCACCGGCATGCACCGCGTCATGCACGCGTTGCAGATCCAGACCATCAAGAACGGTCGGCGTGTGATGGACATCATCATCAAACGAGTTCCCTTCCAGGGTGACACGATCGACGATGGAGCCCAGCACCGTGACGCCGTCCCAGGAATAGGCCTCGATCAGAAATTCACGTCCATCCAGATACGACTCGACCAGCAGCGAGTTGGGGCCCAGTACGTCCGTGATCCCTTCATTTTTGAATTGGCTCATTTCTGATATGCCGATCAGGGCTTTAGGGAAGAACTCTGCCATTTGTTTAGGCGTGTCGACGCGGTAGACGAATTGGCTGGCCGAACCCAGTGTGGGTTTGAGGATCACCGGATAACCGAGAGTCGCCGCCGCCTCAAGCGCTTCAGGCAGCGTCGGTGTCAGCCGAAATTCTGGGTGAGGTGCCTGACCGACACGGTGGGCTTCGCGCATGGCAAGCTTGTTGCGGCTTTTTACCGCCGCCTCAACCGGGATGCTCGGCAGCTGCAGGGCGTCGGCGATCATGGCCGTGGCGATCACGCTGTTCTCCGCGAAGGTGAACACCCCGTCAAAGTGAAAATCCCGATGCAGCTGTATGGCCAGCGTGGTCAAATCGTTGATGTCCATGCTGTCGGAAACAAAGAATCGCCCGGCATGCCAGTGATCGCTGTCAGCCACTCCGGACAAGACATACAGCTCAATACCGTGCTGCTCCACCTGTTGGTAGCGCGAATTGTAGTAATCACCAAATTGCCCGACTTCAATCGCCAATAATTTCATTTTGTTTTTCCTTTAAAGACCAGGGTTGATGCCAAAAGCGCCAGGAAGACCACTGCCAGCGCCAACGCCACATATCCGGCTAGGACAGTGGTGCTATCGACCAGCTCGCCAATGGCGTAGGTCAGTACGACGGCCGACGTCAGCCCAATTGCGTTGCTGAAGCCGAAGAAACGGCCGGTGTAATGGGAAGGAATGGTGTTGAACATCAGCGTGCGGCACGAGATACGCGCCAGGCCAAAACACACGGCACCAAGCGGGAAGAAGACCATCAGCCACGGCAACGTAAATTGCGGCTGCAGGGCAATAAATGCCGCATTCGCCACGTAGCCGAACATGACTATCGTCAGTAAGGAAAAGCGCTTCTGCAGGAATGGTGTCATGGCGGCGGCGATGGCCACCCCTACGCCGGCCAGTGCATCAACCACACCCAGAACGCCGGCGCCGGAGGCAAAATGTTTGGTGACCAACAGCACCAACAGCATATTGCTGACCGTCACGATGATGTTGCCGACTCCATACAGCAGCATCAGCCAGGGTTTTCTCACGGCGGGTAAGGTTGTGGCCGGCACTGGTTCAGAGGCGGTACCGCCTTCGGGCGCTTCATCTGATCCCTGTACACGCGGCGTCAGCATGAAAAACAGCGCCGCACTGGCGATGAAGGTGATGGTGTTCAGCACAAACACGAAATCCACACCAATCAGCTGGATCAGAAACCCACCGATCGCCACCGATGTCAAAGCACCAATTTGCACTGCCATTTCGAGTTTGGCATTGAATGCGGCCATTCTGCCCGACTCTACCGAGTCTTTGATGATGGCGTTATTGGCCGGGAAGAACATAGCCATGGTCATGGACAGCATAAAGCTGCAGACAAAGATGACCATCGAAGGATCGGTGAATGTATTGATGCCGGCCAAAACGCCAATGACGATGGCCGCGTTGACTACGTTGGTAATGATGCAGATCTTCTTTCTGTCGTAGGTATCGGATAACTTGCCGAACAACACCGAGAAAAAGGCTTGCGGTAGTGCGATCAGAATGAACAGCGTGCCCACGGCTTTCGCCGTTCCCATGCTCTGTGAAATGATCAGCGCGTTGGCGATGGTGAGTATTCCGCTCCCCAGAGTGGAAACCAGCGACGCGGCAAGGATTAGATTTTCGTTTCTTTTGCTGATCTGACGGGTTGTGACGTTCAGCAAAATGGTTTCATTACTCATTCGTTAACTCCGTGAATGACATACTGGCTGATCTGCTCGGACAGCGCCGGGGCGATCTTAAAAATAGAGGCATCGCACGCTTCAACGGCGATGCATCCGGTGACATCGTGCCGGCCCCAGTAAGCAGTGCCTTGCCGTTTTTCAGCCGGCAATTCAAAGTAGGGCGACACGACGACATCCACCTGGTCGTATTTAACGCGTAGTCGGTCAAGCAAATACCGCTTACACACCTGCAGGTCGTGACTGTCTGGCGGCATCGAGTAGGAAAATCGACTGGCGCTCACTTTAAGCACCCGACGTTCCGGCGACGGTACACACCATGATCGCTGTTCATCTCCCATCGTCAGCACCGGCTTTAACAAGCACGCACGGGCATCGTTGAGGTGCACGTCAAGGTGTACCTGATATTGCGGCGCCGGAGCGACGCCTGACCGGCCAATGTGTCGGGTGAGAGGACGGCTCGCCGTGCAAATCACCGCCGTGTAGCTTTTACGCTCACCGTTAACACTAAAATGCCTCCCCTCCCGAATGGTGCCGAGATCTACACGCGTATGCGGTTTCAACACGATGCTTCCCGTGTTTGCCAGCGCCTGGCACAAATGTGCATACACCTTTTGTGCATCGAGAAGAATGGCGTCATGGCCGACGAAGAGCCGTCGATTGGCACTGGGCATGCGCAACAGGCTGCTCTGTGTCGACAACACGGGATCCTGGATGTCATAACCTATCGCCAGCGCGTCATACAGCTGCACCAAACGACGACAATCGGCGTCATCCACCACACGAATGGATTGCGTCTGACAACCGGCTGTCTCGCTGCCGGCGTCGATGAGTTGGCGCCAGAAAGCAAGCGAGCGCGCAGCCAGCGGTTGCAACGCGGCATTGTTTTCGTGCGCGTGTTTCCACAAACGGCCATGTGCCCACGACAGATTGGCAGCGTTCGGAATGGCGGCGGCATCATACAGCTCAACGCTTGCGCCCTTACGGGCGCAAGCCAGCGCAGTCATGACGCCGGTAATGCCGGCCCCGATGATGGCGATGTTAGGACGCATATGACCCACTGTTGGTGAATGTGGCGATCGGCGGCAGTTCAGGCAAGGCCCATTGTTCACTGCCGTTCAGCGGATTGGCATTCACGATAGCGTGGTGGAGGTCAATCATGATCAACCCCAGGCCGTCGACGAGGACCCGTAACTGTTGATTAATTGCCTTCAGGCTGATATCGCTTTCTTCCGCAACCAGCTCCTGCAAGCGCCCAATATGGTGCAGGCACCAGTCAGCCAATCGGCTTTGGCTGAACGTCTCGAGACGACAGGGCAGAGCCAGGCGCTGACGCATGGTGTCCACCAGCAGAGGAGTATTGGCCTCATCGTCATTCTGGCGCAATTCCCAGCGTTGCGTGGCGTATGCACGGGCAAGCGCATTCCAGGCGGAAATCAGTCGTTCGTTAAGGATTTGACTGAGGGCATCCCGGCTGAAATTGTTCCGGTTGTGTTCCGGACTGGTCAGGCAAAGATAGAAACGGGCATAGTCGCGAGGCAGGTTTTTTACCAGATCGCTGGCCCAGATCAAATGGCCGCGGCTGGTCGAAAATTTGGCATTTTCCAGCTCGTAAAACTCATTGGGCACGATGGTGTCAGGCAACAGATACTTACCCTCATGCGCCATCAGCAAGGCAAGATGCGTCACTCCCCAAAAATAGGAGTTGTCGAAGCCGAGGAAATACGCCAGGCGATTGCCTGTTTCAGCACGCCAGGTTGCATCCGTCGGCGCCGCGTTGTTTTCGCCACAGGCGTTGCAGTACATCGATGCCGGCATCCCCTCCGCCCAGGCGTTGAGCACTTGCCCCTCCGTGCCGGGAAAATGCGATGGCAATCCCCAGGCAATGGGGTAAGTGATAGGGAAATCGATCAGCTCTCGGCTGAACAGCTCCGTCATTAGCTGAAGAATGTGCGGGCGCCAGCTGCCTTTTTTCGCGGCGTAATAACGCTCCAGCTCGGCCCTGTATGCCTCCACCGGGAACACCAGGATCTCCGTTTCTCTGTACTCCAGTGATTCGTAGGGGGGCAATGTCGCCACCGGGTTTTTTAATCCATCAAAGTTGTTGGGGTGTCCGCAACTTTCACACAATCCACCGCGGGACTGCGCTAGGCAGGTCGGGCATTCACCGGACACGAACGACTCCACCATAAACGTATTGCGGTGTGTCGAGTACGGCAGTTTGACGGTTTTGAGCCGGAACTTGCCCTGCTCATGTAGGGGAGACAAAAAGGCGTAGACCATTTCTTTATAGCCGTCATCGAACGGGGCATAGCCATCCAGCTCGACTCCCCAGTCATTCAGGCTTTGCCTGATGTCGTCGGCAGCCTGACGGCATAAATTTTCCGGGGATGTGCCCAGTTTGTAGGCGCTGGTGACAACATAGGTTTGGCTGTCATCAGTGCCGGTCGCGTAGTTGACGCGCTCTCCGGTCAGGCGCAGGTAGCGAGCGTAAATATCGCCGGCCAAGTAAGGCCCGGCCATGTGGCCAACGTGCAGATCGCCATTGGGCGTGGGCGGTGGGGCAATAACGAGTGTTTTAGACATGGTCTGACACCTGATTTTTTTGTTGATGACGTTGAGCAAAACGTGAGGACATCTCCTCATCCCACCAAATGCTGTACATTTCGAACGGCTCGGGGCTTTCATTGAGCACGCAATGCCGGGTGAATGGCGGGAATTGAACGGTGTCGCCGGCTTTAAAACGCGTTTTTTCACCTTCGCACACAATAAATGCCTCACCTTTAATGGCGACGAATATTTCGTATTCGTGGTGATCATGCGGTGTCGAAGACGTGCCAGGTGCAATAACGCACCATGAACTTTCAAACGGCGCGTTCAGTTCGGGCCACGGCATCAAACGCTGGGCGTGCAGATTGTTCTCGAATCGCATAGAGGTGCGATCAAGTGGTTTAAAAGAATGCATTTTTTTTCCCTAAAATCAGGCCGTGATATCGTCAATAATTTCTTTTGAACGGAAAGCCAGTACACTCAACAACGAATCCGCAATGCCATGCGTGTTTTCGTTAACTCCCTGCAGATGCAGAGAAACGCCGGGGGAATAGGGCAATACAGCACGGTAATTGCGGTCGACACAGATTTTTTCGATATCAAGATGATTTGACAGGCTGTCGAAGAGTGTCGGTGTTTTATTCTTATATCCTGTACCCAGCAACACTACGTCAAAACGCGCAGAGTGTGAGTGGCCTGACTTGTTATCTTTCCAGGTGATCAGTACGCCGCCGTCATCATCTACCGCATGTAAAATATCGCATTGCGTCAGCATTACCGCCCGATTTTCGCCACGCAACTCCTGCAAATAATGGAAACGGTAGAGCCCAGATAAAGTTGATGGCGCCACGCCGGAATAGTTGGTGGTATGCATCGCCGCCAGGGTCTTTTCACGAGTCTCATTGTCACAATTGAAATACGTGTTGATATAGTCATTCTGAAATAACGTATTGGTGAATTGACTGCCTTCATAATTCACCAGCCCGATGGAGCGCATGATCATGGTGATATTGGCCGTGGGGAAATGCTCAAGGCAGGATTGATACATTTCGGCACTGCTTTGCGCGCCGCCAATTACCGCGATACGGTTAACTCTACCGCACTTCATTTGTTCGAGAGCCGTCAGGAAATTGGCACTATGGATCACATTATCCGGTGAGACATGCTCAAACACAGCCGGGATATTGAGGTCGCGGCCAGCCCCAAAAATCAGACGGTGGGCGCGGTAACTGTCGCCATTTTCAACGGTTACGTGCCAGCCAGTAATTTGCCCTTCCGATGCAAGTTCCGGTCTGACTGCCACTACTTTGCTGTTGTAAATAACCTGTGTTTTCTCCAGGCCATCCGCTACCCACTGCAAATAATCCGAAATCTCTTTACGGTAGGGGTTAAACGTCTGCAGGTTGACAAAACTGTCCAGGCGTTTGGTTTTATGCAAAAAATTGAGAAAGCTGAACCGGCTGGTCGGATCACGCTGCGTGACCAGATCTTTCAGAAAGGAAACCTGAGACTGCGCTTCAGGAAATAACATTCCCCTATGCCAACAAACAGAAGTGTCTTTTTCCAGAATGAGAGAAGAGTTGATGTTGTGAACTTCAGCACATTCTTCAAGTGCGACACCTACAGCGAGGTTTGATGGGCCGCAGCCAATCATTAATAGATCGGTGTGTTGCATTAAATTTTTCCTAAATCCATTTTGTGTATAGCAAACTCCGCATTATTGATTGCGAATGATTGCCACCTGTCATTTCCCTGGGATAAAGATTTTGACGCTAATTATATTATTTATAACGACCACACTTTTGGTGCGCGGAAAGAAACTAGCACTCCGTAAAATGACAAACAATACACATAAAGCTACAAACGTTAACTTCAGAGTAACATTTTGGAATGTGCTTTAGCGGCAGGATGATCCGTATGTATGAACAGTATTTCTTAGGGTTGTTTAAAAACTAAGTAGTAGAATTAATTCATGGTGCTATAAATTTAATGAATGTTTACTATTTTTTTATAATTATAACTGATCATGTAGTGAAAGAGGTTTTGCTGTATAGTAATGCCTTAGAAGGAGTAACCCCACCATATCGACAGGCTTGATATACTAATCAGGTCATGATAGAGAAAAGAGATAATGAGGTGGTAAACCGTATGACAACAGTGATAGAAGTGCTCCAATACACGTTAAAACCCGGCACAGGCGCTGCATTTCACGATATTATGAAAGAACAGAGTGTACCTCTGCACCTGAAAATTGGGGTGAAAGTATTACGCTTTGGTAATTCACTCCATGATCCTGATAATTATTATCTGGTGCGGTCATTTCTAAACGAGTCAGAAATGGAAAGTCAGCTTACTCAATTTTATGCTGATGCCCGCTGGCGTGAAGGCCCACGCAGTGTGATCGTTAATATGATCAGCGGCAGCCATCGTGTGGTCATGCCGGCTGAACCGTTGATCAAATACGCACTCGGTGATAATGAGAGCGGCAACCCATTTCCATTCCGGTGAGCTTGTTGCCGAATCTAATATCTTTTCGTCTTATATTGCAATAAGGCTGGGTAGCTTCAATTTCTGCCAGAGGCATTTTACTTTCACAAACGTATTGGAAAATATATTGTGCCACGATTTTCCAACACCGACCTCTCAAGCTACTAATGACGAAGCCGTCACGCCCCGCCGCACACTTCGCAGTGCGGATCCTTCGGCAGCTTCATCTCGCGGAACTGCATGCTCATCGCATCGAACATCAACAGCTTGCCGCGCAGCGGCTGACCATAGTCGGCCAGCAGCTTGATGGCTTCCATCGCCTGCAGAGTGCCGATGGTGCCGACCAGCGGCGCCATCACGCCCGCTTCGACGCAGGTGAGGGCGCTGTCGCCGAACAGCCGGCTCAGGCAGCGGTAGCAGGGCTCGCCCGGCTGATAGGTGAATACGCTGAGCTGGCCTTCCATACGGATCGCCGCGCCGGAAACCAGCGGCTTGCGCTGTGCGTGGCACAGGCGATTCAGGGCGTCGCGCGCCGCCACGTTGTCGGTGCAGTCCAGCACCAGATCGCAGGCGGCGATCTCTGCCGCGATCGCGTCATCTTCCAGACGGCCGTCGATGGCGTCGATGCGAATATGCGGATTGATGGCGCTCAGTTCCTGCCTGGCGGAGGCGACTTTGCTCTGGCCGATGCGATCGTCGCGGTGCAGGATCTGGCGCTGCAGGTTGGAGAGCGAGACGGTGTCGAAATCCACCAGCACCAGATGGCCGACGCCGGCCGCCGCCAGATATGGCGCGGCGGCGCAGCCCAGCCCGCCCAGCCCGGCGATCAGCACGCGGGCGGCCTTCAGCTTCTCCTGGCCGTCGAAGTCAAAGCCGCGCAGCACGATCTGGCGGTTGTAGCGCAGCGCTTCGGCGTCGGTCAATTCCGGCAGCATGTTCAGCTCCTCAGCAGGGCGTTGAACGGCTCGATCTCCACCGTTTCGCCTACCGCCACCGAACCGCGTTCGCGCTCCAGCACGATGAAACAGTTGCCCTGGCTGTAGGAGCTGAAGACGTGCGAGCCCTGGTGGCCGGTAGTGCTGACCTCCAGTTCACCCGCGGCGTTGCTGCTGAACACCCCGCGCTGAAAATCGAGGCGGCCCGGCGATTTCTTCAGCGGGGTTAGCGCCCGTGCGCGCAGGCGCGGCGGCAGGCGCCAGTCACTGTGACCGGCCAGCTTCGCCAGCAGCGGTTGCACCAGTTGGTAGAAGGTCAGGGCGGCGGAAACCGGGTTGCCCGGCAGGCCGCAGAACCAGGCGTGGCCCAGTTTGCCAAAGGCGAACGGTTTGCCGGGTTTGATCGCCAGCTTCCAGAAGCTGACCTGGCCCAGCTCGTCCAGCATCTGTTTGGTGTAGTCGGCCTCGCCGACCGAGACGCCGCCGCTGCTGATCACTACGTCGGCCTGGCTGTCCGCCTGTGTGAAGGCGTCGCGCAGCGCATCGCGATCGTCGCGGATAATGCCGAGATCGAGCACTTCACAGCCCATCTGCTCCAGCATCAGGCGCACCGCGAAGCGGTTGGTATCATAGATTTGGCCCGCCTGCAGCGGCTGGCCGACCGGCTGCAGTTCGTCGCCGGTGGAGAACACCGCGACCTTCAGCTTACGCATTACCTGCACTTCGGCGACGCCGAGCGAAGCCAGCAGCGGCAGCTGCGCGGCGCCCAGCTTCACGCCGGCTGGCAACACGCTCGCGCCTTGGCGAATGTCTTCACCCGCCAAACGGATATTCTGGCCGGCTTCTACCGGGGCGGTAAAACGCACGCCCTGGTCGCTCACTTCGGCCTGTTCCTGCATGACCACCGCGTCCGCCCCGGCCGGGATCGGCGCGCCGGTCATGATGCGTACGCAGCTGTTGGCCGGCCATTGGCCGTCGAACGGCGCGCCGGCGAAGGCTTTCCCGGCGACCGGCAGCGGCGCATTGGCCACCAGATCGGCGAGGCGCACCGCATAGCCATCCATCGCCGAGTTGGCGAACGGCGGCACGTCGAGCGGCGAGACCACCGGCGCGGCGGTGATGCGGCCGGCGGCGGCGGTCAGGGCGACGGATTCGGTCTGCTGCAGCGGGGCGATCTGCCCGAGCATTTTTTCCAGCGCTTGCTCCAGGGAGATGAGATCGGAAGTATGGCAATGATCCATAAGGGGAACTCCGTAATCAGGGTGCGCATTGATAGCGACAAAGTGCGGGTATTATGGCAGAGAACGCCGGGGGGGAGAACGGGTTATGCCCGCCATCTTTCGCACTGCGCCGGAAGCGCGAACGGGTATAAACTGGGTAAAACAGAGGAGGATCATGATGCATAAACAGGTTATCGAGTTCTGGTTCGACGAGATCGAACCGGTGATGTGGTTCAAAAAGGACGACGATTTCGATCGTCTGCTGCACAGCCGTTTCGGCGAAATCTGGCGGGCGGCGGCGGCGGGGGAGCTGGCGCACTGGCGCGACACCATCGAAGGACGCCTGGCGGAGGTGATCGTGCTCGATCAGTTCAGCCGCAACCTGTTCCGCGGCACGCCGCAGTCGTTCGCCTGCGATGGCATGGCGCTGGTCCTGGCGCAGGAGGCGATCCGCAGCGGCGAGTGCGAACGGCTGAGCCGCGAGCAGCGAGGTTTTCTCTATCTACCGTTCATGCATTCGGAATCGCCGCTGATCCACCAGCAGGCGCTGGTGCTGTATACCGAGCTCAATAACGGTGACCAGTTGGAGTTCGAGCTGCGGCATAAGGCGATCATCGATCGTTTCGGCCGCTACCCGCATCGCAATGCGATATTGGGGCGCACCAGCACGCCGGAAGAAGAGGCCTTTTTACGGCAGCCCGGCTCGGGTTTTTAATCGTTGGATTATCTGCGCCCGGCCGGGTAAAAAACAGCAGGCCGGGCGCCGCAATAAGCGTGACTCAGCGCGAACGTTTATTTCATTACGCTCTACCGCTATTTCCTCTCGCGAAATTACCAATAATCCCAGCCGCACTACCAGCGGTTTACTGCTTTTTATAACCTGCTGTTTTTATTCCAATAAGCTATTTCAAGGTGCGAAATGGTCTAAGCGCGCTACGCTAAAAGCGGGACGTGGACGTTATGCTGTACTTCCACTGTAGGACTAAATAGAGTCGAAAAGACTGAATAATAATGATACCGCGCTCAGCTTATTCGCTGCGCAACGGCGGGATTAACACAGGGTGTCAGGCAAATGAGCAAACCAGTGATTGCCATTCATGGCGGCGCGGGCGCAATTACCCGGGCGGCGCTGAGTGCGGAAAAAGAACGGCAGTATATCCAGGCGCTGTCCGAGATCGTGGCCGCCGGGCAGGCGGTATTGGCACAGGGCGGTAGCGCGCTGGATGCGGTGACCGAAGCGGTGCGGCTGCTCGAAGAGTGCCCGCTGTTCAACGCCGGCAAAGGCTCGGTGTTTACCCATCAGGGCACCCACGAACTGGATGCCTGCGTGATGGACGGCCGCACCTGCGACGCCGGCGCTGTCGCCGGCGTCAGCCATATCCGCAACCCGGTGCTGGCGGCGCGCGCGGTGCTGGAAAACAGCGAACACGTGCTGTTTGCCGCCGAAGGCGCCGAGAAGTTTGCCGCCGCCCACGGCCTGGAAATGGTTACTCCCGACTTCTTCTTTACCCAAGAACGCTTTGATCAGCTGCACCGCGCCCAGGCGGAGCAGGGCCGGGTATTGCTCGATCACGACGGCGCGGCACGGGCCGGCGATCCGCTCGATCCCGATCGCAAATTCGGCACCGTCGGCGCGGTGGCGCTGGATGCGCTGGGCAACCTTGCCGCCGCCACCTCCACCGGCGGCATGACCAACAAGCAGGCAGGGCGAGTGGGCGACACGCCGATTATCGGCGCCGGTTGCTATGCCAACAACGCCACCGTGGCGGTCTCCAGCACCGGCACCGGCGAGATCTTCATGCGCGGCGTGGCGGCCTATGACGTCTCCGCCCTGATCGAATACGGCTGCCTCAGCCTGCAGGCGGCCAGCGATCGGGTGGTGATGGAGAAGCTGCCTGCACTGGGTGGCAGCGGCGGCATGATCGCCGTCGATCGCCACGGCAATATCGCGCTGCCGTTTAACTGCGAGGGGATGTATCGCGGTTTTGGTTATGTCGGCGATGCGCCGTCCGTCGGGATTTATCGCTAAGCGTTCACCGGGAGGGTGTATGACCGACGTTTCATTCCGGCCCGCCGGCGACGGGTTGTCATTGCCGCCGCAGCGGGTGCTGACGGTGCGCGATCTGAGCATCCGTTTTCCTCAAGCGGACGGCGCCGTGGAAGCGGTGCGCAACCTGTCGTTCGATCTCGATCGCGGCGAGACGCTGGCGATCGTCGGTGAGTCCGGCTCTGGCAAATCGGTGACTTCACTGGGACTGATGCGGCTGGTGGAGCAGGGCGGTGGGCGCATCGTCAGCGGCGCCATGACGCTGCGCCGGCGCGACGGCGCGTTGCTCGATCTGGCGCATGCCTCGCAGAGCACGCTGCGCACGGTGCGCGGCGCCGACATGGCGATGATCTTCCAGGAGCCGATGACCTCGCTCAACCCGGTATTTCCGGTCGGCGAGCAGATCGCCGAATCGCTGCGCCTGCATCAGGGCATGGACCACCGCAGCGCGCGTCAGGAGGCGCTGCGCATGCTCGATCTGGTGCGCATTCCTGAGGCCAAAGAGGTGCTGGGGCGCTACCCGCATCAGCTTTCCGGCGGCATGCGCCAGCGGGTGATGATCGCTATGGCGCTCTCTTGCAAGCCGGCGTTGCTGATTGCCGATGAACCCACTACCGCCCTCGACGTCACCATTCAGGCGCAGATCCTGCAGCTGATCCGCGTGCTGCAACAGGAGATGCAGATGGGGGTGATCTTCATCACTCACGACATGGGCGTGGTGGCAGAGATAGCCGACCGGGTGCTGGTGATGCGCCGCGGCGAGCAGGTGGAACAGAATCGAGTGCGTGAATTATTCGCCGCGCCGCAACAGGCCTATACCCGGGCGCTGCTGGCGGCGGTGCCGAAGCTGGGGGAGATGGCCGATCGGCCGCTGCCGGCGAAGTTTCCGCTGGCGGATGGCGAGGGGGATACGGCGCCGCAGGATACCGTGCCGCCAGACGCTGCGCCGATCCTGCGGGTGGAGCATCTGGTCACGCGTTTTGATCTGCGCGGCGGGTTGTTCAATCGGGTCACTCGCCGGGTGCACGCGGTAGAAAACGTCAGTTTCGATCTTTACCCTGGCGAGACGCTGGGGCTGGTGGGCGAGTCCGGCTGCGGCAAGTCCACCACCGGGCGCGCTTTGCTGAAGCTGGTGGACAGCCAGAGCGGCACCATCAACTTCGCCGGGCGGCGGATAGACCAATTGAAGGGGCCGGCGCTGCAGCACCTGCGGCGCGATATTCAGTTCATCTTTCAAGATCCTTACGCCTCGCTCGATCCGCGCCTGACGGTCGGTTTCTCCATCATGGAGCCGCTGTTAGTGCACAACGTGATGCGCGGCCGTGAGGCGGAACGGCGGGTGGCCTGGCTGCTGGAACGCGTCGGTCTGCAGCCGGAGCATGCGCGCCGCTATCCGCACGAATTTTCCGGCGGCCAGCGCCAACGCATCTGCATCGCGCGCGCGCTGGCGCTGAACCCGAAAGTGGTGATCGCCGATGAAGCGGTCTCGGCGCTGGACGTGTCGATTCAGGCGCAGATCGTCAATCTGCTGCTCGATCTGCAGCGTGAGTTCGGCATCGCTTTTCTGTTCATTTCACACGACATGGCGGTGGTGGAGCGTATCAGCCACCGGGTGGCGGTGATGTACCTCGGGCAAATTGTCGAGATCGGCCCGCGGCAGGCGGTATTCGACAATCCGCAGCACCCCTATACCCGCAAGTTGATGGCGGCGGTGCCGGTAGCCGATCCCGCTCATGCCCACAAACGGCAGCCGCTGCCGGCCGATGAGATCCCGAGCCCAGTGCGCGCACTGGGCGATGAACCCGTTACCGCACCGCTGGTGCAGGTTGGCGCCGGGCACTTTGTCGCCCGCCACCCGATCGCCGGTGCTTTTTAAAGACCTCAGGAGAGACAAGCGACATGAAGCACACATTCAAACGCAATGCGCTGTTGGCCGCCATACTGCTGGCGGCGGGAACCGGCCCGGTTTGGGCGGCGAAGGACGCGGTGATTGCCGTGGCGTCCAATTTCACCACTCTTGATCCTTACGACGCCAACGACACGCTGTCGCAGGCGGTGGCCAAGTCTTTCTATCAGGGGTTGTTCGGCTTCGACAAGGACATGAAGCTGGTGAACGTGCTGGCGGACAGCTATGAGGTCAGCAAAGACGGCCTGACCTATACCGTCAAACTGCGTCAGGGCATTAAATTCCACGACGGCACCGCGTTCAACGCCGAGGCGGTGAAGGCCAACCTCGATCGCGCCAGTAACCCGGACAGCCACCTCAAGCGCTACAACCTGTTCAAGATGATCGACAAAACCGAGGCGGTGGACGCCAATACGGTGAAGATCGTGCTGAAGGCGCCGTTCTCGGCGTTCGTCAACAATCTGGCGCACCCGGCGGCGGCGATCATCTCCCCGGCGGCGCTGAAGCAATACGGCAAAGAGATCGGTTTCCACCCGGTCGGCACCGGGCCGTATCAGTTCGTGACCTGGAACCAGACCGATTTCGTCAAGGTGAAGAAGTTCGACGGCTACTGGCAGCCGGGGCTGCCGAAGCTCGACAGCATCACCTGGCGCCCGGTGGTGGATAACAACACCCGCGCGGCGATGCTGCAGACCGGCGAGGCGACCTTCGCCTTCCCGATCCCTTACGAGCAGGCCAAGGTGCTGGAGGGCAACGCCAAGCTGGACGTGGTGGCTGCGCCGTCGATCCTGCAGCGTTACATCAGCATGAACGTCACTCAAAAGCCGTTCGACAACCCGAAGGTGCGCCAGGCGCTCAACTACGCGATTAACAAGGACGCGCTGATCAAGGTGGCGTTCGCCGGTTATGCGGTGCCGGCGGAAGGGCCGGTGCCCCCGGCCATCGATTTCGCCGCCCGCTACAAGCCGTGGCCGTACGATCCGGCCAAGGCGCGCGAGCTGTTGAAAGAGGCCGGCTACCCGAACGGCTTCACCACCACGCTGTGGTCGTCCCACAACCACAGCACCGCGCAGAAAGTGCTGCAGTTCACCCAACAGCAGCTGGCGCAGGTGGGGGTGAAAGTGACGGTGACGGCGATGGATGCCGGGCAGCGCGCGGCGCAGGTGGAGAGCGTCGGGGTGAAAGACACCGGCGTGCGGCTGTTCTACACCGGCTGGTCGGCCTCGACCGGGGAAGCGGACTGGGCGCTGTCGCCGCTGTTCTCCACCCAGGCGGCGCCGCCGAAGCAGTTCAACACCGCGTTCTACAGCAACCCGCAGGTGGACAAGGATCTGACCGACGCGCTGGCGACCACCGATCGCGCCGAGAAGCAGAAACTGTATCAGGATGCACAGGATCGCATCTGGGCCGACGCGCCCTGGATCTTCCTGGCAACCGAACGTCTGTTGTCGGCCAACAGCAAACAGCTGAGCGGCTTCTACGTGATGCCGGATACCTCGTTCAACTTTGATAACGCCGATCTGAAATAAGGCGCCCATCCCCGCCTGCGGCCAGACGGCGGCAGGTGGGGGAAGGAATGAGATGCTCAATTATTTTCTGAAACGACTGCTGGGCCTGATCCCGACGCTGCTGATCGTGGCGGTGCTGGTGTTCCTGTTCGTCCACCTGCTGCCGGGTGATCCGGCGCGGCTGGCGGCGGGGCCGGAGGCCGACGAGGCGGTGGTGCAGCTGGTGCGCAAGGATCTGGGGTTGGATAAGCCGCTGCCGCAGCAGTTCGCGCACTTTTTCGTCAACGCGCTGCGGGGCGACTTCGGCATCTCGATGGTGTCCAAGCGCCCGGTGAGCGAAGAGATCGCCTCGCGCTTTATGCCGACCTTCTGGCTGACCGTCGCCAGCATGCTGTGGGCGGTAGCGTTCGGCCTGGCGATCGGCGTGGTGTCGGCGGTGTGGCGTAACCGTTGGCCGGATCGTCTCGGCATGACGCTGGCGGTATCGGGGATCTCGTTCCCGGCCTTTGCGCTCGGCATGCTGCTGATGCAGGTGTTCTCGGTCGAGCTGGGGTGGCTGCCGACGGTGGGCGCCGACAGCTGGCGGCACTACATTCTGCCTTCTATCACCTTGGGGGCGGCGGTGGCGGCGGTGATGGCGCGTTTTACCCGCGCTTCGTTCGTCGAGGTGTTGCAGGAGGACTACATGCGCACCGCGCGCGCCAAGGGCGTGCGGGAAAGCGTGGTGGTGATGAAGCACGGCCTGCGCAACGCGATGATCCCGGTAGTGACCATGATGGGGCTGCAGTTCGGCTTCCTGCTCGGCGGTTCGATCGTGGTGGAGAAGGTGTTCAACTGGCCGGGGCTGGGGCGCTTGCTGGTGGACTCGGTGGAGATGCGCGATTACCCGGTGATCCAGGCCGAGGTGCTGCTGTTCTCGCTGGAGTTCATCCTGATCAACCTGCTGGTGGATATGTTGTACGCGGCGATCAACCCGGCGATTCGTTACCAATGAGGAGGCGGCATGATTAAGCATTGGCGGCGCAACGCCGCACTGAAGGCGATGCCGCTTATCGACCCCAACGCGGTACGCACGCCGTGGGGCGAGTTTTGGCGGCGTTTTCGCCGCCAGCGGGCGGCGCTGGTCGCCGGCCTGTTGGTGCTGCTGCTGATTGCGGCGGCGCTGCTGGCGCCTTATCTGGCGCCGTTCGATGCGGAAAACTATTTCGATTACGACCGGCTGAACGAAGGGCCTTCGCTGATGCACTGGCTGGGGGTGGATTCCCTCGGACGCGATATTTTCAGCCGCATCCTGATGGGCGCGCGCATTTCGCTGGCGGCCGGGGTGTTCTCGGTGCTGGCGGGCGGGGCGATCGGCACCCTGCTGGGGCTGCTTGCCGGTTACTATGAAGGCTGGTGGGATCGCCTCACCATGCGCGTCTGCGACGTGCTGTTCGCGTTTCCCGGCATTTTGCTGGCGATCGGCGTGGTGGCGATCATGGGCAGCGGCATGGCCAACGTGATCGTCGCGGTGGCGATCTTTAGCATTCCGGCCTTCGCCCGCCTGGTGCGCGGCAATACGCTGGTGCTGAAGCACCTGACCTATATCGAGTCGGCGCGCAGCATCGGCGCCTCGGACTGGACCATCATCCTGCGGCACATCCTGCCAGGCACCCTGTCTTCGATCGTGGTCTATTTCACCCTGCGCATCGGCACCTCGATCATCACCGCCGCCAGCCTGTCGTTTTTGGGCCTGGGCGCCCAGCCGCCGACGCCGGAGTGGGGGGCGATGCTCAACGAAGCGCGCGCCGATATGGTGATCGCGCCGCACGTGGCGATCTTCCCCAGCCTGGCGATATTCATCACCGTGCTGGCGTTCAACCTGTTGGGTGACGGATTGCGCGACGCGCTCGATCCCAAATTGAAGGGGTGAGGGCATCGCTGAATTGGCATACCCCTGTTTTACGAGTATAATTGATGAAAATTTGACCCGTGTATATTACAGGGATGAGGTATGGATATGGCAAATAGCAATGTGACGAAAAAGACAGTCAACGTAACCATCGATCGCGATCTTTTCCAGCGCGCAAAATCCCTGGGCGTCAATGTGTCATCCGTATTGACGGACGCATTGAGCGTCCGCGTCAGGGATATTGAGATTCAACAGTGGCGCGAGCAAAATCGCGCGGCCTTAGAAGAACTTAATCGTATCACTGAAGAAAATGGTTTGTTGTCTGATGAATATCGGACATTTTAAATATGCAATTTACCGTATATGACAATACGTATCCGGCATCAGCCTATCCCTACTTACTGGACGTTCAAAGCGATCTTATTGATGTCCTCTCGACCCGGTTAATGATCCCCCTTTATGCTTTGGATAACGTCAGGGTTAAAATTTCTGCACGTTTATGCCCGGAGATTGAGGTCAACGGCGAAAAGTTTCTTGTTATGACGCATGAGATGGCTGCCGTACGTATTTCGCAGATTGGGAAGGCCGTTGGTAATGTCAATGAGCACAGGAATCAAATTAAAGCCGCTATCGATTTTCTGATTGATGGCTTTTGAATAAATCCGGGCGGTTAAACCGCCCGGATTTTTATCAGCGGAACAGGTGCTCGGCGTGGAAGCGCAGGTGATCTTCCACGAAGGTGGCGATGGTGAAGTAGCTGTGATCGTACCCCGGCTGAATGCGCAGCGTCAGCGGCCAGTCGCGCTGGCGCGCCAGTTCGGCCAGCCGCGCCGGCTGCAGCTGATCGGCCAGGAACTGGTCGTCATCGCCCTGATCGATAAGGACCGGCATTTTTTCCGCGCCGCTGGCCAGCAGATGGCAGCTGTCGTACTGCAGCCACTGGCTCTCGTCGCTGCCCAGATAGGCGGTGAACGCCTTGCGGCCCCACGGCACCTGGCACGGGTTGACGATCGGCGCGAACGCCGATACCGAGCGGAAGCGCTGCGGATTGCGAAACGCCATCATCAGCGCGCCGTGGCCGCCCATCGAGTGGCCGAAGATCGACTGACGATCGCTGACGCTGAAGTGCTGTTCGATCAGCGCCGGCAGTTCGGCGCTGATGTAGTCGTACATGCGGAAGTGGCGATCCCACGGCGCCTGGGTGGCGTTCAGGTAGAACCCGGCGCCCTGGCCCAGATCGTAACCTTCGTCGTTCGGCACCTCGTCACCGCGCGGGCTGGTGTCCGGCATCACCAGCACCAGGCCCAGCTCGGCGGCGATGCGCTGCGCGCCGGCTTTCAACGTGAAGTTCTCGTCGTTGCAGGTCAGCCCCGACAGCCAGTACAGCACCGGCGGCGGGTTGTCATCGCGCGGCGGCGGCAGGTAGATGCTGAATGTCATGTTGCAATTCAGGCTCTGCGCCGCGTGGCGATAACGCTGTTGCCAGCCGCCGAACATGCGGTGCTCTTCGAGAAGTTCCAATGACAGCGTCATCTCTGCCTCCTGGCTTATTTGTCGAAGTGGATGACGGAACGGATCGATTTGCCTTCGTGCATCAAATCGAACGCTTCGTTGATCTGCTCCAGCCCCATGGTGTGGGTGATAAAGTCGTTCAGCGCGAATTCGCCGTCCAGATAGCGCTCGACGATGCCCGGCAGCTGCGAACGGCCCTTGACGCCGCCGAATGCCGAGCCGCGCCAGACGCGGCCGGTGACCAGCTGGAACGGCCGGGTCGAGATTTCTTCGCCGGCGCCCGCGACGCCGATGATCACCGATTCACCCCAGCCCTTGTGGCAGCACTCCAACGCGGAACGCATCACGTTGACGTTGCCGATGCACTCGAAGGAGAAGTCGACGCCGCCGTCGGTCAGCTCGACGATCACCTCCTGAATCGGTTTGTCATAGTCTTTCGGGTTGATCAGATCGGTAGCGCCCAGCTTGCGCGCCAGATCGAACTTGCTGGTGTTGATGTCGATGCCGATGATGCGGCCCGCGCCGGCCATCTGCGCGCCGATGATCGCCGACAGGCCGATGCCGCCCAGGCCGAAGATCGCCACGGTGTCGCCCGGCTGCACTTTGGCGGTGTTCATCACCGCGCCCATGCCGGTGGTGACGCCACAGCCCAGCAGGCACACTTCTTCCAGCGGCGCTTCCTTGTTGATTTTCGCCAGTGAAATCTCCGGCACCACGGTGTATTCGGAGAAGGTGGAAGTGCCCATGTAGTGGAAGATCGGCTTGCCGTCCTTGAAGAAGCGGGTGGTGCCGTCCGGCATCAGGCCTTTACCCTGGGTGGCGCGGATCGCCTGGCACAGGTTGGTCTTGCCGGATTTACAGAATTTGCACTCGCCGCACTCCGGGGTGTAGAGCGGGATCACGTGATCGCCGACCGCCACGCTGGTGACGCCTTCACCGACCGCTTCCACCACGCCGCCGCCCTCGTGGCCGAGGATCGCCGGGAACACGCCTTCCGGATCTTTGCCGGACAGGGTGTAGGCGTCGGTGTGACAAACGCCGGTGGCGACGATCCGCACCAGTACTTCGCCTTTTTGCGGTGGCATCAGCTCGACTTCTTCGATCTTCAGCGGCTGGTTCGGGCCCCAGGCAACGGCGGCGCGGGTTTTGATCATCTCCATCATAGTCTCCTCAGTGGTTTTCTTTTTAAATCAGGCAATATCGACAACGTCTGATAAATCGTTGGGGGTGCTTTCATCAACAGCGTCGGTTTCCGTCTGTTCAATAATCAACTCTTTCAGCGCGCGCACGTTCGGCCCGAACGCGTCGCGGCGCCACAGCAGCCAGGTGGCGGTGTCGGCCACGTCCGGCGGCAGGGTGTGAACTCGAACCCGCTCATGGCCCGGCAGCAGGCTGAGCACCGAATGCGGGATCATCGCCAGCCCGGCGCCGCTGGCGACGCAGGCCAGCATGGCGTGATAGGACTGGATCTCCATAATTTGCCCTGGCCGCGCGCCTTCGCGCTTGAACCAGGCCTCCAGCCGCAGGCGGTAGGAGCAGCTGGCGCGAAAGGCGAACAGCGTTTCGCCATTGGCGTCTTTGGCGCTGTGGATCGGCGCGTGATCGAGACAGGAGATCACTACCATATGTTCAGGATAGGCGATGCAGCCGTTCAGCTCGTCATAGGGCACCGGGCCGTCGACCAGCGCCGCCGCCAGCGTGCCGGCGCGCACCCGATCGGCGATTTCGCCGGAGGTGCCGGTGGTCAGCGACAGCGAAACCTGCGAGAAACGCTGGTGGTAAGCCGCCAGCAGCGAGGGCAGGCGGGTGGCGGCGGTGCTTTCCATCGAGCCGAGGGCGAAGTTGCCCGCCGGTTCACCGGCGTGGGTGATGCTCATCGCCTCGTCGCTCAGCGCCAGGATGCGGTTGGCGTAGCACAGAAAGTTATGGCCCATCGGCGACAGGCGCAGGCGCTGTTTTTCGCGGATAAACAGATCGGCGCCCAGCTCCTGCTCAAGCTGGCGCAGCCGGGTGGTCAGGTTCGACGGCACGCGGTGCAGCTGCTCGGCGGCGCGGGCGACCGAGCCGGTTTCCGCTACGCAGCAGAACATGCGAAGCTGGGTCAGATCCATAATATTCTCGTTTCGTGATGAACTTGATTAGTATTATTCAGTTTTTGTGAGTTTAATACTGCGGCATGATACTGGCAACTTTCTTTTAACCTTTTGGATGCCGATATGGCTTTACGTATTGCCTTGAGCGGGTTTGCCGCGCTGATCGTCGCGATGGGCATTGGCCGCTTCGCTTTCACCCCGCAGGTGCCGCTGATGATCGCGGAACATCAGTTCAGCCTCACCGGCGCCGGGCTGGTGGCGGCGATCAACTATTTGGGCTACCTGTGCGGCGCCTACGACGCGATGCGCGCCACGCGCCACGTCGAGCGGCGCCTGTGGCTGGGCGTATGGGGCGCGATGGCGCTGACGCTGCTGTCGGCGCTGGCGCAGGATGAATGGACGCACGGCGCGCTGCGCTTCGTCATCGGCTGGGCCAGCGGCTGGGCGATGGTGCTGGTGGCGGCCTGGACCAACGAGCGGTTGGCGCACTACGGCCGGCCGGCGCTGAGCGCGGCGGTATTCGCCGGGCCGGGCGCCGGCATCTTCCTTAGCGGCATGCTGGCGGTGGGCATCAACGCGCTGGGGCTGACGGCGGCGCAGGCCTGGCTGGTGTATGGCGGGCTGGCGCTGGTGCTGGTCGGGGGGATTAGCGCCTTTCTGCCGCGCAGCGGCGAGCTGCATCGCCCGGACGTGGCCCCGGAGCCGCTGCTGCTGACGCCGGCGCTCAAACGCCTGGTGTGGAGCTACAGCCTGGCCGGCTTCGGCTACATCCTGCCGGCGACCTTTTTGTCGCAGATGGCGGCGGCGCGCTTTCCCGCCAGCCTGTTCGCGCAGTTTGTCTGGCCGGTGTTCGGCGGTGCGGCGGTGCTGGGGATTGTCATCGGCATTCTGACCCGCCATCGGCTAACTACCCAGACCCGGTTGGCGATCACGCTGTGGATACAGGCGTTGGGCGTGCTGAGCGCCGAAGCGGTGCCGGGCGTAGCCGGCCTGGCGCTCGGGGCGGTGCTGACCGGCGGCGGCTTCCTCTGCGTGGTGCAGCTCGCCCTTCAGCACGGCCGTGAACTGGCGCCGCGCCATGCGCGCTACATGGCTGGATTGCTGACCACCGGTTATGCGATCGGCCAACTGGTCGGGCCGATGCTGTCGGCGCTGTCGACCGCCATGACTCATCGGCTGGAGCCGGCGCTGTACGTGGCGGTGGCGGCGCTGTTGGTGGCCGGTGCGCTGGTAGTGAATACCCCGGCGCGGCGATTGGCGCAAAAAACGGCGATGCGCTGATTAAAATCCATACAAAAAAAGCGGGATCCCGCAGCCGGCCTGATTGTGCTAAATGCGAATATTTCACCTGCGGATGAAGCACAATCACTGGATAATCGCCGCGCTCTCATCTACAGTGGGGCAAAATCTTGACCGGGTTCACGTTATCCATCACGAAAACTCTGCCGTCACGAGAGCAAGCAATTCGCCGGCCGCACGCCCTACCAGGCCGCCGGCGGGTTCCGTCCGCAGGAGAACAAATACATGACATCATTAAGTAAAGAAGCCGCGCTGGTGCATGCGGCACTGGAAGAGCGTGGTCTGGAGACACCGCTGCGCGGGGAAGTGCTGGATCGCGAAACGCGCAAGCGTCGCATCAAAGAGCACATGACTGAAATCATGCAGCTGCTGAATCTCGATCTGTCTGACGACAGCCTGGCGGAAACGCCGCATCGCATCGCCAAAATGTATGTCGACGAGATCTTCTCCGGGCTGGACTACGCCAACTTCCCGAAAATCACCGTCATCGAGAACAAGATGAAAGTGGATGAGATGGTGACGGTGCGCGATATCACGCTGACCAGCACCTGCGAGCACCACTTCGTCACCATCGACGGCAAGGCTACCGTGGCCTATATCCCGAAAGACTCGGTGATCGGTCTGTCGAAGATCAACCGCATCGTGCAGTTCTTCTCCCAGCGTCCGCAGGTGCAAGAGCGTCTGACCCAGCAGATCCTGGTCGCGCTGCAGACCCTGCTCGGTACCAATAACGTGGCGGTATCGATCGACGCGGTCCATTATTGTGTCAAGGCGCGCGGCATTCGCGACGCGACCAGCGCCACCACCACCACCTCGTTGGGGGGGCTGTTCAAGTCCAGCCAGAATACCCGCCAGGAGTTCCTGCGCGCGGTGCGTCATCACCAGGGGTGATGGCGTTGCGGGGCGACTCGCAATAGCATAACAGGCGCCTGCGGGCGCCTTTTTCATGAGCGGAAGACAGCGATAAAAAATGAACAGTCATCCTCTGCCGCGTATCGCTACGCTGGACTGCGTGCGCGGCATCGCCATCCTCGGCATCTTATTGCTGAACATCAGCGCCTTCGGCTTGCCGAAGGCCGCCTATCTCAACCCGGCCTATTTGGGGATGCCGTCGTCGCGCGATGCCTGGACCTGGGCGCTGCTGGATCTCTTCGCCCAGGCCAAGTTCCTGGCGATGTTCGCGCTGTTGTTCGGCGCCGGGTTGCACATGCTGCTGCGGCGCGGCAAAAGCTGGATCCGCGCGCGGCTGTCGTGGTTGGTGCTGTTCGGCCTCGCGCACGCCATCTTCCTGTGGGACGGCGATATTCTGCTGGCCTACGGGCTGATCGGCCTGGTGTGCTGGCGCATGATCCGCGAGGCCAAAGAAACTTTCCAGCTGCTGAAAACCGGCGTGGTGCTCTACCTGATCGGCGTGGCGGTGCTGCTGCTGCTCGGTTTTATCTCGCACGGTGAACCGGGCAGCTTCTGGCAGCCGGGCGTGGCGGAGTTGCAGTACGAGAAGTTCTGGAAGCTGCAGGGCGGTTTCGAAGCCTGGCGCAGCCGCGCCGATCTGCTCTCGTCCAGCCTGCTGGCCATCGGCGCGCAGTATGGCTGGGAGCTGGCGGGGCTGATGCTGTTCGGCGCTGGGCTGATGCGCAGCGGCTGGCTGCGCGGCAGCTACTCATCCGGCTATTACCTGAGGCAGGCGGCGTGGCTGCTGCCGCTTTCGGTGCTGATCCAGCTGCCGGCGGTGGCGCTGCAATGGCAGGTGCAGTGGGACTATCGCTGGAGCGGTTTCCTGCTGCAGGTGCCGCGTGAGCTGGGCGCCCCGCTGCAGGCGATGGGCTATCTGGCGCTGTGTTACGGTTTCTGGCCCGCACTGTCGCGCCTGCGCATCGCCCACTGGCTGAGCCAGGTGGGGCGCATGGCGCTGAGCAACTACCTGCTGCAAACGCTGATCTGCACCACGTTGTTTTATCGCTTCGGTCTCTATGAGCAGTTCGACCGGCTGCAGCTGTTGGCGTTCGTGCCGCTGGTCTGGCTGGCCAACCTGGCGTTTTCCGTACTGTGGCTGCGTTATTTCGCTCAGGGGCCGATGGAGTGGCTGTGGCGCAAGCTGACGCAGCTGGCCGCCGGCGAAGCGGAGCCCAAAACGCTGAAATGAGTGCCCATCGGCAGGTTAAAAAAATGTATGTAAACGTTTTCTTTCCTGTGACGTAATTCACGCGAGCAGCGGGCCAATCGGGGTAGGATAGCGCCACCGGCCACTACCCCGATTTCAGGATCCCGCATGCCTCCAGTTCATCCGATCACCATTCGCGACGTGGCGAAACGCGCCGGGGTCTCCGTGGCGACCGTCTCCCGCGTGTTGAACCACAGCGCGCTGACCAGCAAGGAGACGCGCGAGCAGGTGCTGCAGGCGGTGGCGGATCTGGGCTATCGCCCCAACGCCAACGCGCAGGCGCTGGCGACCCAAAGCAGCGATACCCTGGGCGTGGTGGTGATGGACGTCTCCGATCCGTTCTTCGGCGCGCTGGTGAAAGCGGTTGACACGGTGGCGCAGAAACACCACAAATACCTGCTGATCGGCAACAGCTATCATCAGGCGGACAAAGAGCGCCATGCGATCGAAGTGCTGATCCGTCAGCGCTGTAATGCCCTGATTGTTCACGCCAAAGCCCTGAGCGACGCCGAGCTGATCGGCTTTCTGGAGCAGGTGCCGGGCATGGTGCTGATCAATCGGATTATCCCCGGCTATGAGCCACGCTGCGTCGGGCTGGATAACGTCTGCGGCGCGGAAATGGCAATGCGTCTTTTGCTGTCGCAGGGCCATCGGCGCATCGGCTACCTGGGCTCCAATCACCCGATCGAAGACGGGCCGCTACGCCAGCGGGGCTATGCGCAGGCGATGGCCGCCGCCGGGCTGGCCACGCCGGACAACTGGCGCGCGTACGGTTCGCCGGATCTGCAGGGCGGCGAGGCGGCGATGGTGGAACTGCTGGGGCGTAATCTACAGCTGAGCGCGGTGTTCGCTTACAACGACGCCATGGCCGCCGGCGCCATGGCGGTGCTGAAAGAAAACGGTATCACGGTACCGCAGCATTTCTCGCTGATCGGCTTCGACGACATTCCCATCGCGCGTTACACCAGCCCCAAACTCACCACGGTGCGTTACCCGATCGTTTCGATGGCCACGCTGGCCACCGAGCTAGCATTGCAGGGCGCAGCAGGCCTGGCGGAGCCGCAGGCCGCTCATCTGTTCATGCCGACGCTGGTGCGGCGCCATTCTGTCGCCCCCTGGCAAAGTGAGGCGACGGTCACTCTCTGACGATTTAATCCTGTGTAACCGTTTTCAATCTGTGAGAAAATTCACAGAATATTAACATCACGCCGTCTATGCTCTAGGCGTTTTCCGGCGCAAAGGCCCTTGCCGCTGCAACCTTTATCTCGCGCTGACACAGCATTTCTCGGAAATAACAAGATCCACGGACGACAGGTGTTGAGTGGAAATCGCCTGGCCTGGGGTGTGCGCACTGCCGGTGACCATTGGCTCAAAGACGAGTAATACCCTACACAGAACCGGAGACTGACAATGAATAAGAAGGTTTTCACCCTGGCCGCCATGGCCGCAGCCATGATGTTTGGCGCCGCAGCCCATGCTGATACCCGTATTGGCGTCACGATTTACAAATACGACGACAACTTCATGTCGGTGGTGCGCAAGGCGATCGAGAAAGATGCCAAGGCTTCGCCGGACGTCACTCTGCTGATGAATGACTCGCAGAACGACCAGTCCAAACAGAACGATCAGATCGACGTGCTGCTGGCCAAGGGAGTGAAAGCGCTGGCGATCAACCTGGTCGACCCGGCCGCGGCACCGGTGGTTATCGATAAGGCGCGCGCAAACGATATCCCGGTGGTGTTCTACAACAAAGAACCTTCCCGCAAGGCGTTGGACAGCTATGACAAGGCATATTACGTCGGCACCGACTCCAAAGAGTCCGGCGTGATCCAGGGCGAGCTGATCGCCAAACACTGGCAAGCCAACCCGGCCTGGGATCTGAACAAAGACGGCCAGATCCAGTTCGTGCTGCTGAAGGGCGAACCGGGCCACCCGGATGCCGAAGCGCGCACTACCTACGTGGTGAAGACGCTGAACGAAAAAGGCATCAAGACCCAGCAGCTGCAGATGGATACCGCGATGTGGGATACCGCGCAGGCGAAAGACAAGATGGACGCCTGGCTCTCCGGCCCGAATGCCAACAAGATTGAAGTGGTGATCGCCAACAACGACGCCATGGCGATGGGCGCGGTGGAAGCGCTGAAAGCGCACAACAAGACCAGTATCCCGGTGTTCGGCGTCGATGCGCTGCCTGAAGCGCTGGCGCTGGTGAAATCCGGCGCGATGGCGGGCACGGTGCTGAACGACGCCGACAACCAGGCGAAAGCCACCTTCGAGCTGGCGAAAAACCTGGCGGCAGGCAAACCGGCCACCGAAGGCACCCAATATAAAGTCGAAAATAAAGTCGTGCGTATCCCTTACGTCGGCGTAGATAAAGACAACCTGTCTCAGTTCGTTAAATAAGAATTGAGATCCCGCTAAGACCCCGCCTGCGGCGCCAACACCAGGGATACCGCCGGCGGGGATGTTTACGACTGCAAGATCGTTAAGCCAGGTGTATTTATGGCCGATAGCTCACGCGAATTTTTGCTGGAAATGACGGATATCTGTAAGTCATTTCCCGGCGTCAAAGCTTTGGACAATGTCAATTTACGCGTCCGTCCGCACTCGATTCACGCCCTGATGGGGGAGAACGGGGCGGGGAAATCGACGTTGCTGAAATGCCTGTTCGGCATTTATAAAAAAGACAGCGGTAGCATTGTGTTTCAGGGCAGGGAAATCGATTTCAAGAGCTCGAAGGAAGCGTTGGAACACGGCGTTTCGATGGTACATCAGGAGCTGAACCTGGTGCTGCAACGCACCGTGATGGACAACATGTGGCTGGGGCGCTATCCGACCAAAGGCCTGTTCGTCGATCAGGACAAGATGTTCAAAGACACCCAGGCGATCTTTGACGAGCTGGATATCGACATCAACCCGCGCGAAAAGGTGGGCAACCTGTCGGTGTCGCAGATGCAGATGATCGAGATCGCCAAGGCGTTTTCCTACGACGCCAAGATCGTCATCATGGATGAACCGACCTCTTCGCTGACGGAGAAAGAGGTCAATCATCTGTTCACCATCATCCGCAAGCTGAAAGAACGCGGCTGCGGCATCGTCTATATCTCGCACAAGATGGAAGAGATCTTCCAGTTGTGCGACGAGATAACGGTGCTGCGCGACGGCCAGTGGATCGCCACCCAGCCGCTGGAAGGGCTGGATATGGACAAGATCATCGCCATGATGGTCGGCCGCTCGCTGAGCCAGCGCTTCCCGGACAGGCAGAACACGCCGGGTGAGGTGATTCTTGAGGTGAAGAACCTGACATCGCTGCGCCAGCCTTCGATCCGCGATGTTTCCTTCGATCTGCACCAGGGCGAGATCCTCGGCATCGCCGGGCTGGTGGGCGCCAAGCGCACCGACATCGTCGAGACGCTGTTCGGCATTCGTGAAAAGGTGGCGGGCACTATAAAGCTGCACGGCAAGGCGATCGACAACCACAGTGCCAACGAAGCGATCAACCACGGGTTTGCGTTGGTGACCGAAGAGCGCCGATCCACCGGGATTTACGCTTACCTCGATGTGGGTTTCAACTCGTTGATCTCCAATATCCGCAATTATAAAAACAAGCTCGGCCTGCTGGATAACGCGCGGATGAAGAGCGACACCCAGTGGGTGATCGACGCCATGCGGGTGAAAACGCCGGGGCATCACACCCATATCGGCTCGCTGTCCGGCGGCAACCAGCAGAAGGTGATCATCGGCCGCTGGCTGCTGACGCAGCCGGAGATCCTGATGCTGGATGAACCGACGCGCGGCATCGACGTGGGCGCCAAGTTCGAGATTTATCAGCTGATGACCGAACTGGCGAAGAAGGGCAAGGGGATCATTATCGTCTCGTCCGAAATGCCGGAGCTTTTGGGGATCACCGACCGTATTTTGGTGATGAGCAATGGTCAGGTTGCGGGCATCGTTAACACCAAACAGACCTCGCAAAATGAAATCTTACGTCTCGCCTCCCTGCACCTTTAAGGATCGGAATTATGAACGCGCTAAATAAAAAAAACTTATTTACCTATTTCAAGGAAGGCGGCATTTACGTGGTGTTGCTGGTGCTGTTGGCCATCATCATCATTCAGGATCCTACCTTCCTTAGCCTGATGAACCTGAGCAACATCCTGACGCAGTCTTCGGTGCGCATCATCATCGCGCTGGGCGTGGCGGGATTGATCGTGACTCAGGGCACCGACCTGTCCGCCGGGCGGCAGGTGGGGCTGGCGGCGGTGGTGGCGGCCACGCTGCTGCAGTCGATGGATAACGTCAACAAGGTATTCCCGCACATGGAAACCTGGTCGATTCCCCTGGTCATCTTGCTGGTGTGTGCGGTCGGCGCGGTGATCGGCCTGGTTAACGGCCTGATTATCGCCTATCTCAACGTGACGCCGTTCATCACCACCTTGGGCACCATGATCATCGTCTACGGCATCAACTCGCTGTATTACGATTCGGTCGGCGCGTCGCCGGTCGCGGGTTTCGATCCGAAGTTTTCCACCTTTGCCCAGGGCTTCTTGCGCTTCGGCGACTTTAAGCTGTCGTACATTACCTTCTATGCGCTGATCGCCATCATATTCGTCTGGATCCTGTGGACCAAGACCCGCTTCGGCAAGAACATCTTCGCCATCGGCGGCAACCCGGAAGCGGCCAAGGTCTCCGGCGTCAACGTGCCGCTGAACCTGATCATGATCTATGCGCTGTCCGGCGTGTTCTACGCCTTCGGCGGCTTGCTGGAAGCGGGGCGCATCGGCAGCGCCACCAACAACCTTGGCTTTATGTATGAGCTGGACGCCATCGCCGCCTGCGTGGTGGGGGGCGTCTCCTTCGCCGGCGGGGTGGGTACGGTGTGGGGCGTGGTGACCGGGGTGATCATCTTTACCGTCATCAACTACGGCCTGACTTATATCGGTATCAACCCGTACTGGCAGTACATCATCAAGGGCAGCATCATCATCTTCGCCGTGGCGCTGGACTCGTTGAAATACGCCAAGAAGAAGTAGATTTCCCGCAGCACAGACAACAAGGCCGGCCTATTTTGCCGGCCTTTCTTTTTGGGCGTTTTCTGCGTCAGGGCTGTTTGGCTTTCTGTTTCTCTTCTTTCAGCTTGTGCTCCAGCTCCACCAGCTGTTCCGGTGACACGGCGGGATAACCCTGGGCGTCTTCCGGCACGGTGTGCATGGCTGAGATCGGGATCAGCGGGCCAAGGAAGCGCGGCTCGCGCTTGAGGATGTACAGATCGGTCAGCGCGCCCAGACGGGCGAAAATCTCGCGGACCCGCACCGTCATCATGTCTTTCGGCGACGGCACCGCATAGCACTGCGCCTGAATGCCCATGTGCAGGGCGATGAACAGCGCCCGTTCGCAGTGGAAGCGCTGGGTGATGATGATGAAGTCGTTGGTGTCGAACACCTTGCGGGTGCGCACGATGGAATCCAGGGTGCGGAAGCCGGCGTAATCCAGCACGATATCGCTCGGCGCCACGCCGGCGGCGATCAGATCGCGGCGCATGGTCATCGGTTCGTTGTAGCTTTGCTGGGCGTTGTCGCCGCTCAGCAGCAGGTATTTCACCTTGCCGCTGTTATAGGCGTTAATCGCCCCCTGAATGCGGTAACGGTAGTACTGGTTGATCACCCCGGTGCGGTAATACTTGGCCGTGCCGAGCACCACGCCAACCTGGCGGTGCGGCAGCTCCTGCAGTTCGTCGTAGACGTAAGGCGCGGTTTTCCAGCTGATCCAGCGATCGAGCGCAATAGCCGAACCCATCAACACCGCAATGATGATGAACAGGCTGATGATCAGGCGTTTCCACATGTTGTTGCCTTACGCGCGCCGGGCTGAAAAAGATGGATCAAGGCTACTTTACCTGACCGATCGACGCAAGACGCGAACCGCCTGAAGCACGCGCAACGCCGCATTTTTAGGCGGTTTTGCCGCACAAAAAAGCCCGGCGGAGCCGGGCTGGGTCATTTCAGCGCGTCAATCAGAACGAGGTGCGCTTGTAGCTGCGGTACTGCGGTCGCCAGAAGTTGTGCTCGATGGCTTTCGACAGCGCGTCTTCGGAGGTGACGATTGCCACGCCCTGCAGCTGCGCCGCTTTACCCACTTCCATGGCGATGCACTTCGACACGCCCTGAATATCGTCGATATTCGGCAGCAGTGCGCCGTGACCGTCGGTGGCCAGCGGCGAACAGTCCGCCAGCGCGCGGCTGGCGGCCATCAGCATGGCGTCGGTGACGCGGGTGGCGCCGGAGGCCAGCACGCCGAGGCCAATCCCCGGGAAGATGTAGGAGTTGTTGCACTGGGCGATCGGATACAGCTGCTCTTTATAGCTCACCGGTGCGAACGGGCTGCCGGTCGCGACCAGGGCGGCGCCGTCGGTCCAGTTGATGATGTCTTCTGGGCGGGCTTCCACGCGCGAGGTCGGGTTGGACAGCGGCATCACGATAGGGCGTTCGCAGTGTTTGTGCATTTCGCGGATCAGCTCTTCGGTAAACAGCCCCGGCTGGCCGGAAACGCCGATCAGAATGGTCGGCTTGGCGTTGCGCACCACGTCCAGCAGCGAGATGGCGTCGCTGGCGGTTTCCCAACCGGTCAGGTTGTCGCTCTTCTGTACCAGCTTGCTCTGGAAATCGAGCAGGTTCGGCAGTTTGTCGGTCAGCAGGCCGAAGCGGTCGACCATGAATACGCGGGCGCGCGCTTCGTCTTCGCTCAACCCTTCGGACTTCATCTGCGCGATGATCTGCTCGGCGATGCCACAGCCGGCGGAACCGGCACCGAGGAAGGTGACGGTCTGATCGCGCAGCTGGCTGCCGGCGGCGCGGCTGGCGGCGATCAGGCTGCCGAGGGTCACCGCGGCAGTGCCCTGAATGTCATCGTTGAAGCAGCAGATCTCGTCGCGATAGCGGTTCAACAACGGGGTGGCGTTGTTCTGTGCGAAGTCTTCGAACTGCAGCAGCACGTTCGGCCAGCGGCGTTTGACCGCCTGAATAAACTCTTCGACGAAGGCGTGGTACTCCTCGCCGGAGATGCGCGGATGGCGCCAGCCCATGTACAGCGGATCGTTGAGGCGCTGCGGGTTGTTGGTGCCGACGTCCAGCACCACCGGCAGGGTATAGGCCGGGCTGATGCCGCCGCAGGCGGTGTACAGCGACAGCTTGCCGATGGGAATGCCCATGCCGCCGATGCCCTGGTCGCCCAGGCCGAGGATACGCTCGCCGTCGGTGACCACGATCACCTTGACGTTCTGCTTGGTGGCGTTTTGCAGCATGTCATCGATGCGATCGCGGTTCGGGTAGGAGATGAACAGCCCGCGCGCGCGGCGATAGATATCGGAGAAGTGTTCGCAGGCCTCGCCGACGGTCGGGGTGTAAATGATCGGCATCATCTCGCTCAGGTGCGAGTCCAGCAGGCGGTAGAACAGGGTTTCGTTGGTGTCCTGGATGTTGCGCAGGTAGATGTGCTTGTCGTTATCGTTCTTGAAATCCTGATACTGACGGTAGGCGCGTTCCACCTGTTCTTCGATGGTTTCCACCGCCTCCGGCAGCAGGCCGTGCAGGTTGAAGTGGCTACGTTCTTCCTCGGTGAAAGCGCTGCCTTTGTTCAGCAGCGGAAATTCCAGCAGAATCGGGCCGGCGTAAGGGATATAGAGCGGGCGTTTGCTTTCGTATTCTAGTTCCATCAGTTTTACTCTTCACGTATCAGATAACTTTATTGCCGACGATCCTAAGAGATAAAGAGAAGATGTACAGCATTTGTTGCCAGATGATGAACCAGGTTGGCGTAATTATCGACAATCAAATGATTTTTTAACTAAAGAAAGTGTTTCTTGCGGCGTCGGGGCATTGTATTTGGCGGGCGGGGCTGTTAACGGCGGAACCGGATGGCCCCGCCGTGGTGCGCTTAGAAAGTGGCGCGGCTGACGTTCTGGCAGCCTAGCGCCGCCAGGGTGGCGCGGGTGGCGTCCCACTGGCTGAGGATCGCCTCCTGCGGCTCGACCAGTACGGCGCGGCGAATGTTCAGGCAATCGTCGCCGGAGAGGTTCAGCAGGATCAGCGCGGCCTGCAGCGGCGGCAGGCTAGGGTTGAAGGCGGCGTTTTCCGCATAACGGCCGGCATAGATAATGCCGTCTGTCGTTTCCAGCGCCACGCCGCTGTGGGCGTTGCTGTACGGTGCGTGACTCTGATTGGCCGCCGCCAGTGCCGCCTGTGTCAGTGCGTCGTCCAGCGCCAGCTGGTGACCGTGATCGACCTTGTCCATCAGCAGCGAAGCGATATCCAGATCTTTCGGGCCGAAGGCGTCCGGCAGATAGTCCGCCAGCGTAGCCGGCGCGCGGCCCGGCAGACGGATCTGCAGTTCGCCGCCGCTGTTCAGCTCATTCATAAACTGGCGGCAATGACCGCACGGCGTGTAATTGACGGTGACCGAGGCCAGCGCCGATTCACCGCGCAGCCAGGCATGGGTAACCGCGCACTGTTCCGCATGCACGGTTTGCTGCAGCGGTGCGCCGCTGAATTCCATATTGGCGCCGAAATAGAGGTTGCCACTTTGCCCGCGCGCGATGGCGCCGACGTGGAAATGTGATATCGGGGTTAACGAGCAGGCCGCCGCCAGCGGCAGCAGCGCGAATGCCAGCGCATCATCGTCCAGCCCGCAACCTGTGCGGATCGCCGCCGCTTGCTCGGCCGTGAACATCGCCGGAAAGTCAGGCGCGTCCAGATAGGGCCGCAGGGCGGATTGCAGTGTCGCGGGCAGTGCGCTGAAAGCGGTGTGAAAACGCGGATGCATAGAAGGTCTCTCTACGAGTTAACGGGGTAACATTCTAGGCAGGCCAGAGACATTAAAGTGTGATTAATGTCTCTTAATTGGTGAAATTAATGCAATGAAATAAATAAATGCGAGATGTATCGCAAGTTTCGCCGTATTCAGCCGAACAGATGCAGCAGCACCGGGAACAGGAACGGCGCCAGCAGTGAGGTGATGATGCCGCAGATCACCAGCGCCAGCGAGCCGAATGCGCCTTCCTGGTAGTCCATCTCCGCGCAGCGTGCGGTGCCCAGCGCGTGGGATGCGGTGCCCATCGCCAGGCCGCGCGCAGAGTGGGTGGTGATTTTCAACAGGTTGAACAGCGTATGGCCGAACACGGCGCCGAGGATACCGACGAAAATGACGCAGACTGCGCTGATCGCCGGAATACCGCCGAGCGAGTCCGCGACGGCCATGGCGATTGGCGTAGTGACCGATTTCGGCAGGATAGAGGCGGCGATTTCCGGCGTGGCGCCCAGCCACAGGGCGATGGCGCCGCCGCTGATCATGGCGGTCAGGCTGCCGATGAAGCACACCGCGATAATCGACTTCCAGCGCGCGCGGATCTGGTGCAGCTGTTCATACAGCGGGAAGGCCAGCGCGACAACCGCCGGCTGCAGCAGATCGTTGAGGATTTTGCTGCCCTGAAAGTAGCGCTCATAGGGGATGCCGGTGAGCAGCAGCAGCGGGATGATCACCACCATGGACACCAGCAGCGGATTGAGCAGCGGCATGTTCAGCTTGCGCGCCAGCCAGCGCGCGGCGAAATAGACCGCCAGCGTCAGCGGCAGCGACCACCAGATTTCATGGATCATGGGTTGCCCTCCGTATCGTCGGGCTTACCGGCGATGCGGCGCTCGCGGTGAAAATAGTGTGAGGTATAGCCGACCACCACCAGCACCATCAGCGTGCTGATGAGGCAAGAGATGACCAGCGGGCCCAGATGCGCGACGATCTGGTCATAGTATTTCATCACCCCGACGCCGATCGGCACGAACAGCAGCACCATGTAGCGGATCAGCAAATGGCAGCCGGGTTTAACCCATTTGGCCGGCAGGATCTGGGTAGAGAGCAGGGCGAACAGCAGCAGCATGCCGAGGATGCTGCCGGGAATGGCGAACGGCAGCAGCGCCGCCACTGCATTGCCGACGAACAGACACAGGTAGATGAGGAGCAGGGCTCTCAGGTATTTCCAGCACAGTGTGAGCACGTTGGCCATTGTCTTTCCCCGTTTAATTGCTGCATTCATCATACAATTAAACTGTGAGCCATGCCACAGATCGCACCATGAATTATCGCTATGGGTGCCATACCCGATCGGCGGGTTGACAGCCTGCAATGGCTACCACGCGCGGGTTCAGCGCGTGTCTTCGGCCGCTGCCGCCGCGTGTTCTGCCAGCCGGTGGCCGAGGAAGAAAAACAGCAGGCTGAGCAGCGCGGCGACGATCAGCATCACGAACATCAGCGGCGGCGCGGCATAGCTGAGCAGCACCCCGCACAGTACCGGGTTGATGGCGCCGCCCAGCGCGCTGAGATTCTGTACTCCATAGTAGCTGCCTTTCAGGTGCGGGGGCGCGATAAAGTCGATGAACATGTATTCCACCGGGATCACGATGATTTCGCCGAGGGTAAACACCGCCATCGCCGCCAGCCACAGCCAGACCGCCTGGCCGGCCGCCATGAAACCGAGCAGCCCGACGATGAAAAACAGCGTGCCCAGCACCAGCCAGCGCAGCATGTTTTCCTGGCGCATACCGCGGCTGAGCAGGTATTGCAGGGCGATAACGATGCTGGCGTTGACGATCATCACCAGCCCGATGATTTTGTAGGCGAACTCGGCGCTGGAGACGGTGATCAGATACTGCGACAGATAGCCGGTGAACTGACCGAACACGACGGCGCCCAGGGTGCTGCCGAGGGTGAAGTAGATAAGCCGCCGATCGCTCCGCAGGATTGTCAGCGTCTGGCGGAAGTGGGGGAGCGCGGCCGGTGCGGCGGCTGGCGTTGCGCGCTGTTGCCGACCGCGCAAGCGCAGGCTTAGCGCCGCCACCGTCGCCAGCGCCAACCCGCCCGACAGGTAAAACGGCAGCAGCGGGCTAAGCCCGGCCACCAGAACGCCGAGCGCAGAACCGATCGCCCAGCCGACGTTGACCAGCGTGTAGTTGATTGAGAAAGCCTTGATGCGCTGCTCGACCGGCAACCCGTCGGCGAAGCAGGCCTTAATGGTGATGCTCAGCACCGAATAACAGGTATGCAAGATGGCCAGCACCACGATCACGCCGCCGGGGCGCGGGATCCAGGGAATGGCGAAGAAGCTCAGCGCAAACAATACAATCGACAACAGGATCAGGCGGTTCTTGCTGAATTTGTCCACTAGATAGCCGCCGTACAGGCTGGCAAGGATGCCGAGGGTCAGGCTGACGCCCAGGATCACGCCCACGCTCTTCGGCAGCAGATGGAAATGCTCGGTGAGGTAGATGGTAATGAACGGCAGCGTCACGCCGCGGCCGATGGTCAACACCAGCGAACTGGCCAGCAGCATGTTAATCAGCGAGGGGAATCCCTTCATTCGAAGCCTGTTTATGCATACAGTTATTGGGCGATGCAGATAACATAGCGTATTTTGGCGAGGACGGAAGGGGGAAGCCGAAAATTAGTTTAAAAACAGAGGCTGCGTCGGCAGCCTCGTCAAAAACAGCATTATTTACCGTGTTCGGCCTGCAGCGTGGCGAACCACGGTTGCACGAAGTCGCTGCTGCTGCCCCAGCCGGGGATGATCTTCGCCAGCCCGGCGACGTTGACCGGCCCCGGCTGCGCCAGCAGCAGCGCCTGCGGAATGACCGTCGCTTTGAACTGATAGCTGTCCGGCGTGCTTTCCCCGGCGATCTTGTTGGCCACCAGGCGCACGTTGACTGCGCCGATAAGCTTCGGATCCACCGCCACGCTGACCTGCCACGGGCTGCCGGCTTCGCGCATCAGCTGCAAGTCCTGGTTGGAGATATCGATGCTGTACAGCTTGATCTCGGTGCGGCCGTTCTCTTTCAACGCTTTGTAAGCGCCCTGAGTGAAGGCGTCCCAGGTGCCCCAGATGGCGTCGATCTTGCCTTTCGGGTATTTCGCCAGCACCGCGCCCACCTTGTTGGCGGTATCGCCCTGCACGTCGGATGAAACCGCGCCAATCGATTCCAGCTCGTGAATGCCCGGATGCTGTTTCAGCAGCTGCTGATAGGCGGCCTGGCGGCGTTCCATCGGTGGGAAGCCGGCTACCCAGAGTTTGATGATGTTGGCCTGGCCGTTGAAATCCTTCACTAACTGGCCGAAGGAGGCGTTGGCCAGCGAAGCGTCGTCCTGCTGCGAGACGGTGACGCCGGGAACGCTGCCACTGACGTCGGTATCGAACGCCGCGACGGCGATGCCGGCTGCCGCGATGCGTTTGACCAGCTCGGTGGAATAGGGGGCTCGCCCCTGTGAGAGAATGATGCCGTCATATTTCTGGCTGATAGCCTGGTTGACGAAGTCCTGGAAGCGCGCGTCGTCGCCGTTGCTGAGGAAGGTGTCCACCTTGAAGCCCAGCTTGCGTCCTTCCTGGATGGCACCCGCCAAAAATTGCGTGGTGTTGTCGTCGGAACCGAGGTTGCGGATCACCGCGATGCGCACCGGCCCCTGATGCTGAGCGATGGCAGCTGGCACGGCGGCGTTTTCCGCTGCCTGCAACGGCAGGGCAGCCAGCAGGCTGAGGGCGAGCAGCGAAGTCTTGACGTTTTTCATTATTATAGGCTCCAAAAAGCAGGGAAACGATCCCGGTGAAGGTCTGTTATAGCAGTCTTTCTGTCTGGACGTCTATTTGTTGTTGCGGAGCATCATAGCGAGATGCGGCAGGCGAGGGAATCAGAGCGGTTATGACTTTTTCTTACTGCTTATAACGTCGGGTTTGAGACATTAAAAAAGGGCCGAGCAAGCTCGACCCTCGATGTGACACGCCGGCGCAGTTATTTGACCTGCATACCAGGCTGCGCGCCGCTGTCCGGGCTCAGCAGGAAGATCTCTTTCCCGCCAGGGCCCGCCGCCATCACCATGCCTTCCGAAACGCCGAAACGCATTTTGCGCGGCGCCAGGTTGGCGACCATGATGGTCAGACGGCCTTCCAGCGCTTTCGGATCCGGGTAAGCGGAGCGAATGCCGGAGAAGATCTGGCGCAGTTCGCCGCCCAGATCCAGCTGTAGTTTCAGCAGCTTGTCGGAGCCTTCGACAAAGTCGGCGCTCTTGATCAGAGCGATGCGCATGTCTACCTTGGCAAAGTCGTCGAAGGTGATGGTTTCCTGAATAGGATCATCGGCCAATGGACCGGTCACCGGTTTGGCGGCGGCCATGTCTTCCTTCGAGGCGTTGACCATCTCGCTGACCTTATCCAGATCGATACGGTTGAACAGCGCTTTGAATGCGTTCACCTGGTGGCCCAGCAGCGGTTGCGGGATTGCGTCCCAGCTCAGCTCGGCGTTGAGGAACGCTTCGGCGCGTTCGGTCAGCGAAGGCAGCACCGGCTTCAGGTAAGTCATCAGCACGCGGAACAGGTTGATGCCCATCGAGCAGATGGCCTGCAGATCGGCATCGCGGCCTTCTTCCTTCGCCACCACCCAAGGTGCCTGCTCATCCACGTAACGGTTGGCCAGATCGGCCAGCGCCATGATTTCGCGGATCGCGCGGCTGAACTCGCGGCTGGCGTAAGCTTCGGCGATGCTCTGCGCCGCGTCGACGAAGGTCTGGTACAGCGCCGGATCGGCGAGGCTGTCGGCCAGCTTGCCGCCGAAGCGCTTGTTGATAAAGCCGGCGTTGCGCGAAGCGAGGTTCACCACCTTGTTGACAATGTCGGCGTTCACGCGCTGCACGAAGTCTTCCAGATTGAGATCGATGTCATCAATGCGTGAAGAGAGCTTGGCGGCGTAGTAATAGCGCAGGCAGTCGGCATCCAGATGCTGCAGGTAGGTGCCGGCCTTGATGAAGGTGCCGCGCGACTTGGACATCTTGGCGCCGTTCACCGTCACGTAACCGTGCACGAACAGGTTGGTCGGTTTGCGGAAGTTGCTGCCTTCCAGCATCGCCGGCCAGAACAGGCTGTGGAAGTAGACGATGTCCTTGCCGATGAAGTGATATAGCTCGGTGGTGGCGCCTTTGCGCCAGAACTCGTCGAAGTCCAGATCGCCGCGTTTGTCGCACAGGTTCTTGAAGGAACCCATGTAGCCGATCGGTGCGTCCAGCCAGACGTAGAAGTATTTGCCCGGCGCATCCGGGATTTCGAAGCCGAAGTAAGGCGCATCGCGGGAGATGTCCCACTGCTGCAGGCCGGATTCGAACCACTCCTGCATCTTGTTCGCCACTTGCTCTTGCAGCGCGCCGGAGCGCGTCCACGCCTGCAGCATTTCGCTGAAGGCCGGCAGATCGAAGAAGAAGTGCTCGGAGTCGCGCATTACCGGCGTCGCGCCGGAAACCACGGACTTCGGATCGATCAGTTCCGTCGGGCTGTAGGTGGCGCCACACACTTCGCAGTTGTCGCCGTATTGGTCCGGCGATTTGCATTTCGGGCAGGTGCCCTTCACGAAACGGTCCGGCAGGAACATGCCTTTCTCCGGATCGTACAGCTGAGAAATGGTGCGGTTCTTGATAAAACCGTTTTCTTTCAGGCGGCTGTAAATCAGGGTGGACAGCTCACGGTTTTCATCGCTATGGGTCGAGTGATAGTTGTCATAGCTGATGCCAAAGCCGGCGAAATCCTGTTGGTGCTCCTGGCTCATCTGCGCGATCATTTCTTCCGGTTTTACGCCCAGCTGCTGCGCTTTCAGCATGATCGGCGTGCCGTGCGCGTCGTCCGCGCAAATGAAATGCACTTCGTGGCCGCGCATTCGTTGGTAACGCACCCAGATATCCGCCTGGATGTGCTCGAGCATGTGGCCGAGATGGATGGAACCATTTGCGTACGGTAGCGCGCACGTCACCAATAATTTTTTCGCGACTTGAGCCATAGTGAGAACTTGCTTTCTGTAATGAATAAAAGGGCCTTCGATGTTAACCGATCGCGCTCTTCGCTGCTAGGGCGGTTTCTTGCAGGTTATACGCGCCAGCCGCCGGGCAGTTCTGATATGCTTAGCCGGAAGCTACCCATTCAAAATCAAGGAGCCGGGATGAACGCAAAATCCCCTGAGCAGACCAACCCCGAAGTTCTGCGCGCCCTGGTGACCGGTGTACTGGCCGCCTTTGAACACCCGACGTTGAAAAACAACCTGACCGCATTGAAGGCTATCCATCACTGCGCGTTGCTGGACGATGTGCTGCATATCGAACTGACGATGCCGTTTGCCTGGCTGAGCGGCTTTGAAGCGCTGCAGGCAAGCGTTGGCCCCGAGCTGCTGCGCGTGACCGGCGCCAGCGCCATCGATTGGAAGCTGAAACACGATATCACGACGCTGAAGCGTGCCAACGGCCAGGCCGGTATCAAAGGCGTGCGCAATATCATCGCCGTCAGCTCCGGTAAAGGCGGGGTGGGGAAATCCACCACCGCCGTCAACCTGGCGCTGGCGCTGGTCGCCGAAGGGGCCAAGGTCGGCATTCTGGACGCCGACATATACGGCCCGTCGATCCCCAATATGCTGGGCACCGAACACGAGCGGCCGACTTCGCCGGACGGTCAACATATGGCACCAATCATGGCGCACGGCCTGGCGACCAACTCTATTGGCTATCTGGTGACCGACGACAATGCTATGGTGTGGCGCGGACCGATGGCCAGTAAGGCGCTGATGCAGCTGTTGCAGGATACGCTGTGGCCGGATCTGGATTATCTGGTGCTGGACATGCCGCCGGGTACCGGCGACATTCAGCTGACGCTGTCGCAGAACATTCCGGTGACCGGCGCACTGGTGGTTACCACCCCGCAGGATATCGCTTTGCTGGATGCCGCCAAGGGCATCGTGATGTTCGAGAAAGTGCATGTGCCGGTGCTGGGCATCGTGGAGAACATGAGCGTGCATATCTGCAGCAACTGCGGTCACCATGAGCCGATTTTTGGCACCGGTGGCGCCGAGAAGCTGGTGCAGAAATACAACAGTCGTCTGCTGGGGCAGATGCCGTTGCATATTTCGCTGCGCGAAGATCTGGATCGCGGTACGCCGACGGTGATCAGCCGACCGGACAGCGAATTCGCCGACATGTATCGTCAATTGGCCGGCCGTGTGGCTGCGCAGATGTATTGGCAGGGCGAGGCGATCCCGACAGAGATTGCGTTCCGCGCGCTGTAATCAGCCTATCGCAATGCAAGAACCCGGCTTAAACGCCGGGTTTTTTTATAGGATGCGGGCAGGGTTGTGCAAATCTGCCCGGGTATAAGGACGTTCGATCTGTGCCAGCGTTTTGGCGATATGCTCCAGCAATCCCTGGGTGGGAGCCGGCTGCCGCTGTCCCATCAGCGCCAATGGCAAGGCCAGCGCGATGGCGAAGTGCGGCCAAGAGAGATGCGGGCGCGTTTTGCTCCGCTGCAACCACAGGAACAGTGCGCTGGCCAGGTAGCCTAAAATCAGCCCGCTGATCACCTCAGATACCGAGTGCACGCGAATTTCCAGCCGCGAAACGCCGATGGCGAAAGGTAATATCCACCCGGTCAGTAAAGCGATGCTACGTATGGGGTGGGAAAAGCGACCGGTCAACGTCCAAAGCAATGGCGGCCAGATGCTTGCCGCGAGGGCTGAATGGCCGCTGAATCCGGTGAAGTCATAACTTGCGCTACCAATGCCCCAGCCCATAAAGGCCAGTTTGGACAGGCAGACCAGCCCGCCGGTGAAACCGAAGATCAGCGCCCATTGCCAGCCTGCCGCGCGAGTGGCGGGAGACGCGATCAGCAACAAAAACAGAATCAGCGCGCAGGGCAGCAGCAGCATGCTGTCGCCGAAAAAAGTCAGAAAATACCAATCCAGCACATCAATCTCCGATGAAAGGGGACGGGGAGCAAAAGTCAGCGCCGTGGAGTGTAACCCGTTACGGCGCGTTGCCCTAGGCGTGAGATTCTTAAAATGCCGCTTGCCCGTGGCGTGACAGCCCGAATTCGCCCGCCGTTGCGCAATATACAGTGGCGCAAACCCCGGCGACTCCCTATAATTGTCGCGTTTTAGTTCCCCCCTTCACACTATGAAATCAGGTCTTTAATTTTATGACTGACAATCCGCATCAGTGCGTCATTATTGGTATAGCTGGCGCATCTGCCTCCGGAAAAAGCCTTATCGCCAGCACGTTGTACCGCGAACTCCGCGAGCAGGTCGGCGATGAGCACATCGGCGTTATTCCAGAAGACAGTTACTATAAAGACCAGACTCACCTGACCATGGAAGAACGGGTCAAAACCAACTACGACCACCCGAGCGCCATGGATCACAACCTGCTGTTCCAGCATCTGCAGATGCTGAAGGCCGGTAAGGCGATCGAGCTGCCGCTGTACAGCTACACCGAACACACGCGCAAGAAAGAAACTGTCCACCTGGAACCTAAAAAAGTCATTATTCTGGAAGGGATCTTGCTGCTGACGGATATCCGCCTGCGCCAGGAAATGAACTTCTCGATCTTTGTCGACACGCCATTGGATATCTGCCTGATGCGCCGCATGAAGCGCGACGTCAACGAGCGCGGCCGCTCGATGGATTCGGTGATGGCGCAATACCAGAAGACCGTGCGCCCGATGTTCCTGCAATTTATCGAACCTTCCAAACAATACGCCGATATCATCGTCCCGCGCGGTGGCAAAAACCGCATCGCGATCGATATTCTGAAAGCCAAAATCAGCCAATTCTTTGAATAATGCCCCTTAATGGCCGGAAATGTGCATTTCCGGCCGGCGGCCAACTATTTGCACCCCGGCGTAGACCTTTCGCCCGTTGTGTGGCAATTTTTGTTTAGTTATGCGTTTTGATGGAGAAGAGAGACATGAGACTGTGTGACCGCGATATAGAAGCCTGGCTGGATAGCGAGAAACTGGTGATTTCCCCGCGCCCGCCGCTCGAACGCATCAACGGGGCCACAGTAGATGTCCGCTTGGGCAATCAGTTCCGCGTGTTCAGTGGCCATACCGCGCCTTTTATCGATCTTAGCGGACCGAAAGACGAAGTCAGCGCCGCGTTGGATCGCGTGATGAGCGACGAGATTGTCCTGCCGGAAGGCGAGGCGTTCTTCCTTCATCCCGGCGAGCTGGCCCTGGCGGTGACGTTCGAATCCGTGACGTTGCCGGACGATCTCGTGGGGTGGCTCGACGGCCGTTCTTCTCTGGCGCGCCTGGGGCTGATGGTACACGTCACTGCGCACCGTATCGATCCGGGCTGGCATGGGCGCATCGTGCTGGAGTTTTACAACTCCGGCAAGCTGCCGCTGGCGCTGCGGCCGGGGATGCTGATTGGCGCCTTGAGCTTTGAGCCGTTGTCCGGCCCGGCGGCCCGGCCTTATAACAGCCGGCAGGACGCAAAATATCGCGATCAGCAGGGCGCAGTAGCCAGTCGAATCGACAAGGACTAACGGCGCGGGATGCACCGTCGGTGTGGCGCTGACAAGAGGGTGGCATGAGAAGATTACTGACGACATTGGCGATTTTATTGGTGGTCGTGGTGGCGGGGATGTCCGCGCTGGTACTGCTGGTCAATCCGAATGATTTTCGCGGTTACATGGTCAAAAAGGTCGAACAGAAGAGCGGCTACCAACTGACGCTCGAAGGCGACCTACGTTGGCATATCTGGCCACAGCTCAGCATTCTGGCCGGGCGCATGACGCTGACCGCGCCGGGTGCCAAGGCGCCGGTAGTGAGCGCGGAAAACATGCGCCTCGATGTCAAACTATTGCCTCTATTGTCGCATCAGCTGTTTGTTAAACAGGTGATGCTGAAAAATGCCGTCATTCGCCTCACGCCCGACAGTGAAGAGCACTCTCAGGTGGACGCCCCGATCGCACCCGCCGGTAGCGGTACTGACGCGGCAGACGCGGCCTGGAAGTTCGATATCGACAACCTACGGGTCGTGGACAGCCTGCTGGTTTGGCAGCGCGCCGACAACGAGCAAATCAATGTCCGGGATATCAATCTCACTCTGCAACAAACGGAGAAACGGCAGGCGCAGCTGGAACTTTCCAGTCGGGTTAACCGCGATCAGCGTGACCTGACCTTCAGCATGGCGGCCGATGTCGATCTACAGCAGTTCCCACGCCAGATCGGCGCCAAAGTGACTCAGTTCAATTACCAACTGGTGGGCGCGGATATTCTTAATGGCGGTATTCAGGGAGAGGGCAATGCACAGGTGGTCTATCAGCAGACGCCAGCGCAGATTGCCATCAGCCAACTGAACGTCAGTGCCAATAACAGCCAATTGGCCGGCGATATCAGCGCCAGCCTCGGGACGGTGCCTGGCTATGTGGTGAATCTGAATTCGGCTAATCTCGATCTCGACGCGCTTTCCGGTTGGAAATCTAGCACTAATACCGCCGAGCAGTCCGCCGTGACCGCCGCGCCGGTGATCGCCAGCCAGGTTGACGATCGGCAGCAGAACCTGGAAGCGCTGCGCAATTTCAATGCACAGTTGAATCTGCAGGCGGCGCAGTTGACCTACCGCGGTATGAACGTTACCCAGTTAGCCGTCGCGGCGGATAATCAACGCGGCCTACTGACGCTGCATAAACTTGTCGGGCAATTGGCCGGCGGTGATTTCTCCTTGCCGGGCTCGCTGGACGCGCGCGGTAATAAACCGGTGATCAGCGTGCAGCCGACGTTGAACCAGGTTGAACTCGGCACGGTGCTCAAAGCCTTCGACATGCCGCAGATGCTGACCGGCAAATTCAGCATGAAAGGGGATCTGACCGGCGATCGTCTTTCTTCACAGTCATTTGAGCACCGCTGGCGCGGTACGGCGCAGCTGGCGATGCAGGATGCGCAGTTGCACGGCCTGAACATTCAGCAACTGATCCAACAGGCGGTGGCGCGCAACGATAACAGCGTGCGCGGGCAAGACAGCTATCAGCGCTATACCGAGGTCAAAAGCGTCTCTGCGCAGGCCAGCCTGAATCAAGGCACGGTCAAGCTCAGCGGTCTGACGGCGGATTCTCCTTTGCTGGCGCTGACCGGCGCCGGCAGCATCGATATGCCGGGCAAGCAGTGCGATATGGCGCTTAACGTGCGCGTCACCGGCGGATGGCAAGGGCGCGGCGAGCTGATCGAACAACTGCAAAAAACGCCGATTCCGCTGCGGGTTTACGGGCCTTGGCAACAGCTGAATTATCAACTGCAAGTCGATAAAGTGCTGCGAAAAACGCTGCAGGATCGGGCCAAGGATGCGTTGAACAAGTGGGCTGAAAAGAACAAGGATTCGCGCGAAGGCCAGGATCTGAAGAAGCTGCTCGACAAACTGTAATCCCTACGACGCGGGCCACATTGTGGCCCGCGTCAATATCGAGATTCCCGCGGTAATTTCTCTCCGTTACCTTGATGAAGGTCATGAAGGCTCGCGCGCAGTTTGTGCAGAGTAAGGGCTGTTCTGCTATGACTATGCGCCTGAGCGCGAAAACATGACGAGTTGAGGAAACATGATAGAGCTTCTTATTGGCGCCGCAGTCGCGGCGGGCGTGGGCCGTTACATCATCAAGGGATATTCCGCTACCGGCGTTTTGTTGGTGGGGGGGCTGCTGCTGCTCGGCATCAGTGCCCTGATGGGGAAAACGCTGTTGCCGTCCGGCGCCACCTCAACCGGCTGGCGCGCGACCGACATGATCGAATACGTCAAGATTTTGCTGATGAGCCGTGGCGGCGATCTGGGCATGATGATCATGATGCTGTGCGGCTTTGCCGCGTACATGACGCATATCGGCGCTAACGACGTGGTGGTCAAGCTGGCCTCGCGCCCGTTGCAGATGATCAACTCGCCTTATCTGCTGATGGTGGCGGCCTATTTTGTCGCTTGCCTGATGTCATTGGCGGTCTCTTCCGCCACCGGCCTCGGCGTATTGCTGATGGCGACGCTGTTCCCATTGATGGTGAACGTCGGCATTAGCCGCGGGGCGGCGGCGGCCATTTGTGCTTCGCCGGCGGCGATTATTCTGGCACCGACCTCCGGTGACGTGGTGCTGGCAGCCAAGGCGGCGGAGATGCCGCTGGTGGACTTTGCATTCAAAACCACGCTGCCTATCTCGATTGCCGCCATCGTCTGTATGGCCGTGGCGCACTTTTTCTGGCAGCGCTACCTCGACAAAAAGAACAATGAACAGCATCACATCATGGACGTCAGCGAAATCAAAACGCATGCGCCGGGGTTCTACGCGATATTGCCGTTTACGCCGATCCTTGGCGTGCTGATCTTCGACGGAAAATGGGGGCCGGAGCTGCACATCATTACCGTGCTGGTAGGGTGCATGCTGCTGGCGGCCGTGATCGAGTTTGCGCGCAGCTTCAGCGCCAAACAAGTGTTCAGCGGCCTGGAGGTAGCCTATCGCGGCATGGCGGATGCTTTTGCCAGCGTGGTGATGTTGCTGGTGGCCGCGGGTGTCTTCGCGCAGGGGCTGAGCACCGTCGGCTTTATCAGCGGGCTGATTGGCCTTGCGCAGTCGTTTGGCACCGGCGGTTTGATCATGATGCTGGTGCTGGTGGTGATCACCATGCTGGCGGCCATGACCACCGGTTCCGGCAATGCGCCGTTCTATGCGTTTGTCGAACTGATCCCGAAACTGGCGGCGCAGATGGGCGTGAATCCGGCCTATCTGGTGATCCCGATGCTGCAGGCGTCTAACCTCGGCCGCACGCTGTCACCGGTCTCCGGTGTGGTGGTAGCGGTTTCCGGCATGGCGAAAATCTCGCCGTTCGACGTGGTAAAACGCACGTCGGTGCCAGTGATTGTCGGGCTGGTGGTGGTGATCGTGGCGACGGAGCTGCTGGTTCCCCAGTAAAAGAAAGGCCGGGGGATGCCCGGCCTCAATGTTAAACCTCGTAGTCCTCCGGTGGAGGCGGCGGGGTGATCTTCACCTTCAGGATACGGTGGCTGTTGACCTCCAACGGTTCGAACAGGTAGTCACCGATTCTGATTTGCTCGCCTTCTTGCGGCACACGCTGGCTGTGCTCCATCAGCAGCCCCGCCAGCGTGTGGTATTCGCGCTTTTCTTCCAGCGGCATCGGCAGGTACAGCACCAGATCTTCCAGCGGCATATAGCCGTTGGCGATCCAGCTGCCGTCCTCGTTTTGCTGAATGTCGTGGCGTGCGTCCACCTCTTCGCCGGCCTCCGGCAGGTTACCGGCGATGGTTTCCATCACGTCCGTCAGGGTGACGATGCCTTCGACGGAGCCGAACTCATCAACCACAAAGGCAAAGTGCGTCTGCGCCTGACGGAATTGTTCCAGGGCGCTTAACAGCGTGAGCTGCTCCGGGAAGATCAGCGGTTGGCGTATCAGCGCGCGCAGATCCAGCGGCGCCTGCGCCAATTGCTGTTTGAGGACGTCGATAGTATGGATAACGCCCAGCGGTTCGTCGCTGGCGCTGCTTTCCACCACCACGATGCGCGTATGCTGATTACGTTCCAGCAACTGCGTCAGCTTCTCCTGCGGATCGTTCAGTTCAAGGTATTCGACGTCGTGACGCGAAGTCATAATGCTGCTGACCGTGCGCTGCGCCATGCCGAGTACGCGTTCGATCATGCGCCGTTCCTGCTGATTGAAGATCTCGCCGCTTTCGCTGTCGCTATCGGCCAGCAGGTTGGCGGAGTGGCTGTCGACCTCTGCTTCTTCATGTTTGCCGCTCAGCATACGCAACACCGCCTCGGCGGTGCGTTCGCGCAGTGGCCGCACCTTTGACAGGAAGCGACGGCGGTTGAACTGCGCCAGCTGGTTCAGCGCCTCGATCATTACCGAGAAGCCGATCGCTGCGTAGAGGTAGCCTTTCGGAATATGATAGCCGAAGCCCTCCGCCACCAGGCTAAAGCCAATCATCAGCAGGAAGCTCAGGCACAGGATAACGATAGTCGGGTGAGCGTTGACGAAGCGCGTCAACGGCTTGCTGGCCAGCAGCATCAGGCCGATGGCGATGCAGACCGCGATCATCATCACCGCCAGATGATCGACCATGCCGACCGCGGTGATCACCGAGTCGAGCGAGAAGACGGCGTCCAGCACCACGATCTGCGCCACGACCGGCCAGAAACGTGCGCCTTTGCGCGCGCCATGCTGCTCTTCATCCTTGCCTTCCAGCCGCTCATTGAGCTCCATGGTGGCCTTGAACAGCAGGAATATCCCGCCGACCAGCATGATCAGATCGCGGCCGCTGAAGGGGTGCTCCGCGACGATGAACATCGGTTTGGTCAGCGTCGCCAGCCACGAGATGGAGGCGAGCAGAGCCAGACGCATGACCAGCGCCAGCAACAGACCGACGACACGGGCCTTATCTCGTTGTTGTTTCGGTAGTTTGTCCGCCAGAATGGCGATGAAGACAAGGTTGTCTATACCCAGCACGATTTCCAGCACGACCAAAGTGGCCAGGCCGGCCCAAATTGTTGGATCAGCGATCCATTCCATACGCCCAATTTCACCTGTAAGTTCTACGGCTTATGCCGCACGGGAATGATGGGCGCTGAGGCGGCAAAATTCAACTTTAATCGGGAGGACGTGGATCAGCACAGGCGTATTACCGTAAACATCGATCGGCACCGAGTGGCCCAAGGAATCAAGGGCCGAGGGAGCAAATATCTGCCGGGATGCCATGCGCTCAGAAAAGAAACGTCTTATTAAATATATTTAAATCAAAATATTAAAACAATTTTCTTCAACTATGATTCTTATCGGTATGTGGCATGAGTAGTCTTATTCTGAAAACGGCTGACTGGGGGGATCTAAGGCTTGTATCACTTAGGCATTAGTATAAGAATCTTAGTCATATAACGGCAGTAACTAGCATCGTTTGGTTATAAAGGCACCGATTTTTTTATTTTTTTGTGAACAGCATGACAGTTCAAACGAAGAATGAGTGCCGTTTTGCATAAAAATTACTGGCTCATACAATGACGTGGTTGGATGCGTCAATACAGTACTTTGGTAGCTGCAAGCCAAGGGCGGTAGCGTGCCTGATTGAATCCCCTTGTTCACGCTGCACAGGTGAGTGCAGCGCTACGATGAATTGGAATGAAAATGCAAACAAGACTTAAGGCAGTGATCCCCGTTGCGGGCTTGGGAACCCGTATGTTGCCAGCGACCAAGGCTATTCCTAAAGAAATGTTGCCCGTGGTCGATAAGCCCTTAATCCAGTACATTGTTGCTGAATGCGTCGCGGCGGGGATTAAAGATATCGTATTGGTCACGCATTCATCGAAAAACGCGATTGAAAACCATTTTGACACTTCTTTTGAGCTGGAGGCCATGCTCGAAGCGCGCGTAAAGCGTCAGCTCCTGAGTGAAGTGCAAAGTATTTGTCCGCCGGATGTTACCGTGATGCAGGTGCGTCAGGGACAGGCGAAAGGGTTGGGGCATGCGGTGCTTTGCGCCAAACCAATGGTGGGTGATTCTCCTTTCGTTGTGCTGTTACCCGATGTTTTATTGGATGATTCTACGGCGGATTTGCGTAAAGAAAATCTGGCTAAAATGATTCAACGTTTTGATGATACGGGTTATAGCCAAATCATGGTTGAACCGGTGCCGGAACAAGATGTGTCCAAATATGGTGTGGTAGATTGCGCAGGCGCGACGATAGCTGCTGGAGAAAGCGCACCGATGACGGCGGTGGTTGAGAAGCCGGCCCGTGAGGATGCACCTTCCAATTTAGCGGTTGTCGGCCGGTATGTACTTTCAGCAGAAATTTGGCCGCTGCTTGAAAAGACCGCTCCTGGCGCAGGCGACGAGATTCAACTGACCGACGCGATCGCGATGTTGATGAAAGAGCAAACGGTGGAAGCGTTCCATATGAGCGGTAAATCCCATGATTGCGGTGACAAGCTTGGTTATATGAAGGCGTTTGTGCAATATGGTCTGCGTCACGGTTCGGAAGGTGAGAATTTCAGCCACTGGTTGAAGCAGACGTTGGGAAAGTAACAGGTTGTCGCCACCGCGGCTGAGAGCGAACACGAGAATGAATGAGGTTTACCATGACGAAGTTGAAAGCGGTTATTCCCGTTGCCGGATTGGGCATGCGCATGCTGCCGGCGACCAAAGCGATTCCGAAAGAGATGTTGCCAATCGTTGATAAACCGTTGATTCAATACATTGTCAACGAATGCGTCGCGGCAGGGATCAAAGAGATCATCCTGGTGACGCATTCTTCCAAGAATGCCATCGAAAACCATTTCGATACCTCATTCGAGCTGGAGGCGATGCTGGAGGCCCGTGTGAAGCGGCAGCTGTTGGATGAAGTGCAGTCGATAACGCCAAAAGGCGTGACGCTGATGCACATTCGCCAGGGGCAACCAAAAGGACTGGGACATGCCGTTCTCTGCGCTAAACCGTTGGTCGGTGATTCGCCGTTTGTTGTTCTGTTGCCGGACATCTTACTGGATGACGCGAAAGCGGATTTGAAGACAGACAATCTGCCGCACATGATTGCGCGCTTTGAGCAGACTGGATTGAGTCAGGTTTTGGTGCAAAAGGCAGACGAACACGTACTGCATGATTATTCCGTGGTTGAGTGTGAGGCCAGCAACCTGAAACCAGGCGCAAGTGCTCGTATCACATCGATTGTTGAAAAACCGGCGCCGGAAACCAAGTTGGAATCCAACTATTCTGCTGTAGGGCGCTATGTCTTGTCCGGCGATATTTGGCCGTTGCTGGAAACCACGGAACCGGGAGCCTGGGGACGTATTCAACTGACCGATGCGATTGCAGAATTGTTGAAACGCAAACCGGTAGAGGCGACAGAACTGGTGGGGGAGTCGTTCAACTGCGGTGAAAAAATGGATTACCTTCGCGCTTTTGTCACTTATGGGTTGCGTCATCCGACCCAAGGCAAAGCTTTCCGGGAATGGGCTGAACAATTGACTCTTTAAAAATCTTATCGTGTATGTATACCGCTGATAGCTGCCTAAGTGGTACCTGTTGAATCTTGGGTAATATCGTTATTCCCGTTTTTAGATTACTATACATGCGATAACAAGTTATTCTACCTACGATGCGTGTAAGCCCATTTTTTGACTGGTAGATCTTGTGCAGCATTAGAACGTGAGGTGGTTTACTCATGACTTTTCATTCTGCCTGCGAGGTATGGGACACAGAGCAACTGCTTTGTCTCATTATAATATCTATGCAAGAGTCAATGGCATGTAAACGATATAAGCATAGCAACAGGTACCTTACCGTTATGTGGTAGGAATGCAGTATACCGACGTATTTTGGCAAGGTTAAAGATATGCAGCCACTGTTGCTTGGCATAGTAGCTCTGTAGCTACATTTACTTCGAAAGTGATGATAATTTGATGGCAAAACGACAATTGAAAATGATATCGCTGTTGATATCAATCAGCGTAATCAGCGGATGTACCGTGTTTCCGGGAACTCATCTATCAACTAGCGGTAAAGATGTTGTAAAACAAGATGATGCAGATTACGATATCGATAAATTGGTTAATGTCTATCCTATGACTCCAAAGTTGTTGGATTCACTACGACCAGAGAAAATAGTCGCGCAACCTAACAGTCAATTGGACGGGATGTTGCGTACTTACGAATATCGGATTGGTGTGGGTGATGTACTAAACGTTACTGTATGGGATCACCCTGAATTAACTACTCCGGCCGGCCAGTATCGTAGTGCAAGTGATACGGGGAACTGGGTGCACTCTGATGGGAGCATTTTTTATCCCTACATCGGTAAGGTAAATGTAGTTGGTAAAACAGTAACCCAGATCCGTGATCAGATTTCCAATCGTTTGGCGCAATACATTGAAAGTCCTCAAGTAGATGTCAGTATCGCAGCTTTCCGCTCGCAAAAGGCATATGTAACCGGCGAGGTAGCCAAATCGGGACAGCAAGCGATTACTAACGTTCCGCTGACTGTTATGGATGCGATCAACGCGGCTGGAGGGTTAACTGAGCAGGCTGACTGGCGCAATATCGTACTCACTCATAACGGTAAAGAGCAGCTAATTTCGTTGCAGAAATTGATGCAAAACGGTGACTTGACGCAAAATCGTCTACTCTACCCTGGCGATATCCTCTATATTCCACGCAATGATGAATTGAAAGTCTTTGTGATGGGGGAAGTAAAAGCGCCTGCTACATTAAAAATGGATCGTAGCGGTATGACGTTGACAGAAGCGTTAGGCAATGCACAAGGTTTGACTCAAAGCACAGCCGATGCTACAGGCGTTTTCGTCATTAGGCCGTTGCATGGCTCGCAGGGCAACAAACTTGCGAATGTTTATCAACTGAACATGGCCGATGCAACAGCACTTGTGATGGGGGCCGAGTTTAAATTACAGCCATATGATATTGTGTATGTTACCGCTGCACCTGTCGCACGCTGGAATCGTTTGATTTCACAACTTGCGCCGACGATCGCAAGCTTCAACGATCTAACCGAAGGTTCGCTGCGTATACGTAACTGGCCATAGAGAGTGCTATGTTTGATTCAATTCTGGTTGTTTGTGTGGGTAACATATGCCGCTCTCCGACAGCGGAGAGAATACTTATTCAGCGCTTACCGGGCAAGAAAATAGCTTCGGCGGGAATATCTGCACTTGTGGGACATGCTGCTGATAGCACTGCATGTGCCGTTGCTAAAAAAAACCATTTAGATTTAGAGGGGCATGTTGCACGGCAATTGACTAAAGAAATGTGTCGCGAGTACTCGCTTATCTTAGTGATGGAAAAAGGTCATATAGATGCGGTTTGTCAATTGGTGCCCGAGGTACGTGGAAAAACGATGCTATTAGGACACTGGTTGGGTCAAAAAGAAATTCCTGATCCGTATCGTAAGAGTTACGAAGCATTTGAATTTGTCTATGGCCTCATTGATGAGGCGGCTCAGAAATGGGCGCAGGCATTAAATCGTTAACCAGAGATTACAATGACTGATAATACTAGAGCAGGCTTATCTAAGGCCAACGAGCACGATGAAATTGATTTAAGCCGCCTTTTAGGCGTGTTACTTGATCACCGGTGGCTTATCACTGGTGTGATCACACTTTTTGCCGTGATTGGGATCATTTACTCGATTTTTTCTACGCCAATATATCAAGCTGATGCAATGGTGCAAGTTGAGCAGAATGCCGGCAATTCAATTTTAAGTGATTTCTCTCAAATGCTGCCGTCAGGGCAACCTGCTTCAGCTACAGAAATTGAACTTATTTCCTCACGAATGGTTCTAGGCAAAACGGTTGATGATCTTAATCTTGATATAGCGGTAAATCAGGATTATTTCCCTATATTTGGCAGAGGATGGGAAAGATTAATAAATAAAGAACCAAGCGAGCTATTAATTGGTCGTCTAAGTGTGCCAGAGTTCATGGCTGAGAAACCAATGGAACTTAAGGCACTAGGTAGCAATCAATATTCTTTGAGTTTTGACGGAAAGGAAATTATTAAAGGTAAGGTTGGGATCCTATCTTCCTCTGATGGTATTAAGATCTTGGTTTCCGATATAAAAGCGGAAGACGGGACAACCTTCCAAGTCACTAAACGATTGAAATTAAATGTTATCAATGACTTGATAAAAAATCTCACCGTCGAAGATAAAGGGAAAGATACAGGGGTTTTGGCACTCAGTTTAACTGGGGAGAACAAATGGCGTATTCGAGAAGTTTTAGATAGTATCACTAAAAATTATTTATTACAAAATGTTGAGCGAAAATCTGAAGAAGCAGGTAAAAGTCTAAGTTTTCTTAAAGAGCAAATCCCTGATGTGCGCGCTAAGCTTGACTCATCCGAAGATTTGTTGAACAAATATCGTCAGAAAAATGACTCGGTAGATCTTTCTCTTGAGACTAAAGCTGTACTTGATTCTATTGTGTCTGTTGAAACTCAATTGAATGAATCAACGTTTAAAGAAGCAGAAATATCTAAGCTATATACCAAACAGCACCCTGCTTATAAAGCATTACTTGAGAAGAGGCAAACATTAGAAGAAGAGAGAAACAAGCTAAATAAACGCATTGCGACAATGCCTAAAACGCAACAAGAAATTTTACGCCTGACACGTGATGTTCAAGTTGAACAAGAAATTTTTATGCAATTACTGAACAAAGAACAGGAGCTTAGCGTAACTAAGGCGAGTACCGTTGGCAATGTAAGGATCATTGATCCTGCGTTGACCCAGATTAATCCTGTTCAGCCGAGAAAAACACTAATTGTACTGTTAGCTATCTTCTTAGGTGGTTTGATCTCTGTCGGTTTCGTGTTGTTGAAAACGATGTTGCATAAGGGGATTGACAATCCTGAAGCCTTGGAAGAACAAGGAATAAATGTTTATGCAAGCATTCCTTTATCTGAATGGCAGCAAAAGAAAGATATCGAAATGGCGAATCGCCGTGGCAGGAAGGTTTCTTCTACTGATTCAACTTCTTTACTTGCTGTAGGTAATCCGGCTGATCTTGCCATTGAAGCAATCCGCAGTCTTCGTACTAGTTTGCATTTCGCAATGATGGAAGCAAATAATAATGTGCTTATGATTTCTGGTGCTAGTCCGAACATCGGTAAAACGTTTGTCAGTATTAATCTCGCGGCTGTTATTGCTCAAACGGGCCAAAGAGTATTGGTAATCGATGCCGACATGCGCAAAGGTTACTCACATGCTTTGGTCGGTGGGGACTGGAAAAACGGTTTATCAGATTTATTATCCGGGAAAATTGGGTTCGAAAAAGCTGTCCAGACTACGAAGATTACGGGCATGGATTTTATTCCGCGGGGTCAGATACCGCCAAATCCATCCGAACTTCTGATGCACTCACGCTTTGCAGATTTACTGCGCGTAGCAGGTGAAAAATACGACTTGGTCTTGATTGATACACCTCCAGTTCTGGCAGTAACGGATGCATCAATAATCGGCCGGCTGGTCGGAACGTCATTGATGGTTGCACGTTTCGGCATTAATACTGTCAAGGAAGTTGACTTCAGTATTCGTCGATTTGAGCAAAATGGGATCAATATCAAGGGCGTAATCCTTAATGCTGTTGAGAAACGCGCTAGTAATTACTATGGCGGCTATGGTTATTATCAGTATAGCTACATTAATGATAAAAAACTGTAGCGTGAAACACTAATATTGGAGCTGCTGGGGACACCTGGCAGCTCTAGTTTTTTGCTACCAATAAAGTCTATATAATGACACATTCATCATTAAGAGATAGAGCTGTATCAGGGATGATATGGAGCATAGTTGAAAGGTTTCTTGTGCAAGGAGTGCAATTCGGTATCAGTATTGTTCTGGCGAGAATTATTTCTCCATCAGACTTTGGACTGATAGGGATGGTTGCGATTTTTATAGTATTATCGGATATTATTATTAATAGTGGTTTCACTCAGGCGCTAATTCAAAAAAAAGATAGAACTCAAGTAGATTATTCGACGGTATTTTACTTCAACTTGCTTATAAGTATTATTCTTTATGGTGGTATTTATTTTATAGCACCGTTTGTTGCCGACTTTTATAATTCACCTGCGATTACACATATTGTTCGAGTGCTTGGCATTAGTATTATTATCAAATCCCTATGTTTAGTGCAAACGACTAAACTATCGATTGAGCTAAACTTTAAACTAAGAGCCAAGGTTAACTTTTTATCTGTAGTCATTAGCGGGACAATTGCACTGTATTTGGCATATCACGAATATGGTGCTATGGCTCTTGTTTACCAGACTATAATAAACTCAATCTGTGTAACTATTCTTCTGGCTATCTTTCTAAAATGGCGCCCGAATTTTGTTTTTTCATTTGATTCTTTAAAGCAACTTTTTGGGTTTGGTTCGAAATTATTGTTTGCAAGTTTTGTTCGTACAATCGTCGATAATTGTTATTCAATATTAATCGGACGTTTCTTTTCAAGTAAGGAAGTAGGTTATTATACTCAAGGGCGAAATATCCCAGATTTGATTTCGGTGAATTTATTTAATATCTTACAGGGCGTGCTATTTCCTATCATGTCAGCAACGCAAGACGATAGGGAGAGACTTATTCGGATATATAAGAAAAGTCTAGATATGACAGCTTTCATAGTAATGCCTGCAATGGTTGGCTTTACATTCTTGGCAGAACCTTTTGTTCACTACTTCCTTACTGACAAATGGCTACCAGCCGTTGTTGTTATTCAGTGGATTTGTCTGTCTCGAATGATTATTCCTCTAAGTGCACTTAATTGCAGCTTAATTAATGCTGTCGGTCGTTCTGATACCTATTTAAAAGTTGATTTGAGTAAATTGCCTATAACTATAGGAGCTTTGTTACTTACAGCACCCTATGGTCTTACAGCGGTTGTGATTGGGAATTTTTTTGTTTCGCTGATTTGTTTCTTTATCAACTCATATTATCCTGGGAAGTGGTATGGGCATGGTGCATTGCAGCAAATAAAAAGTATGTTGCCTATGATTTTGGCAACGCTGATTATGTCAGTGGTGTTATGGTTTATTAAAATTGATAATGGGATTTACGAAATACTCACTAAAATTATTATAGGTGCGTTGGTCTACTATTTGGTAAGCATGTCGCTGAGGATTAGCTCCTGTGAAGAAATTAATAAAATTATTCTTTCTAAAATAAAAAGAAAGCATAGTTGAAAGCCATAAAAGTAGTTATATTGAAGGGAGAATAATGAAAACTGTACTTATAGTAAATGAAATCTGTTCAGATAATATTGGCGATCATGCGATTAATGAAGGTATTAGAGAGTTAGCCCGTGAGAATGGCTATACTCCGTTAAGCCATGGTTTTGATGCGGATAAAAAAAATGTTGTTCCAGTAAATAAGAATGAAAAAATAACTCCTAAAGTTTTCTTACGAAAGTTGAAGAATCTAATCATCAACAGAATTCGATTTCTGAAATATTTTCGTTGGTATCTTGAGAATAATTCACGCATCAAGGATGCTATAAAAAATGATTTTTCTTTATTGATGATTGGTGGCGGCCAGCTCATTCAGAGTGGGGGAACCTTCCCTATCGCCATGTTTTTATGGGCCCGTCATGCCAAGGTTAAGAATAAGCCATACATAATTCTTGGTGTCGGGTGTGCGGAGAAATTCAACTTGCTAGATAGACTGTTGTTCAAATATGCCTTTAACAATTCAGAAGGTGTTTATGTCAGAGAGAGACGCTCTATAGAGAAGTTGGATGAGTTTTTTAATTACCCAGCAAAATACATTCCAGACTTAGCATTTGCATTATATGGAAAGAATAAAACCCTTGATAAAACTATCACAATAATTGGCGCTACAGCATACTATGTTTATTTGAAAAATGCCAAGGAATTAGAGTGGGAGTCATATAAAAGTCAAGAGGAATATGTAAGTGATTGGACAAATATTGTTGAAGAAGAGATAAGATTGAAGAAAAACAAAATACTATTTATTTCGACAACAGTCGAGGATGCGGCATTGAATAGTATGATTTATCATAAAATTAAAAGTAAAAATCCAACTGCGGACGTAGAGTTATTCGAGAGCGTTCCGGAGTTGAATACGTATATTCAATATCTCAGTGCTTCGGAAAAAATTTACTCTGGGCGTATGCATTCACTTATACTAGGCAAGATTCAAGGTAATGAACTAGAGCCATGGCTTATCTCAAAAAAAATCGAATACTTCATGGAGGAATATGGTGGGAGGGATGCTTTGGATATAAATCGCGAATTGAAAACTATTTTTTCAGCGATTATCAAAAAGTTAGGCTAAGGAGTATATTTTGCTTTTATTTGATTTGACTGCAACTCAATCCTCTCCGGAATCGAGATTCCATGGCGGTTCTGAATATGCTAAACAAGTTTTTTTTTCTAGTATCGAGCGAGGTTACAAAAGTTTCACTTGCGTATTTGATAAAAAAAGAGAGCTAGATGAGGCAATCAAAAAAACATGTTTTGAGCATGGTATCGAAATAATAGGCGTCTCAGGAGATCGTGAGTTAGTCGATCTCATTAATTCAAATCGCTTCGCTAAATTTTATTCTGCTTTGCCTTATCATTTGCACGAGATAAAAACCGATAAATTAGATTTTATCATGACCGTACATGGACTACGAGAGATTGAGTGCGGTTATGATCCTGTTCAATGGCATTATCGTGACGGTATTATCTCCAAGGTAAAACTCGCAGTGAAACGCGTATTATATAGAGAGAGAGAATGGAAATTTTACTATAATAGATTTGAACGATTATTGAGCAAGTCGAGAATAAAAGTAATTACTGTTTCGGAGCACAGTAAACATTCGATGTTGTGCTTTTATCCCTACCTGAAAGGCGACGATATCTATGTGTCCCCGGCTCCATGCCCGTTTGGTAAAGGGCAACCACTTCTGGGAGATAGATATACGCATCTAACTTCCTTTGGCGGAAGTTATTTTCTTTTAGTCAGTGCCAATCGGTGGATGAAAAATAACTATCGTGCGATTAAGGCTCTGGACCATTTCTATACAAAAAATAAAAACTGCGAGATTGTGACGTTTGTTCTTGGTAAAAATAAGCCTCATAGTGATATACAAAACAAAGATAAATTTGTTTTTATAGACTATGTTGATTCAGAGTCATTGGACTGGTTTTATAAAAATGCTTATGCATTTATCTATCCTAGCTTAAATGAAGGATATGGATACCCGCCACTACAAGCAATGCAATACGGAACCCCTGTTATAGCGTCTGCTGTTTCCAGTATTCCTGAAGTCTGTAAAGATAGTGTGCTTTATTTTAATCCCACAAATATTGATGAAATAGAGAATAGAATATCACAGATCTATTATAATAAAGAGCTATATAGACATCTTGCGGTTTCAGGAGATAAGAATGCTTCGGAAGTAAAGCTACTTCAGCAGCAAAAATGGGACAAACTGCTTGCGGTGATATTTGGTTATGACGGTCCTTTAAATTGAAAGAGGGTACAGTGAAAAAAATTCTTTTTATAATGCCGATACTTGGGTTATCTGGTGCGGATAGAGTTATTTATACTCTCTTAAACAATATTGATAGAGGAAGGTTTAAGCCTTATCTTCTTCTGTATAAGAATGATAGCAAAAAAAATGTTTTGGTTAAAGAGTTGGAAAAAGATGTTGTTGTTGAATATATTAATGTAACAGGAAGAGCAAGGTACGCACTTCCAAAAATTTTATTTGGTATTAGAAAAACATGTAAGAAACATGATATAGATTCAGTTTTTATTAGCTCAGGAACTTCAAACGCAACCTTGTCACCTTTTCTTTCATATTTTGGACGTGGAATTAGAAAGATAGCTCGGGAATCTAACTTGCCAAGCTTTTTTGAAAAGAATTTCATTGCAAAACTTTTATACAAAACCTGCTATAAAAATTATGACGTGATCGTAGCCCAAAGTGATGACATGGTTAATGATCTCGTTGAAAAAATGGATATACCAAAAAGTAAACTTGTTAAGATAAATAACCCCTTGGATTATAAACGTATAAAGACACTAAGTTTAAAAGCAAGCGACTATGAGTTACCAAAGGAGCGGGTCAATCTGTTGACGATTGGCCGGTTAACGTATCAGAAAGGCTATGACCAATTACTTAACGCTTTCAGTCGGTTGGAGAAAGGTGTTTACCATTTAACGATCGTCGGTGAAGGAGAGGATGATGCAATGTTGAAAAAGCTCCATACAAATTTAGGATTGGAAGATAGCGTGACTTTTATAGAGTCAACGGAAAATCCATATGCGCTGTTAAGAGCTGCGGATATTTTTGTGTCTAGCTCTCGCTGGGAAGGTTATCCTAACGTTGTGATCGAAGCGATTGCTTGTGGGACACCAGTGTTGGCAAATGCATATCCCGGTGGAATAAATGAAATTATAAATGAAGGCAATGGAGTTATTTGCGATATAAATACAGAAATGGAGTGTGCACTAAGCAAGGCTCTATCGATAGATAATGTTTCTTTTGATAAATCTGTTATCGATGATATTTTAATAAAATACGAATCTATACTGTAAACTAAATTATTCTTTTAAAATGAATGAAGTCGTAGTTTAATTTATAATATGGTTCGTAGGATTTACTCTAGTTTCTCTCAAGGTAAAAAATGAAACGATTTACTGTTCTCGATAGTTTCCGGGGCATATGTGCACTATGTGTTGTTCTTCATCATTTCAATATTACCGGAAGCATAACTGAGTGGCCGCTGTTCAGAAATGCAACCTATATGGTTGAGTTTTTCTTCGTCTTAAGTGGTTTCGTGCTGACCCATGCGTATAGTAAAACTGAGTTTCATTTTTCTAACTTGCGCGCTTTTGCTATTAATCGCACGTTTCGCATTTTCCCTCTCCATTTGATGATGTTGCTTGTCTTTATTATACTTGAATGCGCAAAATATGTAGCACAATCCAACGGTATTGCCTTTAATAAACCCGCATTCAGCGGTGTTAATGCACCAGATCAAATTATACCTAATTTATTTTTATTGCAGGCATGGTTACCTTCTAAAGAAATACTATCATTTAATTATCCGTCTTGGAGCATTAGTGTTGAATATTATCTCTATGCGGTTTTTGCAGTTGTTCTATTTTTATTGTATAAGAGAAAAAATGTACTGACCTCTGCGTTCTTCGCCATTTCATTCTTTGCTTTCTATGGATTAGCTTTACCTGTATTTCCTTCTATAAAAAGTGAGGCTCTCTATGGAATCGCTTGTTTTTTTGGTGGTTCGGTTACTTATTTTATTTATGAGGTCTATAAACCGAAGGAATGCAATAAATTATTATTTACTTTGATGGAAGTTGCTACGTTACTTCTATGCTATTACTCAGTCACACAGCAGTATGGTTATAAAAGTATAATCACGAGCTTTTCATTTTTCCTCACTATTTATGTATTTTCATTCGAGATGGGATGGGGGTCATTTATTTTACGGAAATCTATTTTTGAGTATTTAGGTAAGATTTCATTCTCAGTTTACATGACTCACGCTGCGGTTATCTTCATTTCAATTAGTTTGGCCATGGCATGCGAAAAAATTTTTGGTTTGCGTTTTACTTACTCCGTATTCACTAAGTCTGAAAGTACGTTACGTTACATGGATTTTGGATCATGGTTTTACAACAACTTCATAGTTATGATAATAATCGCCATTGTTATTACTGTTTCACATTTTACTTATAAGATTATTGAAGTAAAATCAATATCTGCGGGCAAAAGAATCATGAAAAAAGAAGAAGTGATAAACAATAAAATTTAGATAAGACGAACTTTATTTATGGTATTCACAATGAAATTATTCGGATTGAAACGTATTCCAATTATACTCCTTCTCCTTTTTTTGGCTCTGTGCTTTTTTTCAGGCGTTATCGGTGTTGTTTCTGCAATGCTAGATTTCCCTGTGCTTAAAGTTTGGAAGGAAGCATTTATTGTTTTACTTTTTATTGTTGCTCTTTGTTTTTCTAAGGGAAAAGTTAGCAGTAAGATAGTTATCCCCGTCGTGTTGTTAATGATGATAGGGGTATTTTCCATATATTCAATGTTGGATATTGTGTCCAGCCATACTTTTATAATATTCTATCAACTAAAGTTTGATATTGTTCCTTTGATATTCATTGTTACAGTTCTGCTGATCTTCGCTAAAATGAGCAAAGAAGAACTACTTAGTTTTAGTGTGAAATTCGTTAGGATGACACTCTTTTTGGGGGCTTTAAATGCAATTGCTGTTATTCTTCAACAGTTATTCCCGGATTCATTTATGGGCCTCTTAGGTTTAGATGCTGGCCAGTGGGGAAGTGATGCTGGTGTCCGCCTCAACTCGACGGAGGGTAATATTCGAGCAATTGGGTTACAGTTGTCATTTACCATGTCGGGTGTGTTAATGCTTTTTTGTCTAATTTTATCCGTTGAATGCAGACATTTTTTAAAGAGCAGACTACTTAGAGTTGGTTTTTTCCTTTTATTTTTCGTGGCGATTTTTTGCACAACTTATAAGACTGCTGTTATTGGTCTAATGGTTTATTTCTTTGTTAAGTTCTTCGAAGGATTTCTTCCCTCAATTTCCAAAGTGGCTATATTCATAATTGGAAGCGTTTTAGTTTTATTATTCGTATATTCCACTCATAATTATGCAGTTTATGATAGTGTTCGTGTTTATAATCAAACTGCGGCATATAATTCTATCTACTTGCGTGTTCTGGAACATCATAAAATAATTGCATCTTTAGATTCATTGGAGAAAATTCTTTTTGGCGCAGGGCTTGGTATTAATGGAACATTTGGGTTGGATAAATCTCAATACGGGATTAATGCAATCCCAACAGATAGTGCCTATATTTATTTGGTTAGTAATTATGGCTATGTGGGTTTTTTGACTTATTTATTTATTCTTATATATATACAATTCAAATTATTTTCCATAAAAGATTGTGACATTTTTGGTGCAAGACATTTGATTTTTTTCACTCTAGCCATTGAGTTATTCTACAATCTGGGATTGGGTAATTTCCCTAATAATATGTTTTTAGTTGTTTTTGTGGCCATTCCTTTTGTTCTTAAAAAGAAAGGGTGTACTCGGGAAGATATTTCCATTTATAGTTATAAATAATGATTGTAATATAATGAGAGATGTTATGATTTATATTAATGCAAGGTTCCTTACTCAAGATGTGACGGGAGTGCAACGGTTTGCCGAACAAATTTGCATGGAGTTGGTTGAGCTGCGGAGTGATATTGTTCTCTTGGCACCTAGGGATATAAAAAGAGCTACATTGCCCGCCAGTTTTAATGTGAGATTCATCGGGAAAAAAAGTGGACATTACTGGGAACAAATAGAGTTGCCACGCTATTTGAAATCTCTAGGCTCTCCTCTGCTTCTTAATCTATGCAGTACTGCCCCTGCCTTCTACAATAATCAGATTGTAACACATCATGATGTGACCTATAAAAGGTATAAAAAAAGCTTTTCTCTAAAGTTTAGAGCTTTATATTCGGTGCTAGTGCCTTTGATGCTAAAAAATAGTAAAGCTCTTATTACTGTTAGTAATTTCTCGAAGTCTGAGATTCTTGATTATTTCTCTTATGTTAAAGAGAACGTATATATAGTTTATAACGCCGTAGGGCAAGAGTTTTCACCTGGGATGCTAGAAGAGAATGACAAAGATAAATATATATTGGCGGTGTCATCTCCTAACTACCATAAAAACTTTCATGGTATGTTGGAATCTTTCTCTTTGGTCAAGCGGCAGCATGGTGGGAATGTAAAGTTGAAGGTGATTGGTAAATCTTCTGCTAGTTTTTCCTCTCAAGATTTCTCTAAAAATCTAGTAAATGATGATGTTATTTTTCTTGGGAGAATAGAGGATGAAAAGTTAATATCACTCTATCAAAATGCAATTGCTTTTGTTTTTCCTTCTTTCTATGAAGGGTTTGGCATCCCTCCCTTGGAAGCTCAAGCTTGTGGATGCCCCGTTATCTCATCAAACAAGGCTTCTATGCCAGAAGTATTAAATGAAAGTGTAATTTATTTTGATCCATATAATATAAATGAAATGGCTGACGCAATGGCAAAAGTGATATCCGACGAAGAAACGAGATCTAAACTAATAAGTTCCGGATTTGATAACGTAAAAAAATATTCTTGGAAAAAATCCGCTCAAAGCGTATGTGATATAATTAATAGCATAAATTCAGCGAGAGAGTAAATATGAAGATCTTTCATGCGGCTGAAACAATCAAAGGTGGTGTGGCTACTGTTATGCGATTGATTGCATCAGATCACGTTATCAACCCCAAAGTAAGTGAAGTTTATTGTTTGGTTCCAGAAAATCAGAAAGATGAAATCAAACATCTGCCGGCCAGTGCTGTATTAACTTTTGAAAGAACAGGGCGTAATCTCAGGTCTTTTGTCTCTTTTATTAGTCACTTTGTCAAAAATATTCGCCAAACCAAACCTGATATTGTTCACCTTCATAGTACTTTTGCTGGGGTTTTAGGGCGATTAGTTTTAATAGTAATGTATCCTATATATAGACCAAGAGTAATTTATTGCCCGCACGCCTTTTCTTTCTTAATGGAAGGTAGCCACCTAAAGAAATTATTTTATAGAACGATTGAACGAGTTCTATTACCGATTACTGATGCTGTGATTTGTGTTAGCGTCTATGAAAAAAATGCGGCTATAGCAAATGGATTGAAGGAGGAAAAGCTGCATGTTGTTTACAATGGGGTTCCTGCTCCAGCCTCAATGGATTCTCTTAAGAATCCATATCAAATATCAGGGGTTATTAATTTACTATTTGTTGGTCGCTTAGATTATCAGAAAGGATTTGATATCCTTATCAAAATGATGAGTAATCTAGATTCTAAACCTTATCATTTGACTATTATTGGTGGGGCTGTACATGGTGACAATTTATATACCGAATTGCCACAGACAACTTATACTGGTTGGTTATCCTCAGATGAAATATCCCCTTATTTTGCGTACGCCGATGTTTTAATTATTCCAAGCCGCTGGGAAGGTTTTGCGATGGTTCCATTGGAAGCAATGAGCTATGGGACACCTGTTATTTCAAGTAATTGTACTTCTTTTCCTGAAATGATTTTCCCCGGTGTTAATGGTGAGCTATTTGATCTCGCTCATCATGAAAAGTTATCTTCTATTGTAGTTAGCAAGACAAAAGAGGAATGGGCTATTATGGGGAAACAAGCTAAATCTATTTTTCTCGAAAACTTTAAAGTTGATAAAATGGTCGAGCAAACTATGAGTGTTTATAAGCATGTATTGAAATAATACCTAGAAGCCTAGCCCTATCCTATTCTTTTAGTAATTGTCATCTATTTCTTGACGTATTCCATGTGTCTCCATTATCTAAGATGGATGTTTTTTAATTATTTTCTTATGGTAACCTTATGGAAATGAAACATACATACCGCAGTGGCGGTGTAGCAAAGGTTTCACTTGCACTTTCCGATCTTTTTTTCTTTAACTTCTCTTTTTATCTTACTTATATTATCCTTGATGGTTATTTTGGTGGAGCGGGTAAGTTTATTCTTGAGGGGCAACTTTCAACACGAATATTAGCTCAGGTTATTATTTCGTTGGTTTGCGTGGCTTGGTTTTGGGTGCGTTTGAGGCATTATACCTATAGAAAACCATTTTGGTTTGAACTTAAGGAAATTATACGGACGCTATTGATTTTTGCTGTATTAGATTTAGCGTTTGTAGCCTTTTCTAAATGGAATTTTTCTCGTTCTGTGTGGTTTTTATCGTGGGTATTGATCATCTGTATGGTTCCTCTTGGTCGATTCTTGACAAAAAGACTATTAGACAAATTTGGCTACTGGAAAAAACAAACGATTATTATCGGTTCTAAGAAAAATGCCTTTGAAGCCTATGCTGCTTTGCAGAGTGAGGTTATTCTTGGATTTGATGTCTCTGCATTTGTATGTATCGACGAGCCTTGCAAAGATAATTATTTTGGTGTCCCTGTAATTAATTCTGAAGATAAACTCTGGACTGTTGTTGATGTTCAAAATACTCAGTTCATTGTAGCGTTAGAGTTTGAGCAGCATGCATTGCGGGATCGTTGGTTAAAAAATTTGGCAAAACATAATTGTCGTTCGGTGTCTGTTATTCCTACATTACGTGGAGTTCCTCTTTATGGAACCGATATGTCATTTATCTTTAGCCATGAAGTGATGATATTGAGGGTTAGCAATAACCTAGCGAAGAGAACATCTAGATTGACTAAAAGAATATTTGACATATTTGGTTCGCTTGCAATTATGATCATTCTTTCTCCGGTTCTTGCTTTTCTCGCTTATATGGTTTCACGAGATGGAGGCAAACCTATTTATGGGCATGAAAGAGTGGGGCATAACGGGAAAAAATTCAAATGTCTTAAATTCCGTTCAATGGTAACTAACTCTAAAGAGGTTCTTGATGAGCTTCTCAATAGTGATGTTGATGCTAGAGCTGAATGGGAACGTGACTTTAAGTTAAAAAATGATCCTCGCATTACCAAAATTGGTGCTTTTATCAGGAAAACTAGCTTGGATGAATTGCCTCAATTGTGGAATGTTTTTATTGGGGAAATGAGCTTAGTCGGACCTCGTCCGATCATTGAAGATGAGCTAGCGCGCTATGCTGGGGATGTGGACTATTATTATATGGCTAAGCCTGGAATGACTGGGTTATGGCAAGTAAGTGGGCGTAACGATATTGATTACGATACACGGGTTTATTTTGATGCTTGGTATGTTAAGAACTGGGCCCTTTGGAATGATATTGTTATTCTCTTTAAAACTATCTCGGTTGTTTTAAAGAGAGATGGTGCTTATTGATTTTTAAGTAGTAGATATTCCAGCTGTATTAATCAGGCCATCTGTCAAAAAGATGGCTTTGTGACACAAGGCTAAATGAAGTAGGTGATTCTGTAAGCACATCCGGTTTAGTTCCACGCGCTTTTTGAGATTTCCGAATTTTCAGCCATCTGCCAACACTCTTCCGGCGTCAGGTTATCAGGGATTCATGAGGCCGTTCGCTGTTGTATTTCGTCAGCCTGCGCTCTGTGATTTCCGTGCCTCGTTCAACAAATTGAAATCAAGTATTTCTGACTGGTACGTTTGGGTGAACGGTTCGATGAAGGCATTCTGCGTCGGTTTACATGGTTTAATAATCTCCAGAATTCCTCCATATTATTCGGCCTGCTGTGACAGCGCTAGTGAGACCAGTTCTGGTTCGTTACCCATCTGTATTTTAAGCGGGTAGCCGCGGTTTGCCACGCCCCGCTCCAGTACCCGGACGACACGCTGAGCCGGGATATTCAGGTTGATTTCTATCGCCATCGCTTCACGATTAAAATTATCCACCATATTAAAGGTCCGAAAAGTCCAGCCACAGACCAACACATCATGTATACAATCAACGACCAGCTTTGGTTAGACGCTCCTGGCGTTGCCAGTGGTGTCGGGTTACGTACCGGCGGGAGTTTCCCCCTGCGACGAAAACTCAGTTTCTGCAGGCAGTAAATTCGGTGAACACGTTTATGGCTCCAGCTGCTGTCCTGTCTGCACAGCAACAGTAACAACTTCTTAAAACCGCATCGCGGATAACGTTCTGCCAGTACAGTCAACGTGAGGATCTCCGGTTCATCACGCCCGGTATCGGGTTGATAAAAATACAGCGTCCTGCTCAGGGATAATGTCCCGAATGCCTGGCGGATGCTCATGGCAAATTGTGCCGCTAGATAATTGACGGGCACCCGCTTCATCACTGGTTTAAAGATTTTTTCGAAAATGTCTTTCGGGGCCCGACATTCAAGACTGAGATCGGAAAACATCTGTTTGAGTCGCCGGTTTTCGTCCTCAAGATCCTTCATTTTTTTGATAGTAGAAGCTTCCATCCCGCCATACTTTGCTTCAGACATTCCCGCTTCGCGGCATACATCGTTGGCGGTACGTCCTGCTTCGACAGACTTAAAAACGGTAATGATCTGGCATTCGGTAAATCGGGCTTTGCACATGGTGATCTTCTCAGGGGAGATAATCACTATGTTGGAATATTTCTAAAAATGAATGGTTCGTTTTATCGGGATACTTACAGAACAAGCAAGGTGTTGGCAGAAGGATGTGAGAATGAATTAACGACAAGGAACTCCAAAACAGGAGGCAAAGGTTAGCATTCATAGTGGCGGCAGTTTTGAAGGGTTAGGGTGTGTTTTGGAGAATAAAAACCTAAACATTCTGACTGCCGTTTTCTATTGGTTCATGCTAAGTTTCGTTGAACCAATTTTAAGGCCCCCTTTGGGGGCTGTAATATAAAGGCTTTTCATGCCAGTGCATGTCCTCAACTTAAGTCATCACTTTTAATTAGATATCTTGAGAGTTGGAGTTCCATTTTTTTCCTCGATTATGGTGTTATTTTTTTTATCTTCGATCAATAACGGTGTTACGTCTGAAGTTTTTTTGTCTTTTGCAAGGCCTGCTATTCTGTTAATAAGGTTGGTTTCTTTTTCTTCGGGCTTGTTATCCCATGTGATGACGGCTTTTTCTTCTCCGTTACTTAGCTGTATGCTATTTTCCCCTTTGATTGATTGTTTGTAATGCACGACCTGAAATTTTTCGACATAACTGGATATCTTTTTAAGATAAGTTGCGGCTGGTTTAGGGGATAAATTCTGTGAAATGAATCCAAATCTATGCTCGCGGTTTCTATCATTTGCCCCATCGTCAATCAAGTCATACCACCATATCCCTTTAATGTAATCTCGTGACTTGGCTAATAATGTGTATTTAATGACATTTTGAGCAGCTAGGTTGCCTGATATTCCACCGTCACCAATATGTGTTGGGAACCCCATTTCTGTAATATAGATAGGGATTGTGCGTCCAGTTTTTTTTCTTAATTTATCTTCAAAAATATCTATCCCCGCCAAATTACCTTCAGGTTTTCTCATCTCATTATCTGGATTGCGATAAGAATACGGATGGACTGAAATAGCATCTACATAATGCATTAAGTCCATATCCAGCAATTTATCCAACCAGGCATTATCTTTTTCTTTCAATGGGTTTAACGAACCCGTCATCACGATAGCATCAGGATCCGCTTTTTTTATTGCCAGAGCAGTTTTCTTAACGAGCTCAAAGAAAACAGTTTCAGATGGCGGATTTTTTGCTCCTCTGACTCCTGTCCCAACTAACCACTCATTCCATATTTCATAGTATTTTACTTTTCCCTTGAATCTTTTAGCTGTCCAATATGCGTAATTGGCGAAAGCATCTATTGCTGCTTCACTTTGAGGGTATCCTCCTTTGTCATAAAGTGGATTTGTATAGGCTAAAACCAACATGGAACTTAACCCGAAATTTTTTTCACTTTGCGCAAATACTGCGTCGACTTTTCCTAAGTTCCCGATGAGAGAGTATTTCCCTTGAGGTCCTTCTACCTGCGCCCAAGGATAATCCTCTCTTATTGATGTGAAGCCATACTCTTTTGCCAGGTTAAGATAGTAATCACCCGTGTTGGGGTAGTGTCGTACGTGCATGTTGATACCCACTTCAAAAGCATGGGTACTTGTCCCGCAGAGTAAACCGAACGCTGTTATCATCGCTTTTTTCGCTAGGCTGCGAAGTAACTGTCTATGGTTCATATTATCCCCTTTTTGCTAATAATTGCAGATTCTTATGTTGGTAAAAGATGAATGCTTAGAATATTAATGCGAATGGCTTTCCCAAACTTATCAGCCACTTATCCTATATTGCTTGATATTGCGTTATACGTATATAGGAATAATTTTATTTTTATAGATTATCTTGCTGTTTTTTTGTGATAAAAATTAAATTTCATTTGAAATTATTTCGGTGTTTACTTTTCTGCTTGATGCCTCGTCCTACCGTCTGATTTGACACGGTTGCCTTGACAAATATCAATTCCTTTTCTTTTCTTTAGGTGCAGTAGAGTTTTTTTATTCTTTATTACTACTTGTACTGACATCTTCCGTTGGTCAGTGTCGTAATATTTTGATTGTAAAATCATGCATCCAAGGGGGATGTTATGGCTTCTCTAGTGTCACAATACGAATCGGCATCAATCTACTATGCTGTTTTAGGTAAGAGTGCATCCACATCTACTATTGACTATTTTGCGCAGCAACTCCAGTTGGGAAATAAAACCGATCTGCAATTTATCAATGGGTTGATAGCATCTGCTGATGGTGTTGCCCGTTTCGGAGCAAAAACGCCTGCTGAAGTTATTCAAACTATTTATACTAATGTTCATGGAGTTGCGCCTTCCACTGAGGTTGTCAACGCCTTGTTGGCTACAGGAAACAGTGTTGGTGTTATTGTTCAAAGTATAATCAATGACCTATCCAATTACGCTGGAAACGACAGTGCCACACTGTCACAGCAGAGCTTTTTCGATGGAAAAATAAAATCGGCACTTTTCCCATCATCAGTACCCGCTTCTGCTGGTACAGGGGCTTCTGATGTTGCCGCTATTTATCATGTACTTGGCGCTGGGCTTTCCACCTCTGGTTTGAACTATTGGGGGGGGGCATTGAACGGTGGGGTGACTACCTTGGATAAGGTGGCGCAAACATTTGTTAATGATCGTGTTTATCTCACTTCGCTTAGCAATGCAGATTTTGTTGCTCGCATTTTCCAGTACGGTTTTGAGCGAGCTCCTACTGCTGCTGAATCGTCAAGCTATTTGGCATTACTTGACGGTGGCGCAACGCGTGGCAGTGTTGTTGTAGATATTATCGAAGCACTTCGTGGCAGTGTTGCGCCTTCAGATGCTACGGCACAGGCTCATTTCAACGCCATTACTAGCGTTTATACTCCAGGGCAATTGCCTGCATTGAATATTCAAGAGCAGGTCGCCGCGGTCTATTTAGGTGTTCCAGGACGTGGAATCGATGCGCAGGCCTTGGATACCTGGGGCAAAATTCTTTCCTCAGGAAGCCTGACGTCTACAACTCTGACGGCTAAATTGTTGAGTTCAAGTGAGTTTCAGCAGAAAGGTGCCCAGCTGACAGGCGATGCTTTTATTCAGCATGTCTATACATTGGTACATGGTGTTGCCGCTACCACAGCACAATTGGCTCTCTATAGTGGTTTAGGAAGTGACAAATCGGTTATCACCCAAGCCATCATAAACGACCTCCGCAACTCAACGGCCACTGACGCCACGACTGTAACCCAGCAGCATGGCTTTGAATACGACATCGGTACCAGCTTGCTGTACAAAACCGCTGCGTCTCTGACGGCAACAGCCGCCGGCGGTAACGCAACCGGCACCGTCAACACCGGCACATCGCATCAAATCAGCAACGCCGAAACAGCGGTACTGACGAATGTTCAACTGAACGCCAATGCCGCTAGCATCGTGAACCTGAAGTTCGCCGACCATCTGGCGAATCTGACCATCAACGGCACCAGCGCAGCAACGGTCAACTTGTCTGACAATGGTGTTAATCCAGGTGTAGATATCACCGTGAATAACGGCAACGTCATCCTGAACGCCAGTTCGGGTGCGGATGACGTAGTTGTCACATCGGCGGCAAACATTGCTACCGGTACCGCACAGTTCAACCTCGGCGCCGGCAACGATAGCCTGCACTGGGTGGGCAACGGGGTTTCCGGTGGGGCGAATACTGTCGCGAACACGGTTAAGGCTGATGGTGGTGCGGGTACGGACTCCATCTCCGCCAACTTCATCACCAAAACTGTAGTAACCAACCAAAACGCCCTGGGCGTTCGCACCAGTACCGTAACCAGCAACGCTAACAACTTCTCGAACTTTGAGAAAATTGACCTGACCGGCTATATCGGCAAGTCCGTCGGTACGCTGATTACGACTCCGCTAATCGGTTCACCGACCACCACCAGCGTCACAACGCCGACCCACACCTTTGACTTTGGCCTGACCAACGGCACATCTACGGTGGAAGGCACCACGGGCGGCACGGTTACGCAGAACGCGGCGGCCACCAACCTGGGCTCACAAGGTTTTGTGATCTCCGGTCTGGCTAACGTCAACGTCATTAACGCCGCCGGTGGCAACGCCGCGCAGTTGGAAGTGAAAGGGGACGCGACTTCCGCCAGTACGCTGAACTTCACCTTCGTGCAGAACGCCACCGATCATTTCAATATCAACTTTGATGCGGTGAGTTCTTCCAATGTGAATGCCGGCGCCATTACCCTTAACAGCAGCAGCAGCGCCTTGTTGGGCACCGCTCTGACCACGGTGAACGTGGCCTCAGGCGGTACCGGCAGCTTTGACAACATTCTGTCACTGGCCGGCACCAATGCGCAGGTTCAGACCATCAACGTGACCGGTGATCACGCGCTGGATCTGACGTTGGGCAGCGGTTTCAGCAACGTGCGTGATATCAATGCGTCCACCAACACCGGGGGTCTGAATCTCGACTCCAGCCATGGCGGTACCGGTGACGGTATCATCGTTCAATTGCTGAACATTCTGCCGCTGAGCGTCATTACCACCAACCTGTTGGCGCCGGTGTTGACGGCGTTGGGCCTGAACGGTTACCAGATGACCGTAGAAGGCTCCAGTGCTGCCGATACCCTGGGCGTGATTGGCAACACCACGCTGACCGGTGGCGCAGGTGCCAACACCTATGACATCAAGGCGAGTAACACGCAGGCGGGTGTGACCATCAAGGACTTTAATAGCCTCAAGGACTCGATTGTCGACGTGAACCATGGCGGCCTGACTATTTCCGATGACGCCAGCGGCACTGCGGTAGCGAACTACGGTACGCGCTCTGCCGACACGTTGGATGCGTTGTTGGGGACACTGGTGGGCGGTTTGACCAACGGCGTTATCGGCCTGTTGGGTGGTATCTTGGGTCTGGATAGCAGCAACTCGCTGACGGCGAAAGTGGGTGTGGCATCCGTTGTATTCAGCGGTGGCGGCAACACTGCAAGCTCGTATGTAATTATCGACAACAACGATAACCACACGCTGGACCTCAACGATACCGTGGTATACCTGACAGGGCAAAACCACCAGCAATTGGTGGATACTCTGCACTACGCGTAAGGATGAATTCCAGTGGGTTATAATGCCCATTGAAACTGTTAGTCAATCAATAATACGGGGTGTGTAAACACCCCGTATTCTTTGAAAATTGTGAACTACGTCATTATCTCTAATTTATTCCCTTTCGTACTAAACTCGCGTTGCCCTGTCTACTATTTACCTCACTGTTTTCATTTGTTTTTTTCTGTAGTTCGTGAGGCGATTTTTTTTGCTTACGGCCTTGCTGATATCCACTTTCTCTACCTATAGTTAGAAAAAGTATCTGCAGTCTCGAGCATGTCTGGGGGGGGGGTTCTTTAGGATTTATTTTATTTTTCCCTTTTTAGGATTTTCCTTATAAGAGTCCAATGCGGATTTTGACTGACAGTGCACATGATGTAAGGGCAGAAAGTGAATCAATTTATACCGCGCAATGAAATTGCGGATGTTATACGGACTCGCAGTAAGGTTTTTTGGACCGTTGGCATATTTACCGCATTTATTAATTTATTAATGCTAGTTCCTTCTATCTATATGCTCCAGGTTTACGACCGGGTGCTTCCTTCGCGTAATGAAATCACGCTGTTGATGCTGACGCTGATCATGCTGGGCATGTTCGGCATGATGTCGCTGTTGGAATACGTGCGCAGCATGGTGGTGATCCGTATCGGCAGTCAGCTGGATATGCGTCTCAACACGCGAGTCTACACTGCGGCCTACGAGGCGAATCTGAAAAACGGTTCTTCTGACGCCGGCCAGATGCTGAGCGACTTGACCAATCTGCGCCAATTCCTCACCGGCAGCGCGCTGTTCGCCTTCTTTGATGCACCGTGGTTTCCGATCTATCTGTTGGTGATATTCCTCTTTAACCCTTGGTTGGGGCTGTTCGCCCTGGTCGGTGCACTGTTGTTGATCGCATTGGCGGTGATCAACGAAATGGTGTCGAAAAAGCCGCTGGCGGAAGCCAGCAAGCTGTCGATTATGTCCGGTACGTTGGCCAGCACCAATCTGCGAAATGCCGAAGTGATCGAGGCTTTAGGGATGTTGCCTAACCTGAAACGCCGGTGGTTCGGTCTGCACCAGCGATTCTTGAACAGCCAACGCATCGCCAGCGAACGCGCATCGCGGGTCACGTCGATCACCAAGTTTGTGCGCATGTCGCTGCAATCACTGGTGTTGGGGCTGGGGGGGTGGCTGGCTATCGATGGGCACATCACGCCCGGTATGATGATTGCCGGCTCCATTCTGATGGGGCGAACGCTGGCGCCGATTGAGCAGGTTATTAACGTCTGGAAGAGCTACAGCGCGGCGAAGCTTTCTTATGGCCGGTTGGTCAAGCTGCTGGAAACGCACCCGCAACGTGGTACCGGTATGTCCTTGCCGCGTCCGGAAGGGGTGCTTGCCGTAGAAGGCGTCACCGCTACGCCGCCGGGATCCAAAGGCGATGCGGTATTGCATAACGTGAGTTTTGCCATTCAGCCTGGTGACGTGCTGGGGATCATTGGCCCGAGCGCGTCGGGGAAATCGACGCTGGCTCGTTTGCTGGTCGGCATTTGGCCGGTCAGTGAAGGGATTGTTCGGTTGGATAATGCTGACATCTATCAGTGGAACAAGGATGAGTTGGGGCCGTATATCGGCTATCTGCCGCAGGACATTGAGCTGTTTGCCGGGACTATCGCCGAGAATATCGCTCGCTTTAACGAGATCGACTCAGAGAAGGTCATTGAAGCCGCTAAGTTGGCCGGTGTGCACGAACTGATCCTGCGTTTCCCGAACGGCTACGATTCGGTGCTCGGCAACGGTGGCGCTGGGCTGTCCGGTGGGCAGAAACAGCGTATCGGCCTGGCGCGCGCACTGTACGGCGACCCTTCGCTGGTGGTTTTGGATGAGCCTAACTCCAATCTGGATGATGCGGGCGAGAAAGCGTTGAACCAGGCCATTATGTTCCTCAAGCAACGTAATAAAACGGTGGTTCTGATTACCCATCGCACCAATTTGCTGTCGATGACCAGCAAGCTGTTGCTCTTGGTGAATGGCAACGTCAACGCGTTCGGCCCGACTCAACAAGTGCTTCAGGCGTTAGCCAATGCGCAAAAAGCGCAGACGCAACAGCCTCAGCAAGCGGTGAGGGCGGTAAATTCTGAGCCAGATGAAGGCAATATCCCAAAAACGCAAATTAATTAAGCCGTGAATTGCCTGATGGCTTTATTGCCGTCCGCAGTTTAAAGGAGTTGGTATGTCGACGCACATTGGCGAGCCGCAAGACTCGTATATTGAAGAGATCCCACAGGATGAACGGCGGTTTACCCGGATGGGCTGGCTGGTGGTGGGAATTGGTCTGTTCGGATTTTTGGCTTGGGCAGCGTTTGCGCCCCTGGATAAAGGGGTGGCATCACCGGGATCGGTAACCGTTTCCGGCAACCGCAAAACGGTGCAGGCACCGGCCAGCGGCATCATCAAAAATATCGCGGTGAAAGAGGGCGACAAGGTGAAAGCCGGTGAAGTCCTGGTGCAGTTGAGCCAGGTGCAGGCACAGGCGCAGGTCGATTCCCTGCGCGACCAGTACTACACCACGCTGGCCACCGAAGGGCGTTTACTCGCCGAACGCGATGGTCTGAGTAGCGTCACTTTTTCTCCCATTTTTACCCAGATCAAGGATCAGCCGCGTGTGGCTGAAATTATCGCGTTGCAAACGCAGCTGTTCGCTTCCCGCCGCCAGGGGCTGCAAAGTGAAATTGACGGTTATAAGCAGTCGATGGACGGGATTCGTTTCCAATTGAAAGGCCTGCAGGATTCACGCGTCAACAAGCAGATCCAACTTTCCAGCCTGCGTGAACAGATGAACAGCATGAAGCAGCTGGCTGCGGACGGCTACCTGCCACGCAATCGCTATCTGGAAGTTCAGCGTCAGTTCGCCGAAGTGAATAGCAGCATCGATGAAACTGTCGGGCGGATTGGCCAATTGCAAAAGCAGCTGCAAGAATCTCAGCAGCGTATCGATCAACGTTTCGCCGACTATCAACGCGAGGTCAGAACGCAACTGGCACAAACCCAAATGGACGCCAGTGAGTTTCGCAATAAGCTGCAAATGGCCGATTTCGATCTGGGCAACACCGCCATCACCTCACCGGTGGACGGCACCGTGGTCGGATTGAATATCTTCACTCAGGGGGGCGTCGTGGGAGCGGGTGACCACCTGATGGACGTTGTACCCAGCCAGGCGACGCTGGTGGTGGATTCTCGCCTGAAAGTCGACCTGATCGATAAGGTGTACAACGGGTTGCCGGTGGATCTGATGTTTACCGCCTTCAACCAAAACAAAACCCCGAAAATTCCAGGAACGGTCACATTGGTTTCCGCCGACCGTCTGGTCGACAAAGCCAACGGTGAGCCTTACTACCAGATGCAGGTTACGGTCTCACCGGAGGGCATGAAGATGCTCAGTGGCGAGGACATCAAGCCGGGGATGCCGGTAGAGGTGTTCGTGAAAACGGGGTCGCGCTCACTGCTGAGCTATCTGTTTAAACCTATTTTGGATCGCGCTCATACTTCATTAACCGAGGAATAATTTTGATTCAATCAAAACGACAGGCTGCCGGTCTGGTTATCGGCACCCTTTTGTTTGCGATATCTGCGCCGGTTTATTCGATAGGGATTTTAGACGCATATTCGCTGGCATTAGAAAAGGACCCGACCTTCCGGGCGGCTATAAAAGAGAAAGAAGCGGGAGATGAGAACGAAAACATCGGCAGGGCGGGGCTGCTGCCGAAAGTGTCGTTGAACTATCAGAATTCGCCGCGCAATTGGCAGACGCAAAAATATCCGCAGAGCGACTTTTTCGGCAATGTTTCGGAGGTCACCCGGCGGCAACAATATCGCAGTTATTCCAGTTCGATCACGCTGACGCAGCCGCTGTTCGATTATGAAGCGTACGCGCGTTACAAAGCCGGCGTAGCGCAGACGATGATGTCGGACGAGCGCTATCGCAGTAAGTTGCTGGATCTTGCTGTTAGGGTGATTAACGCCTATGTCGAAGTGGCCTATTCCAAGGATCAAATCGCGTTGGCCGAAGCGCAAAAGGCGGCTTACAAGGAACAGTTGACCTTGAACGATCGCCTGATGAGCGCCGGTGAAGGCACCATTACCGACGTATCAGAAACCCAGGCGCGCTACAGCCTGGCCGAAGCGCAGATAATCGAAGCGCGCGATGCGCTGGACGCCGCGCAGCGCGAATTGGAAGTGATTATCGGCATACCGCTGAACCAACTGGATGAATTGCAGGTTTTGCGGCCGGGCAAGTTTAAGGTGGCGCCGCTGATCCCGTCCAAATTTGAAGAGTGGCAAAAGATCGCGCTGGAGAACAACCCGGTGCTAGCCGCCTCGCGTCATGGCGTGGATGCCGCTAAGTATGACGTCGAAAGGAATCGGGCGGGCTTTATGCCGCAGGTTCAGCTGTATGCTTCGCATTCGGAAAACGATTCCAGCAGCGATAACACGGTTAACCAGAAATACCGTACCGACAGTATCGGCGTGCAGGTCAGTATGCCTATTTATTCCGGCGGCGGCGTTTCGGCGTCGACCCGGCAGGCGGCGGCGCGCTATGGCCAGGCGATGTATGAAATGGATGCGCAGACGGGCACCACGCTCAACGATCTGCGCAAGCAGTACAATCTGTGCATCAGCAGCCGCGCCAAGGTGGCGGCCTATGAGCTGGCGGTACAGTCTGCCACCACACAGGTGACGGCGACCCGGCAAAGCGTGCTGGCCGGGCAACGTGTCAACGTTGACGTGCTCAACGCCGAACAGCAGCTCTATAGCGCTCAGCGCGATCTGGCCTCCGCCAAGTACGCCTACATCAAGTCCTGGATTACCTTGCTGAGCGACTCAGGGACGTTGGACGAGAAGGATGTGCTGCGCGTGGCGCAGTATTTTGCCCGCAGTCGTTAGCAATATATTCACTATGAGCATTAATCTGAAAGAGCAGCACGATGCTGCTCTTTTTTGCGTTAATACGTTATGTTATCGGCTGGTGGTTCCTTCTGTATTTATACTTGCCTGGTTTATTTCTATACATAATTTTCTGTTAAGGAACGGTAGGTTAGAGGGATACATGCTTTTCGCAAAGTGTAACTATTGGTTAATGATCGAACGAATTTTAGAATGATGCTGCTGACGTGCGGCGTCGTCCTTGTAAGAACGATGGCTGAGTAAAGGGTAGATAATGTCCAAACTAATTCCTGTGGTTATGGCCGGCGGTACTGGGAGTCGTCTGTGGCCGATGTCGCGAGAATCGTTTCCTAAACAGTTTTTATCTATTGATGACAGCGGGGTGAGCCTGCTGCAACAAACGTTACAGCGTTTGTCGGGTCTGACCGGTATCGAAGTTGCTGCTCCTCTGGTCATTTGCAACGAGGAACACCGTTTTTTGGTTGCCGAGCAATTGCGCGGAATTGGGCAATTAGCGACCAACATTATTTTAGAGCCCGTAGGGCGCAATACCGCGCCGGCAGTGGCGTTAGCCGCTCATCTTGCAGCGGAAGAAGACGAAGACAGCATGCTCTTGGTGCTGGCTGCAGACCATCTGATCACGAAAGTAGATAATTTCCACGCGGCGATTCAGACGGCAATCTCTTTTGCGGTCAACAACCAGCTGGTCACGTTTGGCATTATTCCGGAGCATCCGGAAACCGGGTACGGTTACATCAAACGCGGCAGTCACTTGTCTCATGATTGCTTTAAGGTTGATTCATTCGTGGAAAAACCACGTTTGGAGAAAGCGATAGAATACCTCGCCAGCGGTGAATATAGCTGGAACAGCGGTATGTTCATGTTCAAAACCGCCAAGTTTTTGCAAGAGTTGCAGCAGTTTAGCCCAGACATCTTTAACACAACCCAGCAGTCTGTGGTTAAAAGCCAACGCGACATGAACTTTATTCGGGTTGAACAAGCGATCTTCAAACACTGTCCGAGCGACTCCATCGACTATGCGGTGATGGAAAAAACGCGTGATGCTGTAGTGATTCCCATTGATGCTGGCTGGAGTGACGTTGGTTCTTGGTCCTCGCTGTGGGACGTTTCTAAGAAAGATCATTTGGGCAATGTCAATGTGGGCGACATTATCTCGATCGATTCCAATGACAACTACATTTCCTCTGAATCCGCGTTGGTGGCGACCATTGGGTTGGAAAACCTGATCGTGGTCAACACCAATGATGCCTTGCTGATCGCTCACAAGGACAAAGTGCAGGATGTGAAGAAAGTGGTTGATGAGCTTAAAAAGCGCAATCTTCATCATTTTCGCCAGCATTCCACCGCATATCGTCCCTGGGGCAAGATTTGCGACATCGACAGCGGCACGCACTTCCAGGTGAAGAGAATCATTGTCCGGCCAGGTGAAGGCTTGTCAGTACAACGCCATCTCCACCGTGCTGAACATTGGGTCGTCGTGAGTGGGACAGCAAGAGTTAACGTTGATGACCAAGAGTTCTTCTTGTCGGAAAATCAGTCTACCTTCATTCCTGCGGGCAGTGTCCATACGCTAGAAAACCCGGGAAAAATCGATTTGGAAATGATCGAGGTCAGGTCGGGGCACTATCTGGAAGAAGATGATATTGAGCGTTTGCAAGATCGCTATGGCAGAGTTTAATAGGGTTTGGTAATGCAAAAATTGACGTGTTTTAAAGCTTATGACATTCGGGGAAAGCTGGGCGAAGAGCTGAATGAGGACATCGCGTATCGTATTGGACGCGCCTATGGCGAGTTTTTAAAGCCCAAAAATATCGTGTTGGGCAGCGATGTGCGGTTAACCAGTGAAAGCCTGAAGTTGGCGCTGGCGAAGGGTTTACAGGATGCGGGTACTGATGTGATAGACATCGGTTTAACCGGTACCGAAGAAATCTATTTCGCCACAACCTATTTAAAAACTGATGGTGGCGTAGAAGTCACCGCCAGCCATAACCCTATTGATTACAACGGCATGAAGTTAGTGCGTGAGGGCTCTCGCCCGATTAGCGGTGATACCGGGTTACGGGCGATCCAAGAGCTGGCGGAGAAAAACCAGTTTCAGGCGCTAGCAGCGACAGCAACGCGCGGCAGCTACGTACGCCAGGACGTATTAGGGGCTTATGTAGAACACATTCTGTCCTATGTAGACGTGAAAAATTTCAAACCGTTGAAGCTAGTGATCAACTCGGGCAACGGTGCTGCGGGGCATGTGATCGATGCTATTGAAGCGCAACTGAAGGCGCGGGGTGTGCCGCTGGAGTTTATCAAGGTGCATCACCAGCCGGACGGCTCTTTCCCCAACGGCATTCCAAATCCACTGCTGCCTGAGTGTCGTGCGGATACCGCCGATGCGGTGCGAGAGCATGGCGCTGATATGGGCATTGCGTTCGACGGCGATTTTGATCGCTGCTTCCTGTTCGATGAAAAAGGCGATTTCATTGAGGGCTATTATATCGTCGGCTTGCTGGCGGAGGCCTTCTTGCAGAAACAGCCGGGCGCGAAGATAATCCACGATCCACGCCTGAGTTGGAACACCGTCGATGTGGTCACCGGTGCCGGGGGCGTACCCGTGATGTCGAAAACCGGTCATGCTTTCATTAAAGAACGCATGCGTGCGGAAGACGCCATTTATGGCGGCGAGATGAGTGCTCACCACTATTTCCGTGATTTTGCTTATTGTGACAGTGGCATGATCCCATGGCTGCTGGTCGCTGAGCTGGTCAGTGTGAAGGGACAAACTCTGGGGCAACTGGTACAGGATCGCATTGCCGCCTACCCGTCTTCCGGTGAGATCAATATCAAGCTGGCTCAGCCTGTCGTGTCAATCGAAAGCGTTAAACAACACTATTTACCGCATGCCGATGAGGTGGACTACACCGATGGCATCAGCATGGCGTTCGCAGGCTGGCGTTTCAATCTGCGTTCCTCCAATACGGAACCGGTTGTGCGTCTTAACGTCGAATCTCGTGCCGATGTTGCGCTGATGCAAGAGAAAACCGACGAGATTTTGGCGCTGTTGTCAAACTGAGTGCGACGCGTAAGGAACACACTGTAGAGCTGTCTTGAACAGCTCTTTTTTTTTGTAAGGCTTAAACTCCCCATGTTCTGTCTCACACACACTTGGGATGCTTCAGAAAGGCAGTGAGGTTTTCTCTTGATATAACCAAGAACGCGGCTAAATATTTTAGCCTCTTTGTAGGGAGCCAGGTCAAAGCCTCCTGGCAGGCCGATTGTTTACTTGCTGGCCAAAAACGAGTGTACCAAGGGAACTCTGGGGACATATGGATGGTCAATTATGATCGAAAAGGCGTGCGTGAGTCCAAGCTTCGTTTAAAATCAATTGATTGCTTAAAGAAGACAGTTCATCTTGAGCGCCAGGGGCGCGAGTAAGGAGTTTTTATGGCGGTTTTAGTCACCGGTGGGGCCGGTTATATCGGTTCTCACACTGTTCTGGCTTTGTTGGAACATGGCGAAGATGTCGTAGTGTTAGATAATTTATCGAACTCTTCCGATGAGTCTCTGCGTCGCGTTGAGAAACTCGCGGGCAGAAGTGCTCAATTCTACCAAGGCGATATCTTGGATGCTGAGTGTCTGCACCGTATCTTCGAGGCTCACGCCATTTCGGCCGTGATCCATTTTGCTGGGCTAAAGGCTGTCGGAGAGTCGACGCGCAAGCCGCTAGAGTATTATCAGAACAATGTCACTGGCACGTTGGTATTGTTGGAGGAAATGCGTCGTGCGGGTGTGCATAAGTTTATCTTCAGTTCTTCTGCCACGGTGTACGGTACTCCAGAGCAAGTTCCTTTGACTGAGACGTCACGCGTTGGCGGTACGACGAATCCTTACGGCACGTCGAAGTTGATGGTAGAACAAATTCTGCAAGATTTCGCTAAAGCAGAACCGCAATTCTCCATTACCGCCTTACGTTACTTCAACCCGGTCGGTGCGCACGAATCTGGCATGATCGGTGAAGATCCAAATGGTATTCCTAACAATCTGATGCCTTATATTGCTCAGGTGGCAATCGGAAAACTGGAGAAACTGTCAATTTTTGGTGACGACTATCCGACACAGGATGGCACGGGTGTCAGAGATTACATTCATGTCATGGATTTGGCTGAAGGTCATCTCAAGGCGATTGAACACATCGATGAACACCAAGGTTTTACGGTCTATAATCTGGGGACTGGGGTAGGGTATTCTGTGTTGGAGATGCTCCATGCTTTTGAAAAGGCTTCAGGTCGCAATGTAGCTTACCAAATTGTACCACGTCGAGAGGGCGACATTGCAGAATGCTGGTCCGCTCCAGAATTGGCGTTCAAAGAATTGGGATGGAAGGCTACCCGTGATTTGGATGCCATGATGCGTGATGCGTGGAATTGGCAGAAGAACAATCCTCGGGGTTATCGTCCCGGTTGATAGCGAAGTTCGTTAATGACAAAATATGGCATAATGTAAATTAATTGTAACCAACGAGGGCTCGATTGACCATTTCTATGTTGGTTGCAATTAAAATATGTTTAATAACAATGAGATATCATGATTCATCCTTCAATGAGCCACATAATTTTTGACTATTTTTTGTGGATGAGTGTCGGATATTTTGATTAATTGTGCTAATCTCCGATACCTTCGTCTACGGTGCGTTCATTGAGCTATCCAAAATTTATTCTCGTTTAGTTTCTGTTCGAAAACTGGGCGAGTGGGTAGTGATAGACTGCTGGGGATGCATGTTCAGGCGGCCATCCTTTGGGCCTCTGAGGTGAGCGTATTAGTTAGCAGGTTACCTAATGAAAGTGATTGAGACACCAGTCGCAGGTGTGAAGTTGATTGAGCCGAAAGTGTTCGGTGATCATCGTGGTTTTTTCGTCGAAACGTTTCAAAAAAACCGCTATCAAGAAATGTTAGATATTGATGTGGATTTTGTTCAGGACAACCATTCGCGTTCTTCTAAAGGAGTATTGCGTGGTTTGCATTTCCAGCGAATCAAACCCCAAGGCAAGCTAGTCCGAGTTGTACGTGGGGAGGTCTATGATGTTGTAGTGGATATCAGGGTCGATTCGCCGACGTACAAAAAATGGGTTGGTGTTCACTTGTCGGAAGATAACCACCACCAACTTTGGGTTCCGCCAGGTCTCGCACATGGTTTCTTAGTGATTTCAGACATTGCTGATTTCGAATACAAGTGCACAGAGTACTATGATCCTGCTAGCGAAGCATGCTTGCTTTGGAATGATCCTGAAATTGGCATTGATTGGCCAGTCGATCAGCCATTGCTATCGCCAAAGGATCTACAAGGTAAATTACTTAGAGAGCTTTTTTAATGCGTGTACTTTTGACAGGTTCTATGGGGCAACTGGGACGCTGTTTCAGCGATAGGTTTCCTACCGATTGGAGCCTGCTAGCACTGGACAGCAAGCAACTTGACATCTGTGATTCTGATGCGATTGAGCAAGCGGTGACGGAATTTGAGCCCGATGTTATCGTAAACGCCGCCGCTTATACTGCTGTTGATAAGGCTGAATCTGAACCAGATGTAGCTAAAGCAATCAATACCTACGGGCCTGGCTACCTGGCAGCAGCTGCTGCTGCACGAAATATTCCTTTTGTACACGTATCAACCGACTATGTTTTTGATGGCCGTTCGGAAGAACCCTACTGCGAAGATGCTCCCTGCTCGCCACAAAACATTTATGGTAAAACCAAGCTTGAAGGTGAGATTGCTGCGCTGAAGGCTAATCCAAAAACTATTGTAATAAGAACGGCTTGGGTGTTTAGCGAGTACGGCAATAATTTTGTTAAAACGATGTTGCGCGTCGGGTCACAAAGGGGTGAACTTGGCGTGGTAAGCGATCAGCAAGGCTGCCCGACTTATGCCGGTGATATCGCTGATGCCATAATATCCATGCTGCAAGAACCAGGTGAATACGGTGTCTATCACTTTTGTGGTGATTCAATGGTTTCTTGGTATGAGTTTGCGCAGATAATTTTCCAACAGGCTACTGAAAGTGGGCTATACCCACATCAGGTCATCGTGAATCCGATTACTACGCAAGAGTATCCTACACCTGCGTCCCGGCCTGTATACTCTGTTCTTAACACTGATAAGATCTGCGCGTTGAATCTTAAACCTAGCGCTTGGCGCCAGCAGTTACATGCTGTGATTCGCAAACTGTTGCAGTAGGTGGATCTTGGTTTGCATGGAATAAAAGGGGATAATTTTATCCCCTTTGATGTTTTTGTTTATTGGTGACGGTTTGCGTTCCAATAGACGAGTGATAATACATCAGCCATCACACTCTTGTAACTGATTGTTTTTAAATGATTATTGGTTAGGAACTTCATACGGCATGTTTTCAAAACAAAAACAATACCAAATTGTTGCTTCAATCGTATTGTATAACCATAGCTATGCCCAACTAGAAGACACGTTACTTTCTTTGCTTAGCGAAAAATGTGTTCAAAAAATAGTTTTGGTTGATAACGGTGGTTCTGAATGGGCTGCAAAACTAGATAATCATCGCATTAGTTATATTTGTGCGGAAGCCAATAACGGTTTTGGCTACGGCCATAATCTGGCAATGAAGCGTTATCTGAATGAATGTGAATATTTTTTGATTTGTAACCCAGATATCAGTTTTACCTCGGGGGCGCTCGAGAGTCTCTACAATTTTGCGCGGAACCAAAAACACCGCTTTGTTTCTCCTCGCATTCAATATAGCGATGGGCGATTCCAATACAGTTGCCGCTTACTGCCTACACCTGCCAATTTGTTTCTTCGGCGCTTTTTCCCTAAATGGGGAGCTAAGCTGGATGCCACTTATGAAATCCAGCGTGCTGATTACACTAAATCCTTCGCAGTTCCTTCAGTTTCTGGTTGTTTTATGCTGGTTGAATCCACGTTGTTAGCGAACTTGGGAGGATTTGATGAACGGTATTTTATGTATTTAGAAGATGTGGATTTGTGCCGCCGGGCTTTGTCAATGAGCGATATTGTCTACTTCCCTGGTGCTACTATCATCCATGTTTTTGGTAAAGGTTCTTATAAAAACCTTAATTTATTCATTTATCACATGAAATCAGTTGTCTTATATTTCAATAAATGGGGATGGTGGCACGATCCACAGAGATCCAAGGTGAATACTACCTGTTTGAAGACTATTCCCATGACTTCTCCTGAAATCAAGCGGTAACATGATTGAAGATGATGTCTATGTTTTATGAGTTCAATTACATCTAAGGTATTGATTATGTTTGTTATGACTGGATGCAATTTCGAAGCGCAAAATGTTGGTATGGCAGCGGGGTGGGGTAATGAGTAATCCTCATAAATCGCAACCTCTGTCACCCCTAGCTCTGATCCGTAACATTTGGGGGTTCAAATCGCTGATCTTGCAAATGACAAAACGTGAGGTTGTTGGGCGATACAAGGGTTCCACTATGGGACTGGCATGGTCGTTCCTCAATCCTTTGTTTATGTTGACGGTCTATACATTTGTTTTTTCGGTTGTTTTTAAAGCACGTTGGTCCGTCGGTGGCGATGAAAGCCGTACGCAGTTTGCTGTAATCCTCTTTGTTGGCATGATTGTGCATGGTTTTTTTGCCGAGGTGGTTAATCGGGCACCGCAAATTATCCTAGGGAATACCAACTATGTGAAGAAAGTGGTTTTCCCTTTGGAAACGTTGCCAGTGATTGGGTTATGCGCTGCGTTGTTCCATACCCTGATCAGCTTGGTTGTACTGCTATGTGCATTCTTTTTATTCAACGGTTTTCTGCACTGGACCGTCGTTTTTATACCGTTAGTTTTCTTGCCGCTGGTCGTTTTTTGCCTTGGATTGGCATGGATATTGGCATCCCTGGGTGTTTTTATACGCGATGTTGGTCAGACGACTGTCATTATCACAACGGTTATGATGTTTTTGTCACCAGTATTTTTCCCTATCACGTCGTTACCGGAAAAATATCGCATTTGGATAATGCTTAATCCCCTAACATTTATTATTGAGCAATCACGGAATGTCTTAATTTGGGGGCGTTTGCCTGAATGGCAAGGTTTAGCTGTTTACACCCTGGCGGCATCATTAGTTGCATGGTTCGGTTTTGTATTCTTCCAGAAAACCAGAAAGGGGTTTGCTGATGTCCTCTAATGAAATCGCGATCCAAGTGACTGCATTGAGCAAATGTTATCAAATTTATGATCGTCCACGAGATCGTTTAAAACAGTTTTTTGCTCCGAGGTTACAACGTGTAGTACGACGTGAGTCTCGCCGCTATTTCCGCGAGTTTTGGGCACTTCGCGATGTCTCATTCTCTATTAAGAAAGGTGAGACCGTAGGTATTATCGGACGAAATGGTGCAGGTAAGTCAACGTTATTACAGATGATATGCGGTACGCTGACTCCAACTCAGGGAGAAATACAAGTCAATGGCCGTATTGCGGCCCTACTTGAGTTAGGCGCAGGGTTCAATCCTGAGTTCACGGGGCGTGATAATGTCTATCTTAATGGCTCTGTTCTAGGTTTTTCCCGTGAACAGATCGATGAGCGTTTTCAGGAGATTACTGACTTCGCAGATATTGGCGAGTTTATCGATCAACCCGTTAAAACATACTCAAGCGGGATGTATATTCGTCTGGCTTTTGCTGTCCAAGCCTGTGTCGAACCTGAAATCCTTATCGTGGACGAGGCGTTAGCCGTAGGCGATATCGGTTTTCAATATAAATGCTATAAACGCATGGAGGCTCTTCGTGCTAAGGGGGTCACTATTATCATGGTGACCCACTCTACCGGTAGTATTCTGGAATACGCTGACCGTTGTTTGGTTATGAACAATGGGGAGTTAGTGGGCGACACCTATGACGTACTGGCTGCTGTTCTGGCTTATGAGAAAGGAATGCTGTTGTCGCAAGCAGTGAAACGAGAGAATACGGGCAAGATCTCCTCGTCTGTTGTGATGAATCAATCTGACTTGCAGGGTTTGCAACAGGGGCAGTTGAATACCGAAGTGGGAGAAAAGCGCTTTGGCAGTGCTCGAGCGATTATTCAAAATCTCGAAGTGATAAAATCGGATGGCACTTCACTCTCCGATAAGCCTTTGGTACGTTCTGGTGATGAACTGACCTTGGATTTTACTATCCTTGCTTCAGAAGAGATTCGAGATGTTGCCTTGGGAATCTCCATCTCTAAAGCGCAGGGGGGAGATATTTGGGGGGACAGCAACATTGGAGCCGGCAAACCTTTAATCCTCAAGGCTGGTGAGCAGCATGTGATTTATAAGGTTAAATTGCCAATTAACTCAGGAGATTACCTGGTTCATTGCGGCTTGGCATCGCTGCAAGGCGGCGAGCGAGAAGAGTTGGATCAACGCAGACCAATGATGAGATTGAAGTTTTGGTCCTCTCGTGAACTCGGGGGGGTTGTTTATGCCCCTATCAGTGTTTTAAGCGAGGAGTAATTAGAGCAATGATTGCTGTATTCTTACCGCCATATCCGTTTAGGGGAGTGAAAGCTCCCTATTTATGGATATTTTATCGCCTGCTTAACTCATTGCAGCAGCGTTCACTTTTTATCGCCGGTAATGATTACTTGTTGTCTCCGGAAGAGTGGCGCAAGTCAGAACGTTGGGAATTTGATGTACCTACAATGAATAATTTGGGTTACAGCATTCCGTCTGATGAGCTATTGGCCAGTCATGATTATTACCATTTGAGAGAGAGTGTATTTGAGAGTTTATTAGACTCTTCAAACTACAATCCGATGTTGGCGTTCAAGAAAATGCTGACCCAGCGAATCCCCGAGCTGGAAGCTGAGCTGCTAAACCATCTCCAAGGCTATGAGTCTGGAAAAATAGAGGGGATATTGTCAATTTGCAATTGCCCTTCTCTGGAGGCCGTTGCCGAGTCTTTATCTATTCCTGTCATGCACTTTGAAGTAGGGCCGTTGAGAATGCCCTCTTATTATAGTACAGGGTATTTGGATTTCTCAGGTGTTAACGGTCACACAGAGGCAGAGAAGCGCTATTTGGCGGTTCAGGAACAGTGCCAGGTCGATCTTTCCATAGAGGAGTTGCATCGTTACTTCCTGCGTGTGCCAAATACTCATGAGCAGCAGTGTGATGCCGATCTGGGGATCGCATTACAGGTTGAAGACGATTCAAATCTCGTTGCTTATGGTGAAGAATTCACTAATCTGACGTTGCTTTCCTATGCGCGTACACGTTTTCCAGAGAAAAAATTATTAATTCGCACTCATCCTGGTAGTCAGTTCCAGCTCAAGGAGGGTGAGTATGAGATCGACAGTTCACCGACCAGTTTGTCTTTCGTCCAGCGTTGTCGAGAGATTTTAACGATTAATTCTAGTGTGGGATTAGAAGGAATTTTCGCTGGTATACCAACGACAGTCGTTGGTGACAGTTCATATAAATATATAACCTTGGCAGACGATGAACAAGAAAGAACTAATCGTTTGGCATTTTATCTATTTTCATACTTAGTTCCATTCGAATTGATTTTCGATATTGATTATCTGCGATTCCGTTTATCTCGGCCAAGTGAACAGGCGATAGTCAGTCGCCATATTGAATATTATTCTACTGAGAAGGAAGGATTTTTAAAAATGCAGGGGTTGACTCTGGGTGAGTTGCTATCAAAACAGGTTAAGCAAGAAAATGAAAAGCAGGATGATATGCAACAAAAAATTCGTGTTGCTGAGCATCATCTGATGATCGATAACGAAGAAAAGCAGGCAATGATTTCTTCTATGCAAGAGCAATTGCTGTTGCTTCAGGAAACGCTTATACAACAGCGAGAGCAACAGCTGGTTACTCAGCAATTGTTGGAGAATGCGCAAAAAGAAGTTCTTCTTTTAAATAATAATTATGTTGAAGACGAACCTCTTAAATTAAAGGTTGAAACACTGAGTCAACAACTTAGTGAAAGTCAGTCCGACATGAACAATATGCGAAAAAGTCTGTCGTGGCGACTAACGGTACCTGTTCGTATGCTTGGTCGGGCCATTCGCGGTGAGTTTGGGGTAATCAGGGATATATCCAGACACTACATGCGACAGCGTAAAGGGACAAAATCGACCTCTTTGGTTGGGAAAGGTTGGCAAGCGTTTCGTGCAAGTCCGCATCCTTATAAGGCTTTGCTTCGCAAAACTAAAGTGGCAGGCAAACTATTGCTAACCGGCCGTTTCGCTGAGTTGCGTAGCAGTCTTCTACGTGTGGCGAAAAATACCGCTAATACGCCGATGCCGCTAGTTAATATAGATACCGACCATATTGTTATTCTCACTACTAGGCATACACTGTTTGTGGCCCATTTGCTTGAGAAAACGCTTGTAGAGGTGGGGCGCGGCGTTACCATAATTGAAGCATACTCAGCGCCGGCGGACAGTGGGCAACTGCATATTGTTATTTGCCCTCAAATTTTTGCTGAGCTGCCGCAAAACTTTGTTGCGTTCCAAATGGAACAATCTATTAACCCACGTTGGTTTACGCCAGAGTATTTTGCGATTCTCGAACGTGCAATGGCTATATTTGACTATTCCCTGACTAACATTAATTACTTATTAGAACATGGTATCCCTTATCAAAAATTGTTCTACCTCCCAATTGCTTCTTTTGCAGACTACAGCTCAAAATTGACCCAGAAAGGTCATAAGTTGAACGGCAATGAGGAGCAAATTGACGTTCTCTTCTATGGTGATACGAATTGTGAGCGTCGTCGTCATTATCTTGAACAATTGGGACAACGTTTTAATATTCATATTGCCTCTGGTGTATTCGGCGATGAGCTGACCCGGCTGGTGAAAAATGCCAAACTGGTTATTAACCTGCATTACTATGAGAATGCGTTGCTTGAGACCACACGTATTTACGAAGTGCTATCGTTGGGAACGCCAATTGTTAGTGAAGAAAGTGTGGATATCGCGGAGCATACGTCTCTCATTGATGTTATTGATTTTGCTCCTATTGGCGATATTGACGCAATGGCGAAAAAAATTGATCGTCTCTTGAACGATCAAGATTATCATGCTAGCCGTAAGAAAAATATTGCGTTGTTTACTCATAGCGACAACAACTTTGAAGGCTATTTCAAACGCTATCTTTTGGCGAATGATTTGATTGATTTCGAAACTTATAAAAATGGCGTTGATTTTATCCCTGCGATAGAGGCGGATATTCCAAAACTCTGCCTCTCACTGACGGAAACACCGGTGCGGAAGCAAGATTTCCTCAGTAAGCCTACCCATGGTTTCAAGGTCATTGAGGGGGTTAGACACCGTATTGGCTGGATCGGATGTGGCATGAGTTATAAATACATGCTGTCCGTGCTTGCCGATCGTAATACCGAAATGGCTATGATCTGCGAGGACGATGCGTTATTCCCTGACGACTTTGACATTAAACTTGAGAAGATTGTTGCTTATCTGGAACGCAGCAATTGGGATTGGCACATTTTCTCGGGCATTATTGCGCATTTGAATGAAGATACGGAGATTCTGGCTGTCGAGGAGGTCGATGGCATTGAGTATATTTATATCAATCGCATGACAAGCACGGTGATGAATATTTACTCACGTCGTGGGATAGAGGCAGTTAGCCACTGGGATGAACGTAACGTTGATGCTCAAACCAATACCATAGATCGCTATTTGGAGTCAGTGCCAAATCTGGTTGTGGTGACCACTCTACCTTTCCAGGTTGGGCATGCTGAGGATCAAACCTCCACGTTGTGGGGGTTCGTAAATACTCAATATCTGGATATGATCAGTGAAAGTGAGCGTTTATTGAAGGAAAAAGTAGACGCGTTCAAGGCGGCCCAGGTGCGGTGACTCAAGCCCCTCGTTTCGTACTGATTGACTGAACCGCAGACCACGGCACCTTAGGGTGCCGTGGTTTTTTGTGGGGAGGATATGAATATATTGCGACATCATGTGACCTATCGCACCAATCACTACCCACGCGGCTCAATCCTGAGTTAACATGTGTGCCACATCACAAAACCTGCTGGCCGACGTTGCCGGCAGGGTCATCCTCAGACAGGAGTTCCTAAATGTCCAAGCAACAAATCGGCGTTGTCGGCATGGCGGTAATGGGCCGCAACCTCGCGCTGAACATCGAGAGCCGTGGTTACACCGTTTCCATTTTCAACCGTTCTGGCGACAAAACTGACGAAGTGATCGCTGAGAACCCGGGCAAGAATCTGGCGCCGTATTACACCGTTGAAGAGTTTGTTGAATCGCTGGAAAAACCGCGCCGCATCCTGCTGATGGTGAAAGCGGGCGAAGCGACGGATAAAACCATTGCCTCGCTGACTCCACACCTGGACAAGGGCGATATCCTGATCGACGGCGGCAACACCTACTATCAGGACACCATCCGTCGTAACCGTGAACTGTCCGACCAGGGCTTCAACTTCATCGGCACCGGCGTTTCCGGCGGTGAAGAGGGCGCGCTGAAAGGGCCTTCCATCATGCCTGGCGGCCAGAAAGAAGCTTACGAGCTGGTGGCGCCAATCCTGGAGAAAATCGCTGCGGTTGCGGAAGGCGAGCCTTGCGTGACCTACATTGGCGCAGACGGTGCCGGCCATTATGTGAAAATGGTGCACAACGGCATCGAATACGGCGACATGCAGCTGATTGCCGAAGCTTATTCTCTGCTGAAGCAGGCACTGAACCTGAGCAACGAGCAGCTGGCCGACACCTTCGCCGAGTGGAACAAGGGTGAGCTGAACAGCTACCTTATCGACATCACCAAAGACATCTTCACCAAGAAAGACGAAGAGGGTAAATACCTGGTCGATGTGATCCTGGACGAAGCCGCCAACAAAGGCACTGGCAAGTGGACCAGCCAGAGCTCGCTGGATCTGGGCGAACCGCTGTCGCTGATCACCGAATCGGTGTTCGCACGCTACCTGTCCTCGCTGAAAGATCAGCGCGTTGCCGCGTCTAAAGTGCTGACTGGCCCGAAAGTGGCGCCGTTCAGCGGCGACAAAGCCGAATTCATCGAGAAAGTGCGTCGCGCGCTGTATCTGGGTAAGATCGTGTCCTACGCACAGGGCTTCTCACAGCTGAAAGCCGCTTCTAAAGAAAATAACTGGGATCTGCACTACGGCGAAATCGCCAAGATCTTCCGCGCCGGCTGCATCATCCGCGCCCAGTTCCTGCAGAAGATCACCGACGCTTACGCGGCGGATGCCGATATCGCCAACCTGCTGCTGGCGCCATACTTCAAGCAAATCGCTGACGAGTACCAGCAGGCGCTGCGTGACGTGGTAGCTTATGCCGTGCAGAACGGTATCCCTACGCCAACCTTCTCCGCCGCGATCGCCTACTACGACAGCTACCGTTCTGCGGTACTGCCGGCGAACCTGATCCAGGCGCAGCGCGACTACTTCGGTGCGCACACCTACAAACGTATCGACAAGGAAGGCGTGTTCCATACCGAATGGATGGAATAACCTCGCCCGTTGAGCGATAAAAAAAGCCGCCGAGGTTAACGCCCGGCGGCTTTTTTATTGTGCGTGATTTAACGTCACGCTTTTTTCTGATGCCGCTCGCGCAGCCGGCCAATCACCGCGCTCAGATCCAGATCCTGGTCCTGCAGCAGCACCAGCAGGTGATAGATCAGGTCCGAAGCTTCGTTGGTCAGCTCTTCGCGATCGTTGACCGTGGCGGCCAGCGCGGTTTCCACACCTTCTTCCCCGACCTTCTGCGCGATGCGCTTGGTGCCGCTGGCGTACAGGCTGGCGGTGTACGAGCTGTCCGGGCTGGCGTGCTTGCGCTCCGCCAACAGCTGCTCCAGCTGATAGAGGAACGTCCAGTCGCTGGCGGCCGGGTGGAAGCAGCTGCTGTTGCCGAGGTGGCAGGTCGGGCCGATCGGGTTGGCCAATACCAGCAGCGTGTCGTTATCGCAGTCCGGCGTGATGCTGACCACCTTGAGGAAGTGGCCGGAACTTTCGCCTTTGGTCCACAGGCGTTGCTTGGTGCGTGAGAAGAAGGTGACGTTACCGCTCTGCTCGGTGGTCGCCAGCGCTTCCGGCGTCATGTAACCCAGCATCAGCACTTCGCCGGAAACGGCGTGCTGCACGATGGCCGGCATCAGGCCGTCGGTTTTTTCCCAGTCCAGCTGGTTTCTCTGTTGTTCTGTCAGCACACGCGAATCTCCACGCCTTGTTCGACCAGGAACCTTTTCAGTTCGCCGATATTGATGATTTGTTTGTGGAACACCGACGCCGCCAGCGCGCCGTCGACGTCCGCATCGCGGAACGCTTCCAGGAAATGCTCCATGGTGCCCGCGCCGCCGGAGGCGATCAGCGGCACCTTGCAGGCCTCGCGCACCCGGCGCAGCTGCTGCAGATCGTAACCGTTGCGCACGCCGTCCTGGTTCATCATGTTCAGCACGATCTCACCGGCGCCGCGGCGCTGCACTTCCTGTACCCAGTCGAGGGTTTCCCACTGGGTGATGCGGGTGCGGCTCTCGTCACCGGTATATTGGTTGACGTGATACTTGCCGGTTTCACTGTCGAACCAGGTATCGATGCCCACCACGATGCACTGCACGCCGAAGCGTTCCGCCAGGCGGCTAATCAACTCAGGATCGGCCAGCGCCGGCGAGTTGACCGAAATCTTGTCGGCGCCGAAAGACAGGATCTGGCTGGCATCCTCGGCGCTTTTAATGCCGCCGGCGACGCAGAACGGAATATCAATCACCTCCGCCACGCGCGATACCCAGCTTTTGTCCACCACCCGGCCGTCGCTCGAGGCGGTGATATCGTAAAACACCAGCTCGTCCGCACCTTCTTGCGCATAGCGCTGCGCCAGCGGCACGATGTCGCCGATGATTTCGTGGTTGCGGAACTGCACGCCTTTTACCACTTGCCCGTCTTTAACATCCAGGCACGGGATTATCCGTTTTGCCAGCATGCGATCGCCTCCTCAACGCTAAATTTACCTTCCAGCAGGGCGCGCCCTACGATCACGCCGGCAACGCCGCTGCCGCGCAACTGGGCGATGTCGTCCAGATTGCCGATGCCGCCCGAGGCCTGGAAGGCCACCTGCGGATAGCGGCGGCTGATCGCCTGATACAGCGCCACGTTGGAACCGGCCAGCGTACCGTCGCGCGAAATATCGGTGCACAGCACGTGCTTGAGCCCGTAGGGCAGGAACTGCTCCACCACCTGTTCCAGCGTGGCGTCGGAATCTTCCTGCCAGCCGCTGATGGCCACGCGTTTCACGCCCTGCGGGTCGATACGCACGTCCAGCGCCAGCACCAGCGCGTCGGCGCCGTAGCGCTCGAACCAGCTCTGCACCAACTGCGGTTGTTTCACCGCGGTAGAGCCGATCACCACGCGTGTGGCGCCGGCCTCCAGCAGGGCGCTGACGTCTTGCTCGTTGCGGATGCCGCCGCCGACCTGCACCGGCACGTTAACCCCCGCCAACAGCTTGCGCAGCAGCGGGATCTGGCGTGCGGCCGGATCCTTGGCGCCGGTCAAATCGACCAGGTGCAGTACCTGCGCGCCCTGTTGTTGATAGTCCTGCAGACGCAGCAGCGGATCGTTGCCGTAGTCGCGCTGCTGGCCGTAATCGCCCTGATGCAAGCGCACCACGTTGCCGTCGATCAAATCCAAAGCCGGAATAATCATGCTGCCTACATCTCCAGAAAGTTTTTCAACAGTTGCGCGCCGGCCGCTCCAGATCGTTCTGGATGAAACTGCACGCCGAAGAAGTTGTCTTTTTGCACGGCGGCGGTGAAGGGCTCGCCGTAGTTCGCCTGGGCGATGGTGCTGGGGCATATCGGCATCGCATAGCTGTGTACGAAATAGAAGTAGGCGCCGTCATCGATGCCGCGGAACAGATGGTGGCCCGCCTGCGCGGATACCTGGTTCCAACCCATGTGCGGCAGCGGCAGGCCGAAGTCGGTCATCTGCTTTACCGGCGTATCCATGAGGCCGAGCGTCGTCACGCCGCCGTTCTCTTCGCTGTTGGCCGCCAGCAGCTGCATGCCGAGGCAGATGCCCAGCACCGGCTGAGTGCAGGCCCTGATCAGTTCGATCAGATCGCGTTCGCGCAGCTGATCCATCGCCGCCTGCGCGGTGCCGACGCCCGGCAGGAACAGCTTGTCGGCGCGCAGCACGATCTCCGGATCGCGGCTCACTTCCGGCTGATAGCCCAGGCGCCGCACCGCATAGGTGACGGAGGCCAGGTTGGCGCAGCCGGTATCCAAAATCACCACGTTCATCACAGCACTCCTTTCGAGCTCGGCAGGGTATTGCCCTCGACGCGGATCGCCTGGCGCAGCGTGCGGCCAAACACTTTGAACAGGCTTTCGACCCGGTGGTGGTCGTTTTTGCCTTTGGTCTTCAGGTGCAGCGTGCAACCCATGGTGTAGGAGAGCGAACGGAAGAAGTGCTCGACCATTTCGGTGCTGAGATCGCCGACGCGCTGATAGTTGAACTCGGCCTTGTACTCCAGGTGCGGGCGGCCGGAGATATCCAGCGCGCAGCGCGCCAGACACTCGTCCATCGGCAGCACGAAGCCGAAGCGGGCAATGCCGCGCTTGTCGCCCAGCGCCTTGTTCAACGCTTCGCCCAGCGCCAGGCCGGTGTCCTCTACGGTGTGGTGATCGTCGATATACAGGTCGCCTTTGACGTCGATCTCCATGCGGAAGCCGCCGTGGGTGGCGATCTGATCCAGCATGTGGTCGAAGAAGCCGACGCCGGTTTTGATTTTGCTGCCGCCTTCGCGATCCAGCCAGACGTTGACATCGATCTGCGTCTCTTTGGTCACGCGGTTAACCCGCGCGTGACGGTCACGCAGAGTCAGCTGGCGCACGATCTCTTTCCAGCCCAGCACGCCGCGCTGGTAACGCAGCCCCTGGATGCCCATATTTTCCGCCAGCTGCACATCGGTCGGCCGATCGCCGATCACGTAGCTGTGCGCGGTATCGAGCACGCCGGGTTCCAGGTAGCCCTTCACCAGCGCGGTTTTCGGCTTGCGGCAGTCGCAGTTGTCCGCCGGCAGGTGCGGGCAGATCAGCACATCGGCGAACTGAATGCCCTGCGAGCTGAGGATCTGCATCATCAGGTTGTGCGGCGGATCGAAGGTTTCCTGAGGGAAACTGGCGGTGCCGAGCCCATCCTGATTGGTGATCATCACCAGCTGATACCCCGCCTGTTGCAGCGCCAGCAGGGAAGGGATCACGTCTGGCTCGAGCGCCAGCTTGTCCAGGCGGTCAACCTGGAAATCTTCCGGTGGCTCGGCGATCAGCGTGCCGTCACGATCGATAAAGAGGATTTTTTGGCTCACATTGGCTCCTGGCGAGTCGGGTTGGCGCCGGGTAGGGCGGACAAGGCGTCCACCACGCGTTGACATTCGTCGCGGGTGCCTATGGTGATGCGCAGGCAGCCGGACAACCCGGGCTGTTTGTTTTGGTCTCGTAAGATAATGCCCTGATCCCACAAGCTTTTAAACACATTACTTGCGGCGGTGAAGCGGGCCAGCAGGTAATTGCTGTCGCTGGCGAAAACCTGCTCGACGCAGGCGCATTTCTCCAGCTGTTGCTGCAGCCAGCTGCGGGTGGCGGCGATATCGGTGACGCGCTGGCGCATGGTGCGGATACCTTCTTCGCTCAGCGCCTGCGCGGCGATATCCGCCACCGGCGTCGAAAGCGGGTAAGGCGCGATCACCTTCAGCAGCAGGGCAATCAGATCTTCATTGGCGAGCGTAAAGCCGCAGCGCAGGCCGGCCAGCGCAAAGGCCTTCGACAGCGTGCGCAGGATAGCCAGGTGCGGATAGTCGCTCAGCCAGCCGGCCACCGTGGCCTGCGGGCAAAACTCGATATAGGCTTCGTCCACCGCGACGATCGCCTTGCCCTTGGCCAGCTCTAGCAGGCTGCGCAGAGAGTCAGGGTCGATCAGGTTGCCGGTTGGGTTGTTCGGGCTGCAGACGTAGATCAGCTTCACGTTGTCCATGCTGTCTGCGATGGCCGGCAGATCCAGCTGCCAGTCTTCTTTGGCGGCCACGGTGCGGCGCTCCACGCCGAAGGTTTCGGCGCTGACGGCGTACATGCCGTAGGTCGGCGGGCAGAACAGAATGGCGTCTTTGCCCGGCTCGCAAAAGGCGCGGATCAGCAGCTCGATGCCTTCATCGGCGCCGCGGCTGACCAGCACCTGCTCTTTCTTGACCCCGGCGTAGGCGGCGTAGCGTTCGATCACCTGCGCCGGCTGGCACTCCGGATAGCGGTTGAAGGTTTGCGCGGTCAGCTGGAATTCCGGTGCGATCGGGTATTCGTTGGCGTTCAGCCACACGTCGCCCTTACCGCCGAGGCGGCGCGCCGATTGATAAGGGGTCAGCTCGCGAACGTTGGCGCGCGCCAGTTTTTCGATGCTCATGCTTGCTCCTTCAGGGCGGCGACGCGCAGGGTCACGGCGTTCTTGTGGGCGATCAGCTGCTCGGCGGCAGCCAGCGTCTCGATGGTGGCGGCCAGGTTGCTGAAGCCCTGCGGCGTCAGCTCCTGCACCGTCATGCGTTTTTGAAAATCGGCCAGCCCCAGGCTGGAGCAGGTGGCGGTGTAGCCGTAGGTCGGCAGCACGTGGTTGGTGCCGGAGGCGTAATCGCCGGCGGACTCCGGCGACCAGTCGCCGAGGAACACCGAACCGGCGCTGGTGATGCCGTCCACCAGTTCGCGCGCATTACGGGTCTGAATAATCAGGTGCTCCGGGCCGTAACGGTTGCTGATCGCCACGCACTCAGTCAGATCGCGCGCTACGATCAGGCGGCTGCTCGCCAGCGCCTGGCGTGCGGTGTCGGCGCGCGGCAGCTCGGCCAGCTGGCTTTCCACCGCTTCGGCCACCGCCTGCGCCATCGCCGCGTCCGGCGTCAGCAGGATCACCTGCGAATCCGGGCCGTGTTCGGCCTGCGACAGCAGATCGGAAGCGACGAACGCCGGGGTGGCGCCGGCGTCGGCGATCACCAGCACTTCAGAAGGGCCGGCCGGCATGTCGATGGCCGCGCCGTCGAGGCGCTGGCTGACCTGCCGCTTAGCTTCGGTCACGAAGGCGTTGCCCGGCCCGAAGATCTTCGCCACGCGCGGCACGCTTTCGGTGCCGAACGCCAGGGCGGCGATCGCCTGCGCGCCCCCGACCTGAAACACTTCCTGCACGCCGCACAGCTGCGCCGCATACAGGATCTCATCGGCGATCGGCGGCGGCGAGCACAGCACCACCCGGCGGCAACCGGCGATGCGCGCCGGCGTCGCCAGCATCAGTACGGTGGAGAACAGCGGCGCTGACCCGCCGGGAATATACAGGCCCACCGAGTCGATTGGGCGGGTCACCTGCTGGCAGCGCACGCCTGGCTGCGTTTCGACGTCCACCGGCGGCAGTCGCTGCGCGTTGTGGAAGGTTTCCACGTTGGCGACGGCCACCGCCATCGCCTGTTTGATGTCATCACCCAACCGCGCGGCGGCGGCGGCGATCTGCTCGGCGCTGACGCGCAGCGCCGAGACTTCCGCCTTGTCGAAACGGGCGCTGTAGTCGCGCAGCGCCCGATCGCCATTGGCCTTCACGTTGTCGAGGATCTCACTCACCGTGCGGGTGATGCTGTCGGAGGCGGCGATTGCCGGGCGCATCAGCAGCTCAGCCTGGCGTTCGGCGCTGCACGTTGCCCAATCGATCGGCGTGTTGAAGGTCGACATGGCGTTACTCCATCATCTTTTCAATCGGTAGCACCAGAATCGAGCTGGCGCCGAGCGCTTTCAGTTTTTCCATGGTTTCCCAGAACAGGGTTTCGCTGCTCACCATGTGCATCGCCACGCGATTCTGCGCGCCGGCCAGCGGCAGAATGGTCGGGCGTTCGGCGCCCGGCAGCAGCGCGACGATCTCGTCCAGCTTCTCGCTCGGCGCGTGCAGCATGATGTATTTGGATTCGCGCGCCTGGATCACGCCCTGAATGCGGGTCATCAGGCGGTCAATCAGCTGCTGTTTGGCTTCAGGCATTTCGCCGTCGCGTTGGATCAAGCAAGCTTTGGAGCGGTAGATCACTTCCACTTCGCGCAGGCCGTTGGCCTCCAGCGTGGCGCCGGTAGAGACCAGATCGCAGATGGCGTCGGCCAGGCCGGCGCGCGGCGCGACTTCCACCGAGCCGTTCAGCAGGCAAGATTTGAAGCGCACGCCTTGTTTGTCGAGGTATTGCTTCAGCAGGTGCGGATAAGAGGTGGCGATGCGGGCGTCCTGCAGGCTTTGCGGGCCGGCGTATTCGGCGTCGAGTGGGGTGGCCAGCGACAGGCGGCAGCCGCCGAAATCGAGGCGGCGCAGGGTGAAGTAACGCGGGTCTTCACCCTGGGCGCGGCGGCTGAGCAGCTCTTCTTCCAGCACGTTCTCGCCGATGATGCCGAGATCGACCACGCCGTCCATCACCAGGCCCGGGATGTCGTCGTCGCGCACGCGCAGGATATCGATCGGCATGTTTTCGGCGAAGGCGATCAGACGCTGCTGCTGCAGGTTGATCTTGATGCCGCAGCGTGCCAGCAGTTCCTGGGATTCATCGCTCAGGCGGCCCGACTTCTGCATTGCGATCCGTAAACGTGTCTTGTCCAGCATGGTAACCTCTGTTTAATCTGTAATTTTTTGAATTTATTGTAAAAAACTTTCTTTTCTGTCTGTCCGGAGCCAAAAAAAAAAACCCTCGGAAGAAATCTTCCGAGGGCTCTCTCTTGCGTTCTGCGCGCCACTGGAAGATTAACAAACCGTCTTCCAGCACACATCGCCTGAAAGACTAGTCAGGGTGATGGTGATGATGGTGGTTGAACTGAACGCGTGTCATGGTGTTTTTCTCTAATCAAAAGCCGGTAAAAACCGTATGCCAATTAAGCTAAACTATCCGCTGTCCACCGTGCAACCCTTTTTTAACGTCATAAATTTAATTTATTGAAACAGGTTGAGTTATTAGCCACACACGGCTTTACCTAACCTTAAGCCGGGCAGATTGTATCGCCGTGTACAGTGGCGTAGCCTTAGGGGCAGGGCGCTGCGATCTTCAGGAGAGGAAGAGGATGAAAAAGGTAGCCATTATTGGTTTAGGTTGGCTGGGCATGCCGTTGGCGTTATCGCTGATGGGCCGCGGGTATGATGTGGTCGGCAGCAAAACCACGCCGGACGGCGTCGAGGCCGCGCGCATGAGCGGCATTGAATGCTATCAACTGGAGCTGACGCCGGAGCTGGTGTGCGATCCGGACGATCTGGAATCGCTGCTGCGCGTGGATGCGCTGGTGGTGACGCTGCCCGCTCGCCGTACCGTCGAAGGCAGCGAGAACTATTTCAATGCGGTGCGCATGCTGGTGGACAGCGCGATGGCCTTTGGCGTGCCGCGGGTGATCTTTACCAGTTCCACCTCGGTGTACGGCGAAACTGCCGGCACGCTGCGCGAAGAGTCGCCGCTGCGGCCGGTCTCGCCGTCGGGCCGGGTGTTGGCCGAGCTGGAGCGCTGGCTGCATGAATTGCCGAACACCTCGGTGGACATTCTGCGGTTGGCGGGGCTGGTGGGCGCCGATCGTCACCCCGGCCGCTTCCTGGCGGGCAAACTCGACGTGAAGGGCGGGTCGCAGGGGGTGAATTTGGTGCACCAGGACGACGTCATCGCCGCCATCCAACTGCTGCTGAAGCTGCCGAGGGGCGGTCACGTGTACAACCTGTGCGCGCCGCATCATCCGGCCAAACGCGAATTTTATCCTGCGCTGGCCGAACAGCTGCACCTGGCGCCGCCGCAGTTCGCCGACGAAGCGGATCAGGATGAGCGGCTGGTGGACGGCAACCGCATCTGCAACGAGCTGGGTTTTGAGTACCAGTATCCCGATCCGGCGCGTATGCCGGTCAGTTAAGGCGGCATACGTTGTTTAAAGCGGGAAAAGGTGGCTCGTCACAAAGTCGACGAACAGCCTGATTTTGACTGACAGGTGGCGGCCCGACGGCCAGAGGACATGAAAAACCATGTTCTCGCGGTCGTAGTCATCCAAAACCGTCACCAGGCTGCCCTGTTCCAGCTGTCTGCGCACGGCGATCTCCGGCAAATAAGCGATGCCCAGCCCTTGTTCGGCGAAGCATACCTGCGGATCGAGGGTATTTGTCACCATGCTGGCCGGCCGTTCGGGGATCATCTCCGTCTTGTCTCCCAGCGGCCAGACATCCAGTTTGCCGGTGCTGGGAAAGCGATAATGCAAACGGGCATGGCTTGTCAGATCCTCGGGCTTGCGCGGCATACCCACTTTGCTGAAATAACCCGGTGCGCCAACGAAAACCTTGCGGCAGGTACCCAGCCGGCGGGCAACCAGCCGTGAATCGCTCGGGGTTCCGCTGCGGATAACGGCATCGAAACCTTCCTCAATCACGTCAACCAGCCGATCCGAATAATCAATATCCAGCTCGATCTCAGGATAGCGGCGCTTGAAGTCCCCCAGTTTTGGCATGAAAAGCGTGCCCAGCGACGGGAGACTGATGCGCAGCTTGCCCTGAGGTGTTCCCCGCGTTTGCAACAGTTCGGCTTCCGCCTCTTTCACCTCACTCAAAATGCGTCGGCACCTTTCCAGAAACAAGGCCCCTTCCGGTGTCAGGTTGACCGTGCGGGTAGAGCGGTGAAACAGGCGCACGCTGAGCCGTTCCTCCAGCCGGGCGATGGTCTTGCTGACCGCCGAGGCGGAGATCCCCAGCTGTTGCCCGGCCGCCGTGAAACTGCGGCTTTCACTGACCCGCACGAAAACGTCGAGAGAACCCAGACTTTCCATAGGCTTCCATTCTATTGATGAACTTTATGTCATGAGTGTTGTTCACTTTAGCCTGTTTTTCTTTTATCAGCGAGTGGGCAGCATGATGCAAACGTCATCCGCGATGGGCGGAAACATCTTTGAATGGGGAGTGATTGATGAATCAAACGACGATATCTGCGCCTGCCGGGGGCATCGAGCGATTGCCGCTGGGGGGCCTGTTGGCATTGGCAATGGCCGCTTTCATCACGCTGCTGACCGAGATCATGCCGGCGGGCGTGCTGTCTTCGATCGCGGGCGATTTGAACGTATCTGAAAGCCTGGCGGGGCAGTTCATCACCGCCTATGCGGTGGGCGCGTTGGTCGCCGCTATTCCGCTGACCGCATTGACGCAAGGTATGCGGCGCCGCCCCTTGCTGTTGAGCGCGATCGGCGGTTTTGCCATCGTTAACCTCGTCACGGCGCTGTCGAACGATTATCACGTCTCATTGGCGACGCGTTTCTTCGCCGGCGTTTTCGGCGGCATCGTTTGGTCTTTGCTGGCTGGTTATGCGGTGCGCATGTCACCGGCCCACCTTGGCGGCCGCGCTATTGCGATCTCCGGCGCCGGCGCCACTCTGGCGTTGGTGCTTGGCGTACCGCTCGGCACGTTGCTTGGCCGAGCCATCGGCTGGCAGGGCGCCTTTGGTCTGATGACGTTGATGGCGCTGGTGCTCGTGGTGTGGATCATCGCCATCGTGCCGGATTTCCCCGGCCAGGCTAAGGTGCATCGGCCGTCTCTGAGCGGCGTATTCTTGCAACGGGGGATCCGCGCCGTGCTGTTCGTGGTGTTCACCTTTATCGTTGCCCATAACATTCTGTATATCTACCTGGAGCCTTTTCTCAAGCCGTCGGGGTTGTCCGAGCGGGTCGATATCGTTCTGTTTATCTTCGGGCTGGGCGCGATTGCCGGATTGGGCGTCGCCGGGATGCTGGTCGATCGGCGAGTCCAATCTCTTACGGTGATGAGTATCGTCATCTTTGCTCTCGCTGCCGTGCTGCTGGGGAGTGGGGGACGGATGATCCCGATGGTCTATCTCTCCGTCGCATTGTGGGGCGTGGCTTTCGGCGGTTTCGCCACCCTCACGCAGACGGCATTGTCACGCCTTTCCGGCCGCGCGGCCGACGTGGCGCAGTCCATGTATACGACGGGCTGGAATACCGCCGTGGCAGCCGGTGGCGCGGTCGGCGGCATGTTGCTCGACAAGGGCGGGGCGCCCTCTTTCGCCTGGGCCATCATCGGATTACTCGTCCTGTCTTTAACCGGCACGCTGTTTGCCATGAATCGGGCGCTGGCCTCTCAGCGATGAGGTGATGGGCGTGCGGCGCGCGCCAAATCCTCCAGCAGCGCGTTCAGCGCCTCGTCGGGCTGGACGGGGCGGCTGACCAGGCTGAGCGTGGCGCGGTATGAGAGCGCCGTACCGCCCAACTGCCGAAGCAGCCCCTGTTCCACCCAACGCGCCGCGTAGTGGGTGGGCAAATAGCCGAGACAGGTGCCGCTCAGCACCAGATGGGCGACGCTTTCCATATGGTGGGCCACCGCGGCCAGATGCGGCGGCGCGATCGGGCACAGCTGCTGTGCCAGCAGGTAGCCGCGCTTGACCCAGCGCGCGTTTTCAATCTGCTCGCGCCCCGGTTCTTCTACCGCGAACAGCGGGTGATCCCTACTGCAGTAGATCGCCTGCGTCTCCTCCAGCCACGGCTGATAACGCAACGCCTCCAGCTGCTGGCCGAAGTAGCCGATGCCCAGATCGAGCTGCCGGTGCAGCAACCCTTGTTCAATCTCGTTCGGCGAACAGATGCGGCACTGCAATTGCACGTCCTGATGTCGGCGTTGGAAGTGTTGGATGGCCTGACTGAACGGATTGCCCGGCAGCGAAACCAGATTATCCACCAGACCGATCTGCAGATCGCCGGTCAGCAGGCCGTTCAGCGACTGGCTGACCCGGGTGAAGTCGCGGGCGGCGTTGAACAGCGAGCGGCAGGCGATCAGCATGCGTTCGCCCTTGGGCGTCAGCCGGAAGCCGGAGCGGCCGCGTTGACACAGGCGAAAACCCAGCCGGGTTTCCAGCGAGGCCAGGTGGGTGCTGATGGTGGATTGGTTCATCAACAGCGCTTCCTGTGCGGCGCTGACGCCTTGGGCTTCCGCCACCGCGACGAACACCCGCAGCAGTTTCAGATCGATATCGCTTAGGTTGGTGAGCATCGCCCCCTCCGCAGAACGTCGGCCGGTTAACCCATTTTTAACATCGAAGAAATAGGTGCGGCGCTGAAGATATGGTCTTCCTTATGGCATGAATTTGAAATAAAAATCAATACTTCAATAGGTTAGTTGCATCGCGTTTTCCGATGTTTACATGCAAAAGCGGGAATGGTAGCCGAGGCGGCCAACGGGGTAGTCTGCGAATGTTGCTCAAATGTTTCAATTCATCGCAGATCAAGACAAGGATACGCCATGCTGAACCAACCCCAAAGCGGTAACGACATGCCGCGCTTTGCCGGTATTCCCACCATGATGCGCCTGCCCGCCGCCGAACAGGCGCACGGTCTGGACGCCGCCTTTGTCGGCATTCCGCTGGATATCGGCACCTCCAACCGCAGTGGCACCCGCTATGGCCCGCGCCAGATCCGCCAGGAATCGGTGATGATCCGTCCCTACAACATGGGCACCGGTTCCGCCCCGTTCGAACGGCTGCAGGTGGCCGATCTGGGGGATGTCGCCATCAACCCTTACAGCCTGGCGGACAGCGTGCAGCGCATCGAGGCGGCTTATCACGAGATCCTGGCACACGGCTGCATGCCGTTGACGCTCGGCGGCGACCACACCCTGACGCTGCCGGTGCTGCGCGCCGTCGCCCGCCGACATGGCCCGGTCGGACTGATCCACGTCGATGCGCATTCCGATACCAATGAGGAGATGTTCGGCGAACAGCTGGCGCACGGCACCACCTTCCGCCGCGCGTTTGAGGAGGGGCTGCTGGCGCCCGAAAAGGTGGTGCAGATTGGCCTGCGCGGCAGCGGCTATGCGGCGGATGACTTCGATTGGTCACGGCGCCAGGGCTTCCGCGTGGTGCCGGCCGAGGCCTGCTGGCACCGGTCGCTGACGCCGCTGATGGCGGAGATCCGCGAGCAGATGGGCGATGCGCCGGTTTACCTCAGCTTCGATATTGACGGGTTGGATCCGGCCTTTGCGCCGGGTACCGGCACGCCGGAGGTCGGCGGGCTGTCGGTTTGGCAGGGGCTGGAGATCGTACGCGGTTGCCGCGGGCTGAACCTGGTGGGCGGCGATGTGGTGGAAGTGTCGCCGCCTTACGATCGCTCCGGTAACACGGCGCTGCTGGCCGCCAACCTGCTGTTTGAAATGTTGTGCGTGCTGCCGGCCCGCTGAGGCCGGCGTACTGACCCTACCGGCGGAGCGGTTGCGTCGGGCCCCCTGATAACAATAACAACGGAGTGGAGGTACCCATGAATCTCGATCTGCTGGTTGTGGTGATTTACTTTCTGGTGATAGGCGCGGTGGGATGGATGGGCATTCACCGCGCCAATTCCAAAGAGGCATATCTGGTGGCCGGGCGCAACCTGGGGCCGGGGCTGTATCTGGGCACGCTGTCGGCGGTGGTGCTCGGCGGCGCGTCGACCATCGGCAGCGTCAAGCTCGGCTACACCTACGGCATCTCCGGCGTCTGGCTGTGCGGCGCGCTCGGGCTGGGCATCGTGGTGTTGAGCCTGGTGCTGGCCAAGCCGCTGCTCAAACTGAAGCTGTATACCGTCAGCCAGGTGCTGTCGCGGCGTTATCACCCGGCCGCGCGGGTCACCAGCGGCGCGATCATGCTGGCGTATGACCTGATGGTGGCGGTGACCTCGATCATCGCCATCGGCAGCGTGATGCAGGTGATGTTCGGCCTGTCGTTCAGCGCGTCTATCCTGCTTGGCGGCGGGCTGGTGGTGCTGTATTCAACGCTGGGGGGCATGTGGTCGCTGACGCTGACCGACATCATTCAGTTCATCATCATGACCGTCGGCATGATGCTGGTGCTGATGCCGATGAGCATCGTCAAGGCCGGCGGCTGGGAGGCGTTCACCAGCCTGCTGCCCGCCGGTTACTACCAGCTGTCGTCGATCGGGCTGGACACCATTCTGGTGTTCTTCCTGATCTACTTCTTCGGCATTCTGATCGGCCAGGACATCTGGCAGCGGGTGTTCACCGCCCGCAGCGCCAATGTGGCGCGCTTCGCCGGGCTGGGCGCGGGCGTCTATTGCGTGCTGTACGGCGTGACCGGCGCGCTGATCGGCATGGCCGGCAAGATCGTGCTGCCGTCGCTCAGCAACACCGACGGCGCCTTCGCCGCTATCGCGCAGGCGGTGTTGCCGGTCGGCGTCAGCGGGCTGGTGGCCGCCGCGGCGTTGGCGGCGCTGATGTCTACCGCCAGCGCCTGCCTGCTGGCGTCTTCCACCATCGCGCTGGAGGACGTATTGCCGGCCATCCGCCGCAAACCTTCCGGCGGGCTGGCCGCCGGGCGCTTCACCACGCTTTTCATGGGCGTGGTCATGCTGGGGCTGGCGTTTGTGGTGCGCGACGTGCTGGCGGCGCTGACGCTGGCTTACAACCTGTTGGTGGGGGGCATGTTGATCCCGTTGGTGGGGGCGATCTTCTGGCCGCGCGCTACCAGCGCCGGCGCGATTGCCAGCATGCTGACCGGCAGCCTGTGTGTGGTGGGGCTGATGATCTGGCACGGCATCGATGCCAACAGCCCGATCTACGGCGGTCTGCTGGGCGGCGGCGTCGCCTTCGTGTTGGGCAGCCTGTTGAGCCGCCCGGCAGCGCAGCTGCAGCCGCAAACCGAGCGTTGAAACGACGAGGTGGGACATGAACAATCGCAATGTGGCGTCACGCCCAAAAATTGAAGTGCGCTCGATAGACTATGTGCCCCGTCACGAGCGGCATGGCAAGGTTTGGCATCAGGCGCCGTTTTGGTTTACCGGTAATTTCGTTTTGACGACGATGGTGGTCGGTTTCAGCGGCCCGGCGTTGGGGTTGGGCGCGCTTTATTCGATGCTGGCCATTGCCGTCGGCGTGGGGTTCGGCACGTTCTTCATGGCGTGTCATGCCAATCAGGGGCCGCGCATGGGGCTGCCGCAGATGATCCAGTCACGGGCCCAATTCGGCCTGCGTGGCGCCATCGTTCCCTTTGCCGCCGTGGTGTTTGTTTACATCGGTTTCAACGTGTTCAACGTTATTCTCGCGACCGATGCGATCAACACGGTGTTGCCGGGCCACCGTCTGCCTTGGTATGCGTTGCTGATCGCGGTGGCCGTGCTGTTGGCGATCGTCGGCCACGACATGCTCCATGCGGTGCAGCGCTGGCTGACCTATGTGATGATGGCAGTGTTCGGCGTGCTGACGGTCGGCGCCGTGTTGTCGCTGCGGATGGACGCCGTCGTCGGCGCTGGGCATTTTTCGTGGGCGGCCTTTTTGATTCAGCTGTCGGCCGCCGCCGGCTATCAAATCAGCTACGCAGTGTACGTTTCCGACTACTCGCGTTATTTACCGCATGAAACGCCGTCGGCCAACGTGATCTTTTGGACTTACCTGGGGGCGGCCGGATCGGCGCTTTGGCTGATGTCGCTGGGCGCGTTTCTGGCTTCAGCCTTACCGGCCCCCGATGCGATCGGCAGCGTACAGGCGGTGGGTAATGCCGTCTATCCTGGGTTTGGCACGTTGGCCGTGCTGATCGCCGTGCCCTCGCTGGTCGGTATCATGGCGGTCAACTGTTATGGCGCAATGCTGACCAGCCTCAGCGCGATTGACGCGTTCCGTAAAGTGACGCCAACGTTGAAATTACGCATGGCCGGCATTGGCGTCGTCGCTATGACGGTGTTTGCGGTGGCGTTGGCCATCCCGGCGAGCTATCTCGCCAGCTTCAATACCTTCGTACTGCTGATGCTGTATTTTCTGGTGCCCTGGACGGCGGTGAACCTGATGGACTTTTACGTGGTGCGCGGCGGGCATTACGCGATAGGTGAAATCTTCAACCCGTCGGGGATCTACGGCCGCTGGGGCGGCTCCGGTCTGACGGCTTACGCGGTCGGTCTGCTGGCGATGGTGCCGTTCATGACGTTGGGCTTTTACACCGGTCCCTTTGCTGTTTTACTGGGCGGCGCGGATATCGCTTTTCTGATCGGCCTGCTGGTGGCCGGGAGCGTTTATGTCGTAATGTGCCGTAAGCTCGATCTTGAAGCCGAACGGCGGGTGGCGTTGCGCTGCGAGGGGTTATTGGAAGGAGAACCGGAGTGAAGGAAAAAATCAGCGTCGCATGCTGCCAGTTAGCGTTGCGGGTAGGGGAAGCGGAGCACAATCGGGCGCTGTCCGCCCAGGCTATCCGCCGGGCGGCGCAGCACGGCGCCAACGTCATCGTGTTGCCGGAGTTGGTGAACAGCGGCTACGTGCTGCGCGATAAGGCGGAGGCGCTGGCGTTGGCCGAGGCCGAAGACGGGCCTAGCCTCAGCCTGTGGGGGGGACTGGCGCGTGAGCTGGATGTGGCGATCGTCGCCGGTTTCTGCGAGCGCCTGCCCGAGGGTGAGGTGGCCAACAGCGCGGCATTGATCGATGCGCAGGGGGTGAGGGCGATTTATCGCAAGGCCCACCTGTGGCATGAAGAGAGCACGATCTTTACCGCCGGCGATCGGCCACCGCCGGTCGTCGAGACCCGCTTTGGCCGCTTGGCGGTGATGATCTGTTACGATCTCGAATTCCCTGAGTGGGTGCGGCTGCCGGCGTTGGCCGGCGCTCAGCTGCTGTGCGCGCCGGTCAACTGGCCGCTGGCGCCGCGCCCGCAGGGTGAACGGCCGGCGGAGATGGTGAAGGCGCAGGCCAACGCCGCCGTCAATCGGCTGTTCATCGCGGTGTGCGATCGCTGCGAAACGGAGCGCGGCGTTGCGTGGATCGGCGGATCGGTGATCGTCGACGCCGATGGTTATCCGTTGACGCAGAGCCTGGAGGGTGAAGGCATGGTGCTGGCATCGATGGATATCGGCGTAGCCGATGACAAGCACATTGGCCGCCACAATCACGTGCATCGCGATCGGCGGCCGATGCTGTATTAAAGCGGCGGGGCGGTCGGTGGACCAGGCTGCCCCGCAGAGCGTCTTTGCCGGCGGGAAAAGCCGCCGTTTGGGTGCTACAGCCAGCCCGATTTCTTCAGCTTCTGATACAGGAAAATGCAGCCGACGGCGGTCACTCCCAGCGTGGCGTGATAGGCCCACGGGAACTTCAGCTCCGGCATATCGGCGAAGTTCATGCCATACAGGCTGAAGACCACCGTCGGGATGGCCAAAATCGCCCCCCAGCCCGCCAGCCGTTTCACCACTTCGTTCTGTTTGACCGTCACCAGCGCCAGGTTGACGTGCATGGCGTTGGTCAGCATTTCGCGCATGTCGTCGATGTTGCTGACCACCTGATGCGCGTGATCCTGCACGTCGCGCACGTAGGCGCGCAGCTCTTTCGGAATCACCTCTTCGTGCAGGCGGATCAGCTGATTGCAGATTTCATCCATCGGCAGCGCGGCGTTGCGCAGCGCCAACAGGTGGCGACGCAGGGTATAGACGTTCTCGATCGCCGCCTGATCGAACTCCGACTGGAACATGTTGGCTTCGATGTTCTCGATGGTGCTCTCGAAGCGCGTCACCACGCTGCGGTAGTTATCCACCACGAAGTCCAACACCGAATAGAGGGCAAAGCCCGGCCCGTGGCACATTTGCTTGTGGTTCTCTTCCGCCTTGGCGCGGATCGGCGCGTAGCTGGGCGAGGCGCCGTGGCGCACCGTCACCAGAAAGTTTTTGCCGACGAAGAAGTGGGTTTCGCCGTATTCGATTTCGTCGTGTTCGCCCCACTGCGCGGTCTTCACCACGATGAACAGCGAGTCGCCGTAGGTTTCCAGCTTCGGCCGCTGATGCGCGCACAGCGCGTCTTCGATCGCCAGATCGTGCAGGCCAAACTCCTCCTGCACCTTGCGCATAAACGCCGGCTCCGGCTGCCGCAGCCCCAGCCAGACGAAGGTGTCCGGCTGTTTGACCACCTCGCTGATATCGTCGATGGTCACTTCGCCCAGCCGTTGTCCGGCTTTGTACGCCACACAGTTCACCACCATGCTTTTGCTGTCCATCCGTCCATCCATTAATCAGTCAGGGTTTTGGTGAGAAAATAACACTCATGTTCCACCGGATAATCTTTCAGCGTCATTTGCAGCCGGTAGCCGAGTTTTTCGTAGAACGGCCGCGCCTGGAAGCTGAAGGTGTCCAGGCGAGCGTAGCGGCAGCCGCGTGCCTGCGCCTCGCGTTCGGCGGCGCGCATCAACCGGCCGCCGAGGCCGCTGCTGCGCTGGGAGTCCGCCACCCACAGCCACTCGACGCTCAGCCAGTTGCCCCAGGTTTCGGCGGTCAGGCCGCCGATCACCGTACCGGCTTCGTCGCGCGCATAGACGCTGAGCGGCTTGCGGTGGCTGGCGTCGATATGCGGCAGGTTGTAAGCGCGCAGCCCTTGCCTGATCGCATCGAGGGTTTGTTCGTCAATCGCGTCGGTAACGGTAATGTCCATTTTTCCTCCTGGGTGATGCGTTAACTTAAGCACACTACGGCCAAAAGGCAACCTATTGAAATGTAATGCAAACGACCACATCCGCTGAGTAGACTACACTAAACGGGTCATTTTCACCCCAGGAGGACACCATGCCCCGATTGACTCTGCTGGCCAGTTTGCTGCTGTGCAGCGGCCTGCTGCACGCCGCGCCGACGGTCAGCCAACTGCAGGACGGCCTGGAACACCCCTGGTCGCTGGCCTTCTTGCCGGCGGATCAAGGCCTGCTTATCACTGAACGGCCCGGTCGGCTGCGGCTATGGCAGCCGGGCAAAGGCCTGTCGGCACCGATCGCCGGCGTGCCGCAGGTCTACGCCGAGGGGCAGGGCGGCCTGCTGGAGGTGTTGCCGGCCCCCGACTTCGCCGCCAGCCGCCGGGTATACCTCAGCTTCGCCGAACCGGGCGAGGGCGGCAAAGCCGGCACGGCGGTCGGCTATGGCCGCCTGAGCGACGATGGCGCGCGGCTGGAGAACTTTAAGGTGATCTTCCGTCAGCAGCCCAAGCTGTCGGTCGGCAATCACTTCGGCGGCAAGCTGGCGTTCGACAGGCAAGGCTACCTGTTTATCGCGCTGGGTGAAAACAACCAGCGGCCGACGGCGCAGGAAACCGGCAAACTGCAGGGCAAGCTGGTGCGGCTGACCGCCGAGGGCGCGATACCACCAGATAATCCCTGGGTCGGCCAGGCAGGTAAACGCCCGGAGGTCTGGTCTTACGGCCACCGCAATCCGCAAGGGCTGGCATTGAACCCGTGGAGCGGCGCGATCTGGGAACATGAGCACGGCCCGCGCGGCGGCGATGAGCTCAACATCCCGCTGCCGGGTAAAAACTACGGCTGGCCGCTGGCCACCTACGGCATCAACTATTCCGGCCAGCCGATCCCGGAGGCGAAAGGAGAGCGGGTGCCCGGCACCGAACAACCGCAGCACTATTGGCGAGTCTCGCCCGGCCTCAGCGGCATGGCGTTCTATGACGGGCAGCGCTTCCCTGCCTGGCGTCACTCGCTGTTCATCGGCGCGTTGGCGCAAAAGGAACTGATTCGCCTGACGCTGGAGGGTGACAAAGTGGTGGCGGAAGAGCGGCTGCTGGGCGATCGCGGCGAACGCATTCGCGAGGTGCGCAGCGGGCCGGATGGCTACCTGTATCTGTTGACGGACGAACGGGACGGCAAGCTGCTGAAGGTCGGGGCGTCGTAACGCCCCGCACGCATCAGGTGAGCTCGCTCATCACGCCGCGCTGATAGGCCGGGCGAGCGCGCAGTTGCTGATACCAGCGCTCCATGTTCGGCCGTGGGCGGCGGGCGATCGGCATCTCGAACCAGCCGTAGGCGAAGCTGCCGAGCGGGATATCGCCGAAGCCGAACGCGTCGCCGGAGAGGTAAGGCTGGTGCGCCAACGTCTGTTCAATGATATCGAAGTGTTTTTCCAGCGTGGCGGTCGCCGCTTCTATTTTCGCCATGTCGCGCAGCTCCGGCGCGGTGCGGATCAGGCCCCAAAAGACGATGGTGAAGGCCGGAACGATGGTTGAGGTGGTCCAGTCCATCCATTTCTCGGCGGCGGCGCGCGCCTGCAGATCTTGCGGATAGAACGTCGCGTCGCCGAATTTCGCCGCCAGGTAGCGCACGATGGTGTTGGACTCCCACAGCACGAAGTCATCGTCCTGCAGCAGCGGCACCAGGCCGTTCGGGTTCAGCGCGCGGTAACTCTCTTCGTTGACCTTGCCGAACGCGCCGCCGGCGTTGATGTGGGTATAGCTCAGCCCCAGTTCGGCGGCGCACCACAGCACCTTCCTGACGTTGTTCGAATTCTCACGACCCCAAATGGTCAGCATGGGATAACTCCGTTAGCGGATTAAAGACCCTTAATACCTACGCCACAATGCGCTTTTTGTCACACCGCAGGGCATTTTTTGTCTGCCGATCAACGCTCCCAGCGGCACACTTCCCAGCCGTGCTCCGCCGCTAGCGCGCTCAACTCGCTGTCGGGGTTGATCACCGTGGCGCTGTCGACGAATTGCAGCATCGCCTTGTCGTTGAGGGAGTCACTGTAGCCGTGGCTGTGCTCGAACTTCAGGTGCGGATGCTGCGCAAGCCAGTGCTGCAGGCGGATCACCTTGCCCTGTTGGTAGGTCATGGTGCCGTAGGTGTGGCCGGTGAAGCGACCGTCGCTGATTTCCACGCCGATCGCCAGCGCATCGTCGGCGCCGAGCTGTTCGGCGATCGGCGCCACCAGGTGCTCGCCGGTGGCGGAGATCACCAGGATGCAGTCGCCGCGTTCGCGGTGCCACTGCAGGCGCTCACGGGCGGCGGGATAGACGCGCGGCAGGATATCGCGGCGAATGTAGCGTTGCACCCAGCCGGCCACGGTTTGCACGCTCAGGCCGGTCAGCGGCGCCAGCGTGGCCTGCATGTAGTCCTCCATCGACAGCTTGCCCTGATAATAGAGCTGCATCAGCTGCTGCTCCTGCAGTTCCAGCTCCGCCGGCGCGAAGCCCTGGCCGACCAGCCAGCGGATCCACAGGCTGGCGCTGTCATCGTCAATCAGGGTTTCATCCAGGTCGAATAAGGCTAAATCCATCAGTATTTCTCCGGCAGGCAGGGTATGAGGTCGTTTACAGGATAGCGGATAGCGCCCATCGCCAGCCAGCGGCGTCGGCGAAATTGCGCAGAGCATAAGAAACATTGATGACGGTTTTGCGACAGTTTGTTGAACGTTTGCATAACTTAGAACGCAACAATATTGGCCGCTCCGGCGAGCGCGGTGATAACTATGGGGCAAATGCAGCTACCCGCTGGGGAGTGACAATGTTGATTATTCGTCTGTATGGCAGCCCGATCGTGATCGGGGAAGAAGAGGAACCGCATGATGACGCATCTGACGACGCTGAAGACGCTGCCGCTGCTGGATCTTTCGCAGCTTGACGGTGATGCGCGCCAGCGGCGCGCCTTTCTCGACGATTTGCGCGCGGCGGCCCGCGATGTCGGTTTTTTCTATCTGCGTGGGCACGGCGTAGACGGTGCGTTGAATGCGCGACTGCAGCACGCCGCGCGGCAATTTTTCGCCCTGCCGGAAGCCGACAAGCTGGCGGTGCAGATGGTGCATTCGCCGCACTTTCGCGGTTACAACCGGGCGGCGGCGGAGCTCACGCGCGGGCAGCCTGACTGGCGCGAGCAGTTCGATATCGGCGCCGAACGCCCGGCGCTGACGTTGTCTGACGACACGCCACGCTGGGCGCGCCTGCAGGGGCCAAACCAGTGGCCGGCAGCGCTACCGACGTTGAAACCGCTGCTGCTGCAGTGGCAACAGGCGATGACCGCCATGTCGCTGCGGCTGCTGCGCGCTTTCGCTTTGGCGCTGTCGCTGCCGGAGCAGGCGTTCGATCGCTTGTACGGCGAGAAGCCCAACGAGCACATCAAACTGATCCGCTATCCGGGGCGGGAGGCTACCGGCAGCGCACAGGGCGTTGGCGCACACAAGGACTCCGGGTTTCTCAGCTTCCTGCTGCAGGACGCGCAAAAAGGGCTGCAGGTGGAGGTGAGCGAAGGGCGGTGGATAGACGCGCAGCCGCATGAAGACACTTTCGTGGTGAACATCGGCGAGCTGCTGGAGCTGGCGACCAACGGCTATCTGCGCGCCACGGTGCACCGGGTGGAGACGCCGCCGGCGGGGCGCGACAGGTTGTCGATCGCGTTCTTCCTCGGCGCACGGCTGGACGCGGTGGTGCCGCTGTATCAACTGCCGCCGCCGCTGGCGGCGCAGGCTCGGGGCCCGGCTAGCGATCCGCTCAACCCGCTGCTGCGCGACGTGGGGTATAACTACCTGAAAGGCCGCATCCGTTCCCACCCCGATGTGGCACAGCGCTTTTATCGGGACGTCATCGGCGTCTGAACATCAGGCACAAAAAAGCCCGGCGCGCCGGCCGGGCTGATGGCGATTGATTCAGGCGATTATTCCGCCAGCGCCTGCTGCAGATCGGCGATCAGATCTTCCACATCCTCAATCCCCACCGACAGGCGCACCAGCTGCGGTGTGATGCCGGTTGCCAGGCGCTGTTCCAGCGGAATGGAGGCGTGCGTCATGCTGAACGGTTGGCTGATCAGGCTTTCCACGCCGCCCAGGCTTTCCGCCAGGGTGAACAGGTGCGAGCGCTGGATGACCCGGCGCGCATAGGCGTCGTCGCCTTTCAGCCGTACCGAGATCATGCCGCCGAAGCGCGTCATCTGGCGTGCCGCCAGCTCATGCTGCGGATGGCTCGGCAGGCCGGGATAGTAGACGTTTTCCACCTGCGGCTGGCTCTCCAGCCACTGGGCGATGCGCAGCGCGCTGTCGCTGTGGCGCTGCATGCGCAGGGCCAGGGTGCGAATGCCGCGCAGCGTCAGGAAGCTGCTGAACGGATCGAGAATGCCGCCGACCGCGTTTTGCAGGAAACCGAGCTGCTCCGCCAGCGCCGGGTTATCCCCCACCGCAGCGACGCCGGCCACCACGTCGGAGTGACCATTGAGGTATTTGGTGGCGGAGTGCACCACCACGTCAAAGCCCAGATCCAGCGGACGCTGCAGATACGGCGAAGCGAAGGTATTGTCCGCCACGCTGATAAGCTGATGCTTTTTGGCGATCGCGGCGATGGCGCTCAGATCCGCCAGTTTCAGCAATGGGTTGGTCGGGGTTTCCACCCAGATCATTTTGGTATCCGGCTCGATCGCCTGTTCCAGCCCGGCGAGATCCGCCGGTGACACGTAGGTGACGCGCAGGCCGGCGGTGCGGCTGCGCACCTTTTCCAGCAGGCGATAGGTGCCGCCGTACAGGTCGTCTACCGCGATCAGGTGGCTGTCTTTATCGAGCAGCTCCAGCACCGTGGAGCAGGCCGCCAGACCGGAGGCGAAGGCGTAGCCGCGGCTGCCACCTTCCAGTTCGGCGATGGCGCTTTCCAGCGCGGTGCGCGTCGGGTTGGCGCTGCGGGAGTATTCGTAGCCGGTATGCTCGCCCGGTGCCGGTTGGGCGTAGGTGGAGGTGGCGTAAATCGCCGGCATCACTGCGCCGGTCGCGTCCGGGGTGTAACCGGCGTGAACGGTCAACGTATCAAACTTGGCCATAATGGGTCCTTATTAACGTAATTTTTGGCGCCAGGCGTTAAGTACGTCTGTGCGGGTAATCAGGCCGAGGAAGCGCTCGCCGTCGAGCACTACCGCGACGTGGCCATGGTTGAAGGTGGCCTGTAATTCGTCGTAGCCGGCTTCTTTTTGCAGCGTATGGACTTGCTTGGTCATCGCGCTGCCGGCCGGCAGGCTGAAGTGGGCGGCGTCGGCCTGGACGGCGTTCAGCAGATCCCACTCATCGATCAAACCGACCACCCGATCGCCTTCCAGCACCGGCAGCTGCGAGATGTCGTACAGCCGCATGCGGGCGTGCACGATCGCCAGCGTGTCGTCCGGCGCGGCAGAAACGGCCGCACCTTCGTCGTGGCGGTAGGCGATCAGATCGCGCAGATCGCCGTGCTGCGGCTTGCTCAGCAGGCCCTGTTCCAGCATCCAGTGGTCGTTATACATTTTAGACAGGTATTTGTTGCCGCTGTCGCAGACGAAGGTCACCACTCGCTTGGGTTCGGTCTGTGCGCGGCAGTAACGCAATGCGGCGGCCAGCAGGGTGCCGGTGGACGATCCCGCCAGCACGCCTTCCTTGCGCAGTAGATCGCGCGCGGTGGTGAAGGCCTCCGCGTCGCCGATGCGGTAAGCGTTGCGGACCTGGTCAAAGTCGCTGAGCGGTGGGACGAAGTCTTCGCCGATGCCCTCAACTAACCAACTGCCCGCTTCGCCGATGTGGCCGTTGTCGAGATAGTCCGCCAGGATAGAGCCGGCAGGGTCGGCCAGCACAAATTCCGTCTGCGGCGAAACGTCGGCGAAATAGCGGCTCAGCCCGCCCAGTGTGCCGCCGGAGCCGACGCCGACCACGATAGCGTCCACGTCGTGCTCCATCTGCCGCCACAGTTCGGGGGCGGTAGTGGTGGTATGGGCCGCCGGATTGGCCGGGTTGTTGAACTGATCGATATAAAAGGCGCCGGGGATCTCCCCGGCGAGGCGTTTGGCGTAATCCTGATAGTAAGCCGGATGCCCCTTGCCGACGTCCGAGCGGGTCAACAGCACTTCCACGCCCAGCGCGCGCAGGTGGAAGATCTTCTCGCGGCTCATCTTGTCCGGCACCACCAGCAGCAGCTTATAGCCTTTCAGCGCCGCCACCAGCGCCAATCCCAGACCGGTATTGCCGGCGGTGGCTTCGATGATGGTGCCGCCCGGCTGCAGCTTGCCGTCGCGCTCGGCCTGTTCGATCATCGACAGCGCCACGCGGTCTTTGATCGAACCGCCGGGGTTTTGGTTCTCCAGCTTGACGAACAGCCGGCACGGGCCGGTATCGAACTGGGTCAGTTCCAGCATCGGGGTATTGCCAATCATCTCGATGACGGAATGGGGGATCGCCATGACTCATCTCCAGGATTATTCGGTATAAAAGTCGTTGTGCGGATGATAGCGCTGAGGATAAGCGCTTTAAAAAGAACAAATAACGGTTCTATATGCCATTATGGAATATATTAATCTTTTTTGGACGTATGGAAGCGCAGATGTTTAGCGGTGCAGATGCTTGGCCGTGTAGCCGTGGGTGGGTGCAAAAATGCGCGTCTCGATGCTTTTTTGAACGATAAGCGGGGGGCTGCGTACAGTTATGTAAAAATGCTGAAAATTCACGCTAAACCCTGCAAAAATAAGATAAATCACATAAACTCACAGCAAGGGCATTTTCGGTGCGTTGTGTTACCCGCTATGGGCGCCGCAGGGGGTTGCGGCCGGCATGCGCGCACCGGGCCACTCTCGCTGGTTGGCTTAAAACGTGAACATGTTTGAAAGTTAACGCTATTTCAATGGTTTGAATGGACACTCTGGCGACGTCATGATGAAAAAAAACTTATCCACTTCCCTGAAAAAACTGACCTTCAGCGTAGGCATCCTGTTGCTGGCTGCCCCGGCCGTGCACGCGGCTGAGCCGCCGGCGCCGCCGCAGGTAGACGCCAAGGCCTACATTCTGATGGATTACAACAGCGGCAAGGTGCTGACCGAAGGCAATGCCGACACCCGTCTCGATCCCGCCAGCCTGACCAAGATCATGTCCAGCTACGTGATCGGCCAGGCGATCAAGGCCGGCAAGATCAAGCCGGAAGACATGGTCACCGTCGGCAAAGACGCCTGGGCGCCCGGTAACCCGGCGCTGCGCGGCTCTTCGCTGATGTTCATCAAGCCGGGCGATCAGGTGCCGGTGCTGGAACTGAATAAGGGCATCGTGATCCAGTCGGGTAACGATGCCAGCATCGCGCTGGCAGACTACGTGGCGGGCAGCCAGGATTCGTTCGTTGGCCTGATGAACAACTATGCCAAATCCCTGGGCCTGCAGAATACCCACTTCCTGACGGTGCACGGCCTGGATGCGGAAGGGCAGTACAGCACCGCGCGTGACATGGCGCTGTTGAGTCAGGCGCTGATCCGCGACGTGCCGGACGAATACGCGCTGCATAAAGAGAAAGAGTTCACCTTCAACAAGATCCGCCAGATTAACCGCAACCGTCTGCTGTGGAGCAGCAACCTGAACGTCGACGGTATCAAGACCGGTTACACCAGCGGCGCCGGCCACAACCTGGTGGCGTCCGCTACCGACGGACCGATGCGTCTGATCTCGGTGGTTTTAGGCGCGCCGAGCGATCGCGTGCGCTTTAGCGAAAGCGAAAAGCTGCTGACCTGGGGCTTCCGCTTCTATGAAACCGCGACGCCTATCAAGGCCGATAAACCGTTCGTCACCCAGAAAGTGTGGTTCGGCGACGTCAGCGAAGTGCCGCTTGGCGTGGCGAAAGACGCCTCGGTCACCATTCCGAAAGGGCAGATGAAAAACCTGAAGGCCAGCTACAAGCTGACCCAACCGACGCTGGAAGCGCCGCTGGCGAAAAACCAGGTGGTCGGCACCATCGATTTCCAGCTGGACGGCAAGACCATCGAGCAGCACCCGCTGGTGGTGATGCAAGAGGTGAAAGAGGGCAACTTCTTCAGCCGCATCTGGGATATGGTGATGATGAAGCTGAGCCAGTGGTTCGGCGGGATCTTCGGCTGAATAGCCTGATGTAAGGAGCGCCCCGGGCGCACCATCCTCGACCAAGCCGCAACGGAGACGTTGCGGCTTTTTTTCGCGAGTTTCTGCGGCGCGGTGATTAAAAGTAGTCCACCAGCATGGTGGCGCCGCTGGTGAAATCGCCTTCCGCCAGGGTGACGGCGCTGTTTTTTACCGGCACCGCATCAAGCGTCGGCGGATTGGCGTAGTCGATGTCCAGCGGCGTATTGATGGCGAAGGCCTTACCGTTGGCCAACAGCTTGATGCCCAATCCATTGACGCTGCTGGTTAACACGCTGCCGTCGAAGGCCGCCGCGCCGCCCATGATCTTCATTTTCAGCTGGCGGCTGTTATCCAGAAACTCGCATTTGATGCTGTAATCGATGCGTTGCATATAGCGGTTGCCGTCGATGCGCTTGATGCCGACCTTGCCGAAGTCGATATCGATGGTGCGCCCGTCGTTGATCACGCAAGGCGGAGGCGCCACTACGGTGGCGGTGATGTTGACTTTGGTGCCCTGATCGGCGGCCTGAGCGGCCGAGCTAATCAATTCCAGCGCCAACAGCAGGGCGCAGCCCGTTTTTATCGTCATGTTCATTCTGGCTCCCGTCTCAAGGTGCGCTGAAGATCAGCGTGGCCGAGCCCGACAGCGGACCGGTGGCGATGCTGGTGTAAGGGACATTGTTCTTCACCGGCACAAAGGTCACGGTATCGTTACCCAGACCGTTGACGATGCGTGTTCTGAAGGCATTGTTGGGTTTCACCACCGCGCCGTTATACACCATCGCCACGCCGACGTTAGGATTGGTGGTCTTGATAAAATCGCTGGAGAAGCCGCTGGCGTCGCTGACCATGCGGATCAGAATATCCTGCGTCGCACTCTGATCGTCGCACTGGTAGCTGAGCGCTTTGTCCTGTTTGATCTGGGCATCGCTGGCGCTTTGAGTCAGAAAGTCCTGGCGGATCTGACCAAAATCGACATTAATCTGCTGGCCGTTGTTAATGGTGCAACTGGTGGTGACGAAGTAGGCGTCGTTGTCGGCGATCAGGCGCCAGCGATAAACGCCGCACTGCGGACAACCCGGCTGATCGTTGGTCTGAATAAAGTTGATTTGGCCGATGACGTCGCCCTTGTTCACCTTGATGTCCGGCGTTGGGAAACGGTTCAACACGATATAGACCCGGATGGCGACAGACTGGGTCTGCAAGCCGGTGAGGCTGAGTACGCTGATGCCGGCAGGCACCGGGGAGTTATAGTCGCTGCCGTTGATGGTGGTACCGCTGCCGATGGCGCCAAAAATCGCACTGTTCATCGACAGCGCCGGACTGTCGGTTTTGAGATAGTCATACCAGCTCGCGACGTCGTTTTTACAGGTGACCTGGCTGACGTTGACGATTTCGTTTTTGCCATAAGAAAGCTGCGGCCCGATGCGAACCCGGACGTCAACCGGCGTGGTCGAGCCCCCGGGTGGAATCAGTCCGCCATCGGACGTGCGGCAGGTAAATGCGTTGGCGTTGCCAAGCAGCAGGAAGAAAGAGAGTGCCAGGCAGCAACGTAAAAATAGCAGGGCTGTTTTTCTCACGATAATATCCCGATATATATAAATGGTGTGCGGCGTTACTCCGCAATGAAATATTGCCAATCAGGCCGGCTGGCCCTATTTATTCCGTTAAAGGAGAGTGAGATGCATCTTTGTTGGGTATGCCGTTGTTATCACCGTTCAGCAACGCGGTGGGATACCACCTCAACGAGTTGTTGATGGAGCCGTCCGTCACAATCACTTCTTGTCGGGCGACAAGATCCAATAACAGCCGTCGAGCCCGGTAAACACCGACGTTGACGGCATTGGCCAGTTGCCGCGTCGAGAGCCACTGCTGCTGTGGTGGCGGCCCGGCGACGGGACATTGACGGGGCGATTGCGCGAATAATGTTTGCAGCAGATCGTGCTGCAATTGCCGTATTTCCTTTTGTTTCGGAGATAACGCTTCCATAGCACTTCCTCTGTATTCCGATTGCCGTATTCCTAAGAAAAAACAAACATTCGCCGCCTACCAACAACGAGGTAAAACGCGAACAAAGAAAATTCCTATCTATTTATCAGGATTGAAAAAAAGGCGTTGCCCGCCCCGTTTTTACCTATGTTCAGGCAGGGGGGGCGTCACGCAGAAACCTAAAATTTTGGTTTATTATATTCACAAAGCGCCACTTTGCGATCTGATTACTTGTGAATCTCGCAAAAACAGGATATTGCTCTATAAAAGTATTTTTTACGATCTATGAGCCTAAAAATAACAGTAAATTAACTTCAATTAGGAAATAAATTGCGAATGTTCGCCTTGATCAAAAAAAGCCTTTTTTTGCTGAGAGGCATTTGCCAGAATATTCATCGCCGAACAAGAAGGGCGGATTAGAAAGTATTGGCCCCTGCTCGTTGTGATTTCGTTTATTTTTATAGGGCAAATTCATTAATGGGCGGGCCGCTGCAGACTTGCCGTTATCGACTTTTTTATTGTCGGTGCCTTTGGGGTTTGGCAGTTAACCAACTAGCAAGATGCTAAAGAATTAGGGCTGCGCACATATAAGCGCGAGCAGGTTTCCTGTGGCTCTTTTTCTTGATTGGAATATGCATTTTTTCTTATAAGGAATATAGGTTCTATGAAACTTAACAAAATCATGATGGCTGCAGTGATTGCATTTGGCGCAAGTTCTTTTGCACAGGCAGCCGATCAGGGACACGGTAAGGTCACCTTCACGGGCTCTATTATTGATGCGCCATGCTCTATTGCGCCTGAGTCGATCGATCAGACCGTAGATCTGGGCCAGGTGTCCAACGTGGCGTTGAAAAACGGCGGCAAATCCAACCCGCGTCCGTTTGAAATCAAGCTGGAGCAGTGCGACATCACCACCCTGAAAACCGTTAAAACCACCTTTAGCGGCGTAGCATCGTCTACCGATAAGGATCTGCTGGGCATCGCGGGCACCGCCAGCGGCGCCGGCGTAGCTATCTCTTACAACGGCCAGCCGATCAAACTGGGTGAAGCGACTACCGCGCAGACTCTGAACACCGGCAACAACACCCTGCATTTCGCCGCCTACCTGCAGGGCGAAGGCGCTTCCGCCGCCATCGTTCCGGGCGACTTCACCGCCGTAGCCGATTTCACCCTGGCTTATCAGTAAGTGAGTCCGAAGGCTTAATCAACCAGGCATGGGGCTCGCCACATGCCTGGTGAATCTCCCTGTCAAAGGAATGTCGCGATGTTTTTACCAAGGAATCGAGCGGGTGCCGTTCTTTTGGCGTCGTTGGCGTTTGCGCCCGGCTATGCAACTTCCGCCGCGCAGGGGTGGGGCAAAGTCAACATGCACGGCGCCATTATCGACACCGCCTGCGCCATTGCCGCCGGCAGCCGCGATCAGACGATCGATATGGACACTCTTCCTCTCGGGCAGATCATTCGTGACGGCCAGGGGATGACCAAACCTTTCAGTATTGAATTGGTCAACTGCATTTTGGAACGGCCGGAAAACAAACCTGATTGGAAATTCTTTCAGGTCACGTTTGATGGTTATGCGGAAGGCGCTCTGTTTGGCGTACAGGGCGAGGCGCGCGGCGTCGCATTGAAGATAAAAGACAGCAACGGCACGCCGGTTATTCCAGGGAAACCCTTACCGATGGAAGGAATAATACCGGGAAATAGAGTGCTGAATTATTCCATGACGTTGATGCCGAATCATCAGCCGTTGAAGGCGGGAGCGTATTTTTCCACAGTGCGTTTTAAGCTGGATTATTTTTGATTTTTTCTCGTACTGACGGTTAATTCGTTATTGAAAGGACTTTTATTATGCTTTCACCGGCAGGGAAGTTATTTCGTCTTCAAGCTTTGGGGCTCTGTGTTGCCCTTTCTCTGGGAAATCCGATCGCGTTGGTCTATGCCGCCGACGTTATTCAATTCAATACTGACGTATTAGACATCAACGATCGTAAAAATATCGATCTGAGCCAATTTACGCGCAGCGGCTACATCATGCCGGGCGTTTATACCATGGTGGTGCACGTCAATAAGAACGACCTGCCGGAACAGCCGGTGACGTTTTTGGCACCTGAGAACGATCCTAAAGGCAGCGAAGCCTGTCTTTCGCCGGAATTGGTCAACCAACTGGGGCTGAAAGAAAAACTGTTAAGCACGCTGAACTGGACGCACGGCGGCCGTTGCCTTGACGCCTCGAGTCTGGCGGGGATGGAAGCCCGCGGCGATCTTGCCAGCTCCTCGTTGTATCTCAACATTCCTCAGGCCTATCTGGAATACAGCTCGGAAAACTGGGACCCGCCTTCGCGCTGGGATGACGGTATTCCTGGGCTGCTGTTTGACTATAACGTTAACGCCCAAACGCAAAAACACCAGAAAGGCGGCAGCAGTTACAGCCTGAGCGGCAACGGCACCGGCGGCGCCAACCTGGGCGCCTGGCGTCTGCGCGCCGACTGGCAGGCCAACCTCAACCATCAGACCGGTTCTTCTCAGCCTACCGATAAACAGTTCGACTGGAGCCGCTATTACGCCTACCGGGCGATCCCGGCGCTGCGCTCGCGGTTGACGATGGGTGAGGATTACCTGAACTCCGACATTTTCGACAGTCTGCGCTTTACCGGTGTCAGTCTGCGATCCGACGACAGCATGTTGCCGCCCAACCTGCGCGGCTATGCGCCGGAAGTGACCGGCGTGGCGAAAACCAACGCTAAGGTGGTGGTCAGCCAGCAAGGACGCGTGCTGTATGAAACGCAGGTGGCGGCGGGGCCGTTCCGCATTCAGGACATCAATGACGCCGTTTCCGGCGAGCTGGACGTGCGCGTCGAAGAGCAAGACGGCAGCGTGCAGGAGTTCAAGATGAACACCGCCAACATCCCTTATCTGACGCGCCCGGGTACAGTGCGTTACAAGCTGGCGACGGGCAAACCGTCGGAGTGGGGGCACCATCTGCGCGGGCCGATGTTTGGCACCGGCGAGTTCTCCTGGGGGATCAGCAACGGCTGGTCGTTGTACGGTGGGGGCATCGCCGGCGGCGATTATAACGCGCTGTCGCTGGGGATCGGGCGCGATCTGATGGCGCTGGGGGCGCTGTCGTTCGATGCCACGCAGTCGCGTGCGCGTTTGCCGCAGGATGGCACGCTGACCGGCGGTTCGTACCGGCTGAGCTATTCGAAGAAATTCGATGAATACGACAGCCAGGTCACCTTTGCCGGTTACCGCTTCTCCCAGGAAGATTTCATGAGCATGGGGAATTACCTCGATGCGCGTTACGAAGGGGGACGCAGCGGCAAGAGCAAGGAGATGTACACCATCACCTTCAACAAACAGTTCCGCGATCTGGGGCTCAGCACCTATCTCAACTACAGCCACCAAACCTACTGGGATCGGGCGCCGAACGATCGTTACAACCTGATGGTATCGCGCTACTTCGATATCGGCGATTTCAAGAACGTCAGCGTTTCGCTGTCGGCCTATCGCAACCGTTACAACGAGCGCAACGACGACGGGATGTACCTGTCGCTGTCGCTGCCCTGGGGCAGCGCCGGGACGCTCAGTTACAACATGACGCTCGATCGCGAAGAGAACGCCCATCGGGTCGGGTACTACAACCGGGTTGATGAACACAACAACTATCAGATCAGCGCAGGCGCCGCGCGCAGTGGGGCGACGGCCAGCGGGTATTACAGCCATCAGGGCGATATGGCGCAGATCAATGCCAACGCCAGCTACCAGGCCGGCCGGTACAGCGCCGTCGGCATCGGCGCGCAGGGCGGCCTGACGATGGCGGCGGAAGGAGCGGTGCTGCACCGCGTCAATACGCCGGGCGGCACGCGCTTGCTGCTCGATACCGAAGGCGTCGCCGGTGTACCGGTACGTGGCTATGGCAGTACGGTGCTGACCAACCGTTACGGCAAGGCGGTGGTGGCGGATGTGAACAGCTACTACCGCAATAAGGCCAGCATCGATCTCAACAGCCTAAGCGACAACGTCGAGGCGACGCGTTCGGTGGTGCAGGCCACGTTGACCGAGGGGGCTATCGGCTACCGCAAGTTTGAAGTGATTGCCGGCGAGAAGGCGATGGCGATCGTCAAGCTGGCGGACGGCAGCGAGCCGCCGTTCGGCGCCACGGTGCTGAATGCCCGTAAGCAGGAGACCGGCATCATCAATGACGGCGGCAGCGTTTACCTGTCCGGCCTCAACCCCGGCGAGCGCATGAGCGTGCACTGGAACGGCGCGGCGCAGTGTGAAATCCAGCTGCCGGCGCCGCTGCCGGCCGAAATGTTGATGAATACGCTGCTGCTGCCTTGCCGTCCTCTCACCGGTAACAAGCCGGCGGAGAACGCCAACTGACATACACCCGGCGGAGTGCGCTCCGCCGCTAAACCGCCGGGGCGGGCTCGCCCGCTTCCGGCCGACTGGAACCGTGAAGACATGATGAATCTGACTATGACCAGAAAGACCGTTTTCCTTGTGAGCCCGCTCGTCGCCGCGTTGACGATCGGCGCGGTCAGCCTGCCCGCTCATGCGGCCATTGCGCTGGATCGCACGCGTGTGATTTTCGACGGCGACCTGAAAACGGTCAGTCTCAACATCAGTAACCAGAACAAACAGTTGCCTTATCTGGCGCAGGGATGGATCGAAGACGATCGCGGCAACAAAATCCAAAACCCTTTTACCGTGCTGCCGCCGGTGCAGCGGGTGGAGCCGGGCAAACCGAGCCAGGTGAAGATCCAGTCGCTGCCGGCAGCACGTCAGCTGCCGCAGGACAGGGAGACGCTGTATTACTTCAATCTGCGCGAGATCCCGCCGCGCAGCAATAAGCCGAACACGCTGCAGATAGCGTTGCAGACGCGCATCAAAATGTTTTATCGCCCGGCGGCGCTCGCCCCGAAAAAGAACGCCGCACCGTGGCAGGAGCAGCTGACGCTGACCCGGCAGGGCGACAAGTACGTGGTGAACAACCCGACCCCTTATTACGTGACGATCGTTGAGGCGAGCGCCGGCAAGGGCGGGAAAGGGGCCGCCGGCTTTGAACCGTTGATGGTGGCGCCGAAGGCCAGCGCCCCGCTGAACGTCTCCGCCGCGAGCCTCGGTAGCGGCCCGTCGCTGGCGTACATCAACGATTACGGTGGTCGGCCGCAGTTGAACTTCCGCTGCGGCGGCAATGCCTGCCAGGTCGTACCGGTCGCCAAATGACGATCCGCGCGCAAGCAGGGAAGACAGAGTGAACACAGCGGAGTGAACGAATCATGCAACGAAAGATCCCCATGCTGTTGGGAAAGGCCTATGAACGTCATCAGCGACGCACTATCGGCCTGACGGTGTTGGCCGCGCTGATGGTACCGCTGACGGCAGGCACGATGCTGATGCTGATGCCGCCGGCCCGCGCGGTGGACAACTGGGACGTGGAGGGCGCGAATGGCACGCTCCACGTCTACGGCGCGTTAACGGAAAGCGCCTGCAGCCTGGAAATGACCACCGCCCGCCAGGAGGTATGGCTGGGGGAGACCGGAACGGCGCACTTCCAGCGTCCGGGCGATCGCGGCACGCCGGTCGCCTTCGAGCTGACGCTGAAAGACTGCCTGCGGGCGCCGGCGAGCAACCGCGACGCCTGGACCGGGGTTCTGGCCTGGAGCGGCAGCCAGCCTGCGGTGTCCGTCGCGTTTTCCGCGCCGACGGATGACGACGCGCCGGGTCTGGTCAGGGTGGCCGGCGTCACCGGATTGGGGTTGCAGTTGGCGGATGCCCGCGGCCTGCCGGTCCGCCTCGGCGCGCGCAACAAACCGATCTTGCTGACGCCGGGGCAAAACACCCTGACGTATACGATGACGCCGGTGCGCACCCCGGCGACGCTGAGCGCCGGCGCTTACCGCGCGGCGATCGATTTCCGTCTTTATTACGACTAATACGCCGCTTGCGCCTGGTAGGCGCAAGCATAACCAAAGGGAGTGGCGTCATGCGCGCGACAGAGACGAACCGGCGCCGAAGCGCGCTGCTGGGAGCCGGCATGGTAATGCTGGCCGGCATGATGGCGCAGCCGGCGGCTGCGGCGGAAAACATGCGCTTTCACGGTACGCTGGTGGCCGAGCCGTGTGTCATACAACCGGGGGATGAGGACATCCAACTGGATTTCGGCACCATCGTCGACAAATACCTGTACCTGAACACCCGCACCCACAGCCAAACCTTCGCGTTGCACCTGACTGAATGCGATCTCAGCCTGGGCAATACGGTGGCCATTACGTTTACCGGCACCGAGAACGCCAAACTGCCCGGCCTGTTGGCGCTGGATACCGGCAGCCTGGCCTCGGGGATCGGCATCGGGCTGGAGGACAGCACCGGCAAGGCGCTGCCGCTCAATCGCGCCAGCGATAAATTCCGCCTGAATGCCGGCAACACCACGCTCACGCTGCAGGCCTATGTGCAGGGGGAGCCGGAGGCCATCCAAACGAAGTCCATCGGCCGCGGCACCTTCAGCGCGGTGGCCACCTTTACGTTGGAATACGAATAAGCGTGTACAAGGACAAAAAACGCAATGATGATAAAGCCCCTCAATCGCGCCCTGCGCATGGGCCTGCTGTGCCTGTTGGCGTTGAGCGCCGCCGCCTGTCAAAACCAAAAGTCGGGCAAGCCCGCCGTGAACACCAAAAATCAGACTGTGCAAGCTCCGTCAGAAGAGGCTTTGCGCAAGCAGCGTGAGGCCGAGCAGCTGCAGCAGTGCCAGCAGCAACTGGGTGCATTGCGCACGATCGACGAGAAACAGTATCAGCGCTACAAACAGGCCTTCGACAGCCTGATGAGCGGTGCTTCGCAGTACGCCAACCTGCGCGCCAGGGTAAACGGCGACACGCAGGAGACGGTGGATGCGCTGTATCGCTACAAGGTCAACTATCTGTGCGCCGGGGTGAATCAGGCGGTGCTAACCGGGCTGGCGGATCGCGGGGAGCAGGTTAAATGAGGCTGCGCCTGCTGGGCTGTGCGGCTCTGCTGTTCACCGGCGTCGCGCAGGCGGACGACGGCGTGCCGGCGCTGCTGCAGTTTGCCGAGCAGTATCAACGGCAGAACACCGCGCCGAAGAGCGAAAACGCGGCGCCCGCCGACCGCGAGGCGGGGCAAAAAAAGCGTGAGCCGGCAAAGCGTCCGCCGGACACCCACCAGTCTGCTTCATCGGCCAAAGCTTTTACGCTGAGCCAGGAATTATTGACGCGTGACCAACAGCTGGCACGCCAGCGAATGGAACTGACGATGTTGCGCCAGGAACTTACTGCGCTGCGGGCGGAGAAAGCGGCGCCACCCGTCGCAGCGTTGCCGGACTCGTCGACGCTTCAACAGTGGATTGCCGGGCTGGGCGCTGCCTGGCGAGGTTCGCCCGACGCGCAGCGCACCGAGGCGCTGTTGCGTCAGGCGACGCAGGAAACCGCCAAAAGCAGAACGACGGCGGCGCAGGCCGAACGGCGCGTCACCGAACTTGAGTCTGCCGCGCAGGCATCGGCACAGACGCTTGCACAACGCCAACGCGAGCACCAGGAGGCGTTGCACGCTCTGCGCGCCGCGTTGGAAGAAAGCGAGCAGAAGCGGGCCGGTGAGCAGAAGGCGACTCAGCAGGCGCGCGAAGACCTGCTGGCGTTGCGTAAGCGGCTGCTATGGGAGATGACGCCGGAGCAGTTGAAGGATGAACGGAAACGGTTGTCCTATGCGGCGGGCAGTGCGCTGGGGCGGGATATTCAGGGGTTGATGACGGAGCGTCAAAGCTGGGGGGTACCGGTGGACCGCGACAGCCTGTTGGCGGGCGTTATCGACAGCGTGGCGGGGCGTTTGCAGCTGCCGCCGGATGAACTGAATACGCTGACGGCGCAGGCGGATGCCGCCGCCGTGGCCGCGCGTGAGAAACGCGTTAACCAGCAGCGGCGGCGCGATGACGATTACCTGACGCAGTTCAGTCAACAAAAGGGCGTAAAGCAGTCGGCGATGGGCTTCTGGTATCGGGTGGATTACGCCGGGGAGGGCGCGCTGGCGCCAACGGCGGTGGTCGATGTCGTGGTGAAAGAGAAGCTGACCGACGGCACGGTGATCCAGGATATGGATCTGAGCGGCAAGGTGCTGTCGCAACCGCTGTCCGAATATCCGCCGCTGTTCCGGGAGGCGATAGGTCATCTGCACAACCACGGCTCGTTGACGATGGTCGTGCCGCCGGCGCTGGCCTACGGTGAAACCGGCTACCCGCCGAAGGTGCCGCCCAACGCCACCATGGTTTATGAATTGCGCATCGACAACAGCCAGGCGCCGGCGAAGGGCGTCCAGGCGGTTAAACGGGAAGCCGACACGGCGGGAGAACAGGGATGAACACGATGATAAAAATCGCGCTATTTGATGAGAATCGATACTTCAGCGCCGGTTGGCAAGAGGCCCTGGCGCTGCATTTCAGCACTTACGGCAAGCGCACGCTGTTAGTGGATGCGCGGCAGGTTCACGAAGCCGATTTGGTGTTCTGCTATTTTCCTCCCGGCGTGCAAAGCTGTTTTTGTCACCTCTCTGAGGCGCAGCCCGCGGGGCGTAAAACGCTGTATTTCTCGTTGCGAACGCCGGAGGGACGGCATAAACGCACCGTCGGTAACCGCTGCTCGCTGGAGACTGGCGTCATCTACCACGATATGCCGTTGGTTTCGGCGCTGTATCAGGTGAGCGCCGAGCTGGAGCGGCGCAGCAAATGGCCGGGCAGACTGAGCTGTGGCAGGAGCTGCGTATGCCAACACCGGGGCCTGACGCTGCGCGAACAAGAGATCATGCGCTGCATGACGCGGGAGATGGGAGTCACGCAAATCGCCCGGATGCTGGACATTAGCGTGAAGACGGTCAGCAATCACAAGATGAGCGTCATGCGCAAAATGGGATTCCGGCGTAATGCCGAACTTTACGGCTGGCTGCGGCACAGCGCTCGTCCCGGGGCTGTGGGGCTTCGCGCGGGTATTCAGCCCGGCGTTGCGGCAGGAAAGGATCGCTATTGAAACGGCGCCGGCCAAGTCACACCGGCTGGCGCCTTAAGTACCTCGCCGTGGCGATCAGTTGCAGGCCACGACCTTGATCGCCAGCCCGCCCTGTGAGGTTTCGCGGTATTTGGCGTTCATGTCTTTGCCGGTCTCGTACATGGTTTCGATCACCTTATCCAGACAAACCCGCGGTTCGCTGGTCCGGCGCATCGCCATGCGTGCGGCGTTGACCGCCTTAACGGCGGAAATGGCGTTGCGTTCGATGCACGGCACCTGAACCTGGCCGGCGAGCGGATCGCAGGTCAGTCCCAAATGGTGCTCCATGGCGATCTCCGCCGCGATGCACACCTGCGCCGGGCTGCCGCCGAGCAGCTCGGTCAACCCGGCCGCCGCCATCGAACAGGCCACGCCCACTTCCCCCTGGCAACCCACTTCGGCGCCGGAGATCGAGGCGTTCATCTTGTACAACGCGCCAATCACGCCGGACGCCAGGAAGTAGCGAGTGTAGGAGTTGGCGTTCACCGGGCGGATGAACTTGTCGTAGTAGGCCAGTACCGCAGGGATAATGCCACACGCGCCGTTGGTCGGCGCGGTGACCACGCGGCCACCGGCGGCGTTCTCTTCGTTGACCGCCAGCGCGAACATGTTGATCCAATCGACCACGTTCATCGGATCGATATTGTTCTTGTCGCCGGTCACCAGAATGCGTCGCAGCGCGGCGGCGCGGCGCGGCACTTTCATCGGGCCAGGCAGCAGGCCTTCGGTGTTGATGCCGCGCTCGATACCGGCGCTCATCACCTGCCAGACGTCGGCGAAATGCGCGTCGATGTCCGCTTTGCTGCGCAGCGCCAGCTCGTTCTGCATCACCAGGCCGGACAACGACAGCCCGGTGTCTTTGCAATGCTGCTGCAGATCGTGCGCCGATTTGAACGGGTAGGGCACCGGCGTGGCGCCCTCGGCGGACTGGCCGAAGTGTTCTTCGTCGACGATGAAACCGCCGCCGATCGAGTAATAGGTTTTGCTGTGCAGCAGGCGTTCACCGGCGAAGGCACGGATGCGCATGCCGTTTTCGTGCAGCGGCAGGTTGTCGCTGTGGAAATTCATGCCGCCGTGCAGCGGAAAATCCACCTCGTGGTGGCCGTTGGCCAGCGGCAGGCGGCCGCGCTGTTCCACGTCGCGGATAAAGCCCGGGATGCTGTCGATGTCCACGTCGTGCGGCAGGTTGCCGGCCAGGCCCATGATGATGGCGATGTCGGTGTGGTGACCTTTACCGGTCAACGACAGCGAACCGTAGACGTCGACCACCACGCGGGTGGTGTCCTGCAACTGCTGGTGGGCGATCAGATCGTCGACGAACTGTTTGCCGGCCTTCATCGGGCCAACGGTGTGGGAACTGGATGGGCCGATGCCAATTTTGAAAATATCGAAAACGCTGACCATGGTCTCGCCTCCTTCTTCAGGTTTCAGGCGGTGAATACGGGAAATGGGGGAGTGCGGGAGGGCCGGCGCGCAAGCGGCGCCGGCCGGGCGTGATTAGCCGAGCAGGCTGAACACGATAGCAGAGATGGCGATCAGACCCATCACAACCACGAACACGTTGCTGATGTGGCCGCTGTACTTGCGCATGGCAGGCACTTTACGAATGGCGTACATCGGCATCAGGAACAGCAGCATGGCGATGATTGGGCCACCCAGGGTTTCGATCATGCCCAGGATGCTTGGGTTCAGGGTGGCGACGATCCAGGTGGTCACCAGCATGAAGATAGCGGTCATGCGGTTCAACTTGGCGGTGCTGACGGTTTTGCCACGGCTCTTCATCGATTTGGCAACCAGACCGTTGAAACCTTCACGAGCGCCGAGGTAGTGGCCCAGGAACGATTTGGTAATGGCGACGAAGGCGATAACCGGCGCGATGTACTCGATCATCGGGTTGTTAAAGTGGTTAGCCAGGTAAGACAGAATCGAGATGTTCTGCGCCTTGGCTTCCGCCAGGTTTTCCGGCGTCAGGCTCAGCACGCAGCTGAACACGAAGAACATCACGGTCAGCACCATCATGATGTGTGCATAAGCCAGAATGCGGGAGCATTTCTTCTCGGCGTCTGCGCCGTACTCTTCGCGTTTGGCGACGGCGAAAGCGGAGATGATCGGCGAGTGGTTAAAGGAGAACACCATTACCGGGATTGCCAGCCACAGGGTCATGATCAGGCCGTGGCCCATGCCGGTACCGCTGCCGGACAGCGACACGTTTTCGAAGATGGCGCCGGTCCAGTTAGGGATCAGGTATACCGCCAGCAGCATCAGCACCGCCACGAACGGGAAGACCAGAATGCTCATGGTTTTCACGATGGCCTGCTCACCGAAACGCACGATGGTCATTAGACCGACGATCAGGATCAGTGACAGAATGGCGCGCGGCGGCGACGTCATGCCCAACTGGTGGGTAATGAAGCTGTCGACGGTATTGGTGATCGCCACGCTGTAAACCAACAGAATCGGGTAGATGGCGAAGAAGTACAGTAGGGTAATCAGTTTACCGGCGGTGATGCCGAAATGCTCTTCCACTACAGCGGTGATGTCTTCACCGGGATTTTTGCCGGACAGCACGAAACGGCACAGGCCGCGGTGGGCAAAGAAGGTCATCGGGAAAGCGATGATGGCCATGATGATCAGAGGAATCAAACCGCCGATGCCGGCGTTGATGGGCAAGAACAGGACGCCTGCGCCGATGGCGGTGCCGTACAGGCCCAACATCCACATGGTATCCGTTTTACGCCAGGTACTGCTGGAGCCCGAGGCCGCAGAGGCAATTGTGCCGGTCTGTGTAGTGTCCATAAATATCTCCGAAGTGAACACGAATTTAAAATTAAAAGGCAAAACTTAAGGTTAAACCGTCAAACGTCCTATTCAGGCAACGCTTGCGGTAAGAATCAGGTGTTGCTTGCGGGGATGTTTTGGCGTCCCCCTGGTTGTTTATTGTGTTCATTACCAAGGCACAGCGCCGGGTAATTCACTAAAGACTTTCCACCGTCACGGGGGATAAAAGTCGTTACCGCTGCCGACAGGTCATTGCCTGTCGATTTTTGTTGGCGGCAAGATAACGATTTACAGTAGAAACAACCGTGATCCTGCTCTCAAATGCGTAATATGTGCAGTTATCTGCTTTTTTATCGATTTTTCGCGCATTTGTTGCACATTTGTGTAAGATTTTGTGCTGAGAACGCTCTCATAAAATTTTCTGCGATTATGCGGCTTGTACAATAATTAGCCGGATAAAGCGCTGTGCTCAGCAGCAAGCCGAGCAATATATTTTATGCGTGGTTTTGGATCTAGCGAAAAACCCGGATTAAGCAGTTTTAGTGATGTGGATCACATTATGTTTTTAAGGTAAATTGAATTTATCTTTTTGTTTTTAATGATTTTTATTTAAAATTCACCGCTAGTAACCAAGGGAAATTACTTACGTGGTTAGCGGATAAAAATGCGTAACCATTCATCATATAAATAACAGATAGCTAACAGGTATTGGTGAGATTTGCTGCAATCGCGTAAACCGCCGTTTATTTAAACTTCCTGGCCTTTGGTACGATTTATCATATAAAAGCCATAAATAGCCGTTAATTCACCCAGCCGACCGCGTGTTTAGCCTGCGAAAAAATAATCACGCGGGTGAGCTGTTGCATTTTATTAACCTGATGTTGCGTGCGGATAAGCGAAAAACGCGAATTGATTGCGCATTATTTGTTCATTTTTGGGTAAGGAAAGAGGGATATCGAAACGGTGCGCCGTCGGTTATGACGGCGCTGAAGGCGGATTAATAGCGGATAGCGATGGCGTTGTCGTTGAAGAATGCCAGGAAGTCGGCGGCCGGTTGGCGGTCGGTGATCACCCGATCGAATTGTGTCAGGGGGCCGATGCAGGCCGGTTTGGTTTTGCCGAATTTGCTGTGGTCTGCCACCAGGATCTTTTGCTGCGCCATCGCCATCGCGCGATGCTTCATCTCCAGTTCGTCGAAGTTGAAGCAGGTGGCGCCGTGCTGCAGACTGAGGCCGGCGGCGGAGATAAAGGCGATATTCGGGCAGATATGATCGAGCTCGTTACGGCCGCTGACGCTGGAAAAGATGTAGTTGTTCGGCTTGAACTCACCGCCGCACAGGACCACTTTGCAGTTCGGTTTGTCCTGCAGCGCCAGGAAGGTGTTCAGCGAATGGCACACGGCGGTGAAGGTCAGTTCGTCGGCGATGGCGTCGATGATCGCCGGGGTGGTGGTGCCACAGTCAAAAAACACCGTGTCGTTTTCATTGATCAGCGGCGCTGCCAGCAGGCCGATGCGCCGTTTCTCCGTGACCTGTTTGGCTTTTTGATCGGAAACGAAGTAGTTGGTCACGCCGTTGCTGCGCGGATCGGTCACCACGTAGCCGCCGAGCAACACCACGGCCGCCGGTTCGGCGCTCAGATCGCGGCGAATGGTCATCTCCGAGACCCCCAGCAGCGCGGCGGCTTCTTTCAGGTGGATCTTGTCAGCGCGTTTTAACGCCTGAACTAACCGGTTGATACGTTCTTCGCGCCGCGTTTCCATAGATCCGTCTTCCCACAGGTAGTAGAGGTAAAGGGGCGTGCCGGCATTTCCGGCGCTAAACACAACAATGCGGGGCAATATCGGGCCGCATCAGCCGCCCGTATTGTCCCGCATCGGAGTGTATGGCCATGCCCGTCAGCGCAAGCCGACGATCAGTAGCTGCCCGCCGCCGGCTGGGCGCCGGATACGATGGCGACGCCGGAGCTGGTGCCGATGCGCGTGGCGCCGGCTTTGATCATCTTCTCGGCGGTGGCGCGATCGCGCACGGCGCCGGAAGCTTTCACGCCCATTTCGCTGCCCACAGTCTCACGCATCAGTTTGACGTGCTCTTCCCGAGCGCCGCCGGTGCTGAAGCCGGTGGAGGTTTTCACGAAGGCGACATCGAGTTCGCGACACATTTCACAAACCTGGACGATCTGCGCATCGCTGAGCAGGCAGGTTTCCAATATTACCTTCAACGGGATCGCCGCGCAAACCTCGCGCACGGCGGCGATATCGGCTTTCACTTCGTCCAGCAGGCCGCTTTTCAACCAGCCGACGTTGATCACCATATCGATCTCTTGCGCCCCGGTGGCGATCGCCGCTTTGGCTTCAAAGGCCTTGGCGACGGTCAGGCCGGCACCCAGCGGGAAACCGATCACCGAGCAGACTTTCACGGTGCTTTCTTGCAGCAGCTGGGCCGCCAGCGGCACGTAGCCGGAGTTGACGCATACCGCATAGAAGTTGTGCTGCTGTGCTTCTTCGCACAGTTTGGCGATCTGCATTTCGGTGGCGTCCATGGCCAGCAGGGTGTGGTCGACATAGCGGGCGTAATCGATGTTTTCGGTGGTCATCGCGGTTCCTTAGTGAGGTTAAGACAGTAAACGGAGTGAGGAATGTGAAAATAATAACATTCCGATGCCGATAAACCTAGTGCTGTTTAAAAAATTTCGATCCGATCGTCGCTATAATGCTGTTATAGGTATAGCTTAAAGGCGTTTCATTTGTTATTTAAATAACATTTTGTGGCTCGCGGCCTGCGCGGGCGAAACGTCGAGGGAAAAAAGATGAAGATCAACATCGATCTGGCTCCTGAAGCTTTCGGGGCGCATCGGCAGGAACTGTTCCGCAATGCGGATTTTGCGGTGAGCGCGCATCGCTGCGCAGAACGTGGGCCGATGTTAACGCTGGCGAACTGCCGTGGCGCGCTGACGGTTTTACCGTATCAGGGCCTCGCGATCTGGGACGCTAAGTTTGACGGTTACTCGCTGAAGTCGGGCCGCCGCAGCGTGCGGGGCGCCGGCAGAAAGCGCGCTGACGACGCTGCGTTCTATCCCGCCTGGCCGCATCAGGACGGTGAGCCGCTGCAGATGCAACGCGTGTGGATCCAGCTGGCGGGCGATGAGCTGACGTTGCACGGCGAGGGGGAGCGGGCGGGCGGGCGTTGGCGCATCGGCCCGGCGCTGCGTCTGGCGGCCCAGAGCGCGCAGTTCGCCATAGAGATGAAGGTCACCAATCAGGCCGAGCGGCCGCAGCCGCTGCGCTATGTTTGCGGCCTCAACTATGACTGCATTCCTGATGCGGTATTCCGCCAGAACCTGCCGACGCCGGCTTTGTTAGGGGATACGATCGGGCAGGAACTGTTGTGCTCCGACGATCTGACGCGCTACGTGGATCAGGCCGAATTCTTTATGCTGGCGCCGCAGGGCCGGCGTTATGTGACGCGTTTTGCCACCGAACAATTCAACTATGGTTTCCGGCGCATCGCCGTTCAGGGCAACAGGCGGCTGCTCGCTTTTATCCAGCCGGCGAACTGTCGGCCGAACGCGTCGGAAGGGGAGGTAGGAGTGATGCTGGGAGCGGGAAAAACGCGGACGTTCTGTGTGACTACCGGCGTGGTGTGAAAGCAGGGGCGGTAACGCCCCTGTCATGTTGTGCGGTTACTCTTTCACCCAGCCGCGGCGAATGGCGAAGGCAAACAGGAAGCGATACAGGCGCGACAGCTTGTGGGCGAGGACATCGCCGAACAGATTCCATACCAGCTGCGCGAACAGGCAGCCGACCAGGCCGAGTAGGAAACCGCCAACCATATCCAGCGGCCAGTGCACGCCGAGGTAAACGCGTGACCAGGCGATGCCGGCGGCGACAATCATCAGCAGCGCGCCGGACCAGACCCGGTGCCAGAACAGGAATGCCAGCGCAAAGGTAAAGATGGCGGTGCCGTGATCGCTGGGGAACGAGCTGTCCGGCGCGTGCGCCAGGAAGGTATAGCCGACGCCGGCGACGAACGGACGCTCATGCGGCAGCAGCGCGCCGATAGCGGAGGCGGCAAGCATGGCGAACAACAGCGCGATCGTGGTTTTCGCCACCACTTCGCGCTGTGAAACCAGCTGGCTTTGCGGCCCCCACAGCCACAGGCCGACGATCAGCAGCGGCACGATAATGATAAGATCGCGCGCCAAAAAGGTGGCGAAATCGATCATCCATTCGGGAGACGCCGGGGTCGCATTGATCCAGGCGAAAAGAACATGGTTTAGCTGCTCCATAACCGTTACCTCATCTTGCGGCGCCAATAGCCGCTAATCATCCAATAAATAGCCAACTGGCTTAACCAAACCCACCAACCCGCCCACAGGTTATGGGTAAGAAAATGTGCGCCACGCATGATCTGACCAAAGCCCATCACCATGCCGAGCGCAATGCCGCCGCACCAGCACCACCAGGCCAGGCGCGGGCGCTGCGGATAAAACAGGAAAAACAACGCCATCACCGCGAAACCGCTCGAGGCGTGCCCGCCGGGGAAACAGCGACCGGGGCCCGGCAGCGCCGGTACCGTGCCGAACAGCGGGAAGGACATCGCCTTGCCGCCGTACTCAATCAGATCCCACGGACAGGAGTGCGCGCTGGTGGCTTTGAGAATGCCCACCACCAGCGGGCCGATACCAATCAGCAGCATGGTTACGATCAGGCGCGCGCTGCGGCGATAGAGGCCCCAAAACAGTGTCAGCACCGCCCCTACGATCACTATCTGCTTCAACAGGCGGTGATTGATCAGATCCAGCCAATAATTGTTTTGCCACGGGAAATGCCCGCTGGCGGCATCGAACCAATAATTGCTGATCGCCCAGTCCAGCTGTTCGTTACGGGAGAGCCATAGAAACACCAAACCGCTGATCAGCAGGCCAAAAACTTGCCAACGGTAAAAGGATGCCGACAGGGAGTAAAGGGTGGTTGTCTTAATTTGCGGTGTCGTTGAGGATTGATTTAATGACGATTCTGGATTCACGCGCAGGCTCAGTGACAGGATTGAATGACGTTACTGTAATAATTCTGTCTTAAGAAAACCTTAGTCCGCCGGTAAGAAAACCCTATCTGATACACTTGCTTGTACGAAGGTAATCGCTGGTTTTTCTCGTCTTAACCCGAGGGTGCGCTGGCTAATTGCTCCAGTTAACGGTTTATATTAGGCGATTGTCACTATTGATTGCCTATTGTAAAGAAGATTAAACCTGTGGCGAGCTTGGCGGTAGTGTATTAGTTTATAGACGGATTATTTGACAAAGTGTAGGGATAAAACATGAACAAGGCATCCGTTGTATTTTCCGGCCTGCTGATGGCCGTTTCCGCCGGCGCTATGGCGGCGACCTCTGGCGATGACGCGGACATGAGCAAACAGCCGCTGGAAAAAGTCGCGCCTTACCCGAAAGCCGAGAAGGGTATGAATCGCCAGGTGATCTACCTGCCGAAGCAAGAGCACGAAGAGAACTACAAGGTAGAGCTGCTGATCGGCAAGACGCTGGAAGTGGACTGCAACCGCCATATGATTGGTGGCACGTTGGAGACCAAAACCCTGTCCGGCTGGGGTTACGACTACCTGGTGCTGGAGAAGCTGTCTGAACCGGCCTCGACCATGATGGCCTGCCCGGACAACACCAAGACCAAGAAATTCATCGCCGCTAACCTGGGCGACGCCGCGATGCAGCGTTACAACAGCCGCCTGCCGATCGTGGTGTATGCGCCGAAAGACGCGGAAGTGAAATACCGCATCTGGAAAGCCGAAGATACCGTAAGTCAGGCTGAGCAGAAATAATCGCCGCCTGACGCCGCTCCGCTGGCCATTCCCGGTTGGCGGAGCCTTTCTCCTTCCTGTCTCCTTATCATTCCCGCATCTTTGACACTCGACTGATTGCTTTCGGACGTGGCTTTTAGCCGCAACATGACAACGAAATACGTTCTTCACATGGGCACAGGAAGCACGCCGCTGCATGGATGGGAGAGGATGCGCGCGTATAGAAATAGAGCAAAGAAATCTTTACTGAATTGTGATAATTTTGCCCATACCCTATTTAGGCGTGACACAGAAGATAAGGATATCCAATGCGTTATCGTTCGCTAACGCTCGACGAAACCAGAAAAAGTCGCCCATCTGGCGAGCTGCACTGTGATGGCGCGTCTGTGCCGACCACGGAACCTTACGAGTGGGCAGGCGCCGTATGAAACTGATTCATTTCTCCTCTGAACACACGGCGCCGGAAAGCTTTTCCAGGATACTTAACCCTACAGCAGCGCGGTATGAGCTGGAACGGCATTATCTGTTCGGCGGCGCAGCCGGCATATCGATAAGCAGCCGGTATCCGATTACCCGCAATACTCAATCCGGGATTGGCGTCACCGGTTATCGTGAGGACGTGGCTGTGAAGCGCAGCGTGCTCGATGAGATCAACCGGGGCGGCTTGCTGGCGATTGATCAGGGAATGGGCACCTGGACGCCGACGAAATATGCTTTTTACGTCGACGCGGAAGGCCGATTACAGCGCTATCCAGGCAGCTCTCTTCCCGCCTTTTATCCTATCGGGCGCGTGATCGCCCGCTATGAAGAAATGGTTAGCCGCTATGGCCACCGGGCAAAACCGACGGTGCTGCCGGCGAGGCAGAATACGACCCGGAATCCCCCTCTGCAGCAAGCCATCGCGACCGCAGTAGCAACCGTTGCCGCCACGGTGCAGGCCATCCGTCCGCTGACCAAGGCAGAACGCTGGCAAGAACGCCAGTACCTGATAGGGCGAGGCAACCGCAGCATTTACCCGGATGCGCGCATAGCTGCACAGCGCCTGGCGGAGAACAACGTTGCGGTCGAAAAGGCGAAGTTGGCTGAGAATGTTTACAAGACCGCCGATTCACTAGGCGAACTACCAGGGGTACCGGAGGGCTGGAAAGATATCAGTAATAACGAACGAGCTTTAAATAGGCTTGGTCTGGACAGTAAAATGCTTTATGACATACCAATGAATCCTGATTTTTTAGCCCGAGTTTATCAGCCAGATGAGAGCATCTTTGGTAAAGCGATGAGTCCGACGGTGGTGTTCCGCGGATCGCGTGCGCCCGAGTTCCCGGAGGGAATAAGCAAGGCTGCCCAGAAAGCGTTATTGAACGGCGATTTGTCAGGAATTAAAAACCTGAGCGATTGGACAAATAATGGTGCTCAGGGAATAGGGCTTAATTCTGAATACTACAAAAAAGCGGTTAATATCGGTAAAGCAATTAAAGGCGATGTTGGGATATCTGGTCATTCGCTGGGTGGGGGCATGGCGTCTGCGGCTTCTATAGCCAGCGGTAAACCGGCTTGGACGTTTAATGCAGCAGGCCTGAATGCGGGAACCGTCGAAAAATACGGCGGTTCGATAATAGGCAGCGCCGATAATATTCAGGCGTATCGCGTAAAAGGGGAGCTGTTAACCAAGCTGCAGGAAGTTGATTTGTGGGAGGATGCTAAAGACCTCAAATTTTATCCGCCTGCGGTGATGGCGAAAGAACGGCTGTCCATGTTGGCGCCTGACGCAGTGGGAGTAAAACACACGCTTCCCGGTGGAACAGGCTCACTGCTGGATAAGCACGGTATAGACCAGGCGATACAATGCATTGAAAATGAAAAAGACGATGACATAGCCACAATCAAGGGAAGAATATGAAAAAAATCATACTCATTATCACGATGGTAGTGTCTATGCTCATCATACAGGGGTGCAAACAAGGTATGGATTTACAACCACAGGATTATTTTGACGGTCAGCAATTGGACATTGCCAAAGCCATTTATGATGGTGATAGGCCGCAGTTGGATAAACTGTTGCCATCAGTAAATAAAGAGATCTTAAATCGTCCAGCTAAGGAGGAAATGACCTTATTGTTCTGGGCAATAAACAATGCCATCTATGACAAAACCACACCTGAAAGATTGAAAATTATCACTGATTTGGTAAAGGCCGGCGCAGATCCTTTACAGCCTCAACCCAACACGCCAGGTAGTCCCGCTGAATTTGTTATGAAAGCGGACAAAGGCGTCTGGATACAGGCTATGTTGGAAGGTGGCCTTTCTCCAAACGCCAGAGATAGGGTTCATAATCAACCTATCATATTTGAAAGTTTTGAAGCGAAGAATACTGAAACATTAAAGGTACTTATTGCCTACAAAGCTGATGTTAATATCAAAGGGGCTATGAATAGAACGCCATTAATTAATGCGTTGTATAATAGTTGCCCAGAACACATTGAGGTTCTTTTGGCTCATGGCGCTAACCCATTAGCCAAAGATGATTTTAATGACAGCTTCATTTCTTTGATTTCTGCGGAAATAGCCGAGGGAGACAAAAATAATTCTTATATAAAAAAATTAATTAAAATTAAAGATAATATAAATATTGTGAATTAGTCGACTCTTAGCTGGGTGAAATGACGGGGGTTTGACGTGGGTGGGTATGAGCATGAAGCACATTATTCTGATGATCACCGTGGTGCTATCTATCTGTGTGATGCAGGGATGCGAACAAGGTAGGGAGCTACAACCACAGGATTATTTTGAAGGGACGCAGCTGGACATCGCCAACATCATCTACGAGGGTGACAGGCAAAAGCTGGATAAGGTTTTACCGACGGTAAGCAAAGAAACGTTAAATCGACCGGCCAAGGTGGAGATGACGTTGCTATTCTGGGCGATAAACAACGCCATCTTTGACAAGAATACGCCAGAGCGGCTCAAGATCATTACGGATTTGGTCAAGGCGGGGGCAGATCCACTGCAGCCAAGACCGGAAGGGCGAAGTAGCCCGGCTGAATATGTTATGAAAGCGGATAAAGGCGTCTGGATACAGGCTATGCTTGAAGGCGGACTATCGCCTAATGCAAGGGATGAAATAAACAATCAACCAATAATTTTCAAGAGCTTTCAAGCGGTTAATACAGAGACGCTGAGTACTCTAATAGATTACAAAGTTGATGTTAATATCAAAGGTGCTATGAACAGAACGCCATTAATTAATGCGTTGTATAATAGTTGCCCAGAACACATTGAGGTTCTTTTGGCTCATGGCGCTAACCCATTAGCCAAAGATGATTTTAATGACAGCTTCCTTTCTTTGATTTCTGCGGAAATAGCCAAGGGAGACAAAAATAATTCTTATATAAAGAAATTAATTAAAATTAAAGAGAAAATAAACATTATGAATTAGTTGGCTCTCAGGTGGGTGAAATAATTGGCGTTTGACGTGGATGGGATGGGTATGGCATGAAGCACATTATTCTCATTATCACCGTGGTGCTGTCTATATGTGCGATGCAGGGATGCGAACAAGGTAGGGATCTACAACCACAAGATTACTTTGAAGGGAAGCAGCTGGACATCGCCACCATCATTTACGAGGGTGACAGGCAAAAGCTGGATAAAGTTTTATCGACGGTAAGCAAAGAAACGTTAAATCGGCCGGCCAAGGCGGAGATGACGTTGCTATTCTGGACGATAAACAACGCCATCTTTGACAAGAACACGCCAGAGCGGCTCAAGATCATTACAGATTTAGTCAAGGCGGGGGCTGAGCCATTACAACCTCAGCCTAACGCACCAGGCAGCCCCGCTGAATTTGTTATGAAAGCGGATAAAGGCATCTGGATACAGGCTATGTTAGAGGGCGGACTTTCTCCAAATGCCAGGGATAAGGTTCATAATCAACCCATTATATTTAATAGTATCTTTGCAAAAAACACAGAAACATTAGAGGTCATGTTGGAGCATGGTGCTGATATAAATATAAGAAATTCACTGGGTGATACGCTGCTCATCGATGCTTTAGACTATCACTCCTATGACCACGTCATTCTTTTATTAGAAAAAGGCGCCGATAGCGATATAAGAGGCAACTCGGGTTGGACGATGGGTAATCAACTACAACGGCTGATTAATAGGAGTCCGGACGGCAGTGAGGCGAAAGCGTCTCTTGAGCGCATCAAAGACGAGCTAATTAAGCGTGGTGGGAAATGGCCACCTCTCCCTGTCAGTCAATAAACCGTCTGGCTGTATTACCGGAAACTGGGCACATGTTGTAAAGGTGTTCTTACCGCAGAGGCATTGTCCACAGACGGTCGAGTTGCGAAAGTTTGCTTGGGTTGCGCACGATAAATACCTGAGCCAGTCGGCCTTCGGCATTCAAGCTGAGACTGACAGACGCCGTAATACGGCCTTGTTCGGATAGCAAGGCGCCCGGCACGCCATTGATGAGCGCGTGTTGCCAGAGATAGGCTCGCCAAAATACGGGCAATTTACCGCCGATAAACTCGAGTACCTCACGTTTGCCGACGAGTTCAGCCAGGTTGGCGGGCACTTTGCCGCCGCCGTCCGCACTGAGCTTAACGTCTTCGGACAACAGGGTCGAAAGCGGTTCGATATCTGCCGTTTCCACCGCCGTTTTGAAAGCGATCAGCAACGCCTCCTGCCGCTCTGTGGGCTGGGTTTTACGCTCCTCTGGGCGGCCAACTTTTTCGCGCGCGCGTGACACCAGTTTACGACACGCCGTTTCTTCCCCACCTAATGTCGTGGCGAGATCCGCGTAGGGCAAGTCAAAGATGTCATGCAGCAAATAGGCTGCGCGCTCGCGGGGAGTGAGTCTTTCGAGCAACAGCATAAAGGCCGTCGACAGCGACGATGCGAGTTCCAACGTCTGCTCGGGCGTTTTGGCTACGGCGGTTTGAATGGGTTCTGGTAGCCAAATACCGACATAATCGACGCGAGCCTGCTGCGCGGCGCGCAGCAGGTCAAGACAACGACGAGTGCAGACGGTGGTCAGCCAGGCCGCAGGATTCAGAATGCTGTGGCGATCCGCATGTAACCATTTGATATAGGTATCTTGCACGGCATCTTCCGCGTCGGCCAGAGAACCTAAAATACGATAGGCGAGGCCGATCAGAAACGATCTTCTCGATTCGAACAGTGCTGCATACTTGTCGTTTTTCATATTAGTGGCCGGAAATATGAATTCTATTCCACAGATTTATCATAGTGATATTTGCGGTTAGCGCGCTGATTTCTTCCTCGGAATAGTACGCGCGCAATGCCGCACGCAGTGGGCCATACTCGGTATGGCGTTCAAGCCGCGTTAACGCTTCTGTCCAGGCAAATGCGGCGCGCTCGCGAGGCGTGAAATCATCAACGTGTTCCCATACCACCAGCCTGTCCAGACGTGCGTTGGTTTCACCGTCCTCGCGCGCTTCTTTGGTATGCATCTCGACACAGTAACCGCAGCCATTGATTTGCGAAGCGCGCAGGAGGACGAGATGGTAGATCTTGCGCTCCAGATTGTGCGCATCGATAGCGCCATGCACTTTCAGCAGCGCGGAAAAAACGTTGGCAATGGTTTGCGCATGATTGACAGGGTCGGTATTCACTAACGTAGTCATAAGAACTCCTCATTTATCGGGTTAACACATATAGATGACGAATGAGAAGAGGGATGTGTGACCGAACCACAGCAAAAATGTGCATTTTGGGGCCGTGGGCCGTTGATGTAATACGTTTTTCAGACAACAAAAAACCCGATAATCTTGAACCTAAAAGGCGGGATTATCGGGCTCCACAAAATGGGGACATCAAAGAAAAGCAGTGGCACTAATTCAGACTGCGGCCCCCAACGAAAGTTCTGGCCGGCGACAAAAAAATCAAAATATTTTTATCGCCGATCCATCTCTCCCGCTAATCGATCAGCCGAGTATGCCCGGCCATAGCACCACGATGAGTGAACCCGCCAGCGTTAACAGCACGTTAGCGATGGCGTAGGTGCCGGCGTAACCCAGCGCCGGGATGTTGCTGCGCGCGGTATCGCTGATGATCTCCATCGCCGGCGCGCAGGTGCGGGCGCCCATGATGGCGCCGAACAGCAGGGCGCGGTTCATGCGCAGCACGTAGGCGCCGAACAGGAAGCAGATAACCACCGGCACCAGACTGACGATAAGCCCGGCGATCAGCATCTGGCCGCCGACCGCACCCAGGCTGTGGCCGATGCCAGCGCCGGCGCTCAGGCCTACGCCCGCCATAAACACCATCAGGCCGAATTCTTTCACCATGTTCAGCGCGCCCTGCGGAATGTAGCCGAAGGTCGGGTGGTTGGCGCGCAGGAAGCCGAGCATGATGCCGGACATCAGCAGGCCGGCGGCGTTGCCGATGCCGAACGAGAAGTTGCTGAACTGAATGGTGATCTGGCCGATCAAAAGGCCGATGATGAAGAAGGCGCAGAACGCCAGCAGATCGGTCACCTGGCTGTGAATCGAGATAAAGCCAATTTTCTCCGCCACGCTCTTCACCCGGCGCGCGTCGCCGCTCACCTGCAGCACGTCGCCTTTGTTGAGCACGATGCTGTCGTCGATCGGCATTTCGATCTGGCTGCGGATCACGCGGTTGAGGAAGCAGCCGTGGTCGGTCAGCTTTAGCTGGCTCAGGCGTTTGTTCACCGCGTTGCTGTTCTTCACCACGATCTCTTCGGTGACGATGCGCATGTCGAGCAGATCGCGATCGAACACTTCCTTGCCGTTGCGGAAGCTCGGGTCCAGCCGCGCGTGGGCGTCCGGGTAGCCGACCAGCGAAATCTCGTCGCCCACCTGCAGCACCGCGTCACCGTCCGGGTTGGCCAGAATGCCGTTGCGGCGGATGCGTTCGATGTAACAGCCGGTCTGGCGGTAGATGCCCAGTTCACGCAGGTTCTTGCCGTCGGCCCAGGCCACCAGCTCGGGGCCGACGCGGTAGGCGCGGATCACCGGCAGGTAGACCTTGCGCTGGCTGTCGGTGTCCAGGCCGCGTTCGCGGGCGATCTGCTGGGCAGAGGTGGACAGGTCCTGGTGTTGCAGCTTCGGCAGGTAGCGCGCGCCGAAGATCAGGCTGACCAGACCGATCAGGTAGGTGAGGGCGTAGCCGAGGCTCAGATGATCCTGCGCCGCCAGCAGCGCCGGGCCGTTGACGATGGTGTTGCGTAGCGTGTCGCCGGCGCCCACCAGCACCGGCGTGGAGGTCATCGAGCCGGCCAGCATGCCGGCGGTCAGGCCGATGTCCCAGTGGAACAGCTTGCCGAGACCGATGGCGAGCACCATCGCCGAGCCGACCATCACCAACGCCAGCATCAGGTAGTTTTTGCCGTCGCGGAAGAAAATCGAGAAAAAGTTGGGTCCGGCTTCCACGCCGACGCAGAAAATAAACAGCATGAAGCCGAGATTCAGCGCCTCGGTGTTAATGGCGAAGTGTTGCTGGCCGAGCAGCAGGGAAACCACCAAAACGCCAATGGAATTACCGAGTTGGACGGAGCCCAGACGGAGTTTACCGAGGCACAGCCCCAGTGCGAGTACCACGAACAGTAACAGAATGTAGTTACCGTTTAACAAACTAGCGACGTTTATGTTCACGGAGGATAACTTATTGTTTACCAGTAAGTGCTTGATATAGATAACTATAAGAGATAAATTCAGCCTTAAAACGACGTCATAAATCACCACCAGCAGAAAGCGAAGCGAACCATCGTTCGGCGGCGTTCATTCTAGACGCTATGACCGATGACAGCCAGCACAGAAAGCTGATTTCCTGCGCCGCCGTGCGCATTTAACTCTCTTTTGACCAAGGAAAAAATTCGGTTTAGCGTCACCTCACGGGGGGCCGGACCGATTTCTATTGATGCGGTAATTGGGCGGGGGAGAATTCGCATGACGAGTTATCGATATTGGCTGGGCATTCTCAGCTGTTTTCTGTTGTTCAGCCTGGTGTTTCTCGGCCAGCAAACCGGCCTGTTCGGCAGCACGGATCATGAGCACCACGGGGAAACCGGCCTGCTGCTGTTCGTTGTCCCCGGTGCGATCGCCAGCTATCTGTCGAGCCGCAAGCGGCTGCTTTGCCCGTTGCTTGGCGCGCTGTATGCGCTGCCGCTGTGCCTGCTGATCCGCCACTTCTGGCTGACGCCGTCCTATTCGTTCTGGCAGGAGTTGGCTTATGCCACCAGCGCGGTGTTCTGGTGCGTGTTCGGCGCGATGCTGATGCTGTTCGCCCTCGGCCTGTTGCAGACGCTGCAGCAGCTGCACCGGCGGCAGCGGCAATAAAAAAAGGCGCGTTAAGCGCCTTTTTTGTCGTTCATGACCCGTCCTGAATAGCGTTGACACATTTTACTCACGCACAGAGGAAAATGTGATGAACCAGTATATTAAACGCACACAACGCGATTACTCTCTATCCTTTAAACTGGCTGTCGTCGAACAGGTCGAAAAAGGCGAGATGACATACCGCCAGGCGCAAGATCGCTACGGTATCCAGGGCAGCCAGACTGTTATGAACTGGCTGCGCAAATACGGTCAACTTGACTGGCGAACTTCTCCTTCCACCAGAACGTGCGGAGACAACATGCC
>NZ_VOUX01000004.1 GCF_008011855.1 Serratia bockelmannii
CTGAAATACAAAACGCCCGATGAGGTTCATCGGGCGCTATCAGGCTGAAAAGTGTCAACCTATATCAGGACTAGTCATCAAGAACTTACTGGAACAGGTTCAGGTGTTCTTTGGCGTAAGCTTCGAAATCGGTGCAACCGCCGATGTGCTTCTCATCCAGGAAGATCTGCGGCACGGTTTCAACCGGTTTACCGACGGTTTTTTCCAGATCGGCCTTGGTGATGCCTTCCGCGTGGATGTCAACGTAACGGAAGTTGAAATCGTCGCGTTCTTCAGTCAGTTTTTCCGCCAGTTCTTTAGCGCGGACACAATAAGGACAGCCAGGACGCCCGAAGATTACTGCAAACATGCAACGCTCCTTAATTGGATTTTCAATAAATGGTTCGCTATTGCAACGACATCCCGTCACCGAAAAAGTCATTACCTGCGTCAGATGGCGCCTACTATGCCCGTTGAGGCCATGAAAAAAAAGCAGGAATTACCTGTTAATCTGATTCATGTAACCAATTAGTCAGCCGGGGCTGTCGCCGTCGGCGGGAATTCACTACACTGGGGGCAGACCTTCTGGAGAAGAAAAATATGCGTTCATTCGGTGACTTACCACGCCCGGTGCTGGTGTTGGAAGGGCTGGGTATCGTGATGTTGGTGCTGGCCTACCTCAGCATTCACGGCCACCTGCAGCTGCCTGGCTGGCTGGCATCGCAGCAGGCGGCGGTCGGCATGATTTTCCTCGGCGTGGCGTTGATGGTGCCGGCGGCGTCATTTCTGGTGTGGCGCGTGGTGCAGGGCTTTGGCCCGCTGATGCGCGGCGGGTTGCCGCCGGAAAACGATCGCCGCAAACCGCGAGATGCGGATGCATCGAAAGATAATCAGGACCGCGATCCGCGCGCCTGAGTGCCGCGGCCGCTAACCCGCCTGCCGGGCAGGCGTTGGCTTTTGGGGTGACGAGTGAAAATTGCCATTCTTTCTCGCGACGGAACGCTCTATTCATGCAAGCGGCTGCGTGAAGCGGCGGAAGATCGCGGGCACAGCATCGATATCATCGATCCGCTTTCCTGTTATATGAACATCAACCCGGCGGCGCCGACCATTCACTATCGCGGCCGCCAGCTGGAACGCTATGACGCGGTGATCCCGCGCATCGGCTCCGCCATCACCTTTTACGGCACCGCGGTGCTGCGCCAGTTCGAGCTGCTTGGCAGCTACCCGCTCAACGAATCCGTGGCCATTACCCGAGCTCGCGATAAGCTGCGTTCGCTGCAACTGCTGGCGCGGCAGGGCATCGATCTGCCGATCACCGGCTTTGCCCATTCGCCGGACGACACTGGCGACCTGATCGAGCTGGTCGGCGGCGCGCCGCTGGTGGTCAAGCTGGTGGAAGGCACGCAGGGTATCGGGGTGGTGCTGGCGGAAACCCGCCAGGCGGCGGAAAGCGTGATCGACGCCTTTCGCGGGTTGAATGCCCATATCCTGGTGCAGGAATACGTGCGCGAGGCGCAGGGGCGCGACGTGCGCTGCCTGGTGGTGGGCGGCCGGGTGGTGGCCGCCATCGAGCGGCAGGCGAAGCCCGGCGAGTTTCGCTCCAACCTGCATCGCGGCGGCACCGCCCGCAAAGTGACCATCACCGCCAGGGAGCGGGCGATTGCGGTCAAAGCGGCGAACACGCTGGGGCTGGACGTCGCCGGGGTGGATATCCTGCGCGCCGAGCGCGGCCCGCTGGTGATGGAGGTCAACGCGTCGCCGGGGCTGGAAGGGGTGGAGACCACCACCGGGTTGGACATTGCCGGCATGATGATCGAATACATCGAGCAGCGCGGCCGGCCGGGGTTCCGCCTGAAATCGGGCGGCTGACGGTACGCGCGTTGCGCTTTTCCCGCCGAGCAATATCTTAATTAGTGAATTAAGCCGCATTGATCGTGGCGTATCGGGTGAATATTCCGTAAGCTATGCGCCTTTTCGCGTTTTGAATATTGTGAGGCTGGTTATTATGGATTCACTCATTGTCCCCGATTTGGCGCTGTTGCGGCGCTGGCTGGATCAGTCGGGCATTTCTTTCTTTGAGTGCGATTCCTGCCAGGCGCTGCACCTGCCGCACATGCAGAACTTCGACGGCGTGTTCGACGCCAAGATAGATCTGGTGGACAACGTCATCCTGTTCTCCGCGCTGGCCGAGGTGAAGCCGACCGCGCTGATCCCGCTGGTGGCGGACCTGAGCCAGATCAACGCCAGTTCGCTGACCATCAAGGCCTTTGTCGACATTCAGGACGACAACCTGCCGAAGCTGATCGTCTGCCAGTCGTTGAGCGTGGCGGTGGGCATCACCTACGAGCAGTTCACTCATTTCATGCAGCAGGGCGAAGAGCAGGTCTCGATGGTGATCCTCGAGGCGCGGGCGAACGATCTGCTGTTTATGGGTGACGAAGAAGAGATCCCCGCTGGCGCCGTGCGTCAGCCGATGCTGCACTGATCCTCGCCGTACCTTAAGCATGCCGTCGCTCCGGCGGCATGCTGCCGTTATTCCCTTCAGCAATAAAATATTCTGCACTTTGGCCTTTGCCGCCCGATCTTTCTCGTCTTTTGTGCCGTTAATGGCGTATCACATAGAGAAAAACTGCATAAAAAATCGATAAATGGCGTTTTTTACCCTGGGGGCTGGCGGGTTGCGATGGCAGCGGCTATGCTGCTGATTCTGCAAAGGGCTTGCGATTTCCCTTGTAACCACGCGAGCAGGGCAGTGCAAAAAGGCGCATGCAATCATATGCATAGCCATTCATTTCGCGGTTGCAACGATTGCGCTCAATCAGGAAAGGTTTTGTATCGCTGCAGATACAAGTTCAATTCTATGATTTACCCTGTTTTGGAGGAAGTTACGGATGGTCACCCAACGTAAAAAGTGGTTATCGGGTGTGGTTGCCGGTCTGTTGATGGCCGCGTCCGTCACGGCGTCAGCCGAAGAGAAAACGCTGCACGTGTATAACTGGTCCGACTATATCGCGCCGGATACCCTGGCCAAATTCCAGAAAGAAACCGGCATCAAAGTGGTGTACGACGTCTTTGACTCCAACGAAGTGTTGGAAGGCAAACTGATGGCGGGCAGCACCGGTTATGATCTGGTGGTTCCTTCATCCAACTTCCTCGAGCGCCAGTCGCAGGCCGGCATCTTCGAGCCGCTCGACAAGAGCAAAATGCCCAACTACAAGAATCTCGATCCCGAGATGCTGAAGCTGGTTGCACATAATGACAAAGACAACAAATACGGCATCCCATACCTGATGGTGACCACCGGCATCGGCTACAATGTCGACAAGGTGAAGGCGGCATTAGGCAAAGACGCGCCGGTCGACAGCTGGGATCTGATCCTCAAGCCGGAAAACCTCGAGAAGCTGAAAAGCTGCGGTGTCTCCTTCCTCGATGCGCCGAGTGAGGTTTACGCCACCGTGCTGCACTACCTGGGCAAGGATCCCAACAGCACCAATGCGGCGGACTATACCGGCGCGGCCAACGATCTGCTGCTGAAGCTGCGGCCGAGCATTCGTTACTTCCACTCTTCACAGTACATCAACGATTTGGCTAACGGCGATATCTGCGTGGCGATCGGCTGGTCCGGCGACGTGATGCAGGCGGCCAACCGCGCCAAAGAGGCGAAGAACGGCGTGAACGTGGCCTATGCGATCCCGAAAGAAGGGGCGCTGACCTACTTCGACATGTTCGCCATGCCGGCGGACGCCAAGAACAAAGACGCCGCGTACCAGTTCCTGAACTTCCTGATGAAACCTGACGTGATGGCGGGCATCAGCAACTATGTCTATTACGCCAATGCGGTGAAAGATTCCACGCCGCTGGTGAAGGCCGAGGTGCGCGAGAACCCGAACGTCTATCCGCCGGCCGATCTGCGCGCCAAGCTGTTCACGCTCAACGTGCAGTCGCCGAAGCTGGATCGTGTCATTACCCGCGCATGGACTAAAGTTAAAAGCGGGAAGTGATGATGGGGGGATACCCCCGATCGTCGGTAAACCGGCAGGCGGGCGCTCCCCGCCTGCACTGCTGTTTTGGGCCACGGCACTCGCCGTGGTTTTGTGCCGCTTTACGCCGGAGAGCACCCCGATTGAACGACGCCATCCCTCGTCCTCAAGCCAAGTCGCAGAAGGTCTTCACCCCTCTGCTGGAAATCCGTAACCTCACCAAAACCTTCGACGGGCAGAATGCGGTCGAAGACGTCAGCCTCACCATCTACAAGGGCGAGATCTTTGCGCTGCTTGGGCCGTCTGGCTGCGGCAAGTCAACCTTACTGCGCATGTTGGCCGGCTTTGAACAGCCGACGGAAGGGCAGATCGTGCTCGACGGGCAGGATATGTCGCACGTGCCGCCGTACCAGCGGCCGATCAACATGATGTTTCAGTCTTACGCGCTGTTCCCGCACATGACGGTAGAGCAGAACATCGCCTTCGGCCTGAAGCAGGACAAAATGCCGCGGGCAGAAATCGCCGAGCGGGTGGCGGAAATGCTGGCGCTGGTGCACATGCAGGAGTACGCCAAACGCAAACCGCACCAGCTTTCCGGCGGCCAGCGGCAGCGGGTGGCGCTGGCGCGCAGCCTGGCCAAGCGGCCCAAGCTGCTGCTGCTGGATGAGCCAATGGGCGCGCTGGACAAGAAGCTGCGCGATCGCATGCAGTTGGAAGTGACCGATATTCTCGAGCGCGTCGGCGTCACCTGCGTGATGGTGACGCACGATCAGGAAGAGGCGATGACTATGGCGGGGCGCATCGCCATCATGAACCGTGGCAAGTTCGTGCAGATCGGCGAGCCGGAAGAGATCTACGAGCATCCGAATAGCCGCTTCAGCGCCGAATTTATCGGTTCGGTCAACGTCTTCGACTGCGTATTGCAGGAGCGCCACGACGATGCGCTGATCCTGCAAAGCCCCGGATTGCGCCATGCGATCAAAGTAGATCCGGACGCCTCGGTGGTGGACGGCGTGCCGATCCAGGTCGCGCTGCGGCCGGAAAAGATCCTGCTGTGCGAACAGGTGCCGGAAGACGGCTGCAACTTCGCGGTAGGGGAAGTGGCGCACATTGCCTACCTGGGCGATCTGTCCATTTATCACGTGAAGCTGCACAGCGGGCAGATTATCAGCGCCCAGCTGCAAAACGGCCACCGTTTCCGCAAGGGGATGCCGACCTGGGGCGATGAAGTGCGTCTGTGCTGGGAAACCGACAGCTGTGTCGTGTTGACGGTGTAGCGGAGCTGCTGAGGAGTAACCCATATGACCCTGCTTTCTGAACGCACGCCGGAGCCGCCGGCCAAAACGCCCGGCACCCTCAAGGCGCTGTTCCACCGCCTGCTGATGGCTCACGGCCGCAAGCTGGTGATCGCATTGCCGTATTTATGGCTGACGCTGCTGTTCATGCTGCCGTTCCTGATCGTGTTCAAGATCAGCCTGGCGGAGCTGGCGTTGGCGGTGCCGCCTTACACCGAGTTGATGAGCTGGGTGGACGGCAAGCTGAACATCGCGCTCAACTTCGCCAACTACCTGCAACTGACCGACGATCCGCTGTATATCGACGCCTATCTGCAGTCGCTGCGCGTGGCGGCGGTCTCGACGCTGTGCTGCCTGATCATCGGCTATCCGCTGGCCTGGGCGGTGGCCCACAGCAAGGCGTCGACTCGCAACATTCTGCTGCTGCTGGTGATCCTGCCTTCCTGGACCTCGTTCCTGATCCGCGTCTATGCCTGGATGGGGATCCTGAAAAACAACGGCATTCTGAATAACTTTCTGATGTGGCTGGGGGTGATCGACCAACCGTTGGTGATCCTGCACACCAACCTGGCGGTGTATATCGGCATCGTTTATTCCTACCTGCCGTTTATGGTGCTGCCGATCTACACGGCACTGATCCGGCTGGATTACTCGCTGGTGGAGGCGTCGCTGGATCTGGGCGCCCGGCCGCTGAAAACCTTCTTCAGCGTAATCGTGCCGCTGACGCGCGGCGGCATCATCGCCGGTTCGATGCTGGTATTCATTCCGGCGGTAGGGGAGTTCGTGATCCCGGAGCTGCTCGGTGGGCCAGACAGCATCATGATCGGCCGCGTGCTGTGGCAGGAGTTCTTCAATAACCGCGACTGGCCGGTGGCTTCGGCGGTCGCCACCATCATGCTGCTGTTGCTGATCGTGCCAATTTTGTGGTTTCACAAACACCAGAACAAGGAAATGGGGGGGCAGGAATGAACAACTTGCCGGTAGTGCGTTCACCGTGGCGCATCGCCATCCTGACGGTCGGCTTTACCTTCCTGTATGCGCCGATGCTGATGTTGGTGATCTACTCCTTTAATAGTTCCAAGCTGGTGACGGTGTGGGCCGGCTGGTCCACGCGCTGGTATACCGAACTGTTTCACGACTCGGCGATGATCAGCGCGGTGGGGCTCAGCCTGACCATCGCCGCCGCCTCCGCCACCGCCGCGGTGGTGCTGGGCGCCATCGCCGCCGTGGTGATGGTGCGGTTCGGCCGCTTTCGCGGTTCGACCGGCTTTGCGTTTATGCTGACTGCGCCGCTGGTGATGCCGGACGTGATCACCGGCCTGTCGCTGCTGCTGCTGTTCGTGGCGATGGGGCACGCTTTCGGCTGGCCGTCGGAGCGCGGCATGTTCACCATCTGGCTGGCGCATGTCACCTTCTGTACCGCTTATGTGGCGGTGGTGATCAGCTCGCGTCTGCGCGAGGTGGATCGCTCGATTGAAGAGGCGGCAATGGATCTGGGGGCGCCGCCGCTGAAGGTGTTCTTCGTTATCACCTTGCCGATGATTGCGCCGGCGCTGATCTCTGGCTGGATGCTGGCGTTTACCCTGTCGCTGGACGATCTGGTGATTGCCAGCTTCGTCTCCGGCCCGGGCGCCACTACGCTGCCGATGCTGGTGTTCTCCAGCGTGCGTATGGGGGTGAATCCGGAAATTAACGCACTGGCCAGCCTGATCCTGCTGGTGGTGGGCATTCTCGGCCTGATCGCCTGGTGGTTTATGGCGCGCTCGGAAAAACAGCGATCGCGTGAATTGCAGCGGGCGGCCCGTAGCTGAATCGTAACAAACCTGCTATTTTTGCAATCAATAAGTATTGCAACTAACTACCTGACTTTACATGCGCCATCTGTATTGGTGGCGCGTCGTAGCGGAACACGGATATGTCAGACATGCTGAAAAGCGGGCAGGGAATGAGATCGACTTCGGATGCGCCGGTGCCGGTGATGGTGGCGGGCACCGCCATGGTGGCGATCAAGTGTATCAGCGTGGTGTTGTTGTTGGGCGAACTGGGCGTCGACGGCGCACAGGAGTTCGTTAACACCAGCGCGCAGGCGTGGGATTCTACCTTTATCTTTCTGGCCGGCCTGATGCTGCTGTGCCTGCAAATCAGCTGTGGCTTTGCGGTGATGCGCGGCCGCAACTGGGGACGCTGGGGCTATGTGGTCTGCCAGTGCATCGTGGTGCTTTACCTGCTGTTGGCCACCATTGGCAGCGTCTTCCCCGAGGTGTTCACCGTGGAGGGGGAAACCAGCGGCCAAATCCTGCACGTTCTGATCCTGCAAAAGATCCCCGACGCGGTGATCCTGGCGTTGCTGTTCGTTCCTGCCGCCAGCCGCCGCTTCTTCACCGTGCGCAAGTGAGATTTTAGGCGTGCGGAGTGGTAAACTCTGCGCCCTTAATTCGTCATCCTGAACTTCACGGTAATCTTCATGCATTGCGCTTTGTATACGGCGGGTACCTGCCGTTCCTGTCAGTGGCTGGAAAAGCCCTATCCGCAGCAACTGGCTGACAAACAGCATCACCTGCACTCGCTGCTGGCCGGGCGCGACGTCGCGCAGTGGCTGCAGCCGATGGCGGGGGAGCTGAGCGCATTTCGCAATAAAGCCAAGATGGTGGTCAGCGGCAGCGTGGAGCGCCCGCTGCTCGGCATGCTGCACCGCGACGGCACGCCGGTCGATCTGAGCGACTGCCCGCTGTATCCCGCCGGCTTTGCGCCGATGTTTGCGGTGCTGAAAAGCTTCATCGCCCGCGCCGGCCTGACGCCGTATAACGTGGCGCGCAAACGCGGCGAGTTGAAATACCTGCTGCTGACCGAAAGCACGCTCGACGGCGGCGTGATGCTGCGTTTCGTGCTGCGCTCGGAAACCAAGCTGGCGCAGCTGCGCGCTGCGCTGCCGTGGCTGCAGCAGCAGCTGCCGCAGCTCAAGGTGATCTCCGCCAATATTCAGCCGGTGCACATGGCGATCATGGAAGGGGAGCGCGAGATCGCGCTGACCGAACAGCAGGCGCTCGAGGAACAGTTCAATCAGGTGCCGTTGTTCATCCGCCCGCAAAGCTTCTTCCAAACCAACCCGCAGGTGGCCGCCGATCTGTACGCCACCGCCCGCGACTGGGTGCGCGCGCTGGGTATCGACAGCATGTGGGATCTGTTCTGCGGCGTCGGCGGTTTCGGCCTGCACTGCGCGCAGCCGCAAACGCGGCTGACCGGCATCGAAATCAGCGCGGAAGCGATCGCCTGCGCGCGCCAGTCGGCGCAGCGGTTAGGGTTGTTGCACGTAGATTTTCAGGCGCTCGACTCCACCCGCTTCGCCACCGCCGAAGGCCAGGTGCCACAGCTGGTGCTGGTTAACCCGCCGCGGCGCGGCATTGGCCAGGCGCTGTGCGACTACCTGAGCCGGATGGCGCCGGACTATATTCTCTATTCCAGCTGCAACGCCGAGAGCATGGCGAAAGATATCGAGACGTTGCCAGGGTACCGCATCGAACGGGTGCAGCTGTTCGACATGTTCCCGCATACCGCGCACTACGAAGTGCTGACGCTGTTGGTGCGGCGTTTATAAAACATAAGGCCCGGTTATCCGGGCCTTATTGCTTATTGCGGGAACCACTTGTCGTTGATGGCCTTGTAGGTGCCGTCGGCCTTGATGGCGTCCAGCGCGGCGTTCAGCTTGGCCAGCAGCGCCTGGTTGTCGGGGCGCACCGCGATGCCGAGGCCGGTGCCGAAGTATTGTGCATCGGTGATGTGCTCGCCGACCGGCGCCAGCTGCGGGTTGGTTTTCAGCCACTCGTTCACCACGGCGGTGTCGCCGAACACGCCGTCGATACGGCCGTTTTTCAGCTCCAGAATGGCGTTCTGGTAGCTGTCGTAAGAGACGGTGTTAATCTCCGGGTGCTTGTCCTGCATGTATTTCTGGTGGGTGGTGCCGTTTTCCATGCCGAGCTTTTTGCCTTTCAGATCCGCCAGCGAGCTGAACTTGCCTTTTTGCGCGATCACGATCGCCGAGTTGGCGTAGTAAGGCTGGGTGAAAGCGACCTGTTTGCTGCGTTCCGGCGTGATGTCCATACCGGAAATCACCGCATCGTATTTCTTGAATTTCAGCGCGGCGATCAGGCTGTCGAACGCCTGGTTGGTGAAGGTGCACTGCGCCTGCATCTGTTTGCACAGCGCGTTGGCCAGATCGATATCGAAGCCGACGATCTGGTTGTTGGCGTCCAGCGATTCGAACGGCGGGTAGGTGGCGGAGGCGGCGAAGCGGATGGTCTCGGCCGCGGTGGCGTTAAAGGTCATCCCGGCCAACATCGTCGCGGCAAGCAGCAGTTTTTTCATGCGTAGAGCTCCTGTCTGGATCCTGAAAGTGATTATTCGCTATCGTTTGTTTTTACTGGTAATCGCCAGAGTTTTTTGCGTGTGCGCCTGCTGATAACCCTGCCATTGAGTGAATTAAAATGCAATATAAATGATTAAATATTGCCGCAGAGATAAAAAAAGCCCCGCACGATGGCGGGGCTCATGGGGAGAGGCGGTCTCAGTTGCGGCGCTCAAACGCCAGCGCGCGGCGCTCCACCAGCCGCATCAGCAGCGTCAGCAGGCCGTTGACGCACAGGTACACCAGGCTCGCGGCGCCGAACACCATGACGTCGTAGGTGCGGCCATACATCAGCTGGCTGTAGCCCATCACTTCCATCAGCGTGATGGTGTAGGCCAGCGAGGTGCTTTTGAACACCAGCACCACTTCGTTGGAATAAGACGATAGCGCGCGTTTGAAGGCGAACGGCAACAGGATGCGCAGCGTTTGCCGGCGCGACATGCCCAGCGCTTCGCACGACTGCCACTGCCCGGCGGGAATGGCGCGCACCGCACCGTAGAACAGCTGCGTGGTGTAGGCCGCGCTGTTCAGCGCCAGCGCAATCATCGCGCACAGCCAGGGCTGCGACAGCAGGTTCCACAGCCACGGGTAGTCGCGGATCGCCGGGAACTGGCCGGGGCCATAGTAGATCAGGAAGATCTGCACCAGCAGCGGCGTGCCGGTGAACAGCGTCACGTAGATCTTGACCAGCGGCGTCAGGATCGGCGTTTTCAGCGTCAGGATCACCGTCAGCAGCAGCGACAGCAGCAGCGCGACGATCAGCGCGGCGACGGTCAGGGTTAGGCTGGTGTGCAGCCCTTTGAGGATTTCCGGTAAATACTCAATCATCAGACCGGCCCCCGCTCAAAGCGCGTGGCGCGCAGCTCAATGCGTTTGATGACGTATTGGCTGAACAGCGTCACCAGCAGGTAGATGGCCGCCGCGATCACATACCAGGTAAAAGGCTCCTGGGTGCGGGTGGCGATGCTCTTGGTTTGCAGCATCAGATCGTTCACGCTGATCAGCGACACCAGCGCGGTGTCTTTCAGCAACACCAGCCACTGGTTGCCGAGGCCGGGTAGGGCGTGGCGCCACATCTGTGGCATGATCAGGCGAAAGAAGATCGCCGCCTTGCCCAGTCCCAGCGCCTGGCCGGATTCCCACTGCCCCTGCGGCACCGCTTTGAGCGCGCCGCGCAGCGTCTGCGAAGCGTAGGCGGAATAGAGCAGGGCCAGAGCGATCACCCCGCACAGGAACGGACTGACTTCGAAATTGTCTATCGCCAACTGAATCGGCAACTGGAACAGACCGAGGTTGAGGGTAAAGCCGTCGGAGAGCATCAGCAGCAACTGCGACGAGCCGAAATAGATAAACAGCACCACCAGGATTTCCGGCAGGCCGCGCAGCACGGTCACCCAGGCGGTGCCGAGCCAGCTGACCGCTTTCCAGCGGGACGATTCCCATACGGCGAACAGCATCGCCAGAATCAGCCCGAGGATCAGGGCGCAAACGGCAAGGCCGACGGTCATGCCGGCGGCGCTTGCTAAAGGTTGTAATTCATTCATCGGGGCGTATTACTGCTGGAACCATTTTTTGTAGATGGTTTCATAGGTCCCATCCTGCTTAATCTTGTCCAGAGCGGCATTGAACTTGCCCTGCAGATCGGTATTCTTCTGGCGCACCGCGATGCCGAGGCCGGTGCCGAAGTAGTCTTTATCCGTCACTTTGGTGCCCACTGCCGCCAGCGCGTCATTCTGCTTCAGCCACTCGTTGACCACCGCGGTATCGCCGAACACCGCATCAACGCGGCCATTCTTCAGATCTAAAATGGCGTTCTGGTAGCTGTCGTAAGGCACGGTGGTGATTTCCGGGTGCTTGTCGGTCAGGTATTTCTGGTGGGTGGTGCCGTTTTGCACGCCCACCTTCTTGCCTTTCAGCGCCGCCACGTCGGCGATTTTGCCTTTCTGCGCGATGAACAGCGCCGAGTTATCGTAGTACGGCTTAGTGAACAGCACCTGCTTTTCACGTTCTGGCGTAATGTCCATGCCGGCCATGACCGCATCGAAACGCTTGAACTTCAGGCTAGGGATCAGGCTGTCGAACGCCTGGTTGGTGAAGGTGCACTCGGCCTGCATCTCTTTGCACAGTGCGTTGGCCAGATCGACATCAAAACCCTGAATCTTGTTGCTGGCGTCAATAAATTCAAATGGAGGATAGGAGGCTTCGGTAGCGAAACGGATGGTTTCGGCTGCGGAGGCGGAAACGCTGATGCCGGCCAGAACGGCGGCGATTATTAGTTTTTTCATCGCAAAATCCCCAAATTACAGCAAGTTAATTGTTAGTGTGATAAGTAGTTGGCAAACTCGGTGGTCTGTGGCTGCGCAAAGTGGCTGCTGTCGCCTTGCTCCACAACGTGGCCGTTTTCCATGTACACCACGCGGCTGGCGGTCTTGCGCGCCACTTCCACTTCGTGGGTGACGATCACCTGCGTGATGCCGGTGCCGGCCAGTTCGCGAATGATGCTAACGATCTGAGCGGTGATTTCCGGATCCAGCGCCGCAGTCGGTTCATCGAACAGCAGCACCTGCGGTTCCATCATCAGGGCGCGGGCGATCGCCACGCGCTGCTGCTGGCCGCCGGAAAGGTGCAGCGGGAAGCGATCGGCGAAGTCGGTCAGGCGCAGACGCTTGAGCAGCTTGTCGGCGCGCTCCATCGCCTGAGCTTTGGTCAGACCCAGTACGCGGCAAGGTGCCTCGATCAGGTTCTGGACCACAGTGAGGTGAGGCCACAGGTTGTATTGCTGGAAAACCATGCCGACGTTTTGACGCAGTTCGCGAATGGCTTTCTCGCCCGGCGCCTGTTTGAAGTCGAATTGGTTGCCGGCGATCTGCAGTTGGCCCGAACGCGGCATTTCCAGCAGGTTTAGCACCCGCAGCAATGAGCTTTTCCCGGCGCCGCTTGGGCCAAGCAGCACCAGGGTTTCCCCAGCTGGACAATCCAGCGTGATGTCAAACAGCGCCTGGTGAGCGCCGTAATAGCAATTGATACCGTTAAGTTGAATACTCATGCGCCAGAATTGAATAGACATTGATGCCGCAAATGTTAACTTCCACAGAATACTTATGCAATCTTTGTGCGTTAAAATTTATGAGTGTGCGGCGGGAAAGTAAAAGATTAGCACAAGATACCGCGACTCAGGCCGAGGGAGGGGATTTGTGGCGCAGGCTGTGATATCGGTAGCGAAATTTTTTCTATTGGACGAAATTTGAGCTGTTGACTGACGGCGGGGATGACCGACGCGGCAAGCCCGCGTCGGCCTGGGTATCGCGGGTTACTGGTTTTCCAGCACCTGGCGCACGCTGCCGTTGGTGGCATGTGCTGGAACATTCAGGTAGCGAATATCATCAACCACCCAGCAGGTACCTTCGCGCACCATCAGCACTTCGTCCTGCCAGTTCACGGTGCTGTTGGCGTCTTTTTGATAGCTTAAGTCGACGCGCAGCGGAATATTTTTCGCATCGGTGTTAGGAATGGTCGAGGCGCTGGCGACGGAGGCGCTGCTTGGCCCTTGCGCATTGCCGGAGAACAGATCGCCGGTTATCTGATGCTTGCCCGGATTTTGAGCGGCGCTGACCAGATCCTGATACAGCACTTTGCTCAGATAAGGCTGCAGCTGCGCCAGGCGGTTGCTGTCCGGCAGGCTGGAGCCTTGCTGGATGCGCAGGTCATAGAACTTTTGCGCGACCGTATCCGGGCCGCCTTCCACACAGCTGCCGCTGCGGGTGCCGATATCCTTGTATGCCGGTTCCACCGTGGTACAGGCACTCAGCAACAGCGCTAAGGGTAAAACAGCCGCAATCGTTTTTGTTTTCATCTTATTACCTTATGTGAAAGTCTCTACCATGAAGACCGATAGCTTACAGTATAAATGCGTTTTTTGGCCTTGCATTCGTACTGCGTGCCATTGATTAAGCGAACATAACGCCAATCTTCTGGTCATAGATACGTTGAATTAATCAAACAAGGAGTTCTGATGCAGCTTTCAACTACCCCGACCCTGGAAGGGTTCACCATCACCGAATACTGCGGCGTCGTCACCGGCGAAGCGATCCTCGGCGCCAACATTTTTCGTGATTTCTTCGCCGGCGTGCGCGATATCGTCGGTGGCCGCTCGGGCGCTTATGAGAAAGAGCTGCGCAAGGCGCGCTTGATTGCGTTCGAAGAGCTGGAAGATCAGGCAAAAGAGCTGGGCGCCAACGCGGTGGTCGGCATTGATATCGATTATGAAACCGTAGGTAAAGACGGCAGCATGCTGATGGTGACCGTCAGCGGCACCGCGGTGAAAGTCAGCCGCTAACGCCATTCCCTGCGCCCCGGCCGTTCCGCCGGGGCGACATCCTGTAGGTTCATCCCACCTTGTGCTGCTCGACGATCGGGCGGTGTTCCTGCGGTTTCACCGGCGCCGGCGCTTGGCGATGCGGCATCGGCTGAACGGGCGGCTGATGGATCTGCGGCGCCGGGGCAGGATGCGGCATGATGCGCGCTTGCGGCACTGCCAACGGGCTTTCTATCGTCGGATGCTGTGGCGCTGCCGGTTCACGAACTATCGGCGGCGCAGCGTGCGGCGCGACCTGAACCTGTGGCCGCACGGCGGATTGATGCACTGGCGCGGCGGTCTGCATCGGAGGCGTCCGTACCGACGCAGCATGCACGGCCATCGGCTGCTGCGCGTGGGGCGCTGCCGGCGCGGCATGTGTGAACGTCGGCATGCTCCTCGGTTGTTGCACATGGGGCGCGTTGACCGACTGTTGCACGTGCGGCGCGGCCGCTACCGGCTGGGTGTGTGCAAAGGTTGGCAGGGTCATCGGCGCATGGGCCGCAGGCGCGACGCGCGGCTGCGCGTTAGGCGTCGGCGGGTTGAAATGCGGCGTCGGTGCGGCGGTCGTATTGTTGTAGTTATTCACTGTATGGGTGCTGCGATTCACATTGTTCACGTTGTTATATTGATTGATGTTGGTGACGCGATTCACCACGGTGGTGGAATGCGATACGTAGGGCGCATCGCGGTAGACCACCGGTTGGCGTCGATCGTCCCAGCGCATATCCCAGTTGTGCCAGCCGCTGTTGTGCTGATTGAACAATGAGGCGACCGCAATGCCGACACCGAAGCTGATCACGCCGGCCGCCAACATGTCGCTGCCGCTGTAGCCCGAAGGTTGATACCGATAGCTCGGATAGGCTGGGATCGGCGTGCCGTAGGCCACCCAGGGATCGTAATGCGGGACGTAAACCGTATCCGGCTGGCTGGGTTCGATGACGATGGTTTCGCCCGGCGCCGCTACCACGCGCTGGCGATAGGGCTGCTGCTCAACGTAACGGGTGGTGGGGGCCACGACGATGCGCTGCTGCGGGGTGTTTTTCAGCGTGCCTTGGCTGGCCGCCCGTTGACGCATCACCTGAATGGCGTTCATCACGTCGGTGGGATCGTTCAGGTAGGCGCTGCCCAGGGCGGTGGTCCAGGGGATGTTTTTCGCCATTTGATCGAGCACGTCGGGGAATTGCACCAGGCCGCGCACGCTGGGATCCCAGGGCTGAGCGTCGGCCGCCGAGCTGAGCGCCGCCGGTTGCAACCCGCGGTTTTGCGCCAGCCAGGCATCCGCGGCGTTGATTTGGTCAGGATAACCCGCGCCGGCCAACACCTGCGCCAGCAGCTTGTCGGGGAACAGCGCCATCGGGCTGACCAACTGGTACAGCTGGTCGGCAGTCAGCGGCGTATAGGCCGGCGTACTGGCACTCGCGATGGGCGCGGCCGGGGACGGTGCGCTTGCCCCCATCGCGTCAGCGACTTTTTGCCGATCGCAGCCGCTGAGCGGCAGCATGGCGGCACAGAGCAACCAGGACAGATAGCGTGGCGTCAACATGTTCGACTCCGCTCTTTCGGCGCAGATGATACTTTGAGACTATCATGGGCGGGAAAGGCCGCCAGTCGGGAGCAACACTCGCTTGCACATCGGCGTTGTCTGTCATCATTTCTCGACGAACGTGATGATTGGATACAGGTCAATCGCGTCGCGTTACATCTCACGGACGTCAATCAGGAGGATAAGTGAAAATTTGGCCAGGGATCATCGCCGCCGCGCTGTTGGCGGGATGCCAAAATCCGCAGCAGGAGACGCTCGTCGATCGTGGCGCTTACCAGCTCGAAACCTTGCATCAGGCGCAGGGCGCCGATCGGCGCATTCGGTTTCTGGTGATGCACTATACGGCGGAAGACTTTCATTCATCGCTGAAAACGCTGACCGATGAACACGTCAGCGCACACTACCTGTTGCCGGCGCATCCGCAGCGCGAACACGGCAAACCGACGGTGTACCGGCTGGTGCCGGAAGCGATGCGCGCCTGGCATGCCGGCGCCAGCGCCTGGCGCGGCCGCAGCAACCTCAACGACACCTCGATCGGCATCGAAATCGTCAACAAGGGGTTCACCCGCAGCATGCTGTTCACCCATTGGCAGCCTTATACGGCGGAGCAGATCGCCGTGCTGATCCCGCTGAGCCGCGACATCATCCAACGCTATGGCATTCAGCCGCAGGACGTGGTGGGGCACAGCGACATCGCGCCGCAGCGCAAACAGGATCCCGGCCCGCTGTTCCCCTGGCGGCAGCTGGCGCAGGCCGGCATCGGCGCCTGGCCGGATGAACTGGACGTGCAGCGGTTGCTGGCGGGGCGCGATCGCCATGCGCCGGTACCGATGGCGCCGCTGCTCGAAAAGCTGGCGCGTTACGGCTACGCGATCGACCCGTCGTGGGATGCGTGGCAGCAGCGCAATGTGCTGGCGGCATTTCAGATGCATTTCCGGCCCGACGATGTTCGCGGTAAGCCGGATGCAGAGAGTGAGGCGATTATCGATGCGCTGCTGGTGAAGTACGGCGCGGCGCGTTGATTACAGGCCGTGCAGTTTGCCGTGATCTTTCAGCCAGCGGGCGGTGCGCGCGATGCCTTCTTCCAGCGAGACGATCGGCTGATAGCCCAGCTCTTGCTGCGCGCGGGTGGTATCGAGCGTGAGGTCGAAGTTGAGTTTGGCGACGCCGTAATGGGTCAGCACCGGCTCCTTTTCGCTTTTGCTGCCCAGGCGCTCCATGCCGCGCGCCATCATGTCTAGCATCGGGTAGGGGACGGAGCGGATGCGGCACTTCATGCCCAAATCGTCGATCAACTGCTGCACCACGGTGCGAAGCGGACGCGGCTGCTGGTTGGTGATGTTGTAGGCGCGGCCGGACGGCGTATCTTCTTTTAGCGTCGCCAGCCACATGGCGTGCACCGCGTTCTCCAGATAGGTCATGTCCACCATCGCCGCGCCGCCGCGCGGCAGCAGCAGGTTGCCGTAGCGTTTGATCATCTGCAGCAACCGCGGCAGCATCACCTTGTCGTGCGGCCCGAACAGGCCCTGCGGGCGCAAAATGGTGAAATGGGTCTGCGGATTGGACAGCGCCAATTGCTGGATCACCTGCTCGCCGGCGGCCTTGCTGCGCGCGAACTCGTTGGCGTAACGCTGCGGGCGAAAGTCTTCGGTTACGTTGCGGTGATGGTGGTAGTCGAAATAGATCGCCGGGGAAGAGATGTGAATGAACTGCGCCACGCCATAGGCCGCCGCCCATTCGCCGAGGCGGCGGGTAGCGCGGACGTTGGCCAGTTCGAAGGCTTCTTCGGTGCCCCAGGGCGAGGTAAAGCTGGAGCAGTGCCACAGCACATCGACGTCCGCCAGCATCGCTTTGGCCTGCGAAGAGATCAGGTTGGTGAGATCGGCATGAATGAACTCCGCGCCCATTTTTTCCAGCAGGCCGCCCATCGCCTGGTTGCGGCCAGTGGCGCGCACTTTGATGCCCTGGCGGCGCAGATATTCAACGGCGTTACGGCCTAACCCACTGGTGGCACCGGTGACCAATACCTTCATAACGGACTCTATTCTCACCCAAAATCGGAATACCGGCGGGCGCTTGCGGCGCTCCCAGCAAATAAGATGCCATTCTTCCGTGATTTCGTGCGCTATGCAATCGGAAAGCCCCGAAGCACAGCGGCAAACTGTGCGGTTGATCGACAAATGAACGGCATTCAGCGCTGTTGGCGGTCCAGGTTCTCGGCCAACGTCGCGATGCGCTTCGCCATGCCGCGAAAAATGAACAGGTGTGCGGGCATCATGGCGAACCAATACAGCAGCCCGCTGAAGCCGGCCGGATGCCACCAGGCGCGCACGTCCAGCGTGCGGCGATCGCCGTGATCGGTGATGCTGAAGCTCAGCCGCCCCAGCCCCGGTGCCTTCATGCCGAACAGCAGCGCCAGTTGCCGCAGCGGCTTCAGCGTGATGACTTTCCAGCCGTCGATCTCGTCGCCCAGCGCCAGGGTCGCGCGCGCCGGGCGGCCGTAGACCACCCCGTTGCCGATCATGTCGTCCATGCGAGCGCGGATCCGCCACAGAATATTGGCGTAGAAATAGCCTTCTTCGCCCCCCAGCTGCTGCACCGTTTGCCACAGGGCCTGGCTGGAGGCGGCGGTGTCCAGCGAACAACCGGCCTGTTTTGGATAGTAACCGTAGCCGGGGCGCCAGCGGGCCCGCGCCGCCGGATCGTAGCCCCAGTCGGCGGAATCGACCACCTCCTGTTCGCGCTGCAGCGTGGTGGCGACCGCCTGATCAAAGGTGTGCAGCCGCTGCGGGATCAGGGCCTGCAGCGGCCGGCCGTCGGCGGGCAGATCGTGCTTCAGCCCCTGGATCAGCGCGCGGGCGATCGGCGTCGGCACCGAGGTGATCAGGCTGATGAACCACACCGAAATCAGCCGCGTCGGCAAAGGGATCGGGATCAGCCAGCGCCGCTTGCCGCTGAGGGCGATAAAGCGTTTGAACATATCCTGATAGCTGAGGTACTCCGGCCCGGCAACGTCGAAGATGCGGTGTTCCTGCGCCGGGTGCGCCAGCAGATCGGCCAGATAAACCAGCAGGTTCTCCAGCGCCACCGGCGACGACTTCGAGCGCACCCAGCGCGGCGGCGTCAGCACCGGCAGGTTATAGACCATGTCGCGCATCACTTCGAACGCCGCAGAGCCGGGGCCGACGACGATGCCGGCGCGCAGCTCGGTCACCGGCACGCCGCTCTGGCGCAAGATCTCGCCGGTCAGGCGGCGGGCCGCCAGGTGCGGTGAGCTGTCGTCGTTCGGCTGCAGCGCGCCGAGGAAGATCACCTGTTTGACGCTGGCATTGCGCAGCGCGTGGCGCAGGTTTTCCGCCGCCTGGCGCTCCTTCTCGATAAAGTCGTCGCCGTCGCCCATCGCATGCACCAGATAGTAAAGCGTATCGATTTCCCACAGCGCCGCGCTCAGGGTTTCCGGGCGGTACAGATCGACATACAGGCAGTTGACCTGCGGCCAGTTCTGCTCCTGCAGCCACTCGATGCGCCGCGCGGCGGCGGTAATCTGGTGCCCCTGTTCGATCAGGTGCGGGATCAGGTTCTGGCCTATATAGCCGCTGGCTCCAAGAACCAGTACGCGTTGGGGTGTCATCGGGCCGCCTTGTGCGGTAGAGGATTGGCAGAACGACAGGATGCCAAATTCAGGGTTTAAATGCACATTTTGTATGGGTATAAGTCGGTTGCATCCATCCTGGCGCAGGTTCACACTACGCGCCCCTTATCGCACGAAAAACCGGATGCCATGAAGCTCAATGTGATTTGTTACGCCCTGCTGGGCCTGGCGCTGATCGCCAGTGTGTTCTCGCCGCATCCGGTGTGGATGTGGTTGTTGCTGGCCAACCTGCTGACGTTTCTGATCTACGGCGGCGATAAGCTGGCGGCGCGCAAAGGGTGGCGACGGGTGCCGGAGGCGACGCTGTTGCTGTTCGGCGCGCTGGGCGGCTGGTTGGGCGCGCTGCTGGCGCAACAGCTGTTTCGCCACAAAACCCAGAAGCAGCCGTTTAAAACCTGGTTCATCCTCAGCGTGGCGCTCAATCTGGCGGCGGTGCTGGGGCTGTGGTACTGGGTTTACGGCCGCTGGATCTTCTGACTACAGCAGCAGCGGCAGAGTCGCGCTGGCGGTGGCCTGCATCGCCTGAGCGTAGGCGGGATCGCGCTGAGTCAGTTCGGCGATCATCAACTCCACCAGCAGCATGGCGCCGACCTTGGCCGGCAGGGCGCCAGCGGTCAGCGGCCCTTCCGGTTTAGCCGCCACCAGCAGCGTATCCGCCATCTTGGCCAGCGGGCTGCGTTGGGTATTGCTGACGGCGATCACGCGTGCGCCGCGCCCTTTGGCCAACGTCACCGCATGCAGCACGTCCTTGGTTGAGCCGGAGCTGGAGATGACGATCAGCAGATCCCGCTCACTCAGCGAGGCTGCATTCATCGCCGCCCGGTGCATGTCGCTGAACAGCTGCGCCGGTTTGCCGAGGCGCAACAGCTTGTAGTGCAGGAAGTCGCCGATGATGGCGCTGGCGGCGACGCCGTAAATCTGCACCGAAGCGCAACGCTGTAGGCTGTCCGCCGCCTGTTGCAGCGCCTGCGGATCCAACAGCGCGCCGGTATCCCGCAGCGCCTGTACGCTCTCTTCCACCAAATTTTCCGCCGCGCTTTGGCGCGTCGCCGCTTCCGGCTGGCTTTGTTGCAAGCTGAGGGCCAGCGCCATTTTAAATTCGGTATAGCCTTTGCAGCCGAGATGGCGGCACAGCCGTGTGACGCTGGCTTCGCTGGTGGCGCTTTCACGCGCCAGTTCGGTGATGGTCAGGTAAACGGCGCGGGAAGGCTCCGCAAGAAGATAGTTGCCGAGCTTTTGCAGCGTGGGGCTGTACCCCGCCAAATCCTGCCGCAGCCGCAATAACAAGTTGCCTGTATTCATCACGTTACCTTTCTGAGTATTCCCGTTTCTATTGTGGCGGAAAGACGCCGCGGCTCGCCAGTGAAATCGACGGATTGTGAAGCCGATCATCGTTATGAATAAAATTTTCATTAAATTAATTTTAATGTGGTAAAAATTTTCATCATAAAAATGATGTCGGGGGAAAATTTATGTCAACACCAGAATTGCCGCGCTCCGGCGGTTGGTTCGAAAAAGCCCAGCTGTTCGGCAAGTCGTTCATGCTGCCGATCGCCGTGCTGCCGGCGGCCGGCCTGCTGTTGGGGATCGGCGGTGCGCTGTCCAATCCCAATACCGTCGAGGCGTATCCCTTCCTCGATGTCGGCTGGTTGCAAAGTATATTTACCGTGATGGCCAGTGCCGGTGCTATCGTGTTCGCCAACCTGGCGGTCTTGTTCGCGGTCGGCGTGGCGGTGGGGCTGGCCAAAAGCGACAAGGGCACGGCGGGGCTGGCTTCGCTGATCGCCTATCTGGTAATGAACGCCACCATCAATGCGCTGTTGAAAATCAACGGTACGCTGGCCACGCAGAACGCGGGCGCGGTGGGGCAGGGAACGATTCTCGGGATCCAGACGTTGGAGACCGGGGTGTTCGGCGGAGTGGTCATCGGTTTGGTGACCTGGTATCTGCACGGCCGCTATAACAAGATAGCGCTGCCACCGTTCCTGGGTTTTTTTGGTGGCTCGCGCTTTGTGCCGATCGTCAGCTCGCTGGCGGCGATGGCGGTCGGTGCCCTGATGACGGTGGTGTGGCCGCATTTCCAACAGTTGATCTTCGGCATGGGCGGTCTGGTAGACGCCAGCGGCTATCTCGGGACCTTTATCTACGGCTTCGTATTGCGCATGCTCGGGCCGTTCGGCCTGCATCACATCTTCTATCTACCGTTTTGGACCACCGCGCTTGGCGGCAGCGAAGTGATCAACGGACAGCTGGTGGAAGGCACACAACGCATTTTCTTCGCCCAGTTGGCCGACCCGAATACTCAGCAGTTCTACATTGGCACGGCGCGTTTCATGTCCGGCCGTTTTATCACCATGATGTTCGGCCTGGTCGGCGCCTGCCTGGCGATGTACCAGAGTGCGCGTCCCGAGAACCGCAAACGCGTCGGCGGACTGTTGCTGTCGGCGGCGCTGACCTCGTTTCTGACCGGCATCACCGAACCTATCGAATTCTCGTTTCTGTTTGTCGCGCCGGCGCTGTACGTGGTGCACGCGCTGTTCGACGGCCTGGCGTTCATGATCGCTCACATCCTGCATATCACCATCGGCCAGACGTTCTCCGGCGGCTTTATCGATTTCATGCTGTTCGGCGTGCTGCAGGGTGAAGCGAAAACCCACTGGATGTACGTCCCGCTGGTCGGTGTGCCTTGGTTCTTTCTGTACTACTTCACGTTCCGTTTCCTGATCCTGCGCTTCAAATTTAAAACGCCGGGGCGCGAGGCGGAAACTGCGCCGGAAGCGGTGATGACGGGCACCGAACGCTCGCAGCAGGTGCTGGCGGCGCTGGGCGGCAAAGAGAATATCGTCGAACTGGATTGTTGCGCCACGCGGTTGCGCGTGACGGTGAAGCAGAGCCGGTTGCTGGACGAAAGCGGGCTGAAGGCCAGCGGCGCACGGGCGGTTATCGTTCGCGGCAACGGTGTTCAGGTGATCTACGGCCCGCACGTCACCATCATTAAAAACGAAGTCGAGGAGTTGTTGGATTTATGACGCTTTCCATTTTGCAGCAGATTGAGGGGCGCCTGGTGGTGTCTTGCCAGGCGCTGGACGACGAGCCGCTGCACAGCGATTTTATCATGTCGCGCATGGCGCTGGCGGCCGAGCAAGGCGGCGCGGCGGCGATCCGCGCCAACGGCGTCGAAGACGTCAACGCTATCATGCGCACGGTGGCGCTGCCGGTCATCGGCATCATAAAGCGCGATTATGCGGGCAGCGACGTGTATATCACGCCGACCCTGCGCGAAATCGATGAGTTGATGGCGGCGGCGCCGCAGATGATCGCGCTGGACGCCACTGGCCACCCGCGGCCGGGGGAGTTGCAGCTGGCGGCGTTGGTCGCCGCGATCCGCGCCAGGTATCCCCGGCTGTTGCTGATGGCGGACATCGCCACTCTGGAGGAGGCGCAAGAGGCCGCCAGGCTGGGCTTCGACTGTGTGGGCACCACGCTGTACGGCTATACCGCTGAAAGCCGGGGCGCCCGATTGGCGGATAACGATTTCAGCTTTCTGCGTGCGGTGCTGGCGGCGGTATCGGTGCCGGTCATCGCCGAAGGCAATGTCGAAACGCCGGCGATGGCCGCGCGCTGCCTGAGGTTGGGGGCGCATGCGGTGGTGGTAGGGGGCGCCATTACCCGCCCGCAACAGATCACCCGCCGCTTTGTCGACGCCATCGGCGGGCGATAAGAGGCTCCTCGGCGCACCGGGGAGGGAAATCAGGCGTGCTGCTGAAGAAACTCCCGCCACAGCTCAACTACCCGCTGCAGATCCTGACGGCTGACGTCGAGGTGGGTCAGAATGCGTGTCAGCGGGCCGCTGCTGATCAGCACGCCACGTTCGCGCATCCACGGACCGAGTTTGGCCGCCAGCGCCGGCGGTTGGCGCAGGTACAGCACGTTGGTCTGCGCGCCGGGTTCGGCGATCTCTACGCCGATCTGCCGCAGCTGCTGCTCCAGCCAGACCGCGTTGTCATGGTCTTCGCGCAGCCGCGCGACGTTATGCTCCAACGCGTAAAGACCGGCCGCCGCCAGGATGCCGGCCTGACGCAGCCCGCCGCCCGTCATCTTGCGCCAACGCAGCGCGCGCTGAATAAAGGCCTCGCTGCCGCACAGCAGCGATCCGACCGGCGCACCCAATCCTTTTGACAGGCAAATGGTGAAGGTGTCGCAGTATTGCACGATCTCTTTCAGCGGCAGGTTCAGCGCCACGGCGGCGTTAAAGATGCGTGCGCCGTCGATATGCAGCGTCAGCTGCCGCTCGCGGGTAAATTGCCACGCCTGCTGCAGGTAGGCCTGCGGCAAAACTCGGCCGCTGATGGTGTTTTCCAGGCTCAGCAGCCGAGTGCGGGCGAAGTGGATATCGTCGGGTTTGATAGCGGCGGCGAGCTTGTCCAGCGGCAGCGTGCCGTCCGCGTCAGCCTCGATTGGCTGTGGCTGGATGCTGCCCAGCACCGCTGCGCCGCCGGCCTCGTATTTATAGTTGTGCGCCTGTTGGCCGACCAGATACTCGTCGCCGCGCTGGCAGTGGCTCAGCAGCGCCACCAGGTTGGCCTGGGTGCCGCTGGGAAAAAACAGCGCCGCCTCTTTGCCCGACAGGCGCACCGCCTCGGCCTCCAGCGCGTTGACCGTCGGGTCATCGCCATAGACGTCGTCGCCGACCTCTGCCTGAGCCATCGCCTGGCGCATGGCGGCGCTGGGGCGGGTGACGGTGTCGCTGCGTAGATCGATAAGCATAGGGTTCCTGCAATATAAGGGAGAGGAAAAGGGTACATGGCATCATATACCCTTTATTTCACCGGGGCAGCTTGCTTAGCGCAGCCAGTTGGTTTTCGCCAGCTCGACCACTTCGTCGCCGCGGCCGTTGATGATGGCGCGCAGCATGTACAGGCTGAAGCCTTTCGCCTGTTCGAACTTGATCTGCGGCGGCATCGCCAGCTCTTGCTTGGCGGTGACCACGTCCAGCAGCGCCGGGCCGGGATGCGCCAACATCTCCTGCAGCGCGCCGTCCAGATCCGACGCTTTTTCCACGCGGATGCCCTTGATGCCGGCGGCGTTGGCGATCGCCGCGAAGTCCGGATTATGCAGATCGGTGCCGTCGGTCAGGTAGCCGCCGGCCTTCATCTCCATCGCCACGAACCCCAGCACGCTGTTGTTGAACACCACGATTTTCACCGGCAATTTGAGCTGCGCCAGCGACAGGAAATCCCCCATCAGCATGGTGAAGCCACCGTCGCCGCACATGGCGATCACCTGTTTATCCGGCGCGGTGGCCTGGGCACCTATCGCCTGCGGCATGGCGTTGGCCATCGAACCGTGGTTGAACGAGCCGAGCAGGCGACGCTTGCCGTTCATTTTCACGTAACGGGCGGCCCACACCGTCGGCGTGCCGACGTCGCAGGTGAAGATGGCGTCGTCGCTGGCGTACTGGCTGAGCTGCTGCGCCAGATATTGTGGGTGGATCGGCTGGTCGTCGTTGGCGGTCGCCAGCCCGTCGAGATCCTTACGCGCGTTGCGATAATGCTCCAGCGCCTTGTCGAGGAACGCCCGGTCGCGCTTGGGCTCCAGCTGCGGCAGCAGGGCGGTGAGGGTGGTGTGGATATCGCCCACCAGCGCCATATTGACTGGGCAGTGCGCGCCGATGCTGCCGGGGTTGATGTCGATCTGAATGATGTTGGCGTTGGTGGGGTAGAACGCGCGATAGGGGAACTGGGTGCCGAGCAGCACCAGCGTGTCGGCGTTCATCATCGCGTGGTAGCCGGAAGAGAAACCGATCAGCCCGGTCATGCCGACGCTGTAGGGGTTGTCCCATTCGATATGCTCTTTGCCGCGCAGCGCGTGCACCACCGGCGCCTGCAGCAGCTCGGCCAGCTTGACCACTTCATCGTGCGCGCCGGCGCAGCCGCTGCCGCACATCAGGGTGATGTTCTTCGCCTTGTTCAGCGTTTCCGCCAGCTTGTTCAACTCGCTCATCGGCGGCTGCACCAGCGGCAGCGCCGGGGTATGCCAGGTCAGCGTCGCGTCTTCCGGCGCCATGCGCAGCGCCACGTCGCCCGGTAAGACGACCACCGAGACGCCGCGATTGAGGATCGCCTTGCGCATGGCGATCTCCAGTACGCGCGGCAGCTGTTCAGGGTTGGAGACCAGTTCGCAATAGTGGCTGCATTCGCGGAACAGCTCCTGCGGATGGGTTTCCTGGAAGTAGCCGCTGCCGATTTCGCTGGAAGGAATGTGTGCGGCGATCGCCAGCACCGGCACATGGTTGCGGTGACAGTCGAACAGGCCGTTGATCAGATGCAGGTTGCCGGGGCCGCAGGAACCGGCGCACACCGCCAACTGGCCGGTGAGCTGGGCTTCGGCACCGGCGGCGAAGGCGGCCACCTCTTCATGGCGGGTGCCCAGCCATTCGATGGTGCCCATGCGGTGCAGGCTGTCGCTGAGGCCGTTGAGCGAATCGCCGGTTACGCCCCAAATGCGTTTTACGCCGGCTTGATCCAGCGTTTTGGCGATCAGTGTGGCTACGGTTTGCTTCATGGTTCCCCCAAACATGGTTTGAAAAACGATGTGGACTCGATCCGGTGAGTGTCAGCAGAACAACTGCAAGCATAGCTTACCGGCTGTGGACGAGATGCGGTTAGGAAGGGTAAAGAGCGTAGGACGGGAAGCAGTGTAACTGGGCTGGCCACGGGGAACTTGCCGATAAATGCCCCATCGCGGCGATGGGGCCAGGGGATCACGCCAGCGTGACGTCACCCTGCAACTGGCAACTGCAGGCCAGCACGTAGCCTTGCGCTATCTCTTCCGCGCTCAGCGTCATGGTGCTGGTGGTGGTGTAGTCGCCCTCGAGGATGCGGGTTTTGCACGAGCCGCACACCCCGGCGCGGCAGGCGGCGTTGACCGGCAGGGCATTGGCCTCCATCGCCGCCAGCAGCGTGCTGCCGACCGGCACGCGGAATTCGCGCAGCGGGCGCGCGGCGCGCAGCGTCAGTCCTTCGGTGGTGTCGGCCTGCGCCGTCGGCGTGTGGAACTGCTCTTTATGGAAATGCTCGGCCGGCACGCCGAGCCGGCGGCACAGCTGCTCCACGTGGTCCATGTAGGGTGCAGGGCCGCAGGTCATCACCGTGCGTTCGGCGATATCCGGCGCCGCCTGCCGCAGCGCATGTTCATCGATACGGCCGCTGAGGTAGCCGGGTTGCAGATCCTGCTCGGCCATCAGCGTCAGGCGCAGCTGCGGATAGGCGGCACACAGCGCGCGCCATTGATCGGCGAAAATCGTGTCGGTGGGGGTGCGTACGTTAAAGATCACGGCGATATCGCAGGCCGGACGGTTAGCGGTCAGCCAGCGGCACATCGAGACGATCGGCGTCACGCCGCAGCCGGCGGCCAGCATCAGATAACGATCGGCCGGGTGGCGCTCGCAGCTGAATTCGCCCTGCGCGTCGGACAGCCACAGCGTGTTGCCGGGCTTGACCTCTTGCGTCAGCCAGCGCGACCCGATGCCGTCCGGCAGGCAGCGCACGCTGATGCTGAGAAAGCGGCTCTGGCCGGGCGAGGAGGAGAGCGTATAGGCGCGCAACGTCTCCTCGCTGTTGCGAATGCTGACCAGCGCGAACTGGCCAGCCTGGTAAGGGTAGAAAACGTCGCAGATCAGGTTCAGCGTCCAGACGTCGGCGGTTTCACGCTGGATGGAATGCACCTGCATGCGGTTCGGGCAAAGCGGAGTGGGTTGAGTCATCGGGGCACCTCAAAAAACAAAGGGGCCGGCGCAGGCGGCCCCATAACGTAACGGCATCAGGCGAGCAGCGCTGCAATATCCTGCTCGACGGTGGTGATCGGACGCAGGCCGAATTTCTCGTTGAGGATCGCCATCAGGTTGTCGGTCAGGAAGCCCGGCGCGGTCGGGCCGGTGACGATGTTTTTCACCCCCAGCGACAGCAGCGTCAGCAGAATGACGATCGCCTTCTGTTCAAACCACGACAGCACCAGGCTGAGCGGCAGCTCGTTGACGCTGCAGCCGAGCGTATCCGCCAGCTTGACCGCCAGCATGATGGCGGAGTAGGCGTCGTTGCACTGGCCGACGTCCAGCAGGCGCGGCAACCCTTCTAGCGTGCCGAAGTCCAGCTTGTTGAAACGGTACTTGCCGCAGGCCAGCGTCATGATCAGGCAGTCTTGCGGCACGCTGCGGGCGAAGTCGGTGAAGTAGCTGCGCTCGTCGCGGCTGCCGTCGCAGCCGCCCACCAGGAAGACGTGGCGCAGTTTTTTCTGCGACACCAGGTCGATGACCGTGTCGGCGGCGTTCAGCAGCGTCTGGCGGCCGAAGCCAACGGTGATCAGGTGCTCAATCTCGGTGTAAGGGAAGCCGTTCATGCCCTGAGCCTGGCGGATCACGGCGCCGAAGTCGTCGCCTTCCAGATGGTTGACGCCCGGCCAGCCGACGATACTGCGGGTCCAGATGCGATCGCCGTAGTTGCCGACGTTAGGATCGATGATACAGTTGGAGGTCATCACGATCGGGCCGGGGAATTTGGCGAATTCCGTCTGCTGGTTCTGCCAGCCGCTGCCGTAGTTGCCCACCAGATGTTTGAATTTTTTCAGTTCCGGATAGCCGTGAGCCGGCAGCATTTCACCGTGGGTGTAGACGTTGACGTTTTGCCCTTCGGTTTGTTCGAGCAGCATGCGCAGATCTTTCAGATCGTGGCCGGAAATCAGAATGGCTTTCCCGGCCACCGGGCGCACGTTGACTGCGCTGGGCTGCGGATCGCCGTAGGCCTGGGTCTCACCGCGATCGAGGATCGCCATCACGTTGAAGTTCATCTTGCCGATGCCCATGGCGTTGTTCAGCAGGGTGTCGACGTCGCGTGGCCGGGTGCCGAGCCAGGCCATAAAGGCGTGGTAGTCGGCATAGAGTTGCTCGTCGAACTGGCCGAGCACGTGCGCGTGTTCCATATAGGCCGCCGCGCCTTTCAGGCCGTACAGGCACAGCATGCGCAAACCGTGTACGTCGTCGCCGACCTCGGCCTTGTCGCTGTTGAGGGCAAACTGCGCCGCCTGCTGCAGCAGCGCAGGCATATCGTTGCCGGCCAGCTGCAGCGCCGCCATCGGGTGATCGACGCGCACGCCGGCATCCAGCAGCCGGCAACGGGCGGCCAGCGAGTCGCGCAGCAGCAGGGTTTCCCGCGCGTAGCCGATGATGCGCTGGGAGTCGAAGTTGACGTTGGTCAGGGTGGAGAAGAAGGCGCGCGGGGCGAAGCTGTCGATCTCGTGGTCGACGATGCCCAGCGAACGCGCCTGCAGCGCCCAGGCGGAGAGTCCCTGCAGCGCCGCCACCAGCAGATCCTGCAGATCGGAGGTTTCCGCCGTTTTGCCGCACATGCCCTGAGCATACGCGCAGCCGTTGCCTGCCGGGGTACGGATGGTTTGTTCACATTGCACACAGAACATAGTCGCTTCCTTTTATTTTTAAAGTTGCATTTGTAATGCTTGTTTAAAAGCATAGATCGGCGATCGGGGTTGCAAAAGGCTTTTGTGCGACTACTGCGGGCAAGTTTGATTTAGCGCAATTTTGCCGTGCGGATGGGAATTATTACGCTTTGGGGGCCGGCCGGCCCCCAGGGAAAAGGATCAGGAGAACAGGGCGATCAGCACCGGCGCCAGCAGGCTCAGCAGGAAGCCGTGTACGATGGCGGGCGGCACCATGTCCAGCCCGCCGCTGCGCTGCAGCACCGGCAGGGTGAAGTCCATCGAGGTGGCGCCGCACAGGCCGAGGGCGGTGGAACGGCTGCGGCGCACCAGCGTCGGGATCAGCATGATCGCCACCAGCTCGCGCGCCAGATCGTTGAAGAATGCGGCGCTGCCCATCACCGGGCCGTAGGCGTCGGTAATCAGAATACCCGATAGCGAATACCAGCCGAAGCCGGAGGCCATCGCCAGCCCGGCCTTGACCGGCAGCCCCAGCAGCTGAGCCGCCAGCGCGCCGCCGGCCAGCGACGCGACGGTCACCACCAGCGCCACCAGCGTGCCGCGGCGGTTGAGCACGATCTGGCGCAGCGTCATGCCGCTGTTACGCAGCTGAATGCCGACCAGCAACAGCAGGAAGATCAGCGCATATTCGCTGCCTTTATGGGCGAACTGCAGCCATTGCCACTGCGTCAGGCCGAGCAGGAAGCCGCCGAGCACCACGCCGCACAGCTTGAGCGACTCCAGCGCCATGTGCACGCGTGAAGGTAACTTTTCCTGTTTATGGCTGCTGCGCCACGGCATGCGCCGCTCCAGCAGCGCCAGCAACAGCAGGTTGGCGCAGAGAATACAGAAGAAGAACACCGCGCTGTACTGGAAGATCAGCACCAGGTTGCTGCTGAGATCCTCCATAAACGCCAGGCTGATACCCATGAAAAACAGGATCACGTACACCATCCAGCTGAGCAGCCGGTTGATCAGCACCAGCAGCGGGCGATGGCGTAAGGGAATGAGGTAACCGACAATCAGCGGTAACAGAATAATCAACAGTCCTGAATACATGGTGCAGCTTGTGTCCTTGAGTTTTGAAACGCGCCGAACGGCGGCGAGGAGCACACGCTAACCAAAAGCCCGGCCGGAGTAAAGCGGCAGATTTGACGTTGGCCGCTTGACCTGCAAGGGGTTTTTTGACCATGCTCTGTGAAGGTCACCTCATTGAAGAGGCGACGGCGCGCACGGGAGGCGGCGGATGTTCTTGGAGCGTATCGAAATTGTAGGTTTTCGCGGCATTAACCGGCTGTCCCTGATGCTGGACGACAACACGCTGTTGCTCGGTGAAAACGCCTGGGGTAAATCCAGCTTGCTGGATGCGCTGACGCTGTTGCTGGCGCCGGAGCAGAAGCTGTATCGGTTTGAAGCGCACGATTTCCATTTCCCCCCCGGTGAAGAGTCGGCCAAAGAGCGCCACCTGCAGGTGGTGTTCACCTTCTGCGAAAAAGACATCGGTCATGCGCACCTACCGCGTTATCGCCACCTGACGCCGCTGTGGGTCAAGGGCGAGGATGGCCTGAGCCGCATTCATTACCGCTGCGAGGGCGAGCTGGCCGACGACGGCACGGTGTGCACCTGGCGCGGTTTTCTCGACGCCGACGGCAATGCCTTTCAATTGCACCATATCGAACAGCTGGCCCACGCCATCATCCGCATTCATCCGGTACTGCGCCTGCGCGACGCGCGCTTTATTCGCCGCCTGCGCCCCAGCAGCCTCGGCGATGAACGCAAACCCGATACGCAGGCGTTGGCGCAGCAGCTGGATCAGCTGACGCGCGAGCTGGTGCGCAATCCGCAGAAGCTGACCAACGGCGAGCTGCGTCAGGGGCTGGCGGCGATGCAGCAGCTGCTGGAGCACTATTTTGCCGAGCAGAGTTCGCAGGTGGCGCGGCCACGCCGCCGCGGCGGTGAACCGGAGCAGGACGCCTGGCGTGCGCTGGACGGCATCAACCGCATGGTGGCCGAACCGAACAGCCGCAGCATGCGCCTGATCCTGCTGGGCATGTTTTCCACCCTGCTGCAGGCCAAGGGCGACGTCAAGCTGGATCCGCACGCCCGGCCGCTGCTGCTGGTGGAAGACCCGGAAACTCGCCTGCACCCGATCATGCTGTCGGTGGCCTGGGGGCTGCTCAATCAGCTGCCGCTGCAGCGCATCACCACCACCAACTCCAGCGAATTGGTGTCGCTGGTGCCGGTGGAGCACGTCTGCCGGCTGGTGCGCGAGTCGGGCCGGGTCGCGACCTACCGTCTCGGGCCGCGCGGGTTGAGCGCCGAAGACGGGCGGCGCATTGCGTTTCACATCCGTTTCAACCGGCCGTCGTCGCTGTTCGCCCGCTGCTGGCTGCTGGTGGAGGGCGAAACCGAAGTGTGGCTGCTGAACGAGCTGGCGCGCCAGTGCGGCTACCATTTCGAGGCGGAAGGGGTGAGGGTCATCGAGTTCGCTCAGTGCGGCCTGAAGCCGCTGCTGCGCTTCGCCCGCCGCATGGGCATCGAGTGGCATGCGCTGGTGGACGGCGATGAGGCGGGCAAAAAGTACGCCAACACCGTACGCAGCCTGCTGGACAATCATGAAGACAACGAACGCGATCGGCTGACCGCGCTGCCGGCGCCGGACATGGAACACTTCATGTTCCGTGAAGGGTTCGCCCCGGTCTATCACCGAATGGCGTCGGTGCCGATCAACGCGCAGATGCCGGTGCGCAAGGTGATCCTGAAAGCGGTCCACCACTCGTCGAAGCCGGATCTGGCGATCGAGGTCGCGATGCAGGCCGGCGAATGGGGCACGGACTCGGTGCCGCCGCTGCTGAAGAAAATGTTCTCACGGGTGATCTGGCTGGCGCGCGGCCGGGCGGACTGACGGCCCGCCGGGCGTTATCGGGCGCAGAAATGCGCCGCCAATCCCTGTTCCAGCTCGTCCAGCAACTGATAGCGACGGCGATACTCGGCGCGCTTCTTGCTGGCAACCTCTTCGATAGGTTTGCGGGCGATGCGTTCGGGCAGCAGGAAATAGCCGCTGTCGAGCGGTTTGGCGCCCATCGACAGCCAGAACTGATCGTAATCGGCGTGCAGTTGATCCTTCTTCTTACTCTGGTAACGCCAGTTTTGATAGATATGGGTGGCATTGCCGACGGCTACGATCTGGCGTATGCCGAGGTGCCGCGCCAGCGTGCAAATGCCTTCCAGCACCAGCCGTTTGGGGAACAGACCGTGGCACTCTTTGGTGGTGTGCTGGATCTCGGCGTGCGGCACCTCATGGTTCGCGCCCTGCAGGCCGCCGATGAACAGCGTCGGCTGCTGCTGATAATGCATCAGCGCAAAGGTGATCTCCGCCAGCATCACGCCGTTGGCGTTGCGCAGCAGCAGCGTGGCTTCCCCTTCCTTATTCAGTTTGTCGATCGCCGCCAGTTCCAGCGTGATCGGCGCTTCGTTTTTGCCCATCGCGCGGGCCAGCACGAAAGGCTGTGGGCCGAGGTGGCCGAGACGCATCTTTAGCGGCATGCGCTGCACGATGAGATCGTAATGATCGCGCAGGGCGAACAGGCATTCGATCTTGCTCATGTTGGCTGCCAGGTAGGGGCGATGCAGCTTGCACGGCAGGTTCGGCTGCGCGCTCAGGATCTCCTCCAGCAGCGGGTTGCTGGCCAGGGTGCTGAGCAGGCCGCTGGTGGTGCGCCAGTTGAGCAGCGAGCGGCCGAGAAACTTCAGGCGAAACGAGGTTTTTTTCCAGGCGTTGCTTGGCGCCTTTTCGCCATTGATCAGCGCCGTCATCAGTTGCCAGCCGTTAAGCGGCCGGGCGGAGGTGAGTGGGTAGCTGAGCTGTGACATGATGAAATCCTTGGCTGTGTTGAATGGCGCTATTTCATCAAGGCTTCACTAAACGAGAGTTCAATGCTGAACTGTAACCAGGCGTGTCTCCACATTGTGTTGAGCTAAGGTTTAGTTATTCCCTACGGTGCGTGCTAATTTAGCTCCGCCGCCGCAATGGGCGGTCGATATTCACAAGCACAGGCAGGTCAATTTTGACAGGGTTTAAAGGACACAAACGCCGCTGGATACTCGCACTGGCGGTGATTGCGGCGATTGCCGCGGCGGCCGTTTGGCACTTCCGCCATCCGGCGCCAACCGCTTTCAAAACGGTAAAGGTCACCAAGCGCGATCTGCAGCAGAACGTGTTGGCGACCGGCCAGCTGGACGCGGTGCGCAAGGTTGACGTCGGCGCGCAGGTCAGCGGGCAGTTGGAAAAGCTGTATGTCGAGATCGGCGACAAGGTGAAAAAAGGCCAGTTGCTGGGGGTTATCGATCCGCAACAGGCGCAGAACAGCATTCGCGAAGGCGAGGCGACGCTGCGCGAGCTGCATGCGCAGCTGCTGCAGGCACAGGCCGAGCAGCAATTGGCGGCGGTCACGCTGCAGCGCAACCAGGCGCTGGCCAAACTGCAGGCGGTATCGCGTCAGGATCTGGATCAGGCGGCGACGCAGTTGGCGGTGAAGAAAGCGCAGGTGGGCACCATCAATGCGCAGATCGCCCGCAACCAGGCCAGCCTGGATACCGCCAAGATCAACCTGGCCTACACCCGCATCGAAGCCCCGATGGACGGCGACGTGGTGCAGATCACCACGCTGCAGGGCCAGACGGTGATCGCGGCGCAACAGGCGCCGAACATTCTGACGTTGGCGGATCTCGGCACCATGCTGGTGAAGGCGCAGGTCTCGGAGGCCGACGTCATTAACCTCAAACCGGGTCAGAAGGCCTGGTTCACGGTGCTGGGCGATCCGACTCGGCGCTTCGACGGCGTGCTGAAAGACATTCAGCCGACGCCGGAAAAGGTCAATAATGCCATCTTCTATTATGCGCGTTTCGAAGTGCCCAACCCGGAAAGGCTGCTGCGCTTGCAAATGACGGCGCAGGTGCATATTCAGCTGGCCGGCGTCGAGCAGGCGCTGGTGATCCCGCTGGCGGCGTTGGGTGACCAGATCGCCGACAATCGCTACCACGTCTCGGTGCTGAAACAGGGCAAGGAAGAGAAGCGTGAGGTGGCTATCGGTCTGCGCAACAATATCGATGTGCAAATCCTCAGCGGGCTTGAGGCGGGCGATGAGGTGATTGTCAGCCGCGGCGGCGTGGAGGCCGGCTGATGGCGGCGCTGTTACAGCTGAGCGGCATTCGCCGCAGCTACCGTTCCGGCGAGCAGACGGTGGAGGTGCTGAAGGGGATCAGTCTGAGCATCGACGCCGGGGAAATGGTGGCGATCATGGGGGCCTCCGGCTCCGGCAAATCGACGCTGATGAACATTCTGGGCTGTCTGGACAAGCCGAGCGCCGGGGTCTATCGGGTGGCCGGACAGGATGTGGCGACGCTGAGCGACGATGCGCTGGCGCAGCTGCGGCGCGAACATTTTGGCTTTATTTTCCAGCGTTATCATCTGCTGCCGCACCTGAGTGCGGCGCATAACGTCGAGGTGCCGGCGGTGTACGCGGGGCTGGGCAAAGCGGCGCGGCGCGAACGGGCGGAGGCGCTGTTGCGGCGCCTGGGGCTGGGGGAGCGCGTCAACTACCGGCCGAGCCAGCTTTCCGGTGGCCAGCAGCAGCGCGTCAGTATCGCCCGCGCGTTGATGAACGGCGGGCAGGTGATCCTGGCGGATGAACCGACCGGCGCGCTCGACAGCCACTCCGGCGAAGAGGTGATGGCGATCCTCAAACAGCTGTGCGCCCAGGGCCACACGGTGATCCTGGTGACCCACGATCCAGCGGTGGCGCGCCAGGCGGAGCGGATCATCGAGATCCGCGACGGCGAAATCATTGCCGACTCGCGTCCGGCGCCGCCGGAGGATACCCAGGCCAAGCCGCTGGCGCTGGCCGCCGCGGCGCCTTCCTGGCGGCAGATGGGCGGCCGCTTTCGCGAAGCGCTGGTGATGGCCTGGCGTGCGATGGCGGCCAACAAGATGCGCACCGCGCTGACCATGCTCGGCATCATTATCGGCATCGCCTCGGTGGTATCGATCCTGGTGATCGGCGACGCCGCCAAGCAGATGGTGCTGGCGGACATCAAATCCATCGGCACCAACACCGTCGACATTTACCCCGGCAAGGACTTCGGCGACGACGATCCTACCTACCGGCAATCGCTGAAATACGGCGATCTCGATGCGCTGCGCGAACAACCGTATATCAGCGCGCTGTCGCCGAGCATCAGCAGCAGCATGCGGCTGCGGCTGGGTAACGTCGACGCGGCGGCCAATGTCAACGGCGTCAGCGAACAGTTCTTCCGCGTGTACGGTATGAGCTTTACCCAGGGCGTCGGCATCGATCCGCTGCAGGTGCAGTCTCAGGCGCAGACGGTGGTGATCGACGCCAATACCCAACGGCGGCTGTTCCCGCACCAGAAAAACGTGGTGGGCGAGGTGATCCTGGTGGGCAACATGCCGGCGACGGTGGTCGGCGTGGCTAAAGAGAAGCAGTCGATGTTCGGCAGCAGCAAGACGCTGAACGTGTGGGTGCCTTACAGCACCATGGCCAACCGGCTGATGGGCAACAATTATTTCGACTCGATCACCGTGCGCATTCGCGACGGCTACGACAGCAAGGAAGCGGAACAGCAGCTGTCACGCCTGTTGACGCTGCGCCACGGCAAAAAGGACTTCTTCACCTATAACATGGACAACCTGGTGCAAACCGCAGAGAAAACCACCCGCACGCTGCAGCTGTTCCTGACGCTGGTGGCGGTGATTTCGCTGGTGGTCGGCGGCATCGGCGTGATGAACATCATGCTGGTGTCGGTGACCGAGCGCACGCGCGAGATTGGCATCCGCATGGCGGTGGGCGCCCGTTCCGGCGACGTGTTGCAGCAGTTCTTGATCGAGGCGGTGTTGGTCTGCCTGGTGGGGGGCGCGCTGGGGATTACGCTGTCGTTCGCCATCGGCCTGGCGGTGCAGCTGGTATTGCCGGGCTGGCAGATCAGCTTCCCGCCGGCGGCGTTGCTGAGCGCGTTCCTCTGTTCCACCGGTATCGGCGTGGTGTTCGGCTATCTGCCGGCGCGCAATGCCGCGCGGCTGAATCCGATCGATGCGCTGGCGCGCGAGTAAGTAAAAGGCATAAAAAATGCCAGTCACACGGCGGCTGGCATTTTTATCGCAGTCAGGGTCAATGCAGCGCGACGCTGCCGGAAGCGTTTAGGACAGCGCCTCGCTTTCCACCGGCACAATAAGACTGGCATGGTTCCCTTTTGGCCCTTGATGCACGTCGAAGCTGACCTGCTGGCCTGCCTTCAACGTTCTGTAACCATCCATCTTGATGGTGGAGTAATGCGCGAAAATATCTTCGCCACCGCCGGCTGGGCAGATGAAGCCAAAGCCTTTGGCGTTGTTAAACCATTTAACAGTACCCGTCTCCATGCTTTTACATCCCTCGCAACGCTATTTTAAGTGAGATGAATAACTGAATTCGCACCCGCCGTAGGCGGGTAGCAGGGTGGACAAGGGGTGGTTAAAAGACCACCAGCCACGAATTTACACTCTAGAGCAAATGATCGGGGCGTCAAGGGATCGGCTTTTGTCGGCGGGGAGCAGTTCACCAAAGTTTGAAGCAGGTAACGCTATTGCCACGATTCAGTCACAATTGGCCCGTTTTTTTGCGCACGTTACAGTGCGGCGGGACGATGCCGAAGATGATAAAATAGTAACTATCCCCACTTTGAATAACCGAAACCTGCCCCCATATCAGAGGGCAGAGCAGAGAAGATGAGCAGCGATGGGCAATAACAACGACTGGCTAAATTTTGAACACTTGGCCGAAGAAAAACAAATCGATGCGGTAAAACCGCCGTCTATGTATAAAGTTATACTTAACAACGACGATTACACACCGATGGAATTTGTGATTGACGTTCTGCAAAAGTTCTTTTCTTATGATATTGAACGCGCAACGCAACTGATGCTCACGGTCCACTATCAAGGCAAGGCGATCTGTGGTGTTTTTACCGCCGAGGTGGCGGAAACCAAAGTCGTCCATGTGAACCGGTACGCAAGGGAGAACGAGCATCCGTTGCTTTGTACGCTGGAAAAAGCCTGAATAAGGCAATCTATTGGGGAGGTGCTTATGCTCAATCAAGAACTGGAACTCAGTCTCAACATGGCTTTCGCCAGGGCGCGTGAGCACAGACACGAGTTTATGACCGTGGAGCACCTGTTGCTGGCGTTGCTGAGCAACCCTGCCGCGCGAGAAGCGCTTGAGGCATGTACGGTGGATCTGGCCGCGTTGCGCCAGGAGCTGGAAGCCTTCATCGAACAAACCACACCGACGCTGCCCGCCGGCGAAGAAGAGCGCGACACTCAGCCGACGCTCAGCTTCCAGCGCGTGTTGCAGCGTGCGGTCTTCCATGTGCAATCTTCCGGCCGCAGCGAAGTGTCCGGCGCCAACGTGTTGGTGGCCATCTTCAGCGAGCAGGAGTCGCAGGCGGCTTATCTGCTGCGCAAGCACGACGTCAGCCGTCTCGACGTGGTGAACTTCATTTCACATGGCACGCGTAAAGACGAGCCGGGCCAAGCGCCGAATGCGGAAAACCCGGTGAACGAAGAGCAGTCCGGAGGGGAAGACCGTATGGAAAACTTCACCACCAACCTCAATCAGTTGGCCCGTGTGGGCGGCATCGATCCGTTGATCGGCCGCGATCGTGAGCTGGAGCGCGCGATTCAGGTGCTGTGCCGTCGTCGTAAAAACAACCCGCTGTTGGTCGGCGAATCCGGCGTGGGCAAGACCGCCATCGCCGAAGGCCTGGCCTGGCGTATCGTGCAGGGCGACGTGCCGGAAGTGATGGCGGACTGCACGCTGTATTCGCTGGATATCGGTTCACTGCTGGCCGGCACCAAATACCGCGGCGACTTCGAGAAACGCTTCAAGGCGCTGCTCAAGCAGCTGGAACAGGATCAGAACAGCATCCTGTTCATCGATGAAATTCACACCATCATCGGTGCCGGTGCGGCTTCCGGCGGGCAAGTGGATGCCGCCAACCTGATCAAACCGCTGCTGTCGAGCGGCAAGATCCGGGTGATCGGCTCGACCACCTACCAGGAGTTCAGCAACATCTTCGAAAAGGATCGCGCTTTGGCGCGCCGTTTCCAGAAGATCGATATCACTGAACCGACGGCGGAAGAGACCGTTCAGATCATCAACGGCCTGAAGACCAAATATGAAGCGCATCACGACGTGCGTTATACCGCCAAGGCGATCCGCGCCGCGGTGGAGCTGTCGGTGAAATACATCAACGATCGTCATCTGCCGGACAAAGCGATCGACGTGATCGACGAGGCGGGCGCCCGCAGCCGACTGATGCCGGCCAGCAAGCGCAAGAAAACCGTCAACGTGGCCGATATCGAATCCGTGGTGGCGCGCATCGCTCGTATCCCGGAGAAAACCGTGTCGGCCAGCGATCGCGACGTGCTGAGAAACCTGGGCGATCGTTTGAAGATGCTGGTATTCGGCCAGGATCAGGCGATCGAAGCGCTGACGGAAGCCATCAAGATGAGCCGCGCCGGTCTGGGCCACGAGCGCAAGCCGGTCGGTTCCTTCCTGTTCGCCGGGCCGACCGGGGTCGGGAAAACTGAGGTCACCGTACAGTTGGCCAAGGCGATGGATATCGAGCTGCTGCGTTTCGACATGTCCGAGTACATGGAGCGGCATACCGTCAGCCGTCTGATCGGCGCGCCTCCGGGCTATGTCGGTTACGATCAGGGCGGGCTGCTGACCGATGCGGTGATCAAGCATCCGCATGCGGTAGTGCTGCTCGATGAGATCGAGAAGGCGCACCCGGACGTGTTCAACCTGCTGCTGCAGGTGATGGACAACGGCACGCTGACCGACAACAACGGCCGCAAGGCGGACTTCCGCAATGTGATCCTGGTGATGACCACCAACGCCGGGGTGCGGGAAACCGAACGCAAATCGATCGGTCTGGTGCAGCAGGACAACAGCACCGACGCGATGGAAGAGATCAAGAAGGTGTTTACGCCAGAGTTCCGCAACCGTCTGGACAACATCATCTGGTTCAACCATCTGTCTACCGAGGTGATCCAGCAGGTGGTCGACAAGTTTATCGTCGAACTGCAGGCGCAGCTGGATGCGAAGGGCGTCTCGCTGGAAGTGAGCGACGAAGCACGCGACTGGCTGTCGGTGAAGGGCTACGACCGTGCGATGGGCGCTCGTCCGATGGCGCGCGTCATGCAGGAAAACCTGAAGAAACCGTTGGCCAACGAGCTGCTGTTCGGTTCGCTGGTGGATGGCGGTTCCGTGAAGGTCGAGCTGGACAAGGACAAGAAACAGCTGACCTACCACTTCCTCAGTGCCGCCAAGCGCAAGGCGGACGAGGGTGCGGTGCATTAAGGCCGCTTCAGGCAAAGAAAAAGCGATGCTTCGGCATCGCTTTTTTTTATGGGTGAGATTCACCGTACAACAGAAACGAGTGAGCCCTCTCAGTTTACCTGCGCACCTGCAACCCGTTGTGTAACGTCGCTGCGGGGGTAAACGGAAAGGGCTCCCGAGGGATTACATCCTCGATGCCGCCAGCATGTGGCGCGCGGTGAGCCGATTAACGGCTACGGAAGACAATGCGGCCTTTGCTCAGGTCGTACGGGGTCAGCTCTACAGTGACTTTGTCGCCCGTCAGGATGCGGATATAGTTTTTACGCATTTTACCGGAGATGTGTGCGGTTACCACGTGCCCGTTTTCCAATTCAACGCGGAACATGGTGTTCGGCAGCGTATCAAGAACGGTGCCCTGCATTTCAATATTGTCTTCTTTGGCCATCGAATCCTCTAGGTCTAACTACCTTAGTTTTTAACCGGCAAGATAATGCCGAAAAACCCCCATTATGTAAAGATGTGTCGGTGAACATTGCACCGTTTCCATCAATTAGTTTACTGGAGAGGGCGGTTCAACCGGCTGTGGGGATATGACTTGCGGCGCCCAGCACGCCGACGTCAAAGGCCGCCGTTGAAGGGTGCTGAGCTGCTGCAAAAATTGACGGCGCGGAATTTCACGCGCGCCAAGGCGGGCAGTGTGAGCGTTCAGCACCTGGCAGTCAATCAATTCCCCGCCATTAGCGGCAAAATGGCGGCAAAAGGCCATCAATGCGCATTTTGAGGCGTTGGTGACGCGGCTGAACATCGATTCGCCGCAGAACAACGCGCCCTGCGCCACGCCGTACATGCCGCCGACCAGTTGATCATCCTGCCATACCTCCACCGAGTGCGCGTAGCCGAGGCGATGCAGATGCTGATAGGCACGCTGCACCTCCGGGCCGATCCAGGTGCCTTCATCCGGCCGGTGGGCGCAGGCGGCAATCACCGTGGCGAAATCGTGATTGAGCGTGATGCGAAACGGATCGTGGCGCAAAAAGCGTTTCAGACTGCGGTTGAGATGAAATTCGGCAGGGAACAGCACCGCACGCGGATCGGGTGACCACCACAGAATCGCTTCCCCCGGCGAGTACCAGGGGAAGATGCCGCGCTCGTAGGCTGCCAACAGTCGCGGCGCCGTGAGGTCGCCGCCGATCGCCAGCAGGCCGTTGGGATCGCGCAGGGCGCCCTCAGGCGAGGGAAACGCCAGCGACTGGGGGGAAAGCTTAACGATGCGCATACAAGGTCTCTGCGTCCTCTACGGGCCGATTACGGCGCCAGGTTGCTGATACGGTTGCGAAAGCGTGCATAGCGGCCCTGCTGGCGCATCAGGGTGGCGTGATCGCCCTGTTCGACAATTTGGCCGTCATCCATTACGCAAATGCGGTCGAGATGTTCCAGGCCGTACAAACGGTGCGTCACCAGGATCAGCGTCTTGCCCTGACAATGCCGGCGCAGCAGCGCCAGGATCTGCTGTTCGGTTTCGGCGTCCAGCCCTTCGGTCGGTTCGTCAAGCAGCAGCAGCGGGGCCGGATGCAGCAGCGCGCGGGCGATACCCAGTCGGCGCTGTTCGCCGCCGGACAGCTGCCGGCCGCCTTCGCCCAACCAGGCGTTCAGCCCGCCGTCGCTGTCCAGCAATTTGCCCAGCCCAACCTGCTGCAGTACGTCACTCAGGCGAGCGTCGTCGGCATTCGGTGCGGCCAACCGCAGGTTTTCCCGCAGCGTATCGCTGAAGATATGCACTCGCTGGCTGACGACCGTGGTCATCCGACGCAGCGTGGTTTCATCATAATCCTCCAGCGGTTCGCCGTTGAGCAGAATGTTGCCGCCGTCGGTGCGCCAGGCGCGGGTCAGCAGCTGCAGCAGGGTGGACTTGCCGCAGCCGGTGCGGCCGAGCAAGGCGATGTGTTCGCCGGCCGCGACCTCGAGCGTGACGTCGCGCAGCACCGGCTGCGGCTGATCGGGATAGGTGAAACTCAGCTGCTGCAGGCTGAGCTGAGCGCGATCGGCCGCGGCCGGGCCGGCCGCCGGGAAGGTGACCTCCGGCTGACGATCGATGATCTGTTTGACCCGCGTGGCGGAGGCAATCACCTGGCCGAGGTGCTGGAAGGCACCGGCGACCGGCATCAGCGCTTCGAACGACGCCAGTGCGGCGAAGACAAACAGCGCGATCAGGGCTCCGGGCTGGGTATCGCCGCCGATGCCGGCGGCGGTCAGCCACAGCAGCAGCGTCACCGTCAGACCGCTGGCGAGGATCATCAGCGCCTGCGCCTTGCCGCTCAGCGAGGCCTGCTGCCACTGGCGGCGTTGCCACAGCAGTTCGGTGGCGTTCAGCGTCTGGCGGAAGTCGTTGACGGCGCCGAACACCACCAGCTCCGCCTGCCCCTGCAGCCAGGCGGTCAGGTCGGTACGGTATTGGCCGCGCAGCGCGGTGAGTTGGCCGCCGATCGGTTTGCCGGCGCGGTAGAACACCGGCGGCACCAGCAGCAACAGCAGCAACAGAATGCCGCCCAACGTCAGGGCGAGCGCAGGATCCAGCCAGCTCAGGCCGTAGGTGACCACCAGGATCACCACCGCCGCGCTGATCAGCGGCGAGATCACCCGCAGATAAAGGTGATCCAGCGTGTCCACGTCCGCCACCAGGCGGTTGAGCAGGTCGGCCTGGCGAAAGCGAGCGATGCCGCCCGGCGCCAGCGGCAGGATCTTGCTGAAGGTGAACACTCGCAAGTGCGACAGCACGCGGAAGGTGGCGTCGTGGCTGACCACGCGCTCGGCGTAGCGCCCGGCGGTGCGGAAGATCGCCGCGCCGCGCACGCCGGCGGCCGGCAGCATGTAGTTGAAGGTCAGCAGGCCCGCCAATCCGGCCAGCGAAGAGGCGGCCAGGAACCAGCCGGAAAGCGCCAGCAGGCCGATGCTGGCCAGCAGGGTGACGATCGCCAAAAGGATGCCCAGGCTAATCAGCAGGCTATGGCGGCGATACAACGCCAAAAACGGCAGCAAAACGCGCATGATTAAAGCTCCCCGCGGCGATGGGCGATCAGAGTGGCGAACAGGCCCGGCTGGGCGCTGAGGGTGGCGTAATCGCCCTGTTGCACGATGCGCCCGTTATCCATCACCCAGATCTGATCGTAGTCTTCGGTGTCTTCCAACTGGTGCGTGACCAGTAGGGTGGTTTGCTGATGCGAAGCGGCATTCAACGCCTGCATCACCCGTTGTTCGCTGTGGGCATCGAGACTGGCGGCCGGTTCATCCAGCAGCAGCAAGCGGCGCGGGCCGATCAGCGCCCGGGCGACCGCCACGCGCTGCGCCTGGCCGACCGACAGGCGGGCGGCGTTGTCGCCTACTTCGGTGTCGAGCCCCTGCGGCAGATACGGCAACAGTTCGCTGACGTAGGCGAGTTCCACCGCCTGCTGCAGCTGCGCTTCGTCGGCCTGCGGGCAGCCCAGCAGGATATTGGCGCGCAAGGTTTGCGCTGGCAGGTGTGGGTTCTGACCGACCCAGCTCAGCTGTTGCCTCCAGTTTTCTGCGGACAGTTCACGCAGTTCGATGCCGTTGACGGTCAACGAGCCGCGGTAGGGCAGGAAGCCGAGCAGCAGATTGAGCAGCGAGCTTTTGCCGGCGCCGCTCAGCCCGACCAGCGCTACGCGCTGCTGCGGTTGCAGGGTGAAACTCAGCGGCCCGGCCAGCAGTACGCCGTTCGGCGACAGGATTTCCAATGCGTTCGCCTGCAGCCTCAGCGGTTGATCGGCGAGCAGTTGCCGCGTGCCGTTGCCCATCTGCTCGCCTTCGGCGCTAAGGAAGGTTTCCAGCGCTTCCGCCGCGCCGACCGCCTGCGCCTTGGCATGGTAGAAGGTGCCGAGATCGCGCAGCGGTTGGAAAAACTCCGGCGCCAGAATCAGCACCAGAAAACCGGAAAACAGCGTTACGCCGAGGCCATAGCTGCCGAAGTTGAGTTCGCCGAGGTAAGAAAAGCCGAAGTACACCGCCACCACGGCGATGGAAATCGAAGCGAAGAACTCCAGCACGCCGGAAGAGAGGAAGGCCATACGCAGCACTTCCATGGTGCGGCTGCGGAAGTCTTCGGAGGATTTGGCGATCTGCGCCGTTTCGGCCTGCGCGCGGTCGAACAACCGCAGGGTGTCCAGGCCGCGCAGGCGGTCGAGGAAGTTGCCGCTCAATCGCGCCAGCGCCACGAAGTTGCGGCGGTTGGCGTCGGCGGCCCCCATGCCCACCAGCGCCATAAACAGCGGGATCAGCGGCGCGGTCGCCAACAGAATCAAACCGGCGGCCCAGTTGATCGGGAAGACGGCGATCAAGATCAGCAGCGGGATAAACACCGCCAGATACATCTGCGGTAGATAGCGCGAGTAATAGTCCTGCATATCCTCGATCTGCTCGACGATGATGCTGGCCCAACTGCCCGCCGGTTTGCCCTGGATCCAGGCCGGGCCGAGCTGCTGCAGTTTATCCAGCACCTGCTGGCGCATGCGCTGACGGATCACCTGGCCACACAGGAAACCGACCCGTTCCCGCAGCCAGCTCAACAGCGCCCGCAATGCGAACGCGACGGCCAGCCAGATAAACGAAGGGATCAGCTGTTCGCGCGGGGTATGTTCGATGATCAGGGCGTGCAGCAGGCTGGCCAGCAGCCACGCCTGCGCCACGATCAGCAGGCCGCTGAACAGCCCCAACAGCATGGAAAGGCGCAGCCAACGCTGCGCCAACGAACTCTGGGTTTTAAGCCAACGGGTTAACTGTTGCTGTCTGTTTTTTTTCATCAGATATGCGTCTGCGTCGCCGGTGCCCGTTTGTTACAGGCTGGGTTAACGTACTGTTAAATAATAGTGTTTGGCGCAATCGGCGACAAACAAGCGAGGTCCCATGTTACCTCGTCACCCGGCAGACTGAAAATAATAAAGCGTCCAAATGTGGCTATAACAGACGCGTTACCGGCTATTTGACTTGCTCACTCGTGGCCTCGGCTTCCAGAGCGGCGCGCACCGACGCTCGCTCTGCGATCCGCGTCACATAATGCTGGAGCGGTGGCCACTCGCTCAGCGAAATCTCGAAGCGCGCCATCCAGCGCAACACGGTAAACAGATAAGCGTCAGCGACGCTGAAATACGTTCCCAATAGGTAAGTTTGTTGTGCCAACGCTTGCGCGAGATAACCCAATCGCCGTCTCAACTTGTCGCGCAGCAACGCCTTGGCATCTTCGGGCAGGGCATCATTGAACAAGGGGGCGGCACCGGCATGGATCTCGCTGGTGATGAAATTAAGCCATTCCTGCAGCCTTACCCGCTCAAAGGCCGTCGGTGGCGGTGCCAGCCGGCTCTCTGGGCGCTGGTCGGCGAGGTATTGAACGATGGCGGGGCCTTCGGTGATCACGTTGCCGTCGTCCAGCTGCAGGGCGGCGACGTAACCTTTTGGGTTGATGCGATAGAAATCCTCACCGTCGGCGCAGCGCTTGCTGCGATTGTTTACCCTGACCAGGGTGAAAGGGATCGCTAATTCCCGCAGGACGATATGTGGGGCCAGCGAGCAGGCATCGGGAGCAAAATACAGCTTCATGCTATTTCCTTGTGGGTCAATGAGAACGCTTGCCACAGCATGCCGATGCGGGCACCGGCGGGGAAATGGAAATTTCAGAAAGCCGCTATTAACTCAGCGACTGGCCAGGGTTTGCTCCTGTTCGCGCAGGTAATTCAGCAGGGTTTGGACGGGGGGCTGGGTCACCGCCTCGGATGAGCAGGCCAGGCCGAAACGACGATAAACCGGCGCAACGAGCGGTAGAGCGCAAACTCCGAGCGCATCGGGCGGGATCACCGACGCGGGCATCAGCGCAACGCCCGTGCCTTCTCTGACCAGCGTCAACGCCGTTTGCCAATCGCTGACGGTGGCGCGGATATCGGCCAGTGCCAGGCCCGACTGCTGCGCCAAACTTTGCGCATTCACATCACATCCGCCGGTCGCCAGGATGAAAGGCAGCCGGAACAGGGCATCCAGCGCCACCGGCCGCCGCGCTCGCGCCAGCGGGTGCGCGCTGGGCACGACCGCTAACCAGGTGTCTTCCCCCAAAGGGAAACACAGCCGCTCCGGTGCCGGATTGAGCACCACGCCGATGTCTGCCGTTGCCGATGTTAACCAGCTCTCCACTTCGTGGTCGGTGCCCTCGAGCGTAATCAGCTCAATGTCGGGATACAGACGGCGAAACTTGCGCAGCAGCGGCGGCAACAGCTTGCTAAATGCCGACGGGAAACTGGCCAGGCGTATTTTGCCCGCGTGCGCGTTACCGGCTTGCTGCGCGCATTGTTGAATGGCCCGCAGTCCTTCCAACATCGTGCGGGCATGGGCGACGATCTGCAGGCCGCTTTGGGTCAGGACGACATTGTGTGGCTGGCGCACCAAAAGCCGGGTGCTCAGCATCGTCTCCAGTTGAGCGATGGCCTGGCTGGCGGCAGACTGCGTCATGCCGCAGAGCGCCGCAGCCTGAGTGATGGTGCCGTTGTCGGCGACGGCAACCAGCAAGCGCCAGTGAAGAAGATTATGCATCGGCGTGCATCCTCCTGGGGGCTGAAGACAAAAAAAGCGGCTCGAGAGCCGCTTTTTGCTGATGAAGAGAACGTCTTAGCAGACTTCTGCGCCGGCGATGCCGTCCAGGTAACGCTCTGCGTCCAGCGCCGCCATACAGCCGGTGCCGGCGGAGGTGATTGCCTGACGGTAGATGTGATCCATCACGTCGCCAGCGGCGAAGACGCCGGGGATGGTGGTTTGGGTCGCATTGCCGTGAATGCCGGACTGCACCTTGATGTAGCCGTTTTCCAGCTCCAGTTGGCCGCCGAAGATGCCGGTGTTCGGGCTGTGGCCGATGGCGATGAACACGCCGGCCAGTTCCAGTTCACGGGTTTCGTTTTCCGCTTTGGTGCTGCGGATACGCACGCCGGTCACGCCCATTTCATCGCCCAGCACTTCGTCCAGCGTATGGTCGGTGTGCAGCACGATGTTGCCGCTTTTCACTTTTTCCATCAGCCGGTCGATCAGGATCTTCTCTGAACGGAAGCTGTCGCGGCGGTGGATCAGGTGAACCTCGGCGGCGATGTTGGACAGGTACAGCGCTTCTTCAACGGCAGTGTTGCCGCCGCCGACCACGGCGACTTTCTGGTTACGGTAGAAGAAACCGTCGCAGGTCGCACAGGCGGAAACGCCTTTGCCCTTGAAGGCGTCTTCGGAAGGCAGGCCAAGGTAGCGGGCGGAGGCACCGGTCGCAATGATCAGCGCGTCGCAGCTGTATTCGCCGCTGTCGCCGAACAGGCGGAACGGGCGCTGCTGCAGATCGACGCTGTTGATATGATCGAAGACGATCTCAGTCTGGAACTTCTCCGCGTGTTCGCGCATGCGCTCCATCAGCGCCGGACCGGTCAGGCCTTCGGCGTCGCCCGGCCAGTTTTCCACTTCGGTGGTGGTGGTCAGCTGGCCGCCTTGCTCCAGACCGGTGATCAGCACCGGGCTCAGGTTGGCGCGCGCCGCGTAGACGGCGGCGGTGTAACCGGCCGGGCCGGAGCCCAGAATCAGTAATTTGCTATGTTTAGCCGTGCCCATGAATAACCTCTTTATTCCACAATGGCGGACAATGAAGCCGATTGTAGGGAAAATGGCGCAGTAAAAAAAGCGCCGGGCGACGTTGTTAACGATTTGTATGATAGTTGTCGCCTATTAATGCGCCCGCTGTCGGCAAATCGTACGCCGAACGCAGAAATTTACCTTATCAAAGCCGCATTCGGCTACCGAATCGCCAACCGCGCAAAAACGGCGCATTCTGCGACTTCAGCCGCTCCCTACCGGGGTTTATCTGCCAGCGATTCATAACCAAAAATGGGATGCAGACTTTTCATGACGGTACGTTGTTCTGATTTTGCTTCTTTTACTTTGACAATCCGCTGCGCATTTGCGAAAACATCATAGGAAGAAGAAATTATCCCCGTAACACCAGCAAATCGTACGTATTTGCGCCGCGAGGCGGCAATGCGCGGTGGATGTGCGGAGCAGGGCGCGCAAGCGTTTGCTGATTTTTTCTCGACCTAAACGTCGTTGCCGGCGTCGCGCGGGGTTGGACAGACAGGCTGCGCGGCGTGGAATGATGGTAGTGAAGAAGCATATGACAGGCATCGGGTCTTCGCTTGGAACGAACCCTTACACATTGACGTTGGCTAGGGTGTGGCAAGTGCACGGAAGAAAATAAGAGAGACAATAATAATGGCAGACAACAAGAAACGCCCGGGTAAAGATCTCGACCGTATCGACCGCAACATCCTGAATGAGCTGCAGAAGGATGGGCGTATTTCGAACGTCGAGCTTTCGAAGCGCGTGGGGTTATCCCCGACACCATGTTTAGAACGCGTGCGCCGTCTCGAGCGCCAGGGTTTCATTCATGGCTATACCGCATTGCTTAACCCGCATTATCTGGATGCGTCCCTGCTGGTTTTCGTGGAGATCACGCTGAACCGTGGCGCGCCGGATGTGTTTGAGCAATTCAACTCGGCAGTGCAGAAGCTTGAAGAGATTCAGGAGTGTCATCTGGTTTCCGGTGATTTCGACTACCTGTTGAAAACCCGCGTACCGGACATGTCGGCGTACCGCAAACTGCTGGGCGAAACCTTGCTGCGTTTGCCGGGGGTCAACGACACCCGTACCTACGTAGTGATGGAAGAAGTGAAACAGAGTAACCGTCTGGTTATCAAAACACGGTAAGGTGCAGGTGCAAAACCTGATTAAATTGGTTACACTCCTGTTTATTCATACAGTTTCGGCGCCGGGGAAGCTTCTCGGCGCTGTTGCTATGTCAGCTAACAGGAACCTGGAGAGCCTTTCTTGAGCCAGGAATATACAGAAGATAAAGAAGTTACCCTGAAAAGACTCAGCAGTGGCCGGCGTTTGCTGGAGGCTGCGCTTATCGTGGTAGCGATTTTTGCCGTTTACCTCATGGCTGCGTTGGTCAGTTTCAATCCGTCTGACCCAAGCTGGTCGCAGACCGCGTGGCATGAGCCGATTCACAATTTGGGCGGCGGTGTTGGGGCCTGGTTGGCCGACACGCTGTTCTTCACCTTCGGGGTGCTCGCCTACGCGATACCGCCGATCATGCTGATCCTGTGCTGGGCAGCCTATCGCCAACGCGGCAACAAAGACTACGTCGACTATTTCGCGCTCTCCCTGCGCCTGATCGGTACCTTGGCGTTAGTGCTTACCTCCTGCGGGTTGGCGGCGCTGAACGTTGACGATCTCTATTACTTCGCTTCCGGCGGCGTGATCGGCAGCCTGCTGAGCAACGCCATGTTGCCGTGGTTCAACGGCATCGGCGCTACGCTGGCGCTGCTGTGCGTGTGGGCGGCGGGGCTGACGCTGTTTACCGGCTGGTCCTGGCTGGTGATCGCCGAGAAGATCGGCGGTGCGGTGTTGGGCGTCGCGACGGTGATGACCAATCGCTCACGCCGCGAAGATCGCTATTTCGAGGATGACGAGCGTTACGTTGACGACGAGCCTGAGCAGGCAGGGAAGGGCGCCGCTGCAGCGGTTGCGGCGACCGCCGCCGGAGCCGCGGCTGCCGATGACGACGTGCTGTTCTCCGCACCCTCGGTCACCGAAATCGCCAAAGAGGCGGGGGAAGACGCCGCCGATCCGTTGCTCAGCGGCCTGCGAGCCGACGATAGTGAGGTTGAAGCCGACGCCGCGCCAATCGCGCCGGCGGCTTCGCCTGCACCAGCGGTGAAGGCAGAGATCCACGAGCCCGTTGCCGCGCCGATCGCCACACAGGCGCCGTCGGTAACGGTGGCGCCGGCCGCGCCGGCCTCGGTCAATCAGCACCCGGTGAGCCCCCCGGCGCAAGACGCCACGCCGCCGCTGTATTCCTTCGAAATCCCGGAAGAAACACCAGCGCCTAAGGCGACGCGGCCTGTCGATCCTTATCAGGATGACGATGAGCCGCGCCTGGGCAATTGGCAAGAGCCGGCCCCGCAGCCGGCAGCGCGTTCTCCCTTTGATTTTACCGCCGCGCAGCGCGACAGTGCCGACGTCAGCGGAGCAGATGGTTTCAGCGCCGCCGGCGCCAAGCCACAACTGGATACGGCAGCCGCTGCCGCTGCGGGCGCCGCGGCGGCGACCTTTATGCCGGCCTTCACGGCGACCAGCGACGGCAATTCTCAGGTTAAACAGGGTATCGGCCCTGAGTTGCCGCGGCCGAATCCGGTGCGTATTCCGACCCGTCGTGAGCTGGCTTCCTACGGCATCAAGCTGCCTTCGCAGCGTGCGGCCGAGCAGGAACAGCGCCAGGCCGAGGTGGAGCCTCAGCAGCCGACGGCGGTGAGCCCGCAGGAAGAAGAGGCGCTGCAGGAAGCTGCGCTGCGTCAGGCGTTTGCCGAGCAGCAAAGCCAACGCTACGGCGAAAGCTACGCGCCGGAGCAAGATGACGAGAGCGCCCTGCAGGAAGCTGAGCTGAGCAAGGCGTTTGCCGAACAGCAGAGCCAACGTTATGGCGAAGGTTATCAACAGAACGACGAAGAGGCGCTGCAAGAGGCCGCGCTGCGCCAGGCGTTCGCCGAGCAGCAGCAGGCACGCTACGGCCAGCAAGAACCGGCCCCGCAGGCGCCGGCTGCCAGCCCGGTCGATACCCGCAATGCTTTCAGCTTCTCGCCGATGGCGGATTTAGTGGACGATGGCCCGAGCGAGCCGATGTTCACGCTGTCCCCGCAGCTTGAAGAGCGCATTGAACAGCAAAGCGAGCAAGAGGACGACGTGCCGTTCGGCCAGTTTGAGCCTGCGGCGCCGGCTGCCCAGCAACCGCATGCGCAGCCGCAACAATACCAACAGCCGCAGCAGCAATCTTATCAGCAGCCGCAGCAACAACAGCAGTATCAACAGCCGTCGCAGCAGCAATATCAGCAGCCACAGCAACCGGTGCAGCAGCAGCCTCAGCAAGCTCCGGCTGAGCCGCACCCGGCGATGGACAGCCTGATTCACCCGTTCCTGATGCGCAACGATCAGCCGCTGCAGAAGCCGACCACGCCGCTGCCGACGCTGGATCTGCTGACCGAAGCGCCGAAAGAGGTGGAGCCGGTCGACTCCTTCGCGCTGGAACAGAAAGCGCGCCTGGTGGAGGCCAGTTTGGCCGATTACCGCGTAAAAGCCGACGTGGTGGATATCCTGCCGGGGCCGGTCATCACCCGCTTCGAGCTGGATCTGGCGCCGGGCGTCAAAGCGGCGCGTATTTCCAACCTGTCGCGCGATCTGGCGCGCTCGCTGTCGACTTCGGCGGTGCGCGTGGTGGAAGTGATCCCCGGTAAGCCTTATGTCGGTCTGGAACTGCCGAACGCCAAGCGGCAAACGGTGTACCTGCGCGAAGTGCTGGACTGCCCGGCCTTCCGCGACAATCCGTCGCCGCTGTCCATCGTATTGGGTAAAGACATCTCCGGCGAACCGGTGGTGGCCGATCTAGGCAAAATGCCGCACTTGCTGGTCGCCGGTACCACCGGTTCCGGTAAATCGGTCGGGGTCAACGCCATGATCCTGAGCATCCTGTATAAGGCCACGCCGAAAGAAGTGCGCTTTATCATGATCGACCCGAAAATGCTGGAGCTGTCGGTTTACGAAGGTATTCCGCACCTGTTGACCGATGTGGTCACCGACATGAAAGACGCCGCCAACGCGCTGCGCTGGTGCGTGGGTGAGATGGAACGCCGCTACAAACTGATGTCTGCCCTGGGCGTGCGTAACCTGGCCGGCTACAACGAGCGTGTCGATCAGGCCGAAGCGATGGGGCGTCCGATCCCGGATCCGTTCTGGAAACCGACCGACAGCATGGACATCACGCCGCCGGTGTTGGAGAAAGAGCCGTACATCGTGGTGATGGTCGACGAATTCGCCGACCTGATCATGACGGTTGGCAAGAAGGTTGAAGAGTTGATCGCTCGCCTGGCGCAAAAAGCGCGTGCGGCGGGCATCCACCTGGTGCTGGCGACCCAGCGTCCTTCGGTGGATGTGATCACCGGCCTGATCAAGGCCAACATTCCGACGCGTATCGCCTTTACCGTGTCGAGCAAGATCGACTCCCGCACCATCCTCGATCAGGGGGGCGCCGAGTCCTTGCTGGGTATGGGTGACATGCTCTATCTGGCGCCGAACTCCTCGATCCCGGTGCGTGTACATGGCGCATTCGTGCGCGATCAGGAAGTGCACGCGGTGGTCAAGGATTGGAAAGCGCGCGAGCGGCCCCAATATAAAGAGGGCATTCTCAGCGGCGGCGAAGATGGCGAGGGCGGTGCCGGTGGCGGGATGGACGGCGACGAAGAGCTGGATCCGTTGTTTGACCAGGCGGTGGATTTCGTGGTGGATAAACGCCGCGCCTCCATCTCCGGCGTACAGCGCCAGTTCCGCATCGGCTATAACCGTGCCGCGCGCATCATCGAACAGATGGAGGCGCAGGGCATCGTCAGCGAGCAGGGGCACAACGGCAACCGCGAGGTGCTGGCGCCGCCGCGGCACGATTGATGGTCGCTTAGCCATTGCAATTCAATAAGAAAGGGCCGCTTAAGCGGCCCTTGTGCAAAGAAGCGTAAACCCGTTTCTTCTCGGAACATTGGCCTACCGGCCGATCGCCGGCTTCAGGTAAAGTAACGGAGTAAAGGGTTGATTGACCCGCACGGCGTCGCCCTGCGGTTAACGCATTTCATAAGGTATCTGGAATAATGAAAAAACTGTTAGTTGCCTGCTGTCTGCTTTCGGGATTCGCTTCTACCTCCGTGCTGGCCGATGCCGCACAGGATCTGCAAAGTCGCCTGGCGAAGGTGAACAGTTTCCACGCCAGCTTCTCGCAAACCGTGACCAGCGCTGAAGGCGCCGCGGTGCAACAGGGTGAAGGCGAGCTGTGGGTGAAGCGGCCGAACCTGTTCAACTGGCACATGACGTCACCCGATGAGAGCGTGCTGGTTTCCGATGGCCAGACCCTGTGGTTCTACAACCCGTTCGTCGAGCAGGTGACGGCGACCTGGCTGAAGAACGCCACCGGCAATACGCCGTTTATGCTGATTACCCGCAATAACGCCAGCGACTGGAAGCAGTACAACGTGAAGCAAAAGGGCGATGATTTCGAGCTGACGCCGAAATCCGCCAGCGGCAACCTGAAGCAATTCGCCATCAGCGTGACCAACAGCGGTACCATCCGCAGCTTTGCCGCGGTGGAGCAGGATGGCCAGCGTAGTGCTTATACGCTGAAAAGCCAGCAGAACGTTGCCGCCGATCCGGCCAAATTCAAATTTACCCCGCCGAAGGGGGTGACGCTGGACGACCAGCGCCAGTGAGGTGCAAGTGAGTAATAATCTGTCGCTCGATTTTTCCCAGAATGAGTTCCAGCCGTTGGCCGCGCGTATGCGGCCGACCACGCTGGCGCAGTATATCGGCCAGCAGCACCTGCTGGCCGCCGGCAAGCCGCTGCCGCGCGCCATCGAGGCCGGGCAGCTGCACTCGATGATTTTATGGGGGCCGCCGGGCACCGGGAAGACGACGTTGGCAGAGCTGATCGGCCGTTACGGTCAGGCGGATGTCGAACGGATCTCCGCCGTGACCTCCGGCATCAAGGAGATCCGCGAGGCGATCGAGCGGGCGCGGCAAAATCGCGACGCCGGCCGCCGCACCATCCTGTTCGTCGACGAAGTGCACCGTTTCAATAAGAGCCAGCAGGACGCTTTCCTGCCGCACATCGAAGACGGCACCATCACCTTTATCGGCGCCACCACCGAAAATCCGTCGTTCGAGCTGAACTCGGCGCTGTTGTCCCGCGCCCGCGTTTACCTGTTGAAGGCGCTGACCGCCGAAGATATCGGCCAGGTGCTGGATCAGGCGATGAGCGACAAGGCGCGCGGCTTTGGCAATCAGAACGTCGAGCTGCCCGCGGAAACGCGCCGCCTGCTGTCGGAGCTGGTGGGCGGCGATGCGCGCCGGGCGCTGAACAGCCTGGAAATGATGGCGGACATGGCGGAGATCGATGCCAAAGGCATGCGGGTGCTGACGCCGGAGCTGCTCAAGGAGGTGTCGGGCGAGCGCAGCGCGCGCTTCGACAACAAGGGCGACCGTTATTACGACCTGATTTCCGCGCTGCATAAATCGGTGCGCGGTTCGGCACCGGACGCGGCGCTGTATTGGTATGCGCGCATTATTACCGCCGGCGGCGATCCGCTCTATGTGGCACGCCGTCTGTTGGCGATTGCCTCTGAAGACGTGGGCAACGCCGATCCGCGCGGCATGCAGGTGGCGATCGCCGCCTGGGATTGCTTCACCCGCGTGGGGCCGGCAGAGGGCGAGCGCGCCATCGCGCAGGCGATTGTTTACCTGGCCTGCGCGCCGAAGAGCAACGCGGTTTACACCGCGTTCAAGGCCGCCATGCGCGACGCCAAAGAGCAGGCCGATTATGACGTGCCGGAGCACCTGCGCAACGCGCCGACCAAGCTGATGAAGGAGATGGGGCTGGGGGCGGAGTACCGTTACGCCCACGACGAACCCAACGCCTACGCCGCCGGCGAGAACTATTTCCCGCCCGAAATGGCCAAGACACGCTACTATCAACCGACCTCGCGTGGGCTTGAAGGGAAAATCGGCGAAAAGTTGGCATGGCTGGCTGAGCAGGATCAAAATAGCCCGACAAAACGCTACCGCTAGCGAGGCCGTTGCGGTAAGGTTAGCGGGTATCACTCTTCTTTTATGCGGCTATAAATCAGCCGCATAGAACAACAACACTTCTTTCAATAACAACAAGCACAGGATTAGCATGCTCGATCCCAATCTGCTGCGTAATGAGCTAGACGCAGTCGCCGTCAAACTGGCTCGCCGAGGCTTTAAACTCGATCTGGATCTGCTGCGTTCGCAGGAAGAACGCCGCAAAGTTCTGCAGGTAGAAACTGAAACGCTGCAAGCGGAACGCAACTCCCGATCGAAATCCATCGGCGCGGCCAAAGCGCGTGGGGAAGACATCGAGCCGCTGCGTCGCGAAGTGAACGAGCTGGGTGACAAGCTGGATGCCGCCAAGGCAGAGCTGGATACGCTGCAGAGCGAGATCCGCGATTACGCTTTGACTCTGCCTAACCTGCCGGACGACGCCGTGCCGGATGGTAAAGACGACAGCGAAAACCTGGAAGTGACCCGCTGGGGCGAACCGCGCCAGTACGACTTCGCGGTGCGCGATCACGTCGATCTGGGCGAAATGGCCGGCGGGCTGGATTTTGCCGCCGCGGTTAAGCTGACCGGCTCGCGCTTCGTGGTGATGAAAGGGCAAATCGCCCGCATGCACCGTGCGCTGTCCCAGTTCATGCTGGATCTGCACACCGAGCAGCACGGCTACCTGGAGGCCTATGTGCCTTACCTGGTCAACCACGCCACGCTGTACGGTACCGGCCAACTGCCGAAGTTCGGCGAAGACCTGTTCCATACCCGTCCGCTGGAAGAAGAAGCCGACAGCAGCAACTACGCGCTGATCCCAACGGCGGAAGTGCCGCTGACCAACCTGGTGCGCGACGAGATCGTCGAAGAGGAAACTCTGCCGCTGAAGATGACCGCGCACACGCCATGCTTCCGTGCGGAAGCCGGTTCTTACGGCCGTGACACCCGCGGTTTGATCCGCATGCACCAGTTCGACAAGGTCGAAATGGTGCAGATCGTCCGTCCGGAAGATTCGATGGATGCCCTGGAAGAGCTGACCGGCCATGCGGAAAAAGTGCTGCAGCTGCTGAACCTGCCTTACCGCAAGGTGCTGCTGTGCACCGGTGACATGGGCTTCGGCGCCTGCAAGACCTACGATCTGGAAGTGTGGCTGCCGGCGCAGAACACCTACCGCGAGATCTCGTCCTGCTCCAACATGTGGGACTTCCAGGCGCGCCGCATGCAGGCTCGCTGCCGCAGCAAGGCCGACAAGAAGCCGCGTCTGGTCCACACGCTGAACGGTTCCGGCCTGGCGGTCGGCCGTACGCTGGTGGCGGTGCTGGAAAACTACCAGCAGGTCGACGGTCGCATTCAGGTGCCTGAAGTGTTGCGTCCTTATATGGGCGGCCTGGAATACATCGGCTAAACGGCAAACTACGAGAAAAAAGCGCCTGCGGGCGCTTTTTTTATGTTGAGAATTCAGTCTGTCGTCAGCGCGTAAGCCTGTTGAATGTAGTCCGCAAGATGTTTGCTTTTCACCTCGCCGGACGAGTGGAGCTTGATGTGCCGCCGATACTGGCCGTTGCCTTCGAGCTGATGATGGCTGTCTGCCATCCGGTAGCCGTGGCCGAACTCCACCGTGACGTGATTGCGGTAGGCGAAAACGCCGCAGAAAAATTGAGTATGCGAGAACATGATGCCGCCGTATTTGACCGATTCGGTGACGCCACTGCCGCTCGTCGCGGCGATCCGACGTACCTGCTGCACAATGGCCAGCAGCTCACCGTGCGTGCTGCCGATATCCGCCAGCAGGGCTTCTACCGCCGCATCATTTGCGTGATCCATCTTGCCTCCTCATCGTTAAATCCGCTCTGCGCTGAGCATAGCGCTTTTTCAGCCGGTTAGCCGGAAACAAATCGTGCGGTGGAATGATAAGAGGCGATTGACTTTTTTATCGCCAGTGGCATGATGCGCGCACTCTCATTGCGCGTTCGGTCACAATTTCACTATGTCCGCATACTCCCGCCCAGTGCTCCTATTGCTCTGCGGCCTTTTGCTGCTCACGGTATCCATTGCCGTTTTGAATACGTTAGTGCCGCTTTGGTTAACCCATGCTCAGCTGTCAACCTGGCAGGTGGGAATGGTCAGCTCCTCTTATTTCAGCGGTAACCTGTTGGGCACGTTGGTGGCGGGCAAACTGATCCAGCGCGTCGGTTTTACCCGCAGCTATCATCTTTCTTGCCTGGTGTTCGCCGCCGCGACCGCCGGCATGGTGCTGTCGATCGATTTTTGGAGCTGGCTGGGCTGGCGTTTCTTCGCCGGCGTCGGCTGCGCCTGGATCTGGGTGATCGTGGAGAGCGCGCTGTTGCGCAGCGGTAACCTGAGCAACCGCGGCCAGCTGCTGGCGGCCTATATGATTGTCTATTACCTCGGTACGGTGACCGGGCAATTGCTGTTGAGCATGACCTCGACCGAATTGCTGCACGTGGTGCCGTGGGTGACCGCGATCGTGATCAGCGCCATGCTGCCAATGCTGTTTGCGCGGGTCAACCGCCATGAAGACGAGCCGCAGCAGGCGGCGGTGTGGACAATGTTAAGACGTCGCAGCGCGCGCCTCTGCATCAACGGCTGCATCATTTCCGGCATCGTGCTCGGTTCTCTGTATGGTCTGATGCCGCTGTATCTCTCCCATCAGGGCATGAGCGACGCCAACGTCGGTTACTGGATGGCGCTGCTGGTCAGCTCCGGCATCGTTGGGCAATGGCCGGTCGGACGCCTGGCCGATCGTTATGGGCGCCTGCTGGTGCTGCGCATTCAGGTGTTCGTGGTGATCCTCGCCAGCGTGGCGATGCTCGGCAACTACGCTATGGCGCCTTCGCTGTTCATCCTCGGCTGCGCCGGCTTTACCCTGTATCCGGTGGCGATGTCCTGGGCCTGCGAGAAGGCGCTGCCGCACGAACTGGTGGCGATGAACCAGGCGCTGTTGATGAGTTACACCATCGGCAGCCTGCTGGGCCCGTCGATGACGGCGCTGCTGATGCAAAACTACTCCGACCGTGTGCTGTTCGTGATGATCGCCGCCGTAGCGCTGGTTTACCTGCTGATGCTGTTGAAAAAGCAGAAGCCGGATCACCACCACACGCCGTTCGCCGCCGCCTGAGCATAAAAAAACCGGCCATGAGCCGGTTTTTTCTTTTGGCGTGCGCCAATCAGTAAATCACTTTGTGACCGTAGCTTTCCAGGATGCCTTTGACGCGATCCATGGTCTCGGCCTTCGGCGGATGTACGCCGTCCAGTTTGTACTCTTCCCCCATCGCTATCCATTTATGCTTGCCCAGTTCGTGGTAGGGCAGCAGCTCGATTTTCTCGATGTTGGTCATGTCCTTGGTGAACTCGCCCAGCAGGTGTGCCGATTTGTCATCATCTGACCAGCCCGGCACCACCACGTAACGGATCCAGGTGCGTTGGTTACGTTTCGCCAGGTAGCGGGCGAATTCCAACGTGCGGTGGTTGGAGACGCCGACCAGATTCTGGTGGATATCGTCGTTCATCTGTTTCAGATCCAGCATCACCAGATCGGTGGTGTCCAGCAACTCGTCGATCACCGGATCGTAGCGGCGCACGAAGCCATTGGTGTCCAGGCAGGTATTGATGCCTTCGGCATGGCAGGCGCGGAACCAGTCGCGCACGAATTCAGCCTGCAGGATCGCCTCGCCGCCGGACGCGGTCACGCCGCCACCGGAAGCGTTCATGAAGTGGCGGTAGGCCACCGCGTCTTTCATCAGCTCTTCGACGGTCACTTCTTTGCCGCCGTGGGTGTCCCAGGTGTCGCGGTTATGGCAATAGAGGCAGCGCATCAGGCAGCCCTGGAAGAAGACGATAAAGCGGATCCCGGGCCCATCGACGGTGCCGCAGGATTCGAAGGAGTGGATGCGACCAGTTACTGACATTGCGGGGTTTTCTCCAATATTGACTGTCAAACGCAGTCTAAAAATAGGCGCGTGGCCGCCGGCCAGGTATCTGCGATGCAGCAGCGGGTGGAGCCGCCACCGGGGGTAATGATGCCTGTCGGCCGGTCAGTTGCCGGATAACTGTTTTGCCGGCTATCCATTCAGTATAGATGTCCGGCAAAACAGACTCGCACAGAGTCAGGGGAGAGCGGTGGGAGAAAAGGGCCGGCAGAACCGGCCCTGTCGTTGGCACCGGGCGGTTTCCCGCCCGGTTGGCGTATTACATCGTTTGAGTGAAGGTACGAGTAATGACGTCCTGCTGTTGCTCTTTGGTCAGCGAGTTGAAGCGCACGGCGTAACCGGAGACGCGGATGGTCAGCTGAGGGTATTTCTCAGGGTTTTCCATCGCGTCCAGCAGCATTTCACGGTTCATTACGTTGACGTTCAGGTGCTGACCGCCTTCGATGGAGGCTTCATGATGGAAGTAACCATCCATCAGGCCCGCCAGGTTGGCTTTCCGCACATCGTCGTCTTTACCCAGCGCGTTAGGCACGATAGAGAAGGTGTAGGAGATCCCGTCTTTCGCGTAGGCAAACGGCAGTTTGGCTACCGAGGTCAGGGAGGCTACTGCGCCTTTCTGGTCACGGCCGTGCATCGGGTTGGCACCTGGGCCGAACGGTGCGCCGGCGCGGCGGCCATCCGGGGTGTTACCGGTTTTCTTACCGTATACCACGTTGGAGGTGATGGTCAGTACGGACTGGGTCGGTACCGCATTGCGGTAGGTGCGCAGTTTCTGAATTTTCTTCATGAAACGTTCCACCAGGTCGCAAGCGATGTCATCGACGCGGGCGTCGTTGTTACCGAACTGCGGATACTCGCCTTCCACTTTGAAGTCGATGGCCAGGCCGTCTTCGTCGCGAATGGTGGTGACTTTCGCGTACTTGATGGCAGACAGGGAGTCGGCCGCCACGGACAGACCGGCGATGCCGCAAGCCATGGTGCGATAAACGTCACGGTCATGCAGCGCCATCAGCGCAGCTTCGTAGCTGTACTTGTCGTGCATGTAGTGAATGATGTTCAGCGCGGTCACGTATTGCTTGGCCAGCCAATCCATAAAGTGGTCCATGCGCGCCATGACTTTGTCATAGTCCAGCACTTCGTCCATCATCGGCGCTTCTTTCGGGCCGACCTGCATTTTCAGTTTTTCGTCAACGCCGCCGTTGATGGCGTACAGCATGGTTTTCGCCAGGTTGGCGCGGGCGCCGAAGAACTGCATTTGTTTGCCGACGATCATTGGGCTGACGCAGCAAGCGATGGCGTAGTCATCGTTGTTGAAGTCAGGACGCATCAGGTCGTCGTTTTCGTACTGAACGGAAGAGGTGTCGATGGACACTTTCGCCGCGAATTTCTTGAAGTTCAGCGGCAGCTTCTCAGACCACAGGATGGTCATGTTCGGCTCCGGAGACGGCCCCATGGTGTACAGGGTGTTCAGGAAGCGGAAGCTGTTTTTGGTGACCAGGGTACGGCCGTCTACGCCCATACCGGCCAGGGATTCCGTTGCCCAGATTGGGTCGCCGGAGAACAGCTCATCGTACTCAGGGGTACGCAGGAAGCGCACCATACGCAGTTTCATCACCAGGTGGTCGATCAGTTCCTGCGCTTGTTCTTCGGTCAGTTTGCCCGCCTTGATGTCGCGCTCGATAAACACGTCGAGGAAGGTGGACACGCGGCCGAAGGACATGGCGGCGCCGTTCTGGGATTTCACCGCGGCCAGGTAGCCAAAGTAGGTCCACTGCACCGCTTCTTGCGCGCTGGTGGCCGGGCCGGAGATGTCGTAACCGTATTTGGCGGCCATCTCTTTGATCTGAGCCAGAGCGCGGTGCTGTTCAGCGATCTCTTCGCGCAGCTGGATGGTCATTTCCAGATCTTCGCCGTTTTCCAGTTTTTCCTGCAGCGATTTGAACTGGTTCAGCTTGTCGGCCATCAGGAAGTCGATACCGTACAGCGCCACGCGGCGGTAGTCGCCGATGATGCGGCCACGGCCGTAGGCATCTGGCAGACCGGTCAGCACGCCGGATTTACGGCAGTTCAGGATGTCTTTGGTGTAAACGTCGAATACGCCCTGGTTGTGGGTTTTACGGTATTCGGTGAACACTTTTTTCAGCTGCGGATCCAGTTCGCGGCCGTACACTTTGCACGAACCCTCGACCATTTTGATACCGCCGAACGGGATCAGCGCGCGTTTCAGAGGGGCGTCGGTCTGCAGCCCCACGATGGTTTCCAGCTCTTTGGCGATGTAACCCGCGTCGTGAGAAACGATGGTTGAAGCAACGTTGGTGTCGAAATCAACCGGCGCGTGAGTGCGGTTTTCCAGTTTGATCCCTTCCATAACCTTGTCCCACAAGGTGGTGGTGGCTTGAGTAGCGCCAGCCAGGAAGGATTCGTCACCCTCATAAGGCGTGTAGTTTTTCTGGATGAAGTCACGAACGTTGACTTCATTCTGCCAGTCACCCTTGCTGAAACCTTCCCAAGCGTTGGCTAATTTCTCGTTAAGTTCGGTCATTGTACACCTACCTTTGATTGTGGATTTCTAACTCTGCGCGTGGTAACTCACAGCTTAGTGCTGCTCGCGGCCCCCGCGCAGATAAATTACCCAGTAAGTCAACCCAACCAACAGGCCGCCGCCGATGATGTTGCCGATGGTGACCGGAATCAGGTTGTCGATGATGAAGTTGCTTACTGTCAGATGAGCGAATTGCTCAGGTACCGCCCCTACGGCTTGCCAGAACTCCGGCGTGGCGAAGTGTTTGACCACGATGCCCATAGGGATCATAAACATGTTGGCGATGCTGTGTTCGAAGCCGCTGGCGACAAACATACCGACCGGCAGCACCATGGCGAGCATCTTGTCTGTCAGGGTACGGCCGGAGTAGCTCATCCAGACCGCCAGGCAGACCATCAGGTTGGCCAGAATGCCGAGGCACACGGCTTCGATAAAGGTGTGATGCAGCTTATGGTCTGCGGTTTGCAGGACATTCAGGCCCCACTGGCCGTTGGCGACCATATACTCGCCGGAGAACCAGATCAGCGCCACGAAGAACAGCGCGCCGATCAGATTGCCGAGATAAACGTTCAGCCAGTTGGCGCCCAGCTGGCCCCAGCTGATACGGCCGCTGGCCTTGGCGATGACGATGAGCACGGTAGAGGTGAACAGGTCGGCGCCCGACACCACCACCAGCATTAACCCGAGAGAGAAGCAGATGCCACCAACCAGTTTCGCCAGCCCGAAAGGCACGCCGGCGGTACCGGTGGTCGCCGTGATGTAGAAGACGAAGGCGATGGAAATGAAGACACCGGCGGTGATCGCCAAATAAAACGTTTTCAGCGGATGTTTGGTGGCTTTATACACGCCGGCATCTTCAGCGATTTTCGCCGTGGCCGCAGGTAAAATCAGATCGAAGGGGCTGTCAGTTTTCAAACTAACTCTCGCTCTTAAGGGTTAAAACAACGCAATGAGATACTAGCAAAGCAGTATAGGGGAAAATTTGATTTGGATCATAAGGCGGGGAAGTAGAGCGGCAAAATGACGTGTTTTTTGTGTGGTTTTTATGGTTAATTTATTGATTTTTAAATGAAAACATTTTTTTAATGTTTGCAATTTTTTTTGAATTCACCGGATGGACGGCGTAGGGTAAAGTTAAATTTTTAGGCGTTTTGTCGCCGCGCAGCGCTGAAAGTTTAATTATCGGTTAATTATTATTTCACCGTCCGGCAACAATTGACGGTTTATTTATTTTTATGGTCGTTTAACCGCCAATTTTCCCGCGAGAAAATAAAAGCGAATGCGTTGAAATACACCGCAAAAATGAAAACGCCGCAGCGAAGTGCGGCGTTTGGCAGCAGGGGTACTCCCAAAGTGGCAGTACCCCTGATGATGCTTAGGCCTTGGCCCAGTGGCGGCGTTTGGCCGCCTGCAGCTTCTCGTAGGCCGCCAGCAGCGCCTGGTGGGCCGGCAGCGCCTTCAGATCGGCATCGACGGCGAACAGCCCGTTGAAGCGCGCTTCACCGCTGATGGCGGCGGAGGCGGCGTCGACCGCTTCCTGGCCGTACATCTTCACGAACGCGGTGTAGTACTGCGCCGCTTCGCGTTCAGGCTCCTGCGCCAGCAGCAGCAGCGTTTGCAGGCAGCGGTAGTAGTTGCTGCGCGCCGGGCTCAGCACCGAGGCATTGAAGTCCTGCGTCCATTCGGTCCAGATCAGCGCCTGATCCAGATCGCCGCCCGCCAGCGCCAGCATCGACTTCAGCTCGCCCACGCGCAGGGTATGCCAGGCATTGTCTTTGCCGCTGGCAATGCCCAGCAGTTCGCGTACGCGGGTGAAGTCGTCCAGCCCTTCGTCGTCCAACTGCTCGATCAGCGCCAGGTACTCTTCCGGCTCCCACTCGCTGCCCGGCAGCGCCAGCAGCGTATCGCGCAGGTGCGCGCCCATGCTGTTGTTGGCCAGCAGCAGGTCTTCTGCCGGGTAGATATCGGACATGCCCGGCACGATGATGCGGCAAGCGTAGACGCCCAGGTGCTCGTAGTCGGCGATGTACACTTCCGCGTCTTCTTTGTCGAAGATGCTCATCAGGGTGGCGAACTCTTCCTGCGTGCTGCCGCTGAAGCTCCAGTCAACGAACGGATAGTCCGCATCCTGCTTGAACAGATCCCAGGAGATCAGGCCGCTGGAGTCGATGAAGTGCGTTTCCAGGTTGGTGTGTTCCGCCACTTCTTCGTCATCGAAGGTCGGTGCGGTGAACACGTCGAGATCTTTCAGGCTGCGGCCCTGCAGCAGCTCGGTTACCGTGCGCTCCAGCGCCACGCCGAAGTCCGGGTGCGCGCCGAACGAGGCGAAGCAGGTGCCGTTGGTCGGGTTGAACAGCACCACGCAGATTACCGGGTAGTTGCCGCCCAGCGAGGCATCATAGGAGAGGATCGGGAAACCTTCCTCTTCCAGTTTGGCGATGGCTTCCACCACGCCCGGATAGCGATTCAGCACTTCGTCCGGGATCGCCGGCAGGCTGATGGATTCGGCGATGATGCGGTTTTTCACATAGCGCTCGAACACTTCCGACAGGCCCTGCACCCGCGCTTCGTTGGCGGTGTTGCCGGCGGACATGCCGTTGGAAACATACAGGTTGCCGATGATATTCATCGGGATGTACACGGTTTGCTGGTCGGACTGACGGGTAAACGGCAGCGCACACACGCCGCGATCGGCGTTACCGGATTGCAGATCGACAAGATCGCTGGCGCTCAGCTCTTGCTGCGGATCGTAGAAGGCGTGCAGACGCTCGTCGAGGATGCCGGCCGGTAGCGTATCGTCCGCCGGGATCGGGAACCATTTCTCATTCGGGTAGTGCACGAAGTCGCCTTCGGCGATCTGCCGGCCCAGATAGAAATCGGCGAAGAAGTAGTTGGTGGACAGGCGCTCGAAATATTCACCCAGCGCGGAGGCCAGCGCGGCTTTTTTGCTGGCGCCTTTGCCGTTGGTGAAGCACAGCGGGCAATCGCGATCGCGAATGTGCACCGACCACACGTGCGGCACTGGATTCAGCCAGGAGGCTTCTTCGATGTTGAAACCGAGGTCGCTCAGTTTCTGCTGGAAACGGGCGATGGAGTCTTCCAGAGCGGCGTCTTTACCGGGGATAAAAGTTTGCGTCATTGTCTTCACTTTTTGCGCGTACTAAAAACGCGCAATGATACGGGGTTTTACGCTGGAGCTCCACGTATTCCTAAAGCGGTGGCAAAGTCACAGTTTTTTTAAGGATAAAGGCCATAATTCAGCGAGTTATCTGTCACGGAGAAATCTAATGAAATCAGTGAAACTCAGCGTGTTAACCCTCTTGTTGACCGGCGTCAGCGCCTCGGCGCTGGCGCTGCCCAACATCACCCTGCTGGCGACAGGCGGCACCATCGCCGGTGGCGGCGATTCGGCGACGAAATCTAACTATACCGCGGGCAAGCTGGGTGTCGAGGCGCTGGTCGATGCGGTGCCGGCGCTGAAAGATATCGCCAACGTGCAGGGGGAGCAGGTGGTGAACATCGGCTCGCAGGACATGAACGATCAGGTCTGGCTGACGCTGGTGAAGAAAATTGACGCCGACTGCGGCAAAACCGACGGCTTCGTCATCACCCACGGCACCGATACGCTGGAAGAGACGGCCTATTTCCTCGATCTGACGGTGAAGTGCGACAAGCCGGTGGTGCTTGTCGGGGCGATGCGGCCGGCGACGGCGATGAGCGCCGATGGCCCGTTCAACCTGTATAATGCGGTGGTGACGGCGGCAGATCCGCAATCGGCCAACCGCGGGGTGCTGGTGGCGATGAACGACACCGTGCTGGACGCGCGCGACGTCACCAAGACCAATACCACCGCCGTGCAGACCTTCCAGTCGCCGAACTTTGGCCCGCTCGGGTATATCCACAACGGCAAGGTCGATTACCAGCGCTCACCGCAGCGCAAGCATACCCGTGATACGCCGTTCGACGTCAGCAAGCTGAACGAACTGCCGAAGGTCGGCATCGTCTACAACTACGCCAACGCCTCCGATGCGCCGGTCAAGGCGCTGATCGCCGAAGGGTATCAGGGCATCGTCAGCGCCGGGGTCGGCAACGGCAACCTGTATAAAACGGTGTTCGACACACTGGCGACGGCGGCACACAACGGCGTGGCGGTGGTGCGTTCTTCGCGCGTACCGACCGGCGCCACTACCGAAGATGCGGAAGTGGACGACGCCAAGTACGGCTTCGTGGCCGCCGGCACGCTGAATCCGCAAAAAGCGCGCATTTTGCTGCAGCTCGCGCTGACGCAAGCCAAAGACGCGAAGCAAATCCAGCAGATGTTCAATCAGTACTGATCGTTTTCTCTCCTGCGGGGGCCGACCGGGTTCCCGCAGCCATCTCGGCTGAATACAGCATAAAGCACCGCGTTAACCCGCTGAATTTCCCCATGTCGCAGGGTTTTATCGTCCAAACAATCGCGATGGCCGCAGAGCCTGTCATCACCCGGCGCGACCGTTTGCCGCCGGCGGGCGAATAAGCGTTGCAGCCATGGGGCGTGAGTGATAAAACCGATGGGTTGGTTAACGCGAGCGTTAACTTCGGGCATCTTTTCGACAGGTCGCTTTTCTGCGGCGAACAGTGAATGTGGTGAGGGGAAATGACTCAGGTTTATAATTTTAGCTCTGGCCCGGCGATGCTGCCGGTGGAAGTGTTGCGTCGTGCGGAACAGGAACTGTGCAACTGGCACGGCCTGGGCACGTCAGTGATGGAGATCAGTCACCGCAGCAAAGAATTCATCGCCGTTGCCGAGCAGGCGGAACAGGATCTGCGCGATCTGCTGAAAGTCCCCTCCAACTATAAGGTGCTGTTTTGCCACGGCGGCGCCCGCGCACAATTTGCCGCGCTGCCGCTGAACCTGCTGGGCGACAAGGCCTCCGCCGACTATATCGACGGCGGCTATTGGGCGCACAGCGCCATCAAGGAAGCGGAAAAGTATTGCACCCCGAACGTCATCGACGTGAAAACCCGCATCGACGGCCTGAGCGGCATCAAGCCGATGAAAGAGTGGCAACTCAGCGCCGACGCGGCTTATGTGCACTATTGCCCGAATGAGACCATCGACGGCGTGGCCATCGATGAAACGCCGGACTTCGGCGACAAAGTGGTGATCGGCGATTACTCCTCGACCATCCTGTCCCGCCCGCTCGACGTCAGCCGCTTCGGCGTGATTTACGCCGGCGCGCAGAAAAATATCGGCCCGGCCGGCCTGACGCTGGTGATCGTGCGTGACGATCTGCTGGGCAAGGCGCGCAAAGAAGTGCCGTCGATCCTCGACTACACCGTGCTGGCCGAGAACGATTCGATGTTCAACACCCCGCCGACCTTCGCCTGGTACCTGTCCGGGCTGGTGTTCAAATGGCTGAAAGAGCAGGGCGGCCTGGTGGAGATGCAAAAACGCAATCAGGCCAAGGCCGAGCTGCTGTACGCGACCATCGATAAATCCGACTTCTACCGCAGCCAGGTGGCCATCGCCAACCGCTCGTGGATGAACGTGCCGTTCCAACTGGCCGATGCGGCGCTGGACAAAGTGTTCCTCAGCGAAGCCGAGGCCATCGGCCTGCAGGCGCTGAAAGGCCACCGGGTAGTTGGCGGCATGCGCGCTTCTATTTACAATGCGATGCCGCTGGCCGGCGTGCAGGCGCTGACCGACTTCATGGCCGACTTCGAACGTCGTCACGGTTGATTCCGTCAGCCCGCCAGGCGCGGGCTGGCTCAGGCTGTTGTCCTTTTGCATTAAAGCGGCTCCGGCATTATTCCGGAGCCGTTTCGTTTATCAGAATTGGAGAGTTTTGTTCACATGGTGGATTCCCTGACGTTACAACCGGTCGCCCTGGTCAATGGCACCGTCAACTTACCCGGCTCGAAGAGCGTTTCTAACCGCGCTCTGCTGCTGGCGGCGCTGGCGAAAGGCACGACCCGGCTGACTAACCTGCTGGACAGCGACGACGTGCGTCATATGCTGAACGCGTTGCAGGCGTTGGGTGTAAACTATCAACTTTCCGCCGATCGCACCGTGTGCGAAGTGACCGGCGTGGCCGGGCCGCTGGTGGCCGGCCAGCCGCTGGAACTGTTCCTCGGCAACGCCGGTACGGCGATGCGCCCATTGGCGGCGGCGCTGTGCCTCGGCGAAGGCGACGTGGTGTTGACCGGTGAACCGCGCATGAAAGAGCGCCCGATCGGCCATCTGGTGGACGCGTTGCGCCAGGGCGGGGCGCAGATTGATTATCTCGAGCAGACCGATTACCCGCCGATTCGCCTGCGCGGCGGCTTCCTGGGCGGCGACGTCACCGTTGACGGCAGCGTCTCCAGCCAGTTCCTGACCGCGTTGCTGATGACCGCGCCGCTGGCGCCGCAGGATACGCAGATCCACATCAAGGGCGAGTTGGTTTCCAAGCCGTACATCGACATCACGCTGCATCTGATGCGTACCTTCGGCGTATCGGTGAGCCACGACAACTACCGGGTGTTCCATATCCAGGGGCGCCAGACGTATATCGCGCCGGGCGATTATCTGGTTGAGGGCGACGCTTCTTCCGCCTCCTACTTCCTGGCGGCGGCGGCGATCAAAGGCGGCACCGTGCGCGTGACCGGCATCGGCCGCAAAAGCGTGCAGGGCGACACCAAGTTCGCCGATGTTCTGGAGAAAATGGGCGCGCGCATCACCTGGGGCGACGATTTCATCGAGTGCAGCCGCGGTGAACTGCACGGCATCGACATGGACATGAACCACATTCCGGACGCGGCGATGACTATCGCCACCGCGGCGTTGTTCGCCGAGGGGCCGACCACCATCCGCAATATCTACAACTGGCGGGTGAAGGAGACCGACCGTCTGGCGGCGATGGCCACCGAGCTGCGTAAAGTGGGGGCGGAAGTGGACGAGGGCGAAGACTACATTCACGTCGTGCCGCCGGCCAAACTGCAGTTTGCCGAGATCGGTACCTACAACGATCACCGCATGGCGATGTGCTTCTCGCTGGTGGCGCTGTCGGATACCCCGGTCACCATTCTCGATCCGAAATGCACCGCGAAAACCTTCCCGGATTATTTCGAGCAGTTGGCGCGCATCAGCCAGCCGGCGTAGTAACCCGTCAAATCGTTTATTTTAAGGCCCCTTTGTGGGCCTTTATCGTTTTTAACCTTCGGCGACCGGCGTTTCTTCTATACTTTTTCGCGGTTGTGCGCTTATTTTCAACAACCGGACAGTTCCAGGGTAACAGATTGCCGTAGGGCAGCGTATAATACGCCACCGTATTTGCCCCTGATTGGGCAGGTGGCAGAGCGCACGGGCTTCGAGTCGAAGCGCGCCGTGTCTCTGTGAGGTTTTCTACCTGAAGGAGAGAGAAATGACGGCTACAGCCCCGGTGATAACCGTTGATGGACCAAGTGGCGCAGGTAAAGGCACGCTGTGTAAAGCGTTGGCCGAGTCCCTTGGTTGGCATTTGCTGGATTCCGGCGCGATCTATCGCGTGCTGGCGCTGGCGGCGTTGCATCATCAGGTGGATATCACTTCTGAGGAAGCGCTGGTTCCGCTGGCCGCACATCTCGATGTTCGCTTCGTTGCCCAGGACGGCAAGCTGCAGGTGATTTTGGAAGGTGAGGATGTCAGCAATGAGATCCGCACCGAAACCGTCGGCAACACCGCGTCGCAAGCGGCGGCGTTTCCTCGCGTGCGCGAGGCGTTGCTGCGCCGCCAGCGCGCATTCCGCGAAGCGCCCGGCCTGATTGCCGACGGTCGCGACATGGGCACGGTGGTGTTCCCGGACGCGCCGGTCAAGATTTTCCTCGACGCCAGCTCGGAGGAGCGCGCACACCGCCGCATGCTGCAGTTGCAGGAGAAGGGCTTTAATGTTAACTTTGAACGTCTTTTAGCCGAGATAAAGGAGCGGGACGACCGTGACCGTAATCGGCCTATCGCGCCTCTGGTGCCTGCTTCTGACGCCCTCGTGCTGGATTCTACCAGCATGTCGATCGAAGAAGTGATCCAGCAGGCGTTGACGTATGCACAGAAAGTGTTGGCGTTGCCGCAGCAATAAGCGCGGCGGCGCTATTGGCTTTTTGTCATATTTGTCATAGCGGTATCGCAATATATCGGGTAAAATTTTACCCCTGTAACCTTAAACCCTGTCGGCATGGAGCCAATGGCGGGGTATGTGAAACAACCCCATTCGGCGGGACGCTAAATGGACGTTAAACTAAAGAACCCTGAAGATTAACAACATGACTGAATCTTTCGCTCAACTCTTTGAAGAATCCTTAAAAGAAATCGAAACCCGCCCGGGTTCCATCGTTCGTGGCGTCGTTGTTGCTATTGACAAAGATATCGTACTGGTTGACGCCGGTCTGAAATCTGAGTCTGCCATCCCGGCTGAGCAATTCAAAAACGCCCAGGGCGAGCTGGAAATCCAGGTTGGTGACGAAGTTGACGTTGCTCTGGATGCTGTTGAAGACGGCTTCGGTGAAACCCTGCTGTCCCGTGAGAAAGCTAAGCGTCACGAAGCTTGGATCACGCTGGAAAAAGCCTACGAAGAAGCTGAGACTGTAACCGGTGTTATCAACGGCAAAGTGAAGGGTGGCTTCACCGTCGAGCTGAACGGCATCCGCGCGTTCCTGCCAGGTTCCCTGGTTGACGTGCGTCCGGTACGTGACACTCTGCACCTGGAAGGCAAAGAGCTTGAGTTCAAAGTCATCAAGCTGGATCAGAAGCGCAACAACGTTGTCGTTTCTCGCCGTGCGGTTATCGAATCCGAGAACAGCGCTGAGCGCGATCAACTGCTGGAAAACCTGCAGGAAGGCATGGAAGTCAAAGGTATCGTTAAGAACCTCACTGACTACGGTGCATTCGTTGATCTGGGCGGCGTAGACGGCCTGCTGCACATCACTGACATGGCTTGGAAACGCGTTAAGCACCCAAGCGAAATCGTCAACGTTGGCGATGAAATCACTGTTAAAGTGCTGAAGTTCGACCGCGAGCGTACTCGTGTCTCCCTGGGCCTGAAACAGCTGGGCGAAGATCCATGGGTTGCTATCGCGAAACGTTACCCAGAAGGCACCAAGCTGACTGGTCGTGTAACCAACCTGACTGATTACGGCTGCTTCGTAGAAATCGAAGAAGGCGTTGAAGGTCTGGTACACGTTTCTGAAATGGATTGGACCAACAAAAACATCCATCCGTCCAAAGTTGTTAACGTGGGCGACGTAGTGGAAGTGATGGTTCTGGACATCGATGAAGAACGTCGTCGTATCTCCCTGGGCCTGAAGCAGTGCAAATCCAACCCATGGCAGCAGTTCGCAGAGACCCACAACAAGGGCGACCGCGTTGAAGGTAAAATCAAGTCTATCACTGACTTCGGTATCTTCATCGGCCTGGACGGCGGCATCGACGGCCTGGTTCACCTGTCTGACATCTCCTGGAACGTTGCAGGCGAAGAAGCAGTACGTGAATACAAGAAAGGCGACGAAATCGCTGCGGTTGTTCTGCAAGTTGACGCAGAGCGCGAGCGTATCTCCCTGGGCGTGAAGCAGCTGGCTGAAGACCCGTTCAATAACTACCTGTCTATGAACAAGAAAGGTGCTATTGTTACTGGTAAAGTCACTGCAGTTGACGCCAAAGGTGCTACAGTTGAATTGGCAGGCGGCGTAGAAGGTTACCTGCGTGCATCTGAAGCCTCTCGCGACCGCATTGAAGATGCAACTCTGGTTCTGAACGTAGGTGACGAAGTTGAAGCTAAATTCACCGGCGTTGACCGTAAGAACCGCGTTGTAAGCCTGTCCGTACGTGCTAAGGACGAAGCTGACGAGAAAGACGCCATCGCAACTGTTAACAACAAACAGGAAGAAGGCAACTTCTCTAACGCAATGGCTGAAGCTTTCAAAGCGGCTAAAGGCGAGTAATGACGGGGGGCGGTTTCTGACCGCCCCGATACGGTAGTTTAGCTGCAAAGCTTGGAGGTACTATGACCAAGTCTGAACTTATTGAAAGACTTGCTGGCCAGCAATCTCATATTCCGGCGAAGGCCGTTGAGGATGCAGTGAAAGAGATGCTTGAGCACATGGCCGCTACGCTGGCCGAGGGCGAACGCATTGAGATCCGCGGATTCGGCAGTTTTTCTCTTCACTACCGTGCCCCGCGTGTAGGTCGCAACCCGAAAACCGGTGACAAAGTTGAGCTGGACGGCAAGTACGTTCCTCACTTCAAACCAGGTAAAGAGTTGCGTGACCGCGCCAATATCTATGGCTAGTCGCTGACTGCTCATAGCGTTGTTGCTTGAAAAGAATATAAAACGGTGCCTTTAAGGCGCCGTTTTTTTTCGCCTGCGGTTCTCCCTGCTCCGCTTAGGAATTGCGCACCGCGCCGCATTTACGATGTGGCTCCTGCATAGATCTCTCTTATCCTGCCATGTTCACCGCATCTTCATTAAAGCCCGCTGGCGGTGACATGTCGGCTGAATGATCCTGCTTGCTTGCCATGACGCGCTTTTGCTCATGGCGGAGCCGATGGGAGAAGAGCGATCAAAATTTCGCTGGATCTGGCGATATTCGCCGTTATCTGCGGCATCCTGCCGCTGCTGGTTTTACCGCAGTTGCCTGAGCAATGGCAGCTGTGGCCGATGCTGCTTGTTGCCGGTTTACTGCTGCGCATCCGTTGGCCGTTTTGCCGTTATTTGGCCTGCCTGGGATTGGGGTTCGCGTGGGCGGTTTTCAACGCCGGAAGCCTGATTGGGCAAGTGGAGCGCTTAAGCCGCGGATCGGATGTGACGGCGGTGGTGCAGGTTAGCAGCATCGCGCTGAAGCCCGCCGCCAGTAAACAGGCGCTGATGCGCATCGAGCGGATAGATGGTCATTGGTTGGTACCTGCATTGACGTTTACCACGCTATGGGCCCCTGAGCAGCAGCGCCTGTGCGCCGGGCAGCGTTGGCAATTGAAACTGCGTTTGCGGCCGGTGCATGGCAAACTCAATGAAGGCGGCTTCGACAGCCAACGTTGGGCGATCGCGCAGCGCCAGCCGTTAACTGGCCAGGTCAGGCAGGCTCGTTTGCTGGATGGCGATTGCGGCCTACGCCAGCGCATAATCAGCCATGCGGAAACCAATATCGGCGAGCTGCGTTACAAGGCAGTATTGCTGGCGTTAGCATTTGGGGAGCGAACCGCACTGGAGCAGGCTTTACGCATGCTGATGTTGAAAACCGGCATCGCGCACTTGATGGCAATCTCAGGGTTGCATGTGGCGATGGTCGCCATCTTGTTCTGGGTTACATTGCGTGCGCTGCAGCTTTTTCTTCCTTCTCATCTAATTGGCTATCGCTTTCCGCTGGTCGCGGGCTGGGTGGCGACGCTGATCTATGTCTGGTTGGTAGGCGCCCAGCCGCCGGCGGTGCGCACCGCGTTGGCGATGACGCTTTGGATGCTGCTGCGCTTGCGCGGCGTCCATTGTTCTTCTTGGCAAGTGTGGCTGTGGTGTGTCGGGCTTATTTTACTGTGCGATCCGCTGGCGGTCTTGTCAGACAGTTTCTGGCTGTCGGTACTGGCGGTGGGGTGCCTGATTTTTTGGTTCGAATGGGCACCGCTCGGCGAGCGATTCCGATCGGCCTGGTATTGGGCACCGGTGCGTTGGCTGCATATTCAGCTCGGTATGACGTTGCTGCTGGTGCCGATGCAGGCCGCGTTGTTTCTGGGCCTGACGCTGACCTCGCTGCCGGCCAATTTGTGGGCGGTACCGATTGTCTCATTGGTGACGGTGCCGCTGATTTTGCTGGCGGTGATGTTTGGCTTCTTTCCCTCGTTAAGCTACGGGCTATGGTGGCTGGCGGACTTCACGCTGCAGTGGGTATTTGTACCTCTGAATTACCTGCAACGTGGTTGGGTGGATTTGGGGGCGGCTTCGCTGTTGGCCAGCGCGGCGGGATGGCTCATCGTCGTCTGTTGGCGCTTTCATTGGTGGTGGCGTTATGCGTCGGGACTGGCGACGATAGCGATATGCTGCGTGCTGTGGCGGGAAAAAGAACCGACTTACCGCTGGCGAGTCGATATGCTTGATGTCGGGCACGGTTTGGCGGTGGTCATTGAACAAAACGGTAAGGGAGTACTGTATGATACCGGCGATCGTTGGCCGGGTGGCAGTGCCGCCGAGCGGCATATTTTGCCAATGCTGAACTGGCGGGGTATTGAACTGGAACAGATCATTATCAGCCATGACCACCTCGATCATACCGGTGGGGTGCCTGCTGTGCGGCGGGTGTTTCCACAGGCTATGGTGCGCAGCCCGATGCGCGGGGAGGGGCACTTGCCCTGCGTCGCCGGTGAGCGCTGGCGCTGGCAGGCGTTGCAATTCGAGGTGCTATGGCCGCCGAAAACGCGTAAAAAGCCGGGCAATGACGACTCTTGCGTGATCCGTATCGACGACGGGAAATACAGCCTGTTGCTCACCGGCGATGCGGAAAAAAAAGCGGAGGCGCAGCTGCTCCGGTTACGGCGCGATCGCTTGGCGGCGACGGTGTTGCAGGTGGGGCACCATGGCAGCAGAACCTCCTCCACGCCGCCGTTTCTGCGCGCGATCAATCCTCAGGCGGCATTGGCGTCAGCATCTCGTTACAACAAATGGCGTTTGCCGGCGCGCAAAGTGGTCGCCAGATACCGGGCAAATGGCATTATATGGCGCGATACGACGCGCTCCGGCCAGTTATCGGTACTTTTTTTCGACAATGATTGGCAAATTAAAGGCTTTCGCGAACAATTAATGCCCCGTTGGTACCATCAGCGGTTTGGCGTAGAGGGTGATAATGAGTAAAATAGGCCGCTATTTCTTCCGATGCTGGTATTTGCATGATGAATGATAAAGATCTCTCGACCTGGCAGACATTCCGTCGACTCTGGCCGATGATCACTCCTTTTAAGACCGGGCTGATTGTGGCCGCCATTGCGTTGATTATGAACGCAGCGGGGGACACGCTGATGCTGTCTCTGCTTAAACCGCTATTGGACGATGGGTTTGGAAAAACCGACAGCAGCGTGCTGGTGTGGATGCCGTTGGCCGTCATCGCGCTGATGCTGATGCGCGGCGTAACCAGCTTTGTTTCAAGCTACTGCATTTCCTGGGTTTCCGGCATGGTGGTGATGCAGATGCGCCGCCGCCTGTTTGGCCACATGATGAGAATGCCGGTGGCCTTCTTCGATCAGCAGTCCACCGGGACTTTGCTGTCGCGCATTACCTATGATTCTGAGCAGGTGGCTTCCTCCTCGTCCAGCGCGCTGGTGACCGTGGTGCGTGAAGGGGCTTCGATCATTGGCCTGTTCATCATGATGTTCTACTACAGCTGGCAGCTGTCGGTGATCCTGATCGTGCTGGCGCCGATCGTCTCCATCGCTATTCGCCTGGTCTCCAAGCGTTTCCGCAACATCAGCAAGAACATGCAGAACACGATGGGGCAGGTGACCACCAGCGCCGAACAGATGCTGAAAGGCCATAAAGAAGTGCTGATCTTCGGTGGCCAGCAGGTGGAAACCGAGCGCTTCAACTCGGTCAGCAACCGCATGCGTCAACAGGGCATGAAACTGGTTTCCGCGTCTTCGATTTCCGATCCGATCATTCAGCTGATCGCTTCGCTGGCGCTGGCGTTCGTGCTGTTTGCCGCCAGCTTCCCAAGCGTGATGGCAACCCTGACCGCCGGTACCATTACCGTGGTGTTCTCATCGATGATCGCGCTGATGCGCCCGCTGAAGTCGCTGACCAACGTCAATGCCCAGTTCCAACGCGGGATGGCGGCATGCCAGACGCTGTTCTCCATTTTGGATATGGAACAGGAAAAAGACACCGGCACCCGCGAAGTGAAGCGTGCGAAAGGCGATATCGAATTCCGCAACGTCACTTTCTACTACCCATCCAAGGAAACGCCGGCGCTGCGTGATATCAACCTGAAAATCGCCGAAGGCAAGACCGTCGCCTTGGTGGGCCGTTCCGGTTCGGGTAAATCCACTATCGCCAACCTGTTGACGCGTTTCTACGATATCCAAGAAGGCGAAATCCTGATGGATGGCCACGATTTGCGCGAATATACCCTGGCCTCGCTGCGCAATCAGGTAGCGCTGGTCTCGCAAAACGTACACCTGTTCAACGACACCATCGCCAACAACATTGCCTATGCACGCGAGAGTGAATATAGCCGCGAGCAGATTGAGAAAGCGGCCGAAATGGCGTACGCAATGGACTTCATCAACAAGATGGAGAACGGCCTGGATACGGTGATCGGTGAGAACGGCGTAATGCTGTCCGGCGGCCAACGTCAGCGTATCGCCATCGCGCGTGCGTTGCTGCGCGACTGCCCGATCCTGATCCTGGATGAGGCGACGTCTGCGCTGGATACCGAGTCCGAACGTGCCATCCAGGCTGCGCTGGACGAGTTGCAGAAAGACCGTACTTCGCTGGTGATCGCGCACCGTCTGTCGACGATTGAGAAGGCGGACGAGATCCTGGTGGTGGAAGATGGTCGCATTGTTGAACGCGGCGAACACACCGAGTTGCTTGAACGCCAGGGCGCCTATGCGCAACTGCACCGCATGCAGTTTGGTCAATAATGATTGAGCGCATCTGGTCCGGCGGTTCGCTGCTTTATCTGGCGCTGCTGCCGCTCTCCTGGCTGTATGGCCTGCTCAGTTGGCTGATTCGCCTAAGCTATCGCTGTGGCCTGCGCAAAAGCTGGCGTTCGCCGGTGCCGGTGGTGGTGGTGGGCAATCTCACTGCCGGCGGCAACGGCAAAACGCCGATGGTGATCTGGCTGGTGGAACACCTGCAGCAGCGGGGCTATCGCGTTGGCGTGGTCTCGCGCGGTTACGGCGGCAAGTCGGCGGTCTATCCCCTGGTGCTCAATCAGAGCACCTCGACCCGCGAGGCGGGGGATGAGCCGGTGCTGATTTATCAGCGCACCGGCGCGCCCGTGGCGATCGCGCCCAAGCGAGCTGAGGCGGTGCAGGCCTTGCTGCAACAACAGCCGCTGGATGCGATCATCACCGACGACGGCTTGCAGCACTATGCCTTACAGCGTGACTTCGAGCTGGTGGTCATCGACGGCGTACGCCGTTTCGGCAACGGCTGGTGGTTACCGGCTGGGCCGATGCGCGAGCGCGCCGCGCGGCTTGGCAGCGTCGATGCGCGCGTCGCCAATGGCGGCGTGGCGCAGGCCGGAGAAATTGCTATGCGTCTGCAGGCGCGTGACGCAGTAAACCTGCTAAGCGGTGAACGTCGCCCGGCAGCCGAGCTGCCGCGCGTGGTGGCGATGGCGGGTATCGGCCATCCGCCGCGTTTCTTCGCGACGTTGGAAAAGTTGAGCGTCGAAGTCGTGCAGGAAGTGGCGTTTGCCGATCATCAGGAATATCAGCAGGCGCAGCTGGCGGCGTTGGTTAATGCAGAGCAAACGCTGCTGATGACGGAGAAGGACGCGGTGAAATGCCGCGCCTTTGCCCAGCCTAATTGGTGGTATTTACCGGTTGATGCGGTGCTACCTTCCGCTCAGGCTGAGCAACTGCTGCAGGATATCGAGTCTCTACTGGCTAAGTAACCTCAGGACGCCAGCGTGACAAGCCCCAGGGCTTGCGCGCAGGCTTCCAGCGAACGCTGCTGGGTTTGTTGATACAGCGCCAGCTCGTCGATCACCTCACTACCCAACGCGTGTTCAAACGCTGCCCGGCTTGACGCCGCATTGTACTGTGTATGGCGGCTGTCCCCCAGATTCGATTGGAAAATCCCCGCCGCGCTGACCGGCAGAAAATCTTCATACACCAGTGGCTGGAAGCGAACGTGTTCTTTCTCGATCAGTTGCTCCAGGGTGCTGTGCTTATCCAGTGATTCTTTGGCCGCCAGGCCGCACTCGGTCGGGAAATAGCGGAACCAGGCCAGCTGTTGCTCGCGCAGCGTGGCGTAATCATCCGGAAACGCCCGGAAGTTTTCTTCCAGCAACTGATAATAGCGTTCGGCATTTTTCTCGCTCGGCGGCGCCTGCAGCGCATCGTTGGTGGCCTTCAGCAGACGGTCGTAGAGTTCGCGTCCTTTCGTCGTCAGCGCCACACCGCGCTGTTCGATCTCGCCGAACCGCGCGGTATGATGACCGGCGACGACGCGGCCGTCGCGCTCAACGAAATCGACGCGTTCTTCCAACGCCTTGAAGCTGGTCTGGCGCAGCAGGATCGCGCGACGGCGGCGCGGCGGGCCCTCGATGACCGCTTTGGGCGTAATACCGCGGGCGGGCATCGCCTGTTGAACGCGATCGATATCCAGCGTGCGCGGTGTCAGATGATTGATATGCGGCCCTTTAAACGCCACCACGTCGGCGATCAGTCGATGCTGATCGTGTAGCTGCCGGTATTCTTCTGCGCTGACCGTCGCCTGGTTGTGCCAGCGGAAGGTTTCCAGCGCTTGTTCGACAAATTCTTGCGCCTGTACTTCATTTAGCCCGCCTTGCGCTTCCTGCAACGCGATCAGTTCCAACGCGCGATCGGTAAAGATACGGCGGCGCGCCAGCAAGCGCTCAGCCAGCTCACGCAGCGCGGGATCTTCTATCAGCTCCAGGCGAAGCAAGGAGGTAAATACGCGGAACGGACTGACCTGCAGCGCGTCTTCGTGTACGGCGCGAAAGGCGGTCGAGTGCACGGGAACGCCCGCCACAGACAGATCATAGTAACCGACCGGCGCCATGCCCATCACCCGGAACAGACGGCGCAGGGTGGCCAGTTCGCCAGCAGTGCCGACCCGGATCGCGCCGTGGCGCTCCATCGCAAGGCGTTCGATCTCGCCGGTGATTTGCAGTTGATGAGCCAGTGCGGCATCTTCGCGCAGAACCTGTCGGTTGGTTTCCGCCACCAGCTCCAGCAGATCGCCGTACAGTGGTACCTCCTTTTGGTACATGTCCGACATCGCGTGAGAGAATCTGGCGCGGATTTCATTAGGTGAAACGAACTGCTGGGCGGTCATGCGCATAGCTCCTTGATTCAGCATAATCTGAAAAATCGTGTTTTTAGCGGCAAAAGTGCTGGCGAAAAAGCCGTCTGCCTTGTTTTCCCCTCAAGTTTAGCCATCTGATTTGGGATTTGTTATAGACGTGGCAAGCATATTAGAGTTTTATGCGTTAGCTCTCATTTGCAGCGCACGGACGGACAAATGATGCCCCGGTGAGCAGAGGAACGCGGTGGATCGGCCGCGGCGAGCGTTAAATTAAGTCATGCATATTCAGGGGGATAAAAATAAATTCGGCGTATTTATGAATTTAATGCAATAAACCCCTTGTGCATCCACCATTTTTATGAGTAAATGCAAGTCGGCCTGTAATCCAGACCTATTTATGTTCGAGTTTAGAGTTAAGCAGTTCCTCCAAAAACGTTATCATCCGATTCCGCTTCAAAGACGAACCTTCTAAGTACCTCCCATAAGTAATGTTTCTGACATGGCCACAATTGCCTCTTATGGCAGGTTTTGTAAATATATTTAAAGGTAAAAGTAATGTCTAAGAAGACGGGTCAAGTTAAGTGGTTCAACGAAAGCAAAGGTTTTGGTTTCATTGAGCAGCACGATGGCGGCAAAGATGTATTCGTACACTTCTCCGCTATCATGACCGACGGTTTCAAGACCCTGGCTGAAGGCCAGCGCGTCGAGTACACCATTCAGGACAGCCCGCGCGGGCCGGCTGCCGCTAACGTAGTTGCTCTGTAAGAAGACAGGGAACGCGTATAAGAGATCTTAATACAACCATGGTGATGCCTCAGCGCTGAATCATGCGGAAGATATTAAGTTCAACAAGCCCGCCTTCGTGCGGGTTTTTTAATTTTTTGCTCACGAGAGGTTTGTTACGAAAAACTTTAGGATGGGCTGGTAGCGTCCAGACAATATAAAAAATGACGTTGTCAAGGATGCTCAAGTAAAAGGATATAAGTTATGTTTAAAAATACTGTGTTAAAAATGGGCCGTGTGAAATGGTTTAATCAGGCCGAAGGCTATGGTTTTATTTCACCGGTAGATGGCAGCGACGAAATCTATGTCAATCGCAACGCTATCGCCAACACCAAAAATAAGTCGTTGAACGAAGGTCAGAACGTTGAGTTCTCGATCTATCGCAGCTCGCATGGGCTGTCCGCGGCAGACGTTATCGCGTTCTGATCGCACCCACCTTCCTCGCCAGTGCCGGTGTCGCCACCCGCAAGCACTGGCGAAGATAAATCCCGCGATATCCACTATTATCAGGCCATTGCCTACTCGCCACGGATATCAGGATGACCATCCCGACCCTTTCCCTTACCGCCGCTCGCGCGCTGCACCTTGCCGCCCAGGGGCTGCTTTCTCCGCTTAAACGCCAGGCTCGGCCCGATGACGTCTTGAGTGCGATCCAGCGCATGGGGTTGTTACAAATCGATACCATTAGCGTCGTTGCTCGCAGCCCGTATCTGGTGCTGTTCAGCCGTTTGGGAGCCTATCAGCCGGAGTGGCTTGAGCAGGCGCTCGCCGGCCGCAAGCTGTTCGAGTATTGGGCGCACGAGGCCTGTTTCCTGCCGATCGAAGATTTTGGCCTGCTGCGCCACCGCATGCTGGCGCCGCATGATATGGGCTGGAAATACTCCGCCGACTGGGTGCAGCAGCACCAGGCCGCGATGGACAACCTGCTGCGGCACATCGAACAACAGGGGCCGGTGCGCTCCGCCGATTTCAGCGCCGAGAAGAAGGGCAACAGCGGGTGGTGGGACTGGAAACCGGAGAAACGTCATCTGGAAATCCTATTTACCGCCGGCAAGCTGATGGTGGCCGAACGTCGCAACTTCCACCGGGTTTACGATCTGACCGAAAGGCTGCTGCCGGCCTGGGACGATGCGCGCCATACGCTGCCTGTGGAGCAGGCGCGCCGGCAGATGCTGTGCCGCACCTGCCGCTATCTGGGCATTTTCCGCGCCGAGTGGTTGGCTGACTACTATCGGCTGAAGCGCGTGGCGCCAAAAGCCTTGCTGGCAGCGCTGCAGGAACAGGGCGAGATTACGCCGGTGCAGGTAGAGGGGCTGGAAGGACAATTCTATGTGCATGAATCACTGGCGGAATTGCTGCCGCTGGCGGAGCAGGGCAAACTCAAATCGACGGTCACCAGCCTGCTTTCGCCTTTTGATCCGGTGGTGTGGGATCGCCGTCGGGCGCTCGAGCTGTTCAACTTTGACTATCGGCTAGAGTGTTACACGCCGAAAGAAAAACGTCGCTATGGCTACTTCACTTTGCCGGTGCTGCATCGTGGCGAGCTGGTGGGGCGGATTGACGCCAAGGCGCACCGTCGCCAGGGCATCTTCGAGATCATCAGTTTCCATGCGGAGCCGCAGGTGCGCTTCGGCAAACAGCGAATGCAAGATATCCGACAGGCCATCGCGCGCACGGCAAAATGGCACGGTGCACAACGCGTCGCGCTGGGCGACATTCCGGCGGTGTTGGCCGCTGAATGGGGTGCCGGCTGGGAAGTGGGATAACGAGCGACGCCGTCGGTGGGGTAAAACGAAGTTAAGCGTCGCTCGTTACAAAGGGGCTCAGTGGCTGAAGTTAGCGAACAGAGCGATGATTTTATGCAGACGTTTGATCACGTATTACTACCTTTTTGTGATTTGTATCACAAAATTCTACGCCGGGATGCGCCGCAGTTCAAGCTGTTGCGCCGGCGCGGTGAGGAAATATCGGCGGGTTGGTGCCGCCGATGATTAACCTGAGGCCGGGCGTTATGCTATCCTCACTGCCTTTCCCAGATGACCAATCCCCTTGCGGAGGATGCATGGACCACCGTTTACTCGAAATCGTTGCCTGCCCGGTATGCAACGGCAAACTCTATTTCAATAAAGAAAACCAGGAGCTGGTGTGCAAAGCGGACGGGTTGGCTTACCCGCTGCGCGACGGCATCCCGGTGCTGTTGGAAAATGAAGCGCGTGCGCTGTCGCTGGATGAGAAGCACGCATGAGTTTTATCGCTATTATTCCCGCCCGCTACGCCTCAACCCGTTTGCCGGGCAAACCGCTGGCCGATATTCACGGCAAGCCGATGGTGGTGCACGTGATGGAGCGTGCCCGTGAGTCCGGCGCCAGCCGCGTCATCGTGGCGACCGATCATCCTGAAGTCGCCAAAGCGGTGGAAGCCGCCGGCGGCGAAGTGTGCATGACCAGCCCGGATCACCATTCCGGCACCGAGCGTCTGGCGGAAGTGATCGCGCACTACGGCTTTGCCGACGACCAGATCATCGTTAACGTGCAGGGCGACGAACCGCTGATCCCACCGGTGATCGTGCGTCAGGTCGCAGAGAATCTGGCGGGCAGCCAGGCCGGCATGGCGACGTTGGCAGTGCCGATCGAGAGCGCGGAAGAGGCTTTCAACCCCAACGCGGTGAAGGTCGTAATGGACGCACAGGGCTACGCACTCTATTTCTCACGCGCCACCATTCCGTGGGATCGCGAACGTTTCGCTGCGTCGAAAGAGAGCATCGGCGACAGCCTGCTGCGTCACATCGGCATCTATGCGTACCGTGCCGGTTTCGTGCGCCGCTACGTCAGCTGGGCGCCGAGCCAACTGGAACAGATCGAGCTGTTGGAACAGCTGCGCGTGCTGTGGTACGGTGAAAAAATCCACGTGGCGGTCGCGAAAGCGATCCCGAGCGTGGGGGTCGATACGCCGGAAGATCTCCAGCGCGTGCGCGACAGCATTCAACCCTGAGCCTGATTTCGTCGGCGCGGCGCGCAACGCGCCGACGATGTAATACCTCCCCTATTGATCCCCGTTTTGTTGATCTGCGTTGAAGAATTTTTCCGCTCACCGTTCGATGATGTTACGCATCCCCCCATATTAGCCTGAGGTGAATGCCTTATGGAGCAGTTACGCGCAGAACTGAGCATTGTGCTGGGTGAGTCCATCAGCCGGCTGGAGCGGGTGAGCGAGCAGCCTTATGCGCATATGTATTCGCTGTACGATCGGCAGGGCAACGCCATCCCGCTGATGGCGAAAAGTTTTATCTGTCAGGGTATTGCCCAACAGGAGGCGTATAAGTTGTCGATGTTGGCGCGCGACGGGGATATTCGCCTGCCGACGGTGTACGGCGTAGTGTGCACCCACCAGGCGCCGTATACGGAAATCCTGCTGATCGAACGCCTGCGCGGCGTGTCGGCCGAAGCGCCGACGCGTTCGCCGGATCGCTGGAACATGCTGATGGAGCAGATCGTTGACGGGGTATTGGCCTGGCACCGCATCGACAGTCACGGCAGCGTCGGCAGCGTTGACAGCACGCAGGAGAACGACTGGTTTTGTTGGTATCAACAGCGGGTTGAAGTGTTGTGGGCGACGGTGGTCAATCTTACTACCCCGCAGTTGACCATGGCGGATCGGCGTTTGCTGTATCGCACGCGCGAAGCGCTGACTCATTTCTTCGTCGGCTTCGACGATCCCTGCGTCCTGGTGCACGGCAACCTGTCGCTGCGCAGTATGCTGAAAGATCCCAAAAGCGATCAACTGCTGGCGATGCTCAATCCCGGTGTGGTGCTGTGGGCGCCGCGCGAATACGATCTTTTCCGCCTTTGCGAGCCGGGCATGCCCAGCCAACTGCTGTTCAGCTATCTGCAGCGGGCGCCGGTCGCCGACGCTTTCCTTGCGCGGCGCTGGCTATACGTGGTGTGGGAAGCGGTAGGGCGTTTGATCCATACCGGCAAGCTGGAGCGGCGGCCGTTCGACTATGCGTCGCAACAGCTGCTGCCCTGGCTGGCCGGTTGAACGGGTTTTACTCGGCGCCGGCGCTATCCGCGCCTTTCAGCCACTGCCACAGGCTGCCGAGCGTTTCATACCAGGCACGTTCGGTATGGCCGAGGAACATCGACGACGGTGTGGCGCGATCCCAGATATTCAGCGGCGAGTCGATCGCCAACTGGTTGGCCGGTGCTGGGATCGGGTGCAGGCCTTTAGCCTTGAAAAAACGCATGGCACGCGGCAGATGGTTGGCGGAGGTCACCAGAATGAACGGTTGCTCGCCGACCAACTTGGCGACCTGAGCGGCTTCTTCTTCGGTATCGCGCGGTTCCCTCAAAATCACCATATCGCTGCGCGGCACGCCCAGGCTTTCGGCTACCAGCGCCGCCGTGGCGGCGTTGCTTTGCATGCGTCCGGCGGACGCGCCGGTAAACACCATCCTGGCGCCGGGATGCGCAAGGTAGAGCCGCACGCCTTCCGTCACGCGCGGCAGACTGTTGCCGAGCAGGTTCGAGCTAGGTGCCCAGTCGGGATTGTAGGTATAGCCCCCGCCCAACACCACGATGTAGCTGACCGGATCGTTGCCGCGATAAGTCTGGTATTCGGCTTCGATCGGCCGCAGCAGTCGGTCGGCCACCGGTTGCAGGCTGAAAAGCAGTAAAAACAGCCAGCTCAGCGTGAAAATCGTCTTACCGCTTTTTTGCCAACGGGTGAACCACAGCAGTAACAGCGCCAGCCCCATCAGCAGCATCAACAGCGGTAGCGGCATCAGCAGGGCGCCAAAGAACTTTTTCAGGTTGAACAGCATCGAAAATCAGATCCTTTTGGGTGAAAAAGCGGCATCCAGGCATAAACAGGCCGCAAGAAGATACATTCTAAGCCAGTCTGTGCCAAAATAGCAGGTTTGAATGGGCGTGCGCTTTGCCGCCGCAAGAATGAGATCAGCGGAGCCGTTGTCCATGCAGGATCGCAATTTTGACGATATTGCTGAAAAATTTGCGCGTAATATTTACGGCACCACGAAAGGAAAAATCCGCCAGGCGGTGGTTTGGCAGGATCTGACCGGGCTGCTGGCGCAGTTGCCGCAGCGGCCGCTGCGCATCCTTGACGCCGGGGGCGGGGAAGGCCATATGGCCTGCCAACTGGCAGAATTAGGACATCAGGTGTTGTTGTGCGATCTTTCTGGTGAGATGATCCAGCGCGCCGCGCAGCTGGCGGAGCAGAAAGGTGTGAGCCAGAACATGCAATTCGTACAAAGTTCTGCGCAGGATATCGCTCAACATTTGGAACAGCCGGTTGATCTGATATTGTTTCATGCAGTGCTTGAATGGATCGCCGAACCCGAAGCGGCACTGCAGGCATTGTGCGACTGTCTGACGCCGGGTGGCGCGCTGTCGCTGATGTTCTTCAACGCTAACGGTCTCTTGATGCGTAACGTGGTGTTGGGTAATTTCCAACTGGTGGATCCCGAAGTCAGACGGCGCCGCAAGCGTTCGCTGTCGCCACAATATCCGCACGATCCGCTATTGGTCTACGGCTGGCTGGAACAGCTGGGCATGCGCATCAGCGGCAAAACCGGCGTGCGGGTGTTTCACGACTACCTGCAGAGCAGACAGCTGCAAACACAAAAATTTGAAGAGTTACTGGCGCTTGAACAGCACTATTGCCGGCAGGAGCCGTACGTGAGTTTGGGGCGCTATATTCACGTCATGGCGCATAAACCAAACCTGAAGGACGAACTATGAGTGAATTTTCCCAGACAGTACCCGAACTGGTCGCCTGGGCACGGAAAAATGATTTCTCTATTTCGCTCCCTACGGAGCGTCTCGCATTTCTGCTCGCCATCGCCACCCTGAACGGCGAACGGCTGGACGGCGAGATGAGCGAAGGTGAGCTGGTTGATGCATTTCGCCATGTCAGCAAGGGTTTTGAACAGACGCATGAAACGGTGGCGATGCGCGCCAACAATGCGATCAACGACATGGTGCGCCAGCGCCTGTTGAACCGCTTTACCAGCGAATTGGCGGACGGCAACGCGATTTACCGCCTGACGCCGTTGGGTATCGGCATTACCGATTACTATATTCGCCAACGCGAATTCTCCACGCTGCGCCTGTCGATGCAGCTGTCGATCGTGGCGCAGGAACTCAAACGCGCCGCCGATGCCGCCGACGAGGGCGGCGACGATTTCCATTGGCATCGCAACGTGTTCGCGCCGTTGAAATATTCGGTGGCGGAAATCTTCGACAGCATCGACATGACGCAACGTGTGATGGACGAGCAGCAGCAGAGCGTGAAAAACGACATCGCGGCGCTGCTGAGCAAAGACTGGCGGGCGGCGATCTCCAGCTGCGAAATGCTGCTGTCGGAAACCTCGGGCACCCTGCGCGAACTGCAGGATACGCTGGATGCGGCGGGCGACAAGCTGCAGGCCAATCTGCTGCGCATCCAGGACGCAACCCTCGGCAACGTGGAGCTCGGCTTCGTCGACAAGCTGGTGTTCGATCTGCAGAGCAAGCTGGATCGCATCATCAGCTGGGGTCAGCAGGCGATCGACCTGTGGATCGGCTACGATCGCCACGTACATAAATTTATCCGTACCGCTATCGATATGGATAAAAACCGCGTGTTCGCCCAACGCTTGCGCCAGTCGGTGCAAACCTATTTCGACCACCCTTGGGCGCTGACCCATGCCAATGCCGATCGTCTGCTGGACATGCGCGACGAAGAACTGGCGCTGCGCAGCGAGGAAGTGACCGGGGAACTGCCGCCGGATCTGGAGTTCGAAGAGTTCAGCGAAATTCGCGAACAGCTGGCGGCGATGATCGAAGAGGCGCTGAAGGTGTACCAGGAACAGCAGATGCCGCTCAATCTTGCAGCGGTGATGCGCGATTACCTGGCGCAATATCCGCGTGCGCGTCATTTCGACGTGGCACGTTTAGTGGTCGACCAGGCAGTGCGCCTCGGTGTGGCTGAAGCAGATTTCTCAGGGTTGCCGGCGGAATGGCAGGCAATCAATGATTACGGAGCCAAGGTCCAGGCCCATGTCATCGACAAATATTGAACAAGTAATGCCAGTCAAGCTGGCCAAGGCGCTGTCCAACTCGCTGTTCCCGGCGCTGGATAGCCAACTGCGCGCGGGTCGTCACATCGGTATCGATGAACTGGACAACCACGCCTTTTTAATGGATTTCCAGGATGAGCTGGAAGAATTTTACAACCGTTACAGCGTCGAGCTGATTCGGGCGCCGGAAGGTTTCTTCTATTTGCGCCCGCGCTCCACCACGCTGATCCCGCGTTCGGTGCTGTCCGAGCTGGATATGATGGTCGGCAAGATCTTGTGCTACCTGTATCTCAGCCCCGAGCGCCTGGCGCACGAAGGCATTTTCAGCCATCAGGAGCTGTACGACGAGCTGCTGAGCCTGGCGGATGAGAACAAGCTGCTGAAGTTCGTCAACCAGCGCTCCACCGGTTCGGATCTCGATCGGCAGAAGCTGCACGAGAAGGTGCGCACCTCGCTGAACCGCCTGCGCCGCCTCGGCATGGTCTATTTCATGGGCAATGACAGCAGCAAGTTCCGCATTACCGAGGCGGTGTTCCGCTTCGGCGCCGACGTGCGCAGCGGCGACGATCCGCGTGAAGCGCAGCTGCGCATGATTCGCGACGGCGAGGCGATGCCGGTTGAAACCAGCCTGTCGCTGAACGATGAGAATGACGCTGAGGATCAGCAGGTTGATAACGCTCCTGACGGTGCAGAGGATGAACAGGAATGATTGAACGCGGTAAATTTCGCTCGCTGACGCTGGTTAACTGGAACGGTTTCTTCGCCCGTACCTTTGATCTGGATGAGCTGGTGACCACGCTGTCCGGCGGTAACGGGGCGGGGAAGTCCACCACAATGGCGGCCTTCGTCACCGCACTGATCCCCGACCTGACGCTGCTGCACTTCCGTAACACCACCGAAGCGGGCGCCACCAGCGGTTCGCGCGACAAAGGCTTGCACGGCAAGCTGCGTGCCGGCGTGTGTTACTCCACCCTCGACGTCGTCAACTCGCGCCACCAGCGCGTGGTGGTCGGTGTGCGCCTGCAGCAGGTGGCAGGGCGCGATCGTAAGGTCGACATCAAACCTTTCACCATCCAGGGCCTGCCGACCGCGGTACAGCCGACCGAACTGCTGACCCAGACCGTGGGCGATCGCCAGGCGCGCGTGCTGTCGCTGCAAGAGCTGAAAGAGCGCGTGGAAGAGATGGAGGGCGTGCAGTTCAAGCAGTTCAACTCCATCACCGATTACCACTCGCTGATGTTCGATCTGGGCGTGATCCCGAAACGCCTGCGTTCGTCCGCCGATCGCAGCAAATTCTACCGTCTGATTGAAGCGTCGCTGTACGGTGGTATCTCCAGCGCCATCACCCGCTCGCTGCGCGATTACCTGCTGCCGGAAAACAGCGGCGTGCGCAAGGCGTTCCAGGACATGGAAGCGGCGCTGCGCGAAAACCGCATGACGCTGGAAGCGATCCGCGTCACCCAGTCGGATCGCGACCTGTTCAAGCATTTGATCTCCGAGGCCACCTCCTATGTGGCGGCGGACTATATGCGCCACGCCAACGAACGCCGCATCCATCTGGACGGCGCGCTGGCGCTGCGCAGCGATCTGTTGGGCAGCCGCAAGCAGCTGGCCGCCGAACAGTATCGCCATGTGGAAATGGCGCGCGAGCTGAGCGAACAGAGCGGCGCCGAATCCGATCTGGAAACCGATTACCAGGCCGCCAGCGACCACCTGAATCTGGTGCAGACGGCGATGCGTCAGCAGGAGAAGATCGAACGCTATGAAGCCGATCTGGAAGAGCTGACCTACCGTCTGGAAGAGCAGAACGAAGTGGTGGCCGAGGCGAGCGAGCAGCAGGCCGAAAACGAGGCGCGCGCCGAAGCGGCCGAGCTGGAAGTGGACGAACTGAAGAGCCAGTTGGCCGACTACCAGCAGGCGCTCGACGTGCAGCAGACCCGTGCCATTCAGTACCAACAGGCGCTGCAGGCATTGGAGCGCGCGCGCGCGCTGTGCCAACTGCCGGATCTGACCGCCGACAACGCCGAACAGTGGCTAGACACCTTCCAGGCCCGCGAGCAGGAAGCGACCGAAGCGTTGCTGATGCTGGAACAGAAGCTGAGCGTGGCCGACGCCGCGCACGGCCAGTTCGAGCAGGCCTATCAGCTGGTGGGTAAAATCGCCGGCCAGGTCAGCCGCAGCGAAGCCTGGCAGTGCGCGCGCGAATTGCTGCGCGACTGGCCTTCGCAGCAACACCTCGCCGAGCGCGTTCAGCCGCTGCGTTTGCGCCTGAGCGAACTGGAACAGCGCCTGCGCTCGCAGCAGGACGCCGAACGCCTGCTGAACGAATTTTGCAAACGCCATGGCCAAGAGTACCAGCCGGACGATCTCGACATGCTGCAGCAGGAGCTGGAAGAGCGCCTGGAAGCGCTGTCGCAGAATGTCAGCGAAGCCGGTGAACGCCGTATGGAGATGCGCCAGGAACTGGAGCAGATCCAGCAGCGCATCCGTGAGCTGACGGCGCGTGCCCCGGTGTGGCTGGCGGCGCAGGACGCCCTGGGCCAGCTCAGCGATCAGAGCGGAGAGCCGCTGGAAAACAGCCAGCAGGTGACCGAATACATGCAGCAGCTGCTGGAGCGCGAGCGTGAAACCACCGTCGAGCGCGACGAAGTGGCGGCCCGCAAACGTGAAGTGGAAGCGCAGATCGAACGTCTCAGCCAGCCGGGCGGCGCGGAAGATCAACGCCTGGTCACGCTGGCCGAACGTTTCGGCGGCGTGCTGCTGTCGGAAATTTACGATGATGTCACCATCGACGACGCGCCTTACTTCTCGGCGCTGTACGGCCCTTCGCGCCACGCCATCGTGGTGCCGGATCTGTCGCTGGTGCGCGAAATGCTGGAAGGGCTGGAAGATTGCCCGGAAGATCTTTACCTGATCGAAGGGGATCCGCAGTCGTTCGATGACAGCGTGTTCGCCGTCGAAGAGCAGGACAAAGCGGTGGTGGTGAAGATCGCCGATCGCCAGTGGCGTTATTCTCGTTATCCGGAAGTGCCGTTGTTCGGCCGCGCGGCGCGCGAAAACCGTCTGGAAGTGCTGCATGCCGAGCGTGAAACGCTGGCGGAGCGTTACGCCACGTTGTCGTTCGACGTGCAGAAAACCCAGCGTTCACACCAGGCCTTCAGCCGCTTTATCGGCACTCATCTGGCGGTGGCGTTCGACGCTGACCCGGAAGCGGAGATCCGCGGTTTGAGCGCCCGCCGTGGCGAAATCGAACGCGCGCTGAACAATCACGAAGCGCAGAACCAGCAGCAGCGTCAGCAGTACGATCAGGCCAAAGAGGGCATTTCCGCGCTCAACCGCCTGATGCCGCTGGTATCGTTGCTGAACGATGAAACGCTGCAGGATCGCGTCGACGAGATCCGCGAAGAGCTGGAAGAGGCGCAGGACGCCGCGCGTCATATTCAGCAGCACGGCGTGTCGCTGACCAAGCTGGAGCCGCTGCTGTCGGTGCTGCAGAGCGATCCGCAGCAGCATGAACAGCTGCAACAGGACTACGCGCAGGCGCAAAGCGTGCAGCGCCAGGCCAAACAGCAGGCGTTCGCGCTGACGGAAGTGGTGCAGCGCCGCGCGCATTTCAGCTATACCGACTCCGCCGGCATGCAGAATGCCAACAACGATCTCAACGACAAACTGCGTCAGCGCCTGGAGCAGGCGGAAGCCGAACGCGCCCGTGCCCGTGAACAGCTGCGTCAGTATCAAACCCAGTTCACCCAGTACAGCCAGGTGCTGGCCTCGCTGAAAAGTTCGTATGACGCCAAGCGCGACATGCTGAAAGAGCTGAGCCAGGAGCTGGTGGATATCGGCGTGCAGGCCGACGCCAACGCCGAAGCGCGTGCGCGCCAGCGCCGCGACGAGCTGCATACGGCGTTGAGCAACAACCGTGCTCGTCGCAATCAGTTGGAGAAACAGCTGACCTTCTGCGAAGCCGAAATGGATGGCCTGCAGAAGAAACTGCGCAAGCTGGAACGCGACTATCATCAGCTGCGCGAGCAGGTGGTGACCGCCAAGGCGGGCTGGTGCGCGGTGATGCGTCTGGTGAAAGACAATGGCGTGGAACGCCGCCTGCATCGCCGCGAGCTGGCGTATATGGATGGCGACGAGCTGCGTTCGATGTCGGATAAGGCGCTCGGTGCGCTGCGTCTGGCCGTGGCGGACAACGAACACCTGCGAGACGTGCTGCGCCTGTCGGAAGATCCGAAGCGGCCGGAGCGCAAGATTCAGTTCTATATCGCGGTGTACCAACACCTGCGCGAGCGTATCCGCCAGGACATCATTCGCACCGACGATCCGGTCGAGGCCATCGAGCAGATGGAGATCGAGCTGGGCCGTCTAACCGAAGAGCTGACCGCGCGCGAGCAGAAGCTGGCGATCAGTTCGAAAAGCGTGGCCAACATCATTCGCAAAACCATTCAGCGCGAACAGAACCGTATTCGCATGCTGAACCAGGGGCTGCAGGCCGTTTCCTTCGGCCAGGTGAAGAGCGTGCGCCTGAACGTCAATGTGCGAGAAGCGCACGCCACCCTGTTGGACGTGCTCTCTGAGCAACAGGAACAACATCAGGATCTGTTTAACAGTAACCGCCTGACCTTCTCCGAAGCGTTGGCCAAGCTTTACCAGCGCCTGAATCCGCAGATCGACATGGGGCAGCGCACGCCACAGACCATCGGCGAGGAGTTGCTGGACTACCGCAACTATCTGGAGATGGAAGTGGAAGTGTACCGTGGCTCCGACGGCTGGCTGCGTGCGGAAAGCGGCGCGTTGTCGACCGGTGAAGCCATCGGTACCGGGATGTCAATTCTGGTGATGGTGGTACAGAGCTGGGAAGAAGAGTCCCGCCGTCTGCGCGGCAAAGACATCTCGCCGTGTCGCCTGCTGTTCCTCGATGAAGCGGCGCGTCTGGATGCCAAGTCGATCGCCACGCTGTTCGAACTGTGCGACCGTTTGGAGATGCAGCTTATCATTGCGGCGCCGGAAAACATCAGTCCAGAGAAGGGCACCACCTATAAACTGGTGCGTAAGGTGTTCCAGAACCACGAGCATGTGCACGTGGTGGGGTTGCGCGGTTTTGCCGGCGAGCCGCCGGCGCTGGGCACTGCGTCGGTTGAAACGCAGTAAGGTAGAAAAACGCCCTAAAAATCCGAAAATAGCCGCCGTAGGGTGGCTATTTTTTTGTACGCGTGGATGATAGTCCTGCTTTTTTATCCGTTGAAAAGCGGTTAGTTTAATCAGATAAACAGTAATTCGACGCCCGCAGGGCGAAACGGCCTTTCTGTTTGTATACTGAAACTATATGCAGTTTTTGACGTTTTTTTGTGAGCATACAGGGGGCAAGGGATGTTGCTTAAAAAGGGAAACTCTCTACGACGTTTGGCGCTGAGTGGCGCTATCGCCTGTAGTCTTGTGTCGTCGTTTTCCGCATCGGCCACCGTAGCGGCGTTACCAGTGGCATCAGCAGGCATGTCCGTTGCGCAGAGCCGTTCTGAACTGCTGGCCGCGTTGCCGCGCGGCATGGATTTGCACTACCTGTCCACGCTGGCGCCGCTGTATGCGGCGAACCATATGCAGCCGATGTGGCAGGATCGCGAAGCCGTTCAGCAGTTTCAGCAGCAGCTGGCCGAGCTGGCGATGTCCGGCGTGCAGCCGCAGTTCACCCAGTGGGTGAAGATGTTGACCGATCCGGCGCTCAATGAAGCGGGCCGCGATGTGGTGTTGTCCGATGCGATGCTGGGCTATTTGCAGTTCGTGTCCGCGATCGGCGCCAACGGCAACAACTGGCTGTACAGCAATATTCCCTACAAGCTTGGCTTGCCGCCCACCGCAGTGATTAATCAGTGGCAGCTGGCGGTGCGCCAGGCGCGTACCCTGAGCTACGTGAATTCGCTCGCGCCGCAACATCCGCAATACGCCAAGATGCATCAGGCGCTGCGCGACTTGCTGGCGGACAATCGCCCTTGGCCCCAGGTGGGCAGTGGCCCGAGCCTGCGCCCAGGCCAAATGAGCAATGATATCCCGGCGCTGCGTGAGATCCTGACGCGCACCGGTATGCTGGCCACCTCGGCGCCGGAAGCGGAAGCGGAACCGGCGGTGGTCTCGGCGAAGAGCAATGAGCCCGACGACGGCGGGCTGACGGTAGACGAAGAGAAAAGCCGCGTGACGGTCAGCCCATCGGCGGCGCCGGTGACGGAGCTGACCGCGGAACAGACGCCGCCGCAGATCGGCAGCGTGGTGAGCGACAATCTCTATACCGACGAGCTGGCGGAGGGCGTCAAGCGCTTCCAGAAATGGCAGGGGCTGACGGCGGACGGCGTGATCGGCGTACGCACTCGCGAGTGGCTCAACGTGTCACCGAAAACCCGTGCCGCGCTGTTGGCGTTGAATATCCAACGTCTGCGAATTTTACCGGGGCATGTCGGCACTGGCATTATGGTGAACATTCCCAATTACTCGCTGACCTACTATCAGAACGGCAACGAAGTGTTGTCCTCCCGCGTTATCGTCGGGCGGCCGAGCCGCAAGACGCCGCTGATGAGCAGCGCGTTGAACAACGTGGTGGTCAACCCGCCTTGGAACGTGCCGACCACGCTGGTGCGTGAGGATATCGTGCCGAAGGCGATGCGCGACGGTAACTATTTCCAGAAACACGGCTACACCGTGCTGTCGGGCTGGAGCAACGATGCAGAAGTGATCAACCCGTCTATGATCGACTGGAGCATGGTCTCTGCGCGTAACTTCCCGTATCGCGTCCGTCAGGCGCCGGGAGCGACCAACTCGCTGGGGCGCTTCAAGTTCAATATGCCGAGCTCGGACGCTATCTATTTGCACGATACCCCGAACCACAGCCTGTTCCAGAAAGATATCCGCGCGCTCAGCTCCGGCTGCGTGAGGGTGAATAAGGCGTCCGATTTGGCGAATATGCTGCTGCAGGACGCCGGCTGGAACAACAGCCGCGTGTCTTCCACGCTGAAAGAGGGGAATACCACTTATGTGAATATTCGCCAGCGTATTCCCGTAAAACTGTATTATCTTACCGCCTGGGTTTCGGATGACGGCCAACCGCAATTCCGTACAGATATTTACAATTATGATAATACGGTGCGATCGGGCGCACAAATTTTGGCTCAGGCCAAAAAATTAATGCAGTAAATGCAGTAATTATAAATAAATAACGGTCAGAATGTTTGGCTATACCGCAGGCCCCCGTAGCCGGGGGCCTGTAAACCTAGGCGTATCGCGGGTTGACTCAGCATACGCAGGCGGTTATGGTTCGGACAGTGCGCTGCTTTGTGCATTTATTTTGACATTCTTGCCGGGTTTAACAGAGTCATGGACAAAATTGATCATCACCGCCGTAAATGGCTGGCGCTAGGTGGCGCTGCTATGGGCATAGCGCTGCTTCCAGGGCAGGCGTTTGCCAGTCTTTCCACCGCTCGACCGCGTATTTTAGTGCTGAATAACCTGAATACCGGTGAATCTATTAAAGCCGAGTTCTTTGACGGCAAAGGTTACAATAAAGAAGAGTTGGTGCGGTTAAATCATCTGTTCCGCGATTATCGCGCCAACAAGGTTAAATCGATCGATCCCCGTTTGTTTGATCACCTTTATCGTCTGCAGGGGCTGCTGGGCACCAGCAAGCCGGTGCAGCTGATCTCCGGATACCGTTCCGTAGATACCAACAACGAATTGCGCGCACACAGCCGCGGCGTGGCCAAGCACAGCTACCACACCAAGGGCCAGGCGATGGATTTCCACATCGAAGGTATCCAATTGAGTAATATCCGTAAAGCGGCGTTAAAAATGCGCGCCGGTGGTGTAGGATATTACCCACGTAGCAACTTCGTACACATCGATACCGGCCCGGTTCGGACCTGGTAACCGCTGTGCCGTCAGTGAATAACGCCGCCCCTTGCGGAAGCGGCGTTATTGTCGTTGGAGCCTTATGAAATACCATCTTATTCCCGTTACCGCTTTTAGCCAGAACTGCAGCCTGATTTGGTGTGAAAACACGCAGCAAGCGGCGTTGGTCGATCCCGGCGGTGAAGCGGAAAAAATCAAAGCGGAAGTCGCGCAGCAGGGGGTGATGATCACTCAGATCTTGCTGACCCACGGCCATTTGGATCATGTTGGTGCGGCGGCGGAGCTGGCGGACCATTATCAGGTGCCGATTTACGGCCCGGATAAAGAAGACGCTTTTTGGCTGGATGGTTTGCCGGCGCAGAGCCGGATGTTCGGGCTGGAAGAGTGTGCGCCGCTGACGCCGACTCGCTGGCTGTCAGAAGGTGATGAGATGCAGGTGGGCGAAATGACGCTCAAGGTGCTGCACTGCCCCGGGCATACGCCGGGCCACATCGTCTTTATCAATGAGCAAGCGCGTTTGGCGCTGGTGGGCGACGTGCTGTTTAACGGTGGCGTAGGGCGCAGCGACTTCCCGCGTGGAGACCATCAGGCGCTGATCGCCTCTATTCGCACCAAGCTGCTGCCATTGGGCGACGATATGCGCTTTATTCCTGGCCACGGCCCGATGTCGACCTTTGGCCACGAGCGCCAGACCAACCCGTTCCTGCGCGAAGAGCCGGCAGTGTGGTAGCGATTATTTCCCGGCAGAAATAATCAAGGGCGCATAGAGCGCCCTTTTTTTATGATTTATGACCTGTGTCGATGCATTTAGAGCACGGCGACGATGGCTTCACACAGCGGTGCCATGTTGTCCGGCGTCATGCCGGCCACGTTCACCCGGCCTGAGTTCACGGCGTAGACGCCAAACTCTTCGCGCAGACGCAGCACCTGTTCTTTGGTCAGACCGCTGAAGGAGAACATGCCATTCTGCTGGATGATGAAGCTGAAGTCCTGTTGGGCGCCTTTTTCCTGCAGGGTGTTCACGAACAGCTGACGCATGCGGTGAATGCGCTGGCGCATGTCGGTCAGCTCCTGCTCCCACATCGCGCGCAGCGCATCGTTACCCAAAATGGTGGCGACAACGGCGGCGCCGTGTGACGGCGGGTTGGAGTAGTTGGCGCGAATAGCCGCTTTTACCTGGCTGAAGGCGCGCTCGGCGGTTTCGGCATCGGCAGCTACAATGGTGCAAGCGCCGACGCGCTCATTGTACAGACCGAAGTTTTTTGAGTAGGAGCTGGCGACAATCAGCTCTTGATGTTTGGCGGCGAAAATACGCAGGCCCTGCGCATCCTCTTCCAGACCCTTGGCGAAGCCCTGGTAGGCGAAGTCGAACAGAGGCAGCCAGCCATTGGCCACGGAAAGCTCAGCCAGCTGTGCCCACTGTTCCGCCGTTGGATCGATACCGGTCGGGTTATGGCAGCAGCCGTGAAACAGCACCACATCACCGGCCTGGGCCTGTTTCAGGCTGTTCAGCAGGCCGTCGAAATCCAATGCGTGGTTGGCGGCGTCGTAGTAGGCGTACTCCAGGACTTCCAGGCCCACGGCGCTAAAGACGTTCTTGTGGTTCGGCCAGCTTGGGTTGCTGATCCAGATGCGCTTGGCGCTGGTCTGGTTGGCGATAAAGTCTGCCGCCACGCGCAGGCCACCGGTGCCACCTGGCGTCTGTGCGGTACGTGCGCGACGATCGGCGACGATCGGGCTCTCTTTACCGAACAGCAGCACTTGCGTGCAGCTGGCAAACGCCGGGATGCCTTCAATGCCGAGATAGTTTTTGGTGATCTCATTTTCCAGCAGATACTGTTCAGCTTTCTTTACGCTGGTTAACACCGGGGTTTTACCGGTTTCGTCTTTATAAACGCCAATCCCTAAATTGATTTTATTCGGGCGGGCGTCGGCGCGGAAAATGTCGGTCAGGCCCAGGATCGGGTCGGCGGGTGCGGCGGTGATTTTTTCAAACATGTCAGGTGCTTCCAAATCTCGGAGTTAAGCAGACAGAAGCATCAGGGTAGCGCCAGTTATCGGCTTTGCCAACCGTTTGCGATAAAAACACCGCGATCTTGTGAACGGGAAGGATTCGACAGAAAAAATGATGGGGAAGGGGAAATCTGCAGGATAAAACGTTACCGGAAGACACAAATAAAAACAGGGCCGAAGCCCTGTTTTTTTAACTTAGCCGACGGTAAACCACCGTTAAGCGAGACAACTTAGAACTGGTACACCAGACCAACAGCTACGATATCGTCGGTAGCGGTGCCGGTTGCTTTGGTGAACTCGTTGTCATCCAGCAGGTTGATTTTGTAATCAACGTAGGTGGACATGTTTTTGTTGAAGTAGTAAGTGGTACCAACAGAAACATATTTAACCAGATCCTGGTCAGAACCTACGCCTGGGACGTTCAGGTTTTTACCTTTAGACTGCAGGTAAGACACTTCTGGACGCAGACCGAAGTCGAACTGGTACTGAGCAGTCACTTCGAAGTTCTGAGTTTTGCTCGCGAAGCCACCGCACTTGTCATCGGTAGCTGCACAGCCTGGACCGAAGTTACCGCCGCCGAACGGGGTCATGTTACGGGTTTCTGCGTACATCGCCGCCAGGTAAACGTTGTTGGCGTCGTATTTCGCACCCACGGTCCATGCATCAGCCTTGTCGCCACGCTCGTTGGAACGCAGTTTCTGATCGTCGGTACGGTTGGAGGAAGCGTATGCAGCGCCGAAGCTTACGCCTTCGCCGATGTCATAAGTAGAGGAGATACCCCAGCCGTCGCCGTTTTGTTTCTTGACGTTACGACCGTCGTTCTGGTTTTTGCCCTGGTATTGCAGAGCGAAGTTCAGACCGTCAACCAGACCGAAGAAGTTGTTGTTACGATAGGTCGCAACGCCGTTGGTACGGCCGGTCATGAAGTTGTCGGTGTAGGTGTAGGTGTCGCCACCGAACTCTGGCAGCATATCGGTCCAGCCTTCCACGTCGTACAGTACGCCGTAGTTACGGCCGTAGTCGAAGGAGCCGTAGTCAGCGAATTTCAGACCGGCGAAGCCCAGACGGGTTTTGGTGCCTTCGGTGCCCTGAGATTCGGAGTGGTTAGCCTGGACGTTGTATTCCCACTGGCCGTAACCGGTCAGTTGGTCAGTAATCTGAGTTTCACCTTTGAAGCCGAAACGAACATAGGTCTGATCGCCGTCGTTACCTTTGTCGTCGGAGAAGTAGTGCAGACCGTCAACTTTGCCGTACAGATCCAGCTTGTTGCCGTCTTTGTTGTAGATTTCAGCTGCGTTTGCTGCACCAGCAGCCAACAGAGCCGGGATAACCACTGCAAGAATGTTGCGCTTCATCATTATTACCCTCATTGGTGTTATTCGGACACCTTTGCCACTGCCGCCAATAATTCTTTGGGAACTATTGTTGATAGATTGGTGTCGTCCTGTGTCTGAACGCAGTGTTCCATTCACAGGCGGGTTAATCTAGGACGAAAATGATACCAATGTCCCAATCAGGTTGCAAAAGGAAAGTATGTGTAACCAAATGTAATTTTTCGGGAACTTTGTGACGTGCGTCAATATTAAAAAATGCGAAAGGCCAGCGAGGCTGGCCTTTGTTTTGTAACGAAATCGTTTAAAAAACGAGTGATCGTATAAATTAGAAGCTTGCGTTACGTGGCGTGCGTGGGAATGGAATCACATCGCGCACGTTTTGCACGCCGGTGACATAGGCGATTAAACGTTCAAAGCCCAGGCCGAAACCGGAATGCGGCACGGTGCCGTAGCGGCGCAGATCGCGATACCACCAGTAGTCTTCTTTATTCAGACCCATCTCTTCCAGACGCTGATCGAGCACGTCGAGGCGTTCTTCACGCTGCGAGCCGCCGATGATTTCGCCGATGCCCGGTGCCAGCACGTCCATGGCTGCAACGGTTTTGCCGTCTTCGTTCATGCGCATATAGAACGCTTTGATGTCTTTCGGGTAGTTTTTCACCACCACCGGCGCTTGGAAGTGTTTCTCCGCCAGGTAACGTTCATGTTCGGAAGAGAGATCGATACCCCAGGAAACCGGGTTTTCGAAGGTTTGGCCCGAGGCCAGCAGGATCTCAATGGCGTCGGTGTAGTCCACCTGGGCGAAATCGGAAGAAACGAAACGCTCCAGACGAGCGATAGCGTCTTTATCCACGCGCTCGGCGAAGAATTTCAGATCGTCGGCGCGTTCATCCAGCACCGCCTGGAACACATACTTCAGCATGCTTTCGGCCAGGCCGGCAACGTCGTCCAGCGTCGCGAAGGCCACTTCCGGCTCGATCATCCAGAATTCCGCCAGGTGGCGGCTGGTGTTGGAGTTTTCGGCGCGGAAGGTTGGGCCGAAGGTGTAAACCTTCGACAGCGCGCAAGCGTAGGTTTCGCCGTTCAGCTGGCCGGAAACGGTAAGGAAGGCTTCCTTACCGAAGAAGTCTTCGCTGAAGTCGACGGCGCCCTTGTCGGTGCGCGGCAGGTTTTCCAGGTCCAGCGTGGACACGCGGAACATCTCGCCGGCGCCTTCGGTATCGGAGGCGGTGATCAGCGGGGTGGACACCCAGAAATAGCCATTTTCATGGAAGAAGCGGTGAATCGCCTGCGCCAGCGTATGACGCACGCGCGCCACGGCGCCGATCAGGTTGGTACGCGGGCGCAGGTGAGCCACTTCGCGCAGGTATTCGATGCTGTGACGTTTGGCCGCCATCGGGTAAGTGTCCGGATCGTCGACCCAGCCGACCACTTTGATCGCGGTAGCCTGCAGTTCGAAGCTCTGGCCTTCGCCCGGTGAAGCGACGACTTTGCCGGTGACTTCAACCGAACAGCCGGTAGTCAGATGCAGCACTTCATCCTGATAATTCGGCAGAGAATTATTAACGACGGCCTGTAACGGATCAAAGCAGGAACCGTCATAGACGGCCAGGAAGGAGATACCAGCTTTTGAATCTCTCCGGGTACGTACCCAGCCGCGTACGGTGACTTCACTGTCAACCGCAGCACGACCTTGCAGTACGTCGACTACAGGCACTACGCTCATAGATTTCTCTCTTTAATAATTTGGTTTAGAAATAGCTTACAACCCAAGAATATGGGGGTAATGGCTATGTTACTTGCCGCGGTGCAGAGCACAAGCAGAAATCATCGGATTGGCGCAACATTTATTGCGGCTGACTGAAAAGAGGGCGGTCGGGATAAAAACAAAAAAGCCGGCGCGTGAACCAGGCCGGCTTTCTTTCTATATAGAGGCGGTTCAGCTGGCTTTCTTCACCAGCGGCAGATCGAAGGCTTTGCGCAGGGCCCTGACGAAGGCCTGGTCCTGGCAGATGGTCTTGCCGGGGCTGTCGGAGAGTTTAGCCACCGGCTTGCCTTTGCATTCGACCAGCTTAATCACGATATTCAATGGCTTAACGCCCGGAATATCGCAGGTCAGGCGCGTGCCGATACCGAAGCTGAGATTGATGCGCTGATAGAAGTGGCGATAGAGCGCCAGCGCTTTTTCCAGATCCAGGTTGTCCGAGAACACCAGCGTTTTGCTCATCGGATCGATGCCCAGTTTTTCGTAGTGGGCAATGGCTTTTTCACCCCACTCGACGGGATCGCCCGAATCGTGGCGCAGACCCTGATAACGCTCGGCGAACTGCGGGCCGAAGTCGCGCAGGAAGGCATCCATGGTAATGCAGTCGGTGAGCGCGATGCCGAGCTGATCCGGGTATTCATCCAGCCAGGCCTGCAATGCGGCGCGCTGGCTGTTGGCCAGCACCGGGCTTATCTGCTGATGCGCCTGGAACCATTCATGCGCCTGCGTGCCGACCGGCGCCAGGCCGAGCTGATGAGCCAGATCGTAATTGCTGGTGCCCGACAGGTACGGGAATTCGGCCTGCAAGGTGCTGACGATGGCCTGCTGCACGCCCTGAGAGAAACGGCGACGGGTACCGAAGTCCATCAGCTTGAAGCGCGAAAGGTCCAGATCGCCCGCCAGCGCCTTGAACTGCGCTAGCTTGGTTTGCAGATGTGCCACCGCCTGTTCCGGCGTCGCCAGCGGCGAGCGCCGGCGGTGCACCACTTCACTGATCACCGCCAGCAACGGCACTTCCCACATGATCACTTCACGCCAGGGGCCGGCGATGCGGATGTGCAGTTTTCCGTCGCGGTTGTCGATGGTGACCTGCTGCGGATCGTAGCGGAACGTGCGCAGCCAGTTCAGGTAATCCTGACGGAAGAAGGGCAGACCCGAAAGATAAGCGAATTCGGCGTCGGTCAGCGCCAGCCGGCTCATCAGCGCCACCTGCGCGCGGATCTCGTCGGCATATTCGCCCAACAGTTCGTCGCCGCGGCAGCGGAATTCCGCCGCCACGCTGATCGCGGGATAGCGATGGAACACTGCTTGCTGCATATGAAGCTTATAAGCATCGGTATCAAGCAGTGATGTCAAAATCGGGGAAGCGTATTGAGTCATAGCGCGTTACAGCATCCTCGTCAGGCGCGTGTCCAAATCCGGATAATCATAAAAGTGGGGGTGGAGTATACCCGGATTATCCTGTTATTGAAGCTGCATCACACCATAAATCACCAAAGCGGGTCGAGGATTAAACGTGCCTTTATGACGGCCTGGCGGCGACGGGGAGAAAAAAAAGCCAGATATGCCTGTAAGGTGAATGACTTAGCCTAATTAGTCATAAAAATTATAATGTTAATTATTTTAAACAGCGAATCAGATAAAGCCGGCTTCGGTATGCACGCTGACCCGATCCTTGCCGCTCTTTTTGCAAAAATAGAGCGCTTCGTCCGCCTGTTTGATCGCCGCCTGCAGTGCGGTGAACGCGTTGACCGGCGCGATGCCGCAGCTGGTGGTGAAATGCACTTGCCGTCCGTCGGCCAGGTGTAGCGTCAGGCGATGAGTGCGGGCGCGCAATTGCTCCATGATGTCCCGCGCGTTGTCCAACGAACAGTTACCCAGCAGCACCGCAAACTCTTCGCCGCCGTAGCGGCAGAAAATGTCGCTGGCACGGAACGCGCGTTGCAGCAGGTGTCCGAATGCCACCAGCGCCCGGTCGCCCACGTCGTGGCCGTAGCTGTCGTTGAGCTGTTTGAAGTTGTCGATATCGATCAGGCAAAAGGCCTGCGGGTAGCTGCCGTCGCCCAGCAGCTGAGATTCAAGGAAGAATTTACGACGGTTGTAGATATTGGTGAGCGGATCGAGGAAGGAAGAGGCCTCGAGCTCTTTAATCAGCAGTTGTTTCTCGCTCTCCAGCGAGACCTTGTCCAACTGGTATTGCCTGAGCTGCTGAATGGCGTCGCTGATGGCGATCAGTTCCTGGCTGTAGAAGGCGTCGTTGCGATCGATATTCATCTCACCGCGCGACAGCCGTACGATATTGTTGTGGGTCTTGGTCAGCCAACGGTTGATGCTGGTGCAGAACACCAGCGCCGGCAAAATGAACAGCAATACCACCAGGCCGGCAAGTGCGATCATGCCGTAAATGGTCGTCTGGCTGTCGTAAATCTTGTGGCGCGAGGCGAGGGTTTCCAATTCGAAGCTGCGCTGATACAGCGCCTGCGAAAGCCCGCTCACATCGTCGACATAGCGCGAAATAAGCGCTGTGGGATAGGGCTTGTGGGTATCGATAGCGGTGTACAGCCCATCGGTAATCTGTTGAAGGCGTTCAGCGGACACCTGGGCGAGCAACGCATTGACGATGTCGGTGATTTGTCCATCGTCGTAGTTGATCTTCATGAAGATCAATCGGGTGCTCAGGGCGTTCAGCACGCCGGTCAGTTGAATGGACTTCAGATAGGCGTCTTTGCGAACCAGCGGGCTTACATTGACGTCGATAATCTGGTCGCTCAATTCCGTCAGTGACATATTCAGCCGGTTATTGAGACGGATGGCCTCGAGAAACATAAAGGAGTCGGTATCCACCATCCGGGTATCGTAGGTATAACGGTAATAGCTCTTGCTGGTTTGCGAGATGTAATAGGCGCTGTTGATGTTGAACAGATTAGCGTTGGTGTTATTGATCTGCGAAAGCTGCAGGTTGTCATTATCCAGCAACTGTTCCATCAGGCCGATCATCGACAGCGCGGCAATTTTTTGCCGAACCCCGAGCTGTCTGGCGACCTCATCGTCCAGATGTTCGCGGATCCGGGTGATTCTCTCGCGCGCCACCCGATCGGCGGCCAAACATTGCGCGCGGGTGATCTGAGGATCGATCAGGCTCAATCGTTTGAGACGGTGAGCCTGCAGCGCCGCCTGGAAGGCTTCGGAGATTTCTTTGGCGCGATCAATTTTGTACAGGTTGAGTTGGTTGTCGCGGTAATCGGTATGGGCTTCAAGCAGCTCATCGACGATGAACAGAGAGAAGGAGGTCATCAGGCACAGGGTAAAAAAATAGATTGCGTATTTGATTTTCATAGTGCGAGTCATCCCTGGGCCTGATGCCACAATTATACCACCATGCCGCCTGAGCCGCCTCAACTATGCCGGCGCCCCCCGATGGTGGTTTTTTAGCATTAAATGCTGATTTTTATTTGGCCATTGGTCACCCGCGCTGCCGCCAGACGGACGATTTATGATTTGCCTCTGATTTCTCTATCGTGGTCGCCCGGCGGCTCTGGGCTTTTCGGCCAGCTGTGATACAGTTTATTCACAATTCAGGCCCGCCGCGCGCTGCCGGGAAACACACCGGCTGCGGTACGAAGGGGAAGAGCGGCCTGGCACCTATAACTCACTGAGATGTTTAAGGGTTTTTATGACACAACAGCCACAGGCAAAATACCGCCACGACTATCGCGCGCCCGATTACACCACGACCGATATCGATTTGGACTTCAGTCTGGACGCGGAAACCACGCGCGTGACCGCCGTCAGTAAAATCAAACGTCAGGGCACGGCCGGTGCACCGCTGGTGCTGGATGGTGAAGATCTGACGCTGGTGAGCATTCAGGTCGACGGCCAACCGTGGAGCGCCTACCGTCAGCAGGATAACCAGCTGATCATCGATGAGTTGCCGGCACAATTCACTCTTACCATCGTCAACGACATTCACCCGGCGAAAAACACCGCGCTGGAAGGGCTGTACCTGTCCGGCGATGCGCTGTGCACGCAATGCGAAGCCGAAGGCTTCCACCACATTACCTATTACCAGGATCGCCCGGACGTGCTGGCGCGCTTTACCACTCGCATCGTGGCCGACAAGGCGCGCTATCCGTTCCTGCTGTCAAACGGCAACCGCATTGGCCAGGGTGAATTGGCCGATGGCCGCCACTGGGTGCAATGGCAGGATCCGTTCCCGAAACCTTGCTACCTGTTCGCGCTGGTGGCGGGGGACTTCGACGTGCTGCGCGACAGCTTCACCACCCGTTCCGGCCGTAAGGTCGCACTGGAGCTGTTCGTCGATCGCGGCAATCTGGATCGCGCTGACTGGGCGATGACGTCGCTGAAGAACTCGATGAAGTGGGACGAGACCCGCTTCGGTCTGGAATACGATCTCGACATTTATATGATCGTGGCGGTCGATTTCTTTAATATGGGCGCGATGGAGAACAAAGGGTTAAATATCTTTAACTCCAAATATGTGCTGGCGAAGGCGGAAACCGCCACCGACAAGGATTACCTGAACATCGAAGCGGTGATTGGCCACGAATACTTCCACAACTGGACCGGTAACCGCGTGACCTGCCGAGACTGGTTCCAGCTCAGCCTGAAAGAGGGGCTGACGGTGTTCCGCGATCAGGAGTTCAGTTCCGATCTGGGATCGCGCTCGGTCAACCGCATCGATAACGTGCGCGTAATGCGCGGCGCGCAGTTCGCCGAAGACGCCAGCCCGATGGCGCACGCCATCCGCCCGGACAAAGTGATCGAGATGAACAACTTCTACACCCTGACGGTGTATGAAAAAGGTTCTGAAGTGATCCGCATGATGCACACCCTGCTGGGGGAAGAGAACTTCCAGAAAGGGATGCAGCTCTATTTCGAACGCCACGACGGCAGCGCCGCCACCTGCGATGACTTCGTACAGGCGATGGAGGACGCGTCCAACGTGGATCTGTCGCGCTTCCGCCGTTGGTATAGTCAGTCCGGCACGCCGCTGTTGACGGTGCGCGACGAGTACGATGCGGAAACTCAGCAATATCGCCTGCATGTCAGCCAGAAAACCGCGCCGACCGCCGATCAGCCTGAGAAGTTGCCGCTGCATATCCCGCTGGATATCGAGCTGTACGACAGCGAAGGCAACGTCATCGCGCTGCAGAAGGGCGGCCTGCCGGTCAACAACGTGCTGAACGTCACCGAAGCGGAGCAGACCTTCGTGTTCGACGGCGTGGCGCACAAGCCGGTGCCGTCGCTGCTGCGTGAATTCTCTGCGCCGGTGAAACTGGATTATCCGTACAGCGATCAGCAACTGACCTTCCTGATGCAGCACGCGCGCAATGAGTTTGCGCGTTGGGATGCGGCGCAGAGCCTGCTTGCGACCTACATCAAACTGAACGTGGCGCGGCACCAGCAGAAGCAGCCGTTGTCGCTGCCGCTGCACGTGGCCGATGCGTTCCGCGCGGTGCTGTTGGACGAAAAACTGGATCCGGCGCTGGCGGCGCAGATCCTGACCTTGCCGTCGGAGAACGAAATCGCCGAGCTGTTCGCCACTATCGATCCAGAAGCGATCGCCGCGGTGCACGAAGCGATCGTACGCTGCCTGGCGCGGGAGTTGGCCGATGAGTGGCTGGCGGTGTATCACGCCAACAAGACCGACGGCTACCGCGTGGAGCATGGCGAGATCGCCAAGCGCGCCTTGCGTAATGTGTGCCTGGGCTATCTGGCGTTCGGCGAAGATGTGGTGCTGGCGGACCAGCTGGTGAGCGAACAGTATCGCCAGGCGGACAACATGACCGACTCGCTGGCGGCGCTGTCTGCTGCGGTCGCGGCCCAGCTGCCGTGCCGCGATGCGCTGCTGGCGGCGTTCGACGAGCGCTGGCATCAGGATGGCCTGGTGATGGACAAATGGTTCGTGTTGCAGGGCAGCAGCCCGGCGGCAGACGTGTTGAGCAAGGTGCGCGCGCTGTTGCAACACCGTTCGTTCAGCCTGAGTAACCCGAACCGCACCCGTTCGCTGATCGGCGGCTTCGCTTCCGGCAACCCGGCGGCGTTCCATGCGGCGGATGGCAGCGGCTATCAGTTCCTGGCGGAGATCCTCAGCGATCTCAACCAACGCAACCCGCAGATCGCCGCACGCCTGATTGAACCGCTGATTCGTTTGAAGCGTTACGACGCAGGCCGCCAGGCGCTGATGCGCAAGGCGCTGGAACAGTTGAAAGGGTTGGAAAACCTGTCCGGCGATCTGTACGAGAAGATCAGCAAGGCGCTCGACGCCTGATCTTTTCGCGATGAAGACATCAAGGGACGGCCTGCGCCGTCCCTTTTTTTATCCGTTCAATTCGCTGCCTGACGAGGGCTGGCCGCGGTGACCGGCGGCGATAACACCCGTTCCAGCACTTCGGCCTCCAGTTCCGCCAGCCGGGCCGAGCCTTTGCGGCGTGGCCGCGGCAGATCGATGGTGAGATCCAGCCCGATATGTCCCTCTTCGATCAGGATCACCCGATCCGCCAGCGCGATGGCCTCGCTGACGTCATGCGTGACCAGCAGTACGGTAAAACCGTGTTGTTGCCACAGCGTCTCTATCAGCCCTTGCATCTCGATGCGCGTCAGGGCGTCCAGCGCCCCGAGCGGTTCGTCCAGCAGCAGCAGGCGAGGGCGGTGGATCAGCGCGCGCGCCAGGGCGACCCGCTGCTTTTGTCCGCCGGACAGCGCCGCCGGCCAGTCGCGGGCGCGATCCGCCAAACCGACCGCGTCCAGTGCCTGCAGCGCCGCGTCGTGCCAGTGGCCGCGCAGCCCCAGGCCCACGTTGTCGATCACCGTTTTCCACGGCAGCAGGCGCGCATCCTGAAACATCAACCGGGTATCCTCTTTGGCGGCGGCAAGCGGCGCGTTGCCGCTGAGCAGCGCGCCGCTGCTGGCCTGTTCCAGGCCGGCTAACAGGCGCAGCAGGGTGCTCTTGCCGCAGCCGCTGCGGCCGACCACCGCCACGAACTGCCCGGCGGAAATGCGCAGCTGAATATTGTCCAGCACGGTGCGGTTGCCGTAACGTTTGCCGATGGATTCCAGCGTCACCGGCGTGCCTTGGGCAAGGCGAGCGGGAAGGGTCATAGCGCTTCTCCCTGTTTCAGTTGATAGGCCGGATGCCAGCGTAACCAGACGCGCTCTAGCAGCTGCGCGCCCACGTCCGCCAGCTTGCCGAGCAGGGCGTACAGCACGATCGCCACTACCACCACGTCGGTTTGCAGAAATTCACGCGCGTTCATCGCCAGGTAGCCGATGCCCGAATTGGCCGAGATGGTTTCGGCGACGATCAGCGTCAGCCACATGAAGCCGAGAGCGAAACGCACGCCGACCATAATCGACGGCAGCGCGCCTGGCAGCACCACCTGTGTAAACAGGCGGAAACCGCTCAGACCGTAGCTGCGGGCCATCTCCAGCAGGCCGCGATCGATGTTTTTGATGCCGTGATAGGTATTGAGATAAATCGGGAACAGCGTACCGAGCGCCACCAAAAAGATCTTGGCGGACTCATCGATGCCGAACCACAGGATCACCAGCGGGATCAGCGCCAGGTGCGGCACGTTGCGGATCATTTGCACCGAGCTGTCCAACAGACGTTCGCCCCAGTGCGACAACCCGGTAATAAAACCGAGGATCAGTCCGATGCTGCCGCCGATGGCAAAGCCGATCAACGCGCGCTGGCTACTGATGCTCAGGTGCTGCCACAGCTCGCCGCTTTGGCTCAGGCGCCAGAAGGCGGCGAGCACCGCGCTCGGCGCCGGCAAAATGCGGTTGGACAGCCAGCCAGTTTCGACGGCGATTTGCCAGAGGATCACCAGCGCCAACGGCAGCGCCCAGGGAGCCAGCCGATACAGGATGCGTTGTACGTTATTTGCCATCGGGGCGCTCCTCAGCTCTGCGACACTTTTTGCGGAACATAAATGTTGGCCACCACTTCGCCCTGCGGGCGCACCGGCTGAAGGCGCGCAGGCGTTTCTTCCTGCGCCAGATCGAGGTGAGGGAACAGCAGTTCGCCGACGCGGTAGGCCTCTTCCAGATGCGGATAGCCGGAGAGAATAAAGGTGTCGATGCCCAGATCGGCGTATTCCTGCATGCGTGCGGCGACCGTCGGGCCATCGCCCACCAGTGCGGTGCCGGCGCCGCCGCGCACCAGGCCGATGCCGGCCCACAGGTTCGGGCTGATCTCCAGGTTGTCCTTCTTGCCGCCGTGCAGCGCCGCCATGCGCCGTTGGCCGACGGAGTCGAAGCGCGCAAAGGCTTGCTGCGCGTTGGCGATGGTTTCCTCATCGAGGTGGGCGATCAGCCGATCGGCGGCGCGCCAGGCCTCTTCGGTGGTTTCCCGCACGATGACATGCAGACGGATGCCGAAACGCACCTGTCGGCCCTTCGCCGCCGCTTTGGCGCGTACTTCCTCGATCTTCTCTTTGACCTGCGCCGGCGGCTCTCCCCAGGTGAGGTACATTTCTACCTGTTCGGCGGCCAGATCCTGCGCGGCGGTGGAGGATCCGCCGAAATAGAGCGGCGGGCGCGGTTGCTGCACCGGCGGGAACAGCAGCTTGGCCCCTTTCACCTGAATATGCTTGCCGTCGAAATCGACGGTTTCGCCTTCCAGTACCCGGCGCCAGATATGAGTGAACTCGGTCGAGGCCTCGTAACGCTCTTCATGACTGAGATGTAACCCCTCCGCCGCCAGCTCTTCCGGATCGCCGCCGGTGACCAGATTGAACAGCGCGCGCCCGTTGGACAGGCGATCCAGCGTCGCCGCCTGACGCGCCGCCAGCGTAGGGGAGATGATGCCCGGCCGCAACGCGACCAAAAATTTCAGCCGCTGGGTGACCGGGATCAGCGAGGCGGCCACCAGCCAAGAGTCTTCGCAAGAGCGACCGGTGGGGATCAGCACACCGCCGAATCCCAGCCGATCCGCCGCCTGGGCGATCTGCTGCAAGTAACCGTGATCGACGCTGCGAGCGCCCTGCGCGCTGCCAAGATAGTGGCCGTCGCCATGGGTGGGTAAAAACCAGAAAACGTTCAGGCTCATCGTCAATGTTCCCCCGTATTTATTGCGCGCTTGGGCGCCAGATGCGTTGCGAGATGTCGACCTTCACCGGCACCAACCGGTTGGCGTAAAACAGGTCGGCGGTTTGCTGCTGCGCGGCGATCGTATGCGCATCTAGCGGTGTGATGGCGGTCGGGGGGCGGTGATCCAGATAGCTGGCGATCACCGGTTCCGGCAGCCCCATGGCGTTGGCCAGCAGGGTCACGCTTTGCGCCCGGTCGCTGCGGGTGAGCGCATCGGCCTGGGTCAGCACCGTCAAGACCTGGCTGATAAAGGCGCCATTAGCTTCGACATAGGGGCGCGCCGCCAGATAGAAGGAACCGGTCTGATTCAGATCGGTGCCGTCGCCGAGCACCCGCACGCCGCCCTGCAGCAGCGCGGCGGAATAATAAGGATCCCAGATAGCCCAGGCATCGACGTTGCCCTGCTGGAATGCGGCGCGCGCATCGGCGGGCGTCAAATAGGCGGGCTGGATATCCGTAAATTTCAGTCCGGCCTTTTGCAGCGATCGTAGCAGCAGGTTATGTGAGCTGGATCCTTTCTGGAACGCGACCTTATGGCCTTTCAGATCGGCGACGGTTTTGATCGGGCTATTTTCCGGCACCAGGATCACTTCGGCCTTCGGTTTGGGCGGCTCAACGCCGACATACAGCAGATCCGCGCCGGCGGCCTGCGCAAAGATCGGCGGAATATCACCGGTGCTGCCCAGATCGATGCTGCCGACGTTCAAGGCCTCCAGCATCTGCGGGCCGGCGGGAAATTCAATCCAACTGATGCGGGTGGCGGGGAAGCGTTCCTCCAGCAGCCGGTGGCTTTTCGCCAGCACCAGACTCACCGATCCTTTCTGGTAACCGATGCGAAATTGCGCCGGATCCTGCGCGACGGCGGCGTTGGCCCAGACCAGCGACAGCAGGCCGGTGAAGGCCGCGGTGCTCAGCCAACGTCGCAAAGCGTTGCGTTGTTTCATTCAGGCCCTCCTTTTCCAGGCATGTCAGGCGGTTTGACGCGCCGTCAGCGGCGAGGCGACGCGCAGCGCGGGCGGTTTGCGGCGGCCAAGCGCCAAATAGAAACTGGCGAGCGCCTCTTCCAACCGGGCGGCCACGGCGTCGGTGAGCGTGGCGCTTTCGCCGGTCAGTTGGATCTGGCTGTCGTCGGCGAACACGCCGTGCAGCACCTCTTGCGCTTTCAGCGCCGCCAGCACAGGTTTCAGCGCATAGTCCACCGCCAGCATGTGGCCGACGGAACCGCCGGTCGCCAGCGGCAGCACCACCTTATGATCCAGCGCGCGTTCCGGCAGCAGGTCCAGCAGAGTTTTCAGCGCGCCGGAGAACGACGCTTTATAAACCGGCGTGGAAATCAGCAGGCCGTCGGCCTGCGCCAGCTGCTCGGCAAACGCCTTGATCGCCGGACTGTTGAAGTTGGCGTACAGCAGATCTTCGGCGTCAAAGTCGTGCAGGGTATAGGCCGTCACTTCCACCCCTTGCTGCCGCAGCCAGTTCTGACTCAGCGAGAGCAGCGCGGCGGAACGTGATGGGATACGTGGGCTACCGGCCAGTGATATAACGCGCATTGCCACTCCTTATAACTAAAAGTTAGGTTTAATTAGAAAATCAATGGGAAGTGTTTTAAACCTACCAGCAACCGGGCGCGTTGTTTAAATCTCATTTTTTGATTTGGATATGCGCAAAAGCGGATTGGCGCCGATTTGGCGGTGAAGTGGGAAAACGATTGCGTAAAAACGGCTTTTTTTGCCTTTAATCAATTCCAATTAGGCGGGGGATACCGGATAATACGCCCCCGGTTTGCAACCGGGAAATCAGGAGAGTCCATGTACTACCCCCTCATCAGGAAAGCGTTGTTCCAGCTCGATCCGGAGCGCGCGCACGAAGTGACCTTTCGTCAGCTCAGCCGTATTACCGGCACCCCATTAGCGTTTCTTGTCCGTCAGTCCGTGCCGACCAAACCGGTCAGCTGCATGGGGCTGTCGTTTAAAAACCCGCTGGGATTGGCCGCCGGTCTGGATAAAAACGGCGAATGCATCGATGCGTTCGGCGCGATGGGCTTCGGCCATGTGGAAGTCGGCACCGTGACGCCGCGTCCGCAACCGGGCAACGACAAGCCGCGCTTGTTCCGCGTGGTTGAGGCGGAAGGCCTGATTAACCGCATGGGGTTCAATAACCATGGCGTGGACAATCTGGTTGAAAACGTTAAGAAATCCCATTTCGGCGGCATTCTTGGGATCAATATCGGCAAGAATAAAGACACGCCGGTCGAGCAGGGAAAAGACGATTATTTGATCTGCATGGATAAAGTTTATCCGTATGCCGGATATATCGCGATTAACATCTCTTCACCGAATACGCCGGGGTTACGATCCTTACAGTATGGCGAAGCGCTGGACGATCTTTTGGCTGCGATTAAAAATAAGCAGCAGGAATTACATGCGCGGCATCACAAATATGTGCCGGTGGCGGTAAAGATCGCGCCGGATCTTTCAGAAGAAGAATTGATCCAAATTGCCGATAGCCTGGTGCGGCATAATATCGATGGCGTGATCGCCACCAATACCACGTTGGATCGAAAATTGATCCAGGGGTTGAATTACTGCGAACAAGCGGGCGGGTTAAGCGGGCGTCCGTTGCAATCACGCAGCACCGAAGTGATCCGTCGTCTCTCCACCGAACTGCAGGGGCGCCTGCCGATTATCGGCGTAGGCGGCATTGATTCGCTGACGGCGGCGCGCGAAAAAATGGAGGCCGGCGCGAGCCTGCTGCAAATTTATTCCGGATTTATCTATCACGGCCCGCGTTTGATTAAAGATATCGTTACCCATATCTAATATTTTTCCTCTCATTTTATTCCGGGGGTTTATTTCTGCCCCCGGCTCGTCTATATTTTGTTCGTTAGCATAAATATCGTTCGCGGAATTATCCGATGTTTAAGCTATTTTATCGGTGATAAAATCGCCTTTTAGGGTGAGTGCGGCATTGGCATAGGCAGCGAGAAGGATACGAAATGAAGATAAAACCTGACGATAATTGGCGTTGGTATTTTGATGCCGAACACGATCGGCTAATGCTGGATTTAGCTAATGGTATGATCTTTCGTTCACGTTTCCCGGCCAAAATGTTAACGCCGGACGCCTTTGATGAATGCGCTTTTTGCGTGGATGACGCCGCCCTTTATTTCACCTATGAAGAACAGTGCAAGCAGGTCAAGCTGAGCCATGAACAGCGCGCCGAGCTGGTGTTGAATGCGCTGGTCGCCTATCGCTTCCTGAAACCGCTGATGCCAAAGAGCTGGCATTTCTCGCAGCAGCATTACCCGCTGCAGCCGAAAAATGGCGAGCTGGCGGCGGTGAAAGTGATGGAGAGCGGCGCGGAAGCGCGCTTGCTGGTGGTGGAGGCCGGGGATAACGCCAGCCTGTGCCTGCTTGCGCAAAATCAGCTGACGGTCGCTGGCCGTACCATGGTATTGGGTGACGCCATCAAGGTGATGCACGATCGGCTGAAACCCTGCGCGCAGGATGAAAGCGCCGCCCCGGCTTACGACAGGGCGGTATAAGGCGGATTACGCCAACGTCAAATCACTTTTCGGGATGCAGCTGCAGCACAGGATGGTGCCGTTGTCGCCCAGCGCGCTTTTCTTCAGGGGCGCGACTTCACCGCTCAACAACGTAATGCGGCAGCTGCCGCAAATCCCGGCGCGGCAGGAGTAAGGTACGCGGATGCCTTGCTGTTCCAACTGCTCGAGCAGGATCTGCTGGTTATTGCCGGTAAACACCTTGCCTTCATATTCGATCGTGACGCTGTGCGCGCTGTCTTGTGGCGCCTGCACGCTCTCCACCACTTTCCCGGCGCCATAAGGGCGCGGCGGCTTGGTCGACAGCACTTCCACCGTATCGCCCACGCGAATGATGCCGCTGTTGCGCGCGATCATATTCTGGCCAAAATCGATGTCGCCGTTGTCGGCGGAGCGGAATTTTTGCAGCGTGCTGAGCGGTTCGCCGCTCGGGTGCTTGCGGCCACGCTCGGTGCTGACGGTGGTAAGCACGCAGCGGCTGCAGGGTTTCACCAGATCGAACATCACGTCACCGACGCGGATCACCTGCCAGCCGTCTTCGGCCCAGGCGGTGGCGCCGCTCACCACCAGATTGGGGCGGAACTGCTCTAGCTTGATGCTGCCGGGGCAGCGCTGTTGCAGATCGTTGAACGAAGCCTGGTTAATCAGCAGATAAGGGTAGCCGTCGGCAAACGTCAGCGGGATTTCAGGGTGTTTCTTGACCCGGCGGGTCAGCTCCGGCCCCAGCCAGCGCAGCTGCACGTCGCGCTGGAAATAGCCGCTCAGCCAGCGGTTGATCTCATCTGGCGCAGTCAGCGCGGTGAAATGGTTGCCCCATACCTCGGTCGGCTGCGGCGCGGCGGCGAAGTCGCTGAAGCGAATGGCGGCGCTTTCACCGTCCGGCGCGGTCAGAAACAGCCCATCCGGCAACAGCGCCGGCGTGAACAACACCATCTGCGGATATTGGCGCGCGGTAATAAAGGTGCCGTCCGGCTCGGTGATCATAAAGTTGCGGTCGAAGGCCAGACCGCTGCTGCCGACCTGGGCGTAAGAAAGCTGCAGGCCGCGCAGTGATTTAACCGGATGGACGTAGAGTTTGGAAAGCGTGATCACCCTTATCTCCGTGCGATGATTAAATAGAAGGGAGCAACTTTATGACAAGCGGTGCGGATTAGCTATAATGCGCAACAATTTTCTTTTTGGTGATAAGTACGATATGAACTCTCTGTTTGCCAGCACGGCGCGTGGATTGGAAGAACTGTTAAAAAGCGAGCTGGAAGCGCTTGGCGCTCACGACTGCAAAGTGGTGCAGGGCGGGGTACATTTTCAGGGTGACGATCGTCTTCTGTACCAAAGCCTGCTGTGGAGCCGCCTGGCTTCGCGCATTCTGTTGCCGCTGAACGAATTCCGCGTGCACAGCGACCTGGATCTGTACCTTGGGGTGCAGGCGATCGACTGGCCGAGCATTTTTGGCGTGGATAAAACTTTTGCCGTGCATTTCAGCGGCGTGAACGAAGAGATCCGCAACAGCCAATATGGCGCGCTGAAGGTGAAAGACGCCATCGTCGACAGCTTCACCCGTAAACTTGACCAACGCCCGACGGTTGCCAAGCAGCAGCCGGATATTCGCGTTAACGTCTTCCTGCAACGCGATATGGCCAGCGTGGCGCTCGATCTGAGCGGCGAAGGCCTGCACCAGCGCGGCTACCGCGATCTCACCGGCCAGGCGCCGCTGAAGGAAAACCTGGCGGCCGCCATCGTGCTGCGCTCCGGCTGGCAGCCGGGCACGCCGATGCTCGATCCGATGTGCGGTTCCGGCACGCTGTTGATCGAAGCGGCGATGATCGCCGCCGATCGCGCGCCGGGTCTTCACCGTCAACACTGGGGCTTCAGCGCCTGGAATGGCCACAACGCCGAACTGTGGCGTGAAGTCACCACCGAAGCACAGGTTCGTGCCCGCCGCGGTCTGCAGGAAACCGCCTCTCGCTTCTTCGGTTCCGATATCGATCGCCGGGTGATTGAGATGGCGCGCGGCAACGCCCGTCGCGCCGGCGTCGCCGAACTGATCACCTTCAACGTCGGCGACGTCGCGCGGTTGACCAACCCGCTGCCGGAAGGCCCGCACGGTACCGTGATCAGCAACCCGCCGTATGGCGAGCGTCTGGAAAGCGAACCGGCGCTGATCGCGCTGCACAACATGCTGGGCCGCGTGATGAAAAGCGCCTTCGGCGGTTGGCAGCTGTCGCTGTTCAGCGCCTCGCCGGAGCTGTTGAGCTGCCTGCAGCTGCGCGCCGAGCGCCAGTTTAAGGCGAAGAACGGCCCGCTGGAGTGCGTGCAGAAAAATTATCAGCTGGCGGCAAGCCCGGCCGGTGCCGCTACCGGCGGCGTGCAGGTGGCGGAAGATTTCGCCAACCGTCTGCGCAAGAATTTGAAGAAGCTCGACAAGTGGGCGAAGCAACAAGGCATTGAATGCTACCGCCTGTACGATGCCGATCTGCCAGAATACAACGTCGCGGTGGACCGCTACGGCAGCAAGGTGGTGGTGCAGGAGTATGCGCCGCCGAAAACCGTCGATGCACAGAAAGCGCGTCAGCGCCTGTTCGATGTGATCAACGCGACGCTGGCGGTGCTGGAGCTGCCGTCGAATCAGCTGATCCTGAAAACGCGCGAGCGGCAGAAGGGCAAAAACCAGTACGAGAAACTGGCGCAGAAGGGCGAGTTCCTGCTGGTGGAAGAGTATAACGCCAAGCTGTGGGTCAACCTGACAGACTATCTCGATACCGGCTTGTTCCTCGATCACCGCATCGCGCGCCGTATGCTGGGCGAGATGAGCAATGGCAAGGACTTCCTCAACCTGTTCGCCTATACCGGCACCGCCAGCGTGCATGCCGGGCTGGGCGGCGCGCGCAGCACCACCACGGTGGACATGTCGCGCACTTATCTGGAATGGGCGGAGAAGAACCTGCGCGCCAACGGCCTGACCGGCCGTCAGCATCGATTGATCCAGGCCGACTGCCTGTCGTGGTTGAGCAACGCCAACGAACAGTTCGACGTGATCTTCATCGATCCGCCGACCTTCTCCAACTCCAAGCGGATGGAGAACACCTTTGACGTGCAGCGCGATCACCTGGCGCTGATGAAAGATTTGAAACGGTTGCTGCGCCGCAACGGGACCATCATGTTCTCGAACAACAAGCGCGGTTTCCAAATGGATATGGCAGGGCTGAGTGCGCTGGGCCTGGAGGCGAAAGAGATCACCGCCAAGACGCTGTCGCAGGACTTTGCCCGTAACCGTCAGATCCACAACTGCTGGCTGGTGACTCACGCCGGCGAAGGAAAATAATTACTATGTCGTTAATCAGCATGTCCGGCGCCTGGCTTTCTTTCAGCGATGCGCCACTGTTAGACAACACCGAAATTCATATCGAAGACAACGAGCGCGTGTGTCTGGTCGGGCGCAACGGCGCCGGTAAATCTACGCTGCTGAAGATCCTCGGCAAAGAGATCCCGCTGGATGACGGCCGGGTGATCTACGAACAGGATCTGATCGTGGCGCGTCTGCAACAGGATCCGCCGCGCAATATCGGCGGCAGCGTGTTCGACTTCGTGGCGGAAGGCGTTGCGGAGCAGGCAGAACACCTGAAGGCGTATCATGCGATTTCCCACCTGGTGGAAAGCGATCCGAGCGAGAAAAACCTGGCGCGCATGGCGCAAATCATGGAGATCCTCGATCACCAGGGACTCTGGCAGCTCGACAGTCGCATCAGCGAAGTGCTGCTGCAGCTGGGGTTGAACGGCGACGCAGAACTTTCCTCGCTGTCCGGCGGCTGGCTGCGTAAAGCGGCGCTGGGCCGTGCTCTGGTGAGCTCGCCGCGCGTATTGTTGCTCGACGAACCGACCAACCACCTGGATATCGAAACCATCGACTGGCTGGAAGGTTTCCTGAAAGAGTTCGACGGCAGCATCGTCTTCATCTCGCACGACCGTTCGTTTATCCGCAACATGGCGACGCGCATCGTCGATCTGGATCGCGGTAAGCTAGTTTCCTGGCCGGGCAACTACGATCTGTACCTGCAGAGCAAAGAAGAAGCGCTGCGGGTGGAAGAGCTGCAAAACGCCGAGTTCGATCGCAAGCTGGCGCAGGAAGAGGTCTGGATCCGTCAGGGCATCAAAGCGCGCCGTACCCGTAACGAGGGCCGCGTGCGTGCGCTGAAGGCGCTGCGCGTCGAGCGTTCAGAGCGCCGTGAAGTGATGGGCACCGCCAAGATGCAGGTGGAAGAGGCGACTCGCTCCGGCAAAATCGTATTTGAGCTGGAAGACGTCAATTATCAGGTTGGCGAAAAAGTGCTGGTGCGCGGTTTCTCCGTTCAGGTGCAGCGCGGCGACAAGATTGCGCTGGTGGGGCCGAACGGCTGTGGCAAAACCACGCTGCTGAAACTGATGCTCGGTCAGCTGAAAGCCGACAGCGGCCGCGTGCACTGCGGCACCAAGCTGGAAGTGGCTTATTTCGACCAGCACCGCGCCGATCTCGATCCGGAGCGCACGGTGATGGACAACCTGGCGGAAGGTAAACAGGAAGTAATGGTCAACGGCCGCCCTCGCCACGTCTTGGGCTACCTGCAGGACTTCCTGTTCCACCCGAAGCGTGCGATGACGCCGGTGAAGGCGCTGTCGGGCGGTGAGCGTAACCGCCTGCTGTTGGCTAAGCTGTTTCTGAAACCGAGCAATCTGCTGATCCTCGATGAACCAACCAACGATCTCGACGTCGAAACGCTGGAGCTGCTGGAAGAGCTGATCGACGGCTATCAGGGCACCGTGCTGCTGGTCAGCCACGATCGTCAGTTCGTCGACAACTCGGTGACCGAGTGCTGGATTTTCGAAGGCAATGGCGTGATCAAGGCCTTCGTCGGCGGTTACTACGATGCGCATCATCAGCGCGCGACGGCGAAACCGATTCGTCAGGCGGCGCCGAGCGCGAGCAAACCGGCGGCGGAGAAAAAGGCCGAACAGCCGAAGAAAGCGGCGGCCAAGCTGAGTTACAACCTGCTGCGTGAGCTGGAACAGCTGCCGCAGCGGCTCGAACAGCTGGAAGCGGAAATCGAAGCGCTGCAGGCGCAGATGAGCGATGCCGACTTCTTCACGCGGCCGCACAGCGAAACGCAAGAAGTGCTGACGGCGTTGGCTAACGCCGAGCAGGCGCTCGAGCAGGCCTTCGCCCGTTGGGAAGAGCTGGAAGCGATGAAAAACGGCTGACCGTTGCGATACCGCCCGCGCGCTGCTGCGGGCGGTATCGACGTGCCGGTGAGCAACGTTATTGAGGAGGAATATGGTGTGTTCCCACAACAATCATCAGCAGCATAGTCATTCCGCACCTTCGGCGGCGCAGCAGGATAACCTGATGCTGTGCCCGCAGTGCGACATGTTGGTGGCGCTACCGCCGCTGGCCTATGGCAGCAAAGCGGTATGCCCGCGCTGCAAAACCACGCTCAGCGCCCGCTGGGACGAACCGCGCAAGCGGCCGATCGGTTACGCGCTCAGCGCCTTGTTCATGCTGGTGCTGGCCAACATTTTCCCGTTTATCAACATGCGCGTCGCCGGCCTCGGCAACGAAATCCGGCTGATTCAAATCCCGGAAGTCATGGTGGCGGAAGACTACGCCAGCATGGCCACCTTGTTTATGGTGTTCGTGCAGCTGATCCCGGCATTTTGCATGGTGGCGATCATCCTGTTGTGCGCCAAAGTGCGTTTGCCGCTGGGACTGAAAGAGTGGATGGCCCGGGTGCTGTTCCAGTTCAAAACCTGGTGCATGGTGGAGATTTTCCTCGCCGGGGTGCTGGTCAGCTTCGTCAAGCTGATGGCCTATGGCGATATCGGTATCGGCAGTAGCTTCGTGCCTTACTGTCTGTTCTGCCTGCTGCAGGTGCGCGCTTTCCAATGCGTGGATCGGCGCTGGCTGTGGCAGGACATCGAACCGGCACCGCGTCTCGATCGCCCGCTGACGGTAGGACGCACCGGCATGCGCCAGGGCGTGCGCTCCTGCGCGTGCTGCACGGCGATCCTGCCGGCCGATCAGGTGAGCTGCCCGCGCTGCCACACCAAGGGCTACGTGCGTCGCCGCCACAGCCTGCAGTGGACGCTGGCGCTGCTGGTGACCTCCATCATGCTGTATATTCCGGCCAACCTGATGCCCATCATGGTGACCGAGGCGCTGGGTAACAAAATGAACTCCACCATCATGGCGGGGGTGATCCTGCTGTGGGGGGACGGCTCTTATCCGGTAGCGATGGTGATTTTCATCGCCAGTATCATGGTGCCGTCGCTGAAAATGTTGGCGATCGGTTGGCTGTGTTGGGACGCCAACGGCAGGAAGAAACCGCGCGCCGACAGCGAGCGCATGCACCTGATTTATGAAGTGGTCGAGTTCGTTGGCCGCTGGTCAATGATCGACGTGTTTGTGATCGCCGTGTTGTCGGCGTTGGTGCGAATGGGGCAGTTGATGAGCATTTATCCCGCGACGGGCGCCGTGCTGTTCGCGCTGGTGGTGATCCTCACCATGTTCGCCGCCATGACATTTGATCCCCGGCTGACCTGGGATCGCGCAAGTGAAACAATCAACAAGGAGCCGCAAGGTGACGGAAAATAATCATAGCGTCGCGGACGTCGAGAAGATCAAACGCTGGTCGCCGGTGTGGATCATTCCCATCGTGACCGCGCTGATCGGCGCCTGGATCCTGTTTTACCACTTTAGCCATCAGGGGCCGGTAGTGACGCTGGTGACTACGACGGCGGAAGGGCTGGAAGCGGGTAAAACCAAAATCAAAAGCCGCAGCGTTGACGTCGGCGTGGTGGAAACCGTCACGTTGAGCGATGACCTGAGCAAGGTGATGGTGCAGGCGCGTCTTAATTCCGGCATGGAGAAATTGCTGCGCCAGGATTCCGCCTTCTGGGTGGTGAAGCCGCAGATCGGCCGTGAAGGCGTTTCCGGGTTGGGGACGCTGCTCTCCGGCGCCTATATCGAACTGCAGCCGGGCAACAAGGGCAAAGACGGTAAAGACAACTACCAGCTGCTCGACGCGCCGCCGCTGGCCTCTCCGGATGCCAAAGGGCTGCGTATCGTGCTGGACAGCGAGAAATCAGGCCAGCTTAACGCCGGCGATCCGGTGCTGTTCCGCGGTTATCGCGTCGGGTCGGTGGAAACCAGCTATTTCGATCCTAAAGCGCGCGCCATGCGCTATCAGCTGTTCATCACCGCGCCTTACGATCAGTTGGTCACCACCAACGTGCGCTTCTGGAAAGACAGCGGCGTGGCGTTTGACATGTCGGCGCAGGGCATGCGGGTAGAGATGGGATCATTGACCACGCTGTTCAGCGGCGGCGTCAGCTTCGACGTGCCGGACGGCTGGGATCGCGGCGAACTGGCGAAAGAGAAGGCGGAGTACCAGCTGTTCGACAACCAGCGCAGCACGCAGGATTCGCTGTATACCGTACATAAGGATTACCTGCTGTTCTTCTCCGACTCGGTACGCGGCCTGCAGCCGGGCGCGCCAGTCGAGTTCCGCGGCATCCGTCTGGGTACGGTGGCGCAGGTGCCGTTCTATAAAGACGGCATGGCGCAGCGTCTGGATAATGATTACCGCATTCCGGTGCTGATCCGCATCGAGCCGGATCGCTTCCAGAAACAGCTGGGCGGCAACTTCGATATCGAAGGGCACTTGAAAGACGCCGAGTCCCGCGGCATGCGCGCCTCGATGAAGTCCGCCAACCTGCTGACCGGTTCGCTGTATATCGATCTCGACTTCTATCCGCAGGAGAAACCGTGGAAAGGGCCGCGCGAGCTGTTTGGTTATCCGCTGATGCCAACCACCAGCGGCGGTCTGGCGCAGATCCAGCAGAAACTGATGCAGACGCTGGACAAGATCAACGCGATGCCGATCAATCCGATGATCAACGAGGCGACCAAGACGCTGGCGGAAAGTCAGAAAACCATGAAGTCGACGCAGCAGACCATGAAGTCGTTGAACGACATCATCGCCAGCAAAGAGATGCAGGCGCTGCCGCAGGACATGCAGAAAACGCTGCTGGAGTTGAACCGCAGCATGAAAGGGTTCCAGCCAGGTTCGCCGGCTTACAACAAGATGGTGGGCGACATGCAGCGCCTCGATCAGGTCTTGCGTGAGCTGCAACCGGTGTTGCGCACCCTGAATGAGAAGAGCAACGCGCTGGTGTTTGAAGCCGCCGGCAGTAATGACCCTCAGCCGAAGAAGGCCACGAAATGATGAAATGGATCCCGGTAGCCCTGGCGCTGTTGCTCAGCGCCTGCAGCAGTTCGCCACAGAAGACTTACTATCAGTTGCCGGCGCTGGGCGCGCCGGCCGCGGCCAGCAGCAGCGGCGCCTCCACGCGCCAGCTGTGGCTGGAGCACGTGAGCGTGGCGGATTATCTGGCGCAGAGCGGCGTGGTGTATCAGACCAACGACGTGCAGTATGTGATAGCCCAGAACAACCTGTGGGCCAGCCCGCTCGACCAGCAGCTGCAGCAAACGCTGGTCACCAACCTGAGCAGCGCGCTGCCGGGTTGGGTGGTCTCTTCGCAGCCGATGAGCAGCGATCAGGATGTGCTGAACGTGACCATCAGCGGCTTCCACGGCCGTTTTGACGGCAAGGCGATCATTCGCGGCGAGTGGGTGCTGAACCGCCAGGGGCGCTTGATCAAACGGCCTTTCAGCCTGGAGCTGAAACAGGGTGAAGACGGCTATGATGCCCTGGTGCGCACTCTGGCGCAGGGGTGGCAGCAGGAAGCCCAGGCTATCGCCGCACAGATGGGCGGCATTTAGTCATAATTTGGTCTAAAATCGTCTAATCCCTGTCGCCGTGGAAATTCGTTTTTTCTCGCTGGCAGGGATTTCTATTTCATTTCAACTGGTTAACTCCTTCCCCGGCAGATCAGCCACTTAGCACTTTCCTCGGGCGTAGCTCACAAATATGACATTGGCGTGAATTTTGCGCATTGATCTTCTCTTCTTTTAGCGCTATTGATTACTCGTGGCTGCGCAAAAAGCAGCCATTGTTTTCTTTCCACCAGACCAAAATGAGGGAAACGAGGCATGAAGAGACAGAAACGCGATCGTCTGGAAAGGGCGCATTCGAGAGGGTATCAGGCAGGTATTTTAGGGCGTTCCAGGGAACATTGTCCCTACCAATCATCGGTGGACGCCCGGTCTCAATGGCTGGGAGGTTGGCGAGAAGCCATGGAAGACAGGGCTGTGACCGCTTAAGCGGCTCCCTGTCAAATAAAAGGAATAACCTCCGCCCTTTGGCGGAGGTTTTTGTTTCAGGCGTTTATTTATCCTGCCAGCGCTTCAGCAAAATACTCGCATTCACGCCGCCAAAGCCGAAGCCGTTTGATAAGGCGTAGGTCATATTCATCGATTCCGCCTGTTTCGCGACCAGATGCAAGCCTGCCGCCGCCGGATCGGGGTTATCCAGATTTAGCGTGGCAGGGGCTATCTGATCGCGCAGAGCCAAGGCGGTAAAGATGGTTTCCAGCCCGCCGGCGGCGCCCAGCAGGTGCCCCGTCGCTGATTTTGTTGAGGTCACGGCGACAGTCCCGGCCGTGCCAAACAGGTGTTTGATGGCGTTGATTTCGCCCAAATCCCCTACGGGTGTCGATGTCGCGTGCGCATTTAAATGCTGTACCTCCTCGGGAACGACGTTCGCCTGCTTCAACGCGATTTTCATCGCCCGATAGGCGCCGTTGCCGTCTTCAGCGCCGGATGTCATGTGGTAGGCGTCGGCGCTGGTGCCATAGCCGACGATTTCCGCGAGCGGGGTGGCGCCGCGCGCCAGCGCGTGTTCCAGCGTTTCAATCACCAGCATGCCGGCGCCTTCCCCCATGACAAATCCGTCCCGGGCGCTGTCGAAGGGCCGAGAGGCCTGTTGCGCCAATTCGGCCGGAGCGGTGGACATGGCGCGCGCGGCGGCGAACCCGCCCAGGCTGACGGTATCTATAGCGGCTTCGGTACCGCCGCACACGGCGATATCGGCTTCATCATTGCGGATCATACGCACTGCGTCGCCAATGGCTTGCACGCCGGCGGCACAGGCGGTGACCGGCGCGCCAATCGGCCCCTTGAAGTGGTGTTTGATTGAAACGTGGCCGGCCGCCAGATTGACCAGGAATGAGGGGATGGTGAACGGCGACAGCCGTTTGGCGCCGCGGCTGTCGGTTGTGCGCACCGCCTGGGCAATCGCCGGGAAACCGCCAATACCCGAGGCAATGACGGTGGCTGTGCGCTCTTGTTTTTCGTCCGTATCGGCTATCCAGCCGGCCTGACGAATGGCTTCATCCGCCGCCGCCATAGCAAACAGGATAAAGCGGTCCATTTTCTTTTGGTCCTTGGGGGCGACGGAGGCGTCGGGGTTGAAGCCCGCTTCAGCATCTTGCGCCAGCGCCGGGACTTGTCCTCCGACCTTGACCGGTAAATCTGCAACGATCTCGTCAGGCAACGCTCGAATGCCGGATTCTCCTTTTAACAAACGTTGCCAGATGGCTTCAACACCGCACCCTAGCGGTGAAACGGCGCCCATGCCGGTAATGACGATACGACAATTGCTCATGATGGCTCCTTGGTAAATTCGGGTAAATCGGCGAGGCGCCGCTGCCGCATCAGTTCGGCGCGTTGATATATGCCATCGCTTGCCGCCGGCCCTGGCGCCAGCGTAATGAACTGCGGCGGCACCGGCTGTTGGGTATCACGATTGACCAACTGGACTTGGATCGGCCGATCGTTGCGTCCGTCGACCAACAGGGCGCTGACGTCCCCGTCGGTCAGATGATTGTTGCCCCATTGTGAGAGCGCCGCCAACACCGGGAGAAAATCGTTGCCGCGCTCAGTAAGCAGGTAGTGATAGCGCACCGGCCGCGTTTGATAACGTTCTTTATACAGAATGCCGTGGGCCACTAAATCCTTCAGGCGACGCGCCAGTAGCGTGGGTGACATCCCCAGACTTTGTTGGAATTCGTCGAATTTGGACAACCCCTGAAAGGCATCACGCAGGATCAGAATGCTCCACCATTCCCCGACGCGATCTAATGAACGCGCGACGGGGCAAGGTGCATCGCTAAAGCGGGTTTTTTGCATACCTTTCTCACTAAGTACAATAATTGTAGTTACTATGCTAGTCATGTTAGAGGATCTTGAGGGGCAAGAGAATAACCGGATGCAAAAAAAGCGCTATTGCACTGATGCGGGGAGTGAGGGAGGCCGCCTTTCAGGCTGCCTATTGCTTTGGCCGCTTCGGGTAAGAATAGGGTAAAGACCTATGGGGGAAGACATTTCGGTGAAGGGCGATGAAATAAGGTACACCCAGCATCAATGCCAACGTGATGAGATATTCCATAACGCCGACGGCGGCTAAAAGAAGATGCGGATGGTCTTTGAAAGTCGGGAAGTAAGAGAAAGAAATGCCATCACGTTTCGACGTGATGGCATGCGAAGAGCGTTAGAAGAGAAGGCAGTGGCCGCCTTCCCGCCAGCGTGATTAGAACGCGGTGGTATCTTTGAACAGGCCCACTTTCAGATCGGTGGCGGTATAGATCACTTCACCGTCAACCAGCACTTCGCCATCGGCGACGCCCATGATCAGTTTGCGGGTAATGACGCGTTTGAAGTTAATACGATAGGTTACCTTCTTCGCGGTTGGCAGCACCTGGCCGGTGAACTTGACTTCACCGACGCCCAGCGCGCGGCCTTTGCCTTCGCCACCCAGCCAACCGAGGTAGAAACCGACCAGCTGCCACATCGCATCCAGGCCCAGGCAGCCAGGCATGACCGGATCGCCGATAAAGTGGCAACCGAAGAACCATAGGTCCGGATTAATATCCAGTTCCGCTTCCACATAACCTTTGTTGTGAGTCCCGCCGTCTTCGGTCATTTTGACCACGCGGTCCATCATCAACATGTTACCCGCCGGCAACGGTGGGCCACCGGCGCCGAACAGCTCGCCACGGCCGGATGCTTCGAGGTCTTCTTTCGTATAGGAATCGCGTTTATCTACCATGTTCTCAGTAAGCCTTATTTTAATGAAGGACGCAGGTTAGCTAACACGTGTACGCTGAACAAGTCCGATCAGCCGTGGTTGAACCAGTTGAGCCAGCGTAGCGGCCACGGACGGCGGCGTTCCTGCAGGCTCACCTGCGCAATCCGTTCCTGAATGGCCGCCAACAAATTCGGCTGTTGTTCGTCAGAGTAGAGGCAACCTGTGAGCAAAGGCAAGGCTTCCGCCGCGCTCTCTACCGCCCACAGATGGAATTGCCCTTCGCGTACCGCGTCGACGATATCCTGGCGCAAGCACAGGTGGCGCACGTTGGTTGCGGGCAAGACGACACCCTGTTTGCCCGTCAGGCCGCGGCGTAAACAAACCTCGAAGAAACCTTCGATCTTTTCGTTAACGCCACCTATCGGCTGTACGTTGCCAAATTGGTCGACGGAGCCGGTGACGGCGATCTGCTGGGTGATCGGTTGCTGTGACAGGGCGCTGATCAATGCGCACAGCTCAGCCAGCGAGGCGCTGTCACCGTCCACTTCACCATACGATTGCTCAAAGACGATGGAAGCGGAGAAGGGCAGTTGCTGATCAAGATCCAGTTCGGCGATCAGGAACGCCTGCATGATCATCATGCCTTTAGCATGCAGGTTGCCGCCCAGTTCGGCTTTGCGCTCGACGTCGGTGAACTCGCCGTCGCCGAGATGCACAACGCAACTGATGCGCGACGGTTCACCAAAGCTGCGTGGATGGCCCGGATAATCCAGGACTGACAGACCGTTGATCTGCCCCACCACTTCGCCCTCGGTCTCAATCAGGATCTGACCCAGCTCGATCTCATCCTGCATACGCTCGGCCAGATAGCTTTCACGCCATTCGCGGGCATTTAACGCCGCTTCAAGCGCTTTGGCCGTAATGCGGTCCTCTTCGGCATACAGTGCGGCTTCGGACAGTTGCTGGCCAAGCCAAACCGGCGAAAGTGGCAGGATGCCCTGGTCGCCACTGTAACGCACTGCCTGGACGAGCAGCGGCGGCCAGGCGTCGGTCGCCAGCATCGGCAACTGCTGGTCGGCAATCACGCCGTTGACGTAGCCGCACCACTGCGTCATATCATCAATTTCAGTCAGCTGCAGGTCGTCTTCGAATTCACCGTAGATCGCTTGTTCACTCAGCTCAGGCTCGATATCGTGAAAATCGGCCAGGCCGTGACGATCGCCGACCACAATCAGCCGAAGATCCAGCGGCATCGGTGGAATGGCTACCGGCAGCGGGCGGGTTTCGTCTGGCGAAACCCAATGGAACTCACGCTGGCCGATCATCTGCTTCAGCCGCAGCCACAGTAACGGCTGAGCAAGCAGCGCACGTGCCGACAGAATCAGAATGCCGCCGTTGGCCTGGTGCACCAGACCCGGCTGTAGGGTAATGTCGCCATTGTGGATCCGTACGCAGCCAAACAGCTGTTCCGGTTCAATCCACTCCTGGAACAGGCAAGCACCGCCGGCGGCGAAAGGTTCATCGCCACGGCTGGCCGGTTCTACGCTGACCTTGCCATCGTGAATGACATAGTGGCTGCCGCAGCATGCCGTGTTTTTCGGCAGCAGGGGTTTGACGGCGTTAGCAACCAGTTCCAGATACTCTCGCGTTTCTTGCGCTTTCAACAGCATGAAACGCGGTGGCGATTGAGGGTGGCAAAATAGCGTCAGGGCATTTTCCAGCCGAGGCTGAATGGCGGAAAAGGGCACGGGTGCCAACTGAGCGGCGGTATCAAATATCGCCTGATAAGGCGTTACGTCCGGCAATAAAGATTGCCATTCAAGTCGGTTATTGGTCAAAGTGTTAGATGCAATCGTTAAAAAGGGAAAGGGCGATTATACAAGAATAACGGCAGCTTGATACATGTGGAGTGCCAGTTGGCATCAGGGAGTTTGACATCACGCGGTGACTGTGCAAAAAACAGTCTAAAAGACGGCTTAATTGCCGGGGAAATTCGGCGCAAAGCTGTTATGCTTATTTGAAGTTACGCGGTCACTGAAGAGCTCAAGATGAAATATCAGCAACTGGAAAATCTAGAGAGCGGTTGGAAATGGAAGTACCTGGTGAAGAAGCACCGGGAAGGGGAGCTTATTACCCGCTACATTGAAAACAGCGCTGCTCAGGAAGCGGTTAACGAGCTGCTGAAGCTGGAAAATGAGCCGGTAAAGGTACTTGCATGGATTGCCGCTCATATGAATCCGGAACTGGATAACCGGATGAAGCAAACAATCCGCGCCCGCCGCAAACGTCATTTTAACGCAGAACATCAGCATACGCGTAAAAAATCTATCGATCTGGAGTTTTTGGTTTGGCAACGATTAGCTGCCCTGGCGCGCCGCCGTGGCGTTACGCTTTCGGAAACCGTCGTGCAACTTATCGAAGACGCTGAACGCAAAGAAAAGTATGCAAACCAGATGTCATCGTTGAAAGAAGACTTGAAGGCGATTCTTGGCAAAGATCCCAAGTAAGTGCGTGAGAGCGCCTTTGTGGCGTTTGGCCTTGAAGGGTTGTGGCAACAACAATAGGACGAAAAAAAACCCCGCTAGGCGGGGTTTTTTATTAGGCGAGTAAACTTAGCCCTGAGGCTGAGTTACAACGTCTTTGATACCTTTAACTTCGATCTCTACGCGACGATCTGGTGCCAGGCAAGCGATCTGAGCTTTGGTAGCGCGGCCAGATTTGTAGCCACAGGTGTTGCCAGTAACTGCATCTGCTTCACCCATACCACGTGCAGAGATTTTGTCTGACGGGATGCCTTTGGAGACCAGGTAGTCAACAACGCTTTGTGCGCGCTGTTCGGACAGTTTCTGGTTGTACTGGTCAGAACCAACGGCGTCGGTGTAACCCAGAACAACTACAGAACCGTCTTTAGGATCCATGGAGCTCAGCTGGGTGTACAGCTGATCCAGAGCCTGCTGGCCTTCTGCTTTCAGAGTAGACTTGTTGAAGTTGAACAGCACGTCAGACTTCAGAGTGAAACGCTTGGTTTCAACAACTGGAGCCGGAGCTGGAGCTGGTGCTGGAGCAACTACGTCATCCTGACCGAAGCGGTAAGAAACGCCCAGGCTCAGCATGGTGTTGTCTGGACGTGCGCCAACGGTACCTGCGTCACCGATGTTGCTTACGAACTGGTAATCCAGGCGAGTAGCCCAGTTTTTGGTCAGTGCGTATTCAACACCAACAGCAGCCAGCGGAGAAACGCCGGTGTCGTGGTCGCTCAGGCGCTGGCCAGTACGGCCGTAGTTAGCTTTGGAGTCTGCACGCCATACCATACCACCCAGACGAGTGTAGATGTCCAGATCGTCAGCAATTGGGTAGCTCAGTTTAGCGGCCAGTTGAACGCCCTGCGCTTTGAAAGCACCGTTGTTCACGCTGCCTTTGTAAGGCATGCGGCCGAGCCAGTCATAGCCCAGCTCGAAGCCCAGGTATTGGTTTGCCTGGTAGCCCAGGAACGCGCCGGCACCCAGCTGATCTTTGTGGGTTGGGCCGTTGCCGATACCGTTCTGGTAACCGTTACCGTAGAAACCAGTGTCGTGGTACTGGGACCAGCCCAGTTTAGCACCGGTGTACCAGGTGTTATCTTTTGGAGCGGCTTGCGCTACGGTAGCGAAACCTGCCAGTGCCACTGCTAATGCGATAGCTGTCTTTTTCATTTTGCGCCTCGTTATCATCCAAATAGGCAATGAGCTTTAAAGCTGTTTAAGCCCTTGGTTAAATTCCTTCGCCAAGGTTTAAGCCCTCGTTTGTTACTCGCCAGTTTTTCTGACGTTATAGAGCAACCTTGGCGATGTAAAGTCTACAACGTGGCGCGAAAGTTACAAGTGTGATGTGATAAGGCTCTAAAAAAAAACGCGGAATCGTACATATTTGCTAACATTCTTTGCCTAAAAAAACGGCGATTCATCGAGCATTATTGCTTGCCAAACCGCAGCCGGACTAGCTTTGTGCCTTCCCACGCAAAGGTTCCGCTTAGGGGGTGCGAAAATGATGGGAAAAATCCTAAATTTACTTAATGATACAAAGAAGAGTGAATTTTTAGGGTGGAACAGTGTCCGTGAGTCGGGTTAATGTCACGTTGAGGCCGCATGATAAACCCATAGGCATTACCCAATTCTGCCGCACGTCTTAATTTTAGACGATCCTCCTCCGTTAGCTCAGGCAACCAGCCGAGAACCACGCTGTAATTTCCCGTTTGCAGCGCTTTTTCCATTGCCTCGACCGTATTCACCGGGCTGATCTGGCTCAATTGCATCATCTTATCTACAGGCAGGCCGGATTGCTGCAGCCATTGTTTGCTTAATTTTTGCTGCGGCGTCAGCCACAGAAGCCAGCGAGACTGTTTGCCCAGTTGTTGCAGCAGGGGCAACAGCAATTGGGCCACTGCGGGCTGGCGCTCGTTGTAAACAAGTTCACTGATCAAGCCATTTTCTTTGCCGACATCTGTGTTCTTCGCAACATTGCGCGCTGTATAAGAGCCATGGCCGAAATGAGGTTGGTAGAGTGATTGAGTACGCATAAAGTTCCCGCCCGTCGTGTTACTGTATGTTTATACAGTACCCCTGATTTAGGATAAGATCAACCCAAATTTTCGTAGCGGCTCGCATAATTGCGATCATTTTTTGTACCGATGATTTTTGTGATTGGCAGGCGGGCGGATAGTGCGTATTTTTCTAATTAGTTGTTCACGTTACTTTTTTCATTGATGAGAGAAATAATACGGCCAGAACCTAAAAAGGAGGAACGCTATGAAAAGGATGTCGACGAGAAGAATCGCGCAGGCTAAAAATTGCTTTGCGGCGCTGGGAGCCATCACAACACGGTCACAGTTTGGTGGCTACGGCCTGCTGGCCGAGGGGGTAATGTTTGCGGTGATAGCGGACGGCGAGCTGTACTTGCGGGCTACGGCGAGCATGGAACCGGCCTTTCGTGCCAGAGGGATGGTCAATATGGTCTACTCCAAGCGTGGAGCGCCCATCACTTTGCGTTATTACTGGGTTGACGAGTCGCTGTGGCGGGAACGCAACGAGCTGGTGGGGCTGGCCTGGCAGGCTGTCAGGGAGGCGCGCCGGGAGCAGCGGCTTAAGGCTGGCGATCACGGCCGACTGAAGGCATTGCCGAATATTGACGTTAATATGGAACGTCTGCTGTGGCGAGCGGGCATTCGCAACGCTTATGACCTGCGGCTGCATGGCGCCAAACGCAGCTATCTCCGTTTATTGAAACAGCAGACTAATTTGGGGCTACGAGTGCTGCTGTCGCTGGGCGGGGCGATAGCCGGTTATCATCAGGCGGCGTTGCCGGCCGAATTACGCAGCGAGCTAGTGCGTTGGTTCGATCATACGATGGCGATGCGCCGCCATGGGCATGAGCCGGTTATTCAGGGCCCATCGAACGGGCCCTGAATAGTTAGGCTGCCTTATTGATTTGGGCATGCAGCGCGGTGAGCTCTGGCAGCAGCTCGAGCACCAATCCCACCTGCTGCAAGACCAATTGTTCTTTGCTTTCAGGTTCCGGAACGGCTTTGCTGATGCGCTCCGCCAGCTGTTCCAACGCCTGCGCAATGCGCTGGCTGTTCCGTTCTTCCTGATGCAAGGCGCCGTCCACGTAACACACGGCGTCATTGAGCAGATCGAGCGTGGCCGGGGTATTCAGCCGCTCGCGGTGCGCCCCCAATGCGGAGATATAGCTCAGGAGCGTGTGGTTCAGACAGAGCAAGCGGAAGGCGGCTTCCTGCAGCGCTTTGTCGGCTTTGGGATCGGCGGACATGTTGGAGATGACCGAAGCCAGTTCGGCATCGCTGTTGTGGGCATCACGTCGCGCGATGCGGTAAGCGAGGCCGTTATCCTTACCCTGGTGGTATTGCACCAGAATGGCGTCCAGATAACGGCAGTTGGCATTCAGCGTTTTATCCACCACCGCCGGCAGTTGGCGGAACTTCCAGTCCGGCCAGATAAAGCTGACTGCCGCCCAGGCGATGGCACAGCCCAGCAAGGTATCGTAAACGCGCGGGGCTGCCACTTCGAATCCTTCGCCCAACAGGTTAAAACACAACAGCACCAGCAGCGTGATGAACATCGTCGCGTGGGCATATTGTACGGTGCGGAAAGCGAAGAACAGAACGCCGGTGATGACGATCAACACCTGTTGCCCTTCCAATGACGGCACGAAATAGAGGATTGGCAGGCCGATCAGGATACCGGCCAGGGTACCGATGATGCGTAGCGCCAGGCGTCGGCGGGTAGCGTTGTAGTTCGGTTGACAGACGAACAGGCTGGTCAACAGGATCCAGTAACCGTGCTGCATACCCGTGAACTGGATGAAGGCATAACCCACGCACAGTACCACCGACATGCGGATCGCGTGGCGGAACAGGGCCGACTGCGGCGTCAAATGGCGGCTGATGCGCAGCTGAATATCGCTCCAGCCGGTTAAGCGGTCGTCGGCCAGGCTGTTCTCTTCCGCTTGCCCGCTGGCCAGCGTCTGCTCTGATTCGATATTGGCCAGCTGCGCATCGATCGCATGCAGGTTTTTCAACAGATGCGCCAGCGCCTTGGTCTGCTCGTTATTGCCCTGGGTTTCGGCGATGCGCGCCAACGCCTCCTGAATGCGGCTGAAAGCCGGTTCAAAGCGCGGGTTGTGCTGGTACTTTTGCCGCAGCAGGATCGATTGTGCCAATTGGCGGCAGGCGCGTGCCTGCATGCTCAGCAGACGCTGGAAGCGGAACAAAATGTCGCTGTGACGAAATTGCCGGCTGAGCGCGTGGTACTGAACGTGGGAAGAGCTGGCACGCTCGTGGATATCCTGCGCGACAAAATAGTAGTGCAAGGTGCGGCGGGTCCCGCGCTGGCCACGATCGCCTTTCAGGCGCGTCAGCAGCGAGGCTTTGGTTTGGTTAAGCAACGCGACCAAGGCGCTGTTGGCCATTGCGACTTCCATCCATGGCAGGTCGGCGTCGCGTTCGGCGTCGGGATCGAACAGATTGGCTTTGGCATCCAGATAGTTGGCCAGTTGATCGTAACAGCGCGCCAGGTTCTCTTGCAGCGGCCGGATCGGGAACAGCAGGTGGCCTGCCAACGTCAGCAGGTTGTACCACAGCGCGCCGATCACCAGCAGCAGCGGTTGCTGATACCAGGCATCGTACATCGAGGTGCCGAGCATGGTGTAAACCGCGATCAGCAGCGCGCCGAAGGCGATGGTGGCATAACGCTGCCCCAAGGCACCGAGCAGGATAAAACCGTAGGTCGACGTGGTTAAGCCAAGGGCGAACAACCAGGGATAAGGGAACAGCAGCTCGATCGAGGCGGAGGCAACAAAGAAGCACACCAGCGTGATAAGCAGGTTGCGTAACCTGCCGGCCAGGCGGTCATCCAAATCGGTCAGTGCCGCCGCCACCACGCCCAGCGTTAGCGGGATGGTCAGCTTGGGAATGCCGAGCCACCAGGGAACGGCGGTGGTGCCGATCAGCGCAATGAGGATGCGCAAGTGATACAGCAGGTTGCTGTTGTAAGTATAACGACGAACTGCGGGTGCAAAAGAGAGCACGAAAAACTCCTCAAACGGAGAAAAAATTAACGCTGTTGATAGTGGCGGCGAGCATTCTCAATACGGGCTTGCTGAGCCATTTCTACCGAGACGACGCGGCGTCCCACCGGCCACAGCGCGATGGCGGCTATTTTGAAATTGGCGATACCGACCGGAATGCCGATGATTGAAACGCATTGCACGATACCGGCGGCGATGTGTGACAGGCACAGCCACCAGCCAAACAGCACCAGCCAAATAATGTTGAGCAGCGAGCCGCCGGCGGAGAGCAGCGCATTGCTTTTTTCCGGATACAGTTCATCGACGTGCATCGCTTCGTTGCCGAACGGCACCAGCGACAGCTTGGTGATTTCCCAACAGGAGCGGGTAAGCGGCAGTGTGATGACAAGCAGCACGCTGAACACCGTAGCAATAAGCCAGCCTAGCGTGGTGAAGAAACCGCCCAACACAAAATTAAGAATATTCAGTACAGTACGCATAGACGTCATTCTGCTCTAATGATAGCCAAACCGCGATGCGGGCGTATTCACGATAAAAACGCAAAATCTATTCTACCCTTTTTTTAGCGCTAGAGTGCCACTGCTTATCGCAGGTAAACTGGCAGATATCCGTTATTTAATCTCAACATAGTCATGGCGCGACGATATGGAACTTAAAGCGACATCGCTGGGGAAACACCTGGCTCAGCACCCTTATAACCGCGTGCGGTTGCTGCACGCCGGCGTTGAGGTGAGCGGGGAAAAACATGAATACCTGATCCCCTTCAATCAACTGATTCAGGTCAGGTGCAAGCGCGGCATCGTCTGGGGCGAGCTGGAATTTGAATTGCCGGACGAAAAAGTGGTGCGGCTGCACGGCACCGAATGGCAGGAAACGCAACGTTTTTATCACTATCTGCAGCAGGCGTGGCAGCAGTGGAGCGCCGAAATGAGTGAGGTCAGTGCCGGCGTGTTGCAACAGCAGGTGGCACAGATTCAGCGCATAGAGCAGCAAGATAAATGGTTCAAAAAGTCTGAGCTGGGCAAGCTGCAACAGCAAATCCGTGAAGCTTTCTCCGCGTTGCCGATGCCGGTGACGCGTCTGGAGGAATTCGATAACTGCCGGGCCGATTACCAACTGTGTCTGCAATGGCTGCAGCAGGGGCTACACAGCGTCGAACAACGCAACCGGCAGTGGACCGATCGCATGCTGGAGCAACATCACGACTTCTTCCAGACCGTCGAAAGCTCACCGCTCAATGACTCCCAGAGCCGCGCGGTGGTCAACGGCGAGGATTCCGTTCTGGTATTGGCGGGGGCCGGCAGCGGCAAAACGTCGGTGCTGGTGGCGCGCGCCGGCTGGCTGCTGCGCCGTCAGGAGGCGGAGCCGGGCCAAATCTTGCTGTTGGCTTTCGGCCGCCAGGCCGCCGGTGAGATGAACGACCGCATCAAAGAACGTTTGGGCGATGTCGGCATTCAGGCCAAGACCTTCCATGCCTTGGCGCTGCAAATCATTCAACAAGGCAGCCGCAAAGCGCCGGCCATCAGCCGGTTGGAAACCGATGCCAAAGCGCGCAAAGAGCTGCTGATTACCCATTGGCGCCAACAGTGCGCGGAGAAGAAAGCGCAGGCCAAGGGGTGGCGTCAATGGTTGACCGAAGAGCTGGAATGGGAAGTGCCGGAAGGCGACTTCTGGCAGGATAAGCGCCTGGCGGATCGCCTGGCAAGCCGGTTGGAACGCTGGTTGGGGCTGATGCGCATGCACGGCGGCAGCCAAGCGGAAATGATTGAGCAGGCGGATGAAGAAATACGCGATCTGTTTTCAAAACGCATACGGCTGATGGCTCCGCTGCTGAAAGCCTGGAAAAGCGCCTTGAAAGAGGAAGGGGCGGTGGACTTCTCCGGCCTTATCCATCAGGCGGTCAACATTCTCGACAAGGGGCGCTTCGTCAGCCCGTGGAAACATATTCTGGTCGACGAGTTTCAGGATATCTCACCGCAGCGTGCGCTGTTGCTGGCGGCATTGCGCCGACAGAACAAGCAGACCTGCCTGTTTGCGGTGGGGGATGACTGGCAGGCGATTTATCGCTTCAGCGGCGCAGAATTGACGTTAACCACGGCCTTTGCCACGAACTTCGGCGAAGGCGCGCAGTGCGCGCTGGATACCACCTATCGCTTCAATGAACGTATCGGCGAGGTGGCCAACCGGTTCGTGCAGCAAAACCCGCACCAGCTGAAAAAACCGCTCAACAGCTTGAGCAAGGGCAATAAAAAGTCGGTGGCGATCCTGCCGCACGAGCAGCTGGAGCCCTTGCTGGATAAACTGAGCGGCTACGCCAAGCCGGATGAGCGCATCCTGGTGCTGGCGCGTTACCATCATCTGAAACCGGAAGCGCTGGCGAAGGCGGGCACCCGCTGGCCCAAGCTGGATCTGGAGTTTATGACCATCCACGCCAGCAAAGGGCAGCAGGCGGAATACGTCATCATTGCCGGTTTACATGAGGGGCGTGACGGCTTCCCCGCCGTGGCGCGCGAGTCGGTGTTGGAAGAGGTGCTACTGCCGCAGCCGGAGGATTTCCCGGATGCCGAAGAGCGCCGTCTATTGTATGTCGCGTTGACGCGCGCCAAACATCAGGTATGGCTGTTGCAGGATCGTGAACGCCCTTCGGTGTTCGTCGAACACCTGCAGGATCTTGGCGTACCGGTGCAGAAAAAACCGTAGGCATCAGGCCTGGCGCCAGCCAGGCCGTGAGGATTATTTCAGGCGGTCTTGCAGGTAGCGCTGATAGTCGGGGATGGCGATCTCCACCTCGTTTTTGAACAGCGGAGAGTCGATCAGAAAATCGGCGGTCGAGCGGTTGGTGGCCACCGGAATATTCCATACTGTCGCCAGCCGCAGTAGCGCCTTCACGTCCGGATCGTGCGGCACCGCGTTCAGCGGGTCCCAGAAGAAGATCAGCATGTCTATCTTGCCTTCCGCAATCAGTGCGCCAACCTGCTGATCGCCGCCCATCGGGCCACTCAGCATGCTGGTGACGGGAATGCCGCTGGCGCGCTGGATCAGATTACCGGTGGTGCCGGTGGCGTACAGCTGGTGCTGCGCCAGAATAGTCTTGTGGCTTTCTACCCACTCCAATAGGGCCTGTTTGCGGTGATCGTGCGCCACCAGTGCAATGTGTTTGCGTGCGGCGATAGTGCGGGTAGTCAATTCCATCTCGGTGTCCTTCGCTCATCGGGGGATGTGCGACAGATTACTGAAACTGTTTTTCACTGCCTAGCGTTTGCGCCTGAAAATGCGAAGAAAAGGCGCCTTTACGGGGAAAGACGCCGGAAGGGATCAGCGAATCGGTTGTTTATTGGCCCAGCGCAGAAAACGTTTCTGTGTTTCCTTGTCGGCCTGTTGGAACCAGTATTGCAACATCTGTTCCGACACGTTTTCACCTTTCAACGTTACCGTCGGGGCGTTCAGCGGCGCGCCGGCCAACGCGAGGGCTGAGGGATTGCCTGCGTTCGCCTGAACAAAGGTCGGAACGGAGGCCGGGCGGTTCTGGCGGTTGTAATCGGTCATCACCTTTTCCAAATCGGTATTGAAGGTGACGCTGTCGGGATGCAGCGCATCATGTCGGAAAGGCAGGGCGTTGCCGTCTTTATCGACCACCAGATAATTCAACGTTCTGTCAAAGCGTTGCGCATCACGATCGTTCTCGATGCGCGGCAGTTCGATCGCCACTTGGCTAATCTTTTGCGTATTGAAGGTGGCAACCAGCGGCAGGGACGTATAGGCCTGTGTATGCTGGCCGGAACGTACGGTTTTGGTCACTTTAAACAGCAGCTGGTGCTGCCCGCCGTCCAGTTCAAGGCTGTCGGCGCCTTTTAACAACGAACCTGTCATTTTCTTGCCGTCGACCACCAGCAGGTCGATGTCCGGGGAGAGTTTCAGGGTCGTAGCCGCGGCAGGCATACTGATGCTGAGCAACGCCGCAACCACCAGACCAAATTTCATCATTATCTCCTTATAAAGTGACGTAGCTCTAAGTGTTGAACACGGCATAGGTTGTGTCAAAATTTTTCAATCGGGTATTTTGTTTACACTTTTACATATTTTATCGCGTTTAGACACGACCGTGCGCAGCTGAACCGCGACAGCCTCTGACCATAAGATTACGGTGAAGTTTCCTTCGCATTAGCGTTTAACCGAGCGAATGCCGATCGGTTACACTCGAAATGGAAAGTGACGCAGTGATAAACGGGAGTTGAAGATGCAAGATCAAGAGATTGCCCTGCTGTTGCAGCAGGTGAAAACCATCGCGCTGGTGGGCGCCAGCGATAACCCGTCGCGGCCCAGCTATGGGGTGATGGCGTATCTGTTGGCGCAAGGGTATCAAGTGATCCCGGTCAGCCCAAAACTGGCGGGGCAGACGCTGCTGGGGCAGCCGGTTTATGCCACGCTGGCCGCTATCCCACAGCCGGTGGATATGGTTGATGTGTTTCGCAATTCGGAGGCGGCTTACGGCGTGGCGCAAGAGGCGATAGCGATCGGCGCCAAGGCGCTGTGGCTACAGATCGGCGTGATTAACGATCAGGCGGCGGAGCTGGCGCAACAGGCCGGGCTGCAGGTGGTGATGGATCGCTGCCCGAAAATCGAAATCCCGCGTTTAGGGCTGGAGCGCTAAATAAAAAAAGGGCCTGGCGCGATGCCGGGCCCTCTCGGGGTTTCTCAGGTCTTGGCGCGGTCAATTGCGCAAACGTGGCGCCTGTAACTGGTGACGGATGGATTCCGCCAGTTCATCCAGCGATGGTTGCTCGGGGTGCGCTTCCTGGGGCTCGCCATCCAGCTGCGCTTCCGCCAGATAGGTATGCACCGGTTGGCCTTCCTCGTCCTCCATCACCACGTGGTACCAAGGGGCGGAACGCAGTTCGTCGTTCGCCGCTATCTCGTCAGCTTTGGGTTGTTCTAAAGAGTATTCCGGGTCGATATCGATCACGACGCCCAAATACCCCAGCAGTTTATGCCTAACCTGTTGTCCGATACCGAATTTGCTGGCAATCATGATGACCTCCTGAGAAACAATGCCTTGCTCATATATGGGGGCAAGGCAGCGCATTTCAAGTTACATCACCCGACAAGCGAAGCCTTTCAGATACAGCCCCTCAGGATACGTGGCGATCACCGGGTGATCGGCAGCCTGGCGGAACTGTTCTATAAATTGTACATCACGTCCGGCATCTACAGCGGCATCGGCCAAAATTTTCTGGAACAGGTCGGTCGGCATCAGGCCGGAGCAGGAGAAGCTGAGCAGAATGCCGCCTGGATTCAGCAACTGCAGCGCCAGCATGTTGATGTCCTTGTAACCGCGGCAGGCGCTGGCCAGCTGATTCTTGTTCTCGACGAATTTAGGCGGATCCATGATGATCAGATCGAATTTTTCGCCTTGAGCGCGGTAGTTGCGCAGCAGTTGGAACACGTCATCACGAACGAACTCCGCCTTGTTCAGATCGAGCTTGTTGAGCTCGACGTTTTGTTTGGCGATGTCCAGCGCTGCCTGTGAGGTATCCACGCTGATCACTTGCTCGCAGCCGCCCATCAGAGCGGAAACGGCGAAGGCGCCGGTGTAGGAGAAGCAGTTCAGCACCCGGCGGCCGGCGGAGTAGTTACGTGCCGCCAGGCGGCTGTCGCGCTGATCGAGGTAGAAGCCGGTTTTGTGCCCTTGCTGAATGTCCACCAGCAGTTTCATGCCGTGCTCGGTAATAGGCAGCAGCTCCGGCGGCAGATCGCCCAGCACCGGGCCCTGCGCCAGCGGCAGGCCTTCTTTTTTGCGCACCGCAACATCGGAGCGATCGTAAATCGAGCATTCCGGGTAGCAATGCTGCAGGGCGGAAAGCAGGGCTGGGCGCTGGTATTCGGCACCGGCGGACAGCAGCTGCAGTACCAGGAAATTCTGGAAGCGATCGATAGTGATGCCCGGCAGGCCGTCGGATTCGCCGGCGATCAGACGGTATCCGTCCAGACCGTCGCGCTGTGCGACCCAATCACGCCAGCTTTGCGCTTGCTGCAGGCGGCGAATGAAGAAATCGATGTTAATCTCTTCATCCTGCTGGAAGGTCCAGACGCGTGCGCGGATCTGCGACTCGGGCGAATAGGCGCCGCGAGCCAGCCATTTGCCCTGGCTGTCGAGAATATCGATGGTTTCACCGGAGAGAGCTTTGCCCTCGACGCGTTGAACGGCGCCGGAGAACACCCAAGGGTGGCGACGGAGTAAGGACTTTTCACGTCCTTTGGCGAGAAACAGGCGTACGGTCATAATTAATAATGCTGCCAGCTAGGATAGAAAGAGTGACACGGCGGTGCAAAGGCACGGCAATGCCATAACGAAAACTTAATTAAGGGGGCGATTATGACACAAGTTTGCATTGCTGCGTATGTGTATGGCGTGGTGCAGGGGGTGGGGTTTCGCTATTCCACTCAGCGGCAGGCCGAGGCGTTGGGGGTGGCCGGCTATGCGCGCAACCTTGATGACGGCAGTGTCCAGGTGGTGGCCTGCGGCACACAGGCGCAGGTGGATAGGCTGGTGGAGTGGTTGAAACAGGGCGGCCCGCGCAGCGCGCGCGTCGAACGCGTGCTGGTGGAGCCACACGGCGTGGCTGACTACGATGGGTTCGGCATTCGCTATTAAACGCTCGCCTGCAGCGGCGCTGCGGGCGGAGCGGTCAGATGCATTTTACCGGTTTGGGCAACCCGGCGATCTTGGTGGCTTGTTTGGCCGGTCCTTTCGGGAACAGGCGATACAGATAGCGGCTGTTGCCTTTTTCTTCGCCGTATTTCTGTGCCATCGCTTTGACCAGCATGCGAATAGCCGGTGAGGTATTAAATTCCTGATAGAAGTCGCGCACGAAGCGCACCACTTCCCAGTGTGCTTCGGTGAGCACGATCTCTTCCTGCGCGGCCAGCAGCGGCGCCAGGCCTTCATGCCAGTCGGCGCTGTTTTTCAGATAGCCCTGCGCGTCAGTGTCAATAACCTGACCTTCAAACTCCAACATACTGCCTCGATAACGGATAATTCGGAACGGCCGCCAGTTTAGCAAATTTTTTCGGCCGCAAAAAACAAAGCCCCGCCGGAGCGGGGCCTGGAAGGCAAGCGTAACGTGCGATCAGTTGCTGCGGGCGAAGCCCAGAATGCTCAACAGGCTGATGAACATGTTGTAGAGCGACACGTACAGACTAACGGTGGCGCGAATGTAGTTGGTTTCGCCGCCGTGAATGATGTTACTGGTTTCCCACAGGATCGCGCCGGCGGAGAACAGGATGAACAGCGCGCTGATAGCCAGGTGCAGGGCAGGGATCTGCAGGAACAGGTTGGCGATCACCGCCACCAGCAGCACCACAAAACCTGCCATCATCATGCCGGACAGGAACGACATGTCTTTACGGGTGGTCAGCACATACGCCGAGCAGCAGAAGAACACGGCTGCGGTGCCGCCCAGCGCCAGCATGATCAGGTCGCCCGCACCGGCGTTCAGGAACGAGCTGAGGATTGGGCCGAGGGCATATCCCATGAAACCGGTCAGCGCGAACGCCGCCAAGATGCCCGCTGGGCTGTTGGCCAGTTTATGGGTCAGGAACATCAGGCCGTAGAAGCCAACCAGCATCAGCAGCAAGCCCGGCGCCGGCAGCCCCAGCATCGTGCTGGCGGTGGCGGTCAGGGCTGAGAAGGCCAGGGTCAGGGATAACAGGAAATAGGTGTTGCGCAGGACTTTATGCGTGCTGAGCAGCGAGTCGCGCGAAGAAGATGAGACGACAATGCGGTCCATAATGCTCTCTCTTATCAAGCCATAACAAAATAATCCCGATAATAGGCAGCGCAAGCGGTTGATTAAAGTTTGTTTACCAATCTTTACCCTTAGTTATCATTACGGCAACAGCGGGGATGCGGACGCGTGTTTGTTCGCCGTTTGCCGCGCCTTCGCTGATTTTTCGCGCGGTTGAACGCGCCCGGGCTTTACAAGCGAATAAGGTCTGTTTATAGTGCGCGTCGTTGCGGAGGGGTGGCCGAGTGGCTGAAGGCAACGGTCTTGAAAACCGTCGACGGGAAACCGTTCCAGAGTTCGAATCTCTGCTCCTCCGCCATACATTCTGACCCCGTGCTCTCTGAGCACGGGGTTTTTTGCTTTTGCGTGCGGAGAAAACGGCAAGCCTTTCCAGGAAACGCGATCGGCTATTGATAAGGGCCACGCATCGGTGAGATTATGCGTTTATCAAGGTCGGCTGCTCGTGTCAGGCGTGACCGGCGCGATAATCAACGCCGCCTTATCTATTTTCGCTTAATGCTCTATGGAGACAGAGATGAACTGGTATCAAGTCGCCTTATGGACCATGATCTTTCTGAAGTCCGGCGCTTTCCTGGTATTCGTGTGGTGGTGGATGTTCAAACGTGCGACCAAACCTTATGTGCGTCCGCAAGACGTCGTGGTGGATGAGACGCCGTATGACGATAGCCTTACGATGGAAGAAGTGATGAAGAATCACGGCATTGTACGGACTGAAAAGCCGCTCTGATCGTCAAATGTGTGTTTTGCTATAAACCCGAGCCTGTGGCGCTCGGGTTTTTTATTCCTGCCGTTACTTGAGATGCAGCCCTTTTCCCCTATCTTGCTTTACCCTTACGGCGATTTATTTAAATGAATTACCTTTCGGTATATTTTAAAATCTACTTTAAAAGTGGGATTTATATTTATATGGGAGGGTATATTTTTCTCTGAAAGAATTCAGCCTTATCGACTGAACGAAGAAAAGTGTGGGCGCTGTTTTTTGTGTATCTGGATATTGATATGCAAAGAGTGTCGAATTTTCGGGCTGCTCCTATAGCGGTGGGTCGGAAAATTTTTAAGGTAGAGGAAAACTAAACTTTACGTGGGAGGAGAAGGGGGGAAGGAATCTAAGATTTTTCTTTATGTGTTTTTTTCTTTTTATTTCAATGGTTTTTTGTTTTTATGCCACAAGCGCTTTATGAGGAAACGGCGACATTTATTTAACCTGCGCAGCAAGTATCCTGTCGTACTCACTCTTTTAAGGCGCGTATCTTTCCGCTCATTGCGCGATTCGTTTTTTTATGGTCATGAAAATTATTTGATTCGATGTTGCATTTTTTTTGTCTTTGGAATTAATATGTTCTGCATCTGGCGGTGAATGAGATTTTTCCCATTGCCGGATATCTTTTAGAATACACTTGGATATATATAAATATATACCGCCACATATAAACTTTTAGATGGCAGGATGCTGTCAATACTCTGCTATTGCCTAAGCTTCGTTAGCCTCTAAACGGTTTAATGGTGTAGGTCATTTTATATATGCTCTCTCAGCGAAGAAAGTAATGGGGTTTATTATGATTAAGCAAGGCATCTCTTTGGCGGTATTGGCTGCCGCGTTAACATCTGTGGGCGCAATGGCGGCAGATAATTCCGCCGGTGGCGTTATTTCGTTTAGCGGTGCCGTTACGGATACCACTTGTACCATCAATGGCGGGAAAAGCGCCGATTTTACCGTTGCGCTCAGCCCGATTTCCGTGACGGATGCGGGCACCGTTGTCGGCCCCATCACCAAAAACAAGAAATCTTTCTCGCTGACGTTCTCCGGCTGCACGCCGGCGGCGGGAACGGCCGGTACGCCGCTGAAGATCTACTTCTCTTCGGCGAATAATATCTCTACCGACGGAAAATATCTGCTGAACAGCTCCGTGAATGAAAGCGACGCCGCCGTAGCGAAAAACGTCGGTTTTTCTCTGGCCGAGCCGGGTTCATCCACGCCGATTCCGTTGAACGTGCCTTATGTCACCAAGATCAAAGGCGATAAAACGGCGCCAGATGCCGAAACGCTGACGCTGGATGCCTATTACTACAAGACCAATGCGTTGGAAGCAAAAGTGGGGGAATTGAGTTCCAACGTGACGTACACCATTTCTTACCTGTAATTGCAATTAAGCCAGGCCTGTGCCCAAGGCAAAGGCCTGGCATCTGGGGTGACTATGAAACAGTGCTTAATCTTTGCTGGATTGTTTCTCAGCAGCTTTTGCGCCGATGCCAATATTGTAATTAATGGAACGCGCGTTATTTATCCGGAAAAAAACAAGGATGTTATCGTTCAGTTAGTCAACAATGGTGACGATCCGGCACTGGTGCAGGCATGGATTGATGATGGTGATATCAACTCGACGCCTGAAACGGCAAACGTGCCGTTCTTGTTATCCCCGCCGGTTGTAAAAGTTGCCGGAAATAATGGCCAGCAATTACGCATACAAAAAATGGGCGCGGCGCTCCCCGGCGGTCGTGAGTCGGTATTTTATTTGAATGTGCTGGATATCCCGCCTACGCCGGAAAATTTGCAAGGGGTCAATACGCTGCAATTAGCCATCAAATCGCGCATCAAGCTATTTTATCGCCCGGCAGGGTTAACCGGCAGCGCAAATAACATCACCGACTTCATTGAACTCCAGGCGGCAGGGAAGGGATTTAAGGTTATCAACAAAGGTCCTTACTTTTTTACGTTGGCCAATGTTGATCAGAAAGGCAAAAAGAATCTGTTGATTGACTCAGTGATGGTCGGGCCATATTCCAGCCTCTTTGTTCCGACCAAAGTTGGTGTGAGCCGGAACATTCCCTACACCCTGCTCTATATCGACGACCTGGGGGCTTATAAATCTAAAGCCATTACAGCCCGCTAACGTGAAGAACGGCCATGAAGCTTAAACTAAAATTGCTTTCGATACTGACCGCATCTGTATTCATTCCGTTAAATAAAGCCTCGGCGATGAAATTCGACACTTCTCTATTGGCCGGCGCGTCCAGCGAATCCGACCTGTCGCGTTTTTACCTCAATAATGACATGCCGGCAGGCACGCAAACGGTCGACGTGTATGTCAACCAGAGTTGGAAAGGGCGGTTCTCGTTGCAGTTCGGCGAACATAAAGGCGATATTCGCATCGCCCATCGTGACGCCGCCCTGTTGGGCATCGATATGAGTAGTTTGTCCATCGGGGGGGACAAGGAACCGATCCCCGTCCAAACGTTGGTGCAAGGAGGAAGGGCCGACTTCGACGTGGGGACGTTGAGCCTTAAGCTGACGGTGCCTCAGTCGCGAGTGATTCGCGCAGAGGCCGGCTATGTTGACGCCAAATTTTGGGATCGCGGCGTGCCTGCGCTGCTGCTGGCCTATAACGCCACCTATTACCACGTGCAGTCGTTGCAGGGGGACAAGGCGTCAAACGACGATTTCTATACCGGTTTGGAATCGGGGATCAATCTGGCGGGTTGGCAATTCAGAGACAGCAGCAATTTCCGCAGCAGTTCGCGACAGGGTAGCGATTGGCAAAATAATACTCGCTATGTGCAGCGTGGCTTCGCCGCCATCAAATCGAACCTGACGATGGGCGATTTCTATTCGCCGGGGGACTTGTTCGACTCGATTCGGGTGCGGGGCGGCGCTTTAGCCTCGGATATCAACATGCGGCCCAATTCGCAGCAGGGTTTTTCGCCGATAGTACGGGGCGTGGCGCAGAGCAATGCCCTGGTGAAAGTATTGCAAAACGGCAACCTCATCTATCAGGAGAACGTGCCGCCGGGCTCCTTTACGCTGGATAACATATTGCCGACTGGCTCTGCGGGGGATCTGTTGGTCGTGGTCAAGGAAGCCGACGGGCGGGAACAATCCTTTACCGTACCGTTTTCCGCCGTTCCCAACATGTTGAAGCAGGGTGTCAGCAAATACGGCCTGGTGGCCGGTAAGGTCAATCAGGCGGATACCGACTATGCGCCTGCTTTCGCGCAGGGCACGCTGCAGTATGGCTTCAATAACCTGGTCACCGGTTACGTCGGTACGATCCTCAGCGAGGACTATCGCGCCTGGCTGCTGGGCAGTGGCTGGAATCTGCCGTTCGGCGCGGTATCCGTCGATGTGACTCAGGCCTCGACGCATTTGCAGGATCGCAATGAAAATGGGCAAAGTTTTCGGATCGCCTACAGCAAGTTTTTGGACGCTACCGCAACAAACTTCACGCTGGCGGCATACCGTTATTCGACCAAAGGTTATTACAGCTTTAACGATGCCATCTACACCCATCAAGGTTACCGCGAGCGTGACAAGCGTTTTCACGATTATTGGAACGATCGGGATGACAATGAGCTTGCCCCGTTGGATTTGAATACCTGGGACGCCGTTCGCGCCGCTCGTCCACGCAATACCTTCAATTTGAACCTGAACCAGAGGCTCGCAGACGGGTGGGGCACGCTCTATTTCTCCGGCACCCAACGCGATTATTGGTCGGATACGAATAAAAGCCGGGAATACCAGCTCGGGTATTCAAACGCCTTCTCGCGCGTCAGTTACAACATTTCCGCGAGTCGCGTGAGAAATTCCGATCGCAAAGAAGAGACGCGGTTTTATCTCTCTCTGAGCGTGCCGCTGTCGATGTTCGACAACAATGCCTATCTCAGCACCAGCTTATCCGCCACCGATTCGCACTATCAGCAAAGCTCGCTGAGCCTGAGCGGCAATGCGCTGGAATCAAACCGTCTGAGTTATGCGCTTGCCGGCAGCAATCAAAGCGGCGGCAACAGCATGGCGAGCGTGAATGCCGCCTATCGCGCCAACGCGACGACTGTCGGCGGCTCCTACAGTGAATCATCAGACTATCGACAGTTGGGCATGAGCGCCCGCGGCAGCCTGGTGGCGATCCCTTGGCATTTGCTGGCGTCCAACGAAATGGGCAACACCATGATGGTGGTGGACGCGCCCAAGGCCAAAGGGCTGATGGTGAACGGCGACGAGAGCATCGTCACTAACGACGAAGGGCTGGCTTTGGTGCCTTACGCCACGCCTTACCGGCAAAACTCCGTGACATTGTCGGATACCGGCAACAGCTCCGGCGCCGAGATCGTCGGCAATATCGCCAACAGTGTGCCCTATGCCGGCGCCGTCAACTATTTGAGATTTGAAACCGATCGGCGTCGGCCTTATACGCTGCGCGCCTTTAAGCGCGGCAATAAACCCCTGCCATTTGGTGCGGAGGTGGCGGATCAAAGTGGGAATGCCATTGGCTTCGTCGGGCAGGCCAGCGTCCTGTATCTACGGGTTGAACAGCAGCCAACGTCGCTGGAAGTCAGGCTGAATGACGGTGTCTGCAAGATTGAACGCCCGAAAATATCGATGGGCAGCGCAGCCAACACATGTCGATAAAGGATAATTACACCATGCTCAGGATACTCGCACTGACGCTGTCCCTATTGTTCAGCGGTTACAGTTACGCTTCATGCTACGGCAATGGCATCCAATATGCGCCGCCGATCTACGTCGATTTGTCGGATAAGCTCAGCGATAAGACACCGGTCTGGGAAGGCAGTTTTTATACGCAATACAGCGGTTCATTTAGCTGTTCAACCTCGAGCAGCGAATTCGGCTATACGCGTATCCTGTCAACCGACAGCACGAAGGCGACCATTCTGGGATTCAACAGCGGTAAATATTGGATACGCGCGGAAATAACCAACGACATCGCCAACAAAAAGCTTAGCGGTTGGGGATCGCACTCCGCTTCGGAATTGAATCAGCCGATGAATATCCGTTTCAGTCTGGTCAGCAAGACGGGCACATCGATACCCGGCGACACGGTTAGCCTTAAGGACGTGATGTTCGTGACCGATCTGAGCGGGATGTCTTTGCTGGAGATCATTTTGTGGCCCGCCAAGCAGTTGGTGAAGATCTTGACCTGGCTGCTCAACGGCTTCAATTGGCCTTACGATCAGCGCGACATGTACGGACAGCCGATGACCATCAAGTATGCGCCCAAGATGACGACCTGCACTTTCGACAATGCTGGCCTGGCAGTGAAGTTGCCGACGTTGGGGATATCGCAGATTACTCAGGGGGCGCAAAATGGCCTGACGCCCTTTACACTGAATTTCAGCTGTCAGAATCGGCAAAGCGGCGGCACGGCCGATCGGGATATCAATATGTTTTTATCCAGCAATAATCTGTTGGCTTCGGATAATACGGTTTTGATAGATAAAAGCCCTGAGGCGGCAAAAGGCATTGGCATCCGGCTGGTCAAGACGGCTTCGCCGAATAATCCCGTCACGCTTTCGCTTTCCAGCGTGGCACCAGGTGCGGCGACTTCATTATTTCATGTGGGAACCGGCAATGCCTTGGATGCGCAATTTTCCATCGGTATGGCGGCCTATTATTATCCTTACAGCCCCACCACAATGAGCAGTGGGGGAATTAATACATCGGCCATGCTTAACATTATATATAAATGATTCTTTTGTTATTTTTAATAATAAAAAACAGGTTGCCACATATAAGAAAAATCTTAACATGGTAATTGGTGGCGAATATTATTTACTTGAATAATATTGGTGTTTAATCCGGATCTCTATGTTGAGGATGAATTGTATGACGGAACAAATCCAGATCGGTGTCAAAGTTGAAAAATCGCTAAAAGATGAGGTTGACGTCATTCTTCGCGGTTTGGATATTAAGCCGACGACGGCGATAAATGGGCTTTATCAATATATTTCACAGCATGGAGAGCTCCCTTTTGTCATATCAACCAGCGTGAAAACACCGAAGGATATCGCCGGCGGGTTGTTCAAGAGCCTGTTTTCCTTACAAAGCACGCTCAGCGTTTTCTTGGATAAAGTGCAAATGAAGCGGTGTGTCAGCAGGGAGGAAGTATTGATTGTGCTCGATATACTGCGCGATTTTATCGTTGCTTTTCGCCAAAGCGCGCAATATCTCGGCGCTTCACCTTTCGGGCGGCGTGTAGTTTGGAAGGATGCCGTATGCGCCGTCGAGAGTATTCATGAAATTCTAGATAATAACGTAAAATACAGTGAAGATGGCATTATGAATTTGGATGAAAAATATCTTTCATCGCTGTCTGCATTGCTGATCTCATTATGTTCTTCACTTAAGTAAGTCGAACCAATAAAGTTAATTGGCATGACTGCCATGGGGGCGTTGTTAAAAACGCGCCCATGACAAATAGCAATGGGGTGATCCTGTGCGAGTGGCTATATTTTCTGATGATTACTATTTATTCTATGGCATATCGCAGATCTTGAAGTCGTTGGAGGGCGTTGAAGTTATTGGTCTGCATTCATCTGCACGCCGTGGATTACATGCCATGTCTTGTCATGCAGAAGTGGTCATCGTCTCTTTCTCGTCTATCTGTCGGGTTATGAATTTCTTATCGCATATTATCGACAGGCCTGACAATACGATCGTCTTAACCGGCGTGGAAACGCCGCGCCTGGCGAATTTTAACTGTCTGAAAAAAAACATCGGTCTTACGACGTTCGTTGAGGCGATAAAAATGTTCACCGCGAGCTGTAAAGGGCAGAGTCTGTCGCCGCGCGAGCTTTCGGTGTTGGCCATGCTGCTGGCGGGAAAGCCGAATACCGGCGTCGCTAAGGCGTTGGGCATTTCCGAGAAAACCGTCAGCCAGCATAAAATGAACGCCATGCGTAAGCTGGAGATTCAACGTTTTCATCAGTTCATTTTGGCAGCGGATGAGCGAGTGTAATCGCTATTCCACAGGCGGGTGCGTTGGCCCGCAGGGAGAGCATCTGCTCACCCATGATCGGCCGGGCGTTCGAAAATATGCGCACCGGCACCCTGTTGGCCCCAAATATCGTTTGGGTTGCGCAGCGGGCAGTCGGCGAGGGACAGGCAGCCGCAGCCGATACAGCTGTCGAGATGATCGCGCAGCACCGTCAGCCGCTGTATGCGTTCATCCAGCGTTTTGCGCCAGGAGGAGGACAAAATTCCCCATTGTTCGGCGGTTAGCTTGCTGCCGGTGGGAAAACGCCCCAGCGTTGCGCGGATCTCCTCCAGCGGAATGCCCGCGCTTTGCGCGATCTTGATCACCGCGATGTAGCGCAACACCACCGGCGTGTAGCGGCGCTGGTTACCGGCGTTGCGCATCGCCTGAATTAGCCCCTTGCTTTCGTAAAAGTGCAGCGCGGATACCGCCACGCCGCTGCGTTTCGCCACTTCCCCAACGGTCAATAGCCGATTGGCGTCAATCGGTTCATTTCTTGCCATTTTGTCTTCCTCAACTTGACCTCAAGTTAACCTGAGGTTTTATAGTGCAGCCAGCCGGGCTTGGCAACCGGTATCTCTCGTCACCTCCCTGCGCTGCGTCGGGGGAAGGATGGCTTTGGCTGTAAAATCAGGAAGAAACCGTTACATGATGAAACGATACCTCATTATTGCCGCGCTGCTGGCGGCACTCGCCGTCGCCGCCGTTGCGATGCGTTCCACCGCGCGACAAAGCGAAGGCGCACCGGTCTATCCACCGGTGAAAGTGGCACTGGCGCCCGCACTGCGTGAACAGGCGGCGCGCAGCTATGCCGGCGTGGGCGAGCTGGAGGCGGCCAGCCAGGTGGAAGTGGCGGCAGAGACCAGCGGCCGCATCACACGCATTCTGTTCGAATCCGGCCAAACGGTGCGGCAGGGGCAACTGCTGGTGCAGCTTAACGATGCGGTTGAACAGGCTGAGCTGGTGCGCCTGCAGGCGCAATTGCGCAATGCCGATCTCCTGCTGGCGCGCATGCGCAAGCTGATGAACCTCAACGCTACCGCGCGGCAACAGCTGGACGATGCGCTGGCCGAGCGGGATATGGCGTTCGGTACGGTGCAGGAAACGCAGGCCAAAATTGCGCAAAAGGCGGTCCGAGCGCCGTTCTCCGGCACCATCGGCATTCGCCGCGTGCATGAAGGGCAATACCTCAACGCCTCCGAGGCGGTGGCGAACCTGGTGGACGCCGATACGCTGCGCGTCAATTTCTCGCTGGACGAACAAAGCAGCGCCGGGCTGGCGTTGGGGCAGGCGGTGTCGGTGCAGGTTGGGGCGTATCCCGATCGCGCTTTCCCCGCCGCCATTACCGCTATCGACCCGATGATCGGCAAATCCCGCACCGTGCAGGTACAGGCGACGTTGAGCAACAGTGAGGGATTGCTGAAGGCGGGCATGTACGCGGGCATTCGCGTCACGCAGCGGCAACGCGTGGCGGTGCTGACGGTGCCGGAAACGGCGCTGACCTATACGGCGTACGGCGATACCGTGTTTCTGGCGCAGCAGGGTGAAAAGGGCATGACGGTCAAGCGCGCCTCGGTCACCGTGGGGGAGCGCAACGACGGGCGCGTCGAGATAGTCAGCGGCCTGCAGGAAGGCGATCGGGTGGTGACTTCGGGCCAGCTCAAGCTGAGCGACGGCATGGCGGCCGAGCCGGTGGCGCAGGATACCCTGAACGCCGCCCCGGCCGGTTCCTGAGGAGAGACCGATGACATTTACCGATCTGTTCGTGCGCCGGCCGGTGCTGGCGCTGGTGGTCAGCACCCTGATCCTGCTGTTCGGCGCGCTGGCGCTCAGCAAACTGCCGATCCGCCAATACCCGCTGCTGGAAAACTCTACCATTACCATCAGCACCGACTATCCCGGCGCGTCGTCCGAGCTGATGCAGGGCTTTGTCACGCAGCCAATCGCCCAGGCGGTGTCGTCCGTCGAGGGCGTTGACTACCTTTCTTCCTCGTCGGTTCAGGGGCGCAGCGTGGTGACGGTGCGTATGGCGCTGAACCGCGACTCCACCCAGGCGCTGACCGAAGTGATGGCCAAGGTCAACCAGGTGCGCTACAAGCTGCCGGAGCAGGCTTACGATCCGGTGATTGAGCGGTCCGCCGGTGAAGCTACTGCCGTGGCCTATGTCGGTTTCTCCAGTAAAACGCTGTCCACACCGGCGCTGAGCGAATACCTGACGCGGGTGGTGGAGCCGATGTTCACCACCATCGACGGCGTCGCCAAGGTGGAAGTGTTTGGCGGGCAAAAAATGGCGATGCGCCTGTGGCTGGACAGCGATCGGCTGGCCGGCCGCGGCCTGACTGCCGCCGACGTGGCCGACGCGGTGCGGCGCAACAACTACCAGGCGGCGCCGGGCAAGGTAAAAGGGCAGTACGTGGTTGCCAACGTGCGGGTGAATACCGATCTCACCAGCGTGGAAGAGTTCCGCAATCTGGTGGTGCGCAACGACGGCAACGGCCTGGTGCGCTTGAAAGACGTTGGCACCGTGGAGCTAGGCGCCGCGGCCACCGAAACCAGTGCCCTGATGGATGGCGAACCAGCGGTGTTCCTCGGCGTCTTCCCTACGCCGACCGGCAACCCGCTGGTGATCGTCGACGGCATTCGTCACCTGATGCCGGCGATCGACAAGATGCAGCCGCCGGGCGTGAAGATGGCGCTGGCGTTCGAGACCGCGCGCTTTATTCAGGCCTCGATCGATGAAGTGGTGCATACCCTGCTCGAAGCGCTGGCGATCGTGGTGGCGGTGATCTATCTGTGTCTGGGGTCGCTGCGCACCGTGTTGATCCCGGTGGTGACCATTCCTCTGTCGATCCTTGGCGCTGCAGGGCTGATGCTGGCCTTCGGCTTCAGCGTCAATTTGCTGACGCTGCTGGCGATGGTTCTGGCGATCGGTTTGGTGGTGGACGACGCCATTGTGGTGGTGGAGAACGTACATCGCCATATCGAAGAGGGGAAAACGCCGCTGGCGGCGGCGATGATCGGCGCACGCGAGGTGGCGGGGCCGGTGATCGCCATGACGCTGACGCTGGCGGCGGTCTATGCGCCGATCGGCCTGATGGGCGGGCTGACCGGCGCGCTGTTTCGCGAGTTCGCGCTGACGCTGGCCGGTGCGGTGGTGGTGTCCGGCGTGGTGGCGCTGACGCTGTCGCCGGTGATGAGCTCGCTCCTGCTGCCGGCCAAACAGAGCGAAGGGCGCGTGGCGCACGCCGCCGAGTGGTTCTTCGGCGGCCTGACGCGGCGCTATGCGCGCGCGCTGGACTTCTCGCTGCACCACCGTTGGTTGACTGGGACGCTGGCGCTGTTGGTGATGATCAGCCTGCCGCTGTTGTACCTGATGCCGCAGCGCGAGCTGGCGCCGACCGAGGATCAGGCCATCGTACTGACCGCCATCAAGGCGCCGCAGCACGCCAACCTGAACTATGTCGAACGCTTCGCCTACAAGCTGGATGAGGTCTACAACCGCATGCCGGAAACCGAAAGCCGCTGGATCATCAACGGCAGCGACGGCACGGCGTCCGGCATTGGCGGTATCAACCTGACGCTGTGGCAGGCGCGCCAGCGCTCGGCGTCGGTGGTGCAGGCCGATCTGCAACGGGCGGTGAACGATGTCGAAGGCACCAGCATTTTCGCCTTCCAACTGCCCGCCTTGCCGGGTTCCACTGGAGGGCTGCCGGTGCAGATGGTACTGCGTACGCCGCAGGACTACCCGCAGCTGTACCGCACCCTGGAAGAGGTGAAGCAGAACGCTAGAAACAGCGGCCTGTTTATGGTGGTGGACAGCGATCTGGACTACAACAACCCGCTGGCGGAGGTGCATATCGACCGCGCCAAGGCCAACAGTCTGGGGATCCGCATGAGCGACATCGGCGAATCGCTGGCGGTGCTGGTGGGGGAGAACTACCTCAATCGCTTCGGCATGGACGGGCGCGCCTATGACGTCATCCCGCAAAGCCTGCGCGAACAGCGGCTGACGCCGCAGGCGCTGGCGCGGCAGTACGTCCGCACCCAGGACAATACGCTGGTGCCGCTCTCCACCGTAGTATCGGTGGCCGTTAAGGTCGAACCGAACAAGCTGACTCAGTTTAACCAGCAGAACGCCGCCACCCTGCAGGCCATTCCCGCCCCCGGCGTTTCGATGGGCGAAGCGGTGGCCTTCCTCGAACGGCAGGCGAATGCGTTGCCGGCCGACTTTAGCCATGACTGGCAAGGGGATTCGCGCCAATATACCCAGGAAGGCAGCGCGCTGGCGTTCGCGTTCCTGGCGGCGTTGGTGATCATTTACCTGGTACTGGCGGCGCAGTACGAGAGCCTGAAAGATCCGCTGATCATCCTCATCACCGTGCCGCTGTCGATCTGCGGCGCCTTGCTGCCGCTGGCGTTGGGCTACGCCACGATGAATATCTATACCCAGGTCGGGCTGGTGACCCTGATCGGGCTGATTAGCAAGCACGGTATTTTGATGGTGGAGTTCGCCAACGAACTGCAGATGCATCAGGGGCTGACGCGGCGCGACGCGATTTTGCAGGCGGCGCAAATTCGCCTGCGGCCGGTGCTGATGACCACCGGGGCGATGGTGTTCGGTTTGATCCCGCTGCTGTTCGCCAGCGGTGCCGGTGCCGCCAGCCGCTTCGGGCTGGGGCTGGTGATCGTCTCCGGCATGCTGGTGGGCACGCTGTTTACCCTGTTCGTGCTGCCGACGGTGTACACGCTGTTGGCGCGCGATCATGCGGTGGCGTCGCCCCGGCAGCGTGAGTTGGCCGCCGCGCAAAAGGCGCTGACGGAATAAACCGCCGGCGCCCGTATGAAAAATAAACCCGCCTCGGCGGGTTTTTTCGTCAGTTTTTGCAGCCCATCAACTCCGGCAGGACGCCGGGCTTGCTCTTCAGCGAAGCCTGCACGTCGTCCGGCAGACCGGCCCAGATGATCAGGCCGGTGCGTTTCTCGATCTCGTCCACCGTCACGCGGAATTGGCAGAAATCGGCGCCCTTCGGCGTGTTCTGATCGAACAGGAAGGCGGCATAGTGGTTCACCGCCGGGCTGTTGTTGATGAAAATCACCTTCCAGTAGGCGCTGGGGATGGTATGCGCTTTCTGGGTGCCCGGCAGTTTGCCCATATCGCGTTCATACAGCGGCCCGGTCACGGTATAGACCGAGGAGATATCGGCGCGATCGATCAGCTTGCGTTCCTGATCTTCCAGCCGCGCCCAGGCGCCCTGGTTAAGATCGGACTTTTGCGGCGTGATGTTGGACAGGTAGTTCAGCGATTCCCAGTCGGAAACGCCCGCCAGCGAAGCCAGCGGCGCCTGATGACCGCGATCGACCTTCAGCGCCGCATTGGCGCCGGTGTAATCGGCGGGCGCTAACGTGTCCGCCGGGTTGAGCGCCGGATCGGTTTTCCAGTTGCGCGTCTTGCCGCTGGCCGGTGTGTCTTTGGTGATGTGATAGGCCACCCAGTTGGCGAACTTGGTGGTGCTGTTGTTGTTCAACGTATAAGCATGACGCACGATAGACACGTTGCTGCTGCCACCAGTCGGGCAGCCGACCGCGCAGTTGTCGATGGATTCGAGCGTGTCGGCCGACGCCTGAGCGGCGAACAGCAGGGCGGCCAGGGCCAACATCTTGTTGTTAAAGCGCATATTCATATCCTCAATAAGTTAAAAAGTACTGTATGTATTTACAGTAAAATAAACTTATCGCAGTGAAACGAATACAACAATGCAACATATTCATGTTGCGAATGTGTCAGTCATGGTACAGCCAAGCCGCACGTGAAATGCGGCAGAAATGAAAACGGCGTCCAACAGACGCCGTTCCAAAGGGGGGAGGATTACTCCAGCAGGTCGTTGACCGTGCGGCGAACGTAATGCGTCATCTGCGCCAGATCGTCCGGTGATACCGGGCCGCCGCCGGCGCGCACCACCTGCTGTTCGATCTGCGCGATTTCCTGCTCGACCTTGTTGGCGATCTGTACTTTGACTATCTTGTCCACCGAAGACAGCAGCACCTTCAAGACGACTTTTAGCGCGATGTTTTCGCAGAACGAGTCGTAGTGATGAACCGGCGGCGGCGGGGCCGGAGCCGGCTCGGGCGCGCGCGGAGCCAGAGCCTTGAAGCTGTCTACATTTTCAATAATAAGATCCATGTCTCTTATTAGTTCATCAAAATCTTTAGACACTGACTTATTCCCTTCGCTGTGCGCAAAAAACAGAACGCCCGTCCTCGGGCTGAAAGCGGATGAGCGACGGGCAGAACGAATTCGGGCCTGGCCTTCAGACGCTGAATGGCCGGGGGAGGGGCATTCTAACCTTGCGGCGGGTTGGCAACAAGATGGGGCCGTGCGAATGCGCGGCCCTTTGGATCACGGGGGCTGGAGGGTGCTTAACTTTTCAGCTTGGCGGTGATTTTAGCCACGTGTTCGCCCTGATAACGGGCAATGGTCAGCTCTTCGTTACTCGGCTGCCGCGAACCGTCGGCGCCGGCGATGGTGGTGGCGCCATATGGAGTGCCGCCTCGCACCTGCGAAACGTCAAACAGCTCCTGCGTCGCATAGCCGATCGGTACGATGATGAAACCGTGGTGCGCCAGCGTGGTCCAGGTCGAACTGATGGTGTGTTCCTGGCCGCCGCCGGTGCCGGTGGAGGAGAAGACGCTGCCTACCTTGCCGTACAGCGCGCCGGAAGCCCACAGCCCGCCGGTTTGATCGAGGAAGGTGCGCATTTGCCCGGCCATATTGCCGAAGCGGGTTGGCGTGCCGAAGATAATGCCGTCATAGTCCGCCAGTTCTTGCGGGCTGGCGACCGGCGCCTGCTGGTGTTGCTTGCCCCCGGCTTTGGCGAAGGCCTCCGGCGTCATGGTTTCCGGCACGCGTTTAATCGTCACGTCCACGTCGTTGACACGGTTCGCCCCTTCAGCCACCGCCTGCGCCAGGCGTTCGATGTGGCCGTACATTGAGTAATAAAGCACCAACAGTTTCGTCATGTTTCGTACTCCCGCTCAGATGATTAACAAAAACCCCTGATAAGCATAGAAGCGAATGACGAACTTGGCGTCGTGGCGTTACCTGATGCCGGCGATCGCCAACAGGGCGCCAAAGACAATCAGCAGCCCGCCAAAGGTGCGGTCGATGCCGCGGCGTAAACGCAAAAAGCGCGCATTGACGCCAGGCGCGGAAAACAGCAACGCAACGGCAGCGAACCAGAACACATGGACGGCGGCAATAAAGAGGCCATAGCCAATTTGTACACCGAGCGGGGTGTGCGGAGAGACGACCTGCATGAATAGGCTGACGATGAAAATGGTGGTTTTCGGGTTTAACGCGTTGGTGAAAAAGCCGGTTTTCAGCGCGCCGAAATCGCTGATGGCGGCCGGCGCGGTGCTGGGCGTGGCATCCTGATGCGCCGCGTTGCGCAGCAGCGTAAAGCCAAGATAGATCAGATAAGCGGCGCCGATGCCTTTGAGCAGGTTAAACAACCAGGGCGATTGTTGAATCAACACGCCGACGCCAATCAGCGTATAGCTGACATGAACCAGTACGCCGGCGCCGATGCCACAGGCGGTCAATATGCCGGCGCGGCGTGAGAGCAGCAGACTGTTGCGCGAGACCATGGCGAAGTCCGGCCCTGGGCTTATCACGGCGAGTAAAGTAATGGTGACGACAGCGATGAGTTCAGTCATAGTTATCCTTGCGATGTTTAACAATAGAGTGACTGATTTATAAGAGTAATTTTTCTCGGTGACAAACGATGAATAGTGACAATATCGGTGAGAAAAACTCACGCAAAATCGGCAGGCCGTTGCCGTTGGGCGGACTGCGCTGCTTCGAGACCGCCGCGCGGCTGGAAAGTTTTACGCAGGCGGCGCAGGGGCTGAATTTGACGCATGGCGCCGTCAGCCGGGCGGTGCGGGCGCTGGAAGAGGAACTGGGCGTGGCGTTGTTTGAGCGCCGCCATCGGCGAGTTCTGCTCACGGCGGCGGGGCGCAAGCTGTTTCATGCGACGCAGCAGGCCTTCGGCATTCTGGATCATACCGCGCTGGAACTGCGTCAGCAGGCGCTCGACGCGCCGCTGGTCTTGTCTTGTGAACCGACCTTATTGATGCGTTGGCTGATCCCGCGCCTGCCGGCTTTTCAACAGGCGCACCCGGATATCAACTTACAGCTGGTGGCCGGCGGCGGGCCGTTTTCGTTCCATGACGGCATAACGGCGGCGATCAGGCGCAATGACTTCGATTGGGGAAAGCAGGTGCATAGCCTGGCGCTGTTCAGTGAAAAGGTTGGGCCGGTGTGCCAACCTGCGGCATTGGCAAGGATGACGATCGCTGAGGGCAGCCTGCGGAGTTTGCGGCCCGGCGCGAAGCTGCTGCATGCCGCCACCCGGCCGGATGCCTGGTGGCATTGGGCGCAGCAACAGGGGATGGCCTTGGTGGGGCATACAGAGCAGCGCTTTGATCATTTCTATTTCAGCCTGCAGGCGGCGGTCGCCGGTCTTGGCATCGCGATGGGCCCGTGGCTGCAAGTGCGAGACGATCTGGCCGCCGGCTTGTTGAGCGCACCCTTTGGCTTTACGCCTGACGGCAGCGGTTATTACCTGCTGTCGCCGCAGCCGATCGTACCGGGCAGCGCGCTGGCCCGGCTGGCCGAGTGGTTGAGGCTCACGGCAGACGCCTGAGTTTTTGCGCCAGCCGCTGTTCCTGCCAGCGGCTGAAGACGTTACGAAGCAGTAGAGTGCGCACCGCCCGCATGACCAGCGCGAGGCTCATGCCGCCGATCGCCCACAGCGACCAGAGATATTGCGGGTGGGTAAACCAGTTGATGACGAACAACATCACGCCAATCACGGCGAAACGCAGCGCCATGCTCAGCAGTTTGCCTTCTGCCGCGACCTGGCGACGAAGGCGCTGTTCGTCAGGCGTCTCTTCCTCCATTGCCTGTTGCGGCTGCGCATTGAGATCGCTGACCTGCACGCCCAGCGCGGCAGCGATCGCGGTCAAGGTTTCCAGGCTGGCCTGTTCACCGTTTTCAATCCGCTGGACGGTGCGGGTGCTGAGGCCGGCGATCGTCGCCAGCTGCTCCTGCGACCAGCCTTTTTCCAGACGTAATGGCCTGATGCGGTACTTTTGCATGGTGCACTCCTGAGTTCGCTGTCACTGTCATTCAGTGTAGGGCGAGCGGGATGGCGGCGCCACGACAGCGGCACGACAGCGACACGACATCCGCCGCCGGTGCGGGTCGGCGGGCGGTCAGAAGGCGACGTTGCGGATAAAACGCAGGGGCAGGTCGCCGTGGTTGGCGTAAGCGTAGCGTTGATCGCTGTTGAAGGTTTGCGCGGCGCCGGCGCTGAGCGTCAGCGTATCTTGTTCCAGCTCCAGCGTCAGGGTACCGGCAATCACGTAGATCATTTCGCTCCAGCCTTCGGCGTCCGGCGCAGAGTCATAGCGCTCGCCCGGCATCAGCGTCCATTCCCACAGCTCAGCCCGCTGCCGCGCCGGCACGCTGGCGGCGAACAGCGCCTGGCTGCCCGGCTGCGCGCCTTGCCAGGCCAATTCCCCGACCATATGGCTGCCGCGCGCCTCCGGCGCCTGGATCAGATCGGTGAAGGAAATCGCCAGGGCGGCGGCGATCTTGTCGAGCACCGCCAGGCTGACGTTGCGATCGCCGGCCTCGATGCCCGCCAGCATGCGGCGGCTGACGCCGGAAAGCTCGGCCAGCGCCATCTGGCTCAGGCCCGCCTGTTGGCGGTAGCCGCGCAGATTGCTGCTCAGGTACTGCAGCACCTTGGGGGGATCGGTTTTTGCGTTATGCGCCGTATTGCTCATCGCCGGACTTTATCTCATACTGGCAGGATCTGTGCATTATATTGCACTCAGCAGGAAGGGCAAGCCGGTGTCAGCAGCAAAAAAATCCTTTATTTCCGCCGTGGTTCCGCAAATCAGGCTGCCGGAAGCGGTGTTGATTTTCATCACCATGATCTGGGGCGGCACCTTTTTGGCGGTGCATCACGCGATGCAGGTCAGCGGGCCGTTCTTTTTCGTCGGCCTGCGTTTCGCCACCGCCACGCTGGCGCTGACCCTGTTTTCGCTGCGCGTCCTGCGCGGCCTGACCCTGTATGAACTGAAGGCGGGCGGGCTGATCGGGTTGGCGATTATGTTTGGTTACAGCATGCAAACCGTCGGTCTGCAGACGATTACCAGCAGCCAATCGGCGTTTATCACCGCCATGTACGTGCCGATCGTGCCACTGTTGCAGTGGCTGGTGCTGGGGCGGTTCCCCGGCATCATGTCGTGGATCGGTATTCTGTTGGCCTTTACCGGCCTGATGCTGCTGGCGGCGCCGAGCAGCACCGACATGACGCTGAGCCTCGGCGAAATGCTGACGCTGGCCGGTACCCTGGGGATGGCGGCAGAGATCATTCTGATCGGCGCCTTCGCCGGTAAGGTGAATATCCGCCGGGTGACCATCGTGCAGCTGGCGACCGCCTCGCTGACCTCATTTTTAATGATGGCGCCGACCGGCGAGTCGCCGCCGCCGTACTCGGATTACCTGCTGTACAGCGCCATTGGGCTGGGGCTGGCCAGCGCTTTGATTCAGCTGACCATGAACTGGGCGCAGCGCAGCGTTTCGCCGACGCGGGCCACGGTGATTTACGCCGGCGAACCGGTCTGGGCGGGCATTGTCGGGCGGCTCGCCGGTGAACGTTTACCGGGCGTGGCGTTGTTGGGGGGCGCGTTGATCGTGATTGGGGTGGTAGTCAGCGAGCTGCGCATACGGCGCAAGGGGAAAGCAGCGGTGGCGACGGAAGCGGATTAGCGCAGAGGCGTAGAAAGAAAGGGGCGGAGAGATCCGCCCCTTTTTGCATCACGCGGTTTTCTTCTTGCGCAGGAACACGTAAGACAGGCCGAGCACGATGAACCACAGCGGGGTGACGATCAGTGCCTGGCGGGTGTCTTCGCGCAGCGACAGCAGCACCAGCACGAACACGAAGAACGCCATGCATACCCAGCACATCAGCTTGCCGGCAGGCATCTTGTAGATCGATTTCTGGTGCAGCGCCGGGCGCTGTTTGCGGTAAACCAGATACGAGCACAGGATGATGGTCCAGACGAACATGAACAGAATCGCCGATACGGTGGTCACCAGGGTGAAGACCGTCATCACGTTCGGGATCAGGTAAATCAGCACCACGCCGCCCAGCAGGCAGATGCAGGAGAAGGTGAGGCCGTTGGCCGGCACCGCGCGCTTGGACAGGTTGGCGAACGATTTCGGCGCGTCGCCTTCCTGCGCCAGCCCGAACAGCATGCGGCTGGTGGAGAACACCCCACTGTTGGCGGAGGAGGCGGCGGAGGTTAGCACCACGAAGTTGATCACGCTGGCCGCGGCCGGCAGGCCAATCAGCACGAACAGTTCAACGAACGGGCTCTTGTCCGGCACCACGGAGTTCCACGGCGTCACCGACATGATGACGATCAGGGCGAACACGTAGAACATGATGATGCGGATCGGAATCGAGTTGATGGCGCGCGGCAATGACTTCTCCGGATCCTTGGTTTCCGCGGCGGTAGTGCCCACCAGCTCAATGCCGACGAAGGCGAATACTGCGATCTGGAAGCCGGCGAAGAAACCGCTGATGCCTTTCGGGAACATGCCGCCGTCATTCCACAGATGGGTGAATGAGGCCACGGTGCCGGTCGGCGATTGGAACTGCATGGCGATCATCACCAGCCCGGCGACGATCAACCCGACGATGGCGACGATTTTGATCATCGCAAACCAAAACTCCATTTCGCCGAACATTTTCACCGTCGCCAGATTAAGGCCGAGCAGCAACAGCACGCACAGCAGTGAAGCAATCCACTGTGACAGTCCGGGGAACCAGAACTGGGCGTAGGCGGTGATCGCCACAACGTCGGCGATGCCAGTGACCACCCAGCAGAACCAGTAGGTCCAGCCGGTGAAGAAACCCGCCCACGGGCCGAGCAGATCCGCGGCGAAATCGCTGAACGATTTGTATTCCAGGTTAGACAGCAGCAGCTCACCCATGGCGCGCATCACGAAGAACAGCATAAAGCCGATGATCATGTACACGAAGATGATCGAAGGGCCGGCCAGGCTGATGGTTTTACCGGAGCCCATAAACAGACCGGTGCCGATGGCGCCGCCGATGGCGATCAGTTGAATATGTCGGTTAGTAAGGTTTCGCCGTAGATGATCTTCTGAAGCGGGCGTCGCGTCAGTCGCTATTTTAGAGTGATCTACCATCTGATGATGTCCTGTTTTACCTGTCATTAGTGAAGTCGTGAGCTCTGAAGTGGCTCTTTTTTATACATTTATCCGGTTGGTCCGGCTTTAGTAAGGTAGTGCAATAACGCCACCTTTGTGCAACATGTTTACAACATTTATACGTGGGATAAAAGTCGATCAATCTTTACACGGAGGAGGCAAATCGGACGTTCAGGGAGCGGAAGATTACTCTTCAAAAGGTGGGATTAACAGACCTTATGCGGCTTATCTCGTTGATTAAACAAAGAGTTGTAAAAATCGCATGAGAAAAAGTAATGAGTGGAAGCGTTTGACAGCGGCACTGGCGAGGAGGACAATTTATCGCGTTGGGTCGTTAGCTCAGTCGGTAGAGCAGTTGACTCTTAATCAATTGGTCACAGGTTCGAACCCTGTACGACCCACCAACCAAATCAGCGTGTTACGCACAGACTTTTCTCTGTTTTTTCCCTCATGGCGCCGTTTTAAGCGCGCATTCTGCAAAAAAATTCGCATTTTTCGACTGATGTTCAGAAAGGTGATCTGGCGCAAACTGCGATGTTGCACCGTACTTTATACGGCAAGGGAGGCTGTGCGCTGGCGCAACGTCGGCGCAGGGATGGGGCATTTGCCCAAGAATCTTTCAGGTCAAGAAGCGGGGAATAAATGCGCGGCCGACATCAAGAGGAGTGCCCAAACGGCGGCTGAGAGCGCGGCGGTGGCATAGACGTGCCTCGCCGGCAGTTGCAGCATGCCGGCCATCAGCGGCACGGTGTAGCGCATCACCGCCAGGAAACGCGAGGCGAACAGCAGCGGTAGCCCGCGCTTTTGCAAGGAACGTTGCGCTTTGTGCAGCGGAGTGTGAAAGCGTGCCGGCAGCCGGCGGCCAAGATCGTGGCGGCACAGCAGCGCGCCGCCGTGGAACGACAAGATCGATCCCAACGTGGCGCCGAGGGCGATGGCCGCCCAAACGGCACCGAGGGGCAGCGTGTGTTTGCCTGCAAGGATGCCTACCAGCAGCGTCACCGAGGCGGGCGGCAAGGCGGAAGACACCACGATCACGGATTTTCCCAGCGCGAACAGGAAAATCAGCAGCAGCAACATCTCCGGTTCCGGGCTGTATTTAGCGATAATGTGCGTCAATTCATCCATTTCATACCTGCGGGGGAGAGGGCTGAGTGCCAGTGTCCCACCCGCAGGTTCAATAATGGCTAAATAACGCGCCGCTATCCGGCAATCTCTGCGTCTTGCTTGCTCACGTCGGCGCGCCGGTTTCTGAGCGCCCACAACAGCGTGGCGCACAGCAGTGAAAAGGCGGCCAGCACCAGCGGCCCGGCATGCGGGCTGTGAAAACGCTGTTCCGCCTCCGTGCGGATCAGCGGGGCTAAGAAGCTGAATGCGGCGCCGAGCGTGGTGCAAAAACCGATGCCGGCCGCCAGCGCCGGGCCGGTGAGCACCTGCGCGGGAAACGTCCAGAAAATCGGCTGTACCGCCAGGAAACTGACTGCGCAGCAGCTCAGGGCGACGATAGCGAGCAGAGGGCCGGCATAGGAAGAAACGACCAACCCCAGCGCTGCCGCGACCATGCACCCCACGGCGATCGGTAATCTTCTGGCGGTTTTTCTGTCGGCATAGCGCGGCAGGAAATAGACGCCCAGCGCGGAGAACGCCCAGGGAATGGCGGCCACCAGCGAGGCCTTGAAACCGAGATGGGTGCCCATCAGCGAGGCGACCTGCGACGGCAGGAAAAACATCAGGCCGTACACGCCGATTTGCAGGGTGCCGTAGATCAACGCCAGATGCCAAACGGTGCCGCTTCTCATTGCCGCTTTGACGCTGCTGGTTTCGGTCTGCTGCTGTTCGTCAGCCAACTGTGTGACCAATGCCGTGCGTTCTTCCTCGGTCAAAAAGCGAGCCTGCCGAGGGTTATCGTCGAGATAGAAAAAGGCGAAGACGCCGAGGGCGACGGCCGGCAGCCCTTCCAGCACGAACATCCAGAACCAGCCGGGTTTACCCAACACGCCGTGCATCTCCAGCAATGCCCCCGACAGCGGTGAGCCGAGCGTCAGGGCCGCCGGCACGCCGAGCACGAAAATGCCAATGACCGAGGCGCGCACCTTATTGGGAAAATAGATCGACGCCAGCAACAGGATGCCAGGGTAAAAGCCGGCTTCGGCGATCCCCAGCAGAAACCGCAGGATGATAAATTGCTGTTCGTTGGTCACCAGCCCGGTACAGGCCGACAGCGCCCCCCACAGTGCGGTGGTGGCGCTAAGCCAGCGTTTGGCGCCCCAGCGGTTCATCAGCAGATTGGCCGGGATGCCGAACAGCGCATAGGCGGCAAAAAATATCCCGGCGCCCAATGCGAAGGCGGATTGCGACAGCGCGATGTCGATAGCCATCGCGTCCTTGGCAAAGCCGACGTTAACCCTGTCGATAAACGCGATGAAGTACATGGCGAACATCAAGGGCACCAGTCTGCGCCAGGTTTTGCGGATGGCGGCGTTGAGCGCTGGAACGGCATAGGTGGCGTGATTCACTGGCGATAACCTCTCTTCTGAGAATGACAAGCGTCGGTCATAAGGACCGTCCTGGCGCCGTTGCCCTCAACACGACGGTCACAGCGGATTTTCTTCGTGAGATATAAAGGTCTAAAGGACTAATGGTCAGGCCTTTAAGGGCGAAAAAAATGCCGCGTATCGGGTCGGCAGGTTGATGCAGACATCACCATAGTGAATGGTGTGTTGCTTTTTTGTTAATCAAACGTTCACACAGGGCTATGGCGCGTTCAAGCGTTTTGATCGAGATCTGTGTGCGTTATCACCGAATTGGCAACCCGGTGATAGACCTGGAGTAGGGCGCTTTCATCTCGGGAGTGAGGACGATAAGGTGAAGCACGGCAAAACAGAATGCAGGAGCGCAACATGCTGAAGGTCATCGCTGAAGATTTTATCCATCCGGAACACATTGACACCGTTATGCCATGGTATCGCGAGCTGGTGGCGAAAACCCGTCAAGAGCCGCTGTGCATCAGTTATGAACTGTGCATCGACCAGCAGGATCCCGGGCACTTTATTTTTATCGAAAGCTGGCCGGACCGCGCCGCCCTGGACGTGCATTGTCAGACCGAGCATTTCACCCGGCTGGTGCCGCAGATCAATCAGTATCAGCGCAAGCCTTGCACCTTCCTGTTTATGCAGGCGTTTCCTGAAACAGGCGATAAATAGGCGAAAAAATCCCCGCAGGGGGCGGGGTCAATGGCTTCTCACTACTATCTTGTTGTGATTAAAAAATAGGCTGATAATGATTTTCATTCTCTAAGAATGCTCTTAAATGAATCAGCTTGGTGAATGATTCACTACCCGCTTTTCGCTGGCGGTTTTAATGGCGCGCAGCATGCGGCGTCTTATCAACCCGCTCACCAGGCGAATAGCATACCAATACGGGGTAAACCGCCGCCGGCTGGCGTCGTCGGGGCAGAAGATGCGCGTTTCCGTCACCAGACGGCAGCGCCCACCCTCGAGGGGACTCACGACATACCCCAGCGCCAGTTTGGCGACGCCGGGCTGAGCGAAGGCCAGAAAGCCCGCTCCGTCAGCGACCTGCTCCAGACCGTACTCAGCCTGCCAAAAGCGGCCGATCAGGCCATAGACCAACGCGCTGTCATCCTGCTCAAGCAGGCAAAAATTATGCAGGCCAAACGGCGGCGGGCTGGGCTTATCGCGTGGCATCAGCCGCGCGGGCAATTCGCGCAGCGCTATCATGCTGCGGAAGAAACGATCGTGCTTGGGATCGTAGGCGGCCACGGCCGCCAGGATCCGAGCCTGCGGCGCGGCGATGGCGATCGCATGCCGTTCCGAGAACTGGTATTGCCCAAGGTATTTATTCAGCAGCGTCATGCCTTGCATTCTCCCGCCATTCGCTTTGCAGCAGGGCAAAGCCGAATTCGTCGCCCCATGCGCCTTTGAAAAACACGTTTTGCCGCCAATAGGCCTCGCGGCGAAAACCCAACTTGCCGAACAGCGTGGCGGCGCCAAGATTACGCGTGTCCACCACCGCAGTAATACGGTGCTTCGCCAACGGCCCGAACAGCAGAGCGATGACGGCGCTCAGCGCCTCGCGCGCCAGCCCTTGCCGCTGGTGGCTGGGCGCGAAGGTCACGCCCAGTTCAGCCTGGCGCCCCTCATCGAAGAAATGCACCGCGACATCGCCGAGCAACGCGCCGTCCTCACGGCGCTCGACCGCCAGCTGGAACCAGCTGTCGTCACGGTTGAACGCGAGCTGCCGTTGCCGTTCGAAAAAGGCCTGCGCATCGGTGGCGCTGTAGTCGCTCCAGCTTTGATAGCGCGCCACGTCAGGGTGACTGCGGTAGGCGGTAAAGTGGGGCAGATCGTCGGCCGTGAACGGGCGCAGGATCAGTCTGGGGGTCTGCAGAGGCAAAAGGCGCATTATTTTTCCTTATCAGCGCATTAGGACTACCGGCAGTGTAACCCAGCGCCGAGAGGCGGGCTGCGTAAAATGAGCGGTGGAGGACAAACGGGAAATGCCGGTTCAGACGAACCGGCAGGGGCATTATCGGCGGGCGGCGGCCTGACGCAGGCGCTCGACCGGGCCTTGTTGAAAATCGAATGAGGGGGCTTCTTGCCGTGCCAGCCCCTGGCGCACGATGGCCTTCACCGCTTGGCTGGCAGCAAGATCTTTTCCGGCGATCTGTTCGGCGATGCGCAGCGCTTCTTCCCGGGCCGTCCCCTCGCTGATACGGGAAATGGCGCCGTGTGACAGCGCCTCCTGTGCGCCGACGGTTCTGCCGGTCAGCAGCCAGTCGAGCGCGACATAGGGGGAGATACGCGTCGGCAAGCGCGCGCACCCACCTTGTGCGGCGACTAACCCGAGCCCGGTTTCGGGGAAGCTGAAGCGTGCGTTCTGGCCGGCGACGATCAGATCGCACGCCAGCGCCAGCTCAAATCCGCCTCCGTACGCGATGCCGTCAACGGCGGCGATGATCACCTTGGCAATCTGTGCATGGATCAGCCCGCCAAACCCCTCCGGCGTGACGATGGGCAGTTCACCCTGATGAAAGGCGTTGATATCCATGCCGGCGGAAAATACCGCCGGTTGGCCGGCCAGCACGATCGCTCGCACCGAGTCATCGTTATCCGCCTGCCGCAGGTAGGTGCGGATCAACTCGGCCATCTGCAGGTTGATGGCGTTCTTTTTTTCCGGCCGATTAAGGGTGATGACCGCAACCTGCGCGCCATGGCGCTCATAAAGCACCGGAAGAACTTCACTCATCGCTGGCTTCTCCCCGGAAAAACAACAGCGTCAGCAGCAGGGCGATGGCGCCGAGCGGCAGCGAAAACAGCGGCAGGTAATAGGCCGGCAGCGCGTAGAGCGTCAGGCCGCCCAGCATCCCGCCCGCCGCGATGCCGGCGTACAACACCGAGCTGTTGAGCGACACGGTCAGCGCGCCAAAGCGTTTCGATAGCGACAACAGGTGATGCTGGATCGGTACTAGGTACATCCAGCCGGTAATGCCCCAGACGAGGAAGATGGCCAGTACCCACCAGGGCGAGGTGACATAAAAGGCCAGCAAAAACAGAGACAGCGTCTGGATCGCCACGGAAAACAGCAGCACGAACTTGCTGCCGAGGGCATCGGTTAACGCGCCGGAAGCAAAATTGCCGATCACCGCGCCAATGCCGAACACCAGCAGCGCGAGGGGCAGGATCGCCTCAGGGCCGAACTGGGTGTTTTTCAGCAACACGCTGACGTAGCTGTAGACGATGTGTTCCGAGCAAACGGCAAAAAAGGTGATCAGTAGCGTAGTCAGCACCGCCTTTTGCCGCAGCGGAGCGAGCCGCTCTTTCAGCGAATGCTTGCCCGGTGGCGCAATGGCGCGCAGCGCCAGCGAAAGGCCCAGCAGCGCAATCGCCCCCAGCAGGGCGATGAACAGAAAGATTTCACGCCAGCCGATCAGTTTGGCGAGAAAGGTACCGAACGGAATGCCGAGCGCAATAGCCAACGTCATACCGCCATAGACGATGGAAATAGCCAGGCCGCGGCGTTTTTCCGCCACCAGCCCCACCGCAGCGGCGGCGGCCTGCGGCGTGTAACAGGCCGCCCCCAATGCCGCCAGCACTCTGCCGAACGCGATCTGCAGATAGCTGGTGGCCCAGGCGCAGGCCAGGTTGCCGGCGATGAACAGCACCAACGCCAACTGCAGGATATGCTTGCGGTTGACATTACCCAGCAGCCAGGCGGTGAGGGGGGCGAACAGCATATAAGCCAGCGCGAATATCGATATCAACTGCCCCGCTTGCGCGGGGCTGACGGCAAAGGTGTCGGAAATGTCGCTGAGCACGCCGGCGACGATAAAGGCGTCGGTGCCGATGGCGAACGTCCCGGTCGCCATCAGACAAAGCGTGACCAGATGGCCGTTATAATCCGCTAACTTCATCCTGCCCTCCGCAGATCGTTCGCTGCCCAGACCCGGCCTAGTGCCGCCAGGAAGGTCTCCACGTCGGCATGGGAATGTGCCGAGGTCGGCGTTACCCGTAGTCGCTCGCTGCCTGCGGGCACCGTCGGGGCATTGACCGGTTGCACGTAAATATCATGCTCATCGAGCAGCACTTTACTGATGTGTTTGTTGCGGTGCGGATCGCCGACCAGCAGCGGCAGGATATGGCTGTCTGCCGACACCAGCGGAATGCCGGCGGCGCGCAGGCCGGTTTTCAGGTGATCGACGATCGCCAGCAGGTGCTTGCGCTGGGTGTCATGCTCGAGGTTGTATCTAAAACTGGCCAACGCGGCGGCTACCACCGGCGCCGGTGACGAGGTGCTGAAGACGAATGCCGGCGCCCAGCTGCGCACCGCTTCCACCACCGAGCGGGGCGCGGCGATATAGCCACCCGCCGCACCGTAAGACTTGCCGAATCCGCCTTGGATAATAGTGATTTTATCCAACAGGCCCAGCTGTTCGGCATAGCCCAATCCCCGTTCGCCATACACGCCGGCCGAATGAATTTCGTCGAGATAGGTCAGCGCCTGATACTGTTCCGCCAGCGCCACGATCTGCGCCAGGGGAGCAAAGTCACCGTCCATGGAATACAGCGATTCGAAGGCAATCAGCTTTGGCCGCGCCGGATCGGCGGCCTGCAGCAGCTCGGCGAGGTGTGCTACATCATTGTGGCGGAAGATTTTTTTCTCCGCTTTACTGTAGCGAATCCCGTAAATCATCGAGGCGTGATTCAGTTCGTCGGAGAACACGATCAGATCGGGAATGGCGTCGCACAGGGTGGATAAGGTGGCGTCGTTGGCGCCGAAACCGGTGGTGAACAGCAGCGCCGACTCTTTGCCGTAGGCGCTGGCCAGCAGCGTTTCCAGCTCGCTGTGGTAGACCGAGGTGCCGGAAATGCTGCGGGCGCCGCAGGTGCCCAGCCCGACCCGGTTAACCGCGTCGGTGGTGGCCAGCAGCACTTTGGGGTGGTGGCTCATTGCCAGATAGTCGTTCGAGCACCAGACGTTGAGACGGCGCTCGCCGTGGTGCCCGTGGCTGGTGGCCCAGGGTTTGTCCTGCACGCCGCGTTCAAGGTTGAGAAACTCGCGAAAACGCCCCTGTTTTTTGGTTTCCGCCAGCTTTTCTTCAAGAATGTTCAGTACGCTCATCGTATGTTCCTTGTGTTAAACGGCTTTAAGGTTTAATGACAGGCCCTGACCGACGCCGACGCACATCGTCACCAATGCGTTGCTTGCCTGTCGGTCGCGTAATTCCAGCGCCGCCGACAGCACCAGGCGCGCACCGGACATCCCCAGCGGATGACCGAGCGCGATGGCGCCGCCGTTCGGGTTGACCCGCGCGTCGTTGGCGTCGATGCGCCAGTGTTTCAGCGCCGCCAGAACCTGTGAGGCGAACGCTTCGTTAATCTCGATGATGTCGAAGTCGTTCAAGGTGAACCCGCCGCGCTGCAGTAAGCGCTCGGTGGAGGCGATCGGCCCCAGCCCCATCAGCGCCGGTTCAACGCCGGCGGCCGCGCTGTCGCCGATCTCCGCCAGCGGTTGCCAGCCCTGGCGTTTCACGTAGCGACCGGAAGCCAATAGCAGCGCGGCGGCGCCGTCGTTGATGCCGGAAGCATTGCCCGCCGTGACCGAACCGCCGGCGGAGAACGCCGGTTTCAGCGCCTGCAGCTGTTGCAACGTGCTGAGCCGGGGAAATTCATCCTGCGCGAATGTGCGGGTGTTTTTACGATCCGCCGGCACGTCCACGGGCGTGATTTCCCGCGCCAGCCGGCCGCTGTCGATCGCCCGGCGGGCCTTTTGCTGCGAGGCCAGCGCGAACAGGTCCTGTTCCTCGCGTGAGATATGTTGCCGTTGGGCCACGTTTTCCGCCGTGATGCCCAGCGGGTCGCTGCCGTAGCGCTCCGCCAGCCGCGGATTGACGAAGCGCCATCCCAACGTGGTGTCATACAGCTTCACGCCTTTGTCGAACGGCGTTTCGCCCTTGCTCAGCACATAGGGTGCGCGGCTCATGCTTTCCACACCGCCGGCCAAAACCAGTTCGCTAAGACCGCTGCGGATTTTCGCCGCGGCGTAGATCACCGCATCCAACCCGGATGCGCAAAGGCGGTTGAGGGTGATGGCCGGCACCGACGGGTCCAACCCGGAAAGCAGCGTTGCCATGCGGGCGACGTTGCGGTTGTCTTCGCCGGACTGATTGGCGCAGCCCAGAACCACTTCGTCCAGATTCGCTTCCGCCGCCGGATGGCGCTGCAGCAGGCCGCGAATGATCGTCGCCGCCATGTCGTCGGGGCGGGTATGCGCCAGGCTGCCGCCATAGGCGCCGATCGCCGTGCGCGTGCCGTCGATCAGATAAACGCCGTCATCGTTAATGTTCATCATGGCTCCTCAAGGCGTGGTCGTCAGCGCCGGTTGCGCGGCGTGCAGAAGGGTGTAATGCGGCGCATAGCGCGCTGCGTGCAGCAGCTGCGCCAGATTGCTCAGCGTCGTCCTGACGTTTTTCTCCCCCAGTTTACCGAGCCAGTCGAAAATGCCGCCGGCGTAGTTAACGCCCGCGACGGCGGCGACATCAATGTCTTCCCGGCTGCAAACGCCGCTTTCCACCATGATCACCGACTCATTGATCAGGCTGCTGAGGACGCGAGCGACGATCAGCGCCGGGGAATCTTTGATAAATTCAACCTGCGGGATCGCAGTGTGCAGCAGGCGTAAAAACAGCGCCTTATTGGCCGCAGAGGCATAGCGATTGTGCGCCGCAACCAGATACGCCGTGTCGGCGTAGTTCAGGGCGATGTCGACCACAAAAGCGTCAGCCGTCGTCTGCTCGGCTAACTGGCTCGCCGTGCGGCCATCGGTGATGCTGACGGTGAATGCGTCATTGATCTGGACGGCCGGCCCCAGGCTCGGTAAGGCCGGCCGTTGTTCCACGCGCAGCTGTGGCCACTGACGTGCGGCTCGCTGTTGCAACAGGGTAAAAAAAGGGTGTTCGCCGTAAACGCGCAGCGTCTCGACGTCTGCATCGATGGCGGCCGTCACTGGCGGGGCGGTTTCTTCGGCGGCAAAATAGGAGCGGCCGTTCTTTTTCCCCAACAGACCGGCATCGACCAGCGAACGCTGCAGATGGCCGGGGGTATAGCGCGGGTCGTATTGCATGTCCTGCCAGATTTGCCGGCTGACCTGATAGTTGATGTCCTGGCCGATAAAATCGGTCAGCTCGAGCGGCCCCATGCGGAAGTGTCCGCCGGCCTTGAGGGCACGGTCGATCTGCGGCGCGCGCGCCACGTGTTCTTCCAACAGGCGGAACCCTTCCAGGTAGTAGGGGCGGGCCATGCGGTTAACGATAAACCCCGGCGTGGCCTGGCAGACGACATCGCGTTTCCCCAACGCGGCCACCAGTTGACGGCAACGTTCCGTGGTGGCGTGTGCGGTAAAGTAGGCCGGGATGATTTCAATCAGTTTCATCAGCGGCGCAGGGTTGAAAAAGTGCAAACCGATAAACCGCTCGCTGTGCGTCACCGCGGTTGCCAGCTTGTTAAGTGACAGTGAGGAGGTATTGGTGGCGATCAGCGTATCGGGCTTGACCACTGCGGCGATGGCCGCCAACACCTCAAGTTTGGTTTGTTCATGCTCGGCGATGGTTTCTATCACCAACTCGCTGTCGGCGATAGCCTCAAGCGCCGTCGAGAACACCAGATTGGCCAGCACTGAGCTTTTATCCTGCAGCGCGATCTTGCCCTGTTCGACTTTCTTGTTCAGGTCTTGCGCGATATATTCGCGAGCCTGATTGAGGGTATTGCCGTTGCGATTATAAAGCACCGTACGAATGCCTTTGTGCGCGAAAAGATAAGCGATGCCTCTGCCCATCGTTCCCGCGCCGATAATCGCAGCCGATTGAATTGCCGCATTACTTTCTGCCATAGAAAATCCCCGTCACTGTATGCCATGCGAAATTCGCAAATGCTTATTATCTCTTTGGATTTACGGCGGCACCGGGTGCCTGTTTGGAAAGTAATTGGCGGTGTCCTGGCTGTCTAACGGTAGAAATGACAGGTTTACGTCCTGAAGGGATTATGCTATTCGCGTAGTTTTCCTGTTCGGCGCAATAAAAAGGCTTATTTTAAGGGGAATAGCTGTTTTCGTTATAGCGTTGGTATTTTTTATTATATGAAACGGCTACTGGCGCCGGGCGGCGATATTCTATAGTGAGTCTGACCTATCGATAATCGGCATCGCTATCTGGAGAACCTGCGTTATGGATACCCGCACTCAACGGCTCATGGCGGAGGTGATTGGCAGCCTGGCCGATCGCGAATGCTTTCTGACGCAACTGGGGCCCTGCGCCGAGGCGTTGGGGTTTGATTATTTCTCCTACATCGTGTTTTCCTGTTATCCGGCCAGCCGCCCCAAGATGCTGATCGAAGGTAATTTTTCAGCAGAGTATCTCGAAGATTATCGGCGGCAGCGGGTGTATTTGCAGGATCCGGTCATTGAGCGCGCTCACCATTCCACGCTGCAGTTCCAGTGGGACGAACGTTTTTATCACGATCGGCCGACGCTTTGGCGACGTATGGCGCAGTTTGGCCTGTGCGCCGGTTGGTCGCAGTCGGTCAAGGATTGCTATGGCAGGCTGGGGATCCTGACGTTTGCCGGCACAGCGCTACCGGAGCAAACGCCACAAGCGCGTGCGGCAAATGAAACCTTTTTCCTTTGGCTGGCGCAAACCGCCCATAAAACGCTGCGTGAAGCCTTGATATCGGTGAACGACGACGCGATAAAAGACGTGCTGACGCTGCGCGAAAAAGACATTTTACGCTGGTGCAGCGAAGGGAAAACGGCGGAAGAGATCGCGCTGTTGATGGGGGTGAGCGAGCGCACGATCAATTTCCACATAGGCAACTCGATTAAAAAACTTTCTGTCGCCAATAAGACCGCCGCCACCGCCAAAGCGGTTTATTTACAGCTGATTTAATCTCGAGAAATAAATAATTAATCGCCTATCCGTTATCGGTGTGATGTTTATATTTTGTTAAATTAAAAGCTATCCTTATCAGTATTTACCCCCCGATCACAAAAGCGTGATAAAGCGATTCACCGCGCCCGTACGCGGCAGTATTCTGTTGGCACCCGGTTTACATAGAAAGGATGTGATATGTACAAGACTATTTTAGTGCCGATCGATATTGAAGAGGATATGTTGACCGAGCATGCGCTGAAGCATGTGGAATATTTGGCGAAGATGTCCGGCGCTAAAGTGCATTTCTTCCATGCGCTACCGGATGCCTCGGCTTTTGTTACTGCCTATTCGTTCGGTCTCAAGGAATTTGAGAATCAGGCGGAGGTGAAGGCGGTGGACAAACTGAAGAAAATCATGTCGGAAATCGATCTGCCGTTGGATCGCCTTAATTACACCGTCAGCTTCGGTTCTGCGCGCGATCAGGTGTTGGAACTGGCGGAAGAGATCGACGCCGACCTGATCATTATCGGTTCACGGCGCCCGAGCGTGAAAACCTATCTGCTGGGATCTAACGCCGCCGCCATCGTTCGCCATGCCAATATTTCGGTGATGGTGGTCAGATAATCCCTCTTAAGCCCACCGTTTTCGGGCGCGCTCTGCGGTTGCCGGTCTGCGGCAGAGCGTGCCTTGCGTTTTATTGCCATCTCAGTGTGAGCTGCTACGATTTTAGCTGACGTTTTTATGCCACCCGGGTCACCGGCCTTGCGCATATTCTTCATCTCAGCCAGAAGAGGGGCAGCTATGCCATTAGAAGTCGATGGGATCATTAGAGGCGATCGGGGCAGTGAACCGAGCCGTTGGCAACATGCGTCAACCAAACCGCTTATCACGCTGACCTGGCATCACACCATTCCTTGGAACTGTTTGCGTAATGTCTGGAATGGTCTGGTGGCGGGGCAGCATTGGAACGCGCTGGACGAGTTTATGAACCTGATCGGTGTGCCAAACCGTGCCGAGGTGATCACACAGATCAAGAATAAAAACCTGCAGGATCGCGATGGATTACACACTCTGGTGACCTGGCAAGGATGGAACATCGTCGAGGGGCCTGGTAATGAGTATCGTGCGCAGGGGGACGATCCCGGTGAAAACTTCGACGGTTGGTCGGGTAAGGGGATGAGCACTAATCAGCAAGCGACGCTGCAGCAGGTCAACGTGTTGTATCAGGTGATGGCGCCGCTGGGAAGCCGTGCGCTGGACGCCGCCAGACAGGCGCCGAACATTTCTGCGGAAGAAGCGAGCGTCTTGCAACGGACGATTAAACAGACCCGTCCAACGTTGCGAGGAAAGGAACCGATCCGGTGGCAAGAAGACATGTGGCATCAGGTGCAGCCGGGTAAAGAGGCGAAACACTTCGCCCGTTGGGACACCAAACCGGTGTGGCGCAAGCGCCTGCACAGCGATCTGGCTCAGGCTGGATAAGCCTTTCCCCGCGCCGGGTTGCCGGCGCGGGGCATCAATCCGGCGCTAATCGCACAGCGCCATTATTTCGTCGTACAATGTCCTGGGAATTTCCACGCCGTATTGCTCGCTCTGCCGCCGTTGTCGATAACGCCGCTCGCCGGGGATGCGTGCGCCTTGCGCCTGCATATCGGCAAACATCGCTTCTGCTCCGGCGAAATATTTCGCCTTATCCGCACCGAGAAAACGCTTGGGATCCAACGCGATGATCAACTCACCGCCGTAAGGCGACGAACCGGTGCCGTTGTCATAGGCCAGCGATTCCTTGCTGGTCATATCGCCGATCAGCGGCCCTGCCAGCAATTCAACCATCGCCGCCAGCGCCGAGCCCTTATGCCCACCGAAGGTCAGCATCGCGCCCTCCAACACGCTGGCGGCATCGGTGGACGGATTGCCTGCCTTATCAATGCCCCAGCCTTCAGGCAGCGGGGTGCCAGCGCGGCGGTGCAGTTCGATTTCGCCGCGCGCCGCCGCGCTGGTGGCCATATCGAATAAAAACGGCGGCCGATCCGGGCGTGGCCAGCCGAAGGCGATGGGGTTGGTGCCAAACAGCGGACGCGAACCGCCGGCCGGCGTCACCCACGCGTGGCTGGGTGTGCAGGCTAAGGCCACCAACCCCTGTTCGGTCAGCGGTTCTATGTCGGCCCACAGCGCGGAGAAATGCACGCAGCGGTTGATCGCCAGCGCGGCGATGCCATTGGCGCGCACCTTACCGATAAAGGCCGGCAGAGCGGTGCGGTAGGCCAGCAGGGAAAACGCGCCGCCGGCGTCGGCACGCAAGATGGCCGGCGCCTGGTCGAACAACTTGGGTACCGCATCGGCAGAGACCTTGCCTACCCGCAGCGATCGCACGCAGCCCAACAGCCGGTATAAGCCGTGAGAAGCGCAGCCGTCGCGTTCGCCCTGGGTGACATTTTGCGCCACCGCTTCGGCATGTGCCTGATTGAAACCGTTGCTGCGCAGCGTACGCAGCGCCAGTTGATAAGCCTGTTCCAACGACAGAACGTGCATGGATGTCATCTCGATGTCCCCCCCTGGGTTCATTCTTCTTCATCGCCGATAAAATTGGCCTGGGGTAAACAGGTATAGGCGCCCCAGTAGTAAATCGCCAGCGCAATCACCGCCATGGTGAAGGTGTCCCACGGATGGGCAATGGCACCGATGCCGCCGAAGCTGCTGAGGTAGGAAAGCCCGATCACCAGCGCATAGAAGACGATCAGCCACAACGAGGACCAAATTTGCTGCCGAAGGCTAACGGCGTGGGTCGGCACCTGATTTTTGAACAGGATATAGATGAAGAACATCAGGATCTGCAAGCCGAGCAGCCAGGAGACGGTGTCCCAGCCGGACCAGAAGACGATCAACGCCGAAATGATAAACGACAGCGGGCCGAGCACGCAGAAAGCGCGCACCCGGAACGGACGCGGCATATCGGGCGCATTGCGCCGCAGCCCGGCGGCGGTGACCGGGGCGATGGCGTAGCTCAACACCAGTGCGGCGGACACCACGCCGATCAGCTTTTCCCAGGACGGGAATGGCAGCGTCCAGAATACCGAGAGAGCGAAGGTCAACCACAGCGCCGGACGCGGGATACCGGACTCGCTATCCACCCGGGTGAACAGTTTGAAGAAGGTGCCGGCGCGCGCCCAACCGTAGATCACGCGAGGCGTGGCGTTCATATAGATGTTGCCGGTGCCGCTCGGCGAAACGATCGCGTCGCTGACTACCAGAAACGCCAGCCATCCCATGCCCAGCGTGATGGCGATGTCGCGGAACGGCAGGGAGAACTGTTGGCTGATGCCGGCCCAGCCACCGCTCAGCATCTCGCTAGGGATACTGCCGAGAAACGCTATCTGCAGTAGCACATAGATGATGGTGGACAGCACCACCGACAGGATCAGCGCGATAGGAATGGTGCGCTGCGGCCTTTGCACCTCGCTGGCGACCGAAATGATCGGCGTCAGGCCGAGGTAGGCGAAGATGATGCCGCCGGCGGAAATGGCGGCCTCAACCCCGGCGGAACCGAAAGGGGCAAAGCCCTGGCTGTGCAGGTTTTCCGGTTTGAAAAAACTGAACAACACCACGATCACCAGCAGGGGCACCAGAAACTTCAGCACGCTGATCAGGTTATTGGATTTGGCGAAGGTTTTGACGCTGTAGTAGTTGAGCGCGAAGAAAAAACACAGCAGCGCCAGCTGCACCAGCCAGCCGATCGCTGTTGGATCGCCGGACCCCGGCTGGCTGAGGAACGGGAACCAGGCGGCAGCGTACTGCCGGGCGGCGACGACTTCGATGGCGATCAGGCTGGAGAAGGCGATCAGCGTGATAAACCCCAGCAGATAACCCATTAGTTCACCGTGCGAGAATACCGGATAGCGAATGATGCCGCCGGCGCGCGGCAGAGCGGCGCCCAACTCGCAGTAGACGATGCCGAGCAGCAGCACCGCCAGACCACCGATCAGCCAGGAATAGATGCCGGCCGGGCCGGCGATGGAGGAGACGTGGCTGGCGGCGAACAGCCAACCGGAGCCGAAGATGGCGCCCAGACCAATGAACGTCAGATCGGTGAGCGTAAGCTGCTTCTTGAATTTGCCTTGGGTTGTCATGGTATTACCCTTTTGTTATTGAGTGGCAGGCAGATGCGGCCGGGCTAATGTTGGGCAGGTGAAACCAGGGGATCTCGGGTGTAAGCGCCGTTAACCAGTCGCAGCAGGTTGAGCGGGTTGGCGTCTTGCAGCGCCGGCGGCAACAGCGCCGCAGGGGTGTTTTGCAAACAAACTGGCCGCAGGAAACGCTCGATCGCCAGCGTGCCTACCGAGGTGCCGCGTGCGTCGCTGGTGGCCGGGTAAGGGCCGCCGTGTACCATGGCGTCGCACACTTCCACCCCGGTCGGGTACCCGTTGAATAGTACCCGACCGGCTTTGCGCGCCAACAGTGCCGTTAGCCCGGCGGCCATATCGAGATCGTCGTCGTCCGCCAGCAGCGTGGCGGTCAACTGGCCTTGCAATGCCGTTAGCGCCGCATGCAGCTGCGCTTCGTTATCCATCGCCACCAGGATGCTGGCCGGGCCGAAGACCTCCTGTTGCAGCAGCGGGTCGGCCTGCAGCAACAGCGCCCCCTCCGCCTGATAAAGCTGCGCCGCCGCCCGAAGAGCAGGCGTTTCGCTTCGGCCTGCCAGCCGCCGCATACCCGGGTGGGCATCGAGGGCCGCCAGCCCGTGACGGTAGTGCTCCAGGGTGCCGGCATTCAGCATCGGCTGCGGCTCGGCGGCGTTGACCAGGGCGCTCATCGTTTCGGTTAACCGATCGAAGGCGGCGCCGCGCAGCGCGACGATCACGCCGGGCTTGGTGCAGAACTGACCGCAGCCGAGCGTGAAGGAAGAGACCAGTTCCTGCGCGATGTGCTGCCCGCGCCGCGCCAGCGCCTTGGGCAGGATCATTACCGGGTTGATGCTCGACATTTCGGCGAAGACCGGAATAGGTTGGGGACGTTGCATCGCCAGATCGAACAGCGCCCGGCCGCCTTGCAGCGAGCCGGTGAATCCCACCGCTTGAATCGCCGGATGTTGTACTAAATCGGCCCCCACGCGGTTGCCGAAGAGCATGTTGAAGACGCCAGAGGGCATCCCCGTGCGTTCCCGTGCGCGCTCGATCGCCTGAGCGGTTAGCTCGGCGGTGATCATATGGCCGATGTGTGCTTTGAACACGACCGGGCAGCCGGCGGCGAGCGCGGCGGCGGTATCGCCACCCGCGGTGGAAAACGCCAGCGGGAAGTTGCTGGCGCCGAATACCGCCACCGGGCCGAGCGCCGTGCGGTATTGACGCAGATCGGGGCGCGGCAGGGGGGAACGCTGTGGCAGCGCGCAGTCGATGCGTACGCCCTCGACATCGCCGCGCCGCAGCAGCGTGGCGAACAGCCGCATCTGACCGCTGGTTCTGGCGCGTTCGCCGCTCAAGCGCGCTGGCGGCAGGGCCGTTTCCTGTGTGGCGAGGGCGAAGAAGGTTTCGTCCAAGGCATCTAGCTCCTCGGCGATGGTGTCCAAAAAGTTCGCGCGTTGCTCGGCGCTGAGTTGCGAATAGGGCACAAAGGCCGTGGCAGCGGCTTCGGCGGCGGCGGCGGTTTCAGCCGCCGTGGCTTGGTGGAAGCGGTAGCCGGTCGGCTGACCGTCGTCGGCGCGCAGGCTGAGCAGCGCAGCTTCCCCTGCGGCGCGGCGCTGGCCGCCGATAAATTGTTGGCCGCTGATGGCGACGTGGCGTTCGTTGGGCATGGATTCCCCCGGTAAATAAAGAGCGACGCCCGGCCTGGCCGGGCGGTGAAGGCGTTACAGGCCGACGTTCGGCAGCGCCGGACGAGTGGCCAGCGCTTTATCGATCACGGCATTGATCTCGGTGAGCGTTTCCCCCTGCAGCGCCAGGCGCGGTGGGCGAGTGACGGCGCTGCCGCGGCCAACCCGCTGTTCGCAGAGCTTGATGCATTGCACCAGATCGGGACGGGCATCGAGGTGCAGCAGCGGCATGAACCAGCTGTACAGCGCCAATGCTTCCTCATAGCGCTTTTCCTTAGCCAGACGGAACAGGGTTTCCCCTTCGCGCGGGAAAGCATTGGACATGCCGGAGATCCAGCCTTGCGCGCCGACGGCGATGCTTTCCAGCACCACATCGTCCAACCCGGCGAACAGCACGAAGCGATCGCCGACTTCGTTGCGTAGGTCGATAAAGCGGCGCGTATCGCCCGAGGAGTCTTTGAAACACACGATGTTCTCGCAGTCGACCAGCGAAGTCAGGATGTCGGGTGTGACGTCATTTTTGTAAATGGGGGGGTTGTTGTAGACCATGATCGGCAGATCGGTCGCGCCGGCGACGCTGCGGAAGTGCGCGGCGGTTTCGTGCGGCTTGGCGGAATAAACCAGCGCCGGCATCACCATAATGCCATCGACACCGGCCTTTTGCGCTTCACGCGCCATGTTCTGCGCGAAGGCGGTGGTGAACTCGGCGATGCCGGCGATCACCGGCACTTTGCCGTCGGCGGCGTCTCTCGCCACTTCGATCACCGCCAGCTTTTCCTGCATCGTCATCGAGGTGTTTTCACCGACGGTGCCACACACCACCAGACCGGAGACGCCGTCGCGCACCAGGTTTTTGATCACCGTATGGGTGGCGTCGAGGTCCAGAGAGAAATCGTTGCGGAACTGGGTCGTCACCGCCGGGAATACGCCGCTCCAGCTTATGGCTTTATGGCTCATAGTGTTTGTCCTGTCGTCCGAAAGTGTTAATGAAAAGTGAATCTTTAGTAAGGCTCACCGACAGATTGACCGGTATTGCGCAGGGAGGCTTGACGCTTTTCGCCGATTGCCGCGACGAAATTGGCACAATGGCGGCGGAAAGCGGGCATGAAAAAAACCAGGCGCCGGTGCGCCGTGAAGAGAGGGAGGTAACCAGGTAAATCAGCGCGTTAAGCGGAAAGCGTCAGGCGGAAATCGCGCGGCGTGGAGCCGGTCATCGCTTTGAACTGACGGCTGAAGGCGCTGTGATCGGTATAGCCGCACTGTAGCGCGATGTCGGTGATTGGCAGATCGCCGGCCAGCAGTTCCGTGGCCTTTTCCAGCCGCACTTTATGGATCATCTGGCGCGGGGTGAGGTGGAAGATACGTTTGCAGTAGCGTTCGATCTGCGCCACCGACAACCCGGTCAGCGCCGTCAGCTCTTCAAGCGCGATCGGTCGCGCGTAGTGGCGGCGGATATGCACGTCGATCGCCGCCAGCCGTTGGTAGGCCGGGTGATTGGCCCTGGCCTCCTGCAGGTCGTGAGAAATACCCGCCATACCGATGATTCTTCCCTGCGCGTCATACAGCGCCAGCTTTTGCGTCAGGCACCAGCCGGTTTCTCGGCCATTGTACAGGTGCATCTCCAGTTGATCCTGGATCAGCACGCCGTGGCGCAATACCCGCAGATCCTGCTCGGTGTAGCCGGATCCGAGCTGAGCGGGAAAAACGTCGGCGGAGGTCTTGCCCAGCAGCGGCGTGACGGTTTTGAAACCGCAGCGCTTGGCCAGCGTGAGGTTGGCCAGCAGGTAGCGAGCCTGGGCGTCTTTGATAAAGAACACCACGTTCGGGATCGCGTTCAGCAACGGCGCGATCAGCGCCAGTGTATTCAGCAGATCGCGCAGGTTGTTCGGGCGCTGTTGCGCCAGTCCGTCGCACAGACGCGACAGATGTTCGACGGCAAAAACGTCCTCCTGCTCCGGCAACCCAACAAGCGAAGGCGGCGAGAGAGAAACCGGAGGCTGATAGTCTGAAGTGGATCGCATAACAGTCCCTTTTCGGTCGTTAGCCGGAAAAACAGGCGGGCCAGGTTGGCACTTTCGCATCAATATTAACTTTTCTGTAACGAAGCAAGCGCTATTTCCGGCCGGCTGCTAAATATGCGGATTGCCGCATACTTTTGCCGGGCGGTGTTTGGCAGTTGCTTGAAAACTGCGGTGTTTCTCGCTACACAAAGGTTTAGCATGGAAATAACAATATGATAAATAAGTCATTATTATGGCATTCGTTAAGCGTATACCCGCGCCGCGTCAGACCTGACTTTTATCACTGTGCTGATTTCTTCATTCGCCGCGCCGAAACGCATCAAGCCGCCATGCCCACATTCGTTCAGGCTAATGCCATTGGTAACATCTCATTAACTCAGGAGACGCCGATGGCACTTTCTGCGCATATCACCGCTTTGCGGGCGATCGATTCTCATACCGGCGGAGAGCCGACACGTCTGATCGTGGAAGGGTTTCCCGATCTCGGCGAGGGCAGCATGGCGGAACGGCGGGCGCGTTTCGCGCAACATTATGACGATTGGCGCTGCGCGGTGATGCTCGAACCGCGCGGCAATGACGTGCTGGTGGGGGCGCTGCTGTGTCGCCCCTGCTCGCCGCAGGCCACCGCTGGGGTGATCTTCTTTAACAACAACGGCTATCTGGGTATGTGCGGGCACGGCACTATCGGGCTGATCGCTTCGCTGGCGCACCTGGGGCGGATCCACGCCGGGAGCCATCTCATCGAGACCCCGGTCGGCACGGTAAACGCCACGCTGCATGACGACGGCAGCGTCACGGTGGAGAACGTGGCGGCTTATCGTTACCGTCGCCAGGTGCGGCTTGAGGTTGGGGGATACGGGCCGGTGACGGGGGATATCGCCTGGGGCGGTAACTGGTTCTTCCTGATCGGCGAGTCGCCGTTACCTATCGATAGACAAAATCTGGAGGCATTGACCGCGTTCACCTGGGCGGTGCGGCAGACATTGGAACAGGCGGGCATCTGCGGTGAAGACGGCGGAGTGATAGACCATATCGAACTGTTCGGTGACGATCCGCAGGCCGACAGCCGAAGCTTCGTGTTGTGCCCCGGCAAAGCCTATGATCGTTCTCCGTGCGGTACCGGTACCAGCGCCAAACTGGCGTGTCTGGCGGCGGACGGCAAACTGCCACCGGAAACGCAGTGGCGGCAGGTCAGCGTGATCGGTAGCGAATTCCAGGCCTATTACCGCTGGAATGGCGAACGTATTACTCCTTTTATTCGCGGGCAGGCCTATGTGTGTGCCGATAGCCAACTGCTGCTCGACGAACGCGATCCCTTTGTCTGGGGAATACGCTGATGGGCACCGGACAGAAAGCCGATGTCATCGTGATCGGCGCCGGCATCATCGGCGCTGCCTGTGCCTGGCGGTTGGCGCGGGAAGGGTATCGTGTCTCGGTAGTGGACGATCGTCGCGCCGGTGCGACCGCCGCCGGCATGGGGCATCTGGTATGCATGGACGATAATCCGGCTGAGCTGGCGTTGAGCGCTTATTCGCTGCGGTTATGGCGTGAAGTGACGGAGCGGATGCCGCAAGCGTGTGCCTGGCGCGGCTGCGGAACGCTATGGCTGGCGGATAAAACGGATGAAATGGGCATTGCCGAACAAAAGCGGGCGCGGCTGGCGGAGCAGGGTGTGACTGCGGAACTGCTGACGGCGGAGCAGATCGCCGCCGTGGAGCCGATGCTGCGGCACGGCCTGGCCGGTGGGCTGCGGGTGCCGGCCGACGGCATTGTGTATGCGCCGCTCGTGGCTCGCTGGCTGTTGGACGACGGTAGTGCGGCGATCGAGGTGGTACATGGTGAAGCGACAGCACTGGAGGAAGGGGCAGTGAGGCTGGCGGATGGCAGGCGCCTGGCTGCGCCACTGGTAGTCCTGGCCTGTGGCCTTAGGGCCAATAGCCTATTGCCGCAGGCTTTGCTGCACGCCAAGAAGGGCCATCTGGCGATCACCGATCGCTACCCGCCGCGGGTGCGGCATCAACTGGTGGAGTTGGGATATGGCGCCAGCGCGCATGCCAGCGACGGTACGTCGGTGGCATTCAATGTGCAGGCACGGCCCACCGGACAATGGCTGATCGGCTCTTCCCGCCAGTTCGACGCCGTCGATTCGGCGTTGGACATGCCAGTGTTGGCGGCGATGCTCAAGCGTGCGCAGCATTTCTTGCCCGCACTGGCGCAGATGAACATCATTCGCTGCTGGGCCGGGCTGCGCGCTGCCTCTGCAGACGGGCTGCCGTTGTTGGGCGCACATCCGCGGCATTCCTGGCTGTGGTTGGCGCTGGGGCACGAGGGATTGGGTGTCACAACCGCCCTTGGTAGTGCCGCGCTGATTACTGCGCAGATCGGCCGGCAAACGCCGGAGATTGATGATTCCCCCTATTTGGCGGCGCGCGCGTTTGCCGTCGAGGAGCTGCCTGTATGAATGAAAGACAAAATACGCTCTCGTTGAGTATCGATGGAGAGCACCGGCGGGTGCCGGTTGGCCTCAGCGTTGCTGCGGCACTCAGCCTGTGCGGTGACGATCGTTGCCGGTTGTCGATTTCACACCAACCACGGGCCCCCTTTTGCGGCATGGGCATTTGTCAGGAGTGCCGGGTGACCATTAACGGTCTGCGTTGCCTGGCGTGCCAGACGCTGTGCCAAGCCGGCATGCGCATCGAGAGGAGCGATGATGAGTAACTTCGACTGTGAGGTGCTGATCGTCGGCGCTGGGCCGGCCGGCATGGCTGCGGCGCTGGCCGCTGCGGAAAGTGGTGGTCAGGTACGAATGATTGATGATAATCCACATCCAGGCGGACAAATCTGGCGCGATGGACCGCAGGTGGCATTGCCTGAAATGGCGAACCGCTATCGGCAGGCGGTGGTGACGAAGGAAAATATTGCGCTGCAGTCCGGCTGCAAGCTGGTGGCGCAGTGTGGCGCTAACCGATTGGCATATGAAGATGCCGAAGGCTGCGGCGTGATTCGCTATCAAAAGTTGATTTTATGCAATGGCGCTCGTGAACTCCTGTTGCCGTTTCCCGGCTGGACGCTGCCGGGGGTGACCGGCGCCGGTGGTCTACAGGCGCAAATCAAGCAAGGGCTGACAATTCGCGGTGAGCGAGTAGTGATAGCAGGCAGTGGTCCACTGCTGTTGGCGGTGGCGAACAGCGTAAAACAGGCCGGCGGCGAGGTGGTGCTGGTGGCTGAGCAGGCACCGCTTTGGCGGTTGGCGGCGTTTGCGGGCGGCTTGTGGCGCTGGCCAGCCAAGCTGCATCAGGCGTTTTCTCTGATGCCGCATCGTTATCGTGCCGGTAGCCGGGTGCTGGCGGCGTTGGGGCAAGACCGTTTAACCTCGGTGCACGTCAATAACGGTGGGCGGCAAAGAACGATCGCCTGCGACAGGTTAGCCTGCGGTTTTGGATTGGTGGCGAACATTGAGTTGGCCATGCTGCTGGGGTGTCGGATAGAACACGGTGCCGTAGCGGTGGATCATTGTCAGCAAACCAGCCAGGCGCAAATTTATGCCGCCGGGGAATGTACCGGCATCGGCGGCAGTGAATTGGCGCTCACCGAAGGCGCCATTGCCGGTTATGCCGCCACCGGTCAGAAGGAAAAAGCCGATTTTATGATGGCGCAGCGGCAGCGGTGGCGGCGTTTCGCCACGGCGACAGCGGCCGCTTTTACGCTCGATGAACGCATGAATTCTCTGGCCAAACCGCAGACGCTGCTGTGCCGCTGCGAAGACGTCGCGCTGGAACAGGTCCGCCATCAGCCGGATTGGAACACGGCTAAGCTAAGTAGCCGCTGTGGCATGGGGGCATGCCAGGGTAAAGTCTGCGCGGCGGCGGCGAGGCAGCTTTTGGGCTGGCCTTTGCCACCGCCGCGTGTGCCTTTAACGCCGGTCAGGGCGGAAACACTGGTTGCGCTGGGGCTGAACCGAAGTGATGACGACGGCTGAATGGATTAGCGGCATGTCACCCTAGGCAAACGCCGCCACATCACCATTGCGGCCAATAGTAGGTTTTCTCTCGCCAACCTTTGCTGTACATACAGGCTTCGATGGTGGCGTTTCGGGCGGACTGATTGCGGTCGGTCTGCACCGTCTTAATCGACGGCTCTTTGTCATAGCGGTATCCCGATGGGCAATCTTTCTTATTTTTCTCGCAAGGGATGTATTTGTTTTCGTAGCTGAACTCCACGTCCCGCACCACGTCCGGCGGAAAACGATCGTAGCCGCGGCTGCGGCATTCGGCATATTCGGCATCCCGGGTACTCTCGACCGCGCCGGGCCTTTCCCATTGGGTGCAGGCGGTCATCATCAAAAGCGGCAAAACAATCAAACAACGGTAATTCTTCATGGTGTCCCTAACTCTTTCTCTGTCCTGAGGCTCTCCGACTAGGAATGTTCCTAACTGGCGAGGTAGGAAAGTGTAATAAACTGGCGGAATAATTGGAAATGATAATGGTTATTGTTTAGGTATGATTGAGGAAGTGCCGCGTTGAGAGAGGATGTGGCACATTGGGGAAGTCTGTAGGGATCTGCGACCACACGACGAAGGTGGGTCGATGTGGTGCTGGTTTTATTCATTCTTTTTATGCCGTAATGATCCGAGCGCAATTGCATCGTTTTGATGAGTGAAATAATACGCATGCTAAGTATATTCTTATCTTGCCTGACTATTATTTTTATTTAGGATATTTACCCATGCCAAGGATTTAATACTCGGTATTAATACTCTATTTTTTTATTTCTGTTTTTTTATTGGGGTTTTATTTTCGGGTTTTTTCTGGGGAAGGCTTTTAGTTACAGGGAATTCATTTGCATTTTAAATTTGGATTTTTTAAATTCATTTTAGAGGAAGGGTAATCGTACGCGACAGCGTCAAAAAAGGAGTTTATTTTGTCTGGGATAAAGAAAACGCCTGAAAGTCATGACGGTTTACCTTCACCATCAGAGGATTATGATACTTTCAAGCACCTCTCCGATGTGGGGGCCGTGTTGGGATATGGGCGAACTCGCTTTTATCAGTGGTGCCGCGGACGCGGATTTCTAACCCCAATGAACGTTCCATCACATGAAATGATCAGCCTGGGATATATGGTGGCGGTGTTATCAGAGACCGGTCATACCCGAGTTTACGTCACGCAGGATGGTTTCAGTTACGTCAGTGGTGCTTTTGCGGCAGATATCCAACGTGGCATGGTCAAGTTTTAAATCTGCAAGAATCGCCTTTATTTCAATAGCTTTAATGCAGAATCTTCTTATTCCTGCCGGTTTGTGGGTGAGTGGGAAGTTATCCGATTTTTTCGTCTCTGCAGTATGAATGCTACTGGAGACAGCTATTCTCTTGTTACGATAAGCATTATTTTCTTCAGGAGCCAAGGATGAAGCATTACGCCGCGTTGTTATTTGCCTCTGCACTGTTGACGGGATGTGCGACTCAAGTCGTACCGCCGCAACAGGCTGAATTGCCGCCCCCAAGCCGTCTGATGCTCTATCAGAATATCCCGGATACGCCTTACGCTACGGTAGTGGTGGTGCGCGACAGCGGAATGCTAGCGGGGAGCTGTCGCACCGGCGTCTATGTGAATGGGGAGTTCGCCGCTTCGCTGGGGTCGAAAGAGAAAGCAGAATTTCGCGTGCCGCCAGGCAATATTACGGTCAGTATCGGGCAAGATATGATCGAGAATAATCTGTGTATTTGGCGTGAGACCGGCGGCAGTGTACCGATGACGCTGCGCGCCGGTGAAAGCCGCTATCTGCGTATCGCCGGCGATCGGCAGAGAGGCTTCGTTTTGCAGGCAGGGCGGCCGTAACATTTCCGGCAAGGGCGTTAACGCCCTTGCCACCATCCCCACAGCGTAATGAGTAGCCACGCCGCTGCAATCCAGCACAGTACCGCCGCACCCAGCGCTAACGACAGCCGCAGACTGTTAATCAGGAAATACAGCGAAATCAAATACACCAGGTAGGGCAACACCGCCCACATGCCGAAAATCAGCGTCGTTTTTAGCGCCGCTATTGAACGTTCGCTGCCGACAACATAATGCGCAATCAAAGCAAAAGTGGGGAAGAGCGGGACTAAACCGGCGATATAATAGTTGCGCGTTTTGGCCAACAGGCCAATCAGAACCACGACCAGCGCGCCGATCAGCGCTTTGACAAGGATGCCCATAACGGTCTCGGGTGTGGGGGAAAGTCAACACACTGCCCGAAAGTCTGTGCAAGATCAATGGCGTGTTGCGTAGCGCGGGGAAAAACAGACCCGCATGAAACGCGGGTCTGAGAGGCAACGTTTACTGGCGGTAAGCGTGCTTGATTTGCTGAATGCTGTTCTTGAAGATTTCCGCCTGAGTCGGATCTTCAATCTGGGCAATGAAACGTTCCATGTTGATGATGACTTTCCCGGCGTCGGCCTGGCCGATCGACTTCAGGATCAGCGTCAGCGTAGCTTTGAGGCAGGCAACCTCGGTCGCCAAGATTTCCGGGTTTGCAGACGTAGTGAAATCAACGTTGCTCATTTTCTCTCCTGATTTTTTGAGGCCGTAGCCTGATACAAGCTGCTTTGGCGCACCGCGCGTGGGCTAAACAGTTGTCGCGCGCGGTGGCGAATTTAACTGGGCGCGGAGTATAGCATAGCATGCGTCCATCATCTGCACCGGGCTTGCTCCGGTCACGCGGGTGGGCAACGTTCGCTCATTGCTTGTCCGAATCATCCTCTATCGGCAAGTTATTTCGAGGTGGTTAACAAGTATTTGTCCGGCACGTTATTGTTGAACGATGGGGTTATTATAATTATTTGGAGCGTAGTACACCGATTTTAGCGGCGTTTGCCGGGAATAATAGTTTCGACCGTGGGTTGCCAGACCCGCGTTGGCAGCGGATTTTGCTACGCCTTTAAATATCAAATGATTACAAATAGCCAATAGCCGTGTTAATATTATTCATGTCGTGATTGCTTACACAGATTTCTCACTCGTAGCATGATTGTCGCGCTATCCTGTGTCTGGTACAGCGCCGCGGAATTATTTTCGTCGCCTGATGTTTTCCGACGTGACGATTTATCGGCGGCATAGACGGCTAAAATTGAAAAATCAGCTCTGCTCCGCAAAGTTATTCGAAAGTATGTATTAATCTGTGTTCATTCTTGTCTGAAAAACAAGTAATATCTCTGGCGAAAACAGAGGCCGATTGCGTTACTCCCTTTTTTTGGAGATTTTTCCTTGATTAGCGTTCTTCTTGTTGATGACCACGAACTGGTGCGCGCAGGGATACGACGCATTCTTGAAGATATCAAAGGTATAAAAGTTGTCGGTGAGGCCCAGTGCGGTGAAGACGCCGTAAAATGGTGCCGTGGCAACGCTGTCGATATCGTGCTGATGGACATGAATATGCCGGGCATTGGCGGGCTGGAAGCCACTCGCAAGATTGTGCGTTATGCGCCCGACGTCAAAGTCATCATGTTGACCATCCATACTGAAAATCCTTTGCCCGCGAAGGTGATGCAGGCGGGGGCCGCCGGTTACCTGAGCAAGGGCGCCGCGCCGCAAGAAGTGATTAACGCCTTGCGTTCCGTGCATGCGGGGCAGCGCTATATCGCGTCTGACATCGCTCAGCAGATGGCCTTGAGTCAGCTGGAGCCGCAGGCTGAAACGCCGTTCAGCTGCCTGTCTGAACGCGAGTTACAGATCATGTTGATGATAACCAAAGGCAAAAAAGTGAATGAGATCTCGGAGCAACTGAGTCTCAGCCCAAAAACGGTGAACAGCTACCGTTACCGCATGTTCAGCAAACTGAATATCAGCGGCGACGTCGAATTGACTCACCTGGCCATCCGACATGGATTGTTCAATGCGGAGACGTTGTTAAGCAGTGAATGATCGTTTTGATGCCAAAGCCTTCCTGAGTACCGTCACCAGCCAACCCGGCGTCTATCGTATGTACGACGCCACGGGGACGGTGATCTACGTCGGTAAAGCCAAAGACCTGAAAAAGCGTCTCGCCAGCTACTTTCGGCAGCAGGTCAGCAGCCGTAAGACCGAGACGCTGGTTAAAAATATCGCGCAAATAGACGTAACGGTTACCCATACCGAAACGGAAGCGCTGTTGTTGGAACATAACTACATTAAATTGTACCAACCGCGATATAATGTTCTTTTGCGAGACGATAAATCTTATCCGCTGATTTTTCTCAGCGCGGATACCCATCCCCGTTTGGCGGTGCATCGCGGCGCCAAACACGCCAAGGGCGAATATTTCGGGCCTTTTCCCAACTCTTACGCCGTACGCGAAACGCTGGCGCTGCTGCAGAAGCTGTTCCCGATCCGCCAGTGCGAAAACAGCGTGTATCGCAACCGTTCACGTCCGTGTCTGCAGTATCAGATCGGCCGCTGTCTGGGGCCTTGCGTCGCCGGCCTGGTGAGTGAAGAAGAATATCGGCAGCAGGTGGACTACGTGCGGCTGTTCCTTTCAGGCAAAGATCAACAGGTATTGCACCAGCTGATTGCGCGCATGGAAGAAGCCAGCAAACTGCTTAATTTCGAAGAGGCGGCGCGCATTCGCGATCAAATTCAGGCCGTACGCCGCGTCACGGAGCGGCAGTTCGTGTCGGGCGACAGCGACGATCTGGACGTGATTGGCGTGGCGTTCGATGCCGGTATGGCGTGCCTGCACGTGCTGTTCATCCGACAGGGCAAGGTGCTGGGCAGCCGCAGCTATTTCCCTAAAGTGCCGGGTGGTACGGAGATGAGCGAGGTGGTGCAGACCTTTGTTGGCCAGTTCTATCTGCAAGGCAGCCAGGCGCGCACGCTGCCCGGCGAGATCTTACTGGATTTCAGCCTGCCGGAAAAAGATCTGCTTGCGGAATCGCTCTCCGAGTTGGCGGGGCGCAAGATCCAAATTCAAAGCAAACCGCGCGGCGATCGCGCCCGTTATCTGAAGCTGGCGCGCACCAATGCGGCAACGGCGTTGACGACCAAGCTGTCGCAGCAGTCGACTATTCATCAGCGGCTGGCGGAATTGGCCAAGGTGCTGAACCTGACGGAAATCAACCGTATGGAGTGCTTTGATATCAGCCATACCATGGGCGAGCAGACCGTGGCTTCGTGCGTGGTGTTCGACGGTAATGGCCCCGTGCGAGCGGAGTATCGGCGCTATAATATCAGCGGCATCACGCCTGGCGATGACTACGCGGCGATGACGCAGGTGCTGAAGCGCCGTTACGGCAAGGCGCTGGAAGAGAAAAAGATCCCGGATGTCATCTTCATCGACGGCGGTAAAGGGCAACTCGGCATGGCGATCGAGGTATTCAAATCGCTGAACGTCACCTGGGACAAGAATAAGCCATTGCTGATCGGCATCGCCAAAGGCGCCGACCGCAAGGCCGGGTTAGAAACGTTGTTCTTCGTCCCGGAAGGCGAGGGAATTTCTCTGCCGCCGGATTCGCCGGCGCTGCATGTGATCCAACACATCCGCGACGATTCGCACAATCATGCGATTACCGGTCACCGGCAGAGAAGGGCGAAAGTCAGAAATACCAGCGCATTGGAGCTGATTGAAGGCGTAGGGCCGAAACGGCGCCAGGTGCTGTTGAAGTATATGGGCGGACTGCAACCTTTGTTGAACGCCAGCGTGGAGGAAATTGCAAAAGTGCCGGGTATTTCACAAGCATTGGCAGAAAAGATCTACAATGCATTGAAACACTGAGGGCAATGTAGCAACATACTCTTAATTTCCACTCTAGCCAGATAGTTACCGTAGCATTATGCAATTGAATATACCGACTTGGCTTACCCTGTTTCGCGTAGTTCTGATCCCATTCTTTGTGCTGGCGTTTTATCTGCCGTTCAACTGGGCTCCGATGGTTTGCGCCGTTATCTTTGTGTTTGCCGCCGTCACCGACTGGTTTGACGGCTTCTTGGCACGCCGCTGGAAACAAACAACGCGCTTCGGGGCGTTTTTGGATCCGGTCGCGGACAAAGTGATGGTGGCGGTGGCGCTGGTGCTGGTGGCGGAGCACTACCACAGCTGGTGGATCACGCTGCCGGCGGCCACCATGATCGCCCGTGAAATCATCATTTCGTCGCTGCGTGAGTGGATGGCGGAAATTGGCAAACGCAGCAGCGTGGCGGTGTCCTGGATTGGCAAAGTGAAAACCATGGCGCAGATGATGTCGCTGGTGGGCTTGCTGTGGCGGCCGGATCGCTCCGTAGAGTATGTGGCGATTGGTTTGCTGTATATCGCGGCGGTGCTGACTTTCTGGTCGATGTTCCAATATTTGAACGCGGCACGCAACGATCTGCTGGAACCGTGATCGATACGCTGCAAAAATCGGCAAACGATCGTGATGCGCCAACAATTTTATTGACTCATCACGTCAGGTAAGTAGAATGCATCGCATCAGACGACAACGATGAATTGCCGAAAGATAGCAAAGAAATCAGTCAGTTCTGGTAATGCGGGAATAGCTCAGTTGGTAGAGCGCAACCTTGCCAAGGTTGAGGTCGCGAGTTCGAGCCTCGTTTCCCGCTCCAAATTTTGATCTGCAGAGTTCTTTGGAATTCCATTGAGGTTTGTAAGTCATTGAAAAAAGGGGCGAAAGCCCCTTTTTTTATTCCAGAGGTTTTCCCTGGAATCCAGCGCCAGCCAACACTTTTTAGTCCATTTTTTAGTCCATCAATACGGACGCGAGCTTGTGCGCATTGTTGCTGTATGGCACTGGGCGATATGCCGACCATCTGTTCCTGAACCAGGCACAGAGGAGTTGGACATGGCACTTTCCGATACCACCATTCGGCAGGCAAAAGCCGTTGCCAAGGCATGCACACTCGGCGACTCTGATGGCCTCGCGTTGGCCGTGTCACCCGAAGGCAACAAAAGTTGGCACTTTCGGTATTCCTGGAACAGCAAGCAGAAATGGTTGTCTCAGGGTACCTACCCTGGAATCTCCCTCAAAGAAGCCCGCACTCGTCGCGACATCGCTTGTGAATTGGTTGCCCGCGGCATCAACCCCTGCAAGCAAAGAAACCAGGACCGCAGACACGCCTTTCTCGCTGAGAATCACACCTTCCAGAAGGTGTTCGAGCAATGGTTCGAGTTTCGCAAGAAGAGTCTGAAGGCGGGCCGTTAAAGCACACAGGAGCAGATCCAGCGAATCTTCCTCAGAGATATTCTCCTGACCCTCGGCCCTCAATCTGTCTATGAGATTAAGCGTACGGACTTGTTGGACATCCTCGAGAGCATTGAACGCAGTAGGGCTTTCACAACGGCCGTCACCCGATGTACCGCTATGCCCTGGTTAAGGTTCCGGACCTGGAGCAGAATCCGGCGTCTGACCTTGATGTAGTGGCCGCGCCCAAATCCCCCGTTCGACACAACCCCCTTCCTGCATATGGGCGGACTGCCTGAATTGTTGCAGAAGCTCCGTGCCTACAGGGGACAGTTGCAAACTCAGCTGGTGCTACGGTTGTTGATGTTGACTGGTGTGCACACGGGCGAACTTCGCTTGGCGACGCCTGATCAGTTCCACTTGGATTAAGGTTTCTGGATCATCCCTCCGGAGATCGTCAAGCAGCTGCAGCTGGATATGAGCAGGGACGGCAAACAATCATCGGATAAGCGTCTGTTGTTGATGGCGATGGCGCTGTTCACGCTGGGCAATGCGGTAGTCAGCCTGGCAGTAGAGCGCGACCTGGGATTCGAGTGCCACTCCTATCCCATACCGATCACAACTGATCCGGGTACCCCACTACAGGTTGCGTACGACATTGAGAGCCGCACTGCTCTGGGCCACCGGCATTATTTCTATCGTGTTGATATTCAGATGCTCCGGCTGCTGGATGATCCAGAATACAGTGTTGGCGATGTCCTCAGGACCAATAGCTTTTACATCTTTGTACAGAGCTTCGACCGCTTCCATATTGCCATTGAGTCGTACCACCGAGAATTCAGTCCCAGAACACAGGCCGGGCTCGATATTGGTAACTCTCACATGGGTACCAGCCAAATCGGCGCGCAGATTCAAACTGAATTGTTTGACGAAAGCCTTGCTGGCTCCATATACATTACCTCCCGGATATGGGTAGGTCCCGGCGATCGATCCAATGTTGATGATCAGTCCGCTGTTAGCCTCAACCATCCCTGGCAGAACTCGATGAGTGACGAGGGCAAGACCGGTGATGTTAGTGGCGATCATGCGCTCCCAATTTTGTACATTGCTCTGCTGTGCACGCTCAATGCCCAACGCCAGCCCAGCATTATTCACCAGTATATCAATGGAAAACGGGGCCTCACTCACCTGCTCGAACGCCTTGTCGAGGGACAGCGGATCAGTGACATCCAGCGGCAGCGGGATGAACTGTTCGCCAAGCTCCTGCCGCAGGAGCAAGAGCTTCTCCATGCGGCGTGCAGCGCCTATGACCCGATAGCCTTCGGCAATCAGCCGATGACAGATTGCTTTACCAAAGCCGGCTGAAGCCCCGGTGACTAATGCAGTTCGCATACTATTCCTACCTTTGTTAGAAATATCGTTGGAAACTCAGGCCAGATACTTCACGCCAAGACTGGCGAACAAGCAGAGCATCGAAAATACTAGAGCTTTACGCACGACGTCATTGCCCTTACGAATTGCCAAGGCACTGCCCAGATGGTTGCCAAGGATGTTGCAGGCCACCAACGGCAAAGCAAGCAAATAAATCACCTTGCCGGCAATAACAAATGCCACCAGCGCCCCGATGTTTGAGGCAAAGTTGAATGTCTTGGAGTTTGCGGAGCTGGAAACCAGGTCCATTTTGAGCAGGTAGTGAAAGGCAATAATAAACATGCTTCCTGTGCCTGGCCCGAAGAAACCATCATAGAAGCCAATAACCAAGCATGTCAGTGGCACCACAGTAAACAGCATTCCATGAGACAAGACATGTTCCTGTACTGGCCGATCTTTTGGTGTAAGAAAAATCAGAATACCAAAGGGGATCAAAGCAAGAATGATCTTACCGACAGTTTCCTGTGGAATTGAAACAATCAGGTTCGCCCCCAGATACGCGCCCAATAGCGAAAATGGGACGCCTACAAGAGCCACCTTCCAGACCATCTTGCTATTGACCAGAAAATTCCTTATCGCCGCAAGAGTTCCCAAGGTACTGACTAATTTTTCCTGGCCCAGTGCGACTTGCGGCGGCAGGCCAACGAGCAAAAAGCCCGGCACCAAGAACAAGCCTCCACCACCTGCGATGCTGTCGACAAAGCCAGCTATAAACGCAATAGTACCCAGCAAAATAATCGCAAATATCCAATGCTCAGCCCAATAGGCTCCTAGTAGTTCCATGGTAATACCTCTATAAGAAAAAATTCAGGAAAGGACTTCGTAAAGATGATCTGCACGCGCCAAGCGCACTCGGCTCAGGCTATTGACCGCGAACAAACGAATTAGCCAACGATCTGCACCGTCATTCTGCGGCTCGAAAGCATCCCGAGCGTGGAGTACCCGCTGGTTCTTGAAGATCATGAAGTCCCCAGGTAGCAAGAGATGCGGCTTATCGAACTTACGGGTTTCAAGCATCGTTCGCAGGACATCAAGCGCGTGTGCGGCAGGGGTATTTGTGCCGTACGTGTTTTCACTATCGAAACGACACAACCACTCGTTGCCCAACCCTCGGACCAACACAGCCAGGTTAGGCGTCGAACGACGATTACTGGCGAAAGAATCCGGGCGTCGCACTTCAAAATTCGGCAAACTCAGTTCATGCACAATAGAATCCGGAAGGCTGTTGAGGACTTCATCAAGATTGACTAGTGTGGTGTTGATTCGTGGGTCGCAGCGTATGCCGACGAACGACAAGTATTCCGGGCAGCACGAAATATCGCCGACAGCCTCAGACGACAACGGCAAATCTGGGTTGTCTACGTGGTAGGAAAACCGAAGACGGGAACCGTGAGAACTTTTCTGACTAGCTGATGCTCGTGAAGGAATCACATGCCGAAATAAACGACCGTCATTTTCACCTTCGTATACGACGGGGTGAATACCTAACAGGCTTTGCAGCGAGAGGTTCACGAGGCAGGCAATGGGGGTGCTCTCCGGACTCAACACGCCAGAGTACGGTGTCGGCGGAGTATCACGATCTCGTGGGCAATTCCTTATCACCATTGCAGTAATCGTCGGGTCTTCAACGAATGTACGGATCTGGCGAGTTAGTTCGGCTCCAATTATGTCCTGGGCCTGCTCCTTAAGCTGAAAATAAATATCCTTGGTGGATTCAAAATCCAGCGGAGTCTGGCTTAACACCGTTTGCCATGCGCTGGAGGTGACCCATGGCAGGCGGATCTCCAACGTTGTCACAGACTCGGTGTCCTGATTGTGCTGTGTGCATTCCATTTCAACTAAGTTTCCATATTTCGGTGCTCGACTCGCTTGATTTGCGGACAGCACTCCCTGTTGTTGTTTTTTGTGATTTAAATCACGTTTTTTTGCTTTGTCTCAAGCAGACGCCATTAATGAATCGGTCAATTCAACCTAATTGCATCGATTCAATTACTGTAATTGAATCGATTGCGGAAATTCAATTAATTTCTGTCACAATGATTTAACTAACACCTGCTTTGGTATTAATTTTTTGATTTTAAACTATTTATTTTAATTCTCTGGCTACCTGCGGTTTTTGTGAGAATTAGGGTGGGCTAAGTAATGAAATCAAGGAAATATTCTGAAAATAGCTCGATAACCTTTAACGGGTTCCTCGATTACACCCATAACGCTTGCATATACTTTTATGCTAGGATTTGGCATTCATGAAGATATCTGGTGCTTTACCTATGTGGGTCCCTCAATACAGCGATCATGAGAAACCGGTTTACCTGATGATTGCCGATGCCCTGGAGCAGGACATCAATTCCGGGCGCCTGCAGCCTGACGAGCGGCTGCCAACGCTCAAGGATCTCGCTGGAACTTTGAAAGTCACTCCTGGGACCATTGGCCGTGCCTATGACGAAGCGGCCAAACGTGGGCTAGTGATTGGTGAGGTCGGTCGCGGGACCTTTGTCCTGCCTGCCCAAACCAAGGCTGCGCCACGCGCGATAGGCGAGCGCTCCCCCGAAGACAATGCACAGATTGATCTTTCAATAATTAAGCCTAGTGATGCCGACATAGACGGTTGGTTGCGGCAGTCAATTATTGAACTCGCGCACTCAGCGGATTTGGGCCGTGTGATGGACTACACCAGCGATGGTGGGCACGCAGTACACAAGCAAGCGGGGGCTCGTTGGGTGCAACGCAGTCTGCCAGATGCAACGTGGCAGCAGATCGTCCTCACTTCCGGAGCGCAGCATGGCTTGCTAGTGGCGATCAGTAGCCTATCGAAAACCAATGATGTGATTTTGTGCGAAGAGCATTGCTATCCTGGAATCATCTCTCTTGCTCATAGCCTCGATCGGCGACTGCAGGGCGTACAGATAGATGAATTCGGGCTACTCCCTGAGGCCTTCCGCGCCGCTTGCGTTGAGCACCGCCCAGCGTTACTAATTTGCGTAACCACCCACCAAAATCCAACTAATTCAATCATGCCCCCGGAGCGTCGCGAGGCAATCGCGCAGATTGCCCGCGAGCATGATGTATTCATTATTGACGATGATATTTACGGTTTTCTGGAGGTCCAGCCAGCGAGTAAACCGATTTCGGCCTATGCACCTGAGCGATCCATCTATTTGACGAGCCTTTCAAAGAGCATTCTTCCCGCGTTACGTATTGGCTACCTGTACGCGCCTCCTGAGACTCTCTCACGCTTGTCATCCATGGTCCGTAGCAGCGTATGGATGCCTTCGCCGATGATGGCACAGTTGGCCAGCAACGTGATCTGCAGCGGTATGGGTGAGCGATTAGTCAAAGCGCAGCAAGATGAGGCCGCTGCACGGCAGAGACTGGTCAAGGAAGTTCTTGGCAGTTATCGAATTTGCAGCCAGCCCAACAGCTTCCACGTTTGGTTGGAATTGCCCGAACCATGGACTTGCGATGAGTTTGCCAACTTGGCCCGTGCTCATGGGGTAATGGTCGTTAGCGGCAGCCAGTTCCTAGCACAGCGTACTATCGCCTCTAATGGCGTGCGAATTGCCTTGATGTCACCGAGTCGCGCCGAACTGAAGTTTGCGTTAACCACGCTGGCCAGCTTGCTAGCCTCTCCCGAACCACGCTTGTTTTACTAAAGCAGCGCATACATATAAGTAGCCGTCAGGCGACAGTTCGTCGGGGGAGGCCGTGTCCAATGGAGCTTCGATCCTTAGCCTGAATCAATCTTTGGGCATTTAAGGGGCTCTGCGACTGGTTCTACAGCTTTTCCACTGGGCATACTTAAAAAGTAACTTGCACTAACTCAGCAGACCCTCCGTCCTTCTAAGTGGGCAAGCTTGTCATCGAATGATAAGCCAAGCTGCACCCAATCAGTAACGCTGCTGTCAGGGCATTGAGCTGGCACGGTAGAGTGATAGAACAACTTCATATGTCCCTATATCTCCAGTCGTTTTCATACCGTAGGATGCCCCGTTGAACGGCGAAAACAGGCACATTTGATTGGACATCGTGCCGGTGCTCTGCAGGGGGATTGATGCCGACCCATCGTGCGTTGGACAACCTGGCGTAAGTCCCCAGCTCTGCAGTTGCGTTGGCCGTTCAGGGCTGCGGCGCTGGAGATTGCGCGATGTCCCCATGATGATGTTTTGCATGATATCTCATCATCATAAGCAGGTGAAAAGCCGGAGAGGGGGAGGTAAGCGATTCCTGTAGAGAAAAAAAGATCCGATTTGCCCGTGAATTCCCGAGCCGACGCATATAAAATCAACATTCCGCTTGCCTTTCCGTCGGCATTGTGAACAGTGCGCCCACAAAATAAGCAGTTGAAAGCGTTAGAGAACTTTTTGCTATTTCGGGGGGTTGCCAAGGTGGGGGGTTTAGTCCATAATGCAGTCCATCGATTCGGCGGTAACGAAATAAATTACTTAAGAATCAGATGATTAGGATAAGCGATTTCAACATCGCCAACCAAAAGAACAAAACGAAGTGGGTGAATCACCGGCTTTGGCCTGAAAAGGCAAACAGAATAAAGGCGCGTTAACAAAGCGGTTATGTAGCGGATTGCAAATCCGTCCAGTCCGGTTCGACTCCGGAACGCGCCTCCAACTTTCCCGAGCCCGGGTGGTGAAATCGGTAGACACAAGGGATTTAAAATCCCTCGGCTTATGGCTGTGCGGGTTCAAGTCCCGCCCCGGGTACCAGGGAATAAAAATACCGAATAATCAAAGCAATAAGTAGTAATGTCGTAGACCGCCGAGAGGCGGTTTTTTTGTTTCTGGAATTCGTATTACACCTGCATTTTTCCTTTCTTATCATACCCATCCCCTTGGATTGTCATCCTGCTTGCAGGGAGCCCCGCAGGGCTCCGAAGTACAACTCATAAGAAACCGAACGCCGCGGCGAGGATCCAACCGAAGACGCAGGAGACGCTGACGCCGATCAGGCCGGGCAGAATAAAGCTGTGGTTGATCACGAAGCGGCCGATGCGGGTGGTGCCGGAGCGGTCGAACTGGATCGCCGCCAGATCGCTGGGGTAGGTTGGCAAAATATAGTAGCCATAGCAGGCCGGCGCCGAAGCGACGATATAGGCCGGGTTGACGCCGATTGCCAACGCCACCGGCACCAACGCCGCCAGTGCGGCGGCCTGCGAATTGACGAATTTCGACACCAGCAGCAGGATCAGCGCATAGGCCCAAGGGTACTCTTTCACCAGCACGCCCAGCGTGGCTTCTATCTGCGCCAGGTGCGCGCCGAACATGGTTTCCGCCATCCAGGCGACGCCATACACCGCCACGATGGCGATCATGCCGGAACGGAACACCTCGTTTTTAGAGATAGACGCCGGGTTGGTGCGGGTAATGATGACGATCAGCGCCCCGGCCATCAGCATACACATCTGGATCACCAGGACCATGGAGAGCGGCTTGCCACCGAAGCTGGGCCGAAGGTCGGAAAAGGCTCCCAGCACCGCCACCAGGGCGATAGTGGCGAGGAAAATCCACATGGCGATCCAGTTGCTGCGCGGTAATACCCGGTCCAGCAGGGTGGCGGCGTCGCCATAGACGTAGCGATGGTTCTCCGGCACCGAGATGAATTTCTGGAACTCGGGATCTTTGTCCAGGTCTTTGCCGCGGAACCAACTGAAGATGCCGATCGCCAGAATGCCGCACAGGGTGGAAGGTATGGTGATAGACAGCAGATCGAGGAATTCCAGATGGCGGCCATTGAAGGTGTAGCTACTGAGCATCGCCACCAGTGAAACGACCGCCACTGAGACTGGGCTGGCGATAATGCCCATCTGCGCGCCGATCGAGCTGGCCGCCATCGGCCGTTCCGGGCGGATGTTATTTTTGATCGCCACGTCATAGATGATTGGCAAGATGGTGTAGACCACATGGCCGGTGCCACACAGGATCGTGAGAATGCAGGTGACGAACGGTGCGATGATCGAGACATAACGCGGGTTGCGCCGCAGCATCCGCTCGGCGATCTGCAGCATGACGTCCAACCCGCCTGAGGCCTGCAGGGTGGCGGAGGCCGCCACCACCGCGATGATCACCAGCATCACGTCTACCGGCGGTTTGCCGGGCTGCAGGTGAAAGCCGAACACCAGGATCATCAAACCGATACCGCCCAGTAACCCCAGCGCAATGCCGCCCTTACGCGCCCCATACAGCAAGCATGCCAATATAACCGCTAATTGCAGAAAGAAATCCATGATAGATACGCCTTAATAATGTTGAACTTAACTGCGTTCAGTTTCCGGCGGCGTTTACAGCAGAAAGTTGTTTTAAATCTAAAGGCGCTAAAAAATTGTGGTTATTAACTCTAAAGAGTGATGGCGGTCACGTTCAGAGAATCTGAAGAGCAGGCGGCTGACGACATCAGCACGAAAAAGCAAGTCAAGAGGTCAGACCTCTCCTATATAACCGGTTCACCACCAGAGGAGAGAGCAATGGATCCGACAAAAATGACGGGGTTGGCGTTATTACAGGCTGCGATGGCCGGCAAAATTCCACCGGCTTCAATCGCTGAAACGGTGCCCATGAAACCGGACGCGGTTGAAGAGGGGTATATCCGTATTGTGGCGCGAGCAGACGGGCGCCATCTGAATCCGTTGGGGGGCGTACATGGCGGTTTCGCCGCTACGGTATTGGACTCGGTGACCGGTTGCGCGGTGCACAGTACGCTGGGCGCAGGGATTGGTTATGGCACCGTCGATCTGCAGGTTAAAATGTTGCGCCCGGTGCCAAAGGAGAGTGATCTGATCGCCGAGGGGCGTCTGGTCTATGCGTCGAAAAATGTCGCTTTCGCCGAAGGCACGCTCAAAACGGCGGAAGGGAAGCTGCTGGCCTCGGCAACCGCCACGTGTTTTATCATTCGTCCTACCGATCAAGCCCCGCAATAACCTGCCTTTATCGGGCTTCGGGCTATCAACCCGGGGCCTGATGCATTTCTCTTCGGCTGCATACCTTGCTGCGCTACGATGACAGGCGCGATACGCCATTGTGGTCTAGTATTCTTGGGTAAAAATTTATCGGGGTGGTTATGCAGCCGTATAAAGAGGTTGAGTTTGATCATGAGCTTTGTCTGGCGATCGGCAAAGCCGTATTAGACGTGGTGGCGCAGGGGGAAGAAACCAGCGCTCCGGCGGTGATGAACGCGATTGAGCGCTCGGTGGAACAGGGGCTGAATGACGACGAAACCGCCATCGCCGACGACGCTCTGGATTTGATGGCTCGTCTCATCCACGGCTTCAGGTTCATTAATCTAGAGGGTGAAGAGGACAGTCCCCATGCATTGGTTGAATTTCAAGCGCTACAAGAGTGACGTTGCCAAACAGGCCGTGCCGCCGCATTTGAATGCGGCCGAATTTGCACGGCATTACGCCGATAAGCCGCAAACCGATACGGAAGAGTATCTTTCGCTCAGCGGGGAGATGTGCTGGGATGCGGTGGTGCTTTGTGCTCACCGTTCTGGCGCGCTCAGCAAGGCGAAATACAAGCAGTTGTGGCAGACGGTGTTCGATAAGCAATACAAACATTTCGTTAGCCCGGATGATACCGAGATCCGCACTATGGCCGATATGCTGCGCGCGCCGCAGGGATGTTTTATCGGCATATTCTCCCTGCGCGACGCGGCTGCGCCCCGTTTGCTGCATGCCATGATCGGTACCGGTGCGGGATTTGCCGCAGGCAATAAAAATCTTTGCATCGGCGTGGGGGGCGCGGTCGGCTGGGAAAATCTCAATCTGGCGCGCGATCTGCGCTGGCAGCCGGAAGGCGGTTTTTTACGCCAGGGTGATAACGAAGTGCTGCGCATTTTTTATCGGCCTTTCCCCGCCTGAGCCGGTCCGGGTGCTTTTAGAGTAAAAAAACCGCCGTCTGGCGGTTTTTTGTTGGCGCGTATCCCCCTTATTTAAACCCGCCGTTGCGAATGAATTCAAGGCCGGCGGCGGTGATCCGCGTTTGATGCGGGTCGATATCATAGTTGTTCTCGTCGATGTCGCTCATCACATAGGCCTGTATCAGCCCCTTGGTTTTGAGATAGGCGAAGGGATCGGCGAAGGCGTGCGGGCTGGTGGCGTCCTGCTTCCACAGTTCGTAGGTTTTCTCATCCAGCGTGCCGGGGTGATTGGCGGCCAGCCGGGTCAGGATTTGATTGTAGAATCCATAGTCGGTCATGATGCGGTCCTCTTTATCGCGCGCGACAGTCTCGGAAAATGACGTAACGTCTTTCAATCATAGCCGATGTTTGCTCGCTGCCTGCGTTATCGCGAACCCAGGTTATCCACGTTGGCTTTCGAACCAGTGAAACAGGCGCGAAATGGTGAGGCTGAGATCGCCGATGTTGAAGAGCGCGCCGAGCCATAGGGTTAGCATAACCAGGATGCCGATGATGATGGGAAGATCCATTTTGCCCATGAGAATGTTTTGCAGAGGTGACGGTGGCCACGAGGGTAACATCGTTTCCCGGCAGGATAAAATGTGCCGCCGTTATTTCGATTGTGCCGCTGCGGAATGGCGAAGGCCGGCCATCAGGATGACCGGCCGGGTTTCAACAGCCTATCTTGCCGCCAAACGGTCAGGCGTAGTGTCGGGCGATATGCTCGGCGGTGGCGATCGTCGTCACATTAGTGGCGACGGAGGGAACGTCGGGGAAGATGGATGCGTCGACGACCCGAAGCCCGTATACGCCGTGTACGCGGCCCTGAAGGTCAACGACCGCCTTCGGTTCGCCGGCATTTCCCATCGGCGCGGAAGAGGTCGGGTGATGATAGGTATCCAACGTCGCCACCATCGAGGCAAGAATGGCCTCGTCGCTGTCTGCAGCGGGCGCAAGCTCGCTGTGGACAAGCGTAGACAGCGGGGCGGTTTGCCCTATTTTACGCGCCAGTTTGACCCCTTCCAACAAGCGAACGCGGTCGTTCTCTTGCGCCAGGAAGTTAAGATCAATGTGAGGGGCTGCCGCTGGATCGCGGCTTTCCAGCCAGACTCGTCCGGTGGATTGTGGCCGAGTCAGCGCCACCGCCAGGACAAAACCGACGCCGGTAGGGCTTTGGTCATGAGGAAACAGATGCGTCGCGGTAATGTGCAGATCGAGCTCTCCCGGTTCCGCCTGGCTGCTGTGGGTCCACAGCTTGGCACCGATAACCGGCGTTTGGCTGCCGATGACATCGGGGCGGGCGGCGTAGGCATTGTAATAAAAGGGGTGATCGACCAGGTTTTCGCCGACGGGGAGATCGGCGACGACGGGGATCCCCAGACGCTTCGACTGTTGCGCAGGCGCGATGCCGGATCGCATCAAAACGGCGGCGCTACCGTAGGTTCCCGCGCTCAGGATCACTTCAGCGGCATGGATTTCTTCGCCGCTGGCCAGGCGGACGCCGATCGCGTGCTGCCCGTCAAATATCACGCGGTCGACCAGCGTATCTGCACGCAGGGTAAGATTGTCTCTGGCGCGGGTTTTCTCATCCAGATAGGCCATGCCGGTGTTAACGCGTACGCCGTTGACGATATTCATCGGGTAGGGGCCGACGCCATTGGCTGAAGGGCCATCAAAATCGTCAATCGCGTCATAGCCGTTGGCGCGCGTGGCGGCGACGAAAGCGCGTTGCATTGGCGTGATGTCATCCAATGTGAGTTGCACGACGGGAAAAGGGCCGCTATCGCCATGGATTGCGCGGTCGTGCAGGCCATGACGAGTCTCCAGTTTTTTGAAGGCGGGCAGCAGGTCCTGATAGCCCCATCCCGGCAGATCCCAGCGGTTGAAATCTTCCGGACGGGCGCGGATCGCCACGGCACCGTTGACGCCTGAACTGCCACCCAAGACTTTACCGCGGATAGCGCCGATCGCGTGGCTGACATAGCCGGGTTCTGTCCGGTATCCCCATTCGAACTCCGGGTTGCCATTGGCGCCGAGGACGTCGCTGTCCGCGATGAGGCGCGGATAATCGTAGGGCGCGTAACTGTGCCCGGCTTCTAACAGCAGGACCCGGCGCGCAGGGTTTTCGCTGAGGCGAGCCGCCATCACCGCGCCGGCGGAACCGCCGCCGACGATGACTACGTCGAAAGTAGGGGATGTCTCTCTGGTCCGTTGGGCCGGTTGTGATTGCGCCGATAATGCGGAAACCGATGTGGAAGCGCCGAGCGTGGCGGCGGCTGAAGCGACAAGCGTTTTTGATATCAGCTGACGGCGTGATAAGTCTTTCATGGCAGAGTCTCCAGAGCGGGCAGAAAGTGTGTGTTCTGCAGACTAAAACCCTGAAGCACAAGCAACAAGCAGGCGAAATTCGAACCTCGGGTTCGCGTTCTGCGAACCTTTCAGGTTGACGTCAGGAAAGAGGAGAGTGCGGTTTCCCAACTGGGCGTATGGCCAATGTGTTCACTCAGAAAGTCCACCAGCGCCTTGATCTTGGGGGATGCGCGTTTTGAACGGCGATAGACGGCGGAAATGTCGCCGCCGTCGGGTGAATAGGCGGCCAACACAATGCGCAGTTCCCCCGCGCGTATCGCGTCGGCGGCGATAAATGCGGGCAGGATGGCGAGGCCCAAACCGGCTTTAGCCGCCGCCAACAGGTGAAAAGCGTTATCGGTGCGCAGCCGTTTACCGATACGAAACGACCGGATTTCGCCCTCGATGGGGAGCTGCAGCATGCCGGTCGGTTCGCGCTGAATATACAGCAACCCCTGGTGCTGTTGCAGGTGTTGCGGGTGCATCGGCGTGCCTTTCTGGGCAAGATAGGCTGGGCTGGCGCAAATCAAATGGCGGTTGGCGCAGATGCGCTGCGCGATCAGGTCGGAATCCGCCAAGGGGCCGATACGGATGGCGACATCGAAATTCTCCTGATTCAGATTGGCCAGGCGATCGCTGTACTCCACGTCCAGATTGAGGCTCGGGTACTGTGCCATAAAGGTGGATAACAGCGGTGCCAGATAGCGGATGCTGAACGCCATCGGCGCGGTTAACCGCAGCGGGCCCTGCAGTTGGCCGTGCAGTGTTCGCACCGACTCTTCGGCATCGCTCACTTCGCTTAATATGAGAACGGCGCGCTGATAGAACAGGTGGCCGGCGTCGGTCAGCCCAAGCGTTTTCCCGCGTTCGAACAGCACAGTCCCAAGGCGCGTCTCCAACTGCTGGATGCGTCTGCTGACCACCGACTTGGTGGTGCCCAAGCGGCGGGCGGCGGCGCTGATGTTGGCGGCCTCGACCACGGCGATATAGGTCGCCATCTCCTGAAACTGATTCATTCATCTCTCCTTCGGCATCCGCCGGGTCAAGTTACCACTCTCTGCACGGCAGGCAAAAAAAACCACCCGGATGGGTGGTTTTTTGCTTGTCAGAGCGAATCAGTCCAGTTTGGGGTGCTGGTCGATCAGGATCTGTTTTTTCTTTTCCAGTTCGGCGATCTGCGCGTTGATGTCCTCGACTTTCTGTTCGATGTTGTCGTAGGTTTCCTGCAGCAGCTCTTTTGCCTCGGAGCGGTCAGAGGCGGCCGGCGTCGCGCCGCGCAGCGGCTTGTTGGCGGTTTCTTTCATGTACAGACCGGTGATAAGACCGATCACTGCAACGACCATCAGGTAGTAGGCCGGCATGTACAGGTTGCCGGTCGCTTCCACCAGCCAGGCGGCAACGGTCGGCGTCGCACCGGCGATCAGTACCGAAATGTTGAACGAAATCGCCAGCGCGCTGTAACGGATGTGCGTCGGGAACATCGCCGGCAGGATGGAGGCCATCACCCCGGTGAAGGAGTTGAGCAGCACCGCCAGCACCAGCAGGCCGACGAAAATCAGGCCGATGACGTTGCTGTTGATCAGAATGAAGCACGGGATCGCCAACGCCAACAGGCCGATGCTGCCACCGATAATGAACGGCTTACGGCCGATGCGGTCACTGGTCAGGCCGATCACCGGCTGCACGAACAGCATGCCGATCATGATGGCGATGATGATCAGAACGCCGTGATCTTCCGAGTAGTGCAGGTTATGCGAGAGGTAGCTCGGCATGTAAGTCAGCAGCATGTAATAGGTCACGTTGGTGGAAATCACGATACCGACACACACCAGCAAACTTTTCCAGTGTTTGGCCGCGATCTCTTTGAACGAGGTCTTTGGCGGATTTTCGATGGCGTTGCGATCCTCTTTCTCCATCTTGTCCACGTGCTGCTGGAACGCCGGGGTTTCTTCCAGCGCATGGCGCAGGTAGAGGCCGATCAGGCCGAGCGGCGCGGCGATGAAGAACGGGATACGCCAGCCCCAGTCGAGGAAGTTGGCTTCGCCGACGATGCTGGAGATCAGCACCACTACGCCTGCGCCCATCACAAAGCCGGCGATGGAGCCGAAGTCCAGCCAGCTACCCATAAAGCCGCGTTTGCGGTCCGGCGAGTATTCGGCGACGAAGATCGCCGCACCGGAATATTCACCGCCGACGGAGAAGCCCTGCGCCAGTTTGGCCAGCAGCAGCAGGATCGGGGCCCAGATGCCGATCGATGCATAGGACGGGATCAGGCCGATACAGAAGGTGCTGACCGCCATAATGATAATGGTGACCGAGAGAACCTTCTGGCGACCGAACTTATCGCCCATGGCACCAAAGAACAGGCCGCCGAGTGGACGCACCAGGAAGGGCACGGAGAAGGTTGCCAGTGCGGCGATCATTTGCACGCCGGGAGAGGCGCCCGGGAAGAAGACCTGGCCAAGCGCATAGGCGACAAAGCCGTATACGCCGAAGTCGAACCACTCCATCGCGTTACCCAGGGCCGCCGCGGTGATCGCCTTCTTGAGTTTGCTGTCATCGATGATGGTGATGTCGTTAATGTGCATCGGTTTATGTCGTTTTTTTCTTAACTTCATATAATCATCCCTTAATGAATTATTCGTTGTTCGTGAAAGCGTAATCTCCGTTCACTGTTGTTTTCGAGTTATCAAATCGGCTAATCGAATCGCGGTTCAAGACGATTCATTATCCACATTTAAGTTGGGATGTGGATCACAAAATACCGTCGTTTATGCCGAGGTTATGTCATTTAGGTGACTAATTATTTTGCATCTATAGCTTAACGTTATATCTTGCGGCGATCAAATCCAGCAGTTTAACTTAAGTGTTTGCACCGATTTGGTGCGAGAATGGTCTAATAAATGTGCGATTTGACGATTTTTCGTCTAATTGGTCATGTTTTAAGTATAGAGAGTACGGGAGATAAAACAGGAAAAATTGATGTGTTTGCCGTCAAAAAAACGCCTGACCCACTGGCCAGGCAGTTTGGATTAAGGTACCGATGAACCGCCGAATTCGAGATAGATTTTCGCCAGATTCTGGTACTGCGCGAAGCGGTTTTCATCCACCGACAGTTCCGCCTGACGGCGTTGTTCCTGAGCATTCAGCCAGTCGGTAATGGTGACGGCGCCCTGTCGGTAACGCACCTCGTTCAGCCGTTCCGATTTACGCGCCAACGCTAATGAGGCGCGCAACTGCGTCTCCTGCGCCAGCAGCTGCGTGCGCAGTGACAGCGCGTTGTTCACATCGCCCATCGCTTTGTACAGCGCCTGCTTGAAGGCCAGAACTTGCTGTTCATAATCGTTGCGGGCGATCTTGATCTCCACGCCCATTTGCCGCCACTGCAGGAACGGCAGCGTCAGGCCGGCGCCGAGGCTGCCCGTCGGGTTGCGCAGGAATTCCAGCAGCGCGCCGCTGCTGGCGCCCAGTGAACCGGTCAGGCTGAACGCAGGATAGTATTGCAGACGTTTTTCATCGACGTTGGCCAGGGCGGCGCGCAACCGCAGCTCTTGAGCGCTGAGATCCGGGCGACGGCTCAGGACGCTAGCGGGAATGCCGGTGTTGATCTGCGGCATCGCCGTCGTCGGCAGGCGCACGGGCGCGATGGTGGCCTGGCCTGATGGCGCGCCCAGCAGCACCGCCTGCTCGTTCAGCGCCTGTTGACGATCGTGTTGTAACGCCAGCAGGCTGCGTTCCTGCGCCAGCAAGTTTTGTTCCGCGTTCACTACGTCCAGCGCCGAGATGCTGCCGGCCTGATAACGGGCGTTGGCCAGCCGCAGCGTCGTTTTGGCATAGGCGATGCTCGCCTGGCTGACGCTGATTTGTTGATTGAGAAAACCGATGCGCCAGTAGTTGGTGGCGGCGTCGGCCAACAGTTTCAGGCGCGCCGCCTGCAGATCCTGCACGGAAGCCTGGTTGCTCCACTCGGCGGCGTCGCGCTGGCGCGCCAGCTTGCCCCACAGATCGACTTCATAGCTGGTGGTGAGCGACGCGTTGCTGGTTTTATTCCACGCGGAGGACTCGGACAGCGGGCGATTGATACCGCTGCCTAATGAGGCGCTGATGCCGGGCGCGGTGCTGATGCCGACGCGTTCCGCCTCGAGCTGCGCGCGGTAAACGCGCAGTACGGCGGCGGCCAGATCGTTATTGCTCGCCATCACCTGTTGCAGCCAGCGATCGAGCTCAGGATCGTGGAAATCGCGCCAGTCGAACGGCGTGGGCGCGGCGTTGTGGGCGTCGTGCTGCCAGCTCGTCGGATAGTTGACCTGCGGCGCCCGGTAGTCGCTTTTCAGGGCGTTGCCGCAGCCGGCGGTGAGCAAGGCGACGAGGCTTAGCGCCAGGGGAGATAAAATTTTCATGGGTTACTCGCTGGCCAATGAAACGACCGGATCCATCCTTGCCGCTTTACGGGCGGGGAGATAACCGAAGATCATGCCGATTAAAGTTGAACAGAAAAACGCCGTCGCGGCAGCTTGCCAGGAATAGATGGCGGTGAACATACCGCCCGCCAGCGAGGTGAACAGCGACCCGGCGGCGAACGACAGCGCGATGCCCAATGCGCCGCCGATCAGACAGACCAGCACCGCCTCTATCATGAACTGTTGCATGATGTCGCTGCGCCGCGCGCCGACCGCCATGCGCACGCCGATTTCGTGGGTGCGTTCGGTCACCGAGACCAGCATGATGTTCATCACCCCCAGGCTGCCGATCACCAGCGCGATTGATGCCACCATCAGGATCAGCAGGCTAAAAGTCATTGACGTGCGTTCGATGGACTTTCGGATTTTATCGAAGTTGTACAAACGGAAATCTTTTACGCCGTGGCGCTGGGTCAACAGCTGTGTGATAGCGGTGACGGCCGATTCGCTGGCGACATTGTCCTTTAGGCGAACGGTGATGCCGCTGAGCGTCGGTTTGCCTACCATGCGATACATGACAGTGCTGTAGGGCATCCATACAGTGATGCGATTGGGCGCGTAATTGCGATTGCTTTTAGCCACACCGATCACCCGGGCCGGCACCGAGCCGAGAAACACGATCTGGCCGAGCGGCTCGACGCCGAAATCGCCGAACAGCGCCTGGCGCGCATTGTCGTCGATGATCACTTCCTGCAGCGCATTACGATCGTCGCGGAAAGTCACGCCTTGTAACAGCTCGACGCCGTTAACGCGGAAATAGTCGCGCCCGACGCCGGTGATCGAGGCAGTGGCGGACTTGCTGCGAAAACGGATGCTGTCGGAGGCGTCTACTTCCGGGCTGACGCTGTCGACGAAGCTTTGCTGTGCCAGCGCGTCGGCATCGGCCGGCACCAGGGTGCGGATGCTGTCGATGGCGTCGTCGAAGAAATCGCGGCCCGGATAGATGCTTACCACATTCGTGCCGAGATCTTTGAGGTTTTCCAGCGTGCGCTGTTTGGCGCCTTCGCCCAGCGCCACTACCGTGACCACGGCGGCGATGCCGAAGATGATGCCGGTCATGGTCAGCGCGGTGCGCAGACGATGAGCGTTCATCGCCTTCAACGCCATGTGCAGCGATTCGCGAGTGCGGTCGATCAGGCGTTGCCAGCCGCTTTGCCGGCTGCGGTTCGGCGGCGGCAACGATGGGCCGGACGCCGACTTGCGGCCACTGTCAGCGATGATCTTGCCATCTTGCAGTTCGATGACGCGCTGCGCATGTTGCGCCACTTTCATATCGTGGGTGACGATCACCACGGTGTGGCCGCGCTGATTCAGTTCGCTCAGGATCGCCAGCACTTCCTGGCCGGATTGGGTGTCCAGCGCGCCGGTCGGTTCGTCCGCCAGGATGATCTCACCGCCGTTGATCAGCGAACGGGCGATGCTGACGCGCTGCTGCTGGCCGCCGGAAAGCTGGCCGGGTTTGTGGTCTTCGCGCCCCTCAAGCCCCAACCGCGCCAGCAATTGCGCCGCCCGCTGCCGCCGCTGATCGCGCCGGGCGTTGGCGTAGATAGCCGGGATTTCGACATTGCCCAGCGCGCTGAGATCGGGCATCAGGTGGTAACGCTGGAAAATAAAGCCGATATGCTCGCGGCGCAGGCGGGCCAGTTCGTCCGGCGACAGGTGGGCGGCGTTCTGGCCGCTGATGTAGTAATCGCCGCGATCCGGCACGTCGAGGCAGCCCATGATGTTCATCAGCGTCGATTTGCCGGAACCGGAGGCGCCGATGATCGCCACCAGCTCGCCGGCGGCGATGGTCAGATCGATGTCTTTCAATACCGTCAGCGCCTGGCCGCCGTTGGTGTAGGTTCGGCTGATGCCTTTTAGTTCGATGATCGCGTTCACAGGAAGATGCCATCCTCAGCCGATTTGGCGGCGGGCTGCGACAGCACCACGGTTTCACCGGCTTTCAGGCCGCTGAGGATCTGAATGTCGACGTTGTTGGTGATGCCGGTGGTCACTTTGCGCGTTTCCAGCCGCTGGTCTTGGGTCAGCACCTGCACCTGCTGCTCTTGGCCATCGATTTTATGCACCGCCTGGATCGGCACCAGTAGGGTGTTCTTCGCGTCGCCGAGCAGCAAGGACACCTGCGCGGTCATGGCGATGCGCAGGCGGTTTTCCGGGTTGGGCACGTCCAGCAGCGCGTTGTAATAGACCGAGGCGTTCGAGGTGCCGGAGCCGGAAGCAGAGCTGGTCCCGGCGAGCGAGTCGTCTTTCATCACCGATTCCGGTGCCAGCTCGATGGTGCGTAGCGTGGCGTCGTACCGCTTATCCGGATCGGAGAAAATAGTGAAGTACGCCTTTTGTCCCGGCGAAATGCGGGTGATGTCGGCTTCGGAGATCTGCGCCTTGATGGTCATCATATCCAGCCGCGCCAGCTTGACGATGGTCGGTGCACTTTGGCTGGAGTTGACCGTTTGTCCCTGCTGCGTGACCACGGCGATAACAATGCCGTCCATCGGCGCAACCACGCGGGTATAGCCCAGATCGATTTTTTTCTTTTCGACTTCGATCTGCGATTGCACCAACTGCGCATTGAGCGCCTGCAGATCGGCGCGAGTGGTGGCGAGCGAGGCTTCGGCGGTCTCGAAGTCTTCCCGCGAACTGGCTTCGTCGTTCAGCATGCGGCGCTGGCGTTTAAAACGCGACTCCGCCTGTTTCAGCAAGGCCTGTTTGGCTAACATATTGGCTTTGACTACGTTCAGCGCTGCCTCGGCGTTGCGCAGATCGTTGCGCTGTTGCAGATCGTCGATGTCGGCGATCGGTTGCCCTTTAGTGACGCGATCGCCCAGCTTGACCTTCAGCGATTTGACTTCGCCGGAGACGCGGGCGCCGACGTTGACGCGTTCGATGGCATCCAGCCGCCCGGTGGCCAGCACGGCGTTTTCGATATCGCCCAGGCGGGCCGGCGCGGTAACGTAATCCTGCTGAGGCGGGCGTTGCCAAAAAATGGCCAGCGCGACGGCGACGGCGATGAAAACGATGGCGGCGATCAACGCCAGACGGCGGGAGGGGAGTTTCAGTGATGACATACCCAGGTTTTCCATAACGATAAAAGCGGCGGTTCTAGTCTGCCATCATGGCAGCGCCAGCTTGAACTGGCGCTAAACGTGAGGCGCTTTCCCGCTGGAAAGGGGATAGTAAAGGCTTTCCCGCTAAAGATCACGGCGAGTTATTATCCACCACGTGTGCAACCGGCTGCGTTGGGCGTTATACTGGGTAAAAAACCAGTATTCATTCATCAGCAGGATAACACCACCGCCATGATGCCAAACCGCCTCGAGCCAGAACTCGACATTTACCAATACCCGGAGCACCTGCGCGCCTGCCTGGCGCCGTTGCCCAAAGGGCCGGGTGTGTATGTGTTTCACGGTCAAAGCGAGAGCCTGCCGCTTTACATCGGTAAAAGCGTCAATATACGCAGCCGGGTGATGGCGCACTTCCGCGCGCAGGACGAGGCTAAAATGCTGCGCCAAACCCGGCGCATCAGCTTTATCGAGACCGCAGGCGAGTTGGGGGCATTGCTGCTGGAGGCGCAATTGATCAAACAGCAACAGCCGCTGTTCAACAAACGTCTGCGGCGTTCGAAACAGCTGTGCGCGCTGCGCTTGCAGGCAGATGCGGTGACGATTGCTCACGCCAAAGAGATCGACTTCGCCGTCACGCCCCACCTCTACGGGCTGTTTGCCAATCGCCACGCCGCGCTGGAAAAGCTGCGCGCCATCGCCGATGAGCATCGTTTATGTTACGGCAAGCTGGGGATCGACAAGCTGCCGGCAGGGCGAGCCTGTTTCCGCTACAGCCTGCGCAAGTGCGCGGGCGCCTGCTGTGGCGTGGAGTCGGCGCAGGAGCATGCGCTGCGGCTCGGCGCGGCGCTTGAGCAGTTGCGCATCGCCTGTTGGCCGTTCGCCGGGCGCGTGGCGCTGGAGGAGCAGGGCGAGACGCTGCGTCAGTACCATGTGATCCACAATTGGTTTTATCTGGGCTCGGTCGGCGATCTGGCGCAGGCGGAGCAGCTACAGAGCGCGGCCAGCCATTTCGACAGCGATGGCTACAAGATTTTGTGCAAGCCGCTCATCGCTGGCGATTACCCGATTATTGAGCTGCCGTAAGGCCATCATGCTGGTGATAACCTAAGATTTATCCGTAAAGTCAGGGCATTATGCTAAAAAAACTTGAATCCATAATGTTGTTATGGATAATGGCGCCCCGAAGCGAAGGAACGCGCTATTAACTCAGTTGGCAGAGTGATTGGTTTTATAATGGCTTGTTTTGGCTTGAAAATTGATAGACGCGGGTTCGAGTCCTGCATAGCGCGCCAGCTTTCTTTCTTCGTCTCATCGCGCTTACCGTAAAGCGCACCCGGGTTGATTTGCACTATCGGCTCCTCGTTGGGATTTTCGGGTGTGCTTTACCGTAACCGCTGGCTTTCCTTCCTCTTTCTCTTTCGATCCTTTGCTAAACTGTAATCAGGCAGGCTTGCTGCCCGGCAACAGGAGGTCGATATGTCTCACTCCGATCAACTGCAGGAACTCTTGCAACGCGTCGCCGCCCTCGAGGCGAGAGAGAAAGCGCTGACCGCCGCGTCCAACGCTTATCAGGCGATTATCACTACCATGTTAGGCAATATGGAGAAGACCGAACGTGATCGGATCATCGCGATGATCGATCAGGCCCATGAAATCGCCTACGCCCGCGCCATTCAACGCAGCAACGAACCGCAAAAGCAGAAAATCAAGCAGGCCGACGATGTGGCCCAGCGCATGTTCATGTTTGCGCAAGGCAAGGCCGCTCAGCCGCGCTGAAGCCGAACTATAACAGTTGCCGTCATTAAGTTGGCTAACTGATCTACCCGGCAAAACTGTACTTGTGTTACTTTTAGCAGCGAGATTTGATGGCAATGCTGTTTCCAGCATAAGGTTGTAACGATGGACGCGATTAAAAGCATCTTGGTTAAAGAGATTGAGCAGATCAATCGGCGCGAAGGGCGTGACGGCAAGCCGCGCTTCAACAGCGAATTCGCCCGTACTCACCGCTATTTGTGCCTTGCCATGTTCGCCGGTTACTTCGCGGTGATCGCCGTGATGTATCAGGTGCCGTACATGGGGGTGTATGCCTTCCTGGGCTTCACCGCCTTCGTGCTGTTCATGTTCGCCATGCTGCTGATCGAGATCCGGCCGGTGTACCGTTTCGAGGACATCGGGGTGCTGGATCTGCGGGTTTGCTACAATGGCGAATGGTACTTCACGCGCGCGCTGTCGCCTTATGCGGTGCAGCAATTGCTGGATGAGCCTTCCATCGGCGCCGCGCTGAAACAGAAGATGCGAGTCATCATCGGCAACAAGGGCGAAATCGACTTCTACGACGTGTACGATATGGCATACGGAAAAAAGCCGCAGGATGAGCCACCGCAGCTGGCGGCGGCAAACTGAAAGGTTTCCGGCCGGCGGCTTGTCGATTATACTCAGCGTTTGAACATGAAGCAGAATAAGGACCAAGCGATGAGTGATGATATTTTCGATTTTGATATCGATGCCGAACTGGCGAAAGCCGAAGAAAAAGCGGCGCAGAAGGTAAAAGAGGTCCCTGAAATCCTCGAAGACGAAGCGGACTGCGAAGGTTGCAAGATTTGATCGCCTGACCCATAAAAAAAACCGCCGCGGCGGTTTTTTTTATGTCTGAGCGTCGCGTGGCATCAATCCAGCACGAATCCCCAGATCAGGAACGCCGCCACCAGAATCAGGCAAAGCGCGGACACCGTCACCAGTATTTTCCCCAGAATGTCTTTTTCTTGTTCCTGCTGCGTCACGTTAAAATTATCCAATTAAAAGTCTATGGACCAAACCGGCGATGCTGAGATCGGCTGCCGCTACACCCAGCGCCATGAGCATCATCACCGAAAGAAATCGAGTCTTGCCGTTCACACCCTTAATCCCTGTGGGCGCCGCTGTTAAGTTTTTATATCAAAGGGATATAATTCAGCGGCGCCGAATCGCATACATCGTGATAGTGATTAAGAACGTTCTTAAGGCCAGAAGTTCCCTCATCTGATAGCGCCGCTGTGCGGCAGCGTCAGTCGGTCACGATCCTGACGCCTATCTTGCTGACTTGATTGCCGTCCATTTCTGCAATGGTCCAGGTCAGGCCGTCCCACTCCACCTGGTCGCCGATCACCGGTTCGCCGCCGATCAGCTGAATGACGAACTGCCCCAGCGTCTGCTGCTCGTCCACGTCGTCTTGCAGGTTGAGGCCATAAACCTGTGAGATGTCGCTCAAACGGGCGTCGGATTGCAGGATAAAGTCGCCGAAGAAGCGCTCGTCGAGCGTCACTGCCGGTGCCTGGCTAAAGAGCTTGCCGAGGATCGGCAGGTCGTGCTCATGGCCGATGACGCACAAAATATCGTTCTCGCGCAGCCGGGTACTGCCGCTAGGGTGCAACAGCTCTTTGCCGCGGAACAGGGCGGCGATGCGGGTATTAGGCGGCATTTTCAGTTCACGCAGCGCAGCACCGACGCACCAGTTTTCCGCCGAAAGCTGATAAACGAATTGTTCCCACTGGTTTTCCGGGTGTACGTCCAGCCCAACGCGGGAGATCGGCGTCAGCGCCGGCGGCACGATCACCTTGGCCTTTTTGGCGGCGAATGACAGCGTGGTGCCTTGCAGTAGCAGGGAAACCAGCACCACGAAGAACGCCACGTTAAAGAACAGTTGGGCGTTGGGCAGCCCGGCCATCATCGGGAACACCGCCAGGATCACCGGCACCGCGCCGCGCAGGCCAACCCAGGAAATAAAGCCGCGTTCGCGCAGGGTAAAGCTGCGGAACGGCAGCAAACCGATAAACACCGACAGCGGGCGCGCGAACAGGATCATCCACAGCGACAGCAGCAGGGCAGGGATGGCGATCGGCAGCAGCTCATGCGGGTTGAGCAGCAGACCGAGCACCAGGAACATGCCGATCTGGCTGAGCCAGGCCAGGCCATCGAAGGTTTGCACGATGCCGTGACGGTTGCGGATTGGACGGTTGCCCAGCAGCAGACCGCACAGGTACACCGCCAGAATGCCGCTGCCGTCCAGCGCGGTAGTCAGCGCGAAAATAAGAATGCCGCCGCTCACCGCCAGCAGCGGGTAGAGACCGTCCGCCAGCTTGATGTGGTTGATCAGCGTCAGCAGCAGCCAGCCGCCGCCGAGACCGAAGACGATGCCCATGCCGAACTGCTGCATCAGATGCAGCGGGAAGGTCCAGCTTAGCGCGGTTTCCCCGGCGGCGATCATCGCAATCAGCGTGATGGTGAGAAATACCGCCATCGGATCGTTGCTGCCGGATTCGATCTCCAGCGTAGCGCTGACGCGTTCGTTCAACCCTTTGCCGCCCAGCAACGAGAAGACTGCGGCGGCGTCGGTGGAACCGATGATGGCACCGATCAGCAAGCCCTGCAGCAGATCGAGGTTGAACAGCCAGGCGGCGGCCATGCCGGTTAGGCCGGCGGTGATCACCACGCCGACGGTGGCGAGAGACAGTGCTGGCCACAGTGCCACGCGGAACGAACTGACCCGGGTGCGCATGCCGCCGTCGAGCAGGATCACCGCCAACGCGAGGTTACTGACCAGATAAGCGACCGGGTAATTGCTGAAGACGATGCCGCCGGGGCCGTCGACGCCGGCCAGCATGCCGATCGCCAGGAAGATCACCAGGATCGGAATGCCGAGTCGGGAAGAAAATGAGCTGAGCAGAATGCTTGCCCCCACCAGCACGGCACCGATGACGAACAAGCTGTTAATGGTGCTGGCATCCAAAATTTCGCTCTCCTGAGGCTGGGGATAGGGGGCACTGCGCGTGTGCCGATGATAACGTGTTTAGTGGGTAAAACGCCAAGGCTGATTGTGAAAACAATCGATCAATTATTGCCCTTTGGTACGATTAAACTAAGAAAGTGAGGAGAAGAGGGGAAATTCTGCCTTTTAGCCAACATTATCAGGCTGCTGTATTTTTGCTGTGGCAACAATGATCGAGCTGCTCGGAGGAAAAACCATTAAGCCCGTGCAGGCAGGCTTAATGGTTTGCAGGCGCGGTAGGGTTAGTGGTCGAGCGATTCCAGCGCCCGTTTGATCAGCTCGGTGGCCAGCTTGCTTTCCGCTTCAGAAATGCCGTCGAGATTAAAGTTGGAGAGCTCAGCAACCAAAACGCTGCGTTCTTTGCCGCTGATTGAGGCGTCCAGCGCGGACAGCAGCCTGCCGAGGATCTTCAGCAGGGTAGCGTTTTCCGCTACGGCTTCCTGAGCCGGGGTGTTCTTATCGGTCATTCAAAATCCTCTCTGTCGTGACGGAAGGGAGATGCAGCTAACGCCATCGAATGAATTAAACGATCGCGCAGCCCTTCGGGGGTGTCGAGCCCAATCACTACCGTAAGGCAGGGATATGGATTTTTACTTATGCATTGCAGTTATAACGACTAGGTAATCTATGCTGCCGTATCACTGTGCCCTAACGGGCGACGCCAGGCTGAGCAATGTGTGCTCTGTATGCAAACGACCAGTATAGGCTTTCTGCGCGGCGTTAATATGACAGAAAACCCCTGCGAACGGTCAGGTTTACAGGGGACAAGGTTATTGCGGCTTGCCGGAGAACAGGAAACGCAGCACCGGAATGCGCTTGTGCAGCTCATATAACGCGAAGGCCAGCGAGAACACAAACAGCAGGCCCAGCAAAAATCCCAACAGGTTATTGCCGATATACGGCGTCACGAAAGCGCCATATATCAGGGTCAACGGGTGGTGCACCAGATATATAAACAGCGAGGCGTTGACCAGATAGGTGATGCGCGGCGAGTGATAATTCAGCAGGTTATGCCCGAAAGAGAACACCACATTGGTCATCAGGATCCCCATTAGGGTTTTGATCACCACTTCCAGCTCGAACATATAGCTGCTGTGCGCCAACAGTTTCTGGTTCAGCATATATGCGATAAACAGCAGCAGCGAGCCGAGCAGCGCCAGCGGCGAACGACGCAGAAAAATCTCTTTAAGCCACACATACTTAAACGCATAGGCGCCGAGGATGAAGAACGGCAGGTAGAACATCGTCTCCATCACCACGAAATTGAACAGGCCATTGGATAATAGCTGCGGCGCGAAAATTAAAATAATACGGTGCGCGACCGAATAGCATACCGCATAAATAAAGAAACACAGTGAGACATTTCCTAATCCACGCATTCTGTTTATTAACGGTGGAATAGGATCGCGGGTTTGACGCTTGATTTTGCGGAACAGATAAAAGCAGGCGAAGGTCAACAATGACAGGGTCAATAAGAACCACAGATGAGACACCAATTCCCAAACTGTTACATTTATTTTCTGATAGAGAGAAAACTCGTCCCAGCCGTTTAATTTATCGGTGAAATATTTCAGCATGAAAAATTGCGGCACCGTAATTAGCGGGATGGAGCTCAACAGCGGGATCGCCACCCGCTCCAGCCTGACCTTCAACCACTGATGGCGCTCGTAGCGCTCGTAGAGCATGTAGGAGAAGTAGCCGGAGATCACGAAGAACACCTGCATGCGGAAAGCGTGGATGAAGTCGTTCAGCACCGTGAGCGAGAAGGAGGGCGACGCGCTGTTCACCGCCCAGGCGTGGCTGGAATAAATCAGGGAGAGGTGAAACGGAATGCCGAGCAACATCAAATAGGCTCGGATCGAATCGAGGAAAAACTCGCGCTGTTTGCTGCCTTTAGTCATAGATTACCGCTGGTGATTTAATCGAGAGTTCATTAACACGCTTAATAAGTCGTCAAACGTTAAATTGTTATCCGGAACCCTACTATAGCCCCCCGCATTTTTCCATAGCGTCTTGTTGCGCGGCTTGCTACGCTGGTGTTCCATCAGCTGCTTAAACAATGAGCCGTAAACATGAACCATCCATTTATCATGTTGTCGGAAAGCTGAGTAATCCATTAATATGGATTTAAATGATTTGAGCACACGAATAGGGGGGGATGTGCTAGTTAATATATTATCCGGACAACCACGCGCCGCGAGCGTTCGTTGGTTAGGTGCTACCGTATTGTTCACGCTGTTCAGTTCGCCGGCATGGGCCTTTTCTATTGATGATGTCGCCAAGCAGGCGCAGGATCTGGCGGCGAAAGGTTTCGAAGCCCCGAAGAGCAACCTTCCTTCTCAGTTCCGCGAGATGAAGTTCGCAGACTATCAGCAGATTCAGTTCAATCACGATAAAGCCTATTGGAGCAAGCTGAAAACCCCTTTCAAGCTTGAGTTTTATCATCAGGGGATGTACTTCGATACGCCGGTGAAAATCAACGAAGTCACCTCCACCAGCGTAAAACAGATCAAGTACAGCCCAGATTACTTCAACTTCGGTTCGGTCAAACACGACCCTGAATCGGTGAAAAATCTCGGTTTTGCCGGCTTCAAGGTGCTTTATCCGATCAACAGCGCCGACAAAAACGATGAGATCATGAGCCTGCTGGGCGCGAGCTATTTCCGCGTGGTGGGTAAAGGGCAGGTTTACGGGCTTTCCGCTCGCGGCCTGGCTATCGACACCGCTTTGCCGTCCGGCGAAGAGTTCCCGCGTTTTCGCGAATTCTGGGTTGAACGTCCGAAGCAGGGCGACAAGCACCTGGTGATCTACGCGCTGCTGGATTCCCCGCGTGCCACCGGCGCTTACCGCTTCACGGTGATCCCGGGCCGCGACACCACCGTGGACGTCGAGTCTAAAGTGTTCCTGCGCGACAAGGTGGGTAAACTGGGCCTGGCGCCGCTGACCAGCATGTACCTGTTCGGGCCGAACCAGCCGTCACCGACGCTGAACTACCGCCCGGCGTTGCACGATTCCAACGGTCTGTCTATCCATGCCGGCAACGGCGAGTGGATCTGGCGTCCGCTGAACAATCCTAAACACCTGTCCGTCAGCACCTATACCGTTGAGAATCCGAAAGGCTTCGGTCTGCTGCAGCGCGGTCGCAACTTCAAAGAATATGAAGATCTGGACGATCGTTACGATCTGCGTCCGAGCGCCTGGATCGAACCAAAGGGCGACTGGGGCAAAGGCAAGGTCGAGCTGGTGGAGATCCCGACGGCGGATGAAACCAACGACAACATCGTCGCGTTCTGGACGCCGGATACCTTGCCGGAAGCCAAAAAGCCGCTGACGCTGAGCTACCGCCTGAACTTCACCCGCGATGAAGACAAGCTGCATTCGCAAGACATCGCCTATGTGGCGCGGACTATGCGTTCGACCGGTGACGTGAAGCAGTCCAACCTGATTCGCGAGCCAGACGGCAGCGTGGCTTTCCTGGTCGACTTCGTTGGCCCGGTGCTGAAAGGACTGGATGCCAATACCCCGGTCGCCTCTCAGATCAGCATCGGCGACAATGGTGAAATGGTAGAAAACAACGTCCGCTATAACCCAGTGACCAAAGGCTGGCGCCTGACGGTGCGTCTGAAAGTGAAAGACGACAAGAAGCCGGTAGAAATGCGTGCGGCGCTGGTCAATGGCGATAAGACTCTGTCGGAAACCTGGAGCTATCAGCTACCTGCCAATGAATAAGCCTACTCAACCCGCCCAGGATTATCTTGCGGCGTTGCCTCTGACCGCTGAGCGGTCAGAGGCGCTCAACCCTCAAACGGCGGATGACGCTCAGGCTCTGGAGGCGCTCCATCGGCAGATGGGCGCCGCCGACGCCAACGTCAATAGCCTGTCGGCGGATGACGTGGCGCTGGCCTCGGTCAAACCGCGTATCGAAAACGCCTGGCCGGATGCGGTCAGCGATGACGACTTCGATACCGACGCCGAAGGGCGTGCCATTCTGAAGGCGACGCCGCCGATCAAACGCACCACCATGTTCCCGGAAGCCTGGCGCACCAACCCGGTGGCGCGCTTCTGGGATTCTCTGCTGGGGCGTTCGCCGCACAATCGGCACGCCACCAAAGAGGAAGCCGCGGCCGAGAACCGCTGGCGTGTCGTCGGCTCCATGCGCCGCTATGTGCTGCTGGTGCTGATGCTGGTGCAGACCGGCATCGCCACCTGGTACATGAAAACCATCTTGCCTTATCAGGGCTGGGCGCTGATCGATCCTATCGCCATGTTGGATCAGGATCTGATGCAGTCGGTCCTGCAACTGCTGCCGTATGTGCTGCAAACCGGCATTCTGATCCTGTTCGCCGTGCTGTTCTGCTGGGTCTCGGCCGGTTTCTGGACCGCGCTGATGGGCTTCCTGCAGTTGCTGATCGGCAAGGACAAATACAGTATTTCCTCTACCATCAAGGGCGATGAGCCGATCAACCCGGCGCACCGCACCGCGCTGATCATGCCGATCTGCAACGAAGACGTCGAACGCGTGTTCGCCGGCCTGCGTGCGACCTATGAGTCCGTCGCCGCGACCGGTCAGCTGGAACACTTCGATATCTACGTGCTGAGCGACAGCTACGATCCGGACATCTGCGTGGCGGAGCAAAAGGCGTGGATGGAGCTGTGCCGCGATGTCGACGGCCACGGCCGCATCTTCTATCGCCGCCGCCGCCGCCGCGTAAAACGCAAGAGCGGCAACATCGACGACTTCTGCCGTCGTTGGGGCGGTGAGTACAGTTACATGGTGATCCTGGATGCCGACAGCGTGATGAGCGGCGAATGCCTCACCGGGCTGGTGCGTTTGATGGAAGCCAACCCGAACGCCGGCATCATCCAGTCGGCGCCGAAGGCGTCCGGTATGGATACCCTGTATGCGCGCGTGCAGCAGTTCGCCACCCGCGTTTACGGGCCGTTGTTCACCGCCGGCCTGCATTTCTGGCAGCTGGGTGAGTCACATTACTGGGGCCATAATGCCATCATCCGCGTGAAGCCGTTTATCGAGCACTGTGCGCTGGCGCCGTTGCCGGGCGAGGGCTCCTTCGCCGGTTCAATCTTGTCGCACGACTTCGTTGAAGCGGCGCTGATGCGCCGCGCCGGCTGGGGCGTGTGGATCGCTTACGATCTGCCGGGCAGTTACGAAGAGCTGCCACCAAACCTGCTGGACGAGCTGAAACGCGACCGCCGCTGGTGCCACGGCAACCTGATGAACTTCCGCCTGTTCCTGGTGAAGGGGATGCACCCGGTGCACCGTGCGGTGTTCCTGACCGGCGTGATGTCTTACCTGTCGGCGCCGCTGTGGTTCATGTTCCTGGCGCTCTCCACCGCATTGCAGGTGGTGCATACGCTGATGGAACCGCAATACTTCCTGCAGCCGCGGCAGCTGTTCCCGGTCTGGCCACAGTGGCGGCCCGAGCTGGCGATTGCACTGTTCTCCACCACGCTGGTGCTGCTGTTCCTGCCGAAGTTGCTCAGTATTGTGCTGATCTGGGCCAAGGGCGCGAAAGAGTACGGTGGGGCGTTCCGCCTGTTCATTTCGATGCTGATGGAAATGCTGTTCTCGGTGCTGCTGGCGCCGGTGCGCATGCTGTTCCATACCGTGTTCGTAGTGAGCGCCTTCCTCGGTTGGGAAGTGGTGTGGAATTCTCCGCAGCGTGACGATGACGATACGCCTTGGGGTGAAGCGTTCCGCCGCCATGGCTCGCAGATGTTGCTGGGCCTGGTGTGGGCCGGCGGCATGGCGTGGCTGGATCTGCGCTTCCTGTGGTGGTTGGCGCCGATCGTGTTCTCGCTGATCCTGTCACCGTTCGTGTCGGTGCTGTCGAGCCGCGCAACGCTGGGCATGAAGAGCAAACGCGCCAAGCTGTTCCTGATCCCGGAAGAGTACAACCCGCCGCGCGAGTTGCTGGCGACGGAAGAATATCTGCATCTCAACCGCAACCGCGCGCTGACCAACGGCTTTATGCATGCGGTGGTCAACCCATCCTTCAACGCGCTGGCGACGGCGTTGGCGACGGCGCGTCACCATCTGCGTGCGACGCTCGATCGCAACCGCGAGGAGCGGGTGAACGAAGCGCTGCAGCTGGGGCCGGAGAAACTGGTGAAGGGCAAACGTCTGGAGCTGCTGAGCGATCCGGTTACGTTGGCTCGTTTGCACCAGCGCGTTTGGCTGTTGCCGGAAGGCGCCGCCTGGCGTGAGCACTATCAGCAGTTGCCGCACAACCCGCTGGCGCACCCAACGGGCCGGCGTTAATCGCTGAACGGCAACGCTCAAACGGGGAATGCGCATGGCGCGTTCCCCGTTTTTTTTACCTTTTGCTTACGCGCGCCGATGCCGGTGGAGAAAGGGAACTGTGATAGACTGCGGCCGATGCGTTGTTCACTCGCGAAACAACCCTTTGCTCAGAGTCAATGTCGTGAAGCTCTCTTCCTACCTTCGGCTGGCCTGCGTGGCGGCCGGCGTGATGGCCCTAACCGGTTGCGGCAGCATCATCAGCCGCACCATGCCCGGCGCGGGGCATGGCCACCAGTACTATCCCGGCGTGCAGTGGGATTTGCGCGATACGCCCTGGCGTTACGTCACGGTGATAGATGTGCCGTTGTCGATGGTGGTGGACACCTTTATGCTGCCGTTCGATGCGCAGCACGGCCCCTATGAATAAACCTGCTCAGCGGGTGGCGAACACCACCAGCTGATAGCCTTTCTGCCCACAGTGGAAAGGTGCCAGCGCCGTCATGCCCAATCCTTGCACGTGAGCGGCCAACGAATGCGGATTGTCGTCGTCGATAAACAGCGCGCCCACGTCGTAGTCATGACTGGTGTGCGCTTTGACGGCGGCGTAGAGGCGTTTCAGCACGCCTTTGCCGCGCCAGGCGGCGTCGAGGCAAACCGGGCCGTAGAGAAACACCCGCTGCTCACTCAGCGCCCGCCCGGCGAAGGACTGCGTGGCGAGCGTCGTCAGCATCGCATCCACCACCGGCGGCCGAGGTTGCATGTCGGCGGGCATCAGGCAAACAAACCCTGCCAGTTGGCCCTCCTGTTCGGCCACTAGTATGCCGATGCCGCGGTTGATCGCCGTCAGCTGCGCCTCATTCATGCGCGATACGATAAATCCCTGTCGTTTTTGGCGCTCGTCGAGCGCTTCCGGCACGTTTTCCCCCTGCAGCTGCAAAATGGCGGGGTAGTCGGTAGAGCGGGCCCGGCGGATAATCATGCTGCCTCCTTGGCGATAAAAACGTGGTGCGGGTTAACGTTCATCCCATTCATCGGCCGCGGCTTGGCCTTCTTCGGTATCCAGCGGCGGCTCGAGCTGGAAGTCGCCTTCTTCCCATTCATACAGGGTATTTTCGTCTATCCACTCGGCGGTGATTTCCACCTCGTCGTAGTCCCCGTCGAAGATCGCCTGTGCCGCCGCACCGCTGCGCAGCGTCAGGCATTCCACCGCTTCACCCTCTTCTTCGAAGAACTCCGCCTGCCACATCGTGTCGCCATCCTGCATCACGTACTTTTGCAGATTGAACTGCTGCGGCACCGGCGGTTCGTCACCGCTGCCGCCTTCGGCGGTGTCGAGAAACTCTTCGCGTGCGGCCTCGATGGCTTCTTCCAGGGTTGCATACAGGCTCATGTTCGCCTCCGTTGACAATGAGAATAAAGCGTCCGGCGTGCTGCCGGCGCGGTGGGGAAAAACGTCAAAACTAATTGTTGTCTCACTGGCGCAGGATGCAAATTTTTTTGTTGTCCGCTCTGCGACGACGGTTGTCCGCAAAGCGGGAGAAGCAGGCGCGGAGACGGGAAATAATGACGGTATCGTTCACTCAGGCATCAGGAGAAGCCCATGTTAATCGACCCTTCAAGCAAATACCGACCGTTCCCGCCGGTTACGTTACCGGATCGCCAGTGGCCTGCGCGCACGCTGCGGCAGGCGCCGCGCTGGTGCTCCAGCGATCTGCGCGACGGCAACCAGGCGCTGGCGGAGCCGATGGATAACGCGCGCAAGCGCGAATTCTATCAATTGTTGTTGCAGTGCGGTTTCAAAGAGATTGAGGTGGCTTTCCCTTCGGCGTCGCAAACGGATTTCGATTTTGTGCGCACGCTGATCGACGAGCAACTGATCCCGCACGACGTCACGATTCAGGTGCTGACGCAGTCGCGCGACGATCTGATCGATCGTACCTTCGAGGCGCTGCAGGGTGCGCCACGGGCTATCGTGCATCTGTACAACGCCACGGCGCCGATGTTTCGCGACATCGTGTTCCGCCAGGATAAGGCCGCTACCGTGGCGCTGGCGGTGAACGGCGCGCGGCGCATTCGCCGGCATTGTGAGGCTCAGCCCGATACCGCCTGGTGCTTCGAGTATTCGCCGGAAACCTTTTGTTTTACGGAATTAGAGTTCGCGCTGGAGATCTGCGAAGCGGTGGCGGAGGTGTGGCAACCGGGGCCGCAGCGGCCGATAATTATCAACCTGCCGGCGACGGTGGAAGTGAGTACACCCAACGTGTATGCCGATCAGATTGAATGGTTCTGCCGCCATTTCAGCCGTCGCACCGATGTGGCGATCAGCGTGCATCCGCATAACGATCGCGGTACCGGCGTGGCCTGCGCGGAGCTGGCGCTGTTGGCCGGCGCCGATCGGGTCGAAGGCTGCCTGTTCGGCAACGGAGAGCGTACCGGTAACGTCGATCTGGTTACGCTGGCGTTGAATCTTTATACCCAGGGCGTGGCGCCGGGCCTGGACTTCAGCCGCCTGAAACAGGTGGTGGAAGTGGTGGAACAGTGCAATCAGCTGCCGGTGCATCCTCGCCATCCTTATGCCGGCGAATTGGTGTTTACCGCCTTCTCCGGTTCGCATCAGGATGCGATCAAGAAAGGTTTCGCCGCGCAACGCCAGCGACAAGATGGCTGGTGGCAGGTGCCTTACCTGCCGCTCGATCCCGCCGATGTCGGCTGCAGCTATGAGGCGGTGATCCGGGTTAACAGCCAGTCCGGCAAAAGCGGCGCCGCCTGGCTGTTGGAGCAGAACCATGGGCTGGCGTTGCCGCGCGGTTTGCAGATTGATTTCAGCCAGGTGGTCCAGCGGGCGACCGACGGCAGCGGTAAGGAAATGAGCGTCGCGCAGCTGTGGCGCTTATTCCGCGACACTTACGGGCTGGTGGAGCAGCCGTGCTTGCAGCTGTTGAGCTACCAGACGGAAAGTCACGGGGTAGAGGCCTACAGTTTCAACGCGAGAGTCGCCTGGCAGGGGGAGACACTGCGGTTGCAGGGCGCTGGCAACGGCCTGCTTTCCAGCGCGGTGGATGCGCTGCGCCAACGCTTCGGCTTGCCGTTGGCGATCGAGGATTACCACGAGCACACGTTGGGGCATCAGAGCGACAGTCGAGCGGTGGCCTATATCCGCTGTGCGCTGCCGCACGGTGAGGCGAGCTACGGCGTTGGCATCGACGTCGACTCCGCCAGTGCTTCGCTGCAGGCGCTGTTCAACGTTGCCGGGCGCTATCTGGTGTCAACGTCGGCGCGGCCCGGCTGAAATAGTCGCTGGGCGCGACCCCCAGCACTCGGCGAAACATGGCGCTGAACGCGCTGGGGCTGTCATAGCCGAGATCCAGCGCCACTTCCAACACCGAGCGGCCGGTCGCCAGCGCGTTCAGCGCCGCCAGCAAACGGGCGCGTCGCACCCAATCGGCAAAATGCAGCCCGGTTTCTCGCTGGAAGCGCCGCGACAGGGTGCGTCCGCTGACGCTGAGCTGAGCGGCCGCCTGTTCCAGCGTCCAGGGCTGCGCCAGCGTGGCCTGAATATGGCGGCACAGGGCAAGCAGCGAGGCCTCACGTGGTTCGGGCAGGTGCAGCGGCAGGCTCGGCAGCACCCGTAATTCATCCAGAATCAACTCCATGATGCGCTCGTCACGCCCGCCGCTGGGGTAGCCGGACGTAATCTCCATCGCGCTGATAATCAGCTCGCGCAGCAGCGGCGACACCTGCACCACCTGGCACTGAGCCGGCAGATCGGCGCGCGCCAGCGGATCGACAAACAGCGTCCTGGCCGCCACCTGGCCGGTGATGCGCAGGCTGTGCACCACTTTCGCCGGTACCCAGACGCCGCGGCCGGGTGGCACCACCCAACTGCCGAGCCGGGTGGTGACCTGCACCACGCCGCTCAGGCTGTGGATCAGCTGCGCGCAGTTATGGTAGTGCTCCGGCTCGCTGTCGCCGTGGCGATAATCCCTGGCTAACGGCCGGATGGGCTGATCGGGCGGCAGAACGTCGTGAAACAACAGCATTGTAAGCAGTCTCCGCACGGCAAAAGGGGAAATGACAGGATGCCATGCGGCGCTGTTTCACACCAGTCTGTGGCGTGGTACGGCAAAATAGTTTATAAAATGATATTATATAATTTTATATATTGATGGAGGGGCAATGGATATTGACGCGATGCGCAAGGCGGCGGCGCAGGCCGGCGCGATGCTGCGCACTCTGGGTAACGAAGATCGGCTGCTGCTGCTGTGCCGGCTCAGTCAGGGCGAGATGGCGGTGAGCGAGCTGGCGCAGGCGCTGGATATCCGCCAGCCGACGCTGTCCCAGCAGCTTGGCGTACTGCGGGAGGAAGGGTTGGTGTCCACCCGGCGCGCCGGCAAGCAGATTTACTATGCGGTGGCCGATGCTAAAGCGTTGGCGCTGCTCCACACCCTGTATCAACTTTATTGCCCGCAACCGGAGAACCGCGATGACCATTGACTGGCCACACTTCACGCCTTATTCCGCGCTGGCGGGAGGGGCTATTATCGGCGGCGCGGTGGCGCTGCTGCTGCTGTTCAACGGCCGGATCGCTGGCATCAGCGGCATTACCGGCGGTGTCTTGAGTGCCGCTGGCTGGGAGCGGGGCTGGCGCGCCGCATTTATTGGCGGGTTGCTGCTCTCGCCTTGGCTGTATGCTGCCGCTGCGACTTTGCCGTCCGGTGAGATCGCGGTCGGCAACGGCGGGCTGGCGGCCGCAGGGCTGTTGGTGGGATTGGGCACTCGATTGGGCAGCGGTTGCACCAGCGGGCACGGCGTATGCGGCGTCGCACGGTTGGCGCCGCGTTCGCTGGCCGCCACGGCGGTGTTTATGCTGCTGGGCTTTATGACCGTGTGGTTGATGCGCTACCTGGCGGGAGGTTGAGAATGCTTAAAACGCTGTTGGCGCTGCTGAGCGGCATCATTTTCGGTCTGGGGCTGATCGTCGCCGGCATGGCCAATCCGGCCAAAGTGTTGGCGTTTCTCGACGTTACCGGCGTGTGGGATCCCTCGCTGGCGTTGGTGATGGCGGGTGCGATCGCGGTGGCGGCGCCGGCCTTCCTGTGGGCGAGGCGACGCGAGCGTAGCCTGTTGGGGGAAACGCTGCAGATCCCGGCCGCCGGGCGTCTAGATCGTCGTTTGCTGGCGGGCAGCGCACTGTTCGGCATCGGGTGGGGTATCGCGGGTATTTGCCCCGGTCCAGCCTGGGTGTTGGCCGGGGCGGAGATAAGCCGGGTATGGCCGTTCCTGCTGGCGATGCTGGCGGGTATGGCGCTGTATGACGTTATCATGAGGAGGAGGAGTACGTGTCGATAGCCAAAGCGGTGTTGCGCATCGCGCGCCCGACCGATCGGTTGCAAGAGATTGCTACGCTGTATTGCCGCGGGCTTGGTTTCGAAAAGCTGGGTGAGTTTGTCGATCATCAGGGGTTTGACGGCATGATGATTGGGCATCCGCAGCATGCCTACCATCTGGAGTTCACGCAGCATCGTGGGGTGCGGGTCGGGCAGGCGCCGACGCAGGATCATCTGCTGGTATTTTATCTGCCGGATGAGAACGAATGGCGGGCTGCGTGTGAGCGGATGCAGGCGGCAGGGTTTTTATCGGTCGCCGCCTATAATCCCTATTGGGATCGGGCGGGGCAAACCTTTGAAGATCCTGATGGCTATCGGGTGGTATTGCAACATCAGGCTTGGCAGGCATAAAAAAACCGGCGCATCGAGCGCCGGTTTGCGAGATAAAACGGGGTATCCGTCAGACGTTGGTCGCCGGTTTTTGCGCGCTCTTGGACTGGGTATTTTCCAGCATGCGGCGAATCGGCACGATCAGCACAATAAGCACGGCGGCGCAGATCAGCAGCGCGATGGAGCAGCGAGCGAACAGATTCGGCAGCATATCCAGTTGGTCGGCCTTGACGTGACCGCCGATCAGACCGGCCGCCAGGTTGCCCAACGCGCTGGCGCAGAACCACAGCCCCATCATCTGACCGCGCATTCTCTCCGGCGCCAGCAGCGTCATGGTGGCCAGCCCGATCGGGCTCAGGCACAGCTCACCCAGCGTCAGCATCAGGATACTGCCTACCAGCCACATCGGCGATACGCCGGCGCCGCCGTTGCTCAGCACATTCTGCGCGGCCAACATCATCAGGCCAAAACCACCGGCGGCGCACAGGATGCCGATCACGAACTTGGTGATGCTGCTCGGACGCACGTTATTGCGCGCCAGTGCAGGCCAGGCCCAGCTGAAGACCGGTGCCAGCAGGATGATGAACAGGGCGTTGATCGACTGGAACCACACCGCCGGGATCTCGAAGTCGCCGATCATGCGATTGGTGTAATCGTTGGCGAACAGGTTAAACGAGGTCGGTTTCTGTTCAAACGCTGACCAGAAGAACGCGGCGGAGATCAGCAGGATGAAGCACACCAGCAGGCGTGCGCGCTCTTTGCGGCTCAGGCCGGCAAAGGCGAACAGATAGATGAAGTACAGGGTGACCGACGCGGCGATGACGTACACTAGCACGCTGGCCACCTCGACCGGGTTGATAACGATCGTGCCCTGAGCGATCAGCACGATGGCCGCCACCAGGATGGCCGCCAACGCCAGCAACCAGGCACCGACGCCTTTTTTCTTCGCGACCGGGCTGTTCCAGGTGGAGTCCAGGCCCACTTCGCGATCATAGCGTTTCATCGCCGGGACGGCGAACACCCGGAAGATCACCAGCGCTACCAGCATCCCGATACCGCCGATGCCGAAGCCCCAGTGCCAGCCGTGTGACTTAATCAGCCAGCCGGAGATCAGCGGGGCGATGAACGAACCGATGTTGATGCCCATGTAGAACAGCGAGAAGCCGCCGTCGCGACGCGCATCGCCTTTCTTGTACAGCGTGCCGACCATCACCGAGATACAGGTCTTGAACAGGCCTGAACCGAGCACGATGAACATCAGACCGATGAAGAACAGGTTGGTGCCCATCACTGCGGACAGGGCGATCGACAGGTGGCCGAGCGCGATCAGGATCGAACCGTACCAGACGGCCTTGCGTTGGCCGAGCCAGTTATCTGCCAGCCAGCCGCCCGGCAGCGCCGCCAGGTACATGCTGCCGGCGAAGATGCCGACGATCGCCGACGCGTTCTCACGCGCCAGGCCCAGGCCGCCGTCGTACACGGTGGCAGCCATAAACAGGATCAGCAGCGGACGGATGCCGTAGAACGAGAAGCGCTCCCACATTTCGGTGAAGAACAAAGAACCCAGTGGATAGGGATGGCCGAAGAAGGTCCGGCTTTCTGACTTATTGACAGAGGATTGCATAACGATTTCCCAATAAAAGGCGCTGCAAGGCTGCAGCCCGTACTGTGGTATGTATGTGTATTTAATGAAGGCGATCCGCCCAATGCGGATTACCCGACAAACACCGCGGCTGCAACGCTGATAAACCGTGGAAAGCGTGCTGACCTTTTCTTCACTTGGCCGATGCTTCACATCTGGCGTGATATTATTTAACCATTTGATAACTGGTCGTTGGTTTTGTCTAGTACCTGTATCCCATTTTTTAGACGAAAAGTCGACAAGCATCTCCTTTTCTGGTTTTTCTGTTGGTTATGACAGGAATATGATTGACAGCGGGTTTTATGCGCTGAAAGTTAATTAATTGTTGATAAACAAGATGTTGAGATAAGAATGTTCTGAGCGGGGCGAAAGTTCACAGGCCTGAAGGAAGCATTATTAAAAGTAGGGGAAACGCGCCGTTGATCTGACCAACGGCGGAAAGTGGCGATAAATGCAGCTATGACTCTTCCTGCAGCGTGTCTTCCCGCCTATAGCCCGGCCGTCGCCGCAGACACCACCAGGAATAACCGGCGTTGAACAGCACCACCAGCGCGGTGACCGCGAAGACCGCGCGAAAACCGTAGCCGGCGGAGATTGCGGCGCCGAGCAGCGGGCCGCTGACGTTGCCAACATCGCGGAACGACTGGTTGTAGCTGAAAATACGGCCGGCCACCTGATTGGTGCAGTTGTAAATCAACAACGTCTGTACCGCCGGCAGCAACGCGCCGTCGGCCGCCCCCAGCAGAAAACGCAGTACCCCGAGCTGCCACGGCGTCTGCACGAACGCCATCGGGATCAGTAACAGCACCGAGACGATCAGCATAAAGACCAGAATGCGTTCCGGGCCAATGCGATCGCCCAGCTTGCCCAGCCGCGGGGCGCTCATCAATGCCGCGACGCCGGGCACTGAGGCGATAAGCCCGCTGATAAACGCCAGATTGTGGGTGGCGCCGGCCAGATCGCGCACATACAGCGTCAGGATCGGCGCAATCGAGCCGGTGGCGATCTGGATGATCATGGTGGTGACAAACAGGCTGAGCACCAGTTTCGGGTTCTTCAGCGAGGCGAACACCTGTTTTGCGTGCAACATGTCGCGTTTTTGCACCGGGGTAAATTGTTCTTTGACATACAGCAGCGTCAGTACGAAGCAGACGAATAACACTGCGGCGGTGATATAAAACACCGGGCGCAGGCCGTACAGATCGGCTAACAAACCGCCGATCAATAGGCCTATCAGCGCACCGCCGACGCCGCCGGTAGACAGGGTGCCGAGCGCCCAGCCGCTGCGGTTGCGCGGCACCTGGGTGGCGATCAGCGCGTTGGCGTTGGGAATGAACCCGCCGAGCAGCCCCAGCACCGCACGCAGCGCGAGAAACTCCCAGACCGTTTGCGCCATGCCCATCAGCGCCATGACGATCGCCATACCGAGCGCTGAACGCAGCAGCATCAGTTTGCGGCCGCGTCGGTCTGCCAGGGCGCCCCAGAACGGCGCGGCGATAGCGGAAAACAGGAAGGTGATGCTGAACAGCAGACCGGACCACATGTTGAGCGCCTGATGGCCGGTAACGCCCAGCGTCTCTACGTACAGCGGCAGAAACGGCATCACCAGGCTGAAGGCGGCGCCGGTGAGAAAACATCCCAGCCAGGCGACGAAAAGGTTGCGTTTCCAGTTAACGGGTTCTGCTGCCGAAGCCATAAATGCCCACTGCCGAAAGGTGACGCGTTTTGCCAGCGGCAAGATGAAGGGGCAAAACGTGAAAGTTAGCCTGGTAAGTATGCGCCGCAAGCGCAGCGACGGCAAACGAGGGGACAAAGATTGGGCGAAAAATGAAATAAAGTTTTAAAAATGACGTTTAAACCTTATTCCGCGCTTAGCGCGCGGAATTTACAGCGTTTTATAGTCCGGTCAGCGCCTCGAAACCGGCGGCGGTGGTGGTGGCGCTAAAGTCGGTGACCTCGTAGTGGGCTACGGCGTTGAAGGGATCTTCGGCCAGGATGGCGTCTAACTGCGCACGGTCAATGCCCTTGGCCAGGATCACGCCGCCGGTGCGGGGATTCTTACGGCCGGAGGCGATGAAGGTACCGTCCTGAAAATATTTTTTAAGCCAGGCGATGTGGCCTTCAAGGTGGCTGTCGACGTCGGCGATCGGGCGATGGTAGGTCAGGCTGACAATGTACATAACGGCTCCAGGGTGGGCGGCAAAGGCTTTACCATCCCACCCTCGCCGTCGATTCTCAAGAGGCGCGCAATAAAAAACCCGCCGGTGGCGGGTTGGCTTGATCAGTAGAGCGAAGGCTCGCCTTCCGGGCGGGTCTTGAAGCGGCGATGCAGCCACATATATTGGTCCGGCGCCATCAGGATCTCTTTCTCCACCACTTTGTTCATAAAGGCGGCGGCCTCGAGTTCGTTATCCAGCGGGAAGTTTTTCACCGCCGGTTGCATGATCAGCTCATACCCTTTGCCGTCCGGCAGGCGGCGCGGGGTGAACGGAACGATCGCCGGTTTACCCATCCGCACCAGCACGTAGCTGCCGGTGGTGGTGGCAGCCTTGTCCACCGCGAACAGCGGCACGAAAACGCTGCTGCGCGGGCCGTAGTCGTGATCCGGCGCATACCAGATGATATCACCCTGTTTCAGGGCGCGGATCATGCCTTTGATGTCTTTGCGGTCCAGCATCGATTTGTTGGAACGCATGCGGCCCCAGGTTTGCAGCCAGTCCATCAGCTTGTTGTCGTGCGGGCGGTAAACGCCGATGCCCGGGTTGTGAATGCCGAAGATGCGCGCGCCCAGCTCCAACGTCAAAAAGTGCAGGCCAATCAGCAACACGCCCTGCTGGTTGTCGCGCGCTTGTTGGATGTGCTCCAGGCCACTGACCTTGAACCAGCGCTCGATGCGCCAGTTGGGCCAGAACCACGCCATGCCGGTTTCAAACAGCCCCATGCCGACCGATTCGAAATTCTTTACCACCAGCGCATCGCGTTCGGCCTGCGGCATGTCGGGAAAACAGAGCTCGAGGTTGCGTTGGGCGATAGCGACGCGTCGCTTGAGAAAGCGCATGGAAAATCGCCCAATCGAGGTGCCGAGCCAGTAGATGACGGGGTAAGGCAGCAACACCAGCAGGTACAGCAAGCCGATGCCGACCCAGGTCAGCCAATAGCGCGGATGCAATAAGGAACGATTGAAAGTAGGAACTTGAGTCATGGGTTCTCTGTTTGAATACGGTTGTTTAAGTGTAATGACAGAGTCATCGCATGGTCTGGCAGCCGGGTGAGCTCGGCGGCAAGGTTCGTTTCTGCCGTTTGTTTGCGACTATTGTGGCATTTTTCTGGCGATCCGGGAAAACACAACGCATTAAAATCCCTCTTTGGGCGTTAAATATGCATCGAATGCCGAATTTTTCCACAATCTTTCCTGCCAAAGATAATGGCGATATTATTACTGGTAATTATTCAGAGGGTAAATATTTTGGCACCATGGATCAGTGCGGGGCTGCTGGTTTTGGGCGCGACGGTCGGCAGCGTTGGCGCGCATCTGCAGGTGAACGCGATATTGGCGCTCGCCGGCGTGATGATGGCGCTCGGCATAGTGGCTTCTGCGTTTACCGAAGGCGACGGACACTGAACGGGGCGCTGGCGCCAGGGCTGCGCGGCGGCGGTTTTTCGGGTATGATATGCGCCGCGCGCGGGCCGGCAGGCGGCGCGCGATAATCAGTCACCTCCCGAAAGACAGGAAAGTACACCATGCCAGTGTTACATAACCGAATTTCTAATGAGGAACTGAAGGCGCGCATGCTGGCGGAAACCGAGCCGCGCACCACAGTTTCTTTTTACAAATACTTCTCCATCGACGATCCCAAAGCGTTTCGCGACAGCCTGTACGTTCAGTTCGAAAAACTGAAGGTGTTCGGCCGCATCTACGTGGCGAAAGAGGGCATCAACGCGCAGATCAGCGTGCCGCAGCATCACTTCGACGCGTTCAAAGCCGCGCTGTTCGCCTCGCACCCGGCGCTGGATCAGGTACGCCTGAATATTGCGCTCGAAGACGATGGCAAATCCTTCTGGGTACTACGCCTCAAGGTGCGTGAGCGCATCGTGGCCGACGGCATCGATGACGAGAGCTTCGACCCAAGCAACGTCGGCGAGTATCTGCAGGCCGATCGCGTCAATCAGATGATAGACGATCCGAATACGGTATTCGTCGATATGCGCAACCACTATGAGTACGAAGTCGGCCATTTCGAAAACGCCATTGAGGTGCCGTCGGATACCTTCCGCGATCAGCTGCCGATGGCGGTGGAGATGCTGCAGGACAGTAAAGACAAGAATATTGTCATGTATTGCACCGGCGGCATTCGCTGTGAAAAAGCCAGCGCCTATATGCTGCACAAAGGCTTTAAAAACATCTACCACGTGGAAGGCGGGATTATCGAGTACACCCGCAAAGCGAAAGAACAGGGGTTGCCGCTGAAGTTTATCGGCAAAAACTTCGTGTTCGATGAGCGTATGGGTGAGCGCATCTCCGACGATGTGATCGCCAACTGCCACCAGTGTGGAGCGCCGTGCGACACCCATACCAACTGCAAGAACGACGGTTGCCATCTGCTGTTCATTCAGTGCCCGAGCTGCGCCGCCAAATTTGAAGGGTGCTGTAGCGAGATTTGCCGCGAAGAGCTGAAGCTGCCGCGCGAAGAGCAACGCGCGCGCCGTGCCGGCCGTGAAAACGGCGTCAAGATCTTCAATAAGTCAAAAGGCTTGTTGCAGACTACGATGCACATTCCGGCACCGGAAGAAGAAGGCCCAGCCCGCTGAGTCTGAGGAAATGAGAAGCCCGGCCGCCAAACCGGGCTTTTTTTTATTTATTTCTCGCGTACGCCTTCTACGGAGATAATCAGCTCAACGTCTTGCGACGCCGGGCCCAGATCGGTGGTGATGCCGAAATCTTTCAGCTTGATCTTACCGTTGGCCTCAAAGCCGGCGCGGTAGCCGCCCCACGGATCGTTGCCCTGGCCAATCAGTTTGGCGTCCAGCGTAACGGGCTTGGTCACGCCGTTCAGCGTCAGGTTGCCGACCACCGCATAACCGTCGCCGCTTTTTTTCACTTCGGTGGATTCAAACTTGGCTTGCTTGTTCTTCTCCACGTTGAGGAACTCGGCGCTGCGCAGGTGCTTGTCGCGCTCGGCGTGGTTGGTGTCGACGCTGGCGGTATTGATGGTCACGTTGACCTTGTCCTTGGACGGATCTTTTTCGTCGAAGGTGAAGCCGCCGTCGAAGTCTTTAAAGCTGCCATACAGCCAGCTGTAGCCCAGGTGCTGGATGCGGAACTCGATAAAGGCGTGCTGGCCCTGTTTGTCGATCTTGTAGTCCGCCGCCAGTGCGGAACCGGCGCTCAGCAGCAGGGCGCCTGCGGTCAGGCCCAATACGGTCTTTTTCAACATAGCAATCTCCATAAATCCAAAGGTTAATCGGCGCTGCTACCCAGCATCCGTTTCAAAGTGACATCACGATCGATAAAGTGATGTTTAAGCGCGGCCAGCCCGTGCAGTACCGAAAGCACTACCACGGCCCAGGCCAGGTAAAGGTGTATGGCGCCGGCGGTGTCGGCCTGTTCCGCCATGCCGGTGACGGTGGCGGGCACGTCGAACCAGCCGAATACGCTGATCGGTTGGCCGTCGGCGGTCGAGATCAGATAGCCGCTGATCAGAATGCCGAACAGCACGGCATACAGCGCCAGATGCGCGAGAATAGCGCTGACGCGAGTGAGGCGACCATAGCTGGCCAGCGGCTTGGGTGGCGGCGAGACAAAGCGCCAGATCACGCGGATCACCATCACGATGAACAGCAGCGTGCCAATGCTTTTGTGGATCTCCGGCGCCTGATGGTACCAGACGTCGTAATAGCCCAGCGTAACCATCCACAGACCGAGTGCGAACATGCCGTACACCGTCAGCGCCACCAGCCAGTGGATTAACACTGACACATGGCCGAAACGATCGGCGGTATTTTTCCAGAGCATCCTGTTTCCTTCGATTACCGATTGGCTGGCTGCAATAATTAAACTTTAGGAAACATAAAATCAATAATAAATTTAACTATGTTACTTCTTAGAAATATTAGTCAGTGAATTTGTTTGAGATGTTCGGGCTTCATCAGATAAATCGTTGAAGATGATATTATTTCCCTCATGGGGTGGTTGTGCTAGTTGTTGAAAATTAGGCTTATTATCTATTAATGTCAGCTTTTGTCATTTTACGTAAATCGTCCATGAGTTGCTCGGTGGAATTATTTGTTGGCAAACGTTATGACTATTTCTTGCGGCAAAGAGCAGGGCGGAAAGATTAATTTTTTCGAACGGTTAGGCGAAATCCTCTGCGGCGTGACGGTGGACTTTGCTACCATTAGCGCCAAGAGTCGGCTCTTGGTGGCCGGTTAACCCAGTGAAATAACAAGGAAACGTCATGGGCCGAACCCGTGTGACCGACAGTAGCCTGCGTCTGGCCGTCCTGCTGGCGATGTTGGTGATCATTTTGGCCGGGGTGAAAGCCGCCGCCGACATCGTGGTGCCGTTTTTGCTGGCGGTGTTCCTCGCCATGGTGCTGAACCCGCTGGTGGCGATGCTGGAACGCCGACGAGTGCCGCGTATCGTCGGGGTGACGCTGCTGGTGACGGCGGTGATCGTGGTCGTGATGCTGTTTATCGGCATGCTGGGTGCTTCGCTGAACGAGTTCGCCCGCTCGCTGCCCCAGTACCGCGGCATGATGATCGAGAAGCTGCGCGAGCTGCAGCATTACGCCGATCGCTTCAATATCAGTCTCTCCAGCGAAGCGATGCTGCAGTATGTCGATCCCAGCGCGGCGATGAATCTGGTCACCCGCATGCTGGGGCACCTGTCTGGCGCCATGACCAACGTCTTCCTGCTGCTGATGACCGTGGTGTTTATGCTGTTCGAAGTGCAACTGCTGCCGTATAAGCTGCAGCAGGCGCTGGATAAGCCGAACGAGGGGCTCGCCGCGGTGCGGCGGGCGCTGGACGGCGTGACACGTTATCTGGTGATTAAAACCATCATCAGCCTGGCCACTGGGGTGATCGTCTGGATCTTCCTGGCGGCGGTCGGCGTGCGTTTTGCCTTTATCTGGGGGCTGCTGGCGTTTCTGCTTAACTACATTCCCAACATTGGCTCGGTATTGGCCGCCATTCCGCCGCTGATTCAGGCGCTGTTGTTCAACGGATTGGGTGATGCGCTGGTGGTGGCGGGTGGCTTTATCGCTGTCAACATGGTGATCGGCAATATCCTCGAGCCGCGCGTGATGGGGCGCGGGCTGGGGCTGTCGACGCTGGTGGTGTTCCTGTCGCTGATCTTCTGGGGCTGGCTGCTCGGCCCGGTGGGCATGCTGCTGTCGGTGCCGCTGACGATCGTGGCGCGCATCGCGCTGGAGACCACCGAAGGCGGCTATCGGCTGGCGGTTATCCTGGGGGACGGTCGCCCGCCGCACCAGCCTCCGGCGGCGCCGGAGTGAGGAATATTTTGCCACTTACGCCGGGCTGGGCGGCGTGGTGCAGCGCCGCTGCGTACTGAGGCAAAGGATAAATCGCGGCGGGTGGGCGCAGCGCCAGCTGGCCGCGCCGCAGCAGCTGGAATAGCTGATAAAACGCCGTCTGCCATTGCGCCGGTGCCGCCTGTGCGTTCCATTTGCGCAAGTGGAACAGCGAAGCCCGCAGCTTTAACTCGTCCACCACGCGCTGCCAGTCTACCTGGCGGCCGCTAAGCAGGCCCAGCGCCACAAAATCGCCGCCGGTGCGGACCGCCCGCGCCAACTGCAATCCGTCTTCGCCGCCGATGCAGTCGATGGCCGCACGGGCGCCAAAATTCGTCATTTCCACCAGCTGCGACGCTTCGATAACGCGCCAGGCGCCGGCGGCCAGTAACGCCTGGCGATGAGCGGTGTTGCGCACCACGACCGCCAGACGAATGCCGCGCAGCGCCGTCATCTGCGCCAACAGCAGGCTAACGGCGGAACCGCCGCCGTTGAGCAGCAGTAAGTCGCCGGCGTTGAGCGGCAGCCATTGCGTCAACAGCACCCAGCAGGTGAGCGGGTTGATATAGATTTGCGCTGCGCAGGCGTCGTCGATGTCGTCCGGCACCCAGATCACCCGATCTTCAGGCAGCGTGACGAACGTTTGCCAACTGCCGTTACCCGCTACCGCCAGCGCGCGGCGGCCCGTTGAATGCCCATTCTGCGGGTTGACGACGACGCCCACGCCTTCATATCCCGGCACCTGAGGAAGGGCGATGCGGTGCGCGTATTGGCCGTGGATCGGGATCAGATCGGAAGGGTTGATCGGGGCATAGCGCATCTGCAATAACCGCTGTCCGGGGCGCAGCAGCGGTCTGCTCATCTGCTGCAATTCCAGCACCTGGGCGGGATCGCCGAAGCGGTTGAAGCTCAATCGGGGAAATAACGGCGGCATGGATTACATGACGAAGAAGAAATAGACATCCAACGCCAGCAGCACTAGCCACAGACACAGGTACAGCACCAGGTGCTCACGCACGTTGTTGACGATAGCCGCCAGTATTCGGTTTAACATTTCAGCTGCCTGAAGAAAGGGACCTTTGATTATAGTCCTTTTCTCGGCGTCTTTTACAGCGCGCCGCGCGTGAGTGCGGGAAGAGAGGCGATAAAAAAGCCTGCGTTATCGCAGGCTTGAGGTTACACGGCCAGCAGCGCCAGCGGCGTCGAATTTGTTGGCGTGCTCGGCGGGTAGAAATAGCGCAGCACGTTATACAGCGAGTAGAACTCCAGCCGGTTGCGCGCGTTGATCTTCTCCGTGATGTGACGCTTGTGCACGTACACCGTATGCGAGCTGATTTGCAGCTTTTTCGCGATGCGGTAGTTGGGCATCTCCGCCATCCAATATTTCATCACCGTCAGTTCCTGCGGACTGAACAAGGAACGCTCTTCGCCGTCATCGGCCAGCGCCAGCGGATTTTCGCGCAGCGTGCGTAAAGTGAGTGGCAGAATGCTTTTATTGAACAGAAAGGCGTTATCGGCGATGCGCATTGGCGTTTCGCTGTAAGGGTAAGGCGTATCGAGATAGATAAACAGCAAGGCAGACTGGCTGGCTTCCATAAACGCCAGCAGCTGCGCGTCTGCTTCGTTATAACGGCACTGGTTGCTGAGGTTCACCAGAATGTGGCTCGGCTGAAAGCTGGCCAACAGCGGCGTAGCGTATTCAATGCTGTGGCAGCACTTGATCGTCGTAATCCCACTATCAGCAAAGTAGCTGGCTATACCGACCCGGGTGAAGCAGCATTCGTCCACGACAAGTAGTTTCATGGTGACGTCCTTGTTGAAAGCCGATGGAGCATATCTTCTGTAAAATAGGACTTACACTGCAAGTGTTCAATTCGGAAATTCAAATGCTGAATATAAGAAATTTCCGTTATCAGGATTTTTACTTGGTATTTAAAAGAGTTAGCAGGTTAATAAATTGTAACCGCTAAATTTTGCTGTCCAGGGCACGACGGCAACCTGGACAGAGAAATCCTTCGCTTAGCTAAATCGTTTCAGACCAAAGCTGGAGACGTCGACCGGCGGCGCTTTGTCCTGCGCGAACAGCGCGGCAATCTCACCCAACGCGCTGGCGAACTTGAAGCCGTGGCCGCTCAATCCGCTGATGACCATCAGGCGATCGCAATCCGGCAGCGTATCGATAATAAAGTCTTCGTCGGGGCTCATATCATAACTGCAGGCTTCGCCGTGTAAACATACGCCTACACCCGGTAAAAATTGCCGCAGGAAGGAGAAAACTTCCGTGCCGTCGCTGGCGTAGCTGCCGAAGGGTTTGCGCTGCTCGGGGGCATCCATCGGCTGGCCGCCGTCGTGCTTGCCTACTTTCAGGCCGTCGTTATCCGCCGGGAAACCGTAATAGTGCGTGCCGTCTTGCGCTTCGACGGTAAAGGCCGGGAAACGATTGTTCACGCTGTAGCGGCCATCTGCCTGATGCCAGGAGAAGACTTTGCGCAGTGGCGCGACGGGTAACTGCGGCAACAGCGCTTTGACCCAGGTACCGGCGGTGATCACCGCTTTTCGCGCCGTGAAACGCCCTTCGCCGGTGATGACCTCAACGCCGCCATCGATAGGCTCCACCGCGCTGACCGGGCAGTTGAACAACTGGCTGCAGCCGGCTTCTTTTGCTAGCTTGATCAGAGTGGCTATCGCCAGCTCAGCATGCAGGAAGCCGGCGTCGGGCTCGAACACGCCGACATAACCTTCCGGGGCCCGGAATTCCGGCCAGCGTTGAGCGATCTGTTCGGCGCTGAGGGTTTGCGCATTCAGACGGAATGTTTGCGCGCTCTGCTGAGCATTGCGAATGAAGTCGGAGTGCTGCGGCCCCAAATTGAGGACGCCGCACGACTGAAACAGTTCCTCGCCGGATTGTTGAATCAGCGCATTCCACAGCGCCTGGGCGCGTAGCACCAGCGGCACGTACTTTTCGCCTTCGCCGTAAGCGTGACGGATGATGCGGGTATCGCCGTGATGGCTGCCGTTGCGGTGCGGGGGAATGGCGCTGTCGATCATCAGCACTTTCAAGCCGGCCCGCGTGGCGTAATAGCCTGCCGCTGCGCCGACGGAACCGCTGCCCACCACAATCAAATCATATTCCACGTACCCACCCTCTCTGATAGCGATTTCTTATCGCCCCATGATAAAAGGTTGGCGGGCGCAATGCACTGATTGAACGATGAAAGGCAAAGAAAAAGGCGCCGGGAATGGTCGCGGCGCCTTAGGGGGTAGGAGACGATAAATCAATGTTTTCTGCGATCAAGATCCTGGTAATCCGTAGCTTCAATCTTGGCGATGCCGGCTTCTAAGATATTGATTAATTGACGGGCGACATCTGTAGTCAGCCAAAGCGTTCGGTCTACTTGGGCTTCTTCGGGCGTTTGGTCTAGTGAAGACAGGTAATGAAGGCGTATCATCATGGCGTCGTAAACGTCGACAGTACTGATATCCCAACCGACAAGCGGGTGCGTCTGAATTACTTCATCATTTCTGTCCATAAAGACCCCTTATTGAGTAGTAACTACCGTGAGTGACTAACGAGGATCAATGCGGCTCATCATCATGAGAGCAATTACAGTATACGCATCCGCTTTCATCGGTGGAGGGGGTTGTCACCGAAATTTGCAAAATAAATATTTATTTGAACAATTATTCTACAAATTTGCAGGTGCAGCAGTGGACGAGTCAAGCGCAGCGCGTTATTCCGCGTCGGCAGGTGGCGATGCACCATGCAGACATTTTTCCAGCTCTTCGGCCAAATGGGCGAAATGCTTTTGCGTTTCGGCATCACGATTCTGGCTGTGCGATTCCAGCTTCAGGCTGTGGATCAGCCGTTGGTTGGCTTTGTCATCCAGGCTGAAGGCCAGATAAGAGAAAGCTACTTCCAGTACGTTCAAGCGCCTTTTCTGATCGGCAATCAGCGCCAGCAGTTCGCCAAACGTCATTGCGTCTTCGGATTTCACCTTGTCCGGGGCCATGCTTACTCCTTTGCGTTAAATACAGCGCTGAGGCAGATTTTGTTTCAGAGTAAGGGTAAGCGATGAATGGGCAGGGCGCCAGAAACAAAAAAGCCGGAGAGCGACCCCCGGCAAAAACAGCATTGCAGTGTTATTCTGCGCTAAACCATTCGTCCGCGCTTTCCCAGGTTTCCTGAAGGATTTCCTCGATCAGATCCCGATCGGTTTTGGCGCCCCCCAGCACGGAGAGCCCGTTGGCGCCAGCATAACGTACATGAACGACGGCGTCTGGAAACTGGCGATTGACCCGTTTGCCCAGTTCACCGGTCAGCGCCTCAATGGCGCCCGACGGCAGCGGCCGGGTTTTATCTAGAGTGACTTCAACACGCATAATTGCCCCCGAAGCGATTTACTGTTTATTTATACAGTTAACCGAGTGCGAGGGCAAGAGGGCGATGCAAAAATATCAGTCTTTCAGCGACCAGTTCAGGGTTTCACCCGCCAGGAAGGGGATCACGGATTCATTGCCGAGGGTAATCTCTTCCGGTTGGGTGGTTGGCACGCGCTGCAGTTCGATGAAGTCTTCGTTGAGCGGCAGGCCATAGAAGCGTGGGCCGTTGAGCGAGCAGAAAGCCTCGAAGTGCTCCAGTGCGCCGAGCTGTTCGAAGACCGCTGCGTAAGCCGGGATGGCATTCGGCGCATTGAAGCAGCCGGCACAGCCGCAGCTGGACTCTTTGCGATGCTTGAGGTGCGGCGCGGAGTCGGTGCCGAGGAAGAAACGGTCCGAGCCGCTGGCAACCGCCTGACGCAGCGCTTCCTGATGGACGTTGCGCTTGAGGATCGGTAGGCAGAACAGGTGTGGGCGAATGCCGCCGACCAGCATGTGGTTGCGGTTGAACATCAGGTGTTGCGGCGTGATGGTGGCGCCGAGGAAACGGTTGCCTGCCTGCACGTACTGTGCCGCTTCTTTGGTGGTGATGTGCTCGAAGACGATTTTCAGCTCCGGGAAGTGACGGCGGATAGGCTCCATCACCTGTTCGATAAAGCGCGCCTCGCGGTCGAAAATATCGACGGCAGGATCGGTCACTTCGCCGTGGATAAGCAAAGGCATGCCGATTTTTTGCATCTGTTCGAACAGCGGATAAATGCCGGTCACGTCGCTGACGCCGTGGCTGGAGTTGGTGGTGGCGTTGGCCGGATACAGCTTGGCGGCGGTAAACACCCCTTGCTCGAAACCGCTGACCAGTTCACTGGCCGCCAAGGAGTTGGTCAGGTAACAGGTCATCAGCGGAGTGAAGTTGTGACCCTGCGGCACCGCCGCCAGAATTCGATCGCGGTAGGCGCGCGCGGCGGCCACGGTCGTCACGGGCGGAACCAGGTTCGGCATCACGATCGCCCGGCCAAATACCTGGCTGGTATAGGGCACCACCGTTTTCAGCATCTCATCGTCACGCAGGTGGATATGCCAGTCGTCTGGGCGGCGGATTTTCAGAACTTGAGGTTGTGCGGTCATCTAGCTAGGCTCCGGCGGTCAAATACGTCTAATGAAAAGCGAATAATGGGTTTATTCACGCCGGGGTGTAAGGATAAGCGGAAAGTGCCGCAGATGCATCTGTTTGTTGGCGACAAGTTGAAATCAACGGCGCAGCAGGCGCATAGTGACAAGGATTTCAACGATGCCGACGCCAATACCGTCGACTTTCATCAAGTGGAAAGGGAGAAAACAATGGAAGTACGCGTTATCGCCACCCTGCAAGCGAAAGCGGGATTTGAGGCCGCAGTCAGTGAAGCGGTGCACGACATTCTCGAGCCGAGCCGCCAGGAGCTGGGCAACCTGCAATATGATTTGCATCGCGATCTGGAAAAGCCGGGCACCTTCGTGTTCTTTGAGCGTTGGGCCAGCAGCGAAGCGCTGGATAAGCATAATGAGACGGCGCATTTTCAGCAGTTCGTCAGTCGACTTGACGGCAAGTTGGATGTTCTGGACATCAAGAAACTGAAAAAGATCGCCTGAGCTTTTTACAGGCAAGAAAAAACCCGCCGATGGCGGGTTTTTTTAGGGTTGCAGATTAACTTATTCGTTAACCGGCTGCGGCTTTGTGGCAGGCGCGGTGGCCTGGCTCACTGCCGAGTGACCACCGGCTGAACCTTTGCCTTCAAAGTTGAAGGAAGGGCGCTGCCAGTTGCTGTGCTTGCGTTCTTCCGGCACGTAGGCTGGCGCAGGCGCTTTAGTCATCGGCGCAGTGGCGATGTGTTTGTACAGCGCGTCCTGCACGGCTTTCACCGGCGCCGGCTGCTGCGCAACTGCAGGTGCAGGTTCTGCGGCGATTGGCGCTGGGGCTTTTTCGACCGGAGCAGCTTCCACGGAGGTTGCCGCAGGTGCGGCTTCTACCACTGGCGTTTCTTCCGCTGGCGTGGCTTCTACCACCGGTACAACTTCGACCACAGGCTCGTCTTCCGTTGGCGCAGGTTCAACCACTGGCTCTACAGCTACGGTTTCAGCTACCGGCTCGGCTTCCACTGCAGGGGCAGTCTCTTCCACTTTCGGCTGTTCAACTGCAACAGTTGCCGGGGTGGTTTCCACCGGCGCCGGGATTTCCTCGGCCGGAGTGGCTACAACCGGTGCTACGACTGCAGCTTCTTCCGTTACGGTAACGCTAGCAGTTTCAACGGCGGCTTCGGGTGCCGGTCCGTTGACGCTGGCCGCGGTCTGAGTGTCTTCCACGGTAACGCTGTGCTGTTCAACCGCTGCGGCGACAACCGGCGCCTGCTCTACGGCTTCGGTTTGCACTTCGGCTTCTTCAACCTGAGCGACCGGGTAGCTTACCCATACTTTGCCTGATGCCATTTCCGGCGAAGCGAACGCGCCCGCCAACGGCATTGGGGATTGCAGCGGGTAACGCTCATCGCGGTAACGACGGCGACGCTGGCCGCTGACGCGCAGGTGACGCGGTGAACGACGGGAACGACGCGGCATGCCTTCGCCGTTGCCGCGGCTTTCGCCCTGGGCATCGTCTTCCGGCTGTGCGGCAACGGTTTCCGGCAACAGCTTGACGCTATCGTCGGCGGTCGGCTGCGCGTCTTCGGCTTTCGCTACCGGCGCTTTCGGCGCCAACAGCTCTTCCGCTGCACGCTGCAGCTCTTCTTCCGCAGACAGGATACGCACTTTCTGCGACAGAGGGCGGCGCTGACGGCGCTGCATGTTCTGCTGCTGGCGCTCTTCCCGCTCTTCGTCGGTACTCTCGACTGCGTCAACGCTTTCCAGCGCTTTCACTTCCTGCTGAGCCTGACGTTTCTCTTCCTGACGACGACGCTGGCGTTCAGCACGCTGCTCACGGCGTTGCTGCTGATCTTCGCGCGGCGCTTTAGCACCTTCTTCCGAAGCGGTTTCCTCCGCTACCGGCGCGTTCTGCTGCTGGTTGCGGCGGTTACGGCGCTGTTCATCGCGGGATTCACGCGATTCACGGCCTTCACGGTTCTCACGCGGTTCACGGTTATCGCGCTCGCGATTGTCACGGCCTTCACCGCGCTCTTTACGCTCGCCGCGTTCCGGGCGATCGCCACGGTCGCTACGCTCACCGCGCTCTTTACGGCCGGTGCCTTGACGGCGCTGACCGCGACGATCCTGACGACGGTTCTCACCGTTGCCTTCCGCCTTCGGCGTTTCGGCCGGTTTGGCTTCTTCGACGGCAGGTTGTTCTTCACCGGCGAACAAGTTCTTCAGACCACCGAACAGGCGGCCCAGGAAGCCCGGTTTAGCGGCGGCCGGCGCTGCGGCTTTAGCCTTGGCGGCTGCAGCGACAGGTTTGGCAACGGCGACGGGTTCTTCAGCCGGCGGCGGCACATCGGCGGACAGGGAGAAGGAAGCCAGGGCCGGTTGCTCCGGACGCTTGCGTTCCATCGGCGCATCTTCCAGCGGACGCTCCATGTCTTCTTCGTGCAGTTTCGGCAGCAGGTAGCTGAGGGTAGAGGTTTCCTCGCCCTTGCGCACGCGCAGCACCGAGTAGTGCGGGGTTTGCATTTCATCGTTCGGCACGATGACGGCTTTCACGCCACCCTGACGTTTTTCGATCGCGCTGACGGATTCGCGCTTTTCGTTCAGCAGGTACGAAGCGACCTGAACCGGCACGATAGCGTGAACTTCTTTGGTGTTTTCCTTCAGCGCTTCTTCTTCGATCAGGCGCAGGATGGACAGCGCCAGCGATTCGTTGTCGCGGATGGTACCGGTGCCGTTACAGCGTGGGCACACGTGGTGGCTGGACTCACCCAGCGACGGGCTGAGGCGCTGGCGTGACATTTCCAGCAGGCCGAAGCGGGAGATGCGGCCGATTTGGATGCGCGCGCGGTCTTGACGCACGGCGTCGCGCAAGCGGTTTTCCACTTCGCGCTGGTGGCGTACCGGCGTCATGTCGATGAAGTCGATGACGATCAGGCCGCCGAGGTCGCGCAGGCGCAGCTGGCGAGCGATCTCGTCCGCCGCTTCCAGGTTGGTGTTGAACGCCGTCTCTTCGATGTCGCCGCCGCGGGTTGCGCGTGCGGAGTTGATGTCGATGGCGGTCAGCGCTTCGGTGCTGTCGATGACGATCGAGCCGCCGGACGGCAGGCGCACTTCGCGCTGGAAGGCGGATTCGATCTGCGATTCGATCTGATAGTGGCTGAACAGAGGAATTTCACCGCTGTACAGTTTGATTTTGCTGCTGAAATCCGGGCGGCCCAGCGCAGCGATGTGCTCTTTGGCCAGATCGAGAATTTTCGGGTTGTCGATCAGGATTTCGCCGATGTCCGGGCGCAGATAATCGCGGAAGGCACGCACGATAACGTTGCTTTCCTGGTGGATCAGGAACGGTGCAGGGCGGCCTTCGGCGGCTTTTTTAATCGCTTCCCAGTGCTTCAGACGGAAGGAGAGATCCCACTGCAGCGCGTCGGCGGATTTGCCTACGCCCGCGGTGCGAACGATCAGGCCCATGCCGTCTGGCAGTTGCAGCGAAGAGAGCGCTTCTTTCAGCTCGGTACGATCGTCACCCTCGATGCGGCGAGAAATACCGCCGGCGCGCGGGTTGTTCGGCATCAGCACCAGATAGCTGCCCGCCAGGCTGATGAAGGTGGTCAAGGCGGCGCCTTTGTTGCCACGTTCTTCTTTGTCTACCTGAACGATGACTTCCTGGCCTTCGCGCAGCACATCTTTGATGTTCGGGCGGCCATGGGAAGAGTAATTGCTAGGGAAGTATTCGCGGGCGATTTCTTTAAGAGGGAGGAAACCATGTCGTTCTGCGCCGTAGTCCACGAACGCTGCTTCAAGACTTGGTTCAATGCGGGTGATTTTGCCTTTGTAAATATTCGCTTTTTTCTGCTCATGACCCGGACTTTCGATATCCAAATCATACAGCCGCTGTCCATCTACGAGGGCAACACGCAACTCTTCCTGCTGAGTTGCGTTAATCAACATTCTTTTCATCTTAACTTACTCGTTATTTTTACATTATCGACAAAGCTGCGGGCAAAATAACCTCATGGCCGGAGTTAAACCGAAAGCCCCGTGTCTTCTCGCAAAGCCGTCAACCTCACGGTTGTCGCCTGCATAGGGGCGCATTATCTCGGTAAGCCTGCTTTTCTTTGTGAAAGACAGCACTTTTACTAGGGGAATAGCCTCTGATTTACGTCGACAGATCTGATTCCATTTGCCGGCCAAGCTGCAACCCGCAGCCCGCTAATTGTTTGATTTCGCATTACGTCTTACGCCATTGCTGCGTTTTTGCGCAATCAGACAAATTTTATAATTCCACCGTTTTCCCTGTTTAACGAGAATCAACGCGGAAAGTGACTGCATTATTCCACTGCTGATGCCGTTATAGCAAGGTGACTTTTCCTTAACTGCGGAAGAAATCGCAAACGTTCAAATCGGCTTGCTGCCTTATTGTCCGCTGGTGTTTCGCCCGCCGTCAGAGAGACAGTTAAGCACAGAAAAAGATGTGGCGCTATTCACGCGCTCTATTTAGAATCCCGCACCATGAAAACGAACAATCCAGCAGTACAATTCATCACGATTTCCGACGACGAAGCCGGTCAGAGAATCGACAACTTTCTGCTCGCTCGCCTGAAAGGCGTGCCGAAGAGCATGATTTATCGCATCGTGCGTAAAGGCGAGGTGCGGGTTAATAAAGGGCGCATCAAGGTCGAATACAAATTGGCGGCCGGCGACGTGGTGCGCGTACCACCGGTGCGCGTAGCCGAGCGCGAAGAGGCGCCGGTGTCGGCGAAGCTGGATAAAGTGGCCGCATTGGCAGACTGCATCCTGTATGAAGACGATCATCTGTTGATCCTTAACAAACCTTCCGGCACCGCGGTGCACGGCGGCAGCGGCCTGAGCTTCGGCGTGATTGAAGGGCTGCGCGCGCTGCGCCCGGAAGCCCGCTTCCTGGAACTGGTGCATCGCCTGGATCGCGACACCTCCGGCGTGTTGTTGGTCGCCAAAAAACGTTCCGCGCTGCGTTCGCTGCATGAGCAACTGCGCCTGAAAGGCATGCAGAAAGATTATCTGGCGCTGGTGCGCGGCCAATGGCAGTCCCACTGCAAGGCCGTACAGGCGCCGCTGTTGAAAAATATTCTGCAAAGCGGCGAACGTATCGTGCGTGTCAACAGCGAAGGCAAGCCTTCGGAAACCCGCTTCAAGGTGGAGGAGCGTTACGAATTCGCCACCCTGGTGAAGGCCAGCCCGATCACCGGGCGAACTCACCAGATCCGCGTGCACACGCTGCATGCCGGGCATCCGATCGCTTTTGACGATCGCTATGGCGACCGCGAGTTCGATCGTCAGCTGGCGGGTACCGGCCTGAAGCGGCTGTTCCTGCACGCTGCGGCGCTGCGCTTCGAGCATCCGGCCACCGGCGAAACGATGCGTATCGAAGCGCCGATGGATGAAGAACTGCGTCACTGCCTGCAGGTGCTGCGCCAGCAGGCGACCAAATAATCCGTGTCAGACCAGCGGGTTGATGCCTTCAGCCCGCAACATCTCCAACAGCGCGATCAACGGCAGGCCGATCAGGGTGTTCGGATCCCGGCCTTCCAGCCTGTCGAACAACGCGATCCCCAATCCCTCGCTCTTGAAACTGCCCGCGCAGTTCAGCGGTTGCTCTAGACGCACATAGGCGGCGATCTCCGCCTCGCTCAGCGCGCGAAAATGCACGTGGAAAGGCTCGCACAGGGCCTGCAGCTGCTTGCTGCGGCTGTTGTACAGCGCCAGGCCGGTATAGAAGGTCACGGCCTGGCCGCTGGCCTGGCGCAGCTGCGCCCGGGCGTTCACCTCGGTATGGGGCTTGCCGGTGATGCTGCCATCGATCACGCAGACCTGATCGGAACCGATGATCAGATGCTCGGGGTAGGCGAGGGCCAGCGCCTGAGCCTTCGCTGTCGCCAGGCGCAGCACCAACGCTTCGGCGCTTTCACCCGGCAGTGGGGTTTCATCCACCTGCGGCGCGGCGCAGTCGAACGGCAGTTGCAGCTTCTCCAGCAGCATTTTTCGATAGGGGGAGGTGGAGGCTAAAAGCAATCTCTGCATAATTTTTTTCGCAAACCGTAGCGTAAATGGGTACGGCATTTTAAACTGTCGGCCGCTGTGGAAGCGAATATTGGTGAAAGGAGCCGTTTTACGGCCTTTTTCTTTGACTCTATGTCGTTACAAAGTTAATATGCGCGCCCTATGCAAAAGGTAAAATTACCCTTGACCATTGATGCGGTACGTACCGCTCAGAAACGCCTGGACTATGCTGGTGTCTATGCGCCTGAGCAGGTTACTCGTGTTGCCGACTCCGTGGTCAGTGTGGACAGTGATGTTGAGGTGTCGTTGTCGTTTAATATCGACAATCAGCGCCTCGCGGTGATAACAGGGCATGCGGACGTCACGGTAACGTTGATGTGCCAACGCTGTGGAGTCCCGTTCGAACATCAGGTTCACACAACATATTGTTTTAGCCCGGTCGTCAATGATGAGCAGGCTGAGGCATTACCGGAAGCGTACGAACCGATCGAAGTTGACGAGTTTGGCGAAGTCGATCTGTTGGCAATGATTGAAGACGAAATTATTCTTTCACTGCCTGTCGTTCCGGTACATGAATCTGAACACTGTGAAGTGTCCGAAGCGGACATGGTATTTGGCCAACTGCCTCCCGAGGCGGAGAAACCGAATCCGTTTGCCGTATTAGCCAGTTTAAAGCGTAAGTAATTGAGGAGTAAGGTCCATGGCCGTACAACAGAATAAACCAACCCGTTCCAAGCGTGGCATGCGTCGTTCGCACGATGCTCTGACCACGACTACTCTGTCTGTAGACAAAGTATCCGGTGAAACTCACCGTCGTCACCACATCACTGCCGACGGTTTCTACCGCGGTCGCAAGGTTATCGGCTAAGTAGCGATACCTTGACTCGTCTAACCCTGGCGTTAGATGCAATGGGCGGGGACTTCGGTCCCTGCGTCACAGTGCCTGCTTCGTTGCAGGCACTGGCCTCTAATTTACAGCTTCATCTCCTGCTGGTCGGCAATCCCGACGTCATCTCCCCTTTGCTTGCCCATGCCGATCCGGTTCTTCTGGAGCGTCTGCAAGTCGTGCCCGCCGAGTCTGTGATCGCCGGCGACGCAAAACCTTCACAAGCGATACGCGCCAGCCGCGGCACGTCGATGCGCATTGCGCTCGAACAGCTCAGCAGCGGCAATGCGCAGGGCTGCGTCAGCGCCGGTAATACCGGTGCGCTGATGGGATTGGCGAAGCTGTTGGTCAAGCCGCTGGACGGCATCGAGCGCCCGGCGCTGATGACGGCGATCCCGAATCAGCAACGCAGTAAAACCGTGGTGCTGGATCTGGGCGCCAACGTTGAGTGTGACAGTACCATGCTGGTGCAGTTTGCCGTGATGGGCGCGGTGATGGCGGAAGAGGTGATCGGCATTGCGCAACCGCGGGTGGCGCTGCTGAATATTGGCGAAGAAGAGACCAAAGGCCTGGATAATATCCGCGAAGCGGCCGCTGTGCTAAAAAATACTCCGGCAATCAACTATATTGGTTACCTGGAAGGAAACGAACTGCTCACCGGCAAGACCGACGTGTTGGTCTGCGATGGCTTCGTGGGCAACGTCACCCTGAAAACCATGGAAGGGGTGGTCAGGGTATTCTTATCGCTGCTGAAATCGTCCGGCGACGGAAACAAGCAAGCGTGGTGGCTGAAATTGTTGGGCCGTTGGTTGCAAAAACGGGTGGTTAAGCGGTTCGGCCACCTGAACCCCGACCAGTATAATGGCGCATGTCTGTTAGGATTGCGCAGCACCGTAGTCAAGAGCCACGGCGCTGCGAACCCTCACGCGTTTGCAGTCGCAATCGAACAGGCTGTGCAGGCGGTGCAGCGGCAAGTCCCGGAAAGGATTGCTGCGCGCCTTGAGGCTGTATTACCTAAGAGTGACTGATCGTACATGTATACAAAGATTCTCGGTACGGGGAGTTATTTGCCCGTACAAGTGCGCACCAATGCTGATTTGGAAAAAATGGTGGATACCTCTGACGAATGGATCGTCACGCGTACCGGTATCCGCGAACGTCGCATCGCCGCTGCGGATGAAACCGTCGCGACGATGAGCTTCCAGGCCGCTGAGAAAGCGCTGGAAATGGCAGGTGTGGCTAAAGAAGACATTGGGCTTATCGTCGTGGCGACCACCACCACGACTCACGCATTCCCGAGCGCGGCGTGCCTGGTGCAGCAAATGCTGGGCATCAAAGACTGCGCGGCGTTCGATCTGGCTGCGGCCTGCGCCGGCTTTACTTATGCGCTCAGCGTGGCCGATCAGTACGTGAAAAACGGCGCGGTCAAACATGCGCTGGTTATCGGCGCGGACGTCTTGTCGCGCACGCTGGATCCTGAAGATCGCGGCACCATCATTCTGTTTGGCGATGGTGCGGGTGCGGTGGTGCTGGGGGCGTCTGAAGCGCCGGGCATTCTGTCTACCCATCTGCATGCCGACGGCAGCTACGGCAACCTGCTGACGCTGCCGTACAAGGATCGTCAGAATCAAGACAAGCCGGCCTATGTCACCATGGCGGGCAACGAAGTCTTCAAGGTTGCGGTTACCGAGCTGGCGCGCATCGTCGACGAGACGCTGCAGGCCAACAACCTGGATCGCAGCGAGCTGGATTGGCTGGTGCCGCACCAGGCCAACCTGCGCATCATCAGCGCAACGGCGAAAAAGCTGGGCATGGGGATGGACAAAGTGGTGGTGACGCTCGATCGTCACGGCAACACGTCTGCCGCCTCGGTGCCTTCCGCACTGGACGAAGCGGTGCGTGACGGGCGAATTCAGCGTGGCCAACTGGTGCTGCTGGAAGCCTTTGGCGGCGGCTTTACCTGGGGCTCGGCGCTGGTTCGTTTCTGATTTGGACAGGAAGAAAAAATGACGCAATTTGCTTTTGTTTTCCCGGGCCAGGGGTCGCAGACCGTTGGCATGCTGGCCGAGTTGGCCGCACAGTTCCCGATCGTCGAAGAAACCTTCGGCGAGGCTTCCTCCGCCCTGGGTTACGACCTGTGGCAGCTGGTGCAGCAAGGCCCGGCGGAAGAACTGAACAAAACCTGGCAGACCCAACCGGCTCTGCTGGCTGCCTCGGTGGCGATTTTCCGCGTTTGGCAGCAGCAGGGCGGTAAAGCGCCTGCGCTGATGGCGGGTCACAGCCTGGGCGAATACTCGGCGCTGGTCTGCGCCGGCGTGCTGGACTTCAAGGCGGCGATCCGTCTGGTCGAGCTGCGCGGCAAGCTGATGCAGGAAGCAGTGCCGGAAGGTACCGGCGCGATGTACGCCATCATCGGTCTGGACAACGACGCGATCGCCAAGGCGTGCGAAGAGTCTGCGCAGGGGCAGGTGGTTTCTCCGGTCAACTTCAACTCGCCGGGCCAGGTGGTCATCGCCGGCAACAAAGAAGCGGTTGAACGCGCAGGCGCCGCCTGTAAAGCTGCCGGCGCCAAACGTGCGCTGCCGCTGCCGGTGAGCGTGCCTTCGCACTGTGCGCTGATGAAGCCGGCCGCCGACAAGCTGGCCGTGGCGCTGCAGGACATCACCTTCAACGCGCCGCAGGTGCCGGTGGTGAACAACGTCGACGTGCGCACCGAAAACGATCCGGAAGCGATCCGCAGCGCGCTGGTGCGTCAGCTGTACAGCCCGGTGCGTTGGACCGAAAGCGTAGAGTTTATCGCAGCACAGGGAGTGACGTCGCTGCTGGAAGTGGGGCCGGGCAAAGTGCTGACCGGTCTGACTAAACGTATTGTTGACACCCTGACGGCTGCGGCGGTGAACGACACCGCCAGCCTGTCGGCGGCGCTTGAACAATAAAGAGGAAAATGATGAGCTTCGAAGGTAAAATCGTTCTGGTCACCGGCGCAAGCCGCGGTATTGGCCGAGCTATTGCAGAAACGTTTGTGGCACGCGGCGCCAAAGTGATCGGTACCGCGACCAGCGAGAGCGGCGCTGAAGCGATCAGCAGCTACCTGGGCGCAAACGGCAAAGGGTTTATGTTGAACGTTGTTGATGCGCAATCTATCGACAGCGTGCTGGCATCGATTCGCGCCGAATTTGGCGAAATCGACATTTTAGTGAATAATGCCGGCATTACGCGTGATAACCTGCTGATGCGTATGAAGGATGACGAGTGGGAGGATATCCTCGACACCAACCTGACTTCCGTATTCCGCCTGTCAAAAGCGGTAATGCGCGCTATGATGAAAAAGCGGTTTGGCCGTATCATCACCATCGGTTCTGTAGTCGGCACCATGGGGAACGCAGGGCAGGCGAACTACGCGGCGGCTAAAGCCGGCCTGATTGGTTTTAGCAAATCTTTGGCACGTGAAGTTGCTTCACGTGGCATTACGGTCAACGTCGTGGCACCTGGCTTTATTGAGACGGACATGACACGGGCGTTGACAGATGATCAACGCGCAGGCATTTTGTCATCAGTTCCAGCCAACCGGCTGGGCGATGCTAAAGAAATCGCCAGCGCTGTTGCATTTTTGGCCTCTGATGAGGCCGGCTACATCACCGGTGAAACGTTACATGTCAATGGCGGCATGTACATGATTTAAAAAATGTGAAAACCATTTGCGTTATTTGAGGCAAAAACCGCAAAATAGCGTAAAATCGTGGTTTGACCAGCCGGGATTTAGTTGCATCTTTTTCAGCATTTTATACACTACGAAAACCATCGCGAAAGCGAGTTTTGATAGGAAATTTAAGAGTATGAGCACTATCGAAGAACGCGTTAAGAAAATCATTGTTGAGCAACTGGGTGTTAAACAGGAAGAAGTTTTGAACAACGCTTCTTTCGTTGAAGATCTGGGCGCTGATTCTCTTGACACCGTTGAGCTGGTAATGGCACTGGAAGAAGAATTCGACACCGAGATTCCAGACGAAGAAGCTGAGAAGATCACTACTGTTCAGGCAGCTATTGATTTCATCAACGCCAGCCAGCAGTAAGAGAACATATCTAGGCGGTCGTTCGACCGCCTAAGTTTTTTCTATCCCTAGTGTCATATTTTTCCCTCCCTGGAGGACAAACGTGTCTAAGCGTCGAGTAGTTGTGACCGGACTGGGCATGTTGTCTCCTGTCGGCAATACGGTAGAGTCCACGTGGAACGCTCTTCTTGCCGGTCAGAGTGGCATCAGCCTGATCGACCATTTCGATACCACTGCCTATGCGACCAAGTTTGCTGGCCTGGTAAAGAATTTTAATTCTGAGGATTTCATCTCCCGCAAAGATGCGCGCAAGATGGATGCCTTTATCCAGTACGGTATCGCTGCCGGCATGCAAGCCATGCAGGATGCAGGTCTGGACATCACCGAGGCTAACGCCAGCCGTATTGGAGCCGCGATCGGTTCCGGCATCGGCGGCCTGGGTTTGATCGAAGAAAACCACAGTTCACTGGTTAACGGTGGCCCACGGAAAATCAGTCCGTTCTTCGTGCCCTCCACCATCGTGAATATGATTGCAGGCCACCTGACAATCATGTACGGCATGCGTGGCCCAAGCATTTCCATCGCCACCGCCTGTACTTCAGGTGTGCACAACATCGGCCATGCAGCGCGTATCATTGCTTACAATGATGCTGACGTGATGCTGGCCGGTGGGGCAGAGAAAGCCAGCACCCCATTGGGCGTCGGCGGCTTTGGCGCAGCGCGCGCCCTGTCCACCCGTAATGACAACCCGCAGGCGGCGAGCCGTCCGTGGGATAAAGACCGCGACGGCTTCGTGCTGGGCGACGGCGCCGGCATGATGGTGCTGGAAGAGTACGAACACGCGAAAAAACGCGGCGCGAAAATCTATGCCGAAGTGGTTGGCTTTGGGATGAGCAGCGATGCTTATCACATGACGTCACCACCGGAAAACGGCGCAGGCGCTGCGCTGGCGATGGAAAATGCCCTGCTTGACGCCGGTGTGACCCCGTCACAAATCGGTTACATCAACGCGCACGGCACCTCTACGCCGGCGGGCGATCAGGCGGAAGCGCAGGCGGTGAAATCCGTCTTCGGCGCTGATGCCCAGCGCGTGCTGGTGAGCTCGACCAAATCGATGACCGGCCACCTGTTGGGTGCGGCGGGCGCGATCGAGTCCATCTTTACCGTGCTGGCGCTGCGCGATCAGGCGGTACCGCCAACCATCAACCTGGATAACCCGGATGAAGGTTGCGATCTGGACTTCGTGCCTCACGAAGCGCGCCAGGTCAGCAATATGGAGTTCACCCTGTGCAACTCCTTCGGCTTCGGCGGCACCAATGGCTCGCTGATCTTCCGCCGAGTGTAACTCGCGCGGTTGTTCGCTGATGAAAAGCCCGGTTTTTTAACCGGGCTTTTTTACGCCTGGCGTCCGGCCGTCAGCAGGGCTGCGTATTGCCTCGTCGCCTGCTATTCTGCGAGCGTAATGAAATCACCCGGCAACAGGAGGAAGCATGTACTGGATCAACGGACAACGCCACGATGCGCTGGCGCCGAGCGATCGTGGCCTGCAGTTCGGCGATGGCTGCTTTACTACCGCCCGGGTTATCGACGGTAAAATCGAGCTGTTGCCCTGGCACCTGGAGCGGCTGCAGCAAACGGCACAGAGGCTGATGCTGCCCACTACCGATTGGGCTGCTTTCGAGCGCGAGATGGCTCAGGCGGCCGAATCAATTCCGCTCGGCGTGGTCAAAGCGATACTGACGCGCGGCAGCGGCGGGCGGGGCTACAGCCCGACGGGGTGCGAAAATCCAACGCGCATCGTCGCCCGCAGCAGCTACCCTGCGCACTATTTGCAGTGGCGCGAGCAGGGCATCACGCTTGCGCTCAGCCCGGTGGCGCTGGCGCGCAATCCGCTGCTGGCGGGGTTGAAGCATTTGAACCGCCTGGAGCAGGTGCTGATCCGCGCGCATCTTGACCAGACGGCCGCCGACGAGGCACTGGTGCTTGACACTGCCGGTATGCTGGTGGAATGCTGTGCGGCTAATTTGTTCTGGCGTAAGGGAAAAGCGGTGTTTACCCCGGACCTGAGCCAGGCGGGCGTCGCGGGCCTGATGCGGCGGCGGGTGATCGCGCTGCTGGCGGGCTCGGAATACCGTCTGCACTGCGTCAGCGAACCGCTGGAGACGCTGGCCGATGCCGACGAAGTCCTGGTGAGCAACGCGCTGATGCCGCTGCTGCCGGTAAACGTTGCTCAATCATGGCGTTATCATTCGCGCCAGCTGTATGATTTTTTGCGTCCACACTGTTAACCATGGCTGATTGATGAAGAAAAGAAAGCTGAAGGTCCTGTCTGTTATTGTTGTTCTGGTATTGGCGCTGCTGTTTTGGGGCTACCAGAAGATCGAACGCTTTGCCGATACGCCGCTGGCTATCCAGCAAGAAACCATCTTCAAACTGCCTGCCGGCACCGGCCGGGTGGCGCTGGAAGGATTACTGGTGCGCGATAAACTGGTGCGCAACGGCCGCTGGTTCCAGTGGCTGCTGAAACTGGAGCCGGAGCTGGCGGAGTTTAAAGCCGGTACCTACCGGTTCACGCCGGGCATGACGGTGCGCCAGATGCTGAAACTGTTGGCCAGTGGCAAAGAGGCGCAGTTCACCGCACGCTTTATTGAAGGCTCACGACTGCGTGATTGGCAGCAGGTGCTGCAGCAGTCCAAATACCTGAAACACACCCTGGCGGGCAAGAGCGAAGTGGAGATCGCTACAGCGCTCGGCATTCCTGCGGGAGAAACCCCGGAAGGGCATTTGTACCCGGATACCTATCAGTATACCGCCGGCATGAGCGATATCGCGCTGCTCAAACGCGCACATGTTCGTATGAACAAAGCGCTGCAGGCCGCCTGGGACGGCCGCGACACCAGCCTGCCGTATAAAACGCCGGAAGAGTTGCTGACCATGGCCTCGATCGTCGAGAAAGAGACCGCGGTGCCGGAAGAGCGTAGCAAGGTGGCGTCGGTGTTCGTCAACCGTTTGCGCATCGGCATGCGCCTGCAGACCGATCCGACGGTGATCTACGGCATGGGCGAAAGCTATAATGGCAACATCACGCGCAAGGATCTGGAGACGCCGACGCCTTACAACACCTATGTGATCGCCGGCCTGCCGCCAACGCCGATCGCCATGCCGGGCGAGGCCTCGCTGCAAGCGGCCGCCAATCCGGCCAAAACGCCATATCTCTATTTTGTCGCCGACGGCAAGGGTGGGCATACCTTCACCACCAATCTGGCGAGCCATAACCAGGCGGTGCGCGTGTACCGTCAGGCGTTAAAGGAAAAGAATGAAAAGTAAATTCGTTGTAATCGAAGGGCTGGAAGGCGCGGGCAAAACCACAGCGCGTGACACGGTAGTCAATGTGCTGCGCGAACATGGCATCAACGACATCGTTTTCACCCGCGAACCGGGCGGCACACCGCTGGCGGAGAAGCTGCGCGAACTGTTCAAACGCGGCATCGACGGCGAATTGCCGACCATCAAGGCCGAAGTCTTGATGCTGTACGCTGCGCGCGTGCAGCTGGTGGAAACCGTGATCAAACCCGCCCTCGCGCGTGGTGCCTGGGTGGTGGGCGACCGCCACGATCTCTCTTCACAGGCTTACCAGGGCGGCGGCCGCGGTGTGGACCCACAGCTGATGAGCTCGCTGCGCGACACCGTACTGGGGGATTTCCGCCCGGATTTGACGGTTTATCTCGATCTGCCTCCGCTGGTCGGCTTGCAACGCGCGCAGGCGCGCGGCCAGCTGGATCGCATCGAACAGGAGGCGCTGCCGTTCTTCGAACGCACCCGCGCTCGCTATCTTGAGCTGGCGGCGCAGGATGAAACGATCGTTACCGTTGACGCCGCCCAGCCGCTGGAACAGGTGACCGCGGCGATCCGCGACTGCGTCGGCCACTGGCTGCGGCAGCAGGAAGGCGCATAATGAACTGGTACCCGTGGCTGAATGGCCCTTATCGCCAGCTGATTGGGCAGTACGCCGACGGTCGCGGCCACCATGCGCTGCTGCTGCATGCGGCGGCGGGCAATGGTGACGATGCGCTGGCCTACGGCCTGAGCCGTTGGTTGATCTGCCAACAGCGCAACGGCGAAAAAAGCTGCGGCGAGTGCCACAGCTGCCGGCTGATGCTGGCGGGGAATCACCCGGATTATCACGTGCTGGCGCCGGAAAAGGGCAAGAGCAACCTGGGTATCGAACCGATCCGCCAGGTGATTGAAACGCTGTACGCCCACGCGCAGCAGGGCGGCGCCAAGGTGATTTGGCTGCCGCAGGCGGAACAGTTGACCGAGGCGGCGGCCAACGCACTGCTTAAAACGCTGGAAGAGCCGCTGGAGAAAACCTATTTTCTGCTGGGTTGCCGTGAGCCGTCGCGGCTGATGGCGACGCTGCGCAGCCGCTGTCTTTATTGGCATTTGGCCAGCCCGGATGAGCAGCTCAGCCTGCAGTGGCTGGGCCGGCAGGCGGCCGGTTCTCAGACAGACCGCCTCACGGCGCTGCGCCTGCACGACGGCGCGCCGCTGGCCGCCGAACAGCTGTTGCAGCCGCAGCAGTGGCAACAGCGCAGCGCCCTGTGCACCGCGTTGAGCGCCGCGCTGCCGCAGCGCGATATGCTGTCGCTGTTGCCGGTGCTGAACCATGAAGATGTCGCCGAGCGCCTGCACTGGTTGTGCGCGCTGCTGGTGGACGCGATGAAGTGGCAGCAGGGCGCGCATCACTATGTATTGAATCAGGATCAGCAACCACTGGTGCATCAGCTGGCCAGCGTGCTGAGCAGCGCCTCGCTGCAGCAGATCGTGCAGCAGTGGCTGACCTGCCGCCATCAGCTGCTCATCGTGGTGGGTGTCAATCGCGAGCTGCTGCTGACCGAACAGTTACTTCGCTGGGAACAGATGCTTGGCGCCGCCGGCTATTCCCACCCTCATTCGCTGTAAAGTAAAAGAGTTAAAAATTATGTTGTTAGTCGATTCTCATTGCCACCTTGACAGTCTGGATTATCAAACGCTGCATCAGAATGTGGACGATGCGCTGGCCAAAGCCAAAGCGCGCGACGTCGGCTATGTGCTGGCGGTCGCCACCACGTTGCCGGGTTACCGTTCCATGACCGAACTGATCGGCGAGCGCAACGATGTGGCTTTCTCCTGCGGGGTGCATCCGCTCAATCTGGAAGAGGGGTATGATTACGCCGAGCTGCGTCGCCTGGCGGCGGCGGAGCAGGTGGTAGCGCTGGGAGAGACCGGGCTCGATTACTTCTACCAGAAAGACAATCTTGAGCTGCAGCAGGACTCTTTCCGCGAACATATCCGCATTGGCCGGGATCTGAACAAGCCGGTGATCGTCCACACCCGCGAGGCGCGCGCGGACACGCTGGCGATCCTGCGTGAAGAGAACGCACAGGACTGCGGCGGCGTGCTGCACTGCTTCACTGAAGATTTGACCACGGCCGAAGCTTTGCTGGATCTGGGCTTCTACATCTCCTTCTCCGGCATCGTCACCTTCCGCAATGCCGAACAGCTGCGCGAAGTGGCACGCTATGTGCCGCTGGATCGCATCCTGGTGGAAACCGATTCGCCTTATCTGGCGCCGGTGCCGCATCGCGGCAAAGAAAACCAACCTGCCTATGTGCGTGATGTGGCTGAATACATGGCAGTATTGAAGGGCGTCAGCCTGGAACAACTGGCCGAAGCCACCACCGCCAACTTTTCACGCTTATTTCACCTCGATCTGTGATCTTTGACCTAGGCTATAGCTGTAGGTCATTGTCTGCGTAATTTTTTTTAAGCTCGTAATTAATCACTGAAACGGGTAAGGTTCCCTCCCGTTTCAGGGGGATTGATGCGTGTTTTTTGGCCTGTTTTGCCAAAAAACAGCCGGTTTATGCAAAGTTACCGCGGCTCGATCATCGAAACGTGATTGTCATCAAACATTGCGCAGGCTATTTATTTTACTCTGCGTAATAAATTCAAGGGGTGCTCAGACACCCTGAATTGCAGGGGTTTTTCTCCCCCCCTTGCAGCGCGAATCATCGCGACAAGAAGTAGCAAAGCATTATTACTCAGGAGCACACTCAACTATGTTCAAGAACGCATTTGCAAACCTGCAAAAAGTAGGTAAATCGCTCATGCTGCCGGTGTCCGTGTTGCCTATCGCAGGTATCCTGCTGGGCGTCGGCTCCGCCAACTTTAGCTGGCTACCTGCGGTAGTCTCCCACGTGATGGCGGAGGCGGGCGGTTCGGTCTTCGCCAACATGCCGCTGATTTTCGCCATCGGCGTTGCTCTGGGCTTCACCAACAACGACGGCGTTTCCGCGCTGGCGGCGGTGGTGGCCTACGGCATCATGGTGAAAACCATGGCGGTGGTTGCGCCGCTGGTGCTGCACCTGCCGGCTGAAGAGATTGCGGCCAAACACCTGGCGGATACCGGTGTGCTCGGGGGGATTATCTCCGGCGCCATCGCGGCCTATATGTTCAACCGCTTCTTCCGCATTCAACTGCCGGAATACCTGGGCTTCTTTGCCGGTAAGCGCTTCGTGCCGATCATTTCCGGTCTGGCGGCGATCGTTCTGGGCGTAGTGCTGTCCTTCATCTGGCCGCCGATCGGTACGGCTATCCAGACCTTCTCGCAGTGGGCGGCTTATCAGAACCCGGTCGTGGCCTTCGGCATTTACGGCGTGGTTGAGCGTGCTCTGGTGCCGTTCGGTCTGCACCACATCTGGAACGTACCGTTCCAAATGCAAATTGGTGAGTTCACCAACGCGGCGGGCCAGGTATTCCACGGTGACATCCCTCGCTACATGGCGGGTGACCCAACCGCGGGCAAACTGTCCGGCGGCTTCCTGTTCAAAATGTACGGTCTGCCTGCTGCGGCCATCGCCATCTGGCACTCGGCCAAGCCGGAAAACCGTGCGAAAGTCGGCGGCATCATGATCTCCGCCGCGCTGACCTCGTTCCTGACCGGTATCACCGAGCCGATCGAGTTCTCCTTCATGTTCGTCGCGCCGATCCTGTACGTGATCCACGCTATCCTGGCCGGCCTGGCGTTCCCAATCTGTATCCTGTTGGGCATGCGTGACGGCACCAGCTTCTCGCACGGCCTGATCGACTTTATCGTACTGAGCGGCAACAGCAGCAAAATCTGGCTGTTCCCAATCGTCGGTATCATCTACGGTCTGGTGTACTACACCATCTTCCGCGTGCTGATCGCCAAACTGGATCTGAAAACCCCTGGCCGTGAAGACAGCGCTGCCGAGCAGACTGCGCAGGGCGGTTCCGAAATGTCCGCCGCGCTGGTTCAGGCCTTCGGCGGTAAAGAAAATATCACTAACCTGGATGCTTGCATCACCCGTCTGCGCGTCAGTGTGGCCGACGTGTCCAAAGTTGACCAGGCGGGCCTGAAGAAACTGGGCGCAGCCGGCGTAGTCGTCGCTGGCTCCGGCGTGCAGGCCATCTTCGGCACCAAGTCCGACAACCTGAAAACCGATATGGACGAATACATCCGTAATCACTGATTCAGGCAGGGGAGTTATCAAGGGAGGCGAAAGCCTCCCTTTTTTATTGCCTGCCGTCAGGTACCAAGCCGCTGTTCGAGCTCGGCGAGAGAAGGAAGGAACCGGATCTGTTCGCCGCGATTGGCGTCACGCGCAGGCGGTAGTTGATGAATTTCTGCAATACGGCGCCGGCCACGCCGCTTCTTAGCTGGAAGAAGGCGGCGTCGAGGCGGTTGACGGGGAGGGCAATCATCCCGGCCTCGTGTTCAAAAGCGGGCGCGATAAACAGGCTGACGTCGTTTTCGTCTTTCAACAGCGGCCCGGCTTCGGCGAAAACCACCAGGCGCAGGCCATGAACGTGCTGCACGGCGTAGCTCATCGGCGCCCCGGGAGTCAGGGTTTGACGTGTTGCTGCAAGTAATGCTCGAACACCGCCAGCGTTTCGTCCGAGATATGGTGTTCAATCCCTTCGCTGTCCAGCTCGGCAGTTTCACTCGGCACCCCGAGGCACATCAGCAGATCGACCACGATGCGGTGACGGCGGCGCACCTTCTGCGCCAGCAGCTCGCCTTCCTCGGTTAAAAACACCCCGCGATAAGGGCGCGATTCCACCAGCCCGGCGCTTTTCAACCGCGCGATATTTTTGATCGCCGTCGGGTGAGAGACGCCGAAGCGGCGCGCGATATCGGTGGTTCTGGCTTCACGGGTGCTTTGCAGCAAATCGGCGATCAGCTCAACGTAATCTTCGATCAGCGCATTGGACTGCGCTTCGCGGGCGCGGCTAAAACGCAGGGCGTGCTCGGCCTCGTCCGGCATGTCGGTCTGGGCGGGGCGGTCGGCGTTATCTGGCGCGCGGGTAACCATAGCGTGGGGCGTCCTGTAAGCATAAAAATGGCATCTCCCGGCAATGCGGGAAGGGTTGCCCTAAGTTAGTCCAAATAGCACACATTATCAATTCGATGCCACGCATTGTGGTAGTTAGAAATATCTCTACACAAAGCCCATTAATTTCGCCTGTTGCATAAAGTGTAGCCGATGCTACATTGTCAGCATGATCGGTGGAAAAATAACCAGCAAAAGATTAAGGGTACTTCATGCGAGACGCGGCAACTCCCTCATCGTTAACCGAACGGACCAACATTGCGATTGGTGCCGCCCTTGCCGGGCGCAAGCGCGGCGCCTTTACGCCGCTGCTGTTCGCCGGCCCGGCGGTGATTGCCTCTATTGCCTATATGGACCCCGGTAACTTCGCCACCAACATCCAGGCCGGGGCGAAATACGGCTACAGCCTGCTGTGGGTGGTGGTGATGGCCAACCTGATCGCCATGCTGTTCCAGGCGCTGTCGGCCAAGCTCGGCATCGTCACCAACCGCAATCTGGCGGAGATGTGCCGCGATCAGTTTTCGCGGCCGGTAGTGATCGGCATGTGGCTGCTTAGCGAAGTGGCGGCGATGGCCACCGATCTGGCGGAGTTTCTCGGCGGGGCGATCGCGCTGGCGCTGCTGTTCCACATGCCGCTGCTGGCGGGGATGGGGGTGACGGCGGTGATCACCTATGCGCTGTTGATGGTGGAAAAGAAAGGTTTCCGCCCGGTCGAGCTGATGATCGGCGGCCTGGTAGGCATCATCGCGCTGTGCTACCTGGTGGAGATGTTCATTGTGCCGGTGGACTGGCAGGCGGCCGGGATCGGCATGGTGACGCCGCAACTGCCGGATGCCCAGGCGCTGACCATCGCCGTCGGCATTATCGGCGCCACCGTGATGCCGCACGCCATTTTCCTGCACTCGGGGCTGACCCAGCACCGCAGCCCGGCCAGCGACAACGGCGAGCGGCGCAAACTGCTGCGTTTCTCCAATATTGAAGTGGTGATCGCGCTGGCGCTGGCAGGGCTGGTGAATATCGCGATGGTGATCATGGCCTCGAGCGCTTTCCACGCCGGTAACAGCGACGTGGCCGAAATTGGCACCGCCTACCATACGCTGACGCCGCTGTTCGGCGCGGCCGCCGCCGGTATCTTCCTGGCGTCGCTGATCGCCTCTGGCATTTCCAGTTCGGTGGTGGGCACCATGGCCGGGCAAATGATCATGCAGGGCTTCGTCGGTTTCCGTATTCCGGTGTGGGTGCGCCGCCTGGTCACCATGGTGCCGGCGTTTATCGTGGTGGCGATGGGCGTCAACGCCACCGACGCGCTGGTCTACAGCCAGGTGGTGCTGAGCCTGGCGCTGCCGGCGCCGATGATCGCGCTGGTGATGTTCACCCGTCGCCGTGACATCATGGGCGAGTTTGCCAACGGCCGCTGGACCAGCCTGGCGGCAGTGGTCGGCACGGTGGTGATCGTGCTGCTTAACGTGGTGTTGCTGTTGCAGACTTTCGGCGTCGATATCCCTGGGTTAGGGTGAGACGCGGGATCGGGGCCCGGCGAATTTGTTGGCGAACAGTTCGCTGATGAAGTCGACGAAAACCCGAATTTTATGGCTGCGATCCCGCAGGCGTGGATAGAGAATATTGATCGGTGCCCCTGTGGGCGCCCACTCCTGCAGTATCGGTTCCAGTTCGCCTGCCTTCAGATAGTTTTCCAGCGTGCAGTCCAGCAAGTAAACCAGGCCGAGGTGGTTCCTGGCCACCTCGCACAGCGATTGTGAATGGTTGAAACTCAGCAGCGGGCTGGGCGCCAGACGGTAGCGCTCGTCACCACGAATGAACTGCCAGTCGTCCGCCGCCGCCGCGCCTGAACGGATAAATCCCAGCCGCTGATGCTGTTGCAGCTGTTCCGGGTGTTCCGGCCGGCCATGGCGCGCAAAATAATCGGGAGACGCACAGCACAAATAGCGTGGTTGCAGCAATTGACGGCTGACCATCTCGGGTATGTGGCCGGCGCCGATGCGAATAAATACGTCGGCGCGATCTTCCGCCGGATTGACCAGGCGATCGCTAACCGACACGCTGAGCTGCAATTCCGGGTATTGCGCCAAAAAAGCCGGGAGCGCCGGAGCGATATGCATGCTGCTGAGCATCGTGGCTATCTCGACCCGCAGCGGTCCTCGCGGTTGTTCAAAATCGCCCGACATGTCGTTTTTCAGCCGGTCAAACTGCTGCAGGATGTCTTGTGCGGTGCGATAGCAACGCTCCCCGGCGCTGGTCAGCGAGAAGCGCCGGGTTGAACGCTTGAACAGGGGTTGCCCGAACTGTTTTTCAAGCTGATTGATGCTGTATGTGACGCTGGCCGGGGAGAGCCCCATTTTGGTTGCCGCCTGGCTGAACTCCTCCATTTCCACCACCTGGCAGAATACGCGCAGCGCGTGCAGTTCATTCATGTTAACGGCTTCCATTATTTAAATTATTAAAAGAGTATTTTTAAATATGCCGGCTGTCAATTTGACGCAGCATTGGATAATTTATTTTCAGCGTTTTTATTTATCTGAAATCGCATCCTGTATTGCCATAATGAAATAATGCCGAAGAGGATATTTATATGAAAAAATTAACTGCCGTATTGTTATTGGCGGGCGCGGGCTTGTGCGGCCAAACTTATGCCGCAAGCAGCGAGGCCGCATCGCAAAGTTACAGGGTTTCCGCAGAGGCGGGCGTCGCGGCCGAACAGAAGGCGGTGTATGAGCTGATAAACCGCTACCAGACAGCGCTTAACGCCGGCGATACGCAAACGATTTTGTCACTTTTTGCGCCAGAAAGTTACTCACAATGGAACGAAAAACCGACGGCGGACAGCAATGAAAAGCGCCGCCAACAATATGATGACTTATTTAAAAACGAGAAATTTGAAACCGAGTTTGCTTATGACAGCGTCAGCGTCAGCGTGAACGGGAATATGGCCTATGTGCGCACGCACCATCATCGCGGCGCAACGGTTACCCGAATAAGCGACGGTGCTACCCTGATCGATTTAAACCGTGAAGTATTTGTATTGGAGAAACAGCAGGGCCAATGGAAGATCGTGGTCTACACCTTTAATACCAACCCGATTCAAGGGGTGAGCTGAGAGGGACAGATAAAGGCCGCGCAAGCGGCCTTCTTAGGGTGTCGCGCGCGGTTACAGGTTCCCCACGCCGCCATCCATCTGCAGCTCCGCGCCGACCATAAACGCCGACTCATCCGCCGCCAGAAACACCGCCGCTTTGGCCAGCTCCAGTGCGCTGCCCATGCGGCCGATCGGCACTAGCGCGCGGATATCGTCGCGCAATGCCCGTTCATCCGCTTCCGTCAGCCCCAATTTTCCCAGCGCCGGGGTTTCGGTCGGGCCGGGGCTGAGGCCGTTGACGCGAATGCCGCGCGCGTGCAGCTCGCCGGAGAGCGTTCTGGCCAGAGATAACAAACCGGCTTTGCTGGCGGCGTAGGCGCTGCTTTGCGGCAGACCGATATGGGCGCTGACCGAACCACACAGGATCACCGAGGAAGGGGTGGCCAGCAGCGGTAGCAGCGCCTGGATCAGAAAGAACGGCCCCTTCAGGTTGATGTCCATCAGCCGCTGGTAGCTCTGCTCATCCCACTCCTGCAGCGGGCGGTGCGTGACGTCGCCGGCGTTAACGTACAGCACGTCCAGCCGTGGCCACCGTTGCTCCAACTGCTGCGCCAGCGCACGTTGCTGTGGGATGTCGCCGGCGTCGCTCAGCAGCAACAGCGCGTTGCCCGCCAATGCCTGGCCCGCCGCGTCCAGGGCACGTTGGCTGCGGCCGGTGATCGCCACCGTTGCGCCCTCGGCGATGAATTGGCGGGCGGTTTCCAGCCCGATGCCGCTGGTGCCGCCGGTGATCAATGCGTATTTGCCTTGCAGTCGTGACATAACCGATTCCTCTTTAATGTCTGTTACGGCATTATTTGCGCTATAGTTCCTTTTGCATAGTAGGCACCTTTTGGATACTAAAGGACGAGGTGGGATGAAATGACGGCGCGCGCGCCCTTAGCGGCGAAAAATAATTTGTCGGCGTTGCCGACGGCGGGCGAATCCTGCCCGATGGTGGACTTCGTCAATCTGGTGTCGGGCAAATGGGCGATACCCATCCTGTACCGGCTGATTATGATCGATGGCCCGGTGCGATTCAGCGAGCTGCAGCGGGCGGTGGCGCCCATTGCGCAAAAAGAGCTGACGCGCCAGCTGCGGCTGTTCGAGCAGCGCGGCCTGGTGACGCGGCAGGTGTATCCCGAAGTGCCGCCGCGGGTGGAGTACCAGGTCACCACGCTCGGCAAATCGCTGCGGCCGACGCTGGACTCGCTGGCCGAGTGGATGCGCCGACATGCCCCGCAGCTGATCGGTAGCTAGTCGCCGATGCCCGGCGGGTTGATGGTTGAGCGCTCGACCTTTTCGTCGCCTTCGCCCCAGCGTTCCAGCACCTGCGCATATTCGCCGCTGACGATCGCGCCATTGATCGCGGCGTTGACGGCGTTCACCAACCCGTTGCCTTTTTTGGTGGTGACCGCGACGTAGGCCACGTTGGGGCCGATGCCGACCATTTTGGTTTTGCCGGTCAGCGCCGCCTTGTAGGCGCCGGTGGAGTGGGGGCCGAAGAACGCATCGGCGCGCCCGGACTGAATGCTGAGGTTGGTGGCGGCGTCGTCGGTCACGTAGATCGGCTGCACCGGCGGCAGCCCGGCGGCGCGATTCTGCTTATCCCATCCCAGCAGAATGTTTTCCTGATTGGTGCCGGATCCGACGATGATCCGCAGCCCGGCCACGTCCTGCGGGCGGTTGATCGAGGTGATGTGGCTGGTGGATTTGACGTAAAAGCCCAGCGTGTCCACCCGGTAAGTGGCGAAGTCGAATTTGGTTTTACGCTGTTTGGTGACGGCGATGTTGAAGATCGCCGCATCGTATTTGCCCGCGCTGATGCCCAAGGGCCAATCTTCCCAGGAGGTGGGCACCAGATTCAGCTCCAGCCCGAGGCTGTCGGCCACCAGGCGGGCGATGTCCGGATCGCTGCCGATCAGCGTTTTATTGTCTTCGGCGAACAGCGCCAGCGGCGGGGAGTTCTCGAATGCTACCGCCACCGTCAGCTTGCCGGGCACCGCGAAGTGAAAGTTCGCCGGGATCAGCGCGATAGCCGCCGGGTTTTTCTCCGTGCGTATCGGCTCTCGGTTAGCCTGCAGGTCGATACCGCCCGTCGTGGCCGCCTGCACGGCAGCGCTCAGCAACAGCGCGCACAGCGCCGCAATCTTCAGTGGCATAGTGCCCTCTATCCTTTGTTAATCATGGGGTTACTATTGGCGGCGGCGCGGGGCAAGTAAAGCAACAATAGTGAATAACCAAAGTGAAAAGATGCACAAGCGGGGCGACGGCCTGCGCGAATCTGCAGCACTCGACGTGGAAAGTGCGCAATCAGGTTGAAAGCAGTAGAATTTGTCACTCATACTGCGTACAGCTAATTGTGTAAAACAAGGAACGCCAGATGGCCGAAGAAACGATTTTCAGTAAAATTATCCGCCGCGAAATCCCTGCTGATGTGGTTTACCAGGATGAACTGGTCACCGCTTTCCGTGACATCTCCCCCCAGGCGCCTACCCATGTGCTGATCGTTCCCAACGTGCTGATCCCAACCGTCAACGACGTGACCGTCGAGCACGAAGCTGCGCTGGGCCGCATGATCACCGCCGCGGCGAAGATCGCCGAACAGGAAGGCATCGCCGAGGACGGCTACCGCCTGATCGTCAACTGTAACCGCCACGCCGGTCAGGAGGTCTATCATATTCATATGCACCTGGTCGGTGGCCGCTCGCTGGGGCCGCTGCTGTCACGTTAAGCGAGGAAATCATGCGCGGTAAAAAAACTCTGCGTTGTCTGATGGCGTTGGCGCTGCCCGCCGCGTTGCTGATGGGGTGCAGTTCGCCATCCGGCATCGCGGTTAACCGGGGGCAAACGGTGGTGATGGATCCTTCGGTGCTGACCGCCGGCATTTTTGCCGATACGCCCTCTGTCTCGAACGCTTCCGGCCGGGTGATGGCGACTTCGGTGCTCAATAACAGCCAACCGACGCCGGTCACCGTGCATTATCGTTTCTATTGGTACGACGCGCAGGGGCTGGATATTCGCCCCTTCGAGAAACCGCGTGAGATCGTCGTGGCGCCTAACTCGGACGCCAAAATCTACTCGATTAACGGTAATCTGGAAGCTAAAAGCGCGCGTCTGTATCTGTACCTGTAAGCGCTTGCCAGGTTTGGAGAAAAAGCATGAAAAAGTACGTCTTAGTGGCGCTGGCCGCATTCACCCTGAGCGGCTGTCTGTCGCGTCCGCCTGAGCCGGATCAGCCGTTGCCGCCGGTCACCGTCGAACCAGAACAGCCGACGCCGCCGGTCGAGCAGCCACAGCCGCCAACTACCGAGCCGGTGCCGCAGCCGCCGAAAATCCAGCAGCTCGACTGGCTGGGCAGCGTTCAGCCGCTGGTGAATCAGATGTTGAAGGCCGATGGCGTCACGGCCGGCAGCGTGCTGCTGCTGGACAGCGTCAAGAACAACACCAACGGCTCGCTGCAGATGGGCAAAGCCACCGCGGCGCTGTATAAGGCGCTGGCGTCGAACTCCACCTTCAGCGTGGTGCCGGAAGCGAAGCTGACCAGCGCCAGACAAACGCTGGGCCTGTCGGCGGATGACAGCTTCGGCTCGCGCAGCAAGGCGATTGGCCTGGCGCGCATCGTCGGTGCGCAGTACGTGCTGTACAGCGACGTCAGCGGCGACGTGAAGTCGCCGGCGTTGGATATGCAGCTGATGCTGGTGCAAACCGGCGAGATCGTCTGGTCGGGCAATGGCGCCGTTAAACGCTGAGGCCGCGCTGCGACGATTGATGGAAACCAGACTGCCGGCGGTGAATACCGCCGGTTGTCATTTCAGCCCGGTGCAGGGGCTGACCGGCGAGAGCTGGCGTATCGACGGTTCGGGCATCACGCTGCTGGCGCGACAAAACAGCGCGGAGAAACGCGCGCTGGGCGTGAGCAGGCGGCGGGAGGCGCAGGTCCTGAGGCGCTGCGCGCCGGGGCTGGGGCCACGGGTTTTCGCGCAGAATAATCAGTGGCTTGTCCTCGAATGGCTCGAAGGTGACGTCGTCACAGAAGCTGAGTTTGACAGGCTGAATCAGCGCGGCGAGCTGGCGGCGATGGCGGCGACGCTGCACCGGCGGCCGCTCAGTGGTTACCGGTTGGATCTGCGGCGGCAGTTCCGCCGCTACTGGCAGCAGCTGGATACGCGGCGTTTAACCCCCGCCTGGCTGAGTTGGCAGCGTCATTTCTTACGCTGCGCGCCGCCGCGGCCATTACGCCTGGCGCCGCTACACATGGACATTCATCCGGGCAATTTGCTCGCGACCGGCGAGGGGCTGCGGCTGATCGACTGGGAGTATGCCGCCGACGGTGATGTGGCGTTGGATATCGCCGCGCTGTTTCGCGGCAACGGCTGGGTGGCCAAGCCGCAGCAGCGTTTTTTGCAGCACTACGCGTGTCAGGGCTATCACGACGTCGCCCGGCTGCAGGTGCAGGTGCAGCGCTGGCTGCCGTGGGTGGATTATCTGATGCTGCTGTGGTTTGAAGTGCGCTGGCAGCAGAGCGGCGACGCCGAATTTTTGCGCTGGGGCGCGGCGCTGCGCCGGCGATTCTGTTTATCATCATCCGAATTCTGAACGAACAATAATGAAGTGAGGTGCCCGTGGGCCCAGTAATGCTAGATGTCGCCGGCTACGAGCTGGATGCAGAAGAACGCGAGATTTTGAAACACCCGCTGGTTGGCGGATTGATCCTGTTCACCCGTAATTTCCACGATGCGGAGCAGCTGCGTGAGCTGGTGCGCCAGATCCGCGCCGAATCGCACGATCGGCTGGTGGTGGCGGTAGATCAGGAAGGCGGGCGCGTGCAGCGCTTCCGCGAGGGCTTCACCCGTCTGCCGGCGGCGCAGTCGTTTGCCGCGTTGCACGATGCGCAGGAAGGCGGCCGTCTGGCGCAGGAGGCCGGCTGGCTGATGGCGGCGGAAATGATCGCGCAGGATATCGACATCAGCTTTGCGCCGGTGCTGGATATCGGCCACGGCAGTGCGGCGATCGGCGAACGTTCGTTCCACAGCGATCCGCAGCAGGCGTTGGCGATGGCGGAACGCTTCATCCTCGGCATGCACAGCGCCGGCATGAAAACCACCGGTAAACACTTCCCGGGGCACGGCGCCGTCAGCGCCGATTCGCACAAGGAAACGCCGCGCGATCCGCGACCGCTGGCGCAGATCCGCGAGCACGACATGGCGATCTTCCGCGAGCTGATCAACCGTCAGCTGTTGGACGCCGTCATGCCGGCTCACGTCATCTATACTGAAGCGGACCCGCGTCCGGCCAGCGGCTCGCCTTACTGGCTGCAGCAGATCCTGCGTCAGGAGTTGGGCTTCGACGGCGTGATTTTCTCCGACGATCTGTCGATGGAAGGCGCTGCGATCATGGGCAGCTACGCCGAGCGCGGCCAGGCGGCGCTGGATGCCGGTTGCGACATGATCCTGGTGTGCAACCACCGCGAAGGTGCGGTCAGCGTGTTGGATAACCTGTCCCCGGTCAAAGCAGAGAAGGTGAAGCGGTTATATCATCGCGGTCAGTTCACCCGTCAGGAACTGCGCGACTCCGAGCGCTGGCAGCAGGCGCACAAGGCGCTCAGCGCGCTGAGCGAACGCTGGGAGGAGCACAAGCAGCGTTCGCAAGGGTGAATCCAGGCGCCGCACCGCGGCGCAGAGCGGAAATGATGAGGGCCGCGCCCGCGGCCCTTGGCTTGTTGCGAGGATCCACATGATTATCTATTTGCACGGCTTCGATTCCACCAGCCCCGGCAATCATGAAAAGGTGTTACAGCTGCAGTTTATCGATCCGGACGTGCGCTTTATCAGCTACAGCACGCTGCATCCGCGTCACGACATGCAGCATCTGTTGAAAGAGGTGGACAAGGCGGTGCAGCAGGGTGGCGACACGCACCCGTTGATCTGCGGGGTCGGCCTCGGCGGCTTCTGGGCGGAGCGCATCGGCTTCCTGTGCGGCATTCGCCAGGCGATGTTCAATCCCAATCTGTACCCGGAAGAACACATGCACGGCAAGATAGACCGGCCGGAAGAGTATCGCGATATCGCCACCAAGTGCGTGGAGGATTTCCGCGAGAAAAATCGCGATCGCTGTCTGGTGGTGCTGTCGCGCCACGACGAGGTGCTGGATAACCGGCGCAGTGCCGAATTGCTGCATCACTACTACGAAATCGTCTGGGATGAACAGCAGACGCACAAGTTCAAAAACATCTCGCCGCATCTGCAGCGGCTCAAGGCGTTCAAGGCGCTGGGTTAACAGTTTCATAACGCTGCCGCGAGCCGCGCTCCCCGTTTTTCACCGACGGAAAGTGCGGCTTTTTTGTGCGTCAAAGCCAGATTTTGCGTGGCAATCGGCAAAATTTAAAACTGTGACTCAGCGCTAACTATTTGAATCGCAATCCCCAAAAAATCCCCTCGTCCAGCCTTTAACCAAAAAAAATTGATGTACGTCAATTTTGGTATGACCAAATAACCTCACATGCTATTCTGGCTTCAGAGAGCCGATTTATTTTACGCGAACCCTATGTATTCTAAGGATATTATTTATTTACCCTGGGATAACAAATGGTTCACATTTAGGGGGTTATTTTGACAACGCCAAAGAAGAAAATCGTTATTGTTGGCGGCGGCGCCGGTGGTCTGGAGCTGGCGACCAGCCTGGGCCATAAACTTGGCCGCAAGAACAAAGCGGAGATCACGCTGGTGGATCGCAACCACAGCCATTTGTGGAAACCGCTGTTGCACGAAGTGGCAACCGGTTCCCTCGATGACGGCGTGGATGCGCTCAGCTACCTGGCGCACGCGCGCAATCACCATTTCAGCTTCCAGCTGGGGTCGTTGACCAACATCAACCGCGAGACGCAAACGCTGCAGCTGGCGCAGATCTGCGACGAGCAGGGCGGCGAGTTGGTGCCGGCGCGCGAATTGCCGTACGACATCCTGGTGATGGCGCTGGGCAGCACCTCGAACGATTTCGGTACGCCGGGCGTGAAAGAGCACTGCATCTTCCTGGATAACCCACATCAGGCACGTCGTTTCCACAACGAAATGCTCAACCTGTTCCTGAAGTTCTCGGCGCAGCCGGGGCAAAAAGAGCGAGTCAACATCGCCATCGTCGGCGGCGGCGCCACCGGCGTTGAGCTGTCCGCCGAACTGCACAACGCGGTGAAGCAGCTGCACAGCTACGGTTTCGAAGGCCTGGACAACAGCGCGCTCAACGTGACGCTGGTGGAAGCCGGCGAGCGCATTCTGCCGGCGCTGCCGCCGCGCATTTCCGCTGCTGCGCACCAGGAACTGATCAAACTTGGCGTGCGCGTGCTGACCAACACCATGGTGACCAGCGCGGACGCCAAAGGCCTGAACACCAAGGGCGGCGAGTTCATCGACGCCGATCTGATGGTGTGGGCGGCCGGCATCAAGGCGCCGGACTTCATGAAAGACATCGGTGGCCTGGAAACCAACCGCATCAACCAGCTGGTGGTGGAGCCGACGCTGCAGACCACGCGCGATCCGAACATCTTCGCCATCGGCGACTGCGCCTCTTGCCCGAAAGAGGGCGGCGGTTTCGTGCCGCCGCGCGCCCAGTCGGCGCACCAGATGGCCTCGCGCTGCGCCACCAATATCCTGGCGCTGATGAATGGTCAGACGCTAAAGCCATACGTGTATAAAGACCACGGTTCGCTGGTGTCGCTGTCGCGCTTCAGCACCGTCGGCAGCCTGATGGGCAACCTGATGCGCGGCTCGATGATGGTGGAAGGGCGCATCGCGCGCTTCGTTTACATCTCGCTGTACCGCATGCACCAGGTGGCGCTGCATGGCTACATCAAAACCGGCCTGATGATGCTGGTGGGCGGCATCAACCGGGTGATCCGCCCGCGTTTGAAGATGCATTGATCCTGCCTTTGTCGACCAACCCGCGCCGGTTCGCCCGCGCGGGTTTTTTTATGGCGGCGCGAGGCGATCGGCGGCGGTTGTTTGATTCTTCAGCATAAGCTGTCGCCGATATGGGTAAAATTCTTAAGATTCCTCCTAAACAACGGGAAAACAGCCGTTTTCCCGCATTTTTGGTCCTCTTGTCTTATTGCGGGTCCTCAGATCATTGTGCAGACTTTATCTCGTTTACAGACGGCGCGTCGCGCACGCCGTAAACCGGGATACCGCAAGCCGCCCATGCGCAAAATAATAAGCGCGGTGCCATGCCGGTAACAGACCCCGGAAAAAATGCGTGGTAACACTTTCAGGAGGTTTCCTGTGAACAAGTCAATGTTAGCCGGTGTTGGAATTGGTGTCGCTGCCGCTCTGGGGATTGCCGCGGTAGCCAGCCTCGACGTCTTTTCTGCCGGTCCGCAATATGCGCAGGTGCTCGCCGCAACGCCGATTAAAGAAACCATCAAAACGCCGCGTCAGGAATGCCGCAACGTCACCGTTACGCACCGTGCACCGGTGCAGGATGAAAACCGCATCGCCGGTTCTGTGTTGGGCGCAGTGGCGGGCGGCGTGATTGGCCACCAGTTCGGCGGCGGTCGCGGACGCGATGTGGCGACCGTGGTCGGCGCACTGGGTGGCGGCTATGCCGGTAACCAGGTGCAAGGGGCGATGCAGAACAACGACGTCAGCACCAGCGTTCAGCAGCGTTGCAAAACGGTCTACGACAAGTCCCAGAAAATGCTGGGCTATGACGTGACCTACAAGATCGGCAATCAGCAGGGCAAGATCCGCATGGATCACGATCCGGGCACGCAAATCCCGTTGGACAAAAACGGTCAGCTGGTGCTGAACAGAGCCTGATCGCCACATTCAAATTAAACCCGCGGGCAGTGTTAGTTCTGATCGTTTAACCCGGTTAAGCGAGCGGCGTTAACATTGACGCGGGTTTCTGTTTTTTGCCTGTCTAAGAATTTGCGATCGTTCTAATGTCTGCGTGCGATATCACTGGGCAAAACTTCAAAAAAGCCCCCGCGTTTGTTATATTATTGTGCAATTAAGCGGTGTTATCGGCGCCAATCGCCACACCGGTCAAACCCGAGTATTTCGTCTCGCAGAGATAACGACATGTTAGATTTTCGCTTTCCGACAGCGTTGCAAATGGTCCTTAGCGTCGCCGTAGCTGAGAAGCAGGGCATGCGTTCGACAAGCGCCACCCTCGCCGCCGCTCTGGAAGCCAACCCCAGCTTTATCCGCAAACTGATGGTCCCGCTGACCAAAGACGGCATCATCGTTTCCACCCTGGGCCGAAACGGCTCTATCCACCTCGGCCGCCCGGCGGAAGAGATCACCCTGCGGGACATCTACCTGGCGGTGATCGACGACAAGCGCATCTGGGCTTCCCGTCCTGAAGTGCCGGCTCGCTGCCTGGTGAGCGCCAACGCCTGCTGGTATTTCAAGTCGGTGGTAAACGAGGCCGAACAGGCTTCGCTTGCGGTGCTGGCGCGCCACACCGTGGCCGATTCGCTGGCCGAACTGGAGCGGGGCGACAAGCGCGCCTGTGCGGAGTACGCCGCTGCGCAAGAGGCTGAAACCGCCGATAAATAATCGCGGTTCGCATGCATAAAAAAAGGTCGGGCAATGCCCGACTTTTTTGCATGTTAAGACGATGATTACGCCGTTTGCGGCTGTGCCTTGCGTGCCACCAGGCGGCGCAGGGTGACGTAGAACACCGGCGTCAGGAACAGCCCGAACAGCGTGACCCCCAGCATGCCGGAGAACACCGTGATGCCGGTGACGCCGCGCACTTCGGCGCCGGCGCCGTGGCCGAGGATCAGCGGGATGGTGCCGGCGATGAAGGCGATGGAGGTCATCACGATCGGGCGCAACCGCAGGCGACAGGCTTCCAACGCCGCTTCGACGATGCCTTTGCCCTGCATTTCCAGCTCGCGGGCGAACTCGACGATAAGAATGGCGTTCTTACAGGCCAGCCCCATCAGAACGACCAGACCGACCTGCACGAACACGTTGTTGTCGCCGCCGGTCAGCCACACGCCGAACAGCGCCGACAGCATGGTCATCGGCACGATCAGGATCACCGCCAGCGGCAGCGTCCAGCTTTCATACAGCGCCGCCAGCGCGAGGAACGCCAGCAGCACCGCTACCGGGAACACCACCAGCGCGGCGTTGCCCTGGGTCGATTGCTGATAGCTCAGATCGGTCCACTGAATGTTCATGCCGTTCGGCAACAGCTTATCGGCCATCTGCGTCAGCGCACCCATCGCCTGGGTAGAGGAGAGCACGCGCGGGTCGGCATCGCCGATCAGGTCCGCCGCCGGGAAGCCGTTATAACGGATCACCGGATCCGGGCCGTAGGTGGTGCCGATGCTGACCATGCTGCCGATCGGCACCATTTCGCCTTTGTCGTTGCGGGTACGCAGGTTGGCGATGTCTTCCACGCTGTCGCGGAACTGGCCGTCGGCCTGCGCCATCACCTTCCAGGTGCGGCCGTAACGGTTAAAGTCGTTGATGTAAGACGAACCGAGGTAGGTCTGCAGCGTGCTGAACAGCGCATTGAGCGGCACCCCCTGGGCCTTGGCCTTGTCGCGATCGATTTTGGCGTCCAGCTGCGGCACGTTGGCCTGATAGGAGGAGATCGGGAACCCCATGCCTGGCGTTTGCATAATGGCGCCGGACATCGTGTTGATCGCGGTCTGCAGCGCGCCGTAACCCAGCCCGCCGCGATCCTGCACGTACAGCGAATAGCCGGAACCCTGGCCGATGCCGAGGATCGGCGGCGGCATGATCGAGAAGGCGAAACCTTCCTGGATCTGCGAAATGCGCGCGTTGATCTCGGCGTTGATCTGCGCCGCGGTGCGAGTACGGGTGCTCAATGACTCCAGCGCGAAGAATACCGTGCCGGTATTCGGCGTATTGGTGAACTGCAGCGCGTTCAGGCCGGGGAAGGCCACCGCATCGGTGACGCCGTCCACGCTCATACCGATGGCGCTCATCTTGCGGATCACCGCATCGGTGCGCTCCAGCGAGGCGCCTTCCGGCATCTTCACGCCGCCAATCAGATACAGCTTGTCCTGCGTCGGGATAAAGCCGCCGGGCACGGTCTTAAACATCACCCCGGCGGCGGCCAGCAGCAGCAGGTAAACGACGAACACCGCGCCGCGTCGGCCCAGCACGCGGGACACCCCGTGCTGGTAACGCTGCGAACCGCTGGCGAAGAAGCGGTTGAACGGCCGGAACAGCCAGCCGAACAGCCGGTCGATCAGGCGCGACGGCATATCTTTCGGCGCGCCGTGCGGTTTCAGCAAGCGCGCCGCCAGCGCCGGCGACAGGGTCAGCGAGTTGATGGCGGAGATCACCGTCGAGATGGCGATGGTGACGGCGAACTGCTTGTAGAACTGGCCGGTGACGCCGGAAAGGAACGCCATCGGTACGAACACCGCGCACAGCACCACGGCGATGGCGATGATCGGGCCGGAGACCTCGCGCATCGCCTGGTGCGCCGCCGCCAGCGGCGACAGCCCCTCTTCGATATTGCGCTCGACGTTCTCCACCACCACGATGGCGTCATCCACCACAATACCGATCGCCAGCACCAGCCCGAACAGGCTGAGGGTGTTGAGCGAGAAGCCGAGCAGATACAGTGCGGCGAAGGTGCCGACCACGGAGATCGGGACCGCCAACAGCGGAATGATCGACGCGCGCCAGGTCTGCAGGAACAGAATGACCACCAGCACCACCAGGATCACCGCTTCCAGCAGGGTATCCACCACCGCGCGGATCGAATCGCGCACGAACACCGTCGGATCGTATGGCGCTTTCCAGCTCATGCCGTCCGGGAAGCGGGTTGCCAGCTCGGCCATCTTGCCGCGCACCGCGTCCGACAGCTCGATGGCGTTGGCGCCCGGCGACTGGAAGATGCCGATACCAACCGCATCCTTGTTATTGAGCTGGGCGCGCAGCGCGTAGCTGCCGGAACCCATTTCGATGCGCGCCACGTCGCGCAGCCGCACAATCTCGCCGTTGTCGCCGCTTTTGAGGATGATGTTGCCGAACTCTTCTTCGGTTTGCAGGCGGCCCTGGGCGTTGATAGACAGCAGATAGTCGCTGCGCGTCGGCATCGGTTCCGCGCCCAGCTGGCCGGCGGAGACCTGCACGTTCTGCTCCTGCATGGCGCTCACCACGTCGGAGGCGGTCAGCCCGCGCGCGGCAATCTTGTTCGGATCGAGCCAGATGCGCATCGCGTATTCACCGGCGCCGAAGATCTGCACCTGGCCGACGCCCGGCAGACGGGCCAGCTCGTCCTTGACCTTCAGGGTGGCGTAGTTGCGCAGGTAGAGCGAATCGTACTTGCCGGAAGGCGAGACCAGATGCACCACCAGCGTCAGCGCCGGAGACTGTTTCTGAGTGGTGATGCCCTGGCGGCGTACGTCTTCCGGCAGGCGCGCTTCGGCCTGCGCCACGCGGTTTTGCACCTGCACCTGCGCCTGATCGGGATCGGTGCCGGGGCGGAAGGTGACGGTGGTCACCAGCACGCCGTCGGAGCCGGCGACCGATTTCATGTACATCATGTTTTCGACGCCGTTGATCGCTTCTTCCAGCGGCGTGGCCACCGTTTCAGCGATCTCTTTCGGGTTGGCGCCCGGGTATTCTGCGCGCACCTGCACGCTGGGCGGCACCACGTCCGGGTATTCGCTGATCGGCAGCAGCGGGATGGCGATCGCCCCGGCGACAAAAATCAGTATCGACAGCACCGCGGCAAAGATCGGTCGGTCGATGAAAAAACGGGAAAAGTCCATGGGTCAGAAGTCTCGGCTGGGAGCTTAGTTAAGTGCGGAAGCGGTGGTGGTCATCGCGACGCTTTTCGCGTCGACCGGCATGCCCGGCATAAACACTTTCTGCATGCCGTCGACGATCACCCGATCGCCGTTTGCCAACCCTTTCTGCACGATGCGCAATCCTTCGGCCATGCGGCCCACGTCGATGTCGCGGCGCTGTGCCTTACCGTCTTTATCGACGATGTAAACGAACTTGCGGTTTTGGTCGGTCATCACCGCTTTATCGTCGATCAGCATGGCGTTGAACTCAGCGCTGCCGGGCATCTGCACGCGGGCGAACAGCCCCGGCGTGAAGCGACGATCGCGGTTGTCGAGCAGGGCGCGCATACGGATGGTGCCGGTACCGGCGTTCAGTTGGTTATCGGTGAAATCCACCAGCCCTTGATGCGGGGTGCCGTCTTCGCCCACCAGGCCAACTTTCACCGGCAGGCGGGCATCGTGCCGGCCCTGCTGCTGATAGCGCAGGAAGGTGGCTTCATCCACGTCGAAATAGACGTAAACCTTATCGAGCGACACCAGCGTCGTCAGCACGCTGGCGCTGTCGCCAGCGGTGACCAGGTTGCCGGCGGTGATCATCGCGCGGCTGGCGCGTCCGTCGATCGGCGCGGTGACGCGAGTAAAGTCGAGATTAAGCTGCGCCATATCGAGCTGAGCCTGCGCCGCCAGCACGTTGCTTTGCGCCTGTGCGGCGGACGAACGACGCTGTTCCCACACCTCTTGCGAGATGGCCTGGGTGCCGATCAGCTTCTCGGTGCGCGAAGATTCGCTGCGCGCCAGGGTTGCCTGATTGCGCGCTCGCACCAGCTCGGCCTGCGCCTGTTCGCGCGCGGCGCGGTAGGTGCGATCGTCAATGGTGAACAGCACCTGGCCTTTCTTCACCTCGTCGCCTTCGGTGTAGTTGACCCGCTCGATGTAGCCGGAAACTCGCGGGCGCAGCTGTACGCTTTGCACTGCTTCGACCCGGCCATTGAACGCATCCCACTGGCTGATCGGTTTGACCACCACGCTGGCGGCGCTGACCACCGGCGGCGGTGGCGGGGCGTTGTGCGCGACGCTGTTGTCACACCCGGCGAGCAGGGCGGCCAGCAGCGCCACCCCGGAGAGCCGCTGGCCCAGAGCGAAGGCGCGCGTGCGGCCGCCGGCGTTGAACGATGAGTTTGGTTGATTTGCCATTATTTTTATTCCGATAAGTAAGCGCTGTCTGGCCCCATACCCAGCCCTGTTTTCCGGGCTTTCCCTTCATGTATGCCTGCGTTCGGCGGAAGGGGCGTTGTGTCTTGTTATGGCCCAACGTTAGGTTTTGAAACATATTGGTGTCACATTAATGTATCAATATCGGTTACATTAATTGGGTGGAGTATAGAGGCGGCTTTCTGGTAAATGCAATAATAAAAATTGCATTTAAAGCGAAACTGTTGCAACGTATGTGCATCGGGCAGAGGGGGACCCTGCCGAATGATGGGAGCATCAGCATGAACACGACGGGTTTCATTACCGATTTGAAGACGTGGATCGACAACAATCTGGAAGAAAAACTGGATATCAACACCGTAGCGGACCGCGCGGGCTACTCCAAATGGCATCTGCAGCGCATGTTCAAGCGCCAGACCGGCTACGCGTTGGGGGAGTATATCCGTATGCAAAAATTGAAGGTGTCGGCGGAGCGTTTGGCCAACAGCGGCGAACCGATCGTCAGCGTGGCGATCTCACTCGGCTTCGACTCACAGCAGTCATTCAACCGCAGCTTCAAACGCCAGTTTGGCCAAACGCCGGGCGACTGGCGCCGTGCGTTGGCGCAGCCAACGTCGGTGAGATGCACGCACCACTGATCGGCTGGGCAGTGGGGATAAAAAAGCCTGAATTTGCGTTCGGGCTTTTTTGTCTTTACCTGTGGGGGATTCAAAAGTTGTCGCAACTGCCTGACTTTGCCACCGTGTCGCTGTCGCGGCAGAATATACGAATCGCCTCGTTGAGAGAGTTTGAACGTGAAGGCGTCCAGTAGTTCTCAATGACCAGGTAGCGAACGGTGTGCTGGCGGGTGTGGAGACCCAGGACGTTAAATACGCTTTCAATAGCGGCAAGCACAGGGTTTGACGAGTCGATTTCATAGCGAATGTCGACGATGGCTGCCTCCGGCGCCATCCAGGTGCGATTGGAAAGCGGCGGCACGCGAAACTTGAATGAGGAGTTCGCGGATAAGCGCTGGCCATCAAGCTCTTTAAATTCTGCGGCAGGAACATAACTCTGGTTACCGCCCGGCAAGGTGATCTGCCCTTTTTCGTCGCGGGTGGCATAGACATCCTCGGTGACTTTGTAGATCACTTGCTGGACGTCGGGGGGAATGATGCGAAAGGAGGCTACGGTACGATCCGAAGGCGTGTCATTCGTCAGTTGGAACTCATAGGCTCTTCCGACAGGTTGAACGAAAGCTAATGAAACGCTGCCGGCGAAGTACTGATAGGTGGCGCCCAATATTGCCATGAGAATCCCTGAGCCTACCAAAAATGCCGATACTTTCGCCAAACGGTTATTCGATTTTTCTTTAACGGGGCCTGTCTTTGGCCGCGGGGCATTGCCTTTCTTCTTACGCGCCACGTTTCTCCCTTGCATTACGCATTGGCCTACCTTTATGAGGGCATTATGGTCGACAGCTTATGCCGCTGTCGAGGGGGCGCTCTCTGGCCGGTGCGCTATGCATACAAAAAAGCCTGAACGCGAGTTCAGGCTTCTTCGTAGAATATGGCGGTGAGGGAGGGATAGATTCGCTGCGCTCACCCTGCGGGCCACCGTTGGCGGTCCAAAACGCAGGC
>NZ_VOUX01000005.1 GCF_008011855.1 Serratia bockelmannii
CGGGCCACCGTTGGCGGTCCAAAACGCAGGCGTTTTGTCGAACCCTGTCGAGGGTTCTTACCCTCCCGGTCGGTGCGCTATGCATACAAAAAAGCCTGAACTTTCGCTCAGGCTTTCTCGTTAGAATATGGCGGTGAGGGAGGGATAGATTCGCTGCGCTCACCCTGCGGGCCACCGTTGGCGGTCCAAAACGCAGGCGTTTTGTCGAACCCTGTCGAGGGTTCTTACCCTCCCGGTCGGTGCGTTATGCATACAAAAAAGCCTGAACGTGAGTTCAGGCTTCTTCGTAGAATATGGCGGTGAGGGAGGGATTCGAACCCTCGATACACTTTCGCGTATACACACTTTCCAGGCGTGCTCCTTCAGCCACTCGGACACCTCACCATATTTTTTGTTGCGAAATCATCGCTGCAACGGGGCGCTACTATAGGGAGTGGGGCCGATCCGGTCAAGAATAATTTCTGTGTTTTTGTTCGTCCGCTCAAGCCGTGTGCACTTTGCTGAAAACTGCGGCGAACGGTAGGGCAGAAGTCATGAAAGGGTGAGAAAATCAGAAGTAAGGCTCGTGGATAACCGGCGGAAATGGGAATCACGGTTGCTGAGGGGGGGAGATGCGCTGTGCACACCCCTCTCGGCGGTGCGCCATGAAAAAAAGCCTGGACGCGAATCCAGGCTTTCTCTTTAAATTTGGCGGTGAGAGAGGGGTTGATTCGCTGCGCTCACCCTGCGGGTCGCCTTTGGCGGTCCAAAACGCAGGCGTTTTGTCGAACCCTGTCGAGGCTTCTCGCCCCTCTCGGCGGTGCGCCATGCAAAAAAAAAGCCTGGACGCGAATCCAGGCTTTCTCTTTAAATTTGGCGGTGAGAGAGGGCTTGATTCGCTGCGCTCACCCTGCGGGCCGCCGTTGGCGGTCCAAAACGCAGGCGTTTTGTCGAACCCTGTCGAGGCTTCTCGCCCCTCTCGGCGGTGCACCATGCAAAAAAAAAAGCCTGGATGCGAATCCAGGCTTTCTCTTTGAATTTGGCGGTGAGAGAGGGGTTCGAACCCTCGATACACTTTCGCGTATACACACTTTCCAGGCGTGCTCCTTCAGCCACTCAGACACCTCACCGTTTTGTTGTCGAAAACGCTTTGCGCTGTCGACGGGCGCTAATGTAGGAGAATCTGATCTCAGCGTCAACCCTCTTATTTCATTCTCATGACTGTTTAGCCAAACTTGCAGCAATTTGCTGATTTACCGAACGATATTCCCACTCGTGGCCACGCGTTGGCAGGGAAGACCGCAGTCGGAATCGGTGAAAGACGATTGTTTGACCTTTTTCTGTACAGGTAGCTCAATATATCGCCACTAACGTTAGGTTGCCTGCTGTTATATGCATTAATACTGGATTATTAGTCAGATGTGTCGCTAAATGGAATCATGTCGGCGCGGCGTTTTTGGCAAGGAACATCACAACGCCGCGCAGATTGCCGGGTGACAGGCCGGCGATATCGCAGACAGGGACAGACTCATTACATAATAATGCAGTAGAGGTTCGTTTTGACTCCTTCAGATGCCATGCCGGCGCCGCAAGCGCGCCATGCCATTCCCCCCGGTGCGGGGGCGCTGTTCTTCATCCAGATCTTCGCCACGCTGGGCTTCGCCGTGCTTTACTCCACGCTGGTGCTGTACGCCACCAAGCGATTGGGCTTCAACGAAAGCAGCGCCAACGCCATGATGGGCGTGTTCGGCGCCTTCAACTATGGCCTGCACATGTTCGGCGGCTATCTCGGCGGCCGTTTCCTCAGCAACCGCAACCTGTTCGTGCTCGGCATGGTGCTGCAGGTGATCGGCTGCGCGCTGATTGCCGTCGCGGGCGTGTGGGGGCTGTACTGGGGGCTGGCGATGTTCCTGACCGGCAGCGGCCTTAACGTGACCTGCATTAATATGATGCTGACTCAGCGTTTCAAGCCGGACGATGATCGGCGCGAATCGGCCTTCCTGTGGAACTACGCCGGCATGAACCTCGGGTTCTTCGTCGGCTTTACTGTCGCCGGTTATTTCCAACTGACGGAAAACTACCGCGCGCTGTTCCTGTTTGCCACGCTGGGCAACGCGGCGGCGATTATCGTCGCCGTCTGCCGTTGGCGCATTCTGGCCGATCTCAATACGCCGCTGCACGACGCCAGCCGCAGCCAATACCGTTGGCGCATGCTGGTCGGGCTGGCGGTGTTGGTAGCGCTGGTGCCGATCATCCGCGTGATGCTGACCCACGCCGAGTTCAGCGGCCATTTCGTGATTGTGCTCGGCGCGCTGATCTTCCTGATGCTGTGCGTCGTGACGCTGCGCCACCATCCGCGCGATGAGCGCCGCAGAATGGCGGCTTATCTGATCCTGGCGCTGGGCTCGCTGGTGTTCTGGGCGCTGTACCAGCTGGCGCCGATGGGGCTGATGCTGTTCTCCGAGCACAACATCAATCTGAACGTTTACGGCATTCAGGTGGCGCCGCAGTGGATCCAGAACATCAACACGCTGGTGATCGTGGTGGGCGGCCCGCTGCTGGCCTGGTGGTTCAATCGCCTGCGCGCTCGCGGTTGCAACATCGACATTCCGCTGCAGTTCTCGGGATCGCTGTTCTGTATCGGGCTCGGCATGCTGGTGCTGCCGCTGGGCATCAGCATGGCGGGCGGCGACGGGCTGGTGGCGTTTAAATGGATCGTCATCAGCTATGTGCTGCAAAGCGTTGGCGAATTGATGATCTCGCCGATCGGTTACGCGATGATCGGCAAGCTGGCGCCGCCGCGCTATCAGGGCGTGATGATGGGCTGCTGGATGATGGTGACCGGCGTCGCTTCGGTGTTGGCGGGCTACGTCTCCGGCCTGATGCCGGAAAACAGCGGCAACACGCCGCTGCAAACCAATCCCGGCTACAGCGAAATCTTCAGCGCGCTGGGCTGGGGGGCGACGGGCGTCGGCGTGGCGATGCTGATTCTCATTCCGCTGCTGCGGCGCCTTATCCGGCGCGACGGCCCGTCTGCCGCCTGATTGGCGAGTATGCGCAACAGCCCCACTGGTCGGGGCTGTTTTTATTTTGGGCTTTAACGCTTGCATCCGGCGGCGAATCGCGGAAGGCTGGAGGAAAACCAATAAAAACAAACGGGAGCCCGCAGTATGAACATCATTTATTACCACCCCTTGTTTAACGCCCAGGAATGGCTGGCCGGCATCAAGCAACGCCTACCGCAGGCCGAGATCCGCGAGTGGCAGCGCGGCGACGAGCGGCCAGCCGATTACGCGCTGGTGTGGCGCCCGCCGCACGAAATGCTGGCCAACCGCCGCGATCTGAAAGCGGTGTTCGCCCTCGGCGCCGGCGTCGATGCCATTCTTGATCAGGAGCGCAAACACCCCGGCACGCTGCCCGCCGGCGTGCCGCTGCTGCGGCTGGAGGATACCGGCATGGCGCAGCAGATGCAGGAATATGCGCTGAGCTATGTACTGCGCTATTTCCGCCGTTTCGACGAGTATCAGGCGCTGCAGCAGCGGCAGGAATGGCAGCCGCTCGATCCTCACTCGCTGGATGATTTCACCATCGGCATCCTCGGCGCCGGCGTGCTGGGGCAGAGCGTGGCGCGCAAGCTGACCGAGTTTGGCTTTCGCGTGCGCTGCTGGAGCCGCAGCGCCAAACAGATCGACGGCGTGCAAAGTTTCGCCGGGGAGGCGCAGCGCGCGGCCTTCCTCGACGGCGTCAAACTGCTGATCAACCTGCTGCCCAATACGCCGGAGACCGTCGGCATCCTCAACCGCGAGCTGTTCGCGCAGTTGAGCACGGGCGCCTATCTCATCAACATCGCGCGCGGCGCACACCTGGTGGAGGCCGATCTGCTGGCGGCGCTCGAGCAGGGGCAGCTGGCCGCCGCCACGCTGGACGTGTTCACCCGCGAGCCGCTGCCGCAGGATCACCCGTTCTGGCGTCATCCGCGTGTCACCATAACCCCGCATATTGCTGCCATCACGTTGCCGCAGCAGGCGATGGATCAGATCGCCGCCAACATCCGCGCGCTGGAGGCGGGGCACACCCCGGCCGGCGTGGTCGACAGGCAGCGGGGTTACTGATCCTTCAGCCGCCGTTCGGTAACTGATAAGCTGTTATCGTCATCGCGCCTGCCCGTACCTTTGCGGGCGGGCCCTCTGGAAGGAGAAACAATGTACCCCGTTGATTTGCACATGCACACCGTCGCCAGCACCCACGCTTACAGCACGCTGCACGATTACATCGCCGAAGCCCAGCAGAAGGGCATCAAGCTGTTCGCCATCACCGATCACGGCCCGGACATGGCCGATGCGCCGCACTACTGGCACTTTATGAACATGCACGTCTGGCCGCGCCGGGTGAACGGCGTGGGCATCTTGCGCGGTATCGAAGCCAACATCAAAAACCTACAGGGCGACATCGACTGCACCGGCCCGATGTTGACCGCCACCGACGTGATCATCGCCGGTTTCCACGAGCCGGTGTTTGCGCCGCAGGATAAAGCGTCCAATACTGAAGCGATGATCGCCGCGATGGCGCAGGGGGACGTGCATATCATCAGCCACCCCGGCAACCCACGTTATCCGATCGACATTCCCGCCGTCGCGGCGGCGGCGGCCAAATACGAGGTGGCGCTGGAGCTGAATAACTCGTCGTTCACCCACTCCCGCAAGGGCAGCGAGGCCAACTGCCGGGCGATCGCCGCCGCCGTGCGCGATGCCGGCGGTTGGTTGGCGCTGGGTTCGGATTCGCACGTTGCCTTTTCGCTGGGTAACTTTGAGCACTGCGAGCGCATCATCGACGAGGTGGGCTTCCCGCAGGAGCGCATTCTCAACGTCAGCCCGCGCCGGCTGCTGGATTTTCTCGAACGGCGCGGCAAGCCGGCGATTGCGGAATTGGCCGATTTGTGACATCGTCCCGGCAAAATTTTCCGTATTGTATAAGGCCTTATCATGAATGAGTTTTCCATTGTCTGCCGCGTGCTGGGTACGCTGTTCTACCGCCAGCCGCAGGATCCGCTGTTGGTGCCGCTATTTGCGCTGATTAAAGAGGGCAAGCTGCAGCAGCACTGGCCGCTGGAGCAGGATGACCTGCTGAAGCGTTTGCAGCAGGGCTGCGACGTCAACCAACTGGCGACCGACTTCAACGCGATGTTCGTCGGCAGCGAGTGCAGCGTGTCGCCGTTCCGCTCCGACTACGTCGAAGGCGCGAACGAAGCGGAAGTGCGCACTTTCCTGCAGCAGCGCGGCATGCCGTTGGCGGAGGCGCCGGCTGACCATTTCGGCCAGCTGCTGCTGGCGGCGTCCTGGCTGGAAGATCAGTCGCAGGAAGATGAAGCGCAGGCGCAGATCGCCCTGTTCGACGAGTTCCTGCTGCCGTGGTGCGGCCGCTTCCTCGGCAAAGTGGAAGCGCACGCCACCACCGGTTTCTACCGCACGCTGGCGCTGATGACCCGCGACGCCATCCAGGCGATGCGCGACGAGCTGGCGGAGTACGAGCAGGACGACGAAGCGGGCGACGAAGACGCGTAACGCCGCAGCCATCCAGGCGGGCCGCCCGGCCCGCCGATCCGCTAAACACAGGTTTGCATCCCCCAGACGTAAATTGACAAAAGATCCCCTAATCTGGCGGTTTACCGTCGGTTCGGCCGCGCTTGCGCGCCGCGTTTTTTCACGCAAGGGGTAGATGATGAAAAGTAACTGGATGCAGCAGATTCAAACGTTGATCGGGCAGAAGGCCGGCGCGATGGGCGGGGCGGAAGGCATTGGCAAGCTGCTGGCGCCCACGGCGCTGGGCGGCCTGGTCGGCGTGCTGTTGGCCAACAAGTCCTCGCGCAAGCTGGTAGGCAAGTTCGGCAAGAATGCGCTGATTATCGGCGGCAGCGCGGCGGTGGGCGCAGTGCTGTGGAACAAGTACAAACAGCGGGTGAAAGAGACCCATCAGGACGAACCGCAGTTCGGTTTGCAAACCACGCCGGTGGATCTGCGCGCCAAACGCCTGGTGCAGGCGCTGGTGTTTGCCGCCAAGAGCGACGGCCATATCGATGCCGACGAGCAGCGCGCCATCGATCACAGCCTGGCGCAGTTGCAGGTGGGGGAAGAGGCGCAGGGTTGGGTACAGGAAGCGCTCGATCAGCCGCTCAACCCGGAATTGATCGCCCGCAGCGTGCAAAACGAAGACGAGGCGCTGGAGGTTTACTATCTGAGTTGTCTGGTGATCGACGTCGATCACTTTATGGAGCGCGGCTACCTCGATGCGTTGGCGCAGGCGCTGAAGATCCCGGCGGACGTCAAGCAGGGCATCGAGAGCGACGTCAACGAGAAAAAGCGCGAGCTGGCGTAGCGCCGCTTGGCAAGCCGGGGGGAATCGTGTCACTCTTGCCGCAATCTATGTAAGCGGATGATTTAGCAATGATGACCCCACCGAAAGCGGAAAAACGCCCTTATCCCATCACCATCCACGGCGATACGCGCGTGGATGACTACTACTGGCTGCGCGACGATGAGCGCGCGGACCGCCAGGTGCTGGACTACCTGCAGGCGGAGAACGCCTACACCGATGCGATGCTGAAGCCGCAGCAGGCGCTGCGCGAAACTCTGTACGAAGAGATGGTGGCGCGGATTCCGCAGCAGGAACATTCGGTGCCTTACGTGCGCCATGGCTATCGCTATCAGACGCGCTACGAGCCGGGCAACGAATACGCGATTTCCGTGCGCCAGCCGCAGGCCGAGAGTGAGCACTGGGAGGTGCTTATCGACGGCAACCAGCGCGCCGAGAACCACGAGTTTTATACCCTGGGCGGGCTGGACGTCAGCCCCGATAACCAGCGGCTGGGGGTGGCGGAGGATTTCCTGTCGCGCCGCCAGTATGACATTCGTTTCAAGAACCTGGCCGACGGCAGCTGGGCCGACGAAGTGCTGGAAAATACCTCCGGCAGCTTCGAGTGGGCCAACGACTCCTCGACGGTGTACTACGTGCGCAAGCACGCCAAGACGCTGTTGCCGTATCAGGTTTATCGCCACGTGGTGGGCAGCGATCCGCAGCAGGACGAGCTGATTTACGAAGAGCTGGACGATACCTTTTACGTCGGGCTGGAGAAGACCACCTCCGAGCGCTTTATCCTGATCCACCTGAGCAGCACCACCACCTCGGAGATCCTGCTGTTGGACGCCGATCGTGCGGATGCCAAGCCGCAGCTGTTCGTGCCGCGCCGCAAGGATCACGAGTACGCCATCGATCACTATCACCAGCATTTCTATATCCGCTCCAACAAGGACGGCAAGAACTTTGGCCTGTACCAGAGCGAGCAGGCGGACGAAGCGCAGTGGCAGACGCTGATCGCCCCGCGCGCCGACGTGATGCTGGAGGGCTTCAGCCTGTTCCGTGATTGGTTGGTGGTCGAAGAGCGCAATGCCGGCCTGACGCTGCTACGCCAGATCCATTGGCAAAGCGGCGAAGAGAAGCGCATCGCCTTCGACGATCCGACTTACACCACCTGGCTGGCGTATAACCCGGATCCGGAGACCGCGCTGCTGCGCTACGGCTATTCGTCGATGACCACCCCGACCACGCTGTACGAGCTGAACATGGACAGCGGCGAGCGGACGATGCTCAAACAGCAGGAAGTGAAGAACTTCACGCCAGAAAACTACCGCAGCGAGCGGGTGTGGGTGAAGGCGCGCGACGGCGTCGAAGTGCCGGTCTCGCTGGTGTATCGCCAGGACAGCTTCCAGCGCCGCACCAACCCGCTGATGGTGTATGGCTACGGATCTTACGGCAGCAGTATGGATCCAGCGTTCAGCGCCAGCCGCCTGAGCCTGCTGGATCGCGGTGTCGTGTTCGCGCTGGCGCACATTCGCGGCGGCGGTGAGCTGGGGCAGCTGTGGTATGAAGACGGTAAACTGTTCAACAAGCAGAACACCTTCAACGATTTTATCGACGTGACCGAAACGCTGATCGCACAGGGGTACGGCGACGGTAAGCGGGTGTTCGCGATGGGCGGCAGCGCCGGCGGTCTGCTGATGGGCGCGGTGATCAACCAGGCGCCGCAGTTGTTCCACGGCGTGGTGGCGCAGGTGCCGTTCGTCGACGTGGTGACCACCATGCTGGATGAGTCCATCCCGCTGACCACCGGCGAATACGACGAGTGGGGCAACCCGAACGAGCAGGCCTATTACGACTACATCAAACAGTACAGCCCGTACGATCAGGTGAAAGCGCAGGCATACCCGCATCTGCTGGTGACCACTGGCCTGCACGATTCGCAGGTGCAGTATTGGGAGCCGGCCAAGTGGGTGGCCAAGCTGCGCGAGCTGAAAACCGACGATCGGCAGCTACTGCTGTATACCGACATGGATGCCGGCCACGGCGGAAAATCCGGCCGTTTCAAGGCCTATGAGGATATTGCACTGGAGTACGCCTTCATTCTGGCGCTGGCGGAGTAACGGCATTCGGCGGGCGGCCTGCGCCGCCCGCCGTGTTAGCCGATCAGATAGTATTTCAGCGTGTGCTTCATGTCCGGGCTCAGATCGTCGATGGATTTCAGCATCCAGCGCAGATAGCCAGGATCTTCCTGGGCGATGCGATCAATCTCCTGCCCGCGATACTTGCCGAACTTGAACTTCTTCAGCAGCACCGGCTGTTCGGTGATCTGCACCATTTGCTCCGGCGTCCAGCCCGAATCCTTGATGATGCGTTGCAGCAGCGCGGCGGTGACGTAGCAGTCATATAGCGCGCGGTGCGGGTACAGCGTGGCGTCTGCCGGCAGCTGCACGTCCAGATTCAGCGCGTAGCGCAGATACTGGTTGCCGTACTTGATGTCCGGATACAGCGTGCGCGCCAGCTTGAGGGTGCAGATCCAGGCGCCGTTCATCTCCGGCAACACCCCGCGATCAAAGGCGGCGTTGTGCGCCACATAGTAGGGGCTGCCCTGATAGCGGCCGATCGCCATCGCAATGCGCGGTTTGCCTTCCACCATCTGTTCGGTGATGTGATGAATCGCCATCGCGTCGAGGCTGATGGGGCGATCTGGGCTGACCAGATCGCTCATCGGGTTGGTCAATTGGCCGTCGAGCAGATCGAGGGAGGCCACTTCCACCACGCCGCCGTCCAGCCCGCAGGTCTCGGTATCTATTACGCGTAACGTCATGTTTTCCTCCGCGTTGCCGTCAGGCTTCAGCTTAACCGGCACAGGCGGCCGTGCCAACCGTCGGAAGTCTTGTCGGCGATGATAAGACCAGGGGCGTCATCCGGCGCGGCAACCAGAAGCTCTCCCGTTTTATCCCAGATGGCGCTGCGGCCTGCCGGGATCCAACCACCGGTTGGCGCCGCATGGTTGGCCATCAGCGTGACCATGCCATAACGCCGGGCATAGCCTGCCAGCGTGGCGCTGTCTTTCGCGTAACCGGCTTCAGATATCAGTACGCCGGCGGCATAAATGTGCGCACCCGCCTGTGCGGCGGCACCCGCGTGGCCAGGTTCCGAAGTGTCGGCACAGATAGCCAGCGCGATGTGTTGCCGATGCAGCTCCAGCAACGGGCCACCCTCTCCGGGCGAGAAGTATTGCTGTTCCGCGCCGTGCAGATGCTGTTTGGAATAGACGGCCACCGTGCCGTTGGGGTGAAAGATCAAGGCGGCGATGTGCAACGCCTGGCCACTGCGCAAGGGCGCGCCGACGATGATCGTCATCTGCCGCGATTGCGCCGCCGCACTGAGCGGTTGCAGACGCGGATCGTCCAGCGTCAGCGCCAGTTCGGCAGCATTGGCTAATTCATAGCCGCTCAGCGACAGTTCGGGAAAAACCAGCAGTTGCACCTGCTGATCTGCTGCCCGCGCGATAAATCCAAGGTGACGTTCAAGGTTGCAGGTGATATCGGCCGCAGCGGCGGGGTATTGGGCGGCGGCAAGGGTGAGGCAGGACATCGGCCATCTCTCCTGTGAGGCAATAAAAAACCCGCCTTGGCGGGTTTAATGACGGATGGAAGGACGCTTACTCACCAGACGGATGCGCTTTTTTGGCGCGTTTCTCCGCACGTTTCTCGGCTGGGGTTTTCAACGGCTTCTTCTTCGCATTCTTTTTGCTATCCATTCCCTTACTCATGATGGCCTCTCGTTACCTATGATTGGGTGGCTTGCTCAGCCATTAACCGCCTAAAGCCAAGAGGATGCAAGCGACAAAGTGAGAGTTGTGTTTAACCGATTGTTTGTGCGTAAAATTTTGTTTTTGGGTGACCGGGTGCTAAAAATAAATATTATGTTATAATATTACACTTTTGGTGTTGGGAGAGCGCAATGACAGTCATGACGTTACCGGATGCGCAGCAACTACTGGCCATGCCGGATTCTGATTATATGAACTCGGTTCAACGGGCGTTTTTCCGCCAGCTGCTGCAGGACGAGCGGCAAAAACTGCTGCTGCACATCGATGAGCTGAAAAAAGAGATCGACAGCGGCGAAGCGACGGGCGATGAAGCCGACAAGGCGGCGCGCGAAGAGGATCTGCGCCTGCTGTTCCGCCAGTTGGATCGCGAAAGCCGCCTGCTGCCGAAAATCGATGCGGCGCTTGCGCGGTTGCAGAACGGCGAGTACGGCTACTGCCGGGAAACCGGCGAACCTATCGGGCTGGCGCGTCTGTTGCTGCGCCCGACGGCGGAGCTGAGTATCGAGGCGAAAACCGCGCAGGAGATGCGCGAGCCGCATATGCGCAAAGGCGGGTAAGGTTTCAGCCGCCGAGCGTATCCAGCAAGAGATCGAGAAAGCGCCTGACGCGGGGTTCCAGCAGGCGCTTATTCGGATAGAGCGCCACAATCCTGACTTCTTCACCCTCCACGGCGCGCAGCACCTGCTGCAGACGACCGGCGGCCAAATCCTCCGCAATCATAAACTCCGGCAGATACGCGATGCCCAACCCGGCCAAGGCCGCATCGTGCAGCGCTTCTCCGCTGTCCAGCCGCAGGCGGCCGCGAACTGGGGCCTTGACCCATTCGCCGCGCTCGTCACGCAGCCGCCAGGGCTGTTTTTGGTTGCGGCTGCTGAACAGCAGAGCCTCGTGCCCGGCGAGCGACTCGACGGTATGCGGTTCGCCACGGGCGGCGAGGTAGGCGGGGGAGGCGCACAGCAGGGCGCGATACCTGGCGAGGGTTCTGGATACCAACCGGGTATCCGGCGCCGTGACGCCGATCCGTACTGCCAAATCAAATCCTTCTTCCACGACATCCGCCAGGCGATCGGAAAAACTGATCTCCACCTGCACCTCAGGCCAGGCGACGAGAAATTTCGGCACCAGCGGTAACAGGATCCGTCTGCCGAAGGCGGAAGGGGCGGTCAACCGCAGCACTCCGCGTGCGGTGCCCTTGTCGCCGGCCACGCTGGCCTCGGCATCGTCGACCGAAGCGAGGATCTGCAGGCCACGTCGATAAAACTCTCGTCCCTCGTCGGTCAGGCCAAGCGAACGCGTGGTGCGATGCAACAGCCGCACGCTCAGCCGCTGCTCCAGACGCGCGATGGCCTTGCCCGCCGCCGAACGCGATAGCCCCATCGTCTGTCCGCCGGCGACAAAACTGCCGGCGTCGACGACGGCCATGAAAACCTGAATGTCATTGAGATTCGCCCGTAGCATGTTGCCCTCCGAGAACCGGTGAAAAGAAAATAAATTTAACATATTCAATATATTAAATGCATCGTCAACGTCGTTTCAGTGACGACATCCATTCGCCAATCAAACGATTATAGTCGTCATGGAAACGATAAGCGGTTGGAGAAACAGCATGAAAAATGGCATCACGCACTACCACCACGGGGTCATTTGGGAAGAGGAGAATGGCGTGTCCCAAGGCTATCGCGTCAAGGATACCCTCTACATCTCTGGGCAGTTTTCCCATGATATGCAGGGGGAGTTTGTCGGTGCGGGCGATATCGAACGGCAAACCCAACAGACGTTGGACAATCTGGATCGGGTATTGGCGGGATTCGGTGCCGAACGTTCGAACCTGGCGTATGTGGAGATCTACCTGACCGATGTACTGGCGCACTTTGAACCGTGCGTTGCGTTGTTCAAGCGTTATGTCGGCGATCACCGGCCCGCCGGTTCGCTGATCGGCGTCACCGGGTTGGCTTCGCCTGAGCAATTGGTGGAGATCAGTGCGATCGCGCACCTTAACTGATCGGGCCTGTGGGCGTTTTGCAGGCAGGTCGATGTGATTTTGAGCAAACGCGCGCCGAGTTCTCGGCGCGCGTTCGAGTTTTCGGGTTTTACCGTTGACCTGCCGGGCGGCTTCCGCTTTGATGAAAGCATGACTCACAGAGAGACGGAAAGCGCCATGGAACAATTACGAGGTTTGTACCCGCCGTTAGCGGCATACGACAGCGGTTGGCTGGACACTGGGGATGGCCACCGGATCTACTGGGAGCTGAGCGGTAACCCGAACGGTAAACCGGCGGTCTTCATTCACGGTGGACCGGGCGGCGGCATCTCCCCGCATCATCGTCAGCTGTTCGATCCCGAACGCTACAAGGTGCTGCTGTTCGATCAGCGCGGTTGCGGCCGTTCCCGCCCGCACGCCAGCCTGGACAACAATACTACCTGGCACTTGGTGGCCGATATCGAGCGGTTGCGCGAAATGGCCGGCGTCGAGCAGTGGCTGGTGTTCGGCGGCTCCTGGGGGTCTACGCTGGCGCTCGCCTATGCGCAAACCCACCCGGAGCACGTCAGTGAAATGGTGCTGCGCGGCATCTTCACCCTGCGCAAGCAGGAGCTGCATTGGTATTACCAGGACGGCGCTTCGCGCTTCTTCCCGGACAAATGGGAGCGCGTGCTGTCCATCCTATCGGATGACGAGCGTCAAGACGTGATCGCCGCCTACCGGCAGCGGCTGACCTCGGCCGATCCGCAGGTGCAGCTTGAAGCGGCCAAGCTGTGGAGCGTGTGGGAAGGGGAGACGGTCACGCTGTTGCCGAGCCGTGAATCTGCTTCGTTTGGCGAGGATGATTTCGCGCTGGCGTTCGCCCGTATTGAAAACCACTACTTCACGCATCTGGGCTTCCTGGAGAGCGACGACCAGCTGCTGCGTAACGTGCCGCTGATCCGCCATATTCCGGCGGTGATTGTCCACGGCCGCTATGACATGGCCTGCCAGGTGCAGAACGCCTGGGATCTGGCCAAGGCCTGGCCGGAGGCGGAGCTGCATATCGTGGAAGGGGCGGGGCATTCGTATGATGAGCCGGGTATTTTGCACCAGCTGATGATCGCCACCGACCGGTTCGCCGGCAAGTGACGCAAAAACCCGCCGTAATGGCGGGGTTTTTTGTTATTTTAAGCCTTAAACCACTCAGACAACAGTTGGCGTCACGGATGTGATGAAATTTTAAGGGGATATGATGGTAGGTCGTAGAAGCCCGTCAGAGTATAGGACAATAAAAGCAGAAGTCTTTCCTGATCCAATCCGGAAACGTGGAAGACTGCATCCGCTTCCCGGTCAGCCGGGATTTCCTACTAATATGCGGATCGAATGTTCTAAAGCGATTAGAGAACTTCCAGTTGGCACGATTGTTGAACTGGACGTTGTCGTCAAGAATCCGAAAGATGAAAACGATACTGAACATCTTTACAGCAGTTACAAATGGGACTACAGGGTAGTCGAAAAATAAATTTCACAAGGAACCTTAGGGTGAATAAGTTCAAAAAAGCAGTTGTTTTAGTAATTAGTACGGGCCTTGTTGGTTGTGCCGGAATGCGAATTCCAGATTACAGCGAAGTTAAAACTAGTCCGTTTTATTCAGAATGTCGCGATTTCGCAATGGATGTATACAAAAACAACGGTTATTCAGATATCGGTAAAACTGTGATTCTTGGCATGAACGATAACAAAGCCCAAGCTATCGTATCTGGATGTGTTGTCACGATGGGGAAACCTACATTAGCCGAAGCAAAAGCCGACATGAACAAAAAGGCTACAGCATATGGAATTGTCAGCGGAGCTTGTTACGACGCTTCGTGTAGGGTCGATACTGAACAACAGATGAAAGCTTACACGTTGGGAAGTTACTATGCAGCTGCTAAGAAATTTCCAGCCCAGATGAAAGCCAACTTCTAAAAACAAGGGGAGCAATTACTCACCTTGTTTTTAGTGTAAGCCTCACACCACCTTCCTGGGAGGTGGTGATAGTTTCAGTGAGGCTCTAGTTTCCAGGAACCCCATGCCGGAATATTTCAGCTTACTCACCGCAGGTAAGAAGTAAATCACCAACATGGGTTTATACAGGAATTCACTACATGTGTTCTGGCGTTGCAAATACCTCCTGATCTGGACGGCGGAAGTATCGATTTGAAATACTCCGCGACAAGGTAGGCAAAGAGCTCTCTCGAACAATTTACATCCTTTGCAACATGAAGGACTGTGAGGTTCTGGAGCTAAATATTTAGCCAGTTCATGGCATCTGGTCGTTAAAGTCCAACCGAATCTATTGATTTTTACGTTGATGGGCATCCTAAAAGGGCGCTGTGTAATTTGCTTTTACAATCGTTCCGCCACATACGAAAGAAGCTAAGGTGTAACAATTTTTAGGCAAAGGGTTACTTTGTCGATGCGGTCGGAGTAAACGAGGAATTATCAAACGATATGTGAAGCATCAGGGTAAAAAGGATCAAGAGATCGAACAGTAGATGGAGTTATTGAAGGATTAACTCGATGCCCCCTTCTAGGGGGCATCGAGTTAAGTCGCTTCCTCAGGAAGTGGTCTTTTATTTGACCTTCGGCTCGTACGGCAGGCGCGAAAACCTGTGGGATTCCGCGCGGTAGTGCGCCACGCGCTCGCGAAAATAGTCGCGCAGCGGCTCCGGCTGCTCGCGCTCCACCACTTCCGGGATCACCGGCATGTTGTAGCGCTCTTTGTACGCCACGCCTGAGGCGGCGAGATCCACATTCACCCTGTCCATCTCTTCTTTGGACAACTCGGCCAGATTGTAAACCACCTTATGCTCCTTACTTTGCCGCATTGAATCTGCGCAGAAGGTAATCCACCCGGCGGCGCTTGGCAAGCCCGTTGCGCCGCCGTCGCGAGCGATATTTATCCAGGAGTAATGCAATCTATTTATTCTTTTAAATAAGAATGATTCGCTTTTTGATTAAAATAAAAGATGGAAATAATTATCATGTTAATTCTCAATGCGAGGTTAATGTTTTAACTTAATGATATTAAAGTGTTTTATAATAAATGTGATTTGAGTGTAAATAAGGTGTTTTTATTTTTACGGCGGCAGGGCATAATGCGCGGAAATTAAATTCATGACCTGCAAAATAAAAGGAATCATTATGCTGACGCAAGAAATGACTCAAAAGCTGAATGAGCAACTGAATCTGGAGTTCTACTCCGCCAACCTGTACCTGCAGATGAGCGCATGGTGCAGCGATAAAGGCTTTGAAGGCGCCGCCGCATTCCTTAAAGAGCACTCTCAGGAAGAGATGCAGCATATGCAACGTCTGTTCGACTACCTGAGCGACACCGGCTCTCTGCCGCTGCTGGGCAGCATCGCCGCGCCGCCGGTGGCGTTCGAATCGCTGGCGGACGTGTTCCAGCAGACCTACGAACACGAACAGCTGATCACCCGTCAGATCAACGAACTGGCGCACGCCGCCATGACCGCACACGATTACTCCACCTTCAATTTCCTGCAGTGGTACGTGGCGGAGCAGCACGAAGAAGAGAAACTGTTCAAATCCGTGCTGGATAAGCTGGCGCTGGTGGGCACCAGCGGCAAAGGCCTGTTCTTCATCGACAAAGATCTGAAGAAAATGGGCGCGATGGGCCAGGGCGGCAACGGCCAGGTTTAATCCGCATCAGAACATCGAAAAACCGCGCGCGGGCGAGCCTGACGCGCGGTTTTTTTTACCCTGCGTTTATCGCGGTTATGCGGCGATACGTGCTGCCGGATCGCAAAATGCCAGTGATGCGCTCGACTTGCCGCAGCGTGGTCGTTATGATTTACCGCGATACGCTACAGGGATGGTAGAGTCAAAACAGCGGGTTAGCCGATATAACCCGTTTTTCTGTTTACCCGTGGCGCAATCATTTGCGGTGGGTTGGGGCCGCTGATACATCGCCTTGGCTGTGGCCTTAACCCTTATGACCCTCTTTATACTGTTAAGGGATACCACTGTGATCGGTAAAATTCGTTCCTCCTGTCGCCTGCTTTCCACCGTTTTCGTCCTGTTCGTCGGCCTGTCTTCGCAGCAAGCGCTGGCGCACGCCCACCTGAAAGTGGAAACGCCGAAGGCCGACGCCAGCGTCAGCCCGGCGCCGAAGGCGCTGACCCTCAGCTTCTCCGAAGGCATCGAGCCGAACTTCAGCGGCGTGAAAATCACCGGCCCGGACAACGCCGTGGTGAAAACCGGCAAGCTGCAGCTCGATCCGAACAATAACACCCAGGTCAACGTGCCGATCGACGGCGAGCTGAGCGCGGGCAAATACAACGTCAGCTGGCATGTGGTGTCGGTCGACGGGCACAAAACCAAAGGCCAGTACAGCTTCACCGTAAACTGATCGTGAGTCTGGCGACCCTGTTCGTTCTGTGTCGCTTGGTGCACTTTGCGGCGGTGATGCTGATGTTCGGCATCAGTCTGTTCACCGCCTTATTGTCACCGCAGCGCCTCTCCCCGATCCTCTCCCGCGATGTGCGACCGCTGCTGCTTGCCGGCACCTGGATTGCCGGGCTTTCCGCCGTGGCGCTACTGGCCATTCAGGCCGGGCAAATGGGCGACGGTTGGCAAGACGCTTGGCGGCTGGAGGTCTGGTGGGCGGTACTCGGCACCACCTTCGGCGAAGTGTGGCGTTGGCATTTGGGCCTGTCGCTGCTGGCGATCCTGAGCCTGCTGCTGCCGGAAAGGCCGCGCGCGCAGGCGTTGGCGCTGTGTTCGGCACTGCTGCTGGTGAGCCTGGCGTTTATCGGCCACGCGGCGATGCACGAAGGTACGCTGGGCGCGCTGCACCGCGCCAACCATGCGGTGCACCTGCTGGCCGCCGGCTACTGGTTCGGCAGCCTGGCGCCGCTGCTGGTTTGCCTGCGCTACCTGCAGCCGCCGCAGTGGCGCAGCGACGCCATCACCACGCTGATCCGTTTCTCGCGCTGGGGGCATCTGGCGGTGGCGGCGGTGATCGTCACCGGCATCGTCAACAGCCTGATCATTCTCGGCGGTTGGCCGCTCAACCTCGGCTCGCCTTATCAGCGCCTGCTGCTGATCAAAACCGCGCTGGTGGCGCTGATGGTGATGGTGGCGCTGGCCAATCGCTACGCCATCGTGCCGGCAATGAGCCGCGTGCCGGCGCTGGCGCAGCGCGGCGTGGTGCTAGCCTGCTGGCTCGAAGTCGGGCTGGGGATGGCGGTGCTGCTGCTGGTCAGTTTATTTGCAACCTATGCGCCGGTTTGACATTTCAGCTTGCCGCAGGCCGGCAAGCTGCGGGAAAATCGACGCGAATAGCAACCTTAAGGCCATCACATGAAATCGGTATTACTCGGCATTACGCTGCTGGCAACCGCGACCGGCGCGCTGGCGGCAGACAAACTGGTGAACATCACCAAACTGGAGTACGGCAAACAGTGGGCGTTCACCAAGGAAGAAGTGACGCTGCAGTGCCGCAGCGGCGGCGCGCTGTTCGTGCTCAACAACAGCACTCTGATGCAATACCCGCTCAACGACGCAGCGGAGCAGCAGGTGAAGAAGGGCCATCAGCGCGCGCAACCGCTGGAGGTGCTCCTGCTGGACGACCCTGCCGAACCAGGGAAAAAAATGAGCCTGGCGCCGTTCATTGAACGCGCCGAGAAGCTGTGCGCTGACTAACCGCTTGTTTGCCAACGCCTTGCCCAACGTGCGCGGATTGATGCGCATTTGCCGCATAGTTATTTCGTCACGAAACTATCACGCGGCCGCCGGGCGGCTGGCAAAACTGGCGCGGTAGGCTACTCTTAAAGTGCACGGCTGAACAAGCCCTGCATTAAATGCCAACTTTTAGCGCACGGCTCTCTCCCAAGAGCCATTTCCCTAGACCGAATATAGGAATCGTATTCGGTCTTTTTTTGTGTGATTGATTTATAAGTCTTTTTTTGAAAAAATCGGAATTACTCGAAATTTACTCGAATTTTGATATTCGGTTTTTTACAGCATCACGTACTCCTTCCCCCTCGTTTTAAGCTATTTCAGCGTCTTCATTTCCGTTGTATGCCCCAGCAGCTTTTGGGCAAATGCCTTGTCGTTCTGCTTTTCGTACAGGCGGCCGGACAGGTTTCGGATCTCGTGGAACGTCGGCGGGCTTGCCTGAAATTCCAAACCTGATGCTTTCCGCGCGGCGATAAACTTTTTCGTTAGCCCGTTGGGATGGATTGAGTTACTCCTATGTTCCGATAGGTTGGTAATCTGCTGGTAGGTGGCTTATCATTGCGTCAATAACTAAAGGAAATGACATGTCTCAGCGCAATGATATTATTGACTTTTTTAGAGGTGTAGCGGTTATGCTCGTTACCGCCTTTCACCTTTTCCTATGGTCCGGTTCTTTAGGCCGACCGCTACCATTCGGCTTCGATGTGATGGGGCTTTTTGGTAACGGGTGGATCGGCGTTGGAATGTTTTTTGTAATTTCAGGCTATTGTATGGCTGGGTCAAGTGGAAAAGCATTTTCAAGTGGCTTTTCAGCAAAGAAGTATGGCATCTATTTTTTAAAAAGATACTTGCGGATAGCTATTCCATTTTACATATCAATCGCGGTTTGGTTTGTTCTAATTCGAGGTTTTGGCATTGCAACAAAACCTACAGGGGTCTTTGATGTAATATCCCATGCTTTATTTATTCACAATTTTTCAGAAAAGACATTTTTCTCAATTAGTGGGGTTTATTGGTCGCTCGCTGTTGAGATGCAGTTTTATTTAATTCTCCCTGCTCTGGTTGTTTTATTTACCACTGTTTTGGGAAGGGTTGTTTTGTTGGTCAGTGTGTTTGCTGTTAGTATTTTGATTAATGTTTACAGTGAGAATCAATTGTTAACATGGGGTATTCCATCTTACCTTTCACTTTTCGTTTTGGGGTGGCTTTGCGCCATATATCAAAACAGAATAGGTTCATTTATAAGAAAATTGAAAGCTCAATGGATATTGATCGCGTTATTTGTATTGCTTCTTTTCTACAAAGGGCATGGTTTTAATAACAAGATTAAACTATATGAAGTGTTGATTTCATCGGTTTTTGCATTATTAATGGCATCACTTATTAATCGGTTCTCAGGAAAGCGTGTGCCGCACGTTGTGCGCAGTGTAGCATTTGTAGGGAAGTGCTCGTTTTCTATTTATTTGTATAACTATATTTTCTGGGCGCTAGACAGAACCGACTTAACCCCGGTTAAGTTATTTATGGCTTTTGCTTTCGTGATAGGATTTGGCATCTTAATGTATCTAGCCGTTGAAAGGCAATCAGAGAAATTAAGAAAAAAAACCATAAGAAAGGCAGAGGTTAAATTTGCAGTGCAATAAATAATAACTTCAATGTAAGCCCTGGTAATTCAGGGCTTTTTTGTCCGCGCCCCAATTATAACAACCAGTTCATAATCTGAATTATTTCGGGGGCCATCTATGTCATCTGAAGGATTGCCCGTGGATGGCGTCGTTGGCAAAAACATTGTGCTGGGAGCCCGCAGTACGCAACAAGCAACAGACGAAGCAAAGAGTAGCTAGTCTGCAGATAGCGCAGCTCAGTCGACTGATGCCGCGTTTAAGTTTAGTCGTGAGGCGAAAGTAGTAGCAGTGGGAGTATCTGACGATGCAGATCGCGCTGAGGGGGCCGCAGAAATGCTAAGAACATCGCGGACGCCAATACCTACTTTTGAGCTCCTCTCTGATTTAGCACTGCACTGATTTTGGGATAGGGTCAATGGTTATCAGGAATCCGCATTAGGACTAGTACGGCAATGGGGACGGTCAACTGTAACCACGGATGCACAGGAACCTTAGCATCACATCACCAGGAAATAATTCTCGTAATGGTGTATTTGGGGACGAGCGAACTTTGGATAGACAGGCCATGCTAGTAATGGTGATGTGTTGCTAACATCTCGATAAATGTGACGCTTGAAGTATTTTGAAGTTGACATTTTGTTATCTATCATTAAATTATTGGCTCTCAAATTTAAGTTAAAAGGATGTCTAACAATGACAAAGGGGTATGTGTCTTTTTTATCAATTATTCCGTTTATGGTGGCTAATTATGCATATGCATTTTCTATGGCAGATGTTGGCGACATTATTAATAAAGAGATAATTGCCGCCAATGGCAAGAAAATTACTATCAAAGCCAATGAACCGGGTGAGATTAAATCTACAATAAAGCTTGGTGTTGGGCAAGCAATTGAGTTTTCGCCAGGCGTGTGGACTTGCAGTGCGTCACCTTGCATTGTAATTGATAATGCATCCCAGGTTATCGGTTCTGGAATCTATCGAACTCAGTTGAAATTAGCCTCGGCTTCTTCTGGGCCTATTATTCAAAGTGCTGACTATGAAAAACTATCAAGCCTGAGCGAAAAAAATGCATTGAAAATTGCATCGCCATTAGATGGTGATAGAAAAAGCCTCCCTGGTGTTAAATACATAAAAATAAAAGACATTACTATTGATGGTGGTGATGGAAAAAAAGCCAGCGTTAATGGTGTTGAAATATATGGTTTATGGTTCTGGCTTGAAGATGTATCAATCGAGCGGTTCTCTGGAGATGCATTAGTTACTCAATTTATTCCAAGCGGTTCTGTTCATCCAGATGAAAATGATGCAATGGAGTCTTACTTTACTCGAGTAAAATTAATTAGCAATAAAGGTAATGGATGGACGATGCGAGGACCGCATGATTCGATCGTTTCTGGGATGATTGCTGCTAACAATGGAGGGTGGGGGATTGATGTTCTGCATAAGGAGGGCTTTTATAGCGGCGGAGGTCTAATGCTTACTAATACCCATCTATATGCTAACGGTAATGGCATGAGGACTGAGTCAGGGGCAAATATTCTTGCTTATGGGATTGAAAGTGAGGCCAATAAAGGTGTAGGTTTGCTGCTGCGTTCTAATGATTCTATCGTACAAGGAACATTTTATGCCAACAGAACTTATGGTGTTCAAATAGGTGATGATGAGTCTTATTCTGGTGTTAATAACCTGAATCTTCAACTCCATAACAATAAAATAGCACAACTCAAATGGGGGAATAACGCAGGCCATAATATGATTAATGCTGTTGTATTTCCTAATGACTCTAGCCAGAGGTACTTCGAGGGGAGACCCTCAAATACTGACTATGTGGCAACGTCTGGGCCCAACGCTGTTCAGCAGTTCCCCGGTGGGATTTCGATGGATAGCGATCGGAACATGTATGGGATAAAAGAATCCATAAAATAACCTTCCCTCCTATTAATTTTCTATTGATTTAATCATTCACCCCGGAGAATCCGGGGTTTTTTGTATTTTTATAGAGATGTGTTCATTCTTTTGTACATATAGGTATCGTATTCAGTTTTTGTTTGTGATTGATTTATAAGTAAATTCCTCTTAATTCGCCAGCAACAATCCCCGCTCCTCTTTCGAATCACAGCCACCAACCCGATCTCCATCCCCACCCGCACATATCGCTAATTTAGCCGCACTAAAAGTCATTACGTCATCTATGGCGCTGATAAGCTCCGGTCATTGCTCCCATCACCGGTTAAGCGAGAGTGACATTATGGGGAATATCAAGACATTAGGCGTTGTAAAATGAAACCTGCGTTGAACGATCGGCTGAGTCGGTTGAAGAGGGCGTTGCCCGGCTACCTTGAGGCGTGGCGTGAGGGGATTTTACCCTCTGACTGGGGGCAGGTGGCTAATCCTGAAGTGGTTGCCGCCCTGTTGGCGGAGTGGGAGGCGCTAAGCGAATTGGCGTCTCGGTTCGAAACCGCCACTGAAACTCCCTCCGAACCGGCTGCATTTTGGCAGGCGCGTGCCGAGCAGATGGCGCAGCGCAATCGCGAACTCAGTGCCCAACTGGCGACGCCAGTCCGTTTGCCCGGCGCGCGGGTGGCATTCTTTGGCTATGTGAAAACGGCGGTGATGGACGCCAGGCAGGTGAGGGCGGCGATTCGTGATGCCGGTTTTCTCATTGATACCGATGATAAAAACGACAGCGTACCGTCATGACCTCTGTCCTGTAACGCATGAGTTTGGAGAATAAGCGCGAGCGAATAATGTCGCCTCTGTGATACGGAGCAAGGTTCAATTCATCCAGTCAATTTGTTAGGATCGCCTGACCTACATGACTATTGGTGCAGTGCATTGAAAATCAAAGCGTTGTTATTTGTTGCGTTGGCCGCATTGGCCGGCTGCAGCCAGGAGGGAACCTCGATGAATCAGCCCGCAAATGAGAAAGGCGGCCAAACGGAAGTGTTGCTGGTGAACAGCGCGCTGGTGGACTGCGTGGGCGTCGGCCCGATGAAGTGCATGCAGGTGCGTCGCTCCGCGCAGCAGCCGTGGGAGTTGTTCTATACCGGCATCGAGGGTTTCACCTTCGAACCGGGTTATCAGTATCGGCTGAAAGTGCTTGTTACCCCGGTGGAGAACGTGCCGGCCGATGCCTCGTCGCTGCGTTATACGCTGATTGAGCAGCTGGAAAAGAACAAGGCGTAATGATTGCAGACCGGGCGAAGTGCGTCCGGTCTGCTGTTTTATAGCGTCAATCCCATCTCCGCCGCGACCTGCTTCAGCTGGTAGCGTGACGTGCGCGTCAGCAAAGGTTCCTTATCGACATAGTAGGCGTAAGCGATAACGCCAATCGACAGCGCCCAGGCGCGACCGCGACGCCAGGTCTCATCGTCCACCTTCACCGCTCGGCGGAAATGTTCGCGGGCTTCCGGCCCCATCAGGTTCCAGGCGACGATCAGATCGACCGCCGGATCGCCGATGGCGATGCCGCCCCAGTCGATCACCGCCGCCAGTTCACCGTTGTCGACCAGCAAATTGCCGGGTTGAATGTCCGTATGTAGCCAGCATGCGCCGGCGGTGTTTTCACGCACCTGGCTCACATTGTCCCACGTCCGCAGCAGGACGGCGGCATCGAGGTGAGGGGCGCACTGGGCGATAGACTCGCGCGTGAGGGCATCTCTGGCGCTGATCGGGCCGCCGCGATAGGCGGTGATCTCATAGTCTGCGGTCGGGATGGTATGGAGCGTGCGTACGAATTCGCCCAACTGCGTCGCCAGCGCCGGGCTGCATTCGCCGCAGGCGGGCGTGCGACCGCTGATCCAACGGCCGATGCTCCAGGCGAAAGGATAGGCGTCATCCGGCTTGCCCTGGGCTAACGGCGCTGAAATCGGTGCCGGCAGATGAGGGGCCAGCAACGCGGGGTAGCGGTTCTCGCGCGCCAGCGCTTCGGCCGCCGAGGCGGTACGCGGCAGGCGAATGAACAGCGCGTCGCCGAGCCGCAGCATCACGTTGTCGGTACCGCCGGTGGTGACGAGTTCGATGGGTAACGCCGCCCAGGCCGGGAACTGTTCGGCGAGCATAGCTCGGACATGGGGGAGAGAGATTTCGGCCTCATCGGCATGTATTTTGGGAATGGCATTCACCCGGTACGGCTCCTTCACTGGCGCAGGGAGCGGCCCCGACTGGTCTGTTCACTGCGCTTGTTTTCGCACTTTCTTAAGTATATCGAGAAAATCAGGTATATTGTCCTTCGGTTTTTAGCTACCAAGAAAAAATTACTATGATTATCAAACCTAAAATTCGTGGTTTTATCTGCACCACCGCTCACCCGGCAGGCTGTGAAGCCAACGTCCGTGAGCAAATCGCCTACGTTAAGTCGCGCGGCGAACTGAAAAACGGGCCTAAAAAGGTGCTGGTCATTGGTGCATCCACCGGTTACGGTCTGGCCTCGCGCATCAATGCCGCTTTCGGCAGCGGTGCGGCCACCATCGGCGTATTTTTCGAGAAGCCTGGCAGCGAAGGCAAAACCGGTTCCGCCGGTTGGTACAACTCCGCCGGTTTCGACAAGGCAGCTAAAGAAGAAGGCCTGTACGCGAAAAGCATCAACGGCGACGCATTCTCCAACGAGTGCCGTCAGACCGTTATCGATCTGATCAAAAAAGACCTGGGTCAGGTTGACCTGGTGGTTTACTCGCTGGCTTCGCCGGTGCGTAAAATGCCGGAAACCGGCGAAGTGGTGCGTTCCGCACTGAAGCCGATCGGCGAGCCGTACAAATCCGTTGCGCTGGACACCAACAAAGACGTGCTGGTTGAAGCCGTGGTCGAGCCGGCCAACGAGCAAGAAATCGCCGACACCGTGAAGGTGATGGGCGGCCAGGACTGGCAGCTGTGGATGGACGCGCTGGACGAAGCGGGCGTGCTGGCGGATAACGCGCAGTCTGTCGCTTACTCCTACATTGGTACCGATCTGACCTGGCCAATCTACTGGCACGGTACGCTGGGCAAGGCGAAAGAAGATCTGGATCGCGCGGCGCAGGCCATCAACCAGAAGCTGCAGGCCAAAGGCGGCGCGGCTTACGTTGCGGTGCTCAAGTCGGTGGTAACTCAGGCCTCCTCCGCCATTCCGGTGATGCCGCTGTATATCTCCATCGTGTTCAAAATCATGAAGGAGCAGGGCATTCACGAAGGCTGCATCGAGCAGATCCAGCGTCTGTTCGCGACCAAGCTGTACAGCGGTGCGGCGCCGGACACCGACGAGAAACACCGTCTGCGCCTGGATGACTGGGAACTGCGCGATGCCGTGCAGGAAACCTGCCGTGAAATCTGGCAGCAGCTGAACGACAATAACATCAACGAACTGACCGATTACCAGGGCTACAAGGCGGAATTCCTGCGCCTGTTCGGCTTCGGTCTGCAGGGCGTTGATTACGATGCCGATCTGAGCGGCGAAGCCAACTTCGACGTGATCGAACTGGTCTAAGCGCGTCGAGCAGTCAAACAAGGTCGGGTTAGCCCGGCCTTTTTTATTGCCCGCGCATTGGCGCCCACCGTCTGACTCATCAGTCCACTTGATCATTGACAGCAATAAATTATCGTTTTACGATAATTTATTGCTGTTGATTAAGGGATAGAAAATTATGGGCGCTGCGCCAAGGATCCATCTGCCGCTGTACGTGCGTTGTCTGTGTTTGCTCATTATGGCGATGCTGATCGTCAGCACCGGCGTTGAGATGTTCATCATTGTGCGGGATTGGCTGCAGGGCGTAGCCTATCGCGATATCGTCGCCTCTTACCGGGAATATTACCCGGAGCTGCTTGCCTACGCGATCCCGCAGCAACGCTGGGCGCTGTTCGCCACGCTGCTTATCGACATGCTCGGTTATTTGCCCTATTACAGCGCGCTGCTGTGCGGCGCCGGGCTGTTTTATCAATTTTTCCGCGGCAACGTGTGGCATCGCAACAATATGGTGCTGTTGCAGATCATCGGCATCTTGCTGATCGTCGATGTGTTGTTCCCGTCGTTAGCCGGTCTGCTGCAGGTGATGGTATTGACCGCCGATGAAAAAATGCTGTTTATCCTTTATTATGGCGTCAATAGCGAGTCGGTGCGCTCGCTGATCGTAGGCTGCGCAATCCTGGTATTTAGCCGGGTATTTCTGGAAGCGTTGCGGCTGAATGAAGAACAGCTTTCTTTCGTGTGAGAATAGAGTGGCAATAATCGTAAGTCTTGATGTCATGTTGGCCAAAAGGAAGATGCGTTCAAAGGAGCTGGCGGAGCAGGTGGGGATCACCGAGCAAAACCTGTCTCTGTTGAAAAACGGCAAGGTCAAGGGAGTCAGGCTGGAAACGCTGGACAAGATCTGCCGCATTCTCGACTGCCAGCCTGGCGATCTGTTGGCCTGGCAGCCGGACGGCGAAGAGTAAGATCCCAGCGCACTCGGAAGTGCGCTGAACCTGCTGGCCCATTTCTGCGATTAGCGTTATCTTATTGAGCGATATTTGTTTTATTCAGGTTAATTAAAATAACGGGTGATTAACACTTGCGTATTCTTTTTGTCGCTGGCGATGGCATGCGGCGAACGTTATTAAACTAAATAAACTCATTTTTCATTTACCGTCACTACCAATGGCGTTATTTTAAGGGGAATAGTATGACATGGCGTAATTATCTTCTGGCATTGTGTCTGGTATTAAACGGATGCAGTGCCATTTACCCCACTGTTTCATCCTCATCCTCCTCCACTCATCGGGGGAATTGGGGAGCACCGCAGCCCGCAACGCGAGAACAAAAACAGCGTATTATCGCCGGCGAATCCGCCGCTTCCGTGCTGAATGAAGGCCGGGTCGGTATCGGCGGTACGCTGGACTGGTCGAAAATAGGGGGGCGCTAATCGCCACTCTTTATTCAGCGTGGCGCCAGACGTTATCTCAGAGATATTATGGAGCGGTTTATTATTAATTCGCTACTCTGTTTTTCCGATGCGTTATTTATCTTTAAACGATGAATCTCTGCTTGTTGAATTTATATCGACATACCTAGACATCATTACAGGAGTTTTCAATGGCAAAGCGTATTGTCGCCATGTTGATAATGTCGTTGTTGAGTCTGCAAGCAAATGCGGCCCGTTACGATCGGCAATGCGAGGGAGTTTCTCCCGTGCTGTTTCAGAAGAAATTGAAAGAGCTGGCGCATGGCCTGCGACAAGAGATGGCGGTGCCGACACCACCCACGGAGAACGAGGCTGAAACCTTGGCGCGTCTGGCGGAATGCGCTGCCGAAAACGCGAAAACGCCGGCGACGGGAGGGCAACATGCGCCCGATCCCGCAGAGCCTCATATGTCTTCACTCAATGGCTGTTGAACGGTTCTCTGCGTCATTTTTCGTGGCGCGCCCTAGTCGGCTTATTCATGGAGCTTGTGTATTGAAAATACCCTCGTTAATCGCTGCGGCGCTGGCGCTGCTGGCCTCATTTTGCAGTCAGGCGTTCATCGATCGCCATTCCTCGCCCGGCGCCTCGACGGAAAGTCCCTCTGCGGCGGGATGCCCGGCGCGGCTGGATGGCTTGTTGCAGCATATTTGGTTGGCTGAACAGATTCAGGCGGAGCGCATGCAGCTGGCGCGGCTGCGTGCGGAGCGGGAAGCGTTGGAAATGTGGTTGCAAACACAGAAAACGGCGAGACGTTCTGCGCAGGGGCACCAGAGCGCCCGATCGGCCTGCGAACAGGGAGCCGATATTGTTCGCTGCCTGTCGCTGCGTCTGCGCCGGACGTCCCTGATGGGGCCGCATCGGCCGTTTGTCGGCGCATATTGCCGGGCCTGGCTGAATGGTCGGCCGCTGAATTGCTAAAGATGAGAACAGGGACTTGTCAGGAGTTTATCGATGAAAATGATAGTGTTGACCGGCGTGGCCTTGTGTTGCGCCAGCTTCGCGCAGGCGCGGGTGGATCTGGAATACCATGCGGCGGCGCCGAAGGACAGTAAGATCACCGAGGAATACCAGAAAAAGCGTGATGCATTGCGTCACAAGGTGTGGAATGTCGATAACCTGACGCTGGTCAACGAGCAGGCGATTGCACGGGAACAGCAGCGCGAGGCAGCAGAGGCCGCCGAGCGGCAGCAGCGGAACCTGGAACAGCAGGAGAAAAAGCAGCGTTGCCTGCGCAGACACTCGAAAGATCCTCACCCCGAGGCGAAGTGTTACATGCACAACTTCTAGCCTTCAACGTCCGGGCGCTTGCAGCGCCTGGCGTCGTTTAGGCCGGGCGGCAATGCTCTTTCAGCATGGCGATCGCATCCGGTTTCAACTGATACAGATAGACCGGTCGGCCAGTGGCGCCGTACAGAATACGGGTGCCGAGAATGCCGCTCTCCGCCAGATAGATGAGGTACTTGCGGCAGGACACCCGCGAAATGCCGATGGCGTTGGCCAGGTTGTCGGTGGAAAATTCGCTGTCGTGCTGCTGTTCGATCCACTCGCACACCGTGCTCAGGGTGATGCTGGTCAGCCCTTTCGGCAGCTTCTTGCTCTCCTGGCCGCCGGGCTGGCGGCGTAGCAGGCTGTCGACGTCGGCCTGCGAAAACTCGCGCTGCGCCAAGAGCTGCGACTGTTGCCGGTAGTGGCTCAGCGCCTCTTTGAAGCGGCTGAACTGGAACGGCTTGATCAGGTAATCCACCACGCCGTAGTGCAGCGCTTTTTGCACCGTGTTCACGTCGCTGGCGGAGGAGATGATGATCACATCGGTCTTCTCGCCGAGCTCGCGCAGGCCGGGCAGCAGATCCAGCCCGTTCTCCTGCTGCATGTAGATATCCAGCAACACCAGATCGATGCTGACGCTGGCATCGGCCAGCAGGGCGCGCGCCTGGCTCAGAGTGGCGACCGTCGCCTGGCAGTGAAAACCGCCGACCTGGCTCAGGTAGTATTTGTTTAGCTCTGCCACCATCGGGTCGTCGTCGACAATCAGTACGTTAATCATGGGCTCTGCTCTTGGCCTGATAGGGAAGGTGCACGAAAAATTGGGTCAGCTCGCCCGGTTCTGATTCGAAATCGATGCTGCCGCCCAGTTTCTCCAGATGGCTGCGGATCAGCGCCAGGCCGATGCCGCGTCCCGCTCCCTTGGTGGAAAATCCGTGTTCGAAGATGCGTGCGCCGATCGCCGGATCGATGCCAGGCCCGTCGTCGCTGACGATACAGTGTAATTGATCGTCGTGGTGATGGAAGCTCAGGCCGATCTCGTGGCCCTCAACGCCGTCGATGGCGTCGATGGCGTTTTCGATCAGATTGCCGAGCACGCTGATCAGCACGTGCGTCGTTTCCGCGTCGTCGGTTTCCGGCAGCAGGCTGGTCTCCTCGATGGTCAGCTCAACGCCGGCTTCGTGGGCGCGGCTGATTTTGCCGATGAAGAAGCCCGCCACTTCCGGCGAGTGAATTTTGCGCAGCAGCGCGCCGATCTCTTCCTGGTAGTTGCTGGCGGTATTGATGATGTAGTTTTCCAACTGCTGATAAGCCTTCATGTGCAGCATGCCGAGTATCACGTGCAGCTTGTTCATAAATTCGTGCGACTGCACCCGCAGCGCATCGGCGTAGTGCGCCATGCCGCTCAGGCGCTGCAGCAGGCGGCTGACCTCGGTCTTGTCGCGGAAGGTGGCGATGGCGCCGGTCACCTGACCATTGACGATCACCGGCACGGTATTGGTCAGCAGTTCGCTGCCGTTGAAGCTGATCTGCCGATCGCGCAGCGGCTTGCCGCTGGCCAGCACCTCCGCCAGATGCAGCTGCGCCGGCCAATGTTTGCTGGCGGCTTCCAGCAGCAGGTTTTCCACCGGGCCGCTTTGGCGCAGCAGGCGCTTGGCCTCGTCGTTGACGATGGTGATGCGGGATTCATTATCGACCGCGATCACGCCTTCTTTAATCGATTGCAGCATGGCGTTGCGCTGTTCGAACAGGTTGGAGATTTCGTAAGGCTCGAAACCCAGCATGATGCGCTTGAGCGCGGAAACCAGGAAGAAGGTGCCCAGGCTGCCGACCAGCGCGGCGAAGATGATAGTCCAATAGATGATCCAGCGGCTTTCCGCCACCACCCGCTGCACGGTGTCCAGCGCGATGCCGAGCGCTACCACGCCGATTTGCTGTTTCTGCGCGTCATACACCGGCACGAACACCCGCAGCGCCGGGGCCAGCGTGCCGCGGTTGATGGCGCTGTTGACGTTGCCCTGCAGCGCGGGCGCCAGATCGTCGCCGATAAAATGCTTGCCGATCAGCCAGGGTTTGGGGTGCGAATAGCGGATGCCCTGCATATCCACCACCACCACGAACAGCAGCTCGTTTTGATGGCGCACCTGCTCGGCGAAGCGCTGAATGGCGCCGCTTTGGTCGCGCCGCTGCAGGCCGTCAACCACCGTGCTGGAGAGCGCCAGCGTATTGGCGACGGCGATGGCTTTCTGCTGCAGCTGATCTTGCCCCTCGCGGCTCATCTGCACGAAAAACAGCGCGAACACCACCAGCAGCACCGAAGCGATGATGGCGGACACCATCAGCGTGATGGAGGTGCTCAGCTTGAGCGGCACCCGTTGTTTTGGCATGGCGGTTCTCCGAATGGCGATATCACGGCGTATTCTAGCGAGGAATGAGGCAAGCTGCAGTTACCGGCAGCAGGTTATAGCATGCTGCCGGGGTGCGGAGGGGTTATTTTAGTTACAAAAGCGGGTCATTGCTGGTGGTAGAGCTCCAGCGCCTGTTGGCCGCTGGCACCTTGATGGATGATCGCCATCAGGGCGCGCACCACCTGCGACGGATTGCTGTGTTGGTAAACGTTGCGGCCATAGACCATGCCGGAAGCGCCCTGGGCCATCAGCGCGGCGGATTTTTCCAGCACCGGCCCCAGCTCCCCCTTGCCGCCGCCACGCACCAGCGTCGGGCAGCGCGCCGCTTCCACCACGCGGTGAAAATCCTCCACCCGATCGGTCGGATCGGCCTTGATGATGTCGGCACCCAGCTCGCGCGCCAGCCGCACCAGCGGCACGATCTTCTCCACGTCACCCAGCGATCCGTAGGCGGCGCCCTGGCCGGCTGGCGCCATTACCAGCGGTTCGATCATCAGCGGCATGGCGTAGCGATCGCAGGCGTGGCGCAGGCGGCCGATGTTCTCCACGCATTGGCGGAAAATGCCGGGTTCATCCGGGATCATATACAGATTGACCACCACCGCGGCGGCGTCCATTTGCAGCGCGGCGAGGATCGGCGCTTCCGGGTTGTGCAACACCGCCCACATCTCACGGTGGCGCGCGGCGTTATAGGCGTTGCCGACGTCGGTGCGCAGCACCAGCGCCGGCTTTTCGCGCTGCGGCGCGCGCTGCAGCAGCTCCGCCTGGCCGTAGTTGACCTGAATGGCGTCGGGGCGCGCGGCGATCAGGTTGCCCATCACCCGTTCGATATCTTCCAGGCCGATTAAAAAATCCGGTTCGTTGGCGATGCCGTGATCGATCGCCACATCCAGGCACTTGCCGTTGTTGAACAGGCGGTTCATCCGCACCTTACTGCTGAGCTGCATGTCAGGTCCTCCTGAGATAGGGATATGTCCATTATTGCCGAGTAAGAATGGTCGGGAAACGCGGAAACCGCAAACTGCGTAGCCGCTCGCAGTTTTTGCCGGCGCACGAAAGGGGAACGCTCGCCGGTGGCTTTCATTTCATTTGTTAGATCCGTGTCATGTTTTTGTTAATAAGCCATTCCAAAATGCATGTTTCGCTTGTTTGGGTTAAAAAGTTTCAATAATCTAAATTATGAAATAAACATTTAAAAACGCGATAAAGACGCCGTTTGCTGTGCCAGGGGTTTATTTCAATTGATTGTTTTTAATCTGTTTTGAGATATCGATCACCATTTTTTTCACGGCCTTAATACGGCGATAACGCGGTAATTTCGCCGTATCAAAGGGATAACACCGACCGTATTGTTGTTTGAATGTAAAAAATATTTTTCATTAGCTGTCAACCAACAGACCTCTTCATTCTAACGATTAAAGGGTAACGAACATGAAGCTGAAGAAACTGATCGCCGCCTCGGTACTGATGTGTATGCTGCCGGCCAGCGTGTTGGCGAAAGACATCAAGATCGGCGTTTCCATGGCTTACTTCGATGACAACTTCCTCACCATTCTGCGCCAGTCGATGCAAAGCAAAATGAAGGCCGACGGCAACGTCAGCGGCCAGTTCGAAGACGCCAAGGGCGACATCGCGCAGCAAATTCAACAAATCGAAAACTTCGTCAGCCAGGGCGTCGACGCCATCATCCTCAACCCAGTGGATACCCAGGGCGTCAAGCCGATGATCAAGCTGGCCGAGAAGGCCAAGATCCCGCTGGTGTTCGTCAACCGCAAGCCGGAAGTGGCGCTGCCGGCCGGCATGGCCTACGTCGGCTCCGATTCCAAGCTGGCCGGCAAGCTCCAGATGGAAGAGCTGGCCAAGCTGATGAACGGCAAGGGCAACGTGATGATCCTGATGGGCGAGCTGTCGAGCGAAGCCACGCGCGACCGCACTCGCGGCGTGGAAGAGGTGGCGGCCAACTACCCCGGCATCAAAATAGTCGACAAACAAACCGCCAAGTTCTTCCGTAAAGAGGCCGTGGACGTCACCACCGACTGGATTTTGTCCGGCCAGCAGATTGACGCCATCGCCTCCAACAACGACGAAATGGCCATCGGCGCTATTTTGGCGCTGAAGCAAGCCAAGAAATCCGGCGTGCTGGTGGCCGGCGTTGACGGCACGCCGGACGCGCTGGAGTTCATCAAGAAGGGCGATCTGGCGTTGAGCGTGTTCCAGGACGCCAAAGGCCAGGGCGAGGGCGCGGTGCAAACCGCCGTTCAGCTGGTGAAAGGCGAGAAAGTGGAGAGCAACGTGCTGATCCCTTACCAGCTGATCACCCAGGCCAATTACCAGCAATTCGCCGATAAAAACAAGAAATAAGCCTTGAAGCCCGCTGCGGGCGCCGGTGTGGGGCGAGCGCGGCGGAAAACGTGGGTCAGTGCGGAGGTAAGCGGTATGTACCCTTATGTTCTTGAGGCCGAAGGCATCAGCAAGCAGTTCCCCGGCGTCAAAGCGCTGGATAAGGTCTCGATTAAAATCAAACCCGGCAGCGTGCACGCGCTGATGGGGGAAAACGGCGCAGGCAAATCGACGCTGATGAAATGCTTGATCGGCATCTACCACCCGGACGAAGGCTCGATCAAAATCAAAGGCCGGCCGGTCACCTTCAGCGACACGCTGCAGGCGCTGCATTCGGGCATTTCCATGATCCACCAGGAGCTGAACCTGGTGCCTGACATGACGGTCGCGGAAAACATCTGGTTGGGGCGCGAGCCGGCGCGGCTGGGGTTCGTCAACCACGAACAGCTGAACGAACAGACCCGCGAGCTGCTGGCGCGGCTGAACATCAAACTGCAGCCGGATACGCTGGTGGGTGAGCTGAGCATCGCCAATCAGCAGATGGTGGAGATCGCCAAGGCGGTGTCCTACAACGCCGACGTTTTGATCATGGATGAACCGACCTCGGCGCTGACCGAAGGCGAAGTGGTGCACCTGTTCGCCATCATCCGTGAACTGCGCGAGCAGGGCAAAGGCATCATCTATATCAGCCACAAGATGGACGAGATCTTCGCCATCACCGACGAAGTGAGCATTTTCCGTGACGGCACCTTCATCGCCTGCGACAAAACCGAAAACCTGACCAAACAGTCGCTGATCACCATGATGGTGGGGCGCGAACTGACGCAGATGTTCCCCAAATTCAACAACAATATCGGCGAGGAAGTGCTGCGGGTGGCGGGGCTGCGCCGCAGCGGCTGGTTTCATGACGTGTCGTTCAGCGTCAAACGCGGCGAGATCCTCGGCGTCGCCGGGCTGGTGGGCGCCGGGCGCAGCGAAGTGATGGAAAGCCTGTTCGGCATGCACCCGGCGGACGGCGGCGAGATCTTTATCGAAGGCCAGGCGGTGAAGGTGGATTCCCCGGCGAAGGCGATCGAGAGCGGGCTGGCGTTTCTCACCGAAGACCGCAAGAAATCCGGCCTGTTTCTGGTGCTGTCGGTGGTCGAGAACATGAGCATCGTCAACCTGTCGGAATACATCGGCAAGAACGGTTTCGTCAGCCATGTGCAGATGGCCAAAGACTGCATGGATCAGATCAAAAAGCTCAACATCAAAACGCCGACCATGGATCAGATCATCAATAACCTCAGCGGCGGCAACCAGCAGAAGGTGCTGATCGCGCGCTGGCTGTTGGCGCAGCCGAAAATCCTGATCCTCGACGAACCGACGCGCGGCATCGACGTGGGGGCGAAAGCGGAAATCTACCGCCTGATCAGCGAGCTGGCCAACCGCGGCGTCGCCATCATTCTGGTCTCCTCCGAACTGCCGGAGATCCTCGGCATGAGCGACCGGGTGATGGTGATGCACGGCGGCCGCATTACCGGCATTTTGGACAAAGACGACGCGGACCAGGAGAAGATCCTGGCGCTGGCCTCAGAATAACGAAGGGTGAACATCATGAGTAACGTAAAGATTGAGAAGCCGCTCTCCGCAGATTCAACGGGCAAGGGAGGGCTGTTCTCCGGGCTGAGCGGCAAAATGCCGAAGGACACCGGTATCTTCATCGTGATGATCGGCATCGCGCTGATCTTCGAAATCCTCGGCTGGTACATGCGCGATCAGTCGTTCCTGCTGAACCCGAACCGCCTGCTGCTGATCGTGCTGCAGGTGGCGATCATCGGCATCATCGCGGTGGGCGTCACCCAGGTGATCATCACCACCGGCATCGATCTCTCCTCCGGCTCGCTGATTGCGCTGACCGCGGTGGTGGCGGCCAGCCTGGCGCAGACCTCGGACAGCATCTCGCCGATGTATCCGGGGCTGCTCGATCTGCCGGCGGCGATCCCGATCGGCGCCGGGATTGGGGTGGGCATCGTCTGCGGCTTTATCAACGGCTTCCTGATCACCCGCACCGGCATTCCGCCGTTCATCGCCACGCTGGGGATGATGGTATCGGCGCGCGGTCTGGCGCAGTACTACACCAAGGGTAACCCGGTCAGCTTCCTGTCGGACGGCTTCACGTCAATCGGCCAGGGCGCGATGCCGGTGATCATCTTCCTGGTGATTGCGGTGATCTTCCATATCGCGCTCAAACACACCCGCTACGGCAAATACATCTACGCCATCGGCGGCAACATGACCTCGGCGCGGGTGTCCGGCATCAACGTCAACAAATATCTGGTGACGGTTTACACCATCGCCGGCGGGTTGGCGGGACTGGCGGGCGTGGTGCTGGCGGCGCGCGTCAGCAGCGGCCAGTCGAGCATGGGGATGTCGTACGAGCTGGACGCCATCGCCGCGGCGGTGATCGGCGGCAGCAGCCTGATGGGCGGCGTCGGGCGCATTACCGGCACGCTGATCGGCGCGGTGATCCTCGGCCTTATCAAAAGCGGCTTCACCTTTATCGGCGTCGACTCTTACATTCAGGACATTATCAAAGGCGTGATTATCGTCGCCGCCGTGTCTATCGACATGCGGCGCAACCGCAAAAAACACTGATTGCCGTGAATTGCCGCCGGCGCCAAGGTGGGCCGGCGGCGTTTTTTTACCCGGGGGAACACATGATGAATTACCTGAAAGGGCTGTGGCTGGCGGTGGCGCTGTGTGCGTCCACTTCGGCATGGGCGCAAACCATCGGCGTATCGATGGCCTATTTTGACCAGAACTTCCTCACCATTATCCGCCAGGCGATCGACAAGGAGGCCAAGGCGCGCGGCATTACCGTACAGTTCGAAGACGCGCGCGGCGACGTCGGCCGCCAGACCGATCAGGTGCAGAGCTTTATCAGCGCCGGGGTGGACGCGATTATCGTCGATCCGGTCAACTCGGCCAGCACCCCGGTGATGACCAAAATGGTCCAGGCCGCCGGCGTGCCGCTGGTGTACGTGAACCGCACGCCGGGCGACGCCAAACTGCCGCAGGGCGTGGTGTTCGTCGGCTCCGACGAGCGGGAGTCCGGCACGCTGCAGATGGAAGAGCTGGCGCGGTTGGCTAACTATCAGGGCAACGTGGCGGTGATGATCGGCAACCTGACCGACGCCGGCGCGCTGCAGCGCACCAAAGACGTGGAGCAGGTGGTGGCCAAGTACCCGAAAATGAAGGTGGTGCAGAAGCAAAGCGCCAACTATTCACGCAGTGAAGGCATGGATCTGATGATGAACTGGCTTACCAACGGCGAAGCGATCGACATCGTCGCCGCTAACAACGACGAGATGGCGATTGGTGCGATCATGGCGCTGCAGCAGGCGGGCAAGGCGGATAAGAAAGTGCTGATCGGCGGCATCGACGCCACGCCGGACGGCCTCAAGGCGCTGGCCTCCGGCAAGATGCAGGTCACGGTGTTCCAGGACGCGGTCGGCCAGGGCAAGGCCTCGGTCGATGTGGCGCAGCGCATGATCAACGGTGAAAAACTCGAGCCGTATTACTGGATCCCGTTCGAGCTGGTGACGCCGGCCAATCAGGGGAAATATGCGGCCAGGCCGTAAGTTAACCGCCAGGTTCGCGTTGCCGGGGCGCTGCTTGCAGCGCCTTTCTTATTGGCGCCAGTTACATGTCCGCTTGCGGCCAGCGCGGCGCCGAATCTTGCCTCACACTGAGGATCTTTAAACCGCGTGAGGATGAGCGATGAACGCATTAAACGGCAAGGTGGCGGTGATCGGCGGCGCCAGTTCGGGGATCGGCAAAGCGGCGGCGCTGCTGTTCGCCCGGCAGGGCGCAGCGCTGGTGTTGGGCGCCCGGCGCGCGCCGCTGTTGGCCGAGCTGGTAGAGGACATTCGACGCGAGGGCGGCCGGGCGTTGGCGGTAGCCGGTGACGTGCGCGACGAAGCCTTCGCCGAACGGTTGACGACGACGGCCGTCGATGAGTTCGGCGGGCTGGATATCGCCTTCAACAACGCCGGCACCTTGGGGCCGCTGGGGCCATCGCTGGCGCACAGCGCGTCAGAATGGCGCGACGTGCTGGAAACCAATCTGTCCAGCGCTTACTACAGCGCCAAATATCAAATCCCCGCCATGCTGGCGCGCGGCGCAGGCTCGGTGATCTTCACCTCCACCTTCGTTGGCCACACCGCGGCGTTTCCCGGCACGGCGGCCTATGCGGCCGGCAAGTCGGGGCTGATCGGCCTGACGCAGGCGCTGGCGGTGGAGTTCGGCGGGCGCGGCATTCGGGTGAACGCGCTGCTGCCGGGCGGCACCGATACGGCGATGGGCCGGCAGATGAGCAATACCCCGGAGGCGCTGGCGCAGGTGGCCGCACTGCACGCGCTGAAGCGGCTGGCGATGCCGGAGGAGATCGCGCAGGCGGCGCTGTATCTGGCGTCTGACGCCTCCTCATTCGTCACCGGCACCGCGATGCTGGTGGACGGCGGCGTATCCATCCAGCGCGGCTGAGGTTGGCATGGCCCGTGGCCGGGTGCCACGGGCTCTACGTGAGGCGTTACCAGCCTTTGACGGCGTCGCCCTTGTAGATTTCGGTGGCGCTGGCCGCCACTTCATCGGTCTGATAGGCCTTGACCAGATCCTTCACTTTCTCGCTGTCTTTATTGTCGATGCGGCTGGCGAAGATGTTGACATAAGGCGAGTTTTTGTCCTCGACAAACAGCCCGTCCTTCGCCGGCGACAGACCGATCTGGCTGGAATAGTTGGTGTTGATGATCGCCAGCGTCACCTGTTGGTCGTCCAGCGCGCGCGGCAGCTGCGGCGCTTCAATCTCGACGATCTTCAGCTTTTTCGGGTTGCTGACGATGTCCAGCGCGGTCGGCAGCAGGCCGACGCCGTCTTTCAGAGTAATCAGCCCCTGTTTTTGCAACAGCAGCAGCGAGCGGCCCAGGTTGGTCGGATCGTTCGGCACCGCCACCTGCGCGCCGTCCGGCAGTTGGCTGAGTGCGGTTATCTTCTTCGAATAGCCGGCGATCGGGTAGACGAAGGTGTTGCCTACCGCCGCCAGCTTGTAGCCGCGCTCCTGCATCTGTTTGTCCAGATACGGTTTGTGTTGAAAGGCGTTGACGTCCAGATCGCCGTTGTTCAGCGCTTCGTTCGGCAGCACGTAATCGTTGAAGGTCACCACCTCCACGTCCAGATCGTATTTCTGCTTGGCCACTTTCTGCACCACCGCCCACAGCGACTGATCGATGCCGGCGCTGATGCCGACCTTGATGTGGTGAGCGTCCTGTGCGGTCGGGCCGCAGGCGGTCAGCAGCAGCGTGCCGGCGGCGGCCAGCGCCAGGGTGAGGTTTTTCAGCGTAAATGTCATTTTCCCAGGGTCCTTGTCAACATTGCCTGCTAATTTTGGCGGGCAGAATAGTGGCAGTGACTGTAGGTAATCGCTGGGCTAAAACAAAATACTGATTCACTATGACTCATAGCGATTAGCTATGAGCGGCCGCTGCCCGGCGCGGTGCGGATTGCTTTGACGGCGAATCGACGGGCTTATTATGATAGCCGTTGGCCCGCAAGGGCAGACTGGGTACTGAAACGAAGGAAAAGACAATGCGATTGAACACTTGGAGCAAGGCGCTGCTGCCGCTGGTGGTGTTGGCCTGCGTCTCGGCGACTCAGGTTCGGGCGGCGGAGAGCGATACCGGACCGATCCCTAAACAGCTGCTGGGCAACTGGCGCGTCAGCAAGATCGTGCCGACCCAGACCACCGGCTGCTGGGATCAACAGCAGGCGCAGAGCCTGATCGGCGGCAAAATCAGCTATAAGGCGGATGCATTCAGCTGGAACGGCACGGCGCTGAAAAGCGAAGGGGCCACCGTCAGCACCGTAGAAGCGCAGGAGTTTGTCGAGGACAATTCCGGCAGCAGCTCCTACATCGATTTCCCGATGCTGGGCATCAGCACGCCGTCGGTCGAACGCGTGGCCATTCAGCATGCGGATACCACCATCAAAGGCATTACCGATCAGGGCACCGATGGGGTGCCCGGCGATAACGTGCTGGTGAAAGACGCCAACACGCTGATCCTGTCGCTGTGCAACGTCTGGTTTGAGGCGCAGCGCGAGAAGTAATTTTTGCCTTCAGCCCCGGCAACGGGGCTTTCCCACCGCGTCGCCACCCGTCATACGGGCCATTTCTGAACTAAAATTAACCATAACGATATGACCCTGACGTGATATCGGAGCCTCGGCTCTACCGAGTCCATGACAGGAGGCGCTATGTGTTACCACCATATTGTCATCGCCACCGATCTGAGCGATGACGGCAAACGGTTGGTCGAAAAGGGGGCGCGGCTGGCGGAGGCGCTGCAGGCCAAACTCTCGCTGATCTATGTCGACGTTCACTACGACACCTACCACGCGGCGATCGGTTTTTCGGAGCGCAGCGATAACGGCGTGCCGTTCGAAGAGAAGATCCGCAAAGAGCTGGAGCCCACCACGCAAAACGTCAATTACCCGATCGCGGAAGTGATTATTGGGCGCGGCGGCTTCGTTGACGAACTGCGCACGGCAGTCGTGGACAAGAACATCGATCTGCTGGTGTTCGGCCATCACCACGATCTGTGGAGCAACCTGTTTTCTTCCACCCGCAATGCCATCAACCAGTTGAATATCGACGTGCTGGTGATCCCGATCCGCTCATAAACGCGATCATGCCTCTTCCATTCACTCCGCGCTGCAGCGCGGAGTTTCTTTTGCAGCAAAAAATGCCTTACTCGGTTGCATAATACATAAGTAAATACTAATGTGTTTGTATGAACGAAAATGACATCTTCAAGGCGTTGGCCGATCCGACCCGCCGCGGCATCTTCGACAAACTTGCCGCCGGCAGCATGAACGCCAGCGCGCTGCGCGAAGGGCTGACCATCAGCCAGTCGGCGATGTCGCAACACCTGGCGGTGCTGCGCAATGCCGGGCTGATACGTGAGGCGAAGCAGGGGCGCTGCGTTAATTACCAGGTCGACCCGGACGGGCTGGCGCAGATCGCCCAGTGGCTGGCGAAGTACCGCGCCTATTGGCCGGCGCGCATCGACGCGCTGCAAATCTTGCTGAAGGATATGGATCAATGAATAAACGGGTTGAGCCGCCGCCGCGCGATCGGCTGGTATTGGAGTATGCGCTCGAGGCGCCGCCGGAAAAAGTGTGGCGGGCGCTCAGTATTCCCGAACTGCGCGAGCAGTGGCTGCCGCCGGGGGATCTGGCGCAGGCCGAGCCGTTGGCCACCACGCCGGGCGAAGCAGTGAGCTATCGCCTGCGCGACGACCAGCCGCCGTTTCTCGAAAGCGTCGTCACCCTGCAGATCGTGCCGGATGCCGGCGGCGGCAGCCTGTTGCGGGTGATCCACCGGCTCGACGCCGTCAACGACGGCCCGACGATGATGATGCGCGCCGCCTGACGCGTTAAACACATTTCTCTTTGTTGCCAACCCAGGAGTTCACCGATGCGTGAGAAGATGATGCTCGTCCCGATGGTGGTGGAGCAGACCAGCCGGGGAGAACGTTCCTTTGATATTTATTCGCGCCTGCTGCGCGACCGGATCGTGTTCCTTAACGGTGAGGTCAATGACGACGTGGCCGAAATGCTGTGTGCCCAGTTGCTGTTTCTGGAGGCGGAAAACCCGGAAAAACCGATCCACCTGTACATCAACTCGCCGGGTGGGGCGATCACCAGCGGGCTGGCGATTTACGACACCATGCAGTATATCCGCGCGCCGGTGCATACGCTGTGCATGGGCACCGCGCGTTCGATGGGCTCATTCCTGCTGATGGCCGGCGAACCGGGGCACCGCATGGCGCTGCCCAACGCCAGCCTGCACGTGCACCAGCCGCTGGGCGGCTTTCAGGGGCAGGCGTCCGACATTCTGATCCAGGCAGAGGAAATGAAACGCACCAAAGACCGGGTGATCCGGTTGTATGCCCAACATTGCGGCCTGAACGAAGAGGAAGTGGAGCGGGTGTTGGATCGCGATCGCTTTATGACCGCCGACGAAGCGGCGGCCTGGGGATTGATCGATCGGGTATTGCGGGCGCGGTGAGTGTCGGCTCCGATAGCGGAATGAAGGGGGCAATATCACTCGATTATTGGTAGGTGAGCGCCGTTGAGGTGATCCAGCCACGCTGACCGGCACATTCGCCGGTAATGATGGAGATTTCTTTCCATTCCGCATTGCCGATGTCCATTGCAGCGCTTTTACCTGTCAATGCGACCTGTGTGCCGGCGATGAGCTGGCAAATATGTTTGGTGGGCTCCAACAAGTTACCCATATTGGGTTGAGCAATTAAAGGCATCGGCCGCTTCAGCACTAGCTGAGGCGCCTTTTCACCCGGTGTGTTAGTGATGGTGATATTTCCGCTATTACTACCAATCGTCGTATTCGCGCTGCCATTAACGAACTGACTGCGTGTTTCCGTTGAAGATGAAAAGGCAGAATAACCAGCGAAGAGGGTGCCGATAATTGTGGCTATGCCCGCGAGGATGGGGAGTTTATTTTGCAAGATATTTCTCCATGGGTATTTATTATATTGATGTTTGGTGAAAATGCCTTTCCCATACTAAATGGGTAAAGCGCAAATGAAAATATAATTCATAATATTTGCAAATGCAGTTTTGTTTAATCATTCGAATACCATATAATTAAAAATACGTATCATTCTAATTATTTCATTTGGTTGTTTGCTTCTGTTAATAAACCAAGTTGGGGAAAATGTTTCATCTTTCTCACAATCATTCACACGGGGATGTTTGTTTTTTCTTTATTTAACAGTGTGGTTAGCCATTTTTTGTCACGCTTTTGCACACTTCACTTTGCCTCTTTTTTTGAACCAGTAATGTCTTTTTTTCTGCATGACGAATTGTTATGAATTTGTTATTGATCACAAATTAAGCAATTCCGTGTTGCCATTGCCTTGTCTATACAATTATATACTTAAGGGAAAAGCAATGTTCAATAATCATCTTAACTTTTCGTGGTTAACTTTTTTTGGTGTTTAATTTTACGATTTAATAATATCTAAGCATTAATTCATTTTTAATTTGAATGAAATTGATGGGTTGAATATCAATTTGCCGTATATCACGTGCTAATCGGGATTTTACGCTTCAAGGAGATAATCGAACATGAAACTTGGCGCATTTTTAATGCCGGCACATCCGCGTTATCGCTCGTTGCACGATGGGCATTACCACGATCTTGATACCTTGAGGTTTTTGGACAAAATCGGTTTCGATGAGGCCTGGATTGGCGAGCATTATACGATGCCGGCTGAACCGTGCCCTTCTCCAGATTTGCTCATCGCTCAAGCCATTTTGCAGACTGAGCGCATAAAATTGGCGCCGGGCGCCTTTATGCTGCCGTTTCATCATCCAGCCGAGTTGGCTCACCGCATTTGTTGGCTGGATCATATATCTAAGGGGCGATTAATGGTGGGAATTGGCGCCAGCGGTACCACTTTGGATCTCGACATGTTCGACATAGATCATAAGTCAGGTGTGCATCGGGAGATGACGGCAGAATCGATAGCGATCATGATGCGATTTTGGAATAGCGATGGGCCATTCGAATTTAAAGGTAAGTATTGGACAGCGCGTCGGCCGGCGGATCAGTGGGATAAAACCTCCGGTTATCACCTCAAGCCCTATCAATCACCCCATCCGCCAGTAGGCGTGACCGGTCTTTCACCTTCATCCTCGACGTTGAAGATTGCCGGTCGTAATGGCTGGATCCCTATCAGCTTTTGTTTTACGCCTCAGTATCTCCATACCCATTGGCAAGTTGTTGAAGAGGGCGCCGCATTGAATGGAAGGGTTCCGCCGGCCAGGGATACATGGCGTGTCAGTCGTCCTATTCTGATCGCCGACACAGATGCGCAAGCATGGCGGCTTGCTGTCGAAGGCGAAATGGGACGCTACTTTCGTGAGGATTACTTGCCGATGATCGCCGGTAACAAGGCGCTTGGTTTGTTCAAACATCACCCGGATGTCCCCGACAGTGAAGTCACCGTCGAGTATTGCGCCAAGCATTGCTGGCTCCTTGGATCGCCGGAGACGGTTCGTGAACGCATAGAAGAAATGCAATCGCTGTCTGGCGGATTCGGTGTGTTGCATGTCATGGGGTTCGATCATTTGGATGAATTGGAACCCGTGCGCGAAAGCCATCGCGCATTGCAAGAGATCGCCACGAAATATTTCGCCTGACTCAGGCCGAATATCGGCACCGTGCGGTCATTCATGGAGAGAAAGATGCAACGTCAAAAAACAACTCTGCCCCCCAATCGGACACGTCGATTCGCCGTTTTGGTGATCGACATGCAATACGACTTTCTGGATGAAGGTGGTCCTGTTCCTTGCGAAGGAGGGAGGGCGATTATCGCGTCGCTTCAAGTTTTGTTGAGCTTTGCGCGCGGCGCGGGCATCCCGGTGATCTATACCCAGGAAAGTCACCGTGCCAACCGTGTGGACTTCGGCCGGGAGCTTGACTACGGCGAGATACTTCATTGCCTCGAGGGAAGCCGTGGCGTTGAGATCATCGCAGACTTGTCCCCACAGGTTGGCGATCAGGTATTAATCAAACGCCGTTACAGTGCGTTCTTCGCCACTGATCTGGATCTTTTGCTGCGCGGGATGGGAGTAGATACCGTCGTTCTGACCGGTGTTGCCACGGATGTTTGTGTGCGTGCAACTGCTCAGGACGCCATGCAATTAGATTATCGCGTCATCGTGCCGCGCGAGTGCGTCGCGGGGACGCGTCATGTGCGACATGAGGCGGCGCTTGAGAACATCGGTTATGTATTTGGCCGTATTCAGAGTTTGACTGAGGTTATGAATCTCTTGCGGGCGGGATTGGAGGAGACATGAGCGCAACGCTGTCGATAAAACCGCTGGAAGAGAGATTCAGAAACGTCTTGCAAATCTTGGTTGAAAAACGGCTTAGCTTGAGCCGGGAACAGACCCGAGATCTGGTCCAGGCCATGCTGGGACAGCAATTGGATGATATGCAGATCGGCGCGTTGCTCGTCGCTATGGCACAAAAGGGCGAGTCCGCTGACGAGATAGCCGGTGCGGTTGACGCAATAGCGGCACGTTGCCGGCCATTGGTAAGCGGTTTGCCGCTTACGTTGAATATCGGTGGTACTGGAGGAGACCGGAGCGGGACCTTCAATATTTCCACAACGGCAGCCTTGGTTGTGGCCGCAGCTGGTGTGCCAGTGATCAAGCATGGCAATAGTCGCGTGACCAGCGTCAGCGGCAGCAGCGACATGATGTCGGCGTTGGGCATTGATGTTTCGCGCAAGGGTGATGAAGCGTGGCTGCGGCGATCGTTGGCAACGAGCAACTTCGCGTTTCTCTCTACTTCGTCTTGGTATGCGTTTCCTGAACGGCTGACTGCTGTACGGCGCGCTTTGGGTGTTCGTAGCCTGTTTAATCTGAGTGGGTCGTTGGTTCATCCTGCTAACGTGACGCACCAACTGATAGGCGTTGCGCATGCTTCGCTTTTGTATCCCATGGCTGAGGCGCTGGTGAGGTTGGGCGAGGTGACGGCTTTTATCGTACATGGTGCCGGAGATTTGGATGAAGTCAGTTGCTTGGGAGAAACCCAGGTCCTGTGTGTAAGTGATGGCTGTATAGGTCGGTTTTCCGTGCGGCCGGATGATTTTGAGGTCCCTGCCTGTGAATTACGGGCGTTGCGAGGGGGGGCTGCGGAGCGTAACGCGAAAATCTGCCTGGCAGTGCTTAACGGCGAGCGGGGGGCCTATCGCAACGCGACTATAGTGAGCGCCGCGACGGCGCTGGTGTTGGCCGGCAAGACGCGCTCCTTTGGCGAGGCGGCGAAACTCGTGCGGCAAGTATTGGATAACGGGCGGGCGTATCAGGTTCTTAAACGATTCAAGGAGACGATGAATGAGAACGAGAGTGAAAGTCTGCGGCATCACGCACCTTGAGGATGCTCTGGCGGCATTAAACGCGGGGGCCAATGCATTGGGGTTCATTTTTTCACAAAGTCCATGTCAGGTTTCGCCCGACGAAGCCCGTTCGATCATTGAACGATTGCCGCCTTTTACTCAGGTGGTCGGCGTGTTTGTCAATGAACCCAGGGAATGGGTGCAAAACATTATATGTTATTGCGGCCTGGCAGCGATTCAGCTTCAGGGTGACGAAACGAATGAGTATTGCCAGGCATTTGATGTCCCGGTCATTAAAAGTTTCCATCTCGAAAGCACTTTGGCTCTGGACAGGATAAACGACTATCAGGTTAGTGCATACCTATTGGACACACAGGTCGAGGGGCTGAGCGGCGGTTCTGGAAAGCCATTCGATTGGAGTTTGTTGAAAAACAAAACATTTGTGCGGCCGGTAATTGTTGCGGGCGGACTGCATACCGGCAATGTCAGCCATCTGATTCAGCACTGCTTCCCCACGGCCATTGATGTCTGTTCTGGCGTCTCCCGGTCCGCGCGCCGTAAGGACCCTGTGCGACTCCAAACCTTTTTTGACGCTGTCGCCGATCCCGATCGCCTTCGCGTGCAGGTGCCGGCTGAGAGTGGGCAAGAGGACATCCTCAAGGCGTCTTTTGATCGGCAGCCTTTGGTGGAGATTCAAGGGCGGCGATTTCTGCTGAATGCTCTGACGGAACAGATCCCGGCAACCCCGGCTGAACTCTTGCGTGAAGCAGCCAGGCGAGTCTGCGATGCGGCGCAATTTCCACCTGGTACCAAGTTGGTGGGGGAAGAAGACAAAGGAGGCGGTTTATTGGCTGCCGTTTCGCTGCTTTCAGGCCTGCCATACGGCATTGCCCGCTGGTACCCATCCGGTCTTGAAGGACAGGTTCAGGTTGATTTCGATTGCGAATATACCGGCGGCAGCCTCTTTTTGAACGGCGTGGAGCCCGGCGATAACGTTTATATCGTGGACGATCTCATCAGCACTGGCGGAACATTGGTGGGGTTGGTTTGTGCAGTGCGGAAAGCAGGGGCTGATGTATCAGGCATCTTATGCGTGGTGGAAAAACGCAATTATGGTGGAGCCAGGCGCGTGTTCGAGGCGACGGGGATCTCGGTGCAATCGCTTATTGAAGTGGATGTGAGCGGCGAGCATTCGGTCGTTGTCGGCGTCAATTATTAAATAAAAAGGAGGCTGTGATGATCAAGGAAAGGAAATTCCGCGGTTGGTACATGGTAGGCGCCGTTCATCTTTTGCTGGCGGTTATTTTCGGTGCGGCCTATTCATTTGGCGCATTTTTTACTGCATTACAGGCGAATTTTGACGCGGGGCGTTTCTCTACCGCCTCAATATTCTCGTTGACGGCGTTAATTTACTACGTCGTCGGCGTATTTTCCGGTGCCTGGAGCGATCGTACTTCAGTAAGGACGGTAACCGGCATCGGTATTTTACTGCTTTCCCTAGGCTTTTTGGGCAGTAGCCTGCTGGCGTCGACACTGACGGCGTTTTTGTTCACGTTTTGCCTGTTGGTTGGCGGGGGAGTCGGGTTGGTTTACGTGCCGGCGGTTTCAACCATTCAACGCTGGTTCGTCGTTCATCGAAGTTCGGCTTCCGGCTTAGCGCTGGCTGGCACCGGTTTGGGAACGCTGGTGGGGCCGATGGTGGCTGGTGGGTTGATGCAGCATTTGTCCTGGCAAAGCACCCTACAAGTTTACGCCGTCGCTATCGCTGCGCTGGGATTATCTGCCGCCTTCGTCTTGCGAGGCAGGCCAGAGGACGTGGGAGAATATCCCGATGGGCTTCGTCCCGTAGAGGTGGCATTAATACCGGGTTCCGCGTTTAACGGTAGCGTTACGTTGCGAGAAGCGGCGAGACAGGCTCAGTTTTGGTGGTTTTTTATCGCGATATTTTTCGGCTCTATCGGACTGTTCCTGGCGTTGGTTCATATTAATCCTTATGCACAACAACAGGGGCTAAATGCAACGCAGGCCAATCTGCTCATCGGTTTGATCGGCGTGGGCAATATCGGCGGCCGTCTGGTTTTGGGGCGGATAGGCGACCGTATGGGCGCGCGGCGTTTTTTGGTTATCGTCACGTTGAGTTTGGCCCTGTTATGCGGTTTTTGGAGTGTGGCGCACAGCTTTACCGCGCTGGCGATTTTCGCGCTGCTGTTCGGCGCGGCCAACGGCGGCTGTATTGCGCTGTACCCGGCAGTGGCCAGTACATGGTTCGGCACCGCCAATCTGGGCGCCATTCTGGGGGCATTGTATATCGCCGTGGGGATCGCCGCCGTTGGCGGGGGTAGCGCCGCCGGTTGGCTGTATGACCTGTATCAGAGTTACACGTTGTCTATTGCGTTGGCTGGCATGGCGGCGCTGCTGTCTGCGTTGGGGATCGTCTTGGCTTCTCGCTGTACTTCCCGGATGGGATGAGGGAGGAGTCAAATGCTATTGCCTAATGACTTGCGCTCTGCCTTGGCGTTGTTGCGGCAAGCAGGGGATGAGATTACCCCGGTGGAGAGATCGATTTCTCCCGAGGTGGAGATGATTGAAGATTTTCTCGATGCCTATCGCCAGCCTGGCGGTTCCTGGTTTGCCGATGAGCAACCGTTACGGCTTTATCGACGACCAACACGGGGCGAGTTTCCCGTTTTGATGGGGATGTTTGGCAATCGTCGCCGTTGTAGGTTGTTTTTGGATCCCTTCGGACGTTATTCCGCAGACATATCAAATGCTCAGTTGTTGCTGCAGGCGGCGAGTAGGCCGATAGCGCCCAGATTACTGGGCGGGGAGGAACGCAACTTTCACAACGTGCGTAAGCCTGCTGAAATCCTGGCTTTGTTGCCGATCCTACGTTATCTGCAAGATGATCCTGGGCCGACGGTGACGTTGGGGTTGATCTATGCACGCGATAATCGAACCGGAGCCGCGAATTGTTCTTACCACCGAATTACCTTCAAAGAGGATTCGGTAGTGGTGGCGATTGACTCTCGTGGTCACTTGCAACGTATGCTTTCGACACATCTGGCGCGCGGAGAGCAACTGCCTATTTCCGTCAATATCGGGCTTGATCCTGCCATTTATCTGGCTTCGGTATTGACTCGGCCTTGTCTTTCTTACGGTAGCGACGAGTTAGGCGTTGCGGGGGCTCTGCGCAGCAATGCGGTGGAGGTTGCGCCATGTTACGCCAATACGGGGCGATATATCGACCATGCCGAGATCGTTATAGAAGGGATGTTGGGTGCGGAAAAAGAACCGGAGACAGCGGAGGTGGCCGGTTTTACCTTACCTGAGTATCTGGGTTATCGCTCGCCATGTGGTATGGCCACAACACTGGAGGTTCAGGCGTTAAGTCACCGCGCCGGGGCGATATATCAGACGCTGTCGGGTCCTGGTGTGGAGCAATCCATTTTACTTGGTTTAGGCCAAGAGTGTTCGCTGCTCGCCCGACTAAAAACAGAGGGACTTGAGAGGCTGTTTTGTCGCGTCGCGGCTCTGCCTTCCGGCGGCGGTCACTTGTTTACCGTATTGCAAGTCGCTAAACGCGCTTGCGGTGATGACCTGCGCGTTATCGACGCAGCTAAGAGATTGCTCGGCGAGGTGCCATCACTCAAAAATGTGTTACTGGTGGATGAGGATGTTGACCCTTATTCGGAGCGTGATGTCCTCTGGGCTATGAGTACGCGCGCCCGACTTGAACACGATATTCACGTCAGCGCTTTGCTGCCCGGCACTTCCCTTGACCCCTCGCAATTGCCGCTTTATGGCGGGAGTGATGCGAATGGGCTCGTCAATAAATGCGTCGTTGATTGTACGGTTCCTTTTAGCTCTCGGCGGCGTTTTCAACGGGCGTTTTAATGTGAGCGGTACGCCTTTCTGTAGCCTGCCTGACCAGGCTGGCGAACCATGATGTCTGTCATGTTGAAGGAGACAAACCATGACGAATACTCTCGATCCTCGTTTCGATTCCACCCGGAATATTTGTGCCCCCAGGGGCAACGAATTGACCTGCAAAAATTGGCTGACCGAGGCGGCCTATCGCATGATTCAAAATAATCTGGATCCCGACGTCGCCGAAAACCCGCAAGGGCTGGTTGTGTATGGCGGTATCGGTCGCGCTGCGCGCAATTGGCAATGTTACGATCAGATTTTGGCCTCACTTAAAGAGCTCAATGAAGACGAAACTCTGTTGGTTCAATCCGGAAAACCGGTTGGAGTATTCCGCACCCATACTGATGCTCCCCGAGTGTTAATCGCCAATTCTAATTTGGTTCCACAGTGGGCCAATTGGGAACACTTCAGCGAGCTTGATCGCAAGGGATTGTTCATGTACGGGCAAATGACTGCCGGTAGTTGGATCTACATCGGTAGCCAGGGCATTGTGCAGGGTACGTTTGAAACGTTTGCCGAAGCGGGCCGCCAGCACTATGGCGGGGATCTGACCGGACGCTGGATCCTCACCGCCGGGCTGGGGGGGATGGGCGGGGCGCAACCGTTAGCAGCGACATTGGCCGGCGCGGTTTCGTTGAATATAGAGTGTCAGCAGAGTAGCCTGGATTTTCGTTTGCGTACGCGCTATCTCGATAAACAGGCAAAAGATCTGGATGAAGCTATCGCCTTGATCAAGGAGCACACGGCGGCCGGACAGGCGGTTTCTATAGGCCTGCTAGGCAATGCCGCAGAGGTGTTACCTGAACTGGTCAAACGCGCGCATGCAGGCGGTATCCGACCCGATCTGGTTACCGATCAGACGTCTGCGCACGACCTGATCCACGGTTATTTGCCGGTGGGATGGAGCGTGGCGCAGTGGAAAGCAGCGCAACGCGATCCGGGGCAGCATGCCAGGTTGGCTGACGCCGCAGCCGCTAGCTGCGCCATTCATGTGCAGGCAATGCTTGATTTCGTTGACATGGGTGTGCCGGCTGTTGATTACGGTAACAATATTCGCCAGGTCGCACGCGATATGGGCGTGGAAAATGCTTTCGATTTTCCTGGCTTCGTACCGGCTTATATTCGCCCCCTGTTTTGCGAGGGCAAAGGGCCGTTTCGCTGGGTGGCGTTATCTGGCGATCCGGAAGATATCTACAAAACGGACGCCAAGGTTAAAGCGCTGTTTCCTGAAAACCAGCATATCCATCGTTGGCTGGATATGGCGCGTGAGCGCATTGCTTTCCAGGGATTGCCGGCGCGTATCTGTTGGTTGGGGTTGGGCGAGCGTCATCTGGCAGGCCTGGCTTTCAACGAGATGGTGCGTAGAGGGGAGCTTAGCGCGCCGGTTGTTATCGGCCGAGATCATCTGGATACTGGCTCCGTCGCCAGCCCCAATCGTGAAACCGAAAGCATGAAGGATGGAACCGATGCCGTTTCCGATTGGCCGTTGCTGAATGCATTGCTCAATACTGCGGGCGGCGCTACCTGGGTGAGTTTGCATCATGGTGGCGGTGTGGGGATGGGATATTCGCAGCATTCGGGAATGGTGATCGTGTGCGATGGCAGTGAGGAGGCTGACCGGCGGCTTGCTCGGGTGTTGGTCAACGACTGCGGTTCCGGCGTGATGCGCCATGCCGATGCTGGCTATGAGCAAGCCGTTGCTGCCGCGAAAAGGTTTGGATTGAAACTGCCGATGCTTTGAGAATAAGAGCATATTGAGGCTTTATAGCGGTTCTTATAAGGTAGAACCGCTATTTCTCTATAGGATGATTTTTACACTGTATTGCCTGTCTTGTGAGTATTTCACCTCTTGGCATGTGACGATTTAGTCTTGGCGTCAACTTACGGTTTTGCTGTCTGGCCTTCTTGCCAGTTTTGCCAAACCCATTCAAGCCCGCATTCGACCATCGCGAAATAGAGGCTGAAGTAGCGCTCCGCCATGATAAAGAACGAGCTGTTGAGTTCGATCACCACGTTATTGGTGGTGGTCAGCAGGCCGGATTTTTCCGCCGCCTGCAGAATGCGATTCACGTGCGCGCGTGAGACGGAGCACGACTTGGCGATTTTCGCCGAGGAGAGCAGCAGAAAGGGGGAGTCCTGCCGGATGCTTTCGATATGCAGCATCAGCAGCACCATGTGGCCGGCGTCCTTGCTGATAAACAGTCCGGATTGCGGCACCAGATCGATCAGGTAGATCTCCTTGAGCATCAGTTGCCCGTAGGCGGCGAAAAAGGTGGGCAGAAAGTCGGGCGCCGCCAGCAGCGCCGCGATGGGCATCTGCGGCGCCAGCGCCTGATAGGGCCGCGCCATGGAGGCGATCAGCGCCTGGGTTTCCGCCAGCGCGTGCGGCGTAGGCTTATAGCGCAGCTGGCGTTTGTCATGTTCGCAGGGTTTGACCTCCAGTCGCCGGCCGACCCGCAAAAAGAACAGAAAGGAGTCCAGGGAGTTCTCGCTGATCATGTTCTTTCCTTTAAAAAAGGCTTTGACGTCTTTCAGCCCGGCGTCGGGCTGGTGGTAATAAATGGACAGGATGGTGGAACAAATGATGAACCGGCTGTTCCTGAAGATGATTTTATAAAACAGCGGATGTTTCTTGTAGGTCTCTTTTAATAACTCCCCGTGTTTGACGATGGCGGCGTGAAACGCCGGTGACTGCCTGATGATGTTGGCCTGTTTCTCCAGGTGAAACTGTAGCTGGAATCTGCTTAGACTCATTTTCCCTATTTCCTGTACTTAAAAAAAATGTGCTGCTTTTTATCGTTATGGGTTTGCTGTGTATGACTTGACGATCTGTTGGCCTTGGTCGTTGATGAGGGTGGCCTGAACGGTGATCTGAGAGGGGAGCCCCGACGCCGCAACGCCGTCGAGGTGATAATCCCGCGTGCTGAATGGCGCGGTCGTCATGTCGCTTTCTTGCCGCACCGGGGCATCGCGCCTGTCGGTTTGCACGGCGATGCGAGCGAAGGAGAGATAAAACGCCGACCGGTTGTGACAGCGCAGCAGATAGCCACGCGGTGATTTTTGCAGCGTGAACGAAACGGCCTCGGCCGCGTTGTCGGCGTTTCCCTTCAGCGCTCTGGGGCGGTAGAAGATTTTCATCTGCGTGTTCATCGCCATCGTCACGCGCGACGCCTGCGGCGGCGTGATCGGCCGGCTGGGCGGGATCTCATACAGGTTAAGCCAGAACACCGACTCCCTGTCGGTGGGCAGGCTCGCGCCGGCAAACAGGATCCGCAGCCCTTTCAGCGCGGAAGGCGGCAGGGCGAATACGCTGGGCAGGGTGACAAACGGTGCGCGGGACAGTTCGGGGGCGGCGTTGACGTCGCCGTTATCGACCCAGGTTTGCGCTACGATCGGATAGCCGTTGGTGTTGAGCAGCATCAGGGTTTTTTCCGTCTCGCCCTCGTGAAAGATCACCCGCGTGGCGGAGGCGATGATGCCCGCCTGCGCGCCCATGGTCGCCAGCGTCAGCAACAGGGCGCATCCCATCGTCAGATATTTCTTTCTCATCATTGCACCTTAACCCAGACGTAGGCCCTGGCGTCCACTTTGCCCGCGGTGACGGTCTGCCCGGGCAGCCGGGCGAGCGTGGCAGTGAGTTGGGTGGTGTAGTGGGTAAACCCCGCCGCGGTGCTGCCCCCGCCGCTGGCGCCGTTAAGCACTGGGTACCAGCCGGCGTCATTACCTTGCGGGCATTGCCCGGCGCTGCAGCGCGCCCAGCCGACGAAGTTCATCGGCGCGCCGTTGCCGGCGTTGGCGAGCGCGATACCCACGCCGGTGGCGACGCTGCTGTCGGTGCCGTAGCCGCTGGAGAGCAGGTAGCTCACGCCGCCGTTGGCGCTGACTAACCCGAGCCGCTGCGCCGCGACATAGCTTTCATACGGCACCTGCAGGCCGAGGGCGGTATTGTTGCTGCTGACGCCGGACACGGCGGCGTTGTCACATTCGATATTGAGGGTGAACTGCGCCTGTGAGGTTTGCCCGGCGGTCAGCTGGCTGACGGAGAGGGTCGGCAGGATCACCAGCGGCGTGACGTTGCGCGCCACGCAGGTGGCGGTATAGGTCAATGAGGAGATCGGTGCGGTGCCCATGCCCATCGCGTTCCACCGCCCGGTGCCCCAGGTGGCGTAGTTGGTGGCGGAGTCGCTGCCGATAGGATCCGAGGCGATGCCGGGCCCCTGAAAGGTGACATAGCCGTTCGGCTGCGTGCAGGTATAGTTCGAATTGCCGGTGGTCGAGGCCATGCCCACTAGCGGGTTGCCGGCGCTGTAGCCACAGTAGTTGCTGGCGCCCGCACCCGGCAGCGAACTGATGCGGATCAGGTCGGCACGGATGGCGCTGAAGTCTTTCACCCGGATCTGAATTTTGCTGCCGACGGTGGCGTAGCGGGTAATCGGCGCCGACTGCCAGTAGCGGGTAAAAACCTTGCCGGAATCCAGGTGGGTCAGGCGGATGCCGACGTAAGGGAAGTAGGTGGCGTAGTAGTTGGGGTTGCCGTCCTGGGCGCCCAGATCGTAATAGCCGCCGACGCGATCGTCGCCGTTGGTGGCGAAGACTTCATAGATCTGCCCCGCATCGCTAGCGTCGCATTCATACAACACCTTGTTGGGATCCGGATAGCGCGTGCCGGACGTAAGATCGAACACGCTGGTGCCGAGCGGCGTACCGACGGGCTGCAGGTAAGTGCTGGTCAGATTGACCCGGCCCAGCGCCGTGCCCACCCCGCAGGGATCGCAACCGGAATCGATCCAGGGGGCGACTCGGGTGCATTGGGCCAGCGCGGCGGGCGCGCCGAACAGCGACAGAGCAAGCAGCGCCAGGGCGGCGATCGGGTAAGCAATACGTTTCATCGTCTCTCCTGAGAATACGTTTAATGGGCTAGCGACATGGGGCGCTGAGCCGCTGAATCGGGCCGTCTTCCCCGGCGGGCAAGCGGTAATGCAGCGTGCACTGTTGGCTGGGCGCGTCGCCCCAGTTCAGCGTCAGTTCCCCGGCGCGCTTATCGCTGCGCAGATATACCTGATTGGCCTGGCCGACCATGCCCACGCTGTTGCCTGCCGTGTCAAGGACGTTGGCGCCCATCGGGATCGGTGCGTTATCGGGCCGCTGCGCGGTGATCAGCAGCGCCTGGCCGCGCACGGTGTTGAAGTGCAGGCGCACCGTGGCGCCGGCGTACGGGGCGACGCGGCGCTGGCCGTCTTCCAGTTCCGCTTTGTCGTTCATGCCCTCGGGGTTCAGCGCGACGGTGTTGTAGTGATAGGGCACCAGCGACGGCGCCAGGGCGTAGCCGAAGCGATCGACACGCGCCCCTTGGCCGTCCATCACCCGTGCGCCGCTGGCGCCGGGCGCCTCGATCAGGGCGAAGGTATCGCCGACATACGGCCCTAATGTCACGCCGCCGCGGTGCGCCACCACGGCGCCCTGCAGCGACAGGGAGCCTTGTCGGTACTGGCGCGCGGTGGAGAACGAGCCGGTGACGTTGGCGTAAGGCAGGCGGGTTTGCAGGTTGCCGCCCCAGATGCTTTGTTGGCGATCGTCGTCGGTGGTGAAGTTCAGGCCGTAGCTGACCGGCTGCTCGTCGCCGACGCTGCCCGACAGCGCAGCCTGATAGTTGCCGCCCTGACCCTGGCTGTGGTTGGCCAACAGCGAGACGCTGGGGGCGGATGATGAACGTCCGAGCGGGAAGCTCAGCGACAGGGCGGTGACGGTTTGCGTGTTCTGCGCCAGCGGCGCACTGTAGACGTTGTCCAGCGGCCCGTAGCCGCGGTAGTCGCCGTTGCTGTCGCCCAGGCTGCGGGTGCGGGTGACGGAGAGGTTAAGCGCCACGCCGTTGCCGAAGGTTTTCCCCCAACCCAACTGGAGCTGATTATCGCGGCCGCGCTGATCGCGGTAGTCCTGAGTCGAGCCGGACATCGTCAGGCTGCCGAATGCCCCCATCCCCTGATTGACGGCGACCTCGAAACGCGAACGCTGGCGGTAGGAGTCGGACTGCCAGTTTTGGCCGGTAGTGGCGGCGCGCCGTACGCCGAGCACGTCGCTGAGATCGCGAAAGCCTTCGGTAGAGTAGCGGTAGCCGGCGATGGATAAGGTGGTGTCCGTCGGGCTGAAGGTTCGACTGTAAGAGAGGTGCAGCATCCAGCCGGAGGCGCCGCCGTCCGGCAGGCTGGCGTGGGAATAGGTGGTATCCATGCCGAAGGCGCCCAGCCAGCTGCTGTACACGCCGCCCAGCATCATCGCCTGGTAGCCGTCCGCCAGCTGGTTGCCGAGGTTGAAGGTCAGGGCGTTGGTCAGACCGTGCTGCCAGGTCACTTCGCTGAACAGATCGTTGTCGCCGACGTAGCGGGAACGGCCGACGATCGCGGAGTAGCGCGACTGGCCGGGGCGGATGGATTCCGGCACCGCGGCGAACGGCACGGTGAAGGTGCTGACGCTGCCGTCGGCTTCGGTCACCACCACGGTGAGATCGCCGGCGTAGTTGGTGGCGTACAGATCGTTGATGGCGAACGGCCCCGGTGCGACGGTGGTTTCATACAGCGTGCTTTTGCCCTGCAGCACCGTCACGCGCGCGTTGCTTTTCGCCACGCCGCGCACCACCGGCGCATAGCCGCGCTGTGAATCCGGCAGCATGCGGTCGTCCGAACTGAGCTGAATGCCGCGAAAGCCCAGGCCGGAGAAGAAGTGCCCGTCGGTAAAGCCTTCGCCCAACAGCATTTCGCTGCGCCAGGGCAAGATCGCGCGCTGCACGTAGCGGCGGCTGGTGTCCAGGTGGCCGCCGAACTCCCGATCGTAGCGGTAGCTGGACTGCTGGCGGTAGCGCCATAGCCCGAGGTTGAACCCGCCGTTCAGGTTGGCGTAGGTCGAGTCGAGATCGCGGGTTTGCCCCTGTCGGTAGCTGACGTGGTACTGGTTGAGGTTGTAATTGACGAAGGCCATCGATTCGCCGCTGTCCAGGCTGGCGGGATTGACGCTGCCGCGCGGCTGGCCGTTCAACAGCGCCTGCGGAATGCTGAGATCCAGCCGCAGCCGCGAAATGTCCGCGCTCACCGCGATATCCTTCAGATCCCGCCCAGGCAGCAGGCATTCTGCTTCGGCGGCCGCCGGCGGATTTTTCAGCCCGAAGCGCGTCAGCTGCGGCCGATCGAAACAGGGCAACACCTGCTTGCCTTCGCGCACGAAGCGAATTTGATCGCGCTCGAGAAACTGGCCGTTGAGATACAGATCGATCTGATAGCTGCCGGGGGCGACGGCGTCCTGTTGGTTGAACTGGCTCAGGGCGCTGTTGCTCAGCACGCTGCCGCGCAGCAGCGTGGGATCGAAGGTATAGCCGTCGGCGGCGGCGCAGCCCAGCGGCAGCGCCAGCAGCGCGCAACACCAGCGTGCGGGCAGCGGCGTCGCTTTGCGAGCATCGAACATGAAAACCTCCCTGTCTGGCGTCAGCGCGCGACGCTCAGGGTGCGTGTGATTTCCACCCCATAGTCATTGATGACGCGCAGTGCGACCTGCCGCACCTCCCCGTTCACCGGCCAGCTGGCCTGCGAAAACGGCGGGATCAGATCCGCCTGCGGGATCACGGTGCGTTTCGCGCCGCTGAGGATCGCGGCCTGGCTGACGTTGGCGTAGTAGCCGGTCGGGTTGTCGACGTGCAGCGCGTTGCCGGCCTGGCGCAGGCTGAGCCGATCGATAACGTGGTTGGCGTCACCGGCCAGCCCGGCGGGGCGATAGAACACCTTCAGCCGATTGGTGACCACCAGCAGCAGTTTGTTTTTGTCGCTGTCCGTCTGGCGCACCGCGGGCACCTGCAGGAAGTTGAGGTAGAACAGCGATTCGCGATCGCGCGGCAGCGGCTGGCCGACGAACGACAGCCGCACCATCTGCCCGCTGTGCGGATTCATGCGGAAGATTTGCGGCGAGGCGACAAAGGGCGCATCGGCGTTTTCCGGCGTGGATTTGGGGTTATTGATGTCGAGCCAGATTTGCATCAGCGCCGGGGTGCCGTCGTCGTTGGTGAACTGCAACGTTTTTTCCCGTGCCTCGGCGGGGTAGATCACGCGGTTGCCGAGCAGCGTCACGCTGGCCGACGCGTGGGTAGCGGCAAAACTTATCAGGCAAAGCGACAGGGCGGCCCATCGGCGGGCGGAGCGGGTTATCTGCGGCATAAACGTGAACCGATAAAGGGAGCGAGTCATTCAGCGCCGCCCGGCGAAGGGCGGCGCTGGCATCAACAGGTATGGCGCCTGACGCCGGCTTATTTGTAGCTAATGGCGAACTGTGCGGTGGCGATCACCGAACCGGCCGCCACGCCGGTGTCTTCCGCGTAGTAGCGGGCCACCAGGTTCTGCGAGGTGGAGGTGGCGTCTTTCGCCAGCGTCATCGCCGACGTGGTGACGGTCGAACCGCTGGCGAACGACAGCGGCGTGGTGGCGTCACTGTCCAGCAGTTGAATGGACACTTTGGCCGCATCGCCCGCGTTGCCCAGGTTGCCGTTGGTGGTTGGGTTGTTGCCCGCCAGCACGGTTTTGATCGCCGTATCGCTGGTTGCGGCCGCACAGCCGGTCACGTTGACGGTAAAGGTGGTGTCGCCGGCGGTGGCGCCTTTGGCGGCGAGCTTGCTGGCGGCGACGGTCGGCAGCAGAACGACCGGGTTGGATTGGTTGCCGTTAATATTCACCGAGCAGGTTTGCGTGCTGACTTCGCCTTTAAATTGCACCGTATTGGACGAAGCGGCCGCACAGGTGCCGGAGAGAGCCAGCATGGATAATGCGACTAATTTAACATTCATGTGAAATGCCCTTTAATTTACTTTAGAGAAAAGCTTTCCTGACAGTAATAAATTACTGACGTGCGGTTGTGGGTTAATCATGTTGCGCAATTGTTTTTTAAACGCGTCGGCAAACATGGATTTTCATCCTAACAAACTAAGAATTTTCCCTATAGGTGTTTTGAATAAGGCAATAAGACGAGAAAGCCTGCTGTTACATTTTTTTTCATTTGCGCTTATATCATACAAAATAGAAAATAGATCTATATCATTGCGTTGCGATTTTATTGGATTACCAGTTTTTGTGATTGAAATAATTTGAAACATTCATGCCTTTTTTGCGTATTAATCAACGTGCTGACGGTTGCCTGATTATTTGAAAAACATGTTATCAAGATGTTTTATATCGGTGTGCTTTGCAGGCGAATTACCCCAAAAAAGAGCAGCGACAAGCCGCCTGAGGTGTGGAAGCATGCGTCCATGCTGATAAGGAGAATTAAAGTGAGAGTGATTTATATCGACGGTTCACCGCTGTGCCGGTTGGGCATGAAAACATTATTAGGCGGTGGGGTGATAACCTTATCCTCTCCCAATATTAATATTATTAAAAATATAAGCCCGGCGCCTGGTTTAATTATCATGGATTTTCCCCATGAAATTTATCGGTTCGAAGCCTATTTGACGTTTATTCACCTTTGCCGCGCTGAATATAAAAATGTCCGGATATTGTTCTTCGTCGATAAGACTTCGCCGCTGATCCTGGCATTTATCGCGGCGGCGCAGCCGGATGCGATTTTGCACAAACGGGAAGCGCTACAGGTGGTGCGAGAGACCTGCGCAACGCTGGCCCACCAGGAGACGAGCGAACGGCACGTGGTGAACCGGCAGCGGGCGGCGGCGATCACGCCTGGCGAAGCGGCGGTGCTGTGTGAAACCGCCCGCACCGAAGATATCCGCCTGACCGCTCGGCGGCTTAACCTGCACCCGAAAACCGTTTATTCGCACCTCAACAATGCCGGCAAAAAGTTCGGCATCCGCAATCGGGTCGAACTACTGAAGATGATAGCGCTGTTGTAGCGCACCGTTAGCGGGTTTTGCCGACGGCCAGCCGCCATCGCGTGCTCTCATCGGCGCCGGGCCCGGCCGCCAGCGCCAGGTTTTGCGGCGGCAGCGATTCGCCGGTCACGGCATCCACCGCGCGCAGGGTGGCAGGGTGGCCGGTTACGCGGTCAACCACGCGCAGCGGCGGCCCGGCCAGCTCGGACAGATTCCATTTGTCGCCAATCTGAATCATCGCCATCACCAGCAGCCCGAGATCTTTTCCCTTCTCCGTCGGCAGGTACTCGTAACGATCGGGGCGCGTCTGGTATTGCCGCTTTTCGATAAGGCCATGGTTTTCCAGGGCCTTGAGCCGATCGGTCAGCGTATTGTTGGTGATACCGGTCGACTGGCGCAAATCGTCATAGCGCGAGAGCCCCAGCAGCAGATCGCGCATGAGGATCGCACCCCAGCGATCGCCCAATGCCGACAGCACGTGCGCCACCGAGCACGTCATGCCTTCAAACCCTTTTGCTTTCACGTTGCTTTACCTCTGTTTGACGCCCGAATGCGGATAATTTTATCGCCTCGGCTTGATAACTTCAATAATTGGAGTTATTACTCTTATTATTGGAGTGTATATTTAACAGCGGCTGATGGCCTGAACGCCGGCCGGAAACCCACGCCTTCACCGAGGAGAAAACGTTATGCCACTGTGGCAGATTTACCATCCTGAGCCGGCCTTCAGCGCCGCCGATAAACGCGCGATTGCGCAGAAGGTCACCGCCCTGTACCAGGATTTTTTGCCGCGCTTTTACGTCAACGTGTTCTTCCACGCGCTGCCGCCAGGTTCGGCCTATCTCGGCGGCGAACCGGCCGATGATTTCGTACGTGTGACCATCGACCACATCGCGCGCGCCATGGACAACGACGCGGAGCAGCAGCAATTCCTGGCGGCCTGCACCCGCATCCTGCAACCCTACATCGCCGCCCGCGGGTTGCGCTGGGAACTGCACGTCGATGAAACGCCGTTCTCGCTGTGGACGATTGACGGATTAAAACCGCCGGCGCCGGGGACGGCGGCAGGCGAGAAGTGGTGCAGCGAGAATCGGCCTTCGGCGTGGGAGGGGGATAACCGCGAGAAATGGACATAATGAGCACCGGTAATGCTTGTGGACTATGAAATAATGCGTACTGTATCTGCCGAAAAAAATTGAAAGGCAGCCTCCAAGAGGCTGTTTTTCGGAAGTGTTAGAATGGATAAAAATGTCGCTTGCAGGGAGAAGCCATGTCTCATTCATCAGCGAGGAAAAAAGTGTTGAATACAGCAATGTCGCTGGCACACAGAGCGTCTCACGCGCGCAGTTGTGCTAACCATGTGGCGAACCGATTGGGAATGACTCGCAGTGAGCTTCTGATAAAAGTTGAGAAAGAGTCAGGCTCAAATCTGGAATCACCGTTAACTGAAGAAGAGCTGATGAACGCATTCAACTATATGGAAAGCCTTTAGCTGAGGCCGCTGTGGGTGATATACGGACTCCACATTCAGCGTTCAAATTGAAAAGAAGTGGAGGGCGCGTTGATTAAGGATTAATCATGGGTATGGGATACTTTAACTCTATTTCAGGCGCATCAGCTAAATGCCTGCCAGAGCGGGCCATTAAATAGCCGGCAATCTCTTCGGTTGTCAGGTCAACATGGAACATATCAGGATCCTGGAACCATTCATCCGGCCAAAAAATGAGGTCTGATGGATTGCCATCAAAATTTTTCTCAAGCAGTGCAAGAGCGAAATTTTGTTCGGATTCCTTACTTTTGGCATCAGACACACAGCGAAGTGTTTGAACCAATTCATCCCAGGTAAAATCCACATAGAATTTTTCCAGATTGAAAGCCATGTGGGTGAACTCCTTGGCACTGGTCCAGGAGGAGAAATCTCTGAAATCTGAAAACGCATAGGGGCATGCAACCTGGCTGTTCCATTCGACTATCATTGCTTCTAAAACGGAATCTTGTTCGTCAAAACCTTCGTCAATTCTTGAAAGTATCTGCTTAACTTTGTTTGCCAGCTCATTGATCTTTTTGCTACTGACTTTTGTGGGTCTCATTCGGTTAGGTAGAGGCATCGCTATTATCCCTGTCTAGCTTACTCATATCCAATAGGGAACTATCTTACTGCAGTTGCGGAAGTATTAAGTAGCATAAAATTCAATCATGCTGGATGAGGGGCTCTACTAAATAAAACTGTCCGTTGCTCATCGTAACGTTCAGTGCGTTGTGCCTTTGACATTAGATTCTTATCCAGAGCGCTAACACGCGGAATCGCGAGACAAAAAAAATCCACGCCGAAGCGTGGATTTTTCCGTTTCCAGCAGCCGAGAGATACGCTGCGGGGTAGGGTTAGACGTTGAACAGGAAGTTCATCACGTCGCCGTCTTTGACGATGTAGTCTTTACCTTCTGAGCGCATTTTGCCGGCTTCTTTGGCGCCTTGCTCACCCTTGTAGGTGATGAAGTCGTCAAAGGCGATGGTTTGCGCGCGGATAAAGCCTTTCTCGAAGTCGGTGTGGATCTTGCCGGCCGCCTGCGGGGCGGTGGCGCCGACCGGGATGGTCCAGGCGCGCACTTCTTTCACGCCGGCGGTGAAGTAGGTTTGCAGGTTCAGCAGCTCGTAACCGGCGCGGATCACGCGGTTCAGGCCCGGCTCTTCCAGGCCCAGTTCTGCCATGAACTCGTCGCGATCTTCGTCTTCCAGCTCGGCGATGTCGGATTCCACGGCGGCGCACACGGCAACCACCACGGAGCCTTCGGCGTCGGCGATTTTACGCACGGTGTCCAGGTACGGGTTGTTCTCGAAGCCGTCTTCGTTGACGTTGGCGATGTACATGGTTGGCTTCAGGGTCAAGAAGCTCAGGTATTTGATCGCCGCTTTGTCTTCGTCGCTCAAATCCAGCGCGCGCAGCATGCCGGCGTTTTCCAGGTGCGGCAGGCATTTCTCCAGCGCCGCCAGCTCGGCTTTGGCGTCTTTGTCGCCGCCTTTGGCTTTCTTCTGCACGCGGTGGATGGCGCGCTCGCAGGTGTCCAGGTCAGACAGCGCCAGTTCGGTGTTGATCACGTCGATGTCTTCGGCCGGATCGACCTTGTTGTTGACGTGAATGATGTTGTCGTTCTCGAAGCAGCGCACCACGTGGCCGATGGCTTCGGTTTCGCGGATGTTGGTCAGGAACTGGTTGCCCAGGCCTTCACCCTTGGACGCGCCTTTCACCAGGCCGGCGATGTCGACGAATTCCATGGTGGTCGGCAGAATGCGCTGCGGCTTGACGATCTCGGCCAGCTTATCCAGACGCGGATCGGGCATCGGCACCACACCGGTGTTCGGTTCAATGGTGCAGAACGGGAAGTTGGCTGCTTCAATGCCCGCTTTGGTCAACGCGTTGAACAGGGTGGATTTGCCTACGTTAGGCAGGCCGACGATACCGCATTTGAATCCCATGTTGTAATCACCTTAAATATCTTAACTATCAGTCTGTTAGATTTAACCAACTGCATAAAGGGCAAAATAATGCCGCTATTATACACGTAATGGGCGTTTATCTCGATCAGACTTGCTTGGCCGGGGCGAATGCAGCGCGGGCGACCGGTTTTTGATTGAGATTTGGATCACATTTAACCATACTGGCCGTTCCGATTAACCGACAGGAAACGCGCCGGATGTATTTCTTGCCTACGCCACCCTGAGCTGTGCCCGCCTGCAGTCTGCCGCCCCTTGCGGTACCCCATACCCGCTACGCGGGGAGATGATGTCATCTGTCATAAGTGAATAATGCATGTTTAACCTGAGTAACGTCAGGATCGCGGACGTTAAAAATGAAGTCCTGGCGGGCTTTGTGGTGGCGGTTTCGATGATCCCCGAGGCGGTCGGCTTTTCGCTGGTCGCCGGTCTTTCGCCGATCGTCGGTTTACATACCGCGTTTATTATCGGCCTGGTCACGGCGCTGTTCGGCGGCAAGCCGGGCATGGTTTCCGGCGCCGCAGGTTCCATTGTGGTGGTGCTGATGAGTCTGGCGGCGCAGTACGGCATGGGTTACGTGCTGTGGGCCACGCTGTTTGCCGGGGGGATTCAAATCCTGATCGGCGCCTTCCGGCTGGGCAAGTTCATTCGCCTGGTGCCGCTGCCGGCGATCCACGGCTTCGTCAATGGCCTGGCGATCGTCATCATGCTGGCGCAGCTGAAGATGATCGCCGGGCAGGGGCCGCTGATGTACGGCCTGGTGGCGCTGGCGATTGCGGTGGTGGTGCTGTTCCCGCGCCTGACCAAAGCCATTCCGTCTTCGCTGGCGGCGCTGCTGGTGGTTTCGGCGTTGGCGATCGGCCTCAATCTGCATACGCTGCGGGTGGGCGATCTGGCGGACATTTCCGGCGCGCTGCCGCACTTCAGCCTGCCGACGGCGCCGTTTACCCTGGAGATGGTGCGGGTGGTGCTACCCTATGCAGTAGTGATTGCCCTGGTCGGTTTGATTGAATCGCTGCTGACCATGACGGTGCTGGATGAAATGGGCGGCAAGAAGGGCAACGGTAACCGCGAAAGCATCGCGCAGGGCGCCGGTAACGCGGTGTGCGGCCTGTTCGGCTGCTTCGCCGGTTGTGCGATGATCGGCCAGTCGATCATCAACTTCACCTCGGGCGGGCGCGGGCGCATCTCCGGCACGGTGGGCGCTATCCTGCTGATTTTATTTGTGGTTAGCCTGTCGCGCTATATCGGCCTGCTGCCAGTGGCGGCGCTGGCCGGGGTGATGCTGGTGGTGTGTTACAACACTTTCGAGTGGAGTTCGCTGCGCCGTTTGCGTCGTATGCCGAAGGCGGACGCGCTGGTGATGATCGCCGTCACGTTGATCACCATCTTTACCGATCTGGCGGTGGCGGTGATCAGCGGGGTGATTATCTCGGCGCTGGTGTTCGCCTGGCAGCAGGCACGCATCCGCGTGCGCCAGCGGCAGGTGACGGGCGACGTGGCGGTGTATCGGCTCGATGGTCCGCTGTTCTTCGGCTCGGCCGCGGCTTTTGCCGAGCTGTTCGAGCCGCAAGGCGATCCGCAGAACGTGGTGCTGGACTTTGCCGGCACCCGGGTGATGGATTCCAGCGGCGTAGAAGCGATCGATAAGCTGACGGCGCGTTATCTGGCGGCGGGGAAAAGCATTCGTCTGCGCCACCTGAGCGGTGACTGCGTGCGCCTGCTCAAGCGCGCCGGGCCGTTTTGCAGCCATGAACTGGACGATCCGCAGTATTACGTGGCGGAAGAGGGGTTCGCCGCCGATGATCGCCGCGTGGGCGAGGAGACCTTCAACCCGCGCGGCTAAAAGCCGGCAGCGGGCAGGGCGCCCGCTGCGGTAAGGTTCAGGCCTGCGCCTTGAAGCTGTGCAGGCGCTGAACGGTTTTTTCCAGCCCGTCCTTCATCAGCATCTCGGTGCAGCGCAGCGACTCGTCGATCGCTTCGTCAATCATCTTCTGCTCGCTGGCCGGCGGCTTGCCGAGCACGAAGCCCACCACCTTGTTCTTGTCGCCCGGATGGCCGATGCCGATGCGCAGGCGGTAGAAGTTCGGGTTATTGCCGAACTTGTTTTGGATGTCTTTCAGGCCGTTGTGGCCGCCGTTGCCGCCGCCGAGCTTGATTTTTGCCACGCCGGGCGGCAGATCCAGCTCGTCGTGCGCCACCAGGATCTCGTTGGGTTCGATGCGGTAGAAATTGGCCATCGCCAGCACCGCTTTGCCGCTCAGGTTCATGAAGGTGGTCGGCACCAGCAGGCGCACGTCGTTGCCCGCCAGATTCAAACGGGCGGTGTAGCCGAAGAACTTGCTCTCTTCTTTCAACTGCTGATTGTGGCGCTGTGCCAGCAGATCGACGTACCAGGCGCCGGCGTTGTGGCGTGTCTGGGCGTATTCCGCGCCCGGGTTGGCCAGGCCGACTATCAATTTAATACTGCTCACTGGGAGATTCACTATGATCAGGGTAATGGAAAGGGCCTTAGTCTACCTGTCGGGGCGGTGAATGACAAAATCCGATCTCTGCCTTCGGCGTTGGTAAGAAAGACGAATGATTCATTAGCTGAATCATTCAATTTGTCTGCTAATTTTCAGTGGCGTGTTAAGAAGTGTCAATAATTCTTTACCATTTGTGATCGCCTCCGCAATCCCCTTGCCATAACAAGGACTATACTTAACTTATCAAAGTGGGTTAACAAGTTGCAGCGTTATCCCGGTTGGCACATGGCAATCATGGAGGTGGCATATGAAACGTAGAAGCGCGGACAGAATGGGCAACTTTTTTATGGGGCTGGGGCTGGTCGTGATGATCGGCGGCGTTGGATACTCCATTATTGCTGAAGTTTCCCAGTTCAATTTACCGCAATTTTTCGCCCACGGCGCCATCATGAGTATCTTCGTCGGCGCGCTGTTATGGCTGGTGGGCGCGCGTATAGGCGGCCGCGAGCAGGTGGCGGATCGCTACTGGTGGGTAAAACACTTTGATAAACGGTGCCGTAACGACCAACATCGTTCGTCGCATTGATTAAAAAATCAGAAGGGAAGCAAGAGCAGGGCAAGGGAATATCTGCCGTGCATTAAGGTCTGAGGTCATGTTGGACTACGAGTAGAAAACCCGTTGTTGCTCACGCACCAACGGGTTTTTCTTTTTCTGGTGTCGGGCTCGCTATCTTTCCGGCACGGTGGGCACCGCACCGGAAAGACGACGAATCAATGCTCGAACATCGCAGAGATCGACTCTTCGTTGCTGATGCGGCGGATGGCTTCAGCCAGCATGCCGGACAGGGTCAGAGTGCGAACGTTTTTCAGTGCCTTGATTTCCGGCGACAGCGGAATGGTGTCGCAGACGATCACTTCATCAATCACCGAGTTCTTGATGTTGTCCACGGCGTTGCCGGAGAAGATCGGGTGCGTCGCGTAGGCGAATACGCGCTTGGCACCGCGTTCTTTCAACGCTTCAGCCGCTTTACACAAGGTACCGCCGGTGTCGATCATGTCGTCGACCAGCACGCAGTCGCGGCCTGCCACGTCACCGATGATGTGCATCACCTGAGAAACGTTCGCGCGCGGGCGGCGTTTGTCGATGATGGCCATGTCGGTGTCGTTCAGCAGTTTGGCGATGGCGCGAGCACGCACTACGCCGCCGATGTCCGGGGAAACCACGATCGGGTTTTCCAGGTTCTGCTGCAGCATGTCTTCCAGCAGGATCGGGCTGCCGAACACGTTGTCTACCGGTACGTCGAAGAAGCCTTGAATCTGCTCAGCATGCAGATCCACCGTCAGAACGCGGTCAACCCCTACGCTGGAGAGGAAATCGGCAACCACCTTGGCGGTGATGGGTACACGCGCGGAACGCACGCGGCGATCCTGGCGGGCATAGCCGAAGTAAGGGATAACGGCGGTAATACGACCTGCGGAGGCGCGACGCAGGGCGTCGACCATCACAACCAGTTCCATCAGGTTGTCGTTGGTCGGGGCACAGGTGGACTGGATGATGAAAATATCACCGCCGCGTACATTTTCGTTGATTTGCACGCTCACTTCGCCGTCGCTAAAACGACCTACAGCGGCGTCACCAAGGCTGGTGTACAAACGGTTGGCAATACGTTGTGCTAGTTCCGGGGTGGCGTTACCAGCAAAAAGCTTCATATCAGGCACGAGAAGAACCTCAGGCTTGCGTCCAGAGAAGATATTGTCATGCGACATCGCCAAGGGGCAGTCGGCGACGCCGGCGCAATATACATACGGGTATGTAAAACTAAAATTGAGACCGCAGGCAGCGCAGGGATAACAGGGCCAGGTGTGCATGACCCTGCGCAGCGAAACGTTGGGCTACGACTCAAACCGCCCGGAACGAATGCGATGTAGTGGGGAGACGTTAACGCCGCGCGCTACAAAACCACACAACCACTCCGGGGCTTGATTTAACACCTGACGGGCGGCGATTTCTGTGTCGAATTCAGCAAACACACAAGCACCTGTGCCAGTCAGGCGTGACGGGGCGTATTCTAACAGCCATGAAAGAAGCTGTTCAACCTCGCGAAAACGTTTTCTTGCGATCGGTTCGCAATCATTTGCGTACGGCGCCTGCAACAGCTCACTTAAGGAGCGAACCGGGGTGTTTCTTTTTAATTCGGGGTCGCCGAAGATAACCGGCGTCGGGATGCCGACGCCAGGATGCGCCACCAGATACCATTTTTCCTGCGGCTCGGCCGGCTGCAGGCGCTCGCCGATGCCTTCGGCGAAGGCGGCGTGGCCGCGCACGAACACCGGCACGTCGGCGCCGAGGCTGAGCCCCAGCGCTGCCAGTTGGTCGTCGCCAAGACCGCAGCGCCACAGTTCGTTCAGCGCCACCAGCACGGTGGCGGCGTTGGAGGAACCGCCGCCCAAACCGCCGCCCATCGGCAGGCGCTTGTCGATGCTGATGTCGGCGCCGCGCGGCGCGGTTTGCAGGCCGCGTTCATCGCAATAGCGCTGCAGCAGGCGGGCGGCGCGCACGATCAGGTTCTGCTCGTCTGGAACGCCGTCGACCGGCGTCAGCAGATGAATGCGGTCGTCCTGGCGAGGGTCGATGGTCAGGGTATCGCCGTAGTCCAGAAACTGGAACAGCGTCTGCAGCAGGTGATAGCCGTCTTCACGACGGCCGGTGATGTACAAAAACAGGTTGAGTTTCGCGGGGGAGGGCCACTGGCGGATCATTTGAGCGTCCAGTTATCCATCTTCAGCTTGATGCGCTGGTCGCCCTGCTGCAGCTCCAGGCGGTTCGGCAGCGTCGGCTGCACCTCGTTGCTGTAGCCCTGGTAATCCACTTTCCAGGTCTGGCCGCCTTGCTGGTAGGTCAGCTTGCTCAGGCGATATTGGTCATCCAGCGCAAAATCGCTGGCTTCGCCCGGCAGGCCGAGCATCCACTGGCGCAGGTTGTTCAGCGGGATCGCCATGCCGGTCAGCTTGCGGATCATCTCTTCCGGGTTGTCGCTGACGTAGCGTTTGCCCTGGTTGTCGGTCAGCTGCACCACGTTTTTCTGCACGTTGAGATCCATTTCCGTGCTGCCCAGCGGGTTGGTCAGCAGCAGGCGGTAGCGCTCCGGCGAGAACTGCTGCCAGAAGAAGCGGGCGTAGACTTTTTTCTGATCAGACAAGTAGGCGAAGGAGCCGCGGGTCTGATAGGTGCTGAGCTGTTGCACTGCCTGCTCATGGGCGCGCCACTGCGGTGAAGTCGGGCTGGTGGCCGGGCCGGTCGGCTTGGTGGTGGTACAGGCGGCCAGCACCAGGCTGGCCAGCGGGATCAGACGGAGCAAACTAACTTTGCGTATTGGCATAACTTTCTCTTGTCCTTTTGTCCTTGCGGGCATGCGCGACGAAACCCGGATTCAGCGCTCACGCTAACGGGGCGGCGGCGGCGCGTCAATTTTTTGCTGCATCGCGTTGAATCTTTCCGCTTTTGCCGGCGCAATGCCAACCCGGTACGCGCGTCGGGGTCGCCATTAAGCGTAACACAATCGCCTAAAGGCGGGGAGGCGCGCCCGATAAGCGGTGCCGGAGTTGCGCAAACGCCGCCGTTGCGTACGCCGAATAGCGTGCGCGTTATCGCAAACTGCGCTAAAATTTAAGCAATCAACCTAGCCTATGACTATTTATCCCGCTGTATTTATTGCTTATTCATTAATTGATGTCATCTATGACAGCGATTGAACGGAAGATGCGGTTGTTACTTTTATTGATCCCGCGCATCAAGTAGAATGCCGTTCAACGAGAACCCGTACCAAGATAAGTATTACTCGAAGCAATGACCCTGCTGGCGTTAGGTATAAATCACAAAACCGCTCCGGTTTCTCTGCGTGAAAGGGTGACCTTCTCGCCAGAGTCCATCGATGAGGCGCTGACCAGCTTGCTCCAACAACCGTTGGTGCAGGGCGGTGTCGTGTTGTCCACCTGCAACCGCACCGAGCTGTACCTCAGCGTAGAGCAACAGGAACACATGCACGAGCAGCTGGTCGCCTGGCTGTGCGCATATCACAACCTGCGCCCGGAAGAGGTGAAGAAAAGCCTGTACTGGCATCAGGGCAACGACGCGGTCAGCCATCTGATGCGGGTGGCCAGCGGGTTGGACTCATTGGTATTGGGCGAACCGCAGATCCTCGGCCAGGTGAAAAAGGCCTTCGCCGAGTCGCAACGCGGCCAGTCGCTGTCCGGCGAGCTGGAGCGTCTGTTCCAGAAATCCTTCTCCGTCGCCAAGCGCGTGCGCACCGAAACCGAAATCGGCGCCAGCGCGGTCTCCGTAGCGTTTGCTGCCTGTACCCTAGCGCGGCAGATCTTCGAATCGCTGGCCGATCTCAACGTCTTGCTGGTGGGCGCCGGTGAAACCATCGAGCTGGTGGCGCGCCACCTGCGCGAACACAAAGTGCGGCACATGATCATCGCCAACCGCACCCGCGAGCGCGCGCAGCTGCTGGCGGACGAGGTGGGCGCGGAAGTGATCACCCTGCCGGAGATCGACGAACGCCTGGCGGACGCCGACATCATCATCAGTTCCACCGCCAGTCCGCTGCCGATCATCGGTAAGGGGATGGTGGAGCGCGCGCTGAAGGCGCGCCGCAACCAGCCGATGCTGCTGGTGGATATCGCCGTACCGCGCGATATCGAGCCGGAAGTCGGCAAACTGGCCAACGCCTATCTGTACAGCGTGGACGATCTGCACGCCATCATTCAAAGCAACCTGGCGCAGCGCAAAGCGGCGGCGGTGCAGGCGGAGTCGATCGTGCAGCAGGAAAGCATCAACTTCATGGCCTGGCTGCGTTCGCAGGGCGCGGTGGAAACCATCCGCGACTACCGTTCGCAGGCTGACCAAATTCGCGCGGAAATGGAGGCCAAAGCGCTGGCCGCCATCGCGCAGGGCGCCAACGTGGAGCAGGTTATTCACGAGCTGGCCCATAAACTGACCAACCGTCTTATTCATGCCCCTACCAAATCCCTCCAGCAGGCCGCCGGCGACGGCGACGTGGAGCGGTTGCAGTTATTACGCGACAGCCTCGGGCTGGATCAGCATTAGTTTTCTCTATTAACAGGGTTTATTACCACGCATGAAGCCTTCTATTGTTGCCAAACTGGAAGCGTTACAAGAGCGCCATGAAGAAGTGCAGGCGCTGCTCGGCGATGCCGGCGTCATCGCCGAGCAAGACCGGTTCCGCGCGCTGTCGCGAGAATACGCGCAGCTGACCGACGTCAGCCGCTGCTTCCTGGAATGGCGTCAGGTGCAGGAGGATCTGGAGACGGCGGAAATGATGCTGGACGATCCGGAAATGCGCGAGATGGCGCAGGAAGAGCTGAAACAGGCGCGGGCGACCAGCGAAGCGCTGGAGCAGCAGCTGCAGGTGTTGCTGCTGCCGAAAGATCCGGACGATGAGCGCAGCTGCTTCCTCGAAGTGCGCGCCGGCACCGGCGGCGATGAGGCGGCGATCTTTGCCGGCGATCTGTTCCGCATGTACAGCCGCTATGCGGAAAGCCGCCGCTGGCGTGTCGAGGTGATGAGCGCCAACGAAGGCGAACACGGCGGTTTCAAAGAAGTGATTGCCAAAGTTTCCGGCGATGGCGTGTACGGTCAGCTGAAGTTTGAATCCGGCGGGCACCGCGTGCAGCGCGTGCCGGAAACCGAATCCCAGGGGCGCATCCACACCTCCGCCTGTACCGTGGCGGTGATGCCGGAAGTGCCGGAAGCCGAGCTGCCGGACATCAACCCGGGCGATCTGAAAATCGACACCTTCCGCTCCTCCGGCGCCGGCGGCCAGCACGTTAACACCACCGACTCGGCGATCCGCATCACCCACCTGCCGACCGGCATCGTGGTGGAGTGCCAGGACGAACGTTCGCAGCACAAAAACAAAGCCAAGGCGATGTCGGTGCTGGGCGCGCGCATTCGCGCCGCCGAGATGGCCAAGCGCCAGCAGGCCGAGGCGTCCACTCGCCGCAACCTGCTGGGCAGCGGCGATCGTTCCGACCGCAACCGCACCTACAACTTTCCGCAGGGGCGGGTAACCGACCACCGCATCAACCTGACGCTCTACCGTCTGGACGAAGTGATGGAAGGCAAACTGGATATGCTGATCCAGCCGATCGTGCAGGAGTATCAGGCCGATCAGCTGGCTGCGCTGTCCGCCGAGCAAGAGTGATGGATTATCAATACTGGCTGAAAGCCGCCGCCGCGCGTTTGACCCACAGCGACAGCGCCCGGCGCGACGCGGAAATCCTGTTGGGTTTCGTGACCGGCAAGGCCAGAACCTTCCTGATGGCGTTCGGGGAAACCCTGCTGACGCCGCCGCAGCAACAGCAGCTGGAGACGCTGCTGGCGCGCCGCGAACGCGGTGAGCCGGTGGCCTATCTGGTGGGCGAGCGCGAGTTTTGGTCGCTGCCGCTGTCGGTCTCGCCGGCGACGCTGATCCCACGCCCTGATACCGAATGCCTGGTGGAACTGGCGCTGGCGCGCCTGCCGCCGCAACCCTGCCATTTCCTCGATCTTGGCACCGGCACCGGCGCCATCGCGCTGGCGCTGGCCAGTGAGCGCCCGGATTGTTCGGCTATCGGCATCGATGTGCAGCCGGAGGCGGTTGCGCTGGCGCAGCACAATGCGCACAAGCTGAAGATCGACAACGTCCGATTTCTACAGGGCAGCTGGTTTGCGCCGGTGGCGGGGCAACGCTTCGCGCTGATCGCCAGCAATCCGCCCTATATCGACGCCGCCGATCCGCATTTGTCGCAGGGCGACGTGCGCTTTGAACCCGGTAGCGCGCTGGTTGCCGCCGAGCACGGGCTGGCGGATTTGGCCGCCATCGTGCGCCAGGCGCCGCATTATTTGCAGCCGCAGGGCTGGCTGCTGTTGGAACATGGTTGGCAGCAGGGCGAGAGCGTGCGCGCGCTGCTGCAGGCCGCCGGATTTTCCGCTGTCGCCACCCACCGTGATTACGGCGACAACGACCGCGTGACGCTCGGCCAATGGCCGGGATAAGCGCCACTCATAATAACGACGCCCGGGCTATTTAAGGGAGCATCATGACTGCATACACCGCGTTGAAACATTTCCATTTGCTGACGGTCGCCATCAGTATTACCTTGTTTGTGCTGCGTTTCTTTTGGCAGTGGCGCCGCTCGCCGATCATGGGCCGCCGCTGGGTCAAGGTAGCGCCGCACCTGAATGACACGCTGCTGTTCGTCAGCGGCATCGCGTTGGTGGTGACGTTCGGGTTTTATCCGCTGCTGGGTATGGACTCATGGCTGACCGAGAAGCTGTTTGGCGTTATTATCTATATCCTGCTTGGCTACGTCGCATTGGGCAAGAAGACCAAAAGTCAGCGGCTGCGAACCGTGGCGTTCATGCTGGCGTTGGGCTGTCTGTATCTGATAATTAAACTTGCCACGACGAAAATACCGTTTCTGATGGGATACCTATGAGTAGCATTGCTGATTTTGAATTTAACACCTCGCCGCTGAGCGAAGGGGTGATCCTGGTGTCGCAGTCGGTGCGGCGCGATTTTCCCGCTGCCGACGTGGAGCGCAAGCTGCAACAGCTGGTGGATGAAGCGCGTGCGGCGGTGCCGGTCGATATCACTCAGGAGCAGCAACTGGATGCGCTCATCGAACTGTTCTACAAAACCTGGGGGTTCGGCGGCGCCAGCGGCGTTTACCGCCTGTCGGACGCCATCTGGCTGGACAAGGTGCTGGAAGGGCGGCAGGGCACGCCGGTCTCGCTAGGCACCATTTTCCTGCACATCGCCAACGCGCTGGATCTGCCTCTGTTGCCGGTGATTTTCCCCACTCAGCTGATCCTGCGCGCCGATTGGCTGGACGAAGAGCTGTGGCTGATCAACCCGCTGAACGGCGAAACCCTGAGCGAGCACCAGCTGGAAGTGTGGATCAAGGGCAACCTGGGGCTGGGCGCCGAACTGGAAGACGACGACCTCGACGAGTCGGAGAACATCATGGTGGTGCGCAAGATGTTGGATACGCTGAAGGCCGCCCTGATGGAAGAAAAGCAGCTGGAAATGGCGCTGCGCACCAGCGAAACGGTGCTGTGCTTCGATCCGGAAGATCCTTACGAGATCCGCGACCGCGGGCTGATTTATGCCCAGCTGGAGTGCAACCACATCGCGATTTCCGATCTCAACTATTTTGTCGAGCAGTGTCCTGAAGACCCGGTCAGCGAAGTGATCAAAGTACAGATCCACTCGATTGAGCCGAAACAGGTGACGCTGCATTAATTCAATGACTCCGTGCAGTTTGCAAGGCGACGGTTACAACCTTAACAAAGGCGAAAGCATGAAACAGAAAGTGGTTAGCATTGGCGACATCGACGTAGCAAACGACCTGCCGTTTGTGCTGTTTGGCGGTATGAACGTGCTGGAATCGCGCGATCTGGCGATGAGCATCTGCGAGCACTACGTCACCGTGACGCAAAAACTGGGCATTCCTTACGTATTCAAAGCCTCTTTCGACAAAGCCAACCGTTCTTCCATCCACTCGTACCGCGGTCCGGGCCTGGAAGAAGGGATGAAGATCTTCGAAGAGCTGAAGAAAACCTTCGGCGTGAAAATCATCACCGACGTGCATGAAGTGGCGCAGGCGCAGCCGGTTTCTGAAGTGGTTGACGTGATCCAACTGCCGGCCTTCCTGGCGCGTCAGACCGATCTGGTGGAAGCGATGGCGAAAACCGGCGCGGTGATCAACGTCAAGAAGCCACAGTTCGTCAGCCCGGGGCAGATGGGCAACATCGTCGACAAATTCAAAGAAGGCGGCAACGACCAGGTGATCCTGTGCGATCGCGGCAGCAACTTTGGTTATGACAACCTGGTGGTCGACATGCTGGGCATCAACGTGATGAAGAACGTGACCGGCGGCCATCCGGTGATCTTCGACGTGACCCACGCGCTGCAGACCCGCGATCCGTTCGGCGCCGCGTCCGGCGGCCGCCGCGCTCAGGTGGCCGAGTTGGCGCGCGCCGGCATGGCGGTTGGCCTGGCCGGCCTGTTCCTCGAAGCGCACCCGGATCCGAACAACGCCAAGTGCGACGGTCCTTCCGCGCTGCCGTTGGACAAGCTGGAGCCGTTCTTGGCGCAGATGAAAGCCATCGACGACCTGGTGAAGAGCTTCCCGGAGTTGGATACCAGCAACTAAGCGCTCGTCGCCATAAAAAAAGCCCGACTCGTCGGGCTTTTTTACGTTTAGGCGCCGGTGGCCGCCAGCGCTTCCGGCAGGGTCGGATAGAACTGCAAGCGGCCCTCGATCGGCTGCACCCGCGCACGCGCCAGGGTTTTCAGCGGCTGGAACGGCACGTCGGTGATCACCAGTTTCTTGTCCGCCGGCAGCACGTCGATAAAGCGACGCAGGGCGCTCAGACCGCCGGCATCGAGCACCGGCACCGCATCCCATTGCAGCACGATCGTGCGGTAACCTTCGCTGCGCGCCAGCAGTTCGGTAAAGATGCGCTCGGCGGCGGCGAAGAACAGCGGGCCGTTCACCCGCAGCACCAGGCGGCCGTCGCCGGCACTCAGCTCGCTCAACCGCGTCATGCGGGCGATGCGGCGCATAAACAGCAGCGAAGCCAGCACGATGCCCACGGTAATGGCGATCACCATGTCGAACAGCACCGTCAGCGACATGCACAGCAGCAGCACCAGAATGTCGTCCTTCGGCGCCCGGCGCAGCAGGTAAACCACCTTGTGGGCCTCACTCATGTTCCAGGCGACCATCAACAGCAGCGCCGCCATCGCCGCCAGCGGCAGATAAGAGAGCCACGGCGCCAGCACCAGCAGCGCCAACAGCACCAGCAGCGCGTGGATGATGGCGGATACCGGTGAGGTGGCACCGGCGCGCACGTTGGCCGCCGAACGGGCAATCGCGGCGGTAGCGGTGATGCCGCCGAAGAACGGCGCGATGATGTTGCCCGCGCCCTGGCCGATCAGTTCGCTGTTCGAGTTATGCTTCTTGCCGGTCATGCCGTCGAGCACCACGGCGCACAGCAGTGACTCGATCGCGCCGAGCATTGCCATCGAAAACGCCGCCGGCAGCAGGGCGGAGACGGTTTGCCAACTCAGAGTGAACGGCTGCCCGCCGCCGCCCGGCAGATCCCAGGGCAGCAACAGCTGCGGCAGGATCGGCGGAATGCCTTGGCCGCTGCTGCCGTCGGCCAGCAGGTAGCTGAAGCGCGAGCCGATGGTTGCCACCGGGTGGTCAAACAGCGCCAGCAGCCCCATCAGCGCGGTGCCCGCCAGCAGCGCCGGCAGGTGGCCCGGCACCCGCAGGCCGAGCTTGGGCCAGAAGATCAGGATCAGCAGCGTCACCGCGCCGATTAGGGTATCGCCGAAATCCAGCGTCGGCAGCGCCTGCAGCAGGGCGTACAGCTTGCCAACGTAATTTTCCGGCGTGTGCGCCAGCTGCAGGCCGAAAAAGTCCTTGATCTGCATGGTGGCGATGGTGATGGCAATGCCGGAGGTAAAGCCCAGCGTCACCGGCAGCGGAATGTATTCGATCAGCCGGCCAAAGCGCGCCAGCCCCATCAGCAGCAGAAATACCCCGGAGATCAGCGTGGCGACCAGCAAGCCGGCCAGGCCAAACTGCTGCGAGACCGGATAGAGGATCACCACGAAGGCGGCGGTGGGGCCGGAGACGCTGTAGCGCGAACCGCCGCTGACGGCGATGACGATGCCGGCGATGGCGGCGGTATACAGGCCGTACTGCGGCGGCACGCCGCTGGCGATCGCCAGCGCCATCGCCAGCGGAATGGCGATAATACCGACCGTCACCCCGGCGATGGCGTCTTTCAGCAACCGCGCCAGGCTATAAGGTTCCCGCCAGCAGGCATCTATCAGCGCGCTGAAGGGGCGAATTTTGTTTATTTCATGCGTTTTCATCTACGGTGCGTACCAAATCTTCAAAAGTGAAAGGAATGGCGGGCCCGATGAGGTCCGTCTTGTCACGTGACAGATACCATACGCCTTTTGTTCAGCGGATTACCAGACCTGCGTCAATTTGGCACAGGAAATCAGAGAGTCGTCGTTTTATCCGGCGCTAAATGCCGTTAAGAGGTAAGTAAGCCGCAGATTCTGCGGCTGAAAAAGAAAGGAATCATCAAGGTTTTGGCGGTTAGTGCAGAGCGGGTAGGGATAAGCCGAGAAAGTGGGCTAAAGTGCTTACCAACAGCTGGTGATCTTCCTTCTGCGGCGCGCCGGAAATGCTGATGCTGCCGACGCAGCCGAGGCCGGTCAGGGTGAGCGGGAAGGCGCCGCCGTGCACCGAATAGTCGCGCACGCTCAGCCCGTAACGCTCCTCCAGCGACGTTTGCCGCTGCTGCAGACGCAGGCCGATGGCGTAAGAACTTTTGTGAAAATGGTTCACCAGATTGCGCTTGCGCCGCACCCAGTCGGCGATGTCCGGCGTGGCGCCCGGCATGGCGTAATAAAACAGCGTCTGCCCGGCCAGTTGGATTTCGATGGCGATGCTCAGGCCGCGTCGCTCGGCGGCGGTTTTCAGCGCCGCGCCCAGCTCCCAGGCGGTGGTGGCGTCAAAATGGGTAAAGGCCAGCGTCGCTTCCTGTTCGCTGAGCGCCTGCAGTTCATCGTCGATATTCATGCGTTTCTCCCCCGATATACAAAGGACAGAGTAGCCTGAAGCGAGCATCGTGAGATAGACGGCTTGGCGATAAGATAGAACTGCTACTCTATTAATAGACTGTGTAAAATGGCCGCCGCCGAAGCGGAGACGACAGGGATGCGTTATTCAACGTCTTTACATTACCCCTGGCGATCCCGAGGAGCGCGCTGACTATTTATGACTTACATTGCGTCCATTTCCACCCTTTACAGCGACGCTTGCATCACCTATGCCACGCTGTCGGTAAGCTATTTCGTTCTCAGCAAGAATGCCCCGTTTTCCTACCGTTCCGCACTGTGGAAGCGCGTCGTGTTCGGCCTGCTGGCCGGGGTGGCGGTGCTGTATTTGAGTCAGGATCGGCTGGTGTTGACCGATAAGGTACATTACAGCTTTGCGATGATCCCGATGATACTGGTGACGTTCTTCGGCGGCGGCGTCAGCGGACTGGTGAGTTTTCTGTTCGCCATGGCGCTGACCGGCGGTTTCACCGTCGATAACCTGTTCATCGCCTCGATCATCGCGCCGCTGCTGCTGTCGCAGGTGTGGCTGAAAAAATCCCACCGGACGTTTTACCTGACGATCGGCATTATCGCGCTGTATCGCATCGCGGTGGTGTGGCTGCTGGTGGACATGAGCGGGCTGTGGCCGGATGTGTTGCTGTACCAGGCGGTCTCCGCGCTCTGTCTGGCGATTTGCTATCATGCGCTGAATTTCAAAGAGCGCCACATCTACGCCTATTTCGCGATGCGTGCGCGTGCCACGACCGACAGTGTGACCCACATCAACAACCGCGCCAGCGTCGATTATCAGCTGATGCTGCAGCGTGCCGAGCGTCGCCCGTGCGGGTTGATGATCCTCGATTTGGATAACTTTAAAAGCATCAACGATACCTACGGTCATCCGGCCGGTGACGTGCTGCTGGCCAGCGTCGGTCGGCTGCTGCAAAACAGCGTGCGTAACGAGGACTTCGTCGGGCGCTACGGTGGCGAGGAGTTTATGGTGATCACCGCCAGCTACGATCCGCAGGTCATCGGTGGGGTAGCCGAACGTATTCGCAGCGCGGTGGAAAGCTCGACGTTCTTGCTGAATGCACACGACGAAGCGCACATCACGATGTCCATCGGCGTGTCGCTGTATCTGCCCGGCATGACGTTGGACAAGGCAATCGCCATGACCGACGAAGCGTTGTACGAGGCGAAGCGCAGCGGCAAAAACCGGGTGGTGACCAGCCGCGTGATGCAGCTGGCGCCGCTGGGCGCCGGTTTTCCGCGCGGATAAGCCGCCCCCGTCGGAGCGACGGGGGCGTTGCCTTAGGCCGCCAGCGTGTGTTCGCGGAAGGCGTTCAGCAGCTCTTCGGTGAACGTCAGGCGTTTCTGGCGATCGGCCAGATCGAGCGTGAACTTCAGCTTACTCGGGCCGTCCAGGCGGTAAACCTGCGGATTGCCCTGCAACAGGCCGATCAGATAACCCGGGTCAACGCGGTTGTTGTCGCCGAACTCGATAAAGCCGCCGCGCTCGTTGCTCTCGATGCGTTTGATCCCCAGCCTCTGCGCATGCAGGCGCAGCGCCGCGCATTGCAACAGGTTGCGCGCCGCATCCGGCAGCTGGCCGAAGCGGTCGATCAGTTCGACCTTCAACTCGTCAAGCTCACCGTCGTTCTTCGCGCTGGCGATACGCTTATACAGTGACAGGCGGGTATTGACGTCGGGAATGAAGTCTTCCGGCAGCAGCGTCGGCATGCGCAGTTCTACCTCGGTCTGGCTGCTGGTGAGATCTTCCAACGACGGTTCGCGACCGTTTTTCAACGCGTCGACGGCGCTTTCCAGCAGTTCCATATAGAGCGAGAAACCGACGGTGGTCATTTGGCCGCTCTGGTCTTCACCCAGCAGCTCACCGGCGCCGCGGATCTCCAGATCGTGGGTTGCCAGCGCGAACCCGGCGCCGAGATCTTCCAGCGACGCGATGGCCTCGAGCCGTTTATGGGCGTCGGTGCCCATGGCTTTCGGGTTTGGCGTCAGCAGATAGGCGTAAGCCTGATGGTGCGAACGCCCGACGCGGCCGCGCAATTGATGCAGCTGCGCCAGGCCGAAGCGATCGGCCCGCTCGATGATGATGGTGTTGGCGCTGGGGATATCGATGCCGGTTTCGATGATGGTGGTGCACACCAGCACGTTGAAGCGCTGGTGGTGGAAATCGTTCATCACCCGCTCCAGATCGCGTTCACGCATCTGGCCGTGGCCGATGGCGATGCGCGCTTCAGGCACCAGCTCAGCCAGGCGCTGCGCCGCTTTCTCGATGTTTTCCACGTCGTTGTAAAGGTAGTAAACCTGGCCGCCGCGCAGCACTTCGCGCAGGATCGCCTCGCGCACCACCAGGCTGTCGTATTCGCGCACGAAGGTCTTCACCGCCAAGCGGCGCGCCGGCGGAGTGGCGATGATCGACAGATCGCGCATGCCGCTCATCGCCATGTTCAGCGTCCGCGGGATTGGCGTGGCGGTCAGCGTCAGGATATCGACATCGGCGCGCATCGCCTTGATGCGCTCCTTGTGGCGCACGCCAAAGCGGTGCTCTTCATCGACGATCAGCAGCCCCAAATCCTTCCAGCGCAGATCGCTCTGCAGCAGTTTGTGGGTGCCGATGATGATGTCCACTTTGCCTTCGGTCGCGTCGTCCAGCACCTGTTGCTGCTCTTTGGCGCTGCGGAAGCGCGACATCATCTCGATGCGGATCGGCCAGGTGGCGAAGCGATCGCGGAAGTTGTCGAAGTGCTGCTGCGCCAGCAGCGTCGTCGGCACCAGCACCGCCACCTGCTTGCCGTTTTCCACCGCCAGGAAGGCGGCGCGCATCGCCACTTCGGTTTTGCCGAAGCCGACGTCGCCGCACACCAGGCGGTCCATCGCCAGCGGCTGGCACATGTCGCTCAGCACCGCGTTGATCGCCTGTTCCTGATCCGGCGTGGTTTCGAACGGGAAGCTCTGGCAGAACAGCTGGTACTGCTCGCGGTTGTGTTTGAAGGCGAAACCGGCCTTGGCGGCGCGCTGGGCGTAAATATCCAGCAGCTCGGCCGCCACGTCGCGCACCCGCTCGGCGGCTTTCTGCCGCGCGCGCGTCCAGGCGTCGCCGCCCAGTTTGTGCAGCGGGGCGTTTTCGTCCGCGCCGCCGGCATAACGGCTGATCAGATGCAGCGAAGAAACCGGCACGTACAGCTTGTCCTCACCGGCGTAGGAGAGGATCAGGTATTCGGCCTTGATGCCGCCGGCCTCCAGCGTGGTCAGACCGACGTAGCGGCCGACGCCGTGCTCCAGATGCACCACCGGCTGGCCGGGATGCAGCTCCGCCAGGTTGCGGATCAGAGTATCGGTATTGATGGTGCGTCGGTTATCCTGCCGGCGGCGGCTGACGCGCTCGCCGAGCAGATCGCTTTCGCAGATCAGCGCCCGCTGGCGCAGGCCGTCGAGGAAGCCGTGTTCGGCGGCGCCGACCATCATGTAACGGCCCGCCGTTTCCGCCTGATCGAGGCGCTGAATCAGCGCCGGCGCCAGCTTGATGCGGCCGAGCAGATCCTGCAGCGTTTCACGCCGCCCCTCGCTCTCGACGGAGAAAATCACGCTGCCGTCGAAGCCTTCGATAAAGCGCCGCAGATTATCCAGCGGGGATTTATGCTGCGCCTGCACCGCCAGATCGGGCAGGGTATGGTAGTCCAGATTGGTATTGCCGGCCTTGGCCGGCAGCTCATCGGTTTTCAGCGCGATGCGCGGCCAGGCCTTCAGCTCGCCGAACAGCGCGTCAACGCGCAGCCACAGCGTATCCGGCGCCAACAGCGGGCGCATCGGATCGACGCGGCGGCTTTCGTAACGCTGATTGACGTCTTGCCAGAAGCGCTCGGCGGCGCCCTCCAGATCGCCGGTGTTGACGATCAGCGTATTGCCTGGCAGGTAGCTGAACAGCGACGGCAGCGGCTGGCTGAAGAACAGCGGCTGCCAGTATTCGATACCGGCGGGCCAGGCGCTTTTGCTGACCTGCTGATAGATGTGTTCGGCGTCGCGACGCACCTCAAACTGCTCGCGCCACTGGCTGCGGAACAGCTCGATGGCGTTCTTGTCGGTGGGGAACTCGTGGGCCGGCAACAGATTGATGGCCTCGACTTCGCTCAGCGTGCGCTGGGTATCGACGTCGAAGATACGCAGACTGTCGATTTCGTCATCGAAAAAGTCGATGCGGTAAGGCTCATCGCTGCCCATCGGGTAAAGATCGAGCAGCGCGCCGCGGGTGGCGAATTCGCCGTGCTCCATCACCTGATCGACGCTGCGGTAGCCGGCCTGTTCCAACTGCGCGCGCAGCTTGTCGCGCGACAGGCGCTGGCCTTTCTTCATCACCAGCGCGTGGCCGTGCAGGAATTCGTGCGGGCAGACGCGCTGCATCAGGGTGTTGACCGGCAGAATGATCACGCCGCGCGCCATGGTCGGCAGGTGATACAGGCTCGACAAACGATCTGAGATGATTTCCTGGTGCGGCGAGAAGCTGTCGTACGGCAGGGTTTCCCAGTCGGACAGCGTGGTCACCATCTGGTCAGTGAACTGCTGGATCTCGTCGCGCAGCCGCAGGGCGTTTTGCATATCCGGCGCGATCAGCATCACCGGGCCAGGGTGGCGTTCGACGATCTCGGCGCATTCCACGGCACAGGCCGCGCCGGTCAGTTGCCCCAGTTGGCGCAGATCGCCCGCGCGATCGGGCAGAGAATAACGAGGGGATGAAGAACGGTTACGGCTATCGGAAGTGCTCATTCAGGTATCTTTAATCAATGTGTTGGATGGCGTCCCGGCACGGATAACCCAGCGCCTTTATGCTGTTTATAGTAGCCCAGCGGCCGGCAAACTGACACAGCAAAAAGCGCTGCTCATCAATTTTCTGCCGGTTATTTAACCGGTTAATGCCGTCTGTTTTTTGCGGCTGAGGATAAATAACGCGCGAAGCTGCCGCCGTCTCCCTCTTCGCCGCCACGCAATAAAAGGCCGTCGGGTGTTCCCTAAACGAGGGAGAGCCTTTATTATCCATGATCACTTTGCTTAAGCCACGGCTATCAAACGGATTTCATGTATCAACCTGTCGCGTTATTCATTGGCCTGCGCTACATGCGCGGGCGAGCCTCAGACCGCTTCGGGCGGTTTGTTTCCTGGCTTTCCACCATCGGCATTACGCTGGGGGTGATGGCGTTGGTCACCGTGCTGTCGGTGATGAACGGTTTCGAAAAGGATCTGGAGAACAACATCCTCGGCCTGATGCCGCAGGCGTTGGTCACCAGTCCACAGGGATCGGTCAACCCGCAGCAGCTGCCGGCCTCCGAGGTGCAGAAGCTGCAGGGCGTCACGCGCGTTGCGCCGCTGACCACCGGTGACGTGGTGCTGCAAAGCGCCCGCAGCGTGGCGGTTGGGGTGATGCTTGGCGTCAATCCCGACGAGGCCGATCCGCTAACCCCCTATCTGGTCAACGTCAAGCAGCAACAGCTGCAGCCGGGCCAATACAACATCATCATCGGCGAACAGCTGGCGGGGCAACTGGGCGTCAAGCGCGGCGATTCGCTGCGCGTGATGGTGCCGAGCGCCAGCCAGTTCACACCGATGGGCCGCATCCCCAGCCAGCGCCTGTTCACCCTCATCGGCACCTTCCATGCCAATAGCGAGGTGGACGGCTATCAGCTGTTGGTCAACCAACAGGATGCCTCGCGCCTGATGCGTTACCCGGCCGGCAACATCACCGGCTGGCGCCTGTTCCTGCAACAGCCGCTGACGGTCGATACCCTCAGCCAACAGGCGCTGCCGGCGGGCACCGTCTGGAAAGACTGGCGCGATCGCAAGGGCGAGCTGTTCCAGGCGGTGCGCATGGAGAAGAACATGATGGGGCTGCTGCTCAGCCTGATCGTGGCGGTGGCGGCGTTTAACATCATTACGTCGCTCGGCCTGCTGGTGATGGAGAAGCAGGGCGAGGTTGCCATTCTGCAGACCCAGGGGCTGACCCGCCGCCAGATCATGTCGGTATTCATGGTGCAGGGCGCCAGCGCCGGCATCATCGGTTCGCTGCTCGGCACGCTGCTCGGCGTGCTGCTGGCCACCAACCTGAATAACCTGATGCCGATCCTCGGCGCCTTGATCGACGGCGCTTCGCTGCCGGTGGCGGTCGATCCGCTGCAGGTGACGATCATCGCCGTGGTGGCGATGGCGGTTTCCCTATTGTCCACGCTTTATCCTTCATGGCGCGCTGCCGCCGTACAACCCGCTGAGGCTTTACGTTATGAGTAACCATCTTTTGTTGCAGTGTGACAACCTGTGCAAGACCTATCAGGAAGGCAACCTGCACACCGACGTGCTGCGCAACGTCAGCTTTGCTATGCAGCAGGGCGAAATGATGGCGATCGTCGGCAGCTCGGGTTCCGGCAAGAGCACCCTGTTGCACCTGCTGGGCGGGTTGGACTCACCGACCTCCGGCGAGGTGATTTTCAAGGGCGAATCGCTGAACGCCATGTCTTCGGCGGCCAAGGCTGAGCTGCGCAACCGCCAGTTGGGCTTCATCTATCAGTTCCACCACCTGTTGCCGGACTTCACCGCGCTGGAAAACGCCGCCATGCCGCTGCTGATCGGCGGCGCCAAACCGGCGCAGGCGCAGGAGAAAGCGCGGGAGATGCTGGCGGCGGTCGGGCTGGAAAAGCGCAGCAAACACCGTCCGTCCGAGCTTTCCGGCGGCGAGCGTCAGCGCGTAGCGATCGCCCGCGCGCTGGTCAACAACCCGGCGCTGGTGCTGGCGGACGAACCGACCGGTAACCTGGATAAACGCACCGCGGACAGCATCTTCGATCTGCTGGGCGAGCTGAACGTGCGTCAGGGCACCGCGTTCCTGGTGGTGACGCACGATCTGCAGCTGGCCAAGCGTCTGAGCCGCCAGCTGGAAATGGCCGACGGCCACCTGCAGGCGCAGCTGACCCTGATGGGGGCCGAGTAATGGCGGGAGCCTCACTGTCCTTCCTGACGGCCCTGCGTTTCAGCCGCGGCCGTAAACGCGGCGGCATGGTGTCGCTGATCTCGGTTATCTCCACCATCGGCATTGCGTTGGGGGTGGCGGTGCTGATCGTCGGCCTGAGCGCGATGAACGGCTTTGAGCGCGAGCTGAAGAACCGCATTCTGGCGGTGGTGCCGCATGGCGAACTCGAACCGGTCAATCAGCCGTTCAGCGGCTGGCCGTCGATTCTGCAACGGGTGGAAAAGGTGCCAGGCATTGTGGCCGCCGCACCGTACATCAACTTTACCGGCCTGATGGAAAACGGCGCGCAGCTGCGCGCGGTGGAAGTCAAAGGCGTTGATCCGCAGCAGGAGAGCCGGCTGAGCGCGCTGCCGCAGTATGTGCAGGGCGACGCCTGGGCCAACTTCAAGCCCGGCGAGCAGCAGGTGATCCTCGGCAAGGGCGTGGCCGACGCGCTGGGCGTCAAGCAGGGCGCCTATGTCACGGTGATGATCCCCAACAGCGACCCGGAAATGAAGCTGCTGCAGCCGAAGCGCATTCGCCTGCATGTGACCGGCATTTTGCAGCTCAGCGGCCAGCTCGATCACAGCCTGGCGCTGGTGCCGCTGGCCGATGCGCAGCAGTATCTCGACATGGGTGACAGCGTCACGGGTATCGCGCTCAAGATGAACGACGTGTTCGCCGCCAACAAATTGGTGCGCGACGCCGGCGAAGTGACCAATTCTTATATCTACATCAAAAGCTGGATCGGCAAGTACGGCTATATGTATCGCGACATCCAGATGATCCGCGCCATCATGTACCTGGCGATGGTGCTGGTGATCGGCGTAGCCTGCTTCAACATTGTCTCCACGCTGGTGATGGCGGTGAAAGACAAAAGCGCCGACATCGCAGTGCTGCGTACCCTGGGCGCCAAAGACGGTTTTATCCGCGCCATCTTCATCTGGTACGGGCTGCTGGCCGGGCTGCTGGGCAGCCTGAGCGGCGTGGTGATCGGGGTGATCGCCTCGCTGCAGCTGACCAACATCATCCGGGGCATCGAGAAACTGGTCGGCCATTCCTTCCTGTCGGGCGATATCTACTTCATCGACTTCCTGCCTTCCGAGCTGCACTGGCTGGATGTGCTGATCGTGCTGGCGACCGCCATCGTGCTGAGCCTGCTGGCCAGTTGGTATCCGGCGAGGCGCGCCAGCCGCATCGATCCGGCGCGGGTGCTGAGCGGACAATAAAACCCACGGGGAGGCAGCGATGCCGCCCCGTTTTTTTAGCCTGGGGATGGGTTATGTACTACGGTTTCGATATGGGCGGCACCAAGATTGAGCTGGGGGTGTTCGACGACAACCTGCGGCGCATTTGGCAAAAGCGGGTGCCGACGCCGCGCGACGATTATCGGCAACTGCTGGCCACGCTGTGCGATCTGACCCTGGAGGCGGATGCGTTTTGCGGCCGGCGCGGCAGCGTCGGCATCGGTATTCCGGGCCTGCCCAACGACGATGACGGCACGCTGTTTACCGCCAACGTGCCGGCGGCGATGGGGCGTCCGCTGCCGCGCGATCTGGCGGCGCTGATCGGGCGCGAGGTGCGGGTCGATAACGACGCCAACTGCTTTGCGCTGTCGGAAGCCTGGGACGACGAGTTCCGCCGCTACCCGACGGTGCTGGGCATCATCCTCGGCACCGGCGTAGGCGGCGGCCTGATCGTCGACGGCAAGACGGTGCCTGGGCGCAACTATATCGCCGGCGAGTTCGGCCATTTGCGCCTGCCGGTGGACGCGCTCGAGGTGCTGGGGCGTGATGTGCCTCGCGTTGCCTGCGGGTGCGGCCATCAGGGTTGCATCGAAAATTACATATCGGGCCGCGGTTTCGAATGGATGTACGCCCATTTCTATGGCCGGCGCTTGCCTGCCACCGAGATCATTGCGCATTATCAGGCGGGTGAGCCGCAGGCGATGGCCCACGTCGACCGCTTTATGGACGTGCTGGCGATCTGCCTGGGCAACCTGCTGACGGTGCTGGATCCGCATCTGGTGGTGATCGGTGGCGGGTTGTCGAACTTCGACGCCATTTATCAGGCGTTGCCGCAGCGGCTGCCGGCTCACCTGCTGCGGGTGGCCCGGCTACCGCGCATCGAGAAAGCGCGCTATGGCGACGCCGGCGGCGTGCGCGGCGCAGCGTTTCTCAATTTGGCTCGCCCAACGTAATGGGCGTTGCGGCCAGGCGTGAATATATGCAGTCAACAACGCCGCAACGTCCAGTAAGAAGGGTAAACAGGGAAAAGTAAGGAGAGAGTTAATGCACACTCGCCATCGGCTGTGTCAGTTTCGCAAGAGTAAGCATGTGCTGCATCAGCGCTTTCGTTCACGTATTTTTCACCGTGACACCATGGCGGCGGCAGAGCTGAAAAAGCCGTTTGTGGTGGTGTTGACCGGGGCCGGCATTTCGGCCGAGTCGGGCATTCGCACCTTCCGCGCCGCGGATGGGCTGTGGGAAGAGCACCGGGTGGAGGACGTCGCCACGCCGGAAGGTTTCCAGCGCGATCCGGCGCTGGTGCAGGCGTTTTACAACGAACGCCGCCGTCAGCTGCAAACGGAGGAGATCGTCCCGAACGCCGCGCACCGCGCGCTGGCGGATCTGGAAGAGTGGCTGGGGGACAACTTCCTGCTGGTCACGCAAAACATCGATAACCTGCATGAGCGCGCCGGCAGCAAGCGGGTGTTGCATATGCACGGCGAATTGCTGAAGGTGCGCTGCACCCAGTCGGGGCAGGTGTTCGAATGGCCCGGTGATCTCAGCGTCGACGATCGTTGCCATTGCTGCCAGTTCCCGGCGCCGCTGCGGCCGCACGTGGTGTGGTTCGGCGAGATGCCGCTGGGCATGGACGACATCTACCAGGCGCTGAGCAAGGCCGATTTCTTCGTCGCCATCGGCACTTCCGGCCACGTCTATCCGGCGGCCGGGTTCGTGCATGAGGCGCGGCTGGGCGGCGCCTATGCGATGGAGCTGAACCTGGAGCCGAGTCAGGTGGAAAGCCAGTTCGACGAGAAACACTACGGTCTGGCCAGTGAAGTGGTGCCGCGTTTTGTGCACAAATTCCTGGTGGGCAAGGTGGCGCGGGCCGACAGGCCCTGAGAAAGGCATCAGGGCGCACTGCGCGCCCTGATGTGATGGCGGGGCGTATTAGCGCCCGGCTTTCAACTTTTGGAAGTAGCTTTCGTACAGCGTGCTGGCGTCGCCGACGTCGTTTTGCCACTCGCCGTGCTCAATCACCGTCTTATCCGGGTAGAGAGACGGATCGTTGGCGATCTCCGGCGACAGCAGCTTCTTCGCCGCCAGGTTCGGCGTCGGGTAACCGATGGTCTCCGCCACCTGCACCGCGATTTCCGGCCGCAGCAGGAAGTCGATCAGCTTCAGCGCCCCTTCGACGTTGCGCGCGTTGGCCGGAATGGCCAGGCTGTCCATCCAGAAGATCCCGCCTTCCTTCGGCCAGACGATCTCCAGCGGCGTGCCGGCCTGGCGCGCCACAAAGGCCGAACCGTTCCACACCATGCCGACGTTGACTTCCCCTTCCATAAACGGGTTGCCCGGGTTGTCGGAGTTGAAGGCCAGCACGTTTGGCATCAATTTTTGCAGTTCGTGGTAGGCAGCTTCGATCTCCTTCGGATCGGTGGTGTTACCGGAATAGCCCAGCTTGAGCAGCGCCATTTGGAACACTTCGCGTGCGTCGTCAGTCAACAGCAGGCGGCCCTTGTACTGCGGTTGCCACAGATCGGCCCAGGCGGTAACGGTAGAGGGATCTTGCGCGTCGCTGTTAACGCCGATGGCAGTAGCGCCCCAGATGTAAGGAATGGAATAGTCGTTGTTGGGATCGAACGGCTTGTTCAGCAGGGTGGGATCGAGATCCTTGAAGTGGCTGAGCTTGCTCTTGTCGATTTTTTGCAGCATGCCTTCCTTGCTCATCTTGGCGATGAAGTAAGTGGAAGGCACCACCAGATCGTACGCGCCGTCTTTGTAGGTTTTCAGCTTGGCGTACATGCTTTCGTTGGATTCATAGGTGGAATAGATCACCTTGATGCCGGTTTCCTTGGTGAACTGCTCCAGCAGCCCCGGCGGGACGTATTCAGTCCAGTTATAAAAGTACAGTGTCTTGCCGTCAGAGGCGTTTGCAGAGCAGAAACTCAGCGCCATCATCCCGGCTGCGAGCAGATGTGACCACTTTTTCATGCAGCGTATCCTTCAGCAGTAGTGAGCCGAACCCGTATGGGCTGCCGTTTTCGGCCGCGCCATACCCCAGAAAGGGGCCATTATAGGGGCCGGGGCGGGGTGGGTAAAGGCGGTTATCCCGTTGGCAAATCAAGGGGTTCGGCGGCTTAAAGCGCATCACAATTTGTGTGTCTCGCGCTGGACAGGCGGTGAAGCGCGTGCGAAACAATAATTTTGGCGAATAAACGAGGGCGGCGATGAATTTCAAACAGGTCTTCAGCCAGGCGGAGCTCAGCAAGACGGATCTGACGATTTTGCACTGCATTCTCGACAACCCGGACGCCTGCATCGACGACGGCATCCGCGCGGTGTCCGCACGCTGCTACAGTTCCCCCTCGACGCTGGTGCGGCTGGCTAAAAAGCTGGGCTTTCGCGGCTATCTCGAACTGGTCTATTTCATCAAGTTCAACCTGACGATGGCGCCGGCCTACCAGGCGGCACGCCCTACGTCGGCGGCACCGCCGGCCCAGCAGGCGCAGTTTCTCGATCTGCTCGGCAGCGGCAAGATCCTGATCCACGGCAGCGGTTTTTCACAGCTGGTGGCGCAGTATATGTACAACAAGTTTATGACGCTGGGCGTAGACAGTTACCTGTCGCTGTGGCCGGATTTCGACATTCTTGACCGCGAGACGCGCTTTCGCTTCGACATGGTGATCGTGATTTCAAAGTCGGGCAACAGCGGCTCGGCGCTGAGCTGGAGCGAGGCGGTGAAGCGTAATCACATTCTGCTGGCGGCCTTCTGCGGCGACGGCGACAGCCCGCTGGCGCAGCAGGCCGATATGACCTTTCTGTTTGAGGATCGGCAAAAATACGATCACGATATCTACTATCCCAACCCATTTTTCGGCCACTGTCTGTTGGGATTCGAGAATGTGATCACCGCCTGGTTTGAACGACGCGGCCGCTGACGGCCGCATCGCACCGTTTAGCGCCAGTGCCTGGCATACTGACGGTGGGCCAGCAGGTACTCCTCCACCAGCGTTTTCGCCAGCGAGTAGGAGTTGACCAGCGGGTGCACCATCAGCGCCTTGATGGCCAGTTGGCGGTTGCCGGTCAGGATCGCCGCCACCGCCAGCCGTTCGTACTCTTTCACCTGCGAAATCAGGTTTTTCTGGGTGTCGGGAATATCGCGCATTTTTACCGGCTGAATGCCGGCGCTGCTCAATTCGCAGCTGATTTCGATCACGTCTTCCGGGTGCAGAAAATCGAGCGAGTCGCGGTTTTGCATCGATACCACTACGCGTTTTTGCCGGCCGCTGTTGACCGCCTCCAGAATGTCGATCGCCACCCCGGCATAGCCGCCGCTGTCCGGCTGCTCGATAAACTGTTGCAGCGTCAGCATCTCACGTTTTTTCACCTTGCCCTGGTTGGACTCGCGCTGCATGTAGGAGTTTTCGCGCTGCAGATAATGGCTGAAGTAGACAGAGAAGGCGTGTTCCAACTGGTGGGGGATGTCCAGCTCGCCTAACTCTGACAGCATTTGGCGGTTGATCGCCGCGATTTGTTCGCCGCGGGTCTCGCCGCCCGCGACGATGGCGGCGATCGCCTGCTCACGGTAGTAGTAATAGTAGAGATACTCGTTGAGCATCAAATTGTCTGACAGCGCCACCAGCTCCGGCGAGAAGTATTTCATGCAGGTATCGCGATACAGGCGCGGATCCGCCAGCAACTGTTCCGTGACCGGCTCGCCGTTGACGCGCGCATTGCGGAACCAGGAAAGATGGTTGAGGCCGAAGCAGTCGACGCTCAGTTGGTCTTCGCGGCAGTCCAGCAGCTCGGCCAGTTCGCGGATAAACTCGCTGGGGGCGTCGCAGATGCCGTAGACCCGGCGCTGGAAGCCGGATTTGATGATCGCCTCGGTCACCATGCCGGAAGGATTGGTGAAGTTGAACAAGACCGCCGCCGGCGAGGAAAGCTGCTCGATCAGGCGGCAATAGTCGAGGATCGCCGGAATTGAACGCATCGCCATGGCGAAGCCGCCGGCGCCGGTGGTTTCTTGCCCGAGCAACTGGTGATTGAGCGCGATGCGCTCGTCATGGATGCGGCCTTCCTCGCCGCCGATGCGCAGGGTGGTGATGATGTAATCGGCGTCTTGCAGCGCCTGGCGCGGATCGCTGCTGAGGCTGAAAGCAATGTCGCCGCGAATGCGCTGGAATACGCCCTGCGCGAGGGCGCCGTAGATCGCCAGATGGCGCTCATCGGTATCCATAAACACCACTTCGGTAATGCCGATGCGATGGGCGTTATAGGCGATGGATTTGGCGAGGAACGGGGAACGCACGCCGCCGCCGCCGAGAACGGTTAATTTCATTCGATATCTCCCATTAATAAAGCGTTAGAGTGCCGCTAAATATTTCTCTACCTGATTTTTGACCTTGCCGACCGTGACGCCGTAAATCACCTGCACTTCACGGCGATTCTTCACCACGCCTTTGGCGCCGGTACTTTTCAACGCGGCCTCATCCACCCGCGCCATATCCTTTAATTCCACCCGCAGCCGGGTAAAGCAGTTATCGACGGAAATAATGTTTTCCTTGCCACCCAGCGCGCGAATAATGATGCCGCTTGGCTCGTCCGGGGTATTTTTACGGTTCCGGTAATCCTGTTTGGAATAGAGTTTGACGTCCTGATCATCTTCACGGCCCGGCGTTTTCAGATTGAGCTTCAGCACCAGCGTTTTGAACACCAGGTAATACACCGCAAACTGCACCAGCCCGATGACCACATACAGCGGCCAGCGGGTGAGAGAGACCGGCAGCGGCAGGTTGTAGGCCAGGAACTCGACCAGCCCGCTGGCGCCCCAGGGGCGCACCTGGAACAGGTTGCAGGCTACCTGCGAGAGCGCGGTCAACACGGCGTGGATCACCCACAACAGCGGAGAGATAAACAGGAAGGTGAACTCTATCGGCTCGGTGATGCCGACCAGGATCGAGGTGGTGATGGCCGGGATCAGAATCGCCTTGGCCAGCATTTTCTTTTCCGGTTTGGCGGTGTGATAGAAAGCCAATGCCGCGCCCGACAGGCCGAAGATGGTCACCATCCCTTGCTGCGAGAAACGCAGCGCCTCGTTCATCAGCGGCGAGATGCTTGGGTCGCGCATGTAGGCCAGGAAAATCGCCTGCGAGCCGGAGACGGTCTGGCCTTCTTGTACGATCGAACCGCCGATACTGGTGAGCTGGAACGGCGACCAGATAAAGTGGTGTAGCCCGGTGGGGATCAGGAATTTCTCGAAGAAGCCGTAGACGAATACCCCGAGCGAGCCGGCGCTTTTCATAAAGCCGGTGAGCGCGATCAGGCCCTGTGAGATAGCCGGCCACAGGTAGCTGAAGGCGACGGCGTACAGCATGATGATCGGCGTCATGGCAATCAGCACCAGCTTGGCGCCGCCGTAGACCGAGAACACGCCGTTGAGTTCGACGTTGCACAGGCGGTTATGCACCCAGGCGATCGTGACGCCGAGGATAAGACCGAGGAAAATGCCCATATCCACCACGGTAAAACCCAGCAGTTCCGTCTGCCCGGTGCCGTAATATTCGCCGTTGATCTTGGCCGCGACGTGGCCGCTGAGTTGCAGATAGGACGAATTGGCGCCGAGGAACATGATAAAGCACATCACCGCGACCAACGCCGCTTCGCTTTTCTTGTCTTTGGCCAGGCCGTAGGTAATGCCGATGCAGAAAATCAGCCCGAGGTTGCCGAATAACGGCCAGAAGGTATCGCCGATCATTTTACCGATAGAGAAGACGGCGGAGTGTTCATTGATTAATGTGGCATTGGTAAGAATAGAACTGAGCGCCAGGATCAGACCGATTACCGGCAGGAAAAATATCGGCCCCATCATGGCTTTGGAGAAAAGCTGCAGCTTGTTTAAGATATTATCGATAATACCTTTCATGGCAGTTCCTTTTTATATTTTAATGGATGACGACGTTGCTGAATAAACTCCCTGGAAGCGAGAAAAAATAAGGCACCTTGCCTGGATTCAGTTATAGGGGGAAGTTTTCGCCGCTGCAATCGGCGGGGCGGAAATAGGCACCGATGGTCAGGGAGTGACAACCGGTGCCGGTTGTGAAGGGGATCACAATCGGGCGCGGCAGCGCCCGGCGGGAAGGGTTATTCGGCCTTGGGGGAGCGATCGCGCATCACCCACTGGCTGGCGATCACCAGCACCAGCGACAGCAGCAGCAAAATGGTGGCCAGCGCGTTGACCTCTGGCGAGACGCCGACTTTCACCATCGAGTAGATCTTCAGCGGCAAAATCTCGTAGCTCGGCCCGGTGACGAAGGAGGAGACGACCACGTCGTCCATCGACAGGGTGAAGCTCAGCAGCCAACCGGCCGCCACCGCCGGCATCGCCAGCGGCAGGATGATTTTGCGCAGAATGGTGAGCTCGCTTGCGCCGAGATCGCGCGCGGCTTCCAGCATCTTCACGTCGAAGCCTTTCAGGCGCGCGTAGACGGTCACGACCACGAACGGCAGGCAGAAGGTAATGTGCGAGAACAGCAGCGACCAGAAGCCAAGTGAAATACCCAGCAGCATGAACAGCACCAGCAGCGAGATGGCCATCACGATGTCCGGCGACATCATCACCACGAACAGCATGCCGCCGACGAATGGCTTGCCGCGGAAGCGGTAGCGGTACAGCGCCACTGCGGTCAGCGAGCCGATCAGGGTGGCGAAGGTGGCGGAGAGCACCGCCATGGTCAGCGAGTGGCCCGCGGCCTGTAGCAGACTGTCGTTGTTCAGCAGCGTGCTGTACCACTTGGTGGTGAACCCTTGCCAGTTGATACCGAAGCGCGAGGCGTTGAAGGAGTTGACGATCAGGATGACGATCGGGATATACAGATAGGCGTATACCAGCGTCATAAAGCCGCCGCGCAGCAGACGTCCGATCATGCCAGATCCTCCTTCTTGTTCAGCAGGCGGGCGGCCCGGTAATAGACCAGCAGCAACAGCCCCATCACCAGCGTCAGGCAGATGCTGGTGGCCGCGCCGAAGGGCCAGTCGCGGATATTGAGGAACTGGCTTTTAATCACGTTGCCGATCAGCAGGTTTTTGGCACCGCCCATCAGATCGGCGACGAAGAACAACCCCATCGCCGGCAGCACCACCAGCAGGCAGCCGGCGATAATGCCCGGCATGGTCAGCGGCACGATGATGCGGATAAAGGTCTGCAGCTTGCTGGCGCCGAGATCGCGCGCCGCCTCCAGGCAGGACTTATCGAGTTTTTCGATGCTGGAGTAGAGCGGCATCACCATAAACGGCAGCAGGATATACACCAGGCCGAGGATCACCGCTTCCGAGGTGTACATGATGCGCAGCGGCTTGTCGATGACGCCGATCCACAGCAGCGCGTCGTTGAGATAGCCGCGGGTGCTGAGAAACAGCTTCAGGCCGTAGATGCGGATCAGCGAGTTGGTCCAGAAGGGCACGATCAGCAGAAACAGCAGCAGCGGCCGCACCTTCTGCGGCAAGCGCGCCAGGATGAAGGCGAACGGATAGCCGAGCGCCAGGCAGCATAGGGTGGCGATCAGCGCCATGTTCAGCGAGTGCAGCAGTACCTGGGCGTACAACGGATCGAACAAGCGCCGGTAGTTGTCCAGCGTGAACACCATCTGCACCAGGTTGGCGTCGTCGCGGGTCAGGAAGCTGGTGCCGATGATCATCAGGTTCGGCATGAACACGAACAGCAGCAGCCAGGCGACGACGCCGACGATCACCACATTCTGGAAGACTTTACGCGATTTCTTCATCGGCCAGCACCACCTCCCAGCTTTCAACCCAGGTTACCGCCATCTTCTGATTGAGCGAGTGATCGACGTCCGGATCGTCTTCGTTGAAGAACTCGCTGACCATCACCGTTTTGCCGTTCTCCAGCTCGACCACCGACTCCAGCGTCATGCCTTTGTAGTTGCGCTCGCGCACGTAGCCGATCAGCCCGTCGTGTTGCGCGCTGTCGTTCACTTCTTCCACCCGCAGATCTTCCGGGCGCAGCAGCACTTTCAGCTTTTGCCCCGGCTCTACCGGCAGATCGGCGTAGATGTCGCACTCGCGGCCTTCGACGTTGGCGCGCACCCGCTGCGGATCGAGACGTTGCAGGACCACTGCGTCGAAGATGTTGATCTCGCCGATGAAGCTGGCGACGAACAGGTTCTTCGGCTCTTCATAGATCTCACGCGGCGTGCCGTCTTGCTCGATGCGGCCTTCGCGCATCACCACGATGCGATCCGACATGGTCAGCGCTTCTTCCTGATCGTGGGTAACGAACACGAAGGTGATGCCCAGCTTGCGCTGCAGCGCCTTCAGCTCGTTCTGCATCTGTTTGCGCAGCTTGTAGTCCAGCGCCGACAGCGATTCGTCCAGCAGCAGCACCTTCGGTTTGTTGACCACCGCGCGGGCGATGGCCACGCGCTGCTGTTGGCCGCCGGAGAGCTGCCCCGGCCGCCGCTTGGCGAAGGCATCCAACTGCACCATGCGCAGCGCCTCTTCCACGCGCGGCGTCAGTTCCGCCGCCGGCACCTTTTGCATGCGCAGGCCGAAGGCGACGTTGTCGAACACCGACATGTGCGGAAACAGGGCGTAGCTCTGAAACACGGTGTTGACGTGGCGATGTTCGGCTGGAATGGCGGTGATGTCCTGGCCGTCGAGCACGATGCGGCCCAAATCAGCGTCTTCCAGACCGGCAATCAGGCGCAGCACCGTGGTTTTGCCGCAGCCGGAGGGGCCGAGAATGGTGAGGAATTCGCCGTGGTTAATCGTCAGCCTGAGATCGGCAATGATGGTTTTGCCATCGAACGCTTTGCTCAGGGCATGCAGTTCAACAAGGGGTGCTCGAGAGGATGTCTCAGTCATTTATCGTATTACTCTATCCCGTGGGCTAATGCAGATAGAACCGCAACTGGAAAAGACTGCCGGAGCTTGTGGGATGCCCGCTGATCAAATGAAGCTCAAACCAGTTACGCCAATGGAAATTTTTCGAGCGCGCATGATAGACGCTGAATGCCGGAATTGAAAGCCGATCCGGCCCAGATGCCGCGTTTTTCATCATGATAGCGACAAATGACCCTGTGATGACAGCATTATTCCCCTCAGAAATCATCACAAAGATTAATGATATTGGCGAATTCTGGTTAAAAATGACCTGACGCAATATTTGATCCTGATCGGTTCCGCATAATGAAACGCGATATTCTGAGGGGCCGCTACCATGGACAAACTACTTGACCGCTTTTTCAACTACGTCTCTTTCGACACCCAGTCCAAAGCGAACGTAAAGCATGTGCCGAGCACCGACGGGCAGTTGAAGCTGGCGCGTGCGTTGCAGCAGGAAATGATCGCGCTCGGCTTCGAGCGGGTGTCGCTCAGCGAACACGGTTGCGTGATGGGCACCTGGCCGGGCAACGTCGCCTGGACGGTGCCGGCGGTCGGTTTTATCGCCCATCTGGATACTTCGCCGGATTTCAGCGGCAAACACGTCAATCCGCAAATCGTCGAGAACTATCGCGGCGGCGACATTGCGCTCGGCATCGGCGATGAAGTGCTGTCGCCGGTGATGTTCCCGATCCTGCACCAGATGCTGGGGCAGACCCTGATCACCACCGACGGCAAAACGCTGCTGGGCGCCGATGACAAGGCCGGCATCGCCGAGATCCTCACCGCCATGGTGCGCCTGCGCGCGCGCAAAATCCCGCACGGTGACATCCGCGTGGCCTTCACCCCGGACGAGGAGGTGGGCAAGGGGGCGCAGCTGTTCGACGTGGCGGCCTTCAATGCCGAATGGGCTTACACCGTGGACGGCGGCGGCGTCGGCGAGCTGGAGTGCGAGAACTTCAACGCCGCCTCGGTGACGATCAAAATCCTCGGCAACAGCGTGCACCCCGGCAGCGCCAAGGGCGTGATGGTCAACGCGCTGTCGCTGGCCACCCGCATTCATCAGGCGCTGCCGGCGGACGAAGCGCCGGAGACCACCGAAGGCTACCAGGGTTTTTATCACCTCAGCAGCATCAAGGGCAGCGTAGAGCGCGCCGAAATGCACTATATCCTGCGCGACTTCGAGCGCGAGGGGTTCGAGGCGCGCAAACGCAAAATGGTGGACATCGCCCACGAGGTCGGCAAAGGCTTGCCGCGCGATTGCTATATCGAAGTGAGCATCGAAGACAGCTATTACAACATGCGCGAACAGGTGGCGGAGCACCCGCACGTGATCGCGCTGGCGCAGCAGGCGATGCGCGACTGCGACATCGAACCGGTGATGAAACCGATCCGCGGCGGCACCGACGGCGCGCAGCTGTCGTTCCGCGGCTTGCCGTGCCCGAACCTGTTCACCGGCGGCTACAACTACCACGGCAAGCACGAGTTCGTGACGCTGGAAGGCATGGAGCAAGCGGTGGCGGTGATCATGCGCATCGCGGCGCTGGCCGCCGAGCGGGCGCGGTAAACCCCTTCGTTCCCCGGCCGGCTTGCGCCGGCCCGTATTCCTTTTTCTGATATGCCCGGAGGGGCTCAGCGCGCCCGCCGTTCTCTGCTTCTGTTCTCTTTATAGTTCCCGCCGCTTGGTTGTCCCGTTCATCACACAACCCGTGGTGAGGGAATCCCATTATTCTTCGAGATAAAGTTCTGGTTATGCATACAGTGTTGCTGTGTGCTTAACCGGTTTTACAGCTTCGGTGCGGTGAGCCCAGTGGCCGGGGAATGCTGGGGGAATGAGCGCTGTTAACCGCCATCAAACAGGACGTAAGAGGGTAACAATCATGGCAGAAGAAAAGAAAAATGCGCAGGTGATTAACGGCGTTAATGACGATATCGCGGAACTGAAATCGCTTTCTACGCTGCGCCAGCGCGTGGTCAGCGACGGTGAAATCGTCTCCAAATCGGCCAACGGTTTTCGGCTGGCAAATGGCAATACCGGCGTGATGCTGCGTAATGATGGACGCGATTTTTATGCGCTGACGACGCCGGGTGGCCAAGCGCTTAACGGACAGTGGAACACCCTGCGCCCGTTCTCGTTCAATTTGGCGTCTGGCCGGGTTGCCTTGCGCAATGGGGTGGACATTTCCGGCGGGGCGATGGTCTCGCACAACGCGGGTATCTCCACCTCGACCACTGGTCCGATCCCGCTTATCAATGGACAAATCTATTATTCTTCCCCTGTTGAGAGCAAGTTCACCAGCGGCGATAAGACCTCAACGATGCTGATGGGCTCACGGATTGTCGGCAATGAGCAGGATTACGGCCTGCTGTCTTATCGTGACATGAAAGGAAACTGGAACGAACTCCAGGTGAAGCCTAACGCTGAGCTTTCGGTGGGGCAATTGACCAAGCGCAATCCCAATGGCTGGTTCTGGGCTGAAGGGGTTGTCAAAAAAAATGACGCGTTAAGCGTCACCCATGGTCTGCACCTGCAGGGAAATGGAAGAGTCTATGCCAACCTGTACCTTGGCGAGCGGATACGGGAAAACCAGTTTGTGGAGATTCAGGTTGGTGATGACAAAAGCAGTGGCCTATTTGAATTCCGTAATAATGGAAACGCCTTCACCAACGGCGCTTGGCACAGCAGCTCCGACGCCCGCATGAAAACGGACATCACCCAAATTGACGGCGCATTGGACAAGCTGGCCAAGATAGGCGGCTACACCTACCTCAAACAGGGCGTGCCGGAGGCCGGGGTGATCGCTCAGGAAGTGGAGAGCGTATTGCCGCAGTCGGTAACCCAAACCGAATTGAAGCTCAACGACGGCAGCGTGCTGAAGGACGCGCGGGGCATCAATATCAACGGCGTGGTGGCGTTGCTGGTTGAGGCGCTTAAGGAAGAGCGCTCACTTCGAGATGCCGAGCGCGAAGCATTTGAAGCTCGATTGGTTGCTTTGGAAAAAGCGATTGCGAACGCCTGATTAATAAAATTTTTGTAGGTTGCGCAGAGTATTAATCGACGGTGTTGCTGGTAATAAGCACTTAAGAATTTACTCTGCTGCCGAATAACGAAATAAAGGACTGACACATGAGTGGCGGAGATGGAAAAGACAGCCGTGGCCCAATTGGCGGTGTTAAAGGTGGGGCTTCAGATCAGGGGCCAAATGTAGGGCACGGTGGATCTATGGATATAAATATTCCTGGCATGGGGGATGTGCATATCGATGGAGTACACGGTTTAAATCCCGGTCAAGATAACAGTACCAACTGGGATGGAGGTAATGGGAACGGTAACGGTGGCAGGGACAGTAGCAGCAGTGGAGATTCCCAAGGAGCGGCAATACGGCGACAGGTTAACGCTATCAAAAATGACCCTAAAGTTAGTAATATCCTGAAGGAGTTACAAAAAAAGTACGTGCGGTTACACCTTATGCAAAGGTAGCTTTGAAAAGTGTTGGGGCTGACGGAAAAATACAGGTGCAGGTTGGTGAAATTCGTACAACCGATGAAGCCGCCGTCAGCAAGGCTATTACCTCTGTCTCACAAGTTAAAAATGTACTTGGCGTGGGGTTGCCTGCTCAAGGCGGGATCGTGTTCGCCGGTAATATCGAAACCAATCACAGAATCGGTAATTATCAGAACGTACCCAACGGGAACAATAACGGCAACAATTCTGCCGCAGAGGATAAGGCGTCATTAGCCACCTATTCCGAGGTGCTTAATGGAAAAATCCCGTCGGGTTTCTGGCTTGATAATAATAGGATGATGACCGAAATTACGGAGCAATATGAAATCAACGGAGGCGGCAAAGGGGACGATCGCACAGGGTATCGGCAACGCAATGTCGAAGTACCTTCTTTGACCTCGGCCTATCAACAATTTAAACAGGTAGAACGAGAAGTGGCCGAAGAGGCCCGTAAAGCTGAGGAGGCCCGAAAGGCGGAAGAGGCCCGCAGAGTCGAAGAGGCTCGTAAGGCTGAAGAGGCTCGCAAAGCCGAGGAAGCCCGTAAGGCTGAAGAGGCCCGCAAGGTGGAAGCCGCCAGAAAAGCGTTGTTCGCTAAAGCGGGTATTATGGACGCTCCGGCGTATACGCCGGAAAAGCTAAAAGCGGCCAATGCGGCGCTGGCGGCGGCAGGCGCCATGGTGCTCAACCGCGCCCCCGCCATGCTGCAGACGTCGATGGTCGGGCAAGGTGTGATGACGACCACGAGCGAACTGGCCGGCTGGGCAGCGAGCGCATCGTGGCGGGCGGCCTACGAAGTCGGCAGTATACGCGCCGGCACCGCGGTCGCCGCCGGATCGGTGCTGGGGGCTTTTGCTCTCGGCTTCTACCCGACGGAGGTCGGTGCAGGGAGTGATCGGGTGCCCGGGCGGGATGTCAATCTGTTTGCCCTGCAGGCGAGCCTGGCGGCGGCGGGCAGGGCGACCATTCAGCCCGGCATGACCTCGGTCGATTTGCCGGTGCGCGGATTTATCACCACTGACGATAACGGGAGACAGAGCGTCAACTTCGTCAGAACGGGCGTCGGCGGCGTATCGCCGAGCGTGCCGGTATTCAGACCCGTTCGCGATGACCTGACGGGGCTGGACAAAATCACGCTGCCGGCGGTGGCGGGCGCGCCGGCCAGAACGATACTGATCAACCCGGTGCCGACCGGGCCGGCTGCGCCGGCGCATACCGGCAACGGCTCACCGGGGCCCAAATCGCCAGTGCATACCGGCACCGGCATCAGGCAGGCGGACAGCATCGTGGTTACCACCTTCCCGGCGGATGTGGTGCAGGATCTGCAAGATTTTATCCTGTGGCAGCCGGATGCGCTGGAAACCGGAGTTGAAGCTGTTTATGTGATGGTGAGCAAGCCCTATGGTGAAACCAACGCCAGGGGCAAATACAGCGGGCGTGAATACAACACCAATAAAGCAGGGGGCCCCATTCAGATCCTGGATTGGAAAGGGGCTAGCATCGACCGTGCCGGCGTGGATAAGGTGAAGCTGCATACAGGGCGTTTTGAACAGACTCCGGAAAACCAAGTGATGATTGACCGTTTGGATAAAATTTTGAAAGGGGAGCTACAACCTACTGACACTGATAGGCGATTTTATACTCATGAAATCAGAGAGTTGGAGAGGTACAGGAATCTTGGCATAAAAGATGGTGAGGTTCCGCACAGTGTTCAAGAACAGAAGGCCGTATGGAATAATACACATACTGCTACGCTTGAAGACTATAGAATAAATGAAAAGGAACAGGCGCTTTATACAGATGGGGCCCTACAAGCCGCATATGAACAGGAACTGAAAGATGCTATGGGAGGGAAGAAATAATGCCTTTAAAAGATATCGTTAAAAATGAAAGTGTAGAAGATGTGCTAACTTTTTTGGGGCCGACCGCTGATTACCGTAAATTGGATCGTCTATATACCTATAATCGCTTTGATGCAATTTCCAGCGGGGAGCTCTCTTCTACTTATGATGCATTATTCCAAAAAGGGGTGCTTCAAGATCAAAATGGAAAAGTAGTGAAAGGCCCCAACTGGAAAGAGCCGAAATTCGTAACCGAGAAAAAATACGGTATCGAATAGCCATAGTTATGGTCTGATTAGTGCATCTTTAACCCCCAGCAAACGAAAGTTTGTTGGGGGTTTTCTTTTTTGGCAGGTGGAAGGGCACCGTAACGAGAGCCTTTTGCCGGGGGCTAAAGTAGCGGCGCCCGCTATTTTTGTCGCAGGCTAACGTGCGGACACTGTAGTTAAAACGGGACGCTTGCGATCGGCATAATCGCTTGCCGCAACAAGGCGTTGCTCATAGTGTGGAGGCACATTCCCCACGCATAAGGACCGCATGATGAGCACCGAATACCGTATCGCCAGCCCGCATTTGGCGCAGTTCGTTCAGGCGATTTGGCGCCAGGCCGGCAGTACGGCGCGCGAAGCCGAGCTGGTGGCCGATCATCTGGTGCAGGCCAATCTGGCCGGGCACGATTCGCACGGCGTCGGCATGATCCCCAGCTACATGGCGTCGTTGGCGCAGGGGCAATTACAGCTCAATCAGCACGCCGAAGTGGTGCGCGACGCTGGCGCGGTGCTGACGCTCGACGGCGCGCGCGGCTTCGGTCAGGTGGTGGCCAGCGAAGCGATGGCGCTGGGCATTGAACGCGCCGGCAAGCTGGGCCTGGCGGCGGTGGCGCTGCACAATGCGCACCATATCGGCCGCATCGGCTATTGGGCGGAACAGTGTGCCCGCGCCGGTTTTATCTCGATTCACTTCGTCAACGTGGTGGGCGATCCGATGGTGGCGCCGTTCGGCGGCAGCGATCGCCGCTTCGGCACCAACCCGTTCTGCGCCATTTTCCCGCGGCCGGGCCGCACGCCGCTGCTGTTGGATTTCGCCACCAGCGGCATCGCCTTCGGCAAGACTCGGGTGGCCTATAACAAAGGCTTGTCGGTGGCGCCGGGCTATCTGATCGACGAACACGGGCAACCCACCACCGAACCGAAGGTGATGCACGAAGCGCCGTTCGGGTCGCTGCTGCCGTTCGGCTTGCACAAAGGCTATGCGCTGGCGGCGATGTGCGAGATCCTCGGCGGCGCGCTCTCCGGCGGCCGCACCACCCACGACGCTACGCTGAAAGCCGACAGCGACGCCATCTTCAACTGCATGACGACCCTGATCCTCGATCCTCAGGCCTTCGACGCCCCGCAAATGCAGGCCGAGGCCGAAGCGTTTATCGGCTGGGTGAAGGCGTCGCCGCCGAGCGGCGAACAGCCGATCGCGGTGCCGGGAGAATGGGAAGAGGCCAACCGCGCGGCGCGGCTGGAGCAGGGCATACCGATAGACGCCAATACCTGGCGGCAGATTTGCGCGGCGGCGGAGCAGGCGGGCATGGCGAATGAAGCGCTGGCCGGCTTTCGCGCGCAGGCGCGGCAGGCATAAAAAAAGCCACCCGATAGGGCGGCTTGTTCGCGTACTCGCAATCAGTCGTTAAAGTACCAATAGCCGCTGTTGACCAGCGCGGTCAGCAGCGCCAGGAATGACGGGTCGTCCACCGCGTCGCCGAGCAGGGCGGCGTCGACGCTGAAGTGCTGGCACAGGGCATCTGCGGCCTGCAGCTGGTCGGTGTCGATCAGTTCGCCGTTGACGAAGCAGCGATCGCCGACCCGCAGCACGCGCAACCCGCCCAGGCGCTGCAGCGCTTCACCCTGTTGCAGCAGTTCGTAGATTTCCCCGGCCTGATACGGCGGCTCCGGCGGCGCCAGATCCAGCTCGTGGCGCGACTGGGAGATGAACTCGCCGAACCAGTGCTGGAAGTGTTCCGGCTGTTGCACCAGATCCAGCATCATCTGCCGTAAGGCGTCCACTTCCTGCGGCAGGATCTCCGCCGGGTGTTCGCGCAGTTTAACGTCCGGATCGCCGTAGCGTTTGCTGCCCAGCTCGCGCGCCAGCACGTAATCGGCGAAGCCGCTCACCAGCTCGCGGCCGTTCGGCGCGCGGAAGCCCACCGAGTAATTGAGCGCGTTTTCCAGCGCGTAGCCTTCATGCGGGAAGCCCGGCGGAATGTAGAGAATGTCGCCCGGCTCCATCTCTTCGTCGATGATGGCGTCGAACGGTTCGACCTGCAGCAGATCTGGGTGCGGGCAGTGCTGTTTCAGCGGCGTTTTTTCCCCGACGCGCCAGCGGCGGCGGCCAGTGCCCTGAATGATGAACACGTCGTACTGATCGAGGTGCGGGCCGACGCCGCCACCAGGCACCGAGAAGGAGATCATCAGGTCATCCATCCGCCAGTCCGGCAGCTGGCGGAACGGGCGCATCAGCGCGGCGGAAGGCTCATGCCAGTGGTCCACCGCCTGCACCAGCAGCGACCAGTTGTTTTCGCTCAGGTGATCGAAGCTCTCGAAGGGGCCGTGCGCAACCTGCCAACGGCCGTCCTGGTGGCTGACCAGGCGGCTGTCCACTTCGTTTTCCATCGCCAGCCCGGCCAGCTCATCCGGGGAGATCGGATCGATAAAGTTTTTGAAGCCGCGCTTCAGAATCACCGGACGCTTTTGCCAATAGCGTTGCAAAAAATCGTTCCAGTCCAGATCTAATTGATAATCCATGTTCTATTCCAGGATAGAGGAGTGAGCCTGAGTGCGATTATAACGGAAGTTTGGCCCCGTGGATCGGGGCCGCAGCGGCATAATTTACTCGTTGTGGTGGGTGTCGTGCTGGCGGGCGAAGGTGACCTGCATGCGCGCGCCGCCGAGCGGACTGTCGCTGATGACGATTTCGCCGTCGTATTGCTCGATGATCTCCGCCGCCACCGACAGGCCAAGGCCCTGGCCGGGGCGCAGGGTATCCACCCGCTGGCCGCGCTGGAAAATCAGCTGGCGCTTGCTTTCCGGGATGCCCGGGCCGTCGTCGTCGATGACGATGGTGAGGTTTTTCTCGGAGTGCAGCGAGGTGATCTCAACGAACTCCAGGCAGTATTTGCAGGCGTTTTCCAACACGTTGCCCATCACTTCCATAAAGTCGTTCTTCTCGCCCATAAAGGTCACTTCCGGCGAGATATCCAGCGTGATCACCACCCCTTTGCGCTGGTAAACCTTGTTCAGCGCCACCACCAGGCTGTCGAGCAGCGCCGGCACCGAGTGGATCTCGCGCGTCAGCACCGTCTGGCCGGAGTTGATGCTGGCCCGGTGCAGGTAGTAACCGATCTGCTGCGAGATGCGCCCGATCTGATCCAGCATGATCGGCTCGGCTTCTTCGATGGTGGTCTGCTTGCCGCTGCGCAGCGAGCGCAGGGTGCTTTGCAGCACCGCCAGCGGCGTTTTCAGGCTGTGGGTCAGATCCGACAGGGTGGTGCGATATTTGGTGTAGCGCTGGCGCTCGTTGCGCACCAGAATGTTCAGATTGCGCACCAGGCCGCGCAGTTCGCTGGGCGGGTTCTCATCCAACTGATCGCGTTCGCCGTTCTCCAGTTCGCCCACCTGATTGACCAGCGCCTTGATCGGCCGTAGGCTCCAGTAGGCCGCCAGCCACAGCAGTGGCACCACCAGCAGCAGGTTGGCCAGCAGCACGTAGCTGAACCACTCCCACACCACGTCTGAGCGCTGCAGCTCCTGCGGAATGCTGTCGACCACCACGATGGTCAGCGCCGGCAGCCGAGGCGTGGCGGCATAGGTGTTGACCGCCACCGAGTGCGTCAGCGCGTTCTGATCGGTATCGTCGTAATTCTTCAGCTGATCCTGTGCCTTGGGGTTATCCCCCAGCACTTCGCTACTGACGCGGGTGTCGGTGTCGATTTCGTAGAAGCCGGACTCTTCCAGCCATTCCTTGTTGATCAGCTTCTCCAGCTCCGGCACTTTGCGCTGGCTCCAGAGCAGGTTGCCCTTATCGTCGTAGATAAAGACCAGCGTCGGGAAGTTGAGATCGATATCGGGGGGGATGGCGATGGTGAGCTTGTTGTCTTTCCACTGAGCCAGGCTGAAGAACAGGTTGCTCTCGCCGCGCAGCAGGCGGAAGGCGGTCTTGTCGAAGCTGACGATGTAGCCGACGACCGCCACCAAACCGTAAGAGAGCGACAGCGCCAGGATCACCCCGGCGGTCGCCATCAGGAAGCGGGCGCGCAGCGAAAACGGTTTTTTATTCTTGTTGAACATCATGTTCACTTCGCGTCAAAACGATAACCCTGGCCACGTACCGTGGTGATCACTTCATGCGGGTATTCCGCCTGCACCTTTTTACGCAAACGTCCCATCAGCACGTCGATGGTGTGGCTTTCGCGCAGTTCGGCGTCCGGGTAGAGCTGCAGCATCAACGAATCCTTGCTCACCACCTTGCCGGCGTTGCGGATCAGGGTCTCGATGATGGTGTATTCAAAAGCGGTCAGCTTGATCTGCCGATCGTTGACGCTCAGTTCGCGGCGCGACAGATCGATCTGGAACGGGGGCAGCACGATCACCTGCGAAGCCAGGCCGCTGTTGCGGCGCATCAGCGCCTGCATGCGGGCGATCACTTCTTCCAGGTGGAACGGCTTGGTGACATAGTCGTCGGCACCGGCTTCCAGCACCGCCACTTTGTCCTGCCAGCTTTCGCGGGCGGTCAGCACCAGGATCGGCAGTTTGGTCTGGTGCGCGCGCCAACGGCGGATCAGGCTCAGGCCGTCTTCGCCCGGCAGGCCGAGATCGACGATGGCAATATCCGGCGCGTGTTCCTGCAGGAAATAATCGGCTTCCTTGGCGTCTTCGGCCGCGTCGACCTGATGGCCCATCTCGCGCATCTGAACGGAAAGGTGGTGGCGCAGCAAACCATTATCTTCAACAACCAGTACTCGCATGGCGAACTCCTGTGACTGTGCGGGTGAACGTCCTGTCACCCACGCGATAAAAGGGAACACGCTCTGCGGCGTGTCAGGGGATAACGCGGCCACCTGAACCATTTTGACAAAAAGTGCTGAGGCTATGGTAGGTATAACCCGCCCGGCTCGCAAGAGAACCGAAGCAATGTATTAAAATAAGCGTTATCAATTTGTTCGCCGACATTATCGACAACTTCTGATAAACGTCGGATAAACAGCGACGGGGCAACGTTAAACGCAACTTAAACGCGCCAGGCATTGTCGCGAAAGCAAAATGTGAACCGGGGCGCTTGATAAGCTTTAAAGGTACTAATAAGGTATTATCGAGATATCGGCATATTTTCTCAGGAGCGACGGATGAAGCAGTTAACCCAGGCAGAACGCATAGCGGGCGCACTTTACGGACAGATGCTGGGCGACGCGCTCGGCATGCCTTCCGAGCTGTGGCCGCGCGAGCGGGTTAAGCGCCATTTCGGTTGGATAGACGGTTTCCTTGATGGGCCGGCGGAGAACTCGGCCGCCTGCTACTTCAAGGCCGGGCAATATACCGACGATACCGCGATGGCGTTAGCGCTGGCCGATGCGCTGCGGGAGGCGAAAGGCGAGGTGGTGCCAGAGTTGATCGCCCGCAACGTGATCCGCTGGGTGGACAGTTTTGACGCCTTCAACAAGAACATTCTCGGCCCCAGTTCCAAACTGGCGCTGAGCGAGCAGAAAGCGGGAACGCCAATCGCCGAGTTGGAAAACAACGGCATCACCAACGGTGCGGCAATGCGCATTTCGCCTTTAGGCTGCGTGCTGCCGTCTGCGCCGCTGGAGGAGTTCTGTCAGCAGGTGTGGCTGGCCTCCAGCCCGACGCACAAATCTGACATCGCCGTCGCCGGGGCCGTCGCGATCGCTTGGGCGGTTGCGCGGGCGGTGGAGGGCGCGGACTGGGCCTCGATTCGCCTGGCGCTGCCGGGCGTGGCGGAGTATGCCCAGCGCCGTCAGGAGACGACGTTCAGCCCCTCGTTGGCGGCGCGTATCGAGCTGGCGTTTCAGGTGGTGGATGAAGCCAGCGATCCCGAGCAGGCCTCCGAGCGGGTGTATCAACTGATCGGCGCCGGGGTCAGCACCATCGAGTCGGTGCCGGCGGCGCTGGCGATGGTGCAGCTGGCGCAAACCGACCCTACCCGGTGCGCCGTGCTGTGCGCCAACCTGGGCGGCGATACCGACACCATCGGTGCGATGGCCACTGCGATTTGCGGCGCGCTGCATGGCGCAGAAGCGATCGAAGCCGGGTTGCTGGCGGAGTTAAAACGGATGAATCCGCTGGATATCGAGGCTTACGTTCAGGCGTTCGTGCGCTTTCGCCGCCGCCGGCAGGGCGAGGCATAACGGATCAGCTTTCGCTGGTAAACTCGTACATGTCGCTGCGGCAGAAGCTTTCGCTGTATTCGATCGGCTTCTTGCTGTGGTCGAACAGCGTTTGACGCACGATCAGCAGCGGCATCGGTTCTGATAATTGCAGCGCCCGGCGGATGTCGTCGTCGGCCATCGCAGCGCTGACCTGGCTGCGCAGCGATCCCATTTCGACGTTATTGCGCCGGAAGTAGTCGTACAGCGAGATGCCGATCTCGTCGACGTTGGCAATCGCCGCCACCACCACGTAGGACACCGCCACCGACATCGGCCGCCGATCGATCAAGTGAATGCGTTTGAGTGTGTAGATCGGCGTTCCGGCCGCCAGCTGCAGCTTTTCAGCCAGTTCAGCGCTGGCGGGTACCCGCGCGCGGCTGATCCATTGCGTATCTGGCCGGCGCCCCTGCTGTAACACCTCGCTCGAGAATCCTTTGACGTCTGCCAAAGAATAGAACAGCTTCGGTTCGGGCCGTTGCAGTTGGATAAAGGTGCCGTAACCGCGTGAACGGCCGATGAGGCCGTCCTGCTCGAGGCAGGCCAACGCTTTGCGTACCGTGATGCGCGAGATGCCGAGCCGTTCGGTGAACAGGCGCTCGCTGGGCAAAAAATCCCCCGCATTCAGCAATCCTTGATCGATAGCCTGGCGCACCGAGGCGTTGAAGCGCAAATACAGCGGCATCGCGCCCGCGCTGGCCAGATCCTGCTGCAGTTTGTCCAGCAGACGCTGGTTGGTCTCCTTGCTCATAGCCGACGGAAATCCTGTAGCCGCATTGCGATGGCTTATTTAAGGGGATTTCGCCGGGCAGCGCAACTGCCGCCGCCAAGAGGGGAAATGGGGTAGAGTAGTGTGCAATCGCCTTAAGCTCGGAGAAACAGACTGCCCATGAGTGATCACCCACCCTACGCGGATGACGCGGCAATCCTGGCCGCCTTCGCGCAGCAGCGGCAACAAGGCCTGACCCGGCGTTCGGCGCTGCATCAGGCTCTGTTGCAACTGATTGCCGCCGGAGAACTGCCCTGGCGGGCGAAGCTGCCGCCGAGCCGTACGTTGGCTGCCCGGCTGACGGTGGCGCGCGACACGGTGGAACAGACCTACGCGCGGCTGGAGGCTGAGGGGTTCATCAGCCGAATGGTGGGGCGCGGCAGCTTTGTGCGTTATCGTAGTGACACGCTGCTCGGCCGTGAACTGCTGACGACGGCGACGGGGCAAGAGGCGCGGCTGGCGGAGCGCGAGCTGAGCGATCGCGGCCGGGCGCTGCTGGCGGTCAGCCATACGCCGCACACCTGCCGCCAGGCTTCGCTGACGCCTTCGCTGGCGGACCTGCGGGCGTTCCCCATCGAGCAATGGCTGCAGCAGGAAAAGCAGGCGCTGCGGCGGCACGGCGAGCGATTATTGGGGTATGCCGATCCGCAAGGGCTGCCGGAGCTGCGCGCGGAGATCGCGCACTATCTGCAGCGGGAGCGGGGCGTCAAGGCGACGGCGGAACAGGTGATCGTGGTCACCAGCTCTCAGCAGGCGTTGGCGTTGTGTACGCAGGTGCTGTTCGATCCCGGCGATGCGGTATTCGTCGAAGAGCCGGGTTACCAGGGGGCAAAAAAACTGGTGCAGTCGGCGGGGCTGCAGGCGCGGCCGATCGGCATCGATGAACAAGGGCTGGACGTCGGGCAGTTGATGCAGGCTTCGGGCGGCGGGCGGGGCGTTTACATTACGCCGTCCCATCATTACCCGCTGGGGTATTCGCTGAGCCTCGAGCGGCGGCTGGCGCTGTTGCAGTGGGCGCAGCGCTGCCGGGCCTGGATCATCGAAGACGACTACGACGCCGAGTTCAACTACGACCGGCAAACCAAGGCGGCGCTGCAGGGGCTGGACAGCGGCGGGCGTACGCTGTACATCGGCACCTTCAGCAAGACGCTGTTTCCGGGGCTGCGCATCGGTTTCATGATCGCGCCGCCTCAATTGGTGCGGCCCTTGGTCGCCGCCAGGCAGTTTCAGGACGGCTACACGTCGGCGCTGGCGCAGATGACGCTGTTCCACTTCCTGCACGAGGGCGGCTACGCTGAGCATCTGCGCAATATGCGCACGCTGTACAAAGCGCGGCTGGACGTGCTGTACGACGCGGTGCATCGTCACCTTGCTGCCTGGACGCGTCCGGCGCTGCCGCAGGGCGGGCTGCAGCTGGTTTGCCCGTTGGCGGATGCGGCGACGGAGCGGCGGCTGGTAGTGGCGGCCGCCGAAAGGGGGATACGGCTGTACGGCCTGGCGGACTTCTACACCGGCACACCGCAGCGCGGGGCGTTGGTGCTCGGCTTCTCGGCCTATACGCCGGATGAGATCGTGCGCTTTATCGCCACGCTGGCGCAGGTGTTCAACGCGCTGCCGGTGGAAAGCGATGGCTAAAATTGGTCTGCTCGGCGTTTTGAATTGGTCCGTATTGTACCGCCGCCATGCGGTGTATTCTGCCGCTATCCGATTATTTCCCTAATGGAAATAATATCTTACACCGTGAGGCGCTATGAACCCATCAAACCCTGAAGTGACTATCCGCAGAATCAATGGCGACGACAAAGCGCAATGGCTGGCGCTCTGGCAGGGCTATCTCGACTTTTACCGCGCCGATGTGGCGCCGCAGGTGACCGATCGCACCTTCGAACGCCTGGGGCAGGATGAACAGGTGTACGGGCTGGTGGCGGAGGATGCCGACGGCCAGCTACTGGGGCTGATGAACCTGGTGTTCCACCCGTCCACCTGGAGCGCAGTCGGCTATTGTTATATCGAAGATCTCTATGTGTCGCCGCAGGCGCGTGGCCATAAGGTGTCGGAAAAGCTGTTCGAACAGGCGTACCGATTGGCAGAGACGCGCGGCAGCGATCGGGTCTACTGGATGACCCAGGAGTACAACGCGCCGGCGCGCTCGCTGTACGACAAAATCGGCAGAAGAAGCTCGTTTATCGTTTATACCCGTTAACCGCAGGAGGCGTGTATGGCAATGAATCGTTATGGTCAGCCGATTGGCGAACCGATGCCGGATTGGCAGCCGGCTCGCCGTCCGGGCGGCGCGACGCTCGGCGGGCGTTTCTGCTCGCTGGCGCCGCTCGAGCCGCAGCGGGATTACGCCGCGCTGTTCGAGGCGTTTCAACTGGCGCCGGACGGCCGCGACTGGACCTATCTGTCTATCGAGCGGCCCGATACGCCGGCGGCGATGCTGCAGCATCTGGAAACGCTGCAGGCCAACCCGACGCTGGTTAATCTGACGGTGTTCGACGCCGCCAGCGACGCGCCGGTGGGCACGGTGGCGCTGATGCGCATCGACGAGGCCAATGGCGTGCTGGAGATCGGCCACGTCAGCTGGTCGCCGTTGATGAAACAGCGCTCCAGCGCCACCGAGGCTATCGCGCTGCTGCTGCGCTATGCCTTCGACACGCTGGGCTACCGCCGCTGCGAGTGGAAGTGCGACAGCCATAACGCGCCCTCCCGCCAGGCTGCGCTGCGCTTTGGCTTTCGCTACGAGGGTAACTTCCGCTATGCGGTGATCGTCAAGGGGCGCAGCCGGGATACCGACTGGTTCGCCATCACCGCCGACCGGTGGCCGACGGTACGACAGGCGCTGGCGCGCTGGCTTAGCGCGGACAACTTCGATGCGCAGGGGCGGCAGATAGCTCGGCTGCAGGTGTTGCGCGGCGAATAATAAGCAAAAAGGCGGCCCGCGGGCCGCCTTTTTATCGGGCTAAAGCGCTTACTTCAGCTCGTCGACCAGGGTGGTGGCGCGGCCGATGTAGTTGGCAGGGGTCATCGCCTTCAGACGGGTTTTCTCTTCTTCCGGCAGCGCCAGGCCATCGATGAACGCCTGCATGCCGGCAGCGTCCACGCGCTTGCCGCGGGTCAGCTCTTTCAACTTCTCGTAAGGCTTCTCGATGCCGTAGCGGCGCATCACGGTCTGGATCGGCTCGGCCAGCACTTCCCAGTTGTGATCCAGTTCGTCCAGCAGGTGTGCCTGATTCACTTCCAGCTTGCTGATGCCTTTCAGGGTGGCCTGGTAGGCGATCAGCGCATAGCCCAGGCCCACGCCCAGGTTACGCAGCACGGTGGAATCGGTCAGGTCGCGCTGCCAACGGGAGACCGGCAGTTTGCCCGCCAGGTGGCCCAGCACGGCGTTGGCCAGGCCCAGGTTGCCTTCGGAGTTTTCGAAGTCGATCGGGTTGACCTTGTGCGGCATGGTGGAAGAACCGATTTCGCCGGCGATGGTCTTCTGCTTGAAGTGGTTCAGGGCGATGTAGCCCCAGATGTCGCGGTCGAAGTCGATCAGAATGGTGTTGAAACGCGCTACGCAGTCGAACAGCTCGGCGATGTAGTCATGCGGCTCGATCTGGGTGGTGTACGGGTTCCAGGTGATGCCGAGCGAGGTCACGAACGCTTCGCTGAACTGATGCCAGTCCACTTCCGGGTAAGCGACGATGTGGGCGTTGTAGTTGCCGACCGCGCCGTTGATTTTACCCATGATCTCCACGCGCTCCAACTGGCGGTATTGGCGCTCCATGCGGTAAGCCACGTTGGCGAACTCTTTGCCGACGGTCGACGGGGTCGCCGGCTGGCCATGGGTGCGCGACAGCAGCGGGATATCGCGGTATTCCAGCGCCAGCCCTTTCAGCGCATCGATGATTTTACGCCAGTAAGGCAGCACCACGTCCTGACGGGCGCTTTGCAGCATCAGCGCGTGCGACAGGTTGTTGATGTCTTCGGAGGTGCAGGCGAAGTGGATGAACTCGGACACCGCGTGCAGCGCAGGCACCGCCGCCACTTTTTCCTTCAGGAAATACTCGACCGCTTTCACGTCGTGGTTGGTGGTGCGCTCGATGGTTTTGATACGCTGAGCGTCTTCTTCGTTGAATTCAGCGACGATTTTGTCGAGGAAAGCGTTTGCGTCGGCGTCAAAAGCGGGAACTTCCTTGATTTCTGCGCAGGCGGCCAGTTTTTGCAGCCAACGTACTTCAACCTGTACGCGGAATTTCAGCAGACCGTATTCGCTGAAAATGGGGCGCAGTGCGCTGACTTTATCACCGTAGCGTCCATCAACGGGGGAAACGGCGGTCAGTGAGGATAATTCCATCGGTAGCAACTCCTGGGATCGATTAACAATGAGCAACGATATTTTGCGCCTGCTTGAACAGACGATTACGGGAAAACATTAACTGCAGGCGGCTGCCGCCAACCTGTTGCCACAGCACGGCGGCGCGAATGCCGGCCAGCAGCGTGGCGCGAACCTTGGCCTGCACCTGCGGGTTCTGCAAGATAGCCGGCGAGCCGGTTACCTGGATACGCGGCCCGAGCGGGCTGACCACGTCGACGTAAATGCCGGCCAGCGCGCTGATGATGGTGTCTGACTCAAGATCGAAGTGCGCCAGTTGGCGTTCGAGTTGGCCGAGGCGTTCACCGAGCGTGTTCATCGCCTGTTTGTTGGCGTTGAGCTTGCGCTCCAGCACCATCAGGCTGATGGTGTAGCGGGTCAGTTCCGCGCCCGGCCCTTTGTTGTTGGCGTTAAGCACGCCCATCAGGGTTTCGAGGCCGACCATCAAATTGCGCTCCTCGCCGCCGAACACCGCCAGCGTGGAGGGCGGGTCCATCTGCAGCAGGCTTTTCAGCGAGGTCTGAAAGGCTTCGCGATTGCATTGCCCTTCGTGGGCCAGTTGCTGAACCAAACGCGCCGCCTGGCTGATGCCCGCCATGGCCAGCGTGATGTCATAATAATTCTTCGCCACGAATACTCCTGTAAACGCTGTGAACGGTACATGGCTTACTGCATAAGGTTGTGTGTATCGCCAGGGTAACGGCGGCGGCCGCGAACGGGAACGATCGGGCGTGGCTGTAACAACGATGACAACGAATGCCGCGGATCATGCCACAAAATCGAGGGTAAACCCAGCGTCTAATACGCCTGCGGCAAGGCGGATGCGCCGTGCGGCGCAGAACTGCGCAAATAGGCGGCGAAAATCGCCGGCGCGGCGGTGCGAACTTATTGTTGCGGCGACAAATAAAGTGCGGTGGCTGCATCTATACTGCCAACGTGACCCCTTAAATAAAGACCTCTATATGCACGTAAAAAACAAGCAGCCACTGCCGGCGGTAACGCTGGCGGCCATCGGCGTGGTGTACGGCGATATCGGTACCAGCCCGCTGTATACCTTGCGCGAATGCCTGACGGCGGAGGAGGGCATCACCCTGACGCCGGCCTCGATTTACGGCTTTTTGTCGCTGATTTTCTGGCTGCTGACGCTGGTGGTGTCAATTAAGTACATTTGTTTTGTGATGCGTGCCGACAACGACGGCGAGGGAGGCATTCTGACACTGATGTCGCTGGCGATCCGCAAGCTGGATGCACGCTGGGTACCGGCGGCGGTGCTGATCGGGCTGGTGGGCGGCAGCTTCTTTTACGGCGACGGGGTGATCACTCCGGCCATTTCGGTGCTCTCGGCCATCGAGGGGCTGCAGATTATCGCCCCCGAGCTGGACAGCTTTATCGTGCCGCTGTCGCTGCTGGTGCTGACCGCGTTGTTCGCGATCCAAAAACGCGGCACCGGCAGCGTCGGCAAATTGTTCGCCCCGGCGATGGTTATCTGGTTCCTGACGCTCGCGCTGCTGGGCATCGGCGGTATTCTGCATCACCCCGGCGTGCTGCGGGCACTGAACCCTTACTGGGCGGTGAATTTCTTCCTCGAATACAAGGCGGTGTCATTCTTTGCGTTGGGCATGGTGGTGCTGTCGGTCACCGGTGCCGAAGCGCTGTACGCCGATATGGGCCACTTCGGTAAAAAGCCGATCCGTTTGGCGTGGTTTACGCTGGTGGCACCGGCGCTGGTGTTGAATTATTTCGGCCAGGGGGCGCTGCTGTTGGCCAATCCGGCGGCGATCAACAACCCGTTCTTCCTGCTGGCGCCGACCTGGGCGCTGATCCCGCTGCTGGTGATCGCCACGCTGGCGACGGTGATCGCCTCGCAGGCGGTGATCTCCGGCGTGTTCTCGCTGACGCGCCAGGCGGTGCGGCTGGGCTACCTGCCGCCGATGCGTATCATCTATACCTCCGATCAGGAATCCGGGCAGATTTACATTCCGGTGGTGAACTGGCTGCTGTTCGCAGCGGTGCTGATCGTGATTATCAGTTTCAAACACTCCAGCAACCTGGCGTCGGCTTACGGCATCGTGGTGACCGGCACCATGCTGCTGTCGTCGATTTTGCTGAGCATTGTGGCGGTGAAAAACTGGGGCTGGCCGCGCGCGTTGGGCGGGCTGATGCTGCTGGTCATGCTGTGCATCGACGTACCGCTGTTCGGTGCCAACCTGATCAAGCTGGCGACCGGCGGTTGGCTGCCGGTGGCGCTTGGGCTGACGATTCTGCTGATCATGCTGACCTGGAAGACCGAGCGTTCGCGCCTGATCCGCCGGTTGCGCGACAATCAGGAAGGGCTGAGCGCGCTGATCGAGTCGCTGGAGAAAGCGCCGCCGAAGCGGGTGCCGGGCACCGCGGTGTTTATGGAGCGCACACCGCATGCGGTGCCGCTGGTATTGTTGCACAACCTGAAGCACAACAAGGTGTTGCATGAGCGTGTGGTGCTGCTGACCATCGTCACCACCGACATGCCGTACGTGCACAACGTGCAGCGGGTGGCGATTGAACAGCTGTCGGCGAGCTTTTGGCGGGTGGTGGCAAGCTACGGCTGGCGCGAGACGCCCAACGTGACGGACATCCTTTATCGCTGCGGGCTGGAGGGGATGAGCTTCACCATGAACGAGACCTCGTTCTTCATGTCGCGCGATACGCTGGTATTAGGCAAGCGCCCCTGGTATCTGCGCGTGCGTGGCAAGGTATTCCAGCTGTTGCAGCGCAACGCGCTGAGGGCGCCGGATCTGTTCGAAATCCCGCCGAATCGGGTGATTGAACTGGGGGCACAGGTGGAATTTTGAATAAAAAAAAACGCTGCGGTAAACGCAGCGTTTTTCTTGCGACAGACGAATTATGCCAGGCGCTGTTCGATAATGCCGCCGCCGAGGCAGATTTCGCCCTGGTAGAACACCGCCGACTGGCCGGGGGTGACGGCGGAGACCGGCTCGTCGAAACGCACTTCGATGCGTTCGCTGTCGAGTGGGGTCACGGTGCAAGGGATGTCCTGCTGGCGATAGCGGGTCTTCACCGTGCAGCGGAACGGGCCGGTCAGCGGCAGACGATCAACCCAGTGCAGCTGCTGCGCGATAAGGCCGACGGACATCAGGCGCGGGTGATCGTGCCCCTGCGCGACCACCAGCACGTTGTTGGCCACGTCTTTATCCACCACGTACCACGGATCTTCGCTGCTGTCTTTCATACCGCCGATGCCCAGCCCTTTGCGCTGGCCCAGGGTGTGATACATCAGGCCCTGGTGTTCGCCGACGGTCTGGCCGTCGACGCTGACGATCGGGCCCGGCTGCGCCGGCAGGTAGCGGCCGAGGAAGTCGCGGAATTTACGTTCGCCGATAAAGCAGATACCGGTGGAGTCTTTCTTCTTGGCGGTGACCAGCTCCAGTTGCTCGGCGATGCGGCGCACCTCCGGCTTCTCCAACTCCCCGACCGGGAACAGGCTTTGCGCCACCTGCTCGTGGCTCAGGGTATAGAGGAAGTAGCTCTGATCTTTGTTGCCGTCGACGCCGCGCAGCAGGCGGCTCTTGCCGTCCACGTCCTGGCGACGCACGTAGTGGCCGGTGGCGATAAAATCGGCCCCAAGATCTTCGGCGGCAAACTCCAGGAAGGCTTTGAATTTGATCTCTTTATTGCACAGGATGTCCGGGTTCGGCGTGCGGCCGGCCTTGTACTCTTCCAGGAACAGCTCAAACACGTTGTCCCAGTATTCCGCCGCGAAGTTCACCGTGTGCAGTTCGATGCCCAGCTTGTCGCAGACCGCTTGCGCGTCGGCCAGATCGGTCGCGGCGGAGCAGTACTCTTCGTCGTCGTCTTCTTCCCAGTTTTTCATGAACAGCCCAGCGACCTGATAGCCCTGTTGCTGTAACAGATAGGCGGTAACGGAGGAGTCGACGCCGCCGGACATACCGACGATTACTTTTTTCTGGCTGTTGTCTGACATGGGGATCTCACGAACTTGAACACGAACCGTGCTGATAAAAACAAGCGCAGGATTTTACCACGTTGGCCGCGCCGGCGCACTGGTCATCTTGTGCTGCTCGGCGCCCTTAAAACGGCCAGGCGAAGCTGCCGACCAGCGACAGCGGATAGCGCTCCGGCTGCTGGTAGCTGCGAATGCTCTCCGCCACCAGCGCGGAACGCAGGTTGGGCGCCTGCAAAATCTCGTCGGCGCTCAGCCACAGGCAGCGATCGATGTCGCTGTCGTGCGGCTCGGTCGGCAGCGGCTGTTCCAGCTCGATAACGAAGCAAAAACGCAGAAACGGCGTGCGATCCGGCGCTATCCACTGGTGCAGGCGCAGGAACGCCTGCGGCGTGGCGCGGATGCCGGTCTCTTCCCACAGCTCGCGCTCGGCGGCCTGCACCAGCGTCTCGTCGGCCTCCAGGTGGCCGGCCGGCTGATTCCACAGCGCTTTGCCGTTGATGGTCTCTTCGACCACCAAAAATTTGCCGGCGGCGTGTACCACGCAGGCCACAGTGACGTGCGGTTTGAACATGCGGTCTCCTTACAGCGGTTTGTCGATGCGCCGGTAGATGTCGTCCAGCTCGGCGATGCGGGTGCGATAACTTTGCAGCAGGCAGGCGGTATCGCCGCCGCACCGCTGGCGTTTTGCCAGCCAGGCCTGCTGGCTGTCCTGCATCGCGCCACGCGCGCCCATGGCGAACAGGCCGCGCAGGAATTGGTACTTGGTGGCCATTTGCACATCCAAATCGTTCAGCGTGCGGTTGGCGCAGATGGCTTGCTCATCGCGGTTTGCTGCCTTGGCGCAGTCGAAGCTGGCGGCCTGGGCCGCGAACGGGGCCGCCAGAGCGGCGAGCAGCAGCGCGATCGGCGTGGATTTCATGGCGCCTCCATCAGTTATCGGTCTACAGGGAATCGATGCTTTTCCATTCACCAGGCTGCAGTGAACCCAGCGAAAGATTACCCATACTGTAGCGAATCAGGCGCAGGGTAGGGAACCCGATATGCGCCGTCATGCGACGCACCTGGCGGTTTCGCCCTTCGAACAGGGTGATTTTCAGCCAACTGGTGGGGATGGATTTACGCTCGCGGATCGGCGGGTTGCGCGGCCATAGCCACTGAGGCTCGGCCACCAACTCAACACCGGCGGGTAGCGTCGGGCCGTCTTTCAGCGTGACGCCGCTGCGCAATGGCGCCAGATCGCTCTCCTGCGGCGTGCCCTCGACCTGCACATAATAGATTTTGCCGGTGCGCTTGCCCGGCTGGGTGAGCTGCGCCTGCAGCTGTCCGTCGTTGGTCAGCACCAGCAGCCCTTCGCTATCGCGATCCAGACGCCCGGCGGCGTAAACGTCGGGGAAGGGGATGTACTCTTTCAGCGTGGCGCGGCCGGCTTCATCGGTGAACTGCGGCAGCACGTCGAAGGGCTTGTTGAATAACACAATTCGACGCGGCCCCTTCGGCGCGGCGGGTTTGGCGGCATTCGGCTTGCTGAATCGTTTAACGTTGTGATTTCTAACAGAGAATTTTTTCATAACAGTTGAGATTACGGATGATAAGCGCATTATAACCGAATCCGTTTCGGATTGGCGCGGACCGAATATTCAAGTAGTATCTACACGCATCTTACAAAGCATTAACAAAATTGCGCTTGAAGGAGAGGTTGATGGAAAGCAAAGTAGTTGTTCCGGCAGAAGGTAAAAAAATCACGGTTGACGCCCAGGGTAAACTGGTTGTTCCTCATAACCCGATCATCCCGTTCATCGAAGGCGACGGCATCGGCGTTGACGTGACTCCTGCCATGATCCACGTGGTTGATGCGGCCGTTAAAAAGGCTTACCACGGCGAACGTAAAATCTCCTGGATGGAAATCTACACCGGCGAAAAATCTACCCACGTTTACGGTAAAGACGTGTGGCTGCCGGACGAAACTCTGGACCTGATCCGCGACTACCGCGTCGCCATCAAAGGCCCCCTGACCACCCCGGTCGGCGGCGGCATCCGTTCTCTGAACGTGGCCCTGCGCCAGCAGCTGGACCTGTACGTGTGCCTGCGCCCGGTGCGTTACTACCAGGGCACTCCAAGCCCGGTGAAACAGCCTGAGCTGACCGACATGGTGATCTTCCGCGAAAACGCCGAAGACATCTACGCCGGCATCGAGTGGAAAGCCGGCTCCGCCGAAGCGGACAAAGTGATCAAATTCCTGCGCGACGAAATGGGCGTGAAGAAAATCCGCTTCCCAGAGCAGTGCGGTATCGGCGTGAAGCCATGCTCCGAAGAAGGGACCAAGCGTCTGGTGCGTGCGGCGATCGAATACGCCATCACCAACGACCGCGACTCCGTGACCCTGGTTCACAAAGGCAACATCATGAAGTTCACCGAAGGTGCCTTCAAGGATTGGGGCTATGAGCTGGCGCGCGAAGAGTTCGGCGGTGAGCTGATCGACGGCGGCCCATGGCTGAAGATCAAGAACCCGAACACCGGCAAAGAGATCGTGGTTAAAGACGTGATCGCCGACGCCTTCCTGCAGCAAATCCTGCTGCGCCCGGCGGAATACGACGTGATCGCCTGTATGAACCTGAACGGCGACTACATCTCCGACGCCCTGGCGGCCCAGGTTGGCGGCATCGGTATCGCGCCGGGCGCCAACATCGGCTCCGACTGCGCGCTGTTCGAAGCGACTCACGGCACCGCGCCGAAGTACGCCGGCCAGGACAAAGTGAACCCAGGCTCCATCATCCTGTCCGCAGAGATGATGTTGCGCCACATGGGTTGGTTCGAAGCGGCTGACCTGATTGTTAAAGGCATGGAGGGCGCAATCGCTGCCAAGACCGTGACCTATGACTTCGAACGCCTGATGGAAGGCGCTAAGCTGCTGAAATGTTCAGAGTTTGGCGACGCTATCGTTAAACACATGTAATGGTGTTTTAGCGTTAAATGATAACGGGAGCCAGATGGTTCCCGTTTTTTATTATTCAAACTGCAACGGTTATAAAAACTCGGCCATTTTGGCGCTTTAGAGCGTATAGATCTAAAGGTTGAGCTGCGTCTAAACTTTGCAATGAAATGGACGATAAACTGCCTGCAGCCGCATTTTTTTGCATGAGATAAAATTCTACAAGGAGTGTTAATGAGCTTTTTCTGGGTAAATATTGGTAGCAGTTTTAATGAGGTTAAAGAACAAAATTTCCTCTGGGCTCCACAATATGGCATGAATAAGCACGGGAAAAAGTTTAGTAATGCCTCCTGGGAGACAGTGAAGGATGTAAAAGCAGGTGACGTCATCTTTTGTAATAAGGATCGAGAGATTGTCTATGTAGCGACTGCTACAGCCGATGCTGATGATGCACCGCGGCCACCTAATCGATCTTTTGATAAGTGGGAGCGTGAAGGTACCCGAGTAGAAGTAGATTTGACCGTTTTAGAGCACCCGATCGATGTTTTGCAGTTCAGTGACATATTTCTGAGTGTGTTTAATGAGTTAAGTCGGCCAACAGTTTTTGCTGAAAACGGGTTTTGTACGCAGACTTACATGTGCGAAATACCCGAGGCTGCAGCAAAAATGATAGCAAGTTTTATTAACGATAACGTTTCAATAGACTTCAATAAACAGACGGCCACGGTAAAAGAGGCGAGAGGAAGCACTAAAGCAGCCGTCATTCAGGCTCGCGTTGGTCACGGCCCCTACCGCGATAAATTATTTAAGAAGTGGGGCGGAAAATGCGCGGTCACCGGCATTGCGCTTGAGTCAATGCTAACCGCTTCTCATATTGTTTCGTGGTCTATCTCAAATGACAAAGAGAAAGTTGACCCTTACAACGGATTCCCCCTGATTCCTAACCTGGACAGATTGTTCGACCGGGGCATGATCAGTTTTGATGATAATGGACGCTTATTGCACAAGAAAGAATTTGCAGGTTTGCTTCATGATTTAAAAATTCCCTTGGACTCAAAAATTGATGGGCTGTTTGGGGAGAATAAAAAATACTTAAAACGGCACCGCGTGACGTTTGGGTTCGAGAAAGAGTAAAAGCTTGAGGGGGACCCTCAAGTGTATTAGTTCAGACCTGATACGGTACAGAACCAATCCCAATCTGATGGGCAGTTCTCTGCCAGAAGCGGACTTTCGTTAGAGTGCGAGCTGTATTAATCCATGGGGGCATGTCACTGTGATTATGGCCGATAGTATCGCATTGACCATGTATCGATGTTGTTATCAGTAATGTTGAAAATCGCTGGTCATACACTCTAGATTCAAACGCTGCCTAGTAATCTTGCGATGCTATCATTAAACACATGTAAGCGTGTTTGGCGCTTGAATGGGAGCGGGAGCCTTAGGGCTCCCGTTTTTTATTGTTCAAATGAGTAAGAGATATCAAACGTTAGCCGATTCACGCACGACCAGCACCGGGCAATTGGCGTGGCGGACGACGGCGGTGGCATTCGAGCCGAGGAGGTAAGTCATTGCAGAAGGGCGGTTGGAACCCATCACAATAATCTCCGCGTTAAGCGCATCAGCGAGTTCCAGGATCTGATCTTTGGGATCGCCGACGGCCACATGGGTGGTCACTCTATCCTCGGGAACGCTGAATTGTTTCGCCGCTTTTGCCAGCCCCTCGGTCGCTACCGCAATAGTTTCATCTTTGGTTTCCACCGCCGCGGTGGCGGCAAAGCCGAAGGCCGCGTAGGTGGCGCGAGACGGGATCACCGCCAGGAAATGGACGTGGGAGTCTTCGAGCCTGGCGAGCGCATTGACATGCGGGATGACCTGCTGTGTTAATTCCGGCTCGGTAATATCCACGGGAACCAAAATAGTTTTGTACATACTCCCTCCTTATCGTTATCAAATAACTCCACTTCTTGGATTATAGCCGTTCGACGCCGGGAAAGGGGAGATCCGTATGGCAAACCTGAGAACGTTGTCTGCTGAAATGTCAGGTGGTTATCGACGTTCTCATTAAACGCGGGCAGGCACGGTTGGTGTTTGAGTTGGGAGGGAGCCATGGGCTCCCTAGGTTTTAGCGGGCTAAGATTATCGGAACCTTAATGAGGGATCTCTGAAACCTCTTTGACTTCCGTCTTGTTGATTTGCTGTTTAACGCCATTGGCATCGGTATAACCGAGCAAACCGGCAGAGGTTTCTTTCGGTTTACCGTCACTGATGAGCGTTCGGCCATCGTGGGTATGAATAGCGTAGCTGGTGCGTGTGCAGCCTGACAGTGTGGCGATAGCAACCAGGGCGATCGCGGGAAGAACAAGCGCTTTTTTCATTTGAAGCTCCTTTTAGTTATCCAACTCACTCATGTTTGCAATCTGGTCTCGATTGATCTGTTCCGTTTTGCCCGTTTCTGCATTTCGGTAGGAGACTAACCCGGTATCTTTATCGACTTGAGGCTTGCCGTCGGTGACAATAGTCTTGCCATCCGTTGTTTTAATCGCCTGATTGGAAGCGCAGCCCGCCATGAACATCACCGTGGTCGCAGTAAGAAGCGCGGCAAAGAGTCGTTTACTTTTCATACTTACCATCCTGGTTACTTAAATGAATTTAATGGCAGGAAAGTAAGTATAGGCAGAATCTCCAGATTGCTAGCGTTAAAAGTGCTTTTAATGCGATAAAAAATTAAGAATTTCTTAATTTATTGATGGGATGATTGCCCATCCGAGGGATGTCGATAAGTCATGGCCTTCAGGCGTACGGCCCGCCGATGGGGTTAGGGTTTCATATCATCATCTACTCACGATTTTCCGCGTGCCAGAGCTTGATGTCATTGGCGGTTTTACGTGAATTCTGTATAAGTATTGACCGGGGATCTTGTCAAATACCACGTTGATTTGGCTGATAATCATCCATAAGGACAGGGATATGAAAATTACGCATTCAGGCTACAAAACCGGCGCCGCCATATTATTGGCGGGAATGTTCGCACTGGCATTAACGGGGTGTGCCAAGAGTACAGCCCCCAGCCAAAGCAATCCGGAAAATAAAAAGGTTGACGATCTTTTCGCCAATCTTGGCGACCCAAAGGCGCCGGCACCGGGAAAAGAGAAAGAACGCTATATCGCCCAGTTGCAGGCCGTGATTCAAAGCCATTTGAAAGATGCCGAAGCCTACTCGGGCAAGCGTTGCACATTGCGTATCACGCTGGCGCCGGACGGTATGCCAATCGGTGTTCGAACTGAAGGAGGCGATCCGGATCTTTGCCGCGCCGCCATGAAGGCAATTGCCGATTCGCGCTTCCCTAAGCCGCCGACGGCAGGGGCCCATAATGCGTTCCAAATTATCACGTTGCAACTGCGTCCTTAAGCAGCTAGATGAAATAAGGGGTTGGGATAACGCAGTGTTTTGCAGCGGGATCTTTTAGTAAAAAATTTAGGTGTTCACGTGACTTCCACCAGCCTGTGCGGCTGGTGGATTTAGATTTAAGTCTTTATTGTCCGTCTTAGTTTTAAGCAAGATGCTCCTTTGTATTCGCATTGGCCAAATATTTGGTAACCCAGATGTTGAGCTATTTTAACGGAAGGCCGATTGTTTTCACCGATAAGGCAAACTGTTTGAGCGGGTGATAACGTGCTGTCAATCCATTGATGCGCTGCGGCAGCCACTTCTTGCGCGACTCCCTGACCTTGGGCCTCCCGGGCAATAATCCATGCGGCTTCAGGGCTCCCATCGAAGTCATTGCCCAGACCCCGATGAAAATCCGCCAACCCGGTCTCGCCCAGGAACTGTCCGTCCACTTTGCGAAATATGGCGAACAGCCCATAGCCGAAAACCGACCAGTGGCCAATATAGCGCAGTAGTCTATTCCAACCGTCTTCAGGTGAAAGATTGGGGGCGCTGATAAATTTGAACAGTTCCTTATCTGTAAACATGGCATACCAGGCATCGAAATCGGCCAGGTTGTGAGGACGTAATATCAACCGTTCGGTTTCGATGTGCACGGCAGGGAGTAAAGGCATAACGGTTCCTTTTCTGCGTTGCAGCGTATCGTAATGTTACCCTGAGAGAACGAGCGATAATTTCCCGTCTTGGCGCGCAGATGACAAGGTTACGGCTAAGGTGCGGGCAAGCTCTTTGTCGCAAATCACTTTATCATTGGGTTTAACGCGCCGGCTACTTGTTTGGTATTACCGATACATCATCGCGCTCACGCGCTCGGCCCGATCTTTAAAACCGTTGCTGCGCATCGTTACCACATAGTAGCGATAGTGATGTTTCTGTGCGTATTCGCGCACCAGATCTTCGGCGAACAGGCCGCTGAAGGTGACGGTGGTGACGAATGTCAGCCCTTTCACTTCGTAGGTGCTGATCTCTTGCGGGGTGCCGATATACGGCGGCGGGAACACGGTTTTGTGGAACTGGCAGCCCGCCAGCAGCAGGGTAAACAGCAGGGCGGCGGAGATTTGCGGTATTCTCATCGGGAAATGCTTTCCTTCCTTGGCGTGTGCTTTAGTAACTCTATAATAGGATTACAAAATTCGGCGGGGATGTAAAAGTTATCCCGCTTCGGTTGCCGTTTCGTTGAAGCGGTGTCGCCGTCACCCATCAGAATGAGGGGTAAACATGTGTGTTCGTCTTGCCACTGAAACCGATGCCGCAGCCCTGATCGCCCTCGACAGCGTCGCCGAAGGCGAGCCGCAGCGCGCGGCGCAGATCCGCACCTGGTGCGCACAGAGTGTCTGCTATCTTGCCGAAGAACGGGGCGTGGTGATGGGCTACGCTGTGCTGCACTATCACTTCTTCGGCTGCGGCTTTGTCGAGATGCTGATGGTCGGCGAGCGCTATCGCCGCCGGGGCGTCGGGAAGGCGCTGATTGCGGCGTTGAAATCCCATTGCCGACATCCGAAGCTGTTCACCTCCACCAATCGTTCCAACCTGCCGATGCAGCGGCTGCTGTTGAACGCCGGGTTTGTCGCCAGCGGCCAAATTGACAATCTCGATGACGGCGACCCGGAGCAGGTCTTTTTCATCCCGCTGCGCTAATACAGCCGGACATCGACCGCCTGCTGTTGCAGCCAGGTGCTGACGTAGCCATAAGCGGCATAGAAGGCCAGCAGCGCGAAGAGCAGCACGGAAAGCGAGGCCAAAAACCTGACGTCACCGTGTTTTGACAGCTGATAGGCGCAATAGATAAAGGCTAACAGGCACAGCAGAGTGAAGGCGATAGCCAGCGTGGCGTAAAAAATAAGCATAACGAAACCCGTTCTTCCTTGTAAGCGCGGCAAGGATACCACAGACAAAAAAGGGGCCCAATTGGGCCCCGGCGTGATTCGCTGCGAGAGGGTTACTCCGCCGCGTCGGGATGATTTTTGCCTTCCTCGATGAATTCTTCGTCGATCTCTTCGATGTTCTCCTCGCTGTCGCGGCCGGACAGGATGTTCCAGCAGGCGATGAACAGCGCGGCGATCAAGGGGCCGATGACGAAGCCGTTGATGCCGTAGATCTCCATGCCGCCCAGGGTGGAGATCAGGATCAGGTAGTCCGGCATTTTGGTGTCTTTGCCTACCAGCAGCGGGCGCAGAATGTTGTCCACCAGGCCGATCACCACCACGAAGAACACCACCAGGAAAATGGCTTTCCACAGCATGCCGGTAGCGAAGAAGTAGATCACCGCCGGCACCCAGATTATGGCGGAGCCCACGGCCGGGATGATCGACAGGAACGCCATCAGCGCGCCCCACAGCAGGCTGCCGTCGATGCCGGTAAAGTAAAATGCCAGCCCGCCGAGCGCACCTTGCACCACGGCGACCACCACCGTGCCCTTGACGGTGGCGCGGGAGACGGCGGCGAACTTCACGAACAGGTGGTGCTTCACGTGCTGGGAGAGCGGCAGCGCTTCGAGCGCCAGGTTCACCAGATAGGGGCCGTCTTTCAGCAGGAAGAACAGCAGGTAGAGCATCACGCCGAAGCCGACGACGAAGTTGAAGGTGCCTTTGCCGATCAGGAAGACGCTGCCCGCCAGATATTGCCCGCCCTTGAGCGCCACGTCGGAAAGCTGCTTTTGGATCTCGGCGGCGCTGTTGAGGTTATGCTCCGCCAGGAAGCGCTGCGCCCAGCCGGGCAGGTGACGCATAAAGTCCGCCAGCATGGTCGGCAATTGGCTGTTGTTGGTTTGCAGCTTGGTGTAGATCACGTTGAATTCCATCGCCAGCGATGAGGCGATGATCGCCAACGGCGTGAACACGATCAGACAGATCAGCGCCACCGTCAGCAGCGACACTACGCCGTTGCGTTCGCCGACGTACTGCTTCAACTTCTTTTTCACCGGATGGAAAATCACCGCCAGAATAACCGCCCACAGCACTGAGGAGTAATAAGGCCCCAGCACGTCGAGAAAGGCGGCGGTAACGATGAACAGGATCAGAATAAAGAATCCCTTGGAAATGCCTTTAGACATCATAGTCGTCCCTCAAAAGATGAATTTTCAGCATAGATGAACTGAATGAAAACAACACTATCATCACCTTTGCTTAACCGGTAGGGGATTTTTAACGGCGTATACCATAGGGTTACTAAGGGAAAGGCGGGCGCTGCAGGGTGAACAGGCGGCGGCGCGAGAAAAGAAAGAGGGCTAAATAATTAACAAAATTTATCGATTGTGTTTCATTTTGTGAGCCGCGCTTGCCGCCTGCGCCAGGCTTTCCTAGTTTTTAGGAGGGCGGCCTTTCGTCCGATATCACGAAGGAGTATGCAAATGACTGAACACAAACGACTCGGTGTCATCGAGAAAACGCTACTGATCGCCTTTGCCGGCCTGCTGGTGTATTTCGCGGCCACTGGCGCATTGTCATTGTCGGGTCTCGATCATCATTGGCCTTATCCTTCGCGATAGGCAGGCACCTGCACCAGGGAAAATTCAGCACCGCTTATAACAAACAGAACGACTTTTCTGCTTATCACCCTGCATTATGCCGCCTGCTGAGAAAAGCCAGCGCTAACAGCGCCCCTAACAGGGCCGCCGCCAGCACCAGCCACGCCGGCGCCACCCAACCGGCTGCGGCCACGATGGCGCTCAGCGCGACCGGGCCGATCACCTGGCCGAGATAGTTCCCTTGCATCACCAGCCCCAGGCTCAGCGGCAACAGCTTGGGCTCCGGCGTCGCCGCCGGCGTGGCGGCCAGAATGGTGGCGGGCAGCATGCCAGCGATGGCGCAGAACAGGAAACACAGTGGGATCAGCAGGCCGTTGGGCGTCATCGGCAGGAAAATGCCGATGCCGAAGATGCCGATGACCAGGCTGGTGGCCGCGAGCAGGCTACCGGCCCGCAGACCGCGCGACAGCAAGAACCCGGCGGCGAGGTTGCCGATGATGTTCGCCGCCACCGCCGCTGCGCTGATGCCGCCGGCGGCCGCCAGCGACAGGCCGATGCGCTGCATCAGGAAGATCGGCAGAAAGGTCATCACCGAGAAAAACTGCAGGTTGTAAGTGGCGAACATCAGCGCCAGCAACAGCGGTTGGCGTGCCCGCAGCATCGCGCCCAGCGCATGCCGCAGCTGCAACGGCGGAACGTGCGTCTTGGCGGCGCGTCGGGGCGTGGTCAGCGGCAGCAGCAGGGCGGCCAGCAGCGTCAACGCCGCACCGGCCTGCCAACTCTGTTGCCAGCCGGCGAGATGGGGGCCGAAAAACAATGAAATGGCGATGCCCGCCGGCATGAAGGTGCTCCAGATGCCGAACACCAGGCTGCGCTGCGCCGGGGCGACGATGCGGTTCAGCACCGCCGGCGAGGCGACCACCACGATCACGAAGCCGAGGCCTTCGACAAAGCGGCTGACGATCAATCCGTTGAAGTCGTGCAGCGTGGCGCCGGTAAAGCTGGCGGCGCTGACGATCAGTAACCCCGCCGCCAGCAGGCGCCGATCGCCCCAGCGGCGCACCAGCAGCCCGGCGGCGATGCCGCCGAACACCCCGACGAAAGGAAAGGCCGAGATGACCCAGCTCAGCGTTTCGAGCGAACGGCCGAATTCGGCCTGCAGCGCCGGTAGCGCGATGGTGGCCTTACCTACGTGCAGCGCCGCGGCGATGCCGGCGAACAGCACGTTGATGACGGCTAGCCAGGGCGTAGCGGCGGGAAGGACGCGGTCGATGGCGTCCGGTTTAATCGCGGTCATAACACTCTCCAGAGGCGGTAACGCCCTCACTATGCGTCTGCGCTACAACAGAAGTCGTTCAAATGCTGCGCTGTCACGCGGGGAAATTATTCATTTCGAGCTTTATTTTGCGCACCTCGTTGTTTGGTTCGCCAGCGTACCACCCGGCGTGGACGCGGGTGTCCGTTCAGCGGTTTACTGTTCCGGCACGCAGCGAGCGTGCCCGATCAATTTTATTTATAAGGAGCAGTGTATGTCAGAGATGATGAATGAAAATGGAGCGCCGGTGATGGAGTGGAGCTATGGCGGCCGGGGTGATGATATCAGCAGCAGCCTGAGCCTCGACACGGTTGAGGAGCAACCGCAGGGTTTCTTGATGACGGTCGATCGGCCGGTGCAGATCTTTAAAGAAGCGCTGTCGCCGATGATGGCCTTTGTCACGCTGCTGCGCCCGCTATACGCCAAGACGGGCGAGGGCTTCCAGTACGTGCCGGTTTCCAACCCCTGGACCGACGTGCAGCGCCTGCCGGCCAGCGCAGGCTATCTGGGCGTGCAGGTTAACGCTGGCCTGTTTTTCCACGGCGCCAAACCGACGCACTATAAAGATCGCGACGGCCAGATGAAACCGATTGACGGCGGCACTGTCCTGCAGAACATCACCGTGCTGCATCAGGTGGCGCAGCCGCTGGGCCCGGGCGAAGGCGGGATCTGAGGCTGAAACGTCATCACGGGGCCGGACGCGGCCCTTATCTCGCCTTGAAAACCGCCCTTGGCTTGGGTAAAAAGGGTTGTCTATTCAAGGAGAAGAGTATGTACAGCGACAACGAGAAAAAATTCTACATCATCCTCAACCGCAACCACGAACCGGCCACTCTGTTTAACGCCTCCTGCCATCTGACGGCGGGCATCACCGATCTTATCGAGCAGCGCGAGTTTCACCACTACCCGAGCAGCCTCGACGGCGTCAGCGCTAATATGAGCCACTACCCGATCGTCATCCTGCAGGCCAAGAACAGCAGCCAGCTCAGCAACCTGATCCTCAAGTGCAAGGAGGAGGGCGTGCTGTCCAACTTCTTCACCACCACCATGCTGTCGCACTCCGCCGAACAACAGATCGCCGACACCGCCAATACTCCCTACGAGCAGTTGGACTTCGTGGCGGTGGCGCTCTACGGCGACACTGAACAGCTTAAGCCGCTTACCAAGAAGTTCTCCGTCTACCGTTAATCGCGAACGGCATCACATCAGGGGCGGCAACGTCTATGATATTTTTCCATCAAATCGTTGATGGAGATGAACATGAGCGGCAAGAAAACCACCATGGCGGCCATCGCCAGAGAGGCGCGGGTCGGCGTCGCCACCGTCGATCGGGTGATCAACCAACGCGCGTCGGTGCGGCCCGCCACCCAGCGCCGGGTGATTGAGGCGGCGAAAAAGTTGGGGTTCGCGTTGGAAAAGTCCCACTGCCTGTCGGCGGTGCTGGGCAGGCCGGAACGCCGCCTGAGAATGGGGTTCATCCTACTGCGGCGCGAACACTCCTTCTATGCGCAACTGGCTGATGAACTGATGGTGCAAGCGGCGCCGTATCATGAGCCGGGGCAGCCGCCGCAGTTCATCTTCCACTCTCTCAATGCCATCGGCGATACCGCCGCCGCCATTAGCCAATTGAGCCGCCAGGTGGACGCGATCGGCGTGTTGGCGCTGGATCACCCCCTGATCCACTATGCCGTAGAAGAAGCCACGCAGGCGGGCATCAACGTTTTCGCGCTGCTGTCGGATTTATCGGTGCCCAGCCGCGCCGGCTACATCGGTCTGGATAATCAAAAAGCGGGCCGCACCGCCGGTTGGGCGGTGGACCGTCTGTGCCGGCGTCAGGGAGATGTTGGCGTGATCATCGGCGACAACCGTTTTACTTGCCAGGAAGCCTGCGAGATCGGTTTTCGCTCCTACCTGCGTGAGCAGATGAGCGGCCAGCGTGTGCTGGAACCGGTGCGCAGCCTCGAGGACGCGGAAACGGCGCGCCGGGTCACGCGTGAACTGCTGGCGAACCACCCGGAGCTGGCGGCGCTGTACGCGCCGAGCGGCGGTGTAGAGGGCATTATTCAGGCGTTACGAGAGAGCGGCCGGCAGCGCGACATCACGCTGGTGTGCCACGGCCCGGTGCAGGGCGGTGAAATGGCGCTGCTCGACGGCACGGTGGATCTGTTGCTGTGTCACCGCATTTCTGAGTTGGCCGCCACGATTGTCGAGACGCTGCTCGCTGCCGATGAACAACCGGGATTACGCCACATCATTAATCGCTTCGATGTGATCACCAAAGAAAACCTCTGACGGCCGCTGAGTGGTGTTTGCCGAGGTCATGGCGCAGTCAGGCGTCGCCTCAATTTGATTAAAAACTATCAAATAATTCATCAAAAATAGCGCGATCTCTATCAAAAAATAAAATTTTCATTATTGATGGTTTTGGAATTTTTGTTTGATACTGCCGGCATTCCCCGCAAGAAAGGAGCCGTCGCCATGACTTTGCCTATCGCCAATGCGCCCTGCAGTTGGGGCGTGGATGACCCAAACAATCCCCATTTGCCGCCCTACGCCACGGTTCTGCAAGAAGCGTCGGCGGCCGGCTACCGCAGCATCGAGCTGGGGCCGTGGGGCTATTTGCCGACGCAGAGCGAGGCGCTGTGCGCCGCGCTGGAGCAGCATCGTCTGTCGCTGGTGGCCGGCACGATTTTTGACGATCTGGTCAGCGAGGCGAACATTGAGCGCTTGCTGGCCCTGACTCATCGGATATGCCGCAACCTCTCGCGGGCGCCCAGGGCGGAGCCGACCGAGGGCGATCGCGCCGCGCCGCCGTTCTTGGTGATTATCGATTTCGGCAATCCGCAACGCGCCAGGTTCGCCGGGCGCTCAGATTTAGCGCCGCGTTTGTCGCAGGCCGAGTGGCAGAGGATGATCGGGCACATTACGCGCATCAGCGAACTGGCCTGGCGGGAATACGGCGTGCGGCCGGTGGTGCATCCGCACGCCGGCGGCTGTATCGAGTTCGCCGACGAAATCGACCGGTTGGCGGCGGACATTCCGCATCACACCGCCGGATTGTGCCTGGATACCGGCCATCTGTATTACGCCGGGCTGGATCCGGCGGCCTGGCTGAGCAAGCACTTTGAACGTCTCGATTATCTGCACTTCAAAGACGTCGATCCGCAGGTGTTCCGCGAGGTGCTGGCGCGCGGCGTCGATTTTTTCACCGCCTGCGCCGAGGGCGTCATGTGCCCGTTGGGCAGCGGGGCGATCGATTATCCGCAGCTGCGCGCGCTGTTGGCCGAGCGCGGATACCGGGGCTGGATCACTATCGAGCAGGAACGCGATCCGCGCAATGTGCAGGGCAGCCTGCAGGACGTCACCGCCAGCTTGCGCTACTTGCGCGGCCTCGGCTTTTAATCAGGAGAAACACGATGATCAACGGCAGCAAACCTTTGGCGAGATCGTTGCGCTGGGGCATGGTCGGCGGCGGCGGCACCAGCCAGATCGGTTACATCCATCGTTCGGCGGCCTTGCGCGACGGTGCGTTTACTCTGTTGGCCGGCGCGTTCGACATTGACGCCGAACGCGGGCGTGATTTTGGCCGGAGTCTGGGCGTGGCGGCGGAGCGCTGTTATGCGGATTATGCCGAAATGTTCCGCGCCGAAGCCGCGCGGGCGGACGGCATCGAAGCGGTCTCGATCGCCACGCCGAACAACACCCATTACGCCATTTGCCGGGCGGCGCTGGAGGCGGGATTGCACGTGGTGTGCGAGAAGCCGCTGTGTTTCAGCGTCGATGAGGCGCAGGCGCTGGCGGCGTTGTGCGAGCGGCAGCGCAAAGTCATCGGCGTGACCTACGGCTATGCCGGGCACCAGATGATTTTACAGGCCCGGCAGATGATTGCCGATGGCCGTCTGGGGGAAATCCGGCTGGTGAATATGCAGTTCGCTCACGGCTTTCACGCCGCGCCGGTGGAGCAGGATAATCCCAGCACTCGCTGGCGGGTCGATCCGCGCTTTGTCGGCCCCAGCTATGTGCTGGGCGATCTGGCGACCCACACGCTGTTTCTGGCGGAAACCATGGCGCCGCAGCTGAAGATCCGGCGGTTGATCTGCAGCCGGCAAAGCTTTGTGCCGTCGCGCGCGCCGTTGGAGGACAACGCCTATGTGCTGATGGAGTATCACAACGGCGCCGTCGGCTCCGTGTGGTGTTCGGCGGTCAACTGCGGTTCGATGCACGGTCAAAAGGTGCGCATCGTCGGTGAAAAGGCTAGCCTGGAGTGGTGGGATGAACAACCCAATCAGCTACGCTTCGAAGTGCAGGGCGAGCCGGTGCGGATCCTGGAGCGCGGCATGCCGTATCTCGATGCGCCGGCGTTGGCGGACGATCGCATCGGCGGCGGTCATGCGGAGGGGTTGTTTGAAGCCTGGTCGAATCTCTACCGCCGCTTCGCGCTGGCGATGGACGCCACCGATCGGCGCGACGCGGCCTTCCTGGCCGACTTCTGGTACCCGGACGTGCAGGCTGGCGCACTGGGCGTGAAGTGGGTGGCGCGCTGCGTGCAATCCGCTGAAACCGACGCCGGCTGGGTTGCCTTCGACTGAGTGCGCGATTCGCTCAGACGCTGGCCCCGTCGTAGCGGTGGATCTGTAACGCATCCAGCGCGACGTCAGGCACGCAGCGCAGGTTAACGGCGCACATCGCGGCGCCGTCCGGCGCGGTTCCGTAGGCGAAGGGCTGGGCACCGCAGGTCCGGCAGAACTGATGGCGGATCCTGTGGTGATTGAAAGTGTAAGTGCTGAGCTGGTCCTGACCGCTGTTGAGCGTGAAAGCGCTGATGGGGAAGAACGACAGCAGCAGCCCTTTGCGGCGGCAAATAGAACAGTTGCAGCTGAGGGCTTCGGTGGGCAGTTCGGCGTCTACGGAGAAGGTGACGGCGCCACAGTGGCAGCTTCCCTGGAATGACATGGCGATGATCCTGTATCAGGGGGGAGTGTTTGCCCAGTATAGTGCAATTTATCGTCACTCGGCCGCGCCCGGCTTGGTTTCCTTAGTAAATGCGCGGTTTTCTGGTAGGTTAGAGGTTAACGTCATCAAAAGGAGATCGCGATGTTAGAACATTACTATCCGGCCAATATGGGCGCCGAACCGGTCACGGACGAACAGCACAAACGGCTGGTGGCGGTGCAGGCGGCGCTGGAACTGATCAAGGCCACGCTGTCGGATACCAACGACGGCAACGGCGTGGACTTCCAGCTGAAGGCGGCGGAGAAGCACATCGGCCCGATGGCCGACGCCATTCAGGAAGCCCTGAAGTAACGGTTCGCCGCCACCTCAACCGCCCGCACCGGGCGGTTTTTTTTGCGCTGATTACTGCGATTTTTTTAGTAGCGCATTGCTTTTTCCCGGCTGGTGCCGTGAGCGGCGCGATCCTACTCTAGCGATCCGAGTCATCATCAGGGTCATGCTCATGTTCCGCTTCAGCCTCTTTTCTTTTTTATTGCCGCACCGCCGGCGCGTCACCCAGCTGGCCGGCGCCACACTGCTTCTCGGCGTCGTTATGCAGGCGCAGGCCACGCAACGCATCGAGTTTTCGCCGGATCCCGCCGGCGCCTACCCTGAGGGCATCGCCTGGGAGCCGCGCGCCGGTGCGTTCCTGATCTCCTCCCTGCGCGGTGGCCAGCTGGGCCTGGTCTACCCGGATGGCCGCTATCGGCGGTTTTCCACCGACAAGGGACTGATTACCACCTCCGGCATGCTGGTGGACACCGAGCGCAACCGGGTGCTGGTATGCAACGAAGACGTGGGCGTCTCCCTCCATTCAGCCCCTGGCACGCGCAATCGCGTGGCGCAGGTGCTGGAGTTCAATCTCGATACCGGCGCTGCAGCAGACGTACGATCTCTCATCGTTAAGCCGTGGGCCGACGCTGGCCAACGATCTGACGCTCGATGCGCAGGGAAATATCTACGTAACCGACAGCTTCCAGCCGCAGATTTACAAGATCGACCGGGCAACGCGCCACGTGTCGATCCTGGTGCGCTCATCGCTTCTGCTGCCCGCCGACGCACCCGCCGCTGCGCAGGGCACACAGCCTTATCTCAACGGCATCGTGTATCACCCGGATGGCTACCTGATTGCGTCGGACTACACCCGCGGGCTGCTGTGGAAGGTGACGCTGGATAACACGCCTGCGATAAGTGAAATCAGGCTGCCGCATCGGCTGAAAGGGCCGGACGGGCTGCGGCTCAAAAACGCCAACGAATTGGTGATCGTACAGTCTTTTCCGGCTGAAAAGGGGAGCATGTCCGGCGACGTGACGCTGCTCGCCTCGGCCGACGGCTGGGCCAGCGCCTATGTCGCCGCGGTCGCCACGCCGCCGGGATTGGATGGGCCGACCGGCGCCGCGTTGCGCGATGGCGAGGTGTGGGTGGTCAACTCCCGTTACCCCAAACTGTTTGCTGATGTCGCTCAGGCGGAGAGCATCAGGACGTTCAGCATCGTCAAGGTGGCGTTAGCACGGCCTGCGGCTGAGGCACGCTGATCGACGACGGTTGCCAACCCTGTCGGAATAGGATTAAATGCTGCCCTGGCTGTATAAATAAACAGGGGTATTGCAATGAGCCTGGCGCTGAAGGGTGAGAAGATCGAACGTAACCGCTTTACCGGCGAGAAGATTGAAAACGGCAGCTTTATGCTGTGTGATTTTTCGGGTGCCGATCTGACCGGCACCGAATTTATCGGCTGCCAGTTCTACGACCGCGACAGCCGACAGGGCGGCAACTTCAGCCGCGCGATACTGAAAGACGCGAGTTTTAAAAGCTGTGATTTATCGATGGCCGATTTTCGTCATGCCAACGCGTTGGGCATCGAGATCCGCGAATGCCGCGCGCAGGGCGCCGATTTTCGCGGCACCAGCTTTATGAACATGATCACCAGCCGCACCTGGTTTTGCAGCGCCTATATCACCAAAAGCAACCTGAGCTATGCCAACTTCGCCAAGGTGGTGCTGGAGAAATGCGAGCTGTGGGAAAACCGCTGGCACGGCGCACAGGTGCTCGGCGCCAGCTTCAGCGGCTCCGATCTGTCCGGCGGCGAATTCTCCGGTTTCGACTGGCGTGCCGCCGACGTCACCCAGTGTGATTTGAGCAACGCGGAACTGGGCGAGTTGGATTTGCGCACTACCGATCTGCAGGGCGTCAAAATGGACAGCCACCAGGCCGCGCAGCTGTTGGAGCGGCTCGGGATCGCGATCATCGGCTGAGCAGCTGCCGCAGCCCCAGTACGATGATCAACGTGCCGCAGGCGCGATCGATCCAAGCCTTGCTGCGGCGGTAGGCGCCGGCGACAGGGGCGTGCGACAACACCAGCGCCACCAACCCGTACCACAAGCTGGCTATCACCGCGACTTCCAACAGCATGGCGAGGAAGGTCGGCGTAGAAACATGGGCGGGCGCCGCTGATGAGAAGACGGCGGCGTAAAACGCAATGGATTTGGGATTGGCGATGTTGGTGGCGATGCCCTGCAGAAAGGCGACGCGAAAACCGCTTTTCCCGGTCACCGTGGAGGGGCCGGAAGAAGGCGCCGCCTGGGCGATAAGCCGATAGCCGAACCACAGTAAATAGCCGGCGCCGGCCACTTTTACCGCTAGCGCCAACCAGGGGAACAAGGCGAAAATTATACCGACGCCGAGCAGGGCGCTGCTCGCCCAGAACAGGTTGACCAAGACAATGCCCGCCACCAGAGCGAAAGCCTCGCTGCGGCGCGCGGAAACGGCTTTGTGGGCGACGGCGACAAAATTGGGGCCGGGGATCACCACGCCAACGATATAGACGGTGAAAACGGCGAGCACGGCTGGCATATCGATCATCGGTTAATGGCCTGTAAGCAGCGAGTTAGCCTTAGTTTTATAATGAATCGCCGATATGATCCAGCAGGGTGAAACCTTTTTTTACCTGCCCGTAGCGACAGGCGTCAGCGGCCTTTTGCGATAATAAATTTATGAGCCATATGAATATAATTTAAAATATATCTTGCTTAAATAAATTAGCTGTGTGTAAATAGCGTCATCGGTTTGTCATACAGACCTTATGAAAGCAGTTTTAGTAAAGCAGTTCTAAGTGTTAGTGATATCTCCCAGATACCTCTTCTTCCGCGAATTTTCTTCTCTAGTGCCCCATAAGTTTCCAATAAAAACAGACCTCTATCGCCCTATGGCGTCGCAAAAATATAAAGGAAATATCTCTATGTCTACTAAAATGACGGGTTTGGTAAAATGGTTTGATGCAGGGAAAGGCTTCGGCTTTATCACCCCGGCAGACGGCGGCAAAGACGTGTTCGTACACTTCTCTGCTATCCAGAGCAACGATTTCAAAACGCTGGACGAAGGCCAACAGGTTGAGTTCACTATCGAAAAGGGTATGAAGGGGCCTTCTGCCGGCAACGTGGTCGCGTTGTAATTTTCGGTCGAGGTGCGGTTTCTTACGACAGCGATGAGGGTTTAAGCCGGAGCAGTTAAGAAATAACACCTTTAGCCTGAATAAACTCCGGGTTCGCCCGGAGTCTTTATCGATACGTCATTAGCTCAGCAGGAAGAGCGGCAGCGAAATATTCGTTGGCGGACTGGGGTTCGATTCCTCGATGACGTTCCAATAATTAATTATTATTGGCAACAGAAAAACAGATTATCGCATAAATAATAATGCCACTTTTCAGTCTTTTTTTCTGTTGTGAAAAAGTTGTGCTTAGGCTGCGTAATGTTGGAGTGTTGGATGGACGCTTACGCCATAACATGACAGCCGGGAAAGCCACCGGCACATGATCAATAGCCCCGGCCTTAGCCGGGGTTTTTTATGCCCGCGATTTTAACGCTGCGAGTCCAGCAGTTCGTTGTTTTTCACCACGTCCTGCGCCTTGAGGTAGCTCTCGATCAACAGCTGATAGGCCGGGAAGATTTTGGTGTAAACCTCGGCCCATTGCTGAGCGTCGGCGCGGTTCCAGCTGCCCTGCAGCTCGGAGGCGACGCCGGCGGTGTCGATCGGCACCACGCCGGCCTGCACCACGCGCGCCAGGGTGATTTCCTGCGCCATTTTCGAGTAGGTGCCGGAGGCGTCGATCACCGCAAAGACCTTATAGCCTTCGGCCACCGCGCTGATGGACGGAAAGGCCATGCAGACGCTGGTGATGGTGCCGGCGATGATCAGGGTCTTGCGGCCGGTGGCCTTGACCGCCGCTACGAAGTCAGGGTTGTCCCAGGCGTTGATTTCCCCTTTACGGGCGACGTACTGCGCGTGCGGCGCATTCTGGTGAATTTCCGGGATCAGCGGGCCGTTGGGGCCCTGCGGCACCGAGGCGGTGGTGATCACCGGCAGTTTGCTGAGGGTAGCGATGCTGGCCAGGGCGGCGGCGCGGGCGCGCAGCTCGGTCATCGGCATATCGGCGACGGTCTGGAACAGGCCGCTCTGGTGGTCGATCAGGAGCATGACCGCGTCATTGGCATCAATAACAGGACGCTGGCCGTTGAAGTTGGCTGGAGTGCTCATGGTGTTTTCCTTTTCTCGTCGTGAGGTCAGTGGGTATCTTCTTTGATTGATAAGGCTGAAACTCAGCACTTGCCTACAGTGTAGGGAGAAGAGAGAAATCCGGTAGAGCCTGAAGTCGGGATACATCGTTCCATAAATGGAACGATTTTGACGCAGGCGAAGGGCTCGGCGCTGGGCTAAACTTAAGGTGCATAAGAAACATGCGGCAAGGAACGCCATCCTGTTCATGGGTTTGACGCGGAGGGCCACCGTCATGGCTTATCAGCATATCGTTGTCGCCACGGATCTCAGCGAAGACGCCGAGTTTCTGCTGGGCAAGGGCGCCAGGCTGGCTGCCGCGCTCCATGCCAAACTTTCCCTGATCTATATCGACATCCACCGCGCCGGCTATTACGTCGATCTGGGCGTGGGAGATTACAACTACACCGATCGCACCTTTTCGGAGCGGGTGAAGAATATGCTCAATGCGATCAAAGGGCAGTCGTCGTATCCGGTCGAAGAGGTGATCGTCAGCCGTGGCGCGTTGACGGAAGAGCTGAACCGGGTGGCGAAAGAGAAAGGGTTCGATCTGGTGATCTTCGGCCATCACCACGATGTCTGGAGCCGGCTGGTTTCTTCGGCGCGTCAGGCGATCAATGAGTTGAACGTCGATCTGCTGGTTGTCCCCATCGAGAAAAAATAGTCGCCGCCGCCTGCGGGCGGCTGCCTTTTTTCATTCGTATCGCTTATCTCTGAGCAGCCATAACCGCCTACCCGCAATAATCCCGCTAGCTGACAATCCGCCTGACGAATAGTGACTCACCGTGATTTTATTTTATCCATCAATATGTTGGCCAAAATCCGATAAAGGTTAATCCAGCGCATTGAAATCACTGACATACCTCCTTTTGGTTAATAAACCGCACGTTTTGACTGGTTCTCTGGGGAGGGGCGTCTTATCCTCGGGGTAATGAGATTTGTATGACTTATATAAATACGTTCACATGGAGGAGGTCTCATGCGTTTTGACAATAAAGTCGTGGTTATCACCGGTGCGGGCAATGGTATGGGGGAAGCGGCGGCGCGGCGTTTCTCCGCCGAGGGCGCCATCGTGGTGCTGGCCGACTGGGCCAAGGAAGCGGTAGACAAGGTCGCCGCTTCGCTGCCGAAGGGCCGCGCGATGGCGGTGCATATCGATGTTTCCGATCACGTCGCGGTTGAAAAAATGATGAACGAGGTGGCGGAAAAACTGGGCCGCATCGACGTCCTGCTGAACAACGCCGGCGTACACGTGGCGGGCAGCGTGCTGGAAACCAGCGTCGACGACTGGCGCCGCATCGCCGGGGTCGATATCGATGGCGTGGTGTTCTGTTCCAAATTTGCCTTGCCGCACCTGCTGAAAACCAAGGGCTGTATCGTCAATACCGCGTCGGTGTCCGGCCTGGGTGGCGACTGGGGTGCGGCCTATTACTGCGCGGCGAAAGGCGCGGTGGTCAACCTGACGCGCGCCATGGCGCTGGATCACGGCGGTGACGGCGTGCGCATCAACTCGGTCTGCCCGAGCCTGGTCAAAACCAACATGACCAACGGCTGGCCGCAGGAGATCCGCGACAAGTTCAATGAGCGCATCGCGCTGGGGCGTGCGGCGGAGCCGGAAGAAGTGGCGGCGGTGATGGCGTTTCTGGCCAGCGACGACGCCAGCTTTATCAATGGCGCCAACATTCCGGTCGATGGCGGGGCGACCGCCTCGGACGGCCAACCGAAGATCGTCTAAGCGTTAACCTACCGGCCCGGCCAGGATGACCGGGCCTGTTGTTTTTAGACGCCGATGCGGTCGCGCAGCGTGTAGTAGGCCGCGCCGATGGCGGTGAACGGGATCTGCAGATTGCGTCCACCGAAGAACGGCAGGTGCGGCAGCTTGGCGAAGGCGTCGAAGCGTTCGGCGTCGCCGCGCATCAGCTCGGCGATCAGCTTGCCCGCCAGATGGGTGCAGGTCACGCCGTGGCCGCTGTAGCCCTGCATGTAGTACACGTTATTCTCCAGCCGGCCAAACTGCGGCATGCGCGACAGCGTCAGCAGGAAGTTGCCGGTCCAACGATAGTCGATGCGCACCCCTTTCAGCTGTGGGAAGGTCTTCAGCAGCTTCGGCCGGATCAGGTTATCGATATCGTCCGGATCGCGCGCGCCGTATACCACGCCGCCGCCGTACAGCAGACGATGATCGGCGGTGATGCGGTAGTAATCCAGCAGGTAGTTGCAGTCCTCCACGCAGTAATTCTGCGGGATCAGCGCCTGCGCGATCTCCGGCGCCAGCGGTTCGGTGGTCACCACCTGAGTGCCGCACGGCATGCTGCGCTTGGCCAGCCGCGGCTCCAGCTTATCGCCCAGGTAGGCGTTGCCGGCGACGATGACGAAGCGCGCCTTCACCTGGCCGTTGGCGGTGCTGATGAGCGCCGGTTCACCGTGGCGAATGTTCGTCACCGCCGATTGCTCGAAGATGCGCCCACCCTGCAGGCGGATCGCCTCGGCCTCGCCCAGCGCCAGATTGAGCGGATGGATGTGGCCGCCGCTGTGATCGAGCAGCGCGCCGACGTAGCGATCGCTGGCGACCTCCTGACGCACCCGATCCGCATCGAGCAGCTCGAGCTGGGTATTGCCGTAGCGCTCCCAGTTGCGCTTTTGCTCGATCAGCGCATGGAACTGCTTGTTGTTCAGGGCGGCGAAGATGCCGCCGGGGCGGTAGTCGCAGTCGATGGCGTAGCGGCTGATGCGGCTGCGAATGATCTCCGCGCCTTCGAACATCATGCTGCCGAGCAGGCGGGCGCTTTCCGCGCCGTAACGCTCTTCAATCACATCGATGTCGCGGCTGTAAGAGTTGACCAACTGGCCGCCGTTGCGGCCGCTGGCGCCGAAACCGATGCGCGCCGCTTCCAGCACCACCACGTTATAGCCGGCTTCCACCAGGAACAGCGCGGAGGAGAGGCCGGTATAGCCGCCGCCGATCACGCAGACGTCGCATTCGATCGATTCATTCAGTTGCGGATAGGGCTGATGTGCGTTGGCCGTGGCCGCATAGTAGCTTTTTACGTGTTCAGTCATGAGATAAGCCCTTATTCCAGCGAGATCCAGGTGGTTTTCAATTCGGTAAATTTGTCCAGCGCGTGCAGCGATTTGTCGCGGCCGTTGCCGCTCTGCTTGTAGCCGCCGAACGGCACGGTCATGTCGCCGTCGTTGTAGTTGTTGACGAACACCGTGCCGGCCTTCAGTTGGCGCGCCATGCGGTGCGCGCGCGCCAGATCGCGGGTCCAGACCGCGGCGCCGAGGCCGTAGTCGCTGTCGTTGGCCAGCTGCAGCGCCTGTTGCTCGTCGTCGAAGGTGGTCACCGCCAGCACCGGGCCGAAGATTTCATCGCGCGCCACGCTCATGGCGTTGTTCACCTGGGTGAGGATGGTCGGCCCCAGATAGCCGGCGTGGTCGCCCTGCGGATGGTCGCGCCCGTCGAGGAACAACGCGGCGCCCTGGCTCAGCCCCCGATCGATATAGCCGGCCACTTTCTCGCAGTGGCCGCTGTCGATCAGCGTGCCCATCACCGTGTCGGGATCGAGCGGATCGCCGGGGACGAAGGTCGCCGCGTGTTTGCGCAGCGCCTGCAGGAACGCTTGCTCAATGCTCGCTTCGACCAGCAGGCGAGTGCCGGCGATGCACACCTGCCCCTGATTGTAGAAGATGCCGGCGGCGGCGCTGCGGGCAGCCTGATCCAGATCCGGGCAGTCGGCAAAGACGATGTTGGCGCTTTTGCCACCGGCCTCGAGCCAGACACGCTTCATATTCGATTCGCCGGCGTAAATCATCAGCTGTTTCGCCACCAGGGTGGAGCCGGTGAAGGTGAGGGCATCGACGTCGCGGTGCAGCGCCAGCGCCTTGCCGGCGTCGTGGCCATAGCCGGGCACCACGTTCAGCACGCCGTCCGGCAACCCGGCCTGCTGCGCCAATTTGCCGAGCAGGATGGCGCTCAGCGGCGATTTTTCGGAGGGTTTGAGTACCACGCTGTTGCCGGCGGCCAGCGCCGGACCGAGTTTCCAGCAGGCCAGCAGCAGCGGGAAGTTCCAGGGCACGATGGCGCCGACCACGCCGATCGGCTCGCGCTCGATCAGCGCCAGCGCCTCGCGGCCGGTGGGGGCGATTTCGCCGTAGACCTTATCGATCGCTTCGGCGTACCAGCGGATGCAGCGGATGGCGCCCGGCACGTCGTCGCGCAGGCTGTGGCGGATGGGTTTGCCGGTGTCCAGCGTTTCCAGCAGCGCCAGCTCTTCGTGATGCTGCTCCATCAGATCGGCGAAACGCAGCAGCGTGGCTTTGCGCTGCGCCGGGACGGCCTGCGCCCAGTCGCCACGCTCAAAGGCGGCGCGCGCCGCGCTGACTGCCCGATCGATGTCGGTGGCTTCGCCACGCGCGACCTGCGCCAGCTCACGGCGGCCGGCGGGATCTTCCACGGCGAAACATTTCCCCGCGGCGGCCGGCTGGTAGCGGCCGTCGATAAACAGCTGGTGCTCAATCTTCAGGGCCTGCGCCCGTTGTTGCCAATACTGCAAGTGGTGAAAGTTCATGCCTGGCTCCGTTGATCAGAATGTCGTCGGCGTATGGGCGCTGATAATCCGGCAAATGCGCGCCGACGTGTTGCTGAAACTGTGGGGGATGCCGGTATTGATGGCGTAGCTCTGCCCGGCCAGCAGGTGATAGCTCTGGCCGTTGACCTGCAGCACCACTTCGCCTTCCAGCAGCGTGCCAATCTCTTCCCCTTGGTGTTTGATGCGCTCGCCGGTGGTGGTGCCCGGTTCGTAGGTCTCGATCATCATTGCCAGCGTACGATTCGGGTCGCCGTTGTGGATCAGCTTCATCGAAACGCCCTGGCTGCCGATTTCGATCAGGTCGTCGCTGTCTATCACGATCTGCGGCTCAGCCGGTTTTTCCGGCTCGGCGAAAAACGCCGACAGCGACAGACCGTACACCGTCAGCAACTTTTGCAGCGTGCTGATGGCCGGGCTGACCTTATCTTGCTCGATAGTACTGATGGCGCTGTGGGTTAACCCAGACAGTTCGGCGACCCGGCGCTGCGACAACCCCAATTGTTGACGGATCTGCGACAGACGTTTTCCCGGTGCCAAGCTGACGTCGCTCATGGGCGTTTTTCCTTTTGATAGTTCCGACAGGCGGTGATGAAACCATCAAACAACAGGCGCGACAGGGCATACTCGTCGCTGTTCCACTCGGGGTGCCACTGCACGCCGAGCGCGAAAGGCTGATCGCGCACGCTGATCGCCTCCACCAGCCCGTCAGCGGCGTGCGCCTCGATGCGAACGCTCGCGCCCAGGGTTTTGGCACCCTGGCCGTGCAGCGAGTTCACCCAGAATCTGTTGCAATCCGGTATCAGTTGTGAAAGCAGCCCCCCTTCCTGAACGATGACTTCGTGGGCGGGGGCGTATTGCTGTTCCAGCGGCAGATCGTGATCTTCACGATGCTCCAGCAGCTCGGGCAGTTCGTACAGGCGGCGATGCAGGGTGCCTTGAGTGGCGACCACCATTTCCTGCATGCCGCGGCAAATGGCGAAAAGGGGAATGCGCCTGTCGAATGCCTGGCGGATCAGCGCCAGGCTCAACGCGTCTCGGCCAGGATCGGCGTCAGGCTCATCGCCGTTTTCACCATAAAGGTGCGGCTGCACATTACTGGGGCTGCCCGGCAGCAAAATGCCGTCGAGGCGCGGCAGCAGTTCCGCCAGCATTTCCGGCTCCGCCAGCGCGTGCGGCAGGGCGATCGGCAAGCCGCCGGCGGTGATAACGGCATTCAGGTACTTTTCTTGCAAGGTCTGTGTGAGGTGCCCGTTTAACCTATACCTGCACATGATGACGCCAATGACTGGTCTGTTAAATATATTGTCCATGCTATCCCCTTGGTACGTTCGAAATTATGAACGATAAGCTTCTCCACCGCCGATTTCGTTCAATATTCTATAAATCTAGCAGTCGATTGGGCAATATTCAAACCAAAAGTAACACTTGCAAAACAAATTTGTTTCATCTACGTTTCATTTGTGGGCATTATATTGAACAATACGGTCAATAAACATCGACGACAGCAAAACACAAACGGCGGGTGAACCATGCAGACCAACATCGTAGAAGTGGAAAACTTTGTTCAGCACAGTGAAGAGAGACGAAGTAGCGCGTTCCAGCGCGAAGTGAAGAAGTATCTGGAACGTTATCCGTTAACCCAACATGTCGACGTACTGTTGACCGACCTGAACGGCAGCTTCCGCGGCAAACGCATCCCGGTCGGCGGCCTGAACAAACTGGAGAAGGGCTGTTACTTCCCGGCGTCGGTATTTGCGATGGATATTCTCGGCAACGTGGTGGAAGAGGCCGGGTTGGGGCAGGAGTTGGGCGAGCCGGATCACGTATGCGTGCCGGTACCGGGCACGCTGACGCCGTCGGCGGCGGACCCGCAATATATCGCGCAGGTGCTGCTCACCATGTTGGATGAAGATGGCACTCCCTTTGACGTTGAACCGCGCAATGTGCTGAACCGAGTGTGGCAGCGTTTGCGTCAGCGCGGGCTTTCCCCCGTGGTAGCGGTAGAGTTGGAGTTCTATCTCATCGATCGTCAACGTGACGCGGAAGGCTATCTGCAGCCGCCGTGCGCGCCGGGCACGCAAGAACGCAACACCCAAAGCCAGGTGTACTCCGTCGATAACCTGAACCATTTCGCCGATGTGCTGAGCGAGATCGACGAACTGGCGCGTTTGCAGGGCATTCCGGCGGACGGCGCGGTGGCGGAGGCGTCGCCGGGGCAGTTCGAGGTCAACCTGCATCATACTGATGATGTGCTGCAGGCCTGCGATCACGCGCTGGCGCTGAAGCGGCTGGTGCGCATGGTGGCCGAGAACCACAATATGCAGGCGACTTTTATGGCCAAACCGTATGAGGAGCACGCCGGCAGCGGCATGCACGTGCACATCAGCATGCTGAACGCGCAGGGCAACAACGTGTTCGCCGACGATGACGGCGAAGATTCGGCGCTGCTGAAACAGGCGCTGGCGGGCATGATCGCCCTGATGCCGTCTTCGATGGCGCTGCTGGCGCCGAACGTCAACGCCTACCGCCGCTTCCAGCCTGGCATGTATGTGCCGACCCAGGCTTCCTGGGGGCATAACAACCGCACCGTGGCGCTGCGCATTCCCTGCGGCGATCGCGACAACCACCGCGTGGAGTATCGCGTGGCGGGCGCCGACGCCAATCCTTATCTGGTGATGGCGACCATTCTGGCCGGCATCGTTTATGGCCTGGAAACCGCATTGCCGCTGCCTGAGCCGGTGACCGGCAACGGTCTGGAGCAGGACGGGCTACCGTTCCCGATCCGCCAGAGCGACGCGCTGTACGAGTTCGAACATCAGCCGGTGCTCAATGCATTGTTGGGCGAACGCTTCAGCCACGTCTATCTGGCCTGCAAAACTGATGAGCTGGTGCAGTTCGAGCGCCTGATCACCGAAACCGAAATCGAGTGGATGTTGAAAAACGCCTGATCCCGCTCACCCTGCGACTACCGCGCGCGTCCGGCGCATTTCATCGGCTCTCCTGTGGCCGGCGAGGCTGCGCGCTGCGGTACAGAATTTCTTCTATCACGGCGTACAGGACGCCGACGAGGAAATAACCATGACTCAGTCAGCCCCCTGCGCAGACGTTTGTCTGTGCCGCAGTGCCTACGGGCCGGTCGCCGGCCGCCCGACAGCGATACCAACCCGTTTTTACCGCCGCCTGAGCAGCAGTTTCCCTGCGGCCTCTCTGAATGACGTTGCACGGTTGACAGCAGAGGACCAAGAGGGGAAATGCCATGACGATTAAAGCCATCGACGGCGGCCCGGCGGGCAAACCGCAGCTGCGCAAATCCCTCAAGCTGTGGCAGGTGGTGATGATGGGCCTGGCCTATCTGACGCCGATGACGGTGTTTGACACCTTCGGGATCGTCTCCGGCCTCACCGACGGCCATGTGCCGACCTCCTATCTGCTGGCGCTGGCCGGCGTGCTGTTCACCGCCATCAGCTATGGCAAACTGGTGCGCCAGTTTCCCACCGCCGGCTCTGCCTATACCTATGCGCAGAAGGCGATCAACCCGCACGTCGGTTTTCTGGTGGGGTGGTCATCGCTGCTTGATTATCTGTTCCTGCCGATGATCAATACGCTGCTGGCGAAGATTTACCTGACCGCGCTGTTCCCGGAAGTGCCGCCCTGGGTGTGGGTCGTGGGCTTCGTTATCCTTATCACCGCCATCAACCTGAAAAGCGTCAATCTGGTGGCCAACTTCAATACCCTGTTCGTATTGGCGCAGGTGGCGATCATTCTGGTGTTCATCTATCTGGTGGTGCGCGGCCTGCACAACGGCGAGGGGATGGGCACGGTGTGGAGCCTGCGGCCGTTCCTCAGCGAGAATGCGCACCTGCTGCCGATCATTACCGGCGCCACTATCCTGTGCTTCTCGTTCCTCGGCTTCGACGCGGTGACTACGCTGTGCGAAGAGACGCCCGACGCCGCCAAGGTGATCCCGCGCGCCATCTTCCTGACCGCGCTGTACGGCGGGGTGATCTTTATCAGCGTGTCGTTCTTCATTCAGCTGTTTTTCCCGTCCATTCAACGCTTTCACCAGCCCGACGCCGCGCTGCCGGAGATCGCGCTGTACGTCGGCGGCAAGCTGTTCCAGTCGATCTTCCTGTGCGTGACCTTCATCAACACGCTGGCCTCCGGCCTGGCGTCGCACGCCAGCGTATCGCGCCTGCTGTACGTGATGGGGCGTGACAACGTGTTCCCGGAGAAATTCTTCGGCTATATCCACCCCAAATGGCGCACCCCGGCGCTGAACGTACTGATGGTCGGGCTGGTGGCGCTGTCAGCGCTGTCGTTCGATCTGGTGACCGCCACGGCGCTGATCAACTTTGGTGCGCTGGTAGCCTTTACCTTCGTTAACCTGTCGGTGATCAGCCACTTCTTCATTCGCGAAGGGCGCAACAAAAGCTGGAAGGATCGGTTCAACTTCCTGTTCCTGCCGTTGGTGGGGGCGCTGACGGTGGGGGTGCTGTGGCTGAACCTGGAGAAAAGCTCGCTGACCATGGGGCTGATCTGGGCGACACTGGGCTTCGGCTATTTGGCCTGGCTGACCCGACGCTTTCGCCAGCCGCCGCCGCAGTTGGAGCGGCAACCGCAGCAATAAATTCACAGGCGGGAGTATCCCGCCTTTCTTTTTGGCACGTGCGGCAGTAGAGTGAAAAACCTGATAAAAAATAACCCATTGGACCTGTCTTATGCCCGCTTTGCCCTCGCGTACCCGCGCCACGTTGTTCGGTTTGTTGGCCATTGTGCTGTGGAGCAGCGTGGTTGGCCTTATTCGCAGCGTCAGCGAAGGGCTGGGGCCGATCGGCGGCGCGGCGATGATCTACAGCGTCAGCGCGGTGTTTTTGCTGGTGGCGCTCGGCGTGCCGAAATGGCGCAGCTTTCCGCGACCTTATCTCATCGTCGGCAGCCTGCTGTTCGTCAGCTACGAGATCTGCCTGTCGCTGTCGCTCGGCTACGCCAATACCCGCCTGCAGGCGATAGAAGTGGGCATGATCAACTACCTGTGGCCCTGTTTCACCGTGCTGATGGCGCTGGCGCTCAACGGCCAAAAGGCGAAATGGTGGCTGCTGCCGGGGCTGCTGCTGTCGCTGTTCGGCATCGGCTGGATCATGAGCGGCGAGGGCGGCTGGTCACCGGCGCAGATGCTGGCCAACGTGCGCAGCAATCCGCTTAGCTATACGCTGGCGTTCAGCGGCGCGGTGATCTGGGCGCTGTATTGCAACCTGACCAAGAAGATTGCCCAAGGCAGCAACGGCGTAGTGCTGTTCATCGTGCTGACCGCGCTGGCGCTGTGGCTGAAGTATGCTTTCAGCGCGGAAAGCGGCATGCAGTTCAGCCTCGGCGTGACCGTAACGCTGCTGTGCGCCGGGGTGGCGATGGGAGCAGGGTATGCCGCCTGGAACGTTGGCATTCTGCACGGTAACATGACGCTGCTGGCCACCGTCTCTTATTTCACCCCGGTGCTGTCGGCGGTGTTCGCCGCGCTGGTGTTGCATACCTCGCTGACCGCCAATTTCTGGCAGGGCGTAGCGATGGTCACGCTTGGCTCGCTGATCTGTTGGCGGGCAACTCGCGGAAATTAACGGAAATTATCCGCCGTCGGCGCAATGTTGAACTAGAATTTAACTAGCCATGTTGCCTGAAGGAACGACGACGATGAGAAGCGACATTCAATTTATTCAACAGCCTGAAATCGACGTGCATCACTATGAGCGCGGCGATACCGTGCGCCTGACCACGGCGAATCTGCGGCACGAATATCAGCTCGACGTTTATATTTTGCGCCGCGACGACAAGCTGATTTACGGTTCGGTCGTCGCGGCGGCGCCCAAGACCGACATTCCGGTTGCCAACTGGGAGGTGAAAAACGGCGAAGAGGTGGCGTTCCGCCAGGAAAACATCGCCAAGGCGGTGCCGGCGGTAAACTGATCTCAGCTTTCGCGCCGCAGTTGTTTACCGAGAAACATTTTTCGATAGTCCGCCGGCGTTACCCCCAGCCGGCGGATAAATGCCCGCCGCATCAGCTCTGCACTGGAAAAACCGCAATGCGCCGCCACCTGTTTTGGCGCCAATACGCCGAGTTCCAATAACCTGCGCGCTTCGGCGATGCGGGCTTCCTCGAGCCATTTAGCGGGAGAGGTGCCGACCTCGTTGCCGAACAGCCTGCTGAAATGCCGCGGGGTGACGCCGGCGCGTTCCGCCAGGCTGGCTACGTTGTGCGGTAACCCGATATTGTCTATCGCCCAGCGTTGCACTTCCTGCAGCATTGAGCGCCCGGCCAGGGTCGCCTGTTCCCGATAGCTGAATTGCATCTGCCCGCCGGGACGGCGGAAAAACATCACCAGCTGGGCCGCGACCCGCTGCGCGATCTCACGCCCTAAATCGTCTTCCACCATTATCAGCGCCAGATCCAGCCCTGAGGTCACGCCAGCGGCAGTCTGCAGGCGCCCGTCACGCACATAAATGGCGTCTTTATCCACCGTGACCTGAGGATAGCGGCGACACAATTGATCGGCTACCGCCCAGTGGGTGGTGATTTGCCGCCCATCCAACAGGCCGGCCTCCGCCAGCAGAAAAGCGCCGCTGCACACCGAGCCGTAGCGGCGAGTGCGGGGTACCACTCTGCGTAGCCAGTCCAGCGTGCGTGTTTCGCTTTCGCCGTCGGCGATACCCGGTGCACCGGCGATGAGCAACGTGTCGATCGCCTGTTCACGCCATTGGGTGATGGCGAGATCCGGCACGAGTTTGACGCCGGATGAGGACACGATCGGCGCCAGCGTCTTTCCGACTACCTGCAGATGATAGGCGGCATAGCCGGCTTGCAGATTGGCCTCGGCGAAAACATCCAGCGGACCGGAAACGTCCAGCAGCTGCACCTGTGGCACGGCGAGAATAGCGATGGTTTTACTCATGGCATGCGATATCCCGATGGATGGGGGATGTCCCTAATCGTTGATTAATGGCAATTGAGGACATTCAGTGTAACGCCTAATCTAACCGGGTTCCAGACAACGGGAGAATCAAGTTATGAGTTTAACCATCAACGGCATCAGCGTGCCGGATAGCGCGATGGCGCGTCAGGCGACCGAGTTAGTGCGCGACACCGAATCAGATCTGCTGTTTCACCACTCCAGCCGGGTGTATTACTGGGCGGCGCTGGCGGGGCAGCAGCGCAAGCTGGTTTACGATCCTGAACTGCTGTACGTCGGCTGCTTGTTTCACGATATGGGACTGACGCACGATCACTGCAGCTGCGACAAACGTTTCGAAGTGGATGGCGCCGATGCGGCGGCCGAGTTTTTACGCGGGCACGGGGTCAGCCGTCAGGATATCGATCGGGTATGGACGGCGATCGCGTTACACACCACGCCGGGGATCCCGGAATACATGCACCCGCTGATTGCGCTGGTGACCGCGGGAGTAGAGATGGATGTGTTAGGGATCAATTACCAGGGCTATGACGCGGCGCTGCGAGAGCAGGTAGTGGAGCTGCATCCCCGCGGGGCAAACTTCAAGGAAGCGATTATTCAGGCGTTTTACGACGGGATTCGACATAAGCCGGACAGCACCTTCGGCAACGTCAAAGCGGACGTGCTGGCGGATAAGGAACCGAGCTTTGTTCGCGGTAATTTTTGCAGCCTCATTCGTCGTTCGATGTGGCCAGCGTGATCGGCTGCCGCTTCTCTCTCGCCGGCGAGTTTTCGCCGGCATTTCCCGCTTGAATGCCGTACTCCTCTTCATTGCCGGTTGATGACAGTTGGCTCAAAAACTGCGCTAAAAATCGATGTGCATGACAAAAATCACAGCGAATGTGAATTTGAATGAAACATAATTTGACAAATGTGAACGCAATCGATTACCTATTCGCGAAATGCGTAACTGGATCACAGATTCTTACAGTCAGTGGTTTCTATAATGCGCGCGTCATCCGAGTTTCTGTGTGAAGACAACGCCAGGTGTCGGCAGACTCATTGTCATCTTTTCTAAACGGGCAGGAAATGGCCCTTTAAGCATGTGGTAATAAAATGAAAAAAATAGCTCTCGCAGCAGGTGTACTGCTCGCAGCGTCTTACAGTGCATCATCAATGGCTGATAGCAAAGACAGTCAATATGTCTCCGACTGGTGGCACCAGAGCGTTAACGTGGTGGGCAGCTACCACACCCGTTTCGGACCGCAGCTGAATAACGACGTGTATCTCGAATACGAAGCCTTCGCCAAGAAAGACTGGTTCGACTTCTACGGTTACGTTGACGTGCCGAAGTTCTTCGGCGTGGGCAATACCCCGGATCGCGGCATCTGGGACAAAGGCTCCCCGCTGTTTATGGAGATTGAACCGCGCTTCTCCATCGACAAGCTGACCGGCACCGATCTGAGCTTCGGTCCGTTCAAAGAGTGGTACTTCGCCAACAACTACATCTATGACCTGGGCCACAACGCCGACGGTCGTCAAAACACCTGGTACATGGGTCTGGGCACCGATATCGACACCGGCCTGCCGATGAGCCTGTCGATGAACATCTATGCCAAATACCAGTGGGAAAACTACCAGGCTGCCAACGAGAACAGCTGGGACGGTTACCGCTTCAAGGTGAAATACTTCGTGCCGCTGACCCAGGTGTGGGGCGGCAACCTGAGCTACATCGGCTTCACCAACTTCGACTTTGGTTCCGATCTGGGCAAGGACAGTGGTAACGCGATCAACGGCAAACAGCTGCGCACTAGCAACTCTATCGCCTCCAGCCACATTTTGGCGCTGAACTACGATCACTGGCACTATTCTTTCGTGGCGCGTTATTTCCATAACGGCGGCCAGTGGCAGGATGGCGCGGATATCAACCTGCCACAGGGCCCGATCAAGTCTACCGGTTGGGGTTATTACCTCGTGGTCGGCTATAACTTCTGATTTTCCGTGCTATCAGAAACAGAAAACCCCGCCTGGCGGGGTTTTTTTGTCATCACTGTGCTTGTTCAACCGGGAGATGCTTCACCGGCATAAACAGCCTGCCTTTGATCACGTGACATTCATTATTTATCCAACTAATGATTTGTTCACGGCTGACGCCTTCCGACTGCGCGTAACGATGAAGATCGCCGTTAAAGTGTCGAGTGATGTATTCCATGAGGGTCATTTGCACGTCTTTTGCTCCTGAACGCCCACCCGTTGCCAGCCTGGCCACCGCGGGAGGTTGAGGTTTCTCAGACAGCGAATGTAAATTATCGGCAACTAAATCTCAACATAAAGCACCAGATTGGGGCGACGGCGGCGGAAAAAAGAATCCCGCACGGAGAGGCGGGAAGTGTTCGCTATTATCATTATGGATGATAAGAATAAGATTTGAGGTGCGACGAAAAAGAGCACGCTAACTCTTTTTTGTTACCTTCCCACGCTAGCGTAAGGCTTATTTTTCTTCAAGAAAAATCTGAGACAAGCATCGGCATTTTCGAGGCGTTTTGCGTTGAGACAAGGTTTGAAAGCGAATGCCGTAAAAGCGCGCCGTTATCTCGGAGTTTTCCTTATACTTTGTCTGGAAAAGGCTAGCTATAGTCAACAGAGTCACGCACGCAGGAATACACAACATGAACAAACGTCGTACGACTCTCACGGTGTTAGCGCTGATTGCATCGCTGGGGTTGTCATCCGCCCCGGCCTTGGCCGACAAAGGCGGCAATGGTAACGGCAACGGGAACGGGAACGGCCATGGCAACAGCGGCAATAACGGTAACCATGGCAACAACGGTAATCACGGCAACAAAGGCAATAAAGATAAAGGCGGCTATAGGAACGACGATAATCTGGTCTCCGTCAGCCTTTCGCGCGACCGCGCCCGTTCGCTGGCGCACAACTACGGCCTGACCGGCTATAGCTCGCTGCCACCGGGCATCGCCAAGAATCTGGCGCGTGGTAAACCGCTGCCGCCGGGCATCGCCAAAAAAGTGGTGCCTTACTCGATGCTGCGTGAGTTGCCGCAGTACCCGGGTTATGAGTGGCGTATCGCCGGCGACGATCTGGTGCTGGTCGCACTCAGCACCGCGATTGTGGCCTCCGTCATCAACGGCGTGTTCGACTAACGCCGGTTGGGTCTCATCGGGCCTCGCTGCGGCGGGGCCTTTTTTATTTGCCGGCGCAGGGCTGACGTGGTGAACTTGGCGCCTGACCTTTTCACTGCATCATAAGGGAGGCGCCATGTTCAGGGCGTTATTGATAGCCTGCTGTTTGACCAGTTTTCCAGCGTTGGCAGACGGCGCTGCCGCCATCGGCGAACTGGTGAACCAACGGCTGTCGTTGATGAAAGACGTTGCCGGTTACAAGGCGCAGCAGCATTTGCCGATCGAAGACCTGGCGCAGGAGGCGAAGGTGTTGGCCAGCGCGCAGGCGGAGGCGGGGCGTTTGGGGCTGGAGCCGGCGTCGGTGCGGCCTTTTATCGCCGCGCAGATGGACGCCGCCAAGGCGATTCAGTACCGCTATCGCGCCGACTGGCTGGCGAGCCCGGAGCCCGGCTGGCAGCCGCGCCCGTTGACGCAGGTGCGCCCACAGATCGCGCAGCTGAGCAGCCAGATATTGCAACGGCTGGCGGAGCGACTGCGTACCGGCCCGCTCGGCGAGGCGGATCAGGCGGCGTTTATGGCGTCTGTGGATCAGGTGAATCTCAGCGCCGCCGACAAGCGGCGGCTGGCGGATGCGCTGCTGGCGGTCAGAACCGGCAGCGCACGCTGAGCGTCAGTCGCGGCCGACGGTGCTGCGTCGGAAGGTCAGCATCCGGCTGCGGTTGGCGATGAGATCCACGTTGTAACCGCGGAAATAGAGGCAAAAGCGTTTCAACCATGGGCCGTCCTGGCACTCCACCAGCATGCGGCCCTGGCCGAGCGGGCTGAGCGTGCCGGTCTGCGCCGCCGGGCCGACGCCAATATGCACCCGATTGCCGCGAATTTCAAAGGCGGTGCGATAGTGCGGGTGATACCACAACCCCTGCACATGCTTCAGGCAGTCGCCGTTGGCCGTGACCGGCAGGAAACGGCGCGCCACATGCCCGACTTCGCCCTCGACCGCTTCGCCGGTCCACTTCAATTTGATTGGCATATGGGCGGACAGCGACACCGCGTAGCCGTCTTCGCCCTGATACAGCGGTTCATCGCTGCCCAGATAGGCCAGGTTGCCGTCTTTGACCTCCAGCCAGTGCGGCTCCGCCAGCGTGGCGTAGAGACCGTCGGGGATCGCCGTGCTGCGCTGCGGCAAAGGTTCGCCCAGCAGCGCTGCCATCACCTGCAAAGCCATCCCGAAACTGTCGCAGTCTTCGCGGTTGGCCACCAGCGCAACGCCGACCTGGCGATCGGGCGCCAGCAGGAAATAGGTTTTGTAACCGGCGTGGGAACCACCGTGGCCGAGCAAGCGGCGGCGGCCCAGCGGCGTGCGCGCCAGCCCCAGTCCATAGGCGCTGAGCTGACCCTGATTGAGGCGGCGCGGTGCGCCGAGTTGCGCCAGCACGCCCTGGCCGGGGCCCTGGTCGGCCAGCAGCGTTTGCAGCCAGCGGGTGAGGGCGTTGAGGCTGCCGGTCAGGCTGCCGGAGGCGGAAAGGTGCAGACCGGCGCTGGCGTGTTGCCAGCCCCGCGCCGCACGCCAGTAACCCGGCACCAACCCTGGCACCACGTCGAACCAGCTTTCCGGCGCTTGCATCTGCACCTGCAGCGGCCGGGCGATGTGCTGTTGCACCAGTTGGTCGAAATCATACCCTTTGCTGCGCAGCGCGGCCTCCAGCAGCCGATAGCCGGTATTGCTGTAGGCGATCTCGCTGCCGGCTTCATAGTTCAATCTTTCCAGCCCCTCGACAAACTGCATCACCGGCTGCGCCTCGCTGACGGCATGCAGCGATATGCCCAGCAGACCGAGCGTCTCGCGCACGTCAGGCAGACCGCCGGTCATGTCCAGCGCCTGGCCGACGGTAACGTCCGCCAACGCGGGCTGCAGGGCGGGCAGCAGTTCGCCCAGGCGTTGTTCGAGTCGAATGGCGCGATCGGTGGCGTTCAGCGCCAACGCGGCGAAGATGTGCTTGGTCACTGAGGCGTAGCGCACCACGCTGTCGGCGGTGAAGGGGGTATTCTGCGCCAGATCGGCCAAGCCGGCACTGGCGGTGGCGCGGAGTTGTTCGGCGTCAAACAGGGTGATGGCGCCGCCGGGTTCGCCACGCCGTTGCCAGCCGGCCAGCAATTGTTCGGCGAGGGCGCCGGCAGCGCGCCAGTTTAACGGTGTTACAGACATAGGGCCTCCAGAGTGATGGTTCGAAACGGGCCAGCTCGGCCACACGCCGCCCGGCGCTGACGATGAGCGCGGGCTTTTCGGCTGATTGTGGCGCAGCGCGTTTTTCGTCGGCCGCTGTTTTGTGCGCTGTTTAGACCAGTCAGTAGGGAATCACGCGAAACTTTGATATAGCGCGCAGATTGCGGCTGACGTTACGGTTAAGGACAGGGAGAGGAACAGGCGCCCGGCGGCGCCTGTAAAGGGGATCAGTTCAGTCTGGCGGCGCTGTCCAACAGGCCTTCAATCATCTGCTTGAGCAGGCGCTGCAGCGAGGCGGCGCGCTGCGGTTCGAACGCGAAAGGATACTGTTCGGACATGTAGTTGACCTGCGCCAGCTCGAGCTGGATCGCATGCTGTTGCTGCTGCGGTTGGCCGTAGGCGCGGGTGATGTAACCGCCCTTGAAGCGGCCGTTCAGCACGTGGGTGTACTGCTGTTGCTGCTCGCAGCAGGCGACCAGCCGATCGCTCAGCGCCTGGGCGCAGCTTTCACCGCCGTTGGTGCCGAGGTTGAGATCCGGCAGTTTGCCGTCGAACAGCCGCGGGATCACCGAGGCGATGGAGTGCGCGTCGAACAGCAGCGCATAGCCGTGCCGCGCTTTGAGGCGTGCCAACTCGTCCTGCAGCTGCTGATGATAAGGTTGCCAAATTTGCTGCAGATAGCCGGCGCGTTCTTCGTCCGTCGGCGCTTTGCCCGGCAGGAAGCTTGGGCGGCCGTCGAACAGCACATCGGGATACAGACCGGTGGTGGCGGTGGTGTACAGCGGCTTGTCGTCCGCCGGGCGATTCAGGTCGATGACGAAGCGCGAATAGTTGCCGACCAGTACGCTGGCGCCCATCGCCCGGGCGAAGTCGTACAGCTGTGGAATGTGCCAGTCGGTATCGGGCAGCGGGCGGGCATCGTCGGTCAGCCCGGCCTCGACCGCCGGCGTCAGTTGCGTGCCGGCGTGTGGGATGCTGATCAGCAGCGGCAGGCTGCCGGTCTGGAAGCTAAAAGGATCGCGAATGGTCATTGACGTACTTCTCCTCGGAAAATCACCGTACAGGGCAGCTGGCCGCCCAACCAATAAGCCAGTTCCGCCGGCCGCGACAGCGGCCAGTGAACAAAGTCCGCCACCTTGCCGGTTTCCAGCGTGCCGTGGCTGTGTTGCAGCCCCAGCGCTTTGGCAGCGTGGGTGGTAACGCCCGCCAGCGCTTCTTCCGGCGTCAGGCGGAACAGCGTGCAGGCCATGTTGATCATCAGACGCAGCGACAGCGCCGGCGACGTGCCAGGGTTGGCGTCGCTGGCGATCGCCATCGCCACGTGGTGCTTGCGGAACAGCTCTACCGGCGGGCACTGGGTTTCGCGCAGCAGGTAGTAGGCGCCCGGCAGCAGCACCGCCACGGTGCCGGCGTCGCCCATGGCGCGGGCATCTTGCTCGGTGGCGTATTCGAGATGGTCGGCGGAGAGCGCGTGATGGCGCGCCGCCAGCGTGCTGCCGCCGAGGGCGGAGAGTTGCTCGGCGTGCAGTTTGACCGGCAAACCGGCGGCTTCGGCGGCGGCGAAGACTCGCTCCACCTGCGCCGGTGAGAACGCCAGGTGTTCGCAGAAGGCGTCAACCGCATCCGCCAGGCCGGCGGCGGCGGCCTGAGGGATGATGGTATCGCAGACCAGATTGATGTAGTCGTCGGCGCGGTTTGCGTATTCCGGCGGCAGCGCATGGGCTGCCAGACAGGTGGTTTTCACCTCGACCGGCAGCAGCTCGCCCAACTTGCGCGCCACCCGCAGCATTTTCAGCTCGCTTTCCGGGCTGAGGCCATAGCCGGATTTGATCTCCACGCAGGTGACGCCTTCCGCCAGCAGCGGACGCAGGCGGAACAGCGCCTGCTCCAGCAGCAGCGCTTCGTCGGCCTCGCGGGTGGCTTTCACGGTGGAGATAATGCCGCCGCCCTGCGCGGCGATGTCGGCATAGCTCACGCCGTTCAGCCGCTGTTCGAACTCGCCGCTGCGGTTGCCGCCGAACACCAGGTGCGTGTGGCAATCAACAAAGCCAGGGGTGATGATACCGCCATCGAATTTCACCGTTTCGTCCGCGATCAGGCCGGGCGGCAGCGCCGCATGTTCGCCAATCCAGACAATCTTGCCGTCGCGTACGGCGATCGCGCCGTCGGTCAGGGTGTGATAGTTGCCGTCGCGCATGGTGACGATATCGGCGCCGTGCCACAGGCTGTCACAGTGAATCTCAGACGTCATTGCTTTCCTCCGCCGGAGCCGCAGCTCCCACATGGTTGTATATACAATTAAAAACAACCTAACGCATTCACCGGGATGTCACAAGAGGCGGGAGAGATTTTGTTATCAGGATGTGATCGACCACGGAGATGCGGGCGCAGGGCGCGCCCGCCGGGGATCAGACTTCGCTGGTGAAGCGGCCGAACAGTTGATAACGGCTGCCGGGGTACAGCAGCCGGGCCGAGGTCACCACGGTTTTGCCGGACCAGGTGCGGCGATGGATCAGCAGGCCGGGTTCGTGGTCTTCCAGCTGCAGCAGCTCGCTTTCGCGCCGGGTGGGGATCACCGCTTCGACGATGTGTTCGCCGGCGGTCAGCGGCGCGGCCTGCGTCAGATAGGTGTAAGGCGTGACGCGGTCGAAATCCTGCTTCAGGTAATCCGGCGCCACCAGCGGGTTGACGCAGCGGTCTTCCACCTGCACCGGCACGTCATTTTCGTAATGCACGATCTGCGAGTAGAACAGCCGTTGGCCGGGTTGAATACCCAGCGCCGTCGCCTCTTCCTCGCTGGCCGGGCGGGCCTTCAGCTCGAGGATCTTGCTGCTGTGGCGATGACCGCGCGCGGCGATCTCATCGGCGATGTTGTGCACTTCCAGCAGCGCGGTATGCGCCTTGGCTTCGGCGACGAAGGTGCCGACGCCCTGCATGCGGATCAAAAAACCTTCGCTGGTCAGCTCGCGCAACGCGCGGTTGATGGTCATGCGGCTGACGCCCAGTTCCGCCACCAGTTCACTTTCGGAGGGCACGCGCTGGTGCGGTTGCCAATGCCCCGCACGAATTTGATTCACGATCGCCTGTTTGACCCGTTGGTAGATCGGGGCGGGGGCATCGCTCATTGCAGCCGCCAGTTGTAACACGGTCTGTTGTTCAGCCACGACGTTAACCTCGTCAAATAAAAAAATAATAACACCAGTTTACTGTTGATGTCGGCGTATGTATATGTATATACAACTAGTGGCCGTCGCGCCAGAAACTTGCCGGCGACCGCCAAAAATTCCTGAATGCGCGCCATCGCCGCGCCTCATTCGCCGTTACATCAACCGTGGAATACTGCCATGCCTGCTTATTTTGCCCCACGCGCTTTGCTCCCTGAGGGCTGGGCGCATAACGTCCGGCTGGACGTCGATGCGCAAGGTTATCTGACTCAAGTTACCGCCAACGCTGAGCCGCAAGGCTGCATCCGGCTGCACGGCGACGCGGTGCCGGGCATGCCGAACCTGCACTCCCACGCTTTCCAGCGCGCGATGGCCGGGCTGGCGGAAGTGGCGGGCAACCCGCAGGACAGCTTCTGGACCTGGCGCGATCTGATGTATCGGCTGGTGCAGCGCCTGACGCCGGAGCAGGTGGAGGTGGTCGCCCGTCAACTGTATATCGAAATGCTCAAGGGCGGATATACCCAGGTGGCCGAATTCCACTACCTGCATCACGACGCCGACGGCAAGCCTTACGCCGATCGCGGTGAGATGACCGGCCGCCTCAGCGAGGCCGCGCATCAGGCCGGCATCGGCATGACGATGCTGCCGGTGCTGTATAGCTATGCCGGTTTCGGCGCCCAGGCGGCCCAGCCGGGGCAGAAACGGTTTATCCAGGATGCCGAAAGCTATCTGCATCAGCAGCAGGTGATTGCCCGTCAGCTGGCGGATCGCCCGTTGCAGAACCAGGGGCTGTGCTTCCACTCGCTGCGTGCGGTGGAGCTGGGGCAGATGCAGCAGATTTTGGCCGCGTCGGATCGCACCTTGCCGGTGCATATTCATATCGCCGAGCAGCAAAAAGAGGTGAACGACTGTCTGGCGTGGAGCGGACAGCGCCCGGTGGCCTGGCTGTATGACCACCTGCCGGTAGATCAGCGCTGGTGTCTGGTGCACGCCACCCATCTGGATCGCGACGAGCTGGAAGCGCTGGCGCGCAGCCGCGCGGTGGCCGGCCTGTGCCTGACCACCGAAGCCAACCTCGGCGACGGCATTTTCCCTGGCGACGCTTACCTGCAGCAGCAGGGGCGCTGGGGCATCGGTTCCGACAGCCACGTTTCGCTCAACGTGGTGGAAGAGCTGCGCTGGTTTGAATATGGCCAGCGGCTGCGCGATCAGCGTCGCAATCGCCTGACGACACCGGAACAGTCGGCGGTGGGCGATGTGCTGTACCTGCAGGCGCTGCAGGGCGGCGCGCAGGCGTGCGGCGCGCCGATCGGTCGGCTGCAGAGCGGCTATCGCGCCGACTGGCTGGTGCTGGACGGCGACGATCCGTATCTGGCGGCGGCGCCGGACGCCTCGATCCTCAATCGCTGGCTGTTCGCCGGCGGCAAGGAGCAAATTCGCGACGTGTTCGTCGGTGGCCGGCAGGTGATCGAGCAGGGGCGGCACGCGCTGCAACAGCGGAGCAGCGCAGAGTTCCTGCAGGTGCTGAAAACCTTTCAGCAGGAGGCATAATGAGCCTGACCCGTTTTAACTTCGCCGCGCTGCCGGTCAGCCCGTGGCGCAACGGCGGTGGGGAAACCCGTGAAATCGTCAGCTGGCCGCCGGGCGAGCCGGATTTCGACTGGCGCGCCAGTATCGCCACCATCGCGCAGGACGGGCCGTTTTCCGCCTTTGCGGGCATCGATCGCTCGATAACGTTGCTGGAAGGCGACGGCGTGCGGCTGTTCAGCGCCGGGCATATCGACCATCAGTTGGCGCGTATCGGGGAGCCGTTCGCCTTTTCCGGCGACGTGGCGCTGGAAGCGACGCTGCTGGGCGGCGCCAGTCAGGATTTCAACATCATGACACGCCGCGGCCGGCAGGCGGCCGAGGTGCTGCGCAGCACGGTGCCCGTCACCCTGTCACCCAACCGGGCGGGCGTGCTGTATGTGCTGAGCGGTGTTTGGTCGCTGCCGGAGGGCGGAGAACTGCGGGCGCGCGAGGGTGTCTGGTGGACGGCGGCGGGCGGCGAAGTGGCGCCGCTGACGGCCGACGGCGCGATCCTGTGGGCGAACATCACAGCCTGCTAACGCAGAGTAGAGTCCTGCGCCCGGTTATGGGATTATTCACTTTTCCCCATTAATCATAAAGAAGGGCGCATGGCTTCGCTGAAAGACGTCGCAAAACTTGCCGGAGTCTCGTTGATGACGGTGTCCCGCGCCATCAATGAACCCGGCAAGCTGCGGCCGGAAACCTATCACCGCGTCAAACAGGCGATCGACCAGTTAGACTACGTGCCGGATCTGTCGGCGCGGCGTATTCGCGGTGACGGAAATCGCGTACAGACGCTCGGCGTGCTGGCGCTGGACACCGCCACGACGCCGTTCTCGGTGGAAATGATCCTGTCGATTGAGAAAACCGCGCGCGAGCGCGGCTGGAACAGCTTCGTCGTCAACCTGTTTGCCGACGACAACGCCGAACAGACCGTCGATCTGCTGTTGGCGCATCGACCGGATGGGGTGATATTCACCACGATGGGGCTGCGTGAGGTGACGCTACCGGCCAAACTGCTGGACAAAAAGCTGGTGTTGGCCAACTGCGTCAGCCCGGCGCATTCGATCGCCAGCTACATTCCTGATGATGAGCAAGGGCAGTATGACGCCACGCGCACGCTGATCGCCAAAGGCTATCGCGCGCCATTGTGCATTCATTTACCGGCGGATACGCTGGCGGCGGGGCTGCGCCGCCGCGGTCTGGAACGCGCCTGGCGCGAAGCGGGGCGCGATGTTGAACAGCTGCGGCAGTATCATCTCGATCTGAGCGCCGGCGATCAAAGCTATCGCGACTGCGTCGCGTTGCTGGAGCGGCATTTCTCAGCAGAACGGCGCGATTGCGATGTCGTGGTGTGCGGAAACGATCGGATAGCGTTTCTGGTGTATCAGGTATTGCTGGCGCAAGGATGGCGGATACCGCAACAGGTGGCGGTGCTGGGCTACGACAATATGGTCGGCACCGGCGAGCTGTTCCTGCCGGCATTGACGACGGTGCAGCTGCCGCATTATGAGTTGGGCCGCCTTGCGGCGCTGCATGTGATTGAGCGGCGGGAACAGCGTGATACGGTGAAAGTGCCTTGCCCGCTGTTGGAGCGTGGTTCGCTGTAGCCACACCGGGCGCGTTGCTGCGCGCCCGGTGCTCATTCCCATTACTTCCAGATGCTTGCCAACTGCCATCCCGTGGTGGGCTCGAACAGCGCCCGGCCGCCTTCGGCGAACAGGCGGAGACGGCGATCGCCCGCCGTCGGATAGATGCGGCTGGTCAGGCAGGCCTGTCCCTGATTAACGAAGATCTCCAGCGATGAGCGGTCAATAAAGATCCGCAGCGACAGGATGTCACCCCCCGGCAGCGGCACACTGCGGCAGGTGCACAGGGCGCGGTTTTCATGAAAACGTTCCAGCACCAGCCGGTGCGCCTGATTGTCGACGAACAGCCGCGCCGTACTCCCAATGGCCAGCCCGTACCGCTCAGCGTCGCTGTCGGCCGGTCTCAATGTCAGGATGAGCTCCTGCATATCGTTCGCCAGCGGCAGATGCTGATTGGTCAGCGTCTGCGCCAAAAACGTGTGTGACTCTCGGCGCAGCGCCGTCAGTTCACGCGCCGGGCTCATGCGGACGCTGCCGTCGGCGGCCAGCGTCAGTTCGCGCGGCAGCGTGAGGGCGCCGGCCCAGCGGTGCGCTTTGCTGGGCATTGGGGATTCCCACATATCCATCCAGGCAAACAGCAGCCGACGGCCGTCGGCGGCGGTGAAGGTCTGCGGCGCATAGAAATCGTGGCCGGCATCCAGCTCGCAGAAGGGCTGGGTCACCGTAAAGTCGCTATCAGGCCGCCAGTGGCCAAGCAGATAGCCGCTCTGGAAGCGATTGCGGTAGCGGTAGCCCTGCGCCACCAGCCCTTGCGGCGAGAACAGCAACAGGTGTTGTTCCCCCAGCGGGAAGAAATCCGGGCATTCCCACATATACCCTTGATGTGCCGTTTGCGCGCCGGCCAGCACCCGATCGAAGCGCCAGGCGCGCAGGTCGGCAGAACGGTACAGGCGCACCTGGCCCAGGCCGTTTTCTTTGGCGCCGACCACCAGCCACCATTCGCCGTTCTCGCGCCAGACTTTCGGATCGCGAAAATGCTGAATGCCGTCTGGCGGGGCCAGCACTGGCCCGTGCTTGACGAAGCGTATGCCGTCTTCGCTGGTGGCCAGACATTGCACTTCCCGCACCTGGCTGTCGTCACCGGGTTCGCCCAGCCACACGTGGCCGGTGTAAATCAGCGTCAGCACACCGTTGTCATCCACGGCGCAGCCGGAAAAGCAGCCGTCTTTGTCATAGGGCGCATCGGGCGCCAGGGCGATGGGCTGATGCTGCCAGCGTATCAGGTCGCGGCTGGTCGCGTGCCCCCAGTGCATGGGGCCCCAGTGTTCGCTATAGGGGTGATGCTGGAAGAAGGCATGATAGACGCCGTCAATACAGATCAGGCCGTTGGGATCGTTGATCCAGCCGGCGGGCGGCGCGAGATGGAACTGCGGGTAGTAATCGTCTCGGCGCTCTGCACGCAGGGCTTCGACCGCATGGTCGGCTTGAGCTAAGGCAGTGTTCATTGGACAGACTCACTTGATTTAATGGCGGATTGAAAGGGGGCTACGCTGGCGGAACGTTCGCCGCGCAGCAGGAAACAGGAGACAAGCGTCGTGGCGGCGACCGCGCAGCCCATCAGCAGATAGGTGTCGGCAAAGCCGATGCGGTCATAACCGTAGCCCGCCAGCGGCGACAGGAAGCTGGCCATCACCTGGGTGATGAACTGGAAGCCTACCAGGTACAGTGTGGAGGAGAGTCGGCTGTCAAAGCGGCTCGCGATGTATTTGAAGATAGCGATCAGCAGGATTGGCAATTCTACGGCGTGCAGCAGTTTCATGGCGGAGATCATCAGGGCGCCGCTGACTAAGCCGGAACCGAACATGCGCAGCGCCATCACGCCACCGGCCAGCAACAGCCCCTGTTTGGCGCCGATGCGGTTCACCAGCAGCGGCGCCAGGAACATGCCGCCGGCCTCGAGGAAGACCTGCAGCGAGTTGAGAAAACCGTACATCTCGTTGCCCTGTGCGCGAGAAGCGAACTGTGAAGCGAAGTAGACCGAAAATTGCTGATCGAAAACGTTGTATACGCTGATCCCCAGCACAAACACCACCAGTGCCCAGAAGCCGGGCATGCGCAGCAGCGCCAGCGCGTCCTGCAGCCGCAGGTTTTCCGGTTTGCCGAACGCCAGGCCGGCCATGGCGTTCGGCTTCAGCTCGCGTACCTGGCTGAGCAGCACCAGGAACACCACGGCGGCGGCGGAGGCCAGCCAGAAATTGATGTTCGGATTGATATTGAAGATAAAACCGGCCACAAAGGTGGCGCTGGCCCAGCCGAGCGAGCCCCACATGCGGGCGCGGCCGAATTCGAAACCGCTGATGCGGCTGACCCGCTCGGTATAAGATTCCAGCGCGCCGATACCGGCGAAGAAGGTTGCGCCGATGAACACCCCGCCGACCAAAGCGCCGAGCGGCAGGCTGCTCGCCAGCAGCGGGGCGTAAACGTAGATAAAGAACGGGCCGGTCAGCAGCAGCATCACGCCAAGAAACTGCAGCAGGTGTTTGCGCAGCCCAAGTTTATCCTGAATAAACCCGTACAGCGGCTGGGCGCACAGCGCCACCAACGAGATAGCGGAGAAGATCAGGCCGGTCTCGGCGCCTTTCAGGCCGATCTTCTGATTCAGCCACAGCGAGATCAGCGAAAAGCTGGAAGACCAGGTGAAGAAAAAGAAGAACAGCAGGCCGCTGAGCAGCACGTAATATTTTTTAGTTTCGCGGTTCATGGGTAGGGCCCCGGTGAGTGAAGTTAGCTCTATTGTTAACGTTAACTCGCGAAGGGATGAAGCGGCCAGATATCACGCATGAGATGTTAATCACAAAAGTTAACGTTAACATTTGTGCCTTGTGATCGAGGTCACGAGTTGGCAAGGGGGCGATGTGCCCCCGGAGGATTAACGTTCGTTAAGCGAGCGCAGATGATCGTCGCGGCGCAGTGTCATCAGCGCAAACAGGCTGACCACCGAGGTGGCGACCACGTAGTAGGCGGGAATGTCGATATTACCGGTCTGTTTGATGAGGCCGGTGATAATCAGCCCGGCCGAGCCGGAAAACACCGCATTGGACAGCGAGTAAGCCAGCCCCAAACCGGTATAGCGCACCCGGGTCGGGAACATCTCCGCCAGCATCGCCGGGCCGGGGCCGGCCAGCAGGCCGACTACGGCGCCGGCGACCATCACTGCCAGCCCTTTGACCCACAGTGAACTCTGCGCATCCTGCAACAGCTGCAGCAGCGGGAAGGTGAACAGGATCACCGCCGCCACCGCCGTCAGCATCACCGTTTTACGCCCCAGTTTGTCGCTGATGATGCCCGCCGGCAGAATGGTCAGGGCGAAGCCGACGTTGGCCAGCACCGTCGCCACCAGCGCCTGCTGGAAGGTGGCGTGCAGCGAGGTTTGCAAATAGGAAGGCATCACCACCAGAAAGGTATAGCCGGCGGCCGACCAGCCCATCATGCGGCCGATGCCGATCAGTATGGTTTTCGCTACGCCGCCCAAGCTCGCCTCCTGCGGTGGGGCGCTGTATTCCGCGGCCTGTTGCGCCTGGGTAAACGTGGGCGTCTCTTCGAGCTTGAGCCGCAGCCACAGCGCCACGGCGCCCATCGGCAGCGCCAGCAGGAACGGAATGCGCCAGCCCCAGTCATGCAGCTGCTGCGCGCTGAGCAGCGCGGCCAACAGCGCCACCAATCCGGCGCCGGCCAACAGGCCGAGCGCGACGGTCAGCGACTGCCAGGCGCCGAACAGCCCGCGCTTGCCCTTCGGGGCGAACTCGGTCATCAGCGACACGGCGCCGCCGAATTCGCCGCCGGCGAACAGCCCCTGAAACATGCGCAGCAGCGTCAGCAGCAGCGGGGCGGCGACGCCGATCGAGGCATAGGTCGGCATGACGCCGATCAGCGCGGTGGCCAGCGTCATCAACAGCAGAACCGCAATCAGCGTCGGGCGACGGCCGATGCGATCGCCGATGCGGCCGAAGATCACCGCGCCGATCGGCCGACAGAAAAACGCCAGCGCGAAAGCGGCGTAGGTGAGGATCAGACTGGTGATTTCATTTTCACCCTGCAGCGTGAAAAAATTGGCGGCGATAACGGTGGCCAGGAACCCGTACACCCCGAACTCATACCATTCGATAAAGTTGCCAACCGAGCCGGCCAGCAACGCCTGACGCGAACGGCGCGCGTCGAGAGTCTGTTGATTCATCCCCGTTCCCATACATTTGAATTATTGTTCGTCAGTTCTAAATTTATACGACAAAACAATCAATTGATTTCAGCGGGAACTGTGAGGCGCTCAGCGCATGCCGTCGATATGCCACCATTCGGGGCAAACATCGGCGAACGCGTGCGAGACCGGGCGCAGCTCCGGCAGATCGGCCCGATCGAAGCTGCCGGTGCTCAACGCCACCGTCGGCTCGTCGTCGATCGCCCCCAGCGTGCTGCCGCAGCGCGGGCAAAAGGCGCGGCTGGAATAGGGGGAAGAGCGGTAGAGCGTGGGCATGCCGCCCGGGCCGTTCCACTCGACGGCCTGACGCGGAAATTCGACCCAGCAGAGCGTCGGTGCACCGGAGTGGCGCCGGCAAAATTCGCAGGAACAGCTGTGTGGGTTACCGGGCAGGCCGTGCACCTGAAAGCGAATATGTCCGCACAGGCAGCCGCCGCTATAGCCTGGATTTTCCATGAGTTCTCCGTCATAAACGCGGGAATGGCGATGAAAATCACTATAGCGGCATCGCGAAAAAATAACAGGCCCCGCCGGTGGCTTACCAGAGTAACGGCGCCGGCTCGCGGCCGTTTTCGGCGTAGTACAGCGACGGCAGGAACTGAGCCAGATAGCTGAATTCGTTGTAGCAGTGGCGCATCAGGTTAAACCCGATGTCATCCGACAGTTCGTCGTGGGCGTTGGCGCAGGCTTTACCCAGCAGGAAACGGCTGCGCAGCACGCACCCATAGGGCGTATCGCGCGCCAGATGCAGCATCTCGCCGTCGCAGGGATCGCCGCTGTCATCCAGCGCCACCTGGTCACCGAACCCGATGCGCGCACACACGGCGGCGGAGAGCGCCTGCGCATCACGCGCCTGGCGCAGCGGCTGCGGCGCGAAGAAGTCCTCGGCGGCGTGGAATTTGAGGCGCGCCGCGACCGGCGGCAGCTCCGCCAGCCATTCGACCGCTTCGATGCTGGCGCCGACGTAGCTTTCCCCTTTTTTCCAGTGGCGGTCCCAGCCGCGATGTTCGACGTGATCGTGTGGGTGCCACCAGTTGATGTGCTGCGTGTTCTCAAAGAAGGTGAACCACCAGTCCAGCATGCGCCCCTTGCAGCCGTGCAGATCGGTACGGACCGCGACGGTCAGCAAACCGTCAGCGCTGCGACTCAGCCCCATCTCCAGCCGCAGCGGTTCAGGTTTGAGCAACTCGTTGATATCGTTAACGCCCCAGGGCGCCAGCAAGGAGGGATGTGTCATAATGGGTTCCTGTTTTATTTTGGAAACGAATTGTGTTTCCAAAATAAAACTATGCCGCTATGCTGAGTCTGTCAATGCTTGTGAGGAATAAATATGGCGAACCCGAATGAAGAACCGCCGCGCGCTCGCGGCCGGCCGGCCACGCCGGAAACGGCGCTGCGCGCCGCGCTGGCGCAAGCGACGCTGGCGTTGCTGCTCGACGGCGGCTATGCCGCAGCAACGGTGGACGCGGTGGCGAAACGCGCCGGGGTGGCTAAAAAAACCCTGTATCGCTTTGCGGCCAATCGCGACGAACTGGTCGCGCAGGCGGTGAGCGGCTGGACCGAGGCGTTTCAGCCGGCCTTCGCCCAGGATGCCGGGCAACGGGCGGCGGTGGCGCCACTGTTGGAAAAGGGGCTGAAGGCCATCGCGCAGCAGGTATTGAGCGCCGAGGCGGTAGGGATGTTTCGGCTGCTGCAAAGCGAGTTTCCGGGGCGCGAGGCGCTGCTGGACAGCTATCAGCGCAACGGCATTCAGCGCGGCCGGGCGACGGTGGCGGACTGGCTGCAGCGCCAGCAGCAGTGCGGGTGGCTGCGTGAGCGCGACTGGGCACAAACCAGCGATCTGCTGTTGGCGATGGCCATCGCCGAACCGCTGCGGCAGATGACGCTGGGGCTGTTGCCGCCGGGCAGCGCGATCGACGAGCGCATCGCGGCGGCGGTAGCGCTGGTGATGCCGGGTTTGCTGGCGGAAGCGTGAAAACAAAAAAGGGCCGACGAATCGGCCCTTGAACAGCAGGATGCAAAACGTCTGCGTTACAGCTTCGGCCCGGCGTTCACCAGCTTTTCGCCCGCCGGGGTGACGGTATATTTGGCGAAGTTATCGATAAAGCGCTGCGCCAGATCCTGCGCTTTCTCCTGCCACAGCGATTCGTCGGCGTAGGTTTTGCGCGGATCGAGGATCGACGGATCGACGCCCGGCAGCGCTGTCGGCACTGCCAGCCCGAAGATCGGCAGCGTGAAGGTGTCGGCCTGCTCAATGTCGCCATTCAGAATAGCGTCGATAATGCCGCGCGTATCTTTGATAGAAATACGTTTGCCGCTGCCGTTCCAGCCGGTGTTGACCAGGTAAGCCTGGGCGCCGGCGGCCTCCATGCGTTTCACCAGCACTTCGGCGTACTGCGTCGGGTGCAGCGTCAAGAACGCGGCGCCGAAGCAGGCGGAGAAGGTCGGCGTCGGGACGGTGATGCCGCGCTCGGTGCCGGCCAGCTTGGCGGTGAAGCCGGACAGGAAGTGGTACTGGGTTTGCTCAGGCGTCAGGCGCGATACCGGCGGCAGTACGCCGAAGGCGTCGGCGGTCAGGAAGATGATCTTGCGCGCATGGCCGGCTTTGGACACCGGTTTGACGATGTTCTCGATGTGATAAATCGGATAGGAGACGCGGGTGTTCTCGGTTTTGCTGGCGTCGTCGAAGTCGATGCTGCCGTCGGCCCGCACGGTGACGTTTTCCAGCAGCGCATCGCGGCGGATCGCCTGATAGATTTCCGGCTCCGCCTGCGGCGACAGCTTGATGGTCTTGGCGTAGCAGCCGCCTTCGAAGTTGAACACGCCGTCGTCGTCCCAGCCGTGCTCGTCATCGCCGATAAGCTGGCGTTTCGGATCGGTGGAGAGGGTGGTTTTGCCGGTGCCGGACAGGCCGAAGAACACCGCCACGTCGCCTTGCTCGCCGACGTTGGCCGAGCAATGCATCGAGGCGATGCCCTTCAGCGGCAGCAGGTAGTTCATGATCGAGAACAGGCCTTTCTTCATCTCGCCGCCGTACCAGGTGCCGCCGATCAGCTGCATGCGTTCCGTCAGGTTGAAGGCGACGAAGTTCTCCGAATGCAGCCCTTGCTGCTGCCAGTCCGGGTTGGTGCATTTGGCGCCGTTCATTACCACGAAGTCCGGCTCGAAGTCCGCCAGTTCGGCGTCGCTCGGGCGAATAAACATGTTTTTCACGAAGTGCGCCTGCCAGGCCACCTCGGTAATGAAGCGCACTTTCAGGCGCGTGTCGGCGTTGGCGCCGCAGAACGCGTCCACCACGAACAAACGCTTGCCGGAGAGCTGGTTGCCCACCAACGTTTTCAGATGCTGCCAGACTTCCGGCGAGAGCGGCTGGTTGTCGTTCTTGCCAGTGCCGTTGTCCGACCACCAGACGGTATCGCGCGTGGTGTCGTCGCGCACGATGTATTTGTCCTTCGGCGAACGGCCGGTGAACTCACCGGTCGCGACGTTGACCGCACCCAGTTGGGTGAGGGTGCCGCGTTCCAGCGGCGGCAGGTCGGCGCGGGTCTCTTCGGCGAACAGCAATTCATAGCTGGGGTTATAGACGATATCGGCGGCCTGATGGATGCCGTAGCGAGCGAGAGTTTGTGGGGTAACAGCGCGTGAAGACATATTCTACTTCCTTATGAGTCATATTATGCCTCTTTCCCGAGCGGTGCCGCGCGCAGGATTAAGGTTCGGATCAAGCTGACCGGATTCAGCTACTGCGTTTCCGGTTCTTTATTAATAAAACAGGGGGCTTTTTCGCCCTCCTATAGCATAGCAGCGAATTTAAACCTGCTTACTTTAATTACAAAATGCTGACGATAATTAATTAAAACCAACCTTGGCGGAGGGTCACAATATTGAATTCCGTCGGTGTAATTTAGTTTTGCATTTTTATTTTTTATCATATCTTCAGGGCTGTCTACTGTTTTATTTCTTATTAGAAAAAGCGAAATCCACAATAGGATTTTTCGTAATCATTTGTTTTTGCTTGGCAATGGCGGGATGTTGCGCCAGGTGAATCTAACCGTACTGTACGCTTGTCAGCAGGGTGAATAATGAAACAGATAAATGCAGAACTGGCCTGTGATAAAAATACGGCATCGTCCGAATCCTCAGGATTAATTAATCAACTTCGTCAAATAGATATCGGCGCGGTACCGATCGCGTTGTTTATCACGATTTGCGCCATCGTGGCGATTTCCGCCTATGCCAACTTCCTGCCGAAAAATATGATCGGCGGCCTGGCAGTGATAATGACGCTGGGCTTTGCGCTGGCTCAGTTGGGAAAAAGCATTCCCGTGCTGCGCGATATCGGCGGGCCGGCCATTCTGTGTTTGATGGTGCCCTCGGTGCTGGTCTATTTCAATGTCTTCCAGCCCAACGTTATGGGCACCGTCCATCTGCTGATGAAAGACGCCAACCTGCTTTATTTCGTCATCGCCAGTCTGGTGGTCGGCAGCATTCTCGGCATGAACCGGGTGATCCTGATCCAGGGGATGATTCGCATGTTCGTGCCGCTGGTGGTGGGTACGATCACGGCGGTGATCACCGGGCTGCTGGTGGGCAAGCTGTTCGGCTTTACCTTCTATCACACCTTCTTCTTCATCATCGTGCCAATCATCGGTGGCGGCATCGGCGAGGGGATTTTACCGCTGTCGCTGGCCTATTCGGCGATCCTGGGCTCGACGCCGGACGTCTACGTCGCGCAGCTGGCGCCGGCGGCGGTGCTGGGTAACATCTTCGCCATCGTGACCGCCGGGGTGTTGGCGCGTATCGGCATGCAGCGCAAGGCGCTGAGCGGCGACGGCATGCTGATCCGTTCGGCGCAGGAGAACGCGATGTTCGCCATCAAGGAGCAAAGCGGCAACGTCGATTTCCAACTGATGGGCGGCGGGCTGCTGGTGATCTGCGCCTTCTTTATCGTCGGCGGCCTGTTCGAACACATCGTGCATATTCCCGGCCCGGTGCTGATGATCCTGTTCGCGGTGCTGTGCAAGTACTGCCGGGTGATCCCGGCCTCGATGGAAACCGGCGCGCACAGTTTCTACAAGTTCGTCTCCACGGCGCTGGTGTGGCCGCTGATGATCGGTCTGGGCATGCTGTACGTGCCGCTGGAAAGCGTGGTGGCAGTGTTCTCGGTCGGTTATGTGGTGGTCTGCGGCTCGGTGGTGCTGTCGATGGGGCTGGTCAGTTTCCTGATTGCGCCTTACCTGAAGATGTTCCCGGTGGAGGCGGCAATCGTCACCTGTTGTCACAGTGGCCTGGGCGGCACCGGCGATGTGGCGATCCTGTCGGCGTCGAACCGTATGGGGCTGATGCCATTCGCCCAAATCGCCACGCGCATTGGCGGCGCTTCCACGGTCATTGGCGCGACGCTATTGCTCGGTTGGTTAGTCTGAGTCCAGAGTTTCTTATGGATAACCGGGGTTGGATTGCCCCGGTTTTTTTATGCTTTTTTCCGCTCATCGTGATAATGCTGATGATTATCTTGAAAATCATTCGTATGGCGCAAATGCATAGTCGGACTTTATCTGAGAAAATTCTGTACTCGACGAAAATGTGTCTATTCTTTTCTCTTAAGGGATTATCGTTCTCATTCAGAGTGCCGAGGGAAGGCGCCACCGCATTACCGATATCCCCGTATTGATTCAACACCGGGCCGCTGCCGTTCAGGCAATCCGCCAGTTGGGGCATCCCCCCGATTGAATTGACGAATATGGAGATAAGGTTATGTCATCAAGCAATGCTTCCGTTAAGGCCGAAGGCGTATTAGCCCTGTTGGGCGCTTATAAACCCGATGAAGACGACACCATTACCGTGCTTCATCCGTCGAAAACGTTCGAAAACGCCGGCCTGGAGCTGGTGCGCGGCGATCGCAGTTGGCACGACAAGGGCGTGACCGACACGCCGGTCTCTCTGACCTACAGCTTCTGGGAAAAGGCGCCGGGCAACATGTCGAGCATGGGCATCAGCGGCTTCAGCAGCTTTAACGCCGAACAGCGCGAGCAGGCTAAACTGTCGCTGCAGTCATGGTCAGACGTGGCTAACATCACCTTCACCGAAACCAGCAACACCGCCGCTGCCAACATCAAATTCGGCCTGTTCGACTACAGCTCGCGCGGCTCCTATGCCTTTGCGTATAACCCGGATTCATCGCCTTCGGTTGCCGGGCAAACCTGGTATAACGCCAAGAACCATACCTTCGTCAACAACCAGATCCATGAGAACGAGTACGGTCGCCAGACCTTCACCCATGAAATCGGCCATGCGCTGGGGTTGCAGCATCCGGGCGACTATAACGCCGCGCCGGGCGTCAGCATCACCTACGCTAAAGACGCGACCTACTTCGAAGATAGCCGTGCCCACAGCCTAATGAGCTATTTCAGCGAAAGCAACACCGGGCAGGACTTTAAAGGCGCGTACTCTTCTGGGCCGTTGCTCAACGACATCACGGCGATCCAGCATTTCTACGGCGCCAACATGAACACCCGCACCGGCGATACGGTTTACGGATTCAATTCCAACACCGATCGCGACTTCCTCACCGCCACCGGCGCGCAGGACAAGATAATTTTCACCGCCTGGGATGCCGGCGGCAACGACACCTTCGACTTCTCCGGCTTCGGTCAAAATCAGCGCATCAACCTGAATGAAAAGGCGTTCTCGGACGTTGGTGGCCTGAAAGGCAATGTGTCTATCGCCGCAGGCGTGACGATTGAAAATGCCATCGGCGGGTCGGGTAACGATGTGCTGGTCGGGAACGCCGCCGATAACGTGCTCAAGGGCGGCGCGGGCGATGACGTGCTGTACGGCGGCAAAGGGGCGGATCAGCTGTGGGGCGGTGCCGGCAAGGACACCTTCGTCTACTTTGCGGCGGATGAGTCGACGGCGGCGGCGCCGGATTGGATCCGCGACTTCGTGCGCGGCGAGGACAAGATCGATCTGACGTTGTTCAACACCGGCAGCGCCGACGGCATCCGCTTCGTCGATCAGTTCAGCGGCAAGGCGGGCGAGGCGAAGCTGAGCTACGATGAGCAAAATCACGTCAGCGATGTGGCGATCAACCTGGGCGGCGCCTTTGACGGCAACGACTTCCTGGTGAAAGTGGTGGGGCAGCCGCTGGATGCCGGCGATTTCGTGTTGGCGTAATGCAGGCAACAAAAATAGGGCGTTTTGGGCAAAAACCCGACAATTCCTATTAATTACGTCATATTAGCGTGACATAGTAGCGCGCAGAAGGCCGGGCTTGCATACCTCGGGCTTCTGTCGAATCGCCAACCTTTTCGGTTGGCGATTCATTTTCCGCCTTTCAGCATGTTGATGGCGGCGCCGAGTAGGATGCGCCGTTCGATATCGTTGCTGTCCGCCAACTGCCGCGCCAGATGTTTTTCCAGCGTTTCCACCGACAGCGCTTCACCGCGATGGCGCAGCTGCATCACGCCGTCGCCGATCAGGCGTGCGACCTCATCCCATACGGGTTTAATCTCCTGTTCCGAGAACGTCATGGTCTACACCTCGGTGGGTTGATTTTTGCCCAATGTAACAGCTGAACTGCGGCTTCGCTACCCGCCGCCTAAAACAGGAAGCATAAAAAACAAGCCATCAGTATTTCTTCTGGTTTTTACGCTCAATACTGACGGTGTCGAAAAGCAGGAGAAAACATCATGAACTGGGTCGAAACCTTGGCGGAGTACTACCGCCTGAGCCGCACGGGTGAAACGCAGCATTGGCTGTGTCGCCGCTGGTTGCTTCAGGGGGAGGCGCGTTTGGCCTATTTGCAGGAGTTGCTGGAGCCGACCGCGCCACGGCGGCGATGAACAGGGCGCCGGCGTTCGGCCGGCGTCGTCTCGCGGCATTAACCGAAGGCGATCGCCGCCCAACGTAACAGCAGCAACGCCAGGCAGATCAGCAGCAGCACCACGACCATTTTACTGAGCTTGTTGCCCATGCGTTTTGTTGCCACGTTGCGCCCCTTTTAGCTGAAATACCACCCGCCGGCGAGGGTGATGAGGACAAGCGTCACTAACGCGACGCCGTTGAGTAAATCGCTGAAGGTATCGTCAGCATCGATGTCATTTTGCTGCATGTTACCGCCTGGCGGTCGCCATTGGGTGAATAATGTTCACAGTATGCGCCCGGCAGCGCGGCAGGCACAGCGAAGAAAGGTAAAAACGCGTAAAAGTGGCGCTGGCAAAACGCGCAGTCGCGCTTGCGACGGATGCAGACGGCCGGCAATACGTTGTACTATCCTGTCTGCATTGATGCATTTTTCCTAAAGGTATAATCATGGCGACGGCAATTCCACAGAAATACGAGCACCTTGAGCGCTGGGCGTTCGGCGATACCGAGCAGCAGGCCGATGAAGTCGTGCAATTGATCCTCAATGGCACCAAAACGGCCACCTGTTCTAACCTGGACGGCGAAGGGATCCCACAGGCCGGCGATCTGTTCCTGGTGGTGGACGGCAAGGGTGAGCCGGTTTGCGCAGTCGAGTTGACCGCGGTGGAAATGAAAACTTACGATCAGGTTGATGAAGCGCACGCCTTTGCCGAAGGCGAGGGCGATCGCTCGCTGGCGCACTGGCGCAAAGAGCTGCAGCGCTTCTTCGAAGAGTATGACCTGTTCTCGCCGGATATGACGCTGGTGCTGATGAATTTCAAAGTCGTCGACAAATTTTAATCTTATGCGCGCCGTTCCCTACGAGTGCCAGTGGGCGAGCCCGGAGCTGGCCGCCGATCTGATCGCCGGCCGCGCGACGCTGGCGCAAGACGAAAATTGGGCGCGCAGCGGCGCCCGCGATCGGGCAGAGTACGTCGAGTGGGCCAACCACGTGTGCGGCATGGCCTGCCTGAAAATGGTGCTGGGCCACCGCGACGGCGAAGCGCCGCCGCTGCTGGAGCTGGCGCGCCGCAGCCTGCCCTACGGCGCCTATGTACGCGAAGGTGAGCGGATAAAGGGGCTGATTTATGCGCCGTTCGTCGAGTATGTGCGCGAGCAGTTCGCGCTGCAAGCGGAGGTGAAGGTGGGGCTAGAGGCCGCCGAGGTGCCGGCGCTGCTTCATGAATGCCGCTACTTTATCGCCTCGGTGCATCCCTCCATTCGCCGGCCGGAGAGTACGCCGCCGCAGCGGGGCGGGCATCTGGTGCTGATCACCGCCGCCGATGCGCAAAGCGTGATCTTCCACAATCCTTCGGGCGACAGCCCGGCGACGCGCGAGCGGGTGCACCTGCCGCTCAGCCGCTTCGCCCCTTTCTTTGCAGGCCGCGGCATCGCCATCGCATAAAAAAACGCGCTGTTTCCGATGAAAACAGCGCGTCGTCAGCAGTTCTGATGCATTTTCATGCCAGCCGCATCACCCAGGCGTCCGCTTGCCGATCGTAGTGTTGCTTGTACAGCAGCGACTGTTTGCCGTCGAGGATGGCCGGGATGCTGGTATGTTCATCCCAGCCGTCCAGCTGCATGCACAGATCCGGATCGGACTTGCAGGGAATGCTCAGGGTGCCGGTGCGGTCGGCGTCGGCGTGAAGATGCGCGTCATCGACCTCGAAGCTGCCAATTTTTACGACGGTTTTGCTCATGGGAACTCCTTGCTCAATGGTGTGGTAGGAGGTTAGACCAGTTCGGCCATTGGTAAGAGCATAGCCAAATGAGCAAAAAATGCCACATAAAAATTACATTTTGGAAACAATTTCCACGCCGGCAAAACACAACGCCTAGTACTCCACCACAAAACTGAGCGTGTCCTGATAGCTGCCGACCGCCACTTCCGTCTGCGCCGCATTGACCGCCGCCTTATACGGGATGCTTTGCGCCAGGCCGGTGCCGGCGCCGCTCTGTTTGTTGGTGCTATCCCAAACGGTCGTCGTATTAGGCAAGTAAATCTGGTACTGCATGAAATTGCTGGTACCGCTTTTCATGCGTCGCCAACCGGAGACCGGGTTATTGCCGTTGGTGAAATAGGTGTTGTATCCCTCGGTTTTGGTGCAGGTCAGGGTGATGCTCTGATTGACAGGATTGAACTGCCCGACCAACGCCATGCTGCCGAAGTTGACGTTGGGCGCGGTGCCGATCAGGCAGTCTTTGGTGATGGTGACGCTGACGCTGACCGTGCTGGGTTTGTCGACGCCGTCCCACCAAACGCACAGGCCGAGCACGCCCAGGCCGCAAATATGGTAATTCCAGATCAGGTTGATGCTGTCGGTATAGGTGCCTGCGCGCACGTTGGCGCCGGCGGTGGTTTTGATATACAGCGGAAAGTTGACGTTGGAGGAAATCAGGATCAGCGACAGCAGGTTTAGCGAGCTGTAGTCGATGGTTTGGCCGATGCTGTAAGGATATTGGTAGTTGGCGTCGGGGTAGATCAGATAAGCGATTTTATCGCCGGAACCGTCGGTGTTGGCAACCGCCATATTGTTGGTGGTGGAGGCGATCTTGACCGTGACGGTGTTTTGCGTGAGCAAATTGAGGCCGAGGCCGGTGCAGTTGAGGCCGGCGGTGCCCTGGGCGTTGATCTGCCCATTGTAGACCACGAAAGAGCTGCTCCCCGGTAAGGTGACGGTGCCGTTGGTGGTGGCGCAGTCGGCGAATGCGCGCTGACAGAGCAGCAGCGAAAGGGTTAACAATAAGGCTTTCAATCCCCGAAACATAGTGACTCTCCGTCGTTGAATTAGCGGCAGACAACCGGGCCGACGCGCTGGATGCCCTGAGGCTTCGCCAGACTGAATTCCGCCTGGCACGGCGGGCCGCCGTCGGCCGGGATCACGCTCAGGCGATTGTGTTGTTGCACCGGGTCGATATAGGTCATGCCATCCCAACCGACATAGCTTTGCTGATGGCCGCCAACCACCGCCACCTGGCTGCCGTTGGCCAGCGGTTTGCCTTGCTCGTCAACCAGTTCGACGTCGGCGGCGGAGATGGGTTGGATGGGGAACTCGACCAGAAAACCGCTGTGATCGCGAATGGCGACGGTTTTTTCCACCGTCGGCAGCGCGACGTCGGCGGGCAGGCTGAGCGGATCAATCTGGAATTTCGCATGGTAGTAAGAGGTGACGGTCGGCACCAGTAAATAGCCCTGGGCATCGGTCTTGCCGATCGGCTGGTTCTCATAGCTCACCGGAATGTCGGCGTATCCTTGCGTGGACACCAGCGCAAAGGCATCGTTGATGGTGTTGGTGGCGTACACGCCGCCGTTCATCGCCACCAGCGAACCGCTGATTTCTCCCCAGTGGTTGGTTTCATCACGGGTACCGTATACGCCCGCTCGGGCTTCGAGCCTGCGGGTGCGCCAGGTCAGATCCGCCTGGCGGTAATCGCCGCCGCTCGGGTTATTGGCGTAGGCCAGATTCCAACCGAAACCGCCATCAGTCGGCGCGGCGCGGCTGTAGCTGACGCGTTCGCTCCAGCGGTTGTTGTTGTCGCGCGCGGCGCTGAAGCTGGCGGTACCCCAACTGTCGAACGGAATGGAGAGCTGCAGTTGGGCACTGTAACCGCTGCTGCCGATTTCCCGGTTCAGCGAGGCGTACAGGCTGCTGTTGCGCCAAAGTGACACACTGTAGGACAGGTTCATCAGGCGAGTTCGTTGGGCGATGGCGTCGCGTACGTCAAAATAACCGGCGCCGAGGCTGCCGAGCCGGCCCAGGCTGACGCTGCCGGTCAATTGATCGGTGCGGCGGCTCAGACGGTAGTCGCTTTTATACACGGAAATGTCGCCAAAATCGGCGCTGCGCAGGATACGTTGCGCGTTGAGGCTGAAGCGTGAGTTGCTGTAGGTGTAGCCAAAACTGCTCTGATCGCCGTGGTTGCCGGTGTAGCGATAGACGGGCTGGGGATCCGGCTGTTGCAACGGCCTGCCGGTCAGCGGGTCATAATACGTGGGGGATTGTATCGGCCGGCCACCGTTAAACGCTTCGTCGCCGGCCTGGCTGACGCTGTAGGACGCGTTGAAAACCCCCCATTGTCCGACGCGAATGTCGGCGCCGCCGCCGCCGACCGCCAATTCGGCTGCGCCTTCGGCGCGTCCTTCCAGGGTTAACCAATCAGTGACGCCGTAACGTAAACTGGCGCTGCCTACCCATTGCCCGTAATCGGCAGAATTCAACCCGTAGTTGCGCCGCAGCAAACCGGTGGAAACGCTGAAATCGCTCATGCCGGTCTGCAGCAGGTTGCTGGCCACGTAGAACGGCACCGTGGTGCTGACCTGACGGCCGAGGGCGTCGGTGGTGACGACCGTGGCCTGACCCGCGCCGTTAATGTAGGGCACGCTGTTGAGGGTAAACGGCCCGGGATTGATGTTGGTGGTGCTGTTTTTATAGCTGTTGATGTATAAATCGACGCTGCTGGGCAATGCCGCCTGGCCGGAAAACTGCGGTAGCGGATAGGTGATAAGATCCGGGCGTACCGCGAAATTGCGCGCCAATTGCAAGCCGCCGATGCGCACGGCGCTGCTCCAGGGGAGCGAGCCGGTGGTTAAGTCACCGGCGATCACACTCAGCATCCGCTGGTCATCGTTGAAGCGCCAGTAGCTGTCGTATCGAATATAGCGGCCGCCATCGTCGTTTGGCCCGCCGTTAAACCCGCTGCGGTAGATGCCGGTGTTGGCGATGACGCCGAAACCGTCGAACAGCCGCTGTTCGCTCCACGCCGACAGGTAGCCTGGTCGGCCATTGCCGTTGCTTTGGCTGGCATAGATGTCGTAGTTAAACAGCAAACCCAGGCTGCTTTGCGCCGGCAAGCGTTGCAGCGGTGAATGGGCGCCGATGGTTTGCTGCGGCAACCAGTCGTTGGGCACGTTGATCAGCAACTGCTGGCTCTCGCCGCTGTAGCTGACATCCACCTTCTCCAGCCGATCGACGGCGATGTCTTTCGCCTGTTTATCCGCTACCGGCAGCCCGGCGTCGAGCAGTTGCTGGGGCGTCATGTAGTAATGGCCGCCGCGGTAGTTGACTGGCACGACGTTGCCGGTTTGGCGCCCGTTGACGACCGGCTCCAGATACAGCGTGGTGTCCGGCATGCTGATGGCGCTGGGCGGCGGGGGCAGATCGTCGCCGAACGCGAACGGCAGCCAGCCGCCGGCCGCCATGCTCAGCATGGCAAACGCCAGCGGCTTGAGGTTGAAACGCCGCGTCGATAGCCTCCCTGTCGGCTGCACCTGGGCCTCAATAAGACGGAATGGCTACGGGCTGTTTGTTGTCATTGACCGTGGCCATCAGCTTGCCGCTGCTGAAACCGCCGGCGGGTGGCAAAGCGAAGCGCATCTGTGAACCGGGCAGCACGTATCCCATCAGGCCGGGATTTAGGCTGCGCCCTTGCAGCGTCACTTTCGAGATTCGGGCATGCACTGCGCCTTGATTTCGCACCTCCAGCCAGCGTTCGCTGCTTTGCTGCTGTAAACGATAGCTGAGCTTGGGTTGGCTGGCGGTCGCGTAATCGCGAGGTTTTTCGCTGTCCTGTTTGGTCCAAATCCCCTTGCCGCTGACGAACAGCGGCACCGAGTAGCGCATCTGGAATTTCAGCCCCATCTCTGCACCGCCGGGGGCGGCATCCGATGATTGTTCTTTCACCGGCACTTCATCGACCAAAATGCGATAGGCGCGCTCCTGTCCCGCCGCCGGCGCCGACTGTTTGATCAGGCGTATCAGCTGGCGTTTGCCTGGCGCGATCGACGCCACCGGCGGACTGGCGATCACGTCGCTTTGGTTGCTGTAATCGTCTTTGCCGGCGGTTTGCTTCCAACCCAACACGCGAATTTGCATATAGACCGGTTTGCTGTCGCGATTTTCAAGCCACAGCGCGGTGGCCTGTTGTTGATCTTCAATCACTGGATCGATCGGCCAAATGAGAATGGAAGCCGCGGCCAGGGCGTGCTGTTGGCTTGCCAGGAGCAAGGCTGCCGTTAACGGCAGACGGAAGGGTATGCGCATAACTCAATCCTTATTGCAAAAAAACTTAATAAGTGACCGTCAACAAGACCGTATCGCTGTAAACGCCACTGGTGGGCAGGGTACTGGTCGAAAACAGACGGGCGTAAACCTTGATTTCTTGCGTGCTACCGGTGGCGGCGACGGTCTGCGCCGCGCCGCCGTTAGCGCCATCGCCCCAAAGGGTGGCGTAGTTGCTGTCTTGATAAAGTTGATACAGCAGCGTTTCCGACGTGGCGGCGTTTTGTAATTTTCTGCCGCCGGCGATGGATCCGGTCACGTGATTGCCGACGCCGAGGGCCAGCGTGACGCTCAGCCCCGGGTTGCAGCGAAACAGCACCGAACCGGCGCCGCTGCTGGAGACGACGCTGACTGCGTTGCTCAGTGAGGACAACTGGCCGAAGTTCAGGGTGCCGAAGGTGGTCACGTCACTGACGCCGCTGCCCAATACGCAGCCTTTAACCACGGTTGCATTGACGGTGAACGGCTGGCTTTTGGTCAAGTCGTTGACGCCGGTATCGCTTTGGGCCGGGGAAAGCGGCAGGCAGAACAGCAAACCGCAAATTGAAGCGCGCATCGTCATTACCAATTGATCGTGACCTGTACCGTATCGGTGTAGCTGCCTGTCGGAGGTGTGGATTGCGCCGGAATCATGCCATAGACCGGCAGCCAGTTGTCCGAACCGTTGGCGGTTTGTGACACGCCCGTCAGATTATCCCAAATGGTGCTGTGGGCGGCGTTGGTATACAGGTTGTAATTCACCCGTTGGCCGGCCGCGCTTTGCAGGTAGCGGGCAGCGGTATTGCCGCTTTGCCCGCCGCCAAGCAGAACGCTGTAGCTGGTGCCGTTGGTGCATTTCACCCGAATGGCGCCGGCGTTTTGTTGCCCGGCGACGCTGGTTGCGGTGCTGAGAAAATACAGCGTGCCGAAATTCAGCGTGCCGAAGCTGACATTGCCGCCTGAGCTGCTGCCGGCCTCACAGGCGCTGAGCAAGGTCGCGCTGACGCCGAGGGTCGCGGTTTTACTGTCGGCCTGCGCCAACAGGCTGCACGCCCATAATCCGCAGCAGCAAAGCGCGCGCCGCACCGTTACCAGGTGACCGTCATCGTGACGGTGTCGTTATAGGTGTCTGCCGCCGGGGTAGAACCGGCCGCCGGGACGCGGCCATACACGATCAGCGGAACGGCGGCGCCGGTGCCGGTGCCGGTCCGCGCGTTGGCGCCGCTGCCCCAGGCGGTAGTGCGTGCGGCATCCTGGTACAGGTTATAGCTGATGAAGGCGCCTGCCGTGCTGGCCATGCGGCGTTGGGTGCCTGAAGTGACATGGAGCCCGTTGTCCAGCGCCACCGTGTAGTCTGTGCCGGTCGTGCAGGTCAATGACAGCGTACCGGCCCCCCCTGCGCCGGTGGCGCTGGCGTCGATGATGTTGGCCAGTGAAGAGTAAGTACCGAAGCTGATGGAGCCGAAGTCGTTGACGGAACCGCTGCTGCTGCCGCCCCCCACGACGCAACCGGCGCCGATGGTCAGCGTCACGCCTAACGTGCCTTGAATGGTGCCTGCTGCGTTAGCCGCGCCGTTGGCGCACAGCAGGGTTGCTACCGAGGTCAATGCCATCAGAGTTTTTTTCATCTTAATTCCTTGCCGTATGAGAGAAAGCCCGCAAAGACGCCACCCAGAGGTGAGTTGAACGTATTCATTTAGCTGCACTTTAATTAATAGAATAAGAATCGGGAATTGTCTTGATGAAAACGAGAAACTTTTTATTCTCATTCCCCCGGTTGACGGGGCTTGTAGGCGAGGTATACCGATAAAGTGAAATGATTAGAATAATAACGAACGGCGATGGGAATATTATTAGCGTTATTTTATTGCCGGGGAATTTCATTCCCCGGCGCGGTATCGTTTACAGGTGGAAATCCAGCACGCCGTCGCGCACCAGTTCGCGCGGCAGGTTATTCTTTATGCGGCTGCCAATGCGTTTGGCGATGCCCAGCGGTTGCCCCTGATAGGTGACGATGCACTCGTCGCCCGCCGGCGGCTGCTCAGGGTAGAGATCGCGGCCGTGATACCACTCCTGGGCCAGCGCGGCGTCCAGCTCGAAATGCTGTTTACCGCCGGCACCCGCGAGGGCGATCGCCGCTTCGTGCTGCCAACGGAAACCTTTCGGGAAGCGCTCCGCCAGCTTGAGGCCGATACGCGAGAAGCGCACTTTGCCAAACAGCGGCTCCAGCTCGGCCGGGAAGAGCCAGATTTCCTTGTCGCGCTCCCACAGCCGGCTGTCATCGCCCCAGGTTAAGCCGGATGCGGCGGCGGCTTGGGCGACCAGCGCCGCCTCTTTGCCGGATAGCGGGCTGAACGGGAATTTACCGACTTTATAGGTCGGCTTCGCCAACGGCGCCACGGCGTGTTTTTTACGCAGGCGGGCGACGAAAAACCCTTCGCTGTCGTAAATCTGCGGGAAGACGTGCAGGAAGCCTTCGGCGGTCAACGCCTTGTCGGCGCCGGGGAACAGCTCACCCAGCGGCTCGACGCTGACTGCGTCGCCATAGGTATCCAGCAGCCAGCGCACCACCTGCTGATTTTCCTGCGCATTGAGCGTGCAGGTGGAATAAACCATCACGCCGCCCGGTGCCAGCGCATGAAACGCGCTGTCGATCAGCTCGCGCTGGGTGGCGGCGATCTCGGCGACGCTGTCCGGCGACCAGTTGCTCATGGCGTCCGGATCCTTGCGCACCACACCTTCACCGGAACAGGGGGCGTCGAGCAGAATGGCGTCGAAACTCTCCGGCAGTGCAGCGCCGAACACCCGGCCATCGAAATGGGTCAGCGCGGTGTTCTTCACGCCGCAGCGGCTGATATTGGCGTGCAGCACTTTCACCCGGCTGGCGGAGTATTCGTTGGCGACGATGCCGCCCTGGTTGCCCATCAACGCGGCGATCTGGGTGGTTTTGGAGCCCGGCGCCGCCGCCACGTCCAGCACTCGAGTAGGCGCCGCGTCGCCCGAGAACAGCGCGCTGACCGGCAACATCGAGCTGGCCTCCTGAATATAGAACAGACCGCTCAGGTGTTCGGCGGCGCTGCCTAATCGCAGCTCTTCATCGTCGCGCTCGATCCAGAACCCTTCCGCGCACCAGGGAATGGGCTCCAATCGCCAGTCGTAATCCTGCACCAGCGCCAGGAAGTCGGCGACGCTGATTTTCAGCGTGTTGACGCGCAGACTGCGGCGCAGGGGGCGCTGGCAAGCGGCGATAAAATCGTCCATCGCCAGCTCGGCGGGCATGATGGCGCGGGTGGCGTCGAGGAAAGCGGGGGGCAGAAAAAGGGCGGTGGATTTGGCCACGGGGCGAACTCTCAGGGTGCAATAAAGACAAGGGCGAGAGTTTATCACAAAGCGGAAAAAAACAGGGCCCGGCATTGCCGGGCCCTGAGGAAAACGCGAAAGTTAATCGCGCGGAATGGCGGTGCCCCAGGTTTTCCAGTCCTTCGGCTCTTCCGGATTCAGCAGGAAGTGCTTGTTCGGCGTGGCTTTCGGCGCCAGCGGAATAGTCGGCGGGGTGGCGAAGGCGATACCGCCGCGAATGAACTGCTGGAAGGTGCCGCTCTTGATCACGCCGCCGGTCAGGCCGAACTGCAGGTTGTAACCCGACGCCAACCAGAACACGCTGTTGTTGCGCACCAGATGCTGGTACTTCTTGCTGATGCGCAGCGCAACGTGCACCCGGTCGGACATGGCGCCAAGGTAGAAACCGGTGATGGTGCCGACCTCTACGCCGCGGAACAGCACCGGCGTGCCGATCTGCAGCGAGCCGGTTTCGGCGGCGTCGAGCACGACGCTCAGGCCGTCGAGATAGCGCGAGTCGGTGATGCTGGCCTGCTGCAGTTCGAAAGTGCGCAGCTCGCGGCCGCGCCCCGGCTCCACGTTGATATAAGGCTGGAGCAGGGTATCGAGGTTGCTGACGCCGGCGGCGGAGATCTCCGGCGACACGATCGAGAAGCGGCTGCCGAGGCGCGCGAAGGTCTGCACGTATTCCGGATACAGCACCGCTTTAGCCAACACTTCGTTGCGCTCCGGCGCCAGCTGCAGCGACTCCACCTGGCCGACGTCGATGCCGAGGTAACGCAGCGGCATGCCCGCCGACAGCTTGCTGGCGTCGTAGGTTTTCAGCGTGATTTGGCTGCCCACCGCGCGAGCGGCGGTTTCGCTGGCGTAGAGCACGCGGTTGGCGCCTTTGTTCAGCGTCACGCCCTGCAGGTTGTCGAAGCTGATGGCGCCTTTCAGCGCGCGGTTGAGCGGGGAGGCCTGCACCGTCAGGCCGCTGCCGTTGAGCTGCACTTTGGCGCCGCCTTCGGCCCAGAAGATGCTTTCGCGAGTCAGCAACTTGCGGTATTCCGGGCTGATGTAGACGTCCACCTCAAACTCGTTGGCCTTCGGCCGGACGTTGACGATCTCGCCCACCTGGAATTTGCGGTACAGCACCACCGAGCCGGCCTGCACGTCCGGCAGGCTGGTGGCGCTGAGGGTCAGGGTGGTAGAAGGGGCGTTGCCGACGATGCCTTCCTCGGCTTTTTCGCTGTTGGCGTACAGCGGGTACTGGCCGCCTGGTTCCCCTTTGCTGCCGGGGATAATGCGCACGCCGCCGTCTACCCATTCCTGGGCGCTGGCGCCGAGCACTTCCATACCGTCAATGCCCAGCTTGACGTCGAGACGGCTGTTGACCACGAATTTGCTGTCTTTATGCAGCAGGCCGCGGTACTGCGCGTCGATGGCGGCGGTGAACACCACGCCGCCGGCGGTCAAGGTGCGACTCAGGATTTGGCCGACTTTCACGCCGTGCACCACCAGCGGCTGCCCGACGTCGATGCCGTAGCTTTGCGGCGCATTCAGCGTGACGGTCAGCACACCCGGCTGTTGCAACAGCGTTTCGCTGCTGTCCAGCACGTTGAAGCGCTGCTGCGGTTCGCCTTCACCCGGCACCAGTTCCAGCGTGGTGCCGGTCAGCAGTTGGCTTAGCTTGGCGTCGTTGAGGCTGATGCGCGGGCTGCGCATCACGATGCGGGTGCCGCTGCGCATCAGATCGACCACCGAAGGATCGATGGTCAGTTCACCGATGACTTTGCTGTCCTGTTGCAACGTCAGCTTGGTCAGGGTGCCGACCTGCAGTCCCTGGTACATCAGTGGCGTGCGGTTTTCACTCAGGCTGTTGCCGCTCGGCAGATCCAGCAAAATATTGACGCCGCGCTGGCTGTGGGCCAGATCCGGATACAGGGTATAGCTTTGATCGCCCTTGGCCTGCTGGCCATCGGTCGGCGAATCGAAGGCGATGGCGCCGTTGACCAGCGCCGCCAGGCTCTCCATTTGCACCGTGGCGCCGGACAGGCTGAAATCGCCCTTGAAGCCGGAGACATTCCAGAAGCGGCTGTTGCTCTTCACCAGGTTGGCGAAGCGGCGGTCGATCAGCACGTCGATGGTCACGCCCTTGTTGCCTTCGCTGATAGTGTAGTCATACACCTTGCCGACCGGGATTTTACGGTAATAGACCAGCGAGCCGCTGTTGAGCGAACCCAGGTCGTCGGCATGCAGGTGAATCATCAGTTCGCCGGTGTTCAGGCGGTACTTCGGCTGGGTATCGAGCGCGGTGAAGTGGGTTTGCTCCTTGCCGCTGCCGGGCATCATGCCGATATAGTTACCGCCGACCAGCGCATCGAGCCCGGATACCCCGGCCAGTGAGGCCTTGGGCGTCACTAGCCAGAACTGGGTGCCTTCGCGCAGCGAGTCTTCCAGATCGCTTTTGATGCTGGCTTCCACCACGATGCTGCGTAAATCTTTGCTCAGGCTGATTTTTTGCACCGTGCCGACCTCAACGCCCTGGTAGCGCACCGGCGTGCGGCCGGCGACGATGCCTGCCGCTGATTGGAAATCGATGGTGACGGTGGTGCCGCGCTCCTGGAAATTGTTATAGACCAGCCACCCGGCGATCAGCAGGGCGATGAACGGCAGTAACCAGAACGGTGAAATGCGGCGTTTGTTCTTGACCCGCGCTTCAGTCGGTGTAGTCGGCGTTTCCTGTTGCATGTGCATCCCAAATCAATCGGCTATCGAGCCATTCAACGGCAAGAATAGTCAAAATGACCGCCGAGCCAAAGTAAAACGCGGCCGGTCCCATAGTAAAAGATAACAGTTGATCGCGATTTACCAGCGACATCATCAAGGCGATAACGAACAGATCGAGCATCGACCAACGGCCGATCCAGGTGACCAGGCGCAGCAGACGAATGCGCGTTTTCAGGCTGTGCGAGGTTTTGAAGTGGATGCTCAGCAACAGCATGATCAGCACGATCACCTTGGTGAAGGGCACCAGCACGCTGGCGATGAACACGATAGCGGCGATCGGCACGTTGCCGGAGGTGGCCAATGAGACCACGCCGGAGAAAATGGTGTCTTCCAGCCGCGTGCCGTTGGCGTAAATGATGGAAATCGGCAGCAGGTTGGCCGGTATCAGCAGGATCATCGCGGCGATCAGCGCCGCCCAGGTTTTCTGCAGGCTGTAGGGCTGGCGATGGCACATCGGCACATGGCAACGCGGGCAGCGGCCGCGCGCGTCGGGATAGCCGGTATAGTGGCAGGACAGACAGATGTGCAGCGCCGTCGGCGGGCCTTCCGGCTGTTCCTGCGGATAGTAGCGCTCCCACAGCTGCTCCAGGTTGACGTGGATCAGCGTCAGGATGCTCAGCACCGTGAGCGACAGGTAAGCGATCAGCGCGCTGCCGGGCTGGATGTCGGCGTAATCCTGCACTTTGATCGCCGCCACCGCCATGCCGATCAGATAAATGTCCAGCATTACCCACTCTTTGAGCCGCTCCAGCATCAGCAGCACCGGGCGCAGGTTCATGCCGAGCGCATGGCCGACGCGCAGGTACAGCAGCGACAGCACCAGCGTCAGCGGGGCGCCGAGGGTGCAAAACGCCACCATGCTGGCGGTGAGCGGATCGCCCTGGCGGCTCATCTGCCAGATGCCCTCCAGCAAACTGGCGTCGATGCGCGTGCCGAGCAGACGAATGCTGATCAGCGGTTCGGTGAAGGCGAACGGCATCAGCAGCAGCATGGCGATCGCCATGGCGGTCAGACGCGTCATCGACCAGTCGCGGCCGTTCACCACCTTGGCGTTGCAGCGCGGGCAATAGGCGGCTTGATTGCCGCTGAGCGGCGGCAGCACGAACAGCAGGTCGCACTCGCAGCAGCGCTGGTGACGCGCTTTGGAAAGGGGAGCGGTGATCGCGTGTATTTTCATTTTTGACAAGTAGCTGCCCTTGAGCCCGCCGGAAGTGTCAGCGTAGCTGAAAAATAAACCGGCCGCGTCACCGGCGATCGGGCGCCGGACGGTAAAACGAGGTAAACCGGGATTCTGAGCGGCAAACATACCCCGAGCGACGGGGTTTTGTGAAGCAACAGATGATTAACCTTGTGGCTATACGCATTTAATGCTTATTTTATAGGGCCTAAGCTTTGGGCTTCTGGCCATCTTCATTGTTTCAATGGTTAACACATGACAAAAGAACAATTCTACGCGGAATTAAAACGTGACCTGAGCGCGTTGCTCGGCGGGGAAACCAACTTTATCGCGGCGCTGTCCAACGCCAGCGCGTTGCTCAACGAGCGTCTGGATGACGTGAACTGGGTCGGTTTCTATCTGATGGAGGGCGACCAGCTGGTGCTGGGGCCGTTCCAGGGCAAGATTGCCTGCGTGCGCATTCCGGTGGGCAAAGGCGTGTGCGGCACGGCGGTGGCGGAAAATCGCGTGCAGCGCGTCGGTGACGTGCATGCGTTTCCGGGCCATATCGCCTGCGATGCGGCCAGCAACGCGGAAATCGTGCTGCCGCTGGCGGTTGGCGGCCGAGCGATCGGCGTTTTGGATATCGACAGCACGGTTTATCAACGCTTCGACGAACAGGATGAAGTGGGCCTGAAAGCAGTGGTGGCGGGGCTTTGTGAGCAACTGGAACAGTGTGACAGTGCGAAATATGTGACTGTAGCGGCAAGTTGATCGACGGTTAACGTGGCAATTACCGATGGCGTCATTATAATGACGCCTGTTCATGCCTGTGGCTTGTTGGCAATACCGTTGTAATCAGGAAATTTCATGGAAAATCAACCTAAGTTGAACTCTAGTAAAGAAGTCATTGCTTTTCTTGCCGAGCGTTTTCCGCTCTGCTTTAGCGCCGAAGGCGAAGCTCGTCCGCTGAAAATCGGTATTTTTCAGGATTTGGTAGAGCGCGTGCAGGGGGAAGAAAATCTCAGCAAAACGCAATTGCGTTCTGCCCTGCGCCTATATACCTCAAGCTGGCGTTATCTGTACGGTGTCAAGGTTGGCGCACAGCGCGTCGATCTGGACGGCAATCCGTGCGGTGAACTTGAGCAGCAGCATGTCGATCATGCTCGCCAGCAGCTTGAAGAAGCCAAAGCGCGCGTTCAGGCACAGCGTGCCGAACAAAACGCCAAAAAACGTGAAGCCGCCGGCGAATCCGCCGATGCCGCTCCGCGCCGTCCGCGTCCAGCCGGTAAAAAGCCCGCTGCGCGTCGCGAAGGCGGAGCCGCGCCGGAAAACCGCAAGCCGCGCCCACAAACTCGCCCACAGCCCGCTCGCCAACCTCGTGCAGCCAAAGAGGAAAGCCAGCCGCGTTATGCGCCAGTCACGGATATCTCTAAACTGCAAATTGGCCAGGAAATCAAAGTCAGAGCAGGCAAGAGCGCGATGGATGCTACCGTACTCGAAATCGCTAAAGATGGCGTACGTGTGCAGCTCTCTTCCGGTCTGGCGATGATTGTGCGCGCAGAACACTTGCAGTTCTGATACGGAGGCCAACCCAGGCATGAACAAATTCGTCAGATTAACAGCGATTGCAGGGCTGCTGTGGGCGGGTGTCAGTTACGGCGCGGAAACAGCCAACATCCGCATCGACCAACTGCCCCAACTGCAACAGGAACCCCAGCACGCTACGGTGAGTGAGCGCGTCACCTCGCGCTTCACTCGCTCTCATTACCGCCAGTTCGCCCTCGATGCGGAGTTTTCAGGCAAGATCTTCGATCGCTACCTGAACATGCTGGACTACAACCATAACGTGCTGCTGGCCTCCGACGTGGCGCAGTTCGCCGGCAAACGCAATCAGGTTGGCGAAGAGCTGAAAACCGGCAAGCTGGACACCTTCTACGCGCTGTTCAATCTGGCGCAGAAACGCCGCTTTGAGCGTTACACCTATGCGTTGTCGTTGCTGGACAAGCCGATGAACTTCACCGGCAACGGCACTATCGATCTCGACCGCAGCAAAGCGCCGTGGCCGAAAGACAAGGCCGAGCTGGATAGCCTGTGGGATGCGAAAGTCACGTATGACGAGCTGAACCTCAAGCTGACCGGCAAGACCGACAAAGAAATCCGCGACACGCTGACCAAGCGTTATCAGTTCGCCATCAAGCGCCTGACGCAAAGCAACAGCGAAGACGTCTTCCAGCTGGCGATGAATGCCTTTGCGCATGAAATCGACCCGCACACCAACTATCTGTCTCCGCGCAACACCGAGCAGTTCAACACCGAGATGAGCCTGTCGCTGGAAGGCATCGGCGCGGTGCTGCAGATGGATGACGACTACACCCTGATCAACTCGATGGTGCCGGGCGGACCGGCGGCGAAGAGCAAGGCGATCACCGTAGGCGATCGCATCGTCGGCGTCGGCCAGGCCGGCAAACCGATGGTGGACGTGATCGGTTGGCGTCTGGACGACGTGGTGTCGTTGATCAAAGGGCCGAAGGGCAGCAAGGTGCGCCTGGAAGTCCTGCCGGCCGGCAAGGGCACCAAAACCCGCGTGGTCACCTTGACCCGCGAGCGTATTCGCCTGGAAGACCGCGCGGTGAAAATGACCATCAAGACCGTCGGCAAAGAGAAGGTGGCGGTGTTCGACATCCCTGGCTTCTACGTCGGTCTGACCGATGACGTGAAAGTGCAGCTGCAGAAGATGGCCAAGCAGAACGTCAAGAGCGTGATCATCGATCTGCGCACCAACGGCGGCGGCGCGCTGACTGAAGCGGTGTCGCTGTCCGGCCTGTTCATTCCGAGCGGCCCGGTGGTGCAGGTGCGCGACAACAACGGCAAAGTGCGTGAAGACGCCGACACCGACGGCGTGACCTACTACAAAGGCCCGCTGGTGGTGCTGGTCGATCGCTTCAGCGCCTCCGCCTCCGAGATCTTCGCGGCGGCAATGCAGGATTACGGCCGTGCGCTGATCGTCGGCGAACCGACCTTCGGTAAAGGCACCGTGCAGCAGTACCGTTCGCTGAACCGCATCTACGACCAGATGCTGCGCCCTGAGTGGCCAGCGCTTGGCTCGGTGCAGTACACCATTCAGAAGTTCTACCGCGTCAATGGCGGCAGTACCCAGCGCAAGGGCGTGACGCCGGACATTCTGATGCCGACCGGCGTCGATCCGGCGGAAACCGGCGAAGCGTTTGAAGACAACGCTATGCCGTGGGACAGCATCAACGCGGCGACCTACAGCAAGACAGGCGATATGGCGCCGTTCGAGCCGGAGCTGCTGAAAGATCACCAGCAGCGCATTGCGCAAAATCCAGAGTTCCAGTACATCGCGCAGGATATCGCGCATTACAAGGCGCTGAAGGATAAACGCAACATCGTGTCCCTCAATCTGGCGGTGCGCGAGAAAGAGAACCACGATGACGACGCGACCCGTCTGAAACGCATCAACGAGCGTCTGGAACGTGCGGGCAAGAAGCCGCTGAAATCGCTCGACGATCTGCCGAAGGATTACCAGGAGCCGGATCCGTACCTGGATGAATCCGTGCATATCGCGCTGGACCTGGCTCATCTGGAAAAAGATCAGCCCGCTCAGCAGCCAACGCCGGCCAAATAAGGCCGCGTACGGCAGGATGAAAAACGCACCCTCGGGTGCGTTTTTTTATGGCGACGCGAAAGCCGGCTTCCCAGCAGGGTGAAGGGAGGTGGGCTGATGCATCGCCTGACAAATTTAGGGTAAAAAACCCTACGCCTTACGCAACAATCGTTTACAATTTGCCAAATCCCGGTCGCGTGCCGTTTTTGTAAAGTTTCGTATTTTTAGTAGGTTAATGACGCGCGACTCTTGAAACTGTGACGAATGCCCATACGATCTAGGGTATCTTAGACAGCGTTTTGTTAACATTTATGAGGAAGTAAACAATTTATGATGCGTATAGCTCTGTTCCTGCTCACCAACCTGGCGGTGATGTTGGTTTTCGGGCTGGTGCTCAGCCTGACAGGAATCCAATCCAGTAGCGTTCAGGGCCTGATGATCATGGCCGGTCTGTTCGGCTTCGGCGGCGCTTTCGTGTCGTTGCTGATGTCCAAGTGGATGGCGCTGCGCTCCGTCGGCGGGGAAGTGATTGAACAACCGCGTAACGAAACAGAAAACTGGCTGCTGGAAACGGTACGCCGTCAGTCGCAGCAGGCGGGCATCGCCATGCCGCAGGTCGCTATCTACCACGCGCCGGACATCAACGCCTTCGCTACCGGTGCACGCCGCGACGCCTCGCTGGTCGCCGTCAGCACCGGCCTGCTGCAGAGCATGAGCCGCGACGAAGCGGAAGCAGTCATCGCGCACGAAATCAGCCACGTCGCCAACGGCGATATGGTGACCATGACCCTGATTCAGGGCATTGTGAACACCTTTGTCATCTTCATTTCACGCCTGATCGCGCAGGTCGCCGCCGGTTTCCTCGGCAACCGCGACGGTGATGGCGAAGGGGAAGGCAACGGCAACCCGATGATTTACTTCGCCGTGTCGATGGTGCTGGAACTGGTGTTCGGCATCCTGGCGAGCATCATCACCATGTGGTTCTCGCGTCACCGCGAGTTCTATGCCGACGCAGGCTCTGCCAAACTGGTAGGCCGCGAGAAGATGATCGCCGCCTTGCAGCGCCTGAAAACCAGCTACGAACCGCAGGAAGCGGGCAGCATGATGGCGTTCTGCATCAACGGCAAATCCAAGTCGTTCAGCGAGCTGTTCATGTCGCACCCGCCGCTCGACAAGCGTATCGAAGCGCTGCGTTCCGGCCAGTACCTGAAGTAATCGGCTGAATGAAAGGAAAAACCCCGGCTTGCCGGGGTTTTTTTATGGCATGCCTGAACCGCTTTTTCAGCGGCGGCGGATTCAGCAATGAAATTCGGCGATGAATGGGGTAAAGCGCTTTACCAAAGTTTGCGGGCGTAAATGCCCTGCAGCAGCGCCCGAAGTCCCTGAATCCCACCTGCAAACAGCGTCTTTCGGCCTCTCAGCCTGGGCTGGCGCGGTGCCAGATCACCCGGTGAGAGGGCAAGCCGCATCGGGCCCGGTCACGACCGCCTGTTTGGCTTTGGAAGCGCATGTTATATGCTTTGGCACAATGACATTTGTCCCTGAGGCCCTATGAAAATCAACCACCTTCCCTTACTCAACGGTGATGAGGTGTCGGCGCGCCTGGCCGCATTGGCTGGCGGTGTCGCCGATGCGGTTGCGGAATTGTTGAACCGGCATGATGACGATGATGAACCGCCGGCTATTCGCTGGCATTCAGGCGATCTGCGCCAGCCGGCGTTTTTCCCCGACGAGCACGACGGCCACGATTACGATTACCTGATCGTGGACGGCGATGTGCTCGTGGAGGGATGCCTGGCGGTGTCACCGCAGCGAGAGGACGGCGGCATTGTCGTGCTGGGGCGGCTGCAGGCGGATACGCTGATTTGCTGGGGCGGACTGGTCGTGCGTGACGATGTCCGCATACGCCATGCCTATTGCAGCTCAGGAAACGACGGCGCGTTCGTGGTAGGGGGAGACCTGACCGCGCTCACCCTGGTAGAAACGGGGGAGTTTATCCATGTCCATGGCGACCTCGACGCGCGATGTCTCGCTTCGTTGCAGAACTTCGTTCAGGTTGACGGAGAGACGCGCTGTGACTGTCGAATCGACAGCGCGCAGTCCGAAGATCTGATAAAGCGCATGTTCACCCCCGGCCTACTGAAAGCCTTCGAGGGGATGGATCACGACGGCCAACGCATTGTTGGCTGGTATCCGGATGACGACGCCTATTTAGCCTGTTTACGACAAGGCCGAAGCCCCTTGAGGCACGGAGACTGACGCCTGGCCTGCAATGCTCACGGCATTGCATCCGACGCGGCCCGGCTCAGGCCGGCCGTCAGTGCTGGCCCCGTCGGTTTTACAATCGATGGGAGCCCGGCTCGTTTATGCCCGCTATTTCACCTCGCGGCTCGGCTGCGCCGCTTGCGCCGTCGATTGGGTGATGCGCAGGCTGCTGACGGCCGCCGCCAGGGTGGCGAACACCCCAGCCAGGATCAGTGAAGCGTGGGTGCCGGATGTGGGGAACAGGTTGAACATCAGCGCCACCAGCGCAGCCCCCGAGGTTTGCCCCAGCAGGCGCGCGGTGCCCAGCATGCCGCTGGCGCCGCCGCTGCGGTTGCGCGGCGCGGCGGAGATGATGGTGTGGTTGTTGGGCGACTGGAACAGGCCGAAACCGGCGCCGCACAGTATCATGCGCCAGATGATGTCCATATTCGACGGCGCCGCCGGCAGCAGCGCCAGAGAGAACAGTCCGAGCGCGAACACCGCCAGCCCAATGCAGCCCAGCAGGCCGGCGTGCACGCGCTCCACCAGCCGGCCGGCGATCGGCGCCATCACCACGATCGCCAGCGGCCACGGCGTCAGCAGTAGCCCGGTCGCCACCTCGTCGCGGCCCAATGCACTTTGCAGGAAGAACGGCAACGACACCATCGCCAGCATTTGCGCGGCGAACGAACAGATTGAGGTGCCCATCGACAGGGCGAAGATCGGGATGCGCAGCAGGTCGACGGGCAGCAGAGGGAATTCCTGGCGTAACTGACGGCGCACGAACACCGCGCCAATCGCCAGCAGCGCGGCGATCTCGCTGAAGATCAGCGTCAGGCTCTGGCCCTGGGCGAAGCCGCTGATGGCGGTGATCAGCAGGCCGAAGGTCAGCGCGTTCAGCACGGCGCTGGTGGGATCGAAACGGCGGTTATCGCTTTTTTGGCCGTTGGCCGGCAGGAATTTCATCCCCAGCAGCAGCGCGACGATGCCGATCGGCAGGTTGATGGCGAACAGCCATTGCCAGGATGCGACCGACAGGATCGCCGCCGCCACCGTCGGCCCGGCCGCCGAGGAGCAGGCGACGATCAGCGAGTTGATGCCCATGCCGCGGCCGAGAAAACGCTGCGGGTAGATGATGCGGATCAGCGCGGTGTTGACGCTCATGATAGCGGCGGCGCCAAAGCCTTGCAGCACGCGGGCGATGGTCAGCGTGAGCAGCGAGTCGGACAGGGCGCAGAACAGTGAGGTGATGCTGAACACCAGCAACCCGGCCTGGTAGATACGGCGGTAGCCGACCAGATCGCCGAGCGACGCCAGCGACAGCAGAGAGACGGTGATCGCCAACTGATAGGCGTTGACCACCCAGATGGAACTGGCCGGGCTGGCGTTGAGATCGCGAGCGATGGTGGGCAGCGCCACGTTGGCTATCGCGCCGTCGAGCACGGATACGGTAATGCCGAGGGCGATGGCGAGGATCGCCCCATAGCGTTGCGGGACGGGGAGGCCGTCGGAACAAGGACGCATGTTGGTCTCAGCGGTATTTATTCAGGGGAGTATTATCATGCTAATCATATTCACCCGTGATTGCATGCCCCTTGTCCGCTTAATTGTAAAGGGCGGTGAGCGGGCCAACGGTTATCCATTTGGCTTCAATTGCTTAGCGCTCAGCTGCGTTGCGCGCTGCGATCTGTTCCGATTATACTGAAACCCTTGTTTAAATTTCCTGAAACAAAACCGTTAAGTAGGGTATGCACCATGGCTAACGCAGATTCAGACAAGCAACCGGATGCCGTCTCATCCGTGATGAAAGTGTTCGGCATTTTGCAGGCGCTCGGCGATGAGCGCGAGATTGGCATTACCGAACTGTCCCAGCGGGTGATGATGTCTAAAAGCACTGTCTACCGTTTTCTGCAGACCATGAAAGCGCTGGGCTACGTTTCACAGGAGGGCGAGACGGAAAAGTATGCGCTGACGCTCAAGCTGTTCGAGCTGGGCGCCAAATCGTTGCAGAACGTCGATCTGATCCGCAGCGCCGACGTGCAGATGCGCGAATTGTCGAATCTTACCCGCGAGACCATCCACCTCGGCGCTCTGGACGAAGATGGCATCGTCTACATCCACAAGATCGACGCGATGTATAACCTGCGTATGTATTCGCGCATCGGTCGCCGCAACCCGCTGCACAGCACCGCCATCGGTAAAGTGCTGCTGGCCTGGCGCGAGCGGGATGAGGTGGCGCAGATCCTGTCGCAGATTGAGTTTACCCGCAGCACCGAACATACGTTGGCCAGCGCCGCCGAACTGTTGCCGGTGCTGGATCGGGTTCGAGCGCAGGGATACGGCGAAGATGCCGAAGAGCAAGAAGCGGGGATCCGCTGCATCGCGGTACCGGTCTTTGACAGGTTCGGGGTAGCGATCGCCGGGCTGAGCATCTCTTTCCCGACGCTGCGCTTTTCCGAAGCGGCGCGGGAGGAGTATGTGGCGTTGCTGCACGTCGCCGCCCGACGCATTTCCGAACAGCAGGGCTATCACGACTACCCGTTCTGACCCTTCGCTTCGAAGAACAAGGCGCCGCCATGGCAGCGCCTTGTTGCTATTTTGCGCCCGGCGTCAGCCGCTGAGCAATCCGCTCCAGTACTAACATCAGCAACAGCGTGGCCGCCACCAGGATCATGGTCAGCGTCGCGCCGTTGGCGATGCTGCCGCGATCGGTCAGGCTAAAAATGGTGACCGGCAGCGTCGCCCAACTCGGCGGGTAGATCATCATGGTCGCGCCCAGCTCCCCCATCGACAGCGACAGGCTGAGCGCGAAGGCGGAGATCATATAGGGGGCGATCATCGGCAGGGTGACGTGGCGCAGGCGAAACAGCGGCGACGCGCCCAGGCTGGCGGCGACGTTCTCGTAGTCGCCAGGTAGCCGGGTCAACCCGGCCATCACGTTGCCGAAGGTAAAGGCGGAAATCAGCACGAAGTGAGCGGCGGGCACGATCAGAAAGGTGCCGTTCATCTGCAGCGGCCCCTGGCTGAACGCCACCAGCATCCCTAAACCGATCGACACCGAAGGCACCGCGCTGGGAATGAAAAACAGCGTGCCCAGCAGCTGTCGGCCGCGTTCAGGCACGTGGCGCAGCGCCAGCGCCGCCCAGGTACCGCACAGCAGCGCGAACAGGCTGGCGATGAAACCGATAGCCAGGCTGGCGACCAGCGCGTCCCAGGAGGCGCCGCTGAACGCTTGGCGGAAGTGGTTGAGGGTGAAACCGCTCGGCAGCACGCCGTTCCACTGCTCACTGAGGCTGGACATCAGGATCACCGCCAGCGGCAGGCAGAAGAACAGGGCGAACAGCGTGATCGTCAACGTGCAGGTCAGGGTGCGTCCGGTGCGGGACCAAATCAACATTGTCAGTTCCTCAGCCCGGCGCGCGCCGCGGCGTAGCGGTAAAGGGAGAACAGCCCGAGCGATAGCGCGATATTCACGACGGCGATCGTGCAGGCGACGGCGTAATCCGACTCCAGAATCGCTTTGGAGTAGACCATCATCGGCAGCGTGGTGACGCCCTTGGCGCCGATAAACAGCACGATGCCGAACTCATTGGTGGTCAACAACAGGCACAGGCTGCCGCCGGCCAGCAAGGCCGGCAGCGCGGCCGGCAAAATCACCTGGCGCACCACGCGCCCCGGCCGGGCGCCGAGGATGCTGGCGGCCTCGAGCTGGCTGCGATCGATCTGCGACAATGCCGCCATCAGCGGGCGCATCACCAGCGGCGTAAACACGGTGATTTCCGCCAGGATCACCCCCCAGATGGAGTAAAGAAAGTCTACCGGCGGCAGGGTGAAACCGAAGGTCGCCATCAGCGTGCCGTTCAGCAGGCCGGCGGAGCCGTAGATAAAGGTGAAGGCCAGCGTGATCAGGAAGGTCGGCATGGCGATAAAGGTATCGATCACCCGGGCGATCGGTCGGCTGCCGGGGAACGGCGTGAACACCAGCAGCAGCGACAGCAGGGTGCCGAGCACCAGGCAGCCCAGCGTCGCCAGTAGCGCAATCTGCAGCGTGTTGAGCAGGGCGCCGACAAAGCGTCGGGATTCGAACACCTGCTGCAGCGCGGCGGCGCTGAACAGCCCCTGATCGTCGGTAAATGCCTGTTTGACGATCAGCGCCAACGGGTAGAAAAACAGCGTCGCCAGCACCAGTAGCGGCAGCAGGATCCACAGGCGGCGCGGGAAACGCAGCCGCAGGGCCGGGCGAATAAGCGTAGAGTCGATCATGTCAGTCCTCGATCAGTACCGCATCGTCGGGGGCGAAATAGAGCGGCACGCGTTCGCCGATCTGCGGCATCCGGCTGCGATGGGTGGTGACCACGCGCAGAGGATGGCCTTGAACGTCGAACTGCAGGTGCGTCAGTTCCCCCTGCCAGTGAATATCGCGCAGCGTGCCGATGAGGCTGTTGCTGCGCTGGGCGTCGGCATCGAGCGCAATATGCTGCGGCCGGATGCACAGCAGCTTGTCGAAGCCGCGTTGTGCGCCGTAGGTGAAACAGCCGATCACTTTGCCGGCGCAGCTGACGGTGGTCATGCCTTGCCCGGTAGTGGTCTCCAGCGCGGTGGCCGGCAGCAGGTTGGCGCGGCCGAGGAACTCGGCGGCGAAGCGGTTCGTGGGATGATGGTAAAGCGCGCGGGTCTCGCCGTGGGCGATCAGGTGGCCGTCGCGCATGATGCCAATCTTGTCCGCCAGCGTCAGCGCTTCGCCCTGATCGTGGGTGACGTACAGGATGGTCAGGTCAGGCAGTTCGCGGTGCAGGCGGGCGATCTCTTCCACCATGCTGTGGCGAATTTGCGCGTCCAGCGCCGACAGCGGCTCATCCAGTAACAGCACTTTGGGGCGCACCGCGATGGCGCGAGCGATTGCCACCCGCTGCTGCTGGCCGCCGGAAAGCTGGCTGGGATAGCGCTTGGCGTAGGCGGACATGCCGACGATGGCCAGCGCTTCTTCGACGCGCTCGGCGGTGAGGCCGCGCGGCTTGCCTTGCGCGCGCAGGCCGAACGCCACATTGTCTTCGACGCGCATATGCGGAAACAGCGCGTAGTTCTGTACCACCATGCCCAGGCCGCGCTCATAAGGCGGCACGTCGGTGACATCGACGTCACCGATGGCAATACGCCCGGCGGACGGCTGCACGAATCCGGCAATGGCCCGCAGCACGGTGGTTTTGCCCGAGCCTGAGGGGCCGATCAGCGCCAGCACTTCGCCGGGGGCGATGGTGAGCGTCAGGGGTTTCAGCACCTCGGTGCCGCGATACGACACGCTGACGCGGTCGAGCTGAATGCCCGACGGCCCGGCGATGTCCTGGCTGCGATCCCGCGCCTCGGCGCGGGAAGAGAGGGTAGAAGGCATCGTCAGCGTCATTCGGTCACCTGGTGCCAGCGGGAGATATCGGCGGACAGGCTGCTCACCACCTGATTCCAGTCCGGCGCCCAGATGTCCACGCCTTTCAGCGCCGCCTGCGACTGCTTGAAGTTATCGTCGGTCGGGGTGACGTCCTTACGCACCGGCATACCGTAGGAAATGGCGCTGACGCTGCTCTGCGCTTCTTTGCTCAGCAGGAAGTCGATCAGTTTTTTGCCGTTGGCGCTTTGCGGCGCGCCTTGCACCAGGCCGACATAGTAAGGCAGCACCAGCGTGCTGCGCTTGCCGTCCGGCCCGGCCGGCCAGAACACCTTCACGTTCGGGTTGCTGCGCATCTGCGCCAGGTTCATCTGCAGATCGCCGTTGGCCACCAGCAGCTCCCCTTTATTGACCAGCGCGGTCAGCTTGCCGGTGGAGGCCGAAGGGCCGACGTTGTTGCTTTGCAGCTTGCCGAGGTAGTCGAAACCGGCGTCTTTGCTGCCGAAGCTGTGGAACGCCTGCAGCATCACCGCGGTACCGTCACCCGCCTGGCCCGGCGTGGAGTACTGCAGCTTGTTGCGGAACTGCGCGTCCAGCAGCTGTTGGTAGCTGGCGGGCGCCTGCGGCAGCAGTTTGGCGTTATAGATGAAGCTCAGGTAGTTGTTCACCAGCGGCACGAACTGCGGCTGGGCGTTGGCGATCTGCGCCGCATCCTGCGGGGTGAAGTCCTGCAGCAGTTTTTCCGCGGCGGCGCGCTGGATGAACGGTGGCAGCGTCACCAGCACGTCGGCCTGCGGGTTGCTGCGCTCTTTCGACAGCCGCTCGACGATGGCGCCGGAACCGCCTTCGACGTACTGCACCTTGACCCCGGTTGCCTGAGTGAAGGCGTCAAACTGGGTTTGATACCAGCTGTGATCGCCGTCGTGCAGGCCATCGGCGGAGTAGACGGTCACCACCGCATCGGCGGCCCAGGCCGGCGCGGAGCCGAGTGCGATGGCGGTCATCACGACCAGACGAGAAAGTTTCATAGCTTCAGCCTCACTGTTGCGGGTTAATGCGAACTGGTATACACCAGATATGCGGCCAAGCTAATCGGCGAATATGACAAACAAATGAAAGCGGCAAAATATATTTACCGGCAACGGGGATTGGGCGTGGGAGAGAAAAGGGGGCGGCAGGCGCAGCCCCGATATTCAGGAGATTAAAGCGTATCGACCTCGATGCGCAGGCTGTCGTGGCGCCAGTATTCGATATCGAAATCGAGAATGCGGCCGTGCTGATCGTAATTCAAGCGGCGCAGCAATAAGGCGGGCAGGCCGACCATGGCGCCGAGCGCGTTGGCGGCGCGGTAAGGCAGGGCGGTCGGGTAGAACGACAGGTGCATGTTGCTGTAAATCAAATCGTAATGCTGCTGATAAACCTCGGTCAAGCTGCCGTTGAGATCGTGGCGGAGCAGTTCCGGCACCCGCTGCGGCAGGCAGTGGTTCTCGCAATAGCAGATGGCGCGGCCGTCGGCATAGCGCACGCGGCGCAGCAGATACACCTGATCGAACGGCTCGAGCGCCAGCGGCTGCATCACGTCGAGCGGCACCGTGGTTTTTTCGCCGGACAGCAGCGCGGTACGCGGCGTGCGCCCTTGCTCCTGGCAGAGGCGGTGGAAGTTGGTGTTCTGCGTCGGATCCAGCCACAGCCGTTCCGGCGTGACGAACCAGCCGCGGCGATCGGCGCGGTAGATGGCGCCGGTGGCTTCCAGCTGCGCCAGGCTCTCGCGAATGGTAACGCGGGTGGTAGAGAAGATGGCGCACAGCTCGCGCTCCGAAGGCAGCTTGTCGCCCGCCTGCAGCGCGCCGCGGGTGATGCGCGCCTGAAGCTGATCCTTGATCTGCAGGTAATGGGGCATATCGCCCTGATGTTCTTTCATTTCATCTCGCTATGGCATCGGCCCGACATTCCGGCACGCGCTTATTATACATAGCCAGATGAATTTTTTGTTTCACCGCGCTTTGTCGTTTGACCGGGGAAGGAATTTGCCGCCACAATGCCCGCAATCTGGTATAGACCAAATAGGTGAATGACATGTCCGATCGTAACTACCTGCTGTTGACCCCCGGCCCGTTGACCACGTCGAAAACGGTGAAAGAGGCGATGCTGTATGACAGCTGCACCTGGGATGAAGATTACAACCTGGGCGTGGTGCAGCGCATCCGCCAACGGTTGGTGGCGCTGGCGACGCCGTCCGCCGGTTACACCGCGGTGCTGCTGCAGGGCAGCGGCAGTTTTGCGGTGGAAGGCGTGTTGGGCACGGTCATCGGCCCGCAGGACAAGCTGCTGATCGTCAACAACGGCGCCTATGGGGCGCGAATGATCGAAATGGCGCGGCTAATGGATATTGACCACCACGCTTTCGACTGCGGCGAGGTCAATGAGCCGGACGTGGCGGCGATGGAGGCGGTGCTGAAAAGCGATGCGCGCATCAGCCATATCGCCATGGTGCACTGTGAAACCACCACCGGCATGCTCAACCCGCTGCAGAAGGTCGCCGGTCTGGCGGCGCGCAACGGTAAAACCTTTATCGTTGACGCCATGAGCAGCTTCGGCGGCATTCCGTTGGATGTGGACGCGCTGGGCATCGATTTTCTGATCAGCTCCGCCAACAAATGCATTCAGGGCGTGCCGGGCTTCGCTTTCGTCATCGCCCGCCGCAGCGAGCTGGAGAAATGCGCCGGCCGTTCGCGCTCGCTGTCGCTGGATCTGTATGCCCAGTGGCGCTGTATGGAAGACCAGGCCGGCAAATGGCGCTTTACGTCGCCGACCCACACCGTGCTGGCCTTCGCGCAGGCGCTGAAAGAGCTGGAACACGAGGGCGGTATTGCCGCGCGCCACCACCGCTATCAGACCAATCAGCGTCGGCTGGTGGCGGGCATGCGTGAACTGGGCTTTGAGACCCTGCTGGACGATGCGCTGCACTCGCCGATCATCACCGCGTTCTATTCGCCGAAGGCCGACACTTACCGCTTCGCCGAGTTTTATCAGCGCCTGAAGCAGCAAGGCTTCGTGATTTATCCCGGCAAAGTGTCGCAGAGCGACTGTTTCCGCATCGGCAACATCGGGGAAATTTATCCGCAGGATATCGAACGCTTGCTGGCGGCCGTCGGGCAGGCGATGTACTGGAATCAATAAGGATTGACCATGAAACAGATCAACGCAGTGATCCTCGACTGGGCCGGCACCACGGTGGACTTCGGCTCCTTTGCGCCAACGCAGATTTTTGTCGAGGCGTTCAAGCAAACCTTCGATATCGACATCAGCCTGGCGGAGGCGCGCATTCCGATGGGGCTCGGCAAATGGCAGCACATCGAGGCGCTGGGCAAACTGCCGGCGGTCGACGCGCGCTGGCGGCAGAAGCTGGGCCGCTCGATGAGCCACCAGGATATCGACGCGCTGTATCAGGCGTTTATGCCGCTGCAAATCGCCAAAGTGATCGACTTTGCCGATCCCATCGAGGGCGTGCCGCAGGTGATTGCCGGGCTGCGCGAACAGGGCATCAAAATCGGTTCCTGCTCCGGTTATCCGCGCGCGGTGATGGAGGTGCTGGCGCCGGCCGCCGCGCAGCGCGGCTATGCGCCGGATTATTGGGTCGCCACCGACGATCTTGCGGCCGGCGGCCGACCGGGGCCGTGGATGGCGTTGCAGAACGTCATCGCGCTGGGCATCGATGCGGTGGCGCACTGCGTGAAGGTCGATGACGCGGTGCCGGGCATTGCCGAAGGGCTGAACGCCGGGATGTGGAGCGTCGGGCTGGCGCTGTCCGGCAACGAGTTCGGCGCTACCTGGTCGGAGTACCGTCAAATGGCGGCAGGGGAAATAGAGCAGCGCCGCACGGCGGCCGCCGATAAGCTGTACGCGGCGGGCGCGCATTATGTGATAGACACGCTGGCGCAATTACCGGATGTGATCGCCGATATCAACCGGCGGCTGGCGAACGGCGAGCGGCCGTAACGACCGAACGCGGGGCATAAAAAAACCGGGGATAATCCCCGGTTTTTTCGATCTGAGAGGGCGTTAGCTGTGAGCCAATTCGACTTCGTCTTCGCTGTCCATCACGGCTTTGTCGGTTTGCTTCATCAGCTGGCTGGTGATGGTGCCTGCCGCCATGGAGCCGTTGACGTTTAGCGCGGTACGGCCCATGTCGATCAGTGGTTCGACCGAGATCAGCAGCGCGACCAGCGTCACCGGCAGGCCCATCGCCGGCAGTACGATCAGCGCGGCGAAGGTGGCGCCACCGCCCACGCCCGCCACACCGGCGGAGCTGAGGGTGACGATGCCAACCAGGGTGGCGATCCACACCGGATCCAGCGGGTTGATGCCGACGGTCGGCGCAACCATCACCGCCAGCATCGCCGGGTAGAGGCCCGCACAGCCGTTCTGGCCGATGGTGGCGCCGAACGACGCCGAGAAGCTGGCGATGGATTCCGGCACGCCCAGACGACGGGTCTGCGCTTCCACGTTCAATGGAATGCTGGCGGCGCTGGAGCGGCTGGTGAAGGCGAAGGTGATCACCGGCCACACCTTGCGGAAGAACTTCATCGGGTTAACGCCGGTGAAGGCCAGCAGCACAGCGTGCACCACGAACATGATGGCCAGGCCGATGTACGAGGCCACCACGAAGCTGCCGAGCTTGACGATGTCGTGAATGTTGGAACCGGCGACCACTTTGGTCATCAGCGCCAGCACGCCGTACGGCGTCAGCTTCATGACCAGACGCACCAGCTTCATCACCCAGGCCTGCAGGGTGTCGATAGCCACCAGCACGCGCTCGCCTTTCGGCTTGTCGTCTTTCAGCAGCTGCAGCGACGCCACGCCGAGGAAGGTGGCGAAAATCACCACGCTAATGATCGACGTCGGGCTGGCGCCGGTCAGATCGGCGAACGGGTTTTTCGGGATGAACGACAGCACCATCTGCGGCACGGTCAGATCGGCCAGTTTACCCACGTAGTTGGTCTGGATCGCCGTCAGGCGCGCGCTTTCCTGCGCGCCCTGCACCAGGCCTTCGGCGGTCAGGCCGAACAGGTTGGTGACCAGCACGCCCACCAGCGCCGAGATCAGCGTAGTGAACAGCAGCGTGCCGATAGTCAGGACGCTGATTTTGCCCAGAGAAGAGGCGTTATGCAGCTTGGCCACCGCGCTCAGGATCGAGGCGAACACCAGCGGCATGACGATCATTTGCAGCAGTTGCACATAGCCGTTGCCGACGATGTTGAACCAGCTGATGGATTCTTTCAGTACCGGGTTGTCGGCGCCGTACACCAGCTGCAGGCCCAGACCGAATACTACGCCGACCACCAGGCCGACCAGCACTTTTTTCGCCAGGCTCCATTGCTTGTGGCGGGTTTGCGCCAGCAGCAAAAGAAGCGCGACAAACACCAGCACGTTAATCACGAGCGGAAGATTCATCCCCAATGTCTCCAATAATCTTTCTTATAAAAACGACTACGCATCACGTATGTCGCGATGTAAATATCGTAACAGTTTGCTGAGTGGCCTACTTATATCCAAATGGAATTTGATATAGCTTTTTGTGTTTTTTTGTTTGTTTTATATACACCAAGATGATGGATTGGGCGTATTTTTGTGATCAGAGTCTGATATTTCTGATTTGCTCGACATAGGATTGCACCGGCAGGGTGAAATCGCCTTGCCAGCAGATGGCAAACGCCACCAGGCACAGACACAGTACGCGCTCCAGCTGGTTGCCTTTTTGCGAGTTGAGCAGGGGCAGGCGAAAACGCCAGCGGCACGGCCACAGCAGCGGCACGCCGGCGGGCGTGAGCATGTCGGCCAGCAGATGGCTGAAGTAACCGATGATCATGGCGTGCATCGCATCGGCCGGGATCGGCCAGCTACGCGGCACGTCCAGCTGAAACAGCGCCATGCCGCCGGCGATCGCCAGCAGGCTGTGGGTGAAACCGCGGTGGCCGAAGGCGCGGGCGATGGGCAGGGCGATCCAGCGCAGGCGCTGGCCCAGTACCGACTTGGGGTGATCGATGTCCGGCAGCAGCGAGGTGAGCAGCGCGGCGGGTATGATGTGCCACCAGTCGCCGGTAGCCAGCTCTGGCGTCACTTCCGCCTTCTTGGCGAAGATCGCGCAAGCGACAGAGAAAATGAGATGTCCTTCCGCGGTCATGCTGTTGCGATTCCGGCTGGTAAACTGTTAATTTATCCAGTATATGGGAAAATTCCCAGTAGTGGAAGCAGTTACCCTGTAACCAATTGTTTATTTTTCCCTGTTTTACAACGGCTTGTTACGGTGCTGCGTAACAAATCATCGATTTTGACTGGCGAGAACAAAAAGCGGGCGATGGGCGATGCATGAAGATGAGAAAAAAGACGGTGGCTTGGCGTGTGGCGGGAGGAAGCGGCGGCCTTGAACCGCGCTGCGTGGCAGTGACAACGCGCCGCGGGCCGTCGCTTTCCCTGCCACCCAGCATAATAACAACAGCATGCCGATTCAATAATAATGAAACGCTGTTTCGTTTGTTTTGCGGCACGGATCCCTTTTATGGCGCAGAGCGGAAAGCCAGGGCGCCGATGACCGGCGCCGCAGGTCAGGCAAAGTGGGCGAGAGTGAGCTGTTCCAGGGTCTCCAGCTTGTGGTCCGCCAGCGCCCAGCGCGGATCGTGACGGTATTCGGCCGCCGGGATGACGATGGAACGCATGCGTGCGGCCTTGGTGGCGATCATGCCGTTAAAGGAGTCTTCCAGCGTGATGCAGCGCAGCGGATCGCTGCCCAGGCGCTCGGCGGCGATCAGGTAGACCTCAGGGTGTGGTTTGCTGTACGGCAGGTATTCGGCGGAAACCAGCTGATCGAAGTAACCTTCAAGATCGAACATCTTCAGCACCTGCTGTTGCATGTGCAGCGGCGAGGCGGAGGCGAGGCCAATGTTCAGCCCCTGGCTGCGGCACAGCTCCAGCGCCTGCTGAACGCCCGGCAGCAGCGGGCGCGTCTCGTGCACCAGCTCGATGGCGCGCTCGATAATCCGCGCCGACACCTCATCGAGCGAAACCCCTTGCCACGGCATCGCCTGGTACCACATCTTCACCACCAGATCGATGCGCAACCCCAGCGTGTCCGGCAGCTTGTGACGGTCGGACAGATCCAAACCCAGCGCGCCGAAGATATCCAGCTCGGCCTGCAGCCATAGCGGTTCCGAGTCGATCAACAAGCCGTCCATATCAAAAATTGCGGTTTCAATGCGTTGCGAATAAGCCATTAACGGTTAACTCCTGCCGGCGCGGGTGAATGTGCCCGACACTTTATCATCGCCGGTGACGAGACTAAAACCTTTGCCTGCGCGTTTGGCTTTTGCCAAAACGCAGGATATTCCACGCCTCGCGCAATTTTAGCCACCAGCGCTGATGTTGACGCTCGGTGACCTGTTGCAACATGCGTGCGTAGTCCAGCACCAAACCCGGCGTCCAGGTCATGCTTTCGCCGCGGCTGCGTAGTACCGCCAGCATCCACAGATTGGGATCGAGCACCAGCAACAGAAAGCGGCGCCACAGATGTTTATCACCCAGCACGCCTTCCAACGCGCTGTCGAGCGCGCCGATGACCGTGGTGGAACAGTTGCGTCGGGTCAGATTGTAGGTGGCGTCTTGCCGATAACGCAGCCAGAATGCGCGCAGCGCCGCCGGGTTATAGCGGTAGAATTGAATTTTCTTGTCCGGTGGGCACCAGGCGGCGATCTCACCCGGCAGGTCGGGCAGGAAACGCCCGTCGACGTTGTTCTGCTCGCCGGCATGCAACAACTGGCGGAAATCCTGAACGGAATGGCTGATGTCGTTGAGCGGGTAGTGACTGATATACACATCCGGCGCGAGCGCCAGGGCGGCATGACCGGTGGAGATATTGCCGCCGCCGTCGACCGCCGCGATGTATCGGTCGACGATGTAACGCCGGCGTGGATCTTTAGCCGCACCAATCGGTGTCCAGATGTACACCGTGAGTGGCGCAGTCTCATCCTCCGGGTGCGGTGGCTGCCGCGCGGGGTGCTGATTCAGAGAGAAGCTTGTCAGTCTCCGGGCGATACGCAATAAGGCCCAGCCGGAAAGCACCATCATCACGCCGAGGCAAAAGGGCACCGTCATCCGATGCGGCGCCGGCCAGCCGACAAAAATCATCAACGAAAGCAGGATCTCGCCGCCGCCCGCCAGCGCCACGCCTTTCCATCGACTGTGTTGAATCACCGTGGAGGAGGCGATGCGCACGGCGCCGTCAAGCAGCAGCGCGCTGCCAAACACCACGGTGGCGACGATGTTATCGTCTGCGGGCACGTCCAGCATTAAAAAGGCCATAAACACGAAACCCAATCCCTTCAGCAACACCGGCCTGCTGGCCGAAGAGCCGATCACCAGCGCAGCGGATATCGCCACCAGCCCCTCCAGCGCCAGGATGACCGCCAGCGCATCCAGCGCCAGCACCGACCGGCCATCCTGCAGTATGTCGAACAACATCAGCGCCCCTGCGGCTATCCACAGCCAACCGAACAGCACCAGCAGGCGGCGCTGGCCGTGCAGCGCCTGGGCGCCCAGCAATAAGATAATCAGTCGAATCATGGCGGCCTCTGTCCGAATGGATAACGTTACCCCTTCAATGATAGTGTGCCGGCGCCGTTAAGTTTTTGATTTCGACGAATTCGGCTAAGCTTGTAGCACAGCGGGAGTGAAGAAAACGGTGGGCGAGTTTCGCCAACAGCAGGTAGACTTAGCCGATTCGGTTACGTCGCTAACAAGGGGAACACATGACGTATCAACAGGCCGGGCGTCTCGCCATTTTGAAACGCATTCTCGGATGGGTGGTTTTTATCCCGGCGTTGCTGTCGACGCTGATTTCCGTGCTGGGTTTTATCTATCAGCACAGTGAAAAAACCAAGGGCATCAACGCAGTGATGCTGGATTTTGTCCACGTGATGGTGGACATGGTGCGTTTCAACACGCCGTTCCTGAACCTTTTCTGGTACAACTCACCGGTGCCTGACGTGGATAAAAGCCTGTTCAGCGGCGCCAATCTGATGTTCATCATCATCTATATTCTGATTTTCGTCGGGCTGGCGCTGCAGGCCTCCGGCGCGCGCATGTCGCGTCAGGTCAAGTTCATCCGCGAAGGGTTAGAAGACCAGATGATCCTGGAGCAGGCCAAGGGCAGCGAAGGGCACACGCGCCAACAGCTTGAGGAGCGCATTACGCTGCCGCACCACACCATCTTCCTGCAATACTTCCCGCTGTACATCCTGCCTATCGTGATTGCGGTGATCGCCTGGTTCGTGATCCGCCTGTTGGGGCAGTTGGCCGGCGCGGCCTGAACCATGATCGGGGCGCCGCACGGCGCCCCGGTACGTTACGACGCCTCGGGCTGCAGCAGCGCCTCCACCGCGCGTTGGGCAGCCACCAAATGCTGGCCGCCGAACAGATTGCTGCGGTTGAGCAGGTAGTACAGCTGATACAGCGGCTGGCGTTCGATAAATCCGGCCCCCAGCGGCCACACGCTCTGATAGCCGTCGTAGATCTGCGGCGGCAGCTCCGGATACAGCGGCAGCATCGCCAAATCGCACTCTCTGTCGCCCCAGTAGCTGGCCGGATCGAACAGGATCGGCCCGTTGGCGGTCATCGCGCAGTTGCCCGGCCACAGGTTTCCGTGCAGCAGGGAAGGCTGCGGCTGGTGATGCTGCAAGCGCAGATACACCCGATCGACGATGTCGTCGATGTCGCCGAAGGTCATGCCTTTTTCCGCCGCCAGCTGCAGCTGCCAGCCGATGCGCTGCTCGGCGAAGAATTCCGACCAGCGGCGTTGCCAGGCGTTGGGTTGCGGGGTGGTGGTCAAATCGCTGTCGAAGTCGAGACCGAACTGCGGTTGCTCGCTCCACTGGTGCAGATGCGCCAGTTGTTGCCCCAGGCAGTAGGCGCCGTGGGCGTCGAGGGGTTTCAACTGCTGATACTCCAGCAGCAGGAAGCTGTAGTCGCGATCGCTGCCGACGCCATACACTTCCGGTACCCGCACGCTTTTGCTGCGCGCCAGCAACGCCAGCTGATCGGCCTCGGCGGTGAATATCGGCAGTTGCTCACGGGCGTCGCATTTCACGAACACCTCGTTGTCACCGTAACTCACGCGCCACGCCGGGTGAATGTCGCCCCCGGGCAGTTCAATCCTTTCGCGTATCTCTGCGCTGCCAAGATGTTCACTTAACAGACGGCTAACGGCTTGCCACATGGTATTTCCCCCTCTGTGCTGCCTGATAATTCATTAGGTTAGCGTCTTTCCCGTGGTGAAAACACGACGCGGCGCACAGCCGGCGTCAAAGGCGGCGATTTTTTCAGCGCCTCGCCAGCTCAAAGTATATACCCTATTGATTAATTTAAGCGCAATACCGATTGCAACTTGATGACAACGGATAAGCCAGCGGAGGAATAGGATGCGGCGGGCACACCGCCGCATCAGAGGGGCGTTTAACTGCCCATCGGGGCGTTTTGGTTACCCTGTAACGGGCGCAGCTTGCTGTACAACAAGGCGACAACGAACAGCACGGCCTGCACGATGACGATACAGGGCCCGGTGGCGCCGTCGATGTGGAAGCTGATCAGGGTGCCGAGCACGCAAGAGAACACCGACACCACCGTTGCCACCATCAGCATGCGATCAAACCGGCGGCACAGCATAAAGGCGATGATGCCGGGGGCGATCAGCATGGCGATCACCAGGATCACCCCCACGGCCTGCAGCGAGGCGACGATGGTCATCGCCAGCAGGCAAAGCAGCCCGTAGTGCAGCAGCTTGACCGGCAGGCCAATCACCCGGGCGTGGTGCGGGTCGAAACAGTACAGCATGAAGTCTTTGCGCTTGAGCAACACCACCGCCAGGGTGATGCCGGCAATCAGCAGGGTTTGCTTGAGCTCGCCGTCGGTGATGCCCAGCATGTTGCCGAACAGAATGTGGCTTAGGTGTTGGTCGGTGTCGATGCGCGAGAACAGCACCAGGCCGAAGGCGAACATGCCGGAAAAGACGATGCCCATCACCGTGTCTTCTTTCACCCGGCTGTTCTCTTTCAGGTAGCCGGTGGCCACCGCGCAAAAGATGCCGGAGAGGAAGGCGCCGATCGCCAGCGGGATGCCGACCACGAACGCCACCACGATGCCGGGCAGTACCGCGTGCGAGATGGCGTCGCCCATCAGCGACCAGCCTTTGAGCACCAGATAGCAGGAGAGCACGGCGCACACTACGCCGGTGACGATGGCGGCGACGATCGCCCGCTGCATGAACGGGTAGGCGAAGGGTTCGCTGAGCAGTTGATACAGGGTGTCCATCAGCGGCCTCCGGTTTGCGAATGCGCCACACGGCGCCGGGACGCCAGCAGGCCGTGTTTCGGCGCGAAGAAGAACGCCGCCAGGAACACCAGCGTTTGCAGGGTGACGATCACCCCGCCGGTGGCGCCATCGAGGAAGAAACTCAGGTAGGCGCCGATGCCGCTGGTCAATGCGCCGATGATGATGGCGATGATCACCAGCCGGCTGAAGCGGTCGGTCAGCAGATAGGCGGTGGCGCCCGGCGTGATCACCATGGCGATCACCAAAATGGCGCCGACGGTTTGCAGCGCGGCGACGGTGCAGGCGCTGAGCAGGGTGAAGAACAGGATCTTCAGCTTCAGCGGCGACAGGCCGATCGATACCGCGTGGCTTTCGTCGAAGAACACCGCCAGCAGGTCTTTCCACACCAGACACAGGATCAGCAGCGAAACGCCGATGATGATTTCCACCTGCAGCACGTCTTCGTCGGCGATGCCGAGGATATTGCCGAAGATGATCGACTGTACGTTGACCGAGGTGGGGTTGAGCGACACGATCAGCAGGCCGACGGCGAAGAAGGTGGAGAAGATGAAGCCGATGATGGCGTCTTCGCGCAGGCGGGTGATGTGGCGCACCAGCGTCATCGCCAGCGCCGCCAGCATGCCGGTAAAGAAGGCGCCGGCGGCGTAGGGCAGGCCGAGGGCGTAGGCGCCGGCCACGCCGGGCACCACCGAGTGCGACAGCGCATCGCCCATCAACGACCATCCCTTCAGCATCAGATAGGCGGACAGGAACGCGCAGGCGGCGCCGACGATGGCGCTGACCCAGATGGCTTTCACCATGTAGTTATAACTGAAAGGTTGCAGCAGAAGGTCCAGCATCAGGATTGTTTCTCCCTGGCCTGGCTGTTGGCCGGCGGATCGCTTTTGGTGTGGCCGTAGAACACCGCCGGGCGCTCATCGTCGGTCAACACCGTAACGGTGCGCGGATCGTTGTCGTCGTGCAGGTCCGGGCCTGAGAGGTTGATATGGCGCAGCACGCCGCCGAATGCCTGCTCCAGGTTGCTCTGCGTGAAGGTGGTTTCGGTTGGGCCGGCGGCCAGCACCGTGCGGTTGATGAGGATCACCCGATCGCAAAACTCCGGCACGCTGCCGAGGTTGTGGGTGGAGACCAGGATCAGATGCCCCTCGTCGCGCAATGCGCGCAGCAGCTCGATAATGGCATTCTCGGTTTTCACATCCACGCCGGTGAACGGTTCATCCAGCAGCAGCACGGTGCCCTGTTGCGCCAGCGCGCGCGCCAGAAACACGCGCTTTTTCTGGCCGCCGGACAGCTCGCCGATCTGCCGACCGCGCAGCTCGCTGAGGCCGACGCGCTCCAGCGCCTTGTCAACCCGCAACCGGTCCTCTCGCGACGGAATGCGCAGGAAATTCATCTTGCCGTAGCGGCCCATCATCACCACGTCTTCCACCAGCACCGGGAAGTTCCAGTCGACGTCCTCGGTCTGCGGCACGTAGGCGATCAGGTTCTTTTTCAGCGCGTCCGCTACCGGTTTGTCGCTGAGCGACACCCGGCCGCTGGTGGGCCTGACCAGGCCCATGATGCTTTTGAACAACGTCGATTTACCGCTGCCGTTGACGCCGACCAGTGCGCAGATCGAACCGCCGCTCAGGGTAAAGCTGGCGTTGTGAATGGCGGTGTGTCCGTTGTTGTAGGTCACGGTGACGTCGTCCACGTTCAATTCAGGGCGGACAAACGGTTCATGGGTCATTGATCGAATCCTTTGGCGATGGTTTGCACGGTGGTGTTAAGCAGGTCGATATAGGTCGGCACCGGGCCGTCGCGGGTGGACAGCGAATCCACGTACAGCACGCCGCCGTATTTGGCGCCGGTTTCTTTCGCTACCTGCTTGGCCGGCTTGTCGGAAATGGTGCTTTCGCTGAACACCACCGGAATATGGTGGGCGCGCACCGCGTCGATTACCCGGCGCACCTGCTGCGGCGAACCTTGCTCATCGGCGTTGATCGGCCACAGATAGACTTCTTTCAGCTGATAGTCCTGCGCCAGGTAGCTGAAAGCGCCTTCGCTGGTCACCAGCCAACGCTGTGCGGTCGGAATGCGCGCCAGGCGTTCGCGCAGTGGGGCGTCCAGTGCGCCGATTTTCTCTGCGTAGGCTTTGGCGTTGCGGTTATAGGTTTCCGCATGTGCCGGATCGTGCTCCACCAGGGCTTTGCGAATGTTCTCGATGTACACCAGCGCGTTGCTTGGCGACATCCAGGCATGCGGGTTCGGGTTGCCGTTATACGGCCCTTCGCGGATCGGCAGCGGGGTGATGCCTTCGGTCACAACCGCCGCCGGCACCTGTTTGATGTTTTCGAAGAAGCGCTGGAACCAACGTTCCAGGTTCATGCCGTTCCACAGGATCAGGTCGGCGTGCTGCGCTTTGACGATGTCGCGCGGAGTCGGTTGATAGTCGTGGATCTCGGCGCCCGGCTTGGTGATGGATTCCACCACGGCGGCGTCACCGGCCACGTTCTGGGCAATGTCCTGAATGATGGTAAAGGTCGTCACCACGCGCAGCTTTTTATCCGCCAGCGCGTGTTGACTGACCAAGGCGGTGCCGAGCAGCAGGCAGGCGAGCGTGAAAGGGCGTAACAGTGCGGCAGCGCGGGAAGGGCGACTGCGACGAAAAGCGCTACTTATCAATGGCATGATGACGTCTCCTGGTTCAAATGAAAATGATTATCAATATCAATTGAAGCGAAGTCAAGCGTCACTTGCCCACCGCCGGCGGGGTATTTCTCCAACTGAAAAAATAATACCGTCCGGGGAGTTATAGCATTTTATGTATCAGTATGTAACCGCTGAAGGTAGTCCTTACAGCTGCATATCGCCACCTCCGGCTGTTTTCCCAATGCCAACTGCCCGAACCCCTGCGCCAGACGCTGTACATCCTCTTGATCCAGCACGGTTATAAACGCAAAACTGTTGCTGCCGAGCTCATGGTGAACGCCATTTTCGTCTGTCACCGACGTGACAAAACCTTCGCGCGTCAATTGCCCGGTCAGCTTCGCCAGGTCGGTTAATCCCGCTTCCTGATAGCGAAAAGTCACCACAAAGCAGTTTGTTGCAGATTGACTCATAAATCACCTCTTGGTATATGGATAGCTTGAGATTAGCCCAAAAAATTACTGCAGGTGTCCTTACAAGTTGTATATGCTACGCAACTCATTGAAAGGAGTGAGGGATTCTGTGAAAACAAAAATAGGTTGCCTTACGGCAATTTTGCTTTTGTCGGGGTGCGCCAAAGACCCACAAACGGCAAGCAATATTTCAGGCAGTGGCACAACGCGCGGCGGTTGGTTAAAACCCCCTCCGCAGGCACCGGTAAACCGCACAGGCACCCCGGTTGCTTATAACGATTACATTCGTCAGGCCGCCAGCAACTACGGCGTTGACGAAACGCTGATTAAAGCGATTATTCAGGTGGAGTCCGGGTTTAACCCGAACGTGGTCAGCACCTCGAACGCAGTGGGATTGATGCAGCTTAAGGCTTCTACCGCCGGCCGCGACGCCTATCGCATGAAAGGACGAAACGGGCAACCCAGCTCGCGTGAGCTGAAAGATCCGGCGGTCAATATTGATCTGGGAACGGCCTATATCAATATTCTTCAAAGCCAGCAGCTAGCCGGGATCAACAACCCTCAGACTCTGCGTTATGCCACCATCGTTTCGTACGTGAACGGGGCGGGTGCCATGTTACGCACCTTCTCCTCGGACAAGCGTGTGGCGGTGAATCGCATCAATCAGATGAGTCCGGACGAGTTTTATCAGCACATCCAGAAAAAGCACCCGGCACCGCAGGCGCCGCGCTATTTGTGGAAGGTGACCACCGCCTACCAGGCGATGTCGCAGTAACCCTCTCTTTTGTCGAATCGGCCGCTGAACGCGGCCGATTTTGTTTATGGCGCCGCTTAAGAGCACGACGCACCTCTCATTTTTCGTTATTTCCTCGCCGGTTATCAGAAAAACCGCACAAAAAGTTAAATTTACGTTAGCAGATAAATCTTTACGTTCATTCAATAAGTTACCGGTAACATTTTTGCATTTGCTCGCATTCTGACCTTCAATAAATAGACAAATAAGTAACAAATTATTTTAAAAACCCGTATCGATCGCAAGGTTGCGGTTAAATAGTTGTGACTATCTTTGGATGGAATGTGACATGTCGAATCATAAAACCAACAATTCGCGGCGCGATTTCTTGTTGAAATCGATGACCTTAATTCCTGCGGCGGTAATTGGTGGCAGTGGCGTTGGCGCGCTGACGGCACCGGCACCAGCGGTCGCGGCCCCGAACACTTCAACGCAGAACGATTACCAACCGACCTTTTTCACCCCGGAAGAGTGGGCCTTCATCAGGGCCGCCGTCGCGCGCCTGATCCCGGCCGACGAACGCGGCCCTGGCGCACTGGAAGCCGGCGTGCCGGAGTTTATCGATCGCCAGATGAATACCCCATACGCCACCGGCTCCATCTGGTACATGCAGGGGCCATTCAACCCCGATGTGCCGAAGGAGATGGGTTATCAGCTGCCGCTGGTGCCCAAGCAAATCTACAACCTCGGCATCAGTGACGCCGACGCCTACAGCAAGAAAACCGCCGGCAAGCCCTTCGCCGAACTGGATGGCGCACAGCAAGACGCCATGCTGCAAAAGTTCGAGTCCGGCGAGGCGGAGTTCCAGCAGCTGCCGTCGAAACTGTTCTTCTCCTATCTGTTGCAAAACACCCGCGAAGGTTTCTTCAGCGATCCTATCCATGGCGGCAACAAAGACATGGTGGGCTGGAAGCTGATTAATTTTCCGGGCGCGCGCGCCGATTTTATGGACTGGGTTGAGCGAGGGGAGCGTTATCCCTTCCCGCCGGTCTCGATTCGTGGGGAGAGGGGCTGATCATGGCAACGGTAATGAAAAAAGTAGATGCGGTGATCGTCGGTTTCGGCTGGGTGGGCGCGATCATGGCCAAAGAGCTGACCGAGGCCGGCCTCAACGTGGTGGCGTTGGAGCGTGGCCCGATGCGCGACACCTATCCGGACGGTTCTTATCCGCAGGTGATCGACGAGCTGACCTATAACATCCGCCGCAAACTGTTCCAGGATCTGTCGAAAAGCACCGTCACCATTCGCCACAACAGCAGCCAGACCGCGGTGCCTTACCGCCAGCTGGCGGCGTTCCTGCCGGGCACCGGCGTTGGCGGTGCCGGCCTGCACTGGTCGGGCGTGCATTTTCGCGTCGATCCGATCGAACTGCGCATGCGCAGCCACTATGAAGAGCGCTACGGCAAAAACTTCATTCCGAAGGACATGACCATCCAGGACTTCGGCGTGACCTACGACGAGCTGGAACCGTTCTTCGATAAAGCGGAGAAAGTGTTCGGCACCTCCGGCACCGCCTGGACCATCAAAGGGCAGAAAGTGGCGCAGAAGGGCGGCAACCGCTTTGCGGCGGATCGTTCCAGCGACTTCCCGCTGCCGGCGCAGAAAAATACCTACTCCGCCCAGCTGTTCGAGAAAGCGGCGCTGGAGGTGGGTTATCACCCTTACAACCTGCCGTCCGCCAACACCTCGGACTCTTACACCAACCCGTACGGCGCGCAGATGGGCCCGTGCAACTTCTGCGGTTTCTGCAGCGGCTACGCCTGCTACATGTATTCCAAGGCCTCGCCGAACGTCAACATCTTGCCGGCGCTGCGCATGGAGAAACGTTTCGAGCTGCGCACCAACGCCAACGTGCTGAAGGTCAACCTGACCGACGACAAATCCCGCGCCACCGGCGTGAACTACGTCGATGCGCAGGGCCGCGAGATTGAACAGCCGGCCGATCTGGTGATCCTGGGCGCGTTCCAGTTCCACAACGTGCACCTGATGCTGCTGTCCGGCATCGGCAAGCCTTACGATCCGGTGACCGGCGAAGGCGTGGTCGGGCGCAACTTCGCCTACCAGAACATGACCACCATCAAGGCGTTCTTCGATAAAGACGTGTTCACCAACCCGTTCATCGGCGCCGGCGGCAACGGCGTGGGCGTGGACGACTTCAACGCCGATAACTTCGACCATGCCAAAGAAGGCTTCGTCGGCGGTTCGCCGTTCTGGGTCAACCAGGCTGGCACCAAGCCGATCTCCGGCCTGCCGACGCCTCCGGGCACCCCGGCCTGGGGCAGCAAATGGAAAGCGGCGGTGGCGGATGCCTACACCCACCACGTTTCGATGGACGCCCACGGCGCGCACCAGTCGTACCGCAACAACTATCTGGATCTCGATCCCAACTACAAGAACGTCTTTGGCCAGCCGCTGCTGCGCATGACGTTCGACTGGCAGGAAAACGACATCAAGATGGCGCAGTTCATGTACGACAAGATGGCGCCGATCGCCAAGGCGATGAACCCGAAACTGATCGCCGGCAGCCCGAAAAACGCCAACAGCCACTTCGACACCACCAGCTACCAGACCACCCATATGAACGGCGGCGCGGTAATGGGGGAAGATCCGAAGACCAGCGCGGTCAACCGCTATCTGCAGAGCTGGGACGTGCACAACGTGTTCTCGATCGGCGCATCGGCCTTCCCGCAAGGGCTGGGCTACAACCCGACCGGCACCGTGGCGGCGCTGGCTTACTGGTCTGCCTGCGCCATTCGCGAGCAGTATCTGAAAAACCCAGGCCCATTGGTGCAGGCATAAGGACGGCGAACGATGAAAGCATTTGTACCGGCACTGGTTCTCAGTGCAGTGAGTTTTTCCGTTTGGGCGCAGGACGCCACCGTCAGCAGCGAGCTGATCAAGCGCGGTGAATACCTGGCGCGCGCCGGCGACTGCGTGGCTTGCCACACCGACGGCAAGAGCGGCAAAACCTTCGCCGGCGGTCTGGCGATGGAGACGCCGATCGGCACCATTTACTCCACCAACATCACGCCGGACAAGAAAACCGGCATCGGCGATTACAGCTTCGAGGATTTCGACAACGCGGTGCGTAAGGGCGTAGCCAAAAACGGCAGCACCCTGTACCCGGCGATGCCGTACCCGTCGTTCGCGCTGGTGAAAGAGGACGACATGCGCGCCATGTATGCCTATTTCATGCACGGCGTGCAGCCGGTGGAGCAGGCCAACAAGGATTCCGACATCCCGTGGCCGCTGTCGATGCGCTGGCCGCTGAGCATCTGGCGCGGCATGTTCGCGCCGTCGCCGGCGGATTTCGTCGCTGACGCCAAGGCCGATCCGGTGATTGAGCGCGGCCGCTACCTGGTGGAAGGCCTGGGCCACTGCGGTGCCTGCCATACCCCGCGCAGCATCACCATGCAGGAAAAAGCGCTGAGCAACAGCGAAAGCGACGACTACCTGTCCGGCAGCAACGCGCCGATCGACGGCTGGGTGGCTTCCAGCTTGCGCAGCGACCGTAAGGATGGCCTGGGCAGCTGGAGCGAAGCCGAGCTGACCGAGTTCCTGAAAACCGGCCGTAACGACAAGGCGATCGTGTTTGGCGGCATGAGCGACGTGGTGGAGCACAGCCTGCAATACCTGAGCGACGACGATCTGACCGCCATCGCACGCTACCTGAAATCGCTGCCGCCGAAAGACGGCAAGCAGCAGGCGGCACCGGTCGAAGACAGCGTGGCCAAGGATCTGTGGCGCGGTGACGACAGCAAGCCCGGCGCGGCGCTGTATGTCGATAACTGCGCGGCCTGCCACCGCACCGACGGCGTGGGCTATAAGCGCGCCTTCCCGTCGCTGAAGGGCAACCCGGTGGTGCAGACCGAGGACGCGACCTCGCTGATCCACATCGTGCTGACCGGTAACACCACGCCGGCGGTGCAGGGCGCGGTGTCCAACATCACCATGCCGCCGTTTGGCTGGCGTCTGAACGATCAGCAGGTGGCGGACGTGGTGAACTTCATCCGTACCAGCTGGGGCAACAGCGCCAAACCGGTGAGCGCCTCCGACGTGGCCGACGTGCGTAAAGACCGCTCGATGATCCGCGACGAGAAGGAGATGGGCAGCGCCGAGGTGCCGGACCATCCGGACGCGAAGAAGTAAACCGCTTAAGGGCTCCGCAAGGAGCCCTTAGTTTTTCCTGCCCGTGCCGGTTTTTTCAGCATTTTCTGTTCACAAATCATCCGTTCAGCCGATAAAACATAGACCCGCAGCGGATTTTTCATTATCCTTTGCCGTCCTTTCATCAGGCGTAAGTATGAAATATCGCTTTAATTCACTGATTACTATTAAAAAATTCGCGGAGAAGGATATCCCGTTAGGCGCAATCGTTGGCGCTGCAGATTAAGGTAGACTGTCTCATGAGTACGATTTCTCCCGATTCAGGCACGCTGACGGCCGCTCAGCCTGCCAAATGGAACAAAACCGACACCGTCTGGATGTTCGGTCTCTATGCCACCGCGGTGGGCGCCGGCACATTGTTCTTGCCGATCAACGCCGGTTTGAACGGCCCGCTGGTGCTGCTGTTGATGGCGCTGTTCGCTTTCCCGTTGACCTATTTGCCGCACCGCGCGCTCAGCCGCTTCGTGCTTTCTGGCTCCAGCCGCGACGGCAATATTCACGATGTGGTGGTGGAACACTTCGGCGTGCTGGCCGGAAAAATCATCATGATGCTGTATCTGATGGCGTTCTTCCCGATCGTGCTGGTGTACAGCATTTCGATCACCAACGCGCTGGACAGCTTCCTGATCCACCAGTTCCACGTGGCGCCGCTGCCGCGTATCTGGCTGAGTCTGGCGGTGGTCGTAGTGCTCAATCTGGTGCTGCTGCGTGGCAAAGACAGCATCGTGGCGGCGATGGGCATGCTGGTGTTCCCGCTGCTGGTGTTCCTGATGGGTATTTCGCTGTACCTGATGCCGAGCTGGAATACCGCCAACTTCGTGCACGGCCTGGCCACCACCCGCTTCGACACGCCGGGGCTGTGGCATTCACTGTGGCTGGCGGTGCCGGTGATGGTGTTTTCCTTCAGCCATGCGCCGATCATTTCCTCCTTCGCCTCGACCCAGAAGAGCCTGTATGGCGACAAGGCGGAGCGCCGCTGCGCGCGCATCATGCGCTACAGCTATGTGCTGATCTGCGTTACCGTGCTGTTTTTCGTGTTCAGCTGCGTGCTGAGCCTGTCCCATGAAGACATGCAGCAGGCGAAAGATCAGAACATCACGGTGCTGACCACGCTGGCCAACAAGTTTTCCAACCCGCTGATCGCCTATCTCGGCCCGGTGATGGCAATGCTGGCAATGGCTAAATCCTATCTCGGCACCTCGCTGGGGGTGACGGAAGGGGCGACCAGCCTGATCGATGGCGTCACGCGCGCGGTCGGCAAGCCGCTCAGCTCGCGCATGACGCACCGCATCTCGGCGGTGGCACTGTTCCTGCTCACCTGGGCGGCGACGGTGTGGAACCCCAGCGCGCTGCACATCATCGAAACCATCAGCGGCCCGCTGATTGCAGCGATCCTGTTCATCCTGCCGATGTACGCGGTGCGTGCGGTGCCGGCCATGCGCCAATATCGCGCGGCGAGCAACGTCTTCGTGCTGGTGATGGGCTTGATTGCGCTGTCGGCGCTGATCTACGGCCTGATGTGATCCCCTGGGCGCGCCGGCTCCGGCGCGCCTCTTATCCTTCCTTTACACATCCCTTTGCAATTAATCGCCGGCATGCTGGGCGTTATCTTTGATAATGCAAGCCATTCTCATTAGTATTTCCTGAATGTATTCATGACTAAGGAGTCTTTCGTGCACCGTCGAATCACTTTGCCGGCGCTGGTCTGCGCCGCCTTACTCGCCTCTCCGGCGATGGCCACTACCTATCCGTTGACCCTGACCGACACCTCCGGCCAGACGGTCACCCTCCCGCAGGAGCCGAAACGCATCGTGGTGCAGGACGGGCGCGACATTCTCACGCTGGCGCTGCTCGATCGCGCCAACCCGTTCGGCCGGCTGGTGGCCTGGAATAACCTGCTGAAGAAAAGCGACGCGGCGACCTGGGAAATCTTGCAAAGCAAATGGCCGGCGGCGAAAAACATCATCGACATGGGATTCAGCGATAAAGGCGAGGTGAATCTGGAGAGCGTGATCGCCAAGCGCCCCGATCTGATGATCGCCCAGCTGCGCTCCAAGCCTTCGCTGAGCCAAACCGGCGTGCTGGATAAGCTGAAGGCGCTGAACGTGCCGGTGCTGTTTATCGATACCATGCTCAAGCCGGTGGAAAACACGCCGAAAAGCGTGACGCTGTTGGGGGAAACCCTCAACCGTGAAAGCGAAGCCAAGCAATATACCGATTATTATCAGCAGCATTATCAGGCCATTTTGGCCAAAACGCAGGCGGTGGCACCCAAACCGTTGGTGTTCTTCGAAGCCAAGGCCGGTCTGAATGGCCTGGAATCCTGCTGCTTCACCCATGCGCACGTCGGCTGGGGCGCGTTGGTCGAAGCGGTCGGCGCGCGTAACATCGGTTCTGCGCTGCTGCCGGGTGCGACCGGCGACGTGGCGCTGGAAAAAGTGATCAGTATGAAACCGGATGCGTATATCGTTTCCGGCTCGCAGTGGGCCAGCAAGACCAATGCCGCGGTGCCGTTCGGCTATGGCGTGACGCAGCAGCAGGTGGATGAGGCCTTCAACCGCATGAAGCAGCGCCCAGGGTTCTCGCAGGTGTCGGCGGTGAAGGAAGGGCGGTTCTACGGCATCTACCATAACTTCTACAACCACCCGTACAACATCGTCGGGCTAGAGTATCTGGCGAAGTTTATCTATCCGGCGCAGTTCCCGGATTTGGATCCGGCCAAGACCTACAGCGAGATCCTCAGTCGCTTTACCGAAGTGCCGGAAGGCAAGGGCATTTTGGGCGCGCAGGCGCCGGCGGGGAAATAACGGCAACGGGCGCGATGTCGCGCCCGTTTTGTATGATCAGGCGGTCGGTGTATAGGTGGAGATGATCTCCAGCACGCCGTTGATGATGAACTGTACCCCCATACACACCAGCAGGAACCCCATCAGGCGCGAGATCGCCTCGATGCCGCTTTTCCCCACCAACCGCATGATGGCGCCGGAACTGAGCAGGCAGGCCCACAGGATCACCGCGACCGTCAGGAAGATGGCGACCGGCGCCACGGCCAACACCCAGGGTTCAAAGCCCAGCGAGTTCGCTTTGACGCTCGATGCCGAGCTGATGATCATCGCGATGGTGCCCGGCCCGGCGGTGCTCGGCATGGCCAGCGGCACGAAGGCGATGTTGGCCGACGTCTTGTGGCGCAGCTCGTGCGACTTGCTCTCCACCTCCGGCGCGTCTTCGGGGCTCTGCTGCGGGAACAGCATGCGAAAACCGATGAAGGCGACGATCAGGCCGCCGGCGATGCGCAGGCCGGGGATCGAAATGCCGAAGGTGTTCATCACCACCTGCCCGGCGTAAAACGCCACCGTCATGATGCAGAACACATAAACCGAGGCCATCAGCGACTGCTGATTACGCTCTTCGCGCGTCATATTGCCGGACAACCCGAGCAGCAACGCCACCGTGGTCAGCGGGTTGGCCAGCGGCAACAGCAGCACCAAACCCAGTCCGATGGCCTGGAATAACTGCAAAATACCCGTCATAAAATAGACTCCCTGTGCAACGTTCAAGCCGCCAAACGGCGGCCCATGAGCTGAACAGCCTAGCTTGCCGTACGCCTGGCGGCAATGGGGATAGCTCGTAACGTTAATTAACCGTCGGCCCGGGCGTTCAGTGCCGCCGGCCGGCGAAATTGGTCGGCGGGAGACTCATCGTCATCGCCGCACTCGCCGGCGAGCTCAGGTTCATCCTCACACCCCAGCGGCGCTTCGTTGACCGCGATCGCGCGCGGCACCGAACGTGCGCCAAAATGCACCAGCCCATATAACGTCGCCAATGCCGCGCACGCCACGATGAGGGCTGCGAGTAACCGGTTCATGTTGTGCGCTAAGACCCTGTTCACTGGTGGATAGCGTAAGAATAGTGATGCTAAGACGGTCTGTCAGCGTATCGCCGCTGAGAGTAGACGCACTCTTGATGTTATTATCATTAATTATTTTTAACTGTTTTCACCCTTTAACCGCCTGATTGATGAAGCGAGTCTATAATGGTAAGGCTTTCTGGCATTTCTTTATAATCGAAAACTTAAAAGGAGTTTTACTATGGAAGTGGCAAAAGAATGGGTAGCGGCGAAAAAAATCTCCTGGGGCAGCGTCATCGGCGGCGTGATCACCGTATTGGCTGTTTCACTGCTGCTGTCGACGTTAGGCACCAGTCTTGGATTCTCCATCGTGGATCCGACATCAGACGATCCGATAAACGGCGCCGGTACCACCGTAGTGATTTGGTCCGCTGTTTCAATCATTATTAGTTTGGCCGCCGGCGCTTTTATTGCTGGGCGTTTGGCTGCTAATGACGGACTTATTCATGGCTTCCTGGTCTGGGCTACGTCACTGATTGTGGCGGCGGTACTGGGTGGGATGCTGGTCGGGTCTGCAGTGAAGGCGACCGGCAATGCGCTGGGCGCTATCGCTTCGACCTCCGGCAGCTTGCTCTCCGGCGCCGGTTCAGCGATTGGCAAAGGGGCATCCGGATTGGCGGACGCCGGCGGTAAAGTGTTTGACAAGTTGGGCATTGACACAACCTTGGAACCTGAACAGCTGCAAGGCGATGTGGTTACGGCGCTTAAAAAAAGCGGTATCCCGTCATTGCAGCCTGAATTCATGCAACAGCAGTTGAATGCGGCCAAAACTGATTTGGCGGACGCAGTAAAAGCCCTGGTACTTCAGCCTGACAATAGCGACGCCATTATTAATCAACTGGTCGCCAAGCTTAAAAAACAGGGTGAGGCCATCTCGCAAGATGTGGATCAAGACGCCCTGAAAAAGGCCTTGGCAGAAAATACCGATATGACGCCGCAGGAAGTGGACCAGACGGTGAAGAATTTGGTCGAAGCCAAAAATAAAACTGCGCAGCTGGTTAATCAGCGTTTGGATGACGCCGAAGCAAAAATCAATCAGGCAAAACAGGAGTATGTGGAGCTGAAACAGAAAGCGCGCGAACAGGCTGCCGCTGCTGCAGACGAATTGTCGCGGGCCGCATTATGGTCATTCTTTGCGCTGTTGATTGGCGCAGTGGTCAGTGCGTTGGCAGGCTTGTGGGGCGTTAACACCAATGCCCGCCGTATCGCGGTATCACCTGCGCAGGCGTAATCTTCGGGCTCCTTTGCGCGTCTCGATGATAGAGGGATGAGAGCCTGGAATACTGACGACGATGAAGTGACAGCCAGGAAAGACTGGCCCCACCCCGGCCCAGGTGCCGGGGTTTTTTTATTGTTTCGGCGTAATTAACGACCACCTTTCGCGTGGCTCAGGGCATTAGGCACCAATTGCCACGATCCCTGAGAACAGGTGGATACCATAGATGCGCTGTAAATAATAATGAGTGTGATTATGAAACAAGAACTGCATCTTTTACTGGGGAAAATCGGCGCATTCGCGCTTTCCGCCGCCTTCATGGCGGCATTGGTCGGCCTGGTGTTTATCGATGTGCACTGGCTGCATAACTTCGTTCATGAAACCTCGCTGACCGAAGCGGCACAGGAACTGTTGCTGCTCGCCATCTCCGGCGGTTTTTTCGCCGCGGCCCGGCGACAGGCTGAACGGCGTTCCGCCTGGCTGCTGGTTGGCGGCTTCTTTCTCTGCATGCTGATCCGCGAGATGGACTTCGCGTTCGATGCGTTGTGGCATGGCGCCTGGGTGTGGTTCGCACTGGCGGTCGCCTTGGCCTGCCTGTGGCATGCGGCACGGCATATTGCGGCCACGGTGCGCGGTCTGGCCTATTTCGTGACGCATCCCGGCTACGGCATGATGTGCGCCGGCCTGCTGTGCATTCTGGTGTTTTCACGCCTGTTCGGCATGAGCGCGCTGTGGCAAACGCTGATGCTGGACGGCTACAACCGAGTGGTGAAAAACATGGTGGAAGAGGGGTGCGAACTGTTGGGCTATGGCCTGTGTCTGTTGGCCACCCTCAGCTACCTGAAAGACGTTTTTGCGCCGAATAAGGCGAAAGTGTGAGGGCGGCGGCACTTTATTTATCCGGAACAATTTTAGTGATACTATTCGCTTAGCCGAATGCGGCTGAGAAGGTATGCGTTCCATTCTGTATACCCAGTGAGGTTTCAATCTGGCAATTGTGGGCGAGATCTGAAACCTGGCTGACCAAACCCAAAATCCAATTTTCGTACTGCATGTGATCTGTCGTGTGGGTCACCACTGTAGATAAGGAATTATTAATGCCTGTTATTACTCTTCCTGACGGTAGTCAGCGTCATTTCGACCACCCCGTTTCCCCGATGGATGTCGCGCGCGATATCGGCCCTGGCCTGGCGAAAGCCTGTATCGCCGGCCGCGTCAACGGCGAGCTGGTTGACGCCGGCGATCTGATCGAATCGGATGCGCAGCTGGCCATCATCACCATCAAAGATGAAGACGGTCTGGAAATCATGCGCCACTCCTGCGCGCACCTGCTGGGTCATGCGATCAAGCAGCTGTGGCCGGATACCAAAATGGCGATCGGTCCGGTGATCGACAACGGTTTTTATTATGACGTGGACATCGACCGCACCCTGACGCAGGAAGACCTGGATCTGCTGGAAAAGCGGATGCACGAGTTGGCCGATAAGGATTACGACGTCATCAAGAAGAAGGTCAGCTGGCAAGAAGCCCGTGACACCTTCGCTGAGCGCGGCGAAATCTATAAAGTGGCGATCCTGGATGAGAACATCAGCCATGACGATCGTCCGGGCCTGTATCACCACGAAGAATACGTCGACATGTGCCGCGGTCCGCACGTGCCGAACATGCGTTTCTGCCACCATTTCAAACTGCAGAAAACCTCCGGCGCTTACTGGCGCGGCGACAGCAAAAACAAAATGCTGCAGCGTATCTACGGTACCGCCTGGGCAGACAAGAAGCAGCTGAACGCCTACCTGCAGCGTCTGGAAGAAGCGGCCAAGCGCGATCACCGCAAGATCGGCAAACAGCTCGACCTGTATCACATGCAGGAAGAAGCGCCGGGTATGGTGTTCTGGCACAACGACGGTTGGACTATCTTCCGCGAGCTGGAAGCCTTCGTGCGCATGAAGCTCAAAGAGTATCAGTACCAGGAAGTGAAAGGTCCGTTCATGATGGACCGCGTGCTGTGGGAAAAAACCGGCCACTGGGAAAACTACAAAGACGCCATGTTCACCACCGCGTCGGAAAACCGCGAATACTGCATCAAGCCGATGAACTGCCCGGGTCACGTGCAGATCTTCAACCAGGGCCTGAAGTCGTACCGTGATTTGCCGCTGCGCATGGGTGAATTCGGCAGCTGCCACCGCAACGAGCCTTCGGGTTCCCTGCACGGCCTGATGCGCGTGCGCGGCTTCACGCAGGATGACGCCCACATTTTCTGTACCGAAGAGCAGGTGCGCGCCGAAGTGAACGAATGTATCCGCATGGTGTATGACGTGTACGGCACTTTCGGCTTCGACAAGATCGCCGTCAAGCTGTCCACGCGTCCGGAAAAACGCATCGGCACCGACGACATGTGGACCCGTGCGGAAGAAGACCTGGCCGCCGCGCTGACCGAGAACGGCATTCCGTTTGAATATCAGCCGGGTGAGGGCGCCTTCTACGGACCGAAAATTGAATTTACCCTGCATGATTGTTTGGATCGCGCATGGCAATGTGGTACCGTGCAGCTCGATTTCTTCTTGCCGGGCCGTTTGGGCGCATCGTACGTTGGCGAAAACAACGATCGCGTCGTGCCGGTAATGATTCACCGCGCCATTTTGGGCTCCATGGAACGCTTCATCGGTATCCTTACCGAAGAATATGCCGGGTTCTACCCGACCTGGATCGCTCCGGTGCAGGTGGTGGTGATGAATATCACCGATAGCCAGTCTGATTACGTCCAGCAATTGACCAAAAAACTGCAGGATGCAGGTATTCGCGTGAAAGCGGACTTGAGAAATGAGAAGATTGGCTTTAAAATTCGCGAACATACTTTACGTCGAGTCCCTTACATGTTGGTGTGCGGTGACAAAGAGGTCGAAGCAGGCAAAGTTGCCGTTCGTACCCGCCGTGGCAAAGACTTGGGAAGCCTGGACGTAAACGAAGTCGTAGACAAGCTGCTGAAAGAGATTCGCAGCCGTAGTCTTCATCAACTGGAGGAATAAAGTATTAAAGGCGGAAAACGAGTTCAACCGGCGCGTCCTAATCGCATTAACAGAGAAATTCGCGCGCAAGAAGTTCGCCTAACCGGCGTCGATGGCGAGCAGATTGGTATTGTCAGTCTGAATGAAGCTCTTGAAAAAGCTGAGGAAGCGGGCGTTGATTTAGTAGAAATCAGCCCAAATGCCGAACCGCCAGTTTGCCGAATCATGGATTACGGCAAATTCCTCTACGAGAAGAGCAAGTCGACGAAAGAACAGAAGAAGAAGCAAAAAGTTATCCAGGTTAAGGAAATCAAATTCCGTCCTGGCACCGATGATGGCGACTATCAGGTCAAACTACGCAACCTGATTCGCTTTCTGGAAGATGGCGATAAAGCCAAAATCACCCTGCGTTTCCGTGGGCGTGAGATGGCGCACCAGCAGATCGGTATGGAAGTGCTTAACCGCGTCCGTAAAGACCTGTGTGAAGATATGGATCTGGCAGTGGTCGAATCCTTCCCTACGAAGATCGAAGGCCGCCAGATGATTATGGTGCTCGCTCCTAAGAAGAAACAGTAAGGCTTACAAGTAATGGAACCCGCGCGGCGCTTGCGCTGTGTGGGTTTTATTCGCCCAACTGATTCGTTGTTTAACAATGCGAAGTGGATTTAATTAAAATGCCAAAGATTAAAACTGTACGTGGTGCAGCCAAGCGCTTCAAAAAAACCGGCAGCGGTGGTTTTAAGCGTAAACATGCCAACCTGCGTCATATTCTGACCAAAAAAGCAACCAAGCGTAAACGTCACCTGCGTCCGAAAGGCATGGTGTCTAAAAACGATCTGGTCCTGGTTACCGCGTGCCTGCCGTACGCATAAGCCATTTTTTTTGAATTTAGAATAAGACTTTAGGAGAGAGCATATGGCTCGCGTAAAACGTGGTGTAATTGCACGCGCACGTCACAAGAAAATTATGAAGCAGGCGAAAGGTTACTACGGTGCCCGTTCGCGCGTATATCGTGTTGCCTTCCAGGCAGTAATCAAAGCAGGCCAGTATGCTTACCGTGACCGTCGTCAACGTAAGCGTCAGTTCCGTCAGCTGTGGATTGCACGTATCAACGCAGCTGCTCGTCAGAACGGTCTGTCTTACAGCAAGTTCATCAACGGCTTGAAAAAAGCGTCGATCGAAATTGACCGTAAGATCCTGGCTGACATCGCAGTCTTCGACAAAGTGGCCTTCGGCGCACTGGTTGAGAAAGCGAAAGCAGCTCTGGCGTAAGTCAGTAGAAGAGGGAGCTTGCTCCCTCTTTTAATCTTTGTTTTCAGCGACAAATATTGACTTTCATTGCCCGCCGCTATATCACTGGTGGTCAATCATCGACAAGGTACCGCAATCATGCACGCAGCTATTTTTCGTTTCTTTTTTTACTTTAGCGCCTGATTTCAGGAGGCTTTGCGCGTAAGAAAAGAAACGAAAAGTAGCGCCTAAGCCTCCCTCGTGGAGGCTTTTTTGTTTTTGGCCATCGGCTCGCCTTGCAAAGCGTTGCGGTGAGAACGGCGGGTACTCAGCCGGCCCTGTGCCGCGCAGGTGAGCCATCCGGCCGACAACGCATTGAAAAGTCTTTGAAGATTGCTCAAAGGCGTGTTCGAATAATAGATAACAATTACTTAGGGCCATCCCGGCCAGAGGAAGAGGAAAGCAATGCCACATCTCGCAGAGCTGGTTGCCAGTGCCAAGGCAGCCGTAGAAGATGCCCAGGATGTTGCCGCGTTAGATTTGGTACGCGTCGAATATTTTGGCAAGAAAGGTCATTTCACCTTGCAGATGCAGTCTCTGCGCGACGTACCGGCGGAAGACCGCCCGGCGGCCGGCGCGGTGATCAACCAGGCCAAGCAAGAGGTGCAAGACGCCCTGAATGCGCGCAAGAACGCGCTGGAAAGCGCCGCGCTGAACGCGCGCCTGGCGGCTGAAACCATCGACGTCTCTCTGCCGGGCCGTCGCATGGAAAACGGCGGCCTGCACCCGGTGACCCGCACCATCGACCGCATCGAAACCTTCTTCGGCGAGCTGGGCTTCTCCGTCGCTACCGGCCCGGAGATTGAAGACGATTACCATAACTTCGACGCGCTGAATATTCCAGGGCATCACCCGGCGCGCGCCGACCACGATACCTTCTGGTTCGACGCCACGCGCCTGCTGCGCACTCAGACCTCCGGCGTGCAGATCCGCACCATGAAGAACCAGCAGCCGCCGATCCGCATCATTGCGCCGGGCCGCGTTTATCGTAACGACTACGATCAGACTCACACCCCGATGTTCCACCAGATGGAAGGGCTGATCGTCGATAAAGACATCAGCTTCACCAACCTGAAGGGCACGCTGCACGATTTCCTGAATAACTTCTTTGAAGAAGACCTGCAGGTTCGTTTCCGTCCGTCCTACTTCCCGTTCACCGAACCGTCCGCTGAAGTGGACGTGATGGGCAAGAACGGCAAATGGCTGGAAGTGCTGGGCTGCGGCATGGTGCATCCGAACGTGCTGCGCAACGTGGGCATCGATCCGGAAGTTTACTCCGGCTTCGCCTTCGGTATGGGCATGGAGCGCCTGACGATGCTGCGTTACGGCGTCACCGACCTGCGCGCATTCTTCGAAAACGATCTGCGTTTCCTCAAACAGTTTAAGTAAGGCGGGAATATCACATGAAATTCAGTGAACTCTGGTTGCGCGAGTGGGTAAACCCGGCCATCAGCAGCGAAGCATTATCCGATCAAATCACCATGGCCGGTTTGGAAGTGGACGGCGTGGATCCGGTTGCCGGCGCGTTTAACGGCGTTGTGGTGGGCGAAGTGGTCGAGTGCGGCCAACACCCGAACGCCGACAAACTGCGCGTCACCAAGGTTAACGTAGGCGGCGATCGCCTGCTCGACATCGTCTGCGGCGCGCCGAACTGCCGCACCGGCCTGAAAGTGGCGGTCGCCACCGTGGGCGCGGTGCTGCCGGGCGACTTCAAAATCAAGGCCGCCAAGCTGCGCGGCGAGCCTTCGGAAGGCATGCTGTGCTCATTCTCCGAGCTGGGCATTTCCGACGATCATGACGGCATCATTGAGCTGCCGCTGGATGCGCCGATCGGCACCGACATCCGCGACTATCTGAAACTGAACGACAACACCATCGAGATCAGCGTCACGCCGAACCGCGCCGACTGCCTGGGCATCATCGGCGTTGCGCGTGACGTGGGCGTACTGAACCAGGTTGCGCTGACCGAGCCGGATATGAGCCCGGTGGCTGCCACTATCGACGCCACGCTGCCGATCCGCGTTGACGCGCCGCAGGCGTGCCCGCGTTATCTGGGCCGCGTGGTGAAAGGCATCGACGTCAAGGCGCCAAGCCCGCTGTGGATGCGTGAAAAACTGCGTCGTTGCGGTATCCGTTCTATCGATGCCGTCGTCGACGTCACCAACTATGTGCTGTTGGAACTTGGCCAGCCGATGCACGCCTTCGATCTGAGCCGCATCGACGGCGGCATCGTGGTGCGCATGGCGGAAGAAGGGGAAACCTTGACGCTGCTGGACGGTAACGAAGCCAAACTGAACGCCGACACCTTAGTGATCGCCGATCATCAAAAAGCGTTGGCGATGGGCGGCATCTTCGGTGGCGAGCATTCCGGCGTCAACGGGGAAACCCAGGACGTGCTGCTGGAGTGCGCTTTCTTCAGTCCGCTATCGATCACCGGTCGTGCGCGCCGTCACGGCCTGCACACCGATGCTTCTCATCGCTATGAGCGCGGTGTCGATCCGGCGCTGCAGTACAAAGCGATGGAGCGCGCCACGCGCCTGCTGCTCGACATCTGTGGTGGCCAGGCCGGTCCGATTATTGACGTGACCGATGAAAACGAACTGCCGAAGCGCGCCACCATCACGCTGCGCCGCGAGAAGTTGGATCGCCTGATCGGCCACGTGGTGCCGAGCGAGCAGGTCAGCGACATTCTGCGCCGCCTGGGTTGCCAGGTGACCGAGCAGGGCGACAGCTGGCAAGCGATCGCGCCGAGCTGGCGTTTTGATATGGAGATCGAAGAGGATCTGGTGGAAGAAGTGGCGCGTGTTTACGGCTACGACAACATCCCGGATGTGCCGGTGCGTGCCGATCTGGTGATGACCCAGCATCGCGAAGCCGATCTGACGCTCAAGCGCGTGAAGACCATGCTGGTCGATCACGGTTATCAGGAAGCGATCACCTATAGCTTCGTCGATCCGAAAGTGCAGGCGTTGCTGCATCCGAATGAAGAAGCGCTGATCCTGCCGAGCCCGATTTCGGTCGAAATGTCGGCCATGCGCCTGTCGCTGTGGACCGGCCTGCTGTCCGCGGTAGTGTACAACCAGAACCGCCAGCAGACGCGTCTGCGCCTGTTCGAAAGCGGCCTGCGCTTTGTGCCTGATAGTGCGGCAAATCTGGGTATCCGTCAGGACGTCATGCTGGCAGGCGTGATCGCCGGCCATACGCACGATGAACATTGGGATCTGGCGCGCAAGCCCGTCGACTTCTATGATTTAAAAGGGGATCTGGAGTCTGTCCTCGAGCTGACCGGTAAATTATCCGAAATTCAGTTCCGGGCGGAAGCCAATCCGGCCCTGCATCCAGGGCAAAGTGCGGCGATTTATTTGCACGGCGAACGCGTTGGTTTCATCGGTGTGGTTCACCCGGAACTTGAACGTAAACTGGATCTTAACGGCCGCACCGTGGTGTTTGAACTGGAGTGGAACAAGCTTGCGAGCCGCGCCGTGCCTCAGGCGCGGGAGATTTCGCGCTTCCCGGCAAACCGCCGTGATATCGCTGTTGTGGTGGCTGAAAACGTCCCCGCAGAAGATATTTTGGCCGAGTGTAAGAAAGTTGGCGCAAATCAGGTAGTTGGCGTAAACTTGTTTGACGTGTACCGTGGCAAGGGCGTGGCAGAAGGTGACAAGAGCCTGGCTATCAGTCTGGTATTGCAGGATACCGCTCGTACACTGGAAGAAGAGGAGATAGCCGCTACCGTTGCAAAATGCGTAGAGGCTCTAAAACAGCGATTCCAAGCATCCTTGAGGGATTGAACCTATGGCGCTTACTAAAGCTGAAATGTCAGAACACCTGTTTGAGAAGCTTGGGCTTAGCAAACGGGACGCCAAAGACCTGGTGGAACTGTTCTTTGAAGAGGTCCGTCGGGCCCTTGAGAATGGCGAACAGGTAAAACTGTCGGGTTTTGGCAACTTTGATCTGCGTGACAAGAACCAACGTCCGGGGCGTAACCCGAAGACCGGCGAAGACATTCCGATTACGGCGCGCCGCGTGGTGACCTTCCGTCCGGGGCAGAAGCTGAAAAGCCGGGTAGAAAACGCCAGCCCGAAAGGGTGAGTGACGTGACATCAAAAAAGGCCGCTTGCGCGGCCTTTTTCTTTTCTGGGACAAAATTCAGTTTATTCCTAATTCTCAAGGCGACTATTAAATTTGTTCGTTAAGTCGGTATGGAGGAATTAATTTAACCTCAGTTGCGGAATATTCTTATATCTTATTATTGTTGATGAGTGAATCTATTTTCTCTCCTCAGTAACGGCCGTAATAATGGCCAGGGCCATCGCCGCGGTGGCCGCCGCCCCAGTGAGGGCCCCAGCAGCAGGCGCTGAGGCTTGAGGCCAAGGCTACAACGGCTAACAACCTACCTATACGTTTAATCATTTTATTATCCTCCGATGGGAATCCGGTTAATTATAATTTTCGCGTCGCTTAAGCGATGTCAGCAATTCGTTAAGCCTTGTCAGTGGCTATGATAATTAAAGGCGGCGGCAAACAGTGTAGGGATTGTGTAAGGCCGTCGAAAACGATCTGAAAATAGGTATCGATGAGATAGTCGTTAAATAAATGCGCTGATATAACCACTGCAGCAAGAAAAATAGAGTGAGAAGGTAAAATGAAAAAAATCCTGTTGCTGGTGTGTATCCCGCTGTCGCTGTCGCTGCCGCTGGCGGCGCAGGCCGATGTGTCCGTCGATATCAACGTGCCGGGCGTTTCTCTGCACCTGGGGGATCAGGACCGCCGCGGCTACTACTGGGATGGCTACGACTGGCGCCCACCGCAGTGGTGGCATGCGCACCAGGGCCGAGGTCTGGGGGAGCGCAATGCGCGCGGTCTGTACTGGGACGGCGGACGCTGGCAACCTTCGCCGCCGCGTGGCTATGAACATCGCCAGCCGGCACGCAGCGGCAATCCGTTCCACGGCGATCGCGATAATCGCGACCACGACCGCCGTCATGACGATCGTGGTGACCATGACCGCCGTGATGACGCCCGCGGTCAGCCTTATCCACCGGGCAACGCCGGCCCGCATCGTTAATCCCTGAGTTTATCGGCGGCTGGTTTTGCCATCATCGTTGCGATGACGGGCAGGACCAGCCGCTGCTTTCCTGCGCCATCGCCTACGCAAGGCTTCCCCTTGCGGCGTTAACCCCCTAATATTCGACTCAGACGTCAATTATCCGGCCACGACAGCGGCCGGCAGGGAATCGCCGCGCCATGCCAACCAGCCGTACCTTCACCTTACTGTTGCAACATCAACGTTACTGCGATAAACGCCAGGTCAGTCTGTTGGCGCTGGGCGTGGCGGTGGCTTTACTGTTCAGCCTTTGCGCCGGCGACCAATGGATATGGCCGTCAGAATGGTTCAGCGAACGGGCGCAACTGTTCGTTTGGCAACTGCGCTTGCCGCGCGCGCTGGCGGTGATGCTGGTCGGCGCTGCCCTGGCGGTGGCGGGCGCGGTGATGCAGGCGCTGTTTGAAAACCCGCTGGCGGAGCCCGGTCTGCTGGGCGTCGCTAACGGCGCCGGTGTCGCGCTGGTGCTGACGGTGTTGTTGGGGCACGGTTTGTTGCCGGTGGCGCTGTTGAGCGCCGCCGCGATAGTCGGTGCGCTGGCGATGACTTTCTTGCTGTTGGGCTTTGCTCGCCGGCGACGCTTGACCAATGCGCGGTTGTTGCTGGTCGGCGTGGCGCTGGGCATCGTGTGTAGCGCGCTGATGACCTGGGCAGTTTATTTCAGTACCAGTCTCGATCTGCGGCAGCTGATGTACTGGATGATGGGCGGCTTCGGTGGCGTAGACTGGCGCCAAAAGTGGCTGGTGCTGGCGCTGCTGCCGGTGTTGCTGTGGCTGTGTGGCCAGGGGCGGGTGCTCAATCTGATGGCGCTGGGCGAGGTGCAGGCGCGACAGCTCGGGCTGTCGCTGCATCTGTGGCGCAATCTGCTGGTGCTGGCGATCGGCTGGCTGGTCGGTGTCAGCGTGGCGCTGGCCGGGGTGATCGGCTTCGTCGGCCTGGTGATCCCGCATATTTTGCGGCTTACGGGCCTGACTGACCAGCGCTATCTGTTGCCGGCCTGCGCGCTGGCGGGGGCCGGCGTGTTGCTGGTGGCCGATGTGGTGGCCCGCGTTGCGCTGCTGGCGGCCGAGCTGCCGATCGGCGTGGTGACCGCCACGCTGGGGGCGCCGCTATTTATCTGGTTACTGACCCGGACAAAGGGCGTAAGGTAGTTTTCTTTATTCACCTGCCATTAAAAAACCAAAGGATGACAACCGATGAGTAAGCCAATCTACAATCTGCCGTTACAGACTATCGAGAATCAGGCCACCACGCTGGGGAGCTATCAGGACAAGGTGCTGCTGGTGGTCAACGTAGCCTCGGAGTGCGGCCTGACCAAGCAGTACGAAGGGCTGGAAGCGCTGTACGAAACCTATCGCGATCGGGGGCTGGAAGTTCTGGGGTTCCCGTCCAATGAATTTCTGGGTCAGGAGCCGGGCAGCAACGAAGAGATCCTGGCGTTTTGCCGCGGAACCTTCGGCGTGCAATTCCCGATGTTCGCCAAGATTGAGGTGAACGGCGAAGGCCGTCATCCGCTGTATCAGGCGTTGATTGCCGCCCAGCCGGAAGCTGTCGCCCCGGAAGGCAGCGAGTTCCTGGCGCGGATGACCAGCAAAGGGCGTGCGCCGAAGCACACCGGCGATATTCTGTGGAACTTCGAGAAATTCCTTATCGCACGCGACGGCACGGTGATCCAGCGCTTCTCGCCTGACACCACGCCAGAGGATCCGGCGCTGGTGGCGGCGGTGAAACAAGCGCTGGCGGGATAATACGGATGCTGCAACTCGTTGAGGTTGGGGTGGCGGGGCGCCTGGCGCCTTTTACGGCACAGATTGACGGCGGGTTGCAGGTTCACCTGATCGGCCCAAATGGCGCAGGGAAGAGCACCTTGCTGGCCCGGGCGGCGGGCATGCTGCCGGGGCAGGGCGAAGTCTGCCTGGACGGACGCGCGCTGTCCGGTTATTCGGGCGACGAGCTGGCGCACCGACGCGGTTATCTCAGCCAGCAACAGCCGCCGGTGTCGCTCATGCCGGTGTTTCAGTATTTGGCGTTGCACCGGCCTGCCGGCGCGGCGCAAACCGAGGTGGAGCAAGCCATCCTCTATCTGTGCCAGCGGTTGAAGCTGGTGGATAAACTGTCACGCATGCTGGCGCAGCTTTCCGGCGGAGAATGGCAACGGGTGCGACTGGCGGCGGTATTGCTGCAGGTGTGGCCCAGCGTCAACCCGCATAGCCGATTGTTGTTGCTGGATGAACCGACCAATAGCCTGGATGTGGCGCAAAAGGTTGCGCTGGATCGCCTGCTGCGCGAATTCTGCCAAAGTGGGCGCAGCGCGCTAGTGTGTGCGCACGATCTGAATCATACCCTGCAGCAGGCCGATCGGGTTTGGTTGTTGCACGCTGGGCAGTTGGTCGCGCAGGGCATCACCCGTGAGGTGATGGTGCCCGCACTGTTGTCGCAGATCTATGAAGTGGATTTCCACCTGCAATGGGTGGGGAACCAGCGTTGGATCATGACCCGCACGGCTTAATTCGCCCCGGCGGCATAAATGTAAACGAAAACTAAACGTAGTGAATATAAATATCCGGGTAATCATCGGCTATTATTGTGCTGCCTCTCATTTTCTCGTGGATTTTCTTGAAAAACGTCGATGACGTGCTACGCTTGATTCGGCAAAAATAAAATAAGTAAATAATTATTAATAAATATAAGAAATTGATTTTAATAATAAATTTAAATTAATGATGACGGCACCTTCCTATCAGTTCTCCCACTGATGACGAGTCTCGTCTTAAGGTTTAGTTAAGCTTGCGGCCTTACATTGTCAGTTAATCCACGGAAACGATTCTTCTCTGGCGTTTAATATTCGTTAAACGAAAGGGATTTACAGTGTCATCAAAAGCAGCTCGATACGTTTGGGGTTAACTATGGATCAATTTTTGCCTTTCTCTCGTCCGGCCATCGGCGATGAAGAAATCGCCGCGGTAGAGAAAGTGTTGCGCTCCGGTTGGATCACCACCGGGCCGCAAAACCAGCAACTGGAAAGCGACTTCTGTTCCACCTTCGGCTGTAAGCACGCCATCGCGGTCAGTTCCGCCACGGCGGGCATGCACATCACGTTAATGGCGCTTGGCGTCGGCCCTGGCGACGAAGTCATCACCCCTTCGCAAACCTGGGTCTCCACCCTCAACATGATCGAGCTGCTGGGCGCCACGCCGGTGATGATCGATGTTGACCGCGATACGTTGATGGTCAGCGCCGCCGACGTCGAGGCTGCCATCACCCCGAATACCAAAGCGATTGTTCCGGTGCATTACGCCGGTGCCCCCCTGCAGATGGATGCGCTGCGCGCCGTGGCCGAACGCCATGGTCTGCCGCTGATCGAAGACGCCGCCCACGCGGTCGGCACGCGCTACAACGGCGAATGGGTCGGCGCGCGCGGCACGGCGATTTTCTCTTTCCATGCGATCAAAAACGTGACCTGCGCCGAAGGCGGCCTGATCGCCACCGACGACGATGCGCTGGCGGATCGCCTGCGTTGCCTGAAGTTCCACGGTCTGGCCGTCGATGCCTTCGATCGCCAGCAGCTTGGCCGCAAACCGCAGGCCGAAGTGGTGGAACCGGGGTACAAATACAATCTGTCCGACATTCACGCGGCGATCGCCGTGGTGCAACTTTCGCGCTTCGCCGAGCTGAACGCGCGTCGCAAGGCGCTGGCGCAGCGCTACCTGAGCGCGCTGGAAGGCTCGCCGTTCCAACCGTTGGGCGTGCCGGATTATCCGCATGACCACGCCTGGCACCTGTTTATGGTGCGCGTCGATCCCGAGCGCTGCGGCCTCGATCGCGACCAACTGATGGAGCGCCTGAAAGAGGTTGGCATCGGCACCGGGCTGCATTTCCGTGCCGCGCACACCCAGAAATTCTACCGTGAGCGCTATCCGCAGCTTTCTTTGCCGAATACCGAGTGGAACTCGGCGCGGCTGTGCACCTTACCGCTATTCCCTGATATGACCGACGCCGACGTGGATCGCGTGGTCAATGCCTTGTCTTCTGTTGTGGAGTCTTTACGTGTCTCGCGTTGAACCGATTAAAAAAGTGTCGATAGTCATCCCGGTATACAACGAGCAGGAAAGCTTGCCGGCGTTGCTGGAACGCACTACTGCCGCCTGTAAGCAGTTATCTCAACCCTATGAAATCATCCTCGTCGACGATGGCAGCAGCGACAATTCCGCCGACATGCTGACTGCGGCGGCGGAAAAGCCGGACAGCAACGTGGTCGCTGTCTTACTGAACCGCAACTATGGCCAGCACTCGGCCATTATGGCCGGTTTCAATCAGGTGACCGGCGATTTGGTGATTACGCTGGACGCCGATCTGCAGAACCCGCCGGAGGAGATCCCTCGTCTGGTCAGCGTGGCGGAAGAGGGCTATGACGTGGTGGGCACCGTGCGCGCCAACCGTCAAGACTCCTGGTTCCGCAAAAGCGCCTCGCGCGTGATCAATATGATGATTCAACGCGCCACCGGCAAGTCGATGGGGGACTATGGCTGCATGCTGCGTGCCTACCGTCGTCATATCGTTGAGGCGATGCTGCACTGCCATGAGCGCAGTACCTTTATCCCGATTCTGGCGAACACCTTCGCCCGTCGCACGACCGAGATCGACGTGCGTCACGCCGAACGTGAGTTTGGCGACTCCAAGTACAGCCTGATGAAGCTGATCAACCTGATGTACGACCTGATCACCTGCCTGACCACTACGCCGCTGCGTTTGCTCAGCGTGGTCGGCAGCATCGTGGCGCTGTCCGGGTTTGTATTGGCACTGGTGCTGATTGCGCTGCGTCTGCTGCTCGGCCCTGAATGGGCCGCCGGCGGCGTGTTCACCCTCTTCGCCGTGCTGTTCACCTTTATCGGCGCCCAGTTTGTTGGCATGGGGCTACTGGGTGAATACATCGGCCGCATCTATACCGACGTGCGTGCGCGTCCTCGCTATTTTGTTCAGAAAGTGGTCGGTGCACAGCAGGACCACAATACTCAGGAAGAAGAATGATGAAAGCTATTGTATTTGCTTACCACGATATTGGCTGCGCAGGTCTGAAAGCGCTGACTGAGGCGGGTTATGACGTGCAGGCCGTATTCACGCACACCGACGACCCTGGTGAGAACAATTTCTTCTCCTCCGTGGCCCGTTTGGGCGCCGAATTGGATCTGCCGGTCTATGCGCCGGAAGACGTAAATCACCCGCTATGGGTTGACCGCATCCGCGCACTGCAGCCGGACGTGATCTTCTCGTTCTACTACCGCCACATGCTGAGCGACGAGATCTTGTCGCTGGCGCCGCAGGGCGGTTTCAACCTGCACGGTTCGTTGCTGCCGCACTACCGTGGCCGCGCCCCGGTGAACTGGGCGCTGGTGAATGGCGAAACCGAAACCGGCGCCACGCTGCACAAGATGGTGAAACGCCCGGATGCCGGCGACATCGTCGGTCAGCAGAAAGTGACCATCGCAGACAACGACACCGCGCTGACGCTGCACAAAAAAGTGCTGGAAGCCGCGCAGGTCGTGTTGCAAGAGCAGCTGCCGAAGCTGAAGAACGGCACCGCCACCTTCACCAAGCAGGATGAGTCTCAGGCCAGCTACTTCGGCCGCCGCACCGCAGCGGACGGCGAGATCCTGTGGCACAAGTCCGCCAAAGAGATCAACAACCTGGTACGCGCCGTCACCGAACCGTACCCGGGCGCATTCAGCTACCTCGGCCAGCGCAAGCTGATCGTCTGGCGCTCCCGCGTGCTGGATACCCAACATGATAAACAACCGGGCACCGTGCTGAGCACCTCGCCGCTGGTCATCGCCTGTGGCGAAGGCGCGCTGGAGATCGTCGCCGGCCAGAACGACAGCGGTCTGTACGTGCAGGGCAGCCGCCTGGCGCAAGAAATGGGCATCGTCACCGACGTGCGCCTGGCCGCCAAGCCGAATGCCGTAATGAAACGCCGCACTCGCGTGCTGATCCTCGGAGTTAACGGCTTCATCGGTAACCACCTGACCGAACGCCTGCTGCGTGACGATCGCTACGACATCTACGGCCTGGATATCGGCTCTGACGCCATCAGCCGCTTCCTCGACAACCCGCGTTTCCACTTCGTGGAAGGCGACATCAGCATCCACTCCGAGTGGATCGAGTATCACATCAAGAAATGCGACGTGGTGCTGCCGCTGGTGGCGATCGCGACGCCGATCGAATACACCCGTAACCCGCTGCGCGTGTTCGAGCTTGACTTCGAAGAGAACCTGAAGATCGTTCGCGACTGCGTGAAATACAACAAGCGCATCATCTTCCCGTCCACCTCAGAAGTGTACGGCATGTGCGACGACAAAGAGTTCGACGAAGACCATTCGCGTCTGATCGTCGGGCCAATCAACAAACAGCGCTGGATCTACTCGGTCTCCAAACAGCTGCTGGATCGGGTGATCTGGGCTTACGGCGCCAAAGAAGGCCTGAAGTTCACGCTGTTCCGTCCGTTCAACTGGATGGGGCCGCGTCTGGATAACCTGGACGCCGCGCGCATCGGGTCTTCCCGCGCCATCACCCAGCTGATCCTCAACCTGGTGGAAGGTTCGCCGATCAAACTGATGGACGGCGGCGCACAGAAACGTTGCTTCACCGACATCAACGACGGCATCGAAGCGCTGTTCCGCATCATTGAGAACCGCGATGGCCTGTGCGACGGCCAGATCGTCAACATCGGCAACCCGACCAACGAAGCGAGCATCCGCGAGCTGGCGGAAATGCTGCTGGAAAGCTTCAACAACCACCCGCTGCGCGACCGCTTCCCGCCGTTTGCCGGCTTCAAGGACGTGGAGAGCAGCAGCTACTACGGTAAAGGTTACCAGGACGTCGAGCACCGCACGCCGAGCATCAAGAACGCTCACCGCCTGCTGGGCTGGCAGCCAACCATCGAGATGAAGCAAACCGTCACCGATACGCTGGACTACTTCTTGCGCACTACCGTTCAGGAAGGGAACGGTGCATGAAGAAAGTCGGTCTGCGGGTTGATGTAGATACCTTCAGCGGCACCCGTGAAGGGGTGCCGCAGTTGCTGGACCTGTTCGACAAGTACGACATTCAGGCCAGCTTCTTCTTCAGCGTGGGACCGGACAACATGGGGCGCCATCTTTGGCGCCTTTTGCGTCCGAAATTTCTGTGGAAAATGCTGCGTTCGAACGCCGCCTCGCTGTATGGGCTGGATATTCTGCTGGCCGGTACCGCCTGGCCGGGGCGCAACATTTCACGCGCGCTGGGGCCGCTGATGAAGCGCACCGCCGAAGCCGGCCATGAAGTCGGGCTGCACGCCTGGGATCACCAAGGGTGGCAGGCCAAGGTTGGCAAGTGGAGCGAAGCGCAGCTGACCGAACAGGTGCAGCGGGGCGTCGACGCCCTGAGCGCCTGCACCGGCCAGCCGGTGAAATGCTCCGCCGTGGCGGGCTGGCGTGCCGATACGCGCGTGCTGGAGGTCAAGCAGCGCTTCGGCTTTCATTACAACAGCGATTGCCGCGGCACCCATCCGTTCCGTCCGGTGCTGAGCGACGGGCGCCACGGCACGGTGCAGATCCCGGTGACGTTGCCGACCTTCGACGAAGTGATCGGCAGCGAAGTCAGCATGGCCGACTTCAACGACTACATTCTGCGCGCCATCGAGAACGATCGCGGCGTGCCGGTGTACACCATTCACACCGAAGTGGAAGGCATGTCGCAAGCGGCGATGTTCGAACAGTTATTGCAACGCGCACGGCAGCAGGGCATCGAATTCTGTCCGCTTAGCGCGCTGTTACCACAAGATTTGGCGTCACTGCCGTTGGGCCGCATCAAGCGTGCTCCTTTCCCCGGCCGCGAAGGTTGGCTGGGCTGTCAAACCGATGTGAAGGACGTTACATGAAGGCGCTAAAAGGATCCTGGGCCATTCTGCTGGCCGTTTTTTTTGCTCTGGTTTACCTGATCCCGCTTAACGGCCGCCTGCTGTGGCAGCCGGATGAGACGCGTTATGCCGAGATCAGTCGTGAAATGCTGCAGCGCGGCGATTGGGTGGTGCCGCACCTGCTGGGGCTGCGTTATTTCGAAAAGCCGGTAGCGGGTTACTGGTTCAATAACATCAGCCAGTGGCTGTTTGGCGAAAACAACTTTGCGGTGCGTTTCGGCTCGGTGTTCAGCACCGGCATGACCGCGCTGCTGGTGTTCGCGCTGGCGATGCTGATGTGGCGCAATGCGCGCCGCGCCAGCCTGGCGGCGCTGATGTTCCTGTCGATGGTGCTGGTGTTCAGCATCGGCACCTACAGCGTGCTGGATCCGATGATCTCGCTGTGGCTGGCGGCGGCGATGGTCAGTTATTACCTGACGCTGAAGGCCTCCTCGGTCAAGGGAAAACTGGGCGCTTACGCACTGCTGGGCTTGGCCTGCGGCATGGGCTTTATGACCAAGGGCTTCCTGGCACTGGCGGTGCCGGTGATCGCGGTGATCCCGATCGTTATCCAGCAACGCCGCATCAAGGATCTGCTGTGCTATGGCCCGGTGGCGATCGTGACCGCGACGCTGCTCAGCCTGCCGTGGGCGCTGGCGATCGCGCAACGCGAACCCGACTTCTGGAATTATTTCTTCTGGGTCGAGCATATTCAGCGTTTCGCCGAAGATAATGCTCAACACAAGGCGCCGTTCTGGTATTACCTGCCGGTTCTGCTGGCGGCGGTGCTGCCTTGGCTGGCGCTGCTGCCCGGCGCGCTGCTCAAAGGTTGGCGCGAGCGCGTGCAGCGCCCGGAGCTGTTCTTCCTGCTGAGTTGGGCGATGATGCCGTTGATCTTCTTCAGCATCGCCAAAGGCAAGCTGCCGACCTACATTCTGCCGTGCATGGCGCCGCTGGCGCTGCTGATGACCGCCTATGCGGAAGACTATGCCGCCACGCTGCGCGCCAAGCTGTTCAAGGCCAATGCCTGGTTGAACGGCCTGTTCGGGCTGATTGGCATCGTGGCGCTGGTGGTGTTGAGCTCCGGTCTGCTGCCGAAAGCGCATCTGTTTACTCCCCAAGAGTGGCCGAAAGTGGTGCTCGGCCTGATCGCCTTCGGTGGTTGGCTGCTGTTCGCATTGGTTTCCGCACGCGATAACGGCCGCCAATGGCGCTGGGCGGCGGCTTGCCCGGTGCTGCTGTGCCTGGTGATCGGTTACGCCATTCCGCAACAGGTGACCGATTCCAAACTGCCGCAAAACTTCGCCCGCGCCACGATGGCCGAGCTGGGCGACAGTCGTTACGTGCTAAGCGACAGCGTTGGGCTGGCGGCCGGCCTGGCCTGGGAGCTGAAGCGCAGCGACGTGCTGATGTACAGCCAGAAAGGCGAGGTGGCCTATGGTCTGGAGTATCCGGACGCCAAAGGTCACCTGATCAGCGATGCCGATTTCCCGCAGTGGCTGGCGCAGGCGCGTAAGCAGGGGAACGTATCGTTGGTGCTGCAACTGTCACGTGGCGAAGCGCTGCCGCAGGAGCTGCCTGCCGCAGACAAGGTGGATCGCATGAACCGCCTGGTGCTGATGTGGTATAAACAGCAACCATGATCGGTTTTCTGTTGGTGATAGTGGTCAGTCTGCTCACCTGTGGTGGGCAGCTGTGCCAGAAACAGGCGGCGCACTGTTGGGAACGGGCGGGCGAGGCGCGGCTGAAACAGACGCTGCGCTGGCTGGCGCTGGCGGTGCTGCTGCTGGGGCTGGGCATGGCGGTGTGGCTCAATGTGCTGCAACGTCTGCCGCTCAGCCTGGCTTACCCGATGCTCAGCCTTAACTTCGTGATGGTGACGCTGGCGGCGCGCTGGCTGTTTCATGAGCCGACGACCGCTCGCCACTGGTGCGGCGTGGCGTCGATTATGCTGGGGATCCTGCTGATGAGCGTGCATTCATGAAGGGCTATGCCTGGGGCGCCGCCAGCGTACTGCTGGTGACGCTGGCGCAGTTGCTGATGAAGTGGGGCATGGTGCAGATCCCGCTGATGTCGTTCGCCGATGTCTCGTTGGCGTTGATCGGCAATTACTGGCTACCGCTGCTGGCGGTGGGCGGCGGCATCTTCGGCTATGCGCTGTCGATGCTGTGTTGGTTTTTCGCGCTGCGCCATCTGCCGTTAAATCGTGCTTATCCTCTGTTGAGCGTTAGCTACGCGCTGGTCTACCTGGCGGCGGTGATCCTGCCGTGGTTTAACGAGTCCGCTACGCTGCTGAAAACGTTGGGCACGCTGTTTATTCTGTTCGGCGTCGGGCTGATTAACAGCAAATCCGAGACAAAATCGCCGGAATAGGGGCTAAACCGGCGATCCTGCTATTATCTCCCTCATGGCGCTTGCCTTTTTCCCCGTGCGGGAGATAAATTAACGCCCAATAGCGCTCTCCTTACGTGGTGCCGGCTTTGCCTCGCAGGCGGTGTGGTGGTGTACCGGATGGCATAATGCGGCAACGTGTTCAATGAAGGGATATTATGCGGATGCGTGTGTGGTTTTTATTAGCCAGTTTGATCCTCGCCGGTTGCAGCAGCCATGCGCCGCCGCCCAGCGGCCGCCTGGCGGATTCTATCGTGGTGGTGGCCCAACTCAATGAACAACTGCGCCAGTGGTACGGTACGCCATACCGTTACGGCGGCCTGGATCGCGGCGGCGTAGATTGCTCCGGCTTTGTTTACCGCACGTTCCGCGATCGCTTCGACATGCAACTGCCGCGTTCGACCGAAGAACAGACCTCACTGGGTACCAAGGTCTCACGCGATGAGTTGATGCCGGGCGATCTGGTGTTTTTCAAAACCGGCGGCGGTGAGAACGGCCTGCATGTCGGCATTTACGATACCAATGACCAGTTTATCCACGCTTCGACCAGCCGCGGGGTGATCCGCTCCTCGCTCGATAACGTCTATTGGAAGCGGGTGTATTGGCAGGCGCGACGCATTTAACCTTAACCCGTTGATTTGGTGTATCATGGCGGCATCTCGTGTTTTGAACGGTGCCTGCCATGAACAGCCTGCGTTTACTGATCTCCGACTCCTACGATCCCTGGTTCAACCTGGCAGTGGAAGAGTGCATCTTCCGCGAAATGACCACGCAAAAAATTCTCTTCCTGTGGCGCAATGCCGAAACGGTGGTGATTGGTCAGTCGCAGAACCCCTGGAAAGAGTGCAATACCCGGCGCATGGAGCAGGATGGCATTCGGCTGGCGCGGCGCAGCAGCGGCGGCGGGGCGGTATTTCACGACCTGGGCAATACCTGCTTCACCTTTATGGCCGGCAAGCCGGGCTACGACAAGAGCGTCTCGACCGACATCATTCTGCAAGCGCTGCGGGAGCTGGGCGTGGCGGCCAGCGCATCGGGGCGTAACGATCTGGTGATGGAAACCGCCGACGGGCCGCGCAAAATATCCGGCTCGGCCTATCGAGAAACGCAGGATCGCGGTTTCCATCACGGTACGCTGCTGCTGAATGCCGATCTGGAACGGTTGGCGGACTATCTCAATCCGGATCCCAAAAAGCTGCAGGCCAAGGGAATTACCTCGGTGCGTTCGCGCGTCGCCAATCTGGCGGAGTTTTTGCCGGGCATCAGCCATGCGCAGGTATGCGACGCCATCGTACAGGCCTTCTTCGCCCACTATGGCGAGACGGTCGAGCCGGAGATTATTTCGCCGGACGTGTTCCCCGATCTGCCCGATTTTGCCGCGCAGTTCGCCAAACAGAGCAGTTGGGAATGGAATTTTGGCAAGGCGCCGGCGTTCAGCCACTTGCTTAACGAGCGTTTCGTCTGGGGCGGCGTAGACTTGTTCTTCGATGTGGAGAAAGGGGCGATTGTTCGCGCGCAGGTGTTCACCGATAGCCTGAATCCCGCTCCGCTGCAGCGGTTGGCGGACATGCTGGTGGGCTGCGCGTACCGCAGTGAGCCCGTCGCCGCCTGCTGTGACCGACTGATGGCGGAGTATCCTCAACAGGCGGCCGAATTAGCCGAGTTGCGGCAATGGCTGAGCGAAACGATCCGTTAGCCGGAGTGGGAATGGTGAAGGGGATGAGCGTGCTCATCCCTTTTTTTATCGCTGAAATCGGCGTTTAGCAGGGGCGTAGCGCAGATTTTCTGAAAATCAAGATGGGCACTTTTTTACATTTTCAATGCCGAGAATAACGGGCGGAATTGATGCGTTATTAAATTTAATCAGTCGTCGTTAACGGTGGGAAAAATCCGCGTTAAGGAGGAAAGATTATTTTACTTTATTTAAGATTTTTCTTAAATAAAACAAGGGAGATAAGTCAAATTTAGCCGCCAATCCATTCAACTTAAGCCAAATACCTTTTCACATAACGCGTTTGGCGGTCGCTATGGCATAAGTCAGGCTGCTTTTCTTTGCGCCTTTCACGATTGTCGTATAGCTTTAATCTATCAATTAAATGATATTTCATGGGTATTTACATTGATATTTCCGATTAATCCCAGAGGGATTGATCGATAAAATATATTGATATACGATGATACGCTAGCCATTCATCCTGTGGCATTAAAATGAACATCCAACTCGAAGCTGACTTTATTAGTAGCTATGTTTTGCAACCTGTTTACTCAATGGAGGGCGGGCTGTTGGCGGTTGAAATGTTGAGCCGTTTCAACAGTCTCGACGGTGATTTAGCCATGCCGGCCGAAATTGGGATTAATTTATTGACGTCTGAACAAAGGATTGAGTTATTTAATGAGCAATTGAAACTTGCGGAGCAGCATGCGGCTTGGTTTACCGGTAACAACGTGCAGTTGACCATCAATATCGAAGAAACCATCGTCGAACTTATTCTTTCTGATTCGGCGTTATGTCAACGGATCGGGCAATATCCTTTTATTGCATTTGAAATCAGTGAGAGTTTTCCGAATCTTTCGGCCGGGAAGAACAACCCGAGCGTGCGGCGATTAAGCGAAATGTTTACGCTGTGGCTCGATGATTTCGGTTCCGGTAAAGCCACGTTGACCGCGCTGTACGATGGTTTGTTTGACTATGTAAAGATAGACAAGCGTTTTTACTGGCAGCTGTTTACCCATCAGGGATATGACGTGGTCATCGACTCGTTGTTAAAGAATATCAACCTGTTATGTAAAGGCGTAATCGTCGGAGGAATAGAGAAAAAAGAGTACTTTAATAAACTCAGATACGCCGGTGTTTTAGGCCTGCAAGGTTTTTTATGGCCCAGCGTTGGTGTGGATAATCTGCAAGCTTTGCTGGCGAGGCCCAGCGAGTTCAATAATTAAGAAGTGATATAAAAAACTACACACAATGAGGTAAATAATGCACGGGGTGAGGTTACTGTGATCCCGTCGCCGTTATTCGCCATCGCTTTATGCTGATAACTGCGTTTGTCAGCCGACGTTAAAGCGCGTTTCCTCAGCTGAGGGGCAACGCCAAACTCCCCGCATCCGCCCTGGTGACAGGCGGATGCGTTCTCCCTGCATTCCTTCGGTGTTAATCCGCCCGTTCAGGCTCTACACTACGCTGAAACGGAGGGCCTATGCCGCAGTTCGATAACGCTTACTACCAACAGTTACCCGATTTCTACACCGCCCTGAACCCGACACCGCTCAAGGATGCACGCCTGCTGTACCACAGCGAGCCGCTGGCACGCGAGCTGGGGCTGGATGAAAGCTGGTTTACCCAGGATAAAACCCCCATTTGGGCGGGAGAATCGCTGCTGCCCGGCATGCAGCCGCTGGCACAGGTGTACAGCGGCCACCAGTTCGGCGTGTGGGCCGGGCAACTGGGTGATGGCCGCGGCATTTTGCTGGGCGAACAGGTCATGGCGGATGGCAGCCACCGCGATTGGCACCTGAAGGGGGCCGGGCTAACGCCATATTCACGCATGGGGGATGGCCGCGCGGTGCTGCGTTCGGTTATCCGCGAGTTTCTTGCCTCTGAGGCGCTGCACCATCTGGGGATCCCCACCACCCGAGCGTTGACTATCGTCACCAGCCAGCAACCGGTATATCGCGAGCAGCCAGAACGCGGCGCCATGCTGATGCGGGTGGCGGAAAGCCATGTGCGCTTCGGCCACTTCGAACACTTTTATTACCGTAAACAGCCGGAGCAAGTGCGGCAGCTGGCGGATTTCGTCATCGCCCGTCACTGGCCACAGTTGCAGGATCTGGCTGAGCGTTACCTGCTGTGGTTTACCGACGTGGTCGAACGCACGGCGCGTTTGATCGCCCATTGGCAAACCGTCGGTTTCGCCCACGGCGTGATGAACACCGACAATATGTCGATTCTCGGTATCACCATCGATTACGGCCCTTATGGCTTCCTGGACGACTACCAGCCCGGCTATATCTGCAACCACTCCGATCACCAGGGGCGTTACGCCTTCGACAATCAGCCGGCGGTGGCGCTGTGGAACCTACATCGCCTGGCACAAACCCTGTCTGGGTTGATGACCACCGAGCAGCTGCAGCAGGCGCTGTCGGCATATGAGCCGGCGCTGATGCGCGCCTACGGTGAACAGATGCGCGCCAAACTCGGCTTCTTCACGCCGACGGCGCAGGATAATGACGTGCTCACCGGTCTGTTGAGCCTGATGGCGCAGGAAGGGCGGGACTATACCCGCACGTTCCGCTTGTTGAGCGAGACCGAACAGCAGCAGGCGCAGTCGCCGCTGCGCGACGAGTTTATCGACCGTGCGGCGTTCGACGCCTGGTATCAGCAGTATCGTCAGCGCTTGCAACAGGAACAGGTCAGCGATGCGGAACGGCAACGGGCGATGAAGGCGGTGAACCCGCGCCTGATCCTGCGCAACTATCTGGCGCAGCAGGCGATTGAGGATGCGGAGAAAGACGACGTGGGCCGTTTGCAGCGGTTGCATCAGGCTCTGCTGAGACCGTTCGACGATGCGCCGGAGTATGACGATCTTGCTGCGCTGCCGCCGGATTGGGGCAAACATCTGGAGATTTCCTGCTCCAGTTGAGATGAAAAAGGGCGCCTCATGGCGCCCTTGAACGTTTCATTGTCGCAGATAGACCTGCGGCAGAGACACTTCGGGATGATGCACCACGCCGAGATCGGCCTGATACCAGCGGGTGAGGATCTCCGTCTGCAGGACCTCTTGCGGCGTGCCGCTCGCCACCAGACGTCCCTGATGCAACAGCAGGATCCGATCGGCGTACAGCGCCGCCAGATTGAGATCGTGCAGCACGCAGCAGACGCCCAGCGGCTGTTGACGTGTCAGCGAGCGCAGCAGGCGCAGGGTGTGCTGCTGGTGATACAGATCCAGCGCCGAGGTCGGCTCGTCGAGAAACAGCCAGGCGGGAGACGGTTGTGGTTGCCACAGCTGCGCCAACACCCGCGCCAACTGCACCCGCTGCTGTTCGCCACCGGACAACCGGCGGTAATCGCGCTGCGCCAGCGCCAGGCAGTCGGTTTGTTCCATCACCTGTTGGATCGCCTGATGCTCGTCGCGTTTGCCGTGCGGCGATCGCCCCATGCTGACCACTTCTTCCACGCTGAAGGGAAACGCCAGATCGCTGTATTGGCGCATCACGGCTCGGACTTTGGCCAACTGCTGCGGCGCCCAGTGTTCCAGCGGGCGGTCGAGCAGCCGGCATTCGCCGCAGTCCGGCGTCAGATAGCCGGTCAGCAAGCGCAGCAGCGTCGATTTGCCGGCGCCGTTAGGGCCGATAATCGCCACCATCTCACCGCTGGCGAGGCTGAGCGAAACGTCGTTGATCAAGCGGCGCGTACCGAGGCTGTAACGCAGCTCTCGGGCTGTCAGGCAGGCGGCGTTATCCACCGGTTCGCTCCCGCTGGCGCATCACCAGCCATAAGAAGTAAGGACCGCCGATCAGGCTGGTCATCAAGCCTACCGGCATTTCGGCCGGCGCCACCAGTGTGCGCGCCAGCGTATCGCTGACCAGCAGCAGACAGGCGCCGCCCAGCGCGGAGCAGGGCAGTAGCCAGCGGTGATCGCCGCCAAGGCGCATGCGCACCAGATGTGGTACCACCAGACCGACGAAGCCGATCACGCCGCTCATCGCTACCGCCGCGCCGATCAGCAGGGCGCTCAGCAACAGCAGCTGCAGCTTGGCGCGCTGGACGTTCACCCCGAGGTAGTGGGCCTCTTCGTCCCCCAGCTGCAACAGATTCAGCCGGCGCGCCTGCAACAGCGTCAGCAGCGCCGTAGGCAGGATCAGCGAGGCGGAAACGGCCAGCGTCGGCCACTGCGACTGGCTGAGGCTGCCCATCATCCACAGCGAGAACTGGCGCAGCTGTTGATCGCTGCTGACGTAGGAGAGCACGCCGATGGCCGCCATGCACAGGGCGTTGATGGCGATGCCCGCCAGCAGCAGCCGCGACAGATTGCCGTGCCCGCTGCGGCTGATGCCGTAGATCAAAAGCGATACCAGCAGGCTGCCGAGGAACGCCGCCAGCATATGGCCGTATAGCGCGATCGTCACCGGCAACGCCAGCGGCATCACGATGAACAGGGCGACAAACAGCGCGCCGCCGCTGCTGATGCCCAGCAGGCTCGGATCCGCCAGCGGGTTGCGGAACAGCCCCTGCATCACCGCGCCGGACACTGCCAATGCGCAGCCGATCACTACTGCCAGCAGCACGCGCGGCAGACGAATGTTCAGCCAGATGTGCCAGGCGGCGTCGCTGAAGGGTTCGCGCCACAGGGTGCGAAACGACAGCGTCAGCGCGCCCAGGTTGGCGGCGACCAGGGCCAGCAACGTCAGCAGCACCAGCAGGCCGATGATGGCCAACTGAGGCGAGGTGCGACAGCGCATTACTTTTGCTCCGCCGCGTGGCGCAGTTTGGCCAGCGCCGCCGGCGTTTCCAGACCGAAGCCCAGCAGCGCCATGTCATCGACGATCAGTACGCGGCGCTGCTTGCCTGCTGGCGTCAACGCCAGGCCCGGCAGCGTCCATAGCTGCTGTTCGCCGCCGAGGGTGCGCACGCCGTCGGTGGTGACCAGCAACAGGTCCGGCGCGCTGGCGATGACGCCTTCCTGCGACAGAGGACGATAGCGGTCAAAACCCTGCATGGCGTTTTTCAATCCGGCGGCGGCGATCACCGCGTCGGCGGCCGTGTGTTGCCCGGCGGCCATCGGCGTAATGCCGCCGTGGCTCATCACAAACAGCACCTTGACCGGCAGCGGAGAGGTGTCGACCGCCGCCAGCTGTTGTTGATAGCGCTCGCTCAGCTGTTTGCCTTGCTCATCACGCTGCAGCGCGGCGGCGATCACGGCGATTTTCTGCGGCACCGCCTGCAGGGTGGTGTCACCCGGCACGCTGACCACTTTGACGCCGCTGTCCGCCAGCTGTTTGAGCACCAGCGCCGGCTGCGCCAGCTCGGTCGTCAGCACCAGCGTCGGTTTGAGCGCCAAAATGCCTTCGGCGTTCAGTTGGCGCATGTAGCCGACGTCCGGCAGCTTTTTCACCGCCTCCGGATGCAGACTGGTGCTGTCACGGGCGATCACGTCGTCGCCGGCGCCGAGCGCGAAGGCGATTTCCGTCACGTCGCCGCCGATCGAGACGATGCGCTGCGCCGCCGCCGCGGTGAGCGGCAGCGCCAGCGTCATCATCAGCGTCAGGCGGCGGATCAAGGAAGATTTCATGCGGCGATGTCCTTGGCGGCGAGCGCGGCAACCTGCTCGCGCCACTGGGTTTGTTCCGGCTGCCCTTCGGTACGCTGGCCATACAGCTGCGCAATCTGCGTGCCATCGGCGGCGAACAGCTCCAGGCTGGTGACGATGCCGTCCTTGGTCGGTTTGCGGGTGATCCAGCTTTCGGCGATGGCGTCTTCGATCAGGTGCAGCGTGAAGCGACGGTTGAACACGTTGATCCAGCCTTCCTGCGGCATCAAACGTTCGATCTGGCCGGTGAAGATCTGCACGCAGCCGCGGTTGCCGACGAAGATCATGATCTCGTTTTGCTGCTGCTGCGCCGCTTCCAGCAGCTGCGACAGCGCGCTGTTGTCCACCTGATAGGCCAGATCGTCGCCGACGGCGCGGAACGCCTGCTGGCGCGTCAGTTTGTTGCGGCTGAGCAGCTGGAAGAACTGGTGAACGTCGGTCATCGCGCGCCATTCACCGTCGATTTTGGCATGATCCTGCGTCGTTTCATCCGCGGTGCTCGCCTCGGCGGGCTGCAGCGCCAGCGCCGGGTTTTCTTCGCTCAGGTGGCGCTCCACCAGTGCCATCCAGGCCGGCAGATCGGTTTCGTCGGTGGTGTAGACCTTGTGCAGCGCATCGCCCTGTTGGTCGAAGAACTGGATGCTGTGGCGCACGCCGCGCTTGTTGGTTTCGCTCATGGCGAAGACGCTGGTCCAGTGGTTGAGGAACAGGCGCAGATCCAGCTCGCGCGGGTTGAGGATCAGCCCGGCGTGGCCGTTGAGGTGCTGGTTGCGGTAGCGGCCCATCTGCTCATGCACCGCATAGCTGTTGCGGGTGATGGACTTGGTGACGCCCACCTGCTCAAGCTCGGTCAGCAGGGTGCGCGCGTCGGCCTGCAGGCGGCGGGTGTCGTGGCCGACGCGGGCGTGCGTCAGCTCCGCTTCGCTGACGCCAAGGATCGCCGCCAGATCGCGGGCGTATTTGCCTGGGTGGTCGATTTTGGCCTGTTGGTAGCGTTCGTATAGGGTGTTGCTCATGCGGGATTCTCCTGCGCTGTAATGCGAACGGCGGACAACCGGGTTGTCCGCCAGATAGTCAAATGATTACCACTGGTAGCTGACCAGCAGTTTGGCGTTGCGTCCATCCTGCGGGATGCCCTGCGGCGAGTAATATTCTTTGTCGAAGGCGTTGCCCAGCACCACGGTGGTGGTCATGCCCTGCAGCCGATCGCGACCCTTGTAGCTCAGATAGAAGTCGTTGACGCCATAGCCGGCTTGTTCGGCCGTGCCGGTCTCCACGCGCGTCGCGCGTTCGGCGAAGGTGGCGACCCAGCCGGCGGACAGACCGGTTTCGCCCAGCGGCACGTCCAGCGAGCTGGTGACAGTGTCTGGATTGATGCTGCTTAACCAGTCACCGGTCGCTTCATTTTTGCCACGGGTGCGGTTATAAGCCAAATCCCAGCCGAACCACGGTGTTTTATAGCTGAGCGTAGCATCCCATCCCCAGATTTTGGCGCGATCGATATTGGTCGAGAATGTGGTGCAACTGATGCAATAAGGGCCTCGCGGACCGCGTCCCAGTTCCATTGTGACATCGGTGGTGATGTAGTCCTTGGCTTTGGTATCGAAATAGCTGGCTTTGAACTGCAGACTATCATCGGCCAGCATCAAATCATCGAAACGCAGACCAAACCCGTACTCTTGGGTTTCGTTGGTTTCCGGTTTCAAATTCGGGTTAGGCACCCAATAGTTGGTGATGGTGGTTGGCCCCATTGGAATTGAGAAGTGTTTGGAGTCGTTGTACATCTCACCCATCGTCGGCGCGCGGAACGCCTGAGAATAGGAGCCGAACAGCATCAACCAGTCGGTAGGCGTAATGCTGACCGCACCGCGAGAGGACCATTTATCCGCATCCACATCGGCATAACCGTCGCTTGAGCCCTTGTAATTGTCATAGCGGGTGCCGGCGAGCAGAGTGACAGGCAGATCGCGCAGCGTGATTTCATCTTGCAGCCAGCCTGAAGCGAAATTGATTTTTGCTTGCGGGAAACTTTCGGTAGCGCCGCCCGGCGTTTGTTCCTGTTTGTAAGCCTCGGTGCCGTAGGTCAGCAGGTGAGAGGCGAAAGTATCCGCAAACAGGCGCGTTCGGTTTTCGAGTTTGGCGCCTTTCGTGGTTTGTTTGCGTGCTTCATCTTCGCTGCCATTGGCGTGAGCGTTAATTTTTACGTCTGAATAATACACTTTCGCTTCTGCATCCAGCCAATCTTGGCCGGCCGGTTTCAGTTTGTAACTCAGTGCCGCGTCGCGTTGAATCGTCGAACGATCGGTCATTAAGTTTCCACTGGAGCTGGCTGGAGTTTGCGGGTTTTTCGGCTCCTGGGCGCTGTTGTTGTAGTAACGCAGGTTGCCGCTCAGCGACTGGCTATCGTCGATCTTCCAGGTGCCTTTGGCCAGCACGTTGCTGATGGTTTCGTCGTTAGGCGCATCGAAGCCGTTGCCCTGACGAAGATCGCCGACGTCGCGAGTGCCGAACGACAGCAGGCCGTCGAGGTTATCGGTCTTGCCGTAGGCGCTGGCGCCCATCCCCAGGCTGTGATCGCCGGTGCCGGCGGTGCCGTAGACGCGGAACCCGGTATCGTGGCCCGGCAGCAGCAGATCGGCGGCATCGACGGTCTCATAAGACACTACGCCGCCCAACGCGCCGCTGCCGTACAGCAACGCGGAGGGGCCGCGCACGATTTCAATGCGTTTCACTAACGCAGGATCCAAAAATGTGCCGTTAATATGGCCGGTATCGGTCCCCTGGCGGATGCCGTCAACCAACGTCAGCACGCCGCGTCGGTCGTAACCGCGCATCATGAGATCTTGCCCATTGCTGCGCCCGGAACCCGTGACGGTAATGCCCGGCACGCGGCGCAGCATATCGGCGGCGGTGCCTGCAGTTTGGCTTTCTGGCGAATTGCCTTCGATGACCGTGACCATCATCGGCGCTTCAAAGCTGCTGCGTTGGTTACCGGTGGCGACCACCGTCATGGTCTCGTCGGCGGCTTTGGCTTTTTTAGCCGGCGCCGCGTTGGAAGAGGATGTTGTGCTGGTGTTTTGTGCCAAGGCCACCGTAGGCAGAGCGCAGGCAATCGCCAGACTCAAAGCGGAAAAACGCAGCCGGGTGGAAAATGTCAGAGGCATGGTGCAACTCTCCGTATGTAATAAAACATATCAATAGATTTGCTGGCTGCCTGGATCAAAAGATCGGGGTGGCTGGCGTTTGAGGATTCTGTGGTTATTTGGTCAGGATCAATTTCCCGGCTTTGGTCTGCCGCAGCTGATAGCGCTGGCCCTGATGGGTAATGAACGCGATGCCGTCGGTGCCGAGCAGCTGTGCGCTGTCGTAGCTGGGCGGCGCGTTTGCGCTGTGCTCGGTCGGGGCCGCGGCGGCGGGGGTAGGCGTGTTGGCAGTATCCATCATCATTGTGCTTATAAAACAGACCATTAAATGGTAATTAATATCAAACTGAGAATCATTATCATGTGAAGGAAAGGTTACATCAAGGAAAATTTTCTTACCGATGGAACCTTTTTGTCGAACGGACATCCGGCGGCGGGCCGAGCGCACTCGGCCCGTAAAAAAGGGGCGTTATTTCAGCAGGGTTTCGATGCGGTCAAACAAACGCTCGGGCTTAGTGATCGGCGCAAAGCGCGTGATGCGCTGGCCGTCGGCGGTGAGCAGGAATTTGGTGAAATTCCACTTGATGCGGCGGCTGCCCAGAATGCCGGGTGCCAGGCGTTTCAGCTCATTGAACAGCGGGTGCGCGCCGGGACCGTTAACGTCTATCTTGCTGAACAGCGGGAAACTGACGCCGTAGTTGAGGCTGCAAAAGTTGGCGATCTCCAGCGGACTGCCCGGCTCCTGAGAACCAAACTGGTTGCAGGGGAAGCCGAGCACCACCAGGCCGCGTTCGCGATAGTATTGCCACAAATTTTCCAGCCCACGGTATTGCGGGGTGAAGCCGCACTTGCTGGCGGTGTTGACCACCAGGTAAGCGCGCGCCGGGAAATCGCCCAGCGTTTTTTGCTCGCCCTGCAGCGTGACGCAGGGGATGGATAACAGAGAGTGAATCATGCCGGGGCTCCCAGTGCGTTTCGGCGGGCGCTAAAGCGTTGCAATCAGTATAGATGAGCGGGGCAGAAGGAATAAAGCCGGGGGCGTGGCCCCGGCCTCTACTGGGTTAGAAACGGCTATCAACCGCATCCGCCAGCATCGCCAGCAGCTGCTCGCTGTCGGACCAGCTCAGGCAAGGATCGGTGATCGACTGGCCATAGGTCAGCGGCTGGCCGGCGACGATTTTCTGCGTGCCTTCCACCAGGAAGCTTTCCGCCATTACGCCGGTGATGGCGGCGGAGCCGGCGCGGATCTGCTGGCAGACGTTGTCGGCCACTTCCAGCTGGCGACGGTGCATTTTCTGGCAGTTGCCGTGGCTGAAGTCGATCACCAGGTGTTCAGGCAGATCGAACTCGCGCAGGCTGTCACAGGCGGCGGCGATGTCGCTGGCGTGGTAGTTCGGCGTTTTTCCGCCGCGCATGATGATGTGGCCGTACGGGTTGCCGCTGGTCTGGTAAATGGTCATCTGGCCATGTTTGTCCGGCGACAGGAACATGTGCCCGGCGCGCGCCGCGCGAATGGCGTCGATGGCGATGCGGGTGTTGCCGTCGGTGCCGTTTTTGAAGCCGACCGGGCAGGAGAGCGCCGAGGCCATTTCACGGTGGATCTGGCTTTCGGTGGTGCGCGCACCGATGGCGCCCCAGCTGATCAGATCGGCGATGTATTGGCCGACGACCATGTCCAGGAATTCGGTGGCGGTCGGCAGGCCGAGCTGGTTCACTTCCAGCAGGAGGCGGCGCGCCATTTCGATGCCGCGGTTGACCTGGAAGGTGCCGTCCAGCGCCGGATCGGAGATCAGGCCTTTCCAGCCGACGACGGTACGCGGTTTTTCGAAGTAGGTACGCATCACGATTTCCAGACGATCCTGGTAGCGTTCGCGCAGGGCGTTCAACCGGCCAGCGTAATCGACGGCGGCGTCGAGATCGTGGATGGAGCAGGGGCCGATCACCACCAGCAGGCGGCGGTCTTCACCGGTGAGGATTTTTTCAATGCGTTTTCGTGACGCTGTCACGTTGTCGGCGACGGCCGCCGAGATCGGCAGCTTGTCTGCCAACGCTTGCGGCGTGACGAGGCTGTCGATGCGCGCGGTCCGCAGTTCATCTGTTTTGTGCATGTTGTTCCCTGGAAACTGTTCTTCTCTGCGGCAGGAGTGCCGGGAAGTGATGGCGATCACAATAACGCAAAAAGCGCTGAATTCAACCGTAGAGATTGTGTTCTGTTGATCAAAACCGCGAAAAAAAGCACAAAAAAATCAGCTGCTGTTGAAATAAACGGCAGGCGGCGGGGCACGGCGGCCCCGCGAGAAAATGATCAGAACATGCGGCGACTCATACCGAGGATGTCGAGGATTTTGGTGGAAATCTCTTCGACAGAATAATTGGTGGTATTGAGGTAGCGGATCTGATTTTTGCGGAACAGCGCCTCGACCTCGGCGATCTCCATGCGGCACTGGCGTAATGAAGCGTAACGGCTGTTTTCACGCCGCTCTTCACGGATCGCCGCCAGGCGTTCCGGATCGATGGTCAGGCCGAATAATTTATGCTGAAACGGTTTCAGCGAGGCCGGCAGGTGCAAATTATCCATATCGTCGGCGATAAACGGATAGTTGGCGGCGCGAATGCCGAACTGCATCGCCAGATAAAGGCTGGTGGGGGTTTTGCCGCAGCGCGACACGCCGAGCAGGATCACCTGCGCCTGATCGAGGTTGCGCAGCGAAATGCCGTCGTCATGCGCCAGGGTATAGTCGATGGCGGCAATGCGCGCGTCGTACTTGCCGAGGTTGCTGGCGGTCAGGCCGTGGGTGCGGTTCGGCACCGGCGTCGGTTCCACTTCCAGCTCGCCCTGCAGCGGGCCGACCAGCGCCTGCACGATATCCTGGCAGAAGCCCTGGCTCTGCACGATCACATCGCGCACTTCCGGCGAGATGATGGAGTAAAACACCAGTGGCCGCACGCCGGTTTGATTATAAATATCATCGATTTGCTGGCGAACTGCGCGCGCGCGCGCCTCGGTTTCGACGAACGGCAGGGTAAAGGTGGTCGCCGTGACCGGAAACTGCGACAGCACCGCGTGCCCCAACACTTCGGCGGTGATCGCCGTACCATCCGAAATATAAAAAACGCTTCTTTCCACCCGAGGCTCCTTACCTGAAAACGGTGTTCCTGCTGTCATCACTGTCAATATCATGGGCCGCGGACGATCCGTCGGTAAAGGGGGGAGGGAAAAAATTGTGACGGCGGGACGGTAAAGCGCTTTGCGCCGGCGCGTGAAGAAAAGCGCGTTTTGCCGGCGGTAAAAATTGTGGCGCAACGAGGTTTTTCGACCCGAAACGTAAATTTGCCGTTATTTTCACCAAAAACGGTAGCGTTTGCGCGGTCATTAAAACAGAAGTTTAAAAAGAACGTAATTTGTTGAGATCTAAGCTTTTCGTGCGATTGGGAACGGTTCCCTGCCAAATCAGCCGGTTAGGACATTCTCTTAAAAACCACTTTCTTCAGTGGGTTGATCGATTCACCTTTCCATTTTCCCCAGATCAGTGTGCTAGTCTGATTCGGCTCCGTGTTAGCGGCGCTGTAAAGCAAGCGAATTAAATCCGTCTTTACCCTACTGATAGCAATAAGGATTGTCTCGATGTCCAACAATGGCCCAGACTTGCGTAATGTGCTTTGGTACAACCAGCTTGGCATGCACGACGTTGACCGTGTCGGCGGCAAAAACGCCTCCCTCGGTGAAATGATCACCAATCTTTCCGATTTGGGCGTGGCCGTGCCGAACGGTTTTGCCACCACCGCACAGGCGTTTAACGATTTCCTCGAACAAAGCGGTGTTAACCAGCGCATCTATCAGCTACTGGATCAGACCGACGTTGACGACGTTGCCCAACTGGCCAAGGCCGGCGCCCAGATCCGCCAATGGGTGATCGACACGCCGTTCCACGCCGAGTTCGAGCGTGAAATTCATCAGGCTTACCAACAGCTCGCCGACGGCGAACCGGAAGCTTCCTTTGCGGTGCGCTCCTCCGCCACGGCGGAAGACATGCCGGACGCGTCCTTCGCCGGCCAGCAGGAAACCTTCCTCAACGTGCAGGGCATCGACGCCGTAATGGTGGCGATCAAGCACGTGTTCGCCTCGCTGTTCAACGACCGCGCCATCTCTTATCGCGTGCACCAGGGCTATGACCACCGCGGCGTGGCGCTGTCGGCGGGCGTACAGCGCATGGTGCGCTCGGATCTGGCCTCCTCGGGCGTGATGTTCACCATCGATACCGAGTCCGGCTTTGATCAGGTGGTGTTCATCACCTCCGCCTTCGGTCTGGGTGAAATGGTGGTGCAGGGCGCGGTGAACCCGGATGAGTTCTACGTGCACAAACCGACGCTGCAAAAAGGCAAGCCGGCGATCGTGCGCCGCAACCTGGGCTCGAAAAAGATCCGCATGGTGTACGCACCGTCGCAGGATCACGGTAAGCAGGTGCGCATCGAAGACGTGCCGGAAGCGCAGCGCAGCCGTTTCTCGCTGACGGATGACGAAGTGCAGGCGCTGGCGCAGCAGGCGATCCTGATCGAAAAGCATTACGGCCGCCCGATGGATATCGAATGGGCGAAAGACGGCCATACCGGCAAGCTGCTGATCGTGCAGGCGCGTCCGGAAACCGTTCGCTCCAACGAACAAACCATGGAGCGCTACCAGCTGAATGGCACTAGCCCGGTGCTGGTGGAAGGCCGCGCCATCGGTCATCGCATCGGCGCCGGTCCGGTGAAAGTGATCCACGACATCAGCGAAATGGATCGCATCCTGCCGGGCGACGTGCTGGTGACCGACATGACCGACCCGGACTGGGAGCCGATCATGAAGAAGGCCGCCGCGATCGTCACCAACCGCGGCGGGCGCACCTGTCACGCGGCGATCATCGCCCGTGAGTTGGGCATCCCGGCGGTGGTAGGCTGCGGCCACGCCACCGATGTGCTGAAAGACGGCCAAAAAGTCACCGTCTCCTGCGCGGAAGGCGACACCGGCTTCGTTTACAGCGACATGCTGGATTTCAGCGTGCAGAGCTCCGAAGTGACCGAGCTGCCGGATCTGCCGCTGAAGATCATGATGAACGTCGGCAACCCGGATCGCGCTTTCGACTTTGCGCGTTTGCCAAATGAAGGCGTGGGCCTGGCGCGGCTGGAATTTATCATCAACCGCATGATCGGTGTGCACCCGCGCGCGCTGCTGGAGTTCGATCAGCAGACGCCGGCGCTGCAAAACGAAATTCGCGCGTTAATGCAGGGTTACGACCACCCGGTCGAGTTCTACGTTGGCCGCCTGACAGAAGGGATCGCGACGCTGGGTGCCGCCTTCTGGCCGAAGCGTGTGATCGTGCGCCTGTCCGACTTCAAATCCAACGAGTACGCCAACCTGGTGGGCGGCGATAAGTATGAACCACACGAAGAGAACCCGATGCTGGGCTTCCGCGGCGCCGGCCGTTACGTGGCCGACAGCTTCCGCGATTGCTTCGCGCTGGAGTGCGAGGCGGTGAAACGCGTGCGTAACGAAATGGGGCTGACCAACGTCGAAATCATGGTGCCGTTCGTGCGCACCGTGGCCCAGGCGGAAGCGGTGGTGGCGGAGCTGGCGCGTCAGGGGCTGAAGCGCGGTGAAAACGGGCTGAAAGTGATCATGATGTGCGAGATCCCGTCCAATGCGCTGTTGGCGGATCAGTTCCTCGAGCACTTCGACGGCTTCTCTATCGGTTCCAACGACATGACCCAGCTGGCGCTGGGGCTGGATCGTGACTCCGGCGTGGTGTCGGAGCTGTTTGACGAGCGCAACGAGGCGGTGAAAGCGCTGCTGTCGATGGCGATTCAGGCGGCCAAACGCCACGGCAAATACGTCGGCATCTGCGGCCAGGGCCCGTCTGACCATGAAGACTTCGCCGAGTGGCTGATGGAGCAGGGCATCGATAGCCTGTCGCTCAATCCAGACACCGTGGTGCAGACCTGGATCAATTTGTCGAAAAAGAAATAATGTCTCGGCCTCGCTGAGGCATTAACGCAGGGCCGCAGTTAACGCTGCGGCCTTTTTATTTCCGAATGTAAATAACGGCGCGTAAAATAATCAATTCGACGAAAAAAGAATAAAAAAAAGCCCACCGTAGGAGATGGGCAAAGACTACACACAGCAATTCACATGTATGGCATTACATTGTTCAGAAAGGTTGCTTTAAAATCAGTAATTTGAAGCAATAGATGGCCATAATACTAGATTTTTGAACGCGACTAGTCATTAAGAATCATCCTAATCGATAGCGCCATCACATTTTATTTGTGGGAGTTATCTCTTTTTGCCGCTTGCAACAAACAGGGATTTACATTGCACCTTTCATTCGCTGTACCGTAATCAATATAGGGCGGCATTATATTTGGCGGAGATATTACTCGAATGAGGTAGGAATAATGACCTGAGTGAAATGTTCCGCCCGACGATGCGGGCGGAAGGGGGGAATTAGCGTTTTTCCAGATCTTCGATGACTTGCTCCGGCGCGGTGGTCGGCTCCGGCGCTTCATCCATCCAGGCGGTCAGCAGGCGATAAGATACCGCCAATACCACCGGGCCGATGAACAGGCCGATCATGCCGAAGGCCAGCAAGCCGCCGATAACGCCGGACAGGATCAGCAGCAGCGGCAGGTCGGCGCCCATGCGGATCAGCACCGGGCGCAGCACGTTATCCAGCGTGGCTACCACGCAGCTCCAGACCAGCAGTACGGTGCCCCAGGTGGTGTCGCCGTGCCAGTACAGCCAGATGATGGCCGGCACCAGCACCAACAGCGGCCCCAATTGTGCCACGCAGCAGATAAAGATCAGCATCGTCAGCAGGGTGGCGGCTGGTATGCCGCTCACCGCCAGACCGATGCCGCCTAGCACCGACTGCACCAGCGCCGTCACCACCACGCCCAGCGCGACGGCGCGGATCGCCTGGCCGCCCAGTAGCACCGCCGCATCGCCGCGTTTGGAACCGAGGCGTACCGCAAAGTGACGGATACCCAGCGCCACCTGCTCGCCGCGCGCATACAACAAGGCGCTGAACAGCAGCATCAGCGCGCAGTGCAGCAGCAGACGGCCGATATGCGCCGCCTGCGCCACGAACCAGGTGGCGGTTTGACCGAAGTACGGCTGTACCTTCGCCAGCAGCGCAGCGCCGCCGGCGTTAACCAATGTGTGGTAGCTGGTATAGAGCCTGTCGCCGATCATCGGCACGGACTGCAGCCAGGCGAGATCGGGAATGTGCAGCTTGCCGGGTGAACTGGCCCAGGCGATCAGCGGCGCGCTGTTATCCACCACGCTGCTGATCAGCAGGGAAATCGGCAGAATGAACAGCAGGATCAGCAGCAGGGTCATGACCAACACCGCCAGCGAGCGACGGCCCCACAGCAGCTTTTGCAGTTTGAGCAGCAACGGCCAGGTGGCGATCACCACCATGCCCGCCCAGGCGAAGCCGAGAATAAACGGTTGGATCACCCAAAAACAGGCAACGATCATGATGGCGATAAACAGCACGCCGAAAATAATTCGCGGTAAGTCGTAACGCGATTGCGGGAGTGGCATCAGTGGCTTCTCATCCTGGTCAATTAAATCCCTGGCACCGGCGAATCGGGGTGCCTGTCGGTCGGTTTATCGCCGCCGGGCGGCCGCCTGTGGCGGCGCTCGCAGGGCGGTAATAATGTGAATGCCTTCACTAAACGAGTATGTTAGTTTTTAGTGTCACTAAAAAATAGGGTGGGTCTGAATTAAAGGCCCGATTCAGCGTACATCAGCGCATAAAAAATAGACGGACAGGGTCAAAAAAGCGAATGATCCCACAGATTTCTCAGGCGCCCGGCCTCGTTCAACGGGTGCTCGACTTTTTGGAAGCACTGAAGCAAAACGGATTCAACGGCGATACCGCCACCAGCTACGCCGACCGCCTGACGATGGCCACCGACAACAGTATCTATCAGCTGTTGCCCGATGCGGTGGTGTTCCCCCGTTCCACCGCTGACGTGGCGCTGATTGCGCGTCTGGCCGGGGAAGAGCGATTCAATACGCTGACCTTCAGCCCGCGCGGCGGCGGCACTGGCACCAACGGCCAGTCGCTCAATACCGGCATCGTGGTCGATATGTCGCGCCATATGAACCGCATTCTGGAGATCAACGTCGAACAAGGCTGGGTGAAAGTCGAAGCCGGCGTGATCAAGGATCAGCTGAATCAATACCTGCGGCCGTTCGGCTACTTCTTCTCGCCGGAACTGTCCACCAGCAACCGCGCCACGCTGGGCGGCATGATCAACACCGACGCCTCCGGCCAAGGTTCGCTGGTATACGGCAAAACCTCCGATCACGTGTTGGGCCTGCGGGCGGTGCTGCTGGGCGGCGAGATGATCGATACCCGCGCCATGCCGACGGCGCTGGCGGAAACGATTGCTCTGGAAGAGACAGCGGAAGGGCGCATTTACCGCACGGTGCTCAATCGCTGCCGTGAGCAGCGCGCACTGATCCTCGAGAAATTCCCCAAGCTCAACCGCTTCCTCACCGGTTACGATCTGCGCCACGTGCTGAGCGACGATCTGCAAACCTTCGATCTGACGCGCATCCTGACCGGCGCCGAAGGCACGCTGGCGTTTATCACCGAGGCGCGGCTGGATATCACGCCGCTGCCGAAAGTGCGCCGCCTGGTCAACGTGAAGTACGACTCCTTCGACTCGGCGCTGCGCAATGCGCCCTTTATGGTCGAGGCCAAGGCGCTGTCGGTGGAAACCATCGATTCCAAGGTGCTGAATCTGGCGCGTGAAGACATTGTTTGGCACTCGGTGAACGAACTGATCGCCGACGTGCCGGATAAAGAAATGCTCGGGCTGAACATCGTCGAGTTCGCCGGCGACGATCGGGCGCTGATCGACGGCCAGATGGAGGCTCTGTGCCAACGGCTGGATGAACTGATCGCGCAGCGGCAGGGCGGCGTGATCGGGTACCAGATCTGCGGCGATCTGGCTGGCATCGAGCGCATTTACAACATGCGCAAGAAGGCGGTCGGGCTGCTGGGCAACGCCAAGGGGCGCGCCAAGCCGATTCCGTTTGCCGAGGATACCTGTGTGCCGCCGCAACACCTGGCGGACTATATCGTCGAATTCCGTCAACTGCTTGACGACCACAACCTGAGCTACGGCATGTTCGGCCACGTCGACGCCGGGGTGTTGCACGTGCGCCCGGCGCTCGACATGTGCGACCCGCAGCAGGAAGTGCTGATGAAGCAGATCTCCGATCGGGTGGTGGCGCTGACCGCCAAATACGGCGGTCTGTTGTGGGGGGAGCACGGCAAGGGCTTCCGTGCCGAGTACAGCCCTGAGTTCTTCGGGGAAACGTTGTATGAAGAGCTACGCCGCATCAAGGCGGCGTTTGATCCGGATAACCGTTTGAACCCGGGCAAGATCTGTTCGCCACTGGCGGTAGATGCGCCGATGATGGAGGTAGACGCGGTCAAACGCGGCACCTTCGATCGTCAGATCCCGGTCGAGGTGCGCACTTCGTTCCGCGGCGCGCTGGAGTGTAACGGCAACGGCCTGTGCTTCAACTTCGACGTGCGTAGCCCGATGTGCCCGTCGATGAAGATCAGCGGCAACCGCATTCATTCGCCGAAAGGGCGGGCGACGCTGGTGCGCGAGTGGCTGCGTCTGTTGGCCGAGCAGGGCGTCGATCCGTTGGCGCTGGAGAAACAGCTGCCGCAGCAGCGCCTCAGCTTGCGCGGTCTAATCGAGAAAACCCGCAACAGCTGGCATGCCGGCAAGGGCGAGTACGACTTCTCGCACGAAGTGAAAGAGGCGATGTCCGGCTGCCTGGCCTGCAAGGCCTGTTCCACCCAGTGCCCGATCAAAATTGACGTGCCGGGGTTCCGTTCGCGCTTCCTGCAGCTTTACCATACCCGCTACCTGCGCCCGGTGAGCGACTACATGGTCGCCGGCGTAGAGAGCTATACCCCATTGATGGCCCGCGCGCCGAAGGTGTTCAACTTCTTCTTCCGCCAGCCGTGGCTGCGGGAGATGAGCCGCAACGCCGTCGGCATGGTCGATCTGCCGCTGTTGTCCAGCCCGACGCTGCGTCAGCAGCTGTCCGGCCACCGTGCGACCACGCTGACGCTGGAACAGTTGGAAGGGTTGAACGCCGAGCAACGCGAAGAACACGTGCTGATTGTTCAGGATCCGTTCACCAGCTATTACGACGCCAAAGTGGTGGCGGATTTCGTTCGGCTGGTGGAAAAGCTCGGCTATAAACCGGTGCTGCTGCCGTTCTCGCCGAACGGCAAGGCGCAGCATGTGAAGGGCTTCCTGACGCGGTTCGCCCGCACCGCGCGCAAAACCGCCGATTTCCTCAACCGCGTGGCGCAGCTCGGCATGCCGCTGGTGGGTGTCGATCCGGCGCTGGTGCTGTGCTATCGCGACGAATACCGCGAGATCCTCGGCGCCGAGCGCGGCGATTTCCAGGTGCAGCTGGTGCATGAATGGTTGCAGCAGCGGATCGCGGATCGCGCCGAACAGCCGGCGACCGGCGAGCCCTGGTATCTGTTCGGTCACTGCACCGAAACCACCGCGCTGCCGGCCAGCGGCCAACAGTGGGCGGCGATCTTCGCCCGTTTCGGCGCCAAACTGGAGAATGTCAGCGTCGGCTGCTGCGGCATGGCGGGGACTTACGGCCATGAAGCCAAGAACCTGCAAAACTCGCTCGGCATTTATGAGCTATCATGGCACCCGACGCTACAGCGTTTGCCGCGGCAGCGCTGCCTGGCGACCGGTTATTCCTGCCGCAGTCAGGTGAAACGCATCGAGGGCAATGGCGTGCGCCACCCATTACAGGCACTTCTGGAGATGATTGAGTGAAATTGTGGAAACGTGAAACATCGCTGGAGCAGCTGAACCGCGCCGGCGACGGCTGCATGGTCAGCCATGTGGGCATCGAGTTTACCCAATTGGGCGAGGATTTCCTCGAGGCTACCATGCCGGTCGATGGCCGTACCCGCCAGCCGTTCGGGCTGTTGCACGGCGGGGCGTCGGTGGTGCTGGCGGAATCGATGGGATCGATGGCCGGTTACCTGTGCAGTGAGGGCGAGCAGAAAGTGGTGGGGCTGGAGATCAACGCCAACCACCTGCGCGCGGTGTTCGATGGCCAGGTGCGCGGGGTATGTCGCGCACTGCACGTCGGCCGTCGCCATCAGGTGTGGCAAATCGAGATCTTCGACGCGCGCGATCGGCTGTGCTGCACCTCGCGTCTGACCACGGCGGTCATCGACTGATCCCCGCCGGTTTCCGCAGGCGATCGGCCTGCGGAGCGCTTCGTTTTACAGCTGAAACGGCACGCGTTTGACGAAGTCCTTCTGAAACGCGTTTGCCTTCTCCCAGGTGCCTTCCATCGCATATTTTTGGCAGATCAGCGTCAGCGTGTGGCGGGCGAAGTGGTAGCTTTGCACCCGAAACAGCTGGCAGCGCTGCGGATTGTTGATCTCGACGATCAGCCGGTTGTGCAGCTTGCTGAGCGCGTGCAGATAGCTGTCATCATCGCCGTTCTCCAGGCACAGATTGGCCATGGTGAGGCTGACGCTGTTGTACCGCTTCAGATGATCAATATTGCATTCCGGGCGCCGCAGCGCCGCTTCGGCCATATAAAAGTCCACCGTGGCGTCGCGCACGCTGAATTTGTAGTCATCAATCTTGCCCAGCAACCATGCGTTGATCGAAAGAGTCATTGGCTTCGCGCTCAAATTCTAATTGAATGATAATCATTATCATATAAATTGCCGCGTTGCCGATCAATCCCCGGCGCGGCGTTTTTTCATCGCGGGGGTGTAAAAGGCCGCCGACGACCCAATTTAATCCTGAGCGACTAAACTTTAACCTGAGGGGCGCGCGCTGGTGCCGCGCCACGAAATGCCGATAAACGCACATTTACGACAGACAGAATGCAGAAATAGGTATTTTCTATGAATGTTTAGATCGGCAGTGTACCGCGGCACTGTAACGCTGACGGGCCACCGGGGAGTGCGGTACGGTGATGCAGGATAAAGAACAAATTCATAGGGATAGCATGCACACCTTGCCGCCAGATGCCGCAAGCCACCACGGATGTCCCGCTGGCTTGCCGCACGCCGCAGCGAAAAACCGCGCTCGCGGTGGATACCCCCGCAAAACAAACGGTTGAAGTGATAATCGTTATCACTAACATATAAGCAACCCAGATTGGCTGTGGCCAAACACGAGTGTGAGGTAGACCCTATGCAAACGGAAAATGTCGGCACTTTTTCTCTGGATGAAAATGTCTGGCAAGGCATTTCGCTCAGCGACAGCGCCGTACGACAAATAACGAAACTGATGCAGCAGGATCCGCAGGTGAAAGGGCTGCAGCTAGGGGTGAAACAATCCGGCTGCGCCGGCTTTGCCTATGTGCTGGATCTGACCCGCGAACCCGCCGATGACGATCTGCTGTTTGAGCGCGACGGCGCCAAACTCTATGTGCCGCTGAAGGCCATGCCGTTCATCGATGGCACCACGGTAGATTACGTCCGCGAAGGGCTGAATCAGATATTCAAATTCAACAACCCTAAAGCTCAGCATGCCTGCGGGTGCGGCGAGAGCTTTGGCGTTTGAGCGATGCAATCAACATGACACGAAGCAATGTAGAAATGCCTAATGAAGTGCAGGCTTGGGTCAGCGAAGGTCGCTACAAAGAAGGTTTCTTCACCCAGCTGGCAACCGATGAGTTGGCCAAAGGCATCAACGAAGAGGTGGTGCGCGCCATCTCGGCCAAGCGCAACGAACCTGAGTGGATGCTGGAATTCCGCCTCGAGGCCTACCGCGCCTGGCTGCAGATGGAAGAGCCGCACTGGCTGAAGGCCAATTACGAACGCCTTAACTACCAGGACTACAGTTACTATTCGGCGCCGTCCTGCGGCAGCTGCGACGATGCCTGTGGTTCGCAACCCGGCGCCGAGCAGCAACCGGGCGCGGCGACGGAAAAAGATTACCTGACCAGCGAAGTGGAGCTGGCGTTCAATCAGCTCGGCGTGCCGGTGCGCGAGGGCAGCGAAGTGGCGGTGGACGCCATCTTCGACTCAGTATCGGTCGCTACCACTTACCGTGAAAAACTGGCGGAGAGCGGGGTGATCTTCTGCTCGTTCGGCGAAGCGATTCAGGAATACCCGGATCTGGTGCGTCAGTACCTGGGGCGCGTAGTGCCGTCCAACGATAACTTCTTCGCTGCGCTGAACGCCGCGGTGGCCTCTGACGGCACCTTCGTCTATGTGCCGAAAGGCGTGCGCTGCCCGATGGAGCTGTCGACCTATTTCCGTATCAACGCCGCCAAAACCGGCCAGTTCGAGCGCACCATCCTGATCGCCGACGAAGGCAGCTATGTCAGCTATATCGAAGGCTGTTCTGCCCCGGTGCGCGACAGCTATCAGCTGCACGCGGCGGTGGTGGAAGTGATCCTGCATAAAGACGCCGAAGTGAAATACTCGACGGTGCAGAACTGGTTCTCCGGCGGTGAGAGCAAGGGCGGTATCCTCAACTTCGTCACCAAGCGCGCGCTGTGCGAAGGCGCCGGCTCGAAAATGTCCTGGACCCAGTCGGAAACCGGCTCGGCCATCACCTGGAAATACCCGAGCGTGATCCTGCAGGGCGACAACTCGATCGGCGAATTCTTCTCGGTGGCGCTGACCAGCGGCCATCAGCAGGCGGACACCGGCACCAAGATGATCCACATCGGCAAAAACACCAAGTCGACCATCATCGCCAAAGGCATTTCCGCCGGCCACAGCGAGAACACCTATCGCGGCCTGGTGAAAATCCTGCCGGGGGCGGAAAACGCCCGTAACTTTACCCAGTGCGACTCGATGCTGATCGGGCCGGACAGCGGTGCCCACACGTTCCCTTACGTTGAAGCGCGCAACAACAGCGCTCAGCTGGAGCACGAAGCCACCACCTCGAAGATCGGCGACGACCAGCTGTTCTACTGCCTGCAGCGCGGCATCAGCGAGGATGACGCCATTTCGATGATCGTCAACGGTTTCTGCAAGGACGTTTTCTCCGAGCTGCCGCTGGAGTTCGCCGTCGAGGCGCAGAAACTTCTGGCCATCAGCCTGGAACACAGCGTGGGTTAATCGCCGCATTTTTAGCGCCGTCGGCGCTATCTGAGGACACAGCATGTTAAGCATCAAGAATTTGAAAGTCAGCGTGGAAGGCAACGAGATCCTCAAGGGATTGGATCTGGAGATCAAACCGGGCGAAGTGCATGCCATCATGGGGCCGAACGGCTCGGGCAAGAGCACGCTGTCCGCCACGCTGGCCGGGCGTGAAGAGTACGAAGTGACCGAAGGGGAAGTCACTTTCAAGGGCAAGGACCTGCTGGAGCTTGATCCGGAAGATCGCGCCGGCGAGGGCGTGTTTCTGGCCTTCCAGTACCCGGTGGAGATCCCCGGCGTCAGCAACCACTTCTTCCTGCAGACCTCGGTCAACGCGGTGCGCAAATACCGCGAGCAGGAGCCGCTGGATCGTTTTGACTTCGCCGATTTCATCGAAGAGAAAATTGCGCTGCTGGACATGCCGGCCGATCTGTTGACCCGTTCGGTCAACGTCGGTTTCTCCGGCGGCGAGAAAAAGCGCAACGACATTCTGCAGATGGCGGCGCTGGAGCCGGATCTGTGCATTCTCGATGAAACCGACTCCGGTCTGGACATCGATGCGCTCAAGATCGTCGCCAACGGCGTCAACTCGCTGCGGGACGGCAAGCGCGCTTTTATCATCGTGACTCACTATCAGCGCATTCTGGACTACATCCAGCCGGATTACGTACACGTGCTGTCCCAGGGGCGCATCGTCAAATCCGGCGATTTCTCGCTGGTGAAACAGTTGGAGGAGCAGGGCTATGGCTGGCTTACCGACCAACAGTAATTCAAACGCGCTGCAGCAGCTGTATCGCCTGTTCGAAGGCCGCGGTGGCGAGCGTTCGCCGCATGCGCTGGCGCACTGGCAGCAGGCGCTGCGCCTCGGCTGGCCGACGCGCAAGCATGAAAACTGGAAATACACGCCGCTGGAGAGCCTGCTGGAGCAGCAGTTCCTCGAGCCGCAGCCCGCATTGGTGAGCGCAGAGCAGCTCGAGGCGCTGGCGCTCGGCATCGATGCCTGCCGGCTGGTGTTTATCGACGGCCGCTACAGCGCCGCGCTGAGCGATGACGATCTGGGTGATTACCAGTTCGAGTTGACCGCCTACGGCACGCCACAGGCGCTGCCGGAGGCGATCCAACCGGAAATTTTCCTGCACCTGACCGAAAGCCTGGCGCAGGAAACCAGCCTGATTCGCCTGCCGGCCGACAAGGCCCCGGCTCGTCCGCTGTACCTGCTGCATATCAGCAGCGGACGCGGCGCCAGCGGGGAAGTGAACACCGTGCATCACCGCCATCATCTGGAGATTGGGCGCGGGGCCGAGGCGGAAGTGATCGAACACTATGTCAGCCTGGGCGAGGCCGCGCACTTCACCGGTGCACGCCTGACCGCCAACGTGGCGGACAACGCCGGACTGTTGCATTGCAAGCTGGCGTTTGAGAGCCAGCCAAGCTACCACTTTGCCCATAACGATTTGGTCATTGGCCGCGACGCGCGGGTGAAAAGCGACAGCTTCCTGCTGGGCGCCGGCTTGACGCGGCATAACACCAGCGCGCAGCTGAACGGCGAAGGCGCGAACCTGGTGATCAACAGCCTGGTGCTGCCGGTGGGCAAAGAGATCTGCGATACCCGTACCTATCTGGAGCACAACAAGGGCTATTGCGAAAGCCGCCAGCTGCATAAAACCGTGGTCAGCGATCGCGGCAAGGCGGTGTTCAACGGCATGATCAAAGTGGCCAAGCACGCGATTAAAACCGACGGCCAGATGACCAACCATAACCTGCTGTTGGGTAAGGTGGCGGAAGTGGACACCAAGCCGCAGCTGGAGATCTACGCCGATGACGTCAAGTGCAGCCACGGCGCCACCGTAGGGCGCATCGATGAAGAGCAGCTGTTCTATCTGCAGTCGCGCGGTATCGACAAGCACGCGGCACAGCAGATGATCATCTTCGCCTTCGCCGCCGAGCTGACCGAAGGCATCGCCAACGACATCATCCGGGAGCGGGTGCTGGCACGCATCGCCCAGCGCCTGCCGGGGGAGGCTGCATGAGTTATCCGATTGAACGCGTGCGCGGCGATTTCCCGCTGCTGGCGCGTGAGGTGAACGGCCAACCGCTGGCCTATCTCGACAGCGCCGCCAGCGCGCAGAAACCGCAGGTGGTGATCGACCGCGAGCTGGATTTCTATCGCCACGGCTATGCCGCGGTGCATCGCGGCATTCACACCTTGAGCGCCGAGGCGACTCAGCAGATGGAAGCGGTGCGGGAACAGGCGGCGCGCTTTATCAACGCCGCCTCGGCGGAAGAGATGGTGTTCGTCAAGGGCACCACCGAAGGCATCAACCTGGTGGCCAACAGCTTTGGCCGCCACCTGCTGCAGCCGGGCGATGCGATTCTCATCACCGAGATGGAACACCACGCCAACATCGTGCCCTGGCAGATGCTGGCGCAGGAGCGTGGGTTGCAGCTGCGGGTTTGGCCGCTGCAGCCCGACGGCACGCTGAATCTGGCGCGGTTGCCGGAGCTGGTCGACGCGTCCTGCAAACTGCTGGCGCTGACCGAGGTCTCCAATGTGCTGGGCACCGTCAACCCGGTGCGCGACATCATCGCCCGCGCCAGAGCCCTGGCGCCGGATCTGACGGTGCTGGTGGACGGCGCGCAGGCGGTGATGCACCAGCGCGTCGATGTTCAGGCGCTGGACTGCGATTTTTACGTGTTTTCCGGCCACAAGCTGTACGGCCCTTCCGGTATCGGCATGCTGTATGGCCGCCAGGCGCTGCTGCAGCAGATGCCACCGTGGGAAGGGGGCGGCTCGATGATCCGCCAGGTCAGCCTGACGGCGGGCACCACCTTCGCCGATCCGCCGTGGCGCTTCGAGGCGGGTTCGCCGAACACCGCCGGCATCATGGGGCTGGGGGCGGCGTTCGATTACGTCGAAGCCCTGGGTCTGAATGCGATCCACGATTATGAACAGTCGCTGATGCACTACGCGCTCGAGGCGCTCAAGCAGGTGCCGACGCTGAAAATCTATGGTCCGGCACATCGGGCCGGGGTGATCGCCTTTAATTTGGGAGAACACCACGCCTATGACGTCGGCAGCTTCCTCGATCAGTATGGCATCGCCATTCGCACCGGCCATCACTGCGCCATGCCACTGATGGCGTTTTATCAGGTGCCGAGCATGTGCCGCGCTTCGCTGGCGTTATATAATACCCGCGAAGAGGTGGACCGGCTGGTGGCCGGGCTGCAACGCATTCATCAGCTATTAGGTTAGGCCGGGGCGCGTCCCCGGCGGTACAAAAGGATCCCCATGGCGAATTTGCCGGACAAAGATAAATTGGTGCGTAATTTCTCCCGCTGTCTGAACTGGGAGGAGAAATACCTGTACGTGATTGAACTTGGCGCCAAGTTGCCGCCGCTGGACGAGGCCGAGCGGCAGGCCGGCAACCTGATTTCCGGCTGTCAGAGCCAGGTGTGGATCGTGATGCGTCTCGATGAGCAGGGGCAGGTCGAGTTTCACGGCGACAGCGATGCGGCGATCGTCAAAGGGTTGCTGGCGGTGGTGTTTATTCTTTATCGTCAATTAACGCCACAACAGATCGTCGATCTCGATGTGCGGCCGTTTTTCGGCGAACTGGCGCTCAGCCAACATCTGACGCCTTCACGCTCGCAGGGGCTGGAGGCGATGATCCGTGCCATTCGCAGTAAAGCGGCGCAGCTGGCCTGATCCTTAACGCCTTTCTCCTCAAGGCTCATTGATATATTCGCTTTGTCAATGAGTCTTTACAATCCGTTGTTTTCCCCAGGAACCATCCCCCAATTCAGTGATATTTCAGCAGCTTACCTATTGACGTTTCGTTGACAATCAACGACGGCGATTACGTTATAACGTGTTGATTTTTAGAGAACTTATTGCCTTTGATGCCAGCATTGCTAGTATTAATCAGGTATTGTCTGATTTACCCACCGTCGGGCGCTCGTTAGCCTTGGGGGCGAACCGTCATAAAAAATATAGGGATGATAATGAAACGTGCGTTGAGTTTAATGGGCATGGTCTTCGCCACCGTACTGGCCGGCACGCAGGCCGCCAGTGCGACCGAGTACCCGCTGCCGCCGCCAGACAGCCGTCTGATCGGTGAAAACACCACTTATACCGTGCCAAACGACGGCCGTCCGCTGGAGGCGATCGCCGCCGACTACAAGATTGGCCTGCTGGGCATGCTGGAAGCCAACCCTGGCACCGACCCGTTCCTGCCCAAGCCAGGCACGGTGCTGACCATTCCGACCCAAATGCTGCTGCCTGACACTAAGCGTGAAGGGATTATCGTCAATCTGGCCGAGCTGCGTCTTTACTACTACCCGAAAGGCGAGAACAAAGTGATCGTCTATCCGATCGGCATCGGCCAGACCGGGATGCACACGCCGCTGGAAGTGACCTCCATCAGCCAGAAGATCCCTAACCCGACCTGGACGCCCACCGCCAACATCCGCAAGCGCTATCAGTCCCAGGGCGTGACGCTGCCTGCAGTGGTGCCGGCCGGGCCTGAGAACCCGATGGGGCTGTTCGCCCTGCGTCTGGCGATGGGGCGCGGTGAATACCTGATCCACGGCACCAACGCCAACTTCGGTATCGGCATGCGTGTCAGCTCCGGCTGCATTCGCCTGCGTCCGACGGACATCGAAGCGCTGTTCAATCAGGTGCCGCGTGGTACACGGGTGCAGGTGATCAACGATCCGGTGAAGATTTCGGTTGAGCCGGACGGCAAACGCTATGTGGAAGTGCACCAGCCGCTGTCGCGGGTAGAAAGCGACGATCCGCAGACCATGCCGATCGCGTTGTCTAAAGCGGAGAAAGCCTTTGCTGCGGATGGTCAGACCGATCGCGCCGTGTTCGATAGCGCGGTTGTACGCCGTTCTGGCATGCCGGTGCTGGTCAACGTAGGAGAGAGTCCGTCTGAGGTGAGTTTAACGCCTGCAGCGGCGCCTGCGGCGAATAAGAGCCCATTCAAGGCAGCGCCAATCAGTTCGGTGAACTAAGTTTGCAAGATTGAGCGGTCGAAGAGGGGTTCAGCGTGCTGAACCTCTTTTTTTGCCCGCTATGCAGGAAAAATCAGTCCAGGATACAGGCGAAAAAAAACGGCGCACAATGTGCGCCGTTTTCAATAACCAAAGCTATCTTACTTTTTGTAAGCGTGAGCTTGGTTGTCCAGACGCTGGTTAGCGCGTGCTGCGTCGTCTTTAGCAGCTTGAACGTCAGAACGCATTGCGTTCACGTCGTTGCTCAGCTGATCAACTTTAGCGTTCAGAGTCTGAACGTCAGAAGACAGTTGATCGATTTTAGCGTTGCTAGAGCAGCCAGCCAGCAGAGTGGAACCCAGGATTACCGCGCCCAGTACCAGTTTAGTACGATTCATTATAACACCCTCTAGATTGAGTTAATCTCCATGTAGCGTTACAAGTATTACACAAACTTTTTTCGAAAGAGAATAATTTTTTAGTGTTGAGGTGCTTTATTTTGATCGTTCGCTCAAACTTGCATCTGGTTTTACAAATTAGTTAAAAAAACGAGGGAAAACAGCCGGCTTCCATGGGACTACTCCGATTCTTTATTAGCTAAATAATGAGCGGTCCGCGGTTGCGTTTTGAGAAAAATAGGTTACTGCTGATAAAAAAAACGCCGCAAAGCGGCGTTTTGATCAAGGCAATTATGTCACGTTTTATATTACAGCACGTGTACCGAGGCAGTGTTGGTGGTGCCGCTCGGCACCAGCGCGCCGGAAACCATCACCACGACGTCGCCTTTTTGCGCCAGGCCGCTGGCCAGCGCGGCTTCTTTACCGATGCGGTAGAAGTCGTCGGTAGAAGCGATTTCCTTGACCATCTGCGGGATGACGCCCTTGCTCAGCACCAGCTGATGCGCGGTAGTCTCATTGGTGGTCAGCGCCAGGATCACCGCGTTCGGGAAGTATTTACGCACGGATTTCGCTGACTTGCCGCCGCTGGTGGCGACGACGATCAGCGGCGCGTCCAGTTTCTCGGCGGTTTCAACCGCGCCGCGGCACACCGCTTCGGTGATGCGCAGCTTGCGGCGATCGTTCAGGGAGTCGATGCGGCTTGGCATCACGCGATCGGTGCGCTCGCAGATGGTCGCCATGATGTTGACCGCTTCCAGCGGATATTTGCCCTTGGCGCTCTCGCCGGACAGCATGACAGCATCGGTGCCGTCCAGGATGGCGTTGGCAACGTCGCCGGCTTCCGCACGGGTAGGGCGCGGGTTTTTGATCATGGAATCGAGCATCTGGGTGGCGGTGATCACCACTTTACGCGCACGGTTGCATTTTTCGATCATCATCTTCTGGGCGAAGATCACTTCTTCGACCGGGATCTCCACGCCCAGATCGCCGCGGGCAACCATGATGCCGTCGGACGCTTCGAGGATTTCGTCGAAGTTGTTCAGGCCTTCCTGGTTCTCGATCTTGGAGATGATCTGGATCTGCTCGCCGCCGTGCGCTTTCAGGTGCTCGCGGATCTCCAGCACGTCGGAACGTTTACGGATGAAGGACGCCGCCACGAAGTCGACGCCTTGCTCGCAGCCGAAGATCAGGTCGCGTTTGTCTTTTTCGGCCAGCGCAGGCAGCTGGATGGACACGCCCGGCAGGTTGACGCCTTTGTTCTCGCCCAGATCGCCGTTGTTCAGCACCTTACAAACGACTTCGTTCTCGGTCACGTTGGTGACTTCCATGCCGATCAGGCCGTCGTCAACCAGCACGGTGTTACCGATCTTCAGGTCGGCGGCGAAGCCGGCGTAGGTGACCGCTACGCGATCGCTGTTGCCGATCACACTCTGGTCGGTGGTGAAGGTGAAGGTTTGGCCGGCGACCAGCGAGGCGTCTTTACCGCCTTCCAATTTCATGGTGCGAATTTCCGGGCCTTTGGTATCCAGCAGGATGCCGGCGTTGATACCGGTTTTCGCCATCACGGCGCGCATGTTCTTGATGCGGTTGCCGTGCTCTTCATAGTCGCCGTGAGAGAAGTTGAGACGCATCACGTTCATGCCCGCATTGAGCAGGTTGGTCAGCATTTCTTCCGATTCGGTTTTTGGACCGATGGTACAAACAATTTTGGTCTTTTTCATGGCGGAGTTTTCTACAAGTTGTGATGGATAAAAAAACGAATTTGACCGGCGCTATTTACGCCGATAGGGAATTTGAGCCGTGCCTGGTGGTGAAAAACATAGTTAAGGATAGGTGACGACAGTTGAAGTGGGGCGGAAAAATTCAGCCCGCGCGGGGGCGCGGAGATGCTGCGCAACGGGGTGAGATGAAATCGTGTTGTTATTGCGTTTTCGCAGATCAAGGGCTGAAACCATTCAACTGATAGACGTTGCGCATTATAAAGGCTAAGCGGCGGGAAACAAAATAAAAAACCGCAGCGGTGTGGCGGATATGTCAAAACGGGGGCAAATGTGGCGCAAATGCAACGCGTTGCGTACAGCTTGTTGCGCAAATAACCTTGCTGTAAATACGGCTTAGCGCGTTTGCGGGATTTCCAGCAGCACGCCGGCGCTCAGGCAGAAGCAGCCGCTGGCGACGTTGGCCGGCAGGATCAGGCTCTCGCCGGCCCGTACTGTCCGCGTATCGCCGCCGAGGGTGAACTCGAATTCACCCGATATCACCCGGGTTTGCAGCGCATGCGGGGGCTTTTGCAGTTGGCCAAAGGCGCCGGCCTCGAAACGCACTTCCGCCGCCGGCGAACCGTCGCTCATCACCCCTTCACGGCGGGCAAGGCCATTGTCGAGCGGTAAAAAGGCGGTTTTGGCGGTAAAGGTGGTCATGTGGCGTTCCTGATGGTGGATGGCGGTAGTTCGGCGCAATCGACATGAGAAATCGAGCGGTCGAGCAGAGACGAAACAACGGGAAGTATAACGCGATAGGGGGAGAGATAAATTAGCAATATGGTGCGTCCGAGTGGACTCGAACCACCGACCCCCACCATGTCAAGGTGGTGCTCTAACCAACTGAGCTACGGACGC
>NZ_VOUX01000031.1 GCF_008011855.1 Serratia bockelmannii
AAGTGAAACGCCGTAGCGCCGATGGTAGTGTGGGGTCTCCCCATGCGAGAGTAGGACACTGCCAGGCATCAAATAAACGTTATCAGTGTGACGACTGGTAATGCGCAAATCGCAAAGCGCGAATTTGCCGGCATCGAGAGATGCAACGTAAAAGAATCGGTGGAGCGGTAGTTCAGTTGGTTAGAATACCTGCCTGTCACGCAGGGGGTCGCGGGTTCGAGCCCCGTCCGTTCCGCCACTTAATTGATAAGCCCTGAGTCTCTGACTCAGGGCTTTTTCATGTCTATATTTTGCGATTTTCAGGCCGGAATTGTCCTTCCTTACCGCCTTACTCCCCATATTGTTGCCTTTAGATCAAAAGTCTTATGCCGAACCAGGCGTTTTTGATCATTAAAAAAGTTGCCATAATCCTCCTCATACCACATCTACCCATTAATGAGAGAAAACATTATGAGCATCCCTGCATTTGGTTTAGGTACTTTCCGCCTTCAGGATCAGGTTGTTATCGATTCTGTCAGCACCGCACTCGAGCTGGGCTATCGCACTATTGATACTGCACAGATCTATGAAAACGAAGCGGCTGTTGGCCAGGCTATCGCTGCCAGCGGCGTGAAACGTGAAGACCTGTTCATCACCACCAAGATTTGGATCGCAAACCTGGCGAAAGGCGCGCTGATCCCAAGCCTGCAAGAAAGCCTGAAAAAACTGCAAACGTCCTACGTTGATCTGACGCTGATCCACTGGCCGTCACCCAACGACGAAGTGCCGGTTGCCGAATTTATGGCTGAGCTGCTGGAAGCGAAAAAGCTGGGGCTGACCCGCCAAATCGGCGTATCTAACTTCACCATCGACTTGATGCAGCAAGCGATTGACGCGATTGGCGCCGATGAAATCGCCACCAACCAAATCGAGCTGTCACCGTTCTTGCAGAACCGCAAAGTGGTAGAATTTGCGCAGCAGCACGGCATCGCCATCACCTCTTACATGACGTTGGCCTACGGCAAAGCGCTGCAGGACGAAACGATCAAAAGCATTGCTGCTCGTCACAATGCGACCCCAGCACAGGTTGTCCTGGCTTGGGCATTGAAGCTGGGTTATGCGGTTATTCCTTCTTCGACCAAGCGTGAAAACCTGGCGAGCAACCTGTTGGCACAGCAACTGACGCTGACCGACGAAGATATGGCGCAGATTGCCGCACTGGAGTGCAACGGCCGTCTGGTTAGCCCAGAAGGTCTGGCGCCAAACTGGGATTAATCATTCCTCGCAGTAGTCAGCATAAGGCGTCCATCGGGGCGCCTTTTTTATCGTTTCAGGTATTCACTCACAAAATCAATAAAGCTGCGCAGACGGTTGCTGACGGCGCTGTCGCTGTAATAAACCGCGTTGATCGGCATGGCGACCGGCAGTGTCGCTTCCACCAGAATCGGGACCAAATCTCCACGTTTGATATCTTCGTCGCTCATAAAGTCCGACAGGCAGGCGATACCGTTGCCATGCAGACAGAGATGGCGCTGGGTTTCTCCGCTATTGGTCGTCAAGCCTGGGGTGATTTCCAACTGGCTGCCATCTGAGCAAGCCAGTGGCCAGCGGTTCAAGCTGGGAAGGTCGTTGAAGCCGATGCAGCAGTGATGTTCAAGATCTTCTACCGTTAGCGGCGTGCCGTGTTGAGCCAGATAGGCGGGAGAGGCGAGCACATGCCGGTAGCTGGTCATCAGTTTGCGCGCTTTCAGTGTGGAATCGGTCAGTTCGCCTACGCGGATTGCGATATCCACTTTTCGCTCGATCAAGTTGATAAAGTTTTCCGAAGACACCAACGATAACGACATTTCAGGATAACGTTCGCGGAACTCCGCCACTAAAGGCGTCAGCATGTGCAGCACCACCGGCGTTGCCGCGTCGACGCGCAGCAGACCTTGCGGACGCTGGCGGCTTTCCATCAGCGCATTTTCCGCCGCGGCCATGTCGTTCAGTACCTTCTGCACCTGGCGAAAGTAATTCTCTCCTTCCTGAGTCAGGCTGATTTGGCGCGTGGTGCGGTTAAGCAACGTCACGCCCAGTTTGCTTTCCAGTTTTTTTACCGTTCGGCTGACTACGGAGTTCGCTTGTTCCAGGCGTTCGGCCGCCCGGCTGAAACTGCCGCTTTCCACTACGGTGACAAAGGTGATCAGCTCGTCTGAGTTTGCTTTCATTTTTGCTCCTATAGCAAAGTTAATTTGAAATTTTGAGCATTTTTATCATTTAAGCATAGGCAGATAATAGCCGTCATCAACTTGAATGCTATTTCGGAGTAAAAAATGCCACTCGCATTACTTGCCTTAACCATCAGCGCTTTTGCTATCGGCACGACCGAGTTCGTGATTGTTGGGTTGATCCCGACTATCGCGGAGCAGATTGGGGTGACCGTACCGTCCGCTGGATTGCTGGTGACTATCTATGCCCTCGGCGTGGCCATTGGCGCGCCGGTGCTGACGGCCCTGACCAGCCGTATACCGCGCAAGCTGCTGCTGGTTGGCCTGATGGTGCTGTTCACTCTCGGTAACCTGCTGGCCTGGCAATCACCCAGCTATGAATCGCTGGTGATTGCCCGGTTGTTGACCGGCCTGGCGCACGGCGTGTTCTTCTCTATCGGCTCCACTATCGCGACGAGCCTGGTGGCGAAAGAGAAGGCGGCTTCCGCCATCGCCATCATGTTTGGCGGCCTGACGGTGGCGCTGGTGACCGGCGTACCGTTAGGGACGTTCATCGGCCAGCAGTTTGGCTGGCGTGAAACCTTCCTGGCCGTTTCTCTGATTGGCGCGGTCGCTACGGTGGCCAGCATTATTCTGGTGCCGAACAATATCAAGAACCAGGGCAGCGCCGGCGTGCGGGAACAGATGAAAGTACTGACCCATCCTCGTCTGCTGCTGATTTACGCAATTACCGCATTGGGATACGGCGGGGTCTTCACGACCTTTACCTTCCTTGCGCCAATGATGCAGGAACTGGCGGGCTTCTCTGCTCCGACCGTGAGCTGGATACTGTTGGCTTATGGTGTCGCGGTGGCGGTGGGTAACATCTGGGGGGGCAAGCTGGCCGATCGCCATGGGGCGGTGCGTGCGTTGAGCTTTATCTTTGCCGCGCTGGCTGTTTTGTTACTGGTGTTTCAGTTTACCGCCAGCCACAGTATTGCCGCTTTGCTGACGGTGATTGCGATGGGCGTGTTCGCTTTCGGCAACGTGCCGGGGCTGCAGGTCTATGTGGTGCAGAGAGCCGCGCAATACACGCCAAATGCGGTGGATGTGGCGTCCGGTCTCAATATCGCGGCGTTCAACATCGGTATTGCGCTCGGTTCGGTGATTGGCGGTCAGACCGTCGCCTCACTGGGGCTGGCGCAGACCCCCTGGATTGGCGCGCTGATCGTGGTAGTTGCACTGTTGCTGGTTAGCCTCAGCGGCCGCCTGGATAAAAAGTCTCAGCTGCAAACGGCTTGATACACAAAATCATTGTTGTCTGGCCCGCATTTTGCGGGCCTTTTCGCATTTTTCACCTATTACTCCCTGTCTTTACACAGCTATACCGTCAGAAGATTGAAATCGCTGCAGGTGGCCCCTATAACTGAAAAGGTGATGCCCGCAAAAGCCATGCCCTCTATGCGGGGTAGGCGTATAATCAATTCATCGTTGGCGAGTGTTCATCGCCAGTTTTCATGTTAATGGGTAATAGGCGAATCGCGTGCCGAAACGAACTTATGCAATGAGGTATGTTGCAGGTCAGCCAGTTGAGCGAATCTTTCCTGGCGCCGTTAACCAGCCGTTGCCGCCAGGGGCGGCGCTGCCGACGACCGGCGCCTTGCGCGTTATGGTGTGGAATATTTTCAAACAGCAGCGAGCCGACTGGCTTTCGGTGCTGAAAAACCATGGCAAAGACGCGCAGCTGGTGTTGTTGCAAGAGGCGCAAACCACGCCGGAACTGGTGAGCTACGCTACTGCCAACTACCTGGCGGCCGATCAGGTACCGGCCTTTGTGCTGCCGCAGCATCCTTCCGGCGTGATGACGCTGGCGGCCGCTCATCCTGTTTACTGCTGCCCGCTGCGCGAGCGAGAGCCCCTGCTGCGGCTTTCTAAATCGGCCCTGATCACCGTTTATCCGCTGTACAACGGGGAACTGTTGATGGTGGTGAACATCCATGCGGTGAACTTTAGCCTGGGCGTCGACGTCTACAGCAAGCAGTTGGGGCCGATAGGCGAACAGATCGCCAGTCACCGGGGGCCGGTGATTATGGCGGGGGATTTCAACGCGTGGAGCCGCAAGCGCATCAATGCGCTGTATGACTTCGCCGGCGAAATGGCGCTGCGCGAAGTGAGCTTCACCGACGATCACCGCCGCAAGGCTTTTGGCCGTCCGCTGGACTTCGTGTTTTACCGCAATCTTGGGGTCGTAGAGGCGTCGGTGCTGGTGACCAGCGCGTCGGATCACAATCCGTTGTTGGTGGAGTTTCATCCGGAGAAAGACTCGCCGGTATGGTGAACCGCAGGTAATAAAAAAGCACCCCGAGGGGTGCTTTTTTTGTGCCGAACATTTAAGTATCCGGCGTCATCTTGTTGCCGACAAACAGGGTCAGCTTCAGACCTGGCTGCAGGTTGCCTTTGGCGAGCGTTGAATTCCAACGCATCACGTCGTTAATATCGACGCCGTGACGACGTGCGATACTGGCGAGCGAATCACCTTTACGAACCTGGTAGGTGATACTGCTGTTACTGCCAGTATTGCTGGCCACTTGCAGGGTTTGCCCAACTTTTATGGCGCTCTTGGCGCGTAAGTTGTTCCAACTCTGCAAATCGCTGGTCTTAACGTTCAGCCGCTTGGCAATGCCCGATAAGGTGTCGCCGGAGCGCACTTTATACGAACTGCCACCGGACAAACCGCTGTTCTTCGCCAACTGCGTCGTTGGTTGAGTCACGGCGATCTGGCCATCGGCCAGCGAGTCTTTCAGCTGATCGGCATGCCCTTTGGGAACCATGATGTAATGGGGCCCGTTGGGTGCCGTAACGCCTTTTTTGTAGCCTGGGTTATACGCTTTCATCTTGGTGACTGAAAGCCCTGCCATCTCAGCCGCCTGAGTTAGCTGGATCTGCTGCCCGACATCGATACGAGCCAGCGCACGGGTTTCATCCGTTTTCGGGAGTTTCACGCCGTATTTCTTGCTGTTCTTGATGATGTCGCTCAGTGCCAGCATTTTCGGGACATAGATTGACGTTTCACGCGGAAGCGACAATGCCCAGAAATTGGTTGGCTTACCCTGGCGTTTGTTTGCCTTCACCGCTTGCATCACGCGGCCTTCACCACTGTTATAGGCGGCTACGGTCAGTAACCAGTCGCCGTTAAACATGCGGTTCAAGCGCTGCATCATGTTAAGCGCAGCGGTTGTCGAGGCGACGACATCGCGCCGACCGTCATACCACTGATTGTTTTTCAAACCATAATTGCGACCCGTTTGCGGCACGATTTGCCATAGCCCTGCGGCGTTGGCACTTGACGTGGCGTGTGGGTCAAAAGCGCTCTCCACTATGGGTAGCAGTACCAGTTCCATCGGCATATTACGTTTCTTAATCTGCCCGACTATCCAGTACATGTACGGCTCTGCCCGTAATGTTACATCGTGGAGATAGCTCTTACTTTTTAAGTACTTTCTTTTCTGATCACGGATCCGGGAATTTTCCGGAACCTCCATCTTCAGCTCGTCGCTAATGAAGTTCCACAGGTCCTGTTGCGCGGCGGGACTGTTGTTATCCAACCACCGCGCCGAGCTCGCTCGGCCATTTGCTGTGTACTCTCCTGCTTCACCATCTTGACCAGCCGAAGACAAACTCTGTGCATGCTGTTCTGGCGCCGGTGCGTCCTGCCTGGACGACTGGCAACCCACTAGCAAGACTGAGGCGAGAAATATCGCTTTAGCCTTCATGTGTGTGTCAATGTAGTTGCTTAAAAGACGAGCAATAATACTTTGCTTCGCCAAATAACACAACTAAAAGCTTAGAAGTTATCTTTCCGCAGGCGTAATTCGGAAAAAACTGAATGAAGGCTTTCTGGTGGTGAATTAAAGCCTAATTTCTTTTGTAAATCAGCGTCATGGCAACGTAAAAACAGGTTAATTTTGCGCTCTAATTGCAACGTGGTCGGCACACTGGCTTGGCCTTTTGCCCTTAACGCTTCAACATGTTGTTGATATGTTTCAATCTCTCGATCTTCCGGCAAAATAGCCCGCGCAAACTTAAGATTAGAAAGAGTATATTCATGCGCGCAGCAAATTAAGGTGTTATCGGGAAGTTGCGCGAGTTGTTGAAATGAGTCGTACATTTGTTTGGCGGTGCCTTCAAACAGCCTGCCGCAGCCGGCGGAGAAAATGGTGTCGCCGCAGAACAGATAAGGGGCACTATAGAATGCCACATGGCCCAACGTATGGCCGGGAACGGCGATAGTCCTGTATTGGCGGCCATCGATGTCAAAGGTGTCGCCGTCGCGGACGATGTGGTTGGCGCCTTTGTCCGCGGTTTCTTGCGGCCCATAGACGGCCAGCCCGGGATACTTCGCTACGATTTGCGCCACGCCGCCGACGTGATCGTGATGATGGTGGGTCAGCAGGATCGCCGCCGGCGCCAGCTGCAGGCGCTGCAACGCTTCGAGTACCGGCTGCGCTTCACCCGGATCGACGATAATGCAGCGCCCCTGTCGGTCATCCAATAACCAAATGTAATTGTCCTGGAAGGCGGGAATGCTGATAAGATTCATGGTGTACCTCTCGTTGGCAACGGCTTGAAAGAAGATAATAAATCATGAAACCAGCCCATACTCTACAAAAGCTCACCGGCCCGCAGTCATGGGCTGAGCTGCCGTGGGGGGAGTACTATCGTGAAGCGCTCGAGCGGCAGTTGCAACCCTGGTGGCCGAAGCTGTTCGGTTTCCATCTGCTGAAGATGGGCATGCTCAGCGCCGAGCTGGCCACGGACAAATGCGCGATTTCCCATCAGGTCAACGTAGGGCTGGAAGGCGAAGGGCTGCAGGTGATCGCCGATGCCTATCAACTGCCGTTCGCCGCCAAGTCGGTGGATGCCTGCCTGTTGGCGCATACGCTGTCCTATGCGGACGATCCGCACCGCATGCTGCGCGAGGTGGACAGGGTATTGATCGACGACGGTTGGTTGGTTATCAGCAGCTTCAATCCGTTCAGCCTGCTGGGATTGGGCAAGCTGGTGCCCGGATTACGTCATCGCCAGCCCTATGTCAGCCGCATGTTTACCCAGATGCGGCTGTTGGATTGGCTCAGCCTGCTGAATTATGAGGTGCTGCATCAGTCGCGTTTTCACGTGCTGCCGTGGCACCGCAAGGGCGGCAAGTTTTTATGTACCCATTTGCCAGCGCTGGGCTGCATGAGCGTGATTGTGGCGCGCAAACGCACCTTGCCGCTAACGCCTACGCCGATGAAACTGGGGGCGAGAAAGCCGTCTCTTAGCCGCGCGGTGGGCGCGACCAAGAGCTATCGCAAGCTGCCTTAGGCTTCCGGTTGGTAACCGACGTCTTCTTGCGTCGGCTTACCGGCCGCTTCGCGCGCCAGCACGTCACAACGTTCGTTCTCCGGGTGGCCGGCGTGGCCTTTGACCCATTTCCATTTCACCTCGTGGCGCTGAATGGCCAGATCCAACCGCTGCCACAGATCGACATTCTTGACCGGCTTTTTGTCGGCGGTTTTCCAGCCGCGCTTCTTCCAGTTATGGATCCAACTGGTGATGCCCTGGCGCACATACTGGCTGTCGGTGCTGAGCGTCACGGCGCAGGGCACGGTCAGCGCTTCCAGCGCCACGATCGCCGCCATCATTTCCATGCGGTTATTGGTGGTCAGACGAAAACCCTCGCTGAAGGTTTTTTCCGTTTGCTTATAGCGTAATATCGCGCCGTAGCCACCGGGGCCGGGGTTGCCAAGGCAGGAGCCGTCGGTGAAAATTTCTACCTGTTTGAGCATCTCTGGTAGACTCTTCCTATCAGTTTTATAAAAGCCAAGTCTGACATAAACGAGCGCTGTGAGCACTGCAATATGATCTCTACAACCACCAGACAGATTGTCCTCGATACCGAAACCACCGGTATGAACAAGCTTGGGGTGCACTACGAAGGGCACCGCATCATCGAAATCGGTGCGGTGGAGGTGATTAACCGCCGCCTGACCGGGCGCAACTTCCACGTTTACATCAAGCCGGATCGGCTGGTGGATCCGGAAGCGTACGGCGTACACGGCATCAGCGACGATTTCCTGGCCGACAAGCCGACCTTCGATCAGGTTGCCGACGAATTCCTCGACTTTATCCGCGGCGGCGAGCTGGTGATCCATAACGCGGCGTTCGACATCGGCTTTATGGATCACGAATTCCGCATGTTGCAGCAGGGTATCCCGAAGACCGAGACCTTCTGCACCATCACCGACAGCCTGCTGATGGCGCGCCGCCTGTTCCCGGGCAAACGCAACAACCTCGATGCCTTGTGCAGCCGTTATGAGATAGACAACAGCAAGCGTACGCTGCACGGCGCATTGCTCGATGCCGAGATCCTGGCGGAAGTCTATCTGGCGATGACCGGCGGTCAGACCTCGATAGCGTTCCAGATGGAAGGTGATACCCAGCAAAACGACGCCGCGCAAGAAATTCAGCGCATTGTCCGCCCGGCGACGGCGATGAAAGTGGTCTACGCCAGCGACGAAGAAGTGAAGGCGCACGAGGCGCGTCTGGATCTGGTGGCGAAAAAGGGCGGCAGCTGCCTGTGGCGCGGTGCGCCGGCCGAGTAACGGCATTTTTGCACGAAAAAAACGCACCGGATGAACCTTCGTTGAAAAACTGTGCAAACGGTTCATTTGGTGAGAAAAAGGCGTTGACGGAACCGAGAGGCGTCCGTAATATGCGCCTCGTTCCCCCGCAAGAGGGAATGGCGCGGAGCGGTAGTTCAGTTGGTTAGAATACCTGCCTGTCACGCAGGGGGTCGCGGGTTCGAGCCCCGTCCGTTCCGCCACTATTCAGAAGCCCTGAGTTAGCGATAACTCAGGGCTTCGTCGTTTCTGCTCTCGGCAAAACGGTACGGCCCAATAAACGGGGCCGGCAGACCGGCCCCTGATTCCTCAGAACAACACCGAGTAGTTCAAACCGAAGGTGCGTCCGCGGCCCTTATAGCTGTACAGCTCAGGCGAGCCGTAGGTCGGGCTGTACAGGATCGGCGCGCGTTGGCCCCAAACGGTGGTGTATTCCTTGTCCAGCAGGTTTTCCACGCTGAAGCTGATTTTCCCTACCGGCAGGGTATAGCTGCCGAGGAAATCGAGGGTGTTGTAGCCATCGATTTTGCGGCCTTGGGTGGAGTTGGCCTTGGTGTAATCGCCGTCGTCCGACACATCGAAGGTTTGCTGCGACTGTAAGCGCAGATTCCAGTCGCCCGGCGCCCAGCCGACATAAGCGGTGACTTTCGATGGGCTGGCGGTATCGACCACCAGCTTCTTCCATTCGCCGTTGACCTTGGTTTCGGAACGGATAACGTTGAAGTTGGTGCCGGCGCTCCAGTCGCTGTCTTCAAAGAAGTAGTCCACCGCGCCTTCCAGCCCATAGATGCGCCGCTTGTCCGCATTGACGTTAATGGTCATGTCGGTTTTGTTGATAGCGATGCTCTTGTCGGACAGCGAGTAGTAAGCGGCAATTTGCGTGCGCAGGTTATCGCCGGTATAGCGCCAGCCCAGCTCGTAGGCATTGACCTTGATGCCTTCCAGCTTGGAATCGCCGACGTTGACGCTCTTCAACAACTGGTAATGGCCGCCGTTCAACGCGTAGGTGCCGTTACCGTAATATTTGCCCGGATCCGGGATCTCGAAGCCCTGAGAGAAGTTGAACCAGGTTTGCTGGCGCTCGGTCAGATGTGCCAACAGGCCGGCGTTGAACAGCGCGTTGTTGTAGTCGGTTTTCCCGCCCGGTATAGCGTCGGCGGATGTCGCGGCGCCGGTGGCGATCGCCTGCTGCTGGTTATAACCGACGAAGTCGTCGATCTTGTTTTCGGTGTACTGGTACCGCACGCCGCCGCTCAGGGTGAAAATGGGATTAATGTCGTAACTGGCCTGTAGGAACGACGCCAGGTTGCTGGTGGTATAGCTCGGGTAGCGGCCGGTGCTGTAAGCGTTCTCCAGCATCATGCCGCCGGACTGCTGAGCCTTCGCCAGGTTAAAGAACTGCTGATTGGCGTTGAAGCTTTCATGCTCGGCGTCAATGCCGTAAGTCAGCGTCAGTGCGTCGACAGGTTTGCTGTTTAACGTCAGCTTGCCGCCGTAGAAATCGGTTTTTTGCTGCGAAGCACCAATGCTGTTGACGTAATAGTTCGGCGCTTTGCCCGCCAGCGTCGGGAACGGATAGAAGGTCAACGTTTCGTCGCGGTAGTAGACCTGCGCCACCAAATCCTGGCCGAGGAAATCAGTGTTGGAATACTGCAGGTTGATCAGGTGGCGTTCGGTACCGGGGATGCGGTCGGAATTTAAGTTACCGCTGTTATATGCCTTGGCGTTGCCCGTCACCGCCGCAAAGTTCTCTCCCAGGAACAGGCCGTGATCGCCGTCGGATTGGCTTTTGTAGTATTGGGTGGTCAGCTGCAGCTGTTGATGATCGTCGATGTTGAGGGTGCCGGTGCCCATGACGTCGAGGCGATCGGAATACTGCAGGCCGGTTTGGGTATTGTCGATCAGTACCTCATTGCCTTTGCCGTCATACCAGCCGCCATAGCGCTGGTAAGAAACGGACAGGCGCCCAGAGGCGTTGTCGTTGCCGCCGCTGACCGCCGCCGCCACGTTCTCGTCGTGATCGTTATGGCCGCCAAAGCCGGTTTTACCGCCGACCTGCAACTCGACCTGCTGTTCCTGTTGCCCTTTTTTGGTGACGATATTGATCAGGCCGCCGGTGCTGCCGCCGCCGTACAGCGAGGTCGCGCCGGAAATCACCTCGATATGATCGATATTGAATGGATCGATCGAATCCAACTGGCGGCTGTCGCTGCGCGATGAATTCAGGCGTACGCCGTCAATCATCACCATCATCGAGCGGCCACGCATATTCATGCCATAGTTGGTACGGCCCTGGCCGCTGACGTCCATGCCGGGGATCAGCTGCGCCAACATGTCCTTGATCTCTTTACCGCCCTGAACCTGCTGTTCGATCTCCTGGCTTTCAATGATCCAAGTGGTCTGTGCCATTTCCGCCGTGCTGCGGTGCGAACGGCTGGCGGAGACCACCATCTGCTCTTCGGTGCCGGCTTTCTGATCTTCAGCCCAAGCCGCCGGCGCAAGCATTGCCAGCAGACAAGGGTTCAATACCCAAAGGTGTTTGCGTTTCATCGTTATTTCCTGGTGATATTGTTATTGTGTTTTTTTGAGAATGCTTCTTTTATCAATAACGTTTCTTGTTATCAATAAAATCGTGATATGATTTTTTGCGATACATTAACGTAATTAATTAGTTTTATTAACATTTTGCCCGCTGCGCGATCGAGCACCCCACGCCGTCAACACGGCAGCCGATCGGCCATACGCACAAGCGACAGCCGTTGCCGGAGAATCGAGAACATGTCCGCCAGCTACAGAATTTTTGATATCACCTTGAAAAGCAAAACGCTGATTTCATCTTCGCTGGTGCGCTGCGTGTTTGAAGGTGCAGATATTCATCGGATGAAGCTCGAAGCGCCGGACCAGCGCATCAAACTGTTGTTCCCGGCGGCGGACGGCAAGATCCCGCAGTTGGTCAACAGCTCGGACTGGTACGGCGATTACATGGCGATCCCCAAAGAACAGCGTCCGGTGATGCGCACCTATACGTTGCGTGCGCTGCGCCGCGAGCAGAATCAGATGGACGTCGAGTTCGTGTTGCATGGCGTGAACGGCCCGGCTTCCGCCTGGGCGACCCATGCCGAACCCGGAGACACGATTCAAACGGTCGCCCCCAACGGTGACTTCGACGGCGACAGCGGCGGTTACGAATGGGCGCCGCCGGCGCAGTTGCAACAGGCGTTGCTGATCGCCGATGAGACGGCGGTGCCGGCGGCGATGGCGATTCTGGAACAGCTGGCGCAGCAGGCCAATCCGCCGCGGGTGCAGGCGTTTTTTGAGGTGCCGGTGGCGGGGGATTGCCTGGATTTGGCGCATTTCCCGTTCGCCGAGGTCTACTGGCTGCCGCGTGACGTCGGCCGCCAGCTGGCACACGGTACGCTGCTGGTGGAAGCGGTGCGCCAGCGGGTGGATATCCCCGCATCGGCGTGCGCACAGGCGCAGTCACTGGCGGAAAGCAGCCTGAGCGATGAGGTGCTGTGGGAGCGGGCGGCCGGCAGCAACGCTTTTTATGCCTGGGTGGCGGCCGAATCTTCTGCGGTGAAAACGCTGCGGCGTTACCTGATTGGCGAACGCGATCTGGATCGCTCCACCGTCAACTTCATGGCCTATTGGTGCTGAACGAGCCGTCCTTTTCCGGCATCGGCGCGGAGTCTTTATCTCTCTGCCGAAGATCGACGCGCTAATCGCCGGCTGGGAGCGTGTTTAATCAGTCGAGACGCAGAAAGCTGTCGGCATCGCGCCAGGCCGGGAAGGCGCTGCGGTAGCTCTGCAGGGTTTCCAGCGACAGCTCGGCGTCCAGGCGCGTGGCCGCGCCGGGTTCCGCATCCGCCAGGATCTCGCCCTGAGGGCTGATGATTAAGCTGTCTCCGCTGTAGCTCAGTCCGTTAGGATCTTCGCCCACCCGGTTGCAGCCCGCCACATACACCTGATTCTCAATCGCCCGCGCCGTCAGCAGCGTTTGCCAATGGTGGCTGCGCGGCGCCGGCCAGTTGGCGACGTACAGCGCCAGATCGTAATCCTGCTGATAGCGCGCCCAGACCGGGAAACGCAGGTCGTAGCAGATCTGCGGCAGGATGCGCCAGCCGCGCCACTCGAAGATTTCACGCCGGTTGCCGGCCTGGTAATGCAGGTGTTCGCCGGCCATGCGGAACAGGTGGCGTTTATCATAGGCATGCACCTGGCCGCTCGGCTCTACCAGCAGGAAGCGGTTGACCGCGCCTTCGGGCGTTTTCAGCGCCACGCTGCCGCCGATTAACGCGTGGCTTTTCACCGCCCAACTGCGCAGCCAGTCGATCACCTGCTGTTCGGGCAGGGCGCTCTCGCCGGCATCCATGGCAAAACCGGTGGTGAACATTTCCGGCAAAACGATGAGATCGCGCCCGGCGATCGGCGCCAGCAACGCGTCGAAGGCGGCCAGGTTAGCGAGGCCGTCGCGCCAGACCAGAGGTTGCTGCAACAGGGTAATTTTTAAAGTCGACATAACCGCTCCGCAGCTGCATCCAGCGTGGCGTCCTGTTTAGCGAAGCACAGCCGGATCAATTTATGGGGGAAAGGATCGGCACAGAAGACCGACAGCGGAATGGCCGCCACGCCCACGTGCTCGGTTAACCAATGGCAGAACGCCACATCGTCCAGATCGGAGATGGCGCTGTAGTCCGCCAGTAAGAAGTATGTACCCGCGCAGGGTAAAATTTCCAGTCGGCTGCGCGCCAGCGCCTGCACAAAGCGATCGCGCTTGGCGCGATAGAACGCCGGCAACTGCCGCCAGTGCTCCGGCTCGGCACGCAGGCTATCCGCTAGCGCCAGCTGCGCCGGGGTGTTGACCGAAAAGGTCAGGTATTGATGCACCTTGCGCACCTCGGCGCTCAGCGCGGCGGGCGCCACGCAGTAACCCACTTTCCAGCCGGTCATGTGGAAGGTTTTACCGAAGGAGGACACCGCGATCGCCCGTTGGCGCAGCTGCGGGTGGGCCAACACGCTGGCGTGGCCGCCTTTGGCGAAGCAGATGTGTTCGTAGACTTCGTCGCTGAGCACGTAGATTTCGCGTTCTGCAATGGCGTGCCACAGCTGCTGCATATCTTCCGCCTGCCAGGCGGTGGCGGACGGGTTGTGCGGCGTGTTGACGATCACCAGGCGGGTGCGCGGCGACAGCGCGGCGGCGAACTGTTGCCAATCCACGGCAAACGCGGGCGGCTGCAGGGCGAGGCGTTTGAGTACGCCGCCGGCCAGCGTCACCGCCGGCGCATAGCTATCGTAGCTGGGATCGAAGCAGACCACCTCATCGCCGGGGCGCACCAGCGCGCTGATGGCGGCGAACAGCGCTTCGGTGGCGCCGGCGGTGACGGTCACTTCAGCAGCGGCGTCCGGCTGCCAGCCATACAGCTCGGCGGTTTTGTCGGCGATGGCTTCGCGCAGCGGCGCCACCCCGGTCATCGGCGCATATTGGTTGGCGCCCTGGGCGACGTGCCAGGCCAAGCGTTCTTTCAGGTAGTCCGGCCCGTCGAAATCAGGGAAGCCCTGAGACAGGTTGATCGCCTGATGCTGCTGCGCTAGCGCGCTCATTTGGGTAAAGATGGTGGTGCCCAGGGCAGGCAGTTTACTTTCGGGAATCAATGCGGAAGTGCTCATAGCAGGTGAATACTCCAGGCGCTTATATTGCCGTCAATATAACACGATGCTAGTATTTGGCAATCAAGACGCTTAGATGGCTAAATGCGAAAAAGTGCTTAGCCCGCCACGCGGCAGGCAAAGTTTCCTCTGCCGGCCGCCTTACCGAACGGGAAATGATAATAATGACGGATAATCCGCAATTTACCGCATTGCTGGCGGCCTGCCACTGGATTGGCGACAAAGGCTGGTGCCCGGCGACCGGCGGCAACATGTCGCTGCGCCTCGACGAACGTCAGTGCCTGGTCACCGAGTCCGGCAAAGACAAGGGCAGCCTGAGCGCCGCCGATTTTCTGCGGGTGGATATCGCCGACAATCATGTGCCGAGCGGCCGCACGCCGTCGGCGGAGACCGGGCTGCATACGCTGCTCTACCGCCTGTCTGCGCACATCGGCGCGGTGCTGCATACCCATTCCGTCAACGCTACCGTACTGTCGCGGGTGGAACGCGGCGATGCGCTGGTGCTGCAGGGATACGAAATGCAGAAGTCGCTGGCCGGCCAGCGCAGCCACCTGGACAGTGTGGCGATCCCCATTTTTGATAACGATCAGGATATCCCCCGGTTGGCGGCGCGTGTGGCGGCCTATGCCGAGGCCACGCCACTGCAGTACGGTTTTCTGGTGCGCGGCCACGGTCTCTATTGCTGGGGAAGCCAGGTAGCGGAAGCCCGCCGCCATCTCGAAGGGCTGGAATTCCTGTTCCAGTGTGAACTGCAACGCCGCTTACTGGAGGCGAAATGATCCGCGCTATCGTGACCGATATTGAAGGTACCACCAGCGATATTCGCTTTGTGCATCAGGTACTGTTTCCCTATGCCCGCGAACGGCTGGCGGATTTTGTACGCCACCATGCCGCTGAGAGCGACGTCGCCGCGCCGCTGGCGGCGCTGCGCGCTGAAATTGACCAGCCGCAGGCAGATCTTGACGCGCTGATCGCCGCCCTGTACCGCTTTATGGATGAAGATCGCAAATCTACCGCGCTCAAGGCGCTGCAGGGCATCATCTGGCGCAGCGGCTATCGCGAGGGCGACTTCCGCGGGCATCTGTACCCGGAAGTCGCCGGGCAGTTGGCCGCCTGGCAGCGGCAGGGAGTGAAGCTTTACGTCTATTCCTCCGGTTCGGTGGAAGCGCAGAAGCTGCTGTTCGGTCACAGCGACGCAGGCGATCTGCAGCCGCTGTTCAGCGGCTATTTCGATACGCACGTTGGTGCCAAGCGCGAAACCGCGTCGTACCGCAACATTGCGCAGGCTATCGGCATCGCGCCCGACGAGCTGCTGTTCTTGTCCGATATCCACCAGGAGCTGGATGCGGCGCAGGCCGCCGGCTGGCATACCTGCCAGCTGATCCGCGATGAGACGGACGAGCAAAGCCGGCATCCGCAGGTTAACCGTTTTGATCGTATCGATTTAGGGGAGTTCGTCTCATGAGTGGATTGACCATTTTCAGCGATAAAGCGCCGCAGCAGCCGCTGTGGCAGAGCCGCGACGCGCAGGAGATCCAGCGCCAGCTGGCGCAAATCGGCGTGCGCTTTGAGCGCTGGCAGGCGGATCGCGAGCTGGGCGACAACCCGCAGCCGGAGGCAGTGATCGCCGCCTACCAGCATGAGATCGACCGGCTGGTGGCGGAAAAGGGCTACCAGAGTTGGGACGTGATCAGCATGCGGCCGGACCACGAGCAGCGTCAGGCGCTGCGCGAAAAATTCCTGTCCGAACACACGCACGGCGAGGATGAAGTGCGCTTTTTCGTTGAAGGGGCGGGGCTGTTTTGCCTGCATCTGGACGGCAAGATCTTCCAGATCCTGTGCGAAAAGAACGATCTGATCTCGGTGCCGGCCAACACCCGTCACTGGTTCGATATGGGCTCGGCGCCGCACTTTACCGCGATCCGGGTATTTGACAACCCGGAAGGCTGGGTGGCGCATTTCACCGGCGACACGATCGCCGATGCCTATCCGCGTTTGGACTGATCGTCAACCGGCGGGCGTTACCCCAGCGCCCGCTGGAAAATCCCCGCTTCAACCTGTTGCGGCGTGATCACGCCGCTGTCGAACACCCACCCGCTGATAAGCTTCGCCGGCGTGACATCGAACGCCGGATTGTACACCGGTGCCTCGTTCGGCGCCCACTGGCAGGCGCCGAAGCTGCCTGAAACGCCGGTGACTTCGGCCGCCGCGCGTTGCTCGATCGGGATGGCGGCGCCGTCCGGACAGTGCGGATCGTGGGTGGTGTGCGGGGCGGCCACGTAGAACGGGATGCCGTGATAGTGCGCCAGCACCGCCAGGCTGTAGGTGCCAATCTTGTTGGCGACGTCGCCGTTGGCGGCGATGCGATCCGCGCCGACCCACACCGCATCGACCTGGCCCTGCGCCATCAGGCTGGCGGCCATCGAATCGCAGATCAGACGATAGGGAATGCCCAGCTCGCCCAGTTCCCAGGCGGTCAGACGGCCGCCCTGCAGCAGCGGCCGGGTTTCATCGACCCACACCTGTTGCACTTTGCCCTGCTGGTGGGCGCGCAGCAGCACCCCGATGGCGGTGCCGACGCCGGCGGTGGCCAACCCGCCGGTATTGCAGTGGGTCAGCAGGCGGCTGCCGGGCTTGACCAGCCCAGCGCCGTGATCGGCGATGCGATCGCACAGCCGGCGATCTTCCTCCACCAGCCGCAGCGCTTCGTTCACCATTGCCGGCGCCCAGTCAGGCTCCGCCAGCGCCAGCTTCATGCGATCCAGATTGTTCATCAGGTTAACCGCCGTCGGGCGCGCGGCGCGCAGCGTGTGCAGCGCCTGTTCCAGCTCGGCGCGCGGCAGACCGCGTTCCGCCAGCAGCGCCAACAGCAGGCTGGCGGACAGCCCGATCAGCGGCGCGCCGCGCACCCGCAGGCTGTGAATGTGCCCGACCAACTCTTCCACGCTGTCGCAGGCCCGCCACCGCTTTTCCTGCGGCAGAGCTTGCTGATCGAGGATCCAAAGGCGGTTATCTCGCAGGGTCAAACTGGTGGTGTTAAGCGCTTGCATCGGCGGTTAATTCCTTGTTGCGTGGTTATTGCATCTGAAACGCTATTCTGCCAACATGACTTCCAGATGTATAGACGTCCAAATGCTTTTACGTCTAAATAATCAGAGTCGCTGGGTCAGTGAGAGAGAACAGAGGGGTTGGGGAATGTCGCTTTATCGTACGTTTACGGCTGCCGATGCCGTTGAATATGCCCGCCAATACGGGCAGGTGGCCGAACCGCAGGCGCTGGTGAGCGCCGACGAGATCGGTGACGGCAACCTGAACCTGGTGTTCAAGATCCGCGATCGCGAAGGCGTGAGCCGGGTGATCGTCAAACAGGCGCTGCCCTACGTGCGCTGTGTGGGCGAATCCTGGCCGCTGACGTTGGATCGGGCGCGCATCGAAGCGGAAACGCTGCTGGTCCACGGCGGTTTCTGCCCAAGGCATACGGTAAAAGTCTTGCATCACGATCCCGAATTGGCGGTGATGGTGCAGGAAGATCTCTCCGATCATCGCATCTGGCGCAGTGAACTGGTGCAGGGGAACTATCACCCGCTGGCGGCCGGGCAGCTGGCGGAATACCTGGCGCAGACGCTGTTCCACACCTCCGATTTTTATCAGTCGGCGCAGCAGAAGAAGGCGGAAGTCAGCCGTTTCACCAACCCCGAGCTGTGCCAGATCACCGAAGATCTGTTCTTTACCGACCCCTATATCGACCATGAGCGTAATCAGTTCGAGGCGGCGCTGTTGCCGCAGGTGCAGGCGCTGCGTGAGGATGCGCCGCTGAAGCTGGCGGTCGCCGGCCTGAAACATCGCTTCCTCAGCAAAGCGGAGGCGTTGTTGCACGGGGATATCCACAGCGGTTCAATTTTCGTGGCGGAAGGGCGATTGAAAGCGATCGACGCTGAATTCGGTTTCTACGGCCCGATCGGTTTCGATGTCGGCACTGCGTTAGGCAACCTGCTGCTCAACTATTGTGGTCAGCCGGGGCTGTTCGGGCCGCGCGACGCCGCCGCCGGGCGCGAGCAGCGCCTGCAGGATGTGCGCGAGCTGTGGCTGATTTTCGCCGATCGCTTCCTGGCGCTGTGCCATCAGCAAAGCCGCGATGCGGCGCTGGCGACGCCGGGTTACGCCGAGCAATTCCTGCAGCAGGTCTGGGCTGACGCAGTAGGGTACTGCGGTACCGAACTGATCCGGCGCACCATCGGCCTGGCGCACGTCGCCGATCTGGACAGCATCGCCGACGCCGACATGCGCCTCGACTGTCAGCGTCACGCCCTGGGATTGGGGCGCACGCTGATCGTCAATGCGCCGCAGATCGAGCATATCGATGCGCTGTTGGCGCGCATTCGCCAGCAGGGCTGAAAAGGCGGGTGCTCGTGGATCCTGCCTGACACCATCAGCCAACGGGCGGGGCGAACCCCGCCGTTGGGTTGCCTTACCGTTCGGATTCGTAAGCCAAAGTGGCCGCAACCTCCGAGTCTCCCAGCCTGATGCGCAGTTCGCACAGCGAACCGCGGGTTAGCCAGATGAACGCGATCAGCGTCATACAGACGATCACCAGCTTAAGTACGACCCGTTTTTGCTGCATTTTTGACCTCCCTATCCTTGCCTTGCGGCGGGTAAGAGGCTAACCTGATGTTGCTTGGCATCAGAGTGGCCTCGGGTTGATAATATCGACTCGGGGCCTTTCTCTTTCTTTCCTTTGCCAAGGCTCCGGACAGAAAGATCCAGAGCACCCGCTGCGCAGTCTACTCGAACTTCCTTCCCGTGAAATCCGCCGTTGCGCCAACCTGCGGCGCGGTGCGCAGTTCGTGATGCAAGAAAAGAAAAAGGGGCGATGATGATCGCCCCTTGGATGCGTGGAGTGGGAATTGGCGTTAAGCCGCTTCGGTCTGCTGTTGGCGCTTAGACTGCGCCGCCGGCTTTTCCGGCTTGGCGGCCGCCAGCGCATCCGGCGCAAAGTCGTCCACGTTGATGGAGCGCAGACGGCTCTCTTCGGCTTTCACCAGGATCTTCGCTTCGTCGGCGCTGATCTTGCCTTCTTCCAGCGCGCGTTCCGCTAAACGATCCAGACGGGTGAACGGCAGGTTTTTGCCGGCTGCCTTGCACAGACGTTCGTGAATCGGCTCGGCGGCCATCACGTCGGCCAGCGCCGCTTCCAGCAGGCCGATTGGGTTATGTTCGCTCGGCGTCAGGTACTGGCCGCGCCCCAGGCGGCTGCGGGTGGCGGAAGGCACCTGCAGGATCTTGGCCAACTGGTGATCCAGGCGATCGGACGGTGCGGTATGCACGCGGCCGAACGGGAAGACCACGAAGCGCATCGCGCCAGCGATAAAGCGGTTCGGGAAGTTGCGCAGCAGGTCATCCAGCGCCTGTTCGGCTTTATGCAGGCTGTCTTGCACGCCCCAATGCACCAGCGGCAGATCTTCTTTCTGACGGCCTTCGTCGTCAAAGCGTTTCAGCACGGCGGAAGCCAAATACATCTGGCTGAGGATATCCCCCAGGCGAGCGGAGATGCGCTCACGGCGCTTCAGGCTGCCGCCCAGCACGCCCATGGAAACGTCCGACAGCAGCGCCAGGTTGGCGCTCAGGCGGTTCAACTGCTGATAGTAACGACGGGTCGCATCCTTGGTCGGCGTGGCGCTGGTGCGGCCGTTGGTCAGGCCCAGCCAGAAGCTGCGTACCTTGTTGCTGCCGACGTGGCCCAGGTGGCCGAACAGCGATTTATCGAAGGCGTTCAGATCGTTGTTCTGTGCCGCTGCCATTTCATCCAGCACATAAGGATGGCAGCGGATTGCGCCCTGGCCGAAGATCATCATGGTGCGGGTCAGGATGTTCGCGCCTTCCACCGTGATGGCGATCGGTGCGCCCTGATAGGCTCGAGCCAGGAAGTTGGATTCGCCCAGCATGATGCCTTTACCGCCGGCGATGTCCATGGCGTCAACGATCGACTGCTGGCCGCGGTGTGTACAGTGGTATTTGACGATGGCCGACAGCACGGCCGGTTTCTCGCCCTGCACCAGCGCGTAGGTGATCAGCGAAGCGGCGGCGTCCATCACATAGGTGTTGCCGGCTATGCGTGCCAGCGGCTCTTCGATCCCCTCCATCTTGCCGATGGAGATCTTGAACTGACGGCGAATGTGCGCGTAGGCGCCGGTCGCCAGGGCGATGGATTTCAGGCTGCCGGTAGAGTTGGACGGCAGGGTGATGCCGCGACCGACCGACAGGCATTCAACCAGCATGCGCCAGCCCTGGCCGGCCATTTTCGGGCCGCCGATGATGTAATCGATCGGCACGAACACGTCGGTGCCGCGGGTTGGGCCGTTCTGGAACGGCACGTTCAGCGGGAAGTGACGGTTGCCGATTTCCACGCCCGGCGTGCTGGTTGGGATCAGCGCACAGGTGATGCCCGGGGATTCGTTGTCGCTCAGCAGGCGATTCGGGTCATGCAGTTTGAACGCTAGGCCCAGTACGGTAGCGACCGGCGCCAGCGTGATGTAGCGCTTGTTCCAGGTCAGGCGCATGCCCAGTACCTGCTTGCCTTGCCATTCGCCCATGCACACGGTGCCCACGTCCGGGATCGCGCCGGCATCGGAACCCGCTTCCGGGCTGGTCAGCGCGAAGCAAGGAATTTCGTCGCCGCGCGCCAGGCCCGGCAGATAGTGGTTTTTCTGTTCTTCGGTACCGTAGTGCTGCAGCAGTTCGCCCGGGCCGAGGGAGTTTGGCACGCCGACGGTGATCGCCAGGATGCCGGAAACGCCGGCCAGTTTTTGCAGCACCATCGCCTGAGCGTAAGGTGAGAATTCCAGACCGCCGTACTCTTTCTTGATGATCATCGCGAAGAAACGGTGTTCTTTCAGGTACGCCCAGAGTTCAGGCGGCAGATCGGCCAGTTCGTGGGTGATCTGGAAGTCGTTGGCCATGCGGCAGGCTTCTTCCACCGGGCCGTCGATAAACGCCTGCTCTTCTTCCGTCAGGCGCGGTTTCGGGTAGCTGTGCAGCTTGTTCCAGTCCGGCGCGCCGCGGAACAGATCGCCTTCCCACCAGGTGGTACCGGCGTCGATCGCTTCCTTCTCGGTGGTGGACATCGGCGGCATCACCTTGCGGAAGGCTCGCAGCGCCGGCGCGGAGAGCAGGGAACGGCGTACAGAGGAAAGGTTCAGCGGCAGCAGCACGATCGCCAGCGGCAGCAACAGCCAGAAGCTCCACAGGCCGATAGCACCCATGGCGGCAGTGTACGCCACCAGGATCAGGCTGCTGAGGGTAAGGTTCACTCGGTGGTAGAACACCACGCCGAGGAGAGCCAGGAAAACGACGATACTAAGAACCATCATAAGAAGCTCCGAAGTAGTAAGAGGTCTGACCTGTTGTGTGTATGTAATAGGTTTTAGTACAAGGCAGAATTTTTATCAATGCGTTTACAGTTTAATTACAACTCAGGTCACAAACTGACAGCACCAATCATCAAAAACCTCTCCGCTTCCTTAACCGGCGCGCTGTTTGGCTGAGAATGCTTCTCGCTGTTTCCGCGATCCGGTACACTGCGAAGCGGAAGATTTGACGATAACAAGAGGTTCCTCATGTACCACGACCTTATTCGCAGTGAACTGAACGAAGCGGCTGATACCCTGGCGAAATTTATCAATGACGACGCCAACATCGACGCCATCCAACGTGCGGCGGTGCTGCTGGCGGATTCCTTCAAAGCCGGCGGTAAAGTGATTTCCTGCGGCAACGGCGGTTCCCATTGCGACGCGATGCACTTCGCCGAAGAGCTGACCGGCCGCTACCGTGAAAACCGTCCGGGCTACCCGGCGATTGCCATCTCGGACGTGAGCCACCTGTCCTGCGTCAGCAACGACTTCGGCTATGAGTACGTATTCTCTCGCTATGTGGAAGCGGTAGGCCGCGAAGGCGACGTGCTGCTGGGCATTTCCACCTCCGGCAACTCCGGCAACATCATCAAAGCCATCGACGCGGCGCGTGCCAAGGGGATGAAAGTGATCACCCTGACCGGCAAGGACGGCGGCAAGATGGCGGGTTCCGCCGATGTGGAAATTCGCGTGCCGCACTTCGGCTACGCCGACCGCATTCAGGAAATCCACATCAAAGCGATTCACATCTTGATTCAGCTGATCGAAAAAGAGATGGTTAAGGCTTGATAGCCTTCGGGGAGCTGCGGCTCCCCATGGATAAGACGGCGGACGCCGCATGGTGCGTCCGCACAGCCTGTGTCAGTGTGGTTAAGGAGTGCTGGCGATGTGTGAACTGCTCGGGATGAGCGCAAACGTACCGACCGATATCTGCTTCAGCTTTACCGGCCTGGTACAGCGCGGCGGCCGCACCGGGCCGCATAAGGATGGCTGGGGCATTACCTTCTATGAAGGGAACGGCTGCCGCACATTCAAGGATCCGCAGCCGAGCTTCAACTCGCCGATCGCCCGCCTGGTACAGGACTACCCGATCAAGTCCTGTGCGGTGGTGTCCCATATTCGCCAGGCCAATCGCGGCGAAGTGGCGTTGGAAAACACCCACCCGTTCACCCGCGAACTGTGGGGCCGCAACTGGACCTACGCGCACAATGGCCAATTGAAAGGCTATCGTCAGTTGGATACCGGCACGTTCCGCCCGGTCGGCCAGACCGACAGCGAATACGCGTTCTGCTGGCTGCTGCATCAGCTGGCGCTGAAATACCCGCGCACCCCGAGCCAGTGGCCAGCGGTTTTCCGCTATATCGGCCTGTTGGCGAGCCAGCTGCGCAAGAAAGGGGTTTTCAATATGCTGTTGTCGGACGGGCGCTTCGTGATGGCCTATTGCTCCACCAACCTGTATTGGATCACGCGCCGCGCGCCGTTCGGCAAGGCGACGCTGCTCGATCAGGATGTGGAAATCGATTTTCAGCAGCAGACCACACCGAACGATGTGGTCACGGTGATCGCCACCCAACCGCTGACCGCCAACGAAACCTGGCACAAGATTGAGCCAGGCGAGTTCGCGTTATTTCACTTCGGTGAGCGGCTTGTTCTGAGCGAAGGGATTGGTGTTGGGCGTCGGATTGGCTGACGCGTACTGCGTCATCTGGCCGCTGCTCATCAACGGTTGACCCAGCACATACTGGCCGTTGTCTACGGTCATCATCGGCGGCTGGTGGTTCTTCGCGAAGTAATCGTAACCCGGCTTCAGCTGGCGCCAGAAGGCGATATAGCTGGATGACGCATGGCGCTTGAGGTTTTGCTCGGTCATGCGGAACGGGTAGATGCTGATGTCGACGCGGCTTTGGCCATAGGCGAAGGCGGCTTCGACGTAGCGATAGATCTCATCCATATAGGTGTTGGTCATCGCATAACAGCCAATCGATTTACATTCGCCGTGGATCATCAGATAAGCGCCGGAATAGCCCTGCGATTTATCGTAATCATTAGGGAAACCGATATTGATCGCCCGGTAATACTTGCTGTCGGGTTTCAGATGGCGCGCGTCAACGCTATAAAAGCCTTCCGGACTTTTAAAGTCGCCTTCACGACGTTTAGGACCCAGCCCACCGGAGAAATTACAGATCGGGAACGTGTTGACCAGGCGGAATTCATTGCCCATTCGGGCATACAATTCCAGCTTGCGTTCCTCTTTGAAGATCTGAATATAGACCGGCGAACCCAATAATTGCTGTTTAACTACCGGCGCTTCGGGTACCTGCTCGCTGGCGCTGCAGGCCGTGATCATCGGCATAGAAACAAGCATCGCAAACAACAGCGCGATTTTGCTCATTATTATTCCTGCTTATATTTATTTGCCGGCGCAATTGAGGTTGGCCAGCATGCCACTGATTATTGTTTTTACTGCTGCAAAACACCGCCAGATTACCAGCGCGTTTATTTTTAGCAATACGTGATATGTATAAAAAAACGACAAAGCTCGATAAAAGTGAAATGACCGGCAGATTTTAACGATAAGTAGTGAAAAACAGGCGAAATTTAATTGCGTTTGCTTGACCCAAGTCACGACGGAACGCAGAACAATGTTGCGAACAATGTTAATATTCTCTCTTCAATTTAACGCACTGTGGCGATTGAAGCGGCAAGAGTTATTGCATATAACCCGGCCGTTTTGATGGTTATTTGGCTACAGGCCGTTAACACATCGACTGTCGCGCAAACAACGGAAAAGGGGAATCAAGGGAATGCGCGTTACCCCGTATTTTCACTGCGAGAAAGTTCATGTTGGGCGTGCCGCCGTGCGCACTGCCCGGCAATCCTGGCATCGTCAGCACCCGCCTCTGGGGCCGGGCAGACGTGTAAACCCAACTACATCGTATAAATCCTATGATTAAGATCAGAAAAGGGTTAGATCTGCCGATAGCCGGGGCTCCGGTTCAGGCGATCCAAGATGGCCCGAATATTCAGCATGTCGCCCTGCTTGGGGAAGAGTATGTCGGAATGCGTCCCTCCATGCTGGTGCAGGAAGGCGATACCGTTAAGAAAGGCCAGGCGTTGTTCGAAGATAAGAAAAACCCCGGGGTTTTCTTCACGGCTCCCGCCAGCGGCCGCATCGCTGCGATTAACCGCGGCGAGCGGCGCGTATTGCAATCGGTGGTGATTGCGCTGGAAAACGGCGGCGACGATCAGCTCGAGTTCGCGCACTACCCGCTGGGGGAATTGGCCCAGTTGCCGCGCGAACAGATCGAGAGCGAACTGATCGCCAGCGGCCTGTGGACCGCGCTGCGCACCCGCCCATTCAGCAAAACGCCGAGCCCCGGCAGCGAACCGCGCGCTATTTTCGTCACCGCGATGGATACCCAGCCGTTGGCCGCCGATCCGCAGGTGATCATCGCCGAGCAGCAGGCGGCGTTCAACGCCGGGCTGGTGGTCTTGGCACGCCTGACGGCGGGCAAGGTACACGTATGCCACGCCGCCGGTGCCTCCGTTGGCCAGCAGAGCAGCCCGCAGATCGCCTACAGCGAATTTGCCGGCCCGCACCCCGCCGGGCTGGTGGGCACGCACATTCACTTCCTGGAACCGGTCAGCCTGAAGAAAACCGTTTGGCACATCGGCTACCAGGACGTCATCGCCATCGGCACGCTGTTCACCACCGGTAAGCTCGATACCCGCCGGGTCGTGGCGCTGGCCGGGCCGCAGGTGGCGCAGCCAGCGCTGCTGCGCACCCGCCTGGGGGCCAGCCTCGAGGAGCTGACCGCCGGCCGCCTGAAAGACGGCGAGAACCGGGTGATCTCCGGTTCGGTGCTGAACGGCATGCACGCCGCCGGGCCGAACGCCTGGCTCGGCCGCTTCCACTCGCAGGTGTCGGTGCTGGAAGAAGGGCGCGACAAAGAGCTGTTCGGTTGGATCGTGCCTTCGCCGAACAAGTTCTCCATTACCCGCACCACGCTGGGCCACTTCCTGAAGAACAAACTGTTCGCCTTCTCGACCACCACTAACGGCGGCGAGCGCGCCATGGTACCGATCGGCAACTACGAGCGGGTGATGCCGCTGGATATTTTGCCGACGCTGCTGCTGCGCGATCTGCTGGCGGGCGACAGCGACAGCGCGCAGGCGCTGGGCTGCCTGGAGTTGGACGAGGAAGATCTGGCGCTGTGCACCTTCGTTTGCCCCGGCAAGTATGAGTACGCGCCGGTGCTGCGCGAGGTGCTGACCAAGATTGAGCAGGAAGGATAACCCGATGGGCCTGAAGAATTATTTTGAGAAGATAGAGCATCACTTCACGCCGGGCGGCAAACTGGAAAAGTGGTATCCGCTGTATGAAGCGACCACCACGGTGTTTTACACCCCCGGCACGGTGACGCGCGGCGCTTCGCACGTGCGCGACGCCATCGATTTGAAACGCATGATGATCCTGGTGTGGCTGGCGGTGTTCCCGGCGATGTTCTGGGGCATGTACAACGTCGGCCAGCAGGCGATCCCGGCGCTGCACCATCTGTACAGCGGCGACGCGCTGCAACAGGTGCTGGCGGGCGACTGGCATTATCGCCTGGCGCAGTGGCTCGGCGCCTCGCTGGCGGCCGACGCCGGCTGGGTCAGCAAAATGGTGCTGGGTGCCTGTTACTTCCTGCCGATCTACGCCGTGGTGTTCGTCGTCGGCGGCTTCTGGGAAGTGCTGTTCGCCATCATCCGCAAACATGAGGTCAACGAAGGCTTCTTCGTCACCTCTATCCTGTTCGCGCTTATCGTGCCGCCGACCCTGCCGCTGTGGCAGGCCGCGCTGGGCATCACCTTCGGTGTGGTGGTGGCCAAAGAGATCTTCGGCGGCACCGGGCGCAACTTCCTCAACCCGGCGTTGGCCGGCCGCGCCTTCCTGTTCTTCGCCTATCCGGCGCAGATCTCCGGCGATCTGGTGTGGACCTCTGCGGACGGTTTCTCCGGTGCGACGCCGTTGGCGCAGTGGAGCGCTGGCGGGGCGCACAGCCTGAGCAACGTGGCCACCGGCCAGTCCATCAGTTGGATGGACGCCTTCCTCGGCAACATTCCCGGCTCCATCGGTGAAGTCTCCACGCTGATGATCCTGATCGGCGGGGCGATAATCCTGTTCGGCCGCGTGGCCTCCTGGCGCATCGTCGCTGGCGTAATGCTCGGCATGGTGGCTTCCTCCCTGTTGTTCAACGCCATCGGTTCGGACACCAACCCGATGTTCGCCATGACGTGGTACTGGCATCTGGTGCTGGGCGGCTTCGCCTTCGGCATGATCTTTATGGCGACCGACCCGGTTTCCGCCTCCTTCACCAACAAGGGGAAATGGTGGTACGGCATTCTGATCGGCGTGATGTGCGTGCTGATCCGGGTGGTCAACCCCGCCTATCCGGAAGGCATGATGCTGGCGATCCTGTTCGCCAACCTGTTCGCACCGCTGTTCGATTACCTGGTGGTGCAGGTCAACATCAAGCGGAGAAAAGCCCGTGGCGAATGAAGCGAAAAACGACGGCATCGGTAAAACGCTGCTGGTAGTGCTGCTGCTGTGTCTGGTGTGTTCAGTGGTGGTGGCGGGCTCCGCCGTCGGCCTGAAGTCCAAACAGCAGGAGCAAAAGCTGCTCGATAAGCAGCGCAATATTCTCGACGTAGCCGGCCTGTTGCAGCCGAAAATGGAGAGCGAGCAGGTCAAGCGCTTATACAGCGAACGCATCGAACCGCGCCTGGTGGATCTGAACAGCGGTGAGTTTGTCGCCGGCAAGGCGGCGGCGTTCGATCTGGGCGCCGCGCTGCGCGACGACGCCAAAAGCGTGGCGTTGCCCGCGGGCGACGATCCGGCCGGCATCAAGCGCCGCAGCAACCAGGCGGAAATCTACCTGGTGCGTGACGAAAGCGGCCAGGTGAACAAGCTTGTGCTGCCGGTATACGGCACCGGCCTGTGGTCGATGATGTACGCCTTCGTGGCGCTGGATAACGACGGCAACACGGTCAAGGGCATCACCTACTACGACCAGGGGGAAACGCCGGGGCTGGGCGGTGAGGTCGAGAACCCGTCCTGGCGCCAGCAGTGGGTCGGCAAGCAGCTGTTCGACGACAACGGACAGCCGGCGATCCGCGTGGTGAAAGGCGGTGCGCGTCAGGGGGATGTGCACGGGGTGGACGGCCTGTCCGGCGCCACGCTGACCTCCAACGGCGTGCAGCATACGTTTGATTTCTGGTTGGGCGAGCACGGCTTCGGCCCGTTCCTGAAAAAAGTTCGTGAAGGAGCGCTGAAAAATGGCTGATTCCAAAGAGATAAAGCGGGTCCTGTTGGGGCCGCTGTTCGACAATAATCCGATCGCCCTGCAGGTGCTGGGCGTCTGTTCTGCGTTGGCGGTGACCACCAAGCTGGAGACGGCGGTGGTGATGACCATTGCGGTGACGCTGGTCACGGCATTCTCCAGCTTCTTCATCTCGCTGATCCGTCACCATATTCCCAACAGCGTGCGCATCATCGTGCAGATGGCGATCATCGCCTCGCTGGTGATCGTGGTCGATCAGCTGCTGCGCGCTTATGCGTTCGAGATCTCCAAGCAGCTGTCGGTGTTCGTCGGCCTTATCATCACCAACTGCATCGTGATGGGGCGCGCCGAAGCCTACGCCATGAAATCGCCGCCGATCGAGAGCTTTATGGACGGCATCGGCAACGGGCTGGGTTACGGGGTGATCCTGGTGCTGGTCGGTTTCCTGCGCGAGCTGATTGGCTCCGGCAAGCTGTTCGGCGTCCCGGTGCTGGAAACGGTGCAGAACGGCGGCTGGTACCAGCCGAACGGCCTGTTCCTGCTGGCGCCGAGCGCGTTCTTCATCATCGGCCTGCTGATCTGGGTGCTGCGCACCCTGAAGCCGGCGCAGATCGAAAAGGAGTAAAGGCCGATGGAACACTATATCAGCCTGTTTGTGCGCGCGGTGTTCGTCGAGAACATGGCGCTGGCGTTCTTCCTCGGGATGTGTACCTTCCTGGCGGTGTCGAAGAAGGTCTCGACCGCCTTTGGCCTGGGCATCGCGGTGACCATCGTGCTCGGCATTTCGGTGCCGGTGAACAACCTGGTCTACAACCTGATCCTGCGCGACGGCGCGCTGGTGGAAGGCGTCGATCTGAGCTTCCTCAACTTCATTACCTTCATCGGCGTGATCGCGGCGCTGGTGCAGATTCTGGAGATGATCCTCGATCGCTTCTTCCCGTCGCTGTATAACGCGCTCGGCATCTTCCTACCGCTCATCACCGTGAACTGCGCCATCTTCGGCGGCGTGTCCTTCATGGTGCAGCGCGACTATAACTTCGCCGAATCGGTGGTGTACGGCTTTGGTTCCGGCACCGGCTGGATGCTGGCGATCGTCGCCATGGCGGGGATCCGCGAAAAACTCAAGTATGCCAACGTGCCGGCAGGGCTGCGCGGCCTGGGCATTACCTTTATCACCACCGGACTGATGGCGCTGGGCTTCATGTCCTTCTCCGGTGTTCAGTTGTAAAGGCGGGAAGAATTTATGGAAATTATTTTAGGCGTAGCAATGTTCACCACCATCGTGATGGTGCTGGTGTTGCTGATCCTGTTCGCCAAATCGAAGCTGGTGAACACCGGTGACATCGCGGTGGAGATCAACGGCGATCTGGATAAGAGCTTCCATGCGCCGGCGGGCGACAAGCTGCTCAACGTGCTCTCCAGCCAGGGGATCTTCGTCTCCTCGGCCTGCGGCGGCGGCGGTTCCTGCGGCCAGTGCCGGGTGGTGATCAAAGAGGGCGGCGGCGATATCCTGCCGACCGAGCTTTCGCACATCAACAAGCGCGAAGCGAAAGAAGGGTGCCGCCTGGCGTGCCAGGTGAACGTGAAGCAGAACCTGAAGATCGAGCTGCCGGAAGAGATCTTCGGCGTGAAGAAATGGGAGTGCGAGGTTATCTCCAACGATAACAAAGCCACCTTTATCAAAGAGCTGAAGCTGAAGATCCCCGATGGTGAGGACGTGCCGTTCCGCGCGGGCGGCTTTATCCAGATCGAAGCACCGGCGCACGACATCAGCTACGCCGACTTCGACGTGCCGCAGGAGTATCGCGGCGACTGGGACAAGTTCAACCTGTTCCGCTACCGCTCGACGGTGAACGACACCACGGTGCGCGCTTACTCGATGGCCAACTACCCGGAAGAGAAGGGCATCATCATGCTCAACGTGCGTATCGCCACGCCGCCGCCGAACAACCCGGACGTGCCGCCGGGCATCATGTCTTCCTATATCTGGTCGCTGAAAGCCGGTGACAAAGTGACCATCTCCGGGCCGTTCGGCGAGTTCTTCGCCAAGGACACCGACGCCGAAATGATCTTCATCGGCGGCGGCGCGGGCATGGCGCCGATGCGTTCGCACATCTTCGACCAGCTCAAGCGCCTGAACTCGAAGCGCAAGATCACCTTCTGGTACGGCGCGCGTTCGCTGCGCGAGATGTTCTATGAAGACGACTTCAACCAGCTGCAGGCGGAGAACGAAAACTTCACCTGGCACGTGGCGCTGTCGGATCCGCAGCCGGAAGATAACTGGACCGGCTACACCGGCTTTATCCATAATGTTCTGCTGGAGAACTACCTGAGGAACCACCCGGCGCCGGAGGACTGCGAGTTTTACATGTGCGGGCCGCCGATGATGAACGCTGCGGTGATCAAGATGCTCAAAGATCTGGGCGTCGAAGACGAAAACATCATGCTGGATGACTTTGGTGGCTAAATGCACGCATTGGCGATGAAGAACTGGCTGACGGGCGTGGCGCTGAGCGCCACCCTGCTGCTGACCGGCTGTGGGCCGGAACAGGTGGACCTGATGGGTAAAACCATGGGCACCTCGTATTCGATCCGTTACGTGACCGGTGACGATACGCCGTCGGCGCGCGAGATGCAGGCGGAGATCGACAAACGGCTGGAGCAGGTGAACGACCAGATGTCCACCTACCGGCCGGACTCCGAGCTGAGCCGCTTCAACGCCAGCCGCGACATTGACCGGCCGTTCCCGGTTTCGCCGGCCACCGCTGAGGTGGTGCGCGAAGCGCTTCGCATCAACCGCGTCACCGACGGTGCGCTGGACGTGACCGTCGGGCCGCTGGTCAACCTGTGGGGCTTCGGCCCGGAAGGGCGGCCGGACAAAGTGCCGAGCGAGGCGGAACTGGCGCACCGCCGCGCCTGGACCGGCGCCGACAAACTGTCGGTGCAGGGCAGCGCGCTGGTGAAAAGCATCCCTGAGCTGTACGTCGATCTGTCGTCGATCGCCAAAGGGTATGGCGTAGACGTGGTGGCGGAATATCTGCAGTCCCGGCATGTGAAGAACTACATGGTGGATATCGGCGGCGAGGTGCGCACGCGCGGGCATAACGGCGAGCAAAAGCCGTGGCGCATCGCCATCGAGCGCCCGACCGCCGGTACGCAACAGCAGGCGCAGCTGGTGATCCAGCCGGGGGAGATGTCGATCGCTACCTCGGGTGACTATCGCAACTACTTCGAGCAGGACGGGGTGCGCTATTCGCACACCATCGATCCGGTCACCGGCCGACCCATTCACCACCGTTTGGTGTCGATCACCGTGCTGAGCCCGACCTGCATGACCGCCGACGGCCTGTCCACCGGCCTGAACGTGATGGGGCCGGAGCGCGGCCTGGCGCTGGCCAACCTGCTCGGTATCCCGGTGTTCATGATTGTGAAAACCGCCGACGGGTTTGAGGAGCGTTACTCAGACGCGTTCAAGCCCTATCTGAAAAAGCGTTCGTGAGGTTGCTATGTTGACGGTATTCGCCGCTACTTTCGTGTTGTTTCTGCTGATCGTCGGCGGGATGTCGCTGGGCTATGTGTTCAAACGCAAAAGCCTGCAGGGCAGCTGCGGCGGCATCACCGCATTGGGGATGGAGAAAGTCTGCGACTGCCCGGAGCCGTGCGATGCGCGCAAAAAGCGCGAAGCCAAAGCGGCGCAGCGGCGCGAGCAGTTGGAAAAGCACCGTATTCTGTAGCGAAAACCCGGCCTTGGCCGGGTTTTTTATTTCGCCTTGCGGAAGCTTTTCGCCTCGGCCGGCGAGTTGACCATCACGCCGTCAGCGCCCAGCGCCAGCGCCTGCTGATATTCCTGCGGCGAGTTGACGCCGAACAGGATAATGTGCGCCGGGCCCTGCGAGCGGAAACAGTCCATCGACTCTTTATCCCAGGTCAGAAACGCCTTCGAACGCCCTTCGCCGAGGGTATATTTCTCCACCACTTCCACCTCGCGCTTCAGCTCCAGCCCGTACCAGCGCGGCTGCCGGTTGTCCGGTTTGACGTCGCACTGGTGCGCCATGGTGACGTTGGCCAGCAGCGTGCGGGTTTCGTCGCGGCTTTCAAAGCGCGGGATGGCCGGCGGCAGCGCCTGCAGGTATTTGGCGTCGGTAGAGTAGACGCGGATGCGGTTCAGGCTGTCGGTGCTTTGCAACGTCGCCAGCAGCGTTTGGCCAAACTGCGCCGGATCGGCGTCCGGAGATTTGATATCCAGATAGAAGGTGACGTGCGGAAACGCTTTAAGCACGTCGTCGAGCCGCGGAATGCCGATACCCTGGCCGCGGAACGGGTGTGCGTCACCCTTGGTGAAGGCCCAACCGGCGTCGGTCTCGGCCAGCTGCGCGGCGGTATAGGCAGAAACCGGGCCCTGCCGATTGGTCAGTGCTTTCAGATCCGAGGGGCGATACAGCACGATGATGCCGTCTTTGGATTCTTGCAGGGTGATCCAGATGGCGTCGGCGCCGTTTTTCAGCGCGGTTTCGATGGCGATGCGAGTGTTTTCTGGCGCATCGGCGGTGCCGCCGCGATGGGCGACGATCGCCGGCGCATGACCGGCGGTGGCGCTGGCCGCCAGCGCGCTCAGCGACAGCGCGGAAGCCAGCAGCAAAGAAGAAAATCTGATCATGTAGGGTACCTTGTCGTTATCGTTGTGGTGAGCCGCACGGGATGGCGGAAATCATACTATTGAAAAATTAAGCTTTTTTAACAACGCGGAAATATCTGTCAGAAACGCCGCTTTCCTCGAGCTCTGCGGCCTTGAGCTTTCGGTATCTGACTGTATACTTATACAGTGTTACTGGAGGGTGCGATGCGTAAAATCATTCATGTCGATATGGACTGCTTCTTCGCAGCGGTGGAAATGCGCGACGATCCCAGCCTGCGCGATATCCCGCTGGCGATTGGCGGCAGCGCCGATCGCCGCGGGGTGATCAGCACCGCCAACTATCCGGCGCGGCGCTACGGCGTGCACAGCGCCATGTCCACGGCGATGGCGCTCAAGCTGTGCCCGCATCTCACCCTGCTGCCGGGGCGCATGGCGGCCTACAAAGAGGCCTCGCTGCACATCCGCGAAATCTTCGCCCGCTATACCCCGCTGATCGAGCCGCTGTCGCTCGATGAAGCCTATCTCGACGTGACCGACAGCCCGCAATGCAACGGTTCGGCGACGCTGATCGCCCAGGAAATCCGTCAGGCGATCGCCGACGAGCTGAACCTCACCGCGTCGGCCGGCATCGCGCCAATCAAGTTTCTCGCTAAAATCGCCTCCGAGATGAACAAGCCGAACGGGCAATACGTGATCACGCCGGCGCAGGTGCCGGCGTTTTTGCAGCAGCTGCCGCTCAGCAAGATCCCCGGCGTCGGCAAGGTGACCGCCAAGCGGCTGGAGGAAGTGGGGCTTATCACCTGCGCCGACGTGCAGCAATACGATTTGGCGCAGCTGCTCAAGCGCTTCGGCAAGTTCGGCCGGGTGCTGTGGGAGCGCTGTCAGGGTATCGATCGGCGCGAAATCTCTCCTGAGCGGCTGCGCAAATCGGTGGGGGTGGAGCGCACGCTGGCGGAGGATATTCACGACTGGGAAGACTGCGAAACGCTGATTATCGACAAACTCTATCCCGAGCTGGAGATGCGGCTGCGCAAGGTGAAGCCGGATCTGCACATCGCCCGGCAGGGCGTGAAGCTGAAGTTTCAGGATTTTCAGCAAACCACCCAGGAGCACGTGTTCCCGGTGCTGAACCGGCAGGATTTGCTGGAGGTGGCGCGGCAGGCGTGGCGCGAGCGGCGCGAAGGGCGCGGCGTGCGGCTGGTGGGGTTGCATGTGACGCTGCTCGATCCGCAGCTGGAGCGGCAGCTGGCGCTGTCGTGGGAATAAAAAAGCCGGCGGTCGCCGGCTTTTTGCGTTAAGCGTGCAGATTACGCGCGCTCAGGGATTGCTTTCAGCAACGAGGTCAGCAGCTTCCAGTACAGGCCGACGCTTTCGATATGCACCTGCTCATCCGGCGAATGCGGGCCGGTGATGGTTGGCCCGATCGATACCATGTCCATGTTTGGATATGGCTTTTTGAACAGACCGCATTCCAGACCGGCGTGGATCACCATGATGTTCGGCGTCTTGTCGAACAGATCCTGATACAGCTCGCGCACCAGGTGCATCACCGGCGAGTCGGCGTCCGGCTGCCAGCCCGGGTAGCCGCCCTTCGGCGCCACTTTAGCGCCGGCCAGCTGGCCCAACGCGGTCAGCATCTCGACCACGTAGTCTTTGCCACTGTCGATCAGGGAGCGGATCAGGCAGATGATTTCCGCTTCGTTTTCGCTGGTGGTGACCACGCCGACGTTCAGCGAGGTTTCCACCACGCCTTTCACCGCGTCGCTCATGCGGATCACGCCGTTCGGCGTGCCGTTCAGCAGCGCCAGGAAGCGCTGCTGGCTGTCGGCGCTCAGCGCCAGCGAAGCGCTGGTGGTCGGCTCCAACAGCACGGTGATGTTCTTCTCTTTGGCGGAGAGTTCGTTCTGCAGCACGGCCAGGAACTCCTGGCTCAGCGCTTTCAGTACGTCGGCCTTGTCCGCCGGCACCGCTACCACCGCGGAGGCTTCACGCGGGATGGCGTTGCGCAGGGTGCCGCCGTTCAGGTCCAGCACGCGCAGGTTCAGCGCCGCCGCATGGGCGAACAGGAAGCGCGCCAGCAGTTTGTTGGCGTTGCCCAGCCCGACGTGGATCTCGGCGCCGGAATGGCCGCCTTTCAGGCCCTTGAGGGTCAGCTTCAGGGTTTGGTAACCGGCCGGCACCGCTTCGCGCTGCAGCGGCAGGGTGGTGATGAAGTCGATACCGCCGGCGCAACCCATGTAGATTTCGCCTTCTTCTTCGGAATCGGTATTGATCAGGATATCCGCCTGCAGCCAGTTCGGCTGCAGCCCGAAGGCGCCGTCCATACCCGCTTCTTCGGTCATGGTCAGCAGCACTTCCAGCGGGCCGTGCTCAACGCTGTCGTCGGCCAGTACCGCCAGGGCGGAGGCCATGCCGATGCCGTTGTCGGCGCCCAGCGTGGTGCCGCGCGCTTTCACCCACTCGCCGGCGATATAAGGCTGGATCGGATCCTTGGCGAAGTCGTGTACGGTGTCGTTATTCTTTTGCGGCACCATGTCCAGGTGTGCCTGCAGCGCGACTGGCTTGCGGTTTTCCATGCCTTTGGTGGCTGGTTTGCGCAGCAGGATATTGCCGACCTGATCACGCTCGGCGTGCAGGTTCTTTTCTTTGGCCCAGGTGAGGATGTGCTGCGCCAGCGCTTCTTCATGATAAGAAGGGTGCGGGATAGAACAGATCTTGGCGAAAATATCCCACAGCGGCTGTGGCGAAAGCTGAGACAATTCAGACACTATAAGTCTCCTGTGACGGCAGGCTCCGACAGGACGGGCATGCCGCGCGGTTAAGGTGAGCGGGTATCTGTGCGTCGTGGCACGATCGTCAGAGAATATCACTTTATTTCCGGCGGTGCGCCCCCCGTATTGTGCGGTTTAAGCGCTTGATCACATGGCTTCGCTGCGGGAACGCTCGCTTTTTCAGCATCAATCACCGAAAAGCCGCCCGGCGGAAATCGCGAGGTTTTCCTCGGTACAGCTGGAATTCAACGCGGCCAGTCTCTATAATCTCGCGCAACCTTTTTTCCCCTGAACTACAAATAAGCCGCTTCACCGCCGGCTGGGACACGATTCTATGAGCGAAAAATACGTTGTTACCTGGGATATGCTGCAAATGCACGCACGCAAGCTGGCGCACCGCCTGCTGCCTGCCGACAAATGGACAGGCATCATTGCCGTAAGCCGCGGCGGTCTGGTACCGGCGGGCCTGCTGGCGCGCGAACTGGGCATCCGCTATGTGGATACCGTCTGCATTTCCAGCTATGACCATGACAACCAACGCGAAATGAAAGTGCTCAAGCGCGCCGAAGGCGACGGTGAAGGCTTCATCGTGGTGGACGATCTGGTGGATACCGGCGGCACCGCGAAAGCGATCCGCGACATGTACCCGAAAGCGCATTTCGTCACCATCTTCGCCAAGCCGGCGGGCCGTCCGCTGGTGGACGACTATGAGGTCGACATCCCGCAGGATACCTGGATCGAACAGCCGTGGGACATGGGCGTCAGCTTCGTTCCCCCGATCGGCGGCCGCTAAGCCCAGCCAGTTCCAGCCCAACGCCCGGTTATGCCGGGCGTTTGCGTTATCTTGGTTTATCCCGCCAGAGTTAGGTACACTACCTCCAGTTAAGTAGGCCTTTTGCGGCCTATCGCCAGATTTACGGAGGCTGTTGTTACCATGGCACAGGCCAACCTTTCTGAAATTCTTTTCAAGCCCAAATTCAAACACCCTGAAACCTCGACGCTGGTGCTGCGCGCGCGCAACAAAGTGAGCGCCGCCATGCATTCCGCATTGGAAGGCGACACCACCGGCAGCTGGTATCGCATGCTGAATCCGTTGCTGTGGTCCTGGCGCGGCGTCAGCCCGATCGAAATCCACGAAGTGCTGGCGCGCATCGCCGCCTCGGACGCCGAGCGCAGCAATCCGCAGCGGCTGGATACCGTGGTGGGCTACCGCAACGGCAACTGGATCTACGAGTGGATCCATCAGGGTATGCAGTGGCAGCAGCGGGCGACGGAACAGCAGGATCCGCTGCTCGGCGGCGAGTACTGGCTGAAGGCCGCGAGCCTGTACAGCATCGCCGGTTACCCGCACCTGAAGGGCGACGAGCTGGCCGAACAGGCGGAGATGCTCGCCAACCGCGCTTACGAAGAGGCGGCGCTGTTGCTGCCGTATCAGCTGAAAGAGCTGGAGTTCCGCATCGAAGGCGGCGGCAGCGTCACCGGTTTCCTGCACATGCCGGAGAAGGGCGAGGCGCCGTTCCCGACGGTGCTGATGTGCGGCAGCCTCGATACGCTGCAGACCGACTATCATCGCCTGTTCCGCGACTACCTGGCGCCGCACGGTATCGCCATGCTGACGCTCGATATGCCGTCGATCGGTTCTTCGTGCAAATGGAAGCTGACGCAGGACTCCAGCTACCTGCACCAACAGGTGCTGATCCAGCTGGCCTCGGTGCCGTGGGTGGATCATCAGCGGGTGAGCGCCTTCGGCTTCCGCTTCGGCGCCAATGTGGCGGTGCGGCTGGCCTATCTGGAGCCGCAGCGGCTGCGCGGCGTAGCCTGCCTGGGGCCGGTGGTGCATCGCCTGCTGTGCGACAGCAGCACCCAGTTGAACGTGCCGGACATGTATATGGACGTGCTGGCCAGCCGCATGGGCATGGCTAACGCCTCGGACAACGTGCTGAAGGTGGAGCTGAACAGCTACTCGCTGAAAATGCAGGGGCTGCTGGGGCGCCGTTGCCCGACGCCGATGATCTCCGGCTACTGGGAGCGCGATACGCTCAGTCCGAAAGAGGAGTCGCAGCTGATCGTCACCTCCTCGGTGAGCGGCAAGCTGGTCGCCATCCCGCGCACCCCGGTGTACGACAGCTTCCACCGGGCGTTGCTGCAGATGTCCGGTTGGCTGAGGGACAAAATGCGTTAATTAGTTGCTAAATTTTAACAGTTTGTTAAAAAGAGTGGTCTACATTGAGGAGGTTAGAGAATGACGTTACCGAGTGGTCACCCTAAAAGCCGACTAATGAAACGTTTTGCCAGCTTGGGGCCGTACCTGCGTGAAGGGCAATGTGAAAACGACCGTTTTTTCTTTGATTGTTTGGCCGTCTGCGTCAATGTAAAGCCCGCTCCGGAGAAGCGTGAGTTCTGGGGCTGGTGGATGGAGCTGCAGGCGGAAGAGGCGCGCTTCACCTATTCGTACCAATTCGGCCTGTTCGACAAGGAAGGCGACTGGACGGCGCAAAACATTAAGGATGATGAAGTAAACGCCAAGCTGGAAGACACCCTGCGCGACTTCCATCGCCGCCTGGGCGAGCTGCTGGCGACCATGGAACTGGGGCTGGAACCCGCCGACGATTTCAAAGAAAAACTGATCAAACTCTCCGCCTGACCCCGTTTGACCACGTATTGTGCTGATTTCGCGTTGTGCCTGTTGGCATAACGCGTCTCTCCTGTTACAAAGACCTTTGCACTCTTCTTCTCATCATTACACACGGCAGAAATACTATGAACGGCAGCCAGACATTGGTTGTGAAATTGGGCACCAGCGTGTTGACCGGCGGATCGCTGCGTCTGAACCGCGCCCACATTGTCGAATTGGTGCGCCAATGTGCGCAGCAACACGCCGCGGGCCACCGCATTGTCATCGTCACTTCCGGCGCCATCGCCGCCGGGCGCGAACACCTGGGCTACCCCGAGCTGCCCGCCACCATCGCCTCCAAGCAGCTGCTGGCAGCGGTAGGGCAGAGCCGGCTGATCCAGCTGTGGGAACAGCTGTTCTCCATTTACGGCATTCACGTCGGGCAGATGCTGCTGACGCGTGCCGATCTGGAGGACCGCGAGCGCTTCCTCAACGCGCGCGACACCATGACGGCGCTGCTGGATAACCGCATCGTGCCGGTAATCAATGAGAACGACGCCGTCGCCACCGCCGAAATCAAGGTGGGCGACAACGATAACCTGTCGGCGCTGGCGGCCATTCTGGCCGGGGCCGACAAACTGCTGCTGCTGACCGATCAGCAGGGCCTCTACACCGCCGATCCGCGCAACAATCCGCAGGCCGAACTGATCCGTGAAGTGCACGGCATCGACGACGCGCTGCGCGCCATCGCCGGCGACAGCGTCTCCGGTCTGGGCACCGGCGGCATGGGCACCAAGCTGCAGGCGGCCGACGTGGCCTGCCGCGCCGGCATCGACGTGGTGATCGCCGCGGGCAGCAAGCCGGGCGTGGTGGCGGACGTGATCGAAGGCAAACCGGTGGGCACCCGTTTCCACGCGCTGGAAACCCCGCTGGAAAACCGCAAGCGCTGGATCTTCGGCGCGCCGCCGGCCGGTGAGATCACCGTCGACGACGGCGCGGTGGAAGCGATGATGGCGCGCGGCAGCTCGCTGTTGCCAAAGGGCATCCGCGAAGTGAAGGGCGACTTCTCGCGCGGCGAAGTGATCCGCATCCGCAATCTGGCGGGGCGCGATCTGGCGCACGGCGTCAGCCGCTACAACAGCGACGCGATGCGCATGATCGCCGGGCACCACTCGCAGGAAATCAGCGAGATCCTCGGTTATGAATACGGTCCGGTAGCAGTGCACCGCGACGATATGATTGTCAGTTAAGGAGTGAGCATGCTGGAGCAGATGGGGAAGGCCGCCAAGCAGGCCTCCTGGCAGCTGGCGGTGCTGAGCACGGCGAAGAAGAATCAGGTGCTGTCGGTGATGGCCGACAGGCTGGAAGCCAACAGTGAAGCGATCCTGCTGGCGAATGAACAAGACATGGTGCAGGCGCGCGCCACCGGCATGAGCGAAGCGCTGCTCGATCGCCTGCTGTTGACCCCGGCGCGGCTGGCGGCGATCGCCAACGACGTGCGCCAGGTATGCCGCCTGAACGATCCGGTCGGCCACGTGCTGGACGGCAACCTGCTGGACAGCGGGCTGAAGCTGGAGCGCCGCCGGGTGCCGCTCGGCGTGATCGGCGTGATTTACGAGGCGCGGCCGAACGTCACCATCGACGTCGCCAGCCTGTGCCTGAAAACCGGCAACGCGGTGATCCTGCGCGGCGGGAAAGAGACGCACAACACCAACCAGGCGACGGTGAAAGTGATCCAGCAGGCGCTGGAGCAGTGCGGCCTGCCGGCGGCGGCGGTGCAGGCGATCGACAGCCCGGATCGTGCGCTGGTGAACGAACTGCTGCGCCTGGATCGCTATGTCGACATGCTGATCCCGCGCGGCGGCGCCGGCCTGCACAAGCTGTGCCGTGAGCAATCGACCATCCCGGTGATCACCGGCGGCATCGGCGTGTGCCACACCTACGTGGATGCCGACGTCGATTTCGACAAGGCGCTGACGGTGATTGAAAACGCCAAGATCCAGCGCCCGAGCGCCTGTAACTCGCTGGAAACGCTGCTGGTGAACCACAGCATCGCCGCCGAGTTCCTGCCGGCGCTGAGCGCCAAAATGGCGGCGGCGGGCGTGACGCTGCACGCGGCGGAAAACGCGCTGCCGCTGCTGCAGGGCGGCCCGGCGACGGTGGTGCCGGTGAACGCGGAAGATTACGACGATGAGTGGCTGTCGCTGGATCTGAACGTGCTGCTGGTGGACGATATCGATCAGGCCATCGACCACATCCGCACCCACGGCACTAACCACTCCGACGCGATCCTCACCCGTTCGCTGAGCAGCGCCGAGCACTTCGTGCGCGCGGTGGACTCCTCGGCGGTGTATGTCAACGCCAGCACCCGCTTCACCGACGGCGGCCAGTTCGGCCTGGGCGCGGAAGTGGCGGTGAGCACCCAGAAACTGCACGCCCGCGGCCCGATGGGCCTGGATGCGCTGACCACCTACAAGTGGATCGGCTACGGCGACGATCTGGTGCGCAGCTAAGGCCGCATTGCGGTAGTAAAGACGTCAGGGCGCAGCGGGCTGCGCCCTGATTTTTTTGAGGAAAAGAACTTAAGCTGAGAATCCGTTTACCTGAGAAGCGGGCTCCCCTTCATCTCAGCTTTCTAGCGTTACGCCCAATGCGTTCCATAATTGGCCCGGTATTTACATCCAGTAACCGCGCGATTAATGCAAATTCCACGACATCCAATTTTCTTTCGCCATTTTCAACCTTGGCGATAAAGGATTGTGGGCGGCCAAGTGCTTCGGCCAACTTGACCTGAGTGATGCCTTTTTCTATACGAGCGTCTCGAATTATTTTTATAACCAATTGATATTCTGCTGAATAAACTGAGGTCATGACGTTTTCCGCGAGTGATATCCCAAAATCGAATATCTGCGATGGTTGTAATTATCCCAAAACGGGATAATTACAGTGCAAGGTAATCAGGAGGATTAAACATGATGGATAAACAAGATTGGCATCCGGCGGACGTCATCGCCGCTTTGAAGAAGAAGGGCACGACTTTGGCGGCAGTTTCCAGAAAAGCCGGATTGGCATCTTCTACGTTAGGTAATGCTTTGGCTAGACATTGGCCAAAGGGGGAGAGGCTGATCGCTGAAGCACTGGAGCTAGCGCCAGCGGAAATATGGCCTTCAAGATATGGTGGTATGATGCGCCGTGAGTGAATGATAGGAGCTGCACGAGCTGCACGAGCTGCATTTTATGCTCGTGTAGCACGGTCTTCAGATCGCCACTGATGATAAAACAACCAAACGCCCCGGCGGCTATTGACTCATTTCGTGCACAGGTCTACCTTGTTCAACGCACTTCCGGCTTGCCCCGCAGGCCCGGTTCGATGCCGATATAGCTCAGTTGGTAGAGCAGCGCATTCGTAATGCGAAGGTCGTAGGTTCGACTCCTATTATCGGCACCAGTTAAATCAATTAGTTATCACCTCCTTAAGTATTCAACGTTGTCAGGTTGTGCCGTATTTGTGCCATTAAGCTGCAAAATGGCATCCAATTTGTTGGCGTTGGACGCTAATTGACTTGCTGCCAAGTGGGCATATCGTTGTAACATTTCCAAACTCTCCCAGCCGCCCATCTCTTTAAGGGCAAGCAGGGAAACCCCGGATTGAACAAGCCAGCTCGCCCAGGTATGGCGCAGATCATGAAAGCGGAAGTTTTTTATACCAGCGCGGCGCAGAGCGCCCTGCCAGGCTTTGTTGCTGTCGCCGCGCATCTTCCTTACCGCTGCTGTTTTCGTTCCATCATTTCGGTATGCTGCCTTGGTGTGAACGAATACCCATCTGTCATGCTTCCCAATTTGTCCGCGCAAAATTCCACATGCAGTTTCGTTTAGCGGTATTCCTATCGCCTTCCCTGTCTTGGCATCTTCTGGATGAACCCAGGCTATTTTTGCTCCATGTTTATTTGCGACCACTCAAGGTTAACGGGGCATGGTTTCCGCCACACGATGAGTACGATTTTGCATGAGGAAGGGTTCAATACGCATGGATTGAAACCCAGCTTGCGCATGTCGATAAGAATGCGATTCGCGGGACGTACAATCATGCGTTGTATCTGGAAGGCAGGAGAGAGATGATGCAGTGGTATGCGGATTATATTGATAAAGTTGGAAGGGTTGCTCTCAGGAGTGCTTCATAATTAGATTTCTCTAAGCCTAACTGGATCGTTAGGAATACAAGAAAACTATACAATTATTTCCTCTCCATAATGGAGGGGCTGAAGATAATAATTATTTTTTTATAAATCACACTAAAGTTGATTATTAACTTCTTCAACTATTAGATATAAGGTTTATAAATTCCAGAAGAATATGTAAATTATAACCTATTTATTAGTTAACTTGAGGGGGCGATAAATAAGTTCACATTTAATGATGCTACAAACCTCGAAATACTATCCCTTTGGATGTGAGTTGGTTTTTATATGTAACTAATTGACTTGTATCACATTTCATAATACACAGCATTCATTGTTTTAGGTATAATAAACCGGTTACAGCATTATAGATGAGTACATGTTCCTTATAAAGGTGTTATCTAAATGGATGATTTTGAAGATAAAAAAAGATTTGAAGAGGCAGTCGAAGCTGGTCAACGAAATCTCCGTGCTGTACACCTACTTAGTAACTGGTGTTCTCACTCTGAATTCATTCGATCAGAGGGGAGAGGCATGATTGAGGCTGAAACAGGGTTACCCATTGGTCACATGGGAGTTCAATGCAAATTTGTTAAGCAAAGTTCAATGCTTAGCTGGCTTCTGGAAGACTCGGTTTACAGCTTCTATAAACAGAACTGTAAAAATTGTAATCAACGGGTTCCGGTGGGATTTCCCAATATTTTAGAGTTTGTAGGACCAAGAGAAAAATCTGCCGAAGAACGAAATTTGGCCCGCAAAGAAGAAGAAAGGCAGAGAAAGCAGAAGCAGCTCAATAGACAACAAGAACGAGCAGTATTACGTCTTTCACTTACTCTAGAAGAAACGTTTGTGCTTGATTTGCTTGATGAACTCGATCAAGAAGATATAGAGAACAACGATCCCCGTTTGGAACAACTTGCTAATCTTGCTCCTGAGACATTTACAAGTAAAATAATTGAACACTTGTTACCTGCAGTGTTACATGAGAAATTACCATATTCAACGCCAGCGGCAAAAGCTTTAATAAGAACTGAATTATCACAAGCGGAAAAACTGGCAATTTCAGTATATTTAATAAACAACTTAGAATATTGTCCATCTGCTATAGAAGCAATCCTCTTGGAAGCAGAGAATCTATCTGAAGATGATTTCTTAAAAGTCCTTTACCACTTTGTTAGAATGGCTGTTGAATCTCCTCCTGGAATGATGATTGGTACATTTGAGCGAAAAGTACTTAATAAAGGCCCCATTCAGTCACTTTTTAAAAAAAGACAAGCTGATATCTGTGATGTTGTTGACGAATACATAAAAGATACTCACCTGGGAAAATTTCAATCTGCTATTGAGATAATTATTGCATCGGATGATGATGAGCTGCTTCTAAGACATATTAGAAGTATATTTGCTAAGCTGATGCGTCGACGGACTCTACTCCCGGAGGAACGGAGAGATAGCAGCATTCTTTTCTTTCTTCGAGAGGCCGCTACGAAATGCTTAGATAGATTTCCCGATGAAAGCGATAAAGTTATTCAATCCTATCTTGCTGACAAAGATGATATTGGGAGACATGAGGCCAATAGAGCTTACAGATCTGTACTGCGAAATAACTATAGAAAAAAAAGTAAAATAGGAAAGACGCAAAAAATAGCTTTTAGGCGTTTACTCTGGGCAGCAGTGGAAAATCCAGAGGATAGCATGGATGATGCAGGACAATTCTTTAGACACTCTTGGGAAGAATTTTCTGAGCTTGCAGTTGATAATTTTGACGATTTGATCGGAGCGGCTGCAACGCTAAGCGAAAAATATGAGGAGTTGAATAAAGAAAAAATCATAGAAATAAATGAGAGTTTTCTAGATCATTTAGATAAAAGTAATAAGCGTAATGCTATTGATGGCTTACAGGGGGCATTGATTGAATGGGCTGCGATTGGAGCTAAATCTAGAGGGCGTGAGGGAATCGATGATTTTCTTCAGCTCTATAGAAGCTTACCAGAAGAACAAACTCAAATGCGTGGGAACATGATTGCCCATGTTCCTAAGTTATTAACTGGTATTGACAGCCTAACACTAGTTCTCTCTGATTGGTATCGTGCTCTTATGGATGAGAGTACATTGATTCGAGCACGTGCCGTACAAGCGTGGGAAAATGTTCCCTATGATTTAGTGAAGAATTTTCCAGATTTATTCTTCGAAGCATATTCAGTCTTGCTATTAGATCAATATGTTATGGTGCATCAGTATGCTGTTCACGCTTTGAGCCGTAGATCTTTTCCTGAGGAGAAACGGGAACTTGTGAGATCCCGGCTATGGAATCTAATTTGCTATTATACTCAACAAGATAAAAAAGATAATTTCATTGTAGAATGCATTGACGTTTTTGCTTCTCTTTGCTTATCAGATGAAGAGAGAAAGGGAAAAATTGGATTGTTTCTTTCTAATATATTATTAATTTTAGAAGGAGGTGCACTTTATGATGCTATCACTCGATTGCGTTTTCATTTTGATGATATTCCCGGGTTTGTCAAAGTCGCACTCAAAGCAATTCAGGATAAGTATACTCGCAGTATTTCTATCGATGACTGCATCACTGTGATATTAAGAGCGCCACATGATGAGCTTCGAAATTGTAAAGACGATCTTCTAAAAGCATTTAATGCTCTGAAACCATTCAAACCTCAACAATTTATTGAAGCATTAGTGTACGTGGCTGCGTTAAGCAAGTGTGGTGATAACGTAATTGCAAATGTTTGTTTAAAGGAACTACTGGAAGAAATTCCAAATGATGAAAGAAATACACAATGGAAACTTAAGGCTGCTTTAGTTACAGAAGCAGCTTGCATTGAACATGCCATAAGTGTTTGCGAACCCTATAATGACTTAATTGAAAAATGGAATGGCCTTACGGCTGAGTTGGAGAAAGAATATGAAGAACGAGCCAAATTTCGAGATTTTCCGCCAAGCTTTTTCTCCGAGAGTTGAGATTGCAGCAGCGTTGGATGGTGCACTCAAGTCCATTCCGAATGACTTGGTGAAACTTAAAGACGCGTGTCAAAAGCTCAATGAAACGCTCGATGAGCTCGGTCAGGGATATGTTGAAGATCAATATCGTGCATATTACATAGCAATGACTATATTTGTATCTCTAGCTGAGTGGAAACATGCTATACGTAATGCTGAGACTGATGCTCAAAGGTTTTTAAATTCAGCACAATTAAAAGCATCAGAGATCGACATGACGACGAGTCTCTCGGAGAACAAACAATTTAATGAATTTATAGAGCAAGTCCGTTCAATCAGTAAATTAGATTCATTAAAAAAAATACAAGACCAGTTAACAAGCTGGTCGTTGCCTCTACTCTTATTCGCAAATCTTCGCAATAAAAATATTGAGGGGATTAGGCAAGGAATATCTAGTAAAGGGACAAATGAGAATAAAACACAAGAATCAACAGTTGCATTTCTAAAGTTTGATATTGATGGGGAACCAGCTCAGCAATGGAATTATCTTAAGCCGGGTACGGCTTATGACCTTAACATAGAGGTCAGGGTTTCAAATTGGCCAAAGAGTGCAAATTTCCTCTCATTAAAGCCAGTGACAATTGATGCACGTGAGCGAGGCTGGTTGCCTGATTTTAGATTTGAGAAACCAGAGGGGGAAGGCCCCTTCACATTGAAGGGGATTGGTCGTGTCGTCTTGGAAGTGGCAAATTCATTTGGCTCGAGACCTTACGAATTCCTATATGCTGCTGAGTTTGACAATTTAAGTAATTGCCAAAATATTGCTATCGTAGGACATAGGCGCTTACTACTTGAAGGGAGTGATTCCGCTCAAGCTCCATTAACTGGATTTTCAAATGTCGATAGGCATCTTATAAAAATTCGTAACATATTAAGAGCTTTCCCAGGATTACACTCAGATGACATTGCTAATACAATGGTTATACTTGGCGGCTTAGGAAATGTTGCAGCCCAAGCTCTTAAAGCTAGTTTATTTATTACTGGCACATCAGAGCAAAAATTTCAGCGTAAAATAGCCGAAATACTTAGAAGTAGGAATGAGATTGGCGAGAACTTACAAGGCCATCCAGAGGCTGCTGGCGGGATAACGGATCTCACATTTGAAGACATTCCGATAGAACTAAAAGTTGAAAATAATAAGGTTCTTTTCCCCAAGGATTTTCAAAAATATTTCGATCAAACAGCAGCTTATGCCATTGGATTAGGTAAGCGTATCGGTATTTTGGCTGTTCTGGAATCAACGTCAAAATCAGCGCCGGTGGGAGCAATAGAGGATGATATTGAAGTATTCACTCATCCAACAGGTCAATCTCATGTTGCAATTGTTGTTGTCGTCGTCAGAGGTGGTTTCCCTAAACCCAGTTCTTATTCTCGATAGCCATTTATATCAACAACTAGTAGGATATAAAGATTATAGGAAATTGTATTCTGTCTATATGATTTTATTTTTATGCAGAGGGCTGCGTGTGAAAAGAAAAGTTGAAATAACCAAGAACAGCTTCTTTGAGCTTTTTTCTGATGCAATAACCCTTTATGAGTTATCAGTTGCAACAAAAAAATCACACATCAAAAAAACACTTGCAAAATCAAGTGTGCTTTCAATTAACTACGCTATTGAGGCTGCAGCTAACTCATTTTTATCTTCTATAGAAATAACGCAAAAGTTAAAAGATCAAATTGACAGGTTCTCTTCACTTGATAAATTTGACTATACTCTTCAATGGCATAAAGACATATCTTTACCTCGTGGAACCACTCAAACACAAATAATAAAAGAGTTAATAACACAACGAAATGCATTGGTGCATCCCAAGATTAAAACTTTCACTGATACAATAGAAACTAGACCGGGTGAAGGCAAAATCGCTTATCAACACCAGTCTGATATTAACTCCGAACAAGCTAAAAGTAATATATCAGGTATATCCCTTGATCCTGAAACATATACTGAAAAAGATGCTTTTATTGCGATTAAGGCTCTTGTTGATTTTTTAAATTGCTACGTTAACGATTGGTGGGGTATTGATTTGGATACATCTGCTTTATTGCTTTTGCCATCATGGAACGGCTCAATACAAGCACAATCAATAATTTATGAGAGGAACTCACTTGAGACTGTTCTAAGACATGATCCTGCACTAAAAATAAAATTTATTGGGTTACATGGTATATTTGAGCAATTTCAATAATACTCCAAAAATTATTTCTTCCACAAGGAATGGTTAGAGGTTCTCCTTTAATCAAACTTTAACGCCTGCTTCTCATCTTAGTCAAGAATAGGCGTTAAGCGCTACGGCATGTTGAAAAGTTTTGCTGAGTGATAAGTAATCAATAACGGTAAAAAACCATAAAGGCTAATTTTTCTCAACCAGTGCAATAAGCCGTAAGTACCGTGAATCCTTGATCAGACTTGTATCTGTATCTTCAATTAGCTCAAGAATCTTCTGCAGCTCTCCTGATGTGCGCGTGAACATCTGTGGTGTTATTTTGTCCAGTAAATCAAGTGTGGTTTCTGGAAAAATAGCTGCAATTGCTCCTTTACCACCGAGTTCCCGAGTGAATCTGTAGAACAAATGATCAATTGTCTCGATTGGTACTAAGTATGTTTTTACTGAATCGTAAACCTCCGGAAATTTATCGCCAGTATCGTCAAGTAAACCAACCCATGCTTTTACAGAGCTCGTGGTTCTATATTGGCGTTCTTTGGGCCAGTCCTCTCTGATTAATGGGATCACATACTTAACCCAGCCACTCTCGTTTTTCTGCCCGACCAATCCTAACCAGGAAATAAAACGATTTCGAGCCTCGTCAGATAATGCTCGTAATATGGAGCGCATTTCATTCCTGGAAGGACTGAAGGGCTCATCAGGGTGAAATATTCTCATTAAACCAAGCCATTGCGAAGCTCGAACTGAATAATCTTTTTCCCACGAAAGAGATTCGATCCAAGGTATAAGGTTTAGAAGACAGGGTTTAATAAGTTCAGCTACTGCAGTCGAAGGCATATCATTGCAATGAAGATAACCATTCCATGCTGGTTCTGCTGCAGGATGTTTTAAGTCCAAAATAGGTATAAGCCATTCTCTTGCCCATGCAGGATCAACAAACATTAGCCAATTTAGATTGCGAGTCGTTATAGCTATAGCGTGGTCCGCACCTTCTCCTGGTGCAGTAAAAAGACGTTCAATACGAGACTTAATAGAATACGGAATAAGCGAACCAGCTTTTTTTTCTTCACTTGGCATTACTTGAAAAAGCGCTTGAGTACATTTACCGACAGGACCATTGATTGCATGGCTGAATGTACGCCGAGACTGTATTACAACCTCACCATTTCGGATAACTTCTCCGAAACCACTCCGTGTTGCATCAGCCCCACCGCTCAGTATGCCCTCTATGACATGATCGTAAACTGCCCAGCCGAGATCCTCATCAAATTCAAGAGTCGCAGCTAAATTTTGTTCAAGCCAGTTACTTAATGTATGTCGTAGTTCGACTAAAGTTGTAGCCGGTAATCTCGCGATTCGGCTCAGGAATATTCGTTTCAACCTTGGTTTAAGATCTGCAGGTAGTTCACTTATCATTGACGACCATAATTCCTTAGGATAATCACCGATTTTCCCTGCAATAGTAAGCGCAGACAATGCCTTACGCGGATTTTCTTTTATCAAACCAACAAAGGGCCGCCTACGAGTAAAGCTGTCGTCATCTCGTTTAAGCACCTCTTTTACTTTTGGGATTATCTCGTTTACAGGAAGATCTGATATTACATCTGGTTTTTCGTCTGTACTAATCCAGCCAGAGCGGGAGCCCCAACTGATGACTACAGATGTGGCCCAGCGATCATTCCAGCCAGGAATTCTGTTAATCATCGCAGTGAGCCGATCACGATAAATAGTGCCCAGTTCACAACCATGCAGTTCGAGATAACGAGCGTATTTAGCAGCCAACACTTCTCTTCCTTTCGGAAGTTCTTCCTCAGACAAATAAGGTATTTGATAGGGGCCAGTCAGAATACGTTCGATGATTCGATTTTGGTTCTCTCGTGGGAATTCTTCCCATCGGTCTACCAGTAAAAAAAGAAGTTCTCGGGTAATATTTGTGTCCCAGAAGCTATTTTGCTCTATAGACAAAACTTCTTCGGCAATTCGGTCAGTCCCAAAAACGGCTGTTTTACTGAAGGCATAAAGTCTGAGTTTTCGGAAGATAAATGGTTCTGTTACTGGCCAGGTGGTTACATGTGCATTAGCCAATTCTGGCCACTTTTCAGCTATTCGGTCAAAAAGTTGGACAAACCATATTAATACATCGGCCCCTTTCGAGAAGTTTTCTTCTCCGTCTACATCACGTTCTGGATAACAGCTTGGGATTGGAAAGTAGGAAGTATCAATATCCTCCAGCATTCCTGCAGCAATGATTAGTTGCTCTTCCAGAGCACTAAATACCTGTAGCAATACATTGTCAGGTACGTCTAAATTGTCGTCATGTCTATTAGTGAACACAACTTCAAATTGACCTAATTTGCTGAAATGGATCTCCTCCCAAGAGTCACTTGGTGGTCTGACTTCTCCCAAGCCATATGGCGATTTCATCTCCAATCGGGGTGCCATTACCCTACGAAATTCTCGTAAGACACCAGCTGTCCAGCCTTGGTTTGTAATTCGAGCTTTTAAGTCGTACCAATCGACGTCATAACGACGATTGCAGGGATCTCTATGATGTTCGAGAATTAAGCTCCACAGTTGACGAGAGCGTTTGTGGATTGATGCTGAATGATCAATGTTGCGTTCAATATTTTGTAGTAGTAGAGGATGAATGCTGATTTTTCGGATAGCCCACCAAGCCATCGCGGGGCTATCAAGAGATTTGCAGAACCAGGCCATGAGATGACTCAATCGTTTCGGCATTGTCTCCAAACATCCAGCCAAGTGATGGTAATCTGACGGATTATCATCTTCGTCACGCCATTCAAGGAGATTATCGTTACTCACTCCACGTTTACGTTCATCGTCAGAGATATCTTGCAGATCGTCATCAAGCCCATAAGCTTCTTGTGGATCGAAGGTCTCTGCATCATTGTCATCAAGTTCGTAGTATCTTTTCTTCTGTTTGGCTGACCGAATATTTGCATCCATCACACAAAGCCACTCTGGATGGGGAAGAGGAACAGCTTCAGAGAACAATTTCGCACCTTGCGTAGTGCGAAGTATATGGGCAAGTTGACCACGTTCATACTGTGCTAGAACTTTCGGATCTTGCTGGCTTTTAGCGATAATAGAAGCTCGCCATCGACGTGGATCATCTGCTCGCTCAGCCCATGCTTCCAAAGTCTTCCAAAGGGCTGGATGATCGGAATAGGCTATGGCTGTAACTCCTCTGTCACGCCATTTGGCTTCGATATCCTCGGCAAGGCCGCGATCAAATGCATAAAGTCTGGAACGATCATACTGGCCATCATGATTGAGACCCTGAAGGAGGTATTTAACTGGTGGGTCTTCTGCCTGATAACCGACTAAAACAACGATGTATCGTTCCAGAAGAAGCTTAATAAAATTGGTCGCCCATCCTTCTGAAAGATATGCTCGTCCAAAGTCTGCACTGCTCAGCACATAAGGATGGTTTACAGCATTTTCGTCGACCAGACGGCCGTGAAGATATGTAATCCCCTCAATTGTCGAACCGAAATTCAGATTTGGGAAAGCTGGCGGCACATATCGAGTTAAATTATCTTGCGCTTGGTTAACCTCGAACAGTCGGTCAAAGTTCGTTGTGACAATCTGTGGAACTCCACTCTGATTTGAGGAAATTCTTTTAATCAGGGCATGCTCACGTCCAACCTCTATATCAGTTCTTGCAGTCCCCAGACGCTTTGATACCAAAGCATTCACCTCATCCTTGCCATATTCCTGATGTAGGAGGTTGAAAATTTGGTCGAGAGGGACATTTGCCGAAGATTGGTCGTGAAGCCATGGGCGAAATGCTGCCATGATTTCTGAATCGTGTGGTGGGTCAAAGTATTCAATTACATGCTGGGTAAGCTCTACAAAGCTTGGCATCCCTGAAGGTAATGAAACCCCAGCGCCACAGAGAAATACAACTCGACCTGTATCACAGCGTTCTAAGAGGATATCGGGTATGGAAGGCCCTTCAGGGTGAAATCTCATGAGCTCAACTTTTCTAAGCGTTAATTTATGCTTGGATTCTACTATTCATAGCCATGTGATGAAAACTGGCAGTGAAAAAACCTTGGTCATTCAAGTGATTCATCTAAAAGTAAATGATTTGAATTGCCACTGTTTTGGTAGTCATCCTTTTAGGTGGCTTGGACTGACCCACCCCGGTAGACGATCCTGCCCTATAGTTTGAGAATAGGAGGAGCGCATGGGCACACCACGATTTACACCTGAATTTAAGGAAGAAGCCGTCCGTCAGATAACGGAACGCGGTTATTCCGTTGCCGAAGTATCTGACCGTCTGGGCGTTTCTGCACGCAGCCTCTACAAGTGGCTACGGGCTGTCAGCCTGATAACAGCGAACAACATGCCCGGGATTTACTGGAAGCCAAAAGCGAAATCCTGAAACTACGCGCGCAGCTAAAACGCACCGAAGAAGAACGGGATATCCTGAAAAAGGCCGTGCGGTGCTTTGCAAGGGAGCCCGACTGAAGTACCGCTTTATCAATGAACACCGTACTGTATGGGGTGTGATGACGATGTGTCGGGTACTGAATGTCGCCCGGGCCGAGTTCATGGCTACCTGAACGAAATCGGGAAACCTGCTGTAAAAACCAGATGGGTCGTATTATACAGCTGTAGTGGCCAAGTAATACTGGCCACGCTTTTACAGTAAGAACGGTATCTGTTCTCTGATTTTTCCGGCGTCAGTCCCCCATTGTAATGATGAGGTCTGACGCTATTGTAGTAATTCAGGATATAACCGCCGACTTGACGCCGGGCCTCATTGCACACAACCTACGTGATCACTCGTACCCGCCACGCCTGTACACTTTATGTTATGCGGTTGTTCTCATGCGGCATAGACATGCAATTAAGCGTCTTCACGTTATATACGGGAATATCGTAAAAATCCCGGAAATAAATCGGGGCCTCACCATCTTCTCTTCAGACCTCACTGCTCCCCCGCTTCGCCGGTTAAACAACCGTTTAATCATCCGCTGTTATAATTACCCCTGTTGAGCCTTGATGGGTGAATATTTTCTCCTCAAGCATTACGATGCGGCGCTCTGTGGAGCGGCATCCGTTTTTTGGACATGCCGGTGGTTCGGTGAGAAGTAAGGAGAAGTGCACTATGAGCAGAAAAGACAAGCTCGCGGCGGCCCTGCTGGCCATCTTCCTGGGGGGGCTGGGCATTCACAAGTTTTACTTAGGGATGAAATGGTGGGGGCTGTTCTACCTGCTGTTCTGCTGGACGGGGATCCCGGCGATTGTCGGCTTTATCGAAGGCATTATTTATCTGTTCCAATCGGAAGAGAAGTTCAACCAGAAATACAATCCGGGTCTGATTTAACGCGTTTTCTGGCGGCGCCTCCTGTTAAGGGAAGCGCCGTTTTTCATTCCGTTACTGTTTCTTCATCATCATCTTGCCGCGCATCTCTTTACTCATCATTTTATTCGAGCTGGAGATCACGCAGTTATATTGCTTGCCTTGGTTGATGATCATAAAGGTGCTGACCGGATTTTTAAAATCTTTGTCGATGGTGAAATAAATATAGGCCTGCGGCAACGCGGCCGGTTTAAAGGCGCCGAAGGCATACACATCCGCCAGGCCCAGCGCGGAGAGATCGACCGTCAGTTCCATAGGCTGTTTGTCATTTGGCGATGGGAACATCGATTTGGCCGACATCATCATGGTGCTGCTGTTGATGCTGTAATCGGTTTTAACCTTCATGCCGATATATTTCGATTCCGGCATGGAAAGTTCTTTTTGGCAGGCGGCGTCGTGCTGTGGCGCCGGGCTGCCGTTTTCCATCACGGCGTGCACGTGTTCCAGCGTCACTTCCGCGCTGCCTGTGGTAGGCTGCGCATCGGCCGCGTAAGCCGCGCAGCTGAAGGCGGCCACAGAGGTAAGGATAATGCCCGTAACGATTTTCATTGTCGGTCTCCGGAATGCTAATAATGGTATTAATTGCGGTGTGTAGCCTATTGGCCCGATAAAATGCAAAGTGACCCGTTCCGCGGAGATAAAATACCCTCGGAATTTTTATAATTAATAGCGTTTCACCCACGCGGTATGCGAGGTTTGTTTAATTATATTGGGAGCCTTTCTCTTTTGTTTTTTAGTCTGTGTACCTGCATATAAAGAGTATGTATAAACATAGTCAATGTTTAGAATATGCACAAATTACTGCAGTTTTTTTTCCCTTTTATCTTTTGGTTTTTAATAGGGTTGCGAATATTGCATTGAGATACAGGGAGTTGTCTTTTCTACGTTCAAATCACTCTTTGAAGCGTTATTTATGTGATCTTTGTAGTCACAGAAATAACGCTGAAATTATTATCTTTCTATTTAACGGCTAATTATTCATGGCATAGGCTTCAACCCTTTGCGTTTCCTGCGCTAGAATCAGGCGGTTTTCTCGTGGAAAAGGATATCGCCATGGCCGCCTGGGCCTTTTTGATCGTCGGTTGGGGGTTGATTTGGCAGGATCACCCGATTTTCGGCGTGCTGTGCATCGCGCTGTTTGCCGTGCTGCAATGGGCGAAGCACGCCGCTAAAGGCGTGCAAGACCCCGAAGAGGCCGCAGAGTGGCGCAAGACCGACTGGCGTTCGCAGCCGATTGAGATGGCGCACGCCGGCGACAGCGATCGGCAGATTGGCGGCGTGGGGGAACTGGGCATGGGCGGCCCCAATTTTTGGACGCTGCTGCTGCGCGACGGGGCGATTGTGCATGGCGCCTGTGCGGCGCCGCAGGACGTGGACGATGGCAAGCTGCGCCTGATCCCGACCCGCAGTCGTGAGGGTGAGGGGCTGACGGTGTACGAGCCTGCTGCCCGGATGATGTACGCGCTGCCGGCATTGACCGATCGCGAGCAGGACGCGCTGGCCGTCGGTACCGCCGAGGCGCTGGCGCGGCTGCGGGCGAGGTGTCGGCAGGCGGAGGCTACGCCGTTGCACCTTGTGCGCGGTCTGTGGGTGCCGCCGTGGACAGAGGATCCGGCCGATCGTCTGGAGATCGCCTTGCCCAACGGCCGGGTGCTGGCGGCGCGCTTGATGTTGCCGGCGAATCTGCGCCTGGCGGACGATCCTGCCGCGCTGCTGCACGCGCCGCCTTATGAGCTGTTGCTGGATAACAGGCCGACCGATCGCTTCGTGCGCGATCTCGAACGCGTGGCGGGATCCCCAGCGGGCTGCGGCTTGAGCGTCGGCGGCTGCCAGTTCCACGGCGAGCATATCGTCGATGGTCTTTACCATCTGTACTTCGCCGGCGAGTGGTTCAGCCTGCTTTCTTACGCGCATAAACCGGCGAGCGGGCGCGGTTCGGACACCACCTTTTTCGTCGAGCGGGTCGAGCCGCAAGACGGCGGGGTGTTTGTGATTGAATGGGATGCCTACGGCGTGGGGCCCGACGGGCGTGAGCCGCGCGTGCCGGCTCCGCCGGTATTGGTTATCGCGGTGAGCTGGCAGGAAACGCCGCTGCAGTTGCCCACGGCCAATAACCGCGTGATCGTGCGCTTGCCCAACGCCACGGCGTAAGGCTTAAGGCAGCACCCTGACTTCGCCGTTGTGCAAGGTCAGCACGGCGATCGGGCTGCCGGAGAAGCACTCCCTAAAGATCCAGTCGCTGGGCCGAAACGCCGCCGCAGGCAGCCCGGCCTGCCACTCCTCCCACTGCGGGGCCGGCCGATCCGGCGGCAACAAGAAGGTGACCAGCCAACCCGCTTCGCAGTGCACCCTTTGGCCGCTTGGACGGGTGAAGGTATGCGCACCTGCCAGCTCCATCACCGGCGGTAAAACCTCGAAGGCGATGATCGGCACGCCGGCCACGCTCTGCGGCTGAGGAAAACGCACGGCGGTCACGCCGTTCATCGTGATAGGGCTGTCTTCGGTGCCGGGCAGGCGTGGCTCCTGGCGGTTTACCCAACTGCCTTTCGGCAGCGTCGTTTCACCGAACGGCTTTGCCTCGTCGAGCGTCAAGTAGCTGCGTTGATTCCAACGATCTTCCGCCCGCTGGCTCTTGATGTCCTGGATGGCCATGCCGATCAGCATCAGCGCGAACGCCACCGGGTAGATTGCCAGCGCCGAGGCCAACAGATAGCCGCCCCAGGAAAGCGGCGGGCGCGGGCGGCCGCAGCGGGCGGCGGCGTATCGCCAGCCCCACCAGGCGAGCAGGATGCCGGCGAGCAGCAGGGCCAATAACAGCGCCAGCAGGCCGGCGGCGCCGGCGCCATAACCTAACAGCATGGCAAGTTCCTTATGTTCACGGCGCGGTGGAGCGATAGCGAACGAAGTAGGGCAGCGCCGGGGTCTCCCTGTCATCGTCATAGTGGCTTTCTGGTTCGATCACGGTTTGGCGCGCGTCGTCGCGCCCGTTGTACCGGTACTCCAACGGCTGTCGGTAGTGCACGTCGGATGAGCGCAGATCGAAAATCAGCGAAAGACGCGCATCGCCGTTATCCGTTTGGGCGACCAGCTTATCGTTGCCCGCCCAGAGCTGATACAGCGATTTATCGCCGGTCTCCAGCAGCACCTTCAACTGCCCGTCGGATTGATAACGCAGAAGCTGATACAGCCCTCTGTCCAGCGTTTGTGCGATCAGGTAGATGCCGCCGTCCGGGGCTTGCGCGCTTTCCTCCACGCGCACCAACAGCCAATGCATTTCAATCACCTCGCCGGTTTTACCGTTAACGGCGATGTGTAACGCGCCAGATCCGAGCACCGGGTTCATCCAGAAATGCACGCGGTCGCCATCAATGGCGGTGAATATCTCGGGTACGGATTTGCGCTTACCGGAGGCGTAAGCCGTCGGTGACTCCTCCTCGCCGCGCTCAAAGCCCAGCAGTTGCCGCGCGTCCAGCAGCGCCGGCAGATCCAGCGTCTGCCGCCAATGGGCGCCGAAGTCCGGGCTGTAGAATACGCCTTCGGTGCTGATGAGATACAGCGCGCGTTTTCCCGGTTGCGCCACCAGTTTGCCGCCGACAAAGGAAGGCCGGTTGTCGTCGCCCTCCGGCCAGGGGATCAGCGCCCCGATGGTACCCCGTTGCACATCAACCAGCCTGCGGCCCTCAGAGAGAAAAAGCACGCACTCCTGCTCGCCACAAACCGCATCGTGGATCAAGTCGTCGAGTTCCCCCAGCATCTGTAACCCTTTTGGGCCGGCAAACAGCACCTGGCTGAGGTAGTTGGCCGCCCAACCGTAAAAGCTGTTGTACGCGCGGTCTTCACTTCTTTTGCTGGTGAGCAGCAGGGCGCCGTCCTGCGCCGGGTAGCTGTGGATGAGATCGTACCGGGCTATCGTCGGCAACGCCTGGTCGCCCCGAGTCCATTGCCACTGCGCATAGCGTTGCTCAGGGGCGAGCAAATAGACGCCCAGCGCGCTGGCTAAAAACAGCGTCAGGATAATAAGGGGTCTTTTATAAAGCGCTAACGTCATCATTTCAGCTCCGTCACCTGAGCCTGCCGCCACAACCTGCGACGCAGATTTCGCAGGTATTTAAACGTTTTAAACGTGCGGTGCTGGTCAAAAGAGTACAGGCGACAGATCTGGGCGAAACCCTCGATCAGCAGCGCCAGGCCGCTGACCATCAGCATCAGCAGCAGAATAATCGGCGGCAATTCACTGCCGAGGCGCTTCAGGGTCCAGGCATCCAGGTAAAAGCCCGCCGGGGTATCGGCGTTATCCCACACGATCATGCCGAGCATCAAACACATCATGATCGCGCCGAGGATGAAGACGACGCGCGCGCTCAGGTTAAGGCCGGCTTCGGTGAAGTAGCGGCTGCCGCCGATAAGATAGGTCTGGCGGTCGCGGTGATTGATGATCCCACGCACCGTCGGCAACTCGGGGACGGTGTCGTTTTCGCAATACAGCACCTGCAGCGGATCGCCTTTGGCGATGAAAAGCGGATGTTGCCGACGAAATACCGGGTGCAGTTTGGTATTGGGGACGTTGAGCGCGCGGGTCGTCAACGCGAAGTGCGTCTCCTTCTGGCGCCACGCATAGGTGTCCAAATACTGCACCTGCCGCGGGATCTCATAGTGGCAGAGTTCGTAGCTCAGGGCGTTGACCGTCTCTATGCCGGAGGCCTCGACGCCCTCGGGGAGGGGGAACTCGGTTTGTGGCGTTGCGGGCACTGGCGCGGCGTCTGCGCGGACGGCCCGGTATCTGATGCCGGGGATTTTCAGGCTGAGCGAGCTGGGCGGCGTGACGTCTTGCCCCTGCAGCACGCGATCCAGCGCTCTGAGCAGGCGCCTGCGGCCGCGGTGCGCAATCAACAGGAGCTCCGAACCGACGAACAGCACCATGCCGATGCCGATAAGGCCGGCGATGATGGCGATAAAGAACAGGACGATGGTCAGCCAGGAATCTTCCCGGTCCATGATGAAAAAGGCCGCCGGGAAACCGCCGGCCAGCGCCGCGCCCAGCAGCAGCAGGGCGAAGTATTTCAGCTTATATTTCAGCGTTCTGTCAGGCTCCAGCCGGCCTTTCGTGCCGTGCAGCAGCCAGTGCAGCCAGTAGCTGCCGTCCCGCAGGCGGTGGGCGCCGATCTTCACCCGATCGCCGGCGGCGAGCCTGGCCAGCAGATTTTCGCTGTCGCTGAAGTCATCGCGATAAAAAAAGAACGTCTGGCCGGAGGCGATGATCCTCACCAGATTGTCGGGCGCCGTCTGTTGGCAAGCGCATTGCTCGACGGTCACATGAAAAAATTGGGTTTGCATATCATTCCCTGTCAGCAGGCGTGGCCCGAAAATTCATCCCTGGCGCCGGGTGGTCAGCGCTTTTTCATCAGTGGCAGCATGCGCACCAGCGCATTGTCCTTGACGATATAGTGGTGGAACAGCGCGGCGGCGGCATGCAGGCCGATCAGCCAGTAGCCGAATGACGCCAGCGTTTTGTGCCAGCCGATAATCGCCCGCGCCTGCGGCCGATCGGCCACGTCGGCGAACGGCATCGGCAGGCCGAATAGATACCACTCTTTGCCCCCCAGATAGCGCGAATAGACCCCCAGCACCGGCAGCGTCAGCAGCAGCAGGTAAATCAGGGTGTGCGTCAGGTGCGCCAGGCCGGTTTGCCACTTCGGCGGTTTGGGCGCGATGGCGGGCGAGGGGTGGCGCCAGCGCAGGAACAGGCGGGCGATCATCAGCGCAAATACCGTTACGCCGCAGCTGAAGTGGGTGACAACCAGCACGTACCAAGGGGCGCTGCCCGGTTCGGCAAAGCCCCGCAGCTCGATGGTGACACAGGTGATGACCAGCAGGATCGCCACCAGCCAGTGCAGGCGAATTTGCCACGGCATGTAGGTGTTCTGCACCGGGTTACCTTTTGATGTTAAAGGGTCTGTGCGTCGATGGTAACGAAATGTTACATCGGAGGAAAGCGCGTGCGCGCAATTTAGGCAAAACGCCAGGTTCAGCTCGCTTATTAAGCTATTGGTTTAGTGGGATATGCGTCTGGTGATAGGTGAGCGCCGTAAGTTATGAAGCTAATAATGATAGGTTCAGAGGCTGGCAGCTTATTAAGCGATGAAGCGGGTTACGCCGCAGCCCTCGCTGCGGCGCCTAAGATCAGTTCAATTTGGCCTTGGCGAAATCGCTGCCGTTCACGTCCACCACATAGCCGCTCAGGTTGCTGCGGGTGGCGTAGAACACTTTGCCGGTGGCCAGCGGCAGCCACGGCGCCTGTTTGGCGAAGATCACCTGCGCCTGTTGATACAGCTTGGCGCGCGCCTGCGGCTGGTTCTCCTGGATCGCCTGCTGGATCAGCCGGTCATAATCCTTATCGCACCAGCGTGCCACGTTGGCGCCGCTCTGCACGCCGGCGCAGCCGAGCAGGGTGGCGAAGTTGTCCGGATCGCCATTGTCCGACACCCAGCCGTACAGCGCGCTCTGTTGCTCGCCTTTGCGCAGCCCGGCCAGATACTGCCCCCACTCCCAGGTGACGATTTTGGCCTTCACGCCCACCTTCGCCCAGTCGCTCTGGATCATCTCGGCGATGCGTTTGGAGTTCGGGTTGTAAGGGCGCTGTACCGGCATCGACCAGATGTCGGTTTCAAAGCCCTGTTCCAGCCCGGCCTGCTTCAGCAGCGCGCGCGCCTTCTGCGGATCGTAGGCGTACTCCGGCAGTTTGTCGTTGTAGCCCAGCATGCCCGGCGGCAGCAGTGAATTGGCCGGCGTGCCGCTGTCTTTGAACACCGCGGCGACGATCGCTTTCTTGTCCACCGCGTAGCTCAACGCCTGACGCACCAGCAGGTTGTCGAACGGTTTTTTTTGGGTGTTGAACGCCAGATAGCCGACGTTCAGCCCGGTAATGTCGTGCAGCTGCAGGTTGCCGTCGGCCTTGATGGCGGCGAACTGTTCCGGCAGCGGCGCGGGGATGATCTGGCATTCGTTGGTTTTCAGCTTGGCCAGCCGGGTTTGCGGATCCGGCGTGATGGAGAAGATGAGGTGCTTGCTGGCCACTTCGCCCTGCCAGTAGTGCGGGTTGGCGATGTAGCGGATCAGCGAATCCTGCTTGTACTGCTGCAGCGCAAACGGCCCGGTGCCGATCGGCCAGTTGTCGACGTATTCCGGCGTGCCCTTTTTCAGCATGGCGTCGGCGTATTCGGCGGACAGGATCGAGGCGAAATCCATCGCCCAGTCGGCGACGAAGGCGGCGTTGGGCTGGCTCAGCGTGAAGCGCACGTGATGCTCGTCCAGCGCTTCCACCTTGGTGATCAGCTTATCCAGGCCCATGTCGGTGAAGTATTCATAGTTACCGCCGGAGACCTTGTGATAAGGGTTAGCGGGATCCTTCTGCCGCATCACGGTGAACACCACGTCTTCGGCGTTGAAGTCGCGTGTCGGGGTGAAGTATTTGTTGCTGTTGAATTTCACGCCCTGGCGCAGGGTAAAGGTATAGGTCTTGCCGTCCGGGCTGACGCTCCACTCGGTGGCCAGCGACGGGGCCGGGGTTTTATCGCTTTCACGCAGCGTCACCAAGCGGTTGTACAGCACCTGCGAGGTGGCGATAAAGGTCGGCCCGGAGCTGGAGAGCTGCGGGTTGAACGATTCCGGCGAGGCGACGGTGCAGTACACCAGCGCATCGGAAGCGGCCAGCGCGCCGCCCGCCGACAGCAGGCCGCAGCCGGCCAGCACCAATCCGGCGATAGGGTGTTTTAAAAACGTCAAGGCAAGATCCTCAGGTGGAGTGGGCCGTTACCGGCGAATTGATCTAACTATAGATAACGGATGGCGAGACGGGGAACAAGCGTCTCACCTGCGCATTCTGTGCGCCCCACGTTGCCTGCCGCCGCAGCGCAGATCTACACTGCGGGACAATCAGTCACTCGCAAGGATTTCCCGATGAGCCACTTTCGTCCTGTCGCCCTCGAACACGCCAGCCGCCTGCTGAACCACGGCCCGACGGTATTGATCACCAGCCGCAGCCGCGACGGCGCCAAACGCAACGTGATGGCCGCCGCCTGGTCGATGCCGGTGGAGTTCAGCCCGCCGCGCATCGCCATTGTGGTGGACAAAGGGGCGCACAGCCGGCAAATGATCGAGGAGAGCGGCGCATTCGGCATTTGCGTGCCGGCGGCCATGTTCATCGACGCCACCTACGCGGTTGGCAGCGTGTCCGGGCTGGATGAAGACAAGTTTGCCCGCTTTCACATCGCCGCAGCGCCGAGCGCCACGCTGCAGGTGCCGCTGATCGAACAGGGGTGCGTGGCGTGGCTGGAGTGCCGCTTATTGCCGGAAAGCGGCGCGCAGGAAAAATACGACACCTGCTTCGGCGAGGTGTTGAGCGCGGCAGCGGACGAGCGGGTGTTCCAGCAAGGGCGCTGGAACTTCACCGCCGCCAATGCGGATCTGCACACCATTCATCATCTGGGGGCCGGCAACTTCGTGCGCAGCGGCGAGACGCTGCGGGCCAAACCGCTTTAATCGGCCTCGCGCCCGCGGTCGGCATCATAGCGCTCGCGGGCGGCGTCCAGCTCGGGGAAATGGTATTCCGCCCATCGGTCCAGCGCCGCCAGCGTCTCGACCAGCGAGCAGGCGACGGCGCTGAGCCGGTATTCCACATGCGCCTGATTCTTTTCACTTAAATCTAGCCGTTCGAGCAGCCCGTTGCGTTCCAGCTGGCGCAGCGTTTGCGTCAGCACCTTCTGCGAAATGCCGTCGATGCGGCGCAGCAGCTCGCCGTTGCGCATCGGGCGCTGCGCCAGCGCAGGCAGGATCAGCATCACCCACTTGCCGGAAATCAGCGCCAGCGCATCGCGTGCGGAACACTTGCTCGAATAGACGTCGCCGGGATAAGCCATTGGGGGTTACCTTCAGGTGCGTAATTGCCAAGGGGACGATAAAGCCACAGCATAACAGCACCACCTTACAACGGGAGACACAGGATGAACGTGCTGATTGTGCTGGCTCACCCCGAGCCGCATTCTTTCAATGCCCATTTGGCCGAACAGGCGCGGCAGGCCTGGCTGGCGCAGGGGCATCAGGTGAAAACGGTCGATCTGTATCAGGAGGGGTTTGATCCGCGCGAGGGCGCCGGCCATTACCCCAGCAGAAAGCAGGTGGACCGGTTCGATGCGATGCAGGAGCAGCGCCATCACTGGACGATCCAGGCGCTGCCGGCGGAGATCCGGCGGCATATCGAGCTGTTGCGCTGGGCGGATACGCTGGTGCTGCAGTTCCCTTTCTGGTGGTTCGGCGCGCCGGCCATCATCAAGGGCTGGATGGATCGGGTGTTCGTTTACGGCGGGATCTACGACAGCCGCCACCGCCATGAGAACGGCGTGATGCGCGGTAAGCGGGCGCTGCTGACCGTGACCGCCGGCGCTTCCGCACAGGCCTGCGCGCCGAACGGGCGCGACGGCGATATGCGGCTGATGCTGTGGCCAATCATGCATGCGCTGCACTATATCGGCTTTAGCGTGCTGGAACCGTTCCTGGTCTATGGCGTGCGCGGCGGGTTGGCGAGCGAGGAACGGCAGGCGCAGAACGCCGCTTTGGCGCAGGTGACGCAGGCGTATCGGGTTGGCTTAAGCGATATTGCCGCCTGGCCGGCGGTGCCGTTCAACCGCAATGAAGATTTTGACGCCGATCTGGCGCTGAAGCCCGGTGCGCCGATCTACAGCCCGTTCGTGCGGCACCGCGATCCGGTTTAGAACCCGGCCTTCAGCAGTTCCTCGCGCAAATCGTCGATAATCGCCGGTTCGATGTCGGGGAACTGTTGCTGAATATCGGCGATGGCTTCGGCCACGCTGGGGCCGGCGAAAGTGCCGGAGAAGGGCAGCAGCGGCAGATTGGCGTCGCTGTCCGGCAGTTCGCCGCGGATGGTGCCGGTGATCATGCCCGCTTTTTTTTCCGCCGTGAGGTCGTACTCCCCCACGTTTTTGTCGATCGGTTTCATTGGCCGCCTCGCTGTCGGTGAGTGTTTACCCTGTTCTGTTAAAGCATAGTGTTTCAGGCAATGAATACCAATCAGTGTATATAATATTAATATAAAACAATGTGATGCGTTTTTTGTCGTTTGACGTTTGCCGGGTGGCGGCGCTATGCTCGTGGCGCTAAAGGAACCTTCCTCACTGACAGGGACAGACGACATGAAAAGACTGAAAAGCGCGGCGCTGTTGTTGCCGCTGTTGGCGCTCAGCGCCTGCACCCATCACCTCAGCAGTGCCGAGCAGCATGCCAAACACTACGTTTATCAAACTCGCGACGATTTTGATCCGCAATTCCGCACCGATGTGAACGGCAGTATTAAGAACGCCGTGCCGATGTTCGAACAGTTCTACCAACTGGGGAAAAAGGATCGCGCGGCAGGCGTGGCGCGCAGCGAGGCGCAGAAAAAGGCCGATTACCTGGCCAGCACGGAGTTCCAGCAGAACATGGAACACAAAACCATTTTCATTAATCGCGCCTACAGCAGCGCCGACAATCCTAAGCGCCGCCAGGTGCTCTCACAGGAAGCGGTAGGTGCGTACTGGGACGGTTACGAAGGTCGCTGAACATAATCCCTCACAAATAGAAGGTAATAAAAACTGGTCTTCTGGCGGTTATTTGATTATAAAAACCGCCGCTAAGGACGATGTTCATAGATGAAACCAGGAGTGTTTATGTTGGCAAAAGTTAAGCGTTCGTTCGCCGCCGCCGTCGTATTGATGTTGGCGCTGCCTGCGGTTCAGGCCGCGGATTACCGTGCGGGCGAGCAATACACCCGGCTGGATAAGCCGGTGGCCGCCGCGCCGGCGGTGGTGGAGTTCTTCTCCTTCTACTGCGGCCCTTGCTATCAGTTCGCCGATACCTATCGCGTAGGCAGTACCGTGGCGCAGGCGCTGCCCGCCGGTGAGAAAGTCACCAAATATCACGTCAGCCTGATGGGCAAACTGGGCAATGAGCTGACCGAAGCCTGGGCGGTGGCGACGGTGCTGGGCGTGGAAGACAAGATTGAAGGGGCGATGTTCGACGCGGTGCAGAAACAGCGCGCCGTCAACGGCGCCGACGATATTCAGCGGGTGTTTACGGCGGCCGGCATCGATGCCGCTACCTATGAAAACGCGCGCCACAGCCTGCTGGTCAAAGGATTGATCGCCAAGCAGAACGAAGCGGTGAAAGCGTTTGAGGTGCGCGGCACCCCGTCGTTCTACGTGGCGGGTAAATACAAGATAGACAATGCCGGCATGGCCAGCACCAGCGTTGAAGGCTACGCCAAAGAGTACGCGGCGGTGGTGCGCCATCTGTTGGATACGCAGCCTTAAGGCGATTCCCCTCCGGCGCCCGATGATCTGTGATCGCGGCGCCAAATCCCCCGCTCGCCATTGATTGTGTGTTAACGGATTGTTATGGTGTTTTTCTGTTCAACGGCGCAGCACCGCTGCTGTTTGAAGGGAGAGATCATGACGGCATTGGCAACGCTCCGGGACGTCGGCTTCGAAGAGTGGCTGGGGAAAATCAACACCGCCTGCGGCCGATTCTGCGCGAAAACGTTGGGGCCCGGCTTCAGCGGGGCGATGCAGGAGTTTCGTGCCCATGCCCTGCGCCTGAGCGTGGTCGATGTGTCCCAGGCTCGGCTGTACCGCACGCCGCGTGAAATTGCCCGCAGCGACGGTGCGCACTTTTTCACCGTCATCCAGCTGCGCGGCAGCGCGTTGATGGAGCAGGGCGATCGCCAAACGGTGCTCTCTCCCGGCGACATGACGCTGATCGATGCCTCACAGCCCAGCAGTTTCACTTTCCAGCGCGATTCGCGCCAAATCTCCCTGTTATTGCCGCGCGGCTGCTTGCCGCTGCCGCCGCCTTGCGCTCAGCGTCTGGGAGCCGAGCTCAGCGCGGTGCGCCTCAGCCGCCAGCTGGTGCTGAGCAGCATGCAGGATCCTCAGCTTGCCGCGGCGGAAAGCGAGGCGGTGCTGAATGCGCTGGCGGCGCTGCTGCGCCCGGCTCTGGCGCTCGAGCAGGCGCGGCCGGAGGGGCAGCAACCGGTCTTTGACAAGGCGCTGGCATTGATCGACAGGCATATTCAGTCGGCGCAGCTGCGCCCTGAGTGGGTGGCGGCCGAGTTGGGGGTGTCGTTACGCAGTCTGTATCGGGTGTTCGCCCGTCAGGGGCTGGTGGTGGCGCAGTACATCAGGAACCGCAGGCTGGATCTGTGCGCGCAGGCGCTGCGCAGCGCCGCCGGGCAGGAAAAACTGGCCGGCGTCGGCCTCGACTGGGGTTTCACCGATCACAGCCATTTCTCGACCGCTTTCAAGCAGCGTTTCGGCATGTCGCCGAGCGAATACCGTCGGCAGTATCAGTAAGTCAGGGCGCGGGCCAGGCCCGCGCCGCTTCACTCAATAGCGGATGCAGACCGATTTCGATTCGGTGTAGGCATCCAGCCAATCCGGGCCGAAGTCACGGCCGCTGCCCGACTGTTTGAACCCGCCGAACGGCATGTTCGGGTCGATCAGCGTATGGGTGTTGACCCACACGGTGCCGGCCTGAATGCGCGGCGTCAGCGCCATCGCCTGCTGCAGGCTGGTGGTCCACAGGCTGGCGGTCAGCCCGAAGTCGGTGTCGTTGGCCTTGCTCAGCGCCTCTTCGGCGCTCGCCACCCGAATCAGGTTGACCACCGGGCCGAACACTTCCTCGCGCGTCAGGTTCAGCCGATCGTCCGGGTTGATCACCAGCGTTGGCGGAATGTAGAAGCCGTTGGCGTCCGGCCCGGCCGCGCCGCCGATAAGCTCAGCGTTTTTCGCCCGGGCGTCGTCCAGGTAGGCCGCCACCTTGTTGCGGTGCGCGAGCGACACCAGCGGGTTGATTTGCGCGCCGGTATCCATCCCCGGCCCGACCGACAGCGATTTCACCGCCTGTTCGAATCCGGCCACCAACCGATCATAAATCGGCGCTTCAATATAAATTCGCGAGCTGGCGGCGCATACCTGCCCCTGATTGAGGAAGCTGCCAAGCATCAGGCCTTCGATCACCTGCTGCGGATCGGCATCTTTCAGCACGATGGCCGGGTTTTTGCCGCCCAGCTCCAGCGTCACGCGGGTCAGGCGATCCGCCGCCGCGCGCGCGATGCTTTTGCCCACCGGGGTGGAGCCGGTAAAGCTGACTTTGGCGATCAGTGGATGTTCGGTCAGCGCTTTGCCGCACACGGTGCCGCGGCCGGTGACCACGTTGAACACGCCCGGCGGCACGCCGGCTTCGCTCGCCAGCTCGGCGATGCGCAGCAGGGTGAGCGGGGTGGTTTCCGACGGCTTGATGACGATGGAGCAGCCCGCGGCCAGCGCCGGCATCACTTTCCACATGCCGATCATCAGCGGGAAGTTCCAGGGCACGATGCCGGCGACCACGCCGATCGGCTCTTTACGGGTATAAACCTGATATTTGGCGCCCGGCGGCATCGGAATAGAGACGTCCAGCGTTTGACCGGTGATTTTGGTCGCCAGCCCGGCGGTGTAACGCATCCAGTTCAGGGTGCTGCCGACTTCGAAAGCGCGGGCGATGTTGATGGATTTGCCCTGCTCCAGGGTTTCGAGCTGCGCCAGCTCCTCGGCGTGCTGCTCCACCAGATCGGCGAAGCGCAGCAGGATACGCTCGCGCTCGACCGGCAGACGCTGCGCCCAGACGCCTTCGCTGAAGGCTTTGTGGGCGGACTGCACCGCCAGTGCGACGTCGTGTTCATTGGCGTCGGCGGTGGTGGCGATCTGCTGCCCATTGGCGGGGTTATACACCGCCAGGCGGCCTTCCGCGGCGGACGCGCGCCACTGGCCGTCGATATACAGCCCATGCTGACGATCGAGAAAACGCGATACGCTATCCAGCACGGCTACGGTATTGTCAGACATACATCCTCCGATCAGGCTCATCAGGTTATCGTTAACCCTGCAAGTCTAGATCAGCGGGAAAGCGGCGGCTTTGGTCTGCCTGACATTCGGTTTGTCCTGCGTGTCATTTTGCCGTGACGGAAGGGTAAACCGCGGCCGGCGGGCGCCGGCCGGGAGGGATCACGAGCTCAGGGTCGCCAGACGGGTGGCGAAACCAAGGAACAGCAGGCCGATCAGGCCGTTGCCGAGCTTCGCCAGGCCTTTCTTGTGATTGAAGAAATGCGCCAGCATCGCGCCGGAGAAGATCAGCGTGCTCATGTAGATAAAGCTGACGGCTTCGAGGATCAGCGCCAAAATGGTGAACGACAGCCCAGTGTGCGCATAGTTGAAATCGATGAACTGCACGAAGAACGACACGTAAAACAGGATCGCCTTCGGGTTGGTCAGGCTCAGCGTCAGCGATTTTCGCAGAATGCTGTGGCCGCCCTCAATCTGCTGCTGTTGCGCCTGCGCCTTCTGCACGAAGGTGGCGTAGAGGATTTTTGCGCCGAGGAACAGCAGGTAAATTGCGCCGAGAAAACGCACCAGGGTAAACAGGAACGGCGTGGTGCGGATCAGCGACGCCACGCCGATATAGGCGCAGAAGATCAGGATCGCATCGCCGATAAACACGCCCAGCGCGGCGGTATAGCCGGCGCGCACGCCGCGCGATATGCCGGTTTTCAGCACGTACAGCGTATTCGGCCCCGGCAGAATGATGATGAAGACCACCCCGGCCAAATAGGTCCATAAATTCAGGACGCCAAAACTCTCTAACACAATAACCTCTCCATGCGCGCAACTAACAGGCAAAAACACTGGCCACGACCGTGACCGGCCGCGATCCTAACGCCGTGCAACCAGGTTGGCAACGTAATAAACTTCATGTTGTTGGTTAAAAATTGTCGAAACATTGTTGAAAACGTCGGCGCCGAATTAAAAAGCAAGAGTCGGCGTGTTTCGCCAACGGCCCGTCACTATGCTGGTTAACATCGAAACCGCAGTGAGGAACGGATGATGAAAAACGTAATCGACAGCGCCGATCCGCGCTGGCTGGCGATCGTCAGCCGCGACAAGCACGCCGACGGCCGCTTTATCTACGCGGTGAAAACCACCGGCGTGTATTGCTCGCCTTCTTGCCCGTCACGTCAGCCGAATCGGCAAAACGTGGAGCTGTTCGACGATGCCGAACAGGCGGAAGCGGCGGGTTATCGGCCCTGCAAACGCTGCCGCCAGGGGCTGACGCCGTTGACGGAACAGCATGCGCGGCAGATAGCCGAGGCCTGCCGCTATATCGAACGGGCGGAGAAAGCGCCGTCGCTGCAGACGCTGGCGCGCCACGTCGGGTTGAGCCAATACCATTTCCACCGGCTGTTCAAAGCGATCACCGGCCTGACGCCGAAAGGCTACGCCGACGCGCAGCGCAGCCAACGCTTGCGCACCGGCCTTACGCAGCAGGAAACGGTGACCGACGCGATCTTCGACGCCGGCTATGGCGCCAACGGCCGCTTCTACCAACAAGCCAACGCCGCGCTGGGCATGACGCCGAAGGCCTACCGAGCGGGTGGCAAAGGCATGCGCATTCATTTCGCCGTCGGGCACTGTTCGCTGGGCGAGATCCTGGCGGCGCAGAGCGAGGTAGGCATCTGCGCCATTCTGCTGGGGGACGATGCACAGCAGCTGGTGCAGGATTTGCAGGACAAATTTCCCCATGCCGAGCTGATCGGCGGCGACGCGCAGTATGAAGCGCTGATGGCGCAGGTGGTGGGCCTGATTGAAGCGCCGGAGAACGGCTTGGCGCTGCCGCTGGATATTCGCGGCACCGCGTTTCAACAGCGGGTCTGGCAGGCGCTGCAGGCGATACCGGTCGGGGAAACCGTCAGCTATGCCGATATCGCCCGGCGCATCGGCGCGCCCAAAGCGGTGCGCGCGGTGGCCGGTGCCTGCGCCGCCAACGTGCTGGCGGTGGCGATCCCCTGTCACCGGGTGGTGCGCAACGACGGCGCCTTGTCCGGCTATCGCTGGGGCGTCGAGCGCAAGAAAGCCTTGCTGGAAAAAGAGGCGCAGTGATGAGCGGCGCGCTGGCGGCGCGGCTGGCCGACTTGGACTGGGCGGCCATCGAGCGCGAACTCGATGCGCAGGGTTGCGCGCGGTTGCCCAGCGTGCTCAGCCAAGAGCTGTGCCGCGAGCTGGCGGCGCTCTACCCGCAGGATGCGCACTTCCGCAGCCGCGTCGTGATGGAGAAGCACGGTTTTGGCCGCGGCGAGTACCGCTATTTCACCTATCCGCTGCCGTCGCCGGTGGCCGAAGCGCGCAGCCTGATGTATGCGCGGCTGGCGCCGGTGGCCAACCGTTGGAACGCCTTATTGGGCCTGGCGGTGCGTTATCCCGCCGACCATGAGGTTTACCTGGCCGAATGCCACCGGGCCGGCCAACGGCGGCCGACGCCGCTGCTGTTGCGTTACGAAGCGGGAGATTACAACTGCCTGCATCAGGATCTGTACGGCGAGCGGGTGTTTCCGCTGCAGGTGGCATTTTTGCTCTCCGCCCCCGAGCGGGATTTCACCGGCGGCGAATTCGTGCTGACCGAACAGCGGCCGCGGATGCAGAGCCGGCCGGAGGTGGTGCCGCTGCAGCAGGGCGACGCCGTGGTGTTCGCCGTGCATCATCGGCCGGTGGCGGGAGTGAAAGGCTACTATCGGGTCAATCTGCGCCACGGCGTCAGCCGGATACGCGCCGGCCAACGCCACACGCTGGGGGTGATCTTTCACGACGCGCTATAGCTTGCGCGCTAGCAGGGTGGCGAAGCGCAGCGAGATGCGGTTGCCGTTGGCGTCGGTCTTGTGCAGTTGGCCGACGTCCTCGTTGTATTTGAGGATCTCCCAGTCGCGATAATAATGCTTCAGCTCACCCGGGCTGAAGGTGAACGGGAACGGCAGCGGGCAGGGATAATCCTCGGTATCCATCGCCGCCACGATCAGGTTATGGCCGCCGCGCACGGTGCTGTCCTGCATGTTTTGCACGATAGGCGGGATCTGCTGCCGCTCGAGGAACATCATTACCACGGTGGACAGGATGAAGTCGTAGTCGCCGCTGAAGCGATGGGTATTGAGATCCTGCACCCCGGCACTCAGGCGGGTCAGCTGCTCGGCGTCGACGATCTGGTGGAGGCGGGCTATCGACGGCGCATGCTTGTCCCAGGCGGTGACGTCGAAACCTTTCAGATTGAGATAGAGCGAATTGCGCCCGCCGCCGCAGCCCAGATCCAGCGCCTTGCCCGGCGCGATGCGCGCCGCCGCTTCGATCACTTCGGAGTGGGTGCGCGTCAGTTCGTATTTCTTGTGGTAGTAATCTTCCGGCGTGCAGTAAAACGCCAGCCGGCAGGTCATGTCGTCCGAAAAGGAAACGATGCGATGCCACTGCTGCGGTGCGATAAACGGCGGCTGGCTTTCGGGGCTGAACTGCCAGGTCTCGGTGGTGGCGCCGTCTTCGGTCATCATGGCGAACGTCAGGTTCCCGCTCAGTACGGTGAGCTTCGCCCAGGTGCCGCTCTGGGTGTTGTGGCGCTGGCGGAAGGCCGCCGGCAGCGTGTCGCTGTTCCATTCTGGCAGGGTTTTATAGCAAAGCAGCTGCTGCTCCATAGGGGGCTCCTCTGGCTGGGCAAGCAAAGTGATTTATATGATGCATATAAAATACATCTTTATGCGTCATTTGAAAATCCCGAGCTTCGCAAACCTATTGCTACAAACGGCGGCGCATACGGGTGGTGACCGCATCGAAACCTAACTTGGAATACAGGCGCGCGGCCGTCGGATTATCGTTGAACACCGTCAGTTCGGCATATTCCGCCCCCTGTGCTCTCGCCGCGTCCAGCACCGCATTTAGTACCCGCTCGCCATAGCCTTTGCCACGCCAGGCGTGCGTCACTTCAAAATCATAGATAAACAGCTGCTTACCGAAGGTTCGTTGCTCAATGGCGTACCAGACGGTGGCGATGCTGTCCTCGACATTCGGCAGCCTCGCGCATACCAACCGTTGGCCGGGCATCGCCAGCCCTCGTTTGAAATTGACTTCGGCCTCGATCAACGCGTGTTCCTGGCTGAGCTGAAACGAACGCGCCAAATCGTCTGCGTAAGCCTTTACCCCGTATTTACGGTAGTGATCCAGTTCCTGCGCCGTCATTTCTTTGAGTTCGATCATTTTGTTCTCCCTGCGTTGTTGGGTATTTCCCGGCCCACCTGTGCGGCGGAACGGGTATATTTATACTGGATTGTGCGCGGCGGCTGGGCTAATTTCAGTGCTGTTCATGTCATCACGTTCAGGGAAAAGATGCCGATACTTCGTTTATTCCACCCGATGCCCTTCCGTTTGCTAAGCCTGGCCGCGCTGCTGGCGCTGGCGGGCTGTACCAGCAAAACCACCACCACGGCACCGGCGGCGCGCCCCGCCGACGTCAAAGCCCGACTGATGGCGCTGATCCCGGCCAACGCCGGCGATCGGCAGGGCTGGGCTACCGATATTACCGCCGCCTTCGCCGCGCAGGGCATCGAGCCGAGCGATGAGAACCTGTGTTCGGTGCTGGCGGTGACCGAACAGGAGTCGACGTTCCAGGCTAACCCGCAGGTGCCGGGGCTGCCGAAGATCGCTTGGAAGGAGATCGACCGCCGCGCCGATCAGATGCACATCCCGAACTTTTTGGTGCACACCGCATTGAAGATTTCGTCGTCGAACGGCCAGAGCTACAGCGAGCGGCTGGATAAGGTGCGCACCGAGAAGGATCTGAGCGATATCTTCGATGACATGATCGACCGCGTGCCGATGGGGCAGAAGCTGTTCGGCCATTTAAATCCGGTACATACCGGCGGCCCGATGCAGGTGAGCATAGCCTTCGCCGAGGCGCACGCCAAAGGGTACCCTTATCCGGTCGACGGCTCGATTCGCCGCGAAGTTTTCAGCCGGCGCGGCGGTATGTACTTCGGCATTATGCATTTGCTGGGGTACCCGGCCGATTACAGCCGGCCGATTTACCGCTTCGCCGACTTCAACGCCGGCTGGTACGCCAGCCGCAACGCGGCGTTCCAAAACGCGGTCAGCCGGGCGAGCGCCATTCCGCTGGCGCTGGACGGCGATCTTATCGATTTCGGCAGCGACAAGCCCGGTTCGACCGAGCTGGCGGTGCGCACGCTCGGCAAGCGCCTGAACATGAGCGACAGCGCCATTCGCCGGGCGCTGGAGAAAGGCGACACGGCCGGCTTTGCCGACACCGAGCTGTATAAGAAGGTCTATGCGCTGGCGGGCGGCAAGCTGCCGCGTGAGATGCTGCCGGGTATCCAGTTGGAGAGCCCGAAAATCACCCGCAAGCTGACCACCGCCTGGTTCGCCAAGCGGGTGGACGAACGCCGCCAGCGCTGCATGGCGCGCGCCGGCGGGTAACGGCATAAAAAAACGCCGCCGGTTTCCTGAACCACCGGCGGCGCGATCGCGCATCAGGCGCTGCGACGCGGGTTGGTCAGGCCAAAGTTAAAGCTGTTGCAGCGGTTACAGAACTCTTTCATCACCGGTGGCGTGTCCATCATCGGCACTTTCACCTCGATAAACGCCAGCCGATCCTGCCGCGAGGCGTATTCCAGGGCCATTTCCAGCTGTTGCGTGGTTTCCACCGCCACGCTGAACGGCTGCGCCTGGGTATTCAATACCGCCGGCAGTTTGGCGTAGTCCCACGGGCTGATGTCGTTGTAAGACGAGTTTTCGCCGAGGATATAGCGTTCAATGGTGTAGCCGTCGTTGTTGATCAGGAAGATGATCGGCTTTTGCTCGCAGCGCAGCAGGGTAGACACTTCCTGCGCGGTGAGCTGGAAGGAGCCGTCGCCGATGAACAGCAGGTGGCGGCGCTCCGGCGCCGCCATCAGGGTGCCGAGCAGCGCCGGCAGGGTATAACCGATCGAGCCCCAAATCGGTTGGTTGACCACCTTGACGCCCCCTGGCATGCGCATGCCGCCGATGGCCGCGCCTGAGGTGCCGTTTTCCACCACTACCACGTCATCCGCCTGGATGAAGCGTTGGATGCGTCGCCACAGATAGGCCTGGTCGATAGGCGCGTCGCTCGGCGTCGCCAGCTTCTCACGGGGATCGGCCAGCGGTGATAAACGCTGCGCCGGCGCGTCTTCGCTCAGATCCAGCAGTGCCTGCAGCAGATCCGCCGTCGCTACCGCTGGGTAGGAGGTGTTGTCCAGTTTCATCGAAAACGGCTGAATATCCACCTGAGCGGCGGCGGGAATTTGCTGCGAGAAATAGCCGGTGGTGGAGTCTACCAGACGTACGCCGAAGCTCAGCACGCAGTCCGAGTGGGCCATGTGTTCATACAGTTCGGGGCGCGACAGATTGCCGCTGTAGCCGCCCATCCAACCGGCGGTGTTTTCCGGGATAATGCATTTGGCGGTGGGCATATTGGTCAGCGGAATGGCGAAGCGGTGAGCGACCGCGATGACCAACTGCTGCAACTGGTAGCGATCCACCATTTGATCGACCAACATGATTGGGCGCTGTGCGCGTTTGATTTTGGTTAACAGCGCCATCGCCGCTAATTGCACATTGTATTTATCGCTGGCCGGTAATTGCGGTGCCGTCGCCGCCGCGGCGATTTCAATTTCCACATCGCAAATATCCGACGGCAGCTGTAAATACACCGGTTTCTTCTCTATCCAGGCGCGGGAAATAACGCGTGGTATTTCTTGTGCGGCATTTTCCGGCGTGATCAGAGCCTGAGCGACGGTGAATTGTTTAAAGCAGTTCATGACGTTGTCGAAATTCCCATCGCCCAGGGTATGGTGCAAGAGCTGATGATTCTTCATCGCATGCAGCGGCGGCGTGCCGGCGATGCAGATAACCGGCGAAGATTCGGCATAGGCCCCGGCGATGCCGGACAGCGCGGCCAGATCGCCGACGCCGTAGGTGACGATCAGCGCGCCGGCGCCTTTCATGCGGGCGTAACCGTCTGCGGCGTAGGAGGCGTTCAATTCATTGCAGTTGCCGACAAACGCCAGCCGCTCGTCGTTTTCCAGCAGCTCCAGCAGGCTGAGGTTATAGTCGCCGGGCACGCCATAAATACGATCGACGTTCAGGGCGTGAAGCTGTTGCAGAATGAATGACCCGATAGTTATTTTCATTGATTGCTCCGGATTATTTATCTTTATTTTGTCAGGCGAAAATCAGCAAAAATAAATTGCTGGCGATGTTGTGTCGTTAGCATTAACAGTTATTTAAAGTCTCAGCTTGTTCAAGATAAGGGGGGCGGCCGGTGAATAGGCGGTTTGTATTCGGCGCTTTACGCGATTGAGTAATACATAAAAAGTAGGGGTATTGGATATTGGAAAGAGACGGTATTTTTCATTGTCGGTATATCGCTAGAGAAGCGGCGGCGCATTGGCATTTATCGAGATGCAGGGTGAGTCATCCGGTACTTTTGACGCCGCGTTAAATCCCATCGGGTGGCGTAACGCTTTTTGCCTGGGAAAGAAAAGCAGAACCTGGCGTAAAGGGGGATTTTGGTGATCCGCCGCACGCTTATTTCATGAAACCACCTTGTAACCAATCAAAAACAAAAAATTAACAACGATCGTTTTTTGTCCGCCTTTTTTCGTCAGCTTTGCTTTACGGGCCTGCAGTGCGCGCCACGCCGGGCCGGCGCTAAAATGTGCCGTCACGGGCATTAATATAACGTGGTGGCCATCACATTCCGTAGGAAGTGATACGTAAACTTTTCTCTACGTGCGCGCAGATGGCGTATACCTACCAGAGGGGATGATGTCCCAGCGGTACTGGCCTGTGGGGGGAACTGCGATGAAAAGCTATCGACATATTCTGGTACTGATTCATGATGAGCGTGACGGGCTGCCGTTGCTGCGTCAAACGGTGGCGATGGTGCGCGGGCTGCCGATTGCCCTCACCGTCGGCCACCTTAACGCCGACTACGCCGAGCTGGAGTACGGCAGCGATGCGCTGGTCAAAGATCGCCAGGCGCAGGAGGTGATCGCCGCCAAGGCGATGCTGAGCCGGCTGGTGAGCGCCGTCGAGGCGCCGGTTGCGGTCAAGGAAATCGTCACCATCCGGCGCTTTAAGGACGTGAGCGATTTCATTCATCAGGCTGGCATCGATCTGGTGGTGGTCGGGCACCAAAACCGCCTGTTCGGCCTCTATTCCTCATATTCTCTGGAATTTGTGAACCGCCTCGATGTCGATGTATTGGTCAAGCACCTGGCCCGCGAGTAGCGAACGACAAAGCGGACTTTTCCCACGGTTTTGCCCTCCTAAAGGCGATAGCATAGGGGAAACCGGTGCAACCTGTTAAAAATTATTGGGAATATTCCGGTGCTAAACTTAACCAAAGCACAACGGGCGTTGGATAAATTAGATACAGCTTGATCTTGCCTGGGCTATCGGTAAGAATCTGCGGCCGTATTTTTACAGGAGCTTTACGATGTTTCTCAAACGGACTCTTTTGGCATGTTCTCTGGCGTTGATATTTCCTGCACTGCCTTCTTACGCTGAGGTTGGTACAGAAAGTGGCAATACCGCACAGGCTGAAAAACCGGGTCTATGGCAGCGTTTTACCGATAACGTGGCGGAGACCTGGAACAACTCGCCTAACCACGATCTCTATATCCCGGCCATCACCTGGCACAACCGTTGGACTTACGATGATGAACATATCGATAAGTACAACGAGCGCCCGTGGGGCGCCGGTTACGGCATCTCCCGCTACGACAGCGACGGTGACTGGCACGGCATTTACATCATGGCGTTCAAGGACTCCTTCAACAAATGGGAGCCGATCGGTGGTTACGCCTATGAGAAGATCTGGCGCCCGCTGGATGACAAGGATTTCCGCCTGGGGCTGGGCTTCACCGCCAGCGTCACCGCGCGCGACAACTGGAAATACATCCCTATTCCGGCGCCGCTGCCGCTGGCCTCTATCGGCTATCAGCGGCTGACGTTCCAGGCGACCTACATTCCCGGTACCTATAACAACGGCAACGTGTTCTTCGCCTGGCTGCGCTGGCAGTTCTAAACTTCCTGAATTCCGAAAAACGGCGCGGTGGCGAGATAAAAGGAACTTGTCGCCGTCGGCGGCGTCGGAAGGGTATCCCGGCGCGCTGCGCCGATCGCATGCCGTTATTACAGGAGTTTCACCACTATGATCACCAAACATCGTTTACTGTTGGCCTTGGCGCTGTCCGCTACCCTGGCCAGCGGCGCCACCCAGGCCGCCGGGCTGATGGATTCTCTCAGCAGCGCGGCGGGCGAACTGAGCAAGTCGGGCGGCGACAGCAGCGGCGGCATGTCGCTCTCCTCGCTGACCGGCCTGCTGAACGGCGGCGACAAGGCGTTGAGCTCCAGCAGCATGACCAATGCCGCCGGTATCCTGCAGTACTGCGTGAAAAACAACGTGCTGTCGGCTAACGGCGCCGAAGGGGTGAAAGATCAGCTGCTCAGCAAGCTGGGCATCACCAGCACCGAAAACGCCAAGAGCCAGGATTATCAGCAGGGTCTGGGCGGCTTGCTGCAGACCGGCGAAGGCAAGAGCCTGGATCTGAACAGCCTGGGCACCTCGCAGATCACCGAGAAGGTGAAGCAAAAAGCCTGCGATCTGGTGCTGAAGCAGGGCAAATCCTTTATTTCATGATGAGCGAACGGCGGAGCGCTCCGCCGTTCGTTTTTGCATAAGCTGAAAAAATGAAAAAAACGTTGATGCTTTCCCTGCTGGCAGGGATGACGATGTTGCAGGGGTGTTCCGTGAAATCCAACGAGGCGCCACCACCGCCGCAGGTGAAACCGATCGGCATGGCGAACCCGGCCGACGTGTATTGCACCAAAATCGGCGGCAAGCTGAACGCCAAAGAGAATGCGGCAGGCCAGTATTCCACCTGTACCTTGCCGAGTGGGCAGGAAATTGAAAGCTGGGAACTGTTCCGCCGCGATCATCCGGTGAAAAAGTAACCCTATGCGGCGCCGGCTCTTTCTGCCCGGCGCCCGATCAGAATTGGCGATCGCCTATAGATTGCAGCTGCAGGCTGCCGTCCTTCTGTAGCGTCAGCGGCATGCGCCAATCGCGCTGTTTATCCAGGTTGAATGACCTGGAGCGGAACATGCAGCCGGTCTTGATGTTCTTGATTTTCATCACGTGTTCCGCGTCCGCATTGATTTTTACCTCGAAGCTGCCAGCGGGCGGAATAAAGACTTCCGCCAGCTGCTGCGGCGCCGCCGGCGTTTCCAGCTTGACTAGCACCGCGAAATCGTTGCCCTGATTATCCAGCGTCAGCCGATGCAGACCGGTCGCGGGCAGCCTGGTCGGCTGATGCAGATAACCGGCTGAGGCGGGCCACGGTTGGCCGGCATTGTCGTGCAACGGCCCACCGCACTGTTCACGCGCTTCGCGCAGCGGCATTTCGCGCTTTATTGCCCGGTTGTAATCGGCGGGGGCGGCGAGGCTGAATTCATCGTCATACTGGTGGGCGCGCAGATAGCGCTTGGCGCCGAGCACCGCGATGGCGACCAGCATGAAGAACAAAAATATCCTCAGGCGATTTTTAAAAATCAGCCCGAACAGCTTTCCGGGGAGTTGAAACAGCCACCTTGCGATCGTCAATAACATCGTTTTCCCTTTACGCCCAAGCCGTTACGTCTGCGGTAACTTCGCTTGCCACAGTATAGCCAAAGCGTTGCCATCGGGCGGCATACGCCATGAAATTCCCGTTTTTTTACCCCAAACCTTCCTCTAGCAACAACAGCAGCAGGAAGCCGGCAAAGAACATCGCGGTGGCGAACGGTGTCTCTTTCCCGCCCTCATGCGCTTCGACCAGCAACTCCTCGGTCACCAGGTAGAGCAGGGCGATCAGGCCAAAGGCCAAAAAGGCGGTCAGCCAAAATGTGCCCAGCATGGCCACCGGCGCCCCCAGCAGGCCACCGATGGGCAGCAGCAGCGCCAGGCCGACTATCGCCGCCATGGCACGCAGCCGCCTGCCGAGAAAGTCTTTCAAATCGCCGACGATCGATAATCCGAGGAACAGCACTTCCAGCGTTAACGCCAGCGTCAACAGCAGGCCGGCTTTGGCGCCGGCCGCGAAGGCAATGCCCAGCACCAGCCCATCGATAAAGATATCGACGCCGACCGCGGCGATAAAACCGACCGGCCCCTGCGCTTTTTCACCCAGCCGCCGAACCAGCAGCATTAACAGCACCCCCGCAGCGCCGCCCAGCAACACCGCCACAGGCGACTGCTGCTTGAGATCGGGCAGGATTTCGGTGGCGGTGGCGGCGAAAACGATGCCGGCGGTAAAGTGATGGATGACGCGCATTGCGGCGTCACCGGGGCGGCGATAGAGCGCCACCGCTGCGCCGACGACGGTGGCTGCGGCGGGAAACAGCGTATAAAGCACGGCGGAGGTCATCGCGTCATAATCCCTTATTGGTGATGTCGCTTTGAGTCTAGACGAGCGCCGCCGCTTAGGCGTGGCGAAAAAAGTGATTGTTCGATTGTGTACGTTTATGTACATTTGTGATCACTTTAGCGCCGCCGGATCCATGCGATGTCCAAACTGTTACCGAATGAACGCCACCAGGCCATTCTCGACACGCTTCGTCAACAGGGGCGGGTACTTGCCCTGGAGATGGCGCAGCGGCTGAATACTACCGAAGCCACCATCCGCCGTGATCTGCGCCAGCTGGCGGCGCAGAACCTGTGCAAACGTATCTATGGCGGTGCGCTGGCGCCGACGCCGGCCGAAGGCCCCGTTGCGGCGCGCATGGCGCTCAGCGGCGATGAGAAGCTGGCGTTGGCGCAGACCGCGCTGGGGGTGATCGGCGAAGAACAGCTGATTTTCCTCGATGCCGGCAGCACCCACCTGCATTTGGCGGAGCTGTTGCCACGCGATCGGCGTTTGACGGTGGTGACCAATGCGTTGAGTATCGCCGGTAAAATGCTGGAGCGGCCGGGGATCCGCACCATCCTGATCGGCGGCGAGCTGGATGCGCAGGTCGGTGGCTGCGTGGACGCCAAGGCGGCGGAAGAGATCGACGGTTTCCATTTCGATCTGGTGTTCACCGGCATCTGCGCCTACGACCCGGCCGGCGGTTTTTCGGCACTGAGCTATCAGGACGCCACGTTCAAAAAGCGCTTGCTGACGCGCGCCGGCAGCGTGGCGGTGCTGTGCACCCGCGACAAACTCAATACCTATGCCCCTTACCCCTTCCTGCCCGCCGGGCGGGTAGATCATCTGGTGACGGCGCGCGGCGCGCACCCGCAGCTTGAGTTGCAGGTGGCGCAAGGCGGCGGCCAGATCTGGCACAGCGATTTATCGATCGGAGAATGATGATGAAAATAGCCCATGTTGCCCTGTGGACCCATAACATCGACGCGCAGCTGGCGTTCTGGCAGCGTTATTTCAACGGTGAAGCGGGGGAGGAGTATGTCAGCCGCAACCGGCCGGGGTTCGTTTCCCGCTTCGTCAGCCTGGCGGCCGGGCCGTCGCTGGAGATCATGTGCGTGCCGACGTTGCTGCCGGCGCAGGCGCAGGAGGAGCGGGTCGGTTGGGCGCACATCGCGCTGTCGCTGGGGGATGAGCGGCAGGTCGATCGGTTGGCGCAGCGCGCACAGCAGGAGGGTATTTTGCTGTCCGCGCCGCGCTGGACCGGCGACGGCTTCTACGAGGCCGTCATTCGCGATCCGGATGGCAACGCGATCGAAATCACCGCCTGATCACTCTTCTTCAATGCTGGCGAACTGCTCCCCCAGATAGTCGAGCAGCAGCCGCACTGCCGGCAGCAGGCCGCGGCGCGACGGGTAGACTGCGTGCACCACGCCGCCCTGTGGCTGCCAGCCCGGCAACAGTTGCACCAGCTCGCCGCGCAGCATGTCGTCGCGCATCATCATCGCCGGTAGCTGAACGATGCCGGCGCCGGCGATGGCGGCGGTACGCAGCATCAGCATGTCGTCGGTGACCAGCCGCGGCGTGTGTTCCCACTCCACCCGTTCACCCTGCGGGCCGGTCAGCCGCCATTGGTGCTGAGCGCGCGCCGGGCCGAGATCGAGCGTCGGGTATTTACGCAGGTCTTCCGGCGTTTGCGCCGGCCCGAGGGTGCGCACCAGCGCCGGGCTGGCGGCGACGCACCAGGTGCGCTGCGCGAGGATCTTCAGCACCAGATCGCTGTCCTCCAGCGGCGGCGGCCGTACGCGGATCGCCAGATCCAACCCTTCCCCCACCACGTCCACCCGGCGGTTGGTGGCTTCCAGATGCACCGTCACCTTGGGGTAATCGGCCATAAAAGCTGCCACCATGCTGCCGACGCGGGTGTGCAAGATCGCCACCGGGCAGGACATGCGCACCGTGCCGCAGGGCTCGGCGCGGGTCTGCTCGATCGCTTGCTGCGCCGCTTCCGCTTCCACCAGCATCGCCTTGCAGTGCGCGTAATAGGTTTGGCCGAGCTCGGTCACCGAGAAGCGCCGCGTCGAGCGCTGGATCAGGCGCACGCCCAACCGCTCTTCCAGCAGCGCCACGCGGCGGCTGAGCTTGGATTTGGGAATGCCCAGCGCCCGGCCGGCGGGGGCGAATCCCTGGTGATCGACCACGCTGGCGAAGAAAAACAGGTCGTTTAGATCGGTCAGCATCGCATCCCTTATCGTTCTATCAGTAGAACGCTGAGTGTACATCTTGCCTACTACTGCAGCAAACCCCGGCGGATTAAACTTCTGACATCAACTTAAGGCCGTGAGGTCTGAAACGGGAGTTCAAGATGAAAAAAATCCTCGGTATTCACAACAGCCCGGAAGCACATTGGGTCGGTAACGGTTTCCTGGTGAATTCGCTGTTCTCTTATAACGATTTGGGGGCGGAAATGAGCCCGTTCCTGCTGCTGGATCACGCAGCGCCCACCAAATTCCGCTCCGCCTCCGGCACCCGTGGCGTAGGTCAGCACCCGCATCGCGGGTTTGAAACGGTGACCATCGTCTATCAGGGCGAAGTGGAACACCGCGACTCGACCGGCAGCGGTGGGGTGATTGGCCCCGGCGACGTCCAGTGGATGACCGCCGCCTCTGGCATTCTGCACGAAGAGTTCCATTCTCGGGACTTCTCGCGCAAGGGCGGCACCATGGAAATGGTGCAGCTGTGGGTCAACCTGCCGGCCAAGGACAAAATGGCCGAGCCGGGTTACCAGACGCTGCTGAACGCCGATATTCCGGTGGTTCCGCTGGCGGACGGCGCCGGGCAGGTGCGGGTGATTGCCGGTGACTTTGGCGGCCACGCCGGCCCGGCACGCACTTTCAGCCCGCTCAACGTGTGGGACATGAAGCTGAATGCCGGCCATACCACCACGCTGACGGTGAAAGAAGGCCATACGCTGGCGCTGGTGATGTTGCACGGTGCGATCCTGGTCAACGGCGAAGACGTGGTGCGCGAAACCCAAATGGTGCGTTTCGACCGGGCGGGGGATTCGATCACCATCGAAGCTAACAATGACGTCGCACTGCTGGTGCTGAGCGGCGAACCGATCGATGAGTCTATCGTCGGCTACGGCCCGTTCGTCATGAACAGCGACGCGGAAATCCAGCAGGCGTTCCGCGATTTCAACAGCGGTAAGTTCGGCAGCATGAACGCCGAAGCGAGCGCCGGTTGAACTTTGGCGCCTGGGGCGGGCCGTGTTCCCCGGCTCAGGCGCTACACTTAAACCTCAACGCCCCGCCGCCAGGCGGGGCGTTTCATCCGCAACATCAACCCCACAGGAGTAAAACCATGACTGCAAACTACAAGCGCCTCGACAAAGACCAGGCCGCCGTATTGCTGGTGGATCATCAGGCAGGGCTGCTTTCGCTGGTGCGTGATATCGATCCCGATCGGTTTAAAAACAACGTGCTGGCGCTGGGTGATTTAGCGAAATACTTCAACCTGCCGACCATTCTTACCACCAGTTTCGAAAACGGCCCCAACGGCCCGCTGGTGCCGGAACTGAAAGCCCAATTCCCCGATGCTCCCTTCATTCCTCGCCCTGGCCAGATCAACGCCTGGGACAACGACGACTTCGTCAAGGCAGTAAAAGCCACCGGCCGCAAGCAACTGATCATCGCCGGCGTAGTAACCGAAGTGTGCGTGGCATTCCCGGCGCTGTCGGCGCTCAATGAAGGTTTCGAGGTCTTTGTGGTGACCGACGCCTCCGGCACCTTCAATGAGTTGACGCGTCAGTCGGCCTGGAGCCGCATGGAGGCCGCCGGCGCGCAGTTGATGACCTGGTTCGGCGTCGCCTGCGAGCTGCACCGCGACTGGCGCAATGACATCGAAGGGCTGGGCGCGCTGTTCTCCAACCATATCCCGGACTACCGCAATCTGATGACCAGCTACAACACGCTGACGAACGGCAAGTAACGCGACGGCCCTTTACCCAACCTTTCGCCTTTCATCACGTTAGACGCGGGATGTAAGCAAAACGTAGCGGGGCGAAAAGGTAGCGAAAAGCGGCTTTCTCATGGGCCGGGGGCGGGGTAGCGTAATCCCGAACCCGGCAAATGAGGCTAATTCAATGAAACAAGCAATCAAGATCCTGGCGCTGCCCTGCATGGGCATGGCGCTGTTATTCAGCGCGAGCGCGATGTCTGCCCCCGAGGCGCCTGCGGCCAAAGCGTTGCCGCCTGTGGCGGGTGAACCGATGCGCATGCCGCCTTTCCCGGGCGGGCACCCGCCCAAGCCGGGGTTCTGCCACGGCGGCGAGCTGTTCTGCGCCACCTCGGCCAGCGACAATCCGGTGGAAACCATCAACAAACTGACGGCGGTGATCCCGGCGGGCAGCGCCAAACATTACGAGGTACGCGTCGCGGTAGTGGCGGTGCCTGACGCACCGCCCGCGCCTTAACACGCCCTGTCATCCCGCTCTGGCCTGGGCGCGCTAGGCGCGTTAGGCTAAGGCGAGCGTTTTTCGGGAGGCGGGATGACCCCTTTATCACATCTGCCTTATCTCCAGCCCGGCGATCGCGCGCTGTTGTTCGACGGCGAATGTAATCTGTGTCACGGGCTGGTGAGGTATCTTATTCGCGCCGATCGGCAGCGGCGCATTCTGTTGGCGACGGTGCAATCCGCCGAAGGGCAGGCGATCCTGCAGGCGCTGGGATTGCCTACCGATCGTTTCGATTCCGTGGTCTATGTTGAGCAGGGGCGCTGTTGGCTACGTTCGGCGGCGTTGTTTCAGGCGCTGCGTCAAGTGGGATGGCCGTACCGCGTACTGGCGCTGGCGCGTTACCTGCCGCCGCGACTGGCGGACAAGGTCTATGATGCGGTCGCCGGCAATCGCTACCGGCTGTTTGGCCGCAACGACGGCACCGGCCTGCCGGGCACCGATCAGCCCGGGCGTTATCTGCCCCGGCGGCAGGAACCGCCGGCCTGAGCTTTACGCTTCTTTACCATCCAACCGCTTGAAATATCAACACTCCAGCTCCATATAATGGAACGTTCAGCCAACAAGGAGCGCGTATGGGAATCAGTGAAGAAGAGCACATCCGCCGTTTGACCCAGGAGAAGAACGACATGGGCAATACGGCGAAATGGGTGGCGATCGTTTCCGCCGTGTACTTTGCCTTGATGGTGTTTTACGGCCACCCGACCGGCGTGTTGGCGATGTCGGGCGCGGTGTTCATCGTGTCTACCACCACCTGGTTGAAAAAGCGTCAGAAGGTCAAATCTTACCGCATGGCGTTGGCCAAAATCAGCGACGATCAACCCTGATAGTCGCCGCGCTTTAGCGTATACACCAGGCTCGGCGCTGCGCCGGGCACGTCATCCAGCGTATCCACCCGCCGTAAACCGACCTTTTCCAATACTCGCCACGAGGCCTGATTCTCCGCACGTACAATGGCGGAAATCTCCTCCAGCGCCAATCCGACAAAACCGTATTGCAGCGAAGCCCGCGCCATCTCGGTGGCCAATCCCATGCCCCAGACGCGAGTATCGAAGCGATAGCCGAGGTTCACGGTGCGGTGCGCCCCGAGCGCTTTCCGGGACAATCCGCCAAAGCCGATAATCCAATCCGGCCGTTCGCGCAGAGCGATCGCCCAGGAACCGTAACCGTGTTGTTGCCACCCGGCAATCCTCTCGTGCAGCACCGATGCGGCCTGCGCTTCGCTGGTGAGTGGGCCGGCGGGATTGAAACGCTGCGTTTGCGGATCGCCAAAGATGGCGTAGAAACGTGCGAGGTCCGCCATTACCGGTGGGCGCATCTGCAGGCGTTCGCTGAAGAAAGGGGTGGCAGGATTAAAGCTTGTCATCGTTTCTCTCTGCTGGATAAATGAACAGTGTTCACTGTAGACCAGATTGGCGAAACGGGAAATCCCCCTCTGCGGGTGAGAGGGGGAGAGGGCATTACAGGAAGGAGTCGTCGTCGTCGCTGTAATCGTCGTCGGCGTAGTCCGTGTCGTCCTGATAGTTGGCGTTCTGGAAGCCGTTGTCCTGGTTCAGGAAGCTGCCACCGTCGCCGTTGTTGAAGGTATCAAGGTTGTTGGAGGCGTCGAAATTGCGCATCGTGCTGTCGTCCAGCGGCGCCGGGGTTTCTTCGATAATATTCACGATTTCCTGCGGCTGCGAATGGCGGAACATGCCGGTCAGCATATCGGCCAATACCACGCCGCCGGCGACGCCCGCTGCCGTTTGCAAGGCGCCGCCCAGGAAGCCGCCGGCACGTGAAGGCGCCGCCTGCTGCGGTTGGGCATAGGCCGGTTGCTGAGGCTGTTGCTGCGCGTTGTTCCAGGCCGCCGTATTTTGCTGCTGCGCCTGATACTGTTCGCGCGGGCTTGGCGTGCGGCTGCCGCCGCCAAACAGACCGGCCAGGAAACCGCCGCTGCTTTGCTGGCCGTGGGCGGTTTGCTGCAGCTGCGCGACCTGGGCTTCCAGATCTTTGACCCGCTGGTCCATCTGCTTGAGCGCTGCTTCCTGAATGATCATCGCCTGCGCCATGTAATAAGGGGCGGAAGGCTGCTCGCGAATATGCTGGTTGATTTGCTGCTCTGCCTGGAGATCCCGTGGGCCCGTCTTGGTCTCGGCTTCTTTCAGGCGGCCAAACAGACCATCGATAAGGCGTTGTTCTTCGGATTGCATAGGCGTACCTCGGGAGATAAATAACGTTGCTGGATGATGACTATCATCGGTAACAATCACCCTAGCGCGTTTACATGAACCAATAAATAAATGGCGGGTAAACCTGCCTATGAATTTGTTACCAATTGCGGCAGCGGGATCAGCATCACCAGCTTCAGACCGGCGTGCTCCGCCGGATGGAAGGTGAGTTGGCGATAGCGCAGTGCGCCTTGCTGAGGATGTTCGAACGCTCTTTCGCCGCCTTCGCGCGCCATCACGTCATGTTGCTTCCACCAGTGATTAAAGTCCGCGCTGTTGTGCGTCATGTTGCGCACGAAGGCGCGCATCTCTTCGGTATTTTGATGATGGCTGGTCTCGGCGCGAAACTCGGCCACCACGCGGCGAGCGCGTTCCTCCCAATCGCTGACCAGCGTTTTCGCCAACGGGTGGAAGAACATGAAGTGCAGCAGGTTGGGGCTGTTGGCCACATCCAGCCAGCCGCGGAACAGCGCCGCCGCCTGCGGGTTCCAGGCGACGACGTTCCAGGTCACGTCCAGCAGATAGCAGGGCACCGTCATCTGATGCACGCTTTGCAGCACCGCGTCGTTGGCGGTTTCGCGGTGCGCTTCCTGTTCGGGATCGGCGATGCGCGCCAGGGTAAACAGGTAGTGGCGTTCGGCCGGGCCGAGCCGCAGCGCTTTGGCGATGCGTGCCAGCGTATAGGGGGAAATAGACACCTCGCGGCCCTGTTCGATCCAGGTATACCAGGTGGCGCTGATGCCGCTGATTTGCGCCAGTTCTTCGCGGCGCAGGCCGCTGGTGCGGCGGCGCGAAGAGCTAGGCAGGCCGATCATTTCCGGCGTGATGCGTTCGCGGTGCGCGCGCAGAAATGCGCCGAGGGCTTTTGGCCCGGATAAGGCTTCTGATGACATAGCGTGGTACCTATTTATACCAGGATAACTGCTCATATTGTACCCGTATAGTAGCCTGATTATAGTAGCCGAAAAGCCTTCAGGCACAGGCGCAAGCCGGATAATAACGGGAGCAAACATGAGCAACAGCAACAGCCACAAAAACGCGGTAGACCGGCAGTTCGGCGAGCAGGCCAACGCCTACTTAACCAGCGCGGTACATGCGCAGGGCAAGGATTTGCAACGCCTCGCGCAGTTACTGGCGCCGCATGCCGACGCGCGTCTGCTCGATTTGGGCTGCGGCGCCGGGCACGCCAGCTTCACCGCGGCGGCCAGGGTGGCGCAGGTGGTGGCCTACGATCTGTCGGCGCAAATGCTGGCGGTGGTGAAGCAGGCGGCGGCGGAAAAAGGCCTGGGTAACATTCAGCTGCAGCAAGGCGTGGCGGAGTCTTTGCCGTTTGAGGACGCCAGCTTCGATCTGGTCATCAGCCGCTATTCGGCGCACCACTGGCACGATGTCGGCCAGGCGCTGCGTGAGGTCAGGCGGGTGCTCAAACCGGGCGGCAGAGCGATCTTTATGGACGTGGTCTCGCCGGGGCATCCGCTGCTGGATATCTACCTGCAAACCGTGGAAGTGCTGCGTGATACCTCGCATGTGCGCAACTATGCGCCAGGCGAGTGGCTGGCGTTATTGACCGAAGCCGGGCTGGTGGTGCGTGAGGTGACGTCGGATCGCTTGATGCTGGAGTTCGACAGCTGGGTGGCGCGCATGCGCACCCCGGCGCATTTCGTCACCGCGATCCGCGCGCTGCAGCAAAGCGTGTCGCAAGAGGTGGCGGAGCATTTCGCGATTCAGCTGGATGGCTCCTTTACCAGCGATATCATGATGTTTGAAGTGACGAAGGGCTGAAAGCAACGGGGCAGCCGATGAAGGCTGCCCCGTGAAACGCGATCGACTGCGATACGCTTATTTTTTGTCTTCCAGCAGGCAGCGGTAGATCAGGCCGCCGATAATGCCGCCGACCAGCGGCACCAGCCAGAACACCCACAGCTGCTGCAGCGCCCAGGTGCCCTGGAAGATCGCTACGCCGGTGCTGCGCGCCGGGTTAACGGAGGTGTTGGTCACCGGGATGCTGATCAGGTGGATCAGCGTCAGCGTCAGGCCGATCGCCAGCGGGGCAAAGCCTGCCGGCGCGCGCTTGTCGGTTACGCCATGAATAACGATCAGGAAGAAGGCCGTCAGCACCAGCTCAATCACGATGGCTGATTGCAGAGAATAACCGCCCGGTGAGTGTTCGCCGTAACCGTTGGAGGCGAAACCGCCCGCGGTGGCGTCGAAACCGGCTTTGCCGCTGGCGATCAGATACAGCACCGCCGCTGCGGCGATACCGCCGATCACCTGTGCGATCACGTAAGGGATCACGTCTTTCGCCGCGAAACGGCCGCCGGCGAATAAGCCGACGGTGATCGCCGGGTTAAAGTGCCCGCCGGAAATATGGCCGACGGCATAGGCCATCGTCACCACGGTCAGACCGAAAGCGAGCGCGACGCCGAGGAAACCAATACCCAGTTGTGGGAATGCCGCTGCTAATACTGCGCTACCACAACCACCAAACACCAACCAAAATGTGCCAAAAAATTCAGCAAAAAGTCGCTTTGACATAGATTCCATCCTGCGGAATTGACTAACGGGCGTTAGCACTAAAAACTATAGAACAGCTTTTTCAGTTCATGCAGATATTCTATAGAATTTTCTTAATGCACCTTGAATAACGGCGGTATTAAATCCCTGGTATTTTATTTTGTCTATGAGAAAAACACCGTTTTTCGCTGTGTTGACGCGCGTTTGCCGATTTTTTTATCTTTGTTATCAGAATTTACCCTAAGAAAAATGACGGGTTATTTCCGGGCGGTTTTTTCCAGCGGTTTTCTCCATTCAATACGCTCAGGTTAATTGCTAATTTCTATTTGCCAGCCAGCCTTATTGCCTGATGTGCATTTGACGAATTGCCTATTGTCATCTAAGTGTCATGCTAAATTAATATCGTCTTCTGCCTGACAACGCTTCATTTAACCTCGGGTAACAAATATGAAAATAAAATCGCTCTCCCTGCTGTTGGCTTCACTGTTTCCTGTATTGGCACACGCTGCCGACATTGAGGTGGCGCGTTATGTGGTCGGCTTCCCCGGTGGGGAACGCGTCGCCTATCAGGGGGCGTTCGCCAAGCATTTCCCGCAGGGGTTGCCGGTGGGGATCGGCTCCGGGTTGATGTTCAACAAGAAGCAGGGCGACGATTTGGTGCTGACGACGCTGACCGATCGCGGCCCGAATGCCGATGCCCCGGCGGTAGGCAAGCAAGAGGCCAAGATTTTCGCCAACCCGCAATTCACGCCTCTGTTGATGGACATTCGTATCGGCGGCGGCAAGGCCGTGGCCGAGAATGCGCGGCCCTTGCATGACGAAAAAGGGCCGATTAGCGGGCTGCCGCTGCCGAGTGAGCTGATTGGTTCCACGAACGAAGTGGCGTTGAACGACGCGCTGCAACCGCTGTCCGGCGATCGCCGCGGGTTGGATACCGAAGGCATCATCGGTGACGGTAACGGCGGCTATTGGCTGTGCGATGAGTACGGCCCGTTTCTGATCCATGTCGACGGCAAAGGTAAAATCCTCGCCAAATATGGCCCAACGCCGCAGGCCGGCGAGCAGGCGGTGGCGAGCGGGTTACCGAACATCCTGAAGTGGCGCCAGCCTAACCGCGGTTTTGAGGGGCTGACCCGGATGCCGGATGGGCGCATTCTGGCGGCGGTGCAGAGCACGCTGGATGTCGACGGCAAAAGCAAAAACAAGGCGCAGTTTACCCGGCTGGTGAGCTTCGATCCGCGCAGTGGCAAAACCGCGATGTACGGCTATCCCATCGATATCGACAGCTATAAAAAAGCCAAAGACGCCAAAATTGGCGATGTCGTGGCGTTGGACAACCAGCGCATCCTGTTGATTGAACAGGGAACCGGTAAAGAAAAGACGATGATCAACAAGATCTATCTGGTGGATCTCGCGCAGGCCAGCGATCTGAGCGCGTTTGACGGCCAGGGTAAAGCGCTGGAGTTCGATGATGCGAAAGATCTGGCTAAACGCGGCGTGAAGCTGGCGCAGAAACGGGAAGTGGCGGATCTGCGTCAGTTGGGTTGGCGCCAGGAGAAAGCGGAAGGGTTGGCGCTGATCGACGATCGCACGCTGGCGGTGATCAATGACAACGATTTCGGCTTGCAGGCCAAGCTGGTGGATGCGTCGCCAAAGAGCAAGAAAATCGGTGACTATCAGCTGGAGAAAGGAGGGCGGCTGAGCCTCGAAGGCGACAAAACCGACGCCCGCATCGAATTGCGCCCTCTGGAGCAGCCGGAATCGCTAAGTGAGCTTTGGGTGCTCACCTTGCCGCAACCCTTGAAGTGACCGAGATAGGGGGGGCGATAGCGCCCCCGTCAGACCGTTGACAAAGGAGGAAAAAACGTGGTTTTTCCTCCTTTGTGGCCATCAGCCGAAAATCAATAAATTGATTTTCCTTGTTTTTTATCCGCTGCTCTTTGCAAACCCGGCAATGGCATGAGGTTTGTCATCAATCTCACAGCGGGGGCGATAGCGCCCCCGTTTGTGTCAGGCTTCCGCATGCTGCTGCGGCGCTCTGCCGCGCGAGATGCTCTCCCACACCGCCACCATCACCATGATCAGCGTCGTCAGGCCATTGACCATCAGCAGATCGGTTAAATAGGCGATAGGGGCCAATACCGCCAGCGCCAGCAGCCCAACCAGGTGCGACAGCGGAAAACGGTGATACACCAGCCGTTTGTACAGCGCGTTGGCGAACAGGTAAATCGCCGGGCCGAGCAGCAGCACCGCCGCCGTGGCGTGTTGGATGCGGCCGTCGGGATGGGCGATCACCAGCTCGTTGGCCACGGCGCAGACGATGATCGCCCCCACCAGCGCGACGTGCACATAATGGAAATAAGCGCCCAGTTGGCCGGGGTTTTCCGCCTGGCTGATGGCGTGGCTGCCGGCTTTGCTGCTGGTGTCGAAGTAAACCCACCACATCGCCAGGCTGCCGAGAAAGGCCACCAGCGAGGCGATGAGCACCGGCAGACTCCAGCTTTCCATCTCGCTCAGGGTAGCGCCGGTGATCAGAATGGTTTCTCCCAGCGCCACGATCACGAACAGCTGGCAACGTTCTGCCAGATGGTGGCCTTCGATGGTCCATTCGCTGCTGCTGTCCGAGCGCCCCAGGACCGGTAAACGGAAGCCGAACATCGGCGAGACGTATTCGCACAAGACGGCGATCGCCCACAGCGCCAGGCGGGCATTGCCTTCTGCCAGCCCACCGACGATCCAGAAGACGGCGGAGATGCACAGCCAACCGAGAATGCGGCGAAAGTTTTGTTTTAACGGATGATCGGGCGCCAGCAGGCGTAGCACCGTGACGGAGCGGCCAACCTGAATGGCGACGTAGAACAGCGCGAAGATCAGACCGCGTTCGCCAAACGCCTGTGGCAGCGCGGCGGCGGCGAACAGCCCTAGCAGCATGATCGCGAACAGCAGCAGGCGGATCTGACGGGTATCGGGATTGAACCAGTTGGTGACCCAGGCGGTGTATTGCCAGGCCAGCCAGACGGCGAACCACAGCAGCAGGGTTTCCAGTGCGCCGGTCAGCGTCAGGTGATGCAACAGATAGTGGGAAAGTTGGGTCACGGCGAAAACGTAGATCAGATCGAACAGCAGTTCGGAGAATGAGACCGACGCGCCCTGACCGTCACGCACGCGCAGCAGGTTTTGCGACATAAGCGTTCTTCCTTAAAAGGGTAAGCCACAAAATCAGCGTAGCTCAGCGCGCCTCGGCGGGTAAAAAATCTTAAATAGCGGCGGCGTGCGTTCTTTCTTTCGCCCTGTCTTTAATTGTTCATCAAATAGGGGTAAGGTGAACTCAATAAAGTCATTCCTGCCTGAAAATACACACTCGCACTCATATCCTCCTTATTCTCCTCACAATGATTGATGTTCTTTACGTTGCATGACGTCCGTTTTCATTGGCTAGCGGATAATTAACATCACTGACAACGAGCTAATAAACAAGAACACCTGGAGTCAATCATGAAACTTATCCCAAGCATCGCAGCCGTATTGATCGCCGCCGCTTCCTTCTCCACTTTCGCCGCGCCGCTGTCGTCGGTGAAACAGGTCAACAGCGAGCAGGCCGCCAATCTGCAAAGCATCGGCGTCGTGTCGGTTTCCGGCATTAGCGGCTCACCGCATGACGCCATCACCGCCCTGAAAGAAAAAGCCGCGGCGGACGGCGCCAGCCATTACCGCATTATCGGCCTGGACACCCCCGGGGACTCCAGTAACTGGCGCGGCAATGCGGAAATTTATCGCTAAGCGTTGATTGTTACTCTCTGGCCACGGCAACGTGGCCAATAAAATAAACGGTCGTAATAATTATCTGAACAGTCGGCGCATAAACGGCTTATTTTCAGGTCATTATTACGACCGTTTTTCTTTGTGCCGTCGTGGCTGAGGTCGCATTTTATTACAACTGTGTCTGCCGCTTTCGGAATCATGTTAATGATTACTTAAGAAATTCGGCTCACATTGGGGGCTTAACCCAAGGAGGCCTCAATGTTAAATGCGACCCGGTTGCAACTGATGAATCACTTCGCTTACTTGCAGCAATTTATGGCTTCACCGCGCACCGTCGGTACGCTGGCGCCTTCTTCCCCGTGGCTGTGTCAGGCGATGCTGAACCAGATTGAATGGACCCGTGCGCTGTCGATCGCGGAGCTGGGCGCGGCGGACGGCGTACTGACCAAACGCATCCTGGGGCGGATGCGCGCCGATGCGGCGCTGGAGGCTTTCGAAATTCAACCGCATTTCGTGCATCGGCTGCGGGGGATAGACGATCGGCGGCTGCAGGTGATGCCCCATTCGGCGACCCAAATGGCCACGGATTACGACGTGGTGTTTTCCTGCCTGCCGCTGCTGTCGATCCCGGTCAGGATCAGCGTGCGCATTCTTCAGCAGGCCCGGCAGCGGCTGCTGGCGCGCAACGGCACGCTGGTGTTGTTTCAATACAGCCACCTGTCGGAAAAATTGCTGTCCCGCTATTTTCACTGGAAGCGCCTGCGGGTGGTGCGCAACTTCCCGCCGGCGCTGGTGTATGTTTGTACGCCGCGTTAGCTACAGCGTTTTCGCCATTACTACCACTTCTTCGTCATGCTGCCGCCGGCGTTCCACGGGATGCCAACCCCAGCCGGCGTACAGCGCTTCCGATTTGTCGGTGATGAGATGCAAAACCGAGTGATGGCGTTGCCGCGCCGCCTCGACGATGGCCATCTCAAGACGGTGGGCGATGCCCTTGCGGCGGTGATCGGGATGCACGAAGACGCCGGCCAGCCATGGGGTGAGATCCTGGTGCTGATGATCGTCGCTGGGCCACAGGCTGGCCATGCCCACCGGACGATCGCCGTCGATCATCATCAGCGTCAGGTGATCGTCGCTTGGCCGGCTGCAGTGGGCGAAGCGCAACTGGGTGCGCTCCAGCGAACCGCCGCGCTGTGAGCCCCATTGGCCGAAGGCCCAGGCGGCGCACACATCGGCAAACTGCGGGCACTCCGACAGCGGAATGATGCGTTGAGTCATGGAGGTCTCCCGGTTTTTAGCTGTTTCCCCGTTCTATTTAACCGATTTCCCCGCCATTTTTTTAACTTTTTAAAGCCGTTATTTTAGCGGTTTCGCCGTGTTTGCCGCGCGCCCGGCGCCGTTTCCCGGATTTCTTTTGGCAATCGCGGCGTGGGATTGCAAGTGTTAATGAGAGTGATTATCATGCGCACATTATTTCCCCCGTTTCGGCTCAATCATGCGCAATTCCCTCATTTTACTGCTGCTTTCTCTGTGGTTCGGCCTGTTCTCCGCCCAGGCGAAGACGGTGACCGATATCACCGGCCGTCAGGTTGTGGTGCCGGACAATCCGCAGCGCATCGTGGTGGGGGAGAGCCGCATGTTGTATACGCTGGCGCTGCTGGAGCCGGGCAACCCGGCGCAGCGCATCGTCGGCTGGCCGGCGGATCTGGCGCGTTTCGATGCGCAAAGCTGGCAACGCTATACGCAGAAGTTCCCGCAGATCGCCGCGATCCCCATTATCAGCGGCAATAATTTCCGCCAGGTCAACATCGAAAGCCTGCTGCAGCTGAAGCCGGATCTGGTGATCCTGGCGCGCTACGCGCGTGAAGACGGCGACAACGATCTGCTGGTTTCCGCGCTGAACAAGGCCGGCGTGGCGGTGATCTACGTCGATCTGCGTATCGATCTGCTGAACAACACCGTGCCGAGCGTGCGGCTGCTGGGCGAAGTGCTCAATCGCCAGCAGCGCGCCGAGCAGTTCATCGCGTTTTATCAGCAGCATATGGCGGTGGTTCAGCAACGGCTGGCGGGCTATCAGGGGGCGAAGCCCAAAGTGATGCTGCACCTGCATCTGGGGCGGCGCGATACCTGTTGCACCACCGCCGCACACGGCAACCTTGGCGATCTGCTGACCTTCGCCGGCGGCGACAACATCGCCAACGCCAGCGTCAAAGGGGTGTATGGCGAACTGAACCCGGAAACCATTCTGAGCGCCAATCCCGACGTATACCTCGCCACCGGCATGGCCGGCCCGCAAGGCAAACGGCTGTCCGATCTGAGCCTCGGGCCGCAGGTCAGCCCACAGGAGGCCGCCGACAGCTTCCGCCGGCTGATCGCCAAACAGCCGATGCTGGCCAGCCTGCAGGCGGTGAAAAACCACCGCGCCTGGAGCGTCTGGCACAACTTTTACCTCAGCCCGTACCACGTGGTGCTGGTCGAGGTATTCGCCAAAGCGTTTTACCCGGATCTGTTCGCCGACATCAACCCGCAGCAGACCTTCCAACAGCTGTATCAGCAGTTTTTACCGTTACCTTTTTCAGGGACCTATTGGAGTCAGTTAGATAATGAATAACAACAAGCGCGGCTGGTGGTGCGCATTGCCTTTGGCGGCCTGCGCAACATTGCCGACGTGGGCGGCGGAAAAAGTCGCGTCGAAAGAAGAAAGCCTGACGGTGATTGGCCGCAAAGACGCCGACGGTGTGCAGAGCTATCAGCCGTTGACCAGCGTCACCGGCACCCGCAGCGAAATCAACCTGCTGAATGTGCCGCAGGCGATCGACGTGGTGCCGCAGCAGGTGATTACCGATCAGGCGGTCAGCAGCCTGGACGAAGCGCTGTACAACGTCAGCGGCATTACCCAGGCCAACACGCTGGGCGGCACTCAGGACGCGGTCATGAAACGCGGCTTTGGCGACAACCGCGACGGCTCTATTCTGCGCGATGGCGTGCGCTCGGTGCAGGCTCGCAACTTTACGCCAACCACCGAGCGGGTGGAGGTGCTCAAGGGGCCGGCCTCGATGCTGTATGGCATGGGCGAGCCGGGCGGGATGATCAATATGATCACCAAAAAGCCCCAGCTGCAGCAACATACCCACGTGGAAGGCTGGGGCAGCAGCTTCAACGGCGGCGGCGGCCAGCTCGACGTTACCGGGCCGCTCGGCACGTCGGGATTCGCCTATCGCATGATCGTCGATCACGATGAAACCGACTACTGGCGCAACTTCGGCCGCAACCGCCAGACGGTGATCGCGCCCTCGCTGATGTGGTATGGCGAGAACACCACCGTGCGCTTGGCCTACGAGCATATGGAATATCTGGTGCCGTTCGATCGCGGCACCATTATCGATTCGCGCACCGGCAAACCGGTGAATACGCCGCGCGATCGCCGTTTCGACGAAGCTTATAATGCTACCCGCGGCGATCAGGACAGCATTACCCTGCAGATCGATCAAACGCTCAACGAGCGCTGGAAAAGCTCGCTGACCTACGCCTACAGCCGCAACAGCTACAGCGACAACCAGGCGCGCGCCACGGCGCTGAACCCGGTGACCGGCGCATTGAGCCGCCAGGCCGACTCGACAGCCCATGCCGTCAGCCACGCCAACGCGGTGCAGCTGACGCTCAATGGCGATGTGGACTGGGGTAGCATCAACCACCAGATGCTGTTCGGCTTTGATTTTGAAGATAACCGTACCTACCGCGGCGACATGATCCGCGGTAAAAAGAACAGCGATTTCAATATCTATCATCCGGTATACGGCCTGATGCCGCCGTCGACCGCGGTCAGCGCCAAAGACAGCGACCAGCGGGAAAACCTCACCAGCTACGGCTGGTTTATGCAGGACTCCATCCAACTGACCGATAAATGGTTGGTGATGGGCGGGCTGCGTTACGACGCTTTCGACGTCTATGCCGGCAAGGGGCGGCCATTCCAGACCAACACCGACAGCTCGGACGGCAAGCTGGTGCCGCGCGCCGGTGTGGTCTACAAGCTGACGCCTTACGTGTCGCTGTACAGCAGCTATACCGAGTCGTTCAAGCCGAACTCTTCCATCGCCACCCAAATTGATTCGCTGCCGCCGGAGCAGGGCAAGTCGTGGGAAGTCGGCGGCAAGCTGGCGTTGCCGAACGGCGTTACCGGCACACTGGCGCTGTTCGACATTACCAAGCGTAACGTCATGGTCAATGAGCTGGTGGAGGGCGAAACCGTGACGCGCACCGCCGGGCGCGTGCGTTCGCAGGGCGTGGAGCTGGACGTGGCCGGCAATCTCACCGACTCGCTGAGCCTGATCGGTTCCTATGCGTATACCGACGCCCGCGTGGTGGACGATCCGGACAACAAGGGGAAAGAGATGACCAACGTGGCGCGCCATACCGCCTCGCTGTTCCTGACCCAGAACCTCGGCAGCCTGGGCCTGTACAGCGGAGATGAGGTGCGTATCGGCGCCGGCGCGCGCTACGTGGGCCGGCGCCCGGGCGACGCCGCCAACAGCTTCTACCTGGATAACTACACCGTTGCCGATGCGTTCGCCGCTTACACCATGCCGATCAACGGCTATCGGGTGAAATGGCAGCTGAACGTGAAGAACCTGTTCGATAAAACCTACTATCCGTCCAGCGGTGGCAATCTGCGCGTGGCGGTGGGAGAGCCGCGTGAGGTGGTGCTGCGCGGCAGTATCGATTTCTGAGCCACGGGCGGTGGAATTTGTTTAAATAACCGCCCCAACGTTAAGGAGAACTCATGAGCCTGCAGATCCGTTTGGCGCAGCAGCGAGATATCGCGCATCTGATGGCGGTTGAACGTTCGGCGGCGCAGCTGTTTCGCCAGCAGCCGGAATGGCGCTTTATCGCCGAAGGCGAGGTGATGGCCCCGAAACAGCACGCCGCGTTTATCGCCGAGCGCCGTGAATGGCTGGCGGAAAGCGACAACGGTGAGTGCGCCGGTTTTATCGCCGTGTTGGCTCAGGGGGAAGACTGGCATGTCGCCGAATTATCGGTCGCCGCTGCCTGGCAACGGCAGGGCGTCGGCCGCCGCCTGATCGGCGCGGTGGTGGAAGAAGCCAAACGGCAGGGCGCCACTCGCCTGACGCTCACCACCTTCATTGATGTGCCGTGGAATGCGCCCTACTACCGGCGGCTGGGATTCCGGCTGCTCGACGACGCGCGGCTCACGGTCGCCCTGCGGCGGCACCTGGATGAGGATCTGGCGCACGGCTTTGCCGTCGGCAGTCGCTGTGCCATGGAATTTACACTATCGTAAATATTGAAATACAGAGCGGGCAGGGTATGATGCAGCCACCACGCCATCGCACCCGCTCGGTATTTTGGTATGCAATGCACTCAAGTCACCGCATAAGGGACAACCCGTAATGACACAAACCCTGTTCATGATAGGCGCTCGCGGAGCCGGCAAGACCACGGTAGGCAGCGCATTGGCGCTGGCGTTGGGCTATCAGTTTGTCGATACCGATCTGTTTATGCAGCAAGCGGTACAGATGAGCGTGGCGGAAATGGTCGAGCGCGAGGGCTGGCTGGGGTTCCGTCGCCGCGAAACCATCGCGTTGCAAACCGTGACCAAACCGTCAACTGTAGTTGCCACCGGTGGCGGCGCGATCCTGGCGGAAGAGAACCGTCAGTTTATGCGCCAGCATGGCACCGTTATCTATCTGCGCGCGCCGGCCAGCGTGTTGGCGCAGCGGTTGGAAGAGTACCCGGAAGATGCGCAGCGCCCGACGCTCACCGGCAGGCCGATCGCCGAAGAGATGCTCGAGGTGCTGGCGGCGCGTGAAGCGCTGTATCAGGACGCCGCGCATTACGTGATGGACGGCGCCGCCGATCCGCAGCGGGTGGTGGAGCAAATCCTCGCGGTGCTGCCGCGTGAGACGGTGAAATAACCCTTTCTTCTCTTCGGGCGCTGGGCGCCCGTTTTCCTATTCCGTTTGCCGAGCGGCCGCAAAGTACGCCCCGGGCGTGACGCCGAAGCGGCGGCGAAAGGCGGCGATGTAGGCGCTGACGTTGTCGTAGCCACAGGTGTCGGCCACTTCGGCGACCGCTGCGCCGCGTGATAATCCCTCCAGTGAACGCAATACCCGCGCCTGCTGGCGCCACAGCGCGAAGCTGATGCCGGTTTCCTGCACAAAGCGGCGGCTCAGGGTGCGCGGGCTGAGCCCGGCCCAGTCGGCCCAGTCGCGCTGGCTGCGCAGGCTGGCGGGATCGTTCAGCAGCGCCCGGGCGATGTTCAGCAACCGGGCGTCCTGCGGCAGCGGCAATTGCAACGGCGCGCGGCTTGCCGTATGCATTTCATCCAGCAGCACCTGCAGCAGCCGCCGTTGCGGCGCACTCAGTGGGCCGGCGGGGAACTGTGCGATACGCTCCACCAGGGCCTGCAACAGCGCAGAGGCCGTGAACAGCTGCGGCTGCGGCGGCATCTCCGGCACGCTTTCCCCCGGCAGATACAGACTCCAGCCCGCTACGTCGCCGCAGGCCAGCGCCTGATGGGCGCATCCCGGCGGCAGCCAGCCCAGCGTACCGCCGGTGATCGCCCATTGCCGGCCCGGGAGTTCCATTGCCAGCATGCCACGCGTCAAGAGATAGATCTGGCCGCCTTCGTGCCGGTGCCAGGGCGTCAGGTGCTTTTTTTCATGCTGAAGGCGTTGGCTGCGGATCTGCGTCATGTTGGCCGTTTAACGTTATTGAAAGTCTTGATGTGGTTATTATGCCATCGTCTGGCCGGGATAGGATCGCCGTTCACCCTATTTCGGAGAAACGTGATGACTCAAGTTACCCCACTGAACCTGGTGCTCGATACGCTGCAGCAGGTCGTCGCCAGCCCGGAGCATCGGCCGACGCAGCTCGCTGCCCGTTTCAGCGCAGACTACCGCCAGCAGGTGGATGGCAAGGTGCTGAACTTCGCGCAGTTTGAGCAACATATGGCGCTGCTGAAACGGCAAACCCGCCGCATGACGCTGAGCGTGATCGCGGCGGCGGAGCAGGGCGAGGCAGTGCTGACCCACCATCTGGTCGAGGTGGAAAAGCGCGACGGTACCCGCAGCCGCGTGCGGGTGCTGGCGCACTTCACCGTGCGTGAAGGCCGCATTTGCGCCTGCGACGAACTGACCGAGCTGTTGGCGGGCGCCCCCGGCGATCGCGATCTTGGCTCGCGCGTGCCGGAATGAGGGCGGCTGCTATACTTGCTACTGTGTGAAACACACGGGAGAACGGCATGCGCGAAAATGATCAACCTGCTTATCCACGGAGCGCCCGCGTCGTTGAGGTGTTTCGGGGCGACCCGAACCTGCATCTGCGCCGTTTTGAAGTGCGCACCGACGACATTGAGCCAAATACGCTGCTCAGTGAACATGAAACCGAGCAGGAAGCGCTCGACGCCAAGCACCGCTATGAAGACGAGGCGCTAGAGCTCTGACCTGCTGCACAGCGGAAACCGGCGCCAGGCCGGTTTCCTGTTTATCCCCGGCGTTAGCATATATTTCCCAGAACAATATTGATAATGATAATCATTTATGTGATTTTTATCGCCCCTATTGGGTGTTTCACTTCTGGGAAAAGAGATGTCCAATTCCGAGTTGCAGGCGCTGTTTCTGCGCCATATGCGGCCGCTGCAAGCCTATTTGAACGCCAAACTGCGCGACCCTCAGCTGGCCGCGGATTTGGCGCAGGAAAGTTTTACCCGCCTTACCGAGCAATATCCGCAGGGTAACATTCTCGATATCGAAGCCTACCTGTACAAAACCGCCAAAAACCTGATGCTCGACCATGTGCGCCAGCAGCAGCGGCGGCAGACCGAAACGGTCGAAGACGACATTCTGGCGCAGTATCCCTCCGGTGAACCGGCGCTTGAACAACGGGCGATCGATAGCCAATTGCTGCAGCTGTTGCAGCAGGCGCTAGCGGACATGCCGCCGCGCACGCAGCAGATTTTCCGCCTTAACCGGCTCGATGGCCTGACCCAGGCGCAGGTGGCGGCGCAGCTGGGCGTGTCGCTCAGCACGGTGGAAAAACACCTGGCCAGCGCCCTCGAGCGGCTGATGGCGCGGATGGAAGAACAATAATGGCAATTTTTTTACGGGTTTATCCGCGCTCAGACGTCTTAACCTATAACCAGAAAAAACAGAGGTCTATGCCATTATGAAACCGCTAACCGCACAGGCGCGACAGCAGGCGGCCGCCTGGGCCGTGAGTCTGGCCGAAGGGGCGCTGCCGGCCGATCGGCGGCGAGCGTTGGACGCCTGGCTGGCCGCCGATCCGCAGCATCCGGCGGCGCTGCGTCAGGCTCGCCTGCTGTGGACGACGCTTGGGCAACTGCCGCCTGAGCAGCGGCAGGCGTTACAACCGCAGGTGGCGGCGCTGAAAACGCCCTCTCGCTATCGATGGCCCCGCTGGGCGGTGGCAGCGGCGGTGGCGCTCGCCGTTTCATTCGGCGTTTATCGCGGGCCGGATCTGTGGATCGGCCTGCAGGCCGATTATCAAACCGTTCGCGGTGAGGTGCGCGAAGTTGCTTTGCCGGACGGCAGCCGGGTGTCGCTGGACAGCGGCAGCGCGATCGCGCTGGCGTATTCCGCAGATGAGCGCAAGGTGCGGCTGCTGAGCGGCGCCGCCTATTTTATCGTCGCGCCGTTGGGCGGGGCGGAAAGCCGTCCGTTCAGGGTGGAGGCGAAAAACGGCGTCACCCAGGCGCTGGGCACCGAGTTCAGCGTGGCGCGCACTGAACAGGGCGTCGACGTCAGCGTGCATCAGCACAGCGTGCGGGTGACGCTTGAGCGCGGCGAGCGCTCGCTGGTGGTCGCGCAACGCCAGGCGGCGCATTACCGCAACGGGCAGCTGCAGCTGACGCGGCAAACGGCCGGTGATGACGCTTGGCGACGCGGCTGGCTGGTGATCGACCGCCAACCGCTGACGCAGGCGCTCGCGCAGCTCAACCGCTATCGCGGGACCCGCATCGTGGCGGTCAATCCCGCGCTAAGAACGCGCACCGTGAGCGGTGTGTTCGCGCTCAATAAACTCGACGACGGCGTCGGTGCCATTCGTCAGGAACTCTCCGCCCGCCAGCTGAATCTCCCCGGCATCACGCTGCTTTACTGAGCGGCCAAGGCGGGCCGGGATGCCCGCCTTGGCCGCTATTTTCACTTTCTGTAAAAAATCTTTACGGGTTTTTGCCTCCCGGAACGTCCTTATGTTTAAACGAGATTGATTTCCATTATCACTTGGTTTGACATTCTTTCGGGTGGAACACACACGCATGCTTATTCACAAGGGAACCACGCCGGCCGGCCGATTGGCCATGGCGGTACGCGCCGCGCTGGCGGCGATGATGTTGACTCAGCCGGCTGTGGCGCTTGCCGTCCAGGCTGAGGCGAACGGCGCGCAGGCCGCACAGCAAAAGAATTTCAACATTGCGGCGCAGCCGCTGCAGAGTGCCATGTTGCGCTTCGCCGAGCAGGCCGGCATGCAGGTGTTTTTTGACGAGGTGAAACTCGACGGCATGCAGGCGGCGGCGCTGAACGGCAGCATGAGCGTTGAACAGGGCCTGCGGCGCTTGATCGGCGGCAATCCGGTGGCTTTCCGCCTGCAGCCGCAGGGGCAAATCGTATTGAGCCGGCTGCCGACGGCGAACGGCGACGGTGGCGCGCTGGCGTTGGACAGCCTGACGGTGCTGGGCGCCGGCGGCATCAACGCCAACGATTGGGTTTACGACGAACCACGCTCGGTCAGCATCATCAGCCGCGAACAGATGGACAACCGCCCGGCGCGACACGCGGCCGATATTCTGGAGCAGACTACGGGAGCCTATTCCAGCGTCAGCCAGCAAGATCCTGCGCTGTCGGTCAACATCCGCGGCATACAAGACTATGGCCGGGTGAACATGAACATCGACGGCATGCGGCAGAATTTTCAAAAGAGCGGCCATGGTCAGCGTAATGGCACCATGTACATCGATTCCGAACTGCTGTCCGGCGTGACTATCGACAAGGGCACCACCGGCGGCATGGGCAGCGCCGGCACGCTCGGCGGCATTGCCACCTTCAATACCGTCAGCGCGAGCGATTTCCTGGCGCCGGGCAAAGAGCTGGGCGGCAAGCTGCACGCCAGCACCGGCGATAACGGCACCCACTTCATCGGCAGCGGCATACTGGCATTGGGCAACGAAACCGGCGATATCCTGCTGGCCGCCAGCGAACGCCACCTCGGCGACTATTGGCCCGGCAACAAGGGCGATATCGGTAACATTCGCATCAATAACGACACCGGCAATTACGATCGCTACGCCGAGAGCATCAAGAACAACAAAATCCCCGACACCAATTACCGCATGCACTCGCGGCTGGCCAAGGTGGGTTGGAATCTGCCCGCCAACCAACGCCTGCAGCTGAGCTATCTGCAGACCCAGACCGCGTCGCCGATCGCCGGCACGTTGACCAACCTGGGCACCCGCCCGCCCTATGAACTGGGCTGGAAGCGCACCGGTTACAGCGACGTGATGGCGCGCAACGCGGCGTTCGACTACAGCCTGGCGCCGGAAGACGTCGACTGGCTCGATTTTCAGGCCAAACTGTATTACGTCGATACTCAGGATGACAGCGACACCTACAGCACCAGCTCGCTGCTGGACAACGGCTACGCGACGCGTACCCGCCTGCGTACCTACGGCGCGCAGGCGCAAAACACCTCGCGCTTCAGCCTGGCGCCGGGGCATGACTTCCGCGCCAACTACGGGCTGGAGTTCTATTACGACAAGGCAACCAGCGACTCTTCCCGCCAAGGCATGGAAGGGGTGACGCCGGCCGGCAACCGTTCGGTCGCCAGCCTGTTCGCCAACCTGACCTACGACTACGACGGCTGGCTGACGTTGGAGGGCGGGCTGCGTTACGACCGCTATCGCCTGCGCGGCCAGACCGGCCTGAGCTATCCGGATTTGGCCAAGGATGGGCAACGCTACACGATTGACAATCCTTGCAAAGCGTTGCGTCTGACCGGCTGTTCAACCACGACCCGCGAAGATTGGGACGTGGATCGCGATCAGGGCAAGCTGTCGCCAACGCTGGCGGTGGCGGTACGCCCCGGCGTGGAGTGGCTGGAGCTGTATACCACCTACGGCAAATCCTGGCGGCCGCCGGCGATCACCGAAACGCTGACCAACGGCAGCGCGCACAGTTCATCCACGCAATACCCCAACCCGTTCCTGCAGCCCGAGCGCTCGCGCGCCTGGGAAGTCGGGTTCAATGTGCAGCAGCCGGATCTGTGGTTTGAGGGCGATCGGTTGGTGGCGAAGGTGGCCTACTTCGATACCAAAGTGGATAACTACATCAACCTGGCGATAGACCGCAATAAACCGGGGCTGGTGCAGCCGAGCATCGGCAATGCTGCTTACGTCAACAACCTGTCGAAAACCCGCTTCCGCGGGCTGGAGTACCAGCTCAACTATGACGCCGGGGTGTTCTACGCCGACCTGACCTATACCCACATGATAGGCAAAAACGAGTTCTGCTCGAACAAGGCCTGGTTGGGAGGGCGTCTGCGCTACGGCGATGGATCGCGCCGCGGCAACTTCTATGTTGAGCCGGATGCCGCTTCCAATGACTTCGTCACGTGTGACGGGGGGACGCAGTTCGGCTCCGCCGCCTACCTGCCAGGCGATCGCGGTTCGGTGACGCTGGGCGGCCGCGCCTTCGATCGCAAGCTGGACGCCGGGGTGACCGTGCGCTTTGCGCCGGGCTATCAGGACAGTTCGGTGCCGTCCAATTACCCGTACCTGGCCGACTGGCCGAAGTACACCCTGTTCGATCTGTACGCCAGCTACAAGCTGACCGACAGCCTGACGCTGCGCGGCTCGGTGGAGAACCTGACTAACCGCGCCTATGTCGTTAGCTACGGCGAGACGCTGGCCAATACCCTCGGGCGCGGCCGCACCGTGCAGGGCGGGGTGGAATACCGTTTTTAAGCAGTAAAAGGGCGTTGCTCATCCTTGAGCACAAGGGCAGCCTCGCAAGGGGCGCCGTTCATCAATGGAGATAGAGAAATGGCATTTTCAGTTAACTATGACAGCAGCTTTGGCGGTTACAGCATTCATGACTATCTGGGCCAATGGGCTTCGACATTTGGTGATATCAACCATACCAACGGTAACGTCACCGACTCCAACAGCGGTGGCTTCTACGGCGGCCGGTTGTCTGGTAGTCAATATGCCGTGACCAGTACGGACAACCATGTCACGTCGGTCGTGGCGGGTGGCAACCTGACCTACACGCTGTTCAATGAACCGGCGCATACCCTGTACGGCCAGCTGGATTCCCTGTCGTTCGGCGACGGTTTGAGCGGTGGCGATACATCGCCGTACAGCATTCAGGTGCCTGACGTCAGCTTCGGCGGCCTGAACCTCAGCAGCCTGCAGGCGCAGGGCCACGATGGCGTGGTGCACCAGGTGGTGTACGGTCTGATGTCCGGCGATACCGGCGCGCTGGAAACCGCGCTGAACGGCATCCTCGACGACTACGGCCTGAGCGTCAATTCCACCTTCGATCAGGTGGCGGCGGCGACGGCGGTGGGCGTGCAGCACGCCGACAGCCCGGAACTGCTGGCGGCCTGATTGCGGCTGTTTGCCCGCCGGCGCCGTGCGCCCCGGCGGGCATTTTCTCGTTTTTAGCCGATGGAAAACGCCATGAAAAACGCCGTCAGGCGCGGAGAAGTGATGAGCGTGCTGGCCGCATACCGGCGCGGATTTTGGGGCATCGCGCTGTTTACCGCGGTGATCAACCTGTTGATGCTGGCACCGGCGCTGTACATGCTGCAGGTCTACGATCGCGTGTTGCCGTCGGGCAACCGCATGACGCTGGCGATGCTGACCCTGATGGTGGTCGGCCTTTACCTGTTTATGGGGCTGCTGGAGTGGGTGCGCAGCCAGGTGGTGATCCGCCTCGGCGCCCAGATGGATATGCGCCTGAATCAGCGGGTCTACGACGCCGCCTTCGAAACCAATCTGAAAACCGGCAACCCGCTGGCGGGGCAGGCGCTGAACGATCTGACCAACCTGCGCCAATTTGCCACCGGCAATGCGCTGTTCGCCTTTTTCGATGCCCCCTGGTTCCCGGTTTATCTGCTGGTGGTGTTTCTGCTCCACCCCTGGCTTGGCGCGTTGGCCAGCGCCGGGGTAATCGTGCTGGTGCTGCTGGCCTGGCTCAACCAGCGAGTGTCGCAAGCGCCGCTCGCGGAGGCTGGCCGGGTCGCGCTGAGCGCCACGCAGCAGGCCAACGGCAACCTGCGCAACGCCGAAGCCATTGCCGCCATGGGGATGCTGACCGACTTGCGCCTGCGTTGGTTGCGGCAGCATCAGCAGTTCCTGCTGTTGCAGAACCGCGCCAGCGAGAAAATCGCCGCCGTCACCGCCTGGTCGAAAACCGTGCGGCTGGCGCTGCAGTCGCTGATGTTGGGCTGCGGCGCGCTGCTGGCGGTCAACGGCGACATTACGCCGGGCATGATGATCGCCGGATCGATCCTGATCGGCAGGGTGCTGGGGCCGATCGATCAGCTGATCGGCGCCTGGAAGCAGTGGTCGTCGGCGCGCCAGTCTCTGCAGCGGCTGGAGGTGATGCTGGCCGCCAACCCGCCGCAGGCGGCGAGCCTGCCGCTGCCGGCCCCCAATGGCACCTTGACCGTGAATCAGCTGGCCGCCAGCGCGCCCGGCGGGAGCGCACCGGTATTGCACGGCGTCAGTTTTCGTCTGGAGGCCGGTGAGGTGCTGGGCGTCATTGGCGCATCCGGCTCGGGCAAAACGCTGCTGATGCGCCAACTGGTCGGCGCGCTGACGCCGCTCAGCGGCGACGTGCGGCTGGACGGCGCGGATATCCGGCAGTGGGATAAACAGCAGCTGGGGCCGCATATCGGCTACTTGCCACAGGATATCCAGCTGTTCGCCGGTACCCTAACGGAAAACATCGCCCGCTTTGGCCAGGTTGACGCCGAGAAGGTGGTGGCCGCGGCCGCGCTGGCCGGCGTGCACCAATTGATACTGCATTTGCCCAAAGGGTATGAAACTGAGCTGGGTGAGGGCGGCAGCGGCCTGTCCGGCGGCCAGCGTCAGCGGGTGGCGCTGGCGCGCGCGCTGTACGGTTCTCCGGCGTTGGTAGTGCTGGATGAACCGAATGCCAACCTCGATCGTGAAGGGGAAGAGGCGCTGCAGCGGGCGATCGAAGCGTTGAAGGCGCGCGGTACCACCATCGTGTTGGTGACCCACAAACCGGCGATCCTGGCGACCACCCACAAATTGCTGGTGCTGGCCGCCGGCCAGGTGCAGCACTTCGGCCCCAGCGACGCCATCCTGAAGAAACTGCCTGGTTTTGCGCCTGCAGCCGTACCGGCCAACGTCGGCCGCAGCAGCGGCGGCTTCAACGTCAACTACGCCAACTTTGCCAAAACGGCCAGCGGTGAACGAAAAGTATGAGCAATCAGAGTGTGATCCCCGGCGATATCGACGCCCTTTCCCGACAGTTCGACGAAGGGCGCCATCTGCGGCTCGGCGGCTGGCTGGTGCTGTTGGGGTTTGGCGGCTTCCTGCTGTGGGGGCTGTTGGCGCCGCTGGACAAAGGCGTGCCGGTTTCCGGCAGCGTGGTGGTGGCCGGCAACCGTAAGGCGGTGCAGCACCCGAGCGGCGGCGTAGTGTCGCAAATTCAAGTGCATGAAGGCGACCGGGTTCGCGCCGGGCAGGTGCTGTTGCTGATGGATACCGTCGACAGCCGCACCCAGCGCGATGCGCTGCGCAGCCAGCAGTTGAGCAACGCCGCGCAGCGGGCGCGGCTGCAGGCCGAACGCGACGGCCTGCAGGCGATCGCTTTCCCGGCATTGCTGCAGGCGCGGCGGGAGGAGCCAGAGGTGATGTCGTTGATGCTGCTGCAGCAGCAGCTGTTCACCAGCCGCCGAGCGGCGCTGCAGAGTGAGCTGGCGGCGATCGCGGAGAGCATTGCCGGATCGCAGGCGATGCTGGAAGGGATCCGTCAGTCTTACGCCAGCAAGCAACGGCAAAAGGCCATGTTGCAGGAGCAGCTGAGCGGTATGCGCAAACTGGCTGCGCAGGGGTATGTGGCGCGCAATCGGCTGCTGGATCTGGAAGGGCAGCATGCGCAGATCGACGGCCAGGCGTCCGAGGACACCGGGAATATCGGCCGCCTGGGCCGCCAAATACTGGAGCTGAAGCTGCGGGCGATCCAGCGGCGGGAAGAGTATCAGAAAGAGGTCAGTAGCCAGCTGGCCGAGGTGCGGATGAAGCTGGACGAACTGGATAACCGCCTGGCCAAGGCGGAGGCCGATCTGGGTCATACGCAGGTGAAAGCGCCGGTGGCGGGCACCGTGGTGGGGCTGAGCGTGTTCACCGAAGGTGGCGTGATCGGCGCCGGTCAGCAACTGATGGAGATCGTGCCCAGCGATCGGGGGCTGCAGGTGGAGGCGCGTATCCCGGTCGAACTGATCGACAAGGTGCAGGTAGGGCTACCGGTCGAACTGTTGTTCTCGGCGTTCAACCAAAGCACCACGCCGCGCGTCGAGGGCGAGGTGACGCTGGTCGGGGCCGATCGCCTGACCGACGAGAAAAGCGGCGCGCCCTATTACAGCGTGCGCGTCAAGGTCAGCGAAGCGGGGCTGCAACGCCTGAACGGGTTGGAGATCCGCCCGGGGATGCCGGTCGAAGGCTTCATCCGCACCGGCGAGCGTTCGATGATGAACTACCTGTTCAAACCGCTGACCGATCGCCTTCATCTGGCGCTGACGGAAGAGTGAGCATGTCGGTTTCGCCGCTGCCTTTCGCCGCACCCGGTGCCGTCATGCCCTGGCGTCGTTGCCTGGTGCTGGTGCTGGCACTGCACCTGCTGGTTGTGGCGCTGTTCTGGCCCTGGCGGGACCAGGCCGCGCCGGCGTGGGTGCCGCCGCCGGCGGTTATGGTGGTGATGGCCGCCGCACCGCAGGCCCCGGCCGAGGTAAAACAACCGCCGGGGCAAAGGACGCCGCCGCCTCAGGTTGAACCGCCGTCGCCGCCGGAACCCTTGCCGACGGTGAAGGTGCCTGAAGCCGTGCGGCCGAACATCGCCGTACCGCCGAAGCAGAAAAAACCGCCCAAGCCGGTGAAGACTCCCCCCCTGCCGCGCACACCGCCGCAGGAGAAAACGATCGCGCCGCCGAAGGTTCAGGAGCAAAGCGTCGGTGCGCCACCGCCGGGCCGGGCGGATAAAACGGCCGCGCCGCAAACTCGCCTGACGCCCTATTCTCAGGCGGGAGTGGACAACTGGCGCAGCCGCATCAGCGGCCGCCTGAATCGTTTTAAACGTTACCCCAAAGACGCATTGCGGCTAAAGCGCCAGGGCGTCGGGCAGGTGCGTTTCACGTTGGACAGGCAGGGCCATGTGCTGGCGGTGACGCTGGTCAGCAGCGCCGGGTTGCCGTCGCTGGATCGCGAAATCCAGGCGCTGGTCAAACGCGCTTCGCCGCTGCCCACGCCGCCGGCGGACGCCTACGTCAACGGCACGGTGGAATTGACGTTGCCGATCGATTTCAGTTTGCGCGGCGCGGGTTTCTGAGCCGCGGCAATATCTCCTCCTGAGAAAATCATTTTTCAGCAGCTTGTCCTGTTATTCATTATTTTCAGAGCGTATCGTTATTTTATTCGGCGAGGATAAGTCGGCGTTCTACGCAATATTTTCATTTGAAAAGCACGAATGCCTTTTATTTTGCGGCTGACAAAAAATAAACAGCTTGACGCTGCGGAGTTCGGGTTTTAGTTTTTAATTATAAAACAGGAACTGAGTTCCATATAGTGGAACAAGGCGGATCATGACAACGCTGGAAAATGCCGCTGCGGTATTAAAACTCTTTTCTCAACAACGTGTGATGCATGGCCAACCGGGTATTGCATTCAGCGACGTGGTTGAGCAATTGGCGCTGCCGAAAAGCACGGTATCGCGCCTGCTGCAGACCATGGAAAATCAGGGCATGCTGGAGCGCGATCCCGATAGCCGGCGTTATCACATCGGCGCGCTGTTGCTGGCGGCATCCAGCCACTATCTGTCGATGCCGCTGGTGGACAACCTGGCGGCCAGTATGGCGCAGCTATGCCGCCAGACGGCCTGTACCGGCTACCTTTCGATATTGGAAGGGCAGGAGATCATGGTGATGCGCATGTTTCCCGGCCGCCACTTTTTGCAGGTGGTCACCCCGGCGGGTTACCGTTCGCCAGCGGCGGAAACCTCGGTCGGCCGGGCGATACTGGCGCGTGAAAGCGACGAGCAGGTTCGGGCGCGTTACGCCGGCGGTTACCGGGCGACTTCGCCCAATGCGCCGCAAACGTTGGATGCGCTGTTGCAGACGTTGCAGCAGGTGAGGCGTCAAGGATGGTCGCTGGCGCGCAATGAAACCTTGAACAGCATCAGTTCGCTGGCGACCGCGCTGGTGAACAAGCACGGCAGCGAGACGGTGGGGTTGTGCCTGTCCTTCCCCTCGCAGGGCGAGGAGCAGCCGTTTGTACCGGAAGTCTTGGCCGAATTAACCGCAGTCAGCCGCCAACTGGCGGAAAAATATGGCGATGATTATTGGCAGCAGATCAAATAACGCGCCTGAGCTATTGTGTTGCATCATAATTAACGAGCGCCGACACCAGGGAACTCATTAATTATATTTCACCGTATTTTATTGGTAAGAAATAGACAGGCTGAATAAGAAAATAATCACGTCGTGACACCGGTAGTTCCAAATAATGGAACTGCCGCGGCGAGCTATCGTTTGGCGTTATTTCCGCCACGCAGCAGGAAATATTCAGGGAAACCAAGCATGAAATCAAATAATCCGCTAAAAGAGGCCGGCACGCTGTTGGTCATGGCGCTACTTTCGGTGGTGGGGGCGATCATCGGCGTTCAGCTGATCACCACGCTGGGCGTGACGCCCAACACCTCGATCATCGGTGCGCTGATTGCCATGCTGTTGGCACGCATTCCGCTGAAAATGTTCCAACGCTACCGCTCGGTGCACACTCAGAACCTGGCGCAGACGGTGATCTCCTCTGCCACCTTCGGCGCGGCCAATTGTCTGCTGATGCCGATTGCGGTGCCTTACGTGATGGGGCAACCGCAGCTTATTTTACCGATGTTCTGCGGCGTGGCGGCGGCGATGTTGCTTGACGCCTATCTGCTTTATCGCCTGTTCGATACCAAAGTGTTCCCCGCCGCCAATGCCTGGCCGCCCGGCGTCGCCGCCGCGGAAGCGATTAAAGCCGGCGATCGCGGCGGCAAGCAGGCCTGGCTTTTGGTGGTGGGCGTAGGGGTAGGTATCGCCGGATCAATACTCAAGATCCCCATGGCGGCCTTCGGCACCGCCTTTATCGGCAATATCTGGGCGCTGAGCATGTTTGGCGTCGGGTTATTGTTGCGGGCTTACGCCGATCCGGTGGCCGGTTTCGATATCAATGCCCATTTTATTCCGCACGGCGTGATGGTCGGCGCCGGCCTGGTGGCGCTTATCCAGGTTGCGCAGGTGATCCGCAGCCGCCGCGCCGATAGCGCCGGTTATACCCAACCGGACAGTGCGGTAAGCAAAGCGCTCGGCCTGGGCGCGGTCGGCTACATCGCCATCGCCGCGTTTTTGGCTCTGATCGGCGGGCTGTTCAGCGAGATGTCGCTGCCGATGTTGGCGCTGTTCGTGATATACGCGGCGTTCGCCGCTTTCGTTCATGAGCTGATCGTCGGTATCGCCGCCATGCACTCCGGCTGGTTTCCGGCGTTCGCGGTGGCGTTGATCACCCTGATCGTCGGTATCCTGATCGGTTTCCCACCGCTGGCGCTATGCATCCTGACCGGTTTTACCGCCGCCACCGGGCCGGCCTTCGCCGACATGGGCTTTGATTTGAAAGCCGGCTTCATCCTGCGTGGCTACGGCGAGGATCTGCGGCAGGAGCTGCTGGGGCGCCGCATTCAGCTGTTTGCGGCGCTGATTGCCTTCCTCATCGCCATTCCGGTGGTTTACCTCTCTTATCACAGCTATTTCCTGCAGGACCTGATCCCGCCGGTCGCGCGCGTTTACGCGAAGACCATCGAGGCCGGTGCGCAGCCGGGCATCGCCTGGAGCCTTTTGATCTGGGCGATCCCCGGCGCCGTGGTACAGCTGATCGGCGGCCCTAAGCGCCAGCTCGGCGTGTTGCTGGCAACCGGTCTGCTGATCAATAACGCCTTGGCCGGATGGGCGGTGCTGGTGGGCATCGCGCTGCGCGTGACAATCCTGCGCCGTTGGGGCGATCGTGGCCGCACACCGATGGAGATCATGGCGGCCGGGTTTATCGCCGGCGACGCGCTCTACAACTTCTTCAGCTCGATTTTTTCCAGCAAGGGCAAATAGCCCCTGCCGATGACATTGGTGAGGTAAAACGACCATGAGTTTGCAACAAACGCTGCAGGTTTTTGAATTGATTGATAGCGCATTCGTCAGCGGCCAGGACGTCGTCGATCTGTTTGCGCCTTACCCGGCGATCCGGGCCAGCACCTTGCGCGCCGACGGGCCGAAGGGCGGTACCGATTTCGTGCGCATCGAGATCCCCGGTAGCGCAGGCCAATTCGCTGGCGGTGCGGCGCCGACGCTGGGCATTATCGGCCGCCTGGGCGGCATCGGCGCGCGGCCGACGCGTATCGGGCTGGTATCTGACGGCGACGGCGCGATCGCCGCCATTGCCGCCGCGCTGAAGTTGGCAGAGATGCAGCGTAAGGGCGACACGCTGCCGGGCGATGTGATCGTCACCACTCATATTTGCCCGAACGCGCCGACCCGGCCGCACGATCCGGTCGATTTTATGGATTCGCCGATCGATGACGTGACGATGAACGATAATGAAGTGGTGCCGGAGGCTGACGCCATCCTGTCGATCGATACCACCAAGGGCAATCGCATCATCAACCACAAAGGCTATGCGCTGTCGCCGACGGTGAAAGAGGGCTACATCCTGCGGGTGGCGGAAGATCTGCTGCGCATCATGGAGATGACCAGCGGCCGCCCAGCGGTGACCTTCCCGATCACCACGCAGGATATCACCCCTTATGGCAACGGCGTGCATCACCTCAACAGCATCCTGCAGCCCTCGACCGCTACTGCGGCGCCGGTGGTCGGCGTGGCGATTTGCAGCGAATCGGTGGTGCCGGGCTGCGGCACCGGCGCCAGCCATGAAACGGACATCGCGCTGGTGGTCAAATTCGCGGTGGAGGTCGCCAAAGAATTTGGCCGCGGCACTTGCCGGTTCTACGATGCTGCCGAATTCGGCCAGCTGCTGGCGCTGTACGGCAGTCTGAGCCACCTGCAAAAAAGGAGATAGACCCATGACGGCTTCATTCGCCACGCTGACCCTCGGTCAGGCGCCGCGCAGCGATATCATGCCGCTGCTGTCTGCTTATCTGCCGGCGGAGCGGGTGAGGCACGTCGGTTTGCTGGACGGCCTGGATGCCGGGCAGATCGCCGAGCGTTATGCGCCGCAACAGGGCGATAAGCTGCTGGTGTCGCGCCTGTTGGACGGCACGCAGGTGACGCTCGGTGCCGCTCGCGTCGAAAGCGGGTTGCAGCAGAAGATCCGCGAGTTGGAGGCGGCGGGGTGCCAGGTGATCCTGCTGCTGTGCACCGGCGAATTCGGCCAATTGCAGGCGGAACAGGCGCTGTTGCTGGAGCCGGATCGCATTATTCCGCCGTTGATCTCCGCGATCGTCGGCGCACACCGCGTCGGCATCGTGGTGCCGATGGCGGAACAGGTTGAGCAGCAGGCGCGTAAATGGCGGCAGCTGGCGACGCCGCCGAGCTATGCCGTCGCCAGCCCCTATCTGGCAGATGATGCCGCGCTGGAGCAGGCGGCTTGCGCACTGCTGCGGCAGGGGGCGGAGGTGGTGGTGCTAGACTGCATCGGTTATCACCAGCGTCACCGCGCCTTTTTGCAGGCGCGTCTGTCGGTGCCAGTGTTGTTGTCGAACGTACTGGTCGCCAAGCTGGCTGCAGAGTTAGTCGACTGATTCAAATAGCGAAAAGTTACCGCTCGACGCGGTCTCAGGCGCTTTGCGCCCGTGGATCTCCCTGGGCTTCAGCAGCCCTGACTGCCGGTGAGAAGCCCGGCAGCGTTTTACTCTGCGCCGCGATCGCATTTCGCGCGAAAAACCAGTGACAGATCAACCGCAATCCCCCAATATGGATTTTCCATCAAGATGATTACGCGGGTGCCAGTCTATGCTGAAAGTGAATGAGTATTTTGCCGGAAAAGTGAAGTCTATCGGTTTTGACAGTAGCAGCATCGGTCTTACCAGCGTGGGCGTGATGGAAGAGGGCGAATACACCTTCTCCACCGCGCAGCCGGAAGAAATGACGGTGATCACTGGGGCGCTGAAAGTGCTGCTACCGGGCGCGCCGGACTGGCAGGTGTTTACGCCGGGTGAGAAGTTCTTCGTGCCGGGGCACAGCGAGTTCAACCTGCAGGTGGCCGACGCGACCGCCTATCTGTGCCGCTATCTGAGCAAATAAACGTTGCTCGTTAGGGGAACGCAGGGCTCAGCGAAGGCTGGGCCCTGGTCGTTTCTGAGGCGGGATTAACGCTGGGCTTCGCCGCCGAGCGCTTCGATGGTGTTTTTGATCAACGCCGCCAGCTCGCTGGTCATCAGGATAAAGTCGGCGTCAAAGCGCTGGGCGAAGTCGTCGCGATCGATGTCGTCGTTCTGCTCGCGCAGTGTGTCGGCGAACTTCAGGCGCTTGAGCGAGCCGTCGTCCGATAGCATCAGCTGAATGCGCTCCTGCCAATCCACCGCCAGCTTGGTCACCAGCTTGCCGGCTTCGATATGCACCGCGATTTCGTCGCTGATCAGATTCTGTTTCTTGCAGCGGATCACGCCGCCTTCTTCCAGAATCGCTTTCAATTCCGCTTCATCCTGAATGGCGAAGCCGGCCGGCATCTCGCCGGAACGCACCCATTCGGTCAGCGTCAGTTCGATCGGGCTTTCCATCGTCAGCGGCACCACCGGCAGCGAGCCGAGGCTCTTGCGCAGCAGCGCCAGCGTATCTTCGGCGCGTTTGGCGCTGGCGGCATCGACCATGATCAGATCGTTGACGGTGTCGATCCACATGAAGGTCTGGTTGAAGCGGCTGAACGCGCGCGGCAGCAGGCTGTGCAGCACTTCGTCCTTCAGCGCGTCTTTCTCGGTTTTCTTCAGTTTGCGGTGTTGTTCCGCCTCCAGGCGCTCAATCTTGGCCTGCAGCTCTTGCTTGATGACCGGCGACGGCAGGATTTTCTCTTCCTTGCGCGCGCAGATGACGATCTGGCCGTTGACCGCGTGCGTCAGCGCATCGCTGTGCGAGCCCATCGGGGAGACCCAGCCAGTCTTCGCCATGTCCTGGCTGCCGCACGGCGTGAAGGCGAATGCGCTGAGTTGTTTTTCCATTTCATCCGCGTTTAACGCCACTTCGCGGCTCAAACGGTAAACCATCAAATTCTTAAACCACAGCATAATGTTATCCCTGGCTGGGCGTGCGCTCGGCACGCTGATTCGTCAAAAGCAGGGCGGCATGATAACGAATTGACGCTGAAAAATCGCCCCATTCTCTCCGAATTGCGTTGCTTTACGCACCGAGAAAGGGCGGGGTGGAGGGTGGGAAACAGGTGATTCATCTGCGCGCTTACATTAGGCTGTGGCAACGCTACGTGGCATCGAGGAGAAAAATACGTGCGCATTGGCATCGACTTGGGTGGGACGAAAATTGAAGTGATTGCGTTGGCGGACGACGGGCGGGAGCTGTTTCGCCATCGCATCGCCACGCCGCGCCATGACTATGGGCAAACCCTGGCGGCGATCGCCGGGCTGGTGAAGCTGGCGGAAGATCATACCGGCGAATTGGGATCGGTCGGGATCGGCATTCCCGGCACGCTGTCGCCGTTTACCGGGCGGGTGAAGAACGCCAACTCGGTATGGCTCAACGGCCAACCGCTGGACAAGGATCTGTCGGCGCTGCTGGCGCGCGAGGTGCGTATCGCCAACGACGCCAACTGCCTGGCGGTGTCGGAAGCTACCGACGGCGCAGGCGCTGGCGCGAAAACGGTGTTCGCGGTCATTATCGGCACCGGCTGCGGCGCCGGCGTGGCGCTGAGCGGCCAGGCGCATTCTGGCGGCAATGGCATCGCCGGCGAGTGGGGCCACAACCCGCTGCCGTGGCAGGATGACGATGAGCTGCGTTACGCTCGCGACGTGCCGTGTTACTGCGGCAAGCCGGGCTGCATCGAAACCTTTATTTCCGGCACCGGTTTCGCTACCGACTATGCGCGCCTGAGCGGCAACGCGCTGCAAGGGCATGAGATCATGGCGCTGAGCGAGCGGGGCGATGCGCTGGCGGAGCAGGCGATCGTTCGCTACGAAATGCGGTTGGCGAAATCGCTGGCGCACGTGATCAACATGCTGGATCCGGACGTGGTGGTGCTCGGCGGCGGCATGAGCAACGTGGATCGCCTGTACCGCACGGTGCCGCAGCGGGTGAAAAGTTGGGTATTTGGCGGCGAGTGTGAAACGCCGATCCGCAAGGCGGTTCACGGCGACTCCAGCGGCGTACGCGGTGCGGCCTGGCTGTGGCCGCAACAGCAGCGCTAAACGTTGCAGCAAAGCGCGAGGCTGCTCGCGCTTTAAACCCTTCCCTGTACAAAAACTGGACGGCGTTTTATGATTTAGCTAACTTAGCTAAGGAGGACGCGTATGTCGATTCAGGCCAATATGCACGAAGCCAAATCCAATCTGAGCCAGTTGGCGGACAGAGCCGCGGAGGGAGAAACCGTGATTATTGCAAAAGCAGGGAAGCCGTACGTACAGCTGGTCGCCATCAAGGGGGAAGCGCGCCGCCCTGGCGCCGCCAAGGGCAAGTTCACCGTGCCGGCGGATTTCAACGCCGAGGATGCGGCCATTGCGGCGTTGTTTGAGGGCGATGCATGAAGCGCCTGTTGCTGGATACCCACGCGTTGCTGTGGTGGCTGATCGATGACGCCTGCCTGGGCGCGAACGCCAAAAGGCAGATCGCCGATCCGGGCAATGCGGTGTACGTCAGCGCGGCCAGCATTTGGGAGATCTCGATCAAGCAGGCGCTGGGCAAACTGGCGCTGCCGGAAGATATCTTTGCGATCATCGAGGCCGAAGATTTTCTGTCGCTGCCGATGGACGCCTTTCACTGCCAACAGGCCGGGCAGTTGCCGCCCTATCATCAGGATCCTTTCGATCGCATGCTGATCGCACAGGCGCAGGCTGAAGGGCTGACGCTGGTCTCCGCCGACGCGGTGTTTCCGCAGTACGGCGTGCGGGTAGCCGACGCTCGCCGTTAAGCCGGCTTTTCCTCGCTTTCGCTGCGCACCCGTTCGATATGAATGGTCAGAAACATCATCTCTTCCGTGGTGAGCTGATGCTGATAGTGCTTTTCGATGTGGCGGTTGATCTTACCGGCGCAGGCGAATGACTCACGGTACTTCTCTTTCACCACCTGATAGAGCGAGTCGTCGTCGCTGTCGACGTAGTTTTTCCCCAGCAGGCGCTGGGCGAAGAATTTCAAATGGGTGACGAAACGGTGGTAGCTCAGGGATTCCTCGTTGTAATCAAAGCGGAAATGGTATTTGACCAGGTTGAGGATCTCTTGCATCACGCGGGTAATATGCAGCGTGTTGTGCATCTCGTCGTTAAGCTGGGCGTTGACCAGGTGTAGGGCGATAAATCCGGCTTCGTCCTCCGGCAACGCGGTGTCCAGCCGTTGGGCGATCAGGGCCAGCGCCTCCAGCCCGACGGCGAACTCGGCCGGATAGAGCTTTTTAATCTCCCACAGCAACGCATTTTTGATATCCAGCCCTTGCGCATGGCGCTGCAGGGCGAAGTGGATGTGATCGGTCAGCGTGATGTAGACGATGTTATGCAACTTGCCCGGCAGGCGTTCGCGGGCGAGAGTAATGATCTTGTCGGCGGTGGTGACGCAGGCTAATGGGATCTCGGCGAGCAGCTCTTTATAGCGCTCGGCGGTTTCTCCGCCGTTATGGGTGAATACCTTTTCGATCAGGCTTTCGTCCAGCGTATCGCCGGGCTTCTTTTTAAAGCCGATTCCTTTTCCCATCACCACCGTCTCTTCCTGACGGTCGTCCAGCGTAATCACCACGTTATTATTGAGTATTTTAGCGATTTTCATGGTTTTTCCCGGTGTTTCAGCATCCTGAAAACGAAAAAACCTGACGCCCGGAAGCGATCCCGGGTGTCAGGTTTTGCCTGTATTTTATGTTTCTTCCCTGCGGCCCTGAGCGGCGGAGGGGATACAGTAACAATCCTATTATGTTGGCATAATAACCCGTGCCCGCCGCGGCTCAACGCTTTTCACTGCGGAGTGCCGCCGCGGTCACACTTCTGCGCCGCGCGCCGCGGGATCATTCCAGCCTGAAATGCGCCTCCAGCCGGCTGACGCCGAGCCCGTTGACCTTTTTCACCTTGATCTGCACCGGAATACGTTCTTTCATCGCCTCGACGTGGCTGATCACGCCGATGGTTTTGCCGGAGGCATTCAGGCTGTCCAGCGCATCCAGCGCGGTATCGAGGGTTTCGGCGTCTAGCGTGCCGAAGCCTTCGTCGAGGAACAGCGAGTCGATGCTGGTTTTGTGGCTGACCAGATCGGACAACGCCAGCGCCAGCGCCAGGCTGACCAGGAAGCTCTCACCGCCGGACAGGGTGCGGGTATCGCGCAGCGCGTCCGCCTGCCAGGTGTCCACCACCTGCAGCTCCAGCGCATCGCTGGTTTTGCGCTGAAGCAGGTAGCGCCCATGCAGCCGGCCGAGTTGCTGGTTAGCCAGATAGACCAGATGATCGAGCGTTAACCCCTGAGCGAAGCGGCGGAACTTGTCGCCTTCTTTCGAGCCGATCAGCTGGTTGAGGTAGCTCCAGTCGTCGTAGTCTTGCTGACTGCGGGCGATCTGCTCGAACAGCGCCTGCTGATTAAGGCGACGGGCGGCGTCGCTTTCCAACTGGTTGCGCAGTTCACCCTGGCGCAGCTGCAACGTTTTCAACTGCTGTGCCAACTCGGCCAGCGATTGGGTGAGCGCGTCGAGATCCGTGTTGGCTTCATCCACCCCCTCAGGGCGGTTCAGCCGATGCTGCTCCAGCGTTTGCGTCGCCTGCGTCAGCAGGGCCGCGGCCTCTACCTGCCGCTGTTGCAGTTGCTCTCTACGCTGCTGCAATTCGCGGCGCAGTGTGTCGTCCAGCAGCGCGGCGGTGAAGGCGGTTTCATCAGCGAATTCGCTGTCGGCCAGCGCCTGCTGCCACTGCTGCTGCGCCTGCTGCAGCCGCTCCTGCATCTGGGTGTGCTGTTGTTGTAACCCGGCCTGCTGGCCGGTCAGGCGCTCGCGCAGTTCCTGCGCCTTTTGCCACTGTTCGGCGGCCTGTAAGCTGGCCTGTTCACAGGCGGTTTGTTTGGCGCGCAGCTGTTCCCGCACCTCGGCGACCCGCTGTTCGCCGAACAGCGCCAGCCGCTGCGCGCGCCGCTCTGCGAGAGTTTTCTCGCCTTCCTGCCAGCGTTGTTGCAGGTCTTGCTGCTGTTGCAGGCTGTCGGCATAGGTTTTCTGCAGCAGCGTAAAGCGCTCTTCGAGCAGCGCCAGCTGTTGCTGCGCCTGCTGCTGCTGCGTTTGCAGAGCGGCGAGCGCGTCTTTTGCCTGTTGTACTGCCTGCGCCGCCTGTTCATGCTGCTGCAGCGCGTGCTGCCCGCGCCGCTCTTCATCGTCGCAACCGCTCAGCCAGGCGCTGAGTCGCTCGCTCTCCGCCAGCGTAAAGTCGAACGCCAGCGGTGCGCTGAGCTGCTGCCACTGCTGCTGTTGGGCAGCCAACTGCTGTTCATCCTGCGCGATGGTTTGCTGCTGGCGTTGTTGCTGTTCCTGCAGGCCTTCGCAGCGGGTACGCAACTCGGTGCCCTGGGTTTGCAGTTTCTCGGCGAGAGTACGCATCTCAACCAAACGCTGTTCCGTGGCCGAAGGCTGTACAGCCTGATACTGCTCTACTGCTGGATGGCTGGTGGAACCGCACAGTGGGCAGGGGGCACCGCTTTGCAGCAGGGCGCGCTCCGCTTCCAGACTGACGATGCGTTTTTCCAGTTCGTGGATCTGCTCCACTTCCTGCAGCTGCGCCTTGTGCTGTTTGAATTGCTGACGCGCGCTCTCCAACTGCTGTTGCAGCCCGGCGAGCTGCGTTTGCCGCTCGGCGTGCTCCGCCTGTTGCCTAGCCAGACGCTCGCGGGTCTGACGGTTAAGGGACGCCAGAGTAAACAGCTGCTGGCGTGTTGGGCGCAGATCCGCCAGGGCGCTCAGGCGTTGGCGCAGCGGGGCCAACGGCGTTTGCGCCTCCAGCGCCTGTTGCTGCTGTTGTTGAACGGCCAGCGCTTCGTTCAGCGCGTTCAACTGCTGCTGATGTAGTGCGCCCTGTGCCGTCAGCTGGCTGCGCTGAGCGGTGAGCTTCTCCAGCGTAGTTTGCTGCTGGGCGCACTGCTGCGTGGTGGCATCGGCGGCCTGTCGTCGCTCGGCCTGTGTCGACTGCAGTTGGGCTATTTGGTGGTCGAGCGGAGCGACTTGCTCATCGATCAGCTGTTGCTGCTGCTGCATATACTCGGCATGGGTTTGCTGCGCCAGGCGGGCTTTTTCCACCGCCTGCTGCAGCGGCGCCAGCTGCGCCGAGTGCTGTTCCTGTTGCTGCGTCAGCTGGGCTGCCTGCTGTTGTATCGTCTGCAGTTCGGCGCGGCAGCGATCGCGTTCGCCGCGCAGCGGCCGCAATTTCTCGGCCGGTTCGCTGAGCGCCAGCTGCTGCAGCTGCGGGGCGGCCTCTGCCTGCTCGCGCTGGGCGGTTTCCAGCCGCCGTTGACCCTCGCCTTGCTGTTGCCGGAGGCGTTGCCATTGCTGCAGCCAGCTCAGCGCCTGTTGCTGTCGCTGGGTTTGCTCGCCGAGGGCGATTTCCTGCGCGCTCAGCGCCGTCAGCTGTTCGGTCAGAGACTGGCGCTGCTCGTCGTTCAGCAGTTCGATGCCGCTGGCGCGTTGGTGTAACCCATCCAGGTCGGTTTTGGCCTGCTTGTGCGACTCGAACACCTGTTCGGACAGTCGCCCATAGATTTCGGTGCCGGTCAGCTCTTCCAGCAGTTCGGCGCGATCGTTGGCATCGGCATTGAGGAAGGCGGCGAACTGCCCCTGAGACAGCATCATCGATTTGGTGAAGCGGCCAAAGTCCAGCCCGGTGATGGCTGCGGTAAGCTCCAGCTTGTCGCGCACCTTGTCCGCCAGGATCTTGCCGTCCTCGCGGCGCGCCAATTCGACCTTCGGCGCCTGCAGATTGCCGTCCGGCGCATTCTTGGCGCGGCGCTGGCTCCAGAAGGCGCGATAGCCGACGCCCTTGACCTCGAATTCGACCTCCGCCAGCGATTCGGCGGTGTGGCGGGTCATCAGTTCATTCTGGCTCGGCGTGACGTTGAGGCGCGGCGTCTGGTGGTACAGCGCCAGGCAAATGGCGTCCAGCAGGGTGGTTTTGCCCGCGCCGGTCGGGCCGGTAATGGCGAACAGGCCGTTGCTGGCGAACGGCTCGGCGGTGAAGTCAATTTTCCATTCGCCCTGCAGCGAGTTGAGGTTTTTTAACCGCAGGCTGAGGATCTTCATGGGTTGGTCTCCTCAGGATTGTGCTGCACCGCATCGACCACCTGGCGGAACAGTTGGTGCATCCGCCGTTGGCGTGCTTCGGGCATGTCGGCCTCCTGCGCCAGGCGCCGTTCGAACACCTCGTTGACGCTCAGTTCGTTCAGCGTTTCCTTATCCTGCTGCGCGATTGCCTGGCGGCGCTGCTCTTTGCTGCGCCGCAACAGCACCACTTCCACCGGCAGCTCATCCGCCATCAGTTGGATGCGGCGCTGAATATCGCTGAGGTAGTCCTGCGTCGCCACTTCGATATCCAGCCACACCGGCAGCTCGCCGGCATAGTCGGCAAATTGCTGCAGTTGCCGTTCGATCTCGGCCAGATCCCCTTTGATCAGCTGCATGGGCTGGAACTGCGGGATCGTTAACGCATCTACCTGCTGGAGGGCTCCGTCGGCGAAATCGACCAGGAAGACGCTTTTGGCTTTGCCCAGCTCATCGAAGCTGAGCGGGATCGGTGAGCCGCTATAGCGAATATGCTCTGACTTGGCGACGTTCTGCGCGCGGTGAATGTGGCCGAGCGCGATGTAATCGGCGGGCGGGAAGGCCTGCGCCGGGAAGGCGTCCAGAGTGCCGATATAGATGTCGCGCACCGAGTCGGAGGTGGTGACGCCGACGGTGGTCAGGTGGCCGGTGGCGACGATCGGCAGCGGCAAGCCCAGCTGGTCGCGGCGCTCGCAGGCCGCCTGATACAGCGTCTGATAATGTTCGGCGATGGCTTCCTGCAGCGCCTGCTGTTTCTGCGCGCCGGATTCGCCGGCGCGGCTGGTAAGCAGATCGCGCGGCCGTAGGAACGGGATGGCGCACAGCACCGCGCCCGGCTGGCCGTCGCGCTGGTTAAGCACCACGATCTGCTGTTCGGCCGCGCCTTGCGCGCTCGCGATCACCGTGGTGTTCAGGCAGGAGAGCAGTTCCCGCGATTCGTTCAGCGTCGCCACCGAATCGTGGTTGCCGCCCAACACGACCAACTGGCAGCCGGTGCGCTGTAGTTCCACCACGAAGCGGTTGTACAGCTCGCGGGCATAGCTGGGCGGTGAGCCGGTATCGAACAGATCCCCGGCGACGATCAGCGCATCCACCTGTTGCTGTTCGATCTGTTCGATCAGCCAGTTCAGAAAAGCCTGGTGCTCGGCGGCGCGGCTTTTGGTGAAAAAGTACTGGCCAAGGTGCCAGTCAGAGGTGTGGATCAGGCGCATGACACTCCCGGATGCAAAGATAATGGCGATGATTATAAAGGCCGCGGCGGCGGCTGTCCCGGCGCAATGATGATGACAACCGGATGATTTTTCTTTACTGCGGGAAATAATCGCTATGCTTACTGCCTATAACGGCCGGTTTTTTTCATAAAAGTGTCACAAAACTGACGCATAATGGCGCCCGAAAAGTCGCTAACACATTGGCAGGATTGACGATGGCAAGACGCATACTGGTGGTGGAAGACGAAGCGCCGATCCGTGAGATGGTGTGCTTTGTGTTGGAACAAAATGGTTACCAACCGTTGGAAGCCGAGGATTATGACAGCGCCGTGACGCGTCTGTCTGAGCCGTTCCCTGATTTGGTGTTGCTTGACTGGATGTTGCCCGGCGGTTCCGGCATTCAGTTTATCAAACATATGAAGCGCGAAGCGCTGACCCGCGATATTCCGGTCATGATGCTGACCGCGCGCGGGGAAGAGGAAGACCGCGTGCGCGGCCTGGAAGTGGGGGCGGATGATTACATTACCAAGCCGTTCTCGCCCAAGGAGCTGGTGGCGCGCATCAAGGCGGTCATGCGCCGCATTTCACCGATGGCGGTGGAAGAAGTGATTGAAATGCAAGGCCTGAGCCTGGACCCGTCCTCCCACCGCGTGATGGCGAACGATCAGGCGTTGGACATGGGGCCGACCGAGTTCAAGCTGCTGCACTTCTTTATGACCCACCCGGAGCGGGTTTATAGCCGTGAGCAGTTGCTTAATCACGTCTGGGGCACTAACGTTTATGTGGAAGACCGTACCGTTGACGTGCATATCCGTCGGCTCCGCAAAGCGTTAGAAACCAGTGGGCATGATAAAATGGTTCAAACCGTTCGGGGCACCGGCTACCGGTTCTCAACGCGCTACTGATCGCGCTGCGCTGGAGAATATGCCGTGTTAGAACGTCTGTCGTGGAAGAGGCTGGCTCTGGAGCTGGCTCTTTTTTGTTTGCCCGCCTTGCTGCTGGGGCTGATTTTCGGTTATCTGCCCTGGTTTCTGCTGGCCTCCGCGCTGGCTGCGCTGGTGTGGAATTTCTACAACCAGCTCAAACTCTCCCATTGGCTGTGGATTGACCGCAGCATGACGCCGCCGCCCGGCCGCTGGAGCTGGGAGCCGCTGTTCTATGGCCTGTATCAGATGCAGCAGCGCAATCGCCGCCGCCGGCGCGAGCTGGCGCTGCTGATCAAGCGCTTTCGCAGCGGGGCCGAATCGTTGCCTGACGCGGTGGTGATGACCACCGTCGAGGGCAATATCTTCTGGTGCAACGGGCTGGCGCAGCATCTGCTCGGCTTCCGCTGGCCGGAAGACAACGGCCAGCACATCCTCAACCTGCTGCGCTATCCGGAATTCAGCCACTATCTGCAACAGCAGGAGTTTTCACGTCCGCTGACGCTGCAGTTGAACAACGAACACTACGTCGAATTCCGCGTGATGCCGTATTCCGAAGGGCAGTTGCTGATGGTGGCGCGCGACGTCACCCAGATGCGCCAACTGGAGGGCGCACGGCGCAACTTCTTCGCCAACGTCAGCCATGAGCTGCGCACGCCGCTGACGGTGCTGCAGGGCTACCTGGAGATGATGGGCGACGAAGAGCAGGACGGTTCGCTGCGCAGCAAGGCGCTTAGCACCATGCAAGAGCAGACCCGCCGGATGGACGGGCTGGTCAAGCAACTGCTGACACTGTCGCGCATCGAGGCGGCGCCCAATGTCGACATGAACGAGCGCGTGGATATCCCGCTGATGCTGCGGGTGTTGCAGCGCGAGGCGCAGTCGCTGAGCGGCGGTAATCACGAGATCACCTTCCGGGTTAACGAGCAGCTCAACGTGTTCGGTAATGAAGATCAGTTGCGCAGCGCGGTGTCTAACCTGGTGTACAACGCGGTCAACCACACGCCGAAGGGCACCCACATCGAAGTGAGCTGGCAGCAGACGGCGCACGGCGCGCAGTTCCAGGTCAGCGACAACGGGCCGGGCATCGCCGCCGAGCACCTGCCGCGCCTGACCGAGCGTTTTTACCGCGTCGACAAGGCCCGTTCGCGCCAGACCGGCGGCAGCGGGCTGGGGCTGGCGATTGTCAAACACGCGCTCAGCCATCACGATGCGCGGCTGGAGATCCTCAGCGAACCAGGGATCGGCACCCGCTTTATCTTTACCTTACCCAATCGGTTGATTGTTCCCGCCGCTTTATCAGAGAATGCGGTGAAAAATTAACGCGAGACACCGGTATGACCCGAATAACCCGAGGGCTGTTGCTTTGCCTGGCGCTGCTGGCCGGGCGCGGCGCGCTGGCGCAGCCCGACGGCATGCTGGCGGGCAACCTGTCCAGCGTCGGTTCCGACACCCTGGCGAATCTGATGGCGCTATGGGCGCAGGATTTCAGCCAGCATTATCCCAACGTTAACCTGCAGATCCAGGCCGCCGGATCGTCGACCGCGCCGACCGCGTTGGCGGCGGGCGCCGCGCAGCTGGGTCCGATGAGCCGGCCGATGAAGGCCGCCGAGGTTTCGGCGTTCGAACATCGTTACGGCTATGCGCCGCTGGCGGTGCCGGTAGCGGTGGATGCGCTGGTGGTGTTGGTGCATCAGGACAACCCGCTGCGCGGCCTCAATCTGCAGCAGCTCGATCGCATTTTCTCCGCCACCCGGCGCTGCGGCGAAAGCAAACCGCTGACGCGCTGGGGCGAGCTGGGGCTGAGTGGCGACTGGGCGACGCGTTCGCTGCAGCGTTTCGGCCGCAACTCGGCGTCCGGCACCTACGGCTATTTCAAACTGCGTGCGCTGTGCGGCGGCGATTTTATGCCGCGCGTCAATGAGCTGCCCGGTTCAGCCTCGGTGGTGCAGGCGGTGGCCGGTTCGCTCAACGGCATCGGCTACGCCAGCATCGGTTTTCGCGCCAGCGGCGTGCGGCTGCTGCCGTTGGCGGAGTCGGGAGAGGACTATGTTGCCCCTACCGCCGCCAACGTGCGCAACGATCGCTACCCGCTGTCGCGCTATCTGTATATCTACATCAACAAAGCCCCTAATCAACCGCTGGAGCCGCTGACCGCCGCGTTCCTCGACCGCGTGCTGTCGACTGCCGGGCAGAGCCTGGTCAATCACGACGGCTATCTGCCGCTGCCGCCGGGCGCCCTGCAGAAGACCCGTCAGGCGCTTGGGTTGCCACCGCTCGCGCCGGCCATGATGAAATAACCGACAAAATGCGACGTAATTTTCGCCTTTTTTCACGGCCAAACGAAGCTCGTGCCACGCGAAAATCGGGCTTATATTGGCGTTTTCGCGCGGTAAAGTGATATATGCTTCACGTTTCGTGAATCTGCTGTTCAAAAATGATACAAATCATGTAGTGTATATTTATTGATAGCCAATATGATCGACTGGTGGCTAAAGTTTATATGGTCGATAGCTCTGCTTTTCGCCGTGCGTCTTGCCTTGAAGCGCTATAAACGTTTACCTTAGCCCTCGTTGTCGGATTAAACCTCCATTTTTATAACTCCTAAAATTTTGCCCATCTTCATGAGCGGCCACTTTCGAATAGGGACATAAACGCCGGATCGACTGCGTTTAGGGTGCTTATTTGGCGCTGCAACGTTAGGGCATGCCGGCAACCGGGTGGGGCGTTACGCCACCACGCTATCGGACCATTTTTTTCATTTGAACAGGCAACACGACATCGTATGAGTCATCGTTTAACGTCAAAAGATATCCTGGCACTGGGTTTCATGACCTTTGCCTTATTCGTTGGGGCCGGGAACATCATCTTCCCGCCGATGGTCGGCTTGCAGTCCGGTGAACACGTCTGGACCGCAGCGCTGGGCTTCCTGATCACCGCCGTGGGTCTGCCGGTCATCACCGTCATCGCGTTGGCGCGCGTCGGCGGCGGCATCGACGCCCTCAGTTCGCCGATCGGCCGCGGCGCCGGCCTGCTGCTGGCGACCGTCTGCTACCTGGCCGTCGGCCCGCTGTTCGCCACGCCGCGCACCGCCACCGTATCCTTCGAAGTGGGCATTGCCCCGCTGACCGGTGACGGCACCATGCCGCTGTTTATCTATAGCCTGGTGTACTTCGCGCTAGTGATCGGCATCTCCCTGTATCCGGGCCGTCTGCTCGATACCGTCGGCCACGTGCTGGCGCCGCTGAAGATCGTGGCGCTGGCCGTACTGGGCATCGCCGCACTGCTGTGGCCTGCCGGCGCGCCGATCCCGGCGACGGCGGCTTACCAGAGCGTGCCTTTCTCCTCCGGCTTCGTTAACGGCTATCTGACCATGGATACGCTGGGGGCGCTGGTATTCGGCATCGTTATCGTCAACGCGGCGCGTTCACGCGGCGTGAAAGACGCCGGTCTGTTGACTCGTTACACCATTCTGGCCGGTTTGATCGCCGGCGTGGGCCTGACGCTGGTTTACCTGAGCCTGTTCAAGCTGGGCTCCGGCAGCGGCGCGCTGGTGCCTGACGCCACCAACGGCGCGGTGATCCTGCACGCTTACGTTCAGAACACCTTCGGCGGTTTGGGCAGCTTCTTCCTGGCGGCGCTGATCTTCATCGCCTGCATGGTGACCGCGGTAGGCCTGACCTGCGCCTGCGCCGAGTTCTTCGCGCAATATCTGCCGTTCTCGTACAAGACGCTGGTGTTTATCCTGGGCCTGTTCTCGATGGTGGTGTCCAACCTCGGCCTGAGCCACCTGATCCAGATCTCCATTCCGGTGCTGACCGCGATTTACCCGCCGTGCATCGTGCTGGTGGTGCTGAGCTTCACCCTGCGTTGGTGGCACAGCGCGCCGCGCATCATCGCGCCGGTGATGCTTGTCAGCCTGTTGTTTGGTATCCTTGACGCGGTGAAAGCGTCCAGCTTCCAGCAGCTGCTGCCGGCCTGGACCACTCACCTGCCGCTGGCGGAGCAGGGGTTGGCATGGTTGCCGCCTTCGCTGCTGATGCTGGCGCTGGTCGCGATTTATGATCGGGTGTGCACGCGTTCCCAAGTGACCGCGCACTGATAATCCCCCGGCTTAATCTAGGGCCACGGACATGTCCGTGGCTTTTTTACGTTTAAAACTATGGGTCATTTTCATGCAACAACAGTCACCCACCACTGTCCCCGACAATAAGCTGAAACGCGGCCTCAGCACGCGTCATATCCGCTTTATGGCGTTGGGGTCAGCCATCGGCACCGGGTTGTTCTACGGCTCGGCGGACGCCATCAAAATGGCCGGCCCGAGCGTGCTGCTGGCTTACCTGATCGGCGGCATCGTGGCCTTCATCATCATGCGCGCATTGGGGGAGATGTCGGTCAACAACCCGCAGGCCAGCTCATTTTCCCGCTACGCGCAGGACTACCTCGGCCCGATGGCGGGTTACATCACCGGCTGGACTTACTGCTTTGAAATCCTGATTGTCGCCATCGCCGACGTGACCGCCTTCGGCATCTATATGGGGGTCTGGTTCCCGGAAGTGCCGCACTGGATCTGGGTGCTGAGCGTGGTGCTGATCATTGGCGCCATCAACCTGATGAGCGTCAAGGTATTCGGCGAACTGGAATTCTGGTTCTCGTTCTTCAAGGTCGCCACCATCATCATCATGATCGCGGCCGGTATCGGCATCATCATCTGGGGTATCGGCAACGGCGGGCAACCGACCGGTATTCATAACCTGTGGTCGAACGGCGGCTTCTTCAGCAACGGCTTTATCGGCATGATCCTGTCGCTGCAGCTGGTGATGTTCGCTTACGGCGGCATTGAAATCATCGGTATTACCGCCGGCGAAGCCAAAGATCCGAAAAAATCGATTCCGAAGGCCATCAACTCGGTGCCGTGGCGCATTCTGGTGTTCTACGTCGGTACGCTGTTCGTCATCATGTCTATCTACCCGTGGAACCAGGTGGGTACCAACGGCAGCCCGTTCGTGCTGACTTTCCAGCATATGGGCATCACCGTGGCGGCAGGCATCCTCAACTTCGTGGTGATTACCGCGTCGCTGTCGGCGATCAACAGCGACGTGTTCGGCGTCGGCCGCATGCTGCACGGCATGGCCGAGCAGGGCCATGCGCCGAAGATGTTCAGCAAGGTGTCGAAACGCGGCATTCCCTGGGTGACGGTGGTGGTAATGATGCTGGCGCTGCTGCTGGCGGTATACCTCAACTACATCATGCCGGAGAGCGTGTTCCTGGTGATCGCCTCCCTGGCGACCTTCGCCACCGTGTGGGTGTGGATCATGATCCTGTTCTCGCAAATTGCCTTCCGCCGCAGCCTGAGCAAAGAGCAGGTGAAACAGCTGGCGTTCCCACTGCGCGGTGGGGTGTTTACCTCGGTGGTGGCGATCGTGTTCCTGGTGTTCATCATCGGTTTGATCGGCTACTTCCCAACCACGCGCGTCTCGCTGTACGCCGGCCTGGTCTGGGTGGTATTGCTGCTGGCGGGATACTGGTTCAAGGTCAACCATCAGAAAAAACGCGCGCCGTTGGCGACGCAGCAAGACTAAATGGAAAAACACCGGCTAAGGCCGGTGTTTTTTTAGCGTTGGTCTTCCACTTCATCCTCTCCGGCGGCGCGCGCTTCGATGCGTACGCCGCCGTCGTTCAGCCGTTCCTCTTCTTCCTCGCCGGCGCAGCGCGCCAGCACTTCGCGAATGTCCTGCAGGTTGCTGCTGAGCGCACTTAGCGAAGGTTGCAGATTGCGGGGCATGCGGCTTTCATCCAGCGACGCGCTGTGCAGGCAGCCGATAAACAGCAGGGTGGCCAGCAGGGTAAACAGCCGGTGACGTAACCGTTTCAGCAAGGGCTTTCCCTCTCGGTAGTGAAGGTGATGGCGCATTAACGCCGTTTTCGCCGGGGAAAAGAAGGGGATGGAGATATCTGCTGGCAATTGAAAGAGAATAATTACCAGCAGACACAGTTACGTCAGCCGACGTCAGGAAGCGTTCGCGCTTTGTTGCAGCATGCCGCGCAGGTCATTGCCGGTTGGCGTTTGATGCACGCGCAGGCCGAACTCGTCGATCACCGCCAGGATATGGTCGAAAATATCCGCCTGAATGCTTTCGTACTCCGCCCAGACCGTGGTGTTGGTAAAGGCGTAGATTTCCAGCGGCAGGCCCTCCGGCGTTGGCGCCAGCTGGCGCACCATCAGCGTCATATTCTGGTGAATGCGCGGGTGAGCGCGCAGGTAGGCTTCCAGATAGGCGCGCAGCGTGCCGAGGTTGGTCAGGCGGCGGCCGTTGAGCGGCGAGGCCAGATCGACGGCGATCTCCTGATTATGCTGGCTCAGCTCCTGGGTCTTGACGTTCAGGTAGCTGTGCAGCAGCGGGTTGCGCTGCAGGCGGCGCTGTTCCTCTTCCGACAGGAAGTGCACGCTGCCGGTGTCGATATTCAGGCTGCGCTTGATGCGGCGCCCGCCGGATTCCGACATCGACCGCCAGTTCTTGAACGAGTCGGAGATCAGCGCGTAGGTAGGAATAGTGGTGACGGTGTTGTCCCAGTTACGCACTTTGACCGTGGTCAGGCCGATGTCGGTGACCGCGCCGTCGGCGCCGTATTTCGGCATTTCCAGCCAGTCGCCGATCTTCAGCATATCGTTGGCGGAGAGCTGAATGCCGGCCACCAGCCCGAGGATCGGATCCTTGAACACCAACATCAAGACCGCGGTCATGGCACCCAGGCCGCTGAGCAGCAGCAGCGGCGATTTGCCCATCAGCAACGAAACGATCATGATGCCGATCAGGATCGCCGCCACCAGTTTCAGGCCCTGGAAAATGCCGCGCAGCGGCAGCTGATTGGCGATCGGACTTTGGCGCAGCAGCGCCAGCAGCGTATCCAGCAGCGAGAACAGCGACAGCAGGGTGAAGGCGAGGATCCACACCTGCGCGGCGGTGACGATCACCGCCTGGGTTTGGCTGCCGCTCTGCAACCACAGCGTCGCCTGGATGCTGATGATCACCCCTTGCAGCAGCAGCGCCACGCGCTGGAACAGTTTGTATTGGGTGATGGCCTGTTGCCAGACGCGCTGCGATTGCTGGCCGCGGCGCTGAAGGGCGGCCAACACCACCCGGTGCAGCACCAGGTGGATCACCACCGAGATCAGAACAATCAACCCCAATACCATCAACAGCGACATCACTCCGCCGAATTCCAAACCAAACTGTTCCAGCCAGCGCGTTATCTGTTGTTGCATTACCGCTCCTTAAAAAATGCGCAAAAAATATCCTGTAAGCTCAAAACGCGTTAGCCTAAGGGGTAACGTGAAGGATTTGTGCCTGTTTACCTTTTTTTACATCGAGTTAGCGTTATTTTTCGGTCTCCGCCCCCCGGCTCATCCCTGGGTTTTGCGGCCAGAGAGGAGGGGGAGTTGCACTTAACGTGGCATTGTTCGCTTCTTGAAGAACGCCGTCGATTTCGTTTGGTACAGCAGGAGAAACAGTATGCTTAACGCCTGGCATCAACCGGTCCCGCCTTTTGTGGTGAAGCAAGGGCAACGTTTGGATATCACGCTGTGGTTACAGGGGGATGAACTGCCGGAACGGGTGTTTTTGCGCGCCGAACCGGACAACGAAGAGTGGCTGCTGGTGATGAAAGCGCAGCGCCACGAGGGGATGCGGCGCTACCAGGCCAGCCTTACGCTGAATGAGGGCGAGCCGACGCGGCGTTACTGCTTCAAGCTGCTGTGGGCCGATCGCCAGCAGTGGTTCGGCCCACAGGGCTGGTCGCCAACGCCGCCGGGCCAGCTGGCGCAGTTCGCCGTCGACGAGCCCGACCATGGCCCCGAGTGGGTGGCGGATCAGCTGTTCTACCAGATTTTCCCCGATCGCTTCGCCAGCAGCGGCGGCGAGCACGGCATCCAAAGCGGCAGCTACCGCCATCACGCGGCCGGTGCCGAGGTGATTCGGCGCGACTGGCAGCATCCGCTGGAGGATCGTCACGCCGCCTCGACCTTTTACGGCGGCGATCTGGACGGCATCTGCGCCAAACTGCCGTATTTGCAGCAGCTGGGCGTGACCGCGCTGTATCTGAACCCGATTTTTACCGCGCCGAGCGTGCATAAGTACGATACCGAGGACTATTACCAGGTCGATCCGCACTTTGGCGGCAACGCGGCGCTGCAGCGTTTGCGAGTGAGCACTCACAAGGTGGGCATGAAACTGGTGCTGGACGGGGTATTCAACCACACCGGTGACTCGCATCCGTGGTTCGACCGCCATCGCCAGGGCGAAAACGGCGCCTGTCACCACCCCGATTCACCGTATCGCGGCTGGTTCAACTTTTACCCGGACGGCCGCGCGCTCGACTGGAAGGGCAACGCCAGCCTGCCGAAGCTCAACTTCGCCGAGCCGCAGGTGGCGGAAGCGATCTATCGCGGGGAAGGCAGCGTGGTGCGCCACTGGCTGCGCCCGCCGTACAGCATCGACGGTTGGCGGCTGGACGTGGTGCACATGCTGGGGGAGAACGGCGGTGCCACCGGCAACCTGCACCACCTGGCTGGCATCTATCAGGCGGTGAAGCAGGAGAATCCGCAGGCCTACGTATTGGGCGAACACTTCGGCGACGCGCGCCGCTGGCTGCACGCCGGCGTGGAGGATGCGGCGATGAACTACATGGGCTTTGCGCTGCCAGTGCGGGCGTTCTTGGCGGGGCTGGACGTGGCCTATCACCCGGTGCGGCTGGACGCCGCCGGGTGCGCGCAGTGGATGGACGGCTACCGCACGGGGCTGCCGCACGGCCGCCAGCTGATCCAGTTCAATCAACTGGACAGCCACGATACCGCGCGTTTCCTCACGCTGTTGCAGGGGAACGCGGCGCGCATGCAGATGGCGGCGGTGTGGTTGCTGAGCTGGATCGGCGTGCCTTGTCTCTATTACGGCGATGAGATTGGCCTGGACGGCGGCAACGATCCGTTCTGCCGCAAGCCGTTCCCGTGGGACGTCGGTGACTGGGATCGGCCGCTGCTGGCGCTGTTCCAGCGCATGGCGGCGCTGCGTAAACAGAGCCTGGCGCTGCGTCGCGGCGGCTGTCAGGTGCTGTACGCCAGCGGAGAAACGCTGGTGTTCGTGCGTCTGTATCAGCAGGAGCAGGTGTTGGTGGCGCTGCAGCGCGACGGCAGCGGCCAGGCGCAGCTGCCGCACAACCCGCTGTTGGCCCGCGGCCCGTGGCGGCGTGTGGAAGGGCGGGGAGAGTTGAGCGAAACGGCCGGCGGGCTGCGCCTGCAGCTGGCGGAAGAGTCGGCCACCGTGTGGCGGTATGAAGGCTAAGGGAACTGCGGGGGCCGTAAGGCCCCCGCGATCAAGGTGAGTAGGCGTTTACATCAGTAACCGACCGCGGAGCCTGCCGGGCGACGCACGTCGTTGGCGCCGTACAGGTAACCTTCGCGCACTTTGCCGGAAACCGCCGAATCGTTGCCGGAGTTGGCCGGGCTGACGCCCGCCGCGCCCGGCAAACCGACCAGAATCAGTTCGGCGGCGCCCCATGGCGTTTGCTCGACCATCTTATAGCCCATGCCGCTCAGCAGCTTCAGCGTATCGGCGGAAACGCCGCGCTGTTCGTAGTACACCTCATCCGGCAACCATTGGTGATGGATGCGCGGTGCGTCCACCGCTTCCTGCGGCGCCATACCGTGGTCGATCACGTTCAACGCGGTCTGCAGGGTAATGGTGATGATGCGTGAGCCGCCCGGCGAGCCCAGCACCATAAAGATCTTGTTGTCCTTGGTCACCAGCGTCGGGCTCATCGACGATAGTGGGCGCTTACCGGGGGCAATGCTGTTGGCGGTGCCTTGCACCAGCCCGTACAGGTTTTTCTCGCCCACTTTCACCGTGAAGTCGTCCATCTCGTCGTTGAGGAAGAAGCCGGTGCCCGGTGCGATCACCACGGCGCCGAAGCGGCCGTTGACGGTATAGGTGGTGGAGACCGCGTTGCCGTCGTGGTCGACGATCGAATAATGGGTGGTTTCCGGCTTCTCATGCGGTTCCATGCCGGGCTGTACGTTTTCCGACGGCGTGGCCTTGTCCGCGACGATTTTCTTGCGGATCTGCTCGGCGTAGCTCTTGCTCACCAGCCGGTCGATCGGGTTCTTGATGAATTCCGGGTCGCCGAGGTAGGTGTTGCGATCCATGTAGGCATGGCGCATCGCTTCGGTCATGGTGTGAATGGCCGCCGCCGAGTTGAAGCCCATGCTTTTCAGGTCATAGCCTTCCACCACGTTGAGGATTTCGCACAGCGTGACGCCACCTGAGCTGGGAGGCGGCGCCGACACGAACTTGTAGCCGCGATAGCTGCAGGTGATCGGCGGGGTTTCGGTGACTTTATAGTTGGCGAAGTCGGCGGCGGTCAAAATGCCGCCGCCCTGTTTGGCCGCCGCCTCCACCGCCTGTGGGATCTTGCCTTTGTAGAAGGCGTCGGTTCCCCCTTTGGCGATGGCTTCCAGCGTATTGGCCAGATCGGTTTGCACCAGTTTGTCCCCCGGCTGCAGCGGGCTGCCGTCCGGGCGCAGGAAGATTTTGGCCGACTCGGGATCCTGTTTGAAGCGTGCGACGGTGGTGTCGAGAATATCGGTGTCGGCGCGGGTCAGCACAAAGCCTTCGCGCGCCAGCCTGATCGCCGGCGCCAGCACCTGTTCACGGCTCAGTTTGCCGTACTTCTCACGCGCGGTTTCCATCCCCAGCACGGTGCCAGGCACGCCCGCCGCCAAATAGCCGTACAGGCTGGCGTCTTTCTTCACCTTGCCGTCGGCATCCAGATACATGTTGGCGCTGGCCGCCGCCGGCGCGGTTTCGCGGAAGTTGATGAAGGTGTCGGTGCCGTCCGCCAGGTGGACGGTCATAAAGCCGCCGCCGCCGATGTTGCCGCAGCAGGGGTTCACCACCGCTTGCGCATAGCCGACCGCCACGGCGGCGTCGATGGCGTTGCCGCCCATCTTCAGGATATCCACCCCGACCTGCGAAGCCAGATGCTGCGAGGTGACCACCATGCCGTTTTTGGCTTCCACCGCTGGGTTGGATGCCGCATACAGGCTGCCGCTGACCAGCAGCGCCGCCATGGTCAGGGGTTTGCTCCATTTCTGTAAAAACATAGTTATTCCTACCCTGTCAGTTTTTTATTGTGTTGTGTTTGCTTGCCGCTGTTCGCTTGCAAAGCGCGAGCCAGCGTTATTGATAGTAGCCGCAGATGGGCATTCACGCGGCGAACTGGGCGGGAAATGTGAGCGGAAACAGGGAAATAAAGCACTGAAGGCGGGCGGTCTGCCCCAAAAAGGGGCATAAAAAAACCGGCCGCGTGGGCCGGTTGATTCACTATCAGGCTGAAATTACAGCTTGGCAGCGTTTTCAGACAGGTATTTTGCCACGCCGTCTGGGGAAGCGCCCATACCTGCTTTGCCTTTTTCCCACTGAGCCGGGCACACTTCACCGTGCTCTTCGTGGAATTGCAGCGCGTCAACGGTACGGATCATTTCGTCGATGTTACGGCCGATTGGCAGGTCGTTAACAACCTGAGCACGCACGATGCCGTCTTTGTCGATCAGGAAGGAGCCGCGCAGCGCAACGCCAGCTTCCGGGTGTTCGATGCCGTAAGCTTTCTGGATTTCACGCTTAACGTCAGCAACCATTGCGTATTTCACTTCACCGATGCCGCCTTTGTCGACAGGGGTTTTACGCCATGCGTTGTGGACGAATTCTGAGTCGAAGGAAACGCCAACCACTTCAACGCCACGCTTCTGGAACTCTTCATAGCGGTGATCGAAAGCGATCAGCTCGGAAGGGCATACGAAGGTGAAGTCCATTGGCCAGAAGAACAGCACGGCTGGTTTACCGTTCAGGTGCTTCTTCAGGTTGAAGTTTTCAACGATTTCGCCGCTACCCAGTACGGCAGCTGCAGTGAAGTCAGGGGCTTGACGAGTTACCAGGACCATAATTACTCCTGTAATAGGTGTTAAAGGGTGGATGTAAAAACAAGGGCCAGTATAGGGGCCACGACTTGGCGAATAAAGGGCAAAAGACCAATCGATGAGATAGCTTTTACCTATTAAATTCATTAATTAAATTTGACAGGCTTTAAAAGTAACCTTTTCCCACAAAAGGGCAAGCGGCAAAGCGTAAATTCTTGCAAGGCGCTGCAATTTCAAACGCTTGAGCTTGACCTCAGAGCGTTTTGTCCTTCGCCTGCTGCATCATTTGTGGATAAAACTGCCAGAATTGTGTTTCAAGCTGATGATAGTGTCGCTCGACGTCGGCGAACGAGCCTGCCAGGGCATCGAGGCGCGGACGGCGGCTGGCCATGCCCTGCAATACCCGGGCGATGAACGGCAATTCGGCGTAGCGTTCCAGCCAGCGTTCCGGCCACAGATAGCCGTTCAGGTTCTGAAAGCGTGGCGGCGTGAGCGGCAGGTAAGGTTCGATCTGGCTGCGGGCTTCCTGGGTAAACTGGTGCAGGTCGCGTGAGGGCTCCAACTGCTGCCAGTGGCGCGCCAAAAAATGGTCCCACACCACGTCGAGGGTGATCGGCGCCACGCGGCGGTAGGGGGCGCTGAAATAGTCGCGGCAGGCTTTGACCTGCGGCAGGCTGTCGGTCAGCACGTCGACGCGACGGTGCATCATGATGCCGGCCACCACGTCGGGCTGGTAGTCGGCGGCTGGGTTGCCGCGCACGAAATCGGCCAGCAGGTTGCCCAGCAGCGAGCTGTCCGCCAGCATGGCCAGGTGAAGATGAGCGAGAAAATTCATCCCTCAACTATACCCGAAGTCAGGCAAATCCTCCTTATTTCTTGCCGCTGACCGCCCCCGGCTTTAGACTAGGCCGCCTGTTTTTTACCAACCAGCCATAAATTGAAGAAGTGAATACCCATGCGCGTCGCTGATTTTTCGTTTGAACTTCCCGAATCCCTGATTGCCCACTATCCCCAGGCCGAACGCAGCGCATGCCGCCTGCTGCAGCTGGACGGGCCGAGCGGGGCGCTGACGCACGGCGTATTCACCGATCTGCTGGATAAGCTGGAAGCCGGCGACCTGCTGGTGTTCAACAATACCCGCGTGATCCCGGCGCGCATGTTCGGCCGCAAGGTCAGCGGTGGCAAGATAGAAGTGCTGGTGGAGCGCGTGCTGGACGACCATCGCGTGCTGGCGCACGTGCGCGCGTCGAAAGCGCCCAAGCCGGGCGCCGAGCTGCTGTTGGGGGATGATGAGAGCATCGCCGCTACCATGGTGGCGCGCCACGAGACGCTGTTCGAGCTGCGCTTCAACGACGAACGCGATGTATTCACCATTCTCAACGCGGCCGGCCACATGCCGCTGCCGCCTTATATCGCTCGCCCGGATGAAGACGCCGACCGTGAGCTGTATCAGACGGTCTACAGCGAGAAACCGGGCGCGGTCGCCGCGCCGACCGCCGGCCTGCACTTCGACGAACCGCTGCTGGCGGCGCTGCGCGCCAAAGGCGTGGAAATGGCGTTCGTGACGCTGCACGTCGGCGCCGGCACTTTCCAGCCGGTGCGCGTGGAAACCATCGAAGATCACGTGATGCACGCCGAATACGCCGAAGTGCCGCAGGAGGTGGTGGATGCGGTACTGGCCTGCAAAGCGCGCGGCAAGCGCGTCGTGGCGGTGGGCACCACCTCGGTGCGTTCGCTGGAAAGCGCCGCTGCGGCCAGCAAAGAGGCGCTGATTGCGCCGTTCTTCGGCGACACCAGCATCTTTATCTATCCGGGCTATCACTACCAGGTGATCGACGCGCTGGTGACCAATTTCCACCTGCCGGAGTCCACCCTGATCATGCTGGTGTCGGCCTTCGCGGGCTACAAAAATACCATGAACGCCTATCAGCAGGCGGTGGCCGAGCAGTACCGCTTTTTCAGCTACGGCGATGCGATGTTCATCAGCCGTAATCCGCAGGCGGAAAACGAGTCCGTCGGCGGTTAATTTCCCGGGCTGCGCCCACGGTGCGGCCCCGTTTCAACGACATCAGACTGTTTCTCTGATGCTCATGCGGCAACATGAGTTAGGGGGCGTGTTTGTTTTACTGTAAAAACATTAACTTACAAGAGTAATTCTTACGGCGTCGCTTGTGTTTTCGGTGTCTTGTGCCAAAAACGTGACAATGCCGCTGAATTTGTTCAAATGCTCACCGCTCAGGTGGGCATACTTATTGACCATCTCGAGCTTCTCCCATCCCCCCAGTTCTTTTAACACCATCAACGGGGTTCCGTTCTGAACGTGCCAGCTTGCCCATGTATGGCGGAGATCGTGAAAGCGAAAATCTGTGATACCAGATAGCAGGAGTGCGCGTTCGAAATCCGTCCTGTTTATGTACCCCTCCTTTTCTCCGTCAGCCGAGAACACATACTCGTTGTCGAACGGGATTTCCCTCATAACTGTCACTGCGTCATCATTCAGCGGCAGCGGCCTGGCCTTTCCTGACTTTGCATTTTCAGCTGTCACAACGGCCACTCGTCGCCCCAGATCAACATCCTTCCATTTCAGCGATAAAATCTCCCCCAGACGAGCACCGGTCAGCAAAGCAAACGAGCACACCCACTTCATCCATTGATGGTGTAAATTTGCGATCAGTGACTTTGCCTCGCTCTTTTCTATCCATCGAACTCTAACCGTTGGCTCTCTCAACGACTGCGCGTAAGGTTGCCTATCAAGCCATCCACTTTTGTCGGCGAGCGAGAAGCCCCTCATGATGAATGATCGGTATCGGTTTTTGGTAGCGTTAGCCAGGCACTTTCTGGTAGCCAGGTTATGAGTCGGCAGGTTATCTACAATTTCTTCCCCGGTGATGGAGGACACGACTCTACCGCCGAAGATGCCAAGCCAGTATCGAGCGTAAATCTGCTTGTTCTCATAACTTGATTGCCCTTCGGCATCTCTCAGCGCCAAGACAACCATATCTTCGAACAGCCTCTCCGGTCGCTTGTCTAGGTTGGCTACGGCCCAGAGCTCATGCTTTAACTTGTCGTGAAGTTGCTGAGCCTTTACCTTTTCCTCGGTGCCAGCAGAGCGTCTAATTCTCGTGCCGTCTGGCGCGGAGATATCAATCCAGTATTTTTTACCCCTCTTGAAGATCGGCATCGTTTTGACTCCTTGCTGCCGACCACAGCCAGTCGGAAGACATTGTTATTGGTCTGCGAGAATTTTTCTATGCTTTCTTTGTTAGCCCTCCACGACCCGCCGACTTTGAACATGTGAAATTTCGCAGGGTTTCGGTATATCGTATGGGGGGAGACTTGAATTTTTTCCGCGTACTCTTTGAGCTTCATGAATTTGGCCTCGTCCGAGGCTGCGCGGGTGTCGGCCATGATTACCTCGTTATTTCCCCTCCCGCACCCGATGAACCTCACAGCAAAGGCGCAGCCACACCGGCGGAGACTTCGGCCAGTATGGGGCTATCTTCACTGCGTGCTTATCGAGTAACTGACGGAGGGTTAAATTGTTGGAAGGGGAGTCGAAATCTCTTAAAAGCTCCCTGGCTGTACTGCGGAGAAGGTTTTTCTTTGTGGAGTCCATATCATGCAACGCCTACCTCCATCGTTATGCCTTTTCCTATGCGCAGGAGTTCGTCTCTGGATATGGTTGAGAACTGGCATCGAGGCTTGATAAATGGCCGCCAGATGAAAAGCAAACTGCCTTTGCTGTTGCCATTCTTCCCCGGCTTGCCCGTTGCTGAATTGATAAACGCCAGGCGGCCATCGGTGATAAAGCGGACTTCATCGACTGACTGCAGCGCTAACGAAAACCAGCCCGTCGATGTGTCCGCCGGCAACAACATCACGATCGACTGATTCTGCACGCGGCATTGCTCCGCAGCCTTAAACACCCACGGGGTTATGTCGCTGTATGGCGGATTGCACCAGATGGCGCCGTAACTCACCCAGTCGATTGACAGCGCGTTATCCTGCTCTGTCTGGTAGTGAGCGCATAGCGCGTTGCCATCGTCCGCCGCTGCATCCAGGAAGAAGCCAAATTCAACATCCAGTGCGTTGAAAACTTCGATCGGGGTTTGCCACCGGTCTTTGTGTTCTGGCGGCGTGTTGCTGGCAAAAACAGTGCTCAATTCTCACCTCCCCAGCAGCGCACGGCCGCGTTAACGCAAAACTCTATGCGGATTTTAATCCACGGAACATCGACTGCTCGCGCGAGTTTGAGGGACTTCTCCCAAACTTCAGCGGCCTTTTCATACCATCCGCGTTGTTCACATTCAGCCGCAATTCTGGCGATATTGCGGTATGCATCATAGGTGCCCATGTTTAAATCCTGATTTGGTTGTTGTAGCGCTCGTGGGACATAACCTCCCATGAGTTGCCGTTATCTTTTGACAGCAATCGCCAGCAGCGGGCCACTGGCAGCGTTAAATGCTTATGTTGGTATGTCCGGTTGGGTTTCTTTTTGCCCTCCCTGTAGGCGCATAGAACCCCCTCAGCTTTGGCGCGGATTCGTTGTGGAATTCGTGGTTTCATTTTTACCGGCGGTTTATTTGGTGATGGTGGTCGGATATCAAACCCATAAAAATTTACCTGCCAAAGAAGTAAAGGCATGATGTGGATGACGTCCAACAATAATCGCGAGTGTTACCCATGATAGGAACAGTGGTTGCAGCTAAAGAAATTGATGATGAAGCCACACGAAGCTGCTATTTGGTAAGCTTTGGAGAAAATGAATATGCTGTCCTTACCTCTCCATGTGATGTTTTCCTGAGGGTCGGGGATGTCATCTACGAAGAAGAAGGCCGCTGGCGCTCCGAAGCTCTTGGTTGGTTGAGAGTTGGACCAATAAACATAACGGATAAGGCCAGGGCTGAAGAAGAATATGCAGAACTAAAATAGCTTCTGCCACCCACCCTCCGGCGCTGCTGCCAGCATTGCGGCATCAATTTGTTCGCGCAGTTTAGTGGCGTGATAATCATCCTCTTCATCAGTGATGGTTTGCGCTGTGAACATTGCTTCACTCCCATAGCGAAGAGGCTTTCTAACTGTGACATGGTGCGCTACGAGCCAGTCCATGCGCCGGGTGTCATCCGGTACTGCTGGCGCTGGCGGGGCGGTGAATAATCGCTGCAAGCTACTCAACAGCACCACTCGCGATTGTCGCGGGCATTCACCCGCGGGCAATGCATGGCGTTTAATTCGCTCGATATCGCATGCCACCGGCTGCGCCTCCCGGTTAGCCAGGAGTTCGCGAGATGCCCGCCATGCTTTCCACATCAAGCGCACAGCCGTCGAATTGGACTCAGTGATAGGCATCGCCATTTCTTCGTTAAACCACTCTTCAAACTGCTGGCGTTCAGTCGTTAGTGTCATGCATCCTCCCCTCTACGGTGAAGCCAGCGGCGCGAACTGTGTTTTTAAATCCTTCTTGCAACTCTTTCGCAGCCTCTGGCTTGTAACAGTCGAAGGATGGCAACCGCACCGGCGTAGCCAGCCGCTTTTCCAGCTCGGCTATGCGCTTCTCCTTAGTTTCCAGTTCTGCCAATAGAGCAAGGATAGTTTCAGGATCTGCCGCCGCCACAAAACGGGCCAGTTCCACGCGCTGGCTTTTAGCGGTCAAATCTGAAGCATCAAAGCCACTCCCGTCGATTATTTCAATGCCTGTATCGGCGCATAAAGTAGCTTGCGTATTGGCTTTACCGATGAATGCTTTAAATCGCTTGATAGGGCATTTATCAGCCCGTAATTTCAATGCGCTCAACTTATTGTCCATCTGCTGCCTCATGATTGACGACGTAGTTTTTCGTGAATGGCTTCACCGGAAACTTCATTCTCTTCACAGCCAGCCGTGAAATCTGCCTGGTGCTCAGCAATGAACTCTTTCAAGGCGTAAGCCTCTTCCTCTTCAAGCTGGTATTTTCGGATGTCTTCGAACGCCACCATGCATAGCTTGCCGCCGAGAATCTTTGTGCCAAACCCAACGCCAGGCTCCTTGCCGTCTTCGAACTCAACAACGAACGTGTACTTGCTCATAATGCTTTCTCCTGGGCCTCGGCCCTCTGGACTGGTTCTTGCTGTTTGTATGAGCGGCCATAAATAATGGATTCAATAGTTGATGTGCTTACCAGGAATTGAGCCGCCAAGTCCTTCACCTTCTTGCCTCCACTCCTTAGGCTTCTTATCTTCTGCGCCTGCTCATCAGTAAGCTTCGAGCCTGGGTGATTTCCGCCTATTTGATATGTTCCATGTTTCTTTCTGTCATCCGCATTCTCCTTGGCTGTGCCATATTTCAGATTTGACGGACGATTGTCTTTTGGATCTCCATTCAGGTGCCTTACTTGCAGTCCGGTTGGGCATGGCCCATGGAAAGCATCTGCGACAAGTTGATGAACTCCAACTGAGCGAGATTTACCTGATTCAAAAGAGATGCTGACATTCAAATAGCCCTTATTTTTCTTGCATTGCTTCAGGTAATAACTGAATGCAGGGTCAATGCTCGAAGCAGATCCACGATTTTTGCCTGTTCCGCGTCGGCGGTGAGAAACAATCCTGCAATCATCCGTCGCCGAGTAACCCGGGTAAGAGGGGAATGGTTTAATCATTTAACCCTCCGGAACGATATCGCCCACACCCATGGGTTAGCTCGCCAGCTTTCTTCGCCGTAGATGGACTGCCACAATTTCAGGAACCCAACGCGATATAGCGCTTCTGGCGGCGTGATGATGTGTTGCGATGGCGCCACACCTTCAGACTTGGCGTCCTCTTCGCTGAGATCGTTCAGCCGCTCAACGCGGACGCCGGTAATTTCCAGCGTGATTCTGCTTGCCCAGCGCGGCATGTGGATTGATGGGCGCCAGCGAAATGGCACATGAACATCACTTTCAGGGCTATAGATTCCCCGAACGCCATTCACTACTTCTATATCCGAACAGCGATTGTTATCCGCTGCATACCAGACGCGATCATTTGGATAGTAATTGGCAAAATCTGAGCTCCACGTCTCGCGCACCCACAACCGATCGCCTACCGCTCCGAACGGACACGCATAACCCTCATCTTCACCTGCAACGCCGAAAACCTGACCCGTAGCCGGTTGCAGATAACCGTCTTTATCGATGACTCCAGGGGTATACCAGCGAGCGGAATAATCCAATTCAAGGGACATATTCATAGGGTGGAAATGCTCAGATGGCTGAACCTTCATAACCCGCCGCGTCTGGGTCTTGCGGCCTGATAAAATCGCTCTCACCATTTCTGAGTTGAAAATCACTGGGCGCTCTTTCATTTGGCCTCCCGCAGCTCGGTGGCGAAATGCTTAGCCCTGGCCTCTACCTGACGATAAATACCGGCCTCTTTCTGGTCGCCGTCTTTGGCCGCCATAACCTCCTGCTGTGATGCCCATGCGGCAAACTTCTCCACTCCCTGCGCCTGGATAGCTGCAAGTGCTGCGTCAGTCTGGGTAACTTCCAAATTGACTGCATTGTCTACTGCCGTGAAAAGCATGCCGTCGGTTCCGGTTTCCAACGTGTCAGCAATGTCATCAATCGCTGCGCGCATTGCCGCATTCTCCACAGCCAGCGCGTCGCACTTGACCAGTGCCGCCGCAGCATCAGAGAAATACCCTTTGCATTTGGCTTCCGACATTGAAAGCTGGCGGTCAAGCGCATTAACTCGCTGCAATGCTTCCTGCTCGCCAACTATTGCATTGCCAAGGTTGTACTCAAGGCGATCGCATTTATCTGCCAGCGCATCGCACTTGGCTTTAAGTGCTTCATATGTCAATGCTTCAACTTGAACCGTCATCGTCATTTCTCCTGATAACCCGCTTGCCATCGACAATGACGGCATTTTCTTCAGCCTCTAACGCGTCGAGGTAATACCAACCAGGGCGCTTAACTGGATCGCCTTTTTTCAGGCCTTCGAATTGCTTGATCGCGTTGTTAACGACTTCTTGCGGGCTTTTCCCGCGATTGGATTGATCTGACATGAGAGTCCTTAGCCCTGCATGACAGGGCTATGTTTTGTAGAGACCAGCTCAGAAGGGAATGTCATCGTCAAAATCAGGTGCGTGTTGTTGCGTGGCGCTTTGTTGCCGCTGCTGGGCGACCTGCTGAAGGCGAGAGGTCGGTTGGTTGTTTTGGTTGCCAAGCATAGAGCGCTGCCCACCGATACCACTCGTTTGAGGTGCCGTGTCATTGGTTAAGCGTTCATCCTTATCCTTCAGGACAGCCAGGAGCTTATCAACGGCCTCGGCCGGCGTTCCGTCGATCGCCTCCTTGTAGGTTTTACGCGTGTTGGCGCCAAAAACTTGTTTGATGTCGAATTTGTAACCGTCTCCGCCATCGTTTTTGGTGTAGAGAATTTTTTGCAGAACGAAACCGATCGGCTTTCCTTCAAGCTCTTTGCAGTGAAGTTCGATATCGCCTTCGCTGTTCGTTTGCTCGGTAGCGTTGAGTTGCTTAACTTTCGTCAAGCCCATAATGGCGTTGATCAGCGCCGAGCCATGCTTAAGCGGCTGTCCTTCGCGGCCTTTGTAATTTATGCGCAGGTAGTTGATTTTGCCCACGTCGGACTCGATGGAGAATTCCATCGCTTCGGATTGTGAGTCGCGCCCGGTGGTAAAAATGGCGCTGCTGATATTGCCTGCATAGGCGCCAGTTTCAGAAGCGCCGGCGGCGCCGGCAGTACGTGCGGATTCGTCATCAAAGGTAAACATTGGTTGCATTATGCTGGTGCTCCATCGTTGAGTTCGTAATATTCGCGGATCGCCGCATCAACGGCGTTCAGGTCGTTATCGATTTGGAAGCTGTCAAACAGCCCGATCGGTGACTTAACCGGGTCGGTTCCATCTGATTGCGTGGTGAAGTAGTAGCGGCCATCAGTAACACCAGTGCGTAGGGCGATACTGAACATGCCTTCGACGGTTATTTTTTCGTCAAGCATCTTGCCGATAGTTTTCATCTTGACGCGGCCGGCGGGTGTTTCTTCGGTGTGAGCAAGGAAGTAGACGATCAGGTCATCGGCTGCTGCCTGTGCGGCTCTGATTACGTCCCAGGCGCCACCGCCTATTTCAGTGAATTTTTCGAAAGATTTTTCACTACGCCGGCGCATGAACTGATTGCCCATCACATACTGGAAGTCATCAACAACGACGAATTTTTTACCTGCTCGCCGTGCGAAGTTGATGATCAAGACAATATCCGCCGGTATGTCGGTAAAGAACACGTTGCCGGTTTTGGCCTCGAAATCTCGCGGTTTCCAGCCGGCGGAACGGAATGGCAGGCGTTTGTTTTCCGGGTTGATGAGAAAACCGTCATCAGGGTTAAGCTTCATCATGCTTGCAGATTTGCCAGATCCGGAATCGCCCAGGATAAGGACTGGAATACCCATCAGACGAGCGCCCCCATCGCGTGTTTTATGGTGAACTCCTGGTCTTCATTCAGATCCATATTCGCCAGCGCCCAGCGCAAGTAACCAGGATCGTCTGAGGCGATGTCGACGAAGGTTTTCCCCTTATGCTTACCGAACTGCATCGTGTGTAGCAGTGATGGGCGTACGGTGATGTCGCGCATTTGTGAAATGCTCCAGCGCGCGATGCTGTTCATATAGAGCAGGTTGGTGGCTGTCACATAGCAGTCATACAGCGCACGGTGAGCATAGAGGCCTTCAGGCACATCGGGCTTAAGGCCGAAGCGATAGCGCAGGTACTGATTGCCATGCCGCTCTTCAGGCCATAGCTTGCGCGCCAGCTTCAGCGTGCAAATCCATGGGGCCGTGATTTGCGGAAGCTTCTCACGGTCAAAAGCGGCATTGTGTGCGACGTAGATATCAGCACCGAGGTAACGGTCTATCACATCGTCGATCGGCGGTGCGTCAGCGACCATTTCTTCGGTGATGTGATGAATAGCCATTGCTTCAAAACTGATGGGCTCAGGAGGGTGTACAAGGTCGCTCATGGGGTTGCAGATAACGCCATCAACGATGTCGACGCTGGCTATTTCAACCACACCGCCTTCAAAGCTGGTGGTTTCAGTGTCAATTACACGAAAGGTAGTGCTCATGATTAATCCCGATGGTTCGTGCATCGGCTATGGCGTCGATTTGTGCCAATCGATGCGCCAGCCGGTCGAGGTCAGCGGCGCCCAGCTTGTTAGCGATGCAGATTGATAGAATGAGGTGTTCAGCTGCGACTTGCTGGCGTGTTGGTGTCTCGATAACCATCAGATCCATACGGCGCCCATAGCCAGCAGGCATAAAGTCAGAATGGTCAGGGTAAAGATGCTTTTGCCGTAGTTACGCTTGGCGGAAAAGTCACACCCAGATAGGTCATGCTTATGTTGAATACGCGTGTTCAGGCTCACCATGCTGGCCTCCGCTGTATTGTGTGCATCCGCCGTTGCAACGATTTGATGTTTTGGCGGGAGTGATAGTAGGAGGCGCAACGATCAGCGCACACCAGGATGTCGACCATCTTGAAGCGGCCGTCGGAATAACGCTGAACCTTCACATACTTGCACTTCGACTTTGGCAGCTCTTTTTTACAGTGTTCACATACCGTTAGCGTTGGCAGTGGTGTCATAACATGTCCTCTCGGTAGAAATTCACATGGGTAAGCGCGCCCCACAAGGTGCGCTTATTGATGTGAAAAAAGAGCCCCGGCGAGTGGGGCAAACTGGAAGAAACGAAGGTGTCATGGTGAGTGCCAGGGTGATGCCTGGCTTCAGATGCCTTTACTTTTAAGCCCAATAAAAAACCGCATCCCTCCGGGCTGAATAACTTTATCTGGACAGGTAAAACCCCAGCGCCGACCAAAGCGCGACGCAGATGACAACCACGCCCAGCCAGACTTTTTCGTTGAATGTCATGATTGCCTCAGTGCGCCCCGTAGGGCGCGGTGGGTGTTAATAGCCGCGTTTTGCTTTGCGGGCGTAGAACAGCGCTGCTATGGCTGCAAATCCATCTGCACGAAGTTCACGGTAGAGAATTAGGCCGTAACTTTTCATCGTGTAACCCTCTGCTGTTAGTTGGCGCACTGGTGCTTTTTGCTGAATACGCGCTGAGCCTGGATTGCTTTGCCCGCATCTGGTGTACGGTAGAAAACCTCGCGGCATTTGTTGCAGAACAGAACCTTCAGGCCGTGGCCATCAGTACCCCAGCCAACGTGCTCATTGATTGCTTTCATCGTGTAGCTCCTCAGTGGTTTTATGCCTACCGCCCAAACTGGCAGCGGCAGGGTAAATCCACTCGTCGTTTTAAGCTGCTTGTGCGTTCGCCGGGCGCTAACCGGTTACTTAGTGATGCTTTACGCCTCCTTTCCCTCACTGCGTCGCCGTGGGAACCCGACCTGTAACACCGTCGTCGCGTGGCTGGCCTGTAGGCCATGAGCCGATTTACTGCTTCATTGGCTTGATCTCCTTTGTTGATAAATCGTCACCCAGTCCTGTCCGCTGCATGCCGTTGGTGCCATACCCCCGTAAGGGCTGGGGACTACCGGGTACTGAGTTGCGCAGATCTCTCTGCTCAGTGCTGGGTGACTAAACCTGATTGTTAAAGAGCGTCCCGGTGGTTTGGGGTGACGTTGTTGCTGTCGATGAACCAATAATCAACCATTGGTTATTTTTAGTCAATACCATTGGTTGATTTTATGGTTGATTTTCTCTTATGTGGTTGATGTTTGGTTTGTTATTTTTTGAAAAAAAACTGAGCGGGATTTGTGAGGGGATTTTTGGGCGAAAAAAAACCGGCCAAATTGGCCGGCTTGTAGGGTTGGATGTTTACCAGGCGGATGATGACCAGAACACTCGTCCGAGAACCACCAACTGCTCTTTGCGTTGCTGGTAGTTTAGGTGTTCCTCATCGTACTCGTCTTTATTGAGAGAACGGATAGTTACTCCACCGTCAGGGTGTTCCATCAGTATCTTCACTCGAAGCAAATTACCATGTCGTATCGCATAGGTCTTACCCTCTCTGATCCGGGTGTCATCAGTGTTGATACCCACTATATCGCCATCATGTAAGCGTGGCTCCATGCTGGAACCTGAAATTTTCACCAGCTTTGCTGCGGATGCAGAAACGCCCATGTCATGGAGGAATTGACGCCTAAAGGTGAAAGTAGATGATGCCTTTTCAATCATGTCATATGTGCCATCCCCAGCAGAGAATCGCACATCCAAGAGAGGTAGTTCGACAAACTCATCATCATCTATGGGTTCAGCCGTTGAACTATCATCGTTGTCATCATCAAGCTGAATTACTGCGCTATCCCTACTGTTCCCGCGCCCGTATTCGAGCCATTCGGCCCTAACTCCAAGCCATTCGGAAAGAGCAACAATACGATCAACCTCAGGACTGGATTCAGCATTAAGCCATTTCCCAACAGCAGTTGTGGTAACAGCAATGCCGCGCTTTTTAAGAGCTGCTTGGATATCAACTGCTCGCCCATGAAGCCTTACGCCAGCCTCATCGCAGGCAAGCTTAAGCCGCTCTGCAAACTTTTCGCGTAATTCGTTTTTAGTAACCATTGGTTGATTCTCTTATAGATTGACTCAACTATCAGTTGTGCTATAACATCAACCAATAGTTATTTTTTGGTTGTGGAGATAAACCATGAATGAAGTAAAAAAGGCCATTAAAGCTGTAGGCGGCCCTGCAAGAGCAGCAGAAATCTGCGATCGGTCTGTAACGGCTATCCAAAAATGGCAAAGCAAAGGGTGCCTTCCTCGCACTGAATACACAGGTAAAACCAAATACGCAGAGATCCTGGCAAGTCATTCCAATGGAGAAGTAATTGCCTCTGAGCTTTTGGAAAAAGCGAACCCTGACCGGGTGTCATGCTGACTAATTTACAAGGAGATTATTTATGGAAAACAACGCAATAGCACGAAAGTTAGAACCACCGATTATCAACCCCGTTGAGATTGAGTGCGTTCTGCTCACCCGGCTTGCGTCAGTAGGGCAGAAAGCCTATGCCGAGCATCTTGGCATCAGTGAATCCACAGCCAGCCGCCGCAAAGGTGAAGGGCATTTTGCAGCTATGGCAAAGGAGTTAGCGTTTCTGGGTATTCAGGCTGCACCCCCTGAAGCCGTGCTGGTTTCCCGTGATTATTTGGCGTCTGTTGAGACATTGGCTGATATCGGATTAAAAGCAGAGCGCAGCCGTCCTGGGCCGCTGGGGTGGGACTAATGAATCATATCCAGTTCATTGAGAAACATATCAAGCAAAAGCTGATTGAGGCTGGCTATAGCTCTGCTATCGCTCAGGGGGGGGGCAAATGAAGGTGTTGACCTCTACAAGCGCAGTTCACAAGCCAGCGCCAAAGGAAGGATGTTTGATGACTGTTATCGGCATGCGCGGTTGTGGGCAGAGAAAAACAGCACAGCCGTTGATAAGCCGATCAAGAAAAAACAAAGCCGAACTGCGCCAACAGCTCGGCCGGGTCTTTTTTAAACCGTCGGAGGTTTGAATCATTATGCGCAAAAACAAACGCACAACGCAAGAGCGCGAAGTTACCCGCGATGACTTTTTGAAGCCGGCAGATCCGATCGGAACGATGTCACCCGTTTTTCATAAACGGTTTGTGGAGGAGTTCCGCAGGGTAAAAGCGCAACAGGAAGGCCGTCATGAGTAACACCGCTGAAATTATCCAATTCCGTGCGCCTGTAGAGCGTGAGGAGCATCGAGTGGCCGATCTTGATGATGGGTTCACCCGTGTTGCTAATGAGCTGCTGGACGCTGTTCTGGCTTCAGGGTTAACCGAAATCCAGCTTCACATCGTGCTGGCCGTATGGAGGAAAACTTACGGCTGGAACAAAAAAATGGACTGGATCAGCAACGAAGAGTTTGAGCGTATGACGACCAAGGACAGGACTAAATGCTCAACAGCAAAAAACCAGCTTATCCGTATGCAGGTGCTTGTTCAGAAAGGACGTTCAGTAGGAATGAACAAGAACATTTGCGAGTGGGAAACCAAGTTTAACGGATTCGGTAAAAGTTTTACCGAATCAGTAAAAGAAAGTTTTACCGAATCAGTAAAGGGGGCTTTACCGAATCAGTCAAACACAAAAGACACTATTCAAAAGACATTAAAAACAGATCCCCCTAAAGCCCCCAATGGGGAATTTTCGGAGGAAGTTCTCTCACAAGCAAAACAAGCCCTGGAGTATTACAACGAACTCACAGGGGGTTCCTGCCGTTCTGCAGAACCATTCGCAGTGCTGCTGACCGAAACCAAAACCCGCAGCGCGTACACCCTGCAAGACCTTCAGTTGGTTTGCCGTTGGGTGGTGCGCACCTGGAAGCAGCGAAATAACACCGTTGCCAAGCCGGCGAACATCTGCCGGGTAAACCGGTTCGATGGCTACCTGTCCGACGCCGAAGCCTGGCAGAAAACCTGCGTAGAAATCGACTGCCAAGCGGTGGTGGATATTTACAACGAAATTACAGCGGGCCGTATGGCGCCTGTAGAGCTCGACAGGGAGCGCGAAATTTCTATCCGTGAACTCACCACCCACCTCGCCACAAAGTCACCTGAGGGCTTTGGTGCGTATTTTTCGGCATTCCTTGAGGACGCCAGAGAGTTTTACTTCGGCGGGCCGACTGGGGAAGGCTGGCATGCTGATTTCGAATACCTGATGAAACCTCAAACATTGCGCAAAGTTCGGGAGGGAACCCTGTGATCAACATCGACATCGAAGCAAGCGTGATTGGCGGCTTGCTGCTAAGCGGTTTGACACCGGATGCCGCTGACGTAGTGGCTACGCTTGACCCAGAATCATTTTCTGTTCCGTTTTACCGCAACACGTTCAGGGAAATTACTCGCCAGGCCAATAACCGCGGACTGATTGACAGTTTGCTGATCGCTGAGGCAATGGGGGATCAGCACTTTGGCGATGTCATGGAAACCTGCCGGAAATGTCCAAGCGCTGCGAACCTCAAAGGCTATGCCCGCCTTGTGGGAGAGTATTACCAGATCCGCCAGTTCACAAAACTGATGGAATCCAGCTACGACCTGATCGCCGGCGCCCAGAACCATGAGCGGGCACTCGCAGGCATTCAGGAGTTTTCGAGCAAGATTTTTTCGATTGCCAAGCCTCACGATGAGCATCGCCCTGTTCACATCGATGAGCTGCTGGAGTCTTACGCTGAGCTGTTACAGCACCGCATGGACAACGGCGAAGAGTCGGACACGCTGAAAACAGGCATCCCAGAGCTCGACGCAATTACCGGCGGTCTTAACCCTGTCGATCTCGTTGTCGTGGCCGCACGCCCTGGTATGGGAAAGACCGAGTTTGCACTCAAGGTGGCCGAAGGCGTGGCAACGTCGACCGTTCGAATCGGCAATGCCGAGATGCCGCGCGGCGTTCTCATTTTCAGCATGGAGATGAGCGCACACCAGGTTATCGAGCGCCAACTTGCCAATGCGTCAAACATGCCTGTTTCAGCGCTCCGTAACCCGGCGCAGAAAATGGGCGATGAAGAGTGGGCGCGAGTTTCTGCCGGCATCAGTCGCCTGCAAGGGCTTCAGGTTTGGATTGTCGACGCCTCAAAGCTCAACATCGAACAGATCCGCGCGATTGCAGAGCGACTGAAGCGTGAACACCCAAACCTTTCGTTGATCCTCGCTGATTACCTTGGGCTCATTGAAAAGCCACGCGCAGAACGAAACGACCTGGCTATTGCGCATATCTCTGGTGGACTGAAGCGCATGGCGAAAGATTTAAAAACGCCGGTGATGTCACTCAGCCAGCTTTCCCGAGACGTTGAAAAGCGCGCACCTGGTCAGCGCCGGCCGACAAACGCCGATTTGCGAGATAGCGGAAGCATTGAGCAGGACGCAGACAGCATCATCATGCTGTACCGCGAGGCGGTTTATCAGGAAGACAGTCCGGCGGCGCCATATGCCGAAATCATCGTAACGAAAAACCGCTTCGGCTCGCTCGGAACGGTTTACCAGGAATTTCGTAATGGTCACTTCATGCCGACCGATCAAGCGGCTGCATCGCAGATCTGCCGTGCCAAGCCTCAGCAAAAACAAGAGCGTCGATACGCCAGCAAGAGGGATATCTGATGAACGATTTTTGCCTGCATGAAACCACCAAGGCACAGCTTTGGCCTGTTCTAAAAGAGCTGGTGGCTACCGGTAAGCGTTACCGCGTAAGCATCGTTGAATGGCGAGAAAAAAGGTCTCTGAGTCAAAACGCGTTGCTCTGGAAGTGGAATGGAGAGGTAGCGGCTCAACTTACCAGAACCGGTAAAGGCAAGTTTGATCAGGACTACGTTCACGAATATCTGAAAGACCTGTATTGCCCTCCTAAGCCGATCACAGTGATGGGGGAAACGCGTTACGTGAAATCGACCAAGCTACTCGACACCGGGGAAATGACTCGCTACCTGGAGCAAATCGACATGTGGGCACATCAGCGCGGACTTCGTCTGACGATCCCGGCGCAGTGTGAATATCGCCAACTGATGGAGGCGCAAAACGCGTGAAAACCTACAGCATCATTCCAGTGCCAAAGCCGCGAATGACTCAGCGTGATCGCTGGGCATTACGCCCGCCCGTTTTGCGTTATCGCGCTTTCTGCGATGAGGTGCGACACAACCGCATATCACTGCCCGAAAGCGGCTACCACGTTACCTTCGTTATGCCGATGCCGCCAAGCTGGAGCAAGAAGAAACGGGCTGAGATGGCCGGGAAACCGCATCAGCAGAAGCCGGACAAGGACAATCTGGAGAAAGCGTTGCTGGATGCCATTTTTGAGGACGACTGCCGCATTTGGGACGGTCGAGTAACAAAGATTTGGGGCGAAGTAGGCCAAATAATTATAGGGGAAATAGCATGAGATTAGAGTCGATTCCGAAATACTTTGCACCGAAATCACCGACCTTTAGCGACTCACCGCGCGCGACGGCTTCGGACTCTTTGACCGGTACTGACGTGATGGCGGCATTTGGGATGTGCCAGGCGCAGGCGGAGTTGGGCCTTTCGGCGTTCATGGGGAAAATGGGTGTCAGCGATGCCGATAAGGTCAAGGCGGTGACACTGCTGGCGGAGAAGGGCGTGGCTGAATCAGTTCGTGTAGCGCCTCTGAGAAAGCTGCCTGATGAGACAAGAGTTCGCGTTGTTCTGGCTCTATCAGTTTTTGCCTTCCTGGATTACTCCCGCAGCGCATCGAGTGAGGTTGCTTGTGATTGCTGCTCCGGCACCGGATTCATTGAGGTCGAAGTATTTACGAATAAAGTTCACACCCCTTTCCCTGCGAAAGAGTTTGTTAAAGCGTCGATCCGGTTTTGCGCGGATGGCTTCAGACCTTCCGAGTATGAAGTGCGCCGGGAACTGAGAGAGGTTGTTCGCGTTAAGTGCAAAGCCTGCAACGGGAAAGGCAAGGTATCGACGGCCTGCCGTGATTGCTCTGGAAGAGGTACTGCAGTTGATAAGAAGGAGTCAGCAAAGCAGGGGGTTCCGGTCAGAGGAACCTGCAAGCGATGCTCAGGCCGTGGCTATGAGCGCATACCAGCGTCACACGCTTACGCAGCCGTGCAGATGGTCACCGATTCGATTTCCTCGGCGACCTGGGATAAGACCGTGAAGCCATTTTATGACGGCTTAATTCGTCTTCTGGAGAGCGAAGAGAGCCACGCAGAGAGGGTATTGCAGCGAGTGACTGCATAGCGCGAAAAAAATAGTGCAATATTTTATCGTGAGCTATTTACTTTTTCCGAAAACTGGGTAATTATCTTTCTAACACTAGAAATCCGTCTGATTGTTAAGGTGGATTCAAAAATTTCAAAGGCTGCCTTCGGGTGGCCTTTTTGCATTTCAGCCCCAGCCAACATCCGACACACACCTGGCACACCCCGTATCGCCAAATCGTTTACGGCTGGTGGCTGATCCTGCTTTCTGGAGAAAATGATGAAGGTAATTATTGAAGCGCAGGAAGGCATTATCTGGATGCGTAATGCACAAACTGGTGAAGGTATAACTTCAACAGGTTACGTAAAGGACGGCACTCAGCAGAAGATTATTGCCGCCCTTGAAGAGGCTCTCTTTCAGGCAAAAGGCCAATTCGGGTTAGTTGATAACGTTAATTGAATACCGGATGTTGGCTCTATGACCTGGTGGAAGTGCCAAGACAACATTCCAATATCCGCTATGCGGAACACCAATCCTAACCGGGAACCGCGTGTAGAAACCTCCGTAATAGCGTGCACTTCTTCCTGATTTGTAGGCTGAATAGTTACTGTCATCCAGAAGCAAAACGTTAATTTGGTGTGAGCACTGGACGGAAACTACGCTACCACTTTCCATGTATTCCCGGCTATGAATGTGTGACATAAGAAACCCTCTTGGTGGTGTGAGAACTTCCAAGATACCACCGCCGCCTGAGGTGGAAAAATAACAGGCAAATAATTCAAAAGCTGAGCTAATGCTCGGCTTTTCTCGTTTTACTACAGCACAGCCCGATAACCGGGAGGTGGAGTCATGAAAATGCACCCAGACAATCCAAACCTACCGTATTGGTGGTCAAGCCTTCTCGGCCTTTTTTCGCTGCTGTCGCTGCAGGATTACGTCTTTATTGTAGGGGCGTTGATATCCGCCTTCTTTACGATCAAGACGTACTACGCCAAACGGAAGGAAGAGCGCGAACGCCTGGTAGAGGAGCGCCATCGCACGAAAATCATGGAGGACTATCTGCACGGTGTATCAGCCAGGCCAGAAAGCGAGCGACCAGCGGCAGTTGAGGTTGTAGCCGAAGCGATGCGCAGAGCAGAGGGATGATATGTCGATTAGCAAATCAAAACTCAGCGCCGTAATGCTGGCCCTAATCGCCGCCGGCGCATCGGCTCCTGTGATGATGTCGCAGTTTCAGGAAGAGAAAGAAGGCCAACGCCTGAACGCCTACCAGGACGGAGTCGGCATCTGGACAATTTGCGGCGGCGTGACGATGGTCAACGGCCAGAAGGTTGTGAAGGGCCAGCGCCTGACCGCTGAGCAGTGCAAGCAGATTGACGCAGTCGAGCAGAAAAAGGCGCTCGACTGGGTAGACCGCAACGTCAAGGTAACGCTGACTGAACCGCAAAAAGTCGGCATCGCGTCATTCTGCCCTTGGAACATCGGCCCCGGAAAGTGCTTCACCTCCACCTTTTACAAGAAATTGAACGCCGGCGACCGCATTGGCGCTTGCCGCGAAATCCGCCGTTGGATATACGACGCCGGCCGAGATTGCCGCATCCGCTCAAATAACTGCCATGGGCAGATCCTGCGGCGCGACCAAGAGGCCGAGCTGGCTTGCTGGGGGCTGGACAAATGAAGCCCTTACTCATTATTGGCGCTGCCTCAATCGTATTGGTTTCTGTGCTTTGCGCTGTGGTCAACTACTACCACGATAAATCGGAGAGGCTGGCAAGCGAGGTGAAGCAGCAGGAAAAGACGCTGGCGCAGCAGTCAGGACTGATTTCATCCCTGCAAGCACAAGACCGGAAGAACCGAGCCTTGGCTGCGGAGCAACAACAAAGAGAGCAGCTACTACGGCAGCGTGAGGAAACCTACCAGAGGAAATTGCGTGATGCACTTAAAGGCAGTAAATGTGGGATTAGTCCTATGCCTGCCGCTGTTGTTGAGCTCCTGCAGCAGAACGCGGCCGGTACCGCAGCAAGTCGTTCTATTACCCCCTGAATCAGTGTTTACACCATGCGAGCAGCCAAACCTACAAGGCGACACCTGGGGCGATGCACTGAGCTACGCGCTGGAGCTCCAGACGGCGCTTAATATCTGTGCTGGTCAGGTTGAAACACTGAATAAGTGGCGAAAAAAATTGAAAAATGAGTGACACTAAAACGAGTATGCTTACAACACCAATAGGCGTGAACACCTATTGGTGATAGAGCTAGAATAGTGTACTAAGGACTTCTATACCTGCATATAATGATCCGAAAACGGTTAAGTGTGTATTAGCTAACTCCATCAATGATTTGTACTTTTCGAGGCGTGATGGTTTATCATCAGCCTCCTTGAGCTCATTCATTGTCTTAATTATCTGATTTTTAATTGATTCATTCAGCGAGCTACTGTTGATTTCAAGTTTTGTCGATTCGATAGCAGCATCCAAACTGGTCGTTTCTACAGAAAAATCGGATACCTGATTGCTATGAGATTCACCTTCAAAAACAATGCCATCTCCGCCCATGTGGCCGACACGGACATTACTAACGACGTTATTATTAGCACCTTCAGTAAATCTTACTACAGCACTTTTTTTCTTTTCCATTCCAGAACCTTAATTTTATCCAGTAAATTGAAGTTATTGATCATACCAAACATGCTATTAACGTAAACAAATAGCCAGTTTTATAGGTAGAGAATTGGTTGCCTCTCACAAAGCATCTATCTAGGTGTTGCGTAATGAGCAAAACAAAGTCACTGCATTTACAAAACTTTCTGATGCAATAGGTGATCAATCTTGCAAGCCGGAAAGGCAAAAGTGGCGAGGCAACCCCGCGAGGTGTGGCTGATACTGCGATTTGATAGATGGGTGATTAACTGACTGGGAATAGGTATTGAGAGAAGTGAAGTGCGATTTTGGCCAATGCGGTTAGAAAGACAAAACCGGACGATATGGCGACATAAAACTCAGGTGGATAGTTCATAAGGCCTCCTTGGCTAGTTGGAACGTGTAGTTGCTATAAGGGTAACTAATCAGGATTAGCCGGAAGGTAGTGCTGATTATCAATTGTGTCGGCATTTAGAACTCCAACGCCTTGACGCCCCTATAGTCGGGGTTTACCCCCTGTGCGGCACTTCCCTAAAGCGAGGCGTAATGGCTTACATACAGCTGGAGGCTGGCGTATCATCCTCTGAACTAGGAGGATTTTATGTCATACAATCTCGGCAATCTGCCAAAAGAAGAAATGGACAAGGTTAACGTAGACCTTGCGGCGTCAGGTGTGGCGTACAAAGAGCGAATGAACATGCCGATCGTACCGGCGCAGGTGGAGGCGGAGCAGCCTGAACACCTACGCGAACTCTTCCGCGAACGTCTGCAGCACTACCGCAGCCAAAGCCACAAGTTTCCAGGGCCAAACGACCCGCGATACCAGCAGATGGCAGAGGCAAACGGTAAGAAGTAAGCATAGGCCCAGGTGCTCGAGTGGCTGAAGAGTGACACCGATATAATCCTTAGCGCTGGCGCGGTAGCCAATAGTGCGGGGATCGCAGGTTCGAATCCTGTCCTGGCAACCAACAAAGTTAACCCGCTTCGGCGGGTTTTTTTATGCCCTGAAAACTGGAGACTTTAATGTCCGAAACGGTAGAAATCACACAGGGGCAGAGTATCCGCCTCCGATTGTTAATGTTAGTTGGTTATGAAACGACAGCGGCAGCTAAGGCTATTGAATTTGTGGCTGATGATCCTTTCAAAGCGAACTTATTCGAGCAGCAGTTTAATCGTATCACCGAGTTTACTGATGTCATTTCCAGAACCATGAAGGCGATTCAGGAGAGCAAAGAGGCGCTACCACTATTCGATTCAACTGGATCATAGGCATCGCAGCAGCCATTCAGTGAGTGGCTGATTCAATGCTACCGATAACCAGCAGGAGGAAGTCATGGCAAAGCAAACGCAGGATGAAAGCCATGTTCGGCGGCCATATCCGCCCCTACAGTTCATCGAGTCCCATCAACTGATGCCATACATCGGCCTAGTGCCTGCAAACGAAGTGCAGGAGTGGCTGAAGCGTCAAATTATCGACGAAGCCGGCAGCCTGTTTAACCCAGACCACGGACACCTTGCAGACGCCGATCTGCGCTTCATGTGGGCATCGTCTGCGTTTGAGAAAAAAGGGCGCCATGTGCTCGGCCAGGCTGAAGAGGTAGCGATGCGCGCCGGCGGCTGGCAGAAGGCCAGGATGGAACAGCAGATACATGAGTGGTTCGGCGATGTGCCGAAATTCATCATCACGCTTGCTGCCGACTACTGCTCACAGTGTTCTGATGCTGAGTTCTGCGCCCTGGTCGAGCATGAGCTTTACCACATCGCGCAGGCAACAGACGATTTCGGCGCGCCAAAATTCAACAAGGAAGGCCAGCCGGTGCTGAAGCTGCGCGGCCACGACGTTGAAGAGTTTGTTGGCGTGGTTCGCCGGTACGGCGCCAGCATGGAAGTTCGGGAACTGGTTGATGCGGCCAACAGGCCTGCGGAGGTGGCACAACTAAACATTGCCAGGGCGTGCGGTAACTGCATGTTGAGGCTGGCGTAAATATTGGACTGTATTGGACGGATGGTGATTTATGGCTGCATTAAAACCAGATGTAAAAGCCTTCATCATTCAGTCGCTTGCGTGCTTTGACACCCCTACGTTGGTGGTAGAGTCCGTCCAAAAAGAGTTTGGGCTAAAAATCACGCGTCAGCAGGTTGAATCTCACGACCCTACAAAGGTTAGTGGCAAGTCGCTGGCTAAGAAGTGGGTAGACCTGTTCCACACGACGCGGGAGCGATTCAAGACGGAAATCTCAGACATTCCGATCGCCAACAAGGCCTACCGGCTGCGCGTTCTTGATCGCATGGCGACGCGAACCGAAACCATGAAGAACTACGCATTGGCCGCTCAGATCGTCGAGCAGGCCGCGAAAGAGTGCGGCGATGCGTATACGAATCGACAGAAGGTAGAGCACACAGGTAAAGACGGCGGCCCCATCGAGTCGGCCACGTTGACGAAAGACGAATACAAGCAGGCTCGGCGGGAGATGTTGGAGGATGACGACTGTTGAGCAGCGGAATTATGCCCGCAAGATAGAGTGTGAAGAGGATGGGATGTATTTCTCCCGCTACTTCTTCAAGCAGAGAACTGGCGGCAAGATGATCGTCGCACCGCATCACAAGGTAATCCAGGAGACACTGGATCGTGTGATCGATGGCGAGATTCAGCGTCTGATTATTAACGTCCCTCCAGGCTATACAAAAACAGAACTGGCGACCATCAATATGATGGGGAGAGGACTGGCGCTAAATAGGCGTGCCAGGTTCATGCATCTGTCGTATTCGCACAACCTTGCTCTTCTTAACTCATCTACAGCGCGAGGAATAATAAAGTCTCGTACTTATCAATCCATGTGGCCTATGGAGCTTCGCGATGATGCTGATAGCAAGGCGATGTGGTGGAATGAGTTTGGCGGCGGCGTGTATGCGTCATCAGCAGCAGGCCAGGTAACCGGATTTCGAGCCGGGCACATGGAACCAGGCTGGCAAGGCGCTCTGGTTATAGATGACCCAGTAAAACCTGACGACGCTTACTCTGAGATCGTCCGCGATGGCGTAAATAACCGCTTTAACGAGACAATAAAATCACGACTGGCGATCGAGACGACGCCGATGATTGTGATTATGCAGCGCATCCACTACCACGATCTGAGCGGTTATCTTCTGCGCGGAGGTAGTGGTGAGAAATGGCATCATCTGAACTTGCCGGTGATTATCGACAACAGTCAGTCATACGCTGCGCAGTATCCAGAAAACACCCACGCTATACCGATTGACCACGGATTGCCTGATGGTTGGCTGTGGCCATTCAAACACAACGAATCGCATCGAACATCTCTGTTTTCTCATCGCCGCACTGCGGAAGCTCAGTATATGCAGAAACCTCGCCGCTTCAATGCTGAGGGGGCGCTGTGGAACGAGCAGATGATAAGCGCTGCTCATGAACTACAAATCAAGCATGACAAGGTTCGTACAGTCGTGGCGATTGACCCACAGGCAACCAACAGCGATGAGAGTGATGAAACAGGGATAGTTGCTGCAAGTTCCTATGGCGCTGGAGACAAAAAGCAATTCTCGGTTGATGGGGATTACAGCGGTAAATATTCCCCAGCAGGATGGGCTAAAAAAGCGATATGGGCGTATGAACATCATCAGGCAGATGCGATCGTCATAGAGACAAACCAGGGTGGTGATATGGCGGAGGAGACACTACGTAATGCAGGCTTTAAAGGGCGGATTATTCGAGTTCACGCCAGTAAGGGGAAGTATGCCCGAGCGGAACCGATATCAGCCCTGTACGAGCAAGGCAGGGTGTTGAATCAGGGAAATCTCTACGTGCTGGAAAATCAGCTGATGGAGTATATACCGACCACTGCCAAAAAGTCACCAGACCGCCTTGATGCCATGGTTTATGCGCTGACTGAACTTAACGGCTCTCAACCGAGAGGGATGATGCTCCCTAAGCGGCTACAGTAAACCACTCCAAACGGAAACCACATGAACAAAAATCTCCAACTGGCCGTCAACCATGCGTTGAACGACGCCAGGATTGAGCGTGCTCGTATGGCGATGCTTGGGCCATCTATGGGTCTGGATAATAAACGCGGCTCCGCCTGGTGCGAATACGGCTTTCCTGAGCAGATCACTTACGACAACCTTTATTCACTGTATCGCCGCGGTGGTATTGCGCATGGCGCCGTGGAAAAGCTGGTGGGCAAATGCTGGCAGACCAACCCAGAGATCATCGAGGGTGATAAGGCCGACGAGAAGCGCGCGGAAACTGCCTGGGAGAAAAAACTCAAAACGGTATTCACGAACCGGTTATGGCGTGCTTTTGCAGAGGCTGACCGCCGTCGGCTTGTCGGACGTTACTCTGGCATTTTGCTGCACATCCGCGACAACAAACCATGGAATACCGAAGTAACCAGAGGCCGAGGCCTAGAAAAAGTCACGGTAGCCTGGGCTGGTTCACTAAACGTGAGCGAGTGGGATACCGGGCTTAACTCGCAAACATACGGCCAGCCGAAGATGTGGCAATACACAGAGCGGCTTTCAAATGGAGCCTCGCGACGTGTCGAAATCCATCCAGGCCGGATCTTCATCCTTGGCGACTACACCGACGACGCTATCGGGTTTCTTGAGCCAGCATACAACGCCTTCGTCAGTCTGGAGAAAGTAGAGGGCGGTTCCGGTGAGTCATTCCTGAAGAACGCAGCTCGGCAGCTGGCGCTAAGCTTCGACAAAGAGATTGACTTCGGCAGTCTGGCGTCTATGTATGGTGTCAGCGTTGACGAATTGCAGGACAAGTTCAACGAAGCCGCGCGAGAGATGAACCGCGGCAACGATGTGCTTATGAGCCTGCAGGGCGCCGATGTTACCTCCCTAGTTTCCCCTGTGTCTGACCCAAGCCCAACCTATGCCGTGAACCTGCAGACGGCTTCTGCCGGTGTTGATATTCCTTCGCGGATACTGGTAGGCAACCAGCAGGCTGAGCGCTCAAGCACCGAAGACCAGAAGTACATGAACGGACGCTGCCAGAGTCGCCGCGGTGATCTGTCTTTCGAAATTGAGGACTTCTGCGACAAGCTGATCGACCTGAGAATTATCGATTCTGTCGGACAGAAAACGGTTATCTGGGACGATCTAAATCAACAGACTCGCGCTGAGCGTCTGGCGGACTCTAAGACCATGGCAGAGGTGAACAAGGCTATGGTTGAAAGCGGTGATACGGCGCCGTTCAGCGGTGAGGAAATTCGCACTGCTGCAGGATTCGATACTGAAGGCGGCGACCCGCTTGGAGAGACAGGGGATGACGACGAAACCTAAGCCGCCAATCCTGCCGAGCAACATCAAAGACCCCACAGGAGTTGATAAGTTAGAGCGTGGCGCCATGCGTGAGTTTGCAAAGCGCATGAAGCTGATAACGAAAGGCTATATCGACATTCTCAACCGCATCCCCTCCGAACCCGTCGTTAACGAGCGCTACACCTTCCGTCTTGATCAGGGGCTTCTGTCGATGCTGCTGCAGAACGGTGAAGCGCTGGTGGACGAAATTCTTCTGGAGGGCGGGGAATTCAATCTGTGGTTCTTTGGTCGCTATGTGTCCGTGGCTTACCAACGCGGGACGGCGCAGGAGTATTACAACCTCTCCCAGCAATCCTCCGCTTACGCTGCCGGCCAGCAGGATGTTCCCAACATCTTGTTGAGTGAGCCCTATCAGCTGCGGCTGATTCTGGTCAGAGCGCGTGAATTCGAAGAGATGAAAGGGCTCAGCGCTCAGGTTAAGAGCGATATGGCGCGAATTCTGACTGATGGTATTGCCAGGGGGCTCAATCCGCGAGACGTAGCCAAAAACCTCAACGAGCAAACCGGCATTGAAACCCGGCGTGCGAATCGCATAGCCAGGACGGAAATCACTACCGCACTGAGGCGAGCACGCTGGGATGAGGCTCAGGATGCGCAAGACCGCTACGGCATCAAAACAAAGCTGCTTCACATCTCTGCGTTAAGCCCTACCACCCGAGCAACGCACGCCGCCAGGCATGCTCACCTATACACGCAGGATGAAGTTAGGGAGTGGTACGCGAAGAACGGAAATGCCATCAACTGCAAATGCTCGCAGCTTTCCGTGCTGGTGGATGACAAGGGTAACCCTCTCACTCCTTCGATCATCGACAAGGCCAAGCAGACGTTCAACGACATGAAGGAGAGAGGCTACAAATGGGCAGAGGGTTAATCCATGAAAGTTCAAGTTAACGTCACTACGAAGGTCAACAGCCAGGCAATTCGCCGGGAGTCATACAACGGCCGCGAGCATCTTGTTTTGCCGAGCTACACACTGCCGGCAAACGTGGTCATGAATGATGGGCTATATACGGCCAGCGAAATCGATGCTCACTATCAAGGGCTTGAAGGCACGCTGGCGCCGCTGGGGCATCCTCAGCTAAATGGCGCATTCATCTCTGCCTTTTCTCCTGAAGGTATCAACCAGGGCCATATCGGCGCCTGGAATCGCAATGTGAAGAAATCTGGCAACCGGATTTACCTAGAGAAGTGGGTTGATACCCAGATCGCCAACCAAAGCGAGGGCGGCAGGGAGCTTATCTCCCGCGTAGAGGCCATTGAGCGCGGCGAAGATGTTCCACCTATTCACACCAGCGTTGCGGTGTTTCTCGACCAGCTTGAACCCAATGAGCAACAGAAGGCCACAGGTGCCAAGTGGGTGGCGAAGATTCACGGCATGGATCATGACGCAATCTTGCTGCATGAAGTAGGCGCAGCGACACCTGAGCAGGGCGTTGGTCTGATGGTTAACGCTGACCTTGCCATGCCGTTAAAAGCTAATTCTGGCGCGCTGATTGGCGAATCCTACCGGGATCGTGAGCAACGCCTAGACCGCGCTGCAAAAGATAAATTTGCTCCCGGCGAAAATGAATATGCCTGGGTGGCAGACTTCACCGACTCACAGGTAGTGATCATCCGCAACGGCGGCGCCGCCCAGGTTTATGGCTACACATCGGAGGGCGGAAAAATCACCTTTGATGAAACCGGCACGCCGGTTGCGCGTCAGGAATCCTGGGTGACGGTCGTCGCCAACAAAGTTAAATCCCTTTTCAATCCGCAGGAACAACCTGCAACCAACCACCAAACGGAGGGCGACATGCCTTTAACCACTGAAGAGAAACGAGAGCTGATCACCGAAATCGGCAAAGGCCTGGCCGCCAACTTCGCCGAGGCGCTCAAGCCTATCACCGATAAAGTTGATGCGCTGCAGGCAAACCATAACCAACTGGCCGAAACCCTGACTGCAAACTCTCGCGCGGAAGAGAAAACCAAGCGTGAAGCCGTTGCGGCTGTTCTTGGTGAACTGGCTGCTAATGCCCTGACAGGCGAAGCGTTGGATGACGCTTTTAAGCGCCTGGGAAGCTCGGCTCAGTTGGGCGGTAACTCCGGTCAGCATCAGCAAGAAAATGGCGCACCTGCCGCCGAAGAACACTTCAAATAAGGGGGCTATCCAATGCCACGTTATCGTCGCGTAAACATCGACGGAAAGTCGCTGTATAAGACCGAAACCCGCACCACTGCCGCGGCACTTTTGCCAGGCACTGCTGCCGTCATCAACGCCAGCGATGAATTCGCTCAGGCTACCGCGCTAAATGGCCGGATCTACATCATCGACGTTGCCTACCATCAAGGGCTGAAAATCACCGAGGCGGTTCCTGCTGGAGACTCTGCTGTAGGCAACTACGTGGAAGAAGGTCGTGAATTTGCGCTGCTCTGCGTACCTGGCGCGTACAAGAAAGACAGCCCGATCAAGCTTGGCGCTAACGGCCAATTCACCCTGGCAACTGCTGACACTGATTCAGTGATCGGTTACAGCCAGGACGAAGCCACCATCGCCGCCGGCGCTACCGATTTCATCCGCGTGCGTATGCGCGTTGGCACTGTCGCCGCTGGCGCTTAAAAGAAGGATAAACGCACATGTATTTCTCCAAAGAGACATTGGCGGCTAATAGCCGTCTCGGCGGTCACTGGAATGAGCTGTGGGCGAACCGCAATATGTGGAACGCCAATCATAACGCCATGATCGCTGCCAGCCGCGCCCACATGACGCAGGAGTGGTTGGCAGTAAACGCTGCTGGTGGCTTTACTCGTGATTTCTGGGCGGAAATTGATCGCCAGGTACTGCAACTGCGCGATCAGGAAGTTGGCATGGAAATCATCAACGATCTGATCGGCGTGCAAACGGTTCTGTCCGTCGGCAAAACTGCCAAGCTGTACAGCGTGGTCGGTGATATTGCTGATGACGTGTCGGTAAGCATTGACGGCCAGGCGCCATTCTCCTTTGACCACACCGAATACGCCAGCGATGGCGACCCAATTCCGGTATTCACAGCCGGCTATGGTGTGAACTGGCGTCATGCTGCCGGTCTGAACACCGTGGGTATCGATCTGGTGTTGGACTCGCAAATGGCTAAGATGCGTAAGTTCAACCAGAAGCGCGTCAACTATTACCTCAACGGTGATCCTAACATCCAGGTTCAGTCCTATCCTGCGCAGGGCATTAAAAACCACCGCAACACCAAAAAGCTCAATCTGGGGGCTGGTGCCGGCGGCGCAAACATCGATCTGACTGCAGCAACGATGACTCAGTTGTTCGAGTTCTTCGGCAAAGGTGCATTCGGTGCGCTGGCGCGCGCCAACAAAGTCGCTCAGTACGACGTGATGTGGGTATCCCCAGAAATCTGGGCAAACCTGGCGCAGCCATACGTGGTCAACGGCGTTGTGAGTGGCACTGTATTGCAGGCGGTACTGCCATTTGCACCGGTTAAAGAAATTCGCATGACCTTTGCACTGAAGGGTAATGAGTTCGTCGCATACGTTCGCCGCAAAGATGTGATCTCTCCGCTGGTTGGCATGGCTGTGGGTGTTGTCCCGCTGCCGCGGCCTCTGCCAAACGTTAACTACAACTTCCAGATCATGTCTGCCGAAGGTCTGCAAATCACTGCGGACGATCAGGGGCTTTCTGGTGTTGTCTACGGCGCCAATCTGGCGTAAGGGGGAAACATGGCTAAATACGAAGTTATTCGCCCCTGGAATGGCGTAGAGATCGGTGATGTGTTGGAACTGGAAAATCTTCACCCAGCGCTGAAATCTAACGTGCGGTTGATGCGTGGCGCGGCCGGCGGTGAACTAACCCCGGCCACCCCGGATGCCGGCAACGAAACAATGTCGCGCAAGGATGCTATCAAGGCGCGGCTCACTGATCTGGGGATTGAGTTCAAAGGCAACCTCGGCGAAGAAAAGCTCGCTGAACTGTTGCCGGAAGGCGAGCTCGAAAATCTGTTCCCTGCTGAATAACAGCCGCCGCCAAGGCGGTTTTTTTATGCCCCGTTTCGGCGGGGCTTCTTCTTACAGGAATCAGCCATGGTGAATAAAGAAAAGGCCAAGGAATATCTGGAGTCACAGGGTATCACCTTGCCTGATTTCGTCCTGGATGCGCTGGTGGAGCAGGTGAACAGCATTCAGGAATGTCTGGATGCGAATTACCCAGCATCCACAGCGTTACTCATCCAACTCTATCTTCTTGGGCTTATGGGATTAGGCCAGGGCGATAAATACATCAGCTCTCAAACGGCGCCAAGCGGGGCATCGCGCTCCTTCCGCTATCAGTCATTTAGCGATCGTTGGAAGGGGGCGCTGAACCTGCTGCGCGGGTTGGACAAAAAAGGGTGCGCTATAGGCCTGATTCCACCTGACCCAACAAACAAGGCTTTTGCCGGTGTATGGATTGGCAAGGGCGGCTGCATGTGCGGTGGTGGTTGATGTCATGGATACCTGTCACCGAACGATTACCAAAGCCTTTTGAACGCGTCTGGGTGAAGACTGACACGGCCAGGCAAACCACGGGATTCGTTAACGACCGCGGTGAGTGGAAATTTAATTGCCCGAAAATCGCGGCAGAACGGCCTGCGGTGATTAGCTGGAGAGAGTGACATGTCATCATTAGCCATTTGGTCATATACGGCTGAGGCCACGATATGGCGCAATCTAGGCAATAGTGAAGCGGGCGATCCTCTGGGTTGGGCTCCGCCTGAAATTATCATGTGCGATTACCAGGGCGGACTCTCGGCGAAGCTGAACAATATCGGTTCGGAAATCACTGTAAAAAACACTGTGTGGACTGAATTCACCGAAGCAAAGAAAGGCGACTATCTGCTTATCGGCGTGTCTACCATGGTAGACCCGATCGCCGCGGGCGCCGATGAGGTGGTACAAGTGATCCGCTATGCCGACACGTTTGAGCGCCTGGCAGAGGATATAGCCATTCTGACGGGAGCGTAGCGATGGGCGTAAAGATAAAGGGTATCAAAGAGGCCCAGCGGCGCCTTGATGCCGTGGTAGAGGATGTCAGGACGAGAAAGGCGGTCAGGGCTATCAAATCTGCCGTGATGATAATCGCTAATGAAGCAGCGTTGATGACCCCGGTTAACATCGGCAACCTGATAAATTCGCAGTACCAGGAGACAATGATTAACGGTACACGAATTACGGGACGCATCGGCTACTCAGCGAATTATGCAGTCTATGTCCATAACGCCAGTGGCATCATGAAGGGGTTACCGCGGCCAAATAACCGCGGCAATTACTGGGATCCTGCTGGTGAACCTAAATTCCTCACCAAGGCCGCAGAGAAAACCCGCCGGCAGGTGGACGAGATAATCAGGAAGGAGATGATGCTGTGACACCTCCAATGTATCTCCGCCTACGAAATCTTTTCGAGAATGCAGGTCTAACCGCGGGGCTCACCATCCAAGCGCTGATGTGGAACGACACGGGTAAGTTAACCGACGCCTTCATCGTGTTCCGTCCTGGTGGTGGTTCAGATATTCAATACGACCGCGGCGGAGATTTCTTCGTAATGGTCGATGTTGTCGGGGCCAAAGGGAAGAACGCAGAAGCAGATGCCGCGGCGAACAAAATCGCCGACTACATCAGCAGCCAGCAGGGTGCTGATAGCTGTGTTGGCGCTTTGCGTCTGCTTGGGGGCTCTCCAACGCCAATCCCATCAGCAGAGGGGCGATTAATCTACCGGCTTTTAGTCTGCTGCACCTACGGCGAATAACGCACATATCTATCCATCAGGCTGCCTATGGGCGGCCTTTTTTATTTGAAGAGGTAACACATGCAAGGTTGTGCAAATGATACCGGCAAGCTGATCGGTAAAGTCGCGGTGCTGCGTATGGCTTTCGGCTGTGCTGACACGCTGCCGGCACTGAGTGACTGGAAGCGCCTCGGCGCGCTGACCACCAAGGGCTTCGACTTCTCGCCAAACTCCGTGACGTCTGAAGCGGACGACGCGAAAGGGCTGGTGGAGAACCTGGTAACCAATATGGACTTCACCATTTCCGGTGAAGGTGAATTCCGCCGCAAAGACAAAACCACTGAGATCGGCGCTCTCAACATCTCCAAGTACATTTTCGATGAAGTGCAGGCTGGCCGACAGCCGTCGATCTGGGTGCGATTCGATTTCGTCGGAGAAGACTCCGGCACCTACATCATGGGCTACTTCAACACCACGTCGTGGTCTGGTGATTTTGGCACGAGCGACATCTCCACTTTCTCCGGCGAGTGGAAAGTTGCTGATGCCGATACTGTCGTGTTTGAAGTCGCCGCGGATGTACCGGTTACCGGTGTGACAGTGGCGCCAGCAACAGCAAGCATTGCTGTAGGGGCTACTCAACAGCTTACCGCCACCGTGGCGCCGGCTGATGCCAGCGATAAAACCGGCACCTGGTCATCCTCGGCAACCGGTAAGGCCACCGTCAATCAGTCAGGTCTCGTTACTGGCGTTTCTGCTGGCGCGGCCACAATCACGTTTACCACCAACGATGGCGCCAAAACGTCAACCAGCGCGATCACCGTTACTGCATAGCAAATGGTCGGGAAACCGACCGTCGATCTGACAAAGACTAGCCCTGCTCATGCGGGGCTTTTTTGTACCTGAAATTCATCGCGCACCGCACGCGCAGTAATCAAACCAAGAACCTTTCAGGATGACCCTTGAGGAACCGGCTGGCTGTCGGAGCCTTCTTGGGGCCGTTTCCTGTGCGACAAGGTTCATCACTAAAAGGTAATCCGAATGAACTATCCAACCGTAGCAGTAAATGGCGTCTCCGTTCGTGTTGATGAAGAAGGTCGCTATAACCTTAATGACCTGCATGCCGCTGCTGTCTCCAATGGAGATGCAACGGAAAACCAGAGACCAAGCCAGTTTATGCGAAGCCGACAGGTTCGTAACTTTGTCGATACTTTGAGCAGAGTGCAAAAATGCACGGCGGTGCAAACGATTAATGGCGGGCTCCATCATGGTGTATGGGCGCTAGAGCTTGTGGCAATCCGCTATGCGGCGTGGCTCAGTGCTGAATTTGAGATTCGTGTTTACCAGACTTTTCAAGCATTGGTCAGAAAAGGTTTTGATGCCATGTCGCGTCTGAACAAAATAGACCACATCATCAAGACCGAAACCAAGGAAATAAGCCAGTGTGCCAGCCAAATGGCGAAGTGGGGTGTCGGCGGTCGAAAACGCCTTCTTCACACTGCCCGAGAACGTATTGCTGATGAAGTGCAGATGTACCTTCCTGGCTTTTGACTGAAGATTGGCAGGGATGCCATCGTTTTGAGGTTTAAATGACACCAATCACTGAATTAGGCGAGATGGTCATCACCGATGCCGATCGCGATTACTTCCTTCGACCTTCGTTCGCAAACATGACCCGCATAGGCTCGCCAGCGGAGATTGTAGAGCGCTTTGCTGAACTCCATGCCAGTGAGGCGCCACGGTTACTTGAAGCCGCTGTAGAGGCATATGGTGAGGTTCCTGGGTGGTTGCTGGCATACATCAACGCGCCGTCATTCAGTAGCTCAGCAATATTCGCCGGGATGATCGTCATGCAGGCATGCTGTGATGATGACCTTAGCGCGCTGGTGGGAGAGTTGCGGCCAAGCAAACGAGGGAAGAGGGCTTTCGTGTTTCGCCGCGGCAAGATGCCGGCGAGCGATATTGTCGTAATCGGCCAGTCGCTGATCACTCACGGCATCATCGGCAAGGCAAAGATACGCAAGCTGCAGCGACACGAGTCGAACAGCTACGTGAACGAGTTTAACGCCTTCGAGTACATCAGTGCAGCGCGCAATCATTTCAATATGCCTCGCGCCGAAGCAGAGCGCCTTTCGATGACCGAGTTTCAGTTGCTGCTGGCGGCAAAGTACCCAGAGCAAAAAGGCTTCACGCGCGAAGAGTACGATCAGGTGATGGACGAAGATGAGAAGCGCTGGCAGGCGATGATGAAAAAATGATAAGGGTTCGTTCTATGGCAAGCATCCATCATTGCAGCGTAACTCCACGCGAAGAAGTGCCTGATGACCATTTTTATATTGATGACCTAGAACCACCTGATAGTGAGGCTGCTAGAGAGCTCTTGGATACACGCTTCCGATCAAGAACTCACCAGCGTGTTGAAAAGCCCACTTAGGTGGGCTTTTTGTTTGATTTAGGGACGAAATTATACTTTTCAGACAAAGAGTTGAGCACCGCTTCTACCGCAGATTCTCCTATGGATTTAGCTACTTGATCTACTGCAGATTGCATTGATCTCTCTAACATGTCATTAAGAGCAACCTTGGTCATTGTCACGTAGTCACTATCAGAAAGGGGAAACAAATCAACCTCTGAAGAATGGGCTGAGGGTGAAGAGTTATCATCTCTCATCAATGTATCCTCCAGAATTTGAACTATCTCCGAGTTCATCGATCTGCCGTTAGCCTTAGCCCTCTTTGCCACAGATTCTCTAAGTTCGTCAGGCATCCTCAAGCCAAATGGGGCGATGTTTCTCATGCCTTTCATGGTTAATTCCGGTTGATTAAAATTGTGGTATCACAGTGTAATCAAAAAATCATTGACATAATAGCGACACGGTGAAATCATTACACCGTGATATCAACATGACAAGGAATCGATATGAGCGACATTCTTTACACAGGAAAGAAAAGTGAAAATATCATGCTGCGGCTACCTGAGCGCATGAAAGCAGAGATCCGCCGCATGGCGGAGATGGATGGTATTTCGATTAACTCTGCGATTGTGCAGCGCTTGGCGCGGTGCTTGCGTGAGGAACGTGCGAATGGTCAGTAAAAATGGCGAAACCCGGCAGTGCGCGAACACCAACCGGGTTTCTGTGTCGGAAACTTTGAGAGAAACCAACATGAAAAGTATAACCAATTCAGAACTTAATTTCCACGGCATTAACCTGTCACCCGTTCCGCAGATGAACGATATCTGGTTGACCTCTGCCGACTTGGCGAAGGCGCTTGGCTACGCCTCAAGCAAGAGCGTATCAACAATTTACTCGCGCAATTCCGATGAGTTTACAGGCAGCATGTCAATGGTCATCAAAATGATGACTAATGGGATAAACAATAACTTACGTGAAAAAAGCGTCCGTGTGTTCTCTCTTCGCGGTTGTCATCTGATCGCTATGTTCGCCACTACGAATAAAGCCAAAGAATTCCGTCGCTGGGTTCTGAATATTCTGGATCGCGAAGTCGAACACTCGCCAATCGCCAAGCAGTTCACCGACGAAGAGCTCATTAGTCTGTCATACATGTGGATTTGGATGGACAAGGGGCAGCGGGTGAGCAGAGAACTCTATCCAGCTATGAAGCAGATCGGTTCGACATATTCCGGGTATTTCTACGACCTAGGCCATGAGATGCGCCACCTGATTGAAAAGACGCGTGAAACGTTGATACGCGAAACGGCAAATATTGATATGAACAGCTTCCATGCTCGTCACGCGGCACCAATGCTGGATAGGCTGAATGGGAAAGGGGAGTTGCACTGACAGGCGCATGGGATGGCGCAAAAAGAAAACCGCCAGTGTGGAGCTGGCGGCTATGTCTACTAACGTATAGGAACGTCTAATGACTAAGTTGACTTTAGCAAATAATGGTGGATCTGTCACTGAGAAAAATATCGATAGCCAATCATTGCTTATGATGGTTAACGAAGCTCGCAAGCAGTGCGGTGAACCACCGGTGCGCAACAACAAATTCATCGAGAAGGTCGAAGATGAGTTAGATGGGGAGACCTACACTAAAAGTGTAGGTCGGAAAAACGGTCAGGAAATAGACATAATTCACATGACCATTAAGCAATCCCTTCGAGTGGCCGCGCGTGAATCGAAGGCCGTTCGCCGATCTTTGGTTGATAAGCTGGAAGCGATGAATGAGGCACATCTCAAAGCTGGGAAGTCCGCTACTGGCCTTGTTGAGTATCGAAAAGCGCGTACATTGAAACTCACCGTCGAAGCTGTCACGAATCTGTTTGACCTGATGCCACACCTGGCACCTGAGGCGAAGCAGGTAGCAGCTGCCAGCCTCATCAATCCGGTAGCCGGTTTCGATGCCATCCCGCTTCCAGTTATGGAAGAGAGTCACTACACGGCGGGAGAGGTGGGAAAAATGCTGGATGTGTCAGCGAACAAAATCGGCCGCATCGCCAACAAGCACAACCTTAAAACTGATGAGTTCGGCAAGTTCTTCCTGGACAAGTCGGCGCACTCGGCTAAGCAGGTTGAGGCGTTCCGATACAACACCAACGGTGTCGAGGCTCTGCGCCACCTGATCCACGGCGCTGACGTCGCATAAAGCCATCGTAGACCAAATAACTCAACCCGCTTAGCTGCGGGTTTTTTCGTTGCCGGCAGCGCACCATCTGCTACGATGTAACGACTTGTTACTTGTCTATGGGAAAAGGACTAAATGAAGAAGATTGCAGTGGCAGCAATGGTGGCTTTTTTATTAGCGGGATGTGCATCATCGGGGAACAAACAGCTGCAGAAAGAAACCGAAGTAAGCATGCAAAGCAAGATCAAGGAAGGAGTTACCACCAAATCCCAATTAAAAACCTTACTTGGATCTCCTGATAGCGTCAGCTTTACAGATGGTGGGAAAGAAATCTGGAAGTATGTTCATGCCGAGGTGAAAGTTAGCGGTAAAAGCTTCATTCCATTCTATGGATTGTTCCATAACGGCACTAATGGGACAAAGAAAGAGTTGACGGTTCTTTTTAATGGCGATGTGGTTGAAAAATATTCTATGTCAGAGTCGGCTGTGGAGACAAAATCCGGGTGGGCTGACTAGTTTAAGCTAAACGCCATAGTAATAATGATAGACCTCGCTTCGGCGGGGTTTTTTTATGTTCGAATTAGGAGGCTCAATGGCTGGGCAGGAAGAGGTTGGCAGCATTGTTTATCAGGTTGGGATGGACATTGATCCACTGCTGCAAGGTGGGCGCGCAGCAAATAGAGCCATAGGGCAGCTTGATTCGACTGCCTCAACCGCCGGGAAAACATTCAAAACGTTAGATACGCAGTTATCATCAACCGCGCGTTCAGTAAGCGCAGCCTCGGGCTCTGCCAAAAGGCTAGGTGGCAGCTTTCAACAAATTGGCTACCAGATTCAAGACTTCGTTGTTCAAGTTCAAGGTGGCCAATCAGCAATGGTTGCTTTTGGTCAACAAGGTTCTCAGCTTGCTGGCGCATTTGGTCCGGGCGGGGCTATCCTTGGCGCTGTCATTGCTCTTGCTTCGGCGTTAGCAGGGCCATTACTGGCATCGCTAGGTAGTAGTAGCAATAAAATGGCCGATCTTCAGCAGGCTGCAGAATCACTGAATAAGATTGTTGTAATCAACAGCCAAGGCGTTGCCGCGTTATCAAATGATTATGCGCGTCTGGCTGCCACAAATGCAGCGTTGGCAACCCAGCTAAGGGATGCTGCAGTTGCAAGGTATGCGGCGGAAGTTGAGAACGCTAGAAAAGCGGTATCTAACATTGCTGAAGAGCAAACATCATGGTGGAGAAGCTTAAGCGGTGGTGTTGCAAGTGTTACAGCCGCAGGTAACGCGCTCGATACATTAAGCGTCACCACAGACAACTTCAAGGAAGCTATAAATCAGGCTGAAGGAGCTGGAACAGCCTTCCGGTCAAGCACGCAGACGCTGCTGTCTACTGTCGCAATGATGGCAGACAAATTCGATATATCTGAGCAGTCGGCATTCACTCTTGTTAAACAACTAAATGAGCTAGCCAAAAACCCGACATCAGATAATGTCACCAAGATATCCCAATCAATTGCTGGAATGAAAAGCACCACTGACGAAGGCAGGCTGGCCCTTGTGAACTTTAGGGATGAGTTGACCAAGGCAGGAGCTTCAGCTGCTCAGGCTGAGCAAGCTGTAAAAGACTTGGAAGCCAGTATTGGGAGAATGAAAACAGAGGCGCAAGCGGCAAATTTCGATTCTTTGACGAAAGGTCTAAAGCAGCAGCTGATAGGCCTAACACAAGGAAAGCAGGCCGCAATAGAGTATGCAATAGCTCAGCAGGATTTGACTAAAGAGCAGAAGAATGAGGCGATAGAACTAAGTCGTCAGGTTGCTTCTGCAGAGGCTGCCGCAGAAGCAAAAAAGAAAGCAGAAAATCAGTCTAAAAGAAGTGTTTCAGTTTCTGATGCGGCAGCAACGGCACTAGGCAGGCAATCAGCAGCGATAGATAGACTCAACACTGGATATGCTGATGGATCGTTGGAACTGGCAAAATACGATGCCGTAAAAGCGTTGGGCAGCCAAGCAACACAAAAACAGATTGCCGAAGCAGAGCGCAATGCTGAAGCGGAATGGAAGCTGCAGAAAGCGAAAGCAGCCGTTGCACAGTCTGAGCGAGATAAGCAGTCAGCACAATCAAACTTCACTGGTTTGCAGGGGTTAGCATCTCCTGTCGCAGCTGTCGATAACCAGTTTCAGCAGCAAATGGATCAGTTGAACCAATATGCTCAACTTTATCCTCAGAAAATAGCTGAAATTGAAGCTGTTAGATCCAGCATTGAAGGGCAATATCGCAAGAAGCGACAGGAGGCGCAGTGGCAGGAGTTCGGTAATATGGGGTTGGGATATGAAATACTCACCAGCGCCGTTGACTCCTTTGGGCAAGGTGCAAGTTCTGCATTGTCTGGTGTTATTACTGGTACTCAATCAGCTTCAGATGCAATGCGCGGACTGGCAGATACCGTTTTGAATAGCGTTATTCAAACGTTTGTCGAAATGGGATTGCAACAGGTTAGGGCTGCAATTATGGGAACTGCGGCTCAGGAAGCTGGAATCGCTACAGTTACGGCTGCACAGGTCGCCGGTACGGCTACAACAACTGCCACCAGTACTGCAGCAGCTGCCGCTACGACTGCGGCTTGGACTCCGGCAGCCATTGCAGCCTCTATCGGTTCATTCGGTGGTGCTGCAGCGATTGGTATCGGCGCAGTTGTTGCGGCTATGGCGCTGTCTAGCAGCCTGGCAGGTAAGCGAAAGAATGGCGGCCCAGTATCTGCTGGTGGAATGTACCAAGTTGGAGAGGGTGGTAAACCTGAAATATTGCAGCAGGGTAACCATAACTACCTTCTGAATGGTGACCGTACAGGCAAGGTAATCAGTAACAAGGAATTACAGGGAAGTGGCGGCGGTGGAGTGGTAATCAATATCCAAAATTACACTTCTGGGACGGTGGACGCTCAAGCAACCACAACAGCGAACGGCGTTACTATCGATGTAATTGTTGCTGACCTAGACAACGGCGGCCCTATAAGCCAAGGCATATCACGAAATCACCAAGCCCCTCGCAGGGCAACAAACTAACAACCCGCTTCGGCGGGTTTTTTATTACCGGGAGAAAACCGTGGCAATACCTTATCCCGAATGGCTATCACTTCCCCAGAAATCCAACAAGAGCCGCACGATTGATGCCGGGTTCCGCACCGATCAGCCGGCAGTAGGCGCGCCTATCTTCCAGCGCCTGACAGATGACCTCAAAACCACCTGGTCGCTGACGTGGATTTTCACGCTGCAAGAAGATCGGGCATTCGAACAGTGGTATCGCAGCCCTCGTTACCTGGATAACGGCAATCAGTGGTTCACGATGCTTTGCAATCTGGGTGGCTCTGGCCTGCAACTGCAGGAACTGCATTTTGTGGCACCGCCGGTTCAAACGAGCATCAACGGCAACACAACGACATGGACGGCGAGCGTAATCACCCGGAAGGTCTACAACCCGGATGATGAATTCTCAGACGTCATTGTTGAGCTTCCTCCAGGCCAGTGGGGGATCATTGATGAAGTGGTAAACCGCGACATGCCGGAGTATTGAATGCCTACATTACGAGAATTTCAGTCACAGCGGCCCAACCGGATCATCTACGACACGATGACGTTTAGCCATCCGGCATTTGGCGCTCTCCGGCTGGTGGCAAACCAGATATACCCAAAGACATTCGCTGGCCAGGTGTATTCGCCATGCCGAATGGAGGTTGCAGAGAGCCAACAGAGTAGCACGCCTGTGATCAACTCTACGGCCAAGTTTGGGCGTCTGGCTCAGGACTTTAAACAGCAACTTAAGCAGTGGCGCGCGCACTCACGCATAACGCCAATCTCTGCCACGTATCAGCGTTTCGATGCGGCGGACATGAATACGCCTCTGAAGTCGTGGACGCTCTATGTGAAGGATGTAGCAATGGACGAAAGCGATGTTACGTGCTCGCTGACGCTGCAAAACCCCCTGAACAACAATATCGGGTTCCTCTACAACACAACCGACTTCCCAGGGCTTGCCAATGCATAAATCTGACTTCATCTGTGCCATGGATGGAAAACCATGGCGCGATCGGGCGTGCTCGTTCGACGAGGCTGATTGCTGGGGGCTGGTGGTGCTTTATTACCGGCACGTGCTTGGCATAGAGATACACCAAACAGCGGACTACGAAGCCGGCAGTGACTTCCTGACGTGCTTTTCCGGTGATGTTGTGTTCTGGCAGCGGGCTGAAAAATCCTCCGACAGTAGCATTTTTATCGCGTATTACGGCGCTCGACCAGTCCACGTCGGTTTGGTCATTGATGGGCAAGCATTCCATAGCCGTGGTGAAGCGGGACATGTGCGTTTTGACAAGCTGCGGACACTGGAGCGAGTTTTTACAAAATTGGAGTATTACGACTATGCCGTTGATCGAAGTTCAGCGCGTGCCAGGGTTGCCGAAAGAACGTCATAATCGGCCCGCCGGCAGCATGTTCTATCCTTGGCTGAAATCGGCCAACCTTCATTGCGATGTCGAAATTCTGCGTAACGGCGTAAAGCTGCAGCCTGATGATGAGTTGAATTTTCCGCTCAATGATGGCGACGTTATCAGCGTGTTCGATCAGCCGAAAAACGGCGCGCTTGGAACAATCCTCAATCCTTTGGAGCACTTTAACCCGATAAAATTTACTCAAAAAATTCTTTCCTCACTCATCGGGCAACCAAGCACCAGCGTCGCTGCAGGAAGTAATGCGAAAACGTCACCAAACAACAGCCTGAAAGGACAAACCAACATCGCGCGCAACGGCGAGGCAAAGCCTGACAACTATGGCCAGGTGCGTGCCTTCCCTGATCTGATTCAGGAGTCGTTATTCGAGTACGACGACAACATCAAGAAGGTCACCGAGTGGATGAACTTCGGGCTGGGTCGGTATGACGTCACGTCAGTAAGGTACTCAGAATCGAACCTCGGAGCGCTGGCTGGCGCCTCATACCGTATCTACCAGCCAGGCGATAACATTCCGCTAATCAATGAGGGGTTCGCTTTCGACGACATCGACGGGCAAGAGTTGCCGGGGCCAAACGAGAGTGGTGATTTTCCTGCAGAAACGGCGACATCAACAAGCGTGAATGATGCTTACTTTATTGCAGGTGAGGCAGTTATACAGATAATTAAACAGGACGAGTTCGACTATTTCTATGATCTCGCCTTTCCTCACTCTGTAACCTTTGTTGTAAACGTCACCTATGAATCAGCACAAGGTACGGTGACAAAGAATATAACGGTAAGTGGCGATATATTTTCTGCGAGGACCATACCGACCAATCCGCCTTCAGTGCCAAGCCCATTATATGAGTTCACAATCGGAAATTTATCTGGCCCAGATTTTTCTAGTCTGCCAAGTGGCACAGTGATAAACCCGGCAATTTTCACATTAAATGATAATGAAGCTTTGGTTATCGGGCCTTCGTTCTCCCCTGTGCCGGGGAGTCAGCTGTGGGTGCATCTTAATGGACAGCTCGGATCTGGCGATTATGCGAGAACAGACGTAACAATCTGGCAGGTTGACGATAATAACAGCGCGATACCAGGGACGATTGAAGGATTTAACTTTGGCGTAAGCAACGACGATGAGCAAAGTGACAACAAATACTCCACGTTCAAAATAACACCAACTGCCGGCTATGGTCGTTACGCTGTATCTTTCAGGCGTACTAACAACAGCAATGACCATAGCGTGTTGAAAGTAGAGGCCATTCACAGCGTCCGAATAAGAGAGAATGTCGTTTACCCAAGCGATACTCTGGTAACAGTGACTGTCACGGCAACTGAGAGGGCGACAAGTGCACGAGATCGAAAATACAACGCGCTCATCACCCGTCACGTTATCAGTTATGACCTTGCGACCCAGACTGTCGATTACACCGAAAGGCCGTCACGTTCTTTTGCAGACGCTGTATTGCATACCTGGCTAAAGATTGGCGGTCAGCCAGAGTCGAGCATCGACATCTACGAGCTTTACTCTATCGCGGCATCGTTGCCGGATCAGCGCCTGGGCTACTTCGATTACACCTTCGATGACGAAGACATCTCGCTGGGCTCTCGAATTCAGACAATATGTGATGCGGCGACCGTAACCGCGTTTTGGGATGGAGGAGTGTTGTCCTTTACGCGCGATGAGCGTAAGCCAAGCGCAACAACGGTGTTCAACCGCGCCAACATGAAAGCGGAGGATTACAGCCTTTCCTACGACATGACTCTCCCCGGCGGTTTTGATGGGGTAGAGGTCAAGTATCGCAACCCGGTCACGAATAAACAGGCATTCATCCGCTATCGGATCGTCGGCAACTCGATTGAAGAAGGGGAACCGGTAAAGGCGAAGAAATTCGACATGCTGTTTATCCGCAATTCTTTCCAGGCACGGGATCGAGCATTGAAAGAAGTTCTCCGTCTGCTGTATTCACGCCAAACCATGTCAATCCGCGCACTTGCTGATGGTGAATGGGTTAACGTCGGGCAGATGGTGCAGGTGGCTGATATCTACGACGCGAATCAGCAGGATGGTTATATCGTCGCCCGCAACGGTAACAACTTTGACACAAGCGAGCGTATCGTGTGGGCCGGAGATATGTTTGTCGTCGTCACTGATGCGAATGGCTCACCCGCGGCACGCGTTCAGGCATACCCCCGCAGCGATACGGTATTCGGTTTTACCGCTGCAGTGCCAGTAATAAACCTCAACATATTTGACGGCTACAACGTCCAATCGCCGTCTCGTTACGTCATTGCATCGCAAGTAGAGATGGACGCAACGAAATGGAAGATCACTGAAAAGAAACCAAACGGCGACGGGACTACTTCGTTAACCATGTCTGAATATAACGACGAAATGTACAATTACGAGGTGACTGAATAAATGGCTACCACACCAACGCAAAAACCAATTCCAAGCGAAGATATTAGAGATCTAAAGTTCAATGCCGGTAAAATTGATGAATTTGTAAGCTCTGATAATGACAAGTATGTTGATAGGTTTGGGGTTGAGCGTTACACCTCTAAAGGAATATCAAATTCAGCATCTCTTTTAGGTAAGCCATATGCAACGCTGGAACTAGCACAGGCAGATGTTGATAATGGCACCATTCCTAATAACGCAATAGCTTCCGTTATTACCGCAGACGGAAGTAAAGCGGTGGTTTTATATAAAAACAATAATGGAACTCTCACGCCTACAGGTCGATCAATCGTTGATGCAAGCGTAATTGAAAGAATTTCAAATATGCTTCAGACATTTCAGACAAATGAATACGGCGCATTGCTGCAAGACAGTATCGGAAACGTATTGTTTGAGTTCTTGCTGAATGGTGGGATGGGTTCTAGTGCATTTAATATTTCAAAAGATGGCTTCTCTTGTGGCGGGTATTCTGTCATGACTAACACCAGCGGTAACATCATTGTTTATGACGGCATCGGTAACGTGCTGATCGATACGTCAATTAATAACAGCAAGCCTGGCTACTCACTTGACGTGATGGACATGCAGAACAAGCTGTATGCGCAGTCGCTTAAGAAACCAATCAGCAGCTCTATAGCCGCACCTGTTTATCAATGGAATATCTATATCGGGTACGGTCAAAGCTTTATGAGCGGGTGGCAGGCGTGGCGCGATCTGACCAGGGAGGCAATAGAGTCGGGTAATGTTTTAATGCTTGGTGATTCTGTACGCGGAAACTCAATAGATGGCACGTACAATCCCCTTGGTTCGGCGGTGCTAAAAGACTTGGTTTCAGTGACGCAGACAACTGGAAGCCCATCTTTAGCGATGAACGACACTGATATTGATGCGCTGCCTAGGCCTTCAGATAACCCAGGGGAAGAAATCACCGTTGCCGCTGTAAACTTCCAGCGAGTTCTGCAGCGAAAGTATCGTGGGGTTTTGGTTGATAACGAGAGAAAAATTATTGTTATCAATGCTGCAGTTCCTGGTCGAACCATAAAACAGCTATCGAAAGGTGCTAGTACAGGCCACTTCGAAAACCGTGTTGTACGCGCTTTGCAACTCATAAAAAATAACCTTCCTGCTGGTGAGTCTGCAGCTCTTGTTGCGTTAATGTATAGCGGTAATGAGTACGATTATGATGCCAGCAAGGAAGAGTCTACACCGGACAAAAATGCCTGGAAGGCGCTTGCGCTACAACTCTTTCAAGACATTGAGGATGCAGGTAAGACAATATTTGGTCGTGGCGATAAGTTGGCGGTGTTCACTGAGCAGACAGGCGGATGGTGGACTTTCGATAGCACTAATCAATCCATCGGCCAGGCCCATATTGAGATTGACGAAGAAAACGAAAACATCACATTGTGTAAGCCATCATATTTTGAAACCGATAAGGCATCACACCGTGACAATAATGGTATTCGCTGGGCGTCAATGTTCTTTGGCAAAGCAATGCACATGGTGCTAGATCGCCGCCAAGCATTCTTTTCAAATAAAATTATTTGGGCAAAATGTTATGGTACTACTTGCCTGTTTGGCTACCGCGTTTGGGAGCCACCATTACAGTTTAAGCCAACGTATTACTTAACTAATGAGGCTGCTGGTGGTGTTATTTTTGCCAATAAAGGTTTCTTGGCCAAAGACGATGCTGGCGATTTGACTATTTATAACGTAAAGATTGCTGCCGACACGATCATTAGTGCCGAACTTAACCGCGCACCGGTAGGTACGTTAAAAATTATTTATGCCCCCAAAGCAACGTATGACGGGCAGGGTAATGTCTGCGATTCAGATGATTCGGAATCACTGTATTCATACAAATTCACTGAGTCAAAGTATCCAGAAACAAACATTCCTGCTCTGGTCAATAAGCCGTACCCACAGAATAACTTTGCTGTAGCTCAAATCGTATACCCGGAGATCATTTCATGACCACAGGAATTTCAGTACGTGTACCAGATGCAGATTGGGGATCAACACGCGCATGGTTTAAGCCGCCCCTTGATGAAACTCTCGGCGGCTGGGGATATATCAATCTCTTCGGAACTTCGGAGAAACTAGAACAGAATCTGTCTCGCAACATGCCAGGCGGTATCGTTACTGGCGCCCCAGTACGCAATGCCAACAGTGCACTTTTCCGCTTTAAGCAAAACTTCATTGGTACTCAAGTGGCGCAGGTGTATGCAATGACGTTCTTCGCTATTGCTAAAACGTCGCGGACTCTTGCAAACCAGAAGATCGGGGACGAATTCATTATCTCGAATAATCTGAGCAATGGACCAGATGGCGGCACTAATGGGACATCGCTGTATTTTTCTGATCATGGTGACAATGGGAAAATGAACGTCACGCTCGCGGTAACGCAAACATCGCAACCCCCAGGAACGCCGGGAACAGGCACAACTACGCAGCTATCAATCAGCATCCCAATCACGGACAAGCCTATCGTTATCATCGGCAGTTATTCGGCAGCTGAGAATATCATGCGTGTTATGGCTAATGGACAGGCGACGCAGGCGACGCTGCCAATCAACTCAGTAACTTCAATTCAGCGCGGGGCGCCACCACGCGTAGGTTCAATCGGGCAGAATTCTGGCACGCCTGGCACGCGTGATATCGAAGTGTTTGCAGCTGCACTGCTTACAAGAAAGATTGCGGCGGAGGAAGAAACGACGCTAACAGAGTGGGGTTATCACTATCTTGATGTGAAAGCCGTGCCTCGTTGAAGTATGAGCCGCCGGGAGGGAACCCGGCTATTTGTACAGCGTGGCAAAATCGAATGCGAGCGCCGCATCAACGGCTTTGCCCTGGGTTTCAAAAGGAACATCCGATACGAGCGGCCAGTGACCTTTATGCCAAACATAAAGCCAGTGCTGCTGCTCCTCGTCTTCGCGTATCGCGAACATCGGAGGGCTGTTCTGCTGTGGTTCTGGGTATCTGTCATTCTCATTGAGAACGTAAATCTGCCGGCCGGCAAGGGTGATGCTGCCCATTTTACTGTTCCGCTGGTGGGTGTGCAGTAATAGTAGCTGGTGGTGAGGAATTGAGGCGGGAGGTGTGACAGATTTGTGCCAAAACCCTGACACAAACCAACAATGAAAGGCAAAAATCAGCAAACGCACTTTGTAGCGACTGGCTTGTGGTGCGGCTTTGGCTGTTAGTTTAGAATACGCACCCTTTGTATATCATCAGACTGTTTCTCTGATGCTGGAGGCTTTGTGAAGTACGAACTACAAACTACCGATGGCCGCGCACGCCGCGGCCGCCTGATTTTCGACCGTGGCGTGGTGGAAACCCCGGCCTTTATGCCGGTCGGCACCTACGGCACGGTCAAGGGCATGACGCCGGAAGAAGTGAAAGAAACCGGCGCGCAGATCCTGCTGGGCAACACCTTCCACCTGTGGCTGCGCCCTGGCCAGGAGATCATGAAGCTGCACGGCGATCTGCATGATTTCATGCAGTGGCCGGGCCCGATCCTCACCGACTCCGGCGGTTTTCAGGTGTTCAGCCTGGGGGCGATGCGCAAGATCAAAGAGGAAGGCGTGTACTTCCGCAACCCGATCAACGGCGACAAGGTGTTCCTGAGCCCGGAAAAATCGATGGAAATCCAGTATGACTTGGGTTCCGACATCGTGATGATCTTCGACGAATGCACGCCGTACCCGGCCGACTGGGACTACGCCAAGCGTTCGATGGAAATGTCGCTGCGCTGGGCGGAGCGCAGCCGCAAGCGTTTCGACGAGCTGGAAAATAAAAATGCGCTGTTCGGCATCATTCAGGGCGGCGTTTACGAAGATTTACGTGATGTTTCCGTCAAAGGGCTGGTGGATATCGGCTTTGACGGGTACGCTGTGGGCGGCTTGGCTGTAGGCGAGCCGAAAGAGGATATGCATCGCATTCTTGAACACGTTTGCCCGCAAATTCCGGAAGATAAGCCACGCTATTTGATGGGCGTCGGCAAGCCGGAAGATTTGGTGGAAGGCGTGCGCCGCGGCATCGACATGTTCGACTGCGTTATGCCGACCCGCAACGCCCGCAACGGCCATTTGTTCGTGACTGACGGTGTGGTAAAAATCCGTAATGCCAAGCACAAGGATGATACTTCTCCGCTGGATAAGGACTGTGATTGCTACACGTGTCGCCATTACAGCCGCGCCTACTTGCACCATCTCGACCGTTGCAACGAAATATTGGGTGCTCGACTGAACACAATTCATAACCTGCGTCACTACCAGCGCCTGATGGCGGGTTTACGCCAGGCTATCGAAGAGGGTAAATTAGAGCAGTTTGTTGCGGATTTCTATGGTCGGATCGGCAAGCCGATTCCGCCTTTAAACGCTTGATCTAATAATTGATAACTTAATGAGGGAATTTCAATGAGCTTTTTCATTTCTGACGCCGTCGCATCCGCAGGGGCTCCGGCTCAGGGAAGCCCGTACTCTCTGATCATTATGCTGGTGGTGTTCGGCCTGATCTTCTACTTCATGATCCTGCGCCCACAGCAGAAACGCGCGAAAGATCACAAGAAGCTGATGGACTCCATCGGTAAAGGCGACGAAGTGCTGACCACCGGCGGCCTGATCGGTCGTGTGACCAAAGTGGCCGACACCGGCATCATCGCCATCGCGCTGAACGACACCACGGAAGTGATGATCAAGCGTGACTTCGTGGCGGCCGTTCTGCCGAAAGGTACCATGAAGGCCCTGTAATCTTTTTTCCCGAAGGGAATTGCCGTGCTAAACCGTTATCCTTTGTGGAAGTATCTGATGTTGATCGTCGTGATCCTCGTCGGTCTGCTTTATGCGCTTCCCAACATCTACGGTGAGGATCCGGCCGTACAAATCACTGGCGCGCGCGGTGTCGCCGCCAGTGAAACTACGCTGGACCAGGTCCGTACCGTATTAGAAAAAGACAACATCGCGAGCAAGTCGATTGCGCTGGAAAATGGCGCTATCCTGGCTCGCTTTAAAGATCCTGACGTTCAGCTGCGCGCCCGCGAAGCGCTGGTGACCGAGCTGGGTGACAAATTCGTCGTGGCGCTGAACCTGGCGCCGGCCACGCCGACCTGGCTGGCCATGCTGGGCGCAGAACCGATGAAACTCGGCCTGGACTTGCGCGGCGGCGTGCACTTCCTGATGGAAGTGGACATGGACACCGCGTTGAGCAAGCTGCAGGAACAGACCATGGATACCCTGCGCAGCGAGCTGCGCGAGAAGGGCATTCCTTACGCGTCTATCCGCAAGCTGGACAACAACGGCGTGGAAGTTCGCTTCCGTGACGATGCGGCTCGCGACCAGGCCATCAGCTACATCGGCCCGCGTCAGCGCGATCTGGTGCTGTCCGCCAACGGCGCCAACACCATGAAAGCGAACCTGACGGACGCCCGTCTGAGCGAAGCGCGTGAATACGCCGTCCAGCAGAACATCACTATCCTGCGTAACCGCGTCAACCAGCTCGGCGTCGCCGAACCGCTGGTGCAGCGCCAGGGCGCTGACCGCATCGTGGTCGAGCTGCCGGGCATTCAGGACACCGCGCGCGCCAAAGAAATTCTGGGCGCCACCGCGACCCTCGAATTCCGTCTGGTGAACACCAATGCGGACGCCACCGCGGCGGCCAATGGCCGCGTGCCGGGCGATTCCGAGGTGAAATATACCCGCGACGGCCAGCCGATCGTGCTGTACAAGCGCGTGATCCTGACCGGTGACCACATCACCGACTCCACCTCGAGCACCGACGAATACAACCAGCCGCAGGTTAACATCTCGCTGGATAGCGCCGGCGGCACGTCGATGTCCAACTTCACCAAGGACAACATCGGCAAGCCGATGGCGACCCTGTTCGTGGAGTATAAGGACAGCGGTAAGAAAGACGCCAACGGCCGTGCGGTGCTGGTGAAACAGGAAGAAGTGATCAACGTGGCGAACATTCAGTCGCGTCTGGGCAACAGCTTCCGCATCACCGGTATCGGCAACCCGAACGAAGCGCGTCAGCTTTCGCTGCTGTTGCGTGCGGGTGCGCTGATCGCGCCGATTCAGATCGTTGAAGAGCGCACCATCGGTCCAACCCTGGGTCAGCAGAACATTACCCAAGGTCTGGAAGCCTGTCTGTGGGGCCTGGTGGCGTCCATCGTCTTCATGGTGGTCTGGTACCGTAAGTTCGGCGTGATCGCCACCACGGCGCTGGTCGCCAACCTGGTGCTGATCGTCGGCGTGATGTCCCTGTTGCCGGGGGCGACGCTGACCATGCCGGGCATTGCCGGGATCGTGTTGACGCTGGCGGTGGCGGTCGACGCCAACGTACTGATTAACGAACGTATCAAGGAAGAGCTGAAGAATGGCCGGTCCGTTCAGCAGGCAATCCATGAGGGCTATAAAGGCGCGTTCTCCAGTATCGTCGACGCCAACATCACCACGCTGATCACCGCGGTCATCCTGTACGCAGTGGGCACCGGTTCGATCAAAGGCTTTGCGATCACCACCGCGATCGGTGTGGCGACGTCCATGTTCACCGCGATTGTCGGTACCCGTGCCATCGTCAACCTGCTTTACGGCGGCAAACGCATTAACAAGCTGTCTATCTGAGGAGTGCGTTGTGGCACAGGATTATACTGTTGAGCAACTCAACTACGGCCGTAAAGTCTACGACTTTATGCGCTGGGACTATTTGGCCTTCGGCATCTCGTTGCTGCTGTTGGTCGCGTCGATCGTCACCATGTCGGTGCGCGGGTTTAACTGGGGTCTGGATTTCACCGGCGGTACGGTGATTGAAATCAACCTGGAGAAGCCGGCTAACCTTGACCTGATGCGCGACACGCTGGAGAAGGCCGGGTTCCAGGATCCGATCATCCAGAACTTCGGCAGCAGCCGCGACGTGATGGTGCGCATGCCACCGGCGACCGGCACCGCAGGCCAGGAACTGGGCAACAAGGTGATCGGCGTGATCAACGACTCGGTGGATAAAAACGCCACCGTGAAGCGCATCGAGTTCGTCGGCCCGAGCGTGGGCAGCGAGCTGGCGCAAACCGGCGGCATGGCGCTGCTGGTGGCGTTGATCTGTATCCTGATCTACGTCGGTTTCCGCTTCGAATGGCGCCTGGCGCTGGGGGCGGTTATCGCGCTGGCGCACGACGTGATCATCACGCTGGGCGTGCTGTCGCTGTTCCACATCGAGATTGACCTGACCATCGTCGCTTCCCTGATGTCGGTTATCGGTTACTCGCTGAACGACAGCATCGTGGTCTCCGACCGTATTCGTGAGAACTTCCGCAAGATCCGCCGCGGTACGCCTTACGAGATCATGAACGTGTCGTTGACCCAGACGCTGAGCCGTACGCTGATGACTTCCGGTACTACCCTGATGGTGGTGCTGATGCTGTACATCTTCGGTGGCGCGATGCTGCAAGGCTTCTCGCTGGCGATGCTGATCGGCGTGTCGATCGGTACCGTTTCCTCCATCTACGTCGCGTCCGCGCTGGCGTTGAAGCTGGGGATGAAACGCGAGCACATGCTGCAGCAAAAAGTGGAAAAAGAGGGCGCGGATCAGCCTTCGATTCTGCCTTAACCGCCGCAGTATTCAGCGAAATGAGAAGGAGCGCCGATGGCGCTCCTTTTTTTTGCTTTGGGTTTCAGCGTTGCTGCACCACCGCCGGTTGGGCGGTGGCCACCAGACTGTGCAGACGGATATAGCCGAGCTGTTCCGGCGTCAGGCCGCTGAAGCGTAGCTCGAAGTCCTGACCGGGTTTCGGCAGCAGCGAGTCGGCGCTGGCGATCGGTTGCGACAGTGCTTCGGCGGTCAGCGGCCGGCCGGTGGCCTCATCCAGTTGACCCCATTCCACCACCGCGTTGAACGGCGGCAGCGTAGCCTGTGAGAGGATGCGCACATGCAGCTGCGCCTGCGTGCCGTTGGCTTCGCTCTTGATGTGGCTCAGCGAAACGCTCAGTTCGCCGATGCCGCTCTGCAAACGGGCAGCGCTTCGAGCCGCCGGCAGCAGGTAGACGCCATTGTCGGAGTGCTGATTGAGCAAATTCTGCCGCTCCAGTGCGGTGGTTTGGTCGGTCAGTACGCTCACTTTCTGGTTCAGCGCGGCGACCTGATGGCGCAGCTGAGGCACGGCGGTGTTGTGCGCGCAGCCCGCCAGCAAAATGGCGGCGGCGAGCAGGGCGATTTTAGGGTAACAGGTTGTCATGACGGCGATTTCCTATGCTGAGTCTCCTGCTATCAAGCTTAGTCCGCATAGTGGTGAAAGTCATATCGCTGCCACCTTCCCGCCGCCTGTCGCAACAAATGGCCGCCGCCCTTTGTTGTGGCTGCACTTCGGGTTAAACTGCATTTATCTATAAAAAACGTTTATCAGGACGTGTTATGCATTGCCCTTTCTGCGCCGCCGTTGATACCAAAGTCATCGATTCCCGCCTGGTGGGGGACGGTTCGCAAGTGCGCCGCCGCCGCCAGTGTCTGGTATGCAATGAACGCTTCACCACCTTCGAGGTGGCCGAGCTGGTGATGCCGCGAGTGATTAAAAGCGATGAGGTGCGCGAGCCGTTCAACGAAGACAAACTGCGTCGCGGCATGCTGAAAGCGCTGGAAAAGCGCCCGGTCAGCTCGGACGATGTGGAAAACGCCCTTAATCATATCAAATCCCAACTGCGCGCCACCGGCGAACGCGAAGTGCCGACCAAGTTAGTCGGCAATCTGGTGATGGACGCGCTGAAAAAGCTGGATAAGGTGGCCTACATTCGCTTCGCGTCGGTGTACCGCAGCTTCGAAGACGTGCGCGAGTTCGGTGAAGAGATTGCCCGCCTGCAAGACTAAAGGATCTTTCATGCATCACGACGAATTTTACATGGCGCGCGCCTTCGAACTGGCGCGGCTGGGGCGTTTCACCACCGCGCCCAATCCGAACGTCGGCTGCGTTATCGTGCGCGACGGCGAAATTGTCGGTGAAGGCTATCATCTGCGCGCCGGCGAGCCGCATGCGGAAGTGCACGCGCTGCGCATGGCGGGCGACAAGGCGCGCGGCGCCACCGCCTACGTGACGCTCGAGCCGTGCAGTCACCACGGCCGCACGCCGCCCTGCGCCGATGCGCTGGTGGCCGCCGGCGTGACGCGGGTGGTCGCGGCGATGCAAGATCCCAATCCTCAGGTGGCGGGGCGCGGCTTGTACAAGCTGCAGCAAGCCGGCGTCGAAGTCCGTCATGGCCTGATGCTGGCCGAGGCCGAAGCGGTCAACCTGGGCTTCCTCAAACGCATGCGCACCGGTTTCCCCTATGTGCAACTGAAGCTGGGCGCGTCGCTGGACGGCCGCACGGCGATGGCCTCCGGCGAAAGCCAGTGGATCACCTCACCCGAAGCGCGTCAGGACGTGCAGCGCCTGCGCGCGCAGAGCGCCGCCATTCTCAGCACCAGCGCCACCGTACTGGCGGACGATCCGTCGCTGACGGTGCGTTGGGATGAGCTGGACGCCGAGACGCAGCGCCTCTATCCGCGCGAAAATCTGCGCCAGCCGCTGCGCATCCTGCTCGACAGCCAAAATCGCATTACCCCGCAGCACCGCGTGGTGCAGCAGCCGGGCGCTACCTGGCTGGCGCGTCTGCAGGCGGATGAACAGGCCTGGCCGCAAGAGGTCGAACAGTTTATCTGCCCGGCGCACGGCGGCGGCATCGATCTGGTGGTGATGATGATGCTGTTGGCTAAGCGCCAGGTGAATTCAATCTGGGTAGAGGCGGGCGCAACGCTGGCCGGCGCGCTGCTGCAGGCTGGCCTGGTGGATGAGCTCATTTTGTACATCGCGCCGAAACTGTTGGGCGATAATAGCCGCGGCCTGTGTCATCTGCCGGGCCTGGAACGGCTGGCCGACGCGCCGGAATTCGTCTTTAGCGACGTGCGTCAGGTTGGCCCCGATCTGCGTTTGCGCCTGCGGGCGAAACACTGAATCTCGCGCCCGCGCGCCGGTTTTACAAAAGCGCCGCGCAGGCGATGAAAGAATATGATAGAATCCGCCCCCCTGCGGGGTATTGAACCCATTTTTAAGGAAAGCCCATGAAAGTTATCGAAGGTGTTGTTGCTACTCCAAATGCCCGTGTGGCGATCGCAATTGCACGTTTTAACAATTTCATCAACGACAGCCTGCTGGAAGGTGCCATCGACGCGCTGAAACGCATTGGTCAGGTTGCTGACGACAACATCACCGTTGTCTGGGTCCCGGGCGCTTACGAGCTGCCGCTGACGGCGAGCGTATTGGCCAAAACCGGCAAATACGACGCGGTTATCGCGCTGGGCACCGTTATCCGTGGGGGCACCGCGCACTTCGAATATGTAGCGGGCGAAGCCAGCTCCGGCATCGGCAACGTTGCGATGAATGCCGAAATCCCGGTTGCCTTTGGCGTGCTGACCACCGAAAGCATCGAACAGGCGATCGAACGCGCCGGCACCAAAGCGGGCAACAAGGGCGCTGAAGCCGCGCTGACCGCACTTGAAATGATTAATGTTATCAAAGCTATTAAAGCCTGAATTTAGTTAAGGGGAATTCCGTGAAACCTGCTGCTCGTCGCCGCGCTCGTGAGTGCGCTGTTCAAGCGCTTTACTCTTGGCAGTTGTCTAAAAACGACCTTGCCGATGTTGAACACCAGTTCCTGACGGAGCAGGATGTCAAAGATGTTGACGTCGCCTATTTTCGCGAGTTGCTGTCCGGCGCGGCAGTGAATGCAGGTATGCTGGACGAACTGATGGCGCCTTACCTGTCGCGTCAGCTCGAAGAGCTGGGCCAGGTGGAGCGCGCGGTGCTGCGCGTCGCGCTGTTTGAACTGAAAATGCGCGAGGATGTCCCTTATAAGGTGGCGATTAACGAAGCGATCGAGCTGGCGAAAACCTTCGGCGCGGAAGACAGCCACAAGTTTGTGAACGGGGTGCTGGATAAAGTGGCGCCAACCCTTCGCAAGAAAAAGTAAAACATTAAGGCCGGCATTCCCGGCCTTAATTTCTTCTAGTGGAATATCGATATGGCATGCGGCGAATTTGACCTCATTGCCCGCTATTTTGACCGGTTTAAGCGCGTGCGCCGGGATGTACAGTTGGGCATTGGAGATGACTGCGCACTGCTGGCAGTGCCGGAAAAACAGCTGGTGGCCGTCAGTACCGATACGCTGGTGGCGGGCATTCACTTCCTGCCGGACATCGATCCGGCCGATCTCGGTTACAAGGCGCTGGCGGTCAATCTGAGCGATCTGGCGGCGATGGGCGCCGATCCTGCGTGGCTCTCGCTGGCCCTGACCCTGCCGGAGGTGAACGAGCCGTGGCTGAAGGCCTTCAGCGACAGCCTATTCGATCAGCTCAACTATTACGGCATGCAGCTGATTGGCGGCGATACCACGCGCGGCCCGCTGAGCATGACGTTGACCATTCAGGGGCTGATCCCGGCCGGCCGGGCGCTGACCCGCAGCGGCGCGCGCATCGGCGACTGGATCTATGTGACCGGCACGCTGGGCGACAGCGCCGCCGGTCTGGCGATCCTGCAGGATCGCCTGGCGGTGACGGATGCGGCGGCGCGCGATTATCTGGTCGCGCGTCATCTGCGACCGCAGCCGCGGGTGTTGCAGGGGCAGGCGCTGCGCGATCTGGCCAGCTCGGCGATCGACATCTCCGATGGCCTGATTTCCGATCTGAAGCATATCCTGAAGGCCAGCGACTGTGGCGCACGCATCGTACTGGACGAGCTGCCGATGTCGCAGGCGCTGAGCAGCCACGCCGATGCCGAGCAGGCGCTGCGTTGGGCGCTGGCGGGCGGCGAAGATTACGAGCTGTGCTTCACCGTGCCGGAGATCAACCGCGGCGCGCTGGAAGTGGCGCTGAGCCACCTTGGAGCCGACTACACCTGTATCGGCCAAATTGGCCCGCTGTCTGAAGGTATTCGCTATTATCGCGACGATGAGGCGGTAGAGCTGGACTGGGCCGGCTTCGATCATTTCAACGCGGAGCCGGGCACCGATGGATGAAGCCAAGCGCCGGCTGCGGATGAGCAATCCGTGGCACCTGCTGGCCACCGGTTTTGGCAGCGGTTTGTCGCCGGTGATGCCGGGCACCATGGGATCGCTGGCGGCGATCCCGTTCTGGCTGCTGCTGATCCAACTGCCGTGGCAGCTTTACTCGCTGGCGGTGATGTTCAGCATTTGCATCGGCGTCTATATTTGCCATCGCACGGCAAAAGACATGAAGGTGCACGATCACGGCAGCATCGTCTGGGACGAGTTCGTCGGCATGTGGATCACGCTGATGGCGTTGCCGGTCAACGATTGGCGCTGGGTCGCCGCCGGTTTCGTCATCTTCCGCATTCTGGATATGTGGAAGCCGTGGCCGATCCGCTGGTTCGACCGCAACGTGCATGGCGGCATGGGTATTATGGTCGACGATATTATCGCCGGCGTGCTGTCCGCCGGCATCATCTACCTGATTGGGCACCACTGGCCGATCGGGCTGTTCTGACAGACGGGCGCGCTGTTTCGCGCCCGCTTCTCTTTATTCAAACCCTGTCACCCGATGCGGCACGTAAGCCGTCTCCAGTTCCGCCACCTCTTGTGGCGACAAACTCAAATCGACTGCGGCGATGGCGTCGTCCAGCTGTTCGCTGCGCGAAGCGCCGACGATCGGCGCGCTGACTGCCGGCTTGTTCAGCAGCCAGGCCAGCGCGATCTGCGCGCGTGGCACGCCGCGTTCGTCGGCGAGGCTGGCGACGCGCTCGGCGATAATGGCGTCAATGCCTTCGGTTTCCTCGTACAGGCTCTTGCCGAACTGGTCGGAAACCAGCCGCGCGGTGGTTTCGCCCCAGGGGCGGGTCAGGCGGCCGCGCGCCAGCGGGCTCCACGGCAGCACGGCGATGCCTTCGGCGGCGCACAGCGGGTGCATCTCGCGCTCTTCTTCGCGCTGGATCAGGTTGTATTGATCCTGCATGCTGACGAAGCGCGTCCAGCCGTGCAGATCGGCGGTATACAGCGCTTTGGCGAACTGCCAGGCGTACATCGAGGAGGCGCCGATGTATCGCGCCTTACCGGCTTTCACCACGTCGTGCAGCGCTTCCAGCGTCTCTTCCAGCGGCGTTTCGTAATCCCAGCGATGGATTTGCAGCAAATCGACATAGTCGGTGCCCAGACGCCGCAGGCTGTCGTCGATGGATTGCATGATCTTGGCGCGCGACAAACCGCGCTCCAGGTTGCTCAGCGGGAAATACACCTTGGTGGCGATCACCACCTCCTCGCGGCGCGCATAGTCGCGCAGTGCCCGGCCGAGGATCTCCTCGCTGCTGCCGTCGGAATAGCTGTTGGCGGTGTCGAAAAAGTTGATGCCGGCTTCCAGCGCCTGTTTCAGCAGCGGACGGCTACTCTCTTCAGGCAGCGTCCAGGCGTGATTGCCGCGGTTCGGTTCGCCGTAGGTCATGCAACCCAGGCAGATGCGCGAGACGTTCAGATCGGTGTTGCCCAGTTTCAGGTACTTCATGCTTGCCTCCCATTCACAGCTCAGACAGTAACTGTAGCGCGGATCCCGAAGGGCGGAAACGAAAACGCCCCCGAGAGCGGAGGCGTTTTTTCAGGCGCGGGGGCTGATTACTGCGCCAGCCAGGTTTCGATTTGGCGCTGAATGCCGGCGGCGTCCAGCCCCAGATCGGCGCGCAGCTCTTCCTGGCTGCCCTGCGAGACGAAGCTGTCCGGCAGGCCGAGGTTCAGCACCGGCACCGGGCGGCGTTTGGCCATCAGCAGTTCGTTAACGCCGCTACCGGCGCCGCCCATGATCGCGTTCTCTTCCAGCGTGACCAGCGTTTCATGGCTGGCGGCCAGTTCGAGCACCAACTGCTCGTCCAGCGGTTTGACGAAGCGCATGTCGACCAGCGTGGCGTTGAGCGCCTCCGCCGCTTGCGCGGCCTCCGGCAGCAGGGTGCCGAAGTTGAGAATGGCGATCTTTTCCCCCTGACGGCGCACCACGCCTTTGCCGATCGGCAGCAGGCTGAGCGGCTCCAGCGCAGCGCCGGTGCCGGTGCCGCGCGGATAGCGCACGGCGCTCGGGCCATCGTTATAGTGATAGCCGGTATACAGCATCTGCCGGCATTCGTTCTCGTCGCTTGGCGTCATGATCACCATGGTCGGGATGCAGCGCATGAACGACAGATCGAACGCCCCCTGATGGGTCTGGCCGTCGGCGCCGACGATGCCGCCGCGATCGATGGCGAACATCACCGGCAGGTTTTGGATCGCCACATCATGGATCAGCTGATCGTAGGCGCGTTGCAGGAAGGTGGAATAGATCGCCACCACCGGCTTGTAGCCGCCGATCGCCAGCCCGGCGGCGAAAGTGACCGCGTGCTGCTCGGCGATCGCCACGTCGAAATATTGCTGCGGGTAGTCGCGAGAGAACTGCACCATGCCGGAGCCTTCGCGCATCGCCGGCGTGATCGCCATCAGCGAGCTGTCTTTGGCGGCGGTTTCACACAGCCAGTCGCCGAAGATTTTCGAATAGGTCGGCAGACCTCCGGCGCTTTTCGGCAGCGTGCCGCTGGCGGGATCGAACTTCGGCACCGCGTGGAAGCTGATCGGATCCTTCTCCGCCGGCGCGTAACCACGGCCTTTCTTGGTCATGATGTGCAACAGCTGTGGGCCTTTCAGATCGCGCATGTTTTTCAACGTGGCGACCAGGCCCTGTACGTCGTGCCCGTCTACCGGGCCGATGTAGTTGAAGCCCAGCTCTTCGAACAGCGTACCCGGCACCACCATGCCTTTCAGGTGCTCTTCGGTGCGTTTCACCAGCTCCTTGATCGGCGGCACGCCGGCCAGCACTTTCTTGCCGCCTTCGCGCAGGGTGGAGTAAAGCTTACCGGACAGCAGCTGCGCCAGATGATTGTTCAGCGCGCCGACGTTTTCCGAGATCGACATCTCGTTGTCGTTCAGCACCACCAGCATGTCCGGGTTGATGTCGCCGGCGTGGTTCATCGCTTCGAACGCCATGCCGGCGGTGATGGCGCCGTCGCCGATCACACACACCGTGCGGCGGCCTTTGCCTTCACGCTCTGCCGCCACCGCCATGCCGAGGCCGGCGCTGATCGAGGTCGATGAGTGGCCGACCGACAGCACGTCGTATTCGCTTTCGGCGCGCCACGGGAAGGGGTGCAAGCCGTTCTTTTGCCGAATGGTGGCGATGCGGTCGCGACGGCCGGTCAGAATTTTGTGCGGGTAGGCCTGGTGGCCGACGTCCCACACCAGATGATCGAACGGCGTGTTGTAGACGAAATGCAACGCCACCGTCAGTTCGACGGTACCCAGCCCGGAGGCAAAGTGGCCGCTGGAACGACTGACGCTGTTCAGCAGGTATTGCCGCAGCTCATCGCACAGCTTCGGCAAGCTCTCTTTGGGCAGCGAGCGGAGTTCCTCGGGGTTTTCCGCTAGCGCCAGGGTTGGGTATTTGGCTATATCAAGACTCATTCGATACTCATATCAGAGGAGTTAACGTCACACGTTAATTGTCGCGTTCAATAATGAAGCTGGCTAACGCTCGCAATGGCGCTGTGTTATAAGATTGCGCTGCCAAAGTGTCCAATGCAGCTAATGCTTCCTGATAGAGATCCCACGCTTTTGCTTTCGCGCTGTCAAGCCCGAGTAACGCCGGGTAGGTACTCTTTCCGTGTTGTTGGTCCGCTCCCTGGCGCTTGCCGATTTTCTCAGTCTCGCCGACAACGTCCAAAATGTCATCCTGAACCTGGAACGCCAGACCAACCGCGGCGGCATAACGATCCAGCTGCGGCAGCGCCGCTCGCCCGGCTTCGCCGGCGCTCAGCGCGCCCAAGCGCACCGCCGCGCGGATCAGCGCGCCGGTTTTGTGGCGGTGGATCTGCTCTAGCGCCTGCAGATCGACGCGCTTGCCTTCGGCTTCCAGATCCAGTGATTGGCCGCCGCACATGCCGGCTACGCCGCTGGCGGTCGCCAGTTCGGAGACCATCGCCAGCCGATCGCGCAACGCCACGTCAGGCATTTCGGCATCGGCCAGGATCGAAAACGCCAGCGTTTGCAGCGCATCGCCGGCCAGGATCGCGTTGGCTTCGCCGAATTTAATGTGGCAGGTCGGCTGGCCGCGGCGCAGATCGTCGTCGTCCATCGCCGGCAGATCGTCGTGGATCAGCGAGTAGGCGTGTATGCATTCCACCGCTGCCGCCGGCGCGTCCAGGTTGGTCAGCGACACGCCGAACATCTGGCCGGTGGTGTAGACCAGGAACGGCCGTAGGCGCTTGCCGCCCAGCAAGGCGCCATGACGCATCGCCGCCACCATGTTGCCGTCGTTGAACGGCAGCGGGGCGATGAAGTCCAACAGCGCGCGATCGGCACGCTGGCGGAAAATCTGCATTTGATCGGCAAAAGCGGCCGATGGGGCGATCTCAGACATGTCGGTTACTCGGTATCCGGTGTGAAAGGCGTCAGCGCCGCATCGTCGGCGCTGTCGTTAAGGAGTATCTGCACACGCTGTTCCGCCTGTTGCAGTTTCTGCTGGCCTTGACGCGCCAGCTGTACGCCACGTTCGAACTCGTTCAGCGCGTCTTCCAGCGGCAATTCGCCTGACTCCAGACGCGTCACGATGCTTTCCAGCTCGCCGAGGGCGCTTTCAAAGCTGGCAGTTTGCTCTGTACTGGCTGATTGTGCTGGTTTTTTCGGCATAATTTTCTTTTTACGTCATCATGTGAACCGTGGCGCCAGAGCCTATCCTAGCGGATCTTGATTAGCAAATCATGGCGCTCATGTGTGGTTTTGTGCGCAGAGCACGGCGATATGGTGATATACTCCGCGCCGTAATTCTTATCTGACAACAAAGACCGCCATGAAGTTTATCATTAAATTGTTCCCGGAAATCACCATCAAGAGCCAATCTGTGCGCTTGCGCTTTATCAAGATTCTCTCGACCAATATTCGCAACGTCCTGAAGCAGTATGATGAAACGCTGGCGGTCGTCCGTCACTGGGATCATATCGAAGTTCGCGCCAAAGATGAAAACCAGCGGCCGATCATCGCCGACGCCCTGACGCGCATTCCCGGCATCCACCATATTTTGGAAGTGGAAGACCGCGCTTATACCGACATCCACCACATCTTCGAGCAGACGCTGGAAGCCTACCGCGCCCAGTTGGAAGGCAAAACCTTCTGCGTGCGCGTCAAGCGCCGCGGCAAGCAGGCGTTCAATTCGCAGGACGTGGAGCGCTACGTCGGCGGCGGCCTGAACCAGCATATCGAGAGCGCGCGCGTTAACCTTAGCCGCCCGCAGGTCACGGTAAACCTGGAGATTGAAGACGACAAGCTGATGCTGGTCAAACGCCGCCTCGAAGGCATCGGTGGTTACCCGGTCGGCACCCAGGAAGACGTACTGTCGTTGATTTCCGGCGGTTTCGACTCGGGCGTCTCCAGCTATATGTTGATGCGTCGCGGTTGCCGCGTGCACTTCTGCTTCTTCAACCTGGGCGGCGCTGCGCACGAGATCGGCGTGAAGCAGGTGGCACATTATCTCTGGAATCGCTTCGCCAGTTCGCACAAGGTGCGCTTCGTCGCTATCGACTTCGAGCCGGTGGTGGGCGAGATCCTGGAGAAGGTCGACGACGGCCAGATGGGCGTGGTCCTCAAGCGCATGATGGTGCGCGCCGCTTCGCAAGTAGCCGAACGCTACGGCGTGCAGGCGTTGGTGACCGGTGAGGCGCTGGGGCAGGTCTCCAGCCAGACGCTGACCAACCTGCGCTTGATCGACAATGCGTCCGATACCTTGATCCTGCGTCCGCTGATCTCGCACGATAAAGAGCACATCATCAAGCTGGCGCGCGAAATCGGCACTGAAGACTTCGCCAAAACCATGCCGGAATATTGCGGTGTGATTTCGAAGAGCCCGACGGTAAAAGCCGTCAAGGCCAAGATCGAAGAGGAAGAGAGCCACTTCGATTTCAGCATTCTTGACCGCGTGGTGAGCGAGGCGAAGAACGTTGATATCCGCTCTATCGCCGAACAGACGCAGGAACAGGTGACCGAGGTGGAAACCGTCGCGGCCTTTGGCGCCGACGAGGTGATCCTGGATATCCGGTCCAACGACGAGCAGGAAGAGAAACCGCTGCAGCTGGAACAGGTTGAAGTGAAAGCGCTGCCGTTCTACAAGCTGAGCACCCAGTTTGGTAATCTGGACCAGAGCAAAACCTACCTGCTGTACTGCGAGCGCGGCGTGATGAGCCGCCTGCAGGCGCTGTACCTGTTGGAGCAGGGCTTCAACAACGTGAAGGTTTATCGCCCGTAACGCACGGAGCGGCATCAACGAGAAGGGCTGAACCGATGTTCAGCCCTTTTTTATCGGCAAGCCGCTCAGTCGCGGAAGTCGTACATCCCCGGGATCAGCACCAGCTGCGCGGCGATCTCCGCCGCCTTGGCTTTACCAAGCAGCAGGTCTATCAGCTTCAGCGCGAACTCCATCGCGGTGCCCGGCCCCTGGCTGGTGAGCAGGTTGACGCGGGCATCGTACACCACGCGGCGCTCCATCCATTTATCCGCCGGTATCTGGTCTTTCAGGCCCGGGAAGCCGGTCATGTTGCCGATCGGGAACAGATCGTGGTGTTGCAGCACCAGCGCCGGCGCCGCGCAGATGGCGGCGACGATGTTGCCCTGCAGATGCATTTGCCGCACCTTCTCCACCAGCAGCGGGCTGTCGCGGAAGCATTCCGCGCCTTTCAGGCCGCCGGGCAGCACGATGGCGTCGAACGGCTCATCGACGATCGCCACCAGCGGCGCGTCGGCCAGCAGCTTGACGCCGCGCGAACAGACGATAGTCAGCTCGCCGTCGCCGGCAACGCTGGCGATAGTGACTTTTACGCCCGCCCGCACCAGCAGGTCGATGGTGGTGACGGCTTCGGTTTCTTCGCTACCAGGTGCCAGGCAGACCAGCGCCGATACGCTCATATTCATTTTCCTTTCGTTTAATCAATTCAAACAGCCGCGCATTCTCCGGCAGCGTGAGGCCGTGGCTGCGCGCGCGGCGCAGCAGGTAACCGGTGATGTAGTCGATCTCGGTGTGCCGCTGGCTGCGGATGTCCTGCAGCATCGACGAAATGTTGTCGGCGGTGCTGTGGATCACGTCCATCACGTATTGCATCAGGCCTTCACAGGAGGTGTGGTAGCCCTCCATCGCCATCACGCTGGCGACTTCACGGCACAGCGTTTCGATCTGTTCCGGGTAACGCTGCAGGTCGCCGTTGCGGCAGCCGTACAGCGCCGTCAGCGGGTTGATCACGCAGTTGACCGCCAGCTTGCGCCAGTTGGCCGAGGCAATATTGTTGTGCCAGGCGACGTCAGGCAGTGCCTGATGCAGCATTTCCGCCAGGTGGCTGAGGTGTTGGGCGGCCGGCGAGGTTGGGCCGATGTGGGTGATGCCGGTGGCGACGTGGATAATGGTGCTGCCTTCGTGGCGCGCAGCGTGGGTGGTGGTGCCCTGCAGGATGGGCTGGCCGTTCGGCGGCAGCTCTTCCTGGGTGCCCATGCCGTTGTGCAGCAGCAAAATAGCGCACTGGGGGTTCAGCTTCGGCAGCAGCGCGCTGACCGCGCTGGACACCTGCCAGGCTTTTAGCGTCACCAGCAGCAGCTCGCTTTGCGCAAGATGCTCCGGATCGTTGGTGGGCAAATTGCGATTGAACGAGACGCCTTCCGGCTCTATCACGTTCACTGCGCAAAAAGGCTGTGGCACTCTTAGCCATCCCTGTACATCGTGGCCCTGCTGATACAGCCGGGAGAGCCACAGTTGTCCGAGCGCGCCGCAACCAAGAATGGTTATTTTCATTCAGTCTCCTTGGAAACACGGGAATACCGCTCAATTACCGTGAATTAACTATAGGCTTTATGGCAGCCCGAAGCGCTATCCCTGCGTGCGTTCAGCAGATTTTGTCTGAGGCGGCAAAGCGGTTATCATGCTCGGCATCAAAATCGCCTAAGCTATTAGGCACTCATTCAGGAGGAAGAAGTATGCCATCTTTCGACATCGTTTCCGAAATTGATATGCAGGAAGTGCGTAACGCCGTTGAGAACGCTACCCGCGATCTCGGTACCCGCTGGGATTTTCGCAACGTGCCGGCCAGCTTTGAGCTAAACGAGAAAGACCAAAGCATCAAGGTTGCCACCGAGTCTGATTTCCAGGTGCAACAGCTGCTCGACATTCTGCGCGAAAAGCTGAGCAAGCGCAGCATCGACGGCGCTGCGCTGGAGATCCCGGAAGAGTTTACCCACAGCGGCAAAACCTACAGCGTGGAAGCCAAGCTGAAGCAGGGGATTGAAACCTCTGTGGCGAAGAAAATCGTCAAGCTGATCAAAGACAGCAAGCTGAAGGTGCAGGCGCAGATCCAGGGTGAAGAAGTACGGGTGACCGGCAAGTCACGCGACGATTTGCAGAGCGTGATGGCGCTGGTGCGCGGCGGCGATCTGGGGCAGCCGTTCCAGTTCAAGAACTTCCGCGATTAATCTCTACGGGGCCGGCATTGCCGGCCCTAATTCTTTACAGCGAATTGACCAGCGCTTCCAGCTGACCGCGATTGGTCTGCTTAGTATCCACCTTGACGTAGGCGCTGCGCTCTTCCGGCACGACGATCGCCTCGGCCACACCGGGCTGCGCCTTCAGGCGGCTTTCCAGCGCCGAATCCTTCACCGCCAGTTCCGACAGCGTAATGCGCAGGCTGCTGACATACGGCGGCTCTTTCATGGTGCTGCTGACCAGGAACCAGACGGCGGCCAGCACGGCGCCGGCGATAAACACCAAGCCCGCCCCCTGCAAACCGTACAGCCAGCCTCCGAGGCTGCCGCCGATCGCCACGCCGATAAACTGGCTGGTGGAGTAGACCCCCATCGCGGTGCCCTTGTAGCCGGCCGGTGATTCTTTGCTGATCAGTGAAGGCAGAATGGCTTCCATCACGTTGAAGGCCATGAAGAACAGCTGCACGCCGGCGATGATGCCCCATAGATGAGCGCCGGAGAGCCACAGCAGCATTTCGGCGCAAAACAGCACCGCCACGCAGCCCATAAACACCTGCTTCATGCGGCGATATTTTTCGGCATAGATGATGAACGGCACCACGGCGGCGAACGACACCAGCATGGTCACCAGGTAGACGATCCAGTGTTCGCTGGCCGCCAGCCCGGCTTTCTCCATCGCTAGCGGCAGCGCCACGAAGCTCGACATCAGCAGGATATGCAGGCACATGATGCCGAAGTTGAGCTTCAGCAGGCGCGAGTTGCTCAGCACTTTGCGGAAGCTGCCGCGCACGATGCTGGACTCGCGGTTCAGCAGATGGGTATCGGCGGAAGGTACTACTGCCAGAGTGATGACGATGCCGGCCAGCGCCAGCACGGCGATCATCCAGAACAACGCATGCAGGCCCAAGGCATGGGTGATGATGGGGCCCAGAACCATGGCGATGGCGAAGGTGATACCGAAGCTGACGCCGATGAACGCCATCGCTTTGGTGCGGTTCTGCTCGCGGGTCAGATCGGAGAGCAGCGCCATTACCGCGGCGGCGATGGCGCCGGAGCCTTGCAACGCGCGGCCGAGGATCACGCCCCAGATAGAGTCAGTGACGGCGGCGATCACGCTGCCGAGGGCAAAGATCAGTAGGCCGCCGACGATCAGCGGCTTGCGGCCTATGCGGTCGGACACCAGGCCGAACGGGATCTGAAATACCGCCTGTGCCAGGCCGTAAATGCCGATGGCGATGCCGATCAGCGCTTCGCTGGCGCCGTTGAGCGCCATGCCGTAGGTGGTCAGCACCGGCAGTACCATAAACATGCCGAGCATGCGCAGGGAGAATACGGTGCCCAATCCCCAGGTGGCGCGGCGCTCCTGCGGGGTCATTGAATTATCGTTCACATCAAACCTCGGTAAAAACCATGCCATCAGACGTTGCGACAGCGCCTGATGGCATGATTTCTGTAAAGCTGCGTCATTTTAGTGTGCAGGGCAGGGGGGGTAAATCGAATGTTGTTTAACAGATATTACAGTTTGGCCGCTTTTCGGCGTGACAAATAAAATGGGCCGCAAAAGCGGCCCATTCACAGATGATTTGGCTTACCAAACGTAGGTCACCAGCGCTTCAGGCGCCGCCGTGGCGCTGAAGTCGATCGACATCATCACGCTCAGCGAGGTGATGGCGACGATGGAGAACACGAACAGTTTACGCGCCCAGACGCTGTCGTTTTCGGTCTTGTAACCGCGCAGCGCCATGCCCAGCCACCATACGCTCACCGCCGCAGCAACGATCAGGTACTTGTAGCCGGCATAACCAACCAGGGTCAGCATCAGCGTGGCGATCATAAATGCCAGGATGTAGACCGTGATGTGGTTCTTGGCGACGGAAATGCCTTTCACCACCGGCAGCACCGGAATGTTGGCCGCCTGGTAATCTTTAAAGCGGAAGATAGCGATCGCATAAGAATGCGGCATCTGCCACAGGCTAAAGATAGCCAGCAGGATCAACGCGCCGGCGTCGAACTCGTTGGTCACCGCGCAGTAGCCGATAACCGGCGGCGCGGCGCCCGACAGGCTGCCGATCAGCGTGCCGTAGACCGAGTGGCGTTTCATGTACAGGCTGTAAACGCCGACATAAACCACGAAGCCCATCACCGCCAGCCACATGGCCAGCGGGTTGGCTGCGATATACAGCAACGCAAAGCCCACAATACCCAAAGCGGTCGCATAAACCAGGGTGACACTCGGCGCGATCAGGCCTTTTACCAGCACCCGATTCTTCGTTCTCTCCATTTTCTTGTCGATGTCGCGGTCGATGTAGTTGTTAAACACACAGCCCGACGCGACCACCAACGAGACACCCACCAGGGTGGCGAGAAACAGGGGATAGTCGATGCTCCCTTTGGAAGCGAGCAGGAATCCCCCGACGACAGAAATTAAATTGCCGAAAATAATTCCTGGTTTAGTGACTTGCAGGTATTGCTTAATCATCACGTGCAGCTCAGCTCTTAATCGACCATCATATTGATGTTGAGGTTGTACATAATCCAGAGTGAACCTACAACAACGATACCGATGATCATAGCGGTGAACAGCAATGCCACCAGGTTCCAGCGCTCTTCCGATGAGGTGTTCATGTGCAGGAAGTAAACCAGGTGAACAATCACCTGGATAACCGCCATACCGACAACAACCGCCAGGATGGTGGAATGAGAGGCGGAGCCGTTCATTACCATCGCAAATGGAATTACCGTCAGGATGATCGACAGGATAAAGCCGATCAGGTATGACTTCACGCTGCCGTGGCTTGCGCCGCCGTGAGAGGTTTCATGGGATGAATGGCTCATTACATAACCCCCAGCAGGTAGACAACGGTAAATACGCAGATCCAGACCACGTCCAGGAAGTGCCAGAACAGGCTCAGGCACATCAGGCGGGTTTTGTTGGTCGCGGTCAGGCCGAACTTGCTCACCTGAATCATCAGCACGATGATCCAAATCAGGCCAGAAGTCACGTGCAGACCGTGGGTGCCGACCAGCGCGAAGAAGCTGGACAGGAACGCGCTGCGATCCGGACCGAAGCCTTCGGCGATCAGGTGATGGAATTCATAGATTTCCATCGCCACGAAGCCCAGACCAAACAGGAAGGTCAGGAACAACCAGGTGTTTACACCGCCAACTTTACCTTTGTTCATGGCGATCATCGCCATGCCGTAGGTGATGGAGCTGAACAACAGCAGGAAAGTTTCGACCAGGACAAACTTCAGGTCGAAGATGTCTTTGCCTGAGGGACCGCCAGCGGTCCCGTTCACCAGGACTGCATAAGTCGCGAACAAGCTCGCAAACAAAATACAGTCGCTCATCAGGTAGATCCAGAATCCGAAGACTTTGGTCTCTCCTGCGTCGTGGTGCCCATGCTCTGCATGGGCTGCGTTATGATTGGTCAGAGTTTCAGTTGACATGGTTCACGCCTGCTTTACGGATTTGTTCGTAGTGTTGGTTCTCAATGCGCTCGATTTCATCAACCTGCACATAGTAGTCAACATCGTGATCGAAGCTCTTGCCGATCCAGACAACGATCATACCGATGAAGCCGGCCAGAGCCATCCACCAGATTTCCCAAATCATTGCGAAACCGAATACCAGGCTGAAGAAGGCGATGATAACGCCGGCGCCGGTGTTCTTAGGCATATGAATCGGTTCGTATTTAGCCGGTTTCTTATACGCTTCGCCTTTTTCTTTCATGTCCCAGAACTCATCACGGTCATGGATCTGTGGCACTACGGCAAAGTTATAGAACGGCGGTGGAGACGAGGTTGACCACTCCAGAGTACGAGCACCCCATGGGTCACCGGTCAGATCGCGGTTCTGTTCGCGGTCACGGATACTGACGAAGATCTGGGTCAGCTGGCACAGGATGCCGCAGGCGATCAGCGCCGCACCGCCGGCTGCAACCAGCAGCAGAGGGTGGAACTCAGGGTTGATGTTCTGGCTGATACGACGGGTCATGCCCATAAAGCCCAATGCGTACAGCGGCATGAAGGCGGTGAAGAAGCCGATGATCCAGAACCAGAACGCGCGGATGCCCCATTTTTCGTTCAGCGTGAAGCCGAAGGATTTCGGGAACCAGTAGGTCAGGCCCGCGAAGCAACCGAACACCACGCCGCCGATGATGACGTTGTGGAAGTGAGCGATCAGGAACAGGCTGTTGTGCAGCACGAAGTTCGCGCCCGGTACCGCCAGCAGAACGCCGGTCATACCACCCACGGAGAAGGTGATGATGAAGCCAACGGTCCACAGCATCGCGGAGTTGAGCTTGATACGGCCCTGATACATGGTGAACAGCCAGTTGAAGATTTTCACCCCGGTCGGGATGGAAATGATCATGGTGGCGATACCGAAGAAGGCGTTAACGTTCGCGCCGGACCCCATGGTGAAGAAGTGGTGCAGCCAGACGATGAACGACAGAACGGTAATCGCGATGGTTGCCCATACCAGTGAGGTATAGCCGAACAGGCGTTTTCTGGAGAAGGTTGCGGTGACTTCGGAGAACACGCCGAACACCGGCAGAACCAGGATATACACCTCTGGGTGACCCCAGGCCCAAATCAGGTTGATGTACATCATCATGTTGCCGCCCATATCATTGGTGAAGAAATGGGTGCCCAGATAGCGATCCAGGGTCAGCAGCGCGATGGTGACGGTCAGAATTGGGAAAGAAACGATGATCAGGACGTTAGTACACAGTGCCGCCCAGGTGAACACCGGCATCTTCATCAGAGGCATGCCAGGGGCGCGCATCTTCAGAATGGTGGCGAAGAAGTTCACGCCGGTCAGCAGGGTACCCAGACCGGAAATCTGCAGACTCCAGATCCAGTAATCGACCCCGACGCCAGGACTGTACTCTTTACCCGACAGCGGCGGATACGCCAGCCAACCGGTCTGAGCGAACTCACCGACCCCCAGGGAGATGTTGATCAGCACAACGCCCACCACGAAGAACCAGAAGCTCAGGGAGTTCAGGAACGGGAAGGCAACGTCGCGCGCACCGATTTGCAGCGGTACCACGACGTTCATCAGGCCGACTACGAAAGGCATCGCCATGAAGAAGATCATGATAACGCCGTGCGCGGTGAAGATCTGGTCGTAGTGGTGCGGCGGCAGGAACCCGGCTTCGCCGGCGGACGCCAACGCCTGCTGGCTACGCATCATGATGGCGTCGGCGAAGCCGCGCAGCAGCATGACCATCGCCACGACGATGTACATGATACCAATTTTTTTATGGTCGACCGAAGTCAGCCATTCGCTCCACAGCCACTTCCATTTGCCGAAATAGGTCAGCAGCGCCAGCACTGCCAGGCCCCCGACAATAATTGCGGCTACGGTGACCATGATGATCGGTTCGTGGTACGGAACCGCATCAAGTGTTAATTTTCCCAACATCAGTTATTCCTCGGCTCCGGCGTGAGCAGCATGTTCACCCATGTCCATACCTTGGCTCATGTCCATGCCTTCGTGCGCGCCAGCGCCCTTGTGCATATCCATGTCGCCCATGAATTTGGCAATTGTTTCTTTGAACAAATTCGGTTTGACAGCGGCAAAGTACTCAACCGGGTTGTTTTCACTCGGCTCTGCCAGTTTGTTAAAGTCGTCGGTGGTGTTCAGGTTTTTAGACGATGCCTTCACCTTGGCCACCCACTGATCGAAGTCGCCTTCGGTCGGGGTAACGATCGCGGTGAATTTCATACCGGAGAAGCCTGCGCCGCTGTAGCTGCTGGAGATGCCCTTGTAGGCACCGGCTTCGTTGCCGATCAGGTGCAGTTTGGTCTGCATGCCGGCCATCGCATAAATCTGTCCACCCAACTGCGGGATAAAGAACGAGTTCATTACCGAGTTAGAGGTGATCTTGAATTCGACTGGAACATCTTTCGGGAAAGCCAGCTCATTAACCGTCGCAATGCCTTGTTCCGGGTAGATGAACAGCCATTTCCAGTCGAGCGACACCACTTCGATCGTCATCGGCTTCTTGTCGGTGACAATCGGCTTGAACGGGTCGAGTTCGTGGGTAGTCTTCCAGGTAATGGTGCCAAGGATGGCGATGATAATGATAGGAATGGTCCAGACGACCGCTTCGATCTTGTTGGAGTGGGCCCAGTTCGGACTGTACTTGGCGTCTTTGTTGGAAGCGCGATACTTCCAGGCAAAGGCGAACGCCATGAAGATAACTGGCACCACCACGATCAACATCAACGCGATTGCAGTGATAATCAGTGTCCGTTGCTCAACACCAATTGCTCCTTTGGGATTCATCAAAACCATATCGCAACCACTGAGCAATACAGTGGCTGCGATTAATGACAGCATCCCAATACTTTTATTGTATTTCTTAAGTCTCATCTAACGACCTCAATAACAAAGGCTCAATTGTCGTTTCATGTGTGCGGGCATTTTACGGGAAGGTTGCAGTACTGTAAACATGCTTAAGGGAGTGTCAGCGGCTTGTTGACACTTTCTGTTAAGGGGGTCACAGATGTAACCCTGCGTGACAATTTACTAATGACAACAACGCGTTGGCACGCTGAATCGTGACGAGCAGCCCGTATGTTAAGGAAAACTAAAGGTATGATGAATTTGGCGAAGAAATGCGCGGCGGGGAAATACGCAGAAAAGGTTTATTTAATGTAAAATAATTGTGTCTTAAAGGTGAATTTAATTTTATTTCCGAGCGCCGCAGTCGGATAAAAAAATAATTTCCGCGCCGATTATCTTTTTTTAGCGAAATAAATATACCCTCGGATCGCTTTTTTTTCGGCCGGCGAAATCGCCGGCCGGTCAGGTTATGCCAAACGGGTGCGGCGCAACGCCAAGTAATCCAGCGTGCTGCCCATTGCGACGCCGAGCAGGCTCAGCGCGGCGCCGACCTGCAGCAGCCGATCGGCCAACAGCGGTGCCTGTGCCCAGTCCAGCGCATTGGCGATCAGCAACAGCAACCACAGACCCAGCAACGAACAGCCTAGCGTCAGCAAGCGCAGAGCCCAACGGTAAGATTCTGAAAACTCGGTGCGCGGCATAAAGTCGCCATGCTGCTGGGTGTGTTCCAGCGTCTGGCGGCAGATGCCGAGCAACAGCAAGCCCGGCAGGGCGGCGGCGATCGAGAACAGATAGAACAGCGGCCAACCATGGGCTTCGACGAACCAGCCGGCGATCGGGCCGACATAGACGCGTCCTACGGCGGACAACGCCGACAGCAGCGCGAACTGAGTGGCGGAGAACGAGCGGTTGCACAGCGTCATCAGCAGTGCCACGAAGGCCGCGGTGCCCATACCGCCACACAGGTTTTCGAGGAAGATGGCGCTGCCCATGGTGAGCAGACTCTTGTCGGTCACCGCCAGGATCCAATACCCGAGGTTGGAGACTGCCTGCAGGACGCCGAACAGCATGAGCGCACGGAACAGGCTGAGACGCTGCATCAGCACACCGCCGAACAGGGCGCCGACGATGGTAGCGAACAGGCCGAGGGTTTTGTTCACCAGCCCGACTTCACCGGCGTCGAACCCCACGCCGCGGATCAGGAACGTGGTGCTCAGGCTGCCGGCGAAGGCGTCGCCCATTTTGTACATCACGATCAGCAGCAGGATCAGCCAGGCGTTGTTGCGGCCGAAGAAATCGCGCAGCGGCGCGACGACCGCCTGTTCCATAGTGCGCGGCGCCGGGATGCTTTCGTCCGGCTCCGGCGCCAGCAGCGTGGCCGCCACGCCGATCAGCATCAACCCGGCCATCAGCCAGTAGGTGGCTTGCCAGCCGAAATAGCGATCCGCCAGCCACAGCGCCAGGCCGCCGGAAACCAGCATCGCCAGCCGATAACCCAGTACCGATATCGCCGCACCCGTGCCGCGCTCTTCGGCTTTCAGCAGGTCGGTTTTATAAGCGTCGAACACGATATCTTGCGAGGCGGAGCAGAACGCCACCAGCACCGCCAACGCCGCCAACCACCACAGGTGCTGCGCGGGCTGCATGAAGCCCATCGCCACGATCGCGACCACCAGCAGCAGCTGGCTGATCAGCAACCAACCGCGTCGTCGCCCGAGGAACGGCGGGGTATAGCGGTCCATGAACGGCGACCAGAGGAATTTGAAGACATAGGCCTGGCCCACCAGCGAGAAGATGCCGATGGTTTTCAGATCGATATTTTCGACGGTCATCCAGGCTTGCAGCGTGCCGGAGGTCAATGCCAGCGGCAGACCCGACGCGAAGCCCAGCAGCAGCAGAATGGCGGAGTTACGCTGGGTGAAGATGTTCAGATAGTGTTTCGACATGAGTTCCCTGTCTGTGCCGCCCGATCCGCCGGGCGGCGCAAGGTGCGGTGATTAGCGCGCGTTTTGCTTGATGAAATCGTTGACGCTGGTGTCCTGTGCCATGTCGGCGATCACGTCGCCCAGCACGGAGTTGACGGCGTCGGTGATCTTCTCGTTGGTCGCCGTGAAGGCGCCCTGCACGTTATAGGTCGAGCGGTAATTCTTCACCTGCTTGTTGCCGTTCTTCGCCTGGGCGATGATCGAGATGTCGGCTTTGGTGGTGATGTTGTAGCGCAGGTTGCCTTCGGAGACGTCCGCGTACAGGTTATTGACGACAATCTGCAGCGCCACCGGGCCGTCGGCGCCGATCATGTAGCCGCGTGCGCCCATCTGTTTCTCCAGCACTTCCTGCAGCAGGAAACGCAGATCGCGCGATGGCGTCAGCGTGACCAGCTGGCCGTCGCGGTTTACCTTGGCCAGCGCCTGGTCGGTACGCTGATCCGCACCGTTGATGCTGACGGTGATGCCCTGCAGGGTAGGATCCTGCTGCGGCAGAACGATTTTCGGCGTGACGTTCAGGGTGTTGCTGCTGGTTGCGCAGCCGGCCAGCAGCAGGGCGGCCAGCAAAGGAAGACAAAGTTTCTTTAACATGTTTTCTGTCTCATTCTCGATGGATTTAGCAATAATCAGAGTGGGATAGCCGACAACAAATTGCCGACATCATAGCATCGCCGCCGTGCGGTGGAAGCGCGGAAGGCGCCAGAGTGACAAATTTTTACCTGCCGTTGATAAAAACACGCTTTTTTGTCCCGCTCAATCGGATAATCCCCCAAGCGACGGGGATAGCGCTCATCATTTGACCGCAGAAAAGAGAAATTTGTCCCTGCGATGGTCTAAACGGGGGAAAACCGGCTAATATTGAACTAGATGGGCACGGTCCTCTGCCGGTGTTGTAAGGAGATCCTATGATTCGCGAGCAAATAGAAGCAAAGTTAAGGGCGGCGTTTGAGCCCGCGTATCTGGAAGTCGTTGATGAAAGCTATCGTCATAACGTTCCGGCGGGTTCAGAAAGCCATTTCAAAGTGGTATTGGTCAGCGATCGCTTCGTCGGCGAACGTTTTTTGACGCGTCACCGCTCCATCTACGGGGTATTGTCGGAAGAGTTGGCCGATGGCGTACACGCGCTGGCGCTGCACACCTATACGCTCAAGGAGTGGGAAGGGTTGCAGGATACCGTGCCGGCCTCGCCGCCGTGCCGCGGCGCTGGGACGCTGGCCTGAGGGGGAAATTTTCAGGTATCAGTGGAACTTTGCCCTTGAATTAGGGTATTACTACTGACGAATTTTGAAACGGCCTGCGGGCCGTTTCTGTTTTTGACGACGACACGGCCGACGCGCAATGTGGCCAACGTTCGGTCTGTTTTGGCGGCCTTTTGGCGATCGAATCGGCAAAAGTGTGAGTTTTAGCGCGCCTGCGCCGCCTAGCTTTCCTCGACTCGCCACGCATGCGCCGCTATAATGTCGCGTCTTATTTTTCCGGAATGGTTTCGGGACGCTTCTGTCATCAGGGAACTCGGTTCTTATCTGTAGCCGTCCTGGTTCTTGGAACGGAGTTGACCGAGCACTGTGATTTTTTTGAGGTAACAAGATGCAAGTTTCAGTAGAAACCACTCAAGGCCTTGGGCGCCGTCTCTCTATTACTGTACCGGCTGATACTATCAAGCAGGCGGTGAAGAAAGAGCTGATCAACGCAGCGAAAAGCGTGCGTATCGACGGCTTCCGCAAAGGCAAAGTGCCGATGAACATCGTGGAACAGCGTTACGGCGCTTCTGTTCGTCAGGACGTGCTGGGCGAAGCGATGCAGCGTAGCTTCGTTGATGCGATCATCAAAGAAAAGATTAATCCGGCCGGCGCACCAAACTACGTGCCGGGCGAGTACAAAGAAGGTGAAGACTTCACTTTCGCCGTTGAATTCGAAGTGTATCCAGAAGTTGAGCTGAAAGGCCTGGAAAACATCGAAGTTGAAAAACCTGTGGTCGAAGTGAACGACGAAGACGTCGACGCGATGCTGGACACCCTGCGCAAGCAGCAGGCGACCTGGAAAGAAACCGATCGCGCAGCGGAAGCTGAAGATCGCGTGACCGTTGACTTCACCGGTTCTATCGACGGTGAAGAGTTCGAAGGCGGCAAAGCGTCTGACTTCGTGCTGGCAATGGGCCAGGGCCGCATGATCCCAGGCTTCGAAGAAGGTCTGGTCGGTCACAAGGCGGGCGAAGAGTTCTCCATCGACGTGAACTTCCCGGAAGATTACCACGCGGAAAACCTGAAGGGCAAAGCGGCCAAATTCGCTATCGTGCTGAAGAAAGTTGAAGAGCGCGAACTGCCGGAACTGACCGAAGAGTTCATCAAACGTTTCGGCGTGGCGGACGGTTCCGTTGCCGGTCTGCGCACCGAAGTTCGCAAGAACATGGAGCGCGAGCTGAAAGGCGCCGTGCGTAACCGCATCAAGTCTCAGGCGATCGATGGCCTGGTGAGCGCGAACGAAATTGACGTGCCTGCTGCCCTGATCGACGGCGAAATCGACGTACTGCGTCGTCAGGCTGCACAGCGTTTCGGCGGCAACGAGAAGCAAGCGCTGGAACTGCCACGCGAGCTGTTCGAAGAGCAAGCGAAACGCCGCGTAGTGGTTGGCCTGCTGCTGGGCGAAGTGATCAGCACCAACGATCTGAAAGCTGACGAAGACCGCGTGAAGACGCTGATCGAAGAAATGGCTTCTGCCTACGAAGATCCAAGCGAAGTCATCGAGTTCTACAGCAAAAACAAAGAGCTGATGAACAACATGCGCAACGTGGCTCTGGAAGAGCAAGCGGTTGAAGCCCTGCTGGCAAAAGCGAAAGTGACAGAAAAAGCCACTACCTTCAGCGAGCTGATGAACCAGACTCAACAGGCGTAATGCCGGCGTGCCGGGCGCAATGAACGGCGCCCCCGGTTTCGCCTGGCGAACCGGCGCACGATGAAAAAGCCCGCAACCTCAGGTTGCGGGCTTTTCTTTTTGCCACGTTGCTGATTAATCTCAGGTTAAACGGGGCAATATGCACTATATTTACCCTGTTGCCTGGGGAACTGGCTGGCATGATAACGGTCAGATTAACGGCATCGTTTTCGGCGCGCGGAGAAAATCGGCCTCTGGGCTTGAAATCGCGCCGGGCTCCCCCAATCTGTAAAGAATAATTCTGGGGCTGTTTGCCAAAGTGCGCGGGATGAAATAACCGTCGGGTACGTGTGGCGCGGGTCGAATGCTTGAGCATAGTCATCATGGCCGTTCTCAAGTAGAATCGGCGTATTAGGGTGACACCCTGGCCGCCAAGGCAATTTCTATTAGGAGACGGTAATGTCATACAGTGGCGAACGAGATCAATTTGCACCGAACATGGCGCTGGTGCCGATGGTGGTAGAGCAAACTTCACGCGGGGAGCGTTCTTACGACATCTATTCCCGCCTGCTGAAAGAGCGCATCATTTTCCTGACCGGCCAGGTGGAAGATCACATGGCCAACCTGATCGTGGCGCAAATGCTGTTCCTCGAAGCGGAAAGCCCGGAAAAAGACATTTACCTCTACATCAACTCGCCGGGTGGGGTAATTACCGCGGGCATGTCGATTTACGACACCATGAAGTTCATCAAGCCGGACGTCAGCACCATCTGTATGGGCCAGGCGTGCTCGATGGGCTCCTTCCTGCTGACCGCCGGCGCCAAAGGCAAGCGTTTCTGCCTGCCGAACTCGCGCGTGATGATTCACCAGCCGCTGGGCGGCTACCAGGGCCAGGCGACGGACATCGAAATCCACGCGCGTGAAATCCTCAAGGTGAAAGCGCGCATGAACGAACTGATGGCCGAGCATACTGGCCAGCCGCTGGAGCAGATCGAACGCGACACCGAGCGCGATCGCTTTATGACCGCGGAAGAAGCCGTGGAATACGGCCTGGTTGACGGCATTCTGACACACCGCAGCTAGAACCACGCGGCGCCGATGGACTATAGTAATCAGAGTGGGCAGGGGCTCGCTCTCTTGTAGCCCCTCGGCGTTCCCGATATGAGTTTGGGCGCACTGCCGCCGTGATTTTCCTGCGGGACAAGACTAAAGAAGAGGTTTGACTGATGACAGATAAGCGCAAAGACGGTTCAGGAAAGCTGCTGTACTGCTCTTTTTGCGGCAAAAGCCAGCATGAAGTGCGTAAGCTGATTGCCGGGCCGTCAGTGTATATCTGCGATGAATGTGTCGATCTGTGTAACGACATTATTCGCGAAGAGATTAAAGAAGTTGCCCCGCATCGTGAGCGCAGTGCGCTGCCGACGCCGCACGAGATCCGCCACCACCTGGATGACTACGTCATCGGCCAGGAGCAGGCGAAGAAAGTGCTGGCGGTTGCGGTGTACAACCACTACAAACGCCTGCGCAACGGCGATACCAGCAACGGTATCGAGTTGGGCAAGAGCAACATCTTGCTGATCGGCCCGACCGGCAGCGGTAAAACCCTGCTGGCGGAAACGCTGGCGCGTTTCCTGGACGTGCCGTTCACCATGGCCGACGCCACCACGCTGACCGAAGCTGGTTACGTGGGCGAGGACGTGGAAAATATTATCCAGAAGCTGTTGCAAAAATGTGACTATGACGTGCAAAAAGCGCAGCGCGGCATCGTTTATATCGATGAAATCGATAAGATTTCCCGCAAGTCCGACAACCCGTCGATCACGCGTGACGTCTCGGGTGAAGGCGTGCAGCAGGCGCTGCTGAAGCTGATTGAAGGCACCATCGCCGCGGTTCCGCCGCAGGGCGGGCGCAAGCATCCGCAGCAGGAGTTCCTGCAGGTCGATACCTCCAAGATCCTGTTTATCTGCGGCGGCGCATTCGCCGGCCTGGATAAGGTGATCGGTCAGCGCGTCAACACCGGCTCCGGCATCGGCTTCGGCGCGACCGTCAAGGGCGAGTCCGAGAAGGCGACCGAAGGCGAACTGCTGCTGCAGGCCGAACCGGAAGATCTGATCAAATTCGGGCTGATCCCTGAGTTCATCGGCCGTTTGCCAGTCGTGGCGACCCTGAGCGAACTGAGCGAAGACGCGCTGATTCAGATCCTGAAAGAGCCGAAGAACGCCCTGACCAAGCAGTATCAGGCGCTGTTCAACCTGGAAGGCGTGGAGCTGGAGTTCCGTGACGAAGCGCTGAACGCCATTGCCAAGAAAGCCATGGCGCGCAAAACCGGCGCCCGCGGCCTGCGTTCCATCGTGGAAGGTGCGCTGCTCGACACCATGTACGATCTGCCGTCGATGGACAGCGTAGACAAAGTGGTGATCGACGAGTCGGTGATCGCCGGCCAATCCAAGCCGCTGCTGATTTACGGCAAGCCGGAAGCCCAGGCATCTGGCGAATAATTAGCCAGTCAAACCAGAGCGTTATCAGCAAAATGGGGGATTTCATCCCCCATTTCTTTTTCCTGCATTCTTGCCGTTGAATGTAAGAGATTCATCCCCATATACTCATTAACCAGATTTTATGAAACGTTAGATGCTTGCGTCTCATGAGATTCCCCCTCAACCTGGCGGAAATTAAACTAAGAGAGAGCTCTATGAACCCTGAGCGTTCCGAACGCATTGAAATCCCCGTCCTGCCATTGCGCGACGTGGTGGTTTATCCGCACATGGTGATCCCGTTATTTGTTGGCCGGGAAAAATCGATTCGGTGCCTCGAAGCCGCAATGGATCACGATAAGAAGATCATGCTGGTGGCACAGAAAGAGGCCTCAACGGATGAACCTGGCATTAACGACTTGTTCTCGGTTGGCACCGTAGCGTCGATCCTGCAGATGCTGAAGCTGCCGGACGGCACGGTAAAAGTGCTGGTCGAGGGGCTGCAGCGCGCGCGCATCACTACGCTGTCCGACAGCGGTGAGCATTTCGCCGCGCAGGCGGAATACCTGGAGTCGCCATCGATCGACGAGCGCGAGCAGGAAGTGCTGGTGCGCACCGCGATCAATCAGTTTGAAGGCTATATCAAGCTGAACAAAAAAATCCCGCCGGAGGTGCTGACCTCACTGAACAGCATCGACGACGCCGCGCGCCTGGCGGACACCATCGCTGCCCACATGCCGCTGAAACTCAGCGACAAGCAGTCGGTGCTCGAGATGTCCGACATCACCGAGCGTCTGGAATACCTGATGGCGATGATGGAATCGGAGATCGACCTGCTGCAGGTTGAGAAACGTATCCGCAACCGCGTCAAGAAGCAGATGGAGAAGAGCCAGCGCGAGTACTATCTGAATGAGCAGATGAAGGCGATTCAGAAAGAACTGGGCGAAATGGACGACGCGCCGGACGAGCACGAAGCGCTGAAGCGCAAGATCGATGCGGCGAAAATGCCGAAAGAGGCGCGCGAGAAAACCGAAGCGGAACTGCAAAAGCTGAAGATGATGTCGCCGATGTCGGCGGAAGCGACCGTGGTGCGCGGCTACATCGACTGGATGCTGCAGGTGCCGTGGAATGCGCGCAGCAAGGTGAAAAAAGACCTGAACAAGGCGCAGGAAGTGCTCGATACCGATCACTACGGCCTTGAGCGCGTCAAGGATCGCATCCTCGAGTACCTCGCGGTTCAGAGCCGCGTCAGCAAAATCAAGGGGCCGATCCTGTGTCTGGTGGGGCCACCGGGCGTGGGTAAAACCTCACTGGGGCAGTCGATCGCCAAAGCGACCGGTCGCCAGTACGTGCGCATGGCGCTGGGCGGCGTGCGTGACGAAGCGGAAATCCGCGGTCACCGTCGTACCTACATCGGTTCGATGCCAGGCAAACTGATCCAGAAGATGGCTAAGGTTGGGGTGAAGAACCCGCTGTTCCTGCTGGATGAGATCGACAAGATGTCTTCCGACATGCGCGGCGATCCGGCTTCCGCTCTGCTGGAGGTGCTGGATCCGGAACAGAACGTGGCGTTCAACGACCACTACCTGGAAGTCGATTACGATCTGTCCGACGTGATGTTCGTTGCCACCTCTAACTCGATGAACATTCCTGCGCCGCTGCTGGACCGTATGGAAGTGATCCGCCTGTCGGGTTACACCGAGGACGAGAAGCTCAACATCGCCAAGCAGCACCTGCTGCCGAAGCAGCTTGAGCGCAACGCGCTGAAAAAAGGCGAACTGACGGTCGATGACAGCGCCATCATCGGCATCATTCGCTTCTACACCCGCGAAGCCGGGGTGCGTAGCCTGGAGCGTGAAATCTCTAAGCTGTGCCGTAAAGCGGTGAAAACGTTGCTGATGGACAAGAAGCTCAAGCATATCGAGATCAACGGCGACAACCTGAAGGATTACCTGGGCGTGCAGCGCGTCGATTACGGCCGTGCGGATACCGAAAACCGCGTGGGCGAAGTCACCGGGCTGGCGTGGACGGAAGTGGGCGGCGATCTGCTGACCATCGAAACCGCCTGCGTGCCGGGCAAAGGCAAGCTGACCTACACCGGTTCCCTGGGTGAGGTGATGCAGGAATCGATTCAGGCGGCGCTGACCGTGGTGCGCGCGCGCGCGGAGAAATTGGGCATCAACGCCGATTTCTACGAGAAACGCGACATCCACGTGCACGTGCCGGAAGGGGCGACGCCGAAAGACGGCCCGAGCGCCGGTATCGCGATGTGCACCGCGCTGGTCTCCTGTCTGACCGGTAACCCGGTACGCGCCGATGTGGCCATGACCGGCGAGATCACGCTGCGCGGCCAGGTGTTGCCGATCGGCGGCCTGAAAGAGAAGCTGTTGGCGGCGCATCGCGGCGGCATCAAAACCGTGCTGATCCCTTACGAGAACAAGCGCGATCTGGAGGAGATCCCGGACAATGTTATCGCCGATCTGGAGATTCATCCGGTGCAGCGAATCGATGAAGTTTTGAACATTGCGTTGCAAAACCCGGCCTTCGGCGCACTGCCGGTAGCGGCAAAATAGTGACGAATCGCAAAAACCATTGATAAAACTTATACTGGCAAGCCATTTCGGACTTGCCAGTATTTTTTTGTACCGCTAAGTTAGATCTCTGTCGGCCCGCGTTTTGCCACCCAGTCGGTGGCTTGCCAAGGTTCGATGGGATTGATATAACAGCTGCGCTGTCGCAACCGTAGGGATTTTTCGGTGCGACGATAGAATTCTAGAGGGGATGATAGAGTGAATAAGTCACAACTGATCGACAAGATTGCCGCAGGTGCTGATATTTCCAAAGCGGCAGCGGGACGTGCTTTAGACGCAGTAATCGCTTCCGTTACCGACTCTCTGAAAGCAGGGGATGACGTGGCTCTGGTAGGTTTCGGTTCCTTCACCGTGCGTGAACGTTCGGCTCGTACCGGCCGCAACCCGCAGACCGGTAAAGAGATCAAAATCGCGGCAGCCAAAGTACCGGCCTTCCGTGCAGGGAAAGCGCTGAAAGACGCTGTAAACTGATTTAGCGTCTAACCGTTTAGCGTAACAGGGTTTTGTAATAAACAATCACCTGACGCAGCGGTGCTGGTAAGGTAAGATACAAGGCGCATCGGACTGATGCGCTTTTTTTATTTTTGTCGCAGGGAACGCGCCTGCACAAGGGTTGTTAATCCACATCACAGCGGAGTGTTGTCACACTATGATGGACAATTTACGCGCGGCTGCCAATCACGTCGTGCTCAAAATCATCCTGGCCCTGATCATCCTGTCATTCGTTCTGACCGGGGTGGGTAACTACCTGATCGGCGGCTCCGGCGATTATGCTGCGAAAGTAAATGGTCAGACGATCGAACGCGCTCAGCTGGAACAGGCTTTCCAAAGCGAGCGTAGCCGCATGCAGCAGCAACTGGGTGACCAGTTCTCCGCGCTGGCCGGCAACGAAGGCTACATGCAGCAGATGCGCCGTCAGGTGTTGTCCCAGTTGATCGACAACATGCTGCTTGATCAGTATGCCAAGAAGCTGGGCCTGGCGGTCAGCGACGATCAGATCAAGGACGCCATCCGCAAGGCGCCTTACTTCCAGACCAACGGCCAGTTTGATAACGCCAAATACCTCGACCTGATCGGCCGCATGGGCTACACCGCCGACAACTTCGCGCAGTCGATGCGCCAGCAATTGGTCAATCAGCAGGTGATCCAGGCCTTCGGCGATTCCGGCTTCGTGCTGCCGTCTGAATCGCAAGCCATGGCGGCGTTGGTGCTGCAGGAGCGCGACGTGCGCCTGGCGACTATCGATTTGAAAGCGCTGCAGGCGAAACAGAGCGCCGGCGACGACGAACTGAAGGCGTATTACGATCAGAACAAGAACAGCTTCATCGCACCGGAGCAGGTGAAGGTGAGCTATATCCCGCTGGACGCCGCGTCCATGCAGGACAAGGTGAAAGTGAGCGAAGAGGACATCAGCGCTTACTATGACCAGCACAAGAGCAGCTATGGCCAGCCGGAGCGTAAAAACTACAGCGTGATCCAGCTGAAAACCGAGGCGGAAGCCAACGCGGCGCTGGACGAGCTGAAGAAGGGCGCCGATTTCGCCACCCTGGCGAAAGAAAAATCCACCGACATCATTTCACGCCGTACCGGCGGTGAGCTGGGTTGGCTGGAGCCGGAAACCACCGCTGACGAGCTGAAGCAGGCTAACCTGACCGAGAAAGGGCAGCTGTCCGGCGTGGTAAAATCCTCTGTCGGCTTCCTGATCGTGCGTTTGAACGACATCGAACCTGAGAAACTGAAACCGTTGAGCGAAGTGCATGACGCTATCGCCAAGCAGGTGCAGCAGGAGAAAGCGGTAGACGCGTATTACGCGCTGCAGCAGAAGGTGAGCGAAGCGGCGACCAGCGACAACGAATCTCTGGCCTCGGCTGAAGAAGCGGCCGGCGTGAAAGCGGCGCAAAGCGACTGGTTCACCCGTGACAACATTCCTGCCGCGCTGAACTTCAAGCCGGTCGTGCAGGCGATCTTCGACGGCTCGCTGATCGGCGAGAACGGTGCGCCGGGCAGCAACTCTGACGTTATCACCGTAGACGGCGACCGCGCCTTCGTGGTGCGCGTGAGCGGCCACAAGCCGGAAGGCATCGAACCGTTCGACCAGGTGAAAGACCGCGTGGCCGAGCTGGTGAAGCGCAACAAAGCGGTGCAGGAAGCGAAACTGCAGGGCGAGAAGCTGCTGGTTGAGCTGAAGCAGGGCAAGGGCGACGAGGCGATGAAAGCTGCCGGCCTGAGCTTTGGCGCCGTGCAGAAGATGGCGCGCGCGCCGGAAGACAGCCAGCTGGTGGAGAGCGTGTTCGCGCTGCCGCACCCGCAGGACGGCAAACCGGTGTACGGCATGTCGCAGGATCGCCAGGACAACGTGGTGCTGATCGCACTCGATGCGGTGAAGCCAGGCACGCTGCCGGAAGACGAAATGAAAACCTTCGTCGGCAAGATGGAAGAGGGCGCGACCGGCGTTTCCTTCGATTCGCTGCTGGCGAGCCTGCGTAAAGAAGCCAAAATCAAAATGGGCGCCGCTGAGCAACAGCCGCAGTAATCGCCGCATTTTTCTGCAACGCAGTGCAACAAACAAAGGCCGCTTTCGCGGCCTTTTCCACATCTGATATCCGCCGATTGCTGAATATCCGCCGCCGCGGCAAGGTAGCCGTGCTGTCACACACAAGGAGGATACAGCATGCAACATACAGAGAAAAAAGCGTTATCAGGTTACCGTCATCACGTCAAAGCGGCGCTGACCGCGCTGTTGTTATGCCTCGCGGGGCCAGCCGCCGCGGTAGATAAAGCCGATGCGCCGGCGCCGATGCTCTCAACACCGGCGGGCAATGGCGGGCAATCGGTGATGACCAAGGCAACCGAAGAGGCGGCGGTCAGCATCAATCAGGCCACCGCCGAACAGCTGGCTGCCGCCCTGAGCGGCGTCGGTCTGAAGAAGGCGGAAGGCATCGTGCGCTACCGCGAACAGAACGGGCCGTTCACCCAGGTTGAGCAGTTGCAGGAGGTGCCGGGCATCGGGCCGGCGCTGTTCGAGAAGAATCGCACCCGACTGAAAATGTGATCCCGGTCGCGGCTGCGTGGCAAAATGCCGCTGAGGCCGTGACTCCTCTGCTACATTTTACAGGTCTTACCAGTTTGGCGAGTTGACCAAACGGGCGAGGGAGCCTCTGCGGCTCCCTCTTTCTGTAATCACCAGGCAGGAGCGATCGTTCCCTATGCAAACCTTTATCAAAGTTCGCGGTTATCACCTTGATGTTTACCAGCACGTTAACAACGCCCGCTATCTGGAGTTTCTGGAAGAGGCGCGCTGGGAGTGGCTGGAAAACGAGGCCGGGTTCCGCTGGATGACGGAAAACAACATCGCTTTCATCGTGGTGAACATCAATATCAATTACCGCAGCCCGGCAGTATTGGGGGATAAGCTGCGTATCGACAGCCAGATGGTGCAGCTCAACGGCAAGAGCGGGGTGCTGAGCCAAAAAGTGACGCAGGATCCGGCGGGGACGCCGGTGGCCGACGCGCTGCTGACTTTCGTGTGCGTCGATCTGAAAACGCAGCGGGCGCTGCCTATTGAAGGCGAATTGCGCGAGCACCTGGAGGCGCTCACGCTGAAGGAAAACCCGCAGTAAACTCACGGGCGGCAGAGGTTGCCGCCGTCACTGCCTCAGGCCAGAGCGGCCTTCTGTTTCAACGCCGCCATCACTTCCGCCTGGTTGGCCCGGTATTGCATCAGGCCATTGGCGCGCAGGTTGCAGGCAGCGCATTCACCACAGCCGTCACCCTTGATGCCGTTGTAGCAGGTCAGCGTATCCTGCCGCACGCGATCCAACTGGTGGTAATAATCCGCCAGCGCCCAGGTCTCGGCCTTGTTCAGCCACATCAGCGGCGTTTCGAAGCGGATATCGCGAGCGATGCCCAGCACCACCGCTTTGTTCAGTGCTTTAACGAACTCGTCGCGGCAATCCGGGTAGCCGGAGAAGTCGGTTTCACACACGCCCGTGATCACCGCTTCCGCTTCCACCTGGTAGGCGTAGATCGCCGCCAGCGTCAGGAACAGGATATTGCGGCCCGGCACGAAGGTGCTCGGCAGCGCGTTTTTCTGGTTGGGATCGTAGGCGGGAACCGGAATATTGTCGCGCGTCAGGCTGCTGACGGCCAGCTCATTGAGCAGCGTTACGTCCAGCACCTTGTGCGCTTTGGCGCCGAGGGCCACCGACAGCTCTTGAGCCACTTCAATCTCGGCGCGATGGCGCTGGCCATAATCGAACGTGACGCAGTGAACTTCGTCATACTGTTGCAATGCCTGGATCAAGCAGGTCGTGGAGTCTTGTCCACCGCTGAAAACGACAACCGCGCGCTTCATAAAATCACCTTTTTGGACTTTGGCCATTCCCGATACACATTCGGGCGGCAGGATAAAAATTGCGTTGCGGCGACAATAGTAGCAGAAAGGGCCGCCAGGCGCAGGGCGGTTCGGCTCAGGTCGGTGCGTCGTCCACCGGCGGCGGCAGCCACGCCTGGCAAAAATCGAACCAGCCGTGCGCGGTCAGCGTCACGCCATGCATGCGCGGCGGCGCGCTGATCTGATACTGGTAGTGGAACAGCGGCGTGATGATGGCGGCGGCCATCAGCCGTTGGTAATAGGCCTGCAGCCGCTCGAAGCGCGGTTGCTGCGCCTGCAGCTGCTGGATCTGCTGCAGCGTCTCCTGTTGCTGCTGCCAGCGGCTTTCCGTCAGGATGCCGCGCCACAGCGTATCCTGCCGCAGCCAGCTCTCCAGCGTCGCCTCAGGCGCTTCGCCGATCAGGTTGTCCGCCAACAGCAGGTCGGCCTGGGCGATCTGTTCCTCGCTTTGCCAGCGCTTGCCGGCGTAGTAGCGCACCTCCAGCTCGCAGCCGTGCTGCGCCAACAGCTGTTGCAGCGCGACCGTCACCGTTTCCAGCTCGACCGGCGGCCGATACAGCAGCGTCAGCCGGGCAGGCAGGGGGACATCTTCTTCAATCTGTTGGCTGGGAATGCGCCAGCCGGGCAGCATTTCATGGCTGGGGGTGATCACGCTGTTGGGGATCGGCAGATGGTTCAGCAGGCCTGACTGCTGGATCAGCATCAGCAGCTTTTGCCCCTGGGCTTCGCTCAGCACGCCGTGGCGCAGGTTCAGCGCCAAATAACACCAGCCCAGGCTCATACTGCGCTGTACCGGCCGGGCCTGCGCCAAATCGTCTTGCTGACCGATGGTGATGCGCACCGGATGCTGGCAGCTGGCGTCGGCGCCGGCGGTGGGCAGATCGGGGGTGATCCAGTATTCGATGGTGTCCAGATACGGATGCTGCAGATGGTAACCGGCGTGCTGTTCTAGCCGCACCAGCTGCGGTTCATTCAACGTCAGTTTGAACGGGCCGGCGCCGATGGCCGGCAGCTCCGGATGGGGCATCAGACAAGGCAGCTCCGCCAGCCGGTGGGCCAGCCAATAGTCCGGCAACTGCAGATCAAACTGAATGCACAGCGGATGCGGCAGGCTGATGTTCGCGACGTTGGCCAAGCTGGGTTGGCTACGCGGGTGGCGCTGCAGTTTTTCCAGCGTTTGCAGCAGCTGGTGGCCGGTCAGCGGTTCACCGTTGTGCCAGCGCAGCTGGCTGCGCAGAAAGAAGCGCCAGCGCAGGCCGCGATCGTCAATCTGCCAGTGGTGCGCCAGATCGGGCTGCGGTTCCGGGTTACCGGTCATCAGGCGCGTCAGCCCGGCGTGCAGGGTCGACACCAGATGTTGTTCGGCGCGGCCGGTCAGCGTGAGCGGATCGAGCGCTTCCAGCGTGCGGTAATAGGGAATGCGCAGCGTCGGGCTGCCGGCCTGCCATTGCCCGCCGAGGTGCGGGCTGAGCAGATCCTGCAGGTGCTGCGGATCGAGTTGCGCCATCTCCAGCGCCCCCTGATGGTTGCCCTGTTGCAGTAGCTGTTGCAGTAGCTGCGCGCGCAGTTCATCCGGGGTTTTCAGGCAGTGCAGGCGAGCGCGTTTGCCACGGCCGGGCTGCGAATGCCAGCTCAACCAGCCTTGATCCTGCAGCTGTTGCACCAGCGTGCGGGCGTGTCGCTCGCTGCAATAGAACATCGCCGCCAGTTCGCCGATGGTCACGGCGACCGGCGCGCTGCCGAGTTGATGGTACAGGCGTTGATATTGGCTGAGACGGTGAACCAGGCGCATGAGTAGAAATCCGGAACAGTTTTCTCAAATTGTTCACTATTACTTCCGCAAATGCCATCCCATACTGCAGTGATTGTAATCGCGTTCACATTCAGAGGTCTCTATGTATCGCCTGGCAGCTTTCGATATGGACGGCACGCTGTTGATGCCGGATCACCGGGTTGGCCCGGAAACGCTGGCGGTGCTGAACCAGCTGGTGGAACGGGAGATGGTGGTGACGTTCGCCACCGGACGGCACTACCTCGATGCGCAACCGATCATGGCGCAGCTGGGGCTGCAGGGCTACCTGATCACCGGCAATGGCACGCGGGTGTATGACAACCGCGGCCAACAGCTGCATGCTACCGATCTGCCGGCGGCGGTCGCCGAAGAGGTGCTGCATCATCATTGGCGCACCTGCGCCAGCATGCATGTGTTCCGCGACGAAGGTTGGCTGACCGAATTCCCCGTGCCGGAAGAGATGCTGCGGGCGCATCACCTGAGCGGCTTTCGTTTTCAGTTGGCCGACGTGCGCCGCCTGCCGGCGTTCGGCAACAGCAAGGTGTGTTTTGTCGCACCGCATGAGGAATTGCTGGCCTTGCAGGTGCAGCTGCGGGCACAGCTGGGTGGTGAGGCCGATCTGTGCTTTTCCGCCTACGACTGCCTGGAGGTGTTGCCGCTCGGTTGCAACAAGGGTACGGCGCTGGACCGGCTGAGCCGCCATCTGGGGCTGACGATGGCCGATTGCATGGCGTTCGGCGACGCAATGAACGACAAAGAGATGCTGGGGGCGGTGGGGCACGGCGTGGTGATGGGCAACGCCCTGCCGCAGCTGAAATCCCTGCTGCCGCAGCTACCGGTTATCGGCCATTGCCAGCAACAGGCGGTGGCCCACTATTTACAACATTGGCTGCGTTCACCTTGCCTCACCTATTCCCCCGAAGAATGAGGTTCTCCTTACAGCCGGCCGGGTATGACTACCCGGCTTTTTTTTACCTAACGCCTGGCGTTACAAATCCGCCAGCTGCGCCAGATACGGCTGCAGATCGCCGATGTTGTTGCTGACCCATTCCGGATTGTAATAGGTATCCAGGTAACGCTCGCCGCTGTCGCACAGCAGGGTGACGATCGATCCTTGCTCGCCGTTTTCCCGCATCTGCTTCGCCAACTGCAGCGCACCCCAAACGTTGGTGCCGGTAGAGGCGCCAACCTTGCGGCCCAGCACGCCTTCCAGCCAGTGAATGGTGGCGACGCTGGCAGCATCCGGCACGCGCAGCATGTTGTCGACCACCGATGGGATGAACGACGGCTCGGCGCGTGGGCGGCCGATGCCTTCGATACGGCTGCCGCAGCTGCCGATCAGGGTGCGATCGCCGTGGTGGAAGCAGTCATAGAACACCGAGTTTTCCGGATCGACCACCGTCAACCGGGTGTCGTGCCCCTGATAGCGGATGTAGCGCCCCAGCGTGGCGGAGGTGCCGCCGGTGCCGGCGCTCATTACGATGTGTTTCGGCACCGGGAAGGGTTCGCGCGCCATCTGGCGGAAGATGCTGTCGGCGATGTTGTTGTTGCCGCGCCAGTCGGTGGCGCGCTCGGCGTAGGTGAACTGATCCATATAGTGGCCGTTCAGCTCTTTCGCCAGCTGTTCGGAGGCGGCGTAGATCTGGGCGGCGTGATCGACGAAGTGACAGCGGCCGCCGTAAAAGGCGATCTGTTCCACCTTGCGGCGCGCGGTGCAGGACGGCATCACCGCGATGAACGGCAGGCCGATCAGGCGAGCGAAGTAGGCTTCGGACACCGCGGTGCTGCCGGAGGAGGCCTCGATAATGGTGGTGTTCTCGGTGATCCAGCCGTTGCACAGGCCATAAAGGAACAGCGAGCGCGCCAGGCGGTGTTTCAGGCTGCCGGTCGGGTGGGTGCTCTCATCTTTCAGGTACAGGCAGATGCCGGGAAACGCCGGCAGGTTCAGGCGAATTAGGTGCGTATCGGCGGAGCGTTGAAAATCCGCTTCTATTTCACCGATAGCATATTTTACCCAAGAGTTTGTCATGATTTGGCCTCAGAATAGGGGGCTGATTTATGGCGTAGCATAGCCTGTCGGCGGGAAAAAAGGATTGCCATTTTTCCTGTTTAATCGCCTAATGAGAGAAAATTTTTCTCCTGGTGGCCGCTATGTTAGATAAAACAGACCGTAAGCTGCTGTGCATGCTGCAGCAAGATTGCACCCAGTCGCTGCAGGCGCTGGCGGATGCGGTCAATTTGACCTCGACGCCGTGCTGGAAACGCCTGAAGCGTCTGGAAGACGAGGGCTATATCCGCGGTCGGGTGGCCTTGCTGGATAATGAAAAGCTCGGCCTGGGGCTGACGGCGTTCGTGCTGATCAAAACCCAGCAGCACAGCAGCGAGTGGTATCAGGCTTTTGTGCAGCTGACCAGCCAGATGCCCGAGGTGCTGGCGTTTTACCGCATGGCGGGAGAGTACGACTACCTGATGCAGGTCGAAGTGGCGGACATGAAAAGCTACGACGGCTTTTATAAGCGTCTGGTGAACGGCGTACCGGGCCTCATCGACGTCACCTCGAGCTTTGCCATGGAAAAAATCAAATACACCACCGCGCTGCCGGTGCCGGAGTGAAAAGTTCACCGGACGGGCGGCTCAACGGTGGTATCCTGCTCTGCTGAAGCAGAAAAAGAGACAAATCCCATAAAACCCTGGAATCAAACTGCGTGAGATTATTTGCTCAAATCGGCTGGTACTTCCGCCGGGAGTGGCGCCGCTACCTCGGGGCGGTGGTGCTGCTGATCGTCATCGCCATCCTGCAACTGCTGCCGCCTAAGCTGGTCGGCATCATCGTGGACGGCGTCACCGAAAAACAGATGTCCACCGGCGTGCTGATGGCCTGGCTCGGGTTGATGATCGGTACCGCGATCGTCGTTTACCTGCTGCGCTATGTGTGGCGGGTGTTGCTGTTCGGCGCGTCCTACCAGCTCGCGGTCGAGCTGCGCGAAAACTTTTACCGTCAGCTCAGCCGGCAAAACCCCGCGTTTTACCTGCGTCACCGCACTGGCGATCTGATGGCGCGCGCCACCAACGATGTGGATCGCGTGGTATTCGCCGCCGGTGAAGGCGTGCTGACGCTGGTGGATTCGCTGGTGATGGGGTTGGTGGTGTTGGTGGTGATGAGCACCCAAATCAGCTGGCAACTGACAGTGCTGGCGTTGATCCCGATGCCGTTGATGGCGATCGCCATCAAATATTACGGCGATCAGCTGCACCAGCGCTTTAAATCGGCACAGGCGGCGTTTTCCAGCCTGAACGATCAGGCGCAGGAAAGCATGACCAGCATCCGCATGATCAAGGCCTTCGGGCTGGAAGATCACCAATCCAACCGCTTCGCCGAGGTGGCGGCGCAGACCGGGGCCAAGAACATGCACGTGGCGCGGGTGGATGCGCGCTTCGATCCGACCATTTATATCGCCATCGGTGCGTCTAACCTGCTGGCCATTGGCGGCGGCAGCTGGATGGTGGTGAACGGTTCGCTGACGCTCGGGCAACTGACCAGCTTTGTGATGTATCTCGGCCTGATGATCTGGCCGATGCTGGCACTGGCCTGGATGTTCAACATCGTCGAACGCGGCAGCGCGGCCTACAGCCGCATCCGCAGCCTGCTTGATGAGGCGCCGGCGGTGCAGGATGGCCCACAGGCGCTGCCGGCCGGGCGCGGCGTGCTGGACGTGGATATCCGCGCGTTCCACTACCCGGAAAACCCACATCCGGCGCTGCACGATGTGGCGGTGACGCTGAAACCAGGGCAAATGCTGGGGCTGTGCGGGCCGACCGGGGCCGGTAAATCGACGCTGTTGTCGCTGATCCAGCGTCAGTTCGACGTCGACCAAGGGCAGATCCGCTATCACGGCCTGCCGTTGCCGCAGGTCAAACTTGACGACTGGCGTTCGCGACTGTCGGTGGTGAGCCAAACGCCGTTCCTGTTCTCCGATACCGTGGCGAACAACATCGCGCTGGGCCATCCGGGCGCGACGCAGGCGCAGATCGAACAGGCAGCGCGGCTGGCCAGCGTCCATGAGGACATTTTGCGGTTGCCGCAAGGCTATGACACCGAGGTGGGCGAACGCGGCGTGATGTTGTCGGGCGGGCAGAAACAGCGCATCTCCATTGCGCGTGCGCTGCTGCTGGATGCAGAGATCTTGATCCTCGACGACGCGCTGTCGGCGGTGGACGGCCGTACCGAACACCAAATCCTGCACAACCTGCGCAGCTGGGGGCAAGATCGCACGGTGATCATCAGCGCGCACCGGCTGTCGGCATTGACCGAAGCCAGCGAGATCCTGGTGATGCAGCACGGCGGTGTAGCGCAGCGCGGCGATCCGGCGGCGCTGGCGGCGCAGCCGGGCTGGTATCGCGATATGTACCGTTATCAGCAGCTGGAAGCGGCGCTGGACGAAGCGCCGGAAAACGGCGAGGAGGCGTTGGCCGATGAATAAAGTGCAAAAGCTGTGGCCGACGCTGAAGCGGCTGCTGGCCTACGGCTCGCCGTACCGCAAACCGCTGGGGCTGGCGGTGCTGATGCTGTGGATAGCGGCGGCGGCGGAAGTCGCCGGGCCGATCCTGGTCAGCTATTTTATCGATAATTACGTCGCCAAAGGGCAACTGCCGCTGATGATTGTCGGCGGGCTGGCGGCGGCCTACATTCTGCTGGAGCTGCTGGCGGCGGCGCTGCACTACTTCCAGGCGCTGTTGTTCAACCAGGCGGCGGTGGGCGTGGTGCAGCGGTTGCGTACCGACGTGATGGACGCCGCGCTGCGCCAACCGCTCAGCGCCTTTGACACACAACCGGTCGGGCAATTGATCTCGCGCGTTACCAACGACACCGAAGTGATCAAGGATCTGTACGTGATGGTGGTCTCCACGGTGCTGAAAAGCGCCGCGCTGATCGGCGCCATGCTGGTGGCGATGTTCAGCCTCGACTGGCGCATGGCGCTGGTGGCTATCTGCATCTTCCCGGCGGTGTTCGTGGTGATGGGCATCTATCAATACTACAGCACGCCGATTGTGCGCCGGGTGCGCAGTTATCTGGCGGACATCAACGACGGTTTCAACGAAGTGATCAACGGCATGGGCGTGATTCAGCAGTTCCGCCAGCAGGTGCGCTTCGGCGAGCGCATGAGCGCCGCCAGCCAGTCGCATTATCTTGCGCGCATGCAGACCCTGCGGCTCGACGGTTTTCTGCTGCGGCCGCTGCTCAGCCTGTTTTCGGCGCTGGTGCTGTGCGGCCTGTTGATGCTGTTCGGCTTCAGCGGCGAGGGCGTGATTGGCGTCGGCGTCCTCTACGCCTTCATCAACTACCTGGGGCGTCTGAATGAACCGCTGATCGAGCTGACGTCACAGCAGTCGATCCTGCAGCAGGCGGTGGTGGCCGGCGAACGCATTTTCGAGCTGATGGATCGCAGCCAGCAGAGTTACGGTGCCGACGATCGTCCTCTGGCCGGTGGCCGCATCGACATCACCGATCTGAGCTTCGCTTACCGTGCGGACAAAAAGGTGCTGCAGCATATTTCGCTGGCGGTGCCCTCACGCGGCTTCGTGGCGCTGGTCGGACATACCGGCAGCGGCAAGAGCACCTTGGCCAACTTGCTGATGGGCTATTACCCGGTCAGCGAGGGGGAAGTGCGTCTCGATGGACGCCCGATATCCAGCCTGTCGCACCGCACGCTGCGTCAGGGCGTAGCGATGGTGCAGCAGGATCCGGTGGTGATCGCCGATTCGGTACTGGCCAACGTCACGTTGGGGCGTAACATCGAGGAAGACGCCGTTTGGCGGGCGCTGGAAACGGTGCAGCTGGCGAGTCTGGTGCGCGGCTTCCCGCAGGGTATCCACACCCGCCTGGGGGAGCAGGGCAATAACCTGTCGGTCGGGCAGAAACAGCTGCTGGCGATGGCGCGGGTCTTGGTGCAGGCGCCGCAGATCCTGATTCTCGACGAGGCGACCGCCAACATCGATTCGGGCACCGAGCAGGCTATCCAGCGGGCGCTGCGTGCGATCCGCGAGCACACCACGCTGGTGGTGATCGCCCACCGCCTCTCAACCATCGTCGATGCCGATTCCATTCTGGTGCTGCATCGCGGCCACGCGGTGGAGCAGGGCAACCATCAACAGCTGCTGGCGCAGCAGGGGCGCTACTACCAGATGTATCAGCTGCAGCTGGCGGGCGAGCAGTTGGCGGAAGCGGTGCGCGAGGAGAGTCAACCCGCCTGATCCCAGGGGGCCGCGATCGCGGCCCTTGTTTCTTTTCCACGCACCACAAGCAGGCAACCCGCCTGTGCCATGCCCCCTTTCTGCACTTTTTCGACGCGATGTGCACCAAATCAGTGCGCATTATTTAACCCATTCAAGGTATCGGCGCTGCGCTGCGTCGCGGCGGCGCCCGCGTGTGCGCTAATCCGCTGAATCGTCATGCAAAATTAAATTTGGCACAGCCCTTGCTACATATGACGCGTACCAGGGGTGAGTTTGGGCTTAATTCGTGGAGGGGCAATATGAAGCTGGTGACCGTGGTAATCAAACCGTTCAAGCTGGAGGATGTGCGCGAGGCTCTGTCCTCCGTGGGCATTCAGGGGTTGACCGTAACCGAAGTGAAGGGCTTTGGCCGCCAGAAGGGGCATGCCGAGCTGTATCGCGGCGCCGAATATAACGTCAACTTCCTGCCCAAGGTCAAAATCGATATCGCTATCGCCGACGATCAGTTGGATGAAGTGGTTGATGTGATTAGCAAAGCCGCCTATACCGGCAAAATCGGCGACGGCAAAATTTTCGTTGCCGAATTGCAACGCGTGATCCGCATTCGCACCGGCGAAACCGACGAATCGGCACTGTAACCACGAACTCAGTTAAGCAATGGGGATGGATTGATAATGAAAAGACTGTTATCCATGTTGGGCCTGAGTTCGGTAACCCTGGTTCCTTCTTTGGCCCTGGCCGCTCCGGCGGTCGCCGATAAGGCCGACAACGCCTTTATGATGATCTGCACCGCGTTGGTGCTGTTCATGACGCTGCCGGGCATCGCGCTGTTTTACGGCGGCCTGCTGCGCGGCAAAAACGTGCTGTCGATGCTGACGCAGGTCACCGTCACCTTCGCGCTGGTCTGCGTGCTGTGGGTGCTGTATGGCTACAGCCTGGCGTTCAGCGAAGGCAATGCGGTGTTCGGCGGATTCGAGACGGCGATGCTGAAAGGCATCGGCATCGACAGCGTCACTGGCAGCATCAGCCAGATGATCCACGTCGCTTTCCAGGCCTCCTTCGCCTGCATTACCGTGGCGCTGGTGGTGGGGGGCTTCGCCGAACGCATTCGCTTCTCGGCGGTGCTGATCTTCGCGATCCTGTGGTTCACCCTGTCTTACCTGCCGATCGCGCACATGGTGTGGGGCGGTGGCTATCTGGCCACCGACGGCGCGCTGGACTTCGCCGGTGGCACCGTGGTACACATCAACGCCGCCAGCGCGGGGCTGATCGGCGCCTATCTGCTCGGCAAACGCGCCGGCTTCGGTAAAGAGGCGTTCAAACCGCACAACCTGCCGATGGTGTTTACCGGGGCGTCCATCCTGTATATCGGCTGGTTCGGCTTCAACGCCGGTTCCGCCAGCGCGGCCAACGGCATCGCGGCCCTGGCATTCCTCAACACGGTGGTGGCTACCGCGGGCGCCATTCTCTCCTGGACCTTCGCCGAGTGGGTGCTGCGCGGCAAGCCTTCGCTGCTGGGCGCCTGCTCCGGCATGATCGCCGGGCTGGTTGCCGTTACGCCGGCGGCGGGCACCGTGGGCGTGGGCGGCGCGTTGATCGTCGGCCTGGTGGGGGGCGTCGCCGGCCTGTGGGGCGTCGTGACGTTGAAGAAATGGCTTAAGGTGGACGACACCTGCGACGTGTTCGGCGTGCACGGGGTGTGCGGCATCGTCGGCTGTCTGCTGACCGGCGTGTTCACCGCTTCTTCCCTCGGTGGCACCGGCTATGCCGAAGGCGTGACGATGGGCCATCAGGTGTGGATCCAGCTGCTGAGCGTCGTGATTACGCTGGTGTGGTCAAGCGTCGCCGCCTTTATCGCCTTCAAGATTGCGGGCGCGATGGTGGGGCTGAGAGTACCGGAAGAGCAGGAGCGCGAAGGGCTGGATGTCAACAGCCACGGCGAGAGCGCCTACAACCAATAAGACTCGAAGCAGGGCAGTGCGCGAAAGACTAAAATAATGATGAAGCAAAAAGGGGCGATGGAAACATCGCCCCTTACTTTATATTGCGGATTAGGCGTCGCGCTGGCGAATCACCCCTTCCTGCACGGTGGTGGCGACCAGTACGCCGTCGCGAGTGTAGATCTGGCCGCGCACAAAGCCCCGTGCGCCGGAGGCGGAGGAGCTCTCCACCGCGTACAGCAACCAGTCATCCATACGGAACGGACGGTGGAACCACATTGAGTGGTCAATGGTGGCCACCTGCATGCCCGGCTCGAGGAAGCCGACGCCGTGTGGCTGCAGCGCCGTCGGCAGGAAGTTAAAGTCCGACGCGTAGCCCAGCAGATATTGGTGGATGCGCTGATCGTCCGGCATGCTGCCGTTGGCACGGAACCACACGTAGCGATGCGGCTCTTCCACGCTGCCTTTCAACGGATTGTGGAATTTCACCGGGCGCATTTCGATCGGCTTCTGGCCGATAAATTTTTCGCGCACTTTTTCCGGCAGCATATGCGCCAGCTTCTGGGCGATCTCTGACTCGGACAGCAGCCCTTCTGGAGGCGGCACGTCCGGCATCAGGTTCTGGTGCTCGAAACCGGTTTCCGGGCTTTGGAAAGAGGCGGTCATATAGAAAATAGGTTTGCCGTGCTGAATAGCGCTGACGCGACGGGCGCTGAAGCTGTTGCCGTCGCGCAGGGTTTCTACGTCGTAAACGATGGGTTTGCTGCTGTCGCCCGGGCGCAGGAAGTAGCTGTGGAACGAGTGCACGCTGCGCTCGTCCGGCACCGTCTGCTTGGCGGCGTAGAGCGCCTGGCCGACAACCTGTCCACCGAACACCTGGCGCAGCCCCAGATCTTCGCTTTGGCCGCGGAACAGCCCTTCTTCGATTTTCTCCAGATCCAGCAGATCAAGGAGGTTTTGCAATGCCTGGCTCATAAAATTGTTACCTTTCTAATAATCATTTTGCGCAGTGTGCGGAATATCACGGCGTGGCGTCAACATTTTGCATTACAGGGCCGATGAGAATGCTCTTAATCGTGGGCGCCCTGGGCTGTTTAAGTGATTAATAGGCGGGGTAAAGTGGATTTATCAGTGTTTTGTGCTAGGTTTAATAAGTGCGGTGGTGAAAGCCACCAACATGTTGATAATAAAAAAGGAGACCGATCCATGAAACTCTGGCAAATCGTAGGCGGTGCCGCGGCACTGACGATCACGCTGGCAGGATGCGCGCAAAAGAGTGCTGATGTGCCTACACAGGCGGCCGGTAATCCGGCGGCTGCGCAAACGCAGATTCAAGGCCCGGCGGTGACAGGTTCGGTTAATATACGTCAGCGTATTGCGCTGCCGCCGGACGCCGTACTGACGGTCACCCTCTCTGACGCCTCGCTGGCGGATGCCCCGTCCAAAGTGATTGCACAGCGCGCGATACGTACTGAAGGGCAACAGGCGCCATTCAACTTTACGCTACCGTACAATCCGTCAGACATCCAACCGAATGCGCGTATCATTCTGAGCGCGGCGGTGACGGTCAACGGGCGACTGATGTTTATTACCGACACTATCCAGGAAGTGGTTAACCGCAACGGTACCCGCGCCGATCTGCTGCTGGTTCCGGTTCAGGGTGTGCCGATTCAGGCTGCGCCAACCGCCATGCAGTAAATTTCCTGCGGTACAGCAAGATGAAATCAACAGCCTTTGCGCTTCGGCCAAAGGCTGTTTTGTTTTACCAGCGCCAGCCGTAGCGCTCGAAATCGACCGTGCTGTGCGGGCCGAAAATAATCCCCTCCGCCAGCAGTGCCTGCCGTTGCCGTTGAAAATCCTCCCCCTGCTGCGAGATCTGTCCGTGCCGGTTGATCACCCGGTGCCAGGGCAGCGCGCTGCCTTCCGGCAAACGCCGCAGCACGCCGCCAACCTGGCGCGCGGCGCGCGGTGAACCGGCCAGCCGGGCGACTTCGCCGTAGGTGGTGACTTTGCCGTAAGGAATGGCGGCCACGATGTGGAATACCCGCTGGCTGAAAGAGGCGTCTTCTGGTTGCATATTGCTGTTCCTGCGCGAGTCAAAACCCAGGCGAAGAGTGTGCCACAGTGCAGGTGGGTAAGAAAACAGCGGTTAGCCCCGGTTGGCTTGCTATTTGGCGGGGCATCGCCGATAATGCCCACCGCTTCAGAGTACAGAAGCCGTCAATGGGGGCCCTGTTGGTTCTCCCGCAACACTAACTTGTGAACTCGGTCAGGTCCGGAAGGAAGCAGCCGCAGCAGGTGACGTGTGTGCCGGGATGTAGCTGGCAGGGTCCCCACCCATTTGGCCTTCGCCAATCCGCACTTTTGCCGTTTCTCTTCTACTCATCGATTATCCCTTTCTGCCATCAGGCAGAGCGACAAGGCATTTCTTTTCTTCCCGCCCTCAATTCTTTTGGATAATGAATTAGCGGTTCTGGATGCAAGCATAATGAGGGGGCGATGACGTAACCTGTCTCGATTTAAAAAGAAAATTGCTTCCAGGCAATATTATTATTGAAAGGGGGAGTGCAAATGAAGTTTTACTGTCAATAGGAAAAGTACGTATTCAGCTTGAACATTGAAGCCGATAAAAGCATCGGCTCAACGCGTTGGGGGTCTGATTATCTGACATATTTCCAAACGGAGGTGGGGATTTTGTCATACAGTTTGTTCATGGTGAGCTCTGCCAGACGGTGATCGGCCGCTGAGTAAAACAGCTCCAGTTCATCATCGGAAAGCTCGTACTTATTTTTCTCAATAACACGTTCGAGAGTATCAATCGTGGTGCATTTACGTAAACGCATCAGATAGTCGGTTTTAGTCATGGTAGCCTTTAGTTTAATAACCGTAAAAATAGCTCGGGAATAATTATCCCTTAAGTTTTCATTGTCGTACAGATGTCCTCTCCTGAGAACATTCTGAATAATCTCGCCTTGGTTTTTTGCCAGCGGCGCAGGTCGGAATCATTGATACCGTAACTGCTGAACAGCGTATAGGTATCATCGAGATATTCTTCGACTAACTCCGACAGGTCAGATTCGTCCATGTATTTAATTTTATAGCTCATCACAAACGAAGCGATATGTTCGATCAACTCATTAAGCTGCAGGTTGACGGAGGACGTCGGATCGTTGACCCACCCATGATGACTGTCTCCCAGGGTAGCGATACCTTCATCATACAAATTTTCGCACAAGAATTTGAGCTGAGCAATGTCGTGTCGCTTAGGCGAATACTCATCCATATCATCCCCTCCGTAAGTCTTAATTGCGGTGTGATAACACTATGTGAGTAAGCTGATTTACATCATGGACGGAGGCAGCTTAACGGTCTTTAAATAAACTTCCCGTAAAGTGAATATAAATCATTTTTTCGCGTTTGGCCTGTAGTTATTACGTAAACTTACAATTCATCCGCTGTTGATGGACGTGAGTTATCAATGATGTCGAAGATTAAACCCCGTTCTGTCACACGGAACCGGACGCTATCGCTGAGAGTGTCTTCGCTGTTGATATCCAGGCAGGCATTAAAAATGCCCCACTTATAACGATAACTCATTGAATAATCGCTACCACCCTGTTGCACTATATCAAGTATTTCTAATGAATCTTCGGCATAGCGTGCGCTTTCAGAATAAAAACTGAGTCCGCTGGTCAGCGCCGGCACTAACTCCGCTATATTGTCATTAATCACTTTCTTTAATTTGTTAACAGAAAGTGCGTTGACATCCAGGTTACAGGCAAGGGTAACAAGCATTAATCTCGGCCAACAGCAATGTTATCTGCTTATCTTACTCCTTTTCCTCCCTCGTCGGTAAATTTTTCGATTTACCGCTGTTCTTTACCTTACGCCAACATTTCAACCGAATGGGAATATCCCTGGATTTGATAAGGAGGCTTGGGGGGAAAGTGCCGCTGCGCGAGAGATTGTTACGTTCCGTTGCATTATTGTCGCGCCATAGCTTGAGATACGACAGTGTATGTGATGTTATATTATAACTATAAACCCATCATTTTTGGCTACGACATTGACTCCCACTTCGCAACATGACGCCACGCCGTCACTGAATTCGTTGTTCACCACCTCTGCTGCCGCGCGTTGCGCAGGTGCCGTTATGCTGCTGGCCCTGCTGTGGCTCGGCATCTTCTGGGCGGTGTCGCTGCCATGATTACCTTGCGTCAGCTGGCGATAGGCTATGGCGCCACGCCGCTTTTCCCGCCGCTGAGCGGGCAGTTTACCGCCGGATCGCTCACCGCGGTGGTGGGCGTCAACGGGGCAGGTAAGTCGACGCTGCTGAAAACCTTCGCCGGATTGTTGCCGCCGCTGGGCGGCAGCCTGAGTTTTATCGGCGGAAAGCCGCCGCGCAGAGCTTATCTACCGCAACAGGCTGAGCTGGATCGGCAATTCCCGATTGCGGTAAGCGATCTGGTGGCGATGGGCTGTTGGCCGCAAAGTGGCATGTTCGGCGGCATGAACAAGCGTGCGGCGAGCCAGGTCAATGAGGCGTTGGCGAGCGTTGGCATGAGCGCGCTGGCGCACACTCCGGTGGGTGAACTGTCCGGCGGCCAGCTGCAGAGGGTGTTGTTTGCGCGCCTGCTGGTCCAACAGGCGCCGCTGATTTTGCTGGATGAACCTTTCACCGGTATCGACAGCGCCACCACGCAAATTTTGCTGCAGGTGATTGCGCAACTGCACCGGCAGGGGAAAACGGTGATCGCCGTGCTGCACGATATGTCGATGGTCGCCGAGCATTTTTCACAGGTACTGTTGCTGACGCCGCAGGCTTGCCACTGGGGCGCGGCCAAGCGGGTGCTGGAACAGGTGCCGAGGTATCACGCCGCCGAACGGCAGCCGGATCTGCGGGCGGTGGCGCCATGATGTTGTTGCATGGGCTTATCGATCCTTTCCTCTCTTTCGGTTTTATGCGCCGCGCGCTCATGGCCTGTCTGGCGTTGTCGCTCAGCGCCGCCCCGCTGGGCGTGTTTCTGCTGCTGCGCCGCATGAGCCTGGTCGGGGACGCATTGTCCCACGCGGTGTTGCCGGGCGCGGCGATCGGTTATCTGATCTCCGGCATGTCGCTGGTGGCGATGGGGGTGGGCGGTTTTATCGCCGGGTTGGCGGTGGCGATGCTGTCCGGCCTGGTGAGCCGCCGCACGCCGTTAAAAGAAGATGCCAGCTTCGCCGGGTTCTATCTGGGGTCACTGGCGCTGGGGGTCACGCTGGTCTCGCTGCGCGGTTCCAGCGTGGATCTGCTGCACGTGCTGTTCGGTTCGATTTTGGCGGTGGATGCGCAGGCCATGCTGATGGTCGGTGCGATCGCCTCGGTTTCGCTGCTGGCATTGGCGGCGCTGTACCGCGCGTTAGTGATCGAATCCTTCGACGTCACTTTTCTGCGCGTCAACGCCCCGCGCCGGTTGGCGCTGATCCACGGCCTATTTCTGGCGCTGGTTGTGGTCAATCTGGTGGCAGGATTCCAGATCCTCGGCACCCTGATGTCGGTGGGGCTGATGATGCTGCCCGCCGCCAGCGCGCGCTTCTGGGCGCGCAATCTGCCGCAGACGCTGGCGACGGCGATGGGCATCGGCGCGCTGTCCAGCGTGATTGGGCTGGTGTGGTCCTATTACGCGTCGTTGCCTGCCGGCCCGGCGATCGTGCTCAGCGCCAGCGTCATCTTTTTCGTCTCGATCCTGTTTGGAACGCGCGGAGGCATTTGCGCCTTCGCGCGCCGTTGAGAAGTGCCATTTGCAAGGAGAAAGTATGAAACGTTTACCTATATCGCTGGCGGTTGCTGCTCTGCTGGCCAGCCCATGGGCGATGGCGAAGACCGTCGACGCCGTCGCCAGCTTTTCCATTCTGGGTGATATCGTCAAAGAGGTGGGCGGCGATCACGTCAAGGTCAGCACGCTGGTGGGGCCGGATGGCGATCCGCACAGCTTCGAGCCTTCGCCGCAGGACGGCAAGAAGCTGGCTCAGGCTGATGTGGTGTTCGTCAGCGGTCTGGGGCTGGAAGGGTGGATCGATCGCTTGGTCAGCGCTTCGGGTTATAAAGGGCAGGTGATCACCGCTTCACAGGGGATCAGTACCCGCCAGATGGAAGAGGACGGCAAACCGATTACCGATCCTCACGCCTGGAACAGCATGAAAAACGGCGTACAGTACGCCACTAACGTGATGAACGCCCTGATTGCCGCCGATCCCGAGGATGCCAACTATTTTCGCCAGCGCGGAGCCGGATACATTCAGCAGCTGCAAAAGCTGGACCAGTGGGCCAAAACCCAGTTCGCCGCAGTGCCACCACAGAAACGTAAGGTGCTGACCAGCCATGATGCGTTTGGCTACTTTGGGCAAGAGTATGGCGTCGCCTTCCTTGCCCCGGTCGGGTTTTCCACCGAGGCCGAAGCCAGCGCCAGCGACGTGGCCAATCTGATCAAGCAAATCAAACAGGAAAAGGTCAACGCTTACTTTATCGAAAATCAGACCGATCCGCGGTTGGTGAAACAGATCGCCGCCGCCACCGGCGCCAAGGCGGGCGGCGAGCTGTACCCTGAAGCGCTCTCCCGCGCGGGCGGCCCGGCGGCCACCTATGAGCAGGCGTTCAAGCACAATGTCGACGCGCTGCTGAGCAGCATGAAGTAATCTCCGCCCCCGCCTGCCGGCGGGGGACGGCTTGCAGGTACTTTCTCGCCGTAAAAAAAAAGCCCCGTTGAGCAGCAACGGGGCTTTGCGACAGATGACACTTTGGAGTTAACGCTTTTTCTTACGTCCCTGTACCGCTTTGAATCGCGGATTGCTTTTACAGATCACATAGATGCGGCCACGACGACGCACGACTTTGCAATCCGGGTGGCGGTTTTTCGCCGAACGCAATGAACTCAATACCTGCATGGGATTTCCTTGTTACTTATTGCCGATAAAGCGGCCAAAGCGCTGCTGGAAGCGCGCCGTGCTGCCTTCTTTGGAATAGTCTTTCTGCTTGCCGGTGTAATACGGATGCGAAGCAGAAGAGACGTCAAGGGTGACATACGGCCAGCTTTCGCCGTCCAGTTCGATGGTGCGATCGGTTTTGATGGTCGATCCCACTTTGAAGTAGGCATTGGCGCTGACGTCGTGGAACACCACGGTGCGGTAATCGGGGTGGATGCCGGGTTTCATAATGGCTCTCTCGTGTAATGTTATACTATAACAATAATTATGCGCCGACCTAGCATCGCGATCAAGCGCAAATTGCACACAAAAGTGAATTAATGAGAACGGTTTGCATTAAGCAACTGAAGCAAAAGAAAAAGGCCGCATGCGCGGCCTTTTCGGTTATCGGGTAGAGATCCCTTCACTGAGCGATCAGTGGTGTTCTACCGGATGGCTGTGTTCCAGGTCTTCGTTCTTCTTGCTGAAGCGGCGGCGAACCACCACGAAGAACACCGGCACGAAGAAGATCGCCAAGACGGTGGCGGTGATCATCCCGCCCATTACGCCGGTACCTACCGCGTTCTGTGCGCCGGAGCCTGCGCCGCTGCTGATAACCAGCGGCAGAACCCCGAGGATGAAGGCCAGAGATGTCATGAGGATTGGACGCAAACGCATACGCACCGCTTCCAACGTCGCTTCGATCAGACCTTTGCCTTCTTTCTCCATCAGATCCTTGGCGAACTCAACGATCAGGATGGCGTTCTTCGCCGATAGACCGATGGTGGTCAGCAGCCCTACCTGGAAGTACACGTCGTTGTTCATGCCGCGCATCGTCGCGGCCAGCAACGCACCGATAACCCCCAGCGGCAATACCAGCATGACCGAGAACGGCACGGACCAGCTTTCATACAGCGCTGCCAGACACAGGAACACCACCAGAATCGAGATGGCGTACAGCGCCGGCGCCTGGTTGCCCGACAGACGTTCCTGATAGGACATACCGGTCCAGTCGTAACCGATGCCGCTTGGCAGTTTGGATGCCAGCTGTTCCATCAGGTTCATCGCTTCACCGGTACTCTTGCCCGGTGCGGCCTGGCCCAGAATTTCCATCGACGGCAAGCCGTTATAGCGTTCCAAGCGCGGTGAGCCGTATTCCCATTTCGCCGAAGAGAAGGCGGAGAATGGCACCATCTGGCCGCTCGTGCCGCGCACGTACCATTTGTTGATGTCTTCCGGCAGCATACGGAACGGCGCCTCGGCCTGCACGTACACCTTCTTCACACGACCGCGGTCGATGAAGTCGTTGACGTACGAACCACCCAGGGCGGTGCTCAGCGTGCTGTTGATGGTGGTGATGCTGACGCCCAGCGCCTTGGCTTTCTCCTGATCGACGATCAGTTTGAACTGCGGCGTATCTTCCAGGCCGTTCGGGCGCACGCCCACCAGCACGTCCGGATGCTGAGCAACCATGCCCAACAGTTGGTTACGCGCTTCGGTCAGTTTTTCGTGCCCCAGGCCGCCCTGGTCAATCAGCTCGAAGTCGAAGCCGGTTGCGGTACCGAGTTCGATAATCGCCGGCAGGTTGAACGGGAACACCAGGCCTTCTTTAATCTGCGAGAACGCGCCCATGGCACGGCCCGCGATCGCCTCGACCTTGTTCCCGGCCCCTGGACGTTCACCCCAGTCCTTCAGGCTGACGAATGCCAGGCCGTTGTTCTGGCCGTTACCGTTGAAGCCGAAGCCCGCGACGGTAAACACCGAAACCACGTTGTCCTTTTCCTTGTTCAGGAAGTAGTCGGAGACTTCTTCCAGCACTTTGTTGGTACGGGACTCGGTGGCACCGGCAGGCAACTGCACCATGGTCAACAGGATGCCCTGATCTTCGTCCGGCAGGAACGAGGAAGGCAGGCGCAGGAACAGCAGGCCCATGCCAACCACGATCAGCAGGTAGATGATCAGGTAGCGACCGGTGCTGCGCAGGATGTTGCCCACGCTGTCGGTATAGTGATGCGTGCTCTTCTCAAACATGCGGTTAAACCAGCCGAAGAAGCCTGTTTTAACCCCGTGATCGCCTTTCGGGATCGGTTTGAGTAGGGTGGCGCACAGCGCCGGCGTCAGGATCAAGGCCACCAGCACCGACAGCGCCATCGCGGACACGATGGTGATCGAGAACTGGCGATAGATAGCGCCGGTTGAACCGCCGAAGAACGCCATCGGCACGAATACCGCCGACAGCACCATGGCGATACCCACCAGCGCGCCCTGGATCTGGCCCATCGATTTACGGGTAGCTTCTTTCGGCGGCAGCCCCTCTTCGGACATAACGCGCTCGACGTTTTCCACCACCACGATGGCGTCATCCACCAGCAGGCCGATCGCCAACACCATGCCGAACATCGTCAGGGTGTTTATCGAGAAGCCAAACGCCGCGAGGATCGCAAAGGTCCCCAGCAGTACTACCGGCACCGCGATGGTTGGGATCAGCGTCGCGCGGAAGTTCTGCAGGAACAGATACATCACCAGGAATACCAGGATGATGGCTTCGATCAGCGTTTTCACCACTTCGTTGATGGAGATTTTAACGAACGGGGTGGTGTCGTACGGATAAACCACTTTCATCCCTTGCGGGAAGAAGGGCGCCATCTTGGCCAACTCGTCTTTCACACCTTTGGCGGTGTTCAAGGCGTTGGCGCCGGTCGCCAGTTTGATACCCAGGCCGGCGGCAGGCTTGCCGTTGTAGCGAGCGGTAACGGCATAGCTTTCCGCGCCGCGCTCGATATGAGCGACGTCGCGCAGGCGTACCTGAGAACCGTCGGTATTCACTTTCAGCAGGATCTTGCCGAACTCTTCCGGCGAAGTCAGACGGGTCTGCGCGATGATCGAGGCGTTCAACTGCTGCCCCGGCACCGGCGGCAGGCCGCCCAGCTGGCCTGCGGCGATCTGGTTGTTCTGCTCGGTGATGGCGGAGGTCACGTCCGTGGTCGTCAGCTGGAAGTTGTTCAGCTTGTTCGGATCCAGCCAGATACGCATCGCGTACTGGGCACCGAACAGCTGCACTTCACCCACGCCGGACGAACGGCTGATCGGGTCCTTGATGTTGGACGCCACGTAGTCCGCAATATCGTCCTGAGTCATGTTCGGATCGTCGGAAACGAAGCCGGCCACCATCAGGAAGCTGCTGCTGGATTTTTCTACTTTCAGGCCCTGTTGCTGAACTTCTTGCGGCAGCAACGGGGTGGCCAACGACAGTTTGTTCTGAACCTGAACCTGCGCGATGTCAGGATCGGTGCCGGAATCAAACGTCAGGGTAATGGTGACGCTACCAGAGGAATCACTGGTGGAGGACATGTACATCAGGTTATCGATACCGTTCATGTTCTGTTCGATAATCTGCGTGACGGTATCCTGCACCGTTTTGGCATCTGCGCCCGGGTAGTTGGCGGAAATACTCACCGCCGGCGGTGCAATAGTGGGATACTGCGCGATTGGCAGTTTCATTATTGCAAGCACCCCCGCCAACATGACGATGATGGCGATTACCCAGGCGAAAATCGGGCGATCTATAAAGAACTTAGCCATGTATTACAGGCTCCTTTTTATGACTTCTGCGCTTCAGACTGCGGCTGTTTTTGCGCCTGAGTGTCAACTTCCTGCACTTTTACCTGCGCGCCCGGATGCACTTTCATCAGGCCGGAGACGATCACGCGATCGCCGGATTTCAGGCCATCGGTCACCAGCCATTTGTCGCCGATCGCCTGGTCGGCCTTCAGCGTGCGCAGCTCAACTTTGTCGTCTGCCCCTACCACCAACGCCGTCGCGTCGCCGCGCGGGTTGCGGGTAACGCCTTGCTGAGGCACCAGCAGCGCATCGCTGCGCACGCCTTCGTCCAGACGGGCGCGTACGAACATGCCCGGCAACAGCGTATCGTTCGGGTTAGGGAACAGGGCGCGAATGGTGATGGAGCCAGTGGTTTCATCGACGGTGACGTCAGAGAACTCCAGCGTGCCTTCCTGCGCGTATTCGGTGCCGTTTTCCAGCATCAGTTTCACCTTGGCCTTGCCGTTTTCCTGCTTCAGCGCGCCGCTGGCCAGCTCTTGCTTCAGGCGCAGGAAATCAGTGCTTGACTGGGTGACGTCGACATACATCGGATCCAGCTGCTGCACGGTAGACAGTGCGGTTGCCTGGCCGTTGCTGACCAGTGCGCCTTCGGTCACGGCGGACTTGCCGATGCGGCCGGAGATCGGAGAGGTCACCTTGGTGTACGCCAGGTTGATGCGCGCGGTTTCCACGGCGGCCTTGGCGGCCACGACGGCGGCGTCCGCCTGCTGCAGCGTGGAGACGGCGTTGTCGTAGTCCTGTTTACTGATGTAGCTCGTGCCCAGCAATGGCTTGTAGCGGTTTACCGTCACGCGTGCGATGGAAGCGCTGGCCTGTGCTTTGGCCAAATCGCCTTTCGCGCTGTCGTAGCTGGCTTGATAGGTGGCGGGATCGATTTGGTACAGAGACGTCCCGGCCTTGATATCGCTGCCTTCAACGAAGTTGCGCTTCAGGATGATGCCGCTGACCTGAGGGCGAACTTCGGCGATACGATACGCAGCGGTGCGGCCAGGAAGATCGGTAGTAATGTTGAGAGGCTCAGCCTTCAAGGTGACTACGCCCACTTCAGGCGCCTGTTGTTGGGCGCCTTGCTGTTGGGTTTCTTTATCGTTACATCCTGTTAGCACTAAGCTGCCTGAAAGCATCAGAACGGCCGCCAGAGGCGTTAACCCTCTGTTTTTGTTCATAGAAAAACCTCAAGTGTCCGATTTCAAAATGATCAATGGATCACAAGCTTTAAAACCCATTGCTGCGTTAATTATATGTGCGTGCTATGGTACATACATTCGCGAATGTATGTAAATCACACTCCCCCTAAATAACAATGCCATGGCACGAAAAACCAAACAGCAGGCGCAAGAAACCCGACAGCAAATCCTTGATGCTGCGGTGAGAGAGTTCTCTGAACGTGGCGTTGCTGCAACGTCACTGACAGATATTGCCACCGCTGCCGGGGTTACGCGTGGAGCCATCTACTGGCACTTCAAGAATAAGGTAGACCTGTTTAATGAAGTTTGGGAATCTACCGAGCCGAAAATTGACCAGCTCGAAACAGAGTATCAGGCAAAGTTTCCCGATAATCCACTGCGGGTTATCCGAGAAATTCTGATTTACATTCTGACGTCTACGGTTGAAGACGGCCGTAGGCGGGCGTTGATGGAAATTATATTCCACAAATGCGAGTTTGTCGGTGAAATGATGCCGCTGCTGGATTCGCGCAAGGTGCTGTACCTCGCCGGCTATGAACGCATCGAAGCGGTGCTGTATAACTGCATTCACCACGGGCAATTGCCCGCCGATTTACATACCCGCCGTGCGGCGATCATCCTGCGCGGTTATATCACCGGCCTGATGGAAAACTGGCTGTTTATGCCGGAAAGTTTCGATCTGCGGGCCGAAGCCGAAGCGCTGGTGGACGCGTTTTTGGAGATGCTGCAGTTTTGCCCCACCTTGCGCCTCAAACCCGACGCGGTGACGCCTGACGCCGACCGCCTTCCTTTATAAGGAGAGATTTCATGTCATCAGTTGTTCTTATTGCCAATGGCGCCGCCTATGGCCATGAATCCTTGTTCAATGCGCTGCGGTTGGCCATCGCCATGAAAGAGCAGCAGAGCAGCCTCGACCTGCGGCTGTTTCTGATGTCCGACGCGGTGGTGGCCGGGCTGGCCGGACAGCAGCCGCACGAAGGGTACCATCTGCAGCAGATGCTGGAGATCCTCACCGCGCAGCAGGTGCCGGTCAAGCTGTGCAAGACCTGCGCCGACGCGCGCGGCGTCAGCCGCTTGCCGCTGGCGGACGGCGTGGCGATCGGCACCTTGGTCGAGTTGGCGCAGTGGACGCTGGCGGCGGAGAAAGTGCTGACTTTCTGATTTCGCGACAACGAGACATCACCGGCAACGTTTTTGTTGTTCGTTGCCCGCCGGCGGTCGTGATAATCTTCAGGCTTCTTTACCGATCCGAAGCCAAATCATGCATCGCTGGTTGACTCTGCCTTCTCTGACGCCGCTCACGTTTGTCGGCGCATGCCGGCGGCGCATCGCCGCCGTGACACTCCTTTTCCTGATTTTTGCGTGTTGCTTGCCGGCACAGGCGGCGCTGAACGGCGATCTGCCGCAGCGCAGCGAAGTGCAAAGCCAGCTGGAAACGCTGAACAAACAAAAAGCCCTGACGCCGGTCGAAAAGCTCTCCCAGCAGGATTTGACCCGCACGCTGGAACTGCTGGATGCCATCGAGCGCAACCGGCAAGACGTCGCACAGCTTAAACAGCAGGTGCAGCAGGCGCCGGCGAAGCTCAATCAGGTCACCGCCGAACTGGATGCGCTGAAGCAGCCGACGGACAACGCGGCCGCGCGCGCCGCGCTGTTGCCGCTGTCGCTGCGCCAGCTGGAAAGCCGGCTGTATCAAACGCTCGACGAGCTGCAAAGCGCGCAGGAGAGCCTCTCGACCTACAACAGCCAACTGGTGTCGCTGCAAACCCAGCCTGAACGGGTGCAGAGCACCATGTACGCCGCTTCGCAGCGCCTGCAGGAGATCCGCAGCCAGCTCAGCGGCCAGACGCCGGGGCAAGATTCGCTGCGCAATAGCCAGCAGGTCATGCTGGCCACCGAACAGGCGCTGCTCAACGCGCAGTTGGAGCTGCAGCGCAAGAGCCTGGAAGCCAACACCACGCTACAAGATCTGCTGCAAAAACAGCGTGATTACACCACGGCACATATCGATGCGCTGGATCGGTCGGTGCAGCTGCTGCAGGAGCTCGTCAACAGCAAGCGCCTGACGCTGTCTGAAAAAACCGCCAAAGAGGCGCAGAACCCGGAAGACGCCACCGATATCCAGCACGATCAGCTGGTCAGCAAGCAGCTGGACGTCAACCGACAGTTGAGCCAACAGCTGATTGCCGCCACCGAAGAGAGCAACACCCTGTTCCAGCAGAATATTCGGGTCAAAAACTGGCTCGATCGCGGTCTGCAGGCGGAACGTAACCTGAAAGAGCAGATCCAGGTGCTGAAGGGCAGCCTGGTGCTGTCGCGCATTCTGTATCAGCAGCAGCAGAGCCTGCCGCAGGGCACGCTGCTGGCTGATATAGACACGCGCATCGCCGATCTGCGGCTGGAGCAGTTCGATATCAATCAGCAACGCGACGATCTGTTCAAGGGTGAGGATTACATCAACCAGCTGGTGGCCGAAAGCAAGGAAAAGGCCGGCCCGGAAGTGATCGACGCACTGAACGAGATCGTCGACATGCGCCGCGAACTGCTGGATCAACTGAACAAGCAGCTCAGCAACCAGCTGTCGCTGTCGATCAACCTGCAGATCAACCAACAGCAGCTCACCAGCGTCTACGGCTCGCTGCAGGATACGCTGACCCAGCAGATTTTCTGGGTCAACAGCAACAAGCCGGTCGATCTGGCGTGGCTGAAGGCAATGCCGGAGGCGGTGCGCGATCAGCTCGCCGGGCTCGATATCAAATTCGACGGTGGCAAGCTATTGCAGGGCGGCTTGAATGCGCTGGTGTTCCTGATCCCGTTGCTGTTGGCGATCGGGGTATTGCGCTGGCGCTACCGGTTGATCGACAGTCATTTGCAAAAGCTGGCCAACGACGTGGGGCAACTGAAGCGCGACGGCCAGCTGCACACGCCGAAGGCCATCGCGCTGACCTTGCTGAAGGTGTTGCCTGGCGCCGCGCTGCTGCTCGGCGTCGGTTTCTGGATGTATCGCGCGGATTTGGGTATCAGCGACTTTATTTGGGCGTTGTCGCAGCAGCTGGCGTTGTCGTGGCTGGTGTTCGGCTTCAGCTATCGCATGCTGAAACCGGGCGGCATCGCCGAGCGGCATTTCAACTTCGGCGCTAACCTGTGCGCGCATTACCGCCGCCAGACGCTGCGGCTGGGGCTGGCGCTGCAGCCGCTGATCTTCTGGTCGGTATTGGGCGAGAAAGCGCCGCTGCGTCTGGTGGAAGACGTCATCGGCCAGATCGTGGTGATGTTGACGCTGGCGCTGCTTGCGGTGCTGGTGTTCCCGCTGTGCCGCGACAGCTGGCGTGAAAAGGGCTCGCATGCCGTGCGGCTGGTGGTGGTGACCGCGCTTGCCGCCACACCGCTGATCCTGCTGGGGCTGATGTTCGCCGGTTACTTCTATACCACGCTGCGGCTGGCCAGCCGCTGGATAGACAGCCTGTATCTGTTCTTCCTGTGGAATATCGTGTATCTGACTGCCCTGCGCGGCCTGAGCGTGGCGGCGCGGCGTTTGGCCTACCGGCGCGCGCTGGCGCGGCGACAAAACGTGGTGAAAGAGGGGGCCGAAGGCGGCGAAGCGGTGGTGGAAGAGCCGCCGCTGGCGCTCGATCAGATCAACCAGCAGTCGCTGCGCCTGACCACCCTGGTGCTGTTCGCCATCTTCGCCAGCGCCTTCTACGCCATTTGGTCGGATCTGGTGACGGTCATCGCTTACCTGGACAGCATCACGCTGTGGCATTACACCAGCACCGTGGCGGGCAGCAGCGTGTCGCAGGCGGTGACGCTGGGTAACATGATGGTGGCGATCGCCGCGGTGATCGTCGCTTATGTGCTCACCCGCAACTTGCCCGGCCTGCTGGAGGTGGTGGTGCTGTCGCGGCTGCAGCTGCGGCAGGGGGCGTCTTATGCCATCACTACCGTGCTCACTTACCTGATCACCGCCGTGGGTGCCGTGGTGGCGCTGGGATCGCTGGGCGTATCCTGGGACAAACTGCAATGGCTGGCCGCCGGTCTGACGGTCGGGCTGGGCTTTGGCCTGCAGGAGATCTTCGCCAACTTCGTCTCCGGCCTGATCATTCTGTTCGAACGCCCGATCCGCATCGGCGATACCATCACCATCGGCACCTTCTCCGGTTCGGTCAGCAAGATCCGCATTCGCGCCACCACCATTACCGACTTCGACCGTAAAGAGGTGATCATTCCGAACAAGGCGTTCGTCACCGAGCGGCTGATCAACTGGTCACTGTCCGACACCATCACCCGCGTGCTGATCAAGGTGGGCGTGGCCTACGGTTCCGATCTCGACAAGGTGAAAAAGGTGCTGCTGCAGGCGGCGCACGACAACCCGCGGGTGATGACCGATCCCGAACCGCAGGTGTTCTTCCTCAACTTCGGGGCCAGCACGCTGGATCACGAACTGCGGCTCTATGTACGGGAACTGCGCGATCGCAGCTACACGGTGGACGAACTGAACCGCTCAATCGACCGCTTGTGCCGGGAAAACGACATCGACATTGCCTTCAATCAGCTGGAGGTGTATCTGCATAACCAGCAGGGCAATGAAGTGCAGGAAGTGAAAAGAACGCTCTCGCCGGATGAAGGCGGCCAGACGGCGGGCTGAAAGATGGAAGGGACAGCGGGCTGTCCCTGATTACTGTCCGGCAGGCAAATAGGGAGAGGTGACGCCGGCGCGCTGCAGCTTTTCCTGATAATCCCGTTTGACGATATCCAGTGCTGCCAACGCGGTAGCCGGATCGATCTCGTTGCATTCCAGCAGGTAAATCAAGTCTACCGCCAGCTGCAGTTCGGGTGAGGCGTTTTCCAGAGACATAGCACCTGCGCTTATTAATTAATGGGATGAAAAACTCGTGTCTCGGCAGAGTATAGTGAACCCGGCGCGCAACCGGGAATAATCATTAAAATATTGTGATAAATCTTCAAAAACCGTTTTCTTTGCGCTCGATATTGCGCTCGATGCGCGCCAGCGCCTGACGGCAGCGCATCAGTCTCCCCTCCAGCGCCGCCAGCTCGTGCTGCAGCTTTTGCTGCGCCGCCAACGTGGTCTGGCGCCCCAGCAGGCTTTCCCGATCCTGAATCATGGCGATCAGCCGGCGTTCGTAGTCCTGGTGCTCGGCCAGCTTGTGGTACAGATCGGCCTCGGGGGCTTCTTTCGGCTGGTTCTTGCGCCGCAGCGCCTGGGTTGCCAGCTCGCGCTGCAGGGCAGAGATTTGAGCCACCAGTTTTTCGGCCAGAAAGGCCACCTGGCTGGTGCGGCTGTCGTTGGCGGCGCTTTGCAGCTGGGCGAAATTCTTCTCCACCTCGGCCAGGTAGTCGCGCAGCCGCGTGCCGCGGTTGGCGAACAGGGCGGCGTCGAAGCGCGCCTGCGGGATCGGGGCGTCGCCGCGCGGAGTGACTTCGGCCGCCAGCGCCGCGATCTGCTGCGCCAACACCTGTAATAGACGCTGAGTGCTCACATAAGCTCCCTCTTGATTTCAACAGGCGTAAGCTTGCCCGCGATGCCGCCCTGAAACAAGCGCCGCATGCATATTCCGCCGGCGCGGCGCCGATGCTACAGTAAGCCGCAACCGATTGAGGAGCGAAGAGCCGCATGAAGCGAGGGTTATTGATCATTTTGGGCTGGCTGGCGGTGGTGCTGGCGACGTTGGGTGTGGTGCTGCCGCTGTTGCCGACCACGCCGTTCCTGCTGTTGGCTGCCTGGTGCTTCGCCCGCTCTTCGCCGCGCTTTCATCACTGGCTGCTGTACCGTTCCTGGTTTGGCCCTTATCTGCGCCACTGGCAGCAGCATCGCGCGCTGCCGCCGGGAGCGAAGTGGAAGGCGGTGCTAGTGATCGTGCTGACCTTCGCCTGTTCGCTGTGGCTGGTGAAAATCTGGTGGGTGCGCGGTCTGTTGCTGCTGATGTTGGCTATTTTGCTGACCTTTATGCTGCGCCTGCCGGTTATTGACCTGTCGCAACAAAAACAGCGCTGATTGTGCCTTAAACTCCCCAATAGCTTTCAAGCCGCAGCTAGGCGACAAACGCAGGCATCCCCGGGAGCTTACTTAGGTAAGTGACCGGGGGGAATGCGCGCAGTCAACAACGCTGCGGGTTGAAAGATGCAGGGGATAGTTGCATTTGTCCGCCAGTTTGCATAGATTTGGGCGTTTTCGTGCGCGGATCGCCTGCCATTCCTTCTCCGGTGTGTTTCACCCAGAGGCGGCGGGTGAGCGGCGCGCCGGTTTTCAGGCAGCTTTATCAGGCAACAATTATGACCGCTACTGCGCAGCAGCTTCAGTTTATTAAAGACAGTATCAAAACCATCCCGGATTATCCGAAGCCGGGCATCCTGTTCCGCGACGTGACCAGCCTGCTGGAAAACCCGTTGGCCTACGCCGCCAGCATCGAGCTGCTGGTTGAGCGCTATCGCGAAGCGGGCGTGACCAAGGTAGTGGGTACCGAAGCGCGTGGTTTCCTGTTCGGTGCGCCCGTCGCGCTGGCGCTGGGCGTCGGTTTCGTGCCGGTGCGCAAACCGGGCAAACTGCCGCGTGCCACGCTCAGCGAAAGCTATGAGCTGGAGTACGGTACCGACAAGCTGGAGATCCACACCGACGCCATCACCGCGGGTGACAAAGTGCTGGTGGTGGACGATCTGCTGGCGACCGGCGGCACCATCGAAGCAACCACTAAACTGATCCGCCGTCTGGGCGGTGAAGTGAAAGACGCCGCGTTCATCATCAACCTGCCGGATCTGGGCGGGGAAGCGCGTCTGAACAAGCTGGGTATCGACTGCTACTGTCTGGTGGACTTCGCCGGCCATTGATGCGGCATCGCCCCTTGGGCACAACGGCCTCGCGGATCGCCGCGGGGCTGTGTTAGCATGACCCTCCAGATTACTCGACTTCTCCGGTATTAATGAGCTATCAGGTTCTCGCCCGTAAGTGGCGCCCTCAAACGTTCGCAGACGTGGTCGGCCAGGAACATGTCCTGACCGCGCTGGCCAACGGCCTCTCGCTGGGGCGGATCCATCACGCCTATCTGTTCTCGGGTACGCGCGGCGTGGGGAAAACCACCATCGCGCGCCTGCTGGCCAAAGGCCTGAACTGTGAAACCGGCATCACCGCCACGCCGTGCGGCCAATGCGACAACTGCCGCGAGATCGAGCAGGGGCGCTTCGTCGATCTGATCGAGATCGACGCCGCTTCCCGCACCAAGGTGGAAGATACCCGCGATCTGCTGGACAACGTTCAGTACGCGCCGGCGCGCGGCCGCTTCAAGGTCTACCTGATCGATGAAGTGCACATGCTCTCGCGCCACAGCTTCAACGCGTTGCTGAAGACGCTGGAAGAGCCGCCATCGCACGTGAAATTCCTGTTGGCCACCACCGATCCGCAAAAATTGCCGGTGACCATTCTTTCCCGCTGCCTGCAGTTTCACCTCAAAGCGCTGGACGTCGATCAGATCCGTCAGCAGCTGGAAACGGTGCTGACGGCGGAGCAGATCACCAGCGACGCCCGCGCGCTGCAACTGCTGGCGCGCGCCGCCGACGGCAGCATGCGCGATGCGCTGAGCCTGACCGATCAGGCGATCGCCATGGGGCAGGGGCAGGTGACCGCCGCCACCGTCAGCCAGATGCTCGGCACGCTCGATGACGAGCAGCCGCTGGCGATCCTCGAAGCGCTGGTCAGCGCCGACGGCGAAAAGGTGATGGCGCAGGTCGCGCAGGCCGCTTCGCGCGGCGTGGATTGGGAAAACCTGCTGGTGGAGACGCTGGCGTTGCTGCACCGCATTGCGATGGTGCAACTGCTGCCTTCGATGCTCGACAACCACTACGCCGCCGTGGAACAACGGCTGCGTGAGCTGGCGCGCACTCTGCCGCCGGCCGATGTGCAACTCTATTACCAAACGCTGTTGGTGGGCCGCAAAGAGCTGGCCTATGCGCCGGATCGTCGCATGGGGGTTGAGATGACCCTACTGCGTGCGCTGGCGTTTCACCCGAAAGCGGTGATCCCGGAGCCGGTGGCGTTGGTGCAGACCGCGCCGGCGCCGATGGCGCAACCGCAGCAGGCCACATCGCCACAGCCGCCGCAGTTTCAGGACGTGCCGCCCCCGTTAGGGCAGCCGGCCGCGCCGCAGCGACAATCATCGACCCCTTTACCGGATGCCACCGCCCAGCTGTTGAAAGCGCGGTCCCAGCTGCAACGGCAGCAGGGAGCATCCACACCAAAAAAGAATGAGCCGGCGGCGCCAGGAATAGCGCGGCCGGCAAACTCGGCGCTGGGGCGTTTGGCTTCCGTGACCGAGCGTAGCCAGCAGCGCCTGGCGGAGAAGAAGGTGCCGGAAAAACCGGCGAAGCCGGAAGCCTATCGCTGGCGCGCGCAGACCGAGCCGGAAGCGGCGCCGGAACCGTTGGCGACGCCGAAAGCGCTGCGCACGGCGTTGGAGCACGAGAAAACGCCGGAGCTGGCCGCCAAGCTGGTGGTGGAATCGCTGGAGCGCGACGCCTGGGCGGCGGAAATCGATAAGCTCAAGATCCCGAAACTGGTGCAGCAGCTGGCGTTGAACGCCTTCAAGCAGCAGCCGGAACCGGGCAAAATTAACCTCCATCTGCGGTCTTCGCAGCGCCATCTGAATTCGCCTTCGGCGCAGAAGACGCTGGCCGAAGCGCTCGGCGAGCTGTACGGCAGCCCGGTTGAGCTGACCGTGGTGGAGGACGATAATCCGGCGGAGCGCACCCCGCTGGAGTGGCGACAAGCCATCTATGAAGAAAAGCTGGCGCAGGCGCGCCAGTCCATCGTTGCGGATACCCATATCCAGACGCTGTGCCGGTTCTTCGACGCGGATCTGGATGAAGAGAGTATCCGCCCCCTTTAAACGCCGCGCGAGGTGCGCGGCCCTAGCGACGAGAGACGACTATGTTTGGTAAAGGCGGTCTGGGCAACCTGATGAAGCAAGCCCAGCAAATGCAAGAAAAAATGCAGCAGATGCAGGAAGAAGTCGCCAAATTGGAAGTGACCGGCGAGTCTGGCGCAGGCCTGGTGAAAGTCACCATCAACGGCGCACACAACTGCCGCCGCGTGGAGATCGATCCTAGCCTGATGGAAGATGACAAAGACATGCTGGAAGATCTGATCGCCGCCGCGTTTAACGACGCCGCGCGCCGCATCGAAGAGACTCAGAAAGAGAAAATGGCCTCCGTTTCCAGCGGCATGCAGTTGCCGCCTGGCTTCAAGATGCCGTTCTGATGCAAACCAGCCCGCTCCTTGAATCCCTGATGGAGGCGCTGCGCTGCCTGCCGGGCGTCGGCCCGAAATCGGCGCAGCGCATGGCGTTTCAATTGCTGCAGCGCGATCGCAGCGGCGGCATGCGCCTGGCGCAGGCGTTGACGCGCGCGATGTCGGAAATCGGCCACTGCGCCGACTGCCGCACCTTCACCGAGCAGGACATCTGCACCATCTGCGCCAATCCGCGCCGTCAGCAAAACGGCCAGATTTGTGTGGTGGAAAGCCCGGCGGATATTCACGCCATCGAGCAGACCGGCCAGTTCGCCGGGCGCTACTTTGTGCTGATGGGCCATCTGTCGCCGCTAGATGGCATCGGGCCGGGGGATATCGGTCTCGATCGCCTGGAGCAACGGCTGGAAAAGGAAAGCATCACCGAAGTGATCCTCGCCACCAACCCGACGGTGGAAGGGGAAGCGACTGCCAACTACATCGCCGAGATGTGCGGCCAGTATGGCGTGCTCGCCAGCCGCATCGCCCACGGCGTACCGGTGGGCGGCGAGCTGGAGATGGTCGACGGCACCACGCTGTCGCATTCGCTGGCCGGGCGTCACGCCATCAAGTTCTGATGTTTTCCCGGACGGGGCCACTCGGCCCCGTCGTTTTTTTGCCAAAAATTTCCCGCCGTCCGCTTGAAAAACAAGACCCTGACCCTCATCTGATCCTCATTGTTCGATTTTGGTAGCCATTGTCTTTTGAGGTAATCAATGAGTATGAAAGGTCAAGAAACCCGCGGGTTCCAGTCTGAAGTAAAACAGCTGCTTCATTTGATGATCCATTCGCTGTACTCCAACAAAGAAATTTTCCTGCGCGAGCTGATTTCCAACGCCTCTGACGCCGCCGACAAGCTGCGCTTCCGCGCCCTGTCCGCGCCAGAGCTGTATGCCGGCGACGGCGAGCTGCGCGTGCGCTTGTCCTTCGATAAAGAGCAGCGCACCCTGACCATCGCCGACAACGGTATCGGCATGCGCCGCGAAGAAGTGATCGAAAACCTCGGCACCATCGCCAAATCGGGCACCAAAGCGTTCCTGGAATCCATCGGTTCAGATCAGGCGAAAGACAGCCAGCTGATCGGCCAGTTCGGCGTCGGTTTCTACTCGGCGTTCATCGTGGCGGACAAAGTGACCGTGCGCACCCGCGCTGCCGGCGCCGCCGATGACGAAGGCGTGTTCTGGGAGTCCGCCGGTGAAGGCGACTACACCATCGCCGACATCACCAAAGAGACCCGCGGCACCGAAATCACCCTGCATCTGCGCGAAGGCGAAGATGAGTATCTCGACGCCTGGCGCTTGCGCTCGGTGATCGGCAAATATTCCGATCACATCGCCCTGCCGGTAGAGATCGAAAGCAAGAACGAAGAAGACGGCACCGTCACCTGGGAGAAGATCAACAAGGCGCAGGCCCTGTGGACCCGCAGCAAGGCTGACGTCACCGACGAAGAGTACAAAGAGTTCTACAAGCACATCGCCCATGATTTCACCGATCCGCTGAGCTGGAGCCATAACCGGGTGGAAGGCAAGCAGGAGTACACCAGCCTGCTGTATATCCCGGCGCAGGCGCCGTGGGACATGTGGAACCGCGATCACAAACACGGCCTGAAGCTGTACGTGCAGCGCGTGTTCATCATGGACGACGCCGAGCAGTTCATGCCGAACTACCTGCGCTTCGTGCGCGGCCTGATCGATTCCAACGATCTGCCGCTGAACGTGTCGCGCGAGATCCTGCAAGACAGCCGTGTGACGCAGAACCTGCGCGGTGCGCTGACCAAGCGTGTGCTGCAGATGCTGGATAAGCTGGCCAAAGACGACGCCGAAGGCTACCAGAAATTCTGGCAGCAGTTCGGTCTGGTGCTGAAAGAAGGCCCGGCGGAAGACAACGGCAACCAGGAAGCGATCGCCAAACTGCTGCGCTTCGCGACCACCCACGGCGACAGCTCGGCGCAGACCGTGTCGCTGGAAGAGTACGTCGGCCGCATGGCGGAAGGGCAGGAAAAGATTTACTACATCACCGCCGACAGCTACGCCGCCGCCAAGAGCAGCCCGCATCTGGAGCTGTTCCGCAAGAAAGGCATCGAAGTGTTGCTGTTGTCCGATCGCATCGACGAGTGGATGATGAGCTACCTGACCGAGTTCGACGGCAAGCCGTTCCAGTCGGTCAGCAAAGCGGATGAAACGCTGGATAAACTGGCGGATGAAACCGAAGAGCAGAAGGCGGCCGAGAAGCAGCTGGAACCGTTCATCGAACGCGTGAAAACCCTGCTGGGCGAGCGTGTGAAGGATGTACGCCTGACGCACCGCCTGACCGATACGCCGGCGATCGTGGTGACCGACGCCGACGAAATGAGCACCCAGATGGCCAAGCTGTTCGCCGCCGCCGGTCAGCAGGCGCCGGAAGTGAAGTACATTTTCGAGCTTAATCCCGAGCATGCACTGGTCAAACGAGCATCCGACGTGGGCGATAACGAACATTTCGCCGAATGGATCGACCTGTTATTGGATCAGGCGCTGCTGGCTGAACGCGGCACGCTGGAGGATCCGAACTTGTTCATCCGTCGCATGAATAAGTTGCTGTCCGCCTAAAAGCTGAAGATATGCGCCCTTAACGGCACCGTTAGGGGCGTATTTCCGGTTTTTCCCCGCTTTTTCTTGCCTTTTGTTCGTCCGTTTTTTTGCACATTCCGCAATCGATTTCCTTCGCGCGCCTTGAGCCTGCCCCCCCTGAAATGGTATCGTTGAGCGTTTTCGCAATTTTATAAAAACTACATAGCAAGGGGATTTACGCAATGCGTATCATTCTGCTGGGCGCTCCGGGCGCTGGTAAAGGTACTCAGGCTCAATTCATCATGGAGAAATACGGCATTCCGCAAATCTCCACCGGTGACATGTTGCGCGCAGCCGTGAAGGCCGGCAGTGAACTGGGCAAGCAGGCGAAAGAGATCATGGACGCCGGCAAGCTGGTGACCGATGAGCTGGTGATCGCGCTGGTCAAAGAGCGCATCACGCAGGAAGATTGCCGCAAGGGCTTCCTGCTGGACGGCTTCCCACGCACCATTCCGCAGGCTGACGCGATGAAAGAAGCCGGCATCAACGTGGACTTCGTGCTGGAGTTCGACGTGCCGGACGAGCTGATCGTTGACCGCATCGTTGGCCGCCGCGTACACGCGCCGTCCGGCCGCGTCTACCACGTGAAGTTCAACCCGCCGCAGGTGGAAGGCAAAGACGACGTGACCGGCGAAGAGCTGACCACGCGCAAGGACGATCAGGAAGAGACCGTGCGCAAGCGCCTGGTGGAATACCATCAGATGACTGCGCCGCTGATCTCTTACTACAGCAAAGAAGCGGCAGCGGGCAACACCCAATACCGCAAAATCGACGGCACCCGCAAGGTGGCCGAAGTGAGCGCAGAGCTGGCGACTATCCTCGGTTGATAGCAAGCGCATTGTGCATGACGCCGGGCCTGTGGTCCGGCGTTTTTTTTTGCCGTTTTCCCGCCAAATTGTGATCGCGGCAGCTTGTTGCGGCCGTGCCCGTTAATCGCCCGCGCCAAATGGCGTATAACAAGCCTGCGTTTTCACCCTCAGCAGGGAGCCGGGCATGCTCAGACAAACCAATCTTCTGGCGGAAGCCACCGCGCGCCAGATCGTCCAGCGGGCGATGGGCATCATCAGCCATTCCGTCAACGTGATGGACAGCAACGGCGTGATCATCGCCTCCGGCAACCCGCAGCGCCTGTTCCAGCGTCATGAAGGCGCGGTGCTGGCGCTGGCGGAGAACCGGGTGGTGGAAATCGACCGCGCCACCGCCGAACACCTGAAGGGCGTGCGGCCCGGCATCAACCTGCCGTTCAGCTTTCGCAATCAGCGGGTGGGGGTGATCGGCATCTCCGGCGAGCCGGCCGAGGTGCGCGCCTATGCCGAGCTGGTGAAGATGGCGGCGGAGATGATGGTGGAGCAGGCGGCGCTGCTGGATCAGCACCAGTGGGAAAAACGTTACCGGGAAGAGCTGGCGAATCAGCTGCTGCAACCGCAGCCGAACACCGCGTCGCTGGAGGCGATGGCGGCGTATCTGGGATTGGATCTGCGCCAGGCGCGCATCGTCTGGATCGTCGAGCTGCAAGAGGCGCAGCCGCACCTGCTGCGTGAGCTGTTGGCGGAGCTGGAGGCCACCCAGCGCGACGCGTTGATCGCCATTACCGGCTTCAATGAAATGACCCTGTTGCGCCCGGCCTGCATGGCTCAGGGCGAATGGAGTTTGAAGCTGGAGCGCCAGCAGGCGCAGCGTTTGCAAAACCAGCTAAAACACCGCTTTCGGGTGCGGCTGATCGTCGGCGGTTTTTATGACGATCCGCAAAGCGCCTACCGTTCCAGCCTGACGGCGCGTGCCACCCAGGCAATGGCGCAGCGCCTGAAACTGCGTCACGCCACGCTGTTCTACCACGACTATCCGCTGCCGTCGCTGCTGTGCGATCTCGGGGAGGACTGGCGAGCGCAAGAGCTGGGGCGCCCCTGGCGGACGCTGGGCGAACAGGATGAAAAAGGCGTGCTGCGCGCCACGCTGCGCCACTATTTTTCGCAGAATTGTGATCAGACGCAGGCCGCCGCGCAGCTGCATATTCACGTCAATACCCTGCGCTACCGCCTGCAGCGCATCGAAGCCATAACTGGCATGAAAATCAATCAATTAACCGACGCTCTGCGGTTGTATATCGGCATGCTGATGCACGACTGAGTTGTGCCAACCCACAAATTTCGCGCCGTTCCTTCGGCAATTTTTTGTTGTTTCCCCTCAGGTCAACGCCGGGCGCGCGGGATATGTTGGCCTGCACATCAACCACGGAGAAAACAACAATGACAACCGTATCCACTCTGGGAGCGCTGGTGGCGTTAGCCGTCGCCATCGTTCTGATTCTACGCAAGGTGCCGCCGGCTTACGGCATGATTGCCGGCGCGCTGGCGGGCGGGCTGTGCGGCGGCGCCGATCTGGTGCAGACCGTAACGCTGATGATCGGCGGGGCGCAGGGCATCACCAACGCCGTGATGCGCATTCTGGCGGCGGGGGTATTGGCCGGGGTGCTGATCGAATCCGGCGCGGCGCACACCATCGCCGAAACCATCGTGCGCAAAGTGGGCGAAACCCGCGCGCTGCTGGCGCTGGCGGTGGCTACACTGATCCTGACGGCGGTGGGGGTGTTTATCGATGTGGCGGTGATCACCGTCGCGCCGATCGCGCTGTCGATCGCCCAGAGGGCCGGCATTTCACGCGCGGCGATCCTGCTGGCGATGATCGGCGGCGGCAAGGCCGGCAACGTGATGTCTCCCAACCCGAACACCATCGCGGCGGCGGACAACTTCCACGTGCCGCTCACTTCGGTGATGATGGCCGGCATCGTGCCGGGGCTGTGCGGCCTGGTGGTGGCCTATCTGCTGGCGCGCCGCCTGAGCGATAAAGGCGGCAGGGTGATGGCTGAAGAGCTGACTCAGCATGCCGAAGGGGCGCGGCCGGGCTTCGCTGCGGCGATCAGCGCGCCGCTGGTGGCGATCCTGCTGCTGTCGCTGCGGCCGATCGCCGGTATCGCCGTCGATCCGTTGATCGCGCTGCCTGCTGGCGGGTTGGCGGGCGCGCTGCTGATGGGGCGCATCCGCCAGTGCAATCAGTTTATGGTTTCCGGCCTGTCGCGCATGGCGCCGGTGGCGATTATGCTGCTCGGCACCGGCACGCTGGCGGGCATTATCGCCAACTCGGCGCTGAAGGATGTCTTGATTAACGGTTTGACGCACACCGGGCTACCGGCCTGGCTGCTGGCGCCGCTGTCCGGCGCGCTGATGTCGATGGCGACCGCCTCGACCACCGCCGGCACCGCCGTGGCTTCCGGGGTGTTCAGCTCCACGCTGCTCGAGCTGGGGGTGAGCGGATTGGCCGGTGCGGCGATGATCCATGCGGGCGCCACGGTGCTGGATCACCTGCCGCACGGCAGCTTCTTCCACGCCACCGGTGGCAGCGTCAATATGGCGGTGCACGAGCGGCTGAAGCTGCTGCCGTATGAAACGCTGGTGGGGTTCACCATTGCGGCAATCTCGGCGCTGATGTTTGGCGTATTTAACCTGGCGGGATAAGGAACAGTGATGAAAACGCTGAAAAAAGTGGTTATTGCCCCGGATTCTTTCAAAGAGAGCCTGAGCGCGCTCGGCGTCGCTGACGCCATCGAGCGGGGATTCCGCCAAATTTACCCGCAGGCGCACTACGTGAAGCTGCCGATGGCGGACGGCGGCGAAGGCACAGTGGAGTCGATGGTGGCGGCCACCGGCGGCGAAATCGTCCAGGTGACGGTCACCGGACCGCTGGGGGAGCCGGTGTTGGGATTTTATGGCCTGCTGGGCGACGGCGAAACCGCGGTGATTGAAATGGCCGCCGCTTCCGGGCTGCATTTGGCGCCGCCCAACCGGCGCGATCCGCGCATCACCACCAGTTACGGCACCGGTGAGCTGATGCTGGCGGCGCTGGAGCGCGGCGTGAAGGCGATCATTCTCGGCATCGGCGGTAGCGCCACCAACGACGGCGGCGCTGGGATGATGCAGGCGCTGGGCGTTAAATTGCTGGATAAGGATCGCCGGCCGCTGCCGGTGGGCGGTGCGGCACTGGCGCAGCTGGCGCATCTCGATCTCGCCGGGCTGGACGCGCGTTGGCAACGGGTGAGCGTAACCGCCGCCTGCGACGTGGATAACCCGCTGTGCGGCGAAAAGGGCGCGTCGGCGGTGTTCGGGCCGCAGAAGGGGGCGACGCCGGAGATGGTGGCCCAGCTCGATGCGGCGCTGCATCACTATGGCGAACTGCTGGAGCGGGAAACCGGCCGCGCCGTGCTGACCCAGCCAGGGGCGGGCGCGGCGGGCGGCATGGGGGCGGCGCTGCTTGGCATGCTCGAAGCGCGCTTGCGGCCGGGCATCGAGATTGTCACCGAAACCCTGCGCCTGGATGAAGCGGTGCGCGATGCCGACTTGGTGATCACCGGCGAAGGGCGGCTGGACAGCCAGTCGATCCACGGCAAAACGCCGATCGGCGTGGCGCGAGTGGCCAAGCGTCACGGCGTGCCGGTGATCGCCATCGCCGGCAGCCTGACGCCGGATTATTCGGTGGTGCATCAACACGGCATCGATGCGGCGTTTTCGGTGCTCGATCGCATCGTGACGCTGGAAGACGCGCTGGCGGACGCTGATCGCAATCTGCAGGTGACGGCGCGCAACGTGGCGGCGGTATGGCAACTGGCGCAGGGGGGAAGCCCACAGGGATAGCCTGTTGCTGTTATCGGTTCCGACGCAGGACTTTTCCGTTACAATAGCCGGCATTAATGGCTGCTGACATCCCGACCCAGAACGGAATGCCGGCCGGAAAGGAAATGAGGGGAACTGAGATGAAGCAAGAGAAACACGGCGTATTGCTGGTGAACCTGGGCACACCAGATGCGCCGACCTCGTCGGCGGTCAAACGCTATCTGAAGGAATTCCTCAGTGACGATCGCGTGGTCGACACGGCGCCGCTGATCTGGTGGCCGATCCTCAACGGCGCGATCCTGCCGATCCGCTCGCCGCGCGTGGCGAAGCTCTATCAGTCGGTGTGGATGGAAGAAGGCTCGCCGCTGCTGGTATACAGCCGCCGCCAACAGCGGGCGCTGGCGGCGCGCATGCCGAATACGCCGGTGGAGCTGGGAATGAGCTACGGCTCGCCAAGTTTGGCGGAAGCCATCGACAAGCTGCTGGCGCAAGGTGTGACCAACCTGGTGGTGCTGCCGCTCTACCCGCAATACTCCTGTTCCACCAGCGCGGCGGTATGGGATGGCGTAGCGCGAGTGCTGAAAGGCTATCGCCGCTTGCCGTCGGTGGCCTTCATCCGCGATTACGCCGAACACCCGGCCTATATCGCCGCGCTGCAGCAAAGCGTGGAGCGCTCGTTCGCCGAGCACGGCCAGCCGGATCGGCTGGTGTTGTCGTTCCACGGCATCCCCAAACGCTATGCGCGCCTGGGCGACGACTACCCGCAGCGCTGCGAGGATACGCTGCGTGCGCTGAGCGCCACGCTGCCGCTGGCGCCGGAGCGCGTGATGATGACGTACCAATCGCGCTTTGGCCGCGAGCCGTGGCTGACGCCATACACCGATGAGACCCTGAAGGGGCTGCCGGCGCAGGGCGTGAAGCACATTCAGCTGATTTGCCCCGGTTTCTCGGCGGACTGCCTGGAAACGCTGGAAGAGATCAAAGAACAGAACCGCGAGATCTTCCTCAAGGCCGGCGGCGAGAAGTTTGAATATATCTCGGCGTTGAACGACGAGCCGGCGCATATCGATATGATGCAGCAGCTGGTGGCGCAGCGCCTGTAATCATCCATAATCTGTCTATTAGATGCATCGTGATCGGGCGGGGATGTGTTAACATTCTCCGCTTGTTAAACCGTCACCACCGCCAATCACATGAAATTTCCTGGTAAACGCAAGTCCAAACACTATTTCCCGGTGAGCGCCCGCGATCCGCTTCTGCAGCAGGCTCAGCCCGAAAGTGAAATCAGCACCTCGTATATCGTCGGCATCGATCAGACGCTGGTGGATATTGAGGCGAAAGTGGACGACGCTTTTGTCCAGCGCTACGGCCTGAGCCTGGGCCACTCTCTGGTGATCGAAGACGACGTCGCCGAGGCGCTGTATCAGGAACTGAACGAAAACAACCTGGTTACCCATCAGTTCGCCGGCGGCACCATCGGTAACACCATGCACAACTATTCGGTGCTGGCGGACGATCGCTCGGTGCTGCTCGGCGTGATGTGCAGCAACGTGAAAATCGGCAGCTACGCCTACCGTTACCTGTGCAATACCTCCAGCCGTACCGATCTCAACTATCTGCAGGGCGTAGACGGCGCCATCGGCCGCTGCTTCACGCTGATCGGGGAAAGCGGCGAGCGCACCTTCGCCATCAACCCTGGCCAAATGAACCAGCTGCGCCCGGAAAGCATTCCTGAAGAGGTGATCGCCGGCGCGTCGGCGCTGGTGCTGAGCTCTTATCTGGTGCGCTGTAAGGAGGGGGAGCCGATGAAGGCCGCCACCCTGCAGGCGATCGAATATGCCAAAAAACACGACGTGCCGGTGGTGTTGACGCTGGGCACCAAGTACGTGATCGCCGACAACCCGCAGTGGTGGCGCGACTTCCTGAAGGAAAACGTGACGATTCTGGCGATGAATGAAGACGAAGCGCTGGAGCTGACCGGGCTGAGCGATCCGCTGACCGCCTCGGACATGGCGCTGGAGTGGGTGGATCTGGTGCTGTGCACCGCCGGGCCGAACGGCCTGTATATGGCGGGTTACACCGAAGAAGCCAACAAGCGCCAGACTCAGCACCCGCTGCTGCCGGGGCATATCGCCGAGTTCAACCGCTACGAATTCAGCCGCGCTATGCGCCGCGAGCACTGTGAACATCCGCTGCGCGTTTATTCGCACATCGCGCCTTATATGGGCGGCCCCGAGAGGATCATGAACACCAACGGCGCCGGCGACGGCGCGCTGTCGGCGTTGCTGCACGATATCGCCGCCAACGGCTATCACCGCCACAACGTGCCGAATTCCAGCAAGCACGTGCGCAGTTACCTGACATACTCCTCATTGGCGCAGGTGTGCAAATACGCCAACCGCGTCAGCTACCAGGTGTTGAACCAGCATTCGCCACGACTCACTCGCGGCCTGCCGGAGCGCGAAGACAGCCTGGAAGAGTCTTACTGGGAGCGTTAACCCGCTGAAAAAGAAAAGGTCCGGCAATGCCGGACCTTTTTTTATGCGCTGACCCGTCCTGAATAGCGTTGACACATTTTACTCACGCACAGAGGAAAATGTGATGAACCAGTATATTAAACGCAC
>NZ_VOUX01000032.1 GCF_008011855.1 Serratia bockelmannii
CGGTAGTTCAGTTGGTTAGAATACCTGCCTGTCACGCAGGGGGTCGCGGGTTCGAGCCCCGTCCGTTCCGCCACTTATTTAATTATGCCTGCTTTATTAGCAGGCATAATGTTAAGCGAGATTTAGGGGCGTAGCTCAGTTGGTAGAGCACCGGTCTCCAAAACCGGGTGTCGCGAGTTCGAGTCTCTCCGCCCCTGCCATATTAAGAACCCTTTGCGAAAGCAAAGGGTTTTTTTTTACCTATTATCCTTTCCCTTAGTGCATTCCCGCTTTGGAAAAGAGCGCTTTTGACGCTATATGACGAGGTTTGCCCGATCCTGGCTGCTTCATGTTCTTCCGAGCTTTACCCTGCACGCCTCCGGATTCTCTTATCGTTTTGCATTATCTTCTCTCAGAAGGCGATGGGCGGCTTTTAGCATGATAGACAGTCATTACCACGATGACGGCATTTAAGGCCGCCATAATGCTTTAGGCTGCGGTATTTAAAGGTATTTTAAGTAATTGCCGAATCAAAGGCTGTTGATCGCTGTTTTGCAACCAGACGGCATACAGTGGGCGGATAATCGGCGGGATCTCAGTAGTGGCCACCAGCTGCGGATACTCCTTTTCCCACTGGCTGGGCAGGAAAGCGCATCCGCCCGTGGTTTCCAGCAACTGACGCGTCAGATGAGCGGAGGTAGTCGTGAGGACCGGCACGTTATCACCTTCCAACATGCGGCTTTCCTGTTGGTGGAAGTCGGCTCCCCATTCCAGCTTGATGTAGGGCATTGGGGCCTGTTTGTCACGATACGCGGATGAGAACAGGCGTAATGAGAAATTGCTCAGCTGTTGGCTGGCCAATTCGTCCATCTTCGGCGGTTCGGTGGTGATCAGTAAATCGAGCTGCCTTTCATGCAGTTGTTTTACCAAAGAGTGCCTTAATGCCACTCTGGCCTCGAGCTGTAGCGCTTCGCGTTGTTGATAGAGCGCCTGCAACCAGGGGGTCAGGTAGGCCTCCCACAGCGAAGCGGTAGCGCCGATCGACAACTCGGTGTGTTGCAGCGAACGCACGACCTCCTTCTTCGCCAACTGCCAGGTGTTCATCAGGCTTTCGGCATAGGGTAGAAGCCGCTCACCGGCAGGCGTCAGGCGGATATTATTGCGATGACGGGTAAATAAATTTGCGCCCAGCTGGTTTTCTAACTGACGGATGCGGAAACTGACCGCGGACTGCGTTAAGTACAAAGATTCTGCGGCTCTGCCAAAGTGACGCGTTCTACTGACCTCCAAAAAGGTTTTCAGTAATTCGGTATCCACACCTATCTCCAAAAAAATTTGTCGTTAAGATTTAAATGTTTTGTTTTACACGCTGTCAAGCCTATCTAATACTCCGCGCCATAAACAGCACGGCCATAAGAGAATTAGGAGCGTGTCAGATGGCGGATAGCTTCACCACGACCAATCGTTTTTTTGATAATAAACATTACCCTCGCGGGTTCTCCCGTCACGGCGATTTCACCATTAAAGAGGCGCAATTGCTAGAGCGTTTCGGCTACGCGTTTAACGAGCTGGACTCGGGTAAACGCCAGCCAGCGACTGAAGAAGAACAGCTGTTCGTCGCAGTGTGCCGAGGTGAGCGCGAAGCGGCTACCGAGCAGGAAAAAGTATGGGCTAAATATCTGGCGCGCACACGTCGCCCGAAGAAATTCCATACTCTGTCCGGCGGTAAACCGCAGGCTGACGCAGTGGAAGATTACAGCGACAGCGAAGACTAAAGACGATGGGGCCTGCGGGCCCCATTTTCATTCCAGACTGCGATGCAGCTGTAACAACAGACGATCCATACTGCGATAGCCCAGCGCTTCGCTGAGGTGGCGCCTGTCGATCTCAGTATCTCCCGCCAAATCCGCCAGCGTGCGAGCCACTTTCAGGATGCGCTGCCAGGCGCGTACCGATAGCCCTAACGCGTTTAATGTCGCTTCCAGAAACTCGGCGTCTGCCGGCTGCAACACGCAATCCCGTTCTACTTCGCGGTTGCTCAACAGCGCATTGACTTTACCGGCGCGTTCGAGCTGGCGGGCGCGTGCCAGTTGCACTCTTTCCTGAACCAGCTCACTGCTTTCTCCCTGCGTTTGCCGCTTACTGAGCGTACCCGGCGGCAACAGCGGCACTTCGATAGACAGATCGAAACGGTCGAGAAAAGGCCCTGACAGCCGGGCCAGATAGCGCAACACCTGCTGCGGCGAGGCGCGGTTGTGCAACCCATGATAATGCCCTGTCGGGCTGGGGTTCATTGCCGCGATCAACTGTACTCTGGCAGGGAAACAGACCTTGGCGTTGGCGCGTGAAATCACGATCTCGCCGGATTCCAACGGCTCGCGCAGCGCATCCAGGACCTTACGCTCGAATTCCGGTAGCTCATCCAGAAACAGCACGCCGTTATGCGCCATCGAGATCTCGCCCGGACGCGGCAGTGAGCCGCCGCCGACCAATGCCGCCATCGATGCGCTGTGATGCGGCGCGCGAAACGGCCTCTGGCGCCATGGCAGAGCGCTCAGAACAGGGTGTTGCAAGCTGGCGATCGCCAGGCTTTCCAGCGCCTCAGGCTCCGTCAGCGGCGGCAGTAAGCCCGTCAGTCGGCTGGCCAGCATGGTTTTGCCTGTGCCCGGCGGCCCAATCAGCAGCAGGTTATGCCCGCCGGCGGCGGCGATCTCCAGCGCCCGCTTGGCCTGCTCCTGGCCGATGATGTCGCGCAGATCGGCGTTTTCGTACGCATTGCCGGCTGCGGGAGGTGTGACGGCCACCGGCAGTTCGCCCTGGCCGAGTAAAAAAGCACAGACCTCCAACAGGTGTTGGGCGGTATGGGATTGTGACTGTGCGATCAGTCCGACCTCGGCGGCGTTGTCCGTCGACAGGATCAATTGTCGCCCGGCGTCAGCCGCCGCCAGTGCCGCCGGGATGGCGCCTCTGACCGCACGCAGTGCGCCGGACAGCGCGAGCTCGCCAAGAAACTCGTAGCGTGCCAACGGTGCGAGGGGCAGTTGCTCGGAGGCGGCGAGGATCGCCAGCGCTATCGGCAGATCGTAACGCCCGCCTTCTTTCGGCAGATCGGCCGGTGCCAAATTGACGGTGATGCGCCGGGCGGGAAAGGTGAAACCGTTGTTGATCAGGGCGCTGCGCACCCGATCGCGCGCCTCTTTTACCGTGGTTTCCGGCAGACCGACCAGCGTCAGGCCGGGCAGGCCATTGCTGATATGCACCTCCACCGTCACGGAAGGGGCCTGAACGCCGATGATGGCGCGGCTATAGATTACCGCCAGTGACATATCGCTCTCCTTGCTAAGGGCGGCATGATGCGCGATTTATCCAGGTACCGCGCGGCGTTCTTGGCATTTTTTCCATGAAACTCGCAGCATAATCACTGATTTTCATCGAATTGAACGAGATTGTGCGAACCACCTCGCAACCTGCTGCAATACCCATTAACAATTCGCTGAAGGCTGCAACACATTAGCGGCCCATACGCATTGCAACCATAGGGTTAACGGGTGTATTTAACAATTGATTAAAATAAAAATCACTTCTTTAACACACTCCGACCGCCGCCGCAGTCTGCCCGGCAGCCGCTAAACCTCCTGACTTCGTACTCTACGGTAGGGATAACACTATGTTTGGTTGGACCCCGCTGCAACGCAACGCGGCAATTGCCAGTTTTTCAAGCTGGACGCTCGACGCTTTCGATTTTTTCGTGCTGGTATTTTTACTCAGCGACATCGCGCAATCTTTTCACGTCGGTCTGGAACAGGTCACGTTGGCTATTCTGCTCACGCTGGCGGTGCGCCCGATCGGCGCGCTGATCTTCGGGCGTGCGGCGGAAAAATATGGCCGCAAACCGATCTTGATGCTGAATATCGTCTTCTTCTCGGTGTTTGAGCTGCTCTCCGCCGCCGCGCCCTCGTTGACGGTCTTCTTGCTGTTACGAGTGTTGTACGGCGTTGCGATGGGCGGTATCTGGGGTGTGGCGTCGTCATTGGCGATGGAAACCATACCGGACCGCTCGCGCGGCCTGATGTCGGGCATTTTCCAGGCCGGCTATCCGTTCGGTTATCTGCTGGCGGCGGTGGTGTACGGCCTGCTGTTCGAAACGGTCGGCTGGCGCGGCATGTTCGTCATCGGCGCGGCGCCGATCCTGCTGCTGCCGTTTATTTATTATTGCGTGCAGGAGTCGCCGGTGTGGCTGGCGGCACGTGAGCGCAAAGAAAGTACGGCTTTATTGCCGGTGTTGAAGAGCCACTGGAAGCTATGCTGCTATCTGGTGCTGCTGATGGCGGCGTTCAATTTCTTCTCTCACGGCACGCAGGATCTGTATCCGGTGTTTCTGAAAGTTCAGCACGGTTTCGACCCTAAAACCGTCAGTATCATCGCCATTAGCTACAATATTGCGTCAATTATCGGTGGCGTTTTCTTCGGTTCATTATCGGAAAAAATCGGTCGTAAAAAAGCGATCATTATCGCCGCGTTGCTGGCCTTACCGGTGATCCCATTGTGGGCATTTTCCAGCGGTTCGCTAATGTTGGGGATCGGCGCTTTCCTGATGCAGTTCATGGTGCAGGGTGCCTGGGGCGTGATACCGACCTACCTGACCGAACTGGTGCCGGCCAACACCCGTGCGGTGCTGCCGGGGTTCGTGTACCAGCTGGGCAATCTGATCGCCTCGGTCAATGCTACGCTGCAAGCCACCATCGCCGAGCATCATGGGCATAATTACGGCCTGGCGATGGCGATCGTCGCCGGTACGGTGGCGGTGGCGATCGCCCTGTTGGTGTTCTTCGGCAAGGATACGCGCGGCAAGGCGATCACCGACGCGGTGAAAAATCCGGACATGCGTGCCAACGTGTGAAACAGGGGCGATTCGCGTGAGGTATGACCAGATTGCGCCGAATAATAACGCAAAAAAAGTGTTGTCATGTCGCGCGCGGCTGTGGTACCTCTGTAAGCATTAGTTCTGAATGAGCACAGTGAACAAACCCATTATGAAAGCCTTTGCCCAAGTGATTAGCCTAGTCGTGATTAGCGTGGTGGTGATTATTATCCCACCGTGCGGGGCTGCACTTGGACGAAGAAAGGCTTAGCAAACAAGCCGGAATCGCAAGAGAACCCCCGCACCGTCAGGTCCGGGGGTTTTTTATTGGCAAGAGAAAAGTGGAGCAAGGGCAGAACATGAAAAACAGAACAAAATCCTGCAGTTGTCGAAGTAAGGCGGGGAAATAACCATGAATGGCGCTCAGTGGGTAGTTCAAGCGTTGCGTACGCAGGGGGTGGATACCGTATTCGGCTATCCGGGCGGGGCAATCATGCCGGTGTATGATGCGCTGTACGACGGCGGCGTGGAACACCTGCTGTGCCGCCATGAACAGGGCGCCGCCATGGCCGCCATCGGCTACGCCCGCGCCACCGGCAAAGTCGGTGTCTGTATCGCCACTTCCGGCCCCGGCGCCACCAACCTGATCACCGGCCTGGCTGATGCGCTGCTCGATTCCGTTCCCGTTGTCGCCATCACTGGTCAGGTGGGGTCCGCGCTGATCGGCACCGATGCCTTTCAGGAGATCGATGTTCTCGGCCTGTCTCTGGCCTGCACCAAGCACAGCTTCCTGGTGGAATCGCTGGACGCCTTGCCGGGCATCATGGCGGAAGCGTTCGCCATCGCCGCCGGCGGCCGTCCCGGCCCGGTGCTGATCGATATCCCGAAAGACATCCAGCTGGCGCAGGGCGACCTGCATCCGCACCTGATGCCGGTCGATGAAGCGCCGGCGTTCCCGGCGGCGGCGTTGGCAGAGGCGGCCGAGCTGCTGGCGCAGGCGCACAAACCGATGCTGTACGTCGGCGGCGGCGTGGGCATGGCCCAGGCGGTGCCGGCGCTGCGCGAGTTCATCGCCGTGACCCGCATGCCGAACGTCGCCACCCTGAAGGGGCTGGGCGCGCCGGATGCGCAAGATCCGCTGTACCTCGGTATGCTGGGCATGCACGGCACCAAGGCTGCCAACCTGGCGGTGCAGGAGTGCGATCTGTTGATCGCCGTCGGCGCGCGTTTCGATGACCGCGTGACCGGCAAGCTGAACGCCTTCGCGCCGCACGCCAAAGTGATCCACATGGATATCGACCCGGCGGAGATGAGCAAGCTGCGCCAGGCGCATGTCGCCCTGCAAGGCGATTTGAAAACGTTGCTGCCGGCGTTGCAGCGCCCGCTGAACATCGCCGCCTGGCAGCAGCAGGTGATAGCGCTGAAAGCCGAGCACGCCTGCCGCTACGATCACCCCGGCCAGCCGATCTACGCGCCGCTGTTCTTGCGCCAGCTGTCCGCCCGCAAGCCGGCCAACAGCGTGGTGACCACCGACGTCGGCCAGCACCAGATGTGGAGCGCGCAGCACATGACGTTCGAGCGCCCGGAGAATTTCATCACCTCCAGCGGCCTCGGCACCATGGGGTTCGGCGTGCCGGCGGCGGTCGGGGCCCAGATCGCGCGTCCGCAAGATACGGTGATCTGCGTCTCGGGCGATGGCTCCTTCATGATGAACGTGCAAGAACTGGGCACCATTAAGCGCAAACAGCTACCGCTGAAGATCGTGCTGCTGGACAACCAGCGTCTCGGGATGGTGCGCCAATGGCAGCAGCTGTTCTTCGACGGCCGCTACAGCGAAACCAACCTGTCCGATAACCCCGACTTCCTGATGCTGGCCGCCGCCTTCGGCATTCCCGGCCAGCGCATCAGCCGCAAGGATCAGGTGGAGGGCGCGCTCGAGGCGCTGTTCAACACCGAGGGCCCTTATCTGCTGCAGGTCTCTATCGACGAACTCGAAAACGTCTGGCCGCTGGTGCCGCCGGGCGCCGGTAACGAAACCATGTTGGAGGAAATATCATGATGCAGCATCAACTCTCGATCCAGGCGCGTTTTCGCCCCGAAATGTTAGAGCGCGTATTGCGGGTCGTGCGTCATCGCGGCTTTCAGGTTTGTGCTATGAATATGGTTTCCCCGGCCAACGCCGACAGCATCAATATCGAATTGACCGTTGCCAGCCCGCGCCCGGTCGCCCTGTTGTCATCTCAATTAAGCAAACTGATGGACGTCTCCTGCGTCGAGATCCAGCAGCCAACATCACAACAAATACGCGCCTGAGGCGCCGAGAAGGATAAATAACAATGACTAAGAAAGCCGATTACATTTGGTTCAATGGTGAGATGGTGCCTTGGGCCGAGGCCAAAGTGCACGTGATGTCGCACGCGTTGCATTACGGCACGTCGGTGTTTGAAGGCGTACGCTGCTATGACTCGCACTTGGGGCCAGTGGTATTCCGTCATCGCGAGCATATGCAGCGCCTGCACGATTCGGCGAAAATCTACCGCATGCCGGTGTCGCAAAGCGTCGACGAGCTGATGGAAGCCTGCCGCGCTACGCTGCGCAAGAACAACCTGGTCAGCGCGTACATTCGCCCGCTGGTGTTCGTCGGCGATGTCGGCATGGGCGTCAACCCGCCGGCCGGTTACAAAACGGACGTGATTATCGCGGCGTTTCCTTGGGGCGCTTACCTGGGTGAAGAAGCGCTGGATCAAGGCATCGATGCGATGGTCTCCTCCTGGCACCGCGTCGCACCAAACACGATCCCCACTGCGGCCAAGGCCGGCGGCAACTATCTTTCCTCCCTGCTGGTGGGCAGCGAAGCGCGCCGCCACGGCTATCAGGAAGGCATTGCGCTCGACGTGCACGGTTACATTTCCGAAGGGGCGGGCGAGAACCTGTTTGAAGTGAAAGACGGCGTGCTCTATACCCCGCCGTTCACCTCGTCGGCGCTGCCGGGCATCACCCGCGACGCGATCATCAAGCTGGCGAAAGACATGGGCTTCGAGGTGCGCGAGCAGGTGCTGTCGCGCGAATCGCTGTACCTGGCCGACGAAGTGTTCATGTCTGGCACCGCGGCGGAAATCACGCCGGTGCGCAGCGTGGACGGCATTCAGGTCGGCATCGGCAAATGCGGCCCGGTGACCAAACAGATCCAACAGGCGTTCTTCGGCCTGTTCAGCGGCAAGACAGAAGACAAATACGGCTGGCTGGATCCGGTAAATCCGTAACAAAAAGGTTCGCCTCAACGCGGACGACAAGACAGACAAGATAAGAATATCCAGGCGGTTCGTTCGCCGCCTGCCATAAATACATTTGGAGTGAAAAGAGCATGCCTAAGTACCGTTCCGCCACCACCACCCACGGCCGCAATATGGCGGGTGCCCGCGCATTGTGGCGCGCGACCGGGATGACCGACGCCGATTTCGGCAAGCCGATTATCGCCGTGGTCAACTCCTTTACCCAGTTCGTGCCGGGCCACGTGCATCTGCGCGATCTGGGCAAACTGGTCGCCGAACAGATCGAAGTCTCCGGCGGCGTGGCCAAAGAGTTCAACACCATCGCGGTGGATGACGGCATCGCCATGGGCCACGGCGGCATGCTCTATTCCCTGCCGTCGCGCGAGCTGATCGCCGACTCGGTCGAATACATGGTGAACGCTCACTGTGCCGACGCGATGGTGTGCATCTCCAACTGCGACAAGATCACCCCAGGCATGCTGATGGCGGCGTTGCGCCTGAATATCCCGGTGATCTTCGTCTCCGGCGGCCCGATGGAAGCCGGCAAGACCAAACTCTCCAACCAGATCATCAAGCTGGATCTGGTGGATGCGATGATCCAGGGCGCGAACCCGAACGTCAGCGACGCCGACAGCGAGCAGATCGAGCGTTCTGCCTGCCCGACCTGCGGTTCCTGCTCCGGCATGTTCACCGCCAACTCGATGAACTGCCTGACCGAAGCGCTGGGCCTGTCGCAGCCGGGCAACGGCTCGCTGCTGGCCACCCACGCCGATCGCAAGGAACTGTTCCTCAACGCCGGCAAGCGCATCGTCGAGCTGACCAAACGCTATTACGAGCAGGATGACGAAAGCGCGCTGCCGCGCAATATCGCCAACAAGGCGGCGTTTGAAAACGCCATGACGCTGGACATCGCCATGGGCGGCTCGACCAACACCGTGCTGCACCTGCTGGCTTCGGCGCAGGAAGGCGAGGTGGACTTCACCATGGAAGACATCGATCGCCTGTCGCGCAAAGTGCCGCACCTGTGCAAGGTGGCGCCGAGCACGCAGAAATATCACATGGAAGACGTGCACCGCGCCGGCGGCGTGATCGGCATCCTCGGCGAGCTGGACCGCGCCGGCTTGCTGAACCGCGAGGTGAACAACGTATTGGGGCTGACCCTGCCGCAGACGCTGGAAGCCTACGACGTGATGCTGACCCGCGACGAAAGCGTCAAGAAAATGTACTCCGCCGGGCCGGCCGGTATCCGCACCACGCAGGCATTCTCCCAGGATTGCCGTTGGGATTCGCTGGACACCGACCGCAAGGAAGGTTGCATCCGCACCCGTGAGCACGCTTACAGTCAGGACGGCGGATTGGCGGTGCTGTACGGCAACCTGGCGGAAAACGGCTGCATCGTCAAAACCGCCGGCGTGGACAAAGAAATCCTCACCTTCCGCGGCCCGGCCAAAGTGTATGAAAGCCAGGACGACGCGGTAGAAGCGATCCTCGGCGGCAAAGTGGTGGCGGGCGACGTAGTGGTGATTCGCTACGAAGGGCCGAAAGGCGGGCCGGGCATGCAGGAAATGCTTTACCCAACCACCTACCTGAAATCGATGGGGCTGGGCAAGGCGTGTGCGCTGATCACCGACGGGCGTTTCTCCGGCGGCACCTCCGGGTTGTCCATCGGCCACGCTTCGCCGGAAGCGGCCAACGGCGGCCTGATCGCCCTGGTGCAGGACGGCGACATGATCGCGATCGACATTCCTCATCGCGGCATCCAGCTGGATGTCAGCGAGCAGGAGTTGGCGGCGCGGCATGAGGCGGAACTGGCGCGCGGCGACGCGGCCTGGACGCCGAAAAACCGTGAACGTCAGGTGTCCTTCGCGCTGCGCGCCTACGCCTCGTTGGCCACCAGCGCCGACAAAGGCGCGGTGCGCGACAAGAGCAAACTGGGGGGATAAGCAGCATGGCGGTCTCTCAACCCCTACCCAGCGCCCCCTGCGGCGCGGAATATCTGCGAGCGGTACTGCGCTCGCCGGTTTACGAGGTGGCGCAAGTCACCCCGTTGCAGGCCATGAGCAAAATCTCTTCGCGCCTCGGCAACACCATTTTGGTGAAGCGCGAAGATCGCCAGCCGGTGCACAGCTTCAAGCTGCGCGGGGCCTATGCGATGATTGCCGGGCTGGACGAAGAGCAGAAGGCGCGCGGCGTCGTGACGGCTTCGGCCGGCAACCACGCGCAGGGCGTCGCCTTCTCCGGTAAACGGCTGGGGATCAAAACGCTGATCGTGATGCCGGTGTCCACCGCGGACATCAAGGTGGATGCGGTGCGCGGCTTCGGCGGCGAAGTGTTGCTGCACGGCGCCAATTTCGACGAGGCCAAAGCGAAGGCAATCGAGCTTTCCCATCAGCAAGGCATGACTTTCGTGCCGCCGTTCGATCACCCGACGGTGATCGCCGGGCAGGGCACGCTGGCGATGGAGCTGTTGCAGCAAGACGCGCATTTGGATCGGGTCTTCGTACCGGTCGGCGGCGGCGGCTTGGCCGCCGGGGTGGCAGTGCTGATCAAACAGCTGATGCCGCAGATCAAAGTGATCGGCGTCGAAGCGGAAGACTCCGCCTGCCTGCGCGCGGCGCTGGATGCCGGCCATCCGGTGGATCTGGCGCGCGTCGGGCTGTTCGCCGAAGGCGTGGCGGTGAAGCGCATCGGCGACGAAACCTTCCGCCTGTGCCGTGAGTATCTGGACGACGTGATCACCGTGGACAGCGACGCCATCTGCGCGGCGGTCAAAGATCTGTTCGAGGACGTGCGCGCCATTGCCGAACCTTCCGGCGCGCTGGCTTTGGCGGGGCTGAAAAAGTACGTCCAGCAGCACAATATTCAGGGCGAGCGGCTGGCGCACGTGCTGTCCGGCGCCAACCTCAACTTCCACGGGCTGCGCTACGTTTCCGAGCGCTGCGAACTGGGCGAACAGCGCGAAGCGCTGCTGGCGGTGACCATTCCGGAACAGCAGGGCAGCTTCCTCAAGTTCTGCCAACTGCTGGGCGGCCGCTCGGTGACCGAATTCAACTACCGGTACGCCGATGCCGACAACGCCTGCATTTTCGTCGGCGTGCGGCTGACGCGCGGCCACGCCGAACGGCGGGAGATCATCGACGAACTCAACGCCGACGGTTACCAGGTGGTGGATCTGTCGGACGACGAGATGGCCAAGCTGCACGTGCGCTACATGGTGGGCGGGCGTCCGTCGAAGCCGCTGCGCGAACGGCTGTACAGCTTTGAATTTCCGGAGTCGCCGGGCGCGCTGCTGAAGTTCCTGCAAACGCTGGGCACGCACTGGAACATTTCGCTGTTCCACTATCGCAGCCACGGTACCGACTTCGGCCGGGTGCTGGCGGCCTTCGAGCTGGCGCAATCCGAGCCGGAATTCGAGCGGCACCTGCAGGCGTTGGGCTACGATTGCCACGATGAAACCGACAACCCGGCGTTCCGCTTCTTTTTGCAGGGGTGAGTCGGATTGATAAGTAACCGTGACGCATGAGTCAGTTTATGGGTTGTGCGGTTGTGATTTTGTCGTGCATTTTTATACTGCCAAGACTTCTGACGTATAGGGATGCACGACAATGAACACTGCTTTTTCTACGCCGTTCGGTTCTCCCGAAGACGATTTGACCAACGCCGAGTTTGCCCGCCTGTTGGGCAATACCGGCGTACAAGAATTCTATCGCGATATTAATCTGCAAGCCTTGCAGGACTCGCTGGACTGCAGCCTCGCCTTTCATGGCGTGGGAATTATTTTTTCCGACGGGCAAAACTCATTTTTAGTCCGCCCGACGCAGCACACCGGTTACTCGAACGCTTCGCAGGTTACCCACGTGGTCATCAGCAAAACGGTGGCTCATACCTCGCGCGTTGCCGCGACCAATACGCTGTCGGAAGCGTTGAGCAAACCCAGCGTCAGCAAAGAGCTGGCCTCGGCCGCGCTGTCGTGTGGAACGCTGCTGGTATCGGTCTTTTTACTGGCGTCGGGCAGCGTCGCCGTGCCATTTACCGGCGGTACCAGCTCAGCGGTGGCTTATCTGGGCTATGCCGGCATGGCCGCCAGCGCGTTGCAGTGCGGCAATGGGCTGTACCGCGTCAACAAGCTTTATGACGGGAAAGGCGATGAATTGGCTCAGCTCGATTCAGAGCAGTGGTATATCGCCACCAGTACCGTGCTCGATGTGATCTCGCTGGCCAGCGCCGGGGCTGCCCTGAAGGAAGCGACGATGACCTATCGTGCCATGCGCCGCATTTCGGCGCGCAAGGCGACGGAGTGGCTGAAAAGCATGCCCCGCAGCGAAAGGAAGCGACTGACCGAAAACATCATTCGGGCGGAAAATCCGGGAATTTCCAACAACGTCTTGAAAGAGATGGTGAAGAACGGCCTGTATCCGAAACGCTACCCGACGGAAGCGATCCAAAACGGGCTGCGCCAGCAATTGCACTCGGCGCTCAATAACGCGTTGACGTTTGTCGGCAGCGGCATCAGCGGCACCCTGTCGGCGCCGGTGAATGTGAAAACCACCGGGCAGTATTTTGTGGGCATTATGCAGAAATTGCCGCAGATGGTGAGGTAATGGCGGAGTGGATGATTAAACGCCTGATCGTGCAGGGTCGGGAGATGGAAAGCCAAATCGCGGCGCGCGATCGCGCACTTTTCGCCGGTGTGGATGCGCAGCTCGAGCAGCATTTCATGACGCCGGGCCAGCGGCTGTCGCCGCCGGGCGTCGGCAACGTCATGTTGCTGATGGTGTGCCTGACGCTGGGGCTGGCGGGCGTGATGGGTCTGGTCACGGATGTGGCGGCCGCCTGGAGCGGCAAGACCTCCGCCGCCGTGTTGATGGGCAGCGGCGCGATCGTGGCGGTGTGGATGACGTTGATCCTGTTCCAACTGGTGCAGGGTAAAAACAGCGGGGTGGTATTGTTGCAATATTACCTTGGCATGCTCGGTCTGTGTTGCCTCGGCGCCGCGGCGGCGTGGGCGGCGGGCATGACCGGCATCGCCACCGGCGCCCTGCTGCTGGGGGGCGTGGCTGGCGGTGCGCTGTTCAGTAACCGGGCGGCGTTCTACCTGTATGTCGCCTATTTCCGCACGCGTCGGCGCGTGTTTATCAAACGCCGTTGGCAGAGGGAAGATCTGCGCAACACCCGATAAACCGTCAGAACGGAAAAACTTATGACGCAACCTTTCTCCGGCTTTAGCCAGCAGGGCCTGAATTTCCTGCAGCAGGTGCGGATCGAGAACGATAAGGCCTGGTTCGACGGCAATCGCGACATCTACGATCGCGAGCTGCTGGCGCCGTTTCGCGCGCTGGTGGAGCCACTGGCTCCCGGCATGCTGGCGATCGACCCGCAGTTCGAGACCCGCCCGGCGATCGGCAAAACGCTGTCGCGCATTCATCGCGATACGCGGTTTTCTCACGATAAATCGCGCTACCGCAGCCGCATGTGGCTGACGTTCAAGCGCCCGAGTAAAGACTGGAAAGACGCGCCGGTCTACTTTTTCGAACTGGGGCCGGACATGCTGCGCTATGGGCTCGGCTACTACAGCGCCAACAAGCCGACCATGGATCTGTTCCGCCATACGCTGAGGCAGCGGCCGCAGCCTTTCCTGGAGGTGGCCGCCTGCTGCCGGCCGCCGTTCGAGCTGGTGGGCGAGAGCTACAAGCGCCCGCTGGTGAAGGAACAGGCGGCGGAGATCGCCACCTGGTACAACCGCAAGTCGTTTGCGGTGATGGTGACGGACAGCGAAGTGGAAAAGCTGTTCAACGCCGATCTGGCGCCGCTGCTGGCCGGGGCATTTTTGCAGCTTGAGCCGCTCTACCACTGGTTGATGCAGGTAGAGACGATGAAGCAGATCGATCCGGCGGACCTTTGAAACCCCGCGTCAGCGAGGATGCAGCAACCGCCAAAAGGCGTCGATCAACGGATCGCTGAGGCGTTTTTTCTGAACGCAGACCCCCAGTTCAAACGGTTCGACCATCGAGATGTTATCCAGCTGCGAGATGCGGTTACGTACCGGCTCCGGGCTGTTGTCCACCACCACGCTTGGGATCAGCGCGATGCCGCAGCCCAGGGCCACCATCGACACGATGGCCTCGTGGCCGCCGACGGTAGCGTAAATCAGCGGATTGCTGATGCGATGGCGGCGGAACCACAGCTCGATGCGTTTTCGCGAGGGGCCGTGCTCCGGCAGGATGAACGGGATCTCGGCCCAGTCGGGCTTGTCGGCGAACGCCTGGCTGCGCACCGCACAGGGCAGCGCCGGCGCGATCAGCACTAGCGGAATTTCGCCGATTTTGGTGAACGCCACGCTGGCGGGCAGCGTTTCCGGCCGGCCGGCGATGCCGAGATCGGCCTCGTTGGACTGCACCTTGTCGACCGCGTCGGCGGCGTCGCCGGTAGTCAGCTTGATCTCTACCAGCGGGTGCTGCGCGCGGAAGCGGTCGAGGATCGGCGGCAGGTGGCTGTACGCGGCGGTCACCGAGCAGAACAGCCGCAGTTCGCCGCTCAGCGAAGGGCCGTGCTGGCCGAGCGAGTGCTTCAGCTGCTGATATTGCAGCAGCGTTTGCTGGGCGAATTCTTTCAGCTGTTCGCCGGCGTCGGTGAGCTGCACGGTGCGGTTATCGCGCAGGAACAGCGGCTGCCCGAGGATCTCTTCCAGCCGCTGGATCTGGCGGGAGAGCGTCGACGGGCTGACGTGCATCGCCTTGGCGGTGCGCCCGAAGTGATGGCTTTCGGCCAGATGCAGGAACAGCTTTAAATCACGTAAATCCATATCGATACGCTCGCAGTGAGAGTGTTGCAAAAATTGCAATGTCACGTTCTCAATATATCAATTTAAGCAACGCATTTCCTGTTATACATTGAGTTTAACGAATCTCCGCACAGACAGGGCGGGGAATGAAAATAACAATGCAAGACAACATCAAACCGGAGTACCACCATGGCTAACTATTTCAACACATTGAACCTGCGTCAGCAGTTGGCGCAATTGGGTAAATGCCGCTTTATGGCGCGCGACGAATTTGCTGACGAAGCCGGCTACCTGAAAGGTAAAAAAGTGGTGATTGTCGGCTGTGGCGCCCAGGGCCTGAACCAGGGGCTGAACATGCGCGATTCCGGTCTGGATGTCGCCTATGCCCTGCGCAAAGAAGCGATCGACGAGAAGCGCGCTTCCTGGCGCAAGGCGACCGAAAACGGCTTTAAGGTCGGCACCTACGAAGACCTGATCCCGCAGGCGGATCTGGTGGTCAACCTGACGCCGGACAAGCAGCACTCTTCCGTAGTGCGCGCGGTGCAGCCGCTGATGAAAGACGGCGCGGCGCTGGGTTACTCCCACGGCTTCAACATCGTTGAAGTGGGTGAGCAGGTGCGCAAAGATATCACCGTGGTGATGGTAGCGCCGAAATGCCCGGGCACCGAAGTCCGTGAAGAGTACAAGCGCGGCTTCGGCGTGCCGACCCTGATTGCGGTTCACCCGGAAAACGATCCGAAAGGCGAAGGCATGGCGATCGCCAAGGCCTGGGCGGCGGCGACCGGCGGCCACCGCGCCGGCGTGCTGGAGTCTTCCTTCGTCGCTGAAGTGAAATCCGATTTGATGGGCGAGCAGACTATTCTGTGCGGCATGCTGCAGGCGGGTTCGCTGCTGTGCTTCGACAAGCTGGTTGCTGAGGGCACCGATCCGGCTTACGCCGAGAAACTGATTCAGTTCGGCTGGGAAACCATCACCGAAGCGCTGAAGCAGGGCGGCATCACCCTGATGATGGATCGCCTGTCCAACCCGGCCAAGCTGCGTGCCTATGCGCTGTCCGAACAGCTGAAAACCATCATGGCACCGCTGTTCCAGAAGCACATGGACGACATCATCTCCGGCGCTTTCTCCAGCGGCATGATGGCCGACTGGGCGGAAGACGACGTGAAACTGCTGACCTGGCGCGAAGAGACCGGCAAAACCGCGTTCGAGAATGCGCCGCAGTTTGAAGGCAAGATCGGTGAACAAGAGTACTTCGATCACGGCGTGCTGATGGTGGCGATGGTGAAAGCAGGCGTCGAGCTGGCGTTCGAAACCATGGTCGATGCCGGTATCATCGAAGAGTCGGCTTACTACGAGTCACTGCACGAGCTGCCGTTGATCGCCAACACCATTGCGCGTAAGCGTCTGTATGAAATGAACGTGGTCATCTCCGATACCGCGGAGTACGGCAACTACCTGTTCGCCAACGCGGCGGTGCCGTTGCTGAAAGACTTCATGACCACTCTGCAGGCGGGCGATTTGGGCAAAGCCGTGGCGGGTACGGCGGTGGACAACGCGCAACTGCGCGACGTGAATGAAGCGGTGCGCAGCCACCCTATCGAAACCGTTGGCCGTAAACTGCGTGGCTACATGACTGACATGAAACGCATCGCCGTCGCGGGCTGATTTTCCGCAAGGCAAAGCACAAAGAGCCGGCAGCGATGCCGGCTTTTTTATGCTTCCGGCGGTGCGATAAGCTGCCGCTCGAGACAGCGCCGGATCGCGTGTTTGGCGTTCGTGACCCCCAGCTTACGCACCGCATTGCCGATGTGAAACTTCACCGTACGGGTTTTGATCCCCAGGATCAGTGCGATCTCGTGGTAGGTTTTGCCCTGGCTGGCCCAATAGAGAATTTCCCCTTCGCGCGGCGAGAGTCGATCCGTCCGGTTCGCCTCGGCATTGGCCAATGTCAGCGCGTGCTGGTGGGTATCGACCAAGACCATCTGCAGGTTGGCCCTTTCGTCTTCCATCAGCTGCCGCAGTTCGGCGTCATCGGCCGCCGTCGCGCTGATCGACAAGATCGCCAGGTTGTTGTCGTGATCGTGCAAAACAAAGCTGCAGCCGTGCACGATGTCGTACTCCCGTGCCTGGCTGAAGATCTTCCGGTAATGCCGATCCTCGGTGGTGATTGGGGTGTCGTGCCACATAAAGGGCGCGCAGCGACTATGGGCGGCGCGCACGACGGGGTCGATGCGTTGATAGCGATTGTCGCTGTAGATGTTCAGCCATTCTTGCGGGTAGCTCGATACCAACAGATGGCGATCGGGATGGTGTTTGTTGAAGGTCAAATAAGCATATTTGAATCTGCCGAAGGCGTGCAGCCGGCTGTCCAGATGCAGTCTTGCGGCGACGGCGTTGGCGAATGTGACGGCCATCGGTAACCTCCCTGTCGTTCGGCGATTCAGCCCGACCTGCACCAAAGTCCAGCTAGTCAGTGCGGCGGATTGAAATTTATACTCGGCTAATAAATTCAAAAAGTCGGCAATGCCAAGACCTGAGCTTAGCAGTTCTGGGTATCAATAAGCCAACGCCAGGGAAATTCTTCAATCATCCTCTCATCAATACGTCTGGGAGCCATTGCGCCGGCGGCGAGGTCACCTCGCCGTCGTCTTATTGGTTGGGCATCGCTGCTGCGGGAATGATGGCGCCGCGATGTTGGATCACCGATGCGGCGAGCAGATGGCCGCGCTGCGCCGCCTGCTGGGCGCTGCCGCCGTTCAGGCGTACCGCCAGGTAACCGGCGCTGAAAGCGTCGCCTGCTGCGGTGGTATCCACCACGCGCTCCGGCGGCAGTGCGATCGCCGGTACCTCAAGCCGCTCTCCCTCCACGCTGAACACCAGGCAGGCCTCTGCGCCGCGTTTGATAACGATCTCGCCGACGCCGAGCGCCTGCGTGCGTGCCACCACCTGTTCAACCGGCTGCGCGCCCCACAGCAACGCTTCGTCATCCAGCGTCAGGAAGGCGATGTCGGTACAGGCCAGCACCTCACGGTAGGCCTGCTGCGTTTCCTCACGGCTTGGCCACAGGCGCGGACGGTAGTTGTTGTCGAAGATGACTAGACCACCGTTGGCACGGCAGCGGCGCAGCAGCGCCAGCAGCTTCGTGCGGTCGGCAGGCGCGAGGATCGCCAGGCTAATGCCGCTGAGGTACAGGTAATCGAATTGCGCCAATCGGTCGCACAGTGCGTCGGCCTGTGGGCCCGCAAGCCAATACCGGGCGGCTGCGTCGTTGCGCCAGTAGTAAAAGGTGCGTTCGCCGGCGGCGTCGGTTTCGATCACGTACAGGCCCGGCAGTTTGTTGTCCAACTGCTGAATCAACCCGGTTTCGATGTTCTCCTGCCGCCAGGCCTGCAGCATCTCGCCGCTGAAGCTGTCGGTGCCGAGTGCGGTGACGTAATGCACCTGCAGCGTCTGTTCCGGCATTTGGCGGGCAAGGTAGACGGCGGTGTTGAGGGTATCGCCGCCAAAGCCGCGCGTCAGCTGTGCGCCCTGCTGTGACAGCTCGATCATGCATTCGCCGATCACGGCGAGATTTCGGATAGTCATCGTCAATAAGCCCTGGCTAAAGAAGAAGCAACAGCCGCCAGTCTCCACGTAAGGCGGTCAGGGAGTCAATAAATTAAAACAGTGTTTTAATTTTTTATGATCGCGATCGACCAACGCCAACAGGGTGAAGAGGAAAGCCTGCGGTAATTCGTGCTTAAAGTTTTACGCGGCGCGGCCGATAAGCTGGGTAAAGAAACAGCGGCAGCGCTCTCACTTCCCCGCCACGGCGATAGTACCGATGATAACCAACCTGATCTCGGGTCTGCTGGCGCCCTGTTTTGCCCTCTATGCCTGCGCCAAATCGCGGCGCTACTGGCGGCAATGCCGGCGCTTGTATACCTTCCAGCCGATTTATCGCACCAGCGGCGCGTTGCTGGCGGTGGAACTGCTGACGGCGGTGTATCACCCTAATGAGCCGGACAAACGGCAATCCCCGGAACAGTATTTTGCCTCGCTCGGCGTCGCCCAGCGTTTGCGGGTGATCCAGGAGCAGTTGGCGCTGTTGCAGCGCTGGCAGGCGTTGTTCATTCGCCACGCGGTGATGGTGTCGGTCAATATCGACGGCATGGCGCTGCAAGCGTTGCAGCGTCATGACGCGTTGCAACGGCAGATCGCCGAGATGCCCTACCTGCGCTTCGAGCTGGTGGAGCAAGCCGCAACGGCGTCAAACCGCCCGTTACAGCAGATCGTCGGCGGCGAACGGCTGTGGCTGGACGATTTCGGCAGCGGGCTGGCCAACTTCTCCGCCGTCGGCGCCTGGCGCTATCAATACATCAAGGTGGCGCGCGAATTGTTCACCTTGCTCAAACAGTCGGAAGAGGGCGTACAGCTGCTCGGCACCCTGATCAAGATGATGAACCAGCACAGCGACGGGGTGATCGTCGAAGGCGTGGAAACCGAACAGGAGTGGCGGCTGGTGCAGCGTTCCGGCGCGTTGGCCGCGCAGGGCTACTATCTTTCCCGCCCGGCGTGCTTTGAAACTTTACACAGCGTACCGACGCTGTTCGCCGCGCCCGGCGCGCCGGCGTGAACTCCGGCCTATCCTCAGCTAGGCTTAAACGGGGCTGCTCATTCCTTTTCCTTTCATTCGGCAGCCCGGTTTATGTGCTGAGGGAGCCCTATGACAAGAACAGGAAAGGTTTTCAGCTGGCTGGGCGGCATTGTGCTGCTGGCGATCGCCGCGCTGGCGATCTTCATCGCCACCTTCGACTGGAATCGACTCAAGCCTACCATCAACGACAAGGTGTCGGCCGAACTGCGGCGGCCCTTCGCTATCCGCGGCGATCTGGGCGTCGACTGGTCGCGTAACCCTGAGGAGGGCGGCTGGCGCGCCTGGGTGCCCTGGCCGCATATTCACGCCGAAGACGTGTGGTTGGGTAATCCGAAAAACATCCCCGGCGACAGCATGGTGACGCTGCAGCGCGTCGACGCCAGCATCGCACCGCTGGCGCTGCTGAGGAAAGAGCTGCTGATCCCGCGCATCTGGCTCAAGCAGCCGAATGCGTCGTTGCAACGCCTGGCCAACGGCGACAACAACTGGACGTTTGACCTGGCTGCCGACCAGGATCCTAAGCAGCCGCCTTCAGACTGGTCGTTCAACGTTCACGATATCGTGTTCGACAAGGGGCAGATCGCTTTTAAAGACGCCACGCTGAAGGCGGATTTCCGCGCCGTCATCGATCCGCTCGGCAAACCGCTGCCGTTCAGTGAAGTGACCGGCAAACAGAGCGGCGCTAAGGTCGCTACACCCGATTATGTTTTCGGCTGGCAGGTGAAAGGCAAATATAACGGCGAGCCGCTGAGCGGCAGCGGCAAGATTGGCGGCATGTTGTCGCTGCAGAGCGCCGATCTGCCGTTCCCGCTGCAGGCCGATGTGCGCTCCGGCAGCACCCGGGTAGCGGTGGCGGGCACCTTGTCCGATCCGCTGAACCTCGGCGGCCTGGACGTGCAGCTGAAATTTTCCGGCGAAAGCCTGGGCAACCTCTATGGCCTGACCGGTGTGCTGCTGCCGAACACGCCGCCGTATGCGACCGATGGCCATCTGATCGCCCGCCTGCATCAGCCGGGCGGCGCCGTGTTCGAGTATCAGAAATTTGACGGCAAAATCGGCGACAGCGACATTCATGGCGACTTGAAATACGTTGCCGCTAAACCGCGGCCGACGCTGAGTGGCGCGGTGAGCTCCCGGCAGCTGAGGCTGGCGGATCTGGCGCCGCTGATCGGCGCGGATTCCAACGCTGCCAAAGCCGGCCGCGGCGAGAAGAGCCGCCAGCCGGCGGATAAGGTGCTGCCGGTTGAACAGTTCGATACGCAAAGCTGGAGCAAGATGGATGCGGACGTGAAGTTTGCCGCCGCGCGCATCGAGCGCGGCAGCGATTTACCGCTGAGCGATCTGGCCACGCACCTGAAGCTGAACAATGGCGAGTTGCGTCTGGATCCGCTGCGCTTCGGCATGGCGGGCGGCAGCCTGAACGCCGTGGTGCGCCTCGACGGCGGCAAAAAGCCGATGCGCGGCCAGGTAGATATGCACGCGCGCAAACTCCAGCTCAAACAGCTATTGCCTAACGTGGCGGCGATGAAGCGCAGCCTCGGGCAGATGAACGGCGACGCGAGGCTGACGGGCAGCGGTAATTCAGTGGCCGAGCTGCTGGCGACCAGCAACGGCGATCTGCGCCTGCTGATCAATAACGGGGTGATCAGCCGTAGCCTGATGGAGATCCTCGGTCTGAACGTCGGCAACTATCTGGTGGCGCAATTGTTCGGTGACGACGTGGTAGGCATCAACTGCGCGGCGGCGGACGTCGGCATCCGCAGCGGCGTCGCCGCGCCGCGGCTGTTCGTGTTCGACACCGAGAACGCGGTGATCAACATCACCGGTAACACTAACCTCGCCACAGAGCGGCTGGATTTATCCATCGATCCGGAAAGCAAGGGGATGCGCGTGCTGACCCTGCGATCGCCGCTGTACGTGAAAGGCACCTTCAAGCACCCGGACGCCGGGGTGAAAGCCGGGCCGCTGATCGCGCGCGGCGCGGCGGCGGTGGCGTTGGGGGCGGTGCTGACGCCGGCGGCGGCGCTGCTGGCGCTGGTCTCGCCCAGTGAAGGCGGCGAGGAGAACCAGTGCGGGCAGATCCTGCGGGAGATGAAAGGCAAAAAATAATCAGGCGCGCGGCGGTGGCGTAAGCAGCCGGCAGTCGTGATCCTGAATCTCTTCCGCCGAGGCCAGGGTGAACGGCAGCAGGCTGCGCTCGGTCGCCAGCAGCAGGAAATCGCCGTCCGGCAGCGCGGTCATCGCCAGGCCGAAGCTGCCCATGCGCCCGTCGGCGCGCGGCAGGCCGGCAGCCAACAGGCGGAAGGCGCCCTGTTGCTCCAGCTCGGCAGGGGTTACCCGCCGCCCCAGATAGTCATGTCCCAACAGGCCGCCGGGCAGCGGTTGCCATTGCTCGATGAAATCGGGGCCGATCTGCGCCAAGCGCTGTTTTACCGCCGGCAACAGGCAGGAGATATGAATGTGCAGCTGGTTTTGCGTGCGGCCATATTCCGAATTGATGGCCAGTGAAATATCACCGTCGTCGATGGGTTTGCCATAGCGTTCCGCCATCACGTGGCGCGCGCGCCAGGCCTGGGCGAAGAAATTCGGCGTGGCGGCATCCAGCACCGCCGGGCTTTCTATCCCGGTGATTTTGGCGCTGGGCATCAGCAGGTATTGCAGCGGTCCGTTGCGATCTTTAAACACCACGAAGCCGGCCTGCACATCCACCTGCTTGCAGGGCGCCGGGTTGTCATGCGCTTGCTGATTGGGCAGACATTGCTGGCTGACGATGCGCCACAGCGCATCGGGATGGTCGGGCTTCAACCCGTAATAGAGCGCGATGGCGAGAGCCGCCAGCAGCGCAACGCAGACAAATACCCCACGACGCAGAGACATCGGCCGATCCTGTTACCGAGATAAACATCCAGCATAGCCCGGTTTTATGACAGGAAACGAACAACGCGTGCGGCCCCCGCAGTGAGGGGGCCGCAGGGGATCACAGCGACTGGTGGCGGGTTTCTTTCATCAACAGCAGAGCCAGTAGCGTCAACCCGGCCATTGCCGCCAGGTACATGCCGACGTAGAACAGCCCGTAATGGGCCGCCAGCCAAGTGGCGATATAAGGCGCCACGGACGCGCCGAGGATCGACGCGACGTTGTAGGAGAACGACGCGCCGGTATAGCGCACTTCGGTCGGGAACAGCTCCGGCAGCAGTGCGCCCATCGGGCCAAAGGTCAGCCCCATGATGCTCAGGCCGCACAGCAGGAAGCCCATCACCAGCGCCTGGTTGCCGGAACCCAGCAGGGTCGGGAACAGGAACGCGAAGCCGATCATCAGCAGGGTAATGGCGATCATGGTCTTGCGGCGGCCGAACGCGTCCGCCAGCAGGCCGGCGATCGGCACCATCACGCCGAAACCGATCACCGCCACCATCAGCATCCACAGGAAGCTGTTGCGGGAGTAGCCGAGGCCCAGCGGCTGCGGCGCGGTGCCATAGGTCATCGAATACACCGTCATCAGATAAAACAGCGTGTAGGTCGCCAGCATGATGAAGGTGCCGAGGATGGTGGCTTTCAGATGCTTGCTCAGCAGCGTGCCGAGCGGCACTTTCACCTGTTTGCCGGCCTTGGCCACTTTGGCGAACACCGGCGTTTCATGCAGCGATACCCGAACGTACAGGCCAATCAGCACCAGCGCGGCGGAGAGGATGAACGGCACGCGCCAGCCCCATTCCATAAACTGCTGGTCGCTCAGCAGCCAGGAAAGCAGCAGGAAGGTGCCGTTGGCGAAGAAGAAGCCGATCGGCGCGCCCAACTGGGGAAAGGAGCCGTACAGCGCGCGCTTTTTGGCCGGCGCGTTCTCCGTCGCCAGCAGGGCGGCGCCGCCCCATTCGCCGCCCAGCCCCAGGCCCTGCCCGAAGCGCGCCAGCGCCAGCAGGATAGGGGCGAAGATGCCGATGGTTTCATAGCTCGGCAGCAGGCCGATCAACACGGTGGAAATCCCCATGGTCAGCAGCGAGGCGACCAGCGTTACCTTGCGCCCCACGCGATCGCCGAAGTGCCCGAACAGCGCAGAGCCGATAGGGCGCGCGACAAAGGCGACGGCGAAGGTGGCTAGCGACTGCAGCGTCGCGGTGGTCGGGTCGCCCTGTGGGAAGAAAATATGTGGGAACACGATGACCGCGGCGGTGGCGTAGATGTAGAAGTCGAAGAACTCGATGGCGGTACCGACCAGCGAGGCGACGATGACTTTCCCGCGGGAGTTCACCGGTGTGGACGCGTCGTCGGCGTCGAGTGGGGGTGCGATGGTGGCTTGCATAATATTTCTTATTGTTGGAAGGGGTAAAAATCCATCTTAGTGACAGCATTCCGCCTTTTCAACGCGGGAACTTTGGGCAATGGCCCCGCTAACCGGTTAAAAAGACTAATGTTTTATCTGGCTTCTTTTCTGCAGCGTTAAACGTTGAGAAATGGGTTTCATACAGAGGGAATGGCTGTAAAAACGGGAAAGAAAAGTGAGTGGGTAGTTTGTTATGCTGGTTTTCCGAATGTCATGCCGCATGATTTAGAGGGATTGACTGGGTTTTTGCTTATTAACCAGAGGAAAGTGCCGGCGTGTGCGATAACACCGGCACGATTGCATGGCTTCAGGGGGCCGGTGGCTCGCGTTCCGGTAAGGCTTTGTCGCCTTTGTAGTCGGCGGTAGCGATCCAGGCGGCACAAAACAGCGTCAAACGGGCGAAGAAGTAGAAGAACGCCATCAGCCCGATCACCGAGCCGAAGGCCGCGCCGGAAGGCGATTTCGCCACCTGCGGCAGCGTCATCGTCATCACGAACTTGATCACCTCAAATCCGATGGCGGCGAGCAAGGTACCGCGCAGCAGCGCTTTTTTCTTCGGTTTGTGGCGCGGCAGCATCCAGAAAATCCACAGGAACAGCAGATAGTTGGCGAAAATCGAGATCGACAGCGCGATCGTCGTCAACGCCGGCCGCAGCCATTCGATGCCGTCCAACCCCAGCGCGTTGACGATCGCCGCCTGTGCCGATCCGGCGACCGAGGTCAGCGACAGCGTAATGATGAGCGCGACCACCAGGCCGGTCAGCGAGATGAAGTCGCGGGTGTACTTGAAATAGATTTTCTCCTGATCCTGCGGATTGCGCTCCCAGACGTCACGCGACTGTGCGCGGATCGCCTCGCGCAGGTTGCCCATCCAACTGATGCCGGAATAGAGCGCCAGCGCCAGACCGGTCAACCCCACGGTGGTACGCTGCTGAATGGCGGTGTTGACGGTGTTCTTCAGCGTGCTGGCCAGCGTCGGATCGCTGATGCTGCCGACGATCCGGTTGATCAATCGGGCCAGCAGATCCGGGTTGGAGGCCAGCACGAAACCGGCGGCGGCGAATGACACCATCAGGATCGGGATCAGCGAGAGGAATGAAAAATAGGTGATGGCGGCGCCGAACTGGCTACCCAGCCGATCGTTAAAGCGTTCGGCCGCGCGCAGCAGGTGCGCAACGCTCGGCCAGGCTTTGATGCGTTCAATCAGACGTGAAAAACCACCAATGCGGCGGTCGAGGGTCTCATGGCCGGTCTTGATGGCGATAAGCGGCTTCGGCGGCGTGTCTTGTGCGGGCTGGCGGCGTTCCTGGTCTGGTCCTGTAGGCATTACTTCACGATTTCCTTAACGTTAAACGGCATGTATCCGTATTGATTATAGCCAAAGCCTCGCGGCGTTTTGAGCGCCGGGGCGGCAAACGGTCAATTTCCGAGCTTAACGCGTTAGCGCCTGGCATGAAATGCCGACGATGGCGCGATAGGTAAAATTCCTATGAAAAGCCCGTGGCGCCTCGGTTTTTTTCACTTCCCTACCTCCAATTTTTATCTGTTTCGTCGGCGAGAAAGCGTTTACTCATGATGTGGCGTCGCGCTTTACCGACCGCCGCTCCGCTGCAGCCGTAGGGGCTGGAACGGTCTCATCCGTCATCAACAGAAAAACTGGAAGGTCTTATGAAATTGCTTAATCACCCCACCTGCCGTCCGTTTACCGAAGCGGGCAATCTGTCGCAGCTTTCCGCCTACTATGAAGAGGAGAGGCATATCATGTGGATGCTGCTGCGCGCTGCGCCCCGCCCCTGCTTCAACCAGGCGCTGATCGAAGACATCATGACGCTGGCGCAGGCGGCGAAGGAGTCTTCGCTGCGATTCGATTTCTGGGTCACCGGCTCGCTGGTGCCGAACATGTTCAACGTCGGCGGCGATCTGCAGTTCTTCGCCGAAGCGATCAAAAACCGCAGGCGCGAGGCGATGATGGCCTACGCACGGGCCTGCATCGACTGTGTGCATGCCGCTGCGCGCGGTTTCGACACCGGCGCGGTCAGCATTGCCATGGTTGAAGGTAGCGCGCTGGGCGGTGGCTTTGAAGCAGCGCTGGCGCACCATTTCGTGTTGGCGCAGAACAATGCGCGCATGGGGTTCCCGGAGATCGCGTTCAACCTGTTTCCCGGCATGGGCGGTTACTCGCTGGTGGCGCGCAAGGCGGGCATGCGCTTGGCTGAGGAGCTGATTTGGGGCGGCGAGTCGCACACCGCAGAGTGGTTCGAGAGCCGCGGGCTGGTGGATCAGCTGTTCCAGCCCGGCGATGCCTATATGGCGACGCGCACTTTCATCGATACCATCCGGCCGAAGCTCAACGGCATGCGCGCCATGCTGCGGGCGCGTCAGCGCGTATTGCAACTGACGCGTTCCGAGCTGATGGATATTACCGAGGATTGGGTCCACTCGGCCTTTACCATTGAGGAAAAAGATCGCGCCTACATTGAGCGGCTGGTGATGTTGCAGGATCGCCACACCCTGAACCTGCGTCGTGCCGGCTAACGTTAACGCGCCCGCCTCACGCGGAAGGTGAGCGCGGGCGATAGGACTGCAGCCAATGCTCCAGCTGTTCCGGGAGCATTGGCCGCGCAAACAGAAAGCCCTGTTTTTCGTCCACGCCGACCTCGTCGAGGAAGTGGTTTTCGCTCTCGGTCTCCACCCCTTCGGCGATCACCCGGAAGGCCAGCGCCTCCGCCGCCGCGACGATCGCGCGTACCAGCGATTGTGATACCGGATTGAAATTCACCCCGCGCACGAAGCTTTTATCCAGCTTGATGGCGTCCAGAGGTATACGCGCCAGCTGCGCCAGTGACGAATAGCCGGTGCCGAAGTCGTCGAGATGCACCTGCGCGCCCAGTTCGCGTAGCCGGGTGATCAGCGCGCGCGCGCGGTTCTCGTCTTCAATCAGACTGCTTTCGGTCAGCTCGAAGTCCAGCAGACAGGGGGCCATGCGATGGTGGCGCAGCACCCCGAGCAGGTCGTTGACGATGCCGTCGTCGGCCAACTGCCGGGCGGAGAGGTTGACCGCTACCCGCAGGTTCAATCCCTGTTCTTGCCACTGCGCTGCCTGGCTGGCGGCGGTCTGCAGCACCCATTGGCCCAGCGGGCCGATCAGGCCGGACTCCTCGGCGTAGGAGATGAACTGCAGCGGCGGGATCAGGCCGCGCTCCGGCGAATCCCAGCGCACCAGCGCTTCCACACTGTGCACTTCGCCGCTGCGCGCGTCGATTTTAGGCTGGTAATACAACACCAGCTGATTTTGCTCCAGCCCTTTACGCAGATTGGTGTCCAGCCACATGTATTCGGCGACGCGTTTGTTCATCTCCGGCGAGAAGACGGTATAGGTGCGTTTGCCGTGCTCCTTGGCGACGTACATGGCGGTATCGGCGCTGCGGATCAGGCTGTCGAGATCGTTGCCGTGCTCCGGGCACAGCGCGATGCCGATCGAACAGCCGGTATACACCTCAATCAGGCCGATGCGGAAAGGGGTTTTCAGCCTGTCGATAATGCGCTGCGCCAGCGTTTGCAGGCGCTCGCGATCGGTTTGCGGCGCCAGCACCAGAAATTCGTCGCCGCCGAGGCGGGCGAGCACCTGATCCGGGCTCAGGCAGCCGAGGATCGCCAGCGCGACTTCGACCAGCAGCCGATCGCCGAACATATGGCCGTAGGCGTCGTTGACCTTTTTGAAGTTGTCGAGATCGAGGTACACCAGGCCGAAGCTCTCTTCGCTGCGCGTAGCGATGGCGTGGTTGATCTTATCCTGGATGGCGTTACGGTTAGGCAGGCCGGTGATAAGATCGGTGTTGGCCAGCACCCGCAGCCGTTCCTGCGCACGGCGTTCTTCGGTGATGTCGGTGCCGGAGCAGATCAAAAACACCTCGTTCTTGCCGCTGCCGCTGTGCACGAACTTATTGCGGAACAGAAACAGCCGTTCGCCCTTGACCGTTTTTACCCAACGCTCCACCTCATAAGACGATCCGTTGCGGAAGAAGCCGGCGATGTTGCGCCGCGAGGCGGCGGCTTCTTCCGGGCTCATAAACAGCTGGAAAACGTTTTTGCCGATCACCTCGTGTTCGTGCAGCCCGGTGTACTCCTCGCTCAGCCGGTTGAAACGCTGAATGCGGCCGTGCTGATCGACGATCACGATCACCGAGTTGGCTTCGGACACCACCTGCTCGGCAAAGGAGAGGCCGTGCACCAGATCGCGCGCCACGGATGGGGTATCGCTGAAGGCGGAAGCGGTGCCCGCCCATTCGAGGTTGTTGACGCGGCGCCCGACCAGATGCAGATGCAGCGGTTCGCCGGCCAGCGTAATGGTCAGCTCAAGGCTGGCGGTTACGCCGCTCAGACGGCGAATTTTCGCCGCGTCCATGGCGCTGAGTGCCACCGCGACGTGGGCTTTGCCCTTAACGGCGGACAGCTCCAGGGCATTGCTGTCAAACGCCAGCCGCCAGTGGGGGCTTTGGGTGCCGAAGTGGGCGTTAAGAAGCTCAGGGCCTTGGTCTGCGGGCATGATGATTCCTCAAAAGAGCACGGGCGGCCGGTCGGCGCAGCTCCGGGCAGCCTGTTGGCCCGAAAGCGATCGCCGTACGCATCTGTGCATCATATAACAGGTTTTTGCAGGCGGGACGGGTGATGGAAACTATTATATAAGCAATGATTAGTTTTGCGGTGTAAACGTCGCCCGGCGGCCGCTTGCCTTAAAGTGTAGGAGAACATCGGATCCTGTGATGCTTGTACTGACTTCCCCCTGCTATCGGAAAACGGTTGAGGCAAGATTGCCGTGCTGGCGAGTAAATTATAGCGGTGAGGGGAAAGCGGAAAAATAACTCCACCGGGGGGATTTTTGCCGAGAAATTAAAATTTCCATCAAATAAACGCCATCTTCATAGTTTTCTCATAATTGGTGAATAAATCCGAGACGGGTTTTAAAAAGTTTACACACCCTCGCATTACTTGAATTTTATCAGCCTATTATTATCTCCGACGACGAATGAGCCTGTTAACGTACAGCGCTCCTGATGAAGAAAAACTTTTAAGGAAATGATTATGCGTAAATTGACGGCTTTATTTATTGCTTCCACGCTGGCTCTGGGTTCTGCCGCCGCGGCGTTCGCCGCCGATACGGTGGCTGCCCCGGCGGCGGATGCCGCGCCGATGAAAATGATGCATCACAAGGGTGAAGGTAAAGGCGGCCCGTTCGCCGGGTTGAACCTGACCGAGCAGCAGCGCCAGCAGATGCGCGATATCATGAAAGAGTCGCACCAGAAGCGCGGGCCGGGCATGAAAGAAGAACGCCAGGCGCTGCACAATCTGGTCGCTTCCGACAGCTTTGACGAAGCGAAGGCGAAGGCGCAAATTGACGCGATCGGCAAAGCACAATCCGAACGCATGCTGGAACGCGCCAAAGCGGAAAATAAAATGTATAACCTGCTGACGCCTGAGCAGAAAAAACAATACAATGAGAATTATCAGAAACGCGAGCAAAAGATGATGGACCACATGAATAAAATGAAGGAGCAGATGTCCTCCGGTCAGTAATATCCGCTCGCGGTGAGTAAAAAAGGGCCAGGCTATTTGTCTGGCCCTTTTTCTATTTGGCGTTATCGCCGGCAGACTTTGTCGTGAGTGATAATCATTCTCCGCCGACAATGTGCTGGAAATGTTCGGCAACGGCCTGCGCAAAGCACGGGTCGTTAATATGATAAGGCGTTTTTATCAACCGGCGTTTGTCGGTGGCGTGCACCGTTTCTTCCAGCGCCTGCGTAAACGCGGCCAGCGCCGCCGGATCCCAGAACGGTTGCCCGGGCGCATCCAAAGCCGATACGCCGCCCGTCGGGATAACGAAACGCACTTCGCCCGCGCAGGCGTTGATTTTTTCGCCCATCCAACGCCCCATTAACGCATTCTCCCGCGCGCTGGTACGCACCAGCGTCACTTGCGGGTTGTGATGGTGACGCAGACGGTTGGCATAGCGAGCCGGCACCGTATTCGGCGCGCCGAAGTTGATCATGTCTATCGCGCCACAGGAGAGCACGCACGGGATGCCGGTACGCGCGATGGCACCGAAACGATCCATATCGCAGGGCAGCACACCGCCAAACAGGTAATCGGCCATTTCGGTGGTGGTCAAATCGATGGCGCCGTGCAGTTGGCGGTTATCGATCAGTTTTTCCAACGACCTGCCGCCGCTGCCGGTCGCATGAAACGTCAGACAATCCCATTGTGTTCCCAGTTCGGCCACCAACGCCTGAACGCAGGGCGTGGTGACGCCAAACGTCGTCAGGCCGATCGCGGGTTTGTTGTCGTGATAGTCGACGGCGGCGAAGTGCACTGCGCCGGCTATCTGGCGTGCCGCGTTGCCTAGCACCTGTCGCGAGATGCGGTTAAGACCGGCGAGATCGGTGACCGAATACAGCATGTTGATATCGCTGGCGCCGACATAGGCGGAAACGTCTCCTGCCGCCATGCTTGAGACCATTATTTTCGGCAGGCCAATCGGCAGCTGCTGCATGGCCGGCGTGATGATGGCGGTGCCGCCGGAGCCGCCCAGACCCAGCAAGGCGGCGATATCGCGGCGCGTCAGGATAAAACGTTCGAAAGCGGTCGCCATAGCGGCGATCGCCTGGCCGCGACTGGCGCAAAAGACCGCACCGGCGCCTGCCGGATGGTGGCGAGCAACGTCCTCTGGACCGATATCGGCCGGGGAGTCAAACGGCAAGCGACGAGTGGAAAGATCGACGGTTCGCGTGGGTAAATTCAGGGCAGCGATTAGCCGCCGTACATACTCCAACTCTTGTCCTTTCGTATCTGCTGTGGTAGCAATATAGACAAAATTTGAAGTTTCTTTCATGTGTCTTCCTGGGGTGTTTCTAATTTTTATTTAAAAATCATTTTATTATATTTTTTAGGGTGCCCTGGTGTTGGCATTTAAATTAAATTGATTAATGTATTTATATAATGAGACGGCAGTATCATTTTTGCAAGGGCAGCTCAGTGCAAAATGGGACTCCTGTCTCATTTTTGAGCTTTTCAACGTGGCCGGCGCTTTACCGGCAGCCAGTCGACAGAGGCGCATCCTCTGTTGCGCAAGCGTGTGCAGATGTATGAGGTTTAAGTGCCGATAAATGCTTTTCCCACCCCGTTCGATCCTTCACTGACTTCCACACGGGCAAAAACCTACCGTTTGTTGCTGGCCAGCGCGATGGCGCTGTATGACGAAGGGGCGTTTCCTTCGATCACCGAGCTGGCGGCGCATGCCCAGGTATCGCGCGCGACCGCCTACCGTTATTTTCCGACCCAGAGTGCGCTGATTAGCGCCGTGGTGGCGGAAAGCCTGGGGCCTATTCTGGAATGGCGCCCGCAGGACGACGATGCCCTGAAGCGTATCCAGCAGTTGCTGACCTTCGCCTATCCTCAGATGGAACGGCACGAGGGAGCATTGCGTGCGGCACTGCAGCTCTCTTTGCAGCAGTGGGCGCACGCCACGTCGGGCGAAAAATTCGTGCGCGGCAACCGCAAGCGTCTGTTGGCGCTGGCGGTAGAACCGTTGCAGGGCAAACTGCCGCCGGATTCTCTACAGAGAGTGATTCATGCTTTCTCGCTGATTTACGGCTCGGAGGTATTCCTGGTGTTGAAAGATATCTGGGGGCTGGAACTTGAGGGCATTCAGGACGTCACGCAATGGATGGCCAAAGCCATCCTGCGTCAGGCGGAAGAGGACGCGACGAACCGCAAAAAAACATCAGCAGGATAATCCAATTTTTGCCGATGACCGAGTGAAAAACCAGCATAATTCACTGAGTGAATATTGAAAAAATTTATAATTAAAAGTGATAAAAGACGCCTGTTAAGCACTTTTCAGGCGGCCATCTCCTTCATTCGATCTTTGTTTATATTTTTATTTATCAGCGTATTAAGGTTTTTCCTCTCACTTATTATCGCCGCTTCGCTACCGGCAAACGTCATTGCTATTTCTTATTGGCGTTGGCCTGATTCACCCCTGAAACGTTCTCTCATTCTACCGGACTGCCGAGTGACACATTAAGCGCACTTGAGATTGTTGTGCTTTATTTATTTGGTGTTACCAAACTGTTACACAAAAAATCTTATAAAACATTTGCAAACAACAACGGACGGTATCTGGGATGGAGAAGAAACTTAGAGGAGTCAAATCCGCTCGGGCGGCCTTCGGCTGGCCTGAAATCGGAGTTCATCGCGCACAATGGAGCGCGATGCTGATCTGCCTGACGGCGATCGGCGGGGCGCAGGCGGCCACCTATATAGAGAACGGCAAAGCGGGCGATCCGGCCAGCTGGCGCAGCAGTGAGTTCAACGCGGAATGGGGGCTGGGGGCGATCCACGCCGACCAGGCCTACGCCGCCGGTTATACCGGCAAAGACATCAAACTCGGCATTTTCGATCAGCCGGTCTACGCCAAGCACCCCGAGTTTTCCGGTCCTGATAAGGTGATCAATCTGGTTACCCATGGCACCCGCGAATACACCGATCCCTATATTCCGGTGAAAAAAGGCGATGACTTCCGCTATGACGGAACCCCGAGTGTGGACTCTGACGGTACGCTCGGCTCGCACGGCACCCACGTGGGCGGCATCGCCGCCGGCAGCCGCGACGGCGGCGCCATGCACGGCGTGGCGTTCAACGCGCAGATCATCAGCGCGGAAAACGGCGACCCCGGCCCGGAGGACGGCATCATCCTCGGTAACGACGGCGCGGTTTACCAGGCCGGCTGGGAGGCGCTGGTGGCCAGCGGCGCGCGCATCATCAATAACAGCTGGGGCATCGGCATTACCGATAAATTCGCCAAGGGAGGCAAAGATCCCGCTTATCCTCATTTCACGGTCGACGATGCGCAAAAGCAGTTCGATCAGATCAAGGTTATCTTGGGCACCAAGCCCGGCGGCGCCTATCAGGGCGCGATCGACGCGGCGCGCAGCGGCGTGGTCACCATCTTCGCCGCCGGTAACGATTACAACCTGAACAACCCGGACGCCATGGCCGGCCTGGCGTATTTCGTGCCGGATATCGCGCCGAACTGGCTGTCGGTCGCCAGCCTGCAGGATCCCACCAATACCGGCGATTACAGCATCAGCACCTTCTCTTCCCGCTGCGGCTATACCGCCAGTTTGTGCGTCTCGGCACCGGGTACCCGGGTGTACAGCTCGGTGATTGAAGGCACCAGCGTGGAGAATCTGACGACTGGCTACGCCAAATACAGCGGTACCTCGATGGCGGCGCCGCACGTGGCCGGCAGCGTTGCGGTGCTGATGGAGCGTTTCCCGTATTTGAATGGCGCACAGGTGGCGGAAGTGCTGAAAACCACCGCCACCGACATGGGCGCGCCGGGCATCGACGCGCTCTACGGCTGGGGGATGATCAACCTGGGCAAGGCCATCAACGGCCCGGGCATGTTGGTGACCGCTGAGGATATTCCCGAAGAGTTCCGCATCCCGGATCCGACGGGCGTGGCTTATGGCCCGACTCAGTTCGTGGTCGATCTGCCGGGCGTCGGCGCGGTGCTGGACCAGGGTAAATCGACCGAGCGCGTCTGCAGCAGCGATCTTTGCGGCCTGGACTTCTGGAGCAACGACATCTCCGGCCACGGCGGCCTGACCAAGCAGGGCATCGGCACCCTGGTGCTGACCGGTAACAACACCTATGCCGGCCCGACGCTGGTCAATCAGGGGCGGCTGGCTGTCAACGGTTCGGTCACCTCGGCCGTCAGCGTGCAGAGCGGCGGTATTGTCGGCGGCAGTGGCACGGTCGGTTCGCTGACCGCCCGTGATGGCGGCACCGTGGCGCCGGGCAACTCGATCGGCACCCTGAACGTGGCGGGCAACGTCAGCTTCGAGCCGGGCTCGCGCTACGCGGTGGAAGTGGGCCCGAACGGCCAGAGCGATCGGATCCAGAGCAGCGGATCGGCGACGATCGGCGGCGGCGAGGTGGCGGTGACGCTGGAGAACAGCCCCAACCTGCTGACGCAAAGCGAGGTGCGCAGCCTGCTGGGCCAGCAGTACACCATTTTGAGCGCGCAGCAGGGGGTGAGCGGGCAGTTTGACGCGGTGGCGCCGAACTACCTGTTCCTCGGCACCGGGCTGAGCTACCAGCCGACCGGGGTGACGCTGAGCGTCGGGCGCAACGGCACGAGCTTCGCCAGCGTGGCGCAGACCTCGAACGAGCGGGCGGTGGCGGTGGCGGCGGATGCGCTGGCGGCGGGCAACCCGGTGTACGAGAGCCTGCTCACCAGCGGCACGGCGGGCGAAGCGCGGCAGGCGTTCCGTCAGCTGTCGGGGCAAATCCATGCGGATATCGCCTCGGCGCTGGTGAACGACAGCCGCTACCTGCGTGAGGCGCTGAACGGGCGTCTGCGTCAGGCGGAAGGGCTGGCGAGTTCGTCGGCCATCAAGGCGGACGAGGGCGGTGCCTGGGCGCAGCTGCTGGGGGCGTGGGACCACGCGTCGGGCGACGCCAACGCCACGGGTTACCAGGCCTCGACCTACGGGGTGCTGGTCGGGCTGGACTCGGCGGTCGCGGGCGACGGGCGGCTGGGGGTGGCGACCGGCTACACCCGCACCTCGCTGCACGGCGGGTACGGGTCGAAGGCGGACAGCGACAACTACCACCTGGCGGCGTACGGCGACAAGCAGTTCGGGGCGCTGGCGCTGCGTGGCGGGGCGGGCTACACCTGGCATCGCATCGACACCAAGCGGTCGGTGAACTACGGGATGCAGTCGGACCGTGACACGGCGAAGTACAGCGCGCGCACCGAGCAGCTGTTCGCGGAAGCGGGCTACAGCGTGCAGGGCGAGTGGCTGAACCTGGAGCCGTTCGTGAACCTGGCGTACGTGAACTTCGAGAACAACGGCATCGCGGAAAGCGGCGGCGCGGCGGCATTGCGCGGCGACAAGCAGCACACGGATGCGACGGTGTCGACGCTGGGCCTGCGTGCGGACACCGAATGGCAGGTGAGCGCGGGCACGACGGTGGCGCTGCGCAGTGAGCTGGGGTGGCAACACCAGTACGGCGGGCTGGAGCGAGGCACCGGGCTGCGGTTCAACGGCGGCAACGCGCCGTTCGTGGTGGACAGCGTGCCGGTCTCGCGTGACGGGATGGTGCTGAAGGCGGGAGCGGAAGTGGCGGTGAACGAAAACGCCACGCTGTCGCTGGGCTACGGCGGACTGCTGTCGCAAAACCATCAGGACAACAGCGTCAACGCCGGTTTCACCTGGCGCTTCTAAGCAACATCGACTCAATCCTTGTACGGGAACCGTCTGCGGGCGGTTCCTTTTTCACATCCTGCTAATGAGAACCCGGCGCACCTGGGGCGTCGGCCAATAACAAGCAAAAGGTAAGGAAATGACAACAACAATGGGTTTTGATAGCAAAGGAAACGCTCGCCGCTCGCCGTGGCGGCTGAACGCGTTGGTCTGCTGCATGGCGCTGGCGGGGTATGCACAGGCGGCGCCGCACGAGGTGAACGGCCAACCCGGCGATCCGGCCAGCTGGCGCAGCGCCGAATTCAACGCCAACTGGGGGCTGGGGGCGATCCACGCCGATGAGGCCTACGCCGCCGGCTACACCGGCAAAGGGCAGAAGGTGGGCATTTTCGACACTCCGGTCAACCGTCATCCCGAGTTCGCCGGTGACGGCAAACTGATCAACGTCGTCACCGAGGGCTACCGCGCCTATACCGATCCACACCGGCCGGGGATTAACGCCGGCGATCGTTTTTACTTCGACGGCACCTTCCACTTCTACAGCGGCTCGCAGGGCATGCTGAGCAATCACGGGGTGCACGTCGCGGGGATCAGCGCGGCGAACCGCGACGGCATCGGCATGCACGGCGTGGCCTTCGATTCGCAGGTGATTAGCGTCGATAACGATAACGACGGCCCGGCCTACGGCGAATTCCTCGGCCTGGACGGCGCCGTCACCAATGCCGGCTGGCAGGCGATGATCAACAGCGGTGCGCGGGTGATCAACAACAGCTGGGGCGTCAGTATTCCCGATTTCCTGTCCGACGGCGGCCGTGATCCTAACGCGCTGCACTTTGAGCTGAAGGATGCGCAGGAACAATTCGATCAGGTCAAACCGCTGCTCGGCAGCCTGGCCGGCGCAGGCTATCAGGGCGCGATCGATGCGGCGCGCAAAAACATTCTGGTGCTGTTCGCCGCTGGCAACGACGGCAACTACAACCAGCCGGATGTGATCAGCGGGCTGGCCTACTTCGTGCCGGACATCGCGCCGAACTGGCTGTCGGTCGCCAGCGTGGCGCAGGATGCGGCATCGACCAACAGCGTGCCTTACACCATCAGCAGCTTCTCTTCCCGCTGCGGCTATACTGCCAGCTTCTGCGTCTCGTCGCCGGGCAGCAAAATCTACAGCACCGTGGCCAACGGTTCCGATCCGGCCAATCTGGTGTCGGACTACGGCAATAAAAACGGCACCTCGATGGCGACGCCGCACGTGACCGGCGCGGTGGCGGTGTTGCTGCAGCGCTTCCCGTACATGAGCTCGGCGCAGATTGCCGACGTGCTGAAAACCACCGCCACCGACATGGGTGCGCCGGGCATCGACGCGCTCTACGGTTGGGGGATGATCAACCTGGGCAAGGCTATCAACGGCCCGGGCATGTTCTATACCGTCGAAGATATTCCTGCGGAGTTCCGCATCCCGGATCCGACGGGCGTGGCCTATGGCCCGACCCAGTTTGTCGCCAATATTCCGGGGAGGGGCGCCGAGGTGGATGCCGGCACGCTACACGCCAGGAAATGTGATGATGTCCACTGTGGATGGGAAATCTACTCCAACAACATTTCCGGCCACGGCGGCCTGACCAAAGAGGGCACGGGAACCCTGGAACTGACCGGTGCCAACACCTATGCCGGCCCGACGCTGGTCAATCAGGGGCGGCTGGCGATCAACGGCTCGGTCACCTCGGCCGTCAGCGTGCAGAGCGGCGGCATCGTCGGCGGCAGCGGCACGGTCGGTTCGCTGACCGCCCGCCGCGGCGGCACCGTGGCGCCGGGCAACTCGATCGGCACCCTGAACGTGGCGGGCAACGTCAGCTTCGAAACGGGCTCGCGCTACGCGGTGGAAGTGGGGCCGAACGGCCAGAGCGATCGGATCCAGAGCAGCGGAGCGGCGACGATCGGCGGCGGTGAGGTGGCGGTGACGCTGGAGAACAGTGCCAACCTGCTGACGCAAAGCGAGGTGCGCAGCCTGCTGGGCCAGCAGTACACCATCCTGAGCGCGCAGCAGGGGGTGAGCGGGCAGTTTGACGCGGTGGCGCCGAACTACTTGTTCCTCGGTACCGGGCTGAGCTACCAGCCGACCGGGGTGACGCTGAGCGTCGGGCGCAACGGCACGAGCTTCGCCAGCGTGGCGCAGACTTCGAACGAGCGGGCGGTGGCGGCGGCGGCGGATGCGCTGGCGGCGGGCAACCCGGTGTACGAGAGCCTGCTCAACAGCGGCACGGCGGGCGAAGCGCGGCAGGCGTTCCGTCAGCTGTCGGGGCAAATCCATGCGGATATCGCCTCGGCGCTGGTGAACGACAGCCGCTACCTGCGTGAGGCGCTGAACGGGCGTCTGCGTCAGGCGGAAGGGCTGGCGAGCTCGTCGGCCATCAAGGCGGACGAGGACGGCGCCTGGGCGCAGCTGCTGGGGGCATGGGACCACGCGTCGGGCGACGCCAACGCCACCGGCTATCAGGCCTCGACCTACGGGGTGCTGGTGGGGCTGGACTCGGCGGTTGCGGGCGACGGGCGACTGGGGGTGGCGACCGGCTACACCCGCACCTCGCTGCACGGCGGTTACGGGTCGAAGGCGGACAGCGACAACTACCACCTGGCGGCGTACGGCGACAAGCAGTTCGGGGCGCTGGCGCTGCGTGGCGGGGCGGGCTACACCTGGCATCGCATCGACACCAAACGGTCGGTGAACTACGGGATGCAGTCGGACCGTGACACGGCGAAGTACAGCGCGCGCACCGAGCAGCTGTTCGCGGAAGCGGGCTACAGCGTGCAGGGCGAGTGGCTGAACCTGGAGCCGTTCGTGAACCTGGCGTACGTGAACTTCGAGAACAACGGCATCGCGGAAAGCGGCGGCGCGGCGGCATTGCGCGGCGACAAGCAGCACACGGATGCGACGGTGTCGACGCTGGGCCTGCGTGCGGACACCGAATGGCAGGTGAGCGCGGGCACGACGGTGGCGCTGCGCAGTGAGCTGGGGTGGCAACACCAGTACGGCGGGCTGGACCGTGGCACCGGACTGCGGTTCAACGGCGGCAACGCGCCGTTCGTGGTGGACAGCGTGCCGGTCTCGCGTGACGGCATGGTGTTGAAGGCAGGGGCGGAAGTGGCGGTGAACGAGAATGCCACGCTGTCGCTGGGCTACGGCGGACTGCTGTCGCAAAACCATCAGGACAACAGCGTCAACGCCGGCTTCACCTGGCGCTTCTGACGTTCAGCAGCGATCTCAAGGACAACGGAGCCGGCATGCCGGCTCCGTTTTTATTTGCGGCTGTGGGGTGAGTCCGTATGATGGCGCGGCGCCAGGGCAATAAAAAACCGGGACCCTGACGGATCCCGGCTTAAAAGTGGGTAAAACAGATTAGCGCTAAAGGCTCAAGCCCCGTTTGATTTGCGCAGTCCGAGCGATGTGGACATCGTCTCAGTAGCGGCAACGGAACAAATTTTCCCTGGTGTTACTATGGTTATTATTAAAAAACGTGCTGGTGTTATTTTTTATAGTGTATTGCTGTATGTCTCTTTTGATACCATGTTTGACGATGCAACATGGTATGTCAAGCAACGTTTTTAACGCATAATTGCATGAGATGCTAGTTTTAGATGTGGCTTTTTCAGCAGAAATAATCAAAACGACTGATAAATCAGTAAAAAAAATCGAAGGAACAAATGGATAACAATCACCAAAAATTCGATTCACAGTCGATTGCCAATCGGGTCAGGGAGCTGTTTTTACATTACGGGATTGGAAAACGTCAGCATGCCCGCGAGCTCAGCCGCATCTTGGATCTGAGTTTTTCACATGCGCACCGCAAACTGAAAGGGCAAAGCCCCTGGACGCTGGAACAGATCAACAGCGTCGCGGCCGCGCTCGGAGAAACGCCGGCGGCGATCGCCGATTTGAGCGCCGAACACGAGACTCCCGAGCCAAACATGGCGCGCGATGCCATCTTTGTCGTGGCGGGGGTGGCGATACCTTGCGTCGGGCACATCGGCGACGAGCTTCCTGCCGGGCGGCCGGCGGAATTTGTGGCGCTGCGCGTGGAAGGGCAGTGGCATATCTATCGCACCGATGAGGCGCCGGCAGGCCCGCGTTACGGCGTCGATCTGATCGAAATCCGGCCCGGCTTCGGCGACGACGAGCGGCTGAGCATCGCGGTATTGGACGATTCGCATCAGGCGGCCGATGAACTGGCCAAGTATCTGGGTGGCTGCGGGTTCAACGCGGTGGCGTTTTACGACGTCGACAGTTTCTGTCAGGCGTTGCAGCAAAGCCTGTTCGACGGTTACGTGGTGGACTGGTTGATCGGTGAGGAAACGGCGGATCGCTGTATCGCTACCATCCGCGCCTCCGACAATCCGGACGCGCCGGTACTGGTGCTGACCGGTGAACTGGGCACCGACCGACGCGAATCGGAAATCGCTCAGGCGATGCGCGAGTACGACGTGCTCGGCCCTTATGAAAAACCGGTGCGGCTCCATGTGATCGAAGCCGCACTGCAACGCTGTTTTAATCTTTAGCGGGGAACACCTCGGCCAGCGCGCTCGACAGCGCATCCAGTCGAACCGGCTTCATCAGGTAGTTATCGAACAGGGCGCGCTGATCCGCCGTTAACTGCTCCGGCGTGTAGGCGCTGATGCCGATGATCGGCACATGGCGGTTGGGGCCGCGACGGTTGCGCAACTGCCTGGCCAGAGCAGCGCCGTCGATGCCCGGCATCTGCAAATCCAGCAACAGCGCATCGTAAGGACGTCTGAGCAGCTTCTGCAGCGCGCGTTCCGGCGAGTCGCACAGTTCGTGCTGGTAACCCAGCTTGTCCAGCAGCGCCGCAAAGGCGTCACCCACCGACTTGTTGTCATCCACCACCAGAACCTGCTGCGGCTTATGCTGCAGAGAGGCATTGGCAGCGGCGGGCTCGTCGGCACGTTCGTCTTCACTGATCTGCACCGGAATGCTGACGATAAAGGTGCTGCCCTTCTTGATTTCGCTGTACACCGTGATGGTGCCGTTGAGCAACGTCACCAGGCCGTGCACGATCGCCAACCCCATCCCCACGCCGGCATACTGCTTGGTATGCGACTGATCCAACTGGGTAAAGGGCTTGAAGATCTGATCGAGCTGGTCTTTTTCGATACCGATGCCGGTGTCAGTCACTTCGATAATCAACGAACTGCCGCCCGGTTGGCGGCGCAGGCAGCTGTGCAGCGTAATGCTGCCGCTTTCGGTGTACTTGTAGGCGTTGGTCAGCAGGTTGACGATAATCTGCCGGATGCGCAGCGGATCGGAGTGCACCAGCAGGTGGCTGCATTCCACTTCACAGCTGAGTTTGACCTGTTCTTTGCGGGTCAGGGTGGCGATTTCGTTGGCGGTCTCCGCGATCAGCTTCTGCGCGTCGAACGGTACGATGCGCAATTCCATCATGCCGCTGTCGAGGTGCGCGTAGTCGGTCAGATCTTTCATCTGGCTTTCGATTTGCTGCGCGGCGGTCTCCAGCCGCTGGAAGGTGTCCGCATGCTCTGCCGACACCCGGGTATTCACCAGCACGTCGATGGCCGACATCACGCTCTGCAATGAGGTGCGCAGCTCGTGGCCAATAGCGCCGAGGAAGGCGTTTTTGGTGCGCGTCGCTTTCTCCGCCTCAATCGCCTTGGCCTGTTGGCGAATGGTCAGCCGCTGCTGGCGGAACACGATCAGGGTGATGGCGATCAGCGCGATCACCGAGAACATGACGATCACCAGCCCATAGAAAATAATGTGCCGCTTCTCGATGTAGTCCTCATAGGCGGCGGTGCGCTGCTTCACCTCGGCATGGTCGGTCAGGTTGGCCATTTCGATGGAGTAAGGCTTGATGGCCTTCATGGCCGCGAAAACCTGGTCGAAGTCGATTTTCGGGCTGTCCAGCAGCTTATCGATGCGATCCATCTGCAGGCGCATCTGTTTGACCACTTCCGGGTAGCCCGGCTCGGCGTACAGCGGCTGGGTCGATTCGGAGACGGTTTCCAGCACGTAAAAACGCGAATAGAGGATTTCGAACCGCAGCCGCAGGTTGTCGTTGTCCACCTGCGGCGCGTGACTTTGCTGTTCGACCAGCGTGTCGAACTCCGCCAGCTTGATGGAGAACTTGGCGATCGACCAGGAGTAGTTCTCCTGCGTGCCGGCGATGGCATACAGCCCTTTCTTCGACAGGGTGGCGCTGTAGTAATAGAGCGTGACGGTCGAAGCCACTAAAAACAGCGCGGCAAAGATGGCCGGGATCGCCAGCCTGCTGCCGTTCTTAAAGGTCGTCAGCTTCATTTGATCACGATCCTGTCGACTTGCCAGATAAAGCGTGAATTGTACAACGGCGAGTTCAGTTCAGGCCCGGCGGCGTCACGCGGGTACACCAGGAACAGCGGGCCGAAGTTTCTGAGCTTCAGCATTTCCCCGTCCATCCTGTAGGCTAGGATCATGTTGTATTTCGTGACGTCGGACAGCGGCACGTCGATGTAATAATCGTTCAGCGCGTAGAAAGTCAGCGTCTCGCCCTTGGCGCCGACGCGCTCCAGGATATCGGCCACCGAAATCCCTTCGAATTTTCTCTGCGGCGTCCAGGACGTGGAGGTGGTGATGCTGCGCACCGGCATCGCCAACAGTTGTTTATCGGTGAACAGATAGCTTTTGTTGACCGGGTCGGTCACGTTGTCGATCTTGCCCGCCACTTCCAGGGTAAAGCTGAGGGCGCTGCTCTGGGCGATAATCAGGGCCACGCAGGCTATCGCAAGGGTTTTGCATAGTTTGAACAGCATCGGTGTTCTCCAGAGGCGCGGGGAGGTTGTATCAGTCCCGCTAATTTATCAGGCAGAATAATGGCAGAAAAAGCAGGCGGGTGCGAAGGGAATAGTAAACCGCACAAAAAGAACAGGTCTGGGTCGGTCGGCCCGTGCGCGTAACCTTTCCCTTCCGTTTGTCAGCCGTTCCGATGTGCTTTCAACAGCTGGGCCAGCTGCGTCAGGCCTGCCGTTAGCTCGTCCAGTGAGGGGGAACCCAGGCATAGGCGAATGCCCGATTCACTTTCGCCGTCATTGACCATGACCGCGGCCGGCGGCGTGACTTTAACGCCCGCCAACGCGGCGGCGGCGGCCACAGGCTCGGCGGTTTCGCGCGGCATCGGCAGCCAGACATGGTAAGCGTCGGGATGCGATACGCATTCGTCGGCATCGAATATCGAGGTAGCCAGATGCACTCTTCGCTGAGCCTCATGGCGCAACGCTTGCGGTATCGCCTCGATTGCGCCGCTGGACAACCACTCCCCCACCACGGCGCAAGACAGTGGCGAAGGTGCGAAGGGAATATCTTGCAAGGCTTCTTCCGCCGCGGTTTGCATGTCGGGCGGTAGAGTCAGCATACCGATCCGCAACCCCGGGCCGAGCGTTTTCGACAGGCCATTGACATGGAACACCCGCTCGGGTGCCAACGTCGCGAGCGCAGGCACTGCTGAATGCCCTAGGGCATACACGCCATCCTCGATGATCCAGACATTCGCCTGCCGGCATATCTCGACGATAGCCCGCCTGCGCTCGGCGCTCATGGTGGCGGTCGTCGGGTTATGCAGCGTCGGTGTCAGATAGACCGCAAGATGGCCGGAGGAGACGCGCTCGAGCGCGCTCGCCAGCGCCTGCGGCACCATGCCTTGCGCATCGATCTCCACGCCGATCAGGCGATGGCCTTTACGTCGGGCCAGCGCGATCGCGCCGGGGTAGGTCAGCCTCTCGGTCAGTATCGTCCCGCGTGGCCCGCAGGCCAGGTCAAATGCCAACGAAATCGCCTGACGGGCATTGCTGGTCAGCGCCAGGTGCGACGGTTCGATCGTGACGCCGGCGTTTTCCAGCCAGCGGGCCAACAGACGCCGATGTTCCAAGTGCCCGGTCGGAGGGGAATAGAGGTTCAGATGATCTGCATCCATTTTCCGTGCGATGCCGGCCAGCGTGCGTGCCAGCAAACGGTCAGTCAGCATCGCCGGCGGCGCATTGGACGAGAGATCGATTTCACGTTCTTCACGGGCGCGGCGGATCGCCACGAACATCCCGCGCCCCTTCACGCTGCGGACCAGCCCGCGTCGTTCCAGGATGGCGTAGGCTTTGGTCACCGTGCCCAGACCGATCGCCAATTGCCAGGCGAGGGGGCGGTGTGCCGGCAAACGATCGCCTCCTTGCAGCTTGCCCTCGATAATGTCGTCAGCCAACGCCAGCACCAGCCGTTCGACGGTAGTGGCTTCCACGTTGGCCAGGCGGGGTTGCCAGGGGGATTGAAGCCGCATGGTCGCTCTCCGGAGAAAGAATATAGTGTCACGTGACACTATTTAAATAGGCGAAAAGTGTAACACATACTATGTTGGTGAGGAGTCCCGGCGTTTTCAACAACGGCTCGGCCGTAAGGCGGGCCAGCGGAGTTTTTCCATGATGGTCAGTCAGCTTGCATTGGTTTACGGCGCCTATCTCCTCGCTACCGCCAGCCCCGGCCCCAGCAACATGGCGATCATGGGCGTGGCGATGCGTGACGGCCGCAGGCCCGCATTGGTGCTGGCCGCCGGCGTGATGACCGGATCGCTGTGCTGGGCGATGTTGGCCGCGACCGGCCTTTCCGCCGTGTTGGCCACGTATGCGCAGGCGCTGTGGACCATCAAAATCGTTGGCGGCGTGTATATGCTGTATCTGGCGCTGCGCGCTGGAAAGTCCGCGTTACGGACGTCCGCCGCGGCGCCGGGCATGGCCGCAGGGCGCGATGCGCGGCCTTATCGGGCGCTTTATCGGCAGGGCGTGCTGATGCACCTCGGCAATCCCAAGGCCATCATGTCCTGGATGGCGATCATGTCGCTGGGATTGCGGCAAGGCGCGCCTGAGCAGGTTTTACCGGCAATTATTGGCGGTTGCGCGCTGCTCGGCGTGACGATTTTCGGGGGGTATGCCCTGCTGTTCTCAACGGCGCCGATGATCGCGTTTTACACCCGGGTGAGGCGCTGGATTGAAGGAACGCTTGCGCTGCTGTTCGCTTTGGCGGGCCTGGAGCTGTTGATATCGCGGGGGTAATGAACGCCCGGCGTTAACCTGAGGAGAGAAGCGATGGTTTTTGGCATGCAGATGGTGGATGTCTTTGGCGCCGGGCCGCTTGCCGGCAATCCGTTGGCGGTGATCACGGGCGCCGGAGCGTTGTCGACGGAAGACATGCAGTGTTTGACGCGTTGGTTCAACCTGTCGGAGACGGCCTTTTTGCTGCCGCCGACGCACCCCCAGGCGGATTACCGGGTGCGGATATTCACCCTGGATCGTGAAATGCCGTTTGCCGGACACCCGACGCTGGGCAGTTGTCATGCCTGGCTCACTGCGGAGGGGATGCCGCGCAATAGGGCGGAGATCATCCAGGAGTGTGGGGCGGGCTTGGTGAGCGTTCGCCGCGAGGCAGGACGGCTGTGTTTTGCCGCGCCGCCGTTGATTCGCTCCGGGGCGCCCTCAGAAGAGACGTTGGCCGACGCGCTGCAGTTTTTAGGTATCGCGCCTGAGGAGGCGCTCGATGCCGCCTGGATCGATAACGGTCCGGGGTGGCTGGGGATCCGGCTGGCCAGCGCTGAGCGGGTACTTTCCCTGACGCCGGCGAGAAGCTGGCCGCGCAGAGTGGACATTGGCGTCGTCGGCCCACATGCCGATGGTGACGCAGCCTTCGAAGTTCGCGCCTTTTTGAGCGATCATCTTGGCGCTATCGTCGAAGATCCGGTCACCGGCAGCCTCAATGCCTCGCTGGCCCAGTGGTTGTTCGCAAGCGGCGTGGTCAGCGGTGGCTATATCGCCGCCCAGGGCCGCTGCCGTGGGCGCAACGGGCGCGTGCATATCACCCGCGACGAGAGCGGCCGGATTTGGGTGGGCGGCAATACGCGCACTCAGGTCGAAGGGCGGCTGCAAGGGATTGGCACGGCGTAGAAAGCGTCGCCGCACTGCGTGCGGCTGAACGGAATATCGATTTTCATCCGATGATAAGGAGTGAACAGTATGTCTGCGATGCCACCAAACGATACCCCCGTCGAAGCTGATATTACGCAGCCGACGACGGTCACCGAAACGTTGAAAATGCTGGTACGTTACAAAGCGTGGGCGAATGCGCTGACCTTTGACACCGTGATGTCCTTGCCGGCCGGTGAAGCCTTACGGCAGCGGCCGACCCGTTTTGGCAATATGGTGCATACCTTAAATCATGTGTACGTGGTGGACGATATCTTCAGGCACCATCTGCAAGGTCGAAAACATGGCTACCTCGCGCGCAACACCGAGCAAACGCCTGCGCTTGACGACTTGCGGTGTGCGGTGGAGGAAATGGACCGCTGGTATATCGAACAGGTGGACAACTGGTCACCCGAGGCGCTGGCGCAGGTGGTACATTTCGAGTTCGTCGGCGGGGGGGAAGGCCGGATGACGCGCCAGGAAATCGTGCTGCATGTCGTCAACCACGCTACCTATCATCGCGGTTTTGTCGGCGATATGCTCTATCAAGTACCCTTCGCCTCGCCGGCGAACGATTTGCCGGTGTTTCTTCGCGATCATTACCGCCGGGCGCGGTGAGGCGAGCGAGAGAAATAAAAAAGCCAGACGCTTTCGCGCCTGGCCTGTTACGCGCCGAAACCCGGCGAAGTTGCGCCTCAGCGCATGGTGACGAACTCTTCCGCCGCGGTCGGGTGGATCGCCACGGTGTTGTCGAAGTCCTTCTTGGTGGCGCCCATCTTCACTGCCACCGCGAAGCCCTGCAGGATTTCATCCATGCCGAAGCCGATGCCGTGCAGGCCGACGATCTTCTCTTCTTTACCCGCGCACACCAGCTTCATGCGGCACGGCTGACGGTGCTGCGTGACGGCGCTGTACATGGCGGTGAAGGAGGACTTGTACACCTTCACGTTGTCCGCGCCGAATTTCTCGATGGCTTCCGGCTCGGTCAGGCCGACGGTGCCGATCGGCGGGTGGCTGAATACCACGGTGGCGATGTTGCTGTAATCCAGGTGTTCGTCCGGCTTGTTGTTGAACAGGCGCTCGGACAGGCGGCGGCCGGCGGCCACGGCGACCGGGGTCAGCTCTACCGCGCCGGTGTTGTCGCCCACGGCGTAGATGCCTTTGACGTTGGTGTTCTGGAACTTATCGACGTCAATGTAGCCTTGCTCGTTGGTCTTCACCCCGGTAACGCCAAGGTTCAGGTTGTTGGTCGCCGGTTCGCGGCCGATGGCCCAAATCAGGCAGTCGACGGTGAATGCTTGGCCGTTTTCCAACTGCAGCGTCAGGCTGCCGTCGGCGTTCTTGACGATCGCTTTCGGCACCGATTCGGTGTGCAGGCTCGGCCCTTCGGTGTTCATCACTTCCACCAGGGTTTCGACGATCATCGGATCGAAGCTGCGCAGCGGCGCGTGCTTGCGCACGAACAGGTGCGTTTCCGCGCCCAGCGCGTTCAGCACGCCGGCGATCTCCACGGCGATATAGCCGGCGCCGACTACGGCGACGCGCTTCGGCATGGCGTCCAGCTCAAAGAAGCCGTCGGAGTCGATGCCGTATTCCGCACCCGGAATAGCCGGATGGCTCGGGCGGCCGCCGGTGGCGATCAGGATGTGGTCGGCGGTGATGGTCTCGCCGTTCACTTCCACGGTGTGCGCATCCACGAAGCGCGCGAAGCCTTTGATCACGTCGACCTTGTTCTTGCCCAGCACGTTATCGTAGGAGTTGTGGATGCGATCGATATAGGCGGTGCGGTTGGCGACCAGCTTCTTCCAGTCGAAGGCGTTGACGGTGGTGTCGAAGCCGTAGTCCGGGCCGTACTGATGGATGGCCTCGGCGATCTGCGCCGCGTGCCACATGACTTTTTTCGGTACACAACCCACGTTTACACAGGTGCCGCCCAGCTCTTTGGCTTCAATCAGCGCACACTTTTGGCCATACATGGCTGCCCGGTTGATCGATGCGATACCGCCGCTGCCGCCGCCAATTGCTAGATAATCGTAATGTTTCGTCATCTGGGATTTCCATGAGTTGTGAATTTGAAGAGGGTAAGAGTTTAACGCCTGACCGGGGTTTGTCGCAAAGATTGCGTCGATGGCTGCGATAGGTGGACGCAGGGCGCGGCAAACCGCGCCCTGATGGGGATTATTCTGGTACCACCCAGTTCACCAGATGGTGACCGATGCCCGACGGCACCAGCACCTTGTGCAGCCACGGCAGCACGTTTTTCATCTGCTGTTCCAGCTTCCACGGCGGGTTGATGACGATCATGCCGGAGGCGGTCATGCCGCGCTGATCGCTGTCGGGTTTCACCGCCAACTCGATCTGCAGGATGCGGCGAATGCCGGTGGCTTCCAGATCGCGCAGCATGCGTTTGATCTGCTGGCGCATCACCACCGGGTACCACAGCGCATAGGTGCCGGTGGCGAAACGCTTGTAGCCTTCCTGAATGCCTTTGACCACGTCCTGGTAATCGGTCTTCATTTCATACGGCGGGTCCATCAGGATCAGGCCGCGGCGCGACAGGGGCGGCAGCTGGGATTTCAGCTGCTGATAGCCGTCGGCGCGCTGCACTTTGGCGCGCTCGTCTTTCTGGAACTCGCTGCGCAGCAGCGGGTAGTCGCTCGGGTGCAGCTCGGTCAGGTGAATTTTGTCCTGTGGGCGCAGCAGCTGGCGGGCGATCAGCGGCGAGCCGGGATAGTAGCGTAGCGTGCCGGAACGGTTAAAGTTGTGCACCACGCTCATGTAGGCCGCCAGCTCTTCCGGCAGATCGTCGCGTTGCCACAGCAAGCCGATGCCTTCCAGGTATTCGCCGGTGCGCTCGGCGTGTTCGCCGCTGAGCTGATAACGGCCCGCGCCCGAGTGGGTATCCAGATACAGGAACGGCTTCTCTTTTTCCTTCAGCGACTCGATGATCAGGCTCTGAACGGTGTGTTTGAGCACGTCGGCGTGGTTGCCGGCGTGGAAACTGTGGCGATAACTTAACATGACGGGTGGCGGTTCCTTGTGCTCCGCAGACGGAGCATTCAATGCAATAAGGCTTATAATCTGCACAGTATAAACTGTCTGGCCGGGAAAAACCGGACTCCGTTGCCGCAGACGTTAACAGAAAGGGACAGGACGATGAGCAAACAGGCGATTTTGGCGAATTACCCCGACGCGGCGCGCTGGGCGTTCGGCGACGGCCCTGCATTAGCCGACGAACTGCTGGGATTGGTGCTGAGCGGGGATAAAACCGCCACCTGCAGTTCCTATGCGAGCTATCGTCGGGAACAAACCCCGCGGATCGGCGATTACAGCATCGTTCTCGATGGCCGCGGCGAACCGGCCTGCGTGATCAGAACCCTGGCGCTGCGCCTGGTACGCTACGACCAGGTGACCGCCGAGATGGCGGCCAAAGAGGGCGAAGGCGACAAAAGCCTGGCGTTTTGGCGCCAGGGGCATCAGGCATTCTTTACCCGCGAGGGGAGCTTTGCGCCGGACATGTGGCTGGTGTTCGAAGAATTCGAACGGGTTGAAACGCTGTGAATCACAAGGAGAAAGGATGAGCTGCATTTTTTGCGACATCGTGGCGGGCAAGGCGCCGTGCCATAAAATCTGGGAAGACGACGACCATCTGGCGTTCCTGTCCATCTTTCCCAACACCGACGGCTTCAGCGTGGTGATCCCCAAGGCGCACCACCCGAGCTACGCCTTTGACCTGCCGGACGAGGTGCTGAGCGCGTTGATGCTGGCGACCAAGCGTGTGGCAAAGCAGCTGGATCGCGCGTTCGACGACGTCGGCCGCTGCGGCATGGTGTTTGAGGGCTACGGCGTCGACCATGTGCACGCCAAACTGATCCCGCTGCACGGCACCGCGTCGCTGGAACAGTGGCGGCCGATCGAATCGACCTCGCCGAAGTTTTTCACGCGTTACGAAGGCTATATCTCCTCCCACGATGCGGCACGCGCCGACGACGAACAGCTGGCGGCGCTGGCCGCCCGCATTCGCCAATGCGCCGTTTAAGGCACGAACGATCAACGCCGGGCATTGATTTTCCTGTTGCCTGGCTCCATGTTAGAGATTCATACGCATTTTAAGGCTCGCCCCCGTGGCGGGCCCCAACGCTAATCAGGACTGCCCTATGACAAATCCGTTGCTGACCCCGTTTTCCCTGCCGCCGTTTTCGGCGATCCGCCCTGAAGATATCGTGCCTGCGGTGCAATCCGCGCTGGCGGACTGCCGCGCCGCGGTAGAGCGCGTGGTCGCGCAGCCGGGGCCGTTCACCTGGGACAATTTGTGTCAGCCGTTGGCGGAGTCGGACGATCGCCTGTCGCGCATCTGGTCGCCGATCGGGCACCTGAACTCGGTGAAAAACAGCCCGGAGCTGCGCGCCGCCTATGAGCAGGCGCTGCCGTTGCTGTCCGAGTACGGCACCTGGGTTGGCCAGCACGAAGGGCTGTACCAGGCCTACCGCAGCCTGAAAGACGGCGCGGCGTTCGAGGCGCTGAGCGTGCCGCAGCGCAAGGCGGTGGACAACGCGCTGCGCGACTTCGAGCTGTCGGGCATCGGCCTGTCGGCGGATAAGCAGCAGCGCTACGGCGAGATCGTCGCGCGCCTGTCCGAACTGGGTTCCACCTACAGCAACAACGTGCTCGACGCCACCATGGGCTGGAGCAAGCTGATTACCGACGAAGCCGAGCTGAGCGGCCTGCCGGAGAGCGCCCTGGCGCAGGCCCAGGCGATGGCGCAGGCCAAAGAGCAGGACGGCTGGCTGCTGACGTTGGACATGCCGAGCTACCTGCCGGTGTTGACCTACGCCGACAACCGCGCGCTGCGCGAAGAGATGTACCGCGCCTTCGCCACGCGCGCCTCCGATCAGGGGCCGAACGCCGGCAAATGGGACAACAGCGAAGTGATGGCGGAAACGCTGGCGCTGCGCCATGAGCTGGCTCAGCTGCTGGGCTTTGACACCTACGCCGACAAGTCGCTGGCGACCAAGATGGCGGAAAGCCCGGAGCAGGTGATCGGCTTCCTGAGCGATCTGGCCAAACGCGCCCGCCCGCAGGCCGAGCAGGAGCTGGCACAGCTGCGCGCCTTCGCCAAACAGCACTATGGCGTGGACGAGCTTGAAGCCTGGGACATCACCTACTACGGCGAAAAACAGAAGCAGCACCTGTTCTCCATCAGCGACGAGCAGCTGCGCCCGTACTTCCCGGAACAGCGGGTGGTGGAAGGGCTGTTCGAAGTGGTGAAACGCATCTACGGCATCACCGCCAAAGAGCGTAAAGACGTGGAGACCTGGCATCCGGACGTGCGCTTCTTCGATCTGTTCGACGCCGACGGCGAGCTGCGCGGCAGCTTCTACCTCGATCTGTACGCCCGCGAAAACAAACGCGGCGGCGCCTGGATGGACGACTGCGTCGGCAGCCTGCGCAAGGCCGACGGCACGCTGCAAAAACCGGTCGCTTACCTGACCTGCAACTTCAACCGTCCGCTGGGCGACCAGCCGGCGCTGTTCACCCATAACGAAGTGACCACGCTGTTCCACGAGTTCGGCCACGGTCTGCACCACATGCTGACGCAGATCGATACCGCCGGCGTCTCCGGTATCAACGGGGTGCCGTGGGATGCGGTCGAACTGCCGAGCCAGTTTATGGAAAACTGGTGCTGGGAGCCGGAAGCGCTGGCGTTTATCTCGGGCCATTACCAGAGCGGCGAGCCGCTGCCGAAGGCCATGCTCGACAAGCTGCTGGCGGCCAAGAATTACCAGGCGGCGCTGTTCATCCTGCGCCAGCTGGAGTTCGGCCTGTTCGATTTCCGCATGCACTTCGAATACAGCCCGGAAAAAGGCGCGCAGATCCTGCCGACGCTGGCGGAAGTGAAGAAAATGGTGGCGGTGGTGCCTTCGCCGAGCTGGGGCCGCTTCCCGCACGCCTTCAGCCACATCTTCGCCGGCGGCTACGCGGCGGGTTACTACAGCTATCTGTGGGCGGAAGTGCTGTCGGCTGACGCCTACTCGCGCTTCGAAGAAGAGGGGATTTTCAACGCCGAAACCGGCAAATCCTTCCTCGACAACATCCTGTCGCGCGGCGGGTCGGAAGAGCCGATGACGCTGTTCAAACGCTTCCGTGGCCGCGAGCCGCAGCTGGATGCTATGCTGCGCCATTACGGCATTAAAGGATAACCCGACACGTGAGCGTGTGTTTATTGTGTGAAGCAGGCGCCGATCCCGGTGCCTTGTCTGTTTTGGCGCAGCGCTGGCAGCTGACGTCCGACGACGATGCGCCGATGGCGCTGGTACTGACGCCGGAACGGCTGGAGCTGCGTAAGCGCGACGAGCCGAAGCTCGGCGGGATCTATGTCGACTTCGTCACCGGCACCATGGCGCACCGGCGCCGTTTCGGCGGCGGCCGCGGCGAGGCGGTGGCCAAGGCGGTCGGCATCAAGGGCAGCTACCTGCCGGACGTGGTGGACGCTACTGCCGGGCTGGGGCGCGACGCCTTCGTGCTGGCGGCGCTGGGCTGCCGGGTGCGGATGCTGGAGCGCAATCCGGTGGTGGCGGCGTTGCTGGACGACGGCCTGCAGCGCGGCTATCAGGATGCGGAAATCGGCCCGTGGCTGCGCGAGCGCCTGACGCTGTTGCACGCCTCCAGCCTGACGGCGCTGGCGGATCTCAGCCCGCGCCCCGAGGTGGTGTATCTCGATCCGATGTTCCCGCACAAGCAAAAAAGCGCGCTGGTGAAGAAAGAGATGCGGGTGTTTCAATCGCTGGTGGGCAGCGACGATGACGCCGACGGCCTGCTGGAGCCGGCGCGCCGTTTGGCCACCAAGCGCGTGGTGGTGAAACGCCCGGACTACGCGCCGCCGCTGGCCGACGTGCCGGCGCACGCCGCCACGCTGACCAAAAGCCACCGTTTCGATATCTACATGCCGCTGTAATGTCAGCCGGGCCCGCCGTGTCGGGCCCTCAGTTTTCCTCCCGCAAGCTTTTCCCCACGCCGCCGCCCGGATGCACCGCCAGCAGGGTCTCCTTGTCGTAACCGCTGCGCGCCATCAGGCAGGCGCAGGCGGCGTCGAAGATCGCCAGCACCAGCACAATTGAGGTGGTGGCCAGCATGTTCAGCGGATCTATCTCCTTTTGCACCCCGGTGGCGATCGTTAGCTGCGCCGCCTGCGCGATGGCGGAGTGCGGGTTTTCCGTCACCGCGATCAGCGTCACCCCCTTGGCCTGCAGCGTCGGCAGCAGGCGGGTCAGCTCGTCGGAATTGCCGCCGCGCGAGATCAGGATCAGCAGATCGTCGGCGCGCAGAAAACCCAGATCGCCGTGCGCCGCGCCGGTGGCGTCGAGGTAGACCGCCGGCCGTTCCACGCAGGCCAGCATGTGGGCTATCTTGCGCGCCGCAATCCCCGAGGTGCCGACGCCGGTGACGGCGATTTTACCGCGGCAGTCGGTCAGCAGCGCCAGCAGCCGTTGCCAGGTGCGCGCGTCGAGGCGCTCGCCCAGCTGCGCCAGCTCCTGGCTGTAGGTTTGCCAACCCTGCACGGCCTGCCGCCACTCCTGCTGCATCACGCCTCCTCCTGCATCAGCTGGCGGTATTTCATGTGGTCGTTGTACAGCTCATGGAACACCCGGTATTTGCGGTCGTAGTAGCTTTTTATCTGGTTGGTCTGCGGCGTCACCGTCTTGCCGATGCGGCTCATGGCGCTCATCGCCTCCGGCAAGGTGTCGAACACGCCCGCCGCCACGGTGCCCATCATCGCACCGCCGAGCAGCATCGCTTCGCTTTCCTCCGGCAGCAGCATGGCGCAGCCGGTGGCGTTGGCGTGCTCCTGCACGAAGATCGGGTTCTTGGTGCCGCCGCCGCTGGCCATGATGGTGTCGATGCTGTAGCCGCTGTGGTTCATGGTTTCGATGATGTGGCGGGTGCCGAGCGCGATGGCCTGAATGGTGGCCAGGTAGTGCAGCGCCATATCCTCCGGCGTGCGCGACAGCTTCAGCCCGGTCAGGATGCCGGTCAGCGTCGGGTTGGCGCGCGGCGAGCGGTTGCCGTGGAAGTACGGCAGCATGTGAATGTCCTGCGTCAGGAAGGCGATATTCTCCGGCTCGCCGGCCATGCGGCGCAGAATGGCGTTCAGCACCTCATAGATGGTCTGCCCCTGGGTTTTCGCCTGCGCCAGCAGCTCCGGGTAGCACGGGTGCGACTGGATGACGTGGTCGATCAGCGCGCCGGTGGCAGACTGGCCGCCCTCGTTCAGCCAGTATTCCGGCAGGATCGCCGAGTAATACGGCCCCCAGACGCCGCCGATAAAGCGCGCGGTGCGCGACATCGCCATATGACCGGTGGAGGTGCCGCCGATCAGCGCGACGCGGCGGTTGAAGTCGGCCACCTCGCCGGAGACGCCGGTGGCGCCCAGCGTGCCGAGGGTGCCGGCGTGGGCGTCGATGATCGATACGCTCACCGCCGTGCCGGCGATCAGCCCCATCTCGCTGGCGGCGCGCTGAGTCAGGCCGTGGCCCAGCGGCTCGCCCATCATTTTAACGTCGCTGCCGATCTTGGCCGCGTCGTGTTCCAGCACGTCTTCCAGCCCGATCTGCTGGAAGTAGCTCTTGTCCCAACGCTGCTCGTGGCCGAGATAGGTCCACTTGCACACCGTCGAGCACAGCGAACGGGTGGCGTCCTGGGTGGCGCGCCAGGTGAGGAAGTCCGGCAGATCGAACAGGTAGCCGGCGTTGGCCCAGGTGGTGGGCATGTGCTGTTTCAGCCACAGCAGTTTCGGCGTCTGCATCTCCGGCGAGATAATGCCGCCGACGAAGTCCAGCACCCGGTGTTTGGTGGCGTTGATGCGCTCGGCCTGGGCGATCGCCCGGTGATCCATCCACACGATGATGTTCTGTTCGGTGCGGCCGGAGGGGCTGACGGTCAGCGGCTTGCCCTCTTTATCCAGCACCACCAGCGAACAGGTGGCGTCGAAGCCCAACCCCTTGACCTGGATCGGGTTGATGTCGGCCTGGTTGACCGCGTCGCGTACCGCATTGCACACCGCCTGCCAGATGTTATCCGACGACTGCTCGACGAAATCCGCCTTCGGCCGGTACAGATCGATGGCCCGGCTGGCCTGGCCGACCATGCGGCCGTTGAGATCGAATACGCCCGCGCGCGCGCTTCCGGTGCCCACATCTACGCCAATAAAATAGCTTGCCATTATTTTCTCCTCAGGCTTTTCGATTCTGTAACGCGATAAACAGGATCAGCACGCCGCCCCACAGGGCCATGGTCAGGTAGCTGCTGACCCCCAGCAGATTGAGGCCGCTTTCCAACATTTGCAGCACGATCAGCGCCAGCACCAGCCCCAGAATACGGCCGAAACCGCCGTCCGGGTTAATGCCGCCCAGCACCGAGGCCAGAATGGTCACCAGCAGATAAGATTCGCCGTAGCCGGCCTTGGCCGAGTTGAACTTGGCCATCATCAGCAGGGCGGCGCCCCAGCCGAGCAGCGCCGACAGGATATACACCGCGATCTGCACCCGCGCGGTGTTCACGCCGCTGAAGCGGGTGGCCTGCTCGTTGGAGCCGATCAAGTACAGGCTGCGGCCCAGCGTGGTGTGCTCCAGCAGCAGCCACAGCCCGACCGCTACCAGCAGGAACAGGATCAGCGCCACCGGCACGCCGAGCACGGCGCCATTGCCAAGAAATTGAATCGCCGCCGGGAAGCCGGAGATCACCGCGCCGTTGGACAGCAGGATATTCAGGCCGGTGATCAGGGTCATGGTGCCGAGCGAGGCGAGGATCGGCGAGACGCCGATCCAGGCCACCAGCACCCCGTTCAGTGCGCCGATTGCCACCGCCACCAGCAGGCCGGCCAACAGCGCCAGTGCCAGGAACAGCGGCTGGTCGGGATGGCTGACGATGATCGCCGCCATCACCAGTGAACAGGCGTTGGCGCCGGCGATGATCGACAGATTGATGCCGCCGGTCAGCATGGTGATGCCCATGCCGAGCGCCAGCAGGCCGAGGATCGGCAGCTGCGAGGCGATCGACTGGAAGTTGCCAAGGCTGAAGAAGCGCGATCCGAGCAGACCGGCGAACAGCAGCGCCACCGCGATGATGATCGCGCCCTGCAGACGAATGATCCGATCGCTTGGGATCAACCGAGTTAACTGCGTCATGTCAGATCTCCTTGAGCAGCTTGCGTTTTTCGTTCCAGGCGGTGGTACTGATGCTGATCAAAATGATCGCGCCGCTGAACACCTGGTGCCAATAGGCCGAGACGCTGAGCAGCGTCAGCCCGTTTTGCAGGAAGGCCAGCAGCACCACGCCGAGCAGGGTGCCGGTCAACGATCCGCGGCCGCCGCTCATGCTGGTGCCGCCCAGCACCACCGCCGCCAATACCGTCAGCTCGAAGCCGAGCAGCGAGTTGGGCGCCACCGACTGGGTGATCTGCGCCTGCACCACCGCCGCGACGCCGGCCAGAATGCCCATGTAGCCGTAGACGCAAAAATGCAGCCGCAGCAGGTTCAACCCCAGGCGCGACGCCGCGTCGCGGTTGCCGCCCATGGCGTAGATCTGGCGCCCCAGCCGGGTGCGGTTCATCAGCACGCCGGTGACGACGATGGTCGCCAGCAGGCACAGCAGCGGCAGCGTCAGGCCGTAGTCGTAGCCGTCGGCGCCCTGGAACGAAAACCAGTTGATGCCGTTCATGAACCAGTCCGGGAAGCCGTACAGCCAGGTGCCGTTGGTGGCGTACACCAGCAGGCCGTAGAACAGGTTAAGGGTGGCGATGGTGATAATGATCGCCGGCACTTTCAGCCAGTACACCAGGAAACCGTTCACCAGCCCGAGCAGCAGGCCGACGCCAATCGCCAGGGCGAACGCCAGCGGGAAGCTGCCGCCGTGCTGGATCACCCAGCTGGCCATCACATACTGGGCGATGGCGGTAACCGCCGGGAACGAAATGTCGATGCCGCCGGCGATCAGCACCACGAACAGCCCGCAGGCCAGGATGCCGAGAATGGCGTAGCTGGTGGCGACGTCGGTCAGGTTGCCGAGCGTCAGAAACTCGTCGGTGCCGGCGCTCAGGCCGATCGCCAGCAGCAGCACCAACAGGCCGAGATAAAACTCGTGCCGCCCGGCCAGGCGGGCCAATAATGACTTATCCATTCACCACCTCGGCGATCTGTTGTTCGGTACTCTGGTGCGGCGCGAATTCGGCGATCAGTTCGCCCTTGCGCATCACCATCACCCGATGGCTGTTGTAATAGGCTTCCGGGATCTCGTCGCAGATCATCAGCACCGCCATGCCCAGCTGCGCCAGATCGCGGGCGATCTGGTAGATCCCCTCTTTGTTGGCGATGTCCACGCCGACGGTAGGCGAGTCGAGGATCAGGATCTTCGGCTGGGTCGCCACCCATTTGGCGATGGCGATACGTTGGGCGTTGCCGCCGGACAGGGTTTTCACCGGCAATGCGCTGTCGGACACCTTGATGTTCAAATCGCGGATCAGCCGGTTGACCAGCTCGGTCGCCTTGGCGTGATCCAACAGCCCGAGCGAGGTATGCAGCCGATCGAAGACGGTGACGATGGTGTTGTCGTAGATCGATTGCTCCATGATCAACCCCTGCGTCAGGCGATCTTCCGACACATAGCCGATGCCGTGGCGCACCGCTTCGCGGTTGTTGTGCAGCTGCACCGTGCGGCCCTCGATGCGGATCTCGCCGCTGTCCGGCCGCGTCATGCCGAACAGGCTGAGGCACAGTTCGGTGCGGCCGGCGCCGAGCAGGCCGACGATCGAGACGATCTCGCCGCCGCGCAGCGCCAGATTGACGTTGCGGTATTTTTCGCCGCGGCTGAGGTTGCGCACCTCGAGCAGCGGCGCTTGTTCAGCCGGCGGCAGCGGCGGCAGCGGGCTGTAATGGAAGCGTTGGCCGGTCATCAGGAACGCCAGTTCATGGCTGTCCAGTTCGCTGGCCGGCCAGGTGCCCACCAGCTTGCCGTCGCGCATTACGCTGATGCGATCGGCGACTTCCATCACTTCGTCCAATCTGTGGCTGACGAACACCACGCAGATGCCGGCCGCCTTCAGTTCGTTAACCACCCGCAGCAGGCCGTCGACTTCCTGGCGGGTCAGCGAGGCGGTCGGTTCGTCCATGATAACCAACCGCGCTTCGGCGGCGATGGCGCGGCAAATCGCCACCAGCTGCCGATCGGCGATCGACAATTTTTCCACCTTTTTATCGGGATCGATGTGTACGCCGACCCGTGCCATGGCGTCCAGCGCCGTCTGGCGCATCAATCGCTTGCGCACCCAGAAGTGGCCACCGGGCAGGTAACGGTGGATGGCGATGTTCTCCGCCACCGTCAGGTTGGGGAACAGCGACAGGTCCTGGTAGATCACCTGTATGCCGTAATAACCGGACAGCTGTGGCGTCAGGGCGTGGAAGAGTTTGCCTTCCAGCGAAATATTGGCGCCTTTTTCCGGCTGATAGACGCCGGAGATGATTTTAATGATGGTGCTTTTGCCGCAGCCGTTTTGCCCGGCCAGGCAGTGCACTTCGCCTTTATTCAGCGTCAGGTTGATCTGGTCTAATGCCAGCACGCCTGGGAATCGCTTGCTGATATTCTCCAGGGTGATAAATGCGGGGGAGGCTGTCATAACGTTAACCTGTGCTTGCGTAGCGGCCGAAGCCCTGGGCGCAGCAACGCTGCGCCCCTACGAGGGTTTAACTACTTTCCCGGTGTGGCGAAATTACGCGAAAAATCAGAATCCGAGCGATTGGGCGTTGTCTTTGGTGACTTCCAAAATCTTATTAAACCGAATCACTTTGTGTTCCATATCGACGTCGGCCTTGCCGAGGCCCTCGATCGACAGGTCTTTGTTCACTTCCTTGCCCTGCAGCAGCTGGTCGGCCACCGTCACCAGCGCATAGCCGGCGTCTTTCGGATCCCACAGCAGCGCTTTCTTGATGTCGCCGCGCATCAGGTAAGGGGCGGCCTGCGCCGGCATGGCGATGCCCACCACCGCGATTTTGTCCTTGGCGCGTTTCTTGGCCACCGCCTGGCCGGCGCCGATCGGGCCGAGCGAACCGAAGCCGATGATGCCCTTCATCTGCGGATAGGTTTTCATCAGATCCAGCGTGGTGGCGTAGGATTTGTCGATGCTTTCCGCCACCGGCAAGCGCGAGGTGACTTCAAACATGTCCGGGTATTTTTCTTTCTGGTATTTGATGGCGAAGTCGGCCCAGGCGTTGTGCAGCGGCACGGTCAGCGAACCGACGTAGATCGCATAGCCGCCTTTGCCGCCCATGTCTTTCGCCAGCTCATCGACGTTGGCCTGCGCGTATTTCTCGCTGTCGATGGTCTCGATGTCCCACTGGCCGATCTGCTGGTCCGGGGATTCATGGGTCAGCACCACGATGCCTTTGTCGCGCGCTTTTTTCAGCACCGGTTCCAGCACCTTGGCGTCGTTCGGCACCACGATGATGGCGTTGACGTTCTTGGCGATCAGATCCTCAATCACCTTGACCTGCGCGGCCGGATCCGGCGTAGAAGGGCCGGTCTGGTAGGCGTTGACGTCGAGTTTTTTCGCCGCTTCGTTGACGCCCACTTCCATGCGGTTGAACCACGGGATGCCGGTCACTTTAGCGACTACGGCAATCTCATACTTATCAGCGGCGAACACAGGTGTTGTCGATAACATGCACGCAGAAACCACACATGCATTTAATAATGCGAGGTTAAATTTCATTAGCTGTACCTTTTTTTATCTGTAGGGGTGGCGGTTTTTCCACCGCTGCAGATTACAAAGGAATGGAAGAGGGGGCGTAGCTGAAGTTAATGAAATGTGATCTGCGCACATTTAAGTAAAATATTGGCGTATTTAGTGTTAAATAAATGTTTAATTATTTGATGGTGGTAAATTTACTACCAATCAAATGGTAATAAATAACTATTTATTAACTTTTATTTAACTAATTTGCATCATTCTGATGGCGTGAAGGCATAAAAAAATGCCGGCGCAGAGGCCGGCATTGAAGCATTTAATCGATGTGTGAACAAGATCACCTTTACGACGGATTACAGCACGCCTTGGGCCAGCATCGCCTCCGCGACCTTGACGAAACCGGCGATATTCGCGCCGTGTACATAGTGGGTTTGCTTGCCCTCGCCGCCGTATTCCACGCAGGCATGGTGAATATCCGCCATGATATGTTGTAAACGTACATCCACTTTTTCCGCCCGCCAGCCGATGCGCGCGGCGTTTTGCGCCATCTCCAGCCCCGACGTGGCCACGCCGCCGGCGTTGGCCGCCTTGCCGGGCGCGAACAGCACGCCGGCGTCGAGGAAGGCGTCGGTGGCCTGGATGGTGGTCGGCATGTTGGCGCCTTCCGCTACCGCCTTCACCCCGTTGCGGATCAGCGTTTGCGCCGCCTCAAGATCCAGTTCGTTCTGGGTGGCGCACGGCAGGGCGATATCCACCGGCACGTTCCACGGCTGCTGGCCCGCCAGATAGGTCAGGCCGCGTTCGCGGGCGTAGTCCGCCACCCGGCCGTAACGCTGGTTTTTGATCTCCGCCAGGTGTGCCAGCTTCTCGGTAGTGAAGCCGTCTTCGTCCACCAGGGTGCCACCGGAATCCGACACGGTGATCACGCGCGCGTCCAGCTCCAGCGCTTTCTCGATGGTGTACTGCGCCACGTTGCCGGAGCCGGATACCGCCACCCGCATGCCCTCAAAGCCCAGGCCGTGGCGCTGCAGCATGGCGTCGGTGAAGTACACCAGGCCATAGCCGGTCGCCTCGGGGCGGATCAGGCTGCCGCCGAAGGAGAGGCCCTTGCCGGTAAACACGCAGGCGGTGTTGTTGGACAGTTTCTTCATCATGCCGGCCATAAAGCCGACTTCGCGGCCGCCGACGCCGATGTCGCCGGCCGGCACATCGGTGTCCGGGCCCAAGTGGCGATACAGCTCGGTCATCAGCGCCTGGCAGAAACGCATGATCTCGCCCTGGCTTTTGCCCTTGGGATCGAAATCGGAGCCGCCTTTGCCGCCGCCCATCGGCAGGGTGGTCAACGCGTTCTTGAAGGTCTGCTCAAAGCCGAGGAACTTCAGGATCGACAGGTTCACCGACGGGTGGAAGCGCATGCCGCCCTTGTAGGGGCCGATGGCCGAGTTGAATTGCACGCGGAAGGCGCGGTTGACCTGCACCTGGCCGCGATCGTCCACCCAGCTGACGCGGAACTGAATGACGCGCTCGGGCTCTACCAGGCGCTCCAGCAGCGCCTGTTCGCGATAGCGCGGATTACGTTCGATAAATGGCCACAGCGAGGTGAACACTTCGCGTACCGCCTGCAGATATTCCGGCTGGTGGGGGTTATGGCGTTGTAACGAGGACAGGAAAGACTCTACCGATACGGCATATTCCATGGATAACTCCTTTTCGCATTAAATTTCCCCCGCTATTTCTTATAGATATGGGTATAGGCGATGCTCGGGGGAGGATGTTGTGTCTTTAGCGACTATATCATCGGAGGGCGGTTGATTATCAAGCGATTAATCGGCGTGGCGGCATGAAAAACGCCCGCAGGGCGCGGGCGTTGGGCAGTTAAGTTAGCAAGTGCTTACTTTATTCGTCTTCTTCATCGCGCAGCGGCACGATCAGCATATCGATGTGCACGGTATTGATCAGCTGGCGAGCGGAAGACATCAGCTTGCTCCAGAAGTCCTGATGGTGGCCGCACAGTACCAGGTCCATGTCGTATTTCTTGATGGCATCGACCAATACCTGCGCCAGATCGCCGCTGCCGCTCAGGGTCTCGGTGATCGGGTAGCCGGCGTTCTGCGACAGCTCGGTTAGCGCCTGATGGGTTTCCTCGGAGATGCGTTTTTGCATGTCGCCGAGATTGACGTCGATCAGGCCAGTATAGAGGTCGGAATAGTTGACATCGACGTGGATCAGAGAAACTTTAGCGTTGTACGGCCGCGCCATCGAGACGGCTTTTTCTACCAGGATCTTGCTTTCCGGGGATAGGTCCACCGCGATCAGTATGTGTTTGTAAGCCATAAGAATACTCCTTCCATAAACATGCCGATTAAAAAGGGTTAGCAGGCGTTCCGTTTACCCGCCTGGCGCTTTTGGTTCCATAGTATCATTCGGATAACGCAATGATATGTTGGGGCGATCACACTGCGCCGCATCGAAAATCTCTCCGCCCGATACCTTTCGTTGTACACCCGCGCGGCGTAAAAGCCTATGGGTTATGCGGGCTTTAACGGTCTGACCGCTTGAATTATAAGCGTTATTAAACAAAGTATAGCGCTAAATGTGCAATCAGCGCTCCAGATGCGGCTGCAGCAGGCTTTCAAACCACTCATGAAACACCGCCAGGCGGCGCGATCGCTGGCGGCGATGGGGGTAGATCAGGGCGATCGGCATGGAGGCGGCGCGGTAACCGGGCAGGACTTCCACCAGTTCACCGGCGTCGAGCAGGTGTTGCACGTCGTAGCGCGGGATTTGCATCAGCCCCAGCCCGGCGCGGCAGCAGGCGATATAGCTTTCGGCGTTGTTGACCACCACTCGGCTGGGCAGTTCGAGGCGTTGCGTATGGCCGTCGTCGGTCAGGTATTCCCAGGGGGATTCACGGCCGGTTTTGGGCGAGGCGTAACCGATGCTCCAGTGCCCCTCGATGAGATCGCCGGGCTGGCGCGGATGGCCGAATTCGCTCAGGTAGGCGGGGCTGGCGCAGTTGATCAGCGCGATATGGCCGAGCGGGCGCATCACCAGGCTGCTGTCGTGCAGATCGCCGACGCGCACCGCGCAGTCGACCCCTTCCTGCACCAGATCGATGGCGCGATCGGCGGAGCTGAGCACCAGCTGCAGATGAGGGTGGCGCCGCAACAGGCTAGGCAGCGCCGGGGCGATCAACCGGCGAGCGATGCGGCTCGGCACGTCGACGCTGAGCCGCCCGGAGGCCTGCCGCTGGCTGGCCTGAAACGACTGATCGATGTCTTCCACCTCGGCCAGCAGCGGGCGCAGCCGCTCGAGCAGCTGTTCGCCGTCGGCGGTTAGGCGCACTTGCCGTGTGGTGCGGTGCAGCAGGCGCACGCCCAGCTGTGTTTCCAGTTGTTGCACGGCGGCGGACACCGAGGCGCGCGGCACCTCCAGCGCGTGGGCCGCCCGGATAAAGCTGCCCATTTCCGCCACCTGCACGAATACGCGGTATTGATTGAATCTGTCCATCTCGTGACCTGCTGTTCCTTGGCGCCGTTTCTGACAGAGAGTGTAGCCGTATGACGGGGTTGCGCGCGAGCAGGTGCGGGGGCATCTCCGCCCCCCGTCGAACTTATTTGGTGGTGTAGCCGCCGTTGATCAGGATGGTTTGGCCGGTTACCCACCAGCCGTCGCTGACCAGATGGCGGATGAACGGCACCACGTCTTCGATATCGGTCAGGCCGGTTTTGCTGAACGGCGACAGCGCCGCCGCCGTCTTGTGGTAGGCCACGGCGTCCGCACCCTCAGCCGGGTAGAAGAACGGGGTGTCCATCGGGCCGGGGCCGACCGCCGTCACGGAGATGCCACGCTCGCCGAACTCCTTGGCGGCGGCGCGGGTGAAGTGCTCCACCGGCGCTTTGGTGCCGGCGTAAGCGGCGTAAAACGGCGTGAAGGCGCCGAGCAGCGAGGTGACCAGCGTGCAGATTTTACCGTTGTCGTTAAGGTGCTTGCCCGCCTCTTTCAGGAAGAAGAACGCGGTTTTGGCGTTGACCGCGGTCATCTCGTCGTACTCGGCTTCGCTGATGTCGACCATCGGCTTTTTCAGCACCTTGCCGACGGTATTGATGGCGATATCCGGCTTGCCGACGGCGGCGACCGCATCGGCGAACAGCTTCTCGACCGCGCCCGCGGTGGTCAGATCGGCCTGCAGCGCGACGCCTTGCGCACCGGCGGCCTGAATGGCGGCGACGGTTTTCTCCGCTTCGGCTTTGGAGGCGGCGCTGTTGTAGTGGATCACCACCGCTTTGGCGCCTTGCTCAGCCAAATCGCGCGCGATCAGCCCGCCGAGGTTCTTGGCGCCGCCGGCGATGAGGACGGTTTTTCCCTTGATTGAATGGTTTGCCATAACAGTTTCCTTGGATGAACGTAACGGAAACCTGAGTCTAGCCAGCGTGGGGGGAAAGATCAGCGGCGTGGCGCGGGATAGACTATCCATAAAAACCGCCTAATCGAAAACGGGCGGTTATCGCTTATAACGTCCCGGCAGGTGACTTTTCGGCACAGGGCGGTAAATTTTATCCACTGCTCAGGCCAGTTTGCGTTTCATTAACCTACAATGATGGATATGGGCCTCATCATTTCCCCTCTGAGTGGAACCACGCCGTGCAAATCTCTCTCTGCGGTGCGGTAACGTCTCCGGAGGCGGTGGGTTATGGGCATGGTCCGTGCAGGCAAAAAAGGGGATGAGAGCGGTAAGCTCCAGCAGAGTATCGGGTAATGAGGTAGGGCGGTTGGACCCGGCGGAAGGCCGCGGATAACAACGCCTTGAGGGGGTAATCATGATCAGTACCGTCGCGCTGTTTTGGGCCTTATGTGTGGTGTGTGTGGTAAACATGGTGCGGTATTACTCTTCTCTGCGCGCGTTGCTGGTGGTATTGCGCGGCTGTGACCCGTTGCTGTACCAGTACGTCGACGGCGGCGGTTTTTTCACCGCCCACGGGCAACCCAGCAAGCAGCTGAGGCTGGTGCGCTATATCTTCGCGCAGCGCTATGTCGAGCATCACGATCCGGAGTTTATCCGCCGCTGCGAGCGGGTGCGCGGGCAGTTTATGCTGACCTCGGCCCTGTGCGGCCTGGTGGTCATCAGCCTGATAGCGCTGATGATCTGGTATTAATGCCTTCCTGTTTCCCTTGATGCAGGCAAAAAAAAGGCGGCCCTGGGGCCGCCTTCCTCATGATGCTTATCGCTTAGATCAGCTTCAACGCAACCCAATACAGCGCACCGGAAAGCAGGATCGAGATTGGCAGGGTCAGTACCCAGGCCAACAGGATGTTCTTCACGGTTTTGCTCTGCACGCCGCCGCCGTCCACGATCATCGTCCCGGCAACCGCCGAAGAGAGGACGTGGGTGGTGGAGACCGGCATGCCGGTATAACTCGCCACGCCGATAGACAGCGCCGCGGTCATCTGGGCCGATACGCCCTGGGCGTAAGTCATGCCTTTCTTGCCGATCTTCTCGCCGATGGTGGTGGCCACGCGTTTCCAACCCACCATGGTGCCGAGCGACAGCGCCAGCGCGACGGCGACGATGATCCACATCGGCGCGTACTCGACGGTCTGCAGCAGATCCTGACGCAGGTTCTTCAGGAAACGCTGGTCGGCGGATGAGGTTTCCGGCAGCTTGGCGACTTTATCCGCCGTGTCGGTCACGCACATCAGCAGGCGGCGCAGGTGGCTGCGCTGGTCAACCGTCAGCTGATCGTAGCTTTGCAGGTTGGTCAGCATGCCCTGAGCCAGCTCGATCGCCGGCATGGCGCGCGAACTGTCGCAGTGGAACTCGGCAGGCTTGCCAGGCGCGGCTTCGTCATCCGGGCTTGGCACCAGCGGCGTCAGCGACACCGCATGCGACAGCGCGTCGCCGTGCTGCTGGTAATATTGCTGCAGGTGGGTCACGGCATCACGCGTACGGGTGATGTCATAACCGGTTGCATTCATATTGACCACGAAGCCAGCCGGCGCAACGCCGATCAGCACCAGCATGATAAGGCCGATACCTTTCTGGCCGTCGTTGGCGCCGTGCGAGAAGCTGACGCCAATCGCCGACAGGATCAGCGCGATACGGGTCCAGAACGGCGGCTTGCGTTTGCCGTCGACCTTTTCACGTTCCGCAGGGGTCATGTGGATACGCTGGCGTTTCTTGGTGCCACTCCAATAGCGGCGCAAGGCGAACACCATCACTCCCGCTACCATCATGCCGACCAGCGGCGAGAACAGCAGAGAAAGGAAAATGCCAATCATTTTCGGGACGTTAAGCGCATCCACGACCGAGGTGTGGGTCATCAGGGCGTTGGTTAAACCGACACCGATGATTGCGCCTATCAGCGTATGGGAACTGGAGGCCGGCAAACCGAAATACCAGGTGCCGAGGTTCCAGATGATTGCCGCCAGCAGCATGGAGAAGACCATGGCTAATCCGTGTGCTGAACTGACGTTCAACAACAGATCGGTAGGCAGCAAGTGGACGATGGCGTAAGCAACACTCAAACCGCCGAGCATTACGCCAAGAAAGTTGAACAAACCTGCCATCACGACCGCAAGTTGCGAGCGCATGGCGCGGGTATAAATAACTGTAGCGACCGCATTGGCCGTATCATGAAAACCGTTGATGGCTTCATAAAACAACACGAACAACAATGCGAGAATTAACATCAGGCCGGTATGGAAATCCAGGCCAGCGAACAAATGCAGCATAAGCGTTACGCCAGTTTGTGGACATGAACGCCGCGCATTATCAGTGACAACCGGGGCCGGGGAAAAGGAAAATATGACGTTTTTTTGATTTGGACATGACGAAACGATGACGCGCCTATAACAAAAATATGGAATATCAACGCGTTAATCTGCTCTGACCTCTGTAATATTTTCTTACTATGGCGTTGGCGCCGCCGGGGCTTTACAATCTGCCGCCGTGAATTTGGCGGTGACCGGCGGCGAAACGGCGTAATATGGCGCTCTTTTGTCGCGATTGTGGTTTTGATAAGTGAGGCTCAGGTGGAACAGTTTGATGTCGTAGTGATTGGGGCGGGCGCCGCCGGCATGTTTTGCGCCGCGCAGGCGGGGCAACTCGGTTGCCGCGTATTGCTGCTCGACAACGGCAAAAAACCGGGCCGCAAGATCCTGATGTCCGGCGGTGGGCGCTGCAACTTTACCAATATGTATGCCGAGCCGGCGGCCTATCTGTCGAACAACCCGCACTTCTGCAAGTCGGCGTTGGCGCGCTACACCCAGTGGGACTTCATCGATCTGATCAACCGTTACGGCATCGCCTACCATGAAAAAACGCTGGGGCAGCTGTTCTGCGACGATTCGGCGCAGCAGGTGGTGGATCTGCTGGTCAAAGAGTGCGAGCTGGGCCAGGTGACGATGCGCCTGCGCAGCGAAGTGCTGGACGTAGAGAAAACCGAGAATGGCTACGCGCTGGCGCTGAATGGTGAAAAAGTGAGCGCTCGCTCACTTGTGGTGGCCAGCGGCGGATTATCCATGCCGGGGTTGGGCGCGTCGCCGTTCGGTTACAAACTGGCTGAGCAGTTCGGCCTTAAGGTGCTGCCGACGCGCGCCGGGCTGGTGCCGTTTACCCTGCATAAACCGCTGTTGGAGCATGTACAGACGCTGTCCGGCGTCTCGGTGCCGGCGGTGATCACCGCCGAGAACGGCGTCAGCTTCCGTGAAAGCATTCTGTTTACCCATCGCGGCCTGTCCGGCCCGGCGGTGCTGCAGCTGTCCAGCTACTGGCAACCGGGTGAGTATGTGAGCGTTAACTTACTTCCCGAGCTGGATCTGGCGGGCTTCCTGGATGAACAACGCTTGCAGCACCCGAACCAAAGCCTGAAAAATACCCTGGCGCTGCACTTGCCGAAGCGGCTGGTGGAGTGCTTGCAGACCCTGGGACAATTGCCGGAGGCGACGCTGAAGCAGCTGAATGCGCCGCAGCAGGCGGCGCTGGTGGATCTGTTGCAGAACTGGCGCGTGCAGCCGAACGGCACCGAAGGCTACCGCACGGCGGAAGTGACGCTCGGCGGCGTCGACACCAACGAACTTTCTTCCAAGACGATGGAAGCCCACAAGGCGCCGGGGCTCTACTTTATCGGCGAAGTGGTGGACGTGACCGGGTGGTTGGGCGGTTACAACTTCCAGTGGGCCTGGAGCTCGGCCTGGGCCTGCGCCCAGGCGCTGGCAGCGCAGGGGCGTTAACGTTCAGCAGTGACGGGTTAGGCCGATTTTTTTGGCATAAAACGCAGACACAACCCCGCGACAGCGGCATAAAGCATTAGCAGGCAGGTTGTCGAAAGCGCTTGCGGATCGCCGAGACCCCATTCATTAGACTTGTGAACCATTTCCAACGCCATGTCCGGTGTCAGCAGCAGCCGAGAGGGAATGATGTTCGGCAAGACAGCGAATACCAGGACAAAAATCACCGAGGCGATCGGTTTTCTCATATGGGGCAGCGCCTCTCATAGCCAATGACATTGATAGAACCATAAGCTAGCAGCTTATTGTTGGTGCGTGGAACACCTACCCGTGGCGTTCAAACAGATGGGGCCGATAAGGCTCCATTATCTATGGCACGTTAATCTCATCCCGCCGGCCCTTTCAATTCCACGCGATTACCGTCCGGATCGCTGAAATAGATGGACGGCCCGTCGCCTTCCGCCCCATAGCGCGATTCGGCGGGATCAACGCCGATCCCCTGCGATCGCAGATAGGTCAACAACGCCTCTTCGTTGAACGGATCGATGCGCAGGCAGACGTGATCGACATTTTGCCTATGAGGATCGGGCGCTTCGCCGCCTTTTTTCCCCAGCACGCCGTTGGCGTCCACCAGGTCGATCATGGAGGCACCGGCGCGCAGGTGCACCAGCCCCAAATCCGGTCGCTGTTTGGCGATATCACAGCCGACGATCTGGGTATAAAAACGCAGACTGTTCTGCATATCGCGCACGCGCAGAACCACATGATCCAGCCGTTGCAAGTTGAAGGGGCGCACGGTCATCTCCTAAAATGAACATCTCCTTTACAGCATAAGCGGCGATGACGGATTTATCCTGCTTCGCGGCGTTCCCGTTCGTGCGCCCAAACCCCAAAAAAAAACGGCCGATGGGTGCAGCCATCGACCGTGGGGCTTAAGCGTTCAAGCGTTAACGAGGGAAGTTGCCGCTCAGCGCATCCAGGCCGCCCTGGTAGATGCCGCTGAACAGGGCGACGGCCTCGTCGTCGCTGATGTTGACCGGCGTGAAGCTGCCCGACCATTCCACGCGCGCCACGTTGGCGTCGTCGGTGGCGTGCACTGACAGGGTGGACAGGTAATTCACCACCGGGAACGGCGCTTGCATGATGGAGTAGCTGTAGCTGCGTTGACGGTTGTCGAACGCTTCCAGCCGCTCGATGACGGTGCCGCCGTCGGCGGTGGTTAAGGTACGCACGCGGCCGCCTTCAGAAACGACGCTTTTCGGGATGAACGGCAGCCAGTCAGGCAAGGCGTCGAAGCCGCCGATCAGTTGCCATACGGTGTCGGCAGATGCCGGGATGTCCATAGAGACGGATGTAGTAGCCATTTTCTTTCTCTCTTAATATCGGGTTCGGATACAGGGTTACATTGCCAGCGTATCTACGACGCCGCCGTCAACGCGCAGCGCCGCGCCGGTGGTGGCCGAAGACAGCGGAGAGGCGAGGTAAACGGCCAGGTTGGCCACTTCATCGACGTCCGCCGCGCGCTGAATGATGGAGCTTGGGCGTTCGGTTTTAACGAACTCGTCGGCCTGATCGCGTGCGCTGCGCCCGGATTTGGCCGCCGCATCCGCCAGCATTTCTTGCAGGCCTTCGGTAAAGGTTGGCCCCGGCAGGATGGCGTTGACCGTCACACCGGTGCCGGCGAGGCGTTTCGCCAGGCCGTGAGACACCGCCAGGTTGGCGCTTTTGGTGACGCCGTAGTTGATCATGTCCGCCGGGATGGCGACGCCGGATTCGGACGACACGAAAATAATGCGTCCCCAACCCTGTTCAGTCATGCACTGCGCATAGTGGCGCGCCAGACGCACGCCCGAGAGGACGTTAACGTTATAGAAGTGCATCCACTCGCTGTCGGGCACGGTAAAGAAGTCTTTATCGTTGAAAATTCCCAGGTTATTGATCAGCACATCGGCTTTCGGTTCCGCGGAGAACAGGGTAGCAGCCCCTTGTTCCGTCCCGAGATCCGCGACCACGCCGCGTACCTGCGCGCCGGGCACGTTGGCGCTGATGTCGGCGATGGCGTGATCGACCCCGCTTTTCTGACGGCCGACGATCACGACGGTGGCGCCCGTTTTGGCGAGCCCGCGCGCGATGCCGAGGCCGATGCCGGAGGTGGAGCCGCTGACGACGGCGACTTTGCCTGAAAGATCCAGTTTCATCATGTATCTCATCGAGTTAATGGGGGTAATGGGGCCATGCGGCCCCATAAAACTTAACGAGTCGGCAACGGCGCGTTGTCGGTCACCAGCTTCTGACGGTGCATTTCGGCCCAGAATTCAGCCGGGATAACGGCGTCCAGCGCAGCCAGATCTTCGGCCATGCGGCCAGGGCGGCTCGAACCGGGGATCACGGCGGCCACCGCCGGGTTAGCCAGCGCGAACTGCAGCGCGGCGGCTTTGACGTCGACCTGGAAGCGAGCGGCGATCGCTTTGATTTGCGCTACCTTTGCCAGCACCGCCGGGGACGCTTTCTGGTATTCGTAGTGCTCGCCGCCGGCCAGCACGCCGGAGTTGTAAGGGCCGCCGACGACGATGTCGACGTTGCTCGCCAGGGCTTCCGGCATCAAACGCTGCAGGGCGCGTTCATGATCCAGCAGGCTGTAACGGCCGGCCAGCAGGAAGGCGTCCGGCTGCGTTTCGCTCAGGCCCAGCGCCAGTTCACAAGGCTCGACGCGGTTGACGCCGAGCCCCCAGGCCTTGATCACCCCTTCTTCACGCAGACGGGTCAGCGCGCGGAAAGCGCCGGTGCGGGCGATGTTGAACTGCTCAATCCAGTTGTCGCCGTAAAAATCCTGGGCCGGATCGTGGATCCAGACGATATCCAGGCGGTCGGTTTTGAGGCGCTTCAGGCTGTCTTCAATGGAACGCAGCGTGGCGTCGGCGGAATAGTCGTTGACGATCTTGTTCTTCAGACCGTGTTCGAACAGACCGCCTTTCTCGCCCAGATCGCGGGCGGAGGTGTCTTCTTCTTCGTCCAGCATGATGCGGCCCACTTTGGTGCTCAGCACATACTCGTCGCGTGGGTAGTGCGACAGCACTTCACCCATGCGGATTTCCGACAGGCCGGAACCGTAGAGCGGTGCGGTGTCGAAGTAGCGGATGCCCAGATCCCAGGCGCCGCTGACGGTGGCTTGCACGTCCTCTTGCGGGATGTTGCGGAACATATTGCCGAGCGGCGCGCCGCCCAAACCGATCTTGCCGGGTAAAATATTTCTGATGCTCATGTCAGGTCCTCAATACGTTATCTTTTCAGGGAAACTTAGGGGGCTCATACCTGTCTGCCCCGTCACGAGGCTAAAGATAACGTGGCAAGTTGTGACTTGATAGGACATAATTTGTCTAAGTTAAGTCCTTTGAGGTCTCACATGATCGATTTACGTCAGTTGAAATACTTTGTCGCGGTGGCGGAAGAGGAGCACGTCGGCCGCGCCGCCGAACGGCTGCACATTTCCCAGTCCCCGCTGAGCCGGCAGATTTCCCAGCTTGAGGAGCGCCTCGGGTTGATGCTGTTTGAGCGCAATCAGCAGCGCATTCGCCTGACCGCCGACGGCCAGACGTTTCTGGCCGAAACCCGCGCGCTGTTGACGCACGCCAACCGGCTCGAATCGCTCGGACGCCGCCTGGGGCGGGGTGAAGACGGCGGGCTGTGCATCGGCTATATCGAAAATGCGATGCACTCCGGCGTCTTGTCGAACGCCTTGCGGTCGCTGCGGGTGTCCCGGCCGGATGTGCACATCGTGCTTTACAGCCAGCCTTCTTCCATGCAGCTGGAAGGGCTGCGGCAGCGTAGCCTGGACGTGGCGCTGGTCAATACGGCGCCGGATCGCGACGATCAGGATTTGGACTATACGCAGGTGTTGGACGATCGCATGTTGCTGGCCCTGCCGCAGACGCATCCGCTGGCGGACAGGGAAACGCTGCAGCCGGCGGATCTCACCGATCAGGCCTGGATCTCGGTGATCCACAAAGAGGATGCCCATTCGCGCGACGACTTCGTGGCGGCCTGCGTGAAGGCCGGGTTCGATCCGGATATTCGGCTGGAAGCGGGCGAGCCGCTGACTGCGTTGGGGCTGGTCGCCGCCGGGTTGGGGATGACGCTGATCCAGCACAGCCTGCGGCATAACGCGCCGCAGGGCGTGGTGCTGCGCGAACTGCCCTGGATGCAATACACCACGCAGCTGTGGGCAGTGTGGCACAAGGCCAACCTGCGCCCGCTGGTCACCCATTTCCGCGAAGTGATGTCGGCCGGGCCGGCCTGCCACTGATCGCCGGCGGCGTCTACTACGGCACCGCGCGTAAAGCGGCCACGATCGCCGCCAGGTCGGCGCGCTGCTCGTCTGCCAGCGCGGGCTGCGCCTGTGCCGCATTCTCCGCCAGCAGGGTTTGCAGGCCGATCAGCCAGTCATAGATATAAAACGCGGTATTCTTGGTCGGCGTCGGCGCCAGTCGGGTTAGCCGCTGCTGGCCGCTCCAATCCACCGCCGGCTGCGGCGGCGGGGTAAAGATCGGCTGGCCGGGATTGACGCGGCTTTCGGGGCGCGTTGCCACATCGCGCCGCGGGAAGCCGAGCCAGGCGACGAAGTCGCCCAGTAGCGCCAGCGCCTGACTGATCTGCCGATCTTCACCCTGTTCCGGCAGGCCCCCGGCGCACAGTGCACGCTCCAGTTCGTCGTCGAGCTGCAGGCGGCAGGCGGCGCCGATCAGCGCATCGACCAGCAATTCCAGGTGTGGTTTCTCGACGCCGAGCAGATCCAGCAACCGGCGGCTGTCCGGCAGCGCACGCAGATGATTGACCCAGTCTGCGAAGATCCGTGCGGCAAAAGGCGATGCGGGCTGCTCGCCGGGCGCCGCAGGGTCTTGCTCGCCGAACAGATCGATATCCAGCCCGAACGGTGAAGGCGCCATCGTCGGAGCCGGTGCGGTGTGCTGCTGTTGCTGATAAAGCTGGCGCAGCGTATCGCGCTGGGGTAGCAACCGCTCCAGCAGTTCGCCGTGGCGGCCGGCCTGTGCCTGCAGTGCGCGCAGCAGCTGTTGCGCGCGTTGCTGCGTCGCGTGCGGATCGGCGGCGGTGAGCCAGTTGCCGAGCAGGCTTTCCGTCAGCTCGCGCTGCAATTCCTCACGCTGTTCGAGCAGGCGCGCTTGCTTGTGGGCCGGACGCGCCTGAGCGGCCAGGTAGTTCACCATGCGGCGACAGTCCTGTTCATCCAGCGCCAGCAGCGTGGCCCAGCTGTCGCCGGGCTCGCCGACCTGACGCTGGACGGCGTCGTCGGGCCGCGCTTTGCCTTCCTGACGCGAGTCGAACGGCGTGATTGCCCAGATTAAACCGGGCTTGCGGCGTTGGCGCAGCGCCGGGGTTTCCCCCTGGGTGTGGTTGACCCAATCGCCGAGCGCCTGGCCGATGCGCGCGGCGTCCTGCGGCGTGGCGGCGGCATCGGTCACCAGCAGCAGGCTGGCGTGCAGGCCGTCGGCGCAACGGGCCAGTAAATGGGCGCGCTTCGCCTGCTGCAGACGCTGCGCCGGCTCCGCCTGCGGACAGCTGCGGCTGCCGGGCAGGTCGATCAGCGCCACGTCGGCGGGCAAGCCTGCCTGCGCCGTTTGCGGCAGCAGGGTGGTCACTTCTGCGGTCAGCCAGGCCAGATCGCTCAGTGCGATCTCCCGTTCATCGCCGTTTTCGGTCATGACGGCGATCGTGGCGTTTTCCGGTGCGGCGCTTGCGGTCAGCAGCGCCAACGCGTGGCGCGGGGCATGAACCTGTCGGCTGCCGTCGAGCGCCTGCAACGCGTGCGCCAGCTGGCGATAACGCGCCGTCAACGTCGCCTCCTCTCCCCACAGCGGTGCAAACAGGCGCGCGCGATCGTCGATGCTCAGCTGCGGCGCCAGCGCCACGGCCTGCGGCCAGAAGTGCCTGTCGAGCGTGGGTTGCTCTTTGCCGCCGTGGCGGCGTTGATTGTCCCACAGCGCCAGCACGGCGTTGCCGTCGAGGCCATCGAGGGCGACGGCTTGGCGGTGGCGCGCCAACGCTTGCAAATGGCTGGCGATGGCGCGGGCGTCCCAGTCCGGGCGAAAGCCGCGCATCGCGGCGGCGTCGATCGTAATGGCCAACCACTGCGCTTCGTTGAGCAGTGCGAGGGCGATCGGATAATCGGCGGGCCCCGTTTCGGCCGCCGTGCAGTAGCGCACCGCGAGCGACAGGTCCGCGTTGAAGCGTTTGGCGCCAGGCGCCAGCGCCGCCAGCAGATGGGCCTTGGCGGCGGCGTTGTGGCCATACAAACCGATGGCGACCTGCGCAGGCCGGGTGTTTTCCAACTGGACGGCGCGGTTATGGCAACCGCGCAGACGCAGCGTCAGGCGATCGGCTTCCCGCTCCAGGCGGGCGGATTGTCGGCGTGTGGCGTCCACCCAGTCGATCGCCTGCACAATGCCGGCGCTGAGCGCGTTATTCGGAGCCGCTGGGGCAAAGGTGTGCGTTTTCATCGTGGGTAAATGCTCCCGCTGTCTATCCAGTAGTGGGTCGCACCGGAGGCGCTGGCAGCCAGGGTATTGAGTTTCAGTTGCAGGTGGTGAGCCGGGACGGGGCTGCCGTCGGCCAGCACCGCCTGCGCGATCTTGACGCTTTCGGCGCCCTGTTCGGCGCTGGCGGTGATGGCCAGACGCAGGCCGATCACCGCGTCGCCGGCCAGCTTGCGCGCCAGCTGGGCGTCATTGATGGTCAGCGTATAGAGCGGGGAGGCCGGCCAACGTTCGTTGTCCAACTGGCGGAAGCCCAGACGCAGTGGGCCGCGCAGCTGGAAGCTGACGGCGGGATCGAGCGCGAAATCGGCGCGATCCAGATCGATATCGCGGTAATAGACGTTATCGTCCGCCAGCATGTTGTTGCCGTCCAGCATGCCCAGATAGCGAATGGTGGAGTAGGGCTGGAAATCGCCGACGTTGAAGTAAAAGCTCTCCAGCCGCAGATCGATCGCCAGCAGGCACAGCATGGCGCCCACGGCAGCGGTGGATTTCGGGTTGTCGATGCGGCCGCGTTTGTTGAACGGGTACCAGTTGCGGGTGTGATACCCCTCGAGCGGCAGAATGCGGCTGGCGGGCAGCGGCTGCAGGTGGCGCAGCAGCGCCTGCACGCCGGGGAAGCGCGCCGGGCGGCCGGTCAGCAGCAGCACGTCGCAGGTATACAGCGCCACCACTTCGGCCAGCAGGCGCAGGCAGCGGCCGATGCCGATGCGATCGGACAAGAAGGCGGCGTGCAGATCGGCCAGGCGGGTCACCAGCGGGGTGTGCAGAATATCGAAGGCGTCGCTGTCGGCTTCGCGCTGCACTTCGCCGTTGATAAACGCCAGCACCTGTGGCGTCGGCGGCTGCGGCAGCAGATCGCCGAGGTTGGCGGCGATTTCCGCCCGGCTGTCCAGCGGATCGTACTGCTCATAGGCGGCGAGCAGCGCGCGTCCGGCGGGCATGAAGATCTGCAGCGCGGCCTGCTGACGCAGGGTGGAAAGCCCGTCCATGCGCCCTTCGTTGCCGAACAGTTTGTCCATCAGCGCCGCGGCGGCGTTCACGCCGGCGGCTTCGAACGCCTGTTGCACGGCGGGCAGAACAAATTGCTGGATAATGTCCAGCAGGATGTCGTCGCCGGCGACCTTAAAGCCCTCGCGGAACAGCAGGCGCGGGTTGATTTTGATGTTGTTGCCCACGCCGTCGTCGAGCGAGTAGTGCGTGATCGCCAGATCGGTGGTGCCGCCGCCGATGTCGATGGAGGCGATGCGCAGCGTTTTCCCGGCCTGTTCACCCGGCGCCAGCGGCCGATCGGGCCGCGCCATGGCGGCGAAGAAGGCGTCGGTGCGGCCGGCGAAGTTCACCTGGGTTTCGTTGTACAGATAGACCATTTGGCCGCAGGTCGCTTCATCCCACTCGATCTGCACCTGCGGTGCCGGGAAGCGGGTGTGCGTGCCGTCAAATGGCACATCCTGCGGGTGCCAACCGAGGGCTTTCCATACCAGCCCAATCGCTTCCTGCATGCGGCGGCGGAAGATCTCGCGCTCCGGCTTCGGCATCGCCGAAGGCAGCGTCAGGATGATGGCGCGTAAACGGCGCGGGGCGGCGGCGTTCGGCATGCGGCTGCGTTGGGCGATGCTGTTGATCTGCATCAGCGCCTGCGCCAACAGCTCGCTCAACATCAGGCTCATCACCGCGCTGCGGCTGTAATGGGCGGCGAACACCGGCAGCCGTTCGGCCGTCGGCAGGGCGGACAGCGGCACGCCCTCATCGTTGATCAGGGTGGTCAACGGCGCGGCGGCGGCCATCGGCTCGTGCCGCTCGTTGAAGCGCCAGCCGGGCGCATAGCGCTCTTCGTCCCACAGATAACGCCGTGGGCTGGAGATGCCGGTGGTGCCTTCATGCCCTTCGCGTCGCTGCGCCAATTGCGCGGCTTCACGGCCGACGCGGGTGATGGACGGCCATTGGAAGGCATCGTCGCGTCCGCTCTGGAAGGACAGATGCGGCTTGCCGAACGCGGCCCGAGAAAACTCCACCCGGCTCTCGAACAGTTCGTTGTAGACCTGATGCGGTTCGGACAGCGAGCGCAGCTGCAGCTCATAGGTTTGCTTCAGGCCGTTGCTCTCTTCCGGATGGTCCTCGACCAGCACGCCGCAGGTGTGAGAATTGCCGACGTCCAGCACCAGATCGACGTCGATCGCCGGTTGTTGCAGCGTCGCCGCCACCATTTTTATCTGCGGCACCGTCAGCTGATGGCCGAGCATGTGCAACAGGTTGAGGTAGTGCGCCTGATACTCGAAGGTTTTCAGCCCGGCGTTGATCTCCGCTTCGGCGCGCTGTTCCCGCTCGGCGGCGCGCTGGCTGAACGCCTCGCGCAGCCAGCCGTCCACCCAGGTCAGATCGAGGAACTCGCCCAGCTCGTGGTTGCGGTGCGCCAGCGTGAAGTTCAGCCCGGTGCCGAGATCGCTTTCGCCCGGCGCCAATGCTTCCTGACCGGGCGCGGCGGCGCGGGTGTCGAAGGCCAGCACCACGCGCAGCAGGTTACCGTCCTGATCCGGCTCATCCAACTGCACCACCTGCAGACGTGCCCAGTTATCCGGGCCCGATAAAAACATTCCCGAGGTGGTGTAGCGCAGGAACGGCAACGGCAGCCAGAGCTTATCCAGCAGGTGCAGCGACTGCTGCAGCGGATAGCTGAACTCCGGCCGCACCACTTCGGCGGCCTGGTCGCCCACGGCCGGCAACTGGTATTTGCCGCTCTCGGCCTCCCATTGCAGGCGCAGCAGCGGGCCGCTGGCGGTCTTGCGCACGAATTTGCCGGGAAACTCGGCGTCCAGCCGCGGCGTCAGGGCAAAGTCCAGAAACTGAATGCCGCTGTCCTGAATCAGCGTAACGCCGTGTTTGTAGTCAGTAAGGGGGGCCAGCATCATTTACTCTCGCGCTTGAACGTCATGGGATAGGTGGTGTCCGCATCGTAGCGGCCGGTGCACTCCGCCGCGCCGGTCTCGCCCTGGCGGCAGACGATTTCCGGGATCTGATAGCGGCTGCCGTCGCTGCAGCGCGCCTTGGTGCGGCTGTTGATCACCAGATTGCCGGACTGCATCAGGCCGGCTTCGACCGCGACTCGACAGGTGACGCCGTCGCCGTAGGCGATGATGGCGTTGCCTTTGCCCGCGTTCAGGCGGTATTGCAGGCTGGGGCGCTTGCCGGTGATCGGATCTTTCAGCGCCACCGTGGCGCGCCATTTGCCGTTAAGGAAACGGGTGGAGCCAGCCTTCACTGCCTCGGGTGGCAGCACCAGCGCATTTTTGTCCAGCGGTTGCGGGATGGTCGGCGCCGGGGGCGGCGGCATCAGCGTGGCGTGCGCCAGCGGCAAGCGCAGCTTAGGCAATGGCGCGGCGGTTTTTTCCGGTGGTGCCGGAGGGTGCACCTCAGCCGGCATCGCCGGTTGCGGCGGCGGTGAGCGGTGCAGCCAGGCGGCCAGCGCCGCACTGCCTAACAGCAGTACCGGTAACAGCCATAGCGCGTGGCGCCGACGCGGGCGCACGACGGCAGGGGATTCGACGGGGGCCGCCGGAGCGAGCACCGGTTCAGGCTCGGCGGCCGGTGTTGGTTTTGCCGGTTCAACAACGGCTGGCTTGCGTGGTGCGGCGGCGATCGGCGCCGGTTTTTCCACTTCCGATTCGAGCGGGCGCAGGCAGGCTAACGGATCGTCCGGGCTCTGCGCCTGCGGTTTGATAAAGCCCCAAAAGGTCAGCACCGGTCGGTCGTCTACCAGGTAGACGTGGTTGGGATCGGGAATATGCATCGCTTTGGCCAGCAGCGCGCCGAACAGGCGGTGGCTGGGATGATCGGTCGCCCGGGTCTGTTCCGTCAGGCTGCGGAAGGTCGCCAGACAGTGTTCCAGGTGGCGCACCGCCTGCGCGCGCTGGGCGTCGCTTGCCGCCAGCCAGGAGGTCACCTTGCCTGGAAAGGGCGCATACCAGTCGATGCGGGTGCCGCTTTCGTTCGGCTGGGGGATCGCCAGACAGTCGGCGGCCTGTGGCTGCCGGCGAAGACGCAGGGTTTCCCGCAGCTGCTGCGCGCAGGCGTAGATCGGTTGCCCGTTCTCGCCTAAAGCGAGCACATCATCCAAACTGCCACTGCGTAAGAAGGGTTTCACCACGGCACCGCACCTTGTCCTGTTCTGCAAAAACGCATAAAAGTCCATGATACCCCGCAGGCGGCGGCGCCAAACGGCCAAGGACAGCCCGAAAAACGCCCTTCTTCGGCGTTAGCGATGCGCTTTGGCAACCGGCACAGTGAAAATCTCGCTATCTGGACCTGTCCGTGAGCCGCTTTATCTGAAAAATAGAACGCAACCCCGGCAAGCGACGCCGGGGAATGCTGTTCTCTTTCACTATGACCTCGCCTCGCGGGTTGCCGATTTCGGTATGCCTCAGGCGTGCGGAGCGTTCGCATCATGGACAGTCAGTCTGAAAAAACTCTCGTTGTTACCCCCGCTCATCCCGTTGTCGGGCATTCCGCTCAGGGCTGGATGAACGGCTTCCTCGGCATGATTATCTTCAGCGGCTCGCTGCCCGCCACGCGGGTGGCGGTGCTGGAGCTCGATCCGCTGTTTCTGACGGCAGTCAGGGCGGCGATCGCCGCCTTGCTGGCCCTGTGCGCGTTGCTGATCACCCGCCAGGCGCGGCCGACGCGGGCCGATTTGCCGCCGCTGCTGTTTGTGGCGCTCGGCGTGGTCATCGGCTTCCCGCTGCTGACGGCGCTGGCGCTGCAGCACACCACCTCGGCGCATTCGCTGGTGTATATCGGCCTGCTGCCGCTGGCGACCGCCGGTTTTGGCGTCTTGCGCGGCGGAGAGCGGCCCAAGCCCGCTTTTTGGGCCTTTTCCGGTATCGGGGCCGCGCTGGTGGGGGCGTTCGCGCTGAGCCAGGAAAGCGGCGGTGCCTGGCAGGGGGATGCGCTGATGATCGGCGCGGTGCTGCTGTGCGGTCTGGGTTATGCCGAAGGGGCGGTGCTGTCGCGCCGGATCGGTGGCTGGCAGGTGATCTCCTGGGCGCTGGTGGTCGCCTTGCCGTTGACGCTGGTGGCGGCGTGGTGGGCGGCGCCGGCCACTTGGCCTGCCGTCAGCGGTGCCGCCTGGCTGTCGCTGGTGTACGTCTCGGTGTTCAGCATGTGGATTGGGTTTATCTTCTGGTATCGCGGCCTGGCGCAGGGCGGCATCGCCGCCGTCGGGCAGCTGCAGCTGCTGCAGCCGTTCTTCGGCCTGATGCTGGCGGCCTGGCTGCTGCAGGAAACCGTTCAGCCGATGATGATCGCCGTGATGGCCGGCGTGGTGGTTTGCGTGTTCGGCGCCAAGCGTTTTTCCCGCTAGGCGCCGCTGCCGGCGCAGGCCAGGATCACTTCGCCGAGCCGTTTCACCGCCTGCTGTACCTGGCGATCATGGTAACCGCCCAATCCCAGCACCAGACCCGGCTCACCGTGGCCGGGCGCATACATCGGCGACACCGCCCGCAGCGCCAACCCGGCTTCGTTGGCGCACTGGGCGACCCGCACGTCATCGAGATCTTTCCTCAGCCACAGCACCATGTGCATGCCCTGATCGCAGGGCTGCACTACCGCCAAATCGGCGGGGATATGCGTGTTGATCGCCTCGATCAGCACCCGGCGTTTCTCAGCGTAGACGCCGCGCATTTTGCGGATATGCCGGTCGAGATACCCTTCGGCGATAAAGGCGGCCAGTACGTGTTGATCCGCGCTGGGCGGGTGACGATCCATCAGGATCCGGGCGCCGCAAAAGGCGTCGACCAGCGGCGGCGGCACGATGGCGTAACCCAGCCGCAGCGAAGGGAACAGCACCTTGCTGAAGGTGCCGAGATAAAGCGTCCGCTCGGGCGCCAACCCTTGTAGCGAGGGGAACGGGTGGCCGGCGTAGCGCATCTCGCTGTCGTAATCGTCTTCCACGATCCAGGCCTGCCGCTCTTTGGCCCAGGCCAGCAGGGCGCTTCTTTTCGCCATGCTCATCGGCATGCCCAGCGGGTATTGATGCGACGGCGTGACAAAGGCGGCTCGGGCGTCGGCGGCCAGGCGCACGCCGGCGGCGACGTCGATGCCGTCGTTAGCGACGGGTACCCTGATCATGTGCCGATCGCGAAACAGGCTGTTAAAAAGGGCGGTGATGCCGGCGTAGGCGGGGTCCTCGACCCAGGCGCTGTCGCCGGCGTCCAGCAGGATCTGCGCGGCCAAATAGAGCCCTTGTTGCGTGCCGGCGGTGATGAGGATTTGTTGCGGCGTGCAGTTGACCGAGCGGGAACGGCGCACATAGTCGCAGATGGCTTCGCGCAGCGGCAACGCGCCCAGAGGATCGCCGTAGCCCGACGGGGCGCCGGGGCCGCGCGCCCGGATGCGGTTGCCGAGCCGCCGCCAGACATCGTCGGGCGCGGTATCGCCGATCGGCACCGAGACGGTGAACGGCACCGGCGGCAGCGCCCGCGCCTGGGCGGCGAAGCGCGCCAGATGCTGCGCCTGTGAAGAAAGCGGAACCGCTACCGCCGAACTCGCCTGCGCGTTGGCGTGCGGCGTGCGGCGCGGCGCCTGATAGTGGGCAACCCGGGTGCCGGAACCGGGCTGCGGTTCGAGAAAACCTTCCGCCGTCAGCTGAGCAAAGGCCTCCATTACCGTGCCGCGCGCCAGATTCAGCGCCGCCGACAGCCGGCGTGTCGAAGGCAGCAGATCGCCCGCTTTCAGATCGCCCCGATGGATGGCCTGGCGCAGGGCCTGCGCCAGCTGGTGGCTAAGCTGCCCCGCCTGGCGATCGAGCTCGCCGAGGGCGGGGACGTCAACGACTTGGGCTGTTCTGGGCATGTATTCCGGCTCGCTTTGCAGTACAAAAATGAATATTCAGAGTAAACCACTCTGATATCACTCGCGAGCCTGTTGTCGCTCAGCTTAGCCCCCGCTGATTCAGCAGCACCTTATTCAACTCGCTGTTTTTACGCACGTTAAGCTTGCGCATCGCCGAACGCTTATGGGCGCTGATGGTTTTCTGGCTGCGCTGCAGCAGGCCGGCGATGCTGCAGGCGGACATGCCGCTGCTCATCAAACCCAGCACCTTTTTTTCGCAGTGGCTGAGCGCGGCGATGCGGCAGGCCTGGCATTTCCACAGGCCGGCGGCGTGCAGCGCCACCCACGGATGCTGGATGAACTTTTCCAGCGCCATCTGCAGCTTGAGACGGATGGCATAGGCCGAATCGCGCCGATGGATGCTGAACAGCGGCGGTAGGTTTTTCACCTGTTGCTGGGTCGTGTCGTCGAGGATCAGCAGGGTCAGCTGCCGCTGGCGCGGGATGCCGTAGGCGCTCTGGTAGCAGCAGGCGCAACCCCAGCGCTCTTCCGGCGTGCGAAACACGATTTCGATGTTATCCAACGCCTGCAGCGCCAGCGGCGAGAACTGCGGGTACAGACGCTGGCATTCGTTCAGGGAGTGCAGATAGTCCTGCAGCAGCAGACGCAGCCCCTGCTGGTAGAAGTTATCGCTGTCGAACAGCGTGAAGCGAATATCTGGCATGGGTGGCTCCTTAAAAGGGCCGTGGCACCGCGCCGGAGCGAACGGTGACGGCCCATTGCCGGCGTTCGCGCGCCGGTCGTTTTCCTGATTTCCCTGGGGTGGTGCGGGCTTATTGGTACGCCAGCACAAAATTGGCGACGGACGTGAATTCGCCTTCGGTAATGCTTTGGTTCTGGATCGCGCTCGGCTGCCCCTGCACATAGGCGGTGAAGTTCAGGCTGTTGGGGCCGTTTTGCAGCGCGACGGCACTGGTGGCCTTATTCAGGTCGATGTCCGCTCCCTGATGATCGAACAGGGCGATGGCGGCGCCGTTCGCGCCGTTGTTGATCGCCAGCTTGCCCGGCAGCTCTCCGTCTTCGGTGCCGCTGAAGGTCACGCTGACGGATTTGAACACCGTGGTCTTGCAGTCGGTCAGCTTGATGCTGAACGGCACCGGCGTGGTGTGGCCGTAGCGGTACAGGGTTTTGACGATCACCGTGCCCATCTCCACCAGTTGATCGGCGGACTGCGGTTCGATATTGCACGGGCGGCTCACCACTGTGCCGTGGAACTGCACCGGCGCGCCGATAAGCTCGGTGTTCGCCGCCGCCGGTATGGCAACCCACCAGGGCGCGCAGCTCAGCAGCGCTAAAGCGCGTAGACGCATTTTCCGTTCCTCCCTCGGTTACTGGAATGCCGCCACGATGGTGGCCGATGCGTTGAATTCCCCTTCGCCGATCTCTGCGCCGCCGTTGGCGAACGGCGCCGCCACCAGGTTCCAGGAGCCGCCGTTGCCGATGTTCGGCACCGGGTAAAACTCATTCGGGATAACCAACTGGCCGTTGTGCGTCAGCCGGATGCCGAGATCGTTCTTGTCGGTTTTGAACACCTCGTTGCTGAAGGAAGCCGCCGTGCCCGACACCGCCAGCTTGATGTTCAGCGTGCCGTCCTCGAAGCTGCCGCCCTCGCACTGGAAGCGCACCGGAATGCTCTGCGGATAATTCGAACCGTTGAGATCGCTGCCGCCGATCTCGCCGAACTCGACGTTGATCAGCTGGCCTTCGTTCACCACGCATTTATCCGGTACATAGAGGATCGCGGACTGGATAAACACCTGCGCCATCGGATTGGGGCCGAAACCGCCGTCGGTCGAGCCGAGGCGGCCGTACATCTCGATGATCTGCCGATCGTTAATCTCGACGCCGTTAATGATTTTTTTGCGCACCCGGAAGGTGATCTTGCCTTTGGAACCGCTGCCGTAGTTGTTGACCTGTAAGTACGGCGGCTGGCAACGGTGTTGGCTCAGCAAATTCGATTCGTTGTAAAAAGGCACGGTGACGTAGGCGTTCTTGTTGCCGGCGATCCACACCTCGGCTTTTAAATCCAAAAAGTCATTCAGTTTTAAATAGCCGTTGCCGTAGTCGGAGGGGGGCAACGCCGAATCCGACTTGTAAAAGTGTGGGCTGGTGGGAATAGGGGTATCGCAATACACCTTGCCGGTATAGGTGCCGCCCAGATCATAGGGAAACAGTTTGGTGAACCCCACCTGGTTGGTGATGTTGCTTTCATTCAGATCGATATAGAACTGTTTGGGGCCGCCGTCCGGCGTGACGTAGCCGTTGGCCCAGGCGGCGGGGGCCGCCAGTGCGATCGCCAGCGGCAGGCAGAGTTTGGTCAGTTGTGTTTTCATCGCGTTCTCGAGCCTCACAGGTAAATCACCTGAATGTGCGCCACGGCGGCGAACCCGGCGGCCATCACCGCCCGCTGGGTGGATTCCACGCTGGCGCTGAACCACAGAGTGTTGCTGCCGGGCTGCAGAATGTAAGGGCGGCTGCGCTGATTCAGCTCCAGCACCTGGCCCTGCTGGTCTTGCAGCCGCAGGCCGATGCCCTGTACGCCGCCGTTCAGCTTCAGCAACGACGGGTTGTCGACGTCGCTTTCGCCAAGAAATACCAGCGTGGCGGCCTGCTCACCCTGCAGGTAGAGGCGGCCGGCGTCGCCGTTGCGCGGGCCGGCCGGGTTATCCGCCAGCGCGCGCGCGCCCAGCAGGCAGTTGCGGAACGAGAGGCGAAAACGCACCGGCGCGCTGCGGTCGCCGGCGTTGCGGAAGTCGCGTGCGCTGACGTCGCCCAGATCGACGGACTGATCCCGGCTGTCCGGCGTCAGGCTGCAGGGGGAGCTGAGCAGGCCGCCGTGAAAGCTGACGGTGCCGGTGGTGCCTTCGATCACGCCCAGCGGCGTTGCCGCCATCGCGCTGCCGCCGCACAGCAGTGCGCCGAGCAGCAGCGGGCGCAGTCGATCGGTGAATTCAGCCATGCTGGACCTCCTTATTTTTTCTCGGGCACGGCGGTGCAAACGCCGCCATTGCAGACGAAGCGCAGCTCCGGATGGCCGCCGTAGTCGTTGATGTAGGTGATGACGAAGCTGTTCATGCCGGTATCGTGCAGCTTGAGGCTTTCGCTGGATTTCGGCTTCAGCATCAGCGGCTGAAAACCGCCGATCGCGCCGCCGCCCTGTTTTTGCGTCTGCCGCGTCATGCCGGTCAGGGTGATGTAAAACGGCGTCGGGTTATCGACGGAGATAGCGCCGCCGCTTTTACGGAACACCAGCTTTTCCTGCCACACCTGGCCCTTGGGCGCGACGATGGCCTTCGGCCGGTAGAACAGCTTGATCTGCGTTTGCAGCGCCAGCTGCATCACGTTGGTTTTGGTGCTTTTCGGCGGAATTTCGCGCAGGTTGAAGTAGAACACCGACTCGCGATCCTGCGGCAGGCGATCCGCCTCCGGCGTCTTGGTGATGCGCACTACGCTGCGCTCGCTTGGCTCCACGCGCTGCAACGGCGGCAGCACCACCAGCGGCGAGGTGATTTTCTGGTGCTGCTCGTTCTCCAGCCAGGACTGCGCCAGGAAGGGCAGCTCTTTGTTTTCATTGACGATATTCAGGCTGATCGATTTGGCGTCGCTCACATAGACGGCGCGCGTGCGATCCAGCGATATCGCCGCGTCGGCGGTGGGCAGTACGGCGCTCAGGGCCAGGCCAGCGGCGGTCAGTAGCGTTATCGGGTGTGTGTTCATGTCATTATTTCTCAGCGTTACGGATTACAGGGTGGCGCACGGCAGCAGCAGCTGGTCCAGCGGCTTGGCGGCGCCCGGGATCACGATGCGGCAGCGGCGTTGGCCTTCCCAGGCGACGTCCAGTTTTTCCTCCGGCTGCACGCCGGTCAGGTAGACCGAGCCGCCGTCGTTGACCACCGCGACCTCGCGGCCTTTCTCGCTCAGCACCGCGGCGCCGAACGGCGGTTCGCTGCCGTCCGCGAGGCGAATGGTGGCCAGCAGCTTGCTGCCTTTCACCACCTCGAAGTGGCGGTAGCCGATGGCGCCTTCGGTCAGCGTGCCTTGCACCACGGCGCGGGTGGCCTCGACGTCGTCTGCCAGCTTGTTGACGTCGATGCGGGTGTCGGTGTTGTAGTAGCTGGTGATGTCGGAAATCACCGCCAGCCCGAAACGGTTGCTGTAGGCGCGGCCGTTGTTGATCGGCACGCCGGCGATGCCGTCGGTGTCGAGCATCATGCGGCTGCCGCCGTTGCTCGAGTTCTGGTGCGCCGCGATGCCGTGCCGGGTCGCAGTGAGGCCGCCGCGGAACGAGCCGCCGATCGACGAGTAGCTGTCCTGCTGGTAAGAGGCGCTGGCGTTCAGTGAGCCAAACGAGGCGTTGTGGGTGTAGTACCCGCGCGCCAGCGATTTGCCGGACTGATTAAAGCCGCCGCTGACCTGCCAGGTATTGTCCGGATCGCTGTAGTCGTTGTACGACGCGGTCTGCGTGACATCGCCGTTGTTGGTTTGCAGCGCATAGCCGACGCGCCGACGGTCGCCGATCGGCACGGTGAAGTTGAGCATCACACTGTCGTCGGTGCGGCCCTGGTAATAGGTGCGGTAAGCCGACAGCGAGGCGGTGATGTTGCTGATATCGCCGACGCTGAACAGCTTGCTGGCCGACAGCCCGTAACGGTCCTGGGTTCGCGCATCCCAATAGGTCTGGTGCGAGTAGGTCAGGTAGGCGGTGATCGCCTTGGCGCTGTCTTCCGCCATAAAGGTTTTGCTGGCGGTGATGGTGTACAGCTCTTTCTGGCGGCCGTTGTAATTCTTGTCGTAATCGCCGTAACGCTCCTGCAGGTACTGCGACATGTTCATGAACTTGCGCTGCGAGAAGCGGTAGCCGGCGAAGGTGATCTGGCTGTTCAGCTCGTCGAAGCGTTTGGCGTAGTTGAGCTTGAACGACATACCGCTGGCGGTCGGCTCGCCGGGCAGACGGGCGATCGACTGGGTGACGTCCAGCGACATGGCGCCGAACACGTTCAGATCGCGGCCGAGGCCGAGCGCCCAGGCGTTATAGTCGCCGCCGAGCAGCGCCCCGCCATACAGCGACCAGGCGTTGCTCAGCCCCCAGGAGAAGTCGCTGGCGGAAAACAGCGGGCCCTGGGTGCGGTGGTCGTAGGCCGAGGTTTTGCCGAGCGCCACGTTGTAGCGCACGTAGCCCGGGCGGGTCAGGTACGGAATGGTGGCGGTATCCACCTGGAAGGTCGAGACGGTGCCGTCCTGCTCTTCCACCTTGACGTCCAGCTTGCCGCGCACCGAGCTGTTGAGATCCTGAATGGCGAACGGCCCGGCGGGCACGGTGGTTTCGTACAGCGTGCGGCCTTCCTGCGAGACGGTGATCTTGGCGTTGCTCTTGGCGATGCCGCGCACTTCCGGCGCGTAGCCCTGCAGGTTCGGCGGCAGCATGCGCTCGTCGCTGGCCAGATTGAGGCCGGTGAAGCGATAGGCGTCGAACACCCCGGAGTCGAGATAAATCTCACCCAGCGTCAGCTTGGCGGCCTGCATCGGCAGCGCGCGGTAGGCGTAGATCTGGTTCCAGTCGAAGCCGGTGCTGCGATCGCCGGCCTGCTGATTGTAATTGGCCTGGTAGTCCGCGCGCAGGCGCCAGGGGCCCAGGTTGGCGCCCAGCGTGCCGTAGCTGCTCAGGTTCTGGGCGGTGTTGTTGTTGTGATTCTGCTTGCCTAACTGGCCGCTCAGGTTGTAGTCCAGTAGCAGACCGGGAATGCCGTCGTCCCACTGTTCGGGCGGCGTCCAGTCGGGATCGGAGTATTTCATCCATGCCTGCGGGATGGTGATCGCCAGCACGCCGCCGCCGATGCGATCGGAGACGGTCGCGCCTTTGACGCCGCGAATGTCGGCGCACTGGTTGTCGTGCCACAGGGTGACTTTTTTGGCCGCCTCTTCTTTCAGCGCCATTTTTTCCACCAGGTCAGGCGGCAGGCACACCTGGCTGCCGCTCTTGTTATCCGGTGACGGGAAATACTGAATGCTGCGCTGGGGCAGCGTTTTCTGGTTGATCTTGATGTCCAGCAAATAAGCGCCGGGCATGACGTAGTCGGCGTCGGAGAAGCGCGAAAGGTCCACTTTGCTGCGCTCGCCGATATCCAGGACGTCGGTATTGAATTCCGTGGCGGAAAATGCCGGACGCACCCAGAGGAAAGATAGAATGACGAGGAGAGGTAGGTGTTTCCGTGTCAGTAATGACGTCATAGCATAATCACTCATGGCAAGTCCGCGCCCAATAGCAGGTCATCCGTACGACCTGAATACGTAATGCTGTGCAGCGCCCGCCGGCGCTAGAGATAAGACAGGGTGAATTTGGCCAGAGAGCTGAAGCCGCCTGCCCGCGCCTTGTCAGGATGCAGGCGCAACTGCGCGCCAAAGCGCAGCGTGTTGTCGCCGGCGACGATCTGGTAATCCGCCGTCGTGCTGCCGAGCGGGATCGGGGTGCCGGCATCGGTCAACAGCTCGATAGCCACGCCCTGCGCCTCGCCGTAAACGCCGAGCAGGGAAGGATCCCCACTGTCGGCGGTGCCGTCGAACGTGACGTTGGCCGCGCGATAGATGAAGTCAGGTTTCACCTGACTGGCCAGCTCGCAGTTCACCAGTTTGATCGTGAAATGGCGGCGGCTGCCGATCAGCACCGATTGCCCGTCCTGCGAGGCGTCGGTCATGGAAATCAGACCAAAATCGACGGTTTGATCCAGACTGTCGCTGGCGATGCCGCACGGCGTTTCAACGATGGTGCCGCCCAGGCTGACTTTGCCGTGGCCCTGATTTTTCGCTGCCGCCGCCGCGCTGCCGACGCTGAGCGCGATGAGCAACAGGCCGCAAAGGCGGATAGTCATGCTGGCGTCTCCCTGTCTTTCCCTGTTCCCTTGCCGGTATCCGCGGCATGCAATAAAGCGGGGGATGCCCTGAGACATCCCCTGTGGGGTATTACAGGTAAGCCAGGGTGAAGTTCGCCACGCTGGTGAAGTCGCCTGGTACCACGGCGCTTGAGGCGCTGCTGCCCTGCAGGTAAGCGGCGAATTTCAGCGAGTTGTCGCCGTCGTTCAGACCCTGACCGTCGGTTGCGGTGCCCAGTTCCACTTCTTTGGAGTGCAGGTTGTCGTAGATCACGATGCCGGCGCCGGTTGCCGTGCCGCTCAGGGCCAGCAGTTTGTTGTTGACCGGATCAGGCGTGCCGGTAAAGGTCACTTTGACGTTTTTCATGGTGGAGATGGAGCAATCTTTCAGTTCGATGTTGAAAGGCTGCATGCTGGATTTACCCTGGTTGGCCAGGATGCGGCTGCTGATCTGGCCCATCGGCACGGTTTGGTCAACGGATTCCGGCGCGACGCTGCATGGCGCATCGATAATTTCGCCGGTAAAGGTGACTTTACCGCTGCCCTGATTAGATGCGGCATGAGCAACAGAGGCGGAAGCGAAAGCAATCACGGTTGCCAGCATTAATTTATTCAGTTTCATTTCTCAGGTTCCTGTAGAGAGTTTTTAAATAAAAGAACAGCACATCTAAATCCCCCGCGGCGGCGGCAACGCCATGTCGCCGTCCGTGCGGTTGGAGCCAGATCCTTTTGCTCTGGGCAATACGCCGACATCCGTTATTTATGAGAAATAACGAGATTTGGAAAATCGACAATGGATTTTCTGGTAAATAAAATACGAGTTTTACGTGTGGCGTGTTGCTGGGAATATTCTTGCAAATAATAGTATTGCTTGGAAATAGATTTTATTAAATTAAGTCAAATTCAGAATATAAAACCAAAAGGAAAAAGAAACATATTTGCTTTAAAATCAATAGATCGTATACAAATATTATCCAGTATAAATCACTATATAAATAACGATATGCGAGATATTAGATCGGGGGAAATAGGGTGATACCTACAATTCACAATATTGTTTTGCTAATATCGCCCTTAGGCAGCAGATGATGCATTTCCCTTTAGAAACAAAATATAAAACATAATTCATTGTTTTTATTGTTGTTTCATGGTTTTTTGTTCACGAGAGATTGGGTTTCTTATTCGCGTTTAGTTCGCGTTTAAGCCTAATTGATTAACAATTAAATAACAATTACACCGGTAGTGAATTATCCTATCGCATTGCGGTATAGGGATTTTTCACCGTCTAACCCATTTTGATTAATCAAATTAAGGCATGTGCTGCTGCCGTTCGCCACATAATGATGACCTAAGTGACAATTAAAGGATTATAAACGGAATGATAACGATGATTAATGCTTGCAGCGGGCGCCGCTGGATGGGTTTGGCTATATTTCTGCTGTCTTTTATGGCGCTTTCTGGCTGTGCGGGCGGGAGCAAGACAAAACTGAATTCCGTGAAAAAAATCTCACAGAATAATCCTAATGATAAATCTGATGAGCAACGCATCGCACTTTGTCAGCAACGGGTTAATTCATTAAAGAATATTAATCCGCAAAGTTACCAAAAACGCATCGCCTATTTTAACGGCCTTCTTTCCAACGCCTCCGGATATGCCGGGGTACGCGGCAACGTGGATGAGAGTACCCGTAAAGCGATAGATGCTCTTTATCAATATAAAACCGAGAAATTCTGCGCCGACGTCGAGCATGAGCTGATGTCCGATCTGTCCAGCCGGGTTGAGAATCTGTAGCCATGAAGCGATGCGCGCAGGGATGGGCGATGGTTCTTTTGCTGTTAGCGGCGAGCGGGGCCGCTTGCGCCGCCGATGACGGCATTCCCGCGCTGTTGAAGTTTGCCGAACAACGGCAGGCGCCTCCGGCCGCGCCCAGGGAAGAAACCGTGCGTAAATCGGCGCCCGCACCGGTCACCAAACCGGCCACCAAACCGGCCGCCATCGTCGGGGCAGACAGCGTTCGTTTAACGTCGCTGAAGCAGTCTTTGCAACAACAGGCGGAGAAAATCCGTCAGTTGGAGCGGCAGTTGGCGGCGGCTCAGGCCGCGGCGGCGGCGAAACGGGAGCGGGTCGTCGTCGATATTCGGCCGCTGGCCGATGCCCTGAAGGGATTGCGGCAAGCCGTTGCGCCGGTGCCAGAGGTGGGCGCATTGGCCGCTTCGCTCACGCGGGCCGAACAGCGCAGCGCAAGTTTGGCGGCGCAACTGGCACAGCAGCAGCAGCGGGTAGAGACCTTGCTGGCCGAACGGCAGCAGGCGGCCAAGCCACCCGTGCTGGCCAGTGAGGCGGACAAGCTGGCATATGCCGCCGGCGTGTCGCTCGGGCGCGACATTCTGCATCTGCAGCAGGAGAACCGGCGCGCGGGGCTGGAGGCGGAGAGTCCGCTGTTGTTGGCGGGCATCGCCGATACCCTGGCCGGGCAGTTGCGGCTGGATGAGGCCGCCATCGACAGCGCGCTGCGCACGGCGCATCAGCGCTTGCAGCAGGCGCAGCAGACGCAGGCTCCGCCTCTGGACGGTAAAGACTATCTGGCCGCTTTTACCCGCCAGGAGGGCGTCAAGCAGGATGCGCTCGGTTTCTACTACCGGGTGGACTATGCCGGCAGCGGGGCGATCGGCGCCGACGATCGGGTAGATATCGTGGTGCGCGAAAGCCTGACCGACGGGCGGGTGGTCAAAGACATGGAGCTGGCGGGGACGGTGATCTCACAGCCGTTGACGCGCTATCCGCCGCTGTTTCGCGCCGCTATCGAGAAGCTGCAGCGCCACGGCTCGATCACGCTGGTGGTGCCGCCGGCGCTGGCGTACGGCAAACAGGGCAGCCCGCCGGCGATCCCCCCGAATGCCACCATGATTTACACCCTGCGCATCGCTGACGTGCAGCCGTGAGCGGGGTGCTCAGCAGTAACCACTCAGGAGGAATGCTATGGCCAAGGCGCCGAAAACGTTTGAAAGCAGAAAATCGCTGATGCTGAATGTGTTGCAAGGGTTGTGCAGGGAGCGTGTGGAAGGATCCGGGGGCCATCATCCCCCGCCGGAACAGTGGCCGAAGACGCGCGAGCTGGCGGATAAATGCGGCGAAAATATTTATACCACCCGCACCCTGCTGCTGGCGCTGGAAAAGGAGGGCAAGGTTCACTGCACCCACCGCAGCATCAACAATTCTCTCCGTTGGTACAGCTGCGACGAACAGGCAGCGATAAAAAAAGAGTGATTCGACCTTGGTGGTCGCTTTTGACTATTCCCACAGCCAATCATTAATTAAATTTATCATTTGACGGGGCGTTTCGCTCCGTCAATCCTCCCTCTTCGTTCACTGCCATCCGCACAGCCATTGCTAAGATGTTTTTTGCGGCCATATACTTATCGCTCAGACGGGAACAGGTGTAGGGAGCCGGCATCGTAATGAAGGAAAAGAAAGACATACTGAGATTGGATGATATTCATTATCAAATAGACAGCCAGGTGATCCTGGATTCCGTCTCTTTCACGCTGGGTGAAGGTGAGTTCAAACTGATCACCGGGCCTTCCGGCTGCGGGAAAAGCACCCTGCTGAAAATCATCTCTTCCTTAATGGATCCGACCAGCGGAAAGCTCTATTTCGACGGCCAGGCGATCGACGAGATGTCGCCGGAGGCGTATCGCAAGCAGGTCTCTTACTGCTTTCAGACGCCGTCACTGTTCGGCAATACGGTTTACGACAATCTGGCGCTGCCCTACCAGATCCGTCAACAGCCGCCGGCCGAGCGAAAAATGAAGGCCGATCTGGCGCGTTTCGGCCTGCCGGAGGCGATGCTGACCAAAAGCATCAATGAACTGTCCGGCGGGGAGAAGCAGCGCGTGTCCCTGATCCGCAACCTGCAGTTTATGCCGCGGGTGCTGTTGCTCGATGAGATCACCAGCGCGTTGGACGAGGAAAATAAGCGCAACGTCAACGAAATAGTGCATCAACTGGTGGCGGAACACCGGCTGGCGGTGCTGTGGGTGACGCACGATACCGAAGAGATAGCGCATGCGGACGAGGTGATCACCCTGCGCGCGCATGGCGCCGAGCAACAGGAGCAACAGCATGAATCAGCATAACATCACCAACGAATCCTTGGGCTTGTCGATGGTGCTGGTGGTGGTCGCCATCCTGATCAGCCACCGGGAAAAACTGGCGCTGGAAAAGGACATTATCTGGAGCATCTGCCGCGCGGTGGTGCAGCTGATCATCGTCGGCTACGTGCTGAAGTATATTTTCGACCTGGATAACGCCGTTCTCACCGTGTTGATGGTGCTGTTCATCTGCTATAACGCGGCCTACAACGCCAAGAAACGCAGCAAGTACATCGAACACGCGTTCGTGACGTCGTTTATCGCCATTACCACCGGCGCGGTGCTGACGCTGGCGGTGCTGGTATTGACCGGCTCCATCGAGTTTACGCCGATGCAGGTGATCCCCATCTCCGGGATGATCGCCGGTAACGCCATGGTGGCGGTGGGGCTGTGCTACACCAACCTCGGCCAGCGTTTCAAAGGCGAGCAGCAGAAGATTCAGGAGATGCTCAGCCTGGGGGCTACGCCCAAGTTCGCGTCGGCGGCGCTGATCCGCGACAGCATCCGTGCTTCGCTGATCCCGACCGTGGACTCGGCGAAAACCGTTGGGCTGGTCAGCTTGCCGGGCATGATGTCCGGGCTGATCTTTGCCGGTATCGATCCGGTGAAAGCGATCAAATACCAGATTATGGTGACCTTCATGCTGCTTTCTACTGCCAGCCTGTCAACCATCATCGCCTGCTATTTGGCCTACCGTAAGTTTTACAACGAGCGCCACCAGCTGGTGGTCGGCAACCTGAAGTAACGCCATGAAAAACGGCCTCCGCGGAGGCCGTTTTTTTACCCTTGCAGCAGGGCGATGCTCTGGCGGATTTCCCGTTCGATATCCACCTCGCTCCAGCTGTCCAGTTGTGAAGAGAAGGGCTCGAAGGTATAGACGCCGGTGTAGCCCAGGCGTTCGAGGTTCTGTACCTGGCGGCGGCTCTCTAGCCGATCGCCCTCGCTCAGCATAATGCGCTCTTCGTCGCTCAACGTGCCTTTATCCCGCCCGTCCTCCACGCCGGACAGATGCACCAGGCCGATCTGCGCCACCTGGATCTGCGCGTCGAAGTCGGCTTGCGTCACGCCGCTCAGATAGTGGTGGAACGTATCGAGCACGATACGGTACGGCGCGCCCGAGTCGCGGATGAGCGCCTGGGTCAGCAGCGACGATCGCAACGAGCTGATGCCGAAGCCCAACGGTTCGACGTATCCCTGTACGCCATAGCGCGCAAACAGCGGTGCCAGCAGCCGCAACGCGGCGAGGGTGTCGTCGCGTTTTTGCTGCTCGCTGCGCGTGTCGTCGGCGCTGCAGTGCGGGCACAGCACCAGCGCCCGGCTGTGGATGGCCTGCGCCTGCGCCAGCAACGCTTCGGCGCGCTGCTGCAGCGCCGCCGGGTCATCCATCAGATTGAACATGCCGAGGGCGTTGATCGTGACGATTTCAATGCCGTATTGCGCGGCGAGCGCGTTGAGCTGCGCGTCGCTCAGATCGTCGGTCACCTTGCCGCTGGGCATGTCGTTGCGCAGCTCAACTTTGCTGAGCCCGCAGCGTTTCACCAGGCGGAAAAAATGGTCCAGATTGAGATTCGGCGCGATCTTGCGGTTAATGCAGAAGCGGTCCAGCGCAATGTTCATGGGCATGACTCCAGCGGTCAGGGTTGAGAGATCAGGATTTGCCGTTTTCCAGCGGCAGCGGCTTGCCGTCGGGCAGGGATTGGCGGTGGCGTTTGGCCATCACCACCTGCTCCATTTTTTCCAGTGAGACGCCTTTGGTTTCCGGAATATAGCGGCCGATAAACCAGTAGCTGAACAGACAGCAGGCGGCGAAGATCCACATCGGGAAGGCGCCGTGGAAATGCGAGAACAGGTAAGGGTGGTCGTTGATCATCGGGAACGACTGCGACACCGCGAAGTTGGCGACCCACATGCAGCCGACGGCGATGCTCATCCCCTGCGCGCGCATGCGGTTCGGGAAGATTTCCGACACCAGCACCCAGGCGCCGACGCCCCAGGACAGCGCATAGAACACCATGAAGAACAGCATGCCGAACAGCGCGAAATAGCCGGTGGCCTGGGTGTAGAGCGCGTACGAGGTGAGCAGCAGGCCGGCGATGGCGCCCAGCGTGCCGTAACGCATCAGCGGAATGCGGCCCATGCGATCCATCAGCATGGCGCCGATGACCGAACCGACCAGCTGCAGCACGCCGATCCAGATGGTCTGGAACAGCGCTTCCTGCGCGTTTTCGGTGACGGTTTTCAGCACTACGGGCGCGTAGTACATCATCACGTTGACGCCGGTGACCTGCTGTAACATGGCGATCATGCAGCCGACGAACAGGATAAACCGCACCCGCACATCGCCGTAGTTCAGCTTCCGGTGCTGTTGCTGTTGATCCTGCTGCAGCGAGTCTTTGATTTCTTTCAGCAGATTCTGCGCGTGGGCGGCGTTGGAGACCTTGGTCAACATCGCCAGCGCCTGATCGTCGCGGCCCATCATCACGTTCCAGCGCGGCGATTCAGGAATGACGAACACCAGGATGCAGAACAGAATGCAGGGGATCACGCCCGAGGCGAACATCCAGCGCCAGCCCATTTCCACCAGCCAGGCTTCGCTGGCGAGGCTGGCGATTTTGAAGTTGACGTAGAAAATCACGATCTGGCCAAAGACGATGGCGAATTGCTGCATGCTGAGCGCCCGCCCGCGCATGTCTTTCGGCGACACCTCCGACATGTACATCGGCGACACGGTGGCGGCAATGCCGACCGCCAGCCCGCCGATGATGCGGTAGATGACGAACCAGGTGAAGGTCGGGGCCAATGCGGCGCCGACGGCGGACACGGTGAACAGCAGCGCCGCCAGCATCAGCGCCTTTTTGCGGCCCCAGCGCGCCGCCAGCGGCCCGGCGGCGAAGGCGCCGACCACGCAGCCGATCACCACGTTGGAGACGGCCCAACCGGTTTCGGCCGGGCTGAGACTGAAATAGGTTTTCAACGCTTCGATCGCGCCGGAGATCACGGCGGTATCGTAGCCGAACAGAATGCCGCCCAGGGCGGCGATGCCGCAAATTCGCAATATGTAGCCGGTATTGTGCTTACGCTGATATGACATGTGTTGCTCCGATTTTTATCCTGGCTTCCGTCCGCACGGTCGGGGTGTCGGGAAGAGGGCGAGCGGAAGGGTGTGAACCGTGCCTGTCATCAAGGCGATGTCGTCGATAAATGCTGGAACAAACAAGAACATTTATTTCATAATTAGTGAATAATGGAATATTGATTTTTAGATCCAGTTCAAAAAAAACCGTCACCTCTGCGCCAGGCGCCTTGGGCGTTCGGGGGCGGACGGTAACGACGGCAGAGCAGGCTCAGTGCGGGTTTTCTGTAGCAAAGTCAGTGTGTATTAGCTCTGTTTTCTCCGCCGCTGTTGTGCTTTCCCTGGCACGGCAATGAAAGCGCCAATCCGATCGACACCGCAAAATTGCGACCTCACGCACTAAAAACAAATTTTTCAAAACAATTTATTTGAAACTTTTTTTTCAATGAAATAGAGTTTGCTGCATCCGGTCAGGATTTAGCCGGCTTGCCGACGGAGTTTGGCGAGCGGGACGATTAACGCCGCGCCGCCTGTGAGTGGCCTGGCGACAGCGGACTTGAAAAGAGGGCGTGACATGAAAACCGTGGGTAATTTTATTGACGGGCAGGTGTGCCTGAGCAGCAGCAATCAAACCATCGACGTGCACAACCCAGCCAGCGGGCAGGTTGAGCGGCGCGTCACGCAGAGCACCGCCGCCGAAGTCAAACAGGCCATCGACGTGGCGCATCGGGCGTTCGCCGACTGGTCGCGCACCACGCCGCTGCGCCGTGCGCGCATCATGTTCAATTTCAAGGCGCTGTTGGAACAACACCGCGACGAGCTGGCCGAGCTTATCGTCAGCGAGCACGGCAAAGTGTATTCGGATGCGCTGGGCGAACTGACGCGCGGCATGGAAGTGGTCGAATTCGCCTGCGGTATCCCGCATCTGATCAAGGGAGAGTATTCGCCGGACGTCGGCAGCGGCGTCGACAGCTTCTCGCTGATGCAGCCGCTGGGTGTGGTGGCGGGCATTACCCCGTTCAACTTCCCGGCGATGGTGCCGATGTGGATGTTCCCCATCGCACTGGCCTGCGGCAACACCTTTATCCTCAAGCCGCCGGCGCTGGTGCCTTCGGCCTCGGTGCGCCTGGCGGAGCTGCTGAAAGAAGCCGGCCTGCCGGACGGCGTGTTCAACGTGGTGCACTGCGCCAATGAAGATGCGGCGCAGCTGTGCACCGATCCGCGCATTCAGGCGGTGAGCTTCGTCGGTTCCTCCACCGTGGCGGAACATATCTATACCACTGCCAGCGCGCACGGCAAGCGGGTACAGGCCTTCGGCGCGGCGAAAAACCAGGCGATCGTCATGCCGGACGCCGATCTGGACGCCACGGTCAACGCGTTGATGGGCGGCGCGTTCGGCTCCGCCGGTGAGCGTTGCATGGCGCTGCCGATCGCCGTGGTGGTCGGTGACGATACCGCCGACAAACTGATCGCCAAACTGAAGCCGCTGATCGCGCAGCTGCGCGTCGGGCCGGGCTTGCAGCAGGGTGGCGAAGAGAATGAAATGGGGCCGCTGGTGTCGTCTGCCCACCAGAAAAAGGTGCTGGGCTACATCGATCTGGGCGTGGAAGAAGGCGCAACCCTGGTGGCCGACGGCCGCAATTATCAGGTGCCGGGCTACCCTGAAGGCTACTACGTCGGCGGCACGCTGTTCGACCATGTGAAGCCGAATATGCGCATCTACCGCGAAGAGATCTTCGGGCCAGTGCTGGGCATCGTGCGGGTGCCGGACTATCGCACCGCCATCGACACGGTCAACGGCCATGAGTTTGGCAACGGCAGCGCCATCTTTACCGGCAGCGGCCACTACGCGCGTCAGTTCGTGCAGGAAGTGCAGGCCGGGATGGTCGGCGTCAACGTGCCGGTGCCGGTGCCGATGGCGTTCCACAGCTTCGGCGGCTGGAAGCGCTCGGTGTTCGGCGCGTTGAACGTGCACGGCACCGACGGCGTGCGCTTCTACACGCGCATGAAGACCGCCACCGCACGCTGGCCGGCCGGGCAGCAGACGGTGTCCGAATTCAGCATGCCGACGCTGGGTTAAGCGCTGTCATATTCAGGCCAGGCCGTTGCTCCTTCGGGGCAGCGGCCTTTGCACGGGTCATTAACAGGAGAATCGAGATGTCTTCACTGCTTGCCAAATGTCAGACGCCGAATGCCGAGGGGCGTATTCAGCACGTGACGCCGGAAAATGCCGGTTGGCGCTATGTCGGCTTTGACGTTTACCGCCTGGCCGCCGGGCAGTCGCTGCAGCTTGAGTGCGGCGACCAGGAACTGTGCCTGGTGCTGGTTGCCGGTATCGCCTCCGTCGCCACGCTGCGCGCCGAATACCCGCATATCGGTAAACGCATGAGCCCGTTCGAACGTACGCCGCCTTACGCGGTGTATGTGCCGCACCACGATCGCATCGACGTGCGGGCAGAAACCGATCTGGAGCTGGCGGTGTGCAGCGCACCCGGCAGCGGCCACCTGCCTTCACGGCTGATTACGCCGGCGGATATCGGCGTGGAGCGGCGCGGCAAGGGGCGTAACCAGCGGTTGGTGCATAACATTCTGCCGGACAGTGAGCCGGCCGACAGTCTACTGGTGGTGGAGGTTTACACCGACGAGGGCAATACCAGCTCCTACCCGAGCCACAAGCACGATCAAGAAGACTCACCGCACGAAACCTATCTCGAAGAGACGTACTATCACCGCATACAGCCGGAGCAGGGGTTCTGCATGCAGCGCGTCTATACCGACGATCGCACGCTCGATGAGTGCATGCCGGTCTACAATCGTGACGTGGTGAAAGTGCCGCGCGGTTATCACCCGGTGGCGACCCTGGCGGGTTACGACAACTATTACCTCAACGTGATGGCCGGGCCGGTGCGGCAGTGGAAATTCACCTGGGAAAAAGACCACGCCTGGATTAACGGCGACGGCTATCCCGCCGCGCAATAAGCGCCTGAGGCCCGGCTTGCCGGGCTTTTTTGTCAGCCTTACTCGTCCCGGGCGTTATTCAGCGCCAGCGAGACCGCCAGCGTCTGCGCCAGGCACATCGAAGCCACCTGCGAGCGGAACCCGTCCACCTGCGCTTCGCGCACCACGAAACAGACGTCGCTGAAGGCGGCCAGCGGGCTGACCTGGCTGTCGGTGATGGCGATCTGCTGCGCGCCGCGCTTGGCGCCCAATTCCACCAGTTCCACCGCCTCGCGGGCGTATGGCGAATAGCTGATGGCGATCACCACGTCCTTCGGTTTCACCATGCTCAGCTGTTCGGTGAACATCCCGCCCAGGCCGTCGATCAGAAACGCGCGGCGCTCCAGATGGCGCAGCGCATAGGTGAGGTAGGAAGCGACGCTGAACGAGCGGCGCAGGCCGATCACGTAGATGTTTTCAGCGTTGTTGAGCAGCTCGACGGCGCGATCCAGCTGCTCGGGAGCGATCTGCATCGCCAGCTGCTGCAGCGCCTGCGCGTTGACCATGGTGAATACGTTGAGAATCTCCGCCGGCTTCTCTGGCGCGACGTTGTCGTCGGTGGAGGTTTGGCGGAACAGGCGCGCGCGCTCGGTATAGTTCACCGTCTCTTCCATCAGATGCTGACGGAACACCTGCTTCATTTCGTTGAAGCCGCTGAAACCGAAGGCGTTGGCGAAACGGATCAGGGTGGAAGGCGGCACGCTGGCCTGTGCGGCGATGGAGGCAACGGTATCGAAAGCGATGCTGTTACTGTTATCCAAAATATAGCGCGCCACCTGTTTCAAACGCTTGCTCAGCGTTTCATAACGGTGGCGGATCTCGTCCTGTAACAGCGAAAGTTGAGTTGGGTTGTTCATCCATTCGGCTCGCAGTGGGGTGAAGGCGCATTGGCCTGACGCCTGAAATATTGACAGGGTATTTTAACAGACGGAGCGGAAATTTCATTTCCTCAAAAAGCGATTTATTCGATCGCACATTGCGCGACTTCACAGAAAATGGGCAAAAAAATCCCCTTAAAGCGGCGAAATGGCCTTAAGGGGACGTGAACCTGCTCTCGCTGTCAGTGCGTGCCGCCCGACTGTGGACGGTACTGGCGCCAGAAACCGATCAGCGTCAGGTATTTTTGTTTCACCTGCTCGATCAGGGCCGCGTCGTCGATTTCCCCCTGCAGCCAGCGGCGCGAAGGTTGGCCGAAAATAGTGCGGCCGACGGCGAAACCTTTCACCCAGCGCGCATCTGCGGCGGCGGCAAAGCCCGCCTTCAGCACCGCCTCTGGGGAATCGAGCCCCAGGATCAGCACGCCGCGGCAGTCGGGATCGTAGGCGTCGATCAGCGCGCCGACCTGCTGCCAGTTTTCCGCGCTCAGCGGCGGCAGTTTCCACCAGTCCGGCTGAATGCCCAACCGGTAGAAGTGTTCAATCATCTCCAGGTAATAGCGCTCGTCCTTGTCGGCGTTGCCGTCCGGCAGGATCACTTCCAGCAGCAGCTCATGGCCGGATTTGCAGCAGCCGCGGTAGACGTCGGTGATCAGCTCATCCTGTTCGCGGCGCAGTTCTGCCGCGTCGTGCGGATGATAAAACACCAGGCACTTCACCACGTGCTCCTGCGGCCAGTCGATCAATTGCGAACCGATGTTGCCGTGCTCCAGGCGCAGCGGGCGCGAGCTGGGCAGCTCCACCGGCCGGCCAATCCACCATCCCTGACCGGTGATTTCGTTCAGCGCCGCCTGCCCGTAGGTGGTGTCGGCCAGAATGCCGCTGTTGCCGTTGAGGCCGGCCTGCGCGGCAGCCTGTTGCGCCGCCGTTAACAGCAGGGTTTTCAGGCGCGGAATGCGTTCCTCGCTGACGCCGGCTTCGCGCGCCATGTCCGCCAGCTGCTTGCGGTGATCGAAGGCGAATACGCACAATTCCGGCCACTGTTGCTTGCGGGTGGTGACCCGGTGCAGGTGATTCAGGCGTGCGTCGCGGTCCGGGCGCGTGACCTGTTGTTCACGCTGCAGATAGTCATCCAGCTCCCGTTTGGTCGGCATGGCCGGGGCGCAGCCGTGACGCGAGACCACCAATGCGCCGCAGGCGTTGGCGTAGCGGCAGGCCTGATCCCAGCCCTCATCGTTCAGGTAGCCTCGCAGCAGGCCGGACATAAAGGCGTCGCCGGCTCCCAGCACGTTCAGCACCTCCACTCGCACACCAGCGTGCAGCTTCACCTGTTCCCAGTCGTCGGCGATGTCATCTTCGAACACCGAACAGCCCTGCGCGCCGCGCTTGCACACCAGCGTGGCCGCCGTGGCCCGGCGCACGTTTTTCAGCGCCGTCAGCGTGTCGGTGCTGCCGCCGGCGATATGAAATTCCTCTTCGGTGCCGACGATCAGATCGAAATGGAGCAGCACCTCTTGCAGCTCGCGCGTTACCTGATCCGATTCCACAAAGCGGGTTTCGCCGTCGCCCAGCGACGTCAACCCCCACAGCACCGGGCGGTAATCGATGTCCAGCGCGGTGCGCAGGCCGTGGCGGCGCGCGTATTCCAGCGCCTTCAGCACCGCGGCGCGGGTGTTCGGGTGCGACAGGTGCGTGCCGGTGATGGCCAGCGCGCGCGCGGAAGCGATATAGGCCTCGTCAATGTCGTCCGGCGTCAGCGCCATGTCCGCGCAGTTTTCGCGGTAGAAGATCAGCGGGAAGGTTTCCTGATCCTTGATGCCGAGGATCACCAGGCCGGTTAACCGACGTTTGTCGGTGATCAGGCAGCGGGTATCGGCCCCGACGCGCTGCAGCTCTTCGCGCAGAAAGCGGCCCATGTGTTCATCGCCGACGCGCGCCAGCATGCCGGATTTTAACCCCTGAATGGCGGTGCCGTAGGCCACGTTGCCGGAAGATCCGCCGAGGTACTTGGCGAATGTGCCGGCGTCTTCCAGCCGCGCGCCGATCTGCTGAGCATAGAAATCGACGGCGATGCGCCCGAGACAAATGACATCAAGCTGTTTTTCTTGTGTAGCCATACCCGTTTCCTTCTGTTTAAGCAAAACTCCGGCGGCGGCCCGAGCGTGGCGCCCTGCAGGAAGCATGTGGATAGTATGGGGAATGAAAATTTCAATTTCAATATAGAATGAAATTTACACCCCGAAAATGTGATGCGTTTAAAACATCGACAGGAGAACGGGAAAAGCCGATGAAGCGGCCATAAGACGGCGACCGGGCGCGCGCAGAAAAGGGGATTAGATCAGGATAAAAGGCTGTCAGCCCGTGTGGTAACGGTTGTTATCGGCCGGTGCGCGGCGCGAAGCCAGTAACGGCTGAATCACGAGATGAAACGGGCTTTTCATGTAATATGCGATCTTTATCGCAAAATGAAATGTTTCTTCTGTAATGTGATTTTATGAAAAATATATTTGTTTATAATCGCTTCACGTTTCAGGTTGTCGACTTCGTGAGCAGCGGGCATCGCCTGCTCAAGATAATAGCTGCCGCCGCGTAATACAAACACGGGATTGTCGGCTCGGCGCGAGCCCTTTCCGGGGCGGCCCTCAATCTAAAGGGTGAGTAAATGGGCAAGATCAGGCTAACCATGGCGCAGGCGCTCGTCAGATTTCTCGATAACCAGTATCTGCTGGCCGACGGGGTGGAAACCAAATTCGTCGCGGGTATTTTCGCGATTTTCGGCCACGGCAACGTGCTGGGGCTGGGGCAAGCGCTGGAACAGGATAGCGGCGATCTGCGGGTGCATCAGGGCCGCAACGAGCAGGGGATGGCCCATGCGGCGATCGGCTTCGCCAAACAAAAACTGCGCCGGCAGATCTACGCCTGCACTTCATCGGTCGGCCCCGGCGCCGCCAATATGATCACCGCCGCGGCCACCGCCACCGCCAACCGCATTCCTTTATTGCTGCTGCCGGGCGACGTTTACGCTTCCCGCCAGCCGGACCCGGTGCTGCAGCAAATCGAACAGTCTTACGATCTCAGCATCAGCACCAACGACGCGTTCCGCGCGGTGAGCAAATACTGGGACCGCATCGTGCGACCGGAACAGCTGATGAGCGCCTGCATCAATGCGATGCGCGTGTTGACCGATCCGGCGGAAACCGGCGCGGTGACGCTGTGTCTGCCGCAGGACGTGCAGGGGGAAGCCTACGACTACCCCGACTATTTCTTCCAAAAACGCGTGCACCGGCTCGATCGCCGCCCGGCGACCGATGGCATGTTGGCGGACGCCTTGGCGCTGCTGACGGCCAAACGCAAACCGTTGCTGGTGTGCGGCGGCGGCGTGAAGTACTCGCAGGCCGGGCGGGCGCTGCGCGAATTCGCCGAGCGCTTCGGCATTCCGTTCGCCGAAACCCAGGCCGGCAAAGGCGCGGTGCCGAGCGATCATGAATTCAACCTCGGCGGCATCGGCGAAACCGGCTGCCTGGCGGCCAACACGCTGGCCCGTCAGGCCGATCTGGTGATTGGCGTCGGCACCCGTTACACCGATTTCACCACCTCGTCCAAATGGCTGTTCCAACATCCGGACGTCAGCTTCCTCAATATCAACGTCAGCGCCTTCGACGCCGGCAAGCTCGACGGCGTGCAGGTGCTGGCGGACGCCCGCGAGGCCCTGAGCGAACTGGGCGCGCTGCTGACGCAGACCGAGTACCGCGCCGGCTGGGGCGACGCCATCGCCGCGGCGCGCGCTGCCCAGCATGAAGAGACCGAGCGGGTTTACGCGGTGGAATACAGCGGCGCAGGCTTTGTGCCGGAGATCGACGATCACCTCGATCGCGAGCGGGTGTTCGCCGAATTTATCGCTCAGACCGACTCGGCGATGACGCAAAGCCGGGTGCTGGGGGTGCTGAACCGCGAGCTCCCGCCGGACAGCGTGATCGTGGCCGCCGCCGGCAGCCTGCCGGGCGATCTGCAGCGGGTGTGGCACAACCGCGGCGAGCACGGTTATCACGTGGAATACGGCTACTCCTGCATGGGGTACGAGGTGAACGCCGCATTGGGGGTCAAGCTGGCCGAGCCGCAGCGTGAGGTGTACGCGATGGTGGGTGACGGTGCCTTCATGATGCTGCATTCCGAACTGGTCACCTCGATTCAGGAAGGCTGCAAGATCAACGTGGTGCTGTTCGACAACATGACCAACGGCTGCATCAACAACCTGCAGATGGAACACGGCATGGACAGCTACACCACCGAATTCCGCTTCCGCAATCCAGAGGGCGGCAAGCTCGACGGCAAACTGGTGCCGGTCGATTTCGCCATGCTGGCGGCGGCTTACGGCTGTAAAACCTATCGCGTCACCACCGAGCAGCAGCTGCTCGATGCGCTGGCCGACGCCCGCAGGCAGACCGTGTCCACGCTGCTGGACATCAAGGTGCTGCCGAAGACCATGGTGCACAAGTATCTCAGCTGGTGGCGCGTGGGCGGCGCTCAGGTGGCCGACAGCGAGAAAATCGTCGCAGTGGCGCGCAAGCTGCAGGAAAACATCGATAAGGCGCGCGATTACTGATTCGTTTTCGAACACAACACACTTTCCAGAGGGGAGCGAAAATGACATTGAACATTGGGGTTATCGGCACCGGCGCCATCGGCCGCGATCATATCCGTCGCTGCAGCAAAGTTTTGCAGGGCGCCCGCGTCGTGGCGGTGAACGACATCAATCGCGACAACGCCGCCAAGGTGGTGAGCGATCTGCAGCTGGATGCGCGGGTGTATGACAACGGCCACGATCTGATCAAGGCCGCCGACGTGCAGGCGGTGCTGGTCACCTCCTGGGGGCCAAGCCACGAAGAATTCGTGCTTGCGGCCATCGCCGCCGGCAAACCGGTGTTCTGCGAGAAGCCGCTGGCGGTGACCGCGCAGGGCTGCAAGAACATCGTCGATGCCGAAGCGAAGCACGGCAAGCGGCTGGTGCAGGTCGGCTTTATGCGCCCCTATGACCAGGGCTATCGCGCGCTGAAACAGGTGCTGACCAGCGGCCAGATCGGCGAACCGCTGATGTTGCACTGCGCGCACCGCAACCCGACGGTCGGCGAGGCCTACACCACCGATATGGCGATCACCGATACCCTGATCCACGAAATCGACGTGCTGCGCTGGCTGCTCGACGACGACTATGTGTCGGTGCAGGTGGTGTTCCCACGCAAGAGCCCGAAGGCGTTCCCGCACCTGAAAGATCCGCAGATTGTGTTGTTCGAAACCGCCAAAGGCACGCGCATCGACGTCGAAATTTTCGTCAACTGCCAGTACGGCTACGACATTCAGTGTGAAGTGGTGGGGGAAACCGGCATTGCCAAACTGCCGGAGCCGTCCTCGGTGCAGATGCGCAGCGGCGCCCGCCTGTCGACCGAAATCCTGACCGACTGGAAGGATCGCTTTATCGACGCCTATGACGTCGAGCTGCAGGGGTTCATCAACGACGTGGCCGCGGGCCAGCTGACCGGGCCTTCCGCCTGGGACGGCTACGCCGCCGCCGTGACCGCCGACGCCTGTGTGGCGGCCCAGCTCAGCGGTGAGATCGTGCCGGTGACCCTGCCGGCGCGCCCGGCGTTTTACAACAAGTAATCGGCTTGTCCCCCATACCTACGATTGTAGAGGAGTGACCATGAAGATCGCTTTTGATGTCGACGTTATCCGGGATTTGGGCGTGACTAAAATGGTGCAGCAGGTGGCGGACTGGGGCTACAAATACATCGAACAGTCGCCGCACCCGCAGATCAACCCGTTTTACAAGCATCCGAAGGCCAGCCGCGAAATCATGACGGAGTATAAAAACGCCCTGAAAGCGACCGGCGTGGAGATCTCCTCATTTATCGTGGTGTATCGCTGGTCCGGGCCGGGGGAAGATCGCCGCCAGGCGGCGGTCAAAAACTGGCGGCGGATGATCGAAATCGCGGTGGAAATGGGCGTGCAGGTGATCAACACCGAACTGGCCGGCAACCCCAACGAGCCGGAGATCTGCGAGGAGCTGTGGTATCGCTCGATGGAGGAGCTGCTGCCGATCATCGAGCGTGAAGGTATCCGTATGGAGATCCAGTCGCACCCGTGGGACTTCTGCGAGCTGAGTAACGAAACCGCCGATCTGGTGAAATCGCTGCGCAGCGACCACGTCAAATACCTCTACAGCGTGCCGCACACCTTCTACTACGACAAGGGGCAGGGCGATGTGGCCGGCATGTTGCAGTACGCCGGGGACGATCTTTCCCACGTGCTGATTGCCGACACCATGAATCACACCAAGCATTGCCGTTATATCGTCAATCCGCCGGGCGTTGACGCCGCGGTGCATCAGCACGTCGGCATCGGCGAAGGTGAGGTGAATTTCGACGCCCTGTTCCAGACGCTGCGCGACATGGAATTTGCCAACCGCAGCTTCAAGGCCGGCGGCGAATCGATCATCTGCACCTCGCTGTTCGGCTATCCGGAAAAGATGCCGAGCCAGGCGGTGGCGACCAGAGAGCGCATCGAAAGAGAGCTGTTGGGCAAATAATCTTATTTGGCTCGCCGGCGTCATTTGCACCGGCGGCCCTCCAAGGACCGAGGCAGACCATGAATAAAGACAACGTGAAATTGGCCATCGCGCCAATCGGCTGGACCAACGACGACATGCCCGATCTGGGCAAGGAAAACACCTTCCAGCAGTGCGTCAGCGAAATGGCGCTGGCCGGTTTCACCGGCAGCGAAGTGGGCAGCAAATACCCGCGCGATCCGGCGGTGCTGAAACCGATGCTGGATATTCGCGGCATCCAGATCTGCAACGCCTGGTTCAGCACCTTTTTCGCCGACGGCCAAAAAGACAAAACCATCGATGAATTTATCAACCACATGAATTTCCTGCATGCCATGGGCGCCAGGGTGATTGGCTGCTCCGAGCAGAGCAAGAGCATTCAGGGCACCACCAAAGGCGTGTTCGAAGAGAAGCCGTATTTCAGCGATGAAGAGTGGCAGCGCGTGGCCGACGGTTACAACGAGCTGGCGAAGATCGCCGCCGGCAAAGGCATGCAGGTGTGTCTGCACCACCACATGGGTACTGGCATTCAGACTACCGCCGAAATCGATCGCTACATGAGCATGGTCAACGACGACGTTTACCTGTTGTTTGATACCGGGCACGCCTACTATTCGGAAGGCAGCCAGCAGGCGATGATGGCGATCCTGGAGAAGTATCTGCCGCGCATCAACCACGTCCATCTGAAGGACGTGCGCGATGAGGTGGTGGCGGAAGTGAAGGCCAACAAGCTGAGCTTCCTCGATGGCGTGAAGAAGGGCACCTTCACCGTGCCGGGTGATGGCGTGATCGACTTCAGGCCGGTGTTCAAGCTGCTGGACGAGCGCGGTTACAAGGGATGGATGGTGGTGGAGGCCGAGCAGGATCCGGCGCTGGCCAACCCGTTCGAGTATGCGGTGAAAGCGCGCCGCTATATTCGGGAAACCGCCGGTATTTAAGCGGTAAGGGTGAATAAAGATCGAGGGGCGCTGCCAGCGCCCCTTTTTTGATGGCGGCGCGTTAGCCGCCGAGCGTTTGCCAGGTTGCGACCTGGCTGCCTGGCCATGGTGTAGCGGCATGCACGCCACGGGCGATCGCCCGAGCGAGGGTATCCGCCGCCAGCGCGCCGATTTGCAGCACCGCCAGTTCGCGGCTGCCCTGTACCTCGCGCTGCCCAGTGGACAGGGCGAACACCACGTCGCCGTCAAACGGGCTGTGCAGCGGGCGAATAGCGCGCGCCATACCGTCTTGCGCCATGATGGCCACCCGTTTCAACTCCACTCGCGTCAGCGCCAGGTCGGTGGCGATGCAGGCCAGGGTGGTGTTCTTTCTGCCGCCCTGCGGCTCTTGCACCATCCCGTCTTCACCCTGCGCATGCAGTTGCGCCAGCGCCGCCGCGCCGCCGTTGCCAAATTCACCGTTAATTTCATAAGGCGTCGCCCAGAAGGCGCGGGTGCCGGGTGCGACCACCGCACCCAAACTGTTGACCGCCACCAGCGCGCCGACGGTAGCGCCGTTGGTGGCCACGATCGACGCCGAACCGAGGCCGCCTTTCAGCTTGCCCATGCCGGTCATGGCGCCGTAGCCGGCCCCGACGGTGCCCAGCGGAAAGTCCAGGCCGGCCTTGCCGACCGCCTCGATGCCCAACTGGCGATACGGCGGCGTGAGCTGCCAGTTTTTGTCGCCGCCGTTGGCCAGATCGTACAGGCAGGCGGTGGGCACGATAGGGGAGACCGGCACGCCGGGTGCTGGGCGCAGCGCGTAGCCTTTACCCTGTTGCCCCAGCCAGGCTGCGACGCCATCCGCCGCCGCCAGACCGTAAACCGAACCGCCGCTGAACGTCAGCGCATCGATGGTCTGTACCAAATTGTCCTCACCGAGCGCGTCGGTTTCCCGGGTGGCGGGGCCGCCGCCGCGCACGTCCACGGCGGCAATCGCCGGGCTGTCCGGCAGGATCACCGTCGCGCCGGTGCGCACCCGGCTGTCCTGAGCCACGCCGACCTTCAGGCCGGGCACATCGGTAATCAGGTTGCGGGAGCCTGGGCGCCCGGCGGCGGAAGTTGGCATAGCGGCACCTAATGGGGTGAGAGGAGAGAATATGCCGACGGCGGCGGTCAGGCCGGCCAGCGCGTGTAAAAAGGTTCGGCGGTTGATATGCAGGGGCCGGCACAGCGGCCCCTGCGGGTGGGGAATATTACGCATCGCCGTGCGGCTGCCCGGAACGCAAACGCGCCATATGGTAGGCGTCGACCAGCACGCCATCGCGCATGGCATAGGCGCGGCTGGTGCCCTCTATCTCGAAGCCGAACTTGCGGTATAGCGCGATGGCGGCCGGGTTGTCGGTGAACACCGTCAGTTCGATGCGCTCGATGGCGGCCCAGTTGTCGCACAGGTCGATCATCGCCCGCATCAGGCGGCTGCCGACGCCTTTGCCGTGGTAGCGCGGATCGACGCCGATGCCGAAGGTGGCGACGTGGCGGCGGCGAACGCGCTGATTCAGCATCACAACCAACTGGCCGGCAAGCTGCCCGTCGATGATGGCCGCCAGGTTATGCGTGCCCGGTTCGGGATTGGCGAGTCGCTTCTGCCAGGACTCGACGGACGGTAGCGGGAGCTGCAGCGTATCGCGGTAGACGGGCGTCTGCGAATAAAGATGATGCAGGGCTTGCGCATCCGTTGTTTCCACGTGGCGTATCACGATCTCGCTCATGTCGCTGCTCCTTTTGCTTACCGGTTGAATAACCTCTGAATTTATCCGTTTACTGCCTTGAGTCAATATTATTTCAACGGGTCAAAAAAAACGCTTTACAGGTGCGAATGATAATGATTATTATTGCGATGCGTTCCGGGGAGGGCATCAACCCTTGATACTCTCGCTGCGAAGGCACGACATTGCTCACATTGCTTCCAGTGTTTACTTAGCCAGCTCGGGTGCTGGCTTTTTTTTGCCCTTTTTTCAGCCGTTTCCGCTTTCAACAAATCCGCTGCCCATCCGCTGTTTCATTCCATCGAAATTTTTGAACAGAGGCATAAGTTTTTTACGCTTTCTTATTCTGCTGGCAGGACTAGACTGTAAAAAAACATTGAGGAGAGTTGAATATGATTTATGTACGTAAAGCGGAAGACCGCGGCCACGCCAATCATGGCTGGCTGGATAGCTGGCACACCTTCTCATTTGCCGATTACTACGATCCGAACTTTATGGGATTCTCGGCGCTGCGGGTGATCAACGAAGATATGATCGATGCAGGGCAGGGTTTCGGTACTCACCCGCATAAAGACATGGAAATCCTGACCTACGTGCTGAGCGGCACGGTGGAACATCAGGACAGCATGGGCAACAAGGAGCAGATCCAGGCCGGTGAATTCCAGATCATGAGTGCGGGCACCGGGGTGCGTCATTCTGAGTACAACGCCAATCAGGATCGTCCATTGCACCTGTACCAGATTTGGATCATCCCGGATCAGGTCGGGCTTGAGCCACGCTACGAGCAGCGCATGTTCGACGCGCCGCAGGGCCGTCAGCTGGTGCTGTCGCCGGATGCGCGTGACGGCTCGCTGAAGGTGTTCCAGGATATGACGCTGTCGCGTTGGGCGCTGAATAAAGGCGAGCAGGGGGAATGCCCGATCGCCGCCGGCCGTCGCGTTTGGATCCAGGTGGTGCGTGGCAAGGTCTCGGTCAACGGCCAGACCGCCGGCATCAGCGACGCGTTCGCAGTGTGGGATGAATCGGCGCTGACGATCCAGGCCGACGAAGAGAGCGAAATCCTGCTGTTCGATCTGCCGCCGGTGTGATTAAGCGGTAAATATCAAGGGCTCACGGTGTGAGCCCTTGAGGTGAGTGACTCGCCTGCCGACGTTGCCTGACTTAACGCCGGCAAAACATATAAAAACAAGGAAAATCAATTTATTGATTTTCGGCTGATCGTCACAAAGGGGGAGAAACCACGCTTTTCCCCCTTTGTCTGCGTATGAAGGGCTCACGATGTGAGCCCTTTTTGCGTTGGCCGTCGCATAACCGACAATATCGGCCCGCCGTTTTTTTTGCTAAAATGACTGCCCATTCACGGTTAGTCAGTTCATTGATAATGAAGAAAAAACGGCCGGTACTCCAGGATGTGGCGGACAAGGTGGGCGTGACCAAGATGACGGTGAGCCGTTATCTGCGCAATCCCGACCAGGTTTCCGCCGCCCTGCAGCAAAAAATCGCCGTCGCGCTGGATGAGCTGGGCTACATCCCCAACCGCGCGCCGGACATCCTCTCCAACGCCACCAGCCGGGCGATTGGCGTGCTGTTGCCGTCGTTGACCAACCAGGTGTTCGCCGAAGTGCTGCGCGGCATCGAAAGCGTGACCGACGCGCACAACTACCAGACCATGCTGGCGCACTATGGCTACCTGCCGGAGCGTGAAGAAGAGCGTCTGACCTCGCTGCTGTCTTACAATATCGACGGCCTGATCCTGTCTGAGCGCCATCACACGCCGCGCACCCTGAAAATGATCGAGGTGGCGGGCATTCCGGTGGTAGAGCTGATGGACTGCGTCTCGCCGTGTATCGATCTGGCGGTGGGCTTCAACAACTTCGAGGCGGCGCGCCAGATGACCCAGCAGATCATCGCGCACGGCCACCGTCACGTGGTCTATTTCGGCGCCCGTCAGGATGAACGTACCATCATCAAGCAGCAGGGGTATGAGCAGGCGATGCGTGAATCCGGCCTGGAGCCGTACAGCATCATGACCGCGCGATCTTCCTCCTATTCCGCCGGCGGTGAACTGCTGCGCGTGGCGCAGCGCGACTATCCGCAGATCGACAGTATCTTCTGCACCAACGATGACCTGGCGATCGGCGCGGCCTTCGAGTGCCAGCGGCAGGGGCTGTCGATCCCGCAGGACATGGCGATCGCCGGCTTCCACGGCCATGACATCGGCCAGGTGATGGTGCCGAAGCTGGCCAGCGTGCTGACGCCGCGTGAACGCATGGGGCAGATCGGCGCCGAGCGCTTGCTGGCCCGACTGCGCGGTGAAACCGTGTGCCCACGCATGGTGGACGTCGGTTTCACCGTGATCCCCGGTGGCAGTATCTGAGCCATTTTAACGTTCTGTTTTAACACCCTTTCTTTTTGCAGCGCGCCCTGAGGCGCGCTGGTTATCCCGCCTGTAAGCCCGCCGCTCGTTGCCGACATAAGTTTGATCTCTGTCCCAGAACGCGAATTTTAGCCGCTTACCCGGTTCCGGCGCTCATGTTGTTACCGGTATCATGATACCGGTAACAACGAGTGTGCGGTCATCTTGCTGCAAGACTGAACCTCTGACTCAACAACACCTACAGCTCTTCTTAAACACCGGGAAAGAGCCTAAAAATAAAACAACCGCACGCTTTACGCCTATCGTAAAGAGAGTCGCGATAAAAGGTTGGAGAAAAACTATGCCATTAGTGATTGTTGCAGGCGGCGTAGCGCTGCTGCTGCTGCTGATGATCCGCTTCAAGCTGAACGGCTTTATCTCTCTGGTTCTGGTTGCCCTGGCGGTCGGGATTGCACAGGGTATGCCGGTCGATAAGGTCATCGGCTCCATCAAGGCCGGCGTGGGCGGTACGCTGGGCAGCCTGGCGCTGATCATGGGCTTCGGCGCCATGCTCGGCAAACTGCTGGCGGACTGCGGCGGCGCACAGCGCATCGCCACCACGCTGATCGACAAGTTCGGCAGAAAACACATTCAATGGGCGGTGGTGCTGACCGGTTTCACCGTCGGCTTCGCGCTGTTCTACGAAGTGGGCTTCGTGCTGTTGCTGCCGCTGGTGTTCACCATCGCCGCCTCCGCACGCATTCCGCTGCTGTACGTCGGCGTGCCGATGGCCGCCGCGTTGTCGGTGACTCACGGCTTCCTGCCACCGCATCCAGGCCCGACCGCCATCGCCACCATCTTCCATGCTGACATGGGTAAAACCCTGTTGTATGGCACGCTGCTGGCGATCCCGACGGTGATCCTGGCCGGCCCGGTCTATGCCCGCTTCCTGAAAGGCATCGACAAGCCGGTGCCGGAAGGCCTGTACAACCCGAAAACCTTTACCGACGCGGAGATGCCGAGCTTTGGCGTCAGCGTTGCCACGTCGCTGGTGCCGGTGATCCTGATGGCGCTGCGCGCGGTGGCTGAAATGGTGCTGCCGAAGGGCCACAGCCTGCTGCGCTTCGCCGAGTTCTTCGGCGACCCGGTGATGGCGACCCTGATCGCCGTGCTGATCGCCATCTTCACCTTCGGCCTGAACCGTGGCCGCACCATGGATGAAGTGATGGGCACCATCACCGACTCGATTAAAATCATCGCGATGATGCTGTTGATCATCGGCGGTGGCGGCGCCTTTAAACAGGTGCTGGTGGACAGCGGCGTCGAGCAGTACATCGCCGGCCTGATGGAGGGCAGCAACGTTTCGCCGATTCTGATGGCCTGGTCAATCGCCGCCGCGCTGCGTCTGGCGCTGGGTTCCGCCACCGTGGCGGCAATCACCGCCGGCGGCATCGTCGCGCCGCTGATCGCCACCACCGGCGTCAGCCCTGAGCTGATGGTGATTGCGGTCGGCTCCGGCAGCGTCATCTTCTCGCACGTCAACGATCCGGGCTTCTGGCTGTTCAAGGAGTATTTCAACCTGAGCATCATGGAAACCATCAAATCCTGGTCGGTGCTGGAAACCATCATCTCGGTGTGCGGCCTGGTGGGCTGTCTGCTGCTGGCGACGGTCGTATAATCTTTATCCGGCGCCCTGCGGGGCGTCGGCGTTCCAGAGTATCTTTATCAGTTGGGACGCATTTGGCGCGCTCGCGCCAGTTCCCATAGGGGCATGACACAATGAGCAATCCGCAGAATCACGTATTTATCCTGATGGGCGTATCCGGCAGCGGCAAATCCGCCGTAGCCAGCACTGTCGCCCACGAGGCCGAGGCCGCCATGCTGGACGGCGATTATCTGCATCCGCGCGCCAACATTAACAAAATGGCTGCCGGGCACGCGCTGGACGACAACGATCGTGCCCCGTGGCTGGCGGCCTTGAACGACGCCATCTTCGCCATGCAACGCACCAATCCCGTGTCGCTGCTGGTCTGCTCTGCGTTGAAAAAAAGCTATCGTGACCGCCTGCGCGAAGGGAATAGCAACCTGCATTTCCTCTACCTGAAAGGCGACAAGGCGGTGATCGAGGAGCGCCTGAAGCAGCGCAAAGGTCACTTCTTCAAACCGCAGATGCTGGTTTCGCAGTTCGCCACGTTGGAAGAGCCGGGCGAGCAGGAGCCGGATGTGCAAGCGATTGACATCAACCAGCCGCTGGACGGCGTGGTCGCCGATACGCTCGCCTATATTCGCCGCGTTACCGCCCGCTGAGCGCGGGCCGTTGTCGGCGCCGCCAGGCGCCTACAGCTTCATGTAAGCCCGCACGCCGTCCAGGAACATCTGGGTCGACAGCATCACCAGAATCAGCCCCATCAACCGCTCCAGCGCGCTGACGCCTTTGCTGCCCAGCAGGCGCAGGAACAGGTTCGACATCAGCAAAATGGCCGCAGAGAGACCCCAGGCGATCAACAGCGCTGCCACCAGATGGGGCAGCTGATGCGGATACTGGTGCGACAGCAGCATCAGCGCCGCCAGAATCGATGGCCCGGCCACCAGCGGGATCGCCAGCGGCACCAGGAACGGCTCCTCGCCGGCGGACAGCCCGGAGCTGTTCCCCTCCTGCGTGGGGAAAATCATCTTGATGGCGATCAGAAACAGGATGATGCCGCCGGAAATGGAGACGGTTTCGGTACGCAGGTTGAGGAACGCCAGAATTTTCTCGCCGGCGAACAGGAAGATCAGCATCAGCAGTAGGGCGATCAGCAGCTCGCGGATCAGCACCACCCGGCGGCGGCGCGGCTCCAGATGCTTGAGCACCGACATGAAAATCGGCAGATTGCCCAGCGGATCCATAATTAAAAACAGCAATACCGTAGCGGAAATCATCTCTGTCATGGTGACCTCGTGATCGGGAAAACGCCTCGGCCTTTTCGGCCGCGTCCTTGCCTATACCTATGGATTTCAAATTGCAGCTAGGCGCCCAGCGATCGCATCCCCAGGAGCTTACTCAAGTAAGTGACTGGGGATGCGATCGTGCAGGTAACAACGCTGCAGTTTGAAAGACGACGGGTATATAAGAAGGATTGCTGAGAAATCCTCAGCCATCGAATAAATTCACTTTGCGCCCGCGCCGACATTTTGTAAGGTGAGGAGATATTGCACACAACTCGTTATCACCTACATAAGCCCTTATCCGGGCGGGATACAGATATTATGAAAAACGTTGGTTTCATCGGTTGGCGCGGAATGGTCGGCTCGGTTCTCATGCAACGCATGACGGAAGAGCGCGATTTCGACGCCATTCGCCCGGTCTTTTTCTCCACCTCGCAGCACGGTTCTGCCGCGCCGGCCTTCGGCGGCCAGCAAGGCACGCTGCAGGATGCGTATGACATCGACGCACTGAGCGCGCTCGATATCATTATTACCTGTCAGGGCGGCGATTATACCAACGAAGTCTATCCCAAGCTGCGCGCCAGCGGTTGGCAGGGTTACTGGATCGACGCGGCCTCGTCGCTGCGCATGCAGGACGACGCCATTATCATCCTGGATCCGGTCAACCACGCGGTGATCCAGCAGGGCCTGGACAAAGGCATCAAAACCTTCGTCGGCGGCAACTGCACCGTCAGCCTGATGCTGATGTCCCTCGGCGGCCTGTTCGCCAACGATCTGGTGGAGTGGGCGTCGGTCGCCACCTACCAGGCGGCCTCCGGCGGCGGCGCGCGCCACATGCGCGAACTGTTGACCCAAATGGGTATGCTGCACGCCGACGTGGCGAAAGAGCTACAGGACCCGGCTTCCGCCATTCTGGATATCGAGCGCAAGGTGACCGAAGCCACCCGCAGCGGCAAACTGCCGACCGATAACTTCGGCGTGCCGCTGGCCGGCAGCCTGATCCCATGGATCGACAAGCAGCTCGACAACGGCCAGAGCCGCGAAGAGTGGAAAGGCCAGGCGGAAACCAACAAGATTCTGAACACCGGCAGCGTGATCCCGGTCGATGGCCTGTGCGTGCGCGTGGGCGCGCTGCGCTGCCACAGCCAGGCGTTCACCCTGAAGCTGAAAAAAGACGTGTCGCTGCCGGAAATCGAGCAGATGCTGGCGACGCACAACGACTGGGTGCGCGTGATCCCGAACGACCGCGAGCTGACCATGCGCGAACTGACGCCGGCGGCGGTGACCGGCACGCTGAATACGCCGGTCGGCCGTCTGCGCAAGCTGAACATGGGGCCAGAGTACCTGTCGGCGTTCACCGTGGGCGACCAGCTGCTGTGGGGCGCGGCCGAGCCGCTGCGCCGCATGCTGCGCATCCTGTTGTAAACCCGCACTTCCTGGGGGCTGGCTGATTTCAGCCCCCTAAAGCCTTATTTTCCGCCTTTTTGTTCGCCGCGCACCGCGTCGGACAACGTCACCGCAAGCCTCGTTTCACTGGGCTCCACCCCGCATATCGCCTCGTCGGCCGCCGCATTCAGACGCCGCCGGGCTGGCAGTTTTCTTAATGAAGAATTTTCCTGAGCAATGCTGAGCAGTTTTTAACAGACATTGGCTATGCTTAACGCATGGGTGAACACTTTTTCACCATGACTGAAATATTTCAAAAAATAAGCATAAAGAGCGAAATTCAGGTCGGCAGAGTAAAGATTGGTCAATAACCGACCGCAATCACGCTTTAGAGTCCGAATGCATTGCATGATGACCAAAACGGCCAAGGAATAACCAACAAGCCGTGCTTAGATCATGCTGTTAATCTAAGGAAGAAGACTATGCCTGTACTTCCCGATCGTGACGTGATTGATCAGATCATCTCCGGCCATTACGCCGACCCTTTTGCTCTGCTTGGCATGCATGCGACCGATAACGGTCTGCAGGTGCGCGCGCTGCTGCCGGACGCCGGCGCAGTCTGGCTGGTAGAACAGCAAACCGGCCGGCGGCTGGTGCAGCTGAACTGCGACGATCCGCGCGGTTTCTTCAGCGCCGTGGTGCCGCGGCGAAAAAATCCTTTCCGCTATCAGCTGCAGGTCAGCTGGCGCGATCACCAACAGACTGTCGACGATCCCTACCGGTTTGGCCCGCTGCTGCAGGATATCGACAGTTGGCTATTGGCCGAGGGCACGCATTTGCGTCCCTATGAACGGCTGGGCGCCCACCTCGTTACGCTGGATGGCATCGACGGCGTCAGTTTTGCGGTCTGGGCGCCCAACGCCCAGCGCGTCTCGGTGGTGGGGGAGTTCAACTTCTGGGACGGCCGCCGCCATCCGATGCGTCTGCGGCGTGAGAACGGCATTTGGGAGCTGTTCCTGCCCGGCGTGCGGGCCGGCCAGCTGTACAAATATGAAATCGTCGATTGCTACGGCAATACCCAGCTGAAAGCCGATCCTTACGCCTTTGAGGCGCAGATGCGCCCGGATACCGCCTCGCTGGTGGCGCCGCTGCCGGAGGGGGTGCCGTCGACGCCGGCGCGCCGCCGCGCCAACGATTTTGACCAGCCGATCGCCATCTACGAGGTGCATCTTGGCTCATGGCGCCGCCACACCGATAATCACTTCTGGCTTAGCTATGGCGAGCTGGCGGTGCAGCTTATCGACTATGTGAAGGACATGGGATTCACCCATATCGAGCTGTTGCCGATCAACGAGCACCCGTTCGACGGCAGCTGGGGCTATCAGCCGCTGGGGCTGTATGCGCCGACCCGTCGCTTCGGCACGCCGGCCGATTTCAGGGCGTTCGTGGCGGCGGCGCATGAGGCGGGCATCAACGTGATCCTTGACTGGGTGCCGGGGCACTTCCCGAGCGACGCCTACGGCCTGGCGAATTTCGACGGCACCGCGCTGTACGAATACGCCGATCCGCGTGAGGGCTACCACCAGGACTGGAATACGCTGATCTACAACTACGGCCGTCACGAGGTGCGCAACTACCTGGCGGGCAACGCGCTGTATTGGCTGGAGCGTTTCGGTATCGATGCGCTGCGGGTCGATGCGGTGGCGTCGATGATTTATCGCGACTACAGCCGCGCCGACGGCGAGTGGGTGCCGAATTACTACGGTGGCAACGAGAACCTGGAGGCCATCGCCTTCCTGCGTTATACCAACCAAACTATTGGCCAGGCGCAGCCGGGCGCGGTGACGCTGGCGGAGGAGTCCACCGACTATCCCGGCGTCACTCTGCCGCCGGACGCCAACGGCCTGGGGTTCCACTACAAATGGAACCTCGGCTGGATGCACGACACGCTCAATTATATGAAGTGCGATCCGGTGCACCGCAAATATCACCACAACCAGATGACCTTCGGCATGCTGTATGCCTATACCGAGAACTTCGTGTTACCTATCTCGCACGATGAAGTGGTGCACGGCAAAAAATCGGTCCTCGACCGCATGCCGGGCGACGCCTGGCAAAAGTTCGCCAACCTGCGCGCCTATTACGGGTTTATGTGGGCGCATCCGGGCAAAAAGCTGCTGTTTATGGGCTGCGAATTCGCGCAGGGGCGCGAGTGGAATTTCGATACCAGCCTCGACTGGCATTTATTGGAAGGGTTGGATAACTGGCATAACGGCGTGCAGCGGCTGGTGCGCGATCTGAACCACTGCTACCGGCAGCAGGCGCCGCTGTACGAGCGCGACTACCGGCCGGACGGCTTCGAGTGGCTGGTGGTCGACGATCACGATAACTCGGTGTTCGCCTTCGCGCGCTACGATTCGCAGGGCAATGAGCTGATCGCCATCAGCAACTTTACCCCGGTGCCGCGCTACCGCTACCGCATCGGCCTCTCGCGCGCCGGTGACTACCGCGAGATCCTCAATACCGATTCGCACCACTATCACGGCAGCAACGCCGGCAATCAGGGGCGGGTCTCTTCTGAAGCGGTCGGCAGCCACGGCCGCGACTTCTCCATCTGCGTAACGCTGCCGCCGCTGGCGACCATTTATCTGCTGCGGGAGGCGCCATGACGGAGCTGACGGCCGGCCTCGCCGCGCCGCTGGGCGCGCATTACGACGGCGAAGGCATCAACTTTACCCTGTACTCGGCGCACGCCGAGCGGGTGGAGCTGTGCCTGTTCGACGGCCAGCAGCGCGAAGTGCGCCTGCCGCTGCCGGCGCGCAGCGGCGATATCTGGCATGGCTATTTGCCGGGCGGAAGGCCGGGGCAACGTTACGGTTACCGGGTCTACGGCCCGTTTGACCCGGCGAACGGACAGCGTTTCAACCCCAACAAACTGGCGCTCGATCCAGCCGCGCGCGCGGTGGAAGGGCCGGTGGGGGACCACCCGCACCTGCACGGCGGTTACGAGCAGCCGGACCCGCACGACAGCGCAGAGCTAATGCCGAAATGTGTGGTGGTGGACGAACGGTATGACTGGCAGGACGATCGCCCGCCTGCCACGCCCTGGGGCCAGACGGTGATTTATGAAGCGCACGTGCGCGGCCTGACGCTGCTGCACCCGAAGATCCCGCCGGCGCTGCGCGGCAGCTTCGCCGCATTGGGGCACCCGGCGATGATCGCCCACTTCAAACGCCTCGGCATCACCGCGCTGGAACTGCTGCCGGTGCAGCAACATACCTCCGAACCGCGCCTGCAGCGGTTGGGGCTGATCAACTATTGGGGCTATAACGTGCTGGCGCCCTATGCGCCGGACAACCGCTACGCCAGCCTGAGCACCGATGCCACGCCGCTGAACGAATTCCGCGATGCGGTCAAGGCGCTGCACCAAGCCGGCATCGAGGTGATCCTGGACGTGGTGTTTAACCACAGCGCCGAGCTGGATAGGGACGGGCCGATGCTGTCGCTGAGCGGCATCGATAACCTGAGCTACTACTGGCTGACGCCCGAAGGGGACTATGTCAACGACACCGGCTGCGGCAACACGCTGCGGTTGGATCAACCGCAAGGCGTGGCCTGGGTGATGGATTGCCTGCGTTTTTGGGTGCGGGAGTGCCACGTCGACGGCTTCCGTTTCGATCTGGGCAGCGTGCTCGGCCGCACGCCGGAGTTCGATCGCGATGCCCCGCTGTTCCAGGCGATGCTGGCGGACGATGTGCTGTCGCGCTGCAAGCTCATCGCTGAACCCTGGGACGTTGGCCCCGGTGGCTATCAGGTGGGGGCGTTTCCCGGCCGCTTCGCCGAATGGAACGACCATTACCGCGATGACATGCGCCGTTTCTGGCTGCAGAGCGGCGTGTCGCTCGGCCAGTTCGCCCGGCGTTTTGCCGCTTCCAGCGATCTGTATAACCAGCGCGGGCGAGCGCCTTACGCCACCGTCAATATGCTGACCGCCCATGATGGTTTTACCCTGCAAGACGTGGTCAGCTTCAATGAGAAACACAATCAGCCCAACGGCGAGGGCAACCGCGACGGCAGCGATCGCAATTTCAGCAACAACCACGGCGTCGAAGGCCTGGTGGCCGACGACGCCATTGTGCAACGCCGCAGGGCCAGCCAGCGGGCGATGCTCGCTACGCTGTTGCTGTCCCAGGGAACGCCGATGCTGCTGGCCGGCGATGAACAGGGACACAGCCAGCAGGGGAACAACAATGCCTATTGTCAGGACAACGCCACCACCTGGCTCGATTGGGCCACGGCGGACGATGCGCTAACCGATTACGTCGCGGCGCTGATCGCGCTGCGCCGCCAGATCCCCGCGCTGCAGCAGGACCGCTGGTGGCAGCAGGATGACGGCAGCGTGCAGTGGCTGAACGCGCAAGGGCAGGCGCTCGACGCGCAGCAGTGGGAGCAGGGCGAGCCGCTCATGCAGATCCTGCTGTCGCAGCGCTGGCTGCTGCTGATCAACGCCACGCCGCAAACGACGGAGATGAGGTTGCCGGAAGGCGATTGGCAGGTTGTCGCCCCGTTCACTCAGGAAGACTCACGGGCGGTATTGCCCGCCTGGCACCAGGCCGCGCGCTCGCTTTGCGTACTGGTACGGAAATAATAAAAGGAGTCCGCTATGGTTAGGTTTGAAAATAAAGACCCCCTGATGTTGGCGCGCCAGTTGCCGATTAAATCCGTAGCGCTGATCCTGGCCGGCGGCCGCGGTTCACGTCTGAAAGATTTGACCTCCACCCGCGCCAAGCCCGCCGTCCACTTTGGCGGCAAATTCCGCATCATCGACTTCGCCTTGTCGAACTGCCTGAACTCCGGCATCCGCCGCATCGGCGTGATCACCCAATACCAGTCGCACACGCTGGTGCAGCACATTCAGCGCGGCTGGTCGTTCCTCAACGAGGAGATGAATGAGTTCGTCGATCTGCTGCCGGCCCAGCAGCGCCTCAGCACCGAGCATTGGTACAAGGGCACCGCCGACGCGGTGTACCAGAACCTGGATATCATCCGCCGCTACGAGGCCGAATACGTGGTGATCCTGGCGGGCGATCACATCTACAAGATGGATTATTCGCGCATGCTGATCGACCACGTCGAGAAGGGCGCTCAGTGCACTGTGGCTTGCCTGCCGGTGCCGCGCAGCGAGGCCGGTGAATTCGGCGTGATGAAGGTGGATGAAAGCGATCGCATCATCGAGTTTCTGGAAAAACCCACCGATCCGCCGGCGATGCCGGGCAACCCGGATATGTCGCTGGCCAGCATGGGCATCTATATTTTTAATGCCGCCTACCTGTTCCAGCTATTGGAGGAGGATATGTCGACCCCCGGCTCCAGCCACGACTTCGGCAAGGATCTGATCCCGAAAATCACCGCGCAGCAGGCGGCGTGGGCACATCCGTTTACCTTATCCTGCGTGACGTCCAACCCCGACTTGCCGCCTTACTGGCGCGACGTGGGCACGCTGGACGCCTACTGGCGCGCCAACCTCGATCTGGCGTCGGTAACGCCGGAGCTGGATATGTACGACCGCGCCTGGCCGATCCGCACCCACATGGAGCCGCTGCCGCCGGCCAAGTTCGTGCAGGATCGCTCCGGCAGCCACGGCATGACCATGAACTCGCTGGTGTCCGGCGGCTGTATCGTCTCGGGCTCGGTGGTGGTGCATTCGGTGCTGTTCCCGCGCGTGCGAGTGAACTCGTTTTGCACCATCGACTCTACCGTATTGTTGCCGGACGTGAACGTCGGCCGTTCCTGCCGCCTGCGGCGCTGCATCATCGACCGCGCCTGCCATATTCCGGAGGGCATGGTGATCGGGGAAAACGCCGATGAGGACAGCAAGCGTTTCTATCGCTCGGAAGGCGGCATCGTGCTGGTGACGCGCGAAATGTTGTCAAAATTGTGAGTTAACGTGGGCGGCAGAACGATAGCCTGCCGCCCGATGAACGGTTCGATGGCTTGCGCAACGCGGCACACATAACAGCGGCAAGCCTGCTTTATTTCTTATCCAGAGGCCTTCGGCCGACTTTCAGGAGTGATAATGCAGGTCTTACACGTATGTTCTGAAATGTTCCCCCTGCTGAAAACGGGCGGACTCGCAGACGTGGTTGGCGCACTGCCGGCGGCGCAAATCGCCGAAGGCGCCGATGTTCGGGTGCTATTGCCCGCTTTCCCTGACGTACGCAACGGCATTCCGGACACCGTGCTGGTGGCGGAAATCGATTCGTTCGCCGGCCGGGTGGGCCTGCGTTACGGCACCTATCATGGCGTGGGCATTTACCTGAACGATGCGCCCTGGCTGTATGACCGGCCGGGCAGCCCGTACCACGATCAGTCCATGTACGCCTACCCCGACAACCACCGGCGCTTTGCGCTGCTGGGCTGGATGGCCTGCGAGCTGGCCAAGGGGCTGGATCGCTACTGGCGCCCGCAGCTGGTGCACGCCCACGACTGGCACGCCGGTCTCAGCTGCGCCTATCTGGCCGCCAACGGCCACCCGGCGCGTTCGGTGTTCACGGTGCACAACCTGGCCTACCAGGGGCTGTTCTCCGCCCATCACGTGACCGAGCTGTGGCTGCCGGCGTCGTTTTACAACGTCTATGGCCTGGAGTTCTACGGCCAGATGTCGTTCCTCAAAGCCGGGTTGTTTTATGCCGACCACGTGACCGCCGTCAGCCCGACCTATGCGCGCGAGATCACCCGGCCGGAGTTCGGCTACGGCATGGAGGGGCTGCTGCAGGAGCGGCAGCGGCAGGGCAGGCTGAGCGGCATCCTCAACGGCGTGGACGACAAGATTTGGGATCCGGCCCACGACCCGCGGCTGAGCGCCCGCTATGACGCCGACGATCTGAAAAGCAAGGTCAAAAACAAGCTGCATCTGCAAAAGGCCATGGGACTGAAGGTGGACGAATCGCTGCCGGTGTTCGCGGTGGTGAGCCGATTGACCAACCAGAAAGGCCTCGATCTGGTGCTGCAGGCGTTGCCCGAATTGCTGGCGCAGGGCGGGCAGTTGGCGCTGCTGGGCGCCGGCGACGCGGTGCTGCAGCAGGCGTTTCTGGCCGCCGCCGCCGACTACCCTGAGCAGGTCGGCGTGCAGATCGGTTATCACGAATCCTTCTCCCACCGCATCATCGGCGGCGCCGACGTCATTCTGGTGCCGAGCCGCTTCGAGCCCTGCGGCCTGACGCAGCTCTACGGCCTGAAATACGGCACGCTGCCGCTGGTGCGCCGTACCGGCGGGCTGGCGGACACGGTGGTGGACTGCGCCCTAGAGAACCTGGCCGACGGCACCGCCAGCGGCTTCGTGTTCGACGATTGCGACGCCGTCGCGCTGGGCAACGCCATCCGCCGCGCCATGGTGCTGTGGAGCCGGCCGAAACACTGGCGCCACGTTCAGCGCCACGCCATGAGTGTGGACTTCGGCTGGCCGGTGGCGGCGAAAGAGTATTTATCGCTTTATCAACGCTTGTAGCCCGCGTTTCGCGTCTCGGGTTGACGCACGGCGGGCAGCCGTAAGGGTAGATTGTCGGGGCGCGGTGTACCGCGTCCATGTTCAGCGGAGCCCGCTATTCCGCGGCGAATGGCGGGGCTCCCTACAAGGGATTAAAAAGCCATGACTTCACCGTTTAGTTACACCTCACCTACGGTCAGTGTGGAAGCGCTGAAACACTCCATCGCCTATAAGCTGATGTTTATCGTCGGCAAGGATCCGGCTATCGCCAACCGGCACGATTGGCTGAACGCCGTGCTGTTCGCGGTGCGCGATCGCATGGTGGAGCGCTGGCTGCGTTCCAACCGCGCCCAGCTGTCTCAAGACGTGCGGCAGGTGTATTACCTGTCGATGGAGTTCCTGATCGGCCGCACTCTGTCTAACGCGCTGCTGTCGATGGGCATCTATCAGGATATCGACAATGCGCTGAATGAGATGGGGCTGAACCTGGCGGAGCTGCTGGAGGAAGAGAACGACCCCGGGCTCGGTAACGGCGGTCTGGGCCGGCTGGCGGCCTGCTTCCTCGACTCGCTGGCCACGCTGGCGCTGCCGGGGCGCGGCTACGGCATTCGCTATGAATACGGCATGTTCAAGCAGAACATCGTCAACGGCCAACAGATGGAATCGCCGGACTACTGGCTGGAGTACGGCAATCCGTGGGAGTTTCCGCGCCATAACACCCGCTACAAGGTGCGCTTCGGCGGCCGCGTGCAGCAGGAGGGCGCCAAGGCGCGTTGGCTGGAGACCGAAGAGGTCGTGGCCATCGCCTACGATCAGGTGATCCCCGGTTTTGACACTGACGCCACCAACACGCTGCGGTTATGGGGCGCGCAGGCCAGTAACGAGATCAACCTCGGCAAGTTCAACCAGGGCGATTACTTCGCGGCGGTGGAAGATAAAAACCATTCGGAGAACGTGTCGCGCGTGCTGTATCCGGACGATTCGACCTCCTCCGGGCGCGAACTGCGGCTGCGGCAGGAGTATTTTCTGGTGTCGGCCACGGTACAGGATATCCTCAATCGCCATTGGCTGATGCACAAAACCTTCGACAACCTGGCGGACAAAATCGCCATTCACCTCAACGACACCCACCCGGTCTTGTCGATTCCCGAGCTGATGCACCGGCTGATCGACGAGCACAAATTCAAGTGGCTCGACGCCTGGGAAGTGGTGGAGCAGGTGTTCTCTTACACCAACCACACGCTGATGAGCGAGGCGCTGGAAACCTGGCCGCTGGACATGATAGGCCGCATCTTGCCGCGCCACCTGCAGCTGATTTTCGAAATCAACGATCACTTCCTCAAGATGGTGCAGGAAGTGGCGCCGGGCGACAACGATCTGCTGGCGCGGGTCTCGATCATCGACGAAACCAACGGCCGCCGGGTGCGCATGGCGTGGCTGGCGGTGGTGGCCAGCCACAAGGTCAACGGCGTTTCCGCTCTGCATTCCGAACTGATGGTGCAGTCGTTGTTCGCCGACTTCGCCCGGCTGTTCCCGACTCGTTTCTGCAACAAAACCAACGGGGTAACGCCGCGTCGTTGGCTGGCGCTGGCCAACCCGCCGCTGGCGGCGGTGCTGGACGACTGCATCGGCCAAACCTGGCGAACCGATCTCAGCCAGCTGAGCGAGATCCAGGCCAATATCGACTACCCGAGCTTCCTGCAGGCGGTACAGCGCGCCAAGCGGCAGAACAAGGAGCGGCTGGCGCTGTATATCGCCAAAACGCTCAACGTGGTGGTTAACCCGGATGCGTTGTTCGACGTGCAGATCAAGCGCATCCACGAGTACAAACGGCAGCTGCTCAACGTGCTGCACGTCATCACGCTGTATAACCGTTTGCTGGACGATCCGGAGATCGAGCGCGTGCCGCGGGTGGTGATCTTCGCCGGCAAGGCGGCCTCGGCCTACTATGCCGCCAAGCAGATCATCCGCTTGATCAACGACGTGGCCAAAGTGATCAACAACGATCCGCGCGTGCATACCCAACTGAAGGTGGTGTTCATTCCGAACTACGGCGTCAGCCTGGCGCAGATCATCATCCCGGCGGCGGATCTGTCCGAACAGATCTCGCTGGCGGGCACCGAGGCCTCGGGCACCAGCAATATGAAGTTCGCGCTGAACGGCGCGCTGACCATCGGCACGCTGGACGGCGCCAACGTCGAGATGCGCGAGCATGTGGGGGAGGAGAACATCTTTATCTTCGGCAATACCGCCGAGCAGGTCGAGGAGCTGCGCCGCAACGGTTACAACCCGCGCCAGTACTATGAGCAAGACCCGGAGCTGCATCAGGCGCTGACGCAGATCGCTACCGGCGTGTTCAGCCCGGAAGAGCCGAAACGCTATGGCAATCTGTTCGACTCGCTGGTCAACCTCGGCGACCACTATCAGCTGTTGGCGGATTACCGCAGCTATGTGGACACGCAGGACAAGGTGGACGAGGTCTATCTCAATCAGGACGAATGGACGCGGCGTGCGGTGCTGAACATCGCCAACATGGGCTACTTCTCCTCCGATCGCACCATTCAGGAATACGCGGACGAAATCTGGCACATTCAGCCGGTGAAGCTGTAAAGCGGGACAGGAAAAAAGCAAAGGGCCGGATAACCGGCCCTTTTTCGTTACGCTGCGGCTCAGGAAGCCAGAGACAGCGCTTTCGTTTTCGCGTGTTCTGCCAGCCAGGCTTTCACTCGCGCCTGCTGCGCCTCGTCCAGCCACATACCCAGCTTGGTACGGCGCCAGATGGCGTCGGCCAGTTCTACGACCCACTCTTTCTCGGTCAGGTAGCGCAGCTCGGCTTCATACAGACCGTGGCCGAAATCTTCGCCCAGATCGGCGAGGCCGTTGGCGCCGGCCAGGATCAGCTCGCTCTGGCTGCCGTAGGTGCGGGCATAGCGGCGCGCGAGAGCTTCCGGCAACCAGCCGTGCGCACGGCGCAGTTTGGCCGCGTAGCCGTCGCGGTCGCCGTCGATGTCACCGCCCGGCAGCGTGGCGTTTTTGGTCCATGCCGGGCCGCAGCCTGGGTAGTAGTGGGCCAGTTTTTCCATCGCATGCTCGGCCAGCTTGCGGTAGGTGGTCAGCTTGCCGCCGAAGACCGACAGCAGCGGCGCTTTGCCCTGCTCATCGTGCACGTCCAGCGTGTAATCGCGGGTGATCGCCTGCGGTGAATCGGACTCGTCGTCGCACAGCGGACGCACGCCGGAGTAAGTCCAGACGATGTCGTCGCGGCCCAGCTGCTTCTTGAAGTGATCGTTGTACACTTTCAGCAGATAAGCGATTTCGTTCTCGTCGATCTTCACGTCCTTCGGATCGCCTTTGTACTCCACGTCGGTGGTGCCGATGATGGAGAACTCGTCATTCCACGGGATCACGAACACGATGCGGTGGTCTTCGTTCTGCAGAATGTAAGACTGCGGCTGATCGTGCACGCGCGGCACCACGATGTGGCTGCCTTTGATCAGACGGATGCCGTAAGGCGATTTCAGCTTCAGGCCGTCGTCGAAGAAGTTTTTCACCCACGGGCCGGTGGCGTTCACCAGGCCTTTGGCGCGCCAGGTGAAGGTTTTGCCGCTGTCGATATCGACCGCTTCCACCATCCACAGGCCGTTTTCACGCCATGCGCGGGTCACTTTGGTGCGGGTGCGCACTTCGCCGCCGCGTTTTTCCACTTCCTGCGCGTTCAGCACCACCAGGCGAGCATCGTCAACCCAGCAGTCGGAATATTCGAAACCGCGCTTCAGTTCAGGCTTCAGCACCGACTCTGGTCCAAAGCGCAACCCCTTGCTGCCCGGCAGGCTGGTGCGTTTGCCCAAGTGATCGTACAGGAACAGGCCGATACGGATCATCCAGGCCGGACGCAGGTGCGGCTGGTGCGGCAGGCGGAAACGCATCGGGAACGCGATGTGCGGTGCCAGCTTCAGCAGCACTTCACGCTCGGCCAGCGCTTCGCTCACCAGACGGAATTCGTAGTGTTCCAGGTAGCGCAGGCCACCGTGGATCAGTTTGGAACTGGCGGAAGACGTAGCACAGGCCAAGTCTTGCGCTTCCAGTAGCAGTACCGACAGCCCGCGCCCGGCAGCATCCGCCGCGATGCCGGCACCGTTGATGCCGCCACCGATAACGATCAAGTCTTTGGTTTCCACGTCATCTTCCTCCAGATGTTCGAAATAGCTCTTTCATGTTCGTTTTCGCTCATGATTGTAATCAAAAACCAACAAGCAAGCCAAGACTTAACCAAACAAAAACATTTAGGCGTGATAGAGGTAACAGTTTGGTGATGATAGTCACATAAATGATGTGGATATGGCGCGAGCGCGCAAACGGCTGTCGATGAAGAGGACGGGGAGTAGGAAACGGGGCGGCGGCGCGCCCCGCAGGTTAACAGCGGATCAGCACAGCTCCAGTTGCACGTCGTACTGCTCGATGATTTTCATCACGCTCGGCGGCGGCAGCTGGTCGGTAAACAGGTAGTCGATCAGGTTCATGTTGCCCAGGTTGACCATGGCGTTGCGGCCGAATTTAGAGTGGTCGGTGACCAGCATCACGCAGCGGGAATTTTCGATAATCGCGCGTTTGGTGCGCACTTCGTGATAGTCGAATTCGAGCAGCGAGCCGTCCATATCGATGCCGCTGATGCCGAGAATGCCGTAATCGAGGCGGAATTGAGAGATAAAGTCCAGGGTGGCTTCGCCCATGATGCCGCCGTCACGGGTGCGCACTTCGCCGCCGGCCAGGATCAGGCGGAAGTCTTCCTTGGCGGTCAGCAGGGTGGCGACGTTGAGGTTGTTGGTGACCACGCGCAGGTTCTTGTGGTTCATCAGCGCATGGGCCACCGCTTCCGGCGTGGTGCCGATATCGATGAACAGCGTGGCGCCGTCCGGGATCTGGCTGGCGACGCGCTGCGCGATGCGGGCTTTCTCTTCCGACCACATCACCTTGCGATCGTTATAGGCAGCGTTGACCGAGCTGGAAGGCAGCGCCGCGCCGCCGTGGTGACGCTGGATCTTGTTCTGGTCGGCCAGGTCATTCAAATCGCGGCGAATCGTTTGCGGGCTGACGTCAAAATGTTCCACCAGCTCTTCCGTGCTGACGTAACCCTGCAGGCGCACCAGCTCGATAATTGCGTCATGACGCTGTGTTTGCTTCACGATAATCCCCTAAAACGCCCGCCATGCCCGCTGGGCACAGCTCCCGGCTGTTATTGTTCGTTGTGTGCGCGATGACGCGTATCCCAAAATGCCATCAATAACCCTAACACTAAACCGGCTACGTGTGCCGCGTTGGCGATCGACATTCCTAAAATATCGAAATATCCGGCCACCAGCCACAGCACCGAGAACACCATCAGGCCGCGTGGCAGCATCAGGCCGCGCTCCGGCGCCCGTTCCCCCGTCAGCCACACATAGCCCATCAGCGCATAGACCACGCCCGACAGCCCGCCGAACAGCGCGCCGCTGAACAGCGATTGCGCCCAGCCGCTGAAGAAGGCCGACACTACCGCCAGCACGAACAGCTTGCCGGCGCCGAGGCGTTTTTCCATCTGGCCGCCGAGATACCACCACCACATCAGGTTGAACAGAATATGCAGCAGGGAGAAGTGCAGGAACGCATGGCTGACCCAGCGCCACAGCTGCGTGTATTGGCTGCTGTCTTGCGGCCAGGAGAGCCAGTACATCACGGTATCGTCACCCAGCACCTGCATCAGGATGTAGACCGCGATGCACAGTACCATCACGCCGAGCGTCAGCGGCCCGGCCTTGCTGCGCAGGGTGTGCAGGTAGGATTCGCTCTGATAGTGCAGGCCGGCGTCGGTATGGCCGGTCTGCCAACTGGCGGCCTGATAACGGCGGTTGAGCGGATCGACCAGAAACTGCTGCAGCTCGTGTTGCACCTGCTCGAGGTGGCTGTCGTCGGCCAGCCAGATTTCCGCCGCCTCGCCGCTGTTGCGCAGCTCAAGCCGGATGCCCTGGGTCGCCATATAGTCGACAAAGGCCAGCGCCAGGCGCGGGTTGGATATGGCGATTACTCTAACCATTGCTCTTCCGTCGTAAGTGAATGATTTTGGCCGCGGCTTGCTCGCCGATGACCCTGACGGCCGATTATAACGTCGAAATCCTGAGCGCTGGCAAACGGATCTGCGAAAAACCCGCGAAAACGCGCATAAAATCGAAGGGAAAAGCCCGCCGATGCGCAGCGGGCGGCGGGGATCAGGCAGAGGTTTCCACGTCTTGCGGGTACTGGCGGGCCCAGGCTTCGAAACCGCCGTCGATGCTGTAGACCGCGTCGAACCCCTGGTGCAGCAGGTATTGCGCCGCGCTGCGGCTGCTGTTGCCGTGGTAGCACATCACCATCACCGGCCGCTCGAAGTCGTTTTGCTGCATAAAGGCCGACAGGGTGGCGTTGGTGAGGTGAAAGGCGCCCGGCGTATGCCCGGCTTCAAAACTTTGCGGATCGCGGATGTCGACCAGGGCGGCGCTGCCCTCTTTCCAGCGGGTGTACGCCTGCTCAACGTTGATCGCTTCGAACTGTTCCATACTGCTGACTGCCTCGTTATTGGGGGACGCCGCTATTGTAACCAACTCGGCGGCGTTTAAGACCAGAGGGATATCAGGGTTTTTACGCGCCGTACCCCATCATCTTCAGCAGCTGCTGCGCCTGCTGCACCGCCTCCTGGCGATGGGTCACGCCCAGTTTCTGATACAGGTTGCGGATGTGCGTCTTGATGGTGGTGGCCGCCACGTCCAGCTCGCCGGCGATCTGGTCGTTGCTGTAGCCGGAATAGATCAGCCCCAGCACCTGCCATTCACGCTGGGTGAGCGGGCTGGTGCGGATCAGCTCCGGCACCTGCGGGTGGGTCAGCAACTTATCGACGAAGTTCTCGTCGAAATGCGCGAATTTGTGCCGATGATGCTGGTTGATGTCGCGCAGGATACGCTGGGCGCGATGCTGCTCCAGCTCCGGCAGCGTGTTGAGCTGGATCAGCTGGCGCAGCTGCTGCGCCATCGCTTCGCCTTCGATGACGAAGTGGCTGATAAAGCCGGTGCGGTTAGCCAGCGACAGTGCTTCGATCAGCGCCTGCTGCGCTTCGCCCTTGCGCTCTTGCAGCCAGTACAGCTGGTTGCTGAGCAGCAGATTGCGGTTGAGATCGCTCACCAGCCGCAGGCGGCGGGCATTTTCGTTCAGTTCATCCAGCACTACGCCGGCCTCTTCATACTGGCCGAGTAGGATCTGCACCCGCGCGATGTTGCGCCATTGGCCCTGCGTGAAGTGGTTGTCCGCCATACCGGGTTTTTCGGTGTGGCGCAGCCACTGGGCGGCGGCGGCGGTGTCGCCGGTCATCTGCCAGTGGATCACCCGCGATTTGTCGGTGTTGGTCAGCCAGTCGCGATGATAATGAGCGCCGTGCAGAAGGGCTTCGCACCGCTGCAGATGGGTATTGGCGTTGTCCAGGTCGCCGCGCGCCAGCGAGCATTTTGCTAACATGGCGATGCACTGCAGCTGCTGTTGCGGTTGGTAGTTCGCCAGAATTTTCAGCCCGGTGCGCGCCGCGTCTTCCGCTTCGTCCAGCCGCGACCACGACCACAGGATCTGCGCGCGAATGCGCAGCAGGAATTCGTGCATCGGCAGCTGTTCCAGGTGCTGTTCGCGGATCAGTTCGAAGGCCTTATCCTGGGTTTCGTAAGCGGCCTGCAGGTAGCCTTGGGCGATAAGAATTTCGCTCTGCTGCAGCAGCGCCCAGAGCGCGTAATGGTTGGCCTGATGACGACGCGCCATCTGTTCGGTTTGCTGCATCATCGGCAGCGCGCGCGCCAGCTCGCCCTTGCAGTGGTGCACTTCGCCGGTCACCGAGGTGGCGACGATGCGGCTGTAGTAGCTGGACAGCGGCAGGAATTTCAACGCTTCGGTCGCCAGCCGCTCGGCTTCTTCCGGTTTGCCGGCGTTGATCGCCACCTGGGCGCGCAGGGCGTCGAACTCGGCGTGCAGCGTTTGGTCTATCTCGATTTTCTGTTCGCGCATGGTGCGCTCGGCGCGCTCCAGCAGGGTATTGACCTCGCTGTAGCGGTGCTGGCTCTGCGCCAGCCAGGCCTGCAGCAGCGCCAGCTTGGGGTTTTGGATCAGGCGCTCATAGGGCAGCGCGTTGAGGCACTCCTCCAGCAAGGCCAGTTCGCTGTGGTGGAACAGCGACCAGGCGTGTTGCAGCAGGATGTCGCGCAGCATGCTGACGTCGCTGGCCGCCAACGCGTGGTGAATGGCCTCCGCCGGATACCCCAGCGCCAGCCAGCCCTCGGCGGCGGCGCGGTGCAACCCCGGCAGCTCCAGCGCCAGTTCCCACTGGCAACGCTGGCGCAGGAAAGAGGCGAACAGCGGGTGGAAGTTGAACCATTCTCCGGTGTCGTCCATGCGGTGGATAAACAGCCCCTGGCGCTCCAGCTCCTCCAGCCGCTGCTGGCCGTTGTCTTCGCCGGTCAGTCGCACGATCAGCGCATCGTTCATCGAACGCAGCACCGAACAGCGCAGAAGGAAAGCGCGCGCATCGGCATCGACGTGGTCCAGCACTTCGTCTACCAGGTAGTCGGACAGGTGACTGGCGTTCAGCCCCGCCAGGCGCTTGGCCGACAGCTGAGCCGACGAGGCGGACTGGCGGGCCGACAGCGCGATCAGCTGCAGCGCGGTGGCCCAGCCTTCGACTTCGTCGCACAGGCGGCTGCTGTCCTGCTGTTCCATCGGCGCCGCCAGGCGGCAGTCGAAGAACTGTTTGGCTTCCTGGTGGGTGAATGCCAGCTGCTGCGTGCCCATTTCCAGCAGCTGATCGCGCACCCGCAAATTGGCGATGCCGAGCGGCGGCAGGGTGCGTGAGAGCAGGATCAGCGTCAGGTTTTCCGGCTGATGGCGCAGGAAGAAGCGCATGGCTTCGTGGATGGCGTCGTTGGTGATCAGGTGGTAGTCGTCGATCACCAGGTACAGCGGCTGGTGCCAGTCGGCCAGCTCGATAAACAGCTGGGCGAACAACGCCGACAGGCTGGCGTACTGGTGTTTCTGGCTCAGCACCTCGCTCTTGACGCAGCGGCCGCCGCTGGCCTGCTGCAGCGCGGCAATCAGGTAGCTGGCGAAGCGCTCCGGCTGGTTGTCGCTCTCATCCAGCGAATACCAGCCCAGATCGGCCTTGCCGGCCGCCCATTGGGCGATCAGCGTGGTTTTCCCGTATCCCGCCGGGCAATTGACCAGTGTCAGGCGATAGTTGCCCGCGCTGGCCAGTTTGGCCAGCAGGCGATCGCGGATCACGGTATTTTGCAGCCGTACCGGGCGGCTCAGTTTTGATGGGATCAGCATAGTATTCCAGGGTATAAATCGCGGTTCCCGCCGGGATTGGAGTGGCGCTAATTATTTTATGGTTCGTAATTAATAGCTCCCCCTAACTTCTGCCAACCCTAAACGTATTGCAACAAGCTTCCGCATCGGCTTGGAGTTAAGTTGCTATCGATCACACTTTTTTACGTTTGGCGCCGGCGCGCGGCGATGCGGTCGCGGATCGCATTTCCGGCCATGGACAAAACTTCAGCAGCGCGAATACTTGTGCTAACGTCATGGTTAACGTTCTCAGTGCTCGCCGCACGCGTTGGCGGGCTTTTTTGCATCGTTGCAAGGGAGTCAAACAGTGCCTGAGATCACAATTCCAGCTACGCCCCAATCCTCCTCCCCAGCTAATCCCCAGGCGGGATGATGCCGTCAGACTTTCTCACCGGCACGATAGCGGCAATTTGACCCACTTACTGGATAGAGAGTTTTCCTTATGTCACAGCCTACGCTCAAGAAGGATGCTTTTCTGGCGGCGCTCGCCCGTCAGTGGCAACGGTTCGGCCTCAGTTCCGCACAGCAGATGACGCAACATCAATGGTGGGAAGCCGTCAGTGCGGCGCTGGCCGAGCAGTTGGCCGCACAGCCGGCGCCGCGCAAAAGCGCCAAACCGCTGCGCCACGTGAACTACATCTCGATGGAGTTTCTGATCGGCCGGCTGACGGCGAACAACCTGATCAACCTGGGCTGGTACGACACCGTCGAGCAGGCGCTGGCCGAGCAGAACGTCAAGCTGGCGGATTTGCTGGAGCAGGAAACCGATCCGGCGCTGGGCAACGGCGGGCTGGGGCGTCTGGCGGCCTGTTTCCTCGACTCGATGGCGACGGTGGAACAACCGGCCACCGGCTATGGGCTGAATTACCAGTACGGGCTGTTCCGCCAGTCGTTCCGCGAAGGGCAACAGCAAGAGGCGCCGGATAACTGGCAACGCGAGAGCTACCCGTGGTTCCGCCACAACGCCGCGCTGGCGGTGGACGTGGGCATCGGCGGCAAGCTGGAAAAGCAGGCCGACGGCCGCGAACAGTGGCGCCCGGCCTTCACCCTGCGCGGCGAAGCCTGGGATCTGCCGGTGCTGGGCTATCGCAACGGCGTGGCGCAGCCGCTGCGCCTGTGGCAGGCGACCCATCAGCATCCGTTCAACCTGAGCGATTTCAACGACGGCAAATTCTTGCAGGCGGAGAAGCAGGGCGTAGAAGCCGACAAGCTGACCAAGGTGCTTTACCCGAACGACAACCATCAGGCCGGCAAGCGCCTGCGCCTGATGCAGCAGTATTTCCAGTGCGCCTGCTCGGTGGCGGACATTTTGCGCAAGCACCATCAGGCCGGCCGCAAGATTGAAGAGCTGCCGAAGTACGAAGTGATCCAGCTGAACGACACCCACCCGACCATCGCCATTCCGGAAATGCTGCGCATTCTGCTGGACGAGCATCAGCTGGAATGGGAGGCGGCCTGGGCGATCACCAGCAACACCTTCGCCTATACCAACCACACCCTGATGCCGGAAGCGCTGGAGTGCTGGGATGAAAAACTGGTGCGCAGCCTGCTGCCGCGCCATTTCTCCATCATCAAACAGATCAACGCCAGGTTTAAAAAATTGGTGGATAAGCACTGGCCGGGCGACGAGGCGGTGTGGGCCAAACTGGCGGTGCACCATGACAAGCAGGTGCGCATGGCCAACCTGTGCGTGGTCAGTGGCTTTGCGGTCAATGGCGTGGCGCAGCTGCATTCGGATCTGGTGGTGAAAGATCTGTTCCCGGAATATCACCAGCTGTGGCCGAACAAATTCCATAACGTCACCAACGGCATCACGCCGCGCCGCTGGCTGAAACAGTGCAACCCGGCGCTGTCGGGCCTGATCGACGAGACGCTGAAGGTGGAGTGGGCGAGCGATCTCGACGCGCTGCGCGGGCTGGAAAAATTCGCCGACGACGCGGCGTTCCGCCAGCGTTATCAGCAGATCAAACGCGACAACAAGGTGGCGCTGGCCCATTACGTACACGGCGTAATGGGGCTGACACTTGACCCGGACGCGATCTTCGACGTGCAGATCAAGCGTCTGCACGAGTACAAACGCCAGCACCTGAACCTGCTGCACATCCTGTCGCTGTATCGTCAGCTGCGCGACAACCCCAACCTGGACATCGTGCCGCGCGTCTTCCTGTTCGGCGCCAAGGCGGCGCCGGGCTACTACCTGGCGAAGAACATCATCTACGCCATCAATCAGGCGGCCGAGAAGATCAATAACGATCCGTTGGTGAAAGATCGCCTGAAAGTGGCGTTCATCCCTGACTACCGCGTGTCGGTGGCCGAACTGATGATCCCGGCGGCGGATATCTCCGAACAGATCTCCACCGCCGGCAAAGAGGCCTCCGGCACCGGCAACATGAAGCTGGCGTTGAACGGCGCGCTGACGGTCGGCACGCTGGACGGCGCCAACGTCGAAATCGCCGAGCAGGTGGGCGAAGACAATATCTTTATCTTCGGCAATACCGTGGAGCAGGTGAAGGCGATAGTGGCGAAGGGTTACGATCCGCTCAGCTACCGCAAGAAAGACAAGCACCTGAAGGCGATTCTGGACGAGCTGGCGAGCGGCACCTTCAGCCACGGCGACAAGCACGCGTTCGACATGATGCTGCACAGCCTGCTGGAAGGCGGCGATCCCTACCTGGTGCTGGCGGACTTTGCCTCGTACTGCCAGGCGCAGCGCCGGGTCGACGAGCTGTATCGCGATCGGGACGAATGGACGCGGCGGACTATCCTTAACACCGCGCGCGTCGGCATGTTCAGCTCGGATCGCTCGATCCGCGATTACCAGCAGCGTATCTGGCAAGCCAAACGTTAAGGAGAGCGAATGGATCGCAAGCGTATCGATCAGGCGGCAGCGCAGGCGGGGATCGCCGCCGATTTCATCAATGCCCACGGCAAGCGGCAGGCGATTGAACCGCAGACCAAGCGCAAGCTGCTGGCGGCCATGAACCGAACCGATGCCGAGCAGGAAGGAGCGGCGCCGCCGTTACCGGCGGTCAAGGTGTTCTATCAGGGCGCGCCGCTGGCGCTGACCCCGGCGGGCGAAGGCGAGTACCTGTGGGCGCTGCAACGTGAAGACGGCGAATGCCTGCAGGGGCGCATCGGCGCGCGCAAGACCCTGACGCTGCCCGGCGATCTGCCGGTGGGTTACCACCAATTGACGCTGAGCCAGGGCGAGCAGCAGTGGCCATGCCGGCTGATCGTCGCGCCGAGACGCTGCTTCGAGCCGGACGCCTTGCTGACCGGTAAGAAGCTGTGGGGCGCTTGCGTTCAGCTGTATACGCTGCGCTCCGATCGCAACTGGGGCATCGGCGATTTCGGCGATCTGCGTCTGATGGTGGAGCAGGTGGGGGAGCGCGGCGGCGCCTTCGTTGGCCTTAACCCGATCCATGCGCTGTATCCGGCTAATCCGGAGAGCGCCAGCCCTTACAGCCCCTCGTCGCGCCGCTGGCTGAATCTGGCGTATATCGACGTCAACGCGGTGGAGGATTTCCAGCGCAGCGATGCGGCGCAGCGCTGGTGGCAGAAGCCGGCGACGCAGAAGCAGCTGGCCAAGGCGCGCGCCGCGGAGTGGGTGGATTACACCGCCGTGATGCAGCTGAAGCTGGCGGCGCTGAAGCTGGCGTTTCCGCTGTTTCAGGCGCGCAAGCCAAACGACGGGCAGCGTCAGGCGTTCGAACAGTTCGTCAGCGAGGGCGGCGACAGCCTGTATCAGCAGGCGGCGTTCGACGCGCTGCATGCCCATCTGGCGGCCAAAGATGCCCACCAGTGGGGCTGGCCGGCCTGGCCAGAGCGCTATCGGCAGGGGCAGAGCGAAGCGGTACGGCTGTTCTGCTCCGAACATCAGGACGCGGTCCGCTTTTACCTGTGGCTGCAGTGGCTGGCGGCCACGCAGTTCGCGCAGTGTTTTGACCAGAGCCGGCAGCAGCAGATGCCGATTGGCCTGTATCGCGATCTGGCGGTCGGGGTGGCGGAAGGCGGGGCGGAAACCTGGTGTGACCGCGAACTGTACTGCCTGAAAGCGTCGGTCGGGGCACCGCCGGATATTCTGGGGCCGCTGGGGCAAAACTGGGGCCTGCCGCCGATGGATCCGCACGTGATGGCGGCACGCGGGTACCAGCCGTTTATCGATCTTTTGCGCGCCAACATGACCAACTGCGGCGCGCTGCGCATCGATCACGTCATGGCGCTGCTGCGGCTGTGGTGGATCCCGTATGGCGAAACCGCCGATCGCGGCGCCTACGTCAAATACCCGGTGGACGATCTGCTGGCGGTGTTGGCGCTGGAAAGCCAGCGCCACCGTTGCATGGTGATCGGCGAAGATCTCGGCACGGTGCCGGTGGAAATCGTCGGCAAGCTGCGCGACAGCGGCGTCTATTCCTACAAAGTGCTCTATTTCGAAAGCGACGGTGAATACCATTTCCGCGCGCCGCAGGCCTATCCGGTGCAGGCGATGGCGACCATCACCACCCACGATCTGCCGACGCTGCGCGGCTACTGGCAAAGCGACGATCTAACGCTCGGCAACCGGCTGGGTCTTTACCCGGACGCGGAGATCCTGCGGGCGCTGTTCGCCGATCGGGAACGCGCCAAGCAGGGGCTGCTGGATGGATTGCATCGTTATGGCTGCGTGCCGCAGAAGGTGGGCAAGAAGGCAGCGCTGCTCGGCATGAGCCCGCTGCTCAACCGCGGCCTACAGCGCTATGTCGCCGACAGCGCCAGCGCCTTGCTCGGCCTGCAGCCGGAAGACTGGCTGGATATGGCCGATCCGGTCAATATTCCCGGTACCAGCGATCAGTACCCTAACTGGCGGCGCAAGCTGACCCAGACGCTGGAGGAGATGTTTGCCGACCCGCACATAAACCGCTTACTGAAGGATTTGGACAAGCGGCGCCGCAAGGTGTCGGTGGGGTGACGATGAGGTGTCGTTGTATTAGGTCAAAGGACGAGAACTTTAGTCCCATCCAAATGACGGATACCCGAATTAATTGGCGTTGCAGCTAGGCGGCAAGTGCGTAAATCCCCAGGAGCTTACTTAAGTAAGTGACTGGGGTGCGCGCATGCGGCCAACAACGCTGCAACTTCAAGTAAGAAGGGTATCAATAGTAGGAGTGCTCGCCGCGCTGGTGCTCGGTCAGGTCACGCACGCCTTTCAGCTCCGGGAATTTCTGCAGCAGCTCTTTCTCGATGCCTTCTTTCAGCGTGACGTCGACCATCGAACAACCGTTGCAACCGCCGCCGAACTGCAGGATTGCCATGTTGTCGTCGGTGATCTCCATCAGCGTTACGCGGCCGCCGTGGCCCGCCAGCTGTGGGTTGATCTGCGACTGCAGCACGTATTCCACGCGCTCCATCAGCGGCGCGTCGTCATCGACCTTGCGCATTTTGGCGTTTGGCGCTTTCAGCGTCAGCTGAGAACCCAGTTGGTCGGTCACGAAGTCGATTTCGGCGTCTTCCAGATACGGCGCGCTCAGCTCATCGACATAGGCGGACAGTTTGTCGAACTTCAGTTCGGTATCCGTCGCTTCTACCGCGTCCGGCGGGCAATAAGAGACACCGCATTCGGCCGTCGGCGTGCCCGGGTTGATCACGAATACGCGGATTTGGGTGCCTTCTTCTTGATTTGCCAGCAGTTTGGCAAAGTGTTCCTGTGCAGTATCTGTTATACGGATCATAGCATTAGCTCAATAGTTGACTTCTATAGTCGGTTATAATACGCCCATTGCCGTGGCACTACAACGTGCGGCAAATGCACCATATCTGCACCGAGGCGGCGCCTTGCCGCTGCAGCAGCGCCGCTATCTGCGCGACGGTGCTGCCGGTGGTCACCACGTCATCCACCAGGGCGATATGCCGGCCGGCGACCGATGCCACGCAAACGAACGCGCGTTGCAGATTGCGCCTGCGTACCCCGGCGCTCAGCCGCTGTTGCGGGGCGGTTTTGCGCACCCGGCGCAAGGCGGCGGGCTGATAGGTGCAGCTCAGCCAGCGCGCCAGCGGCCGGGCCAACAGATCGCTCTGGTTATAACCACGGTGCCAGCAGCGTGTTGCATACAAGGGTACCGCTAAAATCAGGTCGGGTCTGTTCAGATACTGCTCTCTGCGCGCCTGCTGCCACCGCAGCAACATCAGGCGCGCTAGCGTCGGCGCCAGCTCGGGCGCGCGGTGGAACTTGAACCTTTTTACCAGTTGGCTGAGGGGCGCAACGTAGTCGCCGACGAACACCAGCCGTTGCCAGGGCGGTGGCCGTTGCAGGCAGCGGCCGCAGGGCGTTCGCGTCTTCCCGGCGGGCAATCCGCAGCGCGGGCAACACGGCGGGTGGGCCGGCAGATGACGCAGGCAACAGCTGCAGATGCCATGACGGATCAGGCTCAACGGTTGTCGGCATAGCCAACAACGGCTGCGGATTGATAGCATAGCGTCTCCGTGACGGATAAGTATGAAAGGACAATAACCAATGACAGCGCTGTACTGGCAAACAATAGGCGAAGGCGAACGCGATCTTGTGCTGCTGCACGGCTGGGGATTGAACGCCGAAGTGTGGAGTTGCATTCAGGCGCGACTGACGCCGCATTTTCGCCTGCACCTGGTCGATCTGCCGGGGTACGGCCGTAGCCAGGGGTTCGGTGCCCTGTCGCTGGAGCAGATGACGGAAATCGTGCTGGCGGCTGCCCCGCCGCAGTCCTGGTGGCTTGGCTGGTCGCTCGGTGGGCTGGTGGCCAGCCAGGCGGCGCTGATGCAGCCCGAGCGAGTCAAGGGGCTTATCACCGTAGCCTCCTCGCCGTGCTTTGCCGCCCGCGATGAGTGGCCGGGGATCCGCCCGGACGTGCTGAGCGGTTTCCAGCATCAGCTGAGCCTGGATTTCCAGCGCACCGTCGAGCGTTTTCTGGCGCTGCAGACGCTGGGCACCGAGAGCGCGCGTCAGGATGCGCGCCAACTGAAAGCGGTGGTGCTCAACCAACCGACGCCGAGCGTCGAGGTGCTGAACGGTGGGCTGGAGATCTTGCGCACAGCCGATCTGCGTGCACCGCTGGCGGAGTTGACGCTGCCGCTGCTGCGGATCTACGGCTATCTGGACGGGCTGGTGCCGCGCAAGGTCGCCGAGCTGCTCGACGCCGACTGGCCGAACTCTACGTCGCAGATCGTGGCCAAAGCCGCCCATGCGCCATTTATCTCTCATCCCGATGAATTTGTGACGATGATCGAAGCGTTTATTGCAGCACATTGAATGCAGCGTGAAAACGCACGATAGAGCGCGAAAAAAAACGCCGCCGGGTGGATAAAAGACAAAGCTGTTCAATACTTAGTGAGTCAATGCGTTGGCTGCAAAATGAAAAGACCGCGTGCGGCGCTTTTCATTTTGGCGTTTCGTCTCTGGGAAACAGGCCCCGTCAGGGAAAGCAACGAGGCCTGAGGATGTCGCGGCAGCCTGCGGTACTACGCATGGATCCTTGACGGCTTTCATAACAGATAAATTATCCATTGAGAGGTTAGTGTCATGAAATCATTGAAGATGATTATTGCAGCGGCAGTGCTGGGTTCGGTGTCTTTCGGCTCCATGGCGGCAACCCTGCTGACCAAGGAAGATCTGGATAAGAATCCGGGTAAATACGAGAAGATCGGCACCGTCACCACGACGGCGGAAACCACGTCACCGATGGATGCCAAGGAAGAGCTGTCCAAACTGGCAGACGAAAAGGGCGGTCAATACTACGTGATCCTGGCGGGCCGCGAACACGGTAAATTCAGCGCCATCGCCGAAGTTTACAAAGACAAGCAATAAGCCTTGAACGGCAAGGGGCGCGCTGCGGCGCCCCTGATCGTCAGGCCTTCAGCCGGTAGAACACCGTGCTGCATCCCTGGCCCTGCGGGCAGCTTTTGCAACTGCCGCTCAGACAGGCGCCGCCATCCTGTTCGATACGTTCCACTTTCCCCATTGCCGTCAAACGATCCAGCATCGCCTGCACCAGCGGCAGCGGCGTCGCCAGCGATTGGCTGAGCTGCTGCGCCTGGGCGCTGCCGCGCAGCGCCAGCGCATCGCGCACCTGCAGCAGCCCGGCCATCAGTGACAGCTCCCTTTGGCGCTCTGGCAACAGGCCGCCGGTGTGGCGTTGCCCAGGCGCACCGTGACGCGGCTGCGCGCCCGGCGCAGGCCGAACAGCACCAGCAGGTTCACCAGCACCACCGCCAGGATCGCCGTCAGGCTGTACTGCGGGTGTTGGTTGAAGGTCGCCGCCTGATAGAACAGCGTCGCCAGCGAGTAGGCCACGTTCAGCCCCCACAGGATAGAGAAGGTCATCCAGCCGCGGCTTGATTCACGTGCGATGGCGCCCATCACCGAAACGCAAGGCACGTACAGCAACACGAAGATCAGGTAGCTGTAGGCGGAAATGCCGGAGCCGAATTTGCTGCTCATCACGCCCATCGAACCGACGCCCATCTCGCCGTCGCCCTTGCTGGCTTCGATCGGGTTGGAGAGCACGCTCAGGCTGAAGGTATTTTTCAGGCCGTCCCAGGTTTCCTGCAGCGCGCCGCCCAGCTCATCGAGCAGGTTGAAGTTGGCGGCGTCGAACGCCTCTTTGTTGATGTGCTCGGCGGTATACAGCGTATTCAGCGTGCCGACCACCACTTCTTTCGCCATCGCGCCGGTCACCAGACCGACGGTGGCCTGCCAGTTATCGCTGTGGACGCCCATCGGCTGCAGCAGCGGCGTCAGCACCTTGGAGACCGAAGCCAGCGCGGAGTCGTTGATGTTGTCGACCGTTTTGCCGCTGAACGAGAAGCTGTTCAGGCCGCCGATGAATATGCTGGCTACCACGATCACCTTACCGGCGCGCAACACGAAGCCTTTCAACCGCTGCCAGGTTTGCAGCAGCAGGCTTTTCAGGTGCGGCACGTGGTAAACCGGCAGCTCCATGACGAACGGTGAGGCTTCGCCGCGCATGAGGGTATATTTGAGTACCAGGCCGGTCAGGATCGCCACCGCGATGCCGAGCATGTATAGCGAGAACACCACCCCAGCACCGTCCTGGCCGAAGAAGGCGGCGGCGAACACCGCGAAGATCGCCAGACGGGCGCCGCACGACATGAACGGCGCCATCATGATGGTGATCAGGCGCTCGCGCTGGGCGTCCAGCGTACGGGCGCCCATGATGGACGGCACGTTGCAACCGAAGCCGACGATCAGCGGCACGAAGGATTTGCCCGGCAGCCCGAGCGCCTGCATCAGGCGATCCATCACGAACGCCGCGCGCGCCATGTAGCCGGAGTCTTCCAGGAATGACAGGAACAGGTACATCATGCCGATCTGCGGCACCAGCGGCAGCACGGTGTTGATGCCGCCGCCGACGCCCTGCGCCAGGAATACGGTCAGCCAGCCGGGGAAGTGCAGGGTGTAGCCGAGCCACTGAATGCCCTGAATGAAGATCGCCGCCGAGCCGATATCGAAGATCGGCTGCAGCGCGCCGCCGATATTGATCGCCAGCAGGAACATCAGGTACATCACCAACAGGAAGATCGGCACGCCCAGCCAGCGGTTGAGAATCACGTTATCCAGCATATCGGTCAGGCGGTTGGGCATCGCCTGCTGCGAGTTGCTGACCGCGTCGCTCAGGGTGGCGATAGACTGGTAGCGCGCGTCGGCGATCACCAGCGCCGGGTCTTCTTGCTCCTGCTGTTGCAACGTCTGAATGGCCGCAGGCAGCAGCGCGACGGCGGGACCGGCCAGCCGGTGGCTGTAGATGTCGCCCTCCAGCATCTGCAATGCCAGCCAGCGGCGCTGTACTGCCGGCAGCGTTTGCGGCATGGCGTTGCTCAGCGTGGCGACCGCTTTCAGCAGCAACGGTGGGTAGTTCACCAGCGCCTGCTGTTCGTTGATGCGATGATTGTCGATCATCTGTTTCAGCACGCCGATGCCGTCGGCGCGGGTGGAGATCATCGGTACTACCGGGCAGCCGAGGCGCGCCGACAGCGCGGCGACGTCGATATCGATATGCTGGCTTTTGGCGATGTCGAGCATGTTCAGCGCCACGATGCAGGGGATGCCCAGCTCCAGCAATTGCAGCGTCAGGTAGAGGTTGCGCTCCAGGTTGGAGGCGTCGACCACGTTGATCAGCAGATCGGCGTCGCCGCTCAAAATGTAATGGCAGGCGATCTGCTCATCGAGCGACGTTTGCTCTGAAATGGTGGTCAGGGAGTAGGTGCCGGGCAAATCGACTAGCCGCACGTCGGACTGCGGGGTGGTGAAATGGCCTTCTTTGCGTTCGACCGTCACGCCCGCCCAGTTGCCGACCCGTTGGCGTGCGCCGGTCAGCTGGTTGAACAGCGTGGTTTTGCCGGAGTTCGGGTTACCGATTAAGCCGATGGTGAGTTTTTTCATAGTTCAGCGTGTCGTCTTCAAGGAGAACAGCGCCGGCGCAAGAGCGCGTCGGCAAACGGAGGTCAGGGCTGGCCGTCGAGCTGCAGCAGCGCCAGATCCTTCTTGCGCAGCACCAGGCTGACGCGGCGAGTTTTAATTTCTATCGGATCGCCCAGTGGCGCGACGCGCACTACGTCGAATGAAGAGCCAGGCAGCATGCCGAGCGATAACAATTTCTGGCGGTAGGCCGGCGCAATTTCACCGGAAAAGCCGACAATCTTATACGTGCGTTTAGGTTGAAGCTGCATGTGATTAACCTTCCGGGTGCCGATGAACATCGGGCTGATGATAATTGGACGTTGCCGGCGAAAATGCCACGCCGTCGGCGGTATTCATCCATAAGGTCATGCAATAAAGTGAGTGCAAATAATAGTAATTATCATTATCGCGTTCAATACAAAAAGTAAGGGTATTGTAACCAATTATTATGGTGACGGCAGTTTTTAATGGCGTTGTCTTGATTAACGATGTTTTATCACTGCTTGCACTTGGGAACAAATGAGAATGGCGAGTTAAATCAGTTACATATTTGTAGCCGAGTTTTCTCGTTTGCAAATATCGATGGCTTTTTCCCTTTATTTATTTCCGCTGAAAGGCAATTCGATAACATTATTCCACCGTAATGCGAGCGGTAACCATTTGTGTTTCTCTCACAATTCGCGAGATGAAAAATGCGTGTTAACGGAGTTGTTAATAAATGGCTGCAGAAGGAATTTTTGTTGCCTGAATAATGGGAGGGCGGTCACGCAGGAACGGGAAATAAAAAGATGATGGTTTATTGAGACGGGTCAAGAAATGCAGCAAGTTTTCTTCATCAGAAAGGGCGGAGCAGGCTCCGCCCTATTGGCTCTGACTTAGCGTTTCTTGCCGAATGCCGCCGCCAGCGCGTCGCCCATGGCGCTGTTGCCGGCCGGCGCCGCATTGCGCGGTTTGGCCTTGTTGCCGCCTGCCGAACGGTTGGCGTTGTCGCGTGCCTGTGCCGGCGCGTTGCCGCCGCGGCGCGGTGAACCTTCGCCCGGTTGCTCATCCAGGCGCATGCTCAGCGCGATGCGTTTACGCTGCAGATCGACTTCCATCACCTTCACTTTGACGATGTCGCCGGCCTTCACCACGGTGTGCGGATCTTCGACGAACTTGTCCGCCAGCGAGGAGATGTGCACCAGGCCATCCTGATGCACGCCGATATCCACGAAGGCGCCGAAGTTGGTGACGTTAGTGACCGACCCTTCCAGGATCATCCCCGGCTGCAGATCGTTGAGGGTTTCCACGCCTTCGGCAAAGGTGGCGGTTTTGAACTCCGGACGCGGGTCGCGGCCCGGCTTCTCCAGCTCTTTCAGGATGTCGGTGACCGTCGGCACGCCGAACTTGTCGTCGGTGAAATCGACCGCTTTCAGGCTGCGCACCGCCGAGGCGTTGCCCATCAGGTCCTGCAGCGCCTGCTCGGTGGCGGCCAGGATGCGCTGTACCACCGGGTAGGCTTCCGGGTGAACGGTGGAGGCATCCAGCGGGTTGTCGCCGTGGTTGATGCGCAGGAAGCCGGCGCACTGTTCGAAGGCCTTCGGCCCCAGACGGCTGACTTTCAGCAGCTGTTCACGGTTGCTGAAGCGGCCGTTCTCGTCGCGCCAGTTGACGATGTTCTGCGCCATCATGCGCGTCAGGCCGGCCACGCGGGTCAGCAATGGTACCGATGCGGTGTTCAGATCGACGCCGACGGCGTTCACGCAGTCTTCCACCACCGAATCCAGCTTCTTCGCCAACTGGCTCTGGCTGACGTCGTGCTGATACTGGCCGACGCCGATGGATTTCGGATCGATCTTCACCAGCTCCGCCAGCGGATCCTGCAGGCGACGGGCAATGGATACCGCGCCGCGCAGCGACACGTCGAGATCCGGGAATTCCAGCGCCGCCAGTTCTGACGCGGAGTACACCGATGCGCCCGCTTCGCTGACGATCACTTTCTGCGCCCGGACGTCGCTGAACTGCTTTTGCAGGTCGAGATAGAAACGCTCGGTCTCACGCGAAGCGGTGCCGTTGCCGATGGCCACCAGCTCTACATTGTGTTTGATGCACAGTGCCGCGACGATGGCGGCGGCTTTGGCCGCTTGCCCGGTGTGCGGGTAAACGGTGTCGGTGGCCACCAGTTTACCGGTCGCGTCGACCACGGCGACTTTCACCCCGGTGCGCAGGCCTGGATCGAGGCCCATGGTGGCGCGCATGCCGGCCGGCGCGGCCATCAGCAGATCATGCATGTTGCGGGCGAACACGTTGATTGCTTCGTCTTCCGCGCGTTCGCGCACCGTGCCCATCAGCTCGGTTTCCAGGTGCAGGAGCACCTTGATGCGCCAGGTCCAGTTGACCACCGCCTTACGCCAGGCGTCGGCCGGGGCGTTGTTCAGGCGCAGGTTGAGGTGATTGATGATGATCAGCTCCGCCTGGCTTTCGCGCGGCGCTTCCTCAAATTGCGGATCGGCGTTCAGCGCCAGCTGCAGCACACCTTCGTTGCGGCCGCGGAACATTGCCAGCGCGCGGTGCGAAGGCACCTGGGAAATCGGTTCGTGGTGATCGAAGTAGTCGCGGAACTTGGCGCCTTCGTCTTCCTTGCCCTCGACCACTTTGGACACCAGATGGGCGTTTTTCCACAGGTAGTCGCGCACCTTGGCCAGCAGCGCGGCGTCTTCGGCGAAACGCTCCATCAGGATATAGCGCGCGCCGTCGAGGGCGGCTTTCACGTCCGCCACGCCCTTGTCTGCGTCGACGTAGCGTTCAGCCAGCTGTTCCGGCTGCTGTTGCGGATCCTGCCACAGCGTGTCCGCCAGCGGTTCCAGACCGGCTTCGATGGCGATCTGGCCACGGGTGCGGCGCTTCGGTTTGTACGGCAGGTAGAGGTCTTCGAGTTCGGTCTTGCTCAGCGTGGCGTTGATCGCCCCCGCCAGCTGTTCGGTCAGTTTGCCCTGTTCATCGATCGACTTCAGGATGGTCTGACGACGATCTTCCAGTTCACGCAGATAACCCAGGCGGGTTTCCAGCTGGCGCAGTTGGGGGTCGTCCAGGCCCCCGGTGACTTCCTTACGATAGCGTGCAATAAAGGGCACGGTATTACCTTCATCCAGCAGACGGATGGCGGAGTCGACTTGCTCCGGCCGGGCCTGCAGTTCTGTTGCAATAATGCGGCTCAGTGGGTCATTCATAGGTCTGGTATCTGTATTGAGAACGGTGAATAAACAGGGGACAGTTATACGTATTGATCGCGGAAAATGCCAGTGGAGCGGGCCGCCGCCGCGCGGCCGCGGCGTGGAGAACAGCTCAGGCGGCGGCGTTGGCGGCGGTTCGGAAAAAGCTGAAAGCTTACTTCGGGTAGTTTATCTCATTTACGTACCACTGTGCCTCGCCCAGCGGCGTATTGACGGTGGCGATGTCCCCGACCTCTTTTTTCAGCAGGGCGCGCGCCATCGGCGCATCGATGGAGATGTAATCCTTGCGGCCGAAAATCTCGTCGTAACCGACGATGCGAAAGCGTTTGGTCTCGCCGTCGTCATTCTCCACCTCCACCCAGGCACCGAAGAACACCTTGCCTTCCTGCTGCGGGGAGTAATCGACGATCTTCAACTGCTCCAGGCATTTGGTCAGATAGCGGACGCGGCGGTCAATTTCGCGCAGCCGCTTCTTGTTGTACTGGTAGTCGGCGTTTTCGCTTCTGTCGCCCAGGCTGGCGGCCCAGGTCACTTTTTTGGTCACCTCGGGGCGTTCTTCACGCCAGAGGTAATCCAGCTCTTGTTTGAGCTTGTCATACCCTTCACGGGTTATCAGTTGAGTTCTCATCGTGATTTATCTTTATGGGGCCACCGCCACAGTGTACGTGAATGCGGGGGGCTTTAGAAATGGCGCGCGGGCCTGCGCCTTGTCGCACGGTTTTTATTCAGTTTGCGCAGCTTTTAACAATCGGGAGTATGCTTAGCGATAGCGGAAAAGGAATGTGACGAAAGGAGGATATCTGGCGAGAGAGACAAGGAATTTTGGCGCACAACCCAACACATTGAAGGTATTACCGCATGGAATTTAAAGATTACTACGCCACGATGGGCGTTGAGCCCAACGCCGATCTGAAAACCATCAAAACGGCCTACCGCCGGCTGGCGCGTAAATATCACCCTGACGTGAGCACTGAAGACGACGCCGAGAGCAAGTTCAAGGAGCTGGCCGAAGCCTATGAGGTGCTGAAGGACGACGAGCGCCGCGCCGAGTACGATCAGATCCGGCTGCACCGCAACGATCCGAACTTTGGCCGCCAGGCGCGCGGCGATCACGGCGGCTATCAGCAGAGCGCTTCATGGCACGGCGGCGGCGCCGACGCGCAAGACTTCTCCGACTTCTTCGAGAGCATGTTCGGCGGGCGTGCGGCGGGCGGGCACCGCTCCGCTTCGCACTCGCACGGCGGGCATGGCTTCCGCGGCCAGGATCTGGAGATGGAGGTGCCGCTGTTCCTCGAGGAAACGCTGCATGGCCAAAGCCGCGAGATCTCCTATACGCTGCCGGTGTATGACGAGCTGGGGCGGCAGGTGAGCGAAGCCAACAAAACGTTGAACGTGAAAATCCCGGCCGGCGTGGGCGATGGCGAGCGCATTCGCCTCAAGGGGCAGGGCGTTGCCGGCGTGGGCGGCGGCCAAAACGGCGATCTGTATCTGGTCATTCGCCTCGCGCCGCACCCGCTGTTTGAGATAGATGGCCACAACCTGAGCATCGTGGCGCCGCTCGCTCCGTGGGAAGCGGCACTGGGTGCCAGCATCGAGGTGCCGACGCTGACCGGCAAAATCGCGCTGACCGTGCCGGCCGGCAGCCAGAGCGGCAAACGGCTGCGGGTCAAAGGCAAAGGGTTGGCGGGCAAGAAAGAGCCCGGTGACCTGTACGTTATTCTCAAGGTGGTGATGCCGCCGAAGCCGAACGAGAAGGCCAGCGCCCTGTGGCGGGAACTGGCTGAACAGGCGGCATTCAACCCGCGCGCGGAATGGGAGTAAAGCAGATGATGAAAAAAGAGATCACTTTCACCGTGGTGGAGCTGTGTCAGAGGGTGGAGATTTCAGAGGACGAGCTGGTCGAGATCGTCGGCCTGGGCGTGATCGTGCCGCTGGAGCCGGCGCAGCCGCGCTGGGAGTTTGATTATCCGGCGCTGAGCCATCTGCAGCGCGCACGCAGGCTGCGGGCGGAGCTGGATCTGGACTGGCCGGGGATCGCCATGGCGCTGACGCTGCTCGACCGGGTTGATGCGCTACAGCAAGAGAACCGGCAGCTGCGCAGGCAGCTGGCGCGTTTCCTGCAAACTTCCTGACCCGAGAGCTGAACGCCACCGGGTGCTTCCCGGTGGCGAAATTGCACAAAATTGGGCCGTCGCCCCACATTGCGCCGACAAAGGGCGAAATTTTGACGAACCCCCGTCGACATTCACTGAAAATTGTTGATAAATGGGGAAAAGAATAAGCTTTGTAACAATTTCGTCTAGAATACATACCATTAAACGCTGTCTCAAATGGCAAGGTTTTCTAACAATATTCGAGTCAGGCAATAAAGCCTTTGGGAGTAATACCATGCAAGAGAATCATAAGATCCTGGTTGTCGATGATGACATGCGCCTGCGCGCGCTTTTAGAACGTTATTTAACCGAGCAGGGCTTCCAGGTTCGCAGCGTTGCCAACGCTGAGCAAATGGATCGCTTGCTGACTCGTGAATCCTTCCATTTGATGGTGCTCGATCTGATGTTGCCGGGCGAAGACGGCCTGTCCATCTGCCGCCGCCTGCGCAGCCAGAGCAACCCGATGCCGATCATTATGGTCACCGCGAAAGGCGAAGAGGTCGATCGCATCGTGGGCCTGGAAATCGGCGCCGACGACTACATTCCTAAACCGTTCAACCCGCGTGAGCTGTTGGCTCGTATCCGCGCGGTGCTGCGCCGCCAGGCGAACGAACTGCCGGGCGCGCCTTCGCAGGAAGAGGCGGTGATCGCGTTCGGTAAATTCAAACTGAACCTCGGCACCCGCGAGATGTTCCGCGAAGACGAGCCGATGCCGTTGACCAGCGGCGAATTCGCGGTACTGAAGGCGCTGGTCAGCCACCCGCGTGAACCGCTGTCGCGCGATAAGCTGATGAATCTGGCGCGTGGCCGCGAATACAGCGCCATGGAGCGCTCCATCGACGTGCAGATCTCTCGTCTGCGCCGCATGGTTGAAGAAGATCCGGCGCATCCGCGTTATATCCAGACCGTGTGGGGTCTCGGCTACGTCTTCGTCCCGGACGGCAGCAAGGCATGAGGCGATTGCGCTTTTCACCGCGTAGCTCGTTTGCCCGAACCCTGTTGTTGATCGTCACTTTGCTGTTCGTCAGCCTGGTGACGACCTATCTGGTGGTGCTGAACTTCGCCATCCTGCCCAGCCTGCAGCAGTTCAACAAGGTACTGGCTTACGAAGTGCGTATGCTGATGACCGATCGGCTGCAGCTGGAGGACGGCACGCTGTTGGAAGTGCCGCCAGCGTTCCGTCGTGAGATCTACCGCGAGTTGGGCATTTCTCTCTACACCAACTCGGCGGCGGAGGAGAGCGGCCTGCGCTGGGCGCAGCACTACCAGTTCCTCAGCCAGCAGATGGCGCAGCAGCTCGGCGGGCCGACCGATGTGCGGGTGGAGGTGAACAAGAACTCCCCGGTGGTGTGGCTGAAAACCTGGCTGCAACCCGATATCTGGGTGCGCGTACCGCTGACGGAAATCCATCAGGGCGACTTCTCTCCGCTGTTCCGTTATACGCTGGCGATCATGCTGCTCGCGATCGGCGGTGCCTGGCTGTTTATTCGTATTCAAAACCGCCCGCTGGTGGAGCTGGAACATGCGGCGCTGCAGGTGGGCAAAGGGATTATTCCGCCGCCGCTGCGCGAGTATGGGGCTTCCGAAGTGCGGTCGGTGACTCGCGCATTCAATCAGATGGCGTCGGGCGTCAAGCAGCTGGCGGACGATCGCACCTTGCTGATGGCCGGGGTCAGCCATGATCTGCGCACGCCGTTGACGCGTATCCGGCTGGCGACGGAGATGATGAGCGCCGAAGACGGTTATCTGGCCGAGTCGATCAATAAAGACATCGAAGAGTGCAACGCCATCATCGAGCAGTTCATCGATTATCTGCGCACCGGGCAGGAGATGCCGACCGAAAGCAGCGACCTGAACGCCATTTTGGGCGAGGTGGTTGCGGCGGAGAGCGGTTATGAGCGGGTGATTGAAACCGCGTTGTCACCGGGCGAACTGATGATGAACGTGCACCCACTGTCGATTAAGCGGGCGGCGGTGAACATGGTGGTGAACGCGGCGCGTTACGGCAACGGCTGGATCAAGGTCAGCAGCGGCCGCGAGCTGCAGCGCGGCTGGTTCCAGGTGGAAGATGACGGCCCGGGTATCAAGCCGGAAGAGTTGAAGCACCTGCTGCAGCCGTTCGTACGCGGTGACAGCGCGCGCAGCACCAGCGGCACCGGTCTGGGGCTGGCGATCGTGCAGCGTATTATCGACGCGCATGACGGCGAACTGGATATCGGCACCAGCGAGCGCGGCGGGCTGTTGATCCGCGCGTATATTCCGTTGCCGATGGAGAAAAAAGAGTCGACCAACGGTCATCAAACGGCCAGGGAAAACGCCTGACCTCTGGTGTGGGCCGAGCCGCTGCGGCCCCGTCAGGACTTTCTGCTCATCACGTAGTATTCCGCCGCATCCTCATGCAACCGGCGGCCGGTCGGCGCCTGCCACGGATCGATTAATTCGATACCGCAGTGGAGGAAGTCTTTGGTATTGCGGGTGGCCAGGGCGGCACCGTAATGCAGGCAGGTGGCGGCGATTTGGGTATCCGGCACGCTCATCGCTTTACCCAGCAGCCGATTCCTTGCCGTCAATTCCGCGTATTGCATCGCGCACAGCCCATCAAACGGCAATATCTGCCCCTCGAACTTCAATTCAATGGCGTCCGCCAATTTCAGCTTGAGATCCCGCTGGCGCTTGCCGTCAGGCATGCAGGCGACACCGCTGAACAGTTCGGCGAGGACAATGGCGCTGAGATAGAGCTCGTCATTGTCCTTTTCATTTAACCAGTTAATGACGTTGTAGTACGGGCTGGGACGCAGCGTTTCTGAAATGACGTTGGTGTCGATAATGATCATGCGTTGTCATCTTCATCATCAAAGGTGACGATGCGTGGCGGCACGGCGTCACGCGGTGGGATCTCCAGCTCAACGCCGCCGAATTCGGCGAAGTGCTGATGCATCCAGGTACCCAATCCATAGCGCGGCGGCTTTTTCACCAGCGCCTGTTTCAGGATCATGCGCGCTTCCTCTTCCATAGAATGGCCGTTTTTCGCCGCTGAGATACGCAGCAGCTCTTTGATTTCGTCGTCCAGATTTCTGACGGTGATAGTCGCCATTTAAACCTCCTTTGCTATCAATGATTGCATTGACTTATTTTCTCGCCTTACTGGTTAAAAAGCAATCGATGAAAATAAAAAAAGGCGCGGGATCCGCGCCTTAGCTGAAGAGGTAACGCTACCGAATTACAGCTTCGGGCCGGCGCTAACCAGCGCGGCGCCCGCAGGCGTGTCGGTGTATTTGTCGAAGTTGGTGATGAAGCGCTCGGCCAGATCCTGCGCTTTTTCCTGCCACTGCTCGAGGCTGGCGTAGGTATTGCGCGGATCGAGGATCTCTGGGTTCACGCCCGGCAGCGCGGTCGGCATCGCCAGATCGAAGATTGGCAGGGTAACGGTTTCCGCCTTGTCGATTTCACCGCTCAGGATGGCGTCGATGATGCCGCGCGTATCTTTGATCGAGATGCGTTTGCCGGTGCCGTTCCAGCCGGTGTTGACCAGGTAAGCCTGGGCGCCGGCGGCCTGCATGCGTTTCACCAACACTTCGGCGTACTGCGTCGGGTGCAGTGACAGGAACGCAGCGCCGAAGCAGGCGGAGAAGGTTGGCGTTGGCTCGGTTACGCCGCGTTCGGTGCCGGCCAATTTGGCGGTGAAACCGGACAGGAAGTGATACTGAGTCTGGTTGGCGGTCAGACGCGATACCGGCGGCAACACGCCGAAGGCGTCGGCGGTCAGGAAGATCACTTTGGTGGCGTGACCCGCTTTGGACACCGGCTTGACGATGTTTTGGATATGGTAGATCGGGTAAGAAACGCGGGTGTTCTCGGTTTTCGAACCGTCGTTGAAGTCGATGCTGCCGTCGGCCAGCACGGTGACGTTTTCCAGCAGCGCGTCGCGTTTGATGGCGTGATAGATGTCCGGCTCGGCTTCTTCAGAGAGCTTGATGGTCTTGGCGTAGCAGCCGCCTTCGAAGTTAAACACGCCGTCGTCGTCCCAGCCGTGCTCGTCATCGCCGATCAGCTGACGCTTAGGATCGGTGGAAAGGGTGGTCTTGCCGGTACCGGACAGGCCGAAGAACACCGCCACGTCGCCTTTCTCGCCCACGTTGGCCGAGCAGTGCATCGAAGCGATGCCTTTCAGCGGCAGCAGGTAGTTCATCATCGAGAACATGCCTTTCTTCATTTCGCCGCCGTACCAGGTGCCGCCGATCAGCTGCATGCGCTCGGTCAGGTTGAAGGCGACGAAGTTCTCCGAGTTCAGGCCTTGTTGCTGCCAGTTCGGGTTGGTGCATTTGGCGCCGTTCATCACCACGAAGTCCGGCTCGAAGTCAGCCAGCTCGTCGTCGCTCGGGCGGATGAACATGTTTTTCACGAAGTGCGCCTGCCAGGCCACCTCGGTGATGAAACGCACTTTCAGGCGCGAGTCAGCGTTGGCGCCGCAGAAGGTATCCACCACGAACAGACGTTTGCCGGAAAGCTGCTCGGTGACCAGGTGTTTCAGATCGGCCCACACTTCCGGGCTGAGAGGTTTGTTGTCGTTTTTGCCTTTGCCCTGATCGGCCCACCACACGGTATCGCGGGTGATGTCGTCGCGGACGATGTATTTGTCTTTCGGCGAACGGCCGGTGAAGATGCCGGTATCGACGGAGACGGCACCCAGCTTGGTGACTACCCCACGCTCAAAACCTTCCAGAGATGGGTCTGTTTCTTCCTTAAACAGCAGTTCATAGCTCGGGTTGTGAACGATTTCGCTAACGTCGTGAATGCCGTAAGCGGCCAGATCCTGAGGGGTTATACCTTTAACGCGCATGTTACTACTCCTTGGTCACAGAATTTCTGGCGGCAATTGTAGGGATCTAACGGTGAGTAACCGCGATGGGTATCAAATATTTAACGTTTTAGGCGGTATTTCGTTACGATCTGAGAGATAGCACACGGAAAAAAGCAAACGTGCAAACGGCGGGCGTTGGCGGGCGCCGGGGGCGCCCGCCGAAAAGGTGTTACTTAGTGCAACTGGTCGCTTTCACTGGTGTTACCCGCATACAACGCGGCAACATCAACCGGGTCAAAGACATAGTGGCTGCCACAGTAGTCGCAGTGCATGTCGATATTACCGTCCTGCTCCAGCATGTCCGCCACTTCATCGGTCGGCAGGGTCATTAGCGCGTCGGCGCAACGCTGGCGCGAACAGGTGCAACGGAACTGCACGTCCTGCGGTTCGTACAAGGTGACCTCTTCCTGATGGTACAGGCGGTACAACACTTCGTTGGCCGGCAGGCCGAACAGCTCTTCGCTTTTGACCGTGTTGGTCAGTTGCACCAGATGATCGAAATCATCGAGGTTGCCGTCCTGCGCCGGCAGCACCTGCAGCAGCATACCGGCTGCTGCGGCATTGCCTTCCACTTCGCCGGTGCGGATGAACAGGCGGGTTGGCAGCTGCTCGGACTGGCGGAAGTAGGCTTCCAGGCATTCTGCCAGGGTTTCACCTTCCAGGCCGACCACGCCCTGATAGCGCTCGCCTTCCGTCGGGGAAATGGTGATGACCATGACGCCGTTGCCGATCATCTGATGCAGGGTGCTGTCGTCGGCGATAGGCGCCTGGGTGCGCGCAACGCCACGCATCTCCTGGCGGTTGTTGCCGTTGATCACCGCCAGCTTCAGCGGGCCGTCGCCCTGCAGCTGCACGGTGATGTCGCCGTCGAACTTCAGGGTTGCGGTCAACAGACTGGTGGCGACCAGCAGTTCACCCAGCAGCTTTTGCACCGGCGCCGGGTAGTCGTGGTTGTTCAGGATCTGCTGATAGGTTTCGCTGACGGTAACCAGCTCGCCGCGCACCGCGTAGTTTTCAAACAGGTAACGGTGCAATTGGTCATGGTTGGACATAATCTTCTCTCATTACGGTGAGGGGTTATTCCGGCTCACCAAATTTAAATTTCATCAGGTCGCGCCGCTCCTTTTTGTCCGGACGACGGTCCGGATGCGGCATGGTCAACGCGTTCATCTTGCGCGCCAGCGCCATTTTTTCGCGGTTGGCGATGCTGGCTTCGGTTTCCTGATACATTTGCTGCGCCTCGTTGGCACCGCGGCGTTGGCTGGTCAGCGCCAGCACGATCACCGTACGTTCTTCGTTGCCCTGCCGCAGCTTAAGCTCGGCATTGAGTTCGACAATCTTGCTCGGTTTGCCGCGCTGGCCGTTGTAATGCACCTTGCCGCCGTCGATCATTTCGCGCGCCAGCGCGCGAGTCTTATAGAAGCGTGCGGCCCACAGCCACTTATCCAGTCGGACCGCGTCGTCGCGCGTCGCTTTTTCCTTCATGCTTCCCCCTTGGCCAGCGCCGGTATCAGCAGACGGTAGTCGCGCATCGACGGATGGCGCTGGAAGCTTTTTTCCGCCGTGCTGGAGTCCGGGTTTTGCACGCCCAGGCAGTAACGAATGCCGAAAGTGCGCGCCGCGTCGAGGATCGGCTCGCCGTCATCGACAAACAGCGTGCGCTGTGGGTTGAACCCGGTGTGCTGTTGCACCGCCTGCCACAGACGCTGATCTTCTTTCGGATAACCAAATGTGTGGGTGGAAAACAATAAATCAAGGTGCCGATCGAGGCCGGTATGCTCGATTTTCACCGCCAGGCTGTGAGGATGGGCGTTGGTCAGCAAAATGGTTTGCAGACCGGCGTCGCGCAGCGCCCGTAAAAACGGCTCGGTGTCTTCGCGCAGCCGCGCGCGGCTACCGACTTCGCTGGTCATGCGGTAGATGTCCAGATCCAACCGCTCGCTCCAGTAATCGAAGCAATACCAGTTCATGGTGTGCTGCACCGCCTGATATTCCCGTTCAATGATATGACGGGCTTCGTCGAACGGAATGGCGCGCCTTTCGCTCAGCGCTTGCGGCACCAGGCTGAGCCAGAAGTGGCTGTCGAACTCCAGATCCAGCAAGGTGCCGTCCATATCCAGCAGCACGGTATCGATCTGCGGCCAATCAAACTCGGGAACCATAAAAACTCCATGGGCGGACCGACGGGCGGTCCGCAGATGAGAATAATAGCGTTAGCGTAGCATAAGCAGATGACAGGGCGGAGACCCCCGGCGTCAGGTTCAGGCCATCGGCCGCATTGACATCGGATTGAGCTGCGGATTGAAGCAGCTGTCGTAGTAACGCTGGATATCGGCGACGCGGTGCTGATTGATGCGCCGACGCTGTACCAGCCGCCAGGCGTTATAGCCCAGGCTGACGACCACCGCCAGCAACAGCAGGCTGGTACCGAGGTAGCGCCACAGGGTGATCATGTCCGGTTCGCTGTGCAACGCCACGTGGCGGGTGCCGTTGGCATCGACGCTGAGGCTGGTGATCACCCCCTGCGCCTGGAATGGGGTATGCAGCAGCAGAGTGGAAAGGCGCTGCAACTCATTCCACTGGTCAAGAGCGTTGTATTCGCTCTGCGGCGCTGAGGATTGCGGATGGCTGACCAACTGTCGACCTTCATCGCTGCGGATCAGGAAACCGCCCGGCGGCGGGCTGTTGAGCGCCGCGGCGGCCAGACGCGTTTCATTGAAGATGAACGACGACGTGGCCACTTTGGTCAGGCTTTCCAGCGACTCGGCGCTTACCGGGCGCAGCAGGACGTTGACGCCTTGCAGCGCGCCTGATCTGGCGCGTTTCACCAGGCCGCTCCAGTTTTTGGCGTTGCCCAGGTTGACCAGCGCGTTTTTCAGCCGCACACAGTCGTTTTCTGCCTGGCATAAATCCTGTGTTTTCAAAACGATATCAGAAAAGTCATCCAACAGGATCATGCCGGATTTCTCGATGGCGCTGGCCAGCTGCGGGTTGATCTTCTGATCGGTACCGCTCGGATGCAGCTGGCTGTTGACCGTGGCCAGCAGGGCCGTCGCTTTGTCTATGACTTCTGATTCCGGCTGCGGCAGCGGGGCGGCGTTGTTCCAGTAAATGCCGGAGCAATCGAACGGCGCAAAATTGACGGCGCCGCCACCGTTGGCCGGCGGCGGCACATAGCACATGCCGCTGCCGCGCACCTTCAGGGTGTCGCCGATGCGCAGCGGCGTAGCTTCCAGCGCCTGTACGCTGGTCACTTCCACTTTTTGCGCGCCTTGCAGCCAGGCCATGCTGAGGGTCAGCGGCAGATTGAGCGGGATATAGATCAGCAACAACAGCAGTACCAGTGCCGAACTGGCGACCAGCACCGCGTTGCGGCCCCACTGCTGCAGCGGAAAATTCTTCACTTCGTCATGCAGCGAGAGGAAACGGCCCTGGCGCACCACCTGCCGATTGAGGTAGACGTCCACATCGGTGGTCTTGCCCAAGTCTTGCGTCAGGTACGGCTGCCAGTGCGGCGGGTAGATAAGATCGATGATGCCGAGTGAAATGTTGCTGATCTGTCCCTGGCCGGATTCGCCGAACAGTCCCCAGCGCTTCGGCGTGCCGCGCAGGCAGTGGATCTCTTTCAGCTCGCGTGACGCCGGACGGCGGAACAGGTTCCAGCATCCCCAGGCGATCATCAGCACCGCCACGAAAATCATCCACGGGATCACCAGCACCGGGCTGATCAGGCTGAAGAACAGCAGCAGCAGCGCGGCGGAGATGATGACGGCTTCACGGATGCCGTTCGGCCGGTTCAGCGCATGCTCTTCCGGCGTTTCCTTACGAATGTTCACCAGCTCGACATGTTCGCTCTCTTCCTTGCGGATGGAAGCGTTTTTGGTCGGCGCGGCGGTCACCACCGGCGGCTGCGGCCGGTCGTGAATATGATCTTTCAGCGAGTGCCCGTTGAGCGAAATCACCAGTGGCAGCGTCTGGGTTCGGATCACTTCCACATGGTTGTCGGCGGTGATGTAGGGTTCCCAAAACGGCGGCAGATGTACCTCTTCGGCATCGAGGTAATAGCGCCATTTATTGGGATCGTCGCTGGCCAGACCGTAGCGGGTGATGGCGTGCGTGACGGGATAAACGTTATCGCTTTGCGGGGTGAGCGCCAGTTTGGCTGCGGGCAGCGTAGCGCCGCCGCCGGGCAACAGTTTGTTGCTCAGCTTGTTTTGCTGATTGAGGTAGAACTCGACCGCGGCGCGCTCTTCATCGGTCAGCTTGCGGTGGGCAGGCTTGATAAACGGCAACGCGTGCGCCAGCGCCGACGGGTTGCGGGCCTTGAACCACAGGTACAGGCCGGCGGCAATCAGGCAGACAAGCACTAAGGCCAATATCAACACTATTGTGCTCATGCAATCCCCATCTCACACCCGTGAATTTCGCCAACCTGATGAAAAGCTGAATATTATACGGAGTAAACCGCCAGGAGGCACCCAGAACTAATGAGGGAACAAACAGATTCTCGCTCTGGATCTCATTCCTTCATGACGCAAGGCCATTTTATCACTGATTCTTGCCTGCGTGATACTAGCAACCGGCCTCTGCCGTCGATATCGGCATTATCCTATTTTCATGCGTGCTGTTTGCTGAATCAGTACGGAAAATCGCCCGCCGCTGGCTACGCTTGTTAAAAGAAAGTAAATTACTGTTCATGCTCGTTGCGGCGGAGCTTGCCATTAACGCACAATGTGATCAGGATCGAGTTTGGTCAGCATTTGAGCGCCAACGAGCCGTGCGTTACGCCAATCATTATTTCGGTTGCCCCGTCCACGCCTGGGTAACCTCTTTGAGGCAATCATGGATAAACACCTGCAAAAACCTAAAATTCTGAAAGTGGAAACGGTCGCGCGTTCGCGTTTGTTCAACGTCGAGTCGGTCGATTTGGAATTCAGCAACGGGGTTCGGCGGGTGTATGAGCGCATGCGGCCTTCGGATCGCGAAGCGGTGATGATCGTGCCGGTGATTGGCGATGACCTGCTGCTGATCCGCGAATATGCGGTGGGCACTGAATCCTATGAGCTGGGTTTCCCGAAAGGGTTGATCGATCCCGGAGAGGGCGTGCTGGAAGCGGCCAACCGCGAGCTGATGGAAGAGGTGGGATACGGCGCGAAGCGCTTTGATTTTCTCAGCAAGCTGACGATGGCGCCATCCTACTTTTCCAGCAAAATGAATATCGTGCTGGCCCACGATCTCTACCCGCAGAGCCTGGAAGGGGATGAACCGGAGCCCTTGCCGCAGGTGCGCTGGCCGATCGCCAACATGATGGCGTTGCTGGCGGAACCGGATTTCCGTGAGGCGCGCAACGTCAGCGCGCTGTTTCTCTCCGAGGCGTTTTTGCGCGCGTCGCGCTGATACGCTTCGCGCCGAATAAAAAAAGGGCCAGATTTCTCTGGCCCTTTTCGATCAGAACAGCTCGTGGCTTTCACCGCCCGGATCGGTCAATGTGGTGCCGGTATCGCGCGATGGGTAGTCCGTCGGCTGCGTCCCTTCGATAAAGTACTCGGAACGGCTGCCACCGCCACCGCCGGAGAGCTTGCCGCTGCTTTTGTCGATGGTGACGCTGATGATGCCTGGCGGCGGCGTGACTTTCTGCTCCGGAATGCCTTCCAGCGCGGTCTTCATGAAGTCGTCCCACGCCGGCTGGGCGCTCTTGGCTCCGCCTTCACCGCCGGAAATCTGATCCGGGATAGCGCCGGATACCGTCGAACGGCCCAGATCGCGGCGGTGATCGTCGAAACCGATCCACACCGACGTCACGGTATCCGGGCCATAGCCGGAGAACCAGGCGTCTTTGGAACTGTTGGTGGTACCGGTTTTGCCGCCGATATCATGACGTTTCAGATCGCGCCCGGCACGCCAGGCAGTGCCCATCCAACCCGGTTCGCCGAAGATGTTGCTGTTCAGCGCGTCGTGGATCAGGAAGGCCAGCGGCGTGCTGATCACGTGCGGCGCATACTGTTGGTCACCGTCCTGCTGCACCTGAGCCGGGGTAACCTGCTCCAGCTGCGGCATCGGCACCGTGCTGTTGCTGCCTTCCTGCGAGGTGGCGACGTTTTCGATGTTGTCGTCGGACAGCACCGCCGAACGGTGGGTGTCGCCGTAGATCACCGGCAGGTTGCAGCTGCTGCACACCACTTTCGGTTTAGCTTCGAACACCGTATTGCCGTTGTCGTCTTCAATCTTGGTGATGAAGTACGGGTCAACCAGGTAACCGCCGTTCGCCAGCACCGCGTAGCCGCGTACCAGCTGCATCGGGGTAAAGGAGGCGGAACCTAGCGCCAGCGATTCGGTATGCACGATGTTCTGTGCCGGGAAGCCGAAGCGCTGCAGATATTCCGCCGCGTAGTCGACGCCCATCGCACGCATTGCGCGCACCATCACCACGTTCTTCGATTGCCCCAGCCCCTGCCGCAGGCGAATCGGGCCGTCGTAGGTCGGCGGTGAGTTCTTCGGCCGCCAGTCGGTGCCGGCGCCGGCATCCCAGCGGGTGATCGGCAAATCGTTCAGGATAGTGGCCAGCGTCAGGCCTTTATCCATCGCGGCGGTGTACAGGAACGGTTTGATGTTTGACCCCACCTGACGCAGGGCCTGCGTCACGCGGTTGAACTTGCTCTGGTTGAAGTCGAAGCCGCCGACCAGCGCTTTCACCGCGCCGTCGTTCGGGTTGATCGAGACCAGCGCCGAGTTGACGTCCGGCACCTGCGACAGCCACCAGGCGTCGTTCACTTTACGCACCCATACCTGCTGACCTGTCTGCACCACGTCAGTGACGCGTTTCGGCGTTGGGCCTTGCTGAGTGTCTGAACGGTACGGCCGCGCCCAGCGCATGGTGGCCATCGGCAGGGCAATGCTGCTGCCATCGGCCAGCATCGCCGTCGCTTCCTGCGGGTTAGCAGCGGTGATGACCGCCGGCGCCAGTGGGCCGTAGCTCGGCAAGTTTTTCAGCGAGTCGACAATCTGTTTGCGATCCCAGGCCGCTTCGCCGACTTTCCACAACACGTTGGATGGGCCGCGGTAGCCGTGGCGCATGTCATAGGCCAGCACGTTGTTGCGTACCGACTCCTGCGCCGCCAGCTGCAGCCGTTTGGTGACGGTGGTGTAAACCTTGTAACCGTCGGTATAGGCGTTTTCACCGTAGCGCTTGATCATCTCCTGACGCACCATCTCGGAGAGATACGGCGCGGAGAAGCTGATTTCCGGCGCATGGTAGTTGGCGACCAGATCTTCGGCGCGCGCCTGATCGTACTGCGCCTGCGTGATGTAATGCTCGTCCAGCATGCGCGACAGCACCACGTTGCGGCGGGCAACGGCGCGATCGTGCGAATAGAGCGGGTTGAAGGTAGACGGGGCTTTCGGCAGGCCGGCGATGGTCGCCATCTCGCTCAGGGTGAGCTGGCTGACGTCTTTGCCGAAATAGACCTGTGCGGCGGCGCCCACGCCGTAGGCGCGGTAACCCAGATAGATCTTGTTCAGATACAGCTCAAGGATTTCATCCTTGGTGAGCATCTGCTCGATGCGTACCGCCAGGAAAGCTTCCTTGATTTTACGCATCAGGGTGCGTTCCGGGCTTAAGAAGAAGTTACGCGCCAGCTGTTGGGTAATGGTACTGGCCCCTTGCGAAGCGTGGCCGGAGACCAGCGCGATTGAGGCGGCGCGGAAGATGCCGACCGGATCGACGCCATGGTGATCATAGAAGCGGCTGTCTTCGGTGGCGATAAATGCGTGCACCATCACCGGCGGAATTTGATCCAGTTTCAGCGGAATGCGGCGCTTCTCACCGTATTGGGCGATCAGTTCGCCATCGGCGCTGTAAACCTGCATCGGTATCTGCAGCCGTACGTCTTTCAGCGTTGCGACGTCGGGCAGCTGCGGCTCGACATATTTGTACAAGCCGAAAATCGAGGCTGCTCCCAGCACGATGCAACATACTGCAAGGATTAGTAAATACTTTACGAACTTCACCTGAGATTTCCCATTTCTAAGTCATTTGGGCAGTTTATAAACAACCGCGCGGTAGTATAAAGGCAAGCCTGCGACATGGATATGTTCTTTTATCATCTGATGTTATGGAGGCTTGCGAAACATGTTCCCTCAAGCATGGCAGGTGGGGCTGGATATACAAATCGACTGCGTGCGCGCGGTGGCGGCCCAACGCCGCCGCAATGGCTGGCAGTTGCGCCACTGGTGGCAGCAGGCGCTGCCGCAGGCGGTTTTACGCGATGGCTGCCTGGAACCTTCCGAATTCCTGATCCGGGCGCTGCGGCAATGGCGCGTTCAACTGCCGCGACATATTTCCTTACGCATTGCTCTGCCGGCGCAGCGCGTGTTGCAGCAGCGCATGGCGCAGCCGGACGCGCGGCTGCGCGAGCCGGAACGCAGCGACTATATCGGTGGCCACGGTTTGAAGCAGTTTCCGCTCGATGGCCAGACGCTGGCGCTCGACTATCGCACCGCGCCGGCGGATGAGGCGGCGCTGTTGCTGACCGCCGCGCGGCGGCAGGAGCTGCAGCAGTGGCTGCATTGTTTGCGTCAGGCTGGCCTGCATCCGCAAGCGGTCGATATCACCCCTTGTGCGCTGCGGATGATGGCGACGGCGGCAGGCGTACCGCCCGCTGCGGGGCTGATGCACCGTCTCGAACGAGAATGGCTGTGGGTGGCGCCGGCTGACGGCGCGTTCGCCTTTGGTCTGGCGCCGGGCGACGATGACGCGCAGGCGCTGCGGGCGCTGCAAGCCCAGATGCCGGCGGGCGACGATCGGCCGGTCTATGCCGGCAGCGTGCTGGCAGGTGCCTTGCCCGCCGGTTGCCTTGCCTGGTCGCCGCTCAGCGCCTTCACGCAGTTGCGCCCACCGTTGCCTGCGCATCCTGCGGCGTTCGCATTGGCCGGTGGTCTGGCGCTGCGCGAGGAGGATCGCTGATGTATCAGGTCAACTTTCTGCCCTGGCGACAGCGCCGCGATCGGCGGCGCGGCTGTTTCTGGCTGGGTGCGCTGCTGTTGCAGGTAACGCTACTGCTGCTGGCGCTGTTTCTGGTTGCCGGCCAACTGCGTCACCAACAGGCGCAGCGGCAGGCGCGGCTAACGATGCTGGGTGAAGAGCTGGCGGCCTTGACGTTGCTCGCCCATCAGCAGAAGCAAGAGCGGGCGCAGCGAGCGCTGCACAGCGCCCGCGCCGAACGGCAGGCGCGCAACGGCCAACATAACCGGCGTTATTTGCAGTTGCTTCAGCAATTGTCCTTCAGCATTCCTCCACCGCTGTGGCTCACGGCGCTGGACAGCGATGCGACGAACGGTCTGCGGCTGCGTGGATTGAGCCGCTCTCCTGCGGCCATCACGCAGTTCGAACGGCGGCTGGCGGGGATGCCTGCGTTGCCACGGCTGCGTTTGGCTGAGGTAACGCAACGGGACGACGGTCTGTATTCCTTTCATCTGGCGGCGCAGTGGGGGCGTGATGGATAGCCGTTTGTCATCCGGGCTGCGCTTTTGGCTGAACTTGCCGGGCTGGCTATTGCTGGTGGCGCAAGGGCTGGGCATCGGCACGCTGGCGCTGTTGGGCGGCGGTTGGCTGCTGCAAGACGAATGGCGTCAGCGGGAAAACGCGGCGGAGCGGCAACAGCGCCTGTTGCAACAGATTTCCATGGTACAGCACCAACTGGACGAGGCGCCGGAAGCCCCTATGCCGCCAACGCCGATCGGTCCGACCACCACCGGCGATCTGGCGAACGTGCTGCAACAAGCGGGGGGCGCCTTGTTGCGCTGGCAGCGGCAGGAAAAACCGCTGCGGCAAACGCTGAGTTTGCGCATTGATTATGCCGGTTTGTTGGCGCTGTTGGAGGCGCTGCCCGCCAATTTGCGTCTCGAACAATTGAGTGTGGAAACGCCGCCGCAGGGCATGACGGCGCGGTTGGTGTTGCAGGATGCCGCCGAGGAGCAGGCCGATGAGTAAAAGACCGGGCCGTTGGTGGTGGCTGCTATGGCCGTGGGCCTTGTGTGCAGAACCGCGCGATCCGTTTGCGCCGCCTCCGCTGCCTGTTTGTGCCCATCAGGAGGCATCGCCAGCGGGTTGGCGACTGAAAGGCGTCATCGGGCAACCGCCGCTGCGCTATGGCTGGGTGGTGACGCCGGCAGGGCAGTGGTTGCGCCTGCGGCCGCAGCAGTGGGTGCTGGACGAGCGTTGGCAGGTGGCGCAGGTGCGGGCGCGCAGCCTGACGTTAACGGCGCTGGCGGCCGAACCGGATTGTCCGGCGAGCCAGGGCGACATCTCGCTCATGATGGACAACAACAAGGATGGCAAACCATGAAAGGACTCGCTGGATTGGGCGTGGCGTTGTGGTGTCTGTCGCTCGGCATCGTCCAGGCGCAGGATAAACAGCAGGTTTCCCTGGAGTTCCAGGATGCGCCAGTGACGGTCATCCTGCAGGCGCTGGCGGATTATCGGCAGATGAACCTGATCGTCGCGCCCGGCGTAAGCGGCAATCTGACGCTGCGGCTGGAGAATGTGCCCTGGCCTCAGGCGCTGGCGCTGACCCTGCGTATGGGCAAGCTGACGATGACGCGGGAGGGGAGCGTGATGCTGGTCGCCCCGGAGCCGGACGCGCAGGAAAAAAAACAGCAGCGAGAAGCGCTGGCGCAGCGGCAGCCTTTGCACAGCTTGACCCTGACGTTACAAAACGGCGATGCGGCGGAGATTGCCGAAAGCCTCAATGCTCAACGCGGCGCCTTGCTCAGCGAGCGTGGCAGCGTGCTGGCGGATAAGCGCACCAATACGCTGTTACTGCGCGACACGGCGCCAATCCTGGCGCAGTTGAAAAAAAGGGTGACGGAAATGGACGCGCCGCTGGCACAGGTGCAGCTGGCGGCGCATATCGTGACCATCAACAGCGAAAGCCTGCGTGAACTTGGTGTGCGTTGGGGATTGGCGGCCGACGAAAAACCGACGCGGCCGCTGCGGCCGGGCAATCTCGGCGTTAATCTGCCGTTGGAGCGCAGCGCGGTGAGCGCCGGTTTCCATTTGGCGCGCATCAGCGGGCGTTTGCTGAGCCTCGAGCTGACGGCGCTGGAGCAGGAGAATCAGGTGGAGATCATCGCCAGCCCGCGTTTGCTGACGGCGCACCTGCAAACCGCCAGCATCAAACAGGGGACGGAGATCCCTTATGAAGTGTCGAGCGGCGCCAGCGGTGCGACCGCGATTGAGTTCAAAGAGGCGGTGCTGGGCATGGAGGTGACGCCGAAAGTGTTGCCGGACGGGCGCATCACGCTGACGTTGCACATCAGCCAAAATATGCCGGGGCGTGCCATCAGCCGCGGGGCGGGGGAGGCATTGACCATCGATAAACAGGAGATTAAGACGCAGATCACGGTGAAAAGCGGTGAAACCCTGGTGCTCGGCGGTATTTTTCAACGGCATAGCGGCAAGACGGCGGACAAGGTGCCGGGATTGGGAGATGCGCCACTGCTGGGGGGCTTGTTCCGGCAAAGTGGCGTACAACAGAAAAAACGCGAGCTGGTGATCTTCATTACGCCGACCTTGATTAAGGGATAAGCGGCTGCCTGTCGGCTGGGCGGCAAATCTCCTAAAGTTGATGAGCAGATACACTTTTTTATCCCCTTGGGGGGATCTGCGTTTGACGCTGCGGCCGATTTAGCTTACAAGGGTTACCGAATTGAGCACCGAGGTTTTTTGTTAGCGTCAAGACGCCGTTAAAAACATATGGTTTCCCTCCCGCGGCGTGGATTGCGATTTATTCGGTTGCCAAACTACCAAGAGTGTTGAGATAATTTTTCGTCTGATCTCGCACTATCGCTCATGAGGTTTCAGTTTAGGTCCCGCCGCTGATTTGATTGGCGGGGCGGGTTAACATTAACGAATTGTCTTAGTAATACCGAAAAACATGGCAGAGAAACGCAATATCTTTCTGGTTGGGCCTATGGGTGCCGGCAAAAGCACTATTGGCCGTCAGTTAGCTCAGCAACTCAATATGGAGTTCTTCGACTCCGATCAAGAAATTGAGCGACGTACCGGAGCTGACGTGGGCTGGGTATTCGACGTGGAAGGGGAAGAAGGTTTCCGCGATCGTGAAGAAAAAGTCATTAATGAACTGACGGAAAAACAAGGGATTGTGTTGGCGACCGGCGGCGGTTCGGTGAAGTCGCGCGAAACGCGCAACCGTCTGTCCGCGCGCGGCGTGGTGGTCTATCTGGAAACCACGATCGAGAAGCAGCTGGCTCGCACTCAGCGTGATAAAAAACGCCCGCTGCTGCAGGTTGATTCTCCGCCGCGTGAAGTGCTGGAAGCCTTGGCGAAAGAACGTAATCCGTTGTATGAAGAGATTGCCGATGTCACCATCCGCACCGACGATCAGAGCGCTAAAGTGGTTGCTAACCAGATCATCAACATGCTGGAAAGCAACTGATTGCCAATTTTCGCGTTCGCCGTCGGCCAATGCGAAAAACTGATTTGTGTTCCCCGCTGTTGCGGGGATCAACCACCGCCGCACCATACAGAGAACTGAGCGCGACATGGAGAGAATTACTGTAACGCTTGGGGAGCGCAGCTACCCGATTACCATTGCCGCCGGATTGTTTAACGATCCGGCTTCTTTTATGCCGTTAAAGGCGGGTGAGCAAGCGATGTTGGTCACCAACCAGACCCTGGCGCCGCTCTATCTCGAGCGTGTCCGGCAGGTGCTGGAGCAGAGCGGCGTCGTGGTGGATCAGGTGATTCTTCCCGATGGTGAGCAGTACAAATCTCTGGCGGTGTTGGAGCAGGTGTTTTCGGCGCTGCTCGAAAAACCGCACGGTCGCGATACCACGCTGATCGCCCTCGGTGGCGGCGTTGTCGGCGATTTGACCGGTTTTGCCGCCGCGTGTTACCAACGCGGCGTGCGCTTCATTCAGGTTCCCACCACGCTGTTGTCGCAGGTGGACTCCTCCGTAGGCGGCAAGACCGCCGTCAACCACCCGCTCGGCAAAAACATGATCGGCGCTTTCTATCAACCCGCTTCGGTGGTGGTTGATCTGGATTGCCTGAAAACGTTGCCGACGCGTGAACTCTCTTCCGGCCTGGCTGAAGTCATCAAATACGGGATCATCCTCGATCGCGAGTTCTTCGTCTGGTTGGAAAATAACATCGATGCGCTGATGGCGTTGGATATGCAGGCGTTGGCCTACTGTATCCGCCGCTGCTGCGAACTGAAGGCCGAGGTGGTGGCCGCCGACGAACGCGAAAGCGGTCTGCGCGCCCTGCTGAATCTGGGCCATACTTACGGTCATGCTATCGAAGCCGAGATGGGCTACGGCGTGTGGCTGCACGGTGAAGCGGTGGCTGCAGGCATGGTGATGGCGGCGGAAACCGCGCACCGTCTCGGCCAGTTCTCTGTTGAAGACATCGAACGTATCAAAGCGCTGCTGCTGCGCGCCGGCTTGCCGGTCTGCGGGCCGCAGGAAATGACGCCGGAATCCTATCTGCCGCACATGTTGCGTGACAAGAAAGTGCTGGCGGGTGAACTGCGTCTGGTGCTGCCGACCATGATCGGTGCGGCGGAAGTGCGCGGCGGCGTAGGGCATGAGCTGGTGCTGGCGTCGATCGCCGCCTGCTTGCCTGAGCAGCAGCGTAATTAAATCGGACTAAGTAACAGTGGCTTAGCCGCCATTTGCATCTATATTAATACAGTGAGCAGAGCACGACGGGTGTCGCTTTGCCATCATCGGGTTAATCTGCCCGTGCCACGGTAGGTCTACGGTGGTGGGCTTTTGCCTCTAGTTGGAGGGTTTCAGATGGACGAGTTTAAACCGGAAGACGATCTCAGACCTGATAGCAGCGATCGTCGTCCTACGCGTTCGCGCAAGCCGGCCGCCGCGCCGCGCTTCGCCGTTTCGCGCCAGCATTTGATGATTGGCATCGGCATTTTGGTGCTGTTGCTGCTGATTATCGGCATCGGTTCCGCCCTGAAGGCGCCAACCAAACATGAAGCGGCTCAGGAGAGCGGCGCGCAAAACGGCGCGGCCCGCGATATCAACCTGTCCGGTTCTTCGTCGCTGACCACCGCCAATAACGGCGTGCCGGGCGGCACGACGGATACCCACGATAACAACGGCGTGAGCGCGACTCAGCCGCAGCAACCGCAGAACGTCAGCGTTCCGCCGATCTCCGGCACACCGACCGAAGCGCAAACGCAGCCTCAGCAGGGCGGCGCGCAGCAGCGCGTCGATTTGCCGGGCAACATGGCGGATGCGCTGTCGCAGCAGCAGGGGCAGGTGGATGCCGCGACTCAAGGCATGACCGGCGCAGCGTCGACGCTGCCGACCGCACCGGCGACGGTGATGAGCGGCGCCGCGGCGCGCGAAGCGACGCGTCCTGTGCAGGGCACCGCACCGCAACAGCATAAAACGCCGGCGAAAACCGCCGCCACCAAACCGACCGCGACGCAGCATAAATCACCGACCACGGTGTATACGCCGCCGGCCAAGCCGTCTTCCACCGCGAAAGCGGGAGCGGTCGCCAGCAGCGGCAGTTCACTGCAGTCTGCGCCGGGCAGCCACTATACCTTGCAGCTGAGCAGCGCTTCGCGTTCCGACACGCTGAACGCCTACGCCAAACAGCAGAAGCTGCAGAACTACCTGGTGTACGCCACCAAGCGTGACGGCAAACCGTGGTACGTGCTGGTGAGCGGCAACTATGCGTCTTCTGCGGAAGCGAAGCGCGCCATTGCTTCGTTGCCGGCGGATGTGCAGGCGAAAAAACCGTGGGTCCGACCTGTACACCAAGTGCAGCAAGATCTTAAAAAATAAATCATTTAAATTTGTGCGCTGATGTGCTGTCTGAAACAGAGTACAATCCGCCGCTCTGAATTGTATAAGTAGCTAATTGACGGCATGAAGAAAAACCGCGCTTTTTTAAAATGGGCTGGTGGAAAATACCCGCTGGTAGATGAGATTCGTCGCCATCTGCCGGCGGGAGACTGCTTAATCGAGCCCTTCGTGGGTGCGGGATCCGTCTTTCTGAATACGGATTACGACGCCTACATTCTCGCCGACATCAATAGCGATCTTATCAACCTGTATAACATCGTTAAGCTGCGCACGGATGACTTCGTGCGCGATGCCCGCACGCTTTTCGCCGATGAATTCAATAACTCGGATCAGTTTTACCTGCTGCGAGAAGAGTTCAATACTAGCATCGAGCCTTACCGCCGGGCGCTGCTGTTCCTGTACCTGAACCGTCACTGCTATAACGGCCTGTGTCGCTATAACCTGCGCGGCGAGTTCAACGTGCCGTTTGGCCGGTACAAGAAACCGTACTTCCCGGAAGAAGAGCTCTACTGGTTTGCCGAAAAATCGCGCAATGCCACTTTTGTCTGCGAGCATTACCGCGATACCATGGCGAAGGCCGTGGCCGGTGCCGTGGTGTATTGCGATCCGCCTTATGCGCCGCTGTCGGCGACGGCGAATTTCACCGCTTACCACACCAACAGCTTCAGCATCGCCGATCAGCAGAGCCTGGCGCAACTGGCGCACCAGCTCTCGGTAGAGAGCCAGGTACCGGTATTGATTTCCAATCACGATACCGAGCTGACGCGCGACTGGTACCAGAATGCTGCGCTGTATGTGGTGAAAGCGCGCCGCACAATCAGCCGCAACATTCTCGGCCGCAGCAAAGTGAACGAGCTTTTGGCGCTGTATCGCTAAGCCGGGGCACCCCGGCGCATAACAACTCGACCCTACGTTTGGAGAAGCGGATGAAAAAGTTTTTGATTGCCCCGTCCATTCTGTCGGCAGATTTTGCCCGGTTAGGTGAAGATACCGCTAACGTGCTGGCTGCAGGCGGCGACGTGGTGCACTTCGACGTGATGGATAACCACTACGTGCCCAATCTGACCATCGGTCCGATGGTGTGCGAAGCGCTGCGCAACTACGGCATTACTGCGCCGATTGACGTGCACCTGATGGTCAAGCCGGTGGACCGCATCGTGCCTGATTTCGCCAAGGCAGGCGCGTCTTATATCTCTTTCCACCCTGAAGCTTCCGAGCATGTCGATCGCACCATTCAGCTAATTAAAGAGCACGGCTGTAAAGCCGGCCTGGTGTTCAACCCGGCGACGCCGCTGAGCTACCTCGATTACGTGATGGATAAAATCGACGTGATCCTGCTGATGTCGGTCAACCCGGGCTTCGGCGGCCAATCGTTCATCCACGGTACTCTGGACAAGCTGCGCCAGGTGCGCAAATTGATCGACGACAGTGGTCGAGATATCCGCCTGGAAGTCGACGGCGGTGTGAAGGTGGATAACATCGCTGAAATCGCCGCCGCGGGCGCCGATATGTTCGTCGCCGGTTCCGCCATCTTTGGCCAGCCGGACTACCGCAAGGTGATCGACGAGATGCGCAGCGAGCTGGCGAAGGTTACCCATGGCTGATTTCGGCGCGATCCGCGCATTGGCCTTCGATCTGGACGGCACGCTGGTCGACAGCGCGCCGGGTCTGGCGGCGGCCATCGATATGGCGCTGGAAGAGACGGGCCTGCCGCAAGCGGGTGAGGAACGGGTCGGCACCTGGATCGGCAACGGCGCCGACGTGCTGGTGCAACGCGCGCTGCGCTGGGCGGAAGCGGAAGGCACGCCGGCGCAGTGCAGCCGGCTGCGTGAGCGTTTCGACCATTTCTACGCGCAGACCGTTGACAGCGGCAGCCGCCTGTTCCCGCAGGTGCAAGAGACGCTGGTCCGCCTGGCCGCACACGGTTACCCGATGGCGCTGGTGACTAACAAGCCGACGCCGTTCGTGGCGCCGCTGCTGGCATCGTTGGGCATTGGCGATTATTTCTCGCTGGTGATCGGCGGCGACGACGTGACGGAAAAGAAACCGCACCCGGCACCGCTGTACCTGGTGCTCGGCAAGCTTGGGCTGCGTGCGCATGAACTGCTGTTCGTTGGCGACTCGCGCAACGATATTCAAGCCGCACAGGGCGCCGGTTGCCCGAGCGTCGGCTTTACCTACGGTTATAACTACGGTGAATCGATCGCCCTGAGCCACCCCGATCGGGTGTTGGAGCGCTTCGCCGATTTATTGCCCGCTCTTGGGCTGTCATCTTTAGAGAATCAGGAAATTTAAACATGAGTAAGCCCATCGTATTTAGCGGCGCGCAGCCGTCCGGCGAACTGACCATCGGCAACTACATGGGTGCGCTGCGTCAGTGGGTGCAGATGCAGGACGACTACGACTGCATCTACTGCATCGTCGATCTGCATGCCATCACCGTTCGCCAGGACGCCGAGAAGCTGCGCAAGGCCACGCTGGATACGCTGGCGCTGTACCTGGCCTGCGGTATCGATCCGGAAAAAAGCACCATCTTCGTGCAGTCGCACGTGCCTGAGCACACGCAGCTGAGCTGGGTGCTGAACTGCTACACCTATTTCGGCGAACTGAGCCGCATGACGCAGTTCAAGGACAAATCCGCGCGCTACGCGGAGAACATCAACGCTGGGCTGTTCAGCTATCCGGTGCTGATGGCGGCAGACATCCTGCTGTATCAAACCAACCAGGTGCCGGTGGGCGAAGACCAGAAACAACACCTGGAGCTGAGCCGCGACGTGGGCCAGCGTTTCAACGCGCTGTACGGCGACGTGTTCAAAGTGCCGGAGCCGTTTATTCCTAAATCCGGCGCGCGCGTGATGTCGCTGCAGGAACCGACCAAGAAGATGTCCAAGTCGGACGACAACCGCAACAACGTGATCGGCCTGCTGGAAGATCCGAAAGCGGTGACCAAGAAGATCAAACGCGCAATGACCGACTCGGAAGAGCCGCCTGTCGTGCGTTACGACGTGGTCAACAAGGCGGGCGTCTCCAACCTGCTGGATATTCTCGCCGGTGTGACCGGCAAGAGCATCGTGCAGCTGGAAGCCGAGTTCGAAGGCCAGATGTATGGTCACCTGAAAGGCGCGGTGGCGGAAGCCGTCTCCGGCATGCTGGGTGAGCTGCAGGAGCGCTATCACCGCTTCCGTAACGACGAAGCCTATCTGCAGCAGGTGATGCGCGACGGCGCCGCCAAGGCCCGCGCACGCGCGCAGGAAACCCTGGCGAAGGTCTATCAGGCCGTCGGTTTCGTACCGCCGCAGGCATAACGCCGGCGCAAATAGAAAAAGCGGCCACAGGCCGCTTTTTTTACGTCGGTCTTACGCCATTTGCGCCAGGTTGGCAGGCGATTCTTCGCTGGCGAACCAATTGAGCTTGCTGCGCAGGCTGACCACGCTGCCGACGATGATCAGGCTGGGGCTGGCGGCCTGCAATGACAGGGAACCCAGTTGGCGGAGCTCCCCTTCGATCACCCGTTGGCGGCAAGAGGTGCCGTTTTCCACCAGTGCCACCGGCGTGGCGGCTGGCAACCCGTTAGCGATCAGCTGGCGCTGGATTTCAGCCGCTTGCGACAGCCCCATATAGAACACCAGCGTCTGTTGCCCGGCGGCCAGCGTCGCCCAATCCAATCCACCGTCGGCCTTGGCGTGGCCGGTCACCAGGCGCACGCTCTGCGCATGGTCGCGGTGGGTGAGCGGGATGCCGCTGTAGGCGGAACAGCCCGAGGCGGCGGTAATGCCCGGCACCACCGAGAACGGCACGTTGGCGTCTGCCAGCGTCTCCAGCTCTTCGCCGCCGCGGCCGAAGATAAAGGGATCGCCCCCTTTCAGGCGCACCACGCGTTTGCCTTGCTGCGCCTGCTGCAGCAGGATTTGATTGATCTGCTCCTGCGGCACGCAGTGGTGGCCGGCGCATTTGCCGACGAAGATACGCTCGGCGTCGCGGCGCACCAGCGTCATGATCTCTTCGGAGACCAGCCGGTCGTAAACCACCACGTCGGCCTGCTGGATTTGTTGCAGCCCTTTCAGCGTAAGCAGGCCGGCATCGCCCGGCCCGGCGCCCACCAGAACCACTTCACCGCGATCTGCCGGCTGTTCGCTGAACAGCTGCTCGAGCTGGCGTTCAGCCAGCGCGGCGTCGTCGTTGGCCAGCGACTGCGCCAGCCGATCGTGAGCGAACAACCGTTCCCAGAAGCGCCGACGCGCGCCGAGGCTGCTGAAGCGTTGTTTTACCCGCTGGCGCAGCGAGCCGCCCAGTTGGGCCAGCTTGCCGAGGTGCTGTGGCAGCATCGCTTCCAGCTTCTCGCGCAGCAGCCGCGCCAACACCGGCGCTTTGCCGCCGGAGGACACCGCGACCATGATCGGCGAACGGTCGATAATCGACGGCATGATAAAGCTGGCGCGTTTCGGATCGTCCACCACGTTGCAGAACACCCGCTGCTGGTTGGCGCACTGATACACCCGTGCGTTGACCTCTAGCCGGTCGGTAGCGGCGATCACCAGCCATTTTTCCACCAGCAGGGCCGGGCTGAATTCGCCTTCGGCCAGCGTCAACCGGCCTTCTGCCGCCCACTGGCGGAACTGCGGGGTGAAGTCTACGGCGTTGACGGTCAGCGCCGCACCGGCGTCCAGCAGCAGGCGCGCCTTGCGTTCGGCGATCTCGCCGCCGCCGACCAGCAGGCAGGCTTTGTGTTGCAGTTGGCAGAAAATCGGCAGGTAGTCCATCGGCACTCCTCGGGGGTAATCAGTGTGGGGGCGAAATGCGCCCCCGAAAACTTAGGCGGTCTGACGTACGGCGGCTTTCGCCGCCTGCGGGCGTTCGGCGCGCGGCGTGGCGTACCAATACCCCAGACCCATTAGCACCGAGCCGGACAGGATGTTGCCCAGCGTCACCCACAGCAGGTTGTGGCCGATGCCGGCGAGGGTGTAGGCCTCGCTGTGGTTGCCGAACCAGGAGAGGGCAAACAGCGTCATGTTGGCGACGGAGTGTTCGTAACCCGAGGCGATAAAGGCCAGCAGACACCACCAAATGGCGATGAACTTGGCGGCGCCTTCTACGCGGATCGCCATCCAGATCGCCAGGCAAACCAGCCAGTTGCACAGCACGCCCTTGAAGAACAGCACCTCGGCCGGCGCGGTGGTTTTTGCCAATGCGGCGCTGTGCACCAGACTGGTATCCACTGGCAGCAGGCTACCGCCGCCGTAGTAATACATCAGCGCCACCAGCACCGAGCCGAGCAGGTTGCCGAACCAGGTTTGCGGCAGCACTGCCCACATCTGGCTTTGGCGGATGGTGCCGGCCTTGACGCCGAGCGTCAGGAACATCGTATGGCCGGTGAACAGTTCGGAACCGGCGATGATCACCAGCGTCAGCGCGATGCCGAAGGTGGCGCCCATCACCAGCGGCCGCACGCTTGGGTCGACCAGGTTGCCGAGGGTGAAGATCAGGATGATGCCAAGGCCGACGTAGGCGCCCGCCATCGCCGAGCTGATCCAGAAGCCGAGCGGGCTCTCCTTCGCCAGGCGGACGATGCGCGCCGCGTTGGCGGCGCATTTGTTTATCGTGTCGGTAAACATGTTGCCTCCCGAAAGGTTATGCCGCGACTTGCACGATGCCGTCGACCACCCGGCTGGCGAAGCTGGCGACGGAACGGCTGTCATCTTCCAGACAGTGACCGTCGTACAGGCGGAAATGCTGTTTCTTCAGCGGGCTGGCGACCCACAGTTCGCCCTGATGCTCGGCGATCAGCCCGCGTGACAGCACGCTGGCCTGGGCGAACGGGTCGATATTGCTGATGGCGAACACCTGTTCGTCGGCATAGGGGCGGAACACCGCCACCTGCCGATCGCCGATCAGGGCACATACGCCGGTGCCGGGCAGAATGTCGGCGACGGGACAAACGGTAATCCACTGGCTCATGCGTGGCTCTCCTCGGTATCGATCAGGGTGACGGGAATGCGCTCATCAGGGCGCGCCGGGCGGTGCTGGTCGCGTTCGGCCACTACCTGCACATTCGGATCGCGCAGCGGGCTGTTGATGAAGTGAGCGAAGCGAAGCTGCGTTTCCGGATGCTCGACGGTCTCTTTCCACTCGCAGACCACCGCGTCGCGCAGGCGGGCGATCTCCGCTTCCAACTGCTCGTTGATGCCGAGCTTATCGTCGACGATCACCTTGCGCAGGTAATCGATGCCACCTTCCAGGCTCTCCAGCCATACCGAGGTACGCTGCAGCTTATCGGCGGTGCGGATATAGAACATCATGAAGCGGTCGAGGTAGCGCACCAGGGTCTCGCGATCGAGATCGGCGGCCAGCAGGTCGGCGTGGCGTGGTTTCATGCCGCCGTTGCCGCAGACGTACAGGTTCCAGCCGTTCTCGGTGGCGATGATGCCGACGTCCTTGCCCTGCGCTTCGGCGCATTCGCGGGTGCAGCCCGAGACGCCGAACTTCATTTTGTGCGGGGTGCGGATGCCTTTGTAGCGATGTTCCAGCGTGACGCCGAAGCCGACGCTGTCGCCGACGCCGTAGCGGCACCAGGTGCTGCCGACGCAGGTTTTCGCCATGCGTAGCGCCTTGGCGTACGCGTGGCCGGTTTCAAAGCCGGCGGCGAGCAGCTTGCTCCAGATGGCCGGCAGATCGTCTTTCTGCGCCCCGAACATGCCGATACGCTGCGAACCGGTCATTTTGGTGTAGAGGTTGTACTCCTTGGCGATCTGGCCGATGGCCAGCAGGCCATCCGGGGTGATTTCGCCGCCGGCGGAGCGCGGGATCACCGAGTAGGTGCCGTCTTTTTGGATATTGCCGAGGAAGTTGTCGTTGGTATCCTGCAGCGGCGTATGCTGCGGCTTGAGGATGTACTCGTTCCAGCATGAGGCCAGCAGCGAGCCGACGGTCGGTTTACACACTTCGCAGCCGTAGCCTTTGCCGTATTTGGCCAGCAATGCCTCGAACGACTTGATGCCTTCGACGCGGATCAGGTGGAACAGCTCCTGGCGTGAATAGGCGAAGTGTTCGCACAGGTGGTGGTTGACCTCGATGCCTTGCTTGCTCAGCTCGGCGTTCAGTACCTGGGTGAGCAGCGGGATGCAGCCGCCGCAGCCGGTGCCGGCCTTGGTTTCGGCCTTTAGCGCCGCCACGGTGTGGCAGCCTTTGTTGACCGCCTGGATGATGTCACCTTTGCTGACGTCGAAGCAGGAGCAGATCTGCGCGCTTTCCGGCAGCGAATCTACGCCGATGGCCGGTTTGCTGCCCGCATGGGCCGGCAGGATCAGGCCGTCCGGGTTTTCCGGCAGCTCGATGCCGTTCAACGCCAGCTGCAGCAGGTTGCCATAATCGCTGGTGTCGCCTACCAGCACCGCGCCGAGCAGGGTTTTATTGTCGGCGCTGACCACGATACGTTTGTAGACTTCTTTGCTTTCATCCAGATAAACGTAGCTGCGGGCGCCTTCGGTGCGGCCATGGGCATCGCCGATGCCGCCGACGTCCACGCCCAGCAGCTTCAGCTTGGCGCTCATGTCGGCGCCCTGGAAGCCGTTTTCGCGGTCCAGCAGGTGATCGGCGGCCACCTGCGCCATTTTGTACCCCGGTGCCACCAGGCCAAAGGTGCGATCGCGCCAGGCGGCGCACTCACCGATGGCGTACACGTCCGGATCAGACGTTTGGCAGCTGTCGTTGATGGCGATGCCGCCGCGGCGGCCAACCTCCAGCCCGCACTGACGCGCCAGCTTGTCCTGGGCGCGGATGCCGGTGGAGAACACGATGAAGTCCACTTCCAGCAGGCTACCGTCGGCGAAATGCATGGTTTTGCGCGCCGTGCCGCCGCCGTTGACGATCTCCTGGGTATTTTTGCCGGTGTGAACCTTGACGCCCATGCGCTCGATCTTGTGGCGCAGCTGGTCACCGCCCATCGGGTCGAGCTGTTCGGCCATCAGTACCGGAGCGAACTCGATCACGTGCGTTTCCACCCCCAGGCTTTTCAGCGCGCCGGCGGCTTCCAGCCCTAACAGCCCGCCGCCGACTACCGCACCGCGTTTGCTGCGGCGCGCGCAGGCTTCGATGGCGTTCAGGTCTTCGATGGTGCGGTAAACGAAGCAGTCCTGGCTATCCGAGCCCTTAATCGGCGGGATCCACGGATAGGAACCGGTGGCCATGATTAGCTTGTCGTAATAGACGGTGCGGCCGGTGTTGGAGTGGATCACTTTCTCGTCACGATTGATGGTGATAGCGCGTTCGCCGACCAGTACCTTTACGCCGTGTTTTTCGTAAAAGCCTTCGCGCACCAGCGACAGCTCTTCGGCGGTGTGGTGAGAGAAGTAGGAAGAGAGGTGCACGCGATCGTAAGCGATACGCGGCTCTTCGCAAAATACGGTGATTTCGAACTGGTCTTTGTCTGCTTTATCCAACAGATCTTCGATGAACCGGTGGCCGACCATGCCATTGCCGACGACGGCAAGTTTGACTCTGCTCATTATTGCCTCAAAATTCTGGTTTCCTAGGGTTACCTTATCCCTCCCGATGAGCAATTTATTGATGCAAATCAATCACACTCCCATATACCTCCAATGTGGTATATAAATGATTTTTCACGTTTTTTGATAAGTTGCGGATTTTATTCATCTTTAGCTGAAGCGAGTCAGTTTGCAGGTAAATTACCCCGCAGGGAGTAAACGCAAGGGGTAGGCATGGCACGGCGACTTTGTCAGCGCGATCCGCTGCCAGTATGATGAAGAAAACCAGCGCAACGGCAGAGGTGAAGGGTGGCGAAACGTCCATTGAAGTTTATCGACAACCTGCGTTTAAGCGGGCATGAAGGATTGTGGCAACTGGCAATCGAGCAGGGGCGCATCGCGCATCTGGTGCCACAGCCGGAAGGACAGGAGTGGCGCAGCGACGTGCTGGATGCGCAGGGCGGGTTGGCGTTGCCGGCGTTCGTCGAACCGCATATCCACCTGGATACCACGCAGACCGCCGGTCAGCCGGCCTGGAACCAGTCCGGCACGCTGTTCGAGGGCATTGAGCGCTGGGCTGAACGCAAAGCGCTGCTGACTCATGAAGACGTCAAACAGCGCGCCTGGCAAACGCTTAAGTGGCAGATCGCCAACGGCGTGCAGTATGTGCGCACCCACGTCGACGTTTCCGATCCCACGCTGACCGCGCTGCGCGCCATGCTGGAGGTGAAGCAGGAAGTGGCGCCTTGGGTGACGCTGCAGATTGTCGCCTTCCCGCAGGAGGGGATCCTTTCCTACCCCAACGGCGAAGCGTTGCTTGAAGAAGCGTTGCGGCTCGGGGCCGACGTGGTGGGCGCCATTCCGCACTTCGAATTCACCCGCGAGTACGGCGTGGAGTCGCTGCATAAGGCGTTCGCGCTGGCGCAAAAATACGATCGGCTGGTGGACGTGCACTGCGATGAAATCGACGACGAGCAATCGCGCTTCGTCGAGACCGTGGCGGCGCTGGCACTGAAGCTGGAGATGGGAGCGAAAGTCACCGCCAGCCACACCACGGCGATGCACTCTTACAACGGCGCTTACGCCTCGCGGCTGTTCCGTCTGTTGAAGATGTCCGGCATCAACTTCGTCGCCAATCCGCTGGTGAACATTCACCTGCAGGGCCGTTTCGACAGTTACCCGAAACGGCGCGGCGTGACCCGAGTGAAGGAGATGCTGGAGGCGGAGATCAACATCTGTTTCGGCCATGACGACGTGTTCGATCCTTGGTACCCGCTCGGCACCGCCAACATGCTGCAGGTGCTGCACATGGGGCTGCACGTGTGCCAGCTGATGGGCTATGGCCAAATCGACGACGGACTGAAGCTGATCACCCACCATAGCGCGCGCACGCTTAACCTGAGCGACTACGGCCTGGCGGCCGGCAACAGCGCCAACCTGGTGATCCTGCCGGCGGAAAGCGGCTTCGACGCAGTGCGTCGCCAGACGCCGGTGCGTTATTCGATTCGCCAGGGTGCGGTGATCGCCGAAACGCGGCCGGCGGAAACCACGCTGCATTTGCAGCAGGAGGAGACGGTGGATTTTCGGCGCTAAGGCGCAAAAAAAGGGCGCCTTGCGGGCGCCCTTGATGTATTTGATGCGAAGAAATCAGTGCGTTACGTGACCGTGGCTGCGGTGCTTGGTCACGAAGCCCAGCAGCAGACACATCACAAACACCGCCATGTACAGGCCGTTGGCGGTGGTCAGCGCCGCATGCGCGCCGCCTTTCGCCACGATCGGGCCGGTGACCACGAAGGTCAGCATGGTGCCGATGGTGCCGCAGGTCAGGATAAAGTTGACCAGTTTCGGCGAGGAAGCCTTGGTCTGCAGCGAGCCGAGGGTGATCAGCGTGGTGTAGATGGCGCTGGAAACGAAGCCCAGGGCCATGATGTAGTAGCCCAGGTGCTCCGGATTGTCGGTGCTGACGAACAGGTACATCGCGCCGGTAGCCAGCGCGGCCAGCACGGTGACGATGCGTTGCAGATCGAAGAAGCGCAGGATGAAGCTGAACACCCACATGCCAACCATATAAGAGGTCCAGAAGTCGCTCACCAGCTTACCGGCCTGGCCGATGTCCATGTTGAACGACTTGGTGGCGTACTCAGGCACCCACTGAATGAAGCCCAACTGGCCGAGGATGTAGCACAGCGCGGCGATCGATAGGAACAGCACGCCGATGCCCCATTTTTCTTTCTCGACTGGTTGACCGGCATCGGCGCCTTTCTTGCCCAGCACCGGGAAGTCGGAGCACAAGGTCAGCACGAAGATCCCCACGTACAGCAGGCCGATGCAGGCATAAACCCAGTACCAGCCGATATGGCGGGCCAGCAGCATCGCGGCGACGATCGGGAAGATCATCCCGGCCATGCTGAAGAAGGAATCGGTGAACAACAGGCGCGAACCGCGCTGGCGGCCGGCATACATGTGGGTGATCAGGAAGGTGCCGATCGACATGGTGATGCCGCTCACCACGCCGAGGATAAACATGCACAGCGAGAACATGGTCAGGCTCTTGCCGAGCATCAGCCCCGCGACTGCCAGCACCATCAGGACAAAGCCGAAGATCAACTGACGCTTCAGCGGGATGATTTCCATCAGCCAGGCATTGAGGAAGATCGAAATCAAAATACCGGCGTTGAGGAAAGTAAAGGTGTTACTCATGCTGGAAACCGGCAGATTAAAGTACTCTGCAATGTTTCCCATCACCATCCCTGTGACGATCACTAAAGCACCGGTCAGCGCGTACGAAAAGAAGCTGATCCAGGTAAGCCGTATGCGGTTACTGTCATTCATTGTATAGGCCTGAATATGTCTGTTAGAGGTTTTAAAGCTGGCATAAGGCCGCTGGCTTTTCCTGGCAAACGCAGAAAAAAGTCCCGATCAGGCCACCAGGGGGCGGATCCTAGCACAGACAACGGGATTTTTTGTGATGGCTGTCGATTTTTTGATGCAACCCATGAAGGGATGATACGCATTATTGTGATCTATTTGCGTACCGTCACAATGGAATCACGGTGGACGATCGTCGGCTCAAACCGGTGCGCCGGGGTGGCAGGGTCGATCAGCCTGCGCGCCGCGTATTGGGCCATTTCGCTGATGGGAAAATGTACGCTGCTCAACGCCGGGCGCACGAAAGGTGCGCGTTCGCCGCTGTCGTAACAGATCAAGGAGATATCCTGCGGTACCCGCAGGCGGTGCTCGTTGATCGCCAGCAGCGCGCCGATCGCCATCTCTTCGTTGCAGCAGTAGATGGCGCTGGGCCGTGCGGTTTGCTGCAGCAGATGATCGGCGCAGCGGTAACCGCTTTCCAGATCGTAGACGCCCTCCAGACAGGCTACCGGCTCGATATTCGCCGCCTGCATAGCCTCTTCAAATCCTTGCAGCCGCAGGCGGCTCGACGGGCGCTCGCGCGGGCCGCTGATGCAGGCGATGCGCCGGTGCCCGGCGTCGAGTAACTGCTGCGTCGCCATGCGGCTGGCAAGCGGGTGATCGAAGGTGACGCAGCGGTCTTCCAGCCCCGGCACCAGACGATCGAGCAACACGAAATCACGTTGCTCCGCCGCCAGCTGGCGCAGCCGATCGTCGCTGAGAAAACGCACGTGCAGGATCACGCCGTCGCAGCGCAGGCTGAACAGCCGCTGCACCGCCTGCCATTCGTTTTCGGCACTGTTGCGGCCCTGGGTCACCAGCAGCTGCTTGCCGTGGGATTCGGCCTCGGTCTGCACGAAGTCCATCAGCGCGCCGAAGAAGCCACCGCGGTACGACGTCGTGACCAACCCGAGGGTATTGCTGTGGCTGGAGGCGAGCGCACGGGCCGCCGGGTTGGGGGTATAACCGAGCTGGGCGACGGCGCGTTCAACCTTCTCGCGGGTCGGCGCCTTGACGTTGCTGTCGCCGTTCACTACCCGCGATACGGTGGCGCGCGATACGCCCGCCAGCGCCGCGACATCTTCCAGTGTCACCATCGTCCAACTCCTGATTACGGCTAAAAAAATGGGTTCGGCGTGCCGAACCCCTGTCATACCGCGCCGGCGCTTACCTGAACTGCGGCAAGTACGGCGCGTTTATCGTCAACACCTCGTCCAGCAACGGCTGTGCCAGGTTGGCGTTGCCCACCAGCGGGTTGGCGATCAGCGCCAGCAAGCCGCTGCGGCGATCGCCGTGCACTGCCGCCTCGATGGTCAGGCGCTCGTAGGCTTTTACCTGCTGCGTCAGCGCCTGCATCGGTTCCGACAGCGGGCCGAACGTCAGCGGATGCGCGCCCTGGGCATCGACGATACAGTTGATTTCTATCACAGCATCGTCCGGCAGGCCATGGATTGCGCCGCGGTTTGCGGTGTTGACCACTAATTGCGTGCCGAGATTATTATGGATAGCACGGATCAGCTCCAGCGCAACTTCGGAATAGAAAGAACCGCCGCGGAAGCTGAGTTGCTCCGGTTTACTGTTCAACTGCGGATCGGCATACAGCTCGAACAGCTCTTTTTCTACCTGCATCACCTGCTCGGCGCGGGTGCCGCGCTCGCCGGCGGCAGCCATCTCTTCCGCCAGCATCTCGCGGGTCTGGTAAAAATAGCGGTGGTACGGGCAGGGGATGGCGCCGAGCGCGCGCAGGAAGTCCGGCTGCCAGGGCTCTTCCTTGATGTTGTTCATGGTCAGCGCCGCGCCGTCGCACAACATGTCGATCACGTTGCCGGTGACGTCGCGCCCCTGCTGCGTGACCTGATGCACCCAGACCATGTGATTCAAACCGGCGAACCGCAGCTGCACGTCGGCGTAAGGCGCCTGCAGCATGTTGGCGATCATGTGATGCATGCTGATCGGTACGTTACACAGGCCGATGATCTTCGCTTTGGTAAAGCGGGACACCGCCTCGGTGACGATGCCGGCCGGGTTGGTGAAGTTGATGATCCAGGCGTCCGGCGCCAGCTTTTCCACCCGACGGGCGATATCCAGCATCACCGGAATGGTGCGCAGCGCCTTGGCGAAGCCGCCGACGCCGGTGGTCTCCTGGCCGAGCAGCTGGTATTTCAGGCCCAGCCGTTCATCGGCGGCGCGCGCCGGCAGTTGCCCGACGCGGAACTGGGTCAGCACGAAAGCGGCGCCGTGAATGGCGTCGTCCAGCGCGAAGTGCACGCTGACCTTCACCTGTTCCAGCCCGTGGCGCGCCAGCATGCGGCGGGTCAGGGCGGCGATGGTTTCCACTTTTTGGCGGCCTGGCTCGACGTCCACCAGCGCCAGTTCGGTGACCGGCAGCTCATCGATGCGTTGGATCAGCCCATCGACCAGTTCGGGAGTGTAGCTGCTGCCACCGCCAATCACCGCGATTTTGAGCGTGTTCATGAGCGGCCCTCCGTCTGTGACTGACGGCGATAGAGCTCGATCATGTCGTCGGCCAGATCCTGGATGACCATGGCGTTCATCAGATGATCCTGCGCATGCACGGTGATCAGGTTGATCGCCAGCTTGCCGCAGCCTTCGTCCAGGCCGATCAGCTCGGTCTGGATCAGGTGCGCCTTCTTCACCCATTCTTTGGATTCGACCATGTGTTTGGCCGCGGCGGCGAAGTCACCGGCGCGCGCTTGCCGCAACGCCATCAACGCATTACTGCGCGCGCTGCCGGAGAACACCAGCAGTTCCATGATGGTGCTTTCAAACTCGGGGCTGACTTCAGTCATCAATTCACTCACGTCATTTCTCCAGGGGTTGCGCGGCTACGCCGCCGTGGGATACCTCAGTATCCGTTCTTTTATAATGAGAGCGCTCTCATTTATATAGGGTAACGGCAACGGGTGTGCAAACTGGGAGGTAGATCGCAAAAAACGCCCCGGGGCGGCGCTGGGCAAAAAATGCGTGACGCGGTTGGCAAAAAAGCCTTCTGCGCCCATACTTTCCGCAGCAAAATTCAGGGCCGCCTAGGATATGTCCCGTAATTGGGTAAATATAGGTAAATGGCTGGTACTTGCCGATACAGCTCTTTAGAATCAAAGCGCTTTTCCGTTGTTTGTCTCTCAGAGAAAGGACCCGTTAATGTTCAAACGTACTTTAGTGACCTTCGTCGCGCTGTGTTCCCTGACAGCGATGGCGCCAGCGGCGCTCGCCGCCGGTGAAACCCACGTCATGCTGACCACCTCGGCAGGGAATATCGAGTTGGCGCTCGACAGTCAGAAGGCACCGGTTTCCACCCAGAATTTCGTCGATTACGTGAACAGCGGGTACTACAACAACACCATTTTCCATCGCGTGATCCCGGGCTTTATGGTTCAGGGCGGCGGTTTCACCGCTGACATGCAGCAGAAATCCACCAAGGCGCCAATCAAGAACGAAGCCGACAACGGCTTGCGCAACCTGCGCGGCACCATTTCGATGGCGCGCACCGCCGACAAGGACAGCGCCACCAGCCAGTTCTTCCTGAACGTGGCGGATAACGCCTTCCTGGATCACGGCCAGCGCGATTTCGGCTACGCCGTGTTCGGCAAAGTGGTGAAAGGCATGGACGTCGTGGACAAGATCGCTCAGGTGCCGACCGGTAACGTCGGCCCTTACCAGAATGTGCCGACCAAACCGGTGGTGATTCTGTCGGCCAAGGTGTTGCCGTAAGTTTTTTGGCCGATCCCGCCGGGGTCGGCCGTCCTTCCTCACGAAGCCTTGCCTTCATCACTGTTTTCTCCCGTGCCCCATGCTCTAATCGGCAGACAATAACCAGACCGGAAATCCGGCGTTCGCCCTTTGTTGTCTCTGGATGAGTTGCTGCCATGTATGAATTTAACCAGGTGCTGTTGCTGTTGCAGCAGATGTGCGTCTATCTCGTCATCGCCTATCTGCTGAGCAAAACCCCGCTGTTTATCCCGCTGATGCAGGTGACTATTCGCCTGCCGCACAAGCTGCTGTGCTACGTGATCTTCTCGGTGTTCTGCATCATGGGCACCTATTTTGGGCTGCACATTCAGGATTCGATCGCCAACACCCGCGCGATAGGCGCGGTCCTGGGCGGGCTGCTGGGCGGGCCGTCGGTGGGCTTTCTGGTCGGGCTGACTGGCGGCCTGCACCGGTATACGCTCGGCGGCATGACCGACGTGGCCTGCGCGATTTCCACGGTGTCGGAAGGCCTGGTCGGCGGCATCGTACACAGCATCGCCATGCGCCGCGGGCGCATCGAGCTGCTGTTCAATCCGCTGTTCGTCGGCGGCGTGGCACTGGTGGCGGAAGTGCTGCAGATGGCGATCATCCTGGCGGTGGCGCGCCCCTACGACGAAGCGTTGCAGCTGGTAGAGCACATCGCGCTGCCGATGATGATCGCCAATACCGTCGGTGCGGCGATGTTCATGCAAATCCTGCTGGATCGGCGCGCGATGTTTGAGAAATACACCAGCGCTTTCTCTTCCAAGGCGCTGAAGATCGCCGAGCGCACCGAGGGCATCCTGCGCCAGGGCTTCGATCAGGAAAACAGCATGAAGGTCGCCCGGGTGATTTATCAGGAGCTGGGTATCGGTGCAGTGGCGATCACCGATCGTGACAAGCTGCTGGCGTTTATCGGCATCGGCGACGATCACCACCTGCCGGGCACGCCGATCGCCTCGGTGCATTCGCATCGCGCCATCGACAACAACGAGGTGGTGTACGCCGACGGTAATCAGCTCTCTTACTGCTGCTCGATCAATCCGGCCTGCAAGCTGGGATCGACGCTGGTGATCCCGCTGCGCGGCGAAAACCAGCGGGTCATCGGCACCATCAAGCTGTACGAACCGAAAAGCCAGCTGTTCAGCACCATCAACCGCACGCTGGGCGAAGGCATTGCCAGCCTGCTGTCGGCGCAGATCATGGCCGGACAGTACGAGCGCCACAAGCAGCTGCTGGCGCAGTCGGAGATCAAGCTGTTGCATGCGCAGGTCAATCCGCATTTCCTGTTCAATGCGTTAAATACGCTGGTGGCGGTGATCCGCCGCGATGGCGAACGCGCCTGCGATCTGGTGCAGTCCCTCTCGACTTTCTTTCGTAAAAACCTCAAACGTTCGGATGATGAAGTCAGCCTGGCGGACGAGATTGAGCATGTGAACGCCTACCTGCAGATTGAGAAAGCGCGCTTCGCCGATCGGCTGGAGATCGCGGTATCGCTGCCGGAGGCGCTGCTGGCGGCGCGGCTGCCGGCGTTTTCGCTGCAGCCGATCGTCGAGAACGCCATCAAGCACGGCACCTCGCATCTGTTGGGCGTGGGCCGCATCGAAATCGGCGCCTGCTGCGAAGGCGAGCATCTGCTGCTGCAGGTGACGGACAATGCCGGGCTGTTCCAGCCGAAGCCGAACTGCAGCGGGCTGGGGATGAACCTGGTGGATAAGCGCATTCGCGTGCGCTATGGCGAAGGCTATGGCGTGCGGGTGGATTGCCGGCCGGACGCCTATACCCGCATTACGCTCAATGTTCCCATGGAGAGGGCCGCCTGATGTTAAACGCACTGATTGTTGACGATGAGCCTTCCGCGCGCGACAACCTCCGCCATCTGCTGGAGGCCGAAGCGGGGATCACGATCATCGGCGAATGTGCCAACGCCATCGAAGCCATCAGCCAGATCCACCGGCTGCAGCCGGACGTGGTGTTTCTCGATATCCAAATGCCGCGCATCAGCGGGCTGGAAATGGTCGGCATGCTGGATCCCAACCGCATGCCGCACATCGTGTTTCTGACCGCCTACGACGAATACGCGGTGCAGGCGTTCGAGGAGCACGCCTTCGACTATCTGCTGAAGCCGGCGGAGCCGAAGCGGCTGAGCAAGACGCTGCAACGCCTGCGGCAGCGCAGTGCGCCGCAGGACGTGACGGCGCTGGATGAGAGCGCCGGTTACCTGAAATACATTCCCTGCACCGGCCACAGCCGCATCTATCTGCTGCGGTTTGACGAGGTGTTGGCGATCCGTTCCAAACTGAGCGGGGTATTCGTGGTGCGCAGCGACGGCATGGAGTGTTTCACCGAATTGACGCTGCGCACGCTGGAAAGCCGTACGCCGCTGGTGCGCTGCCATCGGCAGTATTTGGTCAACCTGGAGCAGGTGCGCGAGATCCGCTTCGAAGAAGGCGGCGCGGCGGAGATGATCATGTCCGCCGGCGATCCGGTGCCGGTCAGCCGGCGCTATTTGAAAGCGCTGAAGGAGCAACTGGGGCTGCGGGGGTGATGCAGGTCTTAGGGGGATTCTGAAAAGACAGGCATCATGGGCGTCCCGACGGCGCCCATTTTGTTTGTCCTTGACGGGGTTACGCGGCGCTTATAGCTTTATTGCATCAACAGGCGCGTTTCGCGCCGCGTCAGCGTCAAAGGAACAGAAAATGAGTGAACCACGGATTATCGCCAAAGCGATGAAAGACGGAAAACCGGAACAGGATCTGGTGATTTTGCCGGCGTTGGCCAACCGCCACGGGCTGATCACCGGGGCAACCGGCACCGGCAAGACGGTGACGCTGCAGAAAATGGCCGAGCAGTTCTCGCGCATCGGCGTACCGGTGTTCCTGTCGGATGTGAAGGGCGATCTGTCTGGCATCGGCGCCGAGGGCGTACCGTCCGAGAAGCTGCAGGCGCGCCTGGCGGCGATCGGCGTCACCGACTGGCAGCCACAGGCCTGCACCATTATCCCGTGGGATATTTACGGTGAAAAGGGGCATCCGATCCGCGCCACCATTTCCGATCTCGGGCCGCTGCTGCTGGGGCGCCTGTTGGATCTGAACGAGGTGCAAAGCGGCGTGCTGCAGCTGGTGTTCAAAATCGCCGATGACAACGCGCTGCTGCTGTTGGACATGAAAGACCTGCGCGCCATGGTGCAGTTCGTCGGCGATAACGCCAAACAATTCCAGACTCAGTACGGCAACATCTCTGCCGCGTCGATCGGCGCCATCCAGCGCGGGTTGCTGACGCTGGAAGAGCAGGGCGCCAACCAGTTCTTCGGCGAGCCGATGCTGGACATCAACGATCTGATGAAAACCGACGCCAACGGTCATGGCGTGATCAACCTGCTGGCGGCGGACAAGCTGATCAATCAGCCGAAGCTGTATTCAGTGTTCCTGCTGTGGCTGCTGGCCGAGCTGTTTGAACATCTGCCGGAAGTGGGCGACCCTGAACAGCCGAAGCTGGTGTTCTTCTTCGATGAAGCGCACCTGCTGTTCAACGACGCGCCGGCGGCGCTGTTGACCAAGATCGAACAGGTGGTGCGCCTGATCCGCTCCAAAGGCGTCGGCATTTACTTCGTCACCCAGAATCCGCTGGATATCCCGGACAGCGTGCTGGGCCAGTTGGGCAACCGCGTACAGCATGCGCTGCGCGCCTTCACGCCGCGCGATCAGAAGGCGGTGAAAACGGCGGCGCAAACCCTGCGCGCCAATCCGGCCTTCGATGCCGAAACGGCGATCACCGAGCTGGGCGTGGGCGAAGCGCTGGTGTCATTCCTCGACGAGAAGGGCCGGCCGAACGTGGTGGAGCGGGCGATGGTCATCGCGCCGGAATCCAAGATGGGCATGCTCGGTGCGGAAGGGCTGAACAGCGCGATCAACAAGTCGCCGCTGTATGGCCGCTATGAAGACATGATTGACCGCGAGTCCGCCTACGAGAAGCTGTCGTCGGGCGGCTTCGCCACCGTCGGTACTGCGCAGCAGGGGCAGCAACCGCAGGCGCAAGCGCAGCAACAGACGGGCGGCGGCCTGATGGACGGATTGAACGAGCTGCTGTTCGGTTCCACCGGCCCGCGCGGCGGCAAACGCGACGGCATCGTCCAGACCGCTGCCAAGAGCATGGCGCGCGATCTCGGCCGGCAGATCCTGCGCGGCGTACTGGGCTCGATCACCGGCGGCCGTAAAAAGTAAGCGGAAATTATCGTCGGCAGCGGCGGGTTAAATCAGTAAACTATGGCGGCGTTTTTCTCTGCCGGACCTAACATGCTGCTGCTGATCGATAACTACGACTCCTTTACCTATAACCTTTACCAGTACTTCTGCGAATTGGGCGCCGAGGTGCTGGTGAAGCGCAACGATGAGCTGCAGCTGGCCGATATCGCGCGGCTGGCGCCGCAGCATCTGGTGATTTCCCCTGGCCCCTGTACCCCGAACGAAGCGGGTATCTCGCTGGCCGCCATTCGTCATTTCGCCGGCAAGCTGCCGATCCTCGGCGTATGCCTGGGGCACCAGGCGCTGGGGCAGGCGTTCGGCGCCGAAGTGGTGCGCGCCCGCGCGGTGATGCACGGCAAAACTTCGGCGATTCGCCATCTGGGCGTCGGCGTGTTTCGCGGCCTGAACGATCCGCTGACCGTGACCCGATATCACTCGCTGGTGCTGAAAGCCGATACGCTGCCGGATTGCTTTGAAGTGACCGCCTGGAGCGAACGCGACGGCGTGCGCGACGAGATCATGGGCATCCGCCACCGCACGCTGGCGCTGGAAGGGGTGCAGTTCCACCCGGAAAGCGTGCTCAGCGAGCAGGGCCATCAGCTGTTGGATAATTTTCTCAGGCGTTAATCCCTTCGCGTTTTTTTCGCCCGTCAGGCGTTTTGCATTTGCGCTTTAGTGTTTTTTTATGCATATTTCGTGATTATATTTTCACTATAACATCGCGATAGCGCTGAAAAACCTTCAGGGTGGAGCCGAAAATGACTGACAAATCCGCAGTGAGCCGCAGCACCTTTGACCAGGTGATCCTGCCTGTTTATGCACCCGCCCAGTTTGTTCCGGTGCGCGGCAAAGGCAGCCGGGTCTGGGATCAGCAGGGAAAAGAGTACATCGATTTTTCCGGTGGCATCGCGGTGACGGCGCTGGGACACTGCCACCCGGCGCTGGTCGAGGCGCTCAAACGCCAGGGCGAAACCCTGTGGCATACCAGCAACGTCTTCACCAATGAACCGGCGCTGCGTTTGGCGAGCAAACTGATCGACGCCACCTTCGCCGACCGGGTGTTCTTCGCCAACTCCGGCGCAGAGGCCAACGAGGCGGCGTTCAAACTGGCGCGTCATTACGCCATCACCCGCCACAGCCCGTACAAAACCAAAATCATCGCCTTCTATAACGCGTTTCACGGCCGCACGCTGTTCACCGTGTCGGTGGGCGGGCAGGCCAAATATTCCGACGGGTTCGGGCCGAAGCCGGCCGACATCGTGCACGTGCCGTTCAACGATCTGGCGGCGGTGAAAGCGGTAATGGACGACCATACCTGCGCGGTGGTGATGGAGCCGATTCAGGGAGAGGGCGGCATTACGCCGGTCGACGCCGACTTCCTCAAAGGCGTGCGCAAACTGTGCGACCAACATCAGGCGCTGCTGGTGTTCGACGAAGTGCAAAGCGGCATGGGGCGCAGCGGCAAGCTGTTCGCCTATATGCATTATGGCGTGACGCCGGACATTCTCACCACCGCCAAGGCGCTGGGCGGTGGTTTCCCGGTCAGCGCCATGCTGACCACCGAAGAGATTGCGTCGGTGATGCAGGTGGGCACTCACGGCACCACCTACGGCGGTAACCCGCTGGCCTGCGCGGTGGCGGAGGCGGCGCTGGATGTGATCAATACGCCGGAGGTGCTGAGCGGCATCGAGCAGCGCCACGCGCTGTATGTGCAGGCTTTGCAGGATATCGGCGATAAATACGGTATTTTCACCGCCATTCGTGGCATGGGGTTACTGATCGGCGCCGAGTTGACGCCGCATTATCACGGCAGAGCGCGCGATTTCCTCACCGCCGCCGCTGCGCGTGGGTTGATGATCCTCAACGCCGGGCCGAACGTGATCCGCTTCGCGCCGTCGCTGGTGGTGGAGCCGCAGGACATCGAGGCCGGCATGGCGCTGTTCGAGCTGGCGGTGCAGGATGTGATCAACGCCTGAAGCCCGTGTGACGAATAACGGGGCGCGGCATGCCGCGCCCTTATTGATCGCGGAGTTTGCGCTTGAGCCAAATGCCGTGGTGCGGGCGTTGGCGCCAGGCCAGCGACGAAATGGTGTGCATCACGCTCAGGTGCGACAGAATACGCCGCAAATGACGCTCCATCTCGGTAACGGGCATCTCCGGATGCAGGTCCGGCGGCTGCATGATGCCGCTGCTGCCGCTGCTCGGGCCGTCGTACTCCAGGCGTTGCTGGCAGCTCTGCAGCGCAATTTCACAGGTTTGCAGATACGTTTCCGCCAGCTTCGGCGTCAGCATATAGTGCTCGCGCGCCAAAATGGTCATGGCATTCAGGTGTTCGACGATAAACTGGCTGTGAGTGACCCATAAACGCATATCCGCCAGATAGTTCGACGCGAATCCCGGCTCCTGCATCGCCTGATTGAGCGAGGTGAACAGCGCGTTGTGCGCCTGGTTGACCTGCATGCGGGCATAGGCCAACGCGGTGGCGTCCGGCTCCGGCTGTTCCAGCATCAGCCGCAGCGCGGCTTGATCGTTTTCCAGTGCCTGATGGGCATTCTTGCGCAGCAGCCCGCTTTGCCACTGCGGCCATAGCCAAATGGTGCCGCCGAACGCCAGCACGCAGCCGATCAAGGTATCAATCAGACGAGGCACCAGAAAATGCGAGCCGTTCAGCGCCAGCAGCTGCAAGGTGTAAACCGCCGTCACCGTAAAGCCAATCACCGATAGCCCGTAGTTCTTGCGTGAAACCAGGTAGGCTAGCAGCGTGATCACCAGCATGATGCTCAGCGTTTCGCCTTCCGGTAACTGCTGCTGCAGCAGCCCGGCCGCCAGCAACAGCCCGGCAATCGTGCCCAGCGCACGGTGCTGAATACGCACCCGGGTGGCGTTATACCCGTTTTGGCTCACCAGCATGATGGTGAGCAGGATCCAGTAAGGCTTCGGCAGGTTGAACACCGCCCCCAGACTGCTGCCGACCGCCAGCGTCACCCCCAGCCGCGCGGCGTTGCGCAGGGCGGTAGATTTGAACGACAGATAGCTGGCTAGCGCCGGCCAAAACGGCAGGCGGTGCTGGCCGGGCATCAGATCGCGGCGGTACAGCGGATGCTGGGTGCGCAGCAGGCGGGCGATGCGGCTGAAGTGGTAATAACAAAACTGGCCGACCGGGTTATCGGGATGCTGCGCCGCCATTTTTTCCAGCGCCGCCAGCTCGTGGGCCATGGAAAAGCGCTTCGAATGTTGATGGTAGAGTATATCGTGCGCCACCACGCGCAGCCGGCCGGCGATCACCTGAGCGTTGCGGCGAATGATCGCTTCGGCCTGGCTCTGCTCCACCAGTTTTTGCACTTCCTCCGGCAGATGCAGGCTGACGGTGATGTGCTCCTGCAGATCCATCGCCACCTGAAAGGCGCGCTGCAGTCGCTTTTGATCGAGGTTGTTGGCGTGCGGCAGGAAATTAAGCTGTTGGTACAGCAGGCTGATCAGATCCATCACCTTTTGCTGGCGCACCAGCAGTGGCGGCAGCGCGGTCTGCGGATCGGTGTGCTGAGTCAGCAGGGAGTATTTGGCTTCGAAGTAGTCCGCCAGTTCCAGATAGAGCTGGCTGAGCGTCTCGCGCATCGGTTGCTCTTTCCACAGCCGGAACCAGAACCAGGTGAATAAGCCGTACCAGACGGTGCCGATCGCGTACAGCAGCGGCGCCTGCCAGACAGGCACCGTGCCGGCCGTGCTGAGAGCGAAGATGGCGGCCACCAGCGCCGCCGGCAACAGCCGGGCGTGCAGCGGGCTGATTTCGCCGGTAACGCCGAGCAGCAGCGCCAGGCCCAGCATCAGCGCCGGCAGCGGCACGTGCCACAGAAGTGCCTGTTGCAACAGCACGCTGCTGAAGGCGAACAGCGAGCCGCCGACGATCAGCCGTTTAAAGAAGCGCTTATGCGGCGTGTCCAGACCGGCGATATTGCAGCAGGCGGGCACCAGAGAGAACATCAGGCCGAGCTGCAGCTGGCCTATCAACAAGCCAAACAGCACCGGCAGGCACAACACCAGCGTTTGTCGCAGTGCGTAGTTGATTTCCGGGTGGTAGATCAGACGGCGCCACATGGCAGAGAGCAGACAAAAAAACGGCGCAGATTGCGCCGTTTCTTCAGGGATTAACGGGTGCCGTAGACGACAATGGTTTTGCCGTGGGCGGAAATCAGGTTTTGATCTTCCAGCATTTTCAGAATACGGCCAACGGTTTCACGCGAGCAGCCGACGATCTGGCCGATCTCCTGACGGGTGATCTTGATCTGCATGCCGTCCGGGTGAGTCATGGCGTCGGGTTGCTTCGCCAGATTCAGCAGGGTTTGCGCGATGCGGCCGGTCACGTCCAGGAAGGCGAGGTTGCCCACTTTTTCGGAGGTAACCTGCAGGCGGCTCGCCATTTGGGCGGACAGGCGCATCAGGATGTCCGGGTTCACCTGGATCAGCTGGCGGAATTTCTTGTAGGAAATTTCGGCCACTTCACAGGCGGTTTTCGCGCGAACCCAGGCGCTGCGCTCCTGGCCTTCTTCGAACAATCCGAGCTCGCCGATGAAATCCCCCTGGTTGAGGTAGGACAGGATCATCTCTTTACCTTCTTCATCCTTGATCAGCACCGCGACGGAGCCTTTCACGATGTAGTAAAGCGTTTCGGCCTTTTCACCTTGGTGAATCAGCGTACTCTTCGATGGATATTTGTGGATATGGCAATGAGACAGGAACCATTCGAGAGTAGGGTCTGTTTGCGGTTTGCCGAGAACCATTCGCTGTTATCCTCTGTTGTTATCGCTGCCTTGTGTCACAGGGGTCAGAGTTCCCTGTAAAACCCGCCTGTAGCCGCAGTCATGAGCGAGGGCTACCGGCAAGTTTTGAGGCGTGTCATAAAAATACGCTGTCGCTCTAGCATATTAACTTGCCGTAAGCGCTGCAAGCTACATTCTGTTAACATACCGGTAAAGGAGCCTTTCTCTGGGCGTTTCCCTGAAATTCAGTGTCCCGGAAAGATTTATTGCGGCTCTGTTTGTAGCACAGAGTAAGGCGGGTGTCTCGTGTTGTCTCGCTTCAGCATGATTAGCATCAGGTTACGTTGCCTGTTTCTATGCGAAAGCGTACTCTGATTTTAAGAAATTAACCGGAGTGACCAGAATGCAGGCAAGAGTTAAGTGGGTGGAAGGGTTAACGTTTTTGGGTGAATCGGCCTCCGGCCACCAGGTGCTGATGGACGGCAACGCCGGCGATAAAGCGCCGAGCCCGATGGAGATGGTGCTGATGTCGGTGGGCGGCTGCAGCGCGATTGACGTGGTGTCCATCCTGCAAAAAGGGCGCAACGACGTGCGCGACTGCGAGGTGAAGCTGACCTCCGAGCGCCGTGCAGAAGCCCCGCGGTTGTTCACCCATATCAATCTGCACTTCATCGTCACCGGTCAGGATCTGACCGACAAAATCGTAGAGCGTGCGGTGAACCTGTCGGCGGAGAAATACTGCTCGGTGGCGCTGATGCTCAACAAGGCTGCCACGGTGACCCACAGTTTCGAGATCCGCCAACCGGCGTAATCGAGACGGAGCGCGGCCCGCCGCCGCGCTCAACGCATTTATTCGATCTTCTTGCCTTCCAGCAATCGCTGCACCAGCGGCGCCATGATCAGCTCCATCGCCAGCCCCATCTTGCCGCCCGGCACCACTAACGTATTGATGTGCGAGATAAACGAGCCCTGCAGCATCGCCAGCAAATAGGGGAAGTCAATCTGATCCAGCCCGCGGAAGTGGATCACCACGAAGCTTTCATCCAGTGAGGGAATGGCTTTGGCGGCGAACGGGTTGGAAGTGTCCACCGTCGGCACACGCTGGAAGTTGATGTGGGTGCGCGAGAACTGCGGCGTGATGTAGTTGATGTAATCTTCCATCGAACGCACCACCGAATCCATCACCGCCTCGCGGGAGTGGCCGCGCTCGCCGGTATCGCGGATCAGCTTCTGGATCCACTCCAGGTTGACGATCGGCACCACGCCGACCAGCAGATCGACGTGGCTGGCCACGTCATGGTGTTCGGTGACCACACCGCCGTGCAGCCCCTCGTAGAACAGCACGTCGGTCGGCGCCGGCAGCGGCTCCCATGGGGTGAAGGTGCCCGGCACCTGATTGTAGGGCACCGCTTCGTCGTAGGTGTGCAGGTACTTGCGCGAACGGCCGGTGCCGTTTTTGCCGTACTCGATAAAGCTCTGCTGCAGCAGGCCGAAGTCGTTGGCCTCGGGGCCAAAATAGCTAATGTGCCTGCCCAGATCGCGCGCCTTGCGGATCGCCGCGTCCATTTCCGGCCGGGTGTAGCGGTGGAAGCTGTCGCCCTCCAGTTCGGCGGCGCGAATGTTGAGCTGTTGGAAGATTTTGCGGAACGCCACGCTGGTGGTGGTGGTGCCGGCGCCGCTGGAACCGGTCACCGCGATAACGGGATGTTTGGCAGACATGGTGGTTGTCACTCCGTGTTGAATGCGCCGGCGTCAGGGGATTATTGTGGCTCTTGTTGACGCTCTCTATGTCAGGAAAAAATGGCGCTCGCTGGTTTGCAATGTCCCATTGTTACCTGATTTTTTCCGTCAGTCATAGAACCGAACGCCACTAAATTTCTTCCTGCCCGGCGCGGAACTGGCCGCGCGGCATGATGTTGACGCTCTCATGCAGTTCTGACCACACCAGCACCACTTCGCCGTTTTTCAGCTGGCGGCGCACGTCCTCCACCTTCTGTTCCAGCGATCGTTCGTGCTCGCCGTAATCGGTGCCTTCGCGCAGCACAAAGGATTCGATCAGGCTGTTCAGGGTGTCGGTTGCCAGTTCTTGCCAGGGAATGATCACGTCGGGATGTCCAGATAAGGGGAAAGCCAGGCCGGAATGCGATGCTCCAGCCACATGTGCGGTTTTTTCAGCGTGCCGCCGACAAAGCCGACGTGGCCGCCGAACTCGGTCAGCTGATATTCGATATTGCGCGGCAGGCCAGCGACATCGGGGATCACCTCATGGGTCATGAAGGGATCGTCCTTCGCATGGATGATCAGCAGCGGCGTTTGGATCGCCGGCAACAGCGGCAGAGCGCTGCAGCGGCGATAATAGTCGGTGGCGTCGCTGAAGCCGTGAATGCGCGAGGTGATGGCGTCGTCGAACTCGCGGATGCGCCGCAAACCGTTCAGCTGTGACAGCTTGAGCGGCAGGGTGTCCGGGTAGTGCAATAGTTTGCGGGTGGCGTTTTGTTTCAGTTGCCCCAGCAAATAGCGCTGATAGACGCGGGAGAAGCCTTGCTCCATGCGGTAGGCGCAGGGTTCCAGCATCAGCGGCGCTGAGACCACCACCGCCGCCTGCAGCAGGCTGTCGGCGCCTTGCTGCGCCAGATAACAGGCCAGCATGTTGCCGCCGAGCGAAACGCCTACCGCCGCGGTTGGCACCTCACCGTAGCTGTCGCGCAGCCAGCGCAGGAAGAAACGCGCGTCTTCGGTTTCGCCGGAGTGGTAGATGCGCTGTTTGCGGTTGGGCACGCCGCTGCAGCCGCGAAAGTGCATCACCACGCCGAGCCAGCCGCGCTCACGCCAGGCGTTGAGCAGGCCATGCGCGTAGGGGCTGTAGAAGCTGCCTTCCAGGCCGTGGAACAGCACCGCGCGCGGTTTGTCGCGCGCCTGCGCCGGATCCTCGCTCCAGGCAAGATCGACGAAGTCGCCGTCGGGCAATTCCAGCCGTTGCCAATGCGGTTTCAATAACACGCGGCGGCGCACCAGCCGCGGCAACAGCGTTTGCAGGTGCGGGTTACTGGCCCCGGTCAGGGGGCGAAAGGTGTTAGGCATAGGCTGAGTAAAATGTTGTGGGCGGCTATTGTGAGATCCCTAGCGCACTGTTAGCTTCAATACCAAGAATTAACAATGATACTGCAAAAAAGCGCCTTGGGTGAGGAGCACCCGTGCCATGGAACCGAGTTTATTCCTTTCGATGCTGGGCTTCCTGTGGGTCGCCGCCATCACGCCAGGCCCCAATAACCTGCTGCTGACCACCTCCGGCGCTAACTTCGGCTTTATGCGTTCGCTGTGGCTGATGATCGGCATCATGCTCGGCATGCAAAGCATTTTGCTGCTGGTGGCCTTCGGCGTCGGCAGCCTGATCCTGGTTTACCCGTCGCTGCACCTGATCCTGAAAATCCTCGGCAGTTTGTACCTGCTGTGGCTGGCGTGGAAAGTCGCCACCGCCGCCTATGAAAAGCTGGAAACCGACGTGGCGCCGCCGCAGCCGGTGCGGCTGTATCAGGGCTGGCTGCTGCAGTTCCTCAACCCGAAAGCCTGGCTGATGGCGCTGGGCGCGGTGGCCAGCTTCAGCCTGGCGGGCGATAAGTACAACGGTTCCATTGCGGCGATCGCGCTGGGCATTTTGGCGGTAAACATCGTCGCCGGCGTTATCTGGCTGGCGTTCGGTACCCTGATCGGCCGCCTGCTGCGCAGCAAAAAGGCCTGGGTTATCTTCAACGTTTCCATGGGGTTGTTGACCGCAGCCTGTGTGTTACTGATCTGGCATTAAGGAGTGAACGATGGCGGAAAATTATTATCACGTGGTTGCTTTTACCGGCAAAGGGCTGCGCGGCAACCCGGCCGGGGTTTGCCTGCTGACGCAGCCGCTGCCGGCGGAGCGGTTGCAGGCGATCGCCAACGAGATCGGCCTGCCGGAAACCAGCTTTGTTTGGGATGACGGCGACATGACCGCCATTCGCTGGTTTACCCCGGAGCGTGAGGTTGATCTTTGCGGCCACGGCACGCTGGCGGCGGCGCATGTGATGTTCAGCGCGGTTAACCCGGCGCTGAAGGATATTCGCTTCCGTTCGGCCGGCGGCGAGCTGTTCGTCAAGCGCGATGAGCGGGACGGGGAGCGGCTGGTGCTTGATTTCCCCGCCAGGCCGCCGCAAAAAGTCGCCGAACCGGCGGGCCTCGCGGCGCTGCTGGGCGTGCAGCCGCAGGAAGTGTGGCAGGCGAAAGCGCTGCTGGTGGTGGTGGAAAATGAGGCGCAGGTGCGCGCGCTGCGCCCGGACATCCCGGCGCTGATCGCATTGGCCGGCCGCGCGGTGATCGTCACCGCGCCGGGTGACACCGTGGACTTCGTTTCGCGCTATTTCACGCTCGACGGCGGCGAGGATCCGGTGACCGGCTCCGCGCATTGCACATTGATGCCTTACTGGACGGCGCGCCTCGGCCGCCATCGGCTGCATGCGCAGCAGATCTCGGCACGCGGCGGCGAACTGTTCTGCGAACTGCAAGGGGATCGCACGCTGCTCGGTGGCTATGCTCATGTGTTCCTGCACGGAAGTATCGCGCTGTAATCTGCGGTTATATTACTCAAGGTAATAAAGAAGACTTTTTTATTCTTTTATCGCCCGTCATCGCTCAGATAAAACTGTCAGCAACTGAACAGATTTTTATCAACGGAGCGGAACATGGCGGGCAAACTCTTTTCCTTACGTAACGTGGCGCTGCTGGCGTTGTCGCTCAGCGCGGCCAGCGCCTACGCGGTGGACGTGACCGTGGCGTACCAGACGTCGGCAGAACCGGCCAAGGTGGCGCAGGCGGAAAACAGCTTCGCCAAACAGTCCGGTGCGACCGTCGACTGGCGTAAGTTCGACAGCGGCTCCAGCGTGCTGCGTGCGCTGGCCTCCGGCGACGTGCAGATCGGCAATATCGGCTCCAGCCCGCTGGCGGTGGCCGCCAGCCAAAAACTCCCCATCGAAGTGTTCCTCATCGCCTCGCAGCTCGGCAGTTCTGAAGCGCTGGTGGTGAAGAATGACATCAAAAACCCGCAGGATTTGATCGGCAAGCGCATTGCGGTGCCGTTTATTTCTACGACTCATTACAGCCTGCTGGCCTCGCTCAAACATTGGGGCATCAAGCCTGAACAGGTGAAGATCCTCAATCTGCAGCCGCCGGCCATCGCCGCCGCCTGGCAGCGCGGCGACATCGACGGCGCCTACGTCTGGGCGCCGGTGGTCAACGAACTGGCCAAACAGGGCAAGGTGCTGACCGACTCCGCGCAGGTGGGCGAGTGGGGTTCACCGACGCTGGACGTGTGGGTGGTGCGCAAAGACTTCGCCGAGAAACATCCCGACGTGGTGACCGCCTTTGCCGCCAGCGCCCTGCAGGCGCAAAAGGCCTACCTGACGGCGCCGGAACAGTGGCTGAAAGATTCGAGCCATCTTAGCACCTTGGCGCGCTTGAGCGGCGTACCGGAAGCGCAGGTGCCGGAACTGGTGAAGGGGAACCGTTATCTGCCGGTGGCCGATCAGGTTGCCCAGCTCGGCCAGCCGGTGGACAAGGCAATCCGCGATACCGCCGAATTCCTCAAGCAGCAGGGCAAGATCCCGCAGGTCGACAGCGACTACAGCGCTTACGTCACCGACCGTTTTGTGAAACAGGTGCAGGCTGCGCCGCAGTCGTAAGGAAGCAGGATGCTAAACGTCAATCATCTTTCAGCAGAGTATCAGGGGCGGCCCGCGCTGCGTGACGTGTCGTTCCAGATCGCCGCCGGGCAACTGGTGGTGGTGCTCGGCCCATCGGGCTGCGGCAAGACCACGCTGCTGAATTTGATCGCCGGGTTTATCGAGCCTTCAGCTGGCAGCATCACGCTGGATGGAACGCCCGTTCACGGCCCGGGCGCTGAACGGGGCGTGGTGTTCCAGCATGAGGGTTTACTGCCGTGGCGTAACGTGGTGGACAACGTCGAGTTCGGCCTGCAGCTGGCCGGCGTCGGCAAGGCGCAGCGCCGCCAGGTGGCGGAGCAGATGCTGCAGCGCGTCGGTCTGGCCGGTTACGAGCGGCATTTCATCTGGCAGCTTTCCGGCGGCATGCGCCAACGCGTCGGCATCGCCCGCGCCCTGGCCGCGGATCCGCGCCTGCTGTTGCTGGATGAACCGTTCGGCGCGCTGGACGCGTTTACTCGCGAGCAGATGCAGGAGCTGTTGCTGACTATTTGGCGCGATACCGGCAAGCAGGTGCTGCTGATTACCCACGATATCGAAGAGGCGGTGTTCCTCGCCAGCGAGCTGCTGCTGCTGTCGCCGGGGCCGGGGCAGGTGGTGGAGCGACTGTCGCTGAACTTCGGCCAACGCTATGCCGACGGCGAAGCCTGCCGCTCGATTAAGTCCGATCCTGAATTTATCGCGCAGCGCGAATACGTGCTGGGCAAAGTTTTCCAACAGCGCGAGGCCTTGCTATGAGCCTGCATTCCACGTTAAAGGCCGCGGCGCAGCCGCAGGGCAAAGCGGCGCGCCGTTTCAGCGTGCCGCGCAACGTTTGGTTGAGCGGCGCCACGCTGTTGACGGTGTTGATCGTCTGGTGGGGCGTGACGGCGCTGCAGCTGATCAGCCCGCTGTTCCTGCCGGCGCCGCAGCAGGTGCTGCATCAACTGATCACCATCGCCAGCCCGCAAGGCTTTATGGACGCCACGCTGTGGCAGCATCTGGCGGCCAGCCTGGGGCGCATTTTGGTGGCGCTGCTGGCGGCGGTGATCGTCGGCATTCCGGTGGGCATCGCCATGGGGCTGAACGACACGGTGCGCGGCATCCTCGATCCGCTGATTGAGATCTATCGTCCGGTGCCGCCGTTGGCGTATTTACCGCTGATGGTAATTTGGTTCGGCATCGGCGAGACCTCGAAAATCTTGTTGATTTATCTGGCGATTTTCGCGCCGGTGACGCTCTCCGCCGTGGCCGGCGTGCGCAGCGTGGCGCAGGTGCGGGTGCGCGCCGCCCGCGCGCTGGGCGCCACGCGTTGGCAGGTGCTGCGTTTCGTGGTGCTGCCGAGCGCGCTGCCGGAGATCCTGACCGGCATCCGCATCGGGCTGGGCGTCGGCTGGTCGACGCTGGTGGCCGCCGAACTGATCGCCGCCACGCGCGGCCTGGGATTTATGGTGCAATCCGCCGGTGAGTTTTTGGCGACCGACGTAGTGCTGGCCGGCATCGGCGTGATTGCGGTGATTGCATTTGGGTTGGAGCTGGGGCTGCGCGCCCTGCAGCGCCGATTGACCCCGTGGCATGGAGTACAGCAATGAACGAACGTCTGAATATCACCCCGCTGGGGCCTTACATCGGGGCGCTGGTGGAAAACGTCGAGTTGGCCCGGCCGTTGGGCGATGGCCAGTTTGAACAGCTTTATCATGCGCTGCTCAAGCATCAGGTGCTGTTCTTCCGCAACCAGCCGATCACGCCGCTGCAGCAGCGCGATCTGGCCGGCCGCTTCGGCGATCTGCACATCCATCCGGTCTATCCGCACGCCACCGACGTGGAAGAGATCATCGTGCTCGATACCCACGACGACAACCCGCCGGACAACGACAACTGGCACACCGACGTGACCTTTATCGAGAACCCGCCGCTGGGGGCGATCCTGGCGGCCAAGACCTTGCCTTCCACCGGCGGCGATACGCTGTGGGCCAGTGGCATCGCGGCCTACGAGGCGCTGTCGGCGCCGTTCAGAACGCTGCTCGCGGGGCTGCGCGCGGAACATGACTTCACCAAGTCGTTCCCGGAGTACAAGCATCGCGGCAGTGAAGAAGAACACCAGCGTTGGCAACTGGCGGTGCAGAAAAATCCGCCGCTGCTGCATCCGGTGGTGCGTACTCACCCGGTCAGCGGCCGGCAGGCGCTGTTCGTCAATGAAGGGTTCACCACGCGGATCGTGGATGTGGCGCCGAAGGAGAGCGACGCTTTACTGAACTTCCTGTTTGCTCACATCACCAAACCGGAGTTTCAGGTGCGCTGGCGCTGGCAGGAAAATGACGTGGCGATCTGGGATAACCGCGTGACGCAGCACTACGCCAACGCGGATTATCTGCCGCAGCGGCGCATCATGCACCGCGCGACCATTCTGGGGGATAGGCCCTTTTACAAGGCGTAACAACGTTTAGGCGTCGAACGCCTGCGTTAACTGCTCCAGCTGTTCCTGCGCATCCAGCCAGGTCATTTCCGTCTCTTCGAGCGCGGATTTGGCCTGGCTTTGCTTTTGCAGGCAGTCGGTCAGTTCGGCCTTGCGGCTGATGTCGTACAGTGCGGGATCCGCCAACTGCTCTTCCACCGCCGCCAGTTCGGCGCCCAGTTTTTCCATCTGCTGTTCCAGCTTGGCGATCTGCTTGCGCAGCGGTTGGGTCTGCGTACGGAACTCCGCCTCGCGGCGTTTTTGGTCCTTGCGCGCCTGCGCGCTGTTGCCGCCGCTCTCTTTTTCCGGTGCATCCTGCTGGTTTTCCTGGCGCTGCAGGTCGACAAGCCACTGCTGGTAGTCGTCGAGATCGCCCTCGAAAGGCTCGACCTGGCCGTCGTGTACCAAGTACAGATCGTCGGTGGTGGAGCGCAGCAGGTGACGGTCGTGCGAGACCACCACCAACGCGCCTTCGAAATCGATCAGCGCCTCGGTCAGCGCCTGACGCATGTCGAGATCCAGGTGGTTGGTCGGTTCATCGAGCAGCAGCAGGTTCGGGCGTTGCCAGACGATCAGCGCCAGCACCAGCCGCGCCTTCTCGCCGCCGGAGAAACGTTCGGTCACTTCGCTGACCTTGTCGCCCTGGAACCCGAAACCGCCCAGGTAATCTCGCAGCTGCTGCTCCAGCACCCGTGGCGCGATGCGGCTCAGATGCTGCAACGGCGATTCGTCGGCGCGCAGGAATTCCAGCTGGTGCTGGGCGAAGTAACCCAGCTTGATGCCTTTCGCCAGGCCGATCTCGCCGCTCAGCGGTTCCAGGGTGCCGGCCAGCAGTTTGATCAACGTCGATTTACCGGCGCCGTTGCGGCCGAGCAGGCCAATGCGTGAACCGGGTACCAGGTTCAGCTTGATTGACTTCAAGATCACTTTATCGCCATATCCGGCGCTGACTTTTTCCATGCGCAGCAGCGGGTTCGGCAGGCTTTCCGGCGGGCGGAAGCTGAAGGTGAACGGGTTGTCGACGTGCGCCGGGGCGATCAGCTCCATGCGCTCCAACATCTTGATGCGGCTCTGCGCCTGCTTGGCCTTGGAGGCCTTCGCCCGAAAACGGTCGATATAACTTTGCAGGTGCGCCACTTTTTCTTGCTGATGCTGATACAGCGACTGTTGCTGCGCCAATTTGGTGGCGCGCTGGCGTTCGAACGACGAGTAGTTGCCGGTGTATTCGTTCAGGGTCTGCTGTTCGATATGCAGGATCTTGTCGACAATCGGATCGAGGAAGTCGCGGTCATGCGAGATCAGCACCAGCGTGCCGGGGTAGCTTTTCAGCCAGCGCTCCAGCCAGATCACCGCATCGAGATCCAGGTGGTTGGTCGGTTCGTCGAGCAGCAGCAGGTCGGAACGGCACACCAGCGCCTGCGCCAGGTTGAGACGCATGCGCCAGCCGCCGGAAAAGTCGCGCACCGGGCTTTGCAGCTGTTCGTTGGAGAAGCCGAGGCCGTGCAGCAGGCTGGCGGCGCGGGAACGGATGGTCCAGGCGTCGATGGCGTCCAGCTTACCGTGCAGGGTGGCGATGGCGTGGCCGTCGTTGCGGTCGTTGGCGGCCTGCAGTTCGGCTTCGAGCTGGCGAAACTCGCGGTCGCCGTCGATAACATACTCGATCGCCGGCACATCCAGCGCCGGCGTCTCCTGGTTGACCCAGGCCAGCGCCCAGTTGCCGGGGAAGGTAAAGCTGCCGCCATCCGCCGCGATCTCGCCCTTCAGCAGCGACAGCAGCGTGGATTTGCCGCAGCCATTTTTGCCCACCAGGCCGACCTTCTGACCTGGATTAACCGTCGCCGTGGCGTTGTCCAGCAGGACGCGGATGCCGCGTCGGATTTGTAGCGAGGAGAATACAATCATAAAGCGCCGTATGTTCAGAGTATGTTAAATTATCATTAAGGTAACAGAACGCGCACCGCGCGCTGTTTTTGTCTTTGCGATGCATGGTAGCGGAAAACCGCTACTCTGACGACGCTTTGGAGGGGAATGATGTCGCAGCCGCCCAAGGTCTTGCTGCTGTATGCCCATCCGGAATCCCATGACTCGGTGGCGAACCGGGTTTTGCTTCGACCGGCGCAGCAGTTGGAACATGTCACCGTGCACGATCTCTACGCGCACTATCCTGATTTTTTTATCGATATTCATCACGAACAACAGCTGCTGCGTGAGCATCAGGTCATCGTGTTTCAGCACCCTCTGTATACCTACAGCTGTCCGGCGCTGCTGAAGGAGTGGCTGGATCGCGTGCTGTCGCGCGGCTTCGCCAGCGGGGTGGGCGGCAATGCGCTGGCGGGCAAATACTGGCGCTCGGTGATCACCACCGGTGAGCCGGAAGGCGCCTACCGCACCGGCGGTTATAACCACTATCCGATGGAAGATATCCTGCGGCCGTTCGAGCTGACCGCCGGGATGTGCCATATGCACTGGCTGACGCCGTTCGTGGTCTATTGGGCGCGGCGGCAGAAGCCGGAGGTGTTGCGCAGCCATGCAGACGCCTACGGCGAGTGGCTGAGCCACCCGCTGCCGCACGGAGGGCGGTGACCATGGAAGGATCGACCTTACTGACCGCCATTTTGCTGTTCCTGTTTGCCGCGGTGGTGACGGTGCCGATCGCCCGTCGCCTGGGGATCGGCGCGGTGCTGGGCTATCTGATCGCCGGCATTGCCATCGGCCCTTGGGGATTGGGCTTCATCCGCGACGTTGACGAGATCCTGCACTTCTCCGAGCTGGGCGTGGTGTTCCTGATGTTCATCATCGGTCTGGAGCTGAACCCCAGCAAGCTGTGGGAACTGAGGCGCTCGATTTTCGGCGCCGGCGCCGGCCAGGTGTTGCTCACCGCGGCGGTGCTGGGCGCGTTGCTGTACCTGACGCACTTCGCCTGGCAGGCGGCGGTGATCGGCGGTATCGGCCTGGCGATGTCTTCCACCGCCATGGCGCTGCAGCTGATGCGCGAAAAGGGCATGAACCGCAACGAAGGGGGGCAGCTCGGTTTCTCGGTGCTGCTGTTCCAGGATATGGCGGTGATCCCGGCGTTGGCGTTGATCCCCATTCTGGCCGGCGCCGGCGGCACCAGCGACGACTGGGCGAAGATCGCGCTCAAGGTCGCGGCGTTCGGCGGCATGCTGATCGGCGGACGCTTTCTGCTGCGGCCGCTGTTCCGCTATATCGCCGCCTCCGGCGTGCGCGAGATTTTCACCGACGCGGCGCTGTTGTTGGTGCTCGGCTCGGCGCTGTTTATGGAGGCGCTCGGCCTGTCGATGGCGCTCGGCACCTTCATCGCCGGGGTGCTGTTGGCGGAGAGCGAATATCGCCACGAACTGGAGATCTCCATCGAGCCGTTTAAAGGGCTGCTGCTGGGGCTGTTCTTTATCTCGGTGGGCATGGTGTTGAATATCGGCGTGCTCTACACCCACCTGGCCGAGGTGTTGATCGGCGTACTGGCGCTGGTGGCGGTCAAATCCGGCGTGCTCTATGGCGTGTCGCGTCTGTTCGGCCTGCGTAGCTCGGTGCGGCTGCAGTTTGCCGGGGTGCTCAGCCAGGGCGGTGAGTTTGCCTTCGTGCTGTTTTCGGCGGCGGGGGCGCAAAAGGTGCTGCAGCCGGATCAACTCTCTTTGCTGCTGGTGGTGGTGACGCTGTCGATGATGACCACGCCGCTGCTGATGCAGGCCATCGACCGCATTTTGGCGCGCCGCTATAACGCTAAAGGCGAAGACGAGGAAACGCCGTACGTAGAGGATGACGATCCGCAGGTGATCATCGTCGGCTTCGGGCGTTTCGGCCAGGTGATCGGCCGCCTGTTGATGGCCAACAAAATGCGCATTACCGTGCTGGAGCGCGATGTCAGCGCCGTCGGCGTGCTGCGGCGTTACGGTTACCAGGTTTATTACGGCGACGCCACCGAGCTGGAGCTGCTGCGCGCGGCGGGCGCCGAGAAGGCCAAGTCGATCGTGATCACCTGCAATGAGCCGGAAGACACCATGGAGATCGTGCGGCTGTGCCAACAGCACTTCCCGAACCTGAGCATTCTGGCGCGTGCGCGCGGCCGCGTGGAGGCGCATGAGCTGCTGCAGGCGGGCGTGAAACAGTTCAGCCGCGAAACCTTCTCCAGCGCGCTGGAACTGGGGCGCAAGGCGCTGATGGAGTTGGGCATGCACCCGCATCAGGCTTTCCGCGCCCAGCAGCATTTCCGCCGCCTGGATATGCGCATGCTGCGTGAGCTGATGCCGCCGCATCAGGGCGACGTGGCGCAAATTTCCCGCGTGAAAGAGGCGCGGCGCGAGCTGGAAGAGCTGTTCCATCGCGAAATGCAAAAAGAAAGTCGCCAGTTCGACGGCTGGGACGAATACGAATAAGCGGGAGCATAACGATGTCTGCAACACGTAAGAGATTTATCGCCGGGGCGGTGTGCCCGAGCTGTAGCGCTATGGATACGTTGGCGGTATGGCGGGAGGATCAGGTGGAAGTGGTGGAGTGCGTCAAGTGCGGACACCATCAGCGCCAGACCGAACAGCAGGTGGAAAAACACGTTCGCCCGCAAGAGCAGGTGATCGGCATTTTCCAGCCGAAGTAGCGTTTTTTTATCCCGGAGGGTACAGCGAGGCAGATTTCCGTTACAATCTGTCCGGAAAAGGCGCGCATCCCGATAACGGTGCGCGTCCTAGTAGCCAACGGTAGGAGATATCATGAAAGTAGCAAAAGACTTGGTGGTCAGCCTGGCTTACCAAGTACGTACAGAAGACGGTGTTTTGGTTGATGAGTCTCCGGTGAGCGCACCGCTGGACTATCTGCACGGGCATGGTTCTCTGATCGCAGGTCTGGAAAAAGCACTCGAAGGCCACGACGTTGGCGATCGTTTTGACGTTCACGTCGGCGCGAACGACGCGTACGGCAACTACGACGAAAACCTGGTGCAGCGCGTACCGAAAGACGTCTTCATGGGCGTTGACGAACTGCAGGTCGGCATGCGTTTTCTGGCTGACACCGATCAGGGCCCGGTACCGGTTGAAATCACCGAAGTTGACGGTGACCACGTCGTGGTTGACGGCAACCACATGCTGGCCGGCCAAAACCTGAACTTCAACGTGGAAGTTGTCGCGATCCGCGAAGCGACCGCAGAAGAGCTGGCGCACGGTCACGTACACGGCGAGCACGACCATCACCACGAGCACGGTGAAGGTTGCTGCGGCGGTCACGGCCACAGCCACGATCACGACCATGGTCACGACCACGGTAAAGGCGGTTGCGGTAACGGTGGTTGCGGCTGCCACTAAGCAGAACGCAATCCCGAGACAAGAGGGCGGCCATTGGCTGCCCTTTTTTATGCGCGGCGCACCAGGCGCCGAACGGCACAACAGGACATGCCATGGCCACCATGAAAGACGTTGCGCGCCGCGCCGGCGTTTCCACGGCCACCGTCAGCCGGGTGATCAATAATACCGCCTACGTTGAACCGGTGACCCGCGAACGCGTCGAGAAAGCGATGCGCGAGTTCAATTACCACCGCAACGCCGCCGCGCTGGCACTGGCGAAAAGAAGCGGCAATATGCTGGGGTTGCTGACCGGCAACCTCGACGATCCGTTTTTCTCGCGCCTGGCGCGGGGCGTGGAAGACATCACGCGGCAGGCTGGCGTGCGTTTGATGTTGTGCAGCGGCGGGCATCAGGCCGAACTGGAAAAAAGCGGCCTCGACTTTCTCATCAATCAGGGATGCGAAGCCATTGTGGCGCACGTCACGCGCATGGGAGAAGAGGAGCTGCTGCGCTACGCCGCCCACACGCCCGCGCTGGTGCTGGTCAATCGCTACCTGCCGGCCATCGCCAATCGTTGTATTTGGCTCGACAATGCCAAGGCGGCACAGGCGGCGACCGAGCTACTCATTCGCCAGGGGCATCGGAGAATCGCCTGCGTGACGGCGGATTTGCCGATCGACGACCGCGCACAGCGGTTAGCGGGTTACCGCAAGGCCATGGCCGCCGCTGGTATTGAGGTGCCCGGAGCCTGGATCATCAGCGTGCCCTTCAACGAGAAAGGGGGCGAGTTGGCGGCCGAGCGCGTGCTGGCCAGCGACCCACGCTTCACCGCCGCAGTGACGTTCAACGACGTGATGGCCGCCGGCATGATGCGCACCTGCCATCAACGGCACATTCAGTTGCCCGATGCGCTGTCGATCGTTGGCTTTGACGACATTGCCCTGGCGAAATATCTCCACCCTTCGCTGACCACTGTGCATTACCCCATCGAGAAAATGGCCCGACGCGCCGCGCGCCTCGCGCTGCAGATCCACAGCGGCAGCGACGTCGCGCCGCAGAACAACCGCTTTTCGGCCGAGCTTATCCTGCGAGACTCTGTCACCGACGGCGAGCCGCATGAGCAAAGCAAGCGCGGCGAATGAGAGGCAAGTCACACAACGTGAGCGCATGAAACCGATTACATGGCCGGTTGCCTGCGCTCACATCCTCCGATTATCGAAGCCATTACGCTGTTGCAGTACCCCATCTTCAACAGGAGCCGTATATGGATAATAAGAAAACGCTCAACCTTGGGTTGGCGACGCTGCCGATTGTGGCCATGCTGTTGCTGCTCATCATCGGCTATGGCCAGTTTGGCCTGCGCATTGAACCGCTTCTGCTGGTTTCCGCCGCCATCACCGCCGCGCTGGCCTGGTGGCAAGGTTACCGCTGGGACGACATCATCGAGGCCATCGTGGCCAAGCTGGCGAAGGCCATGCCGGTGATCATGATCCTGATCTGCGTAGGTGGCCTGATCGGCACCTGGATGATCAGCGGTACAATCCCTTACATGGTGTATTGGGGGCTGAAGCTGATCAGTCCGCAATATATTCTGATTGCCGCGTTCTTCATCACCAGCGTGATCTCGGTGTGCACCGGCACCTCGTGGGGGGCAGCCGGCACCGTGGGCGTGGCGCTGATGGGCGTGGCCGCCGGTTTAGACGTGCCGCTGGCCGCCGCGGCTGGGGCGGTGGTGTCCGGCGCCTACTTCGGCGACAAAATTTCGCCGTTGTCCGATTCGACGAACTTCGCGGCTATCGTTGCGGATACCGATCTCTACAGCCATATCCAGCATCTGATGTACACGACGTTGCCGAGCTTCATCCTGGCCGCCGTGGTGTACCTGATCGCCGGCCACACCGGCGCGGTGGGCAGCGTGGCAACGCCGGAAAAAGTGACCGAAATCGTCAGCGCGCTTGAGGGGCTGTACCATTTCAACCTGCTGTTGATCCTGCCACCGGTGCTGGTGCTGTGGGGCGCAGTGACCAAACGGCCGGTGATCCCTGTCATGCTGGCCGCCTGCGCGCTGGCGATCGCCATCGGCGTCGCGCTGCAGGGTTTTAGCCTGCAACAGGGGCTGAATGCGTTGATGGACGGCTTCAATCTGTCGATGTTCGCCAGCCAGGGCCATAACGTCGAAGGGATCGTCGCCGATGTGCCGCGCCTGCTGAACCGCGGCGGCATGTTCTCGATGATGAGTACGATCCTGCTGGTGTTCTGCGCCTTTTCCTTCGCCGGCGCCCTGACGCTGACCGGCGCCCTGACGGTGATCATCAGCCGGCTGCTGCACGTGGTGCACACCACCGGCCAACTGATCGCCGCCACCGTTGCCACCACGATCCTGGTGACCGGCGCGACCAGCGACGGCAAGCTGGCGCTGCTGATCCCAGCGGAGCTGTTCAAAGGGGCCTATCGGCGCATGGGGCTGGACAACAAAAACCTGTCGCGCACCGTCGAGGATGCGGGCACCGTTATCGAGCCGCTGATCCCGTGGACGGCCGCCGGTATTTACATGGCGACCACGCTGGGGGTCAGCACGCTCGATCTGCTGCCGTGGGCGATCCAATGTTATGCCGCGGTGGTGTTCGCCCTGATTTATGGGTTCGCCGGCTTCGGTATCGCCAAACTTCAACCTCAGAACGATTTGCAGCGTAAGGAAGCCTGACATGACGAGTCATTTCAACGCCATCATCGATCGCCACAACACCAGCTCCGTGAAGTGGGACTTCATCGACCGCTATCTGCAACTGGATGGCAGCGAACTGTTGCCGATGTGGGTGTCCGATTTCGATTTTCCATGTCCGCCAGAGGTGCAACAGGCGCTGCATCAGCGGGTGGACCACGGGGTCTTTGGCTACAGCGAACGTGACGACGCCTACTATCAGGCGGCGATCGACTGGTTCGCCAAACGGCACGACTTGCCGCTGCGGCGTGAGTGGTTTACGTCGATTGAGGGGGTGGTGCCCGGATTGGCGATGCTGATCCAACTGCTCAGCAAGCCGGGGGACGGTGTGGTGGTGCAGGGGCCGTATTATGGCTCGTTCGCCAAGATAGTCACCATGAATGGCAGAGAGGTGCTTGAGAATCCTCTGTTGAAAACTCCGCAGGGATATCGGATCGATTTCGACCAGTTGGCTGCCTGTCTGGCGCAGCGTAAACCGCCGCTGTTGTTGCTGTGCAATCCGCACAATCCGACAGGCCGTTGCTGGCGCCGCGATGAACTGGAGCGGCTCATGGCGCTTTGCCATACCCACGACGTTACGGTGATCTCCGATGAGATCTGGGCCGATCTGCTGCTGCCCGGCGAGACGTTTACGTCGGTGTTGCATCTGGACAAGAAATATCGCGAGCGAGCGATTGCGGCGACGTCCGCCAGCAAAACGTTCGGCCTTTCCTCGCTGCGCATTTCGAATTTCCTGATCCCCAACGCTCGGCTTCGGCAGGCGTTTGTCGATCGGCTGAATGCCCACGGGCTGGATGTGTTCAACGCGCTATCGATGACGGCGGCGACCGCGGCCTATCAACGGGGTGCTGTCTGGCTTGATGAGCTGCTCAGCTACCTGGCGGAGAATCGGCGTTGGTTTGAACGGGCGCTGGCGGCCGCCGCGCCCTGGTGCACGATGACCCAGGCAGAAGGGACCTATCTCGCCTGGCTGGATTGCCGTGCACTGGGTTTGAGCGATGCTGACTTACAGCAGGCGCTGGTGGCGGTGGCAAAGCTGGCTCCGTCGATGGGCAGCGGTTTCGGCCCGCAGGGGAGCGGTTTTATCCGCATCAACCTGGGGTGCCCGCGCCGGTATCTCGAGCGTGCCGTCGATGGGTTGGCACGCCTGAAATAACCGCGCAACGGACCCTCAATAGTGCGGCGGAGGGGTTTCTTCCGATTGCGAGGCGATCATTGAGGTTTGGGTCGAGCGCAGCTTGTCGGTCAACATGCGCAGGTGTTCGCGCATCTTCAGCATTTCCATTTGATGCTGGGTAACGGTCTGGTTGAGCTCTTCGATGGTGAGCTCTTGGAAAGCCTGACGGCTCTCCAGTTCTTCAAGCCGCTGTAGCAGGCGTTGAATGTCGGCGTTGTGCATGAGGCTACCTCTGACGCGATAAAATCCTGATTCGGCGCTATGGTAACAGCTGGCGCCGGGTTTGCTCGCGCTATTTCTTCAGACGGCGCGCAACGTTGCGATCGGCAGTGTAAAGTGCTGAAAAGTTGCGCGCCCGATACGCTGTTTTTTGCTAACCTCGCCGAATATTCTGCAAGAAAAATCTGATTTATCATGCGAGTAGCACTCAGGGGGAAACTTCTCGGCAAAGTGGGAGTCACACTTTGACTCGATTGGTTACCTGTGCGACTGTTTTGTTTTGTTTCAGGCAGCTATAGTAGCCCGGTTATCTTACCTAATGATTGTTTGGGGCATTGCTTCAGACACTGGAGAAATGGATGAAATCTTTGTTTAAAGTCACGCTTCTGGCAACCACCATGGCTTTTGCTCTGAATGCGACCCAGGTCATGGCAGCCGATGCCGCCAAACCGGCAGAAGCCGCTAAACCAGCGGACGCGGCAGCAGCGCCAAGCACCGGCAAGTTCAAAAACGACGACGAGCAAGCGGCCTACGCACTGGGCGCCTCTCTCGGCCGTTACATGGACAACTCTCTGAAAGAGCAAGAGAAGCTGGGCATCAAACTGGACAAAGATCAGCTGATCGCCGGCGTTCAGGACGCGTTCGCCAACAAGAGCAAGCTGAACGATGCCGACATCGAGAAGACCCTGCAGGGCTTCGAAGCGCGCGTGAAGGCTTCCGCTCAGGCGAAGATGGAGCAGGACGCCAAGGACAACGAAACCAAAGGCGCCAAGTATCGCGACAGCTTCGCTAAAGAAAAAGGCGTGAAGAAAACCGAATCCGGCCTGCTGTATCAGGTAGAGAAACCGGGCGCGGGTGAAGCGCCGAAAGACAGCGACACCGTGGTGGTGAACTACAAAGGCACCCTGACCGACGGCACCGAGTTTGATAACTCCTATACCCGCGGCGAGCCGCTGTCGTTCCGTCTGGACGGCGTGATCCCTGGCTGGACCGAAGGTCTGAAGCACATCAAGAAAGGCGGCAAAATCAAGCTGGTGATCCCGCCGGCCTTGGCCTACGGCAAAACCGGCGTTCCGGGCATCCCGGCTAACTCCACGCTGGTCTTCGACGTTGAGCTGCTGGACGTGAAAGCGGCGCCGAAAGCCGACGCTAAAGCCGAAAAACCGGCTGACGCGAAAGCCGATACCAAAGCGAAATAATCTCGTCGCTTTGTTTGCCACCGCCGCGGATGCCCTCCGCGGCGGTTTTCATTTTGGCCGCCGCCACCTCTCTCGCCATTGAACGCTTGACGCCTGCCGGGCATCGGGCTTAACGTCAATACCACGCGCAAACGCAAGGACTTTGCTCCGGCCGCTTTGCTAGACTAATAATTCTGACTTATCAGTCATGCGTCTGCCCCTTAGGGCGTGTACCTAAAATTGTTCCCGGCCGCCTCGCCCGCGGATGTCATCGTGCCGTTTTATGCGGCTCTCAGCCAGCCGCGCGGCGGCATGCCGACGACGGCAGCGATCCGGTCCGAGCGGTTTTAGCTGCGCCCCCTGGCACAGGCGATCTATGAGGGTGGTATCTTCGATGTCGAATTCGCTTTTATCCAGCGAAGCCAGCGAACTTGATTTGCTGAATGAACGTCCGTTTACTCAAACGGATCATGAAATCCTGAAATCCTATGAAGCGGTGGTCGACGGGCTGGCGATGTTGATCGGCGGCCACTGTGAGATCGTATTGCACGCGCTGGAAGACCTGAACAGCTCGGCGGTGCGCATCGCCAACGGGGAACACACCGGGCGCAAAATCGGCTCGCCGATCACCGACCTGGCGCTGCGCATGTTGCACGACATGGCCGGCGACGACAGCAGCGTGTCGAAAGCCTACTTTACCCGCGCCAAGAGCGGCGTGTTGATGAAATCGGTGACCATTGCCATTCGCAATCGCGAGCAGCGGGTGATCGGCTTGCTGTGCATCAACATGAACCTCGACGTGCCGTTCTCGCAGATCATGCAGACTTTTATGCCGCCGGCCACGCAGGACGTGCCGTCGTCGGTGAATTTCGCCTCTTCCGTCGACGATCTGGTGGCGCAGACGCTGGAGTTCACCATCGAAGAGGTGAACGCCGACCGCTCGGTGTCCAATAACGCCAAGAATCGCCAGGTGGTGCTCAACCTCTATGAGAAAGGCATCTTCGATATCAAGGATGCGATCAATCAGGTGGCGGATCGCCTGAATATCTCCAAACACACCGTGTATCTGTACATCCGCCAGTTCAAGAGCGGCGATCTGTTGGGAAGCGACCGTTGATGCTCGATTATTGTCTGTTGGTCACCGGCCCGGCTTACGGCACTCAGCAGGCCAGCAGCGCCTATCAGTTCGCTCAGGCTTTGCTGGCGAAAGGGCACCGGCTTTCCAGCGTTTTTTTCTACCGTGAAGGGGTGTTGAACGCCAACCAGCTGACCGCGCCGGCCAGCGACGAGTTCGACCTGGTGCGCGGTTGGACGCAGCTGGCGCAGCAACACGGCGTGGCGCTCAACGTCTGCGTTGCTGCCGCGCTGCGCCGTGGCATCACCGACGAGCAGGAGGCGGCGCAACAGGGGCTGGCAAGCGCCAACCTGCAGCCCGGCTTTACCCTGAGCGGGCTGGGTTCCCTGGCCGAAGCGTCGCTGAGTTGCGACCGTCTGGTGCAGTTCTGAGGATATGATGAAACGAGTCGCTTTTGTTTTCACCCACGGGCCGCACGGCGGTGCCGGCGGCAGGGAAGGGCTGGATGCGCTGCTTGCCACATCGGCGCTCAGTGAGGATTTGGGGGTGTTTTTTGTCGGCGATGGCGTATTGCAGCTGTTGCCGGGCCAGCAACCGGAAAAAATCTTGGCGCGCAATTACATCGCCACCTTCGGCGTGCTGCCGTTGTATGACGTGGAGCGCTGCTATCTATGCCAGGCTTCGCTGCAGGAGCGTGGGCTGAGTCAGGTGACCGATTGGGTGCTGGATGCCGAGGTGCTGGCGCCGGATGAATTGCGCCGCCAATTGGCCGGTTACGACGCCGTGATGACGTTTTAGGATCTTCTGATGCTGTATACCCTGAGCCATTCGCCAAACCAATGTGACTTACCTGCGCTGCTGCGCCTGGCGGCGGAGGGCGACGCGCTGTTGCTGCTACAGGACGGCGTGCTTGCAGGCCTTGCCGGCAGCGCTCATCTTGAATTGCTGCTCGCCGCCCCCATATCCCTTTATGCGCTGCAGGATGACCTGGAAGCTCGGGGATTGGTTGGTCATTTTTCGCACAAAATCACTGTCATCGGCTATAATCACTTCGTTGAATTAACCGAACAACACCGCAGCCAAATGGCCTGGTAATGAGAGTGATGTTGTATATTTCTTGACACCCATACTGGTCAGCCCTAAAATTCTGCGTCCTCGTACTCTGCCAATAGTGCATACGAGGGGATTTATCACATGTTTACGAAGCTAGTACGAAGCAAAAACCAGGAGCTTTTTTAATGGCAACAATTAACCAGCTGGTTCGCAAACCACGCTCTGTGAAGGCTGCTAAAAGCAACGTTCCAGCGCTGGAAGCCTGCCCGCAGAAACGTGGCGTATGCACCCGCGTATATACCACTACCCCGAAAAAACCAAACTCCGCACTGCGTAAAGTTTGCCGTGTGCGTTTGACTAACGGTTTCGAAGTGACTTCCTACATCGGTGGCGAAGGCCACAACCTGCAGGAACACTCCGTAATCCTGATCCGTGGCGGTCGTGTAAAAGACCTGCCAGGTGTGCGTTACCACACCGTCCGTGGTGCACTTGACTGCTCCGGTGTTAAAGACCGTAAGCAAGCTCGTTCCAAGTACGGCGTGAAGAAGCCAAAGGCTTAATGGTTCTCCGTTAAGTAAGGCCAAACGTTTTAACTTTAATGTCAAAATAAACTCGTAGAGTTTTGGACAATCCTGAATTAACAACGGAGTATTTCCATGCCACGTCGTCGCGTAATCGGCCAACGTAAAATCCTGCCAGATCCTAAGTTCGGATCTGAGCTGCTGGCCAAATTTGTAAATATCCTGATGGTAGACGGTAAAAAATCTACTGCAGAAGCAATCGTCTATACCGCGCTGGAGACCCTGGCTCAGCGTTCTGGTAAAGATCACCTGGAAGCTTTCGAAGTCGCTCTCGACAACGTTCGCCCGACTGTAGAAGTTAAGTCGCGTCGCGTTGGCGGTTCTACTTATCAGGTACCAGTTGAAGTCCGCCCGGTTCGTCGTAATGCTCTGGCAATGCGTTGGATCGTTGATGCTGCACGTAAACGCGGTGATAAATCCATGGCTCTGCGCCTGGCGAACGAGCTGTCTGACGCAGCAGAGAACAAAGGTTCTGCTGTTAAGAAGCGTGAAGACGTTCACCGTATGGCCGAAGCCAACAAGGCGTTCGCCCACTACCGCTGGTAATCACCTGGCTGTAGTCATGCTAACCAAGCGGGCGCGTCAAATCGGCCCGCTTGGGTTAACTGAACTTGAACGCCCTAGGAATAGAGGAATCAAATGGCTCGTACAACACCCATTGCACGCTACCGTAACATCGGTATCAGTGCTCACATCGACGCCGGTAAAACCACCACTACCGAACGTATTCTGTTCTACACCGGTGTAAACCACAAAATCGGTGAAGTTCATGACGGCGCTGCCACCATGGACTGGATGGAACAGGAGCAGGAGCGTGGTATTACCATCACTTCTGCAGCGACTACTGCTTTCTGGTCTGGTATGGCCAAGCAGTTCGAACCGCATCGCGTAAACATCATCGACACCCCAGGGCACGTTGACTTCACCATCGAAGTAGAACGTTCCATGCGTGTGCTGGATGGCGCGGTAATGGTTTACTGTGCTGTTGGTGGTGTTCAGCCACAGTCTGAAACCGTATGGCGTCAGGCTAACAAATACAAAGTGCCACGTATCGCGTTCGTTAACAAAATGGACCGTATGGGCGCTAACTTCCTGAAAGTTGTTGGCCAGATCAAATCTCGTCTGGGCGCTAACCCTGTTCCTCTGCAGCTGGCTATCGGCGCAGAAGACAAATTCACCGGCGTTATCGACCTGGTGAAAATGAAGGCGATCAACTGGAACGAAGAAGACGCAGGCGTAACCTTCGAATACGAAGACGTCCCGGCTGACATGATGGATCTGGCTGAAGAATGGCGCCAGAACCTGATCGAGTCCGCTGCGGAAGCTTCCGAAGAGCTGATGGAAAAATACCTGGGCGGCGAAGAGCTGACCGAGGAAGAAATCAAAGCAGCTCTGCGTCAGCGCGTACTGAACAACGAAATCATCCTGGTTACCTGTGGTTCTGCGTTTAAGAACAAGGGCGTGCAGGCGATGCTGGATGCGGTAATCGAATACCTGCCGGCACCAACTGACGTTCCTGCGATCAACGGTATCCTGGACGACGGTAAAGACACTCCGGCTGAGCGTCACGCAAGTGATGACGAGCCGTTCTCTGCGCTGGCGTTCAAAATCGCTACCGACCCGTTCGTAGGTAACTTGACCTTCTTCCGCGTGTACTCCGGCGTTGTTAACTCCGGCGACACCGTGCTGAACTCCGTTAAGTCTGCGCGCGAGCGTTTTGGCCGTATCGTTCAGATGCACGCCAACAAGCGTGAAGAGATCAAAGAAGTTCGCGCAGGCGACATCGCCGCTGCGATCGGTCTGAAAGACGTGACCACCGGGGACACCCTGTGTGATCCAGACTCTCCAATCATCCTGGAGCGTATGGAATTCCCTGAGCCGGTAATCTCTATCGCCGTTGAACCGAAAACCAAAGCTGACCAAGAAAAAATGGGTCTGGCTCTGGGCCGTCTGGCTAAAGAAGACCCGTCGTTCCGCGTATGGACTGACGAAGAGTCTAACCAGACCATCATCGCCGGTATGGGTGAACTGCACCTTGACATCATCGTTGACCGCATGAAGCGTGAATTCAACGTTGAAGCTAACGTGGGCAAACCTCAGGTAGCTTACCGCGAAGCGATTCGCGCGAAGATTACCGACGTTGAAGGTAAGCACGCCAAGCAGTCTGGTGGTCGCGGTCAGTACGGTCACGTTGTGATCGACATGTACCCACTGGAGCCGGGCTCTAACCCGAAAGGTTACGAGTTCGTCAACGACATCAAAGGTGGTGTAATTCCTGGCGAATACATCCCTGCCGTTGATAAAGGCATCCAGGAGCAGCTGAAGTCTGGTCCGTTGGCTGGTTACCCGGTAGTAGACATGGGTATTCGTCTGCACTTCGGTTCTTACCACGACGTTGACTCCTCTGAACTGGCGTTTAAACTGGCCGCGTCTATCGCCTTTAAAGAAGGCTTTAAGAAAGCGAAACCAGTTCTGCTTGAGCCTATCATGAAGGTTGAAGTTGAGACTCCAGAAGAGAACACCGGTGACGTTATCGGTGACTTGAGCCGTCGTCGCGGCATGCTGCGCGGTCAGGAATCTGAAGTGACTGGCGTTAAGATCCACGCTGAAGTACCGTTGTCCGAAATGTTCGGCTACGCAACTCAGCTGCGTTCTCTGACTAAAGGTCGCGCATCATACACCATGGAATTCCTGAAGTATGATGATGCACCGAACAACGTCGCTCAGGCCGTAATCGAAGCCCGTGGCAAATAAGCCGCAGGGTTAAAACCAAAGTCCCGTGCTCTCTCCAGAAGGGGAGAGCGCTATAGTAAGGAATATAGCCGTGTCTAAAGAAAAATTTGAACGTACAAAACCGCACGTTAACGTTGGTACTATCGGCCACGTTGACCACGGTAAAACTACCCTGACTGCAGCGATCACCACCGTTCTGGCTAAAACCTACGG
>NZ_VOUX01000006.1 GCF_008011855.1 Serratia bockelmannii
ATCCTCATAAACTACGGGCGAAAAAAAACCTGCTTTAAAAAGCAGGTTTTTCGAATGGTGGTCGGCGAGAGAGGATTACGCGCATCTTTGATGCGCGCCCTGCGGGCCGTTGCTAAAGCAACGTTGTCTCGCTTCGCGAGGCTCGAACCTCCTGCGGAGGTACTCATCCTCATAAACTACGGGCGAAAAAAAACCTGCTTTAAAAAGCAGGTTTTTCGAATGGTGGTCGGCGAGAGAGGATTCGAACCTCCGACCCACTGGTCCCAAACCAGTTGCGCTACCAAGCTGCGCTACTCGCCGATGCGGGGCGCATCTTACTGCTGGCGGTTATAGGCGTCAATCACTTTTTTTCGCCTGCATTTCAAGTGGTGATAAAAGCGCCATAATGCGCTGCGCCGGGGGCTGCGCAGCGAATTTTACTCAGGCCTTGGCCGGTTTCAGCGCCGGCGTCTGCGCACGCAGGAACGGCAGCAGGAACAGCGCCGACAGGCAGGCGGCGATGGAAATCACCACGAAGAAGCCGTTCCAGTGCCAGACTTCCATCACTCGCGCAATCGGATAGCCGGACAGCGCTGCGCCCAGGTAGGCGAACAGGCCGACGAAACCGGTCGCCGCGCCCGCCGCATCCTTGTGCGAGCACTCCGCCGCCGCCATGCCGATCAGCATCTGCGGGCCGAAGATGAAGAAGCCGATGGCGAAGAAGCAGCAGGCCTGCAGCAGGTAGGTCACGCCCGGCATCAGCCACAGCGCCGCCACCGACAGGAAGATACCGATGGCGAAAATCAGGTTCATCGGGCCGCGGTTGCCGCGGAACAGCTTGTCGGAGCCCCAACCGGCCACCAGTGAACCGATAAAACCGCCCACTTCAAACAGCGAGATGGCCGAGTTGGCGGTCATCAGCGAATAGCCCTTTTCCTGCGTCAGGTAGAGGTTGCCCCAGTCGTTGATCGCGGTACGCACGATGTACACCAGCACGTAAGAGACCGCCAACAGCCAGATGTACTTGTTGGTCAGCACGTAGCGTTTGATGATCTCGCGGTTGCTCAGCCCCTGGCCTTCCGATTCCTGCACCAGCTCCATGGCGTCGTTACGCCATTTGCCGACGCTCGGCAACCCCAGGGTGGATGGCTTGTCGCGCAGGCGCCAGCACATCAGCAGGCCGAGCACCACGCCGATGATGCCAGGAATGATCATGCCGTAACGCCAGCTGAAGTGCAGCGAGATAAAGCCCACCAGCAGCGGGATCAGCGCGCCGCCGACGTTGTGCGAGGTGTTCCAGATCGCCCACCAACTGCCGCGCTCGGAACGCGAATACCAGCTGGTGAGGATTTTGGAGCACGGCGGCCACCCCCAACCCTGGAAGAAGGCGTTGAGGATCCACAGCGTGCCCAGCATCAGCAGCGACGAGCTGAGGCCGAAGAAGATATTCAGCACCCCGGTCATGATCAGGCCCAACCCCATAAAGTAACGCGGGTTGGAGCGATCGCTGATCATGCCGGAAATGAATTTCGAGCAGCCGTAGGTGATGTAGAACAGCGTGCCGAGGATACCGACGTCGGACATCGTCAGACCCAGATCGCTCAGCATCGCCGGCATGATGAAGTTGAAGCTTTTGCGCGTGAAGTAAAACGCAGCGTAGCCGATGTACATGGTGCACATCAGCTGGATGCGCCAGTATTTGTAGCTGGCGTCGATCTGCCGTTGATCGGTGACCTGCGGCGCGTCCGAGCGGCTTTTAAGGAAAGACCACATGTGGAACCTCAGAGGATTGAATAAAGTGCCGCTATGATGCTCCCCGCGCGCGCGGGAGGCTTACGCCGGATTCCCGACGCAGTTAGGAGTTTTTCCTAGTTTTGCGCTTGCTCCGGTGAAACTGTGGGCAAGATCACACTCAAACAGGCGCCCCGCTCCGAGGTGAGCCGCAGGCTGCCGCCGAGGGCGCTGATGCGCTCCTGCATGCCGCGCAGGCCATACCCCGGCTGATGGTTTTCCGCCTCGAAGCCCACGCCGTTGTCGCGGATGGTCAGGGCGATCAGCGGCGCGGCGCCTTTGCGCGGCTGCAGGCGTGCGTCCAGCTCCAGGCGGCTGGCGCCGGCGTGGCGGCACACATTGGTCACCCCTTCCTGACACACCCGGTACAGCGTGATTTTCAGCGTTTCATCCAGCAGCTCGTCCGGTACCTGCCACTGCAGGCTGCTCACCAGCGATGCGTCCTGCGGCAGCGATTCCCGCAGCATCGCCGCCACCGCCGCCGACAGCGGCAGGTTGTTCAGCGCCGCCGGCCACAGCTGGGTCAGCACGTCGTGCACCCCGTCGTAGACCCGCAGCGCCAACGCATCGATGGTGTCGGCGCAGCCGATCACCGCCGGTTCCGGCGCCAGGCGTTTGACGATGCTGGCTTGGGTGCGGATCACGGTGATGGTCTGCCCCACTTCATCGTGCAGCTCGCGCGCCACCTCGCGCCGGGTTTGCTCCTCCGCCGTCACCAGCGCCCGCGCCAGCTGGCGGTTCTCCGCCAGCCGCAGCCGCAACTGTTGATTCAGTTCGCGCTGGCGCTGAATGCCGGCGCCCAGCAGCAGCCCGGTCAGGCTTTGAGCCAACAGCGACAGCAGCAGATCGCGGTGCGACTCCGGCTGCGGCGGCTCGTTGACCATCAGCGCCACGCCGTTGAGCAGCGTCGCCAACAACGCGCCCTGCCAGCCATAGCGATAAGACATGAACACGATAGGAATGGCCAGGCAGAACGGTGCGAAACGCCGCAGCTCGGCGGCGTTCACCTGCTGCTGCAGCCAGATGCTGAATGCAAACAGCAGCAGATAGCTGGCCAGGTGGCCCAGACGCAGCTCCACCGGCTTGTGGATCAGCCCCGGCTCCAGCGGCACCCAGATTTGGCGTGCCAGATAGTGCCACAACAGCAGGCAGGTCGGCGCGATGGTGAAACCGCCGGTCAGGCCGAGCAGCAGCGCACGGGCGCCTTCGCCGCTCACCAGCTGCCACACCAGCGCCTGCAGCAAGGCGGCGGTGGCCACCACCGCGCCCTGCAACAGCGGCCATCGCCATTCGCTGTCGCTCTGCTGATGGCGCAACAGCCACGGCGAGGCCAGCAGGCTGAGCAGCACCGTCAGCACCAGCACCGCCACCGACGCCCACAGCGCCGGGCCGTAACCGAACTGGTCCGCCAGCAGCGCCATCAGCAGCAGGTCGGCCAGCAGGATCCCCGGCCAGAAACGGTACGGGCTCTGCAGCAAAATGCCCATGCGCAAGCCGAACGGGAACAACAGCAGCGCCTGCCAGGGCGGGTCGATCAGCGCGGTGCCGATGCCCCACAGGCAAAACGAGCTGGCGGCGTAGATGAAAAACAGCGCCAGCTGGGTGATCAGACGCTGCGTCACAGGTTCAGCATCCGTCTGGCCAGCTCAACGTTGTTGGTGATGCCCAGCTTGGCGAACAGGTTGGCGCGATGCACATGCACCGTCTTCGGCGACAGCCCCAAGGCGGCGGCGATCTCGCGCACCTCCTGGCCCTGCGCCAGCAATAGCGCGATCTCGCGCTCGCGGCGGGTCAATGGATCCACCTTCACCCGCGCCAACTGCTGCGCGATTTCCGGCATCAGGTAGACGCCGCCGCCGGCGACGGTGCGCACCGCGGTGATCAGATCTTCCGGTTTGCAACGCTTGGAGAGGAAACCGCTGGCGCCGCGTTCCAGCGCCATTTCCACCAGCGCCGGGTTATCGTGCATCGACAGCATCACCACGCGGATGCCGGAAGGAATGTCCGCCAGCAGATCCAGCCCGCTGCCGTCCGGCATCGAAATGTCGCAAATGCAGATTTCCGTCTCCAGCCCCGGCAGGCCGGCGCGCGCCTGCGCCGCGCTGCTGAACTCGCCCACCACCTGAATATCGGCCTCCAGCGACAGCAGCTGCACAAAGCCCGAACGCACAATGTCATGATCGTCGATAAACGCCACGCGCAGGGTCATGGAAATCTCCGGTTAGAAGGGGAAGTGCGCAAGTATACCGTATGCACACACCGGAATAATTGATGAAGAGAATGTATTGAGTGAAATTACCGGGTGCGCAAGACAGGCACCCGGCGGGAGAGGTTACAGGCGGGCAGGCGCCGTTTTATCCTGCGGCAGATGGCACCAGTTGTTTTTATCCACGATGCCGCCATCGGGAGACGTGTAGCCGAGGCAGCCGAGGATGGTGTCGAACAGCTCGACGTGGCGATGCGTTTTGCCGATGCGCTGCTGCGCCTGCAGCTGCTCAAAGGCGCTGAGGTGCTGCGGGTTTTCGAGGAACTTGTCCGACGCCCACACGATCATCGGCACGCGGAACTGCTCCGGCGGCGCCATTTCGCGCGGCGTGCCGTGCAGGTGCGTATTCTCACCGATCGATTCGCCGTGATCGGCGGCATAGAACACGATGGCCTTCTTGTCCCGCACCTGGTCGATCACATTACTGATAAAGCTGTCGGTATACAGCACCGTATTGTCGAAGGCGTTGATCAACTGGGCCTTGGTGCACGAATCATCCACCCCCATGCACTCCGGCTGATAGCGCGCATAGCTGCGCGGATAGCGCTGCGAGTACAGGTAGTGCGAGCCTTTGGTATGCAGGATCACCAGGTGTTTGCCCTTCGGATAACGCGCCAGCGACTCCTTCATTTCGTCCACCAGCAGCATATCGTCGACCGCCTTACCGTCGTTGCGCTTCTCGGACGCGATCATCTCGCGGAACGAATAGTTGTTCACCTCGGTGTTGTTGTAGAACCACACCTCGCTCTGCATGGCGAACAGCTCGGAAGAGAAGCCCAGATCCTTCAGCACCGCGAACACGTTCTGCTCTTTCAGCGTGCGCTGCGGGTTGTCTTCGGTGCCGCCTTCGCGCACGAACATGCAGCGCAGCGACAGCTTGGTAGCGGTGTCACACGACTCGCCGCGGAACGCCACCAGATTCTTCTCTTTAGACAGCCGCGGCGTGGTATCACGCTCATAGCCCAGCATGCCCATGTGATCCCAGCGCGTGGTCTCACCGATGATGAACACCACGTAGGTATCGTCGATATCCGCCGGTGGTACATAGGTGAAGTGTTTGCCCGGATCGAACATCGTGCTCTGGTCCTGGCTTTCGTCATAGCGGGTGTAGGCAAACAGCCCCAGCGCCGACAGCCAGTTGGACGGCAGATACGAGTGCGCTACCACGCCGCCGTAGCTCGGCAGATCGACGTTGGAGAGCTTCTCTTGCACGCTTTGCTCATCGTCCAGCATGCGCAGCGGCAGCCAGACCAACGCCACCACCGCCAGCAACACCATCAGCGGTTTGATGCGATGGCCGGGGGTTTTCAGCTGTTCGATCAGGGTGTAACGCAGGCTGTTTTTCCAGATCAGCAGCAGCGGCAAGGCGCTGAGCGCCACCATCCACAGCACAAAGTGCAGGCCAACCACCTCTTTCGACAGATCGATGTCGGTGGTCATCACCGACACCACGATGCCGTAGCCAATCACCACGTTGAAAAACGTCATGTAGTAGCTGGCAGCCACCGAAATCAACACCAGCAGCGAGGCGACGATGCGATAAAACAGCCGGCCGCCGAGCGATACCAGCCGCATGATGAAGAATGTGAACAGGACGATAGCGATGACTTCCGTCACCGCCGAAATAAGCTTAATCCCCTGAATGCCATGCGCCAACGAATCAAAACGGCGATAGAAAACGGACAGGTTGAGAAAGATGCCGATATAGATCGCTAACAATAACGATAAATTCTGCTGCGATAGCGATTTAACTTTGTTCATGTAACGCGGTGGCTCCGGGGGCGGTGTAGCGGTTCTGACTCAGTCAGACACTGATTGCGGCTTCTGGTTCAGCCAACCGGCAATAAGCGTTATTTTGCGGGTAATAATCAAGAGAATTCTCACAAAACGGACAAAATTTACCGTTTTTTTGAACGATTTTCAGGCAGGGCACGCAAGAAAATGGAGGGACAAACCCTCCATTTTTTCCATATTTCGGCAAAAATCTTACTTAACGTTCAGAGTCACATCGATATTTCCACGGGTAGCGTTGGAGTATGGGCACACCACGTGCGCCTTTTTCACCAGATCTTCCGCCACGCTGCGCTCGATGCCCGGCAGCGAGATATCCAGCTGCACTTCGATGCCGAAGCCGTTCGGGATCTCACCGATGCCGACGGTGCCGTCGATCTTGGCTTCGGCCGGGATTTTGACCTTTTCCTTCGCCGCGACAAACTTCAACGCGCCGAGGAAACAGGCCGAGTAACCGGCAGCGAACAGCTGCTCGGGATTGGTAACTTCGCCGCCGGCGCCGCCCATCTCTTTCGGCACGCCCAATTTCACGTCCAACACGCCGTCGGAGGAGGTCGCACGGCCGTCGCGGCCGCCGGTTGCGGTGGCGTGAGCGCGGTAAACCACTTTCTCAATAGACATCGTTCATTCCTTCTTGCTGGTTGGCGAGATGACTACGGCTTCCACGAGGTAAAGCCGGTCACATATTTATCTTTTGCGATTAAATCGCGCACTACTTATTTTTGACACTTATTAACCAGTGTAGACCACCCGTGCCGTTCTTGCGTCCGGCGGCGGTGGGTCAAATCTGATCGATCAGGCTGCCGCGCAGCTTTTCCAGCTGCTGTTTGAGCGAGACGATCTCGTCCAGGCTGCAGTCGGTAGCGCACATCACCGCCTCGGGCACCGATTGCGCCCGCTCGCGCAGCGCGCGGCCGGCTTCGGTCAGGGCGATGATCACCTGCCGCTCGTCGGTGGTGGCGCGATAGCGCACCAGCAAACCGGCGGTTTCCAGCCGCTTCAGCAGCGGCGTCAGCGTGGCGGAATCGAGGAACAGCCGCTCGCCGATATCCGATACCGTCACCCGATCGCGTTCCCACAGCACCATCATCACCAGGTATTGCGGGTAGGTGAGTTCGAGCTGACTCAACAGCTTGCGGTAGACTTTGTGCAACGCCAGATTGGCGGAGTACAGCGCGAAACAGAGCTGCTGATCGAGCTGTAGCAGGTTCTTCGCCTTGGGTTGTTCGGTATCGGTGCTTTTCATGTGTACGAATATAGATAGCGCACGATGTAATCGCAAGCTATTTCTTGTGAGGTATGCTACCTTTTTTTATGCAGAGGATGCTCGGAGGGAAAGGAAATGACGAACACGCTTGTAGAACGCGCGCGCCGCTACGCCACCAAGGCGCATGCGGCCATCGATCAGCGCCGCAAATACACCGACGATCCGTATATCGTCCACCCGCAGGCGGTGATGGAGCTGGTGCGCAGCGTGCCGCACACCGAAGAGATGCTGGCGGCCGCCTGGCTGCATGATACGGTGGAAGACACACCCACCACCCTCGGCGATATCGACAGCCACTTTGGGCCAAAAGTGGCGGAACTGGTGCGGATGTTGACCAACGTCAGCCACGCCGAGGACGGCAACCGCTTCGAGCGTAAAAACCGCGATCGGCGCCACAGCGCCGGCGCGTCGCCGCAGGCCAAAACCATCAAGCTGGCGGATCTAATCGACAACACCCGCTCGCTGCTGGACTACGACAGCCACTTCGCCCAGACCTACCTGATCGAGAAACAGCGCCTGCTGGAAGTGCTGACCGAAGGCGACCCGACGCTGTGGCGCCAAGCCAGCCATATCGTTGAACAGGGGCTGCTCAGGTTGCAGCAGCCACCGCACAACGTGCCGGCCAGCTGGTTCGAACACGCCCGCCGGCGCTACCGCGAGAGCGACGCGGCCTGATCAGAAGGTCACCACCGTTTTCAACGCCGTCACCCAGGCGTCCTGCGTCTCGCTGACGCCCGCCGGGTGATGCCAGTACTGCAGGCCCGGCTGCAGCTGTAGCCACGGCGTGACGTTAACGCGGTAATACAGCTCCGCCGTCACCGAGTGGCCCGGCACTGGCCGGTAGTTCGGATCGTGATAATCACTGATGCCGCTCATCTGGTTGAGATACCGCTGATTGTCTTTATAGCGGTCGCTCAGTTTCACCACCGAGACGCCGAGCCCCAGCCAGTCGTCCGGCCGCGCATCGAACAGCCCGTGATAGCGAATGCCGGTCGAGGTAGACCAGTGCAGGTAGTTACTGCGCTGATCTCCCAGCCCCAGGCTGTAAAACACGCTCAAGCCGCGGTTGACGTCATCCGCATGGCGCGTCACCTGCTGGTTGAAACCGGTATACAGGAACCAGGTGCGATCGTGGTTGCGATAGCCCTGCGGATCGCTGGCGCCCGGCCCGCCGGACACCCCTTCATAAAGATCGCTCTGGCGCGCGTTGGTGAACAGCACGCCCAGGTTATACACCCCCGGCAGCTGGTTGACGGCGTGGGTTTTCAGCTCCAGCTCCATCGGCAACAGGAAGCCTTTGCTGCCCTTGGTGGACCAACTCCAGGCGTGGCTGCGGCTGGGGGCGCTCGGGTTCTGCTCCATCACCCCGCCCTTGAGCGTCAGGCCATCGGTCAGCTTGTACTGCAGCGTGGTGCCCCAGTAATGCACGTTCCAGTTGTACCAGGTCAACGAGTTGGCGGACTTGCCGCCGCACAGCGTCAGCGTCTGAAAATCGCAGGGGATGATCTGATCGAAATCCTGCACCTTGTTCATCATGCCGATGCGCCACTGCAGCCGGCTGTCGAGGAAAGAACGGCTGAAGGTCAACCAACCCAGCCGGGTAATCGACTGTCCGCCATAGCTCTCTTGCGACAGATCGGTCAGGCCGACGCGCGGATCCTGCAGCCGATCGCGGGTCAGGTTGTTGTCATGGTTGCGGTTGACGATATTGCCTTCGATCGCCGCGTCCGGAATGCCGGTCAGCGCCTGCAAATCCTGGCTGAAGGTCAGCGAAAATTGGTCGATATACGACGCCTGTTTATCGTGGTTGTAACCGCCGCCGGCGTTATACGACAGCTGGCTGAGGTAGCCGAGGTTATAGTGGAAGCCATGATCCTCCAGGATCGGCCTGATCCCCAACATATCCCCCAACAGCCCAGGCTGCGGCGGTTCAAAACCGAGCGCCACCCCTTCCCATTTGGCGGTGGGGGCTTCGACATCCTTGCCGGTTTGCAGCGTTTCCGCCTGCGCCTGGCTGCACCACAGCGCCAGCGCCGCCAGCGTCATGGAACGAGGTAATAAGCTTTTCATCATTATTATATTTCTCCGCATAACGGCTGACTGCGGGCAACAGCATTCCCTGGGAGAGAATTTCCCATCATGAACAGCAGCGAATAAGGTTAATGCCCGGCGCCTGCCGCCGGGCTTAGAGCTAGCGTCGGTCTTTCAGGCTGGCGCCGTTGCTGTGGATCACATCGCGGTACCAGTAGAAACTCTTCTTGCGGCGGCGCTCGAGGCTGCCATTGCCGGCATCGTCCCTGTCGACGTGAATGAAGCCGTAGCGCTTCGACATTTCGGCCTTCGAGGCGCTGACCAGATCGATCGGCCCCCAGCTGGTGTAGCCCATCACCTCGACGCCGTCGTCGATGGCTTCCGCCACCTGCACCAGATGGTCATTGAGGTAATTGATGCGGTAGTCGTCGTTGATGCTGCCGTCGGCCTCGACGCGGTCTTTGGCGCCCAGCCCGTTCTCGACGATGAACAGCGGCTTCTGATAGCGGTCGTACAGCACGTTGAGCAGATAGCGCAGCCCGATCGGATCGATTTGCCACCCCCACTCCGAGCTGGCCAGGTGCGGGTTCGGCACCATATCGAGAATGTTGCCGCGCGCCGTTTCGAACTGCTCCGGATCGGCGGTAACACAGCCGCTCATGTAGTAACTGAACGAGATGAAATCGATGGTTTCGCGCAGCGTTTGCCGATCTTCCTCGGTGATCGTCACCTGGATGCCGTTTTCACGGAAAAAGCGCTGCATATAGGCCGGATAATAGCCGCGCGCCTGCACATCGCCGAAGAACAGCCAGTCGCGGTTTTGCCGTTGGGTTTCCAGCAGATCTTCCGGCTTGCAGCTCAGCGGGTACAGAATGCCACCCAGCAGCATATTGCCGATTTTGCCCTCCGGCACGATCTCGTGGCAGGCCTTCACCGCCCTGGCGCTGGCCACCAGCTGATGGTGGATCGCCTGATAGACGGCGCTCTTGTCGCTCTCCTGCGGCAGGCCGACGCCGGTGAAGGGCGCGTGCAGCGACATGTTGATTTCGTTGAAGGTCAGCCAGTGTTTGACCTTGTGCTTATAGCGTTCGAACACGGTGCGCGCATAGCGCTCGAAGAAATCGATGGTGCGGCGATCGCCCCAGCCGCCGTAGTGCTTCACCAGGCCGTAAGGCATTTCATAGTGCGACAGCGTGATCAGCGGCTGAATGCCGTATCTCGCCATCTCGTCGAACAGCCGATCATAAAACGCCAGCCCGGCTTCGTTCGGCGTCTCTTCGTCGCCCTGCGGGAAAATGCGCGTCCAGGCGATCGAGGTGCGCAGGCACTTAAAGCCCATTTCGGCGAACAGCGCGATGTCCTCCGGGTAACGATGATAGAAATCGATCGCCACGTCCTTGATGCCGCGGTCGCCCGCCGCGCGCGGCGTAATGGCGCCGAAGATGCCCTGCGGCTGCAGATCGGAGGTCGACAGCCCCTTGCCGTCGGCCTGATAAGCGCCTTCTACCTGGTTCGCCGCTACCGCGCCGCCCCACAGAAAATGTTGCGGAAACTTGCCGTTCATCGCTTGCTCCTCAATTAGCGTAATAAAGTCAGCAGCGGCGCCTGTTCCTGCACCGGAGACAGGCCGCTGGTCAACACGTCCACGTAGTCATCGCTGTTGCTGATGATGATCGGCGTGGTGGTGTCATAGCCGGCGGCATGGATCGCCGCCTGGTCGAACTCGATCAGCAGATCGCCCGGGGCGACCCGCTCGCCTTCCCGCACGTGGGCGGTGAAATGCGCCCCGTCGAGCTTCACGGTATCGATGCCGACGTGGATAAGAATCTCCGCGCCGTCGTCCGATTCGATGCCGATGGCGTGTTTGGTTTTGAACAGCGACGCCACGCTGCCGCTGACCGGCGCCACTACGCGCCCCTGCTGCGGCGCGATCGCCACCCCTTTCCCCAGCAGGCCGCTGGCGAAGGTCGCGTCGTTCACCTGATCCAGCGGCACGATATCGCCGGCGATCGGGCTGAGAATGACCTGTTTGCGGTTAAGCGGCGCGGCGGCTTCAGGCTGTACCGTCTCTTCCGCCGGTGCGACGCCGAACAGATAGCTGGCCAGCGCGGCGAACACGAACGACAGCAGGGTGCCGCCGATCGCGCCCCATACCGTGGCGTCGATGCCGCCGCCGGGGATAATCTGCGCAAAGGTGAATACGCTCACCAGGCCGAACGAGTAGACCGAGGTATGGAAGTAGCCAATCACCGCACCGCCCAGCGCGCCGCCGATGCAGCCGAAGATGAATGGGCGTTTGTTCGGCAGCGTGACGCCGTACACCGCCGGTTCGGTGATGCCGAAGATCCCGGCGCCGATGGCTGAAGCGGACAGCGCCCGCAGCTTGGCGTCGCGGGTGCGCAGCATCACGCCCAGCGTGGCGCCGACCTGCCCCATCACCGCCGGCAACAGCAGCGGCACCATGGTGTCGCGCCCCAGCACACTCAGGTTGTTGATCATCAACGGCACCAGCCCCCAATGCAGGCCGAAGATCACGCACACCTGCCACATCGCCCCCATAAAGGCGCCGGCGATGATCGGGTTAAAGGCGTAAATGCTCTGATAGCCGTTGGCCAGCAGGTGGCTGAGCCAGGTTGCCGCCGGGCCGATCAGCAGGAAGGTCAAGGGAACGGTGATCGCCAGGCACAGCAGCGGCGTGATGAAATTGCGCAGCGCGCTGTGGATCACCCGGTTAAACAACGGCTCCAGGCGGCAGGACACCCAGGCCGCAAAGATGATAGGGATCACCGACGAGCTGTAGTTGATAAAAGTCAGCGGAATGCCGAAGAAATATTCGCGCACCGCGCCCGGCTGCTGCGCCGCTTCGAACGCCGCCATCATCAGCGGATGCGTCAATGCGCCGCCGATCGCCATGGTGACGAAGGGGTTGCCGCCGAATTTTTTCCCGGCGGTGTAGCCGAGCATGATCGGGAAGAAGTAGAACAGCGAGTCGCTGGCGGCGAACAGCATTTTGAAGGTGCCACCGCTCTCCAGCAGCCAGCCGCAGGCCAGGCTCAGCGCCAGGAAGCCTTTTAGGATCCCCGAAGCGGCCATCACCCCGAGCAGCGGGGTAAAAATGCCGGACACCAGATCGATAAAGCGGCTGAGCAGGTTGTCTTTTTTACCGTCCGCGTCGTCGCTCGGCGCGCCCTCGGCCAATCCGCCGACCCGATTGACCGCGTCGAACACCTCCGCCACGTGGTTGCCCACCACCACCTGGAACTGGCCGCCGCTCTCCACCACCATGATGACGCCCGGGTTTTTCTTCAGCGCTGCCGCGTTGGCACGATTGTCGTCGCGCAGCTTGAACCGCAGGCGGGTGGCGCAGTGCACCAAGCTTTTCACATTGTCGCGGCCACCGACGCCGGCCAAAATCTCACTGGCTAATGTGTCATATTTCATACGGTTATCCTTAGACTTCGCGTTCTGCCGCTCCCCTCCCCGCACTGGCCTGGCGCCGGGGCGAAATGCGGCGCAAAAAAAAACCTAAACCTCGCGGCCTCTGTCCCATCGGGGAACAGAAACGCGAGGTTTAGGTTTTGCCTGCCGCAGCAGTAACAACCCTAAATCGGTTGAGCTATGACGTTAACACCGTGGATTTTGCCGGGGCAAGGCTTTGCGCCGGCAAATTGCCGAACTGTGATCGCGAGGGCAAAACGGCCTCAATGCGCGAAATAATGCATGCCGCCATCTACCGGGATCACCGCGCCGGTGATATATCGCGCGAGCGGGGAACAAAGAAACGCCGCCAGATAGGCCATATCTTCCGGTTCGCCGAAGTAGCCAATCGGGATATGTTGCGCAATGAACGCCCGGCGCGCTTCATCGCAAGCGTATAAGCGCTCGCGGATCTGTTCACTGTTGATGCGCCCCGGCTGTAACGTATTGACGGTAATCCCCTGCGCAGCCACGTCGCTGGCCAATCCTTTGGCCCACAGATGCAGCGCGCCCTTGGCGGCGCTGGCGGCGCTCAGGCTGCGCGGCTCCATCGATCCGCTGATATTGATCACCCGGCCCCAGCCTTGCGCCTGCATGGCCGGCAACAGCGCCTGAGTCAACCGCCGGGCCGGTGTGAAGTTCAAAGCAAAGGCGTCATCCCAGCTGCGATCGCTGTCGTTCAGCGTCGTGGGGTGAAACGCACCGACCGCGTTGATCAGAATATCGACTGTCCCCGCCTGGCGCAGCGCCTGCGCCGCCAGCTGGGTTATCGCGTCGGGGTCGGTCACGTCTGCAACGGCTACCCACGGGCGCACCGCCCCTTGCCGTTCAACCTCATCCGCCAGCGCCTGCAGCCGATCACCGCGTCGTGCGGTAGCCACCACCTTGACCCCTTGAGCAGCCAATACCCTGACCATGCCGGCACCGATCCCTTCGCTGGCGCCCGTGACCAATGCCGTACGGTGTTGCAACTGTAGATTCATAAGAAAACCTAACCTAATTTTTCGGTTTTAAAGGGAACGTTCACACATTGAATCACGGCGCGCTCTGTGTGAATATTCCTGAAAATTACGTCGATACCGTGCAGGAATTCACTGATGTTTGACTGGCAGGATTTAAAACACTTCGTGGCGCTGGCGCGTACCGGTTCCTTGTCGGCGGCAGCGCGGGAGCTGGGTTGCGATCACGCCACCGTCGGGCGACGCGTAGCGGCGCTGGAACAGGCGCTCGGCCTGCGTTTGATCGTGCGTCGGCCACGCAACACGCCCTTGACCCAGGACGGGCAGGCGATTGCCGGGCTGGCGGCGGAGATCGAGGCGCAAAGCCAGGCTATTGCCCGCCATGCGCGCAGCGCCGGCGCAACGCCACAGGCCGGGGTGCGCATCAGTGCGCCGCCGTCGATCGCCGCGCATATTCTCGCGCCGCGCATTGCCGCATTTAACCAGGCTTTTCCACAGATCGTCGTCACGCTGTCGGGTGAATCGGCGCTCGCCGAGCTGGATCGCGGCGAAGCCGACATCGCCGTGCGCATGGTGCGCCCACAGCAACCGGAGCTGTTGACGCAGCGCATCGGCATGATGCGCTACGCGCTGTATGCCGCACCGGAGCACGCGGCTCTGCCCGACGCGGCGCGCCGCTTTCTCGCCTATGACCATCACTATCGGCAGCAGCCGCATCAGCAATGGTTGGTGCAGCTGTTGCAGGGGCGTCCGGTGGTCTTTCAGGCCAGCGATCTGTTTTCACTGCAACAGGCGGCGCGTTCAGGGCTGGGCGCCGCCGTTTTGCCGACGTTCGTCGCCGATGGCGATCCGGATCTGGTCGCATTGCCAACGGCCAACGCCGCGCCAACGCGTGAGCTTTGGCTGGTGACGTATCCCGATTTAGCGCGCACCGCAGCCGTGCGTGCGGTGATGAATTTCCTGGTCGAAACGCTCGGCACAACGTGCCCATTACCGGCATAAAGCATCAGAATGACTAATATAAATACTGGACAAAAGTCACGCAGGGGATTATTACTGGTCAACGCTTAATCGAGAGTAGGGATGGCAGTCACCATGGTGTTGCGTACTGATGTAGGACGGATTCTGATCACCGGCGCCGGCGGCCGGGTAGCCACGGCGTTTCGTCAGGCGATGGGCGATCGCTACCCGCTACGGTTGGCGGAACGGGATGTCAGCCTGCTGCGCGATCGGCAGCCCGGCGACGAAGTCATCAGCTTCAACATCGCCGATCTCGACGCCTGCCGCGCGGCCTGCGCCAATATCGACACCGTGTTGCATCTGGCGGCCGATCCCTCCCCCGATGCCGACTTCTGCGGTTCGTTGATGGACAACAACATTCTGGGCACCTTCAATATCTTCCGCGCGGCGAAAGACGCCGGCTGCCGCCGGGTGGTGTTCGCCAGCAGCGCGCAGGCGGTGGAAGGCTATCCGCTCGACTATCAAATCCGCCCGGATGACGCACCAAAGCCGAAAAACCTGTACGGCGCCAGCAAGGCCTTCGGCGAAGGCATCGCCGCCTACTTCGCCCATCAGGAAGGGCTTTCCGCCCTGTCGGTGCGCATCGCCAACTTCACCACCCTGAGCCGGGGCGAACAGCTTAGCGCCCGCGACATGAGCGCTTTTCTCAGCCATCGCGACGCCGCCGATCTGCTGGAGCGCTGCATTCGTGTCGAAGGGGTGCAATATGCGGTGGTGCACGGGGTTTCCAACAACCGCTACAAACGTTTATCGCTGGAAGAGACCCGACGCCTGCTCGGCTACGCCCCGCAGGACGATGCGTTCAGCCTGCTGGGCTTTGAGTGAGCACGGCGGAGAGTTCCGCCGTGCAGGTACAACTTAGTTGCTGGCGTAGGCCACTTTTTCGGCCTGACGGTGGGTGAACAGCACCAGCAGCAACGCCAATCCGGCAATAATTGCGCCCATCACCGGCACGAAGCTGTATCCCAGCCCGGCGGAGACCACCGCGCCACCGGCGGCGGCGCCCAGCGCATTGCCCAGGTTAAAGGCACCGATGTTGACCGAGGACGACAGGCCCGGCGCTTCGCTGGCGACACGCATCACGCGCATCTGCAGCGGCGGCACCACGGCAAAGGTCGCCGCGCCCCAAATCACCATGCTGACTGCCGCGCCGATTTCACTGCGCGCCAGGAACGGGATCACCAGCATAATGACCACCAACAGCAGCAAGAAGCCCTTCAGCGTCGCGCTCTCGGAACGGTCGGCGAATTTGCCGCCCAGGTAGTTGCCGATGGAGAAACCGACGCCGATCAACACCAGCATGGACGTCACGAACAGCGGCGTCGCATCGGTGATGTGCTGCAATACCGGCGAGATATAGGTATAGAGCGTGAACATCGCGCCCGCGCCCAGCACGGTCGTCAGCAAGGCGGACAGCACCTGCGGGCGTACCAATACCGACAGTTCGCGCTTCACATCCGGGCGCGCGCCGGCGCTGCCTTTCGGTAACGAGAACCACAGCCCCAACATGGCGATCACCCCTAACCCTGCGGTGGCCAGGAACGACATGCGCCAGCCGATGGTTTCACCCAGCCAGGTCGCGGCAGGCACCCCGCCGATATTGGCGATGGTCAAGCCCATAAACATGGTCGCCACGGCGCTGGCCTGTTTCTCCTTCGGCACCACGCTGGCAGCTACCACGGAACCGAGACCAAAGAACGCGCCGTGGTTCAGGCTGGTGATGATGCGCGACAGCATCAGGGTGGTGTAGTCAGGCGCAATGGCCGACAGCACGTTACCCAGGGTAAAGATCGCCATCAGGAAGATCAGCGCGCTTCTGCGCGCCCGGTGCGAGAGCAGCAGCGTCATCAGCGGTGCACCGACCATCACGCCAACGGCGTAGGCGCTGATCAACATGCCGGCCATCGGGATGGAGACATCCACCCCTTTGGCGATCGTCGGCAGCAACCCCATCGGGGAAAACTCGGTCGTGCCGATGCCGAACGCCCCCACCGCCAGGGCTAATAAGGGAAAGTTAATTTTCATTCAACAACTCCGGTTAACCGCTGCCGAAGCGCGGGAAAGTTAAGATGCCAAAAGTATGACATTGATCACACCAAAGATAAGCAGGCAGTAGGCTAAAAGACTTTTGCGATTTTGTTAAAAATCGTGGGGAAAAACAGCCGCCGACTCTATCTCAGCAATGCGCCGACAAGCAATAGCCGCCGTCGCCCGAGCGCACATCGGGTTCATTCGCATCACCTGCGCAAGCCGCCATACCGACCCATCGGCGGCCGCCGCAACTATTGAACACAGAGCAAAAGTGTTTTGTTATTGTGCGCGTTTTTAGAATTAAACGACGAAATATAATGGCCTCAGTAAAACATCAATGCCCTACGACCTAATTCACATAGAGGGAAGCGCCATGCTTTTTGACTCGTATTCTTTAAACGGTTTATCGCTGAACAATCGCATCGTCATGCCGCCAATGACCCGCTCTCGGGCCGGCGCCGGCGACGTCGCCACCGACATGATGGCTGAATATTATGCCCAGCGCGCCAGCGCCGGGCTGATCGTCAGTGAAGGCACGCAGATCAGCCAGCAGGGCCAGGGTTATGCCTGGACACCCGGCATTTACTCCCCGGAACACATCGCCGGTTGGAAAAAAGTGACCGACGCCGTACATCAGGCCGGCGGCAAGATCTTCGCGCAGCTTTGGCACGTCGGCCGCGTGTCGCATACCATTTTACAGCCTGGCCACGCCGCGCCGGTCTCCTCCTCCGCCATCCAGGCCGACGGGGTCAAGGTGTTCGTGGATGTCGAAGGTCGCGGGCCGGAACATGGCGTGGGTGAAATGGTGCAGCACTCCGCACCGCGCGCCTTAACGCGGGAAGAAATTCCGGCGATCGTTAACGACTACGCTCAAGCGGCACGCAACGCTATCGCCGCCGGTTTCGACGGCGTAGAGCTGCACGGTGCGAATGGTTATCTGATCAATCAGTTTATCGACTCGCGGGAAAACCAGCGCGACGACGAATACGGCGGTTCACTGCAAAATCGCCTGCGTTTCCTGCGGGAAGTCGCGCAGGCGGTAGCGGATGCCATCGGCAAAGAGAAACTGGGCGTGCGCCTGGCGCCGCTGACCACCCTGATGGGCTCGCAGGACGATACCCCGGAAGCCACCTATCTGGCAGCGGCCAGCGTGCTGAACGATATCGGCGCCGCTTACATTCACATCGCCGAAGCGGACTGGGATGATGCCCCGGTGATGCCGGCAGCGTTCAAAGAATCGCTGCGCCTGATTTTCCGCGGCACGCTGATTTACTCGGGCAAATACACGCGTGAACGCGCTGAAGAAGCGCTGGCCAAAGGCTGGGCGGATCTGATCGGCTTCGGTCGCCCGTTCATCGCCAACCCGGATCTGCCCCACCGCCTGCAACACGGGCTGGCGCTGAATGCGCCAATCAAAGAGAAATTCTTCGGCGGCAGCCGGGAAGGCTACACCGATTACCCGACGATCGGATAACGATTGCCGACAACGCCGGCTCAAGCCGGCGTTATTTTTTCTGTGCTTCGATCCAGTCGAGAAATCGCATCATTCTGTCGCTAAAATCCGCGTCATTCGCCTCTCCCACCGCGTGCGCTAACCAATAGTCCATTTCATCTCGCTGCTCTGCATAAAGCGCCAACAGCTGTTCGGCATAGTCGGTTAACGTTATCGGCCAGAACGGGCTTCCCTCGGCGCGCAGCATATTGGTGGCTCGGATCAGTTTTCTGGCCGCTTCGCGCTTTAAGCGCCTCTCATCCGATACCGTCCTGGCCTGCAGCAGTTGCTCCCGATAACGCGCCAATACGCGGGGCAAATCGGCATTGACCGCCAACGCGATGCGCCGATCGGGCTGAAACAGCGGAAAAGCGGCGGACAGGTCTTCGCCCCACAGGCAGCGGCAGTGATGCTTCAGCCAAAATCCCCAGGAATCGTGATGCTCCGGCGCCAACGCCTCATCAACGCTGCCGATATCAAAGTCGACCTTGCTCACGATCCGCTGCTCCAGCTGAAAGGCTTGCCGCCACGCCTCAAGGCGCTGTAACGCCTCACTATCGGCTGGCTTGTTGAGCAACAGCGTGATGTCCAGATCGGACACGCCGGGAAGGGCTTCGCCACGCGCGACGCTGCCGTAGAGGTAAATGCTGTGGATGAGTGCCGGGAATTGGCGTGGCAGCCCCGCCGTCAGCGCTTCCAGCAGCGGGATAAAAGCCCGCTGCAGCGGAAATGCCGCCACCGTGGGAATCAGCGCCACCTCATGCCCTCCCGTTGCGCACTTTGCCCGAGCGCATTTCGATGTTCCGCTGCAGTTCGCGCAGCCCGCCGGCCAGGAAGCAAGCTTCCGCCAGCACGAACAGCGGGCCGATGATCAGGCCCGTCACGTCATCCATAAACGCCGGTTTTCGTCCCTCCCAGAAATGCCCGACAAACTGAAACAGCCAGCCGATGACGAAGCCGCCGATGCCGACGCTCAGCCACGCCGCCGTCGACAGCGACGCCACCCAGGCGCCGACCCCGAGGCACAGCAGCAGCAACGCCAACATCATGACGCCAAGGCGCAGGCTCAGCCGCAGGTAATAGAGAGCCGAAACGATAACCACCGCGCAGGCCGGCGAGAACGGCAGCCACCCCGCACCCCATGCCGGCCGGGAGAGCAGCGTCAGCAGGCTGACGACGATCAGGGGGATGCCGATAAAGTGCGTGACGATATTGCGCGCATCACGATGATAGGCGGCGTAAGCGGCAAGTTGATCTTCCAGACTTCGCATGTTGACCTCCGGTATGTACGGCCTTCGTCGCCGAACGCGCGCAGCCGCATGCGGCTGCCCTTACCCATAGCTTAGCGCGGGATCACCAATACCGGTTGGCCAATCTCATCCAGCAGGCCGCGCCTATCTGCCAGAATTATAGAAAGCAATAGAGGTAGATGGATAATATAAAATATAAAATAAAACATCCAAAAACACTAACAAGAAAAAATATCCTCTAAGATAAAACACACCGCCCGCCTTGTTTTATCTTAAAAAAAATATTATTTATAATAATAATAAAATTAAAATTAAAAACATATCAAACATACCGATTAATATAAAATAAAATATAAATAAAAAAACTTAAATTAGTATTTACAATAAAAAACAGGATTGTATTATAAGAAGTCACAGTCAAGGAAGGTGTCATGATGATCGTTTATTACCGGGAAAGAATGGCTATTTTAATACCAGAAAACAATCAGCAGATTATTTTAAGGAATAAAGAATTGAAGCTATGGCATTTTCTTATTGAACAAAGCCCTAATGTATCATCAAGAAAAGATCTCGGTATACATATATGGGAAGGGCGTTATGTGACAGATTTCGCCATCAACCAAACGATAAATTCATTGAGAAGAAAGATTGGTGATGCATCACGTGAAATTATCATTACCGTTCCTAAAAAAGGGTATACGATTAATGCAGAGAAGGTCATCATTAAAGTTGATGATGAAACCGAGTTAATACCCAATACGAGCACTGGCACAGCGGAACTGGGGAGCAATTCGGATAATGATTCAAAACATAAAGAAGAGATATCTCCTCACCGATTTAAGAAGACTCGTGAGGTTCACGAAACTGCATCAGAAAAAGCGACATCCAAACGTGATAAAGTGAAAAGAAGCATGCTGATGATAGCCGTATTGATATGCAGCTATATTATAGGCGTTTGGTTTTCCGTAAAAATAAATGAAGATAAAAATGAAGAAACCTTATACCTTGATGGATACAGGATTCACTCTACTGGCGATCGCATAGAATACGTTCACGGTGAAAAAAAAACCGTTTGTTATCGAATGAAGAGCAATATAAATGACAATAAAAAAAGAGACTACCTTACAGAAATCACGACTTGTAAAAATGAAGGTTAAGGGATTATTTTTAATTGCTTGCATATTACTTTTCATCTGTGGAACTCTAAGTTATAAACAATATATTTTAGAATCAATGAGCAATAGTTACCATGGGTTATTATTTCTGGACGGCGAAGAAAAAATAAAGCTAAACCTATACTTAAACAAAGATAGAGAAACCGCCTACATCAGATTGATTCAAAGTGATGGCAATCACTTACGTTATATCACTGCCGAAATGGAACTCAATGCATTGTTAACGCATTCAATAGCCACAGCAAAAGTGGATTGGCATGAGCGAAATATGACAGAGAGCGCATTCAGCTCCGACAGTCGCAATCGTCTGGTATCGGTTTTGTTGCACAAGAACAGCAAACAATATTTTTTGGTTATAAACAAGGATGACTTCTATATTCCAACAGGTAACAATGATATTAATGAACTGATTTTCCTCATTTTTCCTGATAAATGATGCAATTTTATATTTCATTATTAAATATGATATGACGTTTTTTTTATCACTGAGTAGGATACCCCCGGCCTAAACAACACGCTTCAATTAAAAGCGAGTTTTTAGCGTCATAACCATCCTACTAATATATTTAAAGGAATAAAAAATGTTGAAAAATGTAGCTCTGAAAGCGTATGTCTCTATGGCTTGCCGCAACGTCAAAAACGCAGAACAAAACGAGCGTGGCATCACCGCTATCGAATACGCCATCATCGGTGTAGCGATGGCCTCTGCCCTGTTCTTCATCTTTGACAAAGGCGGATTCATTGAATCCCTGAGCGCGGCATGGAACACCATGGCCACGAAGATCACTGCTTCAGGCAACATCCTGAAGTAATAGTAAACTTTCGTCATATAGCCTTCGACTCTTCGAGGGCTATATTTAAAACCTATATGTTCATAGCGATAATAATCATATCTTTATACATATCACTTAAAGATATCACAGAAAGAAGAATACCTAACGTAGCGCATTTTATGATACTTACGGTGGCATACTGCTATATTTTTTCCCACCCAGGCATTATTGGTTCGGGCCAAATTCTGATATGGCCGTTTGCCATGCTCTTGGTTGGTATTATTCTTTCGTCTTGCAACATACTGGGGTTTGGCGATACCAAACTGCTGTTCATCACCATGCTGGTGGTGCCGCCGGAACAATACGTTAACGTTATTTACCTGACTGTTTTTATGGGTGGCGTATGGGCAATCTTATGGACATATGCCCTGTCAAAAATTTCGCTGATCAAGCGCTATGATAAAGTAAGGAGCGGCGTACCCTACGCCATCCCTATTTTAATCAGTTTATGTACCTATACGTTTATCGGTGCAGTTTGATAAGGAGCATCTGTGCGCTTTAAATTTATTGCAATAGTCGCACTGCTAACCATGTTAGCCGGCGTAGTAGGTATATACAGCGATAAAGGCAACGAGGACGAGGAAAAGACTAAGAACCTCATAGTGAATAAAAGCCTTATCTATTATACCGCAAAGCATAATATTGATGTGGGTGCTATCGTCACCACGGATGACTTCACCGAGAAAGAGATAAAATATCCACCAGGCTCGCCCCCCGCCTGGCTAGACACGATTTTTGGCGAAAAGGACTTTCGCGGACTAATGGCGTCCGGCGGCGTGGCATATCAAAATATTGCCTCCGGCGAACGGGCCTCGAAAGATAACCTTGGCAACCTGTTGCAGAAAATCGATTCGAGCTATTCGATATTGCCTATTTCTGTCACCACCGCCAGCCTGAAGAACCCTAACATCGCGGACTTTGGTTTTATCGATCTGTTCCTGGTCTCCAATGATAACAAAGCCTACCGGGACGATCTTTATCAAAAATCGCGCAGCGATAACGGTACCACGGGGAAAGACTACAAGGACACGCGGGTCAAACAGTTCGCCAGCAAGGTGTGGTTCTTTATGGGCAACGGCAACCTCAATAAGCTGCAAAAGTTCGATCAGTCGGGGCTGGTTTCCAGCCTGATGAAAACAACCAGCGGGGAGAATTCGCTGGCGAATGAGGTGCACAGCAACCGGGCCGTCAGCGATGACAAGTCCTCAACGACCATCGTCTATGCCTACTTCAAGCCCGAGGACGTGGATAAAGTCATTCAGGCGCAAATTATGGGGATGTTCTTCATCACGCCCACCAAGGTTCACAATATCAATGAGGGCATCGCCAAAATAAATAACAGCACAAGAGAGATTACCCCGTCAGACATTGTCTCTGGGGCGCCCATTTCGGAAAGGCAAAGCCGCGTGGTTGAAATCAGGGGAGCGCAAAGTGAAATTCGTAAATATTAACAGGCTGGCGGTTTTTCTTATTGTGATGTTAACCGCCAGCTTTAACGCTGCGGCGCTCGACGTGGACATCAATAAAACGACCGATCTTGAGATTGACTTCAGCGTGAAGTCAATCGTCGTTGGCTCACCGGAAATTGCCGACTTCCGGGTGGTCGATGAGAACCACATCTATGTCTTCGGTAAAAAAAGCGGGCAAACCAATCTCTCCGTTAATGGTACCAACGGTGAGAGTCAAACGCTGCTGATCACCGTGAACGATCTGCAAAAGAAATCCGTCATGTTGAATACCTTGCTGATCAGCGAGGGGTTTAAAGACGTGAAGGTCATCGACATGAGCGACTCGCTGCTGGTCAGCGGCCCGGTATTTTCCACTGAAGATGGCGCACGGATCAAGTCGCTGATCGAAGAGTACGTGGATAGCGATCAGGTCAGGTACTCCTTAGTAACCCAAAAAAATCAGCAAATTAAGATCAGGGTTACGGTCGCGGAAGTCTCGAAGGACGTGACGGAAACCCTGGGCATTGACTGGGGGCGGGGCAAGATCAGCACCGGCGTGAGTAACGATCTGACTATCAACAACGGCATCTACAGCAGCCTGGTTAAGGGGTTTAACTTCGACTCTCTGGGCGTAGCCATCAACGCCCTGGCGAAAAACAGCCTGGCTAACGTGCTGACCACGCCAAGTATCACGGTCACCAACGGGAAGACCGCATCATTTCACGGCGGCGGGCAGATACCTATTTTTCAGCGCAGTGAAAATGGCTCAACGGTTGAATGGAAAAACTATGGCGTCATGCTGAACTTTGCACCGGTGATCAATTCGGACTCCTCGATTAGCATGGACGTGAGCGTCGAATCATCTCAGATCGGCGGGTACTATAAATATGAGAACACCGAGCTGCCGACGATTAACGTGCGTAACGTGAAGACCTCAGTACGAATGCGGGATGGAGAGAGCTTCGTCCTCGGCGGACTGATCGACAACAGCCAAACGCAATATGTTAATAAAGTTCCAGGATTTGCCGACATTCCAGTGCTGGGCGCCTTGTTCAAGTCAACCGGGTTCACATCTGGGCGCAGTGAATTAGTCATCTTCGCCACCGTTGAGTATGTCAAACCCGTAGAGAGAAACTACATCAAGCTCCCCTACGCCAAATTCTCCAGCCCGTGGGAGGTCTTTTTCGATCTCGGGCACAGTGATAACAGCATTACCGATGTCTTTGTCAAAGGAGCCGACTATGTCATTAACTAATTCGCTGCTCCTTATTTTTATCTGCCTGGGCTTAAACGGCTGCGCGTTCGAAAGGCAGCCCGACGAAAGAAAGGCGTATTACGTTAAGTTTGTCGGCAACCCCGACCGCACCAAGATGGCAAAGCTTGAAAACTTTGTTTTAAGCAAGAAAATCGGCTCCATCAGCAGCTTGGCGATTATTTATAGCGATAACCACTATGACCGTGCGATCAGGCTGCAAGAAGAAATACAGAAACAGTATGGCATTAATGCTGTATTGCAAGAGAGCGTGAACCAGCTTGACGCAAACTATATTGCCATCGGTAACCGGCATAAAACCGAGCGAGGTTGCTATCGGTTCCGGCTCTCTGATTTTAACTGGTACAGCTCCGACGAGCAGGCTCTGGATAACTATTCGGAGCGAGAAGTTTGCTCGACCAATGGTAATGATTTCGCTGAGAGAGCACGTTAATGTTCATAGAAAAACTAAAGAGAAAAAACGAGGCCAAAAAGAAAAAGGCCAGCGTGATTGTTTTAACCAAAACTGAGACTGATTTTTTATCACTCTCAGAACCACTCTCATTGTACGACGTCGATACGATGATCAAGCACATCCCCGCTGGCGACCTGCTGGAGTTTGTTAATAACGCCCTGACGGGGAAAAATTATTTTGTGCTGGATGCCCAGAGCTACAGCGAGACTGAAATCGCGGACATCGCCATGATGCTGCGTGGTCGCTATCCCTCCATGCTGATCGGCAACGAGGATTCGATCCAGGCAACGTGGCAGGCTCGCGAGCTGGGGTTCAGCAGCTATTTTACCCGCACCAGTGAGATCCGCCTGCTGCTGCTGGGGATAGTGGAACACTTCGGCTATGTGCGCTCCAGAACTTCTCTGGTGATCGGGTTGTGCAATACCTCGCCTGATATCGATATTAATTATCGCGTTTTTCACGATCTCTGTAACAGCGAAATGATGAAAGGCTATTCAATGCTGTTTGTTAACTGCGACATCGCAAACATTTTCTTTGATGCCGCATTGGGGGTAAAGGCCAATAAAAACACCGTTGAGCACGTGCTGGGCTATGAGAATGAACTGGATACCACCTCGTCCCTGAAACTGGTGATGAAAATAAAAGATCACTTCGACTACGTTTCCTTCAACATTGCCAACGACGAGGCGCACGTTGACAACGTTGACGCCTTCCTCAACGGCGTTGAGAAATTCATCGAATCGCTGGCAAACTCCTATGGATTTATTTTTATTAATATCCCCTACTATTTTCTCACGCTGCACGGCGGAATTAATTTGCTCAATGAGAGCGACATCCGTGTGCTGATGACCAATGGGCAGATCGAGTCTATCTATAACCTTAACTATCTCAAGAACCGAATTGGCTTTAAGCAGGATAAAGGGGAGAAAAGAAGGGACAAGCTGATCTCCATCCGAAAACAGGCCGGTAAGCTGGCAACTGAAATCACGGATAAAGAAATCCACACCAAGCTGGGCATCAAGGTGGACTTCAACAATAACGCCAACCTGCTGGGGGGGTTGTTAACCGCTTTCAACCGTAAGAAAGAAAGCAAAAACATTATAGACAGCATATTTAGGTGATGACATGGATATAAAAACCTATGAAAAAATCAGAAACGCGCTGTTAGAGCAAATAAAAATAGAAAACTATGACAGCTCTGCCACTCATGAAGCGCTGATGAAAATTGAAGAACTGCTCATACCGGCGCTCGATCTGGAAAATATTATATTAACCAGAAGAAAGTTTGATGAGCTGATCAAAAGCTATTATGACGACATCTTCGGGCTGGGGCCCATCGAAGATCTGCTGGCCGATCCCAGCGTTAACGACATCATGGTTAACGGGTGTAAATCCATCTACATCGAACGGGCGGGCAAACTCATCAAGCAAGATTCTCAGTTTAAATCTAATGAGCAGATCCTGCGTATCGCGCAGCGTATTGTTGCGCCGATTGGGCGTCGGGTAGATGAAAGCTCGCCGATGGTCGATGCCCGCCTGGCCGACGGTAGCCGCGTCAACATCATCATTCCGCCCGTGGCCCTAGATGGCTGCACCATCTCCATCCGAAAGTTTAAAGAGGATAAATTAGACCTGATCGACCTGATCAACTTTGGCTCGATGAGTGAGGCGATGGGGCACTACCTGAGCCTGATGGTCAGGGCCAAGGCGAACATCATCATCTCGGGGGGGACGGGTTCAGGGAAAACCACCCTGCTCAATGCAATTTCGAACGAAATCGATGATGGCGACCGCATCGTCACCATCGAAGATGCCGCCGAGCTGCAGCTGCAAAAAGATCACGTCGTGCGCCTGGAGTCGCGCCCTAAGGGTGTTGACGGCGGCGGTGAAGTCTCGATTCGTGACCTGGTGATCAACGCGTTGCGTATGCGCCCAGACCGGATCATCGTGGGCGAGTGTCGTGGCGATGAAACCTTTGAAATGCTTCAGGCCATGAACACCGGCCACGAAGGTTCGCTCTCAACCATTCACGCCAATACGCCAAAAGACGCGCTGGTGCGCCTGGAAAGCATGCTCTCCATGGCGAACTCCAATATCTCGGCCAAAACCATTCGCGGCCAAATATCGCAGGCCGTTGATATTATTATTCAATGCGCAAGGTTGCCCTGCGGCTCGAGGAAGATTACCAACATTACGGAAATCGGCACGCTGGAGGGTGAGGTCATTCAAAGCCAGGACGTGTTCCTGCTCGAAAGGCGAAAAGAGTCGGATACGGTCACGAAGTATGCGCATAAGCAGAATATCGCCTACTCCATTCTGGAATCAAAGGCCGCGTTCGCCGGGCTGCTCCCAGAGCTCAAAGGCATCCTGCATGACTAACCTGACGGGCTTCCTCATCACCCTGCTGCTTCTGCTGCTGATGTTCTCATACGTCAGGCAAAAGGCCGCGAAGAAGAAAAAGTGGGAGAACTTTTTCGGTAAAGCGAAGCCGGCTGAGAAAGAGAAAACCAAGGAAATAAAAAAGCTCATCGGCAAGTCTTACCTACCCGACTTCGTGTTTATTTTTGGCACCAAAAGCCTGGTGATGTCTCTGGTGGTCAGCGGCGGCTACATCCTGTTTTGGTGGTTCTGCTGCCTGACCTTCAGCGCCTCGTCGTTTGCCTATGTATTTGGCACCGTGATCCTGGTAGCTATTTCGTTTGCCGCGTTGTACGGCATCTACCAGAGCCGTTTCAGCGACTATTTCGAAGCACAGTTCCCCTATGCGCTGCGGCTTATCAGCCGCAACCTGGCCGTGGGCCAGACGATATACGCGGCCATTGATGCAGCGGCGGAGAACCTGAGCGATATCATGAAGCGAGAATTTACCCGCATCTCATTCCAACTGAAAAACGGCGTGTCCTTTGATGACATACTCAGCCGGGGTGAGAAAATCTACCCCTATAAAGGCTACTTTGTTTTTAGTTCGTATATTCGTATCTCCATACAAAAAGGCAGCAGTCTGAAAGATACCCTGCTGTCACTGGCCAATGACCTGGTCGCCGCTCAAGTCATTAAGAAAAAAACCAAGGCGTTAACCTCAGAGGCACGCGGGGCGGCAAAGATCCTGGCGCTTTTACCGCTGCTGATGCTGGTCGTACTCTATAAGTTCGCCTTTTGGAACTTCGTTTACCTCTTCGATGAGCTTTATGGCCGCTACGTGGTGATTTACGTGGTCATTAGCGTCAGCATCGGGTTTTTCATTATTTCACGCATGATTAAGGGAGTTGAACTGTGATTTTCTTTATCTCAACCTCGCTCTTTATCGTCGGCGTTATTGTGTTTATCTGGGGATTAAAGAGCCACAAGAAAGAAGAAGAGTATTATGATAAATTTTACTTTATCGTTTCCTCACACGAGAACCTCGATGACTACCTCAGCCTGAAAAACAGGATTAAAGACCTGTTCTCTTTATTAATGAGAAAGCTATCATTCTACGTTGAAAACAACCTGTCCCATACGGAATACCATGCTCTCATTAATAAGGCAGGATATTACTCGCTACAAGAAAGCACCCTATTTTATATTTATATCTCTAGCATATTTCTCTTTTCAACTCTGTCCCTAACGCTGTTAGCCTGCCTGGGTAATCTGTCATTCTATGTCATTCCTGTTTTCATGATCGTATACTACATTGGCTCAAAGATTTATCTCGAGAGAAAACATAAGAACGAGATCAAAAAGTTCAGGATCAACTTCGTCTACTTTCTCGATCTGTGCGCCACCTGTATCAAAACTGGCATGACGCTGACGGCCGCTTTAGAAACCGTTTCCCCGGTGCTCTATCGCTTCTCCGGTCTGTTAGGCAACAGCATGCAGAACTTTTCACGCACGCTGAAATACAGCGATATAAACATCGCCTGCGAAAAGCTCTATGAAGAGGTTCCCCTAAGCGAGGTCAAGGAGTTTATCGCAACCGTGCGTAACTCCGCCCAGTTCGGCGCTGGCATGCAGTCCGGTCTGCAAGAGTTATCTAAAGAGATCCGCCAGTTTCACTTTATAGAAACCGAAGAAAAAATTGGCTCCGTCAACGCCAAGATGGGGATACCGCTCATTCTCTTTATCATGTTCCCGGTTATTGTTGAAATCATTGCTCCTGGCCTGCTACGCGCCATGGGCAGCCTGTCATTGGAGATGATCTCGTAATGAAAAAGTTAGTCCTCACTTCGATAGTCTTTCTTGCTGCCTGCGTCAACGGCACGCCCGATATGTTGAGAAACGATCGAGAAACGGCTCAGCTGGCGGTCCGCGTCGGCGCCTTTGAAAAGGCCAGGGAGATCGCGGTAGATAGTCTGCAAGCGCAACCGGACAATATCGAGACACGCTTCTACCTGGCCGATATCTATTCCAAGATGAATAAATATGATATGGAGGGCCAGGAACTGGAGATTATTCAGGGAAAAATTAGCCGCGCAGATGAGAATTACCCAAGGGTGATTATCGAACTAATGAAGAACAGTCTGATGCGACATCAATATCAGGAAACTATCTCTCTGTATAAACAGAATTTTGCCGAAGGGAAAATGGCGCTTGCCCAAAGCGCTACTATGCGCGGCAAATCGCTGATGTATGCCGCCATTGCCTACTGTAAGCAGAATAAGTATGAAACCTGCATCGCCGAACTGAAGCGCGCCAGAACCTACCTGCCGGGAGACCCGGCGCTGGCCGACAACCTGAAGATTGCACAATACATGGCCAAGGCCAGCACAGGGGATATAGACCCTTCTCTGCTGTATGCCGGCTATAGCAATACGGAATCTAAAGAGATGTATGCCAACCTGATCATGGCGCTGATTCGCGGTGACCAAGAGACCCGCGCCTTTGAGCTGCTCAGCATGCGCTATTCCCGCGAGGATTCCATGACGATCATCAACGATCTTAACGGTATGAAAATCGCAAAATGATAAGTCTATTCACTAGAGTAGGGAGTGAGGAGCGAGGTATCTCAACCATCGAGGCCAGCGTGCTGCTGCCGATCCTCTTTATCATATTGATGATGATTTATGAGGTGCTGAGGTTTCAGAACGATATCTCAATCATTTATTTCAACGAAGAGTTTGCGTCACAGCGCGTCGATCTCTCGTTTTTAGACAACGATGTCGAAAAGATAAATGAAAACTTCCTGGCCGATTTAAACAAAAGCGGCAGTGAGTTTTATTTCAGCGCGCTGCTCTATTCGGAGCCAAAGATAACCTGCTATGAGGATATCAATATCAAAGTCAGCAAAAAGTGCGGAAAGAAAACCAAGCTGATTAACATCGCCTATCAGATCCAACGTGAATACAGCAGCGATTGGATAAGCGACCTACTGTCTTTCCCACAACAATTTGATCGCGAGGTATTTATCGTCAATGATTACTTCCATTAACAGGCTTATTGATAATGAGGATGGTAGCGTCGCCGTTGAAGGCACCTTTGTTACCCTATTCTTGTCCGTGCTGCTGATTTATACCATGCAGCAGGCTTTGGTCATGTCAGTACAGTTTAGTATTAATAAACTGGCCGATCAAATGGTGAATATTATTTCCCATCGTGACAGCCTGTTTGGCAATGCCAATTTAAGCCAAGGCGACGTCGTTAACGTCGCTAAAATGTTTAGCCAGTTCAAGAACGGCGGAGAAGCGCCGTTTTTCGACGTTTTCGTTGAGGAAATCGCCTACGCAACGGGGCAATACAGCATGTATAAGCTACCCGGGAGCAAAGAAGGCTGCCAGCTCACCAAGCGGCTGACTGACTATGGCATCGATATCAAAACCTCATTCGGCAAATCTAACTCGGTGTATCGGGTTTCCATCTGTAAAAAAACAGAACCGGGATTATTCTCTAAAAATAAAACGCTGCTGGCAGAAAGTGCCATCCAAATTGGCCATCATCATTAGAAGATAATAATCATGAAGAATAAATTCGAGCGTTTTTTAGGTGATGAACAGGGTGGATTAATGCCGCTGTGGGCGATTGGCGGCATGATGGTGGTGATCTCTATTTTTTGGGTCGAAAACTACTCCTCCACCATCATGGAAAAAACGCGAGAAATGCGGCTGACCTCCGTCGTGACCCGTACCTCGATGGTAGAAAGAGGAACGGTGACCGCCAATGCTGGGCGGCTAGCCGAAGCGACAGGCGCCAATATGAATCAGGCAACCCATGCCTTCTCAGCGGAGCTGCAAGAAACCACGCTGGAAAAGCTTCAGGAGCTAAAAGAAAATAAGCGGATCAGCGAACTGCTCGCGACCACTTCCAACGTCAGTCAAAACACTAACGTTCCCTTCGATGAAATAAACAAAACCATTGGCCTCGACCCAGAGGTCAGGATCTCCACGGCGGATAACGCCGTCAAAGTTTTCAGACCGTTACACGTGATTATCGCCGTCGAGGCCAGCAGTCTTAACCGTGCAAACGTGATGCAGGCGCGGGCGGCGCTAATGAGCTCACTATCCCGCCTGTATGCCGAAGCGCCGGCTACCCGAACGACGGTGATCCCATACTCTTTTCGCGTCAACTCCGGGGGCAAATGCTATACCGGGATCGCCCGGAGCGATGCCTTTTCATTTGTCTGGTGGGAAAGCTTCTTTGCGCAAGAAGATTACCTGGCTGAACTTGCAAATACATTAAGAATGGCCGAGGAATATCTCGGAAGATTAAACGCAGAGATTGATTATAGTAATCAGATGATAATATATTTGAATAATGAGCTTAGTCAACATGATCCCGGCACTCAGGAATATAAAGAGCTGACAGAACAAATAAGTTATTATCAACAAGAGATAAGACTTGCTGAGGCGATGCTGCCAATGGCTAATGAAAACATAAAGATTGCCAAAGAAAATGTCGATGCACAGAAAGAAGTTATAGACAACCTTAAGCAACAACAACAGTAAATTGATTACTTTCCTCTGGCCAAGCATTACGCAAAAAGGTACGATAACTATTATCTTCTGGATGATTATACCGATAATTTTGCTAACTCTGGAATATTTTCAATTACGCAGAGTGATTTTGAACGCGCCGCAAAGACGACTTACCAAAGTGCGGAATATCTATCCTCCCTCGCGGTCAAACGCGGCGTTTATTTTGGCGATGCCGGCACCTGCCCCGCCAGCACCGTAAAGTATGGCCTGACCTCATCCCAAAATGTGAATAGCGCGCTTTCCGGCATCGACTTTAGCACCAATAAGATTAAAACGCTGGAAGGGCTACTGTGGGCGGGGCGCACCGCGTTTTCTGCCTCTCGCGGCATGGCACGCAACGTCATTATTCTGTTTGCGTCGGACACAAAAGAAGTTATCGATCCCGACGAGGTCACCGGCATCCGACAGAGCTGCGCAGCCATTAAGACCGGCTTTATCAATAATAAGTCGGCCAAGCTGATCGTCGTTACCCAGAATCAGGATGGCCGAGATAAGTTCGAAGAGCTGAGCTGCGCTACCCAGTGGTTCACCGATCCGGGCTATATCAACCTTGAAGATATAAACAACGAATCCACGCCAACGCTGGAAGAGCAATTCAACTTTATCTTCTCGCAAGAATCCACCACCAGGAACATTAACGCACATGAATAAAGTTATAACGATCGCGCTGATGCTGCTCTGCGCCCCTTTTTCCTATGCTAAAAGCAGCGACGAGCTCAATCAGTCCAGCTGCCAAACCGGCCCGATATATGAACGCTTCGGCGACGCAAAACGCCAGGCCGGCCTGCTCCGGTTCGACGGCCGCACCAACGCACGGCTGAGCCGTAGCCAGCTGGTGCAGTATCGATTCGTCACCGTGTTGCACGAGTACCTGGGCACACTGTGCCACCAGGAAAACGCTTACGACGCCAACAGCCTCGGCGCCTTGCTACTGACCAAGGAAAACATCGTCATGAGCCATGTCGGCACGGTGCATTTCGCAAGCGGTAGCGCCCTGGTTGATGAGGCGACGCTGGCGCGTTGCTGCTCGCACATCAGCCAGACGTCCGACTACGACGGCATATTTATTGTCAGCCGCACAGACTCAATAGGCAACGCGAGCCACAACCGAGCACTGTCATATCAACGCGGCTACCGTATCGCCGAGCGCTTACCTCAGGCCAGCCCCATTCACCTGATTGCGCTCGGCGCCAGGCCAGCGCGCAGCGGCCAGAGGCCGATCGCCAACCCCAACGATCGGCGCGCCGACATTTATCTCTATCAGCGCCAGTGAGATCCCCCTCCGGCTTAGCGCGGGATCACCAATACCGGTTGGCCAATCTCATCCAGCAGGCCGCGCGTGACGGAGGCGTTCAGCCAGCGCCCCAACGAAGACAGGTGGCGGTGCGAGATGATCAGCAAATCGCAGTTGAACAGCGCCATCTGTTCCGGGATCACCTCGATGGGCGTCCCCGCTGCCAGCAAGCCCTGGGCATTGAAACCCTGCTGCTTCAGCGCCCGCGTCACCTGACCGACCTGCTTTTCCGCCAGCGCTTCTTCCCGTTGAGCGGCGGGGTACTCCTCGCGCTCATCGCTGTCAAAACGCAGGCCGCTGCGGCTGAGCGTAAAGGCATTGTCTACCACCGTCAGCACGATCACGTCGCCGATGCAGCCTTGCAGGCGCGCCATAAAATCCAGGGCATTGCCGCTGTGTTCAAAGCAGTCCACCGCCAATAACACTCTCTCAATCATAACCATCCTCACTCGCCTGAGTTAAATCGCGCCCTTGAAGTTGGCTTCGCCCTTTTTCCAATACCCCTTGGCAAACAGCGCAGCGCGGGAGATACCCATTTCGTTGATAAAGCGCGCCTTCAGGTACGCGGCAATCTGGTGTTCGCAGGCCAGCCATACCTGCCCTTCGCCGGACGGCAGTTCGCAATGGCTGACGGCCTGCACCAGCGGGCTGTTCATCACGCTGTCAAAATGTCGGGTGCGAATTTGCCAGCTGTTCACCTGCAAAAAGGAATAATCGACATCCTGAATCTCCTGCGCATCGCCCACTTCGGCGAACCACAGCACCGGCAACGGGTCGGACAGCGAGGCGAGAATGGTGCGCATGGCGGGCAACGCGGTCTCATCGCCCAGCAACAGCAGCCAGCGAGTTTGCGGCAACAATCGGAAGCCGCCGGAGCAAGGGCCGGCGAACCCCAGCTTGTCGCCCGGCATCGCGTCGCGCGCCCAGTTCGACGCCGGGCCTTCGCCGTGCAGCACCATATCGATATCGAAAGTGCGGGCGAGTTTGTCGATGCCGCTCAGGGTGTAAGCCCGTCCGGCCAGCGTGTCGCGCCACGGGAAGAACACTTTGACCCAACTGGCCGGCTCCTGCGCGCGCGGATCGGCGATAAACTTATCCACATCGTCGCCGCTCAACGTGATGCGGCGGATCCGGGCGGTGACTTGCCGCACGGCGCTCACCCGGGCCTCCCGTTTGCGGCGGGTGTCTCTTTCCAGCATCTCGTCGACAATCTTATTCAGCGTGTTGTGCATCAGCCTTCTCCTGTGGCGCCGCCGACGGGTAGGTGTGTTCCCAGCCGCCGCCCAGCGCTCGATAGATATTCACCACGGCGATCGCCGTCTCCTCCTCTGAAACAATTTGCGCGGACTGCAGATCCAGCAGCGCACGCTGCGTGCTCAGAACGTGGATAAAATCGCTCGCACCGTTCAGATAGCTGTCGCGCGCCAGCGCAAACGCGTGTCGGTTGGCGGCCAGCGCCTCGGTCAGGTGCGTCTGGCGGCGCTGCTGGGCGCGATAGCCGGAAAGCGCGTCGTCGATCTCGTGCCAGGCGCGCAACACCGTTTGCTGGTAGGCGATGGCCATTTCCTGCTGCCGGTATTCGCTCAGGCGCACCCGTTGGGTGATTTTCCCCCCGTCGAACAGCGGCAAATACAGGGCGGGGCCGATGGCGAAGGTATGCGTGGACCAACTGCCCATATCCGCCAATGCCAGTGCCTGATAGCCCGCATTGCCGGTCAGCGTGATGCGCGGATAGTAGTCGGCGGTGGCGATGCCGATCTCGGCGGTTGCCTGATGCAAACGCTCCGCCGCTTCGCGAATATCCGGCCTGCGCAGCGCCAGATCCGACGGCACGCCCATCGGCACCGCGCGCGCCAGCGTCGGCAGGGGCTTCGTCGGCGCCAACATCGCTTTCAGCGCGCCCGGCCGCTCGCCCAACAGCAGGCTGATGGCGTTGATCAAGCGTTCCTGCCTATCGAACAGCGTCGGCAGCAGGGCATCCACCTGCGCCAACTGCACCTGCGCCTGATCGACATCCAGTTCGTTGCCCGCGCCGCTCTGATAACGACTTTGCGTCAGCTGCAGCGTGCGCAGCGCCGTGGCGCGGTTTTCCTGCGCCACCGCCAGCTGTTGCTGCGTGGCGCGCAGGCGTAGATAGTCGCTCGCCACCTCCGCCGTCACCGACGTCAGCAGTGCGCGCCGGTTCTCCTGCGAAGCGGCAAAGCCGGCGCGCGCACTTTCCGACGCGCGACGCAGCTTGCCCCACATGTCCAGCTCCCAGGTGGCGCTGGATCCGCCGCGCCAGAGGTTATAATCCGCCTCTCCGCCGTTGCCGGACGGATCCATGCTGCCCACCGAGGTGGCGCGCTGGCGCTGATAGGCGCCGTCCAGGCTCAGATCCGGCATCAGCGCCGCCTCTGTCACGCCCAGCAAGGCGCGGCTTTGCTGCATGCGCGCCGTGGCGAGCTGCAGATCCAGGTTGCCGGCCGCCGCGCGCTGCACCAGTTGCGACAGCGACGCATCGTTGAATATCGACCACCAGGCCACCGGCAGCGCCCCGCCGCCGGCCTGCTCACCCCAGCTCTCGGGCAGCGCGTTCTGCGGCCGAGCGTAGTCCGGCCCCACCGCCCGGCAGCCGCTCAGCGCAATCAACAGCAGCGGGATCACGGCTCTGTTCATTGCAGGCCCCCGTCCAGCGTATTGATGCTGACGTCCGCAGACATGCCGACGCGCAGGGCGCTCAACAAAGCGGCGTGCTCTTTGTTGATATCAAATACAATTTTCACCGGGATGCGCTGAACGATCTTGGTGAAGTTGCCGGTGGCGTTCTCCGGCGCCACGGCCGCGAAACTGACGCCGGAAGCCGGCGCGATGCTGTCCACCTGCCCTTTCAGCGTTTGGCCGGGAAAGGTATCGATATGGATGTCTACCGACTGCCCGTGCGCAATGTTTTCCAGCTGGGTTTCCTGGTAGTTGGCGATGATGTACAGCTTGTCCTGCGGCACGATGGCCAGCAGCGCATCGCCCGGTTTGACGAACTCCCCGACCCGCAGGCTGTTCTTGCCGATCACGCCGCCGATCGGCGCGGTGATGCGGGTGTAAGACAGGTTCAGCTCGGCCATCGCTTTCTTCGCCTGCGCCAGCATCAACTCGGCATCGCTGTCCGCCAGCTTGGCTTGCAGCACCTGCTCCATGTTTCGCGCCGCTTTAAGCGTCGCCTCCGCCTGCGCCACATTGGCGGAAAGCGTGTGCACTCGCGTTGTCGCCTGCTGCGCCGCCTGCTGTGAACCCGCGCCGCTGCTGGCCATTCTCTGGTAGCGGTTCTGCTCCTGGCGCGCAAACGCCAGCTCCGCCTGCGCCGCCTGCCGCTCCGCCTGCGCGGCGGCGATCAGCGCGCTCTGTCGGGTCAGGTTGGCCCTGGCGTCGTCCTGGCGGGCGCGGGCGGATTGCTCCTGCGCCGTCGCCTGCGCCAATGCGACGTTGAATTCACGCGGATCGATCACCGCCAGCAATTCCCCCTGTTTGACCCACTGGTTGTCCCTGACCAACACCTGCGCAATTTCACCGGCAATCTGCGGAGAAATACGCGAGATATCGGCGCGAATATAGGCGTCGTTGGTATTCTGCTGTGTCTCTTTAATAAAGAACTTATTGATTAATAACCCCAGCGTAATGACGGCAACCGCCAATACGGCGACGGCGACTTTCTTGTTAGCCATAAAAGTGACTCCAATTAATATTTATTTCTGATGATAAAATGTCAGGCAGCGACCGAACGCGGCGGATAAATACGGGTCGGCATAACTAAAATCAGCGCGGTCAGTAATAACGCCAGGCCGGCAACCAACAGATAAAGATCGGCGCTGGCCAGCACGTGGCCCTGCCGGGCGGCAAGCTGCGCCAGCTGCTCCGCCGACCCCGATGCGCGGCTGTAGGCCGAGCCGAAGCCGTCGGCGATCGTACCGGCGTGATAATCCCCGCGCTGCCGGCTGAGCAGCGCGATGGCGCCGCCGGCAGCGGTGGCGGCGAAACCTTTCACCGCGTTGAACCAGGCCGCCGCAAACGGCCCGTCGGTCGGCAACAGCCCGCCGGTCGCCTGCATCAGCAACGGGATGATCGCCATCGGTTGAGCGACCGCCTGCAACAGCGCGATGACGCGGAACGTGTCGCCGTTCCATTCCGGCGTCAGCTGAGCCGCCAGCACGCAGGCGGTGGCCATCAACAGCAGGCTGATCGCCAGCACCCAGCGGCAATCCACCCGCGGCGTATTGCAAATTATGGCGACGATCGGCAGCGTAATTAATTGCGGCAATGCGACCCACAGCATTAAGTCGGAGGTTTGTTCCTGACGATAACCCTGAATCGCGGCTAAATATCCCGACGTGATATTAACCAGCGACACCATAATTAACAGCACGCCACCCAGCGTAATTAAGGAGAAAGACAAATTCCTTTTGCTTAATAGCTGCAAATTAAAAAAAGGCAGCGGGTGATACCATTCGTTAATCAGAAATAACGCCAATAATCCGCCGCCGCCCAATAATAAAACGTAGATCAGCGGCGAGTTCAGCCAGTCGAGGCGCTCCCCCTGTGAAATGCCCACCGTCAACATGCCGAGCGCCATGCCGCCGAGCAACAGGCCGCGCCAATTGAACTGCCGCAGGCGCTCCAGCCGCAGCGGATCCTGCGGCAGGCCGTAACCGATGCACACGGCGGCGATCGCCATCAGCGGCAGGTTCCAGTAGAAATACCCGCTCCAGCCCCAGTGAAAGGCGAAGGCGGCGGCGGTAGCGCCCAGCGTGGCGCTCCAGGCCGAGACCCAGCCGTAGGCACCCAGCCCCAGCACCTTGATCAGCGGCGGCATAAAACGCAGCACCACCGTCATCAGCATCGGCGGCAACGCGCCGCCGGCGAAGCCCTGCAGGCTGCGCACCGCCAGCAGCACGCCATACTGATCTCCCAACCAGGGCGTCAACAGTCCACCGGCCAGGTAAATGCCGCACATCGTCAACGCCACCCGGCGCAGCGAAAAGGTCGGCCAAAAACAGGGCGTGAACCCGGAACCGATCACAAAGCCGGTGACGTAGCATGTGGTCAGCCAGCTGCCGGCATCGAAGCTCAGCAGCATGCCACCCTGTATATCCGCCAGCGCAAACTTGCTGGCGTTTTCCCCCACGCCGCTGGCCATCACCGCCAAAAACACGCCGAACAACCCCAGCCAGGTACGGCCGTTGATTTCACCGGCGCTGGCGAGCCATCGATTTTTGTGGTGCGGCGTAACAGACACCTCAACCATTCCCCACTCCTGCTGTTTCAGCCTCAATCTTTGTTGTCGTAGGCAGTATCCGGAGTTATTTCGATTGTTTAAAATGAAATGATGTAATTAACTAGTTGCACAAAACGCAACCCATTGAGCGCACCACCCCCGGAGAGGCCATGCCGCAAAAAATTGATTTCAACCTGATCTATGCGCTGAATCTGCTGCTGGAAGAAGGGAGCGTGAGCGGCGCCGCCGAGAAGATGAATCTGAGCGCGCCGGCAATGAGCCGCATTCTCGGGCGCATCCGCCGGCAGTTCGACGACCCGATCATGGTCAGAGCCGGTAAGCATCTGGTGCCGACGCCGCGTGCGCTGGAGTTGAAACGCCAGCTCGGCGACATCATCGAGCAGGCCACTGCGCTGATCGCACCGAGTGATGCGTTCGAACCCGGCAAGCTGACCAGAACCTTCACCATTCGCGCCAACGATATCTTTATCGGCGCGCTGGCGGGCGGATTGCTGGAGACGCTGCGGGAATCGGCGCCGCTGAGCGGCCTGAAATTCATCGCCGAAAGCGACGGCGAGGATGACGCGCTGCGCAGCGGCAAAGTGGATCTGGTGATCGGTTCCTCACGCGACTGGCACCCGGAAATCAAGACGCAGAGCCTGTTCACCAGCACCTTTCAGGCGCTGGTGCGCCCTGGGCACCCGATCATAGGCCGGGTAACGCCCGAAACCCTGACCCATTACCCGCATATCAGCGTTTCTCGCCGCGGACGCACGCAGGGGCCGATCGACGACGCGCTGCGCGATCTCGGCCTGCAGCGCAACGTCGCCCTGACCCTGCCGGGCTTTCATTCGGCGATGATGCTGACCATGAAATCGGACTTTATCCTGCCGCTGCCGCGCCACGTGCTGCAGGGGGTGAGCAACATCCACCTGCCGTTGGCGGAGATCGAGCTGCCGCTTGAGCTGGAATCGGTGTTTATCGTCCAGGCCTGGCACCCGCGCCTGGATCGCGATCCGGCGCACCGCTGGCTGCGGCAGACCATCAAGCAGTTCTTTTTGCAGCGGGAGTGAGGGGGCTATGTGTTGGGGAGAGGGACGCTCGCTGCAGAACCCAAATACGCCTGCCAGATAAGCCGGTAATATGGCATTTTGCCGAAGCCCTGCGCATACTCAGACGCCTTGGGTAAACCGCGCGACGCGGGCAATGGCATCGGTATTCCATTTCGCCAAGCACGAAACAGAAAGGAACTCATGCCCAGGGAGGCGCAAATGACCAAAGCGTATTATTGGAAAAGTCAGGTGTGGGGCGTGACTTACTTTTTTATCGCGCTTTATTACATCTATTCTTTCCAGGACATGGTGAATATCGCACTTTCGTTGATCCTCTCCATCCTGAGCTTTTTACTGTATCCCTGTGCTAAAAAAGGCACTGAAATGGCCGCCCTGCAGTTCACGAGTGAAGAATTTTGGCACCGCGGACTGTTCGCCGATACCATAGGCAAAAATGGCGTGCTGATCCTGTATTATGCATTCTGTTATGTCATGGCCCTGCCGCTGGGCGCCCTGTATCTGCTTGCCCTGTTTCTCAGAAATAAAAAGGCCGCGTAAGCGGTTTTTACGTCAACGGCTTACTGCCTCATAGTCCTTCTTCATGAACGTTTCTTCTACCCACGCAAGCTGCGCTATCACAAAGCGAAAGAAGCAAACTTACTCTACCGGAGCCGACAATCACAGAGGAGATTGGGAGATATTGATTGGCGGAAGATCACAGGAGTCGAACCTGCCCAGGACCGCTGGCGGCCCCAACCGGATTTGAAGTCCGGCCGCCCCACCGGGGACGAGGATCTTCCTTGGAGAAGGGAGAAGCAAGGCGCTGATTATAGCGCAGTTTGTTCACTGCGCTAAGCGGGAAATGGCGGCCGCCGGCGATTCGGCGGCCGGGGAGCGCTACTTCAGGAAATCCTTCACGTCCAGCAGGATGAACTCGTTGTCATCCGCCATATTGGGCTGGCGGCTGGAGGAGAACGGGAAGTTGTTGTCGTTACCGACGATGATGTGGTTGGCGTCCACCACGTCCACGTTCTCGATGGTGAAGAACGGGAAGGTCAGCACGCCGTCGTTCAGCGGCTTGCGCGCCAGCTTGTTCGGATCCTGAATGTTCATCAGGTCGATATAGCCCAGTTTTTCGACCGGTTTGCCGACGTTGGCGTCCGAGAAGGCGATTTTATACACCCGCTTGAACTTGGCCACCTGGCTGAAGCAGTTGTCGGTCGGCGCGCCGGCGGCGCAGGCTTTATCCGGCGTGCCTTCGCCGTTGTCGCGCTCGATCACCAGCCCGTGGGTGGCGTCGATCATGTTGAAGTCGCCGATGGCGTTCTGGTTGTCTTCCAGCACGTACTGCCAGCTGCGGCCGGTCCAGGCCTGCTGTTTCACGTCAAACTCCAGCACCCGCAGGTAGCGTTTGCCGCCGACGTTCTCGAACTGCTCGCCGTCCCACAGCGCCCCTTCCAGCAGCGGGTACAGCTTGCTGCCGTCCGGCGAGGCGGCCATGCCTTCAAAGCCTTTGGAACGCGCCACCTGGAAGTTCTGCTTGCCGTCCGGCGCGCCCGGCAGGGTCAGCGTCGGGTTGTCCGGCGATTTCACCACCTTGCCGTCTACCTGGGTGTCGAACACCGCCAGCACTTTGCCGTTCAGGTCGGCCTTGATCAGGTAAGGCCCGAACTCTTCACCGATCCATAAGGCATCGTCGGCAAACTGGAAGCTTTCCGGATCGAAATCGCTGCCGGTCAGATAACGCTTCTCGGTGCTCTCGTTGATGATGTGGAACGGCACCTTTTTATCCGGATCGTGCAGGAACACCGTCTTCAGCGGCGCGACCGTGCCGTCTTTGAAATCGATCTTGTAGTGGTTGAGGTACAGCATGGCGTCCGGGGAGTTGGCCTTGCTGCCGAAGCCGTTGTCGGTCAGCACCCAGTAGGTGCCGTCGGGCATGTGTTTGATGCCGGAGTGGCCCTGCAGCGGCTGGCCGTCGATCGGCAGGCCGAGGCCGGTCAGGCGATCGGCGGATTTGCCCGCCACGCTGCCCAGCTCGGTGACGCGTTTGCCGCTGGTGTATTTGCCGCTCTGCTGCAGATCGCTCGGCGCGTCCTTCGGCGTGGAAACGGCGGATTTTACCGGCAGCAGCGCATGCCCGGCCAGCGTCGCTTGCACCGGCTGCGCGTCGGCCCACAGGTTGGCGCTCAGCGCCATGCAGCCGACCAGCAGCGCCAGCCGGGTTTTGGTGTTGTGCATGTCATTGTCCCTTTTCGTTGTTATCGCCCAGAAGTAAAAGCAACGTCACTATAGGGAGCGGCAATGACAGAAATATTATTCGGCGAACGCCCGTCGGTAGCTGTGCGGATGGAAGCGCCAGGTGATGGCGATCAACACCACCACCAGCAGCGCGTGGATCTGCCAGTCCAGCACGAAGCCGCCGCTGTAGTCGCGCAGCAGGCCGGAAAGGTAGGGCGTCACACCCGCCAGCAGGAAGCCGACGCCCTGCATAAAGGCCACCAGTCGCCCGGCCGCCGCCGGCTGGTGCAGGTGATCGAGCGCCAGCACCAGGCACAGCGGGAACGCGCCGCCCAGCCCCAGCCCGGAAACCAACACCCACAGCCACGGCAGCGTCTGCGGCAGGTAAATCAGGCCGATAAAGCCGATCAGTTGCATCATCAGCGCCAGCAACAGCAGCGGCCGCCGGTCATGATTGCGCGCCAGCGCCGGCAGCAGCAGCGCGCCCACGACCTGGCCAAAGGTCATCAACGCCAGCAGCGAACCGCTGGCCTGCGGCTGCCAGCCGAGCTGCATGTAATACGGCGGCAGCCAGGCGATCAGGCTGGTATAGCCGCCGTTGATCAGGCCGAAATAGGCGCCGAGCAGCCAGGCGCGCCGGTTGCGCAGCAGTCCTGGCCCGCGGTTTTCGCCCGCCGCGCCCAGGCGAGACAGCCCGCGGCTGACCGGCCACCAGGCCAGCAGCGCCACCAGCGCCGGCAACGCCCACCAGGCCAGCGCGCTGTGCCAGTCGTGCCCTACGCTCATCAGCCACGGGGTGATCGCCGCCCCCAACCCACCGCCGCCCATCAGCGCCGCCGACCACAGCCCGGCCACCAGCGCCATGCTTTTGAGGAAATGATGCTTGATGATGCCGGGCATCACCGCCTGGATCACCCCGATGCCGAGCCCGCCCAGCACCGCGCTCATCAGCAGTTGCACGCTACCGGGGGCCAGTTCGCGCCAAAGCGCTCCCAGCCCGATCGCCAGCAGGCTCAGCGTCACGGCGCTGCGTTCGCTGAACAGCCGGTTGATGGCGCCGCCCGCCAGCGCCATCAGCCCCATCATCAGCACCGGCAGCGTGGTCAGCAGCGCCGCGCCGCCAAAGCTCAGCCCGGTAGCCTGGCGCAGCGTCGGCAGCAACGGGCCGATCGAGGTCAACAGCGGCCGCATGTTCAGGCCGATCAACACCAGCGCCAGCAACAGGGGGTTGAACCAGCGGCGCGAGGAGGATGAATTAACAGAATGATTTAACAAGGTATATTCCTGGTACTGCGAAATGAAGAGTGCGGCGTCACAGCGCGATCGCCGCAGCATTGCGTTACTGTAGGCAACGCCGCTAGTATTGGGAAATTAAATAATAAAATAGCCAACAGTGGGAAAATGAATCGCTACCCGATGTTCAATCCGCAGCTGCTGCTCAGCTTCGTCGCCGTATGCGACAGCAACAGCTTCACCCGCGCCGCAGAGCGGGTGTTTTTGTCGCAGTCCACCGTTAGCCAGCAGGTACGCCGGCTGGAAGAGATGCTGGGCAAGCCGCTGTTTGAGCGCTCCTCGCATCAGGTGCTGCTGACCGAAGAAGGCGTCAAGCTGTTGAGCTACGCGCGCCGCATTATCGCGCTAAATGAAGAAGCCCACGACGCGCTGACCGGCATCTGGCGCGACGGCGTGCTGCGGATCGGCATGCCGGAAGATTTCGCCGTGCCCACCACCGAGCTGCTGGCCGACTTCAGCCGTGAGCACCCGCACCTGCGGCTGGACGTCGCCAGCGGCCTGAGCGCCGATCTGCACAGCGCCTACGCGCGTGAAGAGCTGGATCTGATCCTGGTGAAACAGCGCCGCCGGCAACCGCCGCGCGCCGCGCGGCCGGAACCGCTGCTGTGGCTGGACAGCCTGGCCTTCCCGGCCATCGAGCAATCGCCGGTGCCGCTGGCGGTGTTTCCGCTCAACGGCCTGTACCGCGAAGAGCTGTGCCAGGCGCTGGACACCCTCGGCAAACGCTGGCGCATCGGTTACAGCAGCGCCAGCCTGGCGGCGCTGACCGCCGCTTCCGCCGCCGGGCTGGGCGTCACCCTGCTGCCGGCCGGCTGCCGTCTGCCCGCGCACCGGGTGCTGGGCGAGGCCGAAGGATTACCGCCGATAGACAGCTTCGAACTGGCGCTCTACTACCGCGACGGCGCCCCCGCCGCCACGCTGGCGCTGGCCCAGCGGCTGGCGGTGTTTTGCGGGTTGAAATGAGACCGCTTACGCCACTATCTGCGGATGTTCGCGCTGCAGCCAGTCGATAATCCGTACCCACAGCGCTTCTGTCTGCTCAAGGCAAGCTTGTACCGCCGCGTCCGTCACCAAGTCGCCGGAATAATCCGCCACGTTGCGCTGTTTTCGCAATGCATCCAGGCAGATCATTGCCTCGCGCGGCAACCCTACAGTGAGCGGCAACGTTTGGATCATGGTCTGGTGATGGCCAGGCCTGCTGGTCAGCGTGCGGTATCCTTTGGCTTGCAAAGCGGCATTGGCCATTTGCATGACCGCCTTATATACCATGTCGAAACGGCTCTCATTGCTGAGCTGAGTGATACCCGCATCGCGTCGGTTGCGAGCGGCGGCGGCCAGCAATTTTTTAATCGCCCCCGCGTCAGGCGTTATCACCTCCAGTCCCAGCCCGACCAGATTGTCCAGCGTCATCCTTGTCTCCCGTAATCCAGAGTTGGGGTTTCTGCATAATGTCCTGAATAAACGCGGAGTTCTCGGCCAAAGCCGCTCGCCACTCTTCCGGCGAGTACAGTTTGGGGTTAATTTCCCGACCCAGCGTTGCCTGCAGCGGATAAACCGCCTGAATTACATCCGTAAAAGACAGTTTACCGACGATCAGAACATCGATATCACTGGCCGCCGTCGCTTTGCCACTGGCGACGGAACCAAAGATGAAAGCCCGTTCGATGTCCTCCCCAAATCCAGTCAGCACCTGCCGTAAGCGCGCAGCCGGGCCGCAGGTCTTGCGGAAAATCGCCGCCAGCTCGGGAAAAATCAGGCAATCGGCGTTAGCCTGATAGCAAATTTGGTTGCCCTGCCGCTGCCGGAGCAAGATGCCGCCTTCAGCCAGCCGGCTCAACTCTTTATGTAAAGTCCCGGCCTGAGTTGCGGTGCGCCGCGCAATTTCTCGCACATGAAACGCCTGCCCGGCTTCAATAAACAGCAGGCTTAGCACTTTTCTACGGTATTCGCTGAACAGTAATTCGAGCATCGGATCGTGCATCACGCTGACCTCAATGTAGCTTTAATGACTACAAATGTAGCCATTAAAGCTGCGAAAGAGCAAGCCAAGAGCACCCTTCCGCCGGCAGACGCCGATCATTACCAAATCGAATAGTCACCAGTGGCAAATGTCGCTGCCAACCGGTCGGTTCCTCTCCTAAATTGGGGGATGTTTTCACTCCCTCACCTCTGGATTAAGGAACCGAACGTGGAAAACCCTCAGCAACCGGGCCGCAGAGCCTTCCTCAGCCAAACCGGCAAACTCACCACCGCCTGCGCGGTGATCGGCCTGACCGGCGGCATGGCGCAGGCCGCGTCACCGGGCGACGGGCAATGTGCGCCAACGCCGATGACCCTGACCGATCGCCACTACTGCCTGAGTGAGGTGCGGCTCGAAGACGGCTTTGAATACGACGGCGAAACGGTGATCGGCACCCGCACCGCGCTGTATACGCTTGAGATCAAAGACGGCAAGATCGCCGCCATTCATGCCGCCAACGCCGCGCTGCCCGCCGGCGTGCCCCGCTATCAGGCGCAGGGCCAGCTGCTGCTGCCGGCGTTTCGCGATATGCACATCCACCTGGACAAAACCTTCTACAGCGGCCCGTGGCAGGCGCCGCGCCCGCGCCAGGGCAAAACCATCATGGACATGATCGCGCTGGAGCAGACGCTGATCCCGACACTGCTGCCCACCTCACAGCAGCGGGCGGAAAATCTGATCGCCCTGCTGCAGTCCAAAGGCAGCACCGTGGCGCGCAGCCACTGCAATATCGATCCGGTCAGCGGCCTGAAAAGCCTGGAGCACCTGCAGCGCGCGCTGGAAAACCACCGGGCGGACTTCAGCTGTGAAATCGTCGCTTTCCCGCAGCACGGCCTGCTGCACTCCAGGGTCGATGCGCTGATGCGCGAAGCGATGCAAATGGGCGTGCAGTACGTCGGCGGGCTCGATCCGACCAACGTCGACGGCGCGATGGAGAAATCGCTGGACGCCATGTTCCAGATCGCCCTCGATACCGGCAAAGGCGTGGATATCCACCTGCATGAAACCAGCCCGGCCGGGGTCGCCGCCATCAACTACATGATCGCCACCGTGGAGAAAAACCCGGCGCTGCGCGGTAAGGTCACCATCAGCCACGCTTTCGCCCTGACCACGCTGACGCCGGGCGAACTGGCGGAAACCGCCACCCGGCTGGCGGCGCAGCAGATCACCATCGCCTCCACGGTGCCAATCGGCGGCCTGATGATGCCGCTGCCACAGCTCAGTGAGAAAGGGGTGTTCGTGATGACCGGCACCGACAGCGTGATCGACCACTGGTCGCCGTTCGGCACCGGCGACATCCTGGAGAAGGCCAACCTGTATGCTCAGCTGTACCGCGGTTCCGACGAGTATCACCTGTCGCGCGCCATGGCCATCTCCACCGGCGGCGTGTTGCCGCTGGACGATAAGGGGCAGCGCGCCTGGCCGAAAGCCGGCGATGCCGCCGAGTTCGTGCTGGTCAACGCCAGCTGCTCCGCCGAGGCGGTCGCCCGTCTGCCGGCGCGCAACGCCACCTTCCATCAGGGGCGCCTGGTCGCCGGCCAGGTGAGCAAAGCCTAAGGTCGGTCCGCTGTTGTCATCATGATGGCCGTTTTTGGCCTTCTGCCAGAGTCAGTAGCGGCGCAAGATGGTCGCTACACACACTGGCGGAGGGCCGAAAATGTCACAGAGCGCGTTATTGATCATCGATGTCCAGCAATCATTCCAGCACCGTCCATTCTGGCAAGAGGACGACCTGCCGGCGTTTCAGCAGGCGCTGGCCCGCCTGATCGCGGGCTGCCAACGGCACGGCGCGGCGCTGGTCGACGTGCTGCACGTTTCGCCGCAGGGGCCATTCTCACTGGCTTCAGGCCATGTGCAGCGCCTGCCGTTCCTCACCCACCAGGCGGATATCACCGTGCATAAGCATGTGCACAATGCGCTGACCGAATCCGGCCTCGACGCCTGGCTGCGCGAACGGAATATCAACCACCTGATCGTCTCCGGCATCCGCACCGAGCAGTGCTGCGAAACCACCACCCGGGTGGCGTCCGATCTCGGTTATCGGGTGACTTTCGTCACCGAGGCGACGCTGACCTTCCCGATGCGCCATCCCGACGGCGAAGTCTTTACCCCCGCGCAGTTGAAACGGCATACTGAAACCGTACTGGTCGATCGTTTTGCCCGCATCGCCAGCGTGGATGAGGCGCTGGCGCAACTCGCACAGGAGTAACCATGTCGCAGGCCGTCTATTTTCTGCTGTTGCCCAACGTGTTGTCGCTGGACGTCAGCGGCCCGGCGGAAACCCTGCGCCTCGCCGGGCAGTTCACCCTGCGTTATCTCAGCCCGGCGCCGCAGATCGTCTGCTCCATCGGCATGACGCTGAGCGGCCTGCAGCCGTTGCCCGAGCGCCTGGAAGACGGCGCCATCCTGGTGCTGCCGGGCGTCGGCGATTCGCAGCGCTATTTCGCCGGGGAAGAGGCCGAGCAGGCGCGCCGCTGGCTGGCGACGCTGCGGCCCGACCTGCAGCGGCAGCGCATCACCCTGGTGTGCATCTGTTCCGGCGCGCTGCTGGCGGCGCAGGCCGGGCTGCTCGACGGCTATCAGTGCACTACCCACCACGACGTCATCGAACGTATCCGCCGGCAGGCGCCGGCAGCGCAGGTGAAAGAGAACCGTATCTTCGTCGAAGATCGCGGCGTCTACACCAGCGCGGGCATCACCACCGGCATCGATTTGGCGCTGCACCTGGTCCACCGCCACTGCGGTTCCGGCCGGGCGCGCGACGTCGCCCGCGATATGGTGGTCTATTTCCGCCGCGCCGGGGACGATCCGCAGCTGTCGCCCTGGCTGCGCTACCGCAACCACCTGCACCCGGCGGTGCACCGCGCGCAGGACGTGATGGCCGCCGAGCCGGAGGCCGACTGGTCGGTGCCGCAGATAGCGGAGAAGGCGCACGTCAGCAGCCGCCACCTGGCGCGGCTGTTTCGCAGCCACGTCGGCATCAGCGTGCGGGAATATCATGAGCAGCTGCGGCTGGCGGTGGCGCAACAGCGCCTGCAGCAAGGGTATGGCTTGGAGAAGGCCGCGCTGGCGGCCGGTTTTTCTTCCGGGCGGCAGCTGCGCCGCGCCCAGCAGCGCCAGCACTCGCCGCTATGACACCAGCCGGCGGGTATCCAGCCGCTGCAGGCCGACAGACAGCAGCAGGCTGAGCCCCAGCGCCACGCCGAACACCCAGAAGATATCCAGCAGCGGGTGGCCGGTGAAGTCCAGGTGCCGGCTGCGCATCACGTTGACGATCAGGGCGTGAAAACCGTAGATCGCCAGCGAATGGCGGGAGAACGCGCTCAGCCAGCCGATCGGCTGCGGCAAACAGTGTTTCACCCACACCAGCAGCGCCACCGCCGCCATAAATACCAGCGGGCCGCTGTAGATGTAGTAGGTATCGGCGAAGTTGCCGTTGATGAACAATTGGTGTTTGGTGCCGCGAGCGATCAGCGCCACGCACAGCGCAAATCCCAATGCCGCCAGCCAGCCCACGGCGCGCCCGCGCGCCTCCATCATGCCAATCGCCCGCCCGGCCAGCGCATACAGCAGGTAGTAGAAGGTATCGCCGTAGATATACAGGTTAACCGGCAGCAGGTGCGCGTTGCCGAAGGTCAGCTTGTCGGTATTCGGGTTGGCGATCACCGCCAACACCACCAGCGCGGCGGCCAGGGCGTAGCGCGACACCGGTTTGACGCTGATCAGCGGCGACAGCAGGTAAATCACCGCGATGGCGTAGAAAAACCACAGATGATAGAACACCGGCTTTTGCAACATGCCGCGCAGCGATGGCCAGAAACCGATCTTGGTAAAGGCCGCGATATAGATCAGCGCGATGGCGCTGTAGAACAGAATGCAGCAGATGATGCGGGTGAAATGCCGGCGGCCGGCGCTCTTTTCGCCGAAGAACAGGTAGCCGGAAATCATAAAGAACAGCGGCACCGATACGCGCGACAGCGAGTTCAGCACGTTGGCGATATCCCAGTTGTGCAGCCCTATCGCCGCGCCGTTGGTGACGTAATAGGTGGTGGCGTGGATCATCACCACCATCATGCACGCCATCGCCCGCAGGTTGTCTATCCAGCCGATTTTCTCGCTCAAACGCTCGCCCGATCTTGTGTCATATTGATATGTTAAGAAGAGGTTATCGGGCACGGCGTTCGGCGACAACCCAAAAGCGAAATATCAGAATGCACTTAAACAACACCTTATGATTGCGAAGGTGAACAATTGGCGGCAAAATAGCCGCCATAACTCGCTCAGTTTGCGCTTCCCGCCCTGACAGTTCCTTTTTCTCTTTTACTATCAGTACAATAATATGAAAACGACATTACCACCTGCGGCACGTTTGGGCCGACAGGCGCTTTTATTCCCTCTTTGTCTGGTGCTTTTCGAGTTCGCCACCTATATCGGCAACGATATGATTCAGCCGGGCATGCTGGCCGTCGTGGCGGATTTCAACGCCGGCGAAGAGTGGGTGCCTACCTCGATGACCGCCTATCTGGCCGGCGGCATCTTCCTGCAGTGGCTGCTCGGGCCGCTGTCGGATCGCCGCGGCCGTCGCCCGGTGATGCTGGCCGGGGTGGCGTTCTTTATCGTCTCCTGCCTGGCGATCCTGCTGGTCACCAACATCGAGCAGTTCATCGCCATGCGTTTCCTGCAGGGCATCGGCCTGTGCTTTATCGGCGCGGTCGGCTACGCCACCATCCAGGAGTCGTTTGAAGAATCGGTGTGCATCAAAATCACCGCCCTGATGGCCAACGTGGCGCTGATCGCCCCGCTGCTCGGGCCGCTGGCCGGCGCGGCGCTGATCCACGTCGCGCCGTGGCAGAGCATGTTCGTGCTGTTCGCCGCGCTGGCGGCCATCGCCTTCTACGGCCTGTGGAAAGCCATGCCGGAAACCGCCACGCTGCAGGGCGAGGCATTTTCCGCCGCCAATCTGTGGCGCGACTACCGCCAGGTGCTGGGCAACCGCCGCTTCCTGTGCGGCGCGCTGGCGATCGGTTTCGCCAGCCTGCCGCTGCTGGCCTGGATCGCCCAGTCGCCGGTGATCCTGATCAGCGGTGAGTCGCTGTCGACGCTGGACTACGGCCTGCTGCAAATCCCGGTGTTCGGCGCGCTGATCCTCGGCAACCTGACGCTGGCGCGCCTGACCGGCAAAAACAGCGTGGAGCGCCTGATCAAGCTGGGCGCAGGCCCGATGTTGCTGGGGCTGCTGATCGCCGCGCTGGCGACCCAGTTCTCCAGCCACGCCTACCTGTGGATGACCGCCGGCCTGAGCCTGTACGCCTTCGGCATCGGCCTCGCCAACGCCGGCCTGTACCGCCTGACGCTGTTCTCCAGCAACGTCAGCAAAGGCACCGTGTCCGCCACCATGGGCATGCTGAGCATGATGGTGTTCACCGTCGGCATCGAGCTGGCCAAGGTCGCCTACGTCTGGGGCGGCAGTGGGCTGTTCAACCTGTTCAACCTCATCAGCGGCCTGTGCTGGCTGACGCTGGTGGCGCTGTTTATCGGCAAACGCCGCGGCGGCGACCCCACGCCGCAGCCGAACGGCGCGGCTTAAGCGCGACGATAAAACGCCGGTCCGGTTTCCCGACCGGCGTTTTTTTTATGCGGCTTCAGCCGAGCAGCTCCCACAGCGCATACCCTGCTCCCACTACCGCCACCCCCAACAGCAGCAACGCCGACAGGACAGAGATCGCCCGCCGCGCGCGCTGCAGCGCCTTTCCCGACAGCAGGGTGATATAGGCCAGCAAGATGGCGAAATCCGCCAGCACCCACAGCGCGGTCAGCAGCGTCAGGCTGGCGCCGACCGAAGGGGTGACGGCGATAAACTGCGGAAAAAAGGCGACGAAGAAGATGATGTCCTTGGGATTGGCGATGCCTACCAGAAAACCGTTTGCGATCGCCGAGCGTTTTTGCGACGGTGCAACGGGCTGCGCATCGGGGGTTCGTGCGGATAAATCCTCATACAGCGAGACGATCGCCATGCGGCCGATAAACAGGCAGCCCAGCAGGCCTATCCACTGCAGCAAGCGCATATCCACCGCGAACAGCCCAGTGACAACCAGCGCGGCAATACCGATCAGCAACAAAGAGGCCCCATTGCTGCCCAGCGCGGTCAACAGCGCGCGCCGGGCGCCAAAGCGCGCCGCGGTGTTGGCGACCATCATCACCACCGGCCCTGGCGTGGCGATCAGCAAGAAAATGGCGGCGAAATACGCCGCCAGCAACGACAGGTTCATCTTTATTTCACTCACATTCAGGCGGTTGGCGTCGGATCATTATGATGCCGTAGCCCCCGCCTTGAAAAAGGAGTAATCCTGTCGTTTACTGTGAGCCAGACTCATTCTTAGAGACGCCGCGATGGCCAGTTCCCTTCCGCCGCTTTACGCCCTGCGCGCCTTCGAGAGCGCCGCCCGCACCGGCTCGTTCACGCTGGCCGCCGACGAGCTGCATCTCACCCCCAGCGCCGTCAGCAAGCACATCAAAACGCTGGAGCAGCACTTCGGCTGTCGGCTGTTCCAGCGCAACGGCCCACGCATCGAGGTCACCCCGCAGGGAAAAATCTTCGCCGCCGAGCTGCAGCAAGGGTTTGGCCGCATCGAACAAGCCTGCGAGCTGTTCAGAAGCCACCGCGATCTTCTGCGGATGAAGGCGCCCTCCACCCTGACCCTACGCTGGCTGCTGGACTGCCTGAGCCGATTCCGGCAAACGGCGCAGGCGTTCGAGGTGCAGGCAGCCAGCGTGTGGATGGACATCGACAGCGTGGATTTTTTCAGCGAACCCTACGACTGCGCCATCCTGCTCGGCAACGGCCATTTCGGCGCCAATACCGCCGCCGCCAAGCTGTTCGACGAATGGCTGATCCCAATTTGCGCCCCCGCGCTGCTCGCCGACGCGCAGCGCGATCTCGCCACCTGCCCGCTGATCCATCCTTCGCCCGATCGGCGCGACTGGCGGCGCTGGCTGCAAAAAAGCGGCATCGCAGCCCCGATCGATCTCACACGTGGCCAGGTATTTGATTCGCTGGAACAGGGCAACGCGGCGGCCATCGCCGGGCACGGCGTTTCGATCGGCGATCTGGCGCTGAGCCTGCGGACGATTGAGGAGGGGTTATTGGCGCTGCCTTGTGACGCCGCCGTGCGCACCGGCGACGGTTACTATCTGGTTTGGCCGGAAGAATCGGCAAAACGGCCGCTGATCGAACGTTTACAGGCGTTTCTCACCGCCCAAACGCCCGACGTCAGCCGGGCCGCCGTCAGGTTTATCGGGTAGGGGAATTCGGCCTATCGCTCTTCGCGGGTATGCCAAATACGCAGAACATAAATCGTTGCCGGCTGCACCTGGTAACGTATCTCATAACGGCCGACCAGAATACGCCTCACTTCCTGCGGTAAAAACTCATCCAGTCTTTCACCCAGGCGGGGATTATCGAGCAACGCTTTAGGCGCGGCGACCAAGGCCTTCACCGAATTCGCTGCCGCAGTGCGGTTAGCCAAGGCAAGAAACTCAAACAAACGCGCCAAATCCGATAGCGCCTTACTCGTCCATTTTAACTCCATCAGCGTGGTACCGGCAGCGGCTCGTCACTGTCCAGGCTGGCCGCCCAGGCTTCTACCGACTCATGATCGATAACGTTTTGCTGTTCGACATCGGCCAGCGCCGCCAGTGTTAATCGACGGCGCTCTTCCTCTTGCTCAAGCCAGGCGGCGAGGGCTTGCTTCACTATCCATCCCCGTGAACGGTCAAGTTTGGCGGCCATTTCATCCACCTTTTCAGCCAAAGGCAGCGGCACATGAGCGGTGATGACTTTCGTATTCATCGTCTTGCTCCTCAGTACAATCAACATCAATCAAAGTGATTAAAGCTGATTATACCGCCATCAGAGAACAAAAAACACGCAATCAGTTGCCGAACAACCCGCCGTCGCGCAGCAGATGCTCGTTGCCCTTGCGGCGGGTAAAGCCGCTGCGATCGAAGAACTCCAGCACCTGGATCGCCAGCTTGCGCCCGACGCCGAGCCGATCGCGGAAATCGGCGGCGTTGGCGCCCCCGCGCTCCGCATCCAGCTCGCGGATCAGCGCCGCGAATTGATCGATGCGTCGGCTGAGGTAGTAGCGATCCACCACCACCGCCGTCACATGGCCCAGCTGAGCCGCCTTGCGCAGCAGCGCCCGTACCCGGCTCTCTTCCTCGCCCAGTTCGCTCGCCAGATCGCGCACCCACCACGGCTCGTCGCCGAACAGCGGTTCGATGCGCGCCCACAGCGGCGCCTCGTCGGCGCTGAACGCCAGGCCGTGTTCCGGCAAGTGCAGCCAGCCGCGCGTATTGCGCAGCGCGCCGGCCTTCAGCAGCCGATCGATCATCATAAACACCAGCGCTTCCGGCTGCTGAGGCAGCGCCATGCGCCGCAGGCGGGCGCGTCCTAACCCCAGCTGGTCGGCGTGCTGTTGGTGGTACTCCGCCAGCACCTGTAGCAGGCGGCTCTCCGCCTGTTGCACCTGCTCCTGCGCCAGCGCTCGGTCACCGACGATCAGCAGATCGCGGTTCGCCAGCAGTGCCGCCAGGCCGTCGTCGGTCAACTGACGCGCCCAGGCGAACGCCACCAGCGACAACGCGCCGTGCGGCAGCTCAAGCGCCAGCGCCCGCGCGTCGTCCTGCGCCTGCGCCAAGGCCTGCAGCCATGCCAGATAGTCCGGCTGACGCTTGCCGCGCTTGGGCGCATTCAGCCTGAGCACCCGGGCCGCGCCCAGCGTTTGCCGCGCGCCGATATCGCGCAGCACCAGCCGATCGTTTTCCGCCAGCCACAGCGGGCGATCGAGGATCAGTTCCGCCAGTCCGTCGTTCAGCAGCGAAATGCGCCCGGTGATGTGGCTGGCGGCATGGTGCAGATGCAGCGGCTGCCAATGGCGGATCGGCCGATCCGTATCCAGCGCCACCAGAATGCGTTCCGCCGCCTCCGGCGGGCGCTGCGCCAGCAGCCAATCGCCGCGCACGATCCGATCTTTATCGACATCGCCGCTGATGTTCAGCGCGATGCGTTGCCCGGCCTGCGCCTGTTCCACGGTCTGATTTTGGGCGTGCAGGCCACGTACCCGCACCGGCGCGTCGGCGCCGGTCAGCCACAGCGTATCCCCAACCTGCACCCGGCCGCCGAGCGCAGTGCCGGTCACCACCAGCCCCGCCCCTTTGACGCTGAACGCACGGTCTACCGCCAGACGAAAACGGCGCGTCAGCGCATGCTCGCCGGGCGACAGCGCCAGCAAATGCGCGCGCAGCGCGTCGATGCCCTCGCCCGCCGCCGCCGCGGTGACAAACAATGGCGCATCGGGCCAGCCCTGGCGCGCCAGCTCGTCGCGCACCTGACTGCGCACCTCGTCGACACGCGCCGCGTCCACCCGATCGGCCTTGGTCAGCGCCACCGTCAGCGCCGGGCGCCCGCTCAGGCGCAGGATCGCCAAATGCTCGCGGGTCTGCGCCATCACGCCGTCGTCGCAGGCCACCACCAGCAACGCATGGTCGATGCCGCCGACGCCCGCCAGCATATTGGCGAGGAATTTCTCGTGGCCGGGCACGTCGATAAAGCCCAGCACCCGGCCGTCCGGCTGCGGCCAGTAGGCGTAGCCCAGATCGATGGTCATGCCGCGGCGCTTCTCTTCCGGCAGGCGATCCGCGTTGATCCCGGAGATCGCCTGCAGCAGGGTGGTTTTGCCATGATCGACATGGCCGGCTGTGGCGATGATCATGATGCGCTCAGCGCCTCGATCAGCGCCCCTTCCTGTTCCAGACAGCGCAGATCCAGCCACAGCCGGCCGTCGCCGAGGCGGCCGATCACCGGCTGCGGCAGGCGGCGCCAGCGCTCAGCCAACGCTTCCAACGTGGCGCCGCGGCCGTCGCGCGGCGTGAAGGTCAGCGCATAGCTGGGCAGGCGATCCACCGGCAGCGAACCACTGCCAATCTGCGACCAGCACGGTTCGGCGCGCAGGTCGAAATCGGCGGTGAACCGTGGTCTCAGCGCCGCCAGCAGCCGCTCGGCCGCCTGTTGCATCTCCTGCTGCGGGCGGGTCAGCAACCGCAGCGTCGGCAGCTGCTCAGCCAGTTTTTCCGGCTGCAGATAGAGCTGCAGCGTGGCCTCCAGGGCCGCCAGCGTCAGCTTGCCGACGCGCAGCGCGCGCTTGAGCGGATGCTGCTGCAGGCGAGCGATCAGCGCCTTTTTGCCGACGATGATACCGGCCTGCGGGCCGCCCAGCAGCTTATCGCCGGAGAACGTCACCAGATCGACGCCGGCGGCCAGCAGCCGCTGCGGCATCGGTTCGGCGGGCAGGCCGTACTGCGCCATATCGATCAGCGAGCCGCTGCCCAGATCGGTGGCGGTCGGCACGCCCTGTTCGGCCCCGAGCTGCGCCAGTGCAGCCTCGTCGACCGCCGCGGTAAAGCCCTGAATGCTGTAGTTGCTGGTGTGCACTTTCATCAACAGGCCGGTCTGCTCGCTGATGGCCTGGCGGTAATCTTTCAGATGGGTGCGGTTGGTGGTGCCGACCTCCACCAGTTGGCAGCCCGCCTGGCGCATCACGTCGGGTATGCGGAACGCGCCGCCGATCTCCACCAGTTCGCCGCGCGACACCACCACCTCTTTGCCGGGGGCGATCGCCGCCAGCATCAGCAATACCGCCGCCGCGTTGTTATTGACGATGCAGGCGTCCTCCGCGCCGGTCAGCCGGCACAGCAGACTCGCCACCGCCCGATCGCGATGACCGCGCCCGGCACCGTCCAGATCGTACTCCAGCGTCACCGCCTCCCCCATCACCGCGCTGACCGCGTCCTTCACCGGCTGCGCCAGCAGGGCGCGCCCAAGGTTGGTGTGCAGCACGGTGCCGCTGAGGTTGAACACCGGCAGCAAAGCCGGGCGTTGCTGCCGGGCCAGTTCCGCCCGCAGCGCCTGCGGCCAGTCGCCACACCAGTCCGGTAAATGTTGCTGTTGCTTGATAGCGTCGCGCGCCTGGGCCTGCAGCCGGCGCAACAGTTCGCCGATCAGCGTCTGGCCATGCTGAGCCACCAGCGGTTCAATCGCGGGTTCACGCAGCAGACGGTCGATGGCGGGCAGTTGACTGTAAAGAAGGTGGGATTCAGTGCTCATGGTCGCTCGGTTTTCAATTTAGACGTATCGGCATAGCAAAACCCCGCCGCGGCGGGGAGAAAAGAACGTTCAGGGCGGTGCCGTGCGGGCGAAACTTTCGCGGGCGAACAGGCGTTCGGCCAGCTTGACCAGCGCCGGACGTTGGACGCACCAGTTGGGCAGAATGTGGCGGAAATTGAGGTAGCCCAACGCGCAGCCGGTGGCGATATCCGCCAGCGTCAGCCGCTCGGCATTGAGCCACGTTTTTTCCTGCGCCAGCGCCTCCAATGCGTCCAGGCCCTGCGTCAGCTTGTCACGCTGGCGCAGCATCCAGTTTTCGTCCTGCTTTTCCGGCGCGCGCCGGCTTTCGCGGAACAGCGTCGCCGCCGCTTCAGTCACGCCGTCCGCCAGTGCCGCCACCCGGCGGACGCGCAGCGCGGTGGCGCGATCGGCCGGCAAAAACGCCGGCTCCACCGTCAGCAGTTCGAGGTATTCGGCCACGATCGGCGAGTCGTAAAACACCTCGCCATCATCGGCGATCAGCACCGGTACTTTGCCGAGCGGGTTCAGTTCCTTCACCCGGCTGCCGGGCTCATACGGCGGATCGTTGACGAATTCAAACGCGATCCCCTTCTCCAGCAGCATCACGGAAATCTTGCGCACAAAGGGGCTGGTGTAACTGCCGATAAGCTTCATCCGGTCTCCTCCGCTTCGTCCTGGCCGCAGCGCAATGCCCTTACTTCACCGCCAGAGTATCGATAATCCGCTGCACCAGCGCCTGATGCACTTCCGGCGTTTTGGCCGGCGACAGCATTTGCAGCGTCACTACTCGCTTGTTGAACACCGTCAACACCAGGGTGGAAACCACCTTTTGCCCGTTGACGGTCTGCTCGGTATCCACCCGGCGAAACTTCTGTTTGCCGACGGTGAAGTTCTCTTCTTTGGTGGTCTGGATATTCTGATAGCGCTCGGCCAGCACCGTGATGGCGCTCTGCGTCAGCTCTTTCAGCATTTTGTCGCTGGTATTGATCTTCATGCCGTCCGGCGGGATCACTTCGGACGAAACCGCGCTCTGGCGCGACTTGCCATCGAGGAAGCGCTGGATAGTGGAGGTACTGTCATTGACGATGCCGCTGTTCAGCGTTTGATCGCTAAAGCCTGACGGCAACTCGAAGGTGATTTTGCCCTTCTGCAGCGACACGTTCAGCCCCGGCGGCGCGGGCGGGGTTTCTACCGGCGCAGGCGGCGGTGGCGCGGGCTGCGTCACGGTCGGTTTGGTATCCGGTGGCGGCACCGCCGGTTTGGTGTCGTCCTTGTTGTCGCAGGCCGCCAGCCCCATCGCCAGCACGGCGACCGCGGTCAGTTTTGCCAGGGTGTTTAACATCGTGGTTCCTTTCGCTTGGCGCGTCATGGCCTAAACGTAGCAACTCGCCCGGGCGAATGCCAGAAGCCCGTTCTTAAATTGCGGGTCCGGCCCCGCGCGAACGGGGCCGGGCGGTTACTCCGCCGGGAACAGGAACGGATTGATGCTGCTGCGGCCGAAGCCTTCCTCTTCCATGCGGGCGTCCAGCACCAGCGAAGCCAGATCGTCGGCCACCGCTTCAACCTGCGGGTCTTTTTCCTGATAGAGGATCTTCAGGTAAGTGCCGCAGTCGCCGCAGCTTTCCGCCTTCACCGCCGCCTGCTCGCTGTCCAGCGACCAGTAGTTGAGATCGCGGGTCTGCTCGCAGTTGCTGCACTTCACCCGCACCACGTGCCATTCGCTTTCGCACAGGTTGCAGTGCAGGTAGCGCAGGCCGTTAACGGTGCCGATATGCACCATGCTGGAAACCGGGATGCTGCCGCACACCGGGCAGAACTGGCGCTGCTCGCCGTATTCGGCGCGCGCCTTGCCGGGGATCAGGCTGGCCATCTGCGCCCAATAGAGCGACAGCGCGGCCCAGAGGAACGGCGCCTTCTCGCTGCCCACCTTGCCGAACTCGCGGTTGAGCAAGGCGTCGGCCATCAGCTCCAGCTCGTGCGCCGAGGCCTTCTCCAGGTTGTCCAGCACCGCCAGAATGTGCTCCGGCGCCTGCGGGCGCAGCTCGGCGATCAGCGACGTCAGCAGCTTGCGCCAGTGCTCGCTGCGCGGGAACACGCTCAGATCGAGCGGCGGTTTGCCGCTGGCGGCGCCCTGCGCCAACGCTTCGCTCAGATCGAGCGCCAGCGGATTATCGTGCAGCGCATGCTGCTGCGCCTGCGCCAGTTCGGCGGCGAAGTTAAGGTAGTCGCCCAGCGGGTTGTCGACCGCCAGCTGACGCAGACGGTCGGCGCGGCGGCTGTACAGGCTTTTCAGGTTGGCGAAAAGTAACGGCGGGATGTTCTCCGCCGTTGTGGACTTCTCACGCTGTGCCCCTAACTGCTCTTTAGGAACGATGCGGATACTCATCAGGGTTTATCTTCCTGTCGTTTCTCGCGGACCTCACGGTACCAGCGCGGATGATGTTTCTTGGCCCAGGCCGCCGGCACCCAGCCTTCCACCATCGCGGTAATGGTGCCTTTTACCCACAATGCGGCGTAAATGTGCACCATAATCACGATGATAAGGCCGACCGCGGCCAGCGAATGCACTAGCAGCGCGATGCGGATCAGCGGGATGGAGAACGACGGCGCGAAATACGGCCGCCAGATCACCACGCCACTGGCCAGCAGCAGCACCAGGCTAATAATCGCCGCCCAGAACACGCACTTCTGGCCGAAATTATAGCGCCCGGTGTCACCCACTTCCTCGTTCATGGCGATTTTGTGGATGTTCTTGGCCCAGACGATATCTTCCCGGTTGATCAGGTTATGCTTCCAGTAGCGCAGGAACATCAGCAGGAACGCGGCAAACATGATCACCCCGACAAACGGGTGCAGAATGCGCGCCAGCTGCGGCGTCCCGAAGATGTTCATCAGCCAGTTGAAGGAGGGGAAGAAGAACCCCAGCCCGCTGATGGCGGCGAACACGAAGCAAAACGCCACGATCCAGTGGTTGATGCGCTCCGGTGCGCTGTAACGCTGAATGGGCTTTTCCTTTCTCATTTGCGCGTCTCCTCGTCATGCGACTCGTCGTGCTCATCCTCATCGTCGACGCGGTTAGGCCCGACGCCGACATAGTGGAACACGCTGGCCGCGAAGGTGGCGGCAAAACCGATGGCCGCCAGGGGTTTCCACACGCCCTTCCAGAAGGTCACCGCCGGGCTGATGCTCGGGTTGTCCGGCAAACCGTGGTACAGCTGCGGTTTGTCGGCGTGGTGCAACACGTACATCACGTGCGTGCCGCCCACCCCTGCCGGATCGTACAGACCGGCGTTCTGGTAGCCGCGGGTGTTCAGCTCGCTGACGCGATCCGCCGCCACCTGCTTCATCGCTTCCTTGGTACCGAAGTGAATGGCGCCGGTCGGGCAGGTTTTCACGCAGGCCGGTTCCTGGCCGACGTCCACGCGGTCGACGCACAGGGTGCACTTGTACACCCGGTTGTCGTCCTTGTTCATGCGCGGCACGTCGAACGGGCAGCCGGCGATGCAGTAGCCGCAGCCGATGCAGTGCTCGGATTGGAAGTCGACGATGCCGTTGGCGTACTGAATGATCGCGCCTTCCGACGGGCAGGCCTTCAGGCAGCCCGGATCGGCGCAGTGCATGCAGCCATCCTTGCGGATCAGCCATTCCAGCTTGCCGTTTTCCTCCACCTCGGAGAAGCGCATCACCGTCCACGACTTGGCGGTCAGATCGGCGGGGTTATCGTACACCCCGACGTTGTGCCCCACTTCGTCGCGGATGTCGTTCCATTCGGAACAGGCCACCTGACAGGCCTTGCAGCCGATACAGGTGGTGACATCGATCAGTTTGGCCACTTCTTCCTGGTGGTCACGGGCGCGCGGCGCCGGCGTGAAGCCATTGGTGGCGGATTTACGAATGATGTCTTGAGATTGCATGGCCATAATTCGTCTCCGTTACACCTTTTCCACGTTGACCAGGAACGCCTTGAACTCCGGCGTTTGCGTATTGGCGTCGCCGACGAACGGCGTCAGCGTGTTGGCGATAAAGCCTTTCTTCGCCACCCCTTCGTAACCCCAGTGGATCGGGATGCCGATGGTGTCGACTTCCTGGCCGTGCACCTGCAGCGTGCGAATACGTTTGGTCACCACCGCCTTGGCCTTGATGTAGCCGCGGTTGGAGCTGACCTTCACGGTATCGCCCTGCTTGATGCCCTTCTTCTCCGCCAGCTTTTCGCCGATCTCCACGAACTGCTCCGGCTGCGCGATGGCGTTCAGCCGCGCGTGCTTGGTCCAGTAGTGGAAGTGCTCGGTCAGACGATAGGTGGTGCCGACGTACGGGAACTTGTCGGATTTGCCCATCGCCGCCAGATCGTCCTTGAACACGCGCGCCGCCGGGTTGGACACCACATTCGGGTGCAGCGGGTTGGTGCCGAGCGGCGTTTCGAACGGCTCGTAGTGTTCAGGGAACGGCCCTTCCGCCATCTTGTCGGTGGCGAACAGGCGGCCCATGCCTTCCGGCTGCATGATGAACGGCCCGACGTCGCTGCCCGGCGCGGCGGTGCTGTAGTCCGGGATATCGGCCCCGACCCACTTGGCGCCGTCCCACTCCAGCAGTTGGCGTTTCGGATCCCACGGTTTCCCCTGCGGGTCCGCCGAGGCGCGGTTGTACAGAATGCGGCGGTTGAGCGGCCATGCCCAGGCCCAGCCCAGCGTATTGCCGAGGCCGGACGGATCGGCGTTGTCGCGCCGCGCCATCTGGTTGCCGGCCGGCGTCCAGCTGCCGGCGAAGATCCAGCAACCGCTGGCGGTGGTGCCGTCGTCGCGCAGCTGCGCAAACGAGCTGAGCAACTCGCCTTTTTTCACCAGCACTTTGCCGTCGGCATCCAGCAGATCCGCCAGCGCCTTGCCGTTGTTCTCCTGCGCCACCTCTTCCGGCGCCGGGTTGTCCGGCGTCAGGTAGTCCCAGGTCATGTTCAGCACCTGTTCAGGCACCGCACCGCCGTCGCGCGCATACATCTCGCGCAGGCGACTGAAGATGCCCGCCAGGATCTCGCCGTCGTTCAGCGCTTCGCCCGGGGCGTCCGCGCCTTTCCAGTGCCACTGCAGCCAGCGGCCGGAGTTGACGATCGAACCGTTCTCTTCGGCGAAGCAGGTGGACGGCAGGCGGAACACTTCGGTCTGGATCTGCGAAGGATCCACCTCGTTGAACTCGCCGTGGTTCTGCCAGAAGTTGGAGGTCTCGGTGTTCAACGGATCGATGGTCACCAGGAACTTCAGCTTGGACAGCGAAGCCACTACCTTGTTTTTGTTCGGGAACGACGCCACCGGGTTAAAGCCCTGGCAGAAGTAGCCGTTGACCTTGCCCTGCGCCATCATCTCGAAGTACTGCAGCACGTCGTAGCCTTTGTCCCACTTCGGCAACCAGTCAAAGCCCCAGCTGTTGTCCTTCTGCGCCTTATCGCCGTAGAAGGTCTTCATCATGCTGACGAAGAATTTCGGGTAGTTGCCCCAGTAGTTTACCTGGCCTGGCAGCAGCGCCTTCGGCGTGTTGGCCTTCAGGTAGGTGTCGAGATCGGTCTGTTTCTCCGACGGCAGCGTCATGTAGCCCGGCAGGCTCTGCGACAGCAGGCCGAGATCGGTCAGACCCTGGATGTTGGAGTGGCCGCGCAGCGCGTTGACGCCGCCGCCCGCCATGCCCATGTTGCCGAGCAGCAGCTGGATCATCGCCATGGTACGGATGTTCTGCGCGCCGACCGAGTGCTGAGTCCAGCCCAGGGCGTACAGGAACGAAGCGGTTTTATCCGCGACGCAGGTTTCGGCGATGTATTCGCACACCTTGAGGAAATCGTCCTTCGGCGTGCCGCAGATGTTGGTCACCACGTCAGGCGTGTAGCGGCTCACGTGCTGCTTCAGCATGTTCCACACGCAGCGCGGATCCTGCAGCGTGACGTCGCGCTTGGCGAAGCCGTTCTCGTCGAACTGGTAGTTCCAGGTGGTTTTGTCGTACTTGCGGTTTTCCGCGTCGTAGCCGCTGAACAAGCCGTCTTCGAAGGCAAAGTCTTCCCGCACCAGCAGGCTGGCGTTGGTGTAGGCCTCGACGTACTCGCGGTTAAACTTGTTGTTGGTCATCAGATACAGCAACACGCCCGACAGGAAAGCGATGTCGGTCCCGGAGCGGATCGGCGTGTAGAAGTCCGCCACCGATGCGGTTCGGGTAAAGCGCGGATCGATCACGATCAGCTTGGCATTGTTGTGTATTTTGGCTTCCATCGCCCAGCGGAACCCCACCGGATGCGCTTCCGCCGCATTACCGCCCATGACGATAATCAAATTCGCGTTCTTGATATCAACCCAGTGGTTGGTCATCGCACCGCGACCAAATGTTGGAGCAAGACTTGCTACCGTTGGTCCGTGTCAGACACGCGCCTGGTTGTCTACGGCAAGCATGCCGAGAGCGCGACTAAATTTTTGCGACAGAAAACCGGTTTCGTTGCTGGCGGCCGAGGCGCACAGCATGCCGGTGGTCAGCCAACGGTTGACGGTAACGCCCTGGTCGTTGGTTTTGATGAAGTTGGCATCGCGGTCTTCTTTCACCAGCTTGGCGATGCGGGTAAAGGCGTCGTCCCAGCTGATGCGTTGCCATTTGTCCGACCCTGGCGCCCGGTATTCCGGGTACTTGAGGCGGCTTTCGCTGTGGATGAAGTCAACCAGGCCGGCACCTTTCGGGCAAAGCGCGCCGCGGTTTACCGGGTGATCCGGATCCCCTTCGATATGGAAAATGCTTTCTTTGGCGTTCTTGGCGCCATCACCAAGGCTGTACATCAACAGCCCACAGCCGACGGAACAATACGTACAGGTATTACGGGTCTCACGGGCGCGCAGCAGTTTGTACTGCCGGGTTTCCGCCAACGCCACTTCGGGGGCAAAGCCCAGCGCGGCCACCGTCGTTCCTGCCATACCGCCAGCGCAGATCTTAAAGAACTGCCTTCTGCTGACCTGCATGGGGGTCTCCTTTACTCTCGATTGTCACATTGTTCAAATGCGCCTGCCCCGCTAGCGCGGCAAACGCGAATGTCACTGTTGTTATGCTTGCTACGAACGCCGGCCATATTACCACAGCGTGCTTGTGGTTGTTACACACTCGTGCTCATTCAGTGAACGCATTGGCACATTTCGATACATTTCGACCTTGGCGCTCTCTACAGTATAGAGAGTAACCCACGTGCCGGGGCGATGGCTTGACGCGGCCACCCGCCGCCCTCTCCTATCAGTATGTTAGCGCATCGATTTGTACATTAACCACACACTTCACAGGGCATTGATAATCATTTTCAATATCATTTAATTAACTATAATGATCCGACTGCTTACGCGGTGCTCGCCCTTTGCGCCGCCCATACACCACTGGAGATGATGATTATGAGTTATTCACTGCCATCCCTGCCGTACGCTTACGACGCACTGGAACCGCATTTCGACAAGCAGACGATGGAAATCCATCACACCAAACACCACCAGACCTACGTCAACAATGCCAACACCGTGCTGGAAGCCTACCCTGAGCTGGCCAAATACAGCGTTGAAGAGCTGATCCAGGATCTGGATAAAGTGCCTGCCGACAAACGCACCTTCATGCGCAACAACGCCGGCGGCCACGCCAACCACAGCTTCTTCTGGAAAAACCTGAAAACCGGCACCACGCTGGGCGGCGATCTGAAAGCGGCCATCGAGCGCGATTTCGGCAGCGTTGAGAAATTCCAGGAAGAGTTCGAGAAAGCCGCAGCCACCCGCTTCGGTTCCGGTTGGGCCTGGCTGGTGCTGAAAGACGGCAAGCTGGCCGTGGTGTCTACCGCCAACCAGGACAGCCCGCTGATGGGCGAAGCCGTCGCCGGCGCTTCCGGTTTCCCAATCATCGGCCTGGACGTGTGGGAACACGCTTACTACCTGAAATACCAGAACAAACGCCCTGACTACATCAAGGCGTTCTGGAACGTGGTCAACTGGGACGAAGCCGCCGCACGCTTCGCCGCGAAGAAGTAATTCGCCCCCGTTGATGAAGATGCCCGCCGCCGGCGGGTATTTTTTTGCCTGAAATCCGCTAAAGTTTGACCACTTCTTGCCGATGGTTTGTTCAATTGACGTTCGCCCGGAGAAGGAAAAACGCTATGGCGGCATTGCAAGCATTAGCAGGAAAGTTCACTCATCTCACCGTAGGTAAAAAGCTCGGCCTCGGCTTCGCGCTGTTGCTGCTGTTGGCGGTCGTCATCGCCGGCACCGGGGCGCAATACCTGCACATCATCGAATCCCGCGCCGATCGCATCGACTTCAGCAACCGGCTGAACGAGGAGATCAACCAGGCCAAATACAACCGCGCCATGTACGGCCAGACCTACCAGCCGGAGTATCTGCAGAACAATCGCGCCAATATCGATAACGCCGTCAAACTGATAGACCAGGGGCAGGCGCTGGACTGGGATGCCCAAAGCCGCAAGGATCTGCAGCGCCTGGTGACGCTGATCGGAGAATATCAGCAGCAGCAAAAAGTCTTTGAGCAGGCGGTCACGGCGAAAGACGCGGTGCGCCAAAGCTGGAACATGTCGGAAGTGCAGGCCAGCCTGAGCCAGGTGGAGCGCCAGCTGACCAACGGCGATCTGCAGCTGGCCTTCATTCAGCTGAACCAGAAGCTGACCCAGGTGCGCTACGGCGCGCGCGGCCTGCTGCTGAGCCTGAACAAGGAAACCGAAGCGCCGCTGATGGCGGCCATTGACGATGCGCGTGACGCGGCCAATGCCCTGAGCCGCCGGGTCAGCGACGCGCAACGCCCGCAGCTGCAACCGCTGCTGGCCGCGCTGGACGATTACAAAAACCGCATCGCGGCCTACCTGCCGGCCTATGAGCACGAACAGCAGATCAGCCGGCAGCTCGGCGAACGCGCACAAGCGATCGGCACGCTGGTGAACGCCTTTATGCAGGACGAACTGGCGCAGACGCGCAGCAACATCAACCTGGCGCAGCTGCAGATGGGCATCACCACCCTGATCGCCATCATCGCCGGGATACTTATCGCCTGGCGTATCACGCTGCAGATCACCCGTCCGCTGCACAGCACGCTGGCGATGGCGGAACGCATCGCCAGCGGCGATCTGCGCCAGGCGCAGACCAGTACCCGCCGCGACGAGCTGGGACAACTGCTGAACGCGGTGGCGGCGATGAGCCAAAATCTGCGCACTATGATTGAGAAGATCCAGATGGGGGTCAGCCAGGTCTCCACCGCCTCCGCGGAAATCGCCGCCGGCAACACCGATCTCTCCTCCCGCACCGAACAGCAGGCGGCGGCGGTTGAAGAAACCGCGGCCAGCATGGAACAGCTGACCGCCACGGTGAAACAAAACGCCGACAATGCCCATCACGCCAATCAGCTGGCCACCGACGCTTCGCAGACCGCGCAACAGGGCGGCAAGCTGGTGGAGAACGTGGTCAGCACCATGCGCGATATCTCCAGCAGTTCGCAGCGTATCGCTGAAATTACCACCCTGATCAACGGTATTGCCTTCCAGACCAACATCCTGGCGCTCAACGCCGCGGTGGAAGCGGCGCGCGCCGGCGAACAGGGACGCGGCTTCTCGGTGGTCGCCAGCGAAGTGCGCAGCCTAGCGAGCCGCAGCGCCCAAGCGGCCAAGGAGATCGAAGGGCTGATCGCCGAGTCGGTCAGCCGGGTGAAAACCGGCACCGAACTGGTGGAAAGCACCGGCAACACCATGGAACAGATCGTCCGTTCGGTCACCCACGTGCGCGACATCATGGCCGAGATCGCCGCCGCCTCCGATGAGCAGACGCGCGGCATCGCCCAGATTGGCCAAGCGATCGTCGAAATGGACCACACCACCCAGCAGAACGCCGCGCTGGTGGAAGAGTCCGCCGCCGCCGCCGATTCGCTGGAAGAACAGGCCGATATGCTGCTGCAGAGCGTCTCGGTGTTCCGTTTGGCGGAGCAGACCGAACCCGCCGCCGTGAAAGCCGCCGCGCCGAAAGCGCCGGCGGTAAAACCCGCGGCCGCCAACGCCGCCGCGGAAGAGAACTGGACCACCTTCTGACGCCCCGCCGCCCGCCCGATGACTTTCGGGCGGGTTGTTATGTCCCCCCGGCACAACTCAGGCTATGCTGAGCCCTCGACGCGAGACACGGAGGCGCACATGCATCACCCAGACGTTTACATCGGCAATATTCAACCCTATGAAGGCGGGCGCCCCAGCGCCATCGCCAAACGCCAGGTGGATGGCGCCATCCGGCTCACGCCGCTCGGCCTGGAAGGCGACGAGCAAGCCGAGAAAAGCTACCACGGCGGGCCGGACCGCGCGCTGTGCCACTACCCGCGCGAGCATTATGCCCAGTGGCGCGAACAGTTTCCGGCGCAGGCCGAGCAGTTTTGCGCCCCGGCCTTCGGCGAGAATATCTCCACCGAAGGACTGACCGAACACAATGTGTTTATGGGCGACATCTTCCGCTGGGGCGAAGCGCTGATCCAGGTCACCCAGCCGCGCTCGCCGTGCTTCAAGCTCAACTACCACTTCGCCATCGAGGATATTTCGGTGCTGATGCAGCAAAGCGGCCGCTGCGGCTGGCTGTATCGGGTGGTCTCGCCGGGTGCGGTCAGCGGCGATCGTCCGCTGGAGCTGGCGGCGCGCAGCAGCGACGTGTCGGTCGCCGAAGCCATCGCCATCGCCTGGCACATGCCGTTCGACGCGGAACAATATCGCCGCCTGTTGGCGGTGGCCGGCCTCTCCGCCAGCTGGAGCAAGACCATGCTCACGCGGCTTGCCGAAGGGCGCCTCGAGGACTTCAACCGTCGCCTGCTCGGCCGTTGAAATCGCGGGCGGAAAAGATGAAAAACGTGCGCCGAATGCCGCGTTAACCCTCTTCTTCCGCCTATACTGTAGCCGCGTGTTTTTCAGCCAGGAGCCAGGTATATGACCACCCCGACCCATTCGATTCATCACGCCGCCGCCGAGGGCTATCAGGCCAACGCCGATCGCTATGTGAAAGGCCGGCCGGATTACCCGCCGGAAATCGCCGCCTGGCTGCGTGAGTCTATCGGCCTGCACGCCGGCATGACGGTCATCGATCTCGGCGCCGGTACCGGCAAGTTCACTCCGCGCCTGCTGGAAACCGGCGCGCAGGTGATCGCCGTCGAACCGGTGCCGCAAATGCTGGAAAAATTGTCGGCGGCGCTGCCGCAGGTGAAAACGCTGGCGGGCACCGCCGACGCGATCCCGCTACCGGACGAGTCGGTCGATGCCGTGGTGTGCGCCCAGTCCTTCCACTGGTTCGCCACGCCGCAGGCGCTGGCGGAAATCCAGCGTATTCTCAAGCCCGGCGGCAAACTCGGTCTGGTGTGGAACATGCGCGATGCGCGCGTCGGTTGGGTGCGTAAACTGAATCAGATCGTCGACAGCCACGAAGGGGATGCGCCGCGTTTCTATACCGGCGAATGGCGCAAATTCTTCCCGTTCAAAGGCTTTGAACCGCTGCAGGAGCAGGTCTTTATGCTGGGCCACCGCGGCGCGGTGGAGGACGTGATCTACAACCGGGTACGTTCAACCAGCTTTATCGCCGCACTGCCACAGGCGCAACAGGAGCAGGTTATCGATCGGTTGCGCCAGCTAGTGGCGGAAGAAGAGGAGTTGCAGGGCCAGGACACGGTCACCGTGCCCTATCAGACCAAGGCGTATTTCACCACCAAGGTCTGACGCCCGGGGGTTCAGAACGCTTTCTTGGCGTAACCGGTGACCGCTTTCAGGCCCATCTCGCGGCCCAGCGCGGTCATCGGGTGCACCACAATCAGCCCGCGCGCGCTTTTCTTCAGCGCGCCCATATCGGCCTGCTCTTTCTTGGTGATCTCGCGGCTGAACGGCAGCTTGCTCAGCTTCTGCGCTTCGGCGCTCAGCTTCTCGCCACGCACGTCTTTCAGGCGCTCGATCTCCGTCGCCAGTTTCTCTTTTTCTTTGGTGTGCTGCGCGATCAACTCAGGGTTGCCCTGTTGGATCACGGTGGCGTCTTTGTGGTTCAAGGCGTCCAGCAGGTCGCTCAGGCGCTTGATCTCTGCCTTTTCTTTCTCTTTCATGGTCTCTGGCCCGTTGTGCCCAAAATGGCACGCTAATCAATGATACCGGCATTGTAGCAAAAGGCGCGCGCCGTTACCCGTCCTGCGCAATACCGGGCGGCAGGCCGCTCATCTCGCAGGCCTTGGCGCCGAGCCGGGCCAACGCCTGGGTGTAGCGCGCGTTGAACGGGTAGCAGCAGGAGAGCCGCAGCGCATTGCGGTAGCGCCCGCTGGGGGAATACAGGGTGCCCGGCGTCAAACAGATCTGCTCCTCCAACAGCTGGTGGAACAGCGCCACGCTGTCCACGCCGGGAGGGAATTCGACCCAGAACACGAAGCCGCCCGCCGGCTGCGTGGCCAGCGTGCCGCGTGGGAAATGCCGGGCGATCAGCGCCCGCGCCTCGTCGACCTGCGCCGCATAGCGCTTGCGCAGGTTGCGCAAATGGTGATCGTAGCCTCCGCTCTCCAGGAAGGTCGCCAGCGTTTCCGACAGCAGCTGCGACTCGGACATCGACGACACCGCCTTCAGCTTGCGCAACGCCTCGTGAAAACGGCCGCCGCAGATCCAGCCGACGCGAAAATCCGGCGCCAGCGTTTTGGTGAAGCTGGAGCAAAACAGCACCCAGCCGTCGCGATCGAACGCCTTCACCGCCGGCGACAGCGCGCCGCCGAACTGGATCTCGGCATACAGCCCGTCTTCAATCAACGGCACCTGATGATCGTTCATCAGCCGCGCCAGCCGCTTTTTCGCCGCCAGCGGCATGGTGCAACCCAGCGGGTTTTGCACCGTCGGCATGGCGATCACCGCGTTCAGCCGCTTCTCGTTCAATAGCAACTCGAGCGCGTCCAGCGACAGCCCCAGCTGCGGATCGGTGGGGATTTCCAGCGCTTTCAGCCCCAGGCTGGCCAGCAGCGGCAGCAGATAGAAATAGGTTGGCGACTCCAGCCCGACGCAGTCACCCGGTTTGGTGGTGACGCGCAGCGCCAGCTGCAGCGCCTCCATGCAGCCATGGGTCAGCACTACGTCGCCCGGCTCCAGCAACATGCCCAGCGTCATCGAGCGGCGGGCGATCTGCTGGCGCAGCCGTAGGCTGCCGGGCGGCAACGGATACTGCCCGATCAGATCCGGCTGGCGGCGCAGCTGAGAAGACAACATACGCCCCAGCTTGCCGCCGGGATAGAAGTCGCTGGTCTGCGGGCAGGCCAGCGCAATGTTAGTGAAGGCCGGATTCTGCTGGGCGGCGAATACCGTATCGATCAGCGCCAGCACGTCGTCCGCCGGCGGCTCGATGCGGCCGCTGGGCGCCGAGGCCATCTTCAGCGCCGGCAGCGTGCTGCGGACATAAAACCCCGACTGCGGTCGCGCTTCGATCAGCCCGCGATCCTCCAGCGTGCGGTAAGCCGACACCACGGTATTGATGCTGACGCGATGCGTTTGCGCACAGCGCCGCACCGAAGGCAAGCGGTCACCGGGCAGCAGCGTGCCGCGGCGAATGGCCTCGGCCAATGTGTCCGCCAGCTGCAGGTAGCGGGTATCCGGGGTTTCATCGAGCAAGGTCACAGTTTCTCTCCAGGTAATGGGTACAGTTTACATTTTGCACAACTGTAACCATGACAATATCCGATTTGTGGTTCTGTCACCATCCCATTGCAGCGATTATGCTGATCCTCTCGTTATCACCGTCATTTTCAAGGAACCTGCCATGCTGGACTCCGCCTTTGTCAGCTACGTCACCGTCATGTCGATCACCCCCGGCCCCAACAACCTGCTGCTGGCCTCGTCGGGCGTCAACTTCGGCCTGCGCCGCACCCTGCCGATGCTGTTTGGCATCTGTGTCGGTTGTGCGGTACAGCTGGCGATCATTATCCCGCTGCTGGCGCTGGCGTTGAGCTGGGCCGGCGTCATCCGCCTCCCGCTGGCGGTGATCGGCTGCGCCTATCTGCTGTGGCTGTCATGGAAGCTGTTTCAGGCGGCCTCGCCGGACGCCAAAGAGCAGGCGCAGCCGATGAGCCTGCTCAACGGTGCACTGTTTCAGGCGGTCAACCCCAAAGCCTGGCTGATGGTGATCAACGTGGCGATCCTGTTCACCCCGCGCGAAGGCGCCACCTTCGTCCATACGCTGTCGGTCATCGCCGGTTTCGCGCTGCTGAACCTGCCGTGCGTGCTGCTGTGGGCGGTGCTGGGCGACCGGTTGCGCAACGCGCTGCGAGTGACCTGGAAACTGCGCGCCTTCAACGGCGTGATGTCCGGACTGATGGCCGCCACCGCGCTGTGGTTGCTGTTCGACGAATGGCGCGCGGCCTTTGCTTAGCCGCGGCCGAGAGGAGAGAGTCGGGAAGGTTGTTTGGCGCCGATGCCGGCGATCAGATCGGTAATGGACAGCACCATGGTGGAGCGCACCATCTGCTGATAGCGCTGGCGCTGCATGGCGATCAGCGCTTCATCCGCCTCGCCCGGCTGCAGGAAGGTCGGCACCGGCGGCAGCGCGGCCACGCAGTGCAGCTCGCCGAACGGCCCGAGAATTTCGTCATCGACGAAGCGGTATTCCGACCCGTCGTGGTTCAGCTCTTCGCGCATCGCCATCAGCAGCTCGGCATCTTCATATTCGTGGCGGGAAATCACCCCCAGGCCGTACATCAGCTTCAGGCGCACCGACAGCTCCCCCAGCGGGCCGCTGCCGGACAATAGCGGTTCGACGGCATATTTCACCGCGTAGTCATCCTTGCGGAATACCTGCACCACCAGCACGTTGAGCGCTTCCGCCAGCAGCTCTACCGCTGCGATCAGGAAGCTGCGCACCGTTTTGCCCGCGTTCAGCTTTTCCAGAACCTGGTTTTCAAATGCCTGTGCTTCTTCCATCGTCGCTTTTCGAAAGGCGTGGGGAGGGCCGTCGATGCCGAACTCGGGTTGCAGGAGCGCAGCAAGCTGCGCTCGGGTGTTCATCATCACGATTCTACTTGTGCATGGCGTTATACACAGCAACGGCCTCTTCTACAACCTCGCTTTCCGCCGGCAGGCCGGAAATTTGCGCCAGCGCGGCTTTCGGCCCGAGCGTGTTCAGCAGTTCCGCCAACTCCAGCGCCTGCGGATCCTGTTCGCTACGGTAGCTCATGGCGGCGGCGATGCCCTGGATCAGGTTGGCATGCGGCAGGCCGTATTCCAGCGTACCCAGCAGCGGTTTGATCAGGCGATCGCCAGCGCTCAGTTTGCGCAGCGGCTGACGGCCCACGCGCTCGACGTCGTCGTGCAGATACGGGTTTTCGAAGCGGCCGAGGATTTTGTTGATGTAGGCGGCGTGCTTGTCGGCGTCGAAGCCGTAGCGTTTGATCAGCACCGCGCCGCTCTCTTCCATCGCCCCTTTCACCACGCGGCGGATCGCCGGGTCGAGAATGGCGTCACGAATGGTTTGCAGCCCGGCCTGTTGGCCGAGGTAGGCGGTGATGGCGTGACCGGTGTTGAGGGTGAACAGCTTGCGCTCGACGAACGCCATCAGGTTATCGGTCAACTCCATGCCGGCGATCGCCGGAGGCTGGCCTTTGAACTGGGTCTGATCGACGATCCATTCGCTGAAGGTTTCCACCGTCACTTCCAACGGGTCGTTGCTGTCCGCCGGCGGCACAATGCGATCGACCGCCGAATCGACGAAGCCGACATGCTGCTCAGCCCATGCCTGCTCATCCTGCGGCAGCGCGGCGAACACATGCTGTTTCAGCTGGCTGGTGCCGCGCACCATGTTCTCGCAGGCGATGATGTTCAGCGGTTGCACATTGCCCTGCTGATGACGCAGCACCAGCCCTTTGGCGATCGTGCCGGCGATTTTGGCGAGAATTTGCGGGCCAACGGCGGTGGTCACCAGATCCGCTTCGGCGATCAGCGCCACCGCCGCCTCACTGCCGCTGTTGACGGCGCTAACGTTGTTGACGCGCTCCACGCGTTCTTGCTCGCCCACCACGTGCACCGCGTAGCTTTTACGGCTGTTCAGCAGATCCAGCACCGTTTGATTGACGTCGGCGAAGGTCAGTTCAACCCCGGCGTCCGCCAGCAGCTTGCCGATAAAACCGCGGCCGATATTCCCTGCGCCAAAATGTAATGCTTTCATAACTCTACCTTCTTAATGTCGAAGGGTGCAGCACGCTGCACCCTTTAAAATGATTCTGTTATCCAGCTTTTTTGCCGCCGAGCAGGTCCAGCACTTCCTGGACGCTGGTGGTATTCGCCAGCCGCTCAATCACGCTCTCGTCATCCAGCGCGTTGGTCAGGCTGGTGATCACCTGAATATGCTCGTTGTTGCGCGCGGCGATGCCGATCACCAGGCGAGCCACTTCATCCTCTTCATCGCCGAAGCGCACGCCCTGCGGGTACTGGCAGAACACCACGCCGGTGCGCAGCACCCGGTCTTTGGCCTCGATGGTGCCGTGCGGCACGGCGATCGACTCGCCCAGGTAGGTGGAGGTGAGCTTTTCGCGCTCCAGCATCGCCGGCACGTACTCCGCCTCGACGTAGCCGCCTTTCACCAGCTGCTCGCCGGCGAAACGGATCGCCTGCTCTTTGTCGCTAGCCTGCAGGTTGAGGAACACATTGCTTTCGCTCAGCTTGAACAGGTTCGGTTCCCCGGCTTCGAAGCTGTCGTCCAGCGCGCCCAGCACCTTCTGCTGGTTGTCGGTGGTTTTGTTGACCGCTACCAAACGGTCGACCAGATCGCTGTACAGCTTGCTGTCGAGGAAGTTGGTCAGCGAGATGTGCTGGGCCTGCGGCGCGTGGCGCATCGCGCGCTCCGTCAGATCGCGGTGCGTGATGACCAGATCCACATCGTCCGGCAGGCTGTTGATGGCGCTGTTAGTCACCGAGATGTTCTTCAGCCCGGCGTCCGCCACTTTCTTGCGCAACACCCCGGCGCCCATGGCGCTGGAACCCATGCCCGCATCGCAGGCGACGATGATTTTGCGCACGGTGCTCAGATCGCCGTCGACCGACGCTGGCGCCGCTGCGCCGCCTTTGGACTGCGATTTCATCTCTTGCATGCGGCGGGTCGCGGCTTCCAGATCGTCATCCTCTTTCACTTTGGAGGTTTTCAGCAGGAAAGCGGACACCACGAAGGAGACGGCAAAGGCTGCGCACACCGCCGCAATGTTGGCGAAGTAGGCGCCTTTCGGCGTCATCGCCAGCACCGCCAGGATCGAACCCGGGGAAGCTGGAGAAACCAGGCCGCCGTTCAGCATCGTCAGGGTGAATACGCCGGTCATGCCGCCCAGGATCACCGCCAGCAGCAGACGTGGATTCATCAGCACGTAAGGGAAGTAGATTTCGTGGATGCCGCCCAGGAAGTGAATGATCGCCGCACCGCCGGCGGATTGCTTGGCGCTGCCGCGGCCGAAGAACATGTAGGCCATCAGCACGCCCATGCCCGGGCCTGGGTTGGCTTCAATCAGGAAGAATACCGACTTACCGGCTTCCGTGGCCTGCTGGATACCCAGCGGCGAGAAGATGCCGTGGTTGATGGCGTTGTTCAGGAACAGGATTTTCGCCGGTTCAACGAAGATGGACGCCAGTGGCAGCAGGTTGTTCTTCACCATCACGTGCACGCCCGCCGCCAGCAGCTTGGAGAGCACCTCCACCAGCGGCCCGATGCCCAGGAAGGCCAGGATCGCCAGCAGCATGCCGATGATGCCGGCGGAGAAGTTGTTCACCAGCATTTCAAAGCCGCTTTTGATCTTACCGTCCACCCAGCGGTCGAAATGCTTGATAGCCCAGCCACCCAGCGGGCCGGCGATCATCGAGCCGAGGAACATCGGCATGTCGGCACCGACGATGACGCCCATGGTGGTGATGGCACCGACCACGCCGCCGCGATCGCCGCCCACCAGCCGCCCGCCGGTATAACCGATCAGCAGCGGCAGCAGGTAGGTGATCATCGGGCCGACCAGCTTGGCTAAGGTTTCATTCGGCAGCCAGCCGGTTGGAATGAATAGCGCGGTGATAATCCCCCAGGCGATAAAGGCGCCGATGTTGGGCATCACCATGTTGCTCAGGAAGCGGCCAAAGTTTTGCACTTTAACCTTGATGTCTGGTGAAAACATAAAACACACCCCTATTGTTACGCGCTGACAATAGAGCGCGTGATTATTGTTGTGACGATCCAGCCGTGTTGCCGCTGTATGCGAAACGGACTCTATCACGCTGTTTTTGTCACGCGAACTTCACGAATTTTTTGTGATACAAGTCACATACAACACCCCAACAAACCCTCATTTATAGTGATAAAGATCACATTTATGACGTGTAAAAAAAGCACAGTGAGAAAAAAGTCGCCACAAAACTCCCAATAAAGTGACTATGATCACATTTTTAAATTGACGTTTTGTTTTTGAATTGTGACATTAGTCACAATTTATTTTTAGCTGCAGCGCCGATCGCAACGCTCTGTTTGATCTTCCCTGTGAGCACTCATCCCGCCGGGAACTAGCGAAGTGATGAATGAAAGAAAACTACATTGCCGAATGAATGGATTAATTGAAGTGTAGTACAGAAGCCTGCTCAATAAACCAGCAAGCTATTGGAAACGCTGAGGGGAAATAAAACAGGCCGGCAATGCCGGCCTGTTTCGCGCCTGGACGCGTTATTGCGTCACGCTTTGAATGGTCTTCTGCGCATTCATCAGGTTCTGCTGTTTGGCCACCAGATTCGACATCATGGTGTTGTACTGCGCCACCTGCTGCGCGGTGCGGAACTGCACACCGTTGTTGTTGAAGCTGACCTGATTGCCCTGGCTCTGCAGGAAATCGCCGACCTGCACCAGATCCTGCACAAAGCTGGCGGTGATCGGGATCGCCGGCATCAAGGCGTTGGCCGGTGCGGTGACGATTTTGTCATAGGCCTGGTTGTACACCGCCTTCAGATCGTCAGGCTGTTTCAGCGCCGCGTGGGCAGTATCCGCCTGCGATTTGGCAGACTGGATCTGCTGGCCCAGCAGGTTCAACGCCCCGACCGATTGCTGCAGCGCGTCGCGTTTGTTCAGGTAGTCCTGCGCGGTGCGGATCTGGTTAATCTGATCCAGCGCCGGGGTCAGGCTGGCGCCGACCGATTTGGACAACTGCTGCGAAAAACCGACCAAAATCGCGTAATCGCCGGCATAGTTGCCGAACTTCTGCTTCTGATCTTCGCTCAACGTGGGGATATTCGCCCCGCTGCGCATCACGGTATTCTGTAAGTAATCGATAAATGCTTTGCGCTGTTCCGGCTCTTTATCGCCGCAGGCGGTCAATTGCATGACCACCAACAATGCCAATACCGGTGCCAACCAACGCGCGAAACCTCTGCTCTGGATCCCTACCGCCATGTGACATAACTCCTGTTATAAACCTGCTTTTTCATTGGACTCCGCCCCTTTTTGCGCACTCCGTGCGCCTATAAGAATAGATCAACTGGCGGCGTTCCGATACGCGATTCCGTTTGCGATGAGCATTGCCCCGGCCGGATGCGGTTGAAAATCGTGCGCAAAACGCACTGAGGTTCATTGCCGTCGGCGACCGGACGCTTCAATTTCCCCAAGTAGCCCCCCCAAGTCGCCAGGCGACCTTGCCTTCGCACCCAGGAAACGGAAATAAAAAAGGCGCCCGCAGGCGCCTTTTCACAGCAGAGAATCGCTTACTGCAGTACGGAGATATCCGCCACCTGCAGGAACAGTTCACGCAATTTGCTCAGCAGCGTCAGGCGGTTTACGCGCACTTCCGCATCGTCCGCCATTACCATCACGTTGTCGAAGAACGCATCCACCGGCTCACGCAGCGCGGCCAGTTCCACCAGCGCTTCCTGGTAGTTGCCCGCCGCGAAGTACGGCTGCAGCTTGTCGCGCAGCACCACCAGGTGAGTCGCCAGCTGGATCTCCGCCGCGTCCTTCAGCACCGAGGCGCGCACGCTGTCGTTCAGCGTTTCGGTAGACTTCGCCAGAATGTTGGAGACGCGTTTGTTGGCCGCAGCCAGCGCCGCCGCCTCGTCCAGCGTGCGGAAGTGGGATACCGCCTTGACGCGCGCGTCGAAGTCGGCCGGCTTGGTCGGACGGCGCGCCAACACCGCCTGAATGGTATCGACCGCGTGGCCTTCTTCCTGATACCAGGCGCGGAAGCGGCCCAGCATGAATTCCACCACCTCGTCGACCACCTTGGCATTGGTCAGCTTGCTGCCGTACAGGCGCACGGCCTCTTCGGTCAGTGTCTGCAGATCCAGCGGCAGGTTTTTCTCGACGATGATACGCAACACGCCCAGCGCGGCACGGCGCAGCGCAAACGGGTCTTTATCGCCCTTCGGATGCTGACCGATGCCGAAGATGCCGGCCAGGGTGTCCATCTTGTCGGCGATCGCCAGGGAACAGGCCACCAGCGACTGCGGCAGCGCATCGCCGGCGTAGCGCGGCTGATACTGCTCGTTCAGCGCAACGGCGACGTCTTCCGCCTCACCGTCGTGGCGCGCGTAGTGCATGCCCATCACGCCCTGGGTGTCGGTGAATTCGAACACCATGTTGGTCATCAGGTCGCACTTCGACAGCAGGCCCGCGCGGGTGGCGTGGTTGACGTCAGCGCCGATCTGGCCGGCAACCCAGCCCGCCAGCGCCTGAATGCGGTCGGTCTTGTCGCGCAGGGTGCCCAGCTGCTGTTGGAACAGCACGGTTTCCAGGCGCGGCAGGTTGTCTTCCAGACGCTTCTTGCGGTCGGTGTTGAAGAAGAACTCGGCGTCGGCCAGACGCGGACGCACCACCTTCTCGTTACCGGAGATGATCTGCTGCGGGTCTTTCGACTCGATGTTGGCTACGAAGATAAAGTTCGGCAGCAGTTTGCCCGCGGCGTCGTACACCGGGAAATACTTCTGGTCGCCCTTCATGGTGTACACCAGCGCTTCCGCCGGCACCGCCAGGAATTTCTCTTCGAATTTGGCGGTCAGCACCACCGGCCATTCCACCAGCGAAGCCACTTCTTCCAGCAGGCTTTCACTCAGATCGGCCTTGCCGCCAATCTTCTGCGCCGCCAGTTCGGCATCGCGCTTGATGAGGGCTTTACGCGCTTCGTAGTCGGCGACCACTTTGCCGCGCTCCAGCAGGATCTGCGGGTATTGGTCGGCATTGTCGAGGGTGAACTCGGCTTCGCCCATGAAGCGGTGGCCGCGCACGGTGCGCGCGGATTCGATGCCCAGCACGGTGCCTGGGATCAGATCGGCGCCCAGCAGCATCGTGACGGTGTGCACCGGACGCACGAACTGCACGTCGGAATCGCCCCAGCGCATCAGTTTCGGGATCGGCAGCTTGCCGAGCGCGGTGCTGACCATGCCGGCCAGCAGTTGTTGCGCCGACTGACCTTTGACGTGGGCGCGGTACATCAACCACTCGCCCTTGTCGGTCACCAGGCGTTCAGCCTGATCGACGGTGATGCCGCAGCCGCGCGCCCAGCCTTCGGCCGCTTTGCTCGGTTTACCTTCGGCGTCGAACGCCTGGGCGATCGCCGGGCCGCGTTTTTCAATTTCGCGATCGGCCTGTGCCGCGCTCAGGTTGGCCACTTTCAGCGCCAGGCGGCGCGGTGCGGCGAACCAGCTCACGTCACCGTGTTCCAGGCCGGCGTTGTCCAGCTCGGCGGTGAAGTTGGCGGCGAAAGATTCCGCCAGGGAACGAAGCGCCTTCGGCGGCAGCTCTTCCGTGCCGATTTCCACCAGGAAAGTCTGTTGAGTCATGGCTGCCTCTTAGTTCTCGTTCTTCTTGTTGCACATCGGGAAGCCCAGCGCTTCGCGGGAAGCGTAGTAGGCTTCGGCAACGGCTTTGGTCAGCGTGCGGATGCGCAGAATGTAGCGTTGACGCTCGGTCACCGAAATCGCCTTGCGCGCGTCCAGCAGGTTGAAGGTATGGCCTGCCTTCAGGATGCGTTCGTAGGCCGGCAGCGGCAGCGGCTTTTCCAGCGCCAGCAGCGATTGGGCTTCTTTCTCGTACTGCTCGAAGCAGGAGAACAGGAAGTCGACGTCGGCGTATTCGAAGTTGTAGGTGGATTGCTCCACTTCGTTCTGGTGGAACACGTCGCCGTAGGTGGTGACGCCCAGCGGGCCGTTGCTCCACACCAGATCGTATACGCTGTCCACGCCCTGGATGTACATCGCCAGACGCTCCAGACCATAGGTGATCTCGCCGGTCACCGGCTTGCACTCCAGGCCGCCGACCTGCTGGAAGTAGGTGAACTGCGTCACTTCCATGCCGTTCAGCCACACTTCCCAACCCAGGCCCCAGGCGCCGAGCGTCGGGTTTTCCCAGTTGTCTTCCACGAAGCGAATGTCGTGGATGGTCGGATCCAGACCCAGCTCTTTCAGCGAGCCCAGGTAGAGTTCCTGAATGTTGTCCGGCGATGGCTTAATCACCACCTGGAACTGGTAGTAGTGCTGCAGACGGTTCGGGTTTTCGCCGTAGCGGCCGTCGGTCGGGCGACGGGATGGCTGCACATAGGCGGTCGCCATCGGCTCCGGCCCCAGTGCGCGCAGGCACGTCATCGGGTGTGAGGTTCCCGCGCCGACTTCCATGTCCAATGGTTGAACGATGGTGCAGCCCTGGCGCGCCCAATAATCCTGCAGTGTCAGGATCAGGCCCTGGAAGGTCTTGGTATCAAACTTTTGCATGTTGAATTCGCACGCGATACAAGTGGATTTAGATGGAATGCGCCAGTATACCCTTTGACCGTAAGATATACAGCCAGAATCCGGCAACAAGTGCGAATCGGGGTGAGAAGCGCTGGATTTTCACGCGGCGGGCACCGAGGGAAGGACAACGCGCCGGCCGGTCGCCTCGCCGTCCAGAAAGACACACCCGGCAAAAACATTAGAGTATCTAAACAAAAATATCACTCACCGCCGTTTAAATAGTCAATTAGCTGAACGCTATTTCTCCCCTCGCCGGTCAAATTCAGGCTGATTTCCGTGCGTGTATCTTTATATTTGCCACGATATAAAGTTGCGACAATGTTATTTTTGTTAATTTTATCAACTAAAAAACTCCCCTTACCGAGAGATAATGTGATCAAGTGCCAGATTATTTCTTATGAACGTCAAAAAATAAGGCGATAACGTGCGGCGGACCGGGGCGCCGGGCATGGAGGGAAGGTCAGGGATGAAATACGGCGCAAACGGGCCACAGAAACAAATTGACAGTTAATCTTTGGTTATACAATAATAAATAAAATTTTCCCTGGTGTTGGCCAAGTGGCTACCTGATCCTTTCATAGGATCAGTTTTTTTTTGTATTTCCGCCAACGTCATTGCGGCCCGTATAATTCACCCCCAGGCCGCCCTCCGCTTAAATCCCTTATCAGACCTTATGGCTTATCCTGCGCCGTTGAGTGCGCCGATGGCCAATTCAAAAACGCGCACTGACGCCGACGTTATACATAAACTGCTCGCCGCTGCTCAGCCCGCCGGTTTGCGAAACGGTGGCGAAGGCCGATACCCTGTCCGTCAACGGCATGTTGGCCCCCAGCGTGACATCCACCCAGTTTTTGTCCTGGCCCGCACTGTCGCGGGTGAACGAGGTTTGCGTCGATTTCAGGCCACCGCCGGCGCGGTAGACGTCGTCGCCGAACTGATGCTGATAACTCACTTCCGCATAAGGGTTAAACACGCCGAATTGCGTATCCAGCCGCCAACCCAGCGCGCCGATCTGCGAGTGATAGGTTTGATCGTTGAAGCGCATGGCGGTGCTGTCATCGCCATCTTCACCGTAGCCGGAAACGCGGCTGTAATCCCAGGCGAACTGCGCGACCGGCCCGGTGGTCAGGTAAGAGGCGATCGGGAAGTCATAGCCGGCGGTCACGCGCGCGCCCCACTGCTTGCCGGTGGTCGAACCAGTTTCGGTACGCGTCAGCGGCCCCAGCCGCATGCTGCGGCGGATGTCGTCATAATCCATCGTCGCATAGTGCAGATCGGCGTTGACCCAGCCCTGCTCGAATAGCGCCAGCGAACTGAAGGCTGACAGCAGCAGCCCGCGCGCCTTGTAATCAAAACGGCTGGAAGGATGCTGATCGTCGTTGGAACCGGCGATCAACGCACCGATCAACCAGCTGTCGGTCAGTTGATAGTCCACGCCGACGGTCAGGTTGTGGGTGGTGGCGTTGCCGTCCCCCGCCGCCCGATTATCGGCATAGTCGTAGTGCTGGCCGGCGTAGCCGCCGAACACGCCCAGCGAGCCCTGCGGGTTGTCGCCGTTGCGCAGCTGCTGGAAACGGCTGTCGAGCGTGGCGCGGCTGTCACGCGCCATCGCCGCCGTCGCCTGATTCAGCGCCACCACCTGCGCCGGGCCATCCAATACCGCCTGAATATAATCCGCAATCAGCAGGTGCGCCTGCGGGCTGGGGTGGAAATGGTCGGAGAACAGATAGGACTGGCCGGCGTCGAAGCCGGGCATGTCGGAACGGCAAACCGCCGAGGAAACGCCCGCCGGGCAAGCCATGCCGGCCGTGTTGGCGAAGCCGAACTGCGCCGGATTGGCGATCGCTTCGGCGAACAGCTTGTTGACGTCCACCCGCACGATATTGCCGCCCCCCTGCGCCAGCAGACGGTCTTCACTTTGATTATAGAAATCGGTCAGTTGAGCGGCCTGCGCGCTCAGGCTGTCATACGCCGCGATAAGCTGCGCGGCGATCGCCTGCTGCACCTGAGGAATGGCGCTGCCCTGCTTCGCCGCGGCGGCCAACGCCGCGTGGATCGCCTGCGTGCGCGAAGCGTTGTCCGGGGTTGCCACCGAATTAAGCGTGGCATAGGCCGCCTGGATCGCCGCCCCCTGTACCGGCGGCAGCGCCTGCTGAATGATCAGTTCCATCAGCTGCGGCGTGGAGCCGATGTTCGGCACCGTCGGCACGATCACCGTGCCGGCACCGGCGTTCAGCAGCGAATGCACCTGCGCGGCGGCGGCCGCGGCACTGTTATAGGCCACGCCGGGCGCGGTAGCGGCATTCAGCGCCGCCGCCGCCAAATCGTTACCGCCGATCCAGTGAATATACAAACCGTCGCCATCGGCCTGGCCGTTAACCCGATTCAGGTAGCGCTGCACCTGATCCTGGGTGTTGTCGACCGGGTTCAGGCCCGGCACCGCCACGGCGCCGCCGGCGGCGTAGTTTTCACCGCCGTTGTCCGAGGCCACCAGCGCCGCGCCGATGCGTTGCGCCAACGCTTCGTCGTACAGCAGGTGCTGGTTGCCGTCATAGGTGAACCGGCCGTTGTTGCCGGTATCGCTCAGGCTATCGCCAAAGACGTACAGTTGATCGTACGCCTGAGCCGGAAGGGTCATACTGCAAAGCAACGCCACTGCAAGCGCCGCCGGGCGGGGCATGCACGTTATTTTTAGAGGCATGAATCGACTCCTGAGAGCCTGCAAATGAAGGCAATGTCGTTTTTATCGTTGGCCGGTTTTCCACCGGCCATGTAGTAACTATTGTCGGCTTTTTCACCACGTCAAGCGGGCTGATGACAAAACAATCAGAGGCTTGCCAAGTTCGGCGCTTCGAGCGATGATTACTGTTCATAAACACAGCATAAGGACAGTCAGGATGGCAGACGAACGTTGCGGTTGGGTGACGGCCGATCCGTTGTATCTCGAGTATCACGACAAGGAATGGGGCGCGCCCACCACCGACGCGCGCGAGCTGTTTGAAATGCTGTGCCTGGAGGGGCAGCAGGCCGGCCTTTCCTGGATCACCGTCCTGAAAAAGCGCGAGAATTACCGGCGTGCTTTCCATGGTTTCGATCCGCAGCGGGTCGCCGCCATGACCGAGCAGGACGTGGAAAATCTGCTGCAGGACAGCGGCATTATCCGCCACCGCGGCAAGATAGAAGCCATCATCACCAACGCCAAAGCCTATCTGGCGATGGAGGCGTCCGGCGAGAATTTCGTTACCTTCATCTGGGACTTCGTCGGCGGCCGGCCGCAGCTCAACCGCTGGCAGGCGCTGAGCCAGGTGCCGGCTAAAACCGAGCAGTCCGACGCCATGTCCAAAGCGTTGAAAAAGCGCGGCTTCAAGTTTATCGGCTCCACGATCTGTTACGCCTTCATGCAGGCCAGCGGGCTGGTGAACGATCATCTCACGGGGTGCATGTGCTACCCAAAGCCACGGTGATCCGCCCCTGTGGCCCAGAGGATATCGAACGGCTGATGGCGCTGTGGCTGCCCAGCACCATCGCCGCCCATCCGTTCGTGGCGGAAAAATACTGGCATGAGAGCGCCGCACTGGTGCGGGAAAACTACCTGCCGCGCGCGCAAAGCTGGGCCTGCTGGCATAACGACGAGATCGTCGGCTTTATCAGCGTGCTGGACGAGCAGTTCATCGGCGCGCTGTTCGTCGATCGGGCGTATCACGGCCGCGGCGTCGCCCAGGCGCTGATGACGCACGTGCAGCAGCGCTACCGCCGGCTCAGCCTGGAGGTGTATCAGCAGAACCTGCGAGCCTGCGCGTTCTACCACAAGCACGGTTTTCAGGTGACGCAACGTCTGTTTAACGACGAAACCCAAGCCTATACGCTGATCATGAACTGGCCGGCAATCGAGAATTCAACCGGTTACGGTTAAAAAAGGCGCATTCGCGCCCTGGCGGCGCGCAATTAGGAATCCGCTGCATGGCGCCGCCCGGCGTTTTATCGCATAACTCCCCCAGCACTTACCCGCGCTCATCATTTGTCACGTTTTTCTCCGGAACTGCCGGCGAGCCAACGCGTCATAGTAGCGCGGTGATGCGGGCCCCACCTGCGTCGCCTACTTTTTGCGCCCCCGTGTTGGGCCGGCGCGTACAGAATTGATGCCATTAAGGACAAGAACATGAAAAAACGCATTGCAATTATTGCCGGCGCAGTGAGCGTCGCGCTCACGCTGTCGGCCTGTACCACCAACCCTTACACCGGCGAATCCGAAGTCGGTAAATCCGGCATCGGCGCGGGCCTCGGTGCCGCACTGGGCGCCGGCGTCGGCGTGCTGTCCTCTTCCAAGAAAGATCGCGGCAAGGGCGCGCTGATCGGCGCAGCGGCCGGTGCAGCCCTCGGCGGCGGCGCAGGCTATTACATGGACGTGCAGGAAGCCAAACTGCGCGACAAGATGAAAGGTACCGGCGTCAGCGTCACCCGCCAGGGCGACAACATCGTGCTGAACATGCCGAATAATGTGACCTTCGACAGCAGCAGCGCCACGCTGAAACCGGCGGGCGCCAACACCCTGACCGGCGTCGCCATGGTGCTGAAAGAGTATCCGAAAACCGCGGTCAACGTGGTCGGCTACACCGACAGCACCGGCTCCCGCTCGCTCAACATGAACCTGTCGCAGCAGCGCGCCGACGGCGTAGCCAGCGCGCTGATCACCCAGGGCGTGGCGGCGAACCGTATCCGCACCACCGGTGCCGGCCCGGACAACCCGATCGCCTCCAACAGCACCGCGGAAGGCAAGGCGCAAAACCGCCGCGTCGAGATCACCCTCAGCCCGCTGCAGTAATCCCGTGCGGGGCGCCACCGGTGCCCCGCCTCTACCTCCCGACTTTCTCCTTATCCTTCAACATTCCCGCTCGCACATCGGGTATGGTAGTCTCCTTGGCAATTAACCGCAGGAGGGATCGGCTGTGAGCACAGGCAAGGCAACGCGCACCTCAGGACGCGCTACCATCAGCGATGTGGCCAGCATCGCCAAAACCGGCAAGACCAGCGTGTCGCGCTATCTGAATGGTGAACAGCACCTGCTTTCCGACGATCTCAAACAGCGCATCGAACAGGCTATCCAGCAGCTCGACTACCGGCCAAGCCAGATGGCGCGCAGCCTGAAGGGCGGCCAGACCCGCCTGATCGGCCTGATCCTCGCCGATATCACCAACCCCTATTCGGTGGACGTGATGCGCGGCATCGAGGCCGCCTGCCGTCAACACGGTTTTACCCTGCTGGTGTGTAACACCAACAACGAAGTCAATCAGGAACAGCACTACCTGCAGCTGCTCAGCAGTTACCGGGTAGAAGGCATCGTGGTCAACGCGGTCGGCATGCGCGAGGAAGCATTATCCACGCTGCAACAGTCGATGCTGCCGATGGTGCTGATCGATCGAAAAATCCCCGACTTCGCCTGCGACGTGGTGGGCCTGAACAACCGCGAAGCCGCCACCGTCGCCACCGAACACCTGCTGCAACAAGGTTTCGAAGCGATCCTGTTCCTCAGCGAGCCGCTCGGTACGGTCAATACCCGTCTCGAACGCCTGCACGCCTTCAGACATACCATGGCGCAGCACCCCGCGCTGTTGGCGGAGCAGGCCGAAACGCCGCTCAACGATCGGCAGAAGCTGGAGCAGGTGCTGAGCGATTTCAGCGGCCGCCATCGCGGCATGCGCAAAGCGGTGATCTCCGCCAACGGCGCCCTGACGCTGCAGGTGGCGCGCGCCATGCGTCGGCTCGGCATCCAGTGGGGCAACGACATCGGCCTGCTGGGCTTTGACGAGCTGGAGTGGGCGGAGCTGGCGGGCGTCGGCATCACCACGCTGAAACAACCTACCTACCAAATGGGACACGCGGCGCTGGAGCGGCTGGTGCAGCGCATTCAGGGCCTGGCCACCCCCAGCGGCGAGCAGATGTTCTCCGGCGAGCTGATCGTCCGCGGCTCCACCACCCGCTAATCCACCTTCTCCGGGGCCGTTGACTGCCCCGCCTCTATCTGAATCGGCTGTTTTTTGCTCAGCTTCGTGATTGCGATCATATTTTTACACTCTGTCGCTTTTCGCTGGAACCGGTTCCATTTAACGTACCGGTAACAGCAGCGGCGGCGACAATGCCGCCTCAGGAGTCAAAATGAAAACAGAAATCATCGTGGTCACCGGCGCCTACGGCACCGATACCGTCAAACAACACGGCGGCCAGCGCGCGCTGTTGCCCATCATCGCCGGCGCGGGCGCCGACGGAGTGGAGATCCGCCGCGAACTGTTCACCGCCGGTGAACTAGACAGCCTGCCGGCGCTGGCGCAAGAGATCGATCGCCAGCAGCTGTTCGCCGTCTATTCCGCCCCTGAGGCGCTGTTCACACCGCAACATACGCTGAACCCCAACCTGTCGGCGCTGCTGGCGGAAGCGCAGGCGCTGAACGCGCGCCAGCTGAAGCTCTCCCTCGGCCATTTCCGCCCCGGCTTCGATTTTACCGAGTTGAAAGTGGCGCTGGAGCAACACCCGGTCAAGCTGGTGGTCGAGAACGACCAAACGCCGGACTGCGGCATTTTGTCGATGCTGAACGCCTTTTTCCACGCCGCGGAAGATAGCCACCTGCCGGTCAGCATGACCTTCGATATGGCCAACTGGCTGTGGGTGGGGCAAGACGCCTTCGCCGCCGCCGAACGCCTGGCCCGCCACGTCGGTTACGTGCACGTCAAAGCCGCCACCCAAGGCCCGCGCGGCTGGCGCGCCGTCGCGCTGGACGAGACCGACGGCAGCTGGCGCGACCTGCTGGCCCGCCTGCCGCACGATGTGCCGCGCGGTATCGAATTCCCGTTGCAGGGCGATGACCTGGAAGCCGTCACCCGCCATTACGTCAATATCTTGCGTGCGGAGTAACCCCATGATGACAACGTTAACGGCAACAACGGCGCAGCAGGCGCCCCTGGATGTGGTCACGCTGGGTGAAGCCATGGCGATGTTCGTGGCGGCACAAACCGGCGATCTGGCGGAGGTGGAAACCTTCACCAAACGCATCGCCGGCGCCGAACTGAACGTGGCGATCGGCCTGGCGCGTCTGGGTATGAACGTCGGCTGGGTCAGCCGCGTCGGCAACGATTCGTTCGGGCGCTTCACCCTGCAGCAGTTGAAAAAAGAAGGCATCAATTACCGGCAGGTGACGGTCGACGGCCACTACCCCACCGGTTTTCAGGTGAAATCCAAAACCACCGATGGTACCGATCCCAGTGTGGAGTATTTCCGCAAGGGCTCGGCGGCCAGCCACCTGTCGATTGCCGATTTCAACCGCGAGTATTTCGGTTCCGCGCGCCACCTGCACCTGAGCGGCGTGGCGGCGGCGCTGTCCAGCGAGTCGCTGGCGCTGTGCCACCATGCGGCGCGCGAGATGCGTGCCATGGGTAAAACCATTTCGTTCGATCCCAATCTGCGCCCGGTGCTGTGGCCCAGCCGCGAGGTGATGATCGAGCAGCTGAACCAGCTGGCGTTCGCCGCCGACTGGGTTCTGCCGGGGTTGAAAGAGGGACAGATCCTCACCGGCCAGTCGACACCGGAAGGCATCGCCGATTTCTATCTGGAGCGCGGCGTGCAGGCGGTGATCATCAAAACCGGCCCGGACGGCGCCTGGTTTAAAACCGCCGCCGGCGATAAAGCGGCAGTGGCCGCGGTCAAGGTCGACAACGTAGTGGATACCGTCGGCGCCGGTGACGGCTTTGCCGTCGGCACCCTCAGCGCCCTGCTGGAAGGCAAAACGCTAATACAGGCAGTGCAGCGCGGCAACAAAATCGGCTCGCTGGCGATCCAGGCCATCGGCGACAGCGAAGGCCTGCCGACCCGTGCGGCGCTGGCCGAATAACAATAAAAAAAACGACTTCTCCGCATGACGTCAGCCTCTGGCCCTACAACCGGGACGCGTCGGGAGAGCATCTGCCCCTTCGTCTTTCACGCCCAGCGTGCCGGGCGAAGGGGATGCAACACCACTGAAGGATACTGAACATGAACAAAGCGACTGTCGCGGCCAAACGCTGGTGGTACATCATGCCCATCGTGTTTATCACCTACAGCCTGGCCTATCTCGATCGCGCCAACTTCAGCTTCGCCTCTGCCGCCGGCATCAATGAAGATCTCGGCATCACCAAAGGCATGGCCTCGCTGCTGGGCGCGCTGTTTTTCCTCGGTTATTTCTTCTTCCAAATTCCCGGCGCCATCTACGCCGAACGTCGCAGCGTCAAAAAACTGATCTTCTGGTGCCTGATCCTGTGGGGCGGCTGCGCCTCGCTGACCGGCGTGGTCAGCAATATTCCGATGCTGGCCGCCATCCGCTTTATCCTCGGCGTGGTGGAAGCGGCGGTGATGCCGGCGATGCTGATCTACATCAGCAACTGGTTCACCAAATCGGAGCGGTCACGCGCCAATACCTTCCTGATCCTCGGCAACCCGGTGACGGTGCTGTGGATGTCGGTGGTGTCCGGTTACCTGATCCACGCCTTCGGCTGGCGTGAAATGTTCATCATCGAGGGCATTCCGGCGGTTATCTGGGCGTTCTGCTGGTGGGTGCTGGCGAAAGACAAACCGGCGCAGGCCGGCTGGCTGAGCGCCGATGAGAAACAGGCGCTGCAGCAGCAGCTGGACGAAGAGCAAAAAGGCATCAAGGCCGTGCGCAACTACGGCGAAGCCTTCCGCTCACGCAACGTGATCCTGCTGTGCGTGCAGTACTTCGCCTGGAGCATCGGCGTGTACGGCTTCGTGCTGTGGCTGCCTTCCATCCTGCGCAGCGGCATGCAGATGGGCATGGTGGAGGCCGGCTGGCTGTCGGCGGTGCCTTACCTGGCGGCGACCATCGCCATGATCGTGGTCTCCTGGGCGTCGGACAAAATGCAAAACCGCAAGCTGTTTGTCTGGCCGCTGCTGCTGATCGGCGCGCTGGCGTTCTTCGGTTCTTACGCCGTCGGCGCCAACCATTTCTGGATCTCCTACGGCCTGCTGGTGGTCGCCGGCGCCGCGATGTACGCCCCCTACGGGCCGTTCTTCGCCATCATTCCGGAAATGCTGCCGAAAAACGTCGCCGGCGGCGCTATGGCGCTGATCAACAGCATGGGCGCGCTGGGTTCGTTCTTCGGTTCGTGGTTCGTCGGCTATCTGAATGGCGCCACCGGCAGCCCGGCGGCTTCCTATATGTTCATGGCCATCGCACTGGTGGTGGCGGTGGTGCTGACGCTGATCGTCAAGCCCGCCCGCAACGAGATCCAGCCGCAATTGGCTTGATCCGGTTATACTTTTTATCTGTTAACCCAACCGGGGGGGCACCATGCCCCCTTTGGCCCAGCTGGAGTTCGTGATGAAGCCTTCTATCGTATTGTACAAAAGCCTGCCCGCCGATCTGCTTGAACGTCTGGAACAGCACTTCACCGTGCACGCCTTCAACGGCCTGCAGCCGGAGAACCGCGACGAACTGCGCCAGGCGTTGCAGCAGGCCGAAGGGATCATCGGTTCCGGCGGTAAAATTGACGAAGCCTTCCTGCAGCAGGCGCCCAAACTGCGCGCGGCCTCGACCGTTTCCGTCGGCTACGACAACTTCGACGTCGAGGCGCTCAACGCCCATAACGTGCTGTTGATGCACACCCCGACGGTGCTGACCGAAACCGTCGCCGACACCATCATGAGCCTGGTGCTGGCGACCGCGCGCCGGGTGGTGGAAGTGGCGGAGCGGGTGAAGGCCGGCGAATGGCGCGGCAGCATTGGGCCGGACTGGTTCGGCGTCGACGTGCACCACAAAACCATCGGCATCCTCGGCATGGGCCGCATCGGCCTGGCGCTGGCGCAGCGCGCGCACTTCGGCTTCGGCATGCCGGTGCTCTACAACGCCCGCCGCACGCACGAAGAGGCGGAGCAACGCTTCAACGCCCGTCGCTGCGATCTGGATACCCTGCTGGCCGAGTCGGATTTCGTTTGCATCACGCTGCCGCTGACCGAACAAACCTTCCACATGATCGGCCGCGAACAGCTGGCGAAAATGAAGAAAAGCGGCATTCTGATCAACGCCGGCCGCGGGCCGGTAGTGGATGAGCAGGCGCTGATCGAAGCGCTGCAAAACGGCGTGATCCACGCCGCCGGGTTGGATGTGTTCGAGAAAGAGCCGCTGCCGGCCAACTCGCCGCTGCTCAGCATGCCGAACGTGGTGGCGTTGCCGCACATCGGCTCCGCCACCCATGAAACGCGCTACGGCATGGCCGCCTGCGCGGTGGATAATTTGATCGCCGCGTTGACCGGCACGGTGAAAGAAAACTGCGTCAACCCGCAGCTGTTGCGGAAATAACTCAGCGCGGCCGGTGGTCTGAGGATAACCGGCCGTGTTGCTCTTCCTGCTGCGGCGCGAACAGCGCCTGCAGCTGATGTTCTTCGGCGAAGTGCTGCAATTCGGCATCCTGAATTGCCTGAACGATCTCTTCTCGCCAGTTTTTGTCCGTCATCGCTAACCTCCTTTGATGTTCACCGTTTAATCTGCCGCAGCGCGCGCACAAAGCCAAGCCGAATCAATCCGAAAACGCTCCGCCCTTCCTCTCCTCCTCGAAAAACCCCCGCAGGGAGGAGGCCATTTTTCCGTCGTTTGCCACACTGGGCGCTACCCTGCGAGAAAAACGCTTCCTGCCGCGCGTAAGGAGAGCCATGAAACTGTTACCCCTGCCCTTATTGATGCTGCTGTCGCCTTCGGCGCTGGCCAGCTGGACACTGCCGGGTTTCCCGGCCCTCGACGAAACGGCCGCCGGGCTGTTCACCAGCCAGGCCACGCTGCCCAAAGGCCAGCTGCCGCTGCGCCTGTATCAGGATAACCACTGCTGGCAACCGGCGGAGGCGATAAAACTTAACCAGACGCTGTCGCTGCACCCGTGCGGCGCCAACCCGCCGGTCAGCTGGCGGCAGTTCCGCGCCGGCGACTATCAGGTGCGCGTCGATACGCGCAGCGGCACGCCGACGCTGCAGCTCAGCCTGAGCAGCGTGCCGGAAAGCGCCGCCGTTGCCGTCCGCAGCTGCCCGCGCTGGAACGGTAAGCCGGTCACGGTCGACGTCACCTCCACCTTCACCGAAGGCGAAACGCTGCGCGATTTCTATTCCGGCCAAACGGCGCAGGTGAGCCAGGGAAAAATCACGCTGCAGCCCGCCCCCGCCAGCGGCGGCCTGTTGCTGCTGGAATCCGCCGCCACGGCGAAACCGGCGGCGTTCAGCTGGCATAACGCCACGGTCTACTTCGTGCTGACCGATCGCTTTGAGAACGGCAACCCGGCCAATGACCACAGCTACGGGCGCCGCAGCGACGGCCTGCAGGAAATAGGCACCTTTCACGGCGGCGATCTGGCCGGCCTGACGCAGAAGCTGGATTATCTGCAGCAGCTCGGCGTCAACGCCTTGTGGATCAGCTCGCCGCTGGAGCAGATCCACGGCTGGGTCGGCGGCGGCACCCAAGGTGATTTCCCGCATTACGCCTATCACGGCTATTACGCGCTGGACTGGACTCGCCTCGACGCCAACATGGGCACCGAACAGGAGCTGCGCACGCTGGTCGAGCAGGCGCATCGCCGCGGCATTCGCATTCTGTTCGACGTGGTGGTGAACCACGTCGGCTACGCCACGCTGGCGGATATGCAGACGTTCCACTTCGGCTCGCTGTATCTGCAAGGCGCAGAGGTGGAGAAAACCCTGGGGAAAAACTGGAGCGACTGGCGCCCCGGGCCAGGGCAAAACTGGCACAGCTTCAACGACTACATCAACTTCAGCGACAAGGCGGGCTGGCGCCCATGGTGGGGGAAAAATTGGATCCGCACCGACATCGGCGACTATGACGCGCCGGGCTATGACGATCTGACGATGTCACTGGCCTTCCTGCCGGATATCAAAACCGAAGCGCCCGGCGCCAGCGGCCTGCCGCTGTTCTATCGCCACAAACCCGACACCGCCGCGCGCGACATGCCCGGCGCCACCACCCGCGATTACCTGACCGTCTGGCTCAGCCAGTGGGTGCGCGATTACGGCATCGACGGTTTTCGCGTCGATACCGCCAAGCACGTGGAAAAACCGACGCTGGCGCTGTTGAAACAGCGCGCCACGGCGGCATTGGCGGCATGGAAAGCGGAGCATCCGCAGCAGGCGTTGGATGATGCGCCGTTTTGGATGACTGGCGAGGCCTGGGGCCACGGGGTGATGAAAAGCGACTATTACCAAAACGGCTTCGACGCGATGATCAACTTCGATTTCCAGGACCAGGCGTCGCAGGCGCTGGGCTGCTTTGCTGACATCGATGCCACCTACCGGCAGATGGCCGAGCGGCTGCAGGATTTCAACGTGCTGAGCTACCTCTCTTCGCACGACACCCGGCTGTTCTTCGCCAGCGACGCCAAAGGCTCGCTGCCTCGCCAACAGCGGGCGGCGAACCTGCTGTTGCTGGCGCCGGGCGCGGTGCAGATTTACTACGGCGATGAAAGCGGCCGCCCGCTCGGCCCAACCGGTTCCGATCCGCTGCAGGGTACCCGTTCCGACATGAACTGGCGTGAGCTACAGGGGGAAAAAGCCCCGCTGCTGGCCCACTGGCAACGGTTGGGGCAGTTCCGCGCTCGCCACCCGGCGATCGGCGGCGGCGTGCAAACCCCGCAGGCGCACGCCGCCTATTATGCCTTCAGCCGCCGGCTCGGCGACGATAAGGTGATGGTGGTGTGGGCCGGCGAACGGTCACAATAATCCAGCGTAATATGCTGCTAATCGGCCAATGAGCGAAGTTTGTGCCCATTGGCCGATTTGTCGGCCGCATTGCAGCGGGATTTGTCTGGCGGTATGGTGGGTGATTACCTGCTAAGAAACAGTACTGCTGCACCTATGACTTTCTCACTTTTCGGCGAAAAATTTACTCGTTATGCGGGCATTACCCGTTTGATGGACGACCTGAACGAAGGCCTGCGCACCCCCGGTGCCATCATGCTCGGCGGCGGCAATCCGGCGCAGATCCCAGAGATGGAAGCCTACTTCACACAGCTGTGCCAGGAGATGCTCGACCAGGGCAAACTGACCGAGGCGCTGTGCAACTACGACGGCCCGCAAGGCAAGGACGCGCTGCTGAAAGCGCTGGCCAATCTGCTGCGCGACGAGCTCGGCTGGGAGATTTCGCCACAGAATATTGCACTGACTAACGGCAGCCAAAGCGCGTTTTTCTACTTGTTCAACCTGTTCGCCGGCCGCTACGCCGACGGTTCGCGCCGCCGCGTGCTGTTCCCATTGGCGCCGGAATATATCGGCTATGCCGACGCCGGGCTGGACGAAGGGCTGTTCGTCTCCGCCAAACCGAACATCGAGCTGCTGCCGGACGGCCAGTTCAAGTATCACGTCGATTTCGAACATCTCACCATCGGCGATGACATCGGCATGATCTGCGTTTCACGGCCGACCAACCCGACCGGCAACGTGATCACCGACGAAGAGCTGATGAAGCTCGACCTGCTGGCGCAGCAGCGTGATATTCCGCTGGTGATCGACAACGCCTACGGCGTGCCGTTCCCCGGCATCATCTTCAGCGACGCCACGCCGCTGTGGAACCCGAACACCATCCTGTGCATGAGCCTGTCCAAGCTCGGCCTGCCGGGCTCGCGCTGCGGCATCGTGATCGCCGACGAGAAGGTGATCACCGCGCTAACCAACATGAACGGCATCATCAGCCTGTCGCCAGGCAGCATGGGGCCGGCGATGGCGACGGAAATGATCGCGCGCGGCGATCTGCTGCGCCTGTCGAACGAGGTCATTCGCCCGTTCTACAAACAGCGCGTCGAGCACACCATCGAGATTATTCGCCGCTACCTGTCGCCGGAGCGCTGCCTGATCCACAAACCGGAAGGGGCTATCTTCCTCTGGCTGTGGTTCAAGGATCTGCCGATCACCACCGAAGTGCTGTATCAGCGCCTGAAAAAGCGCGGCGTGCTGATGGTGCCGGGCCACTACTTCTTCCCGGGGTTGGAGCACGACTGGCCGCACACCCACCAGTGCATGCGCATGAACTACGTGCCCGATCCGGAGAAAATCGAGCGCGGCGTGGCTATTCTGGCGGAAGAGATCGAGCGCGCACATCAGAAAGGCTAACGCCGACTGATTGAAAATTGACCGACAAAGATATACGATGCATATATCGTATATCTTTTTTGGAGGGCCAACGATGACTCGCATCGTGATCGATTTACCTGAAGAAGACCTGCGGCAGCTCGATAATCTGAAAAATATCCGCCACGTTCCGCGGGCCGAGATCATTCGTCAAGCAGTCTCCCGCTATCTGACGGAGAACCACGTGGAAGATCCCAGCAACGCTTTCGGGCTCTGGTCCGGGGCGATGGGAGATGGCGTGGAGTACGAAAATCGTCAGCGCGAGGAGTGGGAATAATGGTGGCTCAACGGGCGTTATTCGACACCAATATCCTGATCGATTATCTCAACGGCATTCCTCAAGCCAGGGACGTTCTGGTCGAGTATCACATCAATCCGGCCATCAGCGCCATCACCTGGATGGAAGTGATGGTAGGTGCTAAAAAACAGGGTCCGGCACTGGAGCTGAAAACACGTCAGTTTTTAGGGCAATTTCTGCTGCTGCCTATTACCGATGAAGTCGCTGAACGCGCCGTAGAACTGCGCCACTCACAGCATGTGAAACTGCCAGACGCCATTATCTGGGCCACAGCGCAGGTGGGATTCCGGATGCTCATCTCCCGCAACCCCAAAGATTTCGGCACTGACAATGGCGTGTTGATGCCTTATCGGCTGTAGACGATCCGCACTACAACGTCCAGAACAGCACCGCCAGCAGCTGCGGCGACATGATGCGCAGGAACATCGCCAACGGATACACGGTGGCGTAAGACAGCGCGGCGGCGCCGCTGGTGGGATGCAGACCGTTGGCGAAGGCCAGCGCCGGCGGATCGGTCATCGATCCCGCCAGCATGCCGGACAGCGTCAGGTAGTTCATCTTGCCCACCGTGCGTGCCAGAATACCGACGCTCAGCAGCGGAATGGCGGTGATTAACGCGCCATAACCAATCCATGTCAGCCCCTCGCCGTGCAGCAACGTATCGATAAAATTGCCGCCCGATTTCAAACCGACCACCGCCAGAAACAGCACGATGCCCAGTTCGCGCAGCGCCAGGTTGGCGCTCGGCGGCATAAACCAATACAGCTTGCCGATACTGCCGATGCGCCCCAGGATCAGCGCCGCCACCAACGGCCCGCCGGCCAGCCCCAGCCGCAATGCCGCCGGGAAGCCGGGCACGAACAGCGGAATGGAGCCCAGCAGCACCCCGAGACCGATGCCGATAAAGACCGGCAGCATCTGCACCTGCTGCAGTTTTTGTTGGGCGTTGCCGACGATTGCCGTCACCGCGTCGATGGCCTCCGGCCGGCCGACCAGGTTGAGAATGTCGCCGAACTGCAGCGTCACGTTGCTGCCGGCCACCAGCTCCACGCCGGCGCGGTTGAGGCGTGAAATCACCACGTCATACTTCTGCTTCAGGTTCAGCTCGCGGATTTTCTTGCCCAGCACCTGCTCGTTGGTCACCACCGCCCTCACCACCTGCAGCGCGGTGCCGCGCGTCGACAGCGAAGCGTCCACCTCTTCGCCGATCACCAGCCGGGCATTTTCCAGATCTTCCCGTTTGCCCACCAGGTGCAGATAGTCGCCAAGCTCCAGCCGTTCGTGGGGCGCCGGCACCATCAGCAGCTCCCCGCGCTTGAGGCGCGAACAGACGATCGCTTCACCGTTGAGCAGCGGTACGCTTTTGATCGCCATGCCCTGCAGGTTGGGGTTACGCACCGCCACGTTCATGGCGTGCAGCAGCTCGCGCTGATTGCCCAGGCCGTTTTCAAACGCCTGCGCCTCGCGATCGATGTTGATGCGGAAAACCAATCGGATCAGCCACATCACCAGCAAGATGCCGCAAATGCCGAACGGGTAGGCCATGGCGTAGCCCATCCCCATGCCGTCCACCAACGCCGGATCGGAACCGAGATCGGTCAGGATTTGTTGACCGGCGCCCAGCGCCGGGGTGTTGGTGACCGCGCCGGAGAACACGCCGAGGATGATCGGCAGCGGCACGTCGAACAGCTTGTGCACCGCCGCCGCCACGACACCGCCGGTCAGCACCAGCAGCACCGCGAAGGCGTTGAGGCGCAGACCGGAGACGCGCAGCGAAGAGAAGAAACCGGGGCCGACCTGGATGCCGATGGTGTAGACGAACAGGATCAGGCCAAACTCCTGGATAAAGTGCAGCATGTCCCCGTTCAGGCTGATTTGCCCGCTCTGGGCAAAGTGCCCGACCAGGATACCGCCGAACAGCACGCCGCCGATGCCCAGCCCGACGCCGTACAGCTTCCAGTTCCCCATCCACAGCCCAATGACGGCCGCCAGCGCCAACATGCTGACGGTCAGGGCGATATCGCTCATAGGTCACTTCCTTGCCAAAGTTGAATCGGGAATTTGCGGACAAAGACACACAGTTAACAAGGATTATGACATCGGACCGTCGGGGGGACTGTGGCGTGCGCCACATAACGCAACGGGGGAGACCCGTCTGGATCTCCCCCGTATGATGATGACCGTTTTTCAGTCGGTTATTTCGCTTCCAGCTCCGGCGTCGCACCGATGGCGATGCGCTGAGGCTGCAAGGCTTCCGGCACCTGACGCACCAGATCGATGTGCAGCAGGCCGTTTTCAAATTTGGCCTCGGACACCTGCAGATGCTCCGCCAGGGTGAAGGTCAACTGAAACTCTTTGCACACCAGGCCCTGGTGCAGGTATTCGACCTGTTTTTCCGGCGGCGTGGGTTTACCGCTGACGGTCAGCCGCGGCCCTTCCACTTCGATATTCAGTTCGCTCTGCCGGAAACCGGCCAGCGCCAGAGAAATGCGGTAATGATTGTCATCACTTTTCTCGATGTTATACGGCGGGAACCCCTGAGGTTCCTGGCCGCCCATTGAACTGGCCAATTTATCAAAACCAATCCATTGACGCAGAAGCGGGGATAAATCGTAATTACGCATAGGAACAACTCCTTTCATTAAGCGAGATGTGTTTATTCAGCCCCCTGACGGCAGGCTAGGTATTATTTACCGGCAGCGTACCTGCCGGAAAAACAGAAATTTATTTAATTTCGATACGGCGCGGTTTTAATGTTTCCGGCACGATGCGTTGCATGTCGATATACAACAGGCCATTCTCCAGTTTGGCACCTTTAATTTGGATATGTTCGGCCAGCTGGAATTTACGCTCGAAATTACGCTCGGCGATGCCCTGATATAAGTAGGTTTTTTCTGCCGGTTCGTTATTGTGCGCACCGCGAACAATCAGCAGATTATCTTGCGTGGTGATCTCCAGCTCCTGCTCGGCAAACCCGGCTACCGCAATGGCGATGCGATAATGATTTTCGTCCACCAGCTCGACATTATAAGGGGGATAGCCGCCGTTACCCTGACTCTGGCCGGCCTCCAGCGCGTTGAACAGGCGATCGAAACCAATGGCGGAACGGTATAGCGGGGAAAGATCAAAATTACGCATAAAACAGCCTCCTAAGGCACTTCAGCGAGGTTGAAATAAATACGCCTTCCACTCTGGACAGGCTAATTAAGCCAGAATTCCCTTACGGCAAATTCTCAATCCGGCTCTGATGATAAAATGGGGGTTGCTTTCATCAATTCAACAGGCGAGGATCAAAAAAAGCGCATTTCGGTTAGGTGAAAGTTTTTTTACCACTTACACTAAAGTGAGAGAGCCGCCACAGAGCGGGATTTTGCTTCTTTTAAAGCAGCAACAGGATGTTATAAATCAGCTTAATTTAGGGGCACAGCAACCCTGCAGGATGGATTAATGACGACGATGAAAGCGATAGCGACGGGCTGCATGTTGTTGGCGACCAGCGGTTGCTCCAGCGTGATGAGCCATACCGGCCCGAATCAGGGTTACTATCCCGGCACCCGCGCCAGCGTGGACATGCTGAAGGACGACAACACCAGCTGGGCGATGATGCCGCTGGTGGCGCTGGATCTCCCGTTCTCCGCAGTAATGGATACCGTGCTGCTGCCTTACGACTATCTGCGTTCAGGCAATGACGCCACCGCAGACTCGCCAAAAGCGCGCATCCTGCGCAGCGAGCAGCAGAATCTGGCGGCAACCGGCAACCCCGGCGAAGGCAACGACAGCACCGCCACACACTGATCACGCACGCAGCGGGCCATCAGGCCCGCCTTACGCCTCAACCACAAAGATCTGGTTGAATCCGGCAATCTCGCGCATAAACGCCACTTTCTTGCCATCCGGCGAAAACACCACGGCATCTCCCGACGGCGGCTGCAGGCTGCGCTGCGTTAAACGCTGCAGGCGGCCGCTGGCAACCTCACACAGCATCACGCTGTTGTCACACACCAGGGCTATCGCCCCGCCCTGCGGGTGCCAGCTGAACGCCGACTGGATGTCATGCTCGGCGCGGCTGACCTGGCGCGGCTCACCGCCGTTCGGCGACACCGTCCACAGTTGCACCACGCCGCCGTCATCCTTCATCAGAAAAGCTATCTGGCTACCGTCCGGCGAGCTGCGCAGCCAATGGCGCGGCGCGCCGGCGACGCCCGGAAAACGACGATCCCCGGTAAAGGTCACCCGCCGCTGCCTGACGCCCTGCGGCGGCGCCGGCAGCTCGCTTTCCGTCCCCTGCAGCGGCAGAGCACCCGCCCTGGCGTAGTCGGCGTCGTTCTCCGGCAGATCGACGATAAACACCTCCGGCAGCTTCTCACCGGCGGCGGACAGCGTATCGCCGATAAATGCCAGCGCCCAGCGCTGCCGGCGGCCGTCGGCCTTACGGTAACCTTCGCGGCCAATCCAGCCCTCTTCGTAGGCGCGATTGATTTGATCGCTGCCCGGCTGCGGCTGCGGCACGGTCTCGCTGACCAGCACGCAATAGTGGCTGCCGTCATACTCACGGGGATGCTGTTTCGGCGGATTGACCCCGTGCAGCGGCACAGCCACGCCGACGTTGCGCAGATCGCGCGCCGGATCGCATTCATGCATCACGTGATCGTTGTAGGTAAAGCTGAGGCGGCTGCCGTCCGGGCTGAAAACGTGCACATGGCTGCCGCCGCGCAGCGCGCCGGGCGTGTAGGGCGCCGTGATATCCAGCGCGTCGAGGGTAATGGCCAACTCGCGATCCGGTTCGCTGACGATCACCCCGCGGCGGTGATGAAAATCATACTGCCAGGCGCTGTCCGGGTGTTCCGGGCCGTGGATGAAGACGTAACGCGCCGGCGCATCGGGGCTGACCGTGACCACGCCGACGTGTGCGCTGTGCTGGGCGCGATAAACCACTTCCACCGCGCCGCTGGCGACGTTAACCCGCTCGATGCTCAGGCCGGTGAAAGAGGCGCCGCGCGGGCGCACGTCATAAGCCAGCCATTGGCTGTCCGGCGTCCAGACGTTGATATTGGTTAACTGATGCCCGCGTGGGTCGAAAGTCAGTTGTTTTTCCCGATGGCTCATGGCGGCTCTCCTGCGCATGCTGGCACTGAACGGCCATCTTACCGGATCGGCGGCAGCGTTTCATATGGCCGGCGAGAGGCGCTCGGGGGCATTTTGGCGCAATTATTTTTCAGCGTCTTATCATTTAAGCCGCTCGGCGGCGCCGGCAGGAAATAAACGCCCGGGTAGGCGGCCGTATTCCAGGCAGTGAAACTCAGCGGTGCCCATGCCGTATAGGCAGATGCCGCGAGCGCTATTTTTTCATTCTCATTTACTTGATCAAAATAATTCAGCGGCAGCGCCTTTCTTAACGCAAATAAATAAAAAATCGTGTCGCTAAACGACAGGTTAATGATTACTTTCACCGCCAACCCGATGCTCTTCTCCGGCCATTGCCGTTTGCTGGCCGGCTTACCTGCCGGTCGGATGGCAGGGTTTACAATCAATACAAAAAAGTACAATATGGATTTTTAAGTCCAAAATATTCTGGAGCCGGTATGAATCCCCTCTTCGATGCCATTGTTTCTGCCCATCAGCAACTGCGCCCTCAGGTTCGGGTCACGCCATTGGAGCGCAGCGTACTGCTTTCTCAGCAATTGGGCTGCGAGCTGTATTTGAAATGCGATCATCTGCAGCACACCGGCTCCTTTAAATTTCGCGGCGCCAGCAACAAGCTGCGGCTGCTGGATAACGAGCAACGCCGGCGCGGCGTGATCGCCGCCTCAACCGGCAACCACGGCCAAGCGGTCGCCCTGGCGGGGTACCTGATGGGGGTTGGCGTCACAGTTTATGCGCCAGAGACGGCCGCGAGCATCAAGCTCGACACCATTCGTGCACTGGGCGGCACCGTGGAATTGGTGCCGGGCGATGCGCTGAACGCCGAACTGGCGGGGGAACAGGCCGCACGCGAACAGGGAAAAACCTATATCTCGCCGTATAACGACGAGCAGGTGATCGCCGGCCAGGGCACCTGCGGCATGGAGCTGGTTGAACAACTCACCGATCTGGACGCGGTGTTCGTGGCGGTCGGCGGCGGGGGTTATATCGCCGGCATCGGCACCGTTCTGCGGCAACTGTCGCCGAACACGCAGCTTATCGCCTGCTGGCCGGAAAACGCCACCAGCCTGTACAGCGCGTTGGAAGCGGGCCATATCTTCCCGGTGGAAGAGCAAGAAACCCTGTCCGACGGCACCGCCGGCGGCGTCGAGCCGGGCGCCGTGACCTTTCCGCTGTGCCAACAGCTGATCGACCGCAAAGTGCTGGTTAGCGAGGCAGAGATCAAACACGCGATGCGCCGGATCGCCGCCAGCGATCGCTGGATTATCGAAGGCGCGGCCGGCGTGGCGCTGGCGGCGGCGATCAAACTGGCGCCGGAATACCAGGGTAAAAAGGTGGCGGTGGTACTGTGCGGCAAGAACATCGTGCTGGAGAAATACCTCAAGGCCATCGCCGATGCACATCCTTAATCGGCAGCAAATCCTCGCCGCGTTCGACGCCGAGACCATAACGCCGCTGCTGAAGCAGGGTTTTATCGCCTACTCGCAACAGCGAGTGCAACAACCGCCGGTGCAGCATTTCCTGTTCGAGCGTGCCGCCGGCGACTGCTGCATCAAGTCCGCCTGGCTGGAAGGTGACGAACTGTTCGTGGTCAAGATCTCCGCCGGTTTCTATCGCAACGCCGAACACGGCCTGCCGAGCAATCAGGGGCTGGTGATGGCGTTCTCCGCCCAGACCGGCGAACCGCAGGCGCTGCTGCAGGATGAAGGTTGGCTGACCGCGTTGCGCACCGCCCTGGCCGGCCGCATCGCCGCCGAGCTGTGCGCGCCGCCGCATATTCAGGCGATCGGCATGGTCGGCACGGGTCTGCAGGCGCGGCTGCAGCTGCAATGCCTGAAACCGGTGACCGATTGCCGAGACGTATGGGTGTGGGGACGAGACGAACAGGCGCTGGCGGCGTATCGGCGCGATGCCGAAGCCGAGGGTTTTCGGGTGCGGGTTACGCAGAATGCGGCGGAACTGGCAGCGCACTGTCGGCTGATCGTGACCACCACGCCCAGCCGCGAACCGATATTGCAGGCGGCGGATATTCGGCCCGGCACGCACATCACCGCCGTGGGCGCCGACGCGCCCGGCAAACAGGAACTGGCGACCGATTTGGTGGCCAACGCAGACGCGCTGCTGGTCGATGCCCTGACGCAGTGCGCGGACTATGGTGAGATCGCGACGGCTTATCGGCAAAACAGGCTGATTTCAACGCCAATCGTCGAAATGGGCGCCGTCTTGGCGCAGGGAGGGCGGGTACGACGCGAGCCGCAGCACATCACCATCGCCGATCTCACCGGCTTGGCGATTCAGGATCTGCAGATCGCCAAAGGGGTGTTGGCGAAAGTATAAAGGGGCGCCGCAGCGCCCACGCGTTATCAGGCGTTGAGCACGAACTTCTCGATAGCGCGCGCCACGCCGTCCTCTGTATTGGCGCTGGTGACAAACTGCGCCACCGCTTTCAGTTCGGGAATGGCGTTGCCCATCGCTACGCCGACGCCGGCATATTCGATCATCGCCGTATCGTTGGCCTGATCCCCCAGCGTCATGATGTTTTCCCGCGCCACGCCCAAATGCTCGGCCAGCATTCTCACCCCGGCGCCCTTATCGACGTTCTTGTGCAGGATCTCGAGGAAATAAGGCGCGCTTTTCAGGATGGTATAACGCTCGCGCGTTTCCGCCGGGATGCGCGCGATAGCGCGGTCCAACAGCTCCGGCTCGTCGATCATCATCACTTTAGGGAAACGCATCTGGCGATCCATCTCTTCCACGCTGCGGTATTTCAGCGGAATACCGGTCATTTCCGCCTCGTGTATGGTGTACTTGCCGATATCCTTGTTCGGGGTATACAGGGTATCGAAATCAAACGCCTGGTAGTGAACGCCGAACTCGCGCGCCATCTGCTCAAAGTGCAGATAATCCTCAAAGCCCAGCGTTTCTTGCAGAATGCAGGCGCCGTCAACCGCACGCAGCACCAGCGCGCCGTTATAGGTGATACAGAAATCGCCGGGGCCCTGAATGTCCAACTGGCGCAGATAATCCTGCACGCCGACATAAGGCCGCCCGGTGGCCAACACCACGTGCACCCCTTTGCGCCGCGCCGCCGCGATAGCCTGCTTTACCGCCGGCGTGATTTGGTGCTGCGGATCCAGCAACGTGCCGTCCATGTCGATCGCAATCAGTTCAATAGCCATTCAACGCTTCTCCCAGTGGTTTTTTCCCCATGCTAACGCGTTTCAGCCTCGGCTGTCAGCGCCAAAAAAGGCGCAAAAAAATCCGCGCGGGTCGCCCGGCGCGGATTTTCACAGCCATTAACGCATCAGATATCGATGTTCGCCGCTTTCAGGGCGTTTTCTTCGATAAAGGCGCGGCGCGGTTCAACCGCATCGCCCATCAGCGTGGTGAACAGCTGATCGGCAGCGATGGCATCCTTGACGGTCACGCGCAGCATACGGCGGCTTTCAGGATCCATGGTGGTTTCCCACAGCTGCTCCGGGTTCATCTCGCCCAGACCTTTATAACGCTGCACCGACAGGCCGCGGCGCGACTCTTTCACCAGCCACTCCAGCGCCTGCTCGAAGCTGTCTACCGGCTGGCGGCGTTCGCCGCGCTCGATGAACGCGCCCTCTTCGACCAGCCCGCGCAGCTTCTCGCCCAGCTGACAGATCTTGCGGTATTCGCCGCCGTGGATGAAGTCGAAGTCCAGCTTATAGTCGGTATCCACGCCGTGGGTGCGGATGCGCAGCGCCGGCTCGAACATCTGGCGCTCGCGGTTCTCGAAGATAACGAAGTCATAGCTGCTGCCGTGCTGCTCTTTGTCGTTCAGCGCCTGCACCAGCGAAGCAATCCAGGTTTTCACCTTGGCTTCATCGCTGAGATCGCCTTCGTTCAGCGTCGGCTGATAGATCAGGCTGTTCAGCAGCGCGCGCGGGTAGCGGCGCTCCATGCGGCCGATCAGCTTCTGCACGCCATAGTGCTCAGCCACCAGTTTTTCCAGCTGTTCGCCACCCAGCGCCGGTGCGCTGGCATTGGTGTGCAGCGTAGCGCCGTCCATCGCAATAGCGATCTGGTACTGATCCATCGCCTCGTCATCTTTGATGTACTGCTCTTGCTTACCTTTCTTCACCTTGTACAGCGGCGGCTGTGCGATGAACACGTGGCCACGCTCGATGATTTCCGGCATCTGGCGATAGAAGAAGGTCAACAGCAGCGTACGGATGTGCGAACCGTCGACGTCGGCATCGGTCATGATAATGATGCTGTGATAACGCAGCTTGTCCGGGCTGTACTCGTCGCGGCCGATGCCGCAACCCAGCGCGGTGATCAGCGTCGCCACTTCCTGCGAGGAGAGCATTTTGTCGAAACGCGCTTTCTCGACGTTGAGGATTTTCCCCTTCAGCGGCAAGATAGCCTGGTTCTTGCGGTTGCGCCCCTGCTTGGCAGAGCCGCCCGCGGAGTCCCCTTCCACCAGGTACAGTTCGGACAACGCCGGGTCGCGTTCCTGGCAGTCCGCCAGCTTGCCCGGCAGGCCGGCCAGATCCAGTGCGCCTTTGCGGCGGGTCATCTCACGCGCTTTACGCGCCGCTTCGCGCGCGCGCGCCGCGTCGATGATTTTGCCGACCACGATTTTCGCGTCGCCTGGATTCTCCATCAGGTAATCCACCAGCTTCTCGTTCATCAGCGTTTCAACCGCGGTTTTCACCTCGGAAGAGACCAGCTTGTCCTTGGTCTGAGAAGAGAACTTCGGATCCGGCACCTTCACCGAGACCACGGCGATCAGGCCTTCACGTGCGTCATCGCCGGTGGCGCTGACCTTGGCCTTCTTGCTGTAGCCTTCCTTCTCCATGTAGCTGTTCAGCGTACGGGTCATCGCGGTACGGAAACCGACCAGGTGCGTACCGCCGTCGCGCTGCGGGATGTTGTTGGTGAAGCAGTAGATGTTTTCCTGGAAACCGTCGTTCCACTGCAGCGCCACTTCCACGCCGATGTCGTCTTTCACGGTCGAGAAGTAGAACACGTTCGGGTGGATCGGGGTTTTGTTCTTGTTCAGGTACTCGACAAACGCCTTGATGCCGCCTTCGTAATGGAAGTGGTCTTCACGGTCGGTACGCTTGTCCTTCAGGCGGATAGACACGCCGGAGTTGAGGAAGGACAGCTCGCGCAGACGCTTGGCCAGAATGTCATACTCGAACTCGGTCACATTGGTGAAGGTCTGGTGGCTCGGCCAGAAGCGCACCATGGTGCCGGTCTGCTCGGTTTCGCCCACCACGTTCAGCGGCGCCTGCGGCTCGCCGTGGCTGTAAGTTTGTTCGTGCACTTTGCCTTCGCGGCGGATCACCAGCTCCAGTTTCTCCGACAGGGCGTTAACCACCGAGACGCCCACGCCGTGCAGGCCGCCGGAAACTTTATAGGAGTTGTCGTCGAATTTACCGCCGGCGTGCAGCACGGTCATGATGACCTCTGCGGCTGAAACCCCTTCTTCCGGGTGAATGCCGGTCGGAATGCCGCGGCCGTCATCCTGCACCGATACCGAGTTGTCGGCATGGATGGTGACCTGAATGTCACTACAGTGGCCCGCGAGCGCTTCGTCGATAGCGTTGTCCACAACCTCGAATACCATGTGGTGCAGACCGGTGCCGTCATCGGTATCGCCGATATACATGCCCGGGCGCTTGCGCACCGCATCCAGCCCTTTTAATACCTTGATACTTGAGGAGTCATAAGAATTCGACATCAACGTTTCTCGCTCATTTTAGTCCTGTGGTTGAACCTCTATTTTACCCTGTTCCACGCGGAACATCTTGCCCTTTTCACCGGCCATGTCGGTCACTTGTTCAGCGCTGACTGCGCTGACAAAAACCTGGGCCTGGGTGGCTTTCAGGCGATCGGCCAGCAACCGGCGACGGCCGGTGTCCAGCTCGGAGGCAAAATCATCAATCAGATACAGGCAACGCCGCCCGCTCTGCCGGGTGAGAAACTCACCCTGCGCCAAGCGCAACGCGCACATCAGCAGCTTAAGCTGACCGCGCGATAACAAATCCTCTACCGGCGTGCCGTCGGCACGAATGCGAAAGTCCGCTTTATGCGGCCCCACCGCGGTATAGGTCAACGCCCTGTCGCGCTCAAACTGGCGCTCCAGCAGCTCGCCGTAGTCGCTCTCTTTGTCCCAGCCGCGTTGGAAGGAGAAGCTCAGGCCGAATTCAGGCAGAAACTGCGCACAGGTCGCGGTGATATCCGCGGCGATCGCGTCGCTGTATTCCGCCCGCCATTCGCTGATGCGCTCCGCGAGCGGGATCAGTTCCTGATCCCAAGCGCGGATCTGCGCATAGCGACTCACCTGGCGCAGCGCGGCATTGCGCTGCTTCAGTAACCGTTTCAGGTTGCTCCAGGCGGTGAAAAAACCGGGTTCGTTATGAAAACAGCCCCAGTCCAGGAAGGCGCGCCGGAATTTCGGCCCGCCGTTCAGCAGGGTAAAACCTTCGGGGGTGATCAGCTGCATGGGCAGCAGCTGCGCCAGCTCGGCCACCTTGTGGCCGTCGCTGCCATCGATGCGTACTTTGCTGTCACCCTGACGGCTCTTACTCAATCCTACCGACAGCTCGCGCTCCGCACCTTCGATGCGGCCATGCAACACGAACTCCGGTTGGTCGTGGCGAATCACCCGACCAGCCTGCAGGCTGCGAAAGGCGCGGCCGTGGCCGAGCGTATACACCGCTTCCAGCACGCTGGTCTTGCCGCTGCCGTTGGCGCCAACCAGGAAGTTGAATCCCGGCGCTAGCGCCAAATCCGCCGCCTCGATATTGCGGAAGTCTTTAATCAATAAACGCGTCAGAGCCATGCAATCTCTTTACCGATGACGGTGCTGTAATTCAAGGTAACGAGACTACAACCGCATTGGCATGACAACGTAGGCCGCCGCCTGGCTGGCGCCGTCTTCGATCTGCACGCTGGAGACCGAGTCGGTCAACAGCAGGCGCACGTCTTCACACTTGAGCGCGTTCAACACGTCCAGCACGTAGCTGACGTTGAAGCCGATCTCCATCTCCGCGCCGTCGTAGCTGACGTCGAGGATCTCTTCCGCCTCTTCCTGCTCCGGGTTGTTGGCGGTGATCTTCAGCTGGTTCTGGCTGACGTACAGCCGCACGCCGCGGAATTTCTCGTTCGAGAGAATGGCCGCGCGGGCAAACGCCTGCTTGAGCAGATCGCAGCCGGCTTCCAGCGTTTTATCCGGGTTCTTCGGCAAGACGCGACGATAGTCCGGGAAACGGCCGTCAACCAGCTTGGACGTGAAGATGAAATCGCCGACGTGGGCGCGGATGTTGTTGCTGCCGATCTGCAACTGCAGCAGCGAATCGCCGCCGTCCAGCAGGCGCACCAGCTCCATCACCCCTTTACGCGGCACGATCACCGAATGCGACGGCAGCTGCTGGCCGATCGGCATCGAGCACACCGCCAGGCGGTGGCCGTCGGTCGCGACGGTGCGCAGCTCTTCGCCTTCGGTTTCAAACAGCATGCCGTTCAGGTAGTAACGCACGTCCTGATGGGCCATCGAGAACTGGGTAGCTTCGATCAGGCGCTTCAGCGTCGCCTGCGGCAAGGTGAACTCCACCTCGCTCTGCCAGTCGTCCAGGTTCGGAAAGTCCGCCGCGGGCAGCGTAGACAGTGAGAAACGGCTGCGGCCGGACCGCACCAGCATGCGCTCGCTCTCCAGCGTGACGGCGATCTCCGCCCCTTCCGGCAGGCCACGGCAGATATCAAAGAATTTGCGCGCAGGCACGGTGGTCGCGCCCGGCTCATGCGGTTGGGACAGGGCGACGCGCGCCACCATCTCCATCTCCAGATCGGTGCCGGTCAGCAGCAGGGAGCCTTCCGTCACCTGCAACAGCAGGTTGCCCAGGATCGGCAAGGTCGGGCGGCCGCCCAGCGGGCTGCTCACCTGTTGCAGCGGTTTTAGCAGATGCTCACGTTCAACGATAAATTTCATAGCGCTATGAAGATAATGTTCTGATTAAATTGGAGAAATCTTCTTTGATGTCGTGACTTTCCTCACGCAGCTGCTCGATCTTCCGGCAGGCGTGCAACACCGTGGTATGGTCGCGGCCACCAAACGCATCGCCGATTTCCGGCAGACTGTGGTTGGTGAGTTCCTTCGCCAGCGCCATCGCCATCTGGCGCGGGCGGGCAACGGATCGCGAACGCCGCTTGGACAGCAAATCCGCGACTTTAATCTTGTAATACTCCGCCACCGTCTTTTGGATATTGTCGATGGTGACCAGCTTTTCCTGCAGCGCCAGCAGATCGCGCAGCGCTTCGCGCACGAAATCAATGGTGATAGCCCGGCCGGTAAAGTTGGCGTTGGCGATCACGCGGTTCAATGCCCCTTCGAGCTCACGCACGTTGGAACGCAGGCGCTTGGCGATGAAGAACGCCACTTCGCCCGGCAGGCGAATGTCGTTTTCGTCGGCCTTTTTCATCAGGATCGCCACGCGGGTTTCCAGCTCCGGCGGCTCGATCGCCACCGTCAGCCCCCAACCGAAGCGAGACTTCAAGCGATCTTCCACCCCGTTGATCTCTTTAGGGTAGCGATCCGAGGTCAGGATGATCTGCTGATTGCCTTCCAACAGGGCGTTAAAGGTATGGAAGAACTCTTCCTGCGAACGCTCCTTGTTGGCGAAAAATTGGATGTCATCGATAAGTAAGGCGTCGACCGAACGGTAGTAGCGCTTAAACTCTTCGATGGCATTATTTTGCAACGCTTTGACCATGTCCTGCACGAAGCGTTCCGAGTGCATGTAGACCACTTTGGCGTTGGCCTTGCGCGCCATGATGCCGTTGCCGACCGCGTGCAGCAGGTGAGTTTTACCCAGGCCGGTACCGCCATACAGGAACAAAGGGTTGTAGGCGCCGCCCGGATTGTCCGCCACCTGGCGAGCCGCCGCGCGCGCCAGCTGGTTGGACTTACCCTCGACGAAGTTGTCGAAGGTGTGTTTAGGATTGACGTTGGAGCGGTAAGAGAGCTCGGGCTGCGCCGCCGCGTTGTCCCAGCTCGGGCGCAAAGGTGCAGCCGTACGCGCCGCCGGGGCCGCAGGGGCGCTGCTGACGCTGGCGGTCACGGTCTGGCTGATCACCTGCGTGATCGGCTTGCTGCCGACTTCAAAACGCAGCAAAGGCGCGTCCGTGCCGCAGAAATCATTCAGCAGACCATTGATGTTGTTTAAGTACTTATCGCGAACCCAATCCAGCACAAAACGGTTAGGCGCGTACAGCGCCAGGGTGTTGTCACTCAGTTCCGCCTGCAATGGGCGAATCCACATACTAAATTCTGTGGCAGGTAACTCATCCTGCAATCGGGCAAGACACTGCTGCCAAAGCGAAAGTGACACGGCGGACTCCACTCGAACAAGATCAATAAAGAAAAGAAACGGGCAACTTTTTATAACTCATGATTTTTGACACATACCCGGCATCGGCTGTTTGCCTGTGGGGGATGCGAACCGCCTTTCACGGTTTGTGTCCCTCACGATCCCGGCATGAGGGATCGCGATCGGAATGACGGATCATAGCGCAATCCGAGCAAGAGATCCTCCCCTTCCTCACAGATTAGATCCATTTTATCCACAGGCCGCGGCCGGCGGCGATCTTTTCACCGCCAACGCCGAATGACCGCGCAGATCCCGGCCGCTGCGCCGCGTTTTTTACATTGTCAACCGGTTATACCCTGTTATCCACGTCGGATCCTGGGATCGCGCGCAAAGGATCTCACGGGGATCCTTGCGATTTCACCCCGAGTCCGTATAATCTTCGCCCTACGTGTGATACCTGGTTCCTTATGGTGCGTCATTAGCCAGACAGGATTCTGCGGTGACCACGGGCCAAGACCGGATTTTGTTCCGTTATTGGCAGACAACCAGGTAGGCTGGCGCGATGCGAATTGACTCAGGACTGTACAATTATTACAATCCCGCTTCTTTATGTATTGCGATTGAGGCGTCGGTCATCTTCACGCCGAGTAGCCAAACGCGTTTACTGATCAGTAATTATTTTAAGTTTAGGTAGAAATCGCTATGAAACGCACTTTCCAACCGTCCGTATTGAAGCGCAACCGTAGCCACGGTTTCCGTGCTCGTATGGCCACCAAAAATGGTCGTCAAGTTCTGGCCCGCCGTCGTGCGAAAGGCCGTGCTCGTCTGACTGTTTCTAAGTAATAAAGCTAACCCGCTGAGTGGTTAAGCTCGCTTTTCCCAGGGAGTTACGTTTGTTAACTCCCACTCATTTCACTTTCGTCTTCCAGCAGCCACAACGGGCTGGCACGCCGCAAATCACCATCCTCGGCCGCCTGAACCAGCTGGGGCATCCCCGCATCGGTCTTACCGTCGCCAAAAAACACGTCAAACGCGCGCACGAGCGTAATCGGATCAAACGCCTAACCCGCGAAAGCTTCCGCTTGCGTCAGCACGAATTACCGGCGATGGATTTTGTCGTGGTGGCCAAAAAGGGGATAGCGGATTTGGATAACCGCGCGCTGACGGAAGCTTTGGATAAATTATGGCGTCGCCACTGTCGCCAGGCTCCCGCATCCTGATCGGGCTGGTGCGGGCCTATCAGCTCGTCATCAGTCCGCTGCTAGGGCCTCGTTGTCGCTTCCAGCCGACATGCTCTCATTACGCAATTGAGGCATTAAGCAGGTTTGGCATGATAAAAGGCAGTTGGTTAGCATTGAAACGCGTATTAAAATGCCACCCTTTGAACCCAGGTGGCGATGATCCGGTGCCGCCAAAAACCGACGATAACAGAGAACACTAACGATGGATTCGCAACGCAATCTTCTCCTCATCGCTCTGCTGTTCGTGTCTTTCATGATCTGGCAGGCATGGCAAACGGACAATGCTCCGCAGCCGGCCGCACAGACCACGCAACAGACTTCGAACGCAGTAGCCGGTGATGCCGCCAGCCAGGCCGTGCCAGCCAGTGGTCAGGGTAAGCTGATTACCGTGAACACCGACGTGCTGTCACTGACCATCAACACCCGTGGTGGCGATATCGAGCAGGCTAAACTGTTGGCCTACCCGGATACCCTGGGTTCATCGACTCCGTTCCAACTGCTGGAAACCACTCCGTCGTTCGTCTATCAGGCACAAAGCGGCCTGACCGGTAAAAACGGCCCGGACAACCCGGCCAACGGCGAGCGCCCGCTGTATCAGGCGGCGCAGGACAGCTACACCCTGCCGGAAGGCCAGGACGAGCTGCGCATCCCGCTGACCTACACCGATAAAGACGGCGCGATCTACACCAAGACCTTCGTGCTCAAACGCAATCACTATGCGGTCGGCGTGGATTACAGCATCGACAACAAAGGCGCGACGCCGCTGGAGCTGACCCTGTTCGGCCAGCTGAAGCAGACCACCGAATTGCCTAAGCACCGCGACACCGGCAGCAGCAACTTCGCGCTGCACACCTTCCGCGGCGCGGCGTACTCGTCCAGCGAGGACAAGTACCAGAAATACGCGTTCGACAAAGACGAAAACCTGAGCGTCACCACCAAAGACGGTTGGGTCGCCATGCTGCAGCAGTACTTCGCCACCGCGTGGGTACCGGCGACCAAGGGTGACAACACCTTCTACACCGCCAAACCGGGTGACAACCTGTCCACCATCGGCTTCAAATCTACCCCGGTCGTGGTGCAGCCTGGCGCTCAGCAGCAGCTGAACGCGACCCTGTGGGTCGGCCCGGAGCTGCAGGATCAGATGGCCCAGTTGGCGCCGCACCTGGACCTGACCGTGGATTACGGCTGGCTGTGGTTCATCTCCCAGCCGCTGTTCAAACTGCTGAAGTTCATCCACGGCTTTATCGGTAACTGGGGCTTCTCCATCATCATCATCACCTTCATCGTGCGCGGCATCATGTACCCGCTGACCAAGGCGCAGTACACCTCGATGGCGAAAATGCGCATGCTGCAGCCGAAGCTGCAGGCGATGCGCGAGCGCATCGGCGATGACAAACAGCGCATGAGCCAAGAGATGATGGCGCTGTACAAGTCGGAGAAAGTGAACCCGCTCGGCGGCTGCCTGCCGCTGATCATTCAGATGCCGATCTTCCTGGCGCTGTACTACATGCTGATGGGCTCGGTCGAGCTGCGCCACGCGCCGTTCGCCCTATGGATCCATGACCTGTCGGCGCAAGACCCGTACTACATCCTGCCAATCCTGATGGGCGTGACGATGTTCTTCATTCAGAAGATGTCGCCAACCACCGTGACTGACCCGATGCAGCAGAAAATCATGACCTTCATGCCGGTGATCTTCACAGTGTTCTTCCTGTGGTTCCCGTCCGGTCTGGTGCTGTATTACATCGTCAGTAACCTGGTGACCATCCTGCAGCAGCAGCTGATTTACCGTGGTCTGGAAAAACGCGGTCTGCACAGCCGCGACAAGAAAAAAAGCTAAGCGTATTGTAGGGGTTCGGCGCGCCGACCCTTGCAGTCACCCCAAAGGCGGTCATTAGACCGCCTTTTTGCATCTTAATCGTCAGAGAGAACCGTTATGAGCACCACCGATACCATCGTTGCCCAAGCCACCCCGCCGGGACGCGGCGGCGTCGGCATTCTGCGCATTTCCGGAAGCAAGGCCAAAGACGTCGCCCAGGCGTTGCTCGGCAAGCTGCCGAAGCCGCGCTACGCTGACTATCTGCCGTTCCGCGACGCCACGGGCGCCACCCTCGATCAGGGCATCGCGCTGTGGTTCCCGGGGCCGAACTCCTTTACCGGCGAAGACGTGCTGGAACTGCAGGGCCACGGCGGGCCGGTGATCCTCGATCTGTTGCTCAAGCGCGTGCTGGCGCTCCCTGACGTGCGCATCGCACGGCCCGGCGAGTTCTCCGAACGCGCGTTCCTCAACGACAAACTCGATTTGGCGCAGGCCGAAGCGATTGCCGATCTGATCGACGCCAGCTCCGAGCAGGCGGCACGTTCGGCGATGAACTCGCTGCAGGGCGCGTTTTCCACCCGCATCCACCAGCTCGTGGAAGCGCTCACTCACCTGCGAATCTACGTGGAAGCGGCAATCGACTTCCCGGACGAAGAAATCGACTTCCTGTCCGACGGTAAAATCGAGGCGCAGCTCAACGACGTAATGGCGGATCTGGACAACGTGCGCGGCGAAGCGCGCCAGGGCAGCCTGCTGCGCGAAGGGATGAAGGTGGTGATCGCCGGGCGCCCCAACGCAGGTAAATCGAGCCTGCTCAATGCGTTGGCCGGGCGCGAGGCGGCGATCGTGACCGATATCGCCGGCACCACTCGCGACGTCTTGCGCGAACATATCCATATCGACGGCATGCCGCTGCACATCATCGACACCGCCGGCCTGCGCGACGCCAGCGACGAAGTGGAACGCATCGGCATCGAACGTGCGTGGAACGAGATTGAACAGGCCGACCGAGTGCTGTTTATGGTTGACGGCACCACCACCGCCGCCACCGAGCCGGCTGAGATCTGGCCGGAATTTATGGCGCGCCTGCCGGGCACGCTGCCGATCACCGTGGTGCGCAACAAGGCCGACATCACCGGTGAAGCGCTGGGTCTGACAGAAGTGAACAACCACTCACTTATTCGCCTGTCGGCCCGCACCGGCGAAGGCGTCGATGTGCTGCGCGATCATCTTAAACAGAGCATGGGCTTCACCAGCAATATGGAAGGCGGCTTCCTGGCGCGCCGTCGCCACCTGCAGGCGCTGGAGCTGGCGGCACAGCATCTGGTGCAGGGTAAAGAACAGTTAGTGAGCGCTTACGCGGGGGAGCTGCTGGCCGAGGAACTGCGCCAGGCGCAGCTGGCCCTGAGTGAAATCACCGGCGAATTCACCTCCGACGATCTGCTGGGCCGTATCTTCTCCAGCTTCTGTATCGGGAAATAATCGACTGCGAGCGCCGTATCCTACTCGGCGCCCGCATGTTACTTCTCCCGGCGGCATCAAAACTCACCTAAGCTTATCTCATCAATTTTGCTGCGTGAGAGATAAGCTTACATGAACGAACCTTTAGACTTGATCGGCGTGGGATTGGGGCCTTTCAATCTCAGTCTGGCCGCTCTGGCCGCCGAAAGCGGCGCCGTCAATTATACCTTTCTCGATCGTAACGCCAGCTTCCGTTGGCACCCCGGTATGCTGTTGCCCTCAGCTTATATGCAAACCTATGTACTTCAGGATCTGGTTACCGCCGTCAGCCCACGCAGCCAATTTTCATTTATTAATTACTTGGTCGAACAGAAAAAAATTTATCGTTTTTTAATCACCGAGCAGCAAATTATCAGCCGGGAAGAATTCTCCGACTACCTGAGTTGGGCCTGCGAAAGGTTAGACGGGCTACAGTTTTCACAGTCCGTAGAGCGTATTGATTTCGACGATGAAAAAGGTTTGTTCAAGGTATGTACCCACAACCAGACCCTGTGGGCGAAAAATATCTGTCTGGGTACCGGACATGACCCTTGGTTGCCGGAAGCATTTTACCCGGCGCTGGGTGAAAACTGCATGAATGCCGCCGAAATAGCCCTGCGCAATCCAGACTTCAGCGGCAAGCGGGTTATGGTGGTGGGCGGCGGCCAAAGCGGCGCCGATGTTTTTTTGAACGCGTTGCAGGGACACTGGGGCGAGCCGGCACAGCTGGATTGGCTCTCGCGTCGTCCCAATTTTCAGCCGCTGGACGAGTCCCCCTTCACCAACGAATATTTCACTCCTGAATACGTCGACTATTTCTATACGCTGCCGGCCGAGATCCGCGCACGTGAAATCAAAACACAGAAATTGCCGGCAGACGGCATCAGCAATCATACGCTGCGAACCTTGTACCGTGAGCTTTATATGCGTTTTGACGTGATGCGCCAGACACGCAATGTGCGTTTACTGCCCCATCGTACTCTACTGACCGTCGAATCAATGGATGAGGCTTTTCATCTGCGCACGCTTCACGGTCTGGAAAATCGCCGGGAAAGTTTCAGGGCTGATATCGTCATTCTCGCCACCGGCTATCGCGCCTCTCTGCCCGCGTACCTGAAACCCTTGGTGCCGCGCATCCCGCTCGATTCGAAGCAGCATCTACCGCTGCTGCCGAATTTTAATCTTGAATGGCTCGGGCCGGAGCAAAATCGAATTTATGCGGTAAATGCCGGGATACACAGCCACGGCAGCGCAGAAGGCGGGCTGAGCCTGATGGCCTGGCGTTCAGCGCGCATCCTCAATCACTTGCTGGGCAAGCCATACTTTGATTTGGCACCGAACGCATCAATGATCCAATGGTGGAGCGATGCCGCGTCGGACGATACCTCTTCCATCGTTAATAAATAGGATAATCCGCATAGTGTTTTTTGATGATAAATCCTCAACTTAGTCTTAATCTAACACCCCTGCGTTCTTAGCGACCCTCTGTCATGGAGTGAACAATGGCGTGTCATTTTGCCCGATGGACCCCGGCCTCCGCTGTCCTGGATACCCAGAGACTCTCCGACGAAGTGATAGCCGCCACCCGCACCTTTTCCGTTAAGCGCCGCACGCGCTACCTGCAAGGGCGCATTCTGCTCGCCGAAATGATGTTCTACCTGTACGGCTTGCCGACGCTCCCCACTATAGCCACCACGCCGACCGGCCGCCCCTGTTTCGCCGATCATCAGCTGCCCGATTTTAGCCTCGCCTACGCCAGCAACACCGTGGGTGTACTGCTTAGCGACGAGGGCAAGGTCGGACTGGATATCGAAGTGATGCGGGCGCGCGGCACCCGGCAAAGCGCGCTGCAACACGCGCATCAGACACCGGCAGAAAGTGCCTGGATCGGTGCGCAGGACGATCGGCTGGAGGCAGAAACTCAGCTGTGGAGCATCCGGCAAAGCGTGCTGAAAATTTCCGGCCTCGGTAACAGCGGCCAGTCTACGCTGCGTCTGCATCCCTTCTCCGGCCACCTGCGCTCCAGTGCCACGCCGGACGTTCAGGTAATGAGCGACGCCGACGAATACCTGAGCTGGGCCTGCGCCGGCAGCCCTGGGCTGGATCGCCTGCTGTGCTGGCGCTACGAAGAGCGCGGTGGACTGCACAAAGACGGGGAAATCTCACCGCGCAGCCCGGCGGCGTCCTCGCGCTTCGTTAAACTGACGGGCCTGAAGACGCCCGGTTAACGCGGCGCAAAGCGGATAACGCTGTCTTTACCGCGCGAGTCGCTGGATTAAATTGTAAAGACAGCTAAATGTTGAGCAATCGCCTATTCTCGACCCGCGCTTTAGCCTACTATTCGCCCATGTTGTACGCTGAATCTGCTCATTCGAAAGGGAGAATCATCATGTCAGACCAAGCCTTAAAAATCGTCACTCTGCTCGGCAGCCTGCGTAAAGGCTCTTACAACGCCATGGTGGCCCGCGCCCTGCCAGGGCTGGCTCCGCAGGGCGTCACCATTGAAGCGCTACCTTCCATCCGCGATATCCCACTGTACGACGCCGACATGCAACAGGGTGAAGGCTTCCCTGCCGCTGTCGAGGCGATCGCCGAACAGATCCGCCAGGCCGACGGCGTGATCATCGTCACCCCTGAATATAACTATTCCGTGCCCGGCGGGTTGAAGAACGCCATCGACTGGCTGTCTCGCTTGCCGAATCAGCCGCTGGCCGGCAAGCCGGTCGCCATTCAAACCAGCTCGATGGGGCCGATCGGCGGCGCGCGCTGCCAATACCATCTGCGCCAGATCCTGGTATTCCTCGATGCGATGGTAATGAACAAGCCTGAGTTTATGGGCGGCGTGATCCAGAGCAAGGTCGATGAACAGGCCGGTGAACTGAGCGATCAGGGAACGCTGGACTTCCTGACCGGCCAGCTGTCCGCGTTCAGCGATTTTATTCGCCGCGTGGAGTGACCGTCTCGCGGCGCCCACCGGGCGCCGCAACAGGACATGAAGTCCGTCAATTCATTGAAAATTAAAGCCATAGCATCATGTATTTTTTCATTTTAGCGTTATTTTTTGTTTCCATCACCAGTCCCGCTTTCGCCGCAGACATGCGTTATCCCGCCGGTGAAGAACCGCTGGAGCTGCCGGCACACAGTGCGCTCAACGCCCAGCTGTCGCGATCCGCGCAAAACCAGGAAGACAAAAAGCTGGGCGCCATGTCGCTGTACCTGACGCTGATGCGCGAAGACGGCCGCAATGTCTGGGCGCCCTACCAGTTGGCGGTGTCGTCGGCAGAGAAAGGGCAAACCGAGCTGGCGGAACGCTACCTGCAGCTGAGCGCCGACCGCGGCCTGTGGTACTACTACAACCTGCTGGAGGACGACGCCTTCAACAGCATTCAACATTCCGCCACCTACCAATCCATTTTGGCCGCCACCAAAGCGCGCTATCTGCAGCACGCTCGCCGCTATGAAGGCAAAGCCAGCTACGCGATGCCGGACGGCGAAGCACCGCCCGAAGGCTGGCCAACGGTGATCTTCCTGCATACCTACGGCAAAGCCGCCGCTATCAGCCCCGAAGAACGGCTGCTGTTCGGCGAAATGGGCGTAGCCTACATCGAGATCAACGGCACGCAGATGCTGTCGGAAAACAGCTTCCGCTGGTCGAATTACAGCGATGAGAGCACCCAAACCGCCATTCAGCGTACGCTGCAACAGCTGGCTCCGCAGCTAAAGCTGAATACCCAACGGATTTACCTCAGCGCCCGCGGCCAGGGTGCACTGCACGCCGCCAACCTGATCGCGAAGTACCCGCAGTTTTACGCCGGCGCGCTCCTGATCGCCCCCAACGGGGAGATCAAGCCGGCCCAGCAGTCGCTGGCGGCGCAAAAGAAAATCGTGATGGCGTATTACGATCGGCAGAACTTCAGCGAGCAGGCGCTGGCGTTGCACTTCGCCAATCTGTTTGGAGAGGATAACCAGGTAGAGACGCTGCACTTCGCCCAGGGCGAGGATGCCGCCGGCAGTTGGCAGGCGCGCTTCAGGCGGCCGTTGCAGTGGGTGTTGGACCAGGCGCCGGACGCGACGCCGGGAGTCTAGCGTTCAGGGCCGACAGACGTCGGCCCTTTGGCTGTCAATGGCCGTCGACAAAGACGATTTTCAGTACGAACAGCAGCGCCACCACCACCACGCACGGGCTGATTTCACGCCAGCGGCCGGTGCCGAGCTTCATCACGCAGTAGGAGATAAAGCCGAGCGCGATACCTTCGGTGATCGAGAAACTGAACGGCATCATCACCGCGGTGACAAATGCCGGTACCGCTTCGGTCAGATCGTCCCACTTCACCCGCGCCAGGCTGGAGGTCATCAGTACACCGACATAGATCAGCGCGCCGGCGGCAGCGTAAGCCGGCACCATACCCGCCAACGGCGACAGGAAGATCACCAGCAGGAACAGCAGGCCAGTGACCACCGCCGTCAAACCGGTGCGGCCGCCGACGGCGACGCCGGACGAGCTTTCGATGTAAGCGGTCACGGAAGAGGTACCCGCCAGCGAACCGGCCACTGAGCTGATGCTGTCAACGTACAACGCCTGCTTCATACGCGGGAATTTGCCCTGGTTGTCGGTCAGGCCGGCTTTATCGGTAACGCCGATCAGGGTGCCGGAAGAGTCGAACAGGTTCACCAGCATAAACGAGAAGATAACCCCGGCCAGCCCGATGTTCAGCGCGCCGGCCACGTCGACCTGGCCCACCACCGAGGTGATACTCGGCGGCAGGGAGAACAGGCCACCGTATTTCACGTCGCCCAGCATCCAGCCGATCAGGGTGGTGACCACGATCGACACCAGCACCGCCGCGTGGAAGTTACGCGAAGAGAGCACGGCGATGATGAAGAAGCCGAGCGCCCCCAGCAGCACGTTGTGCGAGGTCAGGCTGCCGATGGTCACCAGCGTGTCCGGGTTAGCCACCACGATGCCGGCGTTTTTCAGCCCCATCATGCCGATGAACAGACCGATGCCGCTGGTAATGCCGACCCGCAGGCTGACCGGAATGTTAGCGATCATCCAATAGCGAATGCGGAAAATGGTCAGCAACAGCAGGCCGACCGCCCCCCAGAAGATGGCGCCCATGCCCACCTGCCAGGAGATGCCCATCGCGCCGACCACCACGAAGGCGAAGAAGGCGTTCAGGCCCATCGCCGGCGCCAGCGCCACCGGCAGGTTCGCCAGCAGGCCCATAAAGATGCTGCCGAAGGCGGCGATCAAACAGGTGGTGACAAATACCGCCTGGGTATCCATGCCCGCCGCGCCCAAAATTTGCGGGTTAACGAACACGATATACACCATGGTGAGAAAGGTGGTGATACCGGCAATCGTTTCCGTACGCGCCGTCGTGCCATGTTGCTTGAGTTTAAACACGCGCCCAAGCAAGCCTTGCTCAGCGTCAAGGCCAGATACTGGTTTGGTCATTATCAGAATTCCGAAAATGGGAATGGACAGTCGCCGGCTATCCTATAACAAAAAGTGGGGCTTTTGATGTCGGTCACAGGTTTTTTTCGCCGTCTTTACGGCTAAACGCGTCAACGGCTTGTATTTACAGGCATTCATCCCCCTTGCCGCCCGCTGCGTTGCCGTTTGCCGGCACGGCCGATAAAATGGCCTATCGCCCCTCTATCCCTATCCGTTAAAAACAGGAATCCGCATGTCTTCGACCTTTATCGATAAGCTGGCGTTGATCGCGCTGAAAGATGACAAAGTGGCGCTGGTGCGCTCACACAATAAGACGCTGTTTTATATGCCGGGCGGAAAGCGCGAAGCGGGCGAAACCGACGAACAGGCGCTGTGCCGCGAAATCGACGAAGAGCTGACCGTTGCGCTGCTGTCGCAATCCATCGCGTTTTACGGCGAATTCACCGGCCCGGCGGACGGCAAGCAGGACGGCACCCAGGTGCGCATTCGCTGCTACCAGGCCGACTTTACCGGGCAGCTGCAGCCGGCCGCCGAAATCGCCGAGCTGAAGTGGTGCGACAGTCGCGATCTGCCGCAGTGCTCACACGTCGCCGCGCTGATTTTGCACGATCTCAAGGCGCGTAACCTGATCAAGTGATCGCTGAGCGGCCTCAGCGGCGTTAACCCGAAGGAACCTGTCCCGCATGAATCAGATTGACTGCATTTTGTTCGACTGCGATGGCACGCTGGTAGACAGCGAAGTGCTGTGCAGCAAAGCCTATGTGCACATGTTCGCCCACTACGGCATTCATCTGTCGCTGGAAGAGGTATTCAAGAAATACAAAGGGGTGAAGCTGTACGAGATCATCGATCGGGTCAACGCCGAGCAGGGCACTGACCTGGCCAAAGAGACACTGGAGCCGCTGTATCGGCAGGAAGTGGCGCGGTTGTTCGACAGCGAACTGCAACAGATTGCCGGCGCCCGCGAGCTGCTGGCGCAGATAACGGTGCCTGTCTGCACCGTCTCCAACGGGCCGGTCAGCAAGATGCAGCATTCGCTCGGCCTAACCGGCATGCTGCCTTATTTTGATGACCGGTTATTCAGCGGCTATGACATTCAGCGCTGGAAGCCGGATCCGGCGATCGTGTTTCACGCCGCCGAACAGATGCAGGTGCCGGTGACGCGCTGCATCCTGGTGGACGATTCGCCCGCCGGCGCGCAGGCCGGCATCCATGCCGGCATCCCGGTCTTTTACTTCTGCGCCGATCCGCATAACCCGCCGATTGACCACCCGCTGGTGACCACGTTTGACGACCTGGCCCAACTGCCCGCGCTGTGGCGCGAACGAGGCTGGCGGCTCACGGCCGATTAACTGGCCGGCAACGGCGGCTTGTTGCGCCACCAGCGCCAGGACCGTTTCAGCGCGCGGGTTTGCGCGCCGAAGCGGCGGTTGACCGCGTTGGCCAACAGATCGAGCGCCAGGCAGAACACGAAATAAACCAGCGCCACAAACAGGAACACTTCCATCGGATAGACCATGCTGCGGTTGTTGACCTGGGTCGCCAGGAAGGTCAATTCGCCAACGCCGACGATATAAGCCAACGAGGTGTCTTTGATCAGAGAAATCCACTGGTTGATGAACGACGGCACCATCATGCGCAGCGCCTGCGGCAGCACGATCATGCGCAGCGTCTGCCAGCGCGTCAGCCCCAGAGAAAGCCCGGCCTGCCACTGGCCGGGGCCGATCGCGGCGATGCCGGCCTTCACCGCATGGGCCAGATAGGCCGAGGCGATCAACGCCAGCGCGCACACCACGGTGGTGATTTCCGGGATCTCGACGCCAAACACCATCGGCAGCAGGAAATAGGTCCAGAAGATCAGCATGATGACCGGAATGGCGCGGAAAAAGCCCAACACCGCCGCCAGCAGCCCGGCGGCGACACCGCGTGACATCGCCAGCGCCACGCCGAGTAAGGTGCCGAGCACCGCCGAGGCCACGCCGGCCATCAGGCTGATCGCCAACGTCAGCGCCGCGCCGCCCAGCGGCCCGTCCGGCCAGGTGCCCCACAGCAGGTAACCCAGGTTGTCGTGAATCACGCTGAAATCCATCTCAATGTCCTCCCAGCGGTTTACGCTGTTGTCGCCACATGCCCCAACCTTCCAGCAGCGCGATGATGGCGATATACAGCACCGTCGCCACGCCGAACGCCTGGAAGGTGCGCAGGGTTTCGGTTTCGACCTGACGCGAGGCGTAAGAGAGTTCGGCAACGCCGATCGCCATGGTCAGCGACGAGTTCTTGATCACGTTCATGTATTGCCCCAGCAGCGGCGGCAGCGCGATTTTCAGCGCCTGCGGCAACACCACGTAGCGCATCGCCTGCCAGCCGGTCAGTCCCAGCGCCTGAGCGGCATATTTCTGCCCGCCAGCGACGCCGCGAATGCCGGAGCGGATCTCTTCGGCGATAAAGGCGGTGGAGTAGAGCGTCAGGCCAAAGAAACCGGCGAGAAACTCGAACGACGGCCACTCAAGCGGGCCGACCTGATGTGAGCTGTTCAGCCACTGCATGGCGGCGGACGGCAGGATCTGCCCGGCGGCGAAGTACCAGAAAAACAGCTGCACCAGCAGCGGCGTATTGCGAAACAGCGAGCTGTGCCCCATCGCCAGCCAACGCAACGGCCGCAGGCTGCTGTCGCGCATCGCCGCCAGCACAAAGCCCAGCAACGTGGCCGCCAGGCCCGCGCAGGCGGAAAGCCACAGCGTCAGCAGAAAGCCATGCCACAGCCAGCTCAGGTATTGCGGCGCCAGCAGCCAGTCCAGGTTCATGTTCAATCCTTGTCTTGCAGAATGCATCAGGGGCGCAGCAAGCTGCGCCCCTCCGTGCCTATCTCACCGCAAGCGGTTAAGTCAGGCTTTTGGTTGCTGATCCAAAGGCGCGATTTTGAAATCGCCGCGCGGTTGAGCGGATTTGGTTTCCGGCCCGAACCAGCGATCGTAAATCTTAACCGCTTCGCCGTCGTTTTCCAGCTTGATCAGCGTCTCGTTCACCGCAGCGGTCAGGCGATCTTCGCCCTTGGGAATGCCGACCCCCTGATACTCTTTGGTCAGGCTGAACGGCGAAATTTCAAACTCCGCCTTTTGCGCCGCCGGCAGGTTGCCGAGCAGGCCGACCAGCTTGGCGTCGTCCTGAGTGATCGCCTGCACGTTGCCGTTACGCAGCGCCACGAACGCCAGCGGGGTATCATCGTAGGAGATCACTTTCGCCGTCGGGAAACGCTCGCGCAGGGTGATTTCCTGCACCGTGCCCTTGTCCGCGCCGATGCGCAGTTTCTTGATGTCTTCCGGCGTTTTCAGCACGCCTTTACGGGCGATGAATTTCTGCCCAGTGGCGAAGTACGGCACGCTGAAGTTCACTTCCTTGGCGCGCTCGTCGGTAATGGTGAAGTTGGCGGCAATCAGGTCAACCTTCTTCGACACCAGCAGCGGAATGCGGTTGGCCGGGTTGGTGGCGCGCAGCTCCACTTTCACCCCCAGCGCTTTGCCGATCGCGTCGGCGACGTCCACATCGTAGCCCACCAGCTTCTTGCTCTGCGGATCGATGTAGCCGAACGGCGGGTTACTGTCGAACACCGCGATGCGCACCACGCCGGCTTGCTTGATATCGTCAAGTTTGTCCGCGTGCGCGGCGCCGGCGGCGAAACCGGTCAGACTGGCTAACAACGTTAAGGCCAAAGCGCGATGTTTCATAGAAAGCTCCTAAGTGGTTGATGTCCTGCTGGCGGATAAGCTAGCAAGCGCCACATAGGTCAGGAAATAATATAAAAAGCTATATTTATAACCTTTTTATCTTTACGCGTTTAAGATGGAATAAAGGCGCGGGAAACCGCGCCTTGGGAGGATATTACCCGGAAAGGGTTAGTCATCTTTTTCGTCTTTACCGCCCGGAGACAGCAGCTTTTCCAGGGCGTCGCCGCCCAAATGACGGAAATCCTGCCCTTTGACGAAATAGAAGATAAATTCGCAGATGTTCTGGCAGCGATCGCCGATACGCTCGATAGAACGGGCGCAGAACAGCGCGGTCAGCACGCTCGGAATGGTGCGCGAATCTTCCATCATGTAGGTCATCAGCTGACGCACGATGCCTTCGTATTCCTGGTCGACCTTTTTATCTTCCCGGTAAATACGGATCGCCTCGTCCAGATCCATGCGCGCGAAGGCGTCCAGCACGTCGTGCAGCATCTGCACGGTGTGGCGCCCCAGCGACTCCAGGCTGACCAGCAGCGGCTGGTGCTGGTGCGAGAACTTCTCCAGCGCGGTGCGGCAGATCTTGTCCGCCACGTCGCCGATGCGCTCCAGCTCGGAAATGGTTTTGATGATCGCCATCACCAGACGCAGATCGCTGGCGGTCGGCTGGCGCTTGGCGATAATGCGCACGCAGGCTTCATCGATCGCCACTTCCATCATGTTGACCTTGGCGTCGCCTTCGATCACGCGCTTGGCCAGCTCGCCATCCTGATTGTGCATCGCGGTGATGGCGTCGGTCAGCTGCTGCTCCACCAGCCCGCCCATGGTCAGCACCTGGGTGCGGATATGCTCGAGCTCTGCGTTGAACTGGCCGGAAATGTGTTTGTTTAAATTCAGGTTATCCATGATGCTTCCTATCAACCATAACGGCCAGTGATGTAGTCTTCAGTCTGCTTTTTCTGCGGCGCAGTGAACAGGTTATCAGTATCACTGAACTCGATCAGCTCGCCCAGATACATAAATGCGGTAGAGTCGGAGCAGCGCGCCGCCTGCTGCATGTTGTGCGTCACGATCACCACGGTGTAATCAGCCTTCAGCTCGCTGATCAGCTCTTCAATCTTGCCGGTGGAGATCGGATCCAGCGCCGAGCAAGGCTCATCCAGCAACAACACTTCCGGACGAATGGCGATGCCGCGGGCGATGCACAGACGCTGCTGCTGGCCGCCGGAGAGGCTGTAGCCGCTCTGGTGCAGCTTGTCCTTGGTTTCATTCCACAGCGCCGCTTTGGTCAGCGCCCACTGTACGCGCTCGTCCATATCGGCACGCGACAGCTTTTCAAACAGGCGAACGCCGAAGGCGATGTTGTCATAAATCGACATCGGGAACGGCGTCGGCTTCTGGAACACCATGCCGACCTTGGCGCGCAGCAGTGCGATATCCGAGTTGTCGGTCAGGATGTTCTGGCCGTCCAGCAGGATGCCGCCTTCCGCACGCTGTTCCGGGTACAGCTGGTACATCTTGTTGAAGGTGCGCAGCAGGGTAGATTTGCCGCAGCCGGACGGGCCGATAAACGCGGTGACCTTGTTCTTGGCGATATCCAGCGTGATGTTCTTCAGCGCATGGAATTTGCCATAGTAGAAGTTCAGATCGCGTACCTGAATTTTGCTGCTGGAAGCGTCAGTAACCATACTCATCAAGACTTCTCTCTTTTCATCAGCGCCGCCAAAGCGGCGCTCAAAATTTTATGAATGCTTTTTCTTGGCGAAAACCACGCGCGCCAGGATATTCAGTAACAGTACGCACAGGGTGATCAACAGCACCCCGGCCCAGGCCAGCTGTTGCCATTCGGCGAACGGGCTCATGGCGAATTTGAAGATGGTCACCGGCAGGTTGGCGATCGGCTGCATCAGGTCGGTGCTCCAGAACTGGTTCGACAGTGAAGTGAACAGCAGCGGTGCGGTTTCCCCCGCGATGCGTGCAATCGCCAGCAGCACGCCGGTGATGATGCCGGACACCGACGCCTTCAGCGTGATGGCGGAAATCATGCGCCATTTCGGCGTACCCAGGGCATAAGCGGCCTCGCGCAGCGTATCCGGTACCAGTTTCAGCATGTTCTCGGTGGTACGAATGACGATCGGCACCTGCAGCAGCGCCAGCGCCACGATGCCGGCCCAGCCGGAGAAGTGTTCCATCTTCGCCACCACGATGGTGTAAACGAACAGGCCCACCACGATCGACGGTGCGGACAAAAGAATGTCGTTGATAAAGCGGATCACTTCCGCCAGCCAGGATTTACGGCCGTATTCCGCCAGGTAGATGCCGGCCATGATGCCCAGCGGCGTACCGAAAAGGGTCGCCCACAGGATCAACAGGCCGCTGCCGGCGATAGCGTTGGCCAAGCCGCCGCCTGCGGTATTCGGCGGCGGGGTCATCTCGGTGAACAGCGCCAGCGACATGCCGTCGAAGCCTTTGGTGACGGTGGCGATCAGGATCCAGATCAGCCAGAACAACCCGAACGCCATGGTCGCCATCGACAGGAACAGCGCGAGGCGGTTTTTCTGCCGGCGCCAGGCCTGCATTTTGCGGCGGCTTTCCGCCAGAACGACTGCGTTTTGCATATCCATCGTCGCCATGTTAACGCCCCTCATTCTTGGCCAGACGCATGATCATCAGTTTCGACAGCGCCAGCACGATAAAGGTGATAACAAACAGAATCAGGCCCAGCTCCATCAACGCGGCGGTGTGCACGCCGGACTCAGCTTCGGCGAATTCGTTGGCCAGCGCCGAGGTGATGCTGTTGCCCGGCATATACAGCGAAGCGCTGTCGAGCTGGTAGGTGTTGCCGATGATAAAGGTCACCGCCATGGTTTCCCCCAGCGCACGGCCCAGGCCCAGCATCACGCCGCCGATGACGCCGTTTTTGGTGAACGGCAGCACGATGCGCCAGATGACTTCCCAAGTGGTGCAGCCGATGCCGTAGGCCGACTCTTTCATCATTACCGGCGTCTGTTCGAACACGTCGCGCATCACCGCGGCGATGTAAGGAATGATCATGATCGCCAGGATCACCCCGGCGGCCAGGATACCGATGCCGAAGGCCGGGCCGGAGAACAGCTCGCCGACGATAGGAATGCCCGACAGCACGTCGCCCACCGGCGTCTGGAAGTATTCGGCGAACAGCGGGGCGAACACAAACAGGCCCCACATGCCGTAGACGATGCTTGGGATGGCCGCCAGCAGCTCAATGGCGATGCCCAGCGGCCGCTTCAACCAGTTCGGCGCCAGTTCGGTCAGGAACAGCGCGATGCCGAAACTCACCGGCACGGCGATGATCAGCGCGATGAGCGAGGTGACCACGGTACCGTAGATCGGCACCAGCGCGCCGAACTGCTCCGCCGGTGCGTCCCACTCTTTGGTCCACAGGAAGGCGAAGCCGAATTTCTGCATGCTTGGCCAGGAGGCGAAGATCAGCGAAACGATGATGCCGCCCAGCAACAATAGGGTAATCAGCGCAGCCAGTCTCACCAGCGCGCTGAAAATGATGTCACCGTTTTTGCCCGGTGCTTTGATGGTCGGCTTGTACTCAGCCATAGATTACTCTCTGTTTGAACCCTGGCAGCCCCAACCGGGATCGGAGCCTGAAGAACTGTGTGGGGCGCGGCGAACCCGCGCCCCTGCGTTGTTAGTACAGCGCTTTACCTGAACTGTCTTTTACGTTGGTTTTCCAGGCCGCGCGCACCTGCTCAACCACTTCTGTCGGCAGGGTGGCGTAATCCAGCTCGTTCGCCTGCTTGGCGCCGGTTTTATAAGCCCAGTCGAAGAACTTCAGCACTTCGGCACCCTGAGCAGGGTTTTTCTGCTCTTTGTGCACCAAAATGAAGGTGGTGGAGGTGATTGGCCACACGTTGTCGCCTTTCTGGTCAGTCAGATCCTGAGCGAAGGTCTTGCTCCAATCCACGCCTTTGGCCGCGTTGCTGAAGCTCTCTTCGGTCGGGCTAACCGGTTTGCCGTCGGCGGATACCAGCTTGGTGTAAGCCAGGTTATTCTGTTTGGCGTAAGCGTATTCTACGTAGCCGATAGAGCCAGGCAGACGCTGAACGAAGGCGGCGATGCCGTCGTTGCCTTTGCCGCCCAGACCGGTCGGCCAGTTAACGGTAGAACCGGCGCCAATCTTCTCTTTCCACTGCGCGTTGGCCTTGGACAGGTAGCTGGTAAACACGAACGAGGTGCCGGAACCGTCGGCGCGGCGCACTACGGCGATGTTCTGGTCAGGCAGTTTCACGCCAGGGTTCAGCTTGGTGATAGCCGGATCGTTCCACTTTTTGACGTTGCCCAGGTAGATATCGCCCAGGGTTTTACCGTCCAGCGTCAGTTCGCCGGATTTGATGCCCGGGATATTCACCGCCAGTACCACGCCGCCGATCACGGTCGGGAACTGGAACAGGCCATCGGCCGCCAGTTTGTCGTCAGACAGCGGAGCATCGGAAGCGCCAAAGTCAACGGTGTTGGCCACGATTTGCTTCACGCCGCCAGAGGAGCCGATGCCCTGATAGTTAACTTTGTTGCCGGTTTCTTTCTGATAAGAATCTGCCCACTTAGCGTAAACCGGAGCGGGGAATGTCGCACCTGCACCGGTCAGGCTGGCAGCAGCGAACGCGGACACGGCGGTCAGGGAGAAGGTCGCTGCCACAATACTGGCGACGGTGGTACGCATCAGTTTCATAATCCCTCCTAATGGGATACTTAAAATCGACTTCGAGTCGTTTTAATCAGAGTAAGTATTGCTGCAGGAGGGAAAATAGGACAGTTTGGTGACAGAAAAATGTACGCAATATGACAGTTATATTACAGTGCGTTTGATGGGTATTGTTTTATCTATAAATCAAAAAGTTAGTTGTGAAACAGCACATTTGCCAAGCAATAAAAAAACCGTTTTGGCGCGGCCTATCCGCTTGAATATGACAACGTTTATCGCCGAATCGGTCGCGCTGTCATCTTTAAGGCCGCTCATGAAAAAAGCCGGCGCGAAGGCCGGCTTTTGCAGTTTACCTGCGGCAAATTACTCTACGGTGACAGACTTCGCCAGGTTGCGTGGCTGGTCAACGTCGGTGCCTTTGATCAGCGCCACGTGGTAAGACAGCAGCTGCAACGGCACGGTGTAGAAGATCGGCGCGACGATTTCCTCGACGTGCGGCAGAGGAATGATGGTCATGCCTTCGCTGCTGACAAAGCCGGCGTCCTGATCGGCGAACACGTACAGCTGGCCGCCGCGCGCGCGCACTTCTTCAATGTTGGACTTCAGCTTTTCCAGCAGTTCGTTGTTTGGCGCCACCACGATCACCGGCATATCGGCGTCGATCAGCGCCAGCGGGCCGTGTTTCAACTCGCCCGCCGCATAAGCTTCGGCGTGAATATAGGAGATCTCTTTCAGCTTCAGCGCCCCTTCCATGGCGATCGGATACTGATCGCCGCGGCCGAGGAACAGCGCATGGTGCTTGTCGGAGAAGCCTTCCGCCAGCGCTTCGATCTCTTTATCCATCGACAGCATCTGCTCGATACGCGCCGGCAGCGCCTGCAGGCCGTGCACGATCTCCTGCTCCACGCTTTCCGCCATGCCTTTCAGGCGGCCCAGGCGCGCCACCAGCATCAACAGCACGGTGAGCTGCGTGGTGAAGGCTTTGGTCGAGGCTACGCCGATTTCCGTGCCCGCTTTGGTCATCAACGCCAGATCGGATTCACGCACCAGCGAAGAGCCCGCAACGTTACAAACGGCCAGCGAACCAAGATAACCCAGCTCTTTGGACAGGCGCAGCGCCGCTAACGTGTCGGCGGTTTCGCCGGACTGCGACAGGGTGATGATCAGGCTGCCCGGACGCACCGCCGATTTGCGGTAACGGAATTCGGACGCGATCTCGACGTCGCACGGCACGCCGGCCAACGCTTCAAACCAGTAGCGCGCCACCATCCCGGAGTGGTAAGAAGTCCCACAGGCGATGATCTGCACGTGTTGCACCTTGGCCAGCAGCTCGTCGGCGTGCGGGCCCAGCTCGCTCAGGTTGATTTGGCCATGGCTGAAACGCCCTTCCAGGGTGTTTTTCAGCGCCAGCGGCTGTTCGTAGATCTCTTTTTGCATGTAGTGACGGTAAGCGCCCTTGTCGCCGGCGTCATACTGCACCTGGGATTCGATCTCAGGACGCTCGATGGCGTTGCCCTGCTTGTCGAAGATGTTGACGGTGCGGCGAGTCACTTCCACCACGTCGCCTTCTTCCAGGAAGATGAAGCGGCGGGTGACCGGCAGCAGCGCCAGCTGATCGGAGGCGATGAAGTTTTCCCCAACGCCGCGGCCGATAACCAGCGGGCTGCCGGAGCGCGCCGCGACCAATACGCTCGGATCGCGGCTGTCCATCACCACGGTGCCGTAAGCGCCGCGCAGCTGTGGGATCACGCGCTGAACCACTTCCAGCAGCGTACCGCCCTGCAACTGTTCCCAGTGCACCAGGTGCGCGATCACTTCGGTGTCGGTTTCGGAGCTGAAACGGTAACCACGTTCGATCAGCAGCTCGCGCAGCGGTTCGTGGTTTTCGATGATGCCGTTATGCACCACGGTAATGTAGTCGGAAACATGCGGGTGCGCGTTCGCTTCGGTCGGTTCACCGTGCGTTGCCCAGCGGGTGTGAGCGATGCCGGTACCGCCGTGCAGATCGGTTTGCTCCGCCGCTTCGGCCAGTTTTTGTACCTTGCCTACGCGACGCAGGCGACTGACGTTGCCTTTTTCATCGACCACCGCCAGACCGGCGGAGTCATAACCGCGGTACTCAAGACGACGTAAACCTTCCAACAGGATTTCTGCGATATCACGTTGCGCTACTGCGCCTACAATTCCACACATCAGTTATATTCCTAATGAACGCCCTTCATGGGCGCTTTCGATGCCTTGACCTGATTTTTGCCGGTTTTTACCGTGCGTCCCCCGAGCCTGTAGATGGTGGGGGTTATTATGTTTTGTATTGGGCTCGTGAACAGAGCCCAACGCAAAACACACTATGACTTCTTCTTCACCGGACGTTGCCAGCCCTGAATGTGCACCTGCTTGACGCGGCTCAGCACCAATTCGTTCTCGGCAATATCGCGCGTCACCGTGGTGCCTGCGGCGATGGTGGAGCCTTTGCCGACCGATACCGGCGCCACCAGCTGAGTATCGGAACCGACGAACACCCCATCGCCGATCAGCGTCTTGTGCTTGTTGGCGCCATCGTAGTTACAGGTGATGGTGCCGGCGCCGATATTCACGTCATCGCCGATTTCGGCATCGCCCAGGTAGCTGAGGTGGCCGGCCTTGGAGCCTTTGCCCAGACGCGCCTTTTTCATTTCCACGAAGTTGCCGACGTGGGCCCCTGCCGCCAGCTCCGCGCCTGGGCGCAGGCGGGCAAATGGCCCCACGGTGCAGCCGACTTCCAGCACGCTGTCTTCCAGCACGCTGTAAGGACTGATCTCGCAATCATCACCGATCACGCAGTTTTTCAGCACGCAGCCGGCGCCGATTTTCACCCGATCGCCCAACTTGACGTGACCTTCGATAATCACATTCGCATCAATAGTGATGTCGCGGCCGTGAACAAGTTCCCCGCGCAAATCGAAACGCGCCGGATCCAGCAGCATCACGCCGGCCAACAGCAGCTTTTCAGACTGTTCCGACTGGAATACGCGTTCCAGGGTCGCCAGTTGCAGGCGGTTGTTCACACCTTCCACTTCACTCAGGCGCGACGGGTGTACAGCCTCGATTTTCTTGCCGTCGGCATGGGCCAACGCAATGATATCGGTGATGTAAAACTCGCCCTGTGCGTTGTCGTTGTTCAGCATCCCCAGCCAGCGCTTCAGATCGCGCCCGTTCGCCACCAGGATGCCGGTATTGATCTCATTAATCTGACGCTGTGCCTCGCTGGCGTCCTTGTGTTCAACGATGCCCACCACGTTGCCCTGCTCGCGCACGATGCGGCCGTAACCGCTCGGATCGTCCAGTTTCACCGTCAGCAGACCGATGCCGCCCTGCGGCTTGGCCGCAATCAGGCGTTGCAGCGTATCCACGGAAATCAAAGGCACGTCACCGTACAGCATCAGCACGTCTTCATCGTCGGCAAAATGCGGCGCCGCCTGCTGCATTGCATGGCCGGTGCCCAATTGCTCCGCCTGCAGCACCCAGTTCAGCGCGCCGTCCGTCAGCGTGCTTTTCAACAAATCGCCGCCGTGGCCGTATACCAGGTGAACATGTTGCGCGCCCAGTTTCATCGCGGCATCAATGACGTGCTGCACCATCGGCTTACCGGCCAACGGATGCAACACTTTGGGAAGATCGGAATACATGCGCGTACCCTTGCCCGCGGCGAGGATGACCACGCTCATTGCGCTGTTCGACATAAGCAACCTGATAACTCCATTTTGATAGACGAAAGTAAAACCGTTTAGCGACGATATTACTACATATTTCTCATCACGAACCCGGCGCAGGCCGCGCGCCTCTTGGCCTGCCGCCATCATGGCTGATTCGGCTTCAGGACGAAAAAACTGTCGGCGTTCGGCGACGTTTCTTTCCCGATATCAGGGGTTATACACCACACCGCCAGCCGGGCTGAAATGCTTATTTTAAAGTAAAAAAAAAGCGACCCTATAGGCCGCTTTCTTAAAGTTGGGTGCAGGGCACCCAAACATTACATCGCTTTTCTGGTGAGCTCGATAACGCGCAGTTTTGCGATCGCTTTCGCCAGTTCAGCGGATGCCTGAGCATAGTCGACATCGCCATGAGAGCTGCGAATGTGTTCTTCAGCTTTACGCTTAGCTTCCAACGCTCTCGCTTCGTCGAGGTCAGTACCACGGATAGCAGTGTCCGCCAGCACGGTAACCACGCTCGGCTGCACCTCGAGGATGCCGCCGGACAGGTAGATGAACTCTTCTTCACCGTGCTGCTTAACAATACGCACCATGCCAGGCTTGATGGCAGTCAGCAGCGGCGCATGGCCAGGGAAGATCCCCAGTTCACCTTCGCTGCCTGTCACCTGGATCTTCTGCACCAGGCCGGAAAACATCTGTTTTTCCGCGCTGACTACATCCAGATGGTAAGTCATAGCCATATCACCCTCCTCTCAAGGCGTTACAGTTTCTTGGCTTTTTCCACTGCTTCTTCAATGGTGCCAACCATGTAGAACGCCTGCTCCGGCAGGTGGTCATAGTCGCCGTCCATAATGCCTTTGAAACCACGGATGGTGTCTTTCAGCGATACGAACTTGCCCGGAGAACCGGTGAAGACTTCTGCCACGAAGAACGGCTGAGACAGGAAGCGTTGGATCTTACGCGCACGGGATACGACCAGTTTGTCTTCTTCAGACAGCTCGTCCATACCCAGGATCGCGATGATATCTTTCAGTTCCTGGTAGCGTTGCAGAATGGACTGCACGCCACGCGCTACGTCGTAGTGCTCCTGGCCAACAACCAGCGGATCCAGCTGACGGCTGGTAGAATCCAGCGGGTCAACGGCCGGGTAGATACCCAGAGAAGCAATGTTACGGCTCAGTACCACGGTTGCGTCCAAGTGCGCAAAGGTGGTGGCTGGAGACGGGTCAGTCAAGTCATCCGCAGGAACGTAAACGGCCTGTACGGAAGTGATGGAACCGGTCTTGGTCGAGGTGATACGTTCTTGCAGAACGCCCATCTCTTCCGCCAGCGTTGGCTGATAACCTACCGCGGATGGCATACGGCCCAGAAGTGCGGACACTTCGGTACCGGCCAGGGTGTAACGGTAGATGTTGTCAACGAACAGCAGAACGTCACGGCCTTCGTCACGGAATTTCTCCGCCATGGTCAGACCGGTCAGCGCAACGCGCAGACGGTTACCTGGTGGCTCGTTCATCTGGCCGTAAACCAGGGATACTTTGTCCAGAACGTTGGAGTCGGTCATTTCGTGGTAGAAGTCGTTACCCTCACGAGTACGCTCGCCCACGCCCGCAAACACGGAATAACCGGAGTGCTCGATCGCGATGTTACGGATCAGCTCCATCATGTTTACGGTTTTACCTACGCCCGCACCGCCGAACAGACCAACTTTACCGCCCTTGGCGAACGGACAAATCAGGTCCATTACCTTGATACCGGTTTCCAGCAGTTCCTGGGAGCTGGACAGCTCTTCGTAGCTTGGCGCCGCGCGGTGAATAGCCCAACGCTCTTCTTCGCCGATGTCGCCTTTCATGTCGATCGGTTGGCCCAATACGTTCATGATACGGCCCAGGGTAGCTTTACCCACCGGCACTTCAATCGGGTGGTCCAGGTTGTTCACTTTCAGACCGCGACGCAGACCGTCGGAGGTCCCCATTGCGATACAGCGAACCACGCCACCGCCCAGCTGTTGCTGAACTTCCAACACCAGTTTTTCGGTGCCGTTTTCTACCTCAAGGGCATCGTACACTTTTGGTACGGCATCCTGAGGGAACTCGACGTCCACCACGGCGCCGATTACCTGGATAATCTTTCCAGTAGCCATCTTGAATCCTCTACGTAATTCGTAAACCTAGCTTAAACCGCGGAGGCTCCCGAAACGATCTCGGTGAGTTCCTGAGTGATGCTGGCCTGACGCGCCTTGTTGTATACCAACTGCAGCTCTTTGATCAGGCTACCGCCGTTATCGGTTGCGGCTTTCATCGCGACCATTCGTGCGGCCTGCTCGCTGGCCAGGTTTTCCACGACGCCCTGATAAACCTGCGACTCCACATAGCGGCGCAGCAAGGTATCAAGCAGCACTTTTGGATCGGGTTCATACAGGTAATCCCAAGGCGTTTTCTTCAGCTCTTCGTCATCGGCTGGCGGTAACGGCAGCAGCTGAAGCACCTGTGGCTCTTGGGACATCGTATTAACAAATTTGTTGCTGACAATGTACAGCTTGTCCAAACGACCTTCGTCGTAGGCCTGCAGCATCACTTTCACCGGCCCGATCAGATCCGACAGGGAAGGTTTGTCCCCCATGCCGGTCACCTGGGCAACCACGTTGCCGCCCACGGAACCAAAGAAAGAGGCCGCTTTAGAGCCAATCAGCGCCAAATCGGTTTCGACGCCTTTTTCGGACCAGGCTTTCATCTCCGCCAGCAGCTTTTTGAACAGGTTGATGTTCAAGCCGCCGCAGAGACCACGGTCAGTAGACACCACCAGATACCCGACGCGCTTAACGTCACGCTCATCCAGGTACGGGTGCTTGTACTCCAGATTCCCTAACGCAAGGTGACCAATCACTTTGCGCATGGTCTCTGCATAAGGACGGCTGGCCGCCATGCGATCCTGCGATTTACGCATTTTGGAGGCGGCGACCATTTCCATCGCTTTAGTGATCTTTTGCGTGTTTTGCACGCTAGCGATCTTACTACGTATCTCTTTTGCGCCGGCCATCTCTGCTTCTCCTCAGTGCCAGACGGCCTGCTGTCTTTCAACAGCAGGACCGTTCGGCGTTACCAGGACTGGGTTTTCTTGAAGGTCTCGAGGACGTCTTTCAACTTGCCCTCGATCTCATCATTGAAGTTGCCAGTTTGGTTGATGTGGTTCAGCAGTTCGGCGTGCTCGCGGTCCGCATAGGCGACCAGCGCGGCTTCGAAGCTCACCACTTTGGCGACTTCGACGTCGTTCAGGTAACCGCGTTCTGCGGCAAACAGCACCAGAGACTGTTGTGCAACCGACATCGGCGCATACTGTTTCTGTTTCAGCAGCTCGGTCACTTTCTGACCGTGGCTCAGCTGTTTGCGGGTAGCGTCGTCCAGATCGGAGGCGAACTGGGAGAACGCAGCCAGCTCACGATACTGTGCCAGCGCGGTACGGATACCACCGGACAGTTTCTTCATGATCTTGGTCTGCGCGGCGCCACCAACACGGGATACGGAGATACCCGGGTTAACTGCCGGACGAATACCGGAGTTGAACAGGTTGGATTCCAGGAAGATCTGACCATCGGTAATCGAGATTACGTTGGTCGGAACGAACGCGGAAACGTCACCCGCCTGGGTTTCAATGATCGGCAGAGCGGTCAGTGAACCGGTTTGGCCTTTAACTTCACCTTTGGTGAAGGCTTCAACGTATTCGGCGTTAACGCGCGCTGCACGCTCCAGCAAGCGGGAGTGCAGGTAGAATACGTCGCCTGGGTAAGCTTCACGACCTGGCGGACGACGAAGCAGCAGGGAAATCTGGCGGTAAGCAACGGCCTGTTTGGACAGGTCATCGTACACGATCAGCGCATCTTCACCGCGGTCACGGAAGTATTCGCCCATTGCGCAACCGGCGTATGGCGCCAGGTATTGCAGTGCAGCGGATTCGGAAGCGGTCGCCACAACCACAATGGTGTTGGCCAGTGCGCCGTGCTCTTCCAGTTTGCGCACCACGTTAGCGATGGTGGACGCTTTCTGGCCGATAGCCACGTAAACGCATTTGATGCCGGAGTCGCGTTGGTTGATGATCGCATCGATCGCCAGCGCGGTTTTACCGGTCTGACGGTCACCGATCACCAGCTCACGCTGGCCACGGCCGATTGGAATCATGGCGTCAACGGATTTGTAGCCAGTTTGAACCGGCTGATCAACGGACTGACGCTCGATAACGCCTGGCGCGATAGCTTCTACCGGAGAGAAGCCGTCGTTTTCAATCGGGCCTTTGCCGTCGATAGGTGCGCCCAGGGTGTTAACTACGCGGCCCAGCAGACCACGACCGACTGGAACTTCCAGGATACGGCCAGTACATTTAACCTTCATGCCTTCGGCCAGATCCGAGTACGGACCCATGACCACGGCACCGACGGAGTCGCGCTCCAGGTTCAATGCGATTGCGTAACGGTTGCCAGGCAGCGCGATCATTTCGCCCTGCATAACTTCGGCCAGGCCGTGTACGCGGATGATCCCGTCGCTGACGGAAACGATAGTACCTTCATTGTGAGCTTCGCTCACTACATTGAACTGAGCAATGCGCTGCTTGATCAGTTCGCTGATTTCGGTGGAATTCAGTTGCATGCTCCAGTCCCCTTAAGACTGCAAGACGTCTGTCAGGCGTTCAAGACGACCGCGAACGCTGCCATCAATCACCATATCGCCGGCGCGAACAACGATGCCGGCCAGTACAGACTTGTCAATTTTGCAATTCAGCTTAACTTTGCGTGACAGACGTTTTTCCATCGCAGCGGCGATTTTCGCCTGCTGTTCGTCGCTCAGCGCGCTCGCAGAGAGCACTTCGACTTCGACGGTGGATTCCAGCGAGGCGCGCAGTTCGATGAACTGCTGCAGCACGGCAGGAAGAACCAGTAAACGTCCATTTTCGGCCATTACACGGATAAAGTTCTGGCCATGTTCGTCGAGCCGATCGCCACAAACCGCGATGAACGTCTTGGACAGCGTTTCTGGCGCAACCGCGCCAGACAGCAGTTCAGAAATCTGTTCATTGCGAGTGACTTCAGCCGTAAACGCCAGCATCTCCTGCCAGCGCTCTACGCTTTGGTGCTCAACGGCAAAGTCAAAAGCTGCTTTGGCGTAGGGGCGAGCTACAGTTACAAATTCAGACATCAGCCCCTCCCTCCTTACAGTTCAGCGACCAGTTTATCAACGATGTCGCTGTTAGCAGCTTCATCCACGGAACGTTCGATGATCTTCTCGGCGCCGGCAATTGCCAGCATCGCGACTTGCTTACGCAACTCTTCACGAGCGCGCTTACGTTCGGCTTCGATCTCAGCCTGAGCCTGCGCCACGATTTTGTTACGTTCCTGCTCGGCTTCGGCTTTCGCTTCATCCATGATCTGAGCTTTGCGTTTGTTCGCTTGCTCGATGATCACCTGAGCTTCTGCTTTAGCAGTTTTCAGCTGGTCGGTCGCATTGGCTTGCGCTAAGTCCAGATCTTTTTTGGCACGCTCTGCAGAAGCGAGGCCGTCAGCGATTTCTTTCTGACGTTTCTCGATGGCAGCCATGATCGGCGGCCATACGTACTTCATGCAGAACCAGACAAACAGAACGAACGCGATGGCCTGGCCGAGGATTGTTGCGTTAAGATTCACAGCACAATGCCTCTTTAAAAGTTAATAGTTTGGTTACGTCGTAGAGGGTTACTCTACTTACGCGACGGCGAACATCACGTACAGACCCAGACCTACAGCGATCATCGGGATGGCGTCGACCAGACCCATAACGATAAAGAACTGTGTACGCAGCAGAGGAATCAGGTCAGGCTGACGAGCAGCGCCTTCCAAGAATTTACCACCCAGGATGCCGATACCGATCGCAGCACCGATTGCCGCTAAACCCATCATCACAGCGGCAGCCATGTACAGCAGATCCATACTCAGGTTTTCCATGACAGTCTCCAGTTTGTTTCAGTTTAAAAGTGCAAGTGTTTTAAGAAAATCAGTGCTCTTCAGACGCCATCGACAGATAGACGATCGTCAGAACCATGAAAATAAAGGCTTGAAGCGTAATGATCAGGATGTGGAAGATAGCCCAAGGCAAGCTCAGGACCCACTGTGACCACCACGGCAACAGGCCGGCAATCAGGATGAAGATCAACTCACCCGCATACATGTTGCCGAACAGTCGCAGACCCAGTGAAACAGGTTTGGACAGCAGGCTGACACCTTCAAGAATCAGGTTGATAGGAATGAATACAGGGTGGTTGAACGGCTGCATGGTCAACTCTTTAACGAACCCGCCAACGCCTTTCATTTTGATGCTATAGAACAGAATCAGGATAAACACGCCCAGCGCCATAGACAGCGTGACGTTCACGTCAGCGGTAGGCACCACGCGCAGCGCAGGCAGACCGAGATGCGCCCCGATGAACGGCAGGAAGTCTACCGGAATCAGGTCCATCAGGTTCATCAGGAACACCCAGACGAACACGGTCAGCGCCAACGGCGCAATCACCTTGCTCTTGCCGTGGTACATGTCGCGCACGCTGCTGTCGACGAAACCAACCACCAGTTCCACGGCGGTTTGCAGTTTACCCGGCACGCCGCTGGTGGCGTTTTTAGCCACTTTGCGGAAAATCACCAGGAACAAAACCCCGAGGACGACGGAGAAAAACATCGAGTCGAGGTTAATCGACCAAAACCCAGTCCCGACCTGAAGCTGCGTCAGGTGGTGACCGATATACTCCTGTGGACTGTTGTATCCCTCTGCAGACATGATGCCTCTACCCTTTATTTAGTTAATTTCGGTAACTGTTAATCACGGCCGGTGCCACTATCTGCACCACTAACACCGCTAAATAGGTCAGGCCAAGCGGTATAAACTCCGCCTTGAACACCCCCAGCGCCACGATCAGCAAAACGATGGTGATCACGACCTTTAGCCCCTCGCCGATGGCGAACGACCAGGCAACCCTACCGGGCGCCGGCGTTTGCGCCTGATGGCGCAAGGCAAACAGCATAAACATTGCACTCGGCAACCAGGCGGCGAGACCGCCTGCCAGCGCCGAAGCGCTCCATTCCGGGCTTTTCAGCCAGAAAGCAACGCTGATCAGAACAAAAGTCATTAACTGCAAAAACAGCAGTTTGCGTGCGACTTTCCCGCTGTAAAGGGACACAGACATGACGTTTGTTCTCTCCGTACCCCAGAGGGGGTATGCTGAGTGACGTATACAACTGTTTTTGCTGTCCTGAGTCAAGCAGCAAAAAACGAGCAAATTATACGGGGCATACCAACGAATTCAATCGATAAGTAGCGAAAAGGTGAACAATTATTTAAATTTCCCTATTCCAGCCTATTTTCACAAGAAAACGGTCGGAATAATAGGGCGCATTTAATTGTCTGATTATTCCAGCGTTGCGTTTAGAAACGCGAGGCCGATCACAGTAATGTCCCTTCCTGATTTATAGCCGATGGTCAACCAAACCGTCTTTAGCAATTTGAGCGATCAAAAGATTATATAAATCAAAACATTATCAGTTAACTGTTCAAAAACAATCCGTATACCCGATGAAAACCTTTTATTGACAAGCAGCGGGGCAATATTCCAACAGCCAATTAACATTAGCAGCAAACGCCAATCTTTCGCACATGATTGCTAACGTGACTATTTCTAAATGCAATTACTCTATTGTCGCTAATTAGCCGCGTTTTTTGTGTTAATAGAAAGTAAATTAACTAAAAAAAGCGACCAACTAATTAGCCTGCTTACCTTTCTGCTGAGTACTGCCTTTTAATTCACGCTTGTTTGATCAAAAGCAAACTCAGTTTGCCTTAAGAATCACCAGATGGCGTTCGCCTTCCAGTTCAGGCACCTGCAACCGCACGATGGACTCCAGGCTTACGCCAGCCGGCAGCTGCGTCAGCTCTTCATCCGGGCGCACGCCTTTCAACGCGTAAAAACGCCCCTGCCCTTTCGCCGGCAGATGATGACACCAGGACAGCATATCCTGCAGCGAAGCGAACGCGCGGCTGATCACACCATCGAACGGTGGCTCGGCCGGAAACGCTTCGACGCGGCTCTGCACCGGCTCGATATTGTTCAGGCCCAGCTCATGCTGCACCTGGCGCAGGAAGCGCACGCGCTTGCCCAGGCTGTCCAGCAGCGTGAAATGCGCGTCCGGGCGCACGATCGCCAGCGGAATGCCCGGCAAGCCGGGGCCGGTGCCGACATCGATGAAACGTGAGCCCTGCAGATGCGGTTTGACCACGATGCTGTCGAGGATGTGGCGCACCAGCATTTGCTGCGGATCGCGCACCGACGTGAGGTTATAAGCCTTGTTCCACTTATCCAGCATGCCGACATAGCCCAGCAGCTGCTGTTTTTGCTGATCGGGCAGCTCAATGCCTGCCGCCGCAAGCAGCGAGTCTAATTTTTTTTGCACAACGGATCCTCTGGCAGGCGCTGAACGACCAGCGGATGGTTAGCTGGCGCAATGAGGCGACTATGATAATTCAGGGCGCAAGTGATGTCAGCGGCCGTTTGGCTACGAGATGAACAAACGGCCGCCTGGATGCAAGATTTATGCGCTGCGGCGCAGCAATCCCTGCTTTTTCAGCCAGATCAGCAAAATCGAGATCGCCGCCGGCGTAATGCCGGAGATGCGCGAAGCCTGGCCGATGGAGTTCGGTTTGTGATCGTTCAACTTGGCGATCACCTCGTTCGACAGTCCCGAAACCTGACGGTAGTCGAGATCCAACGGCAGCAAGGTATTCTCGTTGCGCTGCTGTTTTTCGATCTCTTCCTGCTGACGAGCGATGTAGCCCTCGTATTTGACCTGGATCTCGACCTGTTCAGCCGCTTGTACGTCGCCCAGCGGCGGCGCGAAGGCGTCGGTGCCGGTCAACTGCGCGTAATCCATCTCCGGACGGCGCAGCAGCTCTTCGCCGTTCGCTTCACGCGACAGCGGCGCTTTCAGCAGCGCATTGACCTGTTCGACGTTCTCGGCGTGCGGGTGCATCCAGATGTCGCGCAGGCGCTGGCGTTCGCGTTCGATTCGCTCCAACTTCTCGCTGTAACGTGCCCAACGCACGTCGTCCACCAGGCCCAGTTCACGGCCTTTTTCCGTCAGGCGGAGATCGGCGTTGTCTTCGCGCAGCATCAGACGATACTCGGCGCGTGAGGTAAACATGCGGTACGGCTCTTTGGTGCCGAGGGTGCTGAGATCGTCCACCAGCACGCCCAGGTAGGCCTGATCGCGGCGTGGCGCCCAGCCTTCTTGTTCGTCGGCGAAACGCCCAGCGTTCAGACCGGCCAGCAGGCCCTGCGCAGCCGCTTCTTCATATCCAGTGGTGCCGTTGATCTGACCGGCGAAGAACAGCCCCTGGATGAATTTGCTTTCCAGCGTCGGCTTCAGGTCGCGCGGATCGAAGAAATCGTACTCGATAGCATAACCAGGGCGAATAATACGCGCGTTTTGCATTCCTTCCATCGAACGGACGATCTGCATCTGCACGTCGAACGGCAGGCTGGTGGAAATCCCGTTAGGGTAAATCTCGTTGCTGGTTAGGCCTTCCGGCTCGAGGAAGATCTGGTGCGCGTTGCGATCGGCAAAGCGCATGACCTTGTCTTCGATCGACGGACAGTAACGTGGGCCGATCCCTTCGATGATCCCGGCATACATCGGGCTGCGATCGAGGTTATTGCGGATCACGTCATGGGTTTTTTCATTGGTGTGGGTGATGTAGCACGCCATTTGTTCCGGGTGTTGGCTGGCATCGCCCAGGAACGAGAATACCGGCACCGGCGTATCGCCGTGTTGTGGCGCCAGTACGCTGAAATCGATAGTGCGGGCGTCGATGCGCGGTGGCGTACCGGTTTTCAAGCGGTTAACGCGCAGCGGCAGTTCTCGCAAACGTTGCGACAGCGAGATCGAAGGTGGATCCCCGGCGCGGCCGCCGCTGTAGTTTTCCAGACCGATATGGATCTTGCCGTCCAGGAAGGTGCCTACGGTCAATACCACCGCCTTGGCGCGGAATTTCAGGCCCATTTGGGTGACGGCGCCGACTACGCGATCGTTTTCGACGATCAGATCCTCAACAGGTTGTTGGAAGATCATCAGGTTGGGCTGGTTCTCCAACGCGGTACGGATCGCCTGGCGATACAGTACGCGATCCGCCTGAGCGCGTGTGGCACGAACGGCTGGGCCTTTGCTGGCGTTTAGTATCCTAAACTGGATGCCGGCGTGGTCGATCGCCGTTGCCATCAGGCCACCGAGTGCATCAATTTCCTTAACCAGATGCCCTTTACCAATACCGCCAATCGCCGGGTTACAGGACATCTGTCCCAGCGTATCGATATTGTGTGTCAATAATAAAGTCTGACGTCCCATGCGTGCCGCGGCCATGGCGGCCTCGGTACCTGCATGGCCACCACCGATGATGATGACGTCAAATTGATCTGGATAAAACATGGAACTGCACCTCGCCGTATTGCGAACGATCGTATTTGCCCTGGGGTCGGGGATTCTACTCAAGTTTAGACGATCGACCAAGTGGTCAGGATCGTCGGTAATTAAAAGAAGATCTTTTTTATTTAAAGATCTCTTTATTAGATCTCTTATTAGGATCGCGATCCTCTGTGGATAAGTGACTATTCACGATGAAGATCAGCGGATTAAGGAGGATCGTTTGCTGTGAATGATCGGTGATCCCGACGCAGATAAGCTGGGATCTAAAAGGCTTGTTATGCACAGGACAAAAAGCGCACTACGGTTGTTATTGGGATAACTACGGCTTTTACCCTGCTTTTAAGCTTAGTTATCCACAATCGTTCGCGCGATCTTTAGACGAATTAGAGTAAATTAATCCAGGTTTTTACCCATTCCTCGGCCGGATCCTCGGGAATTTCATGCTCGGTCACGTCGATCTCGAGACGATCGCCGATCCTTTTAGCGCCTCTGGCGATCAACAGATCGTCGATCTGTTTGATCGCGCCGCAGAAGGTGTCGTATTCCGAACTGCCCAAACCGACGGCGCCGAACTGCACCTCGGAAAGATCCGGCTGCTGATCTGCGATCTGTTCCAACAGCGGCTGAAGGTTATCCGGCAGTTCGCCGGCGCCGTGCGTGGAAGAGACCACCAGCCAGCGGCCGGTCAACGGCAGTTCATCCAGTTCAGGGCCGTGCAGCATCTCGGTAGAGAAACCCGCGTCTTCCAGCTTTTCAGCCAAATGTTCAGCCACGTATTCGGCGCTGCCAAGCGTACTGCCACTGATCAGAGTAATGTCTGCCATGAACCAACGATCCCAACCTTCTCACTCAAAGTGGCTGCATTGTACGCTGTGAATCGGCTGGGATCTACCTGTGGATAATGTGGGTATGCAATTTGGCGGGTTACGGCACGATGGTGCGCATAATGGGGTTCTGCAGCGAGATCAGCGTTTCGGTAGACTGGATCTCGTCGATAGTCTGGATCTTGTTGATAAGTACCTGTTGCAACGCGTCGATCGATCGGCACATTACCTTAATAAAGACGCTGTAGTGGCCGGTGGTGTAATAGGCTTCTACCACTTCTTCCAGGCTTTCCAGCTTCTTCAGCGCCGAAGGGTAGTCCTTGGCGCTCTTTAATATGATGCCGATAAAGCAGCACACGTCGTAGCCCAGTTGTTTGGGGCTGACGTCGATGCGCGCGCCGGTGATGATCCCGGCCTGTTTCATCTTCTCCACCCGCACATGAATGGTGCCGGGGCTGACGGCGAAGTTTTTCGCCAGTTCGGCGTACGGTGTGCGCGCATTGTCCATCAGGGCGTTGAGGATGCCACGATCGAGATTATCGATCTGATAAATTTCCGCCATTTAATCCCCCATTAATTAACGATTGTTGAATTCTGTCCGGGTAAAAATGAACGATTAAAAGTGAAAAGGCAATATTGATTAATGGATATTGAATTGACGTGTCATTTTGTTGCTTAATCGATGGCAACAGAGACAGGTTTACAAGAGATACGGCAATGAAAAAACAGTTTATCCAAAAACAACAACAAATCAGCCAGGTCAAATCCTCCTTCTCCCGCCAGCTGGAGCAACAGCTCGGCCTGATCGAAGTGCAAGCGCCGATCCTCAGCCGTTTGGGCGACGGCACGCAGGATAACCTCTCCGGCAGCGAGAAAGCGGTGCAGGTTAAGGTCAAAACTCTGCCTGACGCCACCTTCGAAGTGGTGCATTCGCTGGCGAAATGGAAACGCAAAACCCTGGGCAGCTACGATTTCGGCGCCGGCGAGGGCCTGTATACCCATATGAAGGCGCTGCGCCCGGATGAGGACCGCCTGACGCCAATCCACTCGGTGTACGTCGATCAGTGGGACTGGGAGCGGGTGATGGGCGACGGTGAGCGCAGCCTGGACTACCTGAAAAGCACCGTGCGCAGCATTTACGCCGCGATCAAGGCGACGGAAGCGGAAGTCAGCCGTGAGCATGGCCTGACCCCGTTCCTGCCGGAACAGATCCACTTCGTACACAGCGAAACCCTGCTGCAGCGCTATCCGGATCTGGACGCCAAAGGGCGTGAGCGGGCGATCGCCAAAGAATTGGGCGCGGTGTTCCTGATCGGCATCGGTGGCAAGCTGTCGCACGGCAAATCGCACGATGTGCGGGCGCCGGATTATGATGACTGGACCACGCCGACGGCGGATGGCCTGGCGGGCCTGAACGGCGATATCGTGGTGTGGAACCCGGTGCTGCAGGACGCTTTCGAGCTGTCTTCCATGGGCATCCGCGTCGACGCCACGGCGCTGAAACATCAGCTGGCGCTGACCGGCGATGAAGAACGCATGAAGCTGGAATGGCACCAGTCGCTGTTGCGCGGCGATATGCCGCAGACCATCGGCGGCGGCATCGGTCAGTCGCGTTTGGTGATGCTGCTGTTGCAGCTGTCGCATATCGGCCAGGTGCAGTGCGGCGTGTGGTCGCCGGAAGTGCGCGGGGCGGTCGAAGGCCTGCTCTAACCGCCTAGCGCCGCCATCGGCGCATTAAACGGCTTTTCAGCCCGGTATCAAAGCGCCAGATATGATCGAAGATGCGCATGATGCCGGGTTTGCCGTAGGCGGACATCGCCACCGCATGGAAACGCTGCTGGTGGCTTTGCTGCTGTTGTTTCACCTTCTTTATTACCTCCTCCGGCAACCGCTGGGCGATAAAATCGGAAATGATCACCGCATCGGCGTCGAACCAGCCGCTCTCCGCCATTTTGGTGACGGTGGCGTTCAAGCAGGCCGCCAGATCGGTGCCGCCGCGAAACTGCTGACCGAGAAAACGCACGGCCTGCTCGATGCCGCTGGCGGCGGTGAGTTCGTAATGCACGATCTGGTTGGCGAACAGCATGATGTAGCAGCGGCGGTTGTCCGCCAGCGCAATGCGCAGCAGCGCCAGACAGAACGCCTTGGCGCACTGTTCGTTGAAGCCGCCCATCGATCCTGAGGTGTCCACGCAGACGATAAACGGCCCGCGTGGTTGCTGATCCTGCTGCTGGTGGGTGACCTGACGGATCAGAACCTGTTCCTGCCAGACGTCGCCCTGCAGGCGGTAGCTCAGCAGTCGCTTTTCCAGCAGGCGGCGATAAAACTCGAACTCCAGCTCTTCAATCCCCAGCGTCGCCAGCTCCGGCGGCAGCAGGCGCAGGATGTCGTCGCTCTGATGAATGCCATTTACTTCTTCCGGCAGCGTGGCCGGCACCTGCACCATGACCCTGAACGGTTCCGGCTGCGCGTCTTGTTGCTGCACCGCCTTGGCCTGGTAGCTGCGGCCCAGCTGCTGTGCCAGCTTTTTCAGCTCCGGCTGCTGCTGCAAAAAGTTGCCGTACTCCACCAGCCGTTGGTAATCGCCGCGCTGCAGCTGGCCTTTGCTCATATCCCACAGCCTGCCGGCGGCGGTGTCGTTTTCCGACAGCAGCGGCTCCAGCGCGCCGCTCAGCGCCAGACGCTCCTGCAGTTCCGCCATCAGCTGCTCGCGCTCTTGTTCCAGCAGCTGGTGGTGCAGCATGGTGGCCTGCAGCGTCAGGCTGATGCGCCAGCGCTGCAGGAACAGGGTTTGGAAGCTGTCGTCCAGCGGGTGGTTGGGCAGATCGGCGGCGTCCACCAGCGCGCGTGCCTGTTCATAAAACGGCGAGACCAGCTGACGCAGAAGCTCCATCGTGTCATTGAGGTTGTGATAGAACTGGGTGTTGTTCTCCAGCTGGCACTGCTGGTAGCGGTAAAACTCCTGCGCCAGCGCCGGCGGCACCATAGCCTCCTGCAGACGCTCCTTGAGCTGCAGTTTCCAGCGTGGCAGATCGCGATCCAGCGCCCGGCGAAGGGCCGGAAACTTTTTAAAGAACACCGACAGCTGCGGCGCCGCCAGCATGCCGACGATCATCTCCTCGATCATCTCGCCTTCGGTGATCGCCAGAAGCAGATCGAGCGTCTCCAGACTGAGCATGGTTACTGGCCGCGCATTTGCTGCTGTTGCTGTTTAACCTGTTCCGCCACTTGCAGCAGACTGGCTTCGATCTTGGCCAGGCCAGCGGCAGGCGTGAACAGACAGGGCTGATGTTGGCTGAAGGCGCGGCGCTGCTCCGCCAGGCGCTGGGCCAACGCGTCCATTTCATCCAGCAGCGCCTGCGGCGTGGCGGTGGCCTGTTTGCCCGGCAGCGCCAGCAGCGAAGGCTGGCGGCTGACGTCCAGCACCGTCAGGTGCAGTTGGTCATCGACGTCCAAATCGATCGGCTGCGCGAAGCCAATGCCGTTCAGCTTGGCGCGCACGTCGCCGCCTTTTTGCAGCCAGTTATCCAGCACGCTGCTCTCAATGCTCAGATGGTTGACCTGAATGTCATGCAGCTGCAGCGGTTTTTGCAGCAGCAGGGTGAGGGTGCCGCCGGCGAACGGCGTGGCCGGCGCATATTGCGGTTTGCGGCTGAACATGCCGCCCTTTTTCACCAGGCTGATGGCCTGCCGATCGCTTTGCTGCTGCTGGTCCTGCAGCCAGCGGGTATGGATCTGTTGCAACTGGATCAGCATCGACTGCTGCTGATAGGCCGACTCGGTCAGCAGCTGATCGATCTGCTGTTGCAGCAGCTTCAGCGAGGTGAGATCGTGCCACAGGCAGTCTTTCAATAGCATCAGGTCGAGCGGGGCGATGGCATCGCGCCCGCTGAAGAAGGCGCAGGCCTGCAGCAGACGCAGGGCTTTTTTCCAGCGCCGATCGGAGACGTATGGCGCCTGCTCCAGCGCGTCCAGCCGCTGACGCAGCTGGAAAATCAGCTCAAAGCAGGCTTCCGGCAGCGCCACCTTGTCGATCTGCGGCTGCCACTGCAGAAACTCTTCGTCGCTGATGCTCAGCGCCGCCGGCACCGGGTTTTGGCTTTCGCTCTGGCGGTTGACCAGCAGCGAGCGGAAATTCTGTTTATCCTGCACCTTGTCCAGCCACAGGCGGATAAGCATGCGGTCATATAAGGCTTCGAGGCTGTTGTCCGCTTCGGGCAGTTCGTTGGAGGCGGTGACCAGCAGGCGCAGCGGGATCGGTTCTTCGCTGTTGCCGTTGCGAAAGCGCCGTTCGTTGATCGCCGTCAGCAGGGTGTTGAGGATCGCCGGGCCGGCCTTCCAGATCTCGTCCAGAAACACGATCTCCGCTTCCGGCAGATAGCCGGCGGTCAGGCGCTGATAGCGCCCTTCGTCTTTCAGCGCCTGAATCGAGAGCGGGCCGAAGACCTCTTCCGGCGTGGAAAAGCGCGTCATCAGGTATTCAAAGGAGCGGGCGTTGCGGAAGGCAAACTTCAGCCGGCGCGCGATCAGGCTCTTGGCGATGCCGGGCGGGCCGAGCAAGAATACGCTTTCGCCGCTCAGTGCCGCCAGCAGGCACAGGCGGATCGCCTCTTGCCGCTCATAAAGGCCGCTCTCCAGCGCGCTGCTGAGGCGGGAAATTCGTTCTGCCAGAAGGGATGATGGCGTCATATAATCGTCGTATTGTCCGAGAGTTAGCCAATCTTGGTCGATAATTCGATGATAAACCACCATTATTTTTAATGGTATAGCTTATTGATTAGTAAAAATTTTATCAGTTAAGTCGGATATCCGGTTCACATTTTGTTTATTTTTCGGCTCTGATATAAGGGTAGGCAAGCCGTATAAATGGTGCATACTGTGCGGCTTTCTGGTGGGCGTGACGGATCTTTGAGCCCGTATTTTGCCTGATGCGGATGCATCGCTAACGGATGTTCTGATAAAGAAACGAATTATGAGCGCAGAGCATAAGCAGTCCTTATCGGCGGTAACCCTGGCGGCCATCGGCGTGGTCTACGGTGATATCGGCACCAGCCCTCTCTATACGCTGAGAGAGTGTTTCTCCGGCCATTACGGCTTCGATGTTCGTCCAGACGTGGTTTTCGGCTTCCTGTCGCTGATTTTCTGGATGCTGATCGTGATCGTTTCCCTCAAATATCTCACCTACGTGATGCGTGCGGACAACGCCGGCGAGGGCGGTATTCTGACGCTGATGTCGCTGGCCGGGCGCAACACCTCGGCGCGCACCACCGCGGTGCTGGTGATACTGGGCCTGATCGGCGGCAGCTTCTTCTATGGCGAGGTGGTGATCACCCCGGCGATCTCGGTGATGTCGGCGATAGAAGGATTGGAAATCGCCGCGCCTGCGCTCGACGCCTATATCGTCCCGCTCTCCATTCTGGTGCTGACGCTGCTGTTCGTTATCCAAAAACACGGCACCGGCAGCGTCGGCAAGCTGTTCGCCCCGGTAATGCTGCTGTGGTTCATCGTGTTGGCGGTGCTGGGCGCGCGCAGCATCATTTCGAACCCGGAAGTGCTGCAGGCGCTGAATCCCAAATGGGCGCTCAACTTCTTTATGGAATATAAGAAGGTGTCGTTCTTCGCGCTGGGGGCGGTGGTGCTGTCTATCACCGGCGTTGAGGCGCTGTATGCCGACATGGGGCACTTCGGCAAGTTCCCGATCCGCCTGGCCTGGTTCACCGTGGTGCTGCCTTCGCTGGTGCTCAACTACTTCGGCCAGGGGGCGTTGCTGCTGAAAAACCCTGAAGCGATCAAAAACCCATTCTTCCTGCTGGCACCCGACTGGGCGCTGATCCCGCTGCTGATTCTGGCAACCCTGGCAACGGTCATCGCCTCGCAGGCGGTGATTTCCGGCGTCTTCTCGCTGACTCGCCAGGCGGTGCGCCTGGGGTATTTGTCGCCGATGCGCATCATTCACACCTCGGAAATGGAATCCGGCCAGATCTACATTCCGGTGATCAACTGGACGCTGTATATCTCGGTGGTGCTGGTGATCATCGGGTTCGAGCACTCCAGCAACCTGGCGGCGGCTTATGGCATCGCCGTCACCGGCACCATGGTGCTGACCAGCATTCTGGTCACCTCGGTGGCGATCAACAACTGGCACTGGAACCGCTTCCTGGCGATCGGCATCGTGACCATATTGCTGATCATCGACGTGCCGATGTTCTCCGCCAACGCCCTGAAGCTGTTCTCTGGCGGTTGGTTGCCGCTGACCTTGGCGCTGGTGATGTTCATCATTATGACCACCTGGAAGAGCGAGCGCTTCCGCCTGCTGCGCCGCCTGCACGAACACGGCAACTCGCTGGAGGCGATGATCGCCTCGCTGGAGAAATCGCCGCCGGTGCGGGTGCCGGGTACCGCGGTGTTCCTGTCGCGCGCCACCAACGTCATTCCTTTTGCGCTGCTGCACAACCTGAAGCACAACAAGGTGCTGCATGAACGCGTGGTGCTGCTGACGCTGCGCACCGAGGATGCGCCTTACGTGCACAACGTGCGCCGGGTGACCATCGAACAGCTGTCGCCGACCTTCTGGCGGGTGGTGGCCAGCTACGGCTGGCGCGAAACGCCGAACGTCGAGGAAGTGTTCCACCGCTGCGGGCTGGAAGGGTTGCCGTGCCGCATGTCGGAGACGTCGTTCTTCATGTCCCATGAGTCGCTGATCCTCACCAAGCGGCCATGGTACCTCTACCTGCGCGGCAAGCTGTTCGTCGCCCTGAGCCGCAACGCGCTGCGCGCGCCGGATCAGTTTGAGATCCCGCCGAACCGGGTCATCGAACTCGGCACGCAGGTCGAGATCTAACCCGCCGAATAAGGGGCTCAGCATGGCTGAGCCCCTTTTGTTTGTGCATTGTCCGGGCGTTAACGAAACGTTTCGATAGCGATCACACTTCTGCATTGTCCCGGTTGCCTTCCCCTGCCGTTTTTTTAAACTCCTCCAGAGAGCGAAACGTTTCGCTAGCGGAGTGAGAAGATGAAAAAAGGCGTATTACTGAATTCCGACGTGTCTGCCGTGATTGCCCGGCTGGGGCACACCGATCAGCTCACCTTGTGCGATGCGGGCCTGCCGATACCGGCGGCGACGCAGCGCATCGATCTGGCGCTGACGCAGGGCGTGCCGACCTTCATGCAGGTGTTCGCGGCGGTCACGCAAGAGATGCAGGTAGAAAACGCCATCCTGGCGGAAGAGATCGTGAAACAAAATCCGTCGCTCCACGAGGCATTGTTGGCTGAACTGACCGCACTGGGCCAACGCCAGGGCAATACCATCAGCGTGCGCTATATCAGCCATCAGGCGTTTAAAGCGCAAACCGAGCACAGCCGGGCGGTGATCCGCAGCGGAGAGTGTTCGCCTTACGCGAACGTGATCCTGTGCGCCGGCGTAACTTTCTGAGGCGCGTATGCAACCTTTACTGCAACTGAAAGGGATTGATAAAGCCTTTCCCGGCGTGAAGGCGCTTTCCGGCGCCGCCCTCAGCGTCTATCCCGGCAAGGTGATGGCGCTGGTGGGGGAAAACGGCGCCGGGAAGTCCACCATGATGAAAGTGCTGACTGGCATCTACCAGAAAGACGCCGGCAGTCAGTATTTTCTCGGTAAAGAGGTGGTATTCAACGGGCCTAAGGATTCGCAGGAAGCGGGCATCGGCATTATCCATCAGGAGCTGAACCTGATCCCGCAGCTGACGATTGCGGAAAACATCTTCCTCGGCCGCGAGTTCGTCAACCGTTTCGGCCGCATTGACTGGAAGCGCATGTACGCCGAGGCCGATCGCTTGTTGGCGCGCCTCAACCTGCGCTACAGCAGCCACCGGCTGGTGGGGGAGCTGTCGATCGGCGATCAGCAGATGGTGGAGATCGCCAAGGTACTGAGCTTCGAATCGAAAGTGATCATCATGGACGAACCGACCGATGCGCTGACCGACACCGAAACCGCCTCGCTGTTCAAGGTGATCAACGAGCTGAAGGCCGAAGGGCGCGGCATCGTTTATATCTCGCACCGCCTGAAAGAGATTTTTGAAATCTGCGACGACGTGACCGTGTTCCGCGACGGGCAGTTCATCGCTGAGCGGCCGGTGAGCGAGCTGCAGGAAGATTCGCTGATAGAGATGATGGTCGGCCGCAAGCTGGAAGAACAATACCCGCGCCTTGATTTGCCGCGCGGGGAAAAGCGGCTGGACGTCAGCCACCTTTCCGGACCCGGCGTTGAAGACGTCAGCTTTACGCTGTACCGCGGCGAGATCCTCGGCGTGGCCGGGCTGATGGGCGCCGGGCGCACTGAATTGATGAAGATCCTGTACGGCGCCGCGCCGCGTAAGGCCGGCACCGTCAGCCTGGACGGCCGCGACGTGGTCACCCACTCGCCGCAGGACGGGTTGGCGAACGGCATCGTCTATATCTCGGAAGACCGCAAGCGCGACGGCCTGGTGCTGGGCATGTCGGTGAAGGAAAACATGTCGCTGACCGCGCTGCGCTACTTCAGCCGCGCCGACGGCAGCCTGAAACAGGCCGACGAGCGGCAGGCGGTGGGGGATTTCATCCGCCTGTTCAATATCAAAACGCCGTCGATGGAGCAGCCGATCGGCCTGCTTTCCGGCGGCAACCAGCAAAAAGTGGCGATCGCCCGTGGTTTGATGACCCGGCCGAAAGTGCTGATCCTCGATGAGCCGACGCGCGGTGTCGACGTCGGCGCCAAAAAAGAGATCTATCAGTTAATCAACCAGTTCAAGCAGGAAGGGCTGAGCATCATTCTGGTGTCTTCGGAAATGCCGGAGGTGATGGGCATGAGCGATCGCATTCTGGTGATGCACGAAGGGCATCTCAGCGGCGAGTTCCCGATTGAACAGGCCACCCAGGAAGCGTTGATGGCGGCAGCCGTCGGCAAGCAATACGGCGTAAAGCAGGAGTAATCAGATATGAGTTCCCAGACTATCGCAGCCAAGCGCTGGTTCAGTAAAGAGTGGCTGTTAGAGCAGAAGTCGTTGATTGCGCTGCTGGTGCTGATCGCCGTGGTCTCTTCCATGAGCCCGAACTTCTTCACCCTGAACAACCTGTTCAATATTCTGCAGCAGACTTCGGTGAACGCCATCATGGCGGTGGGGATGACGCTGGTGATCCTCACGTCCGGCATCGATCTGTCGGTAGGATCGCTGTTGGCCCTGACCGGCGCGGTGGCGGCGTCGATCGTCGGCTTTGAGGTCAACGCGCTGGTGGCGGTGGCGGCGGCATTGGCGCTGGGCGCTGCGATTGGCGCCTGCACCGGGGTGATCGTCGCCAAAGGCAAAGTGCAGGCCTTTATCGCCACGCTGGTGATGATGCTGCTGCTGCGCGGCGTCACCATGGTGTACACCAACGGCAGCCCGGTCAATACCGGTTTCACCGACGTGGCCGACACCTTCGGCTGGTTCGGCATCGGCCGCCCGCTGGGCGTGCCTACGCCGATCTGGATCATGGCGATCGTGTTCATCGCCGCCTGGTATATGCTGCACCATACGCGCCTGGGCCGCTATATTTATGCCCTGGGCGGCAACGAAGCGGCGACCCGCCTGTCCGGCATCAGCGTCGATAAAGTGAAGATTATCGTCTACTCGCTGTGCGGCCTGCTGGCGGCGCTGGCCGGGGTGATCGAAGTGGCGCGCCTGTCGTCGGCGCAGCCGACCGCCGGCACCGGCTATGAGCTGGACGCTATCGCCGCCGTGGTGCTGGGCGGCACCAGCCTGGCCGGCGGCAAGGGGCGTATCGTCGGCACGCTGATCGGGGCGCTGATCCTCGGCTTCCTGAACAACGGCCTGAATTTATTGGGTGTTTCTTCCTACTACCAAATGATCGTGAAGGCAGTGGTGATACTGCTGGCGGTTCTGGTAGATAACAAAAGCAACAAGTAACCTCCCCCTACAGGAATCACGATGATGAAAATGAAAAAACTGGCAACCTTAGCTTCCGCCATCGCGCTGAGCGCCACCCTGAGCGCCAATGCCATGGCCAAAGACACCATCGCGCTGGTGGTGTCCACCCTCAACAACCCGTTCTTCGTCTCGATGAAGGATGGGGCGCAGCAAGAGGCCAACAAGCTGGGCTACAACCTGGTGGTGCTGGATTCCCAGAACAACCCGGCGAAAGAGCTGGCCAACGTGCAGGATCTGATGGTGCGGGCGCCCAAGCTGCTGTTGATCAACCCGACCGACTCCGATGCGGTGGGTAACGCCATCAAGATGGCCAACCAGGCTAAGATCCCGGTCATCACGCTGGACCGCGTGGCGAGCAAGGGTGACGTGGTGAGCCACATCGCTTCGGATAACCGCGTGGGCGGCAAAATGGCCGGTGATTTCATCGCCAAGAAAGCGGGCGCCGATGCCAAGGTGATTCAGCTGGAAGGCATCGCTGGCACCTCTGCCGCGCGTGAACGCGGTGAAGGCTTCAAGCAGTCGCTGGATCAGAATAAATTCAAACTGTTGGCCAGTCAGCCGGCCGATTTCGATCGCACCAAGGGCCTGAACGTGATGCAGAACCTGCTGACCGCGCACCCGGATGTGCAGGCGGTGTTCGCCCAGAACGATGAAATGGCGCTGGGTGCGCTGCGCGCGCTGCAAACCGCCGGTAAAACCGACGTGATCGTGGTAGGCTTCGACGGCACCGCTGACGGCGTGAAAGCGGTCGAAGGCGGCAAGCTGGCGGCGACGGTGGCGCAGCGCCCCGATCAGATCGGCGTGATCGGCGTGGAAACCGCCGATAAAGTGCTGAAAGGCGAAAAAGTGCCGGCGACCATCCCGGTCGATTTGAAACTGGTCACTCAGTAAGTCATACCAGCGCCATCGGAACGGGGCGTTTACGATGGCGCGCAATTCAGGAATCAATGCGATGGAAACAGGTAAGCTGGTGGTTCTTGGCAGCATCAATGCCGACCATATCCTCAATATTGAACAGTTCCCCCACCCGGGCGAAACGGTGATCGGGAAACAGTATAAGGTGGCGTTTGGCGGCAAGGGCGCGAATCAGGCGGTGGCGGCCGGGCGCAGCGGGGCGAAGATCGCCTTTATCGCCTGCGTGGGCGCCGACGATATCGGCGAACGTGTCCGCCGGCAGCTGGCGAGCGATCGCATTGATACCCAGCCGATTGAAGCCATCGCCGACAGCACCACCGGCGTGGCGCTGATCTTCGTCAACGCCGAAGGCGAGAACGTGATCGGCATTGATGCCGGCGCCAACGCCGCGGTGACGCCGGATTACCTGGCGCGCTACCAACAAAAAGTGATCGACGCCGATGCCCTGCTGATGCAGCTGGAGTCGCCGCTGGAGACGGTGATTGCCGCCGCCCGCCTGGCGAAGCAACATCACACGCAGGTGATCCTCAACCCGGCTCCGGCGCGCGAGCTACCTGACGAGCTGCTGGGCATGATCGATATGATCACCCCGAATGAAACCGAAGCCCAGCGCCTGACCGGCATCGCCGTGGACAACGACGTCGATGCGGCGCGTGCGGCGCAGGCGCTGCACGACAAGGGCATCGCGACGGTGATCATCACCCTCGGTAGCCGCGGCGTGTGGCTGAGCGAAAACGGCAACGGCAAATTGGTGCCCGGTTTCAAGGTGCAAGCGGTGGATACCATCGCCGCCGGCGATACCTTTAACGGCGCGCTGGTGACCGCCCTGCTGGAAGGCAAGGTCATGGCCGACGCGGTGCGTTTCGCCCATGCGGCGGCGGCGATCGCCGTGACCCGCCCCGGCGCGCAGCCTTCGGTGCCGTGGCGTGAAGAGATCGACGCCTTCTTGCAGCAGCAGGGGTGATCCTTTGGCCACCATGAAAGATGTCGCCCGCCTGGCGGGCGTTTCAACCTCTACCGTTTCGCATGTGGTCAACAACAATCGCTTTGTCAGCGACAGCGTGCGCGACAAGGTCATGGCGGCCGTGGAACAGCTGAACTATGCGCCTTCTGCGCTGGCGCGCAGCCTGAAGCTCAATCAGACGCGCACTATCGGCATGCTGGTGACCGCCAGCAACAACCCGTTTTATGCCGAAGTAGTGCGCGGCGTAGAGCGCAGCTGCTATGAACGCGGCTACAGCCTGATCCTGTGCAACACCGAAGAAGACGCCGCGCGCATGAACCGCAGCATGGAGACGCTGCTGCAAAAGCGCGTCGACGGTTTGCTGTTGATGTGCACCGAAAACCACCGGCCATCGCAAGATGCCCTGAGCCGCTACCCGTCATTGCCGATCGTGATGATGGACTGGGCGCCGTTCGAGGGCGCCAACGACATTATTCAGGATAACTCGCTGCTGGGCGGCGAGATGGCGACCGATCATTTGATCGCCCGCGGCTACCGCAAGATTGCCTGCATTGCTGGCCCGGAGGATAAAACCACCGCTCGTCACCGACTGGAAGGCTATCGCAACGCAATGCGTCGCGCCGGATTGCCGGTTTCGCCAGGGTATGAAGTGCATTGCGATTTTGAGTTTGAGGGCGGGGTAAACGCCATGCGCCAACTGCTGGCGCTGGACGAGCCGCCGCATGCGGTGTTCGCTGGCAACGACGCGGTGGCGGTAGGCGTTTATCAGGCGCTGTATCAGGCCGGGCTTTCCGTGCCGCAGGATATGGCGGTGATGGGCTACGATGACATTGAGTTGGCCCGTTATCTGGCGCCGCCGCTGAGCACCATTCATCAGCCGAAGGATTCGCTGGGCGAACTGGCGATCGATGCGCTGATCAACCGCCTGCAAAACCCGGAGCGCGCGCCCCAGGTGCTGGTGCTGACGCCCGAGCTGGTGGAACGCGCCTCGGTGGGCCGCCGTTAGCTCGCCACCTTCGCTTCTTTCTTGCTTTCCTGGCCGCTGATCAAATTGCGGCCATCTTTCCTTCTCAGCAACATAAACACCAGCGCCGACGCCACGGTGACGATCCCCATGGTGATAAAGGTGTAATGGAAGTGGTCGATCATGGTGCCTAACGACAGGGATTCGTAAAAACGCAGCACCGCTGCGCTGATCGCCACGCCGAAGCTGATGGACAGCTGCTGGGTGACCGCCAGGACGCTGTTGCCGGCGCTGGCGTTGGCGTCGTTCAAATCCGCCAGGCTGATGGTGTTCATGGCGGTAAACTGGGTGGACATCGCCATGCCCAGCACGAACAGCGGCAGGATCATTAGCCACAGCGGCATGCCCGGGCTTTGCAGGGCGAACTGGGCGATCAGCACTCCGATGATAACGGTAATGCCGACCAGCGTTTTACGGTAGCCGAACCAGCGCAGCACCTGAGTGACGGTGGATTTCGCCATCAGCGAGCCGATGGCGGTTGGCGCCATCATGCAACCGGCGACGATCGCCGTATAGCCGAATCCCACCTGCAGCATGAGCGGCATTAAAAATGGCACGCAGCCGGTGCCCAGCCTGGAGGCGACGTTGCCAGCGATACCGACCGAGAAGGTACGGGTTTTGAACAGGTCGAGACCGATCAGCGGCTGAGGGTGACGGCGGGCGTGCGCGATGTAGCCGAACAGCATCACAAAGCCGCTGAGCAGAATACCCAGCGAAACGTAGCTTGCCAGTACCCGCTCGCCAAACAGCTCCAGCCCGGTGGAGATCAGCACCAGGCTCAGGCCGAACAGCATGAAGCCAAGAAAATCGAAGCGGCGTTTGGGCGTAGTGAAGTCCGGCATGTATTTGCGCGCATAGAAGATGCCGAGCAGGCCGATAGGGATATTGATCAGGAAAATCCAGTGCCAGGTGGCGTAGGTGACCAGCCACCCGCCCAGCAGCGGCCCCAGAATCGGCCCGACCAGGCCGGGCATGGTGACGAAGTTCAGCACCGGCAGCAGTTCGCTGCGCGGGTAGGCGCGCAGCAGCGCCAACCGCGCGACCGGCATCATCATCGCGCCGCCGATGCCCTGCAGCACGCGAGAGGCGACCAGCGCGCTCAACGTGGGGGAGAGGGCGCACAGCAGCGAGCCGAGGGTGAATAGCGTGACGGCGAAGATGAACACGCGCCGGGTGCCGAAGCGGTCCGCCAGCCAGCCGCTGACCGGGATCAGCATTGCCACCGTCAGTGTGTAGCTGATGACGGCCGATTGCATCGCCAGCGGCGATCGCCCCAGGCTTTGGGCGATCGCCGGTAGCGCCGTGTTGAGGATGGTGGCGTCCAGCGCCTGCATAAAGAACGCCATTGCGGCGATCCACGGTAGCCCTGCCATACTGCGCGCGGATTGGGTCATGGTCGGTCCTGGTTAAATGGTCGTCTGTCCCTCGTCTCTTTCTTCTATATATAAGCGGGGAGCGTGTCTAGTCTTTCTCTTTCAGCAGCACCTGGCAGGCGACGAGCGCGCCGGCGCTGTCCCCGGCGAGTATCGCATCGACGATAGCCTGATGATGGCGCAGCTTAATGACTTCATTGCCGGTGATGGCGCGGAAGTAGCTTTGGTACACCGAACTGAACAGGTTGGCGAACGAGGTCAGGAACGGGTTGCCGCTGGCCTCATAGATGAGCTGGTGGAATTGGGTATCGACCTGGATCCAGCGCTCGCGGTCAAACTGGGTATGCAGCGCGCGCATTTCCGCCATCAGTTCCGCCAGCAGCTTGGTTTGCTGCGGGCTGGCGTGGTCTGCCGCCAACGCGCAGGCCTGTGGCTCCAGCGAGGTGCGCAAGATAAGGAAGTGTTGCATCACCTGATCGAAGTTTTCCCGCGTCATCCACCAGGTCAGTAAATCCTGATCGAGGAAATTCCATTGGCTCTGCGGCATCACGCGGGTGCCGATGCGCGGGCGTGGTAGCAACATGCCTTTGGCGGCTAACATCTTTACCGCTTCGCGTACTGCGGTGCGGCTGACGCCGAATTGCTCGCCCAGTTCCATTTCACCGGGCAGGATGCTGCCGGCCTGATAATCGCCCGCCAGAATTTGTTGGCCGAGTTTCTCTGCAAGCAGATAAGAAAGATTGCGTTGGGCGGCCTGTTGTTGTGCATTTAACGGCATGGCTGCGGGTCCTTACTGACATCGTTATTTCTATTTTACTCCAGCGATCGCCAGCTTTTATGGCTGTTTGCCTGAAAAAGTGACATAAATTCGTCGCTTTTTCGCCCTTTTGCCGAAAAAAACCGCGCTTGAAAAGTTTTTTGCATTTAGGGGTTGCGGCCTGCCGAGAACTCCCTATAATGCGCCTCCACTGACCGGGAACAACGACTGACAAGCCGCCGGGTCAGCGAGAGAAAAGC